>OZ242324.1:0-1297500 GCA_965208255.1 Longimicrobiales bacterium
GGGCGCTGGCGGCCGTGGCTGGAGCGACCCGCCACTTTCGATGCCCGGCGTGCCATCGAGGAGTTCGTCATCGGACACGCCGATGCCGTCCTCCGCGTGGAGGTCGCTCCAGCCCAGGAATCCCTTGGGAAGGAGGTCCGCGACGCGCAGATGACGGTCGGGAACGGTTTGTAGGTCACCACCAGCGGCCTTGAGCCCGTGGACGGCGCCCGCGCCCGCCCTTGTGTGCATCGTGGCATCCGTGGGTGGACCGGCCGCTTCGCGGACGCGATCTTGTAGGCGAACGCGAACGGTGCCGAATGTTGGGGGGGACATGGGAGCGGTGGTACGTCAGCCCCTTTTCCTTCCGTCGGTGCATCATCCTTCCCCCAAGCTGGAGGGAGGGGAAACCCATCCCCGCAAGGAGCAACCCCATGACCGAAGAGCCCGCGATCAAACCGAGAACCCCCGACCAGATCTTCCACATCCTAAGCGAGGACTTCCGCCGGCGCGTGGTGAAGCGCGCCCTGAAGCACCGTTCCGAATCCAAGGCGCTTCGTCAACAACGCGGGGCCGCCCTGCGGCGTCTTCGGGTGGAAGGATACCGCGACGCCAGCCGCGCGCCCCGGCCGAAGCTCCTCCAGCCCGTGCTGGAGGCGATCCGGCATCACGACCGGGACCTCGCGCGCGCCGTTCTCAATCATTGGGTGGACTCGCACGGCGCGCTTCGCGATCAGGCCGCCGGGCACCTCGCAAGACGCGGCATGCCCGTGCCCGAGCCACCGGACGCGTGCTTCGATGGCTTCTGGACGGCCGAGCAATGGCGGAGCGAACGGCACGCACTGGCGGCGGCGGTCGACGAGGCCGTCGACCGCGACTCGGCCGGTCTGATGCTTTGCCTCCTCGCGCGCCGGTTCCCCGCGCCACCGCCACTGGCGTCGCCGCTCTTTCAGGATTGGCTCGAAATCCTGCAAGACCTCCCTCCCAACGCGCCCGAGTGGGAGGAAGCGGACGCCCCCTCATCAAGTGGATGGAGGACATCCGGCGCGAGAAGGAGCGCGAACTCATCGGCTGGTGCCGGGAGCAGATCGCGGGCCTTTGCCGCTCCCTTCAAGAGCGGTTCGGCGAGGAACTGCGCTACCTCGGGATCGACCCGGATCCCTGGCCCGGACTGGTCGATGCCCGGCGCGCGCTGATCGGGTCGGCGCTTCCGTTGCTCATCTACTTGGAAGTCACCTTCGAGGAGTACGCGCCGATTCGTCCCCAAGCCGCCTCGCGAGCCGAGGAGCTTGAGCGGTCCCTGAAGCGCGGCGAGTGCGAGGACGCCATTCTCGGGGCGGTCGATGCGTGGCGGGAGCGCGTTGCCCAGCCCGACCCGCCGGACGAGGACGCCACGGGGGAGATGGCCGACGCCGACAAGGCGCGTCCGGCCTCCGGGACGGCGGACGGCACGGATGCGGAGACCGAACCTGCCTCCAGAGCGTCCGTGAAAGAGGACGATTCATCCCGGCGCGAGATCGAGGCCCTTCGCGAGGACCGCGAGCGCCTCGAAGCGGACAACCGAACGCTCCGGGAGGAGAAGGCGCTGGGAGACGAGGAGGCCGGACGGCTCCGGGAGGAGGTTGCGCGAAGCCGGAGGATGGAGGAGCACTGGCGGCGCGCCTACGTCGAGGAGCGCAGGCAGGCCCGGACGAATGAGGGTGAGCCGGTGGCCGCAGAGCCCGTGGGGAGCGTCCGCGAAGCCATCGCGCAGGCGCGGAAGATGTTCCCCGACAGGCTGCTCATCAAGCTCAACTCCCGCTCGAACGAGGACACGCCGTTCGCGAATCCTCCAGAGGTGTTCGACGCGCTGGCGTGGCTCGCCACGGCGTACCGGAATGGGCCGACCGACCGGATCGGGGAAACCTGCCCGGGCTGGTTCTACAAGTCGAACCAGTCGGCCCCCACGAGGGGACGGTTCCCGGATTGGTACCGGACCCGCGTCAACGGAACCGCATGGCAACTGGCCTCCCACCTCGGCAAGGGGACCAGTCACGACCCGCACCATACGATCCGGATCGCCTTCGCCGAGGACGAGCCGAACGAACGCGTCATCGTCGGGTTCGTCGGCCTGCATCAGAGGAACCGGGCCTCGTAGGTTGGGTGACGGCACCAGACGGCACATCCCATGCTCCGACGCCGATCTTTCCGGCGGCCCGCTCGTAGCCGTCACACCCGGGGTTGAGTGTCTCGAGCACGACCCCCGACGGCTTGCCAAGCTCCCTGCCGCCGCCTCCCGATCGGTCGCGTCACGGCATGGTGGGCACGCTGCCGGGACGCCTGTCGGAACCGCCATAAGAGGGTTCCGGTGGCAAGTCCTGCGTGTCCGGTTCACTTTGGGGGTCACCGGACACGAAATCGCGCCTGCGATGTACATGCCTCTGGTTCCATATGCCGCTGGCGCGCTTGCGGTTGCGTCACGGCTGGCGGAGCGCCGATGTCGATCCGCGCTCCTTGGACGTGACTGGGAGAGACCCCCCTATTCGGCATGCCTCGATCGGCACCGGGGGGATGGGGCCGGACAGCCCCTCCCCCCCGCCGCTACGGGGTCTCTCCCAGCCAGCAGTCCCCTTGCGGGGAAGGCGTTGGGCAGCCGTCGTCCGCGCTCGCCTCAGATGTCTCGAAGCCGCCAAGGCGTTGGGCCGGCCGGTCGGGGGCGCGTGGTGCTCTCGACCCGTCTCGTTGTGCTCAGCCGCGCGCCGCCTCCATGATCTCGGCCACATAGTCATCCAACCGGGCCATCACCTCGATCACTTCCGCCTTGCTCTCCGCAGTCGCGAGTTCCTTGGCCAGATCGAGCAGAAGACGGCGGACCGCAACCGGGTCGCCCGCCTGCGGCGGCGGCGCATCCTCGGGGGCAGTCTCTTCAACCGTTGGGACCTCCGGCTCCAGCGGCGTCTCGGGCTCGGGTGCAGCGGCACTTGCGAGGCGCGCCTTCACTTGCAGGGGATACCTCGCGTGGAACTGCCGGCCCGAGAGCTCCGCGACCGAGGGGTCGATCTCGCGGGCACCCGCGAACAGGTCCGCGTTCGAGACGTTGGGGTCTGCTTCGAGCGTCCGCTCCACGAACTCCATGACGGCCGTGCCGTCGCCGGATGCCGCGGGCGCGGGGTCAGGCTCCGGGACCGCTCTGCGCGACCGTGCGGGCCGCCGCTGCTCCGCCATCCGTCGCGTCACCGGCAACCGATACCTGGCGTGAAACTGTTGCGGCCTAAGCTCCCCGATCGACTCGTCGATCTCGCAGGCACCCGCGAACAGGGCGGCGTTCTTCACGCCGGGGTCCTTCTTCATTTCCTGTTCCACGAACTGCATGACGGCATCATGCAAGCTGCTCATGTCCGTTACCCTTTCAGGAGGCAGGTCCGCGCCCGATGGATGCGGATGAACGGGAGGTCGTTCAATCGTATTCGAGTTGAACACTGGACGCGCGGTCGGGCAGGGTCAATGTCCGCTGGCGTTTGCGAGCGGCTGCGCCGGTCACCTGAAGTAGCGCCGGTGATCGACGGCGTAGATCTCGCCCGCCGTCCGGGGGATCGCCGACATCAGCCCCGAGGAGCGCCGGGTGCGTCCCGCCGCGAACCGGAAGCCCGGGCCGGAGGTTTGTTCGTCGCAGGCCAGACAGGGGTTCAGGCTGCCGTCTTCGTCGGTGTGCGCGCCGTCCATGTCGTTCGTCAGCACGTTCCACAGGCCGTGATGCCCGATGCAGGCCCAGGCGCAGTGTCGCCTCGTATGCAGCACGTTGTACGTCCACGTCTCGGCGCAGCGCTCCGACAGGCCGATCTCCTCCATGAGGCATTGCTTGACGCCCCCGGCCGTCAGCCGCCTCGCGCAGGTCCTCGCGGGCGTAGCGAGATCCGGGCTCGCCATGTAGGCCGCGAGATCCCGCAGCGACGAACACGTGCCGCAGTGGCGGCGGTGGGTGACGACGTGGTCCTCCGCGAGCGCGCTCTCCGCGTCGGGGAAGGTGCGGAGCCGGTAGTCCACGCGCGTGGAATCGGCGAACCGGACGGCGCACACCTCGGTGTCCGACCCGAGCGACGAGTACCATTCGAGTACCGGCTCCTGGCCACGGAACGAGAACGTGCCCGACGCCTCGGCCCACTCGTAGCTCTGCGGATGCGAGGGAAGCGGATACCGGAGGTCGGCCAAGGCCGGGCAGGATTCGCGGTAGGGCGGCTCGTAGGGACTGTGCGTCAGAAAGCCGCGTCCGGCGCGGGCGGGCGATGTGCCCTCCAGGCCGAGCCGGTCGTGGATCTTGCCCGCGTTGAGCAGGTTGGTCCGCTGCAACCGCTCGATCAATGCGCCGGTGCCGGGAGGACGCTCCGCAACCTCACCGCGCTCGGTCGACGCCGGGTCGCCGCCCGAAACCGATGTCCCCCCGAGGCGCAACGCCCACACGATCAGCGGCAGCCCGGCAACGCCGAGGAAGACGATCGCGCCCGCGTGCCACCTCCGCCCGACCATCACCGCGCCGACTCCCCAACCAGAGACGCCATCCGATCCGGCCAGTCGGCGGGGTAGCGGCGACCGCCGCCGGTCGCCGGCCGGCTCCGTCGTCCGAAAACGACGGCCGCCTGGAGCTTCGCCTTCCCGCAGGGACGATTCTTGGGGGAGCGACCCCGGGAGGGGGCGGGGACGAGCGTGTGAAAACGCGAACGGCCCCGCGCCCGAACCGGGCACCTGTGCCCCGGGGGTCGCTCCCATCCACGCCCCAAGCGGCTCCTGCGCCACGGCCGCCCGCGCGGCGAAGCCGCAAGATGTTGCCGCGTCGGCGGATATGCAGATCGACCCGTGTGCATCACCAGAGCCCCAAAATGTGCATCGACCCCCATTGTCTCTTGCACACATCCGGTACGGCCCCGGACATCAGGTCTCCCAGTAGAATCGAGCCCACGCCAGCCGATCCGTCATCCATGTGTCGACGCGTTCCGTCAGCCCACGGCCCGCACGCCTGCGCGCGCGCTTCTCCAAGGACGTTGGCGCGCTTCAGGGCGGCATGCAAGCCGCCGTATTCGTCGAGGACGCCGACATCCCCCCCGAGGATGGCGTGCTCGATCCGGGCGAGGTCGCGCCGGGTCTCCTCGTCGATTTCGGACGGGCGCGGATACCGCGACCAGTTGGTCAGCACCCTGCTCGTCCTACCCCACTCCTTCCATCTCCGGGCGACCGCAACCACTTCGATCTTGACGCCCAGGTCCCAGAGCGCCTTCCACAGGTCGCTGTGCCTCGCACCGCACGAACGGAACGCGCCGTCTTCGTCTACGCCGAGCCGGGGGTCTCAACGGCTGCCTTCACCGCCTCGTCGAGATGAGGGCTCTGCTCCGATTCGGGCCTGTCCGGAGGAATGATCCACGGCTATCGGTATGGCGTTCGAGCCGGTTTCGAGGGGACGGATCCTGACCGCCGATCGGCCGGGGTCGGCGGCGTACCGCGCGTGCACATCGACATTGAGGTGCATGTGCACGGAATCGCCGCCTCCATGTGCGCGGCAGCGGTTCCGCATGTCGCTGCCCGCGTTTCGGTTGCACCACGCCCGCACGAACGGCGGAGCCGTTCCGGAGAGTGCGGTCGTGGCGGGAGCGACCCTGCCCTTCGGGTGCCTGGTAGGGCACGGCGACGGTTGGGATGTGCACGGCCATCCCAACCCCGCCTGGGGTCGCTTGTCTCTTCCATTCTTGGGGATTCCTGCTTGATTTGCAGGTCCGGGTCACGGGGATGGCCCGGTGTGCTGGATGCCCGCAGAGGCGAGCGGAGCGAGCCGGAGCGGGCATCCAGCACAGACGGTGGTCGGGCCGTTGGGGTCGCTGGCCGCAAGGGCCGTGCGGGAGTTTGGTCGCCACCGTCTTTCCCACGTCCTGAATGGATACTTGAGCATCGAGGCTCGCACGACAAGCACAGGAAAAGGGAAGAACACATGAGCACCAACCGTCGCACCGTCGGGATCGACATCTCCAAGGACTGGCTCGACGCCTTCGCGGCGCCCGAGGGGAGAGCGTCCCGGTTCTCGAACGACAGGGCCGGCTTCCGGAAGCTGATCGCCTGGATCGGCTCCGGGATCGACCGGATCGCGTACGAACCCTCCGGAGCCTTCCACCGCGACCTCGAGGACACCCTCCTGAAGGCCGGACTCCCCATGTATGCGATCAACCCCTTCCAAGTCCGGTCCTTCGCCCGGTCCCTCGGCCAGCGAGCCAAGACCGATGCCGTGGACGCCCGGATGCTGGCCATCATGGCGTCGGCCATCGAAGATCTGCGCCCGGCTCAGGCGAAGTCCGAGGGGCAGCGCGACCTTGCCGAGCTCCAGCAGATCCGCGACGCGCTGCGCAAGGACCGGACCGCCACCTCCAACCGCGGCAGGCACTTGCGCACTCCCGTGGGCAAGCGGGTCACCAGGCAGAGGCTGAGGCAGATCGAGCGCCAGCTGAAGCTCATCGACGCCGAGATCCGGCAACGGGTGGAGGAGGAGAAGGCGTTGGAGCGCCGGGCCGAGATCCTGACCTCGATCCCGGGCATCTCGGACATCACCGCCGCGGGACTGATCGTCCACTTGCCGGAGCTCGGCACCCTTACCGGCGCCCGCGCCGCCAGCCTCGCCGGACTGGCTCCGGTCACCCGGGAGTCCGGACACTGGAAGGGACGCAGCTTCGTCCAGGGCGGCAGGCGCCGGGTGCGCCAGCTGCTGTACATGCCCGCACTGGCTGCGGTCCAGCACAATCCCGACCTCGGGCGCAAGTACGAAGCGCTCGTGGCTCGGGGCAAGCCGCCCAAGGTCGCCCTGACGGCCGTGATGCGGAAGCTCCTCATCCTCGCCAACGCCCTGGTGCAGCAGGACCGTACTTGGACGGCGCACCCGCCGCGGGAATACTCCTGCCCGGCCTTCCCGACGCCCAGCCCGGCGGGGAGCGTTCACGGATGATCGAGCCGGGCAAGAACAGGCACCGAAGCGGAAGCGTCGCGAGGGGCGCTGCGAGACACGTCGCTCGACGAAAAACGGGCATCCGCTTGACATGGATACTCCCGCACCAGCGATCCCTTGCGGGAAGGCCGTCCAGCCCCCGTTGCGGCGCTTGGCTGCGCCCGACCGCCGAACCCGTCTCCGCCGGGAACGTCAAACGGGGGCTCAGAACGAAATGTAACCGCCCATCTGGAAGAGCACGATGTTGGTATCGTCGGACCCGTCTCCGACGTGGAGGATGACGCGCGCCCCGTAGCGCCGTCCGAACGTCAGGCTGGCACCGGCGGTCGGCGAAACGTCTCCTCCGTCGTACTCGATGCCCGCGCGCAACGCCGGGCGAACGAGCCAACCTGAACGTCCGATGAGGACCGACGCGCCGATCCGGTTGGCCGACCCGGCGATGTCGGCGCACCGGTAGTTCTCCACCATCCCGTACAGCGACACCGGCCCGGCAAGACGCCCGCTGATGCCGACGTAGTGTCCGGGACAAGCGATGCTGTTGCCGCCGACGATCCCGGCTTCGAGCAGGAAGCGGTCCGGGGCCTCCTGGGCCTGCGCCTGCGAAGGCAACGCGACGGCCAGACAAGCCAGCAACAGCTTGCGCATGTCGATCCTCCCTCGCGTGGTTCAGGACACTCCGGCCATTTGAGGAGGCTTCGCCGACTCTCAAACCGGGGCCGCCGCTCTAAACGGGGTGACGAAAGTTCGTCGCACTGGCATATCACCGGCAAGGCCAATCCTTGGTAGGAGCCGATTCACGCCAACGCATCCGGCCAGTGCAGCAAGCGGCTCCGGGGCAGCGCCCAAGCGAGCACCGGTTCCGCGAGCGGATGTCCCGAGCGGTCCAGCGCAGTCCTGGACGCGGATCGACCTGCGGCGACGGCCCCGCCGTCGCTTTCCAAGAGTGCCGGCACAGGCACTGGTCAAGACGCCTCGTTCGGGCCAAGTTTCGTTCGCGCAGATCGTGCAGTCCATCGAATCGAGAGAGGTATCGAACGATGGCACGCACGAAACGAAGTCGGCGCAGTTACAGCGCCGGCGAATGGGGCCGGAACCGGGTGAGGGTGTTTGCCGATCCCAAGACCGGCTTGTACCAGATCGAGTGGCGCGAGAACGGGCGCCGACTCACGAGGTCGCTGGGGCACCGCGACTGGTCGCGGGCCAAGAGGCAAGCGGACGAGGTTGCCGCCGGCTTCGCGGTCCACGAGCCCGCAGGTAGGGCGGAAGCCGAGCCCGAGCCGCTCGTTCTGGGAACGCTTTTTGAAATCTACGGCGAGGAGGTGACGCCTACCAAGAGCGAGAAGACCCGGCAGCGGGACGGAATGCAGATGCGGATGTTCCTCGACTTCCTCGGACGGGACCGGAGACCCGAGACGCTGTCGAAGCGGGACTGGGACCGGTTCATCCGGGAACGCCGCGCGGGCAGGCTCGGACCGAGCCGCCAGCCGGTGTTGAATCGAACGATCGAGAACGACCTGAAGTTCCTGATCGCGGTCCTCAACTGGGCTTCCAAATCGAGGGATGAGCAGGGCCGTCTGTTGCTCGACTCGAATCCGCTGCGAGGGCTCAAGCTGCCCAAGGAGAAGAACCCGACGCGGATCGTCCTTTCCGACGAGGAATACGACGCGATGCTACGGGTGTCGCGCCGGGTGGACTGGCGGTTCCACGTTGCGCTCGTGCTCGCTCACGAGACCGGTCACCGGATCGGTGCCATCCGCCACCTCAGGTGGACTGACATTGACTTCGAGGACAGAACGATCCTGTGGCGCGCCGAGCACGAGAAGAGCGGATACGAGCACCGAACGCCCGTGACCGCCGAGGCGCTCGCCGCCTTGGAAGAGGCGCAACGCAGGAATCCCGGAAACGGAGACGCGCCGGTGTTGCCGGCATCCAGGGATGCCTCGAAGTGCATGGGCAAGTCGCCGGTCCGCTACTGGTGGAACAGGGCTGAAGACCTTGCGGGGCTGGGACGCAAGCGCGGACGCGGCTGGCACTCGCTGAGGCGGAAATTCGCATCCGACCTCATGGACCTTCCGCTGAAGGTGCTGTGCGAACTCGGTGGCTGGAAGGAGGCCCAGACGGTTTTGCGCTGCTACCAGCAGGCCGATACGGGACAACTCAGGAAGGCTCTGGAGAGCCGTCCGAGGGTCCGCACCTGATCCCAGTCGATTCGGCGGGAGTCAATCAGCGGGAATTCGCCCTTTGAATCCCGTAAGCTCAACGGCCACAGTAAGATGTGGATCTGTTAGCTCTTGTCGAAGCGGCAGGCCGACGAGGCCGCCGCTGGCTTCGCGTCGCCAGCGATGAACGGCAAGAAGGACGCCGAGCCCGAGCCGCTCACTCTGGGTACGCTTTTTGAAATCTACGGAGAGGAGGTGACGCCCTCCAAGACGGAGCGGGTCCGGTGCCGGGACAGGACCGCGACAACCATGTTCCTCCAGTTCTTCGGCGGGCACCGGGACCCGGCGACGCTGTCGCGGCGCGATTGGGACCGGTTCATCCGGGAGCGCCGCGCCGGGAGGATCGGTCCCAGCGGCAAGCCTGTGTCCGACCGGATGGTCGAACACGACCTGACGTTCCTGGTCGCGGTCCTCAACTGGGCCGCAAGGTCGAGGGACGACCGGGGCCGCCTGCTCCTCGACAGGAATCCGCTGAAGGGCCTCAGGAAGCCCACGGAGAAGAACCCCAACCGGGTCGTCCTCACCGACGACGAGTACCGGGCGCTGCTCGGGGTTTCCCGGCGGGTCGATTGGCGATTCCACGTCGCGCTGGTGCTCGCCCACGAGACGGGGCACCGGATCGGGGCGATCCGTCAACTGCGGTGGACGGACATCGACCTTGAGGGCAGGACCATCCGGTGGAGGGCCGAGCACGAGAAGACCGGTTACGAACACACCACGCCGGTGACCGCCGAGGCGCTCGCCGCCTTGGAAGAGGCGCGAGGAATGAGCACGGGAACGGAAAACGCGCCAGTGCTGCCCGCGGCGGGGGATGCGTCCAGATGCATGGGCCGCGCATGGGCATACCGCCTGTGGTGCAGCGCGCAGGCCCTCGCGGGGCTGGAGCCGAAGAGGGGGCGGAGTTGGCACTCGCTGAGGCGCAAGTTTGCCAGCGACCTCATGGACCTGCCGCTCAAGGTGCTCTGCGAGCTTGGCGGCTGGAAGAACGCGCACACGGTGCTCAGGTGCTACCAGAGGCCCGACGCGGGACGGCTCAGGACGGCTCTGGAAAGCCGCCCGAGGGCTCGCGCCTGAGATTTCGCAATCGGCGGGAATCAAACAGCGGTAATCCCGCCCGCCGAATCCCTAACGCCAACGAGCACAACAAGCTACAAACTTCATGGTGCTTGCTGGACACGCTCGGGGACGCCATCGCCATCCAGCGGGTGTCGTGGCGCAAGCCGCGCGCGATCGACTTCCGCTCCATCCAGGGCGCGATCTCCGCCGATGGGCTGGGCAATCTGCTCTCCGGCCTCGCCGGGACGGTGCCGAACACCACCTACGGCATGAGCATCAGCGTCGCCGAACTCACCGGCGTCGCCGCCCGCCGGATCGGCGTCTGCGTCGGCATCGTCTTCGTGTCGCTCGCGTTTCTGCCCAAGTTCATCAACCTGATCATCGCCATCCCGGGGCCGGTGGTCGCCGCATACTTCATCATCATCGTGGCCCTCATCTTCGTCTTCGGAATGAGGATTCTGCTGCAGGAGGGCCTGGACTTCCGCAAGGGCCTCGTGGTGGGCGTCGCGTTCTGGATCGGGCTCGCGTTTCAGTTCGACTGGATCTACCCGCAATACTTCCAGGGCATCTGGGCCGAACTCCTCGGCAACGGCATGACCGTCGGAGGCTTCACGGTCATCCTGCTGGCGATGTTCGAGGAACTCGTGGGAGGGCGCCGGTCGCGACTGAAGACCTCGCTGACCCCGGGGATCTGGTCGGAGATCGATGACTTCATGGTGCAGTTCGCTGCACGCAAGCGCTGGGGCGAGGACATGGAGCGGCGTCTGCGCGCCGTGGGCGAGGAGACCGCGCACATCCTCATGCGCGGAGGTGAGGAGACCGAGGGAGCGGAGCGGCGCCTGCTTCTCATCGCCGGCAGCGACGGCCACGCGGCCGATCTGGAGTTCATCGCCACCACCGACGAGACGAACATCGAGGACCAGCTGGTAATGCTCAGCGAGGGAGGCCCGAGCGCCGGGTCCGAGATCCCGTTGAGGCTGCTCCGCCACTATGCCTCATCCATACGCCACCAGCAGTATCACGACATCGATATTCTGTCGATACGGGTGGAGGGCGCCGCACAGCCGGGCGGGGGGATCGACTAGGAGACGGAACGATGAAGATTCTCGGCACGAGAGAGACCTGGAAAATGATCTCGTTGCTCGGCTTCGTAGCCGCTCTGCTTCTTGTGGATGCGTTCGCGGCCTGCGGCGGCGAACCGGCGAGCGACGCCATGGGCGGAGGCGACGCTGCCGCCACGGGCATCGCGGCCATGTCCGTGGAGAGCTACACGGAGGCGGTTCGCACCCTGGCCAGCGACGAGTTCGAGGGGCGCGCGCCATCGACGCCCGGCGAGGAACTCACGGTCGCCTACCTGGTGGAGCAGTTCGAGGCAGTCGGGCTGGAGCCGGGCAACGGTAACTCCTTCTTCCAGGAGGTGCCGCTGGTGGCGCTGACCGAGCAGGGGACGCCCTCGCTCATCGTGCGGGCGAATGAGGCCGAGCTGACCTACGCATGGACCGACGACTTCGTCGCCTGGACCAAGCGGGTCGTCGAGAGCGAGTCGATCGAGGATTCGGAGATGGTCTTCGTGGGCTACGGGATCGTCGCGCCGGAGTACGGCTGGAACGACTACGAGGGCGTGGACGCGGCGGGGAAGACCGTGGTTATCCTGGTCAACGACCCCGGATTCGCCACACAGAACGAGGCGCTCTTCCGCGGCAACGCGATGACCTACTACGGCCGCTGGACCTACAAGTTCGAGGAGGCGGCCCGGCAGGGCGCGGCGGGCGCGATCGTCGTCCACGAGGAAGCGGCGGCAGGCTACCCGTGGGAGGTGGTGAGCGGGAGCTGGACCGGACCCCAGTTCGACCAGGCCGGAGAGGACGGCAACATGGACCGGGTCGCGATCGAGGGATGAGTGCAGCGCGACGTGGCGCGTGAGATCTTCGCGGCGGTCGGGCACGACTTCGACGCGATGGCGGAGGCCGCCGCGGGCCCTGGCTACCGCGCCGTTCCCCTGGGAGCCTCCGCATCGGTCGCGGTCTCCAACGACATTCAGCGTTCGCGTTCGAAGAACGTGTTCGCGCTTCTACGCGGGAGCGAGCGGCCGGACGAGTACATCATCTACACCGCCCACTGGGACCACTTTGGCCGCGGCCCCGACACCATGGAGGACCCGATCTTCAACGGGGCCTTCGACAACGCCACCGGCACCGCCGGGCTGATCGAGCTGGCCCGGGCGTTCGCGGCCCTTCCCAAACGGCCCGCCCGCTCGGTCGCCTTCCTCGCCGTCACCGCCGAGGAGCAGGGGCTGCTGGGTTCTGCCTACTACGCCGCCAACCCGGTGTATCCCACGGCGAGCACCGTCGCGACCATCAACCTCGACGGCGTGAACGTCGACGGCCCCATGAACGACGTCACGGTCGTGGGCATCGGGGCCTCGGAGCTGGACGACTACCTGGAGCGGGCCGCGGCCGCCGAAGGGCGTGTCCTGCGGCCGGACCCGGAGCCCGAGAAGGGCTTCTATTACCGGTCCGACCACTTCAGCTTCGCGAAGGTGGGCGTCCCCTCGCTCTACGCCGACTCGGGAATCGACCACGTCGAACACGGCATCGAGTGGACGCTTGAGCGGCGCGCCGACTACACCAGCAACCGCTACCACAAGGTGACCGACGAATTCGACCCGGCGTGGGATCTCACCGGCGCGCTCGACGACTTCGGGTTGCTCTTCCGGGTGGGCTACCGGCTGGCCGACTCGGACGACTGGCCCAACTGGCGCGAGGGCAACGAGTTTCGCGCGATCCGGGAGGCGGACCGGGGCGGTCGAGACTAGTACGATGACCCGTATCGTGCCGAATCGTCGCTCATCGCGATAAACTCGTCCAACTTTTCCATAATCGGATCAGCCCGCAGCCGCCTTCCGCGCTGGCTCCGCCGCGTCTCCCCCCTCTCCCGCGATGCTGGCCTTCAGCGCCGCCATGAGATCGATGATCTGAGCCTGCGGCTCGGCCGAGGGCGCCACGGTGATCTGTTCGCCGTCGATCTTCTGCTGGATGAGCTCGAGCTGGCGCTCGCGCACTTCATCCTTGTAGTCGGTGGGCTGAAATTCATCCGCGGTTTTCTGCTCGATCATCTGGACCGCCAGGTCGAGTTCCGCAGGGTTGATGTCCCCCTCTTCGACGGGCACTTCCTCCCAGGAGCGGACTTCGGCCTCGTAGCGCATCTGTTCGAGCATGAGCCCGTTCTTGTACGGGCGCACCATGACCAGGTACTGCTTGCCGCGGGTGGCGAAGCGGGCCACGGCGACGCGGCCGGTCTGCTCCAGCGCGGCCGCGAGCAGGCGGTAGGCGCGGGCCCCGCCCCGGTCCGGCCCGAGGTAGTAGGCCCGGTCCTGGTACACGCGCTCCACTTCCTCCGCCGGCACGAACTCGGCGATCTCGATGGAATCGGTCTTGGGCTGTTCCAGCACCTTCAGCTCGTCGGGCTCGAAGAGCACGAACTGGTTCTTGGCGAACTGGTATCCCTTGACCATGTCTTCCTTGGGCACGACTTCCCCGTTTTCGGGGTTGAAGTACTGCTGACGCACCCGCACCCCGGTCTTGCGGTCGACCCAGTTGAAGCTGACGCGCGCGCTCGACTTGCTCGTCGCGAACAGCTTGACCGGGATCGTGACAAGACCGAAGGAAATGCTGGAGGTTCCGATCGCTCGTGCGGCCATGATGTCCCCGGGAATCGGTATCCGAAACTGGCAGGGGAGGTTACATGATGGTTGACGGGGCAGGCAACCGGAAGGTGAGGGCCGCGGAGGGTTGTCCCGCCTCTTCGGGGTCGCGCGGGCTCCGGCCGGGCTCCGCGTTCGCATGACTCCGGGGCCCGGCAAGACGTCCGGCGACAAGCTCGCCGAGTACCGCGCCAAGCGGCAGGCCTCCCGCACTCCGGAGCCCTTCGGCGGAGCGGCGCTCGCCGGGAGCCGCCTGTTCGTCGTCCAGCAGCACGACGCCACCCGCCTGCACTGGGATTTCCGGCTGGAGCTGGACGGGGTACTGCTCTCGTGGGCCGTGCCCAGGGGCCCTTCGCCAAACCCGCAGGACAAGCGCATGGCCGTCTACGTGGAGGACCATCCGCTGGATTATGCGGAATTCGAAGGCGTGATTCCGGAGGGCAACTACGGGGCGGGCTCGGTCATCCTCTGGGACAAGGGCGTGTGGGTGCCGGTCGAGGACCCGCGCGCCGGGCTCGAGAGCGGCAAGTTGCTCTTCGACCTGCGCGGCTTCAAGCTGAACGGCCGCTGGACGCTGGTGAAGACGCGCCAGTCCGAGAACTCGTGGCTCCTGATCAAGGAGACGGATGCCTGGGTGGATGAGCGGGGCATCGAGGCATACCCGGTCGAGTCGGTTTACTCGGGGCTCGCCGTGGACGAGGTCGCGCATCCGGAGCGGCGCCAGGCCGCCGTGGAGGCGCGGGCCCGGGAGCTGGGAGCGCGCGAGGGCCGCGTCGAGTCGCGCACGGTACGTCCGATGCTCGCGACTTCGCGAGACACCCCGTTCTCGCGCGAGGGATGGGTGTTCGAGATCAAGTACGATGGCTACCGCATCATCGGCGCGCGCGAGGGGGGCGAGGCGGTGCTCTGGTCGAGGAACGGGAACGATCTCACCGCCACCTTCCCGGAGATCGCCCGAGCCGTGCGCGGTCTCCCCTTCGGCCATGTGATCGTGGACGGGGAGGTGGTGGTCCACGACGCCGCCGGCCTGCCCAGCTTCGCGCGGCTGCAGAAGCGGGGCCGCTTGCAGAACCACGCGGACATCCAGCGCGCGGCGGTCGAGCTTCCCGCGCGCATGTACGTTTTCGACCTGCTGGCGGTGGGCGGCCTGGACCTGCGCCGCCTTCCCCTGCTGGCCCGCAAGCGGGTGCTGCGCGAGGTGCTGCCTCCGGCGGGGCCGCTCCACTACTGCGATCACATCGCGGAGGCGGGCGAGGTGATGTACGAACACGTCACGCAGATGCGCCTCGAGGGCATCGTCGGCAAGAAGGCCGACAGCATCTACGTGCCGGCCCGTTCGGGCTCCTGGATGAAGATCCGGGCGGTCGAGACCGGGGATTTCGTCGTGGTCGGATGGTCGGAGCCACAGGATGCGCGTCGCGGGCTCAGTTCGCTGCACCTGGCCCGGTATGAAGGAGACACCCTGGTGCACGCGGGCAGCGTCGGCACGGGCTTCACCACGGAGCAGCTCGGCGAATTCCGCGAGATGCTTCTGGAGATCGAGGTCGCGGAGTGTCCGGCGACGGGGGAGGGGATGTTCGTGGCCGGGCGGGTGCAGCGCTGGGTCCGCCCGGAGCTGGTGGCGGAAGTGCGCTACAAGGAGTGGACGGAGGCGGGCCAGCTGCGCCATCCCTCCTTCGTGCGCTTTCGCGAGGACAAGCAGCCGCGGGAGTGCTTCCTGGAGGGAGGGCCGGCCTCCGCCGAGCCGCTCGCCGAGCCTCTGCCGGTGCGCAGGCCGACCGTCGAACGGGAGGTCCACTTCACCAACCTGGACAAGGTGTTCTGGCCGGAGGAGGGGTACACCAAGGGCGACCTGATCGACTACTACCGGGCCATCTCGCCCTGGCTGGTTCCGTATCTCGCGGATCGCGCCCTGGTCATGACCCGCTACCCGGACGGCATCGACGGCAAGTCGTTCTACCAGAAGGATGCCCCCGAGTGGGCCCCGGAGTGGCTGCGCACCGAGACCGTCTTCTCCGAGAGTTCGGGGCGCGATCTGAACTACTTCGTCGCCGATTCGCCGGAGGCCATCCTCTACATCGCGAACATGGGCACCATTCCGCTGCACATCTGGCACAGCCGCCTGGAGACGCCTTCACGTCCGGACTGGTGCGTCCTGGACCTGGATCCCAAGGAAGCCTCGTTCGCCGACGTGATCGAGGTGGCGAAATGCATCCGCAGGGTGTGCGAGGAAGCCGGGCTGCCGAGCTACGTGAAGACCAGCGGGTCGTCCGGGCTGCATGTGCTGATCCCGCTTGGGCGGCGCTGCACCTACGAGCAGTCGCAGCTGTTCGGTGGGGTGATGAGCCGGGTGGTCGCCGTCGAGCTTCCGGAGATCGCCACGGTGGAGCGGCGGGTGAGCCGGCGGGAGGGGAAGGTCTACCTGGACTACCTGCAGAACGGCCACGGCAAGCTGATCGCGTCTCCCTTCTGCGTGCGTCCCAAGCCGGGCGCCCCGGTTTCAATGCCGCTCGAGTGGGACGAAGTGGCGGACGGGCTGGCCATCGAGCACCACACCATCCGCACGGCGCCCGCGCGCATGGCTGCCCTGGGAAGGGACCCGCTGGCGGCGGTGCTGGAAGAGGAGCCCGACCTGGTAACCGCGCTGGAGCGGCTGATGGGCTGGTTCGGTTAGATCCGGATGGGCCAAGTCAGCCGCCGTGCTCGCGGGCCGGTCGGGCCGCGCCACCCTCGGCTAGCCGGCCGAGCCGCCTCCGCGCTTACCTGTCATCCAGGCGGCGACGGTATCGGCCACCTCCGCCATCACCTCCTCGTGGGTGCGTCCACTTCTCTTGAGCACCTTGAACGAGTGGTCCCCGCCCTCGACCACGTGGAGGGTCGCGCGGGCCCCCAGCCCCTCCACCACAGGGCACAGGAAGTCCAGGTTGGCCAGCCGGTCGCGCGTGCCCTGAACGAACAGCAGCGGGAGCTCGACCTGGTGCAGGTGCTCGCTCCGCTCGATGCCGGGCGGTTTGCCGATGCCGTGCAGGGGGAAGCCTAGGAAGGCGATCCCGCGCACGCCCGCGAGCGGCGTGTCCCCCGCGGCCAGCGAGGTCATGCGGCCGCCCATCGACTTGCCCCCCGCGAACAGCGGCAGGTCGGGCGCGGCCGTGTGCGCCGCCTCCACCCCCCGCCGCACCGTGGCGGTCAGGATGCGCTGCGGGTTGGGATACCGCCGCCCCGCCTCCATGTAGGGGAACTGGTAGCGCAGCGTCGCGACCCCGCGCTCGGCCAACAGCCCCGCCATCTCCTCCATGAAGATGTGCCGCATGCCCGCGCCCGCGCCGTGCCCGAGAACGAGCAGTGCGCTCGCGTCGAGCGGCCGCTGCAACAGCGCCGAGACGGAACCGCCGGCGACCTCGAAGGAGAGCAGACGAGCCTGGGTCATCCGACGAGCCTCCTCATCCACCGCTGATCGCGGGCAGCACGAAGACTTCGCTTCCGGCCCCGACCGCCGTCTCCAGCCCGCCCGTGAAGCGGATGTTCTCGCCGTCCACGAACAGGTTCACGTGGGGCCGCAGAGCGCCCTGTTCGGTCATCAGGCGGTCGTACAGGCCCGGGTGGGACGCGCGCAGCGCGCCGAGCACCCCGCCGACCGTTCCGGCGCTGTGCGCCACCACCACCCCCCGCCCCCCGGCCAGTTCCCGCAGCGCCTCTGGAAGCACGATCCTCACGCCTGGGCCGGCCGTGGCCGCCCGCCTTGCCCCCGCCGCCATCCCGTCGCCTCCGCCCCGCGCCGCCGTCTCCGCCGCCATCAGCCCGCGGCCACGCATGCCTTCACGCACACCACCGGCGGGAGCCCGTCGCGGACCAGGTCCCACGAATCGCCGTCGTCCCGGGAGGCGTACACCTTGCCGCTTCGGGTACCGAAAAACACCTGTCCGGGCGCCAACGTCGCCAGCGCATCGCGCAGCACCGTCTCGTAGGCGTTCTCCTGCGGCAGCCCCTCGGTGAGCGGATGCCAGCTCGCCCCGCCGTCCCGCGTCCGGTACACCCGCAGCTTCGCCTCCGGCGTGCAGCGAAAGCCGTCCGACTCGATGGGCACGATGTAGACGGTGTCGGGATCGCGCGGATGCATCGCCATGGCGAAGCCGAAGTCCGACGGAACCCCGTTGGCGATGTCCACCCAGGTCTCCCCCCAGTCCTCGCTCCGGTAGAGGCCCCAGTGGTTCTGCAGGAAGAGCCGTCCCGGGTTGGAGGGATGGTGCGCGATCTTGTGCACGCACTGCCCGAACTCGGGATGCTTGTCGGGCAGGAACTCCGCGCGCACGCCGTGGTTGCGCGCCACCCATGTGTCGCCGCCGTCGTCGCTCCGGTACGCCCCGGCCGCGGAGATGGCGATCATCAGGCGCCCGTCCGGCTCGCCGTCCCCGACGATGGTGTGCAGGCAGAGCCCGCCCGCCCCCGGCTGCCAGCGCTCGCGGTGCGGATGGTTCAGCAGCCCGTCCACCGGCCGCCACGTCTCCCCTGCATCCCGGGACTCGAAGAGGCACGCCGGCTCGACGCCCATGCGGATCACATCCGGTTCGGCTTCCGAGCCCGGCCGGATCTGCCAGATGCGCTTGAGCGACAGCTCCGACTCCTCCGGGAACCTGACCGAGCGCTCGTCCTTCCCGGACCAGCTCGCCCCGAAGTCGTCGGAGAAGCGGAGTGTGGTCCCCCAGAAAGGACTGCCCGGCGCCGCCCACAGGCGCGATCGCCCGGCGCGGTCGTCATACGCCATCGCGTAGACTTCCTCGCCGGGAAAGTGGGGGCCGGCCACATCCCAACCGCCGTCGCCACCGCGTGCGCGAGCCAGGAAGGCCCCCTTCGTCGTTCCGAGCAACAGGACCGTCTCGTCGGCGGAAACCTCAAGACTCATCGACATCCTCAATCTCCTTCTCCTGCATCGTTTCCCACATTTCTGGCGCCCTTTTCCCACAACTCGGCGCTGTTTTGCACATGGCTTGCGTCATTTTCGCGCATCGCCGCATCGTTTCCGTGCATTGCTTGCGTCGTTATTGCCGGCAGTCACCGGGCTTGCGGTGTCTCGCCACGCGGTCCATGGCGCCTCACCGCGCACCTTCGCCCATCGTCCTGCCCTCGCGATGGCCCATTCTGCGGCCGTTGAACACTATCGCGAACGGAAGCGGACACAAGAGCTGCCAGCCGCTCGTCTCAGCGACCGGAGCGCAAGCCGCAGCGAGGGCGGGACGGCGCTCGCCCGTCCGGTCACTCTCCGGGCGCTCGCTCCCTCGTCTGGCGCATCCCTCGACCGCACCGCATCATTCCGCCATGTGCATCTGGACGGGAACCAGCGGCTTCGCCTACAAGGAGTGGAAGGGGCGGTTCTATCCGGAAAAGCTGCCCGCGCGCGCCTTCCTCTCGCACTACGCCGGCGAACTCCCCGCCGTCGAGATCAACAACACCTTCTACCGGTTGCCGAAGGTCGACCTCCTGGAAAAGTGGGCCGGTCAGGTGCCCGAGCGCTTCCGCTTCTCGATCAAGGCATCGCGCCGGATCACCCACTTCAAGCGGCTCGGGCTCTCGAGCACCGACGAGACCATCTACCTGGTTGAGACCTGCGCCACTCTGGGGCCCCGCCTCGGCGTGATCCTGTTCCAGCTGCCCCCCAACATGAAGAAGGACGCAGGGCGCCTCGCCGCGTTCACCGAACTGCTTCCGGACGGCACCCGCGCCGCGTTCGAGTTCCGGAACTCCTCCTGGTTCGACGACGAGGTGCGGACTCTGCTGGCCGACCGCGACTTCGCCCTGGTGCACGCGGACGTGGACGAGCCACTGACGGGCGTGCCCCCTGATGCGCCTCTGGCGTCCGGCACCTGGGGCTACCTGCGCATGCGCCGCCTGGGCTACACCCGCGACGAACTGGAGCGATGGATGGAGCGCATTCAGCGGCAGGGCTGGGAGGACGCCTACGTCTTCTTCAAGCACGAGGACGAAGCCGCCGGCCCGGCCATGGCGAAGGACTTCCTTGCGCTGGGCGCCCCGGCCTCAGACGGAGCCGGCGATCCGGAGTAGCACGTCCCGTCCCCGCCGCGTGAGGCGGTACTTCTGATTCTTCGCCCTCGGCGCGTCGGGGCGAGTCATTTCGACGAAGCCGGACGACATCGCCGGCCGCAGGTAGTTCTTTCGGAAGGATGGCCGGTGCGAGAGATCCATCTCCGCCATGAGGGCGACCGCAGCCTTCGGGCCCGCCTTCAGGGACGCCAGCAGGCGGTCTACTTGGTCGCTGGCTTGGTCGCTCGACGCAACCCACCCTCCGGGTTGGCCGTTTGAGGGGTCGACTCCCGTAATCTAGTATTCCTGGGACAACCGACGACATCACACTCGCCTGGACGAGGGGGAGCGCACCCATGCCCGAGTCACGAAGAACCTTCCTGAAGCAGTCCGCGGCCACGGTCGCCGCGGTGTCGCTGCCGAGTTGCGCTCCGACTTCGGAGGGGCGTCCGGACGTCTTGGTCCCGGCCACGCTCGGGG
Organism: Longimicrobiales bacterium; assembly: GCA_965208255.1. GTDB lineage: Bacteria > Gemmatimonadota > Gemmatimonadetes > Longimicrobiales > Gaopeijiaceae > BD2-11. The sequence goes on from OZ242324.1 coordinate 20,429, forward strand.
CCGTCGCGGAGGCAATGCTGCCCGAGGAACTGGGAGCGGACGGGCGCGCACGGGCGGTGGCCGCCTTCGAGCTCTGGTCGGAAGGGCTGGAGCCGGTTGCGGAGATGGCCCACCCCTACCTGGTGCCGGAGACGGTCTACACGGGTCCGGATCCGCGTCCGGGCTGGGCCGCGCAGCTGCGGGGGCTGGATATCGAGAGCGGCAAGCGCTTCGGGAGCGCCTTCGCCGAGATCGGAGTGCGCGAGCGGCGATCGCTCCTGGAGGCGCATGTGCTCCGGGCTGGTCCCGACCTCGGCCGGCCCGCGAATGCCGGGCACGTCGCGGTCGCGCTGGCGGCCCACTTCTACGCCTCCCCGATCGCGACCGACGTCTGCTACGGCCGGGCCATCGCCAAACAGCAGTGCAGGGGGCTCGCGGGCGCCGGTGACGAACCCGCCCCGCTGCCGGGAGTCGCGTCATGAGCCAGGTCATCGAGAGCGACGTCTGTATCATCGGAGGCGGGATCAGCGCGGCCATGGTTGCCGAGCGTATTGCGGAGACCACCGAGGCATCCATCACGGTCGTGGAGGCAGGGGGGCGCACGGCGTCCCTGGAGGAGAGGACCGCGACCCGGGCGCGCATGCTCGCGTACGGCGAGAACCCCTACCCGAACGACCACATCCCCGGCCAGACCGGCACCGGCGAGATGTACCAGTCGATGGTCCTGGGGGGCGCGGCGATGCACTGGGGGGGTGCCGTGCCCCGGTATTCGCCGGAGGATTTCCGGGTGCGCTCCCTCTACGGGGTCGGGTATGACTGGCCCATCTCCTTCGACGACCTCGAGCCCTTCTACCAGGAAGCCGAGGAGCGCATGGGCGTGGCCGGCGAGCAGGGGCCGTCCGAGTACGACCCCCGCTCCAAGCCGTATCCGATGCCACCCCTGCCGCTCTCCTGGAACCTCGCGCGCATGCGTGAGTGGACGGACGCGGCGGGGATTCCGTTCTGGACCCAGCCCTGGGCGCGCAACACCGAGCCCTGGCAGGGACGCAACGTGTGCCAGCGCTGCGACACCTGCGCGGTGTGTCCGACGGGCGCCAAGTACACTCCGGATTTCGCCTTCGACCGGCTGCTGGCCGCCGGGCGCATCCGGCTCCAGGCCCGCACCCTGATTCGCTCCCTGGACCTCGAATCGGGCGCGGATCGCATCGAGTCCGCCACGGGCTTTCATCAGGACGCCCCCGACCAGCCCGTTGAATTCCGGGCCCGAACCTTCGTGCTGGCGGCCGGTCACGCCTGGAGTTCGCATCTCCTTCTGATGTCCGCCAACAGCCGTTTCCCCAACGGTCTGGCCAACAGCACGGACAATGTGGGGCGCTACATGACCGGGCACTGGTTCGCCAGCGGTTTCATCGAGCTGCCCATGAGGCTCTACCCGGGGATCTTTCCCAACAACAGCCTGCTGTCGCACCGCTTCGCGAGCCCCGGGCCGCTGGACCGCTACCTGCGTCACGACATCCGGCTGTGGGAATCGACCGTGGGGCGCGAAGCCCGGCTCGCCACAGACGACGGCCGGCCCCTCTGGGGCGACGAGGTGATGGCGGACTGGCGCGCGCGCACCCGGTCCAGCGCGACCGCGCGCATCCGGTCGTACTACGACGTGGTTCCCGACCGGGAGAGCCGCCTGACGCTCGATTCCGGCATGCGCAACGCCCACGGCGACCCCATGCCCCGCATCGACTACCTGGCGGGCCAGGCCACCCTCGACCTGGAACCGCACACGCACGAGACCCTGCTGGGCCGCTTCGACGAGCTGGCGCGCGCGGCGGGCGGGCGCATGATGAGCACGGGGGCGTCACGCCTGTTCGAGCATCCCGGCGGGGGCTGCCGCATGGGCGACGATCCCGCGACCAGCGTCGTGGACAGCCGGGGGCGCACCCACGACCACGAGAACCTGTTCGTGGTGGGCGCGCCCACGATCGTCACGAGCGGCTGCGCCAACGGGACGCTCACCTTCTGCGCGCTGTCGCTGATGGCCGCGGAGGAGATCGCGAAAGGGTAGCCGGGGATTCCCGCAGCTACATTGCCGCGTCCCCGGGCCGACGCGTTCCCGGGGTCAATATGGCCGCGCCGGCCGACGCGTTCCCGGGGCCAATGGGGCCGACCCGGGCCAACGCGTTCCCGGCGTTACATGGTCGCGCCCGCGTGCTCCTCGAGCCATTCCGCGAACCTGCGTTCGCGCCGGCCCTCCCAGGCCCGGCGATGCCAGGCGTCGCTCGCGAGCAGTGAGAAGCCCAGCGTGGCTTCGCAGAACACCATCTGTTCGCGCGCGGCGTCAACCTTTCCCCAGCTCATCGCCTCGCGCAGGGTAGACCCGGACAGCGCGCCGTCTCGACTGTCCGCGACCGTGAGCTGCACGGCGTACCGGTGCATCGGCACCTCGGCCGGCGTCGCCGCGCCGGTCCCATCCTCTGCATCCGCTGCCCCCCGGGAGGCCGCGTCGTCCGAAACTGCCGGCCGCCCCGGGGACGCATCTTCCTCCTGGAGCATTTCCGCGGCCACCACGATGTCCTGGGCGAAGTTCTTCGGGACGCCTCCGCCCAGCATCAGCAGCCCCGACGCCCGGGACGCGAGCTTGATCCGGGTCAGTTCGAGGAAGTCCTTCCCCGAGTCCAGCGACACCGCGCCCCGTCCCTCGCGCGCGGCCGAGGCCTGGTGTAGGACGATGCCGAAGCCGGCGGAGCAGTCGCTGAGGGCGGGGACGAAGATCGGCACCCCTTTCCGATATGCCGACAGCACCACGGATTCCGACTCGGGAAAGGCGCCGTCGAGAAAACGACCCATCGCGGTCAGGACTTCACGCGAGGAGTGGGGGCGCGGCGGAAGCCCATCGAAGATGCGCCGCATCGCCTGATCGCAAGCGCGCAATTCGTTCTCATCGATGTACGTGTCGTAGATGCGGTCGATGGCCAGCTCGCGCAAGCGCTCGTCGGACACCACGGGATGCTCGGGCGAGCCGGGCGCCATGTAGTGCCGGAACCCCAGAGCCTCGAAGAAGTCCTGATCCACCATGTTGGCGCCCGTCGACACCACCACATCCACCATGCCGGAGTCGATCAGCGTCACCAGCGCCTTCTTGAGGCCGGCGGACACGAGCGATCCCGCGAGCGTGAGGATTACCGTGCACTCGCGGTCGGCGAGCATCTCGGAACAGATGTCCGCCGCGCGCGCCAGGTTGCGGGCCTGGATGGCCGTGCGCCGGTACTGATCGATGACCGGTCGGGCGTCGAAGGCGCGGATGTCGACGTGTTCCACCGGCCGTGAGAGAAGGTCGCGCCTGGAGAGTTCGCTCAACGAGGGCTCCGGGGATGCGGGAAGAGCGGCTGTGAGGATCGACAATCTGCCGGAATGGGTACCGTTCCGGTACCTGCGGCGCCACCGGGCCGATCGTCCATCGGGCCATCGGCTCCCGGGCCGTCGACCGCCGGATCCGTCAGCCACGCCGGGCCAGCAAACGCCAGAGCCGTCAGCTCTGCCGGCCAGCGAACGCCGGGGATCCGTCGGTGGCGCGGGCGGTCCGGAAACGGCGGCATTCCTCCATTCCCGGACTGCCGGCGGTGAGCGAGATTGTCCGGGGGACGCGACCCACCTGGTTCGCCGATCGAGGGGCCGCCGCCTTGCAGGCCTTGACGATGCCGCAGAATGGCATATCATGTGCATATCACGGTCAGTATGCCATTTTGTCATGCGGCGTTTGCCAAAATGGCAGTTTGGCCCAGCGCACCTGCGCCAAGACTCTGCCAAAATGGCAGGCTGACCATGCAGTGAATCTCGGCAAGAAGTTGCATAAGTTCCACCAGGGCTGCACGATCTGCCATTCTTGCCGTTGAGCGGTATCTTACCGAGGCGGGCCGCGACGGCGGGAAAAACGGGTTTGAATGGCGGGAATCGCAGCCCCGCCGTTGTCGCGGCGATGGTCGGTCGGCGCCTCATATTCCGCGACCTGATCGCTGACAACGGGTTGACCGCCCAGGCTGGCTAATTCCCGACCTCAGCCCTTGCGCGCGGCAAGATGTTCGCGGCACTCTCGTCACATAGGTTTGCCACAGCCACACAGCAACGGAGTACCGGCCATGAGCATGCAGCCGAACGCGCTCTTACGGGAGGGGGAAATGCCATGAACTGGCCGGAATGGCGTGATGTGTTCCCCATGCTTGGGTGATTGCGGCGCTGATCGGGGCGGCTTGGACATGGGCGAAGCTGTCGGACCGGACGGTTCCGCGGGCGGTGGAGAAGGCGGGTCGGAATGCGGAGGAAGCCGCCGACGCAGCGGCGGATCGCCTGTATGAGAAGCTGCGGGGAAGCGACTTTCGCCACGTCGAAGACTAGATGAAGGCCATCGGGAGGCGGATAGACCGCAGGGGTGGGCTGATGGGGGAAGCACGGGAGGAACGGCGCGGGATCGCAACGGTCGTCCAAGACGTGCGGAGAACCGTGGCCGTGCTCGATGGATCGGTCGCAACGGGGCGAAGATGCCCCGAACCCCGAATTTCTGGAAGGAGGCTCAGTCCATGAAGTCCTATCGAAAGCTGGTCGCGCTGTTTCTGGTGGCCGCGTGTTTGGTGGGACCGCCCCCGAACCGTGGTCCGGTGCTGTCCGGAAAGATACCGGCGCAACGTCTTACGGGACCGGAGGAAACCGTGGCGCTGGCCGTGGGGGCGTACTTCACGGACCCGGACGGGGATGCGCTGACGTTCACTGCGTCCAGCGCGGACCATGTGTCGGCCGCGATGGTCGGGGACACCTTGCACCTGTACGGACCGGAATACGGGCGTCGCGTCCGGACTTTGACGGTAGGCGGGGCTCAGGGTGCGAGCGTCGGGGGCGCGGTGGTGACGGTGACGGCCAGTGACCCTGCCGGGCTGTCGGTGTGGGCTACGGTGGCGGTGGTGGTGAACCAGGCTCCGCGACAGTTGCGAAAGACACCGTCGCATACCCTGACGTACGGAGCGCCCCCGGAGGAAATGGACGTTTCAATGTACTTCACGGACCCGGACGGGGATGTGCTGACGTTCGCGGCTTTGAGCTCGGACACGGAGGTTGTCCGGGTAGCCGTGTCGGGAACCACGCTGACGCTTGAGACGCGGGCCGTCGGGCTGGCGGCCGTAACGGTGACAGCCAGCGACCCGGATGGCTTGGAGGCGCAGGCCGTCTTCCCGGTGGAAGTGGCTCCTGGTCAGCCATTGTCCCTCGCGCTGATGCGCGTGGACGGGAACGGTCTGTCGTTGGCTTTGCCAGACAGCCTCCGGGACCCGTCAGCGGTGAACATCTCCGCCACCGACGTTGTGACCGCGACGGTCGCGGACGGTTGGCTTGAACTCGTTCCCCGCAGCATCGGGCGCGCGGATGTGGAGCTTGTGCCTTTCGGCGGCGCGCCCCCCGGCTTCGCGGGCGTCGAGGTTCGGGAGGCCGTGGGAACGTTTGGAATCGACATCGTGATGGATCGACCCGCCCCGCCGGGCTACGCGGAAACCATGATTGAGGCGGCCGACTGGTGGTCTTCCGTATTGGATGGCACGGAATGGGAAGACAGGCGGCCGGGGTGCTACAACAACAAAGCAACGGCACTCGCGGACGAGGTCTTGATCCACGCTGGCATTTTTTCTGCTGCTGGTGGGGTTGCCGCCCAGGTCACTTCATGTTTCTGGTCTGGTGGTGACGGTCCGCTGAACCCTGGCGGCGGATATATCCGTGCAAACATGTCTACTCCTGGCCCCGGTGACGTGGACGTAATGCGGCATGAGATCGGCCATGTGCTCGGGCTCGTGGGAGAAACCGGCCTGAGAAACAAAACGGGGGAGTACTTCATCGGCTCCCGCGCCGTGGAGACGTACCGGGCGGGCGGCGGCGATCCGAGTCTGCCTGGTGTCCCGATGGACGGGGGCGCGCATTGGTACAGGGAGGGCGTGGGTTGTGAGTTGATGAACCCCGTCCTCTGCCGTCATCGGGGCGCAGTGCCCGACGCACTCTCCCTCGCGGCGCTATTGGACCTTGGCTTCACGGTGGACATGATGAAGGCGACGCCATGGAGGAAGGTCAACGCGGCAGCGGTCGTAGCCGGAAAGCCCTTCCGGGAGCATGTGGATGTTCGCATCGTGCCGCGTCCGGTGCCGGAATAGCAGCTTACCTACAGATGGCACTCTGACGGAGACACAACCCATGAACCGAGGAATGCGGGGAACGTACCGGAAAGGGATTGAAGGCGGACTACCGGGGCGCGACACCGGAACAGGGCGCGCGAGGCTTTGCACCGATACCGGCCCGGTAACCGCCGTCAAGCAGGGCTCGGCTTCGTGCCGCATCCGGTAGCGGCCCGAGAAGCGGGCTGCGACGTTCGGAAGCAACCGCCGCCTCAACGCAGGAGGGGTCCCACGTTCCGTATCGTGCTGGCGCTGTTGACGATCGCCTGCGCCTGTTCTGAGGTGGATTATACTCTTGGTCCTGAGCTGATAGTTTGCAGCCCGCTCCCCCCAATCTACGCGATCAGCCAGCACACGATGAAGTACCTCCCGTGCTTCGATCCTCCGTATGACGAGAGATCCGCCATCCACCGGGGGATCGGTTCGGATACGCTGGTCTTCACCGTGACCACCACCGAAGACAACATACTCCTCCTCACCGGGCACACCCCCGGCACTGCCCGGATCACCATCGAAGCGACGGCTCTCGACGGGACCGTACAGCGGCAAACCGCTCCGGTCACGACGCGGCCGGCGTTGGAGACGGAAATCACCCGATGCGATGCAGAGCCAATCCCTGGGGCAGAGGGAGCAACGCGGCTGGCGTTGGATGCGTGGGGCAAGGCGAACGCCGACCTGGACGACGTCACCGTAACGGGCGTGGCAGGTGGCGTTACGGTGCTGACCAGCTTCATGGAGCGCATGCTGTTCGGTACGCGCGCTGAATGGTCGGTGACCGCAGCAGTTGGACTGATCCCTCATGAAGCCGTGCTGTGCCACCTGACCGTTGATTTCGAGGTTTACGGGGACGTGCCGCAGATTGAGGGCTACTAGGCCGTTGATGGGCTCGGAGGCCGGACACGACCGCGCGAATGGATTCGTCATCGCCGGGATCTCGCCCAACATCCAGACATCGGACTACCGGCTGGGTGCCATACCGCCCTGCGATCTGTTCCCTTATGTTCCCGCAATAGGAACGCCGTTCGATATTGGCGGGATCCTCGTGCTGGCCTCAAGGTGCCGGTGGCATCCCGTCCCCGCTCGGCATGGAAGTCCAAGTGGACGGACACGCTGAACGACAGCGGTAAGGAAGGGACCATGCTGTTGACGGCTGGGCTTCGAGTGCTCCGAGGATGAGGCGTTTGCTCTCGGTCATCCTCCTAGCGAGTGGCTGCGGTAAGGATGTACACGGCCCAGTCGACTACCCCGAGGCATTTCAGCCGCCTCCCATGACCCAGCAACAGGCTGAAGCCATCGTCGCCGGATTCGCGGAGGTTGGCATCCTCTCCTTCGATGCCACGACGCAGCTCTCTCCGAGCGGTACGCTCACGAAAGGATCTGTGGCGTGTCCCGCAGGCGGCATCATGGAGGTCACAGATGGCTCGGTAAGCGTCACGGACGGCGGCGCGACAAGCCTCGCGATGACGACTCAAGCCAACATGACACCCGTCGGCTGCATGTTCTCTGTCCCGGGCGATGACTCCCCCGTTTGGATCAACAACCACGAGGCTAGCGCTCCACCAGCCCTGGAGCACGACGGCCGGCTGACATCGGACAGCACGAGCCTCTACATCGACGTCCGTGAGTTCGGCTTTGTCGATTGGGGACTCGCAGCTTATCCATTGCCCGTCGCATGCCGGATCAGGACCCGTGTAGCCGACACGATCAGCTTGGTAGAACCGCCAGCGGTACCCTACATGAGGATCACCGGCACGGTATGCGGTGATTCGGTGAGCGTGTCCGTGCCGCTCTACACGGGCATCCTGATCTCCAGGTAGGCTTACTTCCTACTTCTGTCGTGGGTACGTGAGCATCACCTTGTCGAGCTGGGTGTAGTGCGCCGGCGAGCCGCACGGGTTCCGTTCGAGCTTCCGCGGCTGGGCGGCGGAGCGGACTGACGCGCCACACGCAGTCATGGAGGCGGCGCTGGCGCACGCCGGGAGTGGGGCCGCCAACGAGTTCATGCCAGATAACACGCCGGCTGAACTCAGAGTTTAGGATCTGACCCACCTTCCACCATCCCGTATCCACACCAAGCACGACCGGATATAGGCCCTTGGATCACACCCCTCGCGTCTTATAGTGGACAACGCTCTGGGATCGTGCCGTTGTAACCAATGTTGAACCATCCGCACGATAGGCCGCAGGTCACCGCCGGGCGCTCCTGCGGTCGGGCGCGAGCGTCGCGTAGCGCCTCCCTCACGAGGGACAGGTGATTGAATTCGTTCATTGGCACAGCTTCCCAATCTGGTTTCGAGTTGAACGAGTTGGCCTGGGCGCCCTTGAGAGGGAGCGTTAGAGAGAGAATGGAATCGTCCTTATAGTGCCCCCGATTTCTCTGGACAGTAGTTTAGCCATCCATCCGGGGTCCAAGAGAGAAGGAGGCAGGGATGTCTCGGAGTACGGACGAGCAGGACGACGCGGGCCGCTTGGGGAGGCCGGCCGGCCTCCCCAAGCGGTGGAGCGCGCGGCGGAAGGCCGAGGTGGTGTTGCGGCTGTTGCGGGGGGAGGACGTCGGCGAGGTGAGCCGGGAGATTCGGGTTGCGCCGCCGGAGCTGGAGCGGTGGCGGCGGGAGTTCCTGGAGGGTGGCCAGCAGGGCCTCAAGAAGAAGAACCGACCGGGAGGCGAGCTGATGCGGACCCGGGCGAAGCTGGGAGAGCTGACGATGAGGGTCGAGTTGCAGGCGGAGCTTCTCGAAAAAAGGGGGTACGGGGACGAGCTGAGGAAGCTCTTGAGGCGCTTGGACGGGTGAGTCCGGCGACGAACCAGCCGTACCCGCTGACAATGGTGTGCGAGACGTGGCGTGTGGCACGCTCGAGCGTGTATGAGCTGCGGGCCCGGCGCGGAGACCATCCGGAGTCCGATCGCCGACAGCCTGGGAAGCGGGGCCCGAAGACGGCACTGAGCGACGAGGAGCTGGTCGCGGAGATCCGGGCGGTGCTGAAAACGAGTCCGTTCCTCGGCGAGGGCCACCGGAAGGTGAAGGCGCGGCTTGCGGCCAGGGGGATCCGGGCCGGCAAGAACCGGGTGCTGAGGCTGATGCGGGAGCACGGGTTGCTGGCGCCGGTGCGGCGGGGGCATCCCCGCGGAGACCGGAGCCACAGCGGCCGGATCCGGACCGAGAGGCCGGACGAACTCTGGGGCACGGACGCGGCGCGGTTCTGGACGAAGGCGGAAGGCTGGTGCTGGTTCTTCGCGGCCGTCGACCACTGCACCTCGGATGTCGTCGGCTGGCACGTCGCGAAGAAGGGCGACCGCTGGGCGGCGCTGGAGCCGGTCCGCCAGGGGGTGCGGGCCCACATGGGCGGCTTCGGCAAGGCGATCGCCCTGGGTCTCGGTCTGCGGCACGACTGGGGCTCGCAGTACCGGGCCAGGCAGTTCCAGGCCGAGATCAAGTGGCTCGGCATCCGCTCCACGCCCGCCTACGTGGGCGAACCGGAGTGCAACGGCGTCGCGGAGCGCTTCATCCGCACGCTCAAGCAGGAGTGCATCTATCTGCACCACTTCGAAACCCTCGAGGAGGCCAGAGCGGTGATCGGGGCCTTCGTCGAGCGTTACAACAACGGCTGGCTCCTCCAGCGGCACGGGTACATGACCCCGGCCCGCGCCCGCGAGAAGCTCAGCCGAAGGGCGGCCTGATGTTTAAGCCGTCCACTTGTCCAGAAAACCCGGACCGGTACATCCTTTGCATACGGCAATGCCGGGGCAAGAGTGCCGGTTCCGCGCCGAGTCGTGTCTACCGCCTGTCCGTTGGCGGCAGATCTGATTTGCACCTCAGAGGAAGCCGTCGTAGCGTTACGATCAGCTTACGATCCCGATGGTACGCGAAAGGAAGCTGACCCTATTGGCTCCAGGGCAACGCTACTTGGAAACCCTGACCTGTCCGAGGCCTTGCCGGCTTGGGCAAGTAATCCATCGTGCAGCCCCGTTGCTGGTCGCGGAGGTGATTGCTCGGAGCGCTTGGCGGCGGAACCATCGCGAGAAGGGCGCGGTCTCCGGCCGAAGACCGTGATCGTTGCCGAGAAGGCGATGCCATGAGCACACGGAGCATCGGGCAACTTGCGGACAGCCGCCTCCGCTCCGCCCGCACGCGTTTCGTTCACCGCTGGCACGCGGCACAGACGATAGGCGAGTGGTTTGGGAACGACGACGTTGGCTACCGCTTCGAGCACATCAATCACGCACGTTCTCTCTCGGAGTATGTCTGGCGTTACGGCGCGTTCGCTGAATCGTTGGACGGCACTGGGCGAGTGCCTGTCAAGGACACGCATAGCCTGAAGAGCATCGTCAAGCCGGTCGCCAGGAGAGGCCACAGCCATTTCGAGAAAGCCGTCCGCTGCGCCGCGTTGTTCGGAGGAGACCACCACCGTGGCACGACGCAGCCGCTCTCGCCCGCGCAACACCGTCTGCTCCGGTACGCCTCGGAGAACCCCGATGTAGCCGAGTTCGCGGTCCGGCTCGTCGGACTTCACCGTGCGATGCTGCTCTACTACAGCCAAATGCGCTACCTAACCGCGGCCGAGGCCGAGCGCTACAGGAGGGAAGGCATCCCGGTGTTGGCGCCCTTCGGCAATGCTGACGGCTCGCGACGGGGTCGGCCGGAACATGACGACGCGTTGGGAACGCTCGACGGCGATCTGGTCATCGCGCTCAGGAACGTCTTTGCCCGGAACATCTACAACGCGCTCGCGTGTCGCGCCCGGAGCGAACTGTTCGAAACTGTCACAAGCCGTCCCGATGGGAATCGTATTGCGTCGGAAACTCTCGGTCCGACCCAGACGCATGGCGCCGGTCCCACGGTGGCAGTGGTAGAGGGCCGACGAAGACGCTTCGTAGTTCGCGACGACGCGCTAGCTTCCATGTTGAGCAGCATCGCCGAAGCGCCGATGCCGGGACTCATCCAATTCCTGGCCGCCTTCAAGACGGCCGTCTCGACGATGATCACCGCGATGCCAGTGTTCATCGTCAAGAACTTCTTCCGCGATACTCTTGCAGGATTTGTGGCGGGCCGGTACTGGCAGCTTCCCTTCCTGGGCACGCTTCTTGGCGGCCTGCACGCCATGCACGAGCTGGCCACCGCGAGATCGCGCCGAATGCGCGAGTATCTGCTGCAAGGGGGCTTCTACTCGGGCTTGGTGGAATCGGAAGTCCATCTGGGGGACGTGCGGGGCGAGAACCGGGGCGCGATCCAGGGTGGGATGACTCGGCGACGATGGACCCGTTTCGTCCATGTGTTGACACGGCCCGCGTGGATCGCCGAAGCGGGCACCCGGGTCGATCAGTTCGAGAGGGCCCGTAGAGCGGGCGCCTCGAACTACATGGCAGCCCGAGCCGCACGCATGGTCTCCGCGGACTTCGCCAACATCGGCTCGTCCCGGGGGTGGCGAATGTACGTCCACACCGTACCCTTCCTCAACGCCGCCATTCAGGGCTTCGATCAGCTGTACCAGATCGTCCGGTTTCGTCGTCGGGGCTCCAAGAGCGCACCGCGATGGGGCCACGATCAAAGACGCCATGTGGGCAAGATGCTCGCATCGGGACTCTGCCTGTCGCTGCTGGCCGCTGCGGGCTGGTCGCACAACGATCTTCGGAACGCGCGGCGGGCCGAGTACCGGAATCAGACCGATTACGAGAAGGCGTCCTGGGTGACGCTATACGATGCGTGGGGCGACACGGATGTCCGCATTCCGGTGCCGTTTCAGATCGGTGCCGTGTTCCTGAAGCTGCCCGAGGTCGCGTTTGACCTCGCGTTCGGAAGCGGCGCCCAAGCCGGACCGAAATTCGTCTGGTCGTTGATCCACGGCAACCTGGCAGTAGGTTGGATTCCGGCCGTTGCACAGCCCTTCGTCGAAGTCCGGACCAACCGCAACTTCTTCGGCGAGGAGATCATCCCCGCCTACATGATGTACTGGCCCGCTGAGGAACGGTATTTCCACCGCAGCACTCCGCTGCCGTACCGAGCCGTCGGATCAGGACTGGGCGTGTCGCCGCTGCACGTTCAGGCCTTCGTGCGAGGATGGACGGGCCATCTTGGCAACGCGGCGGTGGCGGTACTTGACGAGAAGGTGATGTGGGATACGAGGCGCAACGGCCCCAAGCCTTTTCCGAAGACCGCGCGTCTGCTGACCGGCGTCTACAGCCTGCAACCAACAAGACCGAGGTCGTTCACGCGCGCCAGCAACGAATTCTATGAACTGGCCGATTGGCTCGACAGGCAGATCGCTGGGGCGTCACGAAATCGTACTCGAATCCCGATAGCCATCCGCCGTGCGGACAATCGGAGCGAGCGAGCCCAGCGGCAAGCGTCGCGCCTTCGCCGTGAAGGCGATGAGGTTCGCATGGACAGAAGCCTTACGGCCGGGCAAAAGGAGCGGAGGATTCAGGACATTTACGCCCGGATCGATGCGGTCCTGCGCGAAGCGCTCCCGGCGATGCAGCAAGCCTGGGAGTCCGCGCGATAGGGTCAGGAGAACCGAAGGCTTGCCCGACATGGTTCTCGATCCGTACGATGCTCGCACACGCCCTGTAGCGCCCGCCGGCGTGAGCGGGGCGAAAGGACCGCCTGCGGAGACGGCATGAGAAGTCGCGACTTGGATCCGTATGAAGTCCTCGGCGTTGAACACGGGGCAACTTGGGAAGAGGTCCGGACGGCATATCGACGCCTAGCAAAGAAGCACCATCCGGATAAGAATCCAGGAGACAACGCCTCTGAGTGGATCTTCAAGCAGGTCGGCGAAGCTTACGAGCGCCTCAAGATCATCCACCGGACACAATCCTGGCAGGGGGAAGATCGTAAGCGTGGTGCGCGGCAAAGCCGCGAACAAGAAGGCCGCGAGCCACGGCAAAGTGCAGGCCGTGACCGCCGAGAGCGTGAACAACGGGACAAGGAGCGGGCAGGCGCTGGGTATGACCAAGAGAAGTCACAGCGGCCACCGCCGAGGGCTCAGCATAGCGGATCGGGCGAAGCTGAAGGATCCAACAGAAAGCGCAAGGCATGGCGTTCACTTGTCGCAGTACCTGCTGGCTTGGCTGTGGTCGCAGTGGCATTGGTCGCGACAGAAAGCATCCGTGAACGAGTGAACTACGCCGAGCCCGCTGTCGTGGACGACCGTGGTCCCTCCCCTGAGCCAAGGCAAAGCACTCAACAGGTGATCGGGGCGAACCGCGCGTCTTGGGGGGCGGAGCCCCTGAGCGGAGAGTTCGGCGCGAGGGGTGAGGAGCTTACGACATCCCGGCGAGCCACAGAGGAAATCCACTTCGAAATGCCGCCGCCCGGCACCGACCTGATCCTATCCCTGCCGCAACTGAGGTGGTGCCTACGCGAGGATCGACTAATCGAGCTCTACCGCCCCAACGTTGTGGACGAATGGGATCAGGATGCCTTCAACCGAGTAGTGGACCGCTACGATGATCGTTGCGGCAGTTTCCGATACCGGCAAGGGGATCTTGAGCGGGCAAGGCGCGAAGCAGGAGGGCGGTAGCGTCGACCGGAGTATGACCTCCTTCGGGGGTGCGGCATCGGGACGCACCGAAGTTCTGGCGGTGAGGTGTGCTCGCAACGTTGGCCTTTGTGGTGGGAGATTCCCCTATGGGCGGCGCTCGTGGTGGTCCCTTCTGATCGCCTTCGTTCGAAGGCATCGAGGATGACGCCAAGCCTGAGGAAAAGCCTCGGTTCCGGGCAGGATCTTGAAGCGCTCGTGGGGTTTGGCGACATCCTGTCCAGCCTCAGTTTGCCGCCGGTCGTGTGCTGTTCGCGGCACTAGTCTCCCTTCCTCAATCCAAGAAAATGCCCGCAGGCCACCCACACCTTCTCAACGGATTCCTGCTCGCGAATCACGACGGGCACCTTGACTTTCGAGCCGTGAATCACCGTCTCCAACCTGACGGAGTTGTCGTCGACTTGTGCGGTTACCACCCGATGGATCGGTGTTCTGCTCATCGGTCCCCGCTGTGGTTGTTCCTCAGCCAAGTCACGTCGTCCTCGACGCGCGTCATCCTGACCTCCAGCCGGGCAATCGCCTTGCCGTTCTCCACGACTAGGTTCTCGACCCGTTCGATTCGGGTCGTGAGCCGGTCGTCCATGCGGTCCATACGCACGCCGAGCCGGTCTTCGAGGCGGGTGTTCATCGCCCACATCGCGCCCAGCACGATGGCCACCGGACCCCAAACCTCCACCCAGTGCGGTATCTTCATGGCCCATCTCCTTTTTTCGAGGATACCCGAAGATACCCCCTGCCGACCTGCATGCGCTACTCTCGCGGCGTCGGTCCGTGCGCGTGCTTGAGCCACGCACGTGACGGCATCTTCGGCTTGCTCAGCACGGTCCAAACACCTTACGTTGCGCTTGTTCCCTAAGGAGAGGGGATGGAGGGGAAAATGGCCCGTCGAATCGTAGGTTGTCTCGGATTCGGGTAACCTGCGGGCCGCAGGATCGCCCAGGATCGACATCCATTCGGCACGGCGTTCGCGCCGCCTTTCTGGAGTCTGGATTTGAGCGCCGTTCGGCGGAGCCCGTTGCCGATCCAGAGGTGTGAATTCGATGTCGAGGTGCGTGTGCAGCGGAAGGCCGCTGTGTTGTGCGGAACGCGGGTTCCGCAAGTTGCCGGACGGCTTGGGGTTGTGCCACGGCCTGCGGATCGCCGGTGCCGATCCGCCTCTCCGGGCCGTGGACGGTAGACCCGCCCCTTCGGTATGCCCGGTGCGGCATAGGGCAGGTTCGGCATGTGCACGCCCATGCCGCCCTCCCCGGCGGGTACTCCCGTACCAACGATCCCTCCGGGAAGGGGGTTGAGCGCCGCATCGAAGCGGTGGCGCACCCACTGGCTGGCCGGCTGGCCGTCGAGCTGCACGGCATCCCTGCGCAAAGCCGGGACGTCGCGGTCACGGACGGCAAGCTCCGAACGCGCCCGCCCCATTCTGCCTCGAAAGCCCTCCCGCAAAGGATCGCTGGACCGAAGCGACCTCCCGCGGATGGATGGCATGGCGTGTCCAATACCGATCTTCCCCTCTATGGCACGCCAAGGGCCATGGGCGGGGGGTTGCTGCCCGGGATGACTTCCAATCCGGCATCATGCGGCTCTTGGCGGCGGAAAGCGACCTCGGCGGATTGCGGGGATCTCGCGCCTACGCGCCGTTTCGCGATCCGCTCTTGGTCCGCCAGAACCGACCGACCTTCTTCGCATACCGAGGCCAGCAATGTACGCGTTGCGGATTGAAGCGCCCGTAGTCGCCCGGAAGGTAGGTGTGAAGCCACAAGCAGGAGTCCGTTCCCGGTTCAACTTTGACGAGGGCGGTCTCGTAGAGAGCGTCGAGCTTGTAGTCAGGAGCATCCACTCTCTGCACGACATGCTCCCGGACCTCCAGGCTCCCGAGAATCGCCTCCCTCGCCCAATTGCCTTGCGTCACGATGATTTCGGGACTGAGGATCCCTAGTTCTCCGGGAATAAAGCGGCGACACTCCTCGAATAGCCTCGGGTCGGCGTTCGCGGATCCGGGTTTGTTCGGGGTGCACTTCGCGCTGTTGACGTGGTCGAAATAGAGCCGTACCTCTTCGAGCAGGAGGGTCGGTCGGAACTGGTGGAGCAGTGCATGCGCCAGCTGGTGGGTGCGATACCAGTGCTGGTTTTTCGGAACGTCGGCCAGATCCCTGGCAAGTTCGCTGCGGCGCACGGCTTCAATCGTGCGGTGCCGCCAGTGGTGCTTTGCCTTTCCAGGGTTCAGCGAGAGAAAGAGCAGGCGCGGAAGCCTGCCCTCTTCATAGCGCGGCCCGACGAACGTCGCTTTGGCCTCCGCGAAGTCGGGGGAACCGGCGGAGCAGCTGGGACGAGAAGAGCAGCGAAAGCTGGCTGGCGAAATCGCATGCTCGACGTAGTACGCTTCGAGGCGTTGCAACATGGGTAGCCGACTCGCAGTCATCCTTTGTGGGCTTCCGTGGAGGTCAGTATTGGGGACGACGGTCATCGGACTTTGAGGTGTCCGCGCGACTTCGAGACGAGTATTCTTCACCTGCTCAGAGCGCGGCGCAAGGCCTACAAGGGGTGTCCCGTCGCATGCTGAGGACCTCCGTGCTCCGCCCGCCAGTCGGCGACCTCGAGGACGGTAACACCGAGGGCGGCGGCAGTGACCAAGCGGCGGTCGGCAGGAAGAACTCACCGCGCAAGTAAGCGGTCGAGCACGCTACCCGCGAACGCCGCCAGCGGCGCGTCTCGTGGAAGGTTCGAAGGGGGCGGAAGCCACCCCTCGGCAGCTTCCGTGTCATACACGGGGTATCCTGCTCCCGGCCCTTAACGGCTCGCGAGCCAGCCCCGCGGACGCCCCTCGAACGGCTGCGGAAGACAACCTGCGGGCGGTCCTCCCGCCCGCTCCGCGACCCCATCTACGAGTTCCGGTTCCTCTGATGCAGGCCGACGAACCCGACGATGACGCGTTCGTTCGGCTCGTCCCAGGCGAACGCGATCCGGATCGTGTGGTGCGGGTCGTGACTGGTCCCCTTGCCGAGGTGGGAGGCCAGTTGCCATGCGGTTCCGTTGACGCGGGTCCGGTACCAATCCGGGAACCGTCCCATCGTGGGGGCCGACTGGTTCGACTTGTAGAACCAGCCGGGGCAGGTTACCCCGATCCGGTCGGTTGGCCCATTCCGGTACGCCGTGGCGAGCCACGCCAGCGCGTCGAACACCTCTGGAGGATTCGCGAACGGCGTGTCCTCGTTCGACCGGGAGTTGAGCTTGATGAGCAGCCTGTCGGGGAACATCTTCCGCGCCTGCGCGATAGCTTCGCGGACGCTCCCCACGGGCTCCGCGACCACCGGTTCACCCTCATTCGTCCCGGCCTGCCGACGCTTCTCGACGTAGGCGCGCCGCCAGTGCTCCTCCATCCTCCGGCTTCGCGCAACCTCCTCCCGGAGCCGTCCGGCCTCCTCGTCTCCCAGCGCCTTCTCCTCTCGGAGCGTTCGGTTGTCCGCTTCGAGGCGCTCGCGGTCCTCGCGAAGGGCCTCGATCTCGCGCCGGGTTGAGTCGCCCTCTTTCACGGACGCTCCGGAGGCAGGCTCGGTCTCGGCATCCGTGCCGTCCGCCGGCCCGGAGGCCGGGCGCGCCTCCCCGGCACCGGCCACCTCCGCCGAGGCGTCCTCGTCCGGCGGATCGGGCTTGGCAATTCGCTCCCGCCACGCATCGACCGCAGCAAGAATGGCGTCCTCACACTCGCGGCGCTGTACGGACCGCTCAAGCTCCTCGTCGCGCGAGGGAGCTTGGGGACGAATCGGTTCGTATGCCTCGAAGCTTACTTCCAGAAAGATGAAGAGCGGTAGCGCCGAATTGGTCAGCGCGGGCCGCTCCTCGACCAGTCCGGGCCAGGGATGCGGGTCGATCCCGAGGTAGCGCAGTTCCTCGTCGAACCGCTCGCGAAGGGAGCGGCAAAGGCCCGCGATCTGAGCCCGGCACCAGCCGATGAGTTCGCGCTCCTTCTCGCGCCGGATGTCCTCCATCCACTTGATGAGGGTGTCGGCCTCCTCCCATTCGGGAGCGTTGGGCCGGAGGTCTTGCAGGATGTCGAGCCAATCCCGGAAGAGCGGCGACACCAACGGCGGTGGCGCGGGGAACCGCCGCGCGAGGAGGCAGAGCATCAGACCGGCGGAGTCGCGGTCGACGGCCTCGTCGACCGCCGCCGCCAGTGCCCGCCGTTCGCTCCGCCATTGCTCGGCCGTCCAGAAGCCGTCGAAGCACGCGTCCGGTGGCTCGGGCACGGGCATGCCCCGGCTTGCGAGGTGCCCGGCGGCCTGATCGCGAAGCGCGCCGTGCGAGTCCACCCAATGGTTGAGAACCGCGCGCGCGAGATCCTGATCGTGATGCCGGAGCGCCTCCAGCACGGGCTGGAGGAGCTTGGGCCGGGGCGCTCGGCTGGCGTCGCGGTATCCGTCCACCCGAAGACGCCGCAGGGCGGCCCCGCGTTGTCGGCGAAGCGCCCTGGACTCGGAACGGTGCTTCAGGGCGCGCTTCACCACGTGGCGGCGGAAGTCCTCGCTCAGGACGTGGAAGATCTGGTCGGGAGTTCTCGGTTTGATCGCGGACTCGTCGGTCATGGCGGCTGTTCCTTGCAGGAATGGGTTTTCTCTCCTTCCACCCTGGGGAAGGATGATGCACCGACGGAGGGGAAGGGGGTCGGCGTGCAACTGCTCCCATGTCCCTCCCAAGATTCGGCACCGTTCGCGTCCGCCTACAAGATCGCGTCCGCGAAGCGGGCCGGTCCACCCACCGGATGCCACGATGCACACAAGGGCGGGCGCGGGCGCCGTCCACGGGCTCAAGGCCGCTGGTGGTGACCTACAACCATTCCCGACCGTCATCCGCGCGTCTCGGACCTACTTCCCAAAGGGATTGCTGGGCTGGAGCGACCTCCACGCCGAGGACGGCATCGGCGTGTCCGATGACGAACTCCTCGATGGCACGCCGGGCATCGAAAGTGGCGGGTCGCTCCAGCCACGCTCGCAAGCTCCCGCGCGTCACGCCCGCGCCCGTGGCCATGTCGCAACCGAAAGGTGGGCAGTGACATGCGGAATCGTGGGCGTGTCCGCCGGAGGGGCGTCTTCGTGTCCGCCCATCTTCAACGTCGGTTGGACACTCGCGCTACGGCCCCGGCGAGGCCAGCGGTTGCCGCGAGAACGCGCGAAGGCTGAGCCGGTCGATGAAGCAGAGGGCCAGCGTGGGCGGTCGCCAAGATCGCCGCCGTGGACGACCAGAACACAGAGACCCGGCACCCGATCGTTCAGACCGGATTGGTCTTCTCAATCGTGATCACCGATGCCCCCAGAAGCGGAACGCCGTTACATTGGCGTGATCCGACTCCCCGCTGACCTACGTGCGGAGGAATCCTCGAATCACCCCGTCGGCGCAGACTCGCCATGTACTTTCTCGACATCGAAGAGCGGGATTTCATCGAACTGCTTGCAGCCCTGCCGAGTTCGCCAGCAGTGACGAGGGCGCACATCCTTGGGGCATTCGGTGTGCTGGTCACCGGCGACGATCCGGTTGCTTGGTGGAGCGCGCTGACCCTTGATCGTGGCAAGCAGGGTGCCGCCAACGCCGTGGCGCAGTTGGTCATCGACAAGGGAGGGAAGCGAGTATTGGCCTTGATCGAGGCCGAAGCCGCTGGCCGGGGCATCGGGCCACGAGCGGATGATTCGAAGCTGGCGAGACTCCTCTTCGACGAATCGATGGAAGATTTCCTCTATGATCAGTTTGGGTTGCAGCATGGTGTGTGCGAGTACTTCAAGGAGACCCAGGCAGTCCGAGAGGAAGGTGACCGCGACCCGCCGGAGCCGGGGAGCGGGTTCGAGCAGGATGGCCGGGCCGGCGACGAATACGACGAGCCGAGTTTCGTTGATTCGTCCTCGGCGTCCCCGAGGGCGAGCGCACAGGGCGGTGCCAAATGGACGCTGAAGCGCGTCCAGAGCCCGTCGAGGGGGTTCCTCACCGTCCCGATCGAGTGGAAGGAGAAGGACTTGGAGGAGTTCCTGTGGAAGAACTGGGAGTCCATCGATTTCGGCTTCGACCGGCCGATCTACCTTGTCGGGAAACAGCAACGCTTGAGCGAAGACACGAACGACCGGGTTGACCTGTTCGCCAAGGGCACATCCGGCGAACGCTTCGCAATCGAGTTGAAGATCACCGCAGCACAACGAGGGGACTACACGCAACTCACATCCTACTTGGGGAACTTGGAGTCGAGCGGCGTTCCCGCAGACAAGGTCCGCGGCATCCTGGTTGCACCTTCTTTTTCCCAAAAGGTGCTCAACTCAGCGGCAATCGAACCCCGGATCACGTTCCTCCAGTTCAACAGGAAGCCGTAGGAGCACGTGCCTGCGGAGCCAAGCTGGTACCGTGCTCGCCACGGACCGAGGCGTCTGGAGACTTGGTGATAGCAACGCAGCGGACTTTTCCCGTCGCATCAGCGGCGGATCGCTTGGACACCGACAGATTGGGCAAGTTGGAGCCGCAGGATCTGCGGTGCCTGCGGAATGCCCCGGATGCCGTCAGGACTCCCGCCATTCAAGACCGGTTTTCCCGCTTCGCGGCACGGTCCAGCAAGATCCAGTAGCACGGCAGGAAACGCAGATCGTGCAGTCCTGTATGTAGTTATAAGATTTCCCGCCGGGATTCTGGCGTCTGGCGATCCGCCGACTCCGTGTTGAACACGGAGGCTGGCAAGGGGAGGGCTCCGCTCCCCTTAGACCCCTTGGGCTTCCCGCGTCGGCGTCGGCGCGGCGGAGGACGGGGGCCGCCCGTAGAACCTCGCCGTTCGGCGTGATGGCCGTCCGGCGGCGGTCGGCGATGCGACGATCAGCCGTCGCGGCTGCGCCAGACCGCAAGCGCGCAAGCGGGTGCTATCATGAGAAGGCCAACCGCTTCGTTCGGGCGCTCTCCTAGGAGTCCTCCACCAAGTGACTTGCGCACCGGCAGTACCTTGGGTCAGGACCGTATACGCCCGCGAAAACGACGTGGGGTGCCGATGCGCACCCCGGCGCTCCGGACGTGCGCACCGGCCAGGCGGCGGGGATATGATTGCACACCAAGGTCTTGCGCGTTGCTTTCCCGAGCAGCCGGGGCCGCAGGGAACGCGAAGGCGGGGCTGGGAGCGACCCCGCAGTCCGAGGGCCTGCTACGGGTTCGGGGCCGTGCGCGTTTGCGCACCCCGGCCCCGTCCCCTCGGGTCGCTCCCAGACCCAGCAATCCCTTGCGGGAAGGCCATCGAGCCCCTGTTCGGGAGCTTGGTGGCGTCCGACCGCCGAACCCGTCGCTGCCGGGAACGCCAGCCGGGCTCAGAACGAAATGTAGCCGCCCATCTGGAAGAGCACGATGTTGGTATCGTCGGACCCGTCGCCGACGTGGAGGATCAAGCGCGCCCCGTAGCGCCGTCCGAACGTCAGGCTCGCACCGGCAGTCGGTGAAACGTTTCCTCCATCGTATTCGATGCCCGCGCGCAACGCCGGACGAACGAGCCAGCTGGAACGTCCGAGGAGGACCGACCCACCGATCCGGTTCGCCGACCCGGCGATGTCGGCGCACCGGTAGTTCTCCACCATCCCGTACAGCGACACCGGCCCGGCGAGCCGACCGCTGATGCCGACGTAGCGTCCGGGACAAGCGATGCTGTTGCCGCCGACGATCCCGGCTTCGAGCAGGAAGCGATCCGGGGCCTCTTGGGCCTGGGCCTGCGAAGGCAACGCGACGGCCAGACAAGCCAGCAACAGCTTGCGCATGTCGATCCTCCCTCGCGTGGTTCAGGACACTCCCAAGCCAGCAACAGCTTGCGCATGTCGATCCTCCCTCGCGTGGTTCAGGACACTCCCGATGGAGTGGACGCCCCCTCCCGGCGGCATCGCAATGTGCCAAGATGGTACTGAAGCGACTGAGTCGACCATCTGAGGGAGGAGGCATCCACATGGAAGAGGTTACCATCATCGGGATCGATCTGGCAAAGCGGAGCTTTCAGGTGCACGGGGCGAGGGCGGACGGGTCCGTGGCCTACCGCAGGAAGCTGAGCCGCGGAAAGCTGCTGAGTTTTCTCGCCTCGCAACCGGGGTGTACGGTGGCGATGGAGGCGTGTGCCAGCGCCCACTACTGGGGCCGCGAGATCATGGCGCTCGGCCACGAGGTGAAGCTGGTCCCACCGATGTACGTGAAGCCCTTCGTCAAGAGGCACAAGAACGACGAGGCGGACGCGGAGGCGATCACGGAAGCGGCCGAGCGTCCGACGATGCACTTCGTGGCGGTCAAGACCGAGGCGCAGCAGGCGCGGGGGATGCTGTTTCGCACCCGTGACCTGCTGGTGCGCCAGCGCACGCAGACGATCAACGCGCTTCGGGGCCACTTGGCCGAGTACGGCGTTGTGGCTCCGCAGGGCAGAGCCCGGATCGGGCAGTTGGCCGGAGTGCTCGAAGACGGGGACTGCGGCCTGCCGGAGGCGGTTGTCGAGCTGGGTTGGCTGCTGCTTCGGCAGATCGATGAGTTCGATGAGAAGATCGACGGACTCGACCGTGAAATCCGGGCGAGTGCGCGGGAGGGCGAGGAGACGGCGCTGCTGATGACGATCCCCGGAATCGGGCCGGTCACCGCGATGGCCATCCAGGCCTTCGCTCCGCCGATGGAGAGCTTCCGGCGCGGCCGTGACTTCTCGGCCTGGCTCGGGCTTGTGCCGCGACAGCACACCACCGGGGGCAAGCCGAGGCTGGGCAGGATATCGAAAATGGGTCAGCGCGATCTCAGGCGGCTGCTGGTCACGGGAGCCACGGCGGTCGTCCAACATGCGAGCCGGCGCGGGGAGATCGCGGATCCGTGGCTGGCCGGAATGCTGGCACGCAAGCCGAGGAAGCTGGTGGCCGTGGCGCTCGCCAACAAGACCGCGCGGACGGTCTGGGCGCTGGCCACGAAGAAGGAGACCTACCGGGTTCGCGCTGCCGCCTGAGCAGCCGAGGAACGGAGAGAAACCAAGAGAGAAGAAGCTGCCGGGAGATGTGGGCAGCAAGGACGCAAGGAACGGGGTAGGGGCAAACGGTCAAGAAAGACGGGGTCGGAAAAACCAGGAAATGGTGGAGGGCCTGCGAGCCCGCACTCCCGATTTGGATCCGATCTCACGAACACCATACGGGCCCGCGGCCAACAAGGGCTGCATCCAGAGGCCGGACATACGACAGTACCTGACCAGACTGCCACCGACTCGGACCTGAAGACGGGCTTGCCCACATCGGGGCGTCCACATACGAGCACGAGCGCGGCCAGCATCATGAACGTGTATTGCCGGGGTCGTCTCCACGGCGAGTTGCGCCACGGCCTCATCTACGGGGTCCTTGAGTGCGAGGACGCTGGAATAGGCGGCGCTCTCGACCTGAGTTGGCGCAGCCTGATGGCGCGTTCCCTCGAACGCACTACATTAGAGCCGGTCAAATTGGAGGGCAACGCCTGCGATCCCTCCGTTCCCGCGACTCACTACAGGGGATGGTCTTGCCATGCGTATACTCTGTGCGCTGATCGTGGTGATACCGATCTCGGCAATCGCCGCGCCGGCGGACGGCCAGATGACGTTGGGTCTCAAGGGCGGGGTCGGCCTTGCATCCGCGTCCATCGAGGAGGTAAGGATTGACGAGGAGTCCATTTTCGGCATGGTCGCCAGCGTGGACCTTGACTTCCCGATGTCGAACGTGTTCGGCCTGAGATTCGGCGGATCGCTCGCGCGGAAGGGTGGCAGCGGCAGGATGGAAGACACGGGAGTCAGGCTCGACATCGACTACCTCCAGCTCTCGGCCCTGGCAAGAGTCGCAACACTCGGCGAAGGAGGGCTGTCGGTCGGCGTGGTCGCTGGGCCTTGGGCGGCCTATCGACTCTCCTGTGATGTGGAGGCTGCCTCGGGCGGGGTCAGTACTCGCGCTGCTTGCGACAACGAGGAGTTTTCGGACTTCGACATCAAGACGTTGGATTTCGGACTCGCTCTCGGCGGTGGTGTCGAGTTTCCATTCTGCGGCAGTCTTCGGTTGGGAATCGACGCACTCTACTCGTACGGACTTGTCGCGGTCGATGAAGACGAGACCAAGACCCGGCATCTGACCGTTCAGACCGGGCTGGTCTTCCCGGTCGGGTGAGCAGGGCGAACACGAGACCTTCGGCGGATGCATCGCCGGGTCCCGCGTCGGGCGGGTGCACGAAACGTCGCGAGGTCCGGGAGTCGCGGGCCGGTAGTCCGCGAGCCAAGATGCAGGGCTGCACGGTCTAATCTAAGGACTCGAAGCCAAGCAACGGTCAGGAGGAGGAAAGTGAACCGCACGTCGATCCGAGTCACCTCGAGGCCCGCAGACCTCGTCGCGGGCGTCCCGGTCGGATATCGGTGATCATCCAGAACACCGGGTCGGCGGTGGTCCACCTCTTCGAGGGACCGAAGGCGGAGCTGGACAGCCACACGCCGATCGCTGAACTAGTGGGGAATCCGGGCTTTCGGGTCAGGACCGCCACCGTGGGGAGCGATCCGATATGGCTGGCGCGACAAGGGTTCCTCGGTGGTCGCCGTGTCTTGGTGAACCGATGAGCTGGACGCGCGGTCCCGGTGTGAACCTGCCCGCACACCGACGGAGCCGCTGCATGACGGTTTCGGAATCGGCAGAGTGAGCCTCCATTCAGTCCCCAGGCCCTGCATCCTCTGCGGTCGGTCGTATACATTGTTCACACGGGACCCCAAGTACGGGCTGTGCAGCGACTGTGCAACCGAGATCGCCGGAGACGCCTTCCAGCGGGAGCTCGGCGGCGGCGCGGTGGCCCCCCGGTCGGATCCTGGCAAGCGACCTTGCCCGCCCTCCTCGGATGGACGACAAGACTCAACTCCAACATCAACCTCCAGGATGCTGAAAAAGCGCTCTTCCTCGCCTCCCTCGCCATCGAGCGACACGATGTCGATCATCGGCCCAGGGATGGCCGTGGTCGGTGATTGCAAGGCCGGCGGCGCGATCCATATCGAAGGAAACGTTGAAGGAAACGTGAAAAGCGGAGCGGCTGTCGCCATCGGCGAGAACGCCGTGGTTCGAGGTAATGTCTGGGCCGAGGACGCTGTGGTCTCGGGGCGTGTTGAGGGGAATCTGACGATCTCGTCGCGGCTGAAGTTAGGGGCCTCCAGCGGTGTAGAGGGTGATATCGACGCTCAAGTGATCGAGATTGAGCGGGGCGCGGTGATCAACGGAACCATCGAGATGGGGAGCAAACCGCAGTAGAGTGTGTTCGGCCAGCGCTACCGAAGTGTAATGGGGCTTCGAAAGCTTTGCCTGTCAACCAGCACCGCGAGCAGCGACGCATCGTCAACGTACGCGGTCCTGGGCATTCTACGGCGGGGACCTCCACGACCGCCGCGTTGATCCGCCGAGTGGTGGACTGCCCCGTCAGGTCCCGACTGCCAGCCGACCAGCAGCGCGACGGATGTGCGCACGGAGCCGTAGATCTCCGCATGACGCTCAATCATGGCGAGACACCGGCTGCTGTCGGCTGGACTGCCCTGCTCGACCGCCGCCTCGAGATCGACTCCAGAACACGGCCCATCTCATGGTTGGGGTGGAGTTGCCCCGCCTTCACGCACACCCTTCCATTGGGCCAACCAAGGAGGTGTGTCGTGGCGGCAAGAGCGGGGCGGTATCCGCCGGAGTGCCGGGAACGGCTGGTCGAGCTGGAGCGGGCGGGTCGTAGCCCGGGTTCGCTGGCTCGGGAGTTCGAGCCCTCGGAGCACACAATCCGGAACTGGGTCGGACAGGCGGAGTTGGACCAGGGGGAGCGGAACGACGGTCTGACGACCGAGACGCGGCGGGAGGTGTCGCGCCTGAAGCGGGAGAACAAGCGGCCCTGGCGGCGCTCGTTTCCGCACGGCGTCGGAGGCCCGGCGAGAGGTCTTCGGCTTCATCGAGGGCTTCTACAACACCCGCAGGCTTCACTCGGCCCTCGGCTACGAGTCGCCGGCCATCTACGAGAGGAACCATGCGGCCTGAGGCACACCGCAGGCGCGCACCCCGAGCCGCTCTCTCGCGTCTGAGAGGGACTGACGGGAGCAGCACTGGAGGTGATCAACCCACAGAAATCAACCGTCCGTGAAAGCGGGACAACTTCAAAGATAACCTTGTCTTCATTATTATCTCCATGTACTCATGGGACACAACACTAGTAGATGACAACCGGCGTGCCCACGTTCACCAGGTAGTAGAGTTCACGAGCCGCTTCATTGGTGAGGCGAATACAGCCGTGCGAGATTCGCCGCCGCTCGGGGTCGGGATCGAGCACCAGCTGGGGCTGGAAGGTGCCATGGATGGCGATGCCGTCCCCCAGGTAGATCGCGGTCGTGCCCAGGGCCCTCGGGATCCGGCGCGACGGGTGATTCCACGGGGGAACAGGCACGCCTCTCTCCACGAAGTGCCAGTCGGGCGCGATCCATACCGGATCCCTCTCCTTGCGCCGGATCGTCATGATGCCCCGTGGCGTGGAGAAATCCCATTTCTGGCCGGCGCCGCTCAGGTCGAAGCCCGTGCCGGTGCCGGCGGGCGCGGACCAGATGGCTCGTTCACCCTCCATGACGAAGAGGTGGTTCTCGGCGAGGTGCACGATGACGTATCGCTCGTGAGAAGGAAGGAATGAGGTCCCGACGTTAGCGTCGCGCGCCAATAACTGCGTGCGGTCGGTCACGAGCGGACGGTCGTCGAACCCCTGCGCCCGTGCTGCCGCCGGAGCGAGAGATCCGATCAGCAGAACAGCGACCCGCAGCACCGCCGCGCGGGCCAAGTCACTCCGTCGATTGCCCGGGTCCGTTCTCGGTATCGTCATCGCATCCCTCTCGTTCGTTCCGAATTGCGCACCATGTTTCGGGCAGCCTTCAAGCGGGGTTCATGTTGCGGCGCGATGCCGCGGGTCCACCGAAGAAGAAGTCGCAGCCGCGCGTGAACATACCGGCCAAGGAGCGGTCGTCACCGCTCACGGTCCAGAGAGATGCCCCGGTCGAGTAACAACTACTAGAAGGTCACGCGCCCGCATGCGAGCGCACACAACACAAACAGTGGGGGTTGAGGAGCGACTTGGCAAACTTGGGGTCGGCGTTCATCTGGCCTCGCTTGGTGGCCTCGTTGAGTTCCTCGATAGTGACCGCGAGCGCTTGGCCAGTGCCGACAACGGTCCAGCCTGAGAGCGTTCCCGGTGGCCAGTTGGCCGATCCGCAGCTCAGAGAGCGCCTGCCTTGCCGAGCAACCCCTGGGCGGGCCGGGGTCACCGCAGCGGCGTACCATCAGCAGCTCGGACCATGATCGCGCTCGGCCGCGCCGGCCCAGCACCTCCACCGCCCGCGCAACGTCGCGGCGACCGACCCCGTAGTCTGCGGCGAAGCGCGTCACTTGATCGTTCAGCTCCTCGATTTGCCACCCGCACCTGTACCGAGGAGAAGCCGGATCGGCCCGTGTCAACGCGGTCAATCGAGCCGAGACTTCCAAAGCTACGCCGAGTCTCCCCTTCTTCCTCCTGTCAACTCGAGGGCTCGGCGCGCGCCCGCGCTCGATGGTGCTCGAACTCGCATCCGCGCCGATGAAAGGTGCAGGTGATCGCCCCGCACTCGCGGCAGCGGCCCGTCGCGTCATTCCGGCAGAAGCGCGTCCCGCTGCCATCCCTTGCGCGGCACATCCTCGCGCAACGCGGGCACAGAGCGCGCTCAGCGCCGCCAGCGTCCGGAATGCCGAAGACCTCCGTGGTTGGATTTCCGCAGTCGCCGCACTGCTCGGCCTCGGCCTGGACCTGGCAATGGCTCACGTCGCGGAACTCGTCATCGTCCCGATCACGCATCCTGGCCAGAAGGTCGATCATCAGGAGAGGAGACCTCGACTACTTCGAGCTGACGAAGTGCGTGCCGACCACGTCGACCGCCGCTTGTAGGGCGCCGAGCTGTTTCTTGACCTCGGTGTCCAATCCGTCGACCCTCTTGCCGAGGCGGTCCTCCAGCCCGTCGAGCGCGTATCGAATCTGCTTGAACTTGGCCGACACCATTTCGATCTTGCTCCCGAGCTCGAGGCTCCCTTTGTCCGCGTGCGCCTCGACGTCGTCGATCCGCGTGCCGAGCTTCGATTCCAATGCGGAGATCCGTCTGTTCAGTTGATCGAACCCGGTGACGACGCGTCGCTCAAGCTTGACCAGCGCGACACCCAGTTCCTGAATCGCGAAACTGTCCTTCATCGTCTATCTCGCTCCTTTCGTCTCCGCATGCCCAATGCCCGCCCCGGCCGGGTCCCCGACCGTGACAAGGAAACCATGGCATCCAGTTGCGTCAACACAGGCGCTCGTTCCTCGATCCGATGCCCACCTGAGCCCTCACAGCTAGGACGCCCGCGCGATGTGGGTCATGGCCGTGTACGCCCCCGCAAACGACATGGGGTGCCCATGCGCACCCCCGTCGCTCCGGACGTGCGCACCGGCGGGGCGGCGGAAGCTGCTGCGCGCAAGAGTCTTGCGCCTCGGCGTCCCGGACGACCGAGGCCGCAGGGAACGCGAGGGCGGGGCTGCGACCCGGGGCAGTCCGAGGGCCTGCTACGGGTTCGAGGGCAGGCGCGTTTGCGCACCCCTGCCTCACCCTTGAGGTCGCTCCCAGACCAGCGATCCCCTGCGGGAAGGTGTCCTGCCATGGTCCGTCGCCGGTCTATCTCGAGCATTCGCTCGACGCCAAGTCGCGTGTCGATGCGAAGCAGCCGTGGAACGGATGTCACAGCCACCAAGGCCACACCCGTGTCGTGGAAGTCAAATCCGGGCGTGTTCTCAGGCCTCCTGCCCGTCTCCAAGAACTCGACGACGGCCTCAATGCCGGGGCGCAGCCATCCTCAGGGGATGCTCATGGCCGTGGCCCCGATCTCACCCGCCTCCTCCACGCTGCGTACACTCGCACAGCCGCCGTCAAGGGCGGGTGGCCTGCCCACAAGCCAGCCGTTGCCGTGAGGGCCGTGAGCGTACGCGGATAGCCTTCAGCCGACCGGGAAGACGAAGCCCGCCTGGAACGCCGCGAATCTCATCCGGTCGTCGCCGACTGCTCCTTCAGGCCCCGGTAGTAGATCCCTTCCAAACCGACAGTGGCATCGGCACTGCCGGGCAACGCCATCTCCACCCCTACGCCCATGGCGACTCCGGCGTCGTCCCTCCCGCAGGTCGCTTCCAAGTCGCCTTCGGTCTCGCACGACAGCTGGTTCCCAACCCAAGGACCGATCAGGACGGCCATGGACTGCGGACCGGTTGTCCGGGCGCGCAGCAGGACCGAGAACTGAAGGTAGCTCGTTGAGAGGGTCCCACCGCTGTCGCGCTCTCCGCCAGCGTAGTATCCAGACCCCGCACCCCCCTTTTCGGCGTAGGCGGCGCCAATCCGAAGAGCGAGAGCACCGCTGGACCTGGAGACCGGGATGTCGAAGTCGGCTCCGAAGATGAGCCCCCGAACCGGGTCGGTTGCGCCACCGGGACAATCCGATTCCGGCGGACACGGCTCGGAATCGATGTAGCCGGGCACGGCCAAGCTCGCATTGCCTACCCCAACTCGGACGCCGACGTTCGTCTGGGCAGTCGCGGGCAGCATGGTCGGGAGCAGGATCAAGACAAGCACGATCGGGCGCATTTCGGTCCTCC
The DNA here is from genome assembly GCA_965208255.1 of Longimicrobiales bacterium. Lineage (GTDB taxonomy): Bacteria > Gemmatimonadota > Gemmatimonadetes > Longimicrobiales > Gaopeijiaceae > BD2-11. The sequence goes on from OZ242324.1 coordinate 49,795, forward strand.
TGCGGCAGGTGGCGGCCCCTTTGGAATCTGGCCCCGTCAACAGCGACTCGTACAGTTTCGAATCGAGGTTCTACGGACGGTAGCGACGGAGGTTCCCGCGCTTCAGCTGGTGGTTTTGCCCGCCAAGAAGATGGCCGACACTGAGACGAATGATCCGCACCTCGCGGTCCGCAGGCACCTGGACCCGGCCATCGTCGGTGCTCGCGCAATCCGATGGTCCTTGGTTGGCCTCCGGTTCGCTTGCATCCACCCGGCCCTTGGCGCATGTTCGCGTTTTGTCCATTGTTCGGCAAATTCCACGTCGGCCAGCCGCTGACGACAAGGGAGACCGCTGGCGGGACTCGGCCCGCCAAAGCCATGGTTTTGCTGACCTGCACGAGGAAGCGGGGATGTCGGAAGACCGAAACCGCGTCCAGCGGATCGCCACGACCCGGTTCAGGGATGTGCATCCCGGATTCGGCTTCCTGTTCGGCACTTGGGTGCTTCTCTGGATCGCCTCCGAGTTGTTCGCCCATCCGATGGACCGCTGGTTCGACCAGGTGGTCGGTGGCTGGCTGGAACACTCGTTCGGTTTCCCGCGTTCCTCCGGCGACGGTTGGGTCAGGCTGGCACTGATGCTCTGGCTCCTGGTCCTGGCGCTGGTTGGCTTGCGGTGGGGGTTGAAGGCAGACAGGAACGGGCGCGGTGCGTTCTCAACGATGCTCCGCACGGTCTTGGCCGCGATGGGGCCATGGGCGACGGTCAGCCTCGGCGGTGCGATTGGTCCGGCACTCGGCCTCCGTATTGCATCGCTACCGTTCCTGCTGGCAGGCTACGACCACGCCTTCTTCACGTTCGGCCCGTGGTGCCTGCTGTCTGCGGGCGTCGTGGTCTGGCTGGTCCCTCACTTTCGAATCGGTCCAGCATCCGTACGTTGATGCGCACCAACGAGGGCGTGGCCGATTGCCTTCCCGCATGGGATGGATGGACCGGGAGCGACCCCGGGCGGGGGTGGGATGGCGTGCACATCCCAAACCTCGCCGTGCCGTACCAGGCACCCCGAAGGGATGGGTCGCTCCCGGCATCGGCCTGAAGGCCCGCACGGCATCCGTGCTCCTGCGGACACCACACAAACCCAAGGCCACCCGCAACTTGCGTCATCGGCGGCGTGCACGTCCGAAGCGCGTTCTCGTGCACATCGACCTTGATGTCGATGTGCGCCTCCGGGTCGGCATCGGGGGGGCGTCGAAAAGCCGCCTTCAAGTCTCCGCTTCGCGTTCGATGATCGAGGTGCGCGCGCGTCAGGAGGTCGAGATGCCAAGGTTGATCGTGCGGTCGACGGTGAGTCCGCACACGGATCCCGCGACCGTCGCGGTCGGGGCGCTGTCAGTTGCCGCCACTTCGGCGGTGATCGTGTTGTCCAGGCTACAGCTGCCCACGCGGATCCCTTGGCTCCAGCCGAACGACCCCGACGAGGTCATGTCGAACTCGAAGGTAAGGGCCTCGAACGGGAACGACACGACGATCCTCTGTGTCAGGCCCGACTCGGTGTCGAGGGCGAAACCGAGACCGTCGCTGGTGAACGTGCAGCCATCGGCCGCGAGCGGGGGAATCCGGCCCGAGGGCACCACCGAAATCTCGCCGTCATGAGCCAGTATTTCGCCTTTACATCGTACCCGAACCGCATTGATTGCGCGCCAACGTTAGCCTCATCGGACATGGATGGCTATCTTTCTGCGGTGGCTTGACGCGGCCCGTCTCGCACTCGACCGGAACGCCCGACCGTGCCGCTAACACCTGAACAGCTAGTCCGCGAGAAGATCGATGGTCAGCTCGAAAACTGGCGGTGAGCAAGCCACGGGAAAAACGATCGAACCGGACGCTGGTATCGCCGAGAAGGTTCGCTTCTGGGAAGAGCAGGACCGGATCAACCAAGTCCTCATCCCGAGGGTCATCCACCTACACAAGCTGCTCACAGACCACATCAAAGAAAACGACAACCTGCCGGAGGTGTTCCGCCATCAGCTCGACGACGCGTTGGAGAAGCAATCCCGCCGGTTCGAAGCGGAACGGAAGAGGCTGCACAAACAGTACGGAGCCCATGCTCGCCATGTCCGACTACTCCGGTGGCTGGTGACCGGGGCCTTCGTTGTCTCGCTGACGGCCATCATTGTGTCTCTGTGGGCGTAGGGACGGAGCAGGCTGCATGAGCATGAAGTCTCTTGACCTCATCCCGGGTCTCGAGAAGCTCCCAGGCGACCACGAATACAAGTCCTTCCGGGAGGCGATGGAGGGTCTCCGCGCCGCCGCGCTCGGAGCCGAAGAAGCCGTAGCGGCGGCGTCCATTGCGCTGTGGGGCATCTGGGACCAGGTCAATGTGCCCGACTCGCTGATCCAAGCGTATGAGGCCCAATACCCGGGGTTGGCCGCCGAACAATCCCTGCTCGAACAATGGCAGGAGGTGCAAGCGAATGGACCAGACGCGGCCAACGGATTTCTCAGTGGCTTGAAGGGCAAGCTGGCGGAAATCCGAGCCGCCGAGATGCTTGAGCAAGAAAGGCTACAGCGACGGCAACATCGCTCAGCGTCCGGCCCGTATTAAGACGGTGTGCTGAAGCACGTTGGCCAGAGCCATGGTCCGTGGCTCGCGAACAGCCGATGGGAGAAGACCGATGAAGTACCCAATACTCATGCCGCTCGTGGTCGCCGTAGGAGGGCTGTGTTGGACGCTCGGCCTCGCGATCGGTTTCACTGCCTGTCTTTTTGGTCCATGGAGGGGAATCGTCCGAGGTCGCCCTTCGGTTCCTGCCGTCTGCGCGGGGGTGGGCGTGGTGGCCATCCTCGGCGGTAGCCTGCGCGTTGTTTTTCATGCAGCCGCCGCGGGCAAACAAGCTTCTCGGGACGCCTGCTGATTCCGCCGCATTCCGTCCACCGATTCCGATTCACTTCGTCCACTCGTTCCGACCTATCAGCGTCATTTACCGCAACGCTCATGCGGTCGCGTTCCCGCACCTGTCGGTTGGCGTTGTGGTCGGTGCCATGCGTGCCGCTCCGTGGTTCGTCTTCGCGTCTGGTGCTAGATTTCGCGCGTGCCGCTTGGCCGCGGCCCAACCTACGAGCGCCGGTTCCGCTTCCGGTACGCCTTGGCGAGCCACGCCGGCGCGTCGCGAGAACCGGGCAGCCTGTTCCGAGCGATTGCAACCGACAAAGCCTGCAAGATGGGAAGGAGGGAAGGACATGAAGATCCTGAAGTCCTGGTGGCCAGTGTTCATCCTCGGGGCCATCGCTTCTTCCGGCGGCCTGTTCAACTGGTTCTGGGACTGGATGCAGCTTGAGGGGGCGTTGGCCATCGGCGGGATCGGCCTGGTATGCATCCTGCGGGGGATCGCCAGGGGTCTGTTCCCGAAGAAGGGCTGAACACTTCGGACTGGACCGTGTGATGGCGAGTTTTCGGGCTCGTCGTCCTAGAACCCGCGGGCACCTTCAGCGCCCTGGTCAGCTGGCGCGGAGATCCACTAGCGAGACAGGCGAGATGGTCCGGCAGGACGCTCCGGTCACGACCGCAAGCGCCCGCGCGTCACGGCCGCACCCGTGGCCATGTCGCAACCGAAAGGTGGGCAGCGACATGCGGAATCGTGGGCGTGTCCGCCGGAGGGGCGTTTTCGTGTCCGCCCACCTTCAACGTCGGTTGGACACTCGCGCTACGGCCCCGGCGACGGGGTTCCGGGGCCGGGAACCTCCCTCCGAACGCAACTGCGGAGAAGCCGTCTCTCCGCGAGCTTTCCGTTGCGCAGATCGTGCCGTCCATCATCGCGAGGAATCGAATGATGGCACGCAAGAATCGAAGCTGGCGCTTCTACGGCGCCGGCGAACCGGGCCGGAACCGGGTGAGGGTGGTTTCCGGCACTCCGATCACTGATGCAGAACGCGCATTGAATGGAGCGAAAGCGGATTCAGGTGACCCGGGAGCCCCGGAACATCATCGAGGGCATTCCGCTTGGCACTCCGGTAATCCTCCAGAACACCGGGGAGGGGGACATCTTCCTCTTCGAGGGACCGGGGGCGGATCCGGCCAGCGAGGACGACGCAACCGTGCTGGTGGGATATCCGGCCTTTCGCATGGCAACCCGGCATGTCGGCAACGATCCGCTCTGGGCTTGGCGTGGCGACGTTTCCTCGGTCCTCACCGTGGGCTGGTGACGTCACGAGCGGGATCTCCGCCCGACCTCCGCGAGCCGAACGACGAATCGCGGATCGTTTTTCAACAACGCAGCGGAGGTTTCCCACGCCGTTGACCGCTTTTTCCACGAATCGCCTTCGGTGCCGGTCGCCTGACTCCCGCGCTGCCATCCGGTGGGAACGCGTCCTTGACTTGTCTCGCGGAACAAACGTCTGGCGCTTGGGAGAGACCGGGAAGTGGGCAGCCTTCGCGTGGGCGCCTACCTGGGCGACACGCTCTCATCCGGCCCATCCCGTTCGCATACTCGCTGACCCGCTGCCCCCGCCGAGCCCTGCTCGCGCATCGTCCACCCCCGGGCCGTGCCTCCTCCCCGCCCTCTCCGCGGCCCGCCGGTCGGCCCCCGCGCCGCTTGCGCGACGGCATCGCGTCCCGGAGGTTGGACGGGCGTGGCGCCTCCTCCGCCACGATAAGGAGGGCCGTCCATGGCAAAACAGGCGATCGAAATCGAAGGGACGGTCATCGAGGTCCTGCCCAACGCCACCTTCCGGGTCCGGCTGGAGAACGGCCACGAGATCCACACGTATCTCGCCGGCAAGATGCGCCAGCACTACATCCGGGTGCTGGAGGGCGACCGGGTGAAATGCGAGATGTCTCCCTACGATCTGTCGAAGGGCCGCATCACGTATCGGTACAAGTAGTTCGCAGATCGCGGGTCGTCTGCTCGCCCCGCGGTCGACGCGGACATCGGGCTTTGGAGCGCCACCGAACTCGACCCAACCCCTACGTGATCGCGATGTCGTCTTTCCTGGTCGATTGCAACACTCTCGGCGGAGTGTTGGTCCTTCCTACCGCCGGACTCGCACGAGGGTGAGTGGCAAGGGGCCGGGTCGAATCTCGACGGCAAACGGACGGCCGCTCTCCGGGTCAGTCCCGGCTCCCTGGAAGGCGAACTCGCCCGCGATCCGGTCACCGAGCTGGGTGCCGCCGAAGGTGGCGCTGCCGACCAGGTGTGCGTCGAGAACGAGTTCCACGAAGTCAGCGTCGTCAGCCCGCAACTCGATGCGTTGGCCAACCCGCGAACCCCGGACCGACCCGCTGCCCTCAACCTGGTTGACCACAACGAACTCCAGGCGGCCCGCGATCATCCCGTCAGCCTCATTCAGCGAATACCGCACGGTCATGGGCCCAGCGGAACCCGACCAGTCGCCGTTCACGGTGCGATCGTGCTCCGGAGGCGTGATCTCGGGTCCGTCGCTGCACGCGACCGCAAGCAGTAGTAGTGTCAAGGCGGCTCTCATCAGGCCCGGTACCGCTACCGCCGCCTCGGCTTTCGTGTCCGAACGCCACGCGCGTGCAGCGTGTTCGAGACGGCCTGTTCCGATAGCGCAAACCGCTTCGCAACCTCCGCCATGCTGCCGCTATCCTCGTAGGCCGCGCAGATCGCATCGCGCTGCAACCGGATCAACTCGGCTCTGTTGGGGAAGCCGCCCTCGCGCATCGCGATCCTCCCCACTTGGTGCGACGACACGCCGAGATCCCGAGCGATGTGCGCGAACGTCTCGCCGTCCCACGCGCGTGCGATGATCTCACCGCGTACCGCGTCGGTGATCTTGCGCGGCTGCATTGGGGGACCTCCCCGTGTTTCGATGCCGTTCGGGATTCCGCCACGATATTGGCGCGCGAGCCCCGACCTGTAAAGCGCGCGTCCCGGCCTGCTCGGCCGTTCAGCGTCAAACGAAAGTCATCCCCCGGTCTCGCTCGCCGGGGGCCGTGACCAGCGCCTCCTCAACCGCGGTCTGGCCCGCGGGGGCGGCGACCGGCTGGCGGAGACGGGTCATCTCCGCGAAGTTCCTTTCGCGCAGATCGTGCAGTCCATCGAATCGAGAGAGGAATCGAACGATGGCACGCACGAAACGAAGCCGCCGGAGCTACGGCGCCGGCGAATGGGGCCGGAACCGGGTCCGGGTGTTCCCGGATCCGAAGACCGGCAATTTCCAGATCGAGTGGCGCGAGAACGGGCGCAGGCTTACGAGGTCGCTCAAGCACTGCGACTGGGTGAGGGCGAAGAAGCAGGCGGATGAGTTTGCCGCTGGCTTCATCGACTTGGAACGCTGCGGCAGCGCGGAGGCTGAACCCGAGCCGCTCACCCTGGAGAAGCTGTTTGAAATCTACGGTGAGGAGGTGACGCCGACCAAGAGTCGGCGCTCGCGGAGCTACGACACGACCGCGATGGAGATGTTCCTGGGCTTCTTCAGGAAGGACCGGAGGCCCGGAACGCTCTCGCGGCGCGACTGGGACCGGTTCATCCGGGCGCGCCGGGCGGGCGGGATCGGGCCGAGCGGAAAGCCCGTGTCCGACCGGACGGTCGAACGGGACCTGAGGCTCCTGCTCGCGATCCTCAACTGGGCCGCAAGGTCGAGGGACCGGGAAGGACGGCTCCTGCTCCGGTCCAACCCGCTGAGGGGCCTCAGGGTGCCGAGGGAGAAGAACCCGAACCGGGTGCTGCTCACGCAGGCGGAGTACGAGGCCCTGCTGGAGGTGTCGGCGGAGATGGACTGGCGCTTCCGCGTCGCGCTGGTCCTCGCGCACGAGACGGGTCACCGGATCGGCGCGATCCGCAAGCTCACGTGGTCTGACATCGACGTGAGTGCTGGCTTCATCCGGTGGCGGGCCGAGCATGACAAGACCGGCAACGAGCACCGGACGCCGGTAACGGTTGAAGCGCTCGCGGTCTTGGAAGAGGCCCGTGGACACAACCCTGGGATCGGGGACGTACCGCTGCTGCCCGCGCCGAACGATCCTTCGCGTTGCGTCCGCCCCTGGCAGGTCGGCGGGTGGTGGACGCGGGCCGAGTCGCTTGCCGGGCTGGAGCCGAAGCGGGGGCGCGGCTGGCACTCGCTGAGGCGGAAGTTCGCCAGCGACCTGATGGATCAGCCGCTGAAGGTGCTCTGCGAGCTTGGCGGGTGGACGACGGCCCAGACGGTGCTGCAATGCTACCAGCGGCCCGACGAGAGCAAGCTCAGGAAGGCCCTTGCGGCCCGGCGAGCCTGCTCCTGACACGTTCGGCGGGAATCAATCGGCGGGAATTTCGGCCCGCAATCGCGTAAGTTCAACGAGGGCTTCACAACCCGCAACCAAGACAGTCTGCCAAAATGGCAGATTCCGCGAGAGAAGTCTGCCAAAATGGCAGATCACGGCGGGCACCTTGACCTCTCGCCCCTGCCGGTCCCACCGTTCGACTCGTAGGCGGGTCGGTCCCAAGGCTCCGCCGCCCGACGCCTTCCCCGAGCCGCGCTTCCGGCCGCTGCTCGCCGGGATGCAAAAGCGACACAGGTCACCTTCATGATGAAACAGGTCACCGACGCCATCATCGACCAGATGGTTCAGGCGCTCGTGGACGAAGCAGATCCCGATCAGGTGATCCTCTTCGGCTCCCGCGCGCGCGGCGACTCCCGCGAGCATTCCGACGTGGACCTGATCGTCGTGGAGGCCGAGCCCTTCGGCCCCGGGCGCAGTCGCCACAAGGAGATGGTGCGGCTCCGCCAGGCCCTGCGGCCGTTCCGTGTCCCGGTAGACGTCCTCGTCTATTCGCGGGATGACGTGGACTACTGGCGTGATTCCCTCAACTACGTCCTCGCGCGGGCGCTGCGGGAAGGCACGGTGCTGTATGAGCGACCCTAAGTGCGCGCGGGCACTCCTCGGGGCGGCCGACCGCGACGTACTGACGCTCCCGGAGATGACCCCGCGCGTCCCGGACGAGTCCTTCGGATTCCATGTCCAGCAGGCCGCGGAGAAGGCGCTGAAGGCGTGGTCGGCTATTCTCGGTCAGGTGTATCCGCTCAGGCACGATCTCGATGACCTGTTCGATCTGCTGGCGGCTAACGGGGCGGTCGTCGGCTTCTTCCGGCCGCTGGCGGAATTCACGCCCTACGCGGTTCAGTTCCGATATGAGGGGCTGGGAGCAGAGCATGAACCCATCAACAGGACGGCAGCGCTGGCATTGGTGGAGGCGCTGATTCAGCATGTCCGGGACTGCTTGGCGGAGGTGGAATGAATGCTCACAAAACTGACCATTCGCAACTTCAAGCGGTTCGACGAGGTGGAGGTCGACCTAGGGAGCCCCGTGGTCTTCATCGGCCCAAACAATTCCGGGAAAACCTCCGCCATGCAAGCCCTCGCGCTCTGGAACATCGGCCTGAAGCGATGGAACGAAGAACAGAAGGGAACACCGTTCCAGGTTTTTCTGCTAACCCCGTATGGCGCCACTATCAATCGTCGAGATCTTGTGGCAATTCCTGTGCCGCAGGCGCGCCTTTTGTGGCGTGATCTGAAGGTCAACGCTTTGGCTGGACTCGAACGACCAAAGTTGAGCCGAATCCGCATCGACCTCACTGTTGAAGGAGTTAGCCGTGATCAGCACTGGGCCTGCGGGCTTGAGTTCAGCTTTGCAAATGAAGAGTCCCTCTACTGTCAACCACTTCGGCTGTCCGACGACGAGAAGCCCGAGAGGATGCACGTTCCCGAGGAAGCGAATACCGTCGAGATAGCGTTCCTTCCACCGATGTCGGGGTTGGCGGCCACTGAAACCCGGCTCGATCATGGTGCCATCAACGTCCGCATTGGAGAGGGTCGTACCGCTGAAGTGCTTCGCAACCTCTGCTACCGCGTTCACCAAGAGCAGCGAGGGCGGTGGGACGAGCTTGTCAACCACATCCAGAAGCTGTTCAGGGCTAAGCTGGGTGTACCAACGTACGTCGCTGAGCGGGGCGAGATCACGATGACCTACCGCGAGCGAGGTACCCAATTCGACTTGTCGGCATCAGGGCGGGGCCTCCAGCAGACTCTGCTCCTCCTGGCCTACATGTACGCCAACCCCGGCGCCGTCCTCCTGCTGGACGAACCCGACGCGCACCTTGAGATTCTGCGCCAGCGACAAACCTACCAGCTGCTGACTGATGTGGCGGACAGGACGCGAAGCCAGATCATCGCCGCCAGTCACTCCGAGGTTCTGCTGAGAGAGGCCGCTGGCCGGGACACAGTAGTTGCGTTCGTTGGCAAGCCTCACTCCATCGACCGCGGCAGCCAAGTCCTGAAGGCGCTGAAGGACATTCCTTTCGAACACTACTACCAAGCCGAGCAGGCGGGCTGGGTACTCTATCTGGAGGGTTCGACCGATCTCTCGATGTTACGGGCTTTCGCCAAGCGGCTGGGACATGAACATGCGCTACAAGCGCTTGAGCGACCCTTCGTACATTACGTAGCCAACCGGCCCCCGAGTGTTCAGAAGCACTACCACGGCTTGCGGGAGGCGCTCCCAGATCTGACCGCAGTCGCTCTGTTCGACCGGCTTGACCGGGGACCAAGAGACATCTCGCCAGCAGAGTGCCAAATGTGGTGTCGCAGGGAGATCGAGAACTACGTCTGCTCGCGAGCAACGCTGGAGGCGTACGCCGCCTCAGGTGCAGAAGACACGCCGGCATCCCTCTTCACGGCCGCCAATGCGGACATTCGCGTGCAGGCGATGCGCGACGCTATCGGGGAAATCAAGTCAGCGATGAGGAAACTCCGTAAGGGCTCCCCCTGGAGCGCTGACGTCAAGGCCAGTGACGATTTCCTGGATCCCCTCTTTGAAGATTACTTCGGAAAGCTCGACCTGCCGAACCTGATGGCCAAGAAGAACTACTATCAACTGGTGCAGTATGTACCTGAAAGCGAGATCGACCCGGAGATCACCGAGAAGCTGGATGCCATTGCTGCAGTGGCAGATAGTGCGAATCCTGGCCACCCGCAGGAATAAGCCCACTCAGCCGGCCAGCCCCACCCCGACCGAGATGGAAAGCGCGCTCATGTTGTACCTGTAGTCCAGCCTGAGCGAGCCTTGGGAGATGATCCAGTCGAGGTAGGACTGCGAGTACCGCACCCGGACATCGACCGGCCACGCCCAGTCCAGGGTGGCGCCGACGCCCACGGTCCAGGGAATTGTCGTGAACCTGTCGCGGTCTTCGCCGGCTTCCCCGTTTGCGGGATTGATCCCTCCGGTGGCGAACTCGCTCCACGTCCGGCGTGGTCCGCCGAATACGTAGCCCCGCGAGCCGCCGGTGCCGAACCGACGGCCGACAACAAGGCTGAAGCCCATCCGGTACCGGTCACTGTAGTCCCAACTGCCCGGCCACACATCGTGTTCGTTGCCGTCCGGGGTCGGTTGGATCGTGCCCTCGATGACGGACCGCGCGGAGACGCCTCCTTCCAGTTCGGCGCCCAGCATCCAGTTGCCGAACAGCTCCTGTTGGGCGCTCGCCCTCAGATTCGCGCCCAGCCTCAGGCCGGAAGCGGATGATGCGCTCGAGCTGGATCCACCGCGGATGGTCACCTTCTTGATGTGCTCGACGGACAACCAGCCCGCCTCGGGAGCCACCCGCAGGGACAGCGTGGACTGGGCGAAGGACGGCATCGGCGCCAGCAGGATGGCCCACAGGGCCGCGATGATCAGCGGGTCGGGTTTCCTCATGCTCGGCGCTCCTCGGCCGGGATTGCGCACCACGTCTTCGGCGGTCCCGAACAAGATGCAAGGATTGCACCTCCTGGGCGATTGCAGCCTCGCCGGGGACGCCTACCTGAGCACCCCCAGCGTCACCCGGGACGGGTACTCCGGCGACCGGTACACCGTCTGCTCGGCCACGATGTACTGATCCGGGGTCGCGCGGTAGGTGTCCACGAACTGCTGCGGGTTGCGGTCGTAGGCCGGGAACCACGAGCTCTGCACGTGCACCATGATGCGGTGGCCGGCCCTGAAGGTGTGGAAGCGGTCGCGCAGGTCGATGTGGATGGGGGTCACCTCGCCGGACACCATCGCCTCCGGGTGTTCGAAGCTCTCGCGGAAGCGGCCGCGCATGACCTCGCCCGCCAGGTGCATCTGGTAGCCGCCCATGGGCACCTCGCAGAACGGCGAGTCCGGCGCGTCGTCCGGGTAGACGTCGATCACCTTCACGATCCAGTCCGAATCGGTGCCGGTCGTGGACACGAAGATGTCGGCCAGGATGGGCCCGGCTATGGTCATGTCCTCCTCGAGCGGCTCCGACTGGTACACCAGCACATCCGGGCGCGCGGACGCGAAACGCTGGTCCTCCACCTTCCACAGATGCCCCAGCGTGGTCCGCTCCTCCGCGGAGAAGGGCACGGGTTCAGCGGGATCACTGACATAGCTGTCGGCGCCCCCGGGCTCGGACGGCGCTTCGAAGGCAAGCATCCCGTCCTCCCTCAGATACAGCGACACCGGCTCCACTCCCGCGGGCGGCCAGCTCTCGTGGCGGCGCCAGACATTGGTCCCGGTCTCGAAGACGACCGCCTCGTGCGGCGTCCAGTCCTCAGCCCCGCGCAAGTGGTGCTCGAAGAAGGGGAACTGGACCTCGCGCTGGAAGGTGATCGAAGTCTCGTCTCCGAACTCGATGCACCCCAGGTGGTCGCCCACCATGCGCCGCCATCCGCCGTGCAGCCAGGGGCCAGCGGCCAGCGTGTTCTCCGTCCCCGGATTGTCGGCTTCGATGGTCCGGTAGATGGACATCGGGCCGTAGAAGTCCTCGGTGTCGAACCATCCTGCGACGTTCAGGACGGGATGGCGGATGCCGGAGAGGTGTGCGAGCGCGTTCTGGTTCTGCCAGTAGTCGTCGTAGGTGTCGTGCTCCATGAAGTCGTTCCAGGCCGGGACTTCTCCATGGAAGTAGAGTTCGTCGATGTTGGAGGCCGCGCCCGCCTTGAGGAAGAAGTCGTAGCCGGAGTCGGTTCCGTAGTCGAAGGCGGCCCCGCGCGTGTCGGTCGGGGCGTCGCGGCGGCGCGCGTTTCCGGCGAGCCAGGAGAAGGCGTACATGATCCGGAAGGCGCCGTTGTGGTGCCAGTCGTCGCCGATGAACATGTCCGCGGGCGAAGCCTGCGGGGACGAGGCCGCGAGCGCCGGATGCGCGTCGACCATGCCCATCACGGTCTGCCAGCCCGGGTACGAGATGCCCCACTGTCCCACCCTGCCGTTGTGGCCCTCCAGCTTGGCGAGCACCCACTCGATGGTGTCGTAGTTGTCGGTGCTCTCGTCGGCGGTCGTGGGCCCCTTGGGCGTGGGCGCGAGCGGTCGGATCACCTCGAAGTCCCCACCGGACATGAACTGGCCGCGCACGTCCTGGAAGACGAAGACGTAGCCGGCGCGGTCGAACTCGGCGGACGGCCCCAGGGGATTGCGGTACTCGCCGGGCTCGTAGGGCCCGACCGAGTAGGGCGTGCGGAAGAGCATCACGGGAAGCGGCTCCGTGGTCTCCCGCGGCCGGTACACGATGGTGTAGAGCTCGACGCCGTCCCGCATGGGCACCATGTGCGCAGTCTTCTCGTAGTTGGCCTCGAGCCACGCGAGGTGGGCGGCGTCCCCGCCGTGGGGCGCCTCCCGGGTGCGATCCCGAAACCGCTCTCCGGTCCCGTCTCCGTCCGCGGGGACGCCGCAAGCCGCCAAGGCGAGCGAGAAAAGCATGGCCGCCGCGATCGATACACCTCTTGAAAGCATCGCTCCGTCCCGAATCCGCTCGTCTTTCGGCATGCCTGCTCCCGTGTCGGTTGTTGCTCCTGTGCGCCGTTCGTGCCAACGTTGTCCGACACCCCGGTGTATCCGGTCCCGCGCAGGCGGGCCGGTGCCGGAACCTGATAGTGATTCCGGCATATTTCGGAGACCGTAACACCGCCCGTTCAGCGGGACAAACCGCTCGCGCGCCGGGCCCAATCAGCCTTCGCCTCCGGACTGCGGCATGAGTCGAAACGCCATCACCATCACACCGGTGACCCCCGTGATCGGAGCCCGCGTCGACGGGGTCGACCTCGGCCACCTCACGGACTCCCGGTTCGAGGCCCTGTACGACGGCCTCATGAACCACGGGGCGCTCTTCTTCCGCGACCAGGACATCTCCATCGAGAGCCAAAAGGCGCTGGGGCTGCGCTTCGGCACGCTGGTCGCGCATCCCAACGACCCGGGCGTGGACGGCCACCCCGAGGTCATGCCGATCCACGCGGACGAGAACTCGGTGCGCGCGACGGGCGAGGAGTGGCACTCCGACGTGTCGTGCGATCCCCTGCCCCCCATGGGCTCCATCGTGCGCATGCACACCGTCCCGGAAACCGGCGGAGACACCCTGTTCGCCTGCATGTACGCCGCCTATGAGGCCCTCTCCGACCGGATGAGGGCGCTGCTCGACGGGCTGCGGGCGGTGCACGACGGCGCCCCCTACTACCAGCGCGTGAACCGTCTCCTCGATCGCGACGACGGTGGGCGCACCTATCCGCGGGCGGAGCATCCCGTGATCCGCACCCATCCCGAGACGGGCCGCAAGGCTCTCTTCGTCAACAAGCTGTTCACGCAGTACATCGTCGGCGTGCCCGCCGGGGAGAGCCGGGCCATCCTCGACTTCCTGTTCGACCACGTCAGCCGCCCCCATTTCCAGTGCCGATTCCGTTGGCGGCGCAATTCGGTGGCGATGTGGGACAACCGCTGCACGCAGCACCACGCCATCTGGGACTACTGGCCGCACACCCGGTCGGGGTACCGGGTGACGATCCAGGGGGAAGCGCCGGAATGAAGATCCGCACCGAGTATCAGGACCGGGCACTCGTCGTGAGCGCCAGCGGCCGGATCGACTCCGGCAACGCACGCGACTTCGAGGCCGAGATGGGCGGTGCGCTCGCCGAGAGGGGCAGGGGAGTCATTCTGGACGGAGCCGAACTCACGTACGTCAGCAGCGCGGGATTGCGCGTCCTGCTCAGGCTCACGCGAAAGCTCGACCAGAAGCACGTACCCTTCGTAATCTGCTCCCTGTCCCCCGCGATTTCCGAGGTCTTCCAGATCAGCGGCTTCGAAAGGATCATTCCGATCGCGGGTTCCCGGGCCGATGCCCTCGCCACCCTTCCCCGCTAGCCGTCCCCTCCCGCACCCGTCCGGGAGAATCGCGTGAAACCTCTGAGAATTGCGCTGCCCAACAAGGGTCGCCTGTCGAAGAGCGCCCTGACGCTCCTGCGCAAGGCCGGGCTGCGCGCCCGCATGCGCAGCGACCGCGCGCTCACGGCTCCGCTCGGCAACGACCATCAGGCCATCTTCGTACGCGCGGGCGACATCCCGGAGTTGGTGGCGGACGGAGCGGCGGAGGTCGGGGTAACCGGCGCGGACCTGGTCGCCGAGAGCGGCTGCGAGGTGCGGGAACTGCTCGACCTGGAGTTCGGCCGCTGCCGGCTGGTGGTGGCGGTGCAGGAGGAAAACGGGATCCGCGCCGTTGCCGACATCCCCGCGGGTACGCGCGTCGCCACCGCATTTCCCCGGCTGACGCGATCGTATTTCGACCGGCACGGGATCCCGGTCGAAATCGCGTCCGTGTCGGGCGCGGCCGAGATCGCGCCCCATCTCGGGGTCGCCGAGATCATCGCGGACCTCACGGCGACCGGCTCCACGCTGCGTGTCAACGGGATGCGCGAGGTGGAGACCATCCTCGAGTCCACGGCCCGCCTGGTTGCGAGCGAAGCCGTGCTCAACCAGGCCGAATTCGGGGACAGAATCTCCGAGCTCTGTCTGGCGCTCGAGTCGGTTCGCCTCGCGCGCGAAAAACGGTACCTGATGGCCAACGTGCCCCGGGACCGGCTGGATGAGATCCGGGAAGTGATTCCCGGTATTTCCGGGCCCACCATCGTGGAAGTGATGGGCGGAGGACCCTGGGTCGCGGCGCATGCGGTGGTCGACGCGGATTGCCTGTCGAGCACGATTCCGCGGCTGAAGAGGCTCGGGGCGGAGGGCATTCTGGTCACCGCGATCGAGAGGCTGATGCCTTGAAGCTGGCCTTCGACGCGCCTCTTGAGGCGATGAATCCCGATGAGCGCCGGCTGCTGCTGGAGCGCCGTCCTCCCGCGGAGGCAGGAGTGCGTTCGGCGGTCGCCGCCATCCTTGCCGATGTGTGCGCGCGCGGCGATGCCGCCCTGCGGGAGCTTGCGCGCGAGCACGACCGGGTCGAACTGGATGCCCTGGATGTGCCGCGCGGCCGGTGGGACGAGTCGGGGCGGCGGCTTTCCGGCGATGTCACCGAAGCGCTCGAGCGCGCGGCGGCCAACATCGCCGCCTTCCACCGGGCGCAGCTGCCCGCCGACTGGGAGATGGAGACCGAGCCGGGCGTGGTGGTCGGGCGGCGGTGGGTGCCGCTCGGCGCGGCCGGGGTGTACGCGCCGGGCGGCCTGGCCACCTACCCGTCGAGCGTCCTGATGGGGGTGATCCCCGCCCGCGAGGCGGGAGTCGGGGAGGTTGTGGTGTGCTCCCCGCCCGGCCCGGCCGGCGAGCCCTCCGAGGCGGTCATGGCGGCGTGCGCGCTGGCCGGCGCTACCCGGCTGTTCGCGGTGGGCGGGGCGGGGGCGGTCGCGGCCATGGCGTACGGCACCGCCTCGGTGCCGGCGGTCGACGCGGTGGTGGGGCCGGGGAACCGTTGGGTCACCGAGGCCAAGCGGCAGGTGGCGGGGGACGTGCTCATCGACGCGCCCGCCGGCCCTTCCGAGATCGTGGTGGTCGCCGACGGCACCGCGCCCGCCCGGCTGGTCGCGCTCGAGATGGTCGCACAGGCCGAGCACGACCCGGACGCATCGGCCGTGCTGATCACGCCCAGCTCCCGCCTCGCCGACGAGGTGAGGCGGGAGCTGGGCGCGGTCGTGGCCGGGGCGGGGCGGCGGCGGGTGGTCAGCGAGGCGCTGGCCACCCGCGGCGCGATCGTCCTGACCCGTTCGCTCGGCGAGGCCACCGAATTCGCCCGCGCCTACGCGCCCGAACACCTCGCCCTCTACGTCGCCGACCCGGACGCCGCCATGGAGCAAGTACCCACCGCGGGCACCGTCTTCCTGGGGCCGGCCAGCTCGGTGGCCTTCGGCGACTACATGACCGGCGCCAACCACGTCCTCCCCACGGCGGGCCTGTCCCGGTCGTACTCGGGCCTGTCCGCCGATCACTTCGTGCGCAGCTACACCTGGCAGCGCATTCTCCCCGAGACGGCCGCCTCGCTGGCGCGTCCGGTTGCGCGCCTGGCCCGGCTGGAGGGACTCCCCGGCCACGCCGAGACCGCTCTTGCAAGGATGACCCCATGACCCCGTTCCCCCGCGACAGCTTTCGCGCCCTCAAGCGCTACACCCCGATCGAGGATCCCGTCGAGATCGAACTCTCCGACAACACCAACCTCTGGGGCTGCCATCCCGATGCCCTGCCGGTGATGCGCGAGGCGGTCGCAGGCGACATCTCCAACTATCCGCAGGCCTACTCGAGCGACCTGCGAGACGCCGTAGCCGCGAAGTTCGACGTCCCCGGCGAGTGCGTCATCACCGGCTGCGGTTCGGACGACGTCCTGGACTCGACCTTCCGGGCGGTGTGCGGGCCGGGTTCCGGGGTGGCGTTCCCCGACCCCACCTTCCTGATGATCCCGCACCTGCTGGTCGTCAACGGGCTGCGAGGGATCCCGCTGGGAGACGCATACCGGCCGCCTTCGCCCGGGCTGCTGCTGGACGCCGATGCGGACCTGATCTACGTCTGCACGCCCAACAACCCCACCGGCACCGCCCTCTCCCGGTCCTGGATCGACGAGCTTCTGGACGGGGTGGGATCCACCGGTCCGGTGGTCATCCTGGACGAGGCGTACTACGAGTTCGGGGTGGCGTCCCCCGGCTACGACCCGGGCGACGAGTCGCTCGTCGAACGCGCGCTCGCGGTTCCGCGCATCATGATCGCACGCACCTTCTCGAAGGCATACGGCCTCGCGGGGCTGCGCGCCGGATTCGGGATTGCCCACCCGGATCTGCTGGGCGAGGTCGAAAAGGCTCGCGGTCCCTTCAAGGTCGGCCTGCTCGCGGAGCGGGCGGCGGCGGCGGCGCTGCGCGACCGTTCGGGGTGGATCGAGCCCACCGTGCGCGAGATCGTCGCCTGCCGCGAACGGCTGGTGGCCGAACTGCGGCGGCGCGGCGGGGAACCTCTGCCCTCTTCCGCGAACTTCATCATGCTGCCGGTGCCGGTTCCCGCTGTCGAAGTGACCCGACAGATGATCGACAGGGGCATCGCGGTGCGCCCCTTCCCCAACGTGCCCGGCGTGGGCGAGGCACTGCGGGTGACGGTGGGACCGCCTCCCGTCATCGAACGGTTCATCGAAGCCTGGGAGGAGATCTGCGGCCCCCGGACCCGGAGCGCGGACCGGGACAGCGTCGCCGCGAAGGCTGCGGGATGAAGCTGCGGGTCGGCGTCTTCGACTACGGCGCGGGCAACCTGCACTCCCTGGTCAAGGCGATAGAGGTTTCGGGCGCGTCCACGCAGGTCTTCACCGACTGCCGGGAGGCGCTCACGGCGGACGCACTGGTTCTTCCCGGGGTGGGTTCGTTCCCGACCGCCGCGAGCGCCCTCGCCGGCGCCGGAGACGATGTGCGCGAAGCTCTGGAGGAAGGCCTGCCCTGCCTGGGCATCTGTCTCGGCATGCAGATCCTCTTTGAGGAAAGCGAAGAGGGCGGCGGCCCGGGGATCGGCTTCCTGCCCGGACGCGTGGAGCGGCTGCGGGGAGAGATCGTGCCTCACATGGGGTGGAATGACGTCGCCACGGCGGACGATCCCCTCTTCGCGGGCACGCAGGACCTGATCGCCTACTACGCCAACAGCTACGTCTGCCGCCCGCGGAACGAGCGTTCGGTGACCGCCTGGTCCAAGTACCAGGGCGACCGGTTCGCGGCCGCCGTGCGCCGCGGGCGCTGCTGGGGCACCCAGTTCCACCCCGAAAAGAGCTCCCGGCCCGGGCTGCGCATCATCGCCAACTTCCTGGAAGAGGCGGCGCGGTGACCCGGGGATCAGCCCGGCGGGACGGGTCGCGCGTGGCGGCAGCCGGAGCCCCTCCGTGATCGCCGTCCCCGCCGTCGATGTCAGCGGCGGACGCTGCGTGCAGTGGGTGGGCGGGCTTCCGGAGACCGAGCGGGTCTCCCTCCCGGACCCGGCCGCGGTGGCCGCGCGCTGGTGGCGCAAGGGCTTTCGCACCCTGCACGTCGTGGATCTGGACGCGGCGCTCGGGCGCGGCGACAACCGGGCGGTGGTGCGCGACCTGATCGCCTGCACGGACGCCCTCACCCAGTTCGGAGGCGGCGTGCGTGACCGCGCGGGCATCGAACGTGCGCTCGCGGCCGGCGCCGACCGGGTCATCGTGGGAACGCGGGCCGTGGAGGACCCCGCCTGGCTCGCCCGCGCCGCGGCGGCGTTCCCGGACCAGGTGGTGGTCGCTGCCGACATGCGCGACGGAATGGTGCTGCGCCGGGGCTGGACCGAGGCCAGCGACACCGCCGTCGAGGACTTTCTGGCGGCGTTGGACGATCTTCCGCTGGCGGGCGTACTGTGTACCGACGTGGCACGCGAGGGACGCGTGCAGGGTGGCGACCCGGAGCGCGCCCGGACCATCATCGGGGCATCGCCGCACCCGGTATGGATGTCCGGGGGCATCAGCTCGCTGGATGAGCTGCGGCGCCTGGGCTCGGCGGGAGCCGCGGGAGCGGTCCTGGGTATGGCTCTCTACGACGGCACCCTGCCCGTCGAAACACTGGCCGCGGAGTTCGGCGGATGATGCAATCGAAGAGCGAGGAGCGGTGAGCATGGGCCAGATCCTGCGCGAGACCGGGGAGACACGGGTCCGCGTCGAGGTGAACCGTGGCGACGGATCCCCGCGCATCGACACCGGCGACGGCTTTCTCGATCACATGCTCGTCACCTTCGCCCGCTACTCCGGGCTCGAGCTCGCGGTCGAGGCGCGCGGCGACCTGCACCACCATCTGGTGGAGGACGTAGCGATCGCCCTGGGCATGGCGCTGTCCGACATCGTACCCGCCCACGCGGCGCGCTACGGAGGGGCGACGGTGCCGATGGACGAGGCGCTGGTCCAGGCCGCCATCGACACCGGCGGCCGCGCGTACTACGTCGGCGATCTGCCCACGAGCCTCGCCGATCACTTCTTCCAGAGCCTGTCCACGCATCTGGCCGCGACCCTGCACATCCGCGTCATCCGGGGCCGAAATCGCCATCACGTGATCGAGGCCGCGGTCAAGGCGACGGGGCTCGCTCTGCGCCAGGCGCTCGAGGAGGGCGACAGCGTCTTCAGCACCAAGGGCGCGGTGCGGGTGGCCCGCGACCCTGCTTCCGGGGACTAGTCCTCGTGCTGCGCCCCCGCATCGTCGTCTGCCTCGATGTCCGCGACGGACGCGTGGTGAAGGGCACCCGCTTCGTGAACCTGCGCGACGTCGGGGATCCGGTGGAACTGGCCGGCCGCTACGAGGCCGACGGAGCCGACGAGGTGGTCTTTCTCGACATCACCGCGTCCCACGAGGGGCGCGCCACGCTGCTCGACACGGTGCGCAGGACGGCGGAAGCGCTCTTCATCCCGCTGACCGTCGGCGGGGGGGTCCGGACCGTGGATGACGTGGGCGAGCTGCTGCGCGCAGGCGCCGACAAGGTGAGCGTGAACTCCGCCCTGGCCCGCCATCCCGGGCTCGCAGCCGAGGCTGCGGCGCGCTACGGCAGCCAGTGTCTGGTCGCCAGCGTCGACGCGGCGCGCGAGGGCGACGGATGGCGCGTGTACACGCACGGAGGCAGGTTACCAAAGGACCTCGACGCGGTCGAATGGGCCGCCGAGTGCGCGCAGCGGGGGGCGGGAGAGATCCTGCTCACCAGCATCGACCGGGACGGCTCGCGCATCGGTTATGATCTGGAACTGACGCGGCAGGTTGCGTCGCGGGTTTCGGTACCGGTGGTGGCCTCCGGCGGCGGCGGTTCGGCGGAGGACGTGCTGGAGGTGCTCACCTCGGGGCGAGCTTCCGCGGCTCTGCTCGCCGGCATTCTGCACGACGGGGTGACCACCGTGACGAACATAAAGTCCGAACTCATGGCGCAAGGGATGTCGATGCGAGCATCGAACGGCGCCGGAAGGAGCAATTCAGGATGACTGTCCCACCGAATGCATCGACCCAGGACGGGCCTCCGGCCACGCTTCCCGGCAGGCGGATTCAGCGCACGCGCGATTTCACCTATGTCGGCTTCCGCCACGACGGCCTCGTTCCCGTAGTCACGCAGGACGCCAGGACCGACGAAGTCCTCATGCTGGCGTACGCCAACCGCACCTCGCTCGCCCTGACCCTGGACACGGGCCAGATGTACTACTGGTCCCGATCAAGAAGGGAGATCTGGCGCAAGGGCGCGACCTCCGGAAACGTGCTCTCGCTGGTATCGCTGCACCTGGACTGCGATGCGGACACGGTGCTGGCGAAGGTGCGCCCGGCCGGTCCGGTGTGCCACACGGGGGCGCGAACCTGCTTCGTCGAACCCGGAACCGATGAACCGAAGACGACCGTCCCCGTTCCCGGGGAAGACGATTCCGAGGGACGACCCACCTTCCGCGGAGGCGAGGTTCTGGACAACCTTTGGACCACCCTGCGCTCCCGCGCCAAGGAAATGCCGCCGGGCAGCAACACCGCGCACCTGCTCGCGGACAGGAACCTCCGGCTCAAGAAGCTGGGCGAGGAGCTGGTGGAGCTGACGGTCGCGCTGACCCTGCGTGATCCCGCGGCGATAACCGAGGAGGCCGCCGACCTCCTGTACCACCTGATGGTCGCGCTGCTGGGCGCGGGCGTCTCGCTCCACACCGTCGGCGCCGAGCTCGCCCGCCGCGCGGGCGACAAACCACCTCGAACGGAGAATGACGAATGACTTCCGCACTGCTTGCCATATTCACCATCGTCGCCGGCGGGCTCATCCGCCTGTTTTCCACCACCACCGGCCGCAATCCCGCCATGACCAGGCTCATCTCTTACGGAGTGATGGCGGCGGGCATCGCCCTCCTGGGGATGAACTCCGTCATCCTGATCGATGTCGGCGAGGTGGCCGTGGAACACTTTCTGGGCCGCGTCAACCAGCGTCCTCACGCGCAGGGGGTACATGTCGTGAATCCCTTCGCCAGCATCGAAAGGATGTCGGTGCGCGAGCAGAGCTTCCCGGCAGGAGGCACGGTCGAGCGCATCGAGGCACAGACCAGCGAGCAACTGAACGTGACGCTCGAGGTGTCGATTCTCTACCAGATCGAGGGGAGCAGGACCCCCACGCTGTTCCAGGAGCTTGGAACCGAGCGTCAGGTCACGAACGCCATCGTCCTCAACTCGGTGCGAAACGGGGTGCGCGACGCGGTCGCCACGCGCTCGATCAACGAGATCTTCTCGCCGGACCGCGCGGAACTCTCCGAACACATCGAGGCTGCCATCCAGACCAATGCGCAGGATCGCATCCAGGTGGTGCAGGCCTTCGTGCGCGACATCCAGGCCCCTGAGGGCGTGCGCCAGGCCATCGAGGAGCGCCAGCAGCGCGAGCAGCAGGTGGCGCAGGAGCGCTTCCAGACCGAGATCATCCAGGAGCGCGCCCGCCAGCAGATCGAGGAGGCGAAGGGCATCGCCGAGGCTCAGCAGATCATCTCCGAGGGCCTGACCCCGGAGTACCTGACCTTCCACTACATCGAGAAGCTCAGCGAACTGCCCGCGGGATCGGTGGTGTACGTGCCCACTGAAGGCGGGATCCCGCTCATGCGCTCGCTCGGGGGCGGCAACTAGAGAGCGATGGGGGGCTCCGGGCCGGACGCCGGCGCGACGGGACCCCGGGAGGCCAGCCGCGCGCACGCGGCGGCCGGGGGGGAGTGCGGGAAAGCGCGCCGACCGCTCCCGGTCCGCAGGCGAACGCGCGCGGCATGGATGGTCACCACCCTCGGGCTAGCCGCCCTGGCCGCTTCCTGCTCCCCGCTGTACGTCCTGCGCGCGGGATGGGCCGAGGCCCGCATCCTCACGGCCCGCCGTCCCATCGAGGATGTCATCCTCGACCCGGACACCGACGACAGCACGCGCGGCAAGCTCACCTTCGCCCGCCTCGCGCGCACCTTCGCCATCGAGGAGCTGGGGCTCGACGTCGGCGACTCCTACACTACCTACACCCACCTTGACCGCGACACGCTCGCGATGGTGCTGTCCGCGGCCGAAAAGGACCGCCTGGCCGCGAGGACCTGGTGGTTTCCCGTGGTGGGCCGGGTTCCCTACCGGGGGTTCTTCGATCTGGACGACGCCCTCGACGAACAGCGCAAGCTGGAAGAGGAGGGATTCGACACCTGGCTGCGCCCCACCGCGGCCTTCAGCACGCTGGGCTGGTTCGCGGACCCGCTGATGTCGACCGTCCTGCGCCAGGACGAGATCGGGGTGGTCCAGACCCTCCTGCACGAAGTCTCGCACGCCCACCTGTGGGTGGCGGGCAGCGTCAGCTTCAACGAGAGCTTCGCGACCTTCGTGGGCGATGCGGGCGCGGCCGCATTCTTCTGCGCCAATTCCGGCGAGATCGAGACCGTACGGTGCACGCGCGCGCGCCAGCGCTGGGGCGACGCCATGAAGTTTTCGGTGTTCCTGGACGGCTTGGTGGCGGACCTGGAGCTCGTCTACGACGATGCCGCGCTCACCCGGGAGGAACGCCTGACGGCGCGTGAACGCATATTCGCCGAGGCGCTGGTCCGCTTCACCGCAGAAGTGCAACCGACGTTCGAAGCGAGCACCTACGCGGGGTTCGTGGATACCCCGCTCAACAACGCCACGCTGCTCGCGCGCATGCGCTACTATCACCGGCTGCCCGATTTTCAGGCGCTGCTCGACGACCACGACGGCGATCTGGGCGCCGCCGTGGCGTGGATCGCGTCACGGGCGCCGGAACTCGCCGACCCTTTCGAGGTGCTGCCGCGCTCTGCCGCGGAGTCTACGGCTGGCATATCGTAGCCTTGTTTTTCTGTGGGGGTTATAACTCAGCTGGTAATCGGGTGTGCGATCCAGTGGCCAGGACTCCACGCGTTCCACCAAACCCTTGAGGGGAGCAAGCATCATGCGACGAACAGGAACAGGACTTGTGATGGCATTGTCGCTCATCATGCTTGTCCAGGCGTGCGTCTCCGCGGGCAGCGGTGATGGAACCCGCCGCGATCCCGACCTGATACTGGCCGACGAGCTGGCGGACTATTCCACCATGAGGCTTACCGACGCGGTCCGTCAGCTGCGCCCCCGCTGGATGAACGTGCGCGGATCGGCCACGGGTAGCGCCGTGCCCGTCGTCATGGATGGCGGGGTTCCGCAGGACTGGGCGATCATGGACTCGCTCCGCCCCGACCAGGTGCGGTCGATTCGCTTTCACAGCGCGGCCGACGCCACCATGCGCTGGGGGACGGGCTTTCCGAACGGGTTGATCGAAGTCACGACCCTGAGGTGAGGGGGAGGCTGGTAGCGGCGCGTCCGCCCGTCAGCGGCGTTCCCCTTCAGGAGCCGCTGCCCAGTCACGGATGACGGCTCGCGCGGACGGGGCCGAACGGGTGTCGCGCGGAGGTTGCGAGAGGCTTTGCCGGGCGCGAACGTATGGGTATGGAAGACACCGCCACCCATAGCTACTCCCCCTCCCGGGTCGAAGCGAAGTGGCAGCGGATCTGGGAGGAGCGCGGCGCCAATTTCTTCTCGACCGAGGAGCTGCGCGACTCCGAGGCGCCGTTCTACAACCTGATGATGTTCCCCTACCCCTCGGCCGAGGGGCTCCACGTGGGCAACATCTACGCCTTCACCGGCGCCGACATCCACGGACGCTTCCAGCGGCTGCGCGGCCACGACGTCTTCGAGCCCATCGGCTTCGACGCCTTCGGCATCCACTCCGAGAACTTCGCGCTGAAGCACGGGACCCATCCGATGGACCTGATCCCGGCGAACGTGGCCAACTTCACGCGCCAGCTGCGCCGCATCGGTGGGATGTTCGACTGGGATCACTCGGTGGACACCACCTCTCCCGACTACTACCGCTGGACCCAGTGGATCTTCCTCAAGCTGTTCGAGGCCGGGCTGGCCGAGCGCAAGAAGGCGCCGGTCAACTGGTGCCCGTCGTGCATGACCGTGCTCGCCAACGAGCAGGTGGAGGACGGCCTGTGCGAACGCTGCGACGCCACCGTCGAGCAGCGCGTGATCGCGCAGTGGTTCTTCCGCATCAGCGACTACTCCCAGCGGCTGCTCGACAACCTGGACCGCATCGACTGGTCGGAGTCGACGCGCAAGGCGCAGGCGAACTGGATCGGCCGCAGTGAGGGCGCCCGGCTGGTCTTCCCGGTGGCCGGTTCGGACGAGGTCATCGAGGTCTTCACGACCCGCCCGGACACCATCTTCGGCGCGACCTACATGGTGCTCGCCCCCGAGCACCCGCTGGTGGACGGCATCACCGCCCCCACCCACCGCGACCAGGTGCGCGCCTACGTGGAGCGGGTGGCCGCGATGGACGTGGTGAGCCGCCAGAAGACCGCCGGTGAGAAGACCGGCGTCTTCACCGGGGGCTACTGTGTGAACCCCGCCACCGACGCGGAAATCCCGGTATGGGTCGCGGACTACGTGCTCGCGGGTTACGGCACCGGGGCGATCATGGCGGTGCCCGGCCACGACGAGCGCGACTTCGAGTTCGCGAACGAGTTCGGGCTGCCCGTGGTGCGGGTGGTGGCGGGTCCGGAAGACGACGCCGACACCCCGCTCGAGGAAGCCTATACCGACAACACCGCCGGGCGCATGGTCAACTCCGGGCGCTTCGACGGGCTGAGCGTGCCGGAGGGCAAGGCCGCCATCACCGCCGCCCTCGAGGAGCGCGGGCTGGGCGAGAAGCAGGTCAACTACCAGCTGCGCGACTGGTGCATCTCGCGCCAGCGCTACTGGGGCCCGCCCATCCCCATCGTGTACTGCCCCGAGTGCGGCGCGGTCCCGGTTCCCGAGAGCGAGCTGCCCGTGATCCTGCCCCGCGTCGAGGACTTCAAGCCCGACGACGACGGCGTGAGCCCGCTCGCGCGCGTCGAGTCGTGGTACAGCGTGTCCTGTCCCGCCTGCGAGGGCGCGGCACGCCGCGAGACCGACGTATCGGACACCTTCCTCGACAGCTCCTGGTACTTCCTGCGCTATCCCTCGGTCGGATGCGACGACATCGCCTTCGACCCGGACATCACCCGGCGCTGGCTCCCGGTGGACAGCTACATCGGCGGCAACGAGCACGCGGTGCTGCACCTGATGTACGCGCGCTTCATCACCATGGCGCTGCACGACATCGGGCTGCTGGACTTCGAGGAGCCCTTCACCCGCTTCCGCGCCCACGGCATCATCGTCAAGGACGGGCGCAAGATGTCGAAGACCCGGGGCAACGTGGTCACGCCCGATCCCGTGATCGAGGAGTTCGGCGCCGACACCTTCCGCCTGTACCTGATGTTCCTGGGGCCCTTCACCGAGGGCGGGGACTATCGCGACGACGGCATCCGCGGCCCGCTGGGCTTCCTGAGGAGGCTATGGGACACCGTGCTGCGCGCGGCGGACAACGACGCCGATCCCGATGCGCGCCTGGAAGGGCAGCTGCATCGCACCATCGAACAGGTCACCCGCCAGATCGCGGATCTCCAGTACAACACCTGCATCTCGGGGATGATGGAGTACCTGAACGCGGTGCGCGCGGGAGGTCGGACGCCGGCGCGGGCCGAGATCGAGCCGGTCGTGGTCATGGTGGCTCCCTTCGCACCGCATATCGCGGAGGAGCTGTGGGAGCGGCTCGGCCACGAAGGCGGCCTGTTCGGGCGCGGGCGCTGGCCCGAATACGACCCGGAGAAGGCCAGGCGGCGCATCGTGAAGCTGGCGGTGCAGGTCAACGGCAAGGTGCGCGGCACCATCGAGGGTCCGTCGGAGATGAGCCGGGAGGATGCAGTGGCGCTCGCGCGAGAGCAGGAGAACGTGGCGCGCTTCCTTGAGAACGGGAGTGTGCGCCGCGTGATCTACGTGCCTGGACGGCTGATCAACCTGGTGGTCGGGTGAGGCCGGTTTCCTGCCGCTCGATCTGCGAATTACACATTTTACGTATTTTACGCATTCCCACCCTGAGGAAAGGCTGAAATGCCCGCTTCCCCGCTTCCGGACCCCGCACTTTCCCGCCTCGCCATCGACGCCGTGCGCGTGCTCTCGATGGACGCCGTGCAGAAGGCCAACTCCGGGCATCCGGGGGCACCCATGGGGCTGGCTCCGGTGGGATATCTGCTCTGGACCCGGCACCTGCGCCACAACCCGGGGAACCCGGAATGGAACAACCGGGACCGCTTCGTGCTCTCGGCGGGGCACGCGTCGATGCTCATCTACTCGCTGCTGCATCTGACCGGATACGATCTGCCGCTGGAGGAGATCCGGCAGTTCCGGCAGTGGGGATCGCGCACACCCGGGCATCCGGAGTACGGGCACACGACGGGGGTGGAGACGACCACCGGCCCGCTGGGTCAGGGCGTCGCCAATTCCGTGGGGATGGCGCTGGCGGAGCGCTGGCTGGCGCACCGGTTCAACCGGCCCGGGCACGCGGTGGTGGACCATCACACCTGGGCGCTGTGCTCGGACGGCGACCTGATGGAGGGGATCTCACACGAGGCGGCCGAGTTCGCCGGCCATCAGCGGCTGGGCAAGCTGAACTGGGTGTTCGACGACAACCGCATCACCATCGACGGCGGGACGGATCTCTCGTGCTCCACCGACCACGAACAGCGCTTCCGGGCGTACGGGTGGGACGTGCGCCGCGTGGAGGACGGCACCGACCTGGCCGCACTGGACGCGGCGCTCGCGGGGGCGCGGGCAGAGGTGGAGCGGCCCTCGCTTGTGGTCGTGCGCACCACCATCGGGTACGGCAGCCCGGCCAAGGCGGGGTCGTCGTCATCGCACGGGGCGCCGCTGGGGGTGGAGGAGGTGGACGCCACCAAGCGCAACCTGGGCTACCCTTCGGCCGACCCCTTCCACGTGGAGGCGGAAGCACTGGCGCACTGGCGGGAGACGGCGGCGCGGGGGGCGGGGCTGGAGGAGGAGTGGGGGGGGCGGTGGGCAGCCTACCGGGCGGAGCATCCCACCCTGGCCGAGGAGCTGCGCGCGGCCCTGGCGGGCGAGCTTCCGGCCGGATGGGACGCGGACATCCCCGACCTGAGCGCGCCGCCCAAGCCGCTCGCGACCCGGGTGTACTCCGGACAGGTGCTGCAGGGGCTGGGCAGGCGCATCCCCAACCTGCTGGGTGGCTCGGCCGACCTGGCGGGATCCAACAAGACGACCCTGCCCTGGGAGGAGAACCTGCTGCCGGAGACGCCGGGCGGGCGCACCATGCATTTCGGCGTCCGCGAGCACGCCATGGGGGGCATCCTGAACGGGATGGCGCTGCACGGAGGCGTCCGCCCTTACGGAGGCACCTTCCTCATCTTCTCGGACTACATGCGCCCCTCGATCCGACTGGCGGCGCTCATGCATCTGGCGCCCACCTACGTGTTCACCCACGACAGCATCGGCGTCGGCGAGGACGGCCCCACCCACCAGCCCATCGAGCAGCTGGTGTCGCTGCGCGCCATCCCGGGCGTGTTGGACCTGCGCCCCGGCGACGGGCCCGAGACGGCGGAAGCGTGGCGGGCGGCGCTCGCGTACACCGACGGGCCCAGCTTTCTGGCGCTCACCCGCCAGGCGGTGGCGACCATCGACCGTGGGGAGGCCGCCTCCGCGAGCGGGCTGCACCGGGGCGGCTACGTCCTGCTGGAAGCCGACGACGGCGACCCCGAAGTGATCCTTATCGCCAGCGGCTCGGAGGTGGGCGTGGCGGTGCAGGCGCGTGCCACGCTGCAGGCGGAGGGGGTGCCGACCCGGGTGGTGTCCCTGCCCAGCTGGTTCCTCTTCTCCCGCCAACCGCAGCGCTACCGCGACCTGGTGCTACCGCCCGGCGTAACAGCGCGCGTGTCCGTGGAAGCCGGGACCACGGCCGGCTGGACCCGCTGGACCGGCGACCGGGGCGCCTCCGTCGGCATCGACCACTTCGGGGCGTCTGCTCCGGGCGCGGTGCTCTTCGAGCAGTTCGGGATCACGGCCGAGGCGGTGGTGGCCAAGGCGCGAGCGCTGGCGAGGGTGCCGCAGCCGGTCCGGGGATAGCCGTCAGGGTCGCTCCGGGCCCCGACGAACGCGGGTATCACGCGGTTCAGCTCTCGGGGCACGGAGCGCTGGAGCTGGGGCATTGCCTGAAGCCGCGTCTGCCTCGGCAGTCTCCACCTGACGACATCGGATTCGTGGTTTTCAACGAATGCACGTCGTGGTTTTTCAATGCCGCCAGCCGTGGACTTGCAACGAAATCCCGCGTCGGAGCGCAACCGAATCAGTCTTGCGCGCCCGAACGGTGTTCGATCTCGGCTATCATGGCCTCGCCGATCATATCCACCGTGCGATACGCTTCAGCACCATGCGTCAGTACCTCGGCGTAACGAGCACGTTCGACGATGACGCGCCTGCCGTCGATCTCGACCGAGAACAAGACCCCTTTTTCATCGAATTCCCAGATGAGAGAAAGCTCAAGCGAGAACGCCTTCCCTTCCCGACCCGTGTAGTGCCGCCAGAGAGATCTGCTCTCCAACTTGAGCCTTTGTTCGTTGGAGAGCCGAAATCCCGGCAGCACCACATAGCTCTCCTTTATGCTTTCCCACAAGCGACTCTCGAACGAGCCTAGACCCTGGACGACGTCTCTCTGACCGTGCTTGACGAAGAATCGCCAGCTGCTAGCTGCAAACAATTGACCCAAGGGCTCAAGCTCTCTCTTGACACGGTCAAGCGTGGGACGAATCCATTGGCCAACGACATCTTCCAGCAATTCGACATCGGATGCCTTCGGCTCGCCAGCTCTGTTGCGTCGGACGAAGAGAGCAATCTTCTTTCCGACATCGCCAGCCTCTCGAATCGACTCTCCCTTCGCGGCCCGTATAGCCAGCCCGAGCGACCACAGGACGTTTTCCAGCATGAACCCCGCGAGCGGCTCCATTCGACCCACATCGGCGTTCTGAAGCGCCCCGATGTAGCGGTCCCGCTCGGCGGTCTTGATCGCCATCGGCGGCAGGTCGGACCTGAGCAGGACGTAGTTGGTGAGCAGCCGCGCGGTCCGGCCATTTCCGTCATCGAACGGATGAATCCGGAGGAAGCTCCAGTGCGACTCGGCCAGGAAGAGGGGTAGGGGATCTGCGGTGCGCGCGAGATCCCGCTGGAAATCCCGCGTCCAACGTTCCATCAACGCCGGCGTCTCCTCCGGTTCCGCGAACCGATGGAGCTCTCCGGTTGCCGTCCTGACGTGGTTTGGCTGGGTCTTGTACTCTCCCGGAACGATCCGCTTCCGGGTCTGCTGCCCGTCCGGAGTCTGCGCGATGTGCCAGAATGGCTCCTTCAGGAGAATCTTGTTCAGATCCCGGATGTCGCCCTCAGCCAGAACGCGCTCGGCACTCGCCAGATTGCGGGTGTGGTCGACCGCAACATCGTGTGCCTTCATCTCCTCGTAGTGCCGCATCGGATGCCCGCCAGCCGTTCGGCCATGGATGAGCAGCAACTCGGTCTCGTGGTAGGAAAGCGTATTCCCCTCGATGTGGTTGCTGTTGTAGTTCCACTCGAGGCGCAGCTTCCGCCACAGCCGCTCGTCATCTTCCTGACCCATGGTTGCCCGGCGTTCCCGCCATTCCGAGATCGCCGCCGCCAATGCCTCCGAATCCATCATCCTCCCCTGCATGTTCCGCTGGCACCTGCCCGCCAGGCTCGAAGACCGTAGACCGTAATGTACCGCAATGGGCCATCCTTGCCGCACGGGTTCCACGCCCTGCGCCCCTTCACGGCCCCAATACCCCCACCGGTATGACCCCCACGCCATCAGGCCGCCGATAACCGTACCCGCTCCCGGTGATGACGGCGAGTGCCGCCGGCTGACCGCTGCGGGACGTGTCCACACGATTCGCGAATTTGAGAAGCGCGGTAGCTGCTTCGTCGATGCGTCCTTGGCCCATGGCAGCCCAATCGTGGTGTTGCGAGTGTCAGCAGTCGTGGTTTTGCAAATCGGTATGACCGTCTATCTGCAACGTTGTCAATCGTGCTTTCGCAATTGCTCCAGTCGTGGATTTGCAATTCGCCCGGTTGGGTGGGACGGCAGCCGATGGCGTGGCCGAGGGGGGTTCCGGCGAATACGGGTGGGACGGCAAGCGGGCGGCGAGTACTCTTACCGTGCGGGTATGGGTTGCGGCTGCTCTGAACCGTGGTACGAAGCGGCGTCTGCTCAGTCACCTCCCAGTGCCCGACAACTCCTTACGTGCGCTTCCTGCTGCGTTTCGATGGCGTCGCAAGACCGCGAGTCGCGCACGAGCCTGATTGCATCCTTCGGCGGCGTGCCGAGTTCCACCATGAGCCGCGCGGCTATGGTTCCCGCCCGACCCAGCCCACCCTTGCAGTGAACCAGTACATCGCGACCGGACCGCAGGTGGCTCCGGAGCGCCGCGCCCGCCTCCACCCACCGAGCCTCGAAGTCCTCATCCGGCACATGTCCGTCCGGAATGGGGAGGTGCCACCACTCCATCTTCCTGCTGCGAACGCCCGCACCGAGATCCTGCACCTTGAGGTCCTTCATCTCTTGCCCACTGACCAGGGTGACCACGGCTCTCGTCCCCCAATCACGGATCGCATCGAGATCTTCCGTCAGATCGCGCTTCCAGGGCCCGGCCATTCCGCACGGATCGGTCTTGCCCGGACAAAGCGTGATGCCTATGCGGCCCATGCCTTCCCCGGCCGACACCGGGTCTATCTTGAGGGGTGTCGAAAGCCAGGTATCGGGCATGTGTGCGTTCAAGTTGAGCTTCCTCCTTGCATCACCTCGCGGCGGTCCTGCGATCGACGTCATGCAACTCCCTGTCCATCCCTATCCCTCTGGACGCTACCCGCCAGCGAGGCGCCCCGCTGCGGCCAGCGCGCGGCGGACGAGGTTTCGCTCGATGGTTGCGGTGGGGGAGAGGTCGCCGGCGAGCGAATCGGCGCGGGCGCGCAGTGAGGCCACCGCGTCGGCATCGGCAGACCCGGTCCCAGGCTCACCGCCGGCGTCATCCCCCACGACCGCGAGCAGGAACCGCACGAGCTGCTCGTCCGGATCGAAGGGACGGCCCTGACCGAGCGACTCGGGCCACTCGAGCGCGGTCTCCAGATGTCCGCGGGCGGCCGTGCGGTCCCCGTCATCGAGTTCGTCGAGCGCGGCTCCGACATGCGCCAACTCGTAGAGGCGGTGGCTCTCGCGGGCGTTCTCCGAGGGAAGAACATGCGTGTCCGCCAGGATCCGCATCGCCTCGCCGTGGTCGCTGGCCTGGAGGAGGCCCCGCACATGAAGGAGGTCGAGGTTGAAGTCGTCCGGGAAAAGCTCCCGGCCGCGGCTGGATGCCTCCAGCGCCTCCGCCCAGCGTCCCGCTTCCTGCAGATGCCGGACGAGGGCGACGTGGAGAAGACGGCTGCCGGGATCCACGTCGACCGCGCGCCGGAAGTCGGGCCCCGGGTCGCCGCCCATCGCCCCCGTCAGGTGCGCGCGCGCCGCATACGCGGGCCCGTAGTCGGGCTCGTCGCCGAGGGTGGCCAGCACCTCGGCCGCCTCGGCGTCGCGGTCGAGCGCCCACAGGTTCAGGCCGAGCAGGTAGCGCCAGGCCCAGTGCGGGTTCTCGCGCGCCGCCCAGCGCAGGACCGGAAGGGTCTCGGCGCGGTAGGGGAAGGCGAAGTCCGGATCCATCCCCGCGCTCAGCATGTCGGAATCGTCGACCAGGAAGGCGTGCCACGCCACAGCCACGGGGCCGCCGTCCACCTCGTCCGCCAGCTCCAGCAGGCGCGCGGCATCGCCCGGCAGCCCCCGGTTCGCATAGCTCACGGCGAGTTCCAACAGCGTCTGCCCCGGGTACTCACTCCGCATCGACGCGGTGAGGCGGGCGGCGGCGGACCCGCCCGCGGCCTCTGCGGTCCCGCCTCCTTCGGCGCGCGCCGCGAGGTACCGCTCCGCCAGCGCGAAATGGTTGAGCGGGTCCAGCTCAAGCAGCTCCGCCAGCACGCCCGCCGCGCCGGCATCGTCCCCCTCCAAACGGGCCGCGATCGCCAGCACCTCACGTACGGGAATGCTTGCCCGGTCATGGTCGAGCGCCAGCCCGGCGTTGCGGCGCGCCTCCGCCAGGTCCCCGCCGTCGAGCGCCAGCTCCGCCAGCCGAATGCGTGCCGCGGCACGGAAAGCCACCGACCGGGCGGCCCACCCGAACGCGTCGAGCGCGTCGGCGCGTCGGCCGAGGGCGCGATACAGGTTCCCCGCGAGGAAGTTGGCTTCCGGATCGTACGTGTCGAGCTGGAGCACGCCCCGCGCGTGGACGAGCCCCTCCTCGTAGCGGGCCGACCTCAGTGCCAGCGCGCCCAGACCCAGCAGTGCCGCCCGGTTCCACGGTTCGGCCGCGAGCGCCTGGTCGTAGAGCGCCCGGGCCTCAGGGTAGCGGCGACCCCGCGCCAGTTCACGCGCCTCGAACACGAGCCGATCCGTCTCCGGGAGGGCGTCCCACGCCTCGGAGCTCGTCGCAAATGGCCGGGACACAATGCGATCCCCGTCGAGTCCGCAAATGCCACCGAGGCCGGCCTCACCCGGGTTGGAACATCCCTCCAGCCCCAGTCCGGGCACCGAAACCCGCCACGGGCCATCGGCCGCGACATCGATCTCGACCACCACCGGCTCGAGCGGCTCGAGCGCCACCGTCCGCGCCGCGACCTGCTCGCCGCCGGACCATGCCTTCACAGTGTCGACACCAGCCCCGAACGCCTGAACAACCACCCGCAGGCGGCCATCTTCCTGGTCCACGTGCAAGGCGCCGTGCGGGGAGGCGTCGGTGAGCCCGCCCGTCCCCTCCAGCGGAAACCAGGTCTCGGTCCAGCGGCTGGCCGAGAGCGGATCGAACGTGGCCTGCGAGACGGGGTTGCGGTCCGCCCCGGGCTGGTACTGCACGTGCAGCCGGCCCGCCTGGAACTCGACGTACTGTCCGTCCGTGTCGGTGAGCAGGTCCTCCCAGATGCCGCCTTCGCGCGACAGCGCCCACAGCCACATCTTGCGCCCGGGCATGTCCTCGTGGCGGGCCCAGTGGCCCCAGCCGTAGCCCTCTTCGTGATAGTAGCCGCCGAAGAAGTCGTTCAGCGCGCCCACCACGTGATAGGACTTGCTTCCCCCGAACGCGTTGTCGCGGTAAAGAGGCAGGAAGCGCCCGTCCTCGTCCACGGGCCATGGGCGCACCCGGCCGGAGTGCTCCAGGTAGGCGTTGCCGGGCACGAACAGCTCCAGGTCGTCCTGAGCGAAGGCCGCGGCCGTCATCCAGTTGTAGTAGGGCTGCTCGAGCGGAGTCGGGTTGTACCAAAGAACGCGCGTCTCGAAGGCGGCGCGGTCCGGCGGAAGGCGGATCTCGACGCGCCACGGCGTGCGCGACGGCAGGTCCGTGGCGCCGACGATGGTGCTCACGCTGCCGTCCGCGTTCTCCCGCACGACATAGTCGACGGGGGTGGCGGTGGCCGGCGTGTGCCCGATCACGCCGAAGTTGAACTCGATGCCGCCCGAGGTCCACGGGCCGCGCAGGGAAATGTCCCGGAATTTCATCACTTCGTTCCGGTAGATGAACTCGTGGCCGGTCGCCTTCACCACGGCCCCCCACACCTTGCCGCCCACTTCGGGAAGGACGAAGACCTCGACGAGATCGTTCTCCATCCTCACGACCTTCCATTCCCTGGGCTCCGGCGTCGCCGCATATCCCTCGAACGAGTGGTACGGGTAGAGCCTGCGATCGGTGGCCAGCACCGGCACGGGATTCGGGTCCGAGAACGGGTACGTGTCGAGGACACGCTCCTCCTCCGAGATGCGGGCGCGGGGCCCGGGCGCGGCACAAGAGGCAGCGAGGGCGGCGCACAGGACGGCTGCGGATACCAGCCCGTAAGTTGTTGTGGCTATTCGCCGATCGGTTCGTCTCATCTAGACGACCGCGTGCCGGGGTGTAACCTGTTCGGCGATCTCGCGACCTGCCTCGATCTCCGTTCGGCGAAGCTCCCAGGTTTTCTGCAGGTTCAGCCAGAGTTGCGGAGTCGTTCCGAAATACCTCGCCAGCCGCAACGCCGTGTCGGCGGTCACGCCCCGCTGCCCGTTCAGAATCATCGTCACCCGGTTGACCGGCACTCCAAGCGCCTTCGATAGCGCATTGGCCGACAGCCCGAGTTCGTCGAGTTCCTCGCGCAGGACTTCGCCCGGATGCACCGGCCTCATGCCGTTCCTCGCGTTCATCTCCTGCTCCTCAGTGATAGTCCACGATCTCGACCTCGCTGGGCCCGTCGTCGGTCCAGCGGAAGCAGATACGCCACTGCGCGTTGATCCGGATGCTGTGCTGGCCAGCCCGGCCGCCTCGGAGTACCTCCAGCCGGTTGCTCGGCAGCGCGGCCAGGTCGCCCAGCGTCTCCGCGCTGTCCAGCAGAGTCAGTCGGCGCACCGCCTGATCGGAGAACGCGTGAAACGCCGGAACACGCTGCCCCTCGAAGAAACGTCTCGTCCTCCGGTCCCTGAAGCCTCGTATCATGTGACCCGAATTGTACGCCGTGTTACGGATTCCGTAAAGGCGAATCGCCCCCCGGACCACGGGCCGCAGACGAGGCTTGCCGGTGAGGGGGAACTGGTGTCTCCGGGCTGTCCCTACATGTTCCGCCGGTACTGCCCCCCCACCTCGTACAGCACCGACGTGATCTGCCCGAGCGAGCACACCTTGCACGCCTCCCTGAGCGCGGCGAAGGTGTTGCCGCCCGCGAGTGCGACCCGCTTCAGCTCCTCGAGGGCGGCCTCGGCGCGGCCCCGGTTGCGCGCCCTGAAAGCCCGATTGGATGCGATGGCGTAGTCCTTCTCGTCGGGGTTCGCGCGGATGACCTCCTCGGGCACCCGCGTGGGCGACCCCTTCGGCCCCAGGAAGGTGTTCACCCCAACGATGGGCAGCTCCCCGCTGTGCTTGCGCGACTCGTACTCGAGCGACTCGTCCTGGATGCGGCCGCGTTGGTACATGCGCTCCATGGCCCCGAGCACGCCTCCGCGCTCCGACAGCCGCAGGAACTCGCGCATCACCGCCTCCTCCACGAGATCCGTCAGCTCCTCGATGATGAACGAGCCCTGCAGCGGGTTCTCGTTGCGCGACAGCCCGAGCTCCTTGCTGATGACCAGCTGAATCGCCAGAGCCCGGCGCACGCTCTCTTCGGTGGGCGTCGTGATGGCTTCGTCGTAGGCGTTGGTGTGCAGCGAGTTGCAGTTGTCGCACAGCGCATACAGCGCCTGCAGCGTGGTGCGGATGTCGTTGAAGGCGATCTCCTGCGCGTGCAGGCTGCGCCCCGAGGTCTGGATGTGGTACTTGAGCCTCTGCGAGCGGGCGTTGGCCCCGTACACGTGCCGCATCGCCTTCGCCCAGATGCGGCGCGCGACCCGCCCCAGCACCACGTATTCCGGGTCCATGCCGTTGGAGAAGAAGAACGACAGGTTGGGCGCGAAGTCGTCGACGCGCATCCCGCGCGAGCGGTAGTACTCGACGTAGGTGAAGCCGTTGGCGAGCGTGAGCGCGAGCTGCGTCACGGGGTTGGCGCCGGCCTCCGCGATGTGGTACCCGGAGATCGACACCGAGTAGAAGTTCCGCACGCCTTCGTCGATGAAGTACTGCTGTATGTCGCCCATCAGCCGCAGCGCCAGCTCGATGGAGAAGATGCAGGTGTTCTGGGCCTGGTCCTCCTTGAGGATGTCGGCCTGGACGGTGCCGCGGACGACGGCGAGCGTGTCGCTGCGAATGCGCTGGTAGACGTCGGCGGGAAGGACTTCGTCGCCGCTCACGCCGAGCAGCATCAGGCCGAGGCCGTCGTTGCCTTCCGGAAGAGCGCCCTGGTAGCGGGGACGCTCCACGCCGCGCGCGCGGTAGAGGGCCTGGATGCGCTCCTCGACCTCCGTCTCGAGCCCGTTCTCGCGAATGTGCAACTCGCACTGCTGGTCGATGGCCGCGTTGAGGAAGAAGCCGAGCAGCATGGGCGCGGGCCCGTTGATGGTCATCGACACGCTTGTGGACGGGTCGGCGAGGTTGAAGCCGGAGTAGAGCTTTTTGGCGTCGTCCAACGAAGCCACGCTCACTCCCGAGTTGCCGACCTTCCCGTAGATGTCCATGCGCTCGTCCGGGTCTTCGCCGTAGAGCGTGACCGAGTCGAAGGCGGTGGAGAGGCGGTTGGCGAGGCTGGCACGGCTGAGGAAGTGGAAACGCCGGTTGGTGCGCTCGGGGCCGCCCTCGCCCGCGAACATGCGCTGCGGGTGCTCCTCCAGCCGCCTCAGGGGGAAGACCGCGGCGGTGTAGGGAAACGCGCCCGGGACGTTCTCGGTGAGGCGCCAGCGCAGCACCTCGCCCCAGTCCCGGAAGCGGGGCAACGTCACCCGCGGGATACGCGAACCGGCGAGTGATTCGCTGAACAGGCTCCGCTCCACCGTCCGGCCTCGCACCTGGTAGGCGTAGGTGTCGGCCCGGTAGCGGCGCTTCAATGCCGGCCACTCCTCGAGCAGGGCGAGGCTGCGGTCGTCGAGGCGCGCGCGCGTCCGCCGGTACAGGTCGATCAGCCGGGCCAGGGCTTCGTCCTCGCCGGCCGCGGCGGGCAGGTCGGGCGCGATCACCTCCGGTTCCTCCCCGCGGCCCGGAGGCATGGATGCTCCCGCGCGCAGCAGCTCGATCGCCCCGTGCAGCTGATACAGCTGGCGGGCCAGCGCAGCCTGCTCGTCGACGCGGCGGCCGTAGTCCCTGCCGGCCTCCACGATCTCCGCCAGGTAGCGGGTGCGCTCCGGGGGGATCGGCGTGTGTTCGGCGCGGTCGTCGTCGACTGGATCGTGCTCGGTCGCGAGGGGCGCGCCGGACTTGCGCCGCAGTTGGTCGAGCAGCGCCAGGTAGAGCCGGTTGACGCCGGCGTCGTTGAAGCGCGAGGCCACCGTCCCGTACACCGGCAGCGCTTCGTCGGGGACGCTCCACAGGCGGTGGTTGCGCCGGTACTGCTTGCGCACGTCGCGGAGCGCGTCCAGCGCCCCCGGGCGGTCGAACTTGTTGATGGCGACCACGTCCGCGTAGTCGAGCATGTCGATCTTCTCGAGCTGGCTCGCGGCGCCGTACTCGGCGGTCATCACGTACAGCGACACATCCGCGTGCCCCACCACCTCGGCGCCGAACTGACCGATCCCCGGCGTCTCGATGATCACCAGGTCGTAGCCGGCGGCCTTGCAGGTGTCGACCGCCTGGCGCGCGTGCGGCGACAGGCCGAGGGTCGAGGCGCGGGTGGCCAGCGAGCGCATGTAGACCCGCGGGCTGCTGGCGGCGTTCACCCGGATGCGGTCGCCCAGCAGCGCGCCCCCGGTCCGCCGCTTGGACGGATCGACCGAGATGATCGCGACCCGGCCGTCGGAGGTGCCGGACAGGTAGCGCCGCACCAACTCGTCCACCAGCGACGACTTGCCGGAGCCGCCCGTGCCCGTGACGCCGAGCACCGGTACGCGCCGGGCCGTCGCCATCTCCGCCACGACCTCCATAGCCTCGTCCGCGCCCGCATGGCCGTTTTCGGCCGCCGAGATCAGGCGCGCCACCGCGCCCGCGTCTCCCTGCCGGAGCGCCCGCACCTCGCCCTCCGCATCCGCGAGCGACGAGCGCGCCGAATCGCGCGCGACCTTCAGCACCTCGTCGATCATCCCCTGGAGCCCCATCGCCCGCCCGTCATCGGGAGAGAAGATCCGGTCGATGCCGCGCCGGTGCAGCTCTTCGGCCTCCGCGGGCAGGATGGTGCCGCCCCCGCCCCCGAAGATGCGGATGTCCGCGCCCCGCTCGCGCAGCAGGTCGCGCACGTAGGTGAAGAACTCCATGTGCCCGCCCTGGTACGAGCTGATCGCGATGGCGTGGGCGTCCTCCTGGACCGCGCACTCCACGATCTCGAGGGCGGAGCGGTTGTGCCCCAGGTGGATGACTTCCGCGCCCGAATCCTGGAGGATCCGGCGCATGACGTTGATGGCGGCGTCGTGTCCGTCGAAGAGGGACGCCGCCGTGACTACCCGGATGGGTTGAGCGATGCGCGGCGGAGCAGCGGCAAGGCGGTCCATGCAGCCTCCTTCACGGTACGATCACCGAGAGCGCCGACGGCACGACATCCACCCGAACCTCGCCCGTGCGCGACTGATGAACGTCGCCGTCAACCTCGTAACGTACGCGCTCGTCGAACCGCACGGCAAAGGAGCGGTCCTGGCGCAGGGAGACCTCCTTCGCGCCCACATGCCTGCCCTTCTCGGCCAGGCTGAACAGGCGGGCCCGCCCCAGGGGCGACGAATCGGCGATCGCGCACGCGTCCAGGTGCCCGTCCTCGAGGTCCGCTTCCGGCGCGATCGGGAATCCGCCCCCGAAGATGCGTCCGTTCGATATCGTGAGAATGAGGTGCTTCCCTTCGGTGCTCCATCCCCCGGCGTCCGAGAGCTGGAGCCGCGGACTCCGATACAGGAACAGCTGTTGCAGCGCGGTGACCTTGTACAGAACAGCGCCCCGCAGGAAGCGAGCCCTCTGGCTGGCGTCGATGACGGCGATGTCGAAGCCGAAGCCCACCAGGTTCAGGAAGTGCCGCGGGGCATCGCGCCAGGTCACCCCGGACGGCACCTCCGGAAAGGGCGCCGGACGCCACTCCGACACCACCCGGCCCACATCGATGCACCGGGTCCGGCCCGCCGCCAGCGCGGCCACCGCCTGCTCCGGGTCGCCGTAGCTCAGCCCCAGGCTTTTGGCGAAGTCGTTCCCGGTACCCGAGGCCAGCAGTCCCAGCGACACATCCTGGCGCCCGGACGCCACCACCCGGTCCGCCACCTGGCTCCAGGTGCCGTCCCCTCCCACGGCCACAACCAGCTTCGCCCCCCCGGCGATGGCCTTGTCCGCGAGTTCAGCTTCCTCGCCCGGCGCCGTGGTCGACGCCCACTCGTAGGCATCGAAGTGCCTGTCGAGCAGCCCCCGGTAGAGGGGAATCCGGCGCGCGCCCCGTCCGTGCCCCGATGCGGGGTTGAAGATGACGAAGGTGCGCACTCCGTCGCTCAGATGCGCTCCAGTTCCTCGAATACCTGAACGCCGTCCCTCATCCACTGCTCGCGAAACGGATACGTGGCCACATGATCCAGGGTGAGCTGGGCCGTCATCGGGTGCTCGTACAGCTTCAGCGATCCGAGTTCTTCCTCGTGCTCGCTGTGCGGCCCCCGCATGTGGATGTCGACCTTGAAGCGGTCGTCGCCGTTGACCATGAACGACTGGTAGAGGTGGTCGACCTCCGCCGACTGGTGGTCCGCGATCTCGAAATCCATGATGGGCCGGTCGCCCTCGCGCACTTCCACCCGCATGCGTCCGTCCGAAGGCTGGAGATTGATGTCGAGATCCTTCATGTAGTGCGGAAGATGCCAGCGCTCGATGGCGTGCTCGCGTGACTCCTCGGTGCTCGTCCCGACGAGGAACGGATAGAACGCCGATTTCGCCATGCCCTGGCCCTGGGCTACCAGCGGCGGCACGATCACCGAGAGCACGATCTCCTGATAGGGACCGACCATGCTCCCGGTGAAATCGAAGGCGGTAACCGCAAGAATGCTGGCTTCGTGCTGTACTTCGAGCGGCTGCAGGTGCGGGGGCAGGATGCGCCGGGCATCCGACGTGGCGATTTCGAAGAAGGCGCTGACGGCCTGCGAATAGTGATACCGGGTCAGGGGCATTTTCCGTATTTCTTGAGAATGGAGACGATGATTTCGGCGCCCTCCTTCAACTCCGCCCTGGTGTGGGACGCCGAGATGGACATGCGGAATCGCGACTTGTGTTTGCCCACCGCCGGGAAGCGGACGGGGTTGATGTAGACGCCCGCGTGCAGCAGGTCCTCCGCGATCTGGAAGATGCCGGCGTCGTCGCGGATCATGATGGAGATCACCTGCGACGTGGAGTCGCCCACGTCCACGCCCGCCTCGCGCATCAGCCCGTGCATGTAGCGGGCGTTGTCCCACAGCTTCTCGCGCAGTTCCGGTTCGGACCTGGCGATCTCGAGCGCCTTCAGCAGACCGGCCGTGACCGGGGGCGGAAGCGCGCAGGAGAAGACGCGGGAACGCGCGAAGCCGCGCAGATAGTAGATCAGCTCGGCGGGCCCGGCGACGAACCCTCCCAGCCCGCCCAGGCTCTTGGAGAAGGTGCCCAGGTGGATGTCGACCTCGTCGTCGAGACCGAAGTGCTCGGCGACGCCGCGGCCGTTGGGCCCGTAGACGAAGGTGGAATGCGCCTCGTCGATGAGAAGGCGCGCCCCGTGCTTGCGACACACGTCCACGATCGCGGGCAGATCGGCCACGTCCCCGTCCATCGAGTATACGCCCTCGACGACCACCAGCTTCTTGCCGCTGAACCCGTTCAGCTTGCGATCCAGATCGGCCGCGTTGTTGTGCTTGAAGAAGCGGGATGTCGCCTTTGACAGGATCATCCCGTCGACGACGCTCGCGTGGGCCAGCTTGTCCGCCACGACCAGATCGCCCGGACGCATCAGGCCGGCGATCACCCCGACGTTGGCGCTGTAGCCGGTCGGAAAGATGAGTGCGGCTTCCTTGCCCTTGAAGGACGCCACGTCGCGGGCGAGCTGTTTGTGCAGGTCCGTGGTGCCGGAGAGCACGGGCGATCCCGAGGCGCCGGCCCCGTACTTGCGCACGGCGTCGCAGATGGCGTCGATCACCTCCGGACGGTAGGAGAGACCCAGATAGTTGTAGGACGCGAAGTTGATCAGGCCCTCGAGGTTTTCCCGCGTCTTGGGATCCCTGATCTCGACGCGCGTCGAGGGCGAGGAGCCCAGCGGCAACCCGTAGAGGTAGTAGCCTCCCCCGAACTCGGCGTCCTTCCACCACTCCCCGAAGGGCTCGAGAATTCCGAAGGGGTCGGTGCCGGCACCGAAGTAGAAGTTGGTGTAGTCGTAGTCGCTCAAGCCCCGCAGCGGCGGACGGTCATCCTCCCGCGGGGAGGAGCCGTGGGAGGAGCCGCGCGCTCCGTCCGAATCGACGGTAGCGAGATCCGCTGCTCCGCCGGCCGCCGCGCGTCGCGTTGACGATGACGCGGACTTCCTGCTAGCGTTTCGAATGTTGCTCATAGGTTTACCTGATTCTTCGCGGATCGGACCACTCCGGCAATTCAGGGCACGCCATTGAACCTCCGCGGGGCCTTGACCCTTGCCGCGCTCGGCGTGGCACTACTGGCTTGCGACGTGATTCAGCGCCTCCTGATCGCGCCCATGGCACGGTTGCTTCCGGGTAGCCGCGACGCAGTGCTCACCGAGTGGCAACGTTTCACGGCGCATGTGGTCATCTTCTTCCTTCGCCATATGGGTGGCGCCCGGTTCGGCGAACTGCCCGGGATTCCCGCGTCCCCGGGCGTGCTGGTGCTCATGAACCACCAGTCCCTCGTCGACATCCCGCTCGTCGTCGCATCGATGCATGGATCGTACCCGCGCATTCTGACGCGCAAGCGCTACGAACGGGGCGTTCCCCTAATATCCCACATGACGCGGTTGTACCGATACCCCTTCGTGAACCCGCGAGCAACCTTGCGCGGCGAACTGGAGCGGCTGCGCGAGGAACAGGCCGCATCCAGGCATCCCCTCGTGGTCTATCCCGAGGGAACCCGGACAAAAACCGGTCGGATCGGCCCGTTCAAGACCCTGGGGCTCGCCACGATCCTCGCGGCGCGGCGCTGGAGCGTCTACGTCGTCGTGGCGGATGGCCTGTGGCAGAAGGCGCAATTGAACGATTTCCTCGGGAACCTGTCGTCGATGCAGATCCGCGTCGAGTGCAAAGGGCCCTTCGACTCGCCGCCGCCGGATGCGGACTTCGAGCCGTTCATTAGGAAGATGCGGGAGGTGATGACCGCCACGCTCGACGAGATGCGGCGGGAACCCATGGCCGCGGAGCCCGCGTGACTGCGAGAGAGACGCCCATCGAGCACCTGGTTTCCGGACTGCGGGAGACCAGCGGCGATGTTCTGGTGACCGTGCTGGCGTACGGCTCGCGACTTGTGTCGGCAAGCCCGGACCGGTACAGCGCCTGGGACCTGGTCGTCGTGGTCGAAGACTACCGGGCGTTCTATCGCACGCTCTCCGATGACGGGTACACGGCGCGCAGCGCGGGGTTGCTGGCGACCGTGAGCCGCGTTCTGGCTCCGACCGTCATCGCCTTCTGGCCGGCTCCGCCGGATGGTCCGCTGGCCAAGTGCCTGGTGCTTTCGCGCGCGGACTTCCAGCGGGAGCTCGGGCCGCGCCGCCTGGATCACTTCTGCCTGGGCCGGATGGCGCATCATATCTCCGTCGTCCATGCCCGCGACCCGGAAGCGGACGCGTGGGTGGAGGAGCTCGTCGACGGCGCGAGGGAGCTGGTGCTCGACTGGACGCTTCCGTTTCTGGAGGGCTCCTTCTCCGTTGACGATTTCTGCCGGCGCATGCTCGAGATCTCCTACGCGGGGGAGATCCGGCCGGAAAAGGGAGGCCGCGTGAGCGCCGTGTACGAGGCTCAGCAGGAGACCCTGCGCAGCATCTACACGCCCATCCTGGAGGCCCAGGTGGGCACCGGGGTGCTGGATCGCGCGAACGGGGAGTACCGCCCTGTAGATGCCCCTTCGCCTGCAGCCCGACTCAGGCTTAACGCCTATTTCGGCGTCAGCAAGGCGCGTGCCACCACCCGCTGGTTCAAGCACATGCTGACATTCGACAGCTGGTTCCCCTACATCGTGCGCAAGGTCGAACGGCGGACGGGGATGACCTTCGAAATCACGCCGCTGGAGCGGCGTTTCCCGTTCCCGCTGCTGCTGCCCAAGGCGTTGCGGGTGCTGCGGGCAAGAAACCGGAAAACGGGTACGGGTCGGACATCGCGCAGACCGACCGACAAACCACATCCCGGCGCGCGGGGGGCGGGTACCCGATGAGATCCGAGCTGACCGTGCTGATCGTCGCAGTGGGTATCGGGCTCGTCACGATGCCGATCTTCGCGCTGAGCCCGGCGAGTCGCGCGGTGGACGCGCTCGAGTCCTCCACTCGCGGCAAGTTCGTGCTCGGGTCCTTCCTGCGCCGCTGGTTCTACTGGTTCGTTCGGCCCGTGGAGAAGATTTCGCTGGCACTGGGCCTGTCCCCCCTGCTCTTCAACATGCTCGGGTTGGCATTCGGCGGGGTTGCGGGCTGGTTCTTCGCCGGTGGAAGGTTCGCGATGGCGGGCTGGGCGCTGCTTCTCAGCGGGGTCGCGGACGCGCTGGACGGACGCATCGCCCGTGGCCGGGGAATGGCCTCCGCGCGCGGGGCGTTTCTGGACTCGACCATCGACCGCTTCGCCGAGGTGGCCGCGTTCGTGGGGCTCGCGGTGGCGTTTCGCGGCTCCGGTCCTTCGGTCGCCATTGTGGCCGCGGCGCTGGGTGGCTCGCTCCTTGTCAGCTACACGCGCGCACGGGGCGAAAGCCAGGGTGTCCTGTGCACGGCCGGCGTCATGCAGCGCGCCGAGCGGTTCCTGCTGATCGGCTTCGGAGCGATCCTGGACGGGAGCGGCTCCGCTCTTCTGGGGCGCGATCCGGGCACGGTCCTGATGGCCGTGCTGGTGGTGACGGCGGTGGGAACGCTGGCGACGGCCGTCTTCCGCACGGTGTGGATCGCCCACCGGTTGCCGCATGGGCAGGGCGGCGGGCGATCCGGGCGGGACGCGGCCGGCTGAACCGGTCGGGGCTACCCCCCACCCCGCCGCACCGGCATCGTCACCGCTTCACCGGGGTCCGGGCGGATGCCCTGTTCGTCGAGCTGCCGGTAGATGGCGGGCATCTCGTCGGTGACC
Organism: Longimicrobiales bacterium; assembly: GCA_965208255.1. Taxonomy (GTDB): domain Bacteria; phylum Gemmatimonadota; class Gemmatimonadetes; order Longimicrobiales; family Gaopeijiaceae; genus BD2-11. Next base: position 93,786 of record OZ242324.1, read on the forward strand.
ATTTCGTTCAGCCGCTCGATCAGGGGAGGCACCTTCTCCCAGGCTCGGTCGAGCTGCCAGAGCTGGTCGGTGGTGGGGCGCGTGCTGGATGATTCCATGGCGCCCGCGCCGCGTGCACCCGCCGCGGCCTGGTTGATGTCGCGTCCCAGCTCGCGCGCCTCTTCCAGCAGACCGCTTACCTCCTCGGTCAACGCCTCCGGCGCCTCTTCCTGTTCGCGCAGGAGGGAGCTGATTTCCATGAGCTGGGTGGTGACACGACGCGCGGCCTGACCAGCCTCGTAGACCGGGCGCGCCAGGTCGTAGGCGCTCATAAGCGCCGCTTGGCGGGCTTCCAGGTCGGCGCGGCTCATCTCCACCCGCGGGTCCAGGCGGACGGCCATCTGCTCTTCCTGCGTCATGCCGGCGGCCTCCAGCCGTACGGTGTAGGTGCCGGGGAGCACCCGCGGACCGCGCGCCTGGCCACCCCCAAAGCCGCCACCGAACTGCTGCGGCGGTCCGGTCGGCGTGTAGGGCGGCTCGATGCGCAGATCCCACCTCACCTGCTGGATGCCTGCGTCCCCCGGCCCGGTGAGTTCGCGCACAACCTCGCCGTCCTGGTCGAGGATGGTGATGTTCGCCTGGCCGGATTCGGCGGTGGCGGCCACCTGGCCGTCGCCACCATCGCCGCCGTCATCGCCGTTGCCCCCGGAGGATGCGGCCACCGCCGCAGCCGCGGGGACGTTCTCCCCGACATAGTACCGGACGAGCGCCCCGGCCGGCGGGTTGGGCGACACGTACACCCCCGGCGTCCACCCCTGCGGCGTGTACGGGTTGTAGAGGGTGGCGCGCCGCACCGGAAACAGGTGTGCGTCCGCCGCCAGCACCTCCGCGGTCAGGCCCTCCAGCGGCGCGATGTCCTCCATGATGTAGATGCCGCGCCCGTGCGTCCCCAACACCAGGTCGTTCTCGCGCGGGTGGATCTTGATGTCGTCCACCGGCACCGCGGGCAGGCCGTTGGCGAGGGCCATCCATTGCTCCCCGCCGTCCACCGAGAAGAATACCCCCACCTCGTTGCCCACGAAGAGCAGTCCGGCCGTGCGATGGTGTTCGGTAATCACGTTGACGGAGGTCGCCGGAAGCCCGTCGACGATGCGCCGCCAGCTCTCGCCGTAGTTGTCGCTGGCGTAGACGTGCGCCGCGAAGTCGTTGTTGCGGTGGCCGTCGAAGGTCGCGTAGACGGTGGCGACGTCGTGCGCCGAGGCGACCACCCGGCTCACGTAGGTGCGTTCGGGCAGCCCGGCGATGTTGCCGGTCACGTCCGTCCACGACCCGCCTCCGTCCCGCGTCACGTGCACCCTGCCGTCGTCGCTGCCCACGTAGAGCAGCCCCGCGTCGAACGGCGACTCCGAGATCGTCTCCAGGTTGCCGTAGGAGGACTGTCCGTCGTTGGCGGACATCATCGGCTCCGAACCCGCCACACCCATGATCTCCAGCTCGGTTCGATCCATGGCATGGGTGAGGTCGTGGCTGATCTCTTCCCAGGTCATCCCGAGATCGCGTGAACGAAAGAGCACGTTGCTGCCCACGTAAACCGTGTTCTCGTCGTGCTGCGACAGAGGAGCACCGGCGTGTCCCAGTTCCAGCGCAGCTCGCGGTCCTCGCCGTCTTCGAGCGGACGACCCACGGGCCGCATCCGGGTGCGCTCCATCGTCTCCAGGTCGACGCGCATGAGGTTGCCGCCCTGCGACTCCGCGAACATCACGCGCGGGTTGTCGGGATGCATGACCGTGTAGAAGCCGTCCCCGCCCCCGACGTTGTACCAGTCGCGGGTGCGGATGCCCTGGTTGGACCAGGTGTCGCTCGGGCCGCACCAGGAGCCGTTGTCCTGCAGGCCGCCGCAGACGTGGTAGGGATCGCGCATGTCCACGCCGATCTCGTAGAACTGCGCCAGCGGGATGTTGGTCAGCTGACGCCAGCTTCGGGAGCGGTCCCAGCTGATCGCGACGCCGCCGTCGCCGCCCAGGACCAGATGGTCGGAGTTGTCCGGGTTGATCCACATGGCGTGGTGGTCGGGGTGCACCTCGCTGGCGGCGTCGGGGGTGAAGGTGTTGCCCCCGTCGAGCGACTTGAAGAGGCTCGATCCGGCCGTGTAGATGCGCTCGGGGTCGCTGGGGTCAACCCAGATCTGGCTGTAGTACATGGGCCGGTTGTTGGTCGTGCTGATCTGCTCCCAGCTCTCGCCCCGGTCGGTGGAGCGGTAGACGCCGTTGCGGGACGAGCCGCCCCCGCCCCCGCCGAACCCCTGCCCGGGTGTGCGCTTGTCGGCCTCCACGATGGCGAACACCAGGTTGCCGTCGCCCCGGAAGATGTCCAGCCCGATGCGTCCCATGTCGCCATCGGGCAGCCCCTCGGTGAGCTCCATCCAGGAAGCTCCCCCGTCGGTGGTGCGGTAGATGCCGCTGCCCGGCCCGCCCCCGTTGAAGCCCCAGCCGGTGCGCCGGCGCTGGTACATCGCGGCGAACAGGGTTTCGGGATCGTTCGGGTCCATCGCCAGGTCGATGGCGCCCGTGTCCTCGTCCACGAAGAGCACCAGCTCCCAACTCTCGCCGCCGTCGCTGGTCTTGTAGACGCCGCGCTCGGGGTTGGCACCCCACAGCCGCCCGACCGCCGCCACGTACACGGTGGACGGGTCGCGCGGGTGAATGCGGATGCGGGAGATGTGGTGCGTCTCCTCCAGCCCCATGTGCCGCCACGAGCGCCCCGCGTCGGTGGACCTGTAGACGCCGTTGCCCCACGGCGAGCTCTGCCGGTTCTGCGGCTCCCCGCTCCCCACCCACACCACGTTGGGGTTGGAGGGCGCCACCGTGACATCCCCGACGGACGTGGTCGGCTGGTCGTCGAACACGGGCTCGAAGGTGGTGCCGTGGTTGACGGTCTTCCACAACCCGCCGGTCGCGGTGCCCACGTAGAAGGTGGACGGGTCGGACTCCACCACGGCCAGGTCCGAGACGCGACCACCCATGATGGTCGGGCCGATGTTGCGCCACTCCAGGTTGGCCACCGCCGCCTCGATGCGCGCAGCATCGGCCTGCGCGGCCGCGACCCCGGGCTTCACGGCCTGCGCGGCCGCCAGCACCAGCCAAACCCATACCGAACCGCGCAAGCGATGAGCGTTCATGTCGTCTCCTTCCCGTGAACGGATCTCTTCCAGGCAGGATCTCCCGACGGAGTCCGGCCGCACTCCGCATTCTACGTTCCACCCCCGCGCCAGGGGAGCCTCACCCCGCACGCGTCACACCCGCAAGCCTCGACTCGACCCCGAGCGCACCGGAGCCCTCAACCGCCGCTCAACCGCGCATCCTGCGCCCGGCCCGCACTGGATGTTCGCCGGTGTTCCCACCCCGGCCCACGCACTACACTGTAAAACCTTGCACGCGTCCGGGCGCGTGAACCCGCGCCCGCAGTCGATCTGCCCCCGCACGCCACGCACCAACACCGGAAGTCAGCTCCGGCAGTATCTCGAGGAGGATGCCCCGATGAGACACCCCTGGAACCGCAACCATCTCGGCGCCATCGCGCTCGCGCTTCTACTGCCTGCCGCGCCTCCGGCACACGCCCAGCAAGCTCTCGCGGACGACCCCGGCGTCGCCCAGGCCCTGCATCTCCTGGATATCTGGATGGATGCCGCCCAGGCCTACGGGGGCATCCCCGGCGCGTCGCTCTCCGTGGTGCACGACCAGGAACTCGTGTGGGCGAAGGGCTACGGGTACGCGCATTTGGAGAGCGAGGAGCCCGCGACCCCTTCGACCATGTATTCGATCTGCTCCATCTCCAAGCTCTTCACCGCGGTCGGCGTGCTGCAGCTGCGCGACCAGGGCAAGCTGGGGCTGGACGATCCCGTGGCGAAGCACCTGGCCTGGTTCAACATCCGGGACGACTACCCGGAGGCGGGCCCGGTCGACATCGAGGGACTGCTCACGCACAGCTCGGGTCTGCCGCGCGAGGCCGGCGTGCCCTACTGGACCGGTCCCGACTACCCCTTCCCGACGCATGAGAAGATCGTGGAGACGCTGCCCACGCAGACGATGCTCTACCCCCCGCGCACGTATTTCCAGTACTCGAATCTCGCGCTCACGCTGGCGGGCGAGATCGTCGCGAAGACATCCGGGCAGAGCTACGACGACTACATCCGCAACAGCATCCTGGACCCCCTGGGGATGTCCAGCACCTTCACCGACCTGGACGACCGCTTCCGCGGCAACCGGCTCGCGACGGGCTACACGACACGCGGGCGCGACGGCAAGCGTCATGTGATCCCGGACTACTGGGTGCGCGGCATCAGCCCTGCGGCCGGATTCATCTCGACGGTGGAGGACCTCGGGCGGTTCGCGTCCTGGCAGTTCCGGGTGCTCGAGGGCGATGACGAGCTGCTCGACCGCAACACGCTGCGCGACATGCACCGCGTGCACTGGTCGGAACCGGACGGCAACACCACCTACGGGCTGGGCTTCTCCGTATGGAAATCGGACGGCGACACCTTCGTGGGGCATGGCGGCTCTTGCCCGGGATACCGCAGCCACCTGCTGCTGCGGCCCCAGGACAGGGTCGCCACGGCGTTCATGACCAATGGCCAGGGCGTCAACTCGCGCCAGTTCGCGCAGACCGCCTTCGACATCGTCGCGCCGGCGCTCCGGCGGGCGGCGAAGAAATCGTCCGGGACTCCGGCGGACGAAGGCATGGCTGCGCCCGATGGCGCCGGCGACGCTGCCGGGGAGAGCCTCGAGCGCTTCACCGGCACCTACCAGAGACCTCTCGGCGGCGAGAGCGCGGTGCTCATTTGGGAAGGCGACCTGCATGTGGTGTCGCTTCCCACCGACAACCCGCTGAACTCGCTGACCCGGTTGCGCCACATCGAGGACGGCACCTTCCGGCGCGTGCGCGACAACGACGACCTGGGTGAGGCGTTCATCTTCGAAGAGATGCCCGACGGAAGCATGCGCATGTGGCGCAACGACAACTACAGCGTCCGCCCGGCGGGGATGTGAGCGTGGGTCTGCACATGATGGGTCAGGCCGCCTGCAGGGCGATTCCGGAGGCGGAGGTGCGACGCAGCAAGGGGTCGGCGGCCTGCGAGCGCCGTCCCATGGCGACATCCGGGCGCCCGCGCCTCACGGGACGCCCGGCCCTGTCGCCGGTGCCGGCCTCCCTCCTCATGCTGCTGGCTCTTCTGGCCGTCCCGGCGCCCGCGGAAGCCCAGAACGCGCGCCCACCCGACCCCGCCGCCGCCTTCCCCGTCGACCGGGCAATGGTCGCGCGCATTCGCGAGGAAGGGCTCAAGCGTTCGCAGCTGGCCAACACCCTTTCGTACATGACCGACGTGCTGGGCGGCCGGCTGACCAACTCCGACGCCATGGACCGCGCGCAGCGCTGGGTGGTCGGCGAGATGGACCGCATCGGCCTGGTGAACGTGGCGCGCGAGCCCTTCATGCCCTACGGGGTCAGCTGGGACAACGAGTATGTGTCGGTGCACATGACCGCGCCCGCCTACCAGCCGCTCGTGGCCTACCCGATCGCGCACACACCCGGGACGGACGGAAGGCTGGAACTCGACGTGGTCATCGCCGACGTGCGCACGGTCAACGACCTGGCCTCGCTGCGGGGCAGCCTGCGCGGCAAGGCCGTGCTCTCCACCCCACCCCCCGCCATCGACCAGACCCGGTTCGCGACCGGCACCCCGCGCCGCAGCGACGAGGAGATGCGCGCGCTCGCCGAGGACGTGATCCCGCCGCCCCCGGGACCCGACACCTACTTCTCCCGCCTCTACCCCGATCCCCCCGCCAACCCCGACATCCTCACCGCGGCGGAACGGCTCGCCTTCTACGTGGAGGAGGGCGTCGCGCTTGTGCTCGAGTCCAACAGCGGCTGGCCCGGAGCCGTGCGCGGCTTCGCCCGCGCCGGTGCCCGCATCGACCGGTGGTCGCGCGACGCCACCCTGGCCTCGGTGCCGGTGGTGGCGGTCACCCCGGAGCACTACAACCGCATGTACCGCATCCTGCGGCGCGGCATCCCGGTGACCGTGGACGCGGAGGTGCGCAACCGGCACGGTGCGTCGGTGACCGAGGCCCGCAACGTGGTGGGCGAAATCCGCGGCACCGACCTGGCCGACGAGGTGGTCATGCTGGGCGCCCACTTCGACACCTGGCACGCGAGCCCCAACGCGAGCGACAACACCTCCGGGGTGGCGGTGATGCTCGAGGCCGCGCGCATCCTGAACGCCATCGGGGCTCAGCCGCGCCGCACCATCCGGGTGGTGCTCTGGTCGGGCGAGGAACAGGGACTGTTCGGCTCTGCCGAATACGTGCGCCGACACTTCGGCGACCCGGCGTCGGGCACCCGTCCCGACTACGAGAACTTCTCCGTCTACTTCAACCAGGACTACGGCCCCGGCCAATACCGGGGCGTCTGGCTGCAGGAAAACGAGCACGTGCGCCCCATTTTCGAAGCCTGGATGGAGCCGCTGCGCGACATGGGCATGACCACGCTCTCGACCCAGAGCGTAGGCAGCACCGACCACGTTCCCTTCGACCGCGCCGGCCTGCCCGCCTTCCAGTTCCTGCAGGCGCGCGTGGGCGGCACCGGAGGTCACACCAACCTCGACTTCTACGACACCATCCCCATCGACGACCTGATGAAGAACGCGGTCATCATGGCGTCGTTCGTCTACCACGCGGCCATCGCGGACGCGCGCATTCCGCGCAAGGGGGTCGGGCGCTGAGGGCCGACTCGATGTCGCGCGTCGCGTAACCGGGCGAGGCCGGGGTAGCGGTATGCGGCTGACCTGCCTCTGGCATTCTAGCCGAGTTCGCCCGGAAGAAGTGCGAGAAAATTCGCCAGCGGCAGGACCTCAACCCCGTCGATCATCTGTGGGCGATCGCCCAAAAAAACGACGATCCGGCGTTTTACGCGCGAGCTGCGTGCGGCGAAGGAAGCGAGTCCCCGGAGCATTCGTCGCATCACGGTCCTCCCGGCCTTGACCTCGATCCCCCAAAGTTCCCGCCCCACCTCCACAACGAAGTCCACTTCGGCTCCTCCTCGCGTCCGGTAGTGGAAGAGGGCCGCTTCGGGCCAGAGGGTACCGAGTCTGCGCTGCAACTCGCAGGCGACAAGATGTTCCAGAAGTGGTCCGCGCTCGTCGGCCAGGGGCTCGTCCAGAGGGCGCCTCAGCAGCGCATTGCGTACCCCGATGTCGAACAGGAACAGCTTCCCGTGGCGAACCAGGCTGGCTCGGTCGGATCCGCTCCATGCGGGGACCCGGAATGCGACCAGCGTATCTTCGAGAACCTCGACGTAGCGGCGGGCGGTTTCGTATGCCAGGCCGGCGTCCCTGCACAGCGCGTGCAGGTTGAGAATACGGCCCGAGGAAGCAGCGACGAGGTCCAACAGCCGCGAGAAGCCGCCGAGATTCCGAACCAGAGCCTCAGCCTGGATCTCCTCCCGCAGATAGGTGTCCGCGTAGCTCCTCAGGTCAGCGCTCCGGACCCACTGGTCGGTTTCCGCGTAGATGCCCGGGAGCGTGCCGTGGGCCAGCGCGCGATTCACGTTGAAGTCGTCCGCCAGCTCGCACGCAAGCAACGGGTGCATGTAGTGAACGTGGACCCGCCCCGGGAGTAGATTCGCCTGCCCCCGACGAAGCTTGCGAGCGCTGGATCCCGAGAGCAGGAACCGGAAGCGCCCGGGCTGTTCATCGAGGAGGACCTGCACCACGTCGAGCAGCTCGGGAACCCGCTGGACCTCGTCAATGAACACCGTCTTCCTTCCCGGCGAACACGCGCGGAGTTCCTGCTCCAACCGCTCAGGGTGACTCACGTAGTCGCGAAACACCCGTGGGCTGGCAAGATTCAGCGAGATATCGGGCCCAAGCGAGGACAGGAGCGTGGACTTTCCTACCTGTCGAGGCCCGAGGATCAGGGCACTCCTCTGGGTGGAGAGTAGCGCGGACGCCAGCAATCTTTGGTACATGTGGGTAAAATACCATACCGTTTACCCACGAACAACCAAACACGCGGGTTATCCGGACAGGATGCAGACTAATCCCAGGTCCGATCCCAAACAGCCTGGGGCGGACGGGACCGACGACGTTGACAGAACACAGGCCCGGCGCCGCCGGCCCCATGGAAGCACAAGCGCCCCGACGGTAGTATGTTAAAGGCTGTGACAGCGCCTCGCCGCACCCGAGGCCGACGCGAGGCGACCAGAAGCCTTGCCGAAGCGAAGACTCACCACCCAAAGCACGACCCGACGCCAAGCATGACGACCTACCGCATTCTGCTCTTCGGACTCATCGCCGCAACCCAGGCCTGCGCCGGCTCCGGCCCCGGCGCGCCCCCGCCCGCCGCGCGCCCCGACGCCGACCGCATCGCCCGGCTCGAGGCCATCTACCAGGCGCGCGCCGACAGCCTTCTGCTCAACCCGCACGAGGCCGACGTGCACTTCATCACCGGCATGATCGGGCACCACGCCCAGGCGCTGGTCATGGCGGGCTTCGCGCCCGAAAACGGCGCCAGCCCCGCGGTCCAGGTCCTCTGCGCGCGCATCATCAATGCCCAGAGCGACGAGATCGCCATCATGCAGCGCTGGCTCGGCGAACGCGGTCTTCCGGTACCCGAGATCCACATCGAGGGCAGCACCCTCATGGTCCACGGGCCGGAACACGCGATGAATATGCCGGGGATGATCTCTCCCGAGCAGCTGCGCGAACTGGGGGAGGCTCGAGGACCGGACTTCGACCGGCTCTTCCTCACCTACATGATCCAGCACCACGAAGGCGCCGTCACAATGGTGCACGATCTCTTCGCCGCCGACGGCGCGGCCCAGGGCGACTTCATCTTCAAGATCGCCTCCGACATCCAGGTCGATCAGGCCACCGAAATCGCCCGCATGGAGCTGATGCTCGAGGAGATGGGCGCGCCCCGGCGATGACATGGATCCGACGCCCCCGATGATGGCCCGACGTACCCACCCTCGCTGACCCGACATACCCGCCTGTTCTGGACCGATACATCCACTCGAAACGAGGAAGTGACATGACCTCTCCGCGATTGACGCGTGACCGCGTCCGGGTCCCCGCGCGCCTCGGCGCGCTCCTGTCGTGCGCGGCGCTGCTGGTGCTCCTGCCGGCCTGCTCCGCCTATCAATCCCCCGACACCGGCATGGCGCCCGCCGGGCTCGCGCCGCTGCGCGTGAATGCGCCCACGCCGGATCCGCGCGTGGGCCTGGCGCCCGGCCTGTTCGACGCCGGAGAGGCCGCCTGGAACCTGCGCCTCATCTCGACCACGCCTCCCACGGAGCCCTTCATCGGCCAGACCAACTCCGACCTGGCGTTCACCGGCAACTACGTCATCCAGGGCAACTACGACGGCATTCAGATCTGGGATATCTCCGATCCGACGAGCCCGCAGTCGGTGGTCACCTACCGGTGCCCCGCATCGCAGAGCGACGTGTCGGTCCACGAGAACCTGCTCTTCGTCTCGGGCGAGGGACTGGGCGGGCGGCTCGACTGCGGGGATGAGGGCGTGCAGGAGGCGGTCAGCCACGACCGGCTGCGCGGCATCCGCATCTTCGACATCACCGACATCACGGCGCCCGAGTACGTCGCCAACGTTCAGACCTGCCGGGGATCGCACACGCACACCGTGCTCGAGCATCCGGGCGACGACGAGAACGTGTACATCTACGTCTCGGGCTCTTCGGCGGTACGGCCCTCGGAGGAACTCCCGGGTTGTTCCGATGGGCCGGTCGAGGAAAACCCCAACACGGCGCTCTTCCGCATCGAGGTCATCCGTGTGCCGCTGGCGGATCCGGCCAGCGCCGAAATCGTGAGCTCGCCCCGAATCTTCGGGGACCTGGTCGCACCTCCCACCCATGGCCTGGCGCCCGACGACCTCCTGGAGATCGAGGAAGCGCGCGAGCGCGGCGGTTTCGTCATGGAAGGCGCGGGTCAGCCGAGAGTGCTGCGCGACCGGCAGGTGGTTCAGCTGCTCGAACAGATCGTAGAGCAGCGGGGCGGCGAAGGTCCGCCCACCGCCGCGGACAGCGCGACCCTGCGGCAGATGCTTCCCCAGATGGCAGCGCAACGGGCCGCCAGAAGCAGCAGCGGACCGACCCAGTGCCACGACATCACCGTGTACCCCGCCATCGAGCTCGCGGGCGGCGCCTGCGGCGGATACGGCATGCTGATCGACATCCGCAACCCGGAGGCCCCGTTCCGGCTCTCCGAAGTGGCCGACTCCAACTTCTCGTACTGGCACTCCGCGACGTTCAACAACGACGGCACCGCCGTCATGTTCACCGACGAGTGGGGCGGCGGCGGTTCCCCGAAGTGCCGCGCATCCGATCCCATGGAGTGGGGCGCCAATGCCGTGTTCACCATCGAAGACGGCGACATGGTGTTCCAGAGCTACTACAAGATGCCCGCGCCGCAGACGACCCTCGAGAACTGCGTGGCCCACAACGGATCGCTCATCCCGATTCCCGGCCGCGACATCATGATCCAGGGCTGGTACCAGGGCGGCATCTCGCTCATCGACTGGACCGATCCGGCCAACCCGGTCGAGATCGCGTTCTTCGATCGCGGGCCGGTGGACGCCGAGGTGATGAGGAGCGGCGGCAGCTGGTCGGTCTACTGGTACAACGGCCTGATCGTCAACTCCGAGATCGCGCGCGGACTCGACATCTTCGAGCTGACCACGAGCGATCTGATGACGCAGAACGAGATCGACGCCGCCAACTCGGTCGAGCTGACCCAGCTCAACTCCCAGGGTCAGCCCATCTTCGAGTGGCCCGCAACCTTCGCGCTGGCCCGCGCGTATCTGGACCAGCTGGAGCGGCACCGCGGGCTGGGCGAAGCTCGGATCGCGTCGGCGCGCGACGAGCTGGCCGCCGCCGAGGGCATGATGGGCTCGGGGCGGGCCTCCGCGCTTCGCTCGCTGGCGGACGCGCTTCGCGGTGACGCCGGCGGCGCCGCGGATGCCGCCAAGGTGGAGATGCTGGCGGACGCGGTGCGGGATCTGGCTGACGCCGGATAGAGCGAAACCCGACGGAGCTACGGCTCGTCCCGGACAGGCGGCGGGCCGTAGCTCTCACATATCCATTCAAACCGAGGAATCGATGACCTCTCTCCCATCGACGCGCGAGCGCGTCCGTACCCCGGTGCGCCCCGGCGCGCTGTTTTCCTGCGCGGCGTTGCTCGTGCTCCTGTCCGCGTGCGGCGGCTATTCGTCGCCCGACACCGGCATGACTCCAGGGAGCCTCGCGCCCCTGAGCGTGAATCCGCCGACGCCCGACCCGCGCGTCGGCCTCGCCCCCGGACTCTTCGACGCCGGGGAGGCGATCTGGAACCTGCGCCTGGTCTCGGCCACGCCTCCGACCGAGCCCTTCGTGGGCCAGACCAATTCGGACCTGGCCTTCACCGGCCAATACGCGATCCAGGGCAACTACGACGGCATCCAGATCTGGGACATCTCCGACCCGGCCAACCCGGAGTCCGTCGTCACCCACGTGTGCCCTGCCTCCCAGAGCGACGTCTCCGTGTACGAGAACCTGCTGTTCGTGTCGGGAGAAGGCATGGGCGGGCGGCTGGACTGCAGCGGGGAGGGCATCGACGACGCGGTGAGCCACGACCGCCTGCGCGGCATCCGCATCTTCGACATCTCCGACATCACCGCGCCCGAGTACGTCGCCAACGTGCAGACCTGCCGCGGCTCGCACACGCACACCGTCCTCGAACATCCCGGCGACGACGAGAACGTCTACGTCTACGTCTCCGGGTCGGCTCCGGTCCGGCCCGCCGAAGAACTCCCGGGCTGTTCGGACGCGGCCCCCGAGGAGGACCCCAACACGGCGCTCTTCCGCATCGAGGTCATCCGGGTGCCGCTGGCCGATCCCGCCAGCGCGGCGATCGTGAGCTCGCCCCGCATCTTCGAGGACCTGACGGCGCCGCCTACGCACGGCATGGCGCCCGACGACATCGCCGAGGTGGAGGAAGCCCGCGAGCGCGGCGCCTTCATCGTCGAAATCATGGGTCAGCAGATGGTGATGCCCGACTTCGCGGTCGAACAGATCCTCGCGCAGGTGGTGACCCAGCGCGGAGGCGAGGGCCCGCCAACGGCGGCCGACAGCGCGATGCTGCGGGAAATGCTTCCGGCCATGATGGCCGCGCAGATGCCGGGAGGCGACGATACCGGTCCGACCCAGTGCCACGACATCACCGTGTACCCGGCCATCGGGCTCGCAGGCGGTGCCTGCGAGGGGTACGGCATGCTGATCGACATCAGCGACCCGGAGAACCCGGTGCGGCTCTCCGAAGTGTCCGACTCCAACTTCTCGTACTGGCACTCGGCCACCTTCAACAACGACGGCACGGCCGTCATGTTCACCGACGAATGGGGCGGCGGCGGATCTCCCAAGTGCCGCGCCTCGGACCCGGTGGAGTGGGGCGCCAACGCAATCTTCACCGTCGAGGACGGGGAGATGGTGTTCCAGAGCTACTACAAGCTGCCCGCGCCGCAGACGCCGGAGGAGAACTGCGTCGCGCACAACGGATCGCTCATCCCGATCCCCGGCCGCGACATCATGATCCAGGGATGGTACCAGGGCGGGCTGTCGCTGATCGACTGGACCGATCCCGCGAATCCGGTCGAGATCGCATACTTCGACCGCGGGCCCGTCGACGGCGAAGTGATGCGCATGGGCGGCAGTTGGTCGGTCTACTGGTACAACGGCGTCATCGTCAACTCCGAGATCGCGCGCGGGCTGGACATCCTCGAGCTGGTCCCCAGCGACGTGATGACCCAAAACGAGATCGACGCAGCCAACGCCGTAGTGCTGACCCATCTCAACTCCCAGGGACAGCCTATCTTCGAGTGGCCGGCGACCTTCTCGCTGGCCCAGGCCTACCTGGACCAGCTGGAGCGGCACCGGGGCCTGGACGCGGCCCGGATCTCGTCGGCGCGCGACGATCTGTCCGCGGCCGAGGGCATGATGGGGTCGGCGCAGGCTACCGCGCTTCGGTCGCTGGCGAATGCGCTCGACGCCGATGCCGGTGGAGCGCTCGATTCAGCCAAGGTGGAGAAGCTGGCGGACGCGGTGCGGGAGCTGGCGGACGCGGGCTAGTGGAGTGACGTCAGGTCGGGCGCCTGGTGCCTGACCGGGATCCCGCAGAAGTTACGGCCCGTCCCTATCGGGGGCGGGCCGTGTTCTTCATGCCTGGCCCGAATCTCCGGGCGACAGGATGGAAGAATGACGCGTTCCATGCCCTCCATATCTTGCCGCGCGCCCACGCGCGCCGTACTAGTCAATTGGATGCAAAGGCTCTTCGCGTCGCTGGGGATCGGTGGCGGGAGGAAGCCGCTCACCCTGGCCGGAGGTCGAGATGGTGGAAGTTGATCGCAAAACCTTCCTCGCGAGCCTTCCCGCGGGTGCTCTCGCCGTCATGTCGCACGAGGACAAGGCGGAGGCGCTCGAGCACTACATGGAAGACGAGCTGGACGACAGGATCGCCGCACGGCGAGGGGAGGCGGACGGAGAAGCCGGCTCCATCATCACCCTCGAGGAGCTGGAGCAGGAGGGACCTCGGGCGCCGCGCGGCACCGGGCGGCTCTTCCAGCCGACGGAAGATGAATTCGCGCCGATGCCGGACGCCCCGACGCTGCTCGACTTCTTCCGGCTGCGCTTCGCGCCCGCGAACCACGTCCTGCAGAGCGCCACGCACGCGCTCACCACGGGGCAGCCCGAGCGGACCATCTTCGCGTGCCTGATGCACGACGTGGTGCTCAACCTCATCAAGGGCGACCACGGCTGGTGGGGCGCTCAGCTGATCGAGCCCTACGTGGACGAGCGCATCTCCTGGGGCATCCGCTACCACGGGCCGCTGCGCTTCTATGCCGATGACGAGTTCGGCTACGAGTATCCGGAGATGTACAACCGCATCTTCGGGCACGACTACGTGCCGGAGCCCTACATCAGGCAGGCCTACGAGTTCGCGCGCGGCCACCGCCACTACGCGGAGGCGCGGCTGATCACGGTGAACGACACCTACGCGTTCCAGGACAACATGGACGTCGACATCGAGGTGTTCACCGACATCATCGGGCGCCAGTTCAAGCAGCCGAAGGAAGGGCTGGGCTACGACAACAGCCCGGTTGCGCACATGTGGCGGACGATGGCGAACCCGAACAGGCCGCTGTAGAGGGAAGAACTTCTCAAAGGGAGCCGGGACGAGTTCGGAGTTGAATTCGGACCGGCGGCGAGGTTCCGAGCCGGATCGAGGCTCGCCGGAACCTGGAGCGCGCGTCGAGACCCGCGGGCTCGGCCTGATCGGCCGGGTTCGCGGGTTTGCCATTCGCCGGCGAGGCGATGTCCGTGGCCTCGGTTGGTCCTCCGGCCCGGCAAGTCCCGGTCCCGGCTCAGCCCGGCTCTTCCCGGGGACGGGCGTCCATGCCGGGATCCTGACAATTCCCTTGCATCCGGATCGTTGAGCGGGGCTGCCTGACCGGTACCTTCAGAGTATGGTAAAGGACCGCATGATGACCCGTCCGCGCCGGATGGTCACGTATGACGAGTGTGCGTTTGCTGATATTGCTGTTGGCGGGGACGGGGGGCAGTCAGGTGGATGAGAGGGCAAAGCAGGAACGGGTCGGAGCCCGGCACCGACGCACCGTCGGGGGTCGGGCTCTTGCCATTCTGGTGATGGCCATGCTCGCGCAGGTGACGGCGGCGGCCGCGCAGGCGCCGGCAGAGTACCGGGTGCGGGGCGTCGTGACCGACTCGTCGGGCGCGGCGTTGCACAACGCCATGGTGGTGGCGCTTGCGCGGCAGGACTCGGTGCTGGTCGAGTACACGCTCAGCTCCCAGGACGGCCGCTTCACCATCGAGGGCCTGCCGGCGGGCGGCTACATCCTCCAGGTCACGCTGATCGGTTACGGGACGCTGCGCCGCGACTTCGACATCGCCAACACCGATATCGATGCCGGCGGCATCCCGCTCTCGTCCACGGCGCTGGAGATGGACTCGGTGGTCGTCAGCGTGGAACACGTCCCCTTCGTGAATGAGCGTGACACCTTCAGCTACAACGTGCAGGCGTTTCCGACGCCGCCCAACGCAACCGTCGAGGAGCTGCTGCGCCGTCTCCCCGGGATCGACGTCGATGCCGACGGGTCGATCACGGCACAGGGCGAAGCGGTCGCGAAGATCCTCGTGGACGGCAAGGAGTTCTTCGGCGACGATGCAACGGTCGCAATGGAGAATCTGCCCGCGGACGCCATCGAACAGATCGCCGTGTACGACAAGGAGTCGGACATGGCCGAGTTCACCGGCATCCCCGACGGCGAGGAGGAGCGCACGATCAACCTGAAGCTCAAGGAGGAGGCGAAGAACGGGTACTTCGGCCGCGCCAGGGGCGACGTTGGCGGCGACGGAAGCAGCCGGGCCCGGCTCACCGCGCCCGTGGGCAGCGAAGCGCGCTACAACGGTTCGCTTTCCCTGAACCGCTTCTCGCCCACCGTTCAGCTCGCGCTGACCGCAGACGCGAACAACGTGAACCAGGGACGTTCCCGCGGTGGATTCCCCAACCTTGCGGCCGGCATGCCGGGTGGAGGCGGCGGCAGGTCGAGCGACGGCCTTACCGAGACGATGAGCCTCGGGGTCAACGGAAGCCGGGAATTCAGCGAGGAGACCTGGCTGCGGGGCAGCTACACCATCCGGCAGCTGGACAATCTCCAGGACCGGAGCCTGCAGCAACGGGCCCTCTTCGGATCGAATGTCGCGTCGCTGGTCGACCAGACCAGCAAGCAGGAAGCCGGCAACGTGAGTCATCGCCTGGACCTGAACGGGCAGGTCGAATTCTCGGAAGGGCATGAGCTGCGGATGCGCATGAGAGGGAACGCGCGCGCGTCGTCGCTGACCTCGTTCGCCAATCGGCAAACGCATACCCTCGACGGGGACATGCTCAATTCCGCCACCACCGACTATCTGGTGGACGGGAACGAGCTGGGCGGGGACGGACGGCTCACCTGGCGCAAGCGCCTGAACGAGGAGGGCCGCAGCATCGTCGCTGAGCTGACCAGCGACCTCGAGGACTCCGACCTCTCCGCCGATCTGTCCTCGCTGGTTACGGGAGAGAGGCTCACCAGGGGCGACGAAGACGATGTCGGCGACGTGCGCGAGATCCTGCAGGAACAGTCGCGCGTGGGGTGGACCCGGACCAATTCGGCGCGTCTGTCGCTCACGCAGCCGCTCGGGGAGGGGCACACGATCGAGCTGTTCGGCCGGCGCAACGCGACCCACCAGGACCGCAACAATGCGGTCTACGATCGTGTCGACGGCACCCTGGTGCACAACCCCGGGATGAGCTCGGGATTCGAACGAGCCTACACCTATCTCCAGGGCGGCACGCGCTACAGCCGCAACACCGAGAGCTCCTGGCTCACGCTCGGGATTCAACTGCAGAGATCCAACCTCGACGGTGTCATCCTGGGGCGGGACGAGTCCATCGCCAACGGCTACACGCACCTGCTCGGCAACGCACGGCTGAAGAAGGAGATCAAGGAAGGGCAGACGCTCCAGGTACGCTACGAAGGCTCGAGTCGCGAGCCGTCGCTGACGCAACTCCAGCCCTACGCCGACAACACCGATCCCCTCAACGTCTACTCCGGGAACCCGGATCTGCGCCCGGAACACCGGCACCGGGTCAACGCCGACTACCGTCTGTTCGATGAGGTGACCTTCATCAACCTCCGCACCTTCACCCGCTTCACCTACACCGACAACAACATCTCGATGTCGCGGGTTTTCGACGAGCGCGGCTTTCAGACGCGGATGCCGGTCAACACCAGCGGCGAGTGGTCCGGCAACCTGGGAGCCAACTTCGACACCCCGGTCCGGAGGCTGGGCATCGACGTGGAGCTCGAGTACGAGGTTTCCTATTCGGAGGGGACGGAGCTCGTGAACCACGCGGCCAACGAGAGCCGCATCCTGCGCAACTCGCTCGAGATCGGGGTGGACAACCGGGAGAAGGACCGGTTGGACGTGCGCGCCTCGGTCAGCTTCAACTTCAACGACGTCGCGTACTCGCTGAACCAGGAACTCGACCGCGGCTACGTCAACAGCCAGTACCGCGCGGAAGCCACCTGGCACATCGGTGACGCCTGGACCCTGGAATCGGATTTCCGCCACCGGGTCTTCGACCAGGGACTCTTCGGGGAGGCGCGCAACGTCGCGCGCTGGGATGCCGCCATCTCCCGGCGCGTGCTCGACGAACGCGCCGAGATCGAGCTGCGGGCCTACGACCTCCTGAACCAGAACCAGGGCGTCGCTATCACCAATTCGGCGAACTACATCGAGGAGTCGCGGACGGACTCGCTCGGGCAGTACTTCATGCTCCGGGTGATGTACCGGCTGGGCACCCCGATGAACCGGAGGGGGTCGAGGAGAGGGCGGTAGGGGTCCGCGGATGATACCGCGCGAGTAAGCGCGGGCTGACCGGGCCACGGATTACGTAATTTACGTATTTTATGTAATCCGCTCGATCCAGCGCCGAGGCATCGCCGCTCGACCCACGCTGTCCGCGTTGCGTGCTCTGCGCGCATGGCATAGCCTTGCGGAAGTTTCAGGCTCGTCACGTCCGAAGGTCCTCGCGCGTGGCGGCCCGCGCCCATTGAAGACGCAGCGGACACCACGTCACACGGAGCAAGAGCGCAAATGCGAGCAATCCGAGTCCTGGCCCTGGTCCTGATGACGGCAGGAGCCCCCTTGTGGGTGGCGACCTGCGGCGGTGACGGCGGTACTGAACCGACTCCCGTCGTCCCTCCCACGCCCCCCACGCCCCCGCCGCCCGCGAATCGCGCGCCCACCGCCACGGGCAGCATCGAGGCGCAGACCGTCCTCGCCGGGGAGAGCGTGACGGTCAACGTGGCCGGAAACTTCACCGATCCGGACGGCAACACGCTGTCCTTTGCGGCGGCGAGCTCCGATGACGCGGTCGCCACGGCCTCGGTCTCGGGGAGCAACGTGACCATCAACGGCGTCGCGGCCGGCGCGGCGACCGTGACGGTGACGGCGAGCGACCCGGGTGGACTGTCGGCGACCCAGAGCATCGGCGTGACGGTGGAGGCCGCCAACCTGGCGCCAGTGGGAGAGGGCATCATCGACGACCAGGGTATGGTCGTGGGCGATGAGGTTACCGTGGACGTGTCCGCCAACTTCAGCGACCCCGACGATGATGAACTCACCTACGCCGCCACCAGCGACGACACCACGGTGGCGACCGTCTTGATCGACGGAGCCATGGTGACCATCACGGCCGTCGGGGCGGGAAGCGCCACCGTGACGGTGACCGCCACCGATCCCGGCGAGCTCTCCGCCAGTCAGGAGTTCGGCGTGACGGTCGAGGAATCCAACGAGGCGCCCCTGGCGGAAGGCACCATCGACGACGTGACCGTGGTCGCGGGCAGCGAGGCGACGGTGGACGTGACGGACAACTTCAGCGATCCGGACGGCGATGACCTGACCTACGCTGCCACCAGCTCGGATGACGCCGTGGCGACGGTGGCGACCGAGGGCGCCGTGGTGACCGTCAACGGCGTCGCGCCGGGGAACGCCACCGTTACCGTGACCGCCTCGGATGGGGGCATGCTCTCGGCAAGCCATGAGTTCGGCGTGACCGTCGCGCCGCCCCCCGTGCCACCCGAGATCGTCGACACGATCCCGACCCACGACATGATCGTGGACAGCATGGTGGTGCTCGACGTGTCGTCGTACTTCGAGGACGCCGAGCTGACCTACGAGGCCGCGACGTCGGACGAGACGGTAGCAGTGCCTTCCGTGGACGGCAGCACGGTGACCACGACGGGCACGGGCGCGGTCGAGGACAGCATCAGCGTGGCGATGCTCTCGGTGACGGCCACGAACGACGACGGGTTGTCGGTCACCCAGGACTCGATCATGGTGCGGGTGCACCAGGAGGCATACGACAGCCTGCCGGGGATTTCAGTGAGCGAGGAGGGCGTTCTGCTGGCGGAGTTGGCAGCCGGCGCCCCGCCCCTCGCGCTCAGCTTTTGCCTGCAGATCAAGGAATTCCCGGTCGGGGGCACCAGCTTCACCGTGTTCTGGTCGGAGTGGCAGCGCGCGGTGGGCAGCGGCTGGGTGGTCGCCCAGGACAACAACAAGGCCCACGTAGTAGGCCACGTTCCGGGTAATGGAGGCTCGGTCTGCCCCATCAACATCGACGACGACAGCTTCCCGCCGGGCACCTACCGCCTCGTAGGTCATGTGCAGCTCGGAGAGGAGGTCGGGTACTACAAGACGCCCACCTTCCAGAAACCGGAGGGATAGAGCGACGGGCTCCGATCCCGCCGGATCACCCTGACGGCCCGCAGGTCGCGTTTCAGCGCCCCCGCTCGTTTGCAGAGACGGGGGCGCCGAAGCGTCGGCTCCTGCCTCCTGGAAGGACGTCGCTCCGCGGGCCGCGGGAGCCGCTGATGCTTCGTCAGACTCCGGCGCGCG
Source organism: Longimicrobiales bacterium (assembly GCA_965208255.1). GTDB lineage: Bacteria > Gemmatimonadota > Gemmatimonadetes > Longimicrobiales > Gaopeijiaceae > BD2-11. Next base: position 113,322 of record OZ242324.1, read on the forward strand.
CTCCGGCCGAGCCCGCCGAGCCCAACCTCAATCGCTCACCGGCGGCGGATCCTCTTCCTCCTCCTCCTCGGGCGGGCGCGGGCGAGTCATGCGCAGCGTGACCCCGCCGAAGAAGGTCGAGCCGGAGCGCTCGACCTCGTGGTCGCCCTCGTACAGGTAGTCGAGGATCGCCTGGTCCCACGAGAGCCCCGCCTTGGCCACCAGCTCCATCCACGGACCGTAGGCGGTCTCGTCGGGGGCCTCGGTGGTGCCGCTCCAGATGGTGACCCGCGGGTTGTAGCCGCCGCCCCCGCCCCCGGATGACCCCTTGAGGGGCATATGGATCAGGACGCTGTCGGTCATGGGCAGGCGGAAGACGTCCGTGTCGAAGTCGGCCCCGTAGCGCTCGTAGCGGGCGTAGGTGCGCTGGTTCATCTCGAAGACATCGCGGTTCGAATTGATGCCCTGCGTGATGTAGTCGCGCAGCTCGAAGGCGGCGTCCCGGTGCCGGGGAAACTCCGGGTTGTCGATGTAGCCGAAGCCGGGCATGAACCAGCCCTTGTTGAATCCCCAGTTGCGCTCGGTCACGCGCCCGCGGCGCACGAGTCCCGTGTACTCCGAGAAGAGCTGCACCACCTGGTGCGAGGGATAGCCGTGCGGGTTCAGGAAGATGTCCGGCAGCCAGGCCTCCCAGAGCCTGCCGCGCACCTTCGACTCCGGGTAGATGGGATGGTCGTCGCCCGAGCCCGAGGTGGCGTCGATGCCGAGCGACCCCAGGTAGCCGGCGTGCAGGATGTAGTCGGGGGTGGAGCGGTACAGGTCGTAGGCCAGCTGTGCGCCGTCGGGGTTGGTGAAGGGGTGGATGATGACGTTCACGCGGTCCAGCTTCGGGCGCTGCTCCGGGTCGGTGAGGAGCAGCTCGGCGTGGCGCAGCACGTGGCTGGTGGAGGACACCTCGTTGGCGTGCTGGCGCGCAGAGTAGATGACGGTCGGCTTGTGGGTGGTGGCCTTGGCGCGGGACCAGTGCGAGGCGGTGATCGGCGGCATCAGGTCCATCGCCCAGGTGGTCCTGCCCAGGTAGGACTCACCCACCTTGTAGACATGCGCCTCCTCGAAGGCGGCTCCCATCTGGGCGAGGACGCGGTGGCCCTCCGGGGGCGGGATGGGCGTGTCCCACTGCACCATGCGCTCGCCCGAGTAGCTCCAGCCCTCGGGGAGCAGCGCGCGCCAGTCGGGGAGCGGGTCGGGGGTGCCGTTGGCGGCCAGATGGACGGTGCGGCGGGACTCCGGGTCCTCCTCGTGTGTCCATTCGGCGTGCACCTCCAGCGATCCGAGGCCTGGGAACGCCAGCGCGGAGCCATACATGCCGCGGGCGCGCATGGCCTCGATGTGGCCGACCGTGGCCTCCACCTGCTCGGCGGAGAGCATGCGCTCGTCGACCTGGAGGGGCGCGGCGTAGGCGAGCAGGCTGTCGCGCATGTCGGCGTCGGTGTCGACGCGCACGCGCAGGGCGAGGTGGGAGAGGCCGGGCGTTCCTTCACGCACATGTGCGCGCCGGGCGGAGGGACGCTCCATGGTGATGCGCGGGATGTCCAGGCGCGTCTCGCCGGTCTCGCCGGAGTTGTCGCGCCAGGTGACGACCACCGCCGGGCGGGAGGTGGCGAAGCCCGAGACGGAGATGTTGGCGGTCCCCGCCGAGCCGTCCGATTTGGGCGTCATCAGGGGAAGGATGCGGCCGGGATAGGTGAGCCCCTGCCCGCGCGAGTTGCGCCCGATCAGGTCGAAGAACTCGATGGTGCCGAAGTAGACCTCCTCGTGGAGGGCATCCATGGTGGAGTGGATCTCGTTGTCGATCTCGAGGCGGTAGTCGGGCTCGCTCAGCTGCACCTCGGCCACCAGCTCGCCGAAGAAGGGCGCGTCCGCGTTTCCACCGCGCGGGATGCCGTCGTGGCGATCCATCACGTAGTCGTAGACGGCCGGCAGGACGGTCTCCTGGTAGTAGTCCCAGAAGGCCTCCGGGTCGGTGACGATGCGCTCGTCCGCGAGGGTGCGGCCGGCGGCGCGCGCCTCGATCCAGCCGGTGGTGACGCGCACGTGCTCGTAGTCGCGAAAGCGGTCGAAGTAGGGGCGCAGCACATACCTGGGGTCGAAGGTCTCGGTGAGGATGACGTCGCCGTTCGAATCCGTGACCTGCACCTCGTAGGTGGGGCCCTCGAGCACCTGCTCGAAGCGGATGCGGTCGAGGTCGATGCCCAAATCGCGCGCCAGCACTTCGTCGATGGGGAAGATCTCGTGCAGCCAGCGCACGGGCGTGTGGATGGCCTGTTGGGGCCACTCCTCGGGCGGGTCGTTGCGCCGGAAGCGGATGAGGATCTCGCCGATGTCGGCGCCTTCCAGCCGGGGACGCACGCCTTCGTACAGCCAGTAGTAGCCCTGCTTGAAGGCGGAGCGTACCTCGACGACAGTGGCTTCGGGGTCGGCGCCGCGCTCGAGGAGGGCGGTGCGTACTTCCTCCTCAAGTGCCCGGCGCATTTCCGGGGGTTCGCTCAGGCGGGCGTGGACGGTGACGGGCTCGCCGGATGCGACGGCGGGGAGCACGTCTTGGTCGAGGATGGCGCGGAAGCGGTCCACCTCGGAGGGCAGGGTGATGGACTCGGAGAAGATGGGCGCGGCGTTCTGCACGTCGCGGTCGTCGATGGTCACCTCCAGCTCGGCGGCGCCCAAAGCGGCCGCCCGCTCGCGGACGAGGTCGGCAAGGCCGGGGTCGGGCTTCTCGACCGAGACCAGGATTTCGGCTGCGGCCAGGTCGCGGCCGGCGAGATCGGCGAGGATGCGGTCGAGCCTGTAGAGGCCGATGGCCGCCTGACCCGCGGGGGAGTGGCCGGAGAGCGCACTCCAGAGGGACTGTTCCACATGGTCGAGGGTGGGACGGTCGTCGCCCCGGGCGTCCAGGTGGGGGAGGGTTAGGGCGAGGTGGTCGAGGGCGCGGCGGGCTCCCGCGGCGTCTCCGCCGGTCACGACCAGCGCGGGCTTGCTGGCGAAGGCGTCGGGGACCACCTGAACGAGCCCCTCCCCGGGCTGGAGGCCGGCGAGGTCGACTCTGCCGCTGTCGGCCAGCTGCTGCGTGAGCGGGTTGTCGGTGCCGGCCAGGACGAGGGTGGGCCGGGAGGCGGGGCGCTCCAGACCCGCGGCGGGTTCAACCAGCGGCACCACCAGCCCGGTCGCCTCCAGCCCGAGGCGGGCGGCAAGGTCGGGCAGCGCCTCCACCGCGGTGGCGCCCGGGGCGAGCAGGGCGTCGACCCGGTCGGGGATCTCGTTGTTGTCGGAGTCGCCCAGCAGGCCGTCGGGGGTGTACAGGTTGGACAGGTCGAGCGACCCCTTCGCTCCGCTGCCCGGTCGGCCCGCGACCGGTCCGGGCGCGTCCGGGGCGGCCCGACCGGGAATGCGCACCACCGGGCCGGAGGCAAGGCGCACCTCCACCGAGCGCAGGCCGGGGTAGGCGAATGGGTCGTCCGACGGCTCGGAGGCATCCGCCTCTTGGGGGGCGTCCTGCCCGGCGGGGGCCGCCCCGGGGGCAGCCGGGTCGCCGGGGTCCGCCGCGGCCGGAGTGTCCTGCCCGGCGGCCTCTTCCTGCCCGGCCGCGGCCGGGACATCCTCTCCGGCCGCGAGGGCGCGCAGCACCCCGGCCGCCGCATCCACATCGGCCGCCGCCACCTGTACGTCCGCGACCAGGCGGTTCACGCCGTCCAACCCGGCGCGCGCCCGGGCCTGCCAGAGCCGAACTTCCTCCACCTCCACCCCCGACCCCTCCAGTGCGTCGCGCACGTCGTCGCCCGCGGCCGCCAGCAGCGGCGCGGACAGGGTACGCGTGTGCGGCAGCGCGCCCGCGAACATGCGCGCCGCCGCCACCAGCCCCTCGTCCCCCCCGCCCAGCACCAGCACCCAGCGCCGGCCATCGGCCTCGCGCACCACCACCGCCCCCTCGTCCGTGTCCAGCGAGGTCGGGTCGACCCCCGGCGAGGCCAGACCCGAAGCCGCCAGCCCACTACGGCCGATCACGACCAGCACCCCCTCCGCCTCCGTGCCGCGAGCCAGCGGCAGGTCCATCGCCATGGTCTCGAAGCCCAGGCGCGCCGCGATCTCGGCGGCTGCCCGGGTCTCGGCCAACGTGGGTGCCTCCCCCATCACCAGCGACGCGTTGACGAAATCGGGAACCTCGTCGCCGTTGGTATCGAGGACGAGGCCGCCGACCTCGAACAGCGTGGTCAGATCACCTGGAACGGAGGCGGCGGCCGGAGCCGCCTGGGATACTGCGGTTGCCGGCACCAACACCCACACCGCCAACGCAGCCATGGCCGACAGCCACGCCGCCATCGCCGGACGTCGCAAGACACCCGCGACGCGTCCTGCCTCCAGACCTGAACGACTACGGCCAGCCGCTCGTGGCCCGATCTTCCGCCTGCTCCGGCCCGCTCCGAACCGCGAGCGGACCGTCTGCGGCCGCGGGCCGCTCATCGCCGCGCAGGCGCCCCGGGTCCTCCGGCCGCCAGCGCCACCCGTACCGCCGCCAGAGCCTCGAACACGAGCCAGAGAACCAGGACGAAGATCAGGCCTCCGACCCCGAACAGCACCCAGGTCTCGCTGGTCCAGTAGCCGATCATGTTGATCACCATGGCCCACGTGGTCATCACGAGCAGGAACCCGAGCGGCACCATGGTCACCCAGATATTCCGCTTGAGGCTGAACAGGAACAGTGTGATCACCAGCAGGCTCATCGCCCCCGTGAGCTGGTTGGTGGTGCCGAAGAGCGGCCAGAGGCGCATGCCCCCGGCGCCCCGGTCCACACCCAGCGCCAGCAGGGCGCAGCTGGAAACGGCCAGCGTGGTCGCGATCCAGCGATTCTGCGCGAACTTGATCCTGTACTCGGCTCCCAGCTCGGAGATGATGTAGCGCTGCAGGCGCACCCCGGTGTCCATGGTGGTCGCCGCGAAGCTGATGACCACCACGGCCGCGAAGGTGACCGCGAGCCCCTGTGGAATGCCGATCCCCTGCGCCAGGAATCCCACGCCCTGCACGAACGCCTGGGTCGCGCCCGCCGAAGCCGATGCGAACGACCCGTAGTGATCGTGCCAGCCGTCCACCCCCACCACCACCGCGAACCCCGCCGTGGTTGCCAGAATCGCGGTGAGCGCCAGCGATCCCTCGCCGATCGCGCCTCCGTAGCCCACGTAGCGCGCGTCCGTCTCCTTGTCGAGCTGCTTGGACGACGTCCCCGAAGACACCAGCCCGTGGAAGCCGCTGATGGCCCCGCAGGCGATGGTCACGAAGAGGAGTGGGAACCAGTTGGGGGTATCAGGTGGCAGATTGGTGTTGATCGCGGGCGCCACCACCGGGGCGTTGGTGAAGATGATGCCGAGGCCGATGATGCCGAGCGCCACGAAGAGCTGGTGGCTGTTGACGTAGTCGCGCGGCTGGAGCAGGAGCCACACGGGCAGCACGCTGGCGAAAAAGGCGTAGATGAAAAGGACGATGACCCACCCGGCGCGCACGCCGTCGGTGGTGGCCGCCGCCGCTGCCGCGGCCTGATCGCCCCCGCTGGCCGCCATCTGGGCAGCCGTGGGTTCGAAGCCGAAGAAGTCGGGCAGCTCGAGCGGGACCGACTGGCCCACCCAGATCAGGAAATAGAGCACCGCCAGCGCCCCCAGCGACGGCCACAGCAGACCGGCGCCCGAGCGGTAGATCAGGAAGCCCACCGTGATCGCAACCACGAGACTGCCCCACACGGGAAGCACCGCCCCCGGGTTGCCGATGAACAGGTTGGAGATGACGACCGCGAAGACCGCGTTCACCAGCAGCAGCAGGAAGAAGATCACCAGCATGAAGAGCACCCGGCCGCGGTCCCCCACGATCTTTCCGGCCAGCGTGCCGATCGAATTCGCCTTGTGGCGGGTCGAAATCCACAGCGTGCCGAAATCGTGCACCGCGCCCGCGAAGATGGTGCCCAGCACCACCCACAGGAACGCGGGCAGCCACCCCCAGATGACCGCAATCGCCGGCCCCACGATGGGCGCCGCTCCCGCCACCGAGGTGAAGTGGTGGCCGAACAGCACGTTGCGGTTGGTGGGCAGGAAGTCCACCCCGTCCTCGAACTCGTGCGCCGGCGTGCGGAAGTCGGGGTCGAGCCGGTAGATCTTCTGGGCGACGTACCGGGAATAGACCCGGTATCCGGTGGCGAACGCGGCCAATCCGATCAGTAGAAGTACGATTGAACTCACGGAAGCCATCCTTGTGGGGGTAACAGGGACGCGTCTTGCGACACGGAACGCGTTCGCCAGCCAGCCGAGGCGCGAACCAAGGCCATGTTACGTTGCCGCCTCCGCGACGGGCAACCGTGTGCGGGCATGGCGGTTGAGCGGGGCCCGTTGGACCCTGCGAACCGTTCGACTTGCCCGGCGGCTATTCGGACACCGACGAACTGGTGGCCTGTGTATCGGCCTCGGCGTCCTCCGCGGCTCTCATGAAGACCGGCTTGACGTCGCAGCCATCGAAGAGGCGGCTGATCTCGTCGCAATGTTCGATGAACGTGCTGGTGGGCACCCGCGTGAACGACCAGCAGCTGATGGCGAATCGTTGACGCCGACCCTCGAATGGTTCGCTAGCCTCCGTCAACCGTTGGCGCGCGTCTTCCAAGAGTCGGCCCGCGTCCTCTCTGCGGCCCGTGAACCATTCGGCCACGGCGATAGCCTGAAGGTAGTTCGGATGGTTTGGATCATGACGCCTTTCCTCGGGGGCATTCTCCTCATCGCGGAGGTCCAGTACCCGTCGAAAGGCATCGGCGTCAGCCAACCCGGAATCACCCCAGTTCGCCATGGCCAAATTGAACGCGTCTTCAATGGCTCGTTCTTCCGAAAACGCCGAGCGGTAGTACTCCGCGGCGCGCGCGAAATCCCCGACCGCCACGCGGGCGAAGGCAAGCTGCGACGCCCAGTGGTCCCTCTTGGCAGGGGATCCCTCGCCACCGCTCAGCACGCTTGCCAGAATCTTGATTGCTACTTGTCGTTCCCGTCGTGATCGGTCCAAACGGATGGCCACGTTGGCTCGCTGATCCGGTGGCAAGTGCGCCATGATCGGGCTGCCGTCAATGTACCCCGCTCGGTCTTCCCCCAAGGCCTCCAGTCGCATGAGGGCACGAAAGACAAGCGTATAGCCATCGCTCTGCCCACCCGTCGTAAGATCACTTTGGAAGAAATCCGCAAGCGACCGGAGCGATCCGCGACGGTCCCCCGTGTAGTGGCGCTTCTCCGCCAGCGTAAACAGCTGGCGAGGGGAAAGCGTTCCCAACTCTGCAGTCTGTTCCAACAGGTCAATGGTGACGTCAAACAGCCCCACCGACTCGTAGGCGTCGGCCAGCCCACCCAGTACGCCTGGATCGTTACGGTAGTGTCGGCGAATCTTGTCGAGATCATCAACGTCATCTCTGGGTTCACCAAACCGCTTCAGGTATTCAAGAACGCCATCGCGATCATCAATGTTGGCGGATCGAATGCGCTTCGTCAGTTCCTGAAATGACCGTGCCAGCTTGGTACGAGGTCGCGAATCGGTGTAGATCGGCTGTTGGAGCAGATCCATGCTCTGGTAGTGCCGGATTTCGAGAAGCTCGCGACGGGGAAACCCATGGATATTCAACCGCCTCTGAAACCTCCCTCGCAGCTCGTCGAGGATCCCATGCTCGTCGTCGACATCGGGAATCGCCGTCATCACAAAGTGAAGTCTCACACGGTCACGCCCCGGAGCGGGGCGTTCGTTCCGAATGGCGTCGACAATGCCTGCCGTTCCCTCAAGGCTCTGGTCGTCGGGACGGAACATCAAAACGACCGCATCGGGAAGATGACGCGTGCAGATTCCGCCCACGTCAGTGACGCCGGTGCGCGAATCAAGGAGCACGTAGTCGTACCCGAGCATCCGCCATTGTTCGCGGAGATCCTCGAACATGACGTACCCGTCGTACTTCAGATACAACTCATTCCAGTCGATCGCGCTCAGTCGCCTTCCGTAGTCGTCATTCACCGCACCCGACGGCATCAGCGCGATCTTGCCCGCACAGTCCGTCGGGGTCGCGTCGACGATGTGGTCCTCGGCTCGCGGAGCGCGCATCGTTTCGATGAAGCGCCCGACGTACTCCACGATTCCCGGGTGCGTCGAGCGGACTCGACCTTTTTCGTGCGGCGGGCCTTCCCTGGACATGCCCCAAGTGCCGGAGTGGATAGCCGGAGCCTCGAGGTCGAAATCGACCACCAGGACCTTCTGGCCGGATGCCGCGAGTTCGTATGCGACGTTGACCAGGGCGAGCGTCCGACCCACACCCCCCTTGTACGAGTAGAAGGTCGTTACGTACATCAGGCTGCGACGCTGCCCTCAAAGTTGAAGCTGCGGCTCGTCTTCCCCGGCCCGGGGGAAAAACCCCGGTATTCCTCGCGGATATCATTCTGTTTCGGGACCGCAATAAAGACGTATGTCGGGGCCGCAGGCCGAACCGGCGTCCGGGACGACCCGGGGGAATCCGCTGGCTCCGCCAGAGCCTGTAGCCGCCGCATGACCACGGGATCCTGGAGCAACCTGAGGTAGCGGTCCGCCGAGCGATTCTGGTTCACCTCTCCGCGTTCCCAACGGCCCAAGGTGGCCTTCCCGAACCCGGTCAGGTGCGAGAGCTCGGCGCGGGTGAGGCCGTATCCTTCGCGCATGGCACGAATCTCGGCGGGAGTGAGGATGCCCAGGTGGCGGCAAACCGCCTCGTCGTACGCGACGTCTGCCTCGTTGTCCGTAAACGAGTCCCCGCACGTCGAGCAGGTGTGCACCCGAACATCGGCGGTAAGCTCAACGGCGTTAGCACCGCTACCGTAGATGAAGGGATCCCGTATCAACTCCGTTTGTACGCTGATCGCTCCGCACACGTCACACCGGGCCTGAGGTCCGGAGTGGACACGGAGCACGGTCGGAGGAGAGGCAACTTGGGTCATCGGGTCACTCGCTAGGATGGAAGCTTCTCAGGCGGATCGTCGAGCCGAGAATCTGGAGTTTCACGTACAAGAAGGGCTGGCCGGGCCACAACTCGGCGACAAAATCCCAAGCCACCTCGTCGGCTGGCTGCCGAAGCGCCACCCTCCTGAGCGGTACACCTGTTTCGAGCAGCCGTACAACTTCCGCCCACATCCCCTGGCGCGACAACTCGTACTCTGTCTCCGGGTTCGTGAATTCCGCCGGCCGGATGTCCGTCGGTCGATGGCGGGTAAAGTTGGCCTTCCGCTTGCGTTTCTGGATCAACGCGATCATCTGACGCCGTATTTCCGGGTGGTTCCCATGCCCCGCAGCTTGGATCGAGCCCGTTGGACGGCTCATGGGCGGTACTCATATGAGACACATATTTCTTGACTGCTGAAGCCTACGGTCATATCTTGACCAGAAAGTATCATATGATAACCTGCCGCGCGCAAGGGCGTCTCCTCCTTCGCCAAACTCACACCCTACGCTCCGAGGCCGGCAGCGTTTGCCCCAAACGCTCCAACCCCTGGAGGCCGCGCAGGCGCCCGTCCAGAAGCGGAACTTCGTGGACCGGATGGGCGGCGAAAACCTCCCGCACGCGGCGGATGTGGCGCGTCTGGCGATCCCGCCGGGCCCCCAGCAACGTCCCGTCCGCTTCTTCGGGGACCACCTGATTCAGGAAGATGGCCGCGACCGGGATCCCGTACTTGTCGAGCATCTTCACCGAGCGCTCGGTCTCCGCGACGGGCAGATGCTCCGGCGTGACGACGAAGACGAAGCCGCTGCGATGCGGGTCGGTGATCAGGGCGCGCGCGCGCTGGAACCGCGCCTGGCGCTCGGTGAGCGCGCCGAGCACCGGATCCTCGCCGGCGTCCTCGGAGCCCGCCGCGGCGCCCGCCACGTTGCGCCACATGCGCCCGAGCACGTTGACCTTCCTGCGGCGCGAGATGAGCCCGCTGATCCAGGCGCCCATCAGCTCCGGGAGCGCGAGCAGCCGGAGGGTGTGCCCCAGCGGGGCGGTGTCGAAGATCAAACGGTCGTACGCGTGACCGGCTTCCTCGGCGATCCGGGTAAACCGGTCGAACAGGGCGGATTCCTCGGCTCCCGGCGTCACGCGCGCGATGTCGATCTGGCGCTCGACCTCGGCCATCAGGCGAGGCGGCGTGCTGTCGGCGATGCGCGCCTTCACGTCGTCGATGTAGCGGTCGGCCTCCTCGGCGGGATCGATCTCGAGCGCCCACAGCCGCGGGCGAACCTCCCGCGCCTCCCCGCTGAGCCGGGTCTCAAGCACGTCCGAGGTCGAGTGCGCGGGATCGGTTGAGACCAGCAGGGTGCGGTGCCCCTCGCGCGCGGCCTCGAGCGCCATGGTGGCGGCCAGGGTGGTCTTCCCGACCCCGCCCTTGCCGCCGAAGAAGATGACCTCCCGGTCGAGGATGCGGCGCGGCCTGGCCATCAGCGTGGAGCCGGACCGGGCCTCACCGGCGATTCGTTCCGCGGGCCGCGCGGGGTCCCCGCTTCATCGCCGCGGCCGTTGACAGCAGCATCTGAATCAGCAGCATCTGAATCCGCCGTCGGGCGGACGGGGCATGCCGATGCGCCGGTGCCACTGGTGGAATTCCTCGATCACGTCGGGATAGAGCTCGAGGGCGTAGAAGGCCACCGGGTTCGGGGCCCCCAGCAGGTCCGCGAAGCCCAGCAGCAGGAAGGTGTCGCGCTCCTCCCGATACGATCGATAGATCTGGGACCGGTAGGGCGCGAAGTAGATGCCCTCGTAGATCTCGCCCGCGGCCCTCAGGCCCCGCTTCAGACGCCGGAGAGCCTTCCGGATCCGGTTTTTCACTCCTTCGACCTCCCTACCCGGCATCGTATTCCTCCTCGGTCACCGGATCACCCCAACTGGTAACGGCGTTCACGTTGAGCGCGATGTGGGTCATGGCTCCGCCGGGGGCGGCGCCGTGCCAGTGGTTCTCGCCGGGCTCCACGACGATGAGGTCTCCCGGCCCGGCTTCCCCGACCGGCTCGCCTTCCTTCTGGTATCGGCAGCGGCCCTCCACGACGAAGAGCATCTGATGACCGCTGTGCGTGTGCCAGTTGGTGCGCGAGCGGGCCTCGAAGTGCACGCGATAGACGTTGATGCGCGGATCCGCGGGGAGGGCGCCCTCGATCCGGCGCAGGCTGCCCGGCCCGGTGAAGTTGACCGGATCGGAGGGTTCGCGGTTCAGGGTCTCAAGGGGAAACACGTTCATCTTTGCGGTCTCGTCGGTTCGCCGTTTGCAGAGGTGCTGCCGCGTGCCCATGATCGCGCCTGCCGCCGCTGTTGGCCAGTGTACTCCTGCAATAATATTGGTGCCCCGATCCTGTGCCGCCTCGATTTCGAGGACGCTGCCCCATGAGCGGACCTGAAGCCACCAGCACCGACTGGCGCCGCCTGCACGACGAAGCCTCGCGCAAACGCGAGACCTTCTACCTCGACCCCGAGACCGGGCTGGCCGTCTTCACCGAATACGGTCTGCGTCAGCGGGACGGCTGCTGCTGGAGCGGCTGCCGCCACTGCCCCTACGAGGATGAGAGGGCGGAGACCGCGGAGGGCGCCCCGGTGGTGGAGCCTCCGCAGTGGCTCACGCAGTTGCGTCCGGCGCCCGAGGCCGTCGACGTGCTCTTCTGGAGCGGCGGCAAGGACAGCTTCCTCGCCTACCGGGCCCTCTTGCGTGAGGGAGCCCGCCCCGTGGTGCTCCTGACGACCTTCGACGCGGCCAGCCGGACCATCGCGCACCAGGAGCTCCGGATCGAGGCTGTAGTCCGCCAGGCCGAACACCTGAGGGTGCCCCTGCTGGGCGTTCCGCTCCATCCGGGACTCGCCTACGAAGCGCGCATCGCGGAAGCCATCGCGTTGATCCCCAGGGTCGCCCGCTTCGTGTTCGGCGATCTGCACCTCGAGCACATCCGCGAGTGGCGCACGGGGGCGTTCCGGGAGCTCGCCGAGAGCCGCGGCGCATCGCTCCATTTCCCCATCTGGCAGGTGCCCTACGAGGCGCTGATGGCGGATCTGGAGGCCAGCGGCATCGTCTGCGAAGTGTCCGCCGTGACCGATGCGGCTCTCGGCGCCCTCGTCTCCGGCCAGCGCTTCGACCGCGCGGCGATGATGCGGCTTCCCGACGGCGTGGACCGCTTCGGTGAGAACGGGGAGTTTCACACCCTGGCGAAGGTCTGGGCGACGCCTCTCGACCAGTCGTAGGGCAAATCTCCGTGCCGATCTCGCCCTGGCCCAGAGGCCGCTATGCGCGCCCGGTACTGACTAAGTTCAGTTAGCTTAGTCCGCTACACCAAGCGCAGAGCGTCCTCCGCCAGCACCTCGTCGAGGTTGCGCACCAGCCGGTCGGCGTCGCTTTCGTCGAAGACCAGCGGGGGCTTGATCTTCACAACGTTGTGGAGCGGACCGTCGGTGCTGAGCAGGATGCTGCGGTCGCGCATGCGCTCGACCAGGTAGCCCGCGTGGCGGGGGGCGGGCTCGAGCGACTCGCGGTCCGTCACCAGCTCGATGCCCTGGAAGAGCCCGGTCCCGCGTGCGTCTCCCACGATGGGATGGCGCTCCACCAGGCCCTTGAGCCCCGCGAGCAGCCGCTCTCCGACCCGGCGGGCGTGCTCCTGCAGCCCTTCCTCTTCGATCACGTCGAGCACCGCCATGCCGATGCGGCACGACACCGGGTTGCCGCCGAAGGTGTTGAAGTACTCCATGCCGTTGTTGAAGGAGTCTGCGATCTCCGGGGTGGTGACCACGGCGGCGAGCGGATGGCCGTTGCCGATGGGCTTCCCCATGGTGACGATGTCCGGCGCCACCCCGTGGTCCTCGAAGGCCCAGAACGACGAACCCGCGCGCCCGAACCCGACCTGCACCTCGTCGGCGATGCAGACGCCCCCGGCTGCCCGTAGGCGCTCGAACGCGCCCCGCAGGAAGCCGTCCGGAAGCACGATCTGGCCGCCGCAGCTCAGGATCGACTCGAAGAGGAAGCCGGCCGGCCGGCCCCCGAGCACGTCGATTGCGCGGCCAACCTCCTCCGCGTAGCGCGCGCCGCAGCCGGGATCCGAGAACCGGTAGCGGCCGCGGTAGCCGTCGGGCATGGGGACGCACGCCACCCAGGGCGGCGGCCCCGCGCCCCCGGGCCCGTCGAACTTGTAGGAGCTGAGCTGCACCAGGGAGCTGGTGTTGCCGTGATACCCACCCTCCAGCACGACCATGCCCTCGCGGCCGGTGTGGGTGCGGGCCATGCGCAGCGCCAGCTCGTTGGCCTCGCTCCCGGTGCAGACGAAGAAGCAGACGCCGAGCGGGTCGGGCAGCGTGGCCACGAGGCGCCGGGCATACTCGGTGAGGCTGTCGTGCAGGTAGCGGGTGTTGGTGTTCAGCACCGCCATCTGCTCCATGCCGGCGCGCACGACGCGCGGGTGCGCGTGGCCCACGTGCGCGACGTTGTTGACGCAGTCCAGGCAGGGCTGGCCGCCGTCGTCGTACAGGTAGGCGCCCTTGCCGCGTACCATCTCCAGCGGACGCCGGTAGGAGATGGAGAGCGACGGACCGAGGAGCTTCTCGCGCGCACCCAGCAGCTCCGAGGCGGCATTCTTCCCGGCCGGAGCCAGCTCCGGGATGCCCAGCACCAGGTTGGGATCGGGCGAGAGGCTCAACCACACCTCGCGCTGGCTGGGGGGCGCCACGCCGGGGAAGTCGCCTTCGCGACCCAGCAGGTCCGTCATCAGCTGGAAATGCAGGTGCGGGGCCCAGTCTCCGTTCTCCGGATACGGCCCGATTCTGCCGATTTCGTCTCCGGCGGCGATCTGCTGCCCGGGCTCGAGCCCCGCCAGGGAATCGCGCGACAGGTGGCCGTAGAGAGTGTACCACGCCCCGACCTCACCGGCGTCGGCGCGCGCGCCTGAGTCGGCCGCCCCCTCGGCTTCTCGCGCGCCTTCCTCCCCCGCCTCGTGCCGCAGAACGATGGTCGGCCCGTAGTCGAGGCGCGCATCGTTGTCGCGGAAACTGTGCACGGTCGCGGCGAAGGGAGCGTGGACCGGCGTGCCGGGTTCGGCGAAGAGGTCGATGCCCACATGGACGGTTCGCCGCTCAAGGCCGTCTTCGCCCTGGATGGCGAAGGCGTCGGAATCGTACCAGCGGCGCGCTTCGTCGTAGCGTCCGACGCCCACGGCAGCACCGACGGCGCGCATGTGGCGGAACAGCAGATCGGTCCAGCCGCGCGCGTCCAGGTAGCCCGTGGTGCCGAGCCACCGGCTGCCCACGCTCAGGTCGAAGACGGTGTGAGCGCTCTCCGCCAGTTTCGCCGGCAACACCGGAGCGAAACGGCCCGCATCGCGCTGTCGCCCGAGCCAGGCGCGCAGAGCCGCCGCGCCCGGGTTCGGCTCCAGACCGCAGGCCTCGCGCAATCGATGGTGTACGAAGTCCGGGTGGAACTCCTCCTCGCGCTCAAGGCGCTCCAGCAGCTCCCAGACGTGCGCTTCGCTGATGCTCAGATACTCGTTGTCCGGCTCCCGGGACCGCTGGTAGGCGGCCATCGTGGCGCTCAGGCAGAGGCGCATGCCCGTGAGCGGGAAGACCGCTGCTATCTCCTCCTCCATCAGCGGATACGTTTCGTGGAAGCCGCTCAGGAGTTGCCCCAGCGCTCCCACGGGATCGCGCTTGGAGAGCATGGCATAGGCTCCCGCGACCGCGGGCTCGGAAGCGAGCCAGGTGCGCATGGCGTCGCCGAAGTCGATGATGCCGGTGACGCGGCGGTCACCGTAGCGGCCACCCGGTGGCGTGTCCTCCACCCGGTTGGCCAGCACGTTGTAGTCGTTGGCGTCCCCGTGCACCACCTGGGTGCGGAGGTGCGGGACGAAGGGCGCCAGTCTCTGCTCGCAGTCCCCCATCCGGCGGCGCAGCATCGCTCGGCGGTCCTTCCCTCTGACGCTGTCCACCCGCGCGCCAAAGAGGGAGGCCGCGCTGCGCAGGTCCCAGTGGAAGCCGAGCTCGGCCGCGGGGTGGTCGAAGTCCGCCAGGGTGGTGTTCAGCCGCGCGAGGACGCCTCCCCAGGAGCGCAACAGCTCCGGCCGCTGCGGACGCACGCGGGCAACCGGCACCCCGGGCAGCCAGGTGACGAGACGGAGCGGATAGCGGACGCCTTCTTTTTCGATGGACGCGAGCGTGGCTCCGGCCAGATCGGGAACAACAGCCGGAAACGGCGACCGCAGCGGTTCACCGTCGCGTCCATCGCGCGGCACGCGGGTACCCGGATCCGCCGATGCCGGGACGGAGCCGGTTGCAGGCATGCCGTCGCGGGCCCCGTCACCCCGGGACCATCGCTCCGCCAAGCGCGCGAGGATGGCGCCCTGCATTTCCAGGGACGCTTCGGACTCGGCCGGGTTCCCGATCTTCAGAACGAAAGCCTCGCCGGGGCCTGCCGCCTCATCGCGGGGCTCTCGTCCTGCACGCTGCCCATCCGCGGGCACGCGCAACAGGAAGTTCCGGTCCCGCTCGCTCGGGAGCTCCGAGGCTCGGGCGCTTATGCCGTAGCGGTCCCCGGCCAGCGCCTCCGCCTCAGCGGCCGTGAAGTCGGGCCGCTTTGCTCTCACCATGGCGCCTCACCTCTCTCCCAGCGCACGCCGCAGGAACTCCACCGCGCGCGGGATGACGCCGCTCAGGTCGAAGACCTCGTGTCCGGCGCCCTCGTAGATGAAGGCCTCGAATTCCGGCGGTTCCCGCCCCAGCGCCTCCATGGCCCGGATCATGGAATGCGCCTGGCTGACGTCGACGGTCTCGTCGATGTCCCCGTGGTGCAACTGGACGGCGGGCAGATCCTCGGCAAACAGCACGGCGGAGCGGCGAACCAGCTCGAGGCGAACTCTGTCAAGTTCGAGCCGACCGCCCATGTAGGGTTGGACGAGTGTGGAATCCATGTGCGCGACCCCGGTGAGTTGGCGCGGCATCCCCAGCGCGGCCTCGCGCACGATTCCCTCCACCCATACGTCGAAGAAATCGGTGGGACCGAACAGGGTGATGATGTTCTCGACCCGTTCGTCCCGAATCCCGGCCAGCAGGGCCACGCCTCCGCCCCGGCTGCCTCCCAGGATGCTGAGGCCTTCGGATTTCGCCTGCGGCGTGATCGCCAGCGCGACGTTCAGGAGCGCCAGGGCATCGTCCACGTCGTAGTCCCAGTGCCCGCCGGGACCGGTCGATACCCACTCCCGGTCTCCGTGCCTCAGGGATTCGCTGCGGAACGAGGGAACCACGAACACGAAGCTGTCGCGCAGTTCCCCGAGGGCGAAGGCGAGGAACTGGACATCGTCCACGTCGACGCCGTTGTCTCCTCCGTGCAGGTACATGAGGACAGGCAGGCTGGCCGGTCGCGTCGACTTCGGCGCGACGATCGCTCCGTAATGACGCACGTCGCCGACCTGGTGAGACACCACGCGCAGCGTCGCGGGCGACCCGAAGAGAGAATAGGGCTCGGTCAACTCGATGGTCAGGCCGGCAGGTGAAACGTCGCGTTCCGCCCAGTCGGCGCGCACCTCCGCGATCTCTGCCGCGGTGGGCGGCGCGAAGAGGGCTTCGAGTTCCGCCTCCAGGTCGGTCGCGTTGGCATTGACCGCCGTTGCGGCCAGGCCCGCCGCGACCAGCACCGTCTGGACGCCGGGATCGGGTCCGATCGTCCAGGTGATGGACGCGTCACCGTTCTGGTCGGTGGTGGCGCGGCCCGGCTCCACCCGGCCGCTCCCCGGGGTCGTCACGAAGTCGACGGTGGCGCCGGAAACGGGGAGTCCGTTCGCATCCAGGGCGCGGAAGACGATCGGTTCGTCGAGCCGGGTCCCGACAAAGGTCGGCTGATCCCCGCCCGACACGACGGTGATGGCAACCGCCGAGGGCCCGGGAGCGGGTTCGACCGGATCGCTGGCGCGCTCGCACCCGGTCAGGGCCGTGAGGGCCAGCAGCGTCGCCAGCCCACGCCAGCGTCCCGGCAGACAGGTCGCCGGGAACCCGGGCGCCCTCCGGCGTTCGGCCCAGCTCGACAAATCAAGCCTCGTCAAATGCATCTCCGAATTCCTGTTCCGCCGCAGCCTGCCGGAGAAACGATAACGCAAACCGCGTCCCGCGTCGTTCGGTGCCTCCGCTTGCCCGCACGGGAGGCGGAGACCCACATTCGCGCGGTCCGTCAGGCGATTCAACCCGGAGGCCTCCATGTCCCCAGGCGTTCAAGCCGCGCTCGCGCTCCTCCCCATTCTCATCGGGGGGACTTTGCTCGTCGGATTCCGGGTGCCGGCGAAGTTCGCGATGCCCATCGCCTACGTCTCGGCCGTCGTCGTGGCGCTGACGGCGTGGCAGGTCGCCCCGATCCGGGTCGCGGCTTCGTCCGTCCAGGGTCTGTTCCTGACCTTCGATCTGCTGGTCATCATCTTCGGCGCGATTCTGTTGCTGAATACGCTGGAACAGTCCGGCGGCGTCTCCGCGATCCGGCGCAGTTTCCGCAGCATCAGCGAGGATCGCCGGGTCCAGATCATCATCATCGCGTGGCTTTTCGGTTCGTTCATCGAGGGGGCCGCGGGGTTCGGCACGCCGGCCGCGGTGGCCGCGCCGCTCATGGTGGCGATGGGGTTTCCGGCCGCCGGGGCGGTCATGATCGGCATGATGATCCAGAGCACCGCGGTGACCTTCGGGGCGGTGGGCACGCCGGTGCTGGTGGGGGTGCAGGGCGGTCTGGGGGGAGAGGCCTTCGACGCCCAGCTGCTCGCCGCCGGCATCACCATGGACGAGTTCCTGCGACTGGTCACCGACCGGGTCGTGGTCCTGCACGCCATCGCGGGCACCCTCATGCCCACCTTCATGATCGTCATGACCACCCGGTTTTTCGGCGCCAACCGGTCGTGGACGGAGGGGCTGTCGATCTTCCCCTTCGCCCTCTTCGCCGGGGTGGCGTTCACCGTCCCCTACATGTTCACGGGGTGGATCCTTGGACCGGAGTTTCCCGCGCTGCTCGGCGCTCCGGTCGGGCTCGCGATCGTGATCTTCGCGGCGCGGCGGGGGTTCCTGATCCCGGACGACACATGGGATTTCCCCGAGCGCAGCCGTTGGGGGCAGGGCTGGGCCAGCGGGCTGGAGGCCCGGCAGGATCTGGACGACGACGACGAGCGGGTTTCCGTGGGCATGGCCTGGGCGCCCTACGTGCTGCTGGCGGTGCTGCTGGTGCTTAGCCGGCTGTCGGAACTGCCGGTACAGGACTGGCTGCGGACGCCCGCGATCACCTGGGCCAGCGTCTTCGGCACCGACATCACGGCGACCACCACGCCCCTCTATCTCCCCGGAACCATTCTGATCGCGGTGGTGGCGGTGACCTTCTTCCTGCACCGCATGAAGTTCGCCGAGCTGCAGCGGGCCTTCACCAAGTCGTCGCGCGTGCTCCTCGGAGCCGGTTTCGTGCTCATCTTCACCGTGCCGATGGTGCGCATCTACATCCAGTCGGGTGTGAACGCGGCCGACCTGGTCAGCATGCCCATCGCCATGGCCGCCTGGGTTGCCGACAACGTGGGCCAGGTGTGGCCGCTGTTCGCCGGCGTAACCGGGGCGCTGGGGGCCTTCATCGCCGGGTCGAACACGGTCAGCAACCTCATGTTCTCGCTCTTCCAGCACGGCGTGGCGGAGAGGCTGGCGGTGTCGAGCGCGATGATCGTGGCGCTGCAGGCGGTCGGGGCCGCGGCCGGCAACATGATCGCGATCCACAACGTGGTCGCCGCGTCCGCCACCGTAGGGCTTCTCGGGCAGGAGGGGGTGACGCTGCGCAAAACCATCCTCCCCACCATCTACTACCTCACCGTCATCGGCGTGCTGGGGCTCATCGCCGTGCACGTCATCGGCCTGGCCGATCCGCTGATGGCGGCGGGCGGCGGAAGTCCGTGAGCTTCGATGGGAGCTGTCTTGCCGGCTGATCACGGCGTCGCCTGACCGCTGGGCCCCCGCTGGCGTCTGCCGCGGACATTCTTGACCGGTCTGTGACGGGCCAATCTCTTAGAAGGGCAAGGAGTCGCCCGTTTCGGGCTCGCCTCCCGAGGCCTCCTCCGACGTTCGCCCCTGCAAGAAAGGACGGTCCCGCATGTTCGATCATCCACGGCTTGGCTCCATCCCCGGTGTCGCTTCTGTGCTGCTCGTCCTGACGCTCGCCGGCTGCGCGCCCGAGGAGCCATCCCCGGAGCGCGTGGTCGCCTTCACCGGCATGCGCCTCATCGACGGGCTCGGGGGCACGCCGGTCGAGGACGCGGCCATGGTGGTTCGGGACGGCCGTATCGAGGCGGTGGGCCCGGCCGCCGGGGTGGACATCCCCGAGGGCGCCGAACAGGTCGACCTGAGCGGCCGGAACGTCGTGCCAGGACTCATCAACACCCACGGCCACGTAGGCCGCTCGGCCGTCGTCGGGCTGGAAGCGGAGGCCGCCGCCGAGGCTGTACGCGACGAACTCCGGCTGTACGCGGCCTACGGCGTCACCACGGTGAACAGCCTGGGCGGGGGGGTGGAGCCCAGCATGCGCGTGCGCGATGCCCAGATGGACCATCCCGGGCTCAACTACGCCCGCCTGCTCCTGTCCGGACCCGTCCTCACCGGCTCGACCCCCGACGAAGTGCGTGACCAGATCGAAGACAACTCCCGACTGAACCCCGACTGGCTCAAGCTGCGCGTGGACGACAACCTGGGCAGCTCCACCAAGATGCCGCCCGAGGCGTACCGGACCGCCATCGACGAGGCACACGCCATGGGCCTCCGCCTCGCCTCCCACATGTTCTACCTCGAGGACGCCAAGGATCTGCTCCGCTCAGGCACCGACTTCCTCGCCCACAGCGTGCGCGACACCAACATCGACCAGGAGTTCGTCGATCTCGTCATGGAAACGGGCGTGTGCTACTGCCCCACCCTCACCCGCGAAGTGTCCACATTCGTGTACCGCGAGCGCCCCGTCTTCGTCGACGACCCGTTCTTCACCCGCTACGCGAACGCGGAGGAGGTCGCGTTGCTGCTGGACGAGGAGCGCATGAACTCGGTCCGCGAAAGCCGGTCCGCGGCGCTGTACGAGGACGCGCTGGCCGTGGCGCTGGGCAACGTGAAAGCCGCCGTCGACGCGGGCGTCACCGTGGCCATGGGCACCGACACCGGGCCGGTCGGACGTTTCCAGGGCTACTTCGAGCACATGGAGATGGAGCTCATGGCCGCAGCCGGGCTCTCTCCGGCCCAAATTCTCGCTTCCGCCACCCGCGACGCCGCGGCGTGCCTCGAGCTGGACGACGTGGGGACGCTAGAGGCCGGCAAGTGGGCCGACTTCATCGTCGTCACCGACGATCCCCTCGCCGACATCATGAACCTGCGCTCCATCGAGTCGGTGTGGATCGCGGGAAACCAGGTGGAGCGGTAGCCCCCGTGGACGAACTCCTCCCGACATTGGAGCGGCGATGCATCCATGGGCTGCCTGGCTGGCGATTGCGTTGGTAAGCGATTCTGAACTCAGGGTCGTATTTCTAAGCGTTTCATCAGATCTGTAGGCGGTTTGGAACCCTGATCCTCCGGGTGAGCAGGTGTGCGGTCACCAAGGTCGATCGCCAACCATGACAAATCCCACTTCACCGCTCGTCGTCGTGCCGGTTGAAAGCCGCGCCGACCTACAACGCTTCATCGACCTGCCATGGTCGATCTATCGCGACGATCCCGACTGGGTGCCGCCGCTGAAGCGGGATGTCCGTGCCGCCTTCGACGCGACCAGGCACCCCTTCCACCTTCACTCGGAGGTCCAGCCCTGGCTCGCGCTCCGCGGCGGCAAAGTGGTGGGTCGCATCTGCGCGATCCGGAACCGCAACCACGAGCGGGTGCACGAGGAGGCGGTCGGTTTCTTCGGCTGGTTCGAATGCATTGCCGATCCGGAGGTGGCGGAGGGCCTGTTCGCGGCCGTTCGGGGCTGGCTTCGGGAACGCGGTCTCACGGCCATGCGCGGCCCGACCAGCTTTTCCACCAACGAGACCACCGGCCTCCTCATAGACGGAGACAGCGGACCGCCGGCGCTTCTCCTGGCCCACAACCCGCCCTGGTACCCGGCCCTGCTCGAGGGCTGCGGGCTACGCAAGATCAAGGACCTCTACGCCTGGCACGCCCTGGCGGGAAGCGGGCCCGAGCACCTGTTTCGCGCCGAGCGACTCGTGGTGCAGCGCTACGGCACCCGCATCCGCACGCTGGACATGTCGAGGTTTGACGATGAACTCGCCCTCGTTCGGCGTCTCTACAACTCCGCCTGGAGAAGGAACTGGGGGTTCGTTCCGATGACAGACGCCGAGATCGACTACGTGGCCGCCGAGCTGAAGCCGATCATCGATCCGAACCTGGCGCTGTTCGCGGAAGCTCCCGATGGGAAAGTGATCGGGCTTGCACTCGCTTTTCCGGACTTCAACCAGGTTCTGCACAAGCTGAACGGGCGGCTCACTCCCCTCGCAATCATCAAGGTGCTGATCCACAAGCGGAAGATCACCCGCCTGCGCGTCCTCATTCTGGGACTCCTGAAGCCGTGGCGGGGCAAGGGCATCGATGCGCTCCTCTACCTCGCCCTGTTCCGAAACGCTACCGCCGCCGGGATGAAGGACGCGGACATGTCATGGATCCTCGAGGACAACCTCAGGATGAACGCCGCGATCGAACGGATGGGAGGCAGGATCTACCGCACATACCGCCTCTACGAAGCACCGCTGTAGTTGTCCCGCCGTCTCGCTGGAGCGCGCCTCCGGCCCGTCGGAGCTGCGCGGACCATGGTTGCCCATACCCGTAGCGACAGTTCGCCGCGGCATTGTAATCGTTTCCGTACATGCGTACAGTAATCTAAGCGTTTTTCATCTGGATACGTGTTTGCTCATGGCACAACGATACAGCGCGCATCACGGCAGGAAGCCTGTGGGCCAAGCCTGGCTCCGCCAGGAACTGGACCTGGGCGTACCCGCTCCGGCGGTCGAGAGCCATGTTGCTCCCGGCGCCCGCCGAACCGAAATACACGGATCCCGCGTGCGGGAGGAATACCCCCTCCACTATGCACCGGGCGATTCCCTTGCGGGGCAACTCCGCTTCACGCTGCGCCACGAGCCGTTTGATCTGCGCATCCTGGCTGCGGCCTTCAGGCAAATCGATGCGGCGACGCTGGAGGACTGGGTAAGGAGCGAACCCACGGGTGCCTACAGCCGCCGCGCCTGGTTCCTGTACGAGGCGCTCACGGGACGGACGCTCGATGTCGACGACGTGCGCAGCGGGAACTACGTCGAGGCTCTCGATCCGAAGAAGTTCATCGTCGCCGCGCGCCACAACTCCCGCCGGCACCGGGTCATCGACAATCTGCTCGGCGGCCCCGACCTCTGCGTTACCGTCAGGCGGACCCCGAAGCTTCTGCGCCAGATGGCGATGCCCATCGACGACGAGGCGCGCTCCCTTTGCGCAGCCTTCGATCGGAGCCTTCTCGCCCGCGCGGTCGACTATCTGTATACGAGGGAAACGCGCTCCTCCTTTGCAATTGAAGGCGAGAAGCCGTCTTCCCGTCGTGCCGCGCGGTTCGTGAGGGCGCTCGCCGATGCAGCCACCTTCGATCCGCTGAACAAGGATGCGCTGGTCCGGCTTCAAGGATCGATCGTCGACCCGCGCTATGCCGCAACGGACTGGCGCGACGTTCAGAACTTCGTCGGTCGGACGGGTGCGGGCTTCCGCGAAGAGGTCCACTTCGTATGCCCCCGGCCTGGCGATGTGCCTGCGCTCATGGAGGGCTGGATGAAGCTGACCCGGCGCGTATCGCACGAGAACGTCCCGCCCGTCGTTGCCGCGGCGGTTGCCGCCTTCGCCTTCGTCTTCGTTCATCCCTTCGATGACGGAAACGGCCGCATCCACCGGTTCCTCATCCATCACATGCTCGCTTCGAGGGGATACACGCCCAGGAACTTCATCTTTCCGGTATCCGCGGCCATCCTGCGCGATCGTCGTGGCTACGATCAGGTGCTGGAGAGCTTCTCGCGGCCAATCCTGGAATTCGTCGATTGGCGATGGGGTGTGAACAGGGGCCTGCTGGTGGAAGGCGACACCCGCGACCTCTATCGGTTCATCGATATGACCGCGTTCGCCGAATACCTTCACGACCGAGTGGCCGAGACCGTCCGTCACGACCTCCGGGAAGAACTCGGCTTCATCGCCGCTTTCGATCGAGCCTTCAGAGCGGTCTCGGAGATCGTGGACATGCCCGACCGGCGCACCTCGCTGCTGATACGGCTCTGCGTGCAGAACGGAGGACGGCTTTCCGCGAGAAAGCGTCCCGGTTTTCGCGAGCTGAGCGATGGCGAAGTGGCTGCCATTGAATCGGCGATACAGGGCGCCTTCGCTGCGGGGCCGCGCGAACTGCGCGTCCCCACCGTTGACCGGCCCCACGCCCGCGGCTAGAATCTCGCCCTAGCAGAGGCCGGAGGGGCCCACGGAAGCCGGTGAGAATCCGGCGCGGCCCCGCCACTGTGATGAGGTCCGGGTTTTCCCGGAGAACTCCGGCTCGGATGCGCCACCGGGCTCGCGAAGGCGAGCCTGGGAAGGCGAGACCGGAGGCCTCAAGCCAGGAGACGAGCCCGTCCGGCGCCCTTTTCCACACCTCCGCGGGGAGGTGAGGGGCGCCTTCCGAACCGCGCTCGCGTTCGTTGGCATCTCCTCTTTCTTCCGCGCGGTAGAGGAGAGCCGACATGAGCACCGCTGACAGTCCGTGGATGAATCCGCCCGCGCACCGAGAGCGGCGAGGCGCCGGGCTGGCAAGGCGCTTTGAAGGCCGAATAGCAGCGCTATTGGGCCGAAAAGCAACGCAGAGCATCGCGTTCCAGCGCGGATGCATCGCCGCTCGAATGCCGGGGGGAGTTCGTCCACGGGCTGCTGAATCCGCCCGCCTTGCCGCCGCCGTCCCACGTCTTGCTGCGGCGGTCACCGCATGCCTTGGCGCCGTCGCCATCACCATGGCTTGCCTTGCCTTGCCCGTTGCCGCCCAGGGACCGGGCAACCTGCAGGGACTGGTGGTCACCGCCAACCGGCTACCGGAACCCGAATGGGCCGCCGCCGCCCACACGACCATCCTATCCGGCGCCGAACTGGAGCGGGCCGGCATCGAATACGTGGCCGACGCGCTGCGCCAGCTTTCGGGCGTGGCGCTGGCCCGTGGGGGCTCGTTCGGCGCCATCACCTCGCTCTTCCTGCGGGGAGGCGAGTCGGACTACGTGCAGGTCCTGATCGACGGGGTGCGCGTGAACGAACCCGGCGGAGCCTTCGACTTCGCCTCGCTCACCACCGACAATGTGGAGCGCGTCGAGATCGTGCGGGGGCCGGCCTCCGCGCTCTACGGCTCCGACGCGGTGAGCGGGGTCATCCAGATCTTCACCCGGCGCGGCAGCGGCCGCCCTCGGGGAAACCTGTCGTTCCAGGGAGGGAGCTACGGCACCCGGCGCTGGCAGGGAGGGCTCTCGGGCGGAACGAGCTCGCTCTCCTACGCCTTCTCCGTCGGGAGGAATGAGACCGACGGCGTCCTCGACTTCAACAACGAATTCCGGCATGCGACGGCCACGGGCCGGGTCCAGGGGCAGCTCGACGAGGCGACCGACGCATCGGTTTCGGTGCGCTACGAGGATCGGCGCTTCCACTACCCCACCGACGGCTCCGGAAACCTGGTGGACGAGAACGCCAACAGCTTCGGGGACGCGCTCTCGGTCAACATCGACGCGGGCCGGCGCTGGAGCGGTGTCTTCGAGACCCGGTTCGGGGTGAACGTGCACGAGTCGGACTCGGGTGTCGACGACGCGCCGGACGGTCCCGCCGATACCCTCGGCTTCCACGGCTTCAAGAGCCTCGCCGACCTGCGCCGCACCACCCTTGGCGGGCGGGCGATCTGGCGTCCCGGAGAAGGGACGTCGATGGCCGCCGGATACGAGTTGGAACAGCAGTCGGTGCGGGACTTCAGCGAATCCCTCTCCCAGTGGGGCCCGAGCGCGTCCAACTCCCGGAACGAGCGCGGCAACCAGGCCTTCTACGCCCAGCTTTCGGAGTTCCGCGGGCCAGCGGCGCTGAACGCCGGGGTGCGCCTGGAGGACAATGAGCGCTTCGGCTCGGCGATGACCTGGCGGGCGGGTGCGGCGTGGCGCGCGGCTTCGTCGCGCACGCGCGTGCGTGCATCGGCCGGAACCGGCATCAAGGAGCCCACCTTCTACGAGACCTACGCCACCGGTTTCGCAACCGGCAACCCGGAGCTCGAGCCGGAGGAGTCAACCAGCTTCGAGGCGGGGCTGGACCAGGAACTGGGGACCATCGCGCGGCTCTCGTTCACCGGCTTCAGCCAGAGCTACCGCAACCTCATCCAGTACACCTTCTCGCCCCCCGAGCCCGGAGGCCCCAACTACCACAACGTGGCGAGGGCGAGGAGCCGTGGAGTGGAGGCGGAGGCGTCGGTTGCCGCGAGCCGGGTTCGGCTGTCGGGCTCCTACACGTTCCTGGACACGGAAGTGGAGGACTCGGGCTTCGACGAAGGCCCGTCGGCAACGTTCGTGGTGGGGGAACCGCTGCTCCGCAGGCCGAAGCACACGGTCGGGGCGAGCGCCTTCGTCCAGGTCGCGAGCGGGATCGGGTTGGACGCGAGTGTGCGGCGCACGGGCGAACGCAGCGACCGCGACTTCAGCGCCTTTCCGGCCAGCGTGACGCTGCCCGCCTACACGTTTGTGGACCTCGCGGCGAGCATCGAGGTTGGCTCGGGCCCGCGGCGTCCGGGGATGCGGCTGACCCTGCGCATGGAAAACCTGCTGGACGAATCCTACCATGAGGTGTGGGGATTCGCCGCGCCGGGGCGGGCGATCTACGTTGGCGGAAGCGTGGCGGTGGGCGGGGGTGAAGGCTAGCCGGAAAGCCCGGGCGACCCGGCAGAGGACGCGGGAGCCGGAAGGAGAACCGACGGCCGGAACGAGGCCGCTCGTCGGACGGAAAACAGGAAACAAGGAGGAATGGAGATGAAACCGCGGCTTTCCATTATGGTGGCGGTGTTCGCCGTGAGCGTCTGCGTGCGGCTGGCGCCGTACCTGCTGGCGCAGTTCGGGATGTCGATCGACCCGGAGCGGACCACCTATCCGTGGAACTTTTCGCCCATGCTGCCGCTCTGCCTGTTCGGGGGAGCGTTCTTCGCGCACGCCCGCACGGCCTACCTGGTCCCGTTCGCCGCATGGCTGCTGGGTGACCTGGGGATTCTGGCGCTGACTGGCAGGGTCGACTGGGCGTTCTACGCCGGCCAGCCGCTGGTCTACCTGTCGCTCGCGCTGGTGGCGACCACGGGCTTCGCGCTGCGCGGCGAGACCTCGTGGATGCGGGTCGCGGGCGCCGGGCTGGCGTCGTCGGTCGGGTTCTTCGTGATCACCAACTTCGGCGTGTGGGCGTTCGGCGACGGTCTGCTCTACCCGAAGACGCTCTCCGGGCTGGTGGACTGCTACGTGCGCGCGATTCCCTTCTTCCGCAACACCCTGGTCAGCATGGCGGCCTTCCTGCCGCTCCTGTTCAGCCGCGTCGCCCTGAGGAATCCGGCGCCCATCCCTCTGTACCGGCTCGCATCCAGCCGCATGTAGGCACCCGTGGACGAACTCTTCCAGCCCGTGGCTGAACTCTTGTCAGAGGGCTAGGGGCCAGGATGTCCCACCGGATCGTTTCGCTCATCGCGAGCGCGACCGAGATCGTGTGCGCGCTGGGCTTCGAGGACGAACTCGTGGGCCGGTCGCACGAGTGCGACCACCCGCCCGGCGTCGCCCGGCTGCCCACCTGCTCCACCTCGAAGGTGAAGGTGGCGGCCTCCAGCCGGGCCATCGACGACCAGGTGCAGGCGATCGTGCGGGACGGCCTGTCCGTATACAGCGTCGACCCGGTGCTGCTCGACCGCCTGGCCCCGACCGTGATCGTCACCCAGACCCAGTGCGAGGTGTGCGCGGTCAGCCTGCGGGACGTGGAGCGGGCGGTGTGCGACCTGGTGCGCTCGCAGCCGGCGATCGTGTCACTCGAACCGATGGCGCTCACCGACGTGTGGAGCGACATCCGCGCGGTCGCGGGGGCACTGGGGGAGCCGGCACGCGGTGACGAACTGGTGGCGCTCCTGACGGGCCGGCTCGAGGTGCTCGGCGCTGCCACGAGCACGCTGCGGCCGCGCCCTTCCATCGCCTGCATCGAGTGGATCGACCCGCTCATGATGGCGGGCAACTGGGTGCCGGAGCTGGTGGAGTGCGCCGGCGGGGTGGATCCACTCGGCGAGGCCGGGAAGCACTCCGGCTATCTGGACATCGATGAGTTGGTCGCCGCTGACCCGGACGTGATCGCGGTCATGCCCTGCGGGTTCGACATGGAGCGCGCCGCGCGGGAGATGCCTGCGCTGACCACGCGCCCGGAATGGCGGCGGCTGTCCGCCGTGCGCGACGGCCGGGTGGTGATCACCGACGGCAACCAGTACTTCAACCGGCCGGGGCCCCGCGTGGTGGAGTCGGCGGAGATCCTGGCGGAATTCCTGCACCCGGGACGCTTCGACTTCGGGCACCGCGGGCGCGGATGGAGGAGCTGGGAGTAGAGGCCGCAGCGTTACTGGCGGGTCCACTCCACGCTGCGCTCCCAGAGCTCGCGCGCCAGCGACTCGTCGCGCGCCTGGGCGCTCGGGGTCTCCTCCCGCTGGACGTGGAAGTACCGTCCGGTCACGTCGTCCCCGGATGGATCCGCGACCAGGTTCATCACGGCCTTGCCGCCGACCTCCGGGCCCGCCATCAACCAGGTGAAAGGAAGAAACAGCAGGCGCCCGGCAAGCGAGGTCTTCTTCCAGATTTCCGTCGCCAGCACGCCGGGATGCACCGCGTTGGCCGTGATGCCGAGGTAACCCCAGCGCCGAGCCGTCTCCACGGTGAAGAGGATGTTGGCCAGCTTCGAGTCGGCATAGGCCTGCAGGCTCCCCTTCCAGGCGCGGCCCCGGGCGATGTCCTCAAGGCTCGCCCGCCGCAGATCGCCGCTCTGGTGGCCGCGTGAACTCACGTTGACGATGCGTCCCCGTCCGGCCTGCAGCCGATCGCGCAGCAGGCGGGTGAGCAGGAAATGTCCCAGGTGGTTAGTGGCGAAGGTGAGCTCGAATTCCTCCGGGGAGAACACGCATCGCGGATGTGAGATGCCGGCGTTGTTCACCAGGATGTCGACCGCCGGAAAGCGGGCTTTGAGCCGGGCGGCCAGGTCCCGCACGTCCGCCAGCCGGGAGAGATCGGCGAGTTCCAGATCGACCTGGGGCTCGCCAACGGGCGCGGCCTCTCGCAGCTCCGCGAGCGCACGCTCCCCCCGCTCGCAGCTGCGGCACACCATCGTGACGTGGGCGCCCGCATCGAGCAGCATCTCGGCCGCTGACCGGCCGACGCCCGAGTTCGCCCCGGTCACGAGGGCGACCTGTCCCTTCAGGGAGGCGCTCACAGCCACGTCAGCGGCCTTCCTGCGCCGCGCTCCGCTCCCGCTCCTCGCCGAAGTGCTCCGCGAACTACTCGAACATCCGCTGCCAGTGGTCCACGAAGTCCGCCTCGCTGCTCGCGCGCCCGGCGCCGTGCCCGCCCGCGGTATAGTGCACCCACACCACCTCCTTCCCCAGCCGCCGCAGCGCGTAGTACATCTCGCGCTGGTTGGTGGCCGGCACGTTCCAGTCGCCCTCGCCCGAGAGCATGAGCAGCGGCGTCTCGATGCGGTCCGCGAACATGACCGCCGAGTGCGCGATGTACTTGTGCGGCTGCTCCCAGAGCGTCGCGCCGATGCGGTCCTGCCCCACCTCGGCGGCCGCGTAGTTGCGCGTGGTGATCTTCGGCGAGTCGCCCAGGAACGAGATGATGTTCACCTTGCCGGACACGTTGGCCGCCGCGGCGAAGCGGTCGGTCTGGGTGATGAGCAGGTTGGCCGCGTAGCCCCCGTAGCTCTGCCCGTAGACGCCCACCTTCTCGGGGTCGACCAGTCCGCGCTCGATGATCTTGTTGATCGCGTTCGGCACCGCCTTCAGCCAGGCCTCGCCCGGGAACCCCTCCTCGAAGCGCACCGAGGGCCGGAACCCGAACCATCCCTGCGCGGTGATCAGATTCATGTTCTCGTTGAACCCGTTGTCGAAGTACTCCTCGTAGATCTCCGCCACCATCGGATACGCGCGTCCCGGCTCGTAGTTGGCCGGATAGTAGAGGATGCCGTGGAGGGTGTTGCCGTCGACGTCCAGATACTCGACGAGCTCGCTTCGGGTCAGCGCCACGTCCTCGAGCCCGGGATTCGTTTCGGTCAGCTGCCGGGGTGACGATCCATCCCCGCGCGCCACCCAGATCTCGTTGGGATGGTCGCCGTCCGACATCGCGTAGACGAGCGTGGCGCCATCCTCCGAAACATTCCAGGACCGGTACAGGTTGGCGTCCAGCATTAACGTCTCGATGTCGCCGGACCCCGTGTCGAGGCGTTTCAAGCCCCGCTGCCAGCGGTCCGGGGCCGAGTAGCTGTAGTAGAGATACCGGCCATCTTCCCTCCACCCCTGGACCTGGCGGCGCGGGCGCTGGTCTTCATCCTCTTCAAGCTCGAGGAGGGTGCGCATGTCGTCGCTGTCGAGATCGAGGAGGTGCCAGGCGTCCTGTGAGCTGAGGAGGAGCTGGTCGCCGGAGGGGCTCCAGCGCTCGACGGCGAAACGGATTTCGTCAGGGTCCGACTCGTCATCGTCAGAATCGGGGTTGTCGCGGTCTCCGCGGGCACCGGCCTCCTCCGCGGCGGCGGATTCGTCCGCAGCGCCGGATTCATCCGCAGCGCCCCGATGACCTACCGTTACATTCACCGCCTCGTCCTCGTCCAGTTGCCGCACGAAGACAGAGCCTTCCTCGGCGTAGGCGAAGGCGTCGCGGGCATCGTTCCAGACGACGTTCAGGCGCTCCTCGCCCGTGTCCCGGAGCGAGACCGGATCTCCGCCGGCCGCGAGATCCAGCCGGAAGAGTTCGTACTCGGTGCCGTCCCTGCGAGTGTACGACGTCTTCGTGCGCGTGGCCGTCGAAAACGTGATCCAGGATCCGTCCTCGGAGAAGCCCGGACCGACGGGCGTCACCTCGGAGAGCACCTCGCGCACCGTGCCGTCAACGACCGATACCAGCACCGTCTCCTGCTGGTTGGCGAGGTTGCGCACCCGGTCCCAGGCGAGAAAGTCGTTTCGCGAGTCTTGCACGATTACGGCCGCGTCCGTGAGGGAGTGGAAGGCGGCGCGCGCCTCCTCCGCCCATCCTTCGGGGCGCAGCCCGAGCAGAACGCGAGCGCCATCCGGCGACCACACCAGCGGCGAGGACGATGCGATCTCCCTGTCCGTGCGGAGGGAGACGGTCCTGCTGCCGCCGCCGGCCGCGTCGAAGATGCGGAGCCGATATTCCCCGTCCTCCATCGCGAACCACGCCAACCGCCCGCCGTCCGGCGACCAGGCATAGCCGCGCAGCTGCGCGAGTTCCGCCTGAACCCAGGTAGGGTGTCCGGTCCGCGTGTCGATGACCATCAACCGCGTGGACACGGGGGAAATGTAGGTGGGGTCACCGAAACGCTGGTGGTCGACATCGGTGCGATCCCGCCGGGATGTGACCGTCACGGCCACGCGGGCCCCGTCCTCCGTCACCGCCACGATGCTCGGCGTGCGCACATCGAGCGCGATGTCGGGGGTGAAGGACTGCTGGGCGGCGGCGGGCGCCGGCACCGCCAAGGTCGCCAGCGCCGCCAGTGCGACACCGAAGGCGGCAGCGAGCCCTGTCGGTGCGCGGGGAACAACCGAAGGAGGGGCCGCGAGGATGCGGGAAGCAGTGTCATGGCGAACAGTATTCATGGACGGGATCACTTCCGAGAGGTGGGACGGGTTCCAGGGCTGGAACGTACGTCCCGGCGGCTCAGGCGCGAAAGCGGATAAGTTCAGGCCGGGTCGCCGGCCTCACCTCCTTCCCTCCAGAGGCACATCAGTGCCCAGCCCCAGTCGAGGCGCTCGCCCGTCCACAGCGTGGTCCCGGTCCAGGCATCGATGCCGTCCCGGCCGTGCCAGCGGGCCAGACCGAAGTCCGGCGCCGAGGGCGGATCCGAGGAGGCCAAGCGAAGTGGTCTGGGTGGTGGGAGAGAGAAGCGCCGTCTGACGCGTGCGCCGACGGCGACGCCTACGCTTCGGAGGCGACCCCAGCCCGGCCGCGTAGCCAGAGAGCAGCGGTCACACACGCGAAAGAAGCAACCCATGCGAAATAGCCCACCTGCAGCACCTTGTCGCCCTCGCTCACGACCCAGAAGGGCCAGAACGATGCATTCAGCAAGGTGGCTGAGGCCAGGGCGAGCACCGGCCAGCGCGCAGCCGGCGACCACTTCCCATGCGTGGCGCTCCTCAGCATGAGCAGGTTGGTCGCCGCGCTGATGGTGCCGAGAGGGCCCGCCGTCCCGACAAGCGCCCAAAGGAACGCCTCCCAGCCGGCTGCGTCGCCGAACGGCACCAATGACGAGTCGCCGGAAGGGGAAGGCATTCGGACGTAGTTGACACATGTCGGCAGCAGGAACGAAACCCCGAAGACGCCCCAACCAGCCACCAGCACTCGCCGCCAAAGCGGTTCAAACCAGCCTCCCGGGCTTCGGGCCGGAGATGCGTTCCCTCCGCCATCCGACGACCTCGCGTCGCGCAACTCACGGCCTCCTTTCGGAGTCATCAGCCCGGCGGCCCATCTGGATGAAGCTCGCACGCCGGCGGCTGCAGCCGGGTCCACGACAGCGACGTAATCTGCCAGTCGCCGCCGTCGCGTATGAGGATGAAGGCATCGGCCCCGCAGTGACTCAGGTCGTCGCCCACATAGAAGTCGTAGGGCGTCCAGACCGTCGCCAGGTCGCCGCTGATGCGCACTTCGGGGTCCCACATGCGCTCGGTCATGCGCGGCCCCTCGGCCTCCAGGCGGGCGACCATGCCATCGAGCGTCGACGTTCCGGCGGAACGCACTCCGTCGGCGGACAACTCCACCGAGTGCATCAGGATGTCGGGATGCAGGATGGCGGTCAGGAGAGCCGTGTCCCGCTCCCCGAGCGCGTCGAACAAGGCCTGCACCGTGGCGAGAATCGCTTCCCGGTCGGCATCCGACGCCATGTGGCCACCCGAGGATGGCGTGAGTTCTTCGGCGGACGGGGCGCTCTCTTCGCTCCCCGCGCCGCCATCGTCAGCGGACGGAGCGCAGGCGGCGCAAAGGAGCACGGTCAGGACGGAAACGGCGGGGATTCGGATCACGAAGCAGGTCCTCCGGCCGGGTGAATGGTGAGGTCTTGGGTCACACGTTCGGTCGCATGGTCAGTTCATTCGGTCGCGTGGTCGGTTAACGTACAGATGGCGCGTCCCTCCCGCATGCGGCGCGCCCGTGTTCCCTGACAAGCCGATCCAGCCATCGCGTCGCCCGCGATTCCGTGGAGCTTCCGCCAGGAAGTTCGTTCTGACCGCCTTCGCGCTACCAGAACACGACGTAGAGCAAGGCGGCTCCGAGAATCACCCCGCCCGCCCAGAACCGCGCACCCGGCGCCGGCGTCAGATCCACCGCCGCTTCGGACCGCGGCAGCGAACGCGCCTCCGCCAGCGGACGCACCCGCGTCACGGCCCCCATGAACGCGCAGATCACCAGGAAGGTGATCGCCATGTGGTGCAGGAACGCCACCTCGGGCAGCTGCCAGAGCAGCAGACCGTAGACCGGAACCCCGAGCAGCATCCCGCCGAAGGCCGCCAGCGGTGGCGTCCGTCGCACGAACAGGCCGAACAGGAAGGCGGCCACGATCCCGGGCGAGATGAAGCCCCAGAACATCTGGATGTACTCGAACACACTCCCCGCCCGCGCGACCAGCGGTGCCCACAGGCACCCGATCAGCACCAGCACCGCGGTCGTCACCCGCCCCACCGTCATGAGCCTGCGTGACGACGCCTCCGGGCGCAGATGGCGCTTGTAGAGGTCGACGCTGAAGATCGTCGCCGCCGAGTTGAGCATTGAATCGAGCGAGCTCATCACCGCGCCGAAGAGGGCCGCGAACATGAGCCCGGTCAGCCCGGTCGGCAGCAGCTCCCGCATCATCACGGGATACGCCTGGTCCGGATTCGACACCTGCTCGGCGAACAACTCCGCGGCCATGATCCCCGGAAACACGATGATGAAGGGGATGAGCAGCTTGATGAACCCCGCGAGGAAGATCCCCTTCTGCGCGTCCGCCAGGCTGCGGGCCGCGAGCGTCCTCTGGGTGATGAACTGATTCAGGCCCCAGTAGAAGATGTTCGGAATCCACAGCCCGCCGATGAAGACCGCCAGCCACGGCATTTCCGGATGATTCCACGGAAGCACGGTGTGCAGCTTGCCCTCGGCGGCCGCGAGGAACGGCTCAAGGCCCCCGATTGCGCGAAAACCGAGCACCGTCACCAGCACGCCGCCCAGGAGCAGGGCGATGCCCTGGATGAGGTCCGACCACACCACCGCCTTGAGTCCACCGTAGATGGTGTAGCCACCCGCCAGGATCCCGATCAGCCATATGCCCGCCCGCGTGTCCAGCCCGAAGATGGACTCGAGCGCAAGCGCCCCCGAGTACAGTACGGTCGCCAGCGCGACCAGCACGTAGGCGGTCATGATGTAGGCCGCCATGAGCGTGCGCGTGCGCACGTCGTAGCGGTACTCCAGGAACTCCGGGATGGTGTAGATACCCGCCCGCAGGAAGCGCGGCAGGAAGAACAGGCCCACCAGCACCAGCGTGACTGCCGCCATCCACTCGTAGCTGGCGATGGCAAGCCCGAGATCGTAGCCCCGGCCCGCCATGCCCACGAAGTGCTCGGTGGAGATGTTGGACGCGATCAGGGAGAACCCGATCAGCCACCAGGGCAGGTTGCGTCCCGCGAGGAAGTAGTCGGCCGCGTCGTGCTTGCCCCGTGAGGCGTACAGCGACACGCCCACCACGAGCGCCAGGAAGCCGGCGAAGGCAACGAGGTCGAGGGGCTGGAAGGTCATGCAGGCGGGTGCCGTCGGGAGACCAGCGCTGCTTCCGCGCGCGCCTTGAGCGCCCGCGCCATGTCGTTGAACCCGCGGCGGATGAGCCTGCCGAAGAGCAGCACCACCAGCGGCGTGAGAAGGCCGCGGAGCGCGTCGGTCGTATGGTAGCGGCAACGCATCTCGCCCAGTACCTCCAGACGCTGGTCTCGCCGGGCGCGGAGCAGGGACCGGTGGGCCACCTTCGTGCCCCAGGCCAGCAGGTGCGGCCCCTCCACGGCCTCGATCCATTCGGGCTGCTTCAGCTTCAGCGGCCCCAGCGTGACGTGCAGATCAACCGGTGAGCCGATTGCCAGGTCCGCGTCGACCCGCGTCGTGAACGGATTCCATTCGCCGTATCGCTCGAAGTCGACGAGGATGTCCCACACCCGCCCGACCGGCGCTGCGATTTCCACGGCTTCGGAACGGATCAGGTGCCGGAACACGTCGATGCCTCCCTGGATGTCGCATGCCTCTCCAGCAGCGCCCCGCTCTCCTCCCATAGCCTTGCGCCGGCGGCCTCGTCCATCGCCAGCGCGGATGGATCCTTCTCCTGCATCAGGTGCAGGTAGACGCCGCTGCGACGGCCCATTTCCTCCTCGCAACACGCATAGGTGACGGGGGCCGCGGCCTTCTCCGGCGTCGCGAATAGCAGCCGCGTGAACGGATGGATCAGGGGCTTCATGAACGCGGGCGCTTCCCGGGTCAGGTTGGAGTGGATCGCCCCCGGGCAGAGCGAGGTCACCGAGACCCGAACCTCGCCGTCCGGGTTCAGCCGGCGCGACAGTTCCTGCGCGTAGGTGCACAGGTGCAGCTTGCTCAACCCGTAGTACTTGAGCCCGTCCCTCAGTCCGTAGTCGACAAACGCGCCGAAGTCGTCGAAGTCGATAGGGCCTGCGGCCCGATGCATCTCGGACGAGACGAATACGATTCTCGGGGTCTCCCCGGGACGGCTGGAGGGTCGGATGGTGCCGTCAGCGACCAGTCGTTGTATCAACTGTCGATTGGCCAGGAAGTGAACAGTAAACATCAGTTCATGGCCCTGGGGTGTTCTGCGCGCATTCCGCGGCATCACGCCGGCGTTCAGGACGGCGACGTCGACGCGCTCGTGGCGGCGCCCCATCTCGTCCGCGAGCGCGTGCACGGAATCGAGATCGGAGAGATCCACGCGGAGCATCTGCACCGCGTCGGAGCCGGATGCCCGCCGGACGTCCTCGCCGGCCTCCGGATGGCCTCCGCGGCAGGCCATGAGGACGTGCCCGCCCCGCTTCGCCAGATCGATCGCCACCGCCTTGCCGAGCCCGCTGTTGGCCCCGGTGACGAGGCACACCTTCCCGTCGATGCGGACGCTCGCGGGCACGGGACGCAACATCCTCCGTTGCGTGAAGCGATCGATAACCGCCTTGGTCATCGCCCGGAGGATGCGGCTGTGTTGCGCGTTCCGCGTTTCCGGCTGACCTGCGGCGCGGTTGGTCATGAGCCTGTCCGGGACATGTCGGCCTCGTCGGGAATCCCGTAGGCGCGCCGGTAGCGTTCGCAGCACCGGTCGACGGATTCTTCGTCCAGCCCGAAGTCGGCCAGCGAGTAGACGTGCCTGCCGTGGCGATTCTTCACGTTTCTCCGCGAGACCGCCCGCGCGGCGTTCTCGGCTTCTTCGCCGAAGTCGATCCCCGCGGCCCGGTAGACCCTGCGCAGCTCGGACACCGGATCTGCGATCAGATCGTAGTACGATACGTCGACGAACACGCCGTCGCCCGCAGTCCTGCGCGCGTCCATGGAACAGTCGATCATGCGGCGCGTCTTGCGCATCCAGTGCCT
Source organism: Longimicrobiales bacterium (assembly GCA_965208255.1). Classification (GTDB taxonomy): domain Bacteria; phylum Gemmatimonadota; class Gemmatimonadetes; order Longimicrobiales; family Gaopeijiaceae; genus BD2-11. The sequence continues at coordinate 149,244 of OZ242324.1, forward strand.
CCCGATCTCGCCGGGATCGACGTGATCGCTCAGCATCCCGCGCGCATGGGCCACCATGCTGCAGAACGACGCGACGGACCGCTTCGGGTCACGGTGGGTCTGGACGATGCATGCTTCGGGAATCACGTCCAGCACCACATCCAGATGCTCCATGTGATGCGGCGTCTTGAGCACCCGGCAGTCGCCCGGACGCCGCCAGTGCAGAATCTTCAGCACGGTGAGCATGTACTCGTAGCACTTCGTGTGATCCTGTCCCTCGAGCCAGCGCGCGTAGCCAGGCACGTGCATGGTCGCTTCGGGGGACTGGCTCATGAAGGACAGGTCGAGGAGGAAGATCTCCTCCTCCGGCGCGTCGTATTCGATGGAATGCACGGCGAGAAAGTCCGGCGCCAAGAACCCGATCGCCCGGGCCGCCAGCTTCGCCTGTCGCATGCGGCGCCGGGGGTCGCCCCGCTTCTCTCCGGGCAGCGGGACCGGGTTGAGCGATTCCCAGGACCGCAGCGCGCGCACCCCGGGATGGGCGGCGATGAGTCGGTGCAGCGTGGTCGTGGCGGTCCGCTGCAGGCCGGCGATGACGATGACCTTCCCCAGGTCCACATCGAGGATATCCGGGTGCCGGCGCAGCAGACGTTCCGCGCGCAGCCGGGTGCACAGGGCCGAGACGATCCGCGAGCGCTGGATCATCGTTCCCACCGGGGTCAGGCGCGCTTCGGAGTTGATCGAATCGACGAGGACGCGGAGCGGCTCGAGAAACCACTCGTCGCCGAAGTCCGAGAGACCGGTCCTGCGCCGTGCCGCGGCGATCATCCGCGCGACGTCAAGGTCACCGGAGAAGCCGAGCCTGCGGACCATTCGGCCCGCCCGGTTGAAGAGCGAGACTGGAAGGGGGCGGTACGGGCGGCTGTAGTCGGTCGAGGTCTGCATCCCGGCTAAGTGACAACGACAGGCGACCTGAATATTCCCAAAAGAGGGAATGGTGGCCGGTAGATCCCACCAAGATCTTTCATTCTCCCCTGCCCCGGGCTCCTGGGAAAGCGGACTGTTTCTACCACACCAGATAGGGAGAGGAACCACCATGGTCAAGCGCATCCTTCTGACCGCAGCCTGCCTCTTGCCGCTCTCCGGCTGCTCATTCCTTTTTGTAAATGGGCCGCCCGATCCAGTTGCGGGCCGGCAGGCCACCGGTTCGGTCTCGTGTACCGATAGCATCCTTCTGCCCGCCCTCGATTTCCTCGGTGGCGCCGGCTTCCTCTTCTACGGAATCAGCGCCCTCTGGCTCGGAGGCGTCGCCGAGGACTTCGAAGATGCGTTCGACGCGACCGGCGACGAGATCGTGAGTGATGAAATCGACATCTTCGGTTATGCGCTCCTGGGTGGGGCCGCCGCCCTGGCGTACTCCGGCATACAGGGGAGGAACAAGGTACACGGCTGCAGGGCGCTGCGCGCGGCGGCCGCCGACGCCGCGTCCCCGTTTGCCGCGTCTGCCGCGTCGCCAGGCCCCGGACGTGAGGCCGTCTACATGCAGAAGTCGGCATGGCATGACGTGCTGGACCAGTACCGCCGTCAACAGGACGACCTGGTGCTTCCTGGCGGCCGCAGGTAGGTCGCAGCGTCAGCCGCCGGCGCGGCTCCAGCAGGCATTAGCGGACACGAGCCGCGACTGGCTTGGTAGCGCGCAGCTCCGCGAGCTTCACCACCCGCGTCCGCGGTTGCGGATGCTCCGTCGCCCGGATCCAGCGAAAGCACATGGTGCCCGACGAATGGCCCGCGGTCTCGATCCAGTTCGGCAGCCCGGGATCGGTGTGCGCGACCACGATGCGCACGGATCCGTCCTCTTCATAGTGGGCCAGGTGCTTGTTGGTGTGGATGGTGTGATGGCGGTAGTCCAGCGACTCCATCCAGTAGTTGTTCAGCTGGAAGTTCCAGTGTTCGCACTCGGGCGGCATGGCCTCGATCAGGAGGGCTTCGCCCTCGGCCAGGGCCCAGTGACTGTGATAGTAGACGATGTTCGGGTCGCCGCCTGCCGCGAGTGACACGTCGGGGTCGAACATGGGCAGCGTGTTGGTGTGCTTCCGGAAGCCGCGCGCCCAGTTGGCGAAGAGCATCGCGGCACCCGCCACCAGGGTGCTCGCCGACTTGAGCCCCTCGTCGATCTGCTCCGGTGTCAGGGGACGGGGCCGCTTCTCGCCCTCCGGGCAGTTGATGCGCTCGATGTGCAGCTCCGCCGGCGCCTCGGTCTCGCGGTCCAGGAAAGTCTGGCGCACGATCAGGGTCCCGCTCTCGTCCGTCATCGGCAGCCAGTTGCCGTCGTGGCGCCGGCTGCTGACGATGAGTTCGAAATGGCCGTCGGGGTCGATGTCGAGTTCCGCGGCCTCGATGTAGCCGGTGGGCGGCATGCCCCCGCCCTGCCCGTAGTGCCCGGCCTGGGTGCCGAAACCGAGGTAGTGGACGGTGTTGCGCCGGCCCGTGATCCGGTACTCGAAGTCACCGCGGATGGCGGCCGTCTGGTAGTAGTTGTCGGGGTTGTCGCTCCCCAGCTTGACCGTCTCGTGGGCCACCCGGTGCAGCACTGGCGCCCTCGGATCGGCGTATTCCACGAACGCCATCAGGCCGCCGCGGGTCAGACGGCTGAGGTAGCGGTAGCCCTCCGCCTGGTTGAACGGGTCCCGGGGCGCGCCGGGATAGTTGAGGGCGGCTCCGGCTGCCTTCAGGGTGTCGCAGAATTCATCCCACGCCTTGCCGCTCACCACGCGCTCGGCGGCCGCATCGGCCGGCGTCCTGCCCCGGAGCTTCAGCGTGAGCAGCGAGAGGCGCCGGAAGAGGGCGAGCAGTCGGATGGCGAGGTTTCTCATCGCGCCGGGCGTCTCGGTTCCATCAATAGATCCCCGGCACGATGCGCCACGGCACCCTCTCGCGATACCGGTCCCAGAGCGCGCCGTACTTCGCCGCGCAACGCCGGTCGTCGTCGCGCTCGCGCGGGACCAGCAGCGCCACGTAATGCAGCGGATACAGCCAGGGCCCGAGGACCAGCGGCCAGCCCAGGACCAGCGCCAGACCGGTGGCCATCAGGATCTCCCCCAGGTAGTTGACGTGCCGCGAAAGGCCCCAGAAGCCGCTCGCGAGGATGCGCGTCTCGCCATCCGAGATCGCGACCGGGACCAGGCCCAGAAAAGCCCGCTCCGGGTCCCGCTTGAAGGTGAACTTCTGCAGGTTCGCGCCCCGCGCCAGCACCCACCCGTCGAAGAACATGGCCGCGGCGAAGGCGGTCAGCCATGCGGGCGCGTGCGGATTGGGGAGGTCCGCCACGGACCACAGGCCAACCGCGTAGAAGTACGGATACCAGAACAGGCATCCCCAGACCAGCTTGAACCCCACGCGTTCCGCGAAGAGATCGTAGGTGTAGAGGTGGACGCGCTCGAAGACGAGGTAGTCGACGACGAACCAGCTGAGGAGCGCGACGAAGAACATCACCCCCGGCGAGGGGTCGGCCGGGTGGGTCAGGTGGTGGTGGGCGCCGAAGGAGAGCAGGTTGAGCTCGAGCAGCGTCGCCCCGGCCAGGTAGAGGAACATCTTCGCGTCCGCGCGGCCCCCGAACATGCGCGGGTTGAACCGGCGCCCCAGATAGAGCTCCGCGAGCAGGCTCCGTCCCCGGCGAGGCGCGCCAGACGCTGCGTCGCCGGCGTCCGGGCCTGGCGCGGTCAGCACCACCGCGGCGGAGAGCAGCAGCCCGAGGACCAGGGCGCCGGCCGCGCCCGACCAGCGATGCTGCCAGAGCCAGTCCCACGGCATCACCCCGCCGGCGCCCGCGGCGAACCACAGCCCCACGGCCACGAAGAACACCAGCAGGCCGTTCAGGCGATAGCGCAGCCGCTCCCCGGTGCGTTCGTCGCGCGCGTATCCGGCAACGTGGCGCGCCGGCAGCACGAGGTGGAGGACGAGAATGCCGGCGAACACGGCCCAGGGTGCGACGAAGCCGGCCAACGCGTCGGTCATCTCAGGTGCTTCGTGCCCTGGGCGATGAGCCGGATCGCCAACCGCCGGGGCAGGAGGCGGGTCATGACCTGGGCGGCCATCCGGTTCACCCACCCGGGCACGACGCGCGGCCCCCTGCCGAGCGCGTCGAGCGTCTGGCGCGCGGCCTCATCGGGAGACAGCATGCCGGGCACGTCGCGGTCGAACGAGCGGATGTATCCGGGCGTGGGCATGGCGCCAGCGCAACAGGCCGCGACCTCGACGCCGTACGGACGCAGCTCGTACCAGAGGCCCTCGGCCAGGATGGCATTGAACGCCTTGGTGGCCGCATAGGCGGCGACGTTGGGCGCCCCCTGCAGACCCGAAAGCGACGACATCAGCACCACCGCGCCCCGGCCCCGGTCCCGCATGGCCGGCAGCAGTGTCCGCAGCAGCCGGAGCGGCCCGCGCACGTTGACGTCCACTGCCTGATCGAGGGCTTCGCCTTCAGCGTCGAGGAAGGGACCAACCGGCGTGTAGGCGGCATTGTAGATGATGACCCCGAGGTCCAGACCGGCGACGGCGTCGGCAAGCGTTTCGGCGAAGGCGGGGTCCGCCAGGTCCAGCGCCAGGCAGCGCGCTTCGACCTCGTACTTCGTCGTGAGTCGCTCGGCGAGTTCGGTCAGCAGCTGCCCTCGGCGCGCGACCAGCAACAGATGCATGCCCCGTGCTGCCAGTTGCTCGGCGAACGCGGCCCCGAGCCCCTCCGAGGCGCCGGCGACGAGGGCCCACTGCCCGTAGCGGTCGGGCAGCGAACGGCCCCTCCGGGGTGATCCCCAAGCGTTGAAAACCCGACCTCCCGGTTGAAAGTGGTACGCGGCCCTTGGTGCCACTCGATCTTCCGGCCGACGACCTCCACGACGGCACCGTGGACCGGATGCCGCTCATCCAGGAGCCCGACGACGCAGCCGATGGTAGTGCTCGATCCGGTCGGGGACAACGTCGAGGGGGCCAACCGGTGGCGGCTTGATCGAACCCCTGAGATCCAACTTGATCCGCCAACCCTGACGGGGTGGGCCGGTTACGGACCAATGGCCATGATCGTTAACCTTTGAGGCTCGCTAGGTTGGGCAGTCCGGCTGGCCACGCCGCCGGAGCCACAATCCTCCGTATCCTCTCGCTATCAGTGATCGCATGACCGAGGAAGGTAACCAGCCGGAAGCAGACTCAGTTCGCGTGCCACGATATCACGGACAACTAACTCCTTTTGTCAATTGAGGAAGCCGGCAAGGTCTCCGCTCTCCGGGGTCTTGCGTTCGCCCCCAACGAAGAAGTACGGAAGCGAGCATGGAAGGACTACCGTTCGCATCGCAGCAAGAACACGGCTTGGATTCTGCCAGACCTGGTAGCCAAAGGAGCCCGGAGCCTGGATGCGCTTCGTTTGGCTACTGACCCATCTGGGACTCACTCCCTTCTACTAGATCAGCTGAAGCAGCTTGGCTTGTACACCGATTGTTCCGGTCCACGGACTTGGACCGAGCCGATGAAGGTGATTGACGAGGCGCTTGCGAGGCAACTTGTCTCCATCGCAGACCTCTTGGCGCGTAAGAAGACCGTTACGCGCAGGGAAATGGAGTTGTGGGTGGAGCACATGCAGCCAGTCTATGGCGCGCCACTCCATGAGATGAAGGCCGCTCTGATTCGCTGGTACACGGCCATGCGTGAGGCAGGGTTGTCCACTGACGACGACCGTAAGGTAGAGAGCTTCGTCTGGGGAGCCTAGGGTATCTCGCCCGTGGCTACCCCTGCGCGCGCACCCGTCGAAGATCGGCGAAATACGCCTCCACCGCAGCGATCAGCTTCTTGTTTGGGCCAGTCATTGGGACACCAACACCACATGCTCCCGCTCGATCTCGCGGCGGAAACGCTCCGGCAGCCTCGCCCAGTCCCGCGCCTCTACGAGAAAAGGAATCGTCGACTCCCGGAGCGCGTCCTCAAGATCCATCAGCCGGTCGAGTGGAATCTCCTCGCACCCCGGTCCCCGCAGCACGAGGTCGAGGTCGCTGCCGTCGTGGCCCCGGCCGTTCACGCGGCTCCCGTAGGCCCACACCTCGGTATCGGGCAGGTACTTCCGGAGCAATGCCGTAAGGATGCCCCGGTGCCGTGGCAAGAGGCGTAGCCGGTCAGTCATCGTTGGTCCGCTCGATCACGTCGGCGAGGGCCTTCGCATCCTTGATGAAATCCGGAAACAGCCTGAGGGTGGCTTCCGCGAAGTCCTCGCCGTAGTCGTGAGCCGTGTAGTTGCGGTTGTCGCGGTAGCGCAGCCATCGTTCGACTGCATCCGGCGCGATGAGGTCGTGGCGCGCGGCGTTGCGGAAGAGATCCTTGAAGTGGAGGCGGTCGGCCTGCCGGTTGCTCGCGAACCAGGCGGCCAGCCGCTTGCGCAGCAGCTTGCCGGACTGTTCGAGCACGAGTTCGAACTCCTTGACGCACGCGGCACGGTAGATGTCGTACATGACATCGTCGTCCACTTCGTGCCGTTCGATTCCCTCCACGGCTCGCTCGAGCGACGTGATGCAGCGGCGCAGGAAGGTCGTGTCGATATTCACAGCCCCACCCCCGACTCCGGGACTCCCGAGGTTCTCGGCGATCGCGGCGCCAAGCCGAGCGCTCGCCGCCCCAACTTACGACATGTGACGTGGCCCGGTACACCTTGGCTCTGACGTTCTGGCGGAAGGGGCTTCGGTGCCCGAGATCGGGGCTCCGCGCTGCGGGCCGCTCGAAGGCCTAGCCAACCGGGAGGGCTATGCCCGTCCGAAAGGTCAGGACACGTTGTCTCGGCCCACTCCAATACGAGTCTCCCCCTCCGACGGGGATGAGCCCGAGTGTGTAGAGCAGGTCGATGCTCACACCCGCCCGCTCCGTCACGCCGACTGCGATGCCTCCGCCCACGACCACCCCGAGGTCCATCGCAGCTTCGATTTCGTCGCGCCCTCCCGCGTCGCAGCTGCCAGCGGCGGTTACCTGCTCCGTTGCGAGCCAGCCGGATGCGTTGAAGTCGCAGTCGACTCGGCTCGCCAGGGTGGGACCGACGAAGAATCGAACGGAAGAGCGTTCCCATGAGGATAGGGGAAACGTCGGCACGGCCAGCAGCGAGAACTCGAAATAGTCGAGCGCGAGTTCCGTGGTAACGAAGGTGTCGCCGTCCAGTCCGCTCAGCCGGCCGCCCTTCTGCGAGTATGCGACACCAACCTGGAGCCCAAGATGCTCCGAGGCCGGGAACGTCGCCGCCAACCCGACGGACATTCTCGTGAGGGACTCGGAACGCCATACGGCGCGGTCAGGAGGGTCGGCAACCATGGTCGTCCGGTTCAGGCCGCCGGTCAGCGACAGCGTGGTCTGCGCCAAGACCGGAGAGACGGTGGCGAAAGGGAACAGGATGATGGGGAGAACGAGCGATAGCCGTTTCATCGGATACCTCCTCAATGTGGTGAAGGAGACTGGAGGGTTCCTGAATCGGAAGCGGATTAAGCGGCGTTTACTACCTGTTGCATCTCCCGTGTTGACAATGAAGGCGGTGCATTGGGACGAGTGTCCTGAACTGGGAGGCCTGGGCCGTGCGGCCCGAGCTTGGGGCGCTGAGGTGGGCGATAGAAGCATGCCGCGACGAAGGCTTCGACCGGTTCATGGCCGGCTGCGTCCGGGCGATCCGCATCAAGGTCGCTCCTCTCCCGGAACGCCCCCCATCTCGGTGCGGAGGGGCGCTGGAGAGCCTTGCGGGCCAGATCGGTGCGAAGACCGGGCGACGCAACTGCGCCTGGCCGGGCAGGAGGGCCGGAGGAGACAGGCGCCGAAACGAACCATCCACTTCGGCCGCCTTCCCGTCGTCACAAGGCGGCCGACAGCCGCAGATGGCCGCCGCCGAACGGCTCCCGCACGAAGTGGTCCAGGTCCCAGCGGAGCCCGGCCGTCACCTCGAAGCCCGACCGGAACCGGTGGCCCGCTTCCGTGATCAGTCGCTGATTCTGCGAGGTGAGCCAAGGCGCCTGGGAGCCCGCATCGCGGTCCAGAAGGGCGTAGGCCAGGCGGCCCGTCCATCCCGCCTCCGGGTACCGGACGAGGGCCGCCCGGGCGAAAACCTCACGATCACGGTGCTCGCGGAGAGCGCCCCCTCCCGGCGAGCGCCATTCGGGTCGCCGCACCCGCGCCAACTCCGTCTCGACCGCCCACGGCGGGTTCAGGCGGGTCCGTGCGCGGGCGCCCACGGTCACCGTCTGCTCGCGCAGGGTGAAGCCGAGCCCGCTCGCGGGCGCCCGCCGCTCGGTGTCCGCCCTCGCCCAGGTGCCGTACAGCGCTAACGTCACGCGCTCGAGCGGTGTGACCTGGAGGAGTGCTCCCAGGAACGCGACCTGTTCGAGCTGGGTGAACGGAGCCCGACCGGTTGCCGGAAAGGTCACCTGTACCTCGCTTCTTCGGCTCGATCCCGCGTGCAGCTCCGCTCGCCAGCGTGACGCCGCGGCCCTCAGGGTCGTGCGAGCGGCGAGGGGAGCCGCCGCGTAGTCGTAGTGGGCGTCCACCTCGTCCGCCCTCACTCCCAGGCCCTGGAAGATCGCTTCGTTGAAGGCGTCGAGCGCTGCCAGGCGCACCTCCAGCGTCCAGCTCCGCTCTTCCCTGTCTCTCCAGGAGCGTGCCAGCGCGACCTCCACGTCTGCGGACGGCTTGAAGAAGTGGACGCCGAGCCCCACCTGCACGGTCCACGGCGTCCCGAGCACGTCGCGCCAGCGCATGCCGACCCACGGGTAGTCGCGCCGTGCCGTGAGCGATCGCTCTCGGCGGTAGCGTGCCATCAGGTCCACGGGGCCGGAGACGTGGATCTCCTGGCGCCAGTCCACGACGTTGAGGATGTGCGGATGGCTGATCGAGGCCCCGGCAATCCGAATGCCGTTGGGCACCTCGGCCCAGCGTGCGTCTTCACTGGGATCGAAGAGGGTCGAGCGGACATCCAGCTCGTACTCGTGGTCCATTTCAGGGTTGAGCCGCTGGAAGATGCCGTCCTCTGCCAGACGGCCGTAGTAGGCACCGTCGCGGTCGAGCAAGGACAGCCACACCTGATCCGCCCACGCTGCGAGAGTCGCGAGAGCCGCCGAGTCGGTCTCGCTCTCAGGGAAAGTCGCGGATCGCTCTGCGTCCGACTGGGCGCGGAGCGACGGCACGGCGAGGAGGGAAACTCCGGCCAGTACGGCGGCCAGACCCACTGCCCCCCAACCACCCAATCCCGGAGGAGGGCCTGCGTCCCTGGCGTCGCCGCGCCACACGTTCAGCCTTTAGACCGCCGTGAGCACCGATTCACGCCTGCGCATCCATCGGAGAGCATGGCGATCCGCATCGCCCCCACGCGGTACACCTCCTCAAAGTCCGCGTCGAGGAGGCGGTCCTCCGCGGCCATTTCGACGACCTGCTGCGCGGCAAGCGGGGACGCGATCAAGGAAAGAGCCACCGTGAGAATCGTGCCTACGATGGCCGTCCGACATCTCATGACACCTCATCGCCTTACCGAGGGGAATATCGTCTTGGCGAAGTCATCGACCCGGTTCGAGCTTCTCTGCGGGCGATGGTGAAACCTAGTCTTTCGCGTGGGACCTGTCTCGCCCAGCCGGCAAGGACGGCAGATCGTCCAATCCCAGTTGACTTTGGACGGATTCCCTTACCTTGATCGGCTCCCCCTTGACCCTGACGTAACGACGGAATCGGTTAGGATTCTATCTTTCGCGTTCACTTGATCTTATGGGATTGATGGGCTCGTTTCCCGCTACTTGAGTCCCGCCGAATTGAGAGCCTCAGCCGCGAGGTCTCCGGCGGGCGTCCAGTGCCTTCCGAAGCTGTCCCTCGTCGGCTCTCTGATAGCACTGAAGGACCGTCTTGGCGGTCTTCCAGCCGCCCAACTCGCAGAGCACCTTGAGCGGCTGATCCATCAGGTCGCTGGCGAACTTCCGCCTCAACGAGTGCCAGCCTCTCCCGGGCTTCGGTTCGAGCCCCGCCAGAGTCTGTGCTCTGTACCACCAAGCTCGCACCAAGGATCGACCCGCGCACTTCGAAGGATCCGTCGGCGCGGGCAGCACCGGAGCGTCCTCATGCCCCGAACTCCTCTCCCGCGCCTCGTGCAGGACGGCCAACGCCTCGATCGTCACCGGCGTCCGGTGCTCGTAGCCGGTCTTCTCGTGCTCCGCCCGCCACCGCACCACCCCACCTTCGAGGTCGATGTCCGAGCACCTGAGTTGACGGATGGCCCCGATTCGGTGCCCCGTCTCGTGCGCGAGCACGAGCGCGATGTGAAACCGCCAATCCACCTGCCGGGACACTCCGAGAAGCGCTTGGTACTCCTCCTCGGACAACACCACCCGCGTGGGGTTCTTCTCCGTGGGCGTCTTGAGACCCCGCAACGGATTGGCCACGAGCAGGAGCTTGCCCCGCCCGTCTCTGGACTTGGCGGCCCAGTTGAGCACGGCTATCAGGAACTTCAGGTCGTGCTCGACGGTCCGGTCGGACACCGGCCTTCCGCTCGGGCCGACCCTGCCCGCGCGCCGCTCCCGGATGAAGCGGTCCCAGTCCCTTTGGGACAGGGTGGCCGGGTCGCGGTTCCGTCCGAAGAACCGGAGGAACATCCTCGTCGCCGCCCGGTCGGAACACTGAGATGTCTCCGCCTTGGTGGGCGTCACCTCTTTACCGTAGATGTCAAAGAGCTTTCCCAGCGTGAGCGGCTGGGGCTCGGCTTCCGCCTTGCCGTTCAGGTCCGGGCTCGCGAACCCGGCGGCGAACTCGTCCGCCTGCTTCTTCGCCCGGGTCCAGTCCCGGTGCCCGAGCGACCGGGTCAGCCTTCGCCCGTTCTCTCGCCACTCGACTTGGAACAGGCCGGTTTTCGGGTCCGGGAACACCCGGACCCGGTTCCGGCCCCATTCTCCGGCGCCGTAGGAGCGCCGACTTCGTTTCGTGCGTGCCATCGTTCGATTCCTCCGATTGATGGACTGCACGATCTGCGCAACGGAATCTCGCTGGCCGAAGGCAGCTTGACCAGTGCGGGGCACCCGTGCCGTTCGCTTCTCGAACCGCGCCCGAGCGCCTCGTCAGGATCTACGGGAACCGATGCAGGAGCGGCTGCCGGAAACCGTTCAGCATCCGTTACCGCACCGGACGGCTCGGGACAATTGCCCGCAGATGCGACTTGACGCCGCCAAGGGCGCTCTCCCGATTGCTACCGGCAGTGACACCCTCACCAGCACGTGGTCCCCACCACGGAGTCCGGGGCCTACTGCGGGAGCCCGAACCCTCATGTACCGCAAATCCATCGACCAACGGCGGTCGCGTTGATCGACCATCTGAAGGGCCGCGAGAAGGCGCTGGAGCCGTTCTGCCTGACAGGCCGCCGCGCCGAGTGGATTGCGTTGGCGAGCCTGCATGGCGGCGTGTTCACCCGCTCGCAGTTGACGGCGTGGTTCGGCATCGACCGCTTCAAGACGCTCCGGTTCGTGCAGGCCCTGACACGGAGAAGGCTCGCCGCCGAGGAGATGGTCGGAGATCTGAAGGTCTGCCGGATCTGCGCGCGCGGCATCTACCGGGCGCTCGGTGCCGAGGGTATTCGCCTTCGGAGGATCACCTCGACCGAGGTCATCATGCGCCGCGTGCTCTCGTGCGACTACGTGATCGAGCATCCGGACCTGCCCTGGCTCCCGACCGAATCCGAGAAGGTCGCCGCGTTCGAGGCGCTCGACATGGGGCGCTCGCTCATGCCCGTCCGCGTCTATCGGGGCGCCGCCGGGGGCGCGCGGCACTACCGCCCGCGCGGGATGCCCGTGGCGCTGGACTCGCGCCGCGCCGTGTTCGTCCACGCCGATCCCGGCTACGACACCTCGACCGCGCTCCGTTCGTGGCGGGACCGGCACCGGAAGCTCTGGGAGGCACTGAGGCAACTGGGCTTGGCGGTCGAGGTCGTCGGGGTCGCGTGCGCCTGGAGACCGCTTGACCGGGCGCGGACGATCCTCGGAAACTGGACCAATTCGGAAACGGCTCCACGCCCCATCCACCCGCCTGGGACCGCCGCTGCGGCCCGGCGCGAGATCACGCGCATCGAGAATGCGATCGTCGGCATGGACGACGCGGCGGTCGAGGAAATGGGCGGCTTCCAAGCCTGCCTCCACCGGATGGTCGAGATGGAGGATCTGCTCCGATCCATGGGTCCGGCAGGGACGATCGACGGCCATTCGGTGTGGCGTTCGAGCCGCTTCCACGGGCGCGGGATTTGACCGCCCGCGGACGGGGGCCGTTGCCGATCCGGAGTGCACATGTGACATTGGGGTCGTTGTGCACGATGATCACGCTCGGATGTGACACGCCGCCGATTCCGCAAGTTGCGGACTTCATTGCGTTTGCGGCGAGAGGGCCGGGGCGGCCGTGACGCGCGGGCGCTTGCGACCGTTGACGGGAGCGACCCAGCCCTTCGGGGTGCCTGGTACGGCACGGCGACGGTTGGGATGTGCATGCCATCCCAACCTCGCCCGGGGTCGCTCCCGGTCCACCAATCCCATGCGGGAAGGCCGCCGAAGCCATTCGGCTCCGGTCCCACGCTCGACCGGCACGGAGGCGTTGAATACCGCCCCCACCATCCGCGCTGTGCTGGGCTATGCCCGGCAGATCAACGGACCGCTGGCTTCCCGCCGGGTGATCCGCGATAAGGGCTCGCGCTACTCGGTCGCCGAAGACCGGAGCATGTTAGTTTCACGACCCCTGCCGTAGTGATCCAAGATTGCCGGGGCCACGGAGACTCGAATGTCACAGAAAGGACGCGAGCGCTCTCCAGAAGAGGAGGCAAATCGCTTTATCAAGTTGGTGAATGGCGGCGGGTTCTGGCGGTCCGTCGATCTGCGCGTCGTTGCGGTCCGTAGCGGTCGCCGCTGGATGAACCTGATTACCCGTGGTTTCCTGGACCATCGTCCCCCTCGGTCGGTCCCACGCTTTTCACCGGTCGAGCGCCCCCAATTCCGTGCCTGGCAGGTCGTTCGTCCGGTTGCGGACCTTCCCGCCGTCGTCCTCGGCATCGCCAATGGAATGATGAAGCTGCGACCCCGGTACGTCAGGTACGTCGGCCAGTCGGGTCAGTCCGAGACCGACATCGAATACAGCTTCAATGAGTTGGCCGGCTCGTACCGGACTGCTGCGTACGACCTGTGGAGCTGTCACTCACTCGTCGGCTATGGTTCCAAGATCTTCGATGTCGTGAGACAAGCGGGTCACGATCCATTCGAGCTGGACGGCATGATCCGTAGCGGGCCGAACGCCTACGATGGCCTGCCCGACCTGGTGCGTAGATTCTGCGCACGGCCCCGAGGCCTGAAGATCCAAGGCACCATGTCCGTCGTCGAGCTGATCGCCCCCCTCGCCGTGCGCTTTGATCCCGAGAGGGTATCCTCGTCGGCGGATCGGGTGACCGTGACCGTGCGGGCTGCCGCGGATGTCTTTGTAGCGAATGCGGACTTCATCTGGACGGCAGGCAGAACCACCGGAGAGCCGGTCCGCCATGGATCGGCCAAGCTCGCCGAGCCCGAATGGGCGCACGAGGGGGATGCTCTCCGCACGGCGCTAGACATCCCGGTTCAGAACGGTGATTCAACCGCCACAGCGTTCATCGTCATCGGAGACCGATGCGTAGACCGCGTGTCGGTGCCGTTGGCATCTACCGCCTCCAGTATCCGAATCAAGGCTCAAGACGCTCTCGACCCAGGCCTTGAACGCTTCGTCAAGTGGCTGCGGCCCAGTGGGAAGGCCAAGTCGCAGCAGTTCGAGGCCGCTGTGGGATTGCTGTTCTTCTTCCTCGGCTTCCACGTGCACCCCCTTTCGGGTCACACGAGACGGGGAGACACGGTCGACCACCTTGCTCACGCCCCCGGATCATCCGTCTTGCTCGCGGTCGAGTGTACGGTCGGGTCGCTCGACTCAGGCGGTAAGGTGGGCAAGCTCATCGCTCGGTCGGAGGACCTGCGTGCCCGACTTCCCGACACCGAAGTGATCGCGGTCCTCGCGACGGCCAGACAGCGTGAGGCGCTATCCAAGGCCGAGGTGGAGAAGGCGGAGCGTGACGATGTTGTCCTTCTCGCTCGCGAGGAACTTCAGGACCTCTGGAGCGCGGCGCAGACCGGAGAGACCAGTGTCCAAGTGCTCCACCGATTCAGGCAGCAGCTCTCTCAAGTCCGACTTCGGCGAACCAAAGGACGCGTCGCGTGATTCATCGCGCGGCACAGGCCCACAGACGAGAAAGAGTGCGCGACCGCCCCGTGCGGCATCGCGCCATCGATCATCTGTTCCCGCTCAGGTCTCCGGGCGAAAATCAAGCGGGCTTGTCCAATCCGGGACTCCGCCTCCGGTGCATGTCACCGTTCCGGTGAATCCTTGGCCGGACTGAGCCATGGTTCCTCGGAAGTTGCAACGCTGGTCAGGATGCCGGGAAACGAGCTCGCGAGGTCCCAGGAGACCGCCGGATAGTCGTAGCTCCCGGTGACGGAATCGTGAAATGTGAGCGAACCGACAATCTGAAGCGTGTAGGTACCCGATATCGCGCCGCCCTCGCCCTCGATCAACTCCAGCCCCCACCGGTCCCCGTCGTTGTCGATGCCCGTCCATTTGCCAGCGATTGTCAATGGGCATCGAAAATGTCAGGGTATTGGGCATTGAAGATGTCAGGGTCCGAGCGCTGCTCCGCGGAGGGAGCGGAGCGACCGGAGCGGGGCAGCGGGCCGGTAGCGAGGTCGTCATGAGGGGCTCTCTTTCGAGGCAGGCGATTCGGCGTCCACTCGGCTCGCGAGGGGGTGGATCGCCTTGGAGAGTTCGGCGTGGCGGCGCATCCGGTAGCTGTTGCCCCGGATGTTGACGATATGGCAGCGGTGGAGCAGTCGGTCGAGGAGCGCTGCGGCCATGACCTCGTCGCCGAGGATGCGGCCCCACTCCTCGAAGCCCTTGTTGGAGGTGAGCACGGTCGAGCCGTTGCCGTAGCGCCGGTTGACGAGTTGGAAGAAGAGGACCGCGCCGCTCTGGGTCACCGGCAGGTAGCCGATCTCGTCGACGATGAGGAGTGCCGGGTGGGTGAGGATCTTCAGGCGGCGGTCGAGCCGGCCGGCGGCCTTGGCCTCCTCGAGGGAGTCGACGAGGTCGGTCAGGGTGCCGAAGTAGATCTTGCGGCCGCTCTCAGCCGCCGTGATCGCCAGGCTGATCGCGAGGTGCGTCTTGCCCACGCCGGGCGGGCCGAGGAAGACGACGTTCTCCCGGCGCTCGACGAAGCCGAGTTCGTGCAGCGCGTCGATCTGCTCGCGCTTGATCGACGGCTGGAAGGCGAAGTCGAAGGCCGCCAGCGTCTTCACGTACGGCAGGCGGCTGGAGCGCATGGCGGCTTCGAGGCGCCGGCCGTTGCGGAGCTCGATCTGGGCGGCCAGGAGCCGCTCGATCGCCTCGGCCGCGGTCGTGCCTCCCCCGTCCACCCCGGCGAGCACGCCGTCCAGCGCCTCCAGCGCGCCGGGCATCTTGAGGTCGGCGAGCTGGGCCGCGATCCGCTCCCTGCGCGATGGCGGCCTCACCGCACGCCTCCCGCGATCCGGCCGTACTCGGCCAGCGGACGGCGCTCGACCTCGACGAACCGGGAGTCCGCCGCCGCTTCGTTCCGCTCCTTCGAGGGCTCGGGGCGCAGCGGCGTCACGGGCCGGTAAGGCCAGCGGGCCAAGGGCTTTAGGTGCGGCCTCTCCGCCTCGAACCGGTCCACGGGCCGCTCCTTCAGCGTGCCGTGGACGCGGACGTTGGCCACCCTGCCGAGCCACCCCAGCACCCGGGCGTTCAGATCGTCGTCCGACACGAAGTCCCGTCCGTAGAAGAAGCTCCGCCGGATGTAGCTGACCGGCCGTTCCACCTTCCCCTTCGTCTGCGCCCGGTACGGCCGGCACGCCCGGATCCGGAAGCCCCAGTGGTGGGCGAAGCGCAGGAACTCCGTGTTCTCCATCAGCCGCCCGCCGACCTCCCGGTTGTCCTCCACGATGACGGCCTTCATCTGGTCGAACAGCAGCTCCGAGGGCACGCCCCCGAAGTACCGGAACGCCGACTCCAGGCCCTCCATCACCACGGCCATCGTCTGCCGCTCGTAGTACCGGACCCACATCAGCCGCGAGTAGCCCAGAACCACGACCAGCGCGTGCCGCTTCCCCCACGGCGTCTTGAACTCCGCGAAGTCCACCTGCCCCTGGTGCCCCGGAGGGGTCTCGAAGCGCCTGACCGGCTCCGGCTCCGGCAGCGGCCGGACCTCCCGCACATGCCGCTTCACCTGGTCGTAGCCGCCCTCGTAGCCCGCCTTCCGGATCTCCTCGAACAGCCGCACAGCGCTGAGATCCGGATACCGGGCCAGACGGGTCTCGATGATCTCCTTGTAGGGATCGAGCCGCGAAGGCCGGGGCCGCCTCGGCCCGTATCGGACCGGCCCGTCGTCCAGCTCCCGGTCCAGCTGCCCCGCCGCGATCCAGCGGTACACCGTCCGCTCGCTGACCCCGCAACGCCGCGCCACCGCGGCCTTGCTCAGTCCCTGTTCCAGATAGTGCCGCAACAACACCCGCGTCTCTCTTCCGATCATCACGTCTCCTTCGTTCAATGGAGACGCGATGGTAGCCAACCCGTTCTCGGCCCTTGCCCGCCTTCGCCCAACATCCCATGGCCGAACCCCCGCCACCGGGCTCAACCCTGACATTTTCAATGCCCACGATCCCGTAATTTGACGTGCCCGGTAACAGCGATCCCCGGAATGTCCGGATCCGTCAGGCCGCAGCCCAGCACAAAGGCCGCGAGCAATGGGAAGGTATATGGTCTCTTCAACGGTGGCCTCGCGGTGTCGAGGGGGAAGGTGTGGGGGGATGCTCTCCCATTGGAGACTGCGGGAAAGCATGGAGTGCTCTGGGCAAGTTAGCAAGGCCCGTTGGACGGAGACCGGGACGGCTGCCCAACAGGAACGGTGGTCGGACGGAGGGGTCGCATGGCCGAAAGGGGACCTGCCCTTATCCCTCGGAGACCGGCTACCGCCCACGGCGTCCGCGTCCCATCCTTGCGCGGCGATGCCGAACCAGCCCCGGCGGCCAGCCGGTCGGCGAACGGGTTCTCCGCCGTCTGGAAGCGGCGCTCGACACCCTTCCGGGACCCCGCCTCCGGGGACCCGTCCGCAGGGTGTTCTTCGCGCCGCCGCAGCGGCCGCGATCGTCGGGGGTCAGAGGGGGCACGGCCCCCCGCCAGCCTCCCCAGGGGACGCACGGAGTGTGGCCACGGGGGGTATGCTGGCTTATGCACCCTAAGAGCGTGAGCCAGCCTTCGGCAGAGCCGCCGAAACCGCCTCTCAGGGCACCGTCCGGAACAGCGTCCACTGGGCCGTCCGCGGGCAAGATCCTCGGCCTCTTGCTCACAGCATGGAGCTGCGGAATCTGATGAACGTTCTGGGGATGTCTGATAACGTAGGGCAGCCGGAGGAGGGCGTCGCCTTGTAGGCCAGCCGCAACGCCGTGTCCGTCAGCCACCGCCTGAAGTCCGGATCGTCGGCGAACAGCTCTGTGCCCCCGGGGTCCGCGGCGGTTCTAGTTCAGCGGCGCACGTTCAGGCCGACCCGGACCGTCTTGTAGTGTCTCGGCTCCCAACTTGTATCGTGCTGGGCACCGATGAGGCCGTGCGTGAACGCCGCCTCAAGGAAGATGCGGCGCCCGTCCGCGCGGAGGATCTCGACGCCCAGGCCGAGCAGTGTGCTCACCTCGAGCGGTTCGGAGAAGCCTCCGTGGTCGTCGTAGCCGGGCGCCACACCGACGAGCACATGCGCGATCTCGCCAACCGGGTGCCTGTAGGTGATGGGCACCTCGATGCTGTGGACCATGCAGCACTCCTCTCCCTTGTTGACGTATAGCACGCCGACCTGAACGCGGTCGTGCAAGTCGTAGTGCACGCCTGCCTGGAACCCGAACCTCGACTCATCGAACTCGTAGAGCCACGACACGAGTCCGCCGACCTGGAAGCCCACCTGCGCCGCGGCGGGCGTGGCATTCATCATGCCTGCCGCCAGGATTCCCCGTATCAGGATCTTCCCTTTCATGGCCCCTACCTCACCATGTTGATCCATGTTGTGCGGATGTCGCCGGCCGCCCCAAGTTGGATGGTCAGGCGTCCGGGTCGATGTCTTCGGAGAGTTCGTGGGAGTAGAAGACCTCTATCGCCCACAAAACTCGTATCCCGGTAGCGGGAGCGCTACCCCGAAGCCAGCGATCCCGTTGACAACGTATTCCTGTCTGGGGGGGCGGACCTCCCTTGCCAGACCGCAACGTTCAACCCCCTGCCCGGTAACCCCTTGGGACCGGAGATCCTCGATCTGGGGCGATCCTACGGCCCGCAGGTTACCCGAGAACGCTCCGGAACCCGCGGAAACGGCCTCTGAGCCGAGGATGGAAGAACGCCGGTTGCGCAACACTCGCAACGCCCTGCTGACTGGACCTGCCCCGCTTTCACGAACGGTCGGTGCCTGCGGTCGATGGCGTCTTGAGTGATCTGCCTCTCCCTAGCGGAGAGGGGCGGCGGACCGGACCCTCGTTCGGGCGGCGGGTCTCCCGGCGTCCGAACGAGGGTGGGCAAGCGAAGCGCGGCAGCCCGGTCCGGGGCCGAGAGGTTCTGGTCGAGAGCCGGCGAGAGGATCTCGACCGATACCAGAAAGGGCGAGCGGGCCGCGCGCTGGACAAGGCGCGCGCCGACAGCGCGCGGAAATCGAGCGTTGGGCGCGAGGCTTACCGAAGGGGGCTGCGGGACGCGGAGCGGCGCAGACGGGCGAGGCCGGTGTCCTTCGGCGGCCTGCTTCGAGAGCCGTCCTCCAAGGGCCCGCGGATCAGACATGCCGGGTGCGGCACGCGACCGGTGGCGAACCCGGTTCCCGTCAAGCGGACGGCAACCATCGCCGTGCGGGCGGCTACCCCATCGGGACGGCGCCGCCTTGCGCTCGCCCGTTGCGCGAACTTGGCCTGAGCAGGAACGGGGTTCCGCCGCTGTCCCCCGGCTGCCTCGGCAGCGGCGTGCGAAACTGGGGTTCAGAGGGGAGACAGCGCCCCCCTCGCTCCCCGTCTTAGCGGGCGGTCGACAACCCGTTCACCGCAGCTGCGGAGACTCCTGCTCAACGCGGCGCGTCGGCGTCTTCGACGTACTCGCGTGCCTTGGGGATCCCGCTGGGCTTCCCTCGCATCTCGGCTTCGTTCATCCCTGCCTTCCGTATTGCCTCAACCCTCTGCTCATTGGTCCTTCCGCCCGATCCCGGCAACCGCCAGCATGTTCGTCAGCTGTCCAGATTCCACAACGACGCGCATGAGATCGGCTCGGTTTTTGGCACCCAGCTTGCGCTTCAAGGACGAGCGGTAGTTCGCGACGGTCTTCGGCGCCAGGTAGATCTTGCGGGAGATCTCGTCGGCCGTGTAGCCCGCCGCCGTCAGGAACAGAATGTCACGTTCCCGTTCGCTCAGGGAGGCCAAGTCGTCGCGTTGCCGGCGCGCCGAGGTCCGCGTTTTCGACAACATCCCGGCGAGATGTGCCGGAAACGACATCCTTCCCGATGCCAGCATGTCGAGGGCGGCGACCAGATCCGAGCGAGCCCGTCGCTTGCTCAGGCAACCCATTGCCCCGGCCTCGATCACGGCTTCCACGTATTCCGGGTCGTCGTACGCGGTGAGGACGAGCACTCGAACGTCGAGGTGCTGCTTCGTGATCCTGCGGGTGGCGGCGATCCCGTCCATGTCCGGCATGCGGATGTCCATGATGACCAGATCGGGCTGGAGCTCCGCGACCTTCTCGACGACGGCCTCACCGGTGTCGGCCTCTCCGACCACCTCGTAGCGCTCGGTGAGTTCGATGAGCAACTTGATGCCGGCACGAACGACTGCATGATCGTCGGCGAGCACGACACTGCAACGGTTATCCATTCGGGACCGGTCCTACGATGGCGGATCGGATCGGACCGGCACCTCGAGCAGGACGGACGTACCGACGCCGAGCCCGCTCGTGACGGTGAGCCGTCCGCCAAGAATCTGGCTGCGCTCCCGCATGCCCGCGAGTCCAACCGACAGGTGCGGCTCGATGTCGTCGGGCGAGAAGCCTGCGCCGGCATCGGTGACCTCCGTGCAGAGTCGTCGGCCATCCCGCCAATATCGCACCGTCGCGCGACCGGCTCGGCTGTGCTGCTTGGCGTTGTTCAGCGCTTCCTGAACGATCCGGAACGCGGCCAAGCGCTCCTCGGGGTCCAGCACGTCGCCCACCCGCTGGATGTCTCGTTCGACGACGAATCCGTCGTCCTCTGCCCGACGGCACAGAATACGGAGCGCGAACTCCAAGGAATGCCCGTCCAGTTCGACGGGCATCAGGTCGTTTATGACGCGATCCAACGCGTCATGGCAACGATCCAGATCGGCTTGGATGCGCACGACCATTTCCGCCGCGTGATCTCTGGAGAACATCATTTCGACCAGGGCGGCGAGGTGGAGCTGCGTCGCGGTGAGGGTTTGCTTCACATCGTCGTGGAGTTCCCGGGAGATCCGTTTGCGTTCGGACTCGGCTGCAAGAACCCGAGCCGTTTCTATCCGGCGAAGCACTTCGCTCTGCGCGAGGCCGCGCACGACACAGACGACCAGCAACTCGCCGGACCGGTCCGATGACGGGCCAAGGCTGATCTCGACAGGGAACCCGACGCCGTCCTTGCCTACGGCCAAGAGCTCCATGCCGAGGCCCATTGGGCGAGAGACGGGATGACGGCGGTACACCGACCGGTGACGACGGTGGTCGTCCCGAAGCGCCTGGGGAACGAGCATCTCCACCGGTTCGCCGACCATCTCTTCGCGCGACCACCCGAACATGACCTCAGCCTGGGGATTCACGCCCCGGATGAGGCCGTCGGCACCCACCAGGAGAATCACGTCCGGCGAGGCTTCGAAGATCGCCTCGAAGTCGCTTCGGTGTGCAAGCTTCCGGATCGTGGTCTCCTGCAATTACAGGTCTCGGCTCAAGGCACTCCTCCGCTCGGTGCCGAGTGAGAGCGGTGCTTGATTCGTCCATCATACCGTGTCTGGGTCGCCGAGACCACAACGAGAGCCGAGGCGGCGCATAGCAGAGGATCTCACGCGCGTGTTGTAACACGTGGCAGATCCGTCGCAGCCTGGTCCGCACCGTCGCTTCGGGCAGATCGAGGCGGCGAGCTATGTCCACGGCGCTGAGGCCCTGCCAGTAGCGCATCCTCAGCAACTGCCGCTGCTGGGCCGGAAGATGCTCCACGGCGCTTCCAACCCGCAGCCGCATCTCGCCGGTCTCGCAGGCGGCCAGGGGATCGGCGATCGCCGTCTCAGCGGAGGCGATGCTGTTCACATCCGCGGCAAAGCGGTGCCGGTCGCGCCGCTCGTTCCGGACCGCGGTGAGACAGACTCGCTGGCACAGCCTCTTCGCCCATCCGAAGACCGCCTTGGGTTCACGACACTGCTCTCGTTTCTCGTAGAGCCGGATACGGCAGACCTGCACGAGTTCGTCTGCGCTCGCCCGATCCCGTGCGAAGCTCGCGACGACCGACCGGATGAGCGGCTCAAGGCGCCGCAGCAGGTCCGCTCCCGCTTCGCATTCTCTCGCCTGGGGGTCGTTGCCGCCATCGTAGCGCATCATCCACTCCCTCCTTGGCCGGGTCCGCGTGGCACCGATGAACGCACATCAAAACTGCTATGTGGGCGCAGTGGGAAGGCAGGGCAGTTTTGCCACCACCCGTGTGCCGAGAAGTTCATGGCCCCTAGTGGATAATGTGCCCGGCAGCCCGGGAAGAACTGCCCTGCTGTCTGGGGAAGAAGTGTCCTCAGGTTACAGCGAGACGTGCCCGAAACTTCCCGATTGAGCCCATTTCAGCCATCGGCCTACGGGAATATGGGTGACCGTAGCCGTTCCGGCCGGTGAAGCGATCCGCATCCGTTACGGTGTCTGATCAGGTGAAGGTTAGGCTCACGAGGGGAACGAACCCCGCGATGCAGCAAGAGGGAGGCAGACATGTCAGCACGCCTGATCCCCGCCAACGCAATCCTTTCGGTCGTTCTGTTTTTCGGCGTAGTCGGTGGGGCTGCCATTATCGGTGCCCGCAAGCAGGTTGAGAGGCTGGAGCAGCTGCCGCTCTATTGGATGGTTGGAGGCGAGCCCACCGCGACCATCATCCTGCAACCGGAAGATTGTGTCGGGATGACTGAAATGCTGAATCAGTTGTCATTCAGTTTGGAGCGGATCGGCGTTCCGGTTCGAGGCCTGCTTGCCGTCAACCGGAACAGCGACGAAGAGGACGGCGTGGTGTCGTTCCCCCTAAGCAGGGCGAGAGCCGCCGACCTAGCAGCGGTTATGCGGGCGCTGGGCATCACGGCAACGCCCGTGGTGGTATTGACGGACGGTCTGGGGCGTGTCCGTTATCTTGCCCCGCTTGCCCCGGACCTAGCGGCGGTCGAGGCGGAAGCAGGCCGCATCATCTCTGTTGTGCAAGAGCTACGATCCAAGGGAGGCGTTCAATGAGGTATTGCGCAATGTTGCTGCTTGGCCTACTCGGCGCGGCGTGTTCGGGGGACGGTGCAACCGGGTCACCTTCGCCGATTTGGTCCGAGCAGGATGTGGCCCAGCGAACACCGCTACCGATGGCTTTCGATACGGTGTGGCGAATCGGGGGAGAAGCCGACACCACATTGCTGCAACCGATGTGGCTATCTGCGGGTTCCGAAGGTGTCACGGTCTGGGACGAGGGCCGGAAGGCCATCGTGCGGATATCCCGCGAAGGCGCCGTGCTTTGGAGCTTTGGCAGGGAAGGCGACGGACCCGGCGAGTTTCGTTCGGTTCGGGGCATTGCCCACCTGCCCGACGGTCGGGTCGCCGTGGTGGACAATGCCAGCCGAAGACTCACCATCATTGACGCCAACGGAAGAATGACCGGTGAAGTCGGCATGGAACTCAATGCCTTTGACGTAGCTGGCTTGCCGGATGGTGGGGTGGTCGTGTTTACTGAGGACGATCCGGCGTTTCTGTTGTTCGACGAATCAGGTGCTCCCGCCGGGGTTCTAGACTTTCCGCATGAAGGGTATCGCGATCTGTCCTCGTTTTCCCGTCAAGGCAGGGTTCAGGGTGCTGGGGAAGGATGGGTGTTCGGTTTCACCGCCGGAAACGGCTGGTGGCGTTTCGGGGAAGGTGGAGACGACACCGAGGGATTCCCCTACGCTGAGCATACCGACTTCCCCGAGCTTCGCACCGACGTTAGCAGATCTGTTGAAAACGGGGTTGTGAAAACCACACGCTCAACCAGGGCACCGGCGTACGCTTCTTCGGCAATGAGCCTAGGGGCGCGCGGGGATACGCTCTTCGTTCACTACGGCGGCCAAACGGAATACCGAAGGCGGACCTTGGACCTGTTCGGCTTGAGCAACGGTGCTTATCTGGGGTCGGTACGCCTTCCCTTCGCATCGTCTCAACTTGCGGTAGGGCCTGATCGAATCTATGCCCTCGGCCGAGAGTTGTTCCCAGCGCTTATCGCGCTCACACTAAACCCACAGGGGAGAGAATCCAGATGAAGACGTTCAATGCTCTAAGGATACTGCTGCTGGCAACGGCAATGATTGTCGGCAGTGCGCTGGTGTTCACCACGGCTCCGCGCCTGCTGGTCGCGTCCGACTGCCCCGGCGGGCTGCAGAAATGTTCGGAAACCACAAGCTGTGTCTGGGCGCTATGGTCCATGATATGCACAACCACGTATGAGTACCAGCCGGAGGGGGGCGGCGGGGGTGGTGATGATGATGATGAGTGCACAGGGGAAGGTGATCTTTGTGGTTGAGTTTGACTGAACCGAAGCGTGAATTACCGCAAGCGCGCTTTCACTCCCCCTCGCCCCACCCTCGCCGGGGCGAGGGGGCTTTGCGCACCCCTGCCCTCCACCCTTTGGGTCGCTCCCCGACCAGCGGTATCCCCGCTGGTAAGGCGGTTCGAGCGCCGCTTCGAGGCGGCGGAGCATCCGTGCCCCGACCACCGGGTCGTGAATAGGCCGTCCATCACGGACCCCCGGTGCCCGTCGCTCCCCGTGGTAGTGCCGGAGGTTTCGTGTTTCATATCGCCCTGACTGCACTCGCGCTAGCGTACCCCGCTCGCTGCCCAGAGATCAGGAAGAGGAAGTCCTCTGGAACGAAAGAGCCATCGCCGGTTCTGCGGCGTGCCGTCGAGAAAGCGCGGTTGCCGAGGAAACGGAGCCCAGACTGCGGTCGGGCCGGCGTGGTATCGGTCGGGACGTGTTTGCCGGAGGTGTTCCGTGTCCCCGCCTGGTAGCGAACAAATGACAGAAACGTCATCACCGGTTGGTGGTTGAGCGGCTGTGGCTCAGACGCGGGTGCTTTTCTGTTCGACGATCCCACGCTTGTCGAGCCAGGCTTTCGTGTCGAGCACGGCCTGCTTGGTGGGCTCGGGCACCGCGTCAAGACGGCGGAGCACGGTCATGGGAAGGATGACGTCGCGGTACTTGCTGCGGACGTAGACATCGCGGAGCACGTCGTCCGCGATGCCCCAGATGTAGTTGGCGATCCAGTTGAGGTTGGGGGTGGTGGTTGTGGTGGTGGTCATGTCTGGGTGTTGGCGGGTGTCCAGCTCAATCTCGTCAGGTCTCATCGCGGTGCGCGTAACCTACGGAGCTGCCGTTTTCTTGTTTGGCGGTGGCGCGCTCTTCATTATCGTGTTGGGCTGGAAGAACCAAATGGATCAAGCTATCGCAATCTTCCACACGATACTCCCCGTGTCTGCTTCCATCGTTGCGTATTGGTTCGCGGGACGGGGAAAAGACGACAATCAAGGCACCATCGATCAGGAAGACGAAGAGTCCAAGGCTCAAGTCGGATAAGCCAGACCGACCTCCTCTCCCACTTGAGCGTCACCAGCGTCCCGGTCGATCCCGTCCGGCCCGCCGGCAGGCGTTCGTCGTCGCGGAAGGCCCCCTTCCCTCCGGCGTCTACGGAGCACTCTGGAAGAAGGGCAACCGCTTCGGCATCATCGTCTCCGACGCCTGCCCGACCTCGGGGCACCGTCGCCTCTCCCTCGCGCACTACCACAGCGACGGCCACCTAGACGCCATGTTCGCGGGCGACACCGAGCGGGTCGTGTATCGGCGGGCGAGTTCCTCCACCACGGAAGAGCCCGCTGGAGCGCGAGGCGGACTGGTTCGCCTCCGAACTCCTGGCGCCGGCATCGCAGCTGGGTCCGCGCATCGACGAGCAGCCCGCGTCGATCAGCACCCTTCAATCCCTAGCGGATGCCGTCGCGCACGAGGGCGTCCAGCGCGCGTGCCGGGGGCCCTCCTGCAGGGCGGAGCGTCGGCAGGAACGGCCTTGCGGCGGGCGAGATTGCTGCGGTTTGCCCGGCCTGCGCAAGGGAGGCCACGGGAGAGTTGTTGTGGGGCGCAGTGGATTCGCGCGCTGAGTGCACCACCATCCTGCGGGACGCTGGACGGGCGGTTGGCTCAGGACGGCTGCGACGAGTCTGCGGAGGAACCATGCGCTTGCGAGTTCTGCACGGAGGGGCCTTGTCCCGAAGGGCACCTGATGCCGGCACGCCATTGTGCCGAACCATCGGTGCTGGCATCCTTGGCGTAGGTTTTCTCCGGCGTCGTAATCAACCTCAGGATCCGAAATGAGCAAGAGCTACACTTCCGATCTTGACGCAGCCCACCACCGCTTCTTCCACAAGCTGAGGATTGACCACGAGACGGGATCAATCTCGAAGGACCGTAAGTTCGCCGGTTATCCGTACGTGGGCGCGCGATATGGCGTCGATCCCCGATGTAACAAACTCCTTGTGGTCGGTTTGGATTCCGGCAAGGACAAGAATCCCGGTGGTGGCCCTTTTCGAGATCGCGGAGAGTTTGAGAGGGCGGCCGTTGATCCGAAGCTCAATGCTCACATGGCGGGAGTCTACTTCGCCGCGCTTCGTTACGCGTGGCCGCCGGATTGGGGTTGGAGGCATGTGGAGGCTCAACAGGAGACATGCGAAAGGTTGCTCAAGAAACGCCGGTGGGGTCTCGTACTGGAAGAGTTGAAAGGGAACCCACTGCAGTACATCGCCTTCACGAACTTCTACAAGTGGGTCACGAAACGACGGGAGAACCGGGCGGGCGAGAAGGATCGTACGCACTTCGATCGCCAAGCTGAGATTGCGCTCTTTCACGAGGAGGTGCGCGTCCTGCAACCCGACATCGTCGTGTTCCAGAGCAAACGGTTCGCAGAACCCGAGTTCGCCAACACCCGCCGCTTCGTTGAAGGAATCGCTGACTGTTATGTTCTCGTGCATCCCTCCAATCGAGAACGAGGTGGGCGTCGTCCGCGGAGCGTCGTGACACCCATTTATCGACGCACCAAGAGGGCGTAACGTAACGGAGCCTTGGTTCCCGCCATTCGAACCCGTTTTTCCCGCTGTCGCGGCACGATCCAGCGGGGTCCAGTCCAACGGCGGGAAACGCAGATCGTGCAGTCCTGTAAGACTTTAGACGATTCCCTGCCGTGATTTAGGCCCTTGGCAATCCGCCGACTCCGCGTTGAACACGGAGGCTGGCCAGGGGAGTGCTCCGCTCCCCTTAGACCCCTTGGGCTTCCCGCGCCGGTGTTCGGCGCGGCGGAGGACGGGGGCCGCCTCCGCAGCCTCGTCGCCGTTCGCGGCGATGGCCGTCCGGCGGCGGTCAGGGGAAGCGGCGATCAGCCATCGCGGCGCACCCGTCGCCCGCGATCCTCGCGCGCTTCGGCGCGGACTGTCTGGGGGTCGAGGGGGCAGAGCCCCCCGCGAAACGCTCCTCCGCGCCGCCCGGAACGGCGTACAACGGGGCGTCGCGGGCAAGCTCTTCGGCCTCTTGGTCGTCAGCTTCACGGACGCGCGTGCCGCCCTACGCGCTCTCGTTGAACGGCGGGGCGTCCGATCCTGCGGTGTCGTGATGAAGACGTTGGTGCAAGCTCTCAGGAATCGTCCGGCGGACGGTTCAACCATTCTGACCAGGCTTCAGGATTCGCCCCGAAATCCTCACCGCTTACGATCTCCAAGAGATCAATCGCGGACTCCCGCGTTACCTCGTGCTCGGCGCCAACGTAGGCAAGAAGGAGGTCTGGCGCTTCCCGGAGGAGTTGCTTCCCGAACGCCGGCTCAATCTCGGTGGCAGCCAAGACCTGCAGAACTATCGGGAATACGAATGGATTGGTACCATCGAGTAGCGCGAGGAGGGTGTCGCGGGCCGCATCCCACCGTACAGGGCGACCCCTTTCCGATTGGATCAACCCCTTCAGAACAGCCTCGGCCGCCCCCTGAACCCGCACTTCGGGGTGAATCATGGCCGACATCAGGGCGTGCCAAGCGGCGTCGTGCTCGGTCAAGTTGACGAGCACACTCGCCGCGGTTGCACGAGACGACCAGGAGGCGTCATTGGTGAGCACCTCTTGGGCGAGGAGAAGATCCTGCTCGCCAGCCAAGGCCTCGATCCGCTTCCAGATGGGATCAAGAGTGGTCGGCTCGATGCCGTAGAACTCGGTGCGTTGCCCAAGAGTCTCGAGATCGTGCCGAGAGTGAAACATTTCCGCGGCTACGACCAGAGTCGAAAAGTCCTCCTCCGCTTCGGACTTCAGCGCCTGCCAGGGTTCTGGCAAGTCAATGGTCTCGGTGCCCACATGGATGTACCGGACCCGAGCACGGTCTTCTACACCGACGATGACCAAGTATGGCACGGCTTCATCGGACATCAGGAATTCACGGGAATAGGAGTCGAAGTGGAGGGTCACGGCGGCATCGGCGAAGCCAAGCTGACTCTTCATGGTGCTCGCACAGGCGTGCAGGGGTTGGTCGGGATCGATCCGCTGGATGGCCTCAAGCAACTCGGGCGCAGTCCAGCGCTCCAGCCCGATGAACTCGACCGGCCCTCGTGGCCCCGCGAGGACTTGACTGACACCATGTGACGCTGTCGCTGCGAGTAGGATCACCACACAAGGAACTGATCGCAGAATCGCCACGGTTGCACTCCCATCTTTAGATTCCGATAAAAGCCACCTCGCGGAGACGTGAGGTGGCGGATTCCAATCCGAGCCCGTTTCCGCTAGACCGGTGGGCTCCCTCGAGGGACATCGGTGTTAGCTGGCGGTGACTCGTGCCCGGACCACGTAGCTCACGCCCAGTTCGTCCGTCACGGCCAGCCATGCCACGTCGCCCCGCACAACCGGGGCGACGTGGTCAACGAGGCTGAGGCCCGGTCCCAAGCCAGCCGTTCCGAGATAGCCGCCCTCACTCGAATAAACATCGAACAGGACTCCGCCGTCCGCCGCAGGAGTCCGGACCCACAGGTTGCCCTCGACCGATTGGAAAATGGCCTCGACGGCGGGTTTGACATCAGGTATTCGGGACCAGTCCCACTGGCGACTTACGCCCCTGCTCGCGAGCATTTGCCGCATCGCGTCGATAACAGAGTCGCGTTCGATGGCGGGCACGGGGACCGCGCGTCGGCGGGTCTCGACCAAGAGCGTCGTATCCCCACCCGGCTCCCACCGCGTCACGCGGTATTCGGGATCGCCGTCCCGGGTGGACCAGACGGCGCCTCGCGAATCGATGTGCCTGACCTCGGCCGCGAAGAACGGGATCCCGTACATCATGTAGCCGCCAGGCAGTTGTTGGTAGAAGGTGCCGGGTTGACTTCCGGGATCGTACTCTTCGTCTTGCGGGTGATCCCTGGGCAACGGCACCGAATGCATCAGCGTCATCGTCAAATCGTAGACGCGAATCTGTTCGCGGTTCCCATCCGACCACGGCCGGTAGATGCGGCTCCCGTCCACCATCGCGCCATTCCAAACCCAGCCGAAGTTGCCGTCGGCGAACGGGAAGGACTCGATGAAGCCGTCCTCGGGATCGAAGACCGACATCCGCCCGTTGCGGCCATCAGGGACCCAGAGGCGTCCACTGGGGCCAAGCATGACGCCATTCGCGTCCGCGAACTCGCCGGGTCCCTGCCCTTTGCCGCCATGGATCGCGACGTGAGCGCCATCAGGACCGAAGACGCGCAGTTCCTGAACCTGGGAATCGAGTAGGGCGAACCCTCCGCCATCCAGCGCCACGAGGCCCTTCAGATATCCGAAGGCATCTGGCCCAGGACCTTCCACAGAGCCGATGCGCAGTTCCTCGACCAGCGTCCAGGTGGTGGATATGTCCGCCGCCGGGATGTGCGTGACGCGAACCGTGCCGGAGGGTAATGTATCCCGCTCCGTGGTCCAGTTACTCCGAGTCGCCATGTCGCCGCAGCCGGCCAACGCCATCAGCGCGAGAACCGTCGTTCGCATTCGTTCGTACCTCCTCCAACTCCGATTCATGATTCTGGTTGGGGTGCTCGTTTCCGGAAGTGGTGCCGGTCTAGCCGATTAGGCGGCGCAGGGCTGCAATCTCGTCTTGTATCGAGCGCTCGATCTCGTCAACGCGGGCGTCGGCGTCCAACTCCTCGATCTGCCGCTCGATCTCCCTGACCTTACCCTCCAGATGGTATTGCTCGATCCGCTCCTCGATGCCATGGATCTTCCCGTCGAGGTCGTACTGGTCGATCTGCCCCTCGATGTCGCGGACCTTTCCGTCGAGGTCATACTGCTCGATTTCCCGCCGGATCTCGCGCACTCTTCGGTCCAGGTCGTATTGCTCGATGGTTTGACGCACGGACCGTCGCTCGCTTGCGATACGGCCTGCCTCGGCCTGCATGTCAGTCAATTGTCTGCCGACTTCATTCTGGGTTTCTTCCCGAAGCCGCAATACGTCGTCTAGTACGTGCCAAGCGTCTTCGTCCCATTCGCGAGGACCGTCTTCGTCGAATCCCTCGAACAGGGCTTGCGCCGCTGCCTCCAGTTCTCGCAAGTCGAGTTGTTCCAGAGCCCGTGTCGTTGCTCGCAACGCCTCTTGCGTTTCAAGCGATATCACCCGGGCCATCCGCTGATGCAGGCTAGCGACCCTGCTGTCAGTGGATGCGAGTTGACGGCGCAGACTGGCGACGTGCCTTTCGTGGGACCCTATCTGACGGCGCAGACTCGCGACACGCCGTTCGTGGGATCCGATCCGGCGCCCCAGGCTTCCGACATGCCGTTCGTGGGATCCGATCTGGCGGCGCAGACTGGCGACGTGTCGTTGGTGGGCTCCGATTTCCCGGCGGAGGCTGGCTTCCTTGCCCCCCATCTCCCAGGCCTCGCGGAGGCGCGCTAACACGGTCATCATAATGTCGCGCCATTCCTCTGCGTCGGCGCCAAAGGCGTAGGCGCGGCCATCAATGCTCCAGTCGTGCTCCAGACCGCCAAGGCCGGGCCTGATCACAAGCCGGTGCAATCTGTCCGCCTGCGACTCAAGTACCAGCCAGCTCTCGGCATCCATCCTCTGTGGGGAGATGCTATCGAACACCAGTTGGACGTTGCCGCGGTTGCGCATGCACAGACGAATGCCGGCCACATGTTGCTGGAAGGTCCACTCCTCCCCGCGGCGAACGACGTTCCACTTGTTACCCGGATTGCATTCAAGTGTCTGAAGGCCGGAGTCCTTTCGGATTTCGGCTTGGGTAGGTGCTGGATCAGGCGCTGAAGCCAGCTGTGTCGGGAGCTCGGCGACGTGAGGCGCCGGCGGCACTCGATCGGCCAACACATCCCTTGGTGGCTCGGGATCGGGTACGGGGACGGCGCTATTCTCGCCCGGCAGGTCGCCGGGAACTCTTGTCTCGACCGGAGGAGATGACGTCGCGGCGGTATCGCGGGAAACCGGCCGGGCACAAGCGGCCAGGATGCCCAACACGCCAACCGTCGCAAGGACGGCAGAAGTACGGATTCCGGAAAAGCGTGGGCGATTCGGCCTGAGGATCGACATCATCCTGTTCTCCAGTTGCGAATGCTGCGCCAAGGGAAGCGCGAGCGGGACCGGGCGGGTGGTCAATTCCGACGCCAACGAGAAGAGGTGCCCGGCATATGCCGAGGGACGGGCCCCCAGCTCCAGAACCTCCTCGTCGCAAGATCTCTCGATGGCGATGTTCGCGAGGCGCGACGCGAGCCAACTCAACGGGTGTAACCAGTAGAGGGCGACCACGGTGCGGCCGAGCAGCTGACGGAGGGGATCGCGACGGCGTACATGCACCAGTTCGTGGGAAAGCACCACCGCGGCCCGATCGGGTGCCCATTCCTCCGCCGACGCGGGAAGAAGAATCACCGGTCTCCGCACACCGCCCGTCATGGGCGTGGAGACCTGTGTACTGATCAAGATTGGTACGTCCGCGCGAGCGCCAAGTCGCCGTCGGATCGCGTCCGCCGACCGAATCCAAGCTGGATCGCGGATCGGGTTCGCCTGCCGGACCAGTCGCCGAAAGCGAAGCGCGGCGGTCCCGGTGGATGCAAGTGCAGCTCCGCAGCCCAGCGCCCAGATGATGAAGGCGAGGCCGACCGGGTCGATGGGTACCGGGGTATGCTCGCGGCTGGCGGTAGCCGTTGGTGGGCTTGCGGTGGACGG
Source organism: Longimicrobiales bacterium (assembly GCA_965208255.1). Lineage (GTDB taxonomy): Bacteria > Gemmatimonadota > Gemmatimonadetes > Longimicrobiales > Gaopeijiaceae > BD2-11. The sequence continues at coordinate 180,786 of OZ242324.1, forward strand.
CTGTCTGTCAGTTACGACCGGAGCTGAGGCCGCGGGCGAGCCGGCTGTCTCCGTGGGAGAGGAGGAGCTTGTTGCCAACTCCACCGCTGCCTCGACGGCGGGCGGGGTGCCCCAAGCTCCCCGGTCGGGGAGAATCGGCACTCTCCACGACGGACCCAAGAGGGCCAGCATGGGCAGCGCGAGCAGCACTGCGAAGCTCGTGGTCCACAGGAGATGCACGGTTCTCGCGGAACCCCGCCTCAGGAACCATGCCAGGATGAGGGCGAGCGACAGTACGAGCGTGGCCTTCGCAACCAGAGCGATGACGCTCGCGGCGGCGATGGGCAATCCGGTCATCGTCCCTCCTCCGCTGCTTCATCGATCATGGCCTTGATGCGTTCGCGCTCCTCCGGCGTCAGGTCGCCTTCGCGGAGTTCCAGCCGCATGGTCACCGCGCCCTCGACGCTGCCTCCGAAGAACGTCCTCAGGACGTGGTGCATGGCGGAGCGTCGCGCCCGGGGAACGGGCATGGTGGGCGAGTAGACGTAGCGGGGGCCGTCGGGCGTCCTCGTCAGGTGGCCCTTGCTAACGAGGATGCGCAGAATCGAGCGGACCGCCGAGTCGGTCGGTGGGTCCGGCATTCGTTCCCGGATCTGAACGGCCGTGGCGCCGCCCAGCTCGTACAGGATGTCCATCACCTGACGCTCTCGTCTGCTAAGTGGGGGCAGTTGACTCACGATGTTCGCGCTCCATCCGGCGGTGTTTATCGTCCCGTCCTCCACGGCTCGGACGCGTAGCCGAGGGGGAATCGTAACACAGAACTGTTGAAAACTCAACGGTTAGTGTTGGGGGAATAGCCTGTTAGCATCGCCATAGGAACGGACGCGGCGGTCGTACGACGCGTCGCCACCATTCTGTTGACCGCCACGGAGGGAAGGGAACGAGGCAGCCGCCCGCGCCGACTCCGGCGGAACGCGCGCTTCGGGGTTCGAAGAGGGGCGGAGCATCCATCGGCTAAGCCGCCGTGTTCTCAGTCCTGCGTCGGCTGGCTCACGGCACCTAAATCACGGGATCAGGAGCCTGCCGTGGATCGGCTTCGGATCGAGCCTCGATGGTTTGGCGCCTCACCGCCGGGGACCGTGCCTGCGCGTCGCGACGCTCGCCAACTCCATCATGGACGCGGCGGCGCTCGAACAGGTCCGAGCGGGCGCAGGCCGCCTTCACCTGGTTGCGGACCCCACCTGTGCGTAAGCGCCGCCTCCATGACTGCGTACCGCGTGTCCGTCCGCTCCGCCGCCCCAATCGCGGAAGCTCGAACGGAACCCGCGCGGCACGGCATCGGCTACCCGCAAACGACCAGGGAACTACCATTCCATCGAGAGGACCGCGATGACTGTCGGAGCAGCTGCATCAGATATCTCCTCAACATAGAGAGTATCTGGATGGGGTGCATCTACGATCCTGCCAAGTCCTTCAGCCGTTCCGCACTCCTGCACACGGCCGCGGTCCAGAACGCACGTGAAGACGTGGTTGACGACCGTGGCCAACTCCTCATCATGGCTGGTGTAGACCGATAGGAATCGGCCGCGCCATACATATGCCTCGCTGTGACTCGTCCAACTCGATAGAAAGGCGAACATACCGGACTCCGACATGCCCGCGAACGACCGATCCTCGGGCGCCATATAGAACGGCGGTGCGTAGCTGAGGCTCGGCACGTCACCCTCAATCACCTGAAAGGTCGGCGAGATCGGCTGGGTGCAGGTGATGGCATTCGTCGTTGCAGTCAGAAAGGAGTACTGCATCCGAGCGAGCACCCCGCCCTCCGCCTCGCTGATTGCAAAGCGCCCATCTCTGGAGCATGAACTCGACAGCCACTCACCCCCGTGGGTGAGCCGATGAGCGATATGCGACTGGCCGGACTTCTGCTCTGGCAGGAAAGGCGTGATGACCACAAGCCCAGCCGCATCCGCGACCATGTCTGTCGGATTGCCCGACACCTCCAGGTCTCGAAGCTCGATGAACGTCCCGTCGTGCTTGAACACTGACACTCTTGGCCCATGCGTTGGGTCCAATACGTAGACGGTATCATCGAAGACAGCCAGCGCCATCGGATCGCCGAACTCCCCCGGTCCACGACCCTGTCCCCCGAAACTGCGCACAAACGCTCCATCCGACTCCTGGTAGACCTTTATGGTCCGCGCCATGCCATCGAGCACGAACAGCAGGGAGTCCGATCGCGCGACGTCCGTTATCGCATTGACGAATCCGGCGCCCTCCTGGCCCAGGTCGATCGTCCGTGCGCGGCGAACCTGAAGTTCACGTACAGCGATGCCGGGAGGCAGGTCGCTCTGGGGCAATGCGGCCAGCGAGGGTGCCGAGTTCCCGGTATCGCAACCACCCAGGGCAATCACGAGACAGATCGTAGGCCACACCACTCTCGCTGTGCCACAGCGCGTTGACATGTTGTGCAAGCTCCTCGACGAAGGCTCTTCACCCAGGTGAGAACCGTTGTTCTCTTGCAGGCGTGGGATGTCGACTTCTCACGGCCTCGGACGCTGGAAGTGGCTGGATCGTTGCCAAGCGCGCAAGGGCCGCGACCGGTCGGGTGACGCCAAGATCCAGACCGCCCTCAGGGAATGGACGTACCAGAGGCCGTATCGCAACTCCCCCAGGGCCGCGCAAGGTATCTGCAAGAGTTGTAATCCGTTGGTAGGAGGCGGCAATGAGACCAAGCCTAGCGTACGGGCACATACATTGCCCGGCCTGCGGCGGAAGGAGGCAAGGTGGACCTCGCCAGTTTGCCCTGACCTCCGCGGGCTGTCCGCCAAGCGGTGTCCCCGGTGTTGAGGCGGCGACGACGACGCAGTCCCGCCATTCAAGTCCGTTTTGCCCGCTGTGGCGGCACGATCCAACCAGGTCCCGTACAACGGCAGGAAACGCAGATCGTGCAGTCCGATTTGACTTTAGACGATTCCCTGCCGTGATCCAGGCCTCAGGCGCCCCGCCGTAACGTCAGGGTTTACCTTCCCCTCCATGAACACCAAACAACAACAACCGGCAGCGGACAATCCGCTTGGAGAGGACCTCCACACGGTGGGCGAAGTCGCGGCCCTCGCCAGGGTCACCGTGCGCACGCTCCACCACTACGACCGGATCGGGCTGCTGGTCCCGTCGCGACGCGCGGAAAGCGGCTACCGGCTCTACGGCTACACGGACCTGGAGCGGCTGCGGCAGATCCTGCTCCTGCGCGAGCTCGGGTTCGGGCTGGACGCGATCGGGCTGCTGCTGGATGCGGGGGCGTTCGACCAGCGGCGCGCGCTCGTCGCTCAGCGCGCACTGTTGCGCGAGCGGCAACACCGAACGGAGAGCATCATCGCGGGCGTGGACCGCGCGCTCGAGGCGATGGAGGAGAAGAGACCGATGGCGAGGGCGGAGATGTTCGAGGGCCTGGAGGACTTCGACCACGAGCAGTACGAGGACGAGGCCCGCGAGCGCTGGGGGAAGACGGATGCCTACAAGGAGTCCATGCGGCGCACCCGGCGCTACACGAGGGACGACTGGACGCGCATCAAGGCCGAAGCCGAGGACGTGATGGCACGGCTCGCCGCGCTACTCGGGGAGGGCGCGGAGGCCGCGAGCAGGTCGGCACGGGCACTCGCCGAGGAGCACCGCTGCCACATCGACCGCTGGTTCTACCCTTGCAGCCACCAGATGCACGCGGGTCTGGCCGACATGTACGTGGCGGATCCGCGCTTCACGGAGCACTTCGAGAAGCGCGGCGATGGGCTGGCGGCGTTCTTCCGGGAAGCGATCCTGGCGAACGCGGCGCGACGGAGAAACGCCCCGTAGTCCGACATTTCATGGCAGTAATTTGGCATTATCACTAAGTTACTGCCATGATCTTCCGAGAACTGCTGCAAGTCGTTGAGGAAGAGCCCGTCTTCGAGACGGGTCTTCTCATGGCCGGACCCCGGCCTGATCCGGGTCTGTTCGCCCAGCTTGCGCGCTGGCGGTCGGCTGGGCGCATCTTTCAACTCCGTCGCGGACTGTATGCCCTCGCGCCGCCGTACCGGAAGACGATTCCCCATCCATTCCTGGTCGCGAACCGTCTGTCGCCGGGATCCTATGTCAGCGGCCTGTCGGCCCTCGCCTTCGCGGGCGCGATTCCGGAGTTCGTGCCGGAAGTGACCAGCTGCGGACCGGGACGGCCGCAGCGTCGGACGACGGCGCTCGGCCGCTACTCCTTCCGACATCTGAAACCCGGGATGTGCCATGGATATCGCCTGCTGGAACTTGGCGGCAATCAGGAAGCGTTCGTCGCGACTCCCGAAAAGGCATTCCTCGATCTCGCCTATCTGCAACCGGGAGGCGACGATCCGGCGTGGATCGACGGGCTGCGGCTCAACCTCGACGCCCTGTGCAGAGAATCCCTCGGGAGCATGGCGGCGGCCATCGGCAGCCCGAAGCTGAAGCGTGCGGCTCAATACGTGCGTTCCTTGGAGAACGACGCCGAACTCGTGTTCGAAGAAGCATGAAGGACCACCTCCAGCGCCTGGTGCGAGAAGCGGACCCGTTGCACGGCCGCAACGTCCTCCGGGAGTACCTTCAGGCCCGAGTGCTCGAAGGACTGCAGCGGTCGGGAGCCTTCATGTCGCTGGCGTTCCAGGGAGGCACCGCGCTGCGCTTTCTCTACGGCCTTCCCCGCTACTCGGAAGACCTCGATTTCTCGCTGGAGGGTGACCGGGAACGGTACGACCCTCGCGGCTGGCTCGCGTCCATGGGCCGCCAACTCCGTCGTGAGGGGTACACGGTGCGGAGCACGCTGCGAGCCAGAACCGCCGTTCATGCGGCCTGGCTCCGGTTCCCCGGGGTTCTTTTCGAGAACGGCCTCTCCGCGCACCGCGACGAAGCCCTGGCGATCAAGATCGACGTGGATTCCAACCCGCCGGACGGGGCAGGCACGGAAACGCGGCTCGTTCGCCGGCACGTGACGCTTCGCCTGTGGCACCACGATCGCGCGTCGCTATTGGCCGGGAAGCTGCACGCAGTTCTGAAGCGTCCTTTCGCGAAGGGGCGGGACGTGTATGACCTGGGCTGGTATCTCAGCGACCCTCAGTGGCCGGCGCCCAATCTGGAACTGCTCAACCACGCGTTGCGGCAGAGCGACGAAGGGGCTGTCCCGATGACCGGGGATACCTGGAAGGCCGGCGTGGCGCAGCGTCTGGAGGCGCTGCCGTGGGAACGTCTGACCGACGATGTGACGCCGTTTCTCGAGGGATCCGAGACGATGCCCCGGCGTGACGATCTTCTGGCGTTGCTGCGCGACAGGTAGTCGGGCGCGGGCGCGGAGCCACGCAGAATCGCCGACTTCGCTACACGTCCAGGTTTCTGACGTACCTGGCGTTCCTCTCGATGAACTCGCGGCGGGGCTGCACGTCGTCGCCCATCAGGCGGTCGAAGAGGTTCGACGCGATGGTGGCGTCCTCGATGTCCACGCGCAGGATGGTGCGGGCGTCGGGGTCCATGGTGGTGCGCCACAGCTGCTCGGGGTTCATCTCTCCCAGCCCCTTGTAGCGCTGGATGCCGATGCCCTTGGCGTTTTCCTTCCCGTTGGAGAAGCGGCGGATGTACTCCTCGCGCTGCTCCTCGGAGTAGGCGTAGAACTCGCGCTTGCCCTTGGCGACCCGATAAAGCGGGGGCTGGGCGATGTAGACGTAGCCGCTGTCGATCAGCCCCTTCATCTGACGGAAGAAGAAGGTCAGCAGGAGGGTGCGGATGTGCGCCCCGTCCACATCCGCGTCGGTCATGATGATGATCTTGTGGTAGCGCGCCTTGTCGATGTTGAAGTCCTCGTGGATGCCGGCGCCGATGGCGGTGATCATCGCGCGGATTTCATCGTTGGAGAGGATCTTGTCGATGCGCGCGCGCTCCACGTTGAGGATCTTGCCCTTGAGCGGCAGGATTGCCTGGTACTGGCGGTCCCTGCCCTGCTTCGCGGACCCTCCCGCGGAGTCGCCCTCCACGAGGTAGAGCTCGGTCATCGCGGGATCGGACAGCGAGCAGTCGGCGAGCTTGCCCGGGAGGATGCCGCCCTCGAGCGCGTTCTTCTTGCGCGCCAGGTCGCGGGCCTTGCGGGCGGCCTCGCGCGCTCGCGCCGCCTGCAGCGACTTCTGGATGATGGCCTTGGCAGCCTTGGGATGCTCCTCCAGGAAGATCTGCAGGTGCTCGTTGACGGTGATCTCGACGGCGCCGCGCACCTCCGAGTTGCCGAGCTTGGTCTTGGTCTGCCCCTCGAACTGGGGCTCGCGCACCTTGACGCTGAGCACGCAGGTGAGCCCTTCGCGCACGTCGTCGCCCGAGAGGCTCTCGTCGGCCTTCTTGAAGAGCTTGTTGCGCCGGGCGTAGTCGTTGATGGTGCGGGTGAGCGCGGCCTTGAGGCCGGTGAGGTGGGTGCCGCCTTCGTGGGTGTTGATGTTGTTCACGAAGGTGTGCGTGTTTTCCGAGAACCCCGAGTCGTACTGGAGGGCCAGCTCGATCTCGGCCTCCTCGCGGCTCACTTCGAAGGAACAGACCTCCGGGTGCACCGGCTGGCGCGATCCGCGCAGGTAGGCGACGTACTCCACGAGGCCACCCTCGTACTGGTAGACCTCCTCCTCGTACTGCTCCGGATCCAATGTCTCGCCTGCCGTCCCGCGCTCGTCGCGCAGGCTGATGCGCAGCCCGCGGTTGAGGAAAGCCATCTCGCGCAGGCGGCCCGAGAGGGTATCGAGGTTGTAGCGCAGCTCGGTGAAGATCTCGGGATCGGGCTTGAAGGTGACGCGCGTGCCGCTTCCCTCCGCCGGGCCGATGACCTTCAGTTCGGTTGTCTTCTCGCCACGCGAGTAGGTCTGGCGATGGCGCCGGCCGTCCCGGTCTACTTCAACGTCCAGGTACTCGGAGAGGGCGTTGACGACGCTGACGCCGACCCCGTGGAGTCCGCCGGAAACCTTGTAGGTGTCCTTGTCGAACTTCCCGCCGGCGTGAAGCGTGGTCATGGCCAGCTCGACCCCGGGCATGCCCTCGCCCGGATGGATGTCGACCGGGATGCCGCGCCCGTCGTCGATGACGGTCACCGAATTGTCGGCGTGGATGCGGACGTCCACGCGCGTGCAGAAGCCCGCCATCGCCTCGTCGATGGAGTTGTCGACGACTTCGTAGACGAGATGGTGAAGGCCGCGCGCCGATGTCGATCCGATGTACATGCCGGGCCGCTTGCGTACGGCCGACAGTCCTTTCAAAACCTGAATTTGTCTGGCTGTGTACTCGGTGTTGTTCGTCGCGTTTTCCTCGGTCATCCGGTTCCTTTCGGAGGAGGTAGTTCGGGCCGCGGCGGACAGCCGGAAATGACGGCCATTAAGACGTAGTAATCTAGCATTTTTCGGGGTTTTCGGCCATGACCGGGAAGGCCGCCGAGGATGGCGTCGGAGCATGGCGCCGACGTGCTCCGGGCCGGGTCGCGCGGGCGCCCGGAATGGCAGGCTGCGCCTCTGCGGGACCCGGTGTCAGCGACCTCCGGCCGATGCCCGCACAAGCACCGGATTGACGAAGATCCACGGGCGCAGATTCCACACCACCCCGCCCAGCCGCGCCGAGTACCGGAAGACCTCGACCCGGTAGGTGCCGGGGCCGTCCACCGCCCGGGACAGGCCGGGACCCCGCCACCACCCCACCTCCCGGCCGTCGCGCACGACCCGGTAGGCGACCCGGCCCGGATCGGTCGCGAATCCGGCTTCCAGGCGGAGGCCGGCGGCCATGTGGGTGGCACTACCGGCCGGCGCGGCGGACGGGGGGTCGCCCGGCGCGACCACCCCAACCCGGAACCCACGCGCTCCTTCCGCGTCGCCGAACGACACGAACACGTCGCCCCGGCGGATCGCGGCGCCCAGTGCGCGGGCGGCCTCCACCGGGTCGGCGCCCGGCGGCGCGTCGAGCGCGACGTGGTTGACGATGGTGCCGAGCGAGGACGCGTAGTCGGGGAAGAGCCTTCCCCCCGGCAGCCGGGCCTTCGGGTGCATGTCGAGCCCCCCGACGGCCGTGGGACCGGGCCGGTCGGCCGTGGTGGAGCCGGGCTGTTCGACGTCGGCCGACCCGCGCCCGCCGGCCGACCCCACGGGGTCCCCTGCGGCCACCGCGCCGGAGCTCCCGGCGACCCACAGCGAATCGAAGGCGGCCACGCCCGGGCTGCGGAACCCGTCGCGGTAGAGTCGCAGCCAGTTGTGCTCGGAGCGGCCGGCCAACTCCCCGCCCACCAGCGCCACCAGGTGGTAGACGACGCTCGGGCTGGCCAGCCGGCGGCGGGCCACGTCTGCGAAGTCGAACACCTCCCAGGCGGCCATGCCGGCCGCGCCGGCCGGGCGCCACCTGTCCGACGGCCGGCCGCGCGGGTGCGCCACCACCGTGAAGGCCGAGTCGCGCGCCACCCGGGCGAGGAAGCTCTCCTCCCCGCCCGTCCACGACACCACCGCGGTGTCCAGGCGGTCGACCAGCACCTTGCCGACCCCTTCCACGCGGATCTCCTGGCCGCGGACCAGCAGGACCCCCTCCTCTCGGCGGGCGGTGCGTTCCCATTCGGCCGGACGGTCGCCGGGCCGGTGGTCTGCCAGGAAAACGAAGTCCAGACCGGCCGCGCGCGCCGCTCGCGCCAGCTCCGTCTCGGTCCCGATGGCGTCGTGCGAGCGGCGCGTGTGCACGTGGATCGCGCCCGCCACCCGGGTCGAAGGGGCGGGGGGAAGGGTGGCGGGCGCCCTCCCCTCCCCCAGCTCCACCCGGTCCAGGCGCGCGCTGACGTACACGGCCGCGAAGTAGGCGCCGGCCACTGCCAGGAACCATGCCGCGGCGCGGCGCGGGAATCCGCGCTTCACCATCCACCCACGGCGTCGTCGCCTCCGGAGAGCACGAACATCACCCGCTTGACGCGTACGCTCCGCCCGGCGTTGAGGCGTGCCATGATCTGCCGTCTGCGCATGTTGAGCTCCATGGCCCACGCCGACGAGGGCACCTCCACGACCAGGACCCCGTTCCTGACCGAGCGCGCCCGGGTCACGCGCGCCAGCCCCGCGCCCACCAGCCGCGGCCACTCCTCGAGCAGCTTCTGGTACTCCAGCTCCCGGTCCAGGCCCCGGCGCCGAAGCACGCGTTCAAGAATGTCCCGGACCTTTTCCGGACCCCGCGTCGAGGAACCGGACTTCCCCGCCCGGCGCGCGCCCGGCCGCAGCGAGTCCGGGAGTCGTCCGGCGGCTCCCTCCTCCGGTCCGTCCGCCCCGGCCGCACGCCTTCGGCGGGCCAGGATGCGCGCGAGCTCCTCCCGGGTCTCGCTCACGCGCTCACCACTCCGTTCTCGACGCGCCAGCGAGGGAGCGTGTCCCGGCGAACCTGCACGTCCGCCTCGCGGGGCGCGGTGAGAATCACCTGGTGGCGCAGCTTGCCTTCGATGAGTTCCAGAATGCGCCGGGATCGGCCCTCATCCAGCTCCGAGAATACGTCATCGAGCAGCAGAATGGGGGTCTTCCCGCGGACCTCGCGCACCGTGGCGGCCTCGGTGAGACGGAGGGACAGGGCCCCGGTGCGCTGCTGGCCCCCGGAGCCGTAGGTGCGGAGATCGAGGTCCCCGGAGTCCGCCGCGAGACTGATCCGCATCTCGTCACGGTGCGGCCCGACCACCGTGGTTGCCAGCCTCCGCTCTTGTCCGCGCGAGCGCGCCAGCGCCTGAGCGAACCGATCGGGCAGATCTTCCGGCTCCGCGTCCGCCGCGCCGCCCACCGACGGCTGGTAGGAAATGTGTGCCGGTCTCCCCCCGGAAATCTCGCGGTAGGAGGCCCGGAACGTCGCCGCCGAACCGGCGATCCAGCCGCGCCGGGCGCTCATCACCGTCGCGCCGAGCGAGGTGAGGGAGTCGTCCCACGCGGCCACCGCCGCGCGGTCGCTTCGCGCCTTGAGCGCCGCGTTGCGCTGGGCGAGCACGAGCCGGTACTGCTGAAGCGCCTGCAGATACCCCGGCGTTGCCAGGGAGAGCACGATGTCCAGGAACCTGCGCCGCTCGGCGGGCCCGCCTGCCACGACCTTCACGTCCGAGGGCGCGAACACGACCGCGGCCGTGCGCCCCAGGGCGTCACCCATGCGGTCGGGCTCGCGGCCGTCGAGGGTCACCTTCTTGCGCGGCCCGGCGCGCTGGAAGGCCGCGGTCACCGCCACTTCCTCGTCCTCGCCCGCGTACCGGCCGGTCAGCCGGAAGACCGGCTGCCCGAAGGCCGTCAGCTGTTCGTCCCTCGCCGCCCGGAACGACCGGAAGGTCTCCAGATAGTAGATGGCCTCCAGCAGGTTCGTCTTGCCGTGCGCGTTGGGGCCCACGATGGCGACGCCCTCGGGCGGAAACTCGAGTTCCTGCACGCCGAGGTTGCGGAAGTGATACAGCGTAAGACGGCTCAGACGCACAGGCGCTTCAACGTCCCTGAAAGTTCGCTCCCCGCCTCTCCAGAAACGCCCCCATCCCCTCGCGCATGTCCTCGGTGGCCGCCAGCACGCCGAAGAGCGACGACTCGAAGGCGTGCGCATCGGCCTCGGCGCTGTCGAGGGCGGAGTAGATGGACTCGAGGGCGAACCGGAGCGCGACGGGCGCGTTTTTCGTGATCCTGCGCAACAGCGCGACCGCGGCGTCGTGCAGCTCCGCTCTCTCTACAACGCGGGAGACCAGGCCGTAGCGCTCCGCCGTCGCCGCGTCGATCATGTCGCCCGTGAGCGTCATCTCCAGCGCGCGTCCGAGCCCGACGATGCGCGCCAGGCGAATCGTGCCGCCGTATCCCGGGACGATGCCCAGCGTTACCTCCGGAAGCCCGAAGCGCGCGTTTGCGGAAGCGATGCGCAGGTGGCAGGCCATCGCCAGCTCGCATCCGCCCCCGAGAGCGAAGCCTCCGACCGCCGCCAGCACCGGCTTCGGGAAGTGCTCGATGGCCGCCAGCACCTCCTGTCCCCGGCGGCTCACCTCCACGGCCGAGAGAGGCGTCATTTCCGCCAGCACGCCGATGTCCGCCCCCGCCACGAACGCCTTCTCGCCCGCCCCGGTCAGGATGACGCCGCGCACGCCGTCGTCTTCCCCCAGCGCTTCGAACGCGTCGCCGATCTCGGCCACGACCTGCTGATTGAGGGCGTTCAGCTTGCGCCGCCGGTCGATGGTTACGATCGCGATCTCTTCGTCCCGGTCGATACGCACATATTGCCGTTCCGGCATCGCAGGAATCCGCTGGCAGGAGGTGAGGGAAGTGTCGGAGGAGGCTTGCCCGAGGCAGGATCGGCCCCGGCTCAGGCTCCGCCGAGTCGGCACGAAAACTAGGGCCCCGGCGCTTCCCGGCGCCAGCCGTCGGCCGTTCGGTCCCCAATCTCCATCGGCATGGCCGCCTCGGGCCGGTTAGATTACACTTCGCCCCTCGAACACCCACTCGCGCCAGGGAGGCTTGCCCATGAGCCGCTCGCTGAACAAGGTCACCCTCATCGGCAACGTCGGCTCGGACCCCGACATCCGCATGACGCCTTCCGGCACCAAGGTGGCGAAGTTCTCCGTCGCCACCAACGAGACCTTCAACGACCGTTCGGGACAACAGCAGGAACGCACCCAGTGGCACCGGCTCACCTTCTTCGGCCGCCTCTCCGACATCGTCGAACAATGGGTGAAGAAGGGAGACCGCCTCTACGTCGAAGGCCGCCTGGAATACTCCCAGACCCAGACCCCGCAGGGCGAGACGCGCTACTGGACCGACATCATCGTGCGGGACATGATCATGCTGGGGTCCGGCGGCAGGACTCCCGAGATGGACGATGGCGGGATGCGGCAGCGCCCGCGCGCGGATACAGGCAGACGGGGAGCGGCGATTCAGGAACCCGACGACGACCTTCCCTTCTAGTTCGGCCCGGACCGGGCTGACCGCCGGGACGGGGCTGCCCGCTCGTCAGCGCGAGGGAGGCTGCCTGCCCGCTTCCGACCGCCACAGGTCGAGCAGGACGGCATCGAAGTGCTCGGGGTTGGCCCGGTACTGTTCTACCCAGTCCTCGAAGGAGGGCAGCCCTTCTTCCGCGTAGATCCGAGTCGTGGCCAGGCGAACCATGTCGTCGTAGGAGAGTTCGCCGGGTCCCCCCGAATCGCGGGCCAGATCCTTGACGAAGACGAACATTTCGTCGGGGGACATGCGCTGAATGATCCGAAACACGCGCGCGGAACAATAGTCGCGGTGCTTGGCTCGCAAGACGGCGAGCGACTCGCGGGCACGCTTGCGCTCCGCGGAATGGGCCCCGGTGCCACCGAGCCCATCGGTACCAGCCACGTCTCCTCCTGTTGTTCCCGTGTCCCGGTTTCGTTGGGTGTCTAACTGGCGTAAGGTCGGGATCACGAAGCACTTTCGGGCCCAAATGTTACTGGAACCCGTTCGACAACGCCATGCCGAAGAGTGGCAAGAGGCATGCCGACGCGATGGATGGATCGGAGGAGGGGCCCGCATGACCTCGCCAACACCCAAAGGGTGCGTGCCGCCGGGCCTTGAGTTGCAGCACCCCGAGACATGCGGGGCGACCGCGAAAGAGGAGGGAGTTCGGCGGCAGCCTGCCTATCGACCGTCGCTGTTCAAAGAGGGTGGAGACTCCTCGTGCTCCTTCAGGTGCTCGTAGATGCTACGCCTGGTGAGTCCTCCGATGAGGACCCGGCTGAGAAACTCCGGATCCGATTCCTGAACCGCCTCAGCCTTTCTGGCTACGTCGCGCGGCAGACGGACCGAAAGGCTGACGGATCGGGTTTCCCACATCTTGTCGGCTGGCTCCCTGCCAAGCGTGAACGGTAGCTGAATTGACTTCGCCGCCTCCAGTGCCCCCCAGAGACCCCGTGACGTGTCGGATTCCGACCTTCGGGATCATCTTGCAAGGCAGGATCGTAAAAGGACGGGAGCCCGGGCGCAAGGGTCCCAAAACGAAATGGATTCCGGACGCCACAATCTCGTAACTCATGTTATGGCAATAGGTTACGAGATATGCTCAGAATCGATAATTCACTTGTTCCCGAAGGGCCGCGACAACGTCCGGAGACAATCTGTTCCTTCCATAAGTTGCTGCCGGTACACGGCTTCCAACGACAAAAGCGCGGCTCGTCGGACATCATTTTGATACAAATGTTTTGCAAAAAACCGACCTGACGCACGGGACGGCCGGGGATCAGGAAAATCGACCCGAGACGTTGCCAGCCGATGGCCCGGACGGGTAGAATTCCTCGCCTCGCACGAGGATTCCGCCCGGACGGGGATTCCGGGAAAACCGGGAATCGACTAGATTGCCTGCCCGGACCCGAAGGCATCGCCCACAGGGTTCAGCGGAACGGGCTACAGCGAAAGGAAGGCTCTGTTTGGAAGTCTTGATTCAGGAAGGCGAGAATCTGGAGCGGGCGCTTCGGCGCTTCAAGCGCAAGGTACAGCGGTCGGGGCTCTATTCGGAGCTGCGCAAGCGCCGCTTCTACGAAAAGCCGAGCGCGCAACGCAAGCGAAAGAGGGAAGCCGCGATCCGCCGTGAACGGCGGCGGCGGCGGCGACACTCGTCTCGTCGCTGAAGAGACGCACGAGCCTGACCACGGCCCGGGCCTCGCGGGAGGACGGGCTCCTTCAGTTGAACCCCACGTAGTTCGTAGCTACAGCGTCAGCGGACGCGGTGGCTTCGTGCTCCAGTCGTAGAATCCCTTCCCCGTCTTTCGCCCGAATCTGCCCAGGGCCACGAGGCGCTTGAGAAGCGGCGGGGGGGCGTATCTGGCCTCCCGGTATTCTTCGAACATGATCTCCGCGATGCGGTACGTCGTGTCGATCCCCACGAAGTCGCACAGTAGAAACGGACCCATCGGGTAGCCGGTACCCAGCATCATCCCCTTGTCGATGTCCTCGACCGAGGCCACGCCCCGTTCCAGTTGGCGAATGGCGTCCAGCATGTAGGGCACCAGCAGCAGATTGACGACGAAGCCCGAGTTGTCCTTCGCCCTGATCGGCTCCTTGCCCAGATCGCGGGCAAACCGGTAGGCGGCGCTGAAGACATCCTCGTTGGTGGCAATGGTGCGCACCACCTCCACCAGCTTCATCACCGGTACCGGATTGAAGAAGTGGAGGCCGACCACCCGGTCGGGGCGGCTGGTGGCTGCCGCGATTTCGGTGATGGTGAGCGAGCTGGTGTTGGAGGCGAAGATGGTCTCCGGACCAGTGAGCTGATCCAGCGCGCCCATCAGCTCCGACTTGACTGCCAGGTCCTCCACGATCGCTTCGATTACCAGATCCCGGTCGGCCATGTCGGCGAGCGACGTGGTGAAGGAAAGCCGGCTCCAGGCATCGTCACGCGCTTCCGGGGAGAGCTTTTCCTTCTCCACCGCCCGGTCCATCGATTTCACGATCCGGCTCCTGCCGGATTCGAGCGCGGCCTCGTTGACCTCGCTCACAACCACATCGAATCCGGCCTTGGCCGCCACCTCGGCGATGCCGCTGCCCATGAGGCCGCACCCGGCGACCCCTACTCGTTGAATGTTCAAGTTCCCTCCTCAGGAGAAGGCTTCCACGACCACGGCCCCGCCCTGCCCTCCACCAATGCACGCGGAGCCGAGGCCGTAGCGCGCACCGCGCCTTCTCAACTCGTGAAGCAGATGGATGGTGATGCGGGTCCCCGAAGCCGCCAGGGGATGAGTGATGGCGATGGCGCCGCCGTTGACGTTGGTGCTTTCGGGATCCAGCCCCAGATCGCGCTCGACGGACGCGTACTGCGGCGCGAACGCCTCGTTGACCTCGACCAGCTCCATGTCCTCGAGCGCCAGCCCCGCCCTGTTCAGCGCGGCGCGGGCGGCCGGAGCGGGCCCGATGCCCATGATCTTCGGCTCCACGCCTACGAAAGCCCACGAGACCAGGCGGCCGATGGGAGATAGGCCCTCGCCGGCGGCCCACCCGGCGTCGGCGATGACCGTGCTGGCCGACCCGTCGCCGATGCCGCTCGCGTTCCCGGCGGTGACGAAGCCGCCCTTGCGGAAGTACGGCCGCAGCCGGGCCAGCCCTTCCGGGGAGACATCCGGACGGATGTGCTCGTCGGCGGCGAATTCCTTCTCGCCCTTGCGGGTGCGGATGGTGATCGGGACGACCTCCTCGGCGAAGCGGCCATCCTCCCAGGCGGCCCGCGCGCGCACATGGCTGCGGTGCGCCACTTCGTCGGAGTACTCGCGGGTCACCCCGTAGCGGTCTCCGAGCTCTTCGGCGGTCTGCGCCATGGTCAGGCCGCAGCTGGTGTCTTCGAGGGCGGTCCAGAGCGAGTCTTCGAAGTAGCGGCCGGGGTCGCCCAGGCGCAGGTTCCCCCAGCGCGCGCCGCGCACCACGTGGGGCGCCTGGCTCATCGATTCGGTCCCGCCGCAGAGGACCGCCCGGGCGCCGCCGTGGAGGATCTCGTGCGCCCCGCTGGCGATCGCCTGGAAGCCCGAGCCGCACAGGCGGTTGACGGTCAGCGCGGGGACTCGGTCGGGCGTGCCCACCCCCAGCCCGACGTGGCGGGCGAGGTAAATGGCGTCGCCCGAGGTCTGGAGCGCATTCCCGTAGACGACGTGGTCGAGTTGGTCGGGCGTGAGGCCGGCGGCCTCCACCGCCGCCCTTCCCGACACGACGCCCAGCTGGGTGGCGGAGAGATGCTTGAGCGATCCGCCGAACGCCCCGAACCCGGTCCGCTTCCCCGAAAGGAAGACGATTTCTGGCGAGCGTCCCGTCATCTGCAGCCCTCTCGATCGGTCATGTGCAGTCCTCTTTGGTGTCTGAATTGCTTGTGGTTGCGCCCCGGGCGGACGGATGCGGGGGCAGCGTTGCCGGCTACGGTCCGCCCAGCCGGTCGCGGATCGCGCTGCCGGCCTCGGCGGTCGAAAGCGTGCCGCCCAGGTCCGGTGTGATTTCGCCCGCGGCGAGGGCGAGCCGGACGGCGCGGTCGATGTCGTCGGCCACGGCGTCGTGCCCCAGGTGGCGGGCCATGAGGACCGCCGAGCGAACCGCCGCGACGGGGTTGGCCCTGCCGGTGCCGGCGATGTCCGGAGCCGAGCCGTGCACGGGCTCGAACAGGGCATGCCGGCCGGGGTGCAGCGTCCCCGAGGGCGCCAGTCCGAGTCCGCCGGTCACTTCCGCGGCCAGGTCGCTGATGATGTCGCCGAAGAGGTTCGAGGTGACCAGCACGTCGTAGCGCTCGGGGCGCCGCACCAGGTCCATCGCCATGGCGTCCACGAGCATGACGTCGCTCTCGATCTCCCCGTACTCGGCGCGCACGTCGTCGTACGTCCTGCGCCACAGTGCGCCCGCGGCCGGAAGGGCGTTGGCCTTGTCGACCATGGTCACCCTCCGGCGCCCCTCCCGGCGCGCGAACTCGAAGGCGGCGCGCACCAGGCGCTCCACCCCCTTGCGGGTATTGACGTCCTCCTGGATCGCGATCTCGTCGGGCGTGCCCTTCTTGAAGTGCCCGCCCATGTTGACGTAGGCGCCTTCTGTGCTCTCGCGGAAGATGTCGATGCGGATCTCGCCGCCGGGAACCTCCTTCAGCGGGCAGTAGCGCGGGTCGAGCAGCTCGCAGGGACGGAAGTTCACATACAGGTCGAGGCGGAAGCGCAGCCCCAGAAGGATGTCGCGGATGTGCGCGTTGTCGGGAACCCGGGGATCCCCCAGGGCGCCGAGCAGAATGGCGTCGTAGTTGTCCGTGAGCCGGCGGAATTCGTCGTCGGTGATGGAGACCCCGTCACGAAGGTACCGGTCGGCGCCAAGATCCCAGTGGACAAAGTCGGCTGCCGTCCCGTGCAGATCGGCCGCCGCCTGGAAGCACAGCACCGCCTCCCGGGTGACCTCGACCCCGATGCCGTCTCCGGGGATGACCGCGACTCGTGCGGTCCCGCCCGCGGCCCTAGGCACGCGACGCCCGCATGCCGCATCCGACGCAATACGACCACTCGGCCTCGATCCTCATCCCGCACTCCAGGCACGCGACGACGCGTGCGTCCTGGCCGCAGAACGGGCAGAAGCGCACCCCCTCGATGGGCGGAAGCTCCTGGTTGCACCCCGAGCACACCTGTGCAGCCGCTGTTCCGTTGCCCGGTGGTACCGCCGCTGCCCGGGGCGCCTCGATCGCCGCCGCCGCGGCCAGGTCCCGCCCCACCGCGCCCGGCCCGGTCCGGGCCGTGGCATCCGAAGCGCTCGCCGCGCGCAACTCCGCGTCACCGTCACGGACGGGCAGCCGGCTCGAGTTGAGGCGAACCCCCACGGCGGCGAAATCGCGATAGAGTCCGGTATTGGGAAAGCGCCCCTCGAGTTCGGCCTGGATCTCGTCGCGCGCAGCCTGTGACTCCAGCGCGAGGTAGTCGCCCTCGCCCGCCAGCAGCCGCAGGAGCGCCTGCTCGTACTCGCCGCTGTTGGCGATGTCCATGGTGTCCCGGTGGGTGCGCCAGGGGATCAGGTTCTGGTAGATCTCGGCAACCGTGAAGCGCGAGTGGAGGTACTCCGGCCAGCGTGCCTGGATCTCGCTCACGAGGGCGTCGAACAGGCGGCCGGGGAGGTCGGAGGTGGTCATGGGTGTGGTCTCGAAGGGTAGTCTCGGGCGCGCTGTCGGAGTCGGGCGCGCTACTCGAGCGGGGTCGGGTCGTCGTCGACGCGCTGCACCAGCCCGGTCCGGATCGCCGCGGTCAGGAAGCTCTCCGGGTCCACGATCGGGATTTCCAGCCCGAACTGCTCCCGCCAGCGCTCGGAAAGCCGCCGCATGTAGTGGGACACGGTCTCGTGCGAGAAACCCGCGTCGTCACGCATCTGGCGCACGATTTCGTGCCAGGTGCCCCGAAAGGGCCGGCCGTCGCTGGTACGGACTTGCTGCACTTTCCGGTCCGCGAGCGGCGTGCTCTCGAACAGCTCCAGCTGCTGGTGGTCGACCGCGGATTCGGCGAAGCCCGAGGCCCGGGCCTCCACTTCGGCCAGCAGGCGGTCGAGCGGATCCGACAGGTTCTCCAGTTCGCGCAGCCGCGCCTGCCAGGGTTCCATGCGCGCATCGCCGACCGGAATGCCGCGGATGGAGGCGTTCAGCTCGATCACCCGCCATACCGCTCGCGGATCCCAGTGCTCCGCGGGAGGCACCTGCTCGAACTCGCGCATCGCTCCTTCGCGGTCGGCGCGATCGTAGAGAATGTGGCCCAGAAAGATGCGCGCCTTATGCAGGTCCGGAGCCACGCGCAGCGCGCGCCGGATGTGGCGGCTCGCCTCGAGCTCGTTTCCGGTTCGCTGCAGCGCGTACCCCAGCGCCGCGATCGCCTCGGCGGATTCCGGTCTCGAAGCCACCAGTCTCGCAAACGTGTCGCGCGCTTCCACATACAGGCCCGCGCCGTAGAGGGCCCGGCCCATCGTCAGCATGAGATCGATGTCGGCGTCGTAGCCGAGAGCCTCCACCTTGCTGAAGAGTCCGAGCGCGCGCTCCTTCTTTCCGAACCAGAGCAGCAGCTCGCCCATGCCGACCAGGGCATCCTCGTGATCGGGATCCAGCATCAGCGCCTGCTGGAAGCTCTCCCGGGCCCACGCGTATTCCTCGCGCGCAAGACGCGCATACCCCATGCCTACGTACAGCTCGACAGCGTTGGGATATAGCGAAAGGCCCTCTTTCAACATCTCGAGGGCCCCTTCGTAATCGCCTTCATCGTACAACTTGTATGCTTCCTCATCGTATTCTTCAGAGCTCAGGAACCGCTCTTTCATCATCCGCGTCCTCCTGATGGAGATGTGGGCGCGCTACCAGGTCTGCTCGCAGGGACAGGTCTGCTCGCAGGGGTCGCCGGTACCGGACACCTGAGGTCTCGCACGCGCGAGCGTTCCAAATCTAACCTGGCGCCCATACGGCAGCCAGACGTGGGAGGTGTCCGCCGGAGCATTGCGCGGCAGGGATTGTCGGGGGTTGGACGAGAGCCGGCAGCGATTTGCGCCGGGGTGCCGGGACGCGGTATTCTCGGGCGCCCGGATTACTCCGGGGCGGTTGATTCAGCGGGCTCGCCGGCAGTGGCGATGGTGGCGGTACCGCGTGCGATGGCGGGCTGGCAGAAGCGCATCCCGACGGCGTGCAGGAAGCGCATTTCGTGTGCAGCGAGAGTCGGGTAGCGTTCCGCGAGGTAGTCGATGGTATCGTTCATCCACTCGCTCTGGTCGCCCTCGCTGGCATCGACCACGCCACATCGGTTGATGTGGCTGAAAAGTTCATCCCTGGCTCGATCAAGAAGCTTCGAATCCGACAATTTCATCCCCCCTTTGCCATGCAACACAACATCGCCGGAGACTCGGGATCCGGCGGAAAAGTCCAGCAAGGTTACTCTGAGTCCCCCGGCGGTGCAAATCCGGGCGACACCGCGGGCGTTCGCCCGGACGCGGTGACGCTGGAGATTTTCCGGCAGCTGTTCGCCGCCCTCACGGACGAGATGGGGGCCGCGCTGCGCCGCTCGTCCTTCTCTCCGAACATCAAGGAACGGCGCGACTACTCGTGCGCGCTGTTCACGCCCGAGGGCGTCGCGGTTGCGCTTGGGGATCACATGCCGGTGCATCTCGGCGCCATGCCCATGAGCGTGGAGGCGGCCCTGGCGGAGCTGGGCACCCTGGAAGAGGGCGATATCGCCTGCCTGAACGACCCCTTCCGGGGCGGAACCCATCTTCCCGACATCACCCTGATCGCGCCGGTGTATTCCCGGCCCGACGGCGTGCTGCTGGGCTACGTCGCCTCGCGCGCGCACCATTCGGATGTGGGCGGGATGACCCCGGGATCGATGCCGCTGGCCCGGGAGATCTACCAGGAGGGACTGCGCATCCCGCCGGTGCGGCTGTTCGTGCGCGGGAAACGCCGGCAGGGGCTGTGGGACACCATCCTCGCCAACGTGCGCACACCGGTCGAGCGGGCGGGCGACCTGCAGGCGCAGATCGCAGCGCTCTACACCGGGGAGGTGCGGCTGCTCGACCTGGTGGAACGGCGGGGCAGCCGCGCGGTGCTGGGCGCCATGTACGAGCTCATCGACTACGCCGACCGCCTCCTCCTCACCGGCATCCGGCGCATGCCCGCCGGGCGCTTCGCGGCGGAGGACTTCATGGACGACGACGGGTTCGGGCACGGGCCCGTGCCCATCCGGGTGGCGCTCGAGATATCGCGCGACGGGCTGGTGGTCGACTTCGCGGGCACCTCGCCGCAGACCGAGGGCGGGATCAACGCGGTCGCGGCCATCACTTCGTCCGCGGTGCGCTACGTGGTGCGCTGCGTGGTGGAGGGGCTGCTGGGCGAGGAGCTGCCGGCGGGGGGCGGGTCGATGACGAGCGTGGAGCAGCGCCTTCCGCCGGGCTCGCTGGTCAACGCGCGCCTGCCGGCGAGCGTGGCGGCGGGCAACGTGGAGGCCAGCCAGCGCATCACAGACACACTGTTGCGCGCCTTCGGGGAGGCGCTCCCGGATCTCGTGCCGGCGCTCAGCCAGGGGACCATGAACAACACCACCATGGGCGGAAGCGACCTGCGCGGCGAGAGCTTCGCGTACTACGAGACGGTTGGAGGCGGGATGGGCGCGGGGCCGGGGCGTCCCGGGCTTTCGGGGGTTCACTGCCACATGTCCAACTCGCTGAACACGCCGGTGGAGGCGTTGGAGCACGCCTATCCCTTCCGGGTGACCCGCTATTCACTGCGCCGCGGCAGCGGGGGGCGGGGGCGATACCGGGGGGGAGACGGCCTGCGGCGGGACATCATGCTGCTGGTGGACGCGGGCTCGACCCTGCTGTGCGAACGGCGCACGCGCGGTCCGGCGGGGGCGCGGGGCGGGGAGGACGGGGCTCCCGGGGTGAACACGCTGATATCCGGCGGCGAGGAGAGGATCCTGCCCGGCAAGACCTCCTTCAAGGTGAAGGCGGGAGACATCATCAGCATTCAGTCGCCCGGAGGGGGCGGCTGGGGACCGCCCGGCGGCGACCCGGGTGGCGCACCCGAGGACGGAGCGTAGCCGGCATGGAACTGTACCTCTCGCTGGCGTGCGACTCGGCGCGTCAGGCTGCGACCGGGACCAGGATCGATATCCAGGGCGCCTTCAACGACCTGTTCGCCCCCGGGTTTCCCGCGGTTCAGAGTCACATGGTGATCGTCGCGGGCATCGAGTGGGACCGAAGCGACGAGGGCAGCTACCGTTTTCGCGTGGATCTGCTCGATCCTTCGGGCAAGCCCTCTCTCACGGTTGAGGGCGAGACCCAGGTCGACCCGCGTGCGCCGGATCGGCCGCCGGCCCGCACCTGCCTGATCATGCCCGTGGAAAACGTCGTCTTTCCGGTTCCGGGGAGGTACCGGTTCAGCGTCCGCGCAAAGGGACGTGTCTTTAAAGGGTCGGCGCTCCACCTCTTTCGCGATCCCGACGCCACTCCGCCGGACGATTAGCCGTCCGGCGATGAAGTCTGCGTGAGCATCGCCCGGCGGGCGGGCGCGAGGATGCGCTGGCGGGCCGGGCGGAAACGAGGATTGCATGAGCCTGTCTGAGCGTCGATTCGCCTTCGCCGACCTGATCGCCGAGTTGCGGCGCAGGCACGTCGTGCGCTTCGCCGTGGGATACTGCGCCGTCGCCTTCGTGGTCCTGCAGCTGGGCGAGATCGTCCTCCCGGCCTTCGGGCTGGGCGAGCTGGGGCTGCGCATCCTGGTGATCCTGGTCGTCCTCGGCTTCCCGCCCGGCGTCGCGCTGGCCTGGGTCTACGAACTCACCAGGGAGGGGATCCGGCGTACCGAGGACAGCCCGGTCCAGGGCATAC
The DNA here is from genome assembly GCA_965208255.1 of Longimicrobiales bacterium. Lineage (GTDB taxonomy): Bacteria > Gemmatimonadota > Gemmatimonadetes > Longimicrobiales > Gaopeijiaceae > BD2-11. The sequence goes on from OZ242324.1 coordinate 202,598, forward strand.
TGCCGCGCATCGCGTTCTTCGTGCTCACCATCGGCATCGCCGGCGGCCTGGCAGGCTGGCTCTCGGCCAGGGGCGCTTTCACGTCCGGCGGCGAGCAGGAAGCGATTGCGCTCGAGGACTACGATCCCGCCGAGCCGATCACGTCGATCGCCGTGCTGCCCCTGGAGGATTTCTCCCCGGACGCGAGCCAGGCCTACTTCGTGGCGGGGCTGCAGGAGGAGCTCACCTCCAGCCTCGGCGGGCTCGAATGGCTGCGCGTGGCTTCTCGAACCTCGGCGATGCAGTACCAGGGCGCGACCAGCTCCGCGCCGGTGATCGGGCGTGAACTCGGGGTCGACGCGCTGGTGGAGGGATCGGTGACCCGCGCCGGCGACCAGGTGCGCATCACGCTCCAGCTCATCCACGCCGCGAGTGACTCGCACATTCGCACCTTCCAGTTCGACCGCGAAATGACGGACGTGCTCGCCCTGCAGAGCGAGGTGGCGAGGGCGGTGACGGCCGGAATCCCGGGGCAGGGCGACCCGGGGGTGGAGGTGGCGCTGGTTGCGGGGAGCGCGCCGGGTGCGGACCCGGAGGCGCAGGACGCCTATCTGCGGGGCCGGTACGAGCTCGGGCTGGGTACGCCGGAGGGGCTTCGCCGGGCGTTCGAGTTCTTCCAGGAGGCGGTGCGCCGCGACTCCAGCTTCGCTCCCGCGCTCGCGGGCCTGGCCGGGGCGCGCTTCCTGGCCGGCATCGAGGACGGCTTCCTGGATGCCCGGGAGGTGGAGCAGGCCAGCGCGGAGGCGGGCCGCGCCCTTGCGCTCGATCCGGGGTCCGCCGAAGCCCGGGAAGTGGTCGAATTCCTCGACCGAAGCCTGCCGCGCGAGGGACCCGAGGGCGGGATCGCGATACCCGCGCCCGACCGGCTCGGAGCGGGGCCGGGCGGGGTGTCGCTTGCCGAGCTGGATACGGCCTGGGTCATGGCCACGACAGGGATCGGACGCGGCTTGGAGGAGGGCGTCAGCCGCCGCATCCTCGAGACCGCTCGAAGCGATCCGGGGCGCCTGACGTTCGTTGCGCGCCGTCTGGCAGACAGCGGGCGCGGCGAGTCCGCCATCGAGGTTCTGGAAACGATTGTGGGGGAGCACCCGGAAGCCGGGCAGGCATGGGCGACGCTGGCGCGCACACGGGCGTCCGCCGGTGATGCCACCGGGGCGGTCGATGCGGTGCGACGATGGAGCGTGTCGGGAGCGCCGGACGCGCCGGACGCACAAGATGCCGCCCAACTCGAGCACGGGGTCGAGGTCGACGGGGTGGCCGGCTTCTGGTCGTGGCGGCTCGACCGACTCGTCGCCATGGCCGCGGCGGGGCAGCCGGTGCGGCCCACCTCCCTGGCGGAGGCGAGTCTCGCCGCAGGGGACGCCGAGGGCGCGATGGAGCACCTCCGCGAAGCTCTTCTCGCGGGCGATCGCCGGCTGACCAGGCTCCGCTCCGATCCCGCCTGGGATCCGCTGCGCAGCGACCCACGTTTTCGTGATATCGCCCGGGAAGCGCGAGCCCGCTTTGCGCCCCCGGGACGGACGCGGGACGGACGGGAACGGCGTCCGCAGCCGCGGTAACCCGGACCGGCGATAACACCGCACGGCCCGGCGCCGCCGCTCGCCATCTCTCGCCCATACGCGACTTCCGAGCGGCGGCCGTCGGCTTGATGAGCCCGGACCCGAACCCGCCTCCGGACCCGTTGCTTGCCGGGGATTCGGGGAATGGTTTCATTCGCGGGACGGCTGAGGGCTTCCGCCGGCCAGCGCACACGCACGAATCCACACAGGAGCAGGCGATGCCCGCGATCCCGTCGCGCCCTCTGGACTTCGGGGAAGTTCTCGATCTCGGCTTCGGACTCTTCCGGCGCGACTATCGACTCTACATGCCGCTCGCGCTGGTGGGTCTGGTGCCGGCCATGGTGGCGACCACGCTGCCCACCTCGGCTCAGAGCGATCCGCTCGCCATCGCCAGCGATTTGGGCGCGGCATCACTGTTCTTCGGACTGCTGGCGGTGGGCATGGTGTTCTCGCTGCTGACCTGGGCAGCGCTCGCGATCGCCATGGACGCCCGGATCGGCGACCGGCCGGCCGCGGTCGGGAACAGCTACGCGCGGGCGCTGGCCTCGTTGCCCCGGCTGGTGGGAGGTGCCTTTCTCGCCGCGGTGCTGCTGATGTTGGCGGTGGTCGCGGCGCTGGTGCCCGCGGCCGTGGTGATCGGGGTATTGGACCGTGGCACCGCTGCCATCGTGGGCGCCCTCGCTACCGGCTTCGTGCTGATTGCCCTGATGGTTGCGATCGTGGGGTGGTGGTCGACACACACGATCATGCTGGTGCCCGCGATCGCCCTCGAAGGGCGAGGCCCGCTCAGGGGCTTGCGGCGATCCTTCCGCCTGGTGCGTGGCAGCCGCTTGCGGGCCTTCTTCGTCGTGGTGGTCACCTGGTTCGTCACCGTTCTGCCCGGGCTGGCGGCGTACTCGCTGGCGGGGTCGGCCGGGGCCCTTTTCGCGTCCGATCCGGCCGAGATCATAGGCCTGGCCCGCTACTGGGCGATCCAGATCGTCGCGCTGGGCTTTCAGTCCGTGACCACGCCGCTGTGGATGGCGTGCGCCATGGTCCTCTTCGCGGACCTGAAGGCGCGGAGCGAAGGCACCGACCTCGAGGCCGCCGCCCGGGCTTTGGCGGGCTGAGTGTTGCAGGAAGAGCTGCCTACGGCCGAGGAGGTGTCGCGAACCCTCGCGGACATTCTGAGCGGGCCGGATTTCGAGGCGTTCGCGGGCGGGTTGATGGATCGGGTGCTCACGGACCTGTGGCGGCGGTTCTGGGAATGGGTCGGCATCATGTTCCCGGAGATGTCGGAAGCGCAGGCTGAACTGTTGACCATGATCATCGTGGTTCTCTGCCTGGGCGCAGTCGCGGCCGCTGTGGTGCGTTCGCTGCCGGAAGCGGATCCGCGATCGGCGCGGTACGATCCCGACGCGGTACCCGATGAGCATCGCACGGCTCGGGACTGGCTACGCATCGCCGGCAAGCAGGCGCGCGCGGCGGAGTACCGGCACGCCGCCACGGCGCTGTATCAGGGATTCATCCTCACGCTGGAACGCAGGGGCGCTGTGGAGTTCCATCCGTCCAAGACCCCCGGGGAGTATGCGCTGGAAGCGGCCGGAACCGGGGTAATGGACGAACCGGAGAAGGCCGGCGCCGCCGACTTCATCCGCTCCTTTCAGGAACTCGCCTTCGGCCACGACACCCCCACGCTCTCCGGCTACCACAGTCTCGAGCGGCTGGCCGGTCGAGTCGGGTGCGACGCGACCCGGGACGCGGAGAGGTGACTTCGGGGCAGGCCCGGGCGCGGGCCGAAGACGGTGCGCCTTCGGTCGCGAGGCGCTCACGGGCCCCTTCCTCGGGCCGTGTCCGGCAGCGGGGAAACGCGCCCTCGCACGCGGCGGGATGGGGCGTGCTGGCCGGGATCGCGGTCATAACGCTGGCTCTCGCAGTGGCGGCGTTCGCCCTGCGCCCCTCCGGCACCTCCGCCGGAGATGTCCGCCGCAGCGCGCTGCGCACCACGCCCGATGGAGTGGCGGGACTGTATCGCGCGATCGCCCGCCTGGGACCTCCCACCGCAACCCGGGTGACGCCGCTCGTCGATTCCGATCCGCTGCGGGGGACGCTGGTGATCCTGCAACCGGTGCGGCGCCCGAGTCCCCGCGAGGTGCACGAGCTGCTGGAATGGGTGCGGGGCGGCGGCACCCTCATCCACGCCCCCCGCTCCGACTCGCCCATCCTGGACTCGCTCGGACTGGTCCGCCGCACGCTTGTGGAAGAGGGGGATTCGGTGGGGGATGCGCAGGCCCCGGAGGCGGTCTCCGAGTTGGACGGCAGCCCGCTCTGGAGCGAGGACCATCCCCTTACCGAGGGGCTCCCGACGGCCCGGCCCGCGCGCTACGCGATCGCGCCCGACACGGCCTCCCGGGACAACGAGGACGACGGGGAAGCGGAAGAGGAGTCGGGTCCGGACCCGGTGCCCTTCCATCCCCTCCTCCTGTCCGCTCCCGATTCCGCCGGCCATCGCTGGGCCGTCGCGGCCTTCATTCCCTTCGCCGAGGGCCGCATCGTCGCGTTCGCCGACGCCGCGCCGCTCTCGAACCGCTCCGCCGACGAGGCGCCTCTGGCAGTGGTGGCCGCACGCGCGGCGATCGCCCTGACCAGCCCCGGGGACTCCGTCTTCTTCGACGAGTTCAGCCAGGGCCTTGGGGCCTCCCGCTCGCCCGCGCGCGCCACCGCGGACTTTCTCGTCGGCACGCCCGCCGGCAGGGCATCACTGCACCTGGGTCTGGTGATCCTGCTGGCGTTCTTCTGCGCCGGGCTCCGTTTCGGGACTCCGTTGCCGCCGACGATTGCCGCACGACGTTCGTCGCTCGAACATGTCAGGGCGCTCGCGACCGTCTACGAGAGCGCGCAGGCCCGCGAGACGGCAGCCATCCTCATGCTTGGTCGACTTGCGCGCGCCTCCCGACTTCCGCCTCCCCGCGACCCGGGAGAAGCCGGGCGTCTGATTGCGCGACTGGAGAACCGGAGCGCGCGACCCGAGTCTCTCTGGCGCGTCCGGCAGGGCCTCGAAGCCAAGCCCGTGGACCTGATTGCGATCGCCCGGGGCATCGACGACCACATCCAAAGGAGAACTTCCGCATGAACCCGCCGGATCCGGCGCTTCGCCTGCTCGCCGCCCTCGACCAGATCGTGCTCGGCCAGGCCACAATGCTCAGGCAGCTGATGATCACCCTGCTCGCCCGCGGACACGCGCTCGTCGAAGGCGTCCCGGGAACGGCAAAAACGCTGGCGGTGCGCGCACTCGCCCGGGGCCTGAGCCTGGACTTCGGCCGCGTACAGTTCACCCCGGACCTGATGCCCACCGACCTCACCGGGGTGAATGTCCTGGACGACACCGGGCGCGACTTCACCTATCGGCCGGGGCCCGTCTTCGCCGACCTTCTGCTCGCCGACGAGATCAACCGGGCGCCCGCCAAGACCCAGGCCGCGCTGCTCGAGTCGATGGAGGAACGACAGGTCACGGTGGACGGGGTGACCCGCCCGCTTCCCGACGCCTTCACGGTGTTCGCCACCCAGAATCCGGTCGAGTACGAGGGGACGTACCCACTCCCGGAAGCGCAGGTGGACCGCTTCCTGATGAAGATCTCGGTGGGCTATCCCTCCGAGGAGGCGGAGCGTCGCATCCTCGACCGCCACGACGCCGGTTTCCGGGCGGACGACGAGGCCACCTATCCGCTGGGCGAGCCGGTGTCGAGGGAGGAGCTGCTGGCGATGCGGGACACCGTGAACGCCATGCACGTGGACGAGCGCATCCGGCGCTATATCACCGACATCGTGCGGGCGACGCGCGAGGAATCGGTCTTCGCGCTGGGGGCGAGCCCGCGCGCCGGGGTGGCCCTCCTGCAGGCGGCCAAGGCCGAAGCCTGGCTCAACGGCCGGGACTTTGCGATCCCCGACGACGTGAAGGCCCTTTCCTTCCCGGTCCTTCGTCACCGGGTGGTCCTGACCCCGGAGGCGGAGGTGGAGGGCAGGTCGGCCGACGACGAGGTGGCGGCGCTGCTCGAGACCCTGGAAGCCCCTCGGTAGCAGCCCGTGAACCAACTCCTCCCGTGATGCGCGCCGTCCCGAGTCGCCGAGCCCTCTGGCTGCTGGCGCTGACCTCGCCGGTGCTGCTGATCTCGGTTCCGGTTGCGCTCCTGGCCGACCTCATCATCGGAGGACTGATCCTGCTGGACGCGCGGCGGGCGCGGGCTCCCGAGGTGAGGCGGCAGGCTCCCGACGTGGCCTCCCTGGGCGCCCTGGGGGAAACGATCGTCGAGGTCGCCAATCCCGCGAGGCGCGCGGTGCGGGTCGTGCTCACCGACGACATCGACGCCAGGTTCGAGCGCCGGAGCGCCCGACGCGGGGACGAAGGCTGGGACGCGGGCGTGCCGCTGACCGTGCCGCCCGGCGGGTCGGTGTCGCGATCCTACCGGATCCGGCCGCTTGCGCGCGGCTTCCTGGAACTCGGCGACCTGCACCTGCGCGCGCTGGGGCCGCTCGGACTGGCGTGGATTCGCGTCACCGTTCCTGCAAACGACGTGGTGCGTGTACAGCCGGGCATCCGGGACTTCCTGCGGGAGAAGAAGCACAGCCTGCGGCGCCCGCTCCAGGAGCTGGGGCCACGGCGCACGCGCATGCGCGCCGAAGGCAGCGAGTTCGAGAGCCTGCGCGAGTATGTGAAGGGGGACGATCCGCGCACCATCGACTGGAAGGCGTCCGCGAAGCGCCGACACTTCGTGGTGCGCAACTACCAGGCGGAGCGCGGACAGCAGGTCGTCCTGGCCATCGACGCCGGCCGGCACATGCGCGAGACCATCGCCGACCGCGAGCGCGCCGACATCGCGCTGGCCGCATGCATGCTGCTGGCCAGCCGGGCTCAGGCCTACGGTGACCGCCTCGGGGTGATGGTCTTTGACGAGCGCATCCGCCATGTGTCGGCACCGCGGCGCGTCAACCTCGCCCGGCTCGCGGAGACGCTGACCGGGGTCGACACCCGCCTGGTGGAGCCGAACTACCCCCTCGCCATGGCGACCCTGGGACGGGTCTTCAGCAAGCGATCGCTGGTGGTGCTCTTCTCCGACGTGATCGACGAGACGGTCTCGCGGGCCCTGGTGCGCTCGCTGGCCCGGGTCGCGCGGGTACACCTGCCGCTCGCCGTGACGATCGGAAACCCCGGGCTGGAGGAGGCCGCCGGCCAGGTGGTGGCGACGGACGGCGACGCGTTCCGCAGGGCGGCCGCCACCGAACTGGTGCAGGCGCGCGCCCTGGCGCTCGAGGCCATGCGCCGCTCCGGGATCCTGGTGGTCGACGTTCCGCCCGCCCGAACACTCGCGGCCACGCTCGACAAGTACATGGAGGTGAAGGAGCGCGGGCTCCTGTAGGGATTCGCTGTCGCCGCCGCAATCGCTACGACGCGCTCGCCTTCCTCCTTCCGCCCACCGCGAAGTAGATCGCCAGCAGCACCGCCGTCGCGGAGCCAAACGCCAACTTCGCGGCCGCGGGGAGTCCCGAAGGCGAATAGAAGCCCTCGACGACGCCGGCGACCACCAGCATTCCGACCACGCCAGCCAGTACGGAGAGCGCTTCCCGGCTTCGCGCCTGCAGCGCGCCCCGGCGCGTGCGGCGGCCCGGCATCAGGACGGCGGAGCCGAGCCACAACCCGGCGCCGCCCGCCAGGCAGATGGCCGTGAGTTCCATGAAGCCGTGCGGGAAGACGAAGGCGAGGATGACCCCCAGCAGCCCCTCGTTCGCGTAGAGCCCCAGAACCGTCCCCAGGTGCACGCCGTTGATGACGAGCAGCAGCACCGTCAGCGATCCCGCCAGCACGCCGCCCGCGAAGGCCAGTAGGGCAACCTGCACGTTGTTGGTGATAAGGCTCGTCGAAGCCAGCGGCATGAGGGTGCCGGGGATGTCGACGTATTCGGCGTCGATGTCGCCTCCCGGCGTGGACTCCGCCCGCTCCAGCATGGCCGACGAGGTCATGTAGCGGGCCAGCACCGGATCCGATCGCACGAGCCCGAACGAAATCCCCATGGGGCCGAAGAGCAGAAGAACCGCAAGCAGGATGGGCCGGCGATGTGTCCTTACCGCCCTCGGGAAGCCCGCCGTAATCCACCGGCGCACCGAGATGATGGACTCGCCGGTCACCCGGTAGAGGAGATTGTGGCCGGCTCCCGCCCAGCGTTCCAGGCTGCGGAGCACCGACGCGGGAGCCCCGTAGGTGCGCGCGCGCGCCAGGTCCGCGGTCATCCCGCGGTACAGGCGGCCGAAGGTCCGGAGCTCCCCTTCGGGAAGCTGCCCCAGCCCGCCCTTGCGACTCTCGCGCAGCAGTTCGCCGAATCTCGTCCACTCCCGGCGCTGCTCCCGCACCAGGGCGGCCGCCTGCAGTCCCCACACCCCGCCCGTCGCCGCCCGGCGGGGCTCTTCCTCGTCGTGAAGCCGCACCAGGAACTCGTCGGTCGCCATAGTCCCGAGGAGCGAGTGTCCCTCGATGGCCGGGCGGATCGCCTGCAACACGGCATTGGCCACCGTGCGCCTCGCCTCCCGGGAGAGGTCGTCGCGCCGGCGGCGATAGTTGCTCAGCAGCTCGAACTGCTCGGCCGAGAGGAGGGGACGGCCCGCGGTTGGGGTGCGAGCCGCCTCCGGCCAGGCGATTTCGCCGGCGCCGTCGTCGCGCACCACGATGGTGTCCGCAGCCAGATCACCCAGTCGCTGCGAGCGCCCGGTGAGCATCATCACCCCGCCACCGAGCACGCCGGTCACCGCCGGCTGGAAGTCGACGATGCGCAGCACGTTACGGATCACCGATCCCCGCACCGAGACGGGCTGGCCGCTCGAGTGCAGCACCCGCAGCCGGAGAACCCTCTTCCCCGGCGTCTGACCGTCGCGCAGCAGCTCGAACAGAAGAAAATATCCCCACTGCAGCGCGAAGAAGCCGATCACCAGCACGCTCGCGGCGAGACTGTCGACCAGGGACATCGCCCCATCCCTCAGCAGCTCGTAGGCCATCCATAGCACGATCAGGCTGCCAAGAATGATCGCCATGTCGATCAGAAGCGCCGCCAGGCGCGAGCCCACGTCGGCCAGGTCGTAGTCGAGGCGGACGTGCTCGGGTGTCTCCAGCCGGAGTCGGCGGCCGGCTGACGACTTCTCCGACACTACCCGGCTACCCGGAATGCTCGACGAGTGAGAGGGGAACACGGCGGTGGCCACGCTTCACGCGGTACTCGGTGAAGCGTCTTCTGTCCAGGGTGAACACCTTGTGGATCCTGATGCTCTCCGCCGTGGCAACGAGGGAGGCATCGGCAAAGTCCATCGCCAGGTCCGCATGGCGGTCCATGAGCCGGAAACAGCGCAGCAGGTTGTCGTCGTCCATCGGCAGAATCCGGAGCCCGCCCTGGCGCACGAATTCCATGAGCCTGGGAGGTCCCTGACTTCCCGGCCGCAGCAGATGGAAGGCTTCCGTGAGAACGGGCGCGGTCGTCACCAGCTCCTCGTTGATCGACTCCAGAATCGCGACGCAGGCTCCGTGGTTGTGGTCGGCGGGAGTGAACAGCGCCACCAGCGGCCCGACATCGACCAGAATCACGATGCGTGCCTCCGTCGAATCACGTGCACCACCGCCTCCTTTGCCGCGGAGGACGGCGCCAGCGCATACCCTCCGGATCGCGGCAGGTCGACACCGATGTACACGTCGTACGGGCGCGCGGCGGCTTCCCTGTCCAGCTCGGCCGCAAAGAGGCGCAGAGCCTGCCTGATCACCTCGGAGATCGACAGGCCGGTCCGTTCCCGCAGATCGGCCAGGGTCGCTTCCCCTTCCTGTCCGAGCCGTACCGTCCGAATCGCCACTCAGGGAGGCGGTACCGAATCCGCGGATTCCCCTTCGCCGGTGGTGGTTGGCTGGGGCTGCCAGGCAGGCGGGCTGGTGAGGTGCAGGGTCAGGCTGCCGGGGAGAACCGGGATGTTCGATTTCATGTACACGAGCGCCCGACGATCGTCGTCGCTGAAGTACAGTTCGGCCTCGCCGCCCTCGCCGAAGATTCCCCGGGTGCGGATGATCGGCTGCACCACGATGGTCTTGAAGATGCCCGCGGGAACTTCCTTCTCTTCCTTGCGCAGCACCCGCACGATGACCGGGTTACCGGTCTCCTTGAAGTACCTGTTGAAGGTGTAGACATCGCCCACTTCCAGCGGAAGCGTGCGGATGAAGTAGACGAAGGAGATGTCGTCGAGAGGCAGCGGCGTGGGCAGGTCGCCCACTTCCTCGTCGTCTCTCCGTTCCCAGACCCCGCGCTCCGGGAACATCTCGTAGTCCCGGTAGCGCTCCGACCCGACTTCGTTCTGGTCCTGGACAAAGCGAAGGCTGGTCAGCGTGCGGGTGTCGAACCAGGTCTGGAACACGTCGTGGACGCGCGCGATGAGCACACCGCCGTCGATGCGCATGATGGCGTGGTAGGCCGGGTTTCCGCGGACCGAGTCGATGGCGGCGACCTCCAGCGATCCCTCGCCGGCGTTGAAGATCCCCAGCTTGACCTTGTACTCCAGCCGCTCGCCCACTTCGAAGGGCACGGGAGCCTCGAGCACCTCCGCGGGCCGCACCCAGGGGACCGGCGCCTGCGCACGGGCCGGGCCGGGCAGGATGGCGGCAAGCGCGAGCCCGAAAGCGACGACCGCGAGCGGGCGTCTCATGATCCCTGCGCCGCGGCGAAGGTTACCCGGCCCCGCGCCCGGCCCAGGCCGCGCAGCGTGCGCCACGCCCTGAAACGCGAACGCCGCACGCGCCGGTTGCGGGGTTCCTCGACCACGGCCTCCGCGACCGAGCGGGCATGGGGAAGCGTGCGCCCGAGCAACTCCAGATTGCCGGCCCAGCCCTCCCCGAGCCCGAACCCGTCCTCTCCCGCTTCGGCAAACATCTTCCGGAGCACCACCACGCGATACGCCCGGAAGCCTCCGAACGGATCCGACACCGGCGCGGACCGGAGCGCGCTGCGCAGCCAGCGGCGCCCCAGCCAGCGGATGAAGCGGGCGGAACGGGTCAATCCGGGCGGCTCCCCGGCATAGGCGGCGCTCACGATGTCCGCACCCCCCTCGATGGTCTTCATGATGGGCACGATGCCTGCCGGATCCTCGCTGAAATCGGCCTGAAGGGTCACGGCCACATCCCGCTTCGGATACTCGGCCCGGCGCGCGGCCTCGCGCAAAAGCTCCTCCATCGCCCCCGAATAGCCCATCCGCCTCTTCCCGTCGAGGATGCCGAGCGGCACGACGCGCCGGTAACTCGACAGCAGAGCGCGCGTGTCGTCGCTGGAGCCGTCGTCGAGCACCAGAATCTCGTAGTCGCGGCCGAAGCCGGCCATGACTTGCCGGATCTTCCAGAGGAGCACGCCGATGGTGCTCTCTTCGTTGCGGGCTGGAATGCAGATGTAGACCAAGATGGACTCCGTGAGCCGGGCGGACGTCCCTGCGGCACTGGAAGATCGGGACCGGCCGGGACCGCGAACAGCTGGCGCGACAGGCTGGCGCTTATACCTAGTCGCGGGGAGACGGTTCCGGCGTCCGCGCGGCGGCCCCGGTGCGAGGCCATCGCCGGTGCTGCCACAGGTATTGGCCCGGATAGCGCCGCACCCAGCGCTCGAGCGCCGCGACATGGGCGCGCGTCAGCGCCTCGATGTCCCGGGCCGGCACGCCGCTCGGTGAAATCGAGACCCGCTCCAACACCAGGCGATAGGGGACGTGACCGGCGGGATCGTGGAGGGCGACGCCCAGCACCAGGGGGGCGCCGCTGCGCAGCGAGAGGAGCGCCGCTCCGCGGGCGGTTGACGCCGGCGCGCCGAAGAACTCCACCGTGAGACCGGCGGCGTGGGCATTCTGGTCGGCGAGCAGCACGACCACCCGGCCCTTGCGGAGCGAACGAAGCAGGACATGCGCCGAGTCGTCGCGGGAGACGACGTTCATTCCCAGGCGCCGTCGGGCCCGCACCAGGGCGCGGTCGAAGAGCGGGTTGTTCTGGGGGCGCACCACCACGTCCAGCGGAAGGCCCCGACACGCCAGCGCCCCGCCCCCCAACTCCCAGTTGCCGAGGTGGCCGGTCACCAGGATGGCGCCCTGTCCGCGCGCCACGGGGCCCGCCAGCAGCTCCCGGCCCTCCACTCGGGAGCGCGCGAGGATCTCGTCGGGGGTCAGGCGCGACAGCCGGAAGGTGCTGGCCGCCGTGCGCCCCAGGTGGCGGTAGCTCGCCCGCGCCACCCGCGACCGCCAGGCGGCGGAGCGCTCCGGGAATGCGCGCGCGAGGTTCGCCTCCGTGACCCGCCTGCGGATGCGCAGCACGCTCCCGGCCAGCCACCCCGCCGCCGCCCCCAGCCCCCGGGTCCACCGCTCCGGGAGCAGCCCCGCACACCCCGCGACCACCCGGAAGAGCGCGTATTCGACCCGGTGCCGGGCCCGCGCGCGCCACCCTTCAGACGCCCCCATATGCGGCCCCCGCCGGGATCAGCCCCGCGCCGCGACCGCTGCCGGCGCCCACCGCTCCCCCGCCCGCGACCCGCTCTGCATCTCGTAGAGGCGGCGGTACAGTCCGCCCGCGCGCATGAGCTGCTCGTGGTCCCCGGCCTCCACGACCCCGCCCTCGTCCAGCACGAAGATCGAGTGCGCGCCCAGCACGGTTGAGAGTCGGTGTGCGATCACGAAGACGGTGCGCCCCTCGCTGAGCCGGTCCAGGGCGCGCTGCACCCGGCGCTCCGATTCGGTGTCCAGCGAGCTGGTGGCCTCGTCCAGGATCAGGATGGGGGGGTCGCGCAGGATGGCGCGCGCGATCGCCAGCCGCTGGCGCTGTCCGCCGGAAAGCTCGGCCCCGCGCTCGCCGATGACGGTGTCGTAGCCCTCGGGAAGGGTTCCGATGAATTCGTGGGCTTCCGCCGCGCGCGCGGCCTCTTCCACCTCCCGCGCCCCAACCCCACGCAATCCGTAGGTGATGTTGGCGCGCACGGTATCGTGAAAGAGCACGGTCTCCTGCGAAACGATCCCCATCCTCTCCCGCAGACTGCGCAGCCGGAACCGCCGGATGTCGGTCCCGTCGATCAGGATCCTCCCCGATGTGACCTCGAAGAACCGGCTGAGCAGATCCACCAGGGTGCTCTTCCCGGCGCCGCTCGGCCCCACCACGGCCACCAAGGTCCCGCGCTCGACCACGAGCGACACGTCCTCCAGAACGGGGCTTCCCTCGCGGTAGCCGAACCCGACCCGGTCGAAGACGATCTCCCGTTCGACCCCGGGGAACGGCAGCGCGTCCGGCCGGTCGCGGATCTCCGCCGGCGCGTCCAGGAATTCGAACAGCCTGCGTCCGCCAACCACCGCGGGCTGGATCATGGCGGGCAGCCTGCTCAGATACTTGATGGGCCGGTAGAGCTTCGTGCTGAGCGCCACGAAGCCCATGAAGGCGGGCCCGGTGAGTTCACCCTGCACGAGCACCAGCCGGGTGCCGTACCAGAGGATGACGATGGTCCCGAGCGCCGCCACCATCTCGGTCACCGGGCCTGCCAGGGCGCGCACCCGCTCGGTGCGCAGGAAGGTGCCGAAGTAGCGTTCCGTGAGGGCGTGGAAGCGCCCGCGCTCGTAGTCTTCGGCCGCGGACCCCTTGACCAGACGGATTCCCGAGAAGGTCTCCTGAATCCGGGCGTTCACGTCGGCGGCCAGGTCGAGCACGCGCCCGTCCTCCCGCCGCAGCTTCTTCAGCATCGGCCCCCAGATGACCACCATGCCGGGCAGCACAGCCACCGAGAGCAGCGTCAGGGAAGGAGACACGGCCACCATCAGCACCACCACGGCCCCCACCTCGAAGACCGCCGAGATGGCGCGCATCATCTCGCGCGTGAAAAGGGTCCGCACCAGCTCGACGTCGTGGGTGAGGCGCGAGACGATCTGCCCGATGCGCGTCCGCCCGAAGAAGACGAGATCGAGATCGAGCAGGTGATCGTGGACCTGGTCGCGCAGGTCCCGGGTGACCCCCTGTTCCACGCGCGCTCCGAGATAGGTCTTCAGGAAGTCGAAGACGTTCTTGACCGCGAAGACCGCGAGGAGGAGCAGGATGAGCGCCTGGATCGCCTCCTGGGGCCCCGCCGCGCCGGCGGTGAAGCGTCCCGCGGTGGCGTCCAGCAGCCGACCCAGCAGCCCGTCCCCGACCGCGCTCGAGGCGCCCGCCTCCGGAGTCATCAGGACGCTCAGGAACGGGATCAGCAGCGCCATCGAGAAGGCGTCGAAGGCGGCGAAGAGGAAGCTCGCCGCCACGGCGCCCAGGAACACCGGGACGTAGGGCCGCAGGTACCGCAGAATGCGGAGGTGGAGCCTCAACCCGGCGTACTCCGGCCTCGGGGCTGCAGGCGCGCGACCGGCACGATCATCTCTTCCGGCGAGATGCCGCCGTGCAGGAACGAGCCCCGGTAACGTGACTGGTATTCCCGCAGCTTCGTGGGGTACACCATGAAGTAGTCATCCCGGGCGACGACGTAGGTCGTTCCCATGCGCCCCCCGGGCAGTCGCAGATCGCGGGCCTTCTTGCTGCTGAAGACGGTGGACCGGCTCGCGGTCCTGAGATCCACTCCGAACTTGTAGCGCAGATTGGTGGTGGCGTCCCTGCGGGCGTAGACGGTGGTCGGCCGGTTGCAGTGGATCGAGCCGTGATCGGTGGTGAGAACCACGGAGTAGCCCGCCGCCGCCGCTTCCTTCAGAACCCGAAAGGCGGTGGAGCGCTCGAACCAGGCGCGCGTCAGGTTGCGCAGCGCGACTTCGTCCCGGGCCACTTCCATGAGCACCGGAGACTCGCTGCGCCCGTGCGTCATCAGGTCCACGAAGTTGAACACCAACGCCACCAGCGAGCCCTCGGTGCGCACGGCCGAGCGGAAGCGCGCCCGGACCTGGTCGCCTTCGCGGTCGGTGAAGATCTTCTCGTAGTGCACCGGCACGTCGCGCCCGGTCAGCCGCCAGAGTTGAGCCGCCAGCAGCTCGTCCTCGAAGGCGTTCAGGCTCCCTTCGTCGTCGGACGCATCCCACCAGCCCGGGCGGAGCCGAGCGATTTCGTCGGGAAACAGCCCGCCGAAGATGGCGTTGCGGGCGTAGGGCGTGGCGGTGGGCAGGATCGAGTAGTAGAGCTTCTCCTCGATTTCGAACATGGGCGAAAGCAGGGGAGCGATGACGCGCCACTGGTCGAGCCTCATGCAGTCCAGGACCACGAAAACCACGGGATCCGTGCCCAGCAGCGGCCACACGTGGTTCCGGACGATGTCGGTCGACAGCTCGGGTCGGCTGGAACCCGCTCCATCCACCCAGCGCGGATAGTTGCGGGTGATCCACACGCCGAAGTCGTGGCGCAGCTCCGCGAGGACTCCGTTGACGGAATCGAGCAGACCCGTCTCTCCCGCCTGATCCAGCCGGATGTGCCAATCCACCAGCTCCGCATACAGGGAAGCGAACCTCTCATGGGTGCGGACCTGCGCGCGCAGCGCCGAGAGTTCTCCGAAGCGCGCCGCGAAGTCGCGCGCCACCTGTTGCTGGCGAATGCTCGAGCCCTCGAGGATGCGGGTGACCACCGAAAGCACCTGGCGGGGGCTGGTCGGCTTGACGAGATAGTCGTCGACGCGCCGTCCGATCGCCTCGGTCATCGTCCGGTCCTCTTCGGACTTGGTCACCATCACGACGCGCGCGTTGGGATCCTGCCGGCGCAGGATGGCCAGCACTTCGAGGCCCCGGCGCCCGGGCATTTGCTCGTCGAGCATGACCAGGTCGTAGTGGTTCCGGCTCAGGAGCGCCAGGGCGTCGTCGCCGTTGCTGATCGCGTCCACGTGGTAGCCCCGCTGCTGCAGAAACAGCCGATGAGGGCGCAGCCGGTCGATCTCGTCGTCGACCCAGAGAACGCGCTTGGCGCGGGTGGAGGGATGTGAGGTCATTCCGTTGGGTGGCTGACCGCTGCTGCGGGTCCGGGAACCGTTCGGCGCAGCGGAAGGAGGAGTCTATTCCATGCTGATGACATAGCGGAACCAGGCTGCCACGGGCATCCCGCCCCGGCGTGCCGGATCGAACATCCAGCGGGCAGCCTCCTGAATCAGCCGGCGATTGAAATCGCGGTCGGAGGTGGGCGGCATCAGTCGGACGGAATCGGCCGCGACCCTGCCGGTCTCCAGGACGAAGACCCACACCTCGACCTCCCGGTCCCTCAGGCTACGGTTGGAAGGGGGCAGGATCATGCTGCGGGGCGAGGGAGGAATGGTGCGCGACCTCCCTTCCGCGGCCGTGCCGCCGTCCCCACGCCCCTCGCCTTCCTCGATGCCGGGCCCCTCGCCTTCGCCGGGACGTTCTCCGAGCAGCGACGCGTAGTCGACTTCCACCGATTCCTCGAACTCGACCGGCTCCACATCCACCAGGACCGGCGCCGGCACGCGCGGAGGAACGATCGGCCGAGGCGGCGCCATCGCCAGGCGCATCGCCTGCATGGAACCCGACGCCGCGCGATTGTCGCCCGCCCTCGGACCTGCGGCTGCGTACGGGGACACGGTGGGCGCCGGAATGCGCCAGAACAGGAACAGGAACAGATGAAAGCCAAGGGAGAGGCCCATCGCGACGCGCCAGCGTTTCCTCTCGCGCCGGCGGCGGTCCCGATTGCTCGCGTTGCCCGGTTTCATCGGTCTGATGGAGGCCAGTCCCGTCGGTGAAGGAGGAGCGAAGACGCGGTCAGTCGGGGGGCGCGACGCCGGTGAGCGAGACGGAATGAGCTTCACTGGTCGCGCCGTCCACGACCCATACCTGCCCCGAGCCTCTTAGTACCAACGACGGGGACCCCATGTTTCGAACCACGGCGGCCACCGCCGGCTCCGCGGGACGCGCGAGGTCGACGACCACGAGGCCCTGCTCGCCTGCGGCGATGTATGCCCGTGACTCCAGCAGCGCCACGTCGAGAGCGCTGCGAATCCCGTCATAGCGGGCGGCCAGACGAGGCATGGCCGGATCGGACAGCTCGATGACGTACACCCCGTCCCGGCCGGCGGCCACCACGCCGAGCGCACCCTCCACGTCCAGCGAACGAGCCGTCGGGGACAACGCCAGCGCTCCCACTTCCGCGAGCGTATCCCCGTCGCGCGCCACCAGGCGGGGACCTTCCAGCACCCACGCGATCCGTGATGCACGCGGCCAGACCAGGTCGGCGGCGAGCGGGCCGCCGGTGGTGCGGGCCGCTTCCGACAGCTCGAGGCCGGCGCCCTCCCCGAGGCTGGTGAAGCCGAACAGCCCCCCCGCCCCCGACACCACCAGCCCCCCGCCACGCCCCGCCGCGACCAGCCGGGCGCCGCGCGCGTCGAGGCGCCGGCCGGGGCTGTCGTCCCCGGCGGTCGGAAGGGCAAACAGGCCGCTGGCGGTGGCCGCCACGATGGCCGCGCGCTCCTCCACCAGGGTGGCATCGCGCAGGCCCCGCATCCCCCCCGGCGACGACGGTGTCTCTCCGCCCAGCAGGATGAGCCCCTCGGCCCCGCTCAGGAGCACGACCGCCCCTTCCGTCCGGCCCCGGTCGGGCAGGAAGGGCAGCTGAACCGTCTCCCGGGGGCGCAGGTCCAGTCGGGGACCCGCCACGAAACGGCGCGCCGCCGCGTCGTCGAACTCCTTGCCGAGCAGGAAGCCCAGCGTGAACCCGACGGCGGTGGCCAGCGGCGCAAAACACTCGGTTCTGGTGCAGGTGCCCAAGCTGGGATTGAAATCAGCGGAGGTGAACGTCGGGACGCCGACTGCCACGGCCCCGATCGCGGCCCCCAGCCACTTGCGGTGACCGCCGGGGCCGGACTCCTGAGCGGCCGCGGGCGCGGACGGCAGCAGCGCGGCCCCGATCAGCAGGAAGGCACAAACAGCCGACCTGCACGCGCTCCACGTGGTGACCGGGCGGCGACCCCACGCCCCACCCGGCCCCCGCACGCGCCACCGCGCGGGCCATGGCGACCGACAGCAGACCGGGTGGGTCACGGCTCCCGGACCTGGAACTCGCGCTCCACCTCCAGCTGGACGCGCGCGTTGCGGTCCAGCACCCGCAGCCGCAGCCCGTAGCGGCCCGGCGGCGGCTCGTCCAGCTGGATGGTGAAGTACTCCGGCAGCATGTCGCGCGCGAGCACCCGGTTCTGCTTGCTGAAGGTGAGGCGCACGGCCTGGTCGCCCTCGGCGGTGAGCCCCCAGCGGTCCGCCAGCTCGCCCAGCAGCTGCAGGAACGACCCTGTGCGATGAATCTCCTCCACCGTCACCGCCAGCTCCAGATCGTAGGACGCCAACCGGTCGGAGTCGGGCAGCAGGTTGTAGAGCTCGAAGTAGATGCCGATCTCGTCATCGGGCGCGTAGGTGAGCGTCGGTTCGGGCACCATGCGAAAGTCGGTGCGCGTGCGCGGCGGATCCACGACCACCTCGAGCGACCGGGTCAGGAGGATATCGCTCACGCTCGGTTCACCGGCGGGGAAACTGCGCGCATCCACGCGCGCCCGGTGCACCGCCGCCGCCCAGCTGAGCGGATCGCGCGCCTCCGCCGACACGATGTGCGGCTGCCCGGCGGGAACGGCCGTGCGCCAGCTCATCGGGAGCGCGCGGCCTGCCTCGAAGGTCACCTCCCGGGCCTCGGTGACCCGGCGAATCTCGGCGCCGTTCGGCTCGACCACGAAGAGGCCGGTCTCGAAGGTGGCCGCCGCCACGCCGACCACCTCCCGGAGCGAATCCAGGGGAACGGCCGCGTAGACTTCCAGGTCGATTTCGCCGTCCACGCCCCGGAAGCGCGCGATCTGGGCGGGCACCTCCAGGAGCGCGGGAAGCGAAGGAGCGGTCATGCGCGCGGGCTGTCGCGCCCGGTAGTTCTCGGCATAGAACCTGAAGTCGTCGGCGAAGGTGGCTCCGCGGTATCCCGGCAAGCCCCGGAACACGAACACCGGCCCGTTCCTGCCGTAGCTCCACACGGTCGTCACCACGGCGCCGCCGAAGCTGGCCTGGCGCAACGGCCTGCCGTAGCGCACCCAGATCTCGCCCCGGTCCGTGCGCCAGCCTGGGACATCGTATTCGGGCAGGCCGAAACGGAGATCGACGTAGGCCATGCGCGACAGGTATTCGGCCCAGTACTCGTTCGACGGCGTCAGATAGAGCGGATCCCAGGCCGTCCAGAAGCGCCGAGCCGCGTCCGCCGGATCCGCGCCGACGTGTGCCTCGAAGATCTCGGCGTCGTCCTGCGTGAGCAGACGGGACACCGCCAGGAAGTCGGCGCGCACCTCGTCCGGCAACAACTCGACCGCATACTCGAAGGCGCCCGCCGCCTCGTCGTCGCGGCCCTCTTCGTGCAGCCCGAGGCCAAGCGCAAGGTAGGCACGCGCCTCGGAGGGGGCCGCGCGCACGAAGCGTAGCGCTTCGGTCATGAACTCCGCCATGCGCCCCGTGTCGTAGTAGAAGGCCAGCAGATGGGTGGCCGCCCCGACGTGCGCGGGATCCGCAGTCAGCGCCCGGTGAAAGTGGTCGAGCATGGCCTCGCGCGCGGCGGCACCCTGCCCCGGCGCGTAGCCCGAAGCCTGGAGCACGTCCCAGACGTAATTGGCGCTTTCGAAGGCTATGTCCCCCCGGAGTTCCGCGATGCCGATGGGGAGCAGGCGGCGGTAGCGAAGCCGGCGCCAGGTCGTCTCGCTGAAGATGCCGAGCTGGTAGTGGACCTCCGCGAGCGTGGGCGCGTCGGCGCGCTCGGCCACATCCAGCGCCCGCCGAAGCATCCTGCGCGCGTCGACCCGGATCTCCTGCATCATGAGGAGCTTGCCGAATTCCAGCAGGTACAGCGGATTCTCCGGGTCGTGGCGGACGGCCAGGTCGAGCGCGTCCCGGGCGATGATGCGGCGACGGAGGTCACCCGTGCTGCGAGGAGCCTGCCTGGCGTGGTACAGACCTGTGAGAAAGTGAGCCTCCGCGTACCCGGGATCGATGGCGACGGCTCGCTCGAGCAGGCCCAGGGCGCTTGCCGTATCGCCTTCCTGAGCCAGCCGAACGCCCTCTTCCAGCGCCGCGCGCGCCGCAGTCTGCTGGGCGAGAATCCCGTGCGGCACGGACAGCGCGCACAGGAGAAGCAGGGCGAGGATCGGCCTCATCGAAGTCCCGAAACATCGGATGGAATGACTCACGCGGAACTTGCGTATACCCGCGAGCCCCGGCAACTTGCCGCCTCCAACCCCGCACGGTTCGTCCCTGCGGCATCCGTATGGCTCGTCCCCACACGATGGGTTGACGCCTTCCCGCGACCCACTCCGGCGGTACAGGCCATGTCGCCGAGCCCAGAGAACATGAAACCCGCCACCCGCCCGGGCGGCCCTGGTGCCTATCTCGAGCTGACCAAGCCCGGGATCGCGTGCTTCGTCATGACGCTGACCGGGGTGTCCTGCTACGTCGCGGTCGGAGGCGACCTGGCGGTTCTCCTCATCCTCCACACGGCGCTGGGGACGGGGCTGGTGACGGGCGGCGCGCTGGCGCTCAACCAGTACGCCGAACGCCGCGAGGACGCGCTCATGACGCGCACCCGCGGGCGCCCGATCCCGTCGGGGCGCGTCTCGGCACGCCACGCACACGATTTCGGACTCCTGCTCACCGTGGCCGGAGCCGTCTATCTGTGGAGCGTAGTCGGATGGCTGCCCGCCGTGCTCGCCCTGCTGTCGAGCGCCCTCTACGTGCTGGTGTACACGCCGCTCAAGACGCGAACCTCGCTCGCGAGCCTGGTGGGCGCGTTTCCCGGCGCGCTTCCGGTGCTGGTGGGCTGGAGCGCGGCGGCGGGCACGTTGTCGCCACAGGCGTTCGCGGTGTTCGCGATCTTCTTCATATGGCAGCTTCCGCACATCCTCGCGCTGGCGTGGATCTGCCGCGAGGACTATGCCCGCGCGGGCATCATCATGGCGCCCCCGGGCGACGAGCACGGACGCCTCCTCAGCCTGCGCATGTTGGCAGCCAGCGCGGCGCTGCTTCCGGTGAGTCTGGCGCCTGTGTTGCTCGACCTGACCGGCATGGTGTACGCTGCCGGGGCGTTGCTGGCGGGCATCGCGCTACTGGGGGTGACGATCGCGGCGGCGGGGCGGCTTACGGACCGGCGGGCGCGCCGGGTCTTCCTGGGAACGCTCCTCTATCAGCCCTTCCTGCTGGTGCTGCTGATTGTCGATACCCTGGCCGGAGCGTGACCGTGAACCTCCTGTTTTTGTCCCTCCCGTCTCCCGTCACGCGAACCGCGAGCGGTCCCGGCCGCTTCCGGCGACTCGTCACCGCCGCCGTGCTGGTCGCCGCGGGTCTCGGCCCGGGGGCCTCGGTGGCTTCCGCTCAGGACGCGCCCCGCCCCCGGGCGCGCGACCTCGGCATCGCCCCCGGCATCTTCGCCCCGGGACCGTACAACGCCATCACGGACGTGGAGGGCGTGCTGGTGGGGCACGCCACCGTGCGCGAGGGCGACCGCGTCCGCACCGGCGTGACGGCCATCCGCCCGCACGGCGGGAACGTGTTCCGCGACCGGGTACCGGCCGCGATGCACGTCGGCAACGGTTTCGGAAAGCTCCTCGGCGTGACCCAGGTGCGGGAGCTGGGCGAGCTGGAGACCCCCATCCTGCTCACCTGCACGCTGTGCGTGTGGAAGGCGGCGGACGCGCTCACGGAGTGGATGCTGGCGCGCGAGGGGATGGAGGGGGTGCGCTCCATCAACCCGGTCGTGGGCGAGACCAACGACGGCGGCCTGAACGACATCCGCTCGCGGCCGATCACCCCCGAGCACGTGCGCGCGGCGCTCGAATCGGCTCGTACCGGCCCGGTGGAGGAAGGGTCGGTGGGGGCGGGCACCGGGACCCGCGCCTTCGGCTGGAAGGGTGGCATCGGCACCAGCAGCCGGGTCGTGCCCGGGGAACTCGGGGGCTACACAGTGGGCGTGCTGGTGCAGTCCAACTTCGGCGGCATCCTCTCCATCGCGGGGGCGCCGGTGGGGCGCGAGCTGGGCCGCTACTCGTTTCAGGGGACGGCGCCCGGCAGCGGTGCGCCGGCCGGGGCGGGCCAGGACGAAGGGCAGGGAGTCGGAGACGAGGGGCAGGGATCCATCATGATGGTGGTGGCGACCGACGCACCCCTCTCGCCGCTCAAGCTCGAGCGTATGGCGCGGCGGGCCATGATGGGGCTCGCGCGCACCGGATCCTTCGCCGGCAACGGCTCGGGCGACTACGTGATCGCCTTCTCGACCGCATCCGAGGTGCGGCGCGGCGGCGGCGAGGTGCTGGCCGTGGAGGAAGTCGCCAACAACCGCATGTCGTCGCTCTTCCTGGCCACCGTGGAAGCCACCGAGGAAGCCGTCTACAACTCGCTCTTCAAGGCCACCACGGTATCGGGGATGGGGAACACCGCGGACGCGCTGCCCATCGACGAGACGCTGGACGTGCTGCGGCGCTACAACGTCATTCCATGAGAGGTCCCCGCGGGCCCCACCGGGCCAGCGCGCCTACCCCAGGCGGGCCGACTTGACGTAGGAGATCTGGTCCAGCTCGCGCAGGCGCTCGAGCAGTTCCTGCGTGATCTCGCCATCCACCGAAACCGCCGCCATGGCGTCCCCGCCCGGCACCAGGCGCGCCTGATGGTACCCGGCGATGTTGAAGCCCATAGACGCCAGCACCGTGCCCACCCCGGCGATCACCCCGGGCTTGTCCTCATTGCGCACGATCACGATCGACCCCTCGGGCACCAGGTCGACGGAGAACTTGCCGATGCGCACGATTCGCGGATGGGTGCCCTCCAGCAGCGCTCCAGCGACCCTCAACCGCCCCCCCTCCGCCTCCACCTCCGTGACCAGGTACTCGGAGTAGTCCGGGTGCCGGGTCGAGCGCGCCGTTACCACCCGGATCCCGCGCGCCTCGGCGAGACGGGCCGCGTTGACGGCGTTCACCCGCGTTCCCCCGACGATATCCTCCAGCAGCCCGCACAGCACCGCGGCGGTGAGGGGGCCGGGCGCCTCTTCCGCCCCGCCGCTGTAGCGCACCTGCACCTCGCGGATGCCGCCGGACGCGAGCGCGCACGCGAGGCGTCCCATCCGGGTTCCAAGTTCGAGCAGGGGATGCAGCTTGCGCAGGGTCGCCCCGTCGATGCCGGGCGCGTTCACGGCCCGTGAGAGGTCGCCGTCGAGCAGCGCGCCCCGCACGGCCACCGCGATCTCGGACGCCACCAGCTCCTGTGCCTCCGCGGTGGAAGCCCCCAAGTGGGGGCTGAGGATGAGGTTCGGGCTGTGCACCAGCGGACTGGTCGCCGGCAGCGGTTCCTCGCGGAAGACATCCAGCGCGGCGCCGGCCACCCAACCCTCGGCGAGGGCGCGGGCGAGCGCGTCTTCGTCCACCACCCCGCCGCGGGCGGCGTTGACCAGGTAGGCCGACGGCTTCATGCGGCGTAGCTGCTCCTCCCCGATCATGGAGGCGGTGGAGGGAGTGAGGGGCACGTGGAGGCTGAGGAAGTCCGCCTGCCCGATGACATCGTCGAGACCGCGCGGCTCCGCGTCCAGCTCCTCCGCGCGGGTTGCCGGCAGATAGGGGTCGTAGACCACCACCTTCATGCCGAAGGCGCGGGCGCGGCGCGCCACTTCCCCGCCGATGCGTCCCGCCCCGACCAGCCCGAGCGTCTTGCGGTTGAGCTCCACTCCGGCGAGTCCGGGCGTCTTCCAGGTCATCTCGCGCACCGACCGGTCCGCGGCGACAACCTTGCGCGCCAGCGCCAGAATGAGCGCAAAGGTGAGTTCGGCGGCGGAGACGGTGTTGCCCGCAGGCGCGTTCAGCACCGGGATGCCGTGCTCGGTGGCGGCATCGAGATCGATGTTGTCCACCCCCGCCCCGGCGCGCCCGATGACCTTCAGATCCGGGGCCGCCTCGATCAGGTCCCGGGTCACCCGGGTGGCGCTGCGCACGATGACGGCGTCCGCCCGGGTCATCGCGTCTTCCTTCTCCGCCGGCGCGCACCCCGCCAGCCAACGCACCTCGAAGCGCTCGTCGCGCGTGAGGGCGCCAAGCCCCGAGGGCGAGACCTTGTCCGCCACCGCGACCAGGTACCGTCGACCGGGTTCGCTCATCGGTTCCCTCCGACAAACCCCTCTCCGGGGGACGCCCGCAAGACCTCCTCCAGCGCTTCCAGCACCCGCTCCAGCTCCTCCACCGTGTGGTCTCCCATGTGCCCGATGCGCACCGAGTGCGGTTTGAGTCTGCCGTACCCTGCTCCGATCACGAATCCCTGCTCCTTCATCGCCTGAGCGATCTCCGGACCCGTCCGCCCCGGGGGCAGAAGCAGGCTGGTCACGGTGGGTGAGCGGAAGCCTTCCGGCGCGAGAACCGACAGCTCCGTGCCGGTGCGCTCCCTCATCGCCTGCGCCCACTCGGCGCACCTGCGGGCCATCGCCGCATGGCGCGCCCAACGGCCTTCCAGGCCCTCCGCGGAGATGTGGCGCAACTGCTCCGCCAGGGAGTACAGCAGGGTCACCGCGGGCGTGTTCGGCGTCTGCTCCTTGGACAGGGAGTTGTAGAACGCGACCAGGTCGAAGTAGACCCCTTTTCGGGCGGCGCTGGCGGAACGCTCCATCATGCGCTCGGAGGCGACGCCGAACGCCAGCCCCGGGGGCAGCGCCATCGCCTTCTGGGACCCGGAGAGCACGAAGTCGAGTCCCCGCTCGTCCGCGCGCACCGGGGCGCCTCCCGCGCTGGTCACGGCATCCACCAGCACCAGCGTATCGGGGAACTCCCGCACCACCGCAGCCAGCTCGGCGATCGGGTTGAGGGCCCCGGTGGAGGTCTCGGAGTGCACCATGGTCACCGCGTCGTAGCGCCTCTCGCGCAGGCGGACCCGCAGGGAATCCGGATCGTGCACGCCGCCCCACGGCACCTCGAGGACGTCCGCCTCGAATCCGCAGGCGCGCGCGATGCGGGCGAAGCGCTCGGAGAACGCGCCGTTCACGAGCGACAGCACGCGCTCGCTCGCGCCGTTGCGCACCGCCGCCTCCATGAGGCCGGTCGCCGAGGAGGTGGAGACGAGAACGGGCCGCGCCGTGCCGAACACCTCCCCGAGCCCGGGCTGAATCTCCCGCATGAGCGCATTGATGGGTTCGCCGCGGTGCCCGATCAGAGCTCGTTGCTGCGCAGCCAGCACGGCCGGCCGCACCTCGGTGGGACCGGGCAGAAAGAAGCGGCCGAACCCGTCCTCGCGATTCGGGCCGCCGCACGCCGTCGAGTCGTTGGTCATGGTCTCATCTTCTGCGGCGCGCCGCCTTCCGGCGGGCACCGGCATCCAGGATTCGCTTGCGCAGCCGGATGGCTTCCGGCGTGACTTCGATGAGCTCGTCGTCCGCGATGAACTCCAGGGCGGATTCCAGCGTGATGGCCCGGGGAGACTCGAGGCGGATGTTGTCGTCCGCGGCCGCCGCCCGGATGTTGGTGAGCTTCTTTCCCTTGCACATGTTGACGTCCATGTCGCCCGTACGGACGTGCACGCCCACGATCATGCCCTGGTACACCGGGGCTCCGGGGCCTAGGAAGAAGGTGGAGCGCTCCTGCAGGCCGAAGATGGCGTACGCCACCGCGACGCCCCGGCGATCCGCCACCACCGCGCCGCGCTCCCGTCCGGGCAGCGCTCCCGCCCACGCCCCGTACTCCAGGAAGCGGTGGTGCATCAGCCCGTCTCCGCGGGTGTCGGTGAGGAACTCCGTCCGATAACCGAACAGGCCTCGTGCCGGGATCCGGAAGCGGAGGCGAATCGGTCCCCGTCCCGTCGGGCGCATCTCCAGCATTTCGCCCCGTCGGGCGCCCAGCTTCTCGATGACGGTGCCCACCCGCGATTCGGGCGCCTCGGCCACCAGCTCCTCGTATGGCTCCAGAGGCTCGCCTGCTGGACCTTCGCGCATGAGCACACGGGGACGGGAGACCTGGAACTCATACCCCTCGCGGCGCATGGTTTCCATGAGGATGGAGAGGTGCAGCTCACCCCGTCCCGCGACGCGGAAAGTATCCGGATGGTCGGTCGCCTCCACCTTGAGCGCGACGTTGCGCTCCATCTCCCGGAAGAGCCGCTCGCGCAGTTGGCGCGTGGTCACGTACTTGCCCTCGCCCGAAAAAGGCGAGTCGTTGACGAGGAAGTCGACCGAAATCGTGGGCCGCTCCACTGCGATGCCCCTCAGCCGCTCGAGGTGCACCGGATCGGCCAGGGTCTTGCCGATCTCGACGCCGGGGATGCCCGCGACCGCCGCGATGTCCCCCGCGACGGCTTCCGTGACCTCGACGCGCTTCAGCCCGTGGAACCCGTACACCTTGAGAGGGCGCGCGTGGACCACTTCATCCTCTCCGACCATGCCCGCCGCGCCGAGGGGGAGCACCGCCACCTCCTGGCCGGGCCGAATCCGTCCGCGCTCGACGCGGCCGATGCCGATGCGCCCCACGTAGGAGGAATGGTCGAGCGTGGAGACGAGCATCTGGAAGGGTCCCGCCGATTCGGCCGGCGGCGCGGGCACGTGATGCACGATGGCCGAGAACAGCGGCGCGAGGTCGGCGCCCCGCCCGTCGGCGTCCGGCGTCGCCCATCCCTCCCGGCCCGAGGCGTAGAGGAAGGGTGCGTCGAGCTGCTCGTCGGAGGCCTCGAGGTCCATGAACAGCTCCAGCACCTCGTCGTGCACCTCTTCGGCGCGCGCGTCCGGGCGGTCGGATTTGTTGATGACCACTACCGGAGCATGTCCCAGTTCGAGCGCCTTGGCGGTCACGAACCGGGTCTGCGGCATGGGCCCCTCGGCGGCGTCGACCAGGATCAGCACCCCGTCCACCATGCGCAGGATGCGTTCGACCTCGCCCCCGAAGTCGGCGTGGCCCGGGGTGTCCACGATGTTGATCTTGAACTCGCCCCAGCGTACCGAGGTGTTCTTGGAGAGGATGGTGATGCCCCGCTCCCGCTCCAGCGGATTGGAATCCATCACCCGCTCGCGCACTTCCTGGTTGTCCCGGAACACCCCCGCCTGGCGGAGCATCTGGTCCACGAGGGTGGTTTTCCCATGATCGACATGGGCGATGATGGCTACGTTGCGGACCTTCATGCCGGGTCTGGTTTTACCGGAATATCGTCTGAAAATGACGGATGCGCGAAGCCCGGCGGGATGCTAGCGACCTTCGCGCCGGAGTACGCGCCCCGCGCGCTCGCCGGTGAAGGCCCCGTCACGAATCGCCGCCGTGCCGTTGACGAAAACGTGCACCATACCCTCCGACAATTGGTGCGGGTCCGTGTAGGTGGCGAGATCCCTGACCTCCTCCAGGTCGAACACCACGATGTCCGCGACCGCCCCCAGGACGACTCTTCCCCGGCCTTCGAGACCAAAGACGTCCGCGGGAAGGGACGTCATGCTGCGGACGGCTTCCGCCAGACCCTGTGTCTTCTCGTCCAGCACGTACTTGCGCAGCTTGCGCGGGAAGGTGCCGTAGGCGCGCGGGTGCGGCACGCCCACCTGCCACTCCGGCAGCGCGCCGTCGGACGCGGTCATCGTCCAGGGCTGAATCATGAAAGCGGCGATGTCGTCGTCGTTCATGTTGAAGGAGACCACGGAAGCACCTCCCTCGCCGATCAGCTCCAGCGCCGCATCCAGCGGATGGAGGGAGCGGGCGGCGGCCACGTCCTCGAGGGTGCGGCCCTCGATGGAGGGATCCGGGCGGAAGCGGCGGAACTGGAGGCGGTCGGCCCCTCCGCGGCGCGCGAGATTGGCTTCCATTTCCTCGCGGATGCGCGCCCGGGTCGCCGGATCGGCGAGACGGGCCATCAGCGAATCCCCTCCCCCGGCCTGCGCCCAGCGGGGCAGTAGCGCCGCAGAGAGGCCCGTCGAAGAAGCCTCGTACGGGTACTGGTCCGCGTACACCTCGACCCCCTCCGCGCGGGCGGCCTCGATGGCGGCGATCACCTCCGCCGACTTGCCCCACACGGGCGGCCCCAGAGCCTTGATGTGCGTCACCACTCCCGGCAGCCCCGCCGAGCGCGCGACCGTGATCACCTCCTGCACCGCGGCGACCAGCCCGATGGTGTAGTCGGACTCGTCGCGGATGTGGCTGGTGTAGACGCCGCCGTACTCCGCCGCGACCCCCGCGAGGGCCGCCAGCTCATCGGTGTCTGAATAGCTGCCGGGCGCGTAGAACGGCCCGGACGACATCCCGAAGGCCCCCTCCTCCATGCCGGCCCGCACCAGCCCTTTCATGCGCGCCAGTTCCTCCGGGCCGGGCAGCCGATCCTCCATCCCCAGCACCGCTCTGCGCACCGATCCGTGCGGCACCAGCTGCGCCACATTGACCCCGATCCCGTG
The DNA here is from genome assembly GCA_965208255.1 of Longimicrobiales bacterium. Lineage (GTDB taxonomy): Bacteria > Gemmatimonadota > Gemmatimonadetes > Longimicrobiales > Gaopeijiaceae > BD2-11. The sequence continues at coordinate 230,549 of OZ242324.1, forward strand.
TTCGAGCAGCGCCGCCCGCTGTTCGGCCAGGTCCACCGGCCCGCCGCCGTCGGGGTTCACCACCACGGTCGTGATGCCCTGGGCCAGCAGGGGCTCGGCATGGCTGCGGTCCTCGGTGTCCAGCCCCGAGCCCGCGTGCGAGTGAACATCGATGAAGCCTGGAGCGACGTGGAGCCCGGTGACATCCAGGATCTCGCCCGCTTCGTCGTCGACGAGATTGCCCAGCGCCGCGATCCGGTCTCCGACCAGTGCCACGTCCGTGACGAACCCGGGCGCGTCTCCAGCGCCCTGCAGGGTGCCCCCGCGCAGGATGACGTCGAATTGCGTGGCGTCGCCGGGCGAGCAGGCGCTCAGGGTCAGCACGAAGAGCAGGCTCAGCACACGGCGGGGCGGGGCGTCGACAACCGTTCCCATCTCCAGATTCCTTGTCAGCGGTCAGTTGCGAGGCGACGCCGCGCTCCCCTCCCAGTCCGGATCCGCCGCCCCCGTCCAGGTGGAAGTCGCCGCATCATGGGACAATCCGTGGATGCGGCCGAAGGCGCCGGCGCGGGGCACCTCCTGCACGGCGAACCCCAGTTCGCGCAGTCCGCCGATGGTCTCGGGGGACCAGCCGATGCCCGGGGAGGTCTCCATCTGGAAACCGGTCCCCGCCCCCGGCGAGGTCAGCGATCCCTGCATGGGATGGAGTCGCGCGGCGGCCAGCGCCTCGGGGAGGGAGAGTCCCTGATCGACGACCCGGCACACGGCCTGAACCACGGCGGAGACGATGCGTGCGCCCCCGGCCGCTCCCAGCACCAGCATGGGCTCTCCATCTTCGAGGACCATGAGCGGGGCGATATTGGAGCGCGCCCGCTCGCCGGGCTCAAGGCGGCCCAGATAGCCGCCCAGCGTGGCGGCGTAGAGAAAGCCCAGCCCCGGCGTGACGATCTTCGAGCCCATCGCGGGCCCGATGGTCTGGGTGAGCGAAACCGCCATGCCGCTCGCGTCCGCGGTTGAGAGGTGGGTGGTGTGCCCCTCATCGTCGCGGCCGGGCAGGTAGGTCGCCGTCCCGCGGGCTCCCGACAACACCATCGCGCGGTCCGCGGCAAGCCACGCGGGCGTCCCCACACCTCCGGCGCGCACATGCGGCTGGGCATGCTCGAGCGGCAGCCAGGGCGCCGCTGAGGGCTCGGGGGCATGCCATGGCATTGCCGCGGGCTCCCGCCCCATGGCCGCCGCGGCCACTGGAAGTCGCACCCGTTCGGCCTGCTCCCGCGCCCACTCCCGTGACGTGAGCAGCTGCCACGCGTCGGGACCGCGGTGGGTGCGCGCCGCCTCGAAGCCGAGCGCCAGCGCCTGACCGACGACGGCGGCCCAGGTCACCTCGTCGGCCCCGGCCATGTCGAAGTTTTCGATGATCTGCAGGATGCCGATGGTCATCGCGCCGGCCGCCGGGGTGAACGTCCCCGCCAGCTCGTGGCCGCGGTAGCTGCCCCGGACCACCCGCACATCCTCCGCACGGTAGCTGGAGAGCGAGGCGGTCGTGACATGCCCGCCGGCGCCCACGATGTCAGCGGCGATGGCATCGGCGATCTCGCCTCGATAGAAGGCGTCCGCGCCGCCGGAGGCGATGCGCCGCAGCACCATCGCCAGATCGCTCTGCACGAGATGGTCGCCGGCCTCGTACGGAGATCCGTCCTGCTTCAGGTAGTACAGGCTGGCGCCCTCCGATTCCCGCAGCTGCTCGGCGGTCGACGCCTGGCGCGCCGCTTCACCGGGGAGCAGGGTAAAGCCTTCGCTCGCGTACTGAATGGCCGGCGCCATCACGGTGGCCAGCGGAAGGGTGCCGTGTTCGGCGAGGAGGCGGGTGAGCCCCGCGATCGCTCCCGGCACGCCCACGGTGGGATACCCGTAGCCGGCCTGCGGGGCGGTGTCGGGATCGTAGGTGTCCGGCGCCTGGGTGGTGGCGTCGATCCCGTGGAAGCTCCCCTCCGGGGTTCGCACCAGGATCTGGGTGCGCCCGCCTATGGAGTTCATGCTCGGCTCCACCACCGAGACCGCGAACGCTGCAGCCACCGCGGCATCGGCCGCGTTGCCGCCCCGCTCGAGCATCTCCACGCCTGCCGCCGTCGCCAGCGGCTGAGCCGCGACCACCATCCCGAGGCTCGACTGCGCAACCTGGTCGGTGGTGGGTTCGACGCGCGTAGACGCAGTTTCGCCACATGCCCACAGCAGAACCAGCGGGAGGGCAAGACAGCGAGAGGGGCGCAACCCGATCATGGGACCTCCCGTCCTGCTTGTATGCGGCCCGGACATTCCGGCCTGCCGCATTCCGGCACTTTACTAGGTCTGAAGATACCCGTGCTCTTCCAGCCAGGCCCTCAGTCGCGGCTCGCGCTCGGGCAGACGCGTGCGGCTTACCTTGCGAGCGAGCGCAATGCGGTCTCCTTCCGAGACCTGGTCCAGGATTGCGATGGGCGTCCCGTACCGGAGCAGGATGCGCTTGGCGTCCACAGCTACGGAATCGATCATCTTCTCATGGGGCGCGGATTCAGGCACGCTTACCTCCACTCATCCAGAACCTCGAACTCGGCGTTCGACACACCCTGCCGCAAGAATACGGCACAGAATGGTAAAGATATGTTTCCCCGCCCTTTCCGCCAAGCTCGGCGCGGCGCTAGCCGCTCCCCAGCATGAGCCCCGCCGTCAGGAACAGGTCGTTCTGCGTGGTCTCCATGTCGTGGTCGGAGAAGACCGGGCTGATGTAGTCCGAGAGTTCCGTGACGACGCGAAACGGCCCCATCCTCACCTCGAGACCCGCACCAATCAGCAGCGTCCGCCGGGTCTGGTCATGCAGGGGAGACCGCTGCAAGTCGTCCAGCGACGCCAGGTCGTAGTGCTTCACGCCCCCGCCACCCAGCAGGTACGGCTGAATCGCAAGGCCACTGGGCAGCGGGCGGAAGACAAGCGCAGCAGTGGCGTGCAGGACGTTGTTGCGGGCCTCGCACTCCGGGCACATGCCCTCCACGACGGCGAGGTCCGCGGTGGTGGCGTACGCCAGCGTCGCGCGCCCGGAAATCGGTCCGGAAACCGCCAGCTCCAGCCCAAGGGAGTAGGCGAAGCTCCGCTCCCGTTCGCCGAAGTCGACCGCTTGCTCGAACCCTGCGCCCATCAGCGTTCCCAGGTCCTCGGTGGGCACGTAGTATCCGGCCTGGAAGATCAGGAATCCTCCCTGGGCCCTCGCCGTCTCCGGCGCCAGCGCCAGCGCCGTTGAGAGGCATCCCGCCAGCAGCACCAGTTCGGTCGCCCTGGGCCTGTATCCGATTCTCATGTACGTGTCGCTCCCGGTTCGTCAGGGTTCGCCTGGGGTGGTTTTCCGCGGCCGGTCTCGCCGGAGGATCCGGGAAGGTGCTCCGGCAGCGCGGAAAGGGACAGGTTAGATTGTGACCCCGCTCAGATTGTGGCCGCGCTCAAAACGAGGCCGCGCCTGAATCGTGGCCCCGCTTAGATTGTGGCCCCGCTCCCGCAACAACAACCCGCGATGGCTCACTCCTCCCGCTTCTCGACCTCCGTCGAGGACTATCTCAAGGCGATCTTCGGCCTCACGGAGCACGACGATACCGCCACCACGAGCGATATCGCCAGCGCCCTGAACGTGCAGCCCGCGTCGGTCAGCGGAATGGTGAAGCGCCTTGCCGATCTGGGCGTCGTGGAACACGCGCCCTACCGCGGCGTCAGCCTCACGCCCAGCGGCCGCCGGGAAGCGCTCCGCGTCGTGCGCCGCCACCGCATCATCGAGACCTATCTCAGCGTGCGCCTGGGCTACTCCTGGGATGATGTGCACGAGGAGGCCGAGCGGCTGGAACACGCCGCCTCCGATCAGCTCATCGAGCGCATGGCGGATGCGCTCAAGAACCCGCGCCACGATCCGCACGGCGCGCCCATCCCGACGTCCGGCGGCGAGATCGACTCCACCAGCTACCCCACCCTGGCGGACTCGGAGGCCACGGGCCCGATCCGGATCCGCGCCGTCCGGGACGATGAACCGGAGAGGTTGCGCTACCTGGAGGCGAAGGGGCTCCTGCCCGGAGTAGTCCTGGCCGTGGAGGAGAGAGCGCCCTTCAACGGCCCGGTGACGGTGCGCCTGGGCGGGCCCGACGGCGTCAGCCAGGCCATCGGCTTCGACCTGGCGCGCTGCATCTTCATCGACCAGGCGCCGGGCTAACGGCTGAGGCGCGAAGCCGCGCGAGCTGCCCCGCCCACCGTCAGGGCACCACAAGCGCCTTCGTGACCCGTAGCGCCGCCACGTCCTCAAGCGCCTGCTGCGTCCGCTCCAACGGATAACGCGCCCCGATCACCTCGGCGAAGGGAAGGCGGTCGCGGTGCCGGGACAGCAGCCGCAGGGCCCGCACCAGATGATGGAAGTCGGTCCCCCACTGGCCCCGCACGTCCACGTGCTTGCGGTTGATGTCGGTGTGGGGATTGATGTCCACGTGCCCGGCGTCGGTGTAGTGGCCGGCCACGACGTAGCGGCCCCCGTCGCGGACGAGGGCGAACCCCTCGGGGATGGCGGCCGGGTTGCCGCTGGCCTCGATCACCAGGTCGGCCCCCCGCCCGCCGGTGCAGGCCATCACCGTGTCGAGACGTTCCTCCGGACTGGTGCCCGACACCGACAACGTGACCCCCGCCCCCATTCGCTCGCCCAGCGCCAGGCGGGCATCCGGGTCGCCGATGAGCACGACCTCCGCCGCGCCGGAGAGACCGGCGAAGGCGGCCGCGGCCAGCCCTACCGGACCGGCCCCCTGCACCACCACCACATCCCCCATGCGCGCCTCGGCGCGATCCACCGCCGCGAAGCCGGTGAAGAGCCCGCAACCTCCTCCGATCACGTCGTCCGCGTCCAGGTTGTCCGGCAGCCTGAGGATGCGCACGCCCGGCTTCAGGTAGATGCGCTCCGCCCACCCACCCAGCAACCCTTCCGCAAGCGGGTAGGTGATCCCGTACACCTTGCGCGCGGGACACCGGTTGGGCTGGCGCGCCACCAGGCAGTGGTAGCAGCGGTAGCAGGTCTCGTGCACGTCGAGGAAGGTCACCACGTCGCCGGGCGCCAGCGGCCGCCCTACCGCATCGTGCTCCACCCCGCGCGCCTCCGCCACCCTGCCCACGCTGACGTGGCCGGGGATGATCGGGTAGGGCACCCCGGCCAGCCGACCGTGCCAGAGGTGCACGTCGGTCCCGCACACCTCGCTGGCGACCGTGTCCAGCAGGACACCGCCGGGCTCGATCTCCGGGTCGGGGATCGTCCGCACGACCATCGGCTCGTGCGGGCCGGTCATGACGGCGGCTTGAACGGGCATGTAGTGTCCCTCTCAGCTCTCGCAACCTGGCGGCCGGACTCCGACTGCCCGGTCTCGCGCAATCCCTACTTGATACCTCGCCAAGATACCCGGAATGCGGGATAATCCTGAAGCTATTAGGTATGTTATGTATACATGATCCTCCGTGTGCAGCTGTTTATGTATACCTTTGCTACCATACGCGGCCGCCCTAACTCCGCCACTCTTTTCTCCCGCTTCGAGACAGCCTATCTTTCCTCCGTAGCCGCAAATCGCAAACCGACCCCGGGCACGAGCAGGGCGATGGCGACAATTGACGAACTCCGCCACCTGTTGGCCCGCGCCAACTGGTGGGCCGAACCGCGGACCTGGATCCTAAGAGATCCCGATCTGATGCAGGCGCGCAAGGCTCCGTTCGAGTATTCGGCCCGAGTTCTCGCGGACTTGGCGCCCGGGGGCGTTTACGTGCTTCGCGGTCCCAGACGGGTGGGAAAGTCAGTGGAGGTCAAGAAGACCATCGAGCGACTCATCGTGTCGGGCACGGATCCTCGTCGCATCCTGCATGTGGCCGCGGACCGGCTGATGGCGTCAGACCTGCAAAGGATCGTAGACGCCGGAGCCCTGCTTACGCCGCGGAAGGGCTCCCGGTTCTGGTTCATCGATGAAGTCACGGCGATCACTGATGGCTGGCCCGCCGCCATCAAGTGGCTGCGGGACAATGACACGCGCTTCGGGCTGGATACTGTCGTGCTCACGGGTTCTTCGGCCGCCAACCTGGACGAAGCGGTCAAGGCACTCGCCGGGAGACGCGGGGGAGCGGAGCATTCGGATCGCGTTCTTCTTCCGATGTCCTTCCGGGCCTTTGTGCACGCGTGCTCCGAGAATCCCCCTCCCAGGGATCCGCGCCCTCCGCCGGTCGGCGACCTGACAACGGCTTTGTTGAAGGAAGCCGTCGCGACCCTCGCGCCGTGGCTGAACCAGCTGATTCAACACTGGGAGGTCTACCTGGCTGTGGGTGGCTTTCCACAGGCCGTCTCCGCGCACCTCCACGGCGATGAGCGCGCTCACCAGACTCTTCGCCGGACTCTCCTGGACGTGATCCACGGCGAGGCATTCGTCCAGTCCAGATGGTCCAGAGCCCAGTCGGCCGCGTTCGTGGCGCGCCTGGCTCGAGGTCTCGCCTCTCCCACCAACCGCCATGACATCGCCACGGATCTGGACACGTCGGCGAATACCGTTCGCCGCCGCATCGGTGCACTGCGCGATGCCCTGACCGTGTGGCCGTGCCATCCGTGCCAGCCCAAGGGGGTGCTCCGTCCGGCGCTCCGTGCCCAGGAGAAGACATACTTCACGGATCCCATCTACTCCCTGGTCCCGCGACACGCCGAAATGCCCTCCAACCTGGGTGCCCTTTCGGAACAGCAGTTGGGCGTTGCCCTCCTCAGATCCTTTGCCCGGGCGAATCCAGTCGCCTATCCCGACTTCGACTCGGTTCTTTTCCACCGAACGCCGGCACGCAAGGAGATCGATTTCGTCGGGCCCGGATTCGGAGGTCTCGCGATCGAATCCAAGTACGTTGGCCAGCGACGATGGAGGAGGAACGCACGCACGCTGGCGGCGTCGCGATGGCGCGGAGTCGTGGCGACGCGAAGCGCGCTGGACCTGGAAGACCCCGAACTCATCGCGGTTCCCACCAGCCTGCTGGCCTGGCTGATCGGAGGCTGAGGATGGTCAGAGACCCGCTGTACCGCAGCATTGAAGAGCGCCTGGATGAGCGGCTGGACCCGGATCTCTTCGAACGATGCGCCGTGGAGCTGTTGCGGGACGCCTATCCGGGGATCGTGCCGATCAGCGGAGGGGACGACAGCGGCATGGACGGTTCGATTTCGATTGAGACCGGATCGCCCCTCCCGCTGATCGCCACAACTAGCGAGGACGTTTCGGGCAATCTCAAACGAAACCTAGGTTCATATCGGCGGACCGGGGAGTCGGCGCGCGAGGCGGTCCTAGCCACATCTCAATCACTCACCCCGCGCAGGCGCCGCAATCTTGAGAAGCGCGCCCGAGAACTCGGCTTCACGCTCCGGAACATCCATGATCGCATCGATTTCACGGGTCGCCTGTATCGGAACCCGATGTGGCGAAAGCAACTCCTCGACCTCACCGGCGACCCGCCACCCCTCTCCGTGCTTCCAGACAATGCCGGATCTCGCCTGACGCTGGACCTCGTGGGCCGAGAGCCGGAAATGGACTGGCTCCGACGAACCAGCGGAGATGTCGTCGTCGTCGGACAGCCAGGGGTCGGGAAGACGGCGCTCCTCGCGAAGCTCGCCAGGGAGGGCGGCGGCCTGTTTCCGATCGTGAGCCGGAAAGCAGGCGTGACGGCCGTGACCTCCGGCGACATGAGGCGGATCGCCGACGCGTATCGAGCGCAGCGCCCGCCCCGGATCTTCATCGACGATGCCCACCTGAGCGAATCGTTCATCCCGAGCCTGACCCGCCTTCGCGATGAGATCGGTGCGGAGTTTGCCATCGTCGCCACGACCTGGCCCAGCCGCGAGGAAGGGATAAGGCGGGAATTCCATTGCCCATCGGAACGAGTCCTTCGAGTGGGAGGGCTCGACCGAAAGACGGCAACGGAAATCGTACGGCAGGTGCACGCCGGATTCTCTGACGAGCTGGTCGGCGAGATCCTCAACCAGAGCGTTGACAATCAGCCGAGCGATGATCCCCGGACCGCGGAATACCACGCGGGCGGGCATGTCCGGCCGGGACTGGCGGTCACTTTGGCCCGGTACGCCGGCCTGGGCGAACTCGTCGAGCTGGTGACAGGGAGACTCCTGCTCTGCGAACTGAGGAGGGACTCACAGCTGTCCGGATCGCAGCTCGATCATTTGGCGGTGTTTGCGCTCGGGGGGTCCGTCGGCATGAGACTTTCCATGGCGGCTCAAGCGCTGAACACGGCTGAAACGAGCGTGCGGCAATCTCTGTTGCAGGTATCCGGCACCGGTATTCTGCGTGACACTCCAGGGGGCGCCGCTGCGATCCATCCCCGGCATCTGAGGCATGCCCTCGTGAAGCACGCTTTCTTCTCGGGCGCATCCAGCCTGACACTTGAGCCGGCCATTGCCCGCGTAGAGGATGCCGTGGCCTGTACCGAGACGTTGATCGACGTCGTCGGCCGGGCCGGACGCGCACTCAACCATGACGTACGGGAAGGGTTGCACGCACGAATACGCATGCGGTTAGAGGACCACGAGCAAGCTGGCGTCGGGCGCGGCCTTTGGGAACCCTACGCCCTGACGGGCGAGCACCCGGCTGGGTGGATTCTGGACCAGCATCCCGACCGGACGACTGCGATCTCCGGTATCGCGCTCAGCCACCTGCCCAGCAGGTTTCTTGGCGGACTCGTATCCAGAGCTATAAACGATCCGGACGAAGCCGAAGCTCTGACCGATTCGATCCGCGCCTGGGTGCTGGCGGGCCTGCCGGGCAAGAATGCCGTAGAACGCCGCGCGTCCGTGGTTCGTGAATTGGCCGAACGGGCCTGCAGCGTGGACTTGGGGCAGGCGAGTCGAAGGGTCGTGAAGGGACTGCTCGCCGCCGCATTCTCGTTGTCCTTCCAGACGTGGCGAGACGATCCGATCGAAGTGACCGGATTCACGATCGGCCTTGGTTCTCTTCCGGCGGCCGACGTGCGAGGGATTGCGAATCGGTGGGTCCTAGCGCTCCCCGTGTTTCGTGGCATGGGACGATCGGGCGTGTCTTGTGCTCGCCAAGTGATTCGTGGCTGGCTAACCGGCCCCGGCGTCCTCAATGAGCTGCCAGAGACCAAAACCGCGGCGCGCGAGGCAGTGCAGCGAATGCTCCCCGGCGTGCTTGACCTAGCAGGAAGCGAGCCCGGCATTCTGCTTTGGGCGCGCCGACTCGCGCGCAAGCACGGGCTGGATGTCGAATTACCGGGCATCGGCGATCCAACCCTGCGTCGACTGTTCCCCGATCCCCGTTGGCCGGAACACCGAAGCGACGCACTGCGCGAGTTGCGGGAGCGCCTGCGTCACGAACCCCCGCCCGGAGACCGGCCGCAAGAGCGACTCGACGCGATCGCGCGGGACTTTGCGCGCAAGTGGCGACACGAGCAGCCCAGGGCAGTGGTCAAACGCATGTTGCGCTACGAACGCCAGCGGGAGTTGATGGGCCACAACTACCCGAACGTGCTGGAGCATATCCCGCTGCATCTCGCTCAGCGCGTAGACGATCCCGGGTCGTGGCTGGAGGAGCTGGTGGGTCGCAACGCGCCGCCCGCATGGGTCGGTCCATTTCTGGAAGCCACGGTGGTGTTCCCCGAGGGAAGCGACCGCGCCTGGGAGGTTGTTGCAGAGGATGCCCGGTACACGGGCCCGTGCGCGCGTGTCGGCTTGTGCGTTGCCGGGTTACCCGAGCCGATCGTCAGCCGCATCATGGAGCAGCTGAAGGATTGGAATGAGGATGCGTTGTCTCACTCAATCGACTGGAACGAGGTTCCCCGCGAGTGGAAGAACCGCCTCCTCCGGCATCCGGAACCAACCGTCCGCGGAGCCGTTGCGGGCGGCGTCTGGGAAGCCAGCGGAAGAAGGAGGCCTGGCGGACAGCTTGGCGTCGCGTGGAAGGAAGCCATCCTGGCCTGCGGCAACAAGCACTTGATGTTTGAACTGCTCCGCCGGGATCCCGGCGTTGGACGCGCCTGGATCCTGTCGGAGGCGCGCAAGAGTTCCGCACGAGGAAGAAAGCGGGATGCCGGTCCGGCGCGGTCCGACTTGGCGGACACGGAACTAAAGGCCAATGTGCTGAAGAGTCTTGATCTCGACGCACCTTCGCTGGACGAAGAGCTTCTTTCCGCAGGGACCGGCAGTCTGGACGAGGAATCTCGCCGGGAGCTGATCCGCGCGATCCCGGCTAATACCAACTCGAATTTCTTCCGCCACCTCGTCGGCGACGACCCGGAACTGTACGCCGTGCTCCTACGGCGCTGCGAAGCCAAGGACGCGCATCTGGCTCCTCTCCAATGGCCGCACTCCGACGGGCGCGACGATCTGGTTCGAGAAGCTGTCAAACACGGCTACTCCCGGCACGACGTTGACGGCTGGTAACGGCGCAATGGTTTCGAGCTCGCCGCGGCGGAGCCGGTCGACGGATCCGCGATGTCCGCCTCCGTCGACCGTGGCGATTACCATCGGAACCAGAAGCGCCGCCACAGCTGGCTTTCCCTTTCCCGGAAGATGTCCTTCCGGTCGCCTGTCATGTCGACCGGAAGTATCCAGAACCGACAACCCAAGGGCCCGAACGGCACCGTTCGCGAGACGCCGACCTCGTAAAAAGGTAGGGTGAGGCGGAGGAAGGTGGCCGGATCGTAGACGCGCCCCTCTTCTATAGCCGCCGTGTGACGGGTCGCTTCTAGGTCGGTCTCGGTGCGACGGTCGGGCGAGATGTTGAACAGCCTCATGCCGCGGTCTGTAAGGTGTACCCGGAACATGTATTCGGGGTCACCGTCCCGGTCGAGCCAGCACGGCGGCGGGTCGATTCCGGTACCTTGGCGTAACTGCTCGACCTGGGTCTGCAAGTAGTTCGCCCTGCCTAGCGCATCATCTCGCTCCTGCTCCGCCTGGGTTGTCCTCTGGCGAAGAGCGCGCGCCTGCAGGCGCGCGCTCTGAAGGGAATCGACGGCCGACGCAGCATCGTCGAGGAACACCTCCCGGGTCTCCTGAAGCTCACGGTCCAGCGCGGAGATGGTCTGGCGAGCGAGGGACAGCGAGTCTTCGAGGCGTTCTGCGCGCGCCGCTTGCTCGATGACTTGATCTGCCTCTTCCAAGCTGGCACCTCCGCGTTTGGCGATGGCCTCACCAAGGGGCTCTACCAGCGCAGACACGGCGGTTTGGCGTTCCAGTGAGTCCGCGCTCGCGGCCACCTGCCTCGCCAGCGAGTCTGCTCGCCCGGCGGCCCTCTCCCGTTCACCCCGGCTGCGTACGAGAGAATCCTTCAGCGCCCGCATCTCCCCCGCCTGCTCGCCCAACCGCTGCACAACCTCCTCGGGGGCTCCCCCGTTCTGCAGCTGGCGCTCGACCTCGAAAGCGCGGGCCGTTGCACTGGCAAGGTCCCGTTCGGCCTCCTCGGCCCGGAGGCGCTCGACCTCCCTTTCGCGGACCAATTCCCTGGACCTCTCAAACCATGCATCCGCGCTACCCCAGGACATGCTGTCGCTACGGACCATTTCCTGTGTAATCAGGAGATCGACCCGCGCCGTGTCCCTTTCGGCCTCCGCGCCATCGCGCTGCATCTGTTCGAAGCGAAGCAAGACGGCGCAAGCGAGCAGCAGAATGAAAACCATGATGCTGAAGGTCTCGGCAAGCGTTAGCCCGAGGGCCAAGCCCTTACGGTAGTGTGTCTTCTCGGCCGGGAACGAGGTAGGCATCGTGACTTACCGCGGCTTGTTCTCTGGGCTGTGGTTCCGCCGGCGAACGAAAACGCTTCGCATCCGCTGTAGCAACCGGGGGGCCTCGCGCCTACCGCGGATCTTGCTCCGGACTTCCCGTGTCTCCTCGGAGAGCTGCTCAGCCTCATGGCTTGCTGTGGTCAGGAACTGCGACAACTTCACTGATTGGTCGTGCAGTCCGGACAAGGCGGAGCCGAGTTCATCGCCCCGACGTCGAGCCGAGCCGACGCTCTCCGATAGCGCGCGGCCATCGATGGCAGCGACCTGCTCCTCCAGCGACCGGGCGCTTCCGGCAACATTGGAGATTCCGTCCTGGGCAACCACTGCCGATTCGCGCATGGAAGCGAACGCCTCCTCCACCGAACTTGCCTGTGCGGTGAACCCTTGGACGTTACGGCTCCCCTGGTCGGCTTGCCTCCCGGCTTCCGCCAGCGTACTCCGCACTTTTCCGCCCACTTCTTGAGCATGTCTTCCGATCTGCTCGACCACACTGTCGGCTTCCTGAGCACGCCCCAGCAGCGCCGAGATGGTACCTCGCAGAGACGCCGTCTCGGCGGCTACAGCCACAGCGCCGTCGGCTGACTCGCGGATGGCTTGCGAGATCGGCGTTGCCGCTTCCCGGGCTTCGGCTAAGGCCAACCTGAACGCCCGGAAATTCGCTCCGGCCGAAGCCAGTTCCCTTCCGAGCGTCGCCGACCGCTCTCCGGTGTCGTCAAGAGATTCGCGCAGGCCGTGCGCCGCTTTCTCGCCGCTTTCAACGGCATCGTGGAAGGCGTTCACGTTCCCAACAAGCGATTCGGCGGTTCCGGCAATCCTGTTCGCCAGCTCGTCCAGCCTTTCGGTCGTCTGTGCGGCCTTTTCGGCGGTACCGCAAGCCTGCTCGACGGTGGTGACCATGGTTCTGCCAGACACCTCGAAGGTATCGACCAGAATGTCCAACTGTTCGCGTGCGCGGTGCAGGCTGCCCTTCATCGCGGAAACGGCGTCCTCCAAGTCAACCCGAAGGGCCTCCTCCAAGTCGCCCGGGGCATCGCCGGACATCGCATAGTAGACGCGTCCCGCCAGCCCCCAGATCGTCGTGACCAGCGCGATCCCGAAGTTCCGGATGATGCCGATGGTCCGGGTGGCGTCCGACCCCCAATCGAAGGCGATAAGTGCGGCGATCAGGGCTATGAAGGTGAAAAGGAGCCCCAGGTAGTAGAACGAGTCGCCCCTTGAATCGCTCCCCACCTCGGTTTCGCGAATGGACACGCCGAACGCGACCATGAGCGCCGATAGTGCAAGCGTGTTCAACCATGGCCACAAATCGACCCAATTGGCGAAAACGATAAAGGCCGCTCCGATGGCCAGCGTCTTGAGCCAGGCATCGCGGTGTTGCCTGCGGCTCTCCCCGGCGCCCTGTCCCTCGGCCGTGCCGCTCATCCCTCCACGTTGATCCATCTGGGCCGTGCGGTTGGATGCGCCCCGTGATCTAGGAAGTAGTCCTCCCAGAACCGGCGCATATTGCCGGCTTGAAGACGCCCGGCTTCACCGCCACGAGCCAGCAGGAAGACCGACACCTCTACGCCCGAGAGATCCACGCGCAGGGTACCGAAATCCGGGTTTCGCGAGAGCGAGCCGAAGTCCACCACTTCGCGGTAGAAGGACAGGGCTGGGGAGTTCTGAAGCATGTCCGACGCGATCAGGAGCTGGCGCGGCATGTTTGATGTGCGCGGCTGGAAGGCGTTGACGACAGCGGCCTGAATGCCCTCGAGCAACGGAGAAACGATGTCCCCTTGGACATCGAGCAGGGCGGACAACTCGCTCTGCAGCGACGTGGTGAACTCCTCGTACTCCCTAGCAGCGATCTGCGGGTTGCCGGTGAGCGGGGAGACGTCGTCCGGGTGGGCGGGCACGCACGTCCGCAGCACCGAAGCGGTGTCGCCCCTGCCGGCTCTCGACAAGGCGTACACACGGATTTCGGCCGTTTCCGGCGCGTCGAACTCGATGGTTTCGAGAATCCTGGGCACAACCGACCGCTGCACGCTGGTGAGGGAGTCGGATGGATCGACCAGAATCGCGATCTGTGCCGCGTAACTGCGGTCTTCAGGGCAATTTGCAAAATCGAGGCCGGGTCCGCCGGTCATCTGGCCCCAGACCAGAAAGCTGACGAGCACTAGTGTCGATACCCCACCCACCAACCAGCCGACGAGGTTTTTCCGCCGTTCCCGCCTGCGCCGCGTTCGGCGACTCACTGCGGTCCGGTCCTGTCATAGGGATCCAGTCTTGTGAAGTCCTGCACGAGCGTCTGCTGCTCCTCGAGGCAGGAGCGCAGCCGGGCTTGGCGCTCCTCTAGCACCGTGCGTTCAACCTGGCTGCGCGATTCGGACTCGGATTCGTCGATCACCATGGACGGATCCGGTGGGTCGGGAAGAATCCAATCAGCCGCCCAAGGAGTCTTCCAGACGGCGGGTTCCGGCGTTGAGCGGGTTTCCCCGTTGTTCGTGCGATAGATGTCCAGTGCCCCCCTTACGCTTGCCTCCAAGCTTTTCGCAAAATCGCAAAAATTGCGGTGCCGCCGCTTTAGGTCGTCAAAGGCGTTCAGTGCCAGTCTTCGGGAGTCGACCGGATCGGTGAAGCCCCCGAACAACCGTTTCTGGGCGTTATCATGCCTGTGTTTCAGCGTCTGAAGAAGTTCGGTACGATCATCGGACAGCCTTTCTTCGGCCTCGCGGCGTTTGCGCGCTCTCTTGCCGTAGCCAGGATAGGGGTCGTCGTTCCTGAACCACTCGTAGGTTCCCAGCAGCCACGCCAGGAGCCCGATGAGTAAGAGCATGTATGAATAAAACCCACCCAACCGAAACGGGCTGCGTGCAAACAGGCACCACGCCTCTTGATCAGCGTCCGCCTCATCGGGGCCCCTCCAGCACGTTTCGATTCCGGGCTCTCCAGTCGCGGCCTCCGACACGGTCGGTATCGCGTCCGGCTCGGGCGGGTAATCGATGGCCAACGCCTCGCGGTAGTGGCCGACGGCGAGGTTCCAGCCAATGGCGACGACAGTCACCAACGCCAGTAACGTCCACCCGATCATCTTTTGCGCCGGGTCCCGATGCCTGGTCTTCCGCCAAGTCACGGCGGCAAGCAGTCCGAGTCCGATCACGTTCACGACGCTGATCAGCACCGCGTACCTCACCCCCGCGAAGACACCGCCCGCCACGTTGGCGCCGAAGAAGAGCCCGTTGATCACGGTCTCGACAAGCACCAGACCCACGAGGATTCCTATTTGGAGACTGCGGCTTTCCGGGTAGTCGGCGTCTCTCTTGAGCGTCTCGTTACGCTTGAACTGATTCAAGTCCCCGATCGCCTGCTGGGCTATCCCGGCCAAGCCCTCCAGCTCCGGGCGCTCCTCCTCCACTGCTCCCCTAATGTCCAGGCAGGCCTGCTCAACGTCAGCTTCGCCGAGAACCGGTCCCTCAGGCGTCCTCATGCGCGTCTCGAGGGTGGTGCGGTGTTTGTTGTAGTCGGTCAGCCGGTCCGTGAAGTGGTCCTCGCAGTGGGCGATGACCTCCGTCTCGGGCGTGTCGAGTCTGGGCGAATCGGAAGGCGGCAGGTTTTGGCGCCCGCGATCGCGGCCGTGCTTCTTCAGCTCGAACCGCTCAACCAGCTCGGAAACGCTTGGCGCTAGTGGCATGGGTTCTCTCGTGGTGAAGGGGCGAACCAACGGTACCGGCTGCCCTTGCCCTTCGCAACGTCGACCGGTGTTCATAGGCCAACGGTCCATTTCGACACAAGCTAGCGTTAGTACAGTCAACGTGGCGCGGCCAGCCGGCCCGCTTACCGATCCGCTGGCTTCTTCAGATGAACTCGATGACATCCAGGTAAAGCCGCGGGGTTGAACCTGGAGAGAATACGCGAACACGCCTTTGCGGATGCCTTGTCGTCGGACCCAAGGTCTGCCTTTGTGGAGTGACTGGTGCCTCTTGGTATAGCCGCGATCACTCCTGACCGGCGCTTCGGTCCAATGCCATGGTCATCCGTCGTTCAGGGGCCGTCGCGTCGGCCGCTGAGCTGTGGATTCGGTTGCAGGATTAAGCGAGATGGAGATGGCGCGCTCCCGAGAATCGGTGAAGTGCGAATCAGCCCGATGCGATCGATCAGTGGGACGCCAACACGGAGCGACCGTCGCGCGACAGAGATGTTCCCTACAGTACCACGTCCCCCCCAGGGTCGCGTCTTCTGAGATCCTTCAGCACCTCTTCCATCTCCCGGAGCCTCTCGCGACGAGCTTCGTCGTCAACGACCGAGAAGCGCCAAGCCGACTGACCGCGGACTTCCGGAACCCGCAACACCGTGCCCTCCCTGACGGCCGGCGGAAGCACCGCCATGGGCACGTCCTCCGAGAGCACATCGTCGTCTCCTACCAGTACTGCGATCCCCAATTCGATGCGGTCGACCACCCAGACACGTTCTTTGCGGCCGGCGGTGCTCTCGTTCTTCATGTAGCCATCGCTCAGTACCGGAACACGAGCACCGTTGCGCCCGCTTGGTTGAATAGCGTCGCCTCGTCTCCGTCATTGTTCCAGACCGCGCTTTCCCGACCCATGTAGTAGTGTTCGCCTTCGTTCTCGCCAGCGCCGGTATGCACCACGACCCTTCCACCGATGTCCAGGATCGTTCCCACAGGAAAACGGAAGCAGTGGCGCGCGGCGTCGCAGAGCGTCCACCCACCAATGCGCAACTCGACGTCCTGCTGGCTCTCCAGCACCGCATACTCTCCGTTCGGATTCCGGTTATCATCGCCTGGCGCGTCCGCGTACACATGCAGGCGGAGGCCGAGACCGCTCGCCAAGGCATGCTCTGGCGCTAAAGCCCCACCCGCGTCGATCACCGCATTATCCGAGACTCCGATTTCATCCCCGACCCAAATGTCCCGCATGCCGGGCCCGCGCGTCGACGCCACCTGTTCGCCGAGCGACAGATCGTAGGCTCCATGCCTGTACCCGAGAATCGCCACATGCCCCTCCAGGTCGGTCCGAAGCACGGTCGCCCCCACACTGGCGTAAGCCTGCAACGCGGGCGGCCTCGGATGCCCGTACGTGTTCCTACCTACTGAAATCACCACCACCTCGGGCCGTGCGGCCTCTAGAAAAGCCCATGTGAACCCATTGTCGCTGCCGTGATGCGGCGCCTTAAGCAGTGTCAGCGACGGCACAAACCCCTGGCCAACCAGATGCGTCAATTGGCGCACTTCCGAATCGCCGCTCAGGAAGGCCCGGAAGCTTCCGAAACGCACCACCAGCGCGACGGAGCGGTTGTTGAGGTCGGTCGTCGCGACCGGGAGCAGCGGCAGCACCTCGATCTCGGCACTCCCGAGCGAAATGGTCCGCGGCACAGCCTCCAGATACCCGATCTCAGGCCGGGCGGCGAGTGTCGCCAGCAATCTTCGATAGGTCGTGGTTGTGTGGGGCTGCCCATTGTCCATGTAGAACCGCACGGGCATCGACTCGATCACCGCCGCCATCCCGCCGATATGGTCGGCATGCGGATGGGTGGCCACCAGCAGATCGATCCTTTCCACGCCAACCTCTCGCAGAAACGGGACGATGTTGCCCCTACCTGCGTCTACGAGCGCGGTCTGGCCCTCCGGCGCTTGAATGAGCACGGCGTCACCCTGGCCCACGTCCAGAAACGTCACGCGCAGAACCGAGTCGGAAGGGATGGCCCCGACGGAAGTGGTCCCCGGTGACGCGCGCCCGACCAGCGCCACCCCGCGGGCTGCCTGCGGGAGCGAAGCCGTCGTGACCATGGTGAGTATCGAGACCCCGGCCACCATAGCGGCGCGAAAAACGGTGGCTCGGCCAGTTGTCCGGTCCCCAGAGAGGTGACCAGCCCGAGCGGGCGTGATGATGCTCGGTTGAGACATGGGGGAAGGGTAGGGCGCTAGCGGGTGGTGAGGCAACGGGTTGGACTAACAGCCTGGCGGAAGTGGGACAACATGCTTGGTGGTAAGGCGTGCCTTGTCTCGGTTAGTAACCGATGCACCTCACCACCCTCTCGGTTCGCCGTACTCTTCAATCGCTCGACTCAACTTCTCGACGGTGTCGAATTCCCTTTCGGAGGACTCGTTGATCCGGTCGGCCAGGTACTCAATGTTGTCCAGCGGCGCCTGGCCCGCGAGCGATGTCAACTGGAGGCGTTCGAAGTCCCCCAGCACCTCCCCCACCTTCAGCGCCTCGCGCACGAAGCTGGCGCCGATCCCCGCCAGGGCTGCGTCGGCGCCGGCGATGACCATGTCTGCGGTTCCCGACAGTCGCTCGAGCCGACGGCTTTCCTCGATGTCGCGGTTGTACCGGTCCATGACCGCGACCCTGGCCTCGCACTCGTTGTAGAACTTGCGAAGGACATCAGCCCGTCCATCGAGCCTCCCGAGCGCCGAACCCAGCTTCGCATCGAGCGCCGTGGCCGTCTCCAGCTGGCGGGTCGCCAGTTCATTGTTCGGATCCTGGGCCAGACGGACGCGCCAATAGGCCACGGAGCGGTCGGCGGCGTCCACAGCTCGTGCCAGCTCCGCGCGAGCGGCGCCCCATTCGGATTCGCTCCCCAGGGTTCGCGCCCGGTGCCTCTCGATCTGTCCGCGGAATTCGTGCACGGCGAATCGGTACACGTCCATAACCGCGCCAAGCTCGCCGGCACGGAAAGCCTTGAGCCGGCGGGACGCACGCAGGTACGGCGGGAGGAAGCGAACGAGAGCCAGTGTCCCCAGAGCGGACAGCAAACCAAGCGGGCCGGATCCCGTGACCGATGCGAGGACCAGCCACAATCCCGCCACTTTGAGGATGGGCAAGGCGCAGCCGTAGAATTCCTGGAGGTCCTCATCGGTGCCCTTCCGCTTCAGGGCGGCTTCTCGCTTCCGCTCCTCTTCCCGTTCGAAACACCTGCGGGCAATCGCTTCCAGCGGTTCGCCCACCCCCCCTACCGGTCCGTCACGGGCCTGGGCGCGTTCTTCACGTACCTGTCCATCCACTCGACCATCTCGGCCAGCGCGTGCATGACGGACTCGCGCCCTCGATAGCCGTGGCTCTCGTGCGGCAACATCACAAGGCGGGCCGTTCCCCCGTGCCCCTTCATGGCGTGGAACATGCGCCGGGACTGCACCGGGAAGGTTCCCGAGTTGTTGTCGGCTTCCCCGTGGATGAGGATCATCGGCTCGTTGATGTCGTCGGCGTGCATGAACGGCGACATCGCGAAGTAGACGTCGGACGCCTCCCAGAAGGTGCGGCGCTCGTTCTGGAAGCCGAAGGGGGTGAGGGTGCGGTTGTACGCCCCGCTGCGCGCGATACCGGCCCGGAACAGGTCGGAGTGGGCGAGCAGGTTGGCGGTCATGAAGGCGCCGTAGCTGTGCCCTCCGACGCCGACCCGGTCGCGGTCGGTGACGCCCATCTCGACCACCTTCTCGACGGCCGCCTCGGCCGCACTCACCAGCTGGTCGACGTAGGTGTCGTTGGGCGTCTCCTCCCCGATGATCGGCATGGTGGGTCCGTCGAAGACGGCATATCCCTGGGTCAGGAAGAAGAGGTGTGAGGCGCCTCCCACGCGCGTGAAGCGGCTGGGCGATCCGCGCACCTGCCCGGCCACGTCGGGATTCGAGTACTCCCGGGGATAGGCCCAGACCACGGTAGGCAGCCGCGTGCCCTCCTCATGGTCCGCGGGCAGATACAGCGTGCCCGAGAGCTGCACCCCGTCCTCGCGCTCGTAGGTGACGAACTGGCGCGTCACGCCGGAGAGTTCGGGATGGGGGTTCTCGAACCGGGTCAGCTGCAGGCGGTCCTCGGAACGGGTATCGCGCACGAAGTAGTTGGGCGGCTCGAGCGGGGTCTCGAACTGGGTGAGGATGCGCCGGCCGTCGTCGTCGAGCATGGCAACCACGGACTCGTAGCTGCCGGGCGCGGCCTGGAAGAGGCGTTCGCTCTCGCCGGTGGCGAGATTCATGCGGTCGAGGAAGGGATGATCGCCGGCGTCCGAGGCACCCGCGCCGGTCAGGAAGATCCAGTCGCCGTCCTGCACGATGAGGGACTCGCCGTTCGCGGCGCGGCGCGTGACCGGCGACCCGGGGTCGCCGTAGCGGTCCTGCGAGTTGCGCTCCCAGATCAGCCGCGGCTCGCCGTCGCCGTCCACGTCGATCTGCCAGGTGCGGATGGTGTTGGACCGGCGCTCGGTCTCGGTCAGCAGCGCCAAACCGTCTTCTCCGCGCGAGATTCCCGCAAAGCGGAGGGCGGTTCGGGCCACCTCGGCCCCTTCCCCATCGAACGGGGCGCCGAGTCGTACCACGCGGTCACGGTGCTCCGCCTCCGCCCAGGGATCGCCCCCGTCGAGCGCCTCGACCCACATGAGGGTGTGATCCTCCCCCGGCATCCAGCGGTGGCCGCGCGGTCCCTCTTCGACGCCTCCGATGGGCGCTCCGTCCGCGAGGGGAAGCGACGCGACCTGGGCCACCACCTCGCCCTCCCGGCTCCAGACCTGCAGCTCCTTCGGGAAACGCGAGTCCGGCACCAGATAGGAGAAGGGCCGCACCGTGCGTTCGGCGAGGATGTACGCGCCGCTTGGCGAAGAACCGAGATCCCAGATCCCGGGCTCCGCCAGCGTGCGCACCGTCCCGTCCTCCGCATCGACCAGGGCGGGCTGAGAGGTGGCGTAGTACTCGTACAGCGCAGCGCCGTGCGAATCCTCGATCAGATCCTGGTAGGTGCGCACCGGGGCGGTCCTTCCCTCGGCTTCCTGGGTGATCGGTCCGCCGGGCACCGAGGGCGCCATGGGCGCCGGCACGCGTCCCGAGGGCACCAGGGTGCAGAGCAGCTCGTCCACACCGGCGAACCAGTCGCAGGGCGCTCCCCGCGCGCCGTTCACCCGCTCGTCGATGAGCTTGCGGGCGCTGGCCGAGGACACGCTTCCGACCCAGAGCTCGATCCCGTCGCTCACGGTGCGCGTGATGGCGAACCGGTCTCCTCCGGGGGCGAAGCGCGGCGCGCCCCAGCCGCCCTCGGGCGCGTCGACGGGACGTTCCGAGCCATCGGCGACATTCATCACCGAGAGGGTCGTGGTCAGACCGGGATCCCGTCCCGTGGAAGGACCGAAGATGCCGTTGGTCGCCGGATTGATGCGGCGGCCGCCAAGCCGAAGCATGGGCTGCGCCATGTCCTCTATGGAGGGCATGCTGCGGCGCCCGGTGAGGATGATCCACTCTCCGTCCGGGCTGACATTGACGAACGGGGGAGGAGGCGCGTCCAGGATGCGCACGATCTCCTCGGGAGGCATGCGGTATCCCTCCTGGGCCGAGAGGTCGTCCGCGTTTGCAGCCGGAATCGCCGCCGCAGAGACAGCGACGAGCGCGGCCGGGAGGAAGCTCCGTCCTCCGGCGTGGGATCGCCGGGCCATGAACAGGGGCCGGGAGGTTGTCGTCATCGGGGCCATGGTGGTCTCTCCGGAATCACGTGGCACACCAGACAGGCTGGCGCTCGAATCTCACAGAATCGGAATGTGGGGGCACCTGCGGCGCGCGAGCAAATGTGCTTGACGCACGCGTCGTCCGTGCCCCGACGGACTCTGGCCCGGCACTACCGACGCCGGTAGTTTTTCCTCTCTGTTCCCGAGTTCTTGACAGGCTCAAGAGCGCGCTCTGATTTCCGGAGGCTGAAGATGGTCCGCCGAGCCCGACTGATCCCGCTGTTTCTGCTGTTCGCCCTCGCGCCCCAGGCATCCGCCCAAGAGGGCGGGGAGGTGCTGTCCCTGGACAAATACCTGGACTGGGAGTGGGTGGCCGACCCCCGCATCTCCCCGGACGGCAGCCAGATCGTCTACACGCGTTCCTGGGTGGACCAGCAGGATGACCGCAGAGCCTCGTCGGTGTGGGTGATGAACGCCGACGGCTCGCGCGCGCGCTTCCTGCTCGAGGGATCGAGCCCGCGCTGGTCGCCGGACGGCACCCGGGTCGCCTTCCTCAGGGACTCGCAGATCTTCGTTCGCTGGATGGATGCGGAGGGCGCGACCACGCAGATCACCCGCCTGGAGCAGAGCCCGTCGGACATCGCCTGGTCACCCGACGGAACCCACATTTCCTTCGTCATGACGGTGCCGTCGGACGAGCGCTGGGCGATCGACATGCCCTCCCCGCCCGAGGGCGCGCGCTGGACCGAGAGCCCCAAGATCGTCACCCGCCTGACCTATCGCCGTGACCGCCGGGGCTACATCGACGACGGCTTCCAGCACCTCTTCCTGGTGCCCGCGGAGGGCGGCACTCCGCGCCAGCTCACCGACGGGGACTGGAACCATTCGGCGCCCCGCTGGATGCCCGACGGCTCGGAGATCGTCTTCCAGTCGCTGCGCATCGAGGACTCCGAGGACATCGATCAGACCTGGCGCGAGTCGGAGATCTATGCCGTGGACGTGCGCTCGCGCGCAATCCGCCAGGTCACCGAGCACCGCGGGCCGGACGGGAGCCCGGTTCCCTCCCCCGACGGGAGCCTCATCGCCTATCAGGCCAACGACTGGTCCGACGACACCTACGTCGAGACCGGACTCTACGTCATGAACGCGGATGGCTCGGGCTCACGGCGCATCGCCGACGAGCTGGGACGCCGGCTCTCGGGCGTGACCTGGGCCCGGGACGGCAGCGGGGTCTACTTCACCTCCGCCATGACGGGCAACTCCAACCTGTGGTTCGCCCCGGTGAGTGGTGAACCACGTGCCGTGACCAGCGGGAACCACATGCTCGCGGTTAGCACGATCGACGAGAGCGGCCACGCGGTCGGCACCCTGACGAGCTACCACGAGCCCGGGGACGTCGTCTCCTTCCGGCTCGACAGCCCCGGCGACATCCGCCAGCTCACCCGCGTGAACGACGACATCCTGGCCGACGTCGGCCTCGGCGAGGTCGAGGAGATCTGGTACAAGTCGGTCGACGACTTCGACATCCAGGGCTGGGTCATCAAGCCCCCCGACTTCGATCCATCCGAGAGCTATCCCCTCATCCTCGCGATCCACGGCGGCCCCCACGGGATGTACAATGTGGGCTTCAACTTCGGCTGGCAGGACCACGCGGCCAACGGCTACGTCGTGCTCTACACCAACCCGAGAGGCAGCTCGGGCTACGGCAGCGCCTTCGGCAACGCCATCAAGAACGCGTATCCGGGCAAGGACTACGACGACCTCATGAACGGCGTCGACGAGGTCATCGCCCAGGGCTACGTCGACGCCGACAACATGTTCGTCTACGGCTGCTCGGGGGGCGGCGTCCTGACTTCATGGGTCGTCGGCCACACCGATCGTTTCCGGGCGGCGTCCGCCAACTGTCCGGTCACCAACTGGCTGTCGTTCGTCGGCACCACCGACGGCGCCACCTGGTACAAGAACTTCGAGCACTTCCCCTGGGACGACCCCTCCGAGCACCTGCGCCGCTCCCCGCTGATGTACGTGGGCAATGTGACCACGCCCACCATGCTCATGACCGGCGAGATGGATCTGCGCACGCCGATGCCGCAGACCGAGGAGTTCTACCAGGCGCTGCGGGTTCTGAAGGTCCCCGCGGCCATGGTGCGCTTCAAGGACGAGTGGCACGGCACCTCGAGCAACCCTTCGAACTTCCTTCGCACGCAGCTCTATCTGCGCAGCTGGTTCGAGAGGTGGAAGACGCCGAGGTCGGTTACGGAGGAGGAAGCGCGCTGAAACGCGCCCCGACCGGACAACGGCAGGCCGGGCCCGCGTAAGCCACGCACCCGGCCGCGGCGGACCGCCGGCCGGAACCCGCAGGAAAGCAACGGAGCCCCGAGGGTGATCCTCGGGGCTCCGTGTTCAGGTGTGTGTCGGCCCGGATTCCTTCCGGGAGCTGCGGGGATCAGCCCGCGGCGGCCGTCCGTTCCTGACGGGACGGGTCGGCCAGGGCGCGAGTTTCCTTGCCGAGCAGCCGTTCGCTCGCCGTCAGCCGAGTCTCACGCTTGCTGGAAAGGGTGTAGTCTCTCTGTCCTCTGAAACGAGTACTGGATCTGCGGATAAGCATCCTCAACCTCCTTGCATCTATACCAGCGGCGAGCCGCATCACCCTGACACGGTCCGCATGACCATTAGTACGCCGGACGGAGGAATTGGATTCAACAGCGCCGGCGAAATACGCTCACGCGCAGCGGCGGGTCGACGGTCCAGTGGAAGTACAGCCGGTTGCGGCCCTCCCGGATCTGGTTCTGCTTCCGGTCGCGGGTCTTGGGATAGTCGACGCCCTGGGCGCTCTCGATGACCACCAACCCCTCGCCCGCATCCGCTTCGACCCGGCGCAGCTCCTGCTCGAGCTTGCGCAGCAGCTCCC
The DNA here is from genome assembly GCA_965208255.1 of Longimicrobiales bacterium. Lineage (GTDB taxonomy): Bacteria > Gemmatimonadota > Gemmatimonadetes > Longimicrobiales > Gaopeijiaceae > BD2-11. Next base: position 254,664 of record OZ242324.1, read on the forward strand.
GCTCCGCGTGGTCGTGGACGGGGCCATCCGCTTCGGCGGACAAGACCAGAGTCTCCACGGCCTCGTAGCCCTCATCGAGGTCCTCCGCGCCGAGCGAGAGCCGCCGATCGCGGCGAAACCCGATCTCGGTGAGGGCGCGGGAATCGAAGTCGGGCTGGACGCTGTGCAGTCTGGTGCCGTAGCGCTTCAGAATCATGGTGGGTCCGTTCCCGGTTGGAGGTCTGACGGTCCGTGGATGCTGCTACGAGCGCCGCCCCAGAAGCCGTTCCAGCTCCTCGGGGGACAGCGATTCCGCGGACTTCGACCCCAATCCGCGCGCCGAGCGGGGATGCCTTCGTCCCGTTGGTTCTTCCCGCTGTCCGATGGGCGTCCCGGCGTAGTCGAACTCGGGCAGATGGATGCGTTCCAGGGTGCGCCCGAGCAACAGCTCGATGGACTTCAGGAACGCCAGGTCGGGTGCCGTCAGGAAGCTGACCGCAGTGCCCAGCGCGCCCGCGCGCGCCGTCCGGCCGATGCGGTGGACGTAGTCGCCGGGATCGAGCGGAATGTCGTAGTTGACCACGTGCGAGATGCCTTCCACGTCCAGGCCCCGCTGGGCGATGTCGGTGGCCACCAGGACGCGCACGTCTCCCGTCGCGAAGCGGTCCAGCGCCCGCACGCGATCGCGCATCTGGCGGTCGGAGTGCATGACGTCGACCGAAACGCCCTCGCGCCTGAGCCGGGTGAGCAGCATGTCGGCGCCTCGCTTGGTGCGGGTGAAGACGAGCACGTGGTCCCAGCCCGGAGCGGACAGGAGCCGGACCAGCAGATCCTCCTTCTTTCCCGGCTTCACGGAGTACACCCGCTCGTCGATGCCCTCCGCGGTCGTCCCGGAAGGCGCCACCTCGATCCGCACCGGGTCACGGGTGACCTGAAGCGAAAGGGCGTGCACCCCGTGCGGCATGGTTGCCGAGAAGAGCATCGTCTGGCGCTCCCTGGGCACCTTCCTGAGGACGCTCTCGATCTGGGGGCGGAAGCCCATGTCCAGCATACGATCGGCTTCGTCGAGCACCAGAAAGCCGACCCGGCTCAGGTCCGCCTGGCCGCGGCGCATGTGGTCGATGAAGCGCCCCGGGGTGGCGGCGATGAGTTCCGTGCCCGTCGCAAGCGCGGCGCGCTGCGGCCCGTAGCCGACCCCGCCCACGATGCACGCGCTTCGCAGGGTTCTCCCGCGAGAGAGGGCAACCGCCTCTCCGAGGACCTGCTGCGCCAGTTCGCGCGTAGGGCAGAGCACGAGCGCCTGAAGGCCATCGCCCGGGACCGCGCTCTCCAGCACGGGCAGGAGAAACGCCCCCGTCTTGCCCGTCCCGGTCTGGGCGATGCCGACGATGTCGCGGCCTTCCAGCCCCGGCGGAATCGCCTGGTGCTGCACCGGAGTCGGCTCCCGCCAGCCCAGCGCTTCCACGGCGGCGAGCGTCTCGGGGGATAGGCCCATGTCCCCGAACGATGTAACTTCCGGCATCCCGCCGTCTCCTGCATTCATCCCCGATATCAGACTCAAGTGCGCTCCCAAAGCATGACGGATTCCGCCGTAACCTCAATACTTTTCGTGTGTTTAGGCAACATCTGCCGGTCTCCCCTGGCGGAAGGGGTCTTCATCCATCTCGCGAACCGGGCCGAGGTCGACGTGCGTGTCGACTCCGCCGGCACCGGGTCCTGGCACATCGGCGAACGTCCCGATTCACGCGCGCAGGCGGTCGCCCGCACCCACGAAATCGAACTGCCGGGACATGCGCGCCAAGTAAGGTCCCGCGACATGAGCGACTTCGACTACGTGATCGCGATGGACCGCAGCAACCTCGCCCATCTGGCGGCGGTGCGGCAGTCCTCGCCCGGCTCGGCACGCCTGCACCTGCTGCGCGAGTTCGACTCCGAAGCCGGCCGCAACAAGGATGTCCCCGACCCCTACTACGGGGGCAGGCGCGGGTTCGAAGAGTGTTTCGAGATCGTGGAACGGTCGTGCCGGGGGTTGCTGGAGAGCCTCAACCACCCCCCAGCACACTCGCCATCCGCCGAATCGCCTCCCTGAGCAACTCGTCGGAGGTGGCGAAGCTCATGCGCGCGTAGCGATCGTCGCCGAAGGCCGAGCCGGGCACCAGGGCGACGCCGGCCTCCTCGAGGATGCGCGTGCAGAAGTCGCCGGAACCCTCGCCGTCGGCGCAGGCCGAATCCACCCTGAAGTAGAGGTAGAACGCGCCCCCGGGTTCCACGAACGACAGCTCGGGGAGAAGCTCCCGCATGAGGGACACGACGAGCTTCTGGCGCCGCTTGTAGGCTTCCGCCATCTCCGCGATGTCGCCCAGGGAACGCTCGACGTTGCTGTAGGCGGCGAGCGCCGCGAGCTGGGACGGGCTGGCGGGGTTGGACGTGGTGTGGCTCTGGAAGGCGGCCATCTTCTTCGCTCCGGCTCCCTCGCAGTACGAGAAGCCGATGCGCCACCCGGTCATCGCGAAGGCCTTGGAGACGCCGTCGATGAGAACGAACGGGCCGACATCCTCCGGGTCCAGCTCCAGCAACCCGGGTGCGGTGCCGTCGCCGGCGAAGTGAATGTGGCGGTAGATCTCGTCGTTGATGAGCCGGATGTCGTTGTCCCTGGCCCAGCGGGCCACCGCGGCGAGTTCGTCGCGCGTGTAGACGGCGCCGGTGGGGTTGCTCGGCGAGCACATGATCAGCCCGCGGGTGCGCTCGGTGCGGGCCGCCTCCAGATCCTCGGGACGAAGCAGGAAGTTCTTCTCTTCGGGCCCCTGGACGAAGACGGGCTCGGCGCGCGACAGCGTCACCATCTCCGGATAGCTGGTCCAGTAGGGCGAGGCGATCATGACCTCGTCGCCCGGCCCGAAGAAGGTGAAGCAGGCATTGAAGAGCGCCTGCTTGGCGCCGGCGGTGACCACCACGTCGCTCCACGCGGCATCCGCGCCCCGGGCGGCGAGCGATTTCGCGATGGCGGCGCGCAGGTCCGGCATTCCGGCGGCGGGCGTGTAACGGGTGGCGCCCCCGCGCACCCCCTCCACGGCTGCGTCCACCAGCCAGGTGGGGGTGTCGAAGTCGGGCTCGCCGGCGCTCAGGTCGATGATGTCCCGCCCCTCGGCGCGCAGGCGCTTGGCCAGGGAGCTGACGGCCATGGTGGCGGACGGCTGGAGTCGGGCGACGTTCTCGCTGAATGTCATGGGCGGCGGATCGATGGGGAGGGAAGGGTCGTCGGCGCAGGCTTCGTCCGGAGGTGCTCTCGGTCGGACGCGCCACCAAGTTGCCCTGGAGAGGGCCGGCGATCAAGCGGCGGACGGAGCGCGCTCACGGCCATCCCGGCGGCCACGCGGCGCATTGCAGCGCCTTGCGCGGCGCGCGAGATTCCGCCCCATGGAGGAAACGGAGATCATCTTCTACTTCGACTATGTCGATCCCGCGTGCTACCTGCTGGACCAGGCCCTCGGCGCCCTGGTGCCGGATGGGATGACGCTCGTGCGCCGTCCATTCGAACTCAGGTGTGCTCCGTTGCCGCCCATCGATCCCGAATCCGAAGCGTGGAAGGCCCGTTGCCGCGCCGTGCAAAGGGGCGCAGCGGACTACGGGCTGGAGATACCGATTCCTCGCCGGATGCCCTGGAGCCGCAAGGCACACGAATTATCGCTTCACGCGCGCGAGAAGGGTTGCTGCGAAGCGATGCATGCGGCACTGTTCCGGGCGTTCTTTGAAAGCAGGGCGGACATCGGGCGCATCGACGTGCTGGTCGCGCTGGCGGAGGAGGCCGGACTGGACGCCACCGAGGCGAGAGCGGTGCTCGATGTGGATCGCTATGCGGCGGAGGTTGAGGAGGTGCGCGAGGCCGCGCTGCGCGGCGGAGTGCGGGGACCGCCTACGGTCGAAGCGGGCGGGCGGACCCTCGAGGGGCTGCCCGGCCGGCAGGAGCTGTTTCACTTTCTCCGAGCGGCCGGGTCCGGTTAGGAATCAGGCGGGGGCGAGTTCCCCGAAGCCAACACCAACCAGCGAGCAAGAGAGGCAGATGGCCGGGTATCAGAGGAAGACGGCGCTTTCGCCTGCGGGAGTGATGGCGCGGGCTGAGGAGATCCTCCCGGACAGCGTCGGGTTGACCCGCTCCCGGGGCTCGTCGCACGAGGCGACCTACACCGGCCAGGAGGGAACGCTCACGCTCTCGGTGCACCGCCACGGAATGTACACGTCGGTGACCGCCTCCACCGACCGGCTGCGCACGTCCCGCATCGACTACGAGATCCAGAAGTTCCTCAACAACCTCCCCTACGAGCCGGGCGACAAGGGCGGGCCGGGATCCGGGGATCCCTCCTGATCGTGGATTCCTTCGAGGAACTCGGCCTCCCGGCGGCGCTGGTCGACGCGCTCGCCGCCGAGGGCATCGAGCGCCCCACCCCGCTGCAGCGAGATGTGATCCCGCTGTTGCGGCGCGGCAACAACGCGCTCGTGCGGGCCGGGCCGGGGAGCGGCACGCTGGTGGCGTACGGGGCGCCCCTGCTCGAGCGGATCGAAGCGGAGGGGAAGGCGCCCAGGGCGGTCGTGCTCACGGCTTCGGCTTCGGCGGCCGGGGCGCTGGCCACCTCCCTCGGACGGCTGGCGATGGCGACCGGACACGCAGTGGCGGCGCTCGGTTCGCCCTGGGCGTCCCCGGAACGGTCGGACATCCTCTTTGCCACGCCCGCGAGTCTCCTCGCCACGGTCCGGACCTCGCGTCTGCGGCTTGAGGATCTCCGTGCGCTGGTGGTGGACGGGGCGGCGACCATCCAGCGGTCGGACGGCCTCGAAGACCTGGAAACCCTGGTCGCGTTCCTGCCCGCGACGGCGCAGCGGATCGTAATCTCGCTACCGGTGACCCCGCAGTTGGAAGCGTTTGCCCGCGCGCACGCGAGGAAGGCGGGGCACGTGACGGGCTCCGGTCTCCCGCCGGACGGCAAGGAAGGGCCGGTTCGCGGTATCGTCCTCTATCGCATCTGCCGCAAGGACGACGCCGATATCGTGCGGACCGCGTCCGAACTCCTGGAGGAGGGCGCGCGCCACCTTCTGGTCTTCTGCGCCTCCGACGATCGGGCCGCGGATGTGGGCGACCTGCTTTCGCTGCACGGCTTCCGCGCGGGCGCCCCCGGGGATGCCGACGCGCCGGTCTGGCTCTCAGGCGAGCATGAGGGCACCGGGCCTTCCATCCTGGAGGGGATGGCCGACGTGGGCGGCGTCGCGACCCTGAGTGTCGACGTGCCGGCCGGGGCCGACGCGCTGCACCATCGTCACGGCCCCGGATCCACCGCGGCGGTGCTGGTGCTGGGTCGCGAAGTCGCGCACCTGAAGGCGATCGCGGCGGAGGCGGGCTGCCACCTGCGACCGCTTCCGACACCTCCTCCCCAGGCCCGCTCCGCACCTGAACACAGGCGCTCAGAGTTGGTGCGCGTCCTGGAGGAGGAAGACCTCGCCTCCGAGATGCTCCTTCTGGAGCCCCTGTTCGAGCGCTACGATGCGGTGGAGGTGGCGGCGGCCGCGAGCCGCCTGGCGGGGCGCGTCGTGAAGAAACCCTCGGCGCACCGCGCGCCTGCCGAGGCGAAGCCTGGCCGGGATGCCCGCCGCCCGGCGGCGCCCCCCGACGCAGTCGAACTTCCGGTTCGCGCCCAGGCCTGGGTGCGCCTGTTCATGAGCGTGGGCTCGCGGGAGGGAATTGGACCGGGCGACCTGTTGCGGGCCGCCGTGGACGCGGCCGGAATCGAACGCGCGCAGGTGGGCAGGATCGAGATCGATGAAACCTTCACCCGCGTCGAGATCCGCCAGCAGGTGGCCGAAAAGGTGGTTCGGGCCCTGAACGGAACGACGCTGGGCGGGCGCAGCGTGCGCGTGGACTACCACCGAGAGCCCAAGCGCGGCCCTTCGAGGTCGAAGGGTGGATCCGGCCGGCGTCGCATCAAGCCCCGGTCGTGAGCCGGGACAGGGGAACCCGCACGACCACGGCCGCATGACATGAGCGCCTCCATGAGCGGCTCCTTCTCGAGGCACATGGCCTGGATGGCCCTGTACTTCGTGGTCGTGAATGTGATCGGGGTTTGGGGGTACATGTCCCTCGAGGGATGGCGGTTCCACGACGCCCTCTACATGACCGTCATCACCCTGACTGCGGTGGGGTACCACGAGGTCGCCCCGCTCTCCGCCGCCGGCCGCAACTTCACCATGGGCCTGCTCGCCCTCGGGCTGACCGGACTCGGCCTCTGGTTCGCCCTGGTCACGGCACTTTTTGTCGAAATGGATCTGGCGGGCACGCTTCAACGACGACGCACCATGAAAACCATCGCCAAGCTGAAAAACCACGTGATCGTGTGCGGATGCGGTCGCACCGGACGTCAGGTCATGATCGAACTGGAGCAGTCGGAACTGGACTTCGTCGTACTCGAAGTCGACCCCGCACGGGTGCTCTCGCTTCGCAACAGACATCCCAGGGCCCTGGTCATCGAGGGCGATGCCGCCAGGGACGAGATTCTCGAGAGCGCCGGCATCCGGCACGCACGCGGCCTCATCACCTGCCTGAGCGAGGACGCCGACAATCTCTTCGTGTGTCTGTCCGCGCGCGTTCTGAACTCCGAGCTGACCGTGGTCGCGCGGGCCGACGACCCCGAGACCAGCGACAAGATGTACCGGGCGGGCGCGAGCCATGTCGTGAGCCCCAACGTGAGCGGCGGCGTCACCATGGCCGCGATGCTGGTTCGCCCGTCGGCGACCACCCTGCTCGAGATCGGCAATCGCCTGCAGGAATTGAATCTGCGTACCGAACAAGTGGCCCTGAGCCCGAGGTCGCCGGCGGTGGGAAAGACCCTCGACTCGACGCACATTCGCGAGTCGATGGTCGTGGTTGCCCTCCTCCGCGGAGCGGATCAGGAGCAGATCACGTTCAATCCGAAGGGGACCACGACGCTCGAGGTCGGGGACGAGTTGGTGGTCATGGGAACGCCCCAGCAGCTGCAACAACTGGGGCGGTGGACGTAGGGGCCTGCGGGCTGTCCGGCGCTACTCCTCTTCGCGGGTTCCGCAGCACCCGCTCTTCCTGAGCAGCGTCCAGACGAGCCAGGCGGCAGCGGCGATCAGCAGCAGCTTGAACCCAAAGGCGAAGGCCGCCGCCAGCAGCCCGAGCAGGGGGACGACGATCACCCCCAGCAGCTTCAGAAGCAGGACCGCGGCGATTCCAGCCACGGACAGCTGAGCAAACCTCTTCATTTCCCCTCTCCGTTCGTCCGGTTCGTGTCCGGCGCCGTACGTGCTTCGGTCGCGGAAGTTTCCGAGCCCGGCCCGAGGCCGTCCACGGTCTCAAGGTAACGCCTCCCTCCCCGGTGGACACCCGCACGCTGCGCGGTAAAGCGGCGCATCCAGCCATTGACCCGCCCGGGATTCGTACTTCGGTACGCGTCGTGGATGAGTGGGTCGCGAACAGGCACCGATTCGCGGATGCCGTGCTCCAGTTTCGCTCGCGAAGAACACGAGGAAGAGCCGCGCTGACCGCCACCCCACGAGGGCTCAATGTCGATAGTCCAAGCCTGAGCCCGATTGCTTCCGAGAGAAACGTCCTGAAGAGTTCGCGGACATGCTCGCGAATCGACTGTTCACCTCACGCAGGCCGACCAAGACGGTCCGCATAACCCATTCTGTAGCAGGAGAGAGCCATGATCAGAACAACCATTCCATCCAATCGCCTGACCGGAGCAAGCGTCGCTCTGGTGTTGGCGCTGGCGCTTGGCGCCGGACCGCCGCTGGCCGCACAGGAGAAAGTCTTCGATGGGTGTCTGGGCGAGGCGGTGGACGACTTCGCGGAATGCTCCAAGGAGGCAGACGGTTTCTGGGATCGAGTCGTCTGTACGGCCAATTTGTTCCTGGACGCGTTGGATTGCGTCGCCTGATCCGCCTAAGTCCCTCTGATCACCTCGAGCTTGACCTTGGGCAACGATTCGATGGTCTCCACATGATCACCCACCTCAAACACACGGGAGAATAGCCATGATGCGCGCAAGAAGCCTTCTAATGCGAACCACGGGACGTGGTTTCGCCCTCGTAACGGCTCTGGCTCTTGGAGCTGGACCACTGCTGGCGGAGTGCACAAACCGAGACGGCACTGAGCGGGAATGCACGCCCAGCGAACAATACTATAAGTGCATGGACGGCGCCGATGACGCGCTCGCACAGTGCAGCGCTGGACAGAGCACCAGGGTTCGCATAGGATGCCGGCTTTTCTGGGGCTTTGACGCTGCAGGTTGCAGCGCCACACTCTACAAGGCCGTTCTGTTCAGCTAGAGTAAGCGGGTGGCGAGTCAGTATGCGGCTGTGCAGGGTTGCTCCAGGTCCGGTGGGGTTCTGGATCTGGAGCAACCCCGCGCCCGAACAGGCTCAGATGACCGCCCCCTGCGATCTCCGGCCACCGGTTTCGCGCCCATGGGACGCGGAGTGGTCTCATCCAGACATGTTCAACACGCAAGATCTGGGCGATCATGGTAGAGAGCAGCTGCGCTTCGATGCCATGGATCGTGAGGACTGCCGACGCCTTGGCTTCCGCGATGCAACGCATAACTTTCACAAATAGGAATTGATATTCATGAACGGCACGACAGAAGAGGCCGGTGTACGGTTTGCCCAATCGTTGGTGTGGGTTGCTCTTGCGACCGCCGCGCTAGCTCTGCTGTGGAGCGTATTCGATGTCCGGTGGGGCCGGACTCCCACTCGTGCGATCGAAGATCCCAATAGTAACTCGACCACAGCCTTGCAGGCACGAGAGCCCCTTGAAGCACCTCCGGGGACTCCTCTATTTCAGAATGTGTTGTCGGTGGAAGATGCGGTGTTCCACAACGGCATCTGGTTCGTGCTGGACATAGTCGGAAGCCGAGTTCATCGACTCGGTTCTGACGGAACGTTGTTGGGGAGTTTCGGCAGGGAAGGCAGTGGACCCGGGGAATTCAGAGGACTGCCAACTGCTATCGGCCTGCATGGGGATACGATCGTCGTGACGGAGCACGGTGTGAACTATTTTCACTTGTACTCCCTTGAGGGAGTTCCAATCGAGGAGCGTCTAATTCGCCTCGACTCGTGCCTGGTACCACAGATCCTTGATGTCGCGTCGGCATCGATGGGCCTGTTGTTCCTGGTGACGTGCACGCAAGCGGATATGCGAGTGGAAGCCAGAGTGCTTCTCGAAACGAAGGATGGATTTATCAGGACCGTCGCCACGCGGCTTCCCGCGCCCGACGGACCTGTCGTCGTCGACCTCTTCACCCCACCATTGCTAAGCGCACACCCGGACGGACTTGTGTTTGGCAATTCGAAAGAGGAATGTCTGAATGTCTACGATACAGAAGGCGAGGTGCTCAAGTCGGTCTGTCACGACTGGCTGACACCGATGAGCCCTCCGCGAGCGGTCGTGAACGAGATGGAAACTGCGCTCGCGGATCGCCTCAATGTTCGATGGGTCCTTCCGGATCGGTTTTTTCCCTTCGTAGCCGTCTTCGTAACCGCGGACGAAAGATGGATTTACAAGGTGCTCGTGTCTGACGACCCGGAAAGCTATGAGCTGGTCATGCCCGATACGGGTGAGCGCATACCGTCCATCCCCCGCGCAAGATACGTCTTCGCACACGAAAACTCGATCCTCGCAGGGTGGGAAGACCTCGAGGGCACCCGAATTGCCATCTATCCCCAGGAGGATCGCTGAGATGACCAACCCACTCGTGGACATACTCGTCCAGGGCGCTAGCGTTTCCTACCGGAAGCCGTTTCGCCCATTTCGAGTACTATCAGACATTAGTCTCACTGCCCAACCCGGTGAAGTCACGGCAATCGTTGGCCCCAACGGCGCAGGGAAGACGACCTTGTTCAGAACTCTCTTGGGGTTCCTTTCGCCGGAGGCCGGACGGTGTCTCATCGGTGGCATTCCGGCCAGCGACTATCGGGAGCAGTTCGGAATCGCATACCAGCCTGAATCAATTCAATTTCCGAGCCTGTGGAACGCCCGCGATCTGCTTGGTCGTGGGGTCGATCTCAGCCGCCTTCTTCAGAGTGAGCGGGACGAGGCGTATCGCAAGGCCATTGCTCGAAGTCGTTTCGATTCCACCACCTTGTCGAGGACCGCTCGACGATACTCAAGAGGGATGAAGCGGCGGTTGTCTTTGGCTTACGCACTGATCGCTGAACCCGCGATCGTGTTGCTCGATGAGCCGTTTTCCGGGCTCGATCCACCCTCTCGCCACGTCCTTCGGAAGGAGATCGTGGACGCCCGACAACGAGGCGCCACGGTGGTGCTGGCCAGCCACGAACTCACCGAAGTCGAACGGCTGGCCAACCGGGCGTTCATTCTGGAGAACGGGAAGATTCGTCCGGGCCCAGGCCTGACGCCCGCCGAAGAGCCGGCCGCAACCGCATTGGAGTCCGAATTCACCGGAAATGAATATTAACATGTATACTCCCTTCGCCAGACGAACCATCCTATTGACCCGATCTCGCTTCAAGGCCCTTATTCTGACGATCTTGGCAATTCAGGTTACCGAGTTCCGCAGCCTGACAAGCGGCGATACCTCGGTCATGCTGGAGAGCTGGATCCACACCTATTCGCTGCTATGTCTTGCTTTCCCGTTCATCTTCGTGGCCGGCGTTGTTTCCGGAGATTTCAGGACTGGTGTGGCGCGACTATGGTTACAAAAGCCAGTCGACCCGGTTCGTTTTTATCTACGCAGGTTTGGTGAGCGTTTCCTGGTTTCGCTGACATGCGCACTGCTCACTCTTAGTGCGATTCGGCTGGCAACGGCGGCACTCGGCGAATCCGACGAAATCGGCTTGCTACTCGGCCGCCTGCCATATGTGCTCGTCCTGGCATGCGTCACGTTTGGCTGCTCGTGCTGGATCTCGCGAGGGTCGACTCTGGTTGCGATCGGCTTTGTTTCAGCAGGAGCCGTGGGCCAACAGATGGCGTTGCCCGATCTGCTTGGACGACCGTGGAATTGGCTGTTCGAAGCAACACTCGTTCCGATTCCCGCCATGAGAGAATTCCGTGACTTCCTGGTCGGCGTGTCCGATGCCGTCTGGATCCCGCTCGCGCAGATTCTCGCCTACAGCATCGGATGGACGGCCTTGGGTGCGCTTGGCGTTTGGTATGCGGTCAACAACGGTAGGCTGCCGAACGCGGAGCAGTCGTGATGCGCCTGCGCGGACCGGAGACCGATCCTGGGCGGGCAAGCCCAGGTCAGCTGGCGGCGGGCCGCACCACCACCGTCAACTCTACGTCCGCAAACAGGCCACCGTCGTCGGCCCGGCCGCGAAGGAGGTATGTGCCGGGCTGGTCGAAGCTCACGTTCACGGTCCAGCGGCTGTCTTCCGGCGGGTCCGGTGGGAACCACAGCGGCGCCCAGGGGGAGTTGGCGCCCGTGCGGGTGTCCTCCCACACCTTCACCTGGGGCGGGTCGAACGCGACACTTCCCTCGCCCCGGTAATGGAACCACGACATGAACAAGCCGTTGACCTTCTGCACGGTGACGCGGGAGGGGGGCGTGAGCTGCCGGCGGTTGAAGGTCGGGGGCGCGTTCCAGATCGAGTCGGCGCGAATGGAGTCTTCGGCCGTCTCGGGGGGTGGGGGCGTCCGGCGCCGGCGGGGACGCAACAGGCCGTCGTCCTCGACCAGTACGGTGATGGCGACCGGTCGTCCCACGGAGGTCTCGCGGACATCGGGACCCTCGAGGGTGATCGCCGGCGGCTGGTTGGCACGCATCTCCGGGCTGCTGGAACCGGCCCCCAAGGCGCCCGTCTCGGACATGATGACCGTGTTATCCACGATGTAGTCCGGCCGCAGGGTCGCGTAGGCCCGCTCGGTGACGCCGTTGCTGGTCAGGGCCCAGACGAGTTCGCGCTCGCCCCAGTCGGGCGGGACGCGGACCCTGAACACGAAGCGGTTGCGGCGGGGGAGGAAATGGGTGGGCTGGCCGCGGTCGGCGGGACCGGGCGAGAACGAGTTGTCCTCCCCGATCGGCACATCGACTTCCTCGAGCCAGTTCCGGTTCATGTAGCCGAACAGGAAGTTGAACGAGCCGTCCTCGTTCCTTTCCCAACCTTCGAACGCGGGAGCGACGTTCTGCCCGTGGGCATAGGTCTGTGCGGCGGTGCCGGAGGCCCATACCCCTGCGGCGAGCAATAGCGCCCCGAGCGTCGTACGGCCCCGGCGGGTCTTCCTGGGGAGGCGCACGGCGCTACCGGTTGCGGGAGCCCGGCGGCGGATTGCCGGTCGAGCCGGTTGGTTCACCGCCCTCCGCCGCCGCATCCGCATCGACGTAGTAGTCGGGGTTCCCGTTCTCCGGGATGACCATGCACAGCGGACACCCGATCACATGATCGTTGGGGCCCAGCGCCAGCCGCTGCCTCCGCCTCGCCATCTCCTCCACGAACTGCTCGTCGGTGAGTTCCACCCGCATCCCGAGGTCGATGAACATGTTCGCCACCGAGCGGTTGCCCGAGCCCTGCCAGTTGCGGGTGTCGGGCACGTTCCGGTTCTCCTCGGAGGTGTCCATGTAGCCGATGATGTGGAGAATAGTCCCCTTGGGAAGCAGCGGCTGGTGATCCTGCGCGTAGGTGTAGCCACGCACCCAGTTGTGATCGTAGCCGACGCAGTTGATGGTCTCGACGTTGAAGCCCCAGATCGCCTCCAGGCACATGCGCATCCCGGGAGCGTGCAGGTGGGGTTCGAAGGTGACGATCTTGGTGTGCTGGTTCAGGACCCGGTACGCGTGCAGCTCCTGTCCCGACTCTCCTGCGCGGATGTCGATGTCGCTGCCGTTGCCGAGCCCGAAGCTGGTCCGCCTGTACCTGGGCTGGTAGTCCGGGGGATGGAACCGGAAGCCGATCTCCAGGTGGGCGCGGGTATCGCGGCCGTTGGAGTGGAGATGCACCGAGTTGGACACGACCGACGATCCGGCCCGCAGCAGGCGGCCAGCGTCCTCGTCGAAGATGTCGGGTTCGCGCCCTACCTCGTGCACGGGCCAGCCGACGTCCGCCGAGGTGCGCTCGGCGCCGACGCCCGACTCCCTGCCCTCGAGGACGCGCGTGCTCCAGATCATGTGGTGCACCACGAACCGCCCGCCGACCGTGTGGCGCCCCTCGTGTTCGGTACCCGTTCGCTCTGACGGCACGTCGTTCACCTCGCGGATCTCGACGGACTTCACGTACCGGTCTTCGGTGAGTCCGGTCGGGACGCTCTCGATGTCACCCCACCAGTCCGGCGCGTCCCCTTTCACCAGCACCTCGGGCAGGCGCACGATGATGTCGGGCTCGCCCGCGGTCCACAGGATGTCGTCGTCGAACTCCAGGGGCGGCGGCATGTCCGCGGGATCCCCCTCCGGCGCCCCGGCCTCGTACCACGCGTCGATCGCGGCGACTTCGCGGTCGTCGAGCGACATGTCGTCCTTGAAGTGCTGGATGCCGATGTCCTTCTCCACGTACCACGGGGGCATGGCGCCCGCGCGGTCGCGGATCCGGGTCCGCTCGGCGATCCGCCGGGCATAGCGCCGCACATCCTGGTAGGTGACCAGCGGCATCGGGGCGACGCCGTTGTCCCGGTGGCAGCGAACACACGCGCGCTGCAGGATGGGCGCGATGTCCCGGCTGAAGGTCACGTCCGCCCCGACCGGAGCCTCGGTCGAGGGCACGATCCGCGGTGACCCTCCCGCCGGCGACGCCATCTCCTGTGCCGCCAGTCCCGACGCAGCGAGGAGTGTCAGCGCGATGCCGGCCACGGTGCTTCCAAGCGTCCTGTTCGTCATCGTGGTTCCCTCCTCACCGGGAGACCGTCGCGCCAACCAGCTGCGCGATCGCCGCCAGGGTGGTCTGAGCAGCGTTCAGGCCGAGCCGGAAGTCGTCATCCGTGTAGGTGGTCCAGACGTCCGTCGGCTGATGCCAGTTCGGGTCCCATCCGGCTCCCACCTGTGCCCCCCGCTCGTTCTCCCGCAGGCTGAGCGCGGGCACGATGTTCATGAAGGGGGTCGAGTCGGTGTTGGTCATGTGCGGACCCACGGCCGCGGGATAGTCGGTGGCATACTGCTCGTTGGCGGCCTTGAAGAAGAACGCAAGCTCCATGGACTCGCGCGCCATGTCCGAATTGGACTGGAATTCGACGTTCACGTCGGCCTCGGGACGCTGATTCCGGCTGACCCGCCCGTCGGGACCGGGCGCCCCGTGATCCCAGAGCATCATGTCGTGCTGCACCATCCCCAGCCACGTGGGCTCCGGATACCGGCCGGAACCCGGAGGATCCTCGATGCCCTGCAGCCCCTGGCGCTGCTCCACGTACGCGCGCGCGCCGTTGAGACCGGTCTCCTCATTGTTCCACAGGACGAAGCGGATGGAGCGCTCGGTTTCCACATCCGGCGAGCTGAAGACGCGGACGAGTTCCATGATCAGCGCCGTGCCCGAACCGTCGTCGTTGACCGCCTCGTTCACCCCGTGGCCGTCCATGTGGGCCCCGAGGATGTACATCTCGTCCGGACGCGTCGTGCCGACCTTGGTGCAGTACACCTGCGAACGGTCGCCGTCCACCGGTTCTTCGCGGTTCAGCTCCCGGATGCGCTCGTCGGGCTGCGCCATGAGGTCGCGGTTCACGCCGGTGCGGCCCCGATACCCGAAGATCATGCTGCCGCCGGAACTCGGGCCGCGCCGTCCCACCCGGCCGCCGGTCGGGGTGGCCGTGTCCTCGTTCAGAGGAGGCGGCGGCGGTCTCGGGCCCGTGCGCGCCGGGGCTCGGCGGGGCGGTGCGTCGGGCGGCGGGAACACGTAGTGGATGCGCTCCGTGGTGGTGCAGCCGAAGTCCTGAAGGGTGGCTTCGATCCAGTCCACGGCGTCGCGGTTTCGCTGCGTGCCCTGGCGGCGGTCGCCGAACTGCGTAAGCCCCTTGAGCGTGGTCTTGTAGTTGTCCAGGGTCATTCGCGCGACGAGTTCGCGCACCGGGTCATCCGCTTCCTGCGCATCCGGCTGCTGAGCCTGGAGGGAAGCGACGGCCGCACCAAGGGCGAGGACCATGGCGGGCAGCCGGAGGAGTCGGACGACGCTTGCTGGAAAACTGGTACCCATCGAGACCCCCGCGGGCTGACCGGACGGCGTTCCGCCGCCCGGCACTGAATGGCAGATGCGGCAGCGGGTACGGTATACGCCCGCCGCAGCCATCGCAACTCGCCCGGATCGGCATGCCGGCGCGCGCTGCAGAACCCGGACGCATCGGGTGCGGGAACCCCGGCTGCTATCCCGCTTCAGCTACCGGGGACGACCCGATCACCTCTTCGACGCCGCTCGCCGAGATTCGCTTCCGGGGGTTGCAGATGGCGGCCGCCTCGAGCACGTGCGCCAACTCCCGCACGTTTCCGGGCCAGTGGTACTCCATCAGGATCTCCTCGACGCGGATCGGCAGCGCCGTTGTGCGAACCCCGTACTTGTCGACGAGCCTCTCCAGGAGCATGTGGGCCAGACCCGGAATATCCTCCGCTCGCTCCCGCAACGGCGGCAGAGCGATGCGCAGAAGGGCGATGCGGTGGAACAGGTCGGCCCGAAAGCGGCCCGCGGGCACCGCCTTCGACAGGTCGCGCGAGGTTGCGGCGAGCACGCGCACGTTCACGGCGTGGAGCCGCTCGTCCCCCACCCGGCGCACTTCGCGGTCCTCCAGCACGGTCAGCAGTTTCGCCTGCTGCCGCTCGGGGAGCTCCGCAACCTCGTCCAGAAACAGGGTGCCGCCGTCCGCGGCCTCGAAGAGACCGCGCCGGCTCTCGACCGCCCCCGTGAACGCGCCCCGGCGATGGCCGAAGAACTCGCTTTCGAACAGACCATCGGGGATGCCGGAGCAGTTGACCGGAATCAGCGGGGCACCGCGACGTGCGCCGTGCGCGTGGATGAGGCGGGCGGTCAGGCTCTTGCCCGTGCCCGTCTCTCCCGTGATCAGCACCGGCGCCTCCACGTCGGCCGCCCGTGCGATCAGGTGGCGGACACGCTCCATCCGCGTGCTCTCGCCCAGCAACTCCCGTTTGATGCCTTGCGCGGTACTGAGCATCGCCCCCCCAAGGCGTCACACCCGGTGCTACAACGGCTCTCTCCCCTCACAAAGCTCGCTCATCCGGGCGGGCGTTGGGATGGCAGTGGGGGATGACCGGAGGGGTCGACACCGGCGCGACACGGCAAGCCGCGATGGACTGGCGGAAGGGACTACTTGTACCTGTAGGTGACGCGTCCCTTCGACAGGTCGTAGGGGGACATCTCGCACTTGACCCGGTCGCCCGCCAGCACCCGGATGTAGTGCTGGCGCATCTTGCCGGAGAGATACGCGTGGATCTCGTGTCCGTTTTCCAGCCGGACGCGGAAGGTCGCGTTGGGGAGAACTTCGACTACGGTTCCTTCGATTTCGATTGCGTTTTTTGCCAAGAGCGGGCCTCTTATCGTGGCATGGGGGGCGGCACTTGAGCCGAACCCCGTGACGCGATCCTTGCCGCGTAAGGGGGCTGGGCGGCCATGAATTTCACACCGGGGGAAGAGCGTCTCCTCAAGGAGAGCCTGGACGGCGGCGAGCCGCCTCTTTGCCCCAGGTGCCGATCAGTGATGGTTCGGCGCGATGTTCCTCCACGCTCGGATGTCTCGTACGTGCGCGATCGCGTCTGGTTGATGTGCGAGCGCTGCCGGCGTACCGCCGTGCTGGAACGAAGGTAACGGCTCCGCGTCCCCGCCTCACCCTCGACCTCGAACCCGACGGCGCTCCACCTCCAGTCCCGCGCGGCCAACAGCGACAACGCTACAGCCGGAACCGGTAGCTCACCTTCGCGAAAAGGCCGTCCGCCTGTGGCGAGACGCGCCGGAAACGGAAGGCTCCCGAATCCTCCATCTCGCGCGTGTAGCCGACGTACATCACGGTTCCCGGCGAGGGCTCATAGCTCAGCAGCACCTCGACGTGGATGTCGAATCCCTCGGATGTCGACAGGGCGCTGCAGGAATCATCTGGACAGTGCTCAAGCGGAAGCCCGCTCACGGGGTTCAGCAACGGCTCCTGGTCGCGGAAGGCGTACTCGAAGATGCTCCGCAGGAACAGGGCCTTGGTAAACTGATATTGGGCCCGGATGCGCGGAATCGTGGCCGAAGAGTAGCGGTCTCCCCCGCGCTTGCGGATGAGCGTCTCGTGGTTGACTCCGACCTCGGCCTGCAGCGAAGTGAAGGGATAAAGGTTCAGGCTCACGCTGCCGGAGTATTGGTCCGCGGTCTCGATGGGAACGTCCAGCGTCCGGTAGAACAGCGGGCTCTCGGACCAGCTGAAGCGGATGTTTCCGCGCACCTTGCTCCAAGAGCTGGCCATCAGAAAGGCCGTGGCGCCGTACAGGCCCTGGAAGTGCGACTGGCTGACCGAGAGCGGGCTCAGCATATCCGATGGCTCCCGCGTGAAGAGCCCGCCATAGTCGCTCTCCGGGAAGAAGAAGTCGGTCCGCGTGCCCGTCAGGAACAGCGTGATGTTGTTCCGGAACGATGCCGTGCCCGTGAGCCGGATTTCGCTCTCCTCCGTCGTGCCGCCGTCCCAGAAGGTGTCGTGGTCCCAGAGCGTACGCACGGAGAGGGACGGCCCCCAGCGCTCCACCACATCGCCCGGACGCCCGATGCTGTTGATCGAAACATTCCCTTGCATCTGGGTCAGCCCGACTCGCCGAATGAACCCGCTGCCAGCCTCGAACGCGGGCTCGATGTTCTCGAACTCGCCGTTGAATGAGAAGGTGCGCCCCGTGCGCGCGAAGCTCGCAGAGGTCAGCGTGCCCCTTTCCGAACCGCCTTCCCCCTGCCCTCGGACGCTGCCCGCCCCGATCAGCTGGAGGGTGTAGCGGCCTCCCATCACCAGGCGCGTATCGGCGCCCACCACGCGGTTGAAGACGTTGGTGGAGCGCGTGCGGTCGGTATAGGTCAGCCCGAAGGTCGAACTGGTTCCCAGATCGCGCCGCATGCGCACCAGATTCACGACGGCGTCGTTCCCCGAGAGGTCCGAGGAGACCTGGTCGACCGCTCCCATGTAGCCGACGTTGAAGTTCCCCACCTTGCCGGTGATCTTCGCGCCCGCGATCGGATCGACGACCGAACGGGTGTAGACGAGCTGCTTGGGCAGCTGGAAGATGTCCATCCCCTCGAGGAAGAACGGGCGCTTCTCGGGGAAGAAGAGGGCGAAGCGCTCGTTGACCGCGATCTGGCCCGCGTCGGCTTCCACCTGGCTGAAGTCGGGGTTGTAGGTGCCGTCGAGGGTGAGGTTGGACGTAAGCCCGTAGGTGGTATAGAAGCCGAAGTCGCCGACGGGATCATCTCGCTGGAAGGCATCCGCGTCCGCGTCGTAGGCACCCAGGCGCTTCCCGGTAACGACCGGGTTCATTTCGAGGAACAGGCCGGGATCGAGATCCCGGAGTTCGTCCAGGGTGCCGGACTGTTCGAGCTGGTTGGCCAGGTCGCGAGAGAGCGGCGCCCATGACTGCTGATATCCGGTGCGCTGCACCCGGCGCATGATGTTGATGCCCCAGGACTGCATGGGCACGTTCTGGAAGCGGATGCTCTTGAGCGGGATGCGCATCTCGACGGTGTATCCCTGATCGTCCAGGCGGCCGTCCGATTCCCAGATGAAGTCGGGGTTGTAGTCCACCGGTGGGGGGCCGAAGCCACCGCCTCGGCGGCCTCCTCCGCCACCACCGCCGCCACGGCCTCCCCGGCCGCCACCGCCACCACCACCCTGGCCCCCTTCGACCCAGATGCCGTCCTGCTGCACCCCGTAGGCATTGACCATGAAGTTGTAGGCGCGCCGCCTGTCGTTGAAGGTGTCCAGCACGACGCGGATGTAGTCGTCGGCGCGGCCCCAGCTGTCACGCTCGCTGAGGGAGGCTCGCACGCCGCCGGGATCGCTGTCGTAGGCGCGGACCCCGAAGTAGATGGCGTCGTCGCTGACCAGGACCAGCGCTTCGGTCGGCTGCACCGCGGGAATGCCCTCGACCGGATCGTACTGGCTGAAATTGCGCAGCAGGGCCGCGCCCTCCCAGGCCGCGTCATCGAGCCGGCCGTCGATGTTGATCTCAGGGTCCTCCAGCCGCGGCGCCGTGATCTCGAGCTGCCCTGCGGCGCCATCATATTCCGCGACCGCGGGCGGGCGCTCGGGGATGTCGCCCTGTGCAGGCGCGAGGATGGCCTGGACGGCGAGCAGCTTGAGAATCATTCGAGATGAGCCCTTTTTGAAACGTCCGGCTTGTGTCAGACACGCGGCGAACGGCCGCCTCGGAACGGCACCGTCCTCATGCGCGCGCAAGCCGGGTAACCTAACTCTCAGGACACGCAGCCGGAAAGCAGTGTTGACACGCAGGCGCCGGTGTCGCTTCATTTTGGAGACGCGCTCATCCCCGTCCGGGGCGGGCGCGACAGTCGCAGACCGTGATGGGGTGTAGCTCAACCGGCAGAGCGCCTGGCTGTTAACCAGGAGGTTGGAGGTTCGAGCCCTCCCGCCCCAGTGGTCGCGACGACTCCAGTCGCTCCCGCCATGCCAGACTCAGGGCATGACGGGCGCGCCCATCTCAGTTGGCTGTCTCGTCAGCTCCCCCGGGCGATCGAGGCGGGAGGGTGTCGAACAGGCTGCGTACGACCAGTTCCTGGTGTCCCCCTCCAGGACGCTTCCTCGATATTCCCCACTGCACCTTGCCCTCGGTGTCGATGAACCAACGGACCCTTACGGTGCTTCCGATCACGGCGTCACGAAGGATCGGGGGATACACGCGATCGGCGAAGGGTGGAACAGCCGGCGCTTCCTGCTGTCCCGAGGCCACCTCATCCTGCGGCTGGAATGTCAACGGAATGGCGATCCACACGGGCACGGGATCGTCTTCATTCAGCGCCGGGGTGAAGCGGAACATGCGGGCAACCCGCAGGGCCGCCGAATCCAGCGCTTCGTGACCGGACGACTGAGCCACGAGAGCCCGCTGCACTACGCCCTCGACATTGATGAAGAAGTGCACGTTGGTAGTGCCGCCGACTCCTGCATCCCGCAGTATCGGAGGGTATTCGTCCTCCATGGCCTGCATCATCTCCGCCTCGTTCACGAGGTCGGGACGCACCGTGTAGGGCGTGAAGGTCGGCGTGTCTGCCACGGGCACTTCGGTCGGGCTTCTGAATCTCTCAAGTGCTTCGAGAAACGCGGCTTCAAGAAACGCACTGGAGTCCGCGGCAGAGGAGACTGTGGTATCCGCCCGCATCTCTTCCAGAAGTCTGTCCATTTCTTCCAGAAACGCGCTGGAATCCGCAGCAGAGGCTGTGGTATCCGCCCGTAACCGATCCCTAATGTGTCGCGCCGCTTCGAAGAACTCCCTCGCTGCCTCCGCGCGGGAGCTGTCCGCTTCTTCATCAACTGTGCCGAACGTAATCGGAATGGCGATCCAGACGGGGACGAGCTCATCCAGGTTGAGCGCCGGAGTGAACCGGAAGACCCGGGCAACCCGCAAGGCGGCGGAGTCGAGCACCTCATGATCCGATGAGCTGGCCACGAGCGACCTTTGCACTTCGCCCTCGGTATCGATGAAGAAGTTCACGGTGGTGGTGCCGCCGATTCCCGCATCCCGCAGTGTCCGAGGATACTCTCTTTCCAGAGCCCGCTGCACCTCCCGCTCGTTCACGAGGTCGGGACGCACCGTGTAGGGGGTGAAGGTGGGTTCCGTCATCAGTTCGGCCAGCTCTTCCGGCACGGGTGCGTCTTCGCCGCGAATCCGCGGGAACAGGATCGCCAGCGTCACGATGGCCGCGGCGCCCAGCAGGAGAAGCGATACCTGGATGCGCCGTGCGCGCGGCATCTTCTCTACCAGCCGCCGGATGCGACGCTCCAGCTGCGACCGCCCCTCGGACAACGACACGAGCGCCAGACGATGCAGCCCGTTGCGTCCGGCGCCGACCCGCAGGAGCAGGTTCCCGTAGGTGTGGCGGTGGCCCGGCATCCGGCGCATCACCCTTCGGTCGCAGTCGAGTTCGACGGCGAGATTCAGCCGATGGCGCTGGAGCCAGAGGGCGGGATTCCAAGGAAAGACGAAGAGCGGCAGCGTCATGAGGAACCGGAGCCGGGCGTCGCCGGCACGGACGTGCTCTTCCTCGTGCGCGAGAATCAGTTCCTGCTCGCTGGAGTCGATGGCGCGCACCCAGGCAGGCAGAACGACGCGGGGCCGCAGGAGGCCGACGATGGTCGGGCCGGTGTCCCGGGACCAGAGCACGGAGCGATTCCCCAGAGAACCGGGCTTCCACGATCTGCCCTCCCGCACCAGGCGCGCGAAGGCGAACAGCACCGTCACGACCAGCAGCGAGGACAGCACCACCCAGCCCAGCACGAGCAGGTCGTCGAGGGAGCGGAGCATCGAGTCGCGGGCAACCGTCACCGTCAGCGGCTCCAGCAGCGGAGGCGCATACCCCGGTGGAGGAGCTGCCTGATCCGGCGCGCCCCCCGGAATGCGCAGCACCGACAGAACGGTCGTTGCAGCTCCCGCGACGATCCAGACCCACCGCGTCGGGCGACCGCTGAGGGTGAGAAGCCGCTCGGCCGCCAGGCCCGCGACCAGAAACAGGACACCGATTCCGGTTGACCAGAGCATCCATGCGGCAATCATTCTCGTTCCTCCTTCTCGAGTCGCTCGTCAAGCAGCTTGCGCAGGCGCCTGATGGTCTGCGCAGAAAGGCGTTCGTCGGAGACCAGGTTGGCCACGAGCATCTCCGTTGACCCGGAATAGACCTTCTCCCGGAGCCTGTCGAGCACCGACCGGCCGGCCTCCCGGCGCGCGAGCAGCGGGTGGTAGCGGTGGGCGCGGCCCTCTCTCTCGTGGCCGGCGAGGCCCTTCGACTCCAGGATGCGGAGGACGGTGAGCACCGTGGTGTAGGCCAGGTCGTCGTCAAGCCGGGCGCTGACCTCGGCCACGGTGGCGGAGCCAAGGTCCCACAGAACCGACATGACATCCATTTCGCGGGCGGTGAGCGTTGTCACAGGCTTCTCCTCGGGTGTATCGGAGTGTGCTCGCGGGTACCGGGCGACCACTCGTCCGGCTCCGCGGGCCTCATGCGTCCAGGCGTTGACTACTAATGATATAGTAGTATGATGGGGAGCAGGTTCCGGTTTGTCAACTACAGACTTAGTAGCACTTGGGTGGCCGCGTTTTTCTCGGCTCGCATGGTTCGCCCGGCTCACCCCGGGGGATCTACCTTCCGACTGCGCCCTCATGCTCAGGAGACACGCGATGCGAAATCACTTCGTGCGGGCGGCCACGTTGCTCCTGGCGACGCTGCTCCTGGCGTCCGGCGTCTGGTCGGCAGCCCTGTCGGCCCAATTGACCGAAGCGGACCTGGTCGGGTGCTATGACGTCACCGAAGGCGAGTGGACGGCGGGGCGCGTGTTTGGCCTGATGCGGTCCGGGGACGAGCTCCTGACCGATACCTCCGCCCTGCGGAACGAGCCGGTACCGAGTTCGTTGGGCCTGGATTCCGCATACTTGCAGATTCCGCCCCGCATTAGGCTTGCCGGCCCACCCGCCGACACGACTTTCTTCGGGGGTGCCGCGCAAATCGTTGTCCCGGAAGACGCCCTGCCGACGCCGCATGTGTCCATGACCTGGGGAGTCGAGGGCAGCTCGCTGCGACTTGGCTTCTCCACAGGCTTCCACGGCGTCGGGGCACGCCTTGAACCGGAAGACGGGGGCACATGGGCCGGGACCTCCACCACATTCTCGGACAACCTGCCTTATCGGAGCTGGGCGCGACCGATCGGGCTGACCGCGGTCGACTGCGACGCCCCACCCCCCGTCTCCAGCTCCGTGATGCGGTCGGTTCCAAGCGCCGTTCAGCTGCTCGGGGGCGCAACCATCACGCTGGGCGAGCCGCTTCCCGAGTCGCTGGAGACGTTGCCCCGCAGGTCCGGCGCCCTGACCGTCATCGGCCGGACCGAGGGGTTGTTCGGGACAACCGACTCCATTGCAGTCGGGATGGACGAAGCGAGGGGTCGCGTCGGAAGGATCCAGCTCATCTACCTGGACCCCGACATGTCATCGGTGATCGGGCCGCGACTAGCCGATGCCTTCGGAAGTCCGGCGGGCAGCGCAATCGACCCGACGGGCGTCGAGTGGCGGAATCGCATCAGGCGGGTCTGGCTGAGACGGGGCACCCGATTCACGGTCAACCTGCGCGACTACCGCTATCTGTGGTAGGTGGAGGAACCCGCCGGCAGGTCACCGGAGGCTGACCCGGCAGCAGATTCTCGATACCAGCCCATGAAAAACCGGGCCGCGAGGGGTTGGCGCCCCCACGGCCCGGATTTCGTCCTGTTCCGCCGTCCGAATCAGCTGATCGGCGGAACGTTGGGGTTGCGGTCGCGCTCCGACACCGGGATGTCGAGGCAGTACGACCTCGGCTGGCGCGTGAACATGTTGGTGCGGGAACCCGGCGCGACGCCCGTGCCCTCCCAGTCGGGGACGTCGAGCGCGCCGGGCGTGTTGGTGGCCGCCCAGCGGCGCTCGTCGCCCAGCCGCTTACCCTCGAGCCAGAGCTCGATGTAGCGCTCGCGCTTCAGGAAGGTCCAGGCTTCCTCCAGGCTGTTCGCTACCCAGGGATCCAGCGCTTCCCCGGTGGTATCGCTGATGTTCCGCGTGCGCACCTTGTTGATCAGCGACATGGCCGCCTGCCAGTTCCCGGAGTTCAGCTGGGCCTCGGCTTCCACAAGCCGCATCTCCCATCCGCTGACGATGCGCTGGTCGTCGTTGCGGCTGTTGTACTTGGCCTGGTTCTTCCACTCCACCTGGCCGTAGGTGTCCAGGCTCGCGGTGGCGTAGGGAATGTTCGAGTCCTCGAACCAGGGCGTCCTCGGGTCTCCCGTCTCCGTGTAGTAGTCCTCGAAGAACGTGTAGATCACCGAGTAGGATCCCGCCGGCTGGCGTGCGTTGGCCTCGAAGATGGTGTTGTAGTATGGCTGGAGCTCGTCGTCGTAGTTGATCCAGAAGACGAAGTCGTCCGGGATCGTCGTGGCGTCCGACGCGGCCGCGCTCCAGTCCCCCAGCCAGGCGTGCGCGGCTGCGCGACCGCCCCGTGCCGCATGGGTCTCATCCGGAGTCGAAGCGAACCCGAGTGCGGCCGTGAAGCTCTCGACCGCCCGGTTGAAGTTGCCTGCCGATCCCTGTTCGTAGGATCCGGGCGTGGCGTCGTCCGGATCCCTGGGGCCGAGGACGGCGTCGCACCACCATTCTCCCATGGTGCGATAGGCAAAGGCGTTCCAGAGATGCGCCTGGTACAACATGTTGCTGGGCGCATCCACCTCGGTGAATCGCTTGATCGCCGTCTCGGTGATGAAGCGCGCCTGCACCCCGTCGTTCCAGAAACCGCTGAAGCTGCCCGGAAGGATGTGTCCCGCCTGCGTAATGGGATCGTGCCCCATGAAACCGGTCTGGCCGCCCGGGAAAAGCTCGCGGCCCACGATGGCGTTGGTGTAGGTCCCATAGCTCAGCAGCTCCGCAAGTCGGCGCACGCCGCCGTTGATGAGTCCCTGCTGGGACGCTGGCTGCGCCAGGAACTCGTCCTGGATGGGTCCGGGGTTTGTGACCTCGCAACCCGATGCGGTCACGCCTGCCACCCCCGCGATGAGAAGGGCCCTGGTGAAACGGATCCGAATACTTCTGCTTCTATTCTCGTTCATCGTTCAGCCCTCCCCTAGAAGGTGACCCGCATGGACATGCGGAACGTGACCGGGGACGGCACCCGCTCGGTCTGGTTGCCGATTCCGTCGTCGAGGGCCGGCGTGTTGCCCAGTGACTCCGGGTCGAACCAGGGAATCTCCCGGTACCAGTCGTAGAAGTTGCTCAGCGTGGCCGTGAACGTGGCGTTTGAAACCCTTTCCGGGAACACCGCGTCAACGGGAACAGTCAGGCTCACATGGCGGAGCTTGAAGTAGTCCGAGTCGAACCAGTAGTCGCGGGCGAATCCGGGCGTACAGCGCTCCCGCCAGATGGCCGGCGTATCCGCCTTCAACTCGATGGAGGTCTTGGGAGAGACATACCACGGGAAACAGAGCGGAGAGCGCACCGAGCGGCTGATGGAGATCTCGTTGATGTACGCCACGTGCCCGCCCTGGTACTCTCCGCGCGCGGAAAGCAGGAGGTTGCCCGGGAAGCGTACAGAGAGCGTCGGCGTGATGATGTGGGTGGGCAGCTGGGGCCCGATGATCACGTTTTCACCGGTCCTTCCCGGCGCTGCCGGCGTATCCGGATTGTCCTCGAACTGCGGGTCGGCAACCTCGTCCCGATTGGTGACCCGGCGACCCATCTCCACCGGAAGCGCCTGGCCCTCGATGATCCAGCCATTGAGATCGGAGAAGCGATCGATGCACTCGGCCGCAGGATCGCGCGCCAGAACGACATCGCTCGGCTCGGTCTCTCCCTTGCACAGGCTGACCACCTCCGAATTGATGGTGCTCACGCCCAGCCCCGCATCCACGCTGAAGCTCGAACTCTGGAACAGGGTGGCGTCGAGTTGCAACTCCAGCCCCGCGTTGTCGACGGTGCCGACGTTCTGAAGCTGGCTCTGGGTGAAGCCCTGGGAGGGGACGGCGCTGACGAACATCAGTGCGTCGGTGGTGCGCTGATCGAAGTAGGTGAAGGTGGCCGTCAGCCGGTCGTCCAGCCAGGAGGCATCGAAGCCGAACTCCCACTCCCGGGTCACCTCAGGTCCCAGATCGGCATTCCCAAGGTTTGCCGGCGTGAACGCGGGCGTGCCCGCGTAACCGGCGGGCGACCACGTTCTCACGGCGTCAAAGGCACCGGGGGCGCGGCCGGACTGGCCGTATGCGGCGCGAAGCTTTATGGCGCCGAAGCCGGGATCCCAGAAGTCCTCGTCGCTGATCACCCAGGTGCCGCTCACCTTGGGGTAGACCTGGAGTCCGAAGCCGGAGCCGAAGGCGCTGTTGCCGTCGACCCGGATTCCACCCGTCACGAAATACTTGTTGCTGAAATCGAAGACGTTCTGGAAGAAGAAGCCCGCGTTCCAGACCTTCTCGCGATCCTCTTCCGCCACCTTGATGGCCGCGGAACTTACCGTGGGCTCGGCGGCGCCCGGGAAGTCCTCACCCAACAGGCGCAATCGGACCTGTGAATCGCCGATCGCCTGACCGCCCCACGAGAAGTTGGAGTTGATGGTGGACGTGACGGGCAGCGTGTACGTCCCCACATAGTCGAACGTGAGGACCCGCCTCTGGAAGGTGTCGTTGGTGCGCGAGCCCAGCGGCTTCAGGAAGAAACCGAAGTTCCGCTGATTCTCACCTTCCTGGTTGGAGTAGTCGTAGCCGAAAGTGAAGCGGTTGGTCAGCCGCGCCTGGGGCGTATACGTCAGCGTGATCCCCGAGTTGAGCCGCTCGTTGCGCTGGTCGAACTCGTACTCGAGGAGCTTGCCGATCTCACGCGGATCCGCGGAGCCCACGTAGTTGCGCTCCTGGCGGAAGGCGTTGAGCTGGATGCCTTCAGCGTTGTTTCCGGAGGGCGTGCCGCTCAGCCACTGGCTGGTGTAGCCGGTGTTCCACTGGATCTGGAGATCCTCCACCGGCGTCATCGTGAAATTGCCGCGGAAGTTGTATTTCTCCAGCTCGTCGTTGGCGAGCACGTAGCTGTCGTCCTGAAACTGCCCGGATATGAAGTACTGCAGATCCTGGCCGCCGCCCCTCACCGAGAGCAGGTAGTTCTGGAACCATACCGACCCGGGCCAGCTGCAGGCGCCGCTGGCGCTGGGGTTCACCCCCTGCCAGCGGTCGTCTTCGGTGACGCAGTCGGGAGCATACTGGCCGCCTTCGTAGCCGCCGCCCCACCAGGCGTCGCGCATGTAGTGCTCCATCTGGATGAAGTCGCCGCCCGGCGCCCCGAACGGCTGCATCCACCCTGTGCCCTGCTGGATCTCGGCGGTCCACACGGGCGCGCCGGCGGAGCCGCGCTTGGTAAAGATCTGAATGACGCCGGCCGAGGCCTCCGTGCCGTAGAGCGTGGTCGCCGCGGAGCCCTTGATGACCTCGATACGCTCGATGTCGTTGGGGTTGATCATGTCGAGCGGGGTCACCGTGATGAGCGACGGGCGCCCGAGGCCCGTGCCCGGGGTCGCGACCACCGGGAAGGCGTCGTCCATGATCCTCACGCCGTCCACGTAGATGATGGGCTGGTTCGACATGGCCACGCTGGAGTTGCCGCGCAGGCGGATCTGCTTGCCCTGGGCGGGCTCGCTGCTGCCGCCGATGACGTGCACGCCGGGTGCTGCCGCCTGCAGCAGGTCGGACACGGCGGCCTGACGCTCGGGGACGTCGGTCAGGTTGATCTGCGCGATGGCGTTGCCGATCTCGCGCCGGCGCGCGGCGCCCGCGGCCCCGGTCACGACGATCTCGTCGAGGCCGAGCGCCTCCGTCGACATGGCGAAGTCCTGGGTGACGGTGCCTTCGGCGGGCACGTCGATCGACTGGGTCACGGCCTGGAAGCCGATCCGCTCAGCCCGGAGCTCGTACGAACCCGGAGGTACGTTGAGGATGAGGTAGCGCCCGTTGGAGCGGGTCAATGTCCCCAGGGTGGAGCCGACCAGGTACACCTGCACCTCGCCGACCGGACCGCCCGACTGGGCGTCGGTGACGACCCCGGTAATGCGTCCGGCCTGGGCGTGGGCCGGCGCCGCGCAGAGGAGCGCGAGGCCCGCGACAATCAGGACGGCCAACCCTCCTTCGGCCAACCACCCGGATGCACGGGGTTTTCGGGGAAACAGGGACAATCGGGACATGGAGCCCTCCTTCGGCGACGCAAGTCACCGGCGTTGCGCCCGGTGCGCCGAGAAACAGACTCCTGCCAAATGCCCCTGGGACCGACTCCCAGACCGCGCGATGACGAAACCGCCCGTCTCAAACTGACGCTGGTGCTGGTTAATAGAGGGGTTGAACCGCAATCTTCTAGAATTCGCTGCGAGCGGGTGCTACGCAAGCAAGGGCGGGTGCGTCGGCAGTTGCGAATCCGGGGCCGCGTCGAGCGGTCGTGGGGTTGCGCACGCCCGGGGCAGCGCGGTAATCGTCAACCGGAAACGCCATCGATGCAGGGGGAGACGGAGACGGACTCGAGCCTGCCGTCACCCGGCCGGGAGGTTTTCATGCGAGCGACGACCGTTAGGCTCACCATCTGCGCTGTCGCGATCCTGCTGCCGTCTTCGGCGTGCTATCGCTACGTGCCCATCGAAACAGCGGCGGCGGCCCCCGGGGAGCCGGTGAGGATCTACGTGACCCAGGCGGGCACGGAGAGCTTCCGCGAGGTCCTGGAAATGGACCAGGCCCTGCCCGTTCTGCGCGGCACGGTCATGGGGCGGGACGCCAGCGACCTCCTCATCGCCGTGGAGGTCGCGCAGCGGCAGGTGGGCTTCCAGGCGATGGGGCTCGAACAGACTCTGCGCATTCCCGAGGGCGAGATCCTGGCCACGGAGCGGCGGTCGCTGAACGGCCTTGCCACCTCAGCTTTCGTGGGGGTCGTCGCCGGCGGCGTGGCAGCGATCCTCAGCTTCATTCTGGAGTCCGAAGGCGAGCCGGCGGCCCCGGACCCGGACCCGGATCTGATGGTGCCGCTGATCTCGGTGCCCGTGGGAGGTTAGGGACGACAAGTCTGCCAAAATGGCAGACTCATAGCTGCGGAAAGAGGAAAAGTCTGCCAAAATGGCAGACTCGGAAGGCTCTCGCGCCTGAAGTGCCCGGGCTAACGCCGCTCGGCGCTGCAGTCGGTGAGGTTCACGCAGGTCACTTCGTAGAGATGCCGCTGCCCGGGGGGCAGGGCCAGCACGCTCGCCGCCGCGACGGCGTCCCGGATATCCACCGGCTGTCCCGGCCGGAAGGTGATGGTAGCGCGCCAGCGCTGGGCGCCGCCGTCGCCGTAGGACTCGACCCTGGCGTCCGTCACCCAGGGCACCTCGGAGAAGGCGCGGTTCAGGTCCCCCAGATCCGTTGCGCCCCGCGGCCCGTTCGCGAGCGGCAGCCACACCGTCTCCACCGAGAACGGATGGTTCTCGCGCCAGCGGTTGAGAGCCGCGTTGACCTGATCGTGGTCCGTCCCGGTGTTGAGGAGATGCTGGGCGTACGACTGGAGCATCAGGTCGTTGTGCTTCACGTCCGAGGTGAGTGCCTCCTCCATGTGCTCCAGGAAGGTCTCCTCGTCGCCCTGCTGCAGCGCCTGGACCGCCTCCAGGAACTCCGTGTCCGGGTCCCCGGGGTTGATGACCGAGACAACCTCCGTCATGTCGCCCCACTTCTCGTTCAGGAAGTCGACCGGCTCCTGGCCACGCGACACCAGATACTCGCGCGCACCCACGATCACGGCGATCGCGTAGATGCCGATCAGCATGCGATAACGTCGGTACCAGTCCGAGATCACCTCTGCGTGTCCTCCATCACACTTTGGGCCGCATCACATCGGTCCTTGTGCGCCGCAGGGATTCGCCGCTGACCACTAGAGCCCCCGCTGGGTCTGCTTGTCGCGCACCTTCCAGATGAACGAATCCAGGTAGTAGTGCATGAGCCCGTAGGCGTAGACCATCATCTGCGAGAAGAGCGCGTAGCCGCTGGAGTAGTCGAGGGCCGGAATCCCGAACTCGGGCAGCGCGGGATAGGGCGCGAAGTTCACCACCCCGAAGCCGAACTCGTCCAGGGGGCGGTTGATGACGAGCTGGAAGAGGACGGCATAGGCCGCGCCGCCCACCAGGAACCAGCGCAGCCTCCCGGGACCCGTGACCCGCGACCAGAAGCCGGGCCGGGAGCTGCCCTTGCCGGCGGTGCGGCGCATGTAGGAATACACCATGACGATGTACTGAATGCCGTGCATGAGTCGGTGCGCGACCGCGTACAGGAGGATCGACGAGGTCTGCCAGGCCACAAAGTACCAGAGGAAGTAGCTGGCCCCGATGAAGAGGTACTTGATGGGGTTGATGGTCCCGCCCGAGGCGAGGATCTGCCGCACGTGCAGCGCGTAGACGATCAGGTACCCGACCAGCACGATCTGGCTGACCGTCAGCAACCCGTCCACGAACCCCGCCGACACCGGCACGTGCATCCGGTGCAGCTCGCGGATCCAGAGGAAGCGGAACATGGGCGCGCTCACGAACATGTAGCCGTACAGCACGCAGTGCAGCCCCAGGTCGAAGCGGCGCGTCGAGGGGAGGCCTGCGCCGGCCTTGAAGTCGTAGATGCGCGCGAGCCCGTGCTGCTGCATGAGGCTGTGCTGATGGTCCCAGGCAGTGACCAGCAGCAGCAGGGTGATGGGCGCGAACTGAAGGCCCAGGATGGTGAAGCCGACGATCACGAGCGGGCCCGCGATCAGGCGGTTCCTGAAGCGATCCCAGATGTCGGGCATGCCGTAGGAGCGCACCCATCCGGCGTAGTGGTGGGGGATCGTGATCCAGAGATTGATCGACGCCACCGCCACATAGGGAAGCCAGGCCTGGAAGCCCAGCGCCAGCGCAACCGCGAAGAAGGGCAGGCCCAGGAACCAGACCATGTCCGCCCGGCGATTCAGAATGTAGCCCGTCTTGAACATGCCGTCCGGTTATTGGTGATGGCGTTTCGCGAGGGCGTCCTGCTCCCAGGTTGCCATCATGGTGGACGGTAGGATGCGCGGTGGCCGGAAGGCAAGATGGGGGACTACTTGCCCATTCGGCCTGCTCGCGGGAGCTTTGCCGATGCACGCGGCCGGGAACCGGGTCGAAGGCGCGCGCACCCGGCCGCCCTGACCGCAATCGCAGCACCCCGGGGAGAACCAGGAACACCCGTTCATGTGTGGTCGCTTCACCCAGCAGCTGACGCCGCAGGAAGTCTACGACCTGTACGGCGTGACGGAGCCCCCGCCCTCGTTTGCGCGCGAGCCCCGCTACAACGGCGCTCCGACGCAGGATTTCGCGGCTTGCCGTGTCGATGACCACGGCCGTCGGCGCATCGCAGAGCTCCGCTGGGGCCTGGTTCCCTCGTGGTCGAATGACGCCGGCATGGGGCCGGCGCTGATCGATGCGCGCGCGGAGACCGTCGGCGAGAAGCGCGCATTCGCGGACGCCTTCCGCGCGCGGCGGTGTCTCGTCCCGGCCGACGGCTGGTTCGAGTGGCAGGGACCAGGGCGCGCGAAGCAGGCCTGGTATCTGGCTCTCGCCGACGGATCACCCCTGTCCTTCGCCGGGGTCTGGGAGCGCTGGGAGACGAAACTGGAGGTCATCGAGTCCTTTGCGATTCTCACGACTCCGGCCGTGGCCTCGCTCGCCGACATCCATCACCGCCAGCCGGCCATCGTGGCTCCGGAGTGGTTCGCGGAGTGGCTCGACCCTTCCACGGAAGTGCATCGGCTTCTCGAGCGGTTGCACGCTCCCTGGCCCGGGCCGTACGAACGGAGGGCCGTCAGCGCCCGCGTGAACAGTGTTCTGAACGACGACCCCGGCATCCTGCGCCCTGTCGGGGAGCAGCTGCGGTTGATCTGATGAGGGAGGAAACGAGATGACTCTGGGACGCCGAAGATTTCTCTCGCGGCTGGTCTCCGCCGGGGGGCTTGCCGCGTGTGCACCGTCGCTGGCCGCGCTGGCTGCGTGCGGCAGCGGACGGCGGGGTTCGGATGTTGATCCGACCTCGTGGATCATCGAGCCCTATGGGCCGCTGATGCGGTCCCCCGACTGCCCCGAACTCGATATCGCCGAGCGCCTGCGATGCGTGCGCCTGAGCTCGGGGGGCGTGGCCTCGTCGGTGCGCGAGGGGCTCGTGGTCCCCAACGCGTTCGACGGGATGGCGGCGTTCCCGATGGCGAACGGCAACGTGCGCCTCATCCGCAATCACGAGATGACCGACTCGCCGGACTCGGCGCGGCCGTTCGGCTCGCCCGCCTACGATGGCGCCGGGAGCGGGGGCACGACTTCGCTCGAGGTACGCATCTCGGGTGAGGGGGATGATCTGCGCGTGGAACTGGTGGACGAATTTCCGTCGCTGGCGGGCACGCGCGTGAACTGCGCGGGAGGCCCGACGCCCTGGGGCAGCTGGCTCTCCTGCGAGGAAACCACGGAGGGGCGGCGGGACGGGTTCGGCGAGCCCCACGGGTACATCTTCGAGGTGCCGGTGGACGCGACCGGGCCCGTGGATCCCGTGCCGCTGCGCGCGATGGGACGCTTCGTGCATGAAGCGGTGGCGGTCGATCCCGAGACGGGGATCGTGTACGAGACCGAGGATACCTGGTACGTGCCGCTGGTCCCCAACCGGCCCGGCGCGGGGCTCTATCGCTTCATCCCCGACCAGCCGGGCGTGCTGGCGGCGGGCGGAAAGCTGCAGATGCTCGCGGTCACCGGGAAGCCCGGCTACCTGACCGCGCGCAACCAGGCGCAGGGTACGGTGTTGCCGGTTCATTGGGTGGACATCGACGATCCCGATCCCGAAGGCGCCGGGGAGGACGAGCTGGCGGTCTTCAGGCAGGGGCTAGCCAAGGGGGGGGCGCGCTTCGCCCGCCTGGAGGGCGCGTTCCACGGGGACGGCGGCATCTATGTGGTCTCCACCAACGGAGGGGACGAGACCTCCGGGCAGGTCTTCCACTACCGGCCGGTGTCCGCCGACCGGGGCGAGCTGACGCTTGTGTTCGAGTCGCCGGGCCCGGAGGTACTGGACAGCCCGGACAACCTAGTGGTCAGCCCGCGCGGCGGCCTGGTCATGTGCGAGGACGGGAGCGGCGAGGAGCACGTGCGCGCGCTCGACCGGGAAGGTCGAATCGTCAACCTGGCGCGCGCACCGCTCGGTCCGGAGGGAGAGTCGCCCGGGGAGTTCGCGGGCTCGTGCTTCAGCCCGGACGGACGCGTGCTCTTCTTCAACCAGCAGGGCGGCCGGACGGCCGGAAGCACCCTCGCCAGCGCCACCTACGCGATGTGGGGACCGTGGGGGGACGGGCCGGTGTGACGGCTGAACCGGCGGGGCTCCCGCGCGCACCATCGTGCCGGGCTGCCGCTACCTCTGGCTTTGCCACCCTCAGGCAAGACGGGTATACTCGCGACCAACCGGCCGGCACGCGCGCTTGGCCCGGCCCGGTGAGTTCGAGGCTCCTGTTCCGGCAAGCCCGACAATTCACTCCACCGCCCCGGACACCTCTTGAGACGCACGCCGGCCGGCACCAGCCCGCCCCCACGGTTCGGCAAGACCGCCGCCGCGGTTCTCGGCGCGCTGACGCTGTTGGCCGCATGGGCCGCAAGCCCCGCTGACGGGCAGGCCCAGTCCGCCGAACACGGGCCGCTCGTGCTCGAACTTCCCGCCAGCACCCGCGGGCTCGCGCTCGGCGGCGCCTTCTACACGGTGGGCAACGACAGCGACGCCGTCTTCCACAACCCGGCCCTGATCGGCGGCAACGGCATCATCGGCGCCTCGATGCAGCGCTTCGGGAGCCAGAGCCTGCTGAGCACGGTGTCCGGCGCCGCCGAGTGGTCGTCGGCCAGCGTGGCCGTGGGGGTTCAGACGCTCGGCTACGGGGCGATGGACGGGGGCATGGGCGTCC
Organism: Longimicrobiales bacterium; assembly: GCA_965208255.1. Taxonomy (GTDB): domain Bacteria; phylum Gemmatimonadota; class Gemmatimonadetes; order Longimicrobiales; family Gaopeijiaceae; genus BD2-11. Next base: position 288,245 of record OZ242324.1, read on the forward strand.
TGTCCCACGACGCGCGGTCGCTCTTCACCTCAGGGAGCACGGGGACGTCGGAGGTGGCCGTTTCGGTGGGGTACGCGCGGGAGGTGCGGGGCATACGGGCCGGCATCACCGGCAAGCTGGTGGACCAGCGCCTGGGCGGCCATCACGACGCCACCGGGGCCGTCGATGTGGGGTTGGCGGTCGGGGCGGGGCCTGCCCGCCTGGCGCTGGCCGTGCAGAACCTGGGGCCGGGGCTCACCCTGGGCGAGGTCGAGGTGCCGCTGCCATTTCGGGTTACCGCGGGCGGCTCCACGCCGGCCATTCCCGTGGGGCCGCTCGACCTGGGCTGGAGCGCCGCGGCCTCCCGCGAGGCCGACGGCACGGTCGTCCCGGGGGCGGGGATGGAGGTCGCGTACTGGCCGGTGCGGGGGCGCACCTTCACGGCCCGCGTGGGCGTGCGGCGCGCACCGGAGGGCTTCGGCCGCCCGGTCACCCTGGGCGGGGCGTTCAACGGCGACCGGCTCGCCATCGACTACGCCTGGCAGAGTTACCACGGCGGCGAGGCCGCCCACCGCATCGGGTTGAGCTGGCGCTAGGCCGAGGGCCCGGCGGGGCAACGCCTCAGGGCACCCGCACCGCCGTGTAGGCCGGGTCCATGCGCGCGAAGCCCACGTCGTCCAGCACCACCTCGCCCGCGACCGTGCGGTCGAACACGAGCCCCACCTCCGTCAGCTCGTCCAGCCGGAGTCCCGGAGCCGCCTCCACGAAGTCCGCGAGCGGAATCGAGTAGCTCTGCAGCAGCAGCTCGAAGAGGTTGGCGAAGCGGTCGTCCTCCAGGTCGCGGCGGCGCAGCACCCGCATCTCCAGCGGCTTGCGCACCGGCCCGTAGCGGCTGAGCGGCACCGAGGCGACGATTCCGTTCCCGTCCCGCGCCACGACGCTCAGGTCGGGTGGCTCATCATCCCCGTCCTCGTCCCCGGAGTCGCCGCGCTCTTCTCCGGAATCGCCTGGCTCCTCTCCAGGGTCGCCTGCATCGTCCCCGGCGCTACGTGGCCCGGGCTCGCCCCGCGTGACCGCCAGCGACAGTTCCAGGGAGGCGTCGGCCCCGAGCTCCCACTCGGAGGCGAGCGTCGCGGGCAGCTCGATGGTGTAGGCCGCCGCCGGTCCGAGCGTATCCGCCCCCGCGATCCGGGTGTTCCAGCCCAGCCACACCGCCTGGTTGTCCTGGGAAGCCGAGGTCTCGGTGCGGTTGCTCGACCGCAGCCCCATGCGGCCCTCCCGCCAGGTCGAGAGGCTGTCGCCGCGCATGCGAACCCCGGGCTGGGTTCCCGAGGTGACGTCGATGTCCTCCTCGAAATCGGCGAGCGTGCGGAAGCTCTCGGTCTGGAGGCGGGTTACGTACATCGTCTTCGGGAGCCACCCGCCGATCACCCGGTGATCGCGGAACATCGGCAGATAGCGTTTGTCGTCCCGAAGCGTGGTCTCCAGGAAGGCCGAGATGTAGACCTCGGCGAAGCGGCGCTGGTCCTCCCCGGGCATGAGCGCGCGCAGATCCAGGATGCGCCCGCTGCGGGGCCCGTTGTCGTGCGCGCCCCACACCGTGTTCCACTGTCCGTGGTTGGCGCGGTAGACCCAGAGGGCGGTCTTGAGGCGCGGCTGCCCGTCGGTGAACTTCACGCGCTTGTACAGCCGCAGGCCGTGAAAGCTGGTCACGTCGCCGTCGTGCGACCCGTGGAAGACCATGTAGTTGACGTTCTCGACCGGGACGAAGCGGTCGGTGGGCAGATACTGCCCGTCGACCGGGGCGATGGCGATGATCGCGCGGATGTCGTAGTCGAAATCGAACTCGAGCCACGCGTCGTCGGGGTAGCGGTCCAGGCGGTTGAAGGCCGCGGCGTGGCCCACCGCCTCTCCTCCCCTCGAATGCCCGATGAGCGCGATGCGCTCCATGTCCACACGCCCGTGGAAGAGGTTGTCCTCGTCGTCGTTGAACCCCTTCCAGACTCCGACGTGCTGCAGCAGGAACCAGCCCCGGGCATCGTTTTCGCCCCGGATCCCGCCGTTGATGAAGTTCATGTCCACGGAAGCCAGGATGTATCCGCGGCTCGCCAGCAGCTCCCCCAGGTAGTCGTAGCCGGGGTCGGAGAAGTCCCGCATGTTGTGGTTTCCGTGCACTACCAGCACCAGCGGGAAGGGACCGTCGCCGACCGGATACCAGACGCGCGCGTTGAGCGGGAAGCGGTCCGGCTCGAAGCCCCAGTAGTCGTTGCGGCTCTCCGCCGACGAACCCAGGTCGACCAGCTTCGAGGCGTCGACGGGCTCGGTTACGTAGGTGACCGAGTCCCGGTACTCGGGCCGGTTCCTGTCGGTGCCGCTGCCGTAGTAGAGGGTGCGCACCGCGTGCGGGCCGCGCCGGCCGGGATCGGGCGCCTCCAGAAGCTGGCGCGAAAGCACCTCATCCGCGTCGTTGGGCGCCAGTTCCAGCGGTCCCCGGCAGCCCGTGGACAGGGCAAGTGCCAGGATGGCGACCCATCCCCGGGACGTGCACGCGTAGCCCGATGGTTGCAAGACCCCCCTCCTCCACGCAAAATGCGCTAACGGTAGCGCGATGCTCGACGGTGTCCCGGATGCGACCCGGGAGCCGCATTCTAGGCGCCCTCGGCCACGTCGATCAAGCCGCCCGCCGAGCCCGACGATTCAGGAACCTTTGTATGGATGGAGCGATAGGAGCTTTCCACGCTTCCTCCGTCAGAGGTGTGACGGGAGCTCTCAAACCCGGGATGTGAAGTGAGAAGAGAGCGACGCTTGCAGCAGATGGGAGGTGCGTGGAGGCGGGGGGCCGCCGGCATCGCGCTCGCCTTGGCGGGCATTTCGGCCGTGGTCCTCGCGTTCGGCGGACCCTCTTTGCGATCCCCCGAGGCCACGCTCACGGTTTCCTCCGGGCCGCTCCAGGCCGAGACCGCTGGTGAGGCCGACATTGCCGGGGGGACGGGATTCGCCGAGGCATCGCCCCTTGCCCGGGGGTTCCGGCCTCTCGCCGAAGCGATCACCGGGCTCGCGGGGACACCTGCCCGGCTTCCGCTCCCGGACGACGCGCAGCAGGCACGCCCCCTCCCCATGCACGAGTTCTACTTCACGCGCGCGGCGTACACCGGGGGAGGCGGCGGCATGTGGGGGAGGCGGCGCCGGCAGTCATGGGCCACGGACTATCCCAAGTCGGACCGCCAGTTCCTGATCGTGGCGGAACGCCTCACCGGGCTGGACATGTTCATGGAGGAGCATCCCCGGCTTCTCACCGACGAGCACCTCAACCGCTTCCCCTTCCTCTACGCCCTGGAGGTCGGCAGCATGTTGATGACTCCGGAGGAAGCCACCGCCCTGAGGGAATTCCTCCTGCGGGGCGGCTTCCTGGTGGTGGACGACTTCTGGGGCACACGCGAGTGGGAGGTTTTCGAGTACGAGATGCAGAAGGTCCTGCCCGAATACCCGATCGTCGACGTTCCGCTAGAGCACGAAATCTTCCACACCTTCTACGACATCGACGAGATCATCCAGGTACCCAATGTCAACAACGGCCGGAGAGGGTGGGCCACCCACGAGCGGGACGGCTATGAGCCCTTCGTGAAAGGCATCTTCGACGAAGAGGGCCGGCTGATGGTGATCATCAACTGGAACACCGATCTGGGCGATGCCTGGGAGTGGGCGGAAGACCCCTACTATCCGCTCAGGTACTCCACCTACGCCATCCAGATGGGCGTCAACTTCATCATCTACGCCATGAGCCACTGACCGGGCCCCCGACGTGCTGACCAACCTCTTCGAGTTCCTCTTCAAATACCGCCCGGTCGTCTTCCAGGAGGGCGACTTCTCCCTGGGCGTGGCGGGCGCGGTCGCGACCGGCGCCGTGGTGGCGAGCGTGATCGCCGGGTTCGCCCTCCTGACGTACCTGGGCGTGCGCGGCAAGACCCGGCCGATGGACCGGCTGGTGCTCGGCGGGCTCCGGTTCGCGGGGCTGGCGGTGCTCGCCTTCTGCCTGCTGCGCCCGGCCCTGGTGGTCTCCACCGTGGTGCCGCAGCAGAACTTCGTGGGCGTGCTGCTCGACGATTCCCGCAGCATGGAGATCCAGGACTACGACGGGCGCTCCCGCGGCTCGTTCCTGCAGGAGACCTTCGGCACGCCGGAGGCCCCCGTTCTTTCCGCCCTGTCCGACCGCTTTGCGGTGCGCTACTTCCGCTTCTCCTCGAGGACGGAGCGCATCGAGGATTTCTCCGACATCAGCTTCACGGGGAGCCGCACGCGCCTCGGCCCGGCACTCGAGCGCGCCCGCTCCGAGCTGGCCTCGGTGCCGCTGTCGGGTCTGGTCGTGGTCACGGACGGAGCCGACAACTCGGGCGAGGAGCTTACCGAGGCGCTCATGCCGCTGCAGGCGCAGGGGATTCCGGTGTACACCGTCGGAGTGGGCGAGGAGAGCTTCGAGCGCGACATCCAGGTCAGCCGCGCCGACCCGCCCCGGACGGTGCTCACGGGCTCCTCGGTGGTGGTGGACGTGGTCGTCACGCACGCGGGCTACGAGGGCGAGACCGTGTCCCTGATCGTCGAGGACGAGGGACAGATCGTCAGCACCGAGGAAGTCGAGCTGCCGGACGAAGGGCAGCCGGTCACGGTGCCGGTTCGCTTCACCGCGTCCATCCCGGGCCCGCGCGCGTACACCTTCCGCATCCCGCTGGAAGAGGACGAGCAGGTCACGCAGAACAACAGCCAGACCGCGCTGGTGAGCGTCGAGGACCGGCGCGAGAAGATCCTCTACTTCGAGGGGGAGCCGCGCTACGAAGTAGGGTTCCTGGGACGGGCGGTTGCGGACGACGACAACCTGCAGCTGGTGGTGCTGCAGCGGACGGCGGAGAACAAGTTCCTGCGCCTGAACGTGGATGACGGCGAAGAGCTGCAGGGTGGCTTCCCCGATACCCGGGCGGAGCTGTACTCCTACCGGAGCCTGGTGCTGGGGACGGTGGAGGCGAGCTTCTTCACCGGCGACCAGCTGCAGATGATCGCCGACTTCGTCGACAAGCGCGGCGGCAGCCTGCTCGCGCTGGGCGGGCGCAACTCCTTCGCCCGCGGCGGCTATGCGGGCACGCCGGTGGCGGACGTGCTGCCGGTGGTGTTCTCGGACGCGGACGCATATCCCGACGGTTATTTCGCCCGCATCCGCATCGAGCCGACCCAGGCGGGGCTCGGCGTCCCCGCGCTTCAGCTGGCCGCCACCGAGGAGGAATCCGGTGCCCGCTGGTCGGAGCTGCCCCTCCTCCTGACCTACAATCCCCTGCACCGGGTGAAGCCGGGCGCCACGACACTGCTCCAGGGCATCGCGGAGGATCTGCCGGAGGAGCATGTGGCGCTCGCCTTCCAGCGCTACGGAGCGGGCAAGAGCCTGAGCCTGGCCGTCCAGGACACCTGGATCTGGCAGATGCAGCTCCCGCTCGAGGACGACACCCACGAGACCTTCTGGCGTCAGATGCTGCGCTGGCTGGTGGACGGAGTGCCCGACCAGGTGACCGGCCAGGTGCCGCGGGACCGGGTGGAGCCGGGAGAGAACGTGGCCCTCACGGCAGTCGTGAACGACTCCAGCTACCTGGGGATGAGCAACAGCCTCGTGGAGGCCACGGTGACCACCCCACTCGGCGAGGAGGTGGAGCTGGGGATGGACTGGGCGGTGGACAGCAACGCCGGGGAGTACGAGACCGACTTCATCCCTTCCGAGGACGGGCTGCACACGCTCTCCGTGCGCGCCTACGACGGAGACGACCTGATCGGCGTGGACGAGGCGTACTTCCAGGTGGCGCCCCAGCGCAGCGAGTATTTCGACGCGGGAGCGCGCGAGCCTCTGCTCCAGCGCATCGCCGATGAGACCGGCGGGATCTTCTACACCCCGGAAACGGTCGCGGCGCTCCCCGAGGACATTCGGGTGACCGGCGCCGGGGTCACCCTGGTTGAAGAGATGGACCTGTGGGACATGCCCATCCTGCTGCTCCTCCTGCTCGCGCTGATCCTGGGCGAGTGGGGCTACCGGCGGCTGCGGGGGCTGGTGTGACAAACCTGCGCCGGCGCGCGCGGCGGACGACGGCCGCCATCGCCATGGGAATGGTGGTGGCGCTTTCGGCCGTGGAGGGGAGCGCCCAGCAGACGCACCTCGTGGTGGTGAGCGGCGCGAGCGGGGCCGAGGAGTACCGGGAACGCTTCCACCAGTGGGGTCTTCAGGTGGTGCAGGCGGCGGTGGACAACCACGGGCTCGATCCCGCGGACGTGGTCTGGCTGGCCGAGCGGCCCGAGATGGATCCGCTCATCGACGGCCCGTCCCGGCGCGAGAACGTCGAGGCCGCCCTCGGGGAACTGGGCGAGCGGGCGGGCCCGGGCGACGCCGTGATGATCGTGCTGATCGGGCACGGCAGCTTCAGCGGGGGCGAATCGCGCTTCAACGTGCCGGGACGCGATCTGAGCGCCACCGACTTCGCCTTCCTGGTGGAGCAGTTCGGGACCCGCACGGTCGTCTTCGTCAACACGGCCAGCGCCTCGGGCGACTTCATAACAGAGATATCCGGTCCGAACCGGACGGTGATCACCGCGACCCGTTCCCCGCGGGAGGGCAACGCCACCCGCTTCGCCGGGTTCTTCGCCGACGCCTTCGCGGGCGAGGTCGCCGACACGGACAAGGACGAGCGCGTGTCGGTGCTGGAGGCCTTCGCCTACGCCCGCAGGGAGGTTGAGCGCAGCTTCGAGGAAGAGGGCCTGATCGCCACCGAGCATGCTCTGCTCGACGACAACGGGGACGGTGAGGGCAGCGACTTCGAGGATGAAGGTGATCTGGATGGCGCGCTGGCGCGCACGGTGTTCCTCTCCCGGGGAGGGGGGCGGGTGACGGAAGCCGCGATCGCGGCCGATCCCGAGCTCGCGGCGCTCTACGGGCAGCGCCAGGAGCTCGAGGAACGCATCGCCGCGCTCACCGCGCTCAAGGACACCATGGACGCCGAGCAGTACGAGGCGGAGCTGGAGGAGCTGCTTGTGGAGTTGACGCTGACCACGCGGGCGATCCGGGAGAGGGAAGGGGGAGGAGGACGGTGACGGATGGGTTCCGGCCGCGCGCGATGATAAGCACCGCGGTCTTGCGGGGATGGCTGGCCACCAGCCGACGCCCCGGGAGAGGTTCGCCCCGGGTCGTGGGCGGCGGGCCCATGGTTGTGTGCGCCGCCGTCCTGCTCGTGCTTCCCTTCGCTTCTCCGGCGGCGGCGCCCCTTGCCGCCCAGAGCGAGGAGGCCGCGCTCGCGGCGCTGGCGAGCGGAGAGTACGACGACGCCATCCGCCAGCTGCGCCGCCTCGCCCGCGGCCGGGACGCCGCCCCCGCCATCCACCGGGCGCTGGCGCGCGGCCTCGCCCAGGTGGGACGATACGAGGAGGCCGAGGAAACGGCCCGCGACGGCCGCGAGCGCCACGGAGCCGCGCTCGACAACGTGCTCGGCGAAGTGCTGGTGGAACGCGGCCGCTACCGGGAGGCCGAGGCGAGCTTCCGCGCGGCGATGGCGGATGGCGGCGACGACGAGGCGACCGCCCGCGTGAACCTCGCCGAGCTGCAGCTGCTTACCGGCCGTCGCGACGAAGCCATGCGCGCCTTCGACGGGTTCATCGACTTCTACAACCGGACCCTCTCGCTGTCGTCGGCCGACCTCACCGCGGTGGGCATCGCCGTGCGCCAGCTCGGGGTGGAGGAGTCGGACCTCCTGCAGGACGCGTTGCGGGCCTTCGACGAGGCCGTGGCCGCGGATCCATCCAATCCGGAACCGCACCTGCGCACGGGGCAGCTCTTCCTCGACACCTACCGAAGCCCGGACGCGCGCGAATCGTACCAGCAAGTGCTCGCCCGCAATCCCCGGCATCCGGAAGCCGTTCTGGGGATGGCGCTGGCGCTCGAGTTCGACGGCTCGTCCGAGGCCATGGGCACGGCGCGCAGCGCCCTCGAGGTCAACCCCAACCTGGTCCCGGCGCGGACGCTGCTGGCGCGCTTGCACCTGCGCCTGGAGGATTACCCGGCAGCCGAGGAGGAGGCGAGCGCCGCGCTGGAGGTGAACCCGTCGTCGCTGGAGGCGCTCTCCGTGCTGGCCGCCACCTGGTTCCTGCGCGACCGCGACGGCGACTTCAACGCGGTCCGGGAGCAGGTGCGCGGGCTGAACCCGCACTACCCGGGCCTCCTCACGACCGTTGCCGACATGGCGGTGCAGACCCGCCGCTACGCGGACGCCGTCGCCCTCGCCGCCGAGGCGGTGGAGCTCGATCCCTATTCGTGGAAGGCGCGCGGCATCCTGGGCATCAACCAGCTGCGCGTGGGTGCGATCGAAGACGGCCGGGCCGAACTTGAGCGGGCCTTCGAGGGCGATCCCTTCAACCCGTGGTACAAGAACACCCTCGACCTGCTGGACACCTTCGAGCGCTACCGCATCACCGAGACCGAGCACTTCCTCATCGCCATCGACGGACGGGAGGCGGAATTGCTGGCGCCCCCCGTGAGCGACCTGGCCGAGGAAGCCTACCGGGCCCTGGCCGAACGCTACCAGTACGAGCCGCCCACCCCGATCCGGCTCGAACTCTTCCCCAGCCACGCGGACTTCTCGGTGCGCACCGTCGGGCTCGCCGGACTCGGGGCGCTGGGGGTGAGCTTCGGCTCGGTGGTGGCGATGGATTCCCCCTCCGCGCGCGGCCGGGGCGAGTTCAACTGGGCGTCGACCCTCTGGCACGAGATCGCCCACGTCTTCCACCTGGCCCTCTCCAACCACCGCGTGCCGCGCTGGCTCGCGGAGGGGTTCGCGGTCTACGAGCAGCGCCGTGGCGCGCCCTCGTGGGGCCACGACGTCAACCCGGGGTTCCTGATCGCCTACCACGAGGACCGCGTCCTGCCGGTCAGCCAACTCAACAACGGCTTCGTGCGCCCGACCTATGGAGGGCAGGTGGTGCACTCCTACTACCAGGCGTCACTGGTGTGCGAGCTGATCGCCCGCGACCACGGGCCCGAGGCGCTGGTGGCGATGCTTCGCGAATATGCGGCGGGCGCCACCACCGAGGAGGTGTTCGAGCGGGTGCTGGGGACGGAAATGGAGCGCTTCGACCGAACCTTCACGGAGTACTTCGAGGAGCGCTTCGCCGGGGCGCTGGCGGCCACCGAGCCTCTGCCCGCGCTGGCCGAACGAGGCTCTCGCGCCCCGGACGAGAATGCGCGCCTGGCGGAGGCCCATCCCGACAACTTCATGGCGCAGATGTCCAGGGGTGCACAACTCTTCGACGAGGACAGGATGGACGAGGCACAGGAGTACCTGGAGCGCGCCCGCGACCTGTTTCCGGAATACGCGGGACCGGCGAGCCCGGGCTGGCTGCTCGCGCGCATCTTCACCCAGCGGGAAGACAGCGCGCGTGCGCTTCGCGAGATCGAGAGGCTCACCAGAATCGATGAGTCGTTCCTGGAAGCGAACCTGCAGGAGTCGCAGCTCAGGGAAGCGGCCGGGGACGGGGACGGAGCCATCGAGGCGCTCCAGCGGGCGACGCACATCTACCCCTTGGACGAAGAAACCCACGGCCAATTGGCCGAGCTCGCCGCTGATCGGGTGCTCCATCCCGTCGCGGTGCGGGCGCGGCAGGCTCTGGTGGCGCTCGATCCCGTGGACATGGCCGGTGCGCTCTACCAGCTGGCACTGGCACACCACCGGGCCGGCGACACCGCCCGCGCACGCCGCACGGTGCTGCGCGCGCTGGAACGGGCGCCCAACTTCGAAGCCGCGCAGGACCTGCTCATGACCCTGCGCGGCAGCCCGGAGCCGTCGCGATGACCGCGCAGGCGTGGGGCGGGATGGCCGGGATCGGCGGCGCCGTCGCCGTCTGCGTGTTCGCCGCCATGGGGCTCGGCGCGCCGGGCTCGACCGCGACGCGTGCAGCGGCGGCTCCCGCCCAGGACGCCAACATCCCCTACGACGGCCGCTTCACCTTCGTGCGCATCCGCACCGACGTGTCGGGCGGGCTTGGCAGGTCCATCGACTTCTCCGGGCGGGGCCGCCGGGGCCGGGGCCAGCCGGGATGGGCACACGACTACCCGCGCGCCGAGCGCAACTTCGCCCAGATCCTGACCGCGACCACCCTCGTAGACACCTACGAGGGCGGCAGCAACATCCTCACGTTCGACGATCCGGAACTCCACAACTACCCGCTGGCGTACGTCTCCGAGCCCGGCTTCTGGTGGATGGACGAGGCCGAGGAAGAAGGGCTCCGGAGCTACCTGCTCAAGGGCGGCTTCGTGATCTTCGACGACTTCGGCGGCATGCGCGATTGGGCCAACTTCGAAGCCCAGATGCTGCGGGTCCTCCCTGAGGGAGTGTTTCACGACCTCCCGAGTCTGGAACCCCTGCCCACCGTCTTCGACTCGTTTTTCGAAATCTCCGATCCCGAAGCGCTGGCGCCTCCTTACAGAGGCGGCCAGCCGCAGTACCTGGGCATCTTCGAAGACAACGATCCCGCAAAGCGGCTGATGGTAATCGCCAACTACAACAACGACCTCGGAGACTACTGGGAGTTTTCCGACTCCGGCTGGCTCCCGATCGACCTTACCAACGAAGCATACAAGTTCGGCGTCAACTACGTCATCTACGCGATGACGCACTGACCTCCCGCTCACCCCATCCCTTCCCCGTCAAGGGGGCTCCCGGAGAAACCAGAGTGGCATTCATCAACAAGCCCGCCGCGGGCGGCGCCGACGCGCCTCCCGCTCTCGACGCCGCCGACGACGTGGCGCTGGCCGCGCGCATGACCGCCGGCCGCGACCAGATCCTCAGCGAACTGCGCAAGGTCATCATCGGCCAGGACGAAGTCATCGAGCAGGTCCTGCTCACCCTGTTCGTGGGCGGCAACAGCCTCATCGTCGGGGTGCCCGGGCTGGCCAAGACCCTGCTCGTGCACACGATGGCCCAGGTGCTCGACCTGAACTTCGCGCGCATCCAGTTCACCCCCGACCTGATGCCCTCCGACATCACCGGAACCGACATCATCCAGGAGGACACGAAGACCGGGAAGCGCACCATGGTGTTCGCGCCGGGTCCGGTGTTCACCAACATCCTGCTCGCGGACGAGATCAACCGGACGCCTCCCAAGACCCAGTCGGCGCTGCTGGAGGCGATGCAGGAGCACCGCGTGACCATCCAGGGGCGAACCTACGACCTGGATCCGCCCTTCTTCGTCTTCGCCACCCAGAACCCCATCGAGCTGGAGGGGACCTACCCGCTCCCGGAGGCCCAGCTCGACCGCTTCATGTTCCACATCATCATGGAGCACCTGCCCGAGGACGATGAGCTGGAGGTCGTGCGCGAGACCACGTCGCTTCAGGACATCGAGTTCACCCACGCCGTCACCGGCGAGGACCTGATCCGCTTCCAGGAGCTGGTGCGCAAGGTTCCGGTGTCGGACGCGGTGCTGCGCTACGCCGTGCAGCTGGGGCGCACGAGCCGCCCCAGCCCGAACGGTACCAGCCCGGAAGTGATCAGCAAGTGGGTGTCCTTCGGGGCCAGCGTGCGAGGCGCGCAGAACCTCATCCTGGCCGGCAAGGCGCGCGCGCTCACCCGGGGACGCTACCACGTCAGCTTCGACGACATCCGCGCCCTCGCGAAGCCGGTGCTCAGGCACCGCGTGCTCACCAACTTCCACGCGGAATCGGAAGGGGTCACCACGGACGAGATCATCGACGAGCTGGTCACCCAGGTCCCGACGCCCTCCTCGGGGATGTAGCATGGCGCGCACCGCCGTCCGTCCGACCGGCCCGGGGACCGGCTTCATCGATCCGAAGGTCCTGGCCCGCATCCACAACCTGGAGCTGCTGGCTCGCACGGTGGTGGACGGCTTCATCAGCGGCCTGCACCGGGCGCCCTTCCTCGGGCTCTCGGTCGACTTCGCCGAGCACCGGCAGTACATGCCCGGGGACGACATCCGACGGATCGACTGGCGCCTGTACGCGCGCAGCGACCGCTTCTACCTGAAGCACTACGAGGCCGACTCGAACGCCAACTTCATGGTCGTCCTCGACGTTTCCCGCTCCATGAGCTTCAAGCAGGACGGCATCTCCAAGCTGGACTACGGGCGCTACCTGGCGGCGTGCCTGTCGTACTTCTCGCGCCAGCAGAGGGACCGGGTGGGCCTGGTCACCATCGCCGGCGAAATCGTGGACTACGTCCCCCCGGCGGCGGGGCATCTCGACATCGTGCTCCACGCCATCGACCGGATCGAGGCCGGGGGCGCCGGCACCCTCGCCGGACCGCTCCATCAGCTTACGGGGCGCCTGGGGCGGCGGGGCATCATGGCCGTCATCTCGGACTTCTACGAGGAGCCTCAGGCGGTGGTGGACGCCGTCAAGGATCTGCGCTACGCCGGCAACGACGTCATCGTCTTCCACCTCCTCGATCCCGCCGAGCTCGACTTTCCCTTCGAGAAGCCGGCCAGCTTCCAGGACCTCGAGACCACCGCGCGCCTCCCGGTGGTGCCCGGGCGGCTCCGGGAAGGGTATCGCGAACTGATCCGCGACCACGCCGAGACGCTGTCGCGACGCTTCGTCGAGCACCGCATCGACTACGCGCTCTTCAACACCGGAACGCCGCTCGACTACGCCCTCTTCAACTACCTGTCCGCGCGCCAGAGGCTGACCCGCATCCGATGACCGCCCTCGCCTTCCTCGCGCCCCTGTTCCTGCTGGGCCTCGGCTTTCTGTTCTGGCCCGTGCTCGTGCACCTGGTCCAGAAGGATCGCAAGGAGGTCGTCGAGTTTCCGTCGCTGATGTTCCTCGAGCGGGTTCCCTACAAGTCGACGCGACGGCAGAAGATCCGCCACTGGCTGCTGCTCCTGATGCGCATCGCCGCGCTGATCGCGCTCATCGCCGCATTCGCGCGCCCGTTCTTCGATCGCGAGGATGTCGCCCTGACGGGGGCGCAGGTGGCGCGCGAGGTGGTCATCCTCGTGGACCGCTCCTACAGCATGGGCTACGCCGACCGCTGGGCGGATGCCCTCGCCGGCGCGCGCGCGGCGGTCCGCCAGCTGGGCCCCGAGGACCGCGGCTCGCTGGTGTTCTTCTCGTCCGGCGCCACCCTGGCGGTTCGCTCCACCACCGACCGCACGGTGCTGTTCGCGGCCCTGGACACGGCCGAGCCCGGCACCGGCGCCACCCGCTTCGGCCCCGCGGTCGATCTCGCGCGCACCGTGCTGGAACAGTCGAACCTTCCGGCCCGGCACGCCGTGGTGATCTCCGACTTCCAGCGCGCGGGATGGGAGGGCGACGAAGGGGCGCGCCTGCCGCCGGGGACCACGGTGGACCCGGTGGTGGTGACCGGACCGTACGAGGGCGACCTCGCGGTCGGCCAGCTCGTCTTCCAGCGAAGCTACCGGGACGGCCTGGAGCGGGTCGAGACCACGGCCCGGCTGGTCAACTCCGGCGAGCAGGAGGCCGCAGACGTGGAGGTGGTGCTGGAGCTGGACGGCAGACCGGTCGGATCGGCATCGGTCTCCGTCGGGCCCAATGCCACCACGCTGGTGACGCTGCCGCCCTTCACGCTGAGCGAACCGTTCATGCGCGGGTCCGTGCGCGTCCCGGCGGACGCCCTGCCCGCCAACGACGTCGCCCACTTCGTGCTGTCGCCGGGCGAGGGGTTCTCGGTGCTGGTGATCGGGGACGGAAGCGACCCGCGGGAGGCGAGCCTGTATCTGAACCAGGCGCTGGCCATCGGGACCGATCCCGCCTTCGACGTCGAGGTCACCACCGTGGGCGCGATGACCGCGGGCGACCTGGCCGGCCGCTCGGTGGTGATCCTCAACGGGTCGCGGCCGCCGCGGGGCGGGGTGGGGACGCGCCTGACGCAGTTCGTCGACGACGGCGGCGGCCTGGTGGTCATCCTGGGCGAACGGAGCGCATGGCCCGCCGACGGACCCGACCTGCTCCCCGGTCCGCTGGGACCGGTCATGGAGCCGGAATGGCGGGAGGGCCGCGGGGGAACGCTCGGCCGCATCGACTATACCCACCCCGTTTTCGCCCTTTTCGCCGCTCCCCGCAGCGGCGACCTCACCGACGCCAACTTCTTCCGCTATCGCAACGTCGAGCTTCCGGGCGCAGAGGGCGTGCTGGCCCGCTTCGACAACGGCGCGGTGGCGCTGGCGGAACGGCAGGTGGGCGCGGGACGGGTGCTGCTCTGGACCTCCATGCTCGACAACTACTGGAACGACATGGTCTTGCAGCCCGTCTTCCTGCCCTTTGTCCACCAGATGGTCAAGCACGCCGGGAACTTCCGTCCTCCCACGCCCTCCTACGCCGTGGACGATGTGCTGAACCTGTCGGAGGAGGGAGAGAGCCGGGAGGCTGATCGGCTCCTCGCCGGTCTCGCCCAGGGCGACAGGGACGGGCTGGTCGCGCTTTCGCCTTCCAATCGTTCCATTGACGTAGGTGGAGCAGCCCGGCCCGGCTTCCTGCCGCTCGCGGAGCAGGGCTTCTACGAGCTGCGCGGCGCCGGCGGGGGAGGAGGACCGGGCACTCCCGCGGTGGCCGTCAACGTCAATCTCGGGGAGGCGGATCTCGAGGCGATGGACGCCGAGGAGTTTGCCGGGTCCATCACCAGTCCAAGCGTCGGCGCGGCCGGCGACATCGGAGCCGAACTCGGCCCGGAGGACAAGGAACGGCGCCAGGGATTCTGGTGGTATCTCCTGGTGGCGGCGTTCCTCCTTCTGGCTCTGGAGACGATTGTCTCCAATTATTTGTCACGAAAAGCCGCCAGCCAGCCGTAGGGAAGGACCGGGGCGAGCAGTTGTCGCACGAGAAAAGGGGGAGCTGAGGTGCCTACACGACTCAACCAACGAGCCAGACTTGAACTGCTCGACGCCATCCGGCACGTGCGCAACCGCTGGCGCATGCGCATCGCGCTGCGGGGACTGGCGGTGGTGCTGGGGATCGGGCTGGTGGCGTTCCTGGTGTCCTCCTGGGGGATGGAGGGAACCCGCTTCAGCCCCGCGGTGGTCAACGCCTTCCGGGTCTTCACCTGGCTGTCGCTCCTCGTGGTGGGGTTCTGGTTCCTGGTGCGCCCGCTCTGGCGGCGGCCTTCCGACGCGCAGGTCGCGCTCTACCTGGAGGAGCACGAACCGTCTCTCAAGGCGTCGGTCCTGAGCGCGATCGACGCCGGAGCCGATCCCGAAGCCGGGGGCAAGGCGCACTCCCCCGCCCTGGTGCAGCGGCTCATGGAGTCCGCTGTCCGGAAGGCGCGCGTCGTGGAAGGCGGACACCGCATCGAGCGGCCCGGGCTGCTGCGCTGGACCGCCGCGGTCGCGGGGATCGGTCTCGCCACCCTCATCATCTTCCTGACCGGGCCGGCCTTCCTGCGCCACGGCGCCTCGGTCCTGCTCTCGCCGACCGCAAGCGCGGCCGAGGTCAACCCCTACTCCATCGACGTGACCCCCGGAGACGTCACCATCACGCGCGGCTCGGACCAGCGCATCGCAGCGCGCACTCTCGGGTTCGACGCCGTGGAAGCGGAACTCTTCCTGCGCACCGGCGCCGATGGTGAATTCCGGCCCCTGTCCATGCTGACGGCCGATGGCACCGGCGAGGAGGATGCCGGCGAGTTCGAGATCGTGCTCTTCGGGGTCGAGGACGTCACCGAGTATTTCGTGCGCTCCTCCGGCGTGCAGTCGGAAATGTACCGCATCGACGTGGAGATCCTGCCGTACGTGGACCGGCTCGAGCTGGTGTACGACTTCCCGGCCTACACCGGGCTGCCGGACCGGACCGTCGACGAGGGCGGGGACATCGCCGTGCTGCGCGGAACCCGCGTCCACCTGCGCGCCTTCCCCACGATCCCCAGCCCGCGCGCCAACCTGTGGCGCGACGACGCGCTGGCGAACGAACTGACGCAGGCGGAGGACGGCTCCTTTAACGGCTCCTTCGTGGTGGAGGCGAACGGTTTCTATCGCATCGAGATGGAGAGTGAGCGCGCCGGTCTGGTGCCCGCATCGCCGCAGTACACCATCGACGTGCTGAACGACCAGCCGCCGTCGCTTTCCTTCACCCGCCCGGGCCGCGACGAACGCGCCACCTCGCTGGATGAGTTCTTCGTCGAGGCGCGCGCAAACGACGACTACGGCATCAGGGAACTGGAGCTGGTCTTCTCGGTCAACGGCGGCGAGGAGCAGGCCATCGAGCTGTTCGGCCCCGGAGCCACGCCGCTGAGCGAGGTGAGCGCCGGATATACCTTCTTCCTGGAAGAGTACGAGCTGGTCCCGGGCGACATCATCTCCTACTACGCCAAGGCACGCGACAACGCGGGCACCGGCAGCCAGGAAGTCATCAGCGACATCTACTTCCTCCAGATCCGCCGCTTCGAGACCGATTTCCGCCAGGCCGAGCAGCAGCCGGGCGGCGGTGGTGGTGGCGGCGGTGGTGGCGGCATGGGCAGTGAACAGGAGCTGTCGGAACAGCAGAGAGAGGTCATCTCGGCAACCTTCAACCTGAACCGGGACCGGGACCGCTACTCGCCGGAGGGTTTCAGCGAGGGGCTGGTCGTGGTGCGGCTCTCGCAGGAACGACTCCGCGACCAGGTCGCGACCCTGGTCACGCGCCTCAACAACCGTGGCGTGGTGCGGGATCCCGAGTTCGAGCAGATCGCCAAGTTGCTGCCGCAGGCGATGGAGGAGATGGAGGCCGCCATGGAGCGGCTGGACGCCGACGATCCGGAGAGCGCCCTTTCCGAGGAGCAGCAGGCGCTACAGTACCTGTTGCGCGCGGAAGCGCTCTACGACGAAGTGCAGGTAAGCCAGCAGCAGGGCGGGGGCGGAGGAGGGGGCGGGGGCGGCGGACCCAACGCCGAGGACCTGGCTGACCTCTTCGAGCTGGAGCTGGACAAGCTCAAGAACCAGTACGAGAGCGTTCAGCGCGGAGAACGCCAGCAGGCGGACGAGCAGATCGACGAGACCCTGGAGCGTCTGCGCGAGCTCGCCCGGCGCCAGGAACAGGAAGCCGAGCGCCAGCAGCGTCTCGCCAACCGTTCTCAGGGGTCCGCCGGGGGCGGCACGCAGAACCAGCGCTCGCTCGCCGATGAAGTGGAAGAGGAGGCGAGGCGGCTGGAGGAGCTGTCGCGCATGCAGTCCAACCAGCGCCTGGCGGAGACGGCGCGCCAGCTTCAGAACGCCGCCGACGCGATGCGGGAAGCGGCCGCGGCGAGAGGCGGCGAGGCGGCCGCCGACGCGCGTTCCGCGCTGGACCGGCTGCGGGCCGCGCGCCGGCTGCTGGAGCGCGATCAGTCAGGGCGCATCGAACGGGACGCGCAGGACGCGCTGGAGCGGAGCGAAGAGCTGATCGAGGAGCAGCTGGATGTCGCCGAGGAGTCGGTGGCCATCTCCGGCGCCGAAGAGGTCACCTCGGAGCGCATGCGCAGGCTCATCGAACGCAAGAACGAGATGTCCCAGGAGGTTGCCGACCTGGAGCGGCAGATCGATCAGATGTCGGCGGACGCCGGCTCCGAGCAGCGCGAGGCGGGCGAGTCGTTCGACGACGCCCTGCGCAACATCCGCGACAACAAGATCAGGGAACGGATCCAGTATTCGCGCGGGCTGCCGGGCGCGCGCAGCCCGGATTTCACGCGCGACTTCGAGCAGCAGACTACCGAGCACCTCATGGAGCTGAGGGACCAGCTGCAGGAGGCGTCGCAGGCGATCGGCGAACCGGTGGACGACCGCACCATGGAGTCACTCGACCAGGCCCGGGACATGGTGCGCAACATGGAGTCGCTCAACGAGCGGCTGCAGGCGCGCGCCGACGAGAACGCCCGGCGGGGACTGGGCCAGCGCCCCGGCGAAGAGGCCCAGGGACAGCAGGGCGAACAGGGTGAAGGGCAGCAGGGGCAACAGGGACAGGGCGGACAACAGGGACAGCAGGGACAGCAAGGCCAGGGCGGACAAGAGGGACAGCAGGGACAAGGCGGGCAGCAAGGACAACAGGGCCAGGGCGGACAGCAGGGTCAGCAAGGTCAGGGTGGCCAGCAAGGACAGGGCGGACAGGAAGGCCAGGGTGGCCAGCAGGGTCAGCAAGGCCAGGGCGGCGGAGGCGGTGGCCCCGATGGCGACCGAGATATGACCGGCGCCGGATTCGGGCCGGGCGGCAGCGGCTGGGCGCGCGGCCTGACGCCCGAGGACATCCGCCAGTTCCGGGGCGAGTACCGGGAACGCGCCCGCGAGATGGCCGATCTGCGCGAGCAGCTCTCCGACGCCGGAGTCGGCGTCGAGGAACTCGACGACGTCATCCGCTCGATGAGGGAGCTCGACGACCGCCGGATCTACGACGACCTGGAGGAGATCGTCCGGCTCCAGACCCAGATTCTCGAAGGGGTCAAGCGCTTCGAATTCGGCCTCCGCCGGGCAGCCGGAGAAGGCGACGCCGAGCGGCTGCTCCTGTCAGGCTCCGACGAAGTGCCGCAAGGGTTCCGCCAACTGATCGAAGAGTATTACCGTTCGCTGTCGCGCACTCCCGGAGGCTGAGCAACCCGGAGACGCCGAGAGGGAACCAAACTTGCAGTAGCCAGGTGGCACCAATGCTGCGGCGCGGCCCTGCTGCCCGGTCCTGAACGGGCGCAGGCAGGCTGAGCCGGAAAACGAAGGTCCACGGACCTGTCAGACGGAAGTGAGAACATGCTGATTCGCGTGAAGAACGCCGGACTCGATGTCCCGTCCTCGGAGATCACCCCCGAGGACACCTACCTCAACCGGCGCAAGTTCATCGGGGCCGCGGGCGCCCTTGCCATGGGTCACCTGGCGGCTCCGGCGCTGGGCGGCAAATCCGGCAAGGCATACGCCCTGGGCGGCCAGGACTTCTCGGACGCCACGGACGAACTCGGCGACGAAGTCAACGACTACCAGGACATCACCACCTACAACAACTTCTACGAGTTCGGTACGGACAAACGCGACCCGTCGCGCAATTCCGGCGACTTCAAGCCGGAGCCCTGGACGGTCGAGGTGAACGGGCGCTGCGCCAAACCCGGCACCTACGCCCTCGAGGACCTCCTGGCGCCCCACACCGAGGAGGACCGCATCTACCGACTCCGCTGCGTGGAGGCCTGGTCGATGGTGATCCCGTGGCGGGGCATTCCACTCGCCGACGTCATCTCGCGCCTGGAGCCCACCGGGTCCGCCGCCTACGTCCAGTTCAAGACCATCGTCCGGCCCGAGGAGATGCCCGGCCAGCGCCGCCCCATCCTCCCCTGGCCATACCTCGAAGGCCTGCGCATGGACGAAGCCATGAATCCGCTCGCCCTGATGGTGACGGGGGTGTACGGGCGCAGCCTGCTGAACCAGAACGGGGCTCCGCTACGGTTGATGGCGCCGTGGAAGTACGGCTTCAAGAACGTGAAGAGCATTGTCGAGATCTCCTTCGTGGAGGAGATGCCGCACAACACCTGGAATGTTGCAACGCCCAACGAGTATGGGTTCTTCGCCAACGTGAACCCCGAGGTGGACCACCCGCGCTGGAGCCAGGCGCGCGAGCGGCGCATCGGCGAGTTCCTGCGCCGGCCCACCCTCATGTTCAACGGGTATGGTGACCAGGTGGCGTCCATGTACGCGGGAATGGATCTGGTGAAATGGTACTAGGCCGCCAGGCCTGGAACCGCATGCAGCCGAAAACACGTGCACGAGTCACCAGTGCGCTCATCTGGGCCATCTGTCTGGCGCCGCTGCTCTGGCTCGTGCTCCGTTTCCGCGAGGACGGACTGGGCGCCAACCCGATCGAGGAGCTCACCCACTGGGGCGGCATCTCCACGCTCATCCTTCTCCTGCTGACGCTGGCCGTGACCCCGGTGCGGCGCTGGGGCGGATGGAATCTGGTGCGCTACCGGCGCCGGCTCGGGCTGGCCGCGTTCTTCTACGGCCTGACCCACTTCATGACCTACGTCGCCCTCGACCAGTTCTTCGCCTTCGAGTACGTGTTCGAGGACATCGCCGAGCGGCCCTACATCACGGCCGGCTTCGCCGCGTTCGTCCTGCTCATCCCCCTGGCGGTCACGTCAACCCGGGGATGGATCCGCCGCCTGGGCAGGCGCTGGCAGCGGCTTCACCGCATCGTCTACCTGGCCGCGGGGCTGGGGGTGCTCCACTACTTCTGGAAGGTGAAGGCGGACACGCTCTGGCCGATCGTGGCGGCGGTGGTGCTGGGGGTCCTGCTGGCGTCGCGCCTGAAGCCGAAGGCGGTCAGGAGGCGGAAGGCGTCGCTGATCATCTTCGCGACCGCCTTCTGCGCATTGTCGCCTACGCCCGCGTTCGCGCAGTCGAGCCGCGACGACATGCAGGCGGACAGGGACGCCGTCCTGCAGGTAGTGGAGGACCTGTTCGACGCCATGCGCGCAAAGGACGGTGAGACGCTGGAGCGCATCTTCCACCCGAACACGCGCCTCATCACGGCCGGCACCGACGCCGCCGGTACCCCGGAGGTCACGGAGATCCCGATCTCCCGCTTCGTCTCCTCGGTGCTTGCATCGTCAAGCTATCTGGACGAGCGCATCTACGACCCGGTGGTTCAGGTCAACGCCAACCTGGCCACCGTGTGGGTGGAATACGACTTCTTCGCCGACGGAGAGTTCAGCCACTGCGGCGCGGACGCCTTCATGATGGGGAGAAGCGGCGACGGATGGCAGATCGTCCAGATCGCGCACACGATGGTGCGCGAGGGCTGTCCCGAGCGCGGCGGCTAACCTTCCTCCCTTCCCAGCAGCCGGTCCGGCTCGGGCACGATCCGGGTGGCCCGAAATGCCGCCAGGCGGAACACCATGTCGTTGCCCGCGGCGCGCACCCAGTACTCGGCGTCCACCGGCGCCAGTTCCAGGGCAAGGAGGGTGTCGCCGCTCTCATTCAGAGCCACGAAGCGGCGCACGTCCCCGGTCGGAAACTCGGACCCTTCCTCCGCGAAGCCGATCGCCCTCATCTCGTCCGCCTCGTCGAGCATGTTGGCCACCGACGCCGAATCCGGCACCGCGCCCGACCCCACCACCGTCCAGCCCGCATCTGCGCGCTCGACCACGATGACCTCTCCGTCCCGCTCCACCTCGATGGCCGCGATCGACGCCACATCCACGCCGGCGATGAACTTGTCGCGCCAGTCGGTGAGGGTGCGGGTGAAGGAGCCGCGCAGGTCGCCCCGCACGGTGTAGACCTCGTCCGATCCGGGCAGGCGCACGTAGGCGGTCTGGAAGGCCGAACCCACCCGGCCCAGCGCCACGATGCGGCTGTCGCCCCCGCTCAGGCGGAACTCCAGCATCCACGCCTCGCGGCCGGCCACTCCCAGCCGCTCGTGGTTGTCCGGGTTGGCGGCGGCCAGGGCGCCCACTTCGACCTCCGAAAGCGCCGTGAACATGCGCGCCACGGCAGCGGAGTCGGCTTCGTACCCGTTCACCGTCCATTCGCCGGCGACGCGCGCCACCTCGACCTCCCGGTCGGGTCCGCTGAAGGTGGCGCCCTCCAGGGTGAGCTCGTCGATGCCCTCCAGTTCGGACGCCAACTCGAGTGCTCCGCCGGAAAGCTCCGGGCCCCTGCCGCCCACCAGCCTGATGACCCCGTACAGGACCAGCAGTCCCGCGAGCGCGATGACAAGTCTCTGCAGTACGTTCTTGCTCATGCGTCCATCTCGTTCCAGCGGCGCTCGGCGCGGGCCCGCCTGCCCGTAACCCGCAAGGCTCCGGCCAGGCAGAAGAAGAGAGGGATGCCCACCAGGTTCCCCCACTTGAGCGCGTTTTTGGCGAAATCCGACTCCAGGGCCAGCGGAGGCGGCGTACGATCCTTGGAGCGGATGCTGATGAGCGCCTCGTCCTGCGCCAGCCAGTCGACCGAATTGGCGGCAAACAGCAGGTTCTGGCGGCTCGACCGGACGAACTGGTCGTCCAGGAAGTCCACATCGGCAACCACGACCATGCGGCCCGCCGGTTCGGAACCGTCGCCTTCCTCCCCTTCTTCCACGGGGAGCGCGAAGTCCACCGCCGCCGCCACGACTTCGATGCCCAGACTGGTCTCGTCGGGGTAGGTCTGCATGTCGGGCGCGATCGGGCTCCCGGGCGCCTGCACGCCTCCGGCGTCGGTCGTGGTCCAGAGCGGCGTCACACGCGCCGAATCGGTCAGCACCAGGGCGCTGGCCCATCCCACGGTGAGGTTGTTGAGGTCGCGGGTCACGGGATGATCGGCGCCCCGGAAGAGGATCGGCCAGAGCGGATACGAACGCACCACCGCGAACATCCCCTGCCGCCCCATCTGGACCCGCTCCGCGGAGGCCAGATCGAAGACGATACCCCCGTCGTACCTCAACCCGCGCTCTTCCAGGAAGGTCTCAAGCCCTGATGTCACCGGTGAGGCCATCGGCGACTGCGGATCGACCTGCGTCCCCTCCACCATCAGCAGCGCGGCCCCGCCGCCGTCCACGTACGCCCCAAGCCGCTCCAGAGCGAGCGTCGACATGGGCTCCGTCGGCCCCGCCACCACCAGCACGTCGATGGAATCCGGACTCAGAGGGGGCACCGAGTCGCCGTCGAGCGCGACGCTTCCGACCGAGTAGCGATCGCTCAGCTCCTGCTGCAGCGCCGGCATCTCGAAAGCCTGCTTCGCGCCGAACCCGGAGGCGAAGCGCAGGCGCGGGCGCGAATCGGAGGTCATGGAGCGGATCGCCGTCGCCATGCGCAGTTCGAGGTCGTCGGTGCGGTCGATGATGGGGATGATCTCGCGCTGGTCCGCATACTGCATGGCCAGCCCGAAGTACCCCCGGCGCACCTGGAACTCGTCGTCGCGGAGCACGTTGAAGTCGAGCTCCGGGATCCCCATGCCGCTGGCTGCGGAACGCGCCTCGTCGTCGTCCCCGGGATCGATCCTCTGCACGATCAGCTGTCCGCCGCCTGCCCGCCGGAAATCTGCGAGCAGATCCTCCACGTCACGCTTGGTGAGCTGCACCTCCGAGGGAAGTTCGTCGGACACGAAGAGCGTGAAGGTGACGATGTCGCCGAGGTTGCCGAGCACCTCGCGGGTTCCGTCGGCAAGGGTGTAGAGATTGCCCCGCGTCAGGTCCAGGCGCCCGCGGATGTAGCCGCCGAGCAGGTTCAGCACCACCACCAGCGCCGCGACCGCGATGGTGCCCACGCGCAAACGTCGATAGTCGCCGCGGCCATGACTCAGCCGCTCCCTGCTCACCATGCCGATCGCCAGTACCAGGAAGAGGGCGCCGGTGGAGAGGAAGTACAGGACGTCGCGCAGGTCGATCACGCCGCGGGCGACGTTCTCGAAGTGGCCCATCACGGAGAGTCGGGCCGCAGCGCCCCCGATCATCGGCGTCAGCCCGATCTGCACGAACGGAAGGCCGATCAGCACAAGCACCAGGCTGACGGCGATGGCCAGCATGAACGACGTGATCTGGTTGCGGGTCATGCTCGACGCCCACAGGCCGATGGCCACGAACTGGGCCGCGAGCAGCGACGCGCCCACGTACTGCGCGGCCACGATTCCCGGATCGGCTTCAGAGGCCAGCAGCACGCCGATCGACATCGGCAGCGTGCCGGCGAGCGCGACCAGGGCGAAGATCCAGTTCCCGAGGAACTTGCCGAGTACGGCCTGGATTTCGTTGAAGGGATGCGCCAGCAGCCACTCCAGGGTCCCGCTGCGGCGCTCCTCCGCGAGCGAGCGCATGGTCGCGGCCGGAATCAGGATCGCGAAAAGCCAGGGCAGGAGATCGAAGAAGGGCCGCAGGGTGGCGATGTTGGCGGCGTACAGAGTGCGGAACTCGATGAAGATCCCCAGGGACAGGAAGGCCACGATCAGGATGTAGGCCGTGGCCTGATCGAAGAAGCCCGCGAGCTCGCGCCTGGCGATGGTGGTCACGCCCCTGAGGCCGAGCAGGATACTGGAGAGGTTCATTCTTCCACCTCCTCCGCCATCGCCGTGGAGGCGTCATCGGCCGCTGCCGGAGCGGTCGCGCCGGCCTCCGAAGCGGCCGCGTCGCCGGCACCGTCGCCGACATCGTCCCTGTCGGCTTCCCCGTTCGCGGTGAGCGACCGGAAGACCCGCTCCAGGTTGGCCTGCTCCCGATAGAGCTCCCAGAGCGCCCACCCGCGGCGGGTCGCGAGCTGGAAGATGGTGGGGCGCAGCTCGGCGCCGGACGCCACCTCCAGGCGCACGCGGGTGCGGCCGTCGCGCATGTCTGCCGTGCAGGAGGTAACCCCCTCCAGGCCGGCCAGCGCCTCGGACACGCCCTCGCCCTCGACTTCGACCAGGTAGAACGCTCCGCCGGTGCGGTCGGCGGCCAGGTCGGCCACGGTGCCGTCGGCGACCAGCCGCCCGCCCGAGATGATCAGCAGCCGCTGGCAGGTGGCCTCGACCTCCTGCATGACGTGGGTGCTGAGCAGGACCGTGCGCTCGGCCCCCAGCGCGTTGATCAGCTTGCGGATCTCCACCCGCTGGTTGGGGTCGAGACCCTCGGTGGGCTCGTCGAGGACCAGGATCTCCGGGCGGTGCAGGATCGCCGCCGCGAGCCCGATGCGCTGGCGATACCCCTTGGAGCACTCCCCGATGGGGCGAAAGAAGACTGCATCGAGCGCGGTCTCCTCCACCGCGTCCCGGACCGCGCGCCGGGCATTCGCGCCCCGGATCCTGCGGATCTCGGCCACGTACTCGAGATACTCCGCAACCAGCATGTCGTCGTACAGCGGATTCGCCTCGGGAAGATAGCCCACCCGCCGCTTGGCCTCCCTGAGGTCGGTCTCGATGGGCACGCCGTCGAACTGCACCACGCCCGAGTCGGGCTGGAGCGTGCCGGTCAGCATGCGCATGGTGGTGGTCTTGCCGGCCGCGTTGGGTCCGAGAAACCCCACCACCTCACCCCGGTCCACCTCGAACGATACGTCGTTGACGGCAACGAGGGGGCCGAAGCGCTTGGTCACCCCTTGTACGGCGATCATTCCGTCCTCCTTCCGCGTTGTCTCTCCGCGCCCCCCACGGTGCGCCCGAAGACGAGAAGAGCCACGCGAATCGCATCATCGCGCGGCCCCGGGCGGCCCGTGCCGTTCACGCGCTCGAGCAACTCGCTGGTCTCCCCCGTTTTCGCGCGGGGGCGAACGATTCTACAATGTGATGCCAACGATGTCCAGACGGTTTTCTCCGGCTGGCCAACACTTCACGGCCTGCCCGAATCCGGCCGCAAGCAACAAGGGAATCGACAAGTGCACCGGAATCATCGCCCGATCCGCGGAAGACAACGCCCGGCGCTTGCTCTGGCCACGGCCGCCGCTCTCGCATTTGGCGCAGGCGCGTGCGGGGTTGCGACCGATGCGGGACAGCCGTCCGGGACATCCGCCGACTACGCGGACGTGGCGGCGCTGCTCTCGGCCACGATCGAACGTGAGCGCGCGGACAAGGGGCTCGCCGCGGTCTCGATTGCACTGGTGGACGGGGACGAGGTGGTGTGGGCGGATGGATTCGGCGCTCAGGACGCCGCTGGAGAAGTGCCCGCCACCGCGTCGACGGTGTATCGCGTGGGATCGGTCTCCAAGCTGTTCACGGACATCGCCATCATGCAGCTGGTGGAAGCCGGCCGCCTGGATCTCGATGCCCCGGTGCGGACCTGGCTCCCGCGCTTCGCCCCCGACAATGGCTCCGGCACGCCCATCACGCTGCGCCATCTGATGGCCCACCGGTCCGGGCTCATTCGCGAACCGCCCGCCGGACACTATTTCGACGACGGCGGCACAGACCTGACGGCGACCGTCACGAGCCTGAACGGCACCCCACTCATCTACGAGCCCGGAGCGCGCACGAAGTACTCGAACGCGGGGATCGCGGTCGTCGGGTACGTGCTGGAAGCCGTTGAGGGGGAGCCGTTTGCGCGCTATCTGCGGCGCGAAGTGCTGGAACCGCTGGGGATGGACGCAAGCTCGTTCACGCCCGATCCGGACATCGTCGGCGATCTCGCGCACGCGTGGATGTGGGGGTTCGATCGCGGGCTCTTCGAGGCGCCGACGTTCGAGCTGGGGATGTCGCCGGCGGGGAGCATGTATTCGACGGTGCTCGACCTGGCCCGCTTCATGAGCGCGATGTTTCGACGCGGCGAAGGGGAGCGCGGACGCGTGCTGGGCGCCGAGGCGCTGGAGTCGATGTGGGAGCCCCAGTTCGAGGAGGAGGGAGCGCGCACGGGTTACGGCCTGGGGTTCTCGGTCCAGGAACGGTTCGGTGAACGATGGCTCGGGCATGGCGGGGCGATCTACGGCTTCTCGACCCAGCTGGCCTTCCTGCCCGATGCCGGGCTCGGGGTGGTGGTCGTGTCGGCGGTGGACGGCACCAACACCGTGACCGGGCGCGTCGCGGACGCTGCGCTGGAGCTCATGCTGGCGGCGCGCGACGGGGTTCCGCTCCCCGACGAGGCGTTGCCGGCGACCGACCCGATCGATCCTGCGCTCGCGCTGGAATACGAGGGGGTGTACGGCGCGGACGGCGACGGGCTCGAATTCGACGAGCGGAACGGCGAACTGTACATGACCCCGTTGCAGGGCGGCGCCACCGTTCGGGTGCGCGCCCGCGGCGACACCCTCGTCGTCGACGACCGGCTGGCCTTCGGCGCCCGCCTCCTGCCGGACGGCGATGACCTGATCGAGCTCGGGGAGCCGCCCGCGCGCCATTCGCGACGCCCGCCCGAGGGGTTGCCGGACCCACCACCCGGACACTGGGGAGGGCTGATCGGCGAGTATGGCTGGGACCACAACGTGCTCTACATCCTGGAGCGGGAAGGGCGGCTGCACACGCTCATCGAGTGGTTCTTCCTGTATCCGCTGGAAGAGCTGTCCCGGGATGTCTACGCCTTCCCCGACCGGGGCCTCTACCACGGGGAGCGCCTCGTCTTCTCACGCGACGCGGATGGACGGGCGACCTCCGTCGAGGCGGCTTCCGTCCGTTTCGACCGCCGGGAGGTGGGAACCGAGGCGGGAGGGACCTTCCGCATCGCGCCGGTGCGGCCGGTGGAGGAGTTGCGCGCCGAGGCGCTGGCCGCTTCGCCGCCCCCGGAGCCCGGACCGTTCCGGGACCCGGAGCTCGTCGAGGTGACATCTATCGAACCGGGGATTCGCCTCGATGTGCGCTACGCGACCACCAACAACTTCATGTCGTCGGTTTTCTACGACGAGCCGCGGGTTTTCCTCCAGCGCCCCGCGGCCGAAGCCGTCGCGCGGGCGCATCGGGCTCTCGCCCCCCACGGGTACGGCCTGCTGCTCCACGACGGCTACCGCCCGTGGTACGTGACGAAGATGTTCTGGGACGCGACCCCCGAGTCGCAGAAGCTCTTCGTGGCTGATCCGGCGAGCGGCTCGCGCCACAATCGCGGTTCGGCGATCGACCTGAACCTCTACGATCTCGCCACGGGCCAGCCTGTCGAAATGGTGGGTGGCTACGACGAGTTCTCGCCGCGCTCCTTCCCCGACTATCCGGGCGGCACCTCCCGGCAGCGCTGGCTGCGGGAGCTGCTGCGCCGCACCATGGAAGCCGAGGCCTTCACCGTATACGAGGCGGAATGGTGGCACTTCGACCACGACGACTGGCGCGAGTACGGTATTCAGAACGCGACCTTCGACCAGATCGCACCTCGCCCCTAGACCCACACCCACAACGCGGAGCAACTCCAATGCAGCGAAGAATGACGAAACGACTCGACGTCGCCTGGCTGGTGTGCGTGCTCGCGGGTCTTGCCTGCGGCGATCCCGGAGAGGAAGCCGGTACGAGCGACGCCGGGGCAGTCGACAGTGAGCTGGTCCGCACCGCCGACCCGTTCGCGCGCGGCTACACCGAGGAGGACTTCCCGCGCCTGCGTGAGCTGGCCGACGGAGTGTACTCCTACGAGGCGCTGCGCTCGGCGGGCGACCAGCGCTTCACCACGGTCAGCATGTTCGTGGTCACCGACGAGGGCGTGCTGGTGGCGGACGGGCAGGGCAACGTGGCGGAAACGCAGCGCCTGATCGACCACATCGCCTCGGTCACCGACCAGCCCATCACCCATGTGGTGATCTGCTCCGACCACGGCGACCACACCGCCGGCAATTCCGCCTTCCCCGCGGAGGCGGAGTTCATCGCCCACCCCACCTCGGCGCGGGCGCTGGAGGCTACGGCGGCCAACCCCGCCCGCCCCGCGGACGCACCTCCCGTCGTGCTGGCCACCCGCCTGGTGGACGAGCGCGAGGTGCTCGAGCTGGGCGGCCGCACCATCGAGGTCCTCTTCCTCGGCCGCGCGCACACCGGCGGCGACCTGGTCGTCCATCTGCCCGAAGAGGGCATCCTCTTCATGAGCGAGGCCTACCTGCACCGCGTCTTCCCCGCCATGCGCAGCGCATATCCCTCCGAATGGGTGTCGATGATCGAGCGGGCGCAGGCCATGGACGTCGGGACCTACGTGCCCGGCCACGGCTTCGTCGATTCGCCGGAGATCCTGGAGGAGGAGCTGGAGGTGTTCCGGCAGGCCGTGGTGCAGGTGATCGACGAGAGCCGTCGTCTCCACGGCCAGGGGCTCGGCCTGGAGGAGGCGCAGGCGAGCGCGGACTTCGGAGAGCTCGGGGACTGGTGGCTGTCGGAGAGTCAGGCTTCCCGCGCCATCCAGCAGGTGTACGCAGAACTCGACGGCATGCTTCCGCCGGCGGAAGGCGAAGAGGATGAAGGCGAAGAAGGCGGCGAAGGCGAGGAAGAACACGACCGCGGCGCGGAAGGAGAGGGCGAAGGCGAGCACGGCGCCCGGGAAGGCGGCGGCGAAGGTGAACACGGGGGCGAAGGCGAGGAATCCGGCGAATACATCGGCTCCCGAGAAACCTGGGACGCCACCCGCCGGGGCGCCCGCCTGATCCTCTCATTCGATGCCGCACAGGGTGCCTTCGTCGGCAGGGTCGAGAACACGACGCAGCAGACGCTGTGCGCCATCCGCGTAGAGGTTCATCTCTCCACCGGAACCGAGCTGGGTCCGACCGCGCGAACGGACATCCCCTCCGGAGGATCGGCTGATGTGGTCCTGCCAGCGCAGGGCGAATCCTTCGACGCCTGGACGGCCCATCCCGAGATGTCCGCCTGCGCCGGCTGATAATCTCGACCTTGAGCCGTCCCTCCTCGAGCGGGTGGCGGAGCTGTTGCGGCAGGCTGCGGGAGGGACGGTTTCGTAGGACGAGGTATCCACTACCTGTAGTGGGGACCTACTACCGGTAGTGGGGTTGAGGGAGCAGGAAATCTTTGACAGGGTGTGGGCATTTGCCTCTCTTAAATGTGCAATATTGCACGGGAGGATGAGTGACCACACAGGCTCTGGTTGAACATCTTGGGGGACGGCAAGCTCTCGGCTGCGACATCCGGTCCGACCTCGATCTTGACGATGCGGTCCGGGCCGGGCTTCCCGTCAAGGCCCTTGAGATCGTGGTGAAGAACGGTGCTCTGCGCGCAACCGAACTTCATGCGCTGGTCATCCCACGGCGTACGCTAGCCCACAGGAAGCGCCGGGGGAGGCGGCTGAGCAGCGAGCAGTCGGACCGCCTCACCCGGGTGGTCCGCGTCGTGGCCTCGGCCGAAGAGGCCATCGGCGACGGTGCCAAGGCAGGACGCTGGCTACGCAAGCCCAACCGTGCCCTCCAGGGACGGCGGCCACTGGATCTCCTGGCCAGCGATGCAGGCGCCCGCCTTGTGGAGCAGGTGCTGGGGCGCATCGAGCATGGGCTGGGCGCGTAGCGCAACGGCCACGCTCCCGGACACGCGGAATCGCGCTTGGAACTCTGGCGGATCTGCCGCGCAGCTTTCGTGGCACTGGATGGCGAGGGAGCCCGCCTCTACGGGGCACGGTGGACTCCTCGCGGAACGCCGGCGGTCTACGGCTTCCCACCTCTCGCTGGCGGCCCTTGAATACCTCGTGCACATCGACGCGGAAGACGCACCGGACGATCTGGTGGCTCTCCGCATTAGCGTTCCGGACGATGTGTCCGAACTGGCTTACGGACCCGCATCCGTGCCCGCCGATTGGCGGCAGACTCCGTCACCGCCCCAATGCCAGGCGATCGGCAGCGAGTGGGCCGGAAGGCGGGAAGAGCTGCTACTGCG
The DNA here is from genome assembly GCA_965208255.1 of Longimicrobiales bacterium. Classification (GTDB taxonomy): domain Bacteria; phylum Gemmatimonadota; class Gemmatimonadetes; order Longimicrobiales; family Gaopeijiaceae; genus BD2-11. The sequence goes on from OZ242324.1 coordinate 318,383, forward strand.
GATTCCATCCGTGCTCGTTCCCGAAGAGAGCAGCGTGCTCGTGAATCCGATGCATCCGGACGCCGTCGGGGTCCGGGTTATCGGGTCTCGTCCCTTCTCCTACGATGTCCGTTTGTTGACCTGATCTCGCTATTGACCGACCAGGACCAACGCAAGCCTCACGACCTGCGCCGCGACCAACGCGGCAGCCGCACCGGGAGCATTAACATGAAAGAGGCACTCGACGCTCTGCACGACCGCCTGGCCCCCGCCGAGGAGATCTTCTTCACCTGGCTGACGCGGGTATTCGTCGCCGCGACCCTGGTCGGGTCGGCGTGGATCGACGACGCGCCCCCTCTCGGACTCGCGGCCATGCTCATCGCGATCTACGTCGCGGTCAGGGTGGTCACGCAGTTCGGCCGACTGGCCGCCGCCGCCCCGTTCCGGCACCGAGCCTTGCGGGTGATATTCGCCATCGGCGCCCTCATGGTGCTCGGCTTGTCGTTCGTCGTCATCGTCACGCTCGTGGAGCGGCTGGCCCTCTCGGCGGTCGGTTGAGCCGCGCGGGACTGCTCCAGATCCCGGATGGAACGGTCGCCCTCGTTGACCGCGCCAGAGATCGAATCCCCGGCAATGCTCATGATCTCGGCGCGCCCGGGGGGCCAGGACGTTTCCGCTGAAACGTTTCACAGGAATACTCGGGTACCGCTTCGGTTTCAGGATCGTAGTCTTACGGCAGCGGAATCCCGATTCCTGCGCCCACCAGTCGTGCTCGCCTTGGGCGTGACATCCCGGAGGCGCGAGCCGTACCTTCGGGGTGATCCCGTGAAGCGATTCGCGCCTTCGTAGCAATCTCGGGTCAGGAGGATCGGGCCATGTCCCGCCCGGAACGCGCACTCACGCGCACCCGCCGTCCATCCTTTCTCGTCCTCGCGCTGGCCGCCGTCCTCCACTCCTGCGAGCCGGCATCGACGCCGGGCGAAACGACGCGCGAGACGCTTCCGAATGGTGCGGTCCTCGTCCGCTATCCGAGCCTTCCCGCCATCGACTCCGTCGGCCCCGAGGTCACCGAGGCGCATGTGGACTTGCAGTTCGGAAGCCTTGAAGGGGACGACCCCAACTTCGCCTTCGCGGACATCCGGGCCATTCGGGCTTCCAGCGACGGCAACGTCCATGTGTTGGACTACCAGGCGGCGGAGGTCCGCGTTTTCGACTCCACGGGCCGGCACCTGCGGACGATCGTGCGGCGGGGCGAGGGACCGGGCGAGATTCGAGAAGCCAACGGCATCTTCCTGTCGGGTGACACCCTCTTGTGGATCAACGACCACAACCAGGGGATGATCATCGGGGTGGATCCCTACGGAGTGGAGATTCGCAGGTTCAACACGCCGGTCACGAGCTACGGCTACTTCTGGAGCGGAGCGTTCGACAATCTGGGCCGCTACTGGAGGGAAACCTGGTATCTGGATGCCGAACCGCGCGACCCACCCTCAACCCGCGTGGGTTCAGTGACCGGCCGGCGCTACTTCAAGTCCTACGACCTGTCCAGTGGGGCCGTCGACTCGGTCTACGTCGGTGAAGTCGGCAGGCGGTTTTACGCATACACAACCGGCACGGGCAGTGGGTCGTTCGACATTCCGTTCGAGGCATTCGAGATGACCGTGGTAGACCCGTCCGGGGGATTCTGGGGCGCGCACAGCTCGTCGTACCGCATTGCGCGGACGGGCGAGGCCGGGGACACGCTGGTAGTCATCGAGGCAGAGCTGGCGGTGCAGCGGGTCACGGCCGAAGACCGTTCGGCCTACATCGAGGGCAGTGTCGAAGACAGGCCCGACCTGCGCCGAGTGGCGCAAGAGGTCGCCGCCCTGATGCCGGACATCAAGCCCATTCTTCAAGGTCTGTTCGTGGACGACCAGGGCCGGCTGTGGGTCGAGAGAGTCACGCCTGAGGATGCACCCGACTTCTACGACCTGTACTCGCAGGACGGCGACTACCTGGGCTCCGTTCGCCTCGCGTTCGAGGCAGCAGGTCCGATCTGGGTCCAGCACGGCAACATCTACAGCTGGGTTGTCGACGAATTCGAGGTCCCGTACGTCGTCAGGGCCTCCGTATCATGAGGTCCCGTCCTGACGTTTCCGCGAGGGCACGCATCGCGGCGCTTGCTCGCGATGACAAGTGGTTTCTGGGGGGGCTGGACGGCGTGGTGTGGGCGCCGCCGTTTCCGCGCTGGCTTCACCGGCCGGGGTTCTGGGATCCCGTTCACCTGCTGCAGCACGAGGTCGGCCCGGGGTTCTCGGTGGCTCTCGTGGGACCCGACGGGCGGGAAACCCGCCTGCGCAGAGCGATTCGGAGCCCGAGCGGTCGAGAGCCGGCCCCTCGGAGGTGGCAGCCCGGGCGGCTGGACGCCACGTGGTCGGATGGGCGCGGCATCAACGTCGAGGAACGCCGCCAGGTGTTGCCGGGGGGAATCCTGGAATCATCCTGGCAGGTTCCCCGCGAGTTCGAGGGCTGCCTGGTCGGCTACACCGCGCAGCCGGCCGACGCGACCGACGCGCTGGCACACACGGCAGCGGGCGTGGGCTGGACGCGGACTGTCACGGACCGGCGCGGGCAGGACCTGGTCCTGCGGATGGATCTTGCGGGCTCCGTTTCCCCCACGTGGCGGAGCATCGTGGTTTCCGAGGGGCACGGCGCACCCGAATGGCGGCATTCGCCCTTTGCGGAAGACGGGGTCGGCGGCCCGGGAACCGCCGCGACGGGGCGGGCGGGTGCCGACCACTCGCCCGTCATCGCCCGGAACAGGGCGGGCTCCGACGCTCTGTCGGATGCGGGCTCCGACCCGGACGAGCGCCGCTCCGGGTGGATCTGGATCGCTGTCGCCCTTCCGCTGGCGGGGATCGACGGCGACGGTCCGCCGACCATACGGCTAACGCTCCGCCTCCGGCTTCCCGAAGCTCGGAAGCCAACTCGAACTTCCTCGACCCCCGCAGTCAGCGGGACCCTGGCTGGCGATGCCTCCCAGACCTCAACGGGTGACACCTCGCCATGCTCCGCCTGGGAGTCCTTTTTCGGCGGTTTTCCCCATCTCCAGTGCGGCGATCAATACCTCGACCGCTATTTCGACTACCGCATCTACGGCCTTGGCCTGAACCGCATCGAGGGTCGATGGGGCCCGATCCGGCACCCCGCCATCGCCGAGGGCCCGGAGTACTTTCACGTGCCGATCACCTACAGCGCGCAGTGCCACATGATGGAGATGCGCTGGCGGAGGGGAGGGCGCGAAGCCTGGGGCTCGCTGCTGAACTTCATCGACAACCAGAAGCCCGACGGGTCCTTCCACGGGCGCCTCTATCCCGAGCGCCTCGAGGGAACCGACTTCTACCACGCCAACTGGGGCGATGCGCTGCTTGCGGTCGACGACATGCACCCCGATCAGGCGGCGCTCGCCTGCTGCTACGAAGGACTGTCGCGCTACGCCCGCTGGCTGACGGCGGCGCGCGATCCCGAGGGCTCGGGGATGTTCACCGTCACGAACCATTTCGAGACGGGACAGGAGTACATGTCGCGCTACATGGCCGTGGACGAGGAGGCGGACCTGGCGGGATGGCGTCCGCGCCTTCGCCTCAAGGGGATCGACGTCACGGTGTACGCGCACCAGCTGTTCCGCGCCCTCGGCACGGTGGCGCGCCGGCTGGAGCGGCCCGGCGACGAGGCCGAGTGGCGCGAGCTCGCGGCCCGCTGCTGGAGAGCGATCGAGCTCATGTGGTCGGAGGAGGCGCGGCTGTTCACCGATGTGGACGGGCGCACAGGCGAGCGCACGGGCGTGAAGGCGGCGGTGGGGTTCTATCCGCTGCTCACCGGGCGGGTGGGCGCCGCCCGCCTCGACGCCCTGCTCGACCACCTCGAAGACCCCGCGACCTTCGGCACGCGCTTCCCTCTGCCCTCGTCCAGCGTCGACGATCCGCGATTCTCCGCGGAGGGCATCTGGCGCGGGAAGCGCCGCAACTGTCCGTGGAACGGACGGGTCTGGCCGATGACGACGAGCCACGTGATCGAAGGGTTGCTGCGCTGCTGGCGCGGTGGAAGCGAGCGGGCCGGCATGCTGGCGGCCGACATGCTCAAGCGCTTCGCGCGCATGATGTTCACCGATGGCGATCCTGCGCGTCCCAATTGCTTCGAGCATTACAACCCGCACACGGGCCGCGCCTGCCACTTCCGGGGCATCGACGACTACCAGCACTCCTGGATCCTCGATCTGCTGGCGCGCGGATTCGCCGGGCTTCACGTGTTTGCGTCGGGCATCGAGGTGCGGCCGCTGCCGGACGGTCCCGCCCGCGTGTCGCTGGGGCCGGTCATTGCGCGGGGGCGGACGCTGCACGTCGAGGTGGAGCCCGGGCGCGTGAGCGTTGCCGTGGATGGCGAACGGTTCGATGGACCACGCGGCGAGCCCCTGCGGGTCCCGTGGGCGTCGTGAGTCGCGCTACGCAGGGCGTCGTGCTGCGCGGCGTGGAAAAGCGGTACGGCGACGTCGTGGCCGTGCGGAAGCTGGACCTCGAGGTACGGCCCGGGGAGCTGATGGTGCTGGTGGGCCCCTCGGGGTGCGGCAAGAGCACGCTGTTGCGCCTTATCGCCGGCCTCGCCGTACCCACCTCGGGCGAGGTGTGGATCGGGGGACGGTGCGTGGAAGACGTCGAGCCGGGCGCCCGGGACGTGGCCATGGTGTTCCAGAGCTATGCGCTCTACCCGCACATGACGGTTGCCCGGAATCTGGGCTTCGGCCTGCGTGTGCGCGGCACCCCGCGCGAGGAAGTCGAGCGGCGCGTCGCGGAGGCCGCCGCCACGCTCGGGCTCGCCGAGCTGCTGTCGAGGAAGCCTGGCCAGCTCTCGGGGGGACAGCGGCAACGGGTGGCGCTGGGACGCGCCATGGTGCGCGATCCGGGGGTGTTCCTGTTCGATGAGCCGCTCTCGAACCTGGACGCGGAGCTGCGTCTGCGGACACGCGACGAGATCGCGGCACTGCACCGGCGCCTCGGCACGACGATGATCTTCGTGACACACGATCAGGTGGAGGCGCTGTCGCTCGGCCAGCGGGTCGCGGTCATGGACCAGGGCCGGCTCCAGCAAGTGGGCACGCCGGACGAGGTTTACCGCCGGCCCGGCAACCTGTTCGTGGCGGGGTTCGTTGGGTCGCCGCCCATCAACCGGATCCCGCTGTCCCGCGACGGAGAGGGGCGCCTGGTGGGCGGTCCGTTCGCGCTCGCGGGGCCGTCGGGGCTCGAGCAGGCCACGCTGGCGGTGCGGCCGGAGGACCTCGTGGTGGCCGGGTCGGGCGGGGCCTGCGACTCGACTCACGCCAGCGACTTCGGGGCCTCCGTGCTCCGCGTGGAAGCGCTGGGGAGCGAGCAGCGCGTGCATCTGGACGGACCGGGCGACGCGGCGTGGGTGGCGCGGGTATCCCCCGCCCTGCGGGTCGCCGCCGGTGACCGCGTCAGCGTCTCCGTCGCCTGGGAGCGCAGCCACCTGTTCGGTCCGGATGGGCGGCGCGAGGAGGCCGTGCCGCGACCTGCCGGGCAGCAGGCCCCGCGATGAGGAACAGCCTGTGGCAAGCCACCCTTGCTCTCGCGGCGGCCGCCTGCGCCCCCAGCGACTCCGGCACCACGTTGCGCGTGGCCCTGTGGGCCGGGGGCCACGAACTCGAGATCGAGCGGCAGGTGGCCGACCGCTACGAGGTCTTGCACCCCGGCGTGCGGATCGTGCTCGAATCGGCTCCCAACGGATACGAGGAGCGGCTGCTGACCTCGATCGCGGCGGGGCGTCCGCCCGACGTCTACCTCATGGACTCGCCCGACATCCCCACCTTCGTGGAACGCGGGCTGGCGGTGGACCTCGCACCGTACCAGGAGGCGCTGGGCTTTCGGCCAGACAGCGTGTTCGAGCCGGTGGCGGACGCGTTTCGGCGGGGTGAGTCCATGTTCGCGCTGCCGAAGGACTTCACGCCGATGGTCCTGTACGCGAATCGGGACGTGCTGGCCGCCGCGGGTGTTGAAGATCTGCTGCCGGCGGCTACAGGGGCGTCGCCTGCCGCGCCGCCGGCCAGCTGGACCTGGACGGACTTCCGGCGGGCTGCCGAGGCGGTCGTCGCAGGCACCGACGGCGGCGGTCGGCAGAATGTGTTCGGGTTCGACTTTCCGCGCAACCTGTACCAGTGGATCCCGTTCGTGTGGTCGGCGGGAGGCGACATTCTGGCGCCCGATGGCAGCGGGACGGCGGGATACCTGGACGGACCGGAAGCGCTGGAGGCCTATCGCTTCCTCACGGCCCTTGCGGAGGACGGCCTCACTCCGGGCGCACAGTTCGTCCAGCAGGGAGTGTCAATGGGCATCGAAAATGTCAGGGTATTGGGCATTGAAGATGTCAGGGTCCGAGCGCTGCTCCGCGGAGGGAGCGGAGCGACCGGAGCGGGGCAGCGGGCCGGTAGCGAGGTCGTCATGAGGGGCTCTCTTTCGAGGCAGGCGATTCGGCGTCCACTCGGCTCGCGAGGGGGTGGATCGCCTTGGAGAGTTCGGCGTGGCGGCGCATCCGGTAGCTGTTGCCCCGGATGTTGACGATATGGCAGCGGTGGAGCAGTCGGTCGAGGAGCGCTGCGGCCATGACCTCGTCGCCGAGGATGCGGCCCCACTCCTCGAAGCCCTTGTTGGAGGTGAGCACGGTCGAGCCGTTGCCGTAGCGCCGGTTGACGAGTTGGAAGAAGAGGACCGCGCCGCTCTGGGTCACCGGCAGGTAGCCGATCTCGTCGACGATGAGGAGTGCCGGGTGGGTGAGGATCTTCAGGCGGCGGTCGAGCCGGCCGGCGGCCTTGGCCTCCTCGAGGGAGTCGACGAGGTCGGTCAGGGTGCCGAAGTAGATCTTGCGGCCGCTCTCAGCCGCCGTGATCGCCAGGCTGATCGCGAGGTGCGTCTTGCCCACGCCGGGCGGGCCGAGGAAGACGACGTTCTCCCGGCGCTCGACGAAGCCGAGTTCGTGCAGCGCGTCGATCTGCTCGCGCTTGATCGACGGCTGGAAGGCGAAGTCGAAGGCCGCCAGCGTCTTCACGTACGGCAGGCGGCTGGAGCGCATGGCGGCTTCGAGGCGCCGGCCGTTGCGGAGCTCGATCTGGGCGGCCAGGAGCCGCTCGATCGCCTCGGCCGCGGTCGTGCCTCCCCCGTCCACCCCGGCGAGCACGCCGTCCAGCGCCTCCAGCGCGCCGGGCATCTTGAGGTCGGCGAGCTGGGCCGCGATCCGCTCCCTGCGCGATGGCGGCCTCACCGCACGCCTCCCGCGATCCGGCCGTACTCGGCCAGCGGACGGCGCTCGACCTCGACGAACCGGGAGTCCGCCGCCGCTTCGTTCCGCTCCTTCGAGGGCTCGGGGCGCAGCGGCGTCACGGGCCGGTAAGGCCAGCGGGCCAAGGGCTTTAGGTGCGGCCTCTCCGCCTCGAACCGGTCCACGGGCCGCTCCTTCAGCGTGCCGTGGACGCGGACGTTGGCCACCCTGCCGAGCCACCCCAGCACCCGGGCGTTCAGATCGTCGTCCGACACGAAGTCCCGTCCGTAGAAGAAGCTCCGCCGGATGTAGCTGACCGGCCGTTCCACCTTCCCCTTCGTCTGCGCCCGGTACGGCCGGCACGCCCGGATCCGGAAGCCCCAGTGGTGGGCGAAGCGCAGGAACTCCGTGTTCTCCATCAGCCGCCCGCCGACCTCCCGGTTGTCCTCCACGATGACGGCCTTCATCTGGTCGAACAGCAGCTCCGAGGGCACGCCCCCGAAGTACCGGAACGCCGACTCCAGGCCCTCCATCACCACGGCCATCGTCTGCCGCTCGTAGTACCGGACCCACATCAGCCGCGAGTAGCCCAGAACCACGACCAGCGCGTGCCGCTTCCCCCACGGCGTCTTGAACTCCGCGAAGTCCACCTGCCCCTGGTGCCCCGGAGGGGTCTCGAAGCGCCTGACCGGCTCCGGCTCCGGCAGCGGCCGGACCTCCCGCACATGCCGCTTCACCTGGTCGTAGCCGCCCTCGTAGCCCGCCTTCCGGATCTCCTCGAACAGCCGCACAGCGCTGAGATCCGGATACCGGGCCAGACGGGTCTCGATGATCTCCTTGTAGGGATCGAGCCGCGAAGGCCGGGGCCGCCTCGGCCCGTATCGGACCGGCCCGTCGTCCAGCTCCCGGTCCAGCTGCCCCGCCGCGATCCAGCGGTACACCGTCCGCTCGCTGACCCCGCAACGCCGCGCCACCGCGGCCTTGCTCAGTCCCTGTTCCAGATAGTGCCGCAACAACACCCGCGTCTCTCTTCCGATCATCACGTCTCCTTCGTTCAATGGAGACGCGATGGTAGCCAACCCGTTCTCGGCCCTTGCCCGCCTTCGCCCAACATCCCATGGCCGAACCCCCGCCACCGGGCTCAACCCTGACATTTTCAATGCCCACGATCCCGTAATTTGACGTGCCCGGTAACACGCTGAAGGGAATGACCGCCCCCCGGCCCCGTGGCGGATTGGGACGGCCTATCCCTCGGCTCCCAAGCGACCACGGTGGCCGCGCGTTCCCCCGCACGAGGCCCGAACGCGGCGGCGATCTCCGCGCTTTCGAGGGTCGCGCGCCAGCCGTCAGGCGCCTCCTCCCACCGGGCCTTCCACCCCCACGGAGCGTCACCCTCCAGTTCCACCCGGCCCGGCGCACGTGCCACCGCCCGCAGCGCCACCGCGTCTTCGAGCCGCGACCACTCCAGAATGAGCGTGCTCTCCCGGGGGCGGGAGTCGGGCGACGGCTCGGCGGCGAGGTCGAACTCAATGCGCGCGTAGCTGCCGTCCGGCGCGTGGGGACCGACCCGGGAGACCATTCCAGTACCAGTCCTCCAACTCACACCGCTGACCGTCGGGCGTGGTGAAGACGAGGCGCAGGCCGATGCCGTCGTCGGGTCCGGCTGCGAACACGAGGCCGGCCCAGCGGTGCGCCTCAAGGGCCCCGACGCGCATCAGCTACCGAATCCCCTCCAGCTGGATCCCGCGCACGAAATACCGCTGGGTCAACAGGAACAGGAGCGCGATGGGCAGCACTGCGGTGACGCCGGCCGCCATCTGATAGGGCCAGTTGATTTCGTAGGTTGAATGGAAGGCGGCGATCCCCACCTCGACCACGCGCATTTCCATGGATCGGGTGACCAGGAGCGGCCACAGCAGGTTCTTCCACGCATCGACGAACGCGAACAGGGCGAGCGTGGCCACGGCGGGCTTCGCGAGAGGCAGTGCGACGCTCCAGAAGATGCGCAGGCGCCCGGCGCCGTCCACGCGCGCGGCGTCCTCCAGCTCCCGGGGCACCGTCCGGAAATACTGACGCATGAGGAAGATGCCCCACACGGACACCAGTTCGGTAGAGATGAGCCCCTGGTAGGTATCGATCCAGTCGAGGGCGTCGATGACGAGGAAGCGGGGGATGAGGATGACGACCGCCGGAACCATCATCGTCGCCAGGAAGAGCATGAAAAGCCCGTCCCGACCCGGAAAGTCGAGGCGCGCGAAGGCGTATCCCGCGGTGGCCGAAGTCGCGACCTGGCCCGCCGCCACGGCGGTCGCGAACACCAGCGAGTTCAGGAAGTAGCGCCCGAAGGGCTGGACCGTCAGCGCCTCGGGGTAGTTCGACCACCGCGGCGTCCGCGGCAGGATGCCCCCGCCAGCGAACACCTCGAGTTGCCCCATCAGGCTCGTCAGCCCCATCCACAGGAAAGGCGCTGCCATCACCAGGCACGCCGCGGCGAGCAGCAATCCTTGCGCGGTCCGTGGCGCGAGCGCGCGGTCAGGCATGGGCTCGGCGCGTGTCGAGGAAGCGGAAGTGCAGCCAGGTGGCGGCGAACACGAGGGCGAACAGCAGCCAGCTCATGGCGGCCGCGTTGCCGAAGCGCAGGAACTCCCACGCCTCCCGGTAGATGTGATAGACGGCGACATCGGTGGCGCCCAGCGGGCCGCCCTCGGTCATCACATAGACGAGCCCGAAGACCTGGAAGGAGCCGATGATCGACGTGACGAGCACGAAGAACAGGGTGTGGCGCAGGCCGGGCAGCGTGATGTGGCGGAAGCGCTGCCACGGCCCCGCGCCGTCGACCCGGGCCGCGTCGTACCAGTCACGCGGGATGGCGGCGAGGCCCGCCTGGAAGACCACCATCTGATAGCCCACGACCATCCAGATGCCGATCATCATGAGGCTCGCGAGCGCGGTATCGGGCGAGGTGAGCCACGGGACCGACCCGAGCCCCGCGCGCTCGAGCGTCTGGTTCAGCAGGCCGTACTGGTCGCTCAGCAGCCACTTCCACACCACGGCGATCGCCGCCACGCTGGTGATGGCGGGCAGGAAGAGCGCGAGCCGGGCCCAGCGCATCGCGCGACGCGATCCCCGGGTGAGCAGCGCCAGTGCGAGGGCGACGGCCATCGCGGCGGGCACGTGGAGCGTGAACAGCGCCGTGTTGCCGATCGCCGACCACCAATCGGGGTTGGCGAGCAGCGCCGCGTAGTTGTCGAGGCCGAGGAAAAGGGGCGCGGGGTCGATGAGGCGCCACTCGTGGAGCGAGATCCACAGGGAGAAGAGCAGCGGCCCGAGCGTGAACGCGAGGATGAGAGCCGCTGCCGGCGCGAGGAAGCCCCACGCCGCCAGGGTTCGGCGCAGGGCGCGGGGGCGGGCCGCGAGCTGCACGAGGTGGAGGACCAGCCCCACCAGCAGGGCGGCGAGCGCGCCCGCGGCGGCCAGCGCAAGGGCGGGCGAGGCGGTGCGCTCGTATCCGAGGAAGGCGAGATGGATGTCGGCGACGCGAGCGGCGTGCCAGGTGACGCCGCTCGCTTCCACCGTGTATGGGGCGCCGGCGGGCGTGGCGGAGGGCAGCTCGGAGGACAACGCCGGGAGTCCTCCCGCGCCTCGTTCGGGCGACGCGGCGATGGCCGCCGCGACGGCGGCCGGCATGGTCCACTGCTGGTCTGCGGACTCCAGCGCGCGGTCCTCGGACCACGGGAGTTGGGCGAACCGGGCGGCGCGGGCCGAATCCGCGCCCGTCGCCATGGCGAACTCGATGGCGCGAGCGCCCTGGACCACCCTGGTGGTGCTCAGGGAGCGAAGTTCGCGGTCCGCCCACCGTTCGGCGGCGACCGCCGTCAGGGCGATGCAGCTGACGGAAAGGAGCGCGACGCCTGCCGGGTAGCGTGAACGCACGGGTCCGTGGCGCCGGGCGCCGGCCCAGGCCGCGATGAGCGCCAGGCCAGCCAGCGCGATGGCCGTGGCGATGGCCGGGAAGGCGGTCGAGGGACCATCCGTGCGACGTGGCGCGACCGCGATCCAGGCGGCGGGCTCGAGCGCGCCGATCTCGTAGGCGTATGCCCCCGGCCCGGCGCCTCGGTCGTCCGCGCCGAGAATCGAGACCCGGTCGCCGAGCAGCCCGGCCACGGCATCGGTGCCGCCCCCCTCCTCCTCCCACAGCGCGGCCGCCATGCGCGCCTCGGCTTCCGCCGCGGCCTCCCGCGCCCCCTCCACCCGGCTCGCGGCGACGGCCAGAACCAATCCGACGCCGGCGGCCAAGGTGACAGCGGCCAGGGCGGCGAGAGTTGGCTGACGCACGCCGCTCACCACCCAAACTGCGCGTAGAACAGTATCACGACCGAAGACCTGCGCGAAGCGGGGTGGCGCACGCCGCTCACCACCCGAACTCCGCGTCGATGCGGCGGGCCACCTCCGACGCGCTCACCGCGAGCGATTCCCCCCGCACCAACCTGCGGTCCATGATCTCCACCGCGAGCGCCTCGATGCGGGAGAAATCGCGCACCCGGGCGCCCCACGTCATGCGCGCGCCCTCCACCAGCGTAATGAACGCGCCCTCGACCCCGGTGCCGTCCGCCTCGGCCATCTCTGCCGCCACATCCATCCGGGAGGGAATCGCGAGCCCCGACCGCGCCCGGATGCGCTGCGCTTCGGGCGAGGCGAGGAAGCCGGCCAGGTCGATGGCCCGGCGCAGGTTCGGTGTGTTCGGCGCCACGGCCCACCCAGACGCGTAGAGCACGCTGGTCGCGGTCGGCCGCGACGGATGGTGCGGGATGGGGACGATGGCCAGGTCCAGCTCGCCCGTCTCCACCAGATCGCGGAAGACGGGGAGCGTCCAGTGGCCCGACAGCAGGAACGCCTGTCCGCCCGATGCGAAGCGCGCCTCCCGCGCGGGATCTCCCTGTTACCGGGCACGTCAAATTACGGGATCGTGGGCATTGAAAATGTCAGGGTTGAGCCCGGTGGCGGGGGTTCGGCCATGGGATGTTGGGCGAAGGCGGGCAAGGGCCGAGAACGGGTTGGCTACCATCGCGTCTCCATTGAACGAAGGAGACGTGATGATCGGAAGAGAGACGCGGGTGTTGTTGCGGCACTATCTGGAACAGGGACTGAGCAAGGCCGCGGTGGCGCGGCGTTGCGGGGTCAGCGAGCGGACGGTGTACCGCTGGATCGCGGCGGGGCAGCTGGACCGGGAGCTGGACGACGGGCCGGTCCGATACGGGCCGAGGCGGCCCCGGCCTTCGCGGCTCGATCCCTACAAGGAGATCATCGAGACCCGTCTGGCCCGGTATCCGGATCTCAGCGCTGTGCGGCTGTTCGAGGAGATCCGGAAGGCGGGCTACGAGGGCGGCTACGACCAGGTGAAGCGGCATGTGCGGGAGGTCCGGCCGCTGCCGGAGCCGGAGCCGGTCAGGCGCTTCGAGACCCCTCCGGGGCACCAGGGGCAGGTGGACTTCGCGGAGTTCAAGACGCCGTGGGGGAAGCGGCACGCGCTGGTCGTGGTTCTGGGCTACTCGCGGCTGATGTGGGTCCGGTACTACGAGCGGCAGACGATGGCCGTGGTGATGGAGGGCCTGGAGTCGGCGTTCCGGTACTTCGGGGGCGTGCCCTCGGAGCTGCTGTTCGACCAGATGAAGGCCGTCATCGTGGAGGACAACCGGGAGGTCGGCGGGCGGCTGATGGAGAACACGGAGTTCCTGCGCTTCGCCCACCACTGGGGCTTCCGGATCCGGGCGTGCCGGCCGTACCGGGCGCAGACGAAGGGGAAGGTGGAACGGCCGGTCAGCTACATCCGGCGGAGCTTCTTCTACGGACGGGACTTCGTGTCGGACGACGATCTGAACGCCCGGGTGCTGGGGTGGCTCGGCAGGGTGGCCAACGTCCGCGTCCACGGCACGCTGAAGGAGCGGCCCGTGGACCGGTTCGAGGCGGAGAGGCCGCACCTAAAGCCCTTGGCCCGCTGGCCTTACCGGCCCGTGACGCCGCTGCGCCCCGAGCCCTCGAAGGAGCGGAACGAAGCGGCGGCGGACTCCCGGTTCGTCGAGGTCGAGCGCCGTCCGCTGGCCGAGTACGGCCGGATCGCGGGAGGCGTGCGGTGAGGCCGCCATCGCGCAGGGAGCGGATCGCGGCCCAGCTCGCCGACCTCAAGATGCCCGGCGCGCTGGAGGCGCTGGACGGCGTGCTCGCCGGGGTGGACGGGGGAGGCACGACCGCGGCCGAGGCGATCGAGCGGCTCCTGGCCGCCCAGATCGAGCTCCGCAACGGCCGGCGCCTCGAAGCCGCCATGCGCTCCAGCCGCCTGCCGTACGTGAAGACGCTGGCGGCCTTCGACTTCGCCTTCCAGCCGTCGATCAAGCGCGAGCAGATCGACGCGCTGCACGAACTCGGCTTCGTCGAGCGCCGGGAGAACGTCGTCTTCCTCGGCCCGCCCGGCGTGGGCAAGACGCACCTCGCGATCAGCCTGGCGATCACGGCGGCTGAGAGCGGCCGCAAGATCTACTTCGGCACCCTGACCGACCTCGTCGACTCCCTCGAGGAGGCCAAGGCCGCCGGCCGGCTCGACCGCCGCCTGAAGATCCTCACCCACCCGGCACTCCTCATCGTCGACGAGATCGGCTACCTGCCGGTGACCCAGAGCGGCGCGGTCCTCTTCTTCCAACTCGTCAACCGGCGCTACGGCAACGGCTCGACCGTGCTCACCTCCAACAAGGGCTTCGAGGAGTGGGGCCGCATCCTCGGCGACGAGGTCATGGCCGCAGCGCTCCTCGACCGACTGCTCCACCGCTGCCATATCGTCAACATCCGGGGCAACAGCTACCGGATGCGCCGCCACGCCGAACTCTCCAAGGCGATCCACCCCCTCGCGAGCCGAGTGGACGCCGAATCGCCTGCCTCGAAAGAGAGCCCCTCATGACGACCTCGCTACCGGCCCGCTGCCCCGCTCCGGTCGCTCCGCTCCCTCCGCGGAGCAGCGCTCGGACCCTGACATCTTCAATGCCCAATACCCTGACATTTTCGATGCCCATTGACACAGCGTGATCCAGCCAATCCCAACCGGCCCGTCTCGGCCGCCCTGGCCCGCGCCCAACGCCTTCTCCCCGGGCTGGACCGCTGGATCGACGACGCGCGCGCCGACTGGGACCGCCGCCGACCGCGTTCTTCGGGAGCCGCGAAAGGACTGGTCGAAGCGGTCGCGGACAACCTGATGTGGACCGTCCTCCTGCAGCCGGAAACCGGACGCCTGTACGCGCCGGCCGGCCGCCGCTGGATCTTCCCGAAGCCGGTGGAGGGCGCACCGGAGGAGAGCAGATCGGGGGACGGCGCACCCGGCGAGAGCGCACCGGGGAAGGGCACACCGGAGGACAGCGCCCGAGCCGGCGCGCCGGCCCCCGACGACTGGACGATCTTCGGCTGGGACTCCTTCTTCAACGCCCTTCTGCTCGCCGCCGCGTCGGGCCGTCTGGCATGGGACACTCTCCGCGCCGGACTCGAGTCGCGCTACCCGAACGGAAACGTACCCAACTGGAGGAGCCGGCTCGCCGGCACCCCCGACCGCTCCCAGCCCCCGGTCGGGTCGTTCGTGGCGCTGAAGCTGCATCTCACGTGCCCTGACCTGGACGCGCTGGCCGCCGCCTGGCCCGGCCTGCTCGCGTGGAGCGACTGGTGGGTGGCCGACAAGCGTGGACGTCCGCGCCGGGAGGGGCTGACGCCGGGCCTGTTCGCGTGGGGCTCGGATTCGTCGCTGGTTCCGGGGCCGAAGCAGCTCCCGGAGTGGGAAGTGGGCGCCAGCGGCCACCAGCGCGCGGCGTGGGAGTCGGGCCAGGACGACCTGCCGCTGTGGGAGGAGGCGGAATGGGATCCCCAGCGGGAAGTCCTCGCCATGTCCGCCGTCGACCTGTGCAGCTACCGCGCCCTCGACCTCGAGTGCCTGTCCCGGATTGCCCGCATCCTCGACGACCCGGCGGCAGCACGAGCGCTGGAAGCCGAACGCCACCACCTCGTCGCGACCATGAACGAGGTGCTCTGGTCCGAAACCGCCGGGCTCTACCTGGACGAGCTGCCTGCGGGTCACTCACCCCGCGTGGCGGCATCGAACTTCCTTCCCCTGATTGCCGGCGTGCCCTCAGCGGGCCAGGCGCGGCGCATGGTCGGCGTGCTGCGCGATCCCGCGCGCTTCTGGGGAGAGTGGGTGCTGCCCACGATCTCGCGCGACGATCCCGCGTTCGACGACCAGCAGTACTGGCGCGGCTCCATCTGGCCGCCCATGAACTACCTCGTGCTACAGGGACTGCGCCGCTACGGGTTCGACGAACTCGCCGGCGAACTCGCGTGGAAGGGGGCGCTCATGTTCCTGGCCGACCGGCGGCGCACGGGCTTCTGCCGCGAGAACTTCGACGCGCGCAGCGGCCGGGGACGGGGCCACCGCTTCCAGAGCTGGGGCCCGCTGTTCGCGCTGGGCGCCAACGAGGAGTTCGTCGACGCCTGTCCCTGGCGCGGACTGCGCATCGGCTCCCGGCTGCCCGCGTTCGTCGCCCGCGACAGGGGACGCTACGCCACAACGGACCCCGGGGGTGGAGACACCCAGGCTCCCACGTGGGCCCGCATCGACGGGCTCCGCCTGGCGGGTCGGGCGCGCTCGGTTCAGCTATCGCGATAGGCGCGCACCGTTATCCGGTGCGTAACCGTGCATTTCATGGACACTAACCCCTGAACGCACCGCTTTTCGTTGCGCACGCCGCGAGCCATGGTTACAATCCCGCATGAGCCAACCCGCCGCCACCACCATGCAGACTCCCGATCGACGCACAGCCAGGGCCCTGAGTCATCTGAAGACGATCCGGGCCGGGGTGCGCTCCGACCGGTCGATCGCAGCTGTCCTCGGGGTTTCGCATTCCCAGGTGTCACGCTGGAAACGGGGCCAGCGTCCCGACCGGGATAACGCCGACCGCGTGGCCGCGCTGGCCCTGGTGGTCGAGATGCTGCTCCGATGGCTGGACGCGGACATCATCGAGGAGTGGCTCACCGGGGCGAACGCCCACCTCGACGGGGCCACGCCGTCGTACTTCATCCAGCGAAGCCGGTTGGCAGAGGTCGTCGGAGCGGTGGAAGCGATGAAGACCGGTGTTTTCGCCTGAGCGGTTGTTCTGGCGCGTATTTCCCTGGGATCCGGACGTAAACGAGGGGAATCTGTTCTCGCCGTCCTTCATCCCGCCAACCACGGGTCGGGGGCGCTTCGATCTGCCACTGGCCTGTTCTCCCGTGCTCTACGTGGCCGAATCACCGGAACACGCGATTGCGGAGGCCATTGAGCCATGGCGTAACCGACCCCTGCGCCAGCCCCACCTGGTGCGGGCCGGACGTCCCCTAGCGCTGGTCGGGGTGCAATTGGCGCCCGAGACGGCTTCGGAACTGGCCGACCTCTGTCAGCCGGACGTGCTCGGCCGACTTGGGTTGAGCGCGGACCGGGTGGCCTCACGCCATCGACGGCGGACCCAGACGATCGCGGCGTCGGTGTGGGACAGCGGCCACGCCGGCCTACGGTGGTCGTCCAGCTTCTGGGGGGACTGGCACGGTATCGTCCTCTTCACGGCCCGAATGGAGGGGAGCGTGCGCTTCGGGAGCCCCGTGGTGCTCTCGGCGGAAAACCCGGCTCTTCAGGAGGCCGCCGCGGCGCTCGGCATGCCGGTGGCGATCTGAGGGTATCCGCGTCACCAGGGTCGGCCATGGTCACCGCTCAGTCCGCGCGCCAGCCGACGTCTGCAGCCCACGCATCCCGGGCGCTCGCGTAGGCTTCGTAATCGACCGGAGACCGCTCTTCCTCGGAGGCCGCCCGGGCGCGGGCGTCGTCAATTTGTTCTTCCAGCGACGGCAGGCCGACGGCACGTCGGCGTCCGGCAAGCTTCTGCGGATCTTCCACTTCGCCCGGGCTCAGATTCCCGTCGGCATCCCAGTCGAGCTGGGTGCCGTAGCGCTGCGGGCGCCCCTCGAAGAATCGGATCCGGTCCTCCAGCATGGCCGCGTGCGCAGGATCCGCCTTCCCTTCCCGCGCCGCCGTCGCGAGAAGCGGCAGCGCTCGACGGAGCAGTTCGGGCTCCGAGATCGCGTGTTGGAGGATCAGCCAGGCCGCCTCTGCTCCGTCACGACCGACCAGATCGGAACCCGGCCATCCCACCGACTCGATGATGCGCCGAAGGCGCTGGGCATTGCATTGGTGCACCCGAGCCATCCGAGGCTCATAGCCGGCGTCGAAGAGGGCGCCGGAAGCTGCGAGTTCGGCCCGCGTGGTGCGGTCCAGTCGGGCCATGCGCAGGAGCGCGCGCCGCAGGGGCTGGGGCTGGCTCGACGCGTTTGTCAGGATCTCGCCCAAGGGATCCTCGGGCGTGCGACCGCCTCCCCTATCGGTCATCTGTAGACCGGATTCCACCTGGCAGCGTCGCCGCCCTCAACGCAGCGAGATGCTCGTCGCTCAGTCCGTCCATCTCGAACAGGGACACGCCATCCGCCCCGGCGGCCCTGGCCGTCTCCACCGCCTCGGCCAGCTGCTGAGGGTCGAGCGACGGAATGTAGAGCCCTGCGCAAAGCGGCTGGCCGTCTCGCTGCCCCAAGGCCCTGACGCCCTCCCGCACGCCCTGGCCGATCCAAGGCACGTCCTCCAGGTAGAACCCCTGGTAGAGCATCGGGAAGAAGCGGTCCAGCGGCCATCCGTCCCATGCCTGCCGCACCAGCGTGCGCGCGATGGTTGGCGTCGGGAAGACGGCCGCGCTGATCGGCTTGTCGTGCTGGTGCACGGCCTCGGCGAGTCCCTGGACGGCTCCGGTGACGCTGTCCCATCGGAACCGGCGCCAAGCCTCGTCGGCGGGAGGATCGGGAATCTCGAGCGGATCCCGGCCTTCGAGGGCGGCGAACTGCTCGCGGCACACGTCGCAGTAGCAGAAGTCGAATTCGGGATGCTCGACGTCCTGAACCAGGTCGTAGGTCTCCCACAGCCCGCGCGGCAGGATGACGTCGCAGTGACGCACGTAGTCGAGTTGCACGCCGTCGACCGCGGGGTTGGCGGCCAGTTCGCCCACCAGACCGCGCAGGTACGCCCGTACCGGCTCCCGCGTCGGGCAGACCCACCGGTAGTAGTCCACATAGGGCGGGTGCTCGAGTGAACTCTCCAGGTTGCGGCTCATCGTGAACCACTCGGGATGGTTCTCCTGCGCCCACGCGTCGCCGTTGCGGTTCATCGCCCAGAACCAGCGGTGGTACTCGAGCCCCTCGGCGCGGGCCGCTCCCGACACCAGATCGATATCTCCGCCGCCGACCAGCACGGCGCTCACGCCGGCTCCCCGCAGGCGCGCGAACTGACGGCGCCATTCGTCCTCGTCCCGGTCCCGGTTGCCGTGGACCCAACTCCAGACGCTGAAGGATGAGCCCTCATCGGCTTCCGAAGCGCAACCCAGCAACGGCGCAAACGCCAGCGCGCCACCGGCAGCCTGAACGAAATCGCGACGGTTCATTCGGGGGTTCCCGTCACGAACCGTACCACGCCCCACATCTCGGGCAGATGCATGTTGATTTCCCCTTGGGGAGACCAGACCCAGTTGTCTTCCGGATGGTCGCTCCAGTCCACCGGCTCGCGTTCCTTGCGGTACCCTCCGTCCACGATGACGAGCGGCCACTGGACCCGGGAGAAGTTGACGCGCCATTCGTCGCCGGGAGCGGGCGCCGTCCCCGGTTCGCTACCCCCGGACTCCCGCTCATCGGCTCCGGCCGCGACGGCGGCGCGCGGCGGAGGGGCCTCGCCCCCGGCCTCCGGCCCCAACCCGTCCGGAGGCCGCAGCGCCGACCACGGAATCGCGATCTCCACGGTCCAGCCCCGGTCCTCGTCCGAGGGGTCGTTGAGCGTGCCGTCCAGCCGGACCGCGGTGCGCAGCCCCTCCATGTCCCACCCGATGTGCGCCCTGCCCCCGCGGCTGTAGGGCCTGTCCAGAAAGAGGTCGAACTCGGTTCCGAGGGCGTTGATTTCGAGCTCGTAGTAGGCCAGCCCATCTCCGTCGGGATCGAGGAAGACCTCGAAGTCGTGGTCCCGGTAGATGATCGCGTCGCGCTCGGTAAGCGTCGCCCACAGGTGTGGCTCATCGAGCTCTGCGGCCACGTACAGGCAGCATGCGTCCCAGGCGAGCTTGGCGCGCGTGCTCCAGGTCGGTGAGGGCCAGGTTTCCCCGCGGATGTCGACGAAGCGTTCCGTCCAGGGCACATCCCGCCACGCCTCATCGCCCAGATCCCCGTCGATCACCGGCACGGAGGTCGCCCGGGGAGCGTCGTAGGATCGCACGCCCGAAGGGGCCTGGGCAGCGAGTAGCGCGGGGCCGTTGGCGAGCAGAGTCAAGGCGCACACGAGCATGAATGCGGCGCGTGCCGCCCGGTCCGGCGAAGCAGGCAAACGCGGTTCGGGCCGATTGGTCGTGTGTCCGGTCATGTTCGCAATTGAGTGGTTTACTCGGGTGAGCGCCGTCGCCCTATGCCCTGTTCCCTACGAGAACAGCGATGGGCCCCTCGTGCCAGGCGATCCCGGCCGTGAAGCCCGCGGCCGCCATCGCAGCCAGCTCCAGCTCGATCGGCTGATAGGTGTCTTCCTCCGCCCACTCCGCGAAGTGCCGGTAGGCCCGTTCCTCGGGGATGCCCCGCGAGACCATGTGCGCGGCCCAGAATGCGTATCCGGCTTCTCGCCCCTCCGCATCCGCCGGCATCACGGCATCGGCGTTGACGAAGACGCCTCCGGGACGGAGACATGCATGGATGCGTCGGTAGAGGGCGCGCTTGTCCGCCATGTCAGGAATGTGATGGAGCGCGAGCGAGGCGGCGACCGCGTCGCACGCCGGCAACGGATCCAGAAAGGACTGCTCGCTGAAGCGTGCCCGATCCCCGAAGCGCTCCAACCGGGCCCGCGCCTGGTCGAGCATCTCCGGATCCACGTCGACGAGCTCGATGGTGTCGATGGCCTCGTGCCGGAGGATCGCCTCGGAGAGAGCCCCGGTTCCGGCCCCGAGGTCGAGCACCAGGCCCGGCCCACCGGCCGCGACTGCGCGCGCCGCGGTAACGAGCATCGTCTCGTACCCGGGGATGAAGCGGCGGATGATCTCGTCGTAGGTATCCACCTCGACGCGCAGATGACGGCGAACGGAGTGTGACATGGGTCCCATAGTTCGCCGGCGAGCGCCCGGCGTCAATCGCGAAGCGCGCATCCCGGGAGGTCCGGGCACGCAGCCTTTCGTGCCTTCGCAGCCTCGGTCCGGGGGCAGTACTGCGCCACTGCGCCTGCAACGCGGATCAGCAAGCTACCAAAGCAGGGCTCACGGGCTCATCTTTGGGTGCCGCCAACGTCTGGTTTCGGAGTCATCCGCGGACTAGCTTCGGCGCGCACGCGTGATGAGTCACTTTCCCACCCACATGCGACAATATCAGGAGTCAAGGATGACCGTGGACATCAACGAGGTCGGCACCACAGCGTTCGTGATCGCCTGCTTCCGCGCGATGGAGAAGGACAAGCCGCAGCCGCTCTTCGAGGACCCCTACGCCGAATGGTTCGTCAACGATCAGGCGATGGGGATGGCGAACCAGCTGGCCACGAGCGTTCCCGAGTCCGCCAGCATGCTCCGGTTCCGCACCCGGTTCTTCAACCGCTTCGTCGAGCGCGGGATCGCCGAGGGGGCCCGCCAGGTCGTGTCCCTCGGGGCCGGACTGGACATGCGTGCGCACATCTTCGCCGCCCCGGGCGTGACCCACTACGAAGTCGACCAGGGCGCCGTGGTCGAGTACAAGCACGGTGTCCTGCGCGGGAACGGCATCGAGCCATGCCCATCGCTCCCGTACAACTACCTCGAAGTCGACCTTCCCGCGAAGCTGGTCGAAGCCGGCCTCGATCCGGACGCGCCGACCGTGATCGTGTGGGAGGGGAACACCATGTATCTGCCGACGGAGACCATCTTTCCCTTCCTCAGACGGCTCTGCGAGGGGATCTCGTCGTTCAGCATCGGGTTCGACTATTTCGCGGAGGACCTGCAGGAGCGGGCCTTCGAGAGGGAAGAGGACCGCGAGCGCATCGAAGCGGTGGAGCGCGCGATGGGAGCTTCGTTCCCCACCGGCTTCGCGGACCTGGCGGTGTTCGAGGCCGAGACGCCGCTCAAGGTGCTTGAAGACGGACCCATCGGAGACCTGGGCGAGGGCTACGGCGCCGACGACATCGCGCAGAACATGGCGGAGGATGAAGGGCTGAGAATCTACCGGTATTGCGTGCTGTCCACGCGGTAGGTCGGAAGGCTGACCGATTCCAGAGTTGCGCCGTCGCTCCTCGCTGGGAGGGGTGGACGCCGAGGCCCCAATGAACCTCTCGAGTGTTGCGGCAACCTCTTCGATGAACCCGTGCGTGCGCGCGAGCGAAAAGGACCGCGCGCATCCCCTGTTCCGAGACCCGTACGCCGAATGGTTCGTGCACGAGCAGGGCCGGGCCATGGCCGATGCCATCTGCGCCGCCTTTCCTCCGGTGGAGGCGACGATCCGATATCGCACCTGTCACTTCAACCGGTGGCTCGAGCGCGAGATCGCGCGCGGGACCCGGCAGATCGTCACGCTGGGCGCAGGCATGGACATGCGGCCGCACCTGTACGCCAAGCCGGGCGTGATCTTCTACGAAGTGGACCAGCCGGAGGTGCTCCGGTACAAGCATTCCGTGCTGGAGGAACACGGTGTGGCGCCGTGCCCGTCGCTTGCCTGCAACTACCTGGAGGGCGATCTGGTCGGGAACCTCGCCGGCATGAGCTTCGATCCCGGAGCTCCCACGCTGGTGCTCTGGGAGGGCAACACGATGTATCTGCCGGACGGGGCGCTGTTGCCGTTTCTCAACCGGCTCGCCGAGGGAATGGCGTCGCTCTGCATCGTCCTCGACCATGTCGCCGCGGACATGAGCCGGCGCGAGTTCGAGCACGCGGGAACCAACGCCGCGTTCGAGGGCATGGAGCGGGCGCTCGGCACCTCGTTTACCACCGGCGTGCCCGACTTCGCTTCATTCGAGGCCGAGACGCCATTCAAGCTCGCCGATTCGGGCATGTTCGCGGACCTGGGCGACGAGTACGAGGTAGACGATGCCATGAAGGGCTCCGCCCGGGGCCCCGCCGACAACCCCAACCTGTTCGCCTACTGCGTATTGAGGAAATGATGCTCGCTGACAAAATGATTCCCGCCGCACTCTCGCTCGGAAGATGACGCCCATGACCAACACCACTCCCGAGGCACCCGACCTCCGCTACCCCATCGGCAGGTATGCCCCTCCGGAAGCGATCGCGGAGGAGCAGGTCGAGGCCTGGATTGACGAGATCGCCACGCTGCCCGCCGACCTGCGGGCGACGGTCGCGCCTCTCACGGACGACCAGCTGGACACCCCGTACCGTCCGGGCGGATGGACCGTGCGCCAGGTCGTGCACCACCTGTTCGACAGCCACCTGAACAGCTACGTGCGCTTCAAGTGGACGCTCACCGAGGACCGGCCGGTCATCAAGGCCTACGACGAGAAGGCGTGGGCGGAACTGCCGGACGCCCGGGGCCCGGTCGGCCCGTCGCTCGACGCCCTGGAGGCCCTCCACGCCCGCTGGAAGGAGCTGCTTCGGCAGCTGAGCTGGTCGCAGTTCCAGCTGGAGTTCGTGCACCCGAAGGCCGGCCCGATCCCGCTGGCCCGGAACGTCGGCCTGTACGCCTGGCACGGCCGGCATCATCTCGCGCACATCGAACGGCTGATGGAGCGGGGAGGCTGGATGCAGGCCGAATAGCGCGGATGAATCGCTGCTCGAATGCCGGGGGGAGTTCTTCCGCCGGCTGCTAGACCGTATGGCGGGCCCTGATCGCCCTTGCCCGGCGCAGGGTCTTCGCCTCTTCGATCACATCGTACCAGGTCTCGAGGGCCGGATCGCCGGCCAGTGAGTCCAGGGCCTGACCGGCCCCGGGATCAGCGCGCTCGGCGAGGATCACCAGCCAGCGCTTGATGAGGCCGTCGGTGCGCAGGCTGAAGGTTGAAGAGCCGAGCCTGGACCTGTGGCCGCTGAGGCCGCCCCACCAGGGGTCGTACCAGGAGCCCAGCGCCTGGACCAGTGCCGCGATGTCCGCCGTATCCCATTCGACCCAGGGCTCCGAGATGGCGGGCTCCTTGAGCCAGCCGGGCACGAGAAACCTGAGAATGTGGCGCGCCCTCGGCTCCCGTCCCTTCTCGACAAAGCTCACGACCGCCGGCGTGAACTGTCGGGCCGAGGCAATCAATCCGGCGCCCAGCCAGACCGCGCGCTGGGCCACGTCCATCCCTCGGGCGGCCATCCTGCGACGAAGCCGGTCCGCGAACTCCTCTCGCGGCACATGCACCAGCGCGGCCCACAGCAGCGCGTGCAGGGCCGACACCTGGGTTCGCGAACACCGCGTGGGGAAGACACCGAGCAGCGGGGGCACGCCCCGCCGGGCCACCTCTGTATGGACGGAGTCGCCGGCCAGCGCGAAGAGATGGTTGTTGTGGTCCTTGCGGCGGCGGATGAGCGACCTGTGCACCGCCACCAGCGCCTCCGCACAGGGCTCTGGATGCGCCCGGACGGCCCGCCGATACCACGCCGGCTCCTCCACGTAGGGCGTCATGTAGTAGCAGCCAACGGCCCGGGCGACCCCGCCCGCATCGAGCCCGTCCAGCGCATCGCCGCCGAGCCGCCCGATTTCGCCCATCGCGGCCAGGATCTGGTACGCGAAGCGCGGCACCGTGTCGGTGAAGGGCGGCGCCTTCGCATGCTCTTCCTCGAGCCGGACGATCTCGTCCAGGGAAGGGAGATCGTCTCGCCCCACGAGGCGGGGAAGCCCGCCGAGCACCGACGCCAGGAGTCCCTCGTCGTCCGCCAGTCGAACGCGCAGGCGCTCAATCGGGTCGCGCTGGAAGTGTTCCGGCATCGCGCCCATGTACGCGCGCCCGATCATATGCCAGAGCCATGGCGACCCCCGGCCCCGGGCCATCACGTCCTCGTGCTCGCGGACGCCCGCCATGAGCCTGATTCGTTCGTCGCGCAGGATGGGGTCCTCGGCTTCTTCCAGCCCGGGCACAATCGGGTCTCCATACCCCGGGAACGATCCCGAGGCCGCTCCGTATCCCGGAGATGGCTCGCGGACCGAACGGCTCTCTCCCGGGCCATCGGTCGCTGAGGGCACCGGGTTGTCGGCCCAGTAGCGCGCCGGGTGGGAGAGAAACTCTTGCAGCGGCACCCCACGCTCCCCCACCACGAGCGTGCGGGCGCCAGGAAACCGCCTCTTGAATTCCGCCAGCCCGCTGAGACGCCCCAGTCGCGGTCCGCTCTTGACCTCGATGCCGACGAGGTTGGGGCCTCGGGAGAGCACGAAGTCGACTTCATGCGCCCCCTCGCGCCAATAGGACAGCCTCACCGCACTCCCCCCCGAGTTGTGGAGGTGTGCTCCGACGGCGCTTTCGACGAGACGCCCCCAGAACGTCCGGTCAGCGCGGACTTCCTCGAAGGTGCGTCTCAAGGGCGCCGTCATCAGTGCGGTGTTGAGGACGTTCAGCTTGGGGCTCGATGCCCTGCGCAGGTGTGGCTTGGCCGAGTACCTGGGCAGTCCAGTGACGAGGCCGGCGTCCGCAAGCAGATCGAGGTATGTCGCCAGCGTGGTCGTGTTCCCGGCCTCCTGCAGCTGGCCCAGCATCTTGTTGTACGAGAGAATCTGGCCGGAATACCGGGTGGCCAGTTCCATCAAGCGGCGCATCAGCGGCGGCTTGTCCACGCGGGTCAGGGCCACGATGTCTCGCTCGATGCTCGATGATATGATCGACTCCGCAACATACGCCCTCCATCGGCGGGGATTCCCCACCAGGCGCGCCGGGCCCGGATACGCTCCGAAGAACAGGTAGCGATCGAGGGTGAAGTTGAAGGCGGCTGCCATCTCGGGAAACGACCAATGGCGACTGCTGAAGGGCATGAATCGGCCCGCAAGGCTCTCATGGAGGCCGGTCAGCATCCGCCAGGGAGCCGATCCCGACACCACCACCCGCAGCGGGCAGCCGGTACGCCGGTCCCGGTCCCACTGGGTCTTTACAATGGTCGACCAGCCCTTGACGTACTGGATTTCGTCAAGGGCAAGGACAAGGCCCCGCGCGCTTTGTTCGGCGTCTCGGCGAGCCTCCTTCCAGGTGTCCAGGAGCCATGCGGTCCGCAACGAGTCGCCCTCTTCGTTCGTCTGGTATGCATGTTCCGCGAGGCTCTCATCGACCGGGTAGTAGCGGCTCGGGATATCCACGCGGCGGAGCGCCTGCTGGATCATCGTGGTCTTCCCCGTTTGCCGCGGTCCAGTCACAGCCACGATCAGCGGCAGGTCATCCTGGGTCATCTCGCGCACCAGCGCGTCCACCCGGGGGCGTTGGAAGGAGTGCATGGTGCAATGTAAGTACTCGCGTAGAGCTTCTCAATGGCTTACATGCTTAGCGTCAGATGGAGCGGGAAGGCTGGTCACGGAAGTGGTAGGACTGGCACGGCGTTTGCGTCAAGCGAGGGCGTTCGACGAGACCGCAATCACCGGACTCACCGCCTGGGACAGTCGCAATGAAATACGGCGTTGCTTCCTTTCACTCCGCCGCGATGGTGGTCGTCGCGCCCTTGTTGCCGGGTGCTGCGGGCGCCCAGGAGTTGACTGAACCCTTGAGTTCGCGGTTCGCCGCAGCGCAGGAGGCGACGATCCTGCGCGCCGAATCCAGCGCCCTGACGGCCACTTCGTGGCCGGCGGGGCCGGCGCTGCAGGTCGAGGCGGACGGTGACGTCTCGGTCGGCGCACTGCTGGTGTTCACGCCCCTCGCCACGGCGGCAGGGGAAGCGGCGGCTGTGTATATGTTCGCCGCGTGTCTGTACCTGTGGTGCAACCATGATCCGACGATGACCTACGGGATCGGCCTGCCGATCAGCGCCGCGATCGCGGTAACCGCATCGACTGCTGGAGCCCGGTCGGCGGGAGCCGATTTCCGTCGTGCCCTGATCGGATCGACCATCGGATTGGCCGGCGGACTGGCTGTCGCCGCGACGACAGCCGACAATCGCAACCCCAGAGCCTTTGTCTCAAGCGCTGAGAACGTCGCCGTAACCTTTGCCATCCACGCCGCCGTTACCATGGCTTTCGCGCTGTGGCCATCGTGATGACTTGATTGCCCCGGTCCTTCACCAACGGTGCAGTTGAAGCGGCCCGGCCCCGCCGAGCCGCGCTCAGACTGTTTCGGCGATCACTCCCTGTCCGTAATCAGCAGCAACCCCCGGGTGCGCAGCATCTCGTTCAGCGCCGCCACGTCCTCCGCGATCAGCGTCTCCACGGCGGTGAGGTGCAGCTGCAGCTGCTCGTGCAGGATTCCCTTCACCTCCGTCTCCTGGTCAGTGGGCGGGAAGTCGGCGATCGAGAGCGCGTTGGTCAGGTAGCCCAGCTTCGACAGCAGGCGGGCCTCGAAGCGGACCGCGTCCTGCCCCTGGCCGGTCTGGCGCAGGTCCACCAGGGTCCCCTGCAACTCCGCGAGCTTGTCCTCCAGGTCCGAGATGGCGTCCGAGAGGGATTCGTCTTCGGCGAATCGGGCCATGGTCTCGAGCTGGACCCGGAGCGCCTCGACCCGGTGCACGGCCTCGCCCGCGGTCACCACGTCCGCGCGCACATCCTTGAGGAACGCGATCTGCGCTGCGATATCCGCCTCGCTGCCCGCTGAATGCGGATCCTTGATGACGGTGAGCGGCTGCTCGTGCGTCTCGCCGTCCACGTTCAGGCGCACGGTGTACTGGCCGGGGGCCATCAGGATGGAAATCTGGGCCGCGCCGGGAGCCGGGCGTCCCTCTTCGCCCACCGCGATGTGCTCGGCGTACATCGGACGGGTGTAGAGCATGATGGGGTCGTTGGGGTCGTCCCTCAGATCCCAGTAGATGCGGTTCACGCCCGCGTTGTTGCTGCCGTCGAGGGTGCGCACCACGGCGCCCATGCCGTCCACGATCTCGACCGTGGGCGTCTCGTCGGCGGGCGCGGCCAGCCAGTAGTTGAGGTAGGCGCCGTACTCGGGATCCACCCCGACGGTGGGATCGTCGTAGGGCACCGAGGGCGGCGTGATGGGCCTGAAGCGGTAGGCGTCGCGGGGCGCGAACAGGTGCGAACCGGCCGCCATGACCTCCGGGGTCAACTGCTGCAGCGGCGCGAGATCGTCGAAGATCCAGAAGCCGCGCCCGTAGGTGCCCACCACCAGGTCGTTGAAGTGCTCCTGGATGACGATCCCGGAAACCGGGGCGGCGGGCAGGTTGTTCTGGAGCGGCTGCCAGTTGTCGCCGTCGTCGAATGAGACGTAGATGGCGTTCTCGGTCCCGACGTAGAGCAGGCCCTGCCGCTTCGGGTCCTCGATGATGATCTTGGTGTAGCTCAGCATGCTGGGCGGGATGCCGTCGGTGATCTTCTCGAACGAGGCGCCGTAGTCGCGCGTCCGGTAGACGTAGGGATCGCGCACGTTCATCTGGTGCCCGTCGATGGCCACGTACGCGGTGCCCGCGTCGTAGCGGGAGGCGGCGATGCTGCGCACGGCCAGCCACTCGGGCAGATCGGGCATGTTCCCGGTCACGTTGGTCCAGGTCTCGCCGTTGTCGCGGGTGACGTGCAGGAGGCCGTCGTTGGTGCCCGCCCAGATCAGTCCCTGCTCGATGGGCGATTCGCTGATGCCGAATACGACGCCCGCGTATTCCACGCCGATGTTGTCGCCGGTGAGGCCGCCGGAGAAGCCCATGCGGCTCCGGTCGTTGAGCGAGAGGTCCGGGCTGATGACCTCCCAGCTCTGGCCCCTGTTCTGCGTGCGGTGCACGTGCTGGCTGCCGACGTAGACCGTGTTGTTGTCGTGCGGGGAGATGAGAATCGGGGCATCCCAGACGAAGCGGTAGCGGACGCCCTCCGCCGCGCCCCGGCTCTGTTCCGGCCAGACTTCTACGCCCCGCCACTGGCGCCGGGCTTCCTCGTAGCGCACCACGATGCCGCCGACCATGCCCGCCCCGGAGGCCGAGGACCAGACGATGTTGGGGTCGACCGGATCGGGGGTGGCGAACCCGCTCTCACCGCCGCCCACGTGGTGCCACATGCCGCGCGGAATCCCGGTGATGCGCCGCTGGCCCTGGATGCGGCTGTTGCTGGGACCGCGGTAGGTGGGCTCGTCCTGCTTGTTGCCGAGGACGTTGTAGGGGATCTCGTTGTCCACGGTCACGTGGTACATCTGCGCGTTGGTGAGGCGCTGGCGGAACCAGGTCTTGCCCCGGTTGATGGAGATGGAGAGCCCCTGGTCGTGCGCGACGATCATGCGGTTGCCGTTGCCGGGGTCGATCCACATGTCGTGGTGGTCGCCGCCCGGCGCATTCTCGCGCGCGATCACGTCGATGGCGCGGCCGCCGTCGGTCGACACCGCGAAGGAAGCGGTCAGGAAGTACGCCTCGTCCTCGTCGTCGGGCGAGACCACGACCCGCGAGTAGTAGTGCGGGCGGCCCATGGCGTTGCGGTTGCGGGTGATGCGCGTCCAGGTGCGGCCGCCGTCGGTCGAGCCCCAGACCTGACCGTCCTCGGTCTCGCGGCCGTCCCACGGAATCCCGTCGCCGGTCTCGAGCATGGCATAGACGCGCTGAGTATTCGAGGGCGCGATCGCCACCGCGACCTTCCCCACCGGCAGGTTCGGCAGCCCGATGCCGTTGTCGGGACCATTCAGCTTCTCCCAGGTGTCGCCACCGTCTCGCGAGACGTGCAGGCCGCCGCCCGCTCCGCCGCTGGTGCGGCCGTAGGTGTGGATCTCCAGCTGCCAGGTCCCGGCGAACAGGTTGCGCGGGTTGACGGGATCGAGCGCGATGTCGGAGCAGCCGGTGTCCTCGTCCACGAAGAGCACGTGCTCCCAGCTCTCGCCGCCGTCCATGGTGCGGAAGACGCCGCGTTCGGGCTGCGGCCCATAGGAGTGCCCCAGCGCGCAGACGTAGACGATGTCCGGATTGGTCGGATGGATGGCGAGCCGGGGAATGCGTCCGGTCTGCTCGAGCCCCATGAGCGTCCAGGTCATCCCGCCGTCGGTGGACTTGTAGATCCCCTGCCCGATGGAGATGTGGCTGCGGATCTTCCCCTCGCCGGTGCCGGCCCAGACGATGTTGGGATCGGTCAGGGACACCCCCAGCGAGCCGATCGACTGCACCGGCTGGTCGTCGAAGATGGCATCCCAGTTCACGCCGCCGTCGGTGGTCTTGTAGATGCCCCCGGAGGCGGCGCCCACGTAGTAGGTGTAGGGGTCGCTCGGGAGGCCGGCGGCCGCGGAGAAGCGGTTGCCCTCGGGGCCGATGTAGCGCCACTCGAGGTCGGCGTAGCTCTCGGGAGAGGGAGCCTGCTGGGCGGTGGCCGGCGCGGAGGTCGCGGCCAAGGCCAGGAGGAGGAAGGCGAACGTACGGGAAGCGAAGGCGTTCATGGCAGGTCTCGCGGGAGATGGGGAAGGATTAAGACTGTATGCCGGAGAGCGGCCCCGGAAACCTCGGTCTCCAGGCGCGTTCAAGTCAGGTTCAGTTTCAGGGAGTGGCCGGTCAGGACACGGAAGAGGTCGCGTTACGGGAAGAATCGGACAACGTGCTCTTCACGGCAATCAACTGCTTCCCCCGCCCGCGGGGATCAGGCGGGACACGACGGCGGATCGCGTCGCCTCGACGATCAGGTCGATTTCGGCGGAGGTGACCGCGAAGTGAGGCGTGTAGCGGACGGAGTTCCTGCCCCCGTGAATCACGCCCACGCCGTGGCGGCGCATCTCTTCCTCCACGCTTCCAGGCCCGTGGCTCTTGATGCCGGGCTCGAAGGCGCAGCTCACGAGGAGGCCGGTCCCCTGGACGGCAGTAATCGGTCCATCGAGATCGGTGGCTGCGCGCTCGAGCCTCGCCACAAACTCGGCGCCGCGCGCTCGGATGTTGTCGCGCAACTCATCCGTGAGGGACGACAGCACGGCCACCGCCACTTCGAGCGCGCGCGGGTTGGTGGTCATGGTATTGCCGTAGACGCCCCGCCGGTACATCGCGGCGGCCCGCGGCGTCATCGCCACCACCGAGAGCGGGTACTGGCCCCCGTTCAGCGCCTTCGAATACGTCTCGACATCAGGAGGATCGGCGTCCTCGAAGCCGGGATAGTCGACGATCGAGAGGCATCCGTGCGCCCGCAGCCCGGCCTGGATCGAATCGACCACCAGCAGGCTGCCGTGCGCGAGTGAGAGGGCGCGCGCCGCGTCGTAGAACTCGCGGGTCACCGCCTTGCCGGGATTCCCCTCGCCCATCACCGGCTCCATGTAGAAGGCCTCGATGAACCAGCCTTCCTCCTCGGCGAGGGCGAAGAGGTGGGGCAGCTGGCCGATATCGTTCACGGGCACCGTCAGGGCGTCGTGATCGCGGAAGCTGGCGAGGTGCTCCTGGTAGTAGCAGTGGGTTGAATCGGAGACCTGGGCGGGCCGGCTGGTGCGGCCGTGGAAGCCGCCCTCCAGCGCGAGGGTTCGGATGGCGGCTCCCTCGCGGGACCCACCCGGGTCGGTGGCCTGCTTCGCGCGAATGTCGGCGAGACGGGAGGCGAACGTCATCGCCTCGGAGCCGCTGTTAAGGCACACGAAGCGCTCGAAGGGGCATGCCCTGTCCGTGCGATGCCCGATCTCGGTTTCCAGCGCCCGGACCAGTCGCGCCTGGCTTGGGCTGGCCGTCATGACGTTGGCCATGACCCGGGGCTCGCTCATCGCGTCGAGGATCGCCTGGGGCGCATGCCCGAGCCCGAGCATGCCGTAACCGCCCGAATCGTGAATCACGGCGCCCGCGGAGGTCACGATCCAGGGTCCGCGCGCGGCGAGGGCCACGTACGGGTTGACCAGGTCGTCCGGGTAGAAGTTCAGGTAGCCGCGCTGCATCCGACTCACCTGGTCGGCCTCGTCGAGGTCGGAGAGGTGCGGCAGATCGCGCCGGAATCGCCGATGGCATTCCGCAGCCTCGGCGACGGCCTGACGAAGAAGGGCGTCTCCCGCGGCGAAGCGCTCGATCACGTCGTCCGGCAGGCCGGGCGAGGAGCTCGTCCCGCTTTGATCCCGGATTTCGCGAAGGACCGCCAGGGTGTCGCGGGGGGTCGGCATCAAGCTCGCTCCGGGGTGAGGGTTACGCTCATGGGCGGACGCTCAAGCTAGAAAGCCGGGGGGTGATTGAAAACTCCCGGCTCCCGAACTGCCGGCCATCTGGTACTTTGAAGACCCGAGGCCGTGACAACCCGCTGCTGCCGTCAGGCCTGTCGATCCGCGGGGCGGTCCGGGCGCGACTTCCCGTTGTCGTTGATGGTTCCGGTCGCCGTCGCGTCGCCCAGCGTCGCATTCACCAGTCGGTGAATTCCGCGATCCCCATGCTGCTGTATGGACCCATCGAAGGGGTCACGCCGACGGCCGGAAGAAGAATCCCTTGTAGCGCACTCTCGCTACCATTCCGCCCGGGCCGTCGCCGTCGACGGTCTGAAGCCGTTGAGTGCATCCACCATCCTTGGACCAGATGATCCCAACCACTCCCCGCGCGTATTTGGTTCGGGGGATGTCAGTACCGCTGTTTGTCGTTCCACTCAGACAAAACGTGCCGAGGACCTCATCACGGGACACTGTGCAGGGGCAGCGCAGGAACCGCCCACATTTGTAGCAGCTACAAACGTGAGTGGGCCACATTAGGGTCACCGCGGTCGATGCGCATTTCGGGCATTTGGGGTTTCCCGAGCGCGTGCGCCACGCGTACTCGCACTTCAGGCAGCCAGCGGGCCGACGGCCCCGACTTCGCATCGGGGCGCTGTAGATATAGCCGCTGGCGTCCATGTCGTAGCCACTCATTGGCCACAGGGGAGTTTACCGCGACGGGCGGTAGAAGAACGCCCTGAAGTTCGTTCTCTCCATCCTCGTGGGGTTGTTGTTCGAGTCGATGGGACCGTCGACCCACTCAAACTCGGTGCAGTCTACATCCTCGTACCAGACGAGCCCAACCACTCCCCACAGGTATTCGGTTCTGCTGATTTTGGTGTCATCCAGATTCAACGGCGTCGTCGAGACAGCATGACAATCGGCGGTATTCTTGATGTCTGCACGGGTCACGTCCGGCGCGGGCGATCTCAGGCCAGCGCGTCTTGCTGCTTTCACCTTGTACGCGCGAGCCCTGGGGTGTGTACACTCGAATAGCTGATCTGCCGTGTCCCATTCACAGGACTTGTTGATCCTAGGCCCCTCGCCGCCCGTGACTGTCAGCCGAACGCGATGCTTGTTGCCATTGAAGTTCTGTCTACTTAGGCTGAAGCTACGCCCCTTAAACTCGCTGTTGGCCGCCGCGACCATGGTCTCCGGTCCGGCTTCGTCGAGCTCCTCCGGGTTGGTTACGGCGTCGAAGTTCGTCGGCGTCATGGCGTCGCACGCCACGAGCAGCATCGTCGCCATCATCGTGATCAATCGCATGGTGGTTTTCTCCTGTGGTTGGAAACGGGAAAAGAATGGAGTGCGGCAGGAATCGAACCTGCGACCCTCCGGTCTCCCACGGGGGTGAGAGAGGACGCTGGCCGTCGGTCGCCCGAGCCGGGGTTCGCTTCACGCGGCACGGTTGAGTTCCTCGACGTTCGCAGGCGCCCGGTAGCCGAGGGCCGAGTGGAGACGGCGGGTGTTGTAGAACCTTCGATGAAGCTGAAGACCTCGCGCCGCGCATCCGCCCGATGTCCGATGCAGCGCCACGGGAGCACCCGCTCCGCCCGGCTCGCCGGAACCGGCTCGGCCGGTCGATGAGCCGCCGCGCCGGCCCGCATCTCCGCTCCCGTCTCCGGCGCCCCGATGATGATCCCGGGTGCTGTGCAACGTGCGTCATGCTTCTCCTCAGCCTCGGTAGGCTCCAGCTTTCAGTGGCTTCGGGCTCATTTGGCTCGCGATATCTGTAGATATCAGGAGCGATTTGTGACCACGTAACACATTGTCAGGCAGACAGTTATGCCCAATATACTCACGGATTCGGTGACCGGACCTTCGGGGCCGGCCACAGGAGAGGCACAGGCCGGCGAGCGCCTGCTGGCGTACCTGGAAGCCGCCGCTGGCGGCTCCCTCAGCGCCAACACGGTGCGGGCGCACCGGGCGGACCTGGAGCGGTTCGCGGCGTGGTGCGCCGGGAAGGGGCTGCGGCCGCTGCCCGCGCGCGCTGCGACGGTGGTGGCCTACATCGAGGCGATGGAGCGCGTCCGCTCGCCCGCCACGGTGCGGCGCTACGTCTCGAGCATCGCCGCCGCGCACAGGGCGGCCGGGGAGCGGAGTCCGTCGGAGCACGCCGACGTGCAGGGTGCCCTGCGCCGGATGCGTAGGCGCAAGGGCTCGCGGCACGCGCAGGTGAAGGGCCTGACCTGGAAGTTACGCGAGCGCCTGCTCGAGGACGGCGGTCGCGACCGGCTGATCGACGTCCGGAACCGCGCGCTGCTGGCCGTGGCCTACGACGCCATGCTGCGCCGCTCCGAGGTGGTCGCGCTCCAAGTCGTTGACGTGACGATGGATAGGGGAGGATCGGCCTCGCTTCTCGTGCGCCGTGCGAAGACCGATCCGGAGGGCCGCGGGGCGGTGCTGTACCTGCACCGCGACAGCGTGAGGCTACTCAAGGAATGGCTGGAGGCGAGCGGCATCGGCCCCGGCCCGCTCTTCCGCTCGGTGCGCAAGGACGGCGCCGTGGGCGGCCGGCTCGATGCGAGCCAGGTCCCCCGCATCTATCGGGCGATGGCCGAACGCGCCGGGCTGCCGCCCCGGATCGTGCGGCGGATCTCCGGGCACAGCCCGCGGGTGGGAGCCGCGCAGGACATGATCGCCGCGGGCGTCGGGACCGCAGCGATCATGCAGGCCGGGCGCTGGAAGAGCCCCGCCATGGTGCAGCGCTACGGCGAGCGCCTGCTTGCCAAGCGCAACGGCGCCGCTCAGCTCGCGCGGCTCCAGAAACGCCGGTGAAGAACCCGGGATCGGAGGGCCTGGGAAAATTGACTGGCCACGCCCGTGTACTATCTTTGGTCACCGGTAGGATCGCTCCTGATATCTACAGATATCGGGAGCCATTTTTATAAGATAACCGACCGGTTGTGAGCGGGTTGTGGCCTAACGGGTGTATCGTAGTGGCCCGCTGGTGACTTCTGGCGTAGATCGCGCTATTCTTCATTCCCCGCCGGTCCGGACCACCCACCCCGGACCGAACCGGCCGGAGCCTTCCTCTCGGCTCCGGCTCACCCTTCGGGAAGCGGAGTGGAGGAATGGGCGATTCAGACCCGAGCGGGGACCGCGCCTCGCGGCTGAGCGCGGCGATCCTGCGCGTCAGCGCGAGTCTCGACCTGGCGACCGTGCTCAGGGAGGTGGTCGAGAGTGCGCGGGATCTCACGGGCGCCCGCGTAGGGGTGATCACGACGATCGACGGGCAGGGCTGGATCGAGGATTTCGTGACTTCGGGATATCGGCCGGATGAGCGCCGGCAGATGCTCGAGTGGCCCGACGGGCCGCGGCTCTTCGCGCACCTTCGCGACCTTTCGGCGCCGCTGCGGGTGGCGGACGTGGCGGACTACCTCTGCTCGCTCGGCATGACGCCTCAGCCGTGGGGCTCGGACACGATGCAGGGGACCCCGATGCACCGCGACGGCGAGCATCTCGGCAACTTCTTTCTCGCCGACAAGGAGGACGGCGAGGCGTTCACGAGCGCCGACGAGGAGATTCTGGTCCTGTTCGCCTCGCAGGCGGCCCTGGCGATCGCCAACGCGCGCACGCACCGGGACGTAGAGCGGGCGCGGGCCGATCTGGCGGCCCTGATCGAGACCTCGCCGGTCGGCGTGGCGGTGTTCGACGCCGCCACCGGCCACATGGTGTCGTTCAACCCCGAAGCGCGGCGCATCGTCGAGCACGTCCTCACTCCGGGGCACCCGCCGGAGCAGCTGCTCGAGGTGGTCACGGTCCGGTACGGATCGGGCCGCGAGGTGTCGCTCGAGGAACTTCCCCTGTCCGGGCGTCTCGGGCACGCGGAGACGATGCGCGCCGAGGAGGTCGAGCTCTCGGTGCCCGACGGACGGAGCGTCCGGGCGCTGCTGAACGTCACGCCGATCCGTTCGGAGGAGGGAGAGATCGTCTCGGTCGTCGTCACCATGCAGGACCTGGCGCCGCTCGAGGAGCTGGAGCGGATGCGGGCGGAGTTCCTCGGCATGGTGAGCCATGAACTGCGCGCGCCGCTGACCTCGATCAAGGGCTCGGCCGCGACCGTGCTCGACGCCGAGCCGCTCCCGTCGCAGGCCGAGATGGTGCAGTTCTTCCGCATCATCGGCGGGCAGGCCGACCACATGCGGGGTCTGATCTCGAACCTGCTGGACGCGGGGAGCATCGAGGCGGGCACGCTCACTGTCCAGCCCGAGTCCTCGGACGTGGCGGCTCTCATCGACCGGGCCCGGAACACGTTCGTGAGCGGCGGCGGCCGCCAGGCCGTGCTCATCGACCTGCCGCCGGGCCTGCCGCGCGTGATGGCCGACCGGGAGCGCATCGTGCAGGTGCTCACCAACCTGCTCGCCAACGCCGGCCGGCACGCTCCGCCGAGCTCGGCGGTCCGCGTCGAGGCGGGCCGCGAGGGCGCCTACGTCGCGGTCTCGGTCTCCGACGAGGGCCGGGGGATCCCGCCCGAGCGGCTGCCGCACCTCTTCCGCAAGCGCGTCAAGCCGGGCGAAGGCACCGGCCTCGGCCTGCTGATCTGCAAGGGACTCCTCGAGGCGCACGGCGGGCGCATCCGCGCCGAGAGCGGGGGAACGGGCCAGGGCGCACGCTTGACGTTCACGATCCCGGTGGCCGGGGAGGCAGCGCCCGAGGCGGCCACGCCAGGCGGCCGGCCGCGCCCGGCCGCCGACCGCGCGGACCGCGGGCGCATCCTGGTGGTGGACGACGACCCGCATACGCTGCGCTACGTGCGCGACATCCTCTCCGACGCGGGCTACGCACCGCTCGCGACGGGCGAGCCGGGCGAGGTGCCCGGCATCATCCGCGCCGAAAGACCCCGCCTCGTGCTCCTCGACCTCATCCT
The DNA here is from genome assembly GCA_965208255.1 of Longimicrobiales bacterium. Taxonomy (GTDB): domain Bacteria; phylum Gemmatimonadota; class Gemmatimonadetes; order Longimicrobiales; family Gaopeijiaceae; genus BD2-11. Next base: position 354,823 of record OZ242324.1, read on the forward strand.
GCCCGGAACGGACGGGATCGAGCTGATGCGACAGACACCCGAACTGGCCGACCTCCCGGTCATCTTCATCTCCGTCTACGGCCGCGACGAGACGATCGCCAAGGCGCTCGAGGCCGGCGCAGTCGACTACGTCGTCAAGCCGTTCTCGCCGACCGAGCTCGTCGCGCGGGTCCAGGCGGCGTTGCGCGCCCGGCCCGAGACCTTCGCGCACGGAGAACTCGCCGTCGACTACGACCTGCGCCGCGTCACCCTCGCCGGCCACGAGATCCCCCTCACGACCACCGAGTTCGAGCTGCTGCGCGTTCTGTCCGCAGCCGGGGGACGCATCGTCTCCACCGAGGCCCTGCTCCGCCAGGTGTGGGGACGCCGCGGCGACGCCGACACCGACCGCCTGCGCACCGCCCTCAAGAAGCTCCGCAAGAAGATCGGCGACGACGCCGCCAACCCCACCTACATCTTCAACGAACACGGCGTCGGATACCGCTTCGCAAGGCCCGAGGGTGGCCGACGGTAGAAGGTCGATACCGTTCGGTGTCGAGCCCAACCGGATGACGGCGAGGCGTTCGCCGCCAAGCCGAAACGACTTGTGAGTATGGTACAATCACCAATGGAATACTCAAGAGAGGAAACCATTCGCCTGATGGCGGAAGACCTCAGAGCTGCCAGGGCCGGGCTCGGCATCACGCCGGCCCAGGCAGCGAGAAGGGCGGGTATCGCCGCGTCGCGGTACCGGGCGCTGGAGAAGGGCAGTGCTCCGACTAGTCAAGACCAAGCCCTTCACGCTGACGTTGTCCATCCCGCCGATCGCTTCATGCGCGAGCTGGCTTCGGTATGTCGCCGCTTGGATATGGAATCGGTTCGAATCGCCTACGTGGAAGAGATCGGACAGTACGCGAACATCGATCTGTCCAGGGATGCGTGGAGGGGACCGCTTACGGGGTTCTTCGACGTCTTGGAGGTGGATGTCGCCGAACTCCAGGACAGAGAGTGCTTCATCAGCCCGGCCACCGTCTTCGGTTTTCTGGAACGCATCGGATTCGGGGCGACGCTGGCGTCGCGGAAGCCGGCGGACAAGCAGATGGTGGAACTCTTGACTGGAGCCGCATTCACGCTGTTCCTCGACAAGGCCAACGACTACTACGTCATGCCCGTGAAGAACGACCCACCCGATGTGGAAGTTCTCGCGGTCGAGCGGGAGAGCCGCGCGTTGTCGACGACGAGTCTGGAGATAGTGCAGTACGGGAAGTACTCGAAGAGCGTGTTCGAGGTTATCGGCAAGAAGCTCGCAAAGAGGTATGAGCGGGGGACTGTCGTCGTGGTCGTGGTAGAGACGACGACGGACTTCCTGGTTGCGCACCTGCACGATTTCATCCGGGACCGCAACCCGCATGGCCAGAGCATTGTCATCATCGGCGGCACCGAAGAAGCCGGCAGGTTCAAGGGGCTGTCGTGCGACGAGATCACATGTGACAGCGCAGGCTATGACGAGTGGACGACGAAGGAGGTCGAGCAGCGGGACAGGAACGCCGGGTTCCTAGGACTCGACGGGGTCTTCTGCGAAACATCCGGGCTAGCCAGGTTCCTGAGAATGCCGATGTTCGTCAAGGAAGTGAAGCTGAGCCGATAGAGACGACGACTCTTCCAGCCGCAGAACGCTCGCCCGCGGACGAGTCGGGGTACCGGTGGGACGCCGAGCAGCGGAAATGCGCCCGCCGCCGGCGCGATCTGGAGGGCGCGCTTCGCGCGCGTCGATTGAGGTGGTGCCTGGATGGTTCCTACACACAATCGCCGTGACCGCGCCCGATGAACTCGACCCGGAAGTCCAGGCATGGATCCGCGAGAGCTCCAGACTCATGGGGATGCAGGAGCCATTCCGTAGGCGGCCGTAGGGCCAGCACAGCTCACTCGGCCACTGCGGGAGTACTGGCCGGTATCCTCCAACTTGTGTTGGTTGAAGATAGCGTGGTAGCGAGGAGAATCGTTTGGCACTGCCGACGCGAAAGGAAGGGCGTGAGCCAATGAATGTGAGACTGATGTTCGATCTGCTCAGCGGCGCGGCGGCGAACGCCGCAGGAAGGTTGGGACTCCCTGACGAAAAGCTCGCCGACCCGGAGGTCGCCGCCGCTTGTGTTCCTCGTCGATCAACGTTGGCTCAGCGATGTCGGCGACGGGACATGGACCCTCACGGCCTCCGGACGCCTCTGGTTGGAAAGCCTGAATTACGGCGATGTGGTACAGTTCTTTGAGTATGGCGGCGCGGGATTCCTGCTGAACACAAGGGGAAACGCGGACGAGACGATCGTGTGGCACATGGGACGGTTCGCCACGATCAGCATTGCGTTTACACCGCAGCCGGAGCACTTCGAGGTGAGGAGAGAGAACGAACCCATTACCACCTCGGGGGGCACTCACATGGAGACGGCGCTGGCCACGGCGTGCGCGCTTGTTGCGGAGGATCTGGAGGTCCCACAACCGGCGAAGCCGGAGCGGCTTAGGCTGCAAATGCGGAACTACTTGGAAGGACGGTGAAGCTTACCGGTCGCTCGCGTCGGCGAACTCCTCCGGGACGAATTTATCCCATTCGCTCTTGTTGATCGGACCGCGATCGAGCAGGGAGAATAGCGTGCGGCGAGCGAGTTCCCGGCCGGATTCGAGGGCAGCGGTCAGCTCTCGCTCTCGTTTCTGGGGATTCTTGCTGACGGTGCCGTGGACAACCTTGGAGCGGCTCCTGTAGAACGCCCGCATCTGTTTTGAGATCGCGTGGCGCTCGGCAGCGGACTGGCCCAGCAGCCACGCGGCTCGCCGGCGGATATTGCGTGCGATATCGACATCGATGGCGTACATGGCCTCTAGGGCGATGCCGGCGTCGAGGAGGCGCTCTTCAACGCCGAGCCTGCCCCCTGCGATACCGAAGCACGTGGCGGTGCGCCGGACCGCCAGCTCCATGCGCCGGTCCCGTCTGCCAGCGCAGAACGACACCCATCCGCGCGCCGCAGCCACGAATGCGTCCATCTCCTTGCGGGCTGGGGTATGGTCTTCGGGCCACACATCGAACACGCCCCAATGGCCGCCGGGGGAAGCGGTTCGATAGTTCGGATCGAGCCTGCTCATCCACCGCGGGACGGCAGAAAAAAGGTGTGGCTCACCAGCTTCGACCGCACGGCGATGCCCAGGAGATGGACCAAGGATTCACGTTCTTCGAAGACATCCGCGCTCGACTCGACCCGGTGATCGTCGGGAAACGCGTACCTGAGTATGGGGGGACGGGTTCCAGGCGGGCTTGGATCCTGAACGAGCGCGGGCTCGGATACAGCATGTCGGAGCCGGAAAGCCGCGGCCGCCCGGTTCCGTGAGTGCCGCGTGGGGGCGAAGTTCCTTTTCCGCCGCTTGGGGCGGCATGGACATCTCCTGTAGGGAGGTAGAGTAGCGTAATGCCAACGGAAGCAGGCTTGGTGGAGACGATTGGGCGTCAAGCGGACCTCCGCCCTGAGAAGGTGCTGCACGTCTTGGACTCCGCCTTTCGGGAGCTCCACCGACGGATGTACGAGTACGAAGGGGTGAACGGCGACTACATCTGCGAGGAACTCAGGTGGGAGCTCTCGGAGGCGGCATGGATACACCTCTACTTCTTTTTGGTCCTCCACAAGATCAAGTACAGCAGCGATTATCCCGACGACGTGATGTTGGAGAGCACCATTCAACTCCAGTATCTTGGCGAGAGTGAGCGGTGGCAGCCATACCTTGACGAGACCAGGGAATGGAAGATGTCTCGCCACCTGCGGGACCTCTGGGGTGATGACGTGCCGTGACGCGGCTATCGTTGATCGGACTCGCGGTGCTCGCCACCGGCGAGCGTGAGTAGCCGTCCCGTGCGAGCGGATGTCACCCGGTGTCGTACGGGCATGGCCGAGCTGGTTACGCAGGCGGTCGCGACGACGGGCAAGCTGGAGCGCCGATTGGACGCGACCGGCGGCTGGCCTGAGGCCAGCGCCCGAATCGACTTCGATGCCGATCCAGCCGCAACGTTTCGGATCATGGGGGCTCTGCTGCTTCGCAAGGCGCGGATACACACGGGCGCCGTGCTCCGAGCCAACGAGACCAACAACCTTCACTCGCTCGCTGTGCAGATGAGACCGGTTCTCGAATGTGCCGGGCAAGTCGTGTTCATGTTCCAGACCACCATCATTGCGCCCGACTTTCTGATGTCACGGGAGAGTGCCCTAGCAGCGTTCGAAGACCGGTTGAACGCGGACTATTATCAGACGTTTCGCAGAATGACGAGAGGCGAGATTAGCCCCGAGGAGCTGCGCGAAACGGCAACGGAAGCGCGAGCCGCAGCGGCGGCGTCATTCGGGGCGGCAAAGCCGAAAAGGCAGAAATCGTGGAGCCTCAGGCAAGCCGACAAGATGACGACACTCCCAAGAGGCCGGGAATGGTACAACTATCTGAGCGAGCACTTCAGTCACGCTACGGCGGCAGACTGGAGGGGGCTCTCGTGGCGCGGAGGGGTCATGTCAATGGACATGGTCCAGGACCAGTTCGCGTTCCTGGGCTTCATGGACTATCTGGTGGACCAGGTGGCTCGCATGAACGCTGCTGCCGCACTGTGCCCGGTCGCCGGAGAGGCGGGCGACCAATGGGATCAGTGGGTAACACCTGCGCTGGCGCAGCAACGCGACATGCGTGAGTCGTCAAAGACGCTCCTCGACGCCGCCATAGCCGCCTTGAGACGGGAACGGGATGGAAGCGCCCGAACCGGTTGAAGTGCAGCGCGCGCGGTGCGAAGAGCAGCGCGACATGCTTCGCCAGCTCGCTCGAATCCATATCGACATCGACGCCCCGAAGCGCAGGATCGCGTCGGACGAGCCGGATTGGGTCTTCCGCCTCCGCAAAGTGTGCCTTCATGCGGTAGCGATCTCCAGGTGCGAGGTCAGCGCCGATGGCATGCATGTGATGGCCGCAGAGTTGCGGCCCGCGTACGAGCAAATGGACGACATATGGAAGCGCTTGCCGGACGAGTTCCGGTTCGCGGCCGACGGCAGCTGGTGGTCCAGCGAGGCAAGGAAGGGGCTGGCGACCTACAACCATCCGACCATGGTGAGCTTGCCGCTGCCGTTGGCGACCGGTGGCTTTGCCGACGCGGAGGACCCACGGAGCTACCTACAACTCGCCGTGTGGCTGGGCCGTCTCGGATGCGGGTATGGACTGGCGCTCGCTCATGTTGCGCGAGTGCTGGGCGCCGATGGGGGCTTCGATTCCCGTTTGAGTGCGGTAGTGGCCGCCATTCGGCTTTGAGTTGTTGCCCGGCCTGGAGGCGCATCGATAGTAGTCGGAGCTCCACCGATGAGACCGCCCGAATGGGGACGGGCAGCGGGCGTATCACGACCACCAAAGTTCCTTCTACGTCCAGGTGTGGGGCGCGCTCCGGCTGACAGGGGGCATCTATCCCGCCCGTTCGTCGACGGAACACTCCAATCCTGGCATCTGGGGATGGCCCTACCGGTGGATTGAGCTCGCTGGTCTCCCAAGACGACCCGTGTCCGATCTTCGTCGCACGGCGGGCTCTTGCCTGTGCAGCGTGCGGTCATGCGTTCTCCGGTCCGGGGGTTGCGGGCCCTGCGGGCCTTGCCGTGTCGCACAATGAAGAGCTCGAACGGCCACCGGTCCGACCCGGACGGCGTTTGCGTTGAACTGCGGCCTTGTCTCAGCCCGTCACCCGGTCCTCACCAGCGTCAACGCGAAGTCGTCCTGTCGATTCGGCCGCCAGGAGCAGGAAGCCGAGCTCGCGATCTGATCGCCGCCCTCCTCCATCGTGCCCCTTAGCGTACAGTCGACGGTTTCGAGGCCGACCTGGACGGTGAACACCAGCCGGACGCGCGGAAAATCATAGCTTCCCCCGACCGAGCCCAATGCAGGGATGGTTTCGTTCGAATACCGGCCCCGGACTGTGCTGCCCGTGCCCGTCAGCGTGAAGCGCCAACCTTGCCTCGGGTCTCGTGCCATCCAGGTCCCCGAGATCGGCGGCAGGTCGGCATCCGTTGGCGTGGTCTGACATCCCGCCGCGCAAAGCAGGACCAGGAGGAAGGCCCGGATGTGTCGACGGTGCGGCAGGTCACGACTCGGAAGCATTCCCCTCGTCCAGGTTTGCGGGATCCGGGCGGTAGAGAGCGGCCGTGGCTCCTACCCCAGTTACTGCAACATGTTGGACGGGGGAGCCATCGGTGCAAGGTTCTCCGCCTTCCTGCCGAGGAGGCATCCCTGAAGGTCGCCCGGCGGGTCGGCTCGCGTACCTTGTTGGGGTGTACCAGCAGTAATGGCGATTCTCCGGCCCGGACCGGACCCACCAACCTGGAGTTGGACTCATGACGCGTTGTGCCCTCGCCCTCCTGATTGTTGTCGTACTGGCCGCCGGTTGCGGGGGGTACGCGGAACCTGCACCACCGACGCCGGCTGGTGCCGACGAGGCTGCCGCCTCTTCGGCGGCCGCGACGCCCGACCAGGCAGTCGACGTCACCGACCTGAGTCCAAGCCAACTGGCGGCGAGGGTCGCGACCATCGAGATCGTTCCCGCGTCCATCGAGGTGCAGCGGGGCGACTCCGTGACCTTCCAGGGCATCCTCCGGGACGCGGACGGCAACCAGGTGGACGGTGCGCTCTGGGGCGTCGGCACGGTCGGCCCGTTCGAGTTGCGCTCGATCAAGGACGAGGTTCCCGACACCTACGTTTTGCGCGGGACGCAGTACGGAGAGGCGGTGATCGGCGTGTTCCTCGGCCTGGCCGGGCCGACCGAGGACCAACCCAACTGGACGCCGGCCGCCGAGCTTCCGGTGAAGGTGAACGACTATCCGGTGGCGCGTATTGACATCGATCCGCCCGGGTACGCCAGCTACGCGGGGACGTCCTTCGCGCTCACGGGGCGGGCGATCACTACGGCCGGGGAGGAGCACGCCGAGGCGGTGGTCGAGTGGTCGTCGGCGGACGAGGCAGTGGCTACCGTGACGGCCGCCGGCCGCCTGGAACTGCACGCACCCGGGACCGCACGCGTCGTCGGGGAGGCGGGCGGGGTGCGGGGCGAACTCGCGCTGGAGGTGGTCGCCAACCCGGTGGAGGGTCTCACGGTGGGGTCCCCCGAATCGCGCGTGCGCACCGGCGATGTCGTGCGACTCGCGGCCACCGCCTCCGACGCCTCCGGCTCCGCGGTGGACGACATCTCACTGGCCTACCAGGTCACCATGGAAGACGGCACTGCCGCCACGGCCGCGACAGCCTTTCCGGACGGCGCCTTCGTCGCGGAAGAGCCGGGCAACTACCGCGTCAGCGTGGACGCCGGCACCGCCACCGAGGCGGTCGACCTCGAGGTCTTCCTCAGGGAGGCCACCCGGGAGGTCAGCCTGGTGGGGCAGGGCCCCATCGGCACCTCCACCTCGGACCTCTGGGTCTTCGAAGGCCTCGACGGACGCGACTATGCCTACACGGGCACCATGTCGGCCGCGACCATGTACGCCTGGGACGTCACCGACCCCGCCGTGCCCGTCATCGTCGACTCCGTCAAGGTCGACGGTCGCCGCGTCAACGACGTCAAGATCAACGACGACCGCACCATCGCCATCGTCACCAGCGAAAACGCCTCCAATCGCCGGAACGGCATCACCCTCATAGACATCTCCAACCCTGCCGACCCGGAGACCATCACCCACTACACCGAAAGCCTCACGGGCGGCATCCACAACGTCTGGTTCGTGGGCGACCTGGTCTACGCCATCAACGACGGGACCCTCGACGTCCACATCATCGACATTTCCGATCCCGCAAACCCCTTCGAGGCCGGGCGTTGGGGCCTCGACAAGCCGAACAAGTACCTCCACGACGTGAGCGTGGTTGACGGCATCGCCTACCTCTCCTACTGGAACGACGGGCTGGTCATGCTCGACGTCGGCGACGGGCGCTGGGGCGGAACTCCGACCGAACCTCAGCTGATCTCCTCCTACAACTACCTCTACGACATCAACGGCGCCCTTTTCGGCAACACGCACCACGCCATCCGCTACGGCGACTACGTGTTCCTGGGCGACGAGATCTTCGGCTGCCCGGGATGCGAAGGCCCCCGCGGCTACATCCATGTCGTGGACGTGAGCGACATCGAGAACCCGCGCGAGGTCGCGGAATACAGGCTGCCCGAAGCCGGAAGCCACAACCTCTGGGTCGAGGATGACCTGCTCTACATCGCCTACTATCAGGGCGGGCTGCGCATCGTCGACATATCCGGCGAGCTGCGCGGGGACCTGCTGGCTCAGGGCCGCGAAGTGGCGTCCTTCATGACCACCCCCGAGGACGCGAACTCGACCATGGCCTGGGGCCCGCAACCCTACAAGGGCAACATCTTCGTCTCCGACATGCGCACCGGGCTCTGGGTAATGAACCTGGCTCCGGCGCGGGTGATCCCATAGTCGCTCATCTCCGAACCAAAAGGATTCCCATGCGCCATCTCCCCGCCCTTCTCCTCTGCCTTGTCGTCTGGACCTGCGCCGAAGCGCCGGAGGCCGCCCAGGAGGCGGACGTTTCAGCTGAAACGCCTTTGCCGCCGGGATCGATGTACGTGGGCCCGGCCTTCGAGTTCGAAGAGGTCGTCCCGGGCATCTTCCACGCCCGCGGAACCGGCTCGTTGAACGTCGGCTCCCACGGCGCGGTGGTGGTCAACGACGACCACGTGCTGCTCGTCGAGTCGCACATCTCGCCTGCGGCGGCGCGGGCCGCCCACGACGAGGTGATGGAGCTCACCGGCAAGCCCCTGCGCTACGTGGTCAACACCCACTTCCACTTCGATCACGCCCACGGCAACAGCGCCTATCCGGACGACGTTCATGTCATCGGCCACGAATTCACGCGCGAGATGATCGAGAACGGCGGCTCGATGGGCCGTTCCTGGGAGAACTTCGTCGGCGGGGTCCCGGACCAGATCGCCGAGTTGCGGGACCAGGTCATGCGCACCGACATCGAGGAGGAGCGCATCGAACTTGAAGACCAGCTCGCGGCCCTCGAGAACTACTACGCGAGCCAGGACGGGCTGGACCCGGAGAGCCCCAACACCACGCTCTCGGAGCGGATGACGCTGTTCGCAGGCGACCGCGAGATCCGCATTCTCTTCTTCGGGCGCGGTCACACGGGAGGCGACGTGGTGGTCCACCTCCCCGGCGAGCGCGTGCTCATCACCGGGGACCTGCTGCTGCCCCGGCTGCCCTTCATGGGCGACGGCTATCCGGCCGAGTGGGCGGAGACCCTTGAGCACCTGAAGGGGCTGGAATTCGACTGGGTGCTGCCCGGCCACGGCGATCCCTTCCAGGACCGCGCGATCATCGACCATCTGCAGGCCTACCTGCGCGACTTCGAGACGCGGGCGACGGCGCTGCACGCGCAGGGGCTCTCCTACCAGGAAGCTGCGGCGCAGATCGACATGACCGACCACGCCGGCAACTATCCACAGATCACCGGGCCTGGGGTCGCGGAAATCGCGATGCAGCGGATGTTCGAGCTGCTGGACGGAACGGCGGGGTAGGCATCCGAAGCAGTAGGCATGTGAAGGGGCGAACGAGCCCCGTGGGAGTCGGCGCGCCTCCCGGCCCTGCGGGGCAGAGTCTGATGCTGTGCCAGTGTCTCGGACGCTAGAAATGAGGCGTCAACGACTCTTCTCGCTTGTTGCGGCGACGCTGTCGGCCGCCCTGTGGGCCTATGCCTGCGGGGATGGGGCTACGGAACCGCCGCCCCGCGATTCCCCGCAGCCGACGGTGATCTCGGTCCTCCCCCAAACCGCCCGGCTAGCCGTCCGGGGGGCAACCCTGCAACTGAGCGCGCAGGTGCGCGACCAGTGGGCCCAGGTGATGGCTGACGTCGCCGTTTCCTGGTCGAGCAACGACGCGTTGGTGGCGTCGGTGGACGGGTCAGGGCTGGTGACGGCGGTCGCCAACGGCACGGCCACGATCACGGCCGCGGCCGGGTCCGCCTCGGGCCGCGCAACGGTGGTGGTACTCGATAGCCCGGACCGGGCGGTGCTGGCAGCGCTCTACGACGCCATGGACGGCTCGAACTGGGTCGACGCCGGGAACTGGCTGACCGACACGCCCCTGGGGGAGTGGTACGGCGTGGCAACCAACGAGACCGGACGGGTCGTGGAGCTCGATCTGGGTGGCCGGTGGGACGGGGAAGCCCAGGTGCCGATACCCCATGGCCTCTCGGGTTCGATTCCCCGCGAACTGGGAGACCTCCGGCACCTGGTCTCCCTGGATCTCGGAGTCAATCATCTCACCGGCCCGATCCCGTCCGACCTCGGCAACCTCGCCCAACTGCGGTACCTGAACCTTACGAGAAACAATCTGATCGGGGCCATCCCGCCCGAACTTGGCAGCTACGCGCGCCTCACCGTTCTGGCACTCGGCGGAAATGCACTTACCGGAGAGATCCCCAGCGGACTCGGCAATCTCGTCAACCTGACGCACCTGTATCTCTGGGGAAACAACCTTACGGGCCCGATCCCGCCGCAGCTAGGCAACCTCGTCGACCTCACGGAGCTCTACCTCAGCGACAACAGACTCTCGGGCCCGATCCCGACGGAACTGGGCAACCTCGCCAACCTGGGCAGCCGCGCCAACCTGAGGGAACTGTCTCTTTGGGGAAACCATCTGACCGGCCCGATCCCGCCCGAATTCGGCAACTTCGCCAGCCTGACGCACCTGTACCTCAGCGGCAACGATCTCACCGGCCCGATTCCGCCCGAACTCGGCCACCTCGGCAACCTCACGGTACTGTCTCTCTGGGGAAACAATCTGACGGGCTCGATCCCGCCGGAGTTCGGCAATCTCACCAACCTCACGTCACTTCATCTCTGGAGCAACGATCTAACGGGCACGATTCCAGGCGTCCTGGGACAGCTCGTCAGCCTGGAACAACTTCGGCTGAGGAACAACAATCTGACGGGCCAAATCCCGGCTCAACTCGCCGGCCTCGACACCCTCCGGACCCTGTCGTTGGGTGAAAACCAGCTCACCGGGCCCATCCCGCCGGAACTGGGCGACTTGCCAGTCCTCGAATGGCTCCACCTGGCGTCGAACGAGCTGTCGGGCGCGATTCCCGCTGAACTTGGCAACCTCTCCACGCTGGAAGCACTGTTTCTGGACTACAACGACCTTGAGGGCGCGGTACCCCCCGAACTCGGAAGCATGTCGAGCCTTCGGGAACTGGGTCTGTCGTTCAACGGCGGTTTGTCGGGCGCCCTTCCGGTCGAACTGACCGAGCTGCGGCTCGATGCGCTGGTTGCCGAGGGAACCGGCCTGTGCGCTCCCTCGGATCCCGCCTTCCAGAACTGGCTGGCAGGGGTGTACAGGCGCCGCATCGCACCCTGCGTCGAAGAAGGCCCGTCGGAAGCGTACCTGGTCCAGGCCGTCCAGTCGCGAGAGTTTCCCGTTCCGCTGGTGGCGGGCGAGGAGGCGCTGCTGCGGGTGTTCGTGACGGCCCGGCAGGCCAACGGCGCTGGCATGCCGCCGGTTCGAACCCTCTTCTACCACGATGGCCGGGAGACGCATGTGGTGGAGATTCCCGGCACCTCCACGCCGATCCCGACCGCGGTGGACGAGAGCAGCCTGTCGGGTTCGGCGAACGCCGGGATACCGGGCCATGTGGTGCAGCCGGGGCTCGAGATGGTGATCGAGGTGGATCCGGAGAGTACGCTGGACCCGGAGTTGGGCGTGGCGAAGCGGATCCCCGAGACGGGACGCCTGGAAGTGGATGTCCGGGAGATGCCGCCCTTCGACCTGACGCTGATTCCGTTCGTGTGGAGCGCGACCCGTGATTCGTCGATCGTGAACGTCAGCCGAGCCATGGCCGAAGACCTCGCGAGCCACGAGATGTTCGGGGACCTGCATCTACTTCCCATCGGCGAGATGCGGGTGACGGCGCACGACCCCGTGCTGAGCTCGAGCAACAGCGCATTCGACTTGCTGCGCCAGACCGCAGCGATTCGGGCAATGGAGGGCGGCGCGGGCCACTACATGGGCCTGATGGGGAGGCCGATCACCGGTGCCGGCGGAGTGGCCTATCGGCCCGGCAGGTCGAATTTCTCATTCCCCAGGCCGGACATCATCGCCCACGAACTCGGGCACAACCTGGATCTGCGCCACGCGCCCTGCGGCGGCGCCGGCGGCCCCGATCCGTCGTTTCCGTACCCTGACGGGTCCATCGGGGCGTGGGGCTACGACTTCCGCGATGGCGGGCAACTGGTACACCCCTCGACCGCGGACCTCATGTCCTATTGCGGCCCTCCCGACTGGACGAGTGACTACCACTTCACCAACGCGCTGCGCTTCCGCCTGGACGAAGCCGACAGCGTGACGTTGCGCGCGCCGCCGCTGGTCTCCCCGGCGACCAGATCCCTCCTGCTGTGGGGCGGAATCGGCTCCGACGGCGTGCCCTACCTGGAACCCGCCTTCGTGGTTAGCGCGCCGGCGTCGCTACCGCGGTCCGCAGGGGACCATCGGCTCATTGGTCGCTCCGGCGACGGAACCGAGCTCTTCTCCCTGACGTTCGCGATGCCCGAGGTGGCCGACGGGGACGGCAGCTCCAGCTTCGCCTTCGTGGCTCCCGTGCAAGCCGGATGGGAGGACGATCTCGCGACCATCACGCTCGCGGGTCCGGGCGGTACCGTCACCCTCGACGGCGAGACCGACCTCGCGATGGCCATCCTGCGCAACCCCCGCAGCGGGCAGGTGCGGGGGATCCTGCGCGATCCGCCGCCTGCCAACCAGGTGGCCGCGGCTGCGGCGCCGGGCGCTCCCGGATCGAGCCTGGAGGTGCTGTTCAGCCGGGGAATGCCGGGCGCGGAGGCCTGGCGGCGGTAGCGACGCACCGGGGCCGACCGGTTCTTTGGCGTGGTCGGCTCGTGTCCTGAAATATGAACTCTGGATGCTCAGATTTCAGACAAATATCAGACGATCCGCCCCCGTTCCCGGAACTCCTCCGCCTTCTCCTCCATGCCCGTCTGCACGAGATCCTCGGCGGTTGTGTACCCCTGCTCCTCCGCGTAGGCGCGGATGTCCTGGGTGATGCGCATCGAGCAGAACTTGGGGCCGCACATCGAACAGAAGTGGGCCACCTTGGCGCCCTCGGCGGGCAGAGTCTCGTCGTGGAATGCGCGCGCGGTGACCGGATCCAGCGAGAGGTTGAACTGGTCCTCCCAGCGGAACTCGAAGCGCGCTTTCGACAGGGCGTCGTCCCATTCCTGCGCGTGTGGATGCCCCTTGGCGAGATCCGCGGCGTGGGCGGCGATCTTGTAGCTGATGACGCCCGCCTTCACGTCGTCGCGGTTGGGGAGGCCAAGGTGCTCCTTGGGGGTCACGTAGCAGAGCATCGCGGTGCCGTACCACCCGATCTGCGCCGCGCCGATGGCGCTGGTGATGTGATCGTAGCCGGGAGCGATGTCGGTGGTCAGGGGCCCCAGGGTGTAGAACGGCGCCTCGTCGCACCACTCGAGCTGCTTGTCCATGTTCTCCTGGATCATGTGCATGGGCACGTGTCCCGGGCCCTCGCACATGACCTGCACCCCGTGCTCCCAGGCGATGCGGGTGAGTTCGCCCTGCGTGCGCAGCTCCGCGAACTGCGCCTCGTCGTTGGCATCGGCGATGGACCCCGGACGCAGCCCGTCCCCCAGGGAGAAGGAGATGTCGTAGGCCGCCATGATCTCGCAGATCTCGTGGAAGCGGGTGTAGAGGAAGCTCTCCTTGTGATGGGACAGGCACCAGTGCGCAATGATGGAGCCGCCCCGCGACACGATCCCGGTCATGCGGTTCGCGGTCAGCGGCACGTAGCGCAGCAGCACCCCGGCGTGCACCGTGAAGTAGTCGACGCCCTGCTCCGCCTGCTCGATAAGCGTATCCCGATAGGCCTCCCAGGTAAGGTCTTCCGCGGCGCCGCCTACCTTCTCGAGCGCCTGGTAGATGGGCACCGTGCCGATGGGCACCGGCGAGTTGCGCAGGATCCACTGGCGGGTCTCGTGGATGTTCTTCCCCGTGGACAGGTCCATGACCGTGTCCGCGCCCCAGAGCGTCGCCCACTGCAGCTTCGACACCTCCTCCTCGATCGAGGACGAGACCGCGGAGTTGCCGATGTTGGCGTTGATCTTCACCGCGAAGTTGCGGCCGATGATCATGGGCTCGGATTCGGGATGATTGATGTTCGCGGGGATGATGGCGCGCCCGCGGGCCACCTCGTCGCGCACGAATTCGGGCTTGATGCCCTCGCGCAGGGCGATGAACTCCATCTCGCGGGTGATTTCGCCGCGGCGCGCGTACTGGAGCTGCGTGACGGGACCGCCGGTGGAGCGGAGGGGCTGGTTGTGGAGCGCCGCCGGCATCTCGGCGCCGTTGGCGCTCTCGGGCGCAAACGACGCCCGCGGCAGCACCTGCCCGACGCCGCCGCGCTCCGCGATCCACTCGGCGCGCAGCCTGGGGATGCCCTGGCGTACATCGGTGCCCTGCGGCCCGGACGTGTCGTAGACCCTGAGCGGAGGCTCGCCGCCCGAGAGGGAGATCTCGCGCATCGGCACCTGGATGCCGCCGGGGCCGTCCACGAACACCTTGCGGGAGTTGGGGAAGGCGTCCCCGTAATCGCCCTCGGTGGAGCTGGTGGGGAGGCTGCGGTCTACGCGGCGCACGCGACGGGTGGAGGTGGGTCCGTTGGCAGCCTGCCCGTTGCCGCCCCTCGCGGGCGCAGGTTCGCGTCCGCCGGGACCGTTCCCGGCATGCCCGTTTCCGCTGGGGGATTCGCTCGAGTTGCGCGCCATCGGCCACCCTCCTGTGCTTGTGGGGACCTGCGGAACTCCGGGTCGGGAGTATCGGGACCCCGGATGTAGCGGTAAGATAGCGAGGATAGCCCCAAAGGGCACAGGAAATCCTCCCCCGGGGCTCGACGGCGAGCAGGACATGGACTTGGGCCGAGCGCCACGATCCGCGACGAGGAATCGTGCCGATGAGCGGGCCCAGCCACCAACTTCCACCACGCGCTCCCGGACGTTCGGGACACGTACCAGGGATGACGACACCATGCATTCGATGACCAGACGACCCCTCGCGGTGCTGGCGGCAACTGCCCTCACGCTGACCGTTACCCTGGCGGACCTCGCCCTTCCCAGGACGGCCCTCGCACAGGCAGCGCCGGCACAGGCCCCCATCAACACCTACAACGCGATCCACCACCCGGTGGTGGGGCGCAACGGGATGGTGGCCAGCCAGAACTTCCTGGCGACCGAGATCGGGGTGGACATCTTGCGCCAGGGCGGCAACGCCGTGGACGCGGGGGTGGCGGTGGGCCTGGCGCTCGCGGTGACCCTGCCGCGCGCGGGCAATGTGGGCGGCGGCGGCTTCATCCTGGTGCACCTGGCCGAGGAGAACCGGACGGTCGCGATCGACTTCCGCGAAACCGCTCCCGCGGCCGCGCACTCCGACATGTTCTTCGGCGAGGACGGCGAGGTCGACAACGAGGAGTACCGCTTCAGCCACAAGTCGTCGGCGATTCCCGCCTCGGTGGCCGGCTTCGACCACCTGCTGCGCAACTACGGCACCATGAGCTGGCGCGAGGTGGCCCAGCCCGCCATTGACCTGGCGCGCGACGGCATGGTCGTGTGGGAGGACCTGGCGGTGAACCTCGCCCGCAGCAAGCCGCGGCTCAGCGCCAATCCGGCATCGCGGGCCAAGTTCTACAAGCCCGACGGGTCCAACTACGAGGTCGGCGACCTCTACAAACAGCCCGACCTGGCCTGGACCCTCGAGCAGGTCGCCGAGGGCGGCGCGGATGCCTTCTACAGGGGCGAGATCGCGCGCCGCATCGCCGACGACATGGCGAAGCACAACGGCCTGATCACCATGGAAGACCTGGCCAACTATCGCGTCGTCGAGCGCGAGCCGGTACGCGGCACCTTCCGGGGCTACGACATCGCGGCGATGTCCGCGCCAAGCTCGGGCGGGATGCACATCGTCCAGATGCTGAACATCTTCGAGAACTTCCCCCTGAAGGAGATGGGCTACGGCAGCGCCGATGCCATGCACGTCATGGCCGAGTCGATGAAGCTGGCCTACGCCGACAGGAGCAAGTACCTCGGCGACCCCGACCACCTCGATCTCCCTGTCGCCGCGCTTACGAGCAAGGACTACGCGGCGGAGCTGGCGCGGGGCATTTCCCTCAGCAGCGCCCGCCCGTCATCGGACATCGGCCCCGGCAACCTGGCCCCCTACGAGAGCCCGGAGACCACCCACTACTCGGTGCTCGACAGCGAGGGCAACGCGCTGGTCAACACCTACACGCTGATGTTCTCCTACGGGTCCGGGGTCGTGATCGAGGGCACCGGGATCCTCATGAACAACAACCTCGGCAACTTCACGCTGCGCCCCGACATCCCCGACGCCTTCGGGCTGATGGGGAGCGCGGACAACCAGATCGCCGCGGGGCGCCGCCCGGTGAGTTCGATGACGCCAATCATCGTGCTGCGCGACGGGCGCCCCTTCCTGCTCACCGGCAGCCCGGGCGGCAGCCGCATCATCACCACCAACCTGCAGCTGCTGGTGAACGTGCTCGAGCACGGCATGAACATCGCCGACGCCACCGCGCGGCCGAGGATGCACCACCAGTGGTTTCCGGACCGGCTGGAGGTCGAAAGCGGTTTCAGCCCCGACGTGATCCGCGCGCTGCGGGCCCGCGGCCACGACGTGCAGTTCAGCGCCGGAATGGGCAGCCTGCAGACCGTGATGTTCTCCGACGGGCTCTTCTACGGCTACGGCGACCCGCGCCGTCCGGGGGCGATGGCGCTGGGGTATTGAGTTGGTCACCTCCGGGCCTGATCACGGCACTGTCCCGGCCTGATCACGCGCCATTTAGGCCTGATCACCGGCCCCATCCAGGCCTGATCACCGGCACCATTCCGGCCTAGTCACCGGCACCATCCAGGCCTGCGAGCGGGATCCGCAGGCTGCGCTGGGTCCCGATGGAGGCGTACACGCGCGCCAGTCCCCCAGCGATGGCTGTTGGGTGTCGACCCGGTCCGCCCGCCGGCGAGGCGTCGCGGGCGTCATGGCTCTACCTCCATCGCAGATGATGGCGTAGTGCATCTCGCATGGCGAGCGTGCGCCGGTCCCGAGTGACCGGTCGGTCGTGCGGGCAGGACCGTCCCATCGTCCATGGGGAGTTGGTGTGCCGGACCGTGTGGACGCTGCCGTCAGCGGGATCCGCAATGCTGTGGGCGGCCCACCGGTAGCGGTGCCCGAATTCACACCGGAACGTCCCATTCTGCCATTGACAGATTTGGAACTCGCGATTTAGGAGAGTCCGATATCGTGAGCTCCGCAGCCCGTCAACGGCGCTGACGGACGCGCTCACAGCGTTCGCGGGCCCATCCCTCCTCCGAAGATCTCCCAACCCCGCTTCGGCCACTGCAGGTCATCCTGAGAGGTCGGTTTCAGTGCTGTTATATTTGTACGTAAGTCATTGTACAATCGCATGTTGGGAGGAATGATGATCGCATCGCCGGACGTTCTCTACGACACTCGCAATCAGCCCTCTCCGTGGCCCGCGATGGTGCGGGAACGAGTTGGCCAACGAACAAGTGGCGGAGCCGGAAGCTCGGTACGAGGACACGATGCCGCCTCGGCCGGCGACGACCACCGCGCGGCATACGACGACGACCTCGCCCGGCTGGGCGAGCGAATCGCGGAGTTGGCTGAGCGCATCAACGCCGCGGAAGCGCAGATGATGACCCTCATCGCGGACTTCGATCGCCGGGGCGGCTGGAAGGACGGCTTCGGCTCCTGCGCGGAGTGGCTCGCCTGGAGGATCGGCATCAAGCTCGGCCCGGCGCGCGAACGGGTGCGCACCGCCCGTGCACTGGAGAATCTGCCTCAGACCGCCGACGCCCTTAGGCAGGGGAGCATCTCATACACCAAGGTGCGGGCGCTCACCCGGGTTGCGACTCCTGAGCGCGAGGCGGAGCTGCTCGAATATGCGCGCGCAGGATCGGCGGCGAAGCTGGAGCGAACGGTGCGCATGTGGAAGAAGCTGTCGCGCGACGAGGAGCTCACGGCCGAGCAGGCCCGGCATCGCAGCCGGACGTTCTCGGTCTTCGTGGACGGCGACGGGATGTACGTGGTGAAGGGGCGTCTCGAGCCGGAGGCCGGTGCGGTGCTGATGCGGGCGGTAGAGGCGGCGTCCGATGCGCTGTTCCGGCGTGAGGGCGGTGCGGGTGCCGGTAGTAGCGAGGGCGGTGCAGGTGCCGGTAGCCGTGAGGGCTATGACGGCGATAGGCGTCCCGAGTCGAAGCAGCGCCGGGCGGATGCCGTGGGCCTGCTCGCGGAGCGCGCTCTGGCGGCGGGATTCGGGGCCGATGAATCGAGCGACTCCGCTTCCTCGCGGCTGCGGACGAGCTCCGAGTCGGCTGGTGTGGCGAGGAGCAGCCAACGTGAATCTGCTGGCGATGTCGGTGAACGGGCCGGCGATATCGGTGAACGAGCTGGCGATGCCGGCGAACGGGCCAGCGACGTCGGTGAACGGGCCGGCGACGTCGGCAAGTCCGGCCGCGGCATGGGTGCACCTGGTGGCGGTCCGGGCGGTGCCCCCGACGGCTCCGACCCGGGGCCACGGGCTCAACCCGGCGTCGAATCAGGCACCCGCGCCGAGCGCTACCAGGTCATGGTCCATTGCGACGCAGCGACGCTCGGGACCGCAGGTGAGCCCGGGCGCTCGGATCTGGACGGGATCCGCGTTTCCGCGGAAACTTCGCGGCGCATGGCGTGCGATGCCGCCGTGGTCGCCATGGTCCACGCGAAGGATGGTTCTTTACTGAACGTCGGCCGCAGGACGCGCACCATTCCACCGCACATCCGGCGGGCGCTGAGGAGCGCGACCGGGGATGCCGTTTTCCCGGCTGCGGGTGCCCGGTTCACCGAAGCGCATCACGTTAAGCACTGGGCCGACGGGGGCGAACCGAGCCTCAGAAACACGTTACTCCTTTGCCGCCGGCACCACCGCGCCGTTCACGAGGGGCGGGTGAAGGTGTCCTTGAACAGCGACGGGACGGTGCTCTTCTTCACGCCGAAGGGGAAGATGCTGGTCGACGCGCCGCCGCAGAGCCCATGGGCGACCGCAAGGAAGCAGCCAGTGCAGGTGAATGCGGCAGAGAAGCGCTCGGACCCCGGCTTGCCGCCGGCTTCATCGGTTCATCCCGACGCCCCTCCGGGAGCATCGACTGATATCCTGCCCCCGGTCCCCTCGGTACATCGCCGCGCCCCGGCGATGGGAGAGAGCGCCGTGCTGTCCAACGGGGCTGCGCTCTACCGCGATTCAGACATCCCCTGGGACATCGAGGCCAAGGCGCGCGAAGCCGTGGAGGAATACCTGGAATGATGGCGCAGTGATTGCATGACCCCCCGCGCCAGCTGAAGTCAGGGGCTGTACACGTAGACGACGGGCAGCCTGGCAACGTCGGTCATGCCGGTGTCGGTGTGGTGGTAGATGTTCATGCGTCCCGTGCCGCAGTCGCCGAAGGCGTCGCAGGATATCGTCCCGACCAGGCCGCTCATGGCGGTTGCTCCCACCTGCGCGCGCAGCGCGGCGCGATCGATGTGCAGCCGGTCGCCATCCTCCACGGCAACGGACTGGATGGCGGAGAGGAGCATGGTGGTCGCGTCATAGGCATGCGCCCAGTAGGGGGACTGGGGGAACGCGCCGTGTTCGGCGTCAAATGCAGCGAGAATCTGCTCCCCGCTCCTGCCGGTCCGCTCGTTCACGTTCGAGCCAAAACCCGATTCCGGGCCGGCGAAGTAGACCCCCTCCGACTGCGGCGTTTCCAGGAACGCGGAGACCAGCAGAGCGCCGCCCGAGATCAGGGTTGTCCCTTCGAGCCCGTCGAAGGTCCGCGCCTGCGCGGCAAAGGGCGATCCCTCCGTCACGAAAAGCGGGAAGAAGATGGCGTCCGGGCCGGCGGCCGCGAATTCCACGAGAACGTCCGTCATGTCGGTGTCGCCCTTGTCGATTTCGGCCTGGGCCGGTATTTCGCCCCCGAGGGCCGCAAACGCGTCTGCGAACGCCGCCACCAGGGCGGACGTGTACGGATCGCCGTCGTGAACGGTGGCCACGCGCCGGAGGTCCAGCTGGTTGTACACGAAGTCCGACAGGGCCCGTGCCTGGTGCAGGTCGTTGGACGACACGCGAAAGTAGCCCGCGTGATGGTCGGTATCCGGGGTTCCGGCCAGGTCCGAGGTGAGGCGCGGGGAGGTGTTGCTGGGCGAAATCATGACCAGACCCGCGTCCGTGACGACGGGCGAAGCGGCCACGGCCGCAGCCGAGCAGTTCGTGCCGATGATGCCCGCCACCTTCGGGTCCCCGACGATTCCACCCGCCCCCGCGCGGCCGCCCGCCGGCGAACAACTCGTGTCGATCGGATCGCCCAGCTCGACTTCGCGCCCGTGGATGGGCCCCAGGTCCTCGGAGGCGAACTCGGCCCCCTGCCGGGTCACGGCCCCGAGCGTCGGCGCGACCGTAGCCGAGAGCAGCATGCGGATGCGCACGGCCTCGCCCGCCTCCAGCGTGACCGCGCCCAGCGGCCCCGGCTCGAATACAACCGGCGGCTCAACCGGTGGCTCAACCGGCGGCTCAACCGGCGGCTCTGTCGCATCGCGGCATCCCGACAGGGCGAGAACCACGGCCAGCGCCGTACCGAATGGAATGATGTGCCTGTGCATGAGATCTCCCTCGGTCATCTGTCGTGACCCGACCGTTGTGCGCCGGTGCAAACGACCCGCGCCGGTACCTGCCGTTACTCGGGGCCCGGTTCGCCCATGGCGCGCCTGACCACAGATGCGCCCCAACGCCGCGCCCAACGTAGCGCCACGCTTGCGGTGACGGCCATCGTGGCGGCCAGCACGTTGAACAGGATGTCGACGGGGTCGAAGACACGGCTGGGAATGAGCCTCTGGATCCCCTCGTCGATCGCGCCGACCAGGGAAGCCGCCACGATCGCGAGCAGCGGGGGCACGGGAACCCGGCGGCCCTGTCTGGCGCGTTCCGTCAGCGCCTCATGGATGAAGACGGCGACCACGCCGTACTCCACCAGGTGCGAGCGCTCCGTCGGCACCGACATGCGCACGATGATCAGCAGGTACGCGGCCGCTACGCCCAGGGCGACCGCGATTTCGGCGCCCCCGGGGCGGACCCTGAGCCCCTGCGTGATGACGGTGGCCAGAACGAGAAGGCAACCGGCCAGGAAGAGCCACACGGAGACGAAGTCGTTGCCCAGATAGTCGACCAGCGTGCGCGCGAGGCCGAGGGTGGAGTAGATTGCCGCAACGACGACGGCAGTCCACATCCAGAGGCGGCGTTCCCGGTCGGAAGAGAAAAAGGACATGGATCAGTCTGGACGCGCGTCGGCCGGGATGGTTCCGTGCGGCCCGTGGCTGGAGTACCCGCCGATCGCTGGAATCCTTCAGACTACATCACCGGCACCATCCCGGCCTGCGAAACCAGGATCAGCAGGGCGCGCTGGATCCCCCGCGGGCCGTCGTAGTTCATGAAGAACTCGGCGAGCGAATGCGCGCCGCCCCCCGCGCCGCCGCCGCCGATGGTGATCGAGGGGATTCCGAGCGAAATCGGCGTATTGGAGTCGGTCGAAGAGCGCCGCAGCGACGTGATGCCGCCCATGAGCTCCGTGGCCGCGAGCGCGCGCTGGACGAAGGGATGGTCCTCCGGGGTCTCGCCGCTGGGCCGGTTGCCGATCATGGTGACCTCGAGCGTCAGCTCCTCGCCCCGGGCGCGCACCGCGTTGGCTTCCTCGAGCCCCCGCTGCATCGCCGCCTGGAAGACCGCGTCGATCTCCAGCAGCGCTTCCGGGCTCTCCGAGCGCATGTCGATCTCCATCCAGGCCTCGAAGGGAATCGAGTTCACCGAGGTGCCGCCCCCGACCGTGCCCACGTTGTAGCTGGTGCGCTGGGCCGCGTTGTCGGTGTATTGCTTGGCCTCGGCGTCGAAGGCCGCCACCGCGCGTCCGAGCGCGTGGATGGGGTTGCCGAGCCCGAACGCTCCCCAGGAGTGCCCGCCCGGCCCCTTGAAGGCGACCCGGTAGCGGTGTGAGCCGAGGCCGGCGTTGGTCACCCCGCTGTGCCCGAGCCCGTCGATGGAGATGAAGGCGCTGAAGTCCGGCGAACCCTCGCGGAAGAGGTGCTTGACCCCCCGCAGGTCGCCGGTGCCTTCCTCGCCCACCGTGCCCACGAACCAGATGTCCTGTTCGGTCTGGATGTCGGCGGCGTTCATGGCGCGCAGCACGGCGAGCACGGTCGCCAGGCCGCGGGTGTCGTCGGCGATGCCGGGCGCGAAGAGCGTGTCGCCGCTCTCGCGGATGGTCACGTCGGTGCCCTCGGGGAAGACCGTGTCCAGGTGCCCGGAGAAGATCATCGTCCCGGTGCCATTGCCGCGCCGCAGTCCGATGACGTTGCCCTCCGCATCGACCCAGACGGAATCGACCCCCGACTCCTGGAGCAGCTCCAGGAAGCGCTGTCCGCGCACCTCCTCCATGAAGGGAGGCGCGGGGATCTGGGTGAGTTCGCGCAGCGTGGCGATGGTCCAGGGATCGTTCTCCTCGATGTGACGGAACGCTTCCTGGACGGAGGGATGGTCCATGAGGGCGCGGATCTCGGCTTCGGCGCCGACCGCGGGCTCCTGAGCGGACGCGGGCGACGGGACTCCGGCGAGGAGGGCGACCGCGACGAAGACCGCGCCGGGAATGGAGGCGGCGAACGGCGACGGCGGGGCCAGCGGAGACGCGGCGGGACGGACGGCGAGACGGCTCATGGGTCTCTCTGAAGCATGGGGATGAAACGGATTACGTAAAATGCGTAAAATATGTAAAATGCGTAAACGCGCGCTGCACGGGCTCACCAGCGGGGAAAAATCCACGAAAGCGCTTCGCCGATCTCCGGATGGCGGATGGCGCCCCCGAGGTGGCCGGTCCAGGCCAGAACGTAGCTGAGGAGCAGGGTGCCTACCACCACGACGCCGTGCAGCCAGCGGGGGACCGGTTCCTCCTGTATCTCGCGCAGCGTCGTCTGGAGCGCGGTCAGCGCCAGCAGCACGAGGCCGAAGAAGGCCGCCCTGCCCAGAACCGCGTGCAGCTCGACCAGATCCCGCATCGGGGCCAGCTCGGTCTCCATCGCCTCGAAGGCGGTCGGACCCGAGAAATAGGCGGGCACGCCCACGGCGGCGGAGGCGATCAGGAGCCACCGGCCGATGCGCGCCGCGGGCGTTTCGTGGCGCAGGCGCGCGCAGACGAAGAGCACCAGCGCGAGCGGGCACAGGATGACCGGCAGGTGCACGGTCAGAAGGTGGAGATGGGCGGCGCTCACGATGGAATCCGGGCCCGCCGGGGCGAGGTCGGAGGTGTCCTTCGGGCGGGCTGGAGGCCGGCGAGGGGGACGATCTCGCCGCTATTGCCGGTTCGAAGAGTTCCGGCGCGCACCTATTCCTGGTTGCGGCCGGTCCCGACGGCCTCGGCCGCCGGTACCCCCGCGTCGACGGCCGCGAAGTCCAGCTCGCTGCCGCGCATGCTGTGCGGGATGAGGTAGACCACGGTCATGACGAGCGCGGCGACGCCCACGGTCACCCGGCCCGGCCCGGCCTTCCGCTTCGGCTTCACGCCCAGCGCGGAAGCGGCCCCGACCCACACCACCCACATGATGAGCAGCTTGTTGTCGGTCAGGTCGTAGCCCCAGGGGAAGCCGGTCCAGTACTCGCCAAAGGCGTACTTCTGGACGAAGGGGCCGAGCACCAGCCCGCCCACCGTCATCCCGATCAGGGTCACCCAGGCGAGCGTGCGGATGTTGCCGGGAGCGAAGAGCGCTCCGAGACCCGTCCGCATCCCGATCAGCACGGTGAAGAACATCGCGATCACATGCGAGATCAGCAGCGGGGCCGGAACCGGATCCTTGTAGCGGAGGATGATGTTGGCGTCGTCGCCCTGCTCGGCCGGGATGCGTTCCGTCCCCCCCGCCGTCTGCACCTCCACGTAGTACTCGATCTTGCCGGCCGCGGGTTGAACCGGCAGATAGGCCGCGAGTTCGGGGCCCTCCTCCCCGTCCTCCACCGCCATCTCGACCGTGGTGAAGTCGTCGCTGGTGGGGTAGCGCCGGTAGGTCATCGTGCCGCTGGCGTCCGCGCCCGGCCGCGGCAGCGCGACCCGCGCGCGCTCGATGGTCTCCTGGCTGCGCACCAGCTCGTAGCGGTAGGCATCGGCCCCTACGGCGACCTCGCCGCGCAGCGGGTAGGTGGGGCCCGTGCGGCGCTGGTAGATCGCCGCTCCCGCCATGATCAGGACCGCGCCGACCCAGAGCAGGGCTTCGCGCCAGCGGGAATGTCCGGCCTTATCCATCATCAACCTCGTCTACAGTTGCCATTCGTACGCTGGCTGGGGGGTCCGTCGAGTCCGGCATCGCTTCGCCCCGGCTCACTCCGGCCACAGCCAGCCGAACGCGCCGCCCGTCAGGCAGGCGTAGATCAATCCATCGAACATCGTCTTGAAAGTGGTCGACCAGCTCCTGTGGAACCAGATGGAGTGTATCGGCTCCCCGAGCGCGTAGCAGCAGAAGGTCACGGTGCCGGCAAGGCGGAAGACCGTCAGATACCCCGCGCCGGGCTCGAGCATGCGGCCGGTCACGTACGCCACGACCACCCCGATCACGACGCAGTAGACGAACCACAGCCCGAGACTTCTGCTCATGCTGTTGAACGCGCCCGGCTCCGTCACGGTCATGAAGGCGGTGGGTCCCTTCTTGAGCTTCGCCTGGTAGGCCTCGGATTTCATGACCTCGGCGCTGTCGGCGTGCGGGATGAAGTAGTCGCCCGGCGCGAGGTTGGCGGCGCCCAGCGCATCCATCACCGCGTCCTCGGAGTCGACCTTCGAGTAGTCGCTCTTGTGATAGCCGAGCACCATGTGGATGACCGAACTGCCCACGAAAACGAGGACGGCGGCGATCAGAATCGGAAGCCAGAGCGCGAGAATGGGGACCATTACACCTCCCGGGGAGGACCTGCGGGGGAACGGGCAGAAAAGCTAACCTTGCCGCGCGCGACGATCAAAAGCGCGATCCGCGCGCTGGAACCTGCGTCAGTTGCCCTCCGCCTGGATCTCCGCCGCCACCCGCTGCACGTCGTCGAGCACGCGCAGAAGATTGCCGCTCCAGAGCATGCCGATCTCCTCCTCCGTGTAGCCGCGCCGGACCAGCTCCAGGGTGACGTTGAAGGTCTCCGAGGCGTCGTCCCACCCGGTGACGCCCCCGCCTCCGTCGAAGTCGGAGCTGATGCCCACGTGCTCGAGCCCGATGAGCTCGACCATGTAGTCGATGTGGTCCACGAAGTCGGCGACGTCCACCGGCGGGGTGACCGGCGCGACCTCCACGGCGATGCGCTCCGCCGCCGCGTCCTGGACCATGCGGAGTCCGGCCTGGTACTCCTCGCGCTCCTGCGGGCTCATCGCCTGCAGCGCCATGAAGAAGGCGCGTCCGCGGCCGCCGCCGATCATCTCGAAGTCCATCTCCTCGGCGACTTCCGCGATGATCATCTGCGAAGCCTGCTGGTAGGCCTGGTTCTTGGGCCCGTCCACGTAGCCGCGGAAGGCCACGGTCTGGACCACGCCCCCGTTCTCCCGGAGCGCCATCAGCTGCTCATCGTCCAGATTGCGGCTGTGGTCGTTGAGCGCCCGCGCCGAGGAATGAGAGGCCATCACCGGAGCCCGGCTCAGCTCGAACATCTCCATGTTGGCCTGCTTGGAGGGGTGCGAGATGTCGATCATGATCCCGACCCGGTTGAGTTCGGCCACCGCCTGCCGGCCCAGCTCGCTCAGCCCGTCGTGCAGCCAGTCGTCCAGCGCCTCTCCGGTGTTGGAGTCGGAGAGCTGGCTGTGCCCGTTGTGGGCGAGTGACAGGTAGCGGGCGCCTCTTTCCTGGAACTCCTGGATGCGCCCGATGTCCTCGCCGACCGGGTAGCCGTTTTCGATCCCGATCATGGCCACGCTGCGCCCTTCTCCCGCGATGCGGCGCACGTCGTCGGAGGTGAGGGCCAGCCCGATGCGCTCGGGCGCGATCTCTTCGGTGAGGCGGTGGATGGCGTCGAACTTGGCGATCGCCTGGTCGTAGGCTTCGGCGTACCCCTCGGGCGTGAGGTCGCCCTGCCCCACGTAGACGATGAACCACGCCACGTCGAGCCCGCCCGCCTCCATCTTGGGCAGGTTCACCTGGGTGGGCAGGTCCATGGTGTAGTTGCGCTCGGCCGTGAAGTTGCCCGGGTTGATGTCGGCGTGCGTGTCCAGCGTGATGACGCGCTCGTGGATGCCGCGGGCACGTTCGATGAGCTCCGCGTCGGCCTCCCGCGCGGGAGCGTCGGCGTTGTTACACGCGGTCAGCGCCAGCAGCAGGAAGGCGGGAATCGCGTAGCGCGCGGAATGAATGACGCTCTTCGGTGTGTGCCCTGTCGTGTGCCCTTCATGCATCGGTGCCTCCCTTGGCCGGCCAAATCGTGGATGCCCGCCAAAGTTAGCACGCGCGGGGGCGCCTCGCTCGCAAGCGCCTCCCGGGAGCGGCCTACGGATCCGGCTCGGAAATGCGCGCCACGATCACCCGGGCCGAGGGGGGGATGTCGAAGTAGAACGCGGCCCCGTTCCCGGCGCCGCGCGCGCGGAAGTCGTGGATGCGGACGCCGCTGGCGGCCAGCCGGCCGTCGAAGGTGCGTGTTCCCGAGGTGGCCAGAGGCACGGAAATCGGCGCGAAGGAATTGTCGGTGTCTTCCCCGGTGGTGGTCACCGGCCAGGGGTAGAAGCCCGGCGGGTCGGGCTCGTTGAAGACCTCGGTGGCGGTCGGGAAATCGTAGGTGGTGAAGTGGGGCACACCGGCGCCCGCCACGCTCTCGCTTCCGGCGAAGGTCATGGCGATCGCGTGCTGGGTGAACAGCTCGTCGATCGGCGTGCCGGTGACGGCAACGATGCCCTCGACCCCGGCGGCCGTGAGCGAGTCGTTCAGCTCGCGCATGAAGTTCGCATCCCTCGCAGAACTCCCGGTCCCCAGCACCCAGTCCCGCAGGAAGCGGTGGAAATGCCAGCCCGATCCGTATACGTCCCCTACCTCTCCACCGTACTGGAAGGTCACCGCGCTCGAATCCGGCGCGAACCCCCAAACCGTGCGCGCCATCGTGATGAAGACGCCGTAGGCCTGGGCCCTCGCCGTTCCTCCCGTGGTTCGGATCGCGGAACGTATATCGTCTGCCGTCACGCGATCGCTCGTCGAGGGGCCGCCCGCCCGCTGCCAGGCCAGCCGTGAGGACACTTCCTTGGCGATGTCGGCCGTGCCTTCCTCGATCCAGATGGGCTGGAACCCGGAGGAACCCCTCCTCCGGCGAGATCCCTTGTACAGCGAACTGACGTGTTTCATCTCGTGCACGATCGTGCCGAGCGCCCAGAAGTCGCCGGCACCGATGTCGTCGATGCTCCCGCCGTCGACGTGGATCAGCTCCATTTCGTTCGACGCCGCACAGGAGTTGCGCGAGAGCGTCATGTCGGCGGACCACACGTAGGCCCGGGTGTTGCCCTCCAGGCCGGGACGGATGAGGACGTTCACGATCCCGTCGCCGTTCACGTCGCTTACGCCCGCGAAATAGCGTTGGATCACCTCTTCCCCGTAATCGGCGTAGTAGTCGAGGATCTGCCGCACATTGTCGGCCGAAACGTTCGTCTGGTATTCGTAGAAGGCGAGGTATTGGTTCTCGGCGACCAGCCTGGCGGTTACGGTGGTGTCCACGGCGCAGCTGCCGCCGAACGCGTCTCCGAGCCGGAAGTCGAGTTCCGCGGGCGCCCGGCTCGCACCGGCTCCGCCGCCAGCCGCCTGGGCTACCTGTTGCGAGAGATCCGGGAGGATCGGCAGAGGGCCTTCGGCCGAGAGGCGCTCCATGAGGTCGGCTTCGCTCCGGCGCAGGCGCGCATGGGCCTGGGCGTAGTCGCGCTCGCGTTCGAGCAGGTCGTCCAGCCAGGGCCCTCCGATCGAGGTCGCCTCCTGCCGCGTGCGGCGTGCCGGTGCCTCCGATCTCGCCACCACCGCCGCGGAAGGAGCTGAGAAGCTCCCCTCGACGCTGAGGCCCACGTCGTAGACCCGCGGACTGGTGAAGGCCTCGGTTCCCACCATGGTTACCCGGTAGTAGGCGCCGGCCCGCGGAGCGTGCACGAAGAAGCCGCACTCCCCGCGCTCGCCCGCCTCGAAGACCTGGTAGTCGCCTTCGTCAAGGCCCAGCGCACCCTCGCAAACCCGCAGGGACAGCGCCGCGCTCGCCCGCCTCCCCTGGGCATTGGTCACGGTGACGCGGAACTCCGTGAAGCCTGTGGCGGTCGGGGTCCCGGTGATCAACCCGTTGCTCGTGAAGGCAAGGCCCTCGGGGAGGCGCGTCCCGCCTTCGAGGCTCCACACGAGACCCTCTGCCGTGCCGCCGCGCGCGGTCAGCTGCTGGGAATAGGGGATCGCCACGCGGCCGGTCTGCAGCGACTCGGTTGCGACGAAGAGGTCGGCGGCGCCGACAAAGTCACGCTCGAAAGCCTGCCCCGTCGAGATCGTCTGGGTGAAGCTGGTTGCATCGAAGGCAAAACCGGCGGTGGTCAACAGCGAAACCGTGTACTCGCCCGCCCGCAGCGCGACGAACTCGTAGCGGCCGCTGGCGTCGGTCGTGTCCGCCGCCTCGTGCAGGCCGGTCATGCGCAGCGCGATGCCCGCCACCGGTTCCGGCTCGGTCCCCTGGGTGACCGCCAGCACCCTGCCGCGGATGGCCGAGGTGCGCAGGTACTCGCCGGGGAAGTCCGCGCGCACCTGCTGTCCGGCGGAAGTGATGGTGACCGAAGCGGTGGTTCGCGAGAAGGTCACGTCGTTGGGAATCCCGCTCGCCAGGGTCACGGTGTGCGACCCCGCCGGCACGGACACGAACTGGAACCCACCGTCCGCGCCCGTCGCGGTCGACTGGGTGGTACCGCCGCTCAGCGACACCAGCACCCCCGGCAGCGGCACGCCCTCGGCCGTAACCTGGCCGATGACCGTGCCGCTCGGAAGGGGGGGTGGGGGGGCCGGATCGACCGTGCCGCCTTCTCCGCCGCAGGTGGCGGCCAGCAGCCCGGCAAGCGTCCCCGCGAGCAATCCTCGCAGCGTCATCTATGGATCTCCGGTAGCGACTTGTCTGGAAGCGTTGCAGGATGGGGCGGAAGGGCATTCTACCTCATGCTGGTACCTGCAAGGTACTCATTCGTGCGCCGGCGTGCGCGCAGCCCGGTGGAGTGGAAATGGCGGTCAGGCTCACCCCGGATGGGTGGCGGGCTCGGTCACCGACAGGGTGGCCGAATCCGCGTCCAGGCGCGCTTTGGCGAGCACGGGGATCGTGCAGTTGTGTTCGCTGTGGCCGAAGGGAAGACCGGCAACCGCGGGCACGCCGAGACGCTCGGCGAACTCGGCCAGCACGGCAGTGATGTCGCCCCGGCCCTCGCGCACTCCGGTGAACCGGCCGAAGGCGAGCCCCGCCACGCCGTCCAGTCCGCCGGCCCGCAGGAGTTGGTGCAGCATGCGGTCCACGCGGTAGGCGGGTTCCCCCACATCCTCGACAAACAGGATGCGGCCCCGCGCCGGGATCGCATCCCGCGATCCGCACAGAGACGCCAGGATCGCGAGGTTTCCGCCGACCAGCCTTCCTTCCGCGCTCCCCTCGACCAGCGCGTGGGGAGCCGGGTCGCCGGGCCGGGACGGCAGCCGCCCGGGGGCTTCGCCGGAGAAGAGCGCGGCGCGGAACGACGCCTCGGTCTCCGGAGGGAAGTCGGCGCCGGGATGCGGTCCGTGGAACGAGACCACGCCCGCCCGCGCATGGAGGGCGTGCAGGTTGGTGTTGTCGCTGAAGCCGATGAAGGGGATAGGCGCGCGACGCTGCCGGTCGAGATCCAGCCCGTCGAGGATGCGCAATGTCCCGTAGCCGCCCCGGAGCGCCCACACCGCGTCGGTCGCCGGGTCGTCGAAGGCGGCCTGCAGGTCCGCGAGCCGCTCCTGGTCGCTTCCGGCCAGGTAGCCCTGCTTGCGGGTCGCCGCCGGGTACACGACCGGTTGCAGGTCGAGCTTCCGGCAGCGGTCGACGGCCTTGTCGAGCACACCGGGCGAGAGCGGCCCCGCCGGAGCCACCAGCGCCACGCGCGCAGCGGGGCGCAGCGGTCGCGGGCGGAGGGGGGGAGGGGTGGGGACCCGGGACGTCATGAGCCCGCCCCGTGCCCGCCCGATGCACTCCCGGTGGGATCGGGCGCAACCGCGCCTGCGCGCGACACCGAAGGAGCGGTTTCAGGGTGCGGGGCGCCCGCCCCCTTGGGGCGCAGCCCGACAAGGAGCTGCTCGTGGATGCCTCCGAAGCCGCCGTTGGACATGACCAGCACGACGTCGCCCGGCCGCGCCCCGCGCACGACGCGGCCGACGATGTCGTCCACGGCCGGTTCGTAGTCGGCTTCGATGCCGCGGGCGCGCAGCGACTCGACCAGCCGCACGGGGTCCAGGCGGGTCGCGTCATCGTAGCGCTCGGGTCGGAAGAGCCCGGCCACGATGGCGTGGTCGGCCTTGCCCAGCGCGGCCCGGTAGGCTTCCTGGTATTCTCGCCGCTGGGCAGTATAGCTGCGGGGTTCGAAGACGGCGATCAGCCGCCGGTCGCGGAACCGCTGCCGTGCCGCTTCGAGAGTCCCCGCGACCGCGGTGGGGTGGTGCGCGAAGTCGTCCACCACCGTCACGCCCCCCGCCTCCCCCCGGACCTCCATGCGGCGGCGGACGCCCCGGAAGGTGCGCAGGCCCTCGCGGATCGCGTCCCAGCGCGCGCCCGCCGCGGTCGCCGCCGCCATCGCCGCCAAGGCGTTCAGGACGTTGAAGTCCCCCGCGAGCTCCATCTCCACCTCCCCCAGCAGCGCCCCGTCCCGCCGGACCGCGAAGCGGGTGCGGCCCTCCGCGTAGCGTATGCGCTCCGCCCGCCAGCGCGGATGCGAAGGGGCCTTCCCCGACCCGCCGATGCCGAAGGACTGAACGGGCGCCCGCGAGATCCCGCACATCCCGCGCAGCGCCGGGGAATCCCAGCCCGCCACCAGCGTGCCCGCCCGCGGCACCAGGTTGATGAAGCGCTCGAAGGCGAAGCGGTACGCGACATCGTCGCGGAAGATGTCCGCGTGGTCGAACTCGACGTTGTTCACCACCGCCGTCCAGGGCAGGTAGTGCCACATCTTGGGGCCCTTGTCGAAGTACGCGGTGTCGTATTCGTCGGCCTCGATGACGAAGATCCCGGAATCGGTGAGGCGGAACGAGATGCCGAAGTTCTCCGCGATCCCGCCGATCAGGAACGAAGGGGCGAGCCCCGCCGCCTCGAGCAGCCAGGCGACCAGGCTCGCGGTGGTGGTCTTGCCGTGGGTGCCCGCCACCGCGACCACGTGGCGGCCGGCCAGAAACTGCTCCTTGATCACCGCGGCCGCCGAAGCGTAGCTCAGCCGCCGGTCCAGCACCTCCTCGAGCTCCGGGTTGCCCCGGCTGATGGCGTTGCCCACCACGACCATGTCCGGCCCGGACGCCAGGTTGGCCGGGTGGTAGCGGTCCGCGTACTCGATG
This sequence comes from Longimicrobiales bacterium, assembly GCA_965208255.1. Classification (GTDB taxonomy): domain Bacteria; phylum Gemmatimonadota; class Gemmatimonadetes; order Longimicrobiales; family Gaopeijiaceae; genus BD2-11. The sequence goes on from OZ242324.1 coordinate 386,523, forward strand.
CCCAGATCGTCGAGCATCAGCGACATCGGCGGATAGACCCCCTGGTCCGAGCCGGTCACCCGGTGGCCCTTCGCCCGCAGCAGCCCCGCCAGCGAGGCCATCGCCGTGCCCGCGATGCCGATCAGGTGGTAGTGCATGATTCCCGCCGGAAACCTGGTGTGCCTGTCGCGTATCACCCTGCCTGCCGCTGCCGCGATATCCGTGGCGTGGTGTGCATCTCGCGCATCCATCCGACGACCAGCGTGCCCAATACGATGACCACCAGCACGCCACCCGGCCTCGCACCCGGATACGGTCCGGTGGCGATCTGAACGAGGAAGTCGGCGCAAATCAGAGTTCCGACGATGCCGGGCATCAAGGCTGGCGCCGCCGCGCCGAGACGGGCCAGCCCGAAGAAGATGGCCCCAGCCACGAGTGTTGCAGGCACCCATGTGAGAAACGACTCCTGAAGCGGCCCCGGAACGGAGAAGACCCCGGCCGCGAGCACGAAGACCCACAGCGCGACGCGCCAGCGGAGCCGGGCGCCCGACCTCAGCGCGAGGCCGCTCATCAAGAGCAATCCTGTCGTGCCGAAGAGAAACCCTGTTGTCGCGCCAAGCGGCCCGGCCAGGGTTGGGATGAAGGAGTTGGCCCCGGTGACGTCGGGCAACGCGGGAAGCCCCCCGGCGACCCGGTCTCCGAGCGTCACGAGACCCAGCAGGGCAGCGCCCACCGCCAGGGCGAGCGCGCGCGATGCCGGCGCCTCGGCCTGCCCTTCCCGCGCCTTCCCGAGCCATCTGTGCGCGAGCGCGACCCCCAGACCGATCGCCGCCGACCCGAAAAGGAGCACGAGGAAGCCCCCGAAGGCCGCGATTCCCGCCTGAAGGCCCCACGGCTGCGCCGGTGTGAAGATCGCCTCGGTTTGCGGCCAGGAGTTCGCCTGTCCGAGGCCCAGCGCCGCCGCGGCGACCAGGGTGGCCCGGACGCACAACCGCGTATTCAGTCCGCGCCTCGCCCACGTAACCACCGACAGGACGCATGCCCCGGCGAAGCCGAGCACGAGCATCAGTGCGGCACACAGGTTCACAAGGTTCCGCAGCGCCTCGCCGTCCCCCCGGGCGAGCTCCCACTCCTCAGGCACGTTCACGAAGCGAGTCACGTCCACTACGTCGTCGCCGGCGAGCACCACCGCCAACCGCGCTTCCCCGGGGATTTCCGAGAGCACCCCCGGGTCCTCAAAGGTGAACCGCCAGTCCGTGCGCTCCGGCCGGGCCGTTTGGACGGCGCCGACTTCGTCGATGGACTCAGGGCCCATCCCGTACCTTGCCTGGACGGCAGCGAGCGCCGCCGTTCGCGCGTCCTCCTCCTCCAGCCGCGCGCCCGGAGTTGCTTCGGGGAGGATGTGCCGGAGGCGAACGGGTTCGGCCGCCGGGTCGAGGTGAACCTGAAGTTGCTCGACACGCTGCTCGGGGTCGGCACGGAAGTCCACGAAACGTACGATCCAGCGGAGCCCTGGCAGATAGGTTCCGAGCAGGCCTTCGTACACCTCCGGGCCGGCTTCGTCGAAGACGTACCGGTCGTCGTCTCCCCGATTGGACGCCACCTGGGCGAGGACTGTCCACGATTCAACGGCGCGCCCGCGCTGCTCCAGCGTATCCAGGGCTGCGGCGATCGCCTCGCTCCTGGTTGCCGTCAACCGGGGCGCGCCGCCGGCATTCGTCAACGCTCCGGCACCCCAGGCGAAGACGCCCATCGCCCCCAGCGCGTAGACCAGCTTGCGTCGCGAGAGGAAGCCCCGGGCGACCGAGGGCATCTGCGATGTGGGCGACTCGGCTTCGCCCTTCCGCTCGTCGGCGGCCGGCTCATCGAGCACGGCCCGCTTCCAGGCGCGGTTGTACGCCCACTCCGGCGCCTTCGCTCGCGCACCGACCTTGAGCCGCGCCCTGGCCACAACCAGCAGCGGAACCAGCCCGGCCGTCACCACGACCACCCGGTCCAGGAGGATGCCCGGCGCGGATGACGCGAAGAGTGGGAGCGAGAGCAGCGAGAGGTTGTAGGTGAAATGGGAGATGATCGTCGGCACGAGGCCGAAGTAGAGGTAGATCACGCCCCAGAGCAGGGCGGGAACCGTGAGTTCCACCAGGCGGGCGTAGGCCGGCTGCTGAGGGTAGTTGGCGTGACCGGCGGCGAAGACGACGGCCTGCAGCACCACTGCACCCCAGATCCAGAGGCTCTTCCGCCCGTAGCGCGCCCCCAGCAGGGCCGCGCACGCGATGGGAATGGCGCGGAACGCGCTCTCCTCCAAGAAAGCGGCGAAGAGAGAAGTCGAGACCGCCACAAGCCAGGGCTGCGCCGTTGCAAGCAGGTCGGGCTGGACGACCGCCTCGGCGGGGGACCACCAGCCCTCGAGCCGGGACGTGGCCAGGTAGAAGAGCACCACGTAGCCGAGTTGCGTCCCAAGGAGAAGGTACGCGCCCGCAGTGCGGCCGAGCGCGGGGGTGGAGGCCGCCACCTCGGGTGACCAGAAGCGCCACTGCTGGAGGTGACCGGGGAACGCCCGCCGGCCGAGCGATTCCCCCGCGAGGAAGATGAACGCGAGAAGCGGAGCGCCGAGAACGGCTGCCGCGCCCGCCAGGACCAGTTGTTGGGCCAGAAACGTCTGGATCGAGACGGCCGGGTCGTAATTCATCCAGTTCAGCGGGAGGTTGTTCACGATCCCGAGGCCGAGCAGGACGGCGGTGATGGCGCCCCAGACGAGGGCCGGACGCCAGACGACCAGACGCTTCCTCATGAGGAGAGCCGTGCCGCCTACGCCTCCAACAAGCAGGAAGAGGACGACGAAGACCGATTGCGATGCGAACGCGATCGCATCGTTCCTCGACCGCATGTCCCGGTAGCGCTGGGAGAAGGCCTCGGGCACGTAGACGAAGTGGGCGAGCTCGGAGGCCCGGTTCCCCGCTACCCGGATCCGAAGCCGGAAGCGGCCATCCTCCACCGCGGCGTCGATTCGCTCGAACACGAACGAATGATCCACGCGCCCGCCCGGCTGCGCTTCCTCGGACGACTCGATGAGCTCGAAAACGGAAAGATCGACCCCCCACTCCGCCGCCGTCCCCTCGGCGACGGCTCGAGCCTCGGCTTCCGCGACGTTGCCGCTGCCCGGATCGTCCTCCGAGAGGCGAAGGCGGAACCCGTACGGCTCGCCCGCCGGCGTGAAGCGAACCCGGCTTTCCTCGACCGCCCCCTCCTGGAAGCGTCGCACCGTCCAGACGTACGGCTGATAGATGCCACCCCCGGCCAACCCGACGAACGCGTCTCGTCCTCCCGCTTCCAGTTCGACGTACGACTGTACCTCGGGATCCGTCTGGCCGAAGGTGGCGGCCGTTCGAGCGTCTGACGGGTCCCATCCGTACTGTCGCGCCAGGGTTTCCGCCCGGGAGACGGCGGCCTCGCGGTCCATGGCGAGGTCCAGCGTGACGATGGGGAAGGCGGTCGGGAACAACCGAATCGCGACGACAACGCCGGCGACGCCGAGGAGGCCGAAGAGGATCCAGGGGCCTGGTCGACGCGTCATGTCACCCTCCTGGAAAATGCGCTGACGACTAGCCGAACAGCAGCCGCACCACCCACACCGCGAAGAGCATCGCCGCGATGTCGGCCGTCAGCCCGGCGGGAATGGCGTGCCGGGTGCGCTTGACGTTTACGGCGCCGAAGTACACGGCCACGACGTAGAAGGTCGTCTCGGTGGAGCCGAACATCACGGCGGCCATCTTGACGAACAGGGAATCCTCCCCGTACTGCGCGACCATGTCCGCGACCAGCCCCGCGGAGCCCGATCCGGTGAGCGGGCGGATGATCGCCATGGGCAGCACCTCGGCCGGGAAACCGATCGGCCCGAGCACCGGGTTCAGCAGCGTGATGAGCGCGTCCATCGCCCCGCTGGCGCGGAACATCCCGATGGCGAAGAGGATGGCCACGAGGTAGGGGATGATGCGCACCGCCACCCCGAAGCCCTCCTTCGCCCCCTCAACGAAGGTCTCGTAGACCGGCACCCGCTTGTAGAGCCCGTAGAGGGGGAAGCCGACCAGGATGACGGGGATGACGAAGGCGGAGAAGAGCCCGATCAGTTCGCGCGCGAGTTCCATGGGCTCAGCCCTCCCCTCGCTCGGATGCGCCGCCGCGATCGGCCGGCTTGTCCCCGAACGTCCGCGCCCGGTTGGGGTCGGAGGCGCGCGAGCCCGGCAGCCTTCCGTACAATCTGGCCGCCACGATCGCCACGAGCAGCGACAGCCCGGTCGTGATGATGATGGCGAAGATGAGGCGGTTGATCTGGAGGCCGAGGAGCGCGAGCAGCAGCACCGGGGGCACCAGCTGTACGCTGGCGGTGTTCATCGCGAGGAGCATCACCATGGGGTTGGTGGCGGTGTCGTCGCTCGGGTTGAGCTTCTGGAGCTCCTCCATGGCCTTGATGCCGAAGGGCGTCGCCGCGTTCCCCAGGCCGAACACGTTGGCGGTGAGGTTGAGCGCGATCATCCCGAGGGCGGGGTGGTCCTCCGGCACGTCCGGGAAGAGCGGCTTCAGCACCGGGCGCACCACGCGCACGATGGCGTAGATGATGCCCGCCTCCTCCGCGATCTTCATGATCCCGAGAAAGAGCGCCAGCACCCCGATCAGCCCGATCGCGATCCCGGCGGCGGTCTCGGCGAAGTCCAGCGCCGCGGCACCGATGGCGGTCATCTTCACGAAGCGCACCTGCTCGAAGCGGATAGTGGTCTGCACCGGCGCCGGACCGGCGCCCGCCTCCCCGGGCAACAGAGGCGGGACCACCTCCACCGTCCCCTGAAGCTCGTCGTCGTTGGAGCGGGACACGCCCCGGATCGTCTCCAGGGGCTCGGGGAGCGCGGCGCCCGCGTCGAAGCGCAGCACCGTCCCCTCGTCGGTGCGCAGGAGGACGCCGTCGTAGCCTGCCGCGGGGCTTTCTTCGGTGTCGTAGAAGTCCTGGTAGACCGCCGGATCGATACGGATCCGGACCGGCGTGCGCGCGCCGTCGCCGGGGTCGCCCTCGGGAAACTCCAGCGCAACCGGAAGCGGCTGCCCGTTGCGGTAGGTGTCCCGGCTCAGATCGCTGATGTCGGAAACGCCCGCGAAGACGAACGCCGAAATCAGCAGTGCCGCCCAGATGTAGTTGAGCAAGCGGTCGTTCCCCGTGATCGAGTGGCTGGCTGGACGACCGAGCGGCCGTCGGACACCTTACCGGACACGCCGGGTTATGATAGCGATCATCTCAGGGCCCGGCACGGTCCCGAGTCCTTCCTCGCCGACAAGGCTGAACCACACCATGCGTTCCAGGCCCATCTCGCTCAGCGCCGCGGCCTTGTCGCTGCTGCTGCTCTCCTGTTCCGACGCCCCCACGGGCCCCGAACCCACGGCGCCGGTCGACGTCGGTCCCAACTGTTCGATCAACACCGATCTGGTCTTCGACGGCGGGGTGGGCGTGGACGGCATTCCCGCCCTCACCAACCCGCCCATGGCGGGGACTTTGGACCAGCAGACCGGCTTTCTGTGGGAAAGCGACCGCGTGATCAGCTTCGAGCTGGACGGGCAGGCGTTCGCGGTGCCCCACCGCATCCTCTGGTGGCACGAGATCGTCAACCTGACCCTGGGCCAGCGCCAGGTCGCCGTCACCTATTGTCCGCTCACCGGGTCGAGCATCGTCTTCGACCGCAGCGATGTGGCCGGAGCCGAGTTCGGCGTGTCGGGGCTTCTCTTCCAGAACAACCTGATCATGTACGACCGCGCCGACGGCGACCGTTCGCTTTGGCCCCAGATGCTTCGCGAGGCCGGGTGCGGGTCCAAGCTGGGTCAACCGCTGCCGCTGATCGCCTCCACGGAGGTAACCTGGGACCGCTGGCGCGGGCTGTATCAGGACGGCCTGGTGGTGGTGCGCCCGGACGGTGGCCTGAGCACGCAGTACGACCGCTATCCCTACGGCGACTACGAGAGCCTGGAAAACACCCAGCTCTTCTATCCCCAACCCGTCACCGACGCGCGTCGCGCGGTCAAGGAGCGCGTGCTCGGGGTTCTGGACGATGCGGACGGAGGCAAAGCGTACCCGTTCGGGGAACTTATGGGAGACGGACTGCCCCTGACCGTCGTGAACGACATGGTGGGCGGAAGGCCGGTACTGGTGGTATGGGACAACGCAGGCGAGGCGGCGTTCGCGCTCAACCCGGTGGTCGACGGACAGACGCTTACCTTCGAGTACAGGGGCGGCGAGATCGTCGACGCCGAGACGGGCTCGAGCTGGACCGTCAACGGCGTGGCCTCCGAGGGCTCCATGGAGGGCACCCGCCTGGAGCCGATCAAGGGCGCCTACATCGCCTTCTGGTTCGCGTGGAAGGCCTTCCAGCCCAGGACGGAGCTGTGGGAGGCGAGCTGAACTACTCCCCCTTGCTCAGCTCCTGCGCCGCCGACCGGAGCATGGCCACGGCGGCGTAGAGCACCACAACCACGACCAGCCAGCGCATCACGTTCAGCGGCAGCGAGCGAACGATGAACGCCGCGATGAGCACGGCCGGAATGCCGCCGATGGCCAGGCCCAGCGCCGCCTTCAGACCGTAGCGGCCCGCGCGCGCGAAGCGAATTCCGGCGACCGCCATCAGGAACGCCGCGGACCCCATCATGATGGGGAAGGCCGTCGCGGGGGTCATGCCCATCATGCTCACCACGATCATGGTGGGCGCGTACATGCCGATCCCGATGGTCATGAGCGCGCCGAGCACGCACAGGCAGACGGCGGCGATCACCAGGTCGGCGCCACCGAGGCCGGTCGCCAGTCCACCCACCGGATCGGTGCCGAAGATGGAGCGCAGAAACGTCCCGGCCGCGATCAGCAGCGCGATCCCCATGCCGATCTGGATGAAGTGGCGCGGCAGGCGGGTCACCACGCCCGCACCCAGCCACGCCCCCAGCACCGCCGCCGCGATCAGCGTGAAGAGGGTGACCGGATCCACGATGATGATCGCCATGAAGATGAAGGCCTGGATGATGACGGGCGGGGTGTGGCCGGTCATCATGGTGCCCGGGATCTCGTCGTCGGGAACCGTCTTCGCCAGCTTGAAGAGCGACGTGGTCGGCGCGAAGGAACCGATCCCGAGGGTGTCGAAGAAGTTGGTGCCGAAGCCCACCGCCAGCTCGAACAGGTTGGGCTTCCCGCGGGTTCCGCCCCTGCCCGAGCCGTCGCCGGCGGTCGCGCGCGCCGTGCTCACCCAGTGGTAGACGAACAGCAGGGCAACGATGGCCAGGGCCGCGAACAGGTAGAGGCGGGGGTCGCTGGTGTCGAACACGTCAGTTCTCCGCTGGGGGGGAAACCCGGGGTGCGCGCAGGCGGGATTGCGGCTGGACCGCTCGATCCCGAGGCAGTTCGTTTGATTCGAGGCTGATTGGTCGCTAAGGGTACTTCAGCAGTTTGCGATGTGCCAGAAAGAGGAGAGTCGGAGATGCGCGACGAACGAATTCACCGCGAGAACGATGGACGACATCGGCAACTCGGCCTGGCGCTGATGGTTGCGCTGGCCTCGGCCTGCGGCACCCCGGAGGGCGAGAGCGCTGCTTCGGAAGGGAGCGCGCCCCCTCCCGAAATGCGCAGCGCCGATGCGGCCGCCGAGGCCGACCACTTCGTGCCCTCCACCCCGGAGAACGTTGCCTGGGGCTGGTTCCCGATCGACAAGGAGCCCGTCCTGCGGGTTCAGCCGGGCGAGACCGTGCGCATCAACACGCTCACCCACGCCGGCGCCACCCAGAACGACGAACCGGTGGCCTACCTGACCGGCCTCGGCCTCCCGCGCGAAGAGGTCCTCCAGGACGTGCTCGACTTCTGGGCCTCGCGCGAAGGACGCCCTCGCGAAGGACGCAGCGGCCACGTCATCACCGGCCCCGTCTACGTCGAGGGCGCCGAGCCCGGGGACGTGCTCGAGATCGAGATCCTGTCCATCGAGACGAGGGTCTCGTGGGGCATCAACAACACGTCGGCGCGGGGTGGCGTGTTCTCGACGGGTTATCCCGGCTCCCGCCCCGACGACCCGGCGCTCGACATCCCTCCGGGAACCCGCCACGTGATCCGCACCGGGGACGCGGACGGGCGCGAGGTGGCCTTCATCTCCGACGACATCCAGGTGCCGCTGGCGCCCTTCATGGGGATCCTGGCGGTGGCGCCCGACCCGGTGGTGGGCGAGCCCGGCGTGACCGTGCCCGGGGTCCAGGGCTCGCGGCCTCCCGGCGCCTTCGGCGGCAACCTCGACGTGAAGGACCTGAAGGCCGGCGCCACCGTGTACCTGCCCGTCTTCCACGAGGGCGCGCTCTTCTACACCGGCGATCCCCACGGCGCGCAGGGCGACGGGGAGGTGAGCGGTACCGCGATCGAGCAGTCGCTCTCCGGGGTGTTCCGCTTCGCCGTGCACAAGGACCGCACCATTGCCGCGCCGCGCGCCGAGGACGACGACTATTACATGATCATGGGCATCGACCTGGATCTGGACCGCGCCGCCCGCCATGCCACCTGGGAGGTCGTGAACTTCCTCGGCGAGGAGAAGGGACTGTCGCCGGCCGACGCGCTCTCCCTGGCCAGCATCGCAGTGGACTTCCGGGTGAGCGAGGTGGTCGACCTGACGCAGGTCGTCACGGGGTACATCCCGAAGAACATCTTCCTCAGATAGGAATCCGCTTGCGGAGTGCCTCCTCGGTCAGGCCCTCGATCCGAACCCGCTTGCGGCGCGAACCGGTGCCGGCCACGATGACGATCCGGTCCTTGCTCGTCGAAAGCGTGCGAGCCAGCAGGGCCACAACCGCCCGGTTGGCCTTGCCCTTTTCCGGCGGCGCGGAGACGCGGAGCTTCAGCGTGTCGCCGAGCCAACCCACGATTTCATCCCCGGCCGCGCCCGGAGCCACCTTCAGCTTGAGTGTCGCCGCCATCTTCACCTCTGGAGTCTCATGAGACGCTTCCTCGCAACGTTTCTTGTTGCGTGGGCCGTGTCGGCCCCCGCAGGACCGCTCTTCGCGCTCGCGCCGCGCAACGATTGCCCGACCTGCGTCTTCCCGGGAGAGGAGTGGGAAATCGTCCCCCGGGACGGGCTGGCCGGCTACGGCTGGGACGCCGACGCCCTGGCGCGGGTGCGCGACTTCATTCGCGACAGCGCCAACTCGACGGGCATCGTGGTGGCGGACCGGGGCCGCATCGCCTTCCAGTACGGCGACATCGAGGAGTTGTCGTATCTGGCCTCGGTGCGCAAGAGCATCCTGGCGATGCTGTACGGCTACTGGGTCGAGAACGGCACCATCGACCTGGACGCCACCATGGCCGATCTGGGCGTGGACGACATCGGCGGGCTGCTCCCGGTCGAGCTGGGCGCCACGGTGGACCACCTGGTCACGGCGCGCTCGGGCGTCTACCACCCGGCCTCCAACGGGGGCGACAACCTCTCCGAGGCGCCGCCGCGGGGTTCCCAGGAGCCCGGCACCTACATGCTCTACAGCAACTGGGACTTCAACGCCGCCGGCGCGGTCTTCGAGCAGCTTACGGGCCGCGACCTCTACGACGAAGCTCAGGCGCAGCTGGCGATTCCGCTCCGGTTCGAGGACTGGGACCGGTCGATGCACCGCAAGTCCGGCAATCTCTCGATCTCGCGCAATCCGGCGTACCATTTCTGGCTGTCGACGCGCGACATGGCGCGCATCGGGCACCTGATGCTCAACGAGGGCTCGTGGGACGGGGAGCAGATCATCTCCCGGGAGTGGGCGCGGCGCATCGTGAGCGTCGTCACCCCGCTCGAGGAGATGAACCCGGAGTGGCGCCGGGACGGCTATTTCGGCTACGGCTACATGTGGTGGGTATGGGACGGGCCGCGCGCCACCGGCCCGTTCGCGGGGGCCTACAGCGGGCGCGGGGCGGTCGGGCAGTGGATCACGGTGTTCCCGGCGATCGACCTGGTGGTGGCCCACAAGACCAACTCGGTGTACGGGCGCACCACCAGCTGGGAATCGTGGGAGCGCGCGCTCGAACTGCTCTTCGCGGCGAAGGGAATCGAGATGGAGGAGTGGCCATGGAGCGGGTAAAGGTGCGGGCGAATCACGCGGCAGGGGCGCCCCGGACACGGCGGCGGTGGTGGCGTAGAGGCTGCCTGGTGGTGGCCGCGCTCGCGGTTGGATGCGCGCCGGCGGGGGCGCCGGCGGGGGGGGGCGCACAGGCCGCGGCTGAACCCGCCCCGCGCAAGGAGATCATCCAGCCCGAGGGGGTGGCCCGGCTGCCGGTGTTCTCGTCCGCGGTGCGGAGCGGCGACCTGATCTTCCTGTCGGGCGCGATCGGGGCGCTCCCGGGCGTGTCGCCGCCCACACTGGCCGCGGGCGGGATCATCCCCGAGACCCGTCAGACCATGGACAACCTGGCGACCGTGCTGGAGGCAGCCGGGGCGGGGTGGGGGGACGTGGTCAAGTGCACCGTCTTCCTGGCCGACATGGCTGACTACGCCACCTTCAACGAGGTCTACCTGGAGTACTTCCCCGAGGACCCGCCCGCCCGCTCCGCCCTGGCCGCGGCCGGCCTGGCCTTCGACGCGCGCGTCGAAGTGGAGTGCATCGCGTCTGCTAGTCCATGATGCGCCGGTACGTCGCGTGCCCCACCCCGGTGATCTTTCCCTCCTCGTCGAGGCGCACGTATTCGTTCTGAATCGTGTTGCCGTCCTCGGAGAGGGTGTTGATGATCACCTGGTTGACCCTGCCGTTGCGGCTGTTCAGTATGCGGGTGCTGCGCTCGTCCACGACCTCGACGGCGGTCTCCGCGTTCTCCTGCCCCTCCACCGCGCGGAAGACGCCGTCAAACAAAGTGACGTATCCCCACTCGGAGGAATCGCCGCGCGCGTTCGTGCTCGCGACCGTGATGCGCATGCCGCCATCACCGTAGGGCTCATAGGTCATGACATTGGAGGCCGGCGGGGGCCGATCCGAGTCCATGAGCCAGGCTCCGTAGCGCGCTTCCCCCTGTGCGTGCAGTGCCGGGGCGAATGCGAGCACCATGAGAATCATCGCGCCCAGACGCCCAACGTTCCGAAGTAGCATCCTTGTTCCTCCTCGTTGCGGTGAACCCGCAACATAAGACGCGGCGGGTCTCTCGTGAAATGGCCGGGCGAAGGAATGCCGATTGACCCGGCTCGCCCTTCCGGGGATCTTTCGGGGCGCCACGTCCTCCCCTTCGCAGCCGAACCCCCGGAAAAACCATGCGCAGACCCCTACCGCTGATTCCGCTCTTCGCCCTCGCCCTCGCATCGTCCTTCGCCGTCTCCTCCCTCGCCGCCCAGGACTTCGAGCGCCCGGACGGCTGGCAGGTCCGCTTCGACGAGGCCGGCGCTTCCGAAGACGAACTGGAAATGTTCGTGTCGATGCCCCCCGGATGGCACGTAACCTCGGGACCCGCAGCCATCTACTGGGCTCCGGAGATGGAGGCTTCCGGCGACTATCGAATCGAGATGGAGGTCTTCCTGTTCGAACCGCATCAGGGAATGCGCGAGGCGTTCGGCTTCTTTGCGGGGGGGCGCAACCTGGACGGCGACGACATCGAATACACGTACTTCCTCATCCGTGACGGGGGCGAGTTCATCGTCAAGCGGCGCGAGGGCGCCGACGCTCCCACGATACGCCCCTGGACGGGCCACGACGCCATTCTGGGTTGGGCGGACCGCGGAGACGGGGCCACGGCGAAGAACATCCTCGCTGTCGAAGCGGCCGCGGACGAGGTGCGCTTCTTCGTCAACGATGCCCAGGTTGCCGCCCTGCCGCGCGCCGAAATCGCGATGGACGGGACCTACGGCTTCCGCGTGAACCACATGCTCAACCTGCACATCTCACGGCTGGAGACGATGCCGCTGGACCCGTAGCACCGGCAGGTTCCCGCCCGCCGGACAGAGGACGGCCCGGAGCGGTAAGACCCGCGCCGGGCCGCCTGCGGCGAATTGGCCGCGTGCGCTGCCTGCCTTCTTAGAAGTCGTGCCGCACCCGGAACATCACGAACCTGCCCAGCGGCGCGGCGCCGATGAACTCCAGGTGGTTGCTGTCGAACATGTTGTTGGCGGTGACCGACAACGTCGTGCCCGGCTGGAAGGGCAGCCGGTAGCTCACCGACGCGTCCGCGACCGAGTAGCTGTCGATCACTCCGATGTAGGTCCCCGAGTTGACGGGGAATCCCGCCGACATGCGCACGCGTCCCGTCGCCGAAAGCCCGCTTCCCTGGTTGGCATAGGTGAGCCCGAAGGATCCGTTGTGGCTCGGGGCGTTCAGCGCGATGTCCTCGATGTCTTCGCAGTCATCGTCGCTGCTGTTGAAGCACTCCTTGCTCTTCCATGAGACGTTGCCGTTGAGGCTGAGCTGGTCGGACAGGAGCACCTCCAGGGCCAGATCGGCCCCCGAGTACCACACCTCCCCGAAATTCCGGTAGGTCAGCAGAAGGTCGTGAGAACCTGACTGGTCCGTGGCCACGGTACCCAGCGGAAGGCTGGCGATCGCGCCGACGGCCAGGGCAACAGGGCCTTCGATCAGGGCGGGAGAAAGCAGGCCGGCCCGGATGAGGGGGTCCAGCCGGTGCAGGACGAAGGCCTGGACCGACGCAGGATCGAAGAAGACGTTGGGGGTCTCGACCCGGAGCGAGCCCACGAAGTTCTCGATGCGCGTGCGGTAGAAGTCGGCGGCCAGCAGGACCCGGTCGTTGATCAGGCCCTTGTATCCCAACTCGTAGCTGTTGTGAATGGTGGGGAGGAGGTCGGGAACCGCCAGTACATCCGGACCACCCAGCGTTACGAACGGATCCGAGGAACCGGCGCCCGCGGCGGCGACGTCGAAGCGGCGGAAGAGCGTCCCGATTTGAGGGTCCCCGGCCCCCGGGTTCGCGAGCATGGCCGCCAGCGTGGGGAGCAGGGGTACGAGTTCGGGCGGAAGCAGGGAGGCGAACTGCGGAAGCAGCGTCTCGACCACCGGATTCCAGAACACGGCCGCGTTTGCGGGCAGCGCCTGGCCCGGCATCAGCGGTGAGTACATGCACCGGGACGCGACTCCGCCCGGACACTGGCTGTTGAAGCTGTAGCCACCCAGCGGCACCCCTTGCGAGCGGATGCCGTAGCTGATGCCCGGAAGGATGGGAACCTCCGCCGCCAGGATGTCGAGGAACATGTTGTTGGTGGAGGGCGTCGAGAAGGCCCGGTTGAAGGTGAAGCGGATGTTCTGGCCCTCGGTCGGCGTGAGCACCAGGGCCATGCGCGGGGAGATGTTGGTCTTGGTCAGACGGCTGTGATCGTCAACACGCACCGCGGCCACCAGGTCGAGCATGTCCGAGAGCGCGGTCTCGGAATGGAGGTAGGCACCGATCTCGCGCGAGTTGTCGTCGTCCTCGTTGCGGCCCAGAATCGTGCCTTCGGTGCGCGGGTTGGTGCTGATCAGATCGACCCCGTAGGTGAAGCTCTGGCGCTCTCCCAGATCGAAGCCGTGCTGCACCTGCGCCGACATCACGTACGACTTGTCCACAACGGGTTGCCCGGTCCTCAACAGAAAGGTGTCTCCCGCGTCGCTCGTGTTGTAGAAGGCTTGGGCGAAGAACCTGTCCTTGGAAAAACGCGCCTGTACATAGGGGTAGACCCAGTCCTTGGCCTGGGCGGCACCGATGCCGGTGAGCGCGATGGCGCTGTTCATCTGGCTCAATCCGCCGTTCAGGACGAACGCGCCGCCGTTTTCACCGCGGATGTCGGCGCGGGCGTCGAACGCGTAGCGCTCGTAGAAGAAATCCCGATTGGCGACATCCGGGTGGGCGTCCGCCGCTTGGGCGGCGGCAAGCTCGACGGGATCCCGGGACTCGAAGTCGTTCCCCCGCATGTACTGCCCCGACAGCTTGAACCCGAAACGCTCGGAGGGCGCGACCGCTGTCCGGAACTGGCCGCTGAAGATCGAACGCTCGCCGGCAGCCAGCGAAACGCTGGTTCCGGGACGGTCGATGGGGGATGCGGTGATGATGTGCATCACGCCGGCGGCGGCGTTGGGGCCGTACAGGGCGGAGCCAGGTCCGAGAGAGACCTCGATGCGGTCGATGTCCAGGTCGGTGGTGGAGATCAGGTCGAACGAGTTGAAGCGCTGGGACGGAATGCGGGCATAGCGGTTGTCGATGATCGTCAGCAGCGACCCCGAGAAGACGTTGTTGAAGCCGCGCGAGACGACGCTCTTGCCCGTCAGGCCGGTCTGGAAGATGTCCAGACCGGGCTGCGACTGGACGTGGTCCGCGGGGGTCGTCGCGATGGTGCGCTGGATTTCGGCTGACGACACGGAGGACACCGAGGCCGGCGCGTCCAGCGCCTTTTCCTGCCGGCGTGACGCCGTGACCACCACCGGATTGAGGATCAGGGCCCGCGAGCGGATCGGGATTTCGATTTCCGTCGTTGACCCAGGGTCCACCGCGATCCCGTCCAGACGGGTGATCTCGTAGCCGATCAGGGTCACGATGACCGAGTGGCTGCCGGCCGGGACCGACGCGGTGAAGCCGCCGGCATCGTCGCTGGCCATCAACGGCTGCCCGACGATCTCGATGGTCGCGCCCGCGACGGCCGAGCCGGTCTCGGCGTCCGTGACGCGGCCGGAGAGGGTCCCCTCCTGGGCGGCGAGGGGGGCGCTGAAGACAACTCCCAGCGCGACGAACATCCAAGGGAGACACCGCTGCCACCGCATCCTGACCTCTTTCATCGAACTCTCCTTGCACGCAGGTGCCGAACCGCGACCGGAAGAACGCATGAGTCGGCTGGCTGTAGCCGTTATTGTCGCTACGTCGAGGGCAATTTGTCGCAGGAATCAATCCTGCCGAAGACCGGCAAGGTAACCTGTCGCGTAGCCGGGCGGCCAGTCCGTTTCGCATCACTTCGAGCGTACTCACGAGGCTCGCGATACTAGGGGCGAGCCCACTCCTCCAGCTGGGCCCGTGCACGGTCGAAGCGGGCCAGCAGGTTCGGGATTTCAGTGTCTCCGTAACCGATGACCAGGCGGTTTCGGGCGACCCGCAGCACTTCCGCGAGCTCGCGGGCCGCGCGCATTCTGGCGCCGGGCTCCGTGCTCCCGACTGCCCCGATCCAGGTCGGCGCGGTGTGCGCAAACGGGTAGCTGGCCATCGACGGCCACTCAGTGCTTCCGCCCACCGCGCGGGCGGCAACCCATCCGCCTTCGGGCAGGTCGAGCGTCCCTTCGTACCGCCGCGAGCCGGACCCGTCGAGGCCCTCCGACTCCCATACGACCTCTCCGTTGACGAGCACATCCACGCGCTCGACGCCACCCGCGGAGCTCAGGTCGAGCGTCCAGGAGGCGGTACCGGGCGCCACCACCCCGCCCGGCCCCGCCCCTTCCAGCCGGAAGTCCAGGAAGGGACCGTTGGTGACAAAGGTGCGGCCGTTCCGGAGCGCGTCCATGTAGGCCGGCCAGTTGAGTGCGCCGCGGGTCATCGCGTACACCCGCGTGGTCCCCACCGCCATGGTGCGGAAGAAGTTGCTCATCACGTCGGTACCGGCGCTGGGCGCCACCGGAATGCCCAGGTTGAGGAAGCGGTGCCACACCTGGGTGGTGGTGGTCTCGTCGCTCCACAGGCAGACCACTTCCAATGCGTCCAGGTCGCCGAGAACCGCGTCCGCGACCAGCTCGACCGGCACGCTGGGGGCAAGGTTCTCGAAAGGCACTTCCGACCACGGCTGCGCGCGCTCGGCGCCGCGCGCGTTCACCGGGTGCACGTAGTACCCGAAGCCGCCGCGGGAGCGGGCGTGGCCCAGCGCCTCCGCGTTCTCGCGATCGTCGGTGCCGTAGACCTGGTAGCCGGGGCCCCACACCCACGGCCAGAAGAAGTCGCCGATGTCGATCAGGCCCACGTGGCCGAGGAAGTGCGAGCGCACCTCCTGGCCGAAGCGGATGAGCGGTCCCTCGCCCGCGCGCTCCCAGCCCCAGAGGTCCTGGTCCTCGAAGCGGTTGTGCAGGTTGGCCAGCAGCGGGGTGGCGACGTCGAGCGCCTCCCCCCGCATCATCGGCACCAGGTCGGCCGGGGCGAGGTCGTAGGGGCCCCCGTAGTTCAGGTGGAAGTGGTGCTCCCCCGACACCCAGCCCGCGGCCCGTGCGTCCCAGACGGGGGTGAGCGTCACCTCCACCTCGGTGGTCCGGCCGGCCACGACCTCCACGGTGCGGGCGACCTCCGGGGTCGCGAGCCCCTGCACGGCCGCCACGGTGGCGCTCCCGGCCGGCACCGTGAACTCCGCGATTCCCGCCGAGTAGTCGGATCGCTAACGGCCCAAATCACGGCAGGAGATCACGTAAGTCCAACTGGGGCTGCACGATCTGCCACTCCTGCCGTTGGACCACGTTCGGTCGCGTCGGGTCGCGAAAGCGGGAAAACCGGAGTCAATTGGCGGGACTCCCGGGCATGGTCGAATGCCCTGTCGGGGACCATTTTGCGAGTCGATGTCCGAGATGTGTGTCTTCCCGGAAGGCTGACCTCGGTGGACCGAACACACCATCCGCGCAGGTCGAGCGGCTCGAAGGACGGTCAACGCGCCTGGCCGAGTACTGCGCCTCATCGGCGGCGGGGTCGATGTCGTAGTATGGGCAGCCCCGAAGTGGCCGGACCTCTTTCGACCGTCCACCCCGACCCAGACTGGCGGCAGGGATCATCTCCTGTCATACTTGCCCGCACCCGTGCTACCATCACGCACTCCCGTCGGGCTTGGCCGGGCACGCCGGGGGCGCGCGTCGAACGCCTCGATTGAGTTGAGACCATGCGGATCGATCCAGACAGCAAGCCCAGCGACCTGCCATGAATGGTGCGAAGCCAGCTACAGGGCACAGCTACACGGTTGAGGTCCAGCCCGACTTCCTCCAGCGGCAGACCAAGGCGAGGCCAATACGCGCCGTCGCCGAATTGGTCTGGAACGGCCTCGACGCGGATGCCACCCGCGTTGAGGTACGGCTTTTTCGCAACGAGCTGGGCATGACGAAGATAGTTGTCCGGGACAACGGACATGGGATCCCCTACCAGGAAGCGCCCCAGTTCTTTACGCACCTTGGCGGCTCTTGGAAAAAACCCGGAGGAAAGACCAAGACCAAAGGGAGGATGCTGCATGGCTACGAGGGTCGCGGACGCTTCAAGGTATTCGCACTTGGGAACGTCGCGGACTGGCGTGTGACCTACCGGACGGATGACGGTGACCTGCGGGCCTACGACATCACGATCCTAGCAGACGACATCCGGAGAATCCGTATCACGGGCGAGGAATCGGTAGACACCGGAACCACCGGGGTGGAAATCGAGGTATCCGAGCTTCACCGGGAATACCGGTCGCTTGATTCTGACCACGCCGTGCAGGAATTCGCGGAGGTCTTCGCGCTGTACCTAAAGACCTATCGGGACGTGTCGATCCTGCATGAGGGCGTGAGGGTCGATCCCGCCAAGGCGATCGCCACAACATGCACAGAACAATTGGAAGACATAGACGACGACGACACGATCCATCCGGTGGAACTCGAAATCATCGAATGGCGTAACGTGACGACGCGCGGCCTTTACCTATGCACCGAGCAGGGCTTGCCTCTTACCAAGGTTACGACGCGGTTTCATATCGGTGAGTTCCATTTCACAGCCTATCTGAAATCTTCGTTCATCACGAAGTTGCACGGCGACGCGCAACTCGACCTTGCGGAGTTGAATCCGCTTCTCGACACATGCGTGGCGGAAGCACGAGAGACCGTCAAAGCGTATTTCCGCGATCGCGCTGCCGAACGTGCTCGGACGGTCGTCGAAGAATGGAAGGCAGAGAAAGTCTACCCGTATGAAGGCGAAGCGCTGTCCACACTGGAAGATGTCGAACGGAAGGTTTTCGACATACTTGCCGTGACGGCGAGCGACTACATGCCCGACTTCGAGAACGCGCCAGCCAAGAAGAAGGCCTATGACCTTCGGATGCTGCGCACCGCGATCGCAAGGAGTCCGGAAGAGCTGCAGATCATCATGAACGAGGTTCTGGGTCTTCCGAAGAGAAAGCAGCGAGAGCTTGCACAGCTACTGCAGGAAGCTTCGTTGTCCTCGATCATCGGTGCGGCCAAGATCGTGGCTGACCGACTCACATTCCTTGCCGGGCTAGAACAGATTCTGTTTGATCCTGATATGAAGAAGCGGCTTAAGGAACGGTCGCAACTCCACAAGATCATTGAAGACAATACCTGGCTGTTTGGCGAGGAATACAACCTGTCGGTAAGCGACAAGGGACTGACCGCCGTATTGGAGAAGCACCGCAAGATCCTCGGTGACGACATTGTCATCGACAAGCCGGTCAGACACATCAGCCAGGAGCGCGGAATCGTTGACCTCATGTTGTCCCGGGCGTTGCGTCGCCATCGTGCCAATGAGCTGGAGCACCTGATCGTGGAACTGAAGCGGCCGCGGGTCAAGATCGGCGACAAGGAGGTCACACAAATCGAGAACTATGCGATTAGCGTTGCAGCCGACGAACGTTTTCGGACGGTGGACGGCGTGAAATGGACGTTCTGGGTGATTTCGGATGACGTGGCTCAGTACGCCGCGTATCGGATGGATGATGCGGGTGTAGTCTCCTCGAAGAACAACATCTTGGTCGGCGTCAAGACATGGGGACAGATCATCGAGGAAAACAAGGCTCGGCTCCAGTTCTTCCAAGAAAGGTTGGAGCATCAAGTCGATGACGCCACCGCGCTTGCGCATCTACAGCAAAAATACCAGAACTTTCTTGCCGGTGTGATTCCCGAAGGCGAGGACAACGCGGATAAGGAGGAGTCAAACGACACGGAGACGGCCGACACACCGCGCAGCAGCTGACCACCCTAACCCCAAGACGTATGAATGGCTTCCTGTGGACGGCCATCGGCTCAATCCGCGCTTTTGGGCGATGGCAATGGGGATAGTCCAAGTTCCTTCAGAAGCGAGTTGTGCCTTGCCGTTGACTCCTGAATCTGCTTCTCGATTTCGACCAACGCCTTGTGCGTGGCCGACAGATCGATCGCGACCTCCGGCTTGGCCGTGCTGACATAGCGCGAGATGTTCAGGTTCCAATTGTTGATCTCAATCTCGTCCATTCCCACGCGTCTGGCGTACCGCTCGATGCTCTCTGGACGCTGCTGGTAGGTGTCAACGATCTTCTCGATATGTTCGTCGGATAGGTAATTTTGCCGCTTGCCCTTCTCGAAATGTTCGGATGCGTTGATGAACAGGACATCATCGGGCTTTTTGCATTTCTTCAGGACGAGGATGCAGACCGGGATGCCGGTCGAGTAGAACAGATTCGCCGGAAGGCCGATGACGGTGTCGATGCGCCCGTCGTCAAGGAGCTTGCGGCGAATCTTGGCCTCCGCGTGTCCGCGGAACAACACGCCGTGCGGCAGGATGATCGCCATCACACCGTCATCCTTGAGGTAGTGAAATCCGTGCAGCAGGAACGCCCAGTCCGCCGCTGATTTCGGGGCCAGCCCGTAGTTCTTGAAGCGCACGTCCTCGCCCAATGCCTCGCTAGGATTCCAGCGGTAGCTGAACGGCGGGTTGGCGACCACGGCGTCAAAGCGGGGCTTCTTGGCCGGGTTCGTCTCGCGGAGCAAGTTCCAGTCGTTGGTCAGCGTGTCACCGTGGTAAATCTCGAACTCTGAGTCCTTCACCCCGTGCAGCAGCATGTTCATCCGCGCGAGGTTGTAAGTGGTGATGTTCTTCTCCTGCCCGTAGATCCTGCCAATGCCGTGCGGCCCCATGCGCTTGCGCACATTGAGCAGCAGCGAGCCCGAGCCGCAGGCGAAATCCATTACGCTTGCGAGCTGCTTCCGCTTGCCGGTCTTCGGTTCCTGGCTGTCGAGCGCGACGATCGCGGAGAGGATGTCCGAGATCCGCTGAGGCGTGTAGAACTCACCCGCCTTCTTTCCCGAGCCTGCGGCGAACTGCCCGATCAGGTACTCGTAGGCGTCCCCTAGCGTGTCGCTGTCCGTGGAGAACTCCGCGAGGCCTGCGGCTATCCTGATGATGATCGTGCAGAGCTTCGCGTTCCGGACCACGTAGCTTTTGCCGAGCTTCTCGGAGTTGAGATTGATTTCCGAGAACAGACCCGAAAACGTGCTTTGAAATGACTCGTTCTCAATGTAAGTGAACCCCGCCTGGAGCGTGTCAAGCAGCTTGCTGTCTTGGGTGCGGGCCATGTCGGCGATGCTGGCCCAGAGGTACTCCGGGCGGATGACGTAATGCGCTTTGAGCCGCATCTGCTTCTCGAACGCCGACACATCTCTGGGGTTCCGCTCGTACCAGACAGACAAGACAGATCGCCCCCCATTGGCGACGGCGTTCGGGTCGGGGTAGTCGCGCCCGAGTTCCTTCTTCGCGGCCCGCTCGTAGTTGTCCGAGAGGTAGCGGAGGAACAGGAACGCGAGCATGTAGTCGCGGAAATCGTCCGCGTTCATCGCCCCACGCAGCTGGTCCGCGATGGACCAGAGCGTCTTGCCAAGCTGTTTCTGGTTGTTCTCTATCATGGGTTAGCTGCCACGGGTCACGAACGCGTAGTGCGTGTTCAGCTTCTCAAGAATCTCGTCGAACAGCTCCAAGCTGTCAGGTACGAGGAGATCGGATTCGTAGTAGTAGACATTCTTGTGGGCGAGGGCGTTCACGATTCGGGCGATCTCGTTCGCATCCTCGAAGCCGATGCGTTCGAGTGCATAGCTGATCCGACCGACACCGAGGAACGACGACACACTCTCCAGCACCTGGCGGAGAAGAGGCAAGTGATATGCACGGACATCGCTCTCTTGCCGAGCTTGCTCCAGCACCTGAAGGACTCGGAGGTGATACAGAAACACGTCGTTCCGGTGGGTCTCCAGCGAGACTTCGCCGTGCTTACTGCTCAGGATACTTGCCTTTGTCTTCCGCTTGTACTTGCCGCTCTTATCACCCTTCTTCAACCAACTGCACAAGATGGAGAACAGTCCAACATGATGTGTGGCAATGATGATCTTCCGTTCGCCGAAGTGCTTCTCGATCAGCTCGTACAGCGTTGATGCGGTCACGAAGATATTGTGGTCGTCGAGGCTTGAGACCGGATCGTCGATGAACAAATGGCGAGGCTGCTTTTCCGCCCAACCTTCCACTTCCATCATCGCCAGAAAAAAGCACCAGACAAAAACTCGCTCCTCGCCGCGGGAGATCTTCATCGCCGGAACATCGCCGGGCTGCGTACCCGCAGGAAAAAACGAAATCGACTTGATTCCCAACTCCGCATTTGGGTGCATGACGAAGCGAAAGTCGAAGCTCGCCCTGTACGGTTGCAGCTTCGCGTGGATGTCGAGTTCGGTAAGGTCGGCGTGAAGCCCGCTAAGACGGCTCGGAAGGACGGTGAGTCGGACGTTGGCCTCATCGTTCTCGATGTCATTGTTCCAGACAAAGAGATCCTCGCTGTATGCGTTGTAGTAGATGCCCGCGTGCGTACCGTCCTCCCCTTTGGTCGCATTCTTGTGCGCGACTGATAGACGCGTTTTCCCCACCGAGTTGAAAGCGTAAAGCAACTGCACGGCGGCAGGGTCGTCGCGCAGTTCTGAAGCGATATCTTCGATGGTCTTCATTCCGCCTCCAGGCTGGGAAAGAGCTGCTGCAGTAAGGCCTGCTTGTGCGTCTTGAGGGCGTCGAGCTTCTGCACTTGCGCCGCGAGCCGGACATCGAGTACAGAGAGCCAATCGGCGATACGGTGCTGCTCTGACTCAGACGGAACGAGTACGCGATACGGGATGATGTGCTTGTTATTGATCTGCGGAATACTCGAGGTATCTGCAATCTGAGCCAGCCCGACCCGCACAAGATAGTAGTAGAGGAACTCTGTTGTTACCGAATTGCAAGGCGTAAGAGCCATCAGGTTTGTGTCGATCAGAATCGGTGATGCGGTAATCCTGATCTTGTTATGCTCAATAGCGGCGCCGCGCTTGGGAAACAGAATCGAGCCACTCGGCACCGCATGTCGAACATCATTGCAATACTCCCTGGCGTCGATCTGATACTTTGAGCAGTTATTCAAGTCCTCGACTTTGACGAACGCGCAGTCGCCTTGAGCGAAAAGCGCGTACTGAGACGGGCTCTTCCCGCTCACTATTGCAACCAAGTTTCCCAGCCGTTCCTCTTCCCACTGCGGGGTGTCCGCGAACTCTGGAAAGCGCAGCTGCGGCACTGCTTCGCCGCGCCGGGGGAAGATCTGCTGCATCAGTCCCTGTTTGTGCTGTCGCAGGGTTTCAAGCTTCCGGCCCTCCGCCGCGATCAGGTCGTCCAACGAGCCGAGGCAGTCGGCGATCTTCTGCTGCTCGGGACGCGATACCGGGACCGGCGGGAGCGGTACGGGCGTCGACATTAGGGCGTCATCGGTAACGCTCAGCGCACCGTGGGCACGCGCACCGACCGTGATGTACTTGCGCAGCCATCGACCGTGGTGATTCCCATGTAAGAGTTGGTCGAGGTACTCCGGAATTACAGAAGTGGCATCTGGCCTGAAACATGTGAAGATGCTGTTGGGCACAGCCGCGTCCCTCGTGCCGCTGTATCGAGCGATGTAGCCCTGCGGGAATTTCTTTGTCGCACTCTTGTTGTAGGCAAAATCGTTCGTTTGCAGCCGTATGTAGCTCTTGTACGAGTTGCCCGCGATAATGCGGCCGAACTTCTCTTCCTGGCTGAGAAGACCGACGCCCGTTGTTACGCTCATGGGTACGCACTTGCTCGTCCCAACCCTCTCGGAGATCGGCTCCGCGATGTCGCTGAGCGGCTTGAAGTGCCAGTCTCCTGCGTTACGGAACTCGGGAAACCGCAGGTTGGGCACCACGGGCGTCTGCGTGTCAGTAGTCATCGCACGCCCCCGCGCTCGTAGGCGTTGAGTCCCGAGATGTCCCTGCCATGAGCCCGTTTGTTCAGAAGCGGAACGAGGTCGGCCATGAGGGCAAGTTCCCGCTCGCGCCGTGCACGCCAGCCCAAGCCGAGGGGCTCCATCAGGTCGGTGAGTTGTTCGCCGTCGAAGATCATGCGCTTGAGAATAGTGTTGACGAAGGCCGAGAGCGACTCGGACGTCAGGCCGTGAGCCTGGGCGAGATCCTCAATCTCCGTGGCCTGCTTCGCGGCTTTGAACTGCTCGTAGCCCGCGCGGATCGCCGCCTCGTCGAGACCCTCACCCTCTTTCAGGGAGCGGACATACTCGGTGATCTCTTCTCGTTCGTCGAGAAACTTGGCGTCGGACTGGATCAGCCCGATGAGTTGCTCGCGGCTTATCGTGAGCTTCTGCGGGTCCTGACCCGAATACTTGGCGATCAGCTTCATGATGTAGTCGTAGTCGATGAGGGCGGAGGCGAAGAGGACGAACTCGAAGTCGAGTTGGGCAACCTCGGGGTTGGCCGGCTCACCCCGTCCGGGCTTGCCCTGCTGGTCCTTCAGGCGCCGGGCGGTTTCGAGGTAGACGCCGCGGAAGGCCCGGAGGTCGTCCGTGGGGAGAGACTGCTCAATCTGCTCCCGCTGCTCGTCGGTGAGGTCGGTGTACTGGTCGAGCTGGGTCTGGAGGCGCTGGACCTCTTTGAACCGCTTGATGAACTGAGCTCGGGCGTCATCGCCCATCAGGTTGTTCACCTGATCGGGCTTGGTTTCGAGACCCTGCGACTGCATGAATTCGCCGAGGTCGGCCACGGCCTTCCTGAAGTTGTCGATGACGACGGGAGCCTTGTCGACCAGCCAGATCTCGCGGGCGCGGTCTACGTGAGCACCAGAGAAGAGCGCGATGGCGGCATCTACGCTGTCCTGCTGCTGGCGGAAGTCGACGATGTGGCCGTAGGGCTTGGTCGCGTTGAGAACGCGGTTGGTGCGGGAGAAGGCCTGGATCAGGCCGTGGTGCTTGAGGTTCTTGTCGACGTAGAGCGTGTTGAGGTACAGGGCGTCAAAGCCGGTGAGGAGCATTTCGACGACGATGGTGATGTCGATCTTCTCGGCGCCCTTGCTAGGAAGGTCGTGGTTGGGGAATCGCTGGTCCTTGATACGCTGCTGGATGTCCTGGTAATAGAGGTCAAAGTTGTTGATGCCGTGGTTCGTGCCGTACTGCTGGTTGTAGTCGGCGATGATGGCCTTGAGTGCAGTCTTCTTGTCCTCGGGGTCGTGCCGGTTGTCCTCCTTCTCCTGGGGAAGATCTTCCTGGATCTGCCGAACGTCCGGGTTGCCCTCCGCGGGCGGCGAGAAGATGGCGGCGATCCTGAGAGGCACGAACTCGGGGTCGTCCGTCTGGCGTTCGGCCTGAAGCTGCTCGAAGACCTTGTAGTACTCGATCGCGTCGTTGATCGAGGCGGTAGTCAGCAGCGCGTTGAAGCGACGGCCTCCCGTCGCCGCATCGTGCTTTTCGAGGATGGCCTGAACGACCGCCTGCTTGGCGAGGCTCTCACCAGGTTTGCGGGCGGAAGCGTCGTTTGGCTTGTAGTAATCGACGTGGAAGCGGAGGACGTTCCGATCCTCGATCGCATGAGTGATGGTGTAAGCGTGGAGCTTTTTCTGGAAGAGGTGCTTGGTGGTTCGAAGGGTAGCGATGTCTCCCTCGATCTGCCTGACTGTCGCGTTATCCTCGAAGATCGGGGTGCCGGTGAAGCCGAAGAGTTGGGAGTTGGGGAAGAACTCCTTGATGGCCTTGTGGTTCTCGCCAAACTGCGAGCGGTGGCACTCGTCGAAGATGAAGATCATCCGCTTGTCGCGGAGCCGCTCGAGCCGCTGCTTGAACGTCAACCGTCCCTGAGCGATCTGTAGTTTCTTGTGCTTGCTCTTCTCGTCGAGGGCAAGTCCGAGCTTCTGGATGGTCGTGACAATGACCTTGTCCGCGTAGTCGTCGGATTGGAGGCGGCGGACGAGCGCCGCGGTGTTGGTGTTTTCCTCGACGCAGTTCTCCTGGAAGCGGTTGAACTCTTCGCGCGTCTGGCGGTCGAGGTCCTTGCGATCGACGACGAAAAGGCATTTGTGGATGCTCTCGTTGGTCTTGAGGAGCGTCGAGGCCTTGAAGGAGGTGAGCGTCTTGCCCGAGCCGGTCGTGTGCCACACGTAGCCGTTGCCGCAGTTCTGCTCGATGCAGTCGACGATGGCTTTGACTGCGTAGATCTGGTACGGGCGCATCATCAGGAGCCGCTGCTCGCTGGCGATGAGCACCATGTACTTGCTAATCATCTGGCCGAGCGTGCCCTTGGCGAGGAACTGATCGGCGAAGTCGTCGAGGTGGGTGATCTTGGTGTTGTCCTCGTCCGCGAACTGGTAGATCGGAAGGAACCGCTCTTCCGCGTCGAAGGCGAGGTGCCGTGTGTTGTTGTTGGCGAAGTACCACGTGTCAGTGCGGTTGCTGACGATGAAGAGCTGGACGAAGCAAAGAAGCGTCTTGGTGTATCCGTTGCCGGGGTCGTTCTTGTAGTCGACGATCTGCTCCATCGCCCGCCGGGGGCTGATCCCAAGCGTCTTTAGTTCGATCTGAACGACGGGGACGCCGTTGATCAGGAGCATGACGTCGTAGCGGTGATGGCTGTTGTCCGTATTGATGCGGAGCTGATTGACGACTTCGAAGTGGTTCTTGCACCAGTCCTTGATGTTGACGAGGGTGTAGTTGAGCGGCGTGCCGTCGGCACGGATGAACGCTTCCCGGTTCCGGATCGAGCGTGCGGCTTCGTACACGTCGGGTTTGACGATCTCACCGAGGAGCCGCTGGAACTCGCCGTCGGTGAGTGTGACTCGATTCAGGGCTTCGAACTTTTGCCTGAAGTTCGCTTCAAGCGTGGCTCGATCGTGGATATCGGGGCGGTATTCGTACTTGAGGTCCCGTAGCTTCTTGACAAGAGACTCTTCAAGATCGCGTTCGGGTGTCATCGCCATCACGGGGACTCGCTCTTTGGGGGGTCTGCTGAAAGCGTCTGCCTGTTCGGTGTTGAAAGCGGACGCGAGCGGAGCGCGAACTTCGGCAGTACGGCATCAGGAATCCTCTCGTCCTCGCGGGGACCAAGCCATGAAATCACCCGGATGACGGTCCCGGCGGTTCCAAGTGGGGCCGCCAATTGCCAGCGCAGAGCATGGAGCAGTTTGACCTGGTGTGCCCCGAAATGCTGGAGTCGGTCGGGTCCAGAAGTAAGATAGACCGTACGTACGGCGTTCTCGGTTGTCAGAGCCAGCCAGTTCGCCACGTCTCGGACGTTCGACACGAAGGTCTCACCCCCGAGGCCCCCAAGCGCGGTGATTGTCGGCGCCAGATTCGGCATGCGAAGGCCGAACCAGATCTGGATCGAGCGGATGTGGACGCCCCGGCAGATCCGCAGGAACCGGTCCCACCGGACGAGTCGGGATAGTGCCCGGGCCACGGCGGCCTGGTCGCCGAGGTGCAGGAGGTTCTTCGCCTGTATCGGCGTGGCTTCCGGCTTGGCCTGGGCGTACTCCAAGATCCGCGGGGGCAGGTTGTTCATCACGTCCGCTGTTCTCCATCGCAAGTCGACTCGGTCAACCCAATATATGCGTCCGTCGCGGACGGGGGGACTGGGGACAGGCTGTCGCAGCGGCGGCCAAGCGCGCTCCGCGCCCGCCTCTCCCGGTAGTCCTGACAGACCAGCCAACTCGACTGATCGGAACGGCCATCGTAGTAGTCGTCGCTGTGGAATCGAGCCACGGCTCCTTTTGAGGCCCAGTTCGCCACGGGGGTAGTGGGCTGGCATCTGGTCGGAATTCCAGCGTCCGGCAACCTGGACGGCAGGGAGTCCATCCCCCGAGGCCACCAGTAACGGGTCATTCCAATGAGGAGGGTGCCGCGTGCGCCGTGCTAGTCGCCCTTGGAGCGGCGGAAGGTGACGCACTCCCTCTTCAATGGCGTCCCGGAGGCGGAGTCCGGTGTCACGGTTTCGCGTTCGGTCGCGGACCGAGGCGTCTCGGTCACCAAGTTGGCCGGATCAACCACAGCGGCGAACAGCCGGGTCGCGACATTCGCCACGGCTGCGTTGCGCGACTCGGCGAAAAGGTGGTCGGGCTCTTCATTCGGTGCACTCGATCGTCTACACCTCGCTGTCCTAGTCGATGAATGCCTGGACGATCAACGTGCTCTGCGCCGAGGGCGTGGCCATCAAGTTCGCGCGCGCCGGTCCGGCTTGGCCTACGAAGCCACGGCTGACAAGCGCGGCGAACTCCCGGGTCGTGCGGGGTGCTTTTTCCGCCCCACTGGCGGCGGCATCCGATGACTCTGACACCTTATGACACGTCATGACCCGTCATGACACAATGGGACATTTCCCACGGGTTGACTTCCATGCAAACGGTCCTTCACCGTTCGGGCATGGAGAAGCTAGACCACCGATCCAGCGTGCAGACGAGAGTGCTCCTCCGCAGGGATACAGAGCGCGCTTTGAAGCGTCACTGGCGACGGTTTGCCGAACCCGGATTCGGCAACCCGTTGCCCCGTCGAGACGTGGGAAATGGCCTATTTCCCACTCACTTGCGCGGCTTGCCGACACCGTGTTTCGGTTGACGTGCATGCAGATCGTGACGAAGCAGTTCGAGGTCTCGGCAAGGAGCGTCCCCCGGTGTCGGTGCGTTCCCAGTGGCGGCGGTTTCCCGAGCGGCGAAGACTCGGTAGAGGGGAACCGACGGTGATCGCCCACCTGAAGGGACGCGAGCGGGCGCTTGAGCCCTTCGGCCTGACGGGCCGCCGGGCCGAGTGGATCGCGCTGGCGAGCCTGCACGGCGGCGTGTTCACCCGCGCGCAGCTTTCGGACTGGCTCGGGGCCAGCCGCTTCAAGGTGCTCCGGCTCGTGCAGGCCCTGAAGGAGCGAAGGCTGGCGACCGAGGAGACGGTCGGGGGCCTGAAGGTCTGCCGGATCTGCGCGCGAGGCGTCTACAGGGCGCTCGGTGCCGAGAACATCCGTCACCGCAGGATCACCTCGACCGAGGTGGTCGTTCGCCGCCTGCTCTCGTTCGACTACGTGATCGAGCATCCGGGCCTGCCTTGGCTCCCGACCGAATCGGAGAAGGTGGGCGCGTTCGAGGCGCTCGGCATCCACCGCTCCCTGCTGCCCGTCCGGGTCTACCGGGGCGCGGCCGGGGGCGCCAAGCGCTACTTCCCGTGCGGGATGCCCGTGGCCCTGGACACCCGCCGCGCCGTGTTCGTCCACGCCGATCCCGGCTACGACACCTCGACGGCGCTCCATTCGTGGCGGGACCGGCACCGGAGGCTCTGGGAGGCGCTGCGGGAGGATGGCTTGTCGGTCGAGGCCGTCGGGGTCGTAGGCGGCCGGAGGGAACTCGTCCGAGCGCGGACGATCCTCGGGAACTGGACCAATTCGGACACGGCCCCACGTCCCGTGCATCCGCCCGGGACCGTCGCCGCGGCCCGGCGCGAGGCGGCACGGGTCGAGAATGCCATCCGGGGCATGGACGACGCGACGGTCGAGGAACTGGGCGGTCTCAACGGCTGCCTTCGCCGCCTCGTCGAGATGAGGGAACTGCTCCGATCGGCCCGTCCCGAAGGCACCATCGACGGCCATTCGGTATGGCGTTCGAGCCGCCTTCAGGGGTCCGGATTTGAGCGCCGTTTGGGCGAGCCCGTTGCCGATCCGGAGGTGTGAAAACGACATGGAGGTGCTTGTGCAGGGAAATGTCGCCGTGTTGTGCGGAACGCGGGTTCCGCAAGTCGCAGGACGGCTTGGGGTTGGGCCACGGCCCGCGGATCGCCGATGCCGATCCGGGTCTCCGGGCCGTGGACGGGAGCGACCCGGCCCTTTGGGATGCCTGGTGCGGCATCGGGGCGGTTCGGCATGTGCAGGCCCATGCCGCCCTCCCCGCCGGGTCGCTCCCGTACCAACGATCCCTCCGGGAAGGGGGTTCCGCCGATGAAGAACTCGACGGTCGCCGTCATCGGTGCCGCCATCGGAACGGCGGGCGCGCACGCGCTCGAACTGCCGTTCCCCGCCATCGGCGACAACCCCTATCTCGACCTGATCGCATACAACGATCCGGGCATCCACGCCGCCATCCGCATCTGGTACTACGCCGCGCCCGGCGTCGCGGTCATCCTCGCGGGCTCGCTCGTCCTCTCGGTCTGGCGGGTCTGGTTGCAGCCCCTCTTCAGGTTCCGGCGCAGGGGCAAGTTGCCCAGGTGGCCGACCTCGCCGAACGACGAAGCGCCGTCGCTGGTGATCGGCGAGACGCACCACCCGACCGTGGCGCGGGAGAGCGAGCGGCCCTCGTGGCTCGTCGTCCCCGAGAAGGGGCTCTACACCGGCGTGCTCGTCGTCGGGGCCGTCGGCACCGGCAAGACCACGGCCTGCATGTACCCGTTCGCGAAGCAGCTTCTCTCCTGGCGGGCGGACGATCCCCGCAAGCGCGCGGGCGCGCTCGTGCTCGAAGTCAAAGGAGATTTCTGCCATCAGGTTCGGAGCATCCTCGACGATGCCGGGCGCGGTGACGATTACTTGGAAATCGGGCTCGGGGGCTCGTGGCAGTGGAACCCGCTCGACGATCCGCTGCTCGACTCCTACTCGGCGGCCTACGGCGTCGCGTCGCTCATCAACCAGCTCTTCGGCAAGAGTGGGGAACCGTTTTGGCAACAGGCGTACACGAACCTCGTACGGTGGATCATCGAGCTGCACCGGCTCCTTCCGGGCGGCTGGGTCACGCTCCGGGACATCTACCGCTGCACCGTGGACGCGGAACTCCTGGGGCGGAGGATCGGCGAAGCGCGGGAGCTCGCGGACCGGCTCCGTCCGAAGCGCGCCGTCATCTCGCACGAGGACATGATCGCCCACCCGCAGGCGCTGGAGGAGTGGACGTGGGAGCGCGTGCCCGGCACCGGCAACGTGGGGTGCCGTCTCGACCCGGTGCTGGAATCCCGGCTCGACGAACTTGGCGTCGCCTACGAGACCGAAGAGGCCGGCGGAGGCGCGGGCCGGGAGGTTGCCGAACAGGTCGAGGCCATCGAGCGATGGTACTCCCATGACTGGATGGCGCTGGACGCCAAGCTCCGCACCTCGATCGTCGAGGGCATCAGCGTGTTTCTGTCGCTCTTCGACCTGCCGGAAGTCGCGGGTGTCTTTTGCCCGCCGCCACCCACCGAGACTCCGTCCGCCGAGAACAACGAAACCAATGGCAACAGCCATCCCCTGCCGGGACTGCGCCGGAGGCTGCCGTCGCTCGCGCAGCTGATCGAGGAAGGCAAGGTCCTCGCCCTGAACATGCCCGCCGGAGCGAACCCCGCCCTTGCACGCGCCATCGGCGTGCTTCTCAAGAATGCCTGGATGCAGGCGCTGCTCCGGCGGCCCGCCGAGGCCGCGCGCCGCCCCGACCGCTACATGCGGCCCGCCGTGTTCGTCTGCGACGAGTACCAAGCGTTCGCCACGGTCGGACAGGACGACCCTTCCGGCGACGAGAAGGCGTTCGCGCTCACGCGCCAGTGCCGCTGCATCCCGATCGTCGCCACGCAGTCGCTCTCCTCACTCCGCTCCGTGCTTCCCTCGGGCGAGGCGTGGCGCACGCTCGTCCAGACTCTCCGCACCCGGATCTTCCTATCGCTCTCCGACGAGGCGTCGGCCCGGATCGCGTCCGAAATGTGCGGGTCCGTCATGAAGACGCGGGCCTCCTACACGTTCACCGAGACCACGGGCAGGCCCGAGTTCTCCCTTCTGTCCGGCCGTGCCGGAGGCGGACGCGGCACCATCGGCGCGAGCAAGTCGTTCCGGCAGCAGAGGGAGCCGGTGTTCACGCCGCGCGAGTTCGGGCTGCTCGCCAACTACCAGGCCATCTGCCTGCCGTACGACGGGGTCAAATCGCTTCCGGCTCGCCGCGTCTACCTGAAGCCGCACTACCTGCCGAGGGAGACGGGCTACTGGCGGCTCCGCGAGAAGGGGCGGATATGAAGCGCGCGGCACGAGCCGATCAAGCGACTGGCGAACAAGCCGCTTCCTCGCGAGCTTTCGGACAGGCGGATCGTGCAGTCCATCATCGGAGGAATCGAATGATGGCACGCACGAAACGAGGCCGGCGCAGCTACAGCGCCGGAGAATGGGGCCGGAACCGGGTCCGAGTCTTTCCCGATCCGAAGACCGGCCTGCTCCAGATCGAGTGGCGGGAGAACGGGCACAGGCTGAGCCGGTCGCTGAAACACCGCGATTGGGCTCGCGCGAAGCGGCAAGCCGACGAGGCCGCCGCGGGCTTCGCGATGTACGAGCCCAACGGCGAGGCCGAAGCCGAGCCCGAGCCGCTCACGCTGGGAAGGCTTTTTGAAATCTACGGTGAAGAGGTGACGCCCTCGAAAGGCGAGAGGACCCGGCGGCGCGACAGGGTCGCGGCGAAAATGTTCCTCGACTTCTTCGGCAGGGACCGGAGGCCCGAGACGCTATCGCAGCGCGATTGGGATCGCTTCATCCAAGCGCGTCGCGCGGGCAGGGCCGGACTCTCAGGCGAGCCCGTCGGAAACCGGACCATCGCATGGGACCTGACGTTCCTGATGGCCGTGCTCAACTGGGCGGCAAGGTCCCGGGACGAGGAGGGGAATCTCCTCCTCGACTCCAACCCGCTGAAGGGCCTCAGGAAGCCCAGGGAGAAGAACCCCAACCGGGTCGTTCTCACCGGGGACGAGTACCGGGCGATGCTCGGGGTGTCGCGACAGGTCGGGTGGCGGTTCCACGTCGCCCTCGTGCTTGCGCACGAAACCGGGCACCGGATCGGAGCGATCCGCAAGCTCACGTGGCCAGACGTTGACTTCGAGGGCAAGACCGTCCGATGGCGCGCGGAGCACGAGAAGACTGGGTACGAGCACATCACGCCGCTGACCGACGAGGCGCTCGCCGTCTTGGAGGACGCGCGGAGGATGGGCCGTGGGAAGAAGAACGGCCCGGTGCTGCCTTCGTCGAGGGATGCCACGAGATGCACGAACCGTGTTTCCGCTTTTCTGTGGTGGAAGAAGGCCCAGACCCTCGCAGGACTGGAGCCGAAGCCGGGCCGAGGCTGGCACTCGCTACGGCGGAAGTTCGCGACCGACCTGATGGATCTTCCGCTCAAGGTGCTCTGTGAGCTTGGCGGATGGAAGAGCCCGCAAACGGTGCTACGTTGCTATCAGCAGGCCGACGCTGGACAGCTTCGGACGGCGTTGGAAAGCCGCCCGAGGGATCGCACCTGAGATCCCAATCGGAGGGAGTCATTCGGAGGGAATCGAGCCGCAGAATCCCGTAAGCTCAACGATCACAGGAAGATGCAAACCTGTGTTAGTGTGCCGAGTAGGCGTACACCCGCCCGCTCTGGCCGTCGAACCAGGGGCGGGAGCCGGCCGGGACAGCCGGGTGGCCGGTCGCGTCGACCACGTCCAGGCGGGCGGGCGCGGGCGGACCTCCCGGCTCGAGCGTGGTGCGCACCCGCACCGTGCCCGTTTCGACTCCCCAGTCCCAGGTGCGCACCACGACCTCCTCGGCCGGGCCGCCCGCGGCGGCTACCCGGTAGAGCCGCATCGGCCGGTTGCCGTCCCCGCGCGAGTAATACACCCACTCCCCACCCGGCCTGCTCCACGCGGGCGTGAGCGGCGTGCCGCCCCCCGTGTCCGACGGCCCGACCAGCAGGATGGACCCCGCCGGATTGTCCACGTTCACCAGCCGCAGCTCCCACCCCGTCTGGGTCGGCCAGTTGACCGCAACCGTCGACCCGTCGGGACTCAGCGCCGGGCGCGCCATGGAGGCGATGCTGCCCTCGAGCAGAGTGCGCGGCCCGGAGCCCGCCGGCGCCCCGGAAGCATCGAGCTCCCGCACCAGCACCCGGTCGCCACCCCCGCCGCCCTTGGCGAGATACACCAGGGAGCCCGCCCCCGGCTGCGGCTTCAGCTCGATCCCCGCCACTTCGGTGACCGGGCTCCTCTCCCCGCTCGCCAGCTCGAGCGCCCACAGATCGATGGTCCCTGCCGACGCCGACGCGAAGTAGAGCCGGTCGCCATCGGCGGAGAAAGCCGGGTCGAGCTCGATCGCCGGCGTGTTCTCGCGCAGCACCTCCGCGCCGGTCGCGGCGTCCACCACCACGATCCAGGTGTCGCGCGTATCGTCGCGCACGAACGCGATGCGAGCCCCGTCCGGCGACCACGCCGGGCGCGCGTCCATCTCCCCGCCCGAGGTCAGCCGCCGCGCGCCGCCGTCCTCCAGGTCCATCACCCAGATCCAGCCGCGCGACGCGAAGGCCAGGCGGGTTCCGTCCGGCGAAGCCGCCGGATCGATGGGGCCGTTGGTGAGGGTGGGCATCTCGTAGCCTTCCAGATAGATCTGGTGGCCGTAGCCCTCCACCCTGGGATACCGGTTGGTCCACTGCGCCGATACGATCGCCGGCCCCAGCGCCACAGCCAGGAAGATCGCCCCCAAACGCGCAGCCACCGGAGAAACGCTCCGAACCCGAGTTGCATCTCTATTCATGCTTCAGCCTCCTTTCATCTACGCGCGGTCGTGCGTGCGCCGCAGCGGAATCTCCGGGATGCGCGCCGCCAGCACCCCGGCCATGAGCGCAAGGAACGCGGCCAGCCAGTAGATTCGGTGGGAGGCGCGGGTAAAGGCCAGCCGCACCCGGTCCGCCGATTCCCGGGCCACGGCCCGCCCCTCCGTGCGCAGCGCGACCGCACCGTCCGGGCTGTCCGCCTCCCCGGCCCTCTCTTCGAAGGCCGCGACAATCGCCTCCGGCAGGCCAACCCCTCCTCTCGAAACATAGGCCTGCGCGCTCACCCTTCCGCGGGTCCGATCCCGGAGGTCGGCATCCAGCGTGGAGAACGTGGCCGCCAAGGTAACGGTCAGCACCGCGCCCATGGCTGCTGCCCCCATGGTCGCTCCGGTCTGACGGAAGAACTGGGAGGCGCTGGTCGCCTGGCCCACGAAGCGCACGTCGGTGGCGTTCTGGATCGCGAGCGTGAAGAGGGGCATTCCCGGCCCGGCTCCGAGGCCGCAGAGGATCGTGCAGAAGTAGACCTGCCAGTACGCCGTGTCGGGATCCATGCGCGCCAGCAGCACGGCGCCCAGGAAGAAAACCGCGGTCCCGGCGACGATCTGGCGCCGGTAGCCGATGCGGTTGGCGACCTGTCCGGCGAGCGTGGCCGAGATCACAATGCCGAGCGAAAACGGGATCAGCACGAGGCCCGCTTCCG
Organism: Longimicrobiales bacterium; assembly: GCA_965208255.1. GTDB lineage: Bacteria > Gemmatimonadota > Gemmatimonadetes > Longimicrobiales > Gaopeijiaceae > BD2-11. The sequence goes on from OZ242324.1 coordinate 420,713, forward strand.
TAGCGGAGACCCCCCTCGTCGAGACGAGGAAGAGCGGGACGAAGATGTTGACGGAGATGAAGGCGGCGCCGAAGAAGAACGTGGCCAGGGTAGCGCGCCTGAAGACGGGTTCGGAGAAGAGACGAGGCTCGAGAATGGGCCCCTCCACCGCCCGCGAGCGGCGCACGAACGCCACCAGCAAAATCGCCGAAAGCGCCAGCAGGCCCGGCGTCGCCCACAGTTGCCATCCACCGGCCGCGACCGATCCCCCCGGAGTCGCAGCCAGCCAGGGAAGCCAGGGACTGGCCTGCTTGTCGATCTGGAGCCCGACGACCAGCGGCACCAGACCCCCGACCAGGAGTCCCGCCCCGGCGAAGTCCGGACGCGTCGCTCCCGGGGCCGCCTCCAGCAGCGGCATCCGGCGCAGGATATGCCAGAGCGCGATCCCTCCGATGGGCATGTTGACCAGAAAGACCCAGCGCCAGCCGGCGATCCCGGGCATCCAACCCCCCGCGTGATCCGTGAGCAGTCCACCCAGCAAGGGTCCCATGACCGAGGAGACGCCGAACACCGCGCCCACGTATCCCTGGTACTTGCCGCGCTCGACGGGAGTGAACAGATCCGCGATGACGATGAAGGTCATGGCGAAGATGCCTCCCGCGCCCATCCCCTGAATGCCGCGGGAGATCACGAGCTGGCTCATGCCGTCGCCGAGCAGCGGGATCGGCCCCGCGATTCCCGCCAGGCCGCAGGCGACCGAGCCGCCCAGGAAGAGAGCCACGGCCGCCAGGGTGACATGCTTGCGCGCATAGGTGTCGGCCAGCTTGCCATAGACCAGCGCCAGCGAGGTCGACGCCAGCAGGTACATGGTCGTGACCCAAGTGTAGCGCTCCACCCCGGCCAGGTCCTCCACGATCCGGGGCAGCGCCGTGGCCACGATGGTCTGGTCTAGGGCGGCGAGCAGCAGCGTGAGCAGGATGGCCAGATACACGGTCATCCGGTCGGCGCGGGAGATCCTGCCCTCGTCCGGCCCGGTCCCGAACCCTGCCGGCGCGGTCGCCTTCATGAAGCCTGATCGGGGAGGGACATCGCGGGGGCCGGCGCTCGCTTGCCTGAGGAGCGGAAGTTAGGGTAGGGAGGCTCGACCAAGGTGAGACCACCGCGTGCGAGCGGCCAGTTCCCGGCGAGGCGTCGCCGCGGAGCCGAGAACCCGCATGGAGGAGCTTTCATGCCCACCCATCGAAGAGATTTCCTGAAGATGTCAGCAGCGGCCGGGGCCGCGCTGGGGCTCGGTGCCGTGCAGGCTGCCGGGCTGCCGCAGCCGGACCCTGCCCGCGGGCCCGCGCCACCCCAGGAAGCGCCTCGCGCGCTGCGCATCCTCATCCTCGGAGGCACCGGCTTCATCGGCCCCTTCCAGGTGCGCTATGCCCTTTCCCGCGGTCACTCGGTTACGCTCTTCAACCGCGGGCGTTCCAATCCCGGGATGTTTCCGGAGGTGGAGACCCTGATCGGCGACCGGAACGGCCAGCTGGACGCGCTCCGGGGCCACACCTGGGACGCGGTCATCGACAACTCGCGCTCCAACCCCGACTGGGTGCGCCTTGCCGCGGAGTTCCTTCGCGACTCCGTGGAGCACTACTTCTACGTGTCCTCGCGCTCGGCGTACTCGGACCTCAGCAGCGTGCCGATGACATCGGACGCCCCGACCTTCACCTACGAGACCGCGGGCATCGAACCGGGCTCGGAAAACCTCCCCTACGGCCTCGCCAAGGCGCTCTCGGAGCGGGAAGCGCAGCGGGTCTTCGTGGACCGCGCCAACATCGTGCGTCCCGGCCTCATCATCGGTCCACAGGACGAGACCGACCGCTTCACCTACTGGCCGGTGCGCATCCACCGGGGCGGCGAAGTGCTGGCCCCGGGCGACGGCTCCGATACCGTGCAGATCATCGACGTGCGCGACCTCACCGAGTGGATGATCCGCATGGCCGAAACCGGTCACACGGGAGAGTACAACGGCATCGGGCCGGCCACCCCCCGGCCCATGACCGAACTCCTCTACGGCATTCGCGCGGTGACCACCGCGGAAACCACCTTCACCTGGGTCGACACCGACTTCCTCATCGAGAGGGGGATGCGCCCGTACCGGGAGATGCCGGTGTGGCGGCCGCCGGTCCCCGGGTACGAGGGATTCGCGCGCTTCGACCTCACGCCGGAGGTGGAGGCCGGGCTCACCTTCCGCCCGCTGGCGGAGACCGCCCGCGACACCCTCGAATACCACTTCTCGCGGCCGCCCGAGCGCCAGGCCGACCTGCGCGCCGGCACGACTCCGGAGCAGGAAGCAGAGGTGCTCGCGGCCTGGCACCGGAGCGGGCGCGCGGAGCGCTAGGCCTCCGTGTCCAAACCGGGGTCCTTCTCCAGCTGCCAAAGCAGCAGCAGCAGCGCGCTGATCATCAGGAAGGCCGCCCCCGCCATCGCCGGGATCGAGACGAAGCCGAAGACCGCCACGTAGCGCCCCGAGCACGGTACCCCGCCCTCGCAGGGCACCAGGTCCAGCGTGGGCTGGAACTGAAGTGCCACGTGGTACGCGGCGATAGCCAGGCCCACGACGGGCAGCGGCAGGGCAAAACGCCAGATCCCCGCATACGCACGCATCAGCCCCACCCCGAGCACCACCACGAGCGGGTACATGGCGAACCTCTGGTACCAGCAGAAGGGACAGGGCACGAAGCCGACGATTTCGGAAAAATAGAGGCTGCCGGTAGTCGCGATGAAGGCAATGGCCCAGGCCCAGCCCATGACGTGGCGCTCGTAGCCCGCCAGCGAAGCGCGCAGCCACGCGCGGCCCGCCGGCATGATGAGCCCCGCCAGCAGCGCCAGGGAGGCCGCCGCCCCTGCGAGGGAAGCCCCGCCGAGCATCTGAACGATCGCTGGGTAGAGTGTCATCGGGCGCCTTTGTTGGTGGCGGGAAACACGTCGGTCCCGAGCCTGAGTCGAGGGCCCGGCAGGTCCCGGATTCAGCGCTTGTCGGCCCTAGCGTGTCCCCGAGGCGAAGGCTATTCTTATCGTTCTTTGAAGTTGAGGCAAAATCCGGGGCAGGCGAATGGCCTTTCGGGCCCTCTGAACGCCGGTTCCGGTTACAGCAGCGTGAGGCCAGCATGAACTCTCTTCCCGCCGCGCTAACCACGCTCGGGTTGCTATTCGTACTCGCGGATCGACCCGCCGCGCCCGTTCCCTCCGGCCCCGCCGACACGGCGTCCATGCCGGTCGTCGAGAGTACGGAGATGGGCGCCGCGGACCACGCCGAGTCACTCACCGGCGTGATCCGCGTGTACTGCCAAGTCTGCCATAACGATGCCCTCCTGACCGGCAACCTCTCGCTGCAGGCGTTCGAGGTGGAGTCGGCCCCGGACATGGCGGAAACCGCGGAACGAATGATCCGCAAGCTGCGCGCGGGGATGATGCCTCCGCAGGGATTCCCGAGGCCCGCCGGAGATACGCTCCAGGCCCTGGCCGCGGAGTTGGAAACCCGTGTCGACGAGGCCTGGGCACAGGACCCCAACCCCGGATTCCGCACCTTCCAGCGCCTGAATCGCGCCGAGTACGCCAGCGCGGTTGAAGACCTGCTCGGACTTCAGATCGATGTCGGGGAGTTCCTCCCCCTCGACACCCGCAGCGCCAACTTCGACAACATCGCCGACGTGCAGGCTCCGTCTGCCACGCTGATGGAGGGCTACCTGCGGGCGGCCAACTACATCAGCCGGGTGGCGGTGGGCGACCCGGACGCGGAACCCAACTCGATTCGCTACCGGCTGCCGCGCACCACATCCCAGAAGGATCGGGTGGAGGGCGCGCCCTTCGGCACCCGAGGCGGCGTCTCGGTGGTGCACAATTTCCCCGCGGACGGCAAGTACGTCTTCCACATCCAGCCCTACCCGGCGGTGGAGGGCGAGGTCTTCGGGCGCACCTTCGGCAACGAGCAGATGGAAGTGTCGGTCGACGGCCAGCGGGTGGCGCTGGTGACGATCGACCGGTGGATGTCGGAGTCGGAGCCGACCGGCCTGAACGTCCTCACCGATTCCATCTACGTGCGCGCCGGCCCGCGCCGCGTGACCGCCGCCTTCCTGAGGCGTTTCGAGGGCGAACTGGACGACCTGATCCGCCCCATCGACCATACTCTCGCGGACGGGCAGATCGGCATCGGCTACGGCGTGACCACCATGCCCCACCTGCAGCGGCTCTCGGTGCTGGGCCCCTACGAGGTGACCGGCGTGTCCGACACGCCCACGCGGCAGCTCATCTTCACATGCCGTCCGACCTCCCCCGAGGAAGCCCGGCCCTGCGCTCAGGACATCGTTTCCGGCCTCGCGGCCAAGGCCTACCGGCGTCCGCTCGACAACAACGACATCGCCGGGCTGATGGCCTTCTACGACCAGGGCGAATCGGAGCGCGGATTCGAAGGCGGCGTACAGTTGGCGCTGCAGGCGATTCTGGCCAGCCCGCACTTCCTGTTCCGCATGGAACGGGCCCCGGGCGCGACCGCGGGAACCGCCTACGCGATCACCGACGCCGACCTGGCCTCGCGCCTCTCCTTCTTCCTGTGGGGCGCTCCCCCGGACCAGCAGCTCATCGAAGCCGCGGCGAGGGGCGAACTTTCCGACCCCGACGGGCTCCTGCGGCACGCGCGGCGCATGCTGGCCGACACGCGCGCCGCGGAAGGGCTCGCCCGGCGCTTCGGCGCCCAGTGGCTGAGGCTTCAGGATCTCGAGAAGATCGATCCCGACGCGCTCTCCTACCCCTATTTCGACGGCACCCTCGCGGACGCGATGCACCGCGAGACGGAACTGCTGTTCGCGAACATGGCCACCGAGGACCGCCCGGTCAGCGAGTTGCTGACTGCCGACTACACCTTCGTCAACGAGAGGCTGGCCCGGCACTACGGCATCCCGGGCGTCACCGGGCCGGAGTTCCGGCGAGTCGAGTACCCCGACGAGAACCGGCGCGGCATCCTCGGTCATGGCAGCGTGCTGACCATGACCTCGCACGCCGACCGCACGTCGCCGGTGCTGCGCGGCAAGTGGGTGCTGGAGGTGCTGCTGGGAACCCCGCCTCCTCCGCCGCCCCCGGACGTGCCGGCCTTCGAGGAAACCGAGGGCGCGGACGACGGCCGCTTCCTCACCGTGCGCGAGCGCATGGAGATCCACCGCGCCAATCCGGTGTGCATGTCCTGCCACCAGCTGATCGACCCGGTGGGACTGGCGCTCGAGAACTTCGACGTGACCGGGGCGTGGCGGATCAGGGACGAAGGCAACCCGGTGGATCCGGCCGGAGAGCTCTACGACGGCACGCTGCTTACGGGCCCGGCCGACCTTCGCAACGCGCTCCTGAAGCGCCCGGAGGTCGTTTACCGCATCTTTACCGAGAACCTGATGGCGTACGGCCTCGGCCGGCGCGTCGAGTACTACGACATGCCGACCGTGCGCAGGATCGTGCGCACCGCGGCGGACACGGACTACAGGTTCTCCTCGTTCGTGCTGGGGGTCGTGGAGAGCCCGGCCTTCCGCTCGTCGCTGGTCGCCCCCGAGGCCGTCGCCTCGCCGGCAGGGAACTGAACTGCACAGGCCGTGAAGCCTGAACGAATTCGAATTGATTGCCCGAGCACCGCAACAGGCGGTGTACTCGCAGGTCGTACAACGAACGGAGTCTGAACGATGAATTTCATCACCGGAAAGAGCATCTCGAGGCGCGCCATGTTGCGGAGCATGAGCGGCGTCATGGGACTGCCGCTGCTCGACGCCATGGTTCCCGCGGGAAGACTGTGGTCGGCGACTGCTGCCGGACGCGCCGCCAACGACACCCGCCTCGTCTTCATCGAGCAGGTGCACGGCGCCGCCGGATGCAACGAATGGGGCGCTTCCCAGAACCTCTGGGCGCCTGCGGCGGAGGGCAGTGACTTCGACCTGTCACCCACCAGCCTGCGGTCGCTCGAGCCGTTCCGGAAGCACCTCACGATCGTCACCAACACCGACTCGCGCATGGCGGATGCGTTCTCGCCCGAGGAGATCGGTGGCGACCACTTCCGCACCACGGCGGTGTTCCTGACGCAGGCGCATCCGAAGCAGACCCAGGGGTCGGACCTGCATATCGGGACCTCCATGGACCAGCTCTACGTCCAGCGCCTGGCCCAGGACACCCCGATTCCGTCGATGCAGCTCACCATTGAGAACGTCGACCAGGCCGGCGGCTGCGCCTACGGCTACGCCTGCGCCTACACGGACACGGTCAGCTGGGCGTCTCCCAGCGAGCCGCTGCCGATGATCCGCGATCCGCGCGCCGTCTTCCAGCAGCTTTTCGGAGCCGGCGGAACCCCGGAGCAGCGGGCCCACCGTCTCCGCACCGACCGCAGCATCCTCGACTGGATGCTGGACGAGATCACCAGCCTGAAGCGCGAGCTGGGGCCGGCCGACCAGCATCGCGTCTCCCGCTACATCGACAACATTCGCGAGCTGGAGCAGCGCATCGGTCGCATCGAGTTGCAGAACACGAGCGGCGAGGAGCGGGAGATTCCGGAAGCCCCCGTGGGCGTGCCGGATGATTTCCGCGAACACATGGAAGTGATGTTCGACCTCCAGCTGCTTGCCTTCACCTCCGACACCACCCGGGTCTTCTCGTTCAAGCTTGGCCGGGACGCATCCCCGAGGATTTTCCCGGAGAGCGGATCCTCGACGCCCTTCCACGCGGGCAGCCACCACGGTGGACGCGAGGAGCGCATTCTCGACTTCGCCCAGATCAACACCTATCACGTCGGCATGCTTCCCTACTTCCTGGAGAAGCTGCAGGCGACCAACGACGGCGATGCGACGCTGCTCGACAAGACCATGATCATGTACGGATCGGCGATGGCCGACCCCAACATCCACAACCATGCCCGCTGCCCGCTCTTCATGGTCGGCGGCATGAACGGACTGCTGGAGGGCGAGCAGCACGTGGTGGCGCCTCCGGGAACCCCGATGGCGAACGTCATGCTCGACCTGCTGCACCGACTCGGCGTGACCGATGTCGAGACGTTCGGCAACAGCACCGGCACCTTCGCGGTATAGAGGCGGCGGCAAGACTCAGGTCCCAGGCAACGGCCGCTGCGAGGAGCAGGAAATGGTGACAAGCAAGCGAACTATCGCACCCTGGATGAAACGGACCCTGGCGGTCAGCGCGCTGCTGCTGGTCGCGGCCACGCCCGACGAGTCGCCGGTAGCGGACGCGGCCCAGCGGGGTGAGGTCGAGGAGATTCGCACTCTGCTGAGGCAGGGGGCGGATCCAAGTGCGGCGCAGCCCGATGGAATGACCGCGCTGCACTGGTCGGCGCTGAACAACCAGCTGGACATCGTCGAGACCCTCGTCTTCGCGGGCGCGGCGCTCCAGCCGACCACCCGCGTGGGCGGCTACACGCCCCTCCACCTGGCGAGCAGGGCGGGCAATGCCGGGGTGGTCGCGGCGCTCCTCGATGCCGGCGCCAATCCCGACATTCTGACCGGCACCGGGGCCGCCTCCCTGCACTTCGCCGCCGAGGCGAACGTAGTCGAGGTGGTGAGCGCGCTGGCGGAACACGGGGCCGACGTGAACGTGCGGGACGGCTACTCCAGCCGGACGCCGGCGATGTTCGCCGCGGCGCGCAATTCCGCGGCGGCGCTCCAGGCGCTTCTCGACGCCGGCGCCGATCCCGACCTGGTGAGCGACACCCGCGACTACGCCGAAATCGAAGCCGCGGACCGGGAGGAGCGGACCCGCCGGCAGCGCATCCGCGAAGCGGAGAAGGAACCCGAGCCCGAAGAAGAGCCTGGGGCGCAGCCTCCGGGCCAGGGGCGCGGAGGGTTTCCGGGCGCCGGTGCTCGTCAGGGCGGCGAACCTGAACCGCCACCGGACGGGCCGAAGGTACTCTCTTCCATCGAGCAGATCGGCATTCAGGGAGGGTTCTCTCCCCTGCACTACGCCGTCCGCAACGGGAACGCCGAGGCGACGCGTGTTCTGGTGGACGGGGGCGCGGACATCAATCTGGGGACCGCGGATCAGTCCTCACCCCTGCTGTTGGCCACCATCAACGGGAACTACGACCTGGCGCGGGAGCTGCTGGAGGCCGGGGCCGACCCGAACCTCCTGAGCGACGACGGCGCGGGCCCGCTGTTCGCCGCCCTGAACATCGAGTGGTCGCTACGCACCTGGTATCCGCAGCCGCAGGCCTTCCGGCAGCAGGAAACGACCTATCTCGACCTCATGCAGCTGCTGCTCGACGCGGGCGCCGACCCGAACGCACGCACCGCCACCCACATCTGGTACGCCGCCTACAACGCCGGCCGCATGGGCGTGGACTTCGCGGGCGCGACGCCGTTCTGGCGGGCCGCCTACGCCGCCGACGTGCAAGCCATGAGACTGCTGCTCGACAACGGGGCCGATCCGAACATCTGGACCTACAACCTCATCAGTCCCCGACGCTTCAACTTCCGCCGCCCCGGCGAACCGGAAGAGGATCCGTCAGGACTCGAGCCCGTTCCCCACGGCGGGCTCGGCGTCCACCCGCTGCACGCCGCGGCGGGCGTCGGCTTCGGCACCTCAAGGGTCGCGCAGACGCACCGGCATGTACCCGATGGCTGGCTGCCGGCGGTGCGCTTCCTGGTCGATGAGCTCGGCGTCGATCCCAACATCCGCGACAAGGACGGCTTCGCGGCCATCCACCACGCGGCGTCCCGGGGCGACAACGAGACCATCCTCTTCCTCGTGGAGAGAGGCGCCGACGTGACCCTGCTCAGCCGGCGGGGACACACCGTCGCCGATATGGCCAACAGCCCGGAGCAGAGAGCCCAGCCGCATCCGCCGACCGTCGCCATGCTGGAGAAGCTGGGGTCGAAGAACAATCACAACTGCAGGTCCTGCTGAGCACATTTCGCTCCCCGCCTGCCGCCTAGCCCCTCGTACTTGTTGCGAGGGGTTTGGTTTGGGCGGGAGTGGACAGATCCGCAATCGAGCGACAGCCGCCCTTGATTGCGGGCCGGCACACCAACTGAAGCCGAGGATGCGAGGGAGCATCCGATTACGGAGCACGTAATGAAGCGTTACGCGTTGATGGCGATGATACTCGGGCTGATCTGCCTCCCGGCGAAAAGCGCGGCCCAGGACACGGTGTGGAACCGCTATACGCTCGAGGATCTGGGCGGCGTGTTCGTGAGTGCGCAGACGGGCGCCGCCTGTGCCGGTGCCGGCATCACCGACGAGTCGGTGCGGGTTCAGGCGGAGGCGACGCTGGCGGCGGCGGAGGTGGAGCTGCTGACCCAGGGAGAGATGCTCCGCAACCCCGGCCTTCCCGAGTTGCGCATCATCCTGGAGTGCGCGCCCGGCGACGGCGTGGCCGTGACCGGTGCGCTGGCCTGGTCGGTGGCGGTGCGCGTCCACCAGTCGACCCAGATGACCCGCGACAACCAGATCACGCTGTCGGAGGCGGTGACCTGGTTCGCAACCGAGCTGGGCGTCGCCGCGATCATCGATGCGCAGGCCACCCTCGAGGCCGCGGTCACGGCCAGTGTGGAGGAGTTCGCGACGGCCTACACGGAAGCCAACGGCGGAGGTGGCGGCAACCCCGGTTGAGAGGCCGTCCGCAGGACGCGCGCCCAGTCGAGGGTCTCGGCCACGCCGGGCCGTTCTATTTCAGGGCCCGCGCAATTTCTTCGCACACCCAGGCATCATCCTCGACCGCCAGGCGCGCGCGTAGCGCGGCTGTGGCGCCGGCTACCTCCGCGGTTTGCCCGAGTCCCCATGCAGCGTGGCCACGCACCAGCGGCGCCCTGTCCTGAAGCGCGCGGATCAGCACCGGGACCGCATCCCTCCCACCCAGGTTCCCGAGCCCCACGCAGACGTTGCGAAGCAGGCCGTTTCGTCTTGCGCGTTTGACGGGAGAGCCGCGGAAGGCGAGCGAGAACGCCGCGTCGTCCATGGCGAGCAGGCGCTCGGCCAGCTCCACCAGCAGCGGACCGTCCAGTTCAGGCCGCGGCTTGTAGGCCGGCTCGCTGGTGGGCGTCTGGAATCTCACATTCCAGGGACACACCTCTTGGCAGATGTCGCAGCCGTAGATGCGGTTGCCGATCGGAGTCCTCAGCTCGCGCGGGATCGGGCCCCTGTGCTCGATGGTCAGATAGGAGATGCAGCGCCGCGCATCCATGACCGGGGCCCCGCGCGCGTCGCGGCCCAGCAGGGCACCGGTGGGGCAGGCGTCGAGACAGCTCCGGCAGGTGCCGCAGCGGTCTTCGGCGAAAGGCTCGTCCTCCGGTAGCTCCAGGTCGAGGAGCAGGATTCCCAGAAAGAAATACGAGCCGGTCTGCGGGTGGATCAGCATCGTGTTCTTCCCCAGCCATCCCAGCCCCGCACGCATCGCCAGTTCGCGCTCCAGGATCGGACCCGTATCCACATAGGCCCGCCCCGAGACGGGGTGCCCGGCGTCCTCCCCGATCTCGGCGAGCAGCTTCTTCAGACGCCGCTTCATGACTTGGTGGTAGTCGTCGCCGCGCGCGTAGCGGGCGATCACCGCGCGCCGCTTGTCCCGCGCCAGCCCCGGAGGATCGGGCTGGTAGTAGTTGTGGGTCACAAGCACGACCGAGCGCACGTCGGCCATGGTGAGGCGGAGGTCACCCCTGCGCGCGATGGAGTCCTCCCGGGCAAGGTAGCCCATCTCGCCGTGGGCTCCGTCCTCGATCCAGCTCCGGTAGAAGACCATGTGGCCGCTGGCGCGCGGGGTGGTGACGCGCACCCGGTCGAACCCCAGGGCGAGGGCACGTTCGCGGATGCGGTCGCGGATCACTCGGGCGGGGACGCGGGGGTCCATCTGTCCGCATCGCGCGCCTCGTATTTCTCGAGAACCCGCTCCAGGGCATCGTCCAGTTCGATTCCCCGTTCGTTGGAGAGCGCGATCAGCACAAAGAGGATGTCACCGATCTCGAGCGCCAGATCCTTCTCGGCCTCGTCGGCCCGCTTGAGCTTGGAGCCGAATCGGTGATTGAGTTCGCGTGAGAGCTCCCCGACCTCTTCGACTAGGCGCGCGAGGTTGACGAGCGGAGGCCAGTAGCCCTCCTCGAACCGCGAGATCCAGGCATCGACCCGGGCCTGGGCTTCCTTCAGGTCCATGGCTCGGCCCTCGGCCTCGGGGACTGCCATCGCTGACCGGCGCACGCGCTCATGGCTTCAGCACCAGTTTGCCGAAGACGTCGCCCGCCTCGAGCCGTTCGTGGGCTTCCCGGGCCCGCTCGAGCGGGAGGACTTCGTCGATGGGAGCCCGGATGGCGCCGTCGAAGACCAGCTGCATCACCCTCCGGTAGTCCGCGGGGGTGCCCATGGTGCTGCCCAGGATCGAGGCCTTTTTCCAGAAGAGGAGAGGGAGGTTGGTTTCGCCGACGGGGCCGGTGGTGGCTCCGTAACAGACCAGGCGGCCGCTCTGGCGCAGTGCGCGGAGATTCGCCTTCCAGGTGGCCGCCCCGACCGAATCCACGATCAGGTCGACGCCCTGCCTGCCGGTGTCCTTCCAGAGCGCGCGCCCGTAGTCGACCTCCAGCCGGTCGTAGACGGCGTGGGCGCCCAGGTCGCGCACGCGGGCGACGTTGTCGGCCCCGCTGGTGACCGCGTAGACCACCGCGCCCGCGTGCCGCGCGATCTGCACGGCCATGGTGGAGACCCCTCCCGACGCGCCGGTCACCAGCACCCGTTCGCCGGGACGCACCTGGCCGCGCACCACCACGGCGTGCCACGCGGTCACACCGACCAGGCTGGCGGCGGCGGCTTCCTCGAACGGAACGCCCGCGGGGACTTCGACCAGGTTGGCGGCCGGGACCACCGCGTAGTCGGCGAATCCGCCCGGGGTGTGCTCGCCGATGATCCGGAGCTCACGGCCGGGCAGGCTCTGTCCGGACGCGGTCCCGTCGTACCAGTCGTAGTCCAGCGAGGGATCCACCACCACCCGCGTGCCGACCGGAACGTGGCCGGCGCCGGGTCCCTCGGCGTTCACCACGCCCGCGATGTCCGATCCCCCGATGTGCGGCAAAGCGATGTCGATGGGCAGCCCGCGCCGCACCCACAGGTCGAGATGGTTCATCGCGGCGGCCCGCACGGCGATCCTCACCTCGCCCGGACCGGGGACGGGGTCCGACACCCTCTCGATGCGCACGACCTCGGGGCCGCCGTACTCGTAGAACAGAGCGGCTTTCATTCGTTGGAGCTCCCTGGGTTCGGGGGTCATTACCCTGCGTGCGTTGGTCGCACCCGCGCGCGACGAAGCCGGGATCGATCGCTTGCCATCTGCCGATCATGGGTGCGCAATCCGAGGGCTCGGCGTTCACCGGAAGGAGGAGAATATGGCCGGGCACCAGCTTTGTCGATCACCCGTGGGCGTCAAACCGCGTTGTCGATCACTTCGGCGAGATCATGATCGACAAGAGACGTTGTCGATCATCCGTGAGCGACAAACGGGCCACTATCTGCGCTTGCCACCGCGGCGACGGCAGACATGGATCCGCTGCGGGCAACCGGCCAAGGCCGGCTTCGTCCTTGAATCGCGGTATGGCCATCTCTAGCTTGCCGCATGGCAAATGGGGAGACGCGGCGGGGTTCATCCGATCAAGCCGGTGTGCATGACGAGGATGTGCGCGGTGTGTCCAGAATCGTCTTCGGGGACAACCTCGAGGTGCTCCGCGGGCTGCCGGACGGGCTGGCCGACCTCATCTACGTGGACCCACCCTTCAATACCGGCAGGGTCCAGGAGCACACGCGCATCCGGACGACACGCTCCCCGAACGGCGACCGCACGGGCTTTAAGGGCGAGCGCTACCGGACCACATCGCTTGGCACGCAGCGTTTCCGCGACAGCTTCGACGACTACCTGGGCTTCCTCGAACCAAGGCTCACCGAGGCATACCGCGTCCTGGCCCCGCACGGGTCGCTCTACTTCCACATCGACTACCGGGAGGTCCACCGCTGCCGCTTCCTGCTGGACGACCTGTTCGGGCCCGACAATCTCCTGAACGAGATCATCTGGGCCTACGATTTCGGGGCGCGGCCCAAGACGCGCTGGCCGGCGAAGCACGACAACATCCTCTTCTACGTCAAGAACCTGTCAGACTACGTCTTCAACGTTGACGCGATCGAAAGAATCCCGTACATGGCTCCGGGGCTGGTCGGCCCCGAGAAGGCCGCGCGCGGAAAGCTGCCCACCGACACCTGGTGGCACACCATCGTGCCCACCAGCGGCGCCGAGCGAACCGGGTATCCCACCCAGAAGCCGCTGGGCATCCTGCGGCGCATGGTGACGGCTTCATCCCGACCCGGAGACCTGGTGCTGGACTTCTTCGCGGGAAGCGGCACCACGGGGATGGCGGCGCACGAACTGGGACGCAGGTTTCTCCTGGTGGACAACAATCGTGAGGCGCTGGAGGTGATGGCGACGCGATTCGCGGAGGTGCCCGGCGTTCGCTGGGAGGGTTTCGACCCGAGAAAGCCACAAGCCAAATGAACGATATGCCACACACCATGCACGATGACCGGCGGGACGGGAACGAAACAGCCGCGGCTGCGGCGGATGGCGCTTCCCAGGGTTCCGACCACGAGCCCGAAGACGTCCACGGGGTACCCGACGCGACCCTGGGCGGATATCTGGATACCCACGACCGACCGCCAGCCTTCGAGGGCACCGACGGGCACCCCTACACGGTGTCGCTCGAGGTGGAGCAGACGCCGGACCTGCGCGCGCCCTACGTCGGCTACCTGGTGTTCCCGCGCTGGGCCGCGACCGGGCTCGGCGTAATCGGACATGTGCAGACGCCGGTGCTCTGCCGCGAACGGGGACGCGCCGCCACAGAAGACCGGCTGCGCGAGTTGCCGCTGGACCGGGTGAAGTCGTTGCTCGACGAGGGGATCGAGCGCGCGGGAGAGGAAGCGGGTGGTGAGCCGCGGCCCGATCCATACTCATTCGGATCGGAATGAATGCCCTCCGGACGAGAAGCCCACGACCACGGGAGCGAGCCAGATGCCGCGATGTCCAGGTTCGGACGCTGAGGTGGCCGGCGTGACGAAGACAGGAAGCGCTGTCTCCGCTGCCGGAGCCCCTGCGCGCCCGTCCGCCCGCAGGGAGTCTCTGCGCGTAACCGAGATCTTCCACTCGATCCAGGGGGAGTCGACCTGGGCGGGGATGCCCTGCACCTTCGTGCGCCTGACAGGCTGCCCGCTCCGCTGCGTCTGGTGCGACACTGCGTACGCGTTCAGCGGGGGGGAGCGCATCTCGTTCGACGACATCCTGGCCGCGGTGGGCGCGCACGGGTGCAAGCTGGTCGAACTCACGGGCGGGGAGCCGCTCGCCCAGGCAGGGGCCTACACCCTGGTGGACCGGCTGCTGGACGAAGGGTTCACCGTCCTAGTGGAAACGTCCGGGGCCATCGATGTCGGGCCGCTCGATCCGCGCGCACACAAGATCATGGACCTCAAATGCCCGGGATCGGGCGAGGTCGCACGCAACCTGTGGTCGAACCTCGATCACCTGACCGCCCGGGACGAAGTGAAGTTCGTGGTCGGGGACCGCGCCGACTACGAGTGGGCTCGGGCGGTCATCGCCGAGCGGGGGCTTGCGGACCGCATCGGGGACGGGTCGCTGAACGCGCTCCTGATGTCGCCGGTGTGGGACGAGACCGACCTCGAGGCACTCGCGCACTGGATCCTGGAGGACGGGCTGCCGGTCCGCTTCCAGACCCAGCTGCACAAGCACATCTGGGGCGCGGACGCGAAGGGGGTCTGAGGCCGGCGGGGAGCCCTCTGGGAGAACCACCCTGACGTTACGTCAGGGTTTAGCCTGAACCCGTTGCCAACTCCACTCGTTCGTCCACCAACGGGCGTGCGTCGTCGGGGATCGTGCCGGTGGGGACCACCTCCACGACCGGGCGGATTTTCACGGCCTCCCGGATGCGCGCGGTGAGTTGGGTAGTGTCCACCACGGCCCCCGGTGCCGCTTCGACCCGCACGGTCAACACGTCCCGTGCGCCGTCGGCGGTCACCACCGCCTGGTAGCGCGCCACGGCCGGGTCGGACCCGAGGGCCGCGGCCAGCTCCCGCGGGTGCACGAACATTCCCTTCACCTTGACGCCTTCGCCCACCCGACCCAGGAAGCCCGCCAGCCGTGGTCCGGGGCGGCCGCACGGGCAGGGCGCGCGCTCCCACGCCGACAGGTCGCCGGTGCCGAAGCGCACGAGCGGGTAGACCTCGTTGGGGCTGGTGACCACGACCTGCCCCGCCTCCCCCTCCGCGGCCGGGCGGTCGTCCCCGGGGGCCAGCACCTCGACCACCACCTCGGGCGCCACGTGCCACCCGTCCTTCACGGCGCACTCGTAGCCGAGCAGCCCGGTGTCCGCCGCGGCGTAGGCCTGGTAGACGTCCACGCCGAAGCCGTCCTGGAGGAGGGCGCGCAACGACGGTGGCAGGGGCGCGCCCGTCACCAGCGCGCGCTCGAGACCCAGCGGCCCGCCCGACTCCGCCGCCCGCTCCAGCAGGGTGAGCAGGAACTGGGGCGTGCCCGTGTAGCCGGTGGCGCCGGCCGCGCGCGCGGCGTCGATCTGGGCGGCGGTCGCGCCCACGCCCCCGGGGATCACCGCGCACCCCGTCGCGCGCAGGCCCCCGTCGAGCATGAGCCCGCCCGGCGTCAGGTGGTACGAGAAGCTGTTCAGCACCACCTCGCCGGGGCGGAAGCCGGCGGCACGCAGGGCCGGCGCGAAGCGCCAGAAGTCGTCGTCGCCCCCCTGCGGGTCGTTGATCGGCCCCGGCGAGCGGTAGATGCGCGTGAGCGACCCGGCCGGTACCGCGAGCATTCCCCCGAAGGGCGGATCGGCGGCTTGGAGGGCAGGGAGGTCGTCCTTGGCAAGCACCGGGATCGCCCGCAGGTCCGCCACCCCCACAACGTCCCCCACCGACATCCCGGCGCCCGCCAGCCTTCGCGCGATCTCGGGGCTGCGGTCGGTCCCATAGGCAGCAGCGCGCGCCGCCAGCCGGTCCTGAAGCGCGTTCCAGTCTCCCGCCGCGTCCCGATCCCGGCCGGATCGCGCCCGCGCGGAGCCGCCAATCCCGCCATCCCGACGGGTCACGAAGGCCGCACTCCCGATCCCGATGCCGAGTCCGGCACCCCACTCACGAGAGCCACCGCTTCCGTCGCCGATAGTGCTTCACGTCCCGGTACGACCGCCGCCCCCCATCGCCCAGCCCCAGGTAGAACTCCTTCACGTCCTCGTTGGTGCGCAGCTCCTGCGCAGCGCCCTCGAGCACGACTCGTCCTCCCTCCATGATGTAACCGTAGTCGGCCACCGACAGCGCGATGCGCGCGTTCTGCTCCACCAGCAGAATCGTGGTCCCCTCCTCCCGGTTTATTCGCTGCACGATGTCGAAGATGCTCTCGACCAGCATCGGGGCGAGCCCCAGCGACGGCTCGTCGAGCAGCATCATGCGCGGCGACGCCATCAGCGCCCGGCCCAGCGCCAGCATCTGCTGTTCGCCGCCCGAGAGATGGCCCGCCAGCTGTCCGCGCCGCTCCGCCAGCGCCGGGAAGTAGTGGTAGACCCTGTCGGTTTCCGCGTTCAGGCCGCGCCGCGTCCCGCGCGTGTACCCCCCGGCCAGCAGGTTCTCGCGCACGGTCAGGTGCTCGAACACCCGCCGCCCCTCGAGGACCTGGAAGACGCCCTTCTCCACGATCCGGTGGGCGTCCATCCCCTGGATCTCCTCGCCGTCGAAGACGATGGTCCCGTCGCTGACCTCGCCGTCCTCCACGTAGAGCAAGCCCGAGATGGCCTTGAGTGTCGTGGTCTTGCCGGCGCCATTGGATCCGAGCAGGGCCGCGATCTGTCCGCGCGCAACCTCCAGCGACAGTCCTCGCAGCACGAGGATCACGTCGTCGTAGAGAACCTCGATGTTGTTCAGGGAGAGGAGTGGCGCCGAATCCTTGCCCCGCCGGCCATTCGGCGACGACCGGGCTTGCCGGCCGGAGACCGATTCCGTCATCCCACCGCCCTCACTGAACCACCGGCGCCGCGACGAAATCCGTCATCGGCACCCAGACCCCGTCCTCGACCCGGAAGATGCGCAGCCCCTTGGAGCCCCGGTGATCGGTGGAGGTGAGGGTCACCGGCGCGGTAACGCCCCCCATGTCATAGTCGGACAGCGTCTCCAGGGCCGCCTTGATGTTGGCCCCCGTCAGCTCCTCTCCCGCGGCCAGCACCCTGCGCATGCCCTCGGCGAACGCCGCAAAGGTCCACCACCCCTGCGTGTAGGCGTTGGTCTTGCCCTCGACCGACTCGCCCCTCGACGTCAGGTACTCCCGTATGACCCGCGTCCCGGGGACGTCCACGCTCAGGGGCGCATACGGCATCGTTCCCATGAGGCCCTCGGCCGCGTCCCCCGCCAGCTGCACCACCTGGGCGTTGGAGCACCAGTTGAGGCAGAAGAAGGTTGCGTCCAGCCCGAGGCTGCGCGCGTTCTGGAGTGCCACGGCGGCCGGCCCGGAGGTGTTCTGGAACACCACGTAGTGGGCGCCGCTCTGGCGGATGCGCGAGAACTCGGCGGTGAAGTCCACCGCCCCGCGCGGCATCTCGTAAAGCGTCAGGTCGATCCCCAGCGACTCGGCGAATTCGATCCCGCCCTGGTTCGCCGGCGACAGCCCGAAGGGGCTCGCGTTGTGCATCAGTGCGACGATGGGCACCCCCTCGCCGTGATTGTCGGCGATCCACTGGAGGGCGATGCGGAACTGGTCGCTGTAGGTCGTGGCCAGCAGGAAGTTGTACGGCGCCTCCGCCGGATCCCCGAGGCGATGCGACAGAGAAGCCGAGCTGAAGGGGATCTCGTCCTCGGCGATGCGGAGTCGCAGGGCCTCAGTGTCGCCCGTGCCCCATCCCATGAAGATGACCGCCCCCTCGTTCACGAACTGGCTGTAGAGCTGCTCGGCGCGGTCGACCTGGTATCCGTAGTCCTGGAAGATCAGGTCGATCGGGCGTCCCTCGATGCCCCCCTGCGCGTTGATCCAGTCGGCGAAGCCGCGCACCCCGTCGCCGTAGTCGGTTCCCACGTCGGCCGTGGGTCCGGTGAGGTCGAAGATGGCGCCGACCTTGATGCTGTTGTCGTCCGCGTCGGAGCCGCCTCCCCCGCAGGCGACGCAAAGGAGCATGGCCACGCCCGCGGCCAGCGCCTGCATCCGGCCCGCGGACGGTCCCTTCCTCCATCCCCACGCACGTCCTCCAATCCTGGCTTGCTTGCCGTCTATCTCGCTCATCTCTCTCATTCCCTCAGCTGCCGCGGTTCTCTCCGCGCCGGTACGCAAACGGCCACACATGAAAGTAGTCTTTCACATTCCCCCACAGCTTGGACAGTCCCCGGGGTTCGAAGACAAGGAAGAGGATGATCACGGTCCCGAACACCGCCTGCTGCGCGTAGGGGAGGAGGGACGCCGCCTGGGGAGCGGTATCCTGGATAGCCCGTCCCATGTTGGTGATCAGCGCCGGGAGCAGCGTGATCAACGCCGCGCCGAGGAACGAGCCGCGAATCGAGCCCAGCCCTCCGACGATGATCATCGCCAGGTAGACGATGCTGGTGTTCAGCGTGAAGCGCTCCCAGGTGACGATGTTCCGGTAGAAGGCGATCATCGCCCCGGCGAGCCCGACGAAGAACGAAGACGTAGCGAAGGCCAGCAGCTTGGTGCGGAAGACGTCCACGCCGATGACGCTCGCCGCGATGTCCTGGTCGCGCACGGCCTCGAAGGCGCGGCCGATGCGGCTGCGGAAGAGGTTGGCGGCGAAGAGCGCGGTGCCGGCCGCTGTGAGGACCGCGAGCCAGTAGAAGTTGAAGTTGCTGTTCAGGCGCAGGCCGAAGAGGCGGGGAGCGGGCACAACGATCGCTTCGGTCCCGCCCGTGACCGCGGTCCAGTGGGTCATCCCCCACTCGACGATCTCCTGGGCGGCCAGCGTGGCGATGGCCAGGTAGAGGCCCTTGAGGCGGAGCGACGGGAGCCCGAAAAAGGTGCCCGCGGCGGCGGTGACGATGCACGCGCAGAACACGCTCGCGCCCCAGGGGACCCCGAAGTTCAGGGTCAGCAGCCCGGCGGTGTAGGCCCCGATCGCCATGAAGGCGCCCTGGCCGAGCGAGATCTGCCCAGTGTAGCCCACCAGGATGTTCAGGCCGATGGCGCCCACCGTGGCGATGGCCACCTGGTTGGCCAGATCCAGCCAATATGAGCTGGCCACGAAGGGAAAGACGAGCACGAAGAGAGCGATAGCCGCGAGCCGGATGCGCGGCGCGGGCCGCGGGCGGAGTCCCATGTCGGACTCGTAGCGGGTGTGGAAGACGCCGCACTCGAGACTCATCGGGACATCTCCGCGCCCCCGGGGCGCTCTCCGTCTGCGACCGCGATGCGCCCATATTCGCAGGCTGCCGCCCGCTCGCCGAAGCTTCGCGCCGTCCTCATACGCGCTCGATGATCTCCTTCCCGAAGAGCCCGTAGGGACGGACCATCAGCACCAGAATCAGCACCAGATAGGGGACCACCAGGTTGAGCCCGTGCCCCACGTAGAAGCCGACATAGACCTCAAGAAGTCCGATGATGGCGCCGCCGATCACCGCCCCCGCGATCGAGTCCAGCCCGCCCAGGATCACCACCGGAAAGACCCTCAGCCCGATGGACGCCACGTTCGGGCTCACCCCGACAATGTTGCCCAGCATGATCCCGCCGATCGCGGCGGACGCGGCCGCCAGCCCCCAGGCCACGCCGAACACGCGCGGGATGCTGATCCCCATGCTGAGCGCCGCCTGCTGGTCGTCGGCGATGGCCCGCATCGCGATGCCGTCGCGGGTGTAGCGGAAGAAGAGCCCGAGCCCGGCGAGAACGGCGAGCGCGATCGGTATGGAGAGCACGCGCGCGGCGGAGAGCACCGCGGGCCCGATGACGATGTCCCCGGCAGGCAGGAACGACTCGAAAGCGCGTGGATTCGGCCCCCAGATGGCGTTGATGGCGCCCCTGAGGACCGACGAGAGCCCGATCGTCACCATGATCATCGAGATGATCGGCTCGCCCACCAGCGGCCGCAGCACCAGGCGTTCGACCGCCAGCGCCACCGCGACCGCCAGCACGATGGTGACCAGCACTCCGAGGCTCCATGGAAGCCCGGCCTGGGCCACGGCGAAGAAGATGAGGTAGGTGCCCAGGAGAAGCAGGTCGCCCTGGGCGAAGTTGATGACGTCGCTGGCCTTGTAGATGACCACGAAGCCGGCGGCGGCCAGGGCGTAGATCATCCCCGTGCTCAACCCCGAGACCGTCAGCTGCAGGAAGATGTCCATGGTCAGCGCTCTCCGCGCGGCGTGCGCGATCGGCGGAATGCGTCAGCCGGCACCGTCATGGCCTGCTCCGGTCCATCGTCTCGATGCGCAGTTCGTGCTCGACCGCCGCGGTGCGTCCGTCCTGATAGGTGATCTCGGTCGCCACGGTCACCGAATCGGCTTCTCCCTGCAGGGCGCCGATGATCTCCGCGAAGCGGTCGGCGATGTGGCGTCGCCGGATCTTGCGCGTGCGCGTCAGCTCGGCGTCGTCGGCGTGCAGTTCCTTATGCAGGAGGAGGAATCGGCGGATGCGGGCGGCCGCCGGCAGCTCCCGGTTCACTTCGGCCACGTGCCCGCGCACGAGGGCGTACACCTCTTCGCGCCGCGCCAGGTCGGTGAAGGTCGTGTAGGCGATGCGATGGCGTTCCGCCCACTGCCCGGCGTTCTCCATGTCGATGGCGACCATCGCCGTAACAAAGGGCGCGCGATCGCCCCCGAACACCACCGCCTCGCGGACGAACGGGCTGAACTTGAGCTTGTTCTCGACGAACTGCGGGGAAAAGTGCGTCCCGTCCGCGAGCTCCATGACGTCGGCCAGGCGATCGATCACCACCAGGTGGCCGTTGTCGTCGAAGTAGCCGGCGTCGCCCGAGTGCAGCCAGCCGTCCTCGAGCGTTTCCGCGGTCGCCTCGGGGTTGCGGAAATAGCCCTGGAAGACCGCCGGACTGCGACAGAGAATCTCCCCGTCATCCGAAATCCGGATCTCTGTACCCGGCAGCGGCTCGCCCACCGTCGCAAAGCGAATGTCCCCGTCCCGGTGCACCACCGAAATCCCCGACACCTCGGTCTGGCCGTAGAGTTGCTTCAGGTTGACGCCGATGGCGTGGTAGAAGCGGAAGACGTCCGGACCCAGCGCCGCGCCCCCGGTGTAGGCGCGCCGCACCCGGCTGAGTCCGAGTTGATCGCGGATGGGGTGGAAGACCGCCAAGTCGGCGAGGCGGTGGCGCAGGCGCCGGGCCAGGCCGGCGCGCCGTCCCCGGAAACGCGCTTCGGCGGTGGCCGCTCCCTGCTTCATGGCCCAGCCGTAGACCCAGCGCTTCAGGCGGGTGGTGTCCTCGGCCATGACCTGCACGTCGGAGACCATGTTCTCCCAGATGCGCGGGGGCGACATGAGGAAGGCGGGGCCGATCTCGCGCATGTCCTTGCGCGCCGTCGCCGTCTCCTCGGGAAAGTTGACCGTGAACCCCGCCAGGAGCGCGCTGGCCACGCCGATCATCTGCTCCCCGATCCAGGCGAGGGGCAGGAACGAGACGAACTCGTCGCCCGGGGTCATCGCGTCTACGGAGCGAAGTTGGGACGCCATCACGATCAGGTTCTCGTGCGAGAGCATGGCCAGCTTGGGGATGCTGGTGGTGCCCGAAGTCGTGCACAGAAGCGCGATGTCGCCGGGCCGGATCGCGGCGAGCCTCCCGTCGAACTCTTCGGGAGACCGGCGGTGTGCGCGTGCGCCCAGCGCCTGGACCTCCTCGAAGGACATGAGCCCGGGGGCCTCGTAGCCGTACATTCCCCGGGAGTCGTAGTAGATGATGTACTCGAGCCCGGGCACCCGGTCCCGCACCTCGAACACCTTGTCGACCTGCTCCTGGTCTTCGGCGACGATGGCGCGCACCTCGGCCGCCTCGAGCATCCTCGCCAGTTCGTCCGCGATCGAGTCCTGGTAGAGCCCGAGGGGCAGGACGCCGCCGGCCTGGGCGGCCAACTCGGCGATCATCCATTCCGGGCGGTTGTCGCCGATGATCGCGATCCGGTCGCCCCGCTCGATGCCCAGTTCCGAGAGCCCGAGCGAGAAGGCGCGCACCCGGCCGAGGTACTCCGCCCAGGTGATCTCCTGCCAGATCCCGAACTCCTTCTCGCGCAGCGCGACCGAGCCGGGGCGGTCGGCGGCGTGGCCGGCAAGCAGGCCGGGGAGGGTGTCAACCATGACGTTACGTCAGGGTTCGGCTTGGCGTGAGCACACCGGCGGCGCGCGCGTGCCCCAGGTAGGCGTCGATGACCGCCGGATCGTTCCGCACCTCTTCCGGCGTTCCCTGCGCGATGCGGCGCCCGAAGTCCATCACCACCACCCGGTCCGCGATGTCCATGATCACGTCGATGTCGTGGTCGATGACCAGCACGGTAATGCCCCGCTCCTCGTGTACGTCGAGGATGAAGCGCGCCATGGACTCCTTCTCCTCGGCGTTCATTCCCGCGGTGGGCTCGTCCAGGAGCAGGATGTGCGGGTCGAGCGCCAGCGCGCGCGCCATCTCGACCAGCCGCTGATTCCCATATGCCAGGTTCCCGACCACCGAGCTCCGCAACGGCTCGAGGTTCATGAAATCGATGACCTCCTCCACGGTGCGGCGGTGCTCGATTTCCCTGCGGCGCTGGCGGCCCAGGTAGAGTCCTCCGCTGAGCACCCCTCCCTTCATGTGCACATGGCGCCCGAGCATGAGGTTATCGAGCACGGTCATGTGCTTGAACAGCTCGATGTTCTGGAAGGTGCGCGCGACGCCCAGCGCGGCGATGCGGTGCGGGGGCAGGCGCTGAAGGGTGTGCCGACTCCCGTCGCGGCCAGTGAGGACGATGCTTCCTTCCTGCGGGCGGTAGAGCCCCGAAATGCAGTTCAGAACGCTGGTCTTGCCCGCTCCGTTGGGGCCGATGAGGGCGAGGAGTTCGCCTTCGCGCACCTCCATGCCGAGGTTGGCGAGCGCGGTCACGCCCCCGAAACGGAGGGTGAGGTCGGTGAGTTCGAGGAAGGGTCGGGGCGACTGCACGTGGATGCTTTGGGCGAGACAGGTCGAATCAGGAGTCGGGAAGCCGGACTGGAGAAGCATAGGCTGCGGGCACCGGCGTCGAAACCGAGCACGCCCCAACTTGACGGGTCCGCCGCGGTTGGGGGATCAATAAGTGACGGGCGGATGGCTGGGGAGAACCGTCCCCGGGCTGGCGCGGCGTACCCGCCCAACCCGCCTCCCGGATATACTACTCCAGAGAGCGAAGTCCACTACCCTGGAACCCAACCCGCCCAACCATGACCCCTGAGACACAGATCGTCGAGTGGAAGCGCTCTTGGCGCGACGAGTTCCTCGCCTGGATCTGTGGGTTCGCGAACGCGCAGGGCGGCGTTCTCGAGATCGGTAAGAACGACCGCGGCGAGGTCGTCGGAGTAACGGGTGTACTCTCGCTGATGGAGGACATCCCCAACAAGGTCCGATCCCT
This sequence comes from Longimicrobiales bacterium, assembly GCA_965208255.1. Classification (GTDB taxonomy): domain Bacteria; phylum Gemmatimonadota; class Gemmatimonadetes; order Longimicrobiales; family Gaopeijiaceae; genus BD2-11. Next base: position 444,302 of record OZ242324.1, read on the forward strand.
CCTCGGAATCGTGGTCGAGGTCAACCTGAAGTCGAACGACGCCGGCCTGGAATACGTCGAGATCGTGGTGGAGCCGCACGCCAACCCGATCAGCTACCGGGGCAGGGTCCACTACCGCAGCGGAAGCACCAAGCAGGTGCTGGAGGGCGCGGCACTGACGCGCTTCCTGCTCGAAAAGCACGGTCGCAGCTGGGACGACGTGGCCCTGCCGAGTGTCTCGCTCGCCGATCTCGATAGCCGGATCCTCGACGAATACCGGCACCGTGGCGTTGAGAGCCAGCGACTGCCGCCCCAGGCTCTGAACGAGTCCGACGAAAGCGTGATAGAGCGCCTCCGGCTCCGGGACGGCGCCCACCTCAAGCGAGCCGCCGTGCTCCTGTTTCACCCCGAGCCCCACCGCTTCTTCATGGAGGCCAGCGTCAAGATCGGCGCGTTTCGGGGCGCCGAGCTGTTGTATCAGGACGTGATCGAGGGCGACCTGTTCACGCAGGTGGACCGCGTTATGGACCTGCTGTACACCAAGTACTCGCGCGGCCTCGTGTCGTACAACGACATCTACCGCGTGGAAACCTTCCCCGTGCCGCGCCCAGCCATGAGGGAGGCGGTCGTCAACGCAGTCGTCCACCGGGACTACGCGACCCCGGCGTCCACCCAGATCCGCGTCTACGACGACCGCATCACCCTTCGGAACGCCGCCCGGCTGCCACCGGACTGGACCGCTCCCGCAACCGGAGGATTGCAGTCGCGACCCCACAACCCGCGGGCGGCTCACGGCTTCTATCGCGCGGGAATGATCGAAGCCTGGGGGCGAGGGATCCGCCGCATCGGGGAGTTCTGTCGGGAAGCCGGGAATCCCAGGCCGATCTGGACCCCGGAGCCTGGCGGCGTCCTGTGTCTGCGGTTTCCGTTTTCCGAGGCGTACCAGGCCGCCGACCGGAAGGCTCGCAAGGTCGGACGCGGGCGAAATGACCGGAAGATTGCCGGCGACTACCAAGAAGCCGGCAAGACTACACATAAGACTACACATAAGAAATCCGGCACTACCCAAAAAGCTGCGTCCAACGACACCCGACATCGGATCGTGGCTCTGATGAGAGACAATCCGCGAATCACGCAGGCCAGGATCGCCGAACGCCTTGGAATCACTCGAGATGGTGTGGCATACCACGCTCGGCAGCTTCGGGCCGACCGGGTCATCCGCCGTGTGGGTTCGAGGAAATCCGGCCACTGGGAAGTCCTGGACCACCCCCGGCAATCGGGATGAACCGCCGCGTAGCCCTTGTAGCCATTGCCGTCACCCAGCTTGGCGCCTGCGGAGACGATAGCGGCACCGGACAGGCCCTCCGGTCCGAAGTCCGAGACAGCGCAGGCGTCGCGATCGTCGAGAACACCCGCCCGGCCCCGGACTCGCGCCTCGGCTGGAGGGTCGGGGAAGTGCCGGCCGTTTCCATCGGGACCGGCGAGGGCGACGAGGGCGAGATGCTGTTCATCGTCCTGGACGCGACGAGGCTCGCCGATGGCAGAATCGTGGTGGCGAACGCCGGCACATCCGAGCTTCGGGTCTTCGGCGCGGACGGGGCGTACCTGGAGACGTGGGGAGGGCCAGGCGAGGGACCGGGCGAATTCGGCAGGTTCACCCCGCAGGCGGTGAGCCGCTGGCCCGGCGACTCGGTCGCCGCCGGCAACATGTTCCAGAGTCGGCTGGAGGTCTTCGATTCGCGCGGCCGTCACGGCCGCACCGTGACCCTGGCCGATGGCTTCCATTCGTTTCTGGGCGTCCTGCCCGACGGGGCGGTGCTGGCAAAGCCGAGCCGGGTCCTCAGCGGCATTTCGGGATACGAGGATCTCTCGCTCGCCCGACGGGATGAGGACTTCGGTCTGCTCCGGTCCGACGGCGAGCTTCGGGTATCGCTGGGCCTTCATCCCGGGGAGGAGTGGTATGCTTCGACCACCCCACCGTCTGCAACGGTCCATCCCTTCGGCCGGTCGACGATTGCCACCATCTGGGGCGACATCGTCGTCCTGGCGCCCACGGACCGCTACGAACTGCGCGCCTACGGGAGCGACGGCGCACTGGTGAGAATCATCCGTCGCGACCACGAACTCCGAAGTCCCACGCGGGCGGAACTGGACGACCTGCTGGCCGAGAGCTTCGCCGATCTTCCGGAAGAGGTCAGAATGCGCTTCGTTGCCCAGACGGAGGACATGCCCCTCGTCGAGTTCTTCCCCGCGTTCGAAGCCCTGCACTCCGATCTGCTGGGGCATCTCTGGGTGCAGGAATACAGGTTCCCGGGCGAGGACGGGAACCTCTGGACGGTCTTCGACGCGGACGGTCGCGTGAAGGGGCTTGTGGAGACGCCGCCGGGGCTCGACATCTTTGAGATCGGTGAAGACTACGTTCTCGGCAAGACCATCGATGAATTCGATGTAGAGCGCGTTCAGCTCTGGCCGCTCGACAGGGCGCCTTAGTACTGGCCGCCTACGTCCCTCCTTCTCCCGCCCCCAGCTGCTGCAGCAGAAACGCCAGCTCCATCGCCGCGTTGCGCACGTTGCGGCTGAACGCACGTCCGCCCGCGTGGCCTGTGCGCTCGTCGTAGTCGAGTTCGGGGACGCCAGCGAACACGGCGCGGAAGAGATCCGGCCGCTTCGTCAGCGCGCTCCCGACCAGCAGCCCGCCGTTGCTTGCGCCCCGGATGGCCAGCCTGTCCGGGTTGGTGTAGCCGTTCGCGATCAGCCACTCGGCGGCCGCGATGAAGTCGGCGAAGACATTGGGCTTGTGTTCCAGCATCCCGTCCCGGTGCCACTCCTCGCCGAACTCGCCCCCTCCGCGCAGCGTCGCGATCGCGTAGACGCCGCCCTGCTCCATCCACACCGCCGCGCGGGCATCGAAGCGGGGCAGCAGGTTGACGTTGAAGCCGCCGTAGCCGTAGAGGAGGGCAGGGGTTGTGCCGTCGAGTTCGAGTCCGCGCCGGTGGGCTACGTACATCGGCGCCTCGGTCCCGTCCGCGGAGGTGTACCACACCTGCGTCATCTCATAGGGGCTGCCGTCGAAGGGCACGGGGGAGGGCCGCCATTCCTCCGTCTCCAGCGTCTGAGGTCGAGCTCGAGCACGGTCTGGGGCGTGAGCAGTGAAGTGAGGGACAGCAGGGCAACGCCCTCGCCGTGTGAGCGCAGCGTCGCGACATGGTGCTCGGGGATGGGGATCTCGCCTTGCAAGGTGCCGTTCGGCCCGTAGCGCACGATGCGGCTGCTCATGTTGCGCAGGTAGTCGGCGAAGATGTCGTCGCCGATGAAGCGGATGACAGCGGATCGCTGGCAACCGAAACACAGGACCGGGCATCTCATGAGAAGGGCTCCGGCGACAGCTGGCCCGTTTCTTGATGGATCATGGCTGTTCCCTGTCAACCGAGGACAGCGATGCGCTCCGAAAGCACACGGCAGAATCCGGCTGGCACTTGGCGGACCAACAAGGGCCGTCCCGCCGGACTGGGCATCACTGTGCCAGCGATCATCCTGGCATCGCTTGCGAGCTGTGACGTCGATCAGGATCCGGCGCAGATCCTCACCTCCCAGGCCCGTGACAGCGCAGGCGTCGCGATCGTCGAGAACACCCGCCCCGCCCTGGGCTCGCGCCTTGGCTGGAGGGTCGGGGAAGCGCCGGACGTTTCCATCGGGACGGCCGAAGGTGCTGCGGGAGAGATGCTCTTTGACGTTCGGGACGCCACGAGGCTTGCGGATGGCCGGATCGTGGTGGCCAACGCCGGGACCTCCGACTTGCGCGTCTTCGCGGCGGACGGGACGTACCGGGAGACGTGGGGCGGCGAGGGCGAGGGCCCCGGCGAATTCAGCGCCTACACGCCCGATGCGGTGAGCCGCTGGCCCGGCGACTCGGTCGCCGCCGACAACATGTTCGCGCGACGGCTGGAGGTCTTCGATTCGAGCGGGGCTCACGGCCGCACCGTGACCCGGGCCGACGGCTACCACTCGTTCCTGGGCGTCCTGTCGTCCGACGGGACGGTGCTGGCGAAGCCGAGCGCGGTCCTTGGCGGGGTGTTCGGGTCGGAGAATCCGCTCCTCCGGCGGGACCAGGAATTCGGTCTGCTCCGGCCCGATGGCGAGCTGCGGGTATCGCTGGGTGCGCACCCGGGCGAGGAGTGGTTTTCTTCGCCCGCGGGTCCGATGGCGATGCCCCATCCCTTCGGCCGGTCCACGATTGCAACCATCTGGGGCGATCTCGCCGTCGTGGCTCCGACGGACCGCTACGAACTCCGGGCCTACCGGAGCGACGGGACGCTCGTGAGGATCATCCGCCGCGAACACGAGCCGCGCAGCCCGACACAGGCCGAACTGGACGCCGTGCTCGCCGAGCGCTACGCGGACCTCCAGGACGCACGTCGAACGAGCCTGCTCGCAGAGACCGCGGACATGCCCCTCGTGGAGTTCTTCCCCGCGTTTGAGGTGCTGCGGTCGGATCCGCTCGGATTCCTCTGGGTCCAGGAGTACAGGCTTACCGGTGCGCCACAGGTCATCTGGACCGTTTTCGACCCGGAAGGCCGGGTTCAGGGATTCGCGGAGACGCCACGCGGCCTGGATGTCTTCGAGATCGGTGAAGACTACGTGCTCGGCAGGACCATGGACGAATTCGATGTAGAGCGCGTTCAGCTCTGGCCGCTCGACAGGGCGCCTTAGCCTGGCCGCCTAAGTCCCTCCCTCTCCCGTCCCCAGCTGCCGCAGCAGAAACGCCAGCTCCATGGCCGCGTTGCGCACGTTTCGGCTGAAGGTGCGTCCGCCCGCGTGACCGGTGCGCGCGTCGTAGTCGAGGATCACAGGCAGCCCTGAACCGGTGGCCGCCTGCAGCCGGGCCGCCATCTTGCGGGCCTGGAGCGGGGGCACGCGCGTGTCGAGGTCGCCCTGGGTGAGCATCACCGCCGGGTAGTCCACCCCGTCGCGCACGTTCTGGTAGGGCGAGAAGGTCCGGAGCACTTCGAATTCCTCGCGGACTGCCCCGTTTCCGTACTCGAGCAGGGCGGGCATGTTGTTGGTCTCGGTGAACTGGTAGAAGCGCACCAGGTCGAGTTCGGGGAGGCCGGCGAACACGGCGCGGAAGAGATCCGGCCGCTTCGTCAGCGCGCTCCCGACCAGCAACCCGCCGTTGCTTCCGCCCCGGATGGCCAGCTTGCTCGGGTTCGTGTAGCCGTTGTCCACGAGCCATTCGGCGGCGGCGATGAAGTCGGCGAAGACGTTGGGCTTGTTCTCGAGCATGCCGTCGCGGTGCCACTCCTCGCCGAACTCGCCTCCTCCGCGCAGCGTCGCGATCGCGTAGACGCCGCCCTGTTCCAGCCAGACGGCGGCGCGGGCATCGAAGCGCGGCAGCAGGTTTACGTTGAAGCCGCCGTAGCCGTAGAGGAGGGCAGGGGTCGCGCCGTCGAGTTCGAGTCCCCGCCGGTGGGCCACGTACATCGGCGCCTCGGTGCCGTCCGCGGAGGCGTACCAGACCTGCATCATCTGGTAGGGGCTTCCGTCAAAGGGCACGGGGGAGGGTCGCCACTCCTCCGTCTCCAGCGTCTCGAGGTCGAGCTCGAGCACGGTCTGGGGCGTGAGCAGCGAAGTGAGAGACAGCAGGGCACTGCCCTCGCCATGTGAGCGCAGCGAAGCCACATGATGCTCGGGGATGGGAATCTCGCCCTTCAGCGCGCCGTCGGGGCCGTAGCGCACGATGCGGCTGCTCACGTTGTGCAGGTAGTCGGCGTAGATGTCGCCGCCGATGAACTGGTAGCCGGTCAGCAGGTCCTCTGTCTCGGGGATGACCTCGCGCCACTGGCTCGGATCCGGGGCCTCTGGTCGCACGGCCACCACCCGGTTGCGCGGCGCGTCCAGGTTGGTGAGCAGGTAGATCTCGCCGTCCATCCAGCGGGGCCGGAAGCGGGCTGGGGCATCCACCACCAGCGGCACGGGCGCCGCGCCCGACCCCACATCGTGCAGATAGACATCCGTACGCGCCCAGCCGTGCTGCACGGTGTAGATGAGATAGCGGCCTTCGTCCACCTCCGAGGCGTTGATGAAGGCGGTCGGCCCGATGCCCGCCCCGAACAGCTCGACATCCTCCGCCATGTCCGTGCCCAGGACGTGCCTGCGGACACGGGGGCCGGTTTGGCGGGAGCGATGCGTGTAGTAGAAGCCGGCGCCGTCCGAGGTGAACGCGACGCTGCTGTAGAGCGCGGTCGGCAGCCGGTCGGGCAGGTCCTCGCCGGCGTTCAGGTCGCGCACCCGGAATTCAATCTCGTCCCGGCCTCCATCCCGGATGGAGTAGAGCATCAGGCTGCCATCCGGCGAGAAGCCCTGGATGCCGACGCTGGTTGTGCCGTCGGCCCGCAGATCGAGCGGATCGATCACCATTTCGTAGTCGGCGGTGGCGTCAAACGGGCCGTCATCGGGCTCCTCCGGCGCCGGCCGCCGGTAGATCGCGCCCACCTCGCGCCCGGGTTTTCGGAAGGCGAAGTACTCGAAGTCACCCCGCCGTTGCGGATAAACCGGGCCGGGAGCGTCCATCAGTTCCCGCAGACGCGCCTCCAGACCGGTACGCAGCGCCGACTCCCCGACGATCTGGTCCGCGTAGGCGTTCTGCTCGGCGATCCAGGCCCGCGTTGCCGGGCTGTCCTGCTCCTCCAGCCATCGGTACGGATCGGTGAAGACGACGCCGTGCAAGGTGTCGACAACGGGGACCTGCGCCGTTTCGGGCGGTGGTGGATAGGGGCCTCCGCACGCCAGCTGGAGCGCGACCAGTGGCAGGAGCCACAATCGACGGCCCGCTTGCGATACGACGGCACGCGGCTCGGTGCGTCGGGATGTGCGCGCCAGCGGGACATCACTTGAGCGAAATATCCGTGTCATCATCATTCCTCCGAAACATCTCCAACCGCTTTCCGGATCCGTGCAGTCGCGTCCTGGACGTTGTCCCAGGCTTCGCCCTGGCCCCGGAGTTCTTGCGCGATGCGTTCTAGAATGGGATGGCACGCGGCTCACGCAGCCTCTCGAGCTCGTCGACGACAACTCCCAGCAGGCCGTCCCCGCCCGGCGCGGGCGAAGGCGACGTGCCAGCGCTCGGATTTGCGCGGGCGTCCCGCTCCTGTCCCTCAGTTCCTCCCGCGCTTCTTCTTCCTCCCGCGCCGCTTCGCCATCCGCGCCTCCTGCGCCAGCTCCTGCTTGCGGATCTTCGCCCACGAGTCGCGCAGGCCGACGGTGCGGTTGTAGACCAGGCGGCCCGGCCGTGACTCCACCTCGTCGCTGATGAAGTAGCCCACCCGCTCGAACTGGTAGCGGGTGCCCGGCGCGTCATCGGCGATGCTCGGCTCGACGCGCGCGTCCGCGTGCACCACCAGCGAGTCCGGGTTCAGCTGCTCCAGGTAGTCGCCGCGGTCGGGATCGCGCGTGCGGAAGAGCCGGTCGTAGAGGCGCACCTCGCAGGGGCGCGAATGCTCCGCCGACACCCAGTGGATGGTGCCGCGCACCTTGCGCCCGTCCGGGGCCGAGCCGCCGCGGGTTTCGGGGTCGTAGGTGCAGCGGAGCTCCACCACCTCGCCTGCCTCGTCCTTGACCACCTCCTCGCAGCGGATGAAGTAGCCGTAGCGCAGGCGCACCTCCCTCCCCGGGGCAAGGCGGAAGAAGCGGCGCGGTGGGTCCTCCATGAAGTCGTGGCGCTCGATGTAGAGCTCGCGCGTGAAGGGCACCGGGCGCGTTCCTTCCAGCGGCACGTCGTGCGGGTAGAGGGGCGCGTCCAGCCAGTCGGTCTCGCCTTCGGGGAAGTTGGTGATCACCACCTTGAGCGGCCGCTGCACGCACATGACGCGGGGCACGCGCATGTTCAGATCGTCGCGGATGGCGTACTCGAGCTTGGCCGCGTCCACCCGGTTGTCGGCCTTGGCCACGCCCACCAGGCGGCAGAAGGTGCGGATGGCCGCGGGCGTCACGCCGCGCCGCCGGAGTCCGGAGAGGGTGGGCATGCGCGGGTCGTCCCAGCCGCTCACGTGCCCCTCTTCCACGAGGCGAAGCAGCTTGCGCTTGGAGACGATGGTGTACTCGAGGTTCAGCCGGGCGAACTCGTACTGCCGGGGCACGGGCTCGGGCGCCTCCACCTCCTCCAGCAGCCAGTCGTAGATGGCCCGGTTGTTCACGAACTCGAGCGTGCACAGCGAGTGCGTGATGCCTTCGATGGAGTCGGAGAGGCAGTGCGCGAAGTCGTACATCGGATAGATGCACCACTCGTCGCTCGTGCGGTAATGATGCGCCCGGCGGATGCGATAGAGCACCGGATCCCGCATGATCATGTTGGGCGACGCCATGTCGATTCGGGCGCGCAGCACGTGCGCTCCGTCCTCGAATTCGCCCGCCCGCATGCGCCGGAAGACGTCGAGGCTCTCCTCCACGGGACGATCCCGGTACGGGCTGGGGCGTCCGGGCTCGGTCACGGTGCCGCGGTAGGCGCGGATCTCCTCCCCGCTCAGGCTGTCGACGTACGCCGATCCCTTCTCGATCAGCTGGACGCCGTAGTCGTAGAGCTGCTCGAAGTAGTCGGAGGCGTGGCGCAGCTCGCTCCACTCGAAGCCCAGCCAGCGGATGTCCCGCTTGATGGCCTCCACATAGCCGGCCTCCTCGGTCTCCGGGTTGGTGTCGTCGAAGCGCAGGTTGCAGGTGCCCCCGTTCTCGGCGGCGACTCCGAAGTCGAGGCAGATGGCCTTGGCGTGCCCGATGTGCAGCAGGCCGTTGGGTTCGGGCGGGAAGCGGGTTGCTACCCGGCCACCGTGCTTGTCGCTGGCCAGGTCGGCGGCCACGATCTCGCGCACGAAGTCGCGCCCGGTCGTCTTCGTCATTTCCTCTTCCGGGGCCGGCTGGGCCTCATCTCTATGCGGCTGGGGAGCGCACGCCCGGGATACGCGAGCAGGTCGGTCACCGCCTGCGCCACGTCCTCGCCCTGCAGCTTCCAGTCGTGCCTGGCGTCCTGCCCGCGGAAGCCGGTGTTGACGCTGCCCGGCATGATGAGGCTCACGCGGATGTTCCGGTGGCGCAGATCGAGCATCATGGCCTCGGTCATGCCGAGCAGGCCGAACTTGCTGGCGTTGTAACCCGTTCCCCCGGCGAAGGCGTGCCGGCCCGCGAGCGACCCGATGTTGATGATCCAGCCGTCGCCGGTGGCCGCCAGATGCGGAACGGCGGCCCGGGAGCAATAGAACACGCCTCCGAGATTGGTGTCGATCTGCAGGCGCCAGTCTTCGATGGAGAGTTCGTCGATGGGGGCGAAGTGGCCCGATCCGGCATTGTTCACCAGGACGTCCAGTCTTCCGAAGCGCTCCGCGGCGGTATCGATCAGGCGCCGGCAGGCTTCCGGATCGCGCACGTCGCAGGCGATCCCGAGGGCGCGTCCGTCGCCCAGTCCCGCGACCTTGTCCGCGACCCGGCGGACATCGTCGGCGCTTCGGGCGCTGACCGCCAAATCGGCCCCGGCGCACGCGAGAGCTCTCGCGATCTCGAGCCCGATGCCGCGCGTGCTGCCGGTGACGACGCACGCCTTGCCGGCCGGATTATCGGCTCCACTCATCTCGTTTGCCGCCTTTGGCGGGCTCCGGTAGCTTCTCCGGGTTCACTCATGGCACCCTGTTCAGGGTTCGTACCGACTCGAAGGTGGCCGTACGCGGCCCGGTTGAAAAGGGGGGTCCGACGCCCGTGACCCAATGTCTGTCCACAAGCGGCGATCCCCGTCGGTGATGGGGCGCCCGCACGAAGGAAGCGCGCCGGCGTCGCCGGGAGGCAGGGTGGCTCTGGTGACCGGGGGCGCGGTGCGCGTCGGACGCGCCATCACAATGGCCCTGGCCGACGCGGGCTTCGACGTGGTGGTCGGATACCACGGGTCCGCCGCCGCGGCGCGCGAGGTCGTGGCCGAGTTGGAGGGGAGGGGCCGCCGCGCGCACGCCGTCCGGGCCGACCTCTCCACGAGCGCCGGCGCGACCGCGCTGGCCGAGGCCGCGACGACCACCTGGGGGCGCCTCGACCTGCTGGTCAACAACGCCTCCACCTTCTTCGCCACGCCGTTCGACCAGGTCGGCGAGGAGGAGTGGGACCAGGTGATGGCGGTCAACCTGAAGGCGCCCTTCCTGCTCATCCAAGCCACCGCGGCGGCGCTTGCCGAGAGCCGGGGCAACGTGGTCAACATCGTCGACCTGTCGGCGCTCCGACCGTGGGCGCGCTACCCCCACCACTCGGTCTCCAAGGCCGCTCTGGCCCACCTGACCCGGGTGGCGGCCCGGTCGCTGGCGCCGCGGGTGCGGGTCAACGCGATCGCGCCCGGCTCCGTGCTTCCCGAGGAAGACGCCACCCCGGAAGAGATCAGGGTCGCCGCCGCCCGCATCCCACTGGGGGACTGGGGGTCGCCCGAGGATGTCGCGCGCACGGTACTGTTTCTCGACCGGTCGCCCTTCATGACCGGTGAGGTGGTCGTGGTGGACGGGGGCGCGCACGGAGCCACCTGAGGATTCTCGAAGCATTCAGCCCCGCGCTCGCGAAGCGGCCTCTCTACGCAGCGGCCGTTCTCTACGAGGCGCCGTTCTCCGACGGGCCGCCGTGCGCCAGCCAGCGCTCGGCGTCCAGGGCGGCCATGCAGCCCGTCCCCGCCGCGCTCACCGCCTGGCGATAGTGGTCGTCCATGACGTCCCCGGCCGCGAACACGCCCGGCACCGACGTGTCCGTGCGCCACGGGGTCGGCAGCTCGATGTAGCCGTTGGGCTTGAGCATGACCTGGCCATCCAGAAAGCCCGTGTTGGGGGTGTGCCCGATGGCCACGAACATGCCTCCCGCCTCCAGGGTGCTCTGCTCCCCGGTCACCGTATCCCGCAGACGCAGTCCGGTGATCACGTCGTCGCCCACGACCTCGGTCACCACCCTGTTCCACAGGAACTCGATCTTCTCGTTGTCGAAGGCGCGCTGCTGCATGATCGCCGAGGCGCGCAACTGGTCGCGCCGGTGGATCACGAGCACCCTGCCCGCGAACTTGGCCATGTAGGTCGCGTCCTCGATGGCGCTGTCGCCCCCGCCCACCACGGCCACGACCTGGCCTCGGAACCATGGCAGCGCCCCGTCGCACACGGCGCACGCCGAGACCCCGCCGCCGCTCTGCGCGAGGCGCTCCTCGTTGGGCACCCCCAGCCAGCGCGCGTTGGCGCCGGTGGCCACGATCACCGAGTCGGTGAGCAGCTCCTCGCCTCTCCCGGTCACCAGGCGCTTGGGCTGCGCGACCAGCTCCACCTCCACGATGTCGTCGGTGATCACGCGCGTATCGAAGCGGAGCGCCTGCGCCCGGAAGGCATCCATCATCTCGGGCCCGGTCACCCCCTTGGGAAAGCCGGGGTAGTTCTCGACCTCGGTCGTGAACATGAGCTGCCCCCCCGGGATCATCGTCCGGCTGCCCGCCCCCTCCACCACCAGCGGCGACAGGTCGGCGCGCGCCGCGTAGATGGCCGCCGTCCACGCCGCCGGCCCCGACCCGATGATCACGACCCGTTCGCGTTGTTCTGTCATCTTCATCCCTCTCCTGTATTCGAAAAACCGAACCCCCGCGCGGAGGCGCCGGCTACTTGTCCTTGAAGATCTTGAGGTTGGTCGAATGCCCCGGGTTCACGCGTGCCTTCGGATCGACCCGCCGGATCGCGTTGTTCACCGCGATCGCCGCCTCGGCGAAGCCGGTGGCGATGAGGTCCAGCTTGCCCGGATAGCTCACCAGGTCCCCGGCCGCATAGACGCCGGGCCGGCTGGTTTCCATCAGCTGGCCCACCACGATGCGCTTGCCATCCGACTCGAGCCCCCAGCGCTTGATCGGCCCCAGATCCGGCTTGAAGCCCAGGAACGTCAGCACCGCATCCGCCTCGAACGACTCCTCGGCGTCGCTTCGGTTGTCGAAGATGGTGCATCCCTCGACCTTCCCGTTCCCGCGGATCTCCCCCACTTCCCAGAAGATCCTCAACTCCAGTTCCCCCGACTGCGCCGCTTCCTCGAGCCGGGCCACCGAAGTCTCGTGCGCCCGGAAGACGGCCCGTCTGTGTACCATGACCAGCCGCTCGACGATGTCCTTCAAGATCAGTGCCCAGTCCAGCGCTGAGTCGCCGCCCCCGACGATGACGACCCGCTTGCCGCGGTATGCCTCGGGATCGCGCACCGAGTACTCGACCCCGCGCCCGAGGAGTTCTTCGTATCCGGGGCACTTGAGCACCATGGGCTCGAAGGCGCCCTTGCCTCCGGCAATGAGGATCGTGCGGGTGCGGTAGCGCGCGGAGGCGCCTTGCAGCACGAAGACGCCGTCTTCCTCGCTGAGCCCTTGCACCTGTTCATCCAGCACCACGTCGGCGCCGAACTGGAGGCCCTGGTCAATCAGCTCCCGGGCCAGGTCCTTGGCGAGCACCTTGGAGAAGCCGCCCACGTCGAAGATGTACTTCTCCGGGTAGAGGGCCGTGAGCTGTCCTCCCAGTTCGGGAAGCGAGTCGACGATGCGGCAGGACATCCCGCGCATCCCGGCGTAGAAGGCCCCGAAGAGGCCGGTCGGGCCTCCCCCGATGATGGTCAGATCGGTGACGTCCTTCATGGTCAGAAGATGGACAGGCGCACGTAGCGCCCCGGGTTCTCGCGGAAGTCCTCGATCAGCAGGCTGAGCTGCATGAGCACGGACTGGGTCTGGACGGCCACCGTGGAGTCGGCCAGGAGTTGCGCCAGCGTCCCCTCCCCGGTCTCCAGCTCGCGCCCGATGCGCTCGAAGCGGACCAGGGTGGAGTCGGCGAACTGCAGCGTGGTGGCGAGTCCGGTTGTGGTCTCGCGCAGGTCGGTGGCCAGTTGCCGGAACTCGCTGGCGGTCACGCGCGTGTTGCCGATGATGGAATCGACGACTCCTCCGGACAGCAGCCTCTCGACTTCGCCGAGGGTGCTGGTCGCCAGCGCCGCCGCCTGCGCGACCTCGTTGGTGGAGGTGCGGACGTTCTCGACCAGGTCCTCGACGGCGCCTATCTGGGCATCGGCCAGTTCCGCCACCTGTTCGCTGACCCTGCCCACGTTCTCGATGACGATTCTCAGGTTGTCGGCGGTCTCCTCCGTGAAGGCGACCTCCACCCGGTCGGTGATGGTGGCGAGGTTCTCGGCGATCTGGTCGGCCGTGGCGGTGAGGCGCGAGAGGTCGGGGATGCTGAAGCCGGGCAGTACGCCCGCATCCGCGGGTTCGAAGAAGTCCAGTCGCGGGTGGGCGGAGCGCGACACGATCTCCGCCCCCCAGTCCCCGAACATCGATTCGGGCGCGATGAGCACGGCGGCGTCGGCGGGCAGCTGCAAGCCGGCGTTGATGGCGAGGCCAACCCGCACCGCGGTTCCATCCGGTTCCACGGCGATGCCGTTCACGCGTCCGATCGTCACCCCGCGCAGCTTCACCGAGGCGCCGTCCGTGAGCTGTCCCACGCCGCTGAAGAGCGCCTCGACCGTGGTGGTGCCGCGTGTCAGGCGATACCCCCGCAGCCAGAAGCTCCCCGCCACCGCGACCACGACGCTCAGGAGAATGATGCTCCCGACCCACACCTCATTGCGTCTCATGCCATTGTCTCCATCAGTTCCGGAGCCCCTTCGATGAACGACCTGACCACGGGGTCCGGGGAGATCCGGATTTCACCCGGCGCGCCATGGGCCCGCACCCGCCCGTCGTGCAGGAACGCCATGGAGTCGGCCACCTTGTACGCGGTCCCGAGATCGTGTGTGACCACCAGTCCGGTAGCCCCGAGCTCCTCCCGCAGCCTGAGGATGAGCCGGCCGATCACCGTCGTGGTCACCGGATCGAGTCCGGTGGTGGGCTCGTCGTAGAGGAGGTACCGGGGACGGATCGCGATCGCGCGCGCGATCCCCGCCCGCTTGCGCTGTCCTCCGGAAATCTCCGCCGGATAACGGTCTCCCAATCCTCCCAGGTCCACAAGCTCCAGGCATTCGGCGGCCCGACTGCGGATGTCCCGCCGACTCAGTCCGGGAATCCGGCGCAGCCCCATCTCCACGTTGTCGGCGAGCGTCATGGAGTCGAAGAGAGCCGCGAACTGAAAGACGTAGCCGACCTCTCGCCGCAGCGTGTACAGGGACTCGCGATCCAGCTTGTCGACCTCGCGGCCGTCGACGGTCACGCTCCCCCGGTCGGCCGAGAGCAGTCCGACGATGTGCTTCAGCACGACCGACTTGCCCGCCCCCGAGGCCCCGATCAGCGCCACCGTGCCTCCTTCTGGCACGTCCAGATCGAAACCGTTCAGCACGACCTTGTCGCCGAAGGCCTTGTGCACGCCGCGCAGCCGGATCACAGCAGCACGGCCGCCCAGAAGGCGTCGAACACCAGGATGACCATGCTGCTCGCCACCACGGCCGATGTGGCCGCGCGGCCCACCCCGGCGGCGCCTCCCCGGGCGTTGAAGCCGAAGAAGCATCCCAGCGACGTCACCGTCAGGCCGAACGAGAACGACTTGATCACCGAGAAGACCACGTCGAAGGGCACGAAGAAGGTCTCGAGTCCGCGCACGAACTCGGGTGTGGACATGTCCAGGAGCTGTATGGCGGTCAGCCAGCCGGCCACGATGCCCAGCGCGGACGCCAGCAGGGTCACCGCCGGGAACATTACCGCGCCGGCCAGCACCCGGGGGAGCACCAGATACGCCGCCGGATCGTAGGCCATGGTTTCCAGCGCATCGATCTGTTCGGTCACCCGCATGGTTCCCATCTCGGCGGCGATGCTCGCGCCTACCCGGCCCGCCAGGGCCAGTCCCGTCAGCACGGGTCCCAGCTCGATGATCATGGTCTTTCCGACCAGGCTGCCCACCAGGTAGACCGGAACCGCGCCGGTGAAGGTGTAGGAAGCCTGCAGCGCCAGCACGATGCCGGTGAAGGCGGCGATGAAGAGCGCGATGGGCACCGAGGCGACGCCGATGCGCATCATCTGTTCGAAGACAAGGCTGCCCCAGATCCGCACCGCGCGCAGGCCGCGGATCGTGTCCTGCATGAGGACGCCCCACTCGCCAACCGACGCCACAAAGCGTACGGCTGCGCGCCCGGTGGCGCCCACGAAGTCCAGCGTCTTGCCCGGCATATGCGTGAAGATAGGGGAAACCGGGGTCCAGGTGTCACCCATGGGTACTCCGTTCACCCCAGAAAATGTCCCGGTCCGGGGCGCGTTTCTACGGGGGAGAACGAAGCCCGTTTTCGAGCGTGAAGACGACCTCGTCGTCTCGGGTCGCCGGATGCCCGGAAGGCAGGCGGCACACGGCCTGGACCCGCGTCACCGCGGTCTGGGCGCCGCTGACCGAAATCTCGAAGTCGATGCCCTGATCGGGCGAGGTGATCCGGGTGCGAACGCGCTTCCCGGGAGCGGCCCGGCGAACGGAGGCGGGATTGCGGAAGAGGGTTTTCGTGGACTGCCTTCCCGAGGCCAGGCAGCGGGTGACGGTGATGCGTCTGAGCCAGTCGGGCTGGTAGCTGATCACATAGCGGAAGCCCCGCTGATCGCGTCCCCGCCCCTCCCGGTTGTGTCTCGGCAAGGCACCTCCGATCCCTTGACCCCCTGAATTGGCCCGCTTAACATCCCGGCGACCCACCGAGGATGCAAGCCCCGCCGAAGCACCTCACCGCCTCCCGCCCCGACCCCCGCCCGACACCACCCCGCCGGCGCCGCCGTGTTCACGGACGCGCCCCCGCCACTCCGATCGGAATTCCCCTTGGACATCGCCGAACTCAAGAGCAAGAAGGTCAGCGAGTTGCACGAGCTGGCCAGCGAGTTGCGCATCCCGAACTATTCCGGGCTGCGCAAGCAGGATCTCATCTTTCGCATCGAACACAAGCTTCTCGACAGCGACGTGGTGCTTCGCGGCGAAGGCGTGCTCGAAATCCTCCCCGAAGGCTACGGATTCCTGCGCTCGCAGAGCTGGAACTACCTCTACGGCCCGGACGACATCTACGTGAGCCCTTCGCAGATCAAGCGATTCGACCTGCGCACGGGCGACACCATCCTGGGTCAGGTGCGTCCTCCCAAGGAGGGCGAGCGCTACCTGGCGCTGCTCAAGGTGGAGAACGTCAACTTCGATGCGCCCGACAAGGCCAAGCATCGGATGACGTTCGACAACCTGCGTCCCCGCTATCCCGACGAACGTCTGCGGCTGGAGTGCTCCGCGCGCGACATGTCCACGCGCGTGGTGGACCTCGTCGCCCCCATCGGCAAGGGGCAGCGCGGCCTGATCACCTCCCCGCCCAAGGCGGGCAAGACCATGCTGCTGCAGAAGGTGGCCAACTCCATCAGCGAGAATCACCCCGAGGTGCACCTGATCGTGCTGCTCATCGACGAGCGGCCGGAGGAGGTCACCGACATGGAGGAGAACGTCGATGCCGAGGTGATCGCCTCAACCTTCGACGAGTCGGCGGAGCGCCACACGCAGGTCGCGGAGATGGTGCTCGAGAAGGCCAAGCGGCTGGTCGAACACGGCAAGGACGTCGTGATCCTGCTGGACTCGATCACCCGCCTGGCGCGCGCCTACAACATCACCGTGCCGCACTCGGGGAAGATCCTGTCGGGGGGCGTGGATTCCAATGCGCTGCACAAACCCAAGAGGTTCTTCGGGGCCGCGCGCAACATCGAGGCGGGCGGTTCGTTCACCATCATCGCCACCGCCCTGATCGACACTGGAAGCCGCATGGACGAGGTGATCTTCGAGGAGTTCAAGGGCACCGGCAACATGGAGCTGGTGCTCGACCGCAACATCTCCGACAAGCGCGTCTTCCCGGCCATCGACATCAACCGTTCGGGCACCCGCAAGGAAGAGCTGCTGCTCACCGATACCGAGCGCAACCGGGTGTACCTGCTGCGCAACTTCCTCTCCGGCATGCCGGTCGCGGATGCCATCGAGTTCCTGCTAGAGCGCATGAGCCGCACGGAGACCAACCGGGAGTTCCTGGATTCGATGCAGGCGGGGTAGGCGGTTCCCTTCCCGGAGCGCCGATCCGACTGCGAAGGCCCGCGGAGTTCGGCGAACGGCGGTTTTCCGGGGCGACCGACCCTACGGTTGCGAGCAGGAGGGGAAGACGACGGAGCGGCCGAAGCTGGTCCACTCGCCGCACTGCCTGCCGGATCGCCAGGCGCCCCGCTCGGCCAGTGCGCCGCGCGTCCAGTACGACTCGTAGGCCCCGTCGAGTTCGCCGTCGGTGTAGCTCTCGCGCACCGAGAGCGAGCCGGATTTGAAGTACATCTCGGCGGGCCCGTGCAGGACGCCGTCCTGGTAGGTCTCCCGGCCGGAGAGCCGGCCGTTCTGATGGAACCACTCGTGCACGCCGGTCCAGCGACCCTCGGCCAGGGTGCCTCTTTCGCGCACCACGCCGGCCGTCCACATGCGCCCCACCGGGCCGCTGTAGGGCTCGAGGGTGCCCGGTTCGAGGTAGACGCCCCCGCGCTCGATGAGGCGGCCGAGGTCCATCGCTTCCTGCGCGGCGGCCGGGCGGGCGGTGGCCGCCGCGCTAGCGACCATCGCCGTCACGGCCAGGAGGCCGAGCAGCCTCATCGCATTCCGGCGGGGTCGGATACGGTCACCGTCACGTAGCCGTTGCTCCAGCAGCACTGGTCTCCCCCCGAACTGTCGTTGGCGTTGAAGTTGTCCACACGGGCGCGCAGCAGGTATTCGCCGGGCGCGGTGAAGGTTGCCAGGGTACTCGCTTCGCCGGTGCCGGGAACGGTGATCTGCCGGGGTTCGAAGATCACTTCGTCGGCCGGCCCCTGGTGCTTGAACCAGGTGACCCGCACCTCGACCTCCCGGTTCACCTCGTCGTCCGGAGCTCGCTCCGATACCTCCGACACCCACAACGAGAGCGAGAGCGGTTCTCCCACGGCCGCGGTGCGGGGTTCGGAATGTGCGCCCTGGATGTGCTGGCCCGGCTCTCCGTCATCCCCGAAGCGCACCAGCGGAGGCACCGACCCCATCGCGCGCGGGTAGTAGTCGAGCTGGAGCGCTTCGATCCCCACCCGGGCCGGCGTGGAGTAGGTCACGCCGTTGCTCGTGATGGTCCACACCACCCGCCGGCTGGTGTCCGCGTAGCTCTCGGGCACGGTCACCGAGAAGACCCCCCGGTCGCGGCGGGGACGGACGGGGAAGTGGGTGGGCTGGTCGCCGTCGAACTCGGCCGGCTCGATGAAGTTGTCGGGGCCGAGCGGGATGTCCAGGATCTCTTCGGTGTTCAGGTTGAAGAAGCCGTAGGAGAAGGTGAAGGTACCGTCGTCATTCCGGTACCAGCCCTCGAAGAAGGGCGCCACGGGCTCGCCTCTCGGCGGGATGGGCGCCAGCGGCAGCCGCTGGACCTGCTGGGCGCCCAGGGGAACCGCTACAACGCCGGCGAGCGCCAGGGCCAGACCATATCTGAGTTGCAGGCTCTTCATGTCTCCCTCTCAGAATCAACTGGACACGATCGGCTGTGATGCGCCGTCAACCACAATGGGGAAGGAGCCCCCCACATCCGCGGCGAGCTCCTCCGGTCCTCCAGTGTCGGCCGGGCTCGGCGGTCCCCATTGATGAGGTCGCGGAGTCGGCCGGATTTCGTCAACGCGATCCGCTGCTCCCGTCGCTCACCACCCGGGCCTTGGCCTCTCGCTCCTCGACGAGACGCTCGTAGCCCTCATCCGTCAGATGGGTCACGGCCAGCCAGGCGTGCGACATCTCGTCGGTGGTTCTCGCTCCGCGCGCGTACCAGATCTCCGCATCCGGGTTGAGCGGGTTGTCTTCGGTGTTGTCGTACCAGCCCGTCATGACCAGGACCGTTCCCTCGGGGAGCAGGGGAGCCGAGTCATCGCCGTAGATGTAGCTGTGATGCCAGCGGGCGTTGAAGTCGGTGACCATGCTGATCAGCTCCTCACGGCCGTCCGGATAAATGGCTCTGATGGACATGGCGTGCAGGTGCACGTGCCCGTGAGGCTGGAAGCTGTCGAGGCGCACCGGATGATCCCATCTCTTGAATCCCTGGGTCATCGCGGTGCCGCCCGGAGCCAGCGCGATGTCGCCCTGCAGGGGATAGAGGCGCAGGTCCTGCTCGAACTCGGGCGTGTATCCCTCTTCGTGGAACCAGATGCCCAGTTCGACCTGGTCGTCCGGCACTTCGTAGCCCATGGGATAGTAGTGGGCGTCCCACTCGATCATGTCGTTCGACTTCACGAGGCGCCCGGCGTCGGTCGGAACGATCTCGCCGACCTTGCCCATGGCGTACTCGGAGAGGGTGGCGATGCGCTGGTAATCACCCTCCTCGTCGAGTCTGAGGAGGCGTGGATTGGCGTGGTGCACGACCTGGCGGCCGCCGGGGAAGGATGGCCGCGTCTCCAAGGCGCGCACCCAGCGGTCTTCATCCAGACCGGTCGGCACGCGTGGGCGCCACCAGGTGTCGCCGCCCTCGGCCGGAACCGAGAAGGGCTTCGACTTGATGACGTGGTCGGGCGGACCGAGGACCTGCTCCAGCTGCCACATCTGCCGGTCTGGCCACTCTGCCGGAGGCGGCATGTCCGCCGGGTCGCCTTCGGGCGAGCCCGCGTCCACCCAGGCAACGATGGTCTCGATGTCCTCCTGCTCCAGGCGCCAGTCGTGCTTGATGTCCTGGATGCCGACGCCGACGTCGAGGTGGTAGGGAGGCATGAGCCGGCGGGACACCTGCTCGCGGATGCGGCGGGCGTACCGGCGCACGTCCCGGTAGGTCACGAACGACATCGGCGCCACCGACGACTCGCGATGGCAGATCTGGCAGTTTTCCTGCACGATGGGAGCGATGTCGCGCGTAAAGGTGATCTCCGGTTCATCCCCGTTGGTAGACTGCGCCGCCAGGGCGCCGGGAACCAGCAGGGCCGCGCACAGCAGGGCGGGCAGCAGCGTGCGGCCGGAATACCGGGAGATGGTCATGTCTTCCTCCTGTCGAGCATCGTAAAGCCGTGGCGCTCCGGGGGAGCGGCCAGCATGCAACTCTATTCGTCCAGTACGCTCTCGTACCTCGGATTCACGACGAACTGCTGATCCTGAAAGATCTTCCTGTCCCACGGAAATATTACGGTGGAACCGGTCTCCAGCGCAAAGTAGTCGGGCTTGTAGCCCCGTGGCCGCGCGAAGCAGGTCGCGGTGCGAACCTCGGCCGGCCCGACATCGCGCACGGCCGCGAGCCCCAGGCGCAGCGTCTCGCCGGAAGTGGTGATCTCGTCCACGAGCAGAACCCGGCGGCCGGCGACGATGCGAGGGGCTGCATCGAGCACCTCGGGCCGGTCACGCACGGCGTCGCCGGCTCCAGGGCGCGAGATCCTGATGGAGTGAAAGTCGAGGCGCAGCATGGAAGCCACGATGGCGCCCGGAATGACGCCCGCCCGGGCGATGCCGACGACCAGGTCGGGCCTGTGTTCGCGCGCCACCTTGAGGGCGAGGGCCCGGCACAGCTCTCCGAACATCTCCCAGGACACTTCCAGATAGTCTCCGGTCGGATCCGAAAAGCGGGGCTGGTTGTATCTGGATGGCATGTTGGCCTGGCGTGATGGATTCGGCGATGCGATGCGGACCGGATGCGCCACGCCCGCATCCCGGCGCGGATCCGGGCAGAGGAAGGTAGGAGTAGTGGACGGGCGCCGCCACCAATCTACCACTTGTCGCGCGCCCGACTCGCAGTCGAGGTTGGCGGGGGCGGGGAGGATCGTGCGGCGACGGGCCAGAGCATGAGGGCACATGACAACCACCGAACAGACCGAAGACCCGCAGGCGATGGCGGACCGTCGCCTGGAAGCCGTGCTCGAGGACACGGGCGCGCGCGACCCGCGAGCCCTGTGCAGGGAGCGCCTGCGCGTGCTGAAGGGCGTCGACGCGGCCGCCTTCGAGCAGGCGGTCGGCCACTATCGCGACCGGCTGGTCCCGTCGATCGTCGCGGGTGAGGAGCCGTTCACCGCCTGGATCGAATATGGCCGAACGATCGCGGGCCTCACCTTCGCGGGACGAACCGTCGCCGTCGACCGGACGGGGCTGGCACGCGAGTACTCGACTCCGGCCGATCCCGATGTGCTGGTGCTCCACCTGCCCCGGGGAGGGAAAGGGCGCGCCCTGCTGGTGGCCTGGCCGCGCGAGCCGTCCGCGGCGCAGCAGGCGACCTGCGACCTGCTGGTTGACGGGCGTTTGAAGTTGAGGGAAGGTTAGGGCAACGAGGAGAGCCAGCATGCAGGAACCAAGGGTCTACACGCCGCGCAACATCGCATGGAGCCCCCGGCCGGGGTGGGCTACCGTGCGTCTCGTGGGTACCTGTGCGGATCGCTCCCTTAGGCGCGGGCGGGTGGTGATGCATTCGCCGAGCGACGAATACCATTCGATCCCCGGGCACGACCAGGGGCTCGAGCCCGAACGCATCGTCATCGTGCTCGCGGAAGCCACCCACCTCATCGAAGACGACCTGCACCTCGTCCCCGAAGGCGCCCTGGTGGCGGTGGGCGAGCCTCTGCCCTGACGCCCGCGAGGCCTCTGCCCTGAAGGCGGGGAGGCCTCAGTTCTGGAGGTGAGGAGACTGTCGGCCCGAAGGCTGTGCGGAACCAGCGCCGCCGGCCCGCCTTGTTCCTACGCCCCGCCCGGCAATCCCTCCCGAAACGCCCGCGACAGCCGCTTCGCCACCGGCCCCACCGCCCCGTCTCCGACCGGCCGGCCGTCGATCTCGACGATGGGATGGACCTCCGTGGTGGTGCCGGTGAGGAAGGCTTCGCTCGCGGTAGCGAGCTCCTCCACCGCAAGGGGGCGCACCTCGACCGGGATTCCCAGCCCGGCCGCCAGCTCCAGCACGTACTCGCGGGTGATGCCGTGCAGGATCTGGTGGGTGGCCGGGTGGGTCACAAGGGCGCCGCCGCTCACCGCGAAGAAGTTGCTGTGGGCCCCTTCGATGGCGACTCCGTCGCGCACCACGATCACGTCGTCGACCCCGGCGTCCACGGCGGCCTGCATGGCCAGCACGTTGGGCAGGAGGGCGATGCTCTTGATGTCGACCCTGGCCCAGCGCCGGTCCGGCGCGGTGATGGCCCGGTAGCCTCGAGCCCAGGTCGCCGGCGAAGGCCGCTGGTGCGGGCGGGCGTAGGCGTAGACGGTGGGCTCGACGGCGTTCGGCGGGAAGTAGTGGGTGCGCGGGGCCGCGCCCCGGGTCACCTGCATGTAGACGTAGGCGAAGTCCGCGTCGGCGAGCCCGTTCAGCTCCAGCAGCCGCTGCTTGATAGGGGGCAGCCGGCCGGTGTCGTAGTCGATGCGGAGCGTCGCCAGGCCGCGTGCCATGCGGGCCAGGTGGCGGTCTGCGCGGAAGAAGCGCCCACCGTACGCCGGGCTGACCTCGTAGATCCCGTCGGACAGCAGGAAGCCGCGGTCGTCCGCGGACACCCGGGCCTGATCCCTCGGCATGTATTCGCCGTTCAGGTAGACGGTATCCATGTCAGGACCCGTCGTTGCTGCCCAGCCGCTCGAACTCCTCGAGCAGCTGTGCTTCCTGTATGGGCGCGACGGAAGCGGAGGACCCGGCGTCAGAACCGGCGCTGCCGGCGTCTTCCCCGGGCGCGGCTTCGCCGGATCCCTCCCCGGCAGTGAGCTGCCGCGGCGGCTCGGGCGCTCCTCCGGGGAGCAGTCCCATCTGTGCCTTCAGGGCCAGCAGACGATTGTCCAGCCCGGCGCCCTCGTCGCCCGACTCCAGCCGCATGAACTCATCCTCGAGCGAATCTCCGGTCAGCGCCTCGTCGACTTCGGCCTGGGCCAGGTTGCGGCGCTCGTCCTCTTCGATCTTGGTCTCCATGCGCTTGAACGCCTCGAACGCCGACTGATCGGAGAGCCCGGACATCGTGGCGTGGATGCGTTTCTGTGCCTGAGCCCGCTTCTGCTTGGCGATGAGCAGGTTTCGCTTCCGCTTCGCCTCCTCGATCTTGTCGTTCAAGGTCCGAAGCGACGCCTTGAGCTTTTCGGTCTCCTCCTTCTGCGCGCGCCAGGTCTGCTCCAGCGCCGCCGCGCGGCTGGCATGTTCCTGCTGGCGGGACAGCGCCTGCATGGCGAGGTCGTCACGGCCCTCGTTCACGGCCAGCTTCGCCCGCCTCTCCCACGCCCGCGACTGCTTGACCTCCCCGTCCAGCTGGGCGCCCAGCTTGCGTTCGTCCGCGATCGCCCCGGCGACATCGCGCTTCGCCTTGGCGAGCTGGTCGCGCATGTCGAGGATGATCTGGTTGAGCATCTTCTCCGGGTTTTCGGCCTTGTTGATCAGGTCGTTGATGTTCGACTTGATGAGCGTCGACAGCTTCCGAAAGATTCCCATGGGTTCAGCCCTCCATCGCCTGCGGTGCGCTGCCTGCTTCCGCAAGCTCGCGAATCCTGCCCATGTGGCTCGACGCGGCAAGCTGCAGGCTCTCGATCGAGGCCTGCAGTTCGGTGAAGTCGAGGTTCTCGAGTTCGAGCGTGTCGGTAAGGATCAACTCTCCCTCCTCGATGCCGTAGGCTCCGTGCACGATGTCGGTCGCGTTGAGTTCCAGCAGTGAACGGTACAGTCCGATCAGCTCCTCCTCCGGCTCCGCCGGAAGATCCATCATCTTCAGACGCAGCACCAGCACGGGGTCGGAGTGGTGGACGACCACGCCGGCGCCTCCATTGTCGCCGTGTGCGAGGAACATGCCCTCGTCGACTTCTTCATAGTCCAGATCCATGCGGATCAGGAAGCCCTCCACATCCTCTCGACTTACCATGACTTCACTCCGTCTCGCGGGGCGTGGGCAGACGGTCCTGCCCGCTCGTGGGGTCACATTGCCCGCCGGCCGGGCGCTGCCGGCCACACTGCCACCGGGATGCCTCTCGATCCGACGGAAGAACCTATCAAACTAGCAGACGTGAACGCCCGAGGGCCAGTTTCGGGGAGCGGGCGTGCGAACCCTACGCCCTCCGGCGCTCGCGGTCCCTGGCCGGCAGCATATCCGCGAGGAAGGCCCCCGTGTGCGAGGTCGCATGCGCGGCGACCTCTTCGGGCGTCCCGGCGGCGACCACCCGCCCTCCTCCCGCGCCCCCCTCGGGCCCGAGGTCGATCAGCCAGTCGGCGGTCTTGATCACATGCAGGTTGTGCTCGATGACCACCACGGTGTTTCCGCGGTCCACCAGGCTGTGCAACACCTCCAGCAGCACGCGCACGTCCTCGAAGTGCAGTCCCGTGGTGGGTTCGTCGAGGATGTACAGCGTCTTGCCGGTCGCGCGCTTGGAGAGCTCGCTCGCCAGCTTGACCCGCTGCGCCTCGCCGCCCGACAGGGTCGTCGCCGGCTGGCCCAGCCGGACATAGCCGAGTCCCACCTGCGCCAGGGTGGCGAGGCGGTTGCGAACGCGGGGCACGGGATCGAAGAATTCGAGGGCTTCGGCAATCGGCATCGCCAGGACCTCGGCAATGTTTCTGCCCCTGTAGGATATGTCGAGGGTTTCGCGGTTGTAGCGCTGGCCCCGGCAGACGTCGCACGGCACGTAGACGTCCGGCAGGAAGTGCATCTCGATCTTCACCAGCCCGTCGCCCTTGCACGACTCGCACCTGCCTCCCTTCACGTTGAAGGAGAAGCGGCCCGGGCCGTAGCCGCGCACCTGCGACTCGGGCAGGCGCGCGAAGAGTTCGCGGATGGGCGTGAACAGGCCGGTGTAGGTGGCGGGATTGGAGCGCGGCGTGCGCCCGATGGGCGACTGGTTGACCTCGATGACCTTGTCGATCAGCT
Organism: Longimicrobiales bacterium; assembly: GCA_965208255.1. GTDB lineage: Bacteria > Gemmatimonadota > Gemmatimonadetes > Longimicrobiales > Gaopeijiaceae > BD2-11. The sequence goes on from OZ242324.1 coordinate 469,077, forward strand.
CGGCGCCGTGCACCTGATCGTGATCTCCGGGGAGCGCCACCGACCGGTAGAAGCGGCGCGCCAGAGCGCGATAAAGGGTATGGTTCACCAAGGTGGATTTTCCCGATCCGCTGACCCCGGCAACCGCGACGAAGCACCCGAGGGGGAACCCCACCTCGAGGTCGTGGAGGTTGTGCTGACGGGCGCCCTGCACCACGAGCCGGCGCTCGGGGTCGGCCGGGCGCCGCCGGGTCGGCACGGGAATCTCGCGGATGCCGCGCAGGTACGCGCCAGTAAGCGAGCGCGGATGGTTGACGACCTCCTGCACCGTGCCCGCCGCCACCACCTCGCCCCCCTTGCGGCCCGCCCCCGGGCCCAGGTCGACGACGTAGTCGGCCGCGAGTATGGTGTCCTCGTCGTGCTCGACCACCAGCACGGTGTTGCCCAGATCGCGCAGGGACCGGAGCGTGTCGAGCAGGCCGCGGTTGTCCCGCGGGTGCAGGCCGATGGACGGTTCGTCGAGGATGTAGAGGACGCCCACCAGGCCGCTGCCGATCTGGGTCGCCAGGCGGATGCGCTGCGCCTCGCCCCCGGAGAGGGTGTCGGCCGAGCGGCCGAGGCTCAGGTAGTCGAGGCCCACGGCGGTCAGGAACCGGAGGCGGTCCTCCACCTCCTTGAGGATCGGTCCGGCGATTTCGGCGGGGAGCGGGGGGCCGGGCGCCTGCTCGACGGCGTCGGCGCGCAGCCGGCCGGCCACCGGCAGCGAGCGCACGAAGGCCAGGCACTCCGAGATGGGCAGGTCGATGACCTGGCCGATGGAGCGGCCGCCCAGGCTCACGGCGCGGGAGCGGGGGCCGAGGCGCGTGCCTTCGCAGGCCTTGCACGGCAGCACCGACATGTACGACTCGAGCTGGCCGCGCACATAGTCCGACCCGGTCTCCCGGTAGCGGCGCTCGACGCTGGCGACCACGCCCTCCCACACGTCCTCGTAGTATCCGGCGGAGCCCGCCGAGCGGTACGGAAAGCGGATCTTCATGGGAGCCGAACCCCACAGGATGCCTTGGTGGACCTCGGGGTCCAGGGTGTCCCAGGGTTTGCGCGGGTCGAACTCGTAGGCGGCCGCCAGCCCGGGGATCACCGAGCGGCGCAGATGCCCGGCGGGATCTCCCCAGGGAAGCACCACCCCCTCCATGACCGAGAGACTCGGATCGCCGAGCAGGAGTTGGGGGTTGACCTCCCGGCGCGTCCCCAGCCCGCCGCAGTCCTCGCACGCGCCGAAGGGAGAGTTGAAGGAGAACTGGCGCGGTTCCAGCTCCGGCAGGCTGGTGCCGCATTCGACGCAGGCGTACTGCTCGCTGAAGAGCCGGAGGTCGCCTTCGCCGCGTGCCCGCACCCCCACGACGCCCTCGGCGGTCGAGAGCGCGGTTTCGACCGAGTCGGCAAGACGGTTGCGGTCAGCGTCGCGCACTACCAGGCGGTCCACGACGATGGCGATGTCGTGGTTCTCGTAGCGATTGAGCGCGGGAGGATGGGAAAGGTCGTAGACCTGGCCGTCGACCAGCGCGCGCACGAAACCGGTGCGGCGCGCCCGCTCGAAGAGTTTCCGGAATTCGCCCCTGCGCCCGCGCACCATGGGGGCGAGGACCTCGACCTGGCTGCCTTCCTGCCGTTCCAGAAGCTGCTCCACGATCTGGGTGGCGCTCTGGCGCAGGACCGGCTGGCCGCACTCCGGGCAGTGGGGGATGCCCGCGCGCGCCCACAGCAGGCGCAGGTAGTCGTAGACTTCGGTGGCGGTGCCCACCGTCGAGCGCGGGTTGCGGTTCACCGTCTTCTGCTCGATGGAGATGGCCGGCGACAGCCCCTCGATGGCGTCGACATCGGGCTTCTCCATCAGGCCCAGGAACTGGCGGGCGTAGGCGGAGAGCGACTCCACGTAGCGCCGCTGGCCCTCGGCGTAGATGGTGTCGAAGGCCAGCGAGGACTTGCCCGATCCGGAAAGGCCGGTGATGACGACGATGCGCTCGCGTGGGAGCTCGAGGTCGACGTTGCGGAGGTTGTGCTCGCGCGCCCCCCGGATGATGAGCGCTTCGCCGGTCATCTGCCCCACTCGCGATAGACGAAGAGCCCCAGCGAATGCGCGTAGGTGGGGCCGCTCTGCTGGACCCCGAGCACGCCCCGGCGCAGGAGCGGGTCCTCGGCGAAGCTCTCGAAGCCCCAGAGGTCGGCGAATCGCCACTCCAGGCGCGCGTTGGGAATGCGGGTGCGCGTCTGGGTGGCGGTCCCGACCGGAGCCAGGTCGACGGACACAAAGACATCGTCCCAGAGGTAGCGGCCGAACTCGATCTGGGTGGAGGCGAGGGTGCCCAGAAGGCTGGGATCAGGCCCAAGGCGCTGCGTGGCCCGCTGGCTGATGGCGAAGTAGTCCACAAAGCCGATCTCCTGCGCGACGGCCTGCTGGAACTCGTCCGCCAGCCGACCCAGCCCGAGCGACAGACCATCGGTGATCGCCCCGGTAAGGAGTGATGACTCGCCGGGGCCCAGAAGCGCCAGCGGCCGGCCGAACGCCAGGTAGCTGATCAGTTCCGGTTCCTCGATGGGGACGGGCGCGTCGCTGGTCAGCGACACCGAAGGAGCCACCAGCGTGCCGCCCACGTTGGCGATCACGTTCAGCGGGCTGTCTCCGGAACGCAGGCGAGCAACCGCCTGGATGTCGACGTTGGGATTCACGCCCGGAATGCCGATGAACTCGAGGGTGCCCTCCTGAACGATGAAGCGGCGGCCGAAGTGGTGGTAGGATCCGCGGATGGCCGCAAGCTCCCCGGCCGCCACGAAGCGGCGCGCTCCCCGGTCGTACTCCAGCTCCAGGTCGCCGTCGATCTCCATGTCCATCTGGCGGCTGCGCAGCCAGCTGTCGCTCTCCACGCTCAGCTCGATGTCGGCGACCAGGTTGTCGAGGAAGGGGTTCTGTCCCGCTTCGATGATGGGCAGCACGCCGGCCAGGGTGGTATCCACGGCGGCGAAGAAGGTGGTGTCCGCCAGGTCCACGATGGTCTGGTAGCGCGCGAACTCGTCCAGGTAGAGGGTTCCCTGTTCGACATCCAGGGCGCCCCGCACGACCGGGCTGCGGTAGTTCCCGGTCAGGCGCAGCTGCCCGCTGACCACCCCCTCGATGTCGTAGCGGTTGGTGGCCCGGAAGCTGTTTCCGTCGATGGCGAGGTCGATGGCCGGGTCGCGCAGGGGGCGCAGGTGCAACGACCCGTTCACCTGGGCGGAGCCTTCGGAACTCAGACTGGCGGAGAGGGTGGCGCGCGCGTCCTCGGTGAATCCCAGCACGGCTTCGACATCCGTGTACCGAACCCCGAGCTCCGGCAGGACCATGGCGCCCCCGCTCAGCGCCAGCGCGCCGTTCGTGCGCACGGCGGACGGGGGACCGGTGAGACGGAGTTCGCCTTCCACCAGGCCCTCCACCTGCTCGAGGCCGGGGACCGCGCGCGACACGACCGCGATCGGAAACGCCCGCGCGACGACTTCGATATCCATCGGTTCTTCGGGGAAGCGGCTGGGCACCCGCTCCAGCTCCAGCGCCGCGGCCAGCGTGCCCCCGGCCGACAGGACCTGTGCATCCTGGCTCCATGCTTCGACCTGACCGGTGATCCGTCGATTCAGATACTCGAGTTCAGCCGCCACCCGACTGAAGTCCACGTTTCCGTATCCGAGGCCGTCGGCCTGGAAGGACGTCTCAATTCCCGGGGTGTCACCCGTCTGCGAGACCCGCAGGTCGAGGCTGACCACTCCGCGAAGGTTCCTTTCCGCCAGGGGAGTCAGCCGGGCCACATGGGTCAGGCGTTCGAGTGGCAGGTTGCGCACCACCAGGTCGAAGTCCGCGGGGCCGGGACCGCGCGGAATGGTGCCGTCGGCCTCCACTCTCATACCGCCCAGGCCCGGACGCGTGAAGCTGAAATCGTCGACCACGAAACTCCCGGCATCCCACAGGAGGCGCGCCGGCCCGCCCAGATTCCAGCGGCCGCCGACAAAGCGGGCGGTGAGTTCGTCGAGATGGAGGACTCCGCCGGTGGAGTCCGCCTGGTAGGTGGCGCGCGCCTGGTAGCTCTCCTCGTCCGAGCGCTGCAGGTCGGCGCGCAGGCGGCCTTCGGAGCGGGAGAGTTCGAGATCGATGGCCGCCGTGGCGAAGTCTCGCCCTTCGAGTGCGAAAGAGTCGGCGAGGATGGAGGCGGTCAGCCGCCCCTCGGTTCCCGGCAGACCCTCGACCTGGAGGTCCAGTTCGGCCCGGCTGATCGCGTTGTCACGGAAGCGAAAGCCTTCAAGGCTGACGACGCCCTCGGCTGCAAAGCGGTCGACGGCGCCACGCAGAGTGGCTTCGGCGGAGACGCGTCCGCCGACCTCGATGTCTCTCAGCAGGGGAAGGGTGTCGGGATCGATCCCATCGAGGCGCAGCAATTCGGCCTCCAGGCGCGACAGCGTGTCGGCCGCGATGATCGGGCCGGTCAGGAAAAAGGGTCGCAGGCCATCCAGCGATTCGGTGGAGAAGGCGACGCGGACCTCTCCCGGGTAGAGGCTCTCCGTGAGCCCCAGGTTTCCGGATGCGTTCAGCGTGCCCAGGCTGGTGGCCGCGTGCAATGTGTCCAGGGTGGCGGCGCCCGCCTCCAGCCGAAATGCCGACCGGACCGAGTCCACGGTGACCACCCCCACCGTGGCGGCAGCGACGCGGACGCGCACATCGGCCTCGACCGAGTCGGGTTCGAGCCCGCGACCGTCCACGAACACGCCGCCGGTCACGATCGTGGGTTCCGGCAGCCGGGGCAGGATGCGGGAGAGGTGGAAGTCGCGCAGGTCGGTCTCGGCCTGGTAGCTGCGGCCGATGTTGCGCGCATCGAAACGCGCGTTCATCGCCAAAGGCCCCGCCGGGGTCTCGAGGTCGACCTCCACCGCCAGGTCGGCGAGAGGCCCGCGCGCGCTCACGTCACCGGTGACTTCGCCGGTCAGCGGCAGGGACGGGAAATAGGCGCCCAGCGCGGTGAACGAAAGCGGCTGGAGGTCACCGGACACATCAAGGAAGGTCCCGCTCTCCCCGCGGCCGACCGTGCCGCTGACGGTGACGTCCGACTGCGGGAGGGCTGCGGCCGCATGCGCAGCGGAGGCGGAAAAGGCGATCCCCTCGGCCAGGCGCCCATCCGCCTCGACGCGGAGCGAACCCGAGCCTCCGATGGCCACGCGCTCGTCCATCTCGCCCAGGATTCCGTATTGGAACGGCGCGGAGACAAGGGAAAAGCCGGACACGCCCGGGTCCGGTCCGAGGTGCACGCGACCACCGAATTGAAACCGGGAGGATGCGCCGTCCCCGGCGCTCGCCACCGTCTCGAGCTCGCCCGAGATCTCCAGATCCTCGAGCGTGCCCTGCATGCTCAGCGCGCCGGTGAGCGCACCCCGCCAGGGAAGCGGCGGCGTAAGCCACGGGTCGAACGCGGCAACACCGAGTTCCCGCAGGCCGAGGTCGCCTTCCAGAACCGTGGAATCCGGCGAAAGGGTCAGGGTGAGGCGACCCTCGAGTCCCCCGTCGGCGGTGCCAAGGTCGATGGAGGAAAGGGCGAGCGAGGTGATCCCGGGCCTCAGATCCAGGCTCAGTTCCAGAGCGCCCCGCGCCGGAGGCAGCCGCGGAACCAGCCAATGGATGTCTTCGAGGGCCGCAACGGGCGCGCTCAGGATCGCGTTGATGCGCAGCCCCCCGTCCCAGGCGACCATGCCGGCTCCCGACGTTTCGGTCTCCGGCAGCCAGAGCCGTTCGGCGTCGACGTAGAGCTCGTCGCTGCGCACGAGCACCTGCCCGCGGAAGTCGGTCAGCTCGAAGGGTTCTTCGGTCAGGCTCCCGACCAGGGAGAGCGCGAACACGTCGAAGACGTTCTGTTCCGCTCCGAGGTCCACCTCGCGCAGGCGCCCGCGGATCCGGCTGAAGAGCTGTTCGCGGACGAAGCCGTCCCCGCCCGCGGCCGGCACGACCCCGGCGCTCCCCGGAGGCGCGTCGGCGGGCCACCGCACGATGACGTTGCCGTCGAACACGGAGATGTCGCGCAGGACCACGCGGGATTCCTCGTCCCCCGACCCGGCCTGCAGGTTGAGAGCGGTGGCCGCTGCCCGGGGATCCGCGAGCATGCGGCTCCAGTTCGACTCGCCTTCCCCTGGTCGGCGCTCGACGATCAGGACGGGGTTCCACAGCTCGAGTCCGGCGAGGGACATCTCCCCGCCGAGCAGCGTCCAGAGCGAATAGCGCGCGCGGATCGAGTCCGCGCTGAACGAGGCGGGTCGGCCCGCCTCCGCTACGGTGATGCCGGACAGGGTGACCCCGGAGAGGAGGCCGGCGGAGCCAATCTCCGAGACCGAGACGTCCGCGCCAAGCTGCGCCGACACCCGCTGGAGGGCTTGTTCCAGAACGATCTGCTGGCCGGGCCGGGTGTATACCAGCGCCGCCAGCGCGATGCACAGCAGTGCGACCAGCGACAGGCCGCCGAACAACAGAAACCGTCGGATGCGGCTGCGGGGGAGGCTCGATCCCACTCCCGTTTCCTCGACCGGCCCGGGGTCGGACATCAGAAGACCTGTCCCAGAGATAGATGGAGCTGAAGCCGACTCAGTGACCAATCGGCGGATTCCCCGTACAGCACCGGGTGCGGCAGGATCTCGAGCTGGCCGGAACGAACGAAGTCGGGCGCGGCGGCAAGCCTTTGCTCGGGGTGATCGACGGAGGCATGGTAGGGCCGGATCCCGGAGGTGAGGACGCGTTGTTCCTCGCCCCCGCTCAGCCGATACGCCAGGTCCAGTCGCAGAGGGCCGATGGCTGTGAAGTAGCGGACTCCCATTCCCGGGGTCCATTCGAGGCGCGCGAACTCCTGGGAGCTGTCGTCGGGCCAGACCTGCCCGAAATCGAGAAACAGGGTCCCCTGCCAGTCGGCGGAGCTGAGCGGAAAGCGCACCTCGAAGTTGCCTTCGAGCAGCCGGCTGCCGCCCGTGGGATTGGACGTGAAGCGGTCGTCATCGAGGGTGCGCGGATCGCAGCTGTAGTCGATGATCTGATCCGGAGTACACGGTGCCGCGCCGGCGTTTCCGGGACCAAGCAACGTCTCTACATCCACGAACAGCACGCGCGGGCCCAACTGATTGTGGGCGAAGCCGCGCACCGAGGTGGCGCCGCCCGAGTAGAACCGTTTCTGCGGGTGCGCGATGTGGGAGCCGACATCGGGGCCCAGCGCTCCAAACCCTCCGGCGCCCAGCCATCCCCCGCGTACCCGTCCGGCCACGACCCAGCCGTCCCGGATTTCGCGGAATCCGGCTGCCTCCCCCACGGCCAGATTGTAGGCGAAGTCGGACCCGGTCCAACGTGACGCGTGCTCGATCTCGGCGCCCAGCGAATATCCCCGGACGGGACCGAGGCCCTGGCCGAGCCCCTCGTGCGCGAGGCGGATTCCCACGGGCGACAACCAGTTGCTTCGCTGGAGGATCTCGATGCCCTCCAGGTCGCACACCAGGAAGCTGGAGCAGAAGAAGATGTCCGCCGCGTCCAGTTTTCCCGCCGTGGGCTGGAAGAAGATGGTCTGCGAGCGTCCCGGGGCGCCCCCTCGGGTGACGGACAGATCGACGCCCAGACTCTGGCGGACGAAGAGGTCGGGCAGACTCTGCCGCTCCCAGAACACGTTGGCGGCGAAGCTGGTTCGCAGCGAGAAGAGGCGGGGTTGGGAGAACTGGGCCGAGAGCGACCAGTTGTAGCGGCCGTACGGACCGGAGCCGGCGTCGGCGCAGAGCGTGGAGTTGAGCGGCGAGTTCAGGACGTTCGCCAGCCGTCCGAGGAACTGCAGGCGACGTCCCCCGCCGGAGAAGTTCCGGCTGGTCCAGCTGGCTTCGGCGTTGACGCATTCCGCCGTGCTCCATCCGGCTCCCGCGCGATATCGGTGAACGTCGCCCTCGACGACCGTCACCGACACCGGGATCACGCTGTCCGGCGGCGAATCGAGTTCTTCGGTCACGGCGACGTTGCTGAAGAGCTCCGCGCCGTAGAGGTTGCGTCGGGCCTCGAAAATGAGTTCGGCGTCGTAGGCGCTGCCTTCGCGGAAGGGAATCATGCCCAGTATGACGCCCTGCTCCACCCTCTCGTTTCCCTGGATGGAGATGGGCCCGAAGCGCGCCCGATTTCCCCTGAAGACGTCGAAGTTGACGCGGGCGCGGTACGGCTGCGCGGCCGGGATCAGGATGTCGAGCAGGACTTCGGCGTGGGCGTAGCCGGCGTTGCGCAGCCGGATCGTCAGGGAATCGCGGGCCGCCTCCAGCGCCACCTGGTCGAGCGGCTCGCCCGCGCCCACCGGGAGGTCGTCGAGGAGATCGGGGTCGCCGGGCGGATCGAGTCCGTTGAACGCCAGGGAATCGATGAGCACCGCCCTTCCTTCCTCGATGTGGAACCCAATCCGAACCCCCTCGTCGGTGCGGTCCAGAGTCGGCGCGATGAGCGCTTCCCGGTACCCGTGCCGGTAGTAGAACAGCTGCAGGCGCACCGCGTCGCGTTCGAATTCGCGCGGACCAAGGAAATGTTCATCGATCGCGAAGGAGCTTCCCAACCAGCAGAAGGGCTGGAGCACCCATCCGCGGCATTCGGTCGGCCGCGTCATGATGGAAGCGCTCAGCACGCGATCGGAGAAGATGTCGTTCCCCTCGAAGCGGAGCGCGGTGACCTCTTCCAGCTCGCCCTGGGCCGCCGCCGCGGGGAACGCCGTCGAGAGCAGGACAGGGAGGAGCGCGATGACGGTTCCGGCAGCCGTCGGGCGGCGCGATGTCGCCCCGGGCCGCGAACGCCCCGACAGCGCTGCCATTCCGCCTTCAAGGCGTCTTGCCAGCTCGGCGCCTCGCCGCTTGGGCGGATTCATCCGCGGACTGCCCGTCACGGGCTGCCCGCGATACCGGACGACCGTGGGTGCGCGCAGGCGCGGCGGGGGAAGACCTCGCGCGCGGCCGGCCGGAAGCCGTCCGGGGAGGAGCGCAGGTACCGGGTCACCGCGATCCTGTGCTTCGACACCCGCACCAGGTTGCAGCTGTTCTTGCCCTTCTCGGACCCGCGCCCGCGGTCGGACGCCGTGGTGCCGCTGCACACCAGCAGCACGGGCGAATCCCCCCCCGCCGGGCCGCCGGACAGGCCCGCCGCCACGAAGGCGCGATGCAGATGGCCGAACAGCACCAGCTCCACCCCCATCTCGGCCAGCCGGCGGACGATGCGCCGCGCGCGGGGGAGAGGCGCGATGCGATCTCCTTCGGGCGCGCCGACCAGCGCGTGGTGCACCACCAGCGCGCGCAGATCCCCGTTCGTGCCCCGGCCGAACGCCGCCGCGGCGCGTTCGAGCTGTCCGTCGTCCACATTGCCGTTCACGATCGCGCGATCGGGTCTGGTGGTGTTGAGCGCGACCACGACCGCCCCGTCGACGCTGTGCTCGCTGTCGAGTTCGCTCGTGATCCAGCGCCGGTAGTTGCGGAAGGGCGCGGCGGCGCGCTCCCAGAGGCGGTACAGGGGCACGTCGTGGTTGCCGGGGGTGACCACCAGCGGGACCCGGGGCAGGCGCCTCAGGTACGCCGCCGCCTCCTCGTATTCGCGGTTCTTGGCCCGCTGCGTGAAGTCCCCCGAGAGCGCGATCAGGTCGGGCGAGACGGAGTGCGCGAGCGTGAGGAAATCCGCGGCCGCCGCGGGCGCGTGCGGACGCCCGAAGTGCAGGTCCGAGCCGTGAAGGATGGTGAACACGCCGTCGGGGTCGTTCACGGCGCCCTCGCCCTGTTTGCGCGCGAACCGCCGCCCCGGGACGCGAGCCGAACCACGGCGGTCACCGCCGCCGCGATCAGCAGGAGACTGATGACCTGCGCGACGGTCAGGTTGCCCAGGAAGCGGTCGTCCTTGGCGCGCACGAACTCGACCAGGAAACGGGCGGCCGAGGCCAGCGCCAGCCACAGCGCGAACAGCCAGCCGGGGGGATGCGTGTTGTTCCGGAGACGCCACATCACCGCCAGGATGAGCAGCGCCATGGCGATCTCGTACAGCTGCGTGGGGTGCACCGGCACGATCTGTCCGAAGCGCTCCACCAGGGCCGGATCCACCTCGATGCCGAAGCGCGCCAGGTTGTCCACCGAGCTCGGGGGCGACCCCTGCGGGAAGCGGATTCCCACCCACGAAGCCGTCGGGCGGCCATAGTCGTCCCCGACCAGGAAGCACCCGAACCGGCCGACCGCATACGCCGCGGCCATGGACGGGGCGCAGAGATCGAGGGTCCGGCGCACGGGCAGACGGAGTCGCTTCATCTGGTACAGCACCGCGAGGGTCCCGCCGAGGAAGCCCCCGTACCACACCAGGCCGCCGCGCGCGAACAGGAAGCGCGGGTTCTCGACAAGCCTCGGGAAGTTGAGGAACACGTAGTAGAGCTTGGCCCCGACGATGCCCCCGATCACCGCGGCGAATACCAGGTCCCAGGCACGGTCGGGATCGATGCCCGTCTCGTCCATCCGTGCGCGCAGCAGATAGCCAGCGGCGAGGAAGGCGAGAAAGAGCATGACCCCGAAGGAGGTGACCGGCTCTCCTCCGAGAAACGGCACCCATTCGGGAAAGCGAAACAGGATCGGATACACGGTTCCCCAGGGGGTTCAGGGTTGCGCAGGCTGGACGCGCCGGGGGGTCATGGCGCTCCGCGGATGGGTGCGGGAGGAGCGGGCGTCATTCGCGCAGGCCGGGGAAGGGGAGCGACGCGTCCGCCGACAGGTCGAGGTCGGAACTCTCCCCCCGGTCCAGATGAAAGGCTGCCGCGCGCGCGACCATGGCCCCGTTGTCCACCGACAATCGAGGGGTCGCGTGATAGAGCTGCACTTCGGGAGCATGCCGCCTGCGCAACTCCCGGCGCAAGGCGCTGTTGGCGGACACGCCCCCGGCCACCAGGATCCGTTCCGTGCCCGTGCGCTCCACCGCCTGCGCGGTGCGGACGGCGAGGACATCGATCACCGCGGCCTGGAAGGAAGCGGCCACGTTGGCGCGCTCGGCGTCGAGGTCACCGTTCGCCTCGAGTTCGGCGACCTGGGTGGCGACGGCCGTCTTGAGTCCGCTGAAGGAGAAGTCCAGAGATTCCTTGCGGTCCGGCTTTCCGGAGGACGCGAGCAGCGGCCGCGGGAACGAATACCGCTCGGGATCCCCATCTCTTGCCAATGCCTCGAGTGGAGCTCCCCCCGGATACGGCAGCCCGAGCAGGCGCGCCACCTTGTCGAACGCTTCCCCGGCCGCGTCGTCGCGCGTTCGTCCCAGTAGCTGGTACTCGCCCCAGGCGGCGGCGTGCAGGAGCAGCGTGTGGCCGCCGGAGACCAGAAGCGCCACGAAGGGTGGTTCCGCGGCGGGATCCTCGATATGGGGCGCAAACAGGTGCGCTTCCATGTGGTGCACGCCCACGACGGGAACGCCCGAGGCGTACGCGGCCGCCTTCGCCCAGCACACCCCGACCAGCAAGGCCCCGATCAGCCCGGGACCGGCGGTGACGCCTATGCCGTCGAGTTCGGCCAGCATGCATCCGGCGTCGTCCAGCGCGCGTCCCACGACATCGTCCATCACCTGCAGATGAGCCCGCGCCGCGAGCTCCGGAACCACGCCGCCGTAGACTGCGTGCATGTCCTGGGAGAGGATGACGTGCGAGCGCAGGTCGTGCGCGCCGCGGAGCACAGCTGCCGAAGTCTCGTCGCAGCTGGTCTCGATTCCGAGGACGAGGAGATCGCTCACCGCCCCGGCGGCCCCTCGCGGCTGGTCACCTCGACGCGCACCTCGACAGTGTCGGGCGAAAAGCTGATCAGCTCGCCCGCGATGCCGTTGCCGACCCCCACCCGCACCACCTGCGACCGCTCCATGCGCGACAGGTCGACGGGATCAAGGTGGATCGTCTGAAGTTCCGCGACCCTGCTTGCCGGCCCGATGACCCGAATGGAGGAAGGGTCGGCGGTGGGCTGCGTGGCAAGCGTGAACTCGTCGCGCAGCGAACCGACGATGGTGGGGGCAACCGGCACCTCCACGGCGACCATGGGTTCGAACGCGATGGCGACCGCGGCCGGCTCCACGGCCTCGACGACCACCCCCTCGATGCCCTGCAGGCGCACCCAGTTGCGATCGATGACCAGGGACGTGTCGGCGGAGCCCACGGCATCCACGGGGACCATGATCGAAGGCTGATTCCCGGCGAGGCGCAGGAGTTGCCTGGCGGTGCCGGCCAGCCGAACGGTCGCGCTGGCGGGAGCCGGGGTGCCCGCGACCGCCCACTGGGGATCGCTCAGCTGCACGCGCACCGGCACGCCGTCGAAGGCCCGGCGCTCCGGCTGCTCCATCTGCACGACGACCCAGAGGACGACAGCGAGCGCCAGAGCGGCCAGCATCGGAGTCGATTTACGCGCCGGCTCGGATGCCTGCCATGGCAGCTTCAGCTTGCCAGCAGCCTCTGAATCAGTTCCAGGTTCTCCGGGGAATCCCACTCCGTTGCTCCGGCGATCTTCTTGTAGATGACCCCGTCCCTGCCGATCAGGAAGGACTCGGGGACCCCTGTGGTTCGATAGGTCTGCCTGATGCGCCCGGAGGCGTCGTGCAGGATCTTGAAGGTGAGCCCGTGCTCCTCGGCGAAGCGCCCCACGTCACCACCGGGATTGCCCGCCTCATCGCGCTCGCCCTGCGCCGCGTCCACGCTTACGGCGAGGATATCGAAGGGCTGGTCTGCGAGTTGCTCGTACAGGCGCTGCATCGAGGGCATCTCCACGATGCACGGGCCGCACCAGGTAGCCCAGATGTTGACCAGCACCACCCGCCCGCGATGGTCCTCGAGGGCAACGGGCTCGCCCGCGAGGTCCGAGATCGTGAACGCCGGGGCATCGGCCCCCAGGCCGACGGGCTGAAACCGGCCCCGGCCCGCCCAGGCCATGAGGACGAGCGCGCCCGCCCCCAGCAAGGCCACCAGATACGGTATACGCGAAGGTCTGTGGGTCATGGTCGACATCTCTCGGGAGCAGCGAATCGGACCTGTAACGGTACCACTCTTATCTTGTTCGCGCCCGTGGTGATTGTTCCTGCGTTCCGGCCGTGTCGCGGCGGGGAACATCGACGGGCAGCGGCGCGCGGTCGCCGATCACCAGCCTCACTTCGGTTCCCACCTCCACGGTGCTCGCCGAGGGCGGATCCTGCCCGATCACCACGCCCGACTCAATTCCGAAGAGTGAGTCCTGTTCGATCTCGGTGACGAAGAGCCCGAGAGAATCGAGCAGGTACACGGCTTCCTCCTCGCTCTGCCCCAGCAGGAGGGGCATTTCCACCACCGGAGGCCCCAGGCTGATCGCGAGGTGGACCTCGTAGGGCAGGTTCAACTCGGTTCCCGGCTCCGGCTCCATGCCGACCACCTCGCCGGCGGGTTGGTCGGCCTCCACGCTGTCCACGGCGACCGAGAAGCCGTTCGCTCCGAGGAGGATGCGCGCCCTCTGTTCCGGCTCGCCGATCATGTCGGGCACGGCCCGCTGTTCCGGACCCAGGCTGATGGCCAGCTCGATAGCCGCTCCCGGGACGGCGAGCTGGCCGGGGAGCGGGCTCTGGCCCAGGATGGAGCCGATGGAGGCGGCCGGGTGGTACAGGGAGTCGACCGCGCCCAGCGCCAGCGCCGCCGACTCGGCGCGGGCTCCCGCGTCCTCCAGCTGCAGCCCGATCAGATCGGGCACCCCCAGCAGGTCCGGCGGCGGGGCGGGCACGGGGAAGACGACCCGGGTAGCGACCACGTACCCGGCGCCGAACATGACGGCCACCAGGACGACGCCTCGCAACGCGCGCTTGAAGAAGCCGGCCGGCTTCCTTCCCCGGGAACCACGGCGCCTGCCTTTTCGCCGAGAGCCGCGCTTCCCGCGCTTCCCGCGTGGGCGGCGGGCCGGCCTGCGCCGGCCGATCGAACTTCCCAGCCTCATCGGACTCTGCGCAGGCGCGCCGCGAAGGCGCCGTCGAAGCCGGTGCGCTGCGGGAGGACGCGCAGAAGGCCGCGGTGGTCCATGACTTCCGGATCCATCTCTGCGGGAGCTTCAATGCGGAATTGGGGATGCCGGCTCAGGAATGCCTCCACGACTTCGTCATTTTCTTCTGGCTCCAATGTACACGTGGAGTACACCAGAAGTCCCCCCGGCGAGACGACGCCTGAGGCATTCGCGAGGATCCGGGACTGAACGCCGGCCAGGCTCCGGAGATCCTGCTCGGCCAGGCGCCACCGCGCGTCGGGCCGGCGGGCCAGCGTACCCGTGCCGGTGCACGGCGCATCCACCAGGACGACGTCGGCCCGACGCAGGGGTACCGCGCCGCCGTCCGCGACGATTGCGCCCACGCGGGCCCTGAGGCGCGAGGCCGATGCGGTCACGATCTTGAGCCGGGGCAGGGAGAGGTCGCCCGCCACGACGTATCCGGCCTTCTCGGAAAGCGCCAGCGCCTTGCCCCCGGGGGCGGCGCACAGGTCGGCCACCAGGGCGCCCGCGGGTGGGTCGGCGTAGCGCGCCACCAGCGCGGCGCCGGGATCCTGGATCACGCCCGGCGCCGTGCCGATCACGCGCCCGGGGTTGGCCCCGGCCCCGAGTTCGATGCAACCGGCGCCCGGCCCGGCTGCGGTGGCGGTCATCCCCGCGGCCCGCAGCCGGTCGAGGGCGTGTTCCAAATCGATGCCCACCGGGCGGAAGAAGAGTCCTGGCACCCGGTTGTCGTGTCGCAGGAGCGCCTCGGTGTCGGACGCTCCCCAGCGTGCCAGCCAGCGCCGCACCAGCCAGCGGGGATGGGAGTGCCAGTGGGTGAGGTGGCTCTCGAGGTCAGCCTCGGGGGCGGGGAAGGCGTCCGCGGGCGACCCGGCCCGCGCCGAGGCGCGCAGGACCGCGTTGATCAGCCCCGCGGCCTTTCCCGCACCGGTCGCGCGCGCCAGTTCCACCGTCGCCGATACCGCCGCATACGAGGGCACGCCCTCCATGTAGTGCAGCTGGTAGGCGCCCATGCGCAGCAGGTCGAGCACCGCCGCGTCGAGGCGATCGAGCCTTGGGCGCGCGTGCCGCGCGATGGTGTAGTCCAGGCGGCCGCGCAGCCGCGCCACCCCGTAGACGAGGGCGTGCACCCAGCGCCGGTCGCGGGGTGACAGAGCGCCCGCGCGCGTGTCCATGGCGCGGTCCAGACGCTGGCCCCGGGTGCAGGCGCCGAGCACGCGCAAGGCCACCCGCCTGGCGTCGCGCGATCCGTCTGCGCCCATTCGCCGGCCGCGCGTGCTACTCCGCGAGCGGGGGGGAGGAGGGGACCGCCACCTCGCGGGTGGGCATGCGGCCCGCCAGGTAGGCCATCCGCCCCGCCACCACCGCGTCCCGCATCGCGGCCGCCATGCGCACGGGATCGCGCGCGGCGGCGATGGCGGTGTTCATGAGCACCCCGTCCACCCCCTGCTCCATGGTCAGGCAGGCGTCGGAGGCGGTGCCCACCCCCGCGTCCACGACGATGGGGACGTCGCAGCGCTCCTTAATGGCGCGCACGTAGTACGGGTTGAGCAGCCCGAGCCCGCTGCCGATGGGGCTGGCCAGGGGCATCACCGCCACGCACCCCGCGTCCTCCAGACGAAGCGCGGTGATGAGGTCCTCGTTGGTGTAGGCCATCACCTTGAACCCCTCCGCCACCAGCACCCGGGCGGCTTCCAGGGTCGCCTGCGTATCCGGAAGCAGGGTGGTCTCGTCGCCGATCACCTCGAGCTTCAGCCACTCGTTGAATCCCGCGGCCCGCGCCAGCCTCGCGTAGCGAATGGCGTCGTCGGCGGTGTAGCAGCCCGCGGTGTTGGCGAGGAGGAAGAACTCCCCGGGGTCGAGATGGTGGAGGATGCCCTCCTCCTGCGTGCGGTCGAGGTCCACCCGCCGCACCGCCACCGTCACCATGTCCGTGCCGCTGGCGCGGATCGCGCGCACCATGGTGTCGTTGTCGGGATACTTGCCGGTCCCCACGATCAGGCGGGAGTCGAATTCCCGGCCCCCGACCACGAACGGGGTGTCGGCGCTTGCGTGTGTCGACATCACCGCCTCTTCGCTCCGGCCGTCGTGACTGTTATTTACTGACATCTACTATTATCTACTGGTTTATTGGTGGCTGGGCGCGGTGACGGGCGTCCGGCTCCGCTCGCCGCGGCTTCCGACCCGCCGGAAGCGTCATCCGCCGCCCACGAAGTGGACCAGCTCCAGCCGGTCGCCCTCGCTCAGGCGCACGGTGGGGTAGCTGTCGCGGGCGAGAATCTCCCGGTTGCGTTCGACGACGACCATCCCGGGCACCAGGCCCAGTTCGTCCAAGAGCGCGGCCACGGTGATGTCCCGAGCCACCTCTCGTTCCTTTCCGTTCAGGTTGATCGTCACCCTGGCGTCCATTCCGGTGGTCGTCACTCCTCGGCCCACGAGTCCAGAAAGCACTTTACGCCCTCCGCGGGCGATGGCGCGTCCCACACGGCGCGGATCACCGCCACCCCGCGGGCGCCGGCGGAGAACACCTGTCCCGCCCGCCCGGCGGTGATGCCGCCGATGCCCACCACGGGCACCGGGCTGGCCGTCGACACGGCCCGCACCACCCCGAGCCCGCCCGGCGCGGACCCCGCATGGGACGGTGTCGCGAACACGGTTCCCGCAAAAAGATAATCGATCCGGCCGTCATCCCCACCGGTTTCCGCCGCCGAATGGACGGAGCGCCCCACGCGGGCATCCGGCCCCAGCAGACGCCGCGCGGCCGGGGCGGGCATCGACCGGCTGCCCAGGTGCACCCGGCGGATGCCCAGCACCAGGGCCACGTCCACCCGATCGTTGACCACCAGCCAGGCGCCGGCCCGGCGCGCCGGACGGACGAGCCCGGCGGCGGCCCGATAGAGCGCGCGGCCGGAGGTGCGCGGTCCACGCAAATGGAGGGCGATCCGGGCGCCCCCCGCCTCCAGAACCTCCAGGGCGGCCGCGGGAAAGTCTTCCCGCGCCAGGATGCGGTCGTCGGTAACGACGTGCAGCCGCGGAATCATCGAACCCGTTGCCCCGGCCGCGGCGCCCGGCCCCTCAGCCAGTCGCGCGCGGGCATGCGCCGCTTGCCGGCGGGCTGCACCTCGCCCACCTCGATCGAGCCCTTGCCGGTCGCAACGCGGAAGCCCCCCGCGGGGTCCGCCGCGATCACGGTGCCGGGCTCTGGACCGTCGCCTTCCGCCGGCGCATCGTCCCCGTCCACGCGCGGCCGAAAGAGCTTGAGCGGGCTGCCGTCCAGCTCGCTCCATGCTCCGGGAACCGCGTCCATGGCGCGGATCCAGCGGGCCACCTCGTCCGCCGTACGCACCCACTCCACCCGCGCGTCCTGGCGGGAGAGGCTGGGCGCGAAGGTCGCCCGCGCATGGTCCTGGGGGTGCTCCTCGAGGGTGCCGCCGTCCATCATCTCCAGGGCTCGCACGAGCCCGCCGCCGCCGATCCGCGCCAGTCGCTCGTAGAGTTCGCTGGCCGTTTCGTCGGGGAGGATCGTCGTCTTCTCCAGGTGCAGGACGGGCCCCGCGTCCATGGCTTTCACCATGCGCATGATCGTGACCCCCGTGACCTCGTGGCCGCGCGCGATGGCCCAGTGGACCGGGGCCGCGCCCCTGAGCTCGGGGAGCAGGGAAGCGTGCACGTTGATCGACCCGAGGGCGGGAAGATCGAGCGCCTCCCGGCTCAGGAAGTGACCGTAGGCGGCGACCACGGAAAGGTCCGGCCGGAGAACGCGCAGGCGCGCCAGGAAGCTGGCGTCGCCCGGGCGTTCGGGGGTGAAGACCGGGTATCCCGCGGCGAGTGCGGCTTCCTTCACGGGGGTGGGCCGCGGCCGCCGCCCCCGGCCGGCGCGACGGTCGGGCTGGGTCACCACGCCCGCGATCTCGTGGCCGGCGTCGGCCACGCCGCGGAGGGAAGGGAGGGCGAAGGTCGCCGTTCCCCAGAAGAGAACTCTCACGGCTCCGCGGCTTCGGCCTGCAGCTTCCTCCACTTCTTGAGCAGCAACTGCCGCTTGAGCGGGCTGAGGCGATCGATGAAGAGGACGCCGTCCAGGTGATCGATCTCGTGCTGCAGGGCGCGCGCGAAGAGCCCCTCCGCCTCCACGCGCACGCCGCACCCTTCGGGGTCCTTGCCGTCCACCACCACCGATACCGGCCGTGCCACGATGCCTTCCACCCCGGGGATGCTCAGGCATCCCTCCGCCTGCTTGTCCTTCTTCGCCGTCCAGCTCGCCAGGCGGGGATTCACCAGGGCCACGCGGTTCGACTCGCCCGACTCCTCCTCCACGTCCAGCACGATGATCCGCCGGGAGATGCCGACCTGAGGCGCCGCCAGCCCGATGCCCTTGGCGTCGTACATGGTCTCGAACATGTCGCGGACCAGCGCGCGCACCTCGTCATCGATGTCGTCGACCGGATCCGCCGGCCGCCGCAGCACCTCGCTGCCGAATATCTCGATCGTACGCAGCGCCATGTCGGAGCGCGGCTACGAGTCCCGTGGGCCGGTGAGCGTGGCGATCTTCGACCGCTCGATCACGAGACGGGTGTTCTCCGCCGTCACGATCGTGAGGTGCTGCTCCTGGGCGTGAATCACCTTGCCCACGATCCCGCCCGCGGTCACCACCCCGTCCCCCTTCTTGAGCGCCGCCACCATTTCGCGGTGGCGCTTCTGCTCCTTGCGCTGGGGCCGGATCAGCAGGAAGTAGAAGATCGCGATGATTGCGATCAGCTGAAAGAAAAAGACGAAGCCCGAGCCTCCTCCTCCCTGGGGCAACCCCACCAGGGGGGACAGCTGGAGCGGCTGGGCCGATATCGCGATCCAGAGTGCCAAGATCCGTTCCTCCGATGATGCGCCGGCCCGAGGCCGGTGGTTGATGTTCTATCCTTTCGCCCGCGCCCTACGATACCGCAGCAGCCATTCCGCGCGCCACATCGAGAACGAGCCGTCGATGATGCGGCGCCGGGCCTCGCCGGCCAGCTGCACCAGAAAACTCAGGTTGTGGATGGAGATGAGCCGCCGGGCCAGTCCCTCGCCGGAAACCAGCAGATGGCGCAGGTAGGCCCGGTCGAAACGCCGGCAAGTATAGCACCTGCAGGCGGGATCGAGAGGGTTCGTGTCGGTCCGGAAG
This sequence comes from Longimicrobiales bacterium, assembly GCA_965208255.1. Taxonomy (GTDB): domain Bacteria; phylum Gemmatimonadota; class Gemmatimonadetes; order Longimicrobiales; family Gaopeijiaceae; genus BD2-11. The sequence continues at coordinate 488,251 of OZ242324.1, forward strand.
CGGGCGCCCTTCATGTTCACCTGGCCCTCGCGCGAGGTCCACGCGGTTCCGTGCCGCGCGTTGCGGGTGGGTGCGACGCAGTCGAACAGATCGCAGCCGCGCGCGATCGCTTCCAGGAGATCGTCCGGGTAGCCTACGCCCATGAGGTAGCGTGGACGGTCTCCGGGCAGCTCGCCGTCCAGGAGTTCCAGGATGCGCCACATGTGCTCCTTTTTCTCCCCGACGCTGAGCCCGCCGATGCCGAAGCCGGGCCAGTCCGCGACGCCCCGGGCGTCGGTCGCGAAGGCACGCCGCAGGTCGTCGAAGACGCCGCCCTGGAGGACGGGGAAGAGGGCCTGCGGACGGGCGCTGTCCCCGTCCGTTGCCCGAAAGCGCACTACACAGCGCTCCAGCCACGAGAGCGTGCGCCGGTTGGCCCCGGCCACGCTGCCGTGGTCGGCGTCGCCGGGCGGGCACTCGTCGAAGGCCATGATGACGTCCGCGCCCAGAGCCCGCTGGACGTCGATGACGCTCTCGGGCGTGAAGTGATGGCGCGAACCGTCGATGTGGCTCTGGAAGACGACGCCGTCGTCGTGGATGCGGTTGATGCGGCTCAGGGAGAAGACCTGAAATCCGCCCGAGTCGGTCAGGATGGGACCCGGCCAGCGCATGAAGGCGTGGAGTCCGCCAAGCTCGCGCACGACCTCCGCGCCCGGGCGCAGATAGAGGTGGTAGGTGTTGGCCAGCACCATGCGCGCCCCGAGGTCCCGGAGTTCCCCGGGGGTGAGCATCTTCACGTTGGCGAGCGTGCCGACGGGCATGAAGGCGGGCGTCTCGATGCCCCCGTGGGGCGTTGAGAACGCACCGGCGCGGGCGTGCTGGGCGCGGCTCTCGACAGCGAAGGAGAAGCCTCGAGCCACATCCTTGCTCACGAGATCACCATCGCGTCGCCGTAGGAGTAGAAGCGGTAGCCGCGGTCGATGGCTTCGCGATATGCCGCCATGGTGGGCTCGTAGCCGGCGAACGCGGCAACCAGCATGAGCAGGGTCGAGTGGGGCAGGTGGAAGTTGGTGATGAGCGCGTCGACGACCTGGAAGTCGAAGGGCGGGCGGATGAAAAGATCGGTCGTGCCGCACCCCGCCCGCACCCCGCCCCTCCCGTCGGCCGCGCTCTCGAGCGTCCGCACCACCGTCGTGCCCACCGCCCACACCCGCCCCCCGCCCGCGCGCGCCGCGGCGACCCGCGCGGCGGCCTCGGCGGGGATGCGGTAGCGTTCCTCGCCGGGACCGCGCGGGTCGCCGCTGGAAGGACCCACCGGGCGGAAGGTCGCGACCCCCACGTGCAGGGTGACGCGCGCGATGCGCACCCCGCCCGCCTCGAGCGCGTCCATGAGCTCCGGGGTGAAGTGGAGCCCCGCGGTGGGGGCGGCCACCGAGCCCGGGGTGCGCGCGTACACGGTCTGGTAGCGCGCGCGGTCCACCGCCTCGTCCGGGCGGCGGAGGTAGGGGGGGAGGGGCACGCGGCCGTAGCGCTCGAGCGCCTCCTCGACGGGCAGCGGGGTCTCGACGCGCACGATGCGGCCGTGGTCGGGGGTCGAGTCGACGATGTGCACGACCAGGTCGGGGGCGACCTCGACCGTGCGCCCGGGCTTGAGCTTGCCGCCCGGCCGCACCAGCGCCTCCCACAGGTGGCCATCGACAGCACCACCACCCACGACGTCTGCCGCGCGCGTAGCATCGCCCCCCGCGCCCTCCCCCAGCGGCCGCAACAATAGCACTTCGGCGCGCGCGCCCGTCGGCTTTGCGCCCAGCAGGCGCACGGGGAGCACGCGCGACTCGTTCACGACCAGGAGGTCGCCCGCGCGCATCAGACCGGGCAGGTCACGGAACACCCGGTGCTCGAAGGGTCCCCCCGACCGGGGCGCCACCAGCAGGCGGCTCCGGTCGCGCCGCGCCGCCGGGTAGCGCGCGATGCAGCCTTCGGGGAGGTTGTAGCCGAAGTCCAGCGCGGAATCGGGTCCCGCCGTCATCGCCGGAAGAGCGACGACTGGTCCCGACCGCCGGCGTCCGCATCCGGCCGCCCCTCCCCTCGGGCAGCCGGGTGGCCGAAGCGCCGGTGCGCGCGCTCCGTGGTCTTGCGGCCGCGCGGGGTGCGCTCCAGAAAGCCGTTCTGGATCAGAAACGGCTCGTAGACCTCCTCGAGGGTGCCTACGTCCTCGCTGAGCGCGACGGCCAGGGAGGCCAGCCCCACGGGTCCCCCGCCGAACTTCTCGATGATGGTGCGCAACACGCGCGCATCCATCTCGTCCATCCCGTACTCGTCGACCTCGAGCAGCCGCAGCCCCGCGCGCGCAACCTCGCCGCTGATCACGCCGTCGGCGCGCACCTCGGCGTAGTCGCGCAGCCGGCGCAGCAGCCGGTTGGCCACCCGGGGCGTGCCCCGCGCGCGCCGCGCCAGCTCGAAGACGCCCTCCCCGGTGGTGTCCACGCCCAGGATGTCCGCGCTGCGCTGGACCACCCGGGACAGCTCCTCGGGCGCGTAGAAATCGAGCCGCTCCACCATCCCGAAACGCGCGCGCATGGGTTCGGTGAGCAGGCCGAAGCGGGTCGTGGCGCCCACCAGGGTGAAATGCTCGATCTGCATGGTGACGGTGCGCGCCGCAGGGCCGTCGGCGATCCGGATCTCCACCCGGAAATCCTCCATGGCCGGGTAGAGGAATTCCTCCACGATGGGCCGCAGGCGGTGGATCTCGTCGATGAAGAGGATGTCCCGCTCGTTGAGATTGGTGAGGACGCTCACCAGATCCCCCGGCTTCTCCAGCACGGGCCCCGAGGTCATCTTGACCCCCACCCCCATTTCCGAGGCGAGCAGCATCGCCAGCGTGGTCTTGCCGAGCCCGGGCGGCCCGTGGAAGAGCAGGTGGTCGAGCGCGTCCCCCCGCTGGCGCGCCGCCGCGATCGCGATCGAGAGGGTTTCCCGCACCTTCCCCTGGCCGATGAACTCCGCCAGGCTGCCCGGGCGGAGGGACAGCTCCGCGGCACCTTCCCCGGAAAGCTCCCGGGGCGTGGTGACGTCGTAGCGATCGGTCATCGGCCGATGCGCTCCAGCGCCTTTCGGATCAGCTCCTCGGTCTTCAACTCTTCTCCAGCCTCGCCGCCGTCCGGGACGCCGCGCACCGCTTCGTCCGCCTGCGCGAAGGAGTACCCCAGAGCCATCAGCGCGTTGACCGCCTCCCGCGCGCCATGAGGCGCCGCCTCGCCGCCGTCCGGGGCCAGCGCCAGGTCGCGGACCTTGTCGCTCAGCCTGAGGATGAGCAGCTCGGCCGTCTTCTTTCCGACTCCGCTCACGCGCGTGAGCACAGCTGTTTCCTTGTTGGCGAGAGCCTGGGCGAGACGCCGGGCGGAATAGGTCGAGAGCATCTCGCGCGCCAGCTTGGCCCCGATCCCGGTCGTCCCCAGCAGACGCTGGAACATGTCGCGCTCGCTCGTCTCCAGAAAACCGTACAGGGCGACCGAGTCGTCGCGTACGACCTGAACCGTGCGCAGCCGCACCTGCGAGCCCGGGGCCGGCAGGCGGCCCGCCACCGTGGCCGGCACGTGAACTTCGTACACGACCCCGCCCGTCGTCTCGACCTCGACCAGGTCCATGTCCCGCGCGAGCAGGACCCCGTGCAGCCGGCTGATCACCTGGGCCGGTCCCCGATCAGGCAGTGGCAGAGCGCGATCGCCACCCCGTCGGCAGCGTCGTCGGGCGAAGGCGCGGAGACCAGCCGCAGATGTGTCTTGACCATGAACCCCACCTGATCCTTGGTGGCCCGGCCGGTGCCGACGACGGCTTTCTTGATCGCGGCCGGCGAATACTCGGCAATCTGGATCCCGGCGAGCGCGCCCGCCAACAGGATGGCGCCGCGCGCATGCCCGAGCGTCAGCGCGCTCTGCGGATTCCTGCCCTGGAACACCTTCTCGACGGAGAGGACGGAAGGCTCGAAGCGCTCGATGATCGACTGCAGCGCCTCGAAGATGTGGCGGATGCGGTCCGCGAGCGGGTGCCGGGGCCGGGTGCGCACCACCCCGCACTCAAGCAGCGAAAGCCTGCGCTCCCCGCTGGCGACCACCCCGTAGCCGGTGCGCGCCGTGCCGGGGTCCACACCGAGCACGATCAGCGTCCCGTCCGGCGGCGTCACCGAGCGCTTCGCGGGCAGCCCGTCCTCACTCGGACAGCCGGGCCAGGGTTTCCTCGTCGATGTTGCCGTTGGACGAGATCTTCTGAACGTCGTCCGACCCGTCGAGCGCCTCCATCAGGCGGACGAGCCGCTCCGCGGTCTTGCCCGCCACGTCCACTTCGTTCTGCGGAATCATCGCGAGTTCCGCCTGCGCGATGCCGATTCCGGCCTGCCGCATGTCTTCCTGCACCTGGTGAAAGGAAGCCAGTTCGGTCGTGACGATGATGTCGGTTCCCTCCCGCGCCACATCCTCCGCGCCCGCGTCGAGCGCCGCGTCGAGCACCTCCTCCTCGGAGTGCTCGGCCGCCTCGATGTAGATCTGTCCCCTGCGGTCGAACTGCCAGGCCACCGACCCGGCCGTCCCCAGGCTGCCCCCGTTCTTGGTTAGGAGGTGCCTCACCGCCGCCACCGTGCGCTTGGGGTTGTCCGTCAGGGTCTCGATGTAGAGCGCGACCCCGCCGGGGGCATAGCCCTCGTACGCGACTTCCTCGTAGTTGACGCCGGCGAGCTCGCCGGTCCCCTTCTTGATCGCCCGCTCGATGTTCTCCTGGGGCATGTTCCCGGCCTTGGCGGTGTCGACCGCCAAGCGCAGGCGCGGGTTGAAGTTGGGGTCGCCGCCGCCGTCGCGCGCCGCCACCGTCAGCTCGCGGATGAGTTTGGTGAACATCTGGCCGCGGCGGGTGTCGTTGACGGCCTTCTTGCGCTTGATCTGCGCCCATTTGCTGTGTCCGGCCACGGGCTGCCTCCCGCTACTCCTCCGCCTTGAGCGCCTCGATCACCTGCTGCGCCTCGTGCGCCGGCATCGGCTCGTAGCCGGCCAGGGTTCGCGTGTGGTGGGCGCGGCCCTGGGTCATGGAGCGCAGCGCGGTGGCGTACTTGTAGAGCTCCGCTTCCGGCACGAGCGCCTGCACGGTCGTGCTGCCGTCGCCCGGGACCATGCCCTGCACCTTGCCCCGGCGCTGCGTGATGTCGCCCATGATGTCGCCCATGTATTCGTCCGGGGTCGACACCTCCACCTCGATGATCGGTTCCAGCAGCACCGGACCCGCCTTGGCCGCGACTTCGCGGAAGGCCATCGACCCGGCCACCTTGAATGCGATGTCGGAGGAGTCCACCGAGTGGTAGGACCCGTCGTAGCATTCGGCTGCGAAGTCCACCAGGGAGAACCCGGCCAGGACGCCCTTGCCGGATGCCTCCCGGATTCCCTTGTCCACCGACGGAACGTACTTCCCGGGGATGACGCCGCCCTTGATGCTGTCCACGAACTCGTAGCCGTCCCCGCGCGGCCGGGGCGACAGGCGCACCCAGCAGTCGCCGAACTGACCACGGCCGCCGGTCTGCTTCTTGAAGCGTCCGCGTCCCTGGGCGGTGCGCGTGATGGTCTCCCGATAGGCGATCCTGGGCTGCTCGGTTTCGACGCTGACGTTGTACTTGCGCTTCATGCGCTGCATCTGGACCTCCAGGTGCATCTCGCCGAGTCCCCGGGCTATGGTCTGTCCCAGCTCGGGGTTGAATTCGGCGTGGAAGGTCGGATCCTCGTCGTGCAGCTTCTGCAGGGCTTCTCCGATCTTGTCGTCATCGGCGCGGGACGCGCCCCTCATCGCCACCGACACGTCCGGCTTCGGGAATTCGATCTTCTCGAGAAGCAGGGGCCGGGCGCCGGAGGACAGGGTGTCGTTGGTGGCCGTGTTCTTGAGCTTGGCCACCACCCCGATGTCCCCCGCGTGCAGCCGGGGAACCTCCAGGCGCTCCCGTCCCAGAGGTATCGAAACGTGGTTCAGTTTCTCGCTGGAGCTGCGATCCGCGTTGTGCGCATCCATCCCGTTGACCGCGACTCCGCTGAAGACGCGGAAGTACGACAGCTCGCCCACGTGCGGTTCGGTTGCGGTCTTGAAGACCAGCGCCGCGAACGAACCGTCGTCGCTTGCCTGCAGTTCCGTCTCCTCCTCCAGGCCCGGCCGGGAGGCGGAGTGACTGCCCGATTCGGAGGGATCGGGGAAGAGCTCGACGACCTTGCTCAGCAGCGCCCTGATCCCGTAGACGCGCGTCGAGGACCCACAGAAAACGGGCACCACCTCGCCTCGCCCCATCGCGATGGCCATGGCTTCGAGGGCTTCCTCGCGCGTGATCTCCTCGCCCTCAAGATAGCGGTCCAGAAGCTCCTCGTCGGTGGTCGCGAGGGTTTCCTGCAGCTCGGTGGTCCACTCCTCGAAGAGCTCCTCCAGGTCGGCGGGGACCTCGGCTTCGTCGTACTCGCCGGTGTCGGAGCCCTCCCGGTACATGTGGGTCCGCCCGCTGAACAGGTTGATGATCCCGCGGAAGCCGGGTCCCTCTCCCACCGGGATCTCCACCGGCAGCGCAGTGTCGGCCAACATCTCCCTGATGTTCTCGAATACCTTGCGGAAGTCGGCGTGCTCCTTGTCCATCATCGAGACGAAGAACATGCGCGGGATGCCGCGCTCTTCGCAGTAGCGCCACACCCGTTCCGTCCCGACCTCGACGCCCGACGTCGCGCTCACCACGATGACGGCCGCGTCCGCCACCCGCACCGCCGCCAGGGCTTCCCCGGTGAAATCCAGGTATCCGGGCGTGTCGATCAGGTTGATCTTGGTCCCCTTCCACTCGCTGAAGGCGGGTGTGAGCTGCATCGAGATCCCTTGCTGGATCTCCTCGGGGGCGGTCATGGTGAGGGCATGGCCCTCCGCCACATTGCCCTTGCGCCGAGCGGTGCCCCCCACGAAGGCGAGTGCATCCACGAGCATGGTCTTGCCGGAGCCGCCGTGACCGACCACGGCCACGTTGCGAATGTTCTCCGTCAGGTACTCCTTGCCTTCCGCCATCGGGCCTCCTGAAATCGTGTGTTGAATCGGGCGACGCGGCGCGGCGTCATGGTTCCGGCGGATACGGCCGGGAGCAGAACCTAGGAAGAGCGGCGCCGGCGGGAAACCTCGTTGAGGAGCTCGAGCTCCTTGCGGGTGAGCGACTGCATCCCGCTGCGCGAGATCTTGTCGAGGATGGCGTCCACTTCGTCCAGCAGAGCTTCCTCGTCGGCGGCCCGCCGCCGACCCGTCGGACGGGCGGTGTTCCCCGCGGACATTCTCCGCTCGCCGGGTTCGGCGCGGGACCCGAATCTTCCGCCCGGGCGCGAGGGGTTGGACTTCCTTCGCGCCTGCAGCCATGCGGGGGTTCGCCAGTCGTTCTTCAGATAGACGAAACCCGTGACCAGGCCGCCCAGATGGGCGAAGTGCGCGATTCCGTCACCTCCGCCTCCGAAGGCGCTCAGCGTGCTCACCACGAAGAGGAAGGCGGCCAGCCACTTCGCCTTCACCGGAAAGATGCCCCAGATGTAGATGGGCGCGTCCGGCCAGGTCATGGCGAAGGCGACCATCACGCCGTACACGGCCGCGGAGGCGCCGATGATCGAGCCGGACTGGAAGAGAAAGCTGAGCGCCACGCCTCCGAGTCCGCAGAGCAGGTAGTACTTGATGAACTCGAGCGAACCCCAGCGCCTCTCCAGCGGCCGGCCGAAGAAGAACAGCACCAGCATGTTGATGAACACATGCCAGAAGCCCGCGTGCAGGAACATGTACGTGAGCGCCCCCCACGGCCGGGTGAGGAGGTGGGACGGCCGGAAGGCGAACCACTCCACGAAGAAGCCGGTGCTCCGGGTCACCCACATGAGCAGGAAGATCCCCGCGTTGGCGATCAGGAGGCGCTTGACCCAGGGGGTAAGTACGGAGGTTCCGTAGCCCGACTGGAAGGACGGCCAGGTCATGCCCGTGAGCCGGCGACTGCGGGCGCGGCGCGGCCGGACAGCGCCAGGAGGGCGATGCGTTCGCACAGTTCGCCGAAGGACATGCCGGCGGCGCGACCGGCCCGCGGGAGCAGGCTGGCAGGGGTGAGACCCGGAAGCGCGTTCGCCTCCAGGCACCAGGGGGTGCCGCCGAAGTCGAGGATGAAGTCGACCCGGCTGAACCCCTCCAGGCGGAGCAGGCGGTGCACCGCGAGCGCCTGCCGGCGGAGTGTGGCGGCGACGTCGTCCGGGATGTGGGCGGGGAAGATCTCGCGCGCCATCCCCGGCTGGTACTTGCACTCGTAGTCGAAGATCTCGTTCTCGGGGATGATTTCACCGGGAGGGAGCGCCTTCTCGCCCAGGATGCCCACCGTGAGCTCCCGTCCCCGAACGTAGCGCTCGAACATGACCTCCCCGCCGTATGCGAGCGCCTGCTCCTCGGCGGCGGGAATCTCGTCGGCGCGATGCACCAGCGTGAGCCCCAGCGTCGATCCGCCCCTCGGCGGCTTGACGATCAGGGGGAGCCCCAGCTCGGCCACAACGTGCTCGGTGGGCGCGCATCCGGTGATCCACTCGGGGGTCGGGATGCCGCCGTCGCGCAGCAGCCGCTTGGTGAGGTCCTTGTCCATGGCCAGCGCGCAGCCGGTGTGCCCGCTCCCCGCGTAGGGGACGCCGATCAGGTCGAGCAGCGACTGGACGGTGCCGTCCTCGCCGGCTCCGCCATGGAGCGCCGGGAAGACCACGTCGGGAGCGCACGCCCGCAGCGCCTCGTGGAGCAGGAGCAGGGGATCGCTCCCGCCCGGCCCCGTGGAGGGCGGCGCCCGGCGGGCCACCCCCGACTCGCGCAGCTCAGCTTCCCGCTCCGGGCTGAGCACGCCCGAGGCGGGGTCGACCGCCACCACCTCGTGGCCGCGTTCGCGCAGCGCGGCGGCGACTTCGGCGCCCGAGACCAGCGAGACCGGCCGTTCCTCGGAAGTCCCGCCCATGAGCACGGCGACGTTCACGGTCGCGTCCTCCACCCGACCCGGCTCAACCGGCCGCTCCCGTGAGCGTTTGCACGATGTCGAAGCGCGTGAGAATGTCCTCCAGCTTTCCGTTGGCCCTGACCAGAACCGCGGGATTCTCCCGGGTCAGCAGCCGGGTTGCCTTCTCGGCGTCGAGATGGCTGTCCACCACGGGGAACGGCGAACCCATGACGGTCTCGACGGGGCTGTCGAGCACTCCGGGGTCCTGGATGACGCGCGCCATGAGCCGTCCCTCGCTCACGGAGCCCACGCAATCCCCGTCCCGAACCACCGGCAGCTGTGAGATCCCGTGGCTGCTCAGCGTGGACAACGCCATGCGCACGGGGGTGGCGGGCGTCACCGTCAGCAGTCGGAAACCGAGTGGCCCCTTCGAGCGCACGAGGTCGTGGACGCTCCTGCGCGGGCGTTCCAGGAAACCGTTCTCCCGCATCCACTCGTCGTCGTACATCTTGGTAAGGTAGTGCTCGCCCCAGTCGCAAAGAATCGCGACCACGAAGGCTTCCGGGTCGTCCAGCCGGCGGGCAAGCTCCACCGCCGCGTGCGTGTTCAGCCCCGACGAGCCGCCCACGAAGAGTCCCTCCTCGGTGGTGAGCCGCCGGGCCATCCGGAAGGCTTCCCCGTCCTTGACGGTCACGTAGGCGTCCACGACGTCGAGGTTCAGCGCGCCGGGGATCTTGTCGTTGCCGAGTCCTTCGACCAGGTAGGGGTGTCCTTCCCCCATCTCGCCGGTGTTGAAGAAGGAGGAGATGACCGATCCCACCGGATCCACGCCCACCACCTCGACCGCCGGATTCTTCTCCTTGAGGTAGGCGCCGGTCCCGGAGATGGTACCGCCGGTGCCCGCCCCGCCCACCACGTGGGTGATGCGTCCCGCGCTCTGCTCCCAGAGTTCCGGTCCGGTCGTGGCGTAGTGGGCCTTCGGGTTCTCGAGATTGTAGAACTGGTCGGCCAGCACGGCGCCGGGCGTCTCGCTGGTGATGCGGCGGGCGACCTGCTGGTAGTGGTCGGGGTGGTCGGGCCCGACGGCCGTGGGCGTGATCACCACCTCCGCCCCGAAGGCGCGCAGAAGCTTCACCTTCTCCTGGCTCATCTTGTCGGGCATGGTGAAGATGCAGCGATACCCGCGCGTCGCCGCGGCCATCGCGAGGGCGAGCCCGGTGTTCCCGCTGGTGGCCTCGACGATGACGCCGCCCGGCCGCAGGGTTCCGTCGCGCTCCGCCGCGCGCACCAGGGCGAGCCCGATGCGATCCTTGACCGAACCGCCCGGGCTCATGAACTCGCACTTGCCGTAGACGGGGGTGCGGCACCCGGCGGCGACCCGGTGCAGCCGCACCAGCGGGGTCCACCCCACCATCTCCATCACGTTGTCGTACGGCTCGCGATTGCGGACGCTCATGGCCGCGCCGTCCCCGCACCGCGGCATCCCCGGCACGACACCGGAAACTCCACCCTGAACGTAGACCGGCCGCGCATCAGCGTCCGGGGTCCGACTGCCTGGAGAACTGCACCGGAATGCGCACCCACACCGGTACGTCGCGCCCGCCCCTCCGGCCGGGCTGGAAGCGCATCGCACGCGCGCCATCGGTGGCGGCCGAATCGAGAGCCTCGTGGCCGCTCGTCTCGACGACCGCCACGGAATCCACCTCCCCCAGCTCGTTGACGCGCACCTGGAGCACGGTCTCGCCCTCGATCCCCTGATCCCACATCTCCAGCGGGTACTCGATGGGTGCGGTGTCGCCAAGGGCCGCGGGCTCCTCCACCTCGCGGTCTCCGGCGCAGGCCGAGAGGGAGGAAACGCCAAGGGCCGCGATCGCCAGGGGTCCCGCCCCGGTCCGCGAGTGCCTGTACGAGAGGAGCGCCCGCATGGACTACCGCGGTCCTCGCGCGAGACGCTGCAGTTCGGCGAGCAGCCTCATGGATTCCAGTGGGGTCATGTTGTCGAGATCGATATCCTTGAGGCGGGCGGACAGCTCGGCTTCCGCAGCGAAGAGGGAGAGCTGGCCGGGCGCCGCGGCCGCGGCAGGCCGATGTGCACCCTGACGCCCCAGACAGCCTCCGTCATGTGTACGTCTTCCCTCCAGTTCCGCCAGAAGTTCCTTCGCCCGCTCCACGATGGCCGGAGGCATCCCGGCCAGGCGCGCCACCTGGATTCCGTAGGACCGGTCGGCGCCTCCCTCCTCCAGGCGCCGCAGGAATACGATGTCCTCGCCGGATTCGCGCACCGCCACGTTCAGGTTGCGCACCGCGGGAAGGAGCTCGCCCAGCTGGGTGAGCTCGTGGTAGTGGGTCGCGAAGATGGTCTTGGCGCCGACCACTTCGTGCAGGTGCTCGGTCACCGCCCACGCGATCGAAACGCCGTCGTAGGTGGAGGTGCCGCGCCCGATCTCGTCCAGCAGCACCAGGCTGGCGGCGGTGGCGCCGTGTACGATGGCGGCCGACTCGTGCATCTCGACCATGAAGGTCGACTGCCCGCGGGCCAGGTTGTCGCTCGCCCCGACCCGGGTGAAAACCCGGTCGCAGACCGGCAGCCGCGCCCGGTCGGCGGGCACGAACGACCCCATCTGGGCGAGCAACTGGATGAGTCCCGCCTGCCGCAGGATGGTGCTCTTGCCCGCCATGTTGGGGCCGGTCAGCACCACCACCCGGCCGTCTTCGTCCAGCACCAGGTCGTTGGGGACGAAGCTGCCGGCGGGCATCACCGCCTCCACCACCGGGTGCCGGCCGGCGCGCATTTCGACCGCGTAGCCGGTATGGATCTCGGGGCGGACGTAGCCGCGCCCTTCGGCCACCTCCGCGAGTCCCGCCAGGGCATCGAGACGCCCGAGCGCGCGCCCGAGTTTCTGCAGCCGACCCACCTGCTTGGCCGCCTCGCCCCGCACCGCGGCGAACAGCTCTGTCTCCAGGGTACCGAGGCGGTCCTCGGCGTCCAGTATGCGGCCTTCCCACTCCTTCAGCTCGGGGGTGAAGAAGCGCTCGGCGTTGGCCAGCGTCTGCTTGCGTACGTAGTCGTCAGGGACCCGGTCCAGGTTCGCCCGGGTCACCTCCAGGTAGTACCCGAAGACCTTGTTGTAGGCGACCTTCAGCGAGGCGATACCCGTGCGCTCCCGTTCCCGGGCCTGCAGGGTCGCGATGGACGTGCGCGCATCGCCGCGGGTCTGGCGGAGCGCGTCCAGATCCGCGTCGTACCCGGCCCGGATCACGCCGCCTTCCTGCAGTGTCGCGGGCGCGTCCGGGGCGATGGCCCGCCCGAGCAGTTCGCGAACGTCCTCCAGGGCGTCGAGCCGGGCGCCCCGCTCCCGCAGCGCGGACAGCTCGGCTCTCGCCAGCGCCTCTCGCACCGGAGGCACCCGGTCGAGGGAACGCGCCAGGGCAAGCAGGTCGCGCGGCATGACCCGCCCGAGCGAGATCTTGCCGGCCAGGCGCTCAAGATCGGCGACCTCGGAGAGCGCCTCGCGCACGTCCCGCCGCACCTCGAACCGCTCGAAGAGCTCCGCCACGGCCTCCTGACGCTCCCAGATGGCAGGCGCCTCCACCAGCGGCGCCAGCAGCCAGCTCCGCAGCGTGCGCGCGCCCATCGCGGTGACGGTGTCGTCCAGCACCGAGATGAGGGTGGCGCTCTGGTCTCCCGGGCGCAGCGGCTCGGTCAACTCAAGGTTCCGGCGCGTCATCTCGTCGACCACCATGGTCGACCCGGGACGGCGCACGACGGGAGGCTGCAGGTGCGCCACCCCGGCCGGCCGGATCTCGGCGACGTAGGCGAGCAGAGCGCCCGCGGCGCGCACCGCGGGAGTGTCGCCCGCCTCGATGCCGAACCCCTTCAGCGAAAGCACCCCGTAGGCGCGCTGCGCTTCCTCGCGCGCCGCCTCTTCCCCGAAGATCCAGTCGTCGCGGAAGGTGCGCAGCGTATCGGGCGCCGCGCCCGGCAGACTCTTTCCCTCCAGGGAAGCAGGCAGGAGCAACTCGGCGGGCGCCAGCTCGCCCATGCGGGCGGCGAGCGCCTCTTCGCCCACCACCTCGAGCACCAGCTCCCCCGTGGACAGGTCGAGGGCCGCCAGCCCACCGGCATCCTTCCCCGCAGGTGCGAGCGCGACCAGGAAGTTGTTGCGCCGCGCCTCCAGCAGCTCGTCGTGGACCACGGTGCCCGGAGTGATGGTCTCCACCACCTCGCGGCGCACCAGCCCCTTGGCCATCCTGGGGTCCTCCACCTGATCGCAGATGGTCACCCGGCAACCCAGCTTCACCAGCTTGCGCAGATAGTCGTCCAGCGCCTTCGCGGGCACGCCCGCGAGCGGTACCTGTCGTGCCGCCCCGTTGTTGCGTGCCGTCAGGGTCAGCCCGAGTAGGCGCGCACCCTTGCGCGCGTCCTCGTTGAAGAGCTCGAAGAAGTCGCCTACCCGGATGAACACCAGGGCGTCGCGGTGGCGGGCCTTCACAGCCCGCCACTGGCGCATGAGCGGCGTATCCTGCGTCATGGAGTGGCGCTTCCGCCGAAGATCATCCCGTGAAACCCGTCCTGATGCGTGCGAAAACCGACCTCCCTGGAGCGGCGGGCGCCGTAACCGTCGTCCCGCCCGACCCCGGTCGAGGTCCATGATCTAAGCTGTGGTGTTGGAGACCGTCCCGGAAGGGGAACCGGCAGCGCGCACAGCAACCGCCGGGGCGGGCTCCTAGCCGCGCTCCGGGGGTATCAGTCGATGTGTCGTCCAAACTTGGCGACACCAAAGATCGAAAGGAGTTTCCGGTGACATATAAATCATTGCAGAATAACGTCTTGATGTTTCTACTGATCTCGGTTGCAGCGGCATGCGGCGGGACCCCGGACACGAGTGCGGACCTCGCCATGACGGATGCCCTCAGCGCCGCTCTCAACGACGGCATGGCTCCCGACGGCGTCACCCTGGAGTCCATAACCGAAGGGCGGATCCTCTTCAACGCCCGGGCAACCTGTTCCGCGTGCCATGGGGCCAACGGAAAGGGGGGGCAACTGGCGCCAAACCTCGCCGATGACGTCTGGCTCAATTCGGACGGCACCTACGCCGGCATCATCGAAGTCATAGAAACCGGGGTTCTCGAGCCGAAGGAGTATCCCGGCCTCATGCTCCCGCGCGGCGGGCTGGGTCTTTCCGACCGGGAAGTCAGCTCGCTCGCGGCATTCATCTGGAGCCTGAGCGCGCGCGGATAAAGTCGCGTCCGCTACCCGGCGGCCTCTCCGCGCACCATCGGGACACCGGCGCGGAGGGGCCCCGGCCGGGCTTTTTCTCCCGCGGCGATGCGCTGCGCAAGCAGCCATTCCTCCAGCAGGTGATGGTGGGGCAGGGCGCTGGCCTTCATGAGCCGGTCCACTCGGCGCAGGCCGAGTAGCGCGGCGTCCAGGCTCTCGCGGTTCCAGCCGCGGCTCTGTCCCTGGATGCGGCGCGCGATCCACCGCTGGTGGGGTGGAAGCGCCGCCTGGAGGCCGGCCAGCCCCCGATCGAGCACGAGGCCGAGGCGGAGGAAGTGGGTGGCGAGGCCCATGACCAGAAACACGCCCGACTCGCCGCGCAGGAAGAGCTCGCCGAGGGCGGCGTTGGCCGCGGCGAAGTCGCGTCCCCCCACCATGTCGAACCAGCGCCAGGGGTCGAGGCGGGAGACCCGGATTCCGCCCTCCCCCACCGTCTCGACCGTAATCGGACGACCCCTCGGCGTCATTGCCACAAGCTTGGCGACTTCCTGCGCCAGCACGCCCAGATCCGAGCCGACCGCCGCCGCCAGGGCACGGGCTGCATCCTCGTTCATCTCGGCGCCGTGCCGATCGTGGCACCACGAGATCAGGAAGCCCGGGAGATCGTTCGCCCGCACCGGGCGGAACTCGAGCGAGCGCGCTGCTCGCGCGATGTCCCTGTAGAAACGCGCCCGGGAGCGCGCCGGCTGCGTTGCGGCCAGGATCAGGGCCAGCCCCTGCGGGGGTGATGCCGCGATGTCCAGAACCAGCTTGCGCGCCGTGGGCAGCGAGGCCAGTGCCTCGGCATCATGGACCAGCACCACCCGCCACTCGGCCATCATGGGGGGCGTGGCCAGCACCGAGGCGAAGTCGCGCACGTCCAGTTCCGCGCCGTGCATGACATCGAAGTTGAAGTCGCGGGTGGCGGGGTCGAGGTGCGCCTCGGCGATTTCGCGCGCGGCTTCCCGCTTGCGGAAGTCGTCCTGGCCGTGCAGGTAGAAGACCCCGCCCCCGTGGCCGCCTCCGAGCGCGCGCCGGTAGGTGGCGGGAATCATTGCCTGCCGGAACTGTGAAGCCCGATCAGCGCTGGGAGAGGGGCGAGTATTCGTACAGCGCGCGGCTCCACAGGTCGTCGCCCGCCAGGGTGGAGTCCAGGAGCCGAATGTTGCGATACCGTACCGTGGCGGACGGTGCTTCCGCGCGAGACGAGGGGGGGGCGGAGACGACGATGGGGGGAAGCGCGACCTCCGGCGTCTCCCGGACCAGGTCCGGCCCCCATACGGCCAGCGCCAGCAGAATCGTGGCGGCGAACGCAACGCCCAGGCGGGTGAACGGCGCGCCGTGGCGGCGGCGCGCGAGATCCTCCTGGAGATGGTAGATGCGGTGCTGGAGTCGGGGACGGAAGTCGTCGCATACGGCAACGCCGGGGATCGCGCGCAGCAGGGCCAGACTGCGCGTCACGGTCTCCGCGTAGCGCCGGCAGCCTGCGCACTCCGTCGCATGCTGCTCGAACACGCGCGCATCGGTCGCTTCGCCGTCATAGAACTCGGAGAAGCGCTCCAGAAAGCCCTTGCATTCCATATGCGTCCGGGTGCTCACGATCCTGGCGATACCCTTTCTTGTGAGCCTGTGCTCGATCAATCCTCGTCCGAAGGGGCCGATCCTGATTCGGTGCCCCGTCGATGCCTGCCGAGTTCTCTACTTGCGGTGCAACGCTCGGGTTCCCCCACGGATTTCCCGGGGAGGAGACTCCGGGCAGGACGATGGAACGTCTGCTACCGGAGGGGACGGGATGAGGTTCCCGCACCGGGCCGGGCCGGAACCTGTGGGCACACTGGAACGTCGCGGGCATGTGCCCCGCGGCATGGGCACAGACCTGTGCGGTGGGACGCTCGGGAGTCGGGATCCGGACGGATCGTCCGGCGCGAACTCAGTCCAGCATGGGTGCCACGATCCGGGCGAAGTTGTTTCGCGCCCGGTTCAGGCGGCTCTTCACCGTACCGAGGTTGACCGCGGTGATCTCGGCGATCTCCTCGTAGGTCTTTCCCTGGAGTTCCCGCAGCACGAAGACCACCCGGTGGTGCTCCGGCAGCTCGCTGACGGCCTTCTCGACGACCTCCCTCAGGTGCCGCTTGCGGTACAGGTCGTCGGGCTTGAAGGAGTTGTCCTCCCACTCCAGCGGCCGATGGTCCGCCGCCCAGTTCTTCTTGATGGTCTGGAAGAAGACGAGAGGGTTGCGCGAGCGGTTGCGCAGCTCGTTCTTCGCCAGGTTGCTGGCGATGGTGTAGATCCAGGTGGAGAACTTCTTGGTGGGGTCGAAGCGATGCAGGTGGCGGTAGACCCGGATGAAGGTCTCCTGCACCAGGTCCTGCGCCCGCTCCCGGTCGCCGATGGTCCGGTAGACGAAGTTGACCAGCCGATTGTCGTAGCGGTCCACCAGGATCCCGAAGGCTCTCTGCTCGCCTTCCAGGAACCGCTTCACCACCGCGCTGTCGTCCAGCTTCCTGAGGGCGTCCCGGGTTTCGTGGGCCGGCCTCGCGGGCTTCTTTGCCAGGCTTTTTTGGGTATTCATGTGGCTCCGCTGCCAGACGTGGCTTGTTGTGCCCTCGAACAGGGCATTGTTGCATGCAGGTTTCGTACCAGTAGATTCACGCGCGCTGCCGGCCTTCGTGAGCCCATGACGTCCCCGTTGGAGGACGGCCGTCCTCTCCCTGGTGGACGGTGCCGTTCCCGGCCGGGTTTCTGCGGAAGGCGGCGGTGAACAGCAGGGCCGCGACCGTCTTGCAGTCCACGATTTCGCCGGTTCGCACCATCTCCAGGGCGCGCGAGAACGGAAACGCCTGCACGGTGATGAACTCGTCCGGGTCGAGGGCGGCGGTTCCGGCCGAGAGCCCGGTCGCCACGAACAGGTGGATCACCTCGTTGGTGAAGCCGGGTGTCGTGAAGATTCGCGTCAGGTAGTCGAACCGGGCCGCCGTGTATCCGGTTTCCTCCGCCAGCTCCCGCCGCGCGCACTCGGCCCAGGCTTCGTCCGCCCCCTGCGGCAACCCGGCCGGCACTTCATACAGGTATCCGCCCGAGGCGTAGCGGTACTGCCGGAGCAGCAGGATCGCGGGATCGGGCGACTCCGGCGGGTCCACGAAGGGCACCACCGCGGCGGCGCCGGGGTGCCGGATCAGCTCCAGGCTGCCCTCCGATCCGTCCGGAAAGCGCACCCGGTCGACGGACAGGTGGACCACCCGCCCGTCGTGGACCACGCGACCCGACAGGCGCCCGGTCCCGTCCGATCCCGGGGTCGGGTCCGGCCCGGGATATCGAACGGTGTCTCCACCCGGGTATACCGCCCGACCGGCGGACACGTCTTGTTGAAGTTGCTGTCTGGGCAAGGCGGCTCCTCCTTGGGTCTGCCATCCGGGGCATGTCCGCGCCGCGAGCGGCCGACCTTGATGAAGCGGGCGACCGGGGGCGATGGCTCGCTTCCGGAAAGTTAGGTGCAGTCGGGGGTCGAGGGGTTGCCCGGGTGCCCGCCGCCCCCGCCGAACCCCGCGTACGAGCGCCGCCCCGGCGCGCGTCTCAGAAGTCGTGGTGGACTTCGACCGGACCGAGCGCCTCGAGCTCCGGCGCCACCCGGTCGGCGTCACCAGCCACCACGACCGTGAGGGCGTCCGGGTGTAGGCGGCGGCGGGCGGCGCGCGCGACATCCGCCACCTCCACGGCCCGCACCTGCTCCCGGTAGCGTGCGTGATAGTCGGCCGGGAGGCCGTGCACGAACACCTGCGCAATTCCGGACGCGACCTGGCTGGTGGTCTCCATGCGCAGGGGGAAGATTCCCGCCAGGTAGTCGCGCGCGCCGCCCACTTCGGCGGGCGTGGGTCCGTCCGCGACCAGCGCTTCCGTTTCCGCGAGCACCTCCCGCACGGCTGCCGCGGTGACCTCGGTCCCCACCGCCGTGGCGATGCGGAACATCCCGCCCGCGCGCCGCAGGAGGAAGCGCGAGTTCACCCCGTAGGTGAAGCCCTTGTCCTCCCTCAGGTTGAGGTTGAGGCGGCTGGTGAAGGCGCCCCCGAGCACCGCGTTGAGCACGATCAGCGGGAAGAAGTCGGGTGTCGTGCGCGGCACGCTGGCATGGCCGATTCGGAGCTCCGACTGAACCGCCCCCGGACGGTGCACGATCACGATGCGGCGCTCGCCGAAGCGGGGCCCCGCGGTGGCTTCCACGGGCGCGGCGCGTCCCTCCCAGTCACCGAAACACTCGGCCGCGAGATCCGTCACCGCCACCTGCGAAACGTCACCCGCCACCACCAGCGCGGCGCCCCGCGGCCGGTAGCGGCCGGCGGCGAAGCCCGTCACATGCGCGCGCTCCAGTCCGGCCACCGTCGCCTCCACGCCGCCCATCGGCCGCCCGTAGGTGGCGCCTTCCCGGAAGAGGAAGTGCGCCGCGGCGGCGGTGGCGAGCCGGGCGGGGTACATGCTTCGCTGGCGGATGCCTGCCAGCTGCTGCTCGCGGATGCGCTCCACCTCTTCCGGCGGGTACCCGGGCGCCAGGACCACTTCGGACAGCAGCCGGAGCGCGCGCGGAAAGCGGTCGGCGGCGCAGGTGAGCGAGACCACCGTTGAATCCCAGCCGACCGCCGTCCCCAGGTGCGTGCCCATGTCCTCCAGGGCGCACGCCAGCTCCACCGCCGACCGGCGCGCGGTACCGCCGTGCAGCGCCTTGCCGGTCAGCACGCCGAGCCCGGCCTGCTCGCCCGCGACCGTCGACTCCCCCGCATCCATGACCAGGAGGGCGGTCACCAGCGGAACCCCGTGCCGGCGCGCGATCCGCACCTCCAGCCCGGAATCGAGGCTCGCGGCACGCACCTCCGGAATCGCGAAGGGCGCCACCGGTCCGGGCCCCGGCGGCGTGGGCGGAAAACCCGTGGGGCTCACGCGGAGGCCCGCGGCACGTAGGTGAGCATCGCCTGATTCCCGGGCCCCAGCCGTGCATCGACCAGGGCCTCCACCGCCTCGGGCGTCACCGCGCGCAGGCGATCGAGCTCCGTGCAGATGCGCCCCGGATCTCCGAAGTGGGTCGCGAACATCGACAGCAGGTCGGCCCGCTGGGCCACGACTTCGAGCTGCCCCAGGATGGCGGTCTCGGCCATGGCCACCGCCCGCTCGACCTCCGCGGACGAGATGGCGCGCAACCCCTCGATCGCTTCGACGACGGCCGCCTCGAGTTCCCGGGGCTCGACCCCCACGTTGCCGGTCGCCTGGACCAGCATCATCGCGGACCCGGTCATCAGCGGAAAAACGTGCGCGGCCACGTCCTTGGCGAGCCGGCGCTCGAGCACCAGCGAGCGATGGAGCCGCGATGCCCGTCCGCGCCCGAGAATGTCGCCGGCGACATCGGCAGCGTAGAAGGCGGGATCGTCGAAGGTGGGCACGCGCATCGCCGCGTAGACCCGCGTGAGCGGCACATCGGCCTCCACCGTCTTTCTCGGATCAGCGGAGTTCTCGCGCTCCGCGTCCGCGTCTCCGGCGATCGTCCCGGTCCCGGTCCCCGGGGGGATCTCGCCGAAGTAGCGTTCGATCCAATCGAGGGCGCGGGTGGAGTCAAAACCGCCGCACAGCGTCAGCACCGCGTTGTCGGGGGCGTAGTACGCGCGAAAGAAGGACTCGAGATCGCCGAGCGTGAACCCGTCGATGTCTTCCAGCGAACCGATGACCGGATGGCGATAGGGGTGCCCCGGCGGGTAGGCCATCGCCAGCATTCGTTCATCCCAGTCGCCGTAGGGCTGGTTGTCGTACCGCTGGCGGCGCTCGTTCTTCACGACGTCGCGCTGGTTCTCGAGCTTCTCGGCGGTGAGCGCGGGCAGCATCCATCCCATGCGATCCGCCTCGAGCCAGAGCGCCAGCTCCAGATGATGCGAGGGGACGGTCTCATAGTAGTTGGTGCGATCG
Source organism: Longimicrobiales bacterium (assembly GCA_965208255.1). Taxonomy (GTDB): domain Bacteria; phylum Gemmatimonadota; class Gemmatimonadetes; order Longimicrobiales; family Gaopeijiaceae; genus BD2-11. The sequence continues at coordinate 508,413 of OZ242324.1, forward strand.
AACCAGGTGGTTGCGTTGGCCGAGCCGCCCACGCGTTCCAGCAGCTCGAAGTGCTGGTTTCCGGCCACGTGGCGGGAGCCCTGGAACATCATGTGCTCGAAGAGATGGGCCAGGCCGGTCTGTCCGGGCCCTTCGTTCCGGGAGCCCACGTCGTACCAAAGGTTTACCGCGGCAATGGGCACGGAGGGCTCGGGAGAAAGGACGATCCGGAGTCCGTTCTCGAGCCTGTGCTCTTCGCAGGGGATGGAGATCAAGGGTGCTTCCCGGACAGTGGAAGGGGAGGACTTCAGCTGCCGAACTTCGCCAGCCTTCCGGCGTGCGCCAAGGCCAGCGCCATGATGTGCCGCGCGGCGATGGTGCCCAGATCGCCCCGCCGGCACTCGCTCTCGGTCAGGCGCCGCCCGGTGGGCCGGGCCCGGCGCGAGCGGATCAGGAGCGGCACCGCGTGCCAGGAGTGGCCGGCCAGGGTCGCGGGGGTGCTGTGGTCGCCGGTGACGATCATCACGCCGCCGTCGTCCAGCCCCGGCAGAAGGCGGTCGGCAGCCTCGATGGCGGCGACCTTGCCCTCGAAATTTCCGTCCTCCCCTCGGGAATCCGTGGCCTTGTAGTGGAAAAAGCGGAAGTCCGCCTCTCCGGCGGCGGCTTGCATCAGTGCCACCGCTTCGTCGTCGGAGGCCGGGGTTCCGGCGACGTTCATCCCTACGAGACGGGCCACCCCGCGGTACATGGGATAGCGGGCCACCGCCACCGCCTTCAGCCCATACCGTCGGTCAAAGCCGGGCGGGGCCCGGTATTCGGCGAATCCGCGGGCGAGCACTCCGTTGGCGACGGGCTCGTTCGCCAGCACCGCCGCCGCCTGCTCGAGGATGTCGCCGGCCACCTCGGCCGTCCGGACGGAGGGCTTGTCTCCGTCGAGGGCGGCGGGTGGGCGGGGCGGGATGCCGGTGCGCTGCGGGTCGGTGTCGGAAACATTGGCGCCCAGATCGTCGCCGCGCAGCACCATCACCACGCGATGCTCCATGACGTGCTGGAAGTGGAGGGCCACCCCGGGGGGCGCGGTCACGCCTTCGCGAAGCCGGCGCACCAGGCGGCGGCCCTCCGCGTTGTCGGGGCGGCCCGCGCGGCGGTCGGTCACGCGGCCCTCGCCGTCCAGGGTGGCCAGGTTGAGCCGCGCGGCCACGTCTCCCTCGCGCAGGCGGATCCCCACCCCCAGCGCGGCCAGCACGCCGCGTCCGACCAGGTTGCGGGCCGGGTCGTACCCGAACAGGGCGAGGTGGGCCGGGCCGCTCCCGGGCGTGACCCCGGGCGCGACCGGGATGTGCATGCCCAGCGAGCTCTCCGCGGCCATCGCGTCCAGGTTGGGCGTGGTGGCCGACTCCAGTTCGGTCAGGCCGGTGGCGGGGTGGGGGAGCCCGCCCACCCCGTCGAGCACGACCAGGGTGATCGGCTCTCCGGCCGGAATGCGCTCCACCAGGTCGTCCGGGAACCGCGTCACCCCGGCCATATCACCCGCGCTCCGTCCGTTGTCGGCATTTTGCCCCACAGATCTGTCTGGTTGCCTGTCCGCCGCTGCCAGTTCCCGCGAGCCGGCCCGGGTCGTGAACCAGGTTCATCAGGCGGTGTCGCGCGGGCAACCCCGCGGGCGGGGCACCTCGGCCGAGCTCGCTCGCCAGGACCTGGTTCGGTAGCAGGCCCGCGCCACTCGCGATACAATGTACACATGCAGGAAACGACGGACTGTCGGCGGACAGCCGGTATCCGGTCCCCGGGAGGAGGTATCATGACAAATCGACCCCTATTCGCGTTCTGCGTGCTGGCGACCGTGCTGGCCGCCGGCTGCGTGGGACAGCGACGCGCGCCCACCGGCATCGGCGCCGAGCCATCGCGGGAAGTCACGGTCTTCGTGGACAACCTCGACTTCAACGACGCGCGCATCTACATATCGACCGGCGGCGGGCGCACCCGGCTGGGAAGCGTTTCCGGAAAGACGCGGCAGCGCTTCACGCGCGAGTGGAGGCTGCCCACCATCGGCTTCGAAATCGATCTGCTGGGCGGCGGCAACTACCGGACCCAGGAGCTGGCGGTCAGCGCGGGCGAAGTCTTCGATCTCCTGATCCAGGCCGGCTACGTTCGCCTGATTCCCAGAGGACGCTGAAGCCATGCAAAGGAAGCACCAGCGGGCCCGGCAGGCGATGATTGCGGTCCTCGCCCTGGCTGCCGCCATCCCCGCGTCCGCCAGCGCTCTGCAGCAGGAAGCGCCCACCGGCATCGCGCTCAGCATGATGGACGTGGAATTCCTGGAACGCGCGGACAATTCGCGCATCTACATGGTGGATTCCACCTTGGCGCGCATCGACGAGTTCATCGACTTCGGCTGTCCCACCTGCCAGTCCTTCTACATCCTGCGCACGGATTCGCTGAAGACGACGTTCGTCGACAGCGGGAGGGCGAACTTCGTGGTGCGCATGTTTCCACTGGCTCGCCTGATGCGCGGATTTCACGCGGCCGAAGCCGCCCTGTGCGCAGGGGGCCTGAACGACCGGCAGGGCTTCGAGGCGATGCAGCACCGCCTCTACATGAACCAGAGCGTGTGGCAGCCGTTGCAGGACCCGATCCCGGTCTTTCTCCAGTTCGCGGCCGACATCAACCTGCCGCTGGAGGAGTTCCAGGCCTGCCTCATCCGCGACACCGTCGCGCCCCTCATCCTGAGCGACATGAACCTTGCCCAGCTGATGGCGGTGGAGGGAACGCCCACCTTCGTGCTCAACCGGGGCGGGGAACTGACCGGCGAGGTCAAGCTCACCGGCGAGGAAGGCATCTCCTCCTTCGAGGAGGCGGTTACGCGCCTGTCGGGGCCCGGGGGTTAGCTTAGTCCGGTTGGCTTAGTCCGTCTCTGCGTACTTCCTTCGGCGACAGTCCGCTAGCCCTTCGCGGGCAACCCCGGCTCGGTCATTCCGCGCACGTCCAGCGCCTCCTCCAGCGTCTCTTCGTCAAGCAGACCCCTGGCGCGCACGATCTCGCGCACGGCCTTGCCCTCGCGGGCGGCCTGCTTGGCCACCCTGGCGGCCGCGTCGTAGCCGATGTAGGGGTTGAGCGCGGTCGCGATCGCGGGGTTGCGGTCGAGCAGTTCACGCGCCCGCTGCTCGTTGGCCTCGATGCCGGCGACGCACCGGTCGGCGAAGGCCCGGCTCGCCCCCGCGAGCAGCGTGGTCGACTCCAGCAGGGAATGAGCGATGACCGGCAGCATCACGTTGAGCTCGAAGTTCCCGCGGCTGCCGGCGATGGTCACCGTGGTGTGGTTCCCGGCCACGCGGGCCGCGACCATCATCAGCGCCTCCGCCATGACCGGGTTGACCTTGCCGGGCATGATGGAGCTCCCCGGCTGCACGGCGGGAAGCCGGATTTCGTGAATGCCTGATGTCGGGCCCGACGAGAGCCAGCGGATGTCGTCTGCGATCTTCATCAGGCCGGAGGCGGCCGCGTTCAGGGCTCCGGAGGCGCTCACGCAGGCGTCCTGCGAGCCCTGCGCCGCGAAGTGGTTCTCCGCTTCGCGAAATGCGAGGCCCGTCTCGCGGGAGAGATGCCCGATTGTGAGGCGCGCGAAGTCGGGATGGGTGTTGATGCCGGTGCCGGTCGCGGTGCCTCCCAGCGCCAGCTCGGCCAGCTCCTCCGAGGCGTGGCGCAGGCGCTCGATGGCGCGCGTGACCTGCATCGCGTAGCCGCCGAACTCCTGCCCCAGGCGCACCGGGGTGGCGTCCATCAGGTGAGTGCGCCCCGACTTGAGCACACCGTCGAAGGCTTCCGCTTTCGCTGCCAGCAGCCCGCGCAGGTGCACGAGCGCGGGAATCAGCTCCTCCTCAATGGCGGTGCGCGCCGAGACGTGGATGGCGGTCGGGATCACGTCGTTGGAAGACTGGCCGAAGTTGACGTGGTCGTTGGGATGCACGCGCGCGGCTCCGGAGCCTTCCAGGATGCGGTTGGCCAGCGCCGCGATCACCTCGTTGGCGTTCATGTTCGAGGATGTCCCGGAGCCGGTCTGGTAGACGTCGAGCACGAACTCGCCGTCCCGGTCGCCACGGGCGACCTCGTCTGCGGCCCCGGCGATGGCCCGCGCCGTGTGGCCGTCCAGGTATCCCAGTTCGCGGTTGACGCGCGCGGCGGACTTCTTGATCAGCCCCAGCGCCTGGATGAACCTGCGCCCGAAACGCTGGCCGCTTATGGGGAAGTTCTCGAAGGCGCGCTGCGTCTGGGCGCCGTAGAGGGCGTCGGCGGGTACATGCACTTCGCCCAGCGAATCACGCTCGACGCGAAACCGGTTGGACATGCTGGGAACCTCCGGGTCTTGGGATGAAGCACCTGGGATGTAGAGCTTTCCTTTTCGCGCTTGCAAGATAATTGTCCCGGCGCGCGAAAGGGCGGGTTGGCCGCTCGCGGCACAGGCGGGGCTGTGTTCGCCCGGGCGTGGCGGTGCCGCCGCGCCGCACGCGGTGTCGGGGGCCTGACTCAGGGAGTTGGTGATGCGAATCGTGATCTACGGGGCCGGAGCCGTCGGCGGATACTTCGGAGCTCGACTTGCGCAGGCGGGGGAGGACGTGGTCTTCATCGCGCGCGGCAGTCAGCTGGCGGCGTTGCGGTCGGGCGGCCTGCGGGTGGAGAGCATAGCCGGGGATGTGCGCCTGGACGACACCGCCGCCACCGATGACCCCGGGTCGCTCGGGAGGGCGGACGCGGTGCTGGTCACCACCAAGACCTGGCAGGTCGAGGCGGCGGGGCGGGCAATCCGGCCGCTGGTGGGCGAGCGCACCGTGGTCGTGCCGCTCCAGAACGGGGTCGAGGCGGCCACCCAGCTGGAACGGTCGCTGCCGGCCGAGGCGGTGGCCGGCGGCCTGACCCGCATCCTGTGCGAGCTGGTCGAGCCCGGCCGCATCCGGCACAGCGGCATCGACCCCGTGATCGTGATGGGAGAGCGGGACGGGCGGCGCACCAGCCGCTGCGACCGCCTGGCCGAGGCCCTGGAGCGGGCGCCGGGCGTGTCGGTCGTGGTCTCCGGCGACATCGAGGCGGAACTCTGGCACAAGCTCCTCCTCATGGCCCCGGTGAGCGGGGTGTGTTCGGTGGCACGGATGCCCCTGGGCAAGGTGCGCGCCACCCCGGCCGCGCGTGACCTCCTGCGCCGCGCGATGGAGGAGACCGCCGCGGTGGCCACCGCCCGCGGGGTGCGCCTGCCGGACGGCGTGGTCGCGGCTTCGCTGGCCTTCCTGGACGGCCTTCCTCCCGGCTCCATCCCCTCCATGCACCGCGACATCGCCAGCGGTCGACCTTCGGAACTGGAGCAGCTGAGCGGGGCCGTGGTCCGCCTTGGGCGCGAGTGCGGGGTGGCGACCCCGATCCACGAGTTCATGCACGCGGCCCTGCTTCCGGCGGAGCTGTCCGCCCGCGGAGAAGGGTCGGGACGGTAGCCTCCCGGCGGCGGACCGGGAGAGGCAGTTCCCCGTCGTCGGCGCATGGCTCCGGAGACCCTGACCTTGAACCACGCCTCGATACGGCGGCATCTTGAGTCCATGCGCAGGGACGCCATGAACTCGCCGCCTCCACCGGTGACCAGGGATCTCGTGCTGGTCGGCGGCGGACACACCCATGTCGCCGTGCTCAAGCACTTCGGCATGAAGCCGATGCCCGGAGTTCGGGTTACGCTGATCTCGCGCGAGTCGAACGCCCCCTACTCCGGGATGCTTCCGGGGCTGATCGCGGGCCACTACACGTTTGCGGATGCGCATATCGACCTGGCTCCGCTGGCCCGTTTCGCTCGCGCCCGGTTTCTCCGGGAGCAGGTGGTGGGGGTCGATCTCGAGAAAAAGCGGGTGCTGTGCGCGGGGCGTCCGCCGGTGGCCTTCGACGTGCTCTCGCTGAATACGGGTTCGGCGCCTGGGGTACGGAGAGTTGCCGGAGCCGAGGACTCGGTCGTCCCGGTCAAGCCCATCGACGGCTTTTTTGCCCGCTGGACGCAGCTCCGCGAGCGCGTTGCCGGTACCTCGGGACCGGTCTCGATCGGAATCGTGGGCGGCGGTGCCGGAGGAGTGGAAGTCGCGCTCTCGATCCGCTACGGGCTGGCGCGAGCCGCGGAAGCCGCCGGACGGCCGGGCGACAATGTGCGCATCGAGCTGTTCACCGATTCCAGCGAGATCCTCCCGGCATACCCCAAGCGCATGCGCGCGCGCTTCGCGCGAGTTCTCGAGGACGATGGCATCGTGGTCCACACCGATCACCGGGTGGTGCGCGTGGAGGGGCGTGGCCTGCACTTCGGCAACGGTTCCCGCGCGGTTTTCGACGAACTGCTCTGGGTGACGACGGCGGGCGCCCCGGACTGGCCCCGCGAGTCCGGTCTGGAGGTCGACGAAGGCGGCTTCATCCGGGTGCGCGACACGCTGCAGACCTTGTCCCATCCCGATGTCTTCGCCGCCGGAGATGTCGCCGCCGTGGAAGGGTATCCACGACCGAAGGCCGGCGTGTTCGCGGTTCGGCAGGGCCCGCCGCTCGCCCGGAACCTCGAGCGTCACCTGCGCGGAGCGCCGCCGGTCGGCTTCCGGCCGCAGCGCGAATACCTGAGTCTGATCTCGACGGGCCGCCGCCATGCGGTCGCCGCCCGCAACGGTCTGACGATCGGAGGCCGTTGGGTCTGGACCTGGAAGGACCGCATCGACCGGCGCTTCATCCGGGACTACACCGAGTTGCCGTCGATGGATGAGGAGGGCGGCCGCGGGGGGCCGGCTCGGACGGGCCGGTCGAAGGCTGGATCGGGGGAGGTGGCCCGCGCCGGCGCCGAGGCGAGCCTCGCGATGCGGTGCGGGGGATGCGGCTCCAAGGTGGGAAGCGGGCTTCTCTATCGCGCGCTGGCCCGGCTGGGCGCCACCGACCATCCGCAGGTCATGGTGGGGCTGGACGCCCCCGACGACGCGGCGGTGGTGCGGGTTCCCGCGGGGCAGGTGGCCGTGCAGAGCGTCGACTTCTTCCGCTCCTTCATCGAGGACCCCTTCCTCTTCGGCCGCATCACCGCCAATCACGCGCTCGGCGACATCTTCGCGATGGGCGCCGACCCGCTGGCGGCGATGGCGATGGTGACACTGCCGCTCGCCGCCGAAGAGAAGATGGAGGAGGATCTCACGCAGCTCATGGCGGGGGCGCTCGAGGTTCTCGACCGCGACGGAGTGGCGCTGGTGGGTGGCCACACGAGCGAGGGCGCCGAGCTGGCCATGGGACTCTCCGTCACCGGAACGGCGCCGCCGGAGGACCTGGTGCGCAAGTCGGGCATGCGTCCGGGGGACCGGCTGGTGCTCACGCGGCCGGTCGGCACCGGCGTGATCTTCGCCGCGGAAATGCGCGGCAGGGCGCAGAGCCTGTGGATCGACGCCGCGCTCGCCCTCATGCAGGAGTCCCACCGGCCCGCGGCGCGGATCTTCGGCCAACACGGAGCCACCGCCGCCACCGACGTGACCGGCTTCGGGCTCGCCGGCCACCTGCTCGAGATGGCGCGCGCCTCCGGGGTGGAGGTCTCGGTCGGCCTCGCCGACGTGCCCTTCCTGGACGGAGCCCTCGAGGTGGCCCGGCTCGGCATCTTCTCCTCGCTTCAGGAGCAGAACCTGCGCGCGCTGGAGTCAGTGCGCGCCGACCCCGGGGTGATCGGCGAGCCCGCCGCCCAGCTCCTCTTCGACCCGCAGACGGCGGGCGGGCTGCTCGCCAGCGTCCCCGCCGACCGGGCCGAGGCGTGCGTGGAAGCCCTGCGCGCCGCCGGATGCCCGCATGCGATCGTGATCGGTACGGTACTGGCCGAAGACGCGGCCGCGGGCACGCCGGGTGCGCTGCACCTGCATGCCGGGCCCGCGCGGTGAGTTCCCTCGCCGCCCTCGCCACCGAAGTGAGCGCCTGCCGCCGGTGCCCGCGGCTGGTCGAGTGGCGCGAGCAGGTCGCGCGCACGAAGCGGGCCGCCTACGCCACGGAGGAGTACTGGGGACGGCCGGTGCCCGGATTCGGAGACCCCGCCGCCTGGCTGGTGGTCGTGGGGCTGGCGCCCGGCGCGCACGGCTCCAACCGCACTGGCCGCATGTTCACCGGCGATGCCTCCGGCAACCTGCTGTACGGGGCGCTCCACAGGGCCGGTCTCGCCTCGCAGCCGGAATCGACGGCGCGCAGCGACGGCCTCACCCTCAACGGCACCTGGATCACGGCCGCGGTACGTTGCGCTCCACCGAAGAACCGCCCCACCCCCGCCGAGCGCGACGCCTGCCGCCCGTTCCTCGAGCGCGAGTGGAATCTGCTGCCCAACCTGCGCGTGGTGGTCGCGCTCGGCGCCTTCGCCTTCTCCGTGGTGCTCCGCCTGCTGCGCGACCGGGGCGAGCCCATCCCCCGCCCCCTCCCGCGCTTCGGCCACGCGGTGGAGGTGCCCATCCGGCCCGGCCTGACCATCCTGGCCGCCTACCATCCCTCCCAGCAGAACACCTTCACCGGCAAGCTCACCCCGGAGATGTTCGACGCCGTCTGGCGCCGGGCCTGTGCAATCGGAGGCCCCGGCGAGCGACACCCGTCGTCGAAATAGCGGCCCGCGTCCTCATCCGGCGGCCCTGGCACCCGCGCGGCGTGGCCCCTCGAGCTCTCGTCTCCCGACGCGCCGCGTTCTCCTGCCCGTCACCGCGTCCCCTCGCCCCGTATTGGCGTATGCGCCCCCCGGGGATATTCTTCTGCACGCCGTGCGCGCCGGACTCGAGCCGGCCGCCACGGCCAGCCGGAAGGGCACGCCCGGCAACCAGGAGCGGCAGGCCCGCCCACGATCTCACATACAGCGCCGCACGCGCGCTCGCAGGAGGATAGGAATGGCGTCAGGCACGACCTCGCTTCCGGTCCAGACCCCGACTGACCTCCCCGCTCGCAAGCCGTTCGGCAACACCATGCGCCGGGACCGCTGGTGGGTTCAGCTGCTGGCGGTCTTCACGGGACTCAGCGCCTTCGGCATCTACTCGACCTGGGCCGCATTCCAGGGCGAGTTCTACACTTTCGGCAACTATCTCTCCCCGTTCTACTCGCCCGAGCTGCTGGGCGACTCCCACCATGCCTGGCTGGGGCCGTCGCCCGCCTGGTGGGCGGATTCATGGCTGGGGTGGCTGCGCTGGTCGCCCGCGTTCATGATCCTCTGGGCGCCGCTGGGCTTCCGCTTCACCTGCTACTACTACCGCGGCGCGTACTACAAGGCCTTCTGGGCCGATCCGCCCTCCTGCACGGTCGGCGAGCCGCGCAAGAGCTACTGGGGCGAGAAGTCCTTCCCGCTCATCATGCAGAACATCCACCGCTACTTCCTCTACGTGGCCGTCATCTTCATCGCCATCCTCTCGTACGATGCCTGGAAGGGGTTCTGGTTCGAGGCTCCGGGCGGGGGCGAGACCTTCGGCGTCGGCCTAGGCTCGCTGGTGCTGCTCACCAACGTCGTGCTCCTGGGGGGCTACACCTTCGGATGCCACTCCCTGCGCCACCTGGTGGGGGGCGGGTTGAACAGGCTCTCCGGGCGTCCGCTGCGCCGCGAGGCGCACAGGGGCGTGAGCTGCCTCAACAGGCGCCACATGCTGTGGGCGTGGATGAGCCTCGTCTGGGTGGGGTTCAGCGACGTCTACGTGCGCCTCTGCTCCATGGGCGTCTGGGCCGACTGGAGGATCCTCTGATGGCGGAGTTCGAGCGGCACGAACACGACGTCCTGATTGTCGGAGCCGGCGGAGCCGGGCTGCGGGCCGCCATCGAGGCCGCGTCGGCGGGCGCTTCGGTGGGACTGGTGTGCAAGTCCCTGCTGGGCAAGGCGCACACCGTCATGGCCGAGGGCGGGGTGGCGGCCGCGCTCTCCAACGTAGACGAGCGCGACAGCTGGGAGGTGCACTTCGCCGACACCATGCGCGGCGGCCAATACCTCAATGACTGGCGCATGGCGGAGCTGCACGCCCAGGAGTCCCCCGACCGGGTGCGGGAGCTGGAGGCCTGGGGGGCGCTCATGGACCGCACCCCGGACGGGCGCATCCTGCAGCGCAACTTCGGCGGCCACGCCTATCCGCGCCTCGCGCACGTGGGCGACCGCACCGGGCTGGAGATGATCCGCACCCTGCAGGACCACGGCGTCCACCAGGGCATGGACGTCTTCATGGAGTGCACGGTCACGCGCCTGCTCCTGGACGGCGGACGGGTGGCAGGGGCCTTCGCCTACGACCGCGAGCGCGGGCGTTTCCAGGTCTTCGGCGCGAAGGCGGTGGTGCTCGCAACCGGCGGCATCGGCAAGGCCTACCAGATCACCTCCAACAGCTGGGAGTACACCGGAGACGGGCACGCCCTCGCCTACGAGGCAGGGGCCGAACTGGTGGACATGGAGTTCATCCAGTTCCACCCCACGGGCATGGTCTGGCCTCCCAGCGTGCGCGGCATCCTGGTCACCGAGGGGGTGCGCGGGGAAGGGGGGGTGCTGCGCAACTCGGAGGGGCGCCGGTTCATGTTCGACGACATCCCGGACCTCTACAAGGATCAGACCGCGGATTCGCCGGAGGAGGGATGGCGCTACGTCATCGGCGACCGCGACGCGCGCCGGCCCCCGGAGCTGCTCACCCGCGACCACGTCGCCCGCTGCATCGTGCGCGAGGTGAAGGAAGGGCGCGGGAGCCCGCACGGCGGCGCGTTCCTCGACATCGCCTGGATCGCCGAGAAGATCTCCGACGCTCCGGCGCACATCCGCAGGAAGCTTCCGGGGATGTACCACCAGTTCAAGGCGCTGGCCGACATCGACATCACCCAGGAGCCCATGGAGGTCGGACCCACCACGCACTACGTGATGGGCGGCGTGCGGGTCGACGCCGACACGCAGATGTCCAGCGTGCCCGGCCTGTTCGCCGCCGGCGAGTGCGCGGCCGGGCTGCACGGCGCCAACCGCCTGGGCGGCAACTCGCTCTCCGACCTGCTGGTCTTCGGCAAGCGGGCTGGCGAGTACGCGGCCCGCTTCGCCCGCGAGAACGCCGAACCGTCGCTCGACGCCGACCAGGTCGCGGAGGCCGAGCGCCATTCCCTGGCCCCCTTCGGCAACGACGGCGGAGAAGGCCCCTATAAGGTGCAGGAAGACCTCCAGGCGCTCATGCAGGACAAGGTCGGGATCGTGCGCACCGAGGACGACCTGGCGTCGGCGCTGGAGGAGATCGAGGCGCTCAAGGAGCGGGCCGCGAACGTCGCGGTGACCGGCAACCGGGAATACAACCCGGGCTGGCACACGGCGCTCGATCTCGACAACCTGCTCACCGTCTCCGCGGCCGCGGCCCGCGCCGCGATCGGACGCAGGGAGAGCCGCGGCGCCCACTCCCGCGTCGACTACCCCGCGAAGGACCCCGAATGGGGCCGCTCGAACCTCGTGTTGTGGAAAGACGAGGACGGAAGCATGCGGAGCCGTACCGAACCCGTCCGCGAGGTGCCCGAGCGGCTGAGCCGAATCATCGAGGAGCAGGGATAATGGCCGAGAGCACGTTCAGGGTCTGGAGAGGGGATCGGGAGACCGGCAGGTTCCAGGACTACACCATCGAGACCACGACCGGAATGGTCGTGCTCGACGCCGTCCACAGGATCCAGGCCGAGCAGGCCAACGACCTGGCGGTGCGCTGGAACTGCAAGGCGGGCCGCTGCGGATCGTGTTCCGCGGAGGTGAACGGCATGCCCAAGCTCATGTGCATGACCCGCCTGAGCGACCTTCCCATGGAGGAACCGGTCACCATCGAGCCCATGAAGGCCTTCCCGCTGGTGCGTGACCTGGTCACCGACGTCTCCTGGAACTACCGCGTGAAGGAGAAGATCGCCGCCTTCCAGCCCCGCGACCCCGACCACGACGACGGCACCTGGGAGATCTTCCAGGAGGACGTCGACCGGGTGATGGAGTTCCGCAAGTGCATCGAGTGCTTCCTGTGCCAGGACGTCTGCCACGTCCTCCGGGACCACCACCTGCACGAGGACTTCATCGGTCCCCGCTACCTGGTGCACGTGGCCGCGCTGGAGATGCACCCGCTCGACACCGCGGACCGGCTGGATGCGCTGCGCAAGGATCAGGGCGTCGGGTACTGCAACATCACCAAGTGCTGTACCAAGGTGTGTCCCGAGAGCATCACCATCACCGACAACGCCATCATCCCGCTGAAGGAACGGGTCGTGGACAGGGCCTACGATCCCCTGGCGAAGCTCCTCAGGGTCGTCCGCAGAAAGAACGCGTCGAACTGACCCCGGCGGGGTTGTTCGGCCCATGCCCCGGCGGCCCGGCGGACGCCCCCTCGACCGCAGCATCGTAGAAGGGCCGGTCCCGCGAGCGGTCTGGAAGCTGGCCTGGCCGACCATGCTCCAGAACGTGATCGCGGGCATGCAGGGCCTGGTCGGCCACGTCATGGTCGGCAACTACGTGGGCTTTGCCGGCAACGCCGCGATCGGCATCTCGTCGCAGATCTACCTCGTCGTCATCGTCTTCGTGTCCTCGCTGTTCACGGGGATGGGCATTCTGGTCGCGCGCTTCGCGGGCGCGGGCGACAAGGAGGGCGTCAACCGTACCGTCTACCAGGCCTTCCTGACGGCGGGGGCCCTCTCGGTCGGGATCATCGCGCCGCTCGGGTACTTCCTGGCCCCTGTCCTCGTGGGGCTGGTGAGCGCCACGCCCGAAGTCCAGCTCGAGGCCCTTCCCTATCTGCGCATCCTCTTCGTCTTCAGCTTCGGCATGATGATGTTCTTCATGGCGGGAGGAGCATTCCGGGCCGCGGGAGACGCGCGCACTCCGCTGCGGCTGGGCGTCGCGCTCACGCTCCTCAACATCACGCTGAGCGTGATCCTGATCCGCGGCCTGGGGCCGATTCCCTCCTTCGGCACGTCCGGGGCCGCCATGGCCACGGTGATCTCGGGCGCGACCATCAGCGCGGTCGTGCTCTGGCTGCTGCTCTCCGGCCGGCACGTGGTGGCCTTCGAACGAGGCATGTCGCTCGCCCCCGACTGGCGCATCATTCGCCAGCTCTTCCGTTTCGGGCTTCCCGCCGGCGTCCAGGGCGTGGTCATGAACATCGCCGGCGTTCTGCTGCTGCGCTTCATCGGCTCCCTCGCCATGAGCGCGGAGGCGCAGGCCGCCTATGCCGTGGGCTACGTTCAGCTCTTCTCGCTGATCACTTGGACATCCGTGGGACTGATGGGCGCCACGGCGGCGGTGGCCGGCCAGAATCTGGGTGCGAACCAGCCCGAGCGGGCCATCCACGGCGTACGGGTCGCCTCGCGCATCGGTCTGATGGTCGCGCTGGCGGTGGGAGCCATGTTCGTGCTGATCCCCGGAGCCCTGCTCTCCGTCTTCGGCATGGAGGATCCCGTGGTGGTCGGCCTGGGGATCCAGCTGCTGGGCTTCCTGAGCGTCTCGGGGCTCTTCGTCACCGTCGCCCTCACCTATACCGGGGGGCTCCAGGGAAGCGGCGACACGCGCAGCCCGCTCTTCATCTCCATCATCTCCCAGGTGGTGATCCCCCTCGGTCTTCTCGCGATCCTGCAGCAGATGCGCGGGCTGGAGCCCACCGACGTCTGGACCGCGATTCTGCTGGGGCACGCCGCCCGCTGCCTGTTGAGCGTCGTGCGCTATCGCCAGGGGAAGTGGCGCGACATCCGAGTGGACATCGGGCCCTCGCCGGCGCTCCGGCGTTAGCGTCGGAGGTGCCCGCGAGCTAGCTTCGGGAGGGAATCCCCGGATCCGGCCCGGAGTCGGAACGCGCCGGACCGCCGCAGGGTATTCTCCATTTGTCACGCTTTCCCCGACAGGCTCGCGCATGGCTTCCCTCCGGCCGGTCCAGCCGGCATCAAAGGCCGCACATCCGGGATTCCCCCTTGCGGCGCGGCGCGCGCTCGCCAGATGTGCTTTCGCGACCTCCCGTGCAGCCCTGTTCTGCGCCCTGACGCTGGCATCCGCGACGGTGGCGGCCTCCCAGGAAAACGGGAGCCTGACCGGACGGGTGCTCGAGCGGCAAAATTCCCAGCCCATCGCGGATGTCGTTGTGCGCCTGCACGATCTCGGCGTCTCCACCGTGACCGACGCTGCCGGAATGTTCCGTTTCGAGGTGGTCCCCGAGGGGGCGCACATCCTTGTGGTGGAGCATCTCGCCTATGGCGAACAATCGCGCGAAGTAGCCGTCAGCCCGGGCGAGGACCTCCGCCTCGATGTGCGCCTTGCCCCCCGAACCATCGAACTCGCGCCTCTCGTCGTGGAGGCGGTCACGGAACGGGAACGGAGGAGGATCTCCACCGGCCACTCCGTGAACGAAGTCGGGCCGGCGCAACTCAGCGAGGCCGCCCGCCGCGGGCTCGGCCTGTCCGATGTCATCGCGCAGCACCTGCCGGGCCTCAGAGTGCGCTCGGGGCGAACCGGCTCCTGCGTCGAGTACCGCTCGACCTCCGCGCAGGGTGGGTGTAACGACGTATCGATTTACGTGGACGGAGTCCGCTCGGCGGTGCCCTCTCTGCTCTACTTCTCTATGCCTCTCGATGACATCGCCCGCGTCGAGTTGCTGTCGCCTCTGCAGGCGTCCACCCGGTTCGGCATGGCCGCGGGCGGGGGCGCCCTCCTGGTGGAGACCAAGACCGGGCCGCAGCGTGTACGCGAAGCGGCCAGTGAGGACCTGATCAGCGGCTTCGACTGGTCTCTGGAGGAGGAGCGCTACGGATGGGAGCGGGTCTTCGCCAGCTCCTTCGTGGGGAACGCCGTCGGCCTGGCGGTCGGGCTCGGTCTGGCCAACCGATGCCTTGAGATCGATACCGGTCTCGGCGGCCTTCGTCCGCGCTGTCCAAGCGTCCTGACGACGAGCACAGGTATCCTGGCGCTGGCTCTGCCCAGCGCGGCCGGCGGGTTCTCCGCCGGGTGGGCCGGCAGGACCAGCCGCTCCAGGGGACGGTTCCTCCCCGCCGCGCTCGGAAGCGCGATGGCGGCGACGGCCGGCTACCTCCTGCTGATCGAGGGCAAGAGCAACGAGTCTCGTCCTGCGCAGACGGCAGGGATCGTTCTGCTTACGGTTGGCACGCCGCTCATGACGACGGTCGCCGACCGCATCTTCCGCGTATTGCGCTGAGTCGACCTGCCGGACGGCGCCCCGGGCGGACCCCGGGACGCCGTCGGTCCCGTCAGTCCCGGCTGACTCTCACCACTGCTCGTAGGCGCAGAACGGCACCAGCTTGTCCAACCAGGTGAGGTCGGCAAGCCCCGCCTGAGCGGTGAGCTGGCCTCCCAGCCCCGTCCCGAATCCGGTCCAGTTCATGGGTGCGGTGCCGATGGGGGCTCCGGGAGGCGCATCAGGCGTCACCAACGGCGCCCAGGGCTCGTGGGGCCGCTCCTCGAAGCGCCGGATGTCCCGGGCCAGGAGAGCGAAGTGGGCGGCGGTGTGATCATCGCCCAGCGACTGATTCTCGGCCGTGTCCCTCAGCCATCCCAGATGCTGGGCCGCGACCGCTCGCACCTGGGGCATGGCGGCCCCTCCGGCGAGGCTCATCAGCCCGTCCGCGACCACCCGGCCGACGGCGCGCCGCACCTCCGCCTCGTAGGGCGAGTCGGCTGCATCCGGCTCGCCCACCGCGGTGAGCGTGGCGATCACGTCGCCCAGTCCCGGCAGCGACCCGTCGAGCGCGTTCTGCTCCAGCAGGCGAGCGGCCCGGCTCGGATCCAGCACCTCTCCCACCACGTGGGCGCTCGCGACCACCGAGGGTGAGACGGCGTCGAACATGATCCCGGTGTAGCGCGGGAAGAGCTCGCGGCTGCGGCCGTATCCGGCGGGCCGGGGCGGCAGCTTGTCGAGCACCGCGGACGGGATGGTCAGTTCCGCGGGCAGTATCGATCGCACGAGCGCGTCGAGCGCCCGCTTCTGCTCGCTCGCCGAGGCCGGCCGCACCGGCTCCAGCCCGTCACCGCGCTTGGCGTAGGTGTAGTGCAGCCCGCCCAGCACCGACGCGGCGGCGGTCACCTGGTAGCGATGGTGCATGTAGAGCGGCACCAGCACCTCCTCCATCTGCGCCATCGGCGTGCCCTTCCGGATCGCGCGCTCACCGAAGCGCTCCATGGCCGCCCGCCGCACGTCCAGCATGCGGTCCAGTTCGACGCCCGCATCCGTCCCGTTCGACCACTGGTCCACGCGGGCGTGCGCCGACGCGTCCTGGTTGGTGAAGTAGCGGACGTCCTGCTCCCAGGCCTCGTTCAGAATCCGGTCCAGCTCCGTGCCCTCGTCGGTTCCCGGCGGGAAGACGGAGTATCCGTACTGGATCGCGACCTTGTCCCATTCGCCGATATCGGTGTCGTACACCTCCGAGTAGTCGAACTCGCTGCCGTCCCAGGTGATCAGCGGGTGGGGATAGTCCAGCACCGAGATGCGTCCCATATCGCTGTCGTAGTAGTTGTGCCCCAGCCCCAGCGTGTGCCCCACCTCGTGCGCCGAAAGCTGCCGGATGCGCGCCAGCGCCCACTCCGCAATACCCTGCGCGTCCTCATCGCCGTTCTCGTAGGGCGCGAGCAGCCCCTCGGCGATCATGTAGTCCTGGCGCACCCGCAGCGATCCAAGCGTCACGTTCCCTTTGAGAATCTCGCCGGTGCGCGGATCGGTGATCGAGCCGCCCGTGCTCCAGCCCCGCGTCGACCGATGCACCCAGTTGATGACGTTGTAGCGCACATCGTGGCTGCTCACGTCCTCGGGCCGGATCTCGACCCGGAAGGCGTCGATGAACCCGGCCGCCTCGAAGGCCTGGTTCCACCACCGGGCCCCATCCAGCAGTGCGGAACGGACCGGCTCAGGGGTCCCCGGATCGAGGTAGTAGACGATGGGCTCCACTGGCTCGCTCATGGCCGCGTTCGGATCCCGCTTCTCCAGGCGATGCCGTCGGATGAAGCGCTGGGTCATCGGCTCGTCCAGCGCTGCGGAGTAGTCCTGGAAGGACATGCCGCCGTAGCCGGAGCGCGAGTCGTGCGCGCGCGGCGTGTACTCGCCCAGCTCCGGCAGCTGGATGAAGGAGTGGTGCATGCGAACGGTGGCTGCGGCCGCGCTCGCTGCCACATTGCCGACCCCCTCGATGCCGCCCCCGCCCCCGCCTCCGCCGCCGAAGCCACGGCCCGACCCTCCGGCCTGGTTTACGAAGGTCAGAGACGCCTCCATCTCGGTGTTCGCCGGGAAGTTCATCACCATCGGCATGTACACGGCGCTGCGGCTCTGATCGAGGCGGTAGGTGCCGGGCCGCAGGCGCCCCGCGAAGCCGGCGATGTCCTGCAACAGGAAGGGCGTGAAGTCGATCAGCGCGCGCTCACCGGTCTCGGCCGCGGCTTCGAAGCCCCACAACGTCGACGGCGCAAACGCGTCCTCCACCGCCTTCCGCTCCGCGGCGTTGTCGCTGGTCGCGCGGAAGCGGTAGTTGGGCTGGATCATCAGCACCTTCGGGCCCACCCGATGGAAGCGCACCACGCGCGATCCGGCCAGCTGACCCCGGTCGATGCCGATGTCGTTCGATCCGAGGCCGGCTCCGATCCCGGATGCGTGCAGCACGTCGGTGTCCCACTGCCCAATCTCCAGCCAGATCCTGCCGCCGGCATCATCCCAGTACATGGTCAGGA
The DNA here is from genome assembly GCA_965208255.1 of Longimicrobiales bacterium. Lineage (GTDB taxonomy): Bacteria > Gemmatimonadota > Gemmatimonadetes > Longimicrobiales > Gaopeijiaceae > BD2-11. The sequence continues at coordinate 526,057 of OZ242324.1, forward strand.
AGCCGTCCATGCGCTCCATCGACGCGGTTCTTTCCTCGATGGTGGGCAGGGCGCCGGCGTCGCCTTGGCGGTCCTGTGCCGCTGCCGGGCTTGCCCCCAGCGCCGTCGCGAAGAGCGCCAGCGCGAGCGCAGCTCCCAGCCCGTTCGCCACCGCCGCGGGCCGCCTGGTCATCGGGGCCGTGGCCGGCATGGTGGTCAAGCTCCTGTGCCCGTGGGTCGGGCCCGTGGACCCTCCGGTCTCCGGGGCGTTGGATCCCCTCGTCGTCATCGCCGCCATCGGCGTGTTCTTCGCGTGTCTCATCCCCAATCTCCTCATGGTTCGCTCTTCTCCGGGGCTCGCTCTCCCTGCGCTCCCCGGTCTTGCTTCGATTCGTCTTTCTGCCCGGGGGCTAACCGACGTTTGCGGTGAGCAGCGCGCCCACGGCCTCGGCCACCCGACTCATTTCTTCATGCGTGTTGTAGAGATGCGGCGCCACCCGGACGCGCTCCCGTCGCAGCGACGCGACCACTCCGGCGCCCTCGAGTCCCGCGAGCAGCGCTTCGTTGTCGAGGGCGGGGTGGCGGAAGGTCAGAATGTGGCGCCGGTTTCCGGTCTCCGGCGCAGTGACGCAGCCGAGGTGCTCCAGGCGCTCCGCGAGGTCTGCCACCAGCACGCACACATGCTCGCCTATGGCGGACACCCCGGCTTCCTCCAGCAACTCGAGGGCGGCGCCGAAGCCGGCGATCAGCGGATACGCGAGACTTCCCTCCTCGTAGCGCCCCGCGTGGTCCAGCAGCTCGAAGTGGACCCTGTCGAAGTTGAAGGCGTCGGTCGTGCTGCGCCAGCCGAGCAGCGGCGGATGAATGCGCCCGACCACCGAACGGTCCACGAACACCGCGCCGATGCCCATCATCCCGAGCATCCACTTGTGGCTGTCCGCGGACAGGAAGTGGACCCCCGCCTCCTTCACGTCGACGGGCAGGGCGCCCACCGTCTGGATCCCGTCGACGCACAGGATCACCCCGCGTTCGCGGCACAACCCGCCCAGACCGTCGAGATCCGTGACTGCGCCGGTGGCGTACTGCGCCGAACTCACCGCCAGCACGCGAGTGTCGGGACCCAGCGCCCGCTCCGCCGCCTCCACCGTCACCGTCCCGTCACCGTCCACCGGGATCACGTCGAGCGCCGCGATTCCGCGCCGGTCGAGGTCCATCCAGGGGTAGACGTTGGACGGGTACTCCACCGATGCCGCCGCCGCGATCCGGTCGCCGGGCTGCCAGTCCAGCCCCGACGCCAGTAGCGACAACCCATGCGAAGTGTTGCGCACGAACGCGACCTCGTCCGCCTCGCACCCTATCAGCCGCGCAAACCGTTCCCGGCAGTCCTGCGCCACCGACTCCCAGGCGTCGAAGTCGGGCCGGCCCTCGCGCGCGATTGAGTCCATGAAGCCGTGCACGGCCCGCACCACGCGCGTCGAGGTGGGCGCCACGCCCGCGTGATTAAGGAAGATGTGCGTCCGGGAGACGGGGAACTCCTCGCGGAAGGACGCGAGTGATTTCATGAGTTCGATATCCGATGCGGGGCGGGTGGAGCCCGGTGCGCGGCCAGGGGGGCGGCCTTGCCGTTCTGTGTGGCCGGGGCGGACGCCAGCCGGCTGCAGTAGCGTTCGATCCAGCTGTTCGAGAACCCCAGCACCACGGCCCGGCGCGTGATCGCCTTGACTTCGCGGCGCGTCATCTTGGTTTCCCGCCTGAGAACATCCGGATTGGCCCGGCTGATCGCCAGCGTGCGCACCGCGAACAGCAGCGGGAGCAGGCAGAACAGGCGCACCCGGTGATAGCGCCTCGGAATCAGCCGTATGTAGGCCCGGGCCGCCGCGAGATGGCCGTCGGCTTTCTCTACCAGCCGGGCGAGCACCGCCATGGCCGCGCCCTGGTTGGCCGGATCGAAGAGCTCGCTCGGATGAATGCGCGGATCGGCGACGAAGGCCGCCGGCACGTACACCCATCCCCGATCCCGGTCCTCGTGGAGCCCGCGGATGACGTTCACCGTCTGCAGCGCCAGCCCGAACTCGCGCCCGAGCGACATCATCCGCTCACGCGCGTTCCTCGTACCCGGCAGCCGCAGCGTGAACAGCTCGGTGAGGAGATGGCCCACGCGTCCGGCCACCTCGTGCATGTAGTCGTCCAGGTCGGCCTCGGTCTCGAAGCACGATCCGCGCTCCGTCCAGCGCGCCATCCCGGCGCTCGACTCGCCGACGCGACGGATGAGGATTTCCTTCGCGGGCGCTGCCAGCCCTTCGAGTCCTTCGAGGACGGCTGCGGAGTGCCGGGCCACCAGCGCGTCCGGAGTGTCCTCCCGCGCCCGCCGCAGGCGCTCGATCAGCGGCTGTCGCTCCCCGTCCCCTGCGAGTACGTCCTGCCACTTCGCCAGCAACGTTACCTTTTCGTCGCCGCCGAGCTCGCGGTTGTCTTCCAGGTAGTCGGAAACCCGCAACAGGAGATACGCCACGGTCACTTCCGCCCGCAGGGGCTCGGGAAGGATGCGGATCCCCACCGCGAAGGTGCGGCTGGAGGCGACGAGAAGTTCCTGGAGCGAGGTCATGGTGGATTGTCGGCGCCCCGGTCCGGGGCGTCAACGCCGCTGTCGGCCGCGCGCTTCGTCCATCGGTCGTTGCCGACCCGATAGTCAGAGGATTAACATTCGAAAACTCCATCATTTGCTGCCATGAAGCCGAAACGACTACTTCCGACGCTCGCCGCCGCCCTGGTGCTCTCCACGACCACCGGCTGCTTCAACTACGTGCCCACCGAGATCGGCGCGGTGCCTCCCGGTGAATCGGTGCGGCTGTTTCTCACCCGCGCGGGCGTGGACGCCGTCAACGAAGGCGGCGCCGAGGAAGCGCTGAGCCTGGTTTCCGAGCCCGTGCTCTCCGGGGAATTCGTGCGCCGCACCGGTGACGACCTTTTTGTGCGTGTTCCCACGGTCCGGCGGCAGGTGGGCTTTCACACCTCGCAGCTGGGTCAGGACATCCGTGTTCCCGCCGGCGAGATCGTCCAGATCGAGCGCCAGCAACTCAGCAAGGCCAGGACCGGGCTGCTGGTGGGCGCCACCACGGCGGCCATCACCGGGCTCATCGTCTTCATCCTGAACGACGCCCGCCAACCCGACTCGGTCGCCCCACCCTTTGACCCGGTGGAGGATCGCGGCCGCCGCGTCTTCACCATCCGCTTCGGACGCTGACGAAGTCCCGCCAGGGGTTCCGGCCAGCCCGGTCCATGCGTGCAGCGAAGCACCCGCTGCGGCTTGACGGTTGGGGCTACAGTCGCCTAGTCTGCTAGGTTGTAGCTGATGGCGTCCTCGCGAGGCGCGCCGCAGGGCGCGGTGGGCTTCTGGAGGCAGCCAGAACACGATGACACTTACGTGTTTCCCTCAACGGAGGATGTCATGACCAATCGAAGGTTCGAACAATCAGCAACCGCGCGAACAACGGGGTGGCGCCGCTTCCGGGCCGCGCTTCCGGCGCTCCTGCTCGGGGCAGGGTTCCTCGCCTCGGCACTGCCCGCCGCGGCCCAGGAGCCCGGACGGATTACCGGCCAGGTGACGATGGAGGGCTCCGGAGCACCGCTCGGCGAGGTCCAGATCTTCCTGACCGACACCGGCGTCGGAAGCCTCACCCGGCAGAACGGGCGCTACGTCCTGCTCAACGTCCCGCCGGGCAGCTACGAGATGCGGGCCGAGCGCATCGGCCTGGGTTCGTCCACGGCGCAGATTACCGTGGGCGCCGGCGAGACTCTGGTGCAGGATTTCACGCTCACCGAAGAAGCGCTCGGTCTCGACGAGATCGTCGTGACCGGAACGGCCGGCGCGGCCCGCCAGCGCGAGATCGGCAACACCATCGCGCAGATCAACGCGGCCGAGATCCCCGACCGCCCCGTTCTCGTCTCCGACATCCTGCAGTCGCAGGCACCGGGACTGGAGGTATACGGGGGCGGCGGCGTTGGCCAGGCGAAGATCATCCGCCTGCGGGGCGCGAGCAGCGTGTCGCTCTCCAACCACCCGCTGATCTACATCGACGGCGTACGCATGCGCAGCGACCCGCTGCCGGATGCGAACCCGCCGGATCGCCGTGGCGGCCGCAGCGGCAACGTCGCGGTCAGTCCGCTCGACAACATCAATCCCAACGACATCGAGCGCATCGAGGTCATCAAGGGGTCCGCGGCGACCACGCTGTACGGCACCGAAGCCTCCGCCGGCGTCATCCAGGTCTTCACCAAGAGAGGTGCTGCCGGTGCGCCCGTGTGGACGGCCGAGGTCAAGGGTGGCAGCGCCTGGAGCCGCAAGTTCGGCGTGAAGGACTCGGGCGGAGACCCCTACATCAATATGGGTCCATGGCTCTGCACCGGGCCGTTCAGCTGCGGCCAATTCCATCCGGGCTCGCCCTTCACGCTGGACTACTCCCTCTCCGTACGGGGCGGAAGGCAGGATCTGCAGTATTTCATCTCGGGCGGCTTCCTGGATGAACAGGGCTACATGACCAACGACTCGCAGAAGAAGTACCATACGCGCGCGAACTTCACCATTACGCCCGCGGCGGATCTGACCATCCAGTGGAACACGGCTTACTCGGCCAACGCCCTCACGATGACCAACGGGCAGAACAACGCCCAGGGCATCACCCTCAACGCCTTCCGGGCGGAGCGGAACTACTTCGGCACCGGCGACCCCGCGGTCCTCAACGAGCTGATGGACCAGCAGCTCAACCAGGATGTCGAGCGGCTGACCACCGGCGCCACGATCACCTATTCACCCCTGGAAAGGCTCACCAACCGCTTCACGATGGGCTACGACTTCTCGAGCCAGGAACACCGCAACCTGCGCCCCTACGCGTGGAGGCAGGTACCCGAAGGGGCGTTGCTCAACAACACCTTCCAGAACCGTGTGCTTTCCTTCGACTACGTGGGAACCTACAACTTCGAGTTGACCTCTTCGATCGGCTCCAATTTCTCCTGGGGCGGGCAGGCCACGGGTGACGACGATCGCAGCGTCGAGGCCTTCGGCGAGAACTTCCCCGGCGCCGCCGACCCCACCATCAACTCGGCAGCCCTCACCCAGGGCTTCGAGACGCGCTCCAAGATCTGGAACGCCGGCTTCTTCTTCCAGAACGTCTTCGACATCTCGGACCGCTATTTCATTACCCTGGGCACGCGCGTTGACGGCAACAGCGCCTTCGGCAAGGGCTTCGGCCTCCAGGTGTACCCGAAGGCGAGCGCGTCGTGGATCATCTCCGACGAAGGCTTCTGGCCGGATCTGGGCGAGTTCAAGCTGCGCGCCGCCTACGGGCAGTCGGGGCGGGCGCCAGGCGCCTTCGACGCGGTGCGTACCTGGAGCCCCGCCGGTCTGGCCGGCGTGCCGGCATTCGTTCCATCCAACGTGGGCAACGACCAGGTCGGTCCCGAGGTCACCGAAGAGATCGAGGCCGGATTCGACGCGTCGTGGCTGGGCGACCGGCTCACGACCACCTTCACGGCCTATCGGCAGACCACCAACGACGCGCTGCTGTTCGTCCCCCAGATTCCCTCCACCGGCTTCACCAGCAGCCAGCTCACCAACATCGGCCGGCTTCAGAACCAGGGCATCGAGCTGGAGATGGGCTTGACGGTGCTGGAATCGGCCAACTGGGGAGTGGACCTCGGCGGGTCGCTGACCACCAATCACTCCAAGGTGCTGGAGCTCGGCGAGGGCATTATTCCCACCGGTAACCTGCGCATGGACTGCGGACCGAACGGGGACGAAGGATGTCCGCTGCTCAACATGCGCGACCTGATCGTCAGGAACCCGGACGAAATCGCGGCGCCCAACTACTGCCTCGACCGGGTCTGCACCGAGCAGGAGGCCGTTGATAGCGACCTCCACAACTACGGGCCCAACCTGCCGACTACCTTCATCGGCGGAAACCTGGCGGTCCGGGCGCCGGGCAACATCACGCTCGCCGCCAACGGCGAGTTCAAGGGCGGCTTCTACATGAACGAGGCCGTTTGGTCCATCAGCCGAAGCGTCCGCTCGCACCTTTGCTTCCCCTGGTACGTGGACCCGCAGAATTCGATCGAAATGAAGGACAACACCCCGGCCATCTACCGCGCCCGCTGCAATCCACGCGAGAGCGAGGGCTACATGTGGAAGGGCGACTTCTTCAAGCTGCGCAGCGTGAGCGCCACCATTCCGGTGGACGCCGTCTTCCCGGAGACAGTGAGCAACGCGACCTTCACGCTGGCTCTGCGCAACTCCTACCTCTGGATGAAAGAGATGCCGTTCATGGATCCCGAGCTGACCGGCGATCCCAACAGCGGTCAGAGGCAGGGTTATGGCTTCGAGGAGTCGGTGCCGGCGCCGATCACGCTGCACGCGTCCCTTCGGATCACGTTCTAAGGGGGAGGGCAATATGAATATCAAGCAAGCATTCCAGAGTGCCGTCCTCCTGGTCGCCGTCTTCGCCGTCTCGGCGTGCGAAGTCACCAACCCCGGTCCGATCCAGGACGAGTTCCTGGTCCGTGAGGAATCACGCGAGGGGCTGGTCAACGGGTCGCAGCGCAGGCTCAGCGAAGGCATCGGCTGGATCGGGTACACCGGGGCGCTCGTGACTCGGCAGATCATGCCGGGTGGCCAGACCGGGTCGTACGGACACAACGTGCTGGCCCAGGGAGGCTACATCGCGCCCGGCGGCTACGGCGGCTACTTCAACCTCGGTCAGCAGGCGCGCTTTATCGCCGAGACGGCCCTCAAGCTTTTCGCGGAATCGGAAGACCCCGTTGACTCCGAGGTCGTGGCGCAGGCCAACGTGTGGGCCGGGTTCTCGAACCGGCTGTTGGGCGAGAACTGGTGCGAGGGCGTCATCGACGGATCGGAGCTGCTTCCCGGTTCGGACTATCTGCGGCGCGCGGAGGAGCAGTTCACCACCGCGCTCTCCCTGAATCCCGGCGAGACGCTCAGGATGGCGGCAACCGCCGGCCGCGCTTCGGTGCGCGCTTTCCTGGGGGACTGGGGTGGCGCCGCGGCGGACGCCGCCGGCGTGCCCGACGGATTCGAATACTCGGTGGCATCGGACGCGAACGTCGCCTCAACCCGCAACGTCCCGCAGTGGGCCAACGCCAGGACTCCCTATCTGGCCTTTACCATGTGGAACACGTACTACGGGCCGCAGCCGGACATGATGGCCGGTGGCGCTCCCATTCGCGCGTCCGGCTACTATCAGGAGACCGGGGATCCGCGCACGGAGTGGTTCGAGGACACCAGTTTCCCGTGGTCGAACGCATCCCTTCTGGGATACGGCCAGACCCCCTGGTTCAACCAGGCCAAGTACGACGACCCCAACGACTCGTACAATATCGCTAGCGGCCCGGAGATGCGGCTCATCGAGGCCGAAGCCCAGCTGAGCAGCGGTAACTGGCAGGCGGCGATGACCATCATCAACAACCTGCGCGCCAGCTACACCACCAACGAGACCATGCTGCATCCGGGCGGCATGCCGCTGGAGCCGCGGGATGCGATGAGCCTGGAAGGGGCCTGGGCCTACCTCAAGCGGGAGCGGGCGATCGAACTCTTCCTGGAGGCGCGCACGCTGGGCGACCAGAGGCGCTGGCTGGAAAACGGCACGCCGGGCGACGTCGAGTTGCCGGATTTCGAGCGCATCTCGGAGATCTTCAGCGACAACCCGCGCGGCACCGAAATCGGCGGTCAGGCGCGCCTCTGCTTCGACGTACCAGACTCGGAGCGCGAGCGCAACCCCAACGTTCCGCAGATCGGCGGCGGCGGCTGATCGATCGCTTCAGAACGCGCTGACTTCGGCGGCTGCCGGGAGCCTGCGGGCTTCCGGCAGCCGTTTCGCGTACATTGCCGTCGAGTGTTGTGACGACGGAGCAGAGGCGCCCCGCCGTCCATCATCGTGGCTTTGACAGGGCTTGGGAGGTGAACGTGCACGACCCGACCAGAGGAGAGTTTCCAAGAGCGACAGGGTCGTGCCGCGCGTCGTCGCCCATTCAGCCGGGCTGCACCACGGCACGCGGAGCTCCGGCCGCTATGACCGGAGCATTCGAAGGGTCGCCGCTCTGTCCGCTCGGTTCGCCCACTACGCGCCGCCAGTTCGTGGCCGGCGCCGCGAGCGCGGGCCTCGCGCTGGCGCTCCCGTTCCCGCCGTGGCCGTTGCAGGAGCGCCAGTTCGACACCGTGGTGGTGGGTGGTCGGCTCATCGACCCGGGGGAGGGGATCGACGCCTCCCGTGACATCGGCATCACCGGCGGGCGGGTGGTGCGCGTGGCCGAGCGCATCGCCGAAAGCGAGGGACGCCAGGTGGTGCGCGCAAACGGAATGATCGTCACCCCGGGCCTGATCGACATCCACACGCACGTCTACGACGGCGTATCGGGGGTTTCCATCGAGCCGGACGTGGTCGGGATCGCCAAGGGGGTGACCACCGTCATCGACGCCGGCTCGTCGGGCGCCACCACCTTCCCGGGCTTCAGGACCTACGTGGCGGCGCCCGCGCGGACGCGCGTGTACGCCCTCCTCAACGTGTCCAGCCCGGGCATGACCGTCTCCAACGAGCTGGCCGACCTGGCGTACATCGACCCGGACGCCATCGTCGACACCGTGGAGGCCAACCGGGACGTGATCGTCGGCCTCAAGGTGCGCATGCTGGCCGGAATCCCGGGCGGCAACGACATCGAGGTCATGCGCCTCACCCGGTTGGCCGCGGAGGGCGCCGGCGTGCCCATCATGGTGCACATCGGCGGCCAGACCTCCCCCCTCCCACGCATCCTGGAGATGCTCCGCCCGGGCGACGTGGTCACCCACGCCCTGCGCCGCAGCGGGAGCATCCTCGACGATGCCGGCAACGTCTACCCGGAGGTGCTGGAGGCGGTCGAGCGCGGCGTCCACCTCGACATCGGCCACGGCCGCGGCAACCTGGACTTCGACATCGCCGAACGCGCGCTCGGCCAGGGCATCCGGCTCGCCGCCATCTCGAGCGACGTGCACCGCGGCAACGCGCTCGGCCCGGTCTTCGGCCTCCCCACCACGCTGACCAAGTTCCTGCATATGGGGATGTCTCTGGAGGAGGTGATCCGCTGCGCCACCTCCACCCCCGCGAGCATCTTCGATTTCGGCGAGGAGCTGGGCACCCTGCGCGAGGGCGCCGTCGCCGACCTGTCCGTCTTTCAGATGGTGGAGGGCGACTACGAGCTGGTGGACTCCGGGGGCAAGCGCCGGACGGCCTCGCGGCGCCTGGTCCCCTATGCTGCCATGCGCGCCGGACGGCCCTTCGGAGCGATCACCCGATGAGGCGCCGGGAGACCCTGCCGCCGGCAGCGGTGGTGACCGTGGTCCTGCTCGCCGCGCTAACACCGCTGGGCGCCGCCGCAGCCCCCGCCCCGACCCTCCCCACCCCCCAGCTCCCCTACGACACCGAATACCCGACCATCCCCTACACGAACGGCGAGCCCGGCGACCCGGTGGCCGCCCTCGCCCGCCGTCTGGAGAGCGGGGAAGTCACCCTCGCCCGCGAGGGCTCGAGCGCCTACCTGACGGCCGTCCTGCGCGAGCTCGACATTCCCGTGTCCTCCCAGATGCTGGTCTTCTCCAAGACCAGCCTGCTGGCCCGCCTGATCTGGCCCGAGGCCCCGCGCGCCCTCTACTTCAACGACCGCGTCTACATCGCCTGGACCCCGGGGACGGACGGCCTCGAGATCTCTGCCCAGGACCCGGAGCTGGGACCGGTCTTCTACAACCTGGAGCCGGACGGAGAGGATGGCCCGCGCATCCGCCGCCAGACCGGCCTCTGCCTCCAGTGCCACGACTCCTACTCGCTCACCGGAGGCGGGGTGCCCCGGCACATCATGGGCTCCGGGCCCACCGACGAGAACGGCCAGCTCGCCTCCCACGAACGGTGGCAGGTGACCGCCGACACGACCCCCATCCGGGAGCGCTGGGGCGGCTGGTACGTCACCGGCACGCACGGCGACCAGCTCCATATGGGGAACGTCGCCATCGGCCGCGCGGGTGACTCGATCACGGCCGGTGGCAACCTCACCGACCTGTCCGAGCGCATCGACATCGCCCCCTACCCGGGCGCCCACAGCGACATCGTGGCCCTGCTGGTGGCCGAGCACCAGATCACCCTGCAGAACCTCATCACGCTGGTGGCATACCGCGTCCGCACCCGCCTTCACATCGATCGGCAGGATGGCCTGCCCCCCGGCGAGATGTCCCCGCGCACCGCCCGGCTGGTCGAGGGCCTCGGCGAATCGCTCGTGCGCGCCCTCCTGTTCGTAGGCACCCCTCGCTTCGAGGACCCCATCGTAGGCACCTCGACCTTCGCCGCCGACTTCATGGCCGGCGCCCGCAGTGACGCGCAGGGCCGCTCCCTCCGCGATCTGGACCTCCGCACCCGGCTCTTCCGCTACCCGCTGAGCTACCTGATTCACTCCCCCGAGTACGACGCCCTCCCGGCCCAGGCCCGCGCCTACGTCAACGGCCGCCTGCAGAGCATCCTCCGGGGCGAGGAGGGCGGGAGCGATTTCGCACATCTCTCCCCCGGCGACCTCGAGGCCATCCTCTCCATCCTGCGTGAGACGAAACCGGAGATCCTCGAGTAGCGAGGACCGGGGTCGGCGCATCATCGCATTGCAGCATCGCAACGCCTCTCCCGCATCGCGGCTTTTCACCACGTTGTCGATATCGGCACTGCGGTGGCTCCCTGACATCTCACAACAGGCTCGTTCGGCGTCGCCATCCCCCTTGCTTGCCTGTCACCGCCGGGACGTGCAGTTTTCCTGAAGATGTGTCTCCGGCGAGGGGAATCGTCGGGGAAGACCGCTGGTTTCAGGAAGTCCTGCACAGATTCGCCAGAAGATTCATCCCTTCATTCTTCACGGAGGTACTCCATGCGCACACACTCATTCACCATCGCCCTGATGGCGCTCGCCGTGGTCGGTTTCGCGACGACCGCGGCCGCTCAGGACAGCCCCGCTCACGCCCACATGGGACACGTCGCGGACGGGTTCCGCGGCACCCCCGACGGGATGGGACTACTCCCCACCGCCATGGCCGAGGCCGAGGTGGCAGCCATGCACGCCGGTCTGGCGGCCCGTGACCTGGCCGATCTCGACGCCATGAAGCGTCACACCGGCCACGTCCAGCACGCCATCGATCCCAGCGTCGTGGAGAACGGCCCGGGCGCGGGCTACGGCGTGAAGCCGGCTGCGTCGGGAGCGGCCCGCCACATCTCCATGGCCGCAGATTCCGAGGGCGCCACGGACAACATCCGGACGCACTCGGGCCACGTCTCCACCTCGGCCAACAACACGGTCGCGCGCGCGGACCGCATCCTGGAACTGGCTGCCCAGATCCAGGAAGCCGAGTCCGCTGACGCCGCCGCACCTCTGGTTGAGGAGATGGCGGCGGTGGCCGGCCAGCTCGTCTCCGGGATGGACGCCAACGAAGACGGGCGCGTGGGCTGGCAGGAAGGCGAGGGCGGCCTCGAGCAGGCCAGCGCCCACATGGGCTTCATGAAGCGCGGCGAGGGCATGGGGGGCTGACCCCTCACCGCCTGAAACACGCGCTCGAGCGGGTGACGCAGGTTACGCGCCGGGCAACAAGAGAAAGCCCGCCGCCCCTTCCAGGTTGAAGAGGCGGCGGGCCTTTTTCTTCGTGCGGGTCGCGTGTGCACCCGCAGAGTGAGTGTGGTCTAGCTTCCGTTTGCCAGCGTCCAGACGAAGGCGGCAACGGCCCTGACCTGGTCGTCGTTGATGGGGCTGCCCGCCCGTGGCACCATGGGGATCATGTGCTCCTTGGGCGCGGGGACGCCGGTGTTGATCAGCTCGATAAAGGCATCGTAGGAAGTGGGATCCTCGATGTTGAGCCAGGTGTCGTCCGTCAGATTGGGCCCCAGATTCGGCACTCCCTCTCCCGTCGCGTGGCAGGTGTAGCACAGGGCGTCGCTCGCAAAGAGCGTCCTGCCCTCTTCCACCATCTCCTCGGTCACCCCGTCCGGCAGAGCCTGCGGGGCGCCCGACTCGGTGGCCGGCACGGCAGCGGCCATCGCCACCACGCCCAGGGCGACCAGGGCCCATTTTCCATTCGCGATCATCTCTACTCCTCGTCGGTTCACGGTAACGTTCGTGGGGCCCTCGGCCGAACCCCGGACCGGGCCAGGCTCAGCCGTGCCGGTCGTGACTCTCTTCGTACTTGCGCTGTTCGTTCACCCGTTCCCACGCCTGGGCCCGGTCACGCTTCTTCGCCGCGCGCATCGCCAGGTCGTGCGTCGACGACGACTTGACCCTGGGTGCGGAGAGGATCCGCTTGAGATCGACGCCCTCGCATGAAGGACACGCCGCGGTCTCCTGCCTCAACAGCAGTATCTCGAATTGCTGCGCGCAATCGTTACACACGTATTCGTAGACGGGCATCGTGTCACTCCCATCGCGGTGCCATCGCCAATGGGCCGACCAACAGGGACGGTCCGGCCCCAAGATCATCATCCGCCGCAGTCAACGCAACCGGGGCTTGTTTCCAGACGAGTACAGAGGAGATAATATAAAACGTTCGCCGCGTCGGCAGGGCGCTTGAACCTGCCGCCCCGTACCCCGGTCGACATGTATCCGTGCCCGTGCAGGGCGTAGCTGGAAGGAGAGTATCTGCGATGGGAAAGGCCCCGAGACTCACGGTTCTGGGTGGTCTGCTGGCGCTCGCCTCTCTGTTCACCCTCGGGCCCTCGACGCTCCAGGGCCAGCAGGAAGAGGCGCCGGCGGAGGGAATGAGCGACGAGAGGTTCATGCTCTTCGTGCAGGTCCACATCGAGGTGGTTGACGCCCGCGAGGAGTTCAACCAGGCGATCGCCGTAGTCCACGACGATCCCGGCAAGGAGGAACTGCGCTCCGAGATGGACCGGAGGCTGGCCGAGATCTACGAGACCCACGGAATGTCCCAGGAGGAGTACCAGCTCTTCACCCTCGAGGTCAGCCTCGACCAGGCCCGCCGCGAGGAGTTCGAGCGGCTCCTTGAGGAAAGGGGCGGCGCCTGACGGCATCGTTGTGCATCGAGGGGGATGTCCCGGGGGATCGCACGATCAGGAGCATGAGCCTGCTCGGTAAGGTGTTCGCGGCGGTGCTCCTTGCCGCGCCGGCGGCGGCGCAGGGCACCAACGATCCATTCCCGAGCCCCATCGAGGCGACAGAGGGTGTCGTCGTCGTGGACTTCGTGGAGTTTGCGCGGCTGCCCGACATCGACGGGGTGTCGGCGAGGATGATGCTCCTCGTCGACGAGCCGGGCACGGGCCGCATGTTCGTCAACGACATGAGGGGCCCGCTCTACGCCGTCAGCTACAGCGGCGCGGTGGTGAGCGAATACCTGGACATCAACGATCCGCAGTGGGGGACCAGCGTCCACTCGCGCGGCGGCGAGAGGGGTTTCCAGAGCTTCGCGTTCCATCCGCAGTTCGGAGAGCCGGGAACCCCGGGCTTCGGCCGGTTCTACACCTGGACCGACACCGACAACACGGATCCCCCGCCCGATTTCACGCCCGCGGGCGGCAACGACGCCCACGATACGATCCTGCAGGCGTGGATTGTGCGCGACCCGGGGGCGGCGACCTACGACGGCGGCCCGCCCCGGGAACTCCTCCGGCAGCAGCAGCCCTTCGGCAACCACAACGGCGGACAGCTCGCCTTCAACCCGACCGCGTCGGCCGGAGACCCCGACTTCGGGATGCTCTACGTGGGGTCGGCGGACGGAGGGAGCGGCGGCGACCCGCTGAACCTCTCGCAGGATCTTGGTTCGGCGTTCGGGAAGATCCTCAGGATCGATCCCCTCGGGTCGAACAGCGCCAACGGCCAGTACGGAATCCCTGGCGACAACCCCTTCGCCGGCGACGGATCCGACGCCACACTGGGGGAAATCTACGCGTACGGCGCCCGCAATCCCCAGCGCTTCGCCTGGGATCCCGAGACCGGCAACATGTTCATGGCCGACATCGGCCAGAACATCGTGGAGGAGCTGAGCCTGGTGGAAGCGGGCGACAACCTGGGCTGGAACACCTGGGAGGGCAGCTTCAGGTTCGTGAGCCGCTCCGAAGTCCGCCTCGAGAATCGGCGCGGCGACCCGGCGTTCCGGTATCCGGTCGCGGAATATGGCCAGCTCGATCCGTTGCTCCAGCGACAGTCGGCCGCGACCGGTGTCCACGTCTACCGCTCCGGGGCGATCCCTCAGCTGGCCGACCTTGTCCTGTTCGGCGACAACCCGAGCGGCGAGATCTTCTACATCAGCGCCGACGAGCTTCCGGACGGGGGTCAGGACGTGATCCGGAGAATCCTGCTCAACGACGACGGCCAGGCGAAGACGCTGCTTCAGGTCATACGGGAGACGAACGCCTCACAGGGCCGTGAAGCCGCGACGCGGGCAGACCTTCGCTTTGGTTCGGGGCCCGACGATCAGGTGCTGCTGCTCAACAAGCGGGACGGCGTGATTCGCCTGCTGGTGCCGGGCGGATAGCCAGGACCGGTCGCGCGGCGACCAGCGACGCCTTCTCAGCCGGATAGCGACCCTTGCGCCAGCGACGCGTATGCCTCAGCAGGACACGCAGTTGTCGTTGTTGTGCGCTCCGAGGCTCTCCAGCAACGTCAACGCCGCAGGGAAGGGCTGGGTGCGCTGATAGGGGCCGTTCGCCATGTCAGCCGTCGTCTGCCCTCTCCGGCTGACTGCCAGTACGTCCGTCCCGTGTTCGGCCAGGTAGTGGATGAGCTCCACGTCGCCGCGCGAGGCGGCGTGGTGCAGGGCGTTGTACCCGTTGTGGTCGCGGGCGTTGATGTCGACCCCGAGCTCCTCCACCAGGTACCTCACGGAAGGCAGCCAGCCGTCCGGGGCGTGCCGGTGGGAGTTCCCCGCAAAGCCCTCGCCGTAGCCCACGCCCGAGGCGGCGTGAATCGGGTACACTCCGGGACCTCCCACCGGCACGGGGGATAGCCCGGAGGGATCCTCGGTGTCCGCGTTGCCCCTCCGCCGCTCGGGCGGCTTCATGGTCGGGATGGACGGGTCGGCGCCGTACGCCACCAGCAGCTTCATCGCCTCCACGTCGGTCCCGTAGGCGGCCCGCCAGAAGGGGGTGGCCCCCTGGGTGTCGACGCGCAGCAGGTCGAAGGTGTAGGACATGTACCACAGGTGCCGGGTCAGGCGCGCGTTGGGGTCAGCGCCAGCTTCGAGCAGCGCCTCCATCAGCTCCAGGTAGGTGATCTGCTGCTGCTGATAGGCCTGCTGCTGGGGGTAGCGCGACTTCGGGACCCAGTAGGCGTTGATCGTGGCGTACAGCGCGGTCGCGCCCGCGTCGCTGGCGATGCGCGGATCGGCTCCCCGTCCAAGCAGGGTCGTCGCGAGGTCGAAGTGACCGTTGATGGTGGCCATGAGCAGCGGGCTGGTGTGGTCGCCGCCGCTCACGCCGTTGATGTCGGAGCCGGCGTCGAGCAACGCCAGGGCGGTCTCGGCGTGTCCTTCGCGCACTGCGTGCAGGAGTGCGGTCATCCCGCCCTGGCGGCCCACCAGCCCCGTGTATCCGGGGAAGGCGTCCGGGGCTACTTCCGCTTCTTCCTGGTCGGCCAGCGCCCGGGTGCGCGAAGCCTGCACCTCGTGTCCCGCTCGCACCGCCGCCCTCACCTGCTCGGGCGTCGGTCGCCAGGAACGCGGATCCTCGGCCTCCGCCCGCAACTTCTCCAGCACTTCGGCGCGTGCCTCACCGGCTTCCCGGTCGACGGCCGCGCGGTCCACGATGTCCACGACCCGGGTGCGGAGCGTCAGGTCGGCCTCCAGCGCCAGCAGGGCCCGCACCGCTTCCACGCGGTCGTTGGCCGCGGCGAACATGAGCGGCGTCTGCTCCCACTCCGATTCAAGGACGTCGACGTCCGCTCCGTGGCGGGCCAGGGAAGCGATGGCGTCCGCGCTCCCGGCTCCCGCTGCGAAGTGCAAGGCGGTCACGGCTCCGGTCGCGGTGGCCGCATGGGCGTCGCTCCCCGCCTCCAGCAGCGCCTCCACGGCGCCGGCGCTCCCCGCCTTGGCGGCGAGGTGAAGGGGGGTGTAGTCGCCGATGCGCGTGACGGGGGTAACGTCGGCCCCGGCGTCCAGCAGGATCCGCACCAGCTCGGCGTCGGCCCGCTCCGCGGCCCAGTGCAGCGCGGTCATGCCGTCGCCCTGGGGTACGTTCACGTCCGCGCCCTGGATGATCAGGGCTTCCACGGCCTCCGCGTCCCCTCGCATCGCCGCGTCCGCCACCGGCGAGTCGGAGGGCGGCGCGGCCCACAGCAGGAGCGCGACGGCCCCCGCGCCCAGACGGAACCCCCGCCTCCGCCGAGGCGCCATCCGTGGTGCCCGCATTACCGGCTTCCGCCGGAAGAGCTGGAAGCCTCGGCCGCCACCACCGGCGGGCTCAACCTGAATTCGCCGGTGCTGTCGCCGAAGCTCTCCCTGTCGTCGTGGCCGAGAGCGTGCAGCAGGCTCAGCATCACGTTGGCCATCGGGGTGCCGTCGGGAGCCTTCAGGTGCAGCCCGCCCTCGTGGCGCCCGTTCGCGCCGCCCAGCACGATGAGTGGGCAGCGGCGATGGTTGTGCAGGTTCCCGTCCGCCATCGGCGAGCCGTAGACGATCATGGTCTTGTCGAGCAGGGTGGCGTCGCCTTCCGTCGTTTCCTCCAGCTTCTTCAGCAGATAGGGGAGCTGCCCCGCCTGGAAGGTGTTGATGCGGGCGAAGTCCAGAATCGCCTCCTCGTTGCCTCCGTGATGCGAGGCCGGATGGAAGGCCTTGTCGATGCCGCTCTCGGTGTAGACCCGTGACGACGCGTCCCGCCCCGTCTTGAACGAGAATACGCGCGTGACATCCGACGCGAAGGCCAGCACCTGGATGTCGAACATGAGCTGCATGTGCTCGGTGAAGGAGTCCGGGACTCCGGCCGGCGCCTCGGGAAGCTCGCGCGCTTCCCCGCTGGTGTTGCGGTTCTCGATGCCCTCGATTCTCCGCTCCAGCTCGCGGACGTTCTCCAGGTAGCGGTCCAGGCGCTGCTGGTCGTCCTGGGCCAGCGCCCGCCTGAGATACGCGACTTCCCCGGCGATCCAGTCGAGAATGCTCCCGTCGGTTCGTCTGCGCGCGGCGCGCTCCTCGGGCGTGCCTCCGGCGCCGAAAAGCATCTCGAACGCCACCCGCGGGTCGCGGATCATGGGCAGCGGCTCGGTGGACGAGGCCCAGCTGATGGTGTCGGTATAGACGCACGAGTATCCGTACGCGCAGCCGCCGGACTGGTCCACGTTCTCGATGCAGAGCTGCATGGACGGGATCGGCGTGTCCTGCCCGAAGCGCTGCGCGTGCACCTGATCCATGGAGGTGCCGGCGAACACGTCCGAACCCCGGGTCTGCCTGGGATGGGCCTGGGTGAGGAAGACGGCGCTCGAGCGGAAGTGGTCGCCGCCGATCTCATGGGGCATTCTGGCTTCGGCCATCCGCACGTCGGTGTTGCTGATGATGCTGAGTTGGTCGCGGTAGGGCTCGAGTGGAAGCAGCGAACCGGGGGACAGGTCGAAGTTGCGGCCGGTCGCCTCCGGAGACCACAGGTACTGGGTGGCGCCCCACTCGTTGCAGCCTGCCGCGCCGTGCACCATCTCGATGGCCACCAGCCGGGTGGCGGGCTCGGCGGCCGCGCGCCGCGACCAGACGCTCCCGGCGGGGATCATGGCGTCCAGGAAGGGCAGGGCGACGGTTGCGCCGGCGCCGCGCAGGAAGGTACGGCGGGGGATGTGTGTCCCGGTGATGAAGTGCATCTCCACTCTCCTCGGATGGTTCGTCGCCGCTCGGGGATGGGCGGGCAGCCCGGCGCGTCTTCCGCCTCCGGCTGCCGGCGCGCCTACCGGTCCGGCGGCTGCGGGGCGCTCTCCGCCAGCGCCTCGGGTACCCTCTTGGCTCTGAAGGCGTCGCTCTTCACCACTCCCGTAATGAAGGACGACATCCTGTAGTCGTCTTGTGCCGCCTCCGCCACGATGGCGCGGATGGCCGGCTGATCGTAGTACTCGGTCCTGCGTCCCAGCGCGTACGTCATCAGGTTCGCCGTGAACGTGCGGATGAGCGGCTCCGGCCGCCGCAGAAGCGCTTCCCGCAGGTCGTCCGGGCTCGTGACCGTGCTGCCGTCGTAGAAGGTGCCCCTCGTGTCGAGCGGCATGCCGTTCTCGCGAATGCGCCACTTCCCGGTCACGTCGTAGTTGTCGAGCGCCAGCCCGATCGGGTCCATGAACTGGTGGCACGCGTTGCAGACCGGATTGGCGCGATGCTTCTCCATGCGCTCGCGGGTGGTGAGCATGCGTCCGCCCTCCGAGTCCTCGGTCTCCTCCAGGTCCGGAATCCCCGGAGGCGGAGGGGGCGGAGGCGTTCCCAGCAGCACTTCCATCACCCACTTTCCGCGCAGGACGGGCGAGGTGCGGTTCGCCACCGAAGTCAGGGTGAGGATGCTGCCGTGACCCAGCACCCCCCGCCGCTCGGGACCCGGATAGGTCACCCGTCGGAACTGGTTGCCCAGCACCCCCGGGATGCCGTAATGACGCGCGAGGCGCTCGTTCACGAAGGTGTAGTCGGCGTCGTACAGATCGAGGACGCTCCGGTCCTCCTCGACCAGGTGGTTGAAGAACAGTTCCGTCTCGCGCAGCATGGCGTCGGCAAGCTGCTGGTCGTAGTCCGGGAACCAGAACTGGTCCGGGTGAACCAGCTCCAGATCCTGCAGGCGCAGCCACTGGGCCGCGAAGCGGGGTCCCAGCGAAGCCGCGCGCGGATCGGCCAGCATGCGCCGCACCTGCGCCTCCAGGGCTTCATCGCCGGAAAGCGCTCCCTCGCGCGCCAGCGCCATCAGCTCATCGTCCGGAGGCGTTCCCCAGAGGAAGAAGGACAGCCGCGACGCTAGGTCGATGTCCGCGATTCGGAATGTCTCTCCGGGCTGGATGCCGGCCGGCGCCTCCTCCATGCGGAACACGAAGTGCGGGCTGGCCAGGATCGCCTGCAGCGCGGTCCCGATGCCCGCCTCGAAGCCCCCCTCCTCGGCTCCGGTGCGGTAAAAGGCCATGAGCGGCGCGATGTCGCGTTCGAGCAGAGGCCTGCGGTACGCCTTGCCCGCCAGCCCCGTGAGAATGGTGCGGGCGCAGCTCTCGTTCTCCTCCGGCGACTCCGGACGACAGCTGAAGATACGCTGCCGGCTAGGGGTCTCGGAGATGCCGGCCGCTTCGTAGGGCCCGCCGATCACGAGGTCGCGCAGGTGCGGGAGCAGGGTCAGCCCGTAGCCGCTGATGCCGGTGTGCCGGTCCGCGAGCGACCACTCGTGGGGCGACATCAGGTCTTCCACCGGCCCCTCGGTGCGCTTGACGAAGGCCGCGGTCACCCGCTGCGGGCCGGCACGCACGAACACCGGATCCGTGCGCATCGAGATGCCCTCCGGATCGGAAATGTGCATCCACTGGTCCACGTCCAGCAGCGCCACGCGCTCTCCGTTGACCGAGACCTCAAGCTGCTCGAAGCGGGCGATTTGGCCGAAGAAGCCCTCGCCCGTGGTGGTGTGCTCGAAGACGATGCGGAACTGGTAGGTGCCGTCCGCGGGGAAGTGGTGGACCACGCTCACGCCGCCGCGCGTGCCGTAGGGCGCTCCCTCGACCCGTTCCCTCTGGGAGACGTAGCCGGAGACCGTGTAGGTCCGCTCGGCCGGCTGGGCGCCGGGATTGCCGATGGCCAGGCGGCTGATCTGATTGGCCGCGTTCATGTAGGCGTCGAGGAGCGTGGGCGAGAGCAGCTGCGCCTCGGAGATGTTGTCGAAGTTCGCGCTCTTGGTGTCGGGCGGCAGGTAGTCGCCGGCGTCGATGCGCAGGTCCAGGAGGTCCTCGATCGACTTCGCGTACTCGGCCTGGTTGAGCCGCTGGAAGGTGCGCCCGCCGGGGTTGGGCTCCGCGCGCGCGGCCGCGTCCATCCTCGTCTCCAGCTCCTCCACCAGCGCGACCAGGGTGTCGCCCGCGGGCCGGGGCATGCCGGGGGGCGGCATCATCCCGGCACGCAGCTTGAGGATCACCTTCTCGGCGGTCTCGGGCCGGGACGACGCCTGCTCCACGTCGAATCCGGCGAGGGAGAGGTTGCCGGTCAGGAGCGCGTCGTTGTGGCACACCTGGCAGTAGCGCTGCACCACCCCGGTCAGGGTTTCAGGTGCGATGGGGGCCCCGGCCCGGCCCGCCGTTCGCGCGCGCCCCGGGCCCGGGATCAGCGCGGCGGCGACACCCGGAATCGGCGTGTGCCCGCCTCCGTCCACCACCGTTGGGCCCAGGGATACCTCGATTTCTCTGCCGGTTTCGAGATCCCCGTAGGCTCCCAGTACAACCGATATCAGGCCCAGCAGTCCGACAGTCGTGACGTTCTTCACCGTGCTCCGCCCGTTGGATGCCGCTGCGTCTTCAGCAGGACTGGCAGTTGTTGTTGTTCAGGGAACCGAACGACTCCAGCAGCGCAATCGCATCCGGGTAGGGCGTGGTGCGCTGGTAGGGCCCGTTGGCCATGTCGGCGGTCGTCTGGCCGATGCGGCTGATGGCCATCACGTCGGCCCCGCGCTCCACCAGGAAGCGGATCATCTCGGTGTCTCCGCGGGAGGCCGCGTGGTGCAGCGCGTTGTAGGCGTCGTGGTCGCGCACGTTGACGTCCGCTCCCAGCTCGTCCACAAGGTAGCGCATCGCCGGCATCCAGCCGTCGGGTGCGTGGCGATGGGCGTTGGCGGCGAAGCCCTGCCCGTAGCCCACGCCGGACGCGGCGTGAATGGGATGGACGCCGGGCCCTCCGACCGGAACCGCGGGTACGCCGGACTTGTCCGCGCCCGGGTCCTCGTCCCAGGCGATGCGGCGGCGCGGGGGCGGCCTCTGCGTCGGGGTGCGGTGGTCGGCGCCGTACGCGACCAGAAGCCGCATCGCTTCGACGTCGGCCGCGTAGGAGGCGCGCCAGAACGGCGTGGCACCCACCATGTTGACGCTCAGGATGTTCCCGCCGTACTGGGTGAACCAGAGGCGCTTCGAGAGGCGCAGGTTGGGGTCGGCTCCCGCCTTCAGGAGCGCCTCCATGACCTCCAGATAGGTGGCGTCCTGCTGGAGGTGGACGTTGGGCTGGGCGTACCCGGTCTTGGGGATCCACTGCTGGTTGATGGTGGCGAAGAGCGGCGTGCCGTCGGCGTTGTTGGCCTGGGTCGGATCGGCGCCGCGCTCGAGCAGCGCGAGGACCAGATCGAAGTGGCCGTTCAGGGCGGCGATGAAGATCGGGGTGGTTGCGTCGGCGCTGGCCTGGTCGATGTCGGAGCCGGCGTCGAGGAGGGCCTCGACCGACTCTGTGTGACCCTGGCGCGCGGCGTGCAGGAGCGCGGTCATCCCACCCATGTGCCCCACCTGCTGCCCCATGGAGAGGGGCTTGGGGGCCTCCGGAGGCTTCTCCTCCTGTTCGCCCTCCTGCTCCTTCTCCTCCTCCTTCTGCGCGTCCCTGGCGGCGATCTGAGCCGCGATCTGCTGGCGCACCACGTCGTCGGCGCTGTTGCGGAGCGACTCCTCCAGCTCGACCATGTCCACGACCGTGGTGATGAGCGATGGGTCGGCTCCCCCGGCGAGCAGCGCATGGATGGCTTCCACCCGGTTCTGCGCCGCGGCGAAGATGAGCGGCGTCTGTCCGGCCCTCTCCTCGCGGGCGTTCACGTCGGCCCCGTGTTCGACGAGCACGGCGACCGCCTCCGCATCACCCGCCGCGGCCGCCAGGTGCAGAGGGGTGGCTCCACCGCTGGCGGTGGGCGCCGCAGGGTCGCTTCCCGCCTCGAGCAGCGCGCGCACCACACCCCCGTGACCGGCCCGGCTGGCCAGGTGCAGGGGCGTGTACTCCGCCATGCGGGTGACCGCGTCCAGGCCGGCCCCGGCGTAGATGAGCATCCGCGCCATCTCCAGGTCGCCGCGTTCGGCCGCCCAGTGGAGCGCGGTCATGCCGTCACCCTGGGCGGCGTTTACGTCGGCACCCTGCTGAAGGAGCGCGCGCACCGACCCCTGATCGCCGCGCATGGCCGCGTCCGCGACCGGTGACTCGGGCGGCGTCGCCGCCGAGACCAGGAGGGTCAGGACCAGGGCGGCCACAAGCGCCCCCGGCCTTCCCCCGCCGATGCCCCCGGTTCCGGTCTTCCGCCTCTTCTCGCGCAACATCTCTCTCATCGTTTCTCCAGTGTGCGCGGCACATCCATGAAGTCGTGACATCCGTTGCCCCCGGACCCGCCTATCTGCTCGAGCTGCTGGCGTCGGCGGTCGCCGCCGTGGGCAGCGTAAGCGCGAATTCGCCGGTGCTGTCGCCAAAGTCCTCCAGGTCGTCGAGCCCCAGCTTGTGCAGCATGGTGAGCATAACGTTGGCCATGGGCGTGTCGTCGGGGGCGTGCAGGTGCAGGTTGCCCTCGAGCTGTCCGTTGGCCTTGCCGGCGAGGAACATGGGCACCCGGCGGTGGTTGTGGACGTTGGGGTCGCCCATGGGCGATCCGTACAGCACCATGCTGCGGTCGAGCAGGCTCGCGTCCCCGTCCATCGACTCGCTCAGCTTCTCCAGCAGGTAGAGCGTCTGTCCGGTGAAGAACTCGTTGAACTGCTGGAACTTGAGGATCTCCTCATGGTTGTTGCCGTGGTGCGAGGTCGGGTGGAAGGGCAGATCCAGCCCGCTCTCCGGGTACACCCGGTTGGTCGCGTCGCGCGAGAGCTTGAGCGTGAAGACCCGGGTCATGTCGGTCTGGAAGGCCAGCACCTGCAGGTCGAACATGAGCTGCAGATGTTCGGTGAAGGAGTCGGGGACGCCCGCCGGGGCCTCGGGCAGGGCCCGCTGCTCGCCGCTCGCGTTCTGCTCCTCGATCATCTGAATGCGGCGCTCGAGCTCCCGCACGTTGTCCAGGTACTGCTCCAGGCGCACCTGATCCTCGCCGCCCAGCACCATCTTCAGTTCTGCCACCTCGCCCGCAATCCAGTCCAGGATGCTGCGGTTGGCCTGACGGCGCTCGGCGCGCGCCTCGGGCGTTCCTCCGGCTCCGAAGAGCATGTCGAAGGCGACACGGGGATCGCGGATCATCGGCAGGGGCTCGGTGGGGGAGGCCCAGCTCAGGGTGTCGGTGTAGACGCAGGCGTAGCCGTAGGCGCAGCCGCCGGCCTGGTCCACGTTCTCGATGCACAGCTGCATCGACGGAATCGGCGTCTCCTGGCCGAAGCGCTGGGCGAACAGCTGGTCCATCGAGGTCCCGACGAATACATCCGACCCTTCGGTCTGCTTGGCGTGCGCCTGGGTCAGGAAGGTCGCGCTGGAGCGGAAGTGGTCCCCGCCGATCTCGGGCGACGTGTAGGCGTCGGCCATGCGCACGTCCGTGTTGCTGACGATGGTGAGGTCGTCCTGGAACGGCGCGAGCGACTTCATGGCCGTGGGGCTCAGGTCGAAGTCGCGCCCGGTCTTCGCCGGCGACCACAGGTTCTGGGTCGCGCCCCACTCCGTGCATCCGGACGCGCCGTGCACGATCTCGATGGCGATGAAGCGGGTCTTCTCCAGGTCGGCCGAAGCCCGGGCCCATCCCGCGCCCGCGGGCACCATGGCGTCCAGGAAGGGGAGGGCAAGCGATCCGCCCATCCCGCGCAGGAAGGTCCGCCGATGGATGTGTCTGCCGGTGAGGAAATTCATGGGGTTTGCCTCCCAGGGACGTTGCCGCCCGTCTTCAGTTGGATGCCGACTCCTCCGTCAGGAGCGCATCCGTCCGCTTCATGGAGAACGCGTCGCTCTGGACAATGCCCAGAATGAACGACGACATCCGGTAGTCGCTGGCCTCCGCCTCGCGCGTGATCTCGCGGATCGTCGGCTGGTCGTAGTGCATGACGCGGCGCCCGAGCGCGTACGCCATCAGGTTCTTGGTGAAGGCGCGCACGATCGGGATGGGGCGCTTGAGGAGCACGTCGCGCAGGTCTCCCGGGCTCGCCACGGTGGTTCCGTCGTAGAAGGTGCCGCGGGTGTCGAGCGACATCCCGTACTCGCGCACCCGCCACTCTCCGGTCACGTCGAAGTTGTCGAGCGCCAACCCGATGGGATCCATGAACTGGTGGCAGGCCTGGCAAACCGGGCTGGCCCGGTGCTTCTCCATGCGCTCACGCGTGGTCAGGACCTTGCCCTCCTCGATCCCCTCGGTGGCTTCCAGTGCCGGAACATCGGGTGGAGGCGGGGGCGGAGGCGAGTCGAGGAGGACCTCCATGACCCACTTGCCGCGCAGGACGGGCGAGGTGCGGTTGGCCATCGAGGTAAGCATGAGGATGCTGCCCTGCCCGAGGAGTCCGCTGCGCCGGTCGTCCGGGTACTCGACCCGGCGGAAGTTGGTGCCCGCGACATCCGGCATCCCGTAATGGGCGGCAAGCCGCTCGTTTACGAAGGTGTAGTCCGCCGTGAGGATTTCGAGCAGGCTGCGATCCTCCTGCACGAGATTCTGGAAGAAGAGTTCCGTCTCCCGCCGCATCGCGTCCGACAGCGTCATGTCGAAGTAGGGGAAGGCGTAGATGTCCGGCGACACCTTCTCAAGGTCCTGCAGCCGCAGCCACTGCGACGCGAAGCGGCTGGAAAGGGCTTCGGAGCGCGGATCCGCCAGCATCCGCCGCACCTGCCGCTCGAGCTCGTCGTCGTTGTCCAGCCTCCCGCGGCGGGCAGCCTCCATCAGCTCTTCATCCGGAGGAGAGCCCCAGAGGAAGAAGGACAGCCGGGAGGCGACGGCGGTGCCGTCCAGTTCGTATTCTTCGCCGGCACGCGCGCCCGTAGGCGGTTCCTCGAAGCGGAAGACGAAATGCGGGCTCGCCAGAAGGGCCTGAAGAGCGAAGCGGACACCTCGCTCGAAGCCTCCCTCCTCGGCCCCGATTTCGTAGAAGGCCATGAGGTCGGCGATGTCGCTCTCGCTGGCGGGACGCCGATAGGCCTCCGAGGCCAGGCGCGAGAAGATGCTGCGCGCGCATTCGGGCGCTTCCTGCGGAGAGGTCGGCCGGCAGCTGAAGATCTTCTGTCGGCTCGGCGTCTCCGACACGCCGGTGACGCTGTTGGGGCCGCGCACCGCGAACTCGCGCAGGTGCGGCACCGTGGTGAGAGCGAGGTCGGGCCAGCCGCTGTTGACGGCGCGGCCGAGTGGCGCACGCACTTCCTCCACCGGCCCCTCGAAGGTCCGCACGAACGCGGCGGACACCTGGCGCGGGCCGGCACGCACGAAGATGGGGTCGGTGACCATTTCGCGGCCCTGCTGTTCGTTCTCCGTCCCGCCGCGCAGGTTCACGTCCAGCATCGCCACCCGCTCGCCGTCGAAGGAGATTTCGATCTTCTCGCCGGTGGCCCTTCCACCT
Source organism: Longimicrobiales bacterium (assembly GCA_965208255.1). Taxonomy (GTDB): domain Bacteria; phylum Gemmatimonadota; class Gemmatimonadetes; order Longimicrobiales; family Gaopeijiaceae; genus BD2-11. Next base: position 551,479 of record OZ242324.1, read on the forward strand.
ACGCCGTGGAACTGCATCCAGAAGACGTACTCCCCGTCCGCGGGGAAGGTGTGGTTGATGGCGATGCCGCCCCGCGAACCGTAGGGGGTACCCTCCACATGGACGAGCTGCGAGGCGCGCTTCTCGACCTTGTAGGCAACCTCGCGGGGGCTGGCTTCGCGGTCGCCGATCGCCAGCCGGCTGATCTCGCTGGCCGCGTTGAGGTACGCCTCGAGCAGCGTCGGCGAGAGCATCTGGACGTCGGCGATGTTGTCGAAGTTGGCGCTCTTGGTGTCCAGGGGCAGGTATTCGCCGGCGTCGATGTCGAGGCCGAGCAGATCCTTCACCGACTGTGTGTATTCCGCCCGGTTGAGGCGCTGGAAGGTGCGCCCGCCCGGGTTGGGGTTGCGGCGGGCGTCATCGTCGATGGTGTTCTCGAGCGTCTCGACCAGGGCCAGCAGGGTGTCGCCGGCTGGGCGGGGCATGCCGGGCGGGGGCATCATGCCGGCACGCAGCTTGCGGATCATGCGCTCGGCGGTCTCGGCGTTCTCCGCGGCCGCCTCCACCTGGAAGCCCGACAAGGTCATGTTGCCAGTCAGGAGGGCGTCGTTGTGGCAGACCTGGCAGTACCGGGCGACGACGTCCGTGAGCGTGGCGGCGGGGAGGTGGGAGGCGGCGCGCGCGTGGTCCGGGGGAGGGGCCGGAACGGGAGGGGCGTCCGGGAAGAAGCCGCTGCCGCTCGCGCCGACCAGCAAGGCGACGCCCAGGACGGCCGTGGCGCCAGAGATTGCATTCATTCCGTGGCCTCCGGTTCGCGGACATGCGCCACCGGCGCGGCCCGACCGGACGACGCATGCCACCGGGTCGGACCGGCCTGATCTCGCAGGTCTGAGATGCAGACAATATCCTACGAGTAACATAGGTTTCCACAGATAGCTTCGCCACCAGCGGGCGCGCGAAAACTGCCGCCAGCGCGTGGGCGGAAAACCAGAGAGGCGGGTCTACGATGTTCAGCCAGTTCGCAAGTTCCGCGAGGGACACTGCCCCGGCGGGAAGCACGCAACGCACAGCCAACGGTCACCCCGGCCGGATGAGTCCGGGCAACAGCGCCCCGCGGGGGGTTCGGGAACGGATCAGCCGATGGTCGCCCCGGTATCGGATGCTCGTGCCCATGGCGTGCGCGCTCCTCCTGGTCTCGTGCCTGAACCCGCCTCTCGAGCCCCAGCCCCTGACGGTTAGTCTGACCGCCAGCCGCGAGAGTGCGTCCGTGGGCCAGGAGATCCGGTTTCGCTACGAGTCGCGGGGCACCAACCTGTCCCAGACCGTGGTCGAGTACGGCACCGGGGACATGGAGACGATCCCGTTCATCTACGGCGGCGGCGCGCCTGTCAACGTCAACACCCAGGCCGGCCACTTCGACTATGCCTACGGCGAACCGGGCACCTACGTCGCGCGCGCTACGGTTTCCACGGTGGCGGGAGCTTCGCAGTCCGCCACAGTGACGGTCCAGATCAGCGGGCCGTAATGCGCTGCCGGCCGTCCACATCCAGCAGCCCTCGCTCCCGCGCCCGGGGGAAACTGCTCACTGCGGCCTTGGTGATCGTGACCCTGTCAGGCGGCGCCACGGAGGTCGGCGCCCAGTGGGTCGAGTCGCCCGGGCGAGGCTGGCTGGACGTGTCGGTTTTCCACCTGGACACGCGAGAGGCCTTTCACTCCGACGGTGACATCGCGGCCTTCGACCCCTTCACGCAGGCGCACGCCGTCAGCACGTCCGCGTTCGCCACCGTGGCGATGGGGCTGTTTCCCGGAGTCGACGCCTGGGCGCAGGTGCCCTACCAGCGCCTCCGCTTCGATGATCTGGGCGGCGACCGGCTGCGCACCGGCATCGGCGACACGCGCTTCTATCTTCGCGTCCAGCCCGGCCGCTATTTCGGCAGCGGGTTTCCCCTTGCGATCCGGGGCGGCGCCAAGGTCCCCGTCGGCGACTTCGCCGTGGATGCGGAGCTCATCCCGCTCGGGGACGGCCAGAGGGACTGGGAGCTGGTCCTTGAGCTGGGCCACTCCTTCCACCCCGTGCCCGCCTATGTGAGCGCCTGGATCGGCCGCCGCTGGCGGGAGGAGAACCTGGAGTCGCATCGCGATTTCGGAGACGAGGTGTTCTTCCTGCTCTCCGGCGGAATCGAGTTCGGGCGCCTGGGAGCGAGCCTCATCGCCGAGGGCTGGGACGGCGGAGTTCCGGTCATCGAGGGAATCTCGATCGCGACGGCGTCCCGTTCGATGCTGCGCCTCACGCCCTCCCTGAGCTACGCGCTGGGGGCGGGCTCGGCGAAGGCGGGAGTGCAGATTCCGCTGCGGGGAACCAACCTGCCGGCTGGCAACACGCTGGTCATCGGCTATTTTGTTAGGTTGCGGGCGGAGACGTGATGCGGCACGCGCCTTGGCACGGATTGTGCCTCTGCCAGGGGCGGCAGCACGATCGCCAGCGGCCCTCTGACTCACCCAAGCGCGACTCGACCCGGCCTTCCACTCCTGATTGCACCTTCGCAGGACATGTCATGAACAAATCGAAACACGTCTCGGCCGCCTCTCGAGGATTCGCGCTGGCGCTCTTCACGCTCTCCCTCCTGGCCTCTCCGGGCCACGGACAGTGGATCGAGCCTCAGCGCCAGGGCTGGACCTCGTTCGCCATGTACTATCTCGACACCCGAGAGGAATTCAGCCCCACGGGCCAGGTCCGCGATATCATTCTGGACGGTCACGCCCAGACCGCATCCTTCTTCCTGACGCTGGCGATGGGAATCGCCCCCGGCGTGGATCTCTGGGTTCAGCCTTCCTACCATCGCCTCGAGTTCGCCGACCTCGACGGCACCCGCATTTCGTGGGGCTTCGGCGATACCCGCGTGTACGCGCGCACCGCACCGCTCCGCCTCGTGGGCAGCGATTTCCCCTTCGCGATCCGCGTGGGCACCAAGCTTCCCACCGACTTCGAGTCCGGAACCAACCTCATCCCGCTGGGAGACGGCCAGCGGGACTGGGAGGTGCTGGCGGAGGTGGGACACTCCTTCTGGCCGCGGCCCTTCTATGCCCAGGGGTGGGCCGGATACCGATGGCGCGAGGCGAAGGAGGACGGAGGCGACTTCGGCAACGAGCGCTTCTTCAACGTGAGCTTCGGCGGCGGCGGTGAGCCGCTCGGCTTCAAGATTCAGTTCGAGGGCTGGTACGGCGGAGCGTTCACAGAGGTGGGACTTGGGGGGGCGGGGCTGAAGCGCGAGATGGTGCGACTGTACCCCTCGCTGCTGGTGACCGCGGGTCCCGGGCAGGTCGAACTGGGCTCCAGGCTGCCCCTGTCGGGCCAGAACCTCGCCACCGGCCCCGAGCTCGTAGTGGGCTACTTCAGCCGCCTCTCGCTGTAACGTACCCACCTCTCCCGGCGTACTCGCCTTCCCGCAGCGCCTGTTCGCGCCAGTTCGAGGATGCCGGCGATCCAGGCCGAGTTGACGGCAGCCCATGCAGCCATGGCGGCACGGATCGGAAACGAGCCCGGACTAGCTCACGCGGGTCAGCAGCTCCGGCTCGTACAGGTCCGCCACGAACTCCCCGTACCCGTTGAACAGCTCCGTCGGCTGGGGCGAGTTGCTCGGCAGGTGCCGTTCGTTTGTCTGTGGCCAGCCGGTTGGCACGTCCGGATTGACGTTGGAGTAGAAGCCGTACTGGTTCGGCGAAATGTCCGACCAGAAGGTCCCGGGCTGGGTGTCCGTGAACTCCACCTCCAGAAAGGCCTTCGCGCTCTTGTAGCCGTACTTCCAGGGCAGCGCGAGCCGCAACGGGGCCCCGTTCTGCTTGGGCAGGGGCTCGCCGTAAGCGCCCGTTACCACGAAGGCCAAGTCGTTCATGGCTTCGTCGAGCCGCAGTGCCTCGTAGTATGGCCAACTGTAACTCCCTCCCTCCTGCCCTCTCGCCTGCTCGGGCCGGTTGTAGCTGCGGAAGGCGACATGGGTGGCCGACGAGAGGGGCTCGGCCAGCTCGATCAGTTTCCGCAACGGGTAGCCGCTCCACGGAACCGCGATCGCCCACGTCTCTACGCAGCGCAGCCGGTAAAGCCGCTCCTCGACGCCGAACATGCTCTCAAGCGCGTCGACATCCCAGGTGGCCGGAGCGTTGCACAGTCCGGAGAAGGTCACCGTCCAGGGACGTACCCGGAACGGCCCGGTGAGGCGCCACATGTTCCCCGCACCGACTCTGAACTCGTAGTAGTTGTTGTAGGTAGAGGTGACGCCGCGGTCGGTGATCGGCCGGGAGCCCAGCGTGTACGTGGTGTTCCGCTCCGCCGGATAGAGGTCCATGTTCGGCGACGGACAGATGGTATGCAGCGGTTCTCTCGGCGGATCGTCGTCGCACGTCCAGGGCGGGTCGACGGGGGTGGTCGGAGTCGTGGGATCCACGGGATCCGGTGGCGGATCCGGCTCGACGGGATCTTCTTCGTTCGCGATGAACTTGGAGCCGCACGCCGCCGATCCCAGCGCGGCCATCCCGAGACCCAGCGTGCGCACGAACTCGCGGCGCCGCAGATACACCTCTCTGGGCGTCGCCAGCGATTCCGGAATGCGCCATCCGGGGGGAAGAATGATGTTCGCCATGGCTTTCTCGTAGCTCGTGTTGTAGGCAAGGCAGCGGGATGCAGAATGGCGATCCCGTCCCTGTCGTCCTTCTACGGCTCGACCGGATCGCAGGGTCCGGGCGCTGGAACCTGCAAACCTGCGTCGACCGTGAAGCGCTGGCGTACAACCGATCCGAAGACACCGGTGCCGTCCCCGTGGAGGCTGGGAGTGCGAACGATGCCCGACGGATTGAAGACGCCGCGCCGTACCCAGTTGACGTAGTTGCGATCGGCTGCCGCGATTACCACTTCGGCCTGCGTTCCGAAAGGTAGTCCTTCCTGCAGGACCAGTGCCAGATCACGCCCCAGGTTGACCCGGTCGAAGAGGCCGAACTCCGAGGGGAAGACGATGGTGGTGTCGGTTTCCGATACCGACAGTCCAACCAGGAGCAACGGGTCCTCCTCGACTTCGATGTTCGTGTCCTCGAGCGCGGCCGTGAGATTGATGATCTGCGTTTCGGAGATGTAGGCCCACGCCCCCTCGGAGCGGGTCCACTCCACGGCGACGCGTTGCGATGGTTCAACCGAGCACATCCGGCGTGGCCCGATGTCCGGAGCGACCAGCTCGTAGTCTCCCGGAACGCGCGTCTGTCCCGTAATGCGGCCTCCGTCCGGCAGGCGAATGATGGCCTCCACGAGGGCGCCCGGGCCGAAGAAGCGGGGGTCCAGCGGTCCCGCGAAATAGCACGATCCCGGAAAGTCCTCCGGCAGTTCGTCGCCGGCACAGACGGTCGGTTCGGCCAACCGGAGGCGAACCGTGGAGACGCTGGATTCCGCGCGCAGGAACACATCCGCGAAGGACACCTCCCGGGTCGAGCCCGCGCTTCCCAGCGTCCGATGGATCCACGCGGTGCCATAGACGGCGTCCACGTCCGAGGCCACAAAGACTTCGGCGACGATCACATCCTCGGCCTCGGCCAGAGTGATCTCCTGCAGTTCGCACGCCGGGACGGATGCCAGGAGTGCCACCAGCGCGCAGGTGGTGCCCGGTCGGCGCACGCCCATCAGAAGGTCACCTCCACGCCGACCGTGGGCAGAATCGGAAACATGGACAGACCGGAGCGGGTCGGCGCATCCGCCGAGTAGTCGAAGAAGTAGAAGAGCACGTTCTTGCGGTTGTAGACGTTGAGCACGTCCAGATGGGGCGTGAGCGTGCCCCAGCCGAAGGTGAAGGTGCGGCGCATGCTCAGGTCGAGACGGTGGTACGCCGGGTAGCGCGTCCCGTTGCGGGCGCCGAGCAGCATGGCGTTGGCTTCGTCTTCCTGCCAGGTCAGGCGGCCGCCCGACACGTTCTGCGGGGAAAAGTACACGAAGGAAGCCAGCGGGCGGGTGTAGGGGAGCCCGGTCCCGAGGTTCCACCGCACCCCGCCACGCAAGCCGGCCGGCAGAGGGAGTCGCAGGACCAGGTCGACATCGAGCCGGCGGTCGAAGATCGGAGCATAGGTGTGGTCGGGCGGAGGCTGGCGGCCGCTCAGGAAGTTCGGGAAGGTCCGGGTGGCGCGCAGCCACGAAGCGGATATCCAGCCGCTCACGCCCTCCCCGGTCTTGCGCACGAAAAAATCGATCCCGCGCGACCGGCCGGTCCCGGGCAACAGATCGTCGTCGCCGCGGTTCGGGTCGTCGACCGGATTGAACGTGGTAACGCCGTCGAAGAAGCGCTCGTAGGTCTCGAGCGACGCAAACCACCCTCCCTGGAAGTATGCGTCGACCCCCACCTGGACCTGGTCGGAGGCGATGTGGGGCGCCAGGTCGCCGGTGAGGACCCATATGTCGATGCCGATGGGGACCTCGTCATCCCGCGCCGAATGCAGAAACTGGGTGAAGCGCCCCGCGGCGGCCTTGACCGCGATGTCGCCACCGCCGAGGAAACGTTTGACTGCGATCCTGGGGGCGAGCTGGTTGATGGGGTCAGCCGCTACCGGCGCCCAGCGGTCCGCGCGCAGGCCGGCCTCCACCAGCCAGTCCAGCCCGCCCCTCCATTCGGCATGGGCGAAGACGCCTCCCAGCCATCCCTCGCCCGAGTCGTCGGTGAACCGGGTGCCCCCCGACCTGACCAGGTTGAGGTGCGTCATCCGGTCCGCCGACACCCCGCTCTTGAACGTCCACTGGCGCCCGAGCGCGTGCTCGAGGTCGGCGCCCAGCGACAGTTGCGAGATGCCGCTGCTGAACTCCGTATCCGAAAAATCGGGGAAGGCCAGGGCGGACTTGAAGCGGGTGTAGCCCGCCCGCACGTCGAAGGCCCCCCCGTCACGACGCGGCGTGGTCCAACGCACCCCGATGAGGTCGTTGCCCCATTCCCAGGCCGCGCGCAGGGGAAAGCCGTCTTCGTCGTCTTCGTCGATGTCCGTAAGGTTGAAGACATCGTCGCCCGAGTAGGCCGTGATCAGGATGCGGCTGCCGCCCGGCGTCCATCCCTCCACTACGCCCTGGAAGTCCGTCAGGTGATAGGGAACCGACCTCGGCAGCTGATCGAACCATGAGCGCCGGCCGGAGGCCCGCCATTTCAGGCGCCTGAGTCCGAGCGTCCGTTCCACCACCTCGGGCGCCCGGCCTCCGAGGGCCACGCGTGCGGCAAGCAGCGACACGCCGCCGCGGACGCTGAAGTCTTCGGTTCCGGGATCGCTTTCGACCAGCAGCAGGGACGACACGCGACCGCCGTGCTCCGCCGGGAAGCCCCCCGAGCTGAGCTCGACCCGGCCCACCATGTCGGCGTTGAAGACCGAGAAGATGCCGCCCAGGTGGAACGGGTTGAAGATGGGCACGCCGTCCAGCAGGATCAGGTTCTGATCCGCGGATCCTCCGCGCACGTTGAAGGAGGCCGTGAAGTCGGACGTGGAAACCACCCCCGGCAGGACCTCGACCGCGCGGATGGGGTCCGCTTCCGCCAGTCCGGGCACGAGACGGAGTTCCGCTTGCGAGATCTCGCGGACCGTCACGCCCGCGGTTTGCAGGAAGCGGCTGCGTTCACGGGTCTCCGCCGTGCTTACCGAGATACCCTCGAGTTCCACGGGGGCGGCGGTAAGCGTGATGTCGACTTCGATGCGCCGGGCGGTGACGATCTCGACAGGCTGGACGATTTCGCCGTATCCGATTCGCTGGGTGCGCAGCAGATAGGGCCCGGGTGGCACACTCTCGATGCGGTAGTAGCCGAAGCGGTCGGACTCGGCGCTGCGCTCGATCTCGTCGGGCGTCTCCGGGAGGGTCAGCAGGACGTTGGCGGCGAAGACGGGCGGCCCCTCCGCATCGACCACCCTGCCTTCCACGCCCCCGGTCTGTGCCGCGAGTGCGCCGGGCAGGAGACCGAGGACTGCGAGCGCCACGGCGGCCCGGCTCCAGGGATCCACCGCCGGGACACGGGTGCCGGTCGAAGTCTGTCCCTTCAAGGAGGCGTTCCTGTGTTCGGGCTCCCGGGCCTGGAGACCCCTGGGCGGGGTCGCCGTTCAGGAGCCTGGCGCGACGTGCCGGCGAGCACCCGAACAGCATCTCCTACATGTTAGGGTCGATCAAGGTCCGGCGCAGCCGCGAAGGCACGTCGCGAGAGGCCCGGCGCCGGATGTTCCCCGAATCGCCGTTGCGTGATCCCCGGTCGAGGGGTCATGTTTGGTCTTCAATGTTGGGCGAGTAGTCCCTGCTTCCAGAGACGGCCCGCAATGCGCTCAATCCGGAGCCAGAACAAGGACACCCGGCGTCACGGCGGACAGCAGTCCGTCGTCGAGGTCTGCTCGTGTCCATGTTGCACCCCGACGCGGGGTCGGGCGGGCCGACCCATGTAGCTTCCTGACTGAGACAACAGAGGATGCTCGGAGGCCCGACCAGCGACCCGGCTGGCGGGCGTTTTTGTTTCCCGTCGTCCGGAAGATCAGGTTCAGTAACACCCGATGGAGGGAGAGTCCGATGACAAGATGGATCGTTTCGGCGGTAGCGCTGTTGCTGGTGGCCGGAGGCGGATGGCTGGTAATGAACCCGGCAGCCCCCGCGGAGGAAGCGGCGGCGCCCCACCCACATGAATACTCCCCGGTGGTTGCGATCGACCTGACCGCGGAGGTGGCCGGCGCAGGCGGTGACCATCTGGTGCCCTGGGATGTCCTGCGCCGCGATTTCTCCGGCATGTCGAGAGACGAAGAGCCAATCGATCTCGAGGAGGTAGTGGGCCACAACCGCGTCACCCTCCTGACCTACTTTGCCGAGTGGTGCGCCAACTGTCGGTACGAGGCACCCGACCTGGTCGCCAAGTACGGCGCGCATCAGGACGACGGGCTGATGATCATCGGACGCAGCGAATACTCCCATCCCGAGGTCGTAGCCGAGTACGTCGACGAGTTCGGGATCGAGTATCCGGTCATCGTGGGCAGCCCCAACCCGGACCCCGACAACGAGGACCTGGTAAGGACCACGACCTCGCACTTCCGCCTGCGCAAGGCCCTCCTCGACCCGCGCAAGTGGGGCACGCCTCTGAACATCGTGGTGGTGGACGGCGACCCCACGCGGGCTTCGATCGTGACCGGCGAGTTCTTCCCGGGGGCGTTCGACGACACCTTCGCCGGGTATCTGGACGGAAGCATGGCGGCGGCCGACGAGGCGTCGGGCATGGACCGGTAGCCGGGGACGTTGCCGTACACCCGATGTGCGGCAATGGCCCGGGCGTGCCCCCACTGACGCCTGCCGACGCTGTGGGCGCAGGTCCTCGTCTGCTTGCCGCACGGTCTTCTCTTGCGCGCGCGCCCCTGGCGATCTATCTAGGGTCTCGTGACAGTCGCATTTGAACCCGCCCGGATGGCCGCTTCGCGAACTCCTCCGGGCCTCATTCCCCGGGGAGGAGGACACGCCGTGGCCCGCTCGCTTCAAGTAGTTACCCGCACCGCTCTCGCTGCCTGCATCGTCGCTGCCATGGCGCCCGCCCGCGTGGCCGCGCAGGAGCCGACTCCCGCGATGGAGTACCGCCAGACCATCATGAGCAGCCTCGGCGCGCACCGGGGGGCGCTCACCGCCATCCTCAACGAGGACGTTCCCCATGCGGGCCATGTGCTCGGGCACGCGCTCTCGCTGCAGCAGCTGTCGGTGATGGCTGCGGATATCTTCCCCACAGGGTCGCATGGCGAGGGTTCGCGCGCGCTTCCCGACATCTGGGAGGATGCCGCCGGCTTCGGGGAAGCTCTCTCGGCCTTCCAGAGCGCCGCGGCCGCGCTGGCGGAAGCGGCCCGGGCGGGCGACATGACGGCTGTGGAAGATGCAGCTGCGGGCTTCGGCCGCACCTGCGGCGGCTGCCACCGGCCATTCCGGGCGCGCGCCACGGGATAGCCCCTCGGCCCGGGCACGGAGTTCGCCCGCGGGCGGACCCCTGGCCGGGCCCAACTCTGTAGTATGAGAGGTGTCGCCTGGGACGCCCCTGTATCTCCAGGACTTGTGTCGGCGGCGCATCCTGCAGATGATCAACTCAAGTATCCCACCCTTGATGGAGGCAGGCATCATGCGACGTACCGGAATGAAACTCGTGTTGGCGGTGTCGCTCATCATGCTTGCACAGGCGTGCGTCAGCACCCCCGGCGACACCCCGGCCGTGCGTGAGCTGCGCGAAACCCTCACGGGCGACCAGCTGGCGCAGGTGTGCGCCGCCGGCGGTCCCGTGGCCGACGCGCCGGGCGGGGCGGAGGCCAGCGTCCTCTCGGCGGAGGAACTCGACCACTTGTGCGACCGCAATGTCCGGCGCGACCCGAACGTGATCTCGACGCAGGAACTCGCGAACTACTCCACCATGATGCTCGCCGACGCGATCCGGCAGCTGCGACCCCGCTGGATGCGCGTCCGCGGGGCGCCCAGCGTCGAGTTCGGAGGTGACCGCCGGGTGCCCGTCGTCCTGGATGGCGGAGCTCCGCAGGACTGGGCGATCCTCGATTCGCTACGCCCCGACCAGGTCGGTTCGGTTCGCTACCACAGCGCCGCCGACGCCACCATGCGCTGGGGAACGGGGTTCCCCAACGGGCTGATCGAGGTTACGACCATGAGGGGTGGGGGAGGCTGACCTCGGGTCTGTGGTCTTTCTCGTCAGGCTCCAGAGAGCACCATCAGGACGAACACAGCGCCCGTTGCGAGTCCGACTCCGACACTCGCCCAGAACGACCTTCCCGGGCTGAAATCGCGCACCAGCACATAGCTGACATCGTCGAGCGGAAACGAGATGGTTTCCGCTCGACTGTATCTGGTTCGGTCCGGGGAATCGACGACGCCCGTGATGACCAGCGTGTCCGCGGTCCAGCGTACGTCGGAAACCTGCCGGAACTCGACGCGCTGATCCGCTCCGCGAAGAATTACCCCCCGGATATCGCCCAGCACTCTCGTTCCCGGGGAAGGACCCAGACCAATCACGCTCACGCAGCTCGAGATCAGAAAGGAAACGACCGCGATCCCGATCAGGCGGGCTCCCCGGCGCGCAACGAGGTTCCCGGAGGATCATGCGGGGGCGTCCTTGAGACGGCGTCTGCGAACGACGCAACCGGACACACCGGACGCAACAACGCCCGCCACCAGGACGGTGGCGGGCGTTGGTCGCTTTGCTGCTGCGCCTACCCCGAAGGGGTGAAGGCGGCTGGTTCTCCTTACCCGCTCCCTAGCAGGAGACGCAGTTGTGGTTGTTGATCGCGCCCATGCTCTCCAGCAGGGCGATCGCCTCCGGATACGGCGTAACGCGGGAGACCGGACCGTTGGCCATGTCGACCGTGGTCTGCCCCTTGCGGCTCACCACCATCACGTCGGCGCCGCGGTCCGCCAGCCACTGGATCATCTCCGCGTCCCCGCGCGCGGCCGCGTGATGTAGCGGGGTGTAGCCATTGGCGTCCCGCTGGTTGACGTCGGCGCCGAGCTCGAGCAGGTATTCGACCGCCGCGATCCAGTTGCCCGGAATGTGAGTGTGCGCGTTGCCGGCGAAGCCTTCGCCGTAGCCGACGCCCGAGGCCGCGTGGATCGGGAATACCGCGGGACCCCCCACCTCAACCGGCGGCAGCCCTGAAGGATCGACCTGGTCCTCGTCCTCGGTGTCGCCGGTGCGCGGGTTCCGTCCCCGGCGGCGCTCGGGCTGCTTGAAGGTGGCCATGTTCCAGTCCGCTCCCCAAGAGCGCAGCAGCTTCATGCCGTCGATGTCGAGAGCACGTGAAGCGCGCCAGAACGGCGTCACGCCCGCCTGGTTTTCCAGCCCGCAGTTGCCGTTGCCGCACCCGCTGTAGGTGAAGTACCAGAAGTTCTCCGTCACCTGGTAGTTCACCTCCGCACCCGCGTCGAGCAGCGCCATGGCCAGGTCGAGATATTCCGTTGCCTGCTGCTCGTGGGCGCGAGGCTGCGGATACCGGGACCGCGGCGACCACTGGACGTTGAAGGTGGCGTAGAGCGGCGCGACGCCGTCGACCGTAACCAGGTTGGGATCGGCTCCACGGTCCAGCAGCTTCATCGCCAGGTCGAACCGACCGTTGATGACCGCCATCGTGAGCGGGCTGGTGTTGTCGGACTCGGTGACGTAGTTGATGTCGGCGCCACCGTCCAGCAACGCCATCGCCGCGTCGATGGCACCCTCGCGGGCTGCGTGGTGAAGCGCGGTCAGGCTCCCCCACTTGTCGTCGGGGGGCTGGCGGAAGAAGGCCCTGGGGTCGTCCTCATCCTCTTCTTCTTCCTTCTCCGGCACCACGCCCGCGCGCTGCACGGCCCGGGCGACCTCCAGAGCGGCCTGAATCTGGGCGGGTGTCGGCAGCTCGTTGCCGTCTCCCTTGAAGGCGTCGAGGACTTCCTGCATGCGCTCGCCCGCATAGTTGTCCACCGCCGACCGGGTAGCCGCTTCCATCAGCGTGGTCGTGATGTCCGGTTCCGCTCCCCTCTCCAGGAGCAGCGTCACGACATCCGCGCGGTTTGCGGCCGCCGCGAACATCAGGGGCGTCTGTTGGGCGTCGCCGGCCCGCGCGTCGATCTCGGCGCCGGCGTCCAGCAGATGCTTCGCCCCCGCGGCGCTACCCGCCCCCGCAACCAGGTGCAGGGGCGTGGAGCCCGTGGCTGCCACCCCCTTCGGGTTCGCACCGGCGTCCAGAAGTACCCGGATGACCCCGGCGGCGCCCTTCCTTCCTGCCACGTGCAGCGGCGTGTAGGCACCCAGGCGGGTGGTGACCTCGAGGATCGCTCCCGCATTCACCAGGATCTGGGCGATCTGGGCGTTACCGGTTTCCGCGGCCCAGTGCAGCGCGGTCATGCCGTCGCCTCGCGCCGCGTTCACATCGGCGCCGCTCGCCAGCAGTGTGCGCACCGCCGCGGCGTCCCCCTTCATGGCGGCGTCGGCAAGCGGGGAGTCCGGCGCGGTCGCCGACGTGAACAGCATGCTGACGACCAGCGCCGCCAGCGCGTTTACATGCAATCTCTTCTTCATGCTGACCGTCCCCGGCTTAGCGTGACTGACTTGCCTCTTCGACCGCGGTCAACACCGAACTCGGCACGTTGAACTCGCCCGTGCTGTCGCCGAAGCTCGACATGTCTTCGAAGCCGAGCTTGTGCATCACGTTCAGGAAGACGTTGGCCATCGGGGTTCCGTCCGGCGCCTTCAGGTGCATGTCGCCCGCGAGCTGGCCATTGGCGCCACCCAGCAGCAACAGCGGGCACCGGCGGTGGTTGTGGATGTTCGGGTCTCCCATGGGCGACCCGTAGATGATCATGGTCTGGTCGAGCAGGCTCGATTCGCCGTCCTGGCTGTTGTGCAGCTTCTCCAGCAGGTACGGCAGCAGGCCCACGTAGAACTTGTTGATGGTGTTGAAGTCGAGGATGGTCTCCTCGTTGTTGCCGTGGTGCGAGGTCGGGTGGAACGGCTTGTCGGTGCCGCTCTCCGGATAGATCCGGTTGGACGCGTCGCGACCGGTCTTGAAGGAGAAGACGCGCGTCATGTCGGACTGCAGCGCCAGCACCTGCAGGTCGAACATCATCTGCATGTGCTCGGTGAAGGAATCCGGCACGCCCGCCGGGGCCTCGGGCAGCTCACGCTGCTCTCCGCTCGTATTCTGCGCCTCGACCATCTGGATGCGGCGCTCGATCTCGCGCACGTTGTCCAGATACTGGTCCATGCGGCGACGGTCGGTGGCCCCCAGCTCACGCCTCAGGTGCGCGACTTCGCCGACGATCCAGTCGAGGATGCTCGCGTTCTCGCGGCGGCGCGCCTGGCGCTCCTCCGGGGTGCCGCCGGCACCGAAGAGAAGGTCGAAGGCGGTGCGCGGATCCCGGATCATCGGAAGCGGCTCGTTGGGCGCGGCCCAACTGATCGAGTCCGTGTAGGCGCACGAGTAGTTGTACGTGCAGCCGCCGGCCTGATCGAGATCCTCGATGCAAAGCTGCATGGAGGGAAGGGGAGTGTCCTGCCCGAAGCGGCGCGCGAACGTCTGGTCGAGCGAGGTGCCGACGTAGAGGTCGGAACTCTGGGTCTGCTTCGGGTGCTGCTGGGTCAGGAAGGTGGCGCTGGAGCGGAAGTGGTCACCGCCGATCTCGGGCCCGGTAAAGGCCTCGGCCATGCGCACGTCGGTGTTGCTCACGATCGTGAGATACTTGCGCCATTCCTCCAGCGGCGTCAGCGCGCTCTGGGCCACGAACTCGTAGTCGCGTCCGATCTTCTCGGGTGCCCACAGGAACTGCTGGGCGCCCCAGTCGACGCTTCCGGCAGCGCCGTGCACCACCTCGATCGCGAGGAGGCGCGTTTTCCCTTCCGCCAGCTTCCGGCTCGCCCACGGGCTCGCCGCGGGCAGCATCGAATCGAGCAGCGGGAGTGCTACTGTTGCGCCCATCCCCCGCAGGAACGTGCGACGGGCGATGTGCTTGCCGGTGATGAATTGCATTTCAGATCTCCTGAAGCAGGGTGTACAACCCGGTTTCCATCATGCGCCGACCCATCGGGAAAGCGCTTCTGTTATCGTTCGGTCTCCATCTCTTCTTCGGCCACCACGTCGGCCATCCTCATCCGGAACGGGTCGCTCTTGACGACGCTGATGATGAAGGACGAGATGCGGTAGTCGTCCTCTTCGCCCTCGCGCGCGATCGCTCGCACGGTGGGTTGATCGTGGTATTCTACGCGACGCCCCAGCGCGTACGCCAGTAGGTTCGTGGTGAAAGTGCGCACCAGGGGAATCGGCCGCTGCATCAGCGCCTCGCGCAGATCCTCCGGAGTGGCCAGCGGCGTTCCGTCATACAGGTTTCCGCGGGTGTCGAGCGCCATGTTGTTCTCGCGGATGCGCCACTTGCCGGTCACGTCGAAGTTGTCGAGCGCGAGCCCCATCGGGTCCATGAACTGGTGGCAGGCATGGCAGGTCGGGTTGGCCCGATGGATCTCCATGCGCTGCCGCGTGGTCAGGAAGCGTCCGTCCGAGGCTCCCTCGATTTCCTCGAGCGCCGGAATGTCCGGCGGAGGGGGAGGCGGGGGCGTTCCCAGCAGAACCTCCATCACCCACTTGCCGCGCAGCACGGGAGAGGTGCGCGTACCCATCGAGGTCAGCACCAGGATGGATCCCTGACCCAGCACCCCGCCACGGCGGCTGTCGGGGTACTGCACCCGGCGGAACTCGTCGCCCAGCACGCCGGGCATGCCGTAGTGTGTGGCCAGCCGCTCGTTCACGTAGGTGTAGTCGGCGGTGAACAGGTCGAGAATGCTGCGGTCGTCGCGCACGAGGCTGTTGAAGAACATCTCGGTCTCGGTACGCATGGCGTTCGCCAGCTGCTGGCTGTAGTTCGGGAACCAGTAGGAGTCCGGATGCACCTTGTCGAGGTCCTGCAGCCGGAACCACTGGGCGGCGAAGCGGGGACCGAGCGCCTCGGCCTTGGGGTCGGCGAGCATCCGCCGGGTCTGCTTCTCCAGTTCACTGTCTCTGGAGAGCCTTCCGCGCTCCGCCAGGGCGATCAGCTCAGCGTCCGGCTGGGTTCCCCAGAGGAACGCGGCCATGCGGGTGGCCAGAGCCAGGTCGCTGATTTCGTAGCGCTCGCCGGCCTCGATGTCCTCCGGCTGCTTCTCGATGCGGAAGATGAAGTGGGGGCTCGCCAGGATGGCTTGGAGCGCCCGCCGCACCCCGGTCTCGAAGCCCGAGTCGCCGGCGCCATCGTCATAGAACGCCATCAACCCGACCAGGTCGCGCTCGTCCAGCGGGCGCCTGTAGGCGGCGCTTCCGACCTGATCGATGATCCGCTCGGCGCAGGGGCGCTCTTCCTCGGGGGTGGTGGGCCGGCAGGAGAAGATGCGGCGGCGCGCCTCTGTCTCGGAAACGCTGGTGACGTTGTAGGGGCCGCTGATGACGAGGCTCTTCAGGTGCGGCAGCGTGGTCTGCCCGGGGCTCCCGCCGGCTCCGCCGGCAAGCGACCACTCGGGCGGCTTGATGAGGTCGTCGTAGGGACCGTCGATACGGCGGACGAACGCAGCAGACACCTGGCGCTGTCCGGCGCGGATGAAGGTCGGGTTGGTCTTGATGGGCGAACCGCCGCGGAAGTCCGCGCCTCCGCGGGGGAAGGGGCCGGCCGCCAACAGTGCGATGGGCTCTCCCTCGATGGAGATGTCGACATCCTCGTAACGGGCGCTGCGCCCACCCTCGATCACCGGGGTGAGGATGTACTCGCCGTCCGCCGGGAAGTCGTGGGTCACCACGATTCCGCCGCGGGTGCCGTAGGGCGCGCCTTCCACGTACTCCCAGGCGTGCTGCGAGCCGTAGGGCGAGGTGTTGTAGGTGGCGTCGGTCGGATCGACGTTCGGGCTTCCGACCGCCAGACGGCTCACTTCGCTGGCGGCGTTCAGGTAGGCGTCGAGGTGGGTCGGGGTGAGCGCCTGGACATCGGCGATGTTGTCGAAGTTCTCGCTCATCTGGTCGAGAGGCAGCCAGACGCCGGCGTCGACCTCGATGCCCAGCAGTTCGCGGATGGCCGCCGAGTACTCGGCCCGGTTGAGTCTCTGGAAGGTCCGCACCCCGGGGTTGGGATGGCGCCGGTAGGCGTCGTCCACGTTGTCCTCAAGCGTCTCGACCAGTGAGAGCAGGATCTCGGCTTCCGGACGGGGCATGCCCGGCGGCGGCATCATGCCGGCGCGCAGCTTGCGGATCATGCGCTCCGCGAGTGCGGCATTGTCGGCAGCGCCCTCGACGGTGAACTCGGCGAACGAGACGTTGCCGGTCAGCAGCGCGTCGTTATGGCACACCTGGCAGTAGGTGCGCACGACGGTGGTGAGTTCTTCCGTGGGAACGGAGGCGGCGTGCACCGCGTCCGGCAGTGGCACGGCTTCTCCGTTCGGCGTGGCGGGGCTGGAACTCGTGCCGATCCCGGCTCCCGTCAGCAGGAGGCCACCGATCAGTGCAGCGCCAGGGTTTAGGATCTTCATATGCGGTGCTCCCGTCCTTGTCCTGCCAACGAAACTGTGAACGTCGAAAACAGGCTTCGCGGGTCAGGAACCCGGTTGCGACGCCGCAGCGTCCGGACGCAACCGACCCCACCCGTGCCATTCTGACCCTCAACCCCCGGAAAACGTTGATCTGAAGCTCGTTTCCCGTGGATCTCGGGGACACCTGTACCAGTCCGTGAGACTAACGCGAAACCGGCCCCGTCGCAAGCACGATCCGGGGCGCGTGGCGGGTGCTGATCAGGCTCGCTTGCGGCGCTGGAGGCGCGGGCTCTATGGTGCCGTCAGCACCCTCGCACCGGGTATCCAGGAGATGACGATGAACGCAGGCTTTGCGGGCATGATGCGGAGTTCACTCTTCCTCCTCACGGCGATGCTCGGATTCGCAGGCGCGAGCGGGGCGCAGCAGGTCTCCCCCGAAGCCTACCAGCAACTCCGGTATCGGCACATCGGGCCGGTCGGAAACCGCCTCGCGGCGGTGGCCGGGGTCGCCGGAGATCCGCTGACCTACTACGCCGGCGCCGCTTCGGGCGGCATCTGGAAGACCACCGATGGCGGAGAACACTGGGAGCCCGTCTTCGATGGCCAGACCGATCACTCGGTCGGGGCGCTCGCAGTGGCGCCATCGGATCCGTCGATCGTGTGGGCCGGGACGGGCGAGCCCCACATTCGCTCGAACGTCTCGCTCGGCACCGGCGTCTACAAGTCGACCGACGCGGGCCGGACGTGGCGTCACATGGGGCTCGGCGAGGGAGGGCCGACGCGCATGTCCCGCATCGTCGTCCATCCCCACGATCCGGACATCGTATACGTGGGCGCGCTGGGCCACGCCCATGGGCCGCAGCAGACGCGGGGCGTTTTCCGGACCATGGACGGCGGCGAGAGCTGGGAGCATGTCCTCTTCGCGGACGAGAACACGGGCGCGTCGAGCATCGAGATGGACCCCTCCAACCCGCGTCGGCTTTTCGCCGGGATGTGGACCGTGGAGGTGCACACCTGGGGACGGGAGAGCGGGGGAGAGGGCAGCGGCATCTACGTGACCGACGACGGCGGCGACAGCTGGAGCAAGCTCGAGGGCAACGGGCTGCCGGTGCTCCCGGTGGGAAAGACCGACCTCTGTCTGACACCGGCCGATCCCAACCGGGTCTACGCGCTGATCGAGACCGGCGACGGAGTGCCCTGGCACGGACGCGAGACCGAGAGCGGGGAGTTCTGGCGCTCGGTCGACGGGGGCTCTTCGTGGGAACTGATGAACCACTCCCGCGATCTGGGCGGCCGCACCGCCTACTACAACAACTGTTTCGTGAGCCCGGACGACGCGGACGAAGTCTACTTCCAGACCTCGGGGCTGTCGCGCTCGCTGGACGGGGGCGCGACCTACGTCAACCACCAGGGTCTGCAGCGGCCCGGCGGCGACTTCCACGACATGTGGATCGATCCGCTGGACGGAGACCGCATGATCGTGGGCAACGACCAGAACGTGGCGGTCTCCATGAACCGCGGGATGTCGTGGCACGCCACCGAGCTGCCCATCGGCCAGATGTACCACGTGACGGTGGACAACGCGATCCCCTACAACGTACTCGGGAACCGGCAGGACGGGCCGTCGTTCCGCGGGCCCAGCAACAGCCGCACCGGGGGTTTCGGGGGCATCGGCGGGCCGATTTCGCGGTCCGAATGGGTGACCGTGGGCGGGGGCGAAAGCGGGTTCGCGACGCCCGATCCCGAGGACCCGAACATCGTGTGGTCGAGCGCGTCGGGCTCGGGCGGGCGGGGCGGGGTGGTGGTTCGCTGGGACGCCCGCAACCGCCAGTTCCGCGACGTCGAGGTGTGGCCCGAGCTGGCCAGCGGCCACCCGGCCAGCGGGGTTCGCTTCCGCTTCCAGTGGACTTTTCCCCTGCACGTGTCCTCGCATGACCGCAACACCGTGTTCGTCACCAGCCAGCACGTGCACCGGACCACCAACGGTGGCCAGAGCTGGGAGATCATCAGCGGCGACCTGACCACCAACGACGAGTCGCGCATGGGGATCTCCGGGGGGCTCACGCCGGACAACATCGGGGTCGAGTTCTGCTGCGTGATCTACGCCTTCGCCGAGTCCCCCCTCGACGCGAACGTGATGTGGGCCGGGTCCAACGACGGGCTCGTGCACGTCACGCGGGACGGCGGTGGGAGCTGGGCCGACGTGACCGGCAACATCCCCGACCTGCCGCCCGACGGCGTCGTGCGCGGCATCCACGCGTCGGGGCACGAGACCGGCAAGGCCTACTTCGCGATCGAGCATCATCAGCAGGGCAACTTCGAGCCGCACGTGTACCGCACCGACGACTACGGCGAGAGCTTCGAGAAGATCGTCAACGGCATCGCCGACAGTCCGCTCAGCTACACGCGCGACATCCACGAGGACCCCGTGCGGCCCGGGCTCCTCTATCTCGGCACCGAGAACATCCTCTACGTGTCGTTCGACGACGGGGACAACTGGCAGCCGCTGATGAACAACATGCCGGTGTCGCCGATGTACGGGATCGAGGTGCAGAAGCACTTCAACGACCTGGTGGTGGGGACGTACGGGCGCGGCTTCTGGATCCTGGACGACATCACGCCGCTGCAGCAGCTGAGCGCCGAGGTCGCGGGATCGGGCGCACACCTGTTCGCGCCGCGCGACGCCTACCGCTTCCGCGCCATCACGGCCGCGCGCTCGATGCCGAACGACCAGTCCGACGGGGACAACCCGCCCTATGGCGCGTCGATCAGCTATTGGCTGGGGGAGGACGGCGCAGACGGAGCCGTGGTCCGCATTGCGGACGCCGCCGGAAACGAGGTGCGGGCGCTGGAAGGCCCAGTGCAGGCGGGGATCAATCGGGTGTGGTGGGATCTGCGGGACGAACCGTCACCCGAGATCGTGTTCCGCACCAAGCCGCTCTACGCCGACTGGGTGGACCTCGGCGACGACCGTACGCGCTCAGGCGGGCAGGGGGCTCTCGATGCTCGTGCCGCCCGGCACCTACACCGTCACGCTCGAGGTGGACGGCCAGCCGAGCCAGTCGCAGGAATTGCACGTGCTCAAGGACCCCAACTCCGTCGGCACCGAGGAGGACATCCGGGCGCAGCTGGCGATGTTCTCGGGCATCCGGGCCGACTACGCCGAGGTGACGTCGATGGTGAACCGCATCGAGTGGGTGCGGCGCCAGCTCTACGACCTCCAGGCCGTGCTGGAGGACCGAGGCGAAGCGGACGACATCCTCGCCGCGGCGAGCGAGCTCGATGAATCCCTCATCGCGGTCGAGGACAACCTGGTGCGCCTGATCACCACGGGCACGGGCCAGGACGGGGTGCGCTGGGCCCCCAAGCTGGCGGAGGAGCTGCGCTACCTGGCGGGGGCCGTCATGAACGGGGACTTTCCGCCGACGAACCAGGCGGGCGAGGTCCAGCGGCTGCTGAACCAGGAGGTCGTCGAGTACCGGACCCAAGTGGACGAGCTGTTCGAGGGCGAGGTCGCCGAGTTCAACCGGCGCCTGCTGGCGAGCAACCTGTCACCGCTGATTTCTGATCGGTAAGACAGCCCCCGCATTCGGGCGCCCGCGCCGGCCGGCTTCCGGCTGGCCCCGGGGTCGGGGCCGAACCGGTCCTCAGTTACGCGTCCGCCATGTATCGACCAGGATGACGCCATTGGCGGCATCGGGGTAGAGCGCCGCGGCGGAGGGGCCGCGCAGCACGCGAATCCTGCGTACTTCGGTTGCGGAGAGATCTTCCAGGTACACGATATCCGCTCTCGCCCCATCGATGTAGATCGAAGGCATGTTGCTTCGGGCGACCGAAGCGATGCCGCGAATGCGTATTTCGCTCCGCCGTTCGGAGGTGGTGGCGTCCACGCGTATGGTCAGGGAAGGCACGCGCGTCGCGAGCAGCTCGAGCGCGTTGCGTGCTGAATCCGACTCGTCGGGGATGATCTCCGTGTAACTGCCGCCGTCCGCCACCTCGGTCTCCTGTCGGTCCGTGACGACGCGAAGTTCGTCCAGCAGGAAGGCCATGGGAGAGAGCGGGAACTGCAGGAAGGTCACGTCGTTGGAGCGGACCTCCACCTCGCCCACGACACCGATGTAGCCGAGCTGCTCAACTCTGACGGAGATGTTGCCGGGCGGCACGCCGCGCAGGGAGAAATGGCCGTCCTCGTTGGTGGCAGCCGCGAGTTCGTGGCTCACCACCGTAATGGTGGCGCCCACGATGGGTTCCAGCGTGACGTCGTCGACAACCTGGCCCACGATGGAGCCACCGTCCTGGGCCTGCGCCGAGTACGGTCCTCCGGCCAACGTCATTGCGACCGCCAGAAACCACATCGGAAGACGGTTCACCGGTTACCTCCTGCATTGTCCGCCATATGGCCTGATACCCGCTGGGGCGGCGGTCGTTTCGCACCGGCTCCTCGGCCGGCAGAGGACCCCGCGAGCCGGGGCCACGCCTGCTTCGGGTCCGTTGTGAGCCGCGCCCGGGAGTGGCCCGTAGGCTTCAAGGCACGTTGACCACGATCAGCGCCCGCCAGGAGGGGGTTCTCTGGGACTCGATGACCGCGTGCAGGTGGTCTTCGTGGGGAACGACGCCGCACGGAAGCGAGGAACCCTCGACTCGCTCGATCATCAGGTAGCTGTCTTCGTTGGTCTCGCGGACGTAGCACCCAATCCAGAGCAGGGAGGCGCGGCTCAGGTCTCCGGCCTCCGGGGGTAGGTGGCCGAGCGCAAAGCCCGCGCGCGTGAGTTGTCCCTCGAACCCAATGACGATCGAGTGCTCCAGTGGGCCTTCGAAACCCTCGGGCGGAATGACCTCGCGCAGGACGCCGGGGACTTCCGGCAGCTCAACGGAGCGGATGATGTCGTCACCGCAGGCGAGAGTCGCGAGCAGTCCTGCCCCAAGCCAGTGCGCTCCCATCCTCTTCCTGGCGGTCCGCAAACTCATCGGAGACCGGCTCACGGTGGGCTCCCCCAAATAGCTCGTGGGGGGGCCGGATCCGGCCCCCCCACGAAATCCAACGTTACGGCTGGTTCGGACGGTTACATGCCGCCCATGCCCATGTCGATGAGCGAGGGGTCTACCGCGCGGTATCCCGTCGACTCGATCCAGTCCATGTAGGACTCTTCGATGTTGTGGTTGGTGTCGTTCTCCCCTACTGGCAGCGGGAAGCACATCATGAGAGGATCTTCCGGCACGTCGTAGCGCTGGGCCAGCGGCGTCGGAATGAACTCGAGGTGATTGTACTTCCCGGGGGTGAGCTCTCCGCCGGGTCCCGAGGAGGGCGCGATGGGCTCGGGGTTGGAGCGCCAGCGCCAGCGGTCGCCGAAGCGGCGACCTTCCATGCTCAACTCAACGAGTCGCTCGAACTTCAGGTACGTCCACGCTTCCTCGGCGTTGCTCGCGTGGAGGGCGTCCATCATGCGGTCGCCCAGCATCATGTTGCCCATCGGCATCATGTCGGCGCCTTCAGTGAAGTCCTGAAGTTCATAGCCGAATTGGTCGAAGTAGGCGGCCAGATCAGGATTCGCATCCCAGTCCACTTGCTCGGCGGGGTGCAGCCTCAGGTCGAACTTGTTCTGATCGGTCATGTCGATCGGATAGACCGGCGTGGCCGTGCGCACGTTGTTGATGTGCGACATCGCCGCTTGCCAGTTGCCGTTCCGAAGCTCCACTTCCGCCTTGATCAGCTCCATCTCGCGTCCGTCCACGAGCTCGATCTGCAACTGCTCGCGCTGCTGCGCGCGATCCGGCTCGAAGAAGAGGAACTCCCGGTCCGGGTCGCGGGGCGCAATGCCCTTGAGCGGATAGAACATGGGGACGAGCGACACCCAGGTGGGCCGGGCGGGGTGGGTCTGACCGCGAACGGCGGCCGACTGCCCTGACGCAACCTCCCTGGAGCCGTTGTCGTATCCCCAGGCCACGCGCGAGTCACCGGTCAGCAGGAAGTGCTCGCCCGCCGGCGTGCCCCAGAAGGAAAGCGACTGGAAGCCCAGGCTCTCCACATGGCCGTAGACGTAGTAGTACTCGCCGCCGAAGCCCGAGTAGGTGGTCTTGAACTCGAAGTCGAACGGAACCTGTCCGGCATCGGCACCCGCGCCGGCATAATCGCCCTTGAAGAGCTTGGCCGCCGCTCTGGCGCCGATAGCGGCCGTGACCAGGTCGTTCATGCCGGCGGACTGGCCGACCGTGACCGCGTTGTTGAAGGCCTCGATGGCGCGATCGAAGTAGGCGAGCTTGGGCTCGGGCGCGCCACCGTCGAAGATCGCGGTGCAGGCGTTTTCGCCCAGATAGCGGCTGGCGAGCCCGCCCCAGAAATGGGCCTGTGCCAGAGGCGGGTAGGAGCCGGGATTGTCGATCCCGCTGTCTTCACGGTTAAAGCGGCGGACGGCTTCCTCCGCAACCCAGCGTGCACGCTGCTGGGCACCCCAGCCTCCGCGTCCGTCGTAGTTGTCGTTCAGCCACGCGACCTCCTCCTCGGGACGGACGCCCGCGGAGCCGGTGTGGCCACTAGCCATGATATCGTGGGTGATGGCGCCGCCGAGCAGCGCGTAGGTTCCGAACCCCTCCTGAACGCCGCGAATCGCGCCGTTCACGATCCCCTGGTAAGCTCCCTCGAGGTTGAGGGTCGCGTCCTGGACCGGGCCGGGGTTGGTGACCGCGAGGTCACAGGCGGAGAAGACCGCGACCGCGGCGAGAACGCCGGCGGACATGACCTTCTTTTTGAATCTTACAATCATTTTCTGATTCTCCTTGCCTTTCGGTTATCCGATACTTCCCGACTGTGTCGAAATGCCGAGGATCCGATCCCCCGGGCCGTGAGCCCGGGGGATCGGGATCTCAGCTTGGGACGATCAGAAGATCGCCCGCAGCGAAACAGTGAAGTAGGAAGCCGGCGGCAGCGTCTCGTCGATGCCCTTCACCAGGTCATGGCGGAACTCGCCCGACGTGGTGCCGATGCTGTTCTCGTTCTGCTCCGGGTGGCCCGTAATCAGGTTCTCGTGGGTCCAGAAGGCCACGTTGCGGCCGGAGATGGTGAGGTCGGCGCGGCTGGCCCAGCCGGTCAGGCTGGGAAGCAGGCTCGAGATCGGGATGGACAGCGTGACGTCGCGGAGCTCCGCATAGTCGGACTCGGAGTTCGCGTAGTCATACCGCCTCATTCCGAAGCACTGGGCGACTTCCCAGGCGTACATGTCGGCGGGACGGGTGTCGGGCAGGGTGGGGCCGGGGTTCGACCCGAGTTCGCCCTGGGTCCAGCCGGAGTCCACCTTGCGGTAGGCATCGTAGCACTTGGGGTGGGCGATGGTGCGCCCGGTGGCGCCTGCCTCGAAGTAGTTGGAGATCCAGCCGCCGTGGATGTACTCGCCACGGGCGGAGAGGTTGAGCCCGCCGGGCAGATCGAAGGACGTGCTCCCCGTCCACAGATAGGGCGGGTTGGTCGGGCCGTAGACGGTGCGTCCGTCGGAGAAGATCGGATCAGCCAGCTCGTTCGCGTTCGTGACCCGGTAGGCGTTCAGCACGGGCGTAGGCTGGCCCTCGATCACCCAGCCGTACTCGCCCACGGAGAACTCGGCTGCGCCTCCGAGGTCGAGCGTCTCGCTGAAGTTGGTGGCCAGTCCGAGACCCAGATCCCAACGGAACGAACGCATGTCCACCAGCGTCGTGTTGGTCATGATCTCGTAGCCCTGGTTCTGCAGCTCGCCCACGTTGGTGAGCTGGGAGGACCAGTTCCCCTCGCTGTCGGGCGAGGTCACGTAGAACAGCGCGTCCGAGGTCCTCTGGCGATACGCGGTGACCTCGGCGCTGAAGCGGCCTTCCAGCCAGGCGCCGTCCATCCCGAACTCGACCTCGGTGGTGCGCTCGGGGCCCAGTGCGTCGTTACCGGGGCGGGACGGCCAGTAGGCCTGCTGGCCCGAAGTGCCGTAGCCGATCGCGCTCCAGGTGCGAACCTTGTCGAAGGCGCCGGGAGCCCGGCCGGCGAGGCCGTAGGCGCCGCGGAACTTCACCTGGCCGAACGCCTCGGGCCAGAATTCCTCGTCGGAGACGACGTAGGAGGCGCTGATCTTCGGGTAGACGTCGAAGCGGAAGTCGTCGCCGAGAAGCGCGAAGCCCACGTCCTGACCGAAGGCGCTGTTGCCGTCGACGCGGGCGCCGACGGTCACGAAGTACTTGTCGTCGATCCCGAACTGGTTCTGCGCGAAGAAGCCGCCGTTGACGATGCGCAGCCGGTTCTGGCTGATGCTCTGGCGGGTGGCGCCGATCGAGAGGGTGAAGTCACCCGGGCCCGGGTAGTGGCGTACCACGTTCTCGGTGTTCTCGACCTCGTTCTCGACGCCCTGGGCGCCGAAGGAGAGCGTGTTGCGAATGTTGTCGGCGATGTCGAAGCCCCAGGTGCCGATGTAGTCGAAGCTCACGACCGTGTTCTGCGACATGCCGCGCCGCTGCTCTCCGCCCTGGATGTAGTCGGAGAAGTCGCTCATGATCCCGATGGGGCAGAGCCAGCAGTGCTGCTGATCGTTGAAGTGGTCGTCCTGGGAGAAGTCGTATCCGAGGGTAAGGCGGTGCGTGAAGTCGGAACCCGGCGTGTAGTTGACCGTGAGGCCGGTGACCGCACGCGTAATCTGGTTGTTGTAGTCCTCGCTGAGCAGGAGGCGGAGCGTCTCCTGGTCGCGGCGGCCGGCCATGTAGTTCCGGGGGCCGCGAATGGCGGACATCATGATCGACGTCACGGAGTTGCCCATCTGGGCCTGCTCCAGGTTCGTGCGCGCCAGCGTGTTGTTGAACTGGATGAGCACGTCCTCGTGCGGCCGGAAGGTGGTGTTGGCGCGCAGATTGATCCTGTTCTCGGAGTCGGTCTCCACCGCGCCGATGTTGTCGGTCCAGGCGGCGGACACGAAGTAGCCGATGTCGCCGGTGCCGCCCCGGACCTGCATGGAGTAGCGCTGCCGGTGCCCGTTCCGGAAGACCTGGTCGAGCCAGAGGTAGGGCACTTCATTGGTCCCAAAGGGACGGAAGTAGGAGAAGCCCTGCTGCACTTCCGCAGTCCACTGCGGGGCGCCCTGACCACCCTGCTTGGTGAAGATCTGGATCACGCCGGCCGCCGCCTCTGTGCCGTAGAGGGTGGTGGCCGCAGGCCCCTTGATGACCTCGATGCGGTCGATGTCGTCGGGGTTGAGGTCGTTGAGCGGGCTGTACGGATCCTCGGCCCCGTTCTGGCTCGAAGTAGGCTCGCTCTTCGCGCGCATGCCATCGATGTAGATGAGGGGCTGGTTGCTCAGCGCGACGCTCACGTTGCCGCGCAGGCGGATGTCGGCGCCCGAACCGGAGTTCCCGGAGCCGAACTGGATGCGGGCACCGGAGACACGGGCCTGCAGGAGCTGACCTACGTCGTTCACGGGCTCCGCGATCTCGGAGATGTTGATCTGCTCGATCGCGTTGCCGACCTCGCGGCGCCGCGCCTGGCCCGCCGTCCCGGTGACGACGATCTCGTCGAAGTCGATGACCTCTTCGTTCAGCCCGAAGTCGGCCGTGGTCGCTGCATCATCGGACACGGTGACTTCCTGGGACGCCGCGGCATAGCCGATCAACTCGACGCGCAGCGTGTGCGTGCCTGCGGGGACATTGATGATGAGGTAGCGCCCCGAGGCGTTGGTGAGGGCGCCGAGACCGGTGCCCTCGATGAACACCTGGGCGGCGGACAGCGGACGGCCGGAGCCGGCGTCGTTCACCAGCCCGGTCAGCGAGCCCACAATGGGGGTCGCCTCCATCGAGCGGACGCCCAGGGCACTGCCGAGAGATCTGGCGGCCCTGTCCACCGCCTGGACACTCACATCGCTGTTCGCGGGCACTTGTGCCTCCGCGAACGACCACGATGTGGCCCCAAGCAGCAGGGTAAGGGTTAGTAGCCTAATGAATCGCATAACGCTCTCCTTCTCAGGGGTGGCTTCGGCGCCACCGGTTTACTGTCCCTCACAACCCCCGCCCCGGTACAGCCAGCGCGCGGCTGCACCATTGCAGCGAGCGCAAAGCCCCCCCGGTAGTTCCGGGGGAACCTGAACACA
This sequence comes from Longimicrobiales bacterium, assembly GCA_965208255.1. Classification (GTDB taxonomy): domain Bacteria; phylum Gemmatimonadota; class Gemmatimonadetes; order Longimicrobiales; family Gaopeijiaceae; genus BD2-11. The sequence goes on from OZ242324.1 coordinate 578,555, forward strand.
ATGAAGGGGGCGTGCGCGGCGCGCAAGGGGAACGAGCCCGTATGCGTTCCGCGGCCCTCGGGACGAAGCTCCGTGCGAGCGCGGTCGCCGGTGCGCGGTCAGGGTATCGGGATCGAGAAAAGACGCAGGCCGATCATGTTCTCGGGGTCCACGTCCGGGTTGTCCTGCGTACCCGCCGGGATCACGCCGCCCTGGATCATGAGTGCCAGAGCGCCCACGCCGGCAGCGACCGTGATGATGGTGTTGTTGCGGTTGAACTCCCGGATCGCCGCTTCCCGGATCGCGCGGGTTGCCACCTGCGTGGTCAATACCGACGCCCCGGCGCCCCGAAGCTGGATGGTGAGGCTGTCGGGGGAGGTGTCTGCGACGCGTCCGCTGATGCGGTTGCCCGACAGGTTCATCATCTGAACCGGGAATCCCTCCATCGCGGCCTGGTTCATCACGCGGCCATAGGCGTCCTGGTCGAGGACAAAACGCGCCTGCTGATCGGCGGCGATCGCCTCCAACGGCACCGTCGAATAGGAAAAGCACGCTCCCAGCGGGAGGAGCAGCGCCGGAATCGCCACAAGCCTGAGGCACCGGCGCAGGACACACGTGTGTTCACTCATGCAATTGCTCCTTCTGCGGTTGTCTGAAGACCCTTCAGTCGGTCTCGCCCAGGTCAGCAGGCGACACAGTTGTTGTTGTTGTGGGATCCGAGCGACTCGAGCAGTTCGACGGTCTCGGGGAAGGGCAGGATGCGCTGCACCGGGCCGTTTGCCATGTCGGCCGTGGTCTGGCCCCTCCGGCTGACGGCGGTGACGTCGGCGCCCTGGCTGACCAGGTAGAGGATCAGCTCGTTGTCTCCCCGGGCGGCCGCGTGGTGCACGGCGTTGTAGCCGTTGCGGTCGCGGGCGTTTACGTCGGCGCCCAGTTCCTCGACCAGGTAGCGTACGGCGGGAACCCACGCCTCGGGTACGTGGCGGTGCACGTTGGCGGCGAAGCCTTCGCCGTAGGTGATGCCCGACGCGGCGTGGATGGGCCAGGAACCGGGTCCGCCGATCGGCACGGGGGGCAGCCCGGACATGTCGGCACGGCCGCCGCCACGAAAGCGCCGTGGGGCGTTTACCGTGGGGATGTGGGGATCGGCCCCGTTTGCGACCAGCAACTTCATGGCCGTGACGTCCAGCGCGAATGCCGCGCGCCAGAAGGGCGTCGCGCCCATCCGGTCGACGCTCAGGAAACTGCGGCCGAACTCCGTGTACCACAGGGTCTTGTGGAGGCGCACGTTGGGGTCTGCGCCAGCCTCCAGGAAAGCCTCCATCAACTCCAGGTAGGTGGTCTCCTGCTGGGTGTAGTCGGTCGGCTGCGGATGCCGTGACTTGGGGATCCACTGGGTGTTGAGTACCGCGTACAGCGGGGTCGCCCCCGCGTCGCTCGCCAGGGTGATGTCGGCGCCGCGGTCGAAAAGGATTCTGGCCAGGTCGAAGTGCCCGTTCAGGGTGGCCATGAGGAGCGGGCTGGTCTGGTCTCCGGCGCTTACCCGGTCGATGTCGGCGCCCCGGTCGAGGAGTGCCTCGGCGGCGGCGCGCCGGCCGTCGCGCACGGCCATCAGCAGCGCGGTCAGCCCGCCGTAGTGTCCGACCAGGTCCGCGTGGGAGAGCGGCTGGGGCACCGTCCGGTTGCGGTCGCGCGCCAGCGACGGTGGCGGCTCGTCCGGGTTCAGGAGGGTGCTGACCGTGGGATCGGGCTGGGCCGGGCGCCCGCCACCGCTCCCGCCCTGCAGCTGCTGGAGGGCCGCAACCCGCTCGTCGCGGCGGCGCTGCGCCTCCCGGTCCTCTTCGTCACGAGCTGCGATGTCGATCACGCGGGCGGTCATTGACGGATCCGCCCCGCCGTCCATGATGGCGTGGATGGCTCCGGCGCGGTCGGCCGCCGCCGCGAACATGAGGGGCGTCTGCCCCCAGGCGGATTCCACCGCGTTCGGGTCGGCGCCGTGGTCGATCAGCGCCTTGACCGCTTCCTCGCTGCCGGCGGCGGCGGCGAAGTGCAGCGCGGTGACGCCCCCGGTGGTGGTGGTGGCGCGCGGGTTCGCCCCGGCCTCGAGGAACGCATGCACGACCTCCGCGCTTCCCGCCTTGGCGGCCAGGTGCAACGGGGTGTAGCCGCCCAGCCGGGTCACCGCGGACAGGTTCGCTCCGGCGTTCAGGAGCAGTTCGGCGGTGGCCGCGCTTCCGTTCTCGGCCGCCCAGTGCAGGGCGGTCATGCCATCGCCCTGGGCACCGTTGACATCGGCACCCTGGTCGATCAGCGCGCGAACCCCCGCGAGGTCGTCCCGCATGGCGGCGTCGGCGACGGGGGAGTCCGGCGGGGGCGCGGCAGCCAGGACCAGAAAGGTCAGAGTCAGCGTGGCCATCGTGCGCGGAAGCTGTGTCATCGCCTTCCTCTCCATCTGGATGAGCTCGCTATCGGGAGCTTCTTTGGGCGGCGGCTGTGCCGGGCATCCCCAGGGGGAATGCGCTCGTGCTGTCGCCGAAACTGGTCTGGTCCTCGTGTCCCAGCGCGTGCAGAAGGCTCAGCATGACGTTGGCCATGGGCGTAGCGTCGGGAGCCTTCAGATGCAGGTTGCCCTGGAGCTTGCCGTTGGCCCCGCCCAGCGTGATCAGCGGGCATCTGCGGTGGTTGTGCAGGTTCCCGTCGGCCATGGGCGAGCCGTAGACGATCATGGTCTTGTCGAGCAGGTGCGTGTCGCCCTCCATGTTCTCGCGCAGGCGGTCCATGAGGTAGGGCAGCATGCTCACGTGGTACTTGTTGATGGTGGCGAAGTCGACAACGCCCTCCGGGCTCCCGCCGTGGTGCGACGCCGGGTGGAAGGGCTTGTCGGTGCCGCTCTCGGGATAGACCCGCGAAGACGCGTCCCGCCCCAGCTTGAAGGAGAAGACTCGCGTCATGTCGGAGGCGAAGGCGAGCGCCTGCAAGTCGAACATGGTCTCGACGTGCTCGGTGAAGGAGTCCGGGACCCCGGCCGGGGCTTCGGGCAGCTCCCTCTCCTCGCCGCTGGTGTTGTGCGCCTCGATGCGCTCGATGCGGCGCTCGATCTCGCGCACGTTCTCCAGGTACTGGTCGATGCGCTGCCGGTCGGAGGGCCGGAGGTCCTGCTTCAGGCGGGCCACGTCACGGGCGATCCAGTCGAGAATGCTGCGGCTGGTGCGGCGCCGGGCGGCGCGCTCCTCCGCGGTCCCGCCCGCGCCGAACAGCTGGTCGAAGGCGATGCGCGGATCGCGGATCATCGGCAGCGGCTCGGTGGGGGAGGCCCAGCTGATGGTGTCGGTGTAGACGCAGGCGTAGCCGTACGCGCAGCCGCCGGCCTGATCCACGTTCTCGATGCAGAGCTGCATGGACGGGATCGGCGTGTCCTGCCCGAAGCGCTGCGCGTGTAGCTGGTCGAGCGAGGTGCCGACGTAGACGTCCGAGGCCTCGGTCTGCTTGGGGTGGGCCTGGGTGAGGAAGACGGCGCTCGACCGGAAGTGGTCGCCACCGATTTCCTTGGGCTGGTAGGCCTCGGCGTTCGCGACGTCGGTGTTGCTGAAGATGGTGAGGTAGTCGCGATAGCGCTCCAGGGGGGCGAGCGAACTGGGGCCCAGCTCGAAGTCGCTCCCCGTGGTGGCGGGAGACCAGAGGTTCTGGGTGGCTCCCCACTCGTTGGCGCCGGCCGACCCGTGGACGATCTCGATGGCGATGAGCCGGGTGGGATCGTCGTTGCGGGCCGCCCTCGACCAGGTCCGGCCCGCGGGGATCATGGCGTCGAGCATGGGGAGTGCGACGGTGGCGCCCACGCCCCGCAGGAAGGTGCGCCGGGGGATGTGCTTTCCGGTAATGAAGTGCATCGAGGTCTCCACTCGTGGTATGACTTGTCAGTTTCCCTGGCTTTCCGCGACCGAGGGCTCGGGTCCGCTCATCTGGAAGGCATCGCTTTCGATGACGCCCCGGATGAACGCCGAGATGCGGTAGTCCTGTTGCTCGGCCTCGCGCACGATGGCGCGGATGCGGGGCTGGTCGTAGTACTCGACCCGCCGTCCCAGCGCATAGGCCATCAGGTTGGCGGTGAAGGTGCGGATGAGGGGCTCGGGACGCTTCAGCAGCACCTGCTGCAGCTCGGCCGGGCTCGAAACGGGGGTCGTGTCGTAGAACGTCCCGCGGGTGTCGAGGGGCATGCCGTTCTCGCGGATGCGCCACTTGCCGGAGACCCCGAAGTTGTCGAGAGCGAGCCCGATCGGGTCCATGAACTGGTGACAGGCGTTGCACACCGGGTTGGCGGCGTGCATGGCCATGCGCTCGCGGGTGGTGAGCATGCGGCCACCCTCCGATTCCTCGGTTTCCTCCAGGTCGGGCACGCCCGGCGGCGGAGGGGGCGGCGGAGTGCCCAGCAGCACCTCCATGACCCATTTGCCGCGCAGAACGGGCGAGGTGCGCCCGGCGTGCGAGGTGAGGGTGAGGATGCTCCCGTGGCCGAAGAGGCCGCGCCGCCGGTCGTCCGGATAGTCTACGCGCCGGAAATGGTCGCCGGCTACATCCGGGATGCCGTAGTGCCGCGCCAGCCGCTCGTCGACGAAGGTGTAGTCCGCTCTGTACAGGTCGAAGACGCTGCGGTCCTCCCGAACCAGATTGTAGAAGAAAAGCTCGGTCTCGCGGTGCATCGACTCGCGCAGCTGCTGATAGAAATCGGGCTGCAGGCGGACGTCCGGATTGATCTTCTCGAGATCCTGGAGCCGCAGCCACTGCGCCGCGAAGCGCGTGCCCAGCGCCTCGGCGCGCGGGTCGGCCAGCATGCGCGTCACCTGGGCGTCGAGTACCGCCGGATCTGACAGCCGGCCTTCCACCGCCAGCTCCATGAGTTCCTCGTCCGGGGAGGTGCCCCAGAGGAAGAAGGACAGGCGCGCGGCGAGGTCGATGTCGCGGATCCGGTAGCCTCCGTCGGCGGAAGTGCTCGACGGCGGCTCTTCGAACCGGAAGACGAAATGCGGGCTCGCGAGGATGGCTTCGAGCGCGGTGCCGATGCCCGCCTCGAAACCGCCTTCCCCGGCGCCGGTGCGGTAGAACGCCATCAGGGCGTTCATGTCGTCATCGACCAGCGGCCGCCGGAACGCATTCTGTCCCAGGCGGGAGATGATCTCGGTCGCGCAGGCCGCCTCCTCGGAGGGGTCCGTGGGCCGGCAGGTGAAGATGGCCCGGCGGCTGGCGGTCTCGGACACTCCGGTGGGGCTGAAGGGGCCGCCGACGACCAGGTCGCGCAGGTGCGGCAGCGCCAGCAGGCCGTAGGTGCCGGCGATGGCGGTGCTCGCGAGCGACCAGTCGTGCGGGGAGATCAGGTCCTGAACCGGTCCCTCCGCGTACCTGAGGAAGGCGGCGGTCACCCGGTGGTTGCCGGAGCGTACGAAGATCGGGCTGGTGCGCATGCTGACGCCGTCCGGGTCGGACACATGCATCCAGCGGTCGAGTTCGAGGACCGCCACGCGTTCACCGTCGATCGAGACCTCGAGCTGCTCGGGGAACTCGTCGGTGTGGAGGGCGTTGCGCCCGTTGCCGACCAGGGTGCCGGTGGTTTCGTGGTGGAACGAGACCCGGAAGACGTATTCGCCGTCTGCCGGGAAGTTGTGTTCGACGCTGATGCCTCCGCGGGTTCCGTAGGGCGCGCCTTCCACCCGCTCCGTCTGCGAAGCCCAGCGGGAGACCTGGTACTGGGTCTCGCTCGCGGTCGCGCCCGCGTCGCCCAGAGCCATGCGCGCGATGCCGCTGGCGGCGTTCAGGTAGGCCTCCAGCAGGGTGGGCGAGAGCATCTGGGCGTCGGCGATGTTGTCGAAGTTCGCGCTCTTGGTGTCGAGCGGGAGGTACTCGCCGGCGTCGATGTCGAGGTCCAGAAGATCCCGGATCGAGCGCTCATACTCGGCGCGGTTCAGGCGCTGGAAGGAACGGGCTCCGGGATTGGGGTTTGCCGCGAAGGCGGCGTCCATGCGGTTCTCGAGCGTGGACATCAGCAGTTCGAGCGTGTCGCCGGCCGGGCGGGGCATCCCCGGTGGGGGCATCATCCCGGCGCGCAGCTTCAGGATCATCTTCTCCACGGTTTCGGCGCGCGCGCCCAAGTCGTCGACGTCGAACCCGGCGAGGGACAGGTTGCCGGTGAGCAGTGCGTCGTTGTGGCAGACCTGGCAGTAGCGCTGAACGACTTCGGTGAGGGTGGCGGCCGGCAGGTGGGCGGCGCCGGAGGCGCTTCCGGCCGGGTCCGGCGAGAGGGCATGACCGGCAGGCCCTCTCGCGTTGCCGGTCAGGACCGGCGCGACCCCGTCATCCGCATCGCCCGGGTGGAACATCGCAGTGGCGGGGGCGGGATCGCCCGTGCCGGCCGCCGCAATCCAGATGCCTGCCACAACCGCGATCGATGCGAATGCTTTCATGCCGTCGTCCCCACTTCCTTGCTCGGCCCGCCTGTGCGCGGCGGGTGCGGTATGGCTCGAGAATCTTCCGCCGGCGGGCAGGTCGCCCGGGGACACACCCCAAGCCCGACGGAGACAACTCCGCAGCCTTGATTCTAAAGCGAAACCCCGGGCTTCGCCATTAGCGGCCTTCCATTTGTTCTTCCAGCGCCATCCACTCCTCCATGAGGCGCTCGGACTCCAGCGCGAGCTGTTCGCGTTCGGCCTGCAGTTCGCGGATCCGGTCCGGGTCGGAGCTCTCGTAGAAGGCGGCGTCGGCAAAGGTGGCATCGATCTCGGCAAGCCGGGACTCGATGGTTTCGAACCGGGCGAGCGCGCGGTCGCGCCTGGCTTCCGTGGCGCCGCTGGCTGGGCGGCTTTTCCTGGCGGGCTTCCTCCATCGTGAGGACGCCGTCCCTTCCCGGTCCTTCCGCTTCTCCCGCCGCGCCTTCAGCACCACCGTGTCCACATCCAGGTGATCGTCTCCGCTGGCGTGGACGTACTCGTCGTAGGTGCCGGGATAGTCGCGGACCCTGCCCGGAGTGATCTCGAGGATGCGGGTGGCGAGCTGGCTGACGAACCAGCGGTCGTGGGAGACGAAGATCAGCGTGCCGGGGAAACGCTTCAGGGCCTCCACCAGCGCCTCGATGGACTCCAGGTCGAGGTGGTTGGTGGGTTCGTCGAGGACCAGCACGTTGGGTTGCTGGATGGCGAGGCGGCAGAACACCAGGCGTGCCGCTTCCCCTCCCGAGAGCGCCGAAAGCGGTTTGGCCGCGTCATCTCCGCTGAAGAGCACCAGGCCGAGTTGCGCGCGCACGTAGCCGACGTCCCGGCCCGCGCAGGCGTCCCAGATCCAGTCCTGGGCCGTGCGTCCGGGTTCGTCGAGCTGTTCCTCGTGGTCCTGGGCGAAATAGCCGACGCGTGCTTCGTAGCCCCAGCGGACGGAGCCGGCGTCCGCGGGCAGTTCGTCGAGCGCGATCTTGAGCAGCGTGGATTTGCCGATGCCGTTGGGGCCGAGGATGGCGAGTCGGTCGCCGCGGCGGACGGCGAAGTCGACGCCGTGAAGAACCTGGTTGTCGCCGAAGGACTTGCGCACGCGTATGGCCTGGAAGACCTCGCGTCCGCTTGCGCGCGCGGGCTCAAACCGGAACGCCGGATAGCGGCGGGAACTTCCGGGGAGCGTGTCGAGCGCAGCCGCCTTCTTCTCGATGAGCCTCAGCTTGCTTTGCGCCTGACGCGCCTTGCTGGCCTTCGCCCGGAAGCGGTCCACAAACTTGCGGTGGTGCGCGATCTCCTTCTCGCGGCTGACGATCTCCTTCTCGCGGCGCTCGTGTTCGGTTCGCTTGCTCTCCTGAAAGGCGCTGTAGTTGCCCGGGTAGGCGATGACGGTTTCGTAGTCGACGTCGAGGATGTGGGTGACGACGTTGTCGAGGAAGCGGTGGTCGTGCGAGATGACCACCAGCGGGCCCTTGAAGTCGCGCATGAACTTCTCGAGCCAGCGAATGGAGAGGATGTCGAGGTGGTTGGTGGGCTCGTCGAGGAGGAGCGCGTCGGGGGCGCCGGCGAGTACCTGGGCGAGGAGGACGCGCAGTTTGAATCCACCTGAGAGGGTGGACAGCCGATCGCGGTGCAGGGAGTCGGGAAGGCCCAGTCCCTCGAGGATGGTCGCGGCCCGGGCCTCCGCGGTGTAGCCGTCGTGGCGCTCGACGACCTCTTCGAGCTGCGAGAAGCGGTCCCCGTCGAACTCCCCGCCCGCCTGCACGTGCGCAAGCAGTTCCTCGCGGGCCGCCAACGCCTGCCAGAGCACCGGGTTTCCGCGCATGGCGACGCGGAGGATTTCTTCGTCCTCGAACGCGAAGTGATCCTGACGGAGCACGCCCAGGCGGAGTCCGCGCGGGATGGAGACCGAGCCTTCGCTCGGCTCCATGTCGCCGCTCATGATATTGAGGAGCGTGGTCTTGCCCGAGCCGTTGGCGCCCACGAGCCCGTAGCGCTCGCCGGGCTGGAGGCGCAGCGAGACGTCGCTGAAGAGCGTTCGATCGCCGAAGGATTTGGCGAGGCCGGCGGTGGAGATCACGACCGGGACGGGAGCGTCCTGCTCAAGGCGGCCGGTCCCGGTCTACGCAGGACGCAGGCCCGCGAGCGCTTCGACGAGGCGGTCGATCTCGGCCGTGGTGTTGTACATGTGCGTGGACACGCGTATGGCCTCGTGGCCGTCGCGGCGATGCTCGTCGATGTGGATGGAGGCGCGTTCGGTGATGACGGGTACCGAGGCGACGGCGTCGACGCCCTCCATCTCGAAGATGGTCGAGGCGGGACAGCTGGTCTCGGGGCTTGCGCCGCTGACGAGGCGGACTCCGGACATCCCGGCGAGGCGCTCCTTCAGGTAGTCGGAGAGGAAGCGGGTGCGGGCTTCGATGCGATCGATGCCTACCTGTTCCATGAAGGCCAGGGAGGCGGCCAGGGCGGCGCGGACCGGGAGGTCGTTGGTGCCGGGGGGCTCGAAGGCGGGATTTTCGGGCGTGGCGTCGTGGGCAAAGGCGGAGCGGATGTGTTCGCGTGCGCTCGCGCGCACGTATAAGAAACCAGTGCCCGTCGGGCCCAGGAACCACTTGTGCAGGCTGGCCGAGTAGGTGTCGCACCCCAGCTCATGGAGGTGGACCGGGAACATGCCCACCGCCTGCGCGCCGTCCACATGGGTGAGGATGCCTCGTTCGCGCGCCAGCGCGGCCAGCCTGCGGACGGGATAGAGGTGGCCGCCGCGGGTGACGTGGCAGAAGGCGAGCACCCGGGTGCGGGAGGTGAGCGCGGCCTCGAAGGCCCGGGCGACCTCGTTCGGGCCGGGGAGCGGGCTGGGGATGAACACCTCCCGGGTTACGATCCCGTCCCGGGCCGCGCGCAGCTGCCAGGGGCGGCGGCCCGCCGGGTGCTCCTGGGTGGTGAAGACGACCTCGTCGCCCGGGCGCAGGTCGAAGCCGGCGGCGCTGAGGTGCAGCGCCTCGGTGGCGTTGCGAGTCAGGGAGAGCTCGCCCTCGTCGGCTCCCAGAAAGGCTGCCAGGCCGGGTCGAACGCGGCGGGCGACGAGGTTGCGGAGTTCGCCGGTGCCGCGGCGGGGTTCGCGCGAGACCGCCTCGTACCCGTCCGCGACGGCTCGGGCGACACTCCCGGGCGGCAGGCCCAGACCGGCATTGTTCATGTAGGCGGTGCCGGCTTCCATGATGAAGGCCGCCCGCACATGGGCCCATGCCGGATCGTCGACCCCGTCCGGTCGCGCCAGGGGGAGACCTTCCGGTCGTGCCGGAGGTTCGTTGTCGGCGGCCTGGGGGGTGTGGGGCGTGCATCCGGCCAGCCAGGTTCCGGCCATGCCGGCCGCGCCTGTCCCCACGAATGAGCGTCGCGACAACCCGGCCATGGTCTCCTCCCGTTTGTGGACATCCCCATCGCTCTCGCCGGCCATCGCCTGCATGGCGCGGCGACGGAGCGATGTAGAGGAAGGGATGCTAACCCGAAACGGGCGGTCGCGCGCGCCCGCCCGCGCTCAGGTGGAGGAACGCACGGCGGTGAATTCCCGCCCGCCCCCGCGGCCTCCCGAGATCGTGCCGGTCATCTGATCGCCTGCAATGGTGGCGGTGAAGCTCTGGGTGATCTCGCGGTTTCGCATGCTGCGCGTCACCTGGAAGGTGAGGTTGCCGTCCGCGAAGGCGACGTTCTGAAGCTGGGCGGTCCCGTTGGCGGCCGTGGCCGTGCCCGTCAGCTCGTCGTCCTCGGCGACGAAGGTGAGCGTCTGGGTCACGCTGCCGCGGGGCGTTTCGAGCGTCATCTCCCAGGCTCCCAGAACGGCCGAGAAATCGGATGCATCCTGGGCAGAGAGGTCGTGAGCGGTGGCGGATGCGAGCAACAGCAGGATGGGGACGGCGATGAATCGGGACATGTCGTTTGAAACTCCTGTGAGACTGAATCGCGCCGAAGCCGCATTCGTCAGGCCGCGCCGGCGAGGATCGAAAGGCAACCGTGTACTTTTGTAGGACAGGGAGAACCGCCGAATCGTTGTCCGTCCGGCGGGTTGGTGTGCGCGCCGGCTCCATCGCTGCGCGGAGCGTTGGTGTGGTTTCGTCCCTCGCGTCCGATATTACCTTGTTCCCGGTTCAGGCGTGTCTCGATTCGCCTCCAAGGTTCCCGCACAGGTGCTCGCCCATGGATTCCCCAGGTCACTTACGATCAGCTCCCCGCCGCGGCATCTCGAGGCGATTGACGGTCCTGATGCTCTCGCTTCCGCTTGCGAGCGCGTGCTACACCTATACCGAGGTCGGCATCGAAGGCGTGGCGCCCGGTGAGTCGGTGCGGGTTCAGATATACGAACAGGCCGTCGACCGGATTCCGGCCGAACTGGAACGAAGGACGCAGGTCGAGGGCACCGTCGTCGACCGCGAGAGCAGCCGGCTGGATCTGCTCCCGGAGTTGGGATCGCCCGTCACCGAACCGGTTTCCCTGGCGATCGCCGACATCGAGACCGTTTCCCGCAGGGAGTTGAACCAGACCCGCACCTGGCTTGCGGCGGCCGTGGGCGCCGCGCTCGGAGTCGGGCTGCTCCTGTCGATCGAGGGCGAGCCTGCATCGGCCGACGGGGGACCCATCACCGAGTTCATGCTGGGCTGGTCGCTGCGACGGGTGCGGTAGGCGCCCGCTTCCGTCGCTCAGCCGTCGGCGATCGCCTCCTCCACCGGGTCGCCGCGATGCGCCCGCACGATGTCCATGACCTCGTCGTCGGTGAGGATGCGGTTGGACGACTTGGCATGGGACAGAATCGCCGAGCGCAGTTCGTCGTCGGCGGGAATGCGGCGTGAGGCCAGCCAGTAGTTGACGTTGGACAGGCCGCTCATGTGGCCGATCTCGATTTCCTGCTCCCGGCCGAACCAGTTGGCGGGCACGCCGGAGTACACCCGGTCTGCGACGTCCCGGTCCCCCCGCCTGAGGGCCTTGATGATCGCCGCCGCATGCACCCCGGTCCCGGTGCGGAAGGCGTCGCTCCCGGCCATGGGGTAGCTGGGGTGGATGTCCACCCGGCAATAGCGCGACACCGCCTGGCAGTAGCGGCCGAGTTTGGACAGGTCGTGGTCCCACTCGCCCAGCAGCTTCAGGTTGAGGAGCATCTGGTCGATGGAGGCGTTGCCGACCCGCTCGCCCACGCCCAGCCCGGTGCCGTGGGCCCGGGTGGCGCCGTATTCGATGGCCAGGATGGCGTTGGTGACGCCCAGGCCGCGGTCGTTGTGGCCGTGCCAGTCCAGCTCGACCGGCTCACCCATGCCGCGGATCAGCGAGTGGGTCCACTCGAACAAGTTCTTGATGCCGTCCGGGGTGGCGTGTCCCACGGTGTCGCACAGGCAGATGCGGCGCACCCCCAGCCGAACCGCCGCGCGGAACAGGGGATCCAGCACGTCCGGCCGCGAACGTGTGGTGTCCTCGGTCACCAGGCACACCTCGAGGCCTTCGCGCAAGGCGAAGGTCACGGTCTCGTCGATGCGGCGCAGGAGTGTGTCGACGCTCCAGGATTCGACGTAGAGACGGATGGGGCTCGAGCCGATGAAGGTGTAGACCTCCATCGGCATCCCGGTCTGCTGGGCGATGTCGGCGACCGGCTTCACGTCCCGCACCATGGTGCGGGCGGCGCAGGTGGCCTTGAGCTTCATCCGGCTGTCGCGGATTTCCTCCATCAGAGCCCGCACGTCGTCCTGGGCTCGCTTGCCCGCCCCCGGAAGGCCGATATCCGCAACCCGGATACCCAGGTCCTCCATGAGGTGGATGAGCTCGATCTTTTGATCGATGGTGGGGTCGGTGACCGAAGGGGACTGAAGCCCGTCCCTCAGGGTCTCGTCCACCAGGTCGAAGCGACCGGGTGCGAGAGGGGCCCGCTTGTGCAATTGGTTCCAGTCGAAGATGACGTTCTGGTCGGCATCGACCGTACCTCTGTGCACGAAAGACCTCCCGGCGGGCTGCCCCCGCACCGGTTTCAGTTCAGCTCACGCGATTGAGAGGATTCGAGTTTGTGTCGATCTCGCTGACCCCGACGGGGAAGCAGTTGCTGCGCCCCGACATGTCCTCCATGGGGGTGGCGCCCGGCCTTGACTGAAGGCCCCAGCGGCGCAGGTCGGCGAAACGACGGTTGTCGAACCACAGCTCCACGCGCCGCTCCTGCTTGAGCGCGGTCCATGCCTCGGTCGCGTTGGCGGCGGTTGCAGGTGCCAGGGCCTCGCCGGTGTGGTCGCTCACCACGCTCGTGCGGACCTGGTTGATGAGATCCATCGCCGCCTGGAAGTTCCCCGGGTTGTTGGCCAGGATCTCCTCCGCCTGAATCAGGATCATTTCCCGTCCTGATGCGAGGGTGTGCGGCGATGTCTTGCTGGTGAACTTCTTCTGTACATAGAAGGGCAGGTTGTACACCATGGTGACGGCGTCCGCGATCTCAAACCACCCCATGCGCGGGTCGCCGGTCTCGGCGTAGTAGCTTTCGGCGAAGGTGCCCCAGATGGTGTACTCCCGCCACGGGTCCGACGCCCCGCGGAAGTAGACCTCGTTGGGATCCGGGAAATCGTCCAGATCGTAATGGTGCAGCTGGTAGACGAAGTCCTCGGGGATTCCGGTGGCGTCGCTCCGGGCGCCGCCCCAGTCTCCGAGCCACATGCGCACGTCCGCGCGCCCGGCCTGGGCGGCGAGCGCGATGTCGGAGGCTCCGGCGGCGTTGCCGACGCTGATGGCCTCGGTGAAGTGTTCCTCCGCGCGTGTCAGAAAGTCGGTGGAGGGCTGTTCGGGACCTCCATCGAACACGGCGATACACATGTTGTGGCCCAGAGTGCGGTTGGCGAAGCCGGACAGCACCAGAAGCCTGCCGGCGATCTCGTTCGAGCCGAACTCGCCGCCCAGAGCCTCGCGCAGCCGGCGCACGCCGTCCTCCGCCATCCAGCGCGCCTGCTGGGCCCGCTCCCAGTGATCGTCCACGTTCTCGGAGGTGAGTTTCCCGTTGTAGAACTCCGAGTCGACCAGCCCTCCCGGCGTACCCTCGAAGCTCGTCAGCCCCGAGTCGTAGGCCAGCCGCGTGTACGCGAGCGCGTTCGCGCGTCGAACGCCCTGCAGCACCGACGGGAACGCCTGGTTGTCGTTCAGGAACTCGTCCTGAACGGGACCGGGATTGGTCACTTCCAGATCGCAGCCGGTGGCGGCCAGGGTGGCGAGGGCCACCAGACCCGCGATCCGGCGCCTGTATGTGGTGGTTCGCTGTATGCGCATCTTCAACGACTCCTTCGTGTTTTCGCTCTTGGTGCTCTCCTCGCTCGCCCGCCGCATCAGAAGGCCATCCTGAGGGAGGCGATGAAGCTCGCCGGCGGCGGTGGATGTTCCCAGATCGCGCGCGTGATTCCCGATTCCATCCCATTGTTGCCGGCCATCTCCGGATCCATGGCGAGGAAGTCCTCGTTCTTCCACGTCCAGAAGTTCTGCACGGAGAGGGTCATGGTGGCGTTGGTGGTGCCCGGGACGGTGAACGGCACGGGTGCCGACACGGTCAGGTCGCGAATTCGGAAGAAGTCGTTGGGATAGACGAGGTGCGCGCTGAATTCGCCGCTGCACGCGTAGATGTCGAAGGCCGTCAACTGGGCGCGCTGGCCAGCCTGAAGGCTCGGCACGGCATCGTCGCAGAGCGGACTGACCTGACCGCGCTGGGCCGAGGTGGTGCTCTGGCGGTCGAAGATGTAGTGGCCACCGAGGTACTCGCCGCGCGCCGAAATCGTGATGCCGCCCCCCAGGGCGAGAGAGGTGTTGGGCGTGATGGTCAGCGTGGGCTGGTTCGGGCCCCAGATGTGATTCCGCTCGACGACGGGCTCCCCGATCTGGTCGGGGTTCGTCAGCCGGTCGTAGCGGACCGCGGGTACCGGTTGTCCCTCTTCGAGCCATCCACCCCCGCTGACACCGAATCCGGCGTTGCCGCCGAGATCCACCGCCTCGCTCTTGTTGGTGTAGAGCGTGACCCCCAGGTCCCAGCTGAGCGCGCGGCTCTGAATCACGGTGCCGTTCACGTCGAGCTCGATGCCCTTGTTCGACAACACGCCCACGTTGCGCAGCTGCGAGCCCGTGAAGCCGAGGCTCGGGACCAGCTGCACCGGGATGAGCGCGTCGCGGGTCTCCTGGTCGTAGTAGGTGAAGCCGATCCTGAGGCGCTCGTCGAGCATTGCGCCGTCGATGCCGGCCTCGAGTTCGACGGTGCGCTCGGGCCCCAGGTCGCGGTTGCCCACATTGAGCGGATTGAAGGAGGTCTGGCCGAGCCAGGGAATCGGCTGCCAGGTACGCACCGCGTCGAAGGCGCCCGGAGCTCTCCCGGCGTGTCCCCAGGCAACGCGGAACTTCATCTCGCCGAAGTCCTGCGGCCAGAAGCTCTCGTCTGAAACCACCCACGAGAAGGTGGCGCGCGGGTAGGGCTGGAGACCGAAGTCCTCGCCGAAGGCGCTGTTGCCGTCGATGCGCAGCGCCAGGGTCAGGAAGTAGCGGTCGCTGAAGTCGAGCAGGGTCTGACCGAAGATGCCCGCGTTGACGACGCGTGAGCGGGCCTCCCGGGCCTGATAGGATGCGCCGCTGGTGACCGTGTGTTCGCCGGGTCCGGGGAGCGTGTTCGTGCTCGCCCCCAGATCGGTGTCGCGCGCAACGATCGACTGCCCGCCCCAGGAAAGGCTGGTGCGGAAGCTCTCGGTCAGGCGCAGATCAAAGCTGCCCACGTAGTCGGCGGTGAGCTGTTCGGCGGTCCAGTTGCGGTCGGAGACGGAACCCGTGGGGTCGTTCACGTAGCCGAAGGGCCGGACGTTGCGCATGTCGCTGGCAAGGCGGTCGAGCCCCAGCGTGAGCCGATTGGTGAAGCGCGGCATCGGCGTGTAGGTCGTGGTGATGCCGGCCACCACGCGATCCACGTCCGTGTCGATCTCGTAGTCGAGGAGCCGCCAGATTACGTCCTCCTCCCATGTACGCACATACGTGGCGTGGGCCTGGCGGGCGGGCGCCCTCTTGTAGCCGTTGTGGGAAATGCTGTAGGGGCTCGATCCGCTGGGCGAATTCTCGACGTGCTGGCGCGTGATCGAAGTGGTCAGCTGAACGTCGAGGTCGCTGCGGGGCTGAAATCCCAAGTTGATGCGTCCCAGGTACTTCTGGTCGGCGTCGTTGGGCAGGATGCCCTCGTTGTTGTCCATGCTGCCGGACACGTAGTAGGAGACGGTCTCGGTTCCGCCGCGCACGGAGAGCGAGTACCGCTGCTGGTGTCCGTTGCGGAGCCAGGGGTCGAGCCTCATGTAGGGCGCGTTGGGCGGGCCGAACTCCTGGACCCAGTTGACGCCCTGGTCGATCTGCGCGCTCCACTGTGCGTCGCCGCCCGAGCCGCGCTTGGTGAAGATCTGGATGACGCCGCCCGCAGCTTCCGTCCCGTAGAGTGCGGTCGCGGCCGGACCCTTGACGATCTCGATGCGTTCGATGTCGCTCGGGTTGATGTCGTTCAGCGGCCCCATCACGTCCTTGGGGCCGAAGGCAACGTGCTGACCGACCGCGTGGTTCAGCGCGAGGCCGTCACTGCGGATGCGCACGCCGTCCACGTAGACGAGCGGCTGGTTCGACATCGCCACGCTTACGTTGCCGCGCAGACGGATCTGCGAGCCGGAGCCCGACATGCCCGAAGTCCGGACGGCGACCACGCCCGGCGCGCGCGCCGAGAGGAGCTGGTCGACCGCGGGCACCGGGTCGGCCAGGGTGGCGACATCCACCTGGGCGACGGAGGTGCCGACCTCGCGGCGGCGCGCCTGCCCGGCGGTTCCGGTGACCACGATTTCGTCCAGCCCGAGCGCTTCCTCCTCCAGCTGGAGGTCGGCCGTGGTAGACTGGCCTGCCTCGACCGTGATCTGCGCCGTGGCCGTGCGCATGCCGATGCGTTCCGCGGTCAGCGTGTAGTTGCCCGCGGGCACATTCAGGATCAGGAAGCGGCCGTCGCCGCGGGTCAGGGTGCCGAAGCCGGTGCCCGCCAGGTAGACCTGCACCTGGACCAGGGAGCGACCTGTCGCCTGGTCGGTCACCTGGCCGATGACCTGACCGTTCTCCTGGGCGTCCAGTGTTGCGGGAGTCGCGAACCCGAACGCCACCGCCAGCGGAATCACCGCCACGGCGGCCAGGGCCGCCCTCCTCAGCCGGGCGATGCCGACTCTTGCGTGGTTGTCGTCCGACCTTGGATGCACCATCTGGCCTCCTCTGCTGCGAACAGGAAACAGGGCCGTATGTCGGCCCGGAGGTATAGAACTCCCCCAACCCTTGGGGAAGCAAACCCCACAATAGGCCCCGGACTCGCCGGGATCAAGCGGAATGGCCTGTGACCGGCGCCGATGCGGGCATCGCCGGCCAGGTATCTCGCTGGACTGCGTGCCGGGGCCTCCGGCGTAGCCGAATGGCCGGCTGCGGGGTCAGGCGAACCCGGTGCCGGGAATCAGCCTCCGCCCGGAGGCTGGCCGTTGACGAGCGAGTTCCACAGTTCGATGGTCGGGTTGCGCTGGATGCGGATGCCCTCCCGCTGGTCGCGCGCCATCGCGTGCACGTCGTGTTCGTCACCCAGGATGAAGGTGTCGAACATCGCGCTCATGATCCCGAGCGACTGCCCGACGCTCGCGGGGCCCCAGTGATACCAGCCGTGCGGCTCCTCGCCGTACACGACCCAGTCGTACCAGTTGCCGTGGATCTCGGCCTGGATGCCGTACTGCTCGATCTGCTGGAAGCGCGCAGCGCCATCTCCCTGCGCGTAGAGAAACAGCAGCGGGACATCGATTTCGTCGGCGTGGTAGATGATGGAGCGCTCGTAGTAGTTGCGCGGGTTCTCCATCGGGGTGCGGCCGATCAGGAAGCGGTTCCAGCCCTCCATGCCGCCGTAGGTCGACAGCGTGACCAGGTCGGTCGAGCCGTACCAGACGATGCCCGCGCGGAAGCGGCCCGGGTCCTTTGTGACCGCGGTGGTGGTGTAGAAGCCGCCGGTCGAGCCCCCGAAGGCGCCCACCCGCCCGGGGTCCACCCAGCCCTGCCCGGCGAGCAGGTCCATGCCGATGAAGGCGTCGCGCAGGTCGTGGTCGCCCCCGTGGGTGTGCACCGCCTGCCGGTACGCCTTCCCCCGCCCGGTGCTGCCGCGGAAGTTGGGCGCGAAGACCAGGTAGCCGCGGCTGACGAAGTACTGGACGTACGGGTGCCACTGCTTCGGGTGCTGTCCGTTGGAGTTGGCGCGGAAGAAGAAGAGGCCCGGAAGGCGGTCGCCGGCGCTGGCGCCCTTCGGCTTGTAGACCAGTCCGGCGACCTCGAGACCGTCGAAGCTGGTGTACTCGATGAACTCCGGCTCGACAAACAGGTCGGGGTCGCCGAGGGCGGGATGCTGGTGGTCGGTGATCTGGCGCGGTTCGCCGCCATCGACCGGGAGGATCCAGAGGTCGCCGGTGTGCGAGGGGCCCGAGTGGGTGTAGACGATGTGCTCGCCGTCCGGGTGCCACAGGTGGCCGCCGCGGGTCTGACCGGTCGCGCGCGAGCCGCCGTTGACCCCGGTGGCGTGGGTGAGCTGCTCCGGCTCGCCGCCCTCCGCGGGGATGCGGAAGATGTGGTAGTCGTAGTCGAGGTTGCGGGTGAAGGAGATCCAGCGGCCGTCGGGGGACCAGCGCGGCTCGCTGTGCTCCACCTCCTCGGTGAGCAGCATGGCGGCTTCGCCGGTGGCCACGTCCAGCACGCCCAGGTTGTTGAAGCCGTTGCGGTCGGAGACGAAGGCCAGGCGGGTGCCGTCGGGAGACCAGCGCGGCTCGGTGTCGCGCCAGTCGAAGGTGCCCGGGGTGAGGGCGCGCGCGTCCCCGCCCGCGGCCGGCATGACCCAGATGTCCTGATTGCTCTGGGCGTCGTCCTGCGGACGGGTGTTGCGGGTGAAGGCGAACATGGCGCCGTCGGCGGACAGCTGACCGCTGCCCCCCGGTCCGACCCGCTCGATCTCGGCGGTCTCGACATCCACCGCCGCCACCGAGTTGTCCCAGAACATGCTGGTGTTGAAGTAGATGCGGCGGCTGTCGGGCGCCCAGGAGATGCCGGCGTCGCTCAGCGGGTGATCGGTGAGGCGCCGGGGCTCTCCGCCGCCGGACGGCACCACGTAGATGTCGCGCACGTCGGTTCCGCCGAAGTCGGCCTCGAAGGCGATCCAGCGCCCGTCCGGGCTGAACCGGGGCGCCATCTCCCTGCCCGCCATCCCGGTGATGCGGGTGGGTTGTCCTCCCGCCGTGGGCACGGTCCACAGGTCGTAGGAGCCGGCGGCGGCGGACTTGAACACGAGCAGCCTGCCGTCGGGCGAGACGTCGAACTCCTCGATCCACACGGTCTCGGCGAGCGCGTCGATGGGAAGCCCGGGGCGCAACTGGGGCGAGGTTCCGCGCGTGGGGCCGTAGAAAACGACCAGCGCCGCGACCAAAGCGGCCGCGGCGCCGGCAAACACCATTACTGTTTTTCTGGACAATCGTCCTCCCGGAAGAGCCTCCAGCCCGTCAGCAGGACACGCAGTTGTCGTTGTTCTTCGAGCCCAGCCTCTCAAGCAGCGCGACGATCTCCGGGAAGACGGTGACGCGCTGCACCGGACCGTTGGCCATGTCGGCTGTGGTCTCGCCCTTGCGCGTGAGCACGGTGACGTCGGCGCCTCGGCCGACCAGGTACTCGATCAGCTCGCGGTCTCCGCGGGCCGCCGCGTTGTGCAGGGGAGAGAAGCCGTTGTAGTCGCGCGCGTTCACGTCCGCGCCCAGCTCCTCGACCAGGTAGCGCACCGACGGCAGCCAGCCGTTGGGGGCGTGGCGATGCGCGTTGCCGGCCAGGCCCAGGCCATAGCCGACTCCGGAGGCCGCGTGGACGGGCTGCACGCCCGGGCCTCCCACCGCAACCTCGGGCAGCCCCGATGGATCCGGCTTCTTCTCGCTGTCGTCGCGGCCGTTTCCGGTCGCGGGACGTCCCGGCGGGCGGAAGGTGGGGGTGGTGTAGTCGGCCCCGTACGCAACCAGCAGCCGCATCGCGTCCACGTCGGTGCCGTAGGCGGCGCGCCAGAAGGGCGTGGCGCCCCAGGTGTCGACACCCAGGACGTTGTGGTTGAAGGAGGTGTACCAGAGGTGGCGCTGCAGCCGCACGTTGGGCTCGGCGCCGATGTCGAGCAGCGCCTTCATGAGCTCAAGGTAGGTGGTGTTCTCCTGTTTGATCGCGGTGGGCTGCGGGTAGAAGGACTTGGGAACCCACTGCAGGTGGACCGCGGCGTAGAGCGGCGTCGCGCCCGGATCGCTCTGCAGGTTGGGGTCGGCGCCCTGTTCCAGCAGCCACATGGCGAGGTCGAAGTGACCGTTCAGGGTCGCCATGAGCAGGGGGGAACTCAGGTCGCCGCCGGTGATCTGGTCGATGTCGGCGCCGCCTTCCAGGAGGGTCTTGACGACGTCGTGGTGGCCTTCGCGGACAGCGTAGTGCAGCGCGGTGTTGCCGCCCTGCCTGCCGACCAGCTGGTCGTAGGACAACCGGGCCCGGGTCTGCCCGCGGGTGGCGGCGCTCCCGGCCGGCCGTTCCTCTTCCTCTTCGGCCTCCTCCTCCGCTTCGTCGTCTTCCTCCTCGTCGTCGTCCTCCCGGGTTCCGTCCACGGGCGTGTCCGAAATGATGTCTTCACCAAAGAGAGCGGAGAGGCGTGCGTCCCGCTGCTTGATGAGTTCGCGGTCTTCGCGGGCCATCGCCGGATAGTCGATCACGTTGGTCGTAATGGCCGGGTCCGCTCCCGCCTCGAGCAGCGTGCGCACCACGCTGGTCCGGCCGTAGGAGGAGGCGAACATGAGCGGCGTCTGCCCGTTGGCGGACTCCTGCGCATCTACTGCGGCGCCCTTCTCCGCCAGGGCGAGCACGATCTCGGGGTTCCCCGACCAGGCGGCGTAGTGGAGCGCGGTCTCGCCGGTTTCGGTGGTCGCCTCGAGGTTGGCGCCCGCATCCGCGAGCAGACGCACGATGCCGGCGTGGCCCGCCCGGCTGGCCACCATAAGCGGAGTGAAGCCGCCCAGCCGGGTGGCTGCCTCCAGGTTCGCCCCGGCGAACACGAGGACACCGGCCAACTCCGACTGGCCGTTCTCCGCCGCCCAGTGGAGCGCGGTCATGCCGTCGCCCTGGGCCGCGTTTACGTCCGCCCCCGTGCGCAGCAGCTCGCGCACCTCGTCGGCATCGCCGCGCATGGCGGCGTCGGCTACCGGCGAATCGGGCGGGACGGCTGCCGAGATCAGCAGCGTCAGACACACCAGGTTGATCTTCCATGCGGCCTTCATCGGCTCTCCTTCTGTGTGCGCATTCTCGGTTCCGTGCCCGTCAGCCGGCTGTGAATGATGCTCGTTCGAGCGTCTCCCTCCCTCGACTACGAACTCGAACTGACTTCGTCGGCGTAGGAGGCCGGGAGCGACATCAACATCTCGCCGGTGCTGTCGCCGAAGCTGTCGAGGTCGTCCCGCCCCAGCTTGTGGAGCAGGGTGAGCATGGCATTGGCCAGCGGCGTACCGTCCGGGGCCTTTACGTGGACCCCGCCCTCGAGCCCCATGGACTGCCCGCCCACGACGATGAAGGGCACGCGCCGGTGGTTGTGCAGGTTGCCGTCGCCCATGGGGGATCCGTAGACGACCATCGTGTTGTCGAGCAACGTGCCGTCCACTTCCGCCGTGTTGTCGAGCTTTTCGAGCAGGTACGGCAGCAGGCCCACGTGGTACTGGTTGATCTGGTAGAAGCCCAGGACGCCCTCGTTGCCCGCTGCGTGCGACTGCGGGTGGAAGCCGCCTTCGCAGCCGCTCTCGGGGAAGACGCGCGACGACACGTCGCGGCTCATCTTGAGCGAGAAGACGCGGGTCATGTCGGTCTGGAAGGCGAGCGCCTGCAGGTCGAACATCATCTGCACGTGCTCCGTGTAGGAGTCCGGCACGCCGACCGGGGCTTCGGGCAGCTCGCGCTCGAGCCCGCTCGTGTTGCGCGCCTCGGTACGCTCGATGCGCCGCTCCAGTTCGCGCACGTCCTCCAGATAGTGTTCCATCCGGATTCGGTCCTCGGGCGGGAGCGCGGTCCGCAGGCGCGCCACTTCTTCGGTCACCCAGTCCAGGATGCTCTTCTGGGTTTGCCGGCGCCGCGCCCGCTCCTCGGGCGACCCTCCGGCGCCGAAGAGCTGGTCGAAGGCCACGCGCGGATCCCGGGTCATGGGCAGCGGATCGGTTGGGGAAGCCCAACTGACGGAGTCCGTGTACGCGCAGGCGTACCCGTACGAGCAACCGCCCGACTGATCCACGTTCTCAATGCAGAGCTGCATGGAGGGAATCGCGGTCTCCTGGCCGAAGCGCTGGGCGAAGAGCTGGTCCATCGAGGTGCCGACGTAGACATCGGAGCCCTCGGTGCGCCGGGGATGCGCCTGGGTGAGGAAGGTGGCGCTGGACCGGAAGTGGTCGGCGCCGATTTCCTTTGGCGCGAAGGCCTCGGCCTGGCGAACATCGGTGTTGCTGATGATCGTCAGACGATCCTGGAAGGCTTCGAGCGGCTTGAGCGCGCTCGGGCTCAGATCGAAGCCACGGCCCAGCTTCGCCGGAGCCCAAAGGTTCTGGGTTGCCCCCCACTCGTTGCTCCCCGCGGCTCCGTGCGAGTTCTCGATGGCGATCAGGCGCGGCTTCTGCACTTCGCTGGCCACGTCGCCCCAGAGCCTGCCCGCCGGGATCATGCTGTCCAGAAGGGGCAGCGCGAGCGCGATCCCCGACCCTCGCAGGAATGTCCGTCGAGGGATGTGGGTTCCGGTGATGAACTTCATGTCGTGCTCCTGTCGGTGACGGGATGGACCCTGCCTAACTGTCTCTTTGCCTGCATTCAGCGTTGTGCTTCGGTAGCCAGCTCCGCCGCCCTGCGCATGCGGAAGGCGTCGCTCTCGACGATGCCGAGGACGAACTCGGAAGGACGATAGTCGTCTTCTTCGGCCCGCTGCACGATCCGGCGCACGGCGGGCATGTCGTAGTATTCCACGCGGCGTCCCAGGGCGTAGGCCATCAGGTTCGCCGTGAAGTTGCGCAACACCGGCGTTCTCAGCCGCAGCATCGCCTCGTGCAGGTCGGTGGGGCTGGTGAGCGGCGTGCCGTCGTAGAGCTGGCCCCGGGTGTCGAGCGCGACGCCGTTCTCGCGAATGCGCCAGCGGCCCGTGACGTCGAAGTTGTCGAGCGCCAGCCCGATCGGATCCATGAACTGATGGCAGGCGTTGCAGACGACGTTGGCGCGGTGGATCTCCATGCGCTCGCGCGTCGTGAGCATGCGCGTGCCCTCGGAACCCTCGGTCTCGTCGAGGTCGGGTATGCCCGGGGGAGGAGGCGGCGGAGGCGTGCCGAGGATGACCTCCATCACCCACTTCCCGCGCAGAACCGGGGAAGTGCGGTTGGCGAGCGAACTCTGCGCGAGGACGCTGCCGTGCCCGAAGACGCCGCGGCGCTGTTCCGTCGGGTACTGCACCTTGCGGAACTCCTCGCCCACCACCCCGGGAATCCCGTAGTGGTTGGCCAGTCGCTCGTTGATGAAGGTGTAGTCCGCGGTGATGAACTCGGTGACGGCCCGGTCTTCCTGGAAGAGATGGTCGAAGAACAGCTCGGTCTCGCGGATGAGCGCATCGGCGAGCTGCTGGTCGTAGTCCGGGAAGAGCACCATGTCCGGGTTCAGCTTCTCCAGATCCGAGAGGCGCAGCCACTGCGCGGCGAAGCGGCTGCTGAGCGCGCTCGAGCGGGGATCGGCCAGCATGCGCAGCGTCTGTTCGCGCAGCACGCGGCCGGAAAGCCGGTTGGCGCGCGCCAGGGCCGCCAGCTCCTGGTCCGGAGGCGAGGCCCACAGGAAGAAGGAGAGGCGGGAGGCCAGATCGACGTCGCTGATGCGATAGGTCTCGCCCGGCTCCACTCCCTCCGGCCATTCCTCGAAGCGGAAGATGAAGTGCGGGCTCGCCAGGATCGCCTCCAGGGCATAACGGATCCCCCCTTCGAAGCCGGATTCCTGTTCGCCCTCATCGTAGAAAGCCATCAGGCCGGCCAGGTCCGCGTCATCCACCGGCCTGCGGTAGGCGTCGGTCGCGATCCGCTCGATGACGGAGCGGGCACACGGCCGCACCTCTGCCGCCCCGGTGGGACGGCAGGAGAAGACCCTGCGGCGGCTGGGGGTGTCCGAAACGCCCGTTACCCTGGCCGGTCCCTTGATCACCAGGTCGCGGATGTGGGGCGGCATGGAGAGCCCGTAGCCGATGCCGATCTGGGTGTCGGCGATGCTGTGGCCGTGCGCGGAGAAGAGGTCGTCCACGGGGCCGCGCTCCGTGGGGATGAACACCGCGGAGACCCGGTGGGGACCGGCGCGCACCTGGATGGGGCCGGTCTCGAGGATCAGGCCCTTGCCGCCGGGGTCGACTTCGCCCATGAAGCGGTCGATCGGCAGCAGCGCGACCTGCTCGCCGTCGATGGAGATGTCTACCTGTTCGCCGGGTTCGTTGCGGCCGAAGAGGTAGCCTTCCGGGGAGTAGTGGAAGGAGACGCTGAACTCGTAGGTGCCGTCGGCCGGGAAGTTGTGCACGACGGAGGTGCCGCCGCGCGAGCCATAGGGCGCGCCCGGCACACGCTCCCGCTGGGAAGCCAGCCTGGGGATGCGGTAGGTGGTTTCCTGGTTGCCGGCGAGCGGGTTGCCGACCGCGAGGCGCGAGATCTCGCTGGCGGCCTTCAGATACGCGCTCAGCAGCGTCGGAGACAGCAGCTGCACGTCGGCGATGTTGTCGAAGTTGGCGCTCTTGGTATCGAGCGGCAGGAAGTCCGCCGCGTCGATATCGATCTCGAGAAGGTCGCGGATGGAAGTCTGGTACTCGGCCCGGTTCAGCCGCTGGAAGGTGCGGCCGCCCGGATTGGGGGCCTCGGCGGCGGCCCGGTCCATGTTGGCCTCGAGGGTCTCGACCAGCAGCCGAAGGGTGTCGCCCCCCGGACGCGGGATCCCCGGGGGCGGCATCATCTCGGCCCGCAGCTTCTGGATCATCTTCTCCGCGGTCTCCGGCGCGCTCGAGGCGGCGGCGACGTCGAAGCCGATCAGGGAGAGGTTTCCGGTCTGGAGAAAGTCGTTGTGGCACACTTGGCAGTAACGCACCACCACGCCGGTGAGTTCTTCATTGGAAATGGTGCCGGAGCCGTAGCTGGCGGTGGCGGCCCAAGGCGCGCCCGCGCGTGCAACCGGTCCCGGATCGGGCCCGGCCGCACCCTGGCCGAGGAAGCTGCTTCCTCCTGCCAAGAGCAGTCCCATGAGCACTCCGGACGCCGCAACTCCGCGCATACCTTCCTCCCCGATAGTAAGACACCTAACCGTAGACCAATAGCTTCTGCGGGTCCCGCGCGCAACCGTCCGAGTGGGGTCGAGTCGCGACCCCGGGCGCCCCCGTGCGACAGGGTTGCCCCACGCACTACTGTTAAGGCCATGATTCCTCTCGCCACGGCTGTGCTGGCCCCGGTAGCGGGGGCGCTCCTGTACGTTGCGCTGCATCGCCGGAAGGGCACGATCCGGCTGCTCGATACCGCGGTCATTGTGGCACTTCCGCTTCTCGTGGCCGTCCAGGTGCTGCCCCAGTCATGGTCGGGCCGCACACTCCTTCCGATCGTGGCCGTGGTGTGCGGAATCGGGTTGTTGGTGCTGGTGGAACGCATGTCGAGCACGCTTGCGCGCTACACCGACGACGCGACCATCCTGTTCGGCGTGCTGGGCATCGCCCTCCACGCACTGCTCGAGGGGAGCGCCCTGACTACCGGCGCCTCGTCGGCGTTCGTGCTCGCCGTGGCCTTCCACCGGCTCGCCGTGGGACTCCTCATCTGGTGGCTGGTCCAACCCCGGCACGGTACCGGCGCCGCGGCCCTGGGGGTGGGGATGATCATCGGCGCGACCCTGGCCGGCTACGTGATGGGCGGCGGGGTGGCCGGGGCGGTGCCCTTCGTCGACCCCAGGCTGTTCGAGGCGTTCGTTGCGGGCACCCTCCTGCATGTGGTCTTCCACCAGGGACGCAGGGATCACCGCCACTGAAGGCAGGCCGGCGCGCGACTCTTTCCGGCGGGCCCGAATATTGCTGTAACTCCGTTGTGGAAAGAGGCGCTACGCCCGGACACAATGGATCAATGCAGCAGAAAAGACCACAGAGGCGAGTCATTCTCGTTACCGGCGCAAGCGGTTACGTCGGCGGGCGGCTGGTTACCGCTCTTGAAGAGCGAGGCGAACGGGTGCGGTGCCTGGCCCGCGAGCCCGCGTACCTTGCCGGCCGCTTCGCCGACTCGACCGAGATCGTCGCAGGCGATGTCCTGGACCCGATGTCACTGGCCTCCGCCCTCGAGGGGGTGGACACCGCGTACTATCTCGTCCACTCCATGGGTTCGAAGGCCGGATTCGAGCAACGGGACCGCGTGGGAGCGCGCAATTTCGCCCGCATGGCACGGCGCAGCGGGGTCAGGCGCGTCATCTACCTGGGAGGCCTGGTCGGCGACGGAGAGCTCTCCTCCCATCTGGCCAGCCGCAGGGAAGTCGGAGACATCCTGGCGTTCGAGGGTCCGCCCAGCATCCAGTTCCGGGCCTCGATCATCATCGGCTCCGGATCGCTCTCCTTCGAGCTGATCCGCAGCCTGGTCAACAGGCTTCCGGTCATGGTCACCCCGCGCTGGGTCCGGACACGCGCCCAGCCCATCGCGATCGAGGATGTCATCGCCTATCTGGTACACGCGCTGGACTCCAGGGAGTACTGCAGCGTCGTCTACGAGATCGGGGGTCCCGGACCTGTCTCCTACGGCGAGCTGATGCAGGAATACGCCCGCCAGATGGGGGTGAGGCGTTTCATGATTTCGGTCCCGTTCCTCAGCCCCCGTCTCTCAGGCCTTTGGCTGGGACTTGTGACTCCGGTGTACGCGCGCGTCGGAAGGAAGCTGATCGACAGTCTGCGCAACGAGACCATCGTCCGCGACCGGCGAGCCCTCGAGGCTTTTCCGGTGCGGCCGCTCCCTGTGCGCAAGGCGATCGCACGCGCCCTCGAACAGGAAGACCGGGAAGTCGCCGAGACCCGGTGGAGCGACGCCGTGTCATCGAGCCTGGCTGCGTCATGCGGGCGTCGAAAGCGGCTGCGGTCGCGCGTGATCGACCGGAAGGAGGTCTTCGTGAAAGCCCCGCCCGCCCTGGCCTTTGCGCCCATCCAGCGCATCGGCGGGTCGCGCGGCTGGTACTATGCGACGCGTCTATGGGCGTTGCGGGGCATGGTCGATCAGCTGCTGGGCGGCGTCGGAATGCGACGGGGCCGGCGTCATCCCGTCGAGCTGCGGCCCGGGGACCCGGTCGACTTCTGGCGGGTGGAAGCCTTCGAACCCGACCGCCTGTTGAGGCTGAAGGCCGAGATGAAGCTGCCGGGCCGGGCCTGGCTGCAGTTCGAGGTCGAACCGGCGGGGTCGGGCAGCCGGATCACCCAGACGGCAGTCTTCGATCCACGTGGCCTCGGCGGTCTCCTCTACTGGTACGGCCTGTATCCCATCCACTGGCTGATCTTCCGGGGCATGTTGCGACGGATGGTCCGGCTGACGCTCGAACGGCCCTCGATCCGAATCTCTCGTACGGCGACGGGATCGCGATCTCCCGGTGCGGCGGCAATCCCCGAGGCCGACAGGGCCGCGTAGGGCCGCACTTCCCGGCTCGGCGCGCCAATACTGCCGTTCCGACCGGCTCGGACCATGAGGGCCGTCTCCCCATGCGGGCTCCTCTCGCCCCTGGTCGGCCGGGTTTTGGGCTCACTTCCGCTTCTTCGTGGACTTTCCGGGATGTGGTCCCCAGTATGCGTGCAATCCGCAGGGAAAGCGCACCGCCATCCCAGGAGGGCCACGATGCCCGCCCACTCCGAAGGCCACAGCCACCACGACCACAGCCACGACCACGTGGACGAGCTGCGCGGCGCGAGCATCCGCGCGCTCACGATCGCCATGGTCATGAAGCTGGGGTACATGCTCGTCGACATCGTCGGCGGCGTGATGGCGGGAAGCCTTTCGCTGCTGGCGCACGCCGGGCACATGTTCACCGACGCGGCGTCGATCGGGCTCGCTCTGTTCGCGGTTCACTTCGCCGCCCGCGCGGCGACCGCGCAGCGCACCTTCGGCTACCATCGCGCGGAGATCCTGGCGGCGCTGGTGAACGCCCTCACCCTGTGGGTCGTCTCGACACTGGTCCTGCTGGAGGCGTACGACCGCATCACGGGCGGCATCGCCGGCGATCACGATCACGAGGTCGAGGGCGGGCTGATGCTGATCATCGGGGCCGTCGGGTTCGGCATCAACGCGCTGGTCGCCTGGATGCTGCACGCTTCCTCCAAGCACAGCGTCAACGTCGAGGCGGCATACAGGCACGTGATCGCCGACCTGCTGGGCTCGGTCGCGGTCGTCATCTCCGCGATACTCGTGTGGGCCTACGACTGGGACATTGCCGACCCGATCTCCGGGGCCGTGGTGGCCATCCTGATCCTGCTCAGCACCTGGCGCCTGCTCGCCAAGGTGATCCACGTACTGCTCGAGGGCGTGCCCGGGCACATCGACGTCTATCGGCTGTGCAGCATGATCGAGGAGCTGCCGGGCGTAACCGTCATCCACGATATCCACGTATGGACGCTGACCCCCGGATACGAAGCGCTCACCGCGCACGTGCTGGTGGACCCGGATCACGAAGAGGACCACGACGGGATGCTGGACCGCATCCGGCATATCGCATACGAGGAATTCGGGATCGGCCACATCACGATCCAGCTGGAGACTTCGGCTGCGGACTGCGTCGAAGATCACCACGTGGACCATCTGATGGCGATGGAGGCGTAGGACCGGGCAGGGATCGGCGGAGGAGGGTCTGCCCGGACCCGGCGCGAGGTTGGCCGTCGAGGATTCTACCTGCGCATGGTGTCGCCCGGCTGGTCGACCTGCGCCTGGTACAGCCGGCGTCCCTCCTCGAAGGTGGCCAGGACCTCTTCCTTGTGCGCCGGGTCGTCCCAGCGGTCCATCGCGCGCAGTTCGTCCAGCACCTGATCGATCCAGCGGACGAAGAAGGCGGCGTCGTCGCGGGAGCGGACGGGCTCGCCATCGGCGATGAGGAACACCGGGTTGGTGTGCGCGAACAGGTAGCTGTCCATGGCGCCGTGCTGGGGTGGTCCCAGGGCGCGTGCGGCAATCCAGCCGGACCCTTCCACCGGGATCTCGAGCTCGACGCTGAGAGATTTGCCGTCTCCGCTGGCCTCGACCGTGTGCACGACCTGCCCGTTGCGGATGATCTCCAGACGATGCATCCGGAAGAGTGACTCGGCAGTGGCTTCCACGGTGACCGCATCTCCTGCGGCAACCTGCAGTTCCTCGCCCATGCCCCTGCCGGCGACGTCGAGCGTGAGGATCGGCCCGCTGGTGACGAAGGCGCGTCCGGCCGCCATCGCGTCGGCCCAGCTGTCGTAGTCGAGCTCCGGCTCGCCGGTGTGGACATAGGTGCGCGTGGTCCCCACCGCCGGGTGCCGCCAGATGTCGGACATGACGTCGGTTCCGGCCGTCGCGGGAATGCGGGATCCGGTGTTGAGCAGGCGGTACCAAACCTCGGCGGTGCCCAGCTCGTCGCTCCAGATGCAGGCGACGTCGACGAAGTCCGCCAGGCCGAGAATGGCATCCACGGGCAATTCGCGGGCGGAGCTGGCTCCGGCGGCGTCCGGATCCCTGTGCCGGAGGCCGAAGGGATGGACGTAGCCGCCGATGCCGCCCTGCTCGTGGACGCGGCGCAGCACGTGGGCATTGTCGGGATAGAGGGCGTGGTGCGCGGTGCCGACCGAGCCGATGTAGAAGGGTGTGATCAGTTCGACCAGGTTCAGCAGCGACAGGTGGGCGAAGTAGCTGGGCCGGTATTCCTCGTTGTAGTAGACGATGGTCCGGGGCCCCGTGTGGGGATGCGGGTGCCCGAGGAAGTGCTCGAGGTCCTCGACGCGGCTGTTGCCCCAGTAGTTGGCGATCATGCCGTTGGCGACGTTGAGGTCTTCGGAGTGGGCCTTGCCCCGGAGGTCCTCGGGGGTGATGAAGTAGTGGCCGCCGTAGTTGGGATGGATGTGGTTGTCGCCCGAGTACCAGCCATCCGCCGCCATGTCGATCCAGCGGTCGAGCTGGACCTCGACGGTGGTGTGCTCGCCGGCGCGTACGTCGACGGTGCGCGAAACGGGCTCGTATTCGAAGCCGCGCCAGGCCTCCAGGCTCGCCTCGCCGACGGGTAGTGTCACCGTGAAGCTGCCGTCGCTGTGGAAGTAGTAGTCCTCGGTGACGCTGACGACGCGCGGATAGCTGCTGCGGGGGAAGTAGGCGCGTCCGTCGGCGCCCGTCAGGTAGATGCGCGAGGGCAGGAGCTCGCCCTCCGAGTCGCTCACGCGAACCCGCACCTGCCCGGTGGGCTCGGACCACGCGTAGTCGTCGATGCGCACCCGCTGCGGCTCGCCGCCGCCCCGCGTGACGATGTAGAGCCCGAACCCCATGCCGTTGTCGATGGTGCGCGGCTGGTCGTCGGTGCCGCCGTTGCGCGCGTAGACGATGTGCTCGCCATCGGGTGACCATGACGGGAAGTACTCGTCGGTGCGGGTGTGCGTCAGGCGAACGGGCTGGATGCCCCGCTCGGACTTCTCGCTGGGGACGGCGTAAAGGTCGTTGTTGCCGGAGGAATCGGTGATGTAGGCGACGATGCCGCCGTGGGAGGCGACGACCGGCGCCGCCTGGTAGTTGGTCTCGATGCGGATGAGGAGCTCGGATTCGCCGGTCGCCGCGCGCCAGCGCCAGAGTGAGCCGGAACCCAGCGCCGCCTCGCCCCGCCTGGACACGAACACGATGTCACCGCTCGAGCCGACCCAGTCCCCGGCCATATCGTTCACGTCGGAGTCGGCGACGACCGGCTCGGCGGCCGCGCGCGCCAGGTCGTACACCCACAGGTCGAAGGAGCCGTCGCGTTCGGTCGTGAAGAGGATGCGCGCGCCATCGGGCGACCAGCGCGGGCGCAGGTCCAGAAACGGGTGGTCGGTGAGCCGCCGGGAGGCACGGGTGGCCACGTCCACCACGAAGATGTCGAAGTTTCGGTCGATATCCGCCGCGTAGGCGACCTGGCGTCCGTCGGGCGACCAGCTGGGCTGGGAGTGGTAGCCGGGACCGTCGGTCAGCTGACGCGCGGTCCCGCCGTCGACCGGGACGATCCAGATCCGCCCCTGGTAGGCGAACGCCAGCGACCCGCCGTCGGGCGACCAAGCGGGATAGGTGGGAGAAGCCGTGACCGGCGGGGGAAAGTAGCTCTCCATGTACATCCGCCCCGCGCCGCCGGCTCCCGCGAGCGACGGGTAGCCCCCGGGGAAGGGGTCGGGGTACTGGTAGGCCTCCTGGGCCGCCGGCGCCGGGCTTGGCGCCGACAGCAGCATGGCCGCGGCGGTGTCCGGGGCGAAGAGAAGCGCGGGGACGAGGAGCGGAACGCGGAGGAAGCCGCGGAGCGATGCGGAGCTGTTCATGGGTAGGTCTCCACTGGGGTGACATCGTAGATGAACACTAAGCGGCCGGTCCCCGCGGGACGAACCGGTGCGGCGCGTCCTCGGGATGACCGGTGCGGTGCGTCCCCGGAGCGGACTGGAGGGTTGTCCCGGGAAGGAGCGTGGCGGGCTCGAGGGATGAACGGGACCGGTTGCCGTCAACACCAATCCGGTGGAAGTTGCGCAGGAATTCGTCACGCCACCGAATCTGCGAGCAAGCCGATGTTTGAGAAGAGTCGTTTCGCGAAAGCGCCGCCGGCGACGGGAGCCGCCCTCGCCGCCGTCCTTCTGGTCAGCCTGGCCGGACCCCGTCCCGCGGACGCGCAGGACCACTTCGAGCCCATGGACGTTTTTGCGCTCGAGTTCGCGGCCGACGCGCAGATCTCTCCCGATGGCCGCCGGGTGGTCTACGTGCGCACCTCGATGGACGTCATGCGCGACCGGCGCCGATCCGAGCTGTGGATCGTGAACGTGGACGGATCCGAACACAGGCGCCTGGGCGAGGGAGGGTCGCCGCGCTGGTCCCCGGACGGCGGCAGGCTCGCCTACACGGCGGGCGGGCAGATCCACCTGCGCTGGATGGACACGGGCGAGACCGCCGCCCTTTCCCAGCTGACGGAGTCGCCGAGGGGCATCCGCTGGTCGCCCGACGGCCGCTGGATCGCCTTCAACATGCTGGTGCCGTACCCGGCGCCGAGCCTGGTGGCGCCGCCGCGCCCGCCCGAGGGGGCCGACTGGGCGGACCCGCCCATCATGGAGGACCGCTTCAAGAACCGGCAGGACGGGGTCGGCTACCTGGACTTCGGCTACAACCACCTATTTGTCATTCCGGCGGAGGGCGGAACCGCCGTTCAGGTGACCACGGGTGACTTCCAGCACTCCGGCACGGCCACCTGGACGCCCGACGGCGGGAGCCTGGTGTTCTCGTCCAACCGCAACCCGGACTGGGTGCTCGACTACCGCAACTCCGAACTGTACATCGCGCCCGTGGCGGGCGGGGAGATCCGCGCGCTCACCGACCGCGCCGGCCCCGATCAGAGCCCGGCGGTGTCGCCGGACGGGCGGCAGGTGGCTTTCGTCGGCTACGAGGACCGGACGCGCACCTACCAGGTGAGCCGGCTCCAGGTCATGAACGTCGATGGCAGCGGGCGGCGGGTGGTCACCGCCGACCTGGACCGGAGCGTCGCCAACCCGGTGTGGGCCTCCGACGGGAGCGGTCTCTACTTCCAGTACGACGACGAAGGCAACTCCAAGGTCGCGTTCGCGCCGCTCGACGGTGACATCGCGGTGCTGGCGGAGGACCTGGGCGGCACGTCGTACGGCCGGCCCTACGGGGGCGGCTCCTTCTCGGTCGCCGGCGACGGCAGCATCGCGCTCAACCAGACCCGCCCGGAGATGCCGGGCGAGCTGGCGGTGCGCCTTCGGGACGATGACGGTCCCCGGCGCATCACCGCGCTCAACGACGATCTGCTCGCCAACCGGACGCTGGGGGAGGTGGAGGAGATCTGGTGGGAATCGTCCTTCGACGACCGCCCGATCCAGGGCTGGATCGTCAAGCCGCCGGACTTCGATGCCTCCCGCCGCTATCCGCTGATCGTCGAGATCCACGGCGGCCCGGTCTCCAACTACGGCGACCGGTTCTCGGCCGAGATGCAGCTGCTCGCCGCTGCGGGGTATGTCGTCCTTTATCCCAACCCCAGAGGGAGCACCAGCTACGGCCAGGAGTTCGCGGACCTGCTCTACCACAACTATCCGGGCCAGGACTACGACGACATCATCTCCGGCGTCGACGCGGTCATCGAACAGGGCTACGTCGACGAGAACAATCTCTTCGTCACCGGCGGCAGCGCGGGCGGCATCATGACTGCCTGGATCGTCGGCAAGACGGACCGGTTCCGGGCCGCGGTGGCGCAGAAGCCGGTCGTCAACTGGATCAGCAAGACGCTCACGGCCGACAACTGGTACGGCTACTACTTCAGCCGCTATGAGGGGCTGCCCTGGGAGAATCCCGACCCCTACTGGGAATTCTCTCCGCTCTCCCTGGCCGGCGAAATCGACACCCCGACGCTGATCATCACCGGCGAAGAGGACCTGCGCACGCCGCTGTCGGAGTCGTACCAGCTCTTCCACGCCCTGAAGATGCGCGAGATCGACACCGCCGTGATCCGACTGCCCGGCGCGTCCCACGACATGAGCCGGCGCCCGAGCCAGCTGATGGCCAAGATCGCCAACATCGTGGCCTGGTTCGACAAATACCGGGCGACCCCGAGAGCGAGCTGAAGCCCTGCCGGCGCTCCCTCGCAGTCGCGGTGTTTCGACCATCCGCGGGCGTTCCCGCGAACGTTCCGGGCCCGCCGGATGTCGGATGAGGATGAGCGGACCAGCGCGACAAACTCGGGGTATGCGCGCCGGACGTGACGGGGTGTTCCGCGCCCGGCCAACCCATCTCCCTCAACAGACCGGACCGAAGCCATGACCACCTTGCGCATCTCGCTCGCCCTCGTCGTCGTCGTGACCATCGCAAAGGTGGCGGGCGGGATCGTGTCCGGCAGCCTCGCGCTCCTGGCGGACGCCGGATACGGCCTGACGGTGGGCGTGTCCATGGGGCTGGCGTTGCTGGCCGCCCGCTCGGAGGGGCCTTCCGCAACCGTGCAACGCACCTTCGGCTACCAGCGGGCCGAGATCCTTGCCTCTCTGGCGAATGCCCTGGTGCTGTGGGTGATCGCGGCGTGGATCCTGCTCGAGGCCTGGGGCCGGCTCAGCGAGGGATCCGAGGTCGACGGCCCCGTCATGCTGGGCATCGCGGTGATCGGGTTGGCGGTGCATTTCATCGTCATGATCATGCTGAAACAGCCCGCAAGGGAACACGCGGGGGTCGCGCACATGCGCGAACACACCTTCCTGAGCGTAATGGGCCCGGCAGCCGCCATCCTGGCGGCCCTGGCCATCCAGGTGCTGGACTGGCAGGCCGCTGACCTGACCTTCGCAGTGGCCATCGCCCTTCTGGCGCTCGTCAATACCTGGCGCCTGCTGGCCCACGTCGTCCACGTTCTTCTCGAGGGAGCCCCGGAGCACATCGATGTCTACCGGCTCTGCAGCCGGATCGAAGACCTGCCCGGAGTCACTCTCATCCACGACGTGCATGTCTGGACGCTCACGCCCGGGTACGACGCCCTGACCGCCCATGTGATGGTGGATCCCGCGCAGAGCGGGGAGATGGAGGGGCTGCTCGGACGCATCCGCGCCATCGCCTACGACGAGTTCGACATCCGCCACGTGACGGTTCAGCTGGAGACCACGGCCGCGAACTGCAGGGAAGACCATCACGTGGATCACCTGGTGGCCCACGCGCGGCCGGCGTGAACACGTGCGGCGAATCCTCGTCCTGAACTGGCAGGATCGGGAGAACCCGCAGGCCGGGGGCGCCGAGGAACACGTCCACCAGGTCTTCGGCCGGCTGGCCCGACGCGGCTGCGAGGTCACGTTGCTGGCCTCGGGCTTCGAGGGGTGCGAACCCCGCGTGCGGCTGGACGATATCGAGGTTCACAGGACCGGCGGGCGCTACACGTTCTCCATGGCCGCGCCCTGGTACTACCTGCGCAACCTGCGGCGCGAGCGCTGGGACGTGGTGGTGGACAACCTCAACAAGGTGCCCCTCTTCTCTCCGTGGTGGGTGGCGGCCCCGGTGGTTCCTCTCGTGCACCACCTGTTCGGGCTCACCGCCTTCCGCGAAGCCTCCTTCCCGCTGGCGGCGGCGACCTGGCTCATGGAACGGCCGCTGCCGCTGGCGTATCGCCACCGGCCGACGATCGCGGTCTCGCGGAGCACGCGCGACGACCTGACCAGACGCGGACTGCGGGCTCCCATGAAGGTCATTCCGGTCGGGGTCGACACCATTCACTACACGCCGCACCCGGAGGGGCGCAGGACGCCCGCGCCTTCTCTGTTGTACCTGGGGCGCCTCAAACGCTACAAGGGCGTCGATCTGCTGGTGCGCGCGGTGGCGCAGCTCGCGCGAGAGGGGCTGCGCGTCGATTTTAAGGTGGCCGGCGCGGGCGACGGCCGCGCCGAGCTGGAGCAACTGGTAGTGGAGCTGGGCGTGGAGGATCGGGTCATCTTCCTCGGATTCGTGGACGACAGGACCAAGATCGACCTGATGCGCACGTCGTGGGTGCACGGGCTCACTTCTCCCAAGGAAGGCTGGGGAATCACCGTGCTCGAGGCGGGGGCCTGCGGGACGCCGTCGGTCGCGAGCGATTCGCCCGGGCTGCGCGAGGCGGTGCGTGACGGCGAGACCGGGCTGCTGGCGCCCCATGGCGATGTCGATGCGCTGGCGGGGGCGATCAGGAGGCTGGTCACGGACCGCGCACTTCGCGGACAGTTGGGAGCGCGCGCGCGCCGCTACGCCGAGTCGCTTTCCTGGGACGCGACCAGCGCGGCCATCGAACGCTGCCTCATTGCGGCTACTTCGGGAGAGGTCGTGTCCTGAAGGGGAGGCCTGGCCCTACCGTCCCGCCGCCTGCCTCCCCAGCCGGATGGCTTCGTCCGCGCCGCCCACCTGCATCAACAGCCCGAGGAATCCTTCTCCGACCCGCTGCTCGATGTCACCGGCGTTCGCGGTGATCATGTCCGCCAGCCCCGCGCGCGTGGCCTCGGCGAGCACGGCTTGGTTGCCCTGCTCGGCCGCCACCCGGTCCCCGCCGAGCGCTCCGGTGAGGCTGCCGATGCCGCACGCCAGCACGCTGTAGCCGGGAACGTCCGCGATGGCGGCCGCCTCCGCCACGGCATCCGGATCCTCGACCATGAGCATCGCGATTACCGTACCGTCCGGGTTGGCGGGCGACCACACGTCCGCGCCCGCGTCCTCGAAGAAGCTCACGGCGGCCCGCGCCTCGGCGACGTTGCGCACGTGCGGCAGGACGACCCCGTCGGCGCCGAGCTCGATCGCCTCCCGCACGCGGGCGCGGGTGGCTTCCTCCCCGTCCTGCTCGATGGAGGGGATGCGCACCAGCAGGGTCTTGCGGCCGATGGCGTCGGGGGAGCCGAGCCCGGTGGCGATCGCCTCCACGGCGGCCGGGTCGTAGTTCCGCTCCAGGTTGAGGAAGACGAAGTCGAGGAGCGGATTGCGCGCGAGCTCGCGGCCGCCCTCCACGGTGTAGCGGGGCGGGCCCCTCTGCCCGCGCATCCCGGCGCCTGCGCCCGCGGGGGCTCCCGCTCCCGGTTCGCCGCCCGGCTCCGCCCCCGCCCCCGGCCTGCCACCACCGCCCCCCGGCCCCCCGCCCCCTGCGAACTCCGGCGGGACGAACACCCCGAAGGCGGCGAGGTCGCGCGCCCACAACCCGATCGTGCTGCTCGCGCGCGCGACCTCGGCCTCCGCCCGCCCGGCGTGGGCGCGCCCGACCGTGAGCGCCTCCGGCGACGTCACGATGATGAGCCGGAAGCCCTGGTCGAGGCGCTCACCGATGTCGTCGGGCCCGGCGGTGATGCCGCACGCCACATCCGCGGCCAGGCACTCCGCCAGCACGGTCTGGATGGCGGCCTCCACGGCCTCCATGTCTCCATCGTATGCGCGCCGCAGGTCGCCCGGCCCGGGGATTACCACGCTCACCCCCGGTGTGCGCACGATCTCGGCCGCGCGCTCGATCCCCACCTGGTCCTCGATGAGAAGGATGTTGACCAGGTTCCCGTCCGGGTTGCCCGGCCACCCCGCGTCCCCGAGCGCGCCGACCGCCAACTCGGCCTCCTCGACGCTCTCCACGTGCGGGTAGACGATCGAGTGCGCGCCGGCGTCCAGCCCCGCCCGCGCCCGGGCCCGCGCCGAGTCGGCCCCGTCCCGGATGGGCGGGATGCGCAGCGCCACCGGCTGCGGCGTGTAGTCGCCGGCCCCTTCGCGCATTCCCCCCATGTACGCCTCCATGGCGGGGATGTCGAAGGGCCCGGACTCGAGCGAGTAGAAGATGAAGTCCGCCTCCCGGTTGCGTGCCATGCGCGCCCCCTGCCCGGGCGTGTGCTCGCCCGAGAAGATGCCGAAGACAGGCTGGCCGCCGGCCAGGAGCTCGACCATTCGGTTGGCGTCGGCCGCGGTATCCGCCTCCCCGTCCCCCGGGGCATCCCCGGCGGGCGCGCACGAGGCGACCGCCGCCGCGGCGAGAACGGGGGCCGCAGCGCGCAGGCCGCGGAAGCCGGACCAGGGTCGGTGCAGGCGCATGGGAAGATCCTCCGAAACGGGAACGGGCGATGGTGACGCGTCACGGGTGGCAGTAGCGCGCCTGGGCACGCTTGCGTCCATCATGCACGCGCCGGCGGGCGAAGTGCCAGTATTGGCGCCGGAACGATCCCGCCCCGCCTGCCCGCCATCTGTCGCGCGGCTCAACACTATTGCATCTTCCGAGGTCCCTGCCCGTGGAGCCTGTCAGGCCTCCGGAAACAACGGCCCCGATCCGAGCGTCCTTCAGCAGCCATCCTCATCGCATTGCCCATTCTGCTCCCCCGAGCTCCGCTTCGTGCCCCCGCGCGAGGTTCAACTCACCGCCTGCGGGTCGTGCTTCCGGCTCTGATTCTCCTCCTCCTGCCGGCGGCGCTCCCCGCGCCGGCGCGCGCCATCGCCCAAGAGGAACCCGCGCCCGTGGACCGGCCCAACGTCTTCTTCGACTGCTCCGGCCCGAGATGCAATCTCGACTACTACCGCACCGAGATCGACTGGGTGAACTGGGTGCGCGACCCTGACGCGTCAGACGTGCACGTGATCATCACCAGCCTGGGCACCGGAAGCGGAGGCAGGGAGTTTCGCTTCGACTACCTCGGCCATGGCGCCTACGAAGGGTACGAGTCCGCGGTACGGTACCAGGCGTTTCCCACCGACACCGAGCGCGAACAGCTCGACGGCTTTGCCCACGCGCTGGGCGTCGGTCTGGCGAGCTTCGCCACCAGCGCCGGATTTCGCGACATCGTGAGCCTGATGAGTGTCACTCCACGGGACGTGACGGGCGAGCGCGTGGTCGCGCGCTCCGAGGTAGAGGATCGGTGGGACCTGTGGGTGTTTCGCATCAACGGCAGCGGCGAGTTCGACGGCGAGTCGACCCGCAGGCGAGTGCAGAGCTCCGGCAGCTTCTCGGTGTCGCGGGTGACCCCGACCTGGAAGGTGCGCACCAACGTCCGGACCAGCTACAACCGGCTGCTCGTGGAGCTCGACGACGGCGATTTCTCGGACACCCGGATCGACTGGAACTTCAACCAGACCGCGGTCTACGCGCTCGCCGACCACTGGTCGACCGGGATGCAGCTGCAGTCCGCGCGCACGACGCGATTCAACCAGCGCGTCCGGGTCGAGCTGACCCCGGTCATCGAGTACAGCTTCTTTCCCTACGAGGAAGCGACCCGGCGCTCCATGACCGCTTCCTACCGCATCGGCGCGGCGTACCGGGAGTATTTCGAGACCACGATCTTCGATGAGGACGAGGAGACGCGCGCGGAGCACTCCTTCGAGATCGATTTCTCGCAGCGGCAGGATTGGGGAGACGCGGGTTTAACCCTGCAGGGGTCGCAGTTCCTCCACGACCCCAGCCTCTACAACGTCTCGCTGCGCGGGGACATCGACTACCGCGTCGTGCGGGGCTTCAGCATCAATGCCCGAGGCAGCATCCGGCGGGTCGAAGACCAGATCTACCTGTCGGGGGAGGGCGTGACCGACGAGGAAGCCCTCCTCGCGCTGCGGCTGCGGGCCACGTCGTACGACTACAATCTTCGCCTCGGATTCTCGTTCCAGTTCGGCTCGCTCTTCAACAACGTCGTGAACAACCGCTTCCGGGGCATCCAGGGCTTCAACTGATGGGCTTGGGGGCATGATCGCGCGCCCACTCGCCCGCATTCCGTCCCCGCTGTACCATTCAAGAGACTCGGACCCTCACAGGAGAACTCAGATGGCCCGCTCCTTCTTCGCCCTCGTCGCCGCCGGACTTCTGCTGGCGGCCCATGCTCCGGCTCCCATTTCGGCGCAGTCGGGCGTCATCCGCTCGCTCGAGCACGACTACCGCGTGGTGACCGTGGCGGACGGCCTGATCCGCCCCTGGTCGATGGCCTGGCTTCCCAACGGGGACATGCTGATCACGGAGCGGCCGGGACGGCTGCGCATCGTCCGCGACGGTAACCTGCTGCCCGATCCGGTTCCCGGCGTGCCCGAGGTGTTCGCCCAGGGACAGGGCGGGCTCTTCGACGTGCTGCCGCACCCCGACTTCGCCGACAACAACGTGCTCTTCATCAGCTATGCGAAGCCGGTCGAGGGGGGCTCCACCACCTCGGTGCTGCGCGGCACTTTCGCGAACGACACCTTCACCCCAGATGAGGAGATCTTCCTGGCGAACTCGCAGGGGAGAGGCCACTACGGCGCCCGTCTGGCCTTCCATCCGGACGGCACCCTGTTCGTCACCGTGGGGGATCGCCAGGCCCCGCCATCGGGAGATCTGGAGGCGCATCCGGCTCAGGATCCGTCCAATCACCACGGGACCACGAATCGCATCAACGAGGACGGGAGCGTTCCTTCGGACAACCCGTTCCTGAACGACGCCGACATCGAACCGGCGATCTGGGCCTGGGGCCATCGCAACGCCCAGGGCCTGGCGATCGACATGGAGACCGGCGCCATCTGGCAGACGGAGCACGGGCCCCAGGGGGGTGACGAGCTCAACCTGGTGGCCGCGGGCGAGAACTACGGCTGGCCGGTGGTCGGGTACGGCGTGAACTACCGCAGCGGGCTCGCTATCCACAAGGGCACCATGGACGAGAACATGGCCGATCCCAGCCACGTCTGGGTGCCGTCCATCGGCGCCTCGGGGCTGATGCTCTACACCGGCGACGCCTTCCCGGGCTGGAGGGGCGACATCTTCGCGGGGGGCATGGCCATCGAGCAGCTTTCGCGCCTGGTCATGGACGGCGAGAGGGTGCAGCGGGAGGAGACGCTCGTGTACGGCATGGGCCGGATCCGCGACGTGCGCCAGGGCCCGGACGGCCTCATCTATCTCGCCATCGACCATCGCGACGCGCAGCCCACCTCCGTCCTCAGGCTGGAGCCCGCGGGCGGAAGCTGAGCGCGACCGGCGCGGTGACGTAGCGCCGGAACCCGGTTAGCGGGGGAGGCTCGGCACCCGGACGCTTCTACCGGTGGTCCGGGGGCGGGTACAGGCCGTGGAGGACCGCCCGGTCGCCCGGCGACAGCCCGGAGTGGTTGGCGATGTCCTCGCGGCCGGCGAGCAGCTCGCGGTAGCGCATGAAGTAGCGCACGATGTCGCCGCCGTAGGCGAACGAGTACATGATGTCCTCGAAGTCGGCGGTATGCGGCAGTCCGATGGCGTGCCCCAGTTCGTGGACACAGGTCAGGTAGACCACCGTGTCCCGCAGCAGCGGATCGCCAGCCGCCATGCGCGCGATGGCGGGTCCCTGGAGGTCGACGCTGGGCGTCACGTAGAGCAGGGCAACGGGCCGGCCGTCGATCAGGACGGTGCGCATTTCGCCGTAGACACCGCTCCCCGGATCAATCCAGACCACGTGGATGAGCGCATCCTCCGCGCCGGCTTCGACGAATCGCAGCCGGTCGCCGCTCTCCCGGGCCCACGCCTCGAACGCCGCGCGCGCCAGGTCGTCATCCGACGGCTGGTATCCGGGAATGCCGGCGCCGTTGTCGATGAAGTAGGGGATGGCGTCGCCGGCACCGGGCTCGTCCTGCCCCGCCGCCAGAGAGGCGAACCCCGCGGCACCGAGGACGAAGGCGCCTAGCACGGTGGCAAGGCGTCGGGCGCAACAGCGTCGCGGCTTGAGCGTCAGGCAGACCAACATATGTTCCCCTGCGTATGGATATGATAGTGGGCAACCCGTAGCGTACGGGGCGGCCATTGCGCAAGCTCACCGGTCTGAGCGGGCTTGGAGGCGACCACGCGCCCGACATTTCCACGCCGGCCTTTCGAGCCATTACATTCGAAGGGGCTCGTAGCGACGGAGAACATTCACGCCTTGAGGGACGTCCCCGGATGAAGGGAACCATCGGCGCAATCGCCGAGCTGTTCGGCAGCCAACGCGGCAGCGCCCAACTGAGGCCTCTGAACCTGCTGGGCTTCGCGGTCGTGCTGTTCTCCTTCGTTGCTGTGTCCTCCGTGATCTTCCACCTGCTGATGGCGCGCGAGGGCCAGGATCACGACTGGTTCACGGGCGTCTACTGGACCCTGACGACCATGAGTACCCTGGGGTTCGGCGACATCGTGTTCCGGTCGGACCTCGGGCGCATATTCAGCATGGTGGTGCTGGTGGCCGGGGTCAGCATGCTGCTCATCTACCTTCCGGTGGCCTTCGTCCGCTTCTACGCGCCCTGGGTGGAGGCCCAGTTCAAGACCAGGGTCCGCACGCGCGCCGCCGCGGATCTCGACGGACACGTCATCATCAGCACCTGGGACGATGTGGCCGAGGAGCTCGTAGAACGGCTGGCGCTCAGCGGAATCGAGAGCGTGGTGATCGAGTCCGATGCGGTGCGCGCCGCATCCCTGCACGCGGACAAGGTGCCGGTCGTGCGCGGCGGCCTGGGGGTGCGGGCCACCTATGAAAACTGCGCCTTCGGGCGCGCCAGCCTTCTGTTCGCGAACGCGCCGGACGTGATCAACACCAACATCGTGCTTACGGCGCGCGAGGTGTCGGAGCGGGTGCCGATCGTGGCCACCGCGGTGAACCCGGAGAGCGAAGCGGTGCTGGAGCTGGCCGGGGCCAACCAGGTCGTGCTGACCGCGCGGAGACTTGGCAAGCAGTTGGCCAACAGGGTGTCGGTCGGGTCGGCGCGGGCGCTGATGATCGGCCGCTACCGGCAGATCGCGATCGCCGAATTCCCCATCCGCAACACCCGCCTTGCCGGCATGACCCTGGCGGACGCACAGGTCCGCGCGCATACGGGCGTAACCGTGGCCGCCCTCGCCAAGCGGGGACACCTGGAGCCTGCACTGCCGGATACCCTGCTGCGGGAGGACTGCATCGGGCTGGCGGTGGGCAACGTGGCCCAGGTGGAGGCGCTCAATGGGCATCTGAGCGAGGGCATCACCTGCGGCGGACGCGTGCTGGTCATCGGCGGCGGCCGGGTCGGATGCGAGGTGGCGCGTGCGCTGCAGGGGCGCGGGGCGGAGGTTCGCATCGTGGAGCGCGACCCGTCGCTGCGCGAGAACATCGAGGAGGTGACCAGCGACCTCGTGATCGGGGATGCCGCGGATACCCGAGTGATCCGACGCGTCGGCATCCACGAGGCGGCTTCCGTCGTGCTCACCGCCCACGAGGATGCCGTGAACATCTTCCTTGCGGTCTACTGCCGGAAACTCAACCCGGATACCATCATCGTCAGCCGGGTCACCCACCCCTCGAACGTCGAAGCCATCCACCGCGCCGGCGCCGACTT
Organism: Longimicrobiales bacterium; assembly: GCA_965208255.1. Lineage (GTDB taxonomy): Bacteria > Gemmatimonadota > Gemmatimonadetes > Longimicrobiales > Gaopeijiaceae > BD2-11. The sequence continues at coordinate 621,054 of OZ242324.1, forward strand.
CGCCGTAAGCGACTCCCAGATCAAGATCCAGTCGGTTCTGGGTGCGCTCCGGGGCAGGGATCCGATGATCTTCGGAGAGGGACTCGACCTCTTCAACGCCGAAGTGCCCCGCTCGCTGGACGGCAAGCAGCTGCGCGAGAGCGGCATTCTGGCGCGCACCGGGCTCGCCGTGATCGCCGTGGAGAGCAACGGGATGGTCAACCCTCATCCCCGGCCCGGGCACGTCATCCGCAGGGGAGAACACGTGCTCTTCGTCGGCACCGCCTCGCAGCGCGACGAGTTCGAGCGCGTGTTCAAGTAGGACCTCTTCCTACGGGAAGATCCCGCGTTCCGCGTAGGCCAGGGCGATCTTGTCGATGGCCAGGATGTAGGCGGCGGTGCGCAGATCGACCCCGTGACGGCGCGCCACCTCGCAACTGATACGGTGGGCGTTGATCATCGTGTCCTCCAGGCCGGAGCGGACCAGGTCCTCTTCGTTGGCGCCATGGGCCGCCGTGCCGAGCACCTGCTCGGAAAGCTGGTACCCCGTCACCGCCTCCATCGCAGCCAGCAGCCGGCGGTTGCTCGCCTCCTCGAATCGCTTTTCCATCCGGCCCATGCGCACGTGGGAAAGGTTCTTGAGCCACTCGAAATACGAGACCGTGACCCCTCCGGCGTTCAGATACATGTCGGGGAGGATCAGCACGCCCTGCTCGAGGAGCATTTCCGCGGCGGCGGCGGTGGTGGGACCGTTGGCCGCCTCCGCGACGATCGAGGCCCGGATTCGGCCCGCATTCTCCTCGGTGATCACGTTCTCGATGGCGGCGGGCACGAGGATGTCGCACTCGGCTTCCAGCAGGTCCGTGCCGTTCTTCACGTCGGATGTCCCGGGCAAGCCGAGGAGGGAGCCATGCTCGCGGAAGTGCTCCCGGGCCGCGCGCGGATCGATGCCGGACTCGGACCAGATGCCGCCGTTGTACTCGGCAATGCCCGTGATGACGGCGCCGGCATCGTGCAGGAAGCAGGCGGCGTGGTAGCCCACGTTGCCGAGCCCTTGGATGACGATGCGCTTGCCGCCGACGCCCCGCCGCAGGCCCAGGTCCTTCATGAATCCGGCGTCCAGGCAAGTCTCCCGGATGCCGAAGAAGACGCCCAGGCCGGTGGCGGAGGTCCGCCCCCGGATGCCGCCCTGTGCGATCGGCTTTCCGGTCACGCACGCGGCGGCCTGGAGCTTGGACGGGGTGATCTGCTCGTAGGTGTCGACGATCCAGGCCATCTCGCGGGCCCCGGTGCCATAGTCGGGGGCGGGCACGTCGATGCCCGGGCCGATGAAGTTCTTGGCGACCAGCTCGAAGGTGTAGCGCCGGGTGATGCGCTCGAGTTCGGCGTCCGAGTACTGGCGCCGGTCGATGCAGACCGCGCCCTTGGCGCCGCCGTAGGGGACTTCGACCAGGGCGCACTTGTAGGTCATGAGGGTGGCGAGCGCCACCACTTCGTCCTGGTTGGCGTGCGAGGCGTAGCGGATTCCCCCCTTGGTGGGGGTCTTGTGCATGCTGTGCTCGGCCCTCCAGGCGTGGATGACCTCGATGGAGCCGTCGTCCTTCCGGATGGGGAAGGTGAACGCGTAGACGCTGTTGCAGACCCGGATCTGCTCGAGGAGGCCCGGGGGGTGTTTCGTGTGTGCGGCCGCCTTGTGGAAGTGGCGGTCGACCTGGGCGGTAAAGCTGATCTCGCTCATGGGCTGCTCTCGATGCGCCTTGTCCGGAACGCGTTCTCGTGTGGATGCGGGGGCAGGGCGGGCGGTTCCCGCCGGATGGCGCCGGGTTCGTTGCGCTGGAAAAACCATCTGGCGTGCAATCCCGGGGGCCGCTGGGGGACGGCAGGGCGTTTGCCCGGCATTCGCGCCTCTCCGCAGATTGGCTGCACGGAACATCCCCGCCCTCGGCGGATTCCGCAAACGCCCGATGCCCGCGAACCCCTGAATGCTCCGGGAGGCACTCATGCGATATCCCGTCCCTGCTTCCGTCGCTCACCCGTTCACCGCGGCGGCTCTTGTCGCGGCCCTCGCCGGCGGCGGAGCGGCCGCCGCCCAGGAGGTGGACTACTCCCGCGCCGAGCGCTTTCTGACCTGGAACACCGAGCGCATGATCGCGGGAGCCGAGGTCGTGCCGAACTGGATGGAGACCGGGGACACCGACCGCTTCTGGTACCGCAACAACACGGGGTCGGGCTACGAGTTCGTGCTGGTGAACCCGGCCGCGGGCAGCCGCGAACCGCTGTTCGACCACTACCGCTTGGCCGGCGCGATGTCGCTCGCGGGCGACACCAGCTACGTCCCCGACAACCTGCCCTTCAGCACGTTCGAATTCGGCGCGGGCGAGATCGAGATCGAGTTCACGGCCAACGACAGGCGCTTCACCTGCGACATCGCGGGCTATGCCTGCGCGGTGGGGGACACGCTCCCTTCGCGGCAGCCCTTCGTGGAGTCGCCCGACGGGCGCTGGGAGGCCTTCTCGCACGAGTACAATCTGTACGTGCGCCCGGCGGGGGGCGGGGACTCGATCCAGCTCACCACAGACGGCGAGAAGTATTACGCCTACGGGTACAACGAGCCGCGTCCCAACCAGGAGCGGGAGGGGCCGGGGCCGCGTACCCCGACGGTGGCCTGGTCGCCGGACACGCGCTACATGGCGGTGGCGCGCCGGGACGAGCGCAACGTCGAGCACATGCACTACATCTCGTATACGTCGCAGCGGCCGCGGCACTTCTCCCAGCCGTACGCGCTGCCGGGCGACTCGGTGATCCCGCTGCCCACGGTGCACATCGTGGAGCTGGAGGAGGGGGAGGCGGCCGCCAACCACCGGGTCGAGGTGGCCCCGGTGCCGCACCAGCTCTCCTTCGCGGGGTCGGCCCCCGACTCGGCCTGGAGCGCCGACGGCACCCGCCTGCACGTCAACTACTTCACGCGCGGTTCCCAGCGCGTGTTCCTGGCCGAGATCGACGCCGCGACTGGGGCCTCGCGCGTCATTCTGGGCGACTCCACCCGCACCTTCGTCTCGCTCGGGCATCGGGGCGGGGGGTCGAGCGGCGGCACGCCGTCATGGCACGTGTCAGAGAGCGGCGACGATGTCATCTGGTGGTCGGAGCGCGACGGCTGGGCGCACCTCTACCGCTTCGACGGCCGGGGCAACCTGAAGAACCGGATCACCTCGGGCCCGTGGACGGTCGGACAGGCCGTGTTCGTGGACGAGGCACGCGAGCGCATCTACTTCACCGCGCGCGGTCGCGAGTCGGGCCGGAACCCGTACTACGCGCACCTGTACCGGGTCGGCTTCGACGGCTCGGGGCTGACGCTGCTCACACCCGAGGACGCCAATCACGTCATCGAGTTCTCGCCCGGCGGCGCCTATTTCGTGGATACCTGGTCGGGCGTCGGCGAGGAACCGGTCACCGTTCTGCGGACCGCGGCTGACGGCCGTGTCGTGCGCGAGCTCGAGCGGGCCGATATCTCCGCGATCGAGGAGATCGGCTTCATCCCCGGCGAGGCATTCACGGCGAAGGCGCGCGACGGTATCACCGACCTGTACGGCATCCTGTACCTGCCGCCGGATCTCGACGAGAACGCCAGGTATCCCATCATCTCGCACATCTACCCCGGGCCCCAGCGGGGCAGCGTCGGCGACTGGGAGTTCAAGGGCGGCGGCGAGAACTTCGCCCTGGCGCAGCTCGGCTTCGTGGTGGTGCAGATCGACCACCTGGGCACGCCGCACCGCTCCAAGGCCTTCCACGACAACTACTACGGCAACTTCATCGACAACGGCATCCCCGACCACATCGCCGTCATCAGGCAGCTCGCGGCGCGCCATCCCTTCATCGATCTGGACCGCGTGGGCATCTACGGGCACTCGGGCGGCGGGTTCGCCTCCACCGACGCCATCCTGCGCTATCCCGAGTTCTTCAAGGTGGCGGTATCAGGGGCGGGCAATCACGACAACCGCAGCTACAACATCTACTGGGCCGAGAAGTACCAGGGCGTCATGAAAGAGGACTCCACGGGCACCGACAACTTCGAGGCCTCGGCGAACAAGACCTACGCCGGAAACCTCCAGGGGAAGCTGCTGCTGATGCACGGGGACATGGACGACAACGTCCACCCCGCAATGACCGTCCAGGTGATCGACGAGCTCATCAAGGCCAACCGCGACTTCGACCTGATCTGGGCTCCGGACCGCGCCCACGGCCTCAACGAGCCCTACTTCATCCGCCGTCGGTGGGACTACTTCGTGCGCCACCTGCTGGGGGCGGAGCCGCCGGCGCAGTACGAGATCGTGAGGCCGGAGGGGTAGCTTAATTGCCGGTCGCCGGACGCTTGCTTACGCCGGCATTAGACGCCTTTCCCTGGGTTCCGGTATCGGATCTCCGTGTTCCCTTGCGGTATCGATCCAGAGATCCATCGCGCTCGTGATGTTCCGGAGAGCGGCTTGCTGTGTGCCTCCGTGGGCCATGCAGCCAGGCAACTCGGGGACCTCGGCCACAAACGCGCCGTCGGTCCGGCTCCAATACAGAATGATCTCGTACTTATGCATCATCCAGGTTGTCCCCAAGATTGTATTTCAGAATAACGCCACGGACCTGCCGTACCTGATACGGCTTCGCGCATCCGTCGTCGCGCTGCAGGTTGAGCTTCTCGACAACGCCATCCCTCCTGAATATATGGTGACTTCCCCGCACCCGCTCCGCAAAGCCCAGAATTCGCAGCAGGCCGCGAAGATCGTCGAAGCGGATACTCGCATCCGATCGACCGCCGAGCACCCTCTGCAGTAGCTTGCCGCGTCGACTCATATGATGGATCCCGTCTTCCCGCAGGTTGGGTGGGAGACCACCATGATCGAGCCAGCCACGTTCGGCCGCCGCAATTCCGGGTGAAATCTCGTTGAACATGACGGTCGGCAGGATGGCCGGGCGAATCCATGGCTAAAACGGCCTCGCCGCGGGCGAGGACATCCGCTGCCGGGGCGGCCTCGCCAGGGTGGTCCGCATGCAAGGCGGAGAGCGGTTCTCCGAGGTCGTCCAGCTCGGGCACGACGGCATCCCCGGCACTTGGACCGCCAACACGCTACGGCGACCCGCGGCTCTTTGTAGTCTCTGGCACTGAGGAAGAGCGTTGGAACCGAGGTCAACCAGTCAACTACTGGCGTCCTACCTGGCAGAGCGCGCACCAGCGACCGCAGCCGGCGCGAGGGACGCCGCGCTGCGGTCGCTGCACGCGGACTTCGCGGGGGAATCAGTGCGCTGCCCCGCCCGCGACTGCTACCCTCGTCAGGCCGGCGGCAGGTCCTCCACCAGCTGGACCATGCGCTCGAGCTGGCTCTCGTCCGGAAGCCCGCCCATGCCGCCGCCCAGGTTGTCGATCATGTGCTCGGGACGGCTGGTGGCGGGGGTCACCACGGTCACCGCCGGGTGCGCCACCACGAACTTGAGGAAGAACTGGGCCCAGCTGTGGGCGTCGAACTCGCCGGCCCACTCGGGCACGTCGCGCCCGCTGACGCGGTTCCAGAGACGGGTGCGGCCGAAGGGGGCGTAGACCAGCACGCCGATGCCCAGCTCCTGCGCGAGCGGCAGGATCATGTCGGCCGAGGCGCGGTTGTCCACCGCGTAGTCCACGCCTATGAAGTCGATGGGCTCGTTGCGCATGACGGCCGCGAGGTCCGGATAGCGCCGCTCGCTGGTGCTGGTGATGCCGATGTAGCGCACCCGGCCCGCCGCCTTCTCCTCCTTGAGGATGCCGATCTGGGTGGGCGGATCGCCCAGGTTGTGGACCTGGATCAGGTCGATGACCGGCAACTGGAAGCGGTCGAAGGAGCGCTCGATCTGCGCGCGCGCCGCCGCCGGATCGGCCGAGCCGCCTCCACGCCCCGCCACATTGACCTTGGTGGCCCAGAAAATCCGCTCCTGGATGCCGAGGTCGTTGGCGACGTCGCCGGCCACCTCCTCCGAGGCCCCGTAGCCCGGGGCAGTGTCGAACACCGTGCCGCCGTTGTCGACGAAGGTCTGCAGGACGGAGCTGATGGCGCTCACGTCCTCGCTGCGCGCGACACGTGAGAAGGTGGCGGAACTGCCCAGCCCCACCACCGGAAGCATCTCGCCCGTGGCCGGAATGGCGCGAGTCATGACCTCCTGGCGGGCCAGCGAAGCCAGCAGGTCGGGGGTGAGTGCGAGTGCGGCGCCGCCGCCGGCCGTGAGCCTGAGCCAGTCGCGTCGTGTGAGCGTCATCTTCCTCTCCTGGGCGTTGCTTGTGTTGTGGACGTTGCTTGCTCCCCGGTCAAGCCCCCGCCCGCTGAGGCAGGGGCCATCACGTCCACGGACAACTGGAGGCGCCGTACCGCTGAAAACGTGGCCGAACCATGGCCATCACGCCACCGCGTGCACGGCCTCCACGATCTCGTCGAACGGGGGCAGGATGCCCGGGTTTTCCGCCACCCAGGCGTACGTCACCCGCCCCTCTCCATCCACGACGAAGACCGAACGCCTGGCCACTCCGCGCAGCCCGATGAGTTCGTCCTGCAGGACCCCGTATGCGGAAATCGCTTCCTTGTTGAAGTCCGAGAGGATGGGAAACGGCGCTCCCATCTCGTCGCCCCACTTCTGGTTGACGAAGGGGGAGTCGACGCTGACGCCGACGACATCGGCGCCAAGCCCGCCCCACTGGCCCCAGTTCTCGGCGATGTGGCAGAACTCGGCGGTGCAGGTGCTGGTGAAGGCCAGCGGCACGAACATGAGCACGACCGGCCGGCCCCGGTGTTCGGAGAGTGTGAAGTCGGTTTCGCCGGGGGGCGCGAACACCGTGAAATCGGGCGCATCGGCGCCCAGGCGGATGGGTGTCATGGAAGTGTCACCGTTCGTGTTGAGCCGCGGTCGCGGCGCGCCGAGTTGCGGCCCGCGTTGTTGTGGGTCGCAGCTGACGTTGTGTTGAGTCGCGAATCGCGCGGGCGTTGAATCAATCGAGGGTCGACGCAAGATTAGTGCGCCCGAATGGCGAGTCAAACGAGGGAGCCGCGCGCAAACCGGCTCCGCGCTCCCAAGACCCATCCCCAACATCCCGGGAGGAATCCCCTCATGTCCGAAAACTCAGCGACGACGCCTGCCGCCAACACAGCCACGACACCCACCGGCCGATTCTGCTGGCACGAACTGCTCACCGGCGACCCCGAGGCCGCCGCGGCCTTCTACGGCGAGGTGGTCGGCTGGGGCATGGGCGAGTGGAGCGGAAGCGAGACTCCGTATCACCTGTGGATGAACCAGGGCGTGCCGGTCGGCGGGCTCATGGAACTCCCCGCGCAGCTCGCGGGCGCGGGCGTGCCTCCCCACTGGCTGCTCTACGTGTCTACGCCGGATGCCGACGCGTGCGCGAAGAAGGCGGAAAGCCTGGGCGGGTGCGTGCTGGAGATGGTCGACGTCCCGGAGGTCGGACGCATGGCGGTGCTGAAGGACCCGCAGGACGCGGTCTTCATCGCCTATCAACCCTCCGATGTGACGCCCGGGCACGACGAGCCGGCGGAACTCGGCGAGTTCTCCTGGCGCGAGCTGGCGACCACCGACTGGGAGGCCGCCTGGGCCTTCTATTCGGAGCTCTTCGGCTGGCAGGAGGCGGACCGGATGGACATGGGAGAGATGGGCATCTATCAGATGTTCCACGGTGGCGCGCATCCCCTGGGCGGCGTGTACAACCGGCCTCCGGAGATGCCCGTGTCCGCCTGGCTGAACTACGTGCGTGTGCCGGACGCCTTCGCGGCGGCGAAGAAGGTCGCCGAACTGGGTGGATCGGTGCTTCACGGACCCCTGGAGGTGCCGGGGGGCGAGTTCGTGGCCCAGTGTCAGGACCCGCAGGGAGCGGCTTTCGCGATTCACTCCAAGCCGGAGGACATGAAGCGGGAGTAGCGGTCTCGCGCCGGGGCTGGGGCGGAGGCTGTTCCGGGTCAAGCCGGGCAGCGTCGTCCCGGCCCGGCAGATGTGAGTTGGACCGTGGGCGGGCGAGTTCGGGGTTGCGCTGTCGCTTGGCAGGACCAAATTGCGACAGTTAGCGACAAGATAATGTCATGAATTCTCCCATTAACCGGTCCAGGTATGCCCATGGGTGGTCTTGGTCGGAGTATACTACGAATCATAAGAATACATTGGGGCGCACATTGGACCATCGTGGCGTGTGTCGTGTGGGCCTACTCCTGCGGAGGGGATGACGACGCCACGGCGCCACTCCCCCCCGACCCACCCCGCCCGGCGACGGTAACGGTCAGCCCCGCCACGGCCGAGTTGACCGCCGTGGGCGCCAGCGTGCAACTCACGGCCGAAGTGCGCGCCCAGACCGGCCAGCTGATGGCCGGGGCGGCCGTGACCTGGGCCAGCGGCAGCCCGGTCGTCGCGACCGTGAACGCGTCGGGTCTGGTGACGGCGATGGGCAACGGAACGGCCACCATCACCGCTACCTCCGGGTCCGTGTCCGGGAACGCGACGGTGACGGTTGCCCAGGAGGCGAGCACGGTGGTGCTCACGCCGGCAGCCGACACGCTTGCCGAGGGTGACACGTTGCGCCTGACCGCCGAGGCCAGGGATGCGAACGGCAATGCTGTGGCGGGCGCCGGGTTCGCGTGGTCGTCGAGCGATACCGCGGTGGTGCTCGTGGATTCGACCGGGCTGGTGAGCGCGGCAGCGACCGGGACGGCCACGGTGACGGCAGCATCCGGGGACGCGCAGGGGACCGCGGAGCTCACGGTATTCGAAGTGGATCGAATCGCGCTGGGGGCATTCTACCGTGCGACCGGCGGCCCGAACTGGAAAAACAGCGACAACTGGCTGACCGACGCACCGCTGGGGGACTGGTATGGCGTGCATACCGATGCCGACGGCCGGGTCGTCGCCCTGGACCTGCCCGGCGAGCTTGCCGGGCAAAGCTGGATCAGCCACGGCCTCAGGGGCTCGATCCCGCCCGAAATCGGTCGCCTCAGCAGGCTGAGGCAACTGCTCCTCTTCGGCAACGATCTGTCCGGGCCGATTCCATCCGAATTCGGCAACCTCAGCCATCTGGAGAACGTTTCCCTCGCGGCCAACGCGCTTCAGGGCCCGATACCCGCCGAACTCGGCAATCTGACCAACCTGTTCAATATCTCGCTCTCCGATAATGCCCTCGAGGGCTCGATTCCCCCGGAACTCGGCAACCTGACCGGATTGAACGTCCTGACCTTCGACCGTAACCGCCTGACCGGCCCGATTCCCTCCGAACTCGGCAATCTGGCAGGGCTGTCGGTTTTGTGGCTCCAGGAAAACAACCTTGAGGGTCCGATTCCGTCGGAACTTGGTGGCCTCACCGATCTGACCAGCCTCTTGCTGTCCTCGAATTCGCTTGAAGGTCGGATTCCGTCGGTACTCGGCAATCTCACAAGGCTGGAGGAGCTCGGGCTCTTCGACAATGCTTTCTCGGGCCCGATTCCATCTGAACTCGCCAGCCTGAGCTCGCTGCAGGTACTGGCGCTGGACGGGAACGATCTGACGGGTCCGATTCCGTCGGAACTCGGAAACCTGAGCTCGCTGCAGGCACTGGTGCTGGACGGGAACGATCTGACGGGTCGGATTCCGTCGGAACTCGGAAACCTGAGGGCATTGCAGTCCCTGTGGCTCGACGACAACCGACTGACGGGTCCGATTCCGTCGGAACTCGGAAACCTGAGGGCGTTGCAGTCCCTGGGGTTGGACAACAACGAGCTGACGGGCCCGGTTCCGGCTCAACTCGGCAACCTGGCCCGCCTGACCCGTCTGGAGCTGGACAACAACAATCTGACCGGGTCAGTGCCCCCGGAGTTGGGCAGATTGGATGCCCTGGAGATCCTGTGGCTCAACAGCAACGACCTTACGGGCTCGATTCCGCCGGAACTCGGGCGCCTGGGCGCACTGGAGATCCTGTGGCTGGACGAGAACGAGCTTACCGGTCCGATTCCGTCCGAACTCGGCAACCTGACCAGCCTGACGCGCCTCGATCTGTTCGACAACCAGCTGACGGGCTCGATTCCGCCGGAACTCGGGCGCTTGAGCGCATTGGAGATCCTGTTACTGTCAAACAACGAGTTGACAGGCCCCATTCCGGTTGAGTTCGGCAACCTGGCCAGCCTGACGCACCTCTGGTTGCAAGAGAATCAGCTGACGGGCCCGATTCCGGTCGAGCTGGGCAACCTTGTCAACCTGGAAGACCTGGGGCTCGAGCAGAACAACCTGACCGGGCCGGTGCCCTCGGAATTCGGACGGTTGACCTCCCTGGAATTTGTCTCCTTCGCGAACAACGCCGGGATGGCGGGACCTATTCCGTCCGAACTGTCGACCTTGACCGGTCTCAAGGGATTCGTGGCGGGAGGCACGGACCTCTGCGTGCCCTCGGATGAGCAATTGCTGGCGTGGCTGGAGAGCATCCCCGCCCGCCGGATCGCCCTCTGCGCGGACCGGGAACGGCCGATGGCCTATCTGACCCAGGCAGTGCAGTCGCGCGACTTCCCGGTGCCGCTCGTCGCCGACAAGGAGGCGCTGCTGCGGGTGTTCCCGACCGCTCGACAGGCCACCACCGAGAGCCTTCCGGAGGTCCGCGCCCGCTTCTTCCTCAATGGCGACGAAACCCACGTTGCGGACATCTCGCCGAAGTCCACTCCGATCCCCACCGGTTTCGACGAGGGTGATCTGTCGAAGTCGGCCAACGCGGTAATCCCGGGACACCTGGTGCAGCCGGGACTCGAGATGGTGATCGAGATCGACCCGAACGGAACCCTGGACCCGGAGCTGGGCGTCCCGAAGCGGATCCCCGAGACGGGCCGTCTGACCGTTGACGTCCTGGCCATGCCCCCACTCGACCTGACGCTGATCCCGTTCATCTTCCGCCATGAAGCCGATTCGTCGATGGTGAGCCTGGTCCGCGACATCGCCGCGGATCCCGCAGGCCACGAGATGCTCGAATACGCGCGGCTGCTGCTCCCGATCGACGATCTCGATGTCACGGCACACGAGCCCGTGTTGACCTCGGCCGGGGGTGTCTCCGAACTGCTGCGCGAGACCGCGATCATCCGGATCATCGAAGGGCGGAGCGGGCATTACATGGGCATGATGCCGCGGGCGCCGGGAGAGCGGGAGCGGTCCTCATTCTCCCCCGGAAGGTCCAGCGTCTCGATCGCGGTTCCGCGCCTGGTCGCGTCGAGCCTCGGGGTCAACATGTGGATGTCCACCGCGCCCTGCGGCAGCACCCGGAACCCCGATGCTTCCTTCCCCTATCGGGACGGAACCATCGGTGCCTGGGGCTATGACTTCCGTGGCGATGGCAGCCTCGTACCCCCGACTGCCGCAGGGTTCTTGAGCGATTGTGATCCGCCCTTCTGGGTCAGCGACTACAGTTTCAGCAACGCGGTCCGTTTCCGCGCGAGCACCTACGACAACGAGACGCTGTTCGATCGGGGCCCGCAAACCCGGACGATCCTGGTATCGGGCGGTCTGGACGAAGAGGGCGTGCCGTTCCTGGAGCCCACGTTCGTGGTGGACGCCCATGCCTCGCTCCCCGAAGCCGCGGGTGACTACCGGATATCAGGGCTGACCGCCGACGGCGCGGAACTCTTCTCGCTCAGCTTCGACATGCCCGAACTGGAAGGTGGCGAGGCCTCGGTCTTCGCTTTCGCGGTGCCGGTGCAGGCCTCGTGGGCCGGGCGGCTCGACAGGATTACGCTCTCGGGTTCCGGTGGCTCCGCCACGCTCAACGCCGACGGCGACCGCGCCACGGCCATCCTGCGCGACCGGCGCACGGGAGAGGTGCGGGGCATCCTGCGGGACGTGCCGGTGACGGACGCGGCGGAGGCGAATGTGATCGCCATCCCGGGCGCAGGCGCGGACCTGGAAGTGTTTCTGAGCCGGGGGATCCCGGACGCCGAGGCCTGGCGTCGATGAGCGCCTGAAGCTGAACGGATCGCGTCTCGGCGAAGCGGGCGATGAAGTCGAGGGCCGGCTCCGGGCAGCGGGCAACTCCTACCGGTTGCTGTCCCCGGAACTCCGCGCCGGCGGGCGGCACTCGGGCCACTCGGTGCCCTCCGGCATCGCCCGCTTGTCCCGCGGCATCATCTCCGCGTCTTCGGATGCCAGATAGGCGAGCAGTGCGGTCATGACGGCGTCATCCCGGAGGTCCTCGAAGACGATCTTGTCGAAGCTGTCGCGGTTGGTGTGCCAGGTGTAGGTGCTGGTGTCCCAGCGGTTGTCGGCAATGGACATTTCGCTGCGGCCGGCGCCCACGTGGAAGCTGAAGGCCGGCACCCCCGCGCACAGGAACGAGGCGTGGTCCGTCCCGCCCGATTCGGGCATCCCCGGGATCTCCAGCGTGACCAGGTCCGACAGTTCGCCCGGAATCTGCGCCAGCCACTCGCCGAAGCGTCCGGCGGCTCCCGCGAACCCCTGCATGGGGATGAAGGTGACGGGCCCGTTCCCGTGATCGACGTTGAACACCGTGTGGGTACGCTCGATGATCTCGGGGTTGTCCTCGACAAAGGCGCGTGAACCGTTCAGGCCCTGCTCCTCGCCGTTCCAGAGGGCGCCGATGATGGTGCGCCGGGGGTTGGGCACCGTGCTCTTCAGGATGCGCATCGCTTCCATGACGGCGACCGCGCCGGTGCCGTTGTCGAGCGCGCCGTCCGACCCGTCCTAGGAGTCGTAGTGGCCGCCGAGGATGACGTACTCCTCGGGTTCGGCGCTGCCGGGGATCACGGCAAAGGCGTTGAAGACCGGCACCTCCCCGAGGAAGCGGGCCTGGGCGTCGACGCGCAACACCGGCCCCTGGTCGTTCTCGGCCAGCCGGTACAGGAGCCCGTACGCCTCGCAGCTCAGGTCCAGGACCGGTGCCCGCTGCGCGCGGGTGCCGAAGATCTTGTTAACGCCCCAGCCCTCGGACCACTGCGATCGGACGATCCCGGCGGGTCCGGCCGTGTTCAGCGCTTCCGGCAGCGCGCGCGCATCGAATCCCGTGTTCCCCACGCGTCCGCCCCACTCCGCGATTGTGCGCTCGCGCTCGGCTGCCATGCGGGCCGTCGTCTCGGGCCGCGCGAACCACTCCAGGTTGTCGTGCGTGCGGCAACTCGGCTCCGGCCGCGAGATGAGCACGAACTTGCCGCGCAGCTCCGACAGCGATGCCTCGAAGGCTCCGGGGCTGCTCGCGTCCGGCAGGATCACCACGTCCGCTTCGACCGGCCCGTCCGTGGCCGGACTCCAGGCGGCCGCCATGCCCTCAAGCGTGCGCACGCGCGGGGAGATGAGATCGATGTGGCTGATTCCCCGCTCCCATCCGCGCCAGGTGCCGTACTGCTCCTTGTACGCCTCGATGCCCCATTCCGCGTACTTCGCCAGCGCCCAGTCGTTGGCGCCGGCCATGGCGGGCGAGCCGGTGAGGCGCGGCCCGATCGAGTCCATCATCACCTGGCCGAGCTCGTAAACCTGCGAGCGCTCGACGCCCTCCTCCCAGATCGCCCGGATGACCGGGTCGCCCGAGGGAAAGGACTGCGCGGCCGCAGGGGTCGCGCCCGGCATCAGCGGAGCCGACAGGATGGAGAGAAAAGCCGCCGCGCAGGCGACGCCAACCCGGGTCGGCGCCCGCCGGAGCGACGGCCGAGCGAGGGCGGAGGGGAACGTCAGCGAGAAGGCGATTACAGCTCGAACCGAGGGCCTCATGGGTCGCTCCGCGATAAGGAATGGACCTGCCGCGCCCGATACTATAGAGTCCACACGGTCCCAAAAACACAGGACGTGGGACGCCACCCCACGACGACACGCTCCGCTCAACCTCGAGGGAATCACCAGATGCACACGATGAACAAGGACTGGTGGCCGAACCAGTTGAACCTGAAGGGTCTTCAGCGCCATGCCCGCTCGGCGGATCCCATGGGCCAGGACTTCGACTACGCCGAGGAGTTCAAGTCACTCGATCTGGCGGCCCTGAAGAAGGACCTCTTCGAGCTGATGACCACGTCGCAGGACTGGTGGCCGGCCGACTACGGCCACTACGGCCCGCTCTTCATCCGGATGGCGTGGCACAGCGCGGGCACGTACCGCATCAGCGATGGCCGTGGCGGCGGCGGCGCGGGCACCCAGCGCTACGCGCCCCTCAACAGCTGGCCCGACAACGCCAACCTCGACAAGGCGCGCCGGCTGCTCTGGCCCATCAAGCAGAAGTACGGCCGCAAGATCTCGTGGGCCGATCTCATGATCCTGGCCGGCAACTGCGCCCTGGAGTCGATGGGCTTCAGGACGATGGGCTTCGGCGGAGGCCGCGAGGATGTCTGGGAGCCGGAGGACATCGACTGGGGAGCCGAGGACACGTGGCTCGGAGACGAGCGCTACAGCGGCGACCGTGAACTCGACGAGCCCCTGGGCGCGGTGCAGATGGGCCTCATCTACGTGAATCCGGAGGGGCCGAACGGCAAGCCGGATCCCGTCGCGGCGGCGCGGGACATCCGGGAGACCTTCCGGCGCATGGCGATGAACGACGAGGAGACCGTCGCGCTCATCGTCGGTGGACACACCTTCGGCAAGGCGCACGGCGCGGCCGACGCGGGCCGCCACGTCGGTCCCGAGCCGGAAGCTGCCGACCTGGAGGAGCAGGGCCTCGGCTGGAAGACCAGCTACGGCAGCGGCAAGGGCGCCGATTCCGTCACCAGCGGGATCGAGGGCGCGTGGACGACCGACCCGGTGAAGTGGGACAACAACTTCCTGGAGAACCTGCACGGCTACGAGTGGGAGCAGGTGAAGAGCCCCGCCGGCGCGGCGCAGTGGACGCCGAAGGACGGCGCCGGCGTGGACACCGTGCCGGATGCGCACGATCCGTCGAAGAAGCACGCCCCCATGATGCTGACGACGGACCTCTCCCTCAGGATGGACCCGGCCTATGCGCCGATCGCGAAGCGCTTCATGGAGAACCCGGAGGAGCTGGCGGACGCCTTCGCCCGGGCATGGTACAAGTTGACGCACCGCGACATGGGGCCGGTAGCGCGGTATCTCGGCCCCGAGGTGCCGGCCGAGCCGCAGCTGTGGCAGGACCCCGTGCCCGAAGTCGACCATGAGCCGATCGACGCGCGCGACATCGTCGAGCTCAAGGCGAGAGTCCTGACCTCGGGGCTGTCCGTCTCCCAGCTGGTCTCGACCGCCTGGGCATCGGCGTCGACCTTCCGCGGAACCGACAAGCGCGGTGGGGCGAACGGGGCGCGCATCCGCCTGGCGCCGCAGAACGGCTGGGAAGTGAATGAGCCGGCCGCACTGACGGAGGTGCTCGGGACCCTGGAGCGGGTCCGGGAGGACTTCAACGGCTCGCAGAGCGGCGGCAAGCGGGTCTCGCTCGCCGACCTGATCGTTCTGGGCGGGTGCGCGGCGGTCGAGCAGGCGGCGAAGGACGCCGCGCACGACGTGCAGGTGCCGTTTGCGCCCGGGCGCACCGACGCGTCGCAGGAGCAGACCGACGCGGAGTCGTTTGCCGTGCTCGAGCCGAAGGCGGACGGGTTCCGGAACTTCGGCGGAAACGGAAACGGGCGATCGGCGGCCGAGCTTCTGGTGGACAAGGCGGACCTGCTGACGCTGACCGCGCCCGAGATGACGGTGCTGGTCGGCGGCCTGCGCGTCCTGAACGCCAACTGCGGAGGTTCCGACCTCGGCGTCTTCACCGACCGGCCGGGGACGCTCACCAACGACTTCTTCGTGAACCTGCTCGACATGGGTGTCGAATGGCAGGCGTCCGATGCATCCGAGGACCAGTTCGAGGGACGCGACCGCGGGACGGGCGAGGTGAGATGGACCGGCACCAGCGTCGATCTCGTCTTCGGTTCGAACTCCGAGCTGCGGGCGTTCGCGGAGATCTACGCGTGTGACGATGGTGGGGACGCCTTCGTGCGTGACTTCGTGGCGGCGTGGAACAAGGTGATGAACCTGGATCGGTTCGATCTGGGGTAACGTTGCGTCTTGAAGGCAGGCGTGCTCTGGTCACCGGCGGCTCGCGGAGCATCGGCCGGGCGATCGCGCTGGGGCTGGCGCGTGAGGGCGCGGACGTAGCCGTCAACTATCGGCGGAGCCGGGAAGATGCGGAGACCGCCGTCCGCGAGATCGAGGGGATGGGGCGGCGCGCGGTGGCCGTGCAGGGGTCGACGGGCTCGCAGGCCGACGTCGAGCGTTTCGTCGGCGAGGCGCACGACTTCCTGGGCGGCATCGACATCCTGGTCAACAACGCCGGGATCCTGAGGCGCACGCCCCTCCTCGAGATCACCGAGGAGGAGTGGGACGCCATCCTGGACGTCAACCTGAAGGGGTACTTCCTGGTCGGGCAGGCGGTGGCGCGCCGCATGGCCGAGGACGGGACCGGGGGCGCCATCGTCAACGTGTCGTCCGCCGGGCAGGCGGTGGCCGCCCCGAACCTCACCCACTATTGTGTGTCGAAGGCCGGGATCGAGATGCTCACGAAGCAGATGGCGCTCGAGCTCGCGTCCCACGGGATCCGGGTGAACGCCATCGCGCCGGGCCTCATCGAGACCGACCTGAACCGGGCCGACATCGCGCAGGAGGAGTTCCGCGAGCGCCGTCTCGCGCGCATTCCGCTCGGGCTGATCGGCAACCCGGACGACTTGGTGGGGGCGGTAGTGTACCTTGCGTCCAACCACGAGGCGCGTCTGGTGACCGGCGCCAGCCTGTTCATCGACGCCGGGCAGACGATCTGGGGTGCGTAGGGGGCGCTTCGGCCCGACGGAACGAGTAGCGGGGGGCGGGTGCGCGCGCTTGACGCGGGGTCGGCGTGGCCTCGGCGTTGCAGCGTGTGGAAGGCTGCTGGCGCTGGGGGCAGCGCTCCTGCTGGCGTCCTGCGGCGGCCCCGAGTCCGCAGATTCCGGCAACGCAACCCGGGACGGCCCACCCACCTGGGAGGTCCGCTTCTCCCACGTGCTCTCGACGAACTCGGAGTTCCACCTGCTGGCGGAGCGCTTCCGGGACCTCATGCTCGAGCGCACCGGCGGGCGCTTCCGGGTCATCATCTTTCCGTCGGGGCAGCTCGGGGGCGAGCGCGTGGCCTTCGAGCAGATCCAGGTCGGCGCGGTGCACATGGCCATCACGGGCACGCCCGTGCTCTCGGGCTGGGTACCAGAAGGGCAGATGTTCGACCTCCCGTTCCTCTTCGAGAACCGGGATCATGGGCTCGCGGTGATGAACGGGGCTGTCGGGGACTGGTGGCGCGATCTCCTGCTCGCGCGCACGGGCGTCCGCTCGCTGGGCTTCCTCGACTACGGCTTCCGCCACGTCTACAACAGGCGCCGGCCCGTCGAGGCGCCCGGGGATCTCGCCGGCCTCAAACTCCGGGTCCTGCAGAACGCGACGTACCTGGCGGCGTATTCCGCGCTCGGCGTCCAGGCGACTCCGATGAACTACGGCGAGGTCTACTCCGCGCTCCAGCAGGGCGTAATCGACGGCGGAGAGGCGAACGCGATCGGGTTCGTGAGCAGCCGGCTGCATGAGGTGGCCCGCTTCTACAGCTTCACGTCCATCACCTACAACCCGATCACGCTGCTGGTGAACGAGTCGTTCTACGCGGGGCTGCCCCCGGACATCAGGGAGACGGTCGATCGCTCGGCGGCTGACGCGCTTGCATACCAGAGCGAAGAGGCGCGCCGGATGGAGGCGGAGGCGATCGAGCAGATGCGGGCCGCGGGTGTGGAGATCTCGCGCCCGGACCTAGCGCCGTTTGCTCCGGCGGTGCGGCCGCGCATTTGGGACGAATTGGCGGCCAGGCTTCCGGACGGCGAGGCGTTGATCGCCAGGCTGGTGGAGGAGGCGGGAGGTGCGGGATGAAATGCGTAAATTACGTAAAATATGTAAAATGCGTAAACCGGATCTACGCGATGGAAAGACGTGCAAGGCCGCGGCGCCAGTCGAGTGACGCCAGCCGGGGTGGCAAGCACATGACGCGGACCGAGGCGGAGTGCGGATGACGCGACGTCTCCGCGCCCTCAACAGGGCCTTGGTTCGGATCGAGACCCTCGCCGCCGGCGGGCTCGTGATCATGGTCGCCGTCGTGGTCCTCCTCCAGGTCCTCATGCGCTACCTGTTCGCGTATCCGAATCCGTGGAGCGAGGAGGTCTCGCGCTTCTGCTTCATCTGGGTGTCGCTGCTCGGTGCGTCGCTGGCGGTGGAGCACCGGGCGCATTTCGGGTTCGATCAGGTCACCAGGGCGTTGGCTCCGCGCGCGAAGAGGGTCGTGGAGATGTGCGCGCGGGCGGTTGTGCTGCTGTTCTCGCTCCTCCTCATCGCCACCGGCATCGCCCTCATGGACCTCACCATGGGAGAGCGGTCCCCGGCGCTGAACCTGCCCGTCGCGCTGGTCTACGCCGCGGCGCCGGTGTCCGGGGTGCTGATGGTGGTGCACATGGTGGCGGGATGGGTCAAGGAGGACGCCGGCTGATGGGCGCTTTCCTGCTCGGCATCTTCGGCCTCCTGGTGCTGGCCGCCGTGCCGATCGGCTTCGCGCTCGCGATCGCGGCCGTGCTCGCCATCGTGGTTGCGGACCTCCCGCTCGTCATCATCCCACAACAGATCGTCGCCGGGATGGATTCCTTCCCCATGCTCGCCGTGCCCCTTTTCATCCTGGCCGGCTTCCTGATGGACGTCGGGGGGATCAGCCGCCGCCTGGTGACGCTGGCGAGGGCGCTCGTGGGACACCTCCCCGGAGGGCTCGGGCAGGTGGTGATCATGGCCGAGATCTTCTTCTCGGGGGTGTCGGGCTCCACGTCCGCGGACGCGGCCGCCATCGGGGGCATCATGGTGCCGCAGCTGACCTCGAACGGATACAGCCGGGCGCGCTCCACCGCGATCGTCTCCGCCGCTTGCGGGATGGGGATCCTCATTCCGCCGGCCATCGTGATGGTCGTCTACGGCGTCATCGGCAACGTCTCCATCGGTGCCCTGTTCGTCGCGTCGATCGTACCCGCGCTCCTGATCGCCGTGGGCCTGATGATTCAGATCGGGTGGCAGGCGCGGAGGCAGGGATGGCCGGCCGGGGAGCGCGCATCCTTCGCGGAAGTGCGGCGCGCGGCAGGGGACGCGGTGCTCCCTCTCTTCATGATCGTGGTCATCCTGGGCGGCATCCGCTTCGGGTTGTTCACGCCTACGGAGGCCGCGGCGGTCGCCGTCGCCTACGCGCTGCTCCTGGCCGGGCCGGTGTACCGGTCGCTCACGGCCCGCGATCTGTGGGCCAAGGTCGTCCAGACTGCCATGGTGTCGGGGATGGTGCTGTTCGTGGTGGGTGCCGCGCGGCTGCTGGGCTGGGTCCTCGCCGTCACGCAGGTGCCGCAGGCGCTTGCGTCATCGGTGGTGGGCATGGGGGGTGGCCAGGCCGGCTTCATGATCCTCACGATCCTCGTCTTTCTCCCGCTCGGCGCCATCCTCGAGGGTGTGCCCGCGGTGGTTCTGCTGACGCCGATCCTGCTGCCCCTGGCGACGCAACTCGGGATCGACCCCGTGCACTACGGCGCCGTCATCGTGGCGACCCAGGGGATCTCCGTGTTCCTGCCACCCGTCGGTGTGAGCCTTCTGGTTGCCTGCTCGGTGGGAGGGGTCGAGCCGGCGGAGGTGGCGCGCCCGCTGTGGCCGTATCTGGCGCTGATGCTGGGGCTTACGGTCGTGGTCGCGGTGGTGCCGGGGGTGGTGTTGTGGTTGCCGGGGGTGTTGGGGTATTGAGGGGGTGGGGTCTTCTATGTGACCTCACGCCTCGCTTAGTCGGTATCTAAGTTCTCTGACCAAGCGTGAGACCTCATATTCGGTGTACATGATGTGTACTTCGCGCTTGGCGCGAGTGAATCCTACGTGAAACAATCGACGTGCTTCGAGCAATTCAGTCTCGGTTGCTCCGCGTCGCGGTAGCCGACCATCATCCATGCCAAAGAGCACCACCAAGTCGAATTCGCGACCCTTCGAGCTGTGGAGGGTGGAGAGGTTTAGGCGATCTCCACCGTCCCCGAGGCCGGAGAATTGACCGAGGGTCACTCCGACGAGTGCCGCCTCGACACCCGTCCGTTCAACAATCCTACCCAGCATCGCCCAGTCGTCATCTAGCGTCTGGCAGGCATCCGCACGCAACTGAAGCACGTCGTCCCGGACTCGCTGAAGCCACTGATGCAGGACCATGTCGGGGTCCCGAAGGTCCCACAGAGATTCTACCAGATGACGCTGAAACGTCTTTCGATCATCTTCTGAGTGGAGGGCTTCCGCGAAAAGCCGAGTGCCGTTACCGACTATGGTGGAGAACCGAGGAGTTCCGGTGTGCCATCCCTGGCAACACCAGACCGCACAATCCTCTAGCCATCGCATGAGTCGGCTATTCCTCGGATATAGCGCGTTGCCGTCCGTCCGAACTAGGTCAAGGCCGTGCTGCTCGGCTTGGCTTGCCACCGAATCGCCGATCCAAGCTGCCGGATAGAGTACGGCAACACTCCCGAGGGTAAGGCCGGGCATTCGTTTGTGTGCCCTAGGGAGGATTTCCGAGAACAGTTGTCGCGCTTGATGGTCGTAGCTGAAGCGTCCAGGGTGGAAGACGACAGCGCCTTCTACCGCACCTTCAGCGGCCTGGTATCCGCGATCCTCTCCTAGGGCGTATTCGGCGGCCGCAACGATCCGAATACTGCATCGGTAGTTGAGTTGCAGCCGTACAGTCTGTACCTCGGGGCGTTCCGCCACCCGTGCTAAGAGTTCTGGATGCGCTCCCGTGAATCCGTAGATTGACTGGTCGACATCCCCGACCGCGAAAAGCCTTACGCCCACTTGGAAGCAGAGGCCCAATACTATTTGGTGGAGAGCATATCCCAAGTCTTGGTACTCGTCGACGGCTAGCACAGGATACTTGGCTAGGATTGCTCGGCGCAGCCATGGGTTTCTCTTCAGGGCATCGAGCGCGAGACGCGGCATGTCATCGAAATCGATCAAGCCGCGACTACGTAGTTCCTGCTCATAGGCTTCCACCAGCCGAACCTTCTGGGGGTCGCTCTCGCGCCAGCTTCGCGAATGCCGATCTAGGATCGATCGCCTAAAGCGCTCCATCGGAAGCTTGAAATCACCTGGGTTTCCTGCACCGCCGATCGCCCGCTTGAATCCACTCTGGAAGGCAGTGTTCTGTTGTGCCTGCGTGGCAACCCGAAACGGATCTGGGAGATCAATTCCGGCCGTCTTCATGTACGGAAGAATGATCTGAGTCAGGGCGAAAGAGTGGATCGTGCCGATGAACACGCGTCCCCGGCTTTCCACACCGAGGACGCCTAGCCTGGCCTCGAGCTCTCGGGCGCACTCATTGTTGTACGTGATGCAGGCGATACCCCGTGGCGCAGCAACATCCTCCACGAGCATCCGCGCCAACTTGATTGTTAGGACCTTCGTCTTGCCGCTACCAGGGCCTGCGAGCACCACACAATGCCCCTTGGACTCATACGCTTCCCACTGATGTCGGTTAGCTTCTAGATCGCGAGCCGCGCGCAGATATAGAGAGGGATCAGACACGATCTGCCACGAAACTGATTGCCTTCACGATGTATTCGGGGGGCTCCTCATCTGCCAGGAGCGTTGCAAGGCGCTGAGCGAAACGCCCCTTCCCAACTGTGTCAATGAGCGGAAGCAGTTCTTGAGCTGTCACTGTCTCAGGGGCCTCCCTCCATTGCGCAATCCGATAGAGCCGACGCGGGCCAAATCCCGCTTCACTGAGAGTGTTCAGGAAGGGATCCACGAGGCCTCCTTCATATAGATCCATCTCCAAAGTGTGACGGCTCAGGAAAATCCCGTTGTCCTCCGCCATCTCTTCGATACGTGCTTCATCCGCATCTAGTTCGCTGTCGAAGTCCACGGGAACTCCAACACCACGGGCGTTATATATCGTCCGCACCAGCTTCCTTGCCCGCGTCAGCCCCAGAGCACCCTTAGCCGTTGGGTCGCGATCAGTAAGAATCGCGAACGGCATCTTCAGCGAAGTAAGGAACTTCACATAGGTGCCAAAATGAGTTCCACCTACGGAACATATGGAGATGCCGAGTTGGTCCAGATCTACCCCCATGGTCTTGGCGAACACCGGCAGCAAGAACCGCTCGGCGTCTCCCTCGACCAAGATGACGCCACGGGCAAAGAGCATCTCGGCCCTAGTCACATCAAGATACCGTCCAAGGTCTTCCTCCTGTCGATCGGATAGCTTCAGTGCGGCTGCTGAGCTTCCAATGGTGCCTTGATCGGCCGTTTCCTTGAGCAGGACGATCGAATCAAGTGGCGCTACGCTAGCGATATGGGGAGAGTGCGTCGTGAGGAATACCGAGACAGGGTCACCTCGGGTTCCGTCCAGGCCGTCGAAGAAGTGTCGATAAACTGAGCGCTGAAGGTGGGGATGCAAGTGCGCTTCCGGTTCTTCAATAGCCAAGAGCGTGTGGTCTCGGCTCCCCTCTGCCTTAGACTGCTCCAACTCCAGTGCTTTTAGGCTCATGAACACCAGATTGGCTGACCCAAGACTCGCGTCCCGGATGCCACGCGCTCCATCGTCGATGAGCAGCCGGATGTTTCGATGCAGTCGTAGTGCATCGATAGGGCTGAATCCCAAGCCCAGCTTGATGTCCTGACGAGGACCACTGATCTCAGCGAAACGGTTCGCGATGTTCTGCTGGAGCCCCTCCACATCTTCGAGTTTCGTGATCTCGGCGCTGGCCTGCGCAATGGCATCGCTAATCCCCGCCAAGTCCTCTCGTGCCACGCCGCCAAATGCCTTCTGCAACAGTGGCCGGATCGGTGAACGGCGCCAGACAGCCAGATCACCCTCAGCGTCCCGCAAAGCATGAAGGACATCGATTCTGATTCGGCTCCGTAAGTCATATCCGAATCGCCTTGTTTCGTTTCCCCCGCCGTAGCAGATGAATTCATAGTCCTCCTCTGCACTCGGCGGCCTCTCAAGCTCCGGACGTGCTCGATACTCATAGGTCAAGCGAACCGTGTGGGGGTCGTCGTCAAGCCTGAAGTCAGTGAGCAGCGCGAGAATGCCCAGATCATCCTCGAAATCCGAGATCTCTACCGAGACTGCGATCTTATCGTCAGGGCTGCGCTCCTTCAGCCCATCCCAGAAGTCGGTGACGCTGAGTTGGCGCGCCGTATCCGGTAGAGATGGATCAAGCAATAGCCGCAGTGCGTGTAGGAGATTGCTCTTGCCCACACGGTTTTCCCCGAGGACGACGACGTTTCCAGCCAATCGCACGTCGAGTCGCGAGAAATTGCGGAAGTTCACCACGGTGATTCGTGACAGATACATCGACCTCTCTTTGTGTCGAGGTGCTGTGAAGGCCACCTCCAGGTGTTCCCTGCGACCGCGTCGCAGACGTGTAACAAAACTCTTCCTAGTGAGGAGCATCGTCAACACAAGAGCCCGAAGCCTCACTCGCTCACCGCAACGGGTGGCGCAACATGGGTTCGTAGATCCCGTCACCAAACTCGGTCTTGATTGCGCCCGGGTTCGATGACAACGACTTGGATGTTGTGGTGCGGTCCTGATGAGCTCTAGGAGTCCTTCCTTCGGGAGATTGACTTCGATTCGCCAGCGGGTGGCGATCCGATGGGGCCGCAATCCACCGACCGCACCAGGCTCGCTCAACCATGTTCGCGCCCCCGAATCCCGCCTATCTTCCAGCAACGCTCCCCACCACCCACTCGCCATGACCATCCAGGACGCCGTCAACTCCCTCTACCAGATCGCCGTCACGGAGGGCAAGGCGACATCGACGAAGCGACTCGACAGCCTGGCCCGGTTCTGCATCGAGGAACTGGCGAACCGCGGGCTCGAAGGGGCGGTAGCGGAGGCCAAGCTGCCGGGTGGGGGACGTGAGAAGTCCTGGGACGTGGCCTGGATGCTGGACGACAAGCGCCGCCTGGCGATCTCGCTCAAGTCTCTCCTGAAGAATCTCGGTGGCACCGTGCCGAATCGGCTCGACGACATGATGGGCGAGGTGACGAACCTGCAGATGTATTCGCCGGAGATCGTGACGGGTTACGTTATGCTGTTCAACGTCGCGGAGGACACTCACAGCAGGCTTCACGGCACCACATGGGGGGAGCTGCTCAAGCGTCGTATCACACGGCTCTCGGATCGAAAGCCGCCATCGTGGAGCATCGGGATGATCGAGGCGTCGCTGTTTCTGGAGGTCGATTTCTCGGACGGCCCCCGGATCGTCTCGGGCGTTGACGATGTCGGTCCGTTCTTCGATCGGCTCGTGACGCATGTCCGGGAGCGGAACCCGATCCTGGAGCGCCGCGCATGACGCCGGCGAACACGATCGTCCGCGGCGGCGAGCTCGAGGCCCTCGTCGAGCGGCATCTGCCGGATCTGGTCCTGGCCGATGAGTCGCTCAAGACCGCGCTGCCCGGCATGGCGAGGGACGCGGCGGATTCGGCGAGGGTCGCGACGGCCGTTGAGGAGGTGCCGTCCGATCATCGCATCATCGCAGGTGACGCCCGCGACCTGTCGGCGCTTGCCGACGGGTCCGTCCACTTGGTCGTCACGTCTCCGCCGTATTGGACCCTCAAGGAGTACAACGAGGGGGACGGCCAGCTCGGAGCCATCGGCGACTACGAGCGGTTCGTCGCAGAACTCGCTCGGGCGTGGCGCGAATGCCACAGGGTGCTTGTCGCCGGCGGGAGGCTGGTCATCGTCGTGGGCGATGTGTGCCTGTCCCGGCGCCGCCATGGCCGTCATGTCGTGGTGCCGCTGCACGCGAGCATCCAGGAGTCGTGCCGAAGGCTCGGATTCGACAACCTCGCACCGATCATCTGGCACAAGATCGCCAACGCGCGCTTCGAGATGGGCGGGGCGGGCGGGTTTTTGGGGAAGCCCTACGAGCCCAACGCCGTCATCAAGAACGACATCGAGTTCATCCTCATGCAGAGGAAGCCTGGCGGCTACCGCAGCCCGTCCCCCGCCGCGCGGGTGCTGAGCCTGATCTCCGCAGCCGACCACCGCGAGTGGTTCCGGCAGATCTGGACGATCCCGGGCGCATCCACGCGAGACCATCCCGCACCCTACCCAACGGAACTGGCCACTCGGCTGATCCGGATGTTCTCCTTCGTCGGGGACACCGTGCTGGATCCATTCCTCGGGACCGGGACGACTTCGGTGGCTGCGGCCCGGGCCGGAAGAAACAGCGTAGGCGTGGAGGTGGACCCGGAGTATCTGGAATCGGCCCGCCGCCG
The DNA here is from genome assembly GCA_965208255.1 of Longimicrobiales bacterium. Classification (GTDB taxonomy): domain Bacteria; phylum Gemmatimonadota; class Gemmatimonadetes; order Longimicrobiales; family Gaopeijiaceae; genus BD2-11. Next base: position 646,308 of record OZ242324.1, read on the forward strand.
GTTTCTGGATGAGACCACCGGGTTGTTCGAGAGGGCGCGGCTGGCGGTGGAAGGCCTTTAGCACCGAGAGTGGCAAGGCTCAGGAAAACCGGAGAGGGAGGAGGAACATGAGGAACTTGGCGATGGATCGCCCGCGCCTTCTCGCGGTCATCGCGGTCGCTGTCCTCCTCGCACCCTCCCTCGCCGCCAACCCCCTCGCCGGCCAGGAGCGCACCTTCCGCCCACTCAGGTCGCTCGGCGGCGGCAGCGAACTGACGGCCTCGGTGAGCCTCGGCGACGTGAACGGCGACGGCACGCTGGACGTCGTCGTCGCCAACGGCCGCCACTGGGCCGAGCAGAACCGGGTCTACCTCAACGACGGGGGAGCCGCCTTCACCCTGGCGCGGCGGCTGGGTGAGGAGGAGGCGGGCAGCTACGCCGTCCCGCTCGCCGATTTCGATGGCGACGGAGACCTGGATGTCGCGGTGGGAAACGACCGCACGCGGAGCCTCCTCTTCATGAACGACGGGAAGGGCCATTTCGAAGTCGGAGCCACGTTCGGCACGCCAAGTTCGACGCGAAGCCTGACGCTGGCCGATCTGGACAGCGATGGACACATGGACATCCTGGTGGTCAACCGGGGCCGCCAGAACTTCATCTTCCGTGGAGACGGCTCGGGGGCCTTCGGTGAGGGGGCGCCGTTCGGGGCCGGGGACGACTCGACCATCGATGTCGTTGCCGCGGACCTCGACGGGGACGGGGACTCGGACCTCGTGCTGGCCAACCGCGATGGCGGGCCGAACACCGTCCACTGGAACGATGGCGGAAGTTTCGAGCGGGTGAGCGGGTACGGAACCGGGAGCGACGAGACGCGCGGAGTGGCGGTTGGCGACGTCGACGGCGATGGCGTCTTGGACATCGTGACGGCGAACATCGGCGAGGTGAACGCGGTGTACTTCGGTGACGGCTCGGGAGGGTTCGACCGCAGCCTGCCGTTCGGGCGGGACGACGACGAGAACTACGCGGTCCAGCTCGCGGACCTGGACCTCGACGGAAACCCGGACATCGTCGTCGCAAACGTGGGCGCGCGGAACGCCGTCTACTTCAACCGGGGCGGCGGGCCCCCGGCGTTCGACGAGTTCCGGTTCGGGTGCGCGGACTGCGCGACCTACGGGCTGGGGGTCGGGGATCTGAACGGCGACGGGTTCCCGGACATCGTGACCGCGAACTCAGGGGCGCCGAACGGCCTCTTCGCGAATGTGGCGGCCGGACGCGACTAGAAGACCTTGTCTCCCGGCAGTGCCGACGCCTGCTTGATCCAGCTCATCAGGAGTTCCTCGTCGGGTTCGTCTTCCTCGTGGATGTGGAAGTAGCGCACGTCCTCATGCCTTGAGGCGACCGGTGGAACGGGAAGCAGCGAGGCGCCGTTGAGGAAGGTCACCTTGACGTACTTCGTGAAGCAGTGGTAGGCGAGGAACCAGCCTCGGTCCTCAATGCCGTAGAAGGGCGTGTTCCATCGGACGGCCTTGCGGACATTGGGCACGTGGCGCTCGATCAGCGTGTCGAGGTAGCGGCCGACGTCGCGTTTCCAGCCGGGCATGGCCGCAAGGTAGGCCTGCACGGGCGCATCGCCATCGCCCTTCGGGATCTGGGGGTTGCCGCCCGAGAGGAGTTTGGGTTTCACGCCGCAACGAAGCGCTCTACGGCGATTTCCCGGCCGCGGTCGCGGGCCTGCCAGAGATCGTAGGCCGTCTGCATCCCCAGCCAGGTTTCCGGGGTCGAGCCGAAGGCCTTCGACAGCCTGATGGCCATCTCCACCGAAACCCCTGTTCGCTCGTTCACCAACTCAGAGAGCGTCTGCCGGGTAACGCCCAGACCCTTCGCGGCGCGGGTCACGGTCAGCCCCAGGGGTTCGAGACACTGCCGCTTGACGATGCCGCCCGGGTGCGGCGGGTTAGCCATGGCCATGATCAGCTTCTCCTTAGTGATAGTCCACGTAGTCCACATCGACCGCCTCGCCATCCTCGAAGCGGAAGGTCACCGTCTAGGCTGTCGCCTGTCAATTGACAACTGACGCGCGCCCTTGTTCGAGGCCTTGGGGAAGGCTGGCCCATACCGCCATTCGGTCGCCCCTGCTTTCTGCTCAGGTTGGTTGTCGGGACCATCCCAACAGAGGCCGTCTCCCGAGGAGCACCCGCCCAGCCCGTGCAAGACCCCGCGTTCAAAAGACTGTTTTGCCATCCTGCGGCCATCGAGAGAGTGGTCCGCCGGTACGCCCCCGAGCACGCAGGCGAGATCGATTTCTCGACCTTGGAAGAACTGAGCGCCGAACTGGTGGGAGAGGCCTTGGTACGGCGCTACCCAGACACGCTTTGGACGGCGCGCACGCGCGATGGCCGCGGACAAGCGCTGATCCTGCTGGAGTTCCAGGGCACCCACGATCCGCTGATGCCCCTGCGGATCGCGGTCTACCAGTTGTTGGCCGTTCAGGCGCTCCTTCAGCGAATGCGGCCGTCTCCTACCGTCCAGTCCCTTGAGCTGTTGGCCTTTGTGATCTACCACGGCCAAGGGCGTTGGAAGACAGTCACGAGACTGCGGAGACTCTTCCCGCGCTGGGTTCCAGGCGACTACCGGGTGATCTTCCGGGATCCGGATGCAAGCGAGGCTGGTTCGGCGCGCGGCGACCTGGCCCGAACGATTCTGGACCTGGAGCAGGATCGGTCTGTGGATGGGACGCTGGCAACTCTGGGAGAACTGAGGCGGATTGCCGACGAGACTGGCAGTCCCTACGACCGTTTGATGGCCGAATGCGTTGCAGAAATGCTAGTATCAAGTAGTCGCATCACAAGAGAGCAGATGCGGGAGGTAACCACGATGGCACAGGTAGTAACGGAATACGAGCGGAGTCTGGAGGAGTTCGGCCGAAGATCGCAGGTCGAGATGCTCTGCGACATGACCTCCAGAAAGTTTGGCCCCGAGCCAGCCAGGGCCCTACGTGTCTTGCTGGGTACAACGTCCGAGTCCGGCCGAATCTCCGAGGCCGCCAGCGCGGTGATCGAGTGCGTCACGGCCGAGGAGTTTCTGGCTCGGCTGCGATAGCCTCGCAAGGCCTGATCGGAGGAGTGACATGACGAATCGGACGACACCACGGATGGCGATTTCCCGGATCTTTCGCGGTGACGCGGGCCGTAGGATGCACGGCTCCCCCCGACTTGGCGACTTCTTGGCCCATCTTCCTGGAGCAGCCAGGCTCTGGCGTGCGGGCGCGCTCGCGGCCTTGGCCGCACTTGCCGCGTGCGAACCTGCGGCCGACACTCCCGCCATCGACGCCGCAGACATCAGCGGCGTCGTGGCGGGGGCCAACGGGCCCGAAGCCGGTGTCTGGGTGATCGCGGAAACGACCGACCTTCCCACCCGCTTCGCCCGGATCGTCGTGACTGACGAGGACGGCCGGTACCTGATCCCCGACCTGCCTGAAGCGAGCTACGACGTGTGGGTGCGCGGGTACGGCCTGGTCGATTCCGACAAGGTGGCCGCCTCGCCCGGCACCGATCTGGACCTGACGGCGGTGCCGGCTCCCGACGCGCGCGCAGCGGCGGAATACTATCCGGCGGGATACTGGCTTTCGCTGCTCCAGGTGCCGGAAGATCACGAGTTTCCGGGGTCCGGGGACGAAGGCAACGGCATCTCGCCGAACCTCGAGCACCAGGCTCAGCTGCTGCGGCTCCTGAAGTCGGGCAACTGCACGGCCTGCCATCAGATGGGCGGCCTCGGCACCCGCAACATCCCGGCGGAACTGGGCGAGTTCGCCTCCTCCGTGGACGCGTGGGACCGGCGCATCAAGTCGGGGCAGGCCGGAGGCGGGATGAGCGGCGGCTTCGACCGCATGGGCCGGCAGCGGATGCTGGAAATGTTCGCGGACTGGACCGACCGCATCGCCGCGGGTGAGGTGCCGGCGGAGACGCCTCCGCGGCCCGAGGGCATCGAGCGCAATGTGGTCGTCACGATCTGGGACTGGGCCGATCCCAAAGCATACCTCCACGACGAAGTTTCCACCGACAGGCGCGATCCCACGGTCAACGCCTACGGGCCCATCTACGGGGCGCTGGAGGCAAGCGCGGACTATGTGCCGGTGCTGGATCCCGTGAGCCATGCGTCAAGCGAGATCCCGCTCACGGTCCGTGATCCGAGCACGCAGCCCGCTTCGGGTCCGGGCATGCCCGAGCCGTCGCCCTACTGGGGGGACGAGGCCATCTGGACCAGCAGGAACAACGTGCACAACCCGATGCTGGACGAGCGAGGGCGGCTCTGGCTCACCTCCACGGTGGCTCCGCCGGAGAATCCGGACTTCTGCCGCGAGGGATCGGAGCACCCGTCGGCACAGCTCTTCCCGACCAACAGCGCCCGGCGCCATCTCCAGATGTGGGATCCGGAGACGCAGGAGCTCACCCACATCCGCACCTGCTTCAGCACGCACCATCTCATGTTCGCGGAGGACGAGGACAACACGCTCTGGACGAGCGGCGGCGGACAGGTCGTGGGCTGGCTCAATACGAGGATGTTCGAGGAGACCGGCGACGAGGAGGCCTCGCAGGGCTGGACCGCGCTGATTCTCGATACCAACGGCAACGGCCGGCGGGACGACTACGTGGAGCCCAACGAGGCGGTCGACCCCACGATGGACAAGCGGATCGTGGCCGGCTTCTACTCGGTGGCGCCCGCTCCGGACGGTTCGGTATGGGCGACGTCACTCGGCTATCCGGGGGCGGTGGTCCGGCTGGATCCGGGCCCGAATCCCCCGGCGACGGCGCTCGCCGAGCTGTACGAGCTGCCGCTCGACGCATCGGGCGCGCCCATCGAAGGGTTTTCGCCGCGCGGTGGGGACATCGACAGGAACGGGGTGATGTGGGTGGCGCTCGCCAGCGGCCACATGGCCAGCTTCGACCGCAGCAAGTGTGCGGGACCGCTCAACGGGCCGGAGGCCACGGGCCAGCACTGCCCCGAGGGCTGGACCTTCCACCGTGAGCCGCTGCCCCAGATCCAGGGCGTGAGCACTCCCGGCAGCGCCGAGGCGAGTTACTACACGTGGGTCGATCAGTTCGACGTCTTCGGGCTCGGCGAGAACGTGCCCATCAACACCGGCAACGCCTCCGAAGGGCTGCTGGCCCTGGTGGACGGGGAATGGATCGTCCTGCGCGTTCCGTATCCGCTCGGCTTCTACACCAAGTGGCTGGACGGCCGCATCGACGACCCGGACGGCGGCTGGAAGGGAAGGGGGCTGTGGGCCACCGTCAGCACGCGCGCGCCGTTCCACATGGAAGGCGGCAAGGGCACGCCCAGCAAGGTGCTGCAGTTCCAGCTGCGGCCGGATCCGCTGGCGAGGTGAGGCGGGGATGAAGCCTACTCGGAGGGCCTTACCCGTACTGACGAGATGCAATCGTCCCAGGTATTCCGGACGAGATCCAACACGTCAATATCGATAAAGGGTACACACGACCTGGAGCCTCGAGTCTGTAGATCGGCGATGTCGAACGTGACAATGAGGCTGTCGCCGCCGAAGCCCGTGTGCTCGTACACGATCGCCTGCCATCCCTCCGCGACCCTTATGGAAGAGGCACAATCATTCCAACCGGAGCGGTCGCAGTCAGGCCCCTCGATAGGGTGGAGGGACTCGACATCGCCGACAAAGTTGTAGTGGTCCCCGTCGAAATTGTCATGCGCGTACAAGGTGACACCCTCCGACGGAGCCGTCAGATCACACCCCGCAAGCACCAGTGCGAGAAACAGGGTGGCGGATTTCATCCCAGGTCGGTTCGGTCTGGTCAAGGCGGATGCTCCCGTTCGAAAGACGTGACACAGGGTACGCGCCATGCTTCCGGATGCGCGACTCTACTTCGAACTCAAGCCCGGCACAGCGCAATAATCAGCGTACTGTATGGGATGTCCGGACCGCCATACCCAATTCTGGGAACCTTGGGATCCCGCATCCTCCTGGGTTCTACGGCCTGAACCGCTGGCACTGTAAGGCGCGACTCGATCCTGTCCCTCCGCCCCGTCTTCCGTCCTCTCTCAGGCGTCCGGAGGCGCGGGAGGCCCGCAGAGCGGCGGCATTCCATCCCCGCCCGGGCCCGCTTGGACATGGAGCACACGCTGCGTCGCCGTGCCGAAGAAACCGGTCCCCTCCCCGAAGACGGAGGGAATCCGGATGATTCCCGAGGGGTTGAAGTTTCCGCCCCGGACCCAGTTCACCCAGTTCCGGTCGGTCGCGGCGAAAGCGACCTTCCCCCAGGCACCGCCGGGCAGGCCATCGTCGAGAATGCGGAGTAGATCGGCATTGGCTTCGTCGGCTATGTCGAACAGCCCGTATTCCCCGGGGAAGAGGACATCCGTGTCCTCCTGGCCGATCCCGAACCCGCTCAGGTACAGCGAGTCGGGCGCCTCGACATCTTCTCCGGCCAGCGCCTCCGGCAATCCCCTGATCCAGGTATCGGAGAGATACGACCAGGTGCCCGCCGCCTCGGTCCAGTTGAATCGGTAGTTGGTGTCGGGTTCAAGGCGGCAGTGCCCGTCTTCCTGCGTGAGCCCCACGAACTTGAAGGCGCCGGGGATCCGGCTGGACGCCGTGAGGGTGCTGCCGTCGGCCAGAGTCACCTCCAGGTCGACGATCTCCCGCGGCGCGAAGGGGGACGGGGAGGCGGCCGCCCGGTAGCAGGAACCGACATCCTCGTTGGGGTTCTCCGCGTCGTGACTGAGGCAGTCGCCGCCGCTCTCCGCCGGTGCAAGACGAACGACCGCGCCCGACGCCCCCGACACGCGCACGGTGGCGCCCTCCACCTCGTCCGCGCGCGCGGCGCTGAGCGTCCGGTGCAGATAGGTGTACACGCTCAGCCGCGGTGCCGCATCCTCGCTGTCGTAGTTCAGGATCAACCGCGTCTCGGCGATGACCACGTCTTCCGACTCCGCGAGCGTCACCTCGGTGAGCTCGCAACCGCCGAGCAGCAGGATGGCGGCCGTCACGGCGCTCAGGGCCGCACACAGACCCGACCCGCGGGGCCGCCGCGATGGCCCGAGCCCTGGGTGCAGCCACCGGCAACTGGCCGGCGCGCGCTCCCTCCGACGAAACGCTCCGCCCGTCATCGGAACGAAGCCTCGAGGCCCAGCGTGGGAAGCAGGGGGATCATCGACACGCCTTCCCGGGTCGGGGGTGTGGCGTCGTAGTTGTAGACGTAGAAGAACGCGTTCTTCCGGTTGTAGACGTTGATGACACTCAGATATGGGGTCATCGTGCCCCATCCCTTCGTGATGGTCTTGCGGAACGACAGGTCCAGCCGGTGCCGGGCGGGAAAGCGCGCGCCGTTGCGGGGCCCGAGCACCACCGCGTCGTCGTCGTCGAGATCCGCAACGTCTCCGACCAGCTGTGTGCGGTAGACGTGGTAGATGCCGAGCGGTCGGGTGAACGGCAGGCCGGTTCCGAAATTGGCCCGGACGCCCAGCTCCAGCCCCCACCAGTCGAGGGGCCGGCGCAGGGCGAGATCGACCTCGAAGCGGCGGTCGAAAACCGGCGGATAGGTGATCGTGGGCAGCGGGTCCAGGCCGGAGCGGGTGTCCGGGAAAGACCGGACCGTCTTCAGAAACGAGATCGAGATCCAGCCGGTGGTGTTGCCGCGGTCCCGCTTGACGTAGAGGTCCACGCCGTACGCGTCGCCGTTACCCGCCACCAGGGCATCCGAGTCGTCGTTCGGATCGTCGACCGCGTTGACCGCGGCAACCCCGTCGAACGTGCGATAGTAGCCCTCGAGCGACGCGAACCAGGCATCGTCGTCGCCGAAGAAGCTCTCGGCCCCCACCTGCACCTGGTCCGAGAGGATGCGCGGAGCCTCCGCGCCCGCCAGCACCCAGGTGTCGATCCCGAACGGGAACTCCTCGTCGCGCGTCGAGTGGATGAACTGGCTGTACCGGCCCGCGGACAGGCGCACTGCCGAGTTCCTGTCCCGCAGGAAGCGCCTCACGGCGAAGCGGGGCGAGAGTGTCGCTGCAGTCTCTCCCGCGTTCGGCCGCCAGTAGTCCGCACGCACCCCGCCCTCAACCAGCCAGTTCGGATTGGGGTCCCAGTGCACCTGGCTGTATGCCGCGATTTCGACGCCGTTGCCCTCCTGGTCCAGGAAGGTCGAGCCGCCCCCCAATAGCCCGTTGTCGTACGACACCCGTCTGGCGCTTACGCCCGACTTCCAGCGCGTCGCCCAGGAGGGAAGAACCTCCAGGTCGGCACCGGCGGACACCTGTTCGACCCCGGTCCGGAACTCGACATCGGCCTCCGGAAACGACAGATCGGACTTGAAGCGCGACAGCGAGGCGCGGACCGCCATGGAGGCGCCCCCGCTCATGGACTGCGTCCACGAACCCCCGAATGCGTCGTTCCCCCACGACCAGCTGATCGGGAGGGGTGTGTCCTCGGCGCCCGAGAGGTCCACGACATCCCGCCCTGTGTACCCGACGAAACGGAGCCGGCTACTGCTCCCCGTCCAGGCCTCGAAGACCCCCTGCAGGTCCGACAGGTGGTACGGAAAGTCGACCCAGGGCTTGAAGAGCACGTCCAGGTAGGAGCGCCGCGCGGACATGCGCCAGCGCGTGGTCTGGAACCCCAGCTTCTCGGTGGCGCCCCGGGGAAGCGCTCCGTTGACTGCCAGGCGGGATGCCAGAATGCTCACGCCCGCGTCGACCCCGAACTCTCCGTCGCCGGGATCGCTTTCTATGGTCAACACCGAGGAGACCCGGCCCCCGTATTCGGCCGCGAAGCCTCCGGACTGCAGTTCGACCCGGTCCACCATGTCCGCATTGAAGACGGAAAAGATTCCTCCAAGGTGGAATGGATTGAAGATCGGCACCTCGTCGAGGAGGATGAGGTTCTGATCGGCAGAGCCGCCGCGCACGTTGAAGGCCGCGGAGAAATCCGATGTCGTGGTCACGCCGGGAAGCACCTCGATGGCCCGGAGCGGATCCGACTCGGCGATGATGGGGAGCGACTTCAGGGCGGCCGCCTCGATCTCCTGGACGGTGATCCCGGCCGACTCCTCGAAGCGGGTCTTGGCGCGGCTGCGCTCGGCCTCGACCGTGATGCCCGCAAACACGATCGCTTGCGTGGTCATCACGACCTCGACCTCGGTCAGGCCCCCCTCGACGCTCACCTGCTCCTGGAATTCCTGAAAGCCGATTCGGGTCACCCTGAGCACGTACGTGTCCGGCTCCAGATCGCGGAAGGCGAAGAAACCGAGGTCGTTCGCCAGCGTGTACGCCGTCAGAGTCGAGTCCGCTACCGGATGGAGTTCCGCCAGCGCGCCTTCGACGGGGCGACCGTCATCCGACCTGATCCGGCCGCTGAGTTGGTCCGTCTGGGCGAGCGCGGGCAGGGGTGCAGTGAAGGCGAGGAGGGAAAGCGAGAGTAGCATCCCCGTCGCGAATCGCGAGCACATCGTTTCCACTGCCCTCCCGGTAGCCATCCAAAGGCCTGGCGACCCCGGCTCCGCCGCCCCGGCGGCCCGATACCGCCCCCGAACCCCGAACCCTGCACGAACTGCGCCACAAAGGTATCCCGACAGGCGCAGGATTTGAACTCCCACCCGACCGGCAGGACGCATGACCCCCAGGAGCCGGATTCTCGCACTTGCGGCGGAGACGGTTCCCGCGGTTGCGGGCGCCCTCGTTGATCGCCCGCCTATCCCCTGCGGGATCCGCGCCTAGTAGATCCCGGGAATGATCCGGTACTTCACCCGTGCCTGGTACTCCGCCCACTTCTCGGCGCCGTATTTCTCGGCGCAGAGCCTGTCGTCGTCGCGTTGACGGGCGATGAAGAGACCGACGATGAAGACGAAGTAGGTCCAGGCCCAGGGGTTGGCGAAGTAGCCGAATCCCAGGGCGATGGCCAGGGAGAAGAATCCCTCGCCCAGGTAGTTGAAGTGGCGCGCGACGCCCCACAGGCCGCTGCACAGGATCTTGCGATCCCCGGCCTCGATGTACTCCGGTTCGATGAGCCCGAGAAACGTGCGCTCCGGCCATCGCTTGAAGGTGTATTTCTGCATGTTGGCGCCCCGCGCGATGCCCCATCCGACCAGGAACAGCACGGTCGATCCGATGAGCCAGACGTACCTCCCCGGCGGCGGGAAGCCCGGGTCCGGATGCACGGCCATGCCCCACAGCGGCAGGATGTAGAGCCATCCGTACACCATGAGGCCGCCCCAGAGCATCTTGAAGCCCATGCGCTCATGGATCACGTCGTAGGTATAGAGCTGGACGCGCTCGAAGACGAAGTAGTCGAGGACGTAGAACGTCAGGAACCCCGCGTACAGGAAGACGCCGGGGTTGGAGTCCGCGCCGAATAGTCCGTAGTGGTATGCAGCCCCGGACATCGCGTTGAGCGTCAACATCGTCCCGCCCACGACGTACAGGTACATCTTCACGTCGATGCGCTCGTTGAAGAACGACAGCTCCCGGGCGCGTCCCCCCCAGAGCGCGGCGAGCGGCTTGTCCACCTTGCTCTGCGATCGTCCGAACACCGCCAGAAGGGCAAAGACGAGGCACAGGACCGTTCCGCCGGCCACCGCGTAGACCGACGACCGGTAGAACCAGTCATGCGGCATACCGGTGAGTTCGAGCGCCCACACGGCGTGCGCGACAGCGAACACCAGAATGCCGTTCAGTCGATAGTTGCGGGGTCTGCCGGTTTCCGGGTTGATGACATAGCCGGGCACCCGCCTTCCCGGCAGCACGAGCTGCACCAGGAAGAACAGGGCGCAGATCACCAGCGGGGTGAGGAAGCCGGCGATCGCCTCCGTCCGGGAGAGCTCGAAGAGGTGGCTGATACCAAGCCATTCGATCATGGTCGGATGCCCCATTCTGCCATTCGGTCGCCCCTCGTTTTCGTTCCAGGTTGGAGTCGGACTACGAGCTTAGGCGGGCGGCACGTCATTGACAACCCTTTATTGTAGTAACATTAATTGCCGATCGAGTTTGACGAGAAGACGTTCCGGGGCGGTGCGCGCAGGATCATCAGCATGAGGAAGGCCAATGAACGAGAACGACGGCTCTACGGCTCGAGATTCTGACCCCGACGCGGCACCCGACCTCTCCAAGGGCCGCTGGCCGGAGAAGTTCGCCAAGGCGCCTGTGCGTCGAGGCCGTCCCCCGAAGGCGCGGCCGAAAGTATCTACCACCATCCGGTTGTCGCCGGACGTCATCGACCATTTTCGGGCCGGAGGCCGCGGGTGGCAGACACGGATAGACCGCGCCCTGCGGGACTGGATCAAGCAACACGACGTGGCGTGATCCGACCTACCCCTCCACTCGCGCGAACCGCAGGTTCTTGACCCGCCCGGCGTCGACCATCATCGCCTGGTGGCGGCCGTCGGCCAGCTGCGAGAACCTGAGCGTCCACCCCCGCTCGCTCGTGAGCACGCCGTCCGAAGCGGTCATCAGCGCGGCCGGGTCGAGGCGGCCCACGTGTAGCGTGAGTCCGGCATCGCCTTCCTCCGCAATGCGATAGGTGGTGTCCAGCTCGGGGCTGTAGAACGATCCGGCGTAGTGCGCGCGGTTCGGGATGTCGGGGTTGGGTTCAACCTGCGGGGCGTCGTCCGCTGCGACCTCCTCCGATGCCTCCTCTGCCGCGGCCTCGTCGGTCGCCTCATCGGCTGCCGTCTCTTCAGGCGTCTCGCTCTCCGCAGCGTCCTCCAGCGCCTCCATCCGGTCTTCCAGGTAGATCTCCGCCGTGCTCTCGATGAGGGTCCCGGGGTCGATGGCCGAACGGTTGCAGAGCGCCACGAACGAATGGCCGGCCTCGGGATAGCGCACCATCGCCGCCCGGTAGCCGACCCACGAGCCCCCGTGGCCAACCGTGGCCAGCCCCCGGTGCTCGCCGTGGGAGATGCCGAAGGCGTAGGGGATGGTGTCGCCCGAATTGAGCACGCCGCGCTCGTGCATGAGCGCCACCCATTCGGAGCCGCCGACCGTGCCCTCGGTCAGGTTGCGGTCCCACGCGACCCACTCCTCCACGGAAGTGAAGATGCCGCCGTCCCCGACCATGTCGAGCGTGGTCACGTTGATGCGGAAGCCATCGTCGCTGGGGGCGTAGCCGATGGCCCGGTTGGGGACGATCTCGTTGTGGTCGTCGTGGAAGTGCGTGAGGGTCATGCCCAGCGGGCCGAAGAACTCGGTCTCGGAGAACTCGCGCAGGCTCTGCCCCGAAACCCGGGCCACGATCTCGCCGAGCAGGAAGTAGCCGGCGTTGCTGTACAGGTACTCCGCGCCCGGCGTGAAGTTGAGCTCGCGCTGCCGCGTGATCGCGTCGAGGACCTCCGGGTTGGTGTAGAAGTCCTCGCTGCGATTGCCCGCCAGGGACATGAGCACGATGTAGTCGCGCACCCCCGAGGTATGGTGAATCAGATGTCGGACGGTGGGAGGCTCGGGGTAGTCCGGAAACTCGGAGATGTAGCGCTGCACGGGAGCATCCAGGTCCAGCTCGCCCCGGACGGCCAGCAGGGCGATCGCGCCGGCCGTGAACTGCTTCGAGACCGAGCCGATGCGGAAGATGGTCGCGGGCCCGTTGGGGATGCCGTGGTCGAGGTTGGCGGCGCCGTAGCCCGTGGCGTGGACCAGGCGGCCGTCCCGGATCACGCCCAGGGAGCAGCCGGGGCCTGAAGCGCTGGCGTAGTCGGCGAAGATGGCGTCGACGCGGGCAGCCATCCCGCCGTCGGCGGTGGGAGCATCGTCGGCGGGGGCGCAGCCCGCGAGCGCGGCGGCCAGGGCAACGCCGATCAGGAGAGTGCCTGGTTTCATCGAGGGAAGATGATGGTCGCCGTAGCGGGGCGGCAACCGCGTCTTCCGCGGCCGCCTACGCGGTGCGCAGCTCCGACAGCCATTCGGCGGCGTCCGTGAGGCCGCCGAAGGTAAACAGATGAAGGTCGACGGCAGGCCCGTTCTCGTGGTCGGCCAGGTGACGGGCCAGCGCTTGCGCAATGGGCGTCGGCGACCATCTGCCTGCCAGCCGCGCGATGCCGGGCTTGCGTCTCAACGCCCGTGCAGACGCCGCGACACCGGAGCGGACCGCGTATCCGATCAGGGTCCGCAGGGCGACCGGACCCGGCACCCCGATGCGAACCGGCAGCGTGCACCCGGTCTCCCTCGTCCGCGCCAGCCAGGCGAGCGCGGGAGCGGGCGAGAACACGAACTGCGTCACGATCCAGAGCTCCGAACCCGTCGCCCGGGCGTATTCTGTCTTGCGCCGGAGCGCTTCATCCAGATCAGCCGGGCCGACCAGGGGGTGCCCCTCCGGATACGAGGTGACCCCGAACCGCCGAAGACCGTGCTCGGCGAGCAACCCCGAGTCGAGCAGGGCCGGCGTATCGCGGTACGGGCCGGCGGGCGTGGCGCGGTCTCCGGCCACCAGCATCAGGGAGTCCGCTCCTGCCTCCACCAGCGCGGACAACCATTCGTCGAGCTCGTTCGGGCTCCGCACCGAGCGCGCCGGCAGGTGTGGCACCGGCTTCATGCCCGCCGCCAGCAGCTGCTCGCAGGCGGCGATCGTATCCGGCCACCGGCTCTTGGGGGCGAACGGCACATAGACGGAGGCACCGCGCGGGAGATGGCCGGCGAGGACATCCGGAGGGGGCAACCGGCCCGGCAGGATCTCCACGGAGGTGCGGCGGGCCAGATCGGAGAGCGCGGCTCGGGTCCGGGTTTTCGAGGGAGCTGCCATTCGTCCCTTGCGGCTGGTTGAACGCCGCCGGCGGGCTGCCCGGCCGATGGCGCGGGGTTGCGGCCTTCAGATCCGGCCGCTGAGGCGCAGCCACCTGAGATGGGTGCGCACGTTGTCGTGCTCGAAGTAGGCGTCCTGCAGGTGCCGCTGCCCCTTCGAACGCAACACGGTACGACCATGCAACACGCGGTGGCCGGCGCACAACAGGACCTGCCCGCCTTCCAACCGGAAGGTCACCTGCGCGCCGGCGTCATTGACGCGGCTGGACAGCTCGTGATAGGCGGCGTAGAAGTCGCTCAGCCGAGGCTCCGACAGCGGAATGGCCTGCATCTGCGCGGTGTTGAAGCGCATCAGCCTGACCGCGCCGGCGCTGTCCAGCTCGACCATGGGGTTGGCCGCGTAGACCTCATATTGCTCGCTGAAGATGCGGAACGGCACCGGCACCTGGCACAGCGCGTCGAACAGGTCGGGGTGACTGCTGTGTAGCTCGTTGAGCAGGCCGAAGCCGTCCACGACGATGGACTCGCCGCCTTCGCACTCGTTCACCAGCATGTGCAGTGCCTGCACGCTCGGCGGCCAGGTGTAGCTGGTGAAGTCGTTGTGCGGCGCGACGGCCAGACCGGTATGCGCGATGTTGTATCCCTTCGGGTCGAGCACGACGTTGTGGATGCGCTCGAACAGCACCTCGCGGACGGGGCCCAGGCGGGTCGCGAGCTGCTCCGACGAGTCCGGTTCGGTGGGGGCGTCGACCAGCACGCAGACCCCGGTTCGCAGGAACTCCTCGATCAGTTCGGCTGCCGCGCGGTCGCTCGCCAGGAACTGCCCGTAGTCGAACCGCCGCGGCTGGAAGCGGCCATCCCAGTAGCGCAGGTCGAAGCGGGGCCGGTTCAGCAGGCTGCGGATCTCGCTCGAGCGATAGCGGGTGCGGTGACCGTCCGGCCAGTCGATGGAGATCGCCTCGTCCCCGGACCCGGCGCCTTCGATGGTGGCCTGCAGCGGTCTCAGGTCCCTGGGGACCCGGAAGAGGTGGAACCGCTTCTCGGTTGTCTGCACGACGCAGCACTCGCTGCAGCCGCAATTGTCGCGCAGCCATAGGTAGGGAAGATCGGTCTGTTCGCCACCGGCCCAGACTGCGGACAGGGCTTCGCCATTCTGCGTGAGGCTGCTGATCGAGTCATGCATGATCGACCCCCTTAATCCGTCGTGACCGCCCCGGAGCATGCGCGGCCGGAGCGGCTTCGGGCATCCTTGCGAGCCGGAAGCGCGGCGCACCCGAACGCTACCGAGTATCTGAGTGCGCTGGTCCCGCGCGTGTCAAGCACCTTGACACATCTCTCCGCTTTGCAGCACGCTGCGTTCCAGGAGCCCTCATCGCGGGAGTGACGCAATGGACGACGATACGGTAAAGACCGGCAGCCCTGTGGTGAGCTTCACCGCCATGGCGGACGGCACCCGCGAGGACTACGAGCTGCTCGACCACCTCGAGGAGGAGTTCGCCGCCGGCACCGCCGACCGGGTCCTGGCGCACCTTCGCGAGCTGTCCGGTTCGCTCTCCGGCTACCAGGTCGACCGTCTGGAGCACTCCCTGCAGACGGCCACGCGGGCCCATCGGGACGGCGCGGAAGAGGAGATGGTGGTGGCGGCGCTCCTGCACGATATCGACGACCTGCTGGCCCCGCACAGCCACGGCGAGCTGTCCGCGCTGCTGCTGCGCCCCTACGTGACCGAGCGAACGTACTGGATGGTCAAACACCACGGCCTGTTCCAGTACTACTACTACGCCCACCACGTCGGCGGCGACCGCAACGCGCGCGACAAGTACCGCGACCATCCCTGGTATCAGGACGCCGTGGACTTCTGTCACCGCTGGGACCAGTGCGCGTTCGATCCGGACTACGAGTCGCTGCCCCTGGAGTTTTTCGAGCCGATGGTGCGCCGGGTGTTCGCGCGCGAGCCCTTCAGCCTGGCGCCGAGAGAGCGTTCCTGACCGGACGGCCCCGGGATCGAAGAGCCCAAGTGAGTTTCAGCTGAAACTCGGTGCTCGGCCTGCGCCGGTCCTGACGCCGATACAATGCCAAATCTGACGCTGAGAATATACTATTACTGTCGGTTGAGAAGCGCCGTTTCTGTCATCGAAGATATGCCAAATATGACGCGGCTACGCTGCTGAATCTGACGCTGAGCTCTTTCCCCAGGCTCAGCCGATGGTTACCATCCTCCTGCGGCTGCGCCCCACCAGACCCATGCCGGTATCCACATGACCTACCAGCCCAGAATCGTCGACCGCGAACTGGCCGAGCGCCTGCAGGCCACCGGCGCAGTCGTGATCGAGGGCCCGAGGGCTTGCGGCAAGACCACCACGGCACAGCAGATCGCCGTTAGCGAAGTGCGGCTCGACGTGGACGATGTGGCGCGACGCCTGGCCAGCCTCGAACCAGCCCGCGTGCTGGTCGGCAATGTTCCGCGGTTGATCGACGAATGGCAGCTGGAGCCGGCGATCTGGAATCACATGCGCAGGGCGGTGGACGATCGGCGCCAGCCGGGTCAGTTCATCCTTACCGGGTCGGCGGTGCCGGCGGACGACGCCACCCGACATACCGGCGCCGGACGGCTGACGCGTCTCCGCATGCGCCCGCTCTCACTGTTCGAGCTGGGTCATTCGTCCGGCGAAGTCTCGCTGGCCGCTCTCCTGGAGGGGACGCCCGCCAGGGCAGGCAGATCGGTGATCCTCCTCGATGACCTGGCGGAGCTGATCTGCGTGGGTGGGTGGCCCGTCAACCTTGGGCGCAGCACGCAAACGGCGCTCCGCGCCAACAGGGATCACCTCGACGAGATCCGGCGCCTGGACATCGCCAATGGCGACGGCAGAAAGCGAGACCCTGTGCGGGTGGGCATGCTCCTGCGGTCCCTGGCGCGGAACGTCGCGACGCCCGTGGCGACCGCGACCCTCGCATCGGACACCGGCGAAGGCGTATCCGCCATAAGGGAGCACACGGCGGCCGACTATCTTCGGGCTCTGGAGCGCATCATGATCGTGGAGAACCAGCCGGCATGGCCCACGCATCTGAGATCGAGATCGGTGTTGAGGAGCAAGCCGATCCGGCACCTTGCCGATCCGTCTCTCGCCGTGGCCGCCGTCCGCGCAACGCCCGCGCGGCTGCTCCGCGACCTCGACTTCCTCGGGTTTCTCTTCGAGTCGATGGTTGTACGGGATCTGAGGGTCTATGCCCAGGCCGCCGACGCCGAGGTATTTCATTACCGCGAGAAGGGAGGCCTGGAGGTGGACGCGATCGTTCAGGCCAACGACGGTCGTTGGGCGGCCTTCGAGGTCAAGCTTGGCGAGGGCCGGGCGGACGCCGGTGCCACCAACCTGCTGCGACTGGCGGAACGGGTGGACCCGGTGAGCATGGGAGAGCCGATGGCGCTCGGCGTGATCGTGAGCGGCGGCTACGGCTACACGCGGCAGGATGGCGTGAGCGTGATTCCGATCGGGGCGCTGGGGCCGTAGCCAGCCGCGTTCCCCGGCCCTGTTCCGGCGCTTCCACCTGCGCCAACGCCTCGTTCAGCTCCACGCGCAACGCCTCGATCGCTCGGCCGCCAGCTCCGAACGTGCCAAGGAGGAGGTGGCGGACGGCGCCGGCCCGCAGATCTACAGAATCGAGTCGAAGTGGAAGTCCGGGCACCCCGTTTCAATCCCCATCGAGCATTTCGGGGATAGAGTCGGTTTTCGGATGGCGTTCCGCGCCCCGCCGTTCAGTGATTGCCCGGCCGCGTTCCATGATACGCCCCCATCGTTGTTGTTTCTCGATCTCCGTTACGGCTTGAAGGAAGCGCTGGTATTCTCTTCGCCGCCAGCCAGGTACACCGAACCCGCAGTTCGAGGCGTCGAAGCGTCCACCACAGGTGCTTATGCCGAACCCGCTGAGGTAGATCACGCCCGGGGCGGCGCCCCAGAGCCGTCCGGTCGCGTCTCGGCTCGTCCACGTATTGAACGCCCAGGCGTCGGACGGCGTGTATCGCGATGCGCCGTCGTCGACGCGGTCGCGCACGCGTACGCCGCTGTTGACCGCCGGATCAGCGACATTCTGGATTCGCCGCCAGAGCGCCGGATTGGTGAAGCGTGGCCTCAGCCGAGCGGCTGGTCTGTTCCCGGCGACTCCAGGCACCCCGGGTTGGTGTGTGGGCGACAGATCTCTCGGCGCCGGGTCGGGTGCGGGCGGCGGATCATCCGGCGCCGATGCTTGCATGTCCTCCGACTCGGGTTCGATCAGCTCGGCCACAGCCCCGGTCGCAGTTTCGGGCAATTCAAGCTGTATGGCCGTCTGCGATTCGGACTGCACGGCCGGTTCGCCAACGACGAGTCTGGTGATCCGGATGCCCGACGGGGCGCCTCGTGACGTGCGGGAGCCCGCGAAGTCGGGGGCAGCCCCTGCACGTGGGCTGGTTGCGGCGGATGAGCCGATGCCCAGGGAAAACACGAACGCATGGATCGCGATCGACGTGGCCATGGAGACCACGATCACCCGGTGGCTGTTCCTGCGCCGGATATCGACGCCCGCGCGATCCGATGTCAATGGAAGCACCTCGTCTTGCTCGTGCTCGAAGACAATGCGCGCACGAGGCCCGGAACCGAACCGAGCGCCTTACGCCTTCTGTGCGATGTGATTCTCTCCGTGGCGAGGAGGTTGCCCGGATCGCTACACGTAGCCGGCCGCGGAATGGGCGATCTGGATTGCCTGCGGGTGCGTGCGGGGTGCCGCGCCGGTGATCCCGCCCCGACTCAGCTGGGCCAGAAAAACGGGATGCAGATCGAGGCCACGATCGCCAGGAGCAGGTTGAGCGGCCCGCCCACCTTCACGAAGTCCATAAAGCGGTATCCGCCCGGCGAGTAGATCATCACGTTGGTCTTGTAGCCGAACGGAGTCACGAACGAGGCCGACGCCCCGAACATGACCGTCACCAGCAGGGCGTAGGGGTTCAGTCCGGCGTCCTGGGCCACGAGGATGGCCACCGGGGTGAGCATCACGGCCGTGGCGGTGTTGGCCACCACCGCGGTCATGACGGCGGTCAGCAGGTAGAACGCCCCGATCATCCCCGTCTCGCCGAGCCCGGAGGTCGCGCCCACCACCCCCGAGGCGATCCAGCCGGCCGCGCCCGTCGACTCCATCGCCAGTCCCAGCGGGATGAGCCCGGCCATCACGAACACCACCAGCCAGTCGAGCTCCGCGTAGATCTCGTTGACGCGCACGCACCCGGTGAACACCATGAACGCCACCCCCGCCATCGCCGCGGTGGAGATGGGGAACACCCCGGCGCTCGCGACCAGCACCACCCCGGCCATGATGGCCGCCGCGAAGGCGGCGCGCGGCCGACTCCCCACCGGGTGGTCCACCTCGGACATCGGGATGAAGCCGGGCTCGTCGGCCAGGCGGTCCAGCGCGCTCGCCTCCCCGCGCACCAGCAGGATGTCGCCCACGGAGAACTCCATCTGCGCGATCCTGTCGGTCACGGCGGTGCCATGGCTCTGGACTCCGAGCACGGTCACGTCGTAGCGCTGAGCGAAGGACAGGTCCTTCAGCGTCTGCCCCACGAGCGCCGAACCCGGCCCCATGATGATCTCCACCATGCGCCCCCCGACCACCTTCTCACTCGCTTCCCGGGGCGCCTTGCCCTCGGGGGTGTCCAGCTTCTGCGCCTGCGCGAGACGCAGCAGGTTGTCCGCCGCGCCCTGCGCATAGAGCCGGTCCCCGGCATCGAGAACGCGCTCGCCTGCGGGGAGGGAGATGGTCCGTCCGTCCCGCTCGATCCCCACGACCATGACGTCGAAGCGCTCTCCCCAGCGCAAATCGGCCAGGGATCGTCCGGCTGCAGGCGAGCCCTGGCCCACCCTCAGCTCGGTCGTGAACCGGCGCACGCCGTAGCGGCTGGACAGGTCCGGAGGTCGCTGCCGGCGGGGGATGAAGCGGCGTCCGATGGTGAAGAGGTAGAGCATGCCCACCGCCAGGCAGATCAAACCCACCGGCGCGATGGAGAACATGGTCAGTTCGTCGTATCCGCGCGCGACCGCCTCCCCGTGCACGACCAGGTTCGTGGCGGTGCCGATCAGGGTTACCGTCCCGCCCATGATGGCCACGAACGACAGCGGCATCAGGTACAGCGAGACCGGCTCGTCGGCCTGGTCGGCGAGCGCCGCGAACACGGGGATGAACACGATCACCACCGCCGTGTTGTTCAGGAACGGCGAGAGAAAGGCCACCAGCAGGCAGAGGATGAACATGCGCAGGGTCTTGCCGCCCAGCGGCGCCGTGCGCGCCCAGATGCCAATCGCGGCCACCAGGCCCGTCTTGCGCAGCCCGAGCCCCAGCACCAGCATCGCCGCCACCGTGACCGTCGCCTCGCTGGACAGGCCCGAGAGCGCCTCCCGCGGACCGATGATGCCGCCCAGCAGCAGCACCACCGGAACCGACATGGAGAGCTGGTCGAGCCGGATGCGGTCCATGGCGAAGAGCACCAGGGCCGCCCCCGCAACCAGCAGCACGAACACGATCTCGTATGTCATGCGACTATTTTAGCCCCGACAGCCCCTCGGACACACTCCAGCCCGGTCCCTGGAGCCGGTTCCCGCTGCGCGTCCCGCGCGGATCGCGCCTCACGCTGAAGCAGGGATACAGGCTCGAGTGCCAGACCCTGACGCACGGGCTGTTCCGGCGCCCGGACGCGGTCAGGCCCGGAGCTCCCGCCACCTCACCCGCCCTTCGAGCACGGCGTTCCGCACCGCCCGCTCGCGCGCGCTCAGGCGTGACCGGCCTGTCTTGACCTCCACGAAGACGATCTCGCGCACATTGGTCTCGCCGAGTCCGTCGAAGACGACAAGGTCGATGGGACTGCCCAGGAAGCGGGCGTCCCGGGGATGGTAGCCGAAGTCGTCCATGAAGGGCGCCAGGTGCTCGAAGGCCTGGCCGCGCGTGACCGCCGTGCTGCGCGTCACCGCGTCCTGGCGGGCCTCCCGCAGCATGGCCGGGAGTTCCAGGCGCAGCCGGGTGTAGCGCCGCAGCACGATGGCGAGGACGAGGGCGGCGAGGGCGAGAAGGCCGCCCAGGATGGCGATCGCGAGGAAGTACGGGTCGTTCACGCAGGGGCTCCGGGTTGAGGTCGAGAGGGATACCCCGGTCGTGGCCAGCGGTCCCCGGGTGCCCGGGAGTGAGCGCGGGCGCCACACGGGAAGCCGGGGAGGTTGCCGAACACCTGGTGGGGTTGCCGGGCGGGAAGGCCGCGGCGTAGCATCGGTGCAGCCCCGCCTGCGCGTTCCAGCCGCCGGCCCCGAGCTCCAGCCCGGAGGATCCCCCATGCTGCACATCCTCATCGCCGCGGGGCTCGTGCTGGGTTTCGCGGTCGGGCTGCTCGCCGCGGCCACCGGATCGGACGCGCTCATGGCGGTCGCGCTGGCCTCCGCGCCCATCGGCACCGTCTTCATGAACGCCATCCGCATGGTGGTGATCCCGCTGGTGATGGCGGTCATCTTCGTCGGGGTGGCCCGGCTCGGCGACCTGCGCAAGCTGGGACGGCTGGGCGGCACCACCCTCGGCTTCTACTGGATCACCACCCCGCCGGCGATCGTGCTGGGGATGGCGACCATGGGCTTCTTCCTCCGCTTTGCGCCGGAGGTGGCGATGCCAGCGGCCGGGGAGCAGGCGGCTCCCGAGATTCCCGGCATCGTCGACTTCCTGGTGACCCTGGTGCCGCCCAACCCCTTCGCGGCGGCCTCGGCGGGGAGCCTGCTCCCGCTGATCGTGTTCACCGCGCTCTTCGGGGCGGCGGCGGCCGCGCTCGGGGGGAAGCACAAGGAGCAGCTGCTCGCCTTCGCCGAAGCGGTCTCGGCGACCCTGGTGAAGCTGGTCTGGTGGGTGCTCTGGTGCGCGCCGGTGGGGGTATTCGGGCTGGCCGCCCCGGTGACCGCCCAGCTCGGGTGGGACCTGGTGCAGAGCCTGGCGGTGTTCGTCGCGGCCGTGCTCACGGGGCTCGTCCTGTTCACCGGCGGGGTCTTCCTGGTGCTTCTGCGCTGGGTGGGCGGCATCAGCCCGGGGCGCTTCGTGACCGGGGTGTTCGGGGCGACCTCCATCGCTTTCGCGAGCACCAGCACGGTGGCCGCCCTCCCGGCGTCCCTCCAGGAGGCGAGCGGGAAGCTCGGGGTGTCGGAAAACGTCGCCGACCTGGTGCTGCCGCTGGGCGCGTCGCTCTACCGGCCCGGCAGCGCGCTCTTCCAGGGGGCCGCGGTGGTCTTCCTGGCGCACCTGTTCGAGGTGCCGTTCCCGCTCGCCGCGGCCGGGGGGGCGGTGCTGGCGGTCTTTCTGGTCGCGCTCACCATCGCGCCGGTGCCCTCGGCGAGCATCTTCACCATGGCGCCCGCGCTCGACGTGGCGGGGGTGCCGCTCGCCGGGCTGGGCATCCTGCTCGGCATCGACCGCGTCCCCGACATGTTCCGCACGGTCACCAACCTGTGGGGCCAGATCACCACGTCCGTGCTGGTGGACCGGTGGACCGGGGGAGAAGACAAACCGCCCGCGGACGGCTGACCGCCCGCCCCGGCTGCCTGCCACCGGGCGACTGACCGCCGGCGCGTCCGGCCTCCTACATCCTCTGGCTGTCCCTCGAGCTCCGCACCGCGGGCGTGCACACCGGCCAGCGCCCACCGGTTCCGCCGAGTCCCATGATCAGCTCGCGCCGTTCGCGGCTCACCCGCTGGTCATCCTCGGAAGCCAGGTAGACGAGGGACGCCGCCAGCACCGCGTTGTTCCTGAGGTCGTCGAAGACGAGCTTGTCGAAGGTGTCGCGGTGGGTGTGCCAGGTGTGCGATCCGTAGTCCCATGACAGCGCGCTCAGGTTGATGCCGGGCGCGCCGTGGCAGACGAAGGAGGCGTAGTCCGAACCGCCCCCGCCCGGGTTGCCCGGCAGCCTCAGGCTCACGTGCCGCGAGACCTCGACCGGCACCCGCGTCAGCCACTGCGCGAGCGAGGCGCCCACCCCCGTGAACCCCTGGGCGGAGATGTTCACCACCCGCCCGGTCCCGTTGTCCTGGTTGAAGAGCACCTGCAGCCCCTCCACCACCTCGGGATGGTCCTCGCTGAAGGCCCGCGAGCCGTTCAGCCCCTGCTCCTCGCCGTTCCAGAGCCCGATCAGGATGGTGCGCTTCGGGTTCGGATAGACCTCGGACAGGATGCGCATGGTCTCGAGCATGAGCAGCGAGCCGGTCGCGTTGTCGGTCGCGCCCGATCCGCCCTCCCACGAGTCGAAGTGGGCCGAGAGAATGACGTACTCGTCGGGCAGCTCCGTGCCCGGGATGGTGCCGATGACGTTCGAAACCGGTACCTCGCCCAGGTTCTCGGCGTCCGCGGTCAGCCTGAGCACCGGCTCCTGGCCGTTGGCGGCCAGGCGATGGACGAGCCCGTAGTCCTCGCACCCCAGCTCGAAGGTGGGGGTCTCGCGGTTGTAGGCGTTGAAGACGCGCGTGGTCCCGTACGAACCCGGCCAGAGCGAGGTCACGATCCCGAGCGCGCCCGCCTCCTCGATCTGCGCGTGCAGGTCGCGCCGGCGCCGGTCGCTCGATCCGGTGGCGGCCAGCTTCTCGTTGAAGGCCCGGTTGGCCGCCGAGCGCGCCTGGGCCATGGCTTCGTACGAGCCCTCCTGCGCGAACTCGACCCACTGCTCGTCGGCGCGGCAGGTGGGCTGCGGGAAGGAAAACATCACCCACTTCCCGCTCACCGTGCCCAGGAAGGCTTCCCAGTCCGCCGGCGAGCGCATCTCCGGGAGGACGGCCACCCCGCCTTCCACCGGCTCGCCCCCGGTGCCCGGGCTCCATGCCAGGATGCGTCCCTCCAGCGAGCGCACCCGCGGCGCCACCAGGTCCACGTGGCTGACCCCGCGGTCCCATCCCTCCCAGGTCCCGTACTCCTCGGTGCGGGCCTCCACGCCCCAGCCGGACAGCATCGAGACCGCCCATTCCTGGGCGCGCTCCATGTGCGGCGTGCCGGTGAGTCGCGGACCGATGGCGTCCAGCAGCACCTGCGCCATGGGCTCGATCTGCGAGTTGTCCAACGCCTCGTCCCAGATGCCCTCGAGCACCGGATCGGGCACTGCCAGTCCCTGGGCCGCCGCCAGGTACGCCGGACCAGTCAGCCCCGCGCCCGAGGCCAGTAGCATCCCCAGGACCCAACTCCGCATCGTGATTCGCGTCGTCTTCATGTCACACTTTCCCCATCTGCAGGTGTCTCTGCCACAATCGCATCCGACGGCCATGGCCAGCCGCTGGCTTCCATCAACTGTTATTTACTGACAACTACTGTTGTTATCTCCGATTGTCTTCCCGACCCCAACTGCTCTCCGGGCGGGTGTGGCTGGATGCGGCACCCAGGCGCCCTACCACACGATGTGGAACTTGCTCTGCCGCCGGAACACCCAGTGCCGCTCACCCTCGGTGTCGAGGTAGGCCTCTTCCTCCTGGCGACAGCTGGCCGGCTTGCCGTCCCACTCCGGGATCGGGGTCGTCGCCTGCAGCTCGATCGAGTGCCAGGTCGAGGGCAGCAGCACCGCGTCGCCGCGCACCGGCACCCCCTCCTGTCCGTCCCAGCGCCCGATCAGCGGCCCCGCGCCGTGCCCGTGATCGCCGATGGGATGCGTGTACACGGTCCCGTTGATGCCCTCTTCGCGCATCTGCGCCAGCGTGTTGGCCAGGATGTCGTTGCCGGTCATCCCCGGGTCCATGTGCTCGAGGAGGATGTCCTGCAGGCGGTTCGAGTTGGCGATGCACTGCTGTAGCCCCGCCGGCACTTCGGTCTCGCCCTCGCGCAGCACGTAGCCCAGGTGCTGGGTGTCGGTGTGGAGGTTCTGCGCCACCACGCCGAAGTCGGTCCAGAGCAGGTCGCCGCGCTCGATCACGGTCGGGCCCTCGGAGGGCAGATCGCCCGCCCGCTGCACGTCCACATTGGCCATGAACCAGGTCGTGTAGCCCAGATCGCGCACCCGCTGGCGCATCCACCACTCGACGTCCTCGATGGTGGTCTCCCCGGGGGTGATCACCGCGTTCGAGAACGCCTCCGAGATGACCGCGTGCACGGTCTCTTCGATCTTCCGGTAGCGGGGCATCATCTCGGGCAGCCGCAGGGCGATGTAGTTCATGGCCAGGCGCGGCTCGCGCTTCACGCGGCTCACCAGCTCCGGGCCGAGCGCCTCCTCCAGCGCCTCGCGCTCACCGGCGTGCAGTCCGTCGGAGAAGGCCCAGTCCGGATCGATGTTGAGCACGATGTTCTCCGGGTCGCGGTCCTCCACCAGCTCGCGCAGGAGCCGCCACTGCTCGTTGCCGACCAGCTCCGCCGTGGGCTGGGTGGGCGCCGGCCGGGTGGAGCGGTACGCCTGGAAGACCCCGCCCTGATCGGTCCCTCCGAGCGCCAGCCGCTCGACCGCGCCGTCGTCCTGGCGCGTGAAGACGTAGATGGAGCGCCGGCGCGCAGCGAAGGTCGTGGGCGCGATGATCGACCAGAAGACCGGGTCCTCGGCGTACTCGCGCATCGACAGGACCCACATGCGCACGTCGTACTCGGCCATCAACTGCGGAAGCACCCGGCCGATGCGCAGCTCCAGCCACTCCTGCTGCTCCGCCGCCTGATCGCGCAGGGTCGGCAGGGGATGGACGCGAGCCGGGACATCCTCCGGGATGAGAGCCGGCTTCTGGGCGGCCAGGCTGCCCGCAAGCGCGGGGGCCAACACAAGCGTCAGGAGCGCCGCGCCGCGGGAGCGACGCCGTACGCGCGCATCGAACTTCATGGTTTCCTCCTTCGGAAGGGACCCGGGACCCCGGTGGGGCAATGCGACCAGAGAAGCGTAGCGTGTTCCCCGGACGGTCCGCCAATCTAACGCCTCGGCGGCCTCGCTCTACCGGCCGCAGTCAGCCCTCCGGGGGGACCGCGACCTTGCCGACGAAGAGGATCGTGCCCGAGAGCCGTTCCCGGATGAAGAAGAGGAACGGGCGGTCGGCCCGCACGACGAGCGCGGAGGTCTCGCGCACCTCGACCACGGTCGCGGCCGCCGCTTCGGTACCCTCTTCGTTGACCTCGACCCAGGACTTCTGCTTGACGCTGGAAATCCACAGGTCGCCGACCGGCGAGAGTCTTGTGAGATCCGCCCGATGATCGAACGCGTCGACCATGCCGAGGGCCGCGAGGTCGTCGTTCAGCGTACGCTCGTGCGCCATCCGGAAGCGCGGGAGATAGAGTTGAACCTCGGTCTCGTGGAAGCCTCTTGCGATATCCTCCCATTGCGCCGCGTCGAGAGAGGCAACGAGGTCGTCGACCCCCACGCCGTATTCGGGAACCAGGACCGTCATCGAGAACGCCCCGCCTCCGTACGGCAGATCCACTGCCTGGAATCGGCTGTTCCCTTGATATGGGAGGTCTCGCCGCGACGACATGAGCGGCACCATCCGCGTGGACCCGTCGTCCAGGTGGAAGGGTTCGGTTCGCGTGTCGGACGGATCGAACCGGAAGGTCCAGGGGGCCTTGAAGTAGATCGCGTTGATCAGGTACATGACGACGGCGCCTGGAATCGCGGCGGGCACGATGTCCTCGATTCGGCCGTTCGTCGCGGCCCTGACCCACTCGTTGATGCGCTCGGACGCCGAGGGGCTTGCGAAATCGAGCTCCGCCACCTCGGCGTCGAAGCGTTCGCGCACGGCCTCCACGAAATCCGCGTGTACCGGGAACCCCTGCCGGGTCCACACGGAGTTTGCGGTCGCGGCCTCGACGGCGGGATCGATGCCGGCGAGGAGATCGAGCAGCGACCCGTTGGCGACGTTGATCTCGTCCTCGGTGAGGCTCTCGAACCCCAGCACGTCGCGCATCTGGCTCCAGGTCTCCCCCGCAGCTCCGTTCATGGTCATCGCGAGCGCCACGGACGCAGAGAGCGGCGAAAGGAAGAGGTTCGCCTCGGGGACGTTGGCCTGCCCGAGGAGGTTGAAGGCAAACCGCTTGCCCGCACTGATGACCTCGACCTCGGCAGCGCTCAGCGAACGCGGTAGCTCGGTGATGGGCTGCACGCCGGTGTCGGGATCGGTGAGTGATGCCCGGCACCCGGCAGCGGCGACTAGGAGAACGGCGCACGGGCCGTACAACCAGGCGCGGCGCACGGGCCGTTACGCGTCCTCGGGTCGAGTACGGGCCTGCCAGTCCACGGTCGCCACCGACGCCAGGTTGACGATGTCCTGGACCGCGCATCCGCGCTCGACGATGTGCACCGGCTTGGCCATGCCGAGCAGAATCGGGCCGATCGCGTCCGCGCCGCCCAGGTGCTCGAGCAGCTTGTAGGCGGCGTTGGCGGCGGAAAGGCACGAGAAGACCAGGATATTGGCCGGGCCGGTCAGGTGCGTGAACGGGTAGACATCGCTCAACGCCACCGCATCCACCGCGGTGTCGGCCTGCATTTCGCCATCGATTTCGAGCTCGGGATCGGCCTGGCGCACCAACTCGACCGCGCGCGCCACGCGCCGGGACTCCTCGTGAGGAGCCGACCCGAAGTTGGAGAAGCTCACCATCGCCACCCGCGGCGTGATCCCCAGGTCGCGCACGAAGGAGGCGGTCTGGAGGGCGATGTCGCGCAGGGTCTCGGCGCTGGGATCGATGTTCACGGTGGTGTCGGCCAGGAACACCAGGTCGCGGCTCGGGAAGGCCAGCATGTAGAGGCCCGCCACGCGCATGTCTCCCTTGGCGCCGATGACGTGCAGCGCCGGGCGCAGGATCTCGGCGTAGTTGGCCTCGATGCCGGCCACGATGCAATCGGCCTGCCCCTCCTCCACCATGCTGAGCGCGAAGTAGATGGGCTTGTAGAGGTTCCACTGGGCCTCGGCCAGCGTGAGGCCCTTGCGGGCGCGGCGCTGGAACAGCCTGTCGGCGTACTCGTGCCGATCGTCGGGACGCTCGGCGGCGTACACGACCTCGACCCCCGTCATGTCCAGGCCCATCCAGCCCGCCTTCTCGGCCACCCGCTGAGGCCGGCCCAGCAGGATGGGACGGCAGATGCGGGCCTCGGCGAGTTCGGCGGCGGCGCGGATGACGTCCTGGTTGTGGCCCTCGGGGAAGACGATGCGCGCCGGGTTGCGGCGGGCCTGCGCCCGGATGCCGGTCATGACCGCGCGCCCCGGACCCAGCAGCGCCTGCAGGCGGTCGAGGTACTCGTCCAGGTCGAGCTCCTGGCGCGCCATTCCGGTGCGCATCGCCGCCTCGGCCACCGCGGGCGCCACGTGGAAGAGCACCCGGTGGTCGAAGGGCTTGGGGATCAGGTAGTCGCGCCCGAAATGGATATCTTCGTGGCCGTACGCCCCGCGCACCGCCTCCGGCACCTCCAGCCGCGCCAGCTCGGCGAGGGCGCGGGTCGCGGCGAGCATCATCTCCGAATTGATGCCTCGGGCACGCACATCGATGGCGCCCCGGAAGATGAAGGGGAAGCCGAGGACGTTGTTGACCTGGTTTGGGTAGTCGGAGCGCCCCGTGGCCATGATGGCGTCGCCGCGCACCGCTTCCACCTTCTCCGGCAGGATCTCCGGGTCGGGGTTGGCGAGGGCGAAGATGATGGGATCGCGCGCCATCGACGACACCATGGCCGGGGTCATGATGTCCTTCACGGAAAGCCCGATGAAGATGTCGGCTCCGTCGAGCGCTTCCTCGAGCGTGCGCAGGTCGGTTTCGACCGCGAAGGGCGCCTTGTACTCGTTCATCCCCTCCGCGCGGCCCTTGTAGATGACGCCGCGCGAGTCGCACAGAAGGACCTTGTCCGGGTCCGCCCCGAGACGGCGCAGATGCCGGGCGGTGGAAATCGCGGAAGCGCCGGCCCCGCTGAAGACCACGCGCACGTCCTCGATGCGTTTGTCGACCAGGTCGATGGCGTTGAGCAGCGCCGCGGCCGCGATGATGGCGGTGCCGTGCTGGTCGTCGTGGAAGACGGGGATGTCGAGCGACTTCTGCAGCGCGCGCTCGATGACGAAGCATTCGGGCGCCGCGATGTCCTCCAGGTTGATGCCGGCGACGGTGGGGCTCAGAAGCTCGCAGAAGCGGATGACCTCCTGCGCGTCGCTCGAGTCGACCTCGATGTCGAACACGTCGATGCCGGCGAAGCGCTTGAAGAGCACCCCCTTGCCTTCCATGACCGGCTTGGCCGCGAGCGGGCCGATGTTGCCCAGCCCGAGCACCGCGGTCCCGTTCGACACCACCGCGACCAGGTTGCCGCGCGCCGTATAGGTGAAGACGTCGTTCGGGTTGGCCGCGATCTCACGGCAGGGCTCGGCGACGCCGGGCGAGTAGGCGAGCGTGAGTTCGCGCTGCGTGGAGAGGGATTTGGTCGGGACCACCTCGATCTTGCCGGGGCGGCCTTCGGTATGGTAGTCGAGAGCCTGCTGGCGGCGATCTGCCATGTCTGTGCGTCTCTGGGAAGTTTCGATGTCGAATGCAGGTACGGAACCTTAAGCGCCCAAAGCTGGATGCGCTTGAACGACGATGCAAACCCCGGCGCCCGCGCGTCGAGGGGCGGCGTGCCACGCAGGACGATTTGCGACGGGATCGCTACGCAGCCTCCGCCGCCCTCTCGCAGTACGCCTTGACCGCATCCATGTCGCTGGCGATCGCCTTGCGGACCATGCCCTTCATGAGCGGCACCATGAGTCGGGCGGGGAAGGTGAGAGGCGTCGCCTCCATGACCAGCGCCAGGTGCGTGCCCTCGCCGTTGGGGGCTGCTGCGACGGTGAAGACCGAGTCCCACCGGACACCGCCGGCCTCCGAGAGAAACCGGACCCGCTCGGGCGGCACGAACTCGGTGATCTCGAGTTCGACGGTCGCCTCGCGGCCGCGCATCAGGCGGGTCTCGCGGAAGCGGGTCCCCACGCCGGCCCGGATCTCGGATACGAATTCGACGCGCTCGATGCCCTCGACGGCGCGCGAGAAATGCTCGACATCGGCCACCGCCGCGAAAACACGCTCCGCGGGCGCGACGATGGTGCGGTGTACTTCGGTGACGCTCAAGTGGCTTCTCCCTCTTCGTTCCCCGGCTTCGGGAAGAATTGATCGATCAGCACCGGGTTGCCATCGGGATCCACGACCACGATATGCGCGGGCCCGGTGCCGTCGGGGTCGGTATCCGTCGACATCTCGACGCCGTCCGCCACCAGCGACGCGCGGATCTCCCTCACGTCCGTGAAGATCTCCGGCCGCGACATGTCCTGGGACAGCCCGGGATTGAAGGTGAGGATGTTGCCCTCGAACATCCCGTGAAAGAGGCCGATGATCGTGGTGTCGTTGACCATGATCAGGTATCCCGTATCGTCCCCGCCGGTCTGCCTGAAGCCGAGCTTCTCGTAGAAGGATTTCGAGGCTTCGAGGTCCTTGACGGACAGGCTGATGGAGAATGCGCCGAGTTGCATTGGTGAGTCCAAAGCGTTGAAGTGGGGTCCGTCGAGGCGGAAGCGCACTCGAAATCGGCCCGGAAGTAGTCGAGTCTAACGCCGGATCGCCCGATTCAGCCATTCGCCGAGGTTGCTCGCGCACAGGTAGGGAGCATCAATTGACGTAGAGTTGCGCGAGCCCTGAGAGCCGTCACACATCCGCTATTCGATGACCCGCGAGGAATGACAATATGAGTCGCACCGCCCTGGCCCTTGTCGAAGCCGAATACCAGCGCTACAAGATCCTCGGGGAACGCGCCTTCGGCCAGCTGGAAGCCGAGCAGCTCGTCGCCGGCTCCGAGCACGCCATCTCGATCGCAACCATCGTCTGGCACGTCGCCGGCAACCTGGAGTCGCGGTTCACCGACT
Source organism: Longimicrobiales bacterium (assembly GCA_965208255.1). GTDB lineage: Bacteria > Gemmatimonadota > Gemmatimonadetes > Longimicrobiales > Gaopeijiaceae > BD2-11. The sequence goes on from OZ242324.1 coordinate 676,874, forward strand.
TCCTGACCACGGACGGCGAGAAGCCGTGGCGCGACCGGGAGTCGGAGTTCGAAGCCCGCGACGTGCCGCCTTCCGAAGTCGCCGCGAAGTGGGATCGGGGCTGGGGCGTGCTCTTCGACACGCTCCGCGGACTCACCGACGACGATCTGGCCTCCACGGTGACCATCCGCCGTGTCCCCCACCGGGTGGACGAAGCGCTCCTGCGCTCTCTGGCACACGCCGCCTACCACGTCGGGCAGATCGTCTACCTGGCCAAATCCTTCCGCGGAGAGGAGTGGGAGTACCTCACCATTCCCCCGGGGCAGTCCGAGGCCTACAACGAGAATCCGCTGCTGGAGAAGTCGTCGACGTACGTGGAGAATGTGGCGAAGGGGCGGGAGGATGCTCGGGACGGGACTGACTGAGTCGCGGCAACGAGCGTTCTGCGCCAAGCGGGGTAAGACCGGTAGCTGAAGGGGAAGTATCTCGCTGCCCGCTCGATCGGGCGGCTCGCCGCAGGGGGTGGATCGAGTGTTCGGAACGTCCACCAGGGCATCGTTGCCCTTCGCCGTTGCTCCACTGCCAATCGCTGCTGCTCTAACCGGTTGGCTATCCGCCTGTAGCGTCCCCGACGCCCCGCGGGATCTCACCACGCTGCAGGACAGCACCGCCACCGTCGACATCCTCGAAACGGCGGCAACGTGCACAAGCTGCATTGCCGTGGAGCGCGTCGTTACTGTGGGCGACACGACGGGGCCGGGGTACATCGCCTGGTCGATATACGGGGCGGTTGACGACTTCGGCAACTACTGGATAGGGATGCCGCAGGAATCCATAGTGAAGGTCTGGGATGCGGAAGGGAGATTCCTGACCCAGGTCGGCCGCAGGGGGGACGGACCCATGGAGTTCCAGCGTCCGGCCCCGGTTGGCACCGACGACGAGGGACGGATGCGCGTCGTCGACCTCGCTATTGGACGAGAGACCATCGTGAATCCCGACTTCTCATTCCACTCGGACAGATCCCTGTACCCGGGGTTTTACCAGCTCGCGGTCCCGCTTGGGGAGGGCGGGAGGTATCTGGCCAACTTGGACAGGACCCGGGCCGGGTCGGTCGGCGCGCCTCTCCATATCGTCGATGGTCTGGACATGCTCCATTCCTTCGACCGGATGGAGGGCCTTGACGCACCGGGCTTCGCACCTCGGGTATTGGCGGTCGACCGGCGGAGGCGGATCTACAGCGCTCGCTCCGACGACTATCTCATTCAGGTATGGAGCGAGAGCGGCCGCAGGATCCTCGGCCTCAGCGGACCGAGGTTGAACGAGAGGGAAGCGTCACGCGAACCCTGGTCTCCCGACAACCCTCCGCGGAACCGGATGTACGCGATGCAGATCGACGACGAGCAGCGACTCTGGGTGATCAGTCATGTTCGCAAGGACGACTGGCAGGATCGCATGGAGTTGCGGCGCATGCCCAATGGCCGGGTAGCCTATGTCCCGATCGACGATGACCTGAAGGCGATTTTCGAGATGCGCACCGACCTGATCGATCTCGCCAGCGGCTCGCTCATCGCCACCGGCCGCCACGCTGCGTTGCTCGAGGCCTTTGTCGGCGAGGGGCTGGCCATCGAGAACGTGGAGAACGAGCAGTACTACCCGCAGATGGTGGTCTGGAGGCTCGGGTTCGACGCGATGAGGTAGGTCACCCTCCCGCCTGGGCGATGCGGCGCGTCATCCACTCCACGTAGGCCGTACGCGTCATACCCCGCCGCTTCGCCTCGCCGTCGATGAAGGCAATGACGCCCTCATCGAGCATCATGTTGGCGCGGATGCTGCGACCGGAAAGATGGATCAGCGGAATGGATACGAGCGTGCTCCCGGCCGGGGGCGTCACGTCCTCGATGGCGCCGGGGGCGATTCGGGCCTGACCATCCTTCTCCGTCTCGATGGCGTAGTCGCGCAGCGCGTCCTCGGCGTTCACCAGAGCCTGATCCACAGTCTCTCCCATCGCCACGACACCGGGAAGATCCGGGAAGCTGACGCCGTAAGCGCCGTCTTCTCCATCGATCAGGGCTGGATACCGAAGCATGATCTTCTCCCTATTCGTCATCTGGCCACTGCGCTTTCACGGAAGCCACGTGTCGCCCAATCGCAGGGATGGGGCACGCGAAGTAGGGTCCCGTTGCTGGTGCAAATCAACCACCTCATGGGTGATAATCGCCCACTTTGTGGGTCATTTGCACCTTCGGGAGATTACACGGAACGCTGTGAGTAGCGGCGGAACCTCGCGATGATCACGCGGAACGACCCGCCGCTCTCTCGGACGCGATGTGCCTGAACGTGCGCGCCAGTCCCTCGCGCAGGGTATGCGCCGGTGACCAGCCCATCGCGCGGATCCGCGCGGTTGAGAGCACGCTTTGGCGAACCTCGCCGGCACGGGCATCCCTGTGGACGCGGCCCGGCCGGGCGCCCCCGATCTCTTCCAGGAGGGTCGCCAGCGTGTTGACGCTCGTCGCTTCTCCCGTGCACACGTTGAAGGCTCTCGCGTCGATTCCGGCGTCGTCGTCGAGCGGCATGTCGGCGGCGATCAGGTTGGCGGTCGCGACGTCCTCCGCGTAGACGTAGTCCCTCGTCTGCTCGCCGTCGCCGTAGATGTCGAGCGGTTGGCCGTCCATCAGGCGAGTGCAGAAGATTGCCACCACGCCCGCCTCTCCATGCGGATCCTGCCTGGGGCCGTAGACGTTGCTGTACCTGAGCGCCACGTAGTCGAGGCCGTGCACTTCGCGATAGGAGTCGAGGTAGTGTTCGCCGGCGAGCTTCGACACGCCGTAGGGGGACACCGGGCGCTTGGGGGCGCCTTCGGGCGTGGGATAGACGTCGGGCTCCCCGTAGACCACGCCTCCGCTGGACACGAAGACCACCCGGCGGGTCCCGGCTTCGCGCGCGCCCTCCAGGATGTTGAGGAGGCCGACGATGTTGATCCTGGCGTCGGCGATCGGGTCGGCTACCGAGGCGCGCACGTCGATCTGCGCCGCGTGGTGGTTGATCAGGTCGAAGCCGATGTCGCGGATCAGCGCCCGGGCGCGCGGATCGGCGATGCCCATCTCGACGAACTCGGCGCGGGAGGGGATGTTCGCGGGCCGTCCCGAAGAGAGGTCGTCCATGACCCACACCCGATCGCCGCGCGCGATGTGAGCGTCGGCTACATGGCTGCCGACGAAGCCGGCGCCGCCGGTGATCAGGACCCTTTGGCTCACTGCGGACCTCCTCGGCTCATCGCGGCCCCTCTTTGGCTCACTGCGGACGCCTTTCGGTTCACTGCGGGAAACTCCGGTGTTGGCTGGCGCGCTCCCGGACGGTCATCGTGCCCGGACCTCCCCCTGTCGCGGTGGTCGACTTCGGTGTCGTATACGGTAACATGTCTCGCCAACCCCTGACCCTCGTCATCCTCGCGGCCGGCCGCTCCACGCGGTTTGGCCGGCTCAAGCAGCTGGCGCCCATCGGCCCGGGCGGCGAGGCGCTCCTCGACTACGCCCTCTACGATGCCGCGCTTGCCGGGTTCACCCGCTTCCTGCTCGTCATCCAGGAAGCGCTTCGGCCCGATTTCGACGCGCATCTTGGCGATGCGGCAGCCCACCTCGACATCCGCTACGCGTACCAGAGGATGGCCCATCCGGGGCTGGTGGATGAGCCCCCACGCGGGCGAACCCGCCCCTGGGGCACCGGCTTCGCCGTGCTGACGGCGGGGGAACAGGTCGATGGGCCCTTCGCGGTGTGCAACGCGGACGACTTCTATGGGCGGGGCGCGTACGCGGCGCTTGCCGGGGCGATGCGCGGCCCAAGTCCGCCGGACAGTAACGTCAACATTACAGAATGTGATGTTAGCATTACATTAGAAGATGCCGAAGTACCGCCTTCCCGCTCCGAGCCATCGCATTCCCAACCCGCCAATGCGCGTCCTTCCGGCTCGACTCGCGCCTTTACAATCGGCTACCCCCTCGAAGTCACGCTCTCGGAGAGCGGCGGCGTCTCCCGGGGCCTCTGCGAGGTCGACGAGGACGGCGCGCTCCAGCGGATGACCGAGGGCCTCGAACTCCGCCGCGAAGGCGACCGCGCCGTGGGCCGGGACGTAGCCGGCCGCCCCCTCGACGTGTCCCTGCACGCCCCGGTCTGCACCAACCTCTGGGGGTTCCAGCCGGACATCCTTCCGCCCCTGCGCGACCTGTTCTCCGCGTTCCTCGCTTCGGCACGGGGGCTCGATCGCGAATTCTACCTCTCCGAGGCCATGAACGACCTCATCGCGGCGGGCCGCGCGCGCTGCATCGTGCTCCCCACGCGCGAGTTGTGGCTCGGCGTCACCTTCCCCGGCGATCACGCGGGAGTGGCCGAATCGCTGCGGGGGCTGGTAGACTCGGGGGTCTATCCGATGCGCCTCCGGGACGCTTGGGCAACCCTCCGGGACGCCAGGCCAACCCTCCGGGGCGCCCCGCCAACCCTGTGGGACGCTCGGTCATCCCCTTTCTCCCGAGACTGACGCCGAATGCAACTATCCACGCTCGACTGGATCGTCATCGCCCTCTACGGGCTCACCGCCCTCGCCATCGGCCTCCGCTTCGCCCGGCGCGCGGGGACCGGGGCGGACGAGTTCTTCCTGTCGGGGCGCAAGCTTCCGTGGTGGCTGCTGGGCACGTCGATGGTCGCGACGACGTTCTCGACCGACACCCCCAACCTGATCGCGGACTTCGTGCGCGGGGGCGGGGTCGCGCAGAACTGGTCGTGGTGGGCCTTCCTGATCACCGGGATGTGCACGGTCTTCTTCTACGCGAGGCTGTGGCGGCGCTCGGGCGCGCTGACCGACATCGAGTTCTACGAGCTGCGCTATTCGGGGCGCGCGGCGGCGTTCCTGCGGGGCTTCCGCGCGATCTACCTCGGGGTCTTCTACAACGTGATGATCATCGCCACGGTGACGCTCGCGGCGACCAAGATCGGTGGCGTGCTCTTGGGGCTGGATCCGCTGACCACGGTGCTGATCGCGGGCACCGTGACCATGATCTATTCCGCAACTTCGGGGCTCTGGGGCGTCGTCGTGACCGACCTCGTGCTCTTCGTCGTGGCCATGATCGGATCGGTCGCGGCGGCCGTTTTCGCCCTGCGCCAGCCCGAAGTCGGCGGGCTCGCGGGGCTCGTTTCGCACCCGGACCTGCAGTCGGCGATGAACTTCTTCCCGGACTTCACCGACTGGAGCGTCGCGGCGGGCATCTTCATCATCCCGATCGCGGTGCAGTGGTGGAGCGCCTGGTATCCGGGGGCCGAACCGGGGGGTGGCGGCTACGTGGCCCAGCGCATGCTCGCCGCGAAGAACGAAAAGGAGTCGATGAAGGCCACGCTCTGGTTCAACATCGCGCACTACGGGCTCAGGCCCTGGCCGTGGATCATCGTCGCGCTGTGCTCGATGCTCGTGTACCCGGAGCTGTCCGACATCCAGGCCCGCTTCCCCGATCTCGACCCCGGGCTGGTGGGCAATGACCTGGCCTATCCGGCCATGCTGGTGTTCCTGCCCGCAGGGTTGCTCGGCCTGGTGGTGGCCTCGCTGGCGGCCGCGTACATGTCGACGATCAGCACCCAGCTCAATTGGGGCTCGTCGTACGTGGTCAGCGACTTCTACCGGCGCTTCGTGAACCCGGAGGCGAGCGACCGGCAGCTCGTGACGATGGGGCGGATGTCGACGGTCGGGCTCATGATCCTCGGCGCCTTCATCGCGCTCCAGCTCGACACGGCGGGGCAGGGGTTCCAGATCCTGTTGCAGATCGGCGCCGGGACCGGGCTCGTCTTCCTGCTGCGCTGGTTCTGGTACCGCGTGAACGTGTGGAGCGAGCTGGCGGGGATGACGATCTCCTTCATGGTGGCGATCTACTTCGCGTGGATGCACGCGGGGCTGGGCTTCGCGCCTATGCCGGCGTGGACGCAGCTGGGCATCGGCGTGGCGGTCACGACGGTCGGCTGGCTCGGGGTGACCTTCCTCACACAGCCCGCCGATTCGGACACGCTGCAGCGCTTCTACGACAAGATCCGGCCGATGGGCAGGGGGTGGCGGCGGGTGGTCGACGTGGGCGACGGGGCGCGCGGCGCCGACTCGATCACCGCGGCCTTCCTGGCCTGGTTCCTCGGATGCGTGCTGGTCTACGCGGCGCTCTTCGGGACGGGATATCTGCTGTACGGGCAGGGGATGGCGGCGGTGGTCGCGCTGACGATCTCGGCCGCGGCGGGGGTCTGGCTCTTCAGGCTGCTGCCGAAGTTGGGCTATTCGGATTGAGCGGTGGAGTCGGAGGAGGCAGGCGCTCCGAGCCGGCGCTCGAAGGTGGTTCCGGCGGGCGGCTGACCGACGCTCGTTGGCGAGCCATCGCGCCCGGGCGCGTCAACCTGATCGGCGAGCACACCGACTACAACGGCCTGCCGGTCTTTCCCATCGCGATCGACCGGGATGTCCGCGTGGACTTCCGCGTCGTGGACGATCCGGTGGTGCGGCTGGGAAGTCCCGTGGCGCGCTTCGCCCCTTTCACGTTTCAGCTGAAACGTCCCATCGAGGCAGCAGCCCAGGGAGACTGGTCCAACTACGTGCGAGCCGCCGCGCGGGGACTGCTCGAGCACGGGATCCCGCTAGAGCGGGGCATCGACGGGACATTGGCCGGCAATGTCCCCATCGCTTCGGGGCTATCGTCCTCGTCGGCGCTGGTGGTGGCCTCGGCGCTGGCGCTGCTGAAGGCGAACGGGGTCGAGGTGGAATCGGACGCCGGGCTTGCCGCCGCGCTGCCGGCAGGGACTGCCCTCGACCGGGCACCTGGTCGCCGCACCTCGCTGTCACGCCTCGAACTCGCCGCCTTGATGGCCCGCGCCGAGCGTTTCGTGGGCCTCGAAGGGGGCGGGATGGACCAGGCCGCGTGTCTTCACGGGCAGGACGGACACGCCCTCCGCATCGACTTCGACCCGCTGCACGTGACCCCGGTACCCGTCCCCGACGGATGGCGGTGGGTGGTGGCGTCGTCGCTGGTGCGGGCCGAGAAGTCCGCAGGCGCGCGCGAGACATATAATGAACGCGCGCGGCAGTGCCGGGAGGCGTTGGAGGAAGTGCTGGATGTCGTGGGCGTGGAACGCGCGGCATCGCGGGCATCCAACTACCGCGACCTGATTGCGGCGGGTGACCCGGACGGCCTGCTGAGCCACGCCCGCCGCGTCCTCTACCCCGTGCTTTTCCGCCGCTTCCGCCACGTCGTCACGGAGGGCCGCCGAGTGGGGCAGGCCGAGCAGGCCATGCGCGACGGCGATCTACACCGCTTCGGCGACCTCATGGTTCGGTCGCACGAGAGTCTCCGCGACGACTACGAGGTGAGCACGGGTGAGCTGGACGAAATCGTATCAGTGGCCCTCGACGCGGGAGCAGTGGGCGCGCGCCTGACCGGCGCCGGCTTCGGGGGCTGCGCCGTCGCGCTGTGTGACGACGCGACCGTAGTACCGGTCATGGAGGCGTTCGCCGCCCGGTTCTACCAGTCGCGCCTGGGCAGGCCACCCACCCGCGACGTCATGTTCGCCGCGAAGCCGAGCGGCGGGGCAGAGGTCCAGGACGTGTAGCTCCACGGGTGGGCCGGGCGGGACAGCGGGTTCGAGCGCTGACCGCCTTGACCGACAGTATTGACGGGCTTGCATGATATTATACGTCAACTCGAAAGGAAGGATGCTCAGGCAATGCCAATTAAACTTGTCCATGTCCGCGTCGACGAAGCCGTGACGGAGGAAGCAGCGGCGGTGCTGGCGGCCATGGGCCTGACCGTGTCCGGCGCGTTGCGGCTGCTGCTGACCAAGGTCGCGCACGAGAAAGCCCTGCCGTTCGCGCCGCTGGTTCCCAACGCCGCCACGATCGAAGCGATGAGGGAAGCCCGCCGTGGCAACCTGCCGCAGTTTGCCAGCGTAGAGGATCTGCTCGACGATCTGCATGCGGACGATTGAGCGCACCAGCCGGGTTTCAGCTGAAACGTCCCATCACCGCCTACCAGGGCTTCATCAGCCGCAGAAACTGCGGATGCTCGACGTCGTCGACATCGCGCCGCACCCCGAACACCTCATCGGCGCCCACCCGCATCAGCTCGAAGCGCGCCGGTGTGGTGACGACTCCGAGCCACGCCCCTGACGAGTCCAGCACGTACCACTCCTGCGGTTCGCTGCGCCGGGCGAGTCCGAGGTATTCGCCCGCCCACACATTCCCGTCGGCATCCACGATCATTCGCTGATAGCCCGGTTTCTCGGCGGGCTCGGGCAGGCGAGCCATGAAATCCCGAATGAAGGGACTGGGATCGGGTCCCAGCCATTCCTCCCTTTCACGGTCCACTTCCGCGCTGGACACGGTCAGCGGAACTCCGGGAATCCTCGCGATCAGGCGCAGCTCTCCGGTCCGGCCGTCGACGATCGAGTACTCCAGCGCGTCGGCCGTGCCCATAGCGATTCGTCCTTCGCCGTCCGGCACCGCGTGGGGCAACCGGCCCATGATCGGGATGTCGTCCCCTTCGGTAATGATGAAGTTCTCGTATCCGGGAAGGCTGGTGACCGAGTCACCTGACATCCGGTCCTCCGACAACCGAACGATGGTGACCGGAGGACGCCGTAGACCCGCGCGTCGCCTCTCCTCGTCCGCGGCGGACGCCGGATCCAGCCCCCAGACCACGTCCGAGGGCACCGGGTGCCGCACCGGCGAGACGCCCTCCGGCAACCGAAACGTAGAGATCAGCCCCGCTTCCAGGTCGAACTCCGCGCCGCTTCCCCCCGCCGTGCGGTCCAGTGCCACGACTCGCCCGTCGGGCCTCAGCACGATGGTCCAGAGGGAGCGGAACTCGCCCGGTCCCTCGCCCGGCCCACCGAAGGCACGGACGAATCGCCCCGTTGCATCGTAGACCCGGACCTGCTGAGACGCGCCGTCGGCAACGGCCAGATGCCCGGATCCCGCGCGCAGCACATCCCTTACGCGGAAGAAGGTGTGCATTTCGCCCGATCCGGTCTCGGCCAGATCGAGGATCGGTTCCTCCTCGATCCGCCATGCGTCACGCGCGCCCCACACGGGCGCAACCGATTCGACGATCGTTACCCCGAGGCTGTCGCGCGACGTGTTCGTGGAGACAGGGGGCGCTGTGCAGCCGGCAACCGCCGTCGCGGCCAGGGCCAGGATCGCGCCTCGGACGTGCCACCGCGGCAGCTCTCCCCGGAAGGCGACGAGATCCTGTTTTCGCTTCATCGCTTCATCATTTCCGGTTTCCGATCGTCACGAGTGCGGGAAGGTGCGCGTCGAGTTCGTCGCCCGCCATGACCTGGAACGAATGCTCCTGAGGGAGTTCAATACGCCTCGGGGCGTAGCTCGCTATTCAACCCCCGAAGTAACCGCGCTGGAGCTCCTCGGCTACCCCAACCACGCCGGCGGCATTGCCAACGTCGCAACGGTCCTGAGCGATCTGGTGGAAGAGATGGAGGCGGATGCTCTCGCGCGGGCCGCACGTCTCTCGCCAGCGAGTTGGTCGCAACGCCTGGGATATCTCCTCGAGCGCGTCGGCGAATCAGACGTCGCTGAAGCGCTGGTGCCATTCGTAGGAACATGCTCGCAGCTACACCCCGTTACGCCGCGGCGGCGCTGAACACCGGAGCTGCGCGAGACGCGAGCTGGAAACTCATCGTGAATGTCGACATCGACCCAGACGAATGATCCCCCGGGACTACATCACGTCCTGGCGTGCCCACGCGCCCTGGGCAACGATTCGTGCGGCTGGTGGCCTTGGCCTATCGCACGGGCGAGATCTCTCGAAGCATTGCCGCCAGGTACCTGGAGACGAATCCAGCAGAACTCTACTACCTCGACTGGGACAAAAACGATGACTGGGCGGCCAATAGCTGGGTAGAGGATGGGACAATTAAGGAATATGAGGCAGAGGGGGAATGGAACGCGACCGAATGACCGGTCGGTTGTCCTTGCCGGCTGTTCTCCGGCCACGATATTCTCATGTGCATGGGCCGATAACTCACGGACTCGTCACGAATATCAATAGAGTCGTGGCACATCAATAGAGTCGTGGCACGTCCGGTCGGCAGCCGGCGCGATAGTAAGCCCGAACGCCGAAGCGGCCAGCGCGAGGAGAGACGGACATGCAATCGAGAGGGTTACCCGAAGATGGGCGGGCAAGGATGCCCCGTTGGCACATTTGCCGGAGGCGCGGCGGCGGCGGACCTGGGCGGCCGAGCACGGACTTCGCGATTTCGGTGGTGGCCGTCGGCGCGATCGCCGTGCTGGTCCAGTCCTGCGGCGATGGCGCCGTCGAGCCTGCTCCTCCTCCGGCTCCCGTGGCCACCACCGTGACGGTCAGCCCGGGTTCGGCCACACTGACCGCCCTCGGAGAGACGGCCCGGTTCACCGCCGAAGTACGCGACCAGAACGGGCAGGTGATGGCGGGAGCGGCCGTCGCGTGGGCGAGCAGCAACGCCTCCGTGGCGTCGGTGGACGCCTCGGGGCTGGTGACGGCGGTGGGCAACGGGACGGCTACGATCATGGCGGCGGCGGGCTCAGCAGTGGGAACATCCGAGATCACGGTCGAGAATCCGGAGAGGGCGGCTCTGGTAGCCTTCTACGAAGGCACTAACGGAGACTTCTATTGGGACAAGGACACGAACTGGCTGAGCGACAAGCCCCTGGGCACGTGGCATGGGGTGACAACCGACGAGGATGGCCGAGTCGTGGAGCTTACGCTGCCCAGCAACGGCGTTTGGGGTCCAATCCCCCCCGAGTTCGGCCAGCTACAGAAGCTCAAGCGGCTCGACCTTGGTAGCAACAGTGTCGAAGGCGACCTGCCGTCGGAGATCGGCAATCTTCCGGATCTGGCGGAATTGAAGCTCAGTGAGAATGCGTTCCTCGGCTCGGACACTTCGATTCCGGCAGCGCTCGGCAACCTTGGCAAACTGGAGTGGCTTGCGCTGAGCGGAACCTCCTTCGAAGGGCCGATCCCACGGGAACTCGGGAATCTGGAGAACCTGGTTCGGCTGGATCTGGCAGACATGGTCTGGCTATCTGGATCGATCCCACCCGAGTTCGGCCAGTTGGTCAACCTCAGACGCCTGGATGTAGCCAATAGCATCGGGCTCGAGGGCGCATTGCCCAGGGAGTTGGTCAATGTTCCTCTGGACTTCTTCCATTGGCATCGCACGCGATTGTGTTCGCCCGGGGACGAGGAATTCCGGAGGTGGCTTCGCGGCATTGCCAATCACCGAACGGGAGTTTGGGGCGCCTGCGATGGCGAGGGTGGGATAATCTGTAATTCCTGGGACGGGTTGGCGCTCGCGGCCCTTCATCGATCGACCGGTGGTGTGTATTGGGACACCGATGACAACTGGCTGAGCGAACAGCCCTTGGACTCCTGGCATGGGGTCGCCGTCGACGACGATGGCCGAGTGGTCGAGCTGAGCCTGTCCGACAATGGACTGAGGAACGCCTTCTCAGGTCACGTCCTGTGTCTCGAGAAGCTCAAGCGGCTGGATCTGAGTGGCAACCGACTGACGGGTGTGTTGGGGTCGCGGATCGGTGACTTGCCGGATCTGGAGTATCTGGACCTGAGCGACAACCCACTACTGGGCTACACCGGCGGACCCTTCCTGCAACATGGGACCATCCACCCCATTCCTGCAGCGCTCGGCAACCTTGGCAAGCTGGAGTGGCTGGATCTGAGCGGAACCTCCTTCGGCGAGGCGATTCCACGGGAACTTCGGAGTCTTTCGAGTCTGATTCGGCTGGATTTGTCGGATATGACGTGGCTTACGGGTCCGATCCCGTCCGAGTTCGGCCAGCTGTCACACCTGAGGCATCTGGACGTTAGTAACAGTCCAAGAATGGATGGCGCGCTGCCCCAGGAACTGATCAACGTACCGTTGGATTTGTTCTACTGGAATGACACACGGCTTTGCTCTCCCCCCAACCAGGCGTTTGAGACGTGGCTTCGCGGCATCGCCGATTATCGGGGAGGAGAGACCTGCGGGTCAACAAGTGCCACATTCGGGCGCCATGAGCAGATTCGGCAGGGATTCCGTTAGGTCGCCTGGCTGGGACGGCTTTTTGAATTCTACGGTGATGCGCGAGAGAGCATGCTCACCTTCTCGGCAATCCCCGGATGACCTGGACTTGCGCGTCCGCCGCCATGGCCGCCGGAAGCGCTCCGTCTCCGACAGACCAGTCACGCGCGATTGTTCGTACTAGCCCCGACGCACGATCGAGGATCAACGCCGCCCGCCCGCCGGTGTCGCGGTCCAGGATCGTCGAGCCCTCAGGGCCCGTAAGCGTGATGCGATCCAGGTCCTTGGTCCTTGCGGGCTCGAAGGGGATCGCGAACAGAAAACTGCCGCCCCCGTGGGCGACTGAGTCTGGCGTGAAGCTGAACGAGAACAGGCGGCGTCCCTCCGCATCGCGTCCCTCAAGCCGGTAGGGACCGGGCGTCTCGGGGAGTTTCAGCCGCGCGTCATGGGCGAATGCGGGTTCCAGGCGCAGGTCGCCTTCGTGGACACCTCCCCACAGCAGCAGGGTTTCCTGCGGGGCCGCACGCTGGGCGAAGAGAGCTGGAGCCGACGCAAGATCCAGCCGGTGGTCGAAAGCCCGGACAAAGTTGCGGTCGGTGATCCAGTTCGGCTCTCCGTGTCTCCAGTTGGGACAGGTATCTTCCCCCATCAGGTCGGTGTGTAACTCGGGATCGAGCAAGCGCCCGAACCCCGTACCGTCTCCGTCCGTGAACCTCTGTCCCCACACTCCGGTGGAGCCATCGGGGTGGGCGGTGTAGCCCCCGTGATCCGGCGGGACGCCGCACTGGGCGTGCCACAGGCTCAGGTTGTGACCAAGTTCGTGGGCAACGACACCCTTGAGTCCGCTGGGTTTGTCCAAGATCCCTGAGACGCCGGTGTATCCGGGTTGGTCGCCGAGGCCAAGGAACGGCCAATCCGAACCGTGGGGATCGAAGAAAATCCCATGGTAGTACTTATTCGTCCCGCTGGCTTCCAGATGCCTCAGCATATGGATCTCGTCAATGAGATGCCGAACACCGGTCACCGATATTGTATCCGCGAACGTGTAATAGGGCTCCCGGAGCGTCACGTTCAGATCGCGAATCGGCAGTATCGCTCGGAGGTGGCCGATAGTCCCGTAAGAGTCGGTACCGGCCATGTCGCGCGTGACGTCCTCAACCACCGGGTTGGTCTCCCGGCGGGCTTCCGTATGGTATAGCACGGGCACGATCGTCAGATTCATGGGCGGGACTTCCCGCACGTCCAAGGCGAGCCGGCCCGACGCCGGGAACCGGCTCCTGCTTCCCGGCTTCAAGGGCAGAGTTCCGTCGGGATCCAACTCCACGACCATCTCGAGACCGGGCTGCAGGACGTGCCCCGGAATCCTCGCGTTGAAGGAATGGGCAAGGCGGCCTTCCTCCACATCGAGGGGAATGCCCGACGCGGGCGGCTCCAGGGAGGAGCTGTGCACCTCTTGGCCACGGACAAGGAAAGTCGCCCGGCCCCCATGTCCAACGGCGTAGCTTTCGTCAGCAGTTGCGAACACGCGGAGCAGGGCCTCACGGCCCGCGATGAGCGGAACGCCGCCGCTCAGGTCCTGGCTGGCCTGGGTCAGATGGGCGGCCGGAACCGACAGGGCAACAGTCTCGGGGTTGGCCACCACCAGAAGATCACCGGCCACGATCTCCAATCCCGAGCATTTCGGTCCTTCGGCATTCGATTCAGGGTCCTCGCACACGGTCGGCACCGGACCGAAGGCAACCGAGACGCCCGTGCCGGAACCATCGAATCTCAGAGTCGCCTCCGTGCCCACCGTGGCGCCTGCCGCAAACGATGTACGACGGGGGGACGTTAGCGTACCTCCCCGCACGCTGATGGGGATCGTGATCGCGAATGGGGCACCCTCGGCGACGCTGAACTCCAGCGTCGCCGGTCCCGGTGACGTTGCGTCGCCATCGGTTCGGGTCACCTCCACCGTCAGCGTAAACGGAGAGCCCGGGTTGTCCTCCAAATTGAGTTCTTTCAGGCGCCCGAGGCCGGAGAACACGCCTTCGGGTAACTCGGTGAGTTCGTTTCCGCCCAAACCCAGAAATTCCAGGCTGACGAGGTCGGAAAACACCCCTTCGGGCAACTCGGTGAGTTCGTTACCAGATAACCCGATATTCCAAAGGTCTGAGAGACCGGAGAACACCCCTTCGGGCAAACCGGTGAGTCGATTCCCATCGAGCAACAGTTGCCCCAAGCTGGAGAGACCGGAGAACACCCCTTCGGGCAACTCGGTGAGTCGATTCCCAGTTAGCCACAGAGTCTCCAAGCTGGAGAGACCGGAGAACACCTCTTCGGGCAACTCGGTGAGTCGATTCCCAGCTAGCCACAGATTCCCCAAGCTGGAGAGACCGTCAAAGACGCCCACCGGCAACGCGACAAATTGGTTGTTATGCAGACGCAGCCATTCCAGGCTGGCGAGGCCATAGAAAACACCGATCGGCAACTCGGTCAGAACGTTGTTGCCCAGACCCAACCTGCCCAGGCTGGATAGACCGGAGAAGACGCCCGGGGGCAACGCGTTCAAGTCGTTACCCTCCAAACCGATACTCCGCAGGTTCGAGAGGCCCAGGAAATCACCCTCGCGTAATTCGGTGATGGGGTCATCGTCGCGTTCGCACTCCATCCCGTCGTACTCGTCCTTCGGAAGGCACAGGTCCAACTCCTGGATCACCGCCAAGTGTCGGTTCTCGACCTGTGAACAGCCGCCGACCCCCGCCTGCTGGACGATCTCGTCTCCGACCTGCGGCGTACGGTCGCACACGCCTTCCTCGATCCTCACCGCTACGCTGGCAATGACGCCAAGCCCGTATCCCGCTGCACTCCCAGGCGTGTCCAGGGTCACCATGAACACTTCCCGCGCCGACTCGATCTCGTCGTCGTCAATGATGGCGATCTCGATCACCGCAGCGCTTGCCCCTGCCGCGATGTCGACCGCGCCCCCTCCGACGTCCGTGTAGTCGGATCCGTCCGCGTCCGAGGTCACCGGGTCGCCGTCCACGCCGAGCGTGTAGCGAACGCTGATCGCCGAATCCGGCACCGGGTCCACCGTAAGTCCCAGCGTGACCAAGCCGCCCTCGGGGGCCGACCCCTCACCGCTGCCCAGTGTCACCCTGGACCCCACCCACGCCGTCACCGTTGCCGTGCCCGACACTCCGCCCGCTGTCGCCGTGATCGTCGCCATCCCGTTGCCAGCCGCCGTAACCAGACCTGACGAACTCACCGTGGCCACCGCGGTGCTGCTGCTCGCCCAAACCAAGGAGGCGCCGGCCATCGCTTGTCCGTTCTGGTCCCGCACCTCGGCCCAGAGCTGCACGGTCTCCCCCAGGGCCGTGAGTTCTGCGGTCGCGGGGGTGACCGTGACCGTGGTGGCCACGGGGGCCGGAGGAGGAGCGGGCTCCACGGCGCCATCACCGCAGGACAGGACCAGTATTGCGATCCCGCCGATGGCCATGGCCGAGAGCGCAAGGCTCGCGCAACTCCTCGACCTGTGCAACGCGACTACTCCGACTGAGCCCGCCGGAGCTGTTCGGCCCGCCGCCCGGTACCTGCGACGATTCGCGATCTCCTTCCTCCGTGTTGCGTGGGTCCCCTGATTCGTTCCGGCCTTCGCAGACGGCTACAGGGCTTTCGGCCTTCGCGTCCGCGATTCGCGTTTCTGCGACCGGCTCCCCGGTCTCGGCGCGCGTCGGGGCTTGCCAGTCACAAGCCCCGGTTTCGGCGGGCCTCGCCGTACCTTCAGTTGGCGGCCGTGCCACTCCGCCTTGTATTCCAGCTGGCGCAGCAGTTCGCTGCTGGCGCCTTCGACTTCGATCTCCCGGGCCTCATGCACGACGCGGGTCGTGGCCTTGTGCTGCAGGTCTCCCTGGCGGTTTCGGACCTTGCGCGCCTGGTTGCGCATGAGGGCCAGGGTGCGCTTCCGGCCTTCGGACCCGTACTCGCATCGCGCCAGCTGCCGCTCGAGCCGTGCCAGGCGGCGCCTCGCCTTGCGCAGCGCTCTGCTTTCCCGGATCACCTGCACGGACCCGCCGTCGACCGACACCGTGATCTCGCCGCCGTTCTGGCGGACCGCAGCCTTGTCCGTCCTCGGCTCGACGGGAGTGAGCGGCTTGCACTCGAACAGGCACGAGAGCATCCAGCGGCTTCCCGCATCCAGCCACACGCGTCCAGAGAGCAGGCCGAGGGTCTTGCGTCCGGGCGCTCCCGGCAGCCTCCCCTCGGGCAGCTCCCCCCCCTTCCAGCGCACCCAGCCGTACTTGGGCAGCCACACCCGGCTGCCCTGGAAACGGATGCCCTGGTTGCTCAGGTAGATGCCCGGCTCCCGGCCGAGGGACTTGACCTGGGGGAACCCGCGTTGCCCGCGTCTGCCGGGCTTCCTGAACCAGTTGCGGAACGCCCGGTCGAGATCGGCGGCGACGCGGTAGGCAGCACTGGCGGGGAACTCCCGGTGCTCCGGCTGCCGCTTCCACTCGCGCGTGAAAGCGCGCATCTCGGTCAGGGTCAGGCGCCGTCCGGTCTCGCCGTACCGGAGCTGCGAGGCGGCGAGCAATTCATTCGAGAGCTCGCGCATGCCGTTCCTGCACCTGGCGAGCGCCGCGCCCTGGGCGGGACTCGGGTAGAGCCTGCAGCGCCACCCCACGTAGCGCCGGGAAGTCGATCCGGCTGCCGTCACGACATCCGCTCCACGGGTGCCTGTGGCGGAACCTCGCACTTCGCGGGCCCGTTGCCGGAGCGGGGATTCCACACCGAATCGACCCACTCATTGAATCGCGCGACGACCCGCTTCGGATCCTCGGCCGCCTCCGCGAGCGTACATCCGGCCAGCCGATTGAAGTTTCTCTGCAGAGTGCGGCGCTGCAGTCCCACCCGGTCGGCGACGGCGTTCCAGTTGTGTCGCGAGCGCGCGCGCAATGCCCAGAGGAGGATGGCCCAGCTCAGGAATTCCTTCAGGTTGCACCGGAGGGGCACTTCCTCCCTCCAGTATTGCCTCAGCGTGGGCGTGGCCAGGTGGACGCGGCGCGCCAGCCGACCGACCGAAGTTTCCGGAATGAACGGGGTGTCGCCGGCATCGTCATGCAGGCCGCACACCCGGCTGATCGTCTCCCTGACCGACGCTCTCAGGGAATGATCGGAGAGCAGCTGCGCGCCGAGCCGCCACATCGGACCCCGGTGCGTTCTCCCCAGGCCCTCCAGGACCTCGACGAGGCGGCTCTCGGCCTCCTCCGCCCAGATGACCCGCAACCTGCCGGACCGGAGCGGATACAACCGTCGCACGCAGCCCGCGGAGAGGTGCGCCACCACCACGCAAGGCGGACTCAGGGGTCCGAAGTTCGACCGCAGCCATGCGATCTCGCCATCGGAGCACGCGGTGATTCCGACGACCGCCGCCCGAGTGCTCGCGGATCGTGCCACGAGCGCTCCTCTTGACCTCACTCGCTGGACGGCGAGACCGCCGAGCAAGCGCTCGAGTAGGTCTCCAAGCTCGCTGTCGCTGCAATACAGCGAGTAGTCCAGTTGTTCCGATTGCATTTGCTCTGCCGTCCCTCGGGGCAGGACACGCGATTCGACCATCGCGGCGAGTTCCTGCCCTCTAGTGAGCCCGACAATACCAGTAGGGCAGGATCACCTTCTTGTCACGCCTATCAAACAATAGGTGCCTATCATATAGTAGGCGCCAACGCGGATTGCCGGGTCATCGTCGCTGTCGCCTTCTTTCACCGATAATGTCACCTATGGCGATGCAAGGTGAGCCTGTATCTTCAGGGCCGGAACCTGATCACGGGCGGCGACAGATTCGCGGTGCTGTTCGGTCATTACCGATGTCTATACATCGCTTTCGTCATATTCAGAAAACAGTGTTGAACCTCAATAATCCGAGGAATTTCGCCCTTGACGCGATGCCGTGGCGCGGGGCGATAGTCCGTAACTGCTTGTTAAATATGAAGGTTCCGAAATTGGCATCACCTTTGCTTATCCGAGGGCACGCGACTCTGTCCAGCCGCTTCAGGCCGGTTTTCCTTTCCACCACTCAGGAGATTCCATGAATCGACTCAAGCTCTTCGCCACAGCAACGCTGATGGCCCTGGCCTTCACCGCCTGCGACGAGGGCACTCCACCGCCGGTGGAACCGCCCGACCCGCCGACCCCCGTGGGAACCATCTCCGGGGCGGTAACGATTGAAGGCACGGCCGCCAGCGGCGTCACCGCCACCCTCTCGTCCGGTGCTACCACCACGACGGGCTCGGGTGGGAACTTCGCCTTCTCGGGCGTGGAAGCCGGGACCTATACGGTCACCGTCAGCGGCTACCCCGAGGATGCGACGTTCGCCGACGTGACGCAGTCCGCGACCATCGCTACAGATGGTCAGAACGTCCAACTCACCTTCGCCGGCGAGTACATCCGCTCCTCCGCGGTGGTCGGCAACGTGGTTGCGGCCGACGCCATGATGAGCGGCGGCGACGGCCAGCCCGAAACGCTGGCAGGCGTAACGGTCACGCTGGGCGGCGAGCACGCCATGGGCGAGACCATGGAGACCGACATGAGCGGCGGGTTCGCGTTCACCGGGCTCCGCGCGGGCACCTATTCGGTCACGATCAGCGACTACCCCGAAGACGTCTCCTTCGAGACGGTGATGGTCGAGGTAGCGGTCGAGGTCGGCGATGTCGGCCAGGCCGACTTCACGGGCCACTTCATCCGCACCTCCGCAGTCGAGGGCCAGGTGATCATCGAAGGCGAGGGCCTTGCGGGGGTGTCGGTTACCCTGAGCGGCGGTCCCGCCGACGAGATGTACACCATGATGACCGACGCCGACGGCATGTACCGGTTCGAGGAACTGCGCCCCGGCTCCTACACGGTCTCGATCGCGGACTTCGACCCCAGGGACTACGAGTTCGCGGCCACGTCCCAGGACGTGAGCGTGGACCTGGACGAGACCGGCACGGTGTCGTTCACGGGCGTCCTGCTCCGCACCTCCGGCATCGCCGGCCGGGTGAGCGTCCCGGGTAAGGGCCTCCCCGGCGTCGAGGTCACGCTTTCGGGCGCGACCGACGACACCACGACGACCGACGATAGCGGCCAGTACGCCTTCGCGGGCCTGGCGGCTGGCGACTACACGGTCTCGATCGCGGTCGAGAACAATGCCTACGTGTTCGACTCGATGAGCCAGGACGTCACGCTCGCGGACGACGAGTCGGCGATCGTGAACTTCGAAGGCGCGCACGATACGTCGGCGAGCCTCACGGCGATGCTGTTCATCGACGAGGGGTCCGACGGCAGGAACGACATGCACGACGAGGGCGAGGACGGCTTCCCGTCGGCTGCCATGCTGCAGGCGCTGCAGGGGCTGGGCGTGCCGGTGCCGGCAGCGCTGCCCGTTCCGGTGACTCTGGTGGGCCCGGAAGTCCATAGAGTGGAGTCGGGCACCCTGAATCTCGCGACCGGCCAGATCTCGTTCACGGGTCTGCGCGCGGGTACGTACCAGTTGAGGGTTGGATCCCTCACCGCGTTGCTGCCCGCACTGCCGCCCCAGGCAGCTGCCCTACTGCAGGACTACGAGTACGGCGGACCCGCGGACGGCTACACGGTCGAAATCGGAGTCGGCGACCAGGCGACGCATGCCGTCCCGGTCGACATCACGCACACGACGGTTCACTTCGTCGTCACGCTGAAGTCGGGTGAGATGCGCAACATGCTGCAGCCGGTTCCCGGCGCCGCGGTGACGCTCTACTCGGGCGAGAACAAGGTCGGCAGCGGCTCAACCGGCGAAAACGGTGAGCCGGCCATGATCCGGTTCGCGCGTGCCGGCACCAGCGGCAACATGGTCAACGCGGGGGTCGCGGTTGACGGCTACGACGTGGCCGACGGCATGACGCCGGTGCCGTGGGATCCGAAGAACCCGCACACGCAGGGAACGAACGCCAACGACATCGTCAACCTGAACGTTGAGGTGAACCTCAGCGGCAAGACGGTCGAGACCGCCTACGGTGGCGGAGAGCCGCTCGCCGGCTGGGCCATCACCGTCATGGAGGGCGAAGACGAGGCCGCCGACGCACCGGAGGATCTGGACGACGACGGCATCGAGTCGTTCAAAGCCACGGTGGAAGCCGGCGATCTGCCGGTGACGTACACCTTCTCGGTCGACGAAGAGCAGGACGACGATCTGGACGGCGGCGAGAAGACCACGTCGGAGGCGGTGGAGCTCGAGCACAATGGACTCTCGCTGGCCCGCGCGGTGGACGTCGCGCTCGAGGCGAGCTGGGAGACCCAGACGCTCAAGGTCTATGTGCACCAAGAGCGCGACCAGGTCGAGGGCTACACCGGCAACGTGCTGGGTGGCGACGTGAGGATGTCCGGAATGGTGGACATCGATGTCCGCTACATCGACGCGGGCAGCGGGCGCTCCCGCGCGTTCACGGCGGATGACAGCATCAAGTCCGAGGACAAGGACGGCGTCTACACCTTCAGCAACGTGCCGGCGGCCAAGAACGTGATCGTTACCGCGGACGCGGCTGCGGATGCGGACGTCATGGTCCTCGATCCCGACGAGCTCGCGGCGTACACGGACACGGACGGCGCGATGGGCGGTCATTTCGGCGAGATGGGCGGCTATAGCGCCGAGGTGACGCTCTGCCCGCTGGAGAAAACCGCACCCCAGGACTTCGGCGACTGCTCGTCGTTTGCGTTCGTCAACACCTACTCGGTCGACGGCCAGGTGTGGAAGAACGGCGTCGAGCTGGACGATGACGACGGCTTCGATACGCACGAGATCACCGAAGATCCCAAGGATCCGGTGGCGGTCAAGGACATCGAGGTCGACATGGAAGCGGTCGAAGGGAAGAACCTCGTGAACGAGGGCAACTCCCACAACTCGACCGATGAGGACGGCGACGCCACCCTGGAGTTTGACTTCGAGGACATGGCCGACGGTGTCTACGCCCTCAGTGTTTCGGACGGATGGGTGGCGACGGCCGGGATGGGTGGCGCCAAGCTGCCTGAAGAGTTCCTGCTCTCGGATGAGGTCGACGACGACGGCCACCTCAACATCGACGTGACGCCGACGACGGGTGTCCTCTACGGGTACGTGACCCTCGAAAGCAACGGCCAGGCCGCGGAAGGCGTGAAGGTCGACGTCAACGGCAAGTACGATGTGACCGACGAATTCGGCCGCTTCATCGTGGAAGGCTTCGGCGCCGGTGAGGACGAGGACGGCGACGACGCGATGATCGTGACGCTCTCCGGCGAGGGATTCTCGGAGAAGATGGACACGATCTCCGGATTCACGGCGAACGAGCTGGTGATGGCGGACGACCTCACCGTCGAGGGCGCCGCCGACATCCACACGATCAGCGGTACCGTTACGGCCAACGTGGGCGGTGCAGGGGTTCCGGGCGTGCGGATCCACGTGACCGGTTCGGACCTGATCGGCTTGCCCACCTCGGGTAAGAACAAGGGCAAGCTGGTGACGGGCTCCGACGGCAGCTACGAAGCGAAGGTGGTGGCTCTGCCCGCCGGCCAAACTGTTTCCGTGAGTGCATCGGCGGACACCCTGTCGTTCTCAGCCGCCCGCGTGGTAGCGCCCTCAGCCGGCTTGGCGACATCCGGAATGGACTTCATCGCGTTCGCCCACGCCAGGATCACCGGCAGGGTGCTCGACGAGGATGGTAGCCCAGTCGAGCGCGTTGTAGTCACGGCAACGGCGGTAGGTGCGTCCAGTGCCGCGGATTCCTACACCACTCGCAGCACGGGCACCTTCAGGCTCAGCGTACCGCACGGCACCTACGATATTGCGGTTGCCAGCGACGGCTATGCCGCCACATACCCGAATGGCGTCCAGCGGCACACCGTCGCTCCTGGCCAGAGGTTGGCATTTGGCGACATCGAGGCGACGATTTCGGCCGACGGCCGGCCTCCGAGATTCACCAGCAGCGCCAGCTTCAGCGTCGGAGAAGGCAAGCGGACGATCGGCACCGTCAAGGCGGTGGACGACGACGCAGACGACGAGGTCACCGGATACAGCGTGTCCGGCGGCGATGACTCGGAGATGTTCGCGATCACCTCGAAGGGCGTCCTGAGCTGGGCTGTGACGCCTCCGGCCTTCGACGACGACGAAGACGACCCGGAGAACACCTACAAGGTGGAGGTCGAGGCGACGAGCGGTCCGAAGGCAAGTGCGACCGACGCCACCACCACCGTGATGTCGGCTGAGCAGAAGATCACGGTCACCGTGACCGCAAGCGGTAATCTGGTCGTGACGCTGGAACTGAGTGACGACGAGATCTCCGAGGACGGCGGCGAGAGCACCGTCACCGCGTCGCTCAACCGTGAGGCGGAGAGCGCCTTCTACGTGGTGGTAAGCGTTAGTGACGCCACGGAGGTGAAGCTCAGCAGCAACACGAGGCTGTTCTTCGACGAGGGCGATGATGAGAGCACCGGAGTGGTGACCATCACAGCGATCGACGATGACAACGACTATGACGGCGAGCGGGATGTAACCGTGAGCGGAACTCCAGAGCCTGCGAGCAACGACATCGACGTCGAGAACGCTGAGCTCACGATCACGGATGACGATACCCCGCCAGGGCAGTTCGTGTTGAGCCTTGCGAAGGGTCGGATTGACGAGTCGGACGACACCGAAACCACGGACGCCTCCGAGCACATTGACACCGTGACAGCAACATTGGTCGGTGGAACAACGTTCGACGAGGAAGTCACGATTGCGGTGACGATCGAGGCTGGCGACCCCGCGGTTGCGACCTTGAGCGGCGGCACGACGCTGACATTCGCTGCCGGTGCAAGAACAAGCACGGGTGAGGTCACGATCACGGCGGCGGACAACACCGACGATGCCGGCAACGCGGTGGTGACCGTGAGCGGTGCGGTAAGTGTTGATGGCACTGCGTTGGACGACGATCATGACAGTCAGCCCGCCGACGTCTCGCTGGTCATCCTCGACGATGACGACTCACCGAGTGCGGTGAGGAATCTCGAGGCAGCGCCGACCGAGGCTACTACGGACGAAGAGTACGTCTACACGGTGACGTGGGACGCTCCGTCGAACCCCGGCACGACGAACGGAACTGCAGTCGACGCGACCACGCTGACCTACCAGTACCGCGTCGAAAGGTCCTCGGTCATTGGCGACGCGGGATGGGAGACCGCAACCTCGCCGCAGGAAATCAACTTGGTGACGGTCATCGATGCGATCACCGCCGACAATTGGCGGGAGCGCAGCTACACGGTGCAAGTCCGCATTACGGACGACGACGACACCATGGTGGAGAAGGAATTCACGACTCCTGCGGCCCCCTAACCTCAACCCGGGCTAGTTCCCGGCAGCAGTAAGAGCGCCCCCGCCCGGTTCGCCGGGCGGGGGCGAGCTTTTCCCTCGAAGCACGACGAACGCCGCGGCCGAAGAAGAGGCGGCGCGGCCGCAACCCCAAGTACCGCAGCCGCGAAATGCCGTGATCACATCCCAAGGAGGTCCGTTCTACGGCGAAGTGGCGTGAATCCTGCTAACAGCATGAAAGATCTTTGTACTGCCGAGGCTTGCATAGCCTGGCACACCGCCATCGCCGTCCAATGCTGGCGAACCCTGCTAGACAAACTGGTAAACCTATGACTATCCCATCGCGGAAAAAGGCGGAACGATGATTCGGAACAAGCGCAGGATATCCGTCCGGTTTTTCCTGGCCGCCGCGGTGGGCTGCGTGGCCCTGGCCCCATCCACGGGCGTACGTGCCCAGGAGCCGTCTTTCGGCAGTGCGGACGGAGGCGTCCGGGCGTTCGCGAGGCCGGCCACAGCGCGCGCGGTCGTCCGTCCCAGTGTCACGATGCGGCATCGATGGACCGGGGACGCGCAGGAAGAATTCCGGCTCGACATCCGGTTCTCGCAGGACGTGACCGGCTTCACGGACTCGGACATCGATGTCTTTGGCGCGGAACTGGACTCCGACGGCGTGGAACGCGTGGGCAGCTCTGAGCGGAGCTACCACGTCACGATGTACACGCGGGCCAACTATGAAGGCCCGGTGATCCTCGAGATCCCGGCAAACGCGGCAGAGAACGACGATGGCGAGGGCAACCTCGCGGAGACGTACAGCTTCAACGCGGACACCCGGGCTCCCGCAGCCGACGATGCAGAGGTGGACGGCGGGGAACTCGTCGTCACCTTCGACGAGGACCTCGACGAAAGCACCGTCCCTTCGGGCAGCAACTTCGACGTGTACGTCACCCGGGACGGAGATCGCGACGACGAGAGGGTGTCGCGGGTCGAGGTCGATGGGTCGGAGGTGATCCTGACGCTGGCGCGCGCGGTCCGGTTCGGCGACGACGTCGAGTTGTTCTACGACTACGCGGGCACGAGGGCACTCAGGGACGAGGCCGGCAATCTCGCGCCTCCCTTCGACTTGCCGGTGGAGAACGAGACGGCCGAGGGGGAGGCGCCGGATCCGCCGCGCGGCCTCACGGCGACCGCCGACGGCGCGTCGGTGATCGAGCTGAACTGGAGTGCCCCGCTGGACCGGGGCAGCAGCGCGATCACCGGGTACTGGATCGAGGTGTCGACGGACGTAGGCGCCACATGGTCAACGCGCGTGCGCGACACCGGGAGCACCGCGACCCGCTACCGGCATACGGGCCTCAGCGCGGACACCACGCTCCACTACAGGGTCTCGGCGATCAACTCCTTCGATACGGGAGACGCCTCGAACGTCGCGAGCGCCACGACGGAGGAGCGGGTGCCGAACGCGCCCAGGGGACTGACCGCTCGGGCCAGGGGCACATCGGCCATCGAGCTGGATTGGGCGGCGCCATCATCCGCGGGCACGGCCCCCGTGACCGGCTACCGGATCGAGTGGTCTCGCACCGGCAGGAGCCCGTGGACGGCGCTCAAGGCCGACACGGAATCCACGGCCACCGCCTACACCCACAGGGATCTAGACCCGGGCACCACCCGCCACTACCGCGTCGCGGCGATCAGCAGGGTGGGCCGGAGCGCGTGGTCGAGCGTCGCCCGCGCGACCACCGACGTCACGACGCCGGGCGCGCCCACGGGCCTGAGGGCGACCGCGAGCGCCGTCGGAGGAAGCACCCAGCTCCTGCTCACCTGGACGCGTCCGTCCACGGACGGCGGGAGCGCGATCACCGGCTACCGCATCGAGATGTCCGTGACCGGGGTGGCGGGCTGGACCCTGGTGGCCACCGCCCCGAGCACGGCCATCACCTACGTTCACACCGGCCTCACCCCGGGCACCACCCGGTACTACCGCGTGGCGGCGATCAACAGAGTGGGCCGAAGCGACTGGTCCAACGTCGACCCCGGCACCACCAACGCCGCGCCCCCCGGGCAGCCACTGAACGTTCGTGCGCGCGCAAAGGGACCTACGAGCATCACCCTCAGCTGGGAGGCGCCGGCCACCGATGGCGGCGCGCAGATCGTCGGCTACTCGGTCCGGCGGCGCGGACCCCACGACGGCACGTGGATCACAATCCACCCCAACACCGGTACGACGGAGACGACGTTTACGGACACCGGTCTCCAGCCGGCAGCCGTCTATCGGTACCAGGTGCGGGCCGTGAACAGCGCGGGAGACGGCCCGTGGTCGTTTGAGGCGGCGACGACCACGCATCCCGACGTGCCCGGCGCGCCGTTCAACCTGACGGCCCGGGCGGTCGGCACCTCGCGCATCGACTTGTCGTGGAGCGCGCCCCGCAACACCGGCGGCGCCCCGATCCTCGGGTACCGGATCGAGGCTTCGAGCGACGCGGGCGGCACTTGGCGGATCATTCGCCGCAACACGGGTTCGGCGACCACGACGTTCGCGGACGTGAACCTCCAGCCCGCGACCACGCGGCACTACCGCGTCGCCGCGGTCAACACTGCGGGGACCGGTCCGTTCTCGAATTACGCGCGCGCGACGACCGACGCCACGCTGCCCGGCGTGCCCCGCACCCTCGTCGCGGAAGCGGATGGCACCTCGCGGATCGACCTCTCCTGGCAGGCCCCCACGAGCGACGGGGGCGCGCGGGTCAGCGGATACCGGATCGAGGTCTCGGAGAACGGGGGCGCGAGCTGGCGGGATCTGGTGGGCAACACGCGCACCACCACCACCGTCTACACGCATACCGGGCTCGAGCCGGCCACGACGCGCCACTACCGCGTCTCGGCGGTCAACCGGATCGGCGAGGGCCGGGCTTCGCGGGTCGCGAGCGCGACCACCGACGCGACCGTGCCCGACGCGCCCACCGGGCTCACCGCCGCCGCGGTCACGCCCACGCAGATCGACCTCGCGTGGGTCGCGCCCGCCTACGACGGCGGTGCGCCCATCACCGGCTATCGGATCGAGGTCTCAGAGACCGGCGCCGCCTGGGTCGGCCTGGTGCGCAACACCGAGTCCACGGCGACCACCTTCTCGCACACCGGCCTCCTGCCGGGGAGCACGCGCCACTACAGGGTGTCGGCGATCAACCGGGCGGGCACCGGCGCCGCGTCGGCGAGTGCTTCGGCTGCGACCGACGATCCGGTCCAGCGGGCCGGCCGGCTCAACACCCGCGTCCTGCCGCATGTGGCGGCCGCGATGACTTCGAGCACCGTCTCGGCGATCGCAAGCCGCGTCGACGCGGTGGCCAACGGGATGGGCATGGAGCAGAGCGTCGAAGCGAACGGACTCTCGTCCATGGCTGCGAGGCTGTCGGAGCCGGGTCCGGGCGGCCTTGGCCTCGGCCAGAGTGACGGCGCCGGTCTGGCCGCCCTATTCGGCGGCACCTCCTTCCAGATGCCGTTCGGTGCTGACACGCCGCAGCAACAGTCGGCCACAGGCATGCAGCTCGGGAGCTGGGGTGCGGGCGAGTACCACTACCTGGGCGAGCCCGGCGCGAGCGCCCTCGACTGGAAGGGCAACATGGTGAGCGCCCACGTCGGCATGGACGCGCGCATCGGGTCCGACATTCTGGCGGGTGTCGCGGGCTCGTACAACTCGGGCAGCTTCGACTTCACCGACAAGACCGGCGCAAGGCCGGTTAAGGGCACCTACGGCACCACCATGACCAGCGCGCATCCCTACGTGGCCTGGTTCCCCGGCGCGCGCGGGGCTTCGGTGTGGGGCTCGGCCGGGATCGGCCGGGGCGACATCGAAGTCGACGACGCGCGCGAGGGGCTTCGCACCAGCCCCGCCAGCACCTTCACGGGGGCGGGAGGCGCGAGCTACCAGCTGTTCACGCGCGGTACCGGCGGCGTGAGCCTCAAGGCCGAGGGTTGGAGCGGCCGGTTCGAGGTCCAGGGGACCGAGCAGATCGGCACGGTAACGCTCGACATGCAGCGCGCCAAGCTGGCCCTCGAGTTGACGCAGGGCTTCCGCACCGACACCGGTCACGAGGTGGCGTTCGTGCTCGAGGGCGGGATGCGCTACGACAACGGAGACGGCATCAACGGCACCAGCGCGGAAGTCGGCGGTGGGCTGCGCTACACGAACTCAAGTTTCGGGCTGACCGCCGAAGGCCGCGGCCGGTTCGTCATCTCGGCGCGCGAGGGCTACGAGGAATGGGGTCTGGGCGGCATGCTCATGTTCGACCCGGCGACCCGGGACGAGGGCTTGCAGGTCCGGGTGGCGCCGGCGTATGGCGACCACAGGAGCGGGGTGAACCAGCTCTGGGAGCGCGGCGTCTCCGACGCAGTGGGCGGCCACGACCTGGGCATGGGCGCCAACGTGGACGGCGAGGTCGCCTACGGCATCGCCGGCTTCGAGGGCACGCCCTACAGCGGCTTCTACCTCGGCGAGAGCGGGACGCGTGCCTTCTCGAGCGGCGTGCGCTACGACCTCGGCGCCGGAGTCGGGCTGCGGCTGGAAGGCACGCGGCGCGAGAGTGCGTTCGGCGGCGCGCAGCACTCGGTGGGCATCCGCGGAAGGATCAAGTTACGCTAGGCGCTGCGAGTGCGACTCTTCGGCGAAGGAGACCAAAACATAACGAACACTTAATACGCGGTCCCATGAAATAAACAGTCTTAAAGACTATTTCCGACTGGACAGATACGGGTTTTGTCGTGCATGTTATCAGAGCGAGTGCTGGTTGCACCGGCCGGCATACTCCCATCCGAGGAACAAGGCGAGGCCCGCCATGCCTGGGTCAGATGTTCGTGTCGGAATGGCGTCACCCGTGGAGCAGGCGGGCGACCGAAACGGCCCGCCCGAGACCGCGCGGGTCGGCAAGGGCTGGCTCTCCGCGCTGCTCGAGGGCAGCCGCCGGAGCGTCATCCAGCTGGACCGGGTTGCGCGCATCGTGGGGGCGAACCGTCGGGCGCGCGGCCTTCTGGCGCGGGACGAGGGGCTGTCCGACGTGGAGGGGTGCCTGACCGCCACGGAGCCGAGGGACGACAGGGAGCTGACGCGGCTGCTGGCTCGGGCGCTGCCCTCGCTCGGTGCTTCCGGGTCGTCCGGCTCGATGACGATCAAGCGTTCGTCGGCCCGTACGCGGCTGGTCGTCCACGTCGTTCCGGTGATCGCGCGCCGGTGGGAACTCGACGCGAGGCAGGTCGCCGTAGTCGTGCTCGTCGCCGACCCCGAAAGCCGGCCCAGGATCGATGTCGAACTCGTGCAGGCGGCCTTGGGGCTCACCCCGGCCGAGAGCCAGTTGGCGGCCATGGTGGGCGCCGGGCACCGCGTGCGCGAAATCGCCGCGCGCACGGGGCGCAGCGAAGGCACCGTCCGCTGGCACCTCAACAAGATCTTCCGCAAGCAGGGCATCTCGGGGCAGGCGGACCTGGTGCGACGCGTCTTGTCGCTGGACGGCTTTCCCAGGCATCGCTCCCGCTGAACCCCCTCCCGCGCTCTCCGGCGCAACCCTCGATCCGTGGTCAGACTGGTTAGGATTTTGGTTTTCCTGTAAAATACCGGTTATGACATCTTCGGTGATGGCATCATCGAAACGGTCCGCATCCATGCGGGACCCCGAGGGAAGGAGGCGTGAGCATGCCGACGGTCGAGGAGCTGAGCGGAGAGGTCCGGGCGCTGCGCGAGCGGCTCACGAAGCTGAGCGAGGCGAGTCTGCGGGTCAGCGAAAGCCTGGACGTGGACACGGTCCTGCGCGAGATGGTCGAGAGCGCGTGCTCCCTGACGGGTGCGAGCTCCGGCGGGATCCCGACGATGGACGCCTCGGGCGAGCTCGTGGACCTGGTCACGGCGGGGCTGAGTCCGGAGGAGCACAGGCGGGTCCAGCACATGCCCGTGGCGCTGAAGCTGTGGGCGTACCTGCGCGAGGTGCCGGGACCGCTGCGCCTCGGCAACCTGGCGGCGCACCTGTGCGCGCTCGGCTTCCCGGACGACCCGCTGATGCGGACGAGCTTTCTGGGGGTGCCGATTCGCCACCGGGGGGTGCAACTGGGCAACTTCTTCATCGGCGACAAGGAGGGTGGGCAGGAGTTCACCCGCGAGGACGAGGAGGTGCTGGCGCTCTTCGCCTCGCAGGCCGGAGCCGCGATCGCCAATGCACGCGCCTACCGGGATGTCGAGCGGGCGCGCTCCGACCTTGAAGCGCTGATCGATACGGCGCCGGTGGGCGTGGCGGTGTTCGACCCTCGAACCGGGCGGGTGGCGTCCGTGAACGCCGAGGCGCGGCGGATCGTGCGCGATCTGTGTCTGCCGGACCAGTCGCCGGAGGACCTGCTGAAGGTGCTGCGCCTGCGGCGGGCGGACGGGCGGGAGGTGGCCCTGGACCGCACTCCGCTGAAGGAGGTGCTGCGCGAGGCGACGACGGTGCGGGTCGAGGAGATCGTGCTCGAGGCGCCGAACGGCCGGAGGATGACGACGCTGGTCAACGCGACGCCCATCCGCTCGGAGGCGGGCGAGCTCGAGTCGGTGGTGGTCACGATGCAGGACCTGACGCCGCTCGAGGAGCTCGAGGTGCTCCGGGCCGAGTTCCTAGGCATGGTGAGCCACGAGCTCCAGGGCCCGCTGACTTCGATCAAGGGCTCGGCCGCCACGGTGCTGGGGGCGTCGTCGGCGCTCCGCCCGGCCGAGGCGCTGCAGTTCTTCCGGATCATCGACGAGCAGGCCGACCACATGCGCGAGCTGATCGCCGACCTGCTGGACGCGGCGCACATCGAGGCGGGCAGGCTGTCGGTCGCGCCCGAGTCGACGCGCTTGGCGACGGTCCTGGAGCAGGCCCGGACCCTGTACCTGAGCGGCGGGGGCCGGAACCCCGTGCTGATCGACCTGCCGCCGGACCTGCCGCGGGTGCTCGCGGACCGGCAGCGCATCGTCCAGGTGCTGGGCAACCTGCTCTCGAACGCGGCCCGGCACTCGCCCGAGTCGTCGCCCGTCCGCGTGGTGGCGGCGCGCGAGGGGGTGCACGTGGAGGTGTCGGTCGTCGACGAGGGCCCCGGCATCCCGGCCGAGCGCCTGCCGCGCCTGTTCCGGAAATTCGCCCGCGGCCGCCGCCGGGATCGCGTTCGCGGGGTCGGATCCGGCCTGGGGCTCGCGATCTGCAAGGGCATCGTGGAGGCGCACGGGGGCCGCATCTGGGCCGAGAGCGCGGGGACGGGTGCGGGCGCGCGGTTCACCTTCACGATCCCGGTCGCCGAGGAAGCGGGGGTCGGGGCTGCGGCGAGCCCGGCGCGGCTGGCGGGTGACGGGCGCTCCGTCGCGGCCGGGGCGCTCCGCGTCCTGGCGGTGGACGACGATCCGAAGGACCTGCTCTACGTGCGGGGCATCCTCGAGGACGCGGGCTACGATGCGATCGTCACGGGCGACTCGGAGGAGGTGCCCGCCCTGCTGGACCTGCACCGCCCCGACCTCGTGCTCCTCGACCTGCTCCTGCCCGGGACCGACGGCATCGAGCTGATGCAGGGCCTGCCGGCGCTGGCCGACCGGCCGGTCATCTTCCTGTCCGCGTACGGCCGCGACGAGACCATCGCCAGGGCCCTCGAGACCGGCG
Organism: Longimicrobiales bacterium; assembly: GCA_965208255.1. Taxonomy (GTDB): domain Bacteria; phylum Gemmatimonadota; class Gemmatimonadetes; order Longimicrobiales; family Gaopeijiaceae; genus BD2-11. The sequence goes on from OZ242324.1 coordinate 707,885, forward strand.
CGGCGGACTACGTCGTCAAGCCCTTCTCGCCGACGGAGCTCGTGGCCCGCATCGAGGCGGCGCTGCGCGAGCGGGCCGGGCCCGCGGAGCCTTTCCGCGTGGGGCAGCTCGCCATCCACCCCGACCAGCGCCGGGTGAGCCTGGCCGGCGAGCCTCTCCCGTTGACGGCCACCGAATACGACCTGCTGAGCGCGCTCGCGGCCAAGGCCGGCCGGGTGTCGACCTACGACTATCTGCTGCGCCGGGTGTGGCGCTCGCGGCGCGGGGGCAACACCCGCAGCATCCGCGTCTTCATCAAGAACCTGCGCGACAAGCTGGGCGACGACGCGAGGAACCCGACCTACATCTTCACGGAGCCTCGCGTGGGGTATCGGCTGGCGGAGTCCGGGGGCTGAGGGTACGACGGCGGGCAGCTACGCGGGCCCCACCAGGTCCAGCGCCGCCAGCGCCAGCACCTGCGTGCTCGCCACGAGGTCGTCGAGCGAGCAGGACTCGTCGGGCTGGTGGGCTTCTTCGAGGGGCCCGGGACCGTAGGCGACGCAGTGCTTGATGCCGGCGATGCGGGCGAAGTGCTTCTGGTCGTAGGTGCCGGGACTTGCCGCGAGCTCGGGCGGGCGGCCGCTGACCGTTTCGACCGCGCGGGACAGCGCGGCCACGAGGGGCGATCCCGGTGGCGCGGAGGTCGGGTGGACCACCATGCGCTCCTCGATGGTGAAACGGCGTCCGGGGTCGTCGGCTTCCACAGACCCGACCAGGCGGGCGATTTCGGCGCGCACCTCGTCGAAGGGCTCCTCGGGAATGAAGCGGCGGTCGAAGGTGGCCACGCAGCGGTCGGCCACGCAGGGCGACTGGGGCTCTTCGCCGGCCTGGCCGCCGGTGATGGCGTTGACGTTCAGGGAGGGGCGCCGGGAGGGCGCCGGGGCTATGGGCAGGGCGGAAATGCGCGTTGCGAGCTCGGGGGCGAGCCGGGTTCGGAAGGCTTCCAGGAGGGCGCCCATGTCGTCGATGGCGCTGCGGCCGAGATGGCTCATGCTGCCGTGGGCGACGTGGCCGTGCGCGACGACATCGAACCAGTAGACGCCCCGGTGTCCCAGGCACACGCGGGTGGGCCCGAACGGCTCGGGGATGATGGCGAAGCTGGTGTGGTCGCTCGAGATGATCCCGGTTTCGCACAGGTGCGCCACGCCGGCGAAGCCGCCGCTCTCCTCGTCTACGGTGGCGCTGATGTCGACGGCGCCCTCGAGTTCGGCGCCGGCCCGCCGCAGGGCCTCGACCGCGAAGACGGCGGCGGCGATGCCCGACTTCATGTCCGACGCGCCCCGCCCGTAGATGCGACCGTTGCGTACCTGGCCCGCGAACGGGTCGACGGTCCAGCCGTCGCCCGGGGGGACCACGTCGAAGTGGCCGTTCAGGTGGAGCCGCGGGCGTCCCGGAGCGGCTGCCCCGCGCCCGACCACGTTCACCCGGGGGTATTCGGCGGTGTGCTCGGGGCGCCCGTCGGCTTCGACGTACTCCACTGCGAGGCCCGTCGACCCCAGCCGGCGGCCGATCAGCTCGGCGCAGTCGCGGTAGTGCGCCCCGGGGGGGTTCACCGTGGGGATTCGGATCATCTCCGCCGTGAAGGCCACGAGTTCGTCGCGGGCGGCCTCCACTTCGGCGAGGACGCGGTCTTCCCGGCGGAGGGTGGGTGGTGGGGTTGGGTGGCGCATGCGGGGCGGGGGGTTGGGGGGGCGGTCGGGTTGCCGGGAGGCGTGACTATTAACATTGTGCCCCGCCGCTTCAACACACGAAACCCTGCGAGGGATTCCCCATGACCATCAGAGACGCCCAATGACCAAGATGTTCAGTCTGGAGGGACGCGCGGCCGCGGTGGTCGGCGGCGGTTCCGGCATCGGCGAAGCCGTCGCCATCGGATGCGCGGAGGCGGGTGCGCACGTGTCCTGCCTCGACATCGACGTGGACGCGGCCGCCCGAACCGCGGAGACCATCCGCGCGGCCGGGGGGGAGGCCGCCTCCGCCCGCCTGGACATCCTGGACGGCGCGGCGGTCACCAGTGCGTTCGAGGATATCGCGACCGCGCGCGGATCCCTCGACGTCGTGGTGTGCACCCCCGGCGTGAACGTGCGCAAGCCCCTCCTCGACTACACAGACGAGGAGATCGACCGCGTTCTGGGGCTCAACCTCAAGGGCGGGGCGCACGTCATCCAGTCCGCCGGACGGATCATGAGCGCGCAGGGCTCGGGGTCCATCATCCTCTTCAGCTCGATCCGGTCGGTGGTGGTCGAGCCGGGCCAGAGCATGTACGCCGCCACCAAGGCCGGCATCGTGCAGATGGTGCGCGGCGCCGCGGCCGAGCTCGGGCCCAGTGGGGTGCGCGTCAATGCGGTTGCGCCGGGCGTCATCGACACGCCGCTCACGGTCCCGATCAAGGACCACCCGGACTGGTACGGCGCCTACGCCGCGCGCAACATCCTCGACCGCTGGGGCAGCGCCCGGGAGATGGCCGGCCCGACGGTCTTCCTCGCCTCGGACGCAGCAAGCTACGTGACCGGGACGGTCCTTTTCGCGGACGGCGGCTGGACGGCCATCGACGGGCGGTTCACGCCGCCCGCGGGCCGGTCCTGATCGGCCCGCCTCGCCCGCCGTCTTAACGAGCGTCACCCCCCGCCCGGGAGTCCCGGACGGGGGGTGAGCCGTCCCGCGACCATCAGCCTGGCTGGTGGCGAGTCAGCCAGGCCGATGGTGTTGAAGGATGACCGGACTTATGGCTTCGCACCAACGGCCCGAACCGCCGAGCCGCCTTCAGCGACGAACCAAACCGAGGTTCCATTCAGTGCGGCCGGGCTGACCTGGATGACAACCCGCTGGTTCGAGCCATCGTTTGTCACCGCGCTCTTCGCCCGGATCGCGCCGAAGTTCACGCTCTGACCTGGAGCCACGTTGACCACCTGGCCGGTCGCCGGGTAGCCGAAGACGTGGTTGGCCGCCGAGGCTGCGATGGTGTAGCTGCCGAACGGTACGTTGAGCCTGAAGGTTCCCGTCACGCCCGTGGTGACCGTGGCCGCGGCTGCCGTCGTACCCGGCACGGTGGAGGTCGCTGTAACCGTAACGCCCCGCATCGGGCCGCCAGCCGGAGCAACCACTCTTCCCGAAATCGTGGTGTTCACGAAGCCGGTGAAGTCGATGCCCGAGATCTCCGCCCCTGCGTGCGCCGGAGCCGCCAGCGACGGGGTACGAAGGTCATGCAGGCCTTCGACGCGGACACGACAGCTGTCGCACCCAGATCCTTGGCCGCGATGATCGCCGTGTAGGTGCCGTCGGCGCCCGTCAGGAACTTGCCCGCGTTCACGCCCGCTGTGGGCGCGTTGGCCGGAGCCACACCGTCCACCAGGATCGGCGCGCCCGCATCGATAAATCACACAGTCTCTGGAATGCCTTCTGAAGGTGAGCCGGATCCCCATCTCAACATACAGGCTCTCTTTTCTGCGTCAATCCGACAGCAATGACGGGCAGACGCCGAGAGCGGCTTGTACGAAAACCTGTGCTGGCACCCGCAACAGGTGCGATCGAATGGCGACCATGTTATATTGGTATTGTCGGGCTCATATATGAGGATATGAGGTTCGGTGCTACGGTGCTATTGTTGGGCTCATATATAGGGACCCGGGGTTCGATGCCACAGGCGTATTGTCAGGCTCATATAATGAGAAAGCGCGGATGCGACGCCACGGTTGGACCCCGCGCCAACACGAGGTTGTTCGGATGGAATCGGAAGAACGGGTCTACTTGCTGTATTGCGAGGACGGTGAACTTCGAGACCGATTGGAGCGAGTGCTCGCCGGTGTCGCGGTCCAGCGAGTGAATTCGCGAGAAGAGCTCCTGGCGCCGTCCATGAGCCTCTGTGGGACGGTATACGGAACTGCCACGTGCTCCGACGACGAAGCCGCATGGCTGCGGTCGGACTTCGGGCCTCTGAGTCCGCCATGCGTCGTGGTGGCGAATCTCTCCGTGGAGAGCGTGCGGCGGTTGTATCCGCTCCGCTCCGGCAGACTGCGGATCGTGTGGACGGAAGAGGTCGAAGACTGCCTCGGCGAAGTCCTCGATGAGTTCAGCAGGGCGGGCCGGGGTCCGCTGCGCGGTCTCGGCCTCGGGCTGCTCTCCGAGCATTCCCTCAGGCCATCCCTCAGGGAGACGATCAGGCGGGCGTGCGGCCTGCACCAGGATGCCAACGGCACCCGGTTCGTCCCGGAAAAATCGGTCGATCGGCTGGCGTGCGTGGTCAACATGGCTCCGTCGACGCTGAGGCAATACTGGAGGGAGGACGTTCCCCTCCGGTGTGGTCTGAAGGAATTCCTGAGCTGGGCCGTGCTCCTCTGGACCTTGCGCGCTCGCGCACGCGGGAGCTGGAGCGCCATCGCCGACGAGGTGGGACTGCAGCGCCGCACCCTAGAGAGGAACTTCATACGGATGGCCGGATGCACGCTCGCGGCCGCAGCCGAGGATCCGGAGCGGGTCATCGGGCGCTTCAATGAGTGGGTCCACTCGGTGTGGGATCCGCCGGTCGTCAACGGATCGCGGAACAACAACGCGCTTCCGGGTGCGGAGCCCGGCGCCCCGGCACCCTGACGATGGCCGAGGCGACTGCACCGCGCTACGTCGGCTGGCGCTGCAGGCTCTACGCGAGTCCCGCGCAGGATGCGGCGCTGCTCCGGTGGAGCGGAGGACGGACAGAGCCGCAGGGCGGCGGAGAACTGTAGCGATGGGTGGCTCGGGCGCTGCCGCGCACCCGTGCCCCCGAGTCCGGCGGCTGCCATATTCACCGGGTTCTTCATCGTCGGTAGCGGCTCTCCCGACCTCTCGGGGAAGCGGTCTGCCGGCCACCTCCCCGGATCGTCTCGAAGATGGCGCTGGACCGGATCGATCTCGTTGCCTTCCTCGCCTTCCTCGGCATCGTGGTGGGCGTGTCCCTCTACGCGGGCCGCCGGGAAGACACGACCGCCGACTACTTCCTGGCCGGCCGCAACCTGCCGTGGTGGCTCATCGGCATCTCGCTGATCGCCTCCAACATCTCCTCCGAGCACTTCATCGGCATGTCCGGCGAGGGGTTTCAGACGGGGCTGGCCATCGCCGCATTCGAGTGGATCGCGGCCATCGCGCTGGTCTTCGTGGCCCTCGTGCTGCTGCCCAGGTTCCTCCGGGCCGGCATCTACACGCTGCCCGAATACCTCGAATTTCGATTCGGGCCGACGCCGCGCGTCATCATGGCCGCATATCTGATGGTCGTGTACGTCGTTGTGGGGCTGGCCGGCATCCTCTACGCGGGGAGCCTCGCCCTGACGAGCATCTTCGGGCTCGACCTTACGGCCGGGGTCTGGGCGATCGGCCTGCTCGCGGGGGGCTACACGATCTATGGCGGGCTGAAGGCGGTCGTCTGGTCCGACATGCTCCAGGGGGTCGCGCTGCTCGCGGGCGGGGCGGTGCTGTTCTTCCTGGCCATGGAGGCCGTGGGCGGATTCGGCGCGTTCCTGTCCGCGAACGAGGACAGGCTCCACTTGATGCTGCCCGCCGATCATCCGACGCTTCCGTGGACGATCTACATCATGGGCATCTGGGTCCCGAACATCGCGTACTGGGGACTGAACCAGTTCATTTCCCAGCGGGCGCTGGCGGCGAGGAGCCTGGCCGAGGGCCAGAAGGGCGTGATCTTCGCGGCGTTCCTCAAGCTGCTGATCCCGTTCCTGATCGTGATGCCGGGGATCGCGGCCTATCAGCTCTACGCGGGCCGGATCGCGATCGGGGATCAGGCATACCCGACGCTCATGGCCGACCTGCTGCCCACGGGCCTTCGCGGCGTCATGTTCGCGGCACTCTTCGGGGCGGTGATGAGCTCGCTCGACTCCATGCTCAACTCGGCGTCCACGATCTTCACGCTGGACATCTATTCGCGCCACGTCGTGAAGCAGGAGCTCGAGCCGCGCAGGGCGATTCGCATCGGCAGGATCGCGACCGGCGTCTTCGTCGTGGTCGGCTGTCTGCTGGCCCCCCAGCTCGCGTCGGTCGGGGGCATCTACGAGTACATGCAGCGGGTCTGGAATTTCATCTGGCCGGGCATTCTTGCAGTCTTCCTCCTGGGGATGGTCCTGCCCAAGGCGCCGCCGCGGGCGGCGACCGTGGCGCTCCTGATCGGCCCGATAGCGTACGGGCTGCTCACCCTCGCGCTCGATGTGTTCTTCGACTCGCAGGCGTACCTGAACGCCGCGGCGGGCGCGTTCGTGCTTTCGAGCCTGGCGATGGTCGTGGGGTCGCGCGTCCGTCCGCTGGAGGAGCCTCGGCCCCTGCCGCAGTCCGATGCCGTCGACCTTGCCCCCGCGCCCTCGGCGAAGTGGACGGGCGCGGTGGTGGTGATGCTGACGGTGGGGCTCTACGTGGTGTTCTGGTAGAAGATGATCACGGCGCGATACGTCATCATCGGTGCCGGAATCCACGGCCTTTCCACTGCGTGGCACCTCGCCCTGGAGCTGAGGGCATCCGGACGCGGGAACGGGCGCGACATTCTGATCATCGACAAGGCGGACGTCGGCGCCGGGGCTTCAGGGATCGCGTGCGGGGTCATCCGCAACAACTACTTCCAGCCGGCCATGCGGGAGCTGATGGCCCACTCGGTGAGCATCTGGGAGAGCGATCCGACCGGATTCTCCTACCACCCCGTGGGTTATCTGCAGATCAGCCATGAAGCCATGCGCGACGATGTGGCCTCGATCCACGAGCAGCAGCAGGCCATCGGCTACAGTTCGACGTTTGTCGAGGGAAGCGCGGCATCCCTGAGCTACATGCGCGGCATCTTCGACGACTGGCAGGCGCGCGGCATCACGAGCGTGCTGCACGAGCACCGGGGCGGCTACGCGAACAACATGGCTTCGCTCCGGGGACTGCGGGCGAGGGCGGAATCCGAGGGCGTCCGACTCATGGCCGGGGTCGCGAACGAGGGCTTCGAGCGGGACGCTTCGGGGGCGGTCACGGCGGTGGTCACGGATCGGGGGTCCATCGCCTGCGAGCAGGTGGTGGTGGCCACGGGTCCCTGGGTCTCGCGGCAATGGGCCATGCTCGACCTCCCCGTGGTGACCCCGGTGCGCGGTCCCGGCGGAGAGATTCACGACCTGCCGACCTGGACGTACTGGGCCCTTCAGGAAGGGACGCTGAGCGTGGATCCCGGCTACCTGGTCGACAACCACGGCAACATGCCGCCCGTGGTGCACGTCGACACCGACGAACCGTTGTCGGACGCGCGCGGGCTGGTGACTGAGGGTCCGTGGGGCCTCTACTACAAGCCGGACTTCAGCTTCGGCGGGGTCCAGGGCGGCTACATGCCCGACAAGGTCGACAAGCCCGCGCGCGAGGTGGCGGTCGATCCCTACGGGCCGAAGTCCCCGGACTTCGTGGTCGGAGCGGACTTCTACCGCCGATGGACGGCGGCCCTCGCCTTCTGCCAGAAGCGTTTCGAGGGCAAGGCCCACCTGATGAGCAGAAAGCCCTCGGGCGGCATCGGCTGCTTCACGCCCGACAGCTTCCCCGTGTTCGACACCTTCGCCGGCAACGTCTACTTCATCGCCGACTCCAACCACGGCTACAAGATGATCGGCGTGGGGGCCCTGGTGGCCCGGGAACTGATGGGACGACGCCAGGCGGTGCTGCTTGAACCCTTCCGCTACAGCCGGTATGCCGAAGGCCGGCTGCACCCGGTCAGTAACTCGCCCTTTCCGTGGAGCTGATGGGTCGCCGGAGCTGACGGGTCGCCGTCAGCCGGGTTCTCGGGGTTGACGTCATCCGGGTTCCCCGGCGCGCCGGGCCACGGGATCGGACGGGAAGAGGCCGATCATCCTCCACGAGACCAGCAGAAGCGCCGCCGCTGCAGCCGTTAGCAGCACCCCGGGCAGCCAGATGGCGCCCTGGGCGACCCACAGCGGAAGCGTGGAGAGGACGGCGATCTCGACCACGGCGATGGGGAGGTACGCCAGGCCGTAGTCGTCGAGGGTGGTCGACTGCCGTTTGGGGTCCACCACGCGCAGCAGGGCGATCCCCATGGCGACGACTCCGGTGGCGTAGCCGAAGGTGAACAGTCCGCGCTCGAACCAGTAGTTGTGGAAGGTCCGGCGGGCGATCCACAGCGTGATGAGCGTCGCGTGCGCGAAGCCGAACACCGACATCACCAGGATGGGCGCCGCGTACTCCGCCACGATCGTGATGGGGATCGACGCCACCCCGAACGCGACCAGAAAGTCCGAGATCGAAGATCCAATGCGCCCGATCGTCGGTCGGTCGACGTGCCGGCCGACGCCCAGCGCGTCCAGCAGGGTCTGGATGAGGGCGCCGCAGATCACCGCGAGCGCGAACATGGGGAGGGCGGTGAAGACGCCGCCTGCCGACCGCAGGGCCCAGGCCACGGCGTGCGCGGCCCCGTAGGCGAGGAGGACGAGCCCCATGTGCCAGGAAAGGGTGTCGAGCGCCAGCGGGCTGACGGTTTCCTTCCCCACCGGGCGGGCGGCATCGGGATCGATCAGCCCGCGCCGCTGGTCCGCCGGAAGCTCGCGCGGGGTCGAGACGAGACGGGTCCAGCCTGCACGGGTCGCGATGTTGATCGCCGTGACGCCGCCCAGCACGGCCGCCAGAAGTCCGATGGTGGCGAAGGTGTATCCGACGGGGAGGGCATCGGCGTGGCCCTGTTCGGCGAGGATGGATCCGACTGCCGTGGCCGTGCCGTGACCCCCCGCAAAGCCGGCCGGGAGCATCAGCGCGAAGGGCCCGCCGACATCGGGAAAGAGGGGAATGAGGACGGCGCCCGCGAACAGCAGCGCGAGCCCGAACTGGCCGATCCAGGCCGACAGATTGTAGAAGAAGGTGTCTCCGGCGTCGCGAATCATCTCCCTGAAACGGGGCCGGCGGGTGCGCCAGCCCATGAAGAGGGTGGCGAACAGAAGCACGACCAGCTCCCCCGGATAGCGCGTCATCACCGGCGTGCCGGCCGCATCGCGCGCGAACGGGAGCAGGTCCAGCCCTTCGGGCCCGACGCCCAGCCCGATCAGCCCGGCCAGGATCGGCGTGGGCAGGAAGATGGTCTGGAAGAACCGGACCCACGTCCGCAGGAGATGCGCGACAACCAGCAGGCCGGAGATCAGGGCGAAGTCCAGGAACATGTCGCGGGTCCTTAGCGGGCTGCTGGTCAGGGGCATCGGGGTCGCGTGTCAACCGGGTCCCAAGGTAAGCGCATGAAGCGCGGGTTCCACCACCGGCGGCAAGCGGGCGGTGCAGCCTCCAGAGATGACGCGGAGATTTGCCTGGCGCCGGAAAACCACCACGTTCAACTGCCCACCCGGACCGGAAGCCCCATGGAGACGCGAGAGTCCACGATGAGAATGAACAATCTGCCCCGCTTTCTCATCCTTTTCCTGGCCGTCGCCGGGTGCAACTCGGGCGGCGCGGACCCGGCGGAGGACCTCGACGGCATCGTCAGGACCGCGCTTCACGATTTCCGTGTGGAAGAGGTGGCCGACGGTCTGGTGCGTCCGTTCGCGATGGCGTTCACGCCCGGGGGCGACCTCCTCGTCACCGAGCGTCCCGGCCGGCTGCGGATCATCCGCGACGGACGCCTCCTCCCTGACTCCGTGGAGGGTCTGCCGCCGATCCGGGCACTCGGACGCGGCGCCCGTTCCATGAACGGTTTCGAGCAGGCCGGACTGCGCGACGCGATCCTCCATCCGGACTTCGCGACGAACCGGCTGCTCTATCTCAGCTATGTGAAGCCGGGGGCGGATTCGCTGGGCACGATCGCCATCGCCCGGGGCCGCTTCGAGAACGATCGGCTGACGGATGTCGAGGAGCTGTTCCACGCCGACGCGTTCGGGAACGGGACGGACCGAAGCTCGATGTGGGGCGGGCGCCTGGTCTTCGACCACGATGGCTACCTGTTCATGACGCTGGGCGACCGGCAATGGCCTTCCGCGGGCGATCTCGAGGCGCACCCGGCCCAGGATCTGTCGAACCACAACGGGACCACGATCCGGCTCCACGACGACGGCCGGGTCCCGGAGGACAACCCGTTCGCGGGCAGGGAAGGGGTCCACCCCGAGATCTGGACCTGGGGCCACCGCAATGCGCAGGGAATGGCGTTGCATCCGGAGACGGGAGACCTGTGGCAGAACGAGCACGGCCCGCAGGGCGGGGATGAACTCAACCTGATCGCGCCCGGCCGCAACTACGGCTGGCCCGTCGTGGGGTACGGCGTGAACTACCGGACCGGTTTGCGCATCCACTCGGGCACGCTCATGGACGGCATGGAGCCGCCGACCCACATCTGGGTGCCTTCGATCGGCGTTTCCGGCATGCTCTTCTACACGGGCGACGCGTTCCCGGAATGGCGCGGAGACATGCTCGTCGGCGGCCTCAGCGGACGACGCCTCGCGCGGCTCAAGATGGAGGCGCGCGAAGTCACGCGTGAGGAGACCCTCCTGCAGGACATCGGCCGCATCCGCGACGTGCGGCAGGGACCGGACGGCTTCGTCTACCTCGCCATCGACGGAGAGACGCGGGACATCGACGGTCCCGCGACCGGCATCGTGCGGCTCGTGCCTGCGGGCAGGCGATAGCCGAGCTGCGGGCTTCGGCAGACCGTGTCTCCCGCGGGGGACCATCGCAGACAGGCCGGATGACACCAAGCCGGGTCTTCGATATTGCTCGCCGGGTGCCATGCGCTCTGTCGGGCGAGCGTGGCTGCGGCGGGTCTCACGACGCGGGTTCCCAGAGCTCGATCGCGTTTCCTTCGGGATCGTGGATGCGGGCGAAGCTGCCGACGCCCTCCATCTCGCTCTCGTGGCTGACCTCGATATCGGCGGACTTCAGTTGTGTGATCATCGCGTCCAGATCGGCCACGCGGAAATTCAGCATGAACGTCTTGTCCGCCGCGAAATAGTCCGTGTCGGCACCGAAGGGTGCGAAGACCGTGACGCCGGACTCGGAAATCCAAGGCGCCATCTCCATGTTCGTCGGGGCCGGATTGATGCCGAGGTGATCCTGATACCATTTCGCAAGTCCTTTCGGGTCCTTTGCCCGAAAGAAGAACCCGCCGAATCCCTGAACCTTTTGCACGCTGCGTCCCCTCGATGATGGATTGCACAATCTACGCATCGGAAGTCTCGGGGAGAGAAGCCTTCTTCGCCAGGCGGATCCAGGCGCACAGCGAGTTCGCGGGTCCAGGGGCAAGCGGTCGGGTCAAACGGGCATCAGGTGATGAAGAGCCGGGGCTGCGGCATCGCGCGAGGGTGCAAAACTTGCATCGACCAAGTGGAGGAAGGGTGTACCCATAGGCGCGGAAGCGGAAACTCACACGGTTGGCAACAGCCGTGTCTCCCGCAGGGGACGTTGGCGAGGACGCCGGATGACACCAGGCATGAAGGGCGGGGTGCTGATGGCGGCAATCGCGGGTGGAATGCTGGTAGCGCCCGCGTGCGCCAACGCGCAGGAACAGCTTCTCGTGACGGCAACCGTCGGCAACGATCTCGGAGTGGGGGTCTTCAAGATCTTCGAAAACAAAGGCTTCCTGGGCATGGATCTGGGAGTGCCCCTCGGAGACGACCGGTCATCCAATGGTTCGCTGATGTACGGAGATATCGGGGGCGGTTTCAGGTCAGGCGCGATCGTGATCGCGGGGATTCTGGGGCTTGCCGTCGGAAGAGAAAACTGCGCCGGTCGGCCTCCGTGCGCGGCCCGGCCTGTGTACAGCGGAACCGGGGCAGATGAGCCGGAGCGCTGGCATCCGGTCGGCTTCCGGGCGGGTGTTGGCGTGATGGTGTTCGGCTGGGAGGACGCCACGCTGGGGGCCAAGGCCGTACACGGTGACCAAGGAGGGAGGTATTCCGCCTGGCTCGGGTTCGTCATCGAGGATGATAAATGGTAGGGAAGAGCCGATCGATGAACTTCCGATGGCCCGTTCCGGCCCGTTACCAGCTCAAGGAAGCCCGAGAGCGACGAATTCCGGTGGATGGTCCCGACCGCCGATGGCCACGACGATGAACTGCTTTCCGTCGTGCATGTACGACATGGGGCCTCCTGTCGTGCCCGCGTCCAGCTCGATCTCCCAGACCACCTCTCCAGTGGCCTTGTCGTAGGCGCGGAAGCTCCTGCCCCACATGTTCGCCTGGACGCCCCCGAATACTCCCTGAGCTCCTTCGCCCATCAGCAGGAGCGTCTTCGTGACGAGCGCCACGGGCCGGCTGGCGACGCCGAGGGGCGGGATCTCCATGCCCCGAAGAGCCGGGTGATCCTTCGGGCCGTCCCCGTTCGCCTTCATCCAGACGTGCTCACCCCGGTTCATGTCGATCGCCGTGATTCGGCCCCATGGCGGCTTGGTGATGGGAAGCCCGTCGATGTAGGGGGCGTCTCGATTCGGGCTCCAGTACTCCATCTCCGATGTGGGGTCGGTGGCCTTGACGATACGGAAGACGCGCGGGATCGTGTGGGCGAATGCGTAGTACATGCCGGTTTCGGGATCGAACGCGCCCGTGTTCCAGTTTCCGGCCCCCCACGACCCGGGCACCATCAGCGTTCCCTTCTTGCCGCCCAGCTCATCGCTGACGAGGGATGGCGGGGTGAAGATGGGGCCGATGACGAACGAGTCAGCCACCGCACGCGCCCGGTCCCGGAGCCCCGGGAAGTCGATGAGGTCGTCGGGGGTGATGCCGTGCCTGGCGAACGGCGCCGGTTTGGTCGGGAAGGGTTGCGTCGCGGCGGTGTGCTCTCCCGGAACCGTGGACTGGGGCACGGGACGCTCCTCGATCGGCCAGACCGGCTCGCCGGTCACGCGGTCGAAGACGTACAGGAAGCCCGTCTTGCTCGGCTGCATGACGGCCTGGATGCGGCGGCCGTCCACCACGATCTCGCCCAGCGTCGGCGGACCCACGGTGTCGTACTCCCACAGGTCGTGATGCACCATCTGGAAGTGCCATACCCGTTCGCCGGTCGCCACGTCGATTGCCACCAGGCTGTTGGAGTACAGGTTGTCACCCGGACGATGGCCCCCGTAGTAGGCGGCGGTCGGCGCCGAAAAGGGCACGAACACGAAGCCGAGCTCCTCGTCCGCGCTGAGGCAGCACCATGCGCCGAGGTCGCCCGATTCCCTCCACGACTCGTTGCCCCAGGTGTCGACGCCGAACTCGCCCTCCCGCGGCACGACGCTGAAGGTCCAGAGCAGCTCGCCGCTGCGCACGTCGTATCCGCGCAGGTTCTCGGGCGCGCTTCCTTTCCAGCGCATCCCCGAGTCGCCCGCTCCGTCCACCGTACCCGCGACCACGATGACGTCGTTCACGACGATGGGACCGGAGCTCCAGCCGAACCGTTGGGCCGAGGGCGGGACCAGGGCGACCCTCCCGTCGTCGCCGAAATCGGGACGGGCGTGGCCGGTCTCCGGGTCGAGGGCGTAGAGGTATCCGCCGCGCACATGTATGAGGCGACGGTCGGAGCCGTCGGTCCAGTAGTCCATCCCCCGTGAGGACCGGCCCCGGGCTTCCTCGATCGTGCGCGGGAACGGCTGCTGGATCCAGAGGGTCTCGCCGGTCGCCGGATCAAACGCTTCGGCCAGACCGACGCCGTTGGGCGCATAAAGCACGCGGTCGATGAAGATCGGCGTCGCCCTGAGGTAGCCCGAGACCCCCAGATCCGGGAAAGCGGCCGTCAGGGCGGAATCGACGGCGGGGCGTCGCCACAGGATCTCCAGGTCCCCGACATTGTCGCGCGTGATCTGATCGAGGGGGGAATATCTGGTGAACGCCTTGTCGCCTCCGAAGTAGGCCCAGTCGACGGAGTCCGCGCCCCCGCCGCCGACACGGGGTTCGCACGCGCCGAGCCACACCATGCATGCGAGCGAGCCCGCTCCGATCCAACGCAGACGACCTGGCATGAGCGCTTCCCCTGGGTTCCGGTGTTCCGGCTTGTCAGGCGCACGCGTGAGGGCATCGCCTTCGGCCGGTTTGACTGTCCTCCACGCCCCCGGAAGATGGAGACCTGCCGCCTTGCGGCACCAGCCCGTCGCTTGCTCGACACGGGTTGGCCGGGGAAGGTTGCATGAGACTACATGTGGGCTCGGTCGGGAGGACCGGCCGCGCCCCCGAGAAACCGGAGAGGCCATGTCCACGAGTGATGATCGCGATCTAGGCATGCACCGGAACATCGCCCGACGCGACTTCGTCAACGGCGTCGGGGTTGCCGTCACGGGCTCCCTCCTCGCGCCGGGATGGTTGTCGGCCCTCGACGGCCGGCCCTCCGGCGGCCCACAGGAGTACTATCCGCCCGCACTGACGGGGATGCGCGGGAGCCATCCGGGCTCCTTCGAGGTGGCCCACCAGCTACGGGACGGGATCACCTGGGCCGATGCCGCCGACACGCGCGAGAGCTATGACCTCGTGGTGGTGGGCGCGGGGTTGAGCGGACTCTCCGCGGCGTACTTCTTCCTGACGTCGGCCGGGCCCGGCGCGCGCGTGCTCGTGCTCGACAACCACGACGACTTCGGGGGCCACGCCAAGCGGAACGAGTTCACCTACGGGGGCCGCACGCTCCTCTTGAACGGCGGGACGTCGAACCTGGAGTCCGTGAACCACTACAGCACGGTCTCGCGGACGCTGCTCGCTTCGATCGGCCTGGACCTGGACCGTGCGCAGGCGGCGAGCGCGGGAAGCCGGGAGTTCTACCGGTCCCTCGGGCTCGGCAACGCCACCTTCTTCGCGAAGGAGGTGTTCGGCGAGGATCGGCTGGTGATGGGACGGCCGGGACGGAGCGCGGACATCGACTGGGCCGACTGGCTCGCCGGGACACCGCTGTCCGCGGACGCCCGCAGGGATATCGCGCGACTCAACGACGCGAGCGCGAACCCCGATCACATGCCGGGACTCCCGGACTGGGAGAAGAAGGAGCGGCTGGCCAGGATGAGCTACCGCGACTTCCTCCTCGACCTCGCGAAGGTGCACCCCGACGTCGTCCCCTTCTACGACGACGGCCCCAAAGGGCTCTTCTGCGTGGGCATCGATGCCTACCCCGCTCTGTACGCATGGGCCGAGGGCTATCCCGGGTTCCAGGGGATGAATCTCGAGCCGTTCTCCCCGGTGGGGCCCCTCATGCATATCGGAGGAGGGCAGCACGGCCGGGAGAACGAATGGGGCGGAGGACCCACCATCGATCTTCCGGACGGGAACGCGACGGTGGCCCGGCTGCTGGTCCGCGCCATGATCCCCGACGCGCTGTCGGGGTCCACGCTCGAGGACTCGATCACGTCACGCCTCGCCTACGAACGGATCGACCGGGAAGGCTCCGACGCCCGCGTTCGACTCAACAGCACAGTCGTGTCCGCGCGCCACCTGGGCGATCCCGACTCGGCCCGCCAGGTCGAGATCATCTACGTGCGCGGGGGCAGGGCCGAGAAGGTCCGGGCCGATCACTGCGTGATGGCGTGCTACAACCGGGTCATTCCGCACCTCGTGCCGGAGATGCCCGATGCGCAGCGGACCGCGCTCATGTACGGCGTCAAGATGCCGCTCGTCTACACGAGCGTGCTCGTCCGCCGGTGGACCGCCTTCACGAACCTGGGCATCTCGAGGGCCAGCGCTCCCGGGATGTACCACACCGGGGTCAACCTGGGCCGCTCGGTGCAGCTGGGCGACTACCGTCCCTCACGATCGCCCGACGAGCCGACCGTCCTGCACATGACCCGAACGCCCTGTGCCCCCGGTCTGCCGAAGAAGGAGCAGCACCGCATCGGAAGGGCGGATCTGCTGGAGACGACCTTCGAGACCTTCGAGCGCAAGATCAGGGATCAGCTCGGCCGCATGCTCGCGGACGGGGGCTTCGACCCGGCGCGCGACATCGAGGCGATCACCGTGAATCGCTGGCCGCACGGCTACGCCTACAGCTACGACACCCTCAACGATCCCATCGAGTGGGCGCTCTTCGACCCCGACGATCGGCCGTGCGTGATCGGCAGCCGTCGATTCGGGCGGATCTCGATCGCGAACTCCGATGCCGCCGCCACTCCGCACACGGACGCGGCCATCGACGAGGCCCATCGGGCGGCCCGGGAGCAGCTGGTCGTCCGAAGCCGGGCCCGGACCCGGACCACCGGCGCCGATGGGAGGCCGTTGAGGTAGGGTCCGGTCCGGCCGCCGGACCGGCAAGCCTTCACCGGCCCCGCGCCGGAGCATCGGGAATCCCGCGGCTGAAGAGGACCTGGAGACTGCCGGCACCCGTGTGAGTTGCCGCGCCCGCCGCGTCCGCTGCCGCCGCGCCCGCTTGAGGCAGGTCTCGCAAGATCGCCCTCACCTGTCCGGTATCCGGATCGAGCAGGATGGTCATGGGAAGGTCGGTGTCGCTGTCCAGCATCACCGTGCCGCCGGGCCCGGAGAGCGTGACGCTCGCCAGGCTGCCGGCCCACCCGGGTTGAACCGGGAGAACGAAGGCGAAGGATGAACTCCCGTCCCCGTCGGCAAGCCCCGGCATGACGAAGTCGAGGTCGAACAGCTCGTCACCACCGGCGGTCCGTCCCGTGATGCGGTGCTCGCCCGCCGCATCGGGGAGCGCGGGTGGGGCGTCGACGACGAAGGCCGGGTTGAGGAACGGCCCTCCCTCGGCATCCGTGCCGCCCCAGAGGAGGAGAGACTCTCGCTCCCGGGCGGCCAGGTTGCCCTGGACTTGCGGCCCCTCGTCGAAGAGGCGATAGCGGAGCGCGTTCGTGAAGTGATAGTCGCTGATCCGCCGCGGGTTGCAGTAGGACATCAGATCATTTGACTGCGGTCCCACCAGACTGCCGCCGTCGCGGAAGTCGTACCCCCAGGTGCCTGTGGATCCGTCCCGATATGGAAACGACAGGTCAACAAGGGAGGGATTCCCGCACGGGGCATGTAGAAGGCTCATATTGTGGCCGAGTTCGTGGGCCATGATCGACACGTATGGCTCCGAGAAGCTCTCCCGACCCCGTATGCCCGCCACACCCCCACCCGGGTTGACCGTTCCGGACATCATGCCCATGTAGTGGCCGACGCCGCCCTCCAGGGCTCGGATCGCCCGCGTCTCGGCCAGCAGCACGTACTTGCTGTTGCTCGAACTCACCACGGGCTCGTGCGCCGTCACTTCGAGGTCGGCGATCGGAAGCAGCGTGCGCGTATCCCGGAGCAGTTCGTGGCTCCCGGGATCTTCCTCCATGGCCTCGGCCGCCTCCACGATTTCCCTGTTGGGATCGGCGCTCCAGAGGAACGGAATCACCGTGAGATCGAACACGGGCATCTCGCGCACATCGACCGCCGCGCGGCCCGTCTCCGGGATCCGCCTCGCCACCCCCAGGCCCGCATCCAGTGTCCCGTCCGGATCGATTTCGACGACCATCTCGAGGCCGGGTTGCACGACTTCGCCGGGGATCTCGGCATTCGCGGAAGCGGACAGGTCGTGTTCCAGGACCTCGGTGGGGACCGGCGCCGTGCTGGCGGGAATGTCCGTCACATGGCTCTCGGTCCCATCCAGGTAGAACCGTGCCCGGACAGGCGGGATGCCGACTGTGGTCGAGCGCGCGGCAGTGGGAAAGACCCGCAGCAGGGCCGTCTCGCCGGCGACCAGCGGCACCGGATGATCCCGTGACTGCACCGCCTGGGTCAGGTATGCCAACCCTCCGCCCCCTCCCGCGCAGGTCATGATTCGCCTTTGGTAGACGGTTTCCAGCCAGGTCTGGAAGCCGGGATCCGCTGGCGCGCAGAGATCCGTGCCCCCGGCGAGCAGCGTCTCGAGCCGAAGGAGATCCACCAGTCCGGCGGGGAGCGGCCCGGACAGCCCCGGATTGTTCCCCAGGGACAGCCTCCGCAGGGATGACATGTGGGCAAGCTCGGGGGGCAGCCCGCCCGCCAGGTTGTTGCCGGCGAGATCGAGGATTCCCATGTCCGGGAGGCTCCCGAGCTCGGCGGGGATCGGGCCTGTAAGGTCGTTCCCGGCGAGATACAGCCATCCCAGGCCCGTCAGCGTGCCGAGTTCGGGCGGGATCGGGCCGGTAAGGTCATTGCCGTTGACGCGCAGGTGCACGAGGTTCGTCAAGTCGGCGATCTCGGTTGGAATCGGGCCTGTGTGGTGGTTTTCCGAGACATCCAGCGACCTCAGGCTCGCGAGCCCGCTGAGTGCAGGCGGAATCGGGCCTGTCAGGTCATTTTGGCGGAGCCACAGTCTTTGCAGGCTGGGGAGGTTGCCGAGTTCGGGCGGAATCGGGCCCGCAAGATCGTTACGCCCCAGAACCAGCCGTTCCAGGGCAGCGAGATCTCCCAGTTCGGTCGGGATTGGGCCCGCCAGGTTGTTGCTGGACACATCCAGAACGACGACGCGGCCCGAAGCATCCGTCTCCACCCCGTACCAGTCCCCGAGTGGCGCGTCCGTCAGCCAGCTGCCGGAGTTGTCCCAGCTCGGTCCATCCGTGGTCTCATACAGCGCCACCAGGACCTCACGGTCCGACAGCTGGCCGCACTCCATGGCTGTGCCCTCGTGCGACGGAAGCCCGTTCAGCCATGCCTGGAACGACGGCTCCGTCGGGACGCACAGGCCTGTGCCCGCGTAGTGGAGTTCCACAATCCGGGGTCTGGCCAGCGAGAGCGGCAACCGGCCGGACAGCGCGTTGTCGCCGACGCGGAGCCCGGTCATCTCCGGCAGGCTTCCGAGCCCGGTCGGTAGCCGACCCTCCAGGCCGTTGCCGCCAAGGTCGAGCGTCACGACCCGACCGAGGTCGTCGGCCGTCACCCCGTACCACTGCTCCACTGCCGGAGTCTCGAACCAGCCACTGGAATTCGTCCAGTTCGGCCCCCCGGAGGTCTCGTACAGCTGGTTGAGCACGCCCGTGTCCGACTCGTTGCAGTAGGGTCCCGATGTATCCTCAAGGCCTTCCAGCCAAGTGAAGAAATCGATCGTGCCAGGGGCGCACAGGTCCGCGTTCGCCTCGAAGTGGAACCGTTCCACATTGAGCTCGAGAAGGCTCTCGGGGATCGGGCCGGAGAGATTGTTTACTCTGACCCAGAGGTGCGTCAGGTTCCCAAGTTCAGCGAGCTCAGGCGGGATTGGCCCCGACAGGTCGTTGTTGCCGAGAGCGAGCCGCGTCAGGCTGGTGAGCCCGCCGAGGTCAGGCGGGATTGGCCCCGACAGATCGTTGAAGGCGAGAAAGAGCCACGTCAGGCTGGTGAGGCTGCCGAGTTCGGGCGGAACCCGGTTAGCTCGATCTAAGAAAACCGTAAATCGTAGTTACACAATGTTTTATAGGAACAGGTAATCGTGTTGTGTATCACTTTAGATATCCTTTTATGCCCCGGAATCCATACGACCCCATCGGATGTCCGTGGACGATTCTCGCGCACTCCAAGGAAGGTTGCTGCCCCCCAGCCTGCTCGTCCTAGCCCCGTGGCGGCGGGCTTCTGCCGCCACGTCGTGACCAACCGCCCGCGCCGTTCCGTCCTGCATTGGCTATTGTGGCGTATGAAACGCGCCAGTCACGACACCCTCACGGCTCGGCAACGCAGCGAGCGTATGAGCCGAGTCCGATCCAAGGACACGAAACCTGAAATCCGAGTTCGGCGGCTCATCCACGGCATGGGGTATCGCTACCGCCTTCACGCGAAGGACCTTCCTGGATGCCCCGACCTCGTATTCCGGTCGCGGCGCAAGGTTGTCTTCGTTCACGGCTGCTTCTGGCACCGGCACGACGGGTGTTCGCGGAATCGCATTCCGAAATCGCCTGAGCGACAAGCCTTCTGGCGAAGCAAGCTAGACGAGAACGCGCGTCGTGACCAAGTCAATCAAACGGCGCTCGAAGAACTGGGCTGGCGTGTGCTCGTCGTCTGGGAATGTGAAACGAAGGACGTGAGCCGTCTCGCAAACCGGGTCAGGACGTTCCTCGGACTGCCCCGCTCTGATCGGTGAACGCAAGAAGGCGGGCTCTCGCCTCGGTCTCGCTACGTGGCTGGAGGCGAGCAGCCCATGGCCTGCCCGGATGCAGGGTGTCCCACCAGGGGCACAGCCCCTTGAGCCTTCCACTGCCCGGGTCGTGGAGTCCGAATCCCTCGATGCAAACGTTCCAGCAGGGCTGGTAATGCTCGATCAGGAACCGCTCCGCCATTGTGATCCAGAGTGGGACCACCACCAAGTAGCGGCACGTGAAGTCCGTAAGGCGGAGGTTGACGGCGGCTTCCAGAGAGCGGGTGTGCTGTCGCAAGCGCCCATAGAGCGCGGGTGCCGCTACATCCGGTTCCCTACCCCCCTTTCTCGCGCCCGGAGGCACGGCTTTGCCCACGTAGATGGGATGTCGCGTGCCCGATGAGCGCAATGCCGCGTAGGGTGCGTAGTCGCCATCGTAGAACAGCGCGTAAACGCCGGGACCGCCGAAGCGCTCGGCAAGGGGCAAGTCAGTGGCCTCACGGCTCATCAACTCCCGCACCAAATTGATGGTCAGGTTCTCGTAATCGAGCGGATCGTACGGGTTGCTCTCAGGCATGTTGGGTGGTCAAGCTGTTGGCGATGCTCTCCGCCAACGTGGCCGCGAGTGCCGTGGGCACGGCGTTGCCAAGCTGCCTCATCGTCTCCGTCCAGCTTCCAGTGAAGCGCCACGCGTCGGGGAACGTCTGGACCCTCGCTGCTTCCCGCACGGTTAGGTATCGCACGGTCCCATCGGAGAACGCAATCATGTTCTCACCACCCGGGACTCCGTGGACACCGGCTTTGAGCGTCTTTGCCGGCAGATCGACCGGGCTCCCCGTATGCCCAGGATACACGCGAGCTCCTAGCTGAAGCCTGTGGAATAGGGCGTCGGGTTGTTCGTGCGACGGCTTAGGTTCCGGCAGGTCCGATATCGAGTCTCGGAGCGTCGCCCACGGCCTCTGAGTGGGTGGGAACAGCGTGGACAGCCGGTTGATGGTTCTCGCCAACTTAGCTGGAGGCTGGGGCCTCTCAAGACCTCGGGCTTCCCAATACTCGCCCGATACCCACTGGTCGAAATGGAGCCGGTCGCGTGAGTGCGTCGGTTCAGGAAAGTGCCATTCGGCATCGAGGTCACACCGAAAGCCAACGATGAACACGCGTTCCCGAGTCTGCGGCACTCCGTAGTCCGCCGCGTTGATAAGGCGACGCACGATGCGGTAGTGAAGCCCCTCCCGGCCTCCGCGCGTGTGGACGTCCTCTAGTCGGGTACGGTGATCTTCCCAAGTGTCGTCCACACGCGCGGCTACCTCGGGATGCCGGAGCCGCAACTCGATGTAGGAGAGGTAGTTCCGAAAAGTCCGCCGGGTCAGTCCCTTGACGTTTTCGAACAGAAACGCGGCAGGCTGAACCTCGCGAATGGCACGGATGAACTCGGGAATCATGTCCCGCACGTCGTTCATCCCTCGATGCCTTCCACCGATACTGAAGGGTTGGCATGGCGGCCCCCCCGCCACCAGTTGGATTGACCCGAGGGATCCGAAGTCGCAGCCACGTACATCGCCCTCAACTACCTTCCACTCCGCGACTCCAGGAACGGTGTCATGCCGGACGTTCTCCCGGAGGGTCGCGCAAGCGTTGCGACTCCAATCGAGGAGGGCAACATGCTTGAAGCCAGCAACGTGTGTTCCGAGAGCAAGCCCGCCCGCTCCCGTGAACAACTCAAGTGCGCGCAACGTGTGACATCCTTCCCGGCTCCGAAGGCATCCCAGACAAGAACTCCTAAAGGATAACCCTTGCGGTCAGCGGGACACAATCGGAGTCTGGCGGGTCGCTCGCCGGAACGAACAGCCCACTCGGGTGGGATGTCGTGTCGCACCGTTCAACGGAACCGTCACAGACGTACCAACGACGGGTCCTGCTCGCCTGTCGTGCGTTCGAGACCTTCGATGAGGTACGGGCAATCGGTCGCCGAGGCGGTGGGGGGGGAACACCAAGTCTGCATCCAGATCGAGGCAGCGTACCGACAGCTTTTCGTGCTACCTTCCAACTGCGGGCGTTCGGGCTCGGGGGAACCCCCCGGGCAAGGGGCACTACTTGTCGGCTTCAGGGGAGCACGATGAACCGTCCGAAGTATCAGGTGGCGTTGTCTTTTGCTGGCGAAGAGCGGGATTACGTGGAGGAGGTCGCGCGGCATCTTCAGGCCCGGTCCATCTCCGTTTTCTGCGACGGCTTTGCGACGGCGGAGCTTTGGGGCCGGAGCGGCGTGGAGGCTTTCCATGAAGCTTTCGCCCGCGAGAGCGCATACGTCGTGATGTTCATTTCCGCAGCCTACGTCTCGAAGGCGTGGCCACGGCATGAGAGGCGGTCGGCTCTCAGCCGCATGATTGAAGAACAGCGCGAGTACGTCCTTCCCGTACGTTTTGATGACTCGGACGTGCCCGGCCTGCCTGCGGATACCATCCACCTCAGCGCTCGAAACCACACCCCCATGCAGCTTGCGGTAATGATTTCCAACAAGCTGGGCGTCCGGGTCTTTGCCGGAAAAGCATCCCACGTTCCACCGCCACGAATGACATCGCCGACCGGTGAGGTCGTGTTCGATTACAGCAGCCACGACGGACAGTACATCATCGGCTCCGGCACGACGGAATTCGAGACCATGTGGACCAAGGCGAGCGACGCCAGCATTCACCTGTACAACGATCCCCCGTCGATCAACGGCATTGCGCTGGCCCAAGGGTGCGAATCGATTTCGCAGGTGAAGGGTGCTGCATCCTTGGACTACACTTCGCGCACTCGTACCCCTGCCCTCGGCGAGGTCGCCGTACTGCGCAACACGGAGGGGTTCTACGCGGCAGTTCACGTCCTCGATATCAAGGATGACAGCCGTCACGACGACCGAGACGAACTCCGATTCCGGTATGCCATCCAGTCGGATGGCTCTGACGACTTTGCCGGGTTCGTCGATCTCTGACCGGTTGGGCGCGATTATGGCGAGCCGCGCGCCAGGGGGGTCCTCGGGGGCCGGGGCTCGTGGTGTCGGCAACCTTCAGGGGATCGATCCGGCATCTCGGTCTGGCCCTCGCGGCGGCGTTATCATCAGCCGTGGCCGCGCGGTCTCGCAGCGGCGGATGTCCCGTAGGACTCGGACAAGCGCGTCACCCGCCCGTTCAGCCGCTCGACACGCCGCCGGAAGGCCTCGACCTGCTCGGAGTGCCGTCGCTGCTCCGTCTCTCACTCGCGGACAAACCTCTTCAAGGCCGCCGTCAACTGCCGTTCCAACTCGTTCATACAGCTTCCTCACTCTCTTGACTGCTTTGCGGCAGGCCGTCCGCGCCGGATGCAGCGCGGTTGGTCCGGCGTCCCCGCCGACAGCACCACGGACTGCTCTCCCTCGATCCTCAGACGTGCGATCCGGCAGGTGTCCACGGCCATCCGCGTGAGCGTCCGCCGAGCTTCCTTGGTGTCGAAGTCCAGGTCGGTGGCCGTCTCGATCCGGGCTGGGATGCGCGTCCACAGCCACCGCGTGGCTTTCCCAGTTGCGTCACGCTCACCGAAGTGGCGGCGAGCCGGCGAGCCGGGCCGAGTCGGTTCCGTGATCGACGGCACGGTGAAGGCGGGCATGCTGGGGAGGTTGAAAACCGGGGCCGGACCGAGCCAAAGTTGCCAACGCGTCCTACTGAGAGTTGATGTCGAGTGGCAGCCGCCCCGTGTTGATAAAGGGGGTGCCGCCGGCAGGTACTGATATCGACCAGTGCAGGTCGTTCACGAACTCCTCAAAGCACCCGAGCCGGATAGGTTCGCCGGGATACTCTTCTCCGTAGGCCTTGACGAGGAGCCGAGCTACCGTTAATCGGCTCCTGCCTGAGATGTCGGCCATGACTCCGGCTTTGCTCGAAGCTTTTGCGATAGCTTGGGCCTTCTGCTTCGTGATTCGGCGCCCGCCGTCACGCCATTCGCGAACCTCCAGCATAACCGGGATCGCCAAGAACACCACCGCAAGCCCGAGGAAGAGCCATCGGAACAACTCGAAGTCCATCTCAGCCACTCGTGACTGGACTGACAGCGGCCATCCAATCCGCGCCAACACGACAAGCGCTGCTCCCCCCAGACCAGCCCACCAGCGCTTTCTCTTCATCGCGAGAGGTTAGGAGCATCGTCGGTCCGCAGCAAGCTCACAGTCGCCGGCCTGCCGATCGGCGCACTACCTCCGTTCAGCTTCAAGCCTGCGGAGCGCGCCTTTGGCTTGCCACGCGGTTCCGGATCGAGTCAGTTCGTCAACTGCGTAACCTCATCGTTTGCCGGCACCGGTGACGGACGCGAGCTACCGACTGGGGCCGTGGTCCCGCTCCGGCGCTCGCGGCGGCGTTATCACCAGCCGTGGCCGCGCGGTCTGGCGGCGGCGGATGTCCCGTAGTACTCGGTCAAGCGCGTCACTTGCGCGTTCAGCCGCTCGATTTGCCGCCTTAAGGTGTCGTTCTCCCCGCTCAGCCGCTCGACATGCCGCAGCAAGCCTTCGACCTGCTCGGAGTGCCGCTGCTGTTCCCGCTCGTACTGCCCGGACAACTTCCGCAAGGCCCTCGTCAACTGCCCCTCCAACGCGCTCATACAGCCTCCTCACTCGTTCAACAGTCTCAAGGGCGGACGGGCCAGCACCCCTTCCGGCACCACCACGAACCTCTCGCCCGCGATCTCGTGGAACACGAGCCCCCAGGTGTCCACGCCCAGCTGGGCCAGCGTCCGCCGGGCGTCCTCGATGTCCCGGTTCAGTCCGGCGACCGTCTCGATCCGGTTCTGGATGCTCCTCGACAACCAGCGCATCGTCGCCCAGCGTCCTCCGAAGGTGCCGAGCCAAGGGCTGAGGCCGACGATCAGCGGCCGGAGCCACGCCTTGACCAGCAACTCGCCCACCTTGCCGGTCGCCTCCTCCGTATCGCGCTCGATTGTACGCAGCGCGTTCCTCGCGACGCGCCGCGAGTTCTCTGCGAGCCCTTCGAGCTCGCTCGCGGTCAACTCCTCGATCTCCCGGCGCTCGCTCTCCAGCCTCCTCCGAAGCCGGTCGGTCAAGTCGTTCGTGTTGGAAGTCAAATGCGTACAGTTCTCCTTTCAGCCGCCACCGCTTCCCGGTCTCGGGGTCCAGCGCGGTGATGTATTCCTTGCCTTGGCGCGGCACTTCCAAGCCCGCCTCCCGGAGCGCGGCGACGACATCGAAGCGGTCCTTCACCGCGCCGTGCTCGACGCGCTGAAGCAGGTAGTCCCGGATCAGGTCTCGCGGTGAGGTTTCGATCCGGAGCCCGGCGCGCAGCTGGGCAGCCTCGACGTAGGCTCGGTGTCCGGGCTGCTGCACCCTGGCCCGCGCCGGATCGTCGGGTCGGCTCCAGCCGTGTTCGTGGTTGAAGGCGTCTTGGAGCGGGCCGAACGTCTTCTCCCAGCCCGGAGGGGCGATGTTGACGCTTCGTCCGGTCTCAAGGTCGCATCGTGCGGCCAAGACATGGACATGGGCGCCGCCGCCCTCCTCACGGTGGAGCACGGCGGCCCATGCGTAGCGGTCGGGTTCGAGCCCGGCCCAGGCCGTCTCCTCGAACGCGTCAAGAACCGCGTCGATCTGTTCTTCGGTGGGTTCGTCCTCCGGTGCCCATGCGATCACGCCGGAGGTGTACTTGTGCTCGAAGGCCAGCGTGTCGGCTACGGCGGCCACTTGGTTCGGGTCCCCGCGCAGGACCTCGACATCTTCGCGCGGCTTCCCGGCCGCGTCACGCTCACCTAGGAGGTAGCGGGCCGCCTTGCGGGCCGATCCGGTCCCGTGGGCGAGGAACTTAACGAGCATCCGCGTCCGGGCTTCCGACACGGGCCAGTGCCCGGAGCGCCCGCTCGATGGCGATCAGGTGGGCGATCACCTCGACGGCCTCGATGGCCGCCTTGTGGGTATTCACCCAGCGAGCGATCTGGTTGAGGTTGTTGCCGATCCGCGCGACCTGTTTAGTGCGCTCGCGCGCGACCTCGGCCGCCGGGGCGGTCCATGTGCGCGTGCGGGCCATGGCCTCCCGGACGAGCGCCGAGAGCGGGACGCCGGCGGCCTTCGCCTTGGCCCGCCAGTCGGCGAGCTCGGCCGCCGACACGCGGGCGGAGACGGTTGCGGGGCGCCGATCACTCATCGGACGACCGGCCGACACGGGGGATGGGGGGGCAGAGCCCCCGCACGCGCGCCCCAACGTCGCGCGGATCTTGGTGGGGATCGAAGGGGGGCGGAGCCATCCCCTCGCCAGCCCGGTGTCTTACACCGGGTACGCTGGCTTGACTCCCCAAGGCGAGGCCAGCGGGCTGTCCCCCGGTCGCTTCTAGCGCGCCGCATCATCGATCCGGACGGGCTTCCGCCGCCCGCCAACCGGCCTCGGGGATCCCGGGCGCGGCCCCGCCATGCACACGAGTCTCATCACCGTGGCACCGGCTCTCGGCGATGCGCTCGGCAACCCATTCGTCCACCTCGGCCTCGATCCAGCCGACTGCACGCCCGCCCAGGGCGACCGGCCGGGGGAAGCGCCCCGCGGCCACCCGGACGTAGATCGTGCTCCGCGACAGGCCCGTGCGCTCCATCACCTCGGGCAGCCGCAGGAAGCGGATCGGCGGGTTCGTTTTCTGCTCCATTGGGTTCTCGGTCATCATCCTTCTCCTCCTCCTTGTTCGCTGCTTGCTGGTCGGTCTCCGGTCTCACGGGCGTCGAGGCGGATCGCGTCCACCGCCTGATGCTCCGTCCTGCTCCGCGATGAACGCCAGAATCCGGTCCGCCGTCCTCAGCGACGGCGAGCGGCCACGACCGATCCGGCGCATCAGGTTGGGATCGCCCAGCGGCCTTCTTGCCGAAAGCGACGGGCTCAGGCTCGAAAGCCCGAGAAACGCGCCAACCCGCGAAATGAACTGCCCTTCCAGCGTCTCCATGCCCGAACACTGAACGAATGTTGGCGGGGCCGTCAACACTTGGGAAATCTCCCAAGTGTCTATAGCGTCTATAGTTGTACGATGTTGTCCGGGACTCGTTCGAAGCCGCTGCCAGCGGCTCGGAAAGACGCCCCCCTTGGCGAACTTCGGAGTGATCGTCCAGAGGTGTGGAAGCCGGTCCGACGAGGACGGTTCGACCCGGGTTGCGGCCATGGAAGGCGGCAATGCGGTCGCGGCTGCCCTCCGACCGCGCTACGGAGGTGGAACGGCTGTGCTGATCGGTGTCGTGGGTGACTTGCAGCTACCCGACGTACTCGCTCCACGCCTGCATGACTTCGGCGCGGCGCGTCAACAGATCGGACCGCTGATACGCCTGAACGACTTGGCTTCTCGGGACGTGGGCAAGGCAAGCCTCGGCGACCTCGGCCGGGACGCCGGACTCGGCCATCCACGACCGGGCGCTCGACCGGAACCCGTGCAGCGTCGAGGCGACCCCGGCGCGCTTGAGCACCCTGAGCGGCGCTTTCGGTGGCAGCGGTCCGCCGGTCCGAGACGGAAACACCAGCGGCGATTCGCCCTCCAGCTTGCGCGCCCGTTTGAACACATCCAGCGCGCCCGTGCTGAGCGGGACCGCGAACTCGCGGCCCGCCTTCATCCTCGAAGCGGGAATCGTCCACCTCGCCGCGTCCATGTCGATCTCGTCCCAAAGCGCGCCCCGTGCCTCGCCGGGACGCACGGCAGTGAGGACGATCAGTTCGACGCACAGAACCGCCGAGGGGTGCGTGTCGGTAGTCCCGCGAACCGCCCGGAGCACGGCCGCGACCTCTCCGTGCGGCAGCGCCCGGTGGTGGGTTGTTGTGTGGCCGTTCGCCTTCGGCAGTGCAACGACCGCGCGCTCGACCGGGTTGTCCGTGCGGTAGTTCCGACCGATACACCACCGGAAGACCGCAGTGATCCGGTGCTGGGCCTTCCGCGCCGCGGCGGGCTTCGAGTTCCAGATCGGCGCGAGGCACCGGAGCACGTCCGCACTCTCGATCCGGTCCACCGGCTTGGCGAGGAGCGGCGCGGCGTGAAGACGGAACGTGGACTCCCACTGCTCGGGAAGCGGACTCCCGGCCTTCCACGCCTGGCGGTGCAGTTCAATGGTCTTCTCGGCGGCCTCGGCGAACGTCGGGACGCCGCGCCCGCGCGGGTCCTGGCCCAAGCGGACGCCCCGGCTGTTGTCCAACGCCTTCCGCCGGGCCTCGGCGAGCGTCACCTCGGGATACGGCCCGAGCCCGATCGAGGTCAGGCGGCCCTCGATCCTGACGCGCTGGCGCCAAGTCTTGGTGATCCGGCCATCCAGTGTCCGGTGGACCCGGAGGCTCAACCCCCGCCCGCCCCGCCCGTCGCCGTAGACACCGGGTCGATTGACCGTTCGCACGAACGCCGCGCTGAGCGTCCTCGGTCGCTTCATCATGCGGTTCCTTCCTTGTGGTGTATCATTTATTGCCGCACTACATCGGGAAGAATACACCGGATGGCGATGGACTGCAAGGGACGACAGAGCGCCGCATATCCTACAGAACACGTTGTCCAGTAACGTGTTACGGCCTACTTGATGGATCTTGGTGGACTACACTGGAAGATGTGTGCCGAGTTCGGGCGGAATCGCGCCTGACAGACTGTTGCTGACGAGATCCAGCCTCTCGAGCATTCGGAGGTCGCCGAACCCGGGCGGGACCGGGCCCGTGAGGAGGTTCCGCCGCAGATTCAGACTACTGAGGTTGATGAGGTTCCGGAGATCAGGCGGAATCGGGCCGCTGAGGAGATTGTAGCCGAGATCCAGAACCGTCAGGTTGGTGAGGGTGCCGAGTTCGGGTGGGATCGGGCCCGAAAGGCCATGTACGATGGACTGCTCCGCTTCGCTGTCCCAGCTGCCGCTGAGATCCAGCCCGACGACTCGGCCGGAAGCATCTGTTTCCACCCCATACCACTCCCCGAGCGGAGCGTCGGTCAGCCAGTTCTCGCTGCTGACCCAGCTCGGACCATTCGTTGCTTCGTAGAGGGCCACCAGCGCAGCCCGTTCCGCCTCCACGGGGTTTGGTGGCGGCGGCGTCACCGGCGGCGGCGTCACTGGCGGCGCCGGATCCGTGATGTCCGAGTCTCCCCCGCAGCCCACCAGCAGCAGGATCGTCAGCGGTATCGCGCTCCGTTTGAGGAACATGTCGTGAGCTCCCTTCCATGGGGGACCGCCGCGTTGGATTCGCCAATTCGTTGTCTATTGGTCCCAATAGCCGAAACATCCATTAAATATACTTGATTATTTATGATCGGGATGTGAGTTTTGCTCGTATTGGCACGTGTTTTTCGTGACTAATGCGTCGGGGCGTGCTAACCTTACTGCCCCGTCCGGCCATACCCGGCCGGCCCACGCGAGCCTGCGCCGGTGTCGGCGTAGCGGCGTTCGGCGGTGACGTATCCCCGAGAGGGTGGAGCTGATGAATGATCGAGAGTTGAACGGGTCCGCGCGCCGGGCCTCGGATGACCGTACCTCCCGCCTTAGTGCGGCGATTCTGCGCATCAGCCAGAGCCTCGATCTGGCTACGGTGCTCGACGAAGTCGTCGAGAGCGCCTGCGCGCTCACCGGTGCCCGCCATGGCGTGATCACGACGACCGACGATGGAGGACAAGTCCGGGACTTCCTCACCTCCGGTCTCACGCCGGAGGACCGCCGGAAGATGGTGGAGTGGCCCGACGGGCAGCGGCTCTTCGAGCACCTGCGGGACCTTCCAGGGCCGCTACGGGTGGCAGATGTCCCCGGGTATCTTTGCTCGCTCGGCCTCTCCGCCACTCCCTGGCCCGCGAAGACGCTGCAGGGAACCCCGATGCACCATCGGGGCGAGCTTCTCGGGCACTTCTACCTCGGTCACAAGGCGGACGACGAGGCGTTCACGGCCGAGGACGAGGAGATCCTCGTCCTCTTCGCTTCGCAGGCGGCCGCGGCGATCGCGAACGCGCGTACTTACCGCGATGTGGAGCGGGCGAGGGCCGACCTCGAGGCGCTCATCGAGACCACGCCGGTCGGGGTCGTGGTCTTCGACGCGAAGACCGGCCGAATCGTCTCGTTCAACCCTGAGGCGTGGCGCATCGTCGACGGGCTTCGCATTCCGGGCCAGCCGCGTGAGCGAATCCTCGAGGTGGCAGCGTTGCGGTTCGCGGACGGGCGGGAGTCCTCCCTCGCAGAGCTTCCCCTGGCCCGGCAGCTGGAGGGCGCTACGACGATGCGCGCCGAGGAGATCGAGCTCTCGGTGCCCGACGGGCGGAGTGTCCGGACGCTGATCAACGTGACGCCGATCCGCTCCGAGCGGGGCAATGTCGTGTCGGTCGTCGTGACCATGCAGGATCTCGCTCCGCTCGAGGAGCTGGAGCGGCAGCGGGCCGAGTTCCTGGGAATGGTGAGCCACGAACTCCGCGCCCCGCTGACCTCGATCAAGGGCTCGACGGCGACGGTGCTCGGCTCCGTTCCGGTCCCGCCCGAGGCCGAGCTGCTCCAGTTCTTCCGCATCATCGACGGGCAGGCCGACCACATGCGCGGCCTGATCGCGAACCTTCTGGACGCCGGCAGCATCGAGGCGGGCACGCTCACGGTCGCGCCCGAGCCCCGGAACGTGGCCCTGCTGGTGGACCAGGCCCGCAACACGTTCCTGAGCGGCGGCGGCCGACACGCCGTGCTCATCGACATCCCCCCGGACCTGCCGCCGACGATGGCCGACCGCGGGCGCATCGTGCAGGTGCTCAACAACCTCCTGTCGAATGCGGCGCGGCACGCGCCCGAGTCCTCGCCCATCCGGGTCGAGGCGGCCAGCGCGGACGGCTACATCGCGATCTCGGTCTCGGACGAGGGCCGGGGGATACCGGCCGAGCGGCTCCCGCACCTCTTCCGCAAGCGCGCCAATCTCGCGGGAGGGGGAGGCCGGGGACTCATGGGAGGGACCGGGCTCGGGCTCGCGATCTGCAAGGGTCTCGTGGAGGCGCACGGCGGCCGCATCCGGGCCGAGAGCGGGGGGACGGGCCTCGGCGCCCGCTTCACCTTCACGATCCCGGCGGCCGGGCCCGCCTACACCGAGGCGGCCCCGCGCGGCACCCGGCCACACCGGCCGCAGGAGGAAGAGACGCGGATCCTGGTCGTGGACGACGACCCGCAGGCGCTGCGTTACGTGCGGGATGCCCTCGCCGGGGCCGGCTACAAGCCCATCGTGACGGGCGATCCGAATGGCCTCGCCGACGTCATCCGCGCCGAGCGGCCCCGCCTCGTCCTCCTCGACCTGATGTTCCCCCAGCTCGATGGGATCGAGCTGATGGAGCAGGTGCCGGAACTGAGCGACCTCCCGGTCATCTTCATCTCCGGCTACGGCCGGGACGAGACCATCGCCAAGGCGCTCGCACGAGGCGCGGTCGACTACATCGTCAAGCCGTTCTCACCCACCGAGCTCCTCGCGCGCGTCGGTGCCGCGCTCAGGACCCGCGACGAGCCCGAGACCTTCGTGTGCGGCGATCTGGCCATCGACTACGCCCGGCGCCGGGTCAACGTGGGCGACCGCGCGGTGACCCTCACCGCCAAGGAGTTCGACCTGCTGCAGATCCTGTCACGCAACGCGGGGCGGGTCGTGGCCATGGACACCCTCCTCCGCGAGGTGTGGCGCGGCCGCGACCCCAGCGACACCGACCGCGTCCGCACGGTCGTCAAGAAGCTCCGGGCCAAGCTCGGCGACAGCGCTGCCGCCCCGGCCTACATCTTTACCGAGCGGGGGGTGGGATACCGCGCCGCGGCTCCGGACGAGGCGTAGGCTTACGGCAATTGCTGCCCCTGCAGTGCATGGGTACGTTGCGTCTTGCGATGCATTTGTGAATGAGCGACGAATTTGCCTGGGAGACGGCCGGGAGGCCGATGGACAACTCAACTGACCCGGGTGGCGCACGCGATACCGGCTCCGCCGTCACGGACGAGGAAGCCGGCTTCGAGATCCGGGAGGATTTCCGGCGTTTCTCGCAGAGGGACGACATCTTCTGCCGCTCGTTCTGGGATGCGAAGGTGCGTACGCACCGCTCGGACATGTTCTACGAGACGTACCGCACGCCGAAGCTGACCTGGCGTTCGGTCGACGGCTTCACCCAGCGTGACTACGCGCTGCGCAACGCGTCGTGGCATGTGACGGACATCTTCGCCGAGCTGCGTGACGGCGACGATCGCCGCGAGGGTTTTCTGGATCCGTACACCGCCGTTCGCGAGGGCCCGGGCAGCGCGCTGCCGGTGGCGTCTCCCGAGGACATGGCGCGAGAGATCAAGCACGCCGCAAAGACCCTGGGCGCCGATCTGGTGGGGATCACCGGCAACGACGAGCGGTGGCTCTACACGCATGCCTACAGCCGCGAGAACGAGCACGAGAAGCCGCAGGAGATCTCCACCGATCTCGGCAACGTGATCGTGATCGCGCAATCCATGGACCGGGATCTCCTGCGCACGGCGCCCTCCGCGCTGAGCGGCACCGCGACGGGAGCCACCTACTCCCGGGACACCATCGTGCTGCTGGCCATCGCGCAGTACATCACCAATCTCGGCTACCGCGCCGTGGCCAGCATGAACGACTCGGCGCTGGCCATCCCGTTTGCCATCAAGGCCGGGCTGGGCGAGTACGGGCGCCACGGGCTCCTCATCACCCGCGAGTACGGTCCCCGGGTGCGGCTCGGCAAGGTCTTCACCGACATGCCGATCGCCCACGACCGGCCCGTCCACTTCGGCGTGAAGGAGACGTGCGACATCTGCCGCGCGTGCACGAACGCGTGCCCCGCAAAGGCGATCGACGGCGGCGAACCTTCCACCGTGGTCCATAACCGGTCGAACATTCAAGGCATCCGCAAATGGACCATGGATGCCGAGAAATGCTTCCGCTTCTGGGCCAACCAGAACACCGACTGCTCGATCTGCGTGCGCGTCTGCCCATACAACCGCGACTATCGCCAACTATGGAGTCGAATGTGGCGATGGCTGGCGGGCACGCCGCTCCGGCGACTCGCGCTCTGGCTGGACCGCGTCAGTGGCCGCGGCGAGCGGCTGAAACCGTCCGGTTGGTGGAAGGCGGCGTCATAGTACGGACCGGCGCGGCCGAGGTGGCTACGCATACAACCCTTGCCACGGTTCCATGAGCCAGGACGAAACCCGCATCTCCGAAGAGGAAGCGCGAGCACTCTGGCACCGTGCGGCGGAGTTGCAGGCCGAGGCCGCTCGTCGCCTCGAAGAGCGCTCGCGGCAGCTGGCTCCGCGGGGGCATCCCTCTGACTCCGACACGGCGGAGGTCGAAGGGTACCGCCTCGCGGATGTCCGGGCCGCTGCCGAAGAAGCCGGGATCTCGCCGGAGTTTGTTGACGGCGCGCTCGCGGAGGCTCGCAATCGGGCCCTTGTCGAGGGAGCCCAGGCCCGGCCGTCGGCGATGGCAGCCCGCTTCCTGGGCCAGCCGCCGCTTGCGCTGGAGGTCTCCCGGGTGATCCATGCGCCGGCGGAGGAGGTCTACGGCGCCATGCAGCGGATCCTCCCGGAGGACCCGTTTCGCCTGAAGCTTGTCGATCAACACGGAGCCGATCCCCTCCACGGGGGCGTGCTGGTTTTCAAGGTGCCTGTCTACCTGGCAACCCTGGGAGATCAGTCGTTCGCGTACGAGATGGCCTGGATCGACCTCAAGCAGCTGCTGTTCAGCCTCCGGCGCCTGGACACCGATCCGCCTGCGACCGAGTTGACCGTTCGCGGGAGCCTGATTCACAGCCACAAGCTCAATATGTGGGTCGGGGGCAGCTTCTCGGGGTTGGCCGGGTCGTTGAGCGGTGTCGGTGGCGCCTTTGCGGGGGCGGGCGCGGCCGCCGCCCTCGGGATCGGGGGGATCGCAGCCGGAGCCGCGGTCTTGGGCTTCCTTGCCGGTGGAGCAACGGTCGGCTGGCTGGTGACGCTGGGCTGGCGCGGGCTGTATCGTTACGCGTTGCGCCGCGGGCAGAAGGCGATCGGGGACCTGATCGGCTCGATCGTCGTCGACATCGAGACCGGTGGAGGCTTTTCGAGCCCGAAGCCTCTTCCGAAGCTCCTTTAGGGGCACACACCTTCAGGCTCCGCATCGGTTGAGCCGGGGCAAAGCCGCCAAGCGCCACCGGACGATCATCGGCCTGCACACGATCCAAACCGCCCAACCTGTTCGAAAACGGAACGTGCGGTCCCATTACCGGCCATGACCGTCTTGGCGCTCGTCCTTCGCAGCAGCTTATAAATCATTGCCATGCATTGTGATAAGCACGTCTCACAGCTCCCTGGCACGAACCTTCCCTAAGCTCACGAACAAGCGCGATGGGGGAGCACGACGGCGGTCGCGCCGACAAGTGGGGAGAACCCGAAGGAGCCAGGCTTGGACATCATTCGCGATACCCGCCCCGAAAAGCGGAGGAAGAAGCTGGCCTGGACCGCCACGGGCATCGGCACGCTGGCGATTGCCGTCTTCGGATGGCAACTGCTTCCGTCGGGCGCCCCGACCATGGATACCGCCATGGTCTGGAGCGACACGGTCGCGCACGGGACGTTGATCCGGCAGGTACGCGGCCCGGGCACGCTCGTACCGGAGCAGATGCGCTGGATCACCGCGCTGACCGCCGGGCGCATCGAGCAGATCCTCTCGCTGCCCGGCACCGACGTCTCGGCCGGCGATCTCATCATGCGCCTCAGCAACCCGGATGTGGACATGCAATTGTTGCAGGCGCAGCAGCAGCTGTCGGCGGCGCACGCGAGCCTCGTTCAGTTGCGCTCCAGCCTCAGGATGCAGGAACTCCAGCAGCGCGCCACGACAGCCACCGTGCGCGCGGAATACCTGGAGGCGGAGCGAATCCATCGGATCAACCAGCAGCTCTTTGACGAGAACCCGGACCTCGTCGCGCGGGCTGACGTCGACCGGTCACGCGAGTCGGTGGAAGCCCTGCGGCTTCGGCTCGAGACTGAGGAGGAGCGCCTGGATGTGATCTCGGGCACGTCACAGGAGCAGGTCAGCGCCCAGGAGGAACAGATCACGCGCCTTGCCGACCTGGTTCAGTTCAGCCAGGACCGCATCCAGTCAATGCACGTGGCCGCGCCTGTCAGCGGGGTGTTGGCGCAACTCGATATTCCGCTTCAGGAGGGCCAGTGGGTGCAGTCGGGGCAGGCGCTGTCGCGAGTCGTCGTTCCGGGCCGCCTGAAAGCGGAAATCCGCATACCGCAGACGCGGGCGCAGGATATCGCCGTGGGACAGCTCGCGATGATCGACACGCGGACGGACACGATGCAGGGACGGGTCGTACGCATCGATCCTGCGGTCCGCAGCGGAACCGTGACCATCGACGTCGCACTTCCGCCGAACCTGCCGCCGTCGGCACGGCCCGATCTCAGCGTCGACGGAAACGTCATCGTCGAGCGCCTCGAAGATGTGATCCACATGGGCCGTCCAACGTTCGGGCAGGCGAATCAGCAGATGAGCCTCTTCAGG
Organism: Longimicrobiales bacterium; assembly: GCA_965208255.1. Classification (GTDB taxonomy): domain Bacteria; phylum Gemmatimonadota; class Gemmatimonadetes; order Longimicrobiales; family Gaopeijiaceae; genus BD2-11. The sequence continues at coordinate 743,314 of OZ242324.1, forward strand.
ATGGTCGAAGGCGGCCGGTTCGCGGAGCGCGTCACCGTGCGCCTCGGCGCGAGTTCGGTGAACGACGTCGAGGTGCGGGAGGGACTGCGTCCGGGCGATGTCGTAATTCTGTCGGACATGTCGCAATGGGATGGATTCAACCGGGTCAGGCTGAGGAATCGCTGAGGAGCACGATGATGACCGATCATTCGCTGATCCGACTGGACGGCGTGGGCAAGGTCTTTCTGGCCGAAGAGGTGGAGACCCACGCGCTGTCGAACATCAATCTGTCGATACGGAGCGGCGAGTACGTATCGATTGCGGGTCCGTCGGGTTGCGGCAAGACGACGCTCCTGTCGATCCTGGGACTGCTGGACAGCCCCACGAGCGGGCAATACCTGCTCGACGGGACTTCGGCCGAGAACCTGGATGCGGGGCTGCGGGCCCGGGTTCGCAACCAGGCGATCGGCTTCATCTTTCAGGCGTTCAACCTCATTGGCGACCTTACGGTGTACGAGAATGTGGAGTTGCCGCTCACGTATCGCGGGACGGGGGCCGCGGAACGAAAGGAGCGCGTGCAGGAATCACTCGAGCGCGTGGGGCTTGCGCACCGCACGCGGCACTACCCGAATCAGTTATCCGGCGGCCAGCAGCAGCGTGTCGCGGTCGCGCGCGCGATCGTCGGCAAGCCGCTCATCCTGCTGGCGGACGAGCCGACGGGGAACCTCGACTCCCGGAACGGAAGCGCGGTGATGGGGCTGCTCAAGGAGTTGCACGACGATGGCGCCACGATCTGCATGGTGACGCACGACCCGCGGTATTCGCACCTGGCCGACAGGACCGTCCACCTCTTCGACGGGCAGATCGTCAGTGAGGACCAGGCGCAGCGGCACGCGCTCGACCAGGTCGATCCCTGACTTGAGGCAAGGCAACCCATGCCAGCACGTATTCTGATCGCGGATGATCAGACCGACATACTCGAGGCGCTGCGCCTGCTGCTGAAGGGCGAGGGCTTCGATACCACCGCTGTCACGTCCCCCGATGCGGTCCGGCGCGCGGTCGAGAAGGGCGATTTCGACGTGGTCCTGCTCGACTTGAACTATACCCGCGACACCACCTCCGGAAGGGAAGGACTCGGCCTGCTCGGGGATCTGCGCGAACTGGACGAGACTCTGCCCGTGGTCACCATGACCGCGTGGGCAAGCGTGGGCGGAGCCGTGGAGGCGATGCGTGAAGGAGCCCGCGACTACATCGAGAAGCCCTGGGACAATGAGCGGCTGCTCGCCACAATTCAAACGCAGGTGGACCTCTCGCGGGCGTTGCGGCGGGCCCAGCGGCTCGAGACCGAAAACACCCGGCTCAGAGGGGAACGGGCGCCAAGGCTGATCGCCGAATCCGAGGCGATGCGGCCGGTGCTGGAAATCATGGAGCGAGTCGGCCCCTCGGACGCAAACGTGCTGATCACCGGGGAGCATGGAACGGGGAAGGAGGTAGTCGCCCGGCGGCTGCATGCGTTGTCGAATCGAGCCGGGTACGACCTCATCGCCGTAAACGCCGGAGGGTTTGGCGAGGGAATCTTCGAGAGCGAGATCTTCGGGCACGTCAAAGGGGCCTTCACCGACGCCAGGAGCGACCGGGTCGGCTGCTTCGAACTCGCCCATCAGGGCACCCTGTTTCTTGATGAGATCGCCAACGTCCCATTGCAACAGCAGACCAGGTTCCTGCGCGTGCTCGAGACCGGGGAGATTCAGCGTGTCGGCTCTTCGAAGGTGCGGCACGTGGACGTGCGCGTCATCTCCGCGACCAACGCCAGCATTGGCGAGGCGGTGGCGAGGGGTGACTTCCGCGAGGACCTGCTCTACCGGCTGAACACGGTCGAGATCGAGCTTCCACCGCTCCGGGACCGTCGCGAAGACATCCCGTTGCTGGCTCGGCACTTTCTTGGGAGGCAGGCAGCCCGGTATGGGCGAGCCATAGTGGGCTTTTCGGCGGAGGCCGAGGCGGCTCTCTCGGCGCACGCCTGGCCCGGCAACGTACGCGAGCTGCAGCATTCGGTGGAGCGCGCTGTGCTGATGGCACGCGGCTCGCGCATCGGGGCGGCCGACCTGATGCTCCGCGGACGCGAAGGCGATTCGGTGGCGCTCACCGACGTTACGCTGGAGGAAGCCGAGCGGATCCTCGTTCGCAAGGCACTGGACCGCCACAATGGCAACGTGACCAGGGCGGCGCGTGCGCTTGGGCTCACTCGTAGTGCTCTCTACCGCCGGCTGCAGCGTATGAAGGCTCGAGACGATGACCAGGGATCCAGCTCGTAGCCGGACGTCAGGTCGCGTGGATGGCGTCCTGTGGCGGGCCGAATGAGTCGCAAGTCGCCGGTTCCGCGGCACGACCGGCGGGTTCTCCTCCTCACCACCCTGGTGGGCCTGCCCGGGGTCGTCGCGGCACTCTGGTTGCTCTGGCTGAGCGACCTCGACCCCGAAATCCGGTGGCCGTTGTCGGTGCTGCTGGTCGCCGGATGGGTCGGGCTCAGCGTCGCTGCGAGGAACCATGCCCTCCGTCCGTTCGAGACAATCGCGAACATGGTCGCGGCCCTGCGCGAGGGCGATTTCTCGATCAGGGCCAGAGTGGGCGACGCGCGAGACCCGCTCTCGCTGGCGTATCTGGAGATCAACTCCCTGGAGGAGATCCTGAGGGAGCAGCGGCTCGGAGCCGTCGAGGCTACCGAGACACTGCGCAAGGTCCTGGAGGAGATCGACATCGTGGTGCTGGCCTTCGACCCGCAAGGCGTGCTGCGCATCGTCAATCGCGCCGGAGAGAGACTGCTCGGCCAGCCCGCGAATCGACTCCGGGGCAGGACGGCAGAGGAGCTGCGTCTCTCCGGCCAGCTCACCGGCACTACGCCGCGCACGGTGGAGCTTTCATTTCCGGGTGGGTCGGGCCGGTGGGAGCTCCGACGCAGTGTCGTCCGCCAGGAGGGGTATCCCCTCAGGTTGATCGCGCTCTCGGATCTGAGCCGGGCGCTGCACGAGGAGGAGCGCAAGGCCTGGCAGCGCATCATCCGGGTGCTTTCCCACGAGATCAACAATTCGCTCGCCCCGATCAAGTCGATCTCTGGCAGCCTCCAAAGCCTGCTGACGCGCAGTCGGCTCCCCGTCGAGACCCGGGACGATGTGGAGCGAGGCCTGGGCGTGATTTCGTCGCGGGCCGAGACTCTGGGGCGGTTCATGGCTTCCTATGCCAGGCTCGCCCGCCTGCCGGCACCCAGGCTTGCTCCAGTCTCCGTCGGCAGTCTCGTGCGGATGGTTGCCGACCTGGAGACGAGGGTGCCGGTGGAGGTGGTGCCTGGCCCCGCGGCTACCTGTCCCGCGGACGCCGATCAGCTCCAGCAGGCCCTCATCAACCTCGTGAGGAACGCCGTCGACGCCACCCTGGAGGCTGAAGGAGAACGGGTCCGGATCGGGTGGGAGGTCGATGCCGGCAAGGTCGAGGTGCTGGTCGAAGACGAAGGCCCCGGGCTCAGCGACACCGGCAACCTCTTCGTGCCCTTCTTCACGACGAAGTCCGGGGGCTCGGGGATCGGCCTCGTGTTGTCACGGCAGATTGCCGAGAGCCATGGCGGCACTCTCTCGCTGGAGAACCGGGAAGATCGCCGGGGCGCGCGGGCACGGATCGCGATCCCCATGGATGAAGGCGGTTGAGGTTCGCCCTGGGACCCACGCGGCAACCGTTCGAAGTCGCACACCCGAATCCCACAAACGGGCGTGTGCGCGTCTGTCGACGTGGGATCATTAATCTCCACAACATGTTGTTATAAAACCGTTTAAACACGATCCTACCCCTCTGGCACGCTTCTTACAATGCCATCACTTCGGAAAGACGGGTGGTGCCAGCCGGGCGCTAAAGAGGGACCGTGGTGAAGCAGGGAACGTGTGATCCGGTCAGCGCCGCCGTCCGTCAGCGGAAACACTTGCTTCGGGCGTGGAGCGATAATCAATGGTTGGAAGAGCCGCGATCCGTGGGGCGCTCGTCCTGATGGCTGCGGCAGGTACCGCCTCGGCCCAGGAGCGGGCATCGAGCCAGGCAGGGAGCAGCCTGTCCCTGGAAGACGCGATCCTGATCGCGAAGGGCAACAACCCGGCCTTCCTGGCGGCGGCCAACGATCTGGATCCGGCCACATGGCAGGTCCGTGAGGCCTACGGTCAGTTCCTGCCGGAGGTGACGGTGGGCGGAGGAGCCCAGTACGAGTACGCGGGCGTGCAGCGCTTCGGGATCTTCTCGTCGGCCGACATCGCGGTGGGCACCACCGACTACCTGCTCTCCAACTACTTCCTTGCCCTTGGCTGGTCCATTGACGGCAACACCATCTTCCAGGCCAGGTCGGCGCAAGCGAACCAGCGCGCTACCGGAGCCAGGGTCGCGGCGGACGAGTTCACCCTGGAGTCCGCCGTCACGCTGCAATACCTCGCCGCGTTGAGGGCAAGGGACGCGGTCGAAGTGGCGGAGGGCCAGGTGGCCCGCTGGGACCAGAACTTCGAGCTGGTCAGCGCGCGGGTCGACGCGGGGGCGGTCCCCGCGACCGACGGGAAGCAGTCCGAGGTTGACCTGGGGAGAGCCCGGGTGGTCCTTCTCCGCGCGGAAAACCTCTACCGTACCGAGATCGCGCGCCTCATGGAGCAGCTCGGAACGCATCCGGGAGCCCCCCTGGAGCTGGCATCGGACTTCGCCGTGTTCGAACCGGGGTGGGACCGGGCGGAGCTGATCGAGATCGCCACATCGGGACATCCGAGCCTGCGGGCGGCCGTGGCTTCGGAAGCGTCGGCCCGGGCGCAGGTGAACCGGACCCGCAGCAGTTATTTTCCCACGGTTTCCGCGGCCGCAGTCTGGTCGGGGTTCTCCCGGCAGGTTGGGAACGAGGAATATCTCATTCAACAGGCCCAGGGCAGCGTCGACCGCCAGCGTCGAGGCTGCGAGTTCGACAACGCTCTCCTCGCACAGCTCCCGGACCTTCCGGGGCTCACGGCGGACGATTGCTCGAACTACGTGCTCACCGACCAGATGCGCCGGCAGGTTCTGGCGGCGAACGAGACCTTCCCGCTCGACTTTACGAAGCAGCCGCTGAGCCTTCGCCTGAGCGTCAGCTTCCCCATCTTTCAGGGCTTCACCAGGCAACGCAGCATCGCCCAGGCCCATGCCGACAGCCGAGACGCCATGCACGCTCGCAGGGCGGAGGAACTCAGGCTCCGCGTGGCTGTTACGCAGTCCTACGACGATCTGGTAACCGCATACCGGGCCCTGCGGATCCAGGAGCGCAATCTTGAGGTCGCGGCGGAGCAGTCGGAGCTCGCGCGCCGGCGCTATACGCTCGGGGCGGCCCCGTTCCTTGAGTTGCTCGATGCCGAGGACTCGATGGAGCAGTCGGAGCGAGACCACCTGGCTGCGGTGTACGACTTCCATGCCGCCATCTGGTCGCTGGAAGCCGCGGTCGGGCGACGTCTTCGCCCCGAGGATGGTTGAAGGGGGCTTCGCATGGGGAATGGGCAAGGCAGGGATCGCTGGAGGGAGTTGTGAACGCCATACTCGAAGATGTCCGCGACTCGGTGAGAGCTCTCCGGAGGGCGCCCGCGTTCACCGTCGTCGTCGCGTCGGTGCTTGCTCTCGGGATCGGGGCCACCACCGCGATCTTCAGCGTGTTGAGCGCCGTGTTGCTGCGGCCCCTGCCGTTTCCGGACGGCCATCGGGTCGCGAATCTGGCGTGGAACCACGGTGACTACGTTTCCCCCAGCCTGACGTCAGCCAGGTTCTCGTATTGGCAGGAGCGCACACGCTCCTTCTCTGCGTTCGCCGGCTGGCGGCCGTTTTTCGGGCGCGTAGGCGAAGTCGGCGAGATCACAGGCGCTCAGGGCCTCCGAGTAACGGCCGACTTCTTCGGCGTCCTCGGTTTGTCGCCGAGGGTGGGCCGTGCCTTCGGCGAGGACGAGTACCGACCCGGCGGACCCAGGGTCGCGCTGGTGTCTCCCGGGTTCTGGCGCGAGCACTTCGGCGAGCAGGTGGATGTGTCCGGTCGCGTCTCGATCAGGCTGGAGGAAGAGCCATACGCGATCATCGGGCTGCTTCCGGACGACTTCGCATTCCCCTACGTCTCGGAACCCGTGGAGATGATCGTCCCCACCGAGGTACGGGTCGACCCTGACGACCAGCGCGCGAACTGGACGACCATCGCAAGGGTTGGCGATGACTACACGATGAGTGACGCCCGGACCGAGGTGGCGTCGCTCAATGCCGGGTTCAGGGTGACCTACCCGCAGCAGGCCGACGTCTCGGAACCCGGAATGATGCTCGACTCCTTCGCGGAGCTGTACGTTGGCCGAACGGCGAATGCGATCTGGATCCTGATGGCTGCGGTCGCGGGCGTCCTGCTGATCACCTGCGCCAACGTGGGCAACCTGTTCCTCGTCAGAGCTCTGCGGCGGCGCGGAGAGATGGCGCTTCGCACTGCTCTCGGAGCAACGGACAGCCGGATCATGCGACTGGGCGTGGCGGAGGCCATCATGGTCGCTGCCGTGGCGAGCGTCGCGGGAATCCTGCTCGCGATCTGGGGCGCCAACCTGCTTGTCGCTCTGGCCCCGGTCCGGCTGCCGCTCGCAGGGACGATCGCGGTAGACTGGAGAGTTGTGGGGTTTGCGATGGGCATCTCGCTGATCGCTTCGGTCGTGGTGAGCCTAGTGGCTGCGCGGCCTGCGGTGCGTGGAGGATTGTGGCGGGCGCTGGGGCAGGGTTCCCGGACCACGACCGGGCAACGTCGTTTGCAGGAGGCGCTGCTATCGGGGCAGACGGCGCTCTCGACCATCCTGCTCGTGGCAGCCGGTCTGCTCTTCAGTACCTGGTCCAACCTCAGGCAGGCCGACCCTGGATTCGATCCCGATGCCCTCGTAGCCGTGAAGTTGCCGATCAGGCCGCCCACCTATGACAGCTCCGAGCGGCTCGACCAGTTCGCGCAGGGAGTGATCGAAGGCGTCCGCACCTCCGCAGGCGTCGATCTGGTCGCCGGAGCGAGCAGTCTCCCCTTCGAGCGGGGCTTGAACTTCCCGATTTCAATCGCGGGGCGCGATGAGTTCGGGGGCTCGGTCGAGCTGCGAACCGTCACCCGGGGCTACTTCCGGACCCTGGCCATCCCACTGGTCCGCGGGCGATCGTTCACTGCGGTGGATGTTCAGGGCGCAACGCGGGTCGCCATCGTCAATGAGACGTTCGCGCGCACCTACTTTCCCGACGGCGACGCAATCGGACAGCGCATCGATCTCGCGCGAATAGGCGGCGAGTTCCGATACCCTTCCCTGGAAGGGCCCGGAGCCCTGATCGTCGGTGTAGTCGCGGATGTGCAGGACGTCTCGTTCCGGACCTCGGTCCGTCGAACCATGTACCTGCCGCAAGCCCAGGCCGGCGACATCATCGCCAACATCCGCCCCGCGATGCCGGTGTTCGTCGTTCGGAGCATCCTGCCTGTGGAGCGGCTTGAACGTGATTTCACGCAGGCGATACGTGCCGTGGATCCGGCGCTTCCCGGCCCGGAGGTCTTTGCGTTGAGCGAAACGGTCGCGGAGACGATGGCCCGCGAACGATTCGGCACCATTCTCGTGTCGCTCTTCGGCGCTCTCGCGCTTATCCTGACTGCCGTCGGCGTCTACAGCGTGGTTGCCCAGACCGTGAGGAACCGTCATCGGGAAATCGGGATCCGCCTGGCCGTGGGGGCGAACGGCGACCAGGTACTGCGCTCGGTGATCATGCGAGGATTGCTCCCGATCGGCATCGGGGTCGGCATTGGGCTGGTGGGTGCCGCGGCCGTGTCCGGTCTGCTGGAGGCGTACCTCTGGGGCGTAACGGGCACCGACCCCGAAACGCTCGCGGTCGCCGCGGCCGGAATCCTCGCTGTGGCGCTCGTCGCCTGTTGGCTCCCCGCACGGGAAGCGGCGGAGGTCGATCCCGTCACCGCGCTGGCTTCGTAGAAGGTGGGAACCTCGCGGAGGAGCCGGCCCGACATGTCAACACGCTGTCGCCCAGCCAAGGCGGTGTGGCCTGCGATCTGCCTTGTGATTGCCCTGGGTGGTTGCGGTTCCGAGGACTCAGCTTCCTCTGCGGCCGCACTGCCTCAGCGTGACCTGCCCCCCGGCGTTGCTGTCCGGGAGCTTCAGGTTCGCCGCGCACGGACCATTGACCTGGGCAGGGATAGCGTCGGATTCGTCAATGCGATCACGGAAGTTGCCCGATCGGACTCCCTGCTGTTCGTGCTCGATGGAATGGCACGCACAATAAATGTCTACCAGGAGTCGAGCGGAGCGTTCGTGCACAGCTTCGGGGGACAGGGTCGTGGGCCGGGCGAGTTCGAAGATCCGATGGCTCTGGCTGTCTTCGATGACACCGTCTATGTAGTGGACCCGACGCTTGGGCGAAGAGTTTCGGTGTTCAAGCACGACGGGACCTTCATCGAGCTTCGAGACCTGGAGGTGTCGGGCAGTCCGACAGGCATCATCGCAGATGCGGCGGGGCTTGTGGTCATCACACCCTTCCTGCCCGAGCAGGAGTCCGGCCCATGGCATATCGCTCATCGGCTCACCCACGGGGGTGAGCGGGTGTCAAGCTCATGCTCCCGCGACGGCCGTTTCGCCACCAGCGAGGCGGAAGGCGGCCTGCTCGCTCGGATGCAGTACTCCGCGCTGACCGCAACGACGGACGCCATCAGCTGTACCCAGCCGATCTCGCCGACCTTTCAGGTGATCGAGGGTGAGGTGCCCGGCCTCAGCTACGCGCCGCCGTTCTACAGAGCGCCCGAGGATCGGTCGATCGCGGGCATGTCGCAGTCCGATATTCTGGCCTTTCTGTCGACCTGGACGCAGCACGCCGAGGCATATGTCTGGCACGACCGCTTCCTGTCGGTCTACACAAGCCATGACGAGGAGTCGGCTACTGTCGTCCATAGCGTCTTCACGTGCGTTCTGGACCGTGGCCGTGTGCGGGAGTGCGGCACGGTTGAAGGGCTTGGGAGGATCGTGGATGTACCGTACCCGGATACTCTCTATGTCGAGGAGATATCCGACGCGGCTGCCCCGACGGTCATCGCGGTCCTCTCGATCGAATGGTCCAAGGCCTCTCGCTGATCCCAAGACTCGCGTCGCCCAGCGTCCAGAGCCGGTCTTGCGGGCCTGAACCTCTCTACGCAGGCTCCTCGGTTCCCAATTTTGGGAATGGCCGCTTGGTCGGACCGGCGCTAGCCTCTCCGTTGAGGTGCCGGAGCCGCGGGCAATTGCACCAGGACCCTCGCTTCCGGGGCCCGGGGCGATAGATCGGTGAACTGCTATCGCATCTTGTCCCTGTGGCAGCGCCACACCCACAACACGGGGTACTATGATGACAGGCTCATGTCCAGTGTCAGCGCGGCTCGACTCGCCCGGTGTTCTCCGGCACCTCGTTCGGCCGCTGGCGGTCATGGCCGCGGTGTGGGCCGCCGCGTGCGGCGGGGACGGAGGCACCGACCCCGAGCCGCCGCCGGAGCCCAATCGGCCGCCGGTGGCGTCCGGGTCGCTTTCGGCACAATCCATGACGGCGGGCGAGTCCGTCACTGTCAACGTGGCAGCGCTCTTCAGCGACCCGGACGGCGACGCCCTGACGTACACGGCCAACTCGTCCAATGCCGGAGTAGCGAGCGTCGCGCTGTCGGGCACCAACCTGTCCATTACGGCCGTGGCGGCCGGGACCGCGACGGTAACGGTGACCGCCAACGACCCCGGAGGACTCTCCGCATCCGCGAGCGCCAGCGTGGCGGTGATGGAGCCCAACAGGCCGCCGACGGCGCTCGCACCTCAAATTGAGCCCGCGACGCTGGTTGTGGGCGATTCGGTGTCGCAGAACGTGGCGCCGTTCTTTGTCGATCCGGACGGCGATCCGCTGTCGTACTCCGTTTCGAGCAACAACGCCAACGTGGTGACGGTGTCGCTGACGGGCAGCGTCGCGACGGCCAGAGCGGTGGCAGTGGGGACCGCGACGGTCACGATCACGGCGACCGACCCGGGCGGATTATCTGTTTCCATCAGCGGAATGCTGACCGTGGAGCAGGCCAACCAGCCGCCGGTGGCAACGGTGAGTTCGCTCCCGACGCAGTCCCTGACGGCCGGGCAGTCCGTACAGGTGAACGTGGCTCCCTTCTTCAGCGACCCGGATGGCGACGCCCTGACCTACACGGCGTCGTCGTCGAACACGGGCATCGCGACGGCATCCGCGACGGGCAGCACGGTGACGGTCATGGGAGTTGCCGCGGGGACGGCCACGGTGACGGTGAAGGTGTGATGCAACGTTGTAAGTGGCGGTAATAAAACATCTTACAGAATTCGCTACCGGGCGGTTACCTCATTGCATCCCACTTCCCGAACGGGAAGCCAATCGACCGCATCGGAGGTTCTTGGACGGTAACCGTTCGGCCAAGCCGTGGTCTCGATCTCCTGCGGGTTTGCCCTCGACGGGGACCGAGCAATCGACGAAGCGCCCCCCTGGCACCTCCATCAGGACGCGAAGCAGAGAGCGAAGACGATACCCGTGGTGTCGGAACGATATCGTCGGATCGCCAGCCGGAGAAAGGGTTTTCGCCGCTGGCGAGCGCCTTCGGCTGGTTTGTCCGGGCGGCGAGCCAGCCGCCACGTTGATAGCTCAGCGGCGACACCGAAGCAAAGTGGCCTGATCGTTGCGGTGAGGACGCCGACCGACCGTTCTTCCAAGCCTGACCGAACATCTATGGACGCCCCCGTTGATGCAAGTGTTGTGTGGCCCGGTTTGGAGCATGTGGTCAGGTGCTTTCGTCTATCCGGCCTGTTGGTGCGGCATGTGATGCGCCGCTGGCCCGCATGGAGATTCGCGGATCGGGTCCATATCGGTTACGCAGGCTTTGGATTGCCTTCTGTTCGGTACTGGTTTTCCCGACCCCGTCTTGATGACCGTTTGCCCTTGCCCCGTTCCTAACGTCCTGCTCACACCCCCGACGGCTTCTCTCTTTTCTGGCTTCCTCCTTTCGCCGTCCGCTCAGGCGGCGGCAGCTTGAGCCCGGTAGATCTCCTTCTTTGTCGTGAGCGCCCAGACGACACGCGCCGTCCGGTTGGCCAAGGCAACCGCGACCAGCATCCGGGGCTTGTTGCGCGCGAGCATCCTGGCCAGCCAGGGGTCGCTTGTCTCGCCTCGCCGGATCGCGTGCCGGACAACCGTCATGGCTCCCGTGATCAGTAGCCGCCTCAGGTCGCGCTGCCCCATCTTCGAGACCCCGCCAAGCCGCGGTTTGCCGCCGGTCGTATGCTGTCGAGGCACGAGGCCGAGCCAAGCCGAGAAGTCGCGTCCCCGCCGGAAGCTCTCCATCGGTGGCGCGAAGGCCTGGATGGCCAGCGCGGTGACTGGCCCGACTCCTGGGATCGTCATCAGGCGTGCCGCCTCCTCGTCCTGCCGCGCCGCCTCTCGAAGCCTTCTGTTCAGTCCATCGATCTTTCCGTCGAGCTCGGCGATCCGCTCAAGTAGCAGCCCGCCCAGTTCGACGACCGCTTCCGGCAGGCCCGAGTCGGCATCCTCAAGCACCCCGACCAGCCGCCCGATCCGGGCGATCCCCTGCGGAGCCACGACTCCGAACTCGGCCAGGTGACCCCGCAGCGCATTGATGATCTGAGTGCGCTGGCGCACCAGAAGGTCGCGCGTCCGAAAGAGCATTCCCAACGACTGCTGTGCTTCCGTCTTCACCTCCACGAAGTGCATGGTCGGACGCTGGGCCGCTTCCGTGATCGCCTCCGCGTCCGCCGCGTCGTTCTTGTGTCTCTTGACGAACGGCTTCACGTAGATCGGCGGAACCAGCCTCACCTCGTGGCCGAGCGACATGATCTCCCGGCCCCAGTAGTGGGCGCTGGCGCACGCCTCCATAGCCACCACGCAGCGCGAACGGGCGGCGATGAAGCCGGGGAGCTTTCCCCGACTCAGTTTCCGGCGGTATGCCACCGACCCGTCCGCCCGCGCGCCGTGGACCTGAAAACTGTTCTTTGCCAAGTCGATCCCGATGATGTTAGCCTCGTCCAATTGGATGCCTCCTCCCTCAGATGGTCAGCAAGTGCGAGGTACCATCTTGGCACATCGCGATGCCGCCGGGAGGGGGCGTCCACTCCATCGGTTACGCGCCCCCCCCGACCGGCCTCGGGACGCTCGGTTGTCCCATGGCAGCCCCGATCTTCCAATAGAGTTTTCCGACCGGTCACGCTTCCTCCCGCCATAATGCCTCGGCGCTGGAGACCCGGAGGGGTGTCGCTCATTCGATCATCGGCGGTTCAGGCCCCCGGCACAGCGCTGCATTGATGAACCTCAACCGACTCAACGCCGAGCGCATCCGTCACCTTCAGCACCAAGTGGTCCGGGATAACGGCCATGAGGGCTTCACCCGGAGCCAACGCGACCCGGCTGGCCGGTTGCCCTCGGGCATCAACGATGTCCCAAACCTCGTCCCGCCCATCTGGAGTCCGGCGTACCCATAGGAGATCGTCAGGTCCGTTCAAGAGCTCGAACACCGTTGGGTGGTATCTGGGGAAATCAACGGTTCGCCGTGCCACCTCTCTCAGGGGATCGAACACGCCCCGCTGTCCGAAGATTTCGTCCGGGATGGCGTTCTGAAACCAAAACTCCCTGTCCTGCTCGGTGACCTCGAAACGATCATCAAATCCCAGCGTAACCACCGACCGTCGCTGGCCATCGAAATCCAGAATCTGGACCTCCGAGTCCGATCCAGACCAAAACGCGACGCCACCGGAAACGGAGGTCCATCGCGGAATCGGCGCGTACGGCGGCGCGACACTCAAGCCCGGCGCTCCCGGTGCCGTAAGGCGCAAGGTAGTTGTCCTAGGGCGGTACACGACCACCGTGTCTTGGCGAACTGGATCCTCGTTGGCGCTGGCCCCGAACGACCGTGCAATGATCGACCTCTCGTTGCCCATGGGCACGGACGAGCCGAGCAGAACCGTGTCCCCCCCAGCCCGATGGATCCAGCGCGGAAAATTGGGAGGCATTCCGAAGTCCCGAAGCGTCACGGTCCGTTTCAGATCGCCCGTGAACTCGAAGATGGACAACCGTCCTTGATTGCCATCGAGCGCGTAGACATGGCGGCCTGTTACCGGGCACGTCAAATTACGGGATCGTGGGCATTGAAAATGTCAGGGTTGAGCCCGGTGGCGGGGGTTCGGCCATGGGATGTTGGGCGAAGGCGGGCAAGGGCCGAGAACGGGTTGGCTACCATCGCGTCTCCATTGAACGAAGGAGACGTGATGATCGGAAGAGAGACGCGGGTGTTGTTGCGGCACTATCTGGAACAGGGACTGAGCAAGGCCGCGGTGGCGCGGCGTTGCGGGGTCAGCGAGCGGACGGTGTACCGCTGGATCGCGGCGGGGCAGCTGGACCGGGAGCTGGACGACGGGCCGGTCCGATACGGGCCGAGGCGGCCCCGGCCTTCGCGGCTCGATCCCTACAAGGAGATCATCGAGACCCGTCTGGCCCGGTATCCGGATCTCAGCGCTGTGCGGCTGTTCGAGGAGATCCGGAAGGCGGGCTACGAGGGCGGCTACGACCAGGTGAAGCGGCATGTGCGGGAGGTCCGGCCGCTGCCGGAGCCGGAGCCGGTCAGGCGCTTCGAGACCCCTCCGGGGCACCAGGGGCAGGTGGACTTCGCGGAGTTCAAGACGCCGTGGGGGAAGCGGCACGCGCTGGTCGTGGTTCTGGGCTACTCGCGGCTGATGTGGGTCCGGTACTACGAGCGGCAGACGATGGCCGTGGTGATGGAGGGCCTGGAGTCGGCGTTCCGGTACTTCGGGGGCGTGCCCTCGGAGCTGCTGTTCGACCAGATGAAGGCCGTCATCGTGGAGGACAACCGGGAGGTCGGCGGGCGGCTGATGGAGAACACGGAGTTCCTGCGCTTCGCCCACCACTGGGGCTTCCGGATCCGGGCGTGCCGGCCGTACCGGGCGCAGACGAAGGGGAAGGTGGAACGGCCGGTCAGCTACATCCGGCGGAGCTTCTTCTACGGACGGGACTTCGTGTCGGACGACGATCTGAACGCCCGGGTGCTGGGGTGGCTCGGCAGGGTGGCCAACGTCCGCGTCCACGGCACGCTGAAGGAGCGGCCCGTGGACCGGTTCGAGGCGGAGAGGCCGCACCTAAAGCCCTTGGCCCGCTGGCCTTACCGGCCCGTGACGCCGCTGCGCCCCGAGCCCTCGAAGGAGCGGAACGAAGCGGCGGCGGACTCCCGGTTCGTCGAGGTCGAGCGCCGTCCGCTGGCCGAGTACGGCCGGATCGCGGGAGGCGTGCGGTGAGGCCGCCATCGCGCAGGGAGCGGATCGCGGCCCAGCTCGCCGACCTCAAGATGCCCGGCGCGCTGGAGGCGCTGGACGGCGTGCTCGCCGGGGTGGACGGGGGAGGCACGACCGCGGCCGAGGCGATCGAGCGGCTCCTGGCCGCCCAGATCGAGCTCCGCAACGGCCGGCGCCTCGAAGCCGCCATGCGCTCCAGCCGCCTGCCGTACGTGAAGACGCTGGCGGCCTTCGACTTCGCCTTCCAGCCGTCGATCAAGCGCGAGCAGATCGACGCGCTGCACGAACTCGGCTTCGTCGAGCGCCGGGAGAACGTCGTTTTCCTCGGCCCGCCCGGCGTGGGCAAGACGCACCTCGCGATCAGCCTGGCGATCACGGCGGCTGAGAGCGGCCGCAAGATCTACTTCGGCACCCTGACCGACCTCGTCGACTCCCTCGAGGAGGCCAAGGCCGCCGGCCGGCTCGACCGCCGCCTGAAGATCCTCACCCACCCGGCACTCCTCATCGTCGACGAGATCGGCTACCTGCCGGTGACCCAGAGCGGCGCGGTCCTCTTCTTCCAACTCGTCAACCGGCGCTACGGCAACGGCTCGACCGTGCTCACCTCCAACAAGGGCTTCGAGGAGTGGGGCCGCATCCTCGGCGACGAGGTCATGGCCGCAGCGCTCCTCGACCGACTGCTCCACCGCTGCCATATCGTCAACATCCGGGGCAACAGCTACCGGATGCGCCGCCACGCCGAACTCTCCAAGGCGATCCACCCCCTCGCGAGCCGAGTGGACGCCGAATCGCCTGCCTCGAAAGAGAGCCCCTCATGACGACCTCGCTACCGGCCCGCTGCCCCGCTCCGGTCGCTCCGCTCCCTCCGCGGAGCAGCGCTCGGACCCTGACATCTTCAATGCCCAATACCCTGACATTTTCGATGCCCATTGACACGGCCCACCAACACTATTCCAGAGGCTGACTGGAATTCGCCGGGTCCTTGGCCGCTCCCTCCCCAGCTTCCCCGTCGGCGGCCGTCGGCAAGATCGAAGAGGTGGACAACCGGATAGGACTCAGTAAGCACGACCAGAAGAGAATCGTCGGCGCTCACCGCCCTCACATCGTTCCAAACGAGGTCATTCCCGTCGAGGCGGTAAGCCAGGTCGCGGTCAACGCACGTCTGCTGCCCAGCACCGGCTGCGGGTATCACAAGAGCTGCCACAAGAAAGACGATGCAACGCCGGAACCGAGCCATGTCCTTCGGTCTCCCTCTTCGCCTTGCGGTGGCGGCCCATGTTCTTGGGGCCAGTGTCTCGTTCCCCTCCTCATCAAGCCGTCAGGAAACGGCTTGCCTCCCATTGCCAAGATACGGCAGCATCTGCTTGGCGGCGAGAGAAACAGGCGGAACGTGCGCGGCATGCGAGGCCGCGTGAGACGCTGGCTCACGACCGTTTAGTGGTCCTAAGCCAGCCCACGCCACGTTGAACGTTGGCGGTCTGGCAATGGGGCTTTCCGGCCCCCTTAGACCCCCCGGCATTCCGCGCCGCTGCGGGGCAGCAGACGCGGGGGAAGACGCCGCCGCTGAACCTCGCCGGACGAACCTTGCCACACTCCCAAGTCGCCTCCGCACCCAAGACACAGAACTCAGGCGGCCCTATCTACGCGCTGGCAGCGGCTCCAGCCGCCACACGTCAACGTGGTCCAAGTCCATGTCGTCCTGACGGATTGTCGCGAGATGATCGCCCCGGAAGACGGGCACGGTTCGCTCCTTGTATGGGACGGAGGGAACGCTGCCGAGCAGCCTCCCCTCCGGATCGAAGAACTCCCAGCGGTTGCCGACGGCGCGAATCACTTCGACCCATAGCTTGCCGTCGGGGGAAACGAAGATTTCGTTGATGAACGACTTCCGATCCGGCCGGCTGTGGCTCCGGGGGTTACAGGAACCGCCCGGCCACCGCTCCATGGCTTCGTCGAACTCCGCACTGCCGACCGCCCACTCCTCGTCCAAGACCGGCTCGGCTGGCAGCGTGCGCTCGATCACCCGCAGGGTATCACTCTCGCCCTCGGTGACGGCCACCCGATAAGAATAGCCCCACGCGGAATACACCACGCCACCGGAAGCCGGATGTCGCACGAACTTTGCCCCAACCGTGTGTGGGTAGTAGCCGATCCTCCCGTCCTCCCAAGTGCAGAGAATCCCCTCGGTCTGCCCGGGAAGGCCCTCGGGAACCGCCGGGAAGGGCACGGTGTCGCCTGTGGCTCCGCCGCTGTCGAGGCCAACCCACTGAGCGCCGGGATCAGGATCGAACGCGAAGTAGAAGACCTCGTCTTCGCCGACAGGAAAGAACCGAATGTCTGCGGGTGAGCCGGTCAAGCCTCCCGTAATCGCTCTCTGGCCAAGCCACTCGCCTTCACCCGAAAACTCGCCAATGCGCCCTTGGTGCGGATCGAAGGTGAGAAGCCGGTCGCCGACCCAAGCCAGCGAGTAGAGGCTCCTGAACTCACCCGGCCCTTGGCCGTCGCGGCCAAAGGTGCGCACATGCGCCCCGTCGAAACCGAAGACGCGGACTTCGAGGTTGGTGTTGTCGGCAACGAACACGGTCTGGCCGGGACCCAGGGCGACGGAACTGACCGAACCGAACTCGTCGGGAGTCTGCTGTTCCGTCAGCGATTTGGGGCCGATCGAGACGACCGGCGTAAGTTGCCATCGGGGCGGCGTGCCGGTGTTGGTGACGTGGACGACGCCACCAATGGTGTCGAAGGTGGTGGAGAAGTCGCCATTGTCAGCCGTGGAGTCCCCCTGCCCGCAGGCAGCCGCCAGGGTCGACGCGAGGAGGAGCGGAACCTTGGCGATGGAGACACGAAGCGGATTAGGGCGCGCGACCATTATGGGCTCGATCATTGTTGGAGGAAGGCACACCCAAAGGTTGGCTTGCGTCCCGGTCCCTGCAAGGACTGCCAGCAACAAGAGGCGGATGGGGGCAACGCGGCGGCGAGCAGCCATCACAGCGCCAATGGGTGGGGAAGGCCCCTTTGCCGCAACTCCGCGGCAACGATTTCAGGGGGTTCGAAGGGGGAGCGGAGCCACCCCCTCGCCAGCCGCAGTGTTCAACACTGCGTGTGCTGGCTGACGACCACTAAAGGTCGTGAGCCAGCCCCTGCGGACGCCTTAGAAACGCCGCTCCGGGCATCGCCCGAAACAGCCTCGGCCGGGCCGTCACGGGCCAGTCTGCCGGCCTCTTGGTCGAGCGCCTCACGGGCGGCGAGGACGAGGTCCGTTCCCCGTGGCGATGGCGGCACTCTCTGCCGCCCGCCGCGTTCTGCTCTACCGTATCCCCTCGGGGACCCGAGATCGTCGCTTCAGGCGATGCCACGGCCCGTAGATTCCCCGAAATGCCCCCATCCACCCGGAACCTGCTTCTGAGTCTGTCGCGGAGGTGTCAGGTCGTCGTGCCCGCGCTCCCGTTCGCCAGATAGGCCGCCCAGTCGTCCATGAGCCGACGCCGACGCTCGAACAAGTCCGTACGCCGGTAGGCGGCTTCCACCTTGTTCTGGACCACGTGCGCCAGCGCGGCCTCGACCACCTCTCGGGGGTGATCCGTTTCCTCTGCCGCCCAGTCCCGGAACGACGACCGAAACCCGTGCGGCACCGCTGCGATCCGGTGCTTCCGGAGCAACTGGCGCAGCCTCTTCTCGATGAGCGGCTTTCCGTTCAATCGCGTGAACACCAACCGGCAGCCCTCGCCGCCCAGCTCCCGAGCCTCCCCGAGGATCTCGACTGCGCGGCGGCACAGCGGCACCCGATGCTCCCGCTTCGCCTTCATGCGCGTCGCGGGCACCGTCCACACCGCTTCGCCCAAGTCGATCTCCGACCATTCGGCCCAACGCACCTCACCCCACCTCGCCGCCGTCAGCACCAGAAACTCGAAGGCCAACCGGGCCACCGGCATCTCGTCCGTCGTCCTCGCCTTCCGGATCGCCGCTCCAACCTCCCGATGAGGGAGCGCCTTCATGTGCTTCACCACGCGGCTCTGCGGCCCGAGCACCGACCGGATCCGGTCGCAGGGGTTGTCGGTCCGGTACTCCATCGCCACCGCCCACTCGAACACCGAGCGCATGCGCTGATGCACCGATTGGGCCGTGGATCCCTTCGTGTGCCAGATCGGCGTGAGGATCTCCAGAACATCGGCTGTGGCCACCTCCGAGACCGCGATCTGACCGATGCGCGGGAAGGCGTAGCGTTTCAGGGTCGATAGCCAGTCCTTCCCGTGCTGCTTGCTGCGCCATCCGGCCTGCTTCTGCTTCAGGACGCGCCCGGTTGCCTCGGCGAAGCTCGGGATGCCCCGTGCCCGTCGCCGCTCGGCGAGCGGATCGCCGCCCTCGCGGGCGAGCTTTCGGTTGGCCCGCGCCTTCTCGCGGGCCTCGGCCAGCGACACGAGCGCGACGCTGCCGAGTCCGAAGTCGCGGCGGCGGCCGCGAATGACGAGCCGCTGCACCCAACTGCGCGCACCGCTCGGCTGAACGTAGAGGTAGAGTCCATTGCCGTCGCAATGCCTTCCGGGAGGTGCGGAGCGCACGAAGGCAGCCGACAGCCGCTTGTGGGGGTGGCGGCCTTTCGGCTTGGTTCTCCGGGTCGGAACAGGTGTGTTGGTTACGTCATCCATTACCACATAATATGTGGGATCGAATCGGACGTCAAGGAACGTGTCAAGAAGATAAGCGGCGAGGATCTATGGGATAACCTCTTATCCTACCAAGAATTACGATACTTCCCTGAACATCCTGAAACGCTGCTGGACTTGACTAGACTACAGTGACGGTGACGGCGACCGACCCGGGAGGTCTGACGGCCTCCCTGAGCGCGAGCGTCACGGTCACGATGACGGCAAGTGCCGACCGCGAGGCGCTCGTCGTGTTTTACGACGCGACTGGAGGAGACAACTGGTCGCGGAACGACAACTGGCTGACCGACGCACCCCTCAAGGATTGGTACGGGGTGCGTGTGAACGGTGCCGGTCAGGTCGTCTCGCTGAACCTGGCGAACAACAATCTGCGGGGCCGCATCCCTCCCGATATCGGCAACCTGTCGGCACTCGAAACTCTGAGCCTCCGCAGGAACTGGCGACCGGGTCCCTCCGAGATCGGGCTGACAGGTCGGATTCCGAAAGAACTGGGCAACCTTTCCAGGCTGAACGACATAGACCTCAGTTCCAACGAACTGACAGGCCCCATCCCAGGCGAACTCGGTGGACTGGCCAACCTGGCTCGACTGGACCTCGGTTGGAACGACCTGACGGGTACCATACCGGACGAGCTCGGCAGGCTCACCAATCTGACGGACCTGGATCTCGCCCAGAACAATCTGACGGGTACCATACCACCCGTGATTGCCGAACTCGTTAGCCTGACGGATCTGAACCTGTCCGTCAACGGGTTGAGGGGAGAGATTCCGTCTGCACTGGCGAACCTCAGCCTGAGTTTTCTGGACCTCAGCTTCAACAATCTTTCAGGTTCCATCCCGACCGAGTTCGGTAACATGACAACCCTGTTGTCTCTGTTCCTGCGGAACAACCAGTTGACAGGGGGCATTCCAAGCGAACTCGGCGGTCTTTCGAGACTCTCGAACCTGCAACTGAACTACAACAAACTGACGGGTCCGATCCCGAACAGCTTCCTGGATCTAAGACTGTTCAGTTTCCGCGCCGATAACAACGAGAGCGTCTGCATCCCGAATACCACCGATTTCGCAACCTGGCTGAGCAACATCACTCAGCACGACAACCCACCCGTATGCGGTAGCTGAGGCCCTGCTGTGGCGGGCAACGCGGACATTGGGGCATGAGCCCCCATCGAATTCCCATCGTTGTGTGAGCGACGCTGCCGGTGGCGATGGCCCGCAAGTCAAACACATACACCAGGATGGATCTCATGCAGTACGGGCACCGTATCCTGTTGCACCCCCTGGCGTTCATCGTCCTGGCCGTTGTGACCGTGTCAACCCCGCTGCGAGCTCAGGTTGTTGGAGACCGCGTCCGCTTGTTCACTGCGGATACCACGATCATCGGTCAGATCACCGGCTTGAGGGACGAAGGGTTCGAGCTCGCAAGCGACGAGTTGCGTCGATCCTTCGCCTATCGAGACCTGGACCGCCTGGAAGTGAGCCACGGGATGCGTTCTCACTGGGCGCGAGGAGCCGCACTCGGTGGTGTCGGCGGGGCGGTTGTCGGTTTTACAAGGCTGCGGGAAGATGATCGCGCAGGCCTGTGCCTTCTGTTGATGATTGTGCCTCCGCTCCTCGTGTTTTGCGGAGAGGCCATCGTCGAATCATTCGGCCCACCGATCCTGATAGGGGGTGTCGCAGGCGCAGCCGCCGGCCTTCTGTTCAAGCATGAGTCATGGGAACCTGTCTCCGTCGAAGACCTCGTCGTCTCCGATGAAGAGCCTGTCTTCTCCGACGAAGTGCTTTCCCTTCGCGGCGACTCCAGCGGTGGAGACCGCGTTCGCGTTTCCGTCGATGGCATCAGGCTCATCGGCCGGGTCACCGTTGTTAGCCAGGACGGACTCGAGTTGGTTCAGGGTGACCTGCGTCGATCCTTCGCCTACCGGGACATCGATCGGCTGGAACGGAGTATCGGGATGCGATCTCGTTGGAAGGCGGGGTTGGGCCTCGGCCTTCTTGGCGGGTTCATCGCCCATCCGACCGTCAAGGGTGCCTGGGGATGTTTGCAGAACGAATGGAGGGGGCAATCATGTCAGGAAAAGAAAAAGGGTGGGTTGACCTGGATCGGAATGGGAGGCCTTCTGGGTCTCGGTGTGGGCGCGCTGATGAAGCGTGAGGCGTGGGAACGCATCGGGCCCTGGGATGACACGGCCGGCATCAGTCCCATTGTCGCGCCACACCGTGGCCTCGATGGACGCCACGCCCTTTTGCTGGGAGCGCGTATTGAGTTCTGATCGTGAGCGCCGCAAGCCGGGAGGGTACGCCATGACATCCAGGAACGCCGCTGGTACGGTTGCTACGGTCCTTGCGAGCCTTTGCCTCGCCACCGTCAACTCACTTTTCGCCCAGGATGCAGGCGATCGTGTCCGCGTGACAATCGGTGGAGACATACTGACGGGCGACGTCCTCGAGACAAGCGACGCTTCGTTCCTGTGGTGGGAGGACGACTCGTGTGAAATTCACGGTAACGGTATCGAGTGGGGAGTTCTCGGCGGAGGCGTGGTCGGCTTTGTTGTGGGCAAGACGGCTCTCAAGGACAAGTGGGAGATCATCCCGCCGGGTCGGCGCGATCCGACACTTGGTCCCCTGGTGGACATCGGGTCTCGCCCCAACGGGAACCCCGCCATGATTCTGGGCGCGCGCATTCGCTTCTGATCGACATCTCCTCGCCCGTGTTCCTGCTAGCCCGGATTTCTCACAGCAATAAGATGGCATCGGCCTCCGGGGGTTGTTAAGTTTATGTGCCGCACAAACTTGACAGTCACCACACCAGAGGACCGATGCCGACACAGTGTAGACCCGTTTCGTTCGGATTTCAAGGGTGCCAGGGCCGGAAGGTGACCGCGGCGTTCGACGGCGGATCGATTACCTCGAACGGGGGAGCGCTGCTGCTCAGAGCGGCCGACCGGTCCATTGGGCTCGTCGACCGGGTGGCCGCGTGCTTCACGGACCACCGCGATGCCCGCCTGACAGAACACTCGGTCGAGACGCTGGTGGCGCAGCGGATCATGGGCATTGCGCTGGGATACGAGGATCTCAACGACCATGACGAGCTGCGGCACGACCCGCTGCTGGCGCTGTTTTCCGGGAAGCTCGAGGGCCGCCGCAGGAACTGCGCGGCGCTGGCGGGCAAGAGCACGCTGAACCGTCTGGAGCATGCACCTCCCGCCGGGGCGCCGGGGCGGTACCACAGGATCGAGCACGATGCGGACGCGCTGCAGGCCGTGCTGCTCGAGTCGTTCATCGACGCCTGGAAGGGGAGGCGGCCGTCCCGGCTCGTGCTGGACATCGATTCGACCGACGACGAAGTCCACGGCCGCCAGGAGGGCGGCTTCTACCACGGCTACTACAACCACTACTGCTTCCTGCCGCTGTACATCACCTGCGGCGGCCGCCCGCTCTTCGCGCTGCTGAGGCCGGGCAACGCGGATCCCGCCGGAGGCGTGAGGGGGCCGCTCGGCCGCATCGTCGAACGGCTCCGGCAACGGTGGCCGGGACTGCAGATCCTGCTTCGGGCCGATTCCGCCTATGCCCGCGAAGAGATCCTGGCCTGGTGCGAGAACAACGGCGTGGACTACGTAATCGGCCTGGCCCGGAACTCGCGGCTCGTCGAGAAGATCGGCCCGGAGTTGGCTGACGCCGCGGCGTCAGCGGAGCGCCGGGGCCGGTCGGCCCGACGGTTCACCGAGTTCCTCTACGCCACCCTCGCAAGCTGGTCCCGCACGCGCCGGGTCGTCGCCAAGGCCGAGCACCTGCCCGGCAAGTCCAACCCCCGCTTCGTCGTCACCTCGCTGCCCGACACCTTCTCGGCCCGGTCCGTCTACGAGCGCATCTACTGCCCGAGGGGCAACATGGAGAACGCGATCAAGGAGCAGCAACTGGACCTCTTCTCCGACCGGACCTCCGCCTCCCGCTTCGCCGCCAACCAGCTCCGGCTCCTCTTCTCCGCCTTCGCCTCGATCCTCTTCGACGCCCTGCGCCGTGCGCTCCACGGCACGCGCCTGGCCCGCGCCACCGCCGGAACCCTTCGGCTCAAGCTCCTCAAGATCGGTGCCCGCGTCATCGTCTCCATCCGGCGGCTCAAGGTCGCGATGGACTCCGCACACCCCTCCGCGACCGCCTTCGCCCGGGTCCACGCACGTTTGCCAGCGTAGTTCCCACGCACTCCGGACATCCTCTCGGCAAGACCGCCGGGACCCGTGCGCCTCGCGAGCAGTGAAGACCCCTTCAGCCAGCAGTTCTCCCCGTCTCTCGCCTCTCACACGACGAAACCGGGACCCTTCCCGCCCTGCAACCCGGTTGACCCGCCCAACCACGGCCTCAATCCTTCATTCCACACCCGAATCCGCCACCCTGTGAGAAATCCGGGCTAGAACCGGTAGGCAATGCTGACGATGGGGCGGATCTCCGCCCCTTCCTCCAGGTAGTAGGCGAGGCCCGCTTCGCCGGCGAGGGTGCTTTCGAGAAACTGCAGGCCGGCAGTGAGGATGTTCGTACCATCCTCGATGCCGACCCGTCGGAATTCGCCGGTCAGTCCCAACTCCGGCGTCACGCGGAAGTCGCCGCCCATCGCGAAGACGCCGAATTGATCGGTTTGTGTCTCACCAAGGATGGTCGCCGCAAACCCGAGCACCCCGCCGGAAGCATGTAGCTGGAGGCCCCTCCCTACGGTTGCCGATCCGGCAACGGAGCCGCCGTAGTATGTCAGGTTCTCCTCTGCGAGCCAGAGCCCCCCATATCCTGCGACTGCGACCGAGATCTGCTCGTTGGCCCACAGGCGGAACCTGGGTGCGATGTAAGGAAAGAGATCAGAGTCACCAGCGCCCACGTTGTAGTAGAAGAAGCCGGATCCGGCCGTGACGGTAAGGTCATCCGTCACGCCGTAGGACGCCTGCCCCGCGATGGGCCAGAAATCCCCGAATTCTCCGACCTGCGCCAGGGGGTTGGCACCCAGGTAACCGGCACTCAGATGACCCCGACCGCGGGGAAGGGTATACCCCGTCGACCCCACGAACCCAGCCAGCAGCCGAGGGGGGAACGGATCGGGTTGCGGTGTCCCGGCAGCACTCTGTGCGCCGGCAACGGCCTCCTCCGCGGCGGCGGGGACGCCGGGCTGTTCCTGCTGGGGTAGCGGTGGATCGGGCGGTGTGCGCCCGGGCGGTACCTGCTCCCGCGGCTCCTGCCCCGGCTGTCGCGCGGGGGGTGCCAGCTGGTCGGAACCCGCAGCCACCGTAACGCTCTGCTGAGCGGATAGACCACCCGGATCACGCGCCACCGCGTTCACGATGGCCGTACCCGTACCCGCGCTCGTGATGGTCAGGACATCGCCCGAAGTGGCGACGCCGGCAACGGCCTCGGCGGACGTCGTTGCCGAGAAACTCAAGGTCTCTCCCTCGGGATCGCGAAAATAGGAGGACAAACTGATGGCTATCCACTGGCCCGGGCCAAGAATCTGATTCGGGATCGTCCCGACGGGCTCCGGTGCCTGGTCCGGGGCCTCGATCGTGACCTGGCTGAGCTGTGTGGCCGAAAGGCCGCCGGGATCGCTGGCGAGGACGGTCACAACTGCCGTGCCTGGCGCCACGCCCTCGATCGTCAGGATGCTGCCCGACACGGATACCGTGGCGACCGCAACATCCGAGACCGTGGCCGCATAGTTCAGCCCGTCTCCGTCCGCGTCGCTGAAGTACAACGCCAGATCGAGCGAACCCGACTGTCCCGCCACGATGGCCTGGTCGGGAATCGACCCGACCGCGTCGGGGGCCCGAGGATCCTGGGCAACGGCTGGCATCGTTGACAAGGCGAACAGGGGCACCACAACTGCGGCAGCGACCCAACGCGCTACGGATCCTGGGGAGTACCCTCGTTCATCCATGACATTTCTCCTGTTCTCGTCGGCGGGAGCATCGAGCGCTAAGCCTGCGCAAGGCCTCAGGATACAAGTGCGCAACGAGGGAGAGACGGCACAATTCCCAAATTTGGGAACCGACAAGGAAGGGGTCAGAACCGAACGCGCGTACCCAGGATCATGGTGGCGCCTCCGTAGCCGGGTCGGATGTCGACCAGTGGAGTAAGCGACGGCCCACTCCGGTCCCCGTGCGGAATGATCTCCCACCTCTCCCTCAGGAACGCCAGTCCCACGGCCAGGCCGGCCGCTCCGCCGATGAGGCTTCCCCACACATGGTTGTTCCCCACTCTCTCGCAGTCCACGGATTCGAAGATCACGAGAAAAGATTCGCGTTCACACACCTCCTCATTGGTCCCATCCCCCACCATTGCCCCCAGCACCCCGCCACCCACCGTGGCCCACAGCCATGCGTAGTCGATGCAGCAGGTTCTCACTTCGAGCTGCTCGACCTGTGCGTACTCGACATCGCGCTCCGCCGTGGTGGTCTCCGACATCAGCCCGAACGCCAGAGCCATCGTGAATCCCGTCTCTCGCGTTTCGGTGACGTCCCCCGTCAGTGTGTCAGCGGCGATGACCACGCGGACACGATCTCCCATGCGCTGGGCAGCGACGGAATGGAAGGTGACAAGCAGCAGGAGCATCGTCGAAAACGCCGAAGCGCAAGCATGTGCGAGTTTCATGGCTCCCTCTTTCTTGTCTGAGCGGTTGGCCGTTCGCGGCGGCCCGCCTCGATCAGAACTCGATACGCGTTCCCAGAAGCATGGCCGCGCTTCCGTAGCCGCGTCGGATGCCCACCAATGGAGCGAGCGACGGGCCACTCCGATCCCCGTGCGGGATGATCTCCCACCTCTCCTTCAAGAAGGTGAGTCCCACAACCAGGCCTACTGCGCCGCCGATGAGGCCTCCCAACACCTCGTTATTGTCCTCTGTCACGCAACCGAAGGACTCGACAAGTCCGAAGAAACTGGATGTTCCGCACGTCTCTTCATTCATCGCCACCCCGACCAGTGCCCCCAGCAACCCACCAGCCCCCGTGGCCAACAGCCATGCGTAGTCCATGCAGCAGGTTCTCACTTCGAGCTGCTCGACCTGCGCGAACTCGATATCCCGCTGCGCCGTGTTCCCCGACATCAACCCGAACGAGACGACCATCGTGAATCCCGTCTCGGTCCTTTCAATGACATCCCCCGTCAATGTGTCACCGGCGATGGCCACGCGGACCCGACTACCCGTGCGCTGGGCAGCGACGGAATGGAAGGTGACAGACAGCAGAAACATCGTCGCGAGCGCCGCAGCGCGACTATGTGTGAGTTTCATCGCTTTCCTCTCCTGATGTCGGCGGTTGGCCGCCCAGGCCGGAGGCGGCATGCCCCCGCGTGTTCAGCGGGGATACCGGCGACTCGCCGACGCCGCTGGCAACACCTGCAGCGGCAGGTCCGCGGACCTGGCGAGAGAGTACCCTCGATGGTAGGCACCGCGGTTGTCGGCGTAGCGTCCGGTGGGCAGGCCGGGAAGCGTTCCCAGATCCACCGTCACGGCACCCGTCGTACCGGCCGTACGGGTGACGGACACCACCCGGCTCTCCACGCTGCCACGGGCAATCGTGACGCTGCTCCCGCCGTCCATGTTGCCGTTCGCGACGTTTATGGGAAGGACCATCTCGAACGGGGCGCCGGTGTGCGCCCTGGCCCGGAAGCGGCCTTCTCCGGCCGACTCGAGTGAAACGATGAGCTGCAGCGGATCTACGGGATTGTCGTGTAGCCAGAGCGAGAAGAGACGGGACATCCCGGCAAACGCTCCGTCCGGCAGGCTGGTCAGGAGATTCTCGGACAGATCGAGGCTTCCCAGCGACTCGAGGCCGGAGAACTCGCCGCCGGAGAGGTCGGTCAGTTGATTCTCGGCCAGATCGAGAAACCACAGAGAAATCAGATCGGAAAAGACACCGTCCGGCAGACCGGCGGCCTCCAACCGGTTCTCGTACAGGAAGAGCCGGCGCAGCAATGGCAACCCGGAAAAGGCCTCTCTGGTGACGCTGCGGAGCTGATTTCGAGCTAGGTGCATTTCTTCCAGCACGGGCATTCCGGCAAAAACGCGGTCCGGAAGGCTGGTCAGCCGGTTGCCATTCAGATGCAGGCTCTGAAGCGTCGACAGCCCGATGAACATGCCCTCCTCGAGGCTGGACAGCAGATTGTTCGTCAGTCTGAGTTCCGTCAGTTCCGACAGCTCGAAGAACGCTGCCCTCGGCAGGGTGGTGAGGCGGTTGTTGAACAGCCACAGCGTCTCGAGCGAGCGCAGTCCGGCGAACATCTCGTCCTGGAGGACAGTCAGGGGGTTGTCGGTGATCGTGAGTTCCTTCAGCGAGGACAGCCCGGCGAAGTCGCCCGGCTTGAGCGAGGTGATTCCCTTGTTGCCGAGATCGATCCGTCGGTCGATGGCGGCCAGATGGGCTTCGGTCACGAGCGCGCAGTCGGAGATGTCGCGGATTCTGTCCAGGATGGCGGCCACGACCTGCTCGGTCCGCCCGCAGATGCCGGCGGCAGAGGATTCGACCGACACGAAGATGACCTGCTCGGCCGACAAGCTCCCGTCCGTCGCGCTCGCGGTGACCCTCGCCCTCCCCACGGCCACGCCGGAGATGGTCAGGGCGCTGCCGGACACGCTCGCCGTTACTACGCTCGGGTCGTTCGATGACGCGTCGTACGTGAGTTGGTCCCCGTCCGGGTCGTTGAAGTAGAGCGACAGGTTCACTACCGCGGATTCGCCCGCCGCAACGGTCTGGGCGGGGATCGTGCCCACGACGACCGGTGCCTCGTTCGGCTGTTCCACGGTCACGGCCATGCTCTGCGAGGCCGACAGCCCGCCCGGGTCGCTCGCCGTGATGGTCACGGTCGCATCGCCCTCGGCCACTGCGCCGATGGTGATCGTGCTCCCGGAGACCGAGGCCGCGGCCACCGCGGCGTTCGATGTCGCGGCCGCATACTCCAGCGCGTCGCCGTCCGGGTCGCTGAAGTAGGGGGACGCGTCCACCGTGACCGCCTCGCCCACGTTGACCGTTTGCGCCGGAATCGTGCCCATGGCGACCGGTGCCTGGTTGGGCGTTTCGGGCTCGGTCGGGGGTTCCTCGCCGCCACACGAGGCAAGGCAAACGGTCACGAGAGCCGTGACCGCGTGGGTCAGGCGGCGCCGGCGGCCGGCGATGAACGGACTGGAAAGGCTCATGGTCCTGATGACGTCGTTGCCGAGGGGGTATTGGCCGGCCGCGATCACAGCCCTCTGTTCAACGAGCATGTGAAGAGCAACTACAGACCGCCATTCCCCATTTTGGGAACCCTGCGCGATCTCTCGCTGGGCTAGCGCGACGAGCCTCGCAAACCTTCCAGCGACATGATCCTCCGCACGAGTTCGGTTTGCCTATGAATCCCCTGCTTTCGGTACACCCGCTTGAGGTGCATGCGGACGGTGCTCTCCGCGCAACCATGCGCGGCTGCGATGTCGGCTATCGTCCGGCCTGCCGTCAGCGCCACGGCCACGCGTCCCTCGGTGGGCGTCAACCCCAGGACATCGGCCACCAGGTCCGGATCGACCCGGGGTCGGGCTGCCGGATCGATGACAAGCACCAGCGCGCCGACCACCCAGGCCCGGTATTCCCCACCCATCCTCCGTACCGGATGGACTTCCAGAACCAGAGGCACTCCAGCCTTTCCGCGCGTGATCTTCATCCAGCCGCCGGAGCCGTGAACGCCGTACGGGGGCAAGGCCTGCGCCAACAAGCGCTTCAGTTGCGCGTCCTCCTCTTCGACGCGGGCAGCCAGCACACCATCCTCTTCGCAGAGACCATCGCGTTTCAGCAGGGTGTCCCGGGCCAGGTCGTTCGCCTCCACGATGCGCCCCCGGCGATCCAGTTGCATGAACCCCGACCGACGGTTCTCGAGCAGTTCGGCTAGCGATGCGCCCAGCGCGTCGGCGCCGACCATTGCGCGCCGCATGCGCGCGACCTGGCGGATGTGAGGGGCGAGGCGCTCGATGGCCCGGATCTGATCGCGTCCCCAGCCTTCGCGTTCGGTGGAGTTGCCGAAGGACAGGACGACGCCGAGCCCGTTCCCTCCGTAGAGTCCCATGAAGAACCCGTCCTGCGTCTTGTGGACGCACCGAAACTCATTATATGTGGCGGACGTCTTTTTTTCCTGGTCGGTATAGAGATGCGACCTATGGACCAACTCGCCATCGCGAAGTCCGGAAAGTCGTGGAATTGCTTCGTCGCGCCAGTAATAGTCGTGAAAGTACTGCTGCTGCAGATCGTCCCTGCGCTCGGTGCCCACGAAGAACTCGGACAGGCAGATTCCGGCCTCGGCCCCCGAACCGTGATCCACGAGCGTCAGGCTATGGCCGTTCGTACCGATCATTTCATGGATCATGGGGGCCACCGAGACCCACTCGACATCCGTCAGTGCCGCCCGGTACAGTTTCTCCAGGACGCCCTCGAACAGATCTCCCGAAGCCATGCTCACCTCCTTTCGCTACGCCCGGCCCCTGCAGCTTCCGGACTTGCATCGCCTTCGGGCACTCGGAATCGCCCCGCCACCGGATGGTTTTGCGACCATATCCATGTCCTCACTGTTGTAGCTCGACCGTTGCTCCGAGCCCTCGAACTGTCATTGCGTTGATGGAATCGGTCAGTCCCAACGTGGCCGGCACGGGCATCCTCCCAGTCGCGGAGGATGCACCTGATTCGCCCGGTTGCCCGACGACGACCGTCCCCGCAGCCCGCCGCACAAGCCAGACCCGCCATAGCGGTGACCATGAGCAGGACGATTGGCGGCGACCCATGGTGGGCTCCCTTCTTGGTCGGAGATCACCGTGCCGCCCCCGCAGGGGTTGCGGGTTGCGCGACCCATCCATCACTCGGTTGGTGCGATTCCACCCTAAAGAGATGGTCATGCATCGGTTTTGTCGAGACAATCGACCATTAACAGAGATATGCACCTATCACTTTTCTATTAAACATCCAGGCAATCCGAAGAGCCTCGGGCGGAAGACGGGCCGTTGGGGCTTCGCCTGGTTGGGTGGCGCCGCGGGCAGGATCGGGTCGGAGGTGGAGGTGCTCGTAGCGGCGGAAGTCCTCCAGCGTCTTGATGGCCGTCGGATGGCTCGATCTCATGCCCGTGGCCGGGCGCCGGCTGTTGCGCAGCGTGAGCTGGGCGGCCAGCCGCAACTCGATGGCTTCGGCCGCGGTGGTGGTTCCGCCGCCACGCCAGCGAGCACGTCATTGAGCGCTTCCAGAGCGCCCGGCATCTTCAGATCGGTCAGTTGGGCCGCGATGCGTGTGCTCCGAGACCGGGCCTTCACGAGATCATGCCTCTCGCTGATCCAGAGACTCGCGTCGCTCAGCATCGAGAGCCGATCCCGCAGGCCTGAACCTCTCCACCCGGTCCCTCGAAGTCTCGCATCCCTCTCATCGCCCTGCCTTGAGGTGAGTAAATGACAAATCAATGCCGAACATCGCGATTATACGGAAATTAATACCTTTCTGCAGTAGACACTAAGAGATGATGTCCCTTATTTAAAGAACCTGCGAACCAACACGCCAATGCTCCACGCAGCCACCTCTCCTCATGGCCAACACCCGCGCCGGGACCCCGGCGACCGGAAGGAACACAGGACGGGCGGGGCGGCGGCTGTCCGAGCGACCATGCCTTCC
The DNA here is from genome assembly GCA_965208255.1 of Longimicrobiales bacterium. Classification (GTDB taxonomy): domain Bacteria; phylum Gemmatimonadota; class Gemmatimonadetes; order Longimicrobiales; family Gaopeijiaceae; genus BD2-11. Next base: position 773,964 of record OZ242324.1, read on the forward strand.
GGTGGATCCGGGTGGATGGGGACGGCAACTCGAATGCGGAGGCCATCTCCGGTGCGTCGCTGGCCGGCTGGGACCTGAGTGGATCCGGTGCTTCCTGGTTCTTCTCTGCGTGTGGGTCGTCGGAAGCTGCTCCGGAGACCAGCCCACCGGTCTGCCGGATCCCGTTGCGCCAACTCCCGGCTCTGTCTCCGTTTCGCCCGCGACGGTCACCCTGGCTGCGCTGGGCGAGACCGCGCAGGTCACCGCTGAGGTACGCGACCAGAACGGCAACCCCATGGCCACAGCGACGGTAACCTGGTCCTCGAACACGCCCGCCGCCGTGACTGTGGACCAGAATGGTCTGGTGACGGCGGTCGCCGCCGGCACCGCGACGATTACTGCTCGGGCCGGCACGGCGGCGGGGAGCGCGGTGGTGACGGTCCAGCAGGCTCCCGCAACCATCTCGCTGGCACCGGATACACTGACGCTCGAGGGGATAGGGGACACGGCGTCCATCGCGCCACGGGTAGCGGACGCCAACGGGCACGCCATCGCGGACGCGCGGGTGGCCTGGACCAGTGAAGATACCACAGTGGCTGCGGTCGACGCGACCGGTCTCGTGACAGCGGTGTCTATGGGGACTACCGAGGTCACCGCGACGGCGGGCGGAGTGGCGGCAAGCGCGGCGGTCATCGTCGAGTTCAAGGCGGTCTCGATCCTGCTTGAGCCATCGGAACTGTCGTTCACTGCGCTGGGCGACACGCTGACGATGACGGCCATGGCGGTCGATCGGGCCGGGAACGCGGGCGATGCCTCGATTCGATGGATGAGCGGCGATACGATGGTGGCGCGGGTGGATTCCGGCGGCCTGGTCACGGCGGTGGGGAATGGCACGACGTCGATATCGGCGACGGCAGACTCGGCGCGCGCGAGTGCAACCGTGGCCGTCGGGCAGGTGCCGGTCACGCTCACGGTGCTGCCGGATTCGCTGATGTTCGTGGGCGTGGGCGACACGTCAACCGTCATGGCGGCGGTCGCGGACGCCAACGGCCACGAGGTGGCGGGAGCGACGGTGGCGTGGACGAGCGGCAACGCGTCAGTGGCTACCGTCGACTCGACAGGACTGGTGACCGCGATTCGGCCGGGTTCCACCGAGGTGACAGCCACGGTGGGCTCGCTAGCCGCATCGGCCGGAGTGAAGGTGTTGAGCATCTCCAGCGACAGGGATGTCCTGGAGCACCTGTATCGCACCACGGGCGGATACGGCTGGCGAGACAACACGAACTGGCTCACCAACGCGCCGCTCTCGGAGTGGGGCGGAGTCGAGACCGACCACAACGGACGCGTGATTTACCTGGAGTTGCGGGACAACGGCCTGGCGGGAAAAATCCCTCGGTCGCTGGGCCTGCTCGACGAACTCTTCATTCTCGACCTGGGCAGCAATTCGCTCAGCGGCCGAATCCCGCCGGAGATCGGTGAGCTCCAGGTGCTTCGCGATCTGAATCTCAGCGACAACGAACTCTCGGGTCCGCTGCCACCGGAAATGGGCAACATGGCAGGCCTTGGATACCTGGCCATTTCAGGCAACAACCTCGCCGGCGCCGTTCCGGAGACCTTCGCCCAACTCATCCTCACCAACTTCTACTTCGGCGCCACTTACGTGTGTCTGCCGCCGGGGCTTGAGACCTGGTACGAATCGATCGGGGACAAGACTGTCGATCCGGTCCAGTGCATCCCGGCGACCCCCGATCGGGAAGCGCTCGTCGCCCTGTACAATGCTACGGGCGGTCCGGGTTGGAACGGGAACCAGAACTGGCTGACCGACGCGCCTATCAATACATGGTACGGCGTCACGGCCGACGAAGAAGGGCACGTTACCGAGTTGTACCTCTCAGACAACAACCTGAGCGGCCCACTACCGCCGGAGATCGGAGACCTGCCCCGGGTCGAGACCCTATGGCTGCACGGAAACGCCCTCACAGGCCCTATCCCGCCGGAAATCGGCAGGCTTGCCCAGGTCGGGTACCTGTCCCTTGCCGACAACCAGTTTGAGGGACCGATTCCAGCGGAGATCGGTGGCCTGGCGAGCGTGGATACCCTGTACTTGTCGATGACAACCTTTCCGGACCGATTCCTCCAGAAATCGGCGACCTCGATTCGCTGGTGGTGCTCGCCCTGTTCGAGAACCAGCTGACGGGTCCTCTGCCCGCTTCGCTGGGCAACCTCAAGAGACTGGAAGAGCTGGCCCTTCCGGACAACCGCATCGAAGGTCCCCTGCCCAGAGAGCTCGGCGACATGACCTCGCTCGTGTTCTTCTCGCTCTCTCGCAATCAGGTATCGGGTTCATTGCCGCCCGAATTGGGCAAGCTGAAGGCCCTGGAGCACTTCTCCGTCAACGACAACCGAATGGTGGGGCCGATCCCGCCGGAACTTGGCGACATGACTTCGCTCAAGGATCTCCTTCTGCCGAGGAACGACTTCTCCGGCTCCATTCCGCCCGAGCTTGGCAGGCTCTCCAACCTGGAGGTCCTCTGGCTCTTCCTGAACGGCCTCACCGGCGAAATCCCCGCCCGACTCGGCAACCTGACGAAGTTGGAAGTCCTCTCCATCGGCGACAACCCGTTGTCCGGGCGCATACCGCCCGAGCTTGGCGGGCTTCCTGCCTTGCGGAACCTAAATCTCGGAAGGACCAACCTCAGCGGCCCCATCCCGCCCGAACTGGGTCAACTCACCTCGTTGACATCGCTGAACGTGTGTACAAGCAACCTGTCGGGACCGGTACCGGCCGAACTTGGCGACATCCAGACTCTGGAAAGCCTGGGTCTATGCTACAATCCTGAGCTCAGCGGACTATTGCCCCGCAGCCTCATGAGCCTCGAGTTCCTTTCGGATCTGGCGTACTACCAGACGGGACTGTGCCCACAGATCGACAGCGAATTCCAGGAATGGCTCGTCGAGGTTCGGGCGGAAGGCACGGAGTGTGATCCTGCCGAAGTCGAACGACTCGCGCTCGGAGAGTTTTTCGCCAACACCGGTGGCGACGCGTGGGCCACGAGCGCGGGGTGGAACAGCGGCGCACAGCTCGACGACTGGCACGGCATCACCACCACGGATGGGCGTGTGCACGAACTCGCGCTTCCGGCCAATGGTCTGCGGGGCCCGCTCGTGCCGGAGATCGGGAACCTGACCGAGCTGAGGATGTTGAACCTCGCTGACAACAGCCTGTCCGGCGATTTCCCGATCGTGATCAGCTCAATGACCGAGCTGGACACCATAAGCGTGAGCGGCAACCGGGAGATGGAAGGACGGCTTCCCTTCCAGTTGACCGAGCTAGAGGGTCTTGAGGCGCTCTCGTTCGCGAACACCGGCCTGTGCGCGTCTCCGTCCGAGACCTTCCAGCGCTGGCTCGGCGAACTCCAGGTGGCGGACGGGGCGACCTGTGGGAATCCGGAGAGTGTCACGCTGACGATGCCGGTCGTCTATCTCACGCAATCCATCCAGCGCCCGGAGGGCGATGTACCGCTCATCGCGGGCCGCGACGCGCTGTTGCGTGTGTTCCTGACGGGCGACGAGTCGCAGGCGTTCTTCGAGCCCGAGGTGGTTACAACGTTCTCTCGCGACGGGCGGGAAGTTCACCGCGTGGTGATGCGGCGCGACGGCGACCTGCTGGCGATATTCGCCGACGAAGGGCATCTACGCAATTCGTACAACGCCGTGATTCCGGGCAGGTACATCGCGCCTGGCACCGAACTGGTCGTAGAGGCGGATCCCGCAGGAACAGTGCCGCTCGCCCCAGGCAGCCAGCCACGGTTCCCGGCCTCCGGTGCGCGGCCGCTGCAGGTGATCTACGCGCCTCCGATGGAGCTGACGGTGGTTCCCGTTGTGGAAGCGGAGGAGCCGGACTCGTCCATCTACGAGTGGACCAACAACATCGGCGACGACAGCCCGGAGGTCGGTCTGCTGCGCTACGCGTTCCCCTTCTCCGAGTTCAGCGCCATGACCCGGGAGACCTACGTCACATCGCTCGACCTCACCACTGAAAGCGGCCAGTGGGGCCTTCTTCTCGAGCTGGAAGCCGTACGCGCGGCGGAGAACGGGCGGGGCTACTGGTACGGAGCGGCGTCAAGCGTCAACGGGCAGGTACGCGGAGTAGCGCGCTTCGCCGGACCCGTGAGCATCGGCAAGGCATGGGACACGGAACTGGCGCACGAAGTGGGCCACAGCCTGGACCTGCGTCACGCGCCGTGCGGCGGAGCCCTGTACAGCGATCCGGAGTTCCCCTACGACAACGGGAGCATCGGCATGTGGGGGTACGACTTCCGTGACGGCAACGTGGTGTCGCCGGACCGCCGCCGCGACATCATGGGCTACTGCTACGACCAGGGATGGCTCAGCGACTACTACTTCGAGAAGGTGATCGATTACCGCGCGCAGGCGGAAGCGCAGGCGGTGCGCTCCGTGGCCGCGGCGGGGCCGAGGTCCGAAATGCTCGTTCTGTGGGGCGGAGTCGTGGGCGGCGAACTCAGGATCGAACCGCCTTTCCCCATGACCACCACGGCGCGCCTTCCCGAAGCAGCCGGGCCGTATCGCCTCGAGGGGACCGGAGACGACGGACAGGTGGAGCTGTCCCTGGCGTTTAGCCCGGGGGAGGACAAGTTCGGCAACAAGTACTTCTTCTTCACCGTGCCGATCGAGGAGGATTGGGCCGAGTCGCTGGAGCGGCTCACGCTCTCGGGGCCGGAAGGGACGGTGACCGTGAATGCGGCGGATGAACGTGCGCTGTCCGTCGTCAGCGACCCGGCAACCGGGCGGATCAGGAGCATCCTCCGCGATTGGGAGGAGGCCGTGCCCGCCGCGCTGGGGCGGACGAACTCCTTCACCGTAACGACGGTACAGGGGCTCGAACAGGCGGTCAGGCTCAGACGGTGAGGTGCCCCGCAGTTCTCAACGTTGCGTTCGCGCCCGGACTCAGCCGTCCCCCGGCCTGGCCATTCGGTAGCCGACCCGTGACTCGGTGAAGATATAGGTGGGGTTTCTCGCGTCGTCGCCCAGCTTGTCGCGCAGTTTCTTCACGTATACGCGGACGATCCGAGGTTTCCCCGCCCGCCGGGAACGCCAGACGCGGCGCAGCAGGTAGTCGTACGACGATACCCGGCCCGCCTTGGCCGCCAGGGCGTTCAGCAGATCGTACTCGGTGGCGGTCAGTTTGACCGGCTGGCCGGCCAGGGTAACCCGGCGCTCGTCGTAGTGGATGGCGAGCTCGCCCACCCGGTAGGGCTCGGCCGGTCCGGCCCGCTTGCGCAGGGCCGCCTTGATCCGAGCGACGAGTTCCGTTGGGGAGAACGGTTTGACCAGGTAGTCGGCAGCGCCGATCTCCAGCGCCCGGGCGACTGTCTCGTCGCGGCCGTATGCGGACATGAAGATGACCGGCCGGTCGGCGAGTGCAGGGAGGCTCTGCATCAGCTCGATCCCGTCCGTCCCGGGCAGGAGCAGGTCGAGAAGGACGAGGTCGGGCCGGTGCGCCTCGAGAAGCACGGCCACCTCGTCCGGGTCGCCTGTCACGATCGCGCGGTGGCCCGCCTCTTCGAGGATGCTCCGGGCGTACAGGAGCGCCCTGGGGTCGTCGTCGACGACGAGCACCTGCAGCGCGTCGCCGGCTCCGGCGCGCAGGTCACGGGCCATGCGCGACGGGGTTGCCGCGACACCGGACCGCGCGCCGTCGACGACCGGGATCGTGAACGTGAAGCGCGCGCCCGGCCCCTCTCCGGCGCTATCGGCCCAGATGCGGCCCCCGTGCGCCTCCACCAGGCCCTTGCAGATGGCCAGGCCCAGGCCGCTTCCCACGCCCCGCCCGCGGTCCCTCCGGGCGCTGCGGGCGAACTTCCGGAACAGGTGCGGCAGACGCTCGGCCGGGATGCCGGGGCCCTCGTCGATCACGGAGACGGCCACATGAACGCCCTCCTGCTCCGCGGTCACCCGGACAGGCGAGGAGCGGGGCGAGTGGCGGGCCGCGTTGGAGAGCAGATTGCCCAGCACCTGGACGATGCGCTGCCGATCCGCCAGCACATGGGGCAGGTCCGGCGGCAGGTCGATGAGAACGGGGTTCGTGCCTCCTCCGCTCACGTACAGGTTCCGCGCCTGATCCACGACCGCCCCGAGATCTGCGGGCTCCATTGCGACCGACAGCCTGCCCGCCTCGATGTGCGCCGCGTCCAGCAGATCGCCGATCAGCTGGCGCATGTGGCCCGCCTGCTCCTTGATAATCCGGAAGAACTGAGCCGTCTCGGCAGGACGCAGCGCCGGCGATGCCTGGATCGCCTGGGCTGCCGAGCCCCAGATCGAGCTCAGCGGAGCCTGGAGCTCATGGCTCACCATGCCCAGGAACTCGGCCCGCAGGACCTCCAGCTCTTCGAGCGGCGTCAGATCCTGCATCGTGACGACCACCGACTCGACATCGCCCTGCTCCGAGCGGATGGGCGTGGCGTTGATAAGCGTGTTGAGCTTGCGGCCGTCCGGGACCTCGAGCACGATCTCCTCGACGCGGACCGCCACGGCGTCCGACAGGACCTGCTTCAGCGGAGTGCGGTCCAGCGCCACCTCGCGGCCGTCCGCCCGGCGCACGCGCAGCACCTCCAGGAGATCCTCCGCCAATTGGCCGGGGAGGCAGAGGTCCTTCAGGATGCGGCGCCCCTCGCGGTTCAGCGACGCCACCTGCCCGCTCCGGACATCGAGCACCGCCACGCCCACCGGTGTCGTGTCGATCAGCGCCTCCAGGTCGGCCCGCGCCCGCTGCTCGTCCCGGTGGGTGCGCGCATTGGCGATCGCCGCTCCGGCGTGCGAGGCGAACAGCACCAGGACCTCCTCGTCCTCCGTCGTGAACTCCCGCCCGCCCTCCTTGTCGCCGAGGTAGAAGTTGCCGACATGCACGCCGCGGTGACGGATCGGCGTCCCGAGGAAGCTCCTGACCAGGGTGCGGTCCTCGGGCAAGCCCAGCGAACCCAGATGAGCGGGCAGGTCCCTGACCCGGAACGGACCCGGCATCTCGCGCAGGTACTCCCACAGTTCCGGCCCGTAAGGGAGCGCCAGCAACCGCTCGCGCTCCTCGGCGCTGAGACCCGAGGTGACGAAATCCTCCAGCTGGCCGGAGCCGTCCACCGTGGCGATCCCGCTGCAGCCGGCGCCGGTCAGCACGCGCGCGCTGTCCGCCACTTCGCGAAGGACCGTGCCGACGTCCAGGCTCTCGCTGATCCGAAGACTCGCGTCGCTCAGCCGCGAGAGCCGGTCCCGCAGGGCGCGGACCTCTCTGCCCAGTTCCTCGAAGTCTCGCACTCCTCAACCCCCCGTTTTTGTGGTGTATGGACAAATAATCAATATATACAGAGCAAATTTAATAAAGAATAACATAAAACAGAACTGGATACCAGAGTTCAGAGCTCTTAGTTATTCATCGATTCCAAGAAAACGCACTCGATTCCTCACAGGTCGACCGATCATCATGGCCAGCACCTTCGGAGGGACCACCACGACCGGCCTGTCCACGGTGATTCGCAGGCACGCGAACCGGCCGTTGAACCCGGCGGGCGCGTACTGGCTGTACTTGTTGCCGAGTCCCGTGAAGCGATTCGGGTTCAGTTCCGGATACGTGTCGAGGACGTTGTCTGCGCCGACAGGCCGCCCGCGTAGTCGCCGGCGCGCAGCTTCGCGAAGCTGTACTGGCCGCTGGCGGTGCCGGCTACCGGTAGCGGACCAGCTTCCAGGCGAGATGGGGCTCGTCGGAAAGGATCTCGGTGGTGAACTTCAGGGCGGCGGCGTCTCCCCCGCCTTCCAGCAGGAAGTAGTAGTTGCCTCCCCCTCTTGGGGATGCGACCGAAATCTCGGCGCCGGCTCCCAGGGTGACGGTCGCTGCGGGCGGGTAGTGCCGCCACGCGTCCCGGAGGAACGCGATGTAGTAGCCGTCCAGGTCCGAGCGGTCGTCCAGAGCGTAGGACACAATCCAGTCGAGCCGGGCTTCGACCGGATCCCAGTCCGGCACGATTTCCTGCATGCGGCGGGTCAATCCCAGCGAACTGTCGTAGCTGGGCTGGTAGTAGTTGACGAAGTAGCGCCCGTACCAGCCGGACGCGGCACCGGCAACAACCCGACGGATGGCGGATTCGTACGGCCTGCCGTGCTTGAGTACGAGGCGTTCCACAAGAAAGCGCAGGAACGAATCGGACTCGCCATACCCGGAGACGAAGTCCCCGGTCGAGGGAAGGCGCTGGTACCATCCCAGCAACGGCTCGTAGGCGTCGCGGTTGGCGTCCAGCGGGAGGCCCGCTGCCAGGCGCAGTTCCTCGTCGGAAAAGAAGTTGGCGATGCCTTCACCCGACCAGACGCCCGAGAACCGCCGAATGTTCGCGGCATGCCGGGCGTGTGCCAATTCGTGGGCCAAATGAGGGCGGTACCACAGGTTGGTGTCCTCAAACTCCGCGCGGCGAAAGTGCACCGTGGTATACCGCCAGGCGTCGGGCGCGGAATAGGTGACGCCCGTCGTTGCGTGCGGCGGACCGTCGTGAAACATGACGATCATCTGCCCGGTGTGGGGGCTGGTGACCGGTAGATCGGGACCGAAGACGGTCGCGTAGAGTTCCTGTACCGCGGGAGATCCGAGAAGCGTGAACACTGAGTCCATCGCAGCCGCCCGCGCATCGTTCCACAAGCGAGACATGTCGGCCTCGAAGACCGCCAGGACGATGTTGGGGGGATAGGTCGCCATGACCCGGAACGTGCCGGAGCGGTCATCCCCGGTGAGCCATTCAAACGTGTTCCCGACGCGCAGAGGCGTTGTCCGTTCCCAGAGCGACTCACTGCCTGCGGGCTGCATTGCAGGGTCATGGACCCGCATGTGCACGTCGTCTACCAGTGTACCCCGGGCGGGCAGGGCGCGTTGGGTGGCCTGAGCGGCCACTGTGTGCGGAGCAGTTTGCCTACCGGTGTCCTCGACGTTCAGGACGAAGGGGAATCCGCCGTCGTAGTTCCATTCCTCCGCGGTGTGCTCCGCGTTGTCGATGTAGCTTCGCTCGACGACTGCGAGCACGTATCGGCTTGAGTCGGATGCGCCGAAGATGCGCAGGCAGTCCAGGTTGTCGGCACGGTACTCCTCGAGCGGCGCCAGCTGGGCGCCCTCGCCGCCGAGGATGCGAACGTCCGCCTGGAAGGTCTCGTCTTCCAGGATGACCGAGATCACTCCGTGGAACGATGCGACGCAGTCACCCGACGCGTGCCGAAACGGAAGCACTCGCGCTTCCGATGGGCTACGGATTTCGAGGCGTCTCGGTGGACCTCCATTCACGAGCAGCTGACGGGCCGACAGGCGGTCAAGATTGTAGCCGGTCAGGGTGATCACATCGCTGTCCGGCCAGTCCGTTTGCGCCGCACCGGTGACAGAGACCTGATCCCGTACGGCTGTGGCGGAGAAGTCCACGGGATCGAGTCCGGAGTGGTGTGCCTGAAGTTGATTCTCGCCGGGTGCGGGCCCGAGCGTCCAAGTGGTTTCGGCCAGCCCGTTCGCGCTGGTGACGGCCGTATCCGGGCTCACCGTTCCTTCACCCGCCACCACCCGAAACACGACGGGCACACCTGCCAGCACGTGACCGAAGCGATCCTGGATCTCGACCTCGACCGGGTCGGCCAACGGTGCACCCGGCACCCCGGTGAAGGCGGTGTCCGAACTCGCCCGAATGGAGGCGGGTGCGCCCGGGGTCGCCTGTATGGTGAGCGCGCTGGAGATATTGTTCGCGCTTGCGGTCAGCGACTGGCCACCCAGGCCGGCGCCCAGCGTCCAGGTAGCGGTCGCGGAGCCGTTTGCGCTGGTCGTTGCCGTCGTCGGCTCGACCGATCCGCTCGCGGGGGCGGTCGAGAATGTGACGGAAACGCCACCGATTCCACTCCCGGAACTGCTCCGGGCCGTGGCCGTTACGGCAACTGGCTCGCCGACCGGCACAGAGTCCCTGGCCGCGGCCAAGGTGACGGCGGCCACACTGGGCGGTGAGGGTGGGGGGTCGGGAACCGGGGGAGTGACGGTGCCACCGTCGCCACCGCAAGCGAGCATCCCGGCGAGGGCAAGTACGCCGGCGACCCGGAATCCTGTCCTCGGGGTGAAGCAGGGACCCTGCCGTCCCTGCACGGGGGCCGCACCCACGGATCGCAGGGTCGCGCTCATTGTTTTCGAGAAGCGGCTGCCAGCCACTTCAACTGTGCTTGCGCGTCGCTCGGGTCGATCGTGACCAGACCGTGGGGTCCAGCGAGCGGCACGATGCGGTGGCCGGAGGCGAAGTTCTGGCCGACGAACATCATCGATGTCGGCTCCGCGCCAGCCGCTTCCGCCCGGGCAGCGGCGAGGACTGGCGGTGAACGGACGCCATGCCGGGGACCCGTTACGACTCCGGCGAATACCCGGATGTCTCCCAGACTCCCGGGCGTCTCGTTATCGCCGACGATCCCTGACTGGAAGTACCCGTAGTAACCGTTATAGTTGGGACCCCAGCAGCGGAGACCTCCCGCCCGCATGATCGCGCAGTAGGAGTCGAGTCCTCCCGCAAGAATCCTGGCGGCCGGACCCCCGAGGGATGCGCCGGGAACTGCGTCGGCCCGCTCCCAGTTTCCTATGTGGTCGGGCCGACCACGTCCCAGGGAGCCGCGCGTACCACCGCCCCAGCATTGCACACCGCCGTTTGCCAGCAACGCACAGGTGCCCCAGAACGTGGCGACCAGATCCACCACGGGCGAGCCGAAGTCGAGTTCGACGGATTCGCTGGCAAGGGAAATCGGGTCGCCGCCCTGGCCGTTCCCCACCTGCCCGAAGGTGTTGTCTCCCCAGCACCGCACCGTCCCCCGGTCCATCTGGGCGCAGATGTGGTAGCCCCCCACCGCGATCCTGGCGATTCCTTCAAGTGGTGTTACCGGGCACGTCAAATTACGGGATCGTGGGCATTGAAAATGTCAGGGTTGAGCCCGGTGGCGGGGGTTCGGCCATGGGATGTTGGGCGAAGGCGGGCAAGGGCCGAGAACGGGTTGGCTACCATCGCGTCTCCATTGAACGAAGGAGACGTGATGATCGGAAGAGAGACGCGGGTGTTGTTGCGGCACTATCTGGAACAGGGACTGAGCAAGGCCGCGGTGGCGCGGCGTTGCGGGGTCAGCGAGCGGACGGTGTACCGCTGGATCGCGGCGGGGCAGCTGGACCGGGAGCTGGACGACGGGCCGGTCCGATACGGGCCGAGGCGGCCCCGGCCTTCGCGGCTCGATCCCTACAAGGAGATCATCGAGACCCGTCTGGCCCGGTATCCGGATCTCAGCGCTGTGCGGCTGTTCGAGGAGATCCGGAAGGCGGGCTACGAGGGCGGCTACGACCAGGTGAAGCGGCATGTGCGGGAGGTCCGGCCGCTGCCGGAGCCGGAGCCGGTCAGGCGCTTCGAGACCCCTCCGGGGCACCAGGGGCAGGTGGACTTCGCGGAGTTCAAGACGCCGTGGGGGAAGCGGCACGCGCTGGTCGTGGTTCTGGGCTACTCGCGGCTGATGTGGGTCCGGTACTACGAGCGGCAGACGATGGCCGTGGTGATGGAGGGCCTGGAGTCGGCGTTCCGGTACTTCGGGGGCGTGCCCTCGGAGCTGCTGTTCGACCAGATGAAGGCCGTCATCGTGGAGGACAACCGGGAGGTCGGCGGGCGGCTGATGGAGAACACGGAGTTCCTGCGCTTCGCCCACCACTGGGGCTTCCGGATCCGGGCGTGCCGGCCGTACCGGGCGCAGACGAAGGGGAAGGTGGAACGGCCGGTCAGCTACATCCGGCGGAGCTTCTTCTACGGACGGGACTTCGTGTCGGACGACGATCTGAACGCCCGGGTGCTGGGGTGGCTCGGCAGGGTGGCCAACGTCCGCGTCCACGGCACGCTGAAGGAGCGGCCCGTGGACCGGTTCGAGGCGGAGAGGCCGCACCTAAAGCCCTTGGCCCGCTGGCCTTACCGGCCCGTGACGCCGCTGCGCCCCGAGCCCTCGAAGGAGCGGAACGAAGCGGCGGCGGACTCCCGGTTCGTCGAGGTCGAGCGCCGTCCGCTGGCCGAGTACGGCCGGATCGCGGGAGGCGTGCGGTGAGGCCGCCATCGCGCAGGGAGCGGATCGCGGCCCAGCTCGCCGACCTCAAGATGCCCGGCGCGCTGGAGGCGCTGGACGGCGTGCTCGCCGGGGTGGACGGGGGAGGCACGACCGCGGCCGAGGCGATCGAGCGGCTCCTGGCCGCCCAGATCGAGCTCCGCAACGGCCGGCGCCTCGAAGCCGCCATGCGCTCCAGCCGCCTGCCGTACGTGAAGACGCTGGCGGCCTTCGACTTCGCCTTCCAGCCGTCGATCAAGCGCGAGCAGATCGACGCGCTGCACGAACTCGGCTTCGTCGAGCGCCGGGAGAACGTCGTCTTCCTCGGCCCGCCCGGCGTGGGCAAGACGCACCTCGCGATCAGCCTGGCGATCACGGCGGCTGAGAGCGGCCGCAAGATCTACTTCGGCACCCTGACCGACCTCGTCGACTCCCTCGAGGAGGCCAAGGCCGCCGGCCGGCTCGACCGCCGCCTGAAGATCCTCACCCACCCGGCACTCCTCATCGTCGACGAGATCGGCTACCTGCCGGTGACCCAGAGCGGCGCGGTCCTCTTCTTCCAACTCGTCAACCGGCGCTACGGCAACGGCTCGACCGTGCTCACCTCCAACAAGGGCTTCGAGGAGTGGGGCCGCATCCTCGGCGACGAGGTCATGGCCGCAGCGCTCCTCGACCGACTGCTCCACCGCTGCCATATCGTCAACATCCGGGGCAACAGCTACCGGATGCGCCGCCACGCCGAACTCTCCAAGGCGATCCACCCCCTCGCGAGCCGAGTGGACGCCGAATCGCCTGCCTCGAAAGAGAGCCCCTCATGACGACCTCGCTACCGGCCCGCTGCCCCGCTCCGGTCGCTCCGCTCCCTCCGCGGAGCAGCGCTCGGACCCTGACATCTTCAATGCCCAATACCCTGACATTTTCGATGCCCATTGACAAGTGGCAGCACGGGAACATCGGCGGGGGTTTCGTCGTCCCCGATCGGCGAGTCAAAGCCGTATTCCGCACCGTATCCGAGGCCGTAGGACGGGGTAACCGTTTGCCGGGTCTCCGGGACCCAATCCACGGCGTTGAGGCCCCAGCACTTTCCTTCGCCCGTAGCGAACACCGCACACGTCATGCCAGCCCTGCCGCCGATCGCCGCCTGCACGACCGGGGCGTCCACCCCGAGCGGCACGTCGCCCATGCTGGCGGGCGTCTCGTCGTCCCCGACAACGGGGTTCTGCAGGTAGTCCACCCCGTAGCCGAGATTCCCGGCCAGATTGCTGCCGATGCACCGGAGTCCACCGTCGGCGAGTACAACGCAGTAGTGATAGTGTGAGCCCTGGGCCACACTCGCTACGGGCCCACCGATGTCCACGGGTCCGGCGTCGGCCGGCACATCGTCGAATCCCACGTTTCTGCGTCCCGGATACCCGACGCTTCCCCAACTGTTCTTGCCCCAACACCTCAGCAGGCGGTTGGTGTCGATCACGCAGGCGTTCGTGTAGGATGCTCCGGACAGGAGCGCTGCCGGCGCTCCGAGATCGATATCCGCGACTTGCCACGGCCTTATGATGGTGCCCCGAGGCATGGTTCCCGAGATGCCGTAGCCCAGCATGGGGACATCCGTATTGCCCCAACAGCGGACAGATCCGCGGCGCAACAGCACGCACACGATCTCGTTCCCTACACGGCCCCCCACCATCTCGAACACATCCACCGCAATCGGTGCGCCAGGCGACGCTCCCTCGTACTCGGCCGAGAGTGACGTGGTGCCCGATCGGATGCCGCTGATCGCACCGCCGCGCTCGACCCGCGCTACGGACCCGTCGTCGCTGCTCCACTCCACGTGGGGGTCGTCCGGCAAAACCGCGATCTCCAGCCCCTCGCTGTCCCGCAGGTACAGTGTCAACGGCTCCGCCTGGCCGACGCCAAGCTCGATCCTTGCTCCCTCCGGCAGGACAGCCGTCACGGGCGGACGAAGGACGGCGTGTTCCAGGTAGAAGCCCATGTAGCGGTGCTCGACCTCGTCCCAGGCGGCCACGGCGACGCGGCCGACCCCGGACGACTTGCCGCTCAGGCACAACTCCAGCGCCGATCGGTCCGCTCTTTCGATGGAGCGCACGCCCAGGACCTCCTCGTCAAGGGACGCTGCGACGACTCGAAACAAAGCGAGATCCAGCTCCTCGGAGGGCAGGCCGGCAAATCGGACGACACCGCATGGCTCGGCACCTACGCCTGTCCAGGCACTCCCGGTCCAGGAGGCTTCGGGCGTCAGCCATTCCCAGTTCTCGATGGTGGCGTGCGCCTGAGCGCCCGTGGCGGTCGCGCGAAGCGTGTCGTGTCCGGAGTCGATGGCTTCGAGGGATGCGATCGCCCGGCGACCGGCCCGCTCGACCGCCGTCGAAACGATGCGAAACGGTCCCCCGCGGGTGTCGAGCTGCCATTGCGCGCCCGCGGTGGGGAACTGCAACGCCGTGCCGGCAGAATCCAACAGGAGAGCGGAGTAATCGATCTGCTCCGGAGTTTCCCCCGATGGCGTAAACAGGACCACACCGAGAGGCTGCAGCGCGAGCGAGTCCGCTGCCTGGATCGCCTGGACCATCGGGAGATCGTGGGTCGCGCTCGGGGCGACCGGGTCCGCCTCCATGTCGCATGAGAGCATTGCGATTGCGGCGCATCCGATCGCGGTCTGAATCCTCACGATCGGATGTTCCACGAATCCCGGACGTGTGTTTGTCGGACACCGGTCCAACGCTCTTTTCATCTCGCGAACTCCAATGCGCGAGGCATTTGCTCTTAACTTAGGTGTCCAGTTGTGAGTAAAATGTGGATAACTGACCTCAAGTCGTGTTATACTTGTGACGATCCTGTCCAATCACAGCTATCTACGAGCGTACGGCGGCCTGGCGGAGGCGGGTCCACTTCGTTCTTCGGCGGGAGCATTGCTTTGAGCGATCAAGACCATGCGGGACGCGGGAGCAGGAGCTCCGACGACCGCATCTCGCGGCTGAGTGCGGCGATACTGCGCATCAGTCAGAGCCTCGACCTGGCCACGGTGCTTCAGGAGGTCGTCGAAAGCGCCCGGGCGCTTACCGGTGCCCGCTCCGCGGTGATCACGACGCTCGACGAGCAGGGTGCGGTCCAGGAATTCGTCACCTCGGGCTTTCTGCCCGAGGACCGGCTGCGGATGTTGGAGTGGCGCGACGGGCTGCGCCTCTTCGAGCATCTTCGAGAGCGACCGACCCCGCTGAGCGTGGCGGATCTGGGCGGCTATCTCGACTCGCTGGGGCTCTCCGCGTGCCCCTGGGGCGCGAAGACCATGCAGGGAACCCCGATGCGCCACAGCGGCGAACACCTCGGGACCTTCTTTCTCGGCGACAAGGAGGACGGCGAGGCGTTCTCGACCGAGGACGAAGAGATCCTCGTCCTCTTCGCCTCGCAGGCGGCGACGGCGATCGTGAATGCCCGGACGCACCGCGACGTGGAGCGGGCGCGGGCCGACCTCGAGGCGCTCGTCGAGACATCGCCAGTCGGCGTCGTGGTCTTCGACGCCGGAACCGGGCGGTTGATGTGGATGAACCGTGAAACTCAGCGAATCGTCGAGGGGCTCCGCACACCGGGCCATCCGACGGAGCAGCTTCTGGAGTTGATGACGTGGCGGGACTCCAAAGGGCGCGAAGGCTCCCTCGAAGAACTTCCTCTCGCCAGGCAGCTGGAGGATGCCAGGACGATGCGCGCCGAGGAGATCGAGCTTTCGGTGCCCGACGGGCGGAGCGTGCGGACGCTCATCAACGTCACGCCGATCCGATCGGAGAGCGGCGTGGTCGTCTCGGTTGTCGTCACGATGCAGGACCTCGCGCCGCTCGAGGAACTGGAGCGGCAGCGGGCGGAGTTCCTGGGGATGGTGAGCCACGAACTGCGCGCTCCACTGACCTCGATCAGGGGCTCGACATCAACCGTGCTCGACGCATTGCCGGCTCCACCCCGGGCCGAGCTGATGCAGTTCTTCCGCATCATTCACGAGCAGGCCGGCCGCATGTACGGCCTCATCGCGAACCTGCTCGATGCGGGGAGCATCGAGGCCGGCACGCTCACCATGGCGCCCGCGCCCTCGAGCGTCGCCGCGCTGGTGGACCGCGCGAGGACCACGTTCCTGAGCGGTGGCAACCTTCACCCCGTCCTCATCGACCTCCCGCCGGACCTGCCCTGGGTGATGGCCGACCGGGAGCGCATCGTACAGGTGCTGAGCAACCTCCTCTCGAACGCGGCCCGGCTCTCTTCGCCATCCTCCTCGATCCGGGTGGAGGGGGCGGTTGAGAACGGCTACGTCTCCCTCTCGGTCTCGGACCAGGGCGTCGGGATCCCGCCCGACAAGCTCGCGTACATCTTCCGGAAGCCCACCGGGCGCTCGGGCGGCACCGGACTCGGCCTTGTGATCTGCAAGGGCCTGGTGGAGGCACACGGCGGACGAATCCGGGCCGAGAGCGGAGGGCCGGGCCTGGGTGCGAGCTTCACCTTCACAATCCCGGTCGCAGGAGACGCCCCTGTTGCGGAGGTCCCGTCCTCCAGCCGTCCCCCCACGGCCGCAGAAGGGCGAGAGAAGACGCGCATTCTGGTGGTTGACGACGACCCTGCGACGCTGCGCCACGTGCGCAACGCCCTCTCCGACGCCCGTTACGCCCCAATCGTCACGGGCGAGCCGGACGAGCTCTCACGCCTCATTCAAGCCGAGAAGCCTAGGCTCGTGCTTCTCGACCTGATGTTCCCGGATACGGACGGCATCGAGTTGATGAAGCGGGTCCCCGAACTCTCCGACCTGCCGGTCATCTTCATCTCGGGCTACGGCCGGGAGGAGACGATCGCCAAGGCGTTCGACAGCGGCGCCGCCGACTACATCGTCAAGCCGTTTTCTGCCACCGAGCTCGTGGCACGGGTCCGGGCGGCGCTGCGGGGCCGGGCTGAGCCCGAGAAGCTGGTCCTGGGCGAACTGACCGTCGACTACGTCCGGCGACGGGTGAGCCTGGCCGGCCGCCGGTTGCGGCTGACGGCCACCGAGTTCGAGTTGCTACGCGTCCTCTCGCGCGACGCCGGGCAGGTGGTGACCACCCGCACCCTGCTGCGCCGGGTCTGGGGTAGGAAGGGGTCCGGCCACAGCGACCGCGTCCGCACCGCCGTCAAGAAGCTCAGGGAGAAGCTGGGCGACGACGCGGCCGATCCAGCCTACATCTTCAACGAGTACGGAGTAGGCTACCGCTTCGCGTCCCCAGAGGGGGCTCAACCCTGACCGTCGCCGTGTTCACCGTCCCGCTGTCGCCTGCGAGCGCCTGGTCGTGCACGGACGGCTCGGTGGGGATGATGGCGCCGCCAGCCCCCAGGCCGTCAGCGGGTCCCCGGTCCGTCCACCGTGATGCGCAGGTACGCGAACCGGCCGTTGAACCCGGCGGGCGCGTACTGGCTGTACTTGTTGCCGAGTCCCGTGAAGCGATTCGGGTTCAGTTCCGGATGTGTGTCGAGGATGTTGTCCGCGCCGATGGTCGCGAGGAGCCCGTCGCGGATCCGGTAGCTCGCCGACAGATCGGCCGTCCCGTAGCCGCCGAAGTCCTCATCCTCTTCCGAATCGTACCAGCCGCCGAAGTAGTTGAAGCGAGCGACGGCGCTGAGGACACCCGCGTTGTGACGGATGGACGCGATGAAACGGTCACGAGGCAGCCCGAACTCGTAGTCCCTGATCTCCTTCTCATCCGCCAGGGGTCCGCCGGGCGTGAACGCCTCCACGGTCGTAAGGGTTCGACTGAAGGCGGCATCGAAGACGGTCGTGCCGCGTCCGACCTCGAAGACGTAGCTGCCCACGGCCTCGCACCCCTGCGTGGAGGTGGTGAAGTCGTTGTTGAAGTAGTTGATGTAGTTCCAGCTGCGGGCCGAGGTCAGCCCCTCGGACTCGAGCGTCGAGATGAGATCGTCGCGGACCCGGTTCGGGCCGAGGTCGGGCCGGTTGAGTTCGATGTCCCTGGAGAGGGCCAGCCGGTCCTCCACGCGGATGCTGAAGCAGTCGAGTGTGATCGCCGCCGGCGCCCGGTCCCAGACGAGGCCCAGCGACGCGTTGCGTGACCGCTCCGGCTTGAGCGAACTGCCGCCGAGCGAGACGCCGACGGGGCTCGACGGCGCGATCGTCGCCACGATCGACAGCTGCCGCTCGTCGCCCGAACCGGCGTTCTTTGAGGTCGCGTTGATCGCGTTCGCCTGTCCCGGGGTCGGGGCCCGGAAGCCTGTACTCAGGCTGCCCCGCAGCGCCAGGTCCGGGGAGAGTTCCGCTCGGCTGGAGAGTTTTCCGTTCGTGGTGGCGCCGAAATCGTCGTAGTACTCGAAGCGGGCGGCGGCACCGATGGTCCAGCGCTCGCGCACATCCGTCTCCACCTCCAGATAGGTGGCGCCGCTGCTCCGGGACCACCGCCCCTCGGTGTCCTCGCTGAATCCCGGGAACCCGTTGGTGCCCGCCGTGAAGCCTTGGCTCTGCAGGTCCACGGTCCGCCCGTTCCACTCGAAGGTGCGTGCCCACGAGTTGGCCTCGCCGCTTCGGATCTGAAAGGTCTCGCGCCGCCACTCGGCGCCGAACGCGACGTTGAGGTCGGACGCCAGAACCGGAACCGTGACCGGGTAGGAGAAGTCGGCATTGACGTTGGTCTCGTCCTGGCGGTAGGCCCCGGGATCGAAGGTGAAGTCGGCGGGGTTGGCCGGACCCAGAGCCGCGTTGACGGTGTTGCGGATGAAGAAGTCCACATCGCTCGTTCCGGTCGCCGCGCTCAAGTCCCACGTCAAGCCGGAATCGGATTCGCCGCGCACCCCGGCCACCGCCGAGTAGTCCCGGGTGTCGCCGCCGAAACGCGGCGTGAAGCCGCCGGGGAAGAGCTGGTTCATGACGAAGCAATCCGGATGGTCGCGCCGGAAGGCATCGGCCTGGAAGGTGCCGTTCAGGTAGTAGTCGCCCTGCGGATCGAGCATCGCGGGGCACCCGCCACTTCCGTCGCCGGTCAGGTCGCCGACCAGCCGATGGGCGCCCCGGGTGTACACGCCTTCGCGGTTGTCGGGGTTGCGGTAGTAGAAGCCGCCGTCGGTCTCCTTTTGCGCGTAGTTCCCGAAGGCGTAGAGACGAGCGCCATCGCCGACGGGAACACCGGCGTTGATGAAGGTCTTGAGGTCGCCGTTCACGTTGGGGCTTCCCCAGATCTGCGCCGGGTTGGGGACGTGGATGTTGCCCGCGGCCTCCAGCGCGGCCGCGTCGTCGCGCTGGACACTGCGGACCGTTTCGCCCGCTTCCCCGTATTCGAAGCTCAGGTTCACGAACCCTTCCTCGAAGAGCGGCAGTCCCACGTTGGCCGCCACATGGGCCTGTCTGCCGTCGCCCACCGTGGTCAGTCTGTAGCCGGCCTCGGCCTGATACCCGTCGCGGTCGTCCCTCAGTACGAAGTTCATGACGCCGGCGATCGCATCGGAGCCGTATTGGGCCGCCGCCCCGTCCCGCAGAACCTCGACCCGCTGCAGCGCGATGGAGGGGATCACCGACAGGTCGGGTCCCTGGGCGCCTTCCGAGGCCTTGGGGACCAGCCAGGCGATGACGGCGCCGCGGTGGCGGCGTTTGCCGTTCACGAGCACCAGCGTATGGTCCGCGGCCAGATTGCGCACATTTGGGGGCCGCACGATGCTCGCGCCGTCGGCGATCGGCTGCGCGTTGACGTTGAAGGCCGGGACGACGGTGCGCAGCATGTCCAGCAGGTCGGCCCCGCCCTGGGCCCGCACGCTGGCCCCGCTCACCACATGCACGGGCGAGTAGGACTCGATGGCGCTCCTTCCTCCGCGCCGCGTGCCGATGACCACGAGCTCTTCCAGAGCCATCACGCGCGGGAGCGTATCGGCAGCGGTCACCGTGTCGGCTTCGGACGACGTGGGGGGCGGGTCCTGGGCCTGCAGGACCGCGGGGATGTTGAAGACGGCGGCGGCGAGCAACAAGTTGGCGACCGCGCCATTGGTGATCCTGGGTACCGAGGCGAACCGGCTCATTGTCACAATGTCCGTCGGCGCGGATCGCGCGAGGCTGTCTAGCAACTCCAATGGGCCTGGGTAGATTCGAACTACCGACCTCACGCTTATCAGGCGTGCGCTCTAACCAACTGAGCTACAGGCCCGGCTGGCCTCTCCGCCAACGAACGGGGAGGCATCGGACGTGTAAGATAGTGAGGTTTCCCGTCATCTGGTAGACGGCCATTTGAACCTGAGCGGATGGGTGGCTTCACATGGACCTCGACTTCCGAACCCTCGATGTCTTCACGGAGGAGACCTTCGGCGGCAACCCGCTCGGCGTCTTCCCGGACGCGGCGCATCTGCCCTCGGAGCTGATGCAGAAGATCGCGCGCGAGATGAACCTGGCCGAGACGGTGTTCCTGGGTCCTCCGGAGACGCCGAAGGGAACGGCGCGTGTGCGCATCTTCACGCCGGAGGTGGAGGTGCCGTTTGCCGGGCACCCGACCGTGGGAGCCGCGATCTATCTGGCGGGCACGCAACCTGTTCGGCGAGGCGCCGGCATTCGCCGGAGCGAGGACGGACACGCCAGCCTGGTGCTTGAAGAGGACGTCGGCCTCGTGCCCACGCTGGTGGAGTACCGGCGCGGCCGTCCGGTGTTCGCGCAATTCACCACGGCGGTGCTGCCGGAGCGGCGGGAGTCGCCGCACTCGCTGGAGTGGCTCGCCGCGATGGTCGGCCTGGAGGCGGACGATATCGGCGGCGAGGCCCCCCGTCCCCTCACCCCCGCCATGATGTCGTGCGGCCTCCCCTTTCACGTGATCCCGGTGCGCACGCTCGCCGCTCTCGGTCGCGCCGTCCTGAACACGGCGATCTGGCAGGAACTGCTCGCCGATACCTGGGCGCACCACGTGTACCTGGTGTGCCCGCTCTACGGGGGCGACGTGCGTGTCCGCATGTTCGCGCCCGGATCCGGCGTGCCCGAAGACCCCGCAACCGGCTCGGCCGCCGCGGTGCTGGGAGGATATCTGGGCGAGGCCAGCCGCCGCCTGAACGGCACCATCAGCTGGCAGGTCGCACAGGGAGAGGGGATCAGCCGGCCCAGCCTCATCAGGGTCGAGGTCGACAAGGCCGCCGGCCGCATCACCGCCGTGCGGGTGGGTGGCGCCGCGACCTTCGTCAGCCGCGGCACGATGACCCTTCCGGGGCCGCCGATACCGCCGCCGGAGGGCCGCCGCGCGTCCTGGCTGGCCCGATACGGCAAGCGGATCTGACCGGCTGCCAGCTCCCCGAACAGCCCGGAGGCCGCCCCAACTCCGAGAGCTGGAAGCGGCCTCCGGGAAAGCCCTTGCTCTCGGGCCTCTCCTACATCGGCAGCCTCAGCGCCACCAGCCGTCCGGGATCGCCGACCTGCACCACGATGTGCTGCCGGCCCTCGTGGCTGAACGTCATCATGCCGTACTGGCCGGCGCCCGGCATCTCGACCTCGCCCACTAAGTCGCCGGTCATCTTGTCGAAGGCATTGAGCACCGGCGGCCCGCGCGATCCCTCGGTCGCCAGCAGCAGATCCCCGGCGACGATCTGGATCGAGGTGGCGCCGCTCCCGGCCCGCGACAGGTCCACACCCTGCGCGGCGGGATGGTTCGCCACCGCCTCGGGCGCGTCGCCCACCGGAATCCACCAGAGCCGCTCGCCGGTATTCATGTCGTAGGCGGAGATGCGGCTGTAGGGCGGCTTCGGAATCGGTAGCCCCTGCACCCGCGGCAGCGCGCCCCCGCGGCCCGCCACCCACTGGGAGATGGTCGTCCCGGTGGTGCGCGGGTTGTCGGGCTCGTCCGCGTCCATCCCCTGCATCACCATGCCCCCGCTGCAGTTGCGCGAGCTGGCGGCGTAGAGGATGCCCGTTGTCGGATCGAGCGTGGCCGGGTGGGTGATGTTCAGCCCGCCGTAGCAGCGAATGTTGTCCAGTACGTCCTCGTTGTGATCCGGATATAGCCGGGGCAGGAAGGGCCCGCCCACCCGATACCGGCTCAGGATCTCGAGCGCCTCCGCGCGCAGCTCCGGCGTAAAGTCGAGCACCTGGTCCTCGGCCAGCCCGAAGGGCTCCATGGGCTCGGGTCTGGCGACATGCGGCTGCGTGTTCGCCGTCCAGTTGCCGGGCACGACCGTCTGCAGCACGTCCCGCTCCTCGATGGGCCAGACGGGCTCGCCGGTCTCGCGATTGAAGGTGAAGATCTGGCCGGTCTTCGACGTCTGGATCACCGCAGGCACCGCCTCACCGTCCACCTCCAGATCCACGACGATGGGCACGTTGGGGAGGTCGTAGTTCCACTGGTCGTTGTGTACGGTCTGGAAATGCCACTCCCGCTCGCCGGTCTCCGCGTTCAGCGCGATCACGCTGGTGCCGTAGAGGTTGTCGCCGGGCCGGAAGCCGCCGAAGTAGTCGATGGTCGGCGGGTTGGTGGGGATGTAGACCATGCCCCGCTCCTGGTCGGCCGACATCGGCGCCCACGAGGAGACGTCGCCGGCGTACGTCCAGGCGTCGTTCTCCCAGGTCTCGTGCCCGAACTCCCCGGGCCGCGGGATCACGTGGAACTTCCACTTGTGATCGCCCGTGCGCGCGTCGAAGGCGAGGATGTCGCCCGGCACGTTCTCGATGCGGGTCTGGTTGTAGCCCTGCTCCGCCGAGTTGCCCACCACCACGGTGTTGTTCACCACGATGGGCGGTGACGAAGCCGTGATGAAGCCGAGTTCGCGCGGGATGCCGTAGTCGGGATCGTACTCGCCGTCGTGCTCCTCCCATGGTCCCCAGCCGTCGAGCAGCGGCACCAGCAGATCGACGACGCCCGTCTCCGGGAACCCGTCGACCGCCACCCGCTGGCCGAATCCCTCCACGTGACGGCCGGTCTTCGCGTCCAGCGCGTGCAGGAAGAACGCCGGGGAGGTGTAGAAGATGACGCCGCGGCCATCGATTTCGCCGTACGCCACGCCCTTGCCGTAGTTCTGGCGCATCGAGCGCTCCCAGCGCGTCGTGTTGGGCTCGCGATAGGTCCAGATGGTCTCGCCGGTGGCGGGATCGATGGCGGCCACGGTGCGGCGCTGTCCCGCCACCGTGTACAGGATGCCGTCGATGTACGTCGGAGTCGACTTCATCTGCGGGTCGACTTCCGGACCGAAGTTGTCGGCGCGCCAGACCCACGCCACCTCCAGGTCGCCGAAGTTGGACGCGTTGACCTGGTCGACGGGCGAATAGCGCGTGCCCCAGGAGTCGGCGCTCTGGAAACGCCACTCGCCGTCGGGGTTGCCGCGTTCCTGGGCGTGCGCGGGGATGGCTGTCGTCAGCGCGAGCAGCGCGGCGAGGACGAAGCCCGGCCCGAGGCTTCTTCGATGAGTCGATGACATGGGTACCCTCCGGAGAGACGTGCGTCGATCAACCCTGGCAAATTCGGTATCCGATGGCGCGCGCGCCAGTAGCGGGGCGGGGCCCAGTCCTCTCGGGCTTGACCAGCTATAGAAGAGTCGATATAGTAACTATATCATCATCGATATAGCATCGGAGCGTCGCCCCATGAGCCTCGACCATATCCTCCTCGGCCTGCTGCGCGACCCGGCCACCGGGTACGCCCTCAAGAGCACGTTCAGCGAGCGCATCCGGCACTTCTGGTCCGCCGAGTTCAGCCAGATCTACCCGACCCTTAAGCGTCTCGAGCAGCGAGGGATGCTCGGCAGCCGCGTGGAGCCGTCTCCGAAGGGACCGAACCGCAAGGTCTACTCGCTGACGGAGGAGGGCCGGGAGGAGCTGCTGCGGTGGCTGCGCGGCGGCCCCGCGGTCGGCTCGGAGCGGTTCGCATACCTGGCCCAGCTCTACTTCATGGATGCGATCGGGGACCTCCGCGAGACGCGCGCGTTCATGAGGGAGCTTCGGGAGCACCTGGCGCGCTGGCTGGCGCAGCTCCAGGCGCTGGAGCGCGAGGTGAGCGATGCCCACGGCGACGCGCCGGAGCGCTACAGCGACGCGGGATTCCATCGTTTCGCGACGCTCCGCATGGGCATCCACTCCATCGGCTCGAAGGTGGCGTGGTGCGACGAGACCCTGGACGCCATCGAGCGGCGGATGGGGGCGGAAGCCGCGGCCGCAGGGGAACCGGGTGAGCGGGAGGCTGTGGCTGGCGCGGAGGGCGTGGCTGGCGCGCGGGAGGCAATGGCGGACGAGCCGGAGCCCCGGTCATGACGATCACGGCCCTGCTGTTCGATGCCCTCCTCCTGGTGCACGTCGCGACCGGGTTCGTGGGCCTGGCGGCGTTCTGGTTCCCGGTGTTCGCGCGCAAGGGGGGCCGGGTGCATGTGGTGGCGGGCCGCGTCTATGCGTACTGCGCCTATGTCGTGACGCTGTCGGCGGTCACGGCGGCGGTCGGCCGGATCGTCTCCTATCAGGTCCAGGGAATCGGCGTTGCGGAGCAACCCGAACTCTACGGGTTCGCCGTCCTGTTGGGCTATCTGGGCGTGGCGACCTTCGTCATGGTACGGCAGGGCCTGCGCGTGCTGGCGACGCGGAAAGCACCCGAGAAGCTGCGCACTCCCACGCACGAGGCGCTCGTCTGGGCGTCGATGTCCAGCAGCGTCTTCGTCGTTGCATTCGGGTTGGCGGTGTGGTCCGATGTCTCGCCCATTCTGCTGGGGATGAGCCCCATCGGCCTCTTCACGGGGAGGAACATGCTGCGGCTGATGCGCGATCCGGGCGGCGAGCGCATGGGCTGGTTCTACAGCCACCTGGCCTCGATGCTCGGGGGCGGCATCGCCTTCCACACCGCGTTCCTCGTCTTCGGCGCGCAGCGGCTGTGGGCCTACGAGATCGAGGGGCCGCTCGCGATCGTACCCTGGATCCTGCCGACGGTCGTGGGCGTTCCGGCGATCGTGCTCTGGACGCGGAGGTATCGGCGGAAGTTTGGGCGAGGGGCGCGCGCCGCGGCCTGAAGAGGTTCCAGGGGCGCGCGCCGCGGCCTGAAGAGGTGCCAGGGGCGCCCACCGGATCCAGGGTCCGCCCGCGTCGGCGCTGGCCGCGAGGCCGCGCAGGCGGCATGATGACGGGTTGCGATGGGCGATAGGTCCGGTTGCGCGCGAGGCGCCGCCGCTGTCCCTGCGCGTGGGAGCGGGATGACGCTCGGGGACCTGTCCCTGAACTTGGACATGGAGACCGGATGATGGCGATGCGTGCACCTGCTGGATCCCTGCTGGCGATGGTCCTGGCGCTGGCCGCGGCGGACGCCGGCCTTCTCGCGGGCCAGGACGATGCCCGCCTGAAGGCGATGGCTTCCTGGGTGGCGGTGGACGCGCCCACCGGTTACGAGACCCGGCTCACGCCGCGGGTGGCCGAGGCCATGGACGGCTGGAGTTCGGACCGCTGGGGCAATCTGGTGGCGGTCGTCGGGTCGGGGAACCCGCGCCGGATCGTCGGGTGCGCGCTCGACCGGCCCAGCTATGCGGCCAGCCAGATCACCGCGGACGGCTACCTGCGCGTCCACCGCATCGGGCGCGGGTCGAACCACCCGCTCTGGGACCAGGCCTTCGAGGCGCAGCACGTGCGGGTGATGACGCGCACCGGCCCGGTCGCGGGGGTGGTCGCGCGCTCGAACGGCCACTTCTCGGCCCAGCACCGCGACGAGACCGCCGTGGTGAGTGCGGACGACCTGTGGGTGGACGTGGGGGCCGAGTCGGCCGAGGAGGTGGCGGCCCTGGGGATCGAGCTGCTCGACCCGATCGCCCGCCACCTCCCCCCGTGGCCGATGGCGGGCGGGGTGGCGGGGCCGGACGCCGGGCGGCGGGTGGGTTGCGCGGCCGTGGCCACCATGGCGGCAGCCGCGCGCGACGGCCGCGCGCCCGCGGGGGAAACCCACTTCGTGATGAGCGCCCAGGAGGTGCTGGGGTGGATCGGGCTCTCCTCCTACGTGGCGCGCGGCGGGTCGTTCGACCAGGTCGTGGTCCTCGCGCCCGGCGAGGCGGAGAGCGCCATCGCCTCCCGCCCGGCAGACTCGTTCGGCCGCTTCGGCGCGGTGCTCGAGTCGGCCGGGCTGGACGAGGTCACCTGGATCGTCCCTGCGGCGACCTCCCCCGGCTCGCACATGGAGCAGGTGCGGCTGGAGGCCGCCACCACCCTGCTGGGCGCGGCCGCGGCCGCCGCGGGCATCCCCGTCGACCCGGACGCGGCCTGGGTGCCCGCCCCCCCGCCCGCCCCCCTCCGCACCAGCCACGTCGACCGGTCGCTCGACCGCCCGGCCGACCTCCTGCGCAGCCTCGTCGACCTGTACGCCGTGCCCGACCACGAGTGGCCGGTGCGCCGGCTGGTGCTGGAGTCGCTCCCGCAGTGGGCGCGCGACCGCGCTGTCGTCGACGACATGGGGAACGTCATGGTGGAGGTCGGCCCCGAACGCGACACCACCGTCTTTGTGGCCCACATGGACGAGGTCGGCTACGAGGTGGAGTCGATCGCCGCCGACGGGGTGGTCACGCTGCGGCGGAAGGGCGGGGCGGTCGCAACCGCCTGGGAAGGCCAGACCGCGCTCCTCCACTTCGACCCCCCGGGCGCCCCCAGCGCCATAACCGGCGACGGCAGCGACACCGACCCGCGCTGGAAGGCGGAGTCCCTGACCGCATCCGCGCCGCCACCCATCCCGGGCGTCTTCCTCACCCGCGACGTCGCCGACGGCAAGAACGTCACCAGCGAGCGCGCCTGGTTCGGCATGAACGCGGAGGAACTGGCCGCCCGCGGCGTGCGCGAGGGCAACGCGATCACGATGTACAAGGAGGGCCTGCGCCTGGGCCGGCACCGCTTCGTGGCGCGCGGCCTCGACGACCGCGCCGGCACCACGGCCATCCTCCTCGCCGTACACGCCATCGACCCCGACGAGCTCGACTCGAAGGTCATCTTCACCTGGTCGGTCCACGAGGAAGGCGGCCTGCGCGGGGCAGGAGGCATGGCCCGCCGCTTCGCGCGCACGGCGCAGCGCATCTTCTCGGTGGACACCTTCGTGTCGTCGGACACCCCGCTGGAGACCCCCCACTTCGCACACGCGCTGCTCGGAAGCGGGCCCGTGCTGCGCGCCATCGAGAACTCCGGGGTGTCCCCCGACCGCGAGCGCCAGCGCGTGATCAACGCCGCCCGCGAGGCCGGCATCCCGCTACAGATCGGGCTCACCCAGGGCGGAACCGACGGCACCCAGTTCACCTTCTGGGGCGCCCCCAACCAGGGCCTGTCGTGGCCGGGCCGCTACAGCCACTCCCCGGGCGAGGTGCTGGACCTGCGCGACCTCGAGCACCTCGGCGAACTGATCGCGGCCATGGCGCGAACGGGGGGGTAGGGGTCCGGGACTCAGAACGCACAGTTCCCCGGAAGCCGGAACCAGCCGTTCCGAATTCACATTCGTGCGCCCGGCCGCCATTGGCCCGGATTCAGAGCACACAGCTCCCTTCGAGCGCCTCGCGACGGTCCCTTCGCTGTGCGCACCTGACCCGGGACCACGTGAATCAGCAGTCCCGAATTCACACTTGCGCGTCCCATTCTGCCATTTGTCCGTATCCAGCGCCCGCGACTCGCTGCGGGTCGGAGGAGCCAGGCCGCGCGGAATAGTGCCGTCCGATTTCGCATTGGACGCATTCCATGCCGCCAACGGCCCGGATTCCGGAGCACACAGCTCCCTGTGAACCTGACCCCGGCCCCGCGTGGAACCAGACTGTCCCGAATTCACATCGGAACGTCCCATTTTGCCATTGACAGATTTGGGATTCGCGATTTAGGAGAGTCCGATATCGTGAGCTCCGCAGCCCGTCAGAGGCGCTGACGGACGCGCTGACAGCGTTCGCGGGCCCATCCCTCTTCCGAAGGTCTCCCAACCCCGGTTCGGCCACTGCAGGGCATCCTGAGAGGTCGATGTCAGTGCCGTTATATTTGTACGTAACTCATTGTACAATCGTATGTTGGGAGGAATGATGATCGCATCTCCGGACGTGCTCTACGACACTCGCCGGAAGCCTCTTGCCAAGCCCGCGATGGTGCGGGAACGAGTCGGCCAACGAACAAGTGGCGGAGCCGGAAGCTCGGTACGAGGACACGATGCCGCCTCGGCCGGCGACGACCACCGCGCGGCATACGACGACGACCTTGCCCGGCTGGGCGAGCGAATCGCGGAGTTGGCTGAGCGCATCAACGCCGCGGAAGCGCAGATGATGACCCTCATCGCAGACTTCGATCGCCGGGGCGGCTGGAAGGACGGCTTCGGTTCCTGCGCGGAGTGGCTGGCCTGGAGGATCGGCATCAAGCTCGGCCCAGCGCGGGAACGCGTCCGGACGGCGCGTGCACTGGAGAATCTGCCTCAGACCGCCGACGCTCTGCGCCGGGGCAGCATCTCGTATGCGAAGGTGCGGGCGCTCACGCGCGTTGCGACTCCGGAGCGCGAGGCGGAGTTGCTCGAGTTCGCACGCGCCGGCTCGGCGGCGAAGCTGGAACGGACGGTGCGCATGTGGAAGAAGTTGTCGCGCGATGAGGAGCTGACGGCCGAGCAGGCGCGGCACCGGAGCCGGACGTTCTCGGTCTTCGTGGACGGCGACGGAATGTACGTGGTGAAGGGGCGGCTGGAGCCGGAGGCCGGAGCGGTGCTGATGCGGGCGGTGGAGGCGGCGTCCGACGCGCTGTTCCGGCGTGAAGGCGGTGCGGCTGCCGGTAGTAGCGAGGGCGGTGCAGGTGCCGGTAGCCGTGAGGGCTATGACGGCGATAGGCCTCCCGAGCCCAAACAGCGCCGGGCAGATGCGGTGGGGCTGCTCGCGGAACGCGCTCTGGCGACGGGGTTCGGGGCCGATGAATCGAGCGACTTTGCTTCCTCACTGCTGCCGACGAGCTCCGAGTCGGCTGGTGTGGCGAGGAGCAGCCAACGTGAATCGGCTGGCGACATTGGTGAACGGGCGGGCGACATCGGTGAACGGGCCGGCGATATCGGTGAACGAGCTGGCGATGCCGGCGAACGGGCCAGCGACGTCCGTGAACGGGCCGGCGACGTCGGCAAGTCCGGCCGCGGCATGGGTGCACCTGGTGGCGGTCCGGGCGGTTCGTGCGACGGCTCGGACCTGGGACCGCGGGCTCAACCCGGCGTCGAATCCGGCACCCGCGCCGAGCGCTACCAGGTCATGGTCCATTGCGACGCGGCGACTCTCGCAGCCGAGGGTGAGCCGGGGCGCTCGGATCTGGACGGGATCCGCGTTTCCGCGGAAACCTCGCGGCGCATGGCGTGCGATGCCGCGGTGGTCGCCATGGTCCACGCGAAGGATGGTTCCTTACTGAACGTCGGCCGCAGGACGCGCACCATTCCACCGCACATCCGGCGGGCGCTGGAGGAGCGCGACCGGGGATGCCGCTTTCCGGGGTGCGGGTGCCGATTCACCGAAGCGCATCACGTGAAGCACTGGGCCAACGGGGGAGAGACGAGCCTGAAGAACACGCTGCTCCTCTGCCGGCGGCACCATCGCACCGTTCACGAGGGGCGGGTGAACGTCTCCGTGAACAGCGACGGGACGGTGCTCTTCGTCACGCCGAAGGGGAAGATGCTGGTCGACGCGCCGACGCAGAGCCCATGGGCGACCGCAAAGAAGCAGCCAGTGCCGGTGAATGCGGCAGAGAAGCGCTCGGACCCCGGCTTGCCGCCGGCTTCATCGGTTCATCCCGACGCCCCTCCGGGAGCATCGACTGATATCCTGCCCCCGGTCCCTTCGGTACATCGCCGCGCCCCGGCGATGGCAGAGAGCGCCGTGCTCTCAAACGGGGCTGCGCTCTACCGCGACTCCGACATCCCCTGGGACATCGAGGCCAGGGCGCGAGAAGCCATGGAGGAGCAAGCCGGCCACTGACCATCTGGAGCCGGACACCGACCCTCGGGAGCCGGCAATTGACGCTCGTGAGCCGGCCACTTGCCGCGCGTCGGCCGCGATCAGCCTGCCGCCTGCTGCCTCCGGTGATGCTCGGTCTGCATGCGGTGGACGGCTCCGATGATGGCGAGCAGAACGAGGATCAGCGGAATGTGCAGGAACCAGCTCACGAGCTCCAAGACCGCGTCCATGCTTTCCACGCCTGCCTCGTCGAGGTTGCGGGGTTTCGCCAGATCCACGATGGAGATGCCCCAGAACGGCACGATCCAGAGGACCCACCACCAGGGTAGCAGCGGGGACACCGGTTCGCCGCGCCAGTCGTGCGGGTTCCGGGAGGTGCGCCAGATCTCCGTCATGGCCTGGTAGGGCTTCCAGAACCATGCGATGGGCACGAAGTACCAACCCACCGCCCACCCCGGCGTAAAGTGCATGTCGGCCGCGCCCAGCTGTCGGGCATTGTGATTGGCCCGATGAATCCAGTTGAGCACCAGGATCGCGGTAATGAGCGGGACCGGGAGCCCCGTGAAGACCCAGAGCACGGCCCGGTAGAACCCGGGGTCGGCTGACGCTGGCGTACCCTCGCCGCTCTGCAGTTCACCGGCACTGGTCCACATTCCCAGGAGGGCCGAGGCGATGCTGACGTGCAGAAACCCGCGCGTCCACTTCGTCAGCCGGGTCGGATCCCTGAAGCCCTCGGTTGGTTCGGGTGCCGCCGAATGGTCTTCCATGTTCACCCTGCCTCCAGGTGTGGCTGCTCAACGAGTTGCGACTGCAACACCCAAAGATAGTCGGCTGCCACCGGGGGAGCGAAACGATCCTGTCATCGCTCCAGCCCGCTGGCAAACAGCTCCACATGGGGATCGTTGCGTCCCGGGCGAGCACGATACTTGCAAAGGGGATTCGCTGGCTTTGGGGTCCGCATTCTGGCGTCCGCGAGCGTGGATGCGCCACTCGACCCCAAGACTGCGGTCTTGATCTCTACGATTCCAATGGAGGATGGCGCATGTCACCGATCGCGATTACGACGCAGGGACATCGGTTGTCCGTTTATTCCGCGTGCTGGCGTACCCTGCTGCTGGCATCCCTTGCGACGGGCTGTGGGGACGGCGGGGGCGTCGACGTGGAGGCGGGACCCCGAGCCGGATTCACGACCCCTCAGGTGGCCGCACGGGAAGGGGAAATCGCCGTCTTGGAGGTAAGGCTGGATTCCCCGCCGGAATCACCGGTCACAATCAACTACTCGATCGGCGCGGATGGCGACCCCGACACCGACGACGCGGACCCGTCCGACTATGCGGGCGGGGGAACAGGCAGCGTCCAGGTTCCTGCGGGCGCGAGTGGAGCCTCCATCGAGATCACCATCAGCGACGACGATGATGTCGAGCCGGTCCGCGAGGTCCTTCTGATCACGCTTCAGTCTTCCGCAGGTGCCGGATCCCTGATTGGCGACGCCCGTTCCGCGGTGGTGTCGATCGAGGAGGGCGTATGCGACCGCACGTCGCAGGTTCGCGACTTGATCATGAGCGAGGCGGGCATCGACGGCTGCAGCGAAATCGACAACGGGCATATGGCCGGGATCGAGAGGCTCACCTTTTCGCCCAGCGACGGCTTTGAAGGCGCGCTCCTCACAACGCTGCGTACGGGGGATTTCGGAGGGCTGTCCGCAATGACGTCCCTGAACCTGTCGGAGAACGAACTGACGCAGCTGCCGGAAGGCGTCTTCCCGGGGCTCTCCAGCCTGGAGGGCCTGTGGATCGAGAAGAACCAGCTGACCAGCCTGCCGGAAGGCGTATTCGCGGATCTCTCGAGCCTTGACTTCCTGCGGCTGAACGACAACCAGCTGACCGAGCTGCCGGCGGGGGCCTTTGCGGGATTGTCCAGGCTCGGCTCATGGCTCTTCCTGCACAACAACCAGCTGACCGAGCTGCCTGCGGGCATCTTCGCGGGCCTCGAACGGGTGGAGCTCCTGCGTCTGAACCACAACCGCCTGACCGGGTTGCCGGAAGGGGTGTTCGCCGACCTTGCCGGCCTGACCGCGTTGGACCTGTCCGCCAACCAGCTGGCGGAGCTGCGGGATAACGCATTTGACGGGCTGGCCAGCTTGACGGAGCTGGAGTTGGGCGACAACCAGCTGGCTGCACTCGGCGAGGGCGTGTTCGCGGGGCTCGACCGACTGGAGGTGCTCCGACTGTTCCAGAATCGGCTGACCGAGCTGCCGGCGGGCGTGCTTGCCGGGCTTTCCGGCCTGACCTGGCTGTCCCTTCGGGACAACCAACTGACGGAATTGCCGGAGGGCGTCTTCTCCGAACTCTCCAGTCTGGAGAGGCTCCATCTGGACCGCAACCAACTCACCGAATTACCGGCGGGAGCATTCACCGGACTCTCCAGGCTGGCCGATCTGTCCGTGTGGGAGAACCCTGGATCTCCATTCCCACTCACGCTGGAGTTGGGGCGCATGGACTCCGACAACCTATTGGCGCCCTCGCCGGCCAAGATCTCCGTAATGATAGCGGAAGGCGCGCCCTTCGCCGTCGATCTGCGCCTGTCGATCATCGGCGGCGAGCTTTCGCAAGACGCGGTCACAATCGCCGCAGGCGACGCGGCAAGCTCGGAAGTGACGGTCACCAGGACGGAGGGCAGGCAGGCGCCGACCGGGATCCGTTTGGACCGCCTGCCCCAGGTTCCCGAGGACATCAGAGGTATCAGACTGCAGATCGGGGACCCGCTACTCCTGTTTGCAGCCGCATCGGCCGATGTGTCGGAAGGGGCCCCGGGAGACGCTGGCAGATCCGGTGCCTTGCGGAGAAGGGGAGGAACACGATGAATGACAAGACTCCCTATCCGAGGTGGCATCGGTCGATTGTCCCTGGTCTGGTGTCCGTCGTGTGCCTGGTCGTCAGCTGCGGAGAAGACGCGCCCATCGAGCCCGTCCCGCCACCCCAGCCGGTCGCCACGACGGTTACCGTGGCACCCTCGTCGGTGACCCTGAACGCACTCCGGGACACGGTCCGCATCATCTCCACGGTGCTTGACCAGAACGGTCAGGTTATGGCCGGGGCGCCGGTGGCCTATTCGTCGAGCGACCAGGCGGTTGCGACAGTGGACGGTTCGGGCCTGGTGACGGCCGCGGGCGACGGGGTTGCGACGGTGACGGCCATGAGCGGTACGGCGTCCGGGACCGCGACAGTGACGGTGGAGCAGAGGGTGGTGGAGGTACGGGTGATGCCCGACTCGGTGATGTTCTTTGCCGTCGGGGACACCGTGAGGCTGGTGGCCGAAGCGCTGGACGCGAAGGGTCAGGCCGTGGCGAATGCCGTGTTCACCTGGTCGAGCGACGAGGCCATCGCGACGGTGGACGGTTCGGGCCTGGTGACGGCGGTGGGCGACGGGACCGCGACGGTGACAGCCACGAGCGGTACGGTGTCCGGGACCGCGACGGTGACGGTGGAGCAGAGGGCGGCGGAGGTACGGGTGTCGCCCGACTCGGCGACGCTCTTTGCAGTCGGGGACGCCGTGAGGCTGGTGGCCGAAGCGCTGGACGCGAATGGGCAGGCAATGGTGAATGCCGTATTCGCCTGGTCGAGCGACGAAGCAGTCGCGACGGTGGACGGTTCGGGCCTGGTGACGGCGGCGGGCGACGGGACCGCGACGGTGACAGCCACCAGCGGTGAAGCGTCCGGGACCGCGACGGTGACGGTGAGGTCCCTTTCGGGCGCCGCCAAGGACCGCGCGATCCTGGAGGCGCTTTACCACGCGACCGGCGGTCCCTTCTGGAGGGACAACGACAACTGGCTCACCGACGCGCCGCTGCAGGACTGGTACGGTGTCGGCACCAACCATCAGGGCCGCGTGGTGGAACTCAAACTTATCGACAACAATCTGGAGGGCCGCCTCCTGCCCGAACTCGGCAGCCTCGATGAGCTCAGGCAGCTTCGAATCGATACGGCGTTCAGCGTGATCTGGTGTCATCGGCCGTTCAATCCACCTGAGCCGAATACGCGGGACGCGGGCAGCAGCGGTTGGCCCGGTTCCGCTGGCGAGATCGGCGGCCAGTATTCGCGTTCGTGGGTCAGGCATACCGTCGACGGCCCAACGCAAGTCGTCGACCTGCTGGCGGATGTCCCTGCGCGCGCTTCCCTTGGTGGAGCAACCGGCGTGCAGCGCGCCGGCAACCGATTGACGGGCCGCATTCCACCCGAACTCGGCAACCTGGCCAACCTTGAGATCCTCTCGCTCAACCAGAACGAACTGTCGGGGCCGATCCCGCCGGAGTTGGGCAAGCTCGTCAATCTGGAAAACCTGTGGCTCAGGGAAAACCAGCTGACAGGCTCGATCCCCCGCGAGTTGGGCAACCTGACCCGTCTGGAGAGGCTGGACCTCGCCGTAAGCTACGATCTCTCGCTGAGCCCTCCGGGACCGCGGTATTTCCTCTCCGGGCCAATCCCGCCCGAGCTGGGGAAGCTCGTCAACTTGAAGGAGTTGGTCCTCTGGGGAAACAAGCTCACAGGCTCGCTCCCGTCCGAATTCGCAGGGCTCAACGAACTGCAATCCTTGTCACTGACCTGCAATTCGCTCACCGGCCCGGTGCCGCCAGTGCTCAGACAGCTCCACGACCTGCGCCACATGAACCTGTCTGGCAACCAGTTCGAAGGGGATATCCCCGCGTGGCTCGGTGAGCTGGCCCACCTCGAATTCGTCAATCTCAACAGCAACCACTTTTTGACCGGGTCAATACCCTCCAGCATTGCCCGATTGACCGACATGGTCAAACTGGGCCTCGGGTCCAACCGGCTCTCTGGCCCGATCCCGGCCGACCTCAGCCGCCTGGCGAACCTGGAAGCCCTTGCGGTGGGCGACAACCAACTGACCGGCGCGCTTCCAGCTCAACTCGGGGAGCTGACGAACCTGAAGACTCTCACGGTTTTCCGGAACGCCAACCTCGCCGGGCCGATTCCTCGCGAGCTCATGCAAACCCCGTTGTCGGGCTTCGCTTGGGGCGACACGAGCCTTTGTAGCCCGCGAGATCGCGTGTTTCAGGCCTGGCTGGGGAGCCTTCCGAGCCACCAGGGGGGAGATATCTGCACACTTCCTGCGCCAGAGGTCTTCGCCGCCTTCTACGAAGGGACCGGCGGTTCGGGCTGGACGAGCAATGCGAACTGGATCTCGGACGCGCCCGTGTCGTCCTGGTTTGGCGTCACCGTGGAGGACAGCCTGGTCACTGCACTGGAGCTCCCGGGCAACGGGCTCTCGGGCACACTTCCCTCCGCAGTGGGGGACTTCCCGGACCTGACCCGCCTCGACCTGGCGCGCAACGCCCTCACGAGCGATCTGCCCGCGGACCTCGGAAACCTGACCGACCTCGAAACACTCGATCTTTCGAGCAACCGGTTCTCGGGACTGGTCCCGCACGAATTCGGAGGCTTCGGCTCGCTAGAGAGGCTGGACCTGTCCGGGAACGAGCTGGAGGGCGCCCTGCCGGGGGTCCTTGCGAACCTGCAGTCGCTCTCGGACTTCAACTGGAGCGAGAGCGGCGCTTGTGCCCCCGAAGTGGCGTGGTTCCAGACTTGGCTCGGGTCGGTCGCGACCCGCTCCGGGCCGACCTGTGAAGGGCTCTTCTCCGTGTCGGTCGCGGATGCCCACTTGTCGCAGGCGGCCCAGAGCGTCGGCGGCGCGGTTCCGCTCATCGCGGGGCGACCCGCGTTGATGCGGGTCCTCGCGACTGCGGATCGGGCGAACGATCACAGACCGGGTGCCCGGGCCGCGTTCCTGCTGGATGGCCAGGAGGTGCACCGTTCGGAGATGACGCTCGGCTCGTCCCGCGGCCTTGCCGAGTACCTCCCCGGGCAGCTGGACCAATGGCACCAGGCGGTGATCCCCGCGGACGCGCTGCGTCCCGGGGTCGAGCTGGTGGTGCAGATCGATCCCGACAGCATCATCCCCAGGACGGATTTGGACGAACTGCGGCTCCCCCTCGACGTGCGCGAGATGCCGCCCATGGAGCTGACGATCGTGCCCGTCGTGACAGGATCCGTCTGGGACGAGGAAGTGCTGGACTGGATCCAGCGCGCCGACGATCCGCCCGTGGAGTTCATGCGGGCGGTATTGCCCGTCGGGGAACTCGATCTGACCATCCACGAGCCGCTCGCCGTCGCCGCCGCGCCGGACCCCGAAGATGTCCAGGACTGGATCGACATCCTTCAGGACATCGCACTGCTCAGGGCGACCGAGGGCGGCAGCGGATACTGGTACGGCGTCGTCAACCGCGATGGAAGCGAAGGCATCAACGGGGTTGCGGCGGTGGAGGGCCGGGTCGGCCTCGGCATTCCCGAAGAGGAGGTCTTCGCGCACGAGGTAGGCCACAACATGAGCCTCGACCACGCCCCATGCGGGAATCCGGCACTGCTGGATCCGCACTACCCCTACGGCGATGGCAGTATCGGCGTCCACGGCTTCGATCCCCGATCCGGGGAGCTGGTGGACCCCTCGACCCCGGACCTGATGTCCTATTGCCACCCGCAATGGATCAGCGACTACAGCTTCAACAAGGCGCTGGAGTACCGGATCCGGGCGGAGGCGGGGGCGCGCGCCCTGGCCGCCCAGGACGGATCACGGGGTAGTCGGCTGCTGCTTTGGGGCCACGTGGACCCGGAAGGCGAACTTGACCTCGACCCCGCGTTCACGCTCGACGCCCCGGCCAAGCTGCCATCGGGCTCCGGTCCGTACCGCGTCGAGGGCATTGCCCGGGACGGTAGCAGCGTCTTCGCGCTCGACTTCGACATGGAGGAGGTCTCAGAGGGCAGCGGCAGCTTTCTCTTCCTCGTCCCGTTCGCCGAAAATCGTCTCGCCTCGCTGGAGCGGATCGTGCTGTCGGGGCCCGAGGGTTCGACAACGCTGGAACGGGACACGCCCGCTCGACCGATGGCCATCGCGATCGATCCGGCGACCGGACGCATCCGATCCATCCTGCGGGGGGAAGCCGCCGGTGCCGCCATCGCCGCGGCTGCGGCGGACACGCCCCCGGGCAGGGCGCCTCGCGAGCAGCTTGTGGTCAGCCATGGCCTGCCGGGTCAGGTGCCCTGAACTCCACCACATGAGCCCGCCACGTCTCCGCATCTCCCGGCGCCCCATGCGCCTCCGACACCACTTCGAGCCGGATGGGTGTCACCTCGATCAGCAGCACGCTCTCGCCGCGGTCCGGGTAGAACGGGGTCCACGACTCCTTCCAGTGGCGCGCCTTCGTTTCCGGATCGTCGACCAGGCGGGCGCGGCCGATCAGCGTGACGTACGCGGGCACGCCCTCTGCGAGATAGTGGAGTGCCACCCGCGGCCGCGCGCGCAACTGCTCGACCTTGCGGCTGCCGGGGTTGGTGGCCAGCCACACCACCCACTCCTCGTCCGGCGGGAGCGGGTCCATGGCGCGCACCGCGGGATAGCTCTCCTCGTCCAGCGTCGCCAGCGACACGAACGAGGCCGCCTCCACCACCTCGCGCGCGATCCCGAGCAACCCGGCGCGCGACGGCTCCTGGGCGCTTGCCGTGCTCGCCGTGGCCAACGACGCCAACGACGCCAGCGAGGCCATCCACGCGAGAACCGCGCCGATCCTGCTCAATGTACCCGGTTTACACATTTTACGTAATTTACGCATTTTACGTATTTCCGCATCACGTCCGTCCGCAGGCACCTTGCCGGCACGCACCCAACCATACTGGCACGCACGCCCCCCGGGACGCACGCACCCTGCACGTACGGACCAGACCGAAGGTGCTGGTCGCGCAGCTCCGGGTCCCGCCTCACGTCGCTCGCGCGCGCTAGATGTTAAAGAGTACATGCAGCAGGTCGCCGTCACGCACGACGTAATCCTTGCCTTCTACCCGCAGCCTGCCCGCAGCTTTCACCGCCCGCTCCGACCGGTACTGGTCGAAGATCTCGAAGGGGATGACTTCGGCCCGGATGAATCCGCGCTCCATGTCCGAGTGGATCTTCCCGGCGGCGCGGCGCGCCCGGGTTCCGCGGCGCACGGTCCAGGCGCGGACCTCGTCCCCTCCCACGGTGAAGAAGGATATCAGATCCAGCAGCTCGTACGCGGCCCGGATGAACCGGTCCAGCGCGGGTTCGGCGAGCCCCATCTCCCGCAGAAACTCGCTCTGGTCCCCGGGGTCGAGTCCGGCGATCTCCGCCTCCAGGCTCGCGGAAAGCGTCATCCCGCCGGCGCCCATGTGAGCCAGCAACGCTTCGATCTCGCCCGGCAATGCCTCCGCAGCCTCATCCTCTTCGCGGTTCACCACGGCCAGGAGCGGCATGTCCGTCAACAGCGAGTGACCCCTCAGCAGCATGCGGTTCAGCTCCGATCGCGGAACCAGCCGCAGCGGCCGCTCCGACTCGAGGGTCTCGTGCATGAACTCGAAGGCCGCCACTTCGGGCCCGCGCCTCGCCTCCTTGCGAGACCGTTCCAGCCAGCGCTCGACGAAGACCAGATCGGCGAGAAGGCACTCGGCGTGGAACGCCTCCAGCTCCGCGGCGGGATCGGGGGCGCGCTCGAGCGCCGGGTTGTCGAAGTCGCGCAACACCAGGCAGAGCGCCTCCTGATCCCGCACCCGCTGCAGCGCCGCGGTCGAGAGCCCGCGCAGATCCGAATCGTGCTCCCCGGGGATGTCGCAGAACACGATGTTGGCGAAGGTGGTCTTCCCGGGCCTGTGGATGGCCGAAAGACGATCCAGCCGTGGGTCCGGCACCTTCACCACCGCGCGGCGCACCTCTCCGCCGTAGCCGACCGGGACATCCTGCCCGGTCATGGTATTGAACACGGTCGTCTTCCCCGAACCCGGGAAGCCCACCAGCCCGACTTTCACTTTGCGGTGCTCCTGTTGCCTGTCGACCTACGGGAGTTGCGAAACGGGCCTGCTCCGCCTGCGAACCAGGCCGCTCTCGCGGCAGCGACGAATAGAATCGCTTCCCGCCCATCGGCAAAGGGACGCAGCCCGCGCGGGTCCGAGGCATGGAGG
The DNA here is from genome assembly GCA_965208255.1 of Longimicrobiales bacterium. Lineage (GTDB taxonomy): Bacteria > Gemmatimonadota > Gemmatimonadetes > Longimicrobiales > Gaopeijiaceae > BD2-11. The sequence goes on from OZ242324.1 coordinate 812,978, forward strand.
CGTCATTGCTTGCCTGGAGCCCCGCGCCCGGCGCACGTCCGAAGGCATCGACATCCTGCCCGCGGGATGCGGACCCCGGCGATGCCGGCGGCTGGACCGCCATTTCCGTGCCCGCCAACCTTGCGCGGCTGACGCAAGCGTGATTGCTTGCAAGCTTCTACCTTTGCATCAGTACAGGATCGAATGCCGAGCCCGGACCGGCGCATCTCGCCGCAAGCCGGGGCGCGGCAAACGAAGAGCAGCGAGGACAGCCCATGGAACCCACCGTATCGGTGAACTACCTGGCCATCCTCGTCTGTGTCGTCGGCGCGATGCCGCTCGGATTCCTCTGGTTCGGGCTGCTGTTCGGCAGAGCCCGGGCCCGACACGCGGGAATGGAGGGCGAAGATGCCCAGGGAGGGATGGCCAGGGCCATGGTCATCCGCGCCCTGGGCTCATTCCTTCTCGTGTTCGCGCTCGCTCACGACGTCGCCCTGTCCGCCTGGTGATCTTCGCGATCATCCTCACACACTGGCACTGACCCCTTCCGAACCGGAGCCGGCCAGAGTAGCGAGGCAGATGACGTTCCAGGGGGACACCGTTCCCGCGCCCCCCTGCGCCCGGGAAGCTGTTACCATTCCTCCCGGCAGTATCTGATCAAGAGGAGCAGAAATGGCCAAGGTTACGATTTTCGATACGACCCTGAGAGACGGCGAACAGTCGCCGGGCTGTACCATGACCCCCGCCGAGAAGCTTCGCATGGCGCACCAGCTCGAGGAGCTGGGCGTGGATGTGATCGAGGCGGGGTTTCCGATCGCCTCCGACACCGATTTCGACGCCGTGCGCACGATCGCGAGCGAGATCCGCGGTCCGGTGATCGCCGCGCTGGCGCGGGCCACCCGGGGCGACATCGACCGGGCCGGCGGAGCGATTGAGGGGGCGCGCCGCTCGCGCATCCACACCTTCATTGCGACCTCCGACATTCACCTCGAGCGCAAGCTCGGCATCAGGCGCGAGGAGTGCCTGGAGCGGGCCGCCGCCGCGGTCGAGCGCGCCTGCGGATTCACCGACGACGTGGAGTTCAGCGCCGAGGACGCCACCCGCACCGACCGCGACTTCCTCTGCGCGGTCATCACCGCGGCGGTCGAGGCGGGCGCCACCACCATCAACATCCCGGACACGGTGGGCTACACCTTCCCGGCCGAATTCCGCGACAACCTGCGCGAGCTGGTGGAGGCGGTCCCCGGCCTGGGCGACGAGGTGGTCCTCTCGGTTCACTGCCATGACGACCTCGGGCTCGCGGTGGCCAACAGCCTCGCGGGGCTCGACGCCGGGGCGCGCCAGATCGAGTGCACCATCAACGGCATCGGCGAGCGCGCGGGCAATGCTTCGCTCGAGGAGATCGTGATGGCGCTCAGGGTGCGCGCCGACATCAACGAGCACTTCACCGAGGTCAACGCCGAGAAGCTCTACCCCGCGAGTCGCTTGCTGAGCGACACCATCGGCGTCCGGCCCCAGCCCAACAAGGCCATCGTGGGCGACAACGCCTTCGCGCACGCCGCCGGCATCCACCAGCACGGCATGCTGAGCGACCGCGCTACCTACGAGATCATGACCCCGGAGACGGTGGGTGCGCCGCCCACCCAGCTGGTGCTGGGCAAGCACTCCGGCCGGCACGCGCTGCGCCACCGCTACGAGAAGCTCGGGCATGAACTTACCGAGGAAGAGATGGCCGAGGCCTCCCGCTATTGCACGGATCTGGCCGAGCGCCGCATCGATGTAACCGACGAGGCCCTGCTCTCCATCCTGCGCAGGATCAAGGGCGAGGAGAGTGGAGCCGAGGAATCGCGGGCCCAGGGCAGATCGGCGGACAGGGTGTACAGGTAGCCCGGCGAATCCGGATGATCCGGCCCGGTCAACGGACCTTTTTTTCAATTCCATAACAAAGATCGCGCGCACGGGCGCGCGCAAAGACGAGGATACCGGCAGATGAGCGAAGCGACGATGGGGAGCAACGGAGCCTCCACCGAACTCCTTCAGGGACGCGCCGTGGCCGTGATCGGCTACGGCAGCCAGGGGCATGCGCACGCCCTGAACCTGCGGGATTCGGGAGCTGACGTTGTGGTGGGTCTCTACGAGGGCAGCTCTTCTGCGGAGAAGGCGCGCGCCGACGGGCTGAGGGTGGCCTCGGTCGCCGATGCCTCGGCCGGCGCCGACGTCGTTTCGATTCTGATTCCGGACACGGTGCAGCGGGATGTCTACGAGGCCGACATCGAACCGCACCTGGAGCTTGGGGACACGCTCGTTTTCGCCCACGGATTCAACGTGCACTACAACGAGATCGTCCCGCCCGACCACACCGACGTGATCCTGATCGCGCCGAAGTCGCCGGGGAACCGGGTGCGCGAGGAGTTCGTGGCCGGGCGCGGCGTGCCCGCCCTGTATGCCGTGCATCAGGACGCGAGCGGCAACGCCACCGAGTTCGCAAAGGCCTACGCGGCCGGGCTCGGGTGCACGCGCGCGGGCATTCTGGAGACGACGTTTGCGGCCGAGACCGAGACCGACCTGTTCGGCGAGCAGGCGGTGCTCTGCGGGGGCTTCACCGCGCTCGTGCAGGCCGGCTTCGAAACGCTGGTGGAGGCCGGCTACGACCCCGCGCTCGCGTACTTCGAGTGCCTGCACGAGCTGAAGCTGATCGTGGACCTGGCGTACAAGCACGGGATACAGGGGATGCGCCGCGAGGTGAGCGACACCGCCGAGTACGGCGACTACGTGAGCGGCCCGCGGGTCGTGGGCGAGGCCTCGCGCGCGGCGATGAAGGAGATTCTCGCGGAGGTGCAGTCCGGCGCATTCGCCCGCCAGTGGATCGACGAGGCGCGCGGCGGGCAGGCGTGCTTCGACCGCATGCGGGTGGACGGGGCCAAGCATCCGATCGAGGTGGTGGGCAAGAAGCTGCGTGCCCACATGGCCTGGCTCTAGTCCGGGGGCGGCCCGGATGACGAGCCCCCGACGACTTCCGCTCCGCAGCCAGGCGCTCGTCGCCGGGCGCGACCGGGCGGCTGCGCGCTCCATGCTGCGCGCGGTCGGCATGGAGGACGACGACTTCGCGAAGCCGCTGATCGCGATCGCCAACACCTGGACCGACACCACCCCCTGCAATGCCCACCTGCGCGACCTCGCCGACTCCGTGCGGCAGGGGATTCGCGAGGCGGGGGGCATGCCGCTCGAGGTCAACACCATCGCCATCTCGGATGGGATTACGATGGGCACCGCGGGCATGAAGGCCTCGCTGGTGAGCCGCGAGCTGGTGGCCGACTCCATCGAGCTGGTGGGCGACGCCTACGGGTTCGACGGCGTGGTGGCCATCTCCGGGTGCGACAAGACCATTCCGGGGACGGTCATGGCGCTGGCCCGGCTCGACCTGCCCAGCCTGATGCTCTACGGCGGCTCCATCCAGCCGGGCCGCTACCGGGGGCGCGACGTCACCATCCAGGACGTGTTCGAGGGGATCGGGGCGTGCGCGGCCGGGCGCATCAGCGAGGAGGACCTGGACGAACTGGAGCGCGCGGCCTGCCCGGGTGCGGGCTCGTGCGGGGGGCAGTTCACCGCCAACACCATGGCGACCGTCTTCGAGGCGATGGGCATCTCGCCGATGGGGAGCGGCTCGGTGCCGGCCACCGATCCGGCCAAGGCGGGGGTCGCGCGCGACTGCGGGCGGCTGGCGGTGGAGCTGGTCCGGCGCGGGGTGACCGCCCGTGACATCCTCACGCGCGCGGCGATGGAGAACGGGGTCACGCTGGCGGTCGCGACCGGGGGGTCGACCAACGCGGTGCTGCACCTGCTGGCGGTCGCGCGCGAGGCGGGGGTGGGGCTCGACCTGGAGGACTTCGACCGCATCAGCGCGCGCACGCCGGTGATCGCGGACATGAAGCCGTGGGGCCGCTTCGTGGCCACGGACATGCACGACGCGGGCGGGGTGCGGCTGCTGGCTTCGCGGCTGGTGGGTGCGGGGCTGCTCGACGGCGATGCGGCCACGGTCACCGGGCGCACGGTGGCGGAGGAGGCAGGGCTGGCGGCCGAGGGGGAAGGGCAGGAGGTGATCTCCAGCGTGGAGGACCCGGTGAAGCCGCACGGCGGCCTCCTCATCCTGAAAGGCAACCTGGCGCCCGACGGGTGCGTGCTGAAGGTGGCCGGCCCGGAGCGCGGCCATCACAGCGGACCTGCGCGGGTGTTCGACTGCGAGGAGGACGCGTTCGACGCGGTGCAGGCGGGCGCCATCTCCCCGGGGGACGTGCTGGTGATCCGGGGGGAGGGGCCGCGCGGCGGGCCCGGCATGCGAGAAATGCTTGCTGTGACGGCGGCGCTGACCGGGGCGGGGCTGGGGCCCTCGGTGGGGCTCCTCACCGACGGCCGCTTCTCGGGCGCCACCCACGGGCTGATGGCCGGCCACGTCGCGCCCGAGGCGGTCGATGGCGGGCCCATCGCGGCGGTGCGGGACGGCGACACCGTCACCTTCGACGTGGCCGCACGCACCCTCTCCGTGGACCTGAGCGCCGACGAAATCCGCGAGCGGGCGAGCGCCTGGCGCCCGTCCGCGCAGTCCGCCAACGGCTCCGCCACCGGCGTCATGCGCAAGTACGCGCGCTTGGTCGCGTCCGCGTCCGAGGGCGCGGTCACCAACCGCGCCTGAACGACCTGTGCCGGGGAGCGCGCATAGGCATCCGATCCGCCGGCGAGCCGGCATGATGGGCCCACCAGTCGACGAGCGAGCATGAACGCCCGACCCACCACCCTGTTCGAGAAGGTCTGGGAGCAGCACGTCGTGCGCCGGGAGGAGGGGCGCCCCGACCTCATCTACATCGACCTGCACCTGGTGCACGAGGTGACTTCCCCGCAGGCCTTCGCCGGGCTGAACGCGGCCGGGCGCGCGGTTCGCCGACCGGAACGCACGCTGGCCACGGTCGACCACAACGTGCCCACCACCCACCGCTCCCTCCCGGTCGCCGACCCGGTGGCGACCCGCCAGATCGAGGCGCTCCGCGAGAACGCCGCCGAGCACGGCATCACCCTCTACGACATGGGTCACGACCGGCAGGGCATCGTGCACGTGATCGGCCCCGAGCTGGGCGCCACCCAGCCCGGAATGACCATCGTGTGCGGGGACAGCCACACCTCCACCCACGGGGCCTTCGGGGCGATCGCGTTCGGCATCGGCACCTCGCAGGTCGAGCACGTGCTCGCCACCCAGTGCCTGCTCATGGAGCGCCCGCGCAGCATGGAGGTCCGGTTCCGCGGGCGCCTCGGGCCGGGGCTGACCGCCAAGGACCTGATCCTCCACACCATCGGCCGCATCGGGGTGGCGGGGGGGGCGGGGCACGTGCTGGAGTACCGCGGCGAGGCGATCCGCGCGCTCTCCATGGAGGGCCGCATGACCGTGTGCAACATGTCCATCGAGGCAGGCGCGCGCGCGGGCATGATCGCGCCCGACCAGACGACGTTTTCGTATCTGCGCGGGCGGCCGAGCGCGCCCGCGGGCGAGGCCTTCGACGAGGCGGTGGCGCGCTGGTCGACCCTGCGCACCGACCGCGGCGCGCGCTTCGACCGGGTGGTCGAGATCGACCTGGCGGACCTGGAGCCGCAGGTCACCTGGGGGACCAACCCCGGCATGGTGGTCCCCGTCTCCGGGCGCGTCCCCGACCCTGCCGACCTCGGCGACCCGGACAGCCGGGCCACCGCCGAGCGGGCGCTCTCCTACATGGGGCTCGAGCCGGGCACCCCCATGCAGGACGTCGAACTGGACCGCGTCTTCATCGGCTCGTGCACCAACTCCCGCATCGAGGACCTGCGGGAGGCGGCGCGGGTCGCGCGCGGCCGCAAGGTGAGCCCGCGCGTGAACGCCCTGGTAGTGCCCGGCTCCACCGCGGTCAAGGCGGCCGCGGAGGCCGAGGGGCTCGACCGCGTCTTCCGCGACGCCGGCTTCGAGTGGCGCGAGTCGGGCTGCTCCATGTGCCTGGGGATGAACGACGACATCGCGGGGCCCGGCGAACGCTGCGCCTCCACCTCCAACCGCAACTTCGAGGGCCGGCAGGGCAGGGGAGCGCGCACCCACCTGGTGAGCCCGGCGATGGCGGCGGCCGCGGCCGTGGCGGGCCGCTTCACCGACGTGAGGAGCCAGCCGTGAGCGCCACCACCCACGGCATCGAGCCGCTGCGCCGCGTCGCGGGAATCGTGGCGCCCCTCGACCGCGCCGACGTGGACACCGACCAGATCATCCCCAAGCAGTTCCTGAAGCGCGTGGAGCGCGCAGGCTACGGGCAGTTCCTCTTCAATGACTGGCGCCTCCATCCCGACGGCTCGCCCAGGGCCGACTTCGTGCTCAACCAGCCCGGGTACGCCGGAGCCGCCATCCTGGCCGCGGGTCGCAACTTCGGCTGCGGTTCCTCGCGCGAGCACGCCGCGTGGTCGATCGCCGACTACGGCTTCCGGGTCGTGATCGCCCCCAGCTTCGCCGACATCTTCGAGTCCAACTGCTACCAGAACGGCATCCTGCCGCTGGCCCTGCCCGAAGAGGAGGTCGCGGGCGTGCTGGCGCGCGCCGCCGAGCGTCCGGGCTACGCGCTGACCGTCGACGTGGAAGCGTGCACCGTCGGCGACGCCGCCGGATGGCGCCTCGGATTCGAAATCGACGACTTCCGGCGCCGGTGCCTGCTCGAGGGCCTCGACGACATCGGCCTGACGCTGCAATTGGAGGCCGAGATCACCCGATTCGAAGAGCGGTCGGCGGTCGGCCTGGCCGGAGGGAACCGGTAATCGGCTTCGAGACCCGTTGAGCGTTCCCGCGCCGCTCTCCCAGCGGTCCATTCTGCTTTTCTGGGCTCCTCTGGCCGCCACATGGCTGATGATGGCGGTGGAGGGGCCCTTCCTCGCTGCGGTCATCGCCCGGCTGCCCGACGCCAAGATCAACCTCGCCGCATACGGGGTCGCGTTCGCCATCGCGATGCTGGTGGAGTCCCCGGTGGTGATGCTGATGACCACCTCCACGGCTCTCGCGGAGGACGCGCACAGCTTCCGCAAGCTGCGGCGCTTCGCCTTCCTCCTTAATGCGGGCACGACCGGCGTGCTCCTGCTGGTGCTCGTGCCTGCGGTGTTCGACTTCATCGCGCTCCAGGTGCTCGCGCTCCCCGGCGAGGTGGCGCTGCTCGTCGAGGGGGCTCTCTGGCTGCTTGTGCCCTGGCCGGCGGCCATCGGCTACCGGCGTTTCTACCAGGGCCTGCTGATCCGCGACGGGCGCCCGCGCCTGGTGGCGGCGGGCACGGTGACGCGCATCTCCGCCATCGCGCTGACGGCGCTGGTGCTTGCACGGCTGGGCATCCCGGGCACCCTGGTTGCGGCCGGGGCGATGAGCGCCGGGGTATGCACCGAGGCCGCGGCGAGCCGCTGGATGGCGCGCGGATCGGTGGCGCGCGTGCTCGCCCGGGTCTCCGGGCCCCATCCCGGAGCGCTCAACTACGGGATCATCTCCCGCTTCTACTACCCGCTCGCGCTCACCTCGCTGCTCGGCTTCGCGGCCCAGCCGCTGCTCACCTTCTTCATGGGCCGGGCTCCGGATCCGGTCGAGTCGCTGGCCGTCTTTCCGGTGGTGGGCTCCCTCACCTTCATGTTCCGCGCGGTGTGCCTGGCCTACCAGGAAGTCACCATCGCCCTGCTGGGCGCGCGGCAGGAGCAGCTTCCCTCGCTGCGCAGGTTTGCCCTCTCGCTGGGTCTCGTCACGACCGGCTGCCTCGCCGTCTTCGGGCTCACCCCCTTCTCGAGTGTCTGGTTCGAGACCATTTCCGGGCTCACCCCCGACCTGGCCGCCTTCGCCATCCTGCCCACCATCCTCTTCATCCCGCTGCCGTTCCTGTCGGCGTTCCTGTCGCTGGAGCGCGGGATCCTGATCAAGGCCCGCGTGACCCGGCCGGTGACGCTCGCGACCGCGACCGAGGTCGTGTTTATCGCGGTGGGCTTCCCGCTGCTGGTGCAGGTCTTCGGCTGGGTGGGCGTCAGCGCCGCTGCCGGAGCGTCGCTGGTGGGCCGGATCGCCGCGGTGAGCATTCTGGTGCCCTCGGTTGTCCGTGTAGTGCGTCGCGCTCCCCGGTGACGAGACGCCCGGGAGGGGTGATTTGCGCCTGAACGCCACGCCCGCTCTCTGGCGAACGGAGGGCGCATCTGCGAAATTACAGAGCTACGCCGCCACCAAATCCGGCAAGGGAACGTCATGAAATCCTGTCCCGCCCTGTCCGCGTGTATCCTGGCCCTCCTGGCCGCCGGCCCGCTGCTCGCTCAGAACTCGCAGTCGGGTCCCGCGAACGGAGCGTCGGGAGGGCCCCTGCCGATCATCGCCACGGCTACCGAGGTGGCGGAAAGCCCCAGCGTTGACGGCTATCTCGACGAGTCCGCTTGGCAGCAGGCTCAGGTCATGACGGGGTTCACCCAGCGCGAGCCGATGGACGGGCAGCCCGCCAGCGAGCGCACCGAGGTCCGGGTCGTGTTCGACGCGGAAGCCCTCTACGTGGGCGTGTGGGCGTTCGACAGCCAGCCGGAGAACATCACCTACGGCGAGCGCATCCGCGACTACGAGGTACGCCAGAGCGACAACGTCGTCTTCGTGCTGGATACCTACAACGACGACCAGAACGGTTTCGTCTTCGGCACCACCCCGACCGGAATCGAGTACGACGGGCAGGTCGCCAACGAGGGCCGCGGCGGCGGGCGCTTCCAGGGTGGCGGCTTCAACACCCGACAACGCTTCCAGTCGGGATCCGGCGGCGGCTTCAACAAGAACTGGGACGGCAGCTGGACGGTCGCGACCACGACCGACGACCAGGGCTGGTACGCGGAGTTCCGCATCCCCTTCAACACGCTGCGCTACGGCAACGATGTCGAGAACTGGGGGTTCAACGTGGCGCGGCGCATCCGGCGCCTGAACGAGGAGTCGTTCTGGACCCCGGTGCCAAGGGAGTTCAGCCTCTATCGCCTCAACTACGCCGGGGATCTCGAGGGACTGCGGCCTCCCTTCCAGCGCCTGGCCACCGTGACCCCGTACCTGCTGGGATCGACGGCACGGGACTACACAAGCGCCACCGAGACCGGCTTCGGCCAGGACGGCAACGTAGGCGGCGAGGTCAAGTTCCAGGTCACGCAGGGGCTTACGCTCGACGTCACCTACAACACCGACTTCGCTCAGGTCGAGGTAGACGATCAGCAGCTCAACCTCACCCGTTTCGCCCTCAACTTCCCCGAGAAGAGGCCCTTCTTCCTTGAGAACGCCGGCTTCTTCAGCGTGGGCGGCGGCGGCGCCGACCTGTTCTTCAGCCGCGCCATCGGCATCCACCAGGGTCAGCCGGTGCCGATCAAGGGGGGTGCGCGCCTCTCGGGCCGGGCCGCCGGCCTGAACGTCGGGCTGCTGCACATCGAAGCCGACGGCGTGAGTGACTTCGGCGCCGACGCTCATGGCTACTCGGTGGCCCGCCTCGCCAAGGAACTGCCCAATCGTTCGCGGGTCGGGGGGCTGTTCATCAACAAGAGCGGGCCCGGCGGCGAGTTCAACCGGACCCAGGCGGTCGATGCCGCGGTCGGCGTGGGAGAGGCGGTCACCTTCGGCACCTTCGTTGCGAGCACCGCCGGGCCGGAAGCCGCCAGCAACGAGTACGCGTGGGACCTCTCCGGAAACCTCAACATGCGGAGCTTTTCGCTGACGGGTCAGGTCCGCGAGATCGGAGAGGGGTTCAACCCGGAAGTGGGCTTCCTGCCGCGCAGGGGATACCGCTACTACCAGTACCACGTGATGTACAAGATCCGGCCGACATGGCTTCGCGAGATCCGGCCGCACGTGTCCTACTTCACCTACAACAGCCGCAAGAGCGGGGTCGAGACGGGCTTTCAGGAATCGGCCCGACTGCACGTCGACTCCCACTGGGAGTGGCCCTCGGGGGCGCAGATCCACACCGGCGCCAACCTCGTCACCGAAGGGATTTACAATCCCTTCACGATCCGCGGGACGGACGTGACGATCCCCGTGGGGACGTACCGCGGCTGGGAATCCCAGCTGGTGTTCAACAGCAATGCGGCCGCCCGCCTGTCGGCCACGTCGCGGATCACCTTCGGCAGCTTTCTCACCGGCAGCCGCACGGGCGGAAGCGGCTCCGTCACCTTCCGGCCGAATGCGTCGTTCAGCACGTCCGGGCGCGTCACCTACTTTGACGTGAGCCTGCCGGAAGGAGAGTTCGAGACAGTTCTGCTGGGGATGAACTTCGGCTACTTCTTCACCCCGCGCATCTACCTGCAGTCGCTGGTGCAGTACTCGAACCAGGTCGACAGCTGGTCCGCCAACCTTCGCTTCGGCTGGCTGAACACCGCGGGAACGGGGCTGTTCATCGTCTACAATGACGTGCAGGGCTTCGACTATCCCGCCGGGCTCAACCACGACGGCGCCGGGCGCTTCGTCGAGAGCGGCACGCTCGCCCGTTCCCTGATCATCAAGTTCACGCGGCAGTTCAACGTGCTTGGGGGGTAGGGGATGAGGTTCGGCCGGACCGGCTCGGGAGGGCGCGCCGGAAGTGTGGCGCTGCTGGGCGGTTGTGTGTGCGTACTCGTGCTCGGCCTGGCCCTGATCGGCGGTCTCGATCGCCGGACGGTTCACTTCGCGCTCAGCAAATCGGAGCCCGGGGCGGACGCGACCGTATCGCCCCCCGAGGAGTTGCGCCTCTGGTTCACGCAGGCGCCTCAGGACAACTCGATGTCGATACGCCTGGCGGCCGGAGATGCGCTGGCCGAGACCGGTCCCCCGACCCCCGATTCCGAGGATGACAAGGTGTACAGCGTTCGAGTCATGCAGGCGCTGGAAACAGGCAGCCATCGGATCTCGTGGCGGGCGATGGCCGCGGACGGCCATGTAGTGCGCGGCGAGATCCCCTTTACGGTTCAGGTTCCATAGACGCCGATCTCGACATCCCTGCGATCGCCGACGCTCTCGTCGGCTGGTTGCTCTTTGCCGGACTCATCACCACATGGGGGGCGGCGTCCAGCCGCTGGCTCATCGCGCCCCGGGTTTTGGGACGGCGCCGGCACACCCTGATCGCCGCGGCCCGCAGCGTGGGGCTCATGGGCTCGACGGCGCTCGTGGCCGGCGTCGGGCTCGTGTTCTGGCGTCAGCTTCGTGACTTTCGCGATCCGCTGATGTACTGGACGGAGGACGCGGCGGTGCTGCTCGGTACGGACTGGGGCCTGAGCTGGCGACTGGCGGCGGCCGGGGCAGTCCTGGCGGTTGTGGCCTTCGCTTTCGCGCCGTCGGACGGCAGGGGGTCGGAGATCCGCCGCACATCCTGGATCGTGGCGAGCGTGCTCGCGGCGGCGCTGTGCGCCTATCCCGCGTTCACCGGACACGCGGCAGGCACGGAAGGCCTGCGCTGGCTGTCGATGCCTGCGGACATCCTTCATGTGCTCGCCGCCGGGAGCTGGACTGGAGGACTGTTCTTCGTGCTCATCGCGGAGCGCAGGGAACGACGACGGACGGGTCGGGGCAACGCCCTGCTTGCCGAAGTGCTGCCGCACTTCACCCAGGTCGCGCTGATCGCGGCCGCCCTGCTGATCGGGACGGGCGTGTTCGCAGCCTGGCTTCACGTCGAGTCGCCGGCCGCTCTGGTCTCGACGCGGTACGGACGCATACTGCTCACCAAGGTCGGGCTGGTCCTGGTCGTCCTGATCCTGGGAGCCGTAAACTGGAGGCGCCTGGCGCCGAGACTGTGGGGCGTCGGCGGAGCCCGCCCGTTGCGGCGCAACGCGATCCGGGAGCTGATCGTCGCCCACTTGGTCATTCTGGTTGCAGCGATGCTGGTGCGGACGTCGCCGCTGGAGGGCTGAAGTCAGCCCGACGGAGTGACGACAGACCATCGGGAAGCGCTGCGAGGCGCCGTCGAAGGCCGGCGGAGGGTCAGCGAAAACACCTCGCCGGGGGTCTGTACAGAGCCTTCGTCACCATACCCGACAACTCGACCTGAGAGGCAGGCGCATGAGCGATACCAACCGCGGCGGATTCAACGAGCTGACCCTCAACGTCCTCCGCATCGTGGCTGCGCTGCTGTTCATGCAGCACGGAGTCCAAAAGCTCTTCGGCGGCCTCGGCGGCAACCAGGTGGACGCGCTGATGAGCCGCTTCGGGCTGGCGGGCATTCTGGAGTTGGGCGGAGGTCTGCTGCTGGCGGCGGGGCTCTTTACCCGCCCGGTGGCGTTCATTCTTGCGGGCGAGATGGCCGTGGCGTACTTCACCGCCCACCTGCCGCGGGGTTTCTGGCCGATCATGAACCAGGGCGAGCTGGCGATGTTCTACTGCTTCGCCTGGCTCTTCTTCTTCGCCAACGGCCCCGGCAAGTACTCGCTGGACGCCTGGCGGGCGGGCAGAAGCAGCGTACCGGCGGATGGATGAGGACATGGGCAAAGTCATGGTGTCGAGCCACCCGGAGGTAGATGTGACCACGCGAGTCACCCTCGTCGCGCGCCGTTCTCTCATCGCCTGCTTCCTCGGTGTTGCCGTTTTCGTGGCCGCCGTCCCGCTGCTCGCCCAGAACGCGCAGGCGGATCCGGGCGACGGAGGCTCGGGGGTTCCTCTTCCGGTAGTCGCCACCGCCACCGAAGTAACCGAGGCGCCCATGGTCGACGGACGCCTGGACGAATCGGCGTGGCAGCAGGCTGCGGTCATGACCGGCTTCATCCAGCGTGAGCCCATGGACGGGCAGCCCGCCAGCGAGCGCACCGAAGTCCGCGTGGTTTTCGATCAGGATGCGCTCTTCGTCGGCGTGTGGGCGTACGACCGCCAGGCCGACAACATCACCTACGGCGAGCGTATCCGGGACTACGAAGTGACCGACAGCGACGCCATCGTCTTCGTACTGGACACGTACAACGACGACCAGAACGGCTTTGTATTCGGCACCACCCCGACCGGCATCGAGTACGATGGCCAGGTCGCGAACGAAGGGCGGGGCGGCGGCCGTTTCGGGGGAGGCGGGTTCAACAGTCGCCAGCGCTTCCAGTCCGGGTCGGGGGGCGGCTTCAACAAGAACTGGGACGGCAGCTGGACGGTCGCGACCACGACCGACGACCAGGGTTGGTACGCCGAGTTCCGCATCCCCTTCAACACGCTGCGGTACGGCAACGACACGGAAACCTGGGGCTTCAACGTGGCCCGGCGCATCCGGCGTCTGAACGAGGAGTCGTTCTGGACCCCGGTGCCGCGCGAGTTCAACCTCTATCGCCTCAACTACGCCGGAGATCTCGAAGGATTGCGGCCTCCGTTCCAGCGTCTGGGCACCATGACCCCGTACGTGCTGGGATCGACGGCGCGCGACTACACCAGCGCCACCGAGACCGGCTTCGGCCAGGATGGCAACGTCGGGGGCGACGTCAAGTTCCAGGTCACGCAGGGACTCACCCTGGATGTGACCTACAACACCGACTTCGCCCAGGTCGAGGTCGACGACCAGCAGCTCAACCTCACCCGCTTCCGGCTCAACTTTCCGGAGAAGCGGCCGTTCTTCCTCGAGAACGCCGGGTTTTTCAACGTCGGGGGAGGAGGCGCGGACCTGTTCTTCAGCCGCGCCATCGGCATTGCACAGGGTCAGCCGGTGCCGATCAAGGGGGGTGCGCGACTCTCAGGCCGTGCCGCGGGCCTGAACGTCGGCCTGCTGCACATCGAGACCGATGGAGCGGAGGGCCTCCAGGACGCCCAGGGCTACTCGGTGGCGCGCGTGGCCAGGGAGCTGCCCAATCGTTCGCGGGTCGGCGGCCTGTTCATCAACAAGGGCGGGCCGGACGGCGACTTCAACCGAACCTATGCCGTGGACGGCGCGCTGGGCATCGGGGAGGCGGTCACGCTCAGCAGCTTCGCGTCGAGAACCGCCGGGCCGGGAACCGCGAGCAACGAGTTCGCCTGGGATCTCTCCACCGGCTGGACCAGCCGGGACCTGGAGATCAACGCCAACATTCGCGAGATCGGGGAGGGGTTCAACCCGGAGGTGGGGTTCCTTCCGCGGAGGGGATATCGCTACTACCAGGGCTTCGTGATGTACAAGATCCGGCCCTCGTGGCTCCGCGAAGTGCGGCCGCACGTCATGTACAACACCTACCACAGCCGCAAGACCGGAGTGGACCAGGGCTTCCAGGAGTCGGCCTTTCTCCACATCGACACGCACTGGGAGTGGCCCTCGGGGGCGCAGATCAATACCGGCATGAACATGATCGTGGAGGGGCTCTACGAGCCGTTCCAGATTCGCGGCACGGATGTGGTCGTGCCCGAAGGAACCTACCGGGGCTGGGAGACGAACCTCGTGTTCAACACCAACGCGGCCGCCCGGCTGTCGCTTGCGTCGAGCGTCAACATCGGCAGCTTCCTGAGCGGCAGCCGCTGGGGCGGCGACGGCTCCGTCACCTTCAGGCCCAACGCGTCGTTCAGCACGTCGGCGCGCGTCAACTATTTCGACGTGAGCCTGCCCGAAGGGAACTTCGAGACGGTGCTTCTGGGGATGAACTTCGGGTACTTCTTCACGCCGCGCATCTACCTGCAGTCGCTGGTGCAGTACTCGAACCAGGTGGACAGCTGGTCCGCCAACCTGCGTTTCGGCTGGCTGAATACGGCGGGAACGGGCCTGTTCATCGTGTACAATGACGTGCAGGGCTTCGACTACCCGGCCGGGCTCAACCACGACGGCGGGAGGTTCGTCGAGAGCGGGACGCTGGCGCGTTCCTTCATCGTCAAGTTCACCCGCCAGTTCAACGTGTTGGGAGGGTAGGGCAGACGAGGCAGTCGGTTGCCGCGCAGCCCCGACCTGCAGGGTCTGGTGTGTTTGAGCGGTGATCAGCCTCCGGCCTGAATCTCGGCCGCGATGGCCTGAACCTCGTCGAGCACGCGGAGCAGGTTGCCGCTCCACAGCATCCCGATCTCCTCCTCGGAGTAGCCGCGGCGCACCAGCTCGAGGGTGACGTTGAAGGTCTCGGAAGCGTCGTCCCAGCCCTCCACGCCGCCGCCCCCGTCGAAGTCGGAGCTGATGCCGACGTGCTCGAGGCCGATCAGGTCGACCATGTAGTCGATGTGATCGACGAAATCGGCGACATCGACATCGGGGGCGGTTCCCGCATCGTCGACACGCTCGGTGGCCTGGCGTCGCGCCTCCGTCATGGCCTCGGCGTACGCGACCTGCTCCATCTGGGAACGCTCGGCCAGCTCGTCATCATCCAGGATCTCGACCCCCATTTCGGCGGCGATCTCGCGCGCCTGCGCCCCGGTGGCCTGTTGCCGTGCCTCCGCCTTCTCGGCGTTGGTGAAGCGACGAAGCGCGACGGTCTGCACCACGCCACCGTTCTCGGCGACCGCCAGAAGCTGCTCGTCGTCAAGGTTTCGGCTCACGTCACTGAGCGCGCGGGCCGCTGAGTGCGACGCCATCACGGGCGCGCGGGTCAGCTCCAGGGTCTGCATAATGGACGGCTTCGACGGGTGCGAGATGTCGATCATGATCCCCAGCCGGTTCATCTCCGCGATTGCCTCGCGTCCGATCTCGCTCAGGCCGTCGTGCAGGTAGTTGCCGTCCTGCTCGCCGGAGTGCGCGTCCGAGAACTGGCTCGGGCCCGTGTGGGCGAGGGACATGTAGCGCGCCCCCAGCTCGTGGAACTGCTCGATGCGCGACAAGTCGAGGCCGAGGGAATACGCGTTCTCGACGCCGATCATTGCCACCAGCTTCCCGGCGCCTGCAATGCGGCGCACGTCGTCCGAGGTCAGCCCCAGCTCGATCCGGTCCGGGGCGTACTCCTCCACCAGGCGATGGATGGCGTTGAACTTGTCCATCGCGTTGTCGTACGCGGCCGCGTAGCCCTCGTCGTCGAGCGGGCCCTGTCCGGTGAAGACCACGAACCATGGCCCGTCCAGGCCGCCCGCCTCCAGCTTCGGCAGGGTGACCTGCGTCGGCAGGTCCATCGTGTAGTTGCGCTCGGCGGTGAAGTTGGAGGTGTTGATGTCGTCGTGGGTGTCGAGCGTGATGACGCGGTCGTGGATCTCGCGGGCTCGGGCGATCATCTCTTCCTCGGATTCGGCGGAGGTCTCGGGGGCGGCATCGTCCCCGCCTCCGGCGCACGCGCCGGCGGAGAAGGCAAGGAGAAGGGCGAGCGGGCGGGCGGCGGGTCGGCGGGTGGTCATGGGAGGGCTCCTTCGGTGCGGCGTGGTCGCCGTGGCGACGTACGGGTCCAACGGATTTCGGGCACGGGCCCGCATCGCGTTCAAGATAGAGTGGCCCGGGTGTACCGCGAGAGAGTCGGACCCACCGCGGCTGGATGCAGGTGGCTGCCGCGGTGCGGCGCTGACGGGCGGTCGTCAGGGCAGACGCGTGATCTCGTCAGCCTCGAACCGCGGCAGCTCCCGCCGCGACGACCCACGGTCCAGCAGGATTCCCTGCGCGGGCGGAGCGAACCGTCCGATGACGCATCCGGCGATCCCGGCGTCCTTGAGACGACGCAGCAGGCTGAGCGTCCCCGCCTCCGAGCAGGCGACAAGGAGTGCTCCGGAGCCGATGGCGCCCAGGATGTCGAGGCCGTAGTGGCTCATCAGTCGCGTTGATTCGTCGAGACGCGGGATCTTCGCCTCTTCGACGATCGCCCCGAGTCCCGCCGCTTCGGCCATCTCCCGGATCGCCGTCGCTACGCCTCCCTCGGTCACGTCGTGCATCGCGTGGACGCCGGGCGTGCCCGCGGCGATGCGGGCTTCGGGTACGACGCTGATCCCGGGATCCTTCAGAAAGCGAGCCGATCGATCCTGGAACTCCGGGCCGAAGCTCCGGCTCACGTCCTCCGCGAATTCGGTCGCGATGATGGCGGTGGCTTCGATGGCGATACCCTTGGTCATCACGAGCAGGTCGCCCGTCTGGGCCCCGCCGCTTGGCTTCACGCGCTCCGGGGAGGCGACGCCGATCATGGCCCCCGCAACCACTTCGTGCCGCACGGCCGACGTGATCTCGGTATGGCCTCCAGCGGGGATCGCGCCGACTTCGCGGCAGCCGCTTCGAATGCCGTCGGCAATCTCCACGATCCGCGCCGCATCGGTCCCGGGGGGTACGAGAATCGAGGACAGGAACCAGCGGGATTCTCCGCCGGTCGCGGCCACGTCGTTCGCGTTCACCACGACGGCGTGCCAGCCCGGCTCGGCGCTCGGAAAAGTGATGGGATCCGCCGCCATCACGATCCGCGGCTCGCTTCCTGCCGCCGCCACCGCGGCGTCCTCGCCGGACGCAGGCCCCGGATCGAGCCCGGAGCCACCGCCGAGCCGATCCAGCACCTGCCGGAGCACCCGGGGCGGGATCTTCCCTTCAGGAAGCCTCTCCGAACGACCGGTTTCAGCGTCGTGCACGCCCATCGGGGTCGCACCTCCGGATCATGGTGGCCACACCACGCGAAACCCGACATCCTCCGACTTGAAGCCCGAGTACAGGTACCGGACGCGATCCGCGGAGCGAAGGGCGAACGGAGGGGAAAGGAACGATCCGCCCCGCAATCGGCGCGAGTCATCATTCACGGGGGTTCTCCCCGGTTCGAACCAAAGGGGCACTACCCACTCCGCTACGTTTCCCGCCAGGTCGTGGATGCCCTCCGGAGTGGCGCCCTCGGGCCGGGCCATGACCGCGATCGAGCCTCTCGGGGTGCAGGGTCGGAAATGTACCCGCTCGCACGTCGGCTCCGAGTTGCCCCACGGGTACCTCCGTCCCCCCAGGCCCCGCGCCGCGTACTCCCACTGCGGTTCCGTGGGCAGACTCCCACCCACGGAGGCGGCGTAGGCCATGGCTTCCCGCAGAGTGACGTTGACCACCGGATGCCGTTCCTCCCCGACGGGGAAGGGGTGCCCCGCGTCGAATCGCCGATACTCCTCGTTCGTCACCTCGTGCTCCTGGATCCAGAATCCTTGGACCGTCCGCGGCCGCGGATACTCGTCCCGTTTCGAGTACGGACTGCCCGGGGCCACCACGGTGTCCCAGTCGTCGCTGCCGCTAATGAAGGTGCCGCCCTCGATGTAGATCCCCGGATTCAGCGGGTCGACGACGCCCGGCTTCGGAGACAGAGGGGTTGCGGCCTGGCCCAAACCGTCATCGAAGCGCCCGGTCCATTGCACCACGGCATAGCCGCAGATGAGGAACACCCCGACCAGCACGGCCGACCCGAGCGAAACCGGCCCCCCGGATGAGAACCGCAATGGTGGGTCCAACTCCTGAATTCGCTGTGGATGCACGTCGATCTCACGGGGCAACATCGGTGACGCTGGAGGGCGGAGGCAAGATGGATGACATCATCAGAATGGCGCCAACATGCGCAGGTGCCACTCCCACCTCGGCTCGTGTGGATAGTCGATGCCCGCACGCCGGCGCCCCGCAACCGGGGTTCCCTCCAGGTACCAGGGCGCGAGGGGTCGCGCCACGTCCACGCGCAGGAACCCGTTGAACGCCGACACGCCCATCCCCGCGGACTGCAGGCTCCTGCCGTCCACCCTCGCCCAGTCGTGGAAAACCGAGAGGGCGACCAGGCTGACCCTGCGCTGCAACTCGATCCGGCTCCTCCAGACCTGCCTCCCGCTCATCACGGTCTGGGGATAGCCACGCAGCCAGTCACCGGTAACTCCCCAGTCTCCAGATCTCCTCCGGGGCGGGGTCTCCCTCGACGCGGGCGCCACCCGCTTCCATCGCCATCGACAGAGCGGCGGGCAGGGGGATGACCAGCATGCCCGTAACGGACAGGCGGACGTTGGGATAGTCGCCGACCAGTCCCCGGAGCGAGACGTCGGCGCCCCCGTTCACCCTGCGTCCGGTGAGGCCGCCCCACCAGGGCCTCCAGTACACGTCGACTCCGTGCCGTCTTCTTGCGGCGCCGTCCAACGTGGTGTTCGTCTCGGAGAACAGGCTGAGCGAAGTCCAGGATCGCTCGCTCCTCGCAGGGAGCAGCTGGATGGCGGCTCCCCGGACGACGTAGTAGTCGGAGGGATCGGCCACGTGAGCCCAGCGTGGCGGACGGTGTGCGGTCGCGGTTCCTCCCGTTCCCCGCAGCGTGTGGTAGAGCGAGAGCCGCACGCGCGGACCGGTCCGGCCGTACTCCGTGGCCAGGTCGATACTGGGTTCGGCCCGCCCCGTTCCCGTCCGCACCGTCAGCGCGCCCCGTCCCCACGGGAAATCGCGGCTCAGGCGGCTCCCCACCGACAGGCCCTCGATCGGGTTGTAGCGAATGAGCCTCGGGGACAGTATCGGTGCTTCGAAATGCCATGGGCTGATGCCCTGATTCGTCTCCGGGCCTCGCAGGTCGTCGGTACGGGGGGCGATGCCGATGGAATCCAGGACTTCGCCGGCTTCGTCGATCATGCCCCCGTAGAGTCCGCTTTCCCGCTCCTCCCAGATTGATGGGGGCAGAAGATCGCTCACAGCGAGCGCGCGCCACTCGCGCGGCATGATCACGACCGTGCCGGAATCGGGTTCCGACCCGTCCTTGACCACAACCGTGTCTCCTGCCTCGCGCCAGGACCGGACCAGCTCCTCGGTCGCGTGCACCGGATCCAGCGGCTTCCCGGCACCCGTCGAGACCTCCTCCATCTCGAAGTCCCAGTCGTGAAAGCCCTGCAACGTGACTCTCTCGGAGCCATCGGCGTCCCATTCGTCTCCGCTGGTGGTGTAGTGTGCAAAGCTCGCTCGCCGCGGAAGCCAGTGGCGGAGGTTCCACATGGAGTAGTCGACGACTGCTACGGGAACCCCGATTTCCATCCGGAGCATCATCAGCGTGTTGAGGCCGTAGTTCAATATCCGGCCCGATAGTCCGGGACGCGGCGCCGATGGCGCCTCGATGGCGCCCAGTGCCTTGCCCTGATATACGTTGTCAATGTCCAGCAGGGACCCACTCCCCTTGCGAAGGCTCAACTCCGAATCGATGGGCTTTGCCGGACGATAGATGGTCCGCACCACCCCGAAGGTCTCGGGCTCGATCCACATCACGGCAAAGACCAGCCCGAGATGCTGGGCGCGGGGGTGTGCGGTGACGCTCACCGCCTGCACGGACCTGCCCGCGAAGTCAACCGAGATCGTGTCGCCGGAGCGGAACTGGTAGAACCGCTCCGCGTCTTCGTCGAGCGGGGTCACGGAAGGCACAAACCAGGATTCCTCGGCCTTGGCCCCCAAGCCGGAAACGACGAAGAGGCTGAACGGATCGCGGAGCGGATCAGCTGCAAAACGTGCCGCAACCCCTTCGGGCCGGCCGGGCTTGAAGCGCTGCCCGCCGATTTCCATGCGGGATCCCAGCACCCGCAGAACCGTGGGCTGGTTCCTCGACCAACGAACGCGGGTGGCCGATTCCTGCCGCAAGAGGGGCCGGTCACGGACCAGCATCGAGAACTCGACGGAGTTGCGCTCCCTGACCATGGCCGTGTAGGACTCGATGTCCGACAGCGCGGAATCGCGGGCGGCGCGCGCACCCTGGACCAGGCGCCGGGCGGTTTCGTCGAGGTAGGCCTCGGAGGCGGATGTCGCTCCCGGCGGGGCATCAGACGGCTCATCCGCCCCCGCGACCACGACTTCCGCCCCCGCCTGGCCGCCGACGATCGCATCCAGCGGCGACGTTTTCCGCCGCGCCCGGGGCACGATGATCACCTGGGACCCCAACTCCACGTAGCCCAGATCGGTGCGGGCGAGCAGCTCGTCCAGGGTGCGCGCAACGTTGGCTGTTGCGCAGTCGCAGTCGACGATGCGGTCCGATGGAAGGAGGCTTGGGCTGAAGGCGATCTGCACCCGGGAACGCTCCGCGAGCTGGACCAGGGCGTCGGCGAGCGGCAGCTGCTCGACGGAAAGCCGGGCGGTGGTGGCGAGCAGGCTGCCGGGCTCGGCATCGACGCCGATTTCACCGGCCAGCTGCGCCACGTCCTGGCTTTCCTGCGCGGCGAGCCCTGGCGACGTGACTCCCGCGAACCATGCCTCAGGGACGCTTGGGAGCAATGCCGCGACCAGCATCGGTGCGAGCAGGGCCGCCCCGCGCATCAGCCCGCCACCCCCGGCCCGCACAGCGGCAGGTCCCCGGCACCCGCCGCCGCGCGCGACTCCACCGAGACCTGCCAGCGCACCGCGGTCCCGAACATGCCGGTGCCGTCGCCGAAGACGGACGGAATCACGGTCTCGCCGTTGATGTTAAACCGGCCCTCGCGGATCCAGTTGGCCCAGTTGCGGTCCAGAGCCGCGATGGTGACCTCGGCGCGCGCGCCCCCGGGGAGCCCCGCGTCCAGCGTGCGATGAAGCTCCACGTTGTCGACGTCGGAGAGCAGCTCGAGCAGAAAGTCCCTGGGGAACACCATGTCGGTCACCTCGCGTCCCCGGCCGAGCACGGTGACCGGCAGGTAGAGCGGGTCGGACGACGACCAGAGGCTGGGGCTCAGTCCGGCGATTTCCGCTTCGCCGACATGAGCCCACGCGCCATCGACGGGGGACCACGCGAAGCGATAGCCGGTGTCGGGCTCGACCCGGCAGCGACCGTCCTCGACCGAGAGACCCTGCGGCACGAACGCGTCGGGCATGCGGCTGGTCCCCTCCAGCACGCTGCCGTCGGGCGTCGTCACGGCAAGGGTGAGCACTTCGCCGGGCGCGAAGACGGCGGACGCCGCGGTGGCGGTATGGCAGGAGCCGATAGGCCTCAAGCGCCCGTCCACCAGGTAGAGTTCCTGGCGCAGCACCGTGCACGTGCCCATCGGGTCCTCTTCCTCCACCAGCGGCAGGGAGCGCCCCGACGCGCCGGTGACGCGCACGGAAGCGCCCGGCACCTCCGTCAGCACCTGCTGCCAGGCCTCGCTGACCAGCGCCACGGCCCGGGTGCTGATGCGCGACGGCTCCGCGGGGTCGATGGTGAGCACGACCGTGGCCGAGGCGACGAGCATCTTCTGGCCGGACCCTGTCCGGACGTCGGTCACATCGCAGCCGGCGGCACCGACCATCATCCCCAGCAGTGCCAGCAGGCGACGCATCCCGGCGGCCATCAGAACGACACCTCCACGCCGAGGGTGGGCAGGATCGGGAGCATGTGGTTCTCGGTCTTCGAGTGGTCCCCGCCGCCGAAGAAGTGGCGCTGGTGCCACAGCACGTTGTCGCGGTTGTAGAGGTTGATCACACTGAGGTAGGGCGACAGGCTTCCCCATCCTCTGTGCAGCGTCTTGCGGAAGCTGACGTCCAGCCTGTGGTATGCGGGGAGCCGGGCCCCGTTTCTGGGTCCGGGCAGCGCGGTCCGGACGCTTGCGTCGTCGAAGCGCAGGTCGGTCAGCCTTTGCTCGTACTTCCGGAATCTCGCCAGCTGGCGCGTGTAGGGAGTGCCCGTGCCCAGGGTCCAGCGAAGGCCGCCCACGACGCCCCAGGGCAGATCGCGTTGAATGGCCAGGTCGACTTCCAGACGCCGGTCGAAGATCGGCGGGTATTCGATGACCGGCGCCGGAACCAGGCCCGCGTCGGTGTCTTCGAACGTCCGCGTGGCCTTCAGAAGAGACGCCGACACCCAGCCCCGGGTCTCGCCCGCGTCCTTCCGGATCATGATGTCGAGCCCGTAGGAGCGTCCCTCGCCGGCCAGCAGATCGTCCGCGGGGTCCGTGGGATCGTCGGCCCAGTTCTGGGCGACCACGCCGTCGTAGGTGCGGAAGTATGCCTCGGCGGATGCGAGCCACTCGCGGTCGCTTCCGAAGAAGCCCTCCACGCCCGCCTGAACCTGGTCGGAGATCAGCGCCGGCACGTGTTCACCCGACAGGACCCAGGCGTCCATGCCGGCCGGCACCCGCTCGTCCCGAAGGGAGTGCAGGAACTGCGTGTGGCGTCCGCCCGCCATGCGCACCGCCAATCGGCCGTCGCCCAGGAAGCGCTTGACGGCGAGGCGCGGCGACAGCGTTGCCAAGGTTTGGCCGTCCCGCGGCCGCCAGCCGTCCCAGCGCAGCCCGCCCTCGAGCAGCCACTGCCGGCTCGGCGTCCAGTTCAGCTGCGTGTACGCGCTCGACTCCCAGCCGCTGCTCTCGCTGTCCTGGAAGTTCGGGGGAACGCCCTCGGATACGTTGCGGCTTTTGCGGTGGGTGGCCGCGTACCCCGACTTCCATCGCGTGCGCGACGTAGGGCGGAGCTCCAGGTCGGCCCCGAGCGAGGACTGGCCGATCTCCGTCTCCAGCCGCGTGTCTTCGTATTCCGTGAAGTTGAACCGGGCTGCGAAGCGGGAGTGCGAGCCGTGGACCTCGAGCGTCCCGCCCCCGGGCATGAGGTGGGTCCAGGATGCGCCGACGGCATCGTTGCCCCAGGGCCAGCGGACGTTCCAGCCCGGGTTGTCACTGTCGCCAAGATCGTCCACGACGGACTCGACGCTCGTGAACAGGAACTCGAGTTCGCGAAGATTGATCCGGTCCCGGCCCGAATACGCATTGACGCGCACCCGGTCGCCCCCTTTCGTCCAGCCCTCGAAGATGGCCTGGAAGTCGGCCAGGCTGTACGGGAAGGTCGAGTCCGTCAGCCTGGACACCAGGTCCCAGTAGCTGCGGCGCGCCGAGATCTTCCAGCGCGCGGCGGCGAGCCCCAGACCGTCCCGGATCCCGGGCGCGAGACCCCCTCGCACCGCCACGCGCGACGAGATCAGGCCGAAGCCGGCATCGACGCCCAGGGTCCCGTCCCCCACGTCCGACTCCACGAGCAGCACGGACGATGCCCGGCCTCCGTACTCCGCCGCGAAGCCCCCGGAGCGGAGTTCGGCCCGCCCGACCATGTCCGGGTTGAAGACCGAGAAGATTCCCAGCAGATGGTAGGGATGGAACAGCGGCACGCGGTCCATGAGGATGAGATTCTGATCGCCCGAACCACCCCGGACGTTCAGGACGGCGGTGAAGTCGGATACCCGGGTCACGCCCGGAAGCATGCTCACGGCCCGCACCGGATCCGGTTCCGCGAAACCCGGAAGGTGCCTGAGCTCCTCTACGTCCAGTTCCTGCACCGTGAGCCCCGCGGATTCCTCGAAGCGCGCCCGCTGGCGGCTGCGCCGGGCCTCGACGACCACGGCATCCAGCTCGATCGCCTGCACGGTGAGCGAGACATCGAGCTCGAGATCCGTGTTCGGCGCCAGCTCGAGTTCCCGATCGTGGAGGCCGTAGCCGATGCGCCCGATGGTCAGGCGATAGCGGCCGGCCATGAGGTCGCGGAAGGCGAAGAAGCCGAGCGCGTCGGTGCCGGTGATGCTCTGGACGGTGGTATCCGCCAGCAGCCTGAGGCGCGCGGTCGCGTTGGCCACCGGGACCGCGACCTCCGAGCGCACGCGGCCGCTGAGGGTCGCATCCATGGGCAAGGCCGCCCTCGGAGCCCGGGGCACGATGATGACCTGGGATCCCAGCTCGACATAGCCCAGATCGGTACCGGCGAGCAGTTGGTCCAGCGAGCGAGCAACGTTTCTTGTTGCGCAGTCGCAGTCGACGAACCGGTCGGCGGGAAGGAGGCTGGGGCTGAAGGCGATCTGCACCCGTGAGCGGTCCGCGAGCCGAACGAGGGCTTCCGCGAGCGGTACGCGCTCGATGGAGAGCCGGGCGGTGGTGGCGAGGAGGGTGCCGGGCTCGGCCTCGACCCCGATCTCGCCCCTCAGTGCGGTCAGCTCAGTGTCCTGGGCGTTGAGCGACAGTGGGATGAGGATGAGTGCCGCAGTGATCAGGATGGAAGTCATCCGGCGGATCCGGCCCTCCGGGTTCATCGGCTCCCGTCCCTGTCGCGCGACCGCATCCGAACCGTGCCATCCGCGATGCTGCACTGGGCGTCGATGACGTTGCAGACCACGGTCATGATCTCGTCCAGGGACCTCGACGTGAACCACATGGTCAGCGTCCGCTCCAGCAGAACGGGATCTTCGACTTCCACTCGCGCGCCGTACCGTTGCTCGACTTCCCGAATGGCCAGCGTCAGGGGCGTGTCCTGGAAGATGAGGAAGCCGTCCAGCCAGGAAGCCGCCTCGTCGAAGGGGGACGCTGCGCGGATGGGTCCGGGCCGGCCGTCGATCAGGCTCGCCGCCTGGCCGGCGCCCACCTGGATCTCCTCGGTCGCGGTTCCGAGCGCGACCGTTCCCTCGACGACGACGACCCGCAGCTCGTCGAGTTGGGCGGCCAGATGAAAGCGTGTCCCGAGCACGCGTGCGGTTCCTGCCGCGGTGGTGACCCGGAACGGTTGTGCCGGGTTGGTGGCGATGGAGAAGAACGCCTCGCCCTCGAGTCTGACGGTTCGCGCGAGGTCCCCCGTCGGAGTGCTGAGCCGGCTGGCGGGACCCAGCCGGATCACGCTGCCGTCGCCCAGGCGGACCATCGCGGTCTCGCCGGGCGCGGTGATGAATTCCTGGGCGGCCAGTGTGCCGGGCTCGGGGGTGCCGCCGGGGCGGTTCGATGCGTAGATGCCCAGAGCGACGACGACCGCGGCCGCCGCGGTGGCCCAGCCGGCGAGAAGACCGAAGCGGGAGCGGGCGGGTCGGCCACGCGCCCGGCGGTCGTTTGCGCGCCGGATGGAGGCCGCCCTCCGGGCTTCCGCGCGGCGGACCACCAGGTCGGTGGCGGGCGGGGCGCCGGGCTCAATGTCCAGGTCCGCCGCGCGTCCGGCTTCCACCAGCAGGCGGAGTTCGTTCAACTCCCGCCCGGCGTCCGGGGACTCGCGGAGCCACGCCTCGACCGATCGGTTCTCCTCATCGGTCGTCTGGCCGCGCAGATATCGAAGTAGCAATTCGTCCATCTCTCGTTCCTTCCGTGGTGCCTGCAGTGTCCTACACCGGACAAGCGCACAGCCTGCTGGTGGCTACTACTCGAACGAGGCGCCGGCTCAGATCAGTCATCGCCCGCCGTCACCGCCCGGCGCACCGTCCTGAGCGCTGCGGACATCTGGTTCGCGACGGTTTGCGCAGAAACGCTCATCACGGCGGCCGCCTCCGCGTGGGTAAGCCCCCGCTGGAAGACGAGCTCGAACACCTCGTGGCGGCGGTCCGGCAATGACGCCACCGCGGCCCGGAACCTGTCCGCGAGCAGCGTGGCGTCGAGCACGTCGGCCGGGCTTGGGGCGTGCCCGCCCCGTATCGCATCGTCGCGCCCCTGCCGGTCCTGCCAGCGCCGCCTCACCGCCCGCCTGCGCTTCCGGTCGATGACCAGGTGGCGGACGATGCGGTACAGATAGACGCGCGCGGAGCCCCGCGGCCGCCATGCCCGCCGCCGCTCCCAGACCTGGATGAACGCCTCCTGCGCCAAGTCCCGGGCCTGGTCCGCGTCTCCCAGCTGACTCGCTGCGTAGCGCACCAGCTCCGGCCAGCACATGTCCATCAGCTGGCCCAGGGCCGGTTCCGATCCCCCCCGGATCGCGTCCATCAGCGACGTCAGGGCGTCGTTGTGCGCGGAATCCGGGTTGGGATGGGTGCCTGGCATCTGGTGCGAACGGTGTCGGATGGATCGGTCAGGGACGACGCGTGGTCGAAGCTCCCCTCGCGGCTCGCCCCATTGGAAGAACGTCTGGCGCTGCAGAGACAGCGCATGGCTCCGCTGTCTCTACTACAGCGTACCAGTCTGGCTGCCCCTGCGCGCGTCCCCTACGATACCGGGGTCACGCAATCGATCCGGAGGCCATCCAATGGAAGAACGCCGCCGACCCACTTCATCCCGGTGCACAGCCTACGCTGCTGCCGTTTTTCTGAGCATCGCGGCGGGCGCCTGCATGCGAACCGGGGACGGGCCGCCCGCCGCAGACGCGCCTTTCGACGTCCTGATCACGAACGCGCGCGTGGTCGACGGCGCCGGCAACCCCTGGTTCCGGGCGGACGTTGGGGTACGCGGGGACCGCATCGCCGCCGTGGGTCAGCTCTCCGGACGCGAAGCCGCCCGCACCATCGACGCGGGCGATCGCGTGGTCACCCCCGGATTTGTCGACATGATGGGCCAGGCCAGCCTGGTGCTGATCACCGACCCTCCGAGCGCCGAGAGCAAGCTCCGCCAGGGCATCACCACCTACCTCTCCGGCGAGGGAGGCTCGCCCGCCCCCCAGAGCGCCCAAACCCAGCAGAATCCGCCCGTCATCGGCGGCGACACGCTGCGCTGGCGGAGATACTCCGAGTACTTCGCGATCCTCGAGAGCTACGGCATCCCCATCAACGTGGTGCACGACGTCGGGCTCACGCAGGTGCGGCGCGTGGTTCTGGGGGTCGAGGACGTCGCCCCGACGCCGGAGCAGCTCGAAGAAATGCGGGAGCTGGTGCGCGAGGGGATGGAGGACGGGGCCGTGGGCGTGTCCACTTCTCTCATCTATCCCCCCGCCATCTATGCGAGCACCGAGGAGCTCGTCGCCCTGGCCTCGGTCGCGGGCGAGTACGGCGGCGTCTACTTCACGCACATGCGCAACGAGAGCCACGCGGTGCTCGAGGCCATCCGCGAGGCCATCACCATCGGCGAGGGCGCGGGCGTGCCCGTGCACATCTACCACCTCAAGGCGGCGGGCCAGCGCAACTGGCCGCTGATGGACGCCGCGCTCGCGCTCATCGACTCGGTGCGCACCGCCGGGATGGATGTGACCGCAGACATCTATCCGTATGTCAGAAACGGCATCGGGCTGGGGTCGTTCCTGCATCCGCGGCACTACGCACGCGGCACCCAGGCCTTCCTGGAGACGCTCTCGGATCCCGAGCTGCGCGCGCAGCTGAGAAACGAGGTCGAGACCGATTCGGAGTGGGAGAACTGGTATCAGCACGTGGGGATGGACTGGCACAACGTTCTCATCGTAGCGGCCTCCGACGACATCGATCCCGACGTCATCAACCGGTCCGTCGCCGAGGCCGCGGAGGTGCTGGGGACCGATCCTTGGAACGCCTTCTTCGACCTGGTGCAGGCTGGGGGCGTGAGCGTGAACCCGCTGAGCATGAACGAGGAGCAGAAGTGGGCCGCCTTCCGCGCCCCCTTCGTGATGATCGACACGGATGCTTCACCCGTGAATCCGGCCTCCGCCGCCAGCTCCCACCCCCGCGCCTTCGGCGCCTTCCCCCGCGTGATCGCGAAGTACGTGCGCGAGGACGGGGTGATCACCCTGGAGGAAGCCGTGCGCCGCATGACCTCGCTGGCCGCCCACCGGCTCGGCCTCTACGACCGCGGCATCGTGGCGCCCGGGATGGCCGCCGACCTGGTGGTCTTCGACCCGGCCGAACTCCGCGACGTGGCCGACTTCGGTTCGGACGCGATGCAGTACGCGGAGGGGGTGGACTACCTGTTCGTGAACGGCACGCTGGTCATCGATGAGGGCGAAATGACCGCGGCGCGGCCGGGAAGGTTGCTCAGGCGCGCGGGGTAGGCCGGACGCGGCTCCGACGAGCACGACGAGAGCCGGAAGTTGACGGGACGCACGGGACAGGCCCCAGGCCACACCGGCCCGCCCCCCCAACCCTCACGTAACGTCAGGGTTTGGCTACCCCGCTAGGTTGAACAACCTGCTGTACTTCACCACGAGCTGGCGCTGCTTCGGCCCGGCCAGGATCCCCGTGCGGTCGAGCGGTCCTCTGTGCCTCGTGTCGTTCCAGACAACGAACAGCCCGGTGCCGGCCGTATCCAGCCATCCGAGTCGGAGATTGCTCCCGACGTCCCTGGTATCGTCGTTGTACTGGACGTTGGTCTGCAGGTAGAGGCGCGGCGTGAACGCAAACGATCCATTGAACTGTATGACCGCGGTCGTAAAGTCGCCTTCGTCCAGACGGACGTCGAAGTAGTTCAGGCGGACATTCGCGGTGAACTTGTCGCTGTAGCGGTACGCGATCGTCGCGTTCGGACCGAAGCGGGTTCCGCTGTAGAAGCCCCCCAGCGCCCATCCGCCCGACAGCGAAAGCGGAGCGCCGCGATTGGTGTTCGCCCGGAATTCCCAGTCCACGTTGTGGTAGGTGCCGGCCGGGATGACGATGTCGTCCCGGATCGCGAACGGCTGCTCGAGGCCCTCGCCCGTGAAGTTGAAACCGGGGAGCTGGAAGAACGCGCCGTTCTCGAAGGCGAAGTGGTTGTCGATGTGAATCAGATACGACTCGTTGAAGCCGCCCAGCGTCCAGAAGCTGTTCCCGGAGATGTGAGGCCGGAATTCGCGGAACCAGGACACGCTCTCGGTGCGCATATGACGCAGGAAGCGCCAGTTCACGTGCCGGTATCCGCGCCGGTTGACGAAGCCGACCTCCGGGTTGAAGGCGTCGCCGATCTGCCGGAACCCGGTCGCGACCTGCCAGTCACGGGTCACGTAGCGCATGCCGCCCGCGAAGCCGTACTCGCCGTCGTTGAATCCGGACCCCGGCGCCGTCCCCCCGGTCGGGACCGGCGTGGTCGTGATGCCCGCCCAGCCGTCGAGGGTCAGCGCCTCACCGAGGCCGAGCCGCCCGTCGACGCCGTAGGTGAGGTTGTAGTCGTCCGCATCGGTCGTGTTGTAGCGCGACACGAAGATGGCTCCCAGCTGTGACCGATTGCCGAACTCCCGGTACGCCCGCAGCACGCCGAAGTTGTTGTCCGGCGCGATCTGAGTGCGCAGGCCGGTGTCGCCGTCGATGTCGAACGCGTCGCTCGTCTGGATGTTGAGCACGCCGACCTGGAAGTCCCCGACCTTGCCCGTCATCCGCGCGCCCGCCTGGATCGGCACCTCGCGCCCGCCCGAAAGACCGATGCGGCGGCTGAAGAAGAGTTCGGCCGACCGGCTCGCGCCCACGGCGAAGACCCCCGCATTCTCCAGGAAGAAGGCGCGCTTCTCGGGGAAGAAGAGGCTGAAGCGCGTGAGGTTCACCTGCTGGTCGTCCACCTCCGCCTGAGCGAAGTCGGTGTTCACCGTGAGATCGAGCGTCAGGCTCTGATTGAGGCCGATCTTGGCGTCACCCCCGAACTGGCGGCCGTAGGCCACCTCCGGCGAGACGACCCGGTAATCCTTGATGCCGTCCGCGAGCGCGTACGGGCTGACCGTCACCGTGCGCCTGGCGGGGGCCTCCACCGAGAGCGTCCCCGCGAGCGAGATCCGGTACAGGTCGAACTGCCTGGGCAGGGGCGCCCACATCGACTGCTCGCTGTTGCGCCGGATCTTGCGCTCGAAGTTCAGGCCCCAGTCCTGGGCTCCCCCGGCTCCGTAGCGCAGCGTCGAGAAGGGGATGCGCATCTCGGCGTACCAGCCGCGCTCGTCCCGGGTCGTGGCCACGTCCCACGAGCCGTCCCAGTTGAGGTTGAAACCGCCCGCCGAACCCCGCTGCTGGCGACCGCCGCCCCGTCCTCCGCCCACACCCTCGCCGGTGACCTGGCCATCGTACTCGATCCCGGCCGGCGTCGTGCCGAAGACGAAGCCGTTCTGCCGGTCCAGGTAGGTGTCCAGCACCACGACGAAGGCGTCCGAGTCGTTGAGCGAGGCGTCGCGCAGCGTCTGGCCCACGACGATGCCCTCGGGGTCTTCATCGAAGAGCCATGCCCCGATGTAGAGCGCCGCGTCGTCGTAGGAGATGCGCACTTCCGTCCGCTGCGACACCGGCTGGCCCTCGGAAGGCTCGCGCTGCGTGAAGCCTTCGAGCGGTTCCAGGCCCGACCAGGCGGCATCGTCGAGGCGGCCGTCGATGACCGGGGGCGACGTAATCGTCAGCGCCTCCGCGTTGGGCGGCTGCCCGTTGGAGGGTGGCCCGTTGGGGGATTGCTGCGCGTGGAGCGCGACCGGGATCCCGAGCGCAATGATGACGGCGATGCAGGAGATCGTGCGCACACAGCCTCGTCTTTCCGGGGTGAAGGCGATCATGGAGAGGTCCGAACGCCCTCTTCCGACAAACCCGGCCGCCTCTCCACACGCGCCAGCGGCTCCCTCCTTCGCGGCAGGTCGCTCCCGGAGCGATCCTGGAAGGCCCGGAGGCCGAATTCAGGCAGGATCGCAAAGAGGTGGTCGAAGATCTTCGACTGGAAGGCCTCGTAGCCGAGCCATTCCGTGTCGTTGGAAAAACAGTAGATCTCGATCGGCGCGCCGTGAGGGCCGGGAGCCAGCTGCCGCACCATGAGGGTCATCTCCCTGTGCGTCTTCGGGTGCGCCCGGAGATACTGCTCCACGTATGCCCGGAAGAGCTCCAGGTTCGTCGTTTGCGAAGCCTCGGGAGTACCGTTGCCATCTCCGCCGGACCCGGAGGAGTCGGAGCGCGCCACTTCATCCAGCCTGTCCCCGATATGGGCCCTCAGCCGCTCGCGCCGGGACAGCTCACGGATCTCGTCGTCTTCGAGGAATCGCACCGAGTTCACATCGATGAGAATCGCCCGCTTGATGCGACGCCCTCCGGATTCGGACATGCCGCGCCAGTTCTTGAAGGATTCGGCGATCAGCCTCTGAGTCGGAATTGTCGAGATCGTCTTGTCCCAGTTCTGAACCCTGACCGTGTGCAGGTCGATGTCGACCACCGTGCCGTTCGCGTTCACCTGCGGCACCTCCACCCAGTCCCCGATACGCAGGATGTCGTTGGAGGTGATCTGGATGCTCGCGGCGAACGAGACCAGGGTGTTGCGGAACACGACCATCAGCACCGCCGCGAGAGCACCGATCCCCGACAGGAAGACGAGGGGGGAGCGGCCCACCAGCGTGGCGACCATCAGCACTCCGGCAATCACGTAGATGACGAGCGTGGCAACCTGCACGTAGCCCTTGATCGGCTTGGCCAGCGACTCCGAGTAGGCCCGCATGTAGATGTGGTGGAACGCTCCAACGAAGGCCGAGATGGTTCTGGCAAGCGTCAGCACGATGAACGCCGCCGTGAGTCGGCGGACGGCGGTCCAGAAAAGAATCAGATAGCCGGGGGCCAGCCCTGCTTCCGCCTCTGCCCGGGTCATCCCCAGGGCCGGAACGATTCCGTAGTAGACGACCAGGGCCGGTATGATCGGGGCGAGCCGGCCGAGCACGTTCTTGTCGAAAAGGCTCTTGTCGAGAGCGATTTCGGCCTCGCTGGCCACCCGTCCGAGAGCCTTGCTGAGGACCCGCGACTTCATCCAGTCGGCGATGACCGCGAGGACCAGCAGGGCGCCCAGACCGATGGCCAATTGCCACCATTCCTGAGGGAAGGACTCTTCCATGCGCGCTACCCGACCTGGCCCGTTGCTCCCACGGGATCCACCCGCACGGTCACGATGTCGGTGTCGTGGTACTTCTGATGGCGCACCGAGGTGGCGAGGTGGCGCAGCAGCCGAAGAGAGACCTCGCGCTCCATCGGAACCTCGGCGGCGCGGCCCGCGAGCAGCGTCAGACGATCTTCGATGTTGCCCTCTCCGGTGACCGCCAGGAACTCGAGCTCGGTGCCGCCGGCGTCCGCTCGCGCGGTAACGCGCAGCCGCCGCTCGCCCGGCCCGTCATCCTCCTTCGCCTGTTCAAGCAGCAGCAGGAGCGTCTCTTCGGCTGCCAGGTCCAGCCGGTTGGCTGTTTCCTCCGCCAGCTTCGAACGAGAGGCGAACCGCCCCAGGAAGTCCTGGATCCTCGGCAGCGCCTCGACGTTGAGGCCGGTCTCGATGCGCCGGCGCCGGGGCCCGGTCAGCTCCATGAAGACCGACAGCAGAATGGCGGTGAGCCCGCCCGAGGTCATCCCGTTCTCCAGCAGCGACCCGGCCCAGCCGAAGTACTCGCCCGGGATCTGGCCGCTCTGGAATCCGGCCCCGATCCAGAACGACACACCGATGATGGTGGCCTTGCGATAGTCGATGCCCTCCTGTGTGACCATCTCGACGCCCAGCACGAACAGGATCGCGATCAGGACGATGATGTAGGCGCCCACCACCGGGTCCGGGATGGCCAGCAGCACCGCCGTGGCCTTGGGGAAGAACGCCAGCCCGATGAAGATGAGCCCGATGCACATGCCCACCCGGCGGGCACCGATCCCGGTGATGTCGACGATCGAGACGCTGTTCGAGTAGGTGGTGTTGGGAACCGTAGCGAGCATGCCGGAGAGGAGGTTGCCCACCCCGTCCGCCGCCACCGCGCCCTGGACCGCGCGGAAGTCTGTGGCCCGCCGCTCGCGCCACGACACCCGCTGGATCGCCATGCCGTCCCCGATGGTCTCGATGGCGCCGACGAGCGTGACGAAGATGAACGCCGGGAGCATGGCCCAGAACCCGGTGCTCAGGCTCAGGTCGAAGCCGGGCCACCCCGCCGCGGGGACCCCGAACCAGAGCGCCTCGCCCACGATCTCCATGTTGTAGGTCCCGAACCCGGCCGCGACCAGGCAGCCACCCACCGCCCCGATCACCGATCCCCAAAGCCGGAGCGCCCCCCGGGCCCGCAGGATGATGACGACGGTGATCACGATGGTGGTAAGGGCGGTGAAGGGGGCGGCCGCCGGCGCGGCCCCCTCCGGCGCCACGAAGAGCAGGTCGAAGCCGATGGGCATGACCGTGACCGCGATCAGCATGATCACCGTGCCCGCCACCGTCGGCGTGATGAAGCGCCTGAGCAGCGAGAGGCGCGAGGAGATCAGGAACTGGAAGAGCGACGAAGCCACGATCAGGGTGGCCAGCAGCGACGGCCCGCCCAGCTGCAGCGCCGCAACCGACACCGCGATGAAGACCCCCGACGTGCCCATCAGCAGGATGTACCCGGCCCCGATCCTGCCCAGAGGTCTCGCCTGGAGCAGCGTCGAGATGCCGCAGACGATCAGGGCCGCAAACGCCGCCCAGGTCAGGTACGTCTCGCTCCCGCCCCCGGCCCGAACCACGATCGCCACCGTGATGACGATGCCCGCGATGTTCAGCAGGATGTACTGAAAGGCGAGCCCGAACGAGACACTCCAGCCCGGGGTTTCGTCGGCCTGGTAGCGGAGATCCTGGCGCTGTGAGGAGGCGGGCATGGGAGGTTGCTCACGTTTGAAGGAACCGGTCCGCAGCGCGCCATTGACGGCGTCCCACGGTCGCGACCGGGGCAAAATCGGGGCGCGACCGCGGGGATGGCAAGGAGGGGTCGGCGCCGCCGGTCGCTTGGACGCGCCCGTTGGGTAGAGCTACAGACCGCCTTGCAGCTCCAATTCAGTCCGCCAGCTACTCAGGAATGTCTCGTCCCTGACCGACTCTACGCCTCGAAGTATGCTTCGTGGCCGTACGACTTGAGTAGCGCAGCCAGATCGGGAAGCGACAGCCCCAGAATTGTTGCCGCCCGCTGCACGGAGAGGCGCCCCGTGTCCAGTGCGACGGCAATCAGCTTGACGAAGTGCCGGCTGAACAAGGAGGGTGTCGGCGTATCGCAGTGCGATCGGCCATTCGCAATCAGCCGTCCGTCATCCAGGGCGTCGATTTCCCCCTTCGAGAGCAGATCGAGGTTGTGGAGTCGCCACTTGTAGGCTGAGGTGGAGACCCGAAGCCCAGCCGCGCCCTCCTTCAGCAGGTCGTGCGGATCAACCGACGGCGACCGGGATTCCCAGTGCTCATGCACGATGGTTCTGGGCATAAGAACGGCCGCCGCGAAATTCTCGGCCAGTCTTTCCGTGCGCCATCCTTTCCCTCGGCGCCGCACTTCAACCGCCTCCGTCCGCTCAGGTGGCATCGCGTCCCAGGTAAGCAGGTGGAACAGTTCGTGGGCCAGATCGAAGTTCCGGCGTCCTTCGGGCTCCCGACGGTTGATGAGAACGCAGCTCAGTCCCGGGATGCGTGAGGCAGCTCCCGAAACGCCGTCTGGCGCATCCACATCGAGTACAAGAATCCGCAGGCGATCCTCCATGACACCCCGCAGTCTTTCCGCAGGGCATCGCCCGAGGTCAAAGCGATGTGCTACCGCTTCGCCGGCTGCCATCGCATCTTCGAACGACGACGTACGTCGCAGGTTCAGCGCATGCCCAAGCCACCGCGGCCTTTGACCCTGCTCCCGGGACAGCTCCCGATACGTGGCGATCCATCGGCCGGCTCGGCGTTCAAACTCGTCGACAACCGCGGTTGAAACGCCTGGACTCGTCCGGAAGCTGAACTCGCCTTCGCCCTCCAGCCGGAATGCATCGGTGAAGTAGTCGAGGTCCACACCCAGAACGTCCATCGCCATGATGAACTCATTCGCGGCGAGCGCACGCTCTCCATCCTCGATCCTGGCAACGCTCTGACGGTGTTTCAGGCCGAGGCTGTCCGCCAGCTGCTGCTGGGTCAGGCCGGCTCGGTCACGGGCGGCCTTGAGGCGACGACCGATGCGCGTCCGATGTTGCATATACATGAAGGTACATTACTCTTGCAATAGATAATTTGCAACACTGCATCTCGTGTAGTTCTTCCGATCCAGGAAGAGCGGCACGCCTGCCTCAGGAGTCCGCCCCATGAAACGTCGAGACCAAATGAACGCGGCCCCGGCGCCGCTGACCGCAGCCCCCGCGGCCCTCGCGCTCGCGCTTCTCGCACTCACCGCGTCCTGCGGCGATGCCTCCTCCACCGGGGCGGGGGCGATCGGTCCGACCAGCACCCTTGAACGCAACCAGGCGCTCCACATCCCCATGCGCGACGGCGTGCGCATCGCGGTCGATGTCTGGCTGCCGGAGGGGATCGAGCCGGGCGCGCGTCTTCCCACCATGATTCGGGCAACACGCTACTGGCGTGCCCGCGGATTCGTCGACGCGCCGACCGAGGGCGACTCCAACTTCGACGAAGCCGAGCGCTGGAACGGGGCAGGGTACGCGCTGGTTCTCGTCGACGCGCGCGGGAGCGGGGCCTCGTTCGGCATCCGGCGCTTCGAACTCGCCGAGGATGAAGTGCTCGACTACGGGGAAGTCGCCGACTGGATCGTGGCGCAGCCGTGGTCCAACGGCCGGGTCGGAGCCTACGGCGTGTCGTACGCGGGCAATACCGCGGAGATGCTGGCGGTCAACCGGAACCCGGCGGTGAAGGCGGTCGCGCCGCTCTTCAACGACTTCGACAACTTCGGCCACCTGGTCTTCCCGGGCGGCGTGCTCACGGTCGGCTTCCTGGAGAGCTGGTCGAACCGCACGCGCATGCAGGACCTGAACGACATCTGCGGGCTTTCGGGCGTCACGGGCGCGGAGTGCGACGAGCTGCGGCGCAACCAGGTGACGGGCGTCAAGCCGGTGGACGCAGACGAGGACGGCGCCCTCATCGCGACGGCGGTGGCCGAGCACGAGGCCAACACGGTCCCCTTCGGGGCGGCGCTCGAATACGAGTTCCGCGACGATCCCTTCGGCCGCTACGACGAGACGAACGTCGGGCATCGGCGGAGTCCTTCCGGCCATCTCCCGCAGATCGAGGAGTCGGGCGCGGCGATGTACATCGAGGCCGGCTGGCAGGACGCCGGGACCGTGAACGGCACCCTTGGCCGCTACAACACCATCTCGAACTCCCAGCAGGTGTTCATCGGGCCATGGGATCACGGGGCCCGCAACGACGCCGACCCGTTCAATGCCGACAACGCCCCGGTGGTGCCCGACGCGGCGACCCGGTTCGCCCGGCTGGTGGCCTTCTTCGATGCGCACCTGAAGGAGAGCGGCTCAGGCCGGACGCCGACGGAGATCAACTACTACACGCTCGGCGCGGACCGCTGGACACGTACCGAAACGTGGCCTCCCGAAGGCTTCGAGGAGGTAACCTGGTACTTCGGCACCGACGGGATGCTGACGCGCGAGGCCCCATCCGCGTCCGACGGCGAGGACACCTACACCGTCGACTTCACGGCAACCACGGGCACCCGCAACCGCTGGTACACCAACGGCGGCGGCGGCGACGTCGTGTACGGTGATCGCCGGGCCGAGGACGCGAAGCTGCTCAGCTACACCAGCGCCCCGACGGAGGCCGACACGGAGATCACGGGGCATCCGGTCGTCACGCTGCACGTCGCCTCGACCGAGGCCGACGGCGCGTTCATCGTCTACTTGGAGGACGTCGCGCCTGACGGCACGGTACGCTACATCACCGAAGGACAGCTGCGGGCCGTGATGCGCGCGGTCACCGATGATCCGCCGCTCTACCGCAAGTACGGCCCGCACCGCTCCGAGCTACGCGCCGATGCGATGCCGCTCGTGCCCGGCGAAGTCGCCGAAATCAGCTTCGACCTCTGGGCGACATCCGTCTTGATCCGGGAAGGCCACCGCATCCGCGTCGCCATCGCGGGCGCGGACGCCGACACCTTCCTGCGCTATCCCCGGGAAGGGGGCGTGCCGACACTCTCAGTTCAGCGGAACGTGACCTACCCCTCTGCGATCGTCCTCCCGATCAAGTCGTTCTAGCGGGCGATGCCATACACGACTCATACATCCATAATACAGGAGACACACAAGCGGCCCGGCCTGTGGTGGCCGAGCCGCTGTGCGTGAGCCGGCCCGTGATGCCAACGCTGTATCCCTGAGCGGGAGCCTGCGCGCTAACCCGCCCGCACGTCCAGGTGTTCCAGTCCCCTGAGGACGACGGTCGGCCGGTATTTCGGCGGACGCGAGCCGAACTCCAGCCGGTCGAAGCGCTCCAGCAGCACCTCCAGCGCGATCCGTCCCTCCAGCCGCGCGAGGGGCGCGCCGAGGCAGTGGTGGATGCCGCGGCCGAACGAGATGTTCGGGTGGTCCGACCGCGTGATATCCAGTCTGTCCGGCTCGCGGAAGCGTTCGGGGTCGCGGTTGGCGGATCCGATCGCGAGGGTGACCAGAGTACCCTCCTTCACCGCCACGTCCCCGAGTTCCAGGTCCCGGCGCGCAATGCGCGCGTCCAGCTGGACCGGGGCATCGAAGCGCAACAGTTCCTCCACCGCCGAAGGGATCAGTTCGGGTTGCTCCCGCAGCAGGGCGAGCTGGTCGGGGTGCCGCAGAAGGGCTCGAACGCCGTTGCCGATGAGGTGCGTGGTGGTCTCGTTGCCGGCCGCCAGAAGAAGACGGAGCATCACCTTCGTTTCGTCGGACGTGAGCCGGTCGCCCTCGTCTTCGGCCTCGACCAGCCGCGAGACGAGATCGTCGCGGGGCTCACGGCGGCGCTGCTCGATGATTCCCGTGAAGTATGCGGCGAACTGCTGATCGGCACGGTACACCTTCTCTTCCTCCTCCGGGGAGAGGAATGGCTCCAGAGCCCGCGCCAGATCGGCGGACCAGACCTTGAAGCGGTCGAGGTCGCTCTCCGGAACTCCGATCATCCGGGCGATCACGATCGTGGGGAGTGGCACCGCGAAGGCCTTCATGAGATCGAACTCGCCGGCGTTTCCGACGCTGTCCAGGAGGGTGTGCGCGGTGGCCCGGATGTAGCCCTCCATCTTCGCCACCTGCCGGGGCGTGAATGCCCGGCTGACGAGACCGCGCAGGCGGGTGTGGTCGGGCGGATCCTGTGCGAGCATGCTTTGCTTGAGCTTCTTCCGCGTCGCAAGGGAGCCCTCCGAGGAAGTCGCGCTGCCGAACTCGTTGCCGAAGTTCATGTGGTCCCGA
Source organism: Longimicrobiales bacterium (assembly GCA_965208255.1). Classification (GTDB taxonomy): domain Bacteria; phylum Gemmatimonadota; class Gemmatimonadetes; order Longimicrobiales; family Gaopeijiaceae; genus BD2-11. The sequence goes on from OZ242324.1 coordinate 851,381, forward strand.
AGGATGCGGTCCACGTCGGCGAAACGGGACACCACGACCTGGTTCGCGAAGATGCTGCGATGAATCGGGTCGCGTTCGCGCAGCTTGCGGTAGAGCGGGTACGGGTCGGCGACGAAACGGGGGGAGAGCGGCCGGTACGCGACCCCGGTTCGAAGCCACTCCCCGACCAGCCGGACGTGCATCCAGGCCACCCAGACCGCCATCGCAATCGCGTTATTTCGCACCATCTCGTATTTTGCTGCACTCTCGCCAGTTGTGCCGCGGACATCGCCGCCAATACGAAGCCGGCTCGACGCCGGTTTCCCCGTCGGCAGTCCATCGGTGCCCGAATCCTGAGTCTCCCCGGAACCGGGAATCCAGCCATGAAGACCCGTCGTGCTCCGCTCTCCCCTGCTACCCCCGATACCAACCAGGGCGCCACGCAGATTGCCCGTCCCCTGTTCGCGAGGGGCGTCCTCCGCGCCGCGGCCGTTGTAGCCGGGCTGATCGGGACCGCCCTGTCCGCACCCGCGCAGACGCACGCCCAGACCGCGCTCGAGACCGCCATCTCGCCCCTCCAGTATCGCGAGCTCGGGCCCGCGCTCATGGGCGGGCGCATCGCGGACATCGCGGTGGTGGAGTCGAAGCCGCAGATCTTCTTCATCGGCACGGGCACGGGCGGCGTCTGGAAGACCGAGAACCACGGCACCTCGTGGACGCCGCTCTTCGACGACCAGCCCACGAGTTCCATCGGCGACGTCACGCTCGACCAGTCGAACCCGAACCTGGTCTGGGTCGGCACCGGAGAGCCGCAGAACCGGCAGTCGTCGGGCTGGGGCAACGGCGTATACAAGTCGGTCGACGGCGGAAACACGTGGCGGCACATGGGGCTCGATGGGAGCAAGCACGTCGGGCGCATCCTCATCCATCCGAGGAATCCCGATGTCGTGTACGTCGCGGCGGTCGGGGATCTCTGGGGGCCCAACGAGGAGCGTGGGGTCTTCCGCACGCAGGACGGGGGCGAGAGCTGGGAGAGGGTCCTCTACATCGATGAGGACACCGGCGCCATCGACATGGCGATGGACCCGCGCGATCCCAACACCATCTTCGCGGGGATGTACCAGCGCCGGCGCACGGGCTGGGGCTTCAACGGGGGCGGTCCGGGGAGCGGGCTCTACCGCACCCTGGACGGGGGCGACACCTGGACGGAACTGACCGAGGGACTCCCGGATGGCGACAAGGGACGCATCGGGGTGGATGTCTTCCGCGGCGACGGGAACATCGTGTACGCGCTGATCGAGGCCCAGCCCAGGAGCCCGGGCCAGGGCTTCGGAGGGGGCGGAGGCCCGTCGCGGAGCGGCCTCTTCCGCTCGCTCGACCGCGGCAACACGTGGGAGAAGATGTCGGACACCAACCCGCGCCCGATGTACTACTCGCATGTGCGTATCGACCCGACCAACGTGGACCGCATCTACGTGCTCGGGGGCTCTCTGATGGTGTCGGACGACGGCGGACGCACCTTCCGCAGCGACGGCGCGGCGCAGGTGCACGTCGATCACCACGCGCTCTGGATCAACCCCGCGGACCCGGACCATCTGATTCTGGGAAGCGATGGCGGCGTGGCCGCGAGCTGGGACGGCACCGGGCACTGGCGCATGTTCGACAACCTGCCGCTCGGCCAGTTCTACGCCATCGGCCACGACATGCGCGATCCGTACTTCGTGTGCGGGGGGCTGCAGGACAACGACGCCTGGTGCGGGCCCTCCAACACGCGTTCGTTCCACGGCATACGACACGAGGACTGGTACGAGGTGGCGTACGGCGACGGCTTCTTCGCCATCGTCGACCCGACCGATTCGACCATCGTCTACGCCGAGTCGCAGCACGGGAACATGAACCGGTACGACCTGAACACCGGCGAGAAGATTCCCATGCGGCCCATCACCGGCCCGCGCGAGAACGGCGACACCGCCAAGACCTACCGCTACAACTGGAACTCGCCGCTCCAGCTCTCGCCGCACGATCCCGCGACGGTCTACCTGGGCGCCAACTTCCTGATGCGCTCGCGGGACTACGGGATGTCGTGGGAGGAGGTCGGGGGCGTCGATCTTACGAAGCAGATCGACCGCGAGGAGCTCGAGATCATGGGCGTCGCCGGCTCCGAGCCGCAGATGTCGGTGAACGATGGCATCTCGACCTACGGCAACCTCACCAGCTTCGCGGAGTCGACGCTGGCGCCGGGGTTGCTCTACGTGGGCACCGACGACGGCAACCTGCAGGTGAGCCGCGACGATGGCGCGACCTGGACCAACGTGGCCGACCGCATCCCCGGGCTGCCCGAGCGCACCTACGTGAGCCGGGTCGAGCCTTCGCACCACGTCGAGGGGCGCGTCTATGCAAGTTTCGACGGCCACCGGAACGGCGACTACGCGGCCTACGTGTACGTGAGCGAGGACTACGGGCAGAACTGGTCCCGAATCACCGACGGCCTGCCCGACGGCTGGTCGGTGAACGTCGTAACCGAGCATCACCGCGCCCCCAACCTGCTCTTCGTCGGCAACGAGACGGGCGTGTTCGTGTCCGTGGACCGGGGCGGGCAGTGGGTCCAGCTCAAGAACAACCTGCCGACGGTGCCGGTGGACGACATCCTCGTGCACCCGCGCGACAACGACCTGCTGGTGGGCACCCACGGCCGCTCGTTCTACATCCTGGCCGACGTGACGCCGCTGGAGCAGCTGTCGGAGTCGATGCTCGCCGAGGCGGGCCGGGTGTTCCCGCAGGCGCGGTCGACGATCATGTGGGCGGAGCGCGGCGACTGGCCCTTCCAGGGGGCGACCTACTCGGCCCCCAATCCCCCGCGCGGGTCGCTGATCCGGTACTACCTGCGCGACGAGTGGGAAGCGCCGATGGCGGATGAGGACGGGGAGGAAGGGGGGAACGGGAACGGCGATGGGCCCGAGGATGCCGATTCGGGAGCGGACGCGGATGCGAGCGATGACGGCGGTGGGCGCTCAGATGCGGATTCGGGACAGGCTTCGGATGACGGCGAGGCCGCGGCCTTCGCCCTGACCATCACCGACTCGAACGGCGACCACGTCCGCACCCTCGAGGCCTCGAGCGAAGCCGGCATCAACGAGGTCGTCTGGGACTGGCGTTTTGACGCGCCCTACGAGGCGGACGGCCAGCAGGGTGGTGGAGGTGGCCCCTTCGGCGGCGGCACGCCCCAGGGCCCGATCGCGCTACCGGGCGTCTACACGGTGAGCATGGCCGTCGGCGGGGAGACCTTCTCCGCCACGGTGGAGATCCAGGCCGATCCCCGGCGCCCCATGACCATGGCCGACCGCACGGCCCGCCAGGACGCCCTGATGAGCCTGCACCGGCTGGCCGTGCCGATCCACGAGGCGACCGAGGCCATCGGCCGCCTGGAGGAGCAACTGGACGACGCCGAAGAACTCATCGACGGCGCCGACGCGCCCCCCGAGGGCATCGAGGAGGAACTGGAGGCCATCCGCGAAGCGCTGGAGGAAGTCGAGGACGATGTTTCGGAGGCCCGCCAGAACGCAGGCGTTGCCAGGGCCATCCAGCAGTCTTCGGTGCATCCGACCGAAGACCACATGTGGCAGGTCGACCACGCCTGGGAACTCATGGGCGAAACCGTCCCCGAGCTGAACGAGCTGATCGAGACGCGGGTGCCCGCGCTCAACGCCCAGCTCTACGCGGAGGGCGTGCGCCCGGACGCGGGGGACGCCGTGGAGTTGCCGGGGCGGTAGGAGGGATTCCCAAATCAGTTACTATTCTCGGATGCCTCTCAATCGAACCGACTAATACCGAACGCCGTGAACCGACACACGTGGAGGGGGCTCGCGGGAGCTCGTTGGTGGAAATTCGACTTCCACACGCACTCGCCCGCCTCCGAAGACTACGGAAAGGGCCCGAGCCAGGCTCAATTGCGGGAGCGCTCCCCGCGGGACTGGCTTCTGGACTTCATGCGCGCCGGAATCGACTGCGTCGCCGTAACCGACCACAATTCCGGTGCCTGGGTTGACCGCCTGAAAGAAGCCAACGCCGCTTTGCAGGACGAGCAGCCGGAGGACTTCCGCCCTCTCGACCTGTTCCCCGGCGTGGAAATCAACATACATGGCGGCATTCACATGTTGGCCATTCTGGATCCGGCGAAGGGTAAGTCAGACATCGACCGACTGCTGGGGGCGGTTGGGCTTCCCGAAGATTGCTCGGCTGGTTCGGTTACAAGTCGGACATTCTTGGAGGTCGCCCAGGTAATCCATGAGCGGGGTGGGCTGGCGATCCCGGCCCATATCGATTCCACCCGAGGTATGCTCAAGGAACTGTCTGGACAGAGCCTGCAAGGAGTCCTCGAATCTCCCCGGATTCTCGCGGTCGAAGCGACGGACAAGAGCTGCCTTCAGCGGTCCCAGCCGAGTCCTTCCTGGAGTCTCCTCCTAGGGTCCGATAGTCATCATCCTGACGGTAGTTTCGGCGACCGTTATCCGGGCAGCCACTACACGTGGGTGAAGATGGGAGAGCCGTCGATTGAGGGACTTCGTCTGGCCCTCATCGACGGAAACCTTCTCTCGGTTCTTCGAAGCGACGAAGATGTCGGAGACCCCAATGGGTACGCGTCGCAGATCATCGAGTCCATCACGATTCGGGACGCTAAGTTCGCGGGGCGAGTCGAGCCGCTGAAGAGCCGATTCAGCCCGTGGATGACGGCGATCGTCGGAGGCCGCGGAACCGGCAAGTCAACCGTCGTTGAGATGTTGCGCCTGACGCTGCGGCGGCAGGACGATATGCCCGACGAGATCCAGAGCGATTTCAACGAGTTTGCCTCACTTCCCCAGGGTCGGACCGACACTGGCGCCCTTACCGAGGACACCGAAGTTGTCGCAACTGTACGCAAGGACGATGGGCGATTCCGTGTTCGTTGGCGCTATGATGGCGCCGGGAAGTCTGTGGAGGAGCAGGATTCGGATGGACGGTGGGTCCGTGGTGTCGGGGACATCCGGGAGCGGTTCCCCGCTCGCATCCTGAGTCAGAAGCAGGTATTGGCGTTATCCCGTGACCCGAACTCTCTCCTGGAGGTGATTGACGACTCGCCGCAGGTGAACCGGGCAGATTGGGACTCCAAGCGCGAACAACTTGAAGCTCGTTTCCTCCGCCTCCGCAGTGAATTGCGGGAGGCGGAATCGAGGGTGGGAAACCGTTCTCGTCTCCAAGGCGATCTGTCGGATGTCAATCGGCAGATAGGCGTGTTCGAAGAGGGGGGACATCGTGAGGTGCTGTCAGGGTACGGTCGCTTTCGGAAGCAGCACCGGATACTGAATGACCGTCTGGAAGAGATGAAGGCCGCTGAGCGGGGCTTGCGCGAACTGATCGACCGCCTCGATCCGACCGATATCCCGGAACAAGACTTCGACGGTTCAGTAGCCTCGGAAGCGGACGCGCTCGATCTCCTACAGCGTGCGGTCCGCGAGCAGCGTGCCGTCCAGCAGCGGCTGGATTCCTTGGCGAACGACTTCGCCGAGTTCCGGCAGGAATGGCCCCAGCAGGTCAGCGCATCTTCCTGGAATCTGGAACGCCAGTCGGTTACCCAGTCGTTCGCTTCGCTTAAGGAACGGCTGTCACGTGAAGGGGTGGAGGATGTCAGCGGCTACGGAAGGCTGGTTCAGCGGCGACATGTCATCGAAGAACGTCTTGCGGGCCTGGATGCGTTAGAGGAACAGCGGACTCGCATCGCGGCTCGTGCCGCCGAGACCCTAGCCGAAATCCAGAACTGGCGCACGGAGCTCACCAGGAGGCGGATCCAGTTCTGCAACGAATTGCTAACGGGAAGCGAGCTGGTAAAGGTGACCTTGGTACCCTTCGGTGACGATCCGCAGTCGGCAGAGCCCGAATTCCGAAAGCGCCTGGATAGAACCGACGGCCGGCTTTCGAAGGACATCCTTGATGAAGAAGGCCCCTCCGGCATCCTCTTAATGCTATATGCGGCTGTACCCGACCATCCCGAAGGCCGCATCGTCGCCATGACGGACAGGATCGCGCAGATCAAACGCCAAGTCACAGAAATCTCCGATGGCTCGGAAACTTCTGAGAGAACAAAGTGGTTTCACACACACGTCCGACAGCTCCGCCCCGAACAAGTTGCTCACTTCGAACTGTGGTGGCCCGAAGACGCCTTGCGGGTCGAGTACCGGCGGACGACCAAGTCCCCATTCGTATCGATCGTACAGGGATCTCCAGGACAGAAGTCCGCCGCCATCCTGGCCCTGCTACTCGCGCACGGCGACGAACCCATCGTCCTCGATCAGCCCGAAGACGATCTCGACAACCATGTGATCCACGACCTCATCGTTCGGCAAATCCGTGACAACAAGCGCCGGAGGCAGGTCATCGTGGTCACGCACAATCCGAACATCGTTGTCAACGGTGACGCTGAACAGGTGATCGCTATGGATCATCAGAACGGTCAGTGCATCGCCCTCAAGGAAGGAACGGGCGCCCTACAGGAGCCCGGCGTACGCGACGAAGTCTGTCGGGTCATGGAGGGTGGCCGTCAAGCCTTCCAAGCCCGCTACAGGCGCCTCTTGAGCCCATCGAGCCATGCTTGATTCGCCGGCGGAAGTCCTTGCAAGAATCCAACGGAGTGAGGACTCATTCCTGGAACTCAAGGAGGTCGTGTTCGCGGACGGCAAGCTGAAAGGACCGGACCGCAAGGGGTTAGCCGACGAGCTTGCCGCGTTCGCCAATTCCTACGGTGGGCATCTTGTCCTCGGAGTCCGTGACGATCCCCGGGATATCGTCGGTATCCCGGTGGACCGAATCCATCTGGTGGAACGCCTTATCGCAGAGGTTGCCGACCAGTCCGTGGAGCCGCCTCTCGACGTGGTGACACAACACCTGTCGCTTCCCGACGCCACCGGCACCCAGCAAATGGTGATCCACGTCTTCATCCCGCGCAGCCCCTTCGTTCACAGAAGCCCATCGGGGTACTTCCGCCGCCGCGCGGACTCCAAGCGACGGATGCGAACGCAAGAGCTTGTTCGCTTGTTTGAGCAACGCAGTCGTGCCGGCTTCATCGGCTTTGACGAGCAGACGGTGGACGCGGCCTCCTTCCAGGACCTGAGCCCGGGTCTGATCGACCGGTTCAGGACCGAGCGAACGGACGACGACGCGGAGACGTTCGCTCACAAGCTGGGGATGGTCGCACGCACCGAGCGCGGAGAACTACGCCCTACGATCGCCGGGATCCTGTTCTGCACGTCCAACCCTGAGCGGTGGTTGCGCCATGCATTCATTCAGGCGGTGGCGTATCGGGGGCAAGGAATCGCTGATTCGGCAGACATGGTGAACTACCAGCTTGACGCCTGGGACATCACTGGGCCACTCGATGTTCAGATCGCCGACGCCTGTAGGTTCGTGACGAAGAGCCAACGCGTGTCTGCCAGTAAGGCGCTGGGTCGCGCGGAGCATCCCCAGTACGATATGAGTTCGGTTTTCGAAGCAATCGTGAACGCCGTCGCCCACCGCGACTATTCGATGCACCAGTCGAAGATCAGGCTACGGATGTTCTCGGATCGGCTGGAACTCCATTCGCCCGGGGGGCTGCCCAACACGCTGGAGTTGGACATGCTCCCGTACCGGCAGGTTACCCGGAATGATGTGATTGCCAGTCGGCTGGCGGAAGTTCCCGTACCAAGCGATATCGCCGGACTCAGCACAACCCGGGCGACGATGATGGACCGTCGAGGTGAAGGTGTGCGTGTGCTACTGCAGCGTAGCGAGGCCCATTCCGGGAGGCGCCCGGTGTACAGGCTGCTCGACGAATCCGAAGTAATGCTGACCATCTTTGCGGCCGAATGAAGCCCTCAACCTCGCCTGGGGCCCGCGAGGGTTCACGAGTCGCTCAAACCACTCTCCACCAGGGCGCCGCGAGCACCCCGGGAGTGATCCACTCCACCGAGTCGCCGCCGTGCAACAGCAGGCCTGCGCGCGTGGTCCGGTGGTACTCTGCGCGGAACGAACGCAGATGGGCCGCGTCACGGAGGCGCGGCCGCCTGGTGGCCTTGACCTCGATGGGTAGCACCGACCCGTCCACCTCGATCACGAAGTCCACTTCCTCGCCGGTGGTCGTGCGCCAGTGCAACACTTCGGCGCGCCGGGTTCGGCAGTCCCGCCAAGCCAGCAGGTCCTGAAGTACAAGGTTCTCCAGATGCGCACCCCGCGGCTCGTCCTCCTGGGACAGGTGCATCGCCAGACCCGTGTCGCTCCAGTATAGCTTTGGAGCCTTGATCAACCTCTTGGTGCGGTTCACCGAATACGCGGGAATTCGCACCAGCAAGTAGGAGGTCTCCAGCAGGTTGAGCCAGCGGTGGACCGTCGGCTGCCGAAGGCCGATGTCCCGGCCCACCTCCGTCTGATTGAGCAACGCACCAAGGCGCAGGGCCGCCGCGCGCATGAGCCGCCGAAAATCCGGAAGGGCTGCGATCGAGGAAAGAGCCTGCAGATCCCGCTCCAGATAGGTCCGCACGTAACCATCGAACCAGATGGCCCGCTCAGCAGGAGCATCAAGATGGACGGCGGGAACCGGGAAGCCGCCACGCCGCGCGAGCGCCCGCCAGTCCTCTGGATCGGTGGGGTGCTCCCTCACTACATCGAGCCAATCCTGGTCAGGAGACTTGACCAGGTTCTCCCAAATGCCGCACCGGCCAAGTCCCGATTGCTCTCGTCGCGCCATCGGCCACAGGGTCAGGTAACTGGCGCGGCCCGCCAATGACTCTGACACCCGTCGCATCAGAAGCAGGTTGGCGGACCCGGTGAGCAGGAACCGTCCGGGTCGCCGCTCCCGGTCGATCTCTCGCTTGACGGCGCTCAGGAGGTCCGGCTCGCGCTGCACTTCATCGAGCGTTACCGGCTGGCTGCCTCTGACCAGCGCATCCGGGTCGTGCCGCGCCAGGTGGAGCACGTCCAGATCGTCGAGCGACAGGTAACGGCGGGTATGGGGAGTCGGTTGCCCGGGCCCGCCGGCCTGCGAGGATCGCCCCAAGGCGCGAGCGAGCGTGCTCTTTCCCGTCTGGCGGGCCCCGGCGACGACGACGGCTGGCATGACGCGCATCATGGCGTCGAGGGTGCCGGAAACGGCGCGGGCGAGCGGAGAATTATTCATGACGTGAATGATAATCATTCATATCGTGAATGGAAAGACGCCAAATGAAACACCCATCAAGAAAGCAAGTTATTGCAAGTAAATAACTTATGGATTTGTAGAGTAACTTGACCGGTTTCCGATCAAGAAACAAGCAAGGACTCTTGGAGGCCAAGCACTCATCCGGAGGCTCGATTCTTGGTATCTTCCGTGCCGTGCGCGTCTCAGATCCCCGAGGAGGGGAAAGGGAGAGAATGTACGACGTTATCGTGATCGGCGTGGGCGGGATGGGAAGCGCCACGGTCTACCAGCTCGCGCGGAGCGGCTGCAGGGTGCTGGGCCTGGAGCAGTTCACCGTCCCGCACGCGTTCGGATCCTCGCACGGGTCCACGCGCATCATCCGCCTGGCGTACTCCGAGGGTCCCCAGTACGTCCCGCTGCTTCGGGCCGCGTATCGATACTGGAGGGAGCTGGAGGAGGTCACGGGCGAGTCGATCCTCGTGGTGACCGGCGGTCTCGACATCGGGCCGCCCGACAGCCCCAAGGTCGAGAACTCCCGGCGCTCGTGCGTCGAGCACGGCATCCCCTTCGAGGAGCTCGACGGCGCGGAGGTCAACCGGCGCTTCCCCGGCTACCGGGTCCCCGAGTCGCTGCGGGCCATCTACCAGGCGGACTCCGGCTACGTGCGCTCGGAGGTGGCGATCCGCGCGCATGCCGCCGCGGCGCGGGAGCTGGGCGCGGAGATCGTGACCGAGTCGCCGGTGCGCAGGTGGGAAAAGCGCCCTTCCGGCTTCCGCGTGGAGACCGCCAGCGGCACATACGAGGCCCGGCAGCTGGTGTTCACCGCCGGCGCGTGGGTGGGCCGGCTGGTGCCGGAGCTCGCGCCCCTGTGCCAGCCCGAGCGGCAGATCATGCTCTGGACGGAGCCCCTGAACGCGGCGCCGTTCGCGCCGGAGCGGTTCCCGATCTTCGTGCTGCAGGCCCCTCTGGGCCGCTACTACGGCTTCCCCAGCGACCGCGGCGAGGGGTTCAAGATCGGCAAGTATCATCTTCGCGTGCAGCCCGTGCCCGACCCGGATCACCTGGACCGGGAATGCTCCCCGGAGGACGAAGCCGCCGTGCGCGAGGGAGTCGCGGCCTACTTTCCGGAGGCGAACGGCCCCACCCGCCGCATCGTGGCGTGCGTGTTCACCACCAGCCCCGACGAGCACTTCATCCTGGACCGCCACCCGGCCATGGACGACGTGTTCATCGCCGCCGGCTTCTCCGGCCACGGCTACAAGTTCTGCAGCGTGATCGGCCGCGTCATGGCGGATTTCTGCCTGGGCGAGGAAGGGAAGTGGGGGGTGGAGGGGTTCGGGTTGGGGGAGGGGAGGTTTGGGGAATAGGGTCGATCCAAGTTGTCCTCCGCGCGAAACGAGGTTGCATCGGTATCAGGCGGGGAATAGGATTCATCCGCATCATGATCCTGAATGATCACTTGGAGGCAGCGTGGGCGGCAGTACGGAGGCTTATCGCCTAGCCCAAAGGGCGATTTCGGACCTTAAGGCGGCAATCCTGATGGTTCTTCGTGAACAAGATACCGGAGACGGACTCAGAAACGTGGACATCGGTCGGCTATTGGGCATCTACGGTGGACATGCCGGGCATGTGGGGCATATCTCACGTACGTTGCTGGGGAAGATGGAAGCCGACGGGGTGGTGGTTCAAGATCCAGAGACGATGCGCTGGAGTCTACGAGTTCGGTAGTACGAGTCATCGCCTGCGCGGGTGGAATGGCAGAAAGGCTCGTGCGACGGAACCCCGACCCAAAAAGCGCGGTGGAGGACCGGGATCGTCATTGTGGACTAAACGGAAAGGCGGCTAGCTAGTAGTCATGTGCGATCCTTGTAGACGCATGGGGCAACGCCCCCCCGCCGCGGCGGGCCAGCCATGACTGGCGTCGTGCCCGTAATCGACCTTTTCTCCGGCCCGGGCGGGCTCGCCGAAGGGTTCTCGGGGTTTTGTGACTCTGGCGACGGGCCGCGCTTCCGCATCGCACTTTCTATAGAAATGGAGCGTTCAGCACACCGAACACTCCGTTTGCGTGCATTCCTGAGAAAATTCCGCCCGTCGGAACTGCCCCGCGAATACCATGACTTCCTGAACTGCGGAGCGACGGACGAACCAGATTGGAAGACACTCTATCCGAAGGAGTGGCTCGAGGCGGATGGAGAGACCCAGTGCCTGAAGCTAGGAACGCCCGCAGCCACGGCTTTCGTCAGCCAGCGGGTTCAGCGCATTCGTCAGAGGTACGGGCACCGCACGGTTCTCATTGGAGGGCCACCCTGTCAGTCGTACTCATTGGTCGGAAGAGCCCGCAATGCGGGGAATGCGGCCTACGATCCCAACAAGGACGAGCGCCAATCTCTATACCGCGACTACGTGCGTGTCCTCCGAGAGCTCCAGCCTGCGGTCGCCATTCTCGAAAACGTGAAGGGAATGCTCTCAGCCCGGCACTGCGGTGCACCGATATTCCATCAAGTCATGGCGGATCTCCGGAACGCGGGCGGCAGGGATCGCTACCGGCTGTATGCGATGGCCTCGCGGTATGGAGGCGGTTTCTGGGAGCAAGATCAAGATCCCAGAGACTTCCTTGTTCGCGCTGAAGAGTTTGGCGTCCCACAGGCTAGGCACCGGGTGATCGTGGCGTGCGTCCGCAGGAGTATTGCGGATCTTCTGCCGATTGATGCCCTGCTACGGCTCGAGAGAAGCGACACGATCGTGGCGGTGAACGATGTGATCGGAGGCATGCCGATGCTCCGGAGTCGCCTCAGCCGTGGTGACAGCGATGCATCTTGGCAGACCGCCGTAGCGTCCGCGTACAAGCTCATCCGGCGTATCCCTCGGTCGAAGATGAGTCTGGAACAGGCATCGCTCTTCGACGAAGCCCTTGCAAGAGTACGAGAGACAACGCGAAGATCGGCGCCGCCGTTTCGCGACGCGGCGGGAGGCACCGCACTGTCTTGTCCCATCGGCTTGAGCGATTGGATACTCGACGACAAGCTAAACCGACTGCCCAACAACGAGACCAGGGGACATATGCCGGAGGATCTGGCGCGTTATCTCTTCGCAGCGGTGTTTGCTCGCGCCACTGGACGATCGCCAAAATCTCCTGACTTCCCGACGGAGCTGGCGCCCAATCACGCAAACTGGAAGACCGGGAAGTTCGGCGACCGCTTTCGGGTACAGCTTCACGACCAACCTTCCAAGACCGTCACAAGTCACATTTCGAAGGATGGCCACTACTTCATTCATCCGGATCCTGGCCAGTGCCGAAGCCTCACGGTTCGTGAGGCAGCGCGCCTGCAGACCTTCCCGGATAACTACTTCTTCTACGGCGGTCGCACTCAGCAATACGTCCAAGTTGGGAATGCTGTGCCGCCTTATCTCGCGCTGCAGATCGCGGAGCGCGTGTGGGACGTACTTGACAGGTGGAGTCCATCACGAGGCCAACGTGCTACAGCGAGAGGCACTACCTCCAAAGCGAGGACGAGACTCTCGTTGGCTGCATCCCCAGAGACCGCAGACGTGTCATGACACCAGCCGAACGGCACATCGAACTTGCGCCACGAGCTTCGGCATTGGTCGAGAGTCTACGTGACATGGGCTATTCGCTTCGCACCGCACTGGCCGATGTCGTAGATAATTCGATCACTGCTGGCGCACGGAATATTCAGATTCTTGCCGACACCCATGACGAGTTTCCCGCGATAGGCGTCCTGGACGACGGCGCGGGCATGACCGAAGATGAGCTTCATGCCGCGATGCGACCTGGTACCAAGAGTCCGCTCGAAACCCGAGCCGAGAGCGATCTCGGCAGGTTTGGGCTTGGCCTCAAGACCGCATCGTTCTCCCAGTGCCGCCGCCTCACGGCGGTAACCGCAAAGGATGGCAAGGTGCACCGTGCGGCCTGGGATTTGGACACCGTTGCCACTCGCGACCAATGGGTCGTCGAAATCTCAGACAGTGGGCACGGCGTCCGATGGTCGGAGAAGCTCGAAGCTCACGGAACGTTGGTAGTCTGGGAGAAACTTGACCGCTTGGTTGGCGCAAGCGGACGCGGCGACAGGGGTGACCTGGTGCGACAGCTGGACGATGCGGCTTCGCACTTGGAGTTCGTCTTCCATCGTTTCCTGGCCGGTCGAAGACGCGTAACCATTTCGCTCAATGGCCGCCCACTTAAGCCCTTTGACCCGTTTCACTCCAACCATAACGCTACCCAACATCACCAAGTAGAAGTCATGAGCCTCGGTGGGAGGCACATTCACATCTGGCCGGTGACGCTGCCCCACCACGACAAGGTTACACCGCCCGAGTGGAAACAGTATGCGGGACCTGAAGGCTATGTTAGTAACCAAGGCTTCTACCTGTATCGAAACCGGCGCTTGATCGTGCACGGTACCTGGTTCCGATTGGCGCGCAAGCTCGAACTGACGAAACTCGCTCGGGTTGGCATAGATATTCCCAACACAATGGACGCCGAGTGGAAGATCGATGTTAGGAAGGCTTCCGCACAGCCCCCTCCACCGGTGCGCGCACGGCTCAGGAAAATCGTGGACCAAATGGTCGGCGCGTCTCGGCGAACATACAAGGCACGCGGCACGCGCCAAGCAACCGAAAACCGGGTTCCGGTGTGGGCCAGGACTCAAAACAAGAATCGTATCTTCTACGATATCTGCCACGAGCATCCTGTCTTGATGGCTTTCCGAGACCGACTCCAGGCGGATCGGGTCCATGATTTCGATCGGCTTCTATTGCTCGTCGCCTCCGCGCTCCCGATTCAATCACTCCACCATGACGTCAGCGCCAGTCCTGAAGCGGTCACCGCGACGTCCTTGGAATACGATGACCTCCGGCCGTTGGTGTCGGTGATGTGCGACATCCTCACGAGCCAGGGACTTTCTCTACAGGGAATCAGAAATCGGTTGCGCTCGGCGGAGCCGTTCCGGACGCAGTGGCTTGAGACAGCCAAGATGATCAACGAAATGGAAGATCGAGAGAAACGATGACGCGACCTAACACGATGAAGATCTTGGCGCATACGCTCCTCGCGCACGACGTGCAGCCGCCAACGCAGGCAAGAATTCGAGAGGTGGTGGCCGAGATTCGCCCCATCTGTCCCGGCGTAACCGACGAACAAGTCGACGAGATCGCGCTCCAACTTGAGACCCTCTACGACATCACGATAAAACCTGCGAATGCCCTCCACGCGCCGTTTCAGCCGTGGCTGAATGCTCAACGTTCCAAGATCGTCCCCTACTACTGGGATCGCTATCGACAGCTCCTCGCCCATAAGGGTCTACCTCGCCAGGTGCTCGCCGAAGTAGATAGCGACACGGATCGGATAGTCGGGTATCTGGAGAATCCCCAAAAGGCCGGTGAGTGGGATCGACGTGGGATGGTCTTGGGACATGTCCAATCTGGAAAGACCGCCAACTATATTGGCGTAGCAACTAAGGCCGCCGATGCCGGATACCGGGTGATTATTATCATCGCGGGAGTGCAGAATCGGTTGCGCGACCAGACACAACGCCGAGTTGATGAGGGATTCATCGGATTCGACACCGCCGTGGGAATTCGAAGTGCCGGACGGGAGCCGTTGGGGGTAGGGCGCTACGACACTCGGCGTAAACCGATCACATTCACCACTGCCATTAAGGATTTCAACAAGGGTGTCGCCGAAAGTCTCAATATTCGGCTGCAAGACCTTGGGGAGCCGGTCGTGTTCGTGATCAAGAAGAATGCGAATACGCTACAGAGTCTGATCGATTGGCTGACGACACACAATGCTAGGCTCGGCACGGCCACGATCCGCGAGCCCATGCTGCTGATCGACGACGAGGCAGACAACGCTTCGATCAACATACACCATCGCGAAAAGGAGATATCCACGATCAACCGACAAGTCCGTCGGCTCGTGAATCTGTTTGAGCGAAGCTGCTATGTCGGGTACACGGCCACTCCGTTCGCGAACATCTTTATCGATCCTGATGATGAAAGTGAAATGGTAGGGCATGATCTGTTTCCACGAGATTTCATTGTATGTCTCAATCCGCCATCGAATTACTTTGGTGCGGACCGCGTGTTTAGGGAAGATCCGACGACAATTCTCCGTGGCGTCGACGACCACGTGGATCTGTTGCCTATGTCGCACCGGATAGATCATCGTGTTACGGCGCTTCCGGATAGTCTCCATGATGCGGTTCGAGTATTTCTCGTGGCCCGATCAGTCAGATTGGCGCGAGGGCAGACGCACACTCATAGCTCGATGCTCGTGAATGTGTCGCGTTTTGTGGCGGTGCAGCGACAGGTTCGAAACGAGATTCATGCGTTGGTAGATCAAGTTTCGGCCAGTGTTCGTGTCAATGGATCGAAACCTCGTGACGAGGCGCTTTGCGATCCGGAGATGCGCGCGCTGTATCGAGTGTTCCAAGAGCACTATGAGGAGACGTGCGGACATGAATGGAGTCAAGTGCAGGCTCATCTGTACGACAGCGTCAGCGCGATCCAGGTCGTAGAGATCAATAGTGGGTCATCCGCTTCACTGAACTACGCTGACTATTCCGAGGCGGGGTTGAACGTGATTGCGGTGGGAGGCATGTCTCTTTCTCGTGGCTTGACTCTCGAAGGACTGACGGTAAGCTATTTCTTGCGCCGATCACTAATGTATGACACGCTGTTCCAGATGGGTCGCTGGTTCGGCTACCGCGATGGGTATGAGGATTTGTGTCGAGTGTGGATGCCGGAGGAAGCGCAGGGTTGGTATGAACACATCGCAGAGTCGATCGAGGAGCTTCGTGACGAACTGGTCCACATGCAAAGCGTGAATGCGACCCCACGTGAGTTCGGTCTCAAAGTTCGTGGTCATCCCGATGCACTGATGGTTACGGCACGCAACAAGATGGGGTCTAGTGCGGCGCATAAGGTGATGATCGGTCTGGCCAATAGATTTGTAGAGACAGCGATTCTGCATCGTGATCGGAAGACAATCACCGCCAATCTGAGTGCGGTGAAACGTTTGGCGGATCGGATGCGGTCCGACGCGGTTGGGCCGGAACAGGGGAAGCGGTTGAACGGGAGTCGGTTGGTACGGGATGTGCCTATGGCTGTAGTGGACGAATTTCTGGCTGCATTCCAAAACCATCCAGGGTCACCGGCGACGGCGACCGATCCCGTGCGACGGTACATCGATCATCGAGCGGAAGAGCTAGGCAAGTGGGACCTGTTGTTTGCGGGAGTGAAGCGCGAAACCGGGAGATCCCTTGTCTGTGATACCCTAGGGTTTCGGCTTGTCTGTCAGCGTCGTCTACCGGGATCAAGCAGTGATGACTCGATGCTTATGGTGACCAACAGGCAGCGCGTTGCGAGCCGAGGAGTCGAAAAGGTAGGCCTTAGTGATGCGGTCATCCGGAGAGTGGAGGAAGAATACAGGGTTTCTAACCCGGAAGCGAAGAACTATCCAGATTTGATTTACCGCAAGGAGAGATCGAAGCCGCTGTTAATTGTTCATCTGCTGGCGATCGGACAGAAGGGCGATGACTTGCGCAACGAGTTGCCTGTTGCGGCATGGAGTCTCAGCGTTCCCAAGACGGATCGTCATGAAGAGAAGGTTGAGTACGTCGTGAACAAGACCTGGGTCCAGGAACAATTCGGTGACGACGATACGGACGAAGAGATTGATGAAGAGTGACGCGCCTTGGCAAGATATCAAAGCTCCGAAGGAGTCAAGTTCGTTGAGCGCTCGTCGGATTCCGGCAGTTGGCTCTACGGCGTGGGGACTCTACTGGGCGGTCGACAGTCAACGTAACTGCCTGTTGGTACTGCAGCACGAATCCAGTCGTCCTCCAACGCATCGCCTACCTGCGCTCAGAGGGTTGCATGTGGAGACCCAACCTTCCGAGGACGGGTCTAGGAAACTCGTGATCGTTCGCCTGACGGATGGCGAACACAGAGACATATTCTACCGGCTCTGCCTGGACATCGTGGAATCCACGCGGTTGGCGCGATCTGCGGAGGAAGCGGTCGACCGGCTGGTCGTGCGAACGTGGCGTTGGCACAAGCTCCTGAAGGGTGGGCGGGATGGTCGATTGAGCGGTGAAGAGCAGAAGGGATTGATCGGCGAGCTTGTCGTCTTGGAGAGGCATCTTCTTCCCCTCGTCGGGACTGCGGGCGCCGTGCGTAGCTGGGTGGGACCGCTAGGGGCGCCAAGGGACTTCGCGATCGGCTTGGTGAACGTGGAGGCGAAGGCACGGGCGCCCTTGGCCACCACGCTTCCAATCTCCTCTGCGGAGCAGCTTGATTCGACCAACCTAGCACGTCTCTTCCTTCATGTAACCGAAGTGGCCGAGGCGCTGGGGGGTTCTCCGTCAGCCCTCACGGTGACGGATGTGGTGCGCCAGACTCGGGACACGATCACAGCGCTGGACATGTCCGCCGAGAGAGATTTTGAAGAGCGTCTGTTGGCTGCAGGATTCGACTGGGCCGACGACTACTCGGACCGCCGATGGCTGGTCGGAGAGATATCATTGTTCGAGGTCGCGGAGGGTTTTCCTCGAATTACGCCCGGGAGCATTCCAACTGGCGTCGAGGATGTGTGCTATATGATCGCGCTGTCGCAGTGCCAGGGTTACAGGGTCGATAGGGGTGACTTAGCCCACGCGATTACGGGAGAGCATAATGGAGATTGAGGAGTTCGCTCACGATTTGTTGCAGGACGTGCTATCGGAGGCAGACGCCGATGGCCAATTCCTAGAGGATGTGTTTTTCGAGCGGGCATGCGAATACGTCGTGGAGTCTGGTGATCTCGATACCGCCGACCGAGTTCCGTTCAGGTCGCCGAGGGGGATCCGGGTTGACGGCTATGGGGGTGACCCCCGCGAAGCGTCCGGGACACTGAGCTTGATCGTCCTCGATTTTCACACCTACCTAGCATCCGGTCGTCTCACCGGCGGTGAGATGGACAAGATTTTCCGCCGGCTATCGAAGTTCGTTGAATCGGCCCGCAAGAGACGATGGCGTGACGCGTTGGAGGAAACCAGTCCAGCGTTCGGCCTTGCTGACCTCATCGCCTACAGATGGTCTAAGGTGAGCAAGGTCCGTTTGTTGCTCATCAGCAACCGGGAATTAAGCACGCGTGTCGATGGCCGACCCGCCGGGGTCCTCGAAGAGAAACCGGTGACATACAGCGTCTGGGATCTTCGCCGGTTACATCAGGCAGCGTCAAGCCCTGAACCCGAGGCGATCAAGGTCGATCTAGTGAGAGAATTCGGGGGTCCTCTCCCGATCTTGCCCGCCCAGAAGCTCGAGGGAGATCACGAGTCGTATCTGGCGGTCGTTCCTGGTCCGGTGCTGTCGGCAATTTACGACCGGTGGGGCGCCCGTCTGCTGGAACAAAACGTTCGAGTGTTCCTCCAGGCACGAAGCAAGGTGAACAGGGGAATCAGGGATACTCTCGCGGAAGAACCGAATATGTTCTTCGCCTACAACAACGGTATTACTGCCACCGCCGAGGCTGTCGAGATCAGTAACCGTGGCGGCCGACTCATGTTGAGCCGCCTCAAGAATTTCCAGATCGTAAATGGGGGACAAACTACTGCATCGATTCATGCTGCCATGCGCAGGAAGGTCGACATATCTCAGACTTTTGTACAGATGAAGCTCTCCGTGGTTCACCCGGACCGGGCGGTCAAGCTCGTTCCCAAGATCTCCGAATATGCCAACAGCCAGAACCGTGTTCTGGCCTCCGATTTCTTCGCCAACCATCCGTTCCACGCTAGGGTCGAGGGATTCTCGCGGCGAGTGTATGCGCCATCGCCGGACGGTACGTTTCGTCAGAGCAAGTGGTTCTACGAGCGGGCGCGTGGCCAGTACCCCGACGCTCGCTCCCGAATGCTTACCACCGCCAAGCGAAAGAAATTCGATATTGAGTACCCGCGCCGCCAACGGTTTACCAAGACCGACTTGGCGAAGTTTCTGAATGTGTGGGAAGGACGCCCACACGAGGTCAGCTTGGGAGCTCAGAAGAACTTCGCGGCCTTCGCGCAGCGCATTGGGAAGGCATGGCAAAAGAACTCCGATGACTTTGGCGAAGCTTGGTATAGGGAGGCAATCGCGAAGGCGATAGTGTTCCGAGCAACCGAACGCATTGTGTCTGCCCAAACATGGTATCAGGGTGGTTTCCGAGCCAACATCGTCGCCTACGCGATCGCCAGAATCGGCCATCAAATGAAAGAGATCAACCGTGCCGTCGATTTCGAGTCAATCTGGCGCAGCCAAGAGGCAGGGCCCGCGCTACGTGAGACAATCGCGGTTGTGGCGAAGGGTGTCCACGATGTGTTGATCGATCCGCCCGAAGGAATGCGGAACGTCACGGAATGGGCCAAGAAGCCGGCGTGCTGGGCGCGCGTTAGCAAGATCAAAATCCAGTGGCCGGCAAGGCTGGCAGGTGAACTCATCTCACTGAAGGCCCGGCAGGGAGCAGCGCGCGCTGCCAGACGGGAGCAGCGTCAACTCAATGGAATGGAGGCAAAGATCGCGGTGGTTGAGGCAGGTGGAGACTTCTGGGCAGCTGCTCGTGCATGGGGGCAAGATAAAGCACTTCTTTCGCCGACAGAGATTGGAGTCCTCAATGTGGCGGCAGGCGTTCCCCGTCGAATGCCCACGGACAAGCAGTCGCTCAGAGCTATTGCGGCGCTTACCAAATTGCAGTCAAGAGGATATCGACAGGAACTGCCACCCCCGAGGGGATGATAACCCGGCTGCGGCCAGTCTATCTTCAGGTCAAGCTTTCCCCGATGGACCCTGTACATCAGAGATTCGACTCGCGCAAGTAGTCTACGATACGCGTCGCAACAGCCTCATGGTTTTGGGTTTCACACTCCCAGATGACCATGGTTCTCCAACCAAGCTCGGACAACGCGAGTTCGTTGCGTCTGTCTCGGACAACGTTGCCTTCCAACTTGTTCTCCCAGAATTGAACTCGCGTCTTGGGGCTGTAGGCGTACTTGCAACCTGGATGCCGGTGCCAGAAGCATCCGTGTACCATGATGACAGCCCGGTACCGAGGAAACACGATATCCGGGCAGCCGGGGAGATCCCGGCGGTGAAGTCTGAAACGGAATCCGAGCCTGTGGGCGATCCGACGGACAACGAGCTCAGGTCTTGTATTGCGCCCGCGAATGCGGGACATGATCTCGCTTCGTTTCGCAGCCTCGAAGATGTCAGCCACCAGTGCCCCGTGGTCGAAGCCACCGCTCTCCCGATCAACTTGGGGTGAAGATAGGTCTGTGATGGCTACACGGCTAATGAGTCTCCTGACGGTCAAAGAGCCATCGGCCCAGCCTCTCCAACGCTACCCCAGTGATTGCCCTCACCTCACCTCCACCTCATCCACCTCGAACTCAACCCCCCCCACCCGCCCCTCCGGCACCAACCCCAACCCGCAATGATTTCCGTGGTGGCCGTCGGGGAATGCTCCAGCCGGATCTCCACTTGGGTCCACTCCTCTGGGCGCGATGAACGTCACGGTAGGCGGTGGCCGGCCGGCTCCGCGCTGCTGATCAGCATTACACCGAGTTCTGCCCCCCATCCCCCCGGCGCGCGGAAGCGGATCTGCCTCGCGGCCAGTGAAGTCCACGGGTTGCATGAACTGCTCGCTTAGCATCCAGATCTCGCCCGCCCCAGGGAAGGGTGGACCCTAGGACGATCTCCCCAGTCACCACCAACGCGCCGTCCCGCCCGGCCACGTTGGCGCTTGAGGAGCCACCGGTCATCTGGTCCGTCGTCACGTCCCACGCGCCGAAGCTCGCCTCCACGAAGTCCGCGACCAGCGTTTCCACGGGATCGGGCGCAATCTCGGCCTGAGGCCGAGCCCCTGCGGAGGCGACTGCACGATCCACCAGATATCCAGCACCGTGGTAACCCCGACCACAACGCCTCACTCAGCGACGATCCCGCGCCTCCTGCTGCGACACCCGTACCAGGTGGCAGCTGCTCGATGCCTGCCAGTCCTCGACTCTCATCGACAAGCTGTCGAGCAGGCCTCCGATTGCCGGCTTGTCACGATACGGCTGTGTCTCCGGCGCCGCTTCGATAAAGGCGTCGGGATCCCCGGCCTGAGCGATCACCCGCCGCATCGCGAGGGCGATTGCGCGTTCCCGTTTCGTGGATCTGAGGCCGGTGCTGATGCACAACAGGACGGCCCGGAACGTGCTGATCCCGGCCATCTTCGCAACCCACGCCACCAGGGCACCGAAGCCGAGGCGATTCAGCACCAATGCCGACCGCATGTGCAACGTGTCGTCCCGCAGGAGTCCAAGCGAGGTCAGGAAGCGCCGCTGCGCCGCACTGAATCGGTAGAACGCGACGAAGACGCTGCCCGTCTCCGAGGTGATCCGGTTCGCTTCGCGCAGGACCGTCTCGATCTGCTGCAAATCGGCCATGAAGTCGATGACGCCGGTCGCAATGATGACCGTCTCGTAGGTCCCATCGACGAACGGCATCGCGGTCGCATTCGCGCGAACAAGGGTCAGGTCTCTTCGCAACCTGGCGTATTCCATCATCTCGGCGCTCAGATCGATGCCGTCGCATCGGAGCCCCTGACGCCGCAGCTCCTCGACGATCAGCCCCTGCCCGGCACCGACGACCATGACGGGTTGGCGAATGTCGCCGAGGATCAGACGCACGCTCGACACGTCCAAGTAGTTGTT
Source organism: Longimicrobiales bacterium (assembly GCA_965208255.1). Taxonomy (GTDB): domain Bacteria; phylum Gemmatimonadota; class Gemmatimonadetes; order Longimicrobiales; family Gaopeijiaceae; genus BD2-11. Next base: position 873,269 of record OZ242324.1, read on the forward strand.
TTCGAGGCGCCAATGATGCGGTGCCAGCGTGTCCCAGTAGCTGGACGCATTGCGCACGGCCGACTCTCCGGCCCCCTCGGTCACGGTTCGCGTGGTGTCTAAAATATTTGACATCATGTCCAACATTCTAGATATCTCATATCCATGTCCTTCACAAAGAGAGTTGCATCCATGTCCTTTCACGAAAAGAGCGCGCTGATCTCACTGGTCTCGATCGCCGTCGTCGGCTTCGTCTTCTTCCTGCAGGTACCGCGTACGCTGACGCCAACGTTGGGTCCGGAGATGCTCTACGCGATGCTGATCTGCCTGGCGGCCCTGGTCGTCATCGAGGCCGTCGCCCACGCCGTGGTCGCGATCCGCGCGCCGCGCGCCGCCGAGGAGGCCCTTAAGGACGAGCGCGAGTACCTGATCGAGCTGCGGGCGATTCGGGTGGCGGCATACGTCTACGCGGCCCTGAGTATGGGAGCGGTGTCGCTGCTTCTCGTCGGCGCGAACGGCGCCGCCATCGGGTACGCCGTGCTGCTGGCACTCGTGATCGCCGAGATCGTCAACTACGGCTCGCGCATCCTCTACTACCGGCGTGGGCTCTGATGGCAAGAACGCGGATCACCAATTCCATCCGACGGTGCCGTTTCGAGCACGACGAGATGACGCAGCAGGCGCTGGCCGACCGGGTCGGCCTCACACGGCAAACCATCAACGCCATCGAGCTCGGCAAGTACTCGCCGTCGCTCGAAGCTGCGTTCCGAATCGCCGAGGTCTTCGGCGTTCCACTGACCGAGGTGTTCGCCTACGACGAGGAATCCGCGTAGCCCCGAATACTCCTCCTCGTCCCCGTTCCCCGGCGCCGATCTGTCCTCACCTCACCTCCACCTCATCCACCTCGAACCCGAAGATACCAACCGCCCCCTCCGCCACAAACGCCAGCCCGGCAATGACTTCCGGCGTGGCCGTCGGGAAGTCCTCCAGCCGGACCTCCACCTGGGTCCACTCCTCGGGCGCGACGAACGTCACGGTGGGCGGCGGTCCGGCCGGCGCCGCGCTGCTGATCAGCATCATCGAGTACCGCCCCCCATCCCCCCGCGTGCGGAAGCGGATCACCTGACGACCGGAGAAGTCCACGGGCTGCATGGGCTGCGCGCCGGGCATCCAGATCACGCCCGCCCAGGGGAAGGCCACCCCCGCGGTGATCTCGCCGGTGACCACCAGCGCGCCGTCCCGCACGGCCATGCTGGCGCTGGAGGAGCCGCCGGCCATCTGGTCGGTCGTCACGTCCCATGCGCCGAACGTCGCCTCGAGCCCGTTCTCGAAGTCCGCGACGAGCGTCTCTGCAGGGGCGGGGACCGCTGCGGCCTGAGGCGCGGCCACCGCCGGCGCGCCCCCCAACCCCCGCTCCACCAGATACCCGTCCTTCCAGATCGCTACGATGTCGTGACTGCCCGACACGTCCTCCTCGAGGTCGCCGCGCACCAGCACCAGGTCGGCGAGATGGCCTTCGACAATCCGGCCGCGGTCCGCGACGCCAAACGCGTCCGCCGCCACGGAAGTCGCCGCCGCCAGCACCTCCGCGCTCCCCATGCCGGCGCGCGACAACAGCCGCAGCTCCCCGTGCATCGAGATCCCCGCCCCGGTCCCGGGGTTCGGGATGTCCGTACCCGCCACCAGCCGCACCCCCGCCGCACGCAGCCGCCGGACGTTCTCCGTCGCTACCGCCGCCGCCTCCCCCAGGCCGCCCGCAAAGCGATCGCCGAGCGTCTGACGCTGCATCGGCGAGAGCATGGCTTCGCCGGCCTCACGCACCAGCTCGGCTACGGCGGAATCCGCGGCGGACGCCATCACCGAAAGCGTTGGGACCACGAAGATGTCCGCCTCCGCGAAGCGCCGGGCATCCGCTTCGGAGATGACCTCGTCGTGCCACACGTGCACCAGGCCGTCAGCGCCGAAAGACGCCGCTTCGAGCGCCCGGTCGAGGATGCTCACGTGGACCACGGCGGCGAGCCCCTCGGCGTGCGCGGCCGCCACGAGTGCGGCGACGGTCTCCCCGTCGAGCGAGGGGATCTCCCGGCCGTAGGCGCTGCCGTCCTCGTAGATGATCTTGATCCAGTCGGAGCCCTCGGCCTTGCGCGCCCCCACCCACCCCGCCGCCTCGTCCGGGCCGGTGAGCGTCTCCACCGGCACCCCGTACTGCGTGCCGTGCCCGCCCGGGGCTGTTGCGGCCATTCCCGCGGAGAACAGGTCCGCCTCGGTGCCGCGCCCCACCTCCTCGCGCGCGCCTCTCTTCGTCGCCACGAAGTCCGGGGGCGTGAACTGGTCCATGACCGTGGTCACGCCAAACCGCAGCGCGTCGTTCAGCGTCGAGCCGAAGGTGTGCACGTGGCCGTCGATCAGCCCCGGCATCAGCGTGTGGCCGCGCCCGTCCAGACGAGGGAGCTCCTCGGGCAGGTCGAGCCTCTGACCGGCGCGCCGGATCCTTCCGCCCTCGACCCAAACATCCCATCCGTGCCGGAAGGCCTCGCCGTCGAACACGGCAACGTCCGTGATCGCGAAGTTGCCCTGATGAACTCCCTCGCCGGGGCCCTCCGCAGCCTGCGGCACCGGAAGCGTCCCGAGCACGCCGACAAAGACCGCGATTCCGATCAGGAGCCAGGCCAGGCTGCGGCCAACGAGATGGCGTGCACTCTTCATCGGGATCTCCTGATCGAAAAGGTGCCCGCGCGGCGAAACCCGAGCGCCGCGACCGCGAGAAAGACCAGCGTCTCGACCACCAGAGCCGACACGTGCACCGCAACCGACTGCCCGGCGTCCATGGCGATGACCTTGAGCGCGAGCTGCGCGTGGTGATAGGCGGGAAGCGCCAGGGCGATGTCCTGCATGACATCCGGGAACATGTAGATCGGGAGCCAGAGCCCGGAGAGCATGGACATGGGCAGGAAGACGAGGTTGACCACGGCGATGGCCGCGCGCCCCTTGGCCCACGCGCCGATCGCCAGGCCCAGGGCGCAGTACGGGATCACGCCGGTGAGCAGCACCCCCGCCAGCGCGAACCACTGCCAGCGGTAGAGCGCCACGCCCGCCGCGTGCGCGGCCATCAGGAACAGGCCGAGCACGACGGTTGCCCCGAAGATCAGCGCCGACATCACCTTGGCGGACAGGTAGGCGCCGGCCGGCATGGGCGTGGTCTGCTTGAGGAGCAGGACGCCGGTGTCGCGCTCGTTCGCGAGCCCGGCCCCGAAGCCGAAGAGCGCGGGGCCCAGGACGCCGAAGACGCCGTACGTCGCCAGCACGTAGGTCGGCACGGCCAGCGATGCTCCGCCCGTGTCCATGATCACGCCGAAGAACAGGTAGAAGATGAGCGGGAACGCCAGCGTGGGGATGGCGAACATGGGTTCCCGCAGCACCTCCACGACCTGAAAGCGCGCCTCCAGCAGGTAGATCCGGAAGCGCCGGGCGGGAGTCATGGGGTATCCCGCGTCAGCGCGAGAAATGCTTCTTCGAGCCCGGCCGACACGACCGTCAGATCCGCCAGCCCCTCGTCGCGTCCGAGCAGCTCGCGCACCAACGCCTCGGGCTGCGTCGTCAGGACCTCCAGATGCCGGCCCCGCGTCCTGGCCTCGACGACACCGGCGAGGCTCGCCACCTCACCGGGCCCGATCCGCGTGACACACCGCACGAGCCGCCCCGCCGTGCGCGACTTGATCTCCCCGGGGGTGCCCTCCGCGATGCGCCGCCCGTTGTGGATGACCACCACGCGATCGGCCAGAGCGTCCGCCTCGTCCAGGTTGTGCGTGGTGAGAACGGTGGTGCGGCCGGACTCCCTGAGGGCCCGGATCTCGTGCCACAGACGGTGCCGGGCATCAACGTCAAGCCCCGTGGTGGGCTCATCCAGAAACAGGAGTTCGGGATCGCCCGCCAGCGCCAGCGCGAACATCACCCGCTGTTTCTGGCCCCCGGAGAGCTTTCCGTACCGGCGCCGTGCGAGATCCTCGAGACCCGCGATGGCGAGCAGGCGGGAAGCTGAAAGCGGTGCCGGATAGTATGCGCGAAACAGCTCGATGTGCTCGCGCACCGTCAGGTTCGCGGAAATCCCCGAGATCTGAAGCATCGCGCCCCGGCGAACGCGCACCTCCGGCGCTCCCGGGGCATGGCCGAACACACTCGCCGCACCCTCCTGCACCTGCAGGCTCCCGAGGAGGAGGCTGATGGCGGTAGTCTTTCCGGCGCCGTTGGGACCGAGCACCCCCAGCACTTCGCCCCGGCGAACCTCCAGATCCAGTCCATCCAGCGCGACCACCGGTCCGTACCGGTGCGTCACGCAAGACAGTCTGGCGAGGGTGTGGTTCCGTGCTGCGTCGGCTTGCATGGGGCGACCTTACGAGCCTGCGGCAGAGGCTGTTTCGGTCCTCGAATCGAAACCGCTCTCCCCCTTACCCTACTCTCCCAGTCCGCACCAGGCTACATCACGTCCACATACATGCAGCCGAGATCGTACTGCGTGGGAGGACGCCGGTGCAGGACTTGCATCTACGGAGACCACCCTGCCGCTGCCCCTGAGCCCAACAGGAGTCAATGGAATCGTGAGACAATCGGCACTTGGCCTCGGCGCCCTCGTGTTGCTGGCCGCATTGGGTTGTGCTCAGGAACAGACGCCACCCCCGCCGCCTGCCGACCCCCAGATCATCGCCATAGTGACTACAAGTGGCACCGTGGTTCCGATCGCCCGCCACGCTGGGGGGGTCTGGGACCGACCGCCCTGGGCCACTCCCGCGGAGTTGACGCGCTTCCAGGCGACGTCGGACGGGGACGGGGACTGGCGGTGGCCCGACGCGCGCCGTCTCTGGTTAGGCTCCGAGCAGGAACTGGAAGCCCTTGGAAGCACTCCGAACGCAGTAGCGACGGGGGTGCCCGACTCCCTGTACTTCTTCTCCGAGACGGAGCGGGCTCTTCCGCGGGCCATCCGGTCCATGTACCTGACGATGGATGCCTGCAACCGGATGTGGTGGGCGTTGCACATGCGGGATCGCGGCCCAAGGAGGGCGCCAGGAGTGCTTCCCGACATGACTGGCGACGGAATCGCTGGCGTGGCCCTGAGCCGCATTCCGTCCGTCGTACTGTCCCCGGACGACATTCCGGGCATCGAGCAGATTCGGGAAAGGCTGGGTTTCGCGGATGAACCGGATCCTGAGGGAATGGGCCGGAGTTGGATGGAAACGCGCTACGAATGGCTGAGCCTCTTTCGCAGTGACGACATGACGATCGGTGTGCTCCATCGGATCGGGTTCGGCTTCGGCACGGTGAATGCGGTGATCGAAATCGATGGAGATGACAGCAGAATCGTCGCGGAAAGCCGGTGGGAAGGATGTTCGGAATCTCCCGGCCAGGCCGGCCAGGAAGAAACGCGTCCACCGGCAACGGATTCCGGAACCGACGCCCTGTGGGTCGGCGTGGCCAGCCACGAGGGCACCATTGCACCGATCGCCAGCGTCGCGGACGGCGTGTGGAATACCCCTCCGTGGACGGCTGCCTTCGATCTTGAGAGCATCGCGGCCAGAAAGACCGGGGACGGCGTATGGAACTGGCCGGACGTCAACGAGATCCGGGAGAACTCCGCTGATGATCCGGACTCTCCGGTACGGGCTCCGGATGTAATCGCGACCGGGGTTCCCGACTCCTGGTGGCTGTTTCCCGGAACGCAGGGCGGCTCGGAGCTGGCAACCACATCGCTGATGGTCGAGCGCTCTCACTGCATGGTCCGGTGGGTCCTCCAGACCACACGGGATACCCTGCCCGCCATGGGAATGGGATCCACCCCTACATCGGCGGGGTGGCTCTCAGCCGCCCACCGTCGGCCGTCCTCTCAGCCGCCGACATTCCGGGCCTGGAGCGGATCGAGGAGGATCTGGGGCTTGTCGATGTGACGGATCAGGGCAAGCTGAACAGACGGTTCGACTGGCTCGGGTTCTTTCGCTACGACGATTTCGTTCTTGGCGTCGTCCAGGCTCGGTACTATGAGAGTTCCAGCCTCAGTATTGTCGAGATCGACGGGGAGCTGGGGCGGGTGGTCGCGAGGGCGAGTGAAGGCGGCTGCTGAGCCGGCCCCCATCGGCTAGCCAATGGGCAAACTGCGGAATTACGTAAAATGCGTAATTTGTGTAATCTATACGCGCCCCCTCACACCCGCACGGTCGCCTGAAACGTCGGCGGCTGCCGCACGTTCGTCGCCTGCTCGAAGGCATATGCGAGGCGGATCAACGTCGCCTCGCTCCACGCCCGGCCGCAGAGCGACAGCCCGATCGGAAGCCCGGCGATGAACCCCATGGGCACTGACATGTTGGGATAGGCCGCCATGGCCGGCGGCGTCGAGCATCCGCCCCCGCCTCCGCCCGAGGCATCGAGCGGATCCTGCATGGCGGGAATGCCCGACGTGATCCCAACGAGCGCGTCCAGCTGATGCTCGTCCATCGCGCGATCGATCCCCTCCTCGCGCGACAGCCGATGGCTCGCCGCGAGCGCGTCGATGTAGCGCTGGTCGGTCAGCGGCCCCCGCTCCTGGGAGCGCACATGAAGCTCCTGCCCGTAGAGGGCGAGCTCCAGGTCGGCGTTCGCCTCGTTGTACTCGATGAGTTCGGCGAGCGACTTGATCGGCGCATCGGGACCCAGCGAGGCGAGATAGGCGTTCAGGTCCGCCTTGAACTCGTGGTACAGCACCTCCATCTCGTACTCGTTGCCGAAGCGCAGCTCTCCGGGAAGCGTGACGGGATCGACCACCGTCGCGCCCTCCGCGCGCATGACGTCGAGCGCCTCCTCGAACAGGGCGTCGACGCGGCTGTCGAAGCCGGCGTACTCGCGCAGCACTCCGACGCGGGCGCCAGCCAGGCCGGCCGGATCCAGCGCGCCGGTGTAGTCGGTGAGGAAGTTGCCCGCGCTCGCGGCGGTCAGCGGGTCGCGGGGGTCGACGCCCACCATGGTGCCGAGCATGATCGCGGCGTCGCGCACGGTGCGCGCCATCGGGCCGGTGCTGTCCTGGCTGTGCGCGATAGGGATGACGCCGCCCCGGCTGTGAAGACCGATCGTGGGCTTGATGCCGACCAGGCAGTTGCGCGACGAGGGGCCGACGATGGAGCCGTCGGTCTCGGAGCCGATCGCCGCGACCGCCAGGTTGGCCGCCGCGCCCGATCCGGACCCGGAGCTGGACCCGCCCGGGGTGCGGTCGAGCGCGTAGGGGTTCTTGCAGAAGCCGCCCCGGCCGCCGTCCCAGCCGCGGCCGCTCCAGCCCGACGCCCCGAACTCGAACGACTTCCAGCCCGCCCACTCGCTCATGTTCGCCTTGCCGAGCAGGAGCGCGCCCGCCTCCCGCAGTTGCGCGGCCACGAAGGCGTCCTGCGGCGCGATCGACCCGGCGAGCGCCGTCGAACCGGCGGTCGTCGTCATCCCGTCCGCCGTATCGATGTTGTCCTTCAGCAGAATGGGGATGCCGTGCAGCGGCCCCCGGGGGCCCGAGGCCTGGAACTCGCGGTCGAGGGCGTCGGCGATTTCGAGCGCGTCCGGGTTCACCTCGAGGACGGCGAACAGCCGCGGCCCCTGCCGGTTCAGCGCCTCGATGCGCTCGAGGTACATCTCCGTGATCGAGCGGCAGGTGTGGGCGCCCGTCCGCATGCCCTCGTGGACCGCGTCGATCGTGATCTCGTCGAGCGCGAAATCCGGCACGCTGCCCGGAGCGCTCTCGCCCCCCGCGTCACCGCGCCCCGAACCGGCGTCGCCGCCCGGAGCAGTGCAGCCGCCAACCGCGACCAGGGCGCCGGCCGCCGCGCCGGTACCGATGAACGTGCGTCGATTCATTTCGGACATTTCTTGCCTCGCAGGGTCAGAGCAGTTGCGACCCGACCGTGGGGAGCCCGTCCCGCGCCGGCTCACCCAGGCATCATGAACGCGGTTTGACCCGACGGTCAACGAAACCCCTCCGTTCCCGGAGATTCCCTCCCGAACCGCCGTCGAAGCGAACACGCACGCGATTCCCGTCATGGAAAACGCAAATCCAGCAACGGATTTCCGTCTGGACGTGATCGGCTGAGTTCCCTGAGTCTGCGGCTGGCCGGCTTCCGGACAGGGGCTGGCCGGCCCTGTGAGAACCACAGCAGATACGCTCCGGCCAGACACAATGTCGCTATTTCTGGTCATTGTGTCGCAAACATTTGCGGAAACGAGCCGTTGGCGCGACATTTGCAGAGTCCGTAGCAGCCGAAGGGGGCGGCAGGTAGCTCGGATCCCATGAGCCCCGCTCGGGGTCCCGTGAGCTTGACCGGCCACCGTGCGACACTTCAGCAACACGGTGCAAGAATGATCGGGAATAGCAATGGCGTCAGGAATGCCAATGGCCGCATCCTGGGACGCGTCGACCGACTCCCTCCGTTCCCGGAGGGATGGTACTTCATCGCGACCCGCGAGACCCTGCGGAAAGAGAAGCTCATCGAGAAGACCTGGATGGGCGAGGAGATCGTCGCCTGGTGCGACGACGACGGCCGCATCTGCGTGGCCGAGGCATTCTGCCCCCACCTGGGCTCGCACCTGGGGCCGACGGCCGGCGGCACGATACGGGACGGTTGCCTCGTGTGTCCCTTCCACGGTTTCACCTTCGATTCGACCGGCCAGTGCGTCGCCACGCCCAACGCCCCCGCGCCCAGGGCTGCGAAGCTGAAGCTTTACGAGACCAGGGAGATCCTCGGCATGGTCTTCGTGTGGTACGGGGTAGGCGGGCGCCCCCCGCAGTGGGACCTGCCGGAGGAGCCGCCCACGGGGGCGGACTGGAGCGGGCTGCGATTCGCCACCATGCGGTTCCGCGGCCATCCGCAAGAGACCGCCGAGAACTCCGTGGACGTAGAGCACTTGGAGTACACGCACGGCTACCACGACGTGGAGCCGACGGCCTTCTCGATCGACGGCGCCTACCTGAAGAGCTGCTTCGACTTCAAGAACGTCCGCACCATCGCGAAGCTGATCAACATCGTGTCCGAGATATCGACCGTCACCCATGTCCACGGCCTGGGCTTCTCGTTCGTCGAATTCCACGAAAAGAGGATCGGCATGGACTCGAGACTGTGGGTCCTCTCGACCCCCGTCGACGGCGAGTTCATCGAGGTGACGCTCGTCAGCCAGGCGCGGGAGGTCCCGAGGCCCGGGCGCTACTTCGTCGGTCTCGGCTTCCTGCCGAGGAAGTTCCGCAACAGGCTGATGAACCGCGTTCTGATTTCCGAGGAGAGGCGGTTCGTCGCGCAGGACGTGGTCATCTGGGAGCGGAAGCGGTATCAGTCTCCCCCCCGCCTTTGCCGCGCCGACGGCCCCATCGGCAAATACCGCCTCTATTGCCGACAGTTCTATCCGGAAGCAGGTCTGGAGACAGGGGGGAGTCCACGCCGCCAGTGGACAGGTCGCGCTGCATCCGGGCATCTGCCGGAGGGGAACGGCACATGAGATTTCCCGGAGAACCGCATCGATTCCGACCCGGACAGCATCGATGAAGCCGAGCAGGAAGCTGGAATTCCGCGTGGCCGAGCAGGTGCGCGAGTCCCGGGTCTGAGGCGGCTGCAAGGCGCTGCCCCGACCGCTCTTCACGACGAGCGCTCGTCGGATCGGTAGCTCAGGTCCTGGCGTCCCTGCAGGCCGCCATCGAGGACTGGGCTGAACCGAGGCCTCCAGCCGGGCAGGAATCTCCTCATCTTCCTATCTTTGGTGCGGCACCGTTGCGAAACCAGAAGCCCCTCCAGACCGAGGCCCATCCGGCACCATGACTTCGAACGGAAGGAATCACGGCGAACCCGGCGGTCCCATCGCCTACATGGCCAGCAACGGCGTGGCCGCCAACCTGCTGATGGTCGGCATCATCGTCGCGGGCGTGGCGTCGTTTTTCCGGCTCGAGCTGGAAGCCTGGCCCACCGTGCCCTTCAACCAGGTCGAGGTCGCCGTCGCCTATCCGGGCGCCACCCCCGAGGAGGTGGAGGAGTCCATCGTCGCCAAGATCGAGGACGAGGTCGAAGGGCTGGGCAACGTGAAGGCGGTGAAGTCCGTGGCGGCCCCGGGCATGGCGTCGGTCAGGGTGGAGATGCGGTCGGGCACGGACATGAACGATGCCCTGGCCGAGGTGGAAGCGGCGGTCGGCCGAATCCAGACGTTCCCGGGAGAGGCCGAGCGGCCCCAGATCAGGGAGTTGACCAACGCCGAGAGCATCATGCGCCTGGTCGTCTACGGCGATGTCCCGGAGCGGACGTTGAAGGAGCTTGCCTACCAGATCGAGGATGAACTCGCCGCGCTGCCTTCCGTCTCCCAGGTAGAGACGAGCGGCATCCGCAACTATGAGATCTCGATCGAAGTGCCGCTGCAGCGGCTCAGAGCGCTTGGACTCACGCTCCCGGATATCGCCAACACGATTCGCCGCAGTTCGCTGGACTTGTCCGCCGGCAGCATCGACACCGAACAGTCCCAGGTGCGGGTGCGCACCCTGGGACAGAGCTACGATCAGCAGGACTTCGAGGAGATCGTCGTGCTCAGCCGCGGGGACGGCACGGTGGTACGAATGGGCGACATCGCCGAGGTGCGCGACGGCTTCCAGGACCTGGACCTGATCGTCCGGCACGATGGGCTGCCGGCCGTCTTCGTCGAGGTATCGAGGGCCGAGGGCGAGAAGGTGATGAATGTGGCGCGCGCCGTTCGGCAGCACGTCGCCGACGAGGTGGCCCCGTCACTCCCGGACGGCGTGAGCGTCACCGTCCTGAACGATGCATCCGATGCCTTCGAGGAGCGCGCCGCCATCCTCATGAAGAATGGTCTTCTCGGGCTGATGCTGGTGCTGTTGGCTTTGGGACTGTTTCTCGAAGTCCGGCTTGCCTTCTGGGTAGCCGTCGGCCTCGGGGTGTCCGGCGTCGGCGCCCTGGCCGCCATGGTGGCGTTCGATCTCGCCATCCACGCGGTGTCCCTCTTCTCGTTCGTGCTCGCCATCGGAATCGTCGTGGACGATGCGATCGTCGTCTCCGAGTACATCCACCTGGAACGAATGAAGGGCACGCCGGGCGTCGTCGCGGCGATACGCGGGGCCCGGCGAATCAAGGTGCCTCTCATCTTCGCGGTGCTGACCACGATCGCCGCGTTCTCTCCACTGCTCTTCATTCCCGGAGGGATCGGAGAGATCTGGAAAGCGCTGCCGACCATCGTCATCGCGATGCTGGTGATTTCGATGATCGAATCGCTGCTGGTGTTGCCCAACCACCTCTCTCACCACCTCCACGGACCGGAGTGGGCGCCCCGAACGCGCCTTGAGCGATTCGTATCCCGGATTCAGGGTCAGGTCGATCTGCAGTTGGGCAGATTCGTGCAGGGCCCCCTGCACCGCGGCGTGAGTTTCGCGACCGATCGACCCGGAGTGACGCTCTCGTCAGCCATCGCCCTGCTCATCCTGTGCTTTGCCTTGCTGCCGGCGGGCATCGTTCCGTTCACCTTTGCCACGGAGGTCGAAGGCGATTTCGCAACGGCCACCCTGGAGATGCCGGACGGGACGACGGCCCAGCGAACCTTCGAGGTGGCGCGCGAGTTGGAGGCGGCCGGCCACCGGGTCATCGAGCGGATCTCCGCAGACAGGCCCGCCGATGCACCGCCCCTGCTGTCCGGGGTAACGGTTACCGTCGGTCAACGGCCGCGGGTCGATGGAGGGGGGCTCAGTCCCAACCTCACCCTGAACCCGGAGCCCAATGTCGCCACCATCTCGTTCAAGCTCCTGGACGCGGAGCACCGGCGGATTCCAACCGGGGAAATCGTGCAGGCGTGGCGCGATGAGGTGGGCATGCCGCCCTATGTCCGCGGGATCACCATCAGCGGCAAGATCTACGACCTGGGCAACCCCGTCGAGGCCGTGCTTGCCCATCCGGATCCCGACCGCCTCCCGGGGATCGCAACCGCGGTCGTCAATGACCTCCGCGAAGTGGCAGGCATCCACGACATACGCTCCGATCACACTCCCGGCATCCCCGAGATCCGGCTGGGACTGCTGCCCGAAGCGCGAACCCTCGGTCTCACCCTCGAGGACCTCGCCTGGCAGACGCGGTCCGCGTTCTTCGGCGCGGAAGCGCTCAGGGTGCAGCGCGGCCGCGAAGAGGTTCGGGTATACGTGCGGCTGCCCGAGGAGCAGCGCAACTCGATCACCGACATCGAAAGGTCGCTGGTTCGGACGGCCGGCGGCGCCGAGGTCCCGGTGAGCCGTGTGGCTTCGCTGAGCTCGGGTATGTCGCCGCCCGCCATCAATCGTCAGGACGGCCAGCGCATCGTCAGGGTCATTGCGGATGTGGATCCGGCGGTGATATCCGGCGGGCGCGCCAACCGCATTCTGGAAGACGACATCCTCGCGGCGATCGTCGCCGAGGAACCGGAACTGACCTACACCTTCGGTGGTGAACCGCAGCAGCAGCTGGAATCCCTGAACGCGCTGGGACCTGGCTTCGGGATCGCCATGATCATGATCTTCGCGCTGCTCGCGATTCCGCTGCGCTCGTATACCAAGCCGTTCATCATTATGGCTATCATCCCGTTCGGGTTGATCGGGGTGATTCTGGGCCACTGGGTCCTGGGCGTCGCACTCAGCTCCGAGTCCTTCATCGGGGTCTTCGGCCTCGCCGGCGTGGTGGTGAACGACTCCCTGGTCATGATCGACTTTATCGACCAGGAACTCGAGGAAGGCCTTCCGGCACGAGAAGCGATCATCGAGGGCGCCAAGGGGCGTTTCCGCCCGATCATGCTGACGTCGCTGACCACCTTCCTCGGCTTCACGCCCCTCATCCTCGAAGACGCGATTCAGGCCCAGTTCTTCGTGCCCTTCTCCGCCTCGATCGGCTGCGGCATCCTCTTCACCACGGTCCTGCTGATGTTCCTCGTGCCGGCGCTGACCTCGATCCACCAGCGTTGGCTGGCGCGGCGGGCAAGGTCGCGCGGCCGCGCCGATGTCACTGGAATGCCGGAACCGGCTTCGGCGTAGTCAGAGCTGGAGGCGGCGGGACGGTACGGTCGGCGTCAGCCCGACGCGGGCCGCAGCGGTTGCCGGTGCCCGGTCACCTGAAACTTGAAGCTCTTCGCGGGGCTAACCTTGGGCACCGGACTCACCTTCAGTTCATAGTCGCGGGGCACCAACTCCAGATCCAGGTGACGGGCCAGCAGCAGCAGGTTGGCCGCCAGCTGCAACTTCGACCAGCCCGACCCACCGCAGACATGCGTTCCAACACCGAATGGCGCGTAGGCCCCGGTCTGTCTGTGTTCGTTGCGCGGCTCTGCGTAGCGGTCGATATCGAACGTGTCCGGTTCCGGGAAGTACTCTTCCATGTAGTGCGTAGCGGGATAGGCAACCATGCAGGTGCTGTACGCCGGCACTTCAATGCCCTGGACCTCGAAGGCATTCATGGCCGTGCGCAGGTGCACCGGAATGACCGGGTGCTTTCGCAGTACTTCCATGGCGAAACGGCGGGTCGCATCGATCGCTGCCGGATCAAGATCCGCCGCGGTCGGATCTCCGTCATCGAACAACGCGTCCGCTTCGGCCGTGATCTGTTCCCGGTAGTGCGGGTGTTTCACCAGTTCGTAGATGGCGAACGCCATCGCGCTTCCCAGGTAGTGGCCGGCGATGATCGGGGCGATGAACGCGAATCCCAGGTTGGTCTCGGGAAGGAACTGGGGATCGGCCTGATGCAACTCCATGAGATCGTCCACCAGATCGCGCCGCTTGCCCTCGCGCTGCCCCGGTGTGTGTGTCGCGTGAATCTGGGCATACAGTTCCAGCACGCGGTTCTTGTATCGCTTCATCTTCGGCGTGCGGAGCATGAACTTGGGCAGCACACCCATCACATGCGTCAGCAGCGCCCTGTACTCGAACTTGAGCAGGTCATCAAGTATGCCCGAAGGTTCGATGCTCACGCAGAGATGGGCGATCTGTTCGCCGATCAGTCTCTGGCAGGCCATTTCGCCCGCCACGACCTTTCCGACTCCCCAACCGCGGTATGAGCGTCGGCCGAACGCGAACAGTTCATGCAGCCGATCCTTGACCACCGCGCGGGAAGTGCCGGCCCGCATGGCCCTGCGCATGCGGAAGTGATCCGCACCGTCCATGCTGGCGATGGAACGGGCCGTGCCCCACTCCGCCTGAAAACCCTCCAGGTAGTCGCGAGTCCTGAGGTACATGCGGCCCTGCTTGGCGACCCAGTGGTTCATCTCGACTCCGGACAGCACCACCATTTCGCGTCCGGGAAGCTTCATCCTGAAGACCGGTCCCACTCCTTGTTCTTTTCCGCGATAAACTTCGGCAGGTTGCCGGCTCGGAAAGACTTCGATGAGAGCAGAGCCCGCAGACCCACCGTGGGCATGGGGCGGCGTCTCGTGGCGCGCATGCTCTTGGGAGGCCGGTACGAGGTGCGGACGGCCGTCGCGATGGCCCTCGCGATCACGTCGATCCCGCTGTAGAGCTCGAGCATTTCCTGCGCTGCTTCGTACTCGTCGGGCTCCAGCATGGCGCGGAAGCCGTCACAGTAGTGAACGAGCCCGATGATGGCGACATCGCGGGGCTCCGGGATCTCACCGTCGAAGAGGCTGCGAAAGATCCGGCCCTTGATCTCCAAACCGGCCGTGCCGTCCACCAGAGGGTATCGGCCGGTGCGCGCGACCTTTTTGGACAGGGTCCAGAACCCGCCGTCGTCCGACTCGAAGATGCCCTTCTTGACCAGACGGGCGACCGCCTCGTCGCTGATCGCATCCGCCCTCTTGGCGACACGCTCCACCCAGTATTGTGGAGAATGGACCATACCGGTCTTGTCGCACCGGACGATGTCCTCGAGCGTGGGGTCCAGCAGATCGTCCCCTGTCGGGGTTGGATCGGTCAGAAACAGCGTCTCGAGGTCGGAGTCGATCCGGCCATCGAGGGACAGTTCCAGAAGCACGCTGCCCGCCAGCGCACAGGACATCTTCCACTCGGGGATGGGCACGAAATATCCCGAGTCGTCGCTGTGCAGCAGCAGGAGCAGCTCTTCGGGAAATCTCATCTTGCGTTTTTCAGCCTGTGCCGACGGGTTGATCCCAATCACGAGCACCTGCCATCCAACACGGCGAGGGTGAAGGTAGTGTATGCGCCGTTCAGCTTCAACAGATCGATCAGGCTCGGGTCCCGCCGGGACCGGATCACGGGGGATTCGGGGGCTCTGACGCGGCGCGAGCTGCCGCTGTGCAGCAGGGTGGTGCGGCTCTTGGCGAAGCGGCGCCCGTCGGGCCCGTTCTCGCGGGTTGCGAGAGGTCCCGCGCCCCCCCCACATTACCCTCGACACGTCCCTTCATGAAAAGGCAGGGTGATGCCGTCGCGCCATACGCATGACAGCCCGGGGTTCGCCCCTTCAATCCGTTCCCGTCGATGAAGCCGAGCAAGAAGCTGAAGCTCCGCATCTCAGAGCAGCGACGCGAACTGTCCGCCTGAAGCGCCACAGAATGCGGCTGGGCGAACTGTCGAAAGCGCTAAGGGATGCGTACCGCGGATCGGGCGTCGCGCGTCGCGTACGACACTTCGACGGCTGGGTCGACCGGGCGGTGCCGGAGGCCGGAGGCGCGGGCGACTACGACCACGCTGAAACGGTCAGGGACTACTACGATCTCGGCACCGGCTTCATGGTGTGGAGCTGGGGCGAAAACCTGCACTTTGCGCCCCTTACCCCTAACGAAAGCCTGGAGGAGTCCCAGGTCCGGCACCAGCGCGCGATGATCTCCAGGTTGGACTTGGAACAGGGCATGACGGTGGTCGACGTTGGTTGCGGGGTCGGCGGCCCCATGCGCCGCGTCGTCCGCGAGACCGGCGTCAGAGTCGTGGGTATCAACATCAATGAGGTCCAGCTGGCGCAAGCGAAGAAGTTGAACGCCGAGGCGGGGCTCGATCACCTGGTGGATTTGAAGAGGTGCAGCTTCATGGACATGAGCGCCATCGAGGACGACACCTTCGACCGGGGTTACGCCATAGAGTCAACGTGCCATGCGCAGGACAAGCAACGCGCCTTCGCGGAGATATTCCGCGTGCTGAAACCGGGTGCCCTGTTCTGGGGTCAGGAAATGTGTCTTACGGACCGGTTCGATCCTAACGACGGTCGGCACCGGGCTGTCAAGCGGGATCTCATGCGCGGCATTGCGCTGCATGATATCGCCACGTTCGGGGAAGTGAATCACGCGCTCGAAGGCGCGGGATTTCAAGTCATCGAGGGAAGGGACTGGAACGTCCAGGAGGGACCCTCCACGCCCTGGTATCAACCAATGGAGAGTCGCCACGGGACATGGGGGAACGCCTTGCGAAGGCTTCCTTGGGGCCGCAAGGCGTTCATCGCGGGATCGAAGATGGCCGAGGTACTGCGGGTTTTTCCGAATGGCTCGACGGAAGTCGTTCGGCTCCTCGATCGAACCGCGGAGGCGTACGTCGCGGGCGGCAAGACGGGAATCTTTACGCCGCTGTACTGTTTCCTGGCTCGCAAACCCCTTTAGGTCCGAAAACAACGCTCATCGCCCGGTCATGAGGTCCGCCTGATCGCCGTTGCCGTCCAGACCTCAAGGTGCCATCGCTGGATCGGGATAAACCGACTCGCCCGGGGCGCTTTCCGCGCAGACACGACCGGCCAGGTCTATAGTGTGAGCGCAGAACGCGGAGATGCGGGCTATCCCCCGATGCGCGTGAACGTGAAGGTCCCGATGGGGGCGTCCGAGAAGGGCGCCGTGCCGCGCAGGCTGTGGATGGGCTGTTTGGGCGAGGAGTCGGCGTTGGCGGAGGTGTAGTCGGTGCCGTCGTCGGTGCCCGAGTCGTACGGGTAGAGGGTGAACTCGAGCTCTTCCACCCACTGCCCGAAGTCGTCCATCAGCGATAGCCCGGAGACGCCCACGAACCAGTCCGGGCTCGGGGCGATCATGGTGACCAGGGTGACGAGGGGGTAGTCGAGCCGGACGACGACCTGGGGGATGGCCGTGCCGGCCGGGCTGATGCCCAGACCGGGTCCGGTGATGACGGAGAGCGCGTTGGCCGGGATTTGCGCGCGGATCTCGGATCTGAGCGTGCCGGTGCCACCCGTTTCGGCCATGCGCTCGATGCCCGGGGTGGCGGTCTCGCCGTTCGCCCAGAAGCGGACGCCGTCGTTGTGAACCGCCCCGATCAGCGGCGAGAAATGCGCGCCGCTCGGGAAGTTGTTCGGGTGGGTGGCGGGGCCCCAGGTGGCGTCGAAGGAGACGCTGTAGACGGCCGAGTCGGGCGGTGCGGGGAGCTCGCCCGCGGCCGCTCGGATGTCGGTCGACACGTCGCCGGCCACCGACGCCGTGAGGGTCTGGGCGCCGGCCGCGTCGCCGAGCGTCCAGGTGGTGCCGGCAAGGCCGTCGGCGTCGGTGTCCACCATGGCCGGGTCGGCCGACCCGTGCCCCTCGGCCGCCGCGAAGGTCACGGTGGCGCCCGCGACCGGCGAGCCGCCCCCGTCGTCCACCCGCACCACCACGGCCTCGGCGAGCGTGCTGCCCGCCATCCCCTCCTGCCCGCCCCCCGACACGACCTCGATGGCCGCGGGGGCCTGCGCCACCACCACCTGGGCGGTCGCGCTCAGAGCCTCGTGCGACGCGGTCACCGTACCCGACCCGTTCGCGACGGCGCTGACCACTCCGGTGGTGGTCACGGTGAACACACCCGCGTCGCTGCTCGACCAGGCGACCGTGCCGGAGAAGGCGGCGCCGTTCTGGTCGGTGAGGGTCGCGCTGAAGGCGGCCGTCTCGCCCAGCGACGAGAGCATCGCCGACTCCGGTGAGATGGCGAGCACTGTGGCGCGCGGCGGGTCCTCGGGCGGGTCGACGGGTGGTTCGGTGCCTGAATCGCCGCCGCAGGCGGCCACGACCGCGACGACGAAGGTGCCTCGGAGGAGGTGACGGAAGACGCGGCTGCCAGCGGATGTCCGGATGATGTTGTTCATGCCCGAAAACTAGCGGGATTCGCGGGTCAATCGAGGGCTGCCTCACATGCCCGCGTCCATCCCACGGCCTCGACGCGTTTGCGCACCCGAACCTGGACGATCGAAAGCGCACCATTGGTGCTCCTGTTGGGCCCTCTGCCATCAGCTCCATGTGGATAACGATGGCAGGAGGTCTGCCAAAATGGCAGAGTGCAGGTGGCGAGAATCACGGCAGCAAATCACCTAAGTCCAATATGGACTGCACGATCTGCCACCCCTGCCGTGAATCGCGGTCCGAGTTCGCCATTGCTGAATCGCGAGGAAATCGTACCAAAACGGCGGGAGTGGGACAGTGCGGGGACAGCAACGATCCGAGTCTCGTCAGGCAATTGACGTATCGTTCGAGGCATTAGACTGAACGCGACCGTTCCGGTGCGCAAGAGTACCCTGCGGCTTGCGCCGGGAGCGGGAGGATTGGCGCTGTCGACCCAAGAGGCCGTTGAGACCGTCTTTGGTGCCTCATGTGTGTGAGCCTCGGTCCGAAAGCAGGGCACGGTTGGCGAAGTCCGGGCGAGGGAGGACGAATAATCGCCGCGGTCTTCTGGAACTCCAGCGGGTTCGGGCCACCGAACGCCAAGGCACCCCCAAGGCTCACCTTCCGTTCACGTTCCGCTCCGGAAGGCGCGCCGGAGGCGGTCCCTCAATCGGCAGTCTAACCCCCGCCGGGCTTCTGTGCGAAGTAGCAGGCGTAGATCCGGAGCGTCGGGTCCTCGATCCCGTCCGTCCGCTCCGCCTCCCTGCAAGCCATCGGCGAGCCCCGGTGCTCCACCGCGATCCACGACAGATACTCGACCGGCGGCGCGAGACAGTACGTGTCCGCGCGCTCCATCGGCTGGTAGGGGTCCGATCCGTGCGGCATCAGCGCGTTCGCGTAGTCGCACGTCTCTAGGCTCACCACCCCCTCGGTCTTCGGAATCGTCACCACCAGCTCGCCCGGCAGCACCTCCTCGGAGAACCGGAAGCCGAGCCGCCAGTCCTCCCACTTCACCCCCGCGCGAACCCGGTGCGCCCCGGCCTCGCCCTCCACGTCCTCGACCACCACCCACACCGGCAAGCGCGAGCTCTGCGTTCCCACCGCCCCCACCAGCGTGTCGCCCGGCTCCTGGGCCGCCGCCGGAAGCGCCAGCGCCAGCGCCAACAGTCCTCCGAACATCGTCGTCCTCATGGTCCGGCTCCTCTCTAGTTCAGGGTGCATTCCTTCTTCCAGTAGCCTTTCTCGACCACCACCTCCACCCACTCCCCCTTGCTGTCCCCACCCACAAGGACCGGAGGAAGCCGGTACGTCGGCGTGACGCCCGACGGCCCCGGCAACGGCTGTCCCTGTTCCGTTGTCGAAGACTCCGGCTTCACGAACACCGGTTTCGTCTCCGGCGGAACCCACTTCAGCGTCTCCGTGCACGTCTCCGTCGTCCCCGTGTTCCCGCCCCCCGGGTCCGGGTCGTCTTCTTCGTCGTCTTCTGGGAGAAAGCACTCCTCGAGCTTTTTCTCCACCCAAGTTTCCGCTTCGTCGCTGGTTAGAACTTTACCCTCAATCACGGGAGGCCTCCCGTGCCACCAGTGTAGCCCCTCGTGAGCCAGCGTCTTCGATGTCTCGTAGTCGCTGTCGACAAGCTGCCAGTGATCGGGATTGACGCGCATGTACCGGTCCGGGTTTTCTGGACAAGTGGACGGCTTAAACATCAGGCCGCCCTTCGGCTGAGCTTCTCGCGGGCGCGGGCCGGGGTCATGTACCCGTGCCGCTGGAGGAGCCAGCCGTTGTTGTAACGCTCGACGAAGGCCCCGATCACCGCTCTGGCCTCCTCGAGGGTTTCGAAGTGGTGCAGATAGATGCACTCCTGCTTGAGCGTGCGGATGAAGCGCTCCGCGACGCCGTTGCACTCCGGTTCGCCCACGTAGGCGGGCGTGGAGCGGATGCCGAGCCACTTGATCTCGGCCTGGAACTGCCTGGCCCGGTACTGCGAGCCCCAGTCGTGCCGCAGACCGAGACCCAGGGCGATCGCCTTGCCGAAGCCGCCCATGTGGGCCCGCACCCCCTGGCGGACCGGCTCCAGCGCCGCCCAGCGGTCGCCCTTCTTCGCGACGTGCCAGCCGACGACATCCGAGGTGCAGTGGTCGACGGCCGCGAAGAACCAGCACCAGCCTTCCGCCTTCGTCCAGAACCGCGCCGCGTCCGTGCCCCAGAGTTCGTCCGGCCTCTCGGTCCGGATCCGGCCGCTGTGGCTCCGGTCTCCGCGGGGATGCCCCCGCCGCACCGGCGCCAGCAACCCGTGCTCCCGCATCAGCCTCAGCACCCGGTTCTTGCCGGCCCGGATCCCCCTGGCCGCAAGCCGCGCCTTCACCTTCCGGTGGCCCTCGCCGAGGAACGGACTCGTTTTCAGCACCGCCCGGATCTCCGCGACCAGCTCCTCGTCGCTCAGTGCCGTCTTCGGGCCCCGCTTCCCAGGCTGTCGGCGATCGGACTCCGGATGGTCTCCGCGCCGGGCCCGCAGCTCATACACGCTCGAGCGTGCCACACGCCACGTCTCGCACACCATTGTCAGCGGGTACGGCTGGTTCGTCGCCGGACTCACCCGTCCAAGCGCCTCAAGAGCTTCCTCAGCTCGTCCCCGTACCCCCTTTTTTCGAGAAGCTCCGCCTGCAACTCGACCCTCATCGTCAGCTCTCCCAGCTTCGCCCGGGTCCGCATCAGCTCGCCTCCCGGTCGGTTCTTCTTCTTGAGGCCCTGCTGGCCACCCTCCAGGAACTCCCGCCGCCACCGCTCCAGCTCCGGCGGCGCAACCCGAATCTCCCGGCTCACCTCGCCGACGTCCTCCCCCCGCAACAGCCGCAACACCACCTCGGCCTTCCGCCGCGCGCTCCACCGCTTGGGGAGGCCGGCCGGCCTCCCCAAGCGGCCCGCGTCGTCCTGCTCGTCCGTACTCCGAGACATCCCTGCCTCCTTCTCTCTTGGACCCCGGATGGATGGCTAAACTACTGTCCAGAGAAATCGGGGGCACTATACGCATGTGCTCGGGTTTGAGCGTCGTTCGGTTCCAGTCCACCTGTCCCCGCACGTCTGCTGGCAAACGCTTGTCCCACCAGAGGCGTCCTTGCCCTGCTGCTTCGGCTACCGCGTTGGCCGCGTAGTTCAGATAGCCAAGGCACGCCGCGTTGTCTTGGATGGTCGGCGTGTACTTTGCGATCAGGTCCAGCCACTTGTCCGGGTCTTCGATCTGCCACGCTTGGCGAGCCTGCACGAAGCCGACAAGACCAACGGTCGCCAGTAACGCCAGCGCCGCCGCGCGCGCCCTCATCGTTTCACCTCCAGCGTAGCGAGCGAGTCCCCGCTCGCGTAATGGCTGTCGAACACGTACCGGTCAAGCTCGGAGCTCATGGTTTTGCGCACCTCGGCGACAAGCGCCGGGTCGTTTTCCCACCCCGCACCATGGCGGGTGCCAACCTCGAAATCGATCTTGTTGGCAAGGGCAACCGTAGGCCAACTGTGCACGTTGCCCCAGCCGTCAGGCCCCCAAATCTCCGGCCAGCGCTCAACCCAACGTTCCGCGCGCATGTCTTCCACGGTGAACGTTCGCCTGATTTCATCGAGCGCGGCCTGTTCGGCAGCCTGTCGGGCGGGGTAGACGCGAAAGAGCAACCTGTAGTCTTCCGGAGTGAGTTGCAGCCCGTTGACGTCGGTCAAACCTTCCCCGGCCCCGGCGGGGGCGTCCGGAGCAACGTCGGCGCAACCGGCCAGGGTGAGCGTTGCGGCGATTGCGGCGGCGGTGAGTGTCCAAGCCTTCATGGTGTGCCTCCTTGGGGGCGGGTGAGCGTGTTTCAACAGAGGTGGTCCCTGCTCGGGGAGTATCCCGATAGTACACTTGTGGTCATCTGAGGACTGACCATATCCCGACCATAATGCGAGAGTAATCGTACACAGTTCTTGACCGACCTGCAAGCTGTCATCGGCGGCCTTCACATGAGTGACTTGTCTTTCCCATTGTCTGAATCGCGCTCTTCCGACTATGCTTTCAGTGGTCCGGGCACCTTTCCTTCCGTGAGGTGATTCTTGCGGGAATCCCTGCGCGCGGCTAATAGTGACTATGCAGGTGTAGTCGAGGTTACCGTCGGGGAACGGGCCGTCACGAATGCGGAGGAGAGATGTTGATGACAGGACTTGGCACCCAGCGGGCGGGGCTGGCACTGATGTTGGCGTTCGCAACCGTGGCGTGTGAGCAGGACCCGGACGACGGCGCTGGCTTGGTGGGCCTTGAAGCCGCGGCGGAAGCGAGGGAAGAAACGGGACTGTTTACGACACGCGAAGACGTTGAGTGGGTCCATGGCCTCAGACTCGATGGATGCGCCATCGTGGAAGACATCTGGCGGAACGTCGGAGAGTACGACCCCTCTCGCAGGTTGTGTCAGGACGAGGAGCGCTTGGCCTCGCTCCTGAGGACGGTGCAGGAAACGGACGGGATCACCGTTGACGAGTCCGGTCAGGTCTTGGCCCCGGACCGCCGAGAGCGACAAGCCAGGTTCTGGAGACAGCGGATCGCTGAAGCGTCTACCGAAGAGCAGAGGGAAGCCTTGGCTGGATTGGCCCTGAAGATGATGACCGGGGAGGAGGTGCCCCGGTGATCGTCCGCACTTGTCGGACAGGTACATGGGCCGTGGCTAGCTTGCTGGCGATCTACGGGCCGGTTCCGGCCAGCGCATCCGCTCAGTTCCGTT
This sequence comes from Longimicrobiales bacterium, assembly GCA_965208255.1. Classification (GTDB taxonomy): domain Bacteria; phylum Gemmatimonadota; class Gemmatimonadetes; order Longimicrobiales; family Gaopeijiaceae; genus BD2-11. The sequence goes on from OZ242324.1 coordinate 895,999, forward strand.
CCGGGTGGAACGGGACTGTGTGGGACACCACGACCGTCCGCCAAATGGACCTCACGGCACACGGTTCCGTTTTTTCCGATCCGTATAACTGGCGTCCCGATGTCAGCTGCAATGGGGTTCGCACCGCCGTGAATGCATCCCTGTCGGCCGACACCTACTACTACGCAACGCCGCTTCCAGGCCAGACCCTGATGGGAGAGTACTTCGGAGGTCATCGTGTTCTCATTTCCGACCAATTGGGATCGGACCCGATCAGCACGTTGCGGGAGGAGGTAGGCACGATCATCCACGAGTCGCAACATCACGCCGGCGAGTACGACGAAGCCGTAGCTGAGCGAGTCGTTAGTTGCTTCATGGGAGCTCGTGAGAGAGACGAGGAAGGCGAGAACGGTGGGCAAGGCGGCAGCGCGGGTGGAGGGAGCGGCGTAACGATTCAGAGCAAGATCCGTAGCCCTCGCTTTCCCGGGGTGTGGGTCGTTGTTTACATCCCCGCTCCCCGTGGCACGGCAACCGTTGGTTCGATCACCGTGCTGTGCGATTACGACAAGGACACATCGTGGCCGGACTGCCCGGACATGGCTGACGAAAACTGACATCTCCGCGACGGCGTCGGTGACGGAGGACGAGTGGGGACGGAAGAGCGGTTCCCGGCCCCGTCCGGCTGGCCCCCAGGAGCGTGAGGGAATCGGCCACCGAGCCTCCGAATGAGAGAGTGTCTGACATCCGTAAGCACATGGCGCAGGAGTGTGGGACGAGAACGATGGTGCCGGTAGTCGCGGCGCTGGCTCTCGCGGCCTGTTCCGTGCCCGACGCGAGGCTGTCCTTTTGGATCCACCCCACCGCGGAAACGATGGCGTGGCACGGAGAGCAGGTGAAGATCCGTCAATCGCTTGAGGACCCGCTCGGGCTCGCTGGCATCGAGATCGAGGTGCTTGGCATCGGGCAAACGGTCAGCGTCTCCGCCACCGACTTCTTCCTTTTCCAAGGCGGCATGGCCACGCGCCAAGTCAGGGTACCTGATTCCGGCAGGATCAGCGTCATCGTTACACTCAGGCAGAACGGCGATATCGTGGCGGAGGGTGCCGCGTCATGGCTGCTTGAGCCGGAGATCCATTGGGGGGTCGGCTTCTACCGAGCTCCGTACCTGCCGACCGAGGGTCTACTCGAACACACGGAATCGCCCCCATGCCTGGAGTGGTTGGGTTGCTACAGGAATTGGCGTATTCCCATCCGGGGCGATGCCGTCAACTACGAGGGTGAGGCCCTTTGGGTGCGCCTGTCCAAATCCGGGATCTGCGAGCACTGTGTATACTGACGGCGTGGCTTCGGGGTCCACACGATATCGCTTTCGCTGAGCGGGCAGGATGACGCACGGATCGCAGGCGCCCAACCGATGGCCCGGCGCTCCGGGTCTACGGCTACTGGACGCAGGCCCGAGAGAAAGCGAGATCAACGCGGGTCGACGGTTGGGGCCCTCCCTTGGTGTACGGATCAGCCAGCCGACTCCACAAAACTACCTGATTTTGCAACTCGTTGTGATCAGTGATCTTGCGAGTTTCATGGGCCGGATTCCCGCCGAATGCTTCCCGCTGGTGGGGATTTCAGCCGCGAGCCCTGCCGCGGCCTTCCAGCGCCGTCCTGAGTTGTCCGGCGTCCGGCCTCTGGTAGCACCTGAGCACCGTCTGTGCATCCTTCCACCCGCCAAGCTCGCAGAGCACCTTCAGCGGAAGGTCCATCAGGTCGCTGGCGAACTTCCGCCTCAACGAGTGCCAGCCCCGTCGCGGCTTCGGCTCCAGTCCCGCAAGCGTCTGAGCCTTCCTCCACCACTGAAAGGCGGTAACGCGGTGCATGCACCGCGTGGCATCCTTCGACGAAGGCAGTACCGGCGCGTTGCTCTTCCCGGTGCCCATCCTGCGCGCTTCCTCCAAGGCGGCGAGGGCCTCGTCGGTCAGCGGCGTGACGTGCTCGTAGCCGGTCTTCTCGTGTTCCGCCCGCCACCGCACCTCACGGCCCTCGAAGTCGATGTCCTCCCACTTGAGGTTTCGGATGGCTCCGATTCGGTGGCCGGTCTCGTGCGCGAGCACGAGGGCGACGTGGAACCGCCAACCGACCTGCCGCGAAACCCCCAGCATTGCCCGGTACTCCTCCTCGGTGAGGACGACCCGGGCGGGGTTCTTCTCCCTGGGCTTCCTGAGGCCCTTCAGCGGGTTCCTGTCGAGCAGCAGGCGGCCCCGCTCGTCCTTCGACCTCTCGGCCCAGTTGAAGACCACCATGAGGAACGTCAGGTCCCACTCGATCGTCCGGTTGCCCACGGGCTTCCCGGAGCGTCCGGCCCTTCCGGCCCGGCGCGCTTGGATGAACCGATCCCAATCGCGCTGGGAGAAGGTGGCGGGGTCGCGGTCCCGTCCGAAGAAGTCGAGGAACATCGCGGTCGCGACCCTGTCGCGCTCGCGCGTCCGCTTCCCCTTGGTCGGGGTGACCTCCTCTCCGTAAATGTCAAAAAGCCGCCCCAGCGTGAGCGGCTCGGGCTCGGCCTCGGCCTTGCCGTTGGGCTCGTGGACCGCGAAGCCCGCGGCGGCCTCGTCGGCCTGCCGCTTCGCGCGAGCCCAATCGCGGTGCCTCAGCGACCTGCTCCGCCTGCGCCCGTTCTCCCTCCACTCGATCTGGAGCAGGCCGGTTTTCGGATCCGGGAACACCCGGACCCGGTTCCGGCCCCATTCTCCGGCGCTGTAGCTGCGCCGGCTTCGTTTCGTGCGTGCCATCATTCGATTCCTCCGAGTGATGGACTGCACGATCCGCCTGTCTTGAACCTCGCGCCCGGCGGGCGCGTCGTCCAGAGTTGAGTTTGGCGGCCCGGTCCGCTTTCGCGTGAGGCGCTTCTCGGGCCGTCAGTTTCCTGCGGATCTCCGTGAAGCATGCCTCCATGCGCTTGAGATTCCTGACCACCGATAGACGGGGGCCGGTGGCGTACCGCGCGTGCACATCGACATCAAGGGGCATGTGCACGGTATCGCCGTGTCCATGTGCGCGGGCGGAGGCTCCGCATGTCGCTGCCCGCGTGACGGTTGTACCACGCCCGCACGAACGGCGGTACCGTTCCGGAGAGTGCGGTCGTGGCGGGAGTGACCCCACCCTTCGGGTGCCTGGTACGGCACGGCGAGGGTTGGAATGTGCACTTCCATTCCACCCCTCGCCTGGGGTCACTCCCGGTCCATCAATCCCGTGCGGGAAGATCAAACGGCGAGCCGGGACGGGCGCGTCCCGGTCTTGGTCGGCGATGCCGGACAGCCCGACGGCCAGGTGGTCGGGCAACGGGTCGTTGAGCGCCTCGAAGCGACTCTTGACACCCTTCCGGGATGGACTGTTGGCTGGGAGTGACCCGCAGCGGCGGGGGGGATGGGGCTGTCCGGCTCCATCCCCCTTGGCGCCAATCGAGGCTTTGCCGAGATGGGGGTCACTCCCAGCCACATGCAGGGAGCGCGGATCGACATCGGCGCTCCGCTGGCCGTGGCGCAACCGCCAGCGCGCCAGCGACATGCGCGACCAGAGCCGTGTCCGGCCGAACGACCATTTCGTGTCCGGCGACCCCCAAAGTGAGCCGGACACGCAGGACTTGCCACCAACACCCGCGCCCGGCGCTCAAAACCGGACTCCGGAAAAGCGGCGCGAACGACGCGTCGCATGGATGTCGGTTCTGGTCGATCCCGCGGCCCGCAGGCTACCCGAAGACGCTCCGGAGCCCGCGGAAACGGCCTCTGAGGCGAGCATGGGAGAACGCCGGTTGCGCAACACTCGCAGCGCCCTGTTGATTGACCTGCCCCGCTTTCACGAACGCTTGGTTCCCGGGGTCGATGGCGTCTGAGTGGTCTGCCTCTGCCTGGCGGTGAGGGGCGGCCGGCTCGGACCCTCGTTCGGGCGGCGGGTCTCCCGGCGTCCGAACGAGGGTGGGCAAGCGAAGCGCGGCAGCTCGGTCCGGGGTCGGGAGGTTCTGGTCGAGGGCCGGCGCGAGGATCTCGACCGATACCAGAAGGGCGAGCGGGCCGTGCGCCGACAGCGCCCGGTAAATCGACCGTCGGGTGCGGCACGCGACCGGTGGCGAACCCGGTTCTCGTCAAGCGAACGGCAACCATGGTCGTGCGGGCGGCTACCTGATCGGGATGGGCCGCCACGGGGGGACGGGGGGCGACGCCCCCGCCCGCGCAATCCACCGGAGCGCGGGTCTGTTGGGGATCGAAGGGGCAACGTCCCTCGCCAGCCCGAATGTATTACTTCGGGTACGCTGGCTTGTGCGCCTAACGGTGCTCCAAGCCAGCCCTGCGGCCGCCCCGCAAGAGACGCTCCCGCGAGCCGCCCGAGAAGGCGGTGGCCGGGCTGTCGCGGGCAAGCTCCTCGGCCTCTCGGTTGTCGACCGCACGGACGGCGGGGGGCAACGGGCAACCCGTCACTTCTTGGCGACGGCGGCGCTCCGAGCCGCGCACCGATTTCACCCTACCCCCTCCTCGGAGACCCGGGGGCTCGTCGGGTCCTGGGCGATCCTACGGCCGTAGGTTTCCCGAAGACCAGTCCGGCGCGCCGCCTCTGGAGGGTCACCGAGGAGGTGACGGGCTTCCGCTATCCGACAGCGGCGCGCCGGACCGAGTGAAGGCCTACGTGGTCACTCGGCCCTGGAAGTAGCAGAACCCGCCGGCATTGGTCCAGAACGTAACGTCCGTCAGCCGGTCGGTGTTGGCCCTGACCAAAGGCACCGTCAGGCTGCTCTCGTTGGTGTTCGGGTCGTAGGTCCAGGGCCAGCCGGAATAGTTACCGTACCGGTCCCAACTCGTACCCGCAATGACGTAGCAGGCGTTCGTGTTGAACCCAATTCTGCCGTCAATGTTCTTGCATCCGGCGGCGAGGACGCCGACGCCGGTGTTGTTAGTGCCTTGGCGAGAAGCGAAGGGCGTCGCGTTGGTGAAGTAGACGCGGAAGTGATGGCCGTGGCTGGCGGTCCGCCCCGGCACCGTCACGTTCAGATTACCGCCGATAGTGTTGGTCAGGTCGCGGTCCATCTCCACCTCGCAACTCCCCATCTTGGTGTCGGCGGCGGCCTGCGTCGCGGCGAGCCTCTCGCCCTCGACGGGCGTCGCGTTCTGGTCGGCGGGAACCGCCTCGGTCGGCAAGTCGGCGCACGAGGACAGCGCCACGGCGGACAGGGCACAGAGGATGGTCTTCTTCATCGCTTCTCTCCTTGGGTCGGGGGGTGTTTGCAGTGGTTGATGTCGGATAGGTGAGCCCATCGGGTATCCTTTGACACGAAGATCAGGCGGAACCTGTCGCCGGGACCCAAGCCGCTGGGGATCAGCCAGTCGTCGGGCACCACGGTGGCGTCCTGCTGCCGGGCCTGCATGGCCATGGCGTTGGCTGCGACGGGGAGCGGTACGTCGGCCAGGGACGGCTGGGCTTCGTCGGCGAACGGCGCGGCGGTCGGGATTATCGCCGCACGAGACGCCTGCAAGGCCAGCCAAGAGGAACAGGAACGCCCGAAGCGGGCGGCGCTCCGCTAGCGGCGGAGCCGGTTCCGTGGTTGGAAGGGTGCCGCGGGCGTTGCCGCGGCGGAAGGGATCAGGCGGAGAGGCTAGAAGTCGAAGGCGCTTCCATCGAGACGCACGACAAGGCTCGGCTCGGCTCGGCTCGGCTCGGCTCGGCTCGGCTCGGCTCGGCTCGGCTCGGCTCGGCTCGGCTCGGCTCGGCTCGGCTCGGCTCTTAACGATGTCGCGTAATCGATTCTCATGGCCGTGTCAACATCTCTCCGCTGGTCGGCTCCTCAGGACCATGAAAGATAACCGACCGTTCCCGCCGGGAGCAAACTCCCCCGGGTGACCGGCGGAGTTCCGGAGAAAGCGGCCGCTCCCGAATCGGGCGGCGCGTTTGGGTTGGGCTAGTGACCAGCGCCGCCTCGGCGACCTCCGTCCATCGACACGCGGAGCATTTCCCGGTTATCGGCGGTGCAAGTGTCCCGGAACGGCGAGTCCCGCGCAGTATGGGCGGTGCCGTTCGCCTCGGGAGCGACGAGGGAGTCGTCCGCGTCGCCAACGCCCCGAATCCCCTCGGATCCGTGTCGGGCGGCTCCCTCGATTTCCCGTCAAACGATTCCGGTTTTCCGGTCATTCCGGCACGATCCAGCAAGATCCAGCACAACGGCAGAAAGGGCGGATCATGCAGTCCTGTATGACTTTAGATGATTCCCTGCCGTGATTCGGGCCTCTGGCGTTCCGCCGACTCCGTGTTGAACACGGAGGCTGGCAAGGGGAGGGCTCCGCTCCCCTTAGACCCCTTCAGCTTCGCGCGCCGGCGTCGGCGCGGCGGAGGACGGGGGCCGCCCGTAGAACCTCGTCGCCGTTCGTCGTGATGGCCGTCCGGCGGCGGTCGGCGATGCGACGATCAGCCATTGCGGCGAACCCGTCGCCCACGATCCCTACGCGCTTCGGCGCGGACTGTCTGGGAGTCGAGGGAGGGGAGCCCCTCGTTAGCCTCCTTGTGGCCAAGAGGGTATGCTGTTTAGCCACCTTACAGTGGCGCAAGCCAGCCCTAGAGCTCGTCGCTCGCGGCAGAGTGCACGTCGTACAGCCCCACGAGTTCGGCCATCGTTGGCGCCAAGCTTGCTTCAAGCGCGGCGCTTCTCTCGACGGACATCGACCGCCATGCTCGGATTTCGACCACCGGCCGATCCAAGCTCTTCGCAATCGACTCCAGGGCATTCGGCCTGCCTGCGGGTGTCGTGAGCCTCTGAGCTCATCTCGGTCTCTCCGGTTCTCGGGGGGAAGGTACGATAATGGCCTTGCGGAGTGAGCCATGGGGAATACACGGCCTGGAACCTCCAGTGCCATACGGCCCAGTAGTCCGCCCAGTCCTGCATGACTCGGCGTTTACCGCAGCCCCCAGGGACGGCGGTGCCGGCGAGTGCATCGTAGACGACCCCGTGCAGCGTCACGCGCACGGGCGCGGGCTCCGTCTCCTGTGCATCGACCGCGGCGGGAAGGAGGAGGCAGGCCAGCGCGAGAAGGAGGAAACCGGCCAGCGTCGCCGCGACGCAGCCTCGCCTTCGACCCTGTCGTCCTGCCGGTGCACTTCGATGCATCTGGATCCTGCTGCTCCTTTGTCGGGGCAAGGCCCCGGCTCCCGTCACGGCCAGAGGCTGAGGGCGATCAACGCTTTGGGGTTCTCGGCCATGCGCTGCATGAAATTGTAGGTGTAGGCGCGGATCTCGGCGCCCTGGGAATAGACCTCCAGCGCGTAGATCTGCGTCGTCGGGTAGTTCCCGAGTGCATCCAGGCCGGTCATGGCCGGTATTTCATCGATGTACACTCTCGGGCTGATCACCCGCCCGCGTCTCCAGATGCAGTGACTCGCCAGGGCCCCGGACGCCTGGGAGGGAAGGCTCCATCCGCCCAGGCCTCTGGCCGGGCTCCACCCCGCAGTCGTCACGCCTACCCCGAGCGGGCAGGGACGCCGCTCCAGGTTGGTCTCCCGCCACAGGAACTCGAGGACATCGGGCTCCGGGCTGCGCAGCAGCCGTTCCTGGTCGAACACGCGGGTCTGGTACGGAAGGGACCGCTGCCGCGTCCGAAGGCGCCTCACCATGGTGTCGACGTTGTCGGCCACCGCGGTGACGCCGTCGAGCATGATCGGCCTGGGCTTGAGTTCGATCTCGATGGCGACCCCGGCCTCGGGCACGTCGATCGCGGCCGCGATCTCCCAGTACCCGAACTGGGTCGCGACGACGGTCTGCGAGTCGGCGGGGACGCCTTCGATGCGGAAAACGCCCCGTGCGTCGGTGAGCGCGCCGTAGTCTTCGTCCTCCAGATACACCGCGGCTCCCGCCACCGGGGTCCCGGTGACCTCGTCCAGGACGACGCCTTCGATGGTGACGCGGATCGGAGCCGGGGCTTCCTCCTGCGCAAGCAGCCCGGATGCCGGCAAGAGGCCGAGGGCTGCCGCCAGGACGGGCCCCGCCAAGGCGTCCCACAGGCGCGCTGGCCTGCGACTCCGGCTTTCCTGGCTACCGTTTGGATCCATCTCGTCCTGACGCTCCATCGCGGGGGCCGCGCGTCTCGGGTGCCCGTTATACGACGCGTCCTCCGGGTTCGTTCCCGCCCACAACTTATTCTGCCGGATCAGGCCGGCGTGGACAATCACACCTCCTCCAGCACCTTCCGCACGCACCCAGCCCACCTTTCCGTCGTCCAGGACCACCTCCAGCCATTCCTCGGAACGCCGGTCAACGCGCACCCGGGTGCCTTCGTGGATGACGAAAAGCTGGAGCGCGGGGTCGGCGGTGAGCACGATGGCGTGGCGAGCCTGGCCGATCCCGGTCTCGCGGCACGGCCAGGTGGCGCCCAGCAGCAGCGAGGATGCCCCCCACCACCGCCCCGCGCCGCCGCTTGGTGCGCGCCGGAGAAAACCAGCATGGCCGCTTCCCGATCCGTCTTCGCGAGATCGACAAGCTCCAGCATCTCAGTTGTACGACGTACTCTCTCCGCCGGGTCGTCTTGAGCGGAAACCCCGGTAGGGAGAAGAGCCGCCAGTGTCACCGTCAGCAGATACTTTTTCATCGTCATGCTTCCGCGGCTCGGCGATTCCGAAGTGACCCCCACAGTTGGACACCTGTCCTCTCGGGTTTGTTGTGCCGCTCAGGCCTCGCAGTAGAAATCCTGGATGATTGAGGTAGTCCCGGTTTTTGGACAGGTCGTTAAGGTGGATTCCATTATGGAACAGGAGGCACCGAGATGGCCAGGAAGAGACGATGGTTCACGGCGGAGTTCAAGGGCCGGGTGGCCCTGGAAGCGCTTCAGGAGCGCGACAGCGTGCAGGCGATCGCCGCGCGGCATGAGCTTCATCCGAACCAGGTGAGCGCCTGGAAGCGGCAGCTGCTCGACGCCGTGCCGGAGGTGTTCGCCAAGGGCGGGAGGGGGAAGCTCGCCAAGGAGCATGAGGCGAAGATCCACGACTTGCACGCGAAGATCGGAGATCTCACCGTCGAGCGGTTTTTTTTCGGCGCGGGTTGAAGCGCTGAGCCGGACGGAGGGCTTCGGGATGATCGAGCCGGATGGACCGCTGAGCCTGTCGAGGCAGTCCAAGGGAGAATCGGCGATCCTGACCACCCGCAGCCGGACGGCGAAGAATGCGAACTCGTCGTCGGTGTGGCGGTTGAGCCATTGGATCGCCGACAGGTGCGGTTCGGCGAAGTCGCGCGCGACCCAGACCACGATCCTCGCGTCGAGCCCGGCCAGGTAGGTCATGATCTGACCGAGGTGGGAGTGATCCGACGACTCGAGCTGATTCTCGATCAGCACCGACTGCCCATCGAGTCCCGTGGCAAGAATGTCTCCCGCGAATTGCCCCACCGGAGCTTCCGTGGTCTCCGCATCAAAGTCAACGCCGATTGCTTCCGAGAGGCGATCCAGGTTCTCCGCCAACCAAGGCGTGAAGTCGTGGGCTTCATGTGGCCATGCCGTGCGGAGGCCCACATCCGTCAGCTCGCCGAAGTCCGTGAGGCCTCGCTCATGTCGTTCCATCTTCCTCCCTCCGCGCTGAATGAGCCCGTTGAGCGTGCGGCGCCGATTGTACTGAAGCTGGTCTTCGTCGTTCCCTCGTCGATGGGCTCTACAGGCGTCTTGGCGAGCGGTCCGTAAGACGGTCGGGAACATCGCCCAGCGACCCGAGCCCCCGTTGGCTCCGGTGCCGCACTACCTTCTGGCCGTGCTCCGCAGCGTCGCGAACAGATCGTCGACGGCGCCTCGCGCGCGAGGGTGTTGCCGCTTTGCGAGGTCGACGTGTTCCGACTTCCACACCTACTGCCAGTAGCGGTAATCGCGAAGGTTGACGCTGAAACGGGTGCTGCCTCGACCGAGCCAGACGCGCGTAACGCGATTCCTCCATTGGAGCGAGGCCGACTCGGTTCCCCCGCTTCTGGTCGCCAGCCCGTAGGCTTCGCTGATTCGCGCCTCGACCACCGATGACATGTCGGTGTCAAGATAGATCAACTGGATCCTTCCGATGCGGCCCAGGTCCGGATCGATGGCGACCGCAATCGAGTCGGTTGTCCCGAACAGGCCCTCGGTTCGACCGACCACGGTAAGGGCACCGGACCTGCGCGGCATGGTTTCCAGCGATTCGGGAAGCGGCTCGCCAAGCGCGATGGTCGCGCCTCCGATCAACTGCACGGCGCGCGGAACCGAACGCATCACGGAGCTGGGAACGGGCGGTGGAGAGTCGCAAGCGACCGGCGTCAACCCGATCGGGCGGATCCAGGCCTGCTCCCCCAAGTTGTCCGAGTGTGTTTTGGACGTTCCCGCCCATGCGCCCCCGCCATGCGGCACCAGGTGCGCCATGACGCCGTGGAAGCCTGTGGAGAACACGAGCCTGAGCGTGTCGTTACGAACGCGATGGCTCATGTACTTGTGCGGTGTCGGGATGGCACCCGCAGGCACGATGATCCGTCCGAAGGTGCCGAGATATCTCGTGTCGTCGGGCGGACCGGCCAAGCGAAGGCGGGGGGGAACTTGGTAAAAGGCGGAGTCCTGGCTCTGGGAACTGGGTATAGGCTCCATTCGCACCGATGACATGTCGGCCCGGAACCGGTCGCCGGGTCTTTCCTCCGTCCACTCGCCTTCGGCGACATCGTAGCAGCCGAGCAGGTACGCTTCCGTCAACTGTGCCGACGCCGGCGCCGACCAAGCTGCGGACACTAGAAACAGCGCGACGAGGTGGGTGGCGCGCGAATCTCGCCCCTGAACGATCCCGGCCCGCGCGACGGGACTTTCCTTCACCGAGCCGATCCGGGATCCCAATGATGGGCCCAACCTCTTCTTCCGGATGAATGACCTAACCGAGAGGTTCCGAAATCCCGCCTGACGTGGCGGCGGGAGGGGAACGGCCGCTCCGGGTGTTCCCGTAAGAAAGCTCCAGACATCGAAGTCCTTGACTCCGCGATCCCGGTGGACGAAGTGTCTGGCAGCACCTTGGCAAAGGGAGATGAGCATCAGGCGATCCCGGTAGCGGCCGCCGTGCCCAGGACATCGTTGGAAGAAGTCCTCGATGTCACCGATCGCGATTTCGGCGAGCCTGCGAAGATGATGCTGCTCGGTCTTGCCCACGACCGCTCCGTCACCGTATTCGGGGCGGTCTGTTCGTGTTCGGTCATCGGTCCTTCCTGAGATGTGAACGAACTCGTCTCACCAGTTCAAGACTAGCCCGGGGCGTGCCACAGGCATAGAGGCGCGCGGTTCATCCGGCACCTCGCAGAAGCCTCCGGCGGCACCGCGGCGCTCTTCCACATGGGCGCGCACTTCTCGTTACGAGGCGAAAACGATGTCGCCAACGGCGGCTCCGGTGACTGCCGGAGCCGAGCGTCGGCACGACGCGCCGTTGGCCTTCCCGCACGGGATATCTGGATCGGAGCGACCTCCCGCGGAGGACGGCATGGGGGTGTCCAATGCCGAACTCCTCGATGGCATGCCAGCCATCGAAATCGGGGTCGCTCCAGCCACGCCCGCCAGCGCCCGCGTGCCGCGACCGCTCATCTTGCCGAGGCACAAACGCAAGCCGTCCGACGACATCACGGACCGCTGCCTTGTCCGTTGGGAAAACGATTTCGTGTCCGGTCGCCCCCAATGTCGAACGGACACCCGCGCTACGGCCCCGAACCGCACCGAATCCGTCCCTCGGATCGGCTTCGGAGAGCATTCTCCAAGCTGGCCAAGAAGCTTGCCGTGTACGAAGTTTCCTTCGCGCAGATCGTGCGGTCCATCGTGAGAGGAATCGAATGATGGCACGCATGAAACGTGACCGGCGCAGCTACAGCGCCGGCGAGTGGGGCCGGAACCGGGTGAGGGGGTTCGCCGATCCCAAGACCGGCCGATACCAGATCGAGTGGCGCGAGAACGGGCGCAGGCTTACGCGAGCATGGGATGAGCCGGGGCGCGGCCGCACATCGACCACAACCACGCCGGAACCTTCCCTGCACCCATGCACGCACTCCTCAAACGCTTCGCCGGACGCTTCGCCCTCACCCTAACGCTCGTCGTGCTGGAGGCAGCCGGGTGGATCCTCTTTCCCCTGGTCATCGGCCGCGCCATCGACAGTGTCCTCGCGGACTCGACCCGCGGCCTGTACGAGTTCGCCATCCTCGGCATCGTCACGATGGGGATCGCCGTCCTGCGCCGCCTGGTGGACAGCCGGGCCTACGCGCGGATTTACGTCACGCTGGGCGAGGAAATGGCGAAATCGGCCGCCAGGACCAGCACCTCCACCCGCACAGCGCGCCTCGGGATGCTCAAGGAGATCGTCGAGTTCTTCGAGAACTCCCTGCCGGAACTGATCAACGCGGCGATCGGCCTGGCCGGCACGGTTGTGATCCTAGCCACGCTCAACGTCCCGGTCTTCCTGGGGTGCCTGGTGGTCGCCGTCGCCACGGTGGTGCTCTACGCCCTCACCGGTGGGCTGACGATGCGCTACAACCAGGGCCTCAACGACGAGCACGAGCGGCAGGTCGACGCCATCGACAGCGGCGATTCCGCCCGCCTGGCCAAACACCTCCGCGCCATGATGCGCTGGAACATCCGCCTCTCCGACCTCGAAGCGGCCAACTTCGGCATCAACTGGGTCTTCATGATCGCCCTGCTGGTCTTCGCGGTGAGCGCGGCCACCACGGTGACGACGGAGTACGGCGCGGTCTTTGCGATCGTGATGTACGTCTTCCAGTTCGTCGAATCGATGCTGATGCTGCCGTTCTTCTACCAGGAATGGCTGCGGTTGAGGGAGATCTCGGGGAGGCTGGCGGCGGCGGAGGGGGAGGCCTGAGGGAAGCCGCGCTCCAAGTCCAGCAGTCCGTGGACAAAGCCGCGCGAGCACCGAGAGCGGTGAGGTGCCGGACTGGCGGGGGGACGCTCCTCCCCCCTTAGGCCCCCCAGGGTTTCCGCGCCAGTGTCCGGCGCGGAGGAAGGTGAGGACCGCCTTCAGAACCTGGCCCCACCCAATGCCGTCCGGCGGCGGGAGGGCCACGGCGATGACCATCGCGGCGAAGCCGTCCGTGTGCGCGTGGCCCCGGAGGGTTGGTGGGCGATCCGCCTCGCGGGAGTCCGCTACGGACGATTTGCGCACCGGAAGTACCTCGGGTCAGGACCGTATGCGCCCGCGAAAACGACATGGGGTGCCGATGCGCACCCCGGCGCCCCGGTCGTGCGCACCGGCACGATGGCAGAAGCTGCTGAGCGCAATGGCCCTGCGCGTCGTTGTCCCGGACGGCGGGGGCCGCAAGGAACGCGAAGGCGGGGCTGGGAGCGACCCCGCAGTCCGAGGGCTTGCTACGGGTTCGGGGCCGTGCGCGTTTGCGCACTCCTGCCCCCGACCCCTGGGGTCGCTTGTCTCTTCCATTCTTGGGGATTCCTGCTTGATTTGCAGGTCCGGGTCACGGGGATGGCCCGGTGTGCTGGATGCCCGCAGAGGCGAGCGGAGCGAGCCGGAGCGGGCATCCAGCACAGACGGTGGTCGGGCCGTTGGGGTCGCTGGCCGCAAGGGCCGTGCGGGAGTTTGGTCGCCACCGTCTTTCCCACGTCCTGAATGGATACTTGAGCATCGAGGCTCGCACGACAAGCACAGGAAAAGGGAAGAACACATGAGCACCAACCGTCGCACCGTCGGGATCGACATCTCCAAGGACTGGCTCGACGCCTTCGCGGCGCCCGAGGGGAGAGCGTCCCGGTTCTCGAACGACAGGGCCGGCTTCCGGAAGCTGATCGCCTGGATCGGCTCCGGGATCGACCGGATCGCGTACGAACCCTCCGGAGCCTTCCACCGCGACCTCGAGGACACCCTCCTGAAGGCCGGACTCCCCATGTATGCGATCAACCCCTTCCAAGTCCGGTCCTTCGCCCGGTCCCTCGGCCAGCGAGCCAAGACCGATGCCGTGGACGCCCGGATGCTGGCCATCATGGCGTCGGCCATCGAAGATCTGCGCCCGGCTCAGGCGAAGTCCGAGGGGCAGCGCGACCTTGCCGAGCTCCAGCAGATCCGCGACGCGCTGCGCAAGGACCGGACCGCCACCTCCAACCGCGGCAGGCACTTGCGCACTCCCGTGGGCAAGCGGGTCACCAGGCAGAGGCTGAGGCAGATCGAGCGCCAGCTGAAGCTCATCGACGCCGAGATCCGGCAACGGGTGGAGGAGGAGAAGGCGTTGGAGCGCCGGGCCGAGATCCTGACCTCGATCCCGGGCATCTCGGACATCACCGCCGCGGGACTGATCGTCCACTTGCCGGAGCTCGGCACCCTTACCGGCGCCCGCGCCGCCAGCCTCGCCGGACTGGCTCCGGTCACCCGGGAGTCCGGACACTGGAAGGGACGCAGCTTCGTCCAGGGCGGCAGGCGCCGGGTGCGCCAGCTGCTGTACATGCCCGCACTGGCTGCGGTCCAGCACAATCCCGACCTCGGGCGCAAGTACGAAGCGCTCGTGGCTCGGGGCAAGCCGCCCAAGGTCGCCCTGACGGCCGTGATGCGGAAGCTCCTCATCCTCGCCAACGCCCTGGTGCAGCAGGACCGTACTTGGACGGCGCACCCGCCGCGGGAATACTCCTGCCCGGCCTTCCCGACGCCCAGCCCGGCGGGGAGCGTTCACGGATGATCGAGCCGGGCAAGAACAGGCACCGAAGCGGAAGCGTCGCGAGGGGCGCTGCGAGACACGTCGCTCGACGAAAAACGGGCATCCGCTTGACATGGATACTCCCAGACCAGCGATCCCTTGCGGGAAGGCCGTCGAGCCCCTGTTCCGGAGCTTGGTGGCGTCCGACCGCCGAACCCGTCGCCGGGAACGCCAGCCGGGCTGAAAAAGAAATGTACTCGTCCATCTGGAAGAGCACGATGTTCGTATCGCCGGACCCGTCGCCGACGTGGAGAATCAAGCGTCCCCCGTAGCGCCGCCCGAACGTCAAACTCGCCCCGGCGGTCGGCGAAACGTCTCCGCCGTCGTACTCGATGCCCGCGCGCAACGCCGGGCGAACGACCCAACCAGAACGTCCGAGGAGAACCGACGCGCCGATCCGGTTGGCCGACCCGGCGATGTCGGCGCACCTGTAGTTCTCCACCATCCCGTACAGCGACACCGGCCCGGCGACCCGCCCGCTGATGCCGACGTAGTGTCCGGGACAAGCGATGCTGTTGCCGCCGCCGGGGCCTACGCGGTGCTCCAAGGGCTCGGCGCGCAGGACGATGTTCTCATCGTCACCATCGACGGCGGCTGCCCGGGTGTCCAGAGCGTGGCGGCTGGCGAGATCGGGGCCACGGCCATGCAGTATCCCCTGAGCATGGCCTCCCTCGGAATCGAAGCCGTTGTCGAGTTCCTGACGACGGGCGCAAGGCCGGAGAACACGCCAAGCCTGGATTTCCACGACACGGGCGTGACCCTGGTCACCGAGGAGCCGGTTCCGGGGATCCCGTCCATCGGCGCGGAACAGGGGTTGAACGAATGCTGGGGATGACCGCCGACGTGTCGAGTCCGACAGCCGTCGCAGTATGCCTTCCTGCAAGGACTGATGGACCGGGACCCCAGGCGGGGGTGGGATGGCGTGCACATCCCAACCCTCGCCGTGCCGTACCAGGCATGGATACTCCCGTCAACGGCCGCAAGCGCCCGCGCGTCACGGACGCCTCGGCGTCTGCGGAACAAACGCAATGCCGCCAGCAACTTGCGGCATCGGCGGCGTGTCATATCCGAGCGCGGTTTTCGTGCACAACGACCCCGATGGCACATGTAGCACTCCAGATCGGCAACGGGGCCACGTCCACGGGCGGTCAAATCCCGCCTTCGGCGAAGCGGCTCGAACGCCATACCGAATAGCCATCGATCAAGCCTCCGGGGAGGCTTGATCGGAGCAGAGCCCTCATCTCTACGAGGCGGTGAAGGCAGCCGTTGAGACCGCCCAGTTCCTCGACCGCCATCTCGTCCCTTCCCCGGATGGCATTCTCGACGCGTTCAATCTCGCGCCGGACGGCTGCGCTGGTCGTGGGCTGCCGGTTGGCTTCCTGGGCGGGGGCGGGGCCGACCCAGTCTCCCAGGATCGTCCGTGCACGTTCGAGTTCCCTCCGAGCGCCAGCGACCCCAACAGCTTCGACCGACAGGCCCTGCTGCTCCCTCAGCGCTTCCCAGAGTCGCTGGTGCCGGTCCCGCCACGAACGGAGCGCCGTCGCGGTGTCGTAGCCGGGATCGGCGTGGACGAACACGGCACGGCGAGAAAATCGGGCTTCCACTTGACATGGATACTCCCGACGCGTAATCGGTCGGGAGCCATCGGATTCGACACTCCAACGCCCCCCATCTCAAGGCGGCCGCGGTGCCATCACGGCGCCATCACGCCCTGATACAAGCGTTGGGTCACGCCGGATGTCGGGTGCTCCTGCGTCTCTTCGTACAACGCCTTGGCGATCTTCGAACTCGGCACGTAGGTGTCACCCTCCAGGTAGGCCACCCGCCGCGCGAGCAGTGCCACGAGGTCAGCCAGCCGCTCCAGTTCGCCCTGCGGTGCATCGTTCTGTTCCTGCTCACTCACTTATGCCTCCCCTCTGGTTGGGTTGCGGCCGCGCTCGCGGCGCTACGATCTAGTACGAGTTGGGTACCACCACTTCGCGCGCTGGATGGCATGGCCGGACGGCGGCTCATGTACCGCGATCTGCTGCCGTAAGCATCAATTCCGACTCACTCATCCAAAGCAGCAAGCAGCCGGCTCAGGCTGGTTTTCAGATTCTCCAGCGACTCCAGCGCGGCAAGCAGTGCTTCAATGCGCTCCCTCACAATCAGCGCGTTCAGGCTGGTCTTCACATCCCCGATGTGCTCCAGACCCTCCAGACTGTCCACCAGTTTCTCCAGCCTCTCCAGTTGTTCTTCCGGCATCATCTCGTTTGCCATAATGTCTTCCTCCCGGGTCCGTTGGTTAGCGTGGGCATACCAACTCCGAGCATCGGCCGAGTTGGTCAAGAGATTTTTTCGGGCTGGGGTGGTGGAGAACTGCTGGCCGGATGGCCTGATGATGCTCAGGCGAGCGGGGAGGCGGGCTTGATGGGTGGTGGAGAATCGGAGAATGAGGACTGAAGGGTACCGCATGAAACCCCAATGGTCAAGATCCCGGTAGCGGTCATCACTCCTTGATCGAAAAGGAACGGCGAGCTGGTCGAGCAGCTCGTCGGAGAGGGCCTTGAGGGAGAGCGCTTCGATGTTCGACGTATTGGCAAGGGGCATCACTACGAAATAGAGCCCCGAGCGGCCGCCGAAGGATGGCTCCGTCCAGAGCGGTCGCGGCACCTCTACGGTGGGACACCGCAAGGCGCCCAAGGCCCGCAACCCCAAGACCGGACGGTCGGTCGACGTCACGCCGGACGACCTGCCGGTCTTCGAGGATCTAGCGTACCGCCCGCGCGGATACGAAGTTTCGGGTGCGCAGATCGTGCAGTCCATCTTCGAAAGGAATCGAACGATGGCACGCACGAAACGAAGAAGTCGGCGCGGCTACAGCGCCGGCGAGTGGGGCCGGAACCGGGTCCGGGTGTTTCCGGACCCGAAGACCGGCCTCCTCCAGATCGAGTGGCGGGAGAACGGGCGCAGGCTCACCCGGTCCCTTCAAGCACCGCGACTGGGCAAGGGCCATGCGGAATGGACCCAGTGGAACCCGAAAGCTCAGGTGGGCGGCGGTCCCGTGGCTGCACCTGATGGGGTAGGCCGCCCTTGTTCCCGCGCCGGCCCTCGCCCAGGACCCGCCGCCGCCGGTTCCGGATTCCGTGACTCCCCTGCCCGAGATCGTGGTCACGGCAAGGAACCCGGGGGGAGTCCCTGCAGGAGGCTCCAGTCGCGATCTCGGCGTTCTCCGGACGGGACTTGGAAGCCCAGGACATCGCCACCACGGACCAGTTGGGGTACTTGACGCCCAACCTTTCCTTCAATTCCTCGGGTGCCTTGGCGGGCAGGAAATCCGCGGCGCAGGTCTTCATCCGCGGCATGGGGCAGTTGGACTACCTTCCTGTGACGGACCCCGGCGTCGAGGTGTTGCGCGGACCGCAGGGCACCCTGTTCGGCCGCAACGCCGTGGGCGGCGCGGTGGTGTTGCACTCGCGGCGGCCCGACGACCGGCCCGCCGGAGCGTCCGCGCGGAGTTCGGCAGCGATGGCATGACCAACGGGACGGTCCTGGTCAGCGGTCCCGTTGCGGGCGGACTCTACGCCGGTCTCACGGTGGCCCTGCGCAAGCGGGACGGCTACGTGACGTGGGTCCACGACGGTCTGGACATGGGGGATGACGACGGACGGGCCGTCCGCGGCACGCTCGTCTGGCCATCGGGCGAGAGCTTTGAGGTGTTCGCTGCGGCGGACTATTCGCGCCGAAGGGAGAACGGCGCCCCCTCGGTGTCGGGCGGCGTCAACGACCGGATGGCGTTCGGGACCTTCGGCAACGCGCTGCTGCCGGGATCGGTCGCCGATCCCGCCGGGTGCGGAGCAACAGCGTCTGGAACCGGACGCCGACCTACGACCGGCGAAAGTTGGACTCAATCGGGCGTTGCCTCCGATGCGGTGCTGCCCACGCGAAGGTAGCCCTCAACCTGAGCGCCCTCGTCGAGCTTCATGCGCCCGGCTTGTCGCCCCGGATCAGGCATGGCTCCAGCAACTCCACGCGCCCGGCAGCCACGAGGTTCCCCATGACCGTGCCCGCGATCACGATCCCGTGCGCCTCGATTTCGCCCGCAACCCTCCTTCCCTGCCGACGACAACCGAGGTCGCCGAGCGTACCGGGCCTTCGACCCCGCCTTCGATGCGGACCGCCCCCTCGCAGGTGATGCCACCGAGTATCTCCATGCCCGGCTGGATGATCGAGATGTCTTCCCCTTGGCCCATGCCCAGCGTTTCACGTCGAACCGTCTCAGCCTCATTGCTCGGGCTACATCGCGGGCGCGACGCAGAGCTACACGGTACCGGCAAGCGGCATCGTGCTTTTCAGGTACCCCGCAGAGGGCTACTATCTGGCGGGCGGCGGGAATCTGCCGGCCACGTCCGAGGTGGGCAGCGGCTCGTTCCTCGGGTACCGGGAGACGACGACCGAAGATGGCAACACCACCATGCAGGTCAGTCGGCGCCGATCACACCTACATGCCGTGGTCTAACCTGAAGGAAGCGATCCCGTGGATCGACTCAGGGTTTGGCGGTTACTCGAAGGCGCGGCACGGGAGGGGGATCGGACATGCGGCACGGCGGTCGCTTTACCGCTGCGCGTTCCAGGAGAGCCTCGCCGACTACGCCGGGAAGATCGGGTCGCGCGACTCGCACCCGGCCTACAACTTCGACTCTCCGCCGACGGACGGCGTCGGACCGGGAGGCACTGACCGAGGGCTACATCGCGGCATTGTCCTGGGACCTGATCGACTCGGTGAGCGATGGCGACGACGCCCGGGATGCTTGGCCACAGGAACGTCGGATGAGGAGTGCGGCAGCGAGAAGGGGATGGGTGGGGGCGCCGGCCGTCGCGTTGTTCGTGCTCGCCGCATGTGCCAACATGACCGAAGAGTCCGGCGGCGCGTCGTGTCTGGCGGTCACGGTGCCCCACGGTGTCACGACCATCTCCTTGGACAGGCTTACGCTCCGCAACTCGATCATCGACCCGGCTGGCCTGGCGAGTCTAGAGGTGGCGGTGCGCTGGGACGCGGACACCGTGTGACGCTCGAGTCCGACCACCTGCCGTCGGGCTGCTTCGCCGTGCCCGAGTCCGGGCTCGTGTACGTGGACGTGACGCTCTCGCAGGCGGCCGAACTCGTGTCGGAGGGCACTGCGTACTGGGGGCTGCTGCCGAACAGCGAGTGGGAGGTCGCCGTCGACCGCGCGCCCTCACCGATGGACGCTGGGATCGACCCTCGCTGGCCGGACGAGCCGAACCCCAAGGCGTGCTCGTGGTTCTGGTGCCACGGCGTTTGGGGATTCAAGATACGCTCGGACGCCCGCCACTACGAGGAGGAGGTGCTCTGGCTGACGATCTGGCGCGTGGTTCCCGGCGAGTGCGTAGATATCTGTTGATCCAGCTGATCCCCTCTGGAGAAGCGTGCAACGCCGGTGCCCGACATCAAGAGTTCCTCCGG
The DNA here is from genome assembly GCA_965208255.1 of Longimicrobiales bacterium. Lineage (GTDB taxonomy): Bacteria > Gemmatimonadota > Gemmatimonadetes > Longimicrobiales > Gaopeijiaceae > BD2-11. The sequence continues at coordinate 916,137 of OZ242324.1, forward strand.
CGCAGACCTGCGAGTGGCAGGCGTACACGGATGGCGGACGCCTGCCGCTGCGTTGTTCCAACCGGGAACGCCGCATCCGTGTCGGGAAAGATCGAACCAGGGAGCGCTCTTCAACCGACGACCAAGAATGACTAGTGAACAATTAGCATATTGTATCTGTGGGAATGAACGTTGAGCGCTGCGAGGAATTCTAATGACCAAAATGCATTTTGTATCATTTGTCCTTTGCCTGATTGTGGCTGCCTTACTTCTTTTATTCATCGTCTATCTTTCAAGCATAATATAAGAAAGGTCAGAACAACTCATGATTACTTCCCAATCATCAAACCCCGATACTTCAACCGAGTGAGGCAGGCCGAACACCGGGGTCACTCCCCGGCCACGGCTCCATGGGCCGGCGGTTCGCCACCGCCGCGCCGACCGCATTGACGCAATCGACAGCCTGACAGCGGACTAGGCATCTGTTACCGGCCAATTAAGACTTCACAGAAGTGGCCGTCCAGATCTGCACACTTCCGGGTCCGGAAGGGCGGTGGCGGTAGGGGGTTGGACCCGAGGTTAGCGGATATTCCGGGGCTGACTGGGCATCTTGCGTCACCATTGAACGGAGGAGACGCGGTGATCGGGAGAGAGAAGCGGGTGCTCTTGCGACATCATCTCGAGCAGCGGATGCCGACGGCCGAGATCGCCCGGCATCTGGAGATCAGCAGGCGGATCGTGTACAACTGGATCGAGGCCGGGAAGCTCGACCGAGGCGCGGACAGCAAGGCGGTGAGGTACGGACCCAAGCCACGGCGGCCGTCGAAGCTCGACCCCAAGGGGATCATCGACGTGCGCCTGGCCGAGTACCCGAAGCTGAGCGCCCTGCGTCTGTTCAACGAGGTACAGGCGGCGGGCTACGGGGGTGGCTACGGCCAGGTGAAGCGGTACAGTGCGCGAGGTCCGGCGACGGGAGCCTGTGGAGCCGGTCCAGAGGTTCGAGACGCCTCCGGGCCACCAGGGCCAGGTGGACTTCGCGGACTTCCGGCTGCCGTGGGGCAAGCGGCACGCGCTGATCGTGGTGCTGGGCTATTCGCGGCGGATGTGGTTGAGGTTCTACGAGCGCCAGACGATGGCGGTGGTGATGGAGGGGCTGGAGTCGGCGTTCCGGTACTTCGGGGGCGTGCCTTCGGAGCTGCTGTTCGACCAGATGAAGGCCGTCATCGTGGAGGACAACCGCGAAGTCGGCGGGCGGCGGATGGAGAACACGGAGTTCCTGCGCTACGCTTATGGCCCCCGGGGTTTCCGCGCCGACGTCGTCGCGGTTGAGCGTGGCGCTCCGGTACCCGACCAGCGCGTCGCGCACGATTTGCAGCTCGGCAAGGTCGCGCCGGACCCGCGACATCGTCCGGGTCGGGCGCAGGTCGAACAACCACGGCCGCCATCTGCGCAAGTGTGCGGGCAGTGATCCGTCTTGGCGCGCGCCCCTCGCGATCTGGCGAAGCAGCACACCTGGTACGGGTTGATCGCGTAGAGAGCAACGCCGGCGCCGAGAAGCGCCTCCTCGAAGTCGCAGTGCCAGGGGCCGGTCGGCTCGTACGACCCGGATCATCTCCGGGCCGATCCAGGCCATCAGCTTCCGGAAGCCGGCCGCGTCGTTCGAGAACCGGGCCGCCGTGCGCGCGGGCGCGGCATTTCATGGGCATCAAGGTGGGCTTTCGCGATGTTGATCCCGACGGTGTGTCTGGTCATCGATTCCGTCTCCTTTGGCGACACGGTTCGATCCCGGCTATTGTGGAGCCTGAGGATGAATGGCTAGCGCCACGCAGCCGCGCGTGCAAGATGACCTGCTCAAGACGGTGGTGGAAATGACGATCACGAAAGGGGAGATTGGAAAGCTGGCGAAGTTCCTTGAGGAATTCGCTGATAGCGACAACGCCAGCGAAAAGGACAAGCGGATGTATAGGCTTGGAGCCGCCATGCTGAGGCGTAGGATTCAGCCCGTAACGGGGCGTGAACTCGATTCCCTAGTCAACCCGTGCTGACGTTTGCGCGGGCCGTGCAGGAGGGCGTGATCGCTCAGGGCGACCCGGCCACCATCGCCGCGACGGACCGCGTCGAGTCCACCCTGTCGGACCTCGACGCCGCGCTCCAACGACTTGCTGACCTCGTGGGCGGACCGAGGTAAGGAGATGGCGTCCAGCAGTGGTCATTCACCCGGAAGAAGAGGTTGGGAGCATCATTTGGTATCCTGGATCGGCTCGCTGAAGGAACGCCCTATCCCAAGGGCCGGGATCGCCCATGGGCGGGATGCGCGCGCCACCCGGCTGGGCGCGCTGCTTCTGGTGGCCGCGGCTTGGTCGGTGCCAGTGTCGGCACAGTTGACGGAAGGGTACCTGCTCGGCTGCTATGATGTCGCCGAGGGCGACTGGGCAGAGGAGAGATCCGGCAGCCGGTTCCAGCCCATCATGTCCGCACCCAGTTCCCTAGGCTTGGACTCCGCCTTCTACCAAGTTCCGCCCCGCCTTCGCTTGGCCCGTCCACCCGACGACACGACGTATCTCGGCAACGTTGGACAGATCATCGTGCCGGCCGGTGCCATCCCGACACCTCACCTGTACATGAGCCACTTTGTTCGCAACGACACGCTCAGGCTCGTGTTCTCCACAGGCTTCCATGGCGTCATGGCGCACTTGGTGCCGCATGGCGGGGGCGCATGGGCGGGAAAGGCCAACACACACTCGGACAACCTCGGGGAGCGGACTTGGATTCGCCCGATCGAGTTGACACCGGTGGCTTGCGCCTCTCAACCCCCCGTTCCCAGTTCCGTGATGCGTTCGGTTCCGCGTGCGGTGCAACTGGTCGGGGGGGCGACGATCGCGCTTGGCGAGCCGCTTCCCGAGTCGCTGGAGACCATGCCGCGCCGGTCCGGTGCCCTTACCGTAGTCGGTCGTACCGAGGGTCGTTTCGGGACAACCGACTCGATTGCGGTCGCCATCGATCCGTACCGGGGCTGCATTGGAAGAATCCAGCTGATCTATCTTGACACCGACATGTCATCGGTGGTCGAGGGACGAATCAGCGAAACCTGGGGGCCTGCAACCAGAAGCGGCGAAGCCGAATCGGCGTCGCGGCAATGGAGGAATCGCGTCACGCGCGTCTGGCTTCGCCGAGGTAGCACCCGATTCAGCGTCAACTTTCGAGACTACCGCTGCTGGTGGTAGTTGTTGAAGTCGGAACACGGGGACATATGGGACGGGCAGCAGCGTCAGCCGCGAGGGCGTCGCGGTCGGCCGACACCGGATCCGGCGGCTCATGCGGCCATGCGGCTGATGGGAGTGAAGGCGACCTGCCGGCGGCCGCGGACGAGCGCGGCGAACCCGGAGCACCGGATCTCCCCCTACAAGACCCCATGGGCTTCCGCGCCACTGTCGGCGCGGCGGAGGGCGGGGCCGCCTCGGGAACCTCCTCTCTATCCGCCCCGATGACTGTCATCCGACGGTCGGACCGAGCAAAGCAGCCTGCCCCAACTTGCTCATCCGGTCTTCTCTCCTTTGCCCCGGGTCAGCTTGAACGCCGTGTCGGTGAAGCTGTCCAGCTCTATGCCGGTCACCTCGCCGTTCCCGTCGAACGTGACCGCAGTGGGTCCGGTGTAGATCAGCCCGGCGTGAATCTCGCCGTCCTCCACCGTTGCGAACAGCATGTCGATATGCAGGGGGAGTTCGAGTTGGTCGGTCGGCATGACGGTCAGATGGGCGAAGACCCTGACAGACTGGCCGGCAATCCTGCTCTCGTCGCAATGACCTGCCGTCCCGTGCGTCCATCCCTCCACGGAACCACTCGCCTCCACGGGGCCGGGAATCGTGATCGACACGGTCCCGGCGATGTCGCCGTACTGGTCGAGCATTGTGACCGTGTTCGCCTGCCTGAGCTCGAACCGAACGGTAATCGCGCCGCGCACCATGCCGGTCCAAGAGCCGCTCAGATCGATCGGCACGATCCTGGGCGGACACTCGTCGCTGTCCGTGGGCGGCGAGCAGCCCGGCAGGGAAAGCACTGCGGCAGCCGCGAACAGCAACCCGCCGACCCTCATGCCTCGACGACCGTCACGCCGACCTTGCGCGTCACCGACCGGCCCCGTGGTTGCTGGTCGTCGCCGCCATCGCCATCGGGCTCGGTCGCGACGATGGCAACGCTGGCCACGCCCGGCGACCGCGGGTCGATGGTCAGGGAATACGAACCCTCCTCGAGGGCCAGCGACACCGTCACGACCGTCGTGTCGGAAGACGTGGCGGTGAGCGTTAGGGTGTCGTCGTCCCAAAACAGGTTCTCGGCCTTCGAGATCGTCAGCGCCCGGCCGACGGTCAGCACTTGATTGGGGAGTTCGACGGCTGATCTCCCCGGAGGCTGGTTCGGCAGGGGATAGCCGTTGATGATCACGCGCTCGCAACTCCCGAGCACGAGCGCGGCCAGCGTCATGAACGTGTATTGCCGGGGTCGTCCCCACGGCGAGTTGCGCCACGGCCTCATCTAACGGGATCCTTGAGTGCGAGGACGTTGGAATAGGCGGCGCTCTCGGCCTGAGTTGGCGCAGCCTGATGGCGCGTTCCCTCGTGCGCACTACATTAGAGCCGGTCAGATTGGAGGGCAACGCCTGCGATCCCTCCGTTCCCGCGACTCACTACAGGGGATGGTCTTGCCATGCGTATACTCAGTGTGCTGGTCGGGGTGATACCGCTCTTGGCAATCGCCGCGCCGGCGGACGGCCAGATGACGTTGGGTCTCAAGGGCGGGATCGGCTTGGCATCCGCGTCCATCGAGGAGGTACGGATCGACGAGGGGTCGGTTGTCGGCATGGTCGCCAGCGTGGACCTTGACTTCCCGATGTCGAGCGTGTTCGGCTTGAGATTCGGCGGATCATTCGCACAGAAGGGTGGCAGCGGTACGATGGAAGACACGGGAGTCAAGCTCGACATCGACTACATCCAGCTCTCGGCCCTGGCAAGAGTCGCAACACTCGGCGAAGCAGGGCTGTCGGTCGGCGTGGTCGCTGGGCCCTGGGCGGCCTGTCGACTCTCCTGTGATGTGGAGGCTGCCTCAGGCGGCGTCAGTACTCGCGCTGCTTGCGACAACGAGGAGTTTTCGGACTTCGACATCAAGACGTTGGATTTCGGACTCGCTCTCGGCGCTGGTGTCGAGTTTCCGTTCTGCGGCAGTCTTCGGTTGGGGATCGACGCACTCTACTCGTACGGGCTTGTTCCCGTCGATGAAGACGAGACCAAGACCCGTCATCTCACCGTCCAGACCGGTCTGGCCTTCCCGGTCGGGTGAGCGGAACGATCCACAAGATCATCGAGAGGATCTATCGCCGGGTGCCGCGTCGGGCAGAAACGTTGCGAGGTTCGGGGTCGCCGTCCCTGGAGTCCCGCCGAAGCCGAGATGCGGTTCACTGAGATACCTGCCTAACGGGGACGACAGCGCTGCGGAGGGTTTTCAGGTTCTCCGATCCACCACGGCAGGAGGGGGATCTTGGACTAGGCGTTCTCCGTTTCGCGTCTTACCTTCCTTCCCGGTTGCTGCATCCCGGCCGGTTGCGTTCGCCCAGCAACGCCATCGCGAAATCTTCATTGGCACCCTCCACTCCGCGAACGAAGTGAAGCGCAGATCAATCCCAGTCAGCACGGAGCCCGCCGACATCGTCGCGGGCGTCCCGGTCGGAACGTCGGTGGTCATCCAGAACACCGGGCCGGAGGCGGTTCGCCTCTTGGCGGGACCGATGGCGGAGCCGGGCAGCCGCGCGCCGACCGCCGAGCTGGTGGGATATCCGGGCTTCCAGGTCGAGACTGCGACCGTGACGAACGATCCAATCTGGGCTTGGTGCGACAAGGGCTCCTCGATGCTTGCCGTGTCATTGATAAACCGACGAGCAGGATGCGCGATCCCAGTGTGAACCGGCGCACCGGCGGAGCCGCTGCGTGACGTTCTCGGAACCGGAAGCGTGAGCTTACATTCAGTCCCCAGACCCTGCATCGCCTGCGGTCGGTCGTATACGTTGTTTACACGGGACCCCGAGAGCGGGCTGTGCGGCGACTGTGCAACCGAGATCGTCGGAGACGCCTTCAAGCGGGGGGCCGGCGGCGTCAAGGTGGCCTCTCGGTCGGACCCGGCAAGCGGCCTTCGCCCGCCCTCCCGGATGGCGGGCAAGACTCAAGCTCCAACACCAACGTTCAAGATGCTGAGAAAGCGCTCTTCCTCACCTCCCTCACCCTCGGTCGAAACGATTTCGATCATCGGCCCCGAGATGGCCGTGGTCGGTGATTGCAAGGCCGAGGGCACGCTCCATATCAAAGGCAACGTTGAAGGAAACGTGAAAGGCGGAGCAGCCGTTGTCGTCGGCGAGAACGCCCTGATTCGAGGTAGTGTCCGGGCTGAGGAAGCTGTGGTCTCGGGGCGTGTTGAGGGGAATCTGACGATCTCGGCGCGGTTGACGTTACGAGCCTCCGGTAGTGTAGAAGGTGATATCGACGCTCAAGCGATCACGATTGAGAAGGGCGCGGTGATCAACGGAACCATCGAGATGGGGAGCAAACCCCGGTAGGGTGTGGGCCGGAGAGTCTCTGGTGAGGCAGGGCGCGCCAGTGGCATTGGCTGGCGCGCCCTGCCTTCAGTTAACGAACGAGCGTGACGGGTGACATGAAGGGCGTCAGTCTTACTCCGGTGGGTCGGCCGGTCTCCGGGTGAGGACCGGCTGGGGCATCGCCGCCATCGAAGGTCATTTCGCCAGCGAGCCGGTTGCCCGCCAGCCTTCCGCTCAGGTCCGCCTTGGACTCCATGTTCACCGGGATCTCGAACCCTTCCATCGCGATCACCATGGTTGCGTTGAGCGCGACGCTCGTCTGCGTGCGGTTACCCAGTACCTGCCCGCTGGCTGCGAACTGGCCCGGGAACACCCACTGGAACGTGCCGGTCACGGCTCCTTCCCGGTCGCGCAGATCGAAACGCACAGTGCCTCCCCCGTACATGCCCGACCAAGTGCCGTTGAGGGTGGGATCCCGTTCCGGCTGGATGACCGCGGGCTCGCTATCACAAGCCAGGGCAAGCACCAACAGAAGCGATGAGGCGGCTCTCATTCTCGCCTCAAGTTGCGCATCGGCGGTTACCGTCCTTGACCGGTTGACGGTCGAGGTGGAAGCCCGGGGAACTCCGCATCCTGCTCGTTGGCCATGTCCGCACGAACCGGAAAGCGGTGTATCTTGTAGTGGCTTGGGTCGCCGACGGTGCCACCGTTCGCTCCGCAGTTGCCGAGGTGATCCGCGAAGCTCTCGAACGCGAAACGCCTCGGGATTCCTTCTGGATCGACATCCCTGTGCCAAGTGGGCGAAGGACGAGGAAGCGATTCAGCGGGGGGAGCAGGCGGTGTCGGCTGGGCCGATAGCGCCAACACGATCACCAAGGCATAGAGATACCGTTTCATGGCCACCCTCCTTCCGTACATGGTTCAGCCGCCGTTCGTCTCTGGTCTTGCGAGCCCCGGGGCCTTGCGAGCGCCTCGGAGCCCTGGCGAAATCGCACATGGCTGCCTCCATGATGACGCGGTGCTGGAAGGTTTCTCTAAGGGTTGGGTGGCTCCTGTCGTCGAAAGGGTGTGAATTGACTGGGGACGCCTCTTACCCCCCCGCGACCGCGAAGGATCCGGCTCTCCCTGTAAAGCCATTCGTCAGGCCGGGTGACCAGCGGAAACCGGCTCTCGTAGGTGAATGGAGGCGACGCGGGCCGACAGTCCGGCAAGAGGCGTTCCGTTTCCGCTCCGCCGAAGGCCTTCCCGCACGGGACTTCTGGCCGGGAGTGACCTCGAGGCGGGGTGGGATGGCGTGCACATGCCCCCAGATGTCGATGTGCACGCGCGGTACGCCACCGGCACTGTCGAAAAGAACTTCCTAATCACCGACAGATCGGCCGCGGATCGAGACCGCTGGTGTGGCGATCCGCATCAACGAACCGGGACATTTTCAATGCCGATAACCGGGACATTTTCCGTGCCGATTGACAGCCTCGAAGTCACCCCGCAGGTTGGCCAGGTGGCAGTCGGCGCAGGCGTCCCGATACACGGCCTCGCCCGCTTCCGCCTGCTCGTGGGTGTAGACCGGCACAGCGGTTGCATCGGTGTCTTGGCCAACGGCCGGGTTTGGGCGCGCTGCGGCAATGACCGCCAGCGCCGGCGCCAGAAGAAGACGACAAGGAACAAGAGGCCTCATGTATGGCGCCACGACACATCTCGCCTGCAACAGGGATGACCGCTTCATCCTCAGGATGCCCCGGCTCGGCGAGGGATGCAAGCCATATCCTCCAGACCCCAACAGGAGCATACCAGCATGATCAGACGAGGAATCCTGGCGCTGGCGCTGATGGCCCTGCCATCGGCGGCCTTCGCACAGGGCACCATCGAGGGAACCGTCCGCAGCAACGACAGCGGCGCCGGACTCGGCGGAGCGCGAGTCGAAGTCCCCGCCCTCGACATCATCGCATTCACCGGCCCCGACGGCAGCTTCACACTGCCCGACGTGGCGGCCGGAAATCATATCATCGAGGTCCGGCTCATCGGCTACGGACTTCTTTCCGAAGACGTTACGGTCACCAGCGGTCAGACAACCACAGTTGGTTTGGGGCTCGACATCGTGACCTTCACTCTCGACGAGCTGGTGGTGGTCGGCAGCCGCACGCGCCCGCGCACCGTCACCGAATCCATGGTCCCCGTGGACGTGATCCCGGTCAACGAGATCGCCAACCAGGCCGAGACCAACATCGATTTCCTGCTGCGCACCGTGGTCCCGTCCTACAACGTCAACATGCAGCCGATCAGCGACGCGGCGACCATCTCGCGGCCGGCCAACCTGCGTGGCCTGGCCTCCGACCACACCCTGGTGCTGCTCAACGGCAAGCGGCGTCACCGGGGCGCCGTCATCACCTGGCTCGGCGGCGGCCTCTCAGACGGCGCCCAGGGGCCCGACATCGGGTCCATCCCCGGCCTCGCGCTGCGGCAGGTCGAGGTGCTGCGCGACGGCGCCGCGGCGCAGTACGGTTCGGACGCCATCGCCGGCGTGCTGAACTTCATCCTGAAGAACGACCGCTCCGGCGGCAGCGTCGAGATCAAGCAGGGCAGCTTCTACGAGGGCGACGGCGACGCGCTCTCGGTTGCCGGCAACGTCGGTCTGCCCCTCGGCGAGTCCGGCTTCGCCAACATTACCGTCGAGTACGGCAACCAGGACCCCACCGACCGCGCCATCCAGCGGGGCGATGCGGCGGGCCTGATCGCAGCCGGCAACACCGCGGTGCGCACGCCCACGGCCCAGATCTGGGGCTCGCCCAAGGTCACCGACGACCTGAAGGTCTGGGTCAACACCGGCTACACCTTCGACGACGACGAGCAGGCCTACGCCTTCGGCAACATCGGCAGGAAGGAGGTCGACGGCGGCTTCTTCTTCCGCAACCCCAACACCCGCGGCGGCGTGTTCAGCGGCGACGGCGGCGCCACGCTGCTCATCGGTGACGTGCTGGACGCGCGCGACGGCATCCTCGACGGCTCCGCCAACTGCCCCGTCGTGAACGTCACCAACAACGTCCCCGATCCGGTGGCGCTGCGGCAGGTCTTCGACGACCCGAACTGCTTCTCCTTCCAGGAGATGTTCCCCGGCGGCTTCACGCCCCAGTTCGGCGGCAACGTCTTCGACGCCTCCGTCGTGGGCGGTCTCCGCGGCCGCACCGACAGCGGCATCTCGTGGGACGCGAGCACAAGCTTCGGCAAGAACCAGGTCGACTTCTTCATCTATAACACCGTTAACGCGGCACTCGGACCGCAGACGCCCACCAACTTCGATCCGGGCCTCTACAACCAGGAAGAGCTCAACTTCAACCTGGATCTGGCCTATGAAGTGAACGACCGGACGCACCTGGCCGGCGGCTTCGAGCGCCGGGAGGAACGCTTCGAGGTCGGACAGGGGCAGGACGAGTCCTGGCAGATCGGGCCCTATGCCGCGCAGGGCTTCAGCTCCTCCTCGAACGGCTTCCCCGGGTTCAGCCCGCTCGCGGCCGGCAACTGGAGCCGCAGGAACACCGCCGTCTATGCCGATCTCGATCTCGGCAACGGCGTCACCGACAACTGGAACATCGGCCTCGCCGGCCGCTACGAGAACTTCTCGGACTTCGGAGGTCAGGCCACCGGGAAGGTGTCCGCGCGCATCGCGGCTACCGAACAGATGTCGCTGCGCGCCAGCGCGAGCACGGGCTACCGGGCGCCGACGCCCGGGCAGCAGAACACCTTCAACGTGTCGACCGTCTTCGATTCCGAGATCGGCGACCTGGTCAACCGCGGCACCATCCCTTCGACCTCACGCGTCGCGGCGCTCAAGGGCGGCCGCCAACTCGAGCCCGAGACGTCGTTCAGCATCGCGGCAGGCGCCGTGTACGAGGCAGGTTCCCTGCGGCTGACCGGGGACTATTTCCGGATCGCGATCGACGATCGCTTCGCCCAGACCCGGACCTTCGAGCTCACGGACGCCGAGGTCTCCCAGCTGGTGTCCGAGGGCATCACGAGCGCAAGCAACCTGGCCGAGTTCCGCTTCTTCACCAACGACTTCTCGACCCTCACCCAGGGATGGGATTTCGTGCTGAACTACTCCCCGGAGGCGATGGGCGGAAACACCAGCGTCAACTTCCTCTTCAACTTCACGGACACCGAGGTCACGGACAGAAACCCCGAGGTCGTGGACGACGACCGCGTCTTCCAGCTGGAGCAGTCGCTCCCGAGCTTCCGCGCCTCGCTCAGCGGCGTGCATTCGTTCGGCCCGTGGCGCGGCCTCCTGCGGGGCACGCTCTACGATGGCTGGTACGATATCGGCGACGAGTTCACCTATCCGGGACGTGTCATCGTTGACGCCGAAATGGCGCTGGACCTCTCGGACAACGCCTCGGTCACGTTCGGTGCGCAGAACCTGCTCAATACGTATCCGGACGAGAGCCCGAACGCGCTGGGCGTGGGCGCGCGCTATCCCGAGAGCACGCCCTTCGGCTTCAACGGCGGTTACTACTACGTGCGGCTGAACTACAACTGGCTGTGGGAGACGCGGTAGGGTCTACTCGCCGAGTCTCAGAAGCGCGGCGAGCTGACTCTCTCACGGATTCGCTCGTCCGCTTCCAGCAGGCGGGCAAGGAACCCCGGTGGGCCGGTGATGGGCCCGCCGGGGTTCGGGTTTCTCAGTTCCCAGTCCTGTTCAGCCGCAGCACCTGCGGATGCTCGACATCCAGCTCGTCGCGCAACACGCCCAGCATAGTATCCATCCGGATCTCCATCACCGTGAAACCGTCCGGGACTTCGACGGTGCCGAGCCAAGTTCCATCTGCATCCAGAATGAGCCATTCCTGGGGCCGGTCCCGTTCGCTCATTCCCCGGAACAGTTCCAGCCAAGACCGCCCCGGAAGGGTCCACGAGCATGTTGGCGTAGGCGGGTCGAGTCGCCGGAGCGGGCAGGTCTTCGACCAACTGCCGGATGAACGGGGGCATGGCGGCAGGAAGTTCTTCGAAACGGGCATCCCGTTCGACCGCGATCCGGGCGTCATCCAGGTCCAGGGGATAGCCGGGAATGCGCAGGATGCGCACGAGTTTCCCGGACATGTCCAGCTCTTCCACCTGCATCGCGTCGGACGGACCTCGAAAGATGTGCTGTCCCAGCACCGCAATATTAGATCCTTTTCCGAAAAGAGGCGCGCCGGACGCGTAGTTCTCGCCGACGGACACGTAGCTTTCCGACCCCGGGGTCTCGCCGATGTCGCCGATCTCCCACTCCCTCGAGATTTACCAGGGCGAGAACTTCCGCAGGCCGAATCAGCCCGCTGGTGGGTGCCTCCGGCAATGCAGGCGAATCCGCCACCGTCAGGATGGTGCCGCCTCCCAGGTCGGGGGCAACCACGGTGACGCGTCTTCGGGCGTCGAGGGCCAGCAGGGTGTCCCAACGCCTTCCCGCAAGGGACTGCTGGACTGGGAGCGACCCCCACGGCGGAGGTGTCCGGGATGTGCACATCCCGACCCTCTGCTATGCACGCACTGGGCATCGAAAGAGGGGGGTCGCTCCCAGCCACGGCCAAAAGGCCCGGTTCGGCATCGACGAATCGGGCGGCCGTGGCCTAACCGACCATCCTCCAGTGACTTGCGGCATCGGTCGCGTGTCACATCCGAGGGTGGATTTCGTGTCCGGTAGACCTCGACGTCAAATACACACCTCCGGTACGGCCACGGGGCCACCGATTGCTCGTCAGAACCACGACCGATCGAGCCGCTCCGACTGCCATGTGTGCACCCGGTGCAACAACCCTCGGCCGGACTCCCGGTGAGCTTGATTCTGGAGTTCCGCCAGCCGCACCAGCCCGCCCCGGATGTCGCCACACACCTCTCGGATCAGGTTCTTGTCCCTGCTGCGGAGGACATGCTTGATCCACTCGATCTCTCGCTCGATCTCCCCGTAATGCTCCGATGGGCGCGGGTCTCTCACCCAGTTGCCGAGCACGGTGTCCGCTCGCCTCGTCTCCTTCCAGCCCCGCGCAACGGCCACGATCTCGATCTTGTATCCGCGATCACGGAGCACCCACCATAGCTTCCGGTGTGCCGCGCCCCAAGCGCGCAGCGATGTCGCGGTCTCGTGGCCCGGATCGACGTACACGAAGACCGCGCGCTTGGTGTACAGGGCCAGCGGAAGGCCGAGGTGGAAGTAGCGGCGGATGTTCCCGGTCGCGCCCCGGTAGGTCCGCCGGGGCAGGATCCGGCGCTCGATCCCGAGCGCTTCGAACGCGGCGACCTTTTCGGCCTCGGTCGGGAGCCACGGCAAGCGGGTACGGTCGAGGACGTAGTCGAGCGCCAGCAACCGACGCGCCAGCACGTCCTTGGACGTGATCCGGCGCGGCCGAAAGAACTCCTCCGCTCCGAGCGCCCGGTAGATCTCGCGAGCTTTGATCCGGCACACGCGGCCGATTCTCTGGATGCCAACCGGGGCCTCTTCGACCGCCAGGCCCTGCGCGACGAGGGCGAGGACGGCGCGCCGCACCTTCTCCGGGTGGCAACCCAGGAAACTCGTCCATTGCGCGCGGGTGAAGACGCCGCCGTTGAGGCAGGCCAAGGCGATCCAGCCAGCCCGGCGTCCGGTCCATCCGAAAGCCTCCAGAGCCTTCTCGCGTCCCTTGAGATGGGCGATCAGAGCGGTCGCCCGTGGTTGAAGGACTGGCCGTGCATGTCGCTCCTTTACTCACTGCCCCGTGTGACTTCTCCGGTTGAAATCGGGAGCGCGTCTTGGGCCGCGTCAAGCCGCGCCCACGAGTGGGGGTCCCAAGCGATCCAGCGCAGTCCCGGACGCGGATCGACCTCCGGCAGCGCTCCTCCGTCCCGTTCCGGGAGTGTCGGCACTGGTCAAGCAGTCTTCGACCAGCGAGATTCCGTTGCGCAGATCGTGCAGTCCATCGAATCGAGGGAGGTATCGAACGATGGCACGCACGAAACGAAGCCGCCGGAGCTACGGCGCCGGCGAGTGGGGCCGGAACCGGGTCCGGGTCTTTCCGGATCCGAAGACTGGCCTCCTCCAGATCGAGTGGCGCGAGAACGGGCGCAGGCTCACCCGGTCCCTCAAGCACCGCGACTGGGCAAGGGCCAAGCGGCAGGCGGACGAGTTCGCCGCAGGCGTCGCGATGCACGAGCCCGGCGGCAAGGCGGAGGCCGAGCCGCTCACCTTGGAGAAGCTGTTTGAAATCTACGGTGAGGAGGTGACGCCGACCAAGAGTCGGCGCTCGCGGAGCTACGACGGGACCGCGATGGAGATGTTCCTGGGATTCTTCGGGAAGGACCGGAGGCCCGGAACGCTTTCGCGGCGCGACTGGGACAGGTTCATCCGGGCGCGCAGAGCGGGCGGGATCGGGCCGAGCGGAAAGCCCGTGTCCGACCGGACGGTCGAACGGGACCTGAGGTTCCTGCTCGCGATCCTCAACTGGGCCGCGAGGTCGAGGGACCGGGAGGGTCGGCTCCTGCTCCGGTCCAACCCGCTGAGGGGCCTCAGGGTGCCGAGGGAGAAGAACCCGAACCGGGTGCTGCTCACGCAGGCGGAGTACGAGGCCCTGCTGGATGTGTCGGTGGAGATGGATTGGCGCTTCCGCGTCGCGCTGGTGCTCGCGCACGAGACGGGTCACCGGATCGGCGCGATCCGCAAGCTCAGGTGGTCGGATATGGACATGGGAGCCGGGGTGATCCGGTGGCGGGCCGAACATGACAAGACCGGCAACGAGCACCGGACGCCGGTGACGGCCGAAGCGCTTTCGGCCTTGGAAGAGGCTCGTGGACACAACCCCGGAATCGGGGACGTTCCGCTGCTGCCCGCGCCCAACGATCCTTCGCGTTGCGTCGGCCCCTGCCAGGTCGGCGGGTGGTGGAGGCGGGCCGAGTCGCTTGCCGGGCTGGAGCCCAAGCGCGGGCGCGGCTGGCACTCGCTGAGACGGAAGTTTGCCAGCGACCTGATGGATCAGCCGCTCAAGGTGCTCTGCGAGCTTGGCGGGTGGACGACGGCGCAGACGGTGCTGCAATGCTACCAGCGGCCCGACGAGAGCAAGCTCAGGAAGGCCCTTGCGGAACGGCGAGCCTGCTCCTGACACGTTCGGCGGGAATCAATCGGCGGGAATTTCGGCCCGCAATCGCGTAAGTTCAACGAGGGCTTCACAACCCGCAACCAAGACAGTCTGCCAAAATGGCAGATCTGCCGGTCATCCGGAGCCCGCGACCTGGCCCGCAGCGATCCCTTGGTCAAAAAAGTCTGCCAAGATGGCAGAGTGATTACCTTGGGGAAGGGCGCCGCGATGTCTGAATCGGCCTCCCCCCATGCGCCAAGCCGAACGCGGAGGCGCGCAACGATGGTGGATACGGAACCCTCATGACTGAAGCAGCCATCCATCGCGCGCTGGTGTGGGCCGTGTTCGCGACGGCAATCCTCACCTTCGCGCTGCTGTTGCGTCTCACGGCGCCCTACGGCCGTCACTATTCGGGGCGAGGCTGGGGCCCGGAGATGTCGAATCGGGCGGGATGGATCGTCATGGAGCTGCCGGCGACGGTACTCTTCGGGGTCATCTTCTTCATGGGAAGCGCCGCCGGCGAACTGGTCCCGCTGATTCTGCTGGGCGTCTGGCAGTGCCATTACCTGAACCGGAACTTCATCTTTCCGTTTCGCACCCGGACCGTGGGCAAGACGATGCCGATTGTGGTCGCGGGCAGCGGGTTCGCCTTCAACGTGGTCAACGCGTACGTGAACGCACGCTTCATCTCGCACTTCGGGGCGTATGGGCCGGGATGGCTCGCCGATCCGCGCTTCCTCGCCGGGCTGGCGATCTTCGCGACCGGTTTCACCCTCAACATCCGCTCCGACAACATCCTGCTGCGGCTCAGGAAGTCGAGCGACACGGCATATCGCATCCCCCGAGGTGGAGCGTTCCGCCATGTCTCATGCCCCAACTATCTGGGAGAACTCCTGGAGTGGGCCGGATGGGCGCTCGCTACATGGTCGCTGGGCGGGTTCGCGTTCTTCACCTACACCGCGGCGAACCTCGTGCCGAGGGCGCTCAGCCACCACCGCTGGTACTGGGAGCGGTTCGAGGACTATCCGCCCGGCCGCAGGGCGTTGATCCCGGGGGTGCTGTGAGGGCGATGGCCGGACGGAACCAGACCCACGGTGTCCTGCCGGCGACCCATCCCCGCTCGCCGCTTCCGAAAGGGCGCCAAGTCGTGGCTCGCCTGGCTCTCCGGTGTCTGCTCGCCGCCCTGACGGGTGGCGTGATGCTCGGGCACCCGACGGACGGATCCGCCCAGGAGCCCGCCGGGGCACCGGCCAGCTCCCCGGCGTCCCGTTCCCTGGCCGCCGACCGGCCGGATTTCACGGAAGCGGCTTCCACCGTCGGCTAGGGTGTTCTGCAGATCGAGTTCGGGTACACGTTCAGCGGAGACTGGGCCGGCGGCCATTCGGTCCAGACGCATACGCTGGGCGAACTGCTGGTGCGCGGGGGTGTTGCGGCGGACTGGATCGAACTCCGGGTGGCGGCCACTCCGGTGACCCGCGTGGAATCCGAGGGGGGCGGGGCCAGCGAAACCGGGATCGAGGACCTCTACCTGGGCGCCAAGTTTGAACTCATCCGGCAGAAGGGTCGCGTTCCGGCGCTCGCGCTCCTGCCGCAGATGACGCCCACGGGCAGCGCCCTGTTCTCCGGCGGACGCGTGCTGCCGGGCGTGAACCTCATCTACAGCTGGGATGCGCCCGGAGGATTCTCCCTGGCGGGGAGCACGCAGGTCAACCTGGCCGTCGCGGATGGCGACGACAGCTACTCCGAGTGGGCCCAGTCGGCGGTCGCGGGAGCCGGCCTCGGAACGCGCGGGGGCGTGTACGGCGAATGGTATGCGTTTCTGCCCATGGGGGCGGATGCCCCGAAGGAGCACTACTTCAACGCGGGCCTGACGTGGCTCACAGCCGAGGATTCGCAATGGGATATCCGGCTCGGCGTCGGGCTGAACGATGCTGCCCAGGATTTCTTCGCGGGCGTCGGAGCGGCCATCCTGATGCGCTGAGCGGGCACCGTCTCGCCCGCGACCGGTCTTGATGTCGTCGTCATCGGCGGGACCTGCTCCGACGAGGCCTACTTCCCGGCCGGGGCCGTATCCACCTGCACCGTCACGATGTCGGCATCCTGGTACTTGTGGTGATGCACCGATGTCGCGAGGTGGCGCAGGAGCCGCAGCGAAATCTCGTGCTCTCCGGGCTCTTCCGCAGCGTGCCCGCCGAGCACGGCCATGCGGTCCTCGATGTTGCCCTCGCCGCTCGCGGCCAGGAACTCCATCTCGACACCGCCCGACTCGGTGCGGGCGGTCAGACGCAGGCGGCGTGGCCCGGACGACTCCTCGGCTTCGCTTTGCTCGATGAGCAGCAGCAGCGTTTCCTCGGCCGCGAGGCCCAGCCGAAGCCCGGTCTCGGCCCCGAGCCGTTTGCGGCTCGCGAAGCCCTCCAGGAACTCCTGGATCTTCGGCAGCGACGCCACGTCGAGCGTCGTCTGCATGCGCACGCGCCTCGGCCCCGTCAGCTCCATGAACGCGGTGAGCACGAGCGCCGTCAGGCCGCCTGAGGTCATGCCGTTGCCGAGCAGCTGCTGCAGGAAGGGGTTCAGCCCCGCCGTCGAAATCTCGCCGCTCTGACACCCGACCCCGATCCAGAACGAGACGCCCACGATCGTCGCCTTGCGGTAGTCCATGCCGTCCTGAAGGACGATCCGTGTCCCCAGCACGAAGAGCACGGCGATGATCACCATGGCGTAGGCGCCGATCACGGGATCGGGAATGATGAGCAGCAGAGCCGTCAGCTTCGGAAGAAAGGCCAGCGCGCAGAAGGCCAGGCCGATGCAGATGCCGACCCGGCGCGCGGCGATGCCCGTGATCTCGACGATGGAGACGCTGCTCGAATAGGTCGTGTTGGGGACGGTGGCGAAGAGCCCCGAGAGCAGGTTGCCCAGGCCGTCGGCGGCGACCGCTCCCTGGACCGCGCGGTAGTCCGTGGCCTGCGGTTCCCGCCACGAGACCCGCTGGATGGCCACCGCGTCGCCGACGGTCTCGATCGCGCCCACGAGCGTGACGAAGGTGTAGGCGGGCAGGATCGCCCAGAAGGCGGCGCCGAAATCGAAGCCCAGCCCCGGCCAGCCGGCCGCGGGCACGCCCACCCAGGCCGCCTGAGCAAGCGTGGTGGTGTCGATCAGATCGAACCAGGAGGCAGCCGCGCACCCGGCCGCGATGCCGATGATCGGGCCCCAGAGGCGCACCGGTCCGGTGAACTTGAGCATCACCGCCAGGGTTACGCCGAGCGTGGCGAGCACGGTGAGAGGTGCGGCGAGCGGCGAGGCGCCGGGCGGCGCGTTGTCCTGAAAATCGAACAGGAAGGGCATCACGTTGACCGCGATCAGCATGATCACGGTCCCGGCGACCGTCGGCGTAATGATCCGGCGCAGAATCGACAGGCGCCCCGCGAGCAGGAACTGGAAGAGCGACGAGGCGATCACGAGCGTCGTGAGCAGGGCAGGGCCCCCCTGGACGAGCGCGGCCACGGATACGGCGATGAAGGCGCCGGAGGTGCCCATGATGAGGACGTAGCCCGACCCGAGCCGCCCCATCCGGACCACTTGGACGATGCTCGTCAGCCCGCTCACCATCAGCGCGCCGAACGCCCCCCAGGCGAGATAGGCTTCACTGCTCTCGGCGCTCCGAAGCACGATGGCGACGGTCAGAACGACCCCTCCGAGCGCCAGGATGCTGTACTGGAGCGCGAGCCCGACCGCCAACGGCCAGGGCGGCCTCTCGTCGGGCTCGTAGCGAACCGTCGACCCGGACCCGCCCTCGTGCGATGCCATCCCGCTTCTCCTCCTCCCCTGAAGCCCCTAGCGGCTCGAACCTCCCTCCGACACCGGCCGCGTATCCGCTCCCTCGCCCTTCACGTACGTGTCGAACCAGCCGACCCAGCGCGCCCACATGTCGAGGTTGTTCTCGATCGCGCGCGGGGTGTGCGACTCGAAGGGGTACTCGAAGAGCGCCGCGGTCTTGCCCAGCCCGGTAAGCGCCTGGATCATCCGCCTCGACTGGATGGGATAGGTGCCCGAGTTGTTGTCGTCGGCGCCGTGGTACATGAGCAGCGGCGTGTTGATCTGGTCCGCCTTGAAGAAGGGGGACATCTCCATGTAGACATGGGGCGCTTCCCAGATGTCGCGCGGCTCGGCCTGGAAGCCCATCGGCGTGAGCGAGCGGTTGTAGGCGCCGTCGCCCGCGATGCCCGCCTTGAAGAAGGGGGTGTGAGCGAGGAAGTTGGCGGTCGCGAAGGCGCCGTAGCTGTGGCCTCCGTGCCCGATGCGGTCCATGTCGATCACGCCGAGGCCATCGACCGCGCGCATCGCCGCGTACATCCCGTCAACCATATTCGCAATATAGTAGTCGTTATAGTTCTCGCCGACGATGGGAATGTCCGGATAGACAAGCGCGTATCCCTGGGTCAGCCAGATGTCGGACCACCGCAGCCAGGTGAGACCGGTGTACGCGTTGTGATTGCGCGCGCGGATGGTGGCGTTGGTGAAGGCCTCTTCGCTCCGGTACTCCCTCGGGTAGGTCCAGAAGATGGCCGGCACCCGGGTGCCCTCGACATGGTCGATGGGGAGCGAGACCCGGCCCTGGACCTCGAGGCCGTCGCGGCGCGTGAACTCGAAGTCGATGCGGCGCGCGGCGGTGAGCTGGGGGAAGGGGTCCACGTTGCGGGTCAGATTCTGCATCTCGCCGCCCCCGGTCCAGAGATAGCTGTCGGGGAAGGTGTTCCTGCCCTCGCGGCTCACGATCATGCGCTCGAGGTCGGGGTCGAGCGGGACCAGCGGCTGGTCGAAGCTGTCGCGCGAGCCCTCGAAGAGGCGCTCGGTGGAGCCGTCGGAGAGGGAGACCCGGTCGACGAAGGGCTGGGGGCGGAAGTCCTCCTTGAGTCCGTCGCCGGTCAGATACGCGCTTTCGCCGTTGGACGACACCCATGCATGGTCGAGGCCGTTGGCGGTGCGGGCCGTGAGCAGGTCGCCGGGGAGCGAGACCGCGTCCGCGGGGTCGTGGAAGGGCACGATGATGTTGCTTTGGGCACCATCGTCGAGCGCGAAGTGGGCGAGCGCGTTCTCTCCGTCCCGGCGCACGGCGGCGAACGCGTGGTTGCCGTCCAGCGAGTAGGTCACCTCGCTGATCGGGTCGTCGCTCGAGGCCACCTCCACCTCGTCACCGTCGCCGAAGGGCGCGCGCAGCAGCATGATGCGATCGGGGCGGGGCGCGTCGGAGTCACCTGCATCGTCCGGGGCGGCGCGATGCAGATACGCGACGCCGCTGCCGTCCGGGCGCCACTGCCAGGCGCGCGGGCGGTTGCCCGGACCGCCGCCTCGGCCCTCGCGCAACTCGCGCTCCTCGAGGGTCGCCAGGACATCACCGCTTTCGGCGTCCAGCACTTCGGTGACCCGCGGAAAGCCCGTGTAGCTGGCGATGAACGAGAAGGGCCGCTCGATGCGGGTGGCGATCAGGTGGCCTCCATCGGGGCTGAGCGAGACCGATTCGTACATGCCCGGGTCCCCGATTGGGCGGGGGGCCTGGCCGGGCGCCAGCTCGACGATCTGGCTGCGCGTGTAGTACTCGAACAGGTCCGAGTCGTGGTCGCCCTCGAGCAGGAAGGGCATGGTGCGCGTCGGCGTGGCGCTCTCGCGCGTGTGCCGGATGGTGGGCCCGGAGGGGAGGACGGGCGCGGGCGGCTGGCCGCCACGATCGGCCGGCGCCGCCAGGGTGATGACCGACCCGGCGGGCGTCCACTGGAGCATTTGGGACGGCGCCGACCCCTGACCCCGCGACGAGGTGCCCAGGGTGGCCATCACGCGCGCGTTGCCCGCGGCGGTCACGCTGCCGTCTTCGGCGGACGCGATCCACACTTCCGTGCGTTCCTCCAGGTGCGCCAGGAAGGCCAGCCGCGCGCCGTCCGGTGACCACATGAGGTCGCTCACGAAGATCCCGTCGGGCAGCTCGACGTCGACGAACGACCTCTCGCTCAGCGAATAGAAGCGGAACCCGTAGAGGCCGTAGATGTCCAGGTGCCAGGGCCGGTCGGTGCGCGCCCGGATCTCGAGCATGCCCAGGCGCAGGGTCTCCTCTCCCACCTCCTCCAGCGTCGACAGCTCGGTCGAAAGCGGCACGACGAAGTGGTCGCCGTCCGGGCTCATGTGGTCCAGGGTGGCGTAGTTCGGATCGGTGGCAAACAGGTCCTGGATGGTCTGGTTGGGGAGGATGTATCCGCGGTCGATGTCGAGTCCGTCGCCGGAATCCTGGGCGGAGAGGGGCGCTATCAGACACAGGGGCGTCAGAATCAGACCGGCCACCAGTGTCGAAGTCGATGATCGAAAGCGGCTGTGCGCGTTCATGGCTGGCTCCTGGGAACGAGCTCCGGCGAGGCGGGATGAAGAATGCGCGTGAAGGTGGCCCACGCGGCGAGGTCCCCGCAAGCCGTTTCAGGAACCCCGAACCCTCCGTGACATATCTTCTGTGGCGGTGTCGCGATGGCCCTGCAAGGTTGGGGTCGCGCCGGGCGCCGGGATGCAGGGTTCGGTCAGCGTCCCTCGCGGGAGGAGAGGTTGCCTTGTCGGAAGACTACGATGTGGTTGTGGCCGGAGCCGGCTTTGCCGGGCTCGCCTGTGCGCGCCAGGCGGCTCGGCGGGGCCTCTCCGTTCTGGTGCTGGAACGGCAGTCCGCACCCGGCGAGCGCATCCACACCACCGGCATCCTGGTGCATGAAGCGTGGACCGAGTGGAAGGTGCCGGCCCGGCTGGTTCGCAGAATCAACCGCGTCAGGGTCTACACCCCGACCCACGACCACATCGACCTGGAGCGGGACGGCTACTTCTTCATGGCGACCGACACCGCCCGGCTCATGCGCCATCTGGTGCGGGAGACGCAGCGCGCGGGCGTCGAGATCCGGTTCGGCGAGAGGTATCGGGGCGCGGCCCGGGACAGATCTTCCCTGCTGCTTCAGGGCTCCGGCGTCACCTGCCGGTTCCTTGTGGGAGCCGACGGCGCGCGTTCCGGAGTGGCCGAAAGCTTCGGCCTCGGTCGCAACCGCCGCCTGCTCAAGGGGGTCGAGTGGGAATTCGAACCTCTGGACGGCGTCGCCGACTGTCTGCACTGCTTCATCGATCCCGAGTGCGCCCCCGGCTACATCGGGTGGGTGGTGCCGGGCGTGGCGACGACCCAGGTGGGGCTGGCGCTGCACCGCGACCGGCAGGCCGACCTGCCCGGGTTCGTAGCGAAGCTCGACCCCCTCTTCGGGCTTTCCGGGAAGCGCGTGGTCGAGAAGCGGGGCGGGGTCATCCCCGTGGGCGGCCTGCTTCGCAACTTCTACCGGGAACGGGTGATGCTCATCGGGGACGCCGCCGGCATGGTTTCACCGCTGACGGCCGGAGGCATCCACCACGCGTGGCGGTACGGGAAGATCGCGGGTGACGCCCTGGCGGATCACCTGGATGGCGGTGCGCATCCGGGCCCGGTGATCCGGCGCGCGTATCCCAGGCGGGCGTGGAAGCACGCCGCGCGCTGGGGCTACGACCGCCTTCCGGTGGCATGGGCACTCGAAGCCGGGCTGCTCACCCGAAGCGTGTTCCGCAAGATGGCCGGCAAGGTGTTCTTCGGCATGTATCGATAGCCGAAGGACCCGGGCGAATCGGCTCGGCCCCTCCGGGTCGTCGGTCTGCCAGCGCTGGGTCGCCGGTCTGCCAGCGTCGGGTCGCCGGCCGTCCCGTGGCTATTCGCCGACCCGCCTGGCCTGCGCGCGTCCCAGCCCGACCGAGAGCGCGATCCAGATGCCGGCCAGCGGCACGGTCGACGCGGCCACCAGCGCGAGCGTCATCCCGAGGACGGCGAACGTTGCGTCGATCCCGGCCCCCGTCGCATCGCCCGCGCGATAGAGGAACACGTCGACCACGGGCTTCGCCTTGTACTTCTCGGAGGGCGTGACGACGCTGAACAGCGTCTCGCGCGAGGGCCGCGAGATGGCGTAGCGGGTCGCCCGGTGCACCGCCTGGAAGATCAGCATCACCCCGTAGAGCGGCCACACCGCCAGCACCGCGAATCCGGCGACGGTGACCAGCGGCAGGATCGCGAGCGTCCATCCCACGCCCAGCCTCCTGATGATGCGCGTCGTGATGAAGATCTGGGTCAGGAGGGTCGCGAACTGGGCCAGGAAGTCGAAGTTGGCGAAGCTCTCCACCCGCTGGCTGAAGGTGTCGGTGGCCTGCTGGATGATGTTCGCCTGGGTGAAGTAGATCATGGTGCTGGAGATGGCCATGAACACCACCCACAGCCCGACCCCCAGCAGGTACGGAGAGGCCACGACCGCCCTGGCGCCCTCCCAGAACGTGCCCCCGATCCGGGTGCTGCCGTCGGGCGCGGCGTCGTCGCGGCGACCCCTCGGCAGCGCCTCCATGTGGGACGCGCGCGAGCGCAACGCCATCCGGTCCAGCCAGAGCATGGTCGCGATCGCCACGCCGTAGCAGCTGCAGGCGAGCAGCATGAGCCCGGCGGGCAGGTACGACGACTCGGTCATCCCGCTGATGATGCTTGTGGCTTCGGCCCCCGCCAGCGCCCCGAGCGTGCCGCCGATGCCGATGAAGGCGAACATCCTCTTCCCCTGGCGCACGTCGAAGATATCGACCATGAAGGCCCAGAAGAGGCTGGTGGTGAACAGGTTAATCACCGTCAGCCACACGTAGAATGTGTAGCCCACGCCGCGGGCGAGGGCGGTTTCGGCGTCGGTGCCGATGAGTCCGCCGCCGGCCCGCACGTCCTGGATGATCAGCCCGGAGAAAACGAACAGGCACGCGATCACGAAAAGGAAGGCCACGGGGATGAAGCGGCGCCGGTTCATGCGCGCCACGACTCCGCCGAATGCGAGCACCGCCAGCAGCGAGATGACGGAAGTGACCACGAAGAGCCAGCGCAACTCGTCCATCCCGCGGGCGACGCCCATGGCTTCGCGCACAGGCCGCAGGAAGAAGTACCCGCAGAGGACGAAGAAGAAGAAGACCGCGGAGAGGAGGGCGAGGGGGAGTTCGCCGCGCTCCATGTTGAAGAGGCGTGCCGCGATGCTCTGATCGTGCTTGGTCGAGTCTGTCATTCGCCCCGGATCCTCCGCCACAGTGCCGCCTCGCACCGTCCAGTGTCGAGCAAAACGGATGCACGCCGGGAGGCGCAAGTGACCGTCCCGGAAGCTTCCGGCGGTGATGTGGGTTGGATGTAGGGAGCGCGCCGGAGCAAGTCAAGCGAACGGGCGAAAGGGCGCATTGATGGGCGGTTGGGGCGACTTCGCCCGGCTCCCTTTGCGCGCGCGCCCGCTGCGGCTACCATCAGGACTCGGAACCCCGTCGCCCCTTCGAGAGGTTGTCCGATGAACGTGTCCTCCTTGCGCACTTCCCGTATCCGGGCCGCAGCGTCTCGCTCCCGCGCGCGCCCAGCGAGCCCGCTCACGCTCGTCCTGCTGGCCCTTCCGCTCGCGCTCTCGTGCGCCCCCGGCGCCTCGGCGCAGAGGCCTGAACTCGTGTTCCTGTCCAACGTTACCGGGACCTCGGATGGCGACCGCGCCCTCACCAGCATCGAGGAGCAGACCGCGGCCACGCTGGACGCCCTGGGAGAGGAACTCGCCGGACACGGGCTCGGATACGAGGATGTCGTCGCCGTCAACGTGTTCCTCCGGGACACCCGCCATTTCCAGGGCATGAACGGCGTCTACCGCACCTATTTCGCCGAGAACGCGCCCACGCGCGCCACCGTGGAAGCCGACCTGCCCGATATGGGCGCGCTGATTCAGATATCGGCGGTGGCCACGCCGGACGATACCGAAATCATTGTTCCGTCGGGACTTCAGTCTCCGGCGCTGCCCTACTCGTGGGGCGTCCGTGCGGGCGACGTCCTCTTCGTCGCGGGAGCCACGAGCCGCGACCCCGACACCTACCAGCCGGTGCGGGGCGACGTGCAGACGCAGACCCGGCGCGTGTTCGGCAACATCGGGATGATTCTGGAGGCGGCGGGCATGGACTACGGGGACCTGGTGAGCTGCCAGGTCTTCCTCGACGACGTGCGCCTGTGGGGCGACATGAACGAGGCCTACCGCGAGTTCGTCACCGCGGACGATCCGCCGGCCCGGGCAGCGGTGCGCGGCGGGCTCATGAATTCGGATTTCCTGGTCGAGATCCAGTGCGTCGCCGAGAGTTCGAATGCCCGCGCAGTGGTCCGGCCCGCGGGACAGGGTCCGGGGCGCGCGCCGCTCTCGCCGGCCATCGATACGGGGGCGCGTCTCTGGCTGTCGGGGATGCTGGCGGCAGGGGAGGACATCCCCGCGGAGACCCGCAATACGCTCGACAGGCTAAATGCAACATTAAGCGCCGCTGAGATGGATTTTTCCGACGTGAGAAACGTCTGGGTCTATCTCACGGACGTGCGCGACGCGGAAGCGGTGCTGGAGGTCCTGGGCGAAGTGATGCCGGCAGGGGCCCCGGAGCCGACCGTGGCGGGCCTGCCGCTGGTGGGGCGCCTCGGCGTGGAGATTCAGATGATGGCGGTCCGCTGACATGGGCATGAAGCCGAAGCCCCTCAGCATGGCATTGCTGGGAACCGGGCGCATCTCCGAGACCCAGCTGGCGCCGGCGCTGGCCGCGGCCTCCGGGCTTCGGCTGTGGAGCGTGCTGAGTCGGGACCGCGCGCGGGCGGGCGACTTCGCCGGGCGCCACCGGGCGTGGGCGCCGGAGCCGGCCTTCGACCGCCTCGATGAACTGCTTGCCGATCCGGGGCTCGACGCCGTGCTGATCGCCACCCCGGACGCCCTGCACGCCGAGCAGGCGCTCGCGGCCATTGAGGCGGGCAAGCACGTCTTCGTGGAGAAGCCGATGGTGACCTCCTCGGCCGACGGACGCCGGGTGGTGGAGGCTGCCGATGCCGCAGGCGTCACCGTGGGGGTGGCCTACCACCTGCGCTGGCACGGGGGCCACCGCACCATGGAACGGCTCATCAGGGGCGGAGCGCTCGGGGAGCTCCGGCACATGCGGGTGCAGTGGACCTGGCCCGCGCCCGACGACTCCAACTGGCGCGCCGGGTCGGATGTCGGCCGCTGGTGGAGCCTCGCCGGGGTGGGCACCCACTGCCTGGACATGATCCGCTGGTTCATGGTTCCGGGCTGCGGCGAGGTGGTGGCCGTGCGGACCGTCACCAGCAACGCCGTGTGGGGCGGGCCCCGCGACGAAACCGCCCTCGTGGCGCTGACCTTCGAGTCGGGGGCCACTGCGGAGTTCTGCTCGTCGGTGCAGTTCGAGTCGCCCTCGCGGGTGGAGGTCTACGGCGATCAGGGATACGTCATCGGCAACCACACCCTCGGGCCTAGGGGGGCGGGCACGGTCATCGCCAAGGCGGGGATGGTGCCCTACGTCGTACAGAACCCCTACGTGGGCGAGCTGGCGGATTTCGCCGCGGCGGTGCGCGAGGGGCGCCCTCCGGCGGTGGACGCGCGCGAGGGTCTGCGCAACGTGGAGCTGCTCGAGGAGATGAAGTGATGGCAGGGAAGACAGGACCAGCCCGACCGCACGTGCAGGCGAGAGACGTAACGCAGGCGAACCTGAGGCCTCTCGGCTCGGTGGCCATCGCTCTGACGGCCGCTTTCGCCGCCGCCTGCGACGCCCCCGCCCCCGGCCCCGTCGACGTGGTGGATGCCACTATCGCCGGTGTGCAGGAGGCCATCTTCTCCGGCGCCACCACCTGCCGCCTGGTGGTCGAGGCCCACCTCGACCGCATCGAGGCCTACGAGGACCGCATCAACGCGATCACGGTGGTGAACCCGGCCGCGCTCGACCGGGCCGACGAGCTGGACGCGGCGCTGGCCGCCGGCGAGGAGCCCGGCCCCCTCTTCTGCGTGCCCGTGCTCGTGAAGGACAACTTCGACACCGACGACATGGTCACGACCGGCGGGTCGATCGGGCTCGCGGGGAGCATCCCCCCCGACGACGCCTTCATGGTGCGCCGCATCCGCGAGGAGGGCGGCATCGTGGTCGCCAAGACCAACATGGCCGAGTGGGCCTTCAGCCCGCGCCAGTCGGTCAGTTCGTCGTTCGACACGACCCGCAACGCCTACGCGCTGGACCGCGTTCCGGCCGGGTCGAGCGGGGGCACCGCCTCGGGGGTCGCGGCCAGCTTCGGCCTGATCGGGCTCGGGAGCGATACCGGCAACTCCATCCGCGGGCCTTCCTCGCGCCTGGCGCTGGTGGGGATCCGCTCGACCATCGGGCTGACCAGCCGGGACGGGGTGGTGCCGCTCGCCTTCGACCGCGACATCGCCGGCCCCATGGGGCGCACCGTGGAGGACGTGGCCCGGCTCTTCAACGTGGTTGCCGGCTACGACCCCGCCGACCCGTACACCGAGGCGGGGCAGGGGCGCAAGGAGGACGACTACACCAGCTTCCTCGACCCGAACGGCCTCCAGGGCGCGCGCATCGGCGTCCTGCGCGCTCTCGTGGACACCGAAGACGCCGACTCCGGGGTGGTGGCCGTCTTCGAGAACGCGCTCGGGGAACTGGCGGGACTCGGCGCCGAGATCGTCGATCCCTTCGACTTCGACGTGCAGGCGCAGCTGGAGCGGGAGGGCATGTCCTGCCGCCGCTTCCGCTACGACATGTACGTCTACCTGCAGTCGCTGGGAGACGCGGCCCCGTTCACCGACGTGCTGGCCGTGCTCGAGACCGGCGAGTTCGGCGACGACGCGGAGGGCGGGCTGCGCCGGTCGGAGGGGATGCCGCTGGATGTCCCCCCGGCGGAATGGGACCCCCCGTGTCCGGACTACCTCGACAACGAGCAGCGCCAGAGCTATCTGGCCGACCTGACCGGCGCCATGGACGCCGCCGGGGTGGACGCCGTCGTCTATCCCACGTGGCTGAGCCCGCCCGCGCACATCGACCGCGGCAACGAGGAGTACAGCGGCGACAACAGCCAGCGGGTGGCGCCCGCCACCGGGATGCCCGCCATCACCGTGCCCATGGGGTTCACCGAAGAGACCCACCCGGCGGGCCTGCAGATCCTGGCGCGCCCCTACGACGAGGGCCTGCTCTTCCGGCTCGCCTACGCCTACGAACAGGGAACGCGCCACCGCCGCCCGCCGCCGGGCTTCCCGGAGCTGGCGGGCCGCTGACCGGCGACGGTCGACGCGGTGACTCGTGATCCTGATCTCGTCGAAGCGAGCCCGCAGCAAGGGGAACACCAGGAAGAGCGGCCCCGAACCGGTGCGATGATCCACCGCGTCCTCGAGCGCACCTTCGGCTACGCCGAGTTCCGGGGGCAGCAGGAGGAGATCATCCGCCACATGGTGGACGGGGGCGACTGCCTGGTGCTGATGCCCACAGGCGGCGGCAAGTCGCTGTGCTACCAGATTCCCGGCATCCTGAGAGAGGGCACGGGGGTCGTGGTGTCGCCGCTCATCGCCCTGATGCGCGACCAGGTGGAGGCGCTCCGCCAGCTGGGGGTGCGCGCCGCCTGCCTGAACTCCTCCCTCTCCTACCGGGAGGTGCTGGACGCGGAGGCGGCGGTGCGGGCGGGGCGGCTGGATCTGCTCTACGTCGCGCCCGAACGCCTTCTCGGGGAGCGCACCCTGGGGCTGCTGGCGGACGCTCGGCTGTCCCTTTTCGCCATCGACGAGGCGCACTGCGTGTCGCAGTGGGGGCACGATTTTCGGCCCGAGTACCTGCAGCTCTCGGTTCTCGGCGAGCAGTTCCCGGGTGTGCCCCGCATCGCGCTCACCGCCACCGCCGACGAGCTGACCCGGCGCGAGATCGTCGCCCGCCTCGGGCTCGGAGGCTCCCCCGTCTTCGTAAGCGGCTTCGACCGCCCCAACATCCGCTACAGCGTCGTCCCGAAAAACAATGCGCGCGCCCAGTTCCGGCGCTTCCTCGGCCAGAATCACCGGGGCGATGCCGGCATCGTCTACTGCCTGTCGCGCAAGAAGGTGGACGGAACCGCGGAATGGCTCCAGGGCGAGGGGGTGAACGCCCTGCCGTACCACGCGGGGCTCGGGGCTGCCGAGCGCCGGCGCAACCAGGACCGCTTCCAGCGCGAGGAGGGCGTGGTCATGGTGGCGACCATCGCCTTCGGCATGGGTATCGACAAATCCAACGTCCGCTTCGTGGCCCATCTCGATCTGCCCAAGAGCATCGAGGCCTACTACCAGGAGACGGGCCGTGCGGGACGCGACGGGCTGCCCGCCAGCGCGTGGATGGTGTACGGGCTGCAGGAGGTCGTGACCCTGCGCAACATGGTGGAGGGCTCGGAGGCGGGTGAAGCGCGCAAGCGACTGGAGGTGCGCAAGCTCGACGCGATGCTGGGCTACTGCGAGCTCACCACCTGCCGCCGTCAGACGCTGCTCGCGTATTTCGGCGAAACCATGCCCGAGCCCTGCGGCAACTGCGACAACTGCCTGACTCCGGTCGAGACCTGGAATGCGACCGAGGCGTCGCAGAAGGCGATGTCGTGCGTGTCTCGGACCGGACAGCGCTTCGGAGCCGCGTATCTGACGGATGTTCTGCGGGGCAGGGAGACCGACCGCGTCAAGAGCTTCGGCCACGACGGCATTCCCACTTTCGGTGTAGGAGCAGACCTGAGCGCCTACGAGTGGCGCTCGGTGTTCCGCCAGCTGATTGCCCGAGGACTGCTCCGGGTGGACATGGAGGGATACGGCTCGATCCGGCTCACGGACGAGAGCTGGCCCGTGCTGCGCGGCGAGGTGTCGGTGGACATGCGCCGGGACGCGCGCCCGCCGAGATCAACGCGCAAGCGCAAGCCCCGGGAGGAGCGGCCGCCGCCCGATCCGGAGACGTGGGACGAGGGGCTCTGGGAAGCGCTCCGGGCCCATCGCCTGGAACTCGCGCGGGCGCAGGGCGTGCCCCCGTACGTTATCTTCCACGACGCCACCTTGCGGGAGATGATCGAGCTGCGTCCGCGTAC
Source organism: Longimicrobiales bacterium (assembly GCA_965208255.1). Taxonomy (GTDB): domain Bacteria; phylum Gemmatimonadota; class Gemmatimonadetes; order Longimicrobiales; family Gaopeijiaceae; genus BD2-11. Next base: position 945,736 of record OZ242324.1, read on the forward strand.
GCTCGACGACCTGGCTGGCGTTACGGGGGTGGGCGAGACCAAGCTGGAGCGCTACGGTGAGGACTTTCTGGCGGTGATCGCGAAGGCGGAGGGGGAGGCCGAATGAGATACGACTACCCCCGCTTGCGCGGGGATTTCTTCGGGGGCGTCACCTCGGCCATCGTGGCGCTGCCGGTCGCGCTGGCCTTCGGCGTGGCGTCCGGGCTGGGGGCGGCCGCGGGCCTCTACAGCGCGATCGCGGTGGGCTTCTTCGCGGCCGTGTTCGGCGGCACCCGCTCACAGATCTCGGGGCCCACGGCGCCCATGACGGTCGCCATGGCGGCGATCCTCACCACCCACTCCGCCACGCTCGCGGAGGCCATGATCGTGGTGATCCTGGCGGGGCTGCTGCAGATCGCCATGGGCGTGCTCAAGATCGGCCGCTTCGTGGCCTACACGCCGGCGGTGGTGGTGTCCGGATTCATGTCCGGCATCGGCATCATCATCATCCTGATCCAGAGCATGCCGTTCCTGGGCCTGCCCCCCGTGCCCGGCGGAGCGGTGGGGGCGATGCAGGCGCTCCCGGGGGCGCTCGTGGGCGCCAACCCGGCTGCCGCGGCCGTCGGCGTCGTGACCCTTGCGGTCGCGGTGGCCTGGCCGCCCCGGCTGAGGAAGCTCGTCCCTCCGCCCCTGGTGGCGCTTGTGGTCGGCACCGCCGCCGGCGTCCTCTGGCTGGGCGGCATCCCGGTCATCGGCGAGATCCCGACGGGGCTGCCCACCCTTCAGTTCGCGCTTCCCTCGGCAGGGTTTCTGGTATCCGCCGTTCAGCCGGCGCTGATCCTCGCGATCCTGGGTTCGGTGGACAGCCTGCTGACCTCGCTGGTGGCGGACTCGATCACCGGAACCCGCCACAAGGCCAATCGGGAGCTGATCGGCCAGGGCATCGGCAACATCGCCTCGGGGCTCGTCGGAGGGCTGCCCGGGGCCGGAGCGACCATGGGCACCGTGGTCAACATCCGGGCGGGGGGCAGCACGCCGGTGTCCGGAGCTCTGCGCGCGGTGCTGGTGCTGGGACTGCTCCTGGGTCTCGGGCAGTACGTGGAGCCGATTCCCCACGCCGTGCTCGCAGCCATCCTGATGAAGGTCGGATGGGACATCATCGACTGGCGCGTGCTCGCGCGCGTCCAATATCTGCGCCGCGAGCACATGATCGTCATGCTGGTCACGCTGGGGTTGACGGTGTTCGTGGACCTGGTCACGGGCGTCGCGATCGGGCTGATCGTCGCGGGGATGGCCCATGCCAGCCAGCTGGAGCGCCTGGAACTGGACAGCGTGGTGTCCGTGCCCCTGCTCGACCAGATGTTCTTCGCCGAGCACGAGGATCCCGCGGTCATGGACTGGTATTCGGCCCGGGTCGGGTTGGTCGCCCTCAAGGGGAGCTTCACCGTCGCGTCCGCCCACAAGCTGGTCGCCGTGATCGGCGGAGATATCAAGGAGCACGAGGTCACCATCTTCGATTTCACCAACGTGACCTACCTCGACGACAGCGCGGCCATGCTCATCCGACAGCTCCTGGATGTCGCCGGGCGCGAGAAGACCGAGGTCGTCGTCATGGGCCTCTCGGGCACGCCCGCCGAGACCCTGTGCTCGCTGGACATCCTGGCCGAGGTGCCCAGGAAGCAGGTCGTGAGGACGCTCGACGACGCGCGCGAGGTCGCGGTTGGACTCCTCAAGAAGCGCGGTTCGGGAAGCCGGCAGCTGATCGGCTGACCCTGGTCCCCGGCCTGCAGGCAGGAGAGGCTCCCGACCCTCGGCGGAGCACGCCTGACGGCCGGGAGCCTCGACCCTGTGAGCTCGGCCTAACTCCCCGGCGGCCAACTCGGGAGCGCGCGCCCGGTCGTCCACGGCACCCCGGCCTCCTCCAGCCGCCCCTCCAGCGCGGGAAGGTCGGTCTCGACCAGCCGCTGCAGGTCGGAATACATGGCGCTGAACGCCTCGCGCGCGACGCGGTACTGCTCGCGGTGGGTGCCCGTGGGCCCGTGGGTACCGTTCCAGTGCCCGCGCACGACCTGGTTGACCCGCCCGGCGATTCCCGGCAGATCGGGCTCGGCGCGCGAGGCGCGCGTGCGTGAACCATCGAGCGCCTCGCGCAGGTCGAGCAGGCTGAGCTCAAGGGCCCGGGCCTCCCCCATAAGGCCGGCCGGCGCCGCGGGCCAGCGCTCGAGCGCCTGCTTGACGGCGCCGATCCGCTGGGCGGCCCCCGCGGCCGCGCGCTGCGACCCGGTGACGGCGCGCAGCAGCTCGCCGGTCTCGCGCTGGAAGGCAAGCACGGCCGCGCGGTCCTGTGCGGCGATGACGGGGGTGGTGAGCGGGGCGATCTCGAACGGGACGGGACCGGCCAGTTCCGTCATCTCGCCGTCCACCCGCTGCGCCAGAGACACCGTGTAGCTCCCCGGCAGCGCCATCGGCCCGTTGCCGCCGCCGAAGCCGCCACCGCCACCTCCGCCGGTGACGGGCGTGTACGCGGGGTAACGGTAATTCCACACCGCCCGGTGGACGCCCTGGGACGTCGACCCGTTGACCACGTTCACCACCTCGCCGCCCTCGTCGCGCACGGTCAGGAACACGCGCGGAGCCTCCTCGCGGTCCTCTTCGCGCAGCTCCTCCCACGACGGGTAGGGGGTGTCCTCGCCCTGCCCCGCCGCGCGTCTCTCCGCGGCCCGCCGCTCCGCCTGCCGGGTGCGCAGCGTCTCGCCGACCCAATAGGTGAAGGTCACGCCCACCTCCGGATTGTCGGCCGCGTAGAAGTCGGCGCCGTTCGCCCCGCCCGGATTCCAGGGCACGTACATGTCGCCATCGGCCACCTCGAACAGGTGCCCCGCGGAAGCGAGGATGGCCTCCGATCCCCGCGCCAGCTCCCGCAGCGGCGTGTAGTCGTCGACCACGTAGAAGCTGCGCCCGAAGGTCGCCGCCACCAGGTCCCCCTCGCCCTGCTGGATCTCCAGGTCGCGCACGGGAATCGTGGGCAGCCCGCTCGCGAACTCCATCCACGACTCGCCCCCGTCCACCGAAACGAAGGCCCCGAACTCCGCGCCCAGGAAGAGCAGGTCGGGCTCGACATGGTCCTGCACGATCGAGAAGGACGGGCTGTTGTCGGGCAGCCCGCCCGTGATCGCGGTCCAGCTGCGCCCGCGGTCCTCCGAGCGCAGCACGTACGGCCGGAAGTCGCCGCGCTTGAAGTTGTTCACCACGGCAAAGACGCCATCGGGATCATGCAGCGAGGCCTCGACGTCGTGCACGAAGCTCGTATCCGGCACCCCCGGCAGGCTCGCGACCTCGCGCCAGGTTTCGCCCCCGTCCTCGGTGACCTGCACCAGGCCGTCGTCCGTGCCCACATAGATCAGCCCCTCGACCAGCGGCGACTCGGAGATGGCCACGATGTGCCCGAACACCGACGTCGACCGGTTCTTGCCCACGGCGTCGACGCTCCACACGCGGTCCATCACTTCCAGCTGATTGCGGTCGATGTTGCGCGACAGATCCCCGGAGATGGCGCGCCAGCTCGAGCCCTGGTCGTCGCTCCGGAAGAGGATCTGGGCCCCGAAATAGAGCCGGTGATTGTCGTGCGGCGACAGCATCAGGCCCGCGTCCCAGTACCAGCGCAGCGGCGGCCCGCCGGGATCGGCCTGGGGCTGGATGTCCAGCCGCTCCTTGCTCCCCCGGTCGAAGCGCGAGAGCACCCCGTGCTGCAACTGCGAATAGATGATGTCCGGGTTCTCCGGGTCCACCACAGGGTCGAAGCCGTCGCCCCCCAGCGTTACGTACCAGTCGGAGTTGCGGATGCCGCCCCCGAGCGTCTGCGACGGCCCGCCCATGGTGTTGTTGTCCTGGGTCCCGCCATAGACGTAGTAGAAGGGCTCGTCGTTGGAGGTTGCAACCTTGTAGTACTGGGTCAGGGGAAGATTGGTGAAATGGCTCCAGTTTTCCCCGAAGTCGAAGGTCTCGTACAGTCCGCCGTCATTTCCCAGAATCAGATGCTCGGGATCGTCCGGGTCGAAGGCGAGGGCGTGATGGTCGACGTGCACGCTCTGCGTCGGCAGCCGGCTCCAGGTCTCGCCCCCGTCGTCCGACGTCTCAAGGAAGGTGTCCAGGGAGTAGATGCGGTCGAACCGGTGCGGGTCCGCATAGAGCTCGTGATAGTACATGGGCGCGGACGACTGGTAGCGCGACGTGCGGCTCCAGTTCTCCCCCATGTTCTCCGAGCGGAAGGTCCCGCCCTCGTTCCCCGAGGCCTCGACGATGGCGTAGAGCACATCCGGCTGCATGGGAGAGATGGCCAGCCCGATGCGGCCCTTGTCCCCGGAGGGAAGCCCGCGGTTGATGGCGCGCCAGTTCTCGCCCCCGTCGCTGGACTTGTGGAGGCCCGAGCCGGGGCCCCCGTCGATCATCGTCCACTGGTGCCGGCGCCGCTGCCACGAAGACGCGTACATCACGTCGGGGTTGCGCGGGTCGAAGTAGACCTCGTTCACGCCGGTGTGCTCGTCGATCTCGAGCACCAGTTCCCAGCTCTCGCCGCCGTCGCGCGTGCGGTAGAGACCGCGCTCGCCGCCCGCGTTCCAGAGCGGCCCCTGCGCCGCCACGAAGACGGTGCGCGAGTCGTCCGGATGCACCGCGATCATGCCGATGTGCTCGGAGGTCTCGAGTCCCATGTTCGTGAACGAGCGCCCCCCGTCGACCGACTTGTACACGCCGTCCCCGTAGCCCACCGAACGCTGGCCGTTGTTCTCGCCGGTACCGACCCAGAGCGTGAGGTGGTCGTTCGGGTCGAGCGCGATGGCTCCGATGGAATACGACCCGTAGTTGTCGAAGATGGGGGTCCAGGTGGTGCCGGCGTTGGTCGTCTTCCAGACGTTGCCGGAGGAGGCAGCGACGTACCAGGTGCTGCGGTCGGTCGGGTCGACGGCGATGTCGGCGATGCGTCCCGATGCAACGGCGGGCCCGATACTCCGCCACCTGAAGGACGAGAGCAGGCCGGAGCTGAGCTCTGCCGGGTCGGCGTCCTCGTCGGCCTCCTGGGCGTGGAGCGCACCGGGCGCAACGGAAAGAAGCGGCAGCAGCGCGGCGAGCGCGACGAAGGCCGGCAGCGCGCGGATGCAGCGGGAGAACGTGCGGCCGGAGCGCGCGAACGGCTGGCAGGGGCGGAGACGGAGGTCGTACATCGTAGTGATCCTCGGGCGATGGTGTGTAAGGACGGGAAAGTGTAGGGTTTTCGCAGGCTGTTGAGTAGGGGCGACAACATGCTCATTTCGGACGCCCCGCACCCCTCACGGACACGCACGGCCTCGTCCGCGCTCGCCCTTGCGATTCCGCGCCATGGACGGGGGACTTCCCGAGCGCCAAGTTGCCGGAACGGTATCCGTCTTCGACAAGGGATCGGAATCATGTCGGCCAGCCTGTTTCGCCGCGGCGTCATCGTGCTCATTCTCGCATCCGCGCGCCCCGGCCTGTCGGTCGTCGCCAGTCCGGCGGGAGGCATTCCGGCAGTGGCGGCGCCCCTGGCCGCACAGACCCCCGAGCAGCGCTACCGCGACTGGACCCGGCTGGAATTCCGGGCGCAGGAGTATGCGTACCGCCGCGCGCGCATCCTGGACGGCCTGCGCGCCAGCGGAGGCGGGCTTCTGCTCACGCCCTCTTCCGACGGGCTCACGCACGGCGATACCTTCCGGCAACTGGAGGACTTCTGGTACCTGACCGGCCTCGAAGTCGTGCAGTCGATGCTGGTGCTCGACGCCGACCGGGACCGCTCCATCCTCTTCATGCCCCGGCGGGACCCGCGTTTCGAGAATCCGGGGCGCCCAAACGACTTCCCCGGGCGCCCGCTGCTCGAGGACTATCAACTGCGCAGTATCGCGGGCATCGACGAGTACCGGGATATCGCCGATTTCGACGACTTCCTCAGGCGACGGGTGGGCGGAGGAGCGGTTCTGCGGGTGAACGCGGGCTTGAGCGGCGAGATCACGCCCCCGACCGTCCCGCTGATCGGAAGCCTGGATGCGACGGCTTCGCTGATCCTGCGGTTGAGCGCCGACCATCCGGACGCCGCGATCGTCAACGCCTTCGACGTCGTCGCCCGCCTGCGCATGATCAAGACCCCTGCCGAGATCGATCACATGCGCGTCGCCGCCGATGCCACCATGGCGGGCATCCAGTCGGTCGCCTGGCGCATCCGTCCCGGGGTCGACGAGCGCACGCTTCAGGGCGAGTTCGAGAATACCTGCCGCACCTTCGGATCCCAATCGATGCCGTTTACGCCCATCATCAAGTCGGGTCGCAACAGCCTCTGGCCCTGGCGCGTGCTGGCGGCCCACTACGACCGCCGCAACCGCAGCATGGAGGACGGCGATCTGGTCATCCTGGACGTCGGCTGCGAGGTGGACGGCTACATCAGCGACGTCGGGCGCACGTTCCCCGTAAACGGGACCTTCACGGACATCCAGCGCGAGAAGCTGCTCGTCAGCACGCGGGCGGCCGACGCCATAATCGCCGCCATCCGGCCCGGCGTCACCCTGCGCGAGCTCACTTCGGTGGCCTACGAGGCGATCCCGGACGAGGAGGAGGCGCACATGCAGACGGGCTCATTCTTCGGCCACCACATCGGCCTGTCGGCGGGCGACCCGGCGCTCCTGGACGAGCCGCTCGCGCCCGGCATGGTGTTCACCGTCGAGCCCTGGTACTACAACCACGAAATCGGCGTCGCGGTGTTCGTCGAGGATGTGATCCTGGTGACCGAGGACGGCGCCGAGATGCTGACGGCCCCGCTGCCTCGCTCGCCCGAGGAGCTGGAGGCGCTGCTTCGGTAGCGTCTGCCTGCGCAGCCCGGAGCACCATCCCGAGCCCTGCCCGGCTACGCCTCGTTCCAGGTGAACAGCAGCAGGAAACCCGCCGCGATCGCGGTCGGAATCCACAGGGCCGTGAGCGGAATGGACGGCAGGAGGTCCGGCAGTTCGGCCGCCGCCGTGATTGCGTTCGTCAGCCACTCCCAGTCGAGGTCCCAGCTCACCCCGGGGAGGCTCGCCAGAACCGCGCCCGCGCCGATGGCGGCCAACGCGCCCGCGATCCTGATCGGAAGCAGCGCGCGGTCGGCGCGCCGCGATCGCCCGAGGAGCCGCGCCTTCAGCAAGATCAAGTCGGGGTCGGCCACCGGAGGTAACCGGGAGTCCAACTCATCGGCCAACGCCGTCATCCATCGAGCCACCTCGCTGGATTCCCGGCACGGGACGCACTCCGCAAGGTGGGACGCAAGCTCGTCATTCCATCTTCCGCCACGGCCAGCTTGAGCCGCCGATCGCTCGTGAGGACAGGACCCCGGCATCATCGCACCTCCCTGGGGCCCCAGCCGTGTTCCTGGAGCATCCCCGCCAACCTCTTGCGCGCCCGGTAGAGCACCACCCGAACGCTCCCTTCCGCCATCCCCAGGGAGGCCGCGATTTCGCGATGACTGGCCCCCTCTACGTACGCCAGCCAAAGGAGTGTCTGCTGCCTCCGCGGCAACCGGGCGAAAAGACGTTCCATGTCGAGAGTCAGTTCATGTCTCGGGTCTTCGGACACCGCCGGCGCGCTCCACCGCTCCTGCCGTTTTCGCTCGCGCACGACTTCGCGCCCGTGATCCGAGATGAGGCTCAGCGCGGTCTTGTACAGGTATGACCGCACCTGATGGATATTCGAATCTCTCGGCTCGGCTCGGAGCAAACGACAGTACGCCTCCTGGAGCAGATCGTCCGCCAGAGCGGCATCCTTCACCGCCAGGTACAGGTAGGCTCGAAGCTGCGGTGCCGTACGCTCATAGACATCACGGAAGGCGGCTTCGTCCATATCGTGCCATTCGCGGCCCGCGCCTGGCTGCCTCGCCTGTTAGTCCGGCTGCGATTCCTGCGACAGCCTCCGGGAGATGACGGCCGCGAGGATGAGACCGACCCCGAGTGCCATGATGCCCACGCCGGGGATGAGAAGGCCACGTTCCCAGATCACCAGTACGAGGACCCCCAGGCCCAGGACGAAGGCGACGATGCCGGCACCGAGCACGGCCAGGATGGTCCCATGCGGGTTGGACTCGAACTGGCTCAGGAACTCGCGTCCACCCTCCGTCTCGATGAACTCGGCCAGTTCCCGGCCCGACTGGAACTTGGCCAGCAACTGCTGTTGCGTCTCCGCCTGCTTGGCCAGCCGAACCTGTCTCTCTCTGCCCCTGAGCCAGACGATGGCCACGATGGTGCCGAATATCAGAAGAAGGGGCCCTAACGCCTGAACAGCTTCCCAGAACAACGGTCACCTCCGTGCCTCACGTCCAACGGACCGAACTCTTCCGGCGGCCACGCCCGAATGTCCGGAACTCCGTGCCTCACAAGTAGAACGTTCGGCCCACCCGCCTGGTTAACACGAGCGCGAAGAACGAAGGGAGATGGCGCCCGCGAGGTGGCGGCCGCGGAGGCGGCTGCCGGCTACCCCATCACGTGCGGATACACCAGTTCCACCGTGCCGCGGGCGCTGGCACGGGCGTCAACGGCGTCCGCGCGCGAATAGAACCCGGACGGCGTCAGGTCTTCGGCCCCGTAGAACGCGAGCTCCCGGTCCCGCCGCAGGTGCCGGGACCATTCCGCCAGCGACTCGACCTCGGCGGCGACTTCAGCCGGCAGGCGCTCCCGCTCCGCCAGCAGCACTTCGGACACATCGTGCACGCGCGGAGGGTCGATGCCGCAGAATCGGAGCAACCCCTTGAGGGCGAGCTCGACGATCTCCTGCGACTCGCGGATCACGTCCGCCCAACTCTCCCCCTCGTAAAGAACGTCCAGCGCCGCGAGCCGGATCCTGGCGCGACGAAGGTAGTCTCGGGCCAGTCCGGGGTTTCGCATCAACCGGCCCGGACCCAGTAGAGCTGCCCCTGAGCCAAGCGGCGGACGATGTCCCCGTCCGCGATCCGCCTTCGGACTTCGGCGAGTCGCGTCGACACCTCGAAGCCGCGCTCGAACAGAATCACGCCGTCCGTGGCAATCTCTCCCCACAGACCGGAAGGCACGTCCCCTTCGGGCAGGAGATGGGCGAAATGGGGCTCCACCTCGAGGCCTTGCCAGGCGAGCCCGCGGGCATCGTCCCAGCGCCGGTACAGCTGTCGAGAAACCGCAAGATCGTCGGCCGCGATCAGGAGAACATCGAAATCCGAGGTCGCATCGTGCTCGCCACGTACCCACGAACCGAACGCCACAACGCCCACCAGTGCCTCACCAAGAATGGATGCGGCGCGCTCGACGATTTCGGTGGCTTCCTCGTCCAGCCAGGTACCGGGCGACGCCAGCTTGCGGGCACAGTATTCGTTAAGGGACGTAGCCGCTGCACGCGCTGCTTCCCGCAGATGCCCATGCAGCCCGGGATCGATTCGGAGGACGAAACGCCCCGAGGGGGCGCGGGGATCAGGAGTAGTATCATTTAGCATATCGCCATGATACTATGCGCTGCCGATCCAATCAAACGCGGCAACCGGGATGTGATCCAGGAAGAAACCTCGGGCAGTCCGCTAGGGCTGAGAGTCAGCTTCCCACGCCTGTTCCGAACCGTCCCTGGTTCCCCGGATCCGGCGATCCGGAGATGTGCCCGACCGGATTCGCTTCTGGTGGGGGGCGATTCCGCCCGACAGGATCGCCATGGCGACGGCCGCGGCGATTATCTCCAGCAGGCCTCCGAACGATGCACCGAGCACTCCCCCGAAGAGTCCGCTCACGCCCTGCGCCGCGCGCACCCATCCGCGCGACTCGCGGCTTTCGGGATGGCTCGGCGGCTTGCCGGACTCGAGCCGGTGTCGCGCAACCAGCAGCAGCCAGAGCCACGCGGCTCCCGAGAGGACTGTCAGTGCAAGCATGTTCCTTCTCCAGGATGTCGTCGGCACCTGCCCGGATTCGACACGACACCCGACACCCCTTTACTATGCCTGTCCAAGGCAGCCGGGCCAACCGGCACCCGAGCATCGACCCGATTATCAGGAGGAGTGGCATGCTCAAGCGATCCTTGCTCTTTGGCGGCGCGATCACCCTGTTCGCCTTCGCGGGCCCCACCGAGGCCACCGCCCAGGACCCGTCCGGAAGCCTGTCCGCCGACGGCATGTTCACCGTGGCGCTCACCGGAGACGCCATCATCACCCGGCGTCTCTCCCCCTACAAGGAGACCGAGTACCTCGACATGATCGAGCTCGTCCGGAGCGCGGACGCCTCGTTCGTCAACCTGGAGGTGCTCTTCCACGACTACGAGCCGTATCCCGCTTCTTCCAGCGGCGGCACCTACATGCGCGCGGACCCGAACCTGGCGAACGAGCTGGTCTGGGCCGGATTCGACATGGTGTCGATGGCCAACAACCATACCGGTGACTATTCCGCGGACGGGCACCGGATCACGCGCAGGCATGCGGAGACGGCAGGACTGCTCACCGCAGGGACCGGGGAGAACCTGGCGGAGGCCCGCGAGGCCCGTTTCCTCGAGACGCACGACGGCCGCGTCGCGCTGATCTCGGTGTCCTCGGCGTTCACCGATCATTCGATCGCAGGTCCGGCGAAAGGCGCCGTGCGGGGGCGTCCGGGACTGAACCCGCTGAGGGTGATCACCACGCGCTACATGGAGCGGGGACAGCTGGAGGAACTGCGCCAGTCGCTCCAGGGGATGGACCTGGAGGCACTCGGACAGCAGGCCGACCTCGGCGCTCCCGGCGAGCCGCTCAACCTGTTTGGCACGGTGCTCCATCCGGGCGACGAGTCGGGCATCGACAGCGATCCCGATCCCGTGGACATGGCGGAAATCGCGGCAGTCGTGAACAACGCCTCGCGGCTGGCCGAGTACGTGGTCGTCACGATCCACGCGCACAACCAGGGCCCGTACCTGAAGAAGTTCGCGCACGCGATGATCGACGCCGGAGCCGACGTGTTCGTGGGGCACGGACCCCACTACCTTACCGGCATCGACATCTACAAGGGCAAGCCCATCATGTACTCGCTGGGCGACTTCGTCTTCCAGAACGAGACGCTGCTGCGGCTGCCCTATGACAACTACGCGGGGCTGGGACTCGAGGGCGAGCCCAACGCCTGGGTCGCGGACTTCAACACGACGCGGTACCAGAACGAGACCACCGGTTTCCCGACCCGGGCCCAGATCTGGGAATCGGTTGTCGCGATGCCCACCTTCCGGGGCGAGGAGCTGGTGAGCGTGGAGTTGCACCCCATCTCGCTGGGGTTCGGGCAACCTGCTACCGTGCGCGGCCGGCCCATGTTCGCGGACCGCGAGCTGGGCAGGAAGATCATCCAGGACCTGATCGACGAGTCCAGGCCGCACGGCACCACGGTGGAATGGGACGACACGCGCGGCATCGGCGTCGTGCGCCTCCCGTCGGTCGCCACGGACGCCAGCAGGTCCGGCCCGGGGGGCTGAGCCCGTCGGTCCGAGCCGCTGAACTTCTTCCGGCCCCGGGTGGAGGTCCCTCGTGACCTTCCCCCGGGGCCCTTTCACAATGGTCTGACGCTACCCCGCAGCGCATCCGGCCGGTCGACGGCGTGACCGTCGTATGGCGATCGAGCCGACAGGGCCTCTTTGACAACTCCCATTGGCGGGGCGTAGTCTGCCATGGTGGAGTCACGGCGCATTCAAGGCCAAGGAGGTCGGTATGAAACGGGTTTTGACTCTGACGTTTGGTGCGCTGCTCCTGTGCTTTGGCCATCCGGCCACTGATCTGTCCGGACAGATGTTCGGTTCGCTTGGGGATGCCGAACCCGGCGAGGATGTCGTGTCCGTGGGTTTGATCTTCGGGCAGATGAACCCGACAACCCGGTTCCGGGACGGCGGGGGGTTCGACGCCGCCAGCTTGCTCGGAGGCACTCTCAACTTCTGGTTCCATCGGCACATGGGCGTACAGGTCAACGCCTTGTCCACGGACCACGGGACCCTGGGGGCTGCCGACGGACGGACTTCGATCGTGTCTGGTCGTGATCCGCGGATCTGGACCATTCAGGGTGACTTCGTGGTCCGCCTTCCCCTGGCAGCTGGAGGCCTGACGGTCTCACCATACGGGGCTGTCGGTGGAGGATGGAAGTCGTACAAATGGGTCTTCGACCCGGCAGGCGGTCCGGACGCGAGGGGATTCGACACCGCCTGGAGCCTTGCAGGCGGCGTCGAGGCCCGGTTTGGAACGGAGAGCCGCTTCGGGCTCCGCGGGGAATTTCGCGAGCTGCGGACATCCTTTGCGCGCTTCGGCGAAAACCTCACGCACAAGGACCGGGTCCTCACCGGCGCGCTTCTGATCAACTTCTGAAGCGCCGCGGGATACCCCGCCTCCGCTGTTTGAAGATGGGGGTTCGATGATCGGCGTCCGCAGTCCGGTGGACACTCGGCGGCTCACTCGCCTATCTCGTCACAGGCTCCGCTTCAGCGCCTTCCTCGCGGGCGCAGCCATCCTCGTGCTCCTTCCCCGAGAAGCCTCTCCCCAGTCCATGGGAAGCCTCAAGGGCCAGGTAGTCTACAGCGGAGGTGGTCCGGTCCTGCCCGGCGTCCAGGTCCTCTTCCCCGAGCTGGGACTGCGTGCGGACACCGACTCCGAGGGCCAGTTCGAACTGGCCGTGGTGCGTCCCGGCGAGCACCGGTTGTCGGTCTATGCGCTGGGCTGTGAGCTCGCCACCCGGACCGTCGAGGTCGAACCCGGAGCGGGCACCGAGGTCACCGTGCAAGTGGGTCCGCGGGCGTTCGCACTCGACGAACTCGTCGTCACGGGCACGCCGTCCGAGCGTCCACGCGCCGAGCTTCCCTTCACGGTGGAGGAGCTCCGTGGCTCCGAACTCAGGACCGGGACCGCCGCCGGCAGCATAGCCAACCTCCTTCGGGGCATCGCCGGCGGGAGAGTTGTGCGGGGAAGCGGTCTTCCCGGTCAGGAGGCCGATATCCTTCTGCGGGGTCCCGCCAGTCTGGGCGGGGCGGAGCAGCAACCGCTGGTCGTCGTGGACGGGATCATCGCGGGCCACAGCACGGCCGGGATCGATCCCATGGATGTCGAGCGCATCGAAGTCCTCAAGGGCGCGGCTGCCGCGGCGCACTACGGCTCCCGAGCCCAGGGCGGCGTGATCGAGATCACCACCAAGCGGCGTCCGGCGGCACCGGAGCTGGCGGAAGCGCAGCCGCTGCTGGTCGTTGACGGGCTCATTTCGGACCGGGCGCTGGCGGATATCGATACCCGCGAAGTCGTCGACATCCGGGTGCTTCGAGGCCCTGCGGCGACCCTGGTTGCAGGCTCCCGCGGAGCCGCGGGCATCATACGCGTGACCACGGTTCGCGACTTCAGGAACGTCGCGCAATGCCCCGCGGATCTGCGCCTTTGATCAATCCCCTGAGCGCCCCTTTTGCTTGACACGGGTACGGGGCGCGCCGTAATGTGCCGCTATGTAGTGCATTTGCGCTTCAGGCGCACAGAGGGGAAGCTGGAACATGGCGGTACTTCATGCCGCGTCGGCCCGGAGTAGGACCACCTGCTCGGAGGGGCCTGCGCGGCATTTTGTTTTTGTCCGGATATTGGTGCGTTTACCTGGACGTCTTGCGTAGTCCGGAAGCTTGCACGTGGGGGCTCACTATGGATGTAACGAGCGTTAGGAAGATTTGGTCGTTGTCGGCCGCTCTGGTGGCCGTCCTGGCCCTGGCCACGGGCAGCCTCGCGGCGCAGACGGGGGTCGTTACCGGAACGGTGACGGATTCGAACACCGGCGAGCCGATCGCCACCGTTCAGGTCCACATCCCCGAGCTTCAGATCGGCATGCTGACGAACGCTGACGGAGCCTACGCGCTCCCCAACGTGCCCACGGGCCAATACGAGATCAGGGCGGAACTCATCGGTCGCCAGACCGACGCCCAGGTCATCGACGTGCCCGACGGAGGCAGCGTAGTCGCGAACTTCTTGCTGCAGTCGCGGGTGCTGGCGCTGGACGGCGTGGTTGTGACCGGAGTAGCAGGCGCTACCCCCGAGACCGAGCTTGCCTTCACGGTGGACCAGGTGCAGGTGCAGGACGCCCAGATCGCTTCGGCCCTCAACGTGGCCAGCCTGCTGCAGGGGCGAACGGCGGGAACGCGGGTGATTCAGGGAACCGGCCAGCCCGGGGACGAGCCGTCCATCCAGTTCCGGGGGCCGACCAGCATCATGCAAAGTCAGGCGCCCCTTCTGATCGTTGACGGCGTGATCTCCACGGGATCCCTGGCGGATATCGACCCGAACGACATCGCGAGCATCGAGGTCGTGAGAGGAGCCGCGGCGGCTTCGCTCTACGGCTCGCGCGCGCAGGCCGGGGTGATGGAGGTGACCACCCGCAGGGGCGCTTCGCTCAGGGAGGGCACCCACGAGTTCACGGTCCGCACCCAGTACCTGTTCAACGACATCGAATACCTCATGGGGATGACCGAGTCGCACGAGTACCGCATGAACGCGGCCGGCACGGCCATCCTCGATCGAAGCGGCAACGAGCTGGACCTGACGAACCGGCAGAGGGAGTTCAGCGTCGGGCAGTACGCGCTGAACGACAACTTCGGCCAGCCCGGCGGAGCCGGCCGCGATCAGTGGACCACGTTCCAGGACCAGCCGATCCCGCCGAACCTCTACGGAGGCCAGATCTGGCCTCAGATGCTGTCTTCCGGCAACTCCTACAGCACGTACCTGTCGGCCTCGGGGAACGAGGGCAGCACCCAGTACCGCGCGTCGGCCGCGTATCAGCGCGACGAGGGAGCCCTGGTGTTCCACGACGGGTCGAGCCAGACGAACGTCCGGCTCAACCTCGATCAGGCAATCGGTGATAACCTGCAGTTCTCGTTGAGTTCATACGTTACGCTGCGGGAGCAGGATGTGATTTTCCAGCACGAAAGGGCCGGGCTGAGCGACTTGACGGACCTTGTGGGCGTGGAGCCGAGGGACCCCACAGCCTCCGGCGGCGCAGCCAGTCGCGGGCTCTTCCGCGGCACCGATCACTACCGCGCTTCCACCGACCTCTTCGCGCGTGACGCTGACGGCGACCTCGAGCTGATCGGCGACCTGATCCGCAGGAGCACCAACCCGCTGTATCAGTTGGAGAATCAGGACTGGACCCGTGACCGCCTGCGGGTCATGGGCGCCTTTGACGCACAGTACTCTCCGTTTTCGTGGTTGTCGTTCCAGGGCAACGTGTCCTACGATCGCACGAATCTGAAGGAAGTGAACATCACGCCGAGCCCGTGGAAGCGAACCTACCCCAATCCTCCGCGGGACGGCGCGATGTTCAGGCTCGAGGATCTCCGGGAGGAGCTGAACGGCAACCTCACGGCGTCGATCCAGCACAGCTTCGGAGATCTCACGACGCGGACGCGCTTCCGCTGGCTGGCGGAGCAATCGACTTCGGACAACTTCGTTGCCGGAGGTTCTACCTTCTCGGTCGTGGGCGTTCCACAGATGGGGCTCCTCACGACGGGTCTGTACACGCGCTCCAACGCGGAGACGGTTCGTTCGCAGGGACTGTTCGCCATTACCGCCCTGACGTACAGGAGCCGCTACATCCTCGATCTCCTCGCCCGGCGTGACGGCAGTTCGCTGTTCGGGCCGGACGAGCGCTGGCAGAACTACTACCGGGTCTCCGCTGCGTGGAGGTTGGCGGAGGAGGACTGGTGGCCGTTCGACTTCTTCACCGAGTTCAGGCCCCGCTACTCGAGGGGGACAGCAGGCGGACGCCCGGGGTTCTCGTACCAGTACCAGAGTTACGCGGTCGACCGCGGACGCATCATCCCCAAGCTTCTCGGAAACAACGCGCTGAAGCCCGAGTTGGCGACGGAGCAGGAATACGGGGTCGACATGATGGTTGCCGACCGTTATCGCGTCCAGTTGAACTACGTCGATCTCGAGGTGAAGGACCAGCTGCTGCTGGTGCCTCTCAGCTCGGCCTTGGGTTTCGAGTCCCAGTGGCGGAACGCCGGTACTGTGGCCTCCACCACCTGGGAGGCTTCGATCGAGGCAGCCCTGGTGGAGCGTCCCGACCTCCTCTGGACGGCTCGCCTCACCATGGATCGCACGCGCCAGGAGATCACCGAGCTCAACATTCCGCCGTTCGAGTTCCGAGACCTGCGCGCGCGGATGCTGGTGCGAGAGGGCGAGGAGTTGGGAGCGTTCTACGGCTCCCACTGGCTCAGCGCCTGTGGCGATCTGCCTTCGGGAATGGATTGCAACCAGTTCGAGGTAAACGACGACGGGCTGCTCGTCTATGTCGGCGCGGGCAACGGCTACAGAGATGGAGTGTCGAAGTCTCTCTGGGGCACCGTGGGGGAGGTTGACGGCACGACCTTCGATTGGGGCATGCCCATCAAGCACAACAGGTTCGACGCCGAGCCGCGGAGGTTGGGCTCGTCCCAGCCGGATCTGAACGTCGGCTTCCTGCAGGACTTCCAGTATCGGAACCTGGGGGTCTCGCTCCTCTTCGAGGGTGAGTTCGGGGCGCAGGTCATGAACCAGACCCGCCAGTGGGGTTCCAGGAGCGCCGTCGGAGCAATCGATCAGCGCGGCAAGCCCGAGGAACTAAAGAAGCCGCTTCCCTACTACGGGGCCGCGTTCCTCTACGACCGGAACAACCGGAACAACTGGTTCGTGGAGGATGGAGACTTCGTAAAGCTGCGGGAGCTGTCGGTACGGTACACGTTCGACCAGAACAGCCTGCCGGGGTTCCTGTCGCAGGCGGGCTTCGATCGTGCCACGGTCAACCTGGCCGGTCGCAACCTGATCACGTTCACCGGCTACCTCGGTCACGATCCGGAAGTGGGCAAGACGACGTTCGGAGGTTCGGCGGCCATCGGCCGGATCGACGAGTACTTCTACCCGAACTACCGGCAGCTCGGCATCGATGTCGAACTCGTATTCTAATTCGACACGCGGACTCGTAGAGCAGGAGCGTGAGACGTGAGATTCCTACCATCAAGACTGCGGAACCAGATAGCTGCCACGGCCCTGATCCTGATAGCGGCGGCGGCCTGCGACCTGGAAGTGGTAAATCCCAACGAGCCCGATCGTGACCGTGCGCTCTCCGAACCCGGAGACATCGAGTCCCTGATCGCAGGCACCTACTCGACTTGGTGGGACCAGGTGCACGGGGCCGGCGACGAGCTCGCCATGGTGCAGGCCCTCAGCAGCGCGGCCGAGGTTCTTTCCTCCGCGGCCGCAAACCACTTCGCCTCCGACAACAACCAGCAGCCCCGGATCACCCTCACGAACGCCATCGGCTACCAGTGGGGACGTTCGCTGCGGGCTCCGTGGATGGAGCTGAACCAGGCCCTGGCCGCGATCCGCGACGGGGTGCAGGTGGTCGAGGAGAGCGACCTCCAGATCGGAGCGAACGGTCAGGACACTCCGCGGACCCTGGCATTTGCAAAGCTGATGCAGGGGCTGATCCACGGCCATATCGCGAACATCTTCAACCAGGGGTTCATCATCGACGAGACAGTCGACGTCGAAGCGGTGGTGGAGAACGCGGACTTGCGCCCTTATGGCGAAGTCGCCCAGGCCGCAAGGGGCTACCTGCAGGCGGCCCGGCAGATCGCGAGCCAGAACTCGTTCACGATCCCCGCGGGGTGGATGGGCACCAGCGTTTCGAGCGACAACCTGGTCCGGATGATCAACTCCTGGGAGGCCCGGTTGATGACGACCGTGGCCCGGACCCCGGATGAGCGCGGCGCAGTCAACTGGAGCGAGGTGATGAGTCTCGCCCGGGACGGAGTCACGGCCGACTACGGCGTCAACACCGTGCCGGGAGACATCTGGGACGACTCGTACAACCGGCCCCACCTGCTCGGCATCCGCTTCGTCGGTCCGGCGGACCAATCCGGCGGCTGGCAGGCCTACGAGGCGGCCAACCCGAGAGAGAGGTTCGCCATCCACGTGGAGACGGACGACCAGCGGGTCCACGCCCCGGGTGATCCGGAGGCCTCTGGCACGCTCGTTGAGATTCCGGGCACCCTCTTCGGAGACGCGCAGCGCGGGATCTGGTTCGTCACCCCGTACCGGACGTGGAAGTGGCGGGACAAGTCGGACACGGGCTTCGGGTTCATCCCCGAGCTGACGGTGCGGGAGATGGAGTTCCTCATGGCGGAAGCCCACATCAGGTTGGGGCAGCCGGAGATGGCGCTCCCCTACATCAACCCGAGCCGGGAAGCCGCGGGACTCCCGCCCGCCACGGTCGACGGGGTGTCGGGTGACCGGTGCGTGCCCCGGACCATCACGGGCGCGTGCGGCAGCGTGCTCTTCGCGATGTGGTACGAGAAGAGCATGGAGCTCCTCTTCGAGTCCGGCGGGCTCGACTACTTCGATCAGCGTGGCTTCGGAACGCTGCGGATGGGGACCCCGCTGCACATGCCGGTGATCGCCGAGGAGTTGGAGGCGCTGAGCCTGGAGGTGTACTCGTTCGGTGGAGAGGGGAATCCGGATACGGCTGCCGGGTGGAGCCTGAGGTAGAGCCAGGCGAGGCGCTCACGAGGGCTGGCGACGCAACGCTGGCCAACTTGTGCGCTGGAGCGGTGAGCAGCTTCCTCGACGCTAGTCTGGGCCGCGAATCCGCACGCCCGCGTTGATGTTCATCATGAGTTCGTCGGACACGCTCCTCATGTGCTCCTCGAAATCGGGGGTGGCGAGCGGTGACCAGTCGCCGCTGGGGAGGATGCCCCGGACCGAGTTCTCGACCCGGATCTCGACATCGTAGAAGTCCCCTCCGCCTCTTCGTCCCTGGACGATGAACCTCGTCCGCACCTCCTGCACGCCCCTTTCGGCCTCGTCGTCAAACGGCGCCCGGTAGAGCCAGGAGGTGTCGTAGTAGACGCTGGTGCGGGTCTCCCTGCGTTGGTTGATCGAATAGCCGTGGTCAGCCAGGACCTCCGGCACGTGCAGCTGGATGTCCCGGAGCGTTGCGCGGCCGATGTCGGCCCGGTTCTGGCGGGCGAGGGATGCTCCGCAGCCGGTGACGAGCACGGCCAGGGCCAACGTGGACAAGGCGTGTCTGCCGACAGCTGTTGGCATTGAGACCTCCCGGCTTGTAGCGAAGGTACGGGATATACCCCCGTAGCAGCGCGCAGAGCCCTTCCGTTCTCGCCGACCTCGGCCTCTGTTCGTATCATGAGGGGTCCGGCGAATCGTCATCCGGCACCGAATGATGCGGTCCGACCCGGAATAACATCGCCCCGGCTCCAGTTCACCGTCGCACGCGAGGTTCAGATGCGCTTCCTTTCCGTTGCCCTCACCGTCTCCGTCGCCGCCCTCGCGGCATTCGGATCGCCGCTGGCCGCGCAGCAGCGGCCGCTCACGTTCATGGATGTTCAGGAGCTGAAGCGCGCAGGCTCGTGGACGCCCAGTCCGGACGGCGCGTGGATGCTCTACACCGTCACGACCCCGGACTGGGATGCGGCGGAGTCGCAGACCGACATCCACGTCGTGTCGATGGGCGAGGGGGTCTCGTCGAGCCGGCAGCTCACCTATACCGACGACAAGAACGAGACCAGCCCGGACTGGGCGCCGGACGGGTCGTTCTTCGTCTTCTCGTCCAATCGCGACGGGGACGACAACCAGCTCTACATGATGCGCCACGACGGCGGTGAGGCCCGCAAGATCACCGACGCGGCCGAGGGGGTGTCGGGCTTCGAGTTCAGCCCCGATGGCGGCTGGCTGGTGTACCGCTCCGGCGAGAGCGACCGGGAGCAGCTCTACCGGTTGCCGGCCGACGACCTCACGGGCGGCGAGCCCGAGCAGCTCACCGATGGCGAGGCCGGGGTCGACCAGTGGGACTTCACGGAGGACGGGAGCCGCATCTACTTCACGCGCCCCGACTCGTTCGACGAGGACGAGGTCAAGCGGCTCGAGATGGGCTTCACGGTCGACGTGCGCAACGCCGTCACCCCGCTGTCGAGCCTGTGGAGCGTGGATGTCGCGTCGGCAGCCGAACGGCGCGAGACCAGCGACGCATCGTACAGCGTCAACAGCTTCGTCCTCTCCGACGATGGCCGCTGGATCGGCATCACGGGCGGCTCGCCCGAGCGCTACGAACGCAACATCACCGCGCAGCGGCTCTATGCGGATCTCTATCTGCAGGAGGTCGCGACCGGCGAGATCGAGCGCCTCACCGACAACTACGAGATCGGCGAGGGCGGGATGAGCTTCTCCCCCGACGGCCGCTGGGTCGCCTTCTCGGCGCCGGACGACATGGAGCGCTACTCCATGACCGAGAACCGCGTCTACATCCGCGAAGTCGACGACCGCGGGGGCGCGTTCCGGAAGCTGGGCGCGGACTTCGATCAGAGCTCGAGCGTCGGGTTCTGGTCCGAGGATTCGGAGACCATCTACTTCAACGCTGGCGTGACCGTGACCACGCAGCTGCACGCGCTGGATGAGGAGACCGGTGCGGTGCGCCAGCTCACCGAGGAGCGGGCGGCGCTCTCGGTGTCCCGGGACGACGACACCGGCACCCTCCTCATCGGCTACAGCGACCCGATGACCCCGCCCACCGTGTTCACCGTGGCGAACGTGGACGAAGTTGCGGACCGCTCCGAGTGGACGCAGCTCGTGGACGTGAACCCGCATGTGCGCGACATCGCCCTCGGTGAGGAGGTGGAGGTCAACTGGCGCTCCTCGGACGGGAAAATGGTCGGCGGGGTGCTCGTCTATCCCGTGGGCTACGAGGAGGGGACGCGCTATCCGCTCATCGTCGCGATCCACGGCGGGCCGGCGTCGGCGGATGTCCTCCGCTTCAACGGCGGCTACAACGCGCAGGTGTATGCGGGCGCCGGCTACGCCGTCCTCAAGCCCAACTACCGCGGCTCGCGCAACTACGGCAACGCTCACCGCACCGACATCGTCGGCGACTACTTCACGATGGGTTACGAGGACATCATCACCGGGGTCGATCATCTCATCGACGAGGGCATCGTGGACGGCAACCGCATGGGCGCGCTGGGCTGGAGCGCGGGCGGCCATTGGTCCAACTGGATCCTCACGCAGACCGACCGCTTCAAGGCCATCAGCTCCGGTGCCGGGACCATGAACTGGATCAGCATGTACGCGCAGAGCGACGTGCAGCGGAACCGCCAGTTCTACGTGGGCGACGGCTTCCTCTATGAGGACTTCGACACCTATTTCGACCAGTCGCCGCTCAAGTACATCACGAACGCGGTCACACCCACCATGATCCACGTGGTGGAGGGCGACCCGCGCGTGCCGAGCCCGCAGTCGGTCGAGCTGCACATGGCGCTCAAGAAGCTCGAGGTGCCGACCGAGCTCTTCATGTATCCCGGGCGCAGCCACGGCATTCCGGACCCGCGCAACCGCCTGGTCAAGGCCGTGAGCGAGAAGGCCTGGATGGACTACTACGTGCGCGGCCTCGGCGAGAAGTTCGAGTGGCGCCAGGTGCTGGAGACGCTGGAGGAGGGAGAAGGACCGACGGTGGTGTCGGAACCGGAACGGTAGCCCGGACGAATGCCGAGCCGTCTGATCTGGCTGGCGGTCCGTATTGCGGCCGTCATCGCCCTGGTCGTTGTACCCTTTGGCTACGCGGTCACAGGGGTACAGACCGATGTCTTGATGGGAGCGGGCTGCGGGCTTGCCGTCGGTGTCGGGGTCGGCCTTCGCGGGGGACCGAGGAGCGGCGTGTGGACCGGCGTGCTGATTGGCTCGATGGTCGGGATTGTAACGGCGCTCCTGGCCGGCACGCTGTCCCTGGACGGATTTGGAGTCCTCGTCCTGCCCATTCTTGCCCTGACGGTCGGTCTGATCGACGGGCTGAGTGGGTCATCCTTCTCCGGGTATCGAGATGTGGGCAGGGAGACGTGCATCGTTGCCGCGCTGCTTGCCTTGGGGCTCTTTCCCACCATGCAGTGGGGCATGTTGCGCGCCCTGCTGGTTCCCTTCCTTCTTGTGCCCTGGACCATGTTGATGGCCGGCCTCCTCAGCCACCGTCGCGAGGGATGGCGCGACGCCCGTCCTCCCCGGCTGCTGTTGGTCAGTGCGGTTGGATTGCACGCCTTCATGGCCTTCATGGCGGCGTCCGATACTGTCCAGCAAAACCCCGGGATACCGGGCATCGACCTGGTCTGGCCAATTGCTGAAGTCTTGATCTTCTGGCTGCTGGTCGTTCCGGCGGCCGCGTTTTTTCTGGGGCGCGCCGCCATCACCTGGCTCCAGCCGCGGCTCAGGGTGTACGCCTTTCTGGCCGACTACCTGCGCGTGATGTGGGTCCCGATCGGCGGATTCGCGGTCGGCTACCTGACGATCATCGTCCTGTTCTCCGGGTTCTACGGGATGCTCGAGCACTTCCGGCCAGGCTCGTTTTCCGGCGCCGGCGCCGGGATCGCCGACTGGTTCTCGTTTGCGTTCTTCGCCGCGCTCGGCCAGGATTTCACGACCATTGCCCCGATCTCGGCCAGTGCGAGAATGCTCGTCGGCGCCCACCTGATTCTCTCGGCGGGCTGGGCGCTCGTGCTGTTCGCGGCGGTGATGTCATCCATCGGGCCGAAGCTGGACCGGATCGCGCGCCGCCATGCGGAGGAGGATGACGACTGAGGCGCGGTCCATGATTGATATCGACTATCGTCATTGTTTTTTCAGTGCTTTCAACGGTCTCCATTGAAGAGAGGCGGGTTCGACATGAGCCGACCGATGTGGCTGGCGGTGCGCATTGCCGGTGCCATCGCTCTTGTAGTCTCGACCTTCGGCTACGCCGTTACCGGGAACCACACCGACGTTCTTCTGGGGGTGGGGTTTGCGGTCGCCGTCGGTGTCGGCGTGGGTCTCCGCGGGGGATCGGGGAGTCACCCGTGGACCGGCATCCTGATCGGCTCGGTGGTCGGCGTCGTCACGGCGTTCCTGGGCGGAGCGCAGAATATCGGCTGGGGCGTCATCCTGCCGCCCCTTCTGCCCCTGGCGGTCGGCTTGATCGATGGGTTTGGCCGGTCGTCTCTCTCCGGGTATCGGGATGTGATCCGGGAGACGTTCATCCTCGCCGTCCTGCTGAGCCTGGGGTTCATCCCCGCGGCGGTCGCAGGCGATTTCGATCTGGCGCCACTCCTGGCGGTATTCCCTCTCCTGGCCATGCCCTGGACCGCGCTGCTGATCGGCCTCCTCAGCCGGCGCCGCGAGGGATGGGACGGCGCCCCGCCTCCGCGGCTGCTGGTCATCGGCGCGGTTACCCTTCCCGTCCTCCTGGGTCTGCTGTTCGGATTCGGGGTGATTCGGGAAGACGACGGGTTTACGGGCGCTATCGCAGCCGTGTGGATCGTCCTGAACATCGTCCTCTCGATCCTGTTGATCCCGGCGGCCGCGTTTCTTGTGGGGCGCGCCGCCGCCGTCTGGCTCCGTCCGCGGCTGGAAGTGTACGGCCAGCTCGCCGCCTACCTGCGGGTCATGTGGGTCCCGATCGGCGGATTCGCGGTCGGCTATCTGACGATCATCTTCGTCTTTGCGGGCTTCTACGGGACGCTCGAGCGCCTGGGCCCGGGCTCGTTCGCCGGAGCCGGCGCGGGGATCACCGACTGGCTGTCCTTCGCGTTCTTCACCGCCCTGGGACAGGATTTCGCGACGGTCGCCCCGGTTTCGCTCAGCGCGCGGGTGCTCGTCGGCGCCCACCTGATCCTCTCGACGGGATGGGCGCTGGTGCTGTTCGCGGCCGTGATGTCCTCCATCGGTCCGAAGCTGGACCGCATCGCACGACACCTCGCGGACGACGGCCGCGACTGAGGGGAAGGGAATGCGCACTACGATTTGGCTTGGGCTCCGGATTGCGGTCGCCATCGCCCTCGTCGTCGTGCCCTTCGGGTACGCGATCACCGGGGTTCATCCCGACGTGCTGATGGGAGTGGGGTGTGGCCTCGCGGTCGGGGTGGGCGTCGGCCTTCGCGGGGGAACGAGGGGTGGGCCCTGGACCGGCATCCTGATCGGTTCGGTTGTCGGGATCACCGTCGCGCTGATTGCCGGCTCGTTGCCCGGCAACGGCTGGGGACTACTTGGCCCGCCGGCTCTTGCCCTGGCAATCGGCATGATCGATGGCTTGGGCGGGGCATCCCTCTCCGGCTATCGGGATGTGTGCCGCGAGACGTTCATCATGGCAGTCCTGCTGACCTTGGGGTTTTTCCCTGCCCAGGTTGCTCTGGGCGTCTTCTCCGATCTGGGTGGAGTGGCCGACTTGTCCGTCCGTGGGGCATTCCTGGTGTTGCCCGTCCTTGCGATGCCCTGGGTTGCGCTCCTGGCAGGCCTCCTGAGCCACCGCCGCGAGGGATGGCGCGACGCCCGCCCTCCCTGGTTGCTGGTACTGGGGGCCACGGTGCCGGTCGCGTGGCTGGTCTACCTGCTCGCAACCGGGGTACTTGAAGAAGTCCGCGGGTTGTCGGGCGTCCGATTGATCGGTGGGATCGCCTCCGTGTTGTTCTTGGGCGGTGTGGTGTATCCAGGAGCCGGATTTCTGCTGGGACGTTCCATCACCCGCTGGCTCCAGCCCCGGCTGCGCGTGTACGCCCGACTCGCCGAATACCTGCGCGTCATGTGGGTCCCGATCGGCGGATTCGCGGTCGGGTATCTCACCATCATCGTCCTCTTCGCCGGTTTCTACGGCATGCTGGAGCGCTTCAGCCCCGGCGCGTTCGCCAACGCCGGCACCGGCGTCATCGACTGGCTGTCGTTCGCGTTCTTCAACGCCCTCGCCCAGGACTACGCAGCCATCCTGCCGGTTTCGGTTGCCGCCCGGGCGCTGGTGGGCGCGCACCTGATCCTCTCGGTGGGCTGGGCGCTGGTCCTGTTTGCGGCCGTGATGTCATCCATCCAGCCCAGGCTGGACCGGATCGCGCGGCGGCATGCGGAGGACGGCGAAGACTAGTCGGACCGCCCGGTCAGGCCATGGTCGAACGGAAACGGTCTCTGCCCGGAGCTCCCACACCCACCCATCCGCCGCGGTGCTTCGCTGTGGATGTCTCGCCAATGAGACGGAATCGATAGCTGTATTGGTGGTTCTGTCGGTTAAGCGACCGCCAGGCACGAGTGCCCGCCCCCTCGGTTGCGGAACTCAATTGCGGCGAGTACGGTGGAGGCAGCGCGGTGGGGACGGGTCCGGGGGCGACCCCGGATGAGCCCGTTGAAAGCAGACAAAAGGGGCGGCATCTCGCATGAGTCGACGGCGAGACAGGAGGGTGAGTGAGGCGCGATCGGGCACGCGCACCGCTACCGCCACCCCCTCCAGCGGACCCCCGCGAACCCACGTCGACGCCGCCCCGTCGCATCGCCCCGCCGGCGGCTCCATCCTGCTGACCCGCCGATCGCTCCTGCGCTCCGGGCTCGCCGCGCTGGCCGCCGCTCCCTGGGCGAGGCCGCTGGCCGCTTCCTCCCTCTCGACGCGCCGGAGCCGCCGCAACGTTGTCAAGTGTCAATGGGCATCGAAAATGTCAGGGTATTGGGCATTGAAGATGTCAGGGTCCGAGCGCTGCTCCGCGGAGGGAGCGGAGCGACCGGAGCGGGGCAGCGGGCCGGTAGCGAGGTCGTCATGAGGGGCTCTCTTTCGAGGCAGGCGATTCGGCGTCCACTCGGCTCGCGAGGGGGTGGATCGCCTTGGAGAGTTCGGCGTGGCGGCGCATCCGGTAGCTGTTGCCCCGGATGTTGACGATATGGCAGCGGTGGAGCAGTCGGTCGAGGAGCGCTGCGGCCATGACCTCGTCGCCGAGGATGCGGCCCCACTCCTCGAAGCCCTTGTTGGAGGTGAGCACGGTCGAGCCGTTGCCGTAGCGCCGGTTGACGAGTTGGAAGAAGAGGACCGCGCCGCTCTGGGTCACCGGCAGGTAGCCGATCTCGTCGACGATGAGGAGTGCCGGGTGGGTGAGGATCTTCAGGCGGCGGTCGAGCCGGCCGGCGGCCTTGGCCTCCTCGAGGGAGTCGACGAGGTCGGTCAGGGTGCCGAAGTAGATCTTGCGGCCGCTCTCAGCCGCCGTGATCGCCAGGCTGATCGCGAGGTGCGTCTTGCCCACGCCGGGCGGGCCGAGGAAGACGACGTTCTCCCGGCGCTCGACGAAGCCGAGTTCGTGCAGCGCGTCGATCTGCTCGCGCTTGATCGACGGCTGGAAGGCGAAGTCGAAGGCCGCCAGCGTCTTCACGTACGGCAGGCGGCTGGAGCGCATGGCGGCTTCGAGGCGCCGGCCGTTGCGGAGCTCGATCTGGGCGGCCAGGAGCCGCTCGATCGCCTCGGCCGCGGTCGTGCCTCCCCCGTCCACCCCGGCGAGCACGCCGTCCAGCGCCTCCAGCGCGCCGGGCATCTTGAGGTCGGCGAGCTGGGCCGCGATCCGCTCCCTGCGCGATGGCGGCCTCACCGCACGCCTCCCGCGATCCGGCCGTACTCGGCCAGCGGACGGCGCTCGACCTCGACGAACCGGGAGTCCGCCGCCGCTTCGTTCCGCTCCTTCGAGGGCTCGGGGCGCAGCGGCGTCACGGGCCGGTAAGGCCAGCGGGCCAAGGGCTTTAGGTGCGGCCTCTCCGCCTCGAACCGGTCCACGGGCCGCTCCTTCAGCGTGCCGTGGACGCGGACGTTGGCCACCCTGCCGAGCCACCCCAGCACCCGGGCGTTCAGATCGTCGTCCGACACGAAGTCCCGTCCGTAGAAGAAGCTCCGCCGGATGTAGCTGACCGGCCGTTCCACCTTCCCCTTCGTCTGCGCCCGGTACGGCCGGCACGCCCGGATCCGGAAGCCCCAGTGGTGGGCGAAGCGCAGGAACTCCGTGTTCTCCATCAGCCGCCCGCCGACCTCCCGGTTGTCCTCCACGATGACGGCCTTCATCTGGTCGAACAGCAGCTCCGAGGGCACGCCCCCGAAGTACCGGAACGCCGACTCCAGGCCCTCCATCACCACGGCCATCGTCTGCCGCTCGTAGTACCGGACCCACATCAGCCGCGAGTAGCCCAGAACCACGACCAGCGCGTGCCGCTTCCCCCACGGCGTCTTGAACTCCGCGAAGTCCACCTGCCCCTGGTGCCCCGGAGGGGTCTCGAAGCGCCTGACCGGCTCCGGCTCCGGCAGCGGCCGGACCTCCCGCACATGCCGCTTCACCTGGTCGTAGCCGCCCTCGTAGCCCGCCTTCCGGATCTCCTCGAACAGCCGCACAGCGCTGAGATCCGGATACCGGGCCAGACGGGTCTCGATGATCTCCTTGTAGGGATCGAGCCGCGAAGGCCGGGGCCGCCTCGGCCCGTATCGGACCGGCCCGTCGTCCAGCTCCCGGTCCAGCTGCCCCGCCGCGATCCAGCGGTACACCGTCCGCTCGCTGACCCCGCAACGCCGCGCCACCGCGGCCTTGCTCAGTCCCTGTTCCAGATAGTGCCGCAACAACACCCGCGTCTCTCTTCCGATCATCACGTCTCCTTCGTTCAATGGAGACGCGATGGTAGCCAACCCGTTCTCGGCCCTTGCCCGCCTTCGCCCAACATCCCATGGCCGAACCCCCGCCACCGGGCTCAACCCTGACATTTTCAATGCCCACGATCCCGTAATTTGACGTGCCCGGTAACAAACGGTCTGGGGTGACCCCGTCGAACGGCCTCGCAGCGCGTACGCACCGTCGTATGCCCCCGAACTGGGGACGATGCACGCGGTGCTCGCCCGCTTCCGGCGCGGCGACTCGCTGCTGGTGGTGGCCCCGTTCCGGTTCGAGCCCCGCGACACGTCCGAAGCAGCATCCAGTCCGGTCGGTCCCCGGGAGGACGATGAGCATCGGCGCAACGTCCAGGCGGGACTGTTTCTGGTGCCCTGGGAAGAGACCACCGGCGAGATGCGCCCACCGGCACAGCGCATGCTGTCGGAACGCGGCACGCTGTCCCTCACGCTCCCGCTGGGCAGCTATGTGTACAGCGTGGAAGCCCTCGACCGCCGAGCCGGCCAGGGAGCGCGTCTGCGGGGTGACCTCGCGCTGGGTCCGCATCCGGACGACATCCCCGATCTCTCCGACTTCCTTGTCATCGAGTCTCCGGATACGCCCCCCGAGACGCTCGACGACGTGACCGGCCTTGCCCTGCCTTCGCTGGCGCTCGGAGGGCTGCAGGAGCTGGCCGTCGCGTGGGAGGCCTACGGGCTCGGCGCGGGTGAGGCCCAGGTTGCGTATCGCATCGCGATCGAGCCGCTCGAGCGGTCCTTCTTCCGCAGGTTGGGAGAGTTTCTCAGGCTGCGCCGGAGCGAGGCTCCGCTGAACCTCGAGTGGAGCGAGCCGAGCCCGGGGCGACCGGGTCCGCGCTTTCGCTCCGTCGATCTCGACTTCAGGAATCTGGAGCCCGGCATCTACGAGCTTCGGCTGGAACTGATCGTCGGGGATTGGGCTCCCGTGATTCGACGGCGGCGTGTGCAGATTCTCGGGTAAGCCCGGTGTGCCGGCGTCGAGCAGACGGCGCGTTGACGCTCCTCTCCGGGATGTCTACACTTAACGGCTATCGTAACGTCGAACTGCCCCCTGAACGCCAGCTTACGGTGACGCCCCCATGGACGATCAGTACCGTCGCGGTCCGCTATTGCTTCTGGCTGGCCGGGCCAACCGGCCCCTGGCCGCGGAGATCGGGGAGAGGCTGGGCGAGTCGGCCTTCGGCGCCACGGTGCGGGACTTCGCCGACGGCGAGATCTTCGTCCGGCTGGATCGCAACGCGCGCGGGCGCGATGTCTTCATCATCCAGCCGACCACGACGCCGGCCGACAACATCATGGAGCTTCTGCTCCTTGTCGACGCCGCCGTGCGCGCCTCGGCCGCCCGCGTCACCGCCGTGGTGCCCTACTTCGGCTACGGGCGCCAGGACCGCAAGGACCAGCCCCGGGTCTCGATCGGCGCCAAGCTGGTCGCGAACCTGATCGTGGCGGCCGGTGCCGACCGGCTGCTGGGCATCGATTTCCATCAGCATCAGATCCAGGGATTCTTCGACATACCGGTGGATCACCTGTACGCAGCGCCGGTGCTGACGCGGTACTTCAGCGACATGGAGCTGGATGATCTGGTCGTGATCGCGCCGGATGCGGGGTCCGCCAAGATGGCCCGCGGCTTCGCACGCCGGCTCGGCGCCTCGCTGGCGGTCATCGACAAGCGCCGGCGCACCGCCAACGTGGCCGAAGTGGTCAACGTCGTGGGCGAGGTGGCGGGCAAGACCTGCCTGATCGCCGACGACATGGTCGACACGGCGGGCACCCTCACCAACGGTATCTACGCGCTGAAGGAACGCGGGGCGGCGGCCGTCTATGCCTGCGCCACCCATGCGCTCCTGTCGGGGCGGGCATCCGAGCGGCTGCAGGGGGCTCCGGTGGAGGAAGTCGTGGTCACGAACACCATCGATATCCCTCCTGCTCTGCGCTTTCCCAAGCTGAAAGTTCTGTCCGTGGCCGGCCTGCTGTCCGATGCCATTCGCTACATTCATTCCAACGCCTCGGTGAGCCAGCTGTTCAAGATGCCGGCCCGCGAGGCCCCAATCGTGGTAGAGGCCGGGGACGCCGATCCCGCACCGGCGAGTGCGTGGTCGATGAGCGCGGCCAAATCCTCCCTGACAACCTCCTGAAACCGACGAAGAGCCCGAAATGAGCGTAGCAGAAGCCTCCCTCCAGGCCCGGCGCAGGGAAGAGACCGGCAAGGGTGTCGCCCGCCGCCTGCGGCGCGCGGGACGTATCCCGGCGGTCGTGTACGGCAAGGGCATGGAACCCATCCCGCTCTCGCTGGACGAGCAGGAGACGGTCCTCCTGTTCGAGTCGATCCCGGTGGCCAACACCATCCTCCAACTCGCCATCGACGACGGGGAGACGTTGCGCACGCTGGTGCGAGAGATCCAGACCCATCCGTTCCGCCCCGACGTCATGCACGTCGACTTCTTGCACCTGCGTCGGGGAATCGCGATCGAACTGAGCGTGCCGATCTCGCTCTCCGGCACTCCGGCCGGTACCCGTACGGGTGGCCGCCTGGACATCGTCCTGCATGAAACGCATGTGCGCTGTACGCCCGCAAACATCCCGGAATCGCTCGAGGCCGACATCTCGGAGTTGGACATCGGAGGGTCGCTTCGGCTCGGCGACATCGCGCTCCCCGAGGACGTTGAGCTGCTCTCCGGCCCGGATACCCTCGTGTGTCACGTCGCGACATCCTGGGAGCCTGAAGAGGAGGAAGAGGAGGATCTGGAGGTCGGTGAGATCGCAGAAGCCGACGAGGATGTCGAGGAATCCTAGTTGAAGGTCATCGTGGGCCTCGGGAATCCGGGACCCCGTTATGACGCCACGCGCCACAACGTCGGTTGGTGGGCGATCGACCGCTTGGCCTACGACTGGAGCCTCGGACCTCTCGAGAGGACGGGCGCCGCGCTTCTGGCCGACGGAGTCGTCGACGACCACACCGTGCACCTGGTGAAGCCGGTCACCTACGTGAATCGGAGCGGGGCCGCGCTGGCCCCCTATGTGGATGCCGATGATTTTCGCGTTGGAGAGGACCTCCTGATCGTGGCCGACGACATCAACCTCGACGTCGGGCGGATGCGCTTCCGACCCGGGGGCGGCGCCGGCGGACACAAGGGCCTCCGTTCGGTGGCGGGCGTGCTCGGCACCACGGACTACCCCCGGCTGCGCATCGGCGTGGGCGCCCGCCCCGAGCGCATGGATCTGGCCGACTGGGTGCTGTCCCCGATGGAAGAAGACGACGAGGACGCGGTCGTCGCCCTGCTGGGCGAGCTGGACGCCGCGGCACGACTGTGGATGAACGAGGGCATCGAGCCCGTGATGAACGCCTGCAACCGATAATCCGCCCCCGCGACGGCGGGACCTGAGCGTCACCCCCAAACACAAGCAGATCAGATGAACGACTTGGTACCCCTTGCGAACTGGGCCTGGATGTTCGGCATTCTCGGGCTCGCGGCGGCCGGCGCGGTCTTCGCCTACCTGAGCAGACAGGACGCGGGCTCGGAGGTCATGGTTGACCTGGCCGACCAGATCCACGACGGCGCCATGGCGTTTCTGCGTCGCGAATACACGGTGCTGGCCGGATTCGTCGTGCTGGTCGCCATTCTCCTGGCGGTGGCGATTCCGGGATGGACCTGGGTGGCCTACGTGGCCGGCGCGGTCTCATCGGTATTCGCCGGCTTCTTCGGGATGAAGGCGGCCACGCGCGCCAACGTGCGCACTTCGGCCGCGGCCGCCACGGAGGGCCAGGGCAAGGCGCTCCGCATCGCCTTCGCCGGGGGCGCGGTCATGGGCCTGTCGGTGGCGGCGCTGGGGTTGCTCGGGGTGGGGATCTTTTACTGGATCTTCGCCGCGGCCGCCATTCCGGGCACCGAGGACTTCCCGCGCTTCTCGGAGATCGTCTCCGGCTTCGCGATGGGCGCCAGCTCCATTGCGCTCTTTGCGCGCGTGGGTGGAGGGATCTTCACCAAGGCCGCGGACGTGGGAGCCGACCTGGTGGGCAAGGTCGAGGCGGGCATCCCGGAGGACGATCCGCGCAATCCCGCCACCATCGCCGACAACGTGGGCGACAACGTGGGTGACGTGGCCGGCATGGGCGCCGACATCTTCGAGTCCTACGTCGGGTCGATCATCGCCACCATCGCCATCGCGGCGACCTCGCAGCTCACCGCCGGCAGCGTCGCGGAGACGGTCGCGCTGCCCCTCCTCACCGTGATGGCCGGGCTCGTCGCCTCACTCCTGGGCATCGCCGCCATGAAGGTGCTGGAACGCAGCAGCCCGGCCGGCGCCCTGCGCAACGTCACCTTCGTCGCCGCGGGCCTCTTCCTGGTGGCGATGTACCTGATCGTCGGGTCGCTGGACCTGCAGCTGGCCGACGGCGAGACCGTCTACTCCCCCATGGGTCCGTTCTGGGCGATCCTCGCGGGCACCATGGTGGGGATCCTCATCGGGCTGGCCACCGAGTACTACACGGCCGGCAAGCCGGTGCACCGGATCGCCAATGCGAGCGAGACCGGTTCCGCGACCAACATGATCACCGGGCTGGCCGTGGGGATGGAGTCCACGGTGATTCCGGTGCTGCTCATCTGCCTGGCGATCTTCGTCTCCTTCATGGCGGCGGGCCTGTACGGCATCGGCATCGCCGCGGTGGGCATGCTGGCGACGGTCGGGGTCACCATGTCCGTGGACGCCTATGGGCCCGTCGCGGACAACGCCGGCGGCATCTCGGAGATGAGCGGGCTGGGAGAGGAAACCCGCAAGATCACCGACTCGCTGGACGCGATCGGCAACACCACCGCCGCGATCGGCAAGGGGTTCGCCATCGGCTCGGCGGCGCTCACCGCGCTGGCGCTCTTCTCCGCGTACACCACCAAGGTCGGCCTGCAGCAGACGGGGATCAGCATCGTCGATCCGCTGGTCGTGATCGGGCTCTTCCTGGGCGGCGCGCTGCCCTTCCTGGTGGCGGCGCTCACCATGACCGCGGTGGGTCGCGCGGCGGCCGGGATGGTGGCCGAGGTGCGCCGCCAGTTTCGCGAGATCCCCGGCATCATGGAGGGCCGCACCAAACCCGACTCGGCCCGCTGCGTCGACATCTCGACGAAGGCGGCGCTGCGCGAGATGATCCTCCCGGGGGTCATCGCCGTGCT
Organism: Longimicrobiales bacterium; assembly: GCA_965208255.1. GTDB lineage: Bacteria > Gemmatimonadota > Gemmatimonadetes > Longimicrobiales > Gaopeijiaceae > BD2-11. The sequence continues at coordinate 978,338 of OZ242324.1, forward strand.
GTCGCCGGTTGTGGTCGGCCGTTTTCTCGGCGTCGAGGCGCTGGGGGGACTGCTGGCCGGCGCCACGGTGACCGGCGTGCTCATGGCGCTCTTCATGGCCAACGCCGGCGGCGCCTGGGACAACGCCAAGAAGTACATCGAGGGCGGGGCGATGGGCGGCAAGGGCTCGGAGCCGCACAAGGCCGCTGTTGTGGGAGACACCGTCGGGGACCCCTTTAAGGACACCTCGGGTCCCTCGCTCAACATCCTCATCAAGCTGATGAGCGTGGTCGCCCTGGTGTTGGCCCCCTGGTTCGTGCGCGTGCACGGAGAGGACGGAGCCGGCCTGTCCTGGATGCGTGACCTCCTGGACGCGTTCCTCGGATAAACCCTGCACCTGCCAGCGGAGCCTGAGTCGATGACGCGCGAGCCGACCTTCGAAAACGCCCTGGCCTTCGCCGGGGACCTGATCCGTATTCCCTCGATGAGCGGGGAAGAGGGCGCGGTGGCCGCGCGCCTGCAGGAGGAGATGCGCGCACTGGGCTTCGACCGGATCGAGGTCGATGGCCTGGGCAGTGTCGCCGGCGTCGTGAAGGGGAGGGGAGACGCGCCTCCGGTGATGCTCTCCTGCCACCTGGACGTGGTGGCCGAGGGCGCCCACGAGGAGTGGGAGCATCCGCCCTTCTCGGGCGATGTGGTGGACGGCCACCTGCACGGCCGCGGGGCGATGGACATCAAGGGCCCCATGGCGCTCCAGGTCTACGCCGCCGCGGCGCTCGCGGGCCGCGCCCCCGGCGACGTCATCGTCGGCCAGGTGGTGTACGAGGAGCGGGGCGGCTGGGGCATGGAGAACCTGGTGCGCTCCGGGCTGGTAAACCCCGCCGCGGTCATCATCGGCGAATCGACATACGGCGACATCGCCCTGGGGCACCGCGGGCGCGCACAGCTCGAGGTGGTGATCGGCGGCCTGGCCGGCCACGCGAGCGCCCCCGACCGCGCCCGGAACGCCCTCGACCTGCTGCCGCAGGTGCTGACCGGCGTGGCTCGTCTCGCAGAGCGCCAGGAGTCCGATCCCGTCCTTGGGCCCGCCAGCCTCACGCCCACCGATGTCCGGGTCCGTCCCGAGAGCCCGAACGTCATCCCCGACGAAGTGACCGTGGTGCTCGACTGGCGCATCCTGCCGACCGACACCGAGGCGAGCCTCATCCGGCGCGTCGAGGCCGCAATCGCCGAGGTGCTCCCGGAGGTTCCGGACGGCTACGCGATCGAGTGCCGCCTCGCGTCGGAGCGCCAGACCTCCTACACGGGCCGGTCCGCCGACCGCAACCTGCTCACGCCGGGTTTCCTGATGGAGCCCGACCATCCGGTGGTCACGGCGGCGGCGCGCGCGGCCGGACGGCGCGGCGATCCCTCTGCCTCCGCCCATTGCCGACCCTGGACCTTCGCCACGGACGGCGGCTGGACCTGCGGCATATTCGGGATTCCGACCATCGGGTTCGCTCCCGGAGAGGAACGCTACGCGCACACCAACCGGGAACGCCTCGACGTGGAAGAAGCACGCTGGGCGTTCAGCCGGTATCCGCCGCTGATCCTCGCCGTGCAGGAAGCCGCAGCGGAAGGCTGACCTTCCCGGGCCGTATCCGGGCCCGGGGAGCCCCCCGGGTTGAAGCTCCGGTCCGGAAGGGTATATTCCGTTGCCGATCCCGCCTCGGCCCCGGAGGGAATTTCCGCGAACAGCCCTCCCGGGAGCGAGGCCCGTCAACACGCGGTCCATGGGAGAGACCATGCGCGACTATGAACTCGTTGTGATTTTCCATCCCGCCCTGGGCGAGGATGCCATCCAGCAGAAGCTGGAGCGATTCCACGGCCTGGTATCCGGCGGCGATGCCGAAATCGCCGTCGTGGACCACTGGGGCGGCCGCCGGCTCGCCTACCCCATCCGGAAGCAGACCACCGGCTACTACGTCGTGACGCAGTTCCTCGGCGATCCGACGGCCCTGCCCGAGCTGGAGCGCATCATGAAGCTCGACGAGGAGGTGCTCCGGTACCTCATCGTCGTCAACGAGGGCGAACCCTCCACGGGGATGTCCGTGGTGGCGGAGGTGGCACCCGCTGTCCGCGCTCCGGAGGAGGCCGCCGAGGATGACCGGGACAAGGCAGACCAGGGGGACAAGGAAGAGGAAGAGGAGGGGGAGGCAGTCGGCGCCCCGTCGCGCACGAGCCCTCCCGAGTTTTCCGGGGGGCGCGGTCACCGCAGACGCATCGAAGGCCCTCCGATCACCATCCTCAACTACAAGGACGTTGCGACGCTGTCGCGCTTCGTCACCGAGCAGGGCAAGCTTCTGCCCCGGCGCACGACCCGCGTGGCGGCCCGATTTCAGCGCAAGCTCGGGCGGGCGGTGAAGCGGGCGCGCTACCTGGCCCTGCTTCCGTACGTACGCAGTCACGAGCGATAGCCTGTGGGCAGGCGGGGACCCCGTTGAGGGGCTGGGGACGGGCGGGAGCCCTGTATCTCGCCGTCCTGCTGCTTTCCGTCTTCGCTCCGCTCGCCCTGGTTCTGATTCCGTTTGCCTGTCTCGTGTTCAGTTCGCCCGGGAAGCGGGTCTTGCCGGTCATTGCCGGTGCTCTGGGGATCGTGGTGGCTCTGGCGGGCGCATCGCGATCCGGACTGTGGTACGTGGAACGTGGATGGACAATCATCCTGGGCGGATGCTTCGCCGCCGTGACGCTGTGGTGGCCCGAGCGGCGGTTCCTGCCCCGCGCGCTCTTGGCGATCGCCATCTCAGGTGTCGGCGCATGGGCCGCCCTCGGGCTGAGCCCGCGTCGCTGGGCGATGATCGACGAGATGGTTGCGTCCAGGCTGCGGAACGGAGTGGACACCTCCCTGGAGGCGCTGCGCGTGCTCAGGGACGGGAACCCGCTCCCCGGGACCGTCGTGAGCACGGTTTTCCAGGCGGCGGAGTGGCAGAGCAACCTGTTTCCGGCCATGCTGGCACTGTCTTCCCTCGCAGCCCTGGGGACCGCGTGGTGGCTCTACGTCCGCCTGGCGCGGCAGAGCGGCGAAGGACTCCGCCCGCTGGGCGATTTCCGGTTCCACGACCAGCTGGTGTGGCTGCTGGTTGCGGGCGCGACGATGTTCATCCTGCAGCCAGACGGCGCCGCGGGCCGCACCGGCCTGAACCTGCTTGCCTTCACCGGCGCGCTCTACGCGCTGCGCGGCGCCGGCGTGGTGGTCGCCGTGGCGCGCGTATCGACCCTCGGATGGGTCGTGCTTGCGCTGGCGTTCCTGCTGCTGGCACCCTTTCTGTTCGTGGCGGCGCTGTTGATCGGGCTCGGCGACACCTGGATGAACATACGCGCGCGAGCCCGACAGACATGACTGACAACCCCCGGCCTGCGTGGCGCCTGGCGGCGCAGGCCCGCATGTTTCGAGAAACCAGGAGCGGATGGTGAAACTGATTCTCAAGGAATCCGTGGATCGCCTCGGTGAACCGGGCGATGTCGTGAACGTGAAACCCGGGTACGCCCGCAACTTTCTCCTGCCGCGCGGACTCGCCTACGAAGCATCCTCGGCCAACGTCCGTCGTCTGGAGGCGGAGCGGCGGCGGACCGAGGAACGCGCCCGCAGGGAGTACCTGGAAGCACGCAGGCGCGCCTCGAGGCTGGAGGGCATGCATCTCGTCTTCCGGGCTCGCGCGGGCGAGTCCGACAAGCTGTTCGGCTCCGTGACCGCGGCCGACATCGCCGACCGTGCGGTGAGCTCGGGGCTGGATTTCGAGCTGGACAAGCGGCACATCATGCTTCCCGAACCGATCAAGGCACTCGGCGACTTCGAGGTGCCGGTCCGGTTCCACGCGGAAGTGGAAGTCAACGTGACCGTCCACGTGGAAAGGACGAGCTGAGCCCGCCGGGCGGCGAACGCATGGTCGACGCGGCTCGTTCCGACGACTCCCGCCTTCCGCCCGAAGTCCGGCGGGCGGCACGGCTGACGCTCGAACGCAAGGCCAGCGACGTTGTCGTGCTCGACCTGCGCGGCATCTCCTCGGCCACCGACTACTTTCTGCTCGCCACCGGCACTTCGGATACCCAGGTGCGTTCGATTTCGGACCACGTGACCCGGGAACTGCGTGACGAGGGCTTCCGGCCCGCGCACACCGAGGGAGGCCGGGACGCGCGCTGGGTGCTCATCGACTACATCGATTTCGTGGTGCACGTCTTCCACCCCGAGGTGCGCTCCTTCTACCAGTTGGAAGCGCTCTGGGGGGATGCGCCCCGCCACGAATTCTCGGTCGACGCGGAGCTCGCCCCGCCGTGAGCGTGCGAACCCGGCCGCCGTCCCGCGCGGGGCGCGCCCGCAAAGTGCCCGTCTGGCAGCCGCTGACGTGGGAGAAGACGGGTCTTGCGGCCGTTCCCGGACTGGATCCCGCCCCCGAGGCGGGGCGGGGCCGGGTGATCGCCTTGCGGGCCACTCCGGGCGCGCGGGGGAAGGGATGGGCGGCGCGCGCGGCCGCCGAGATCGCCGCCGCGGAGGAGGCGCAGGGGGCGCGGGTGCTGCTCGTCGATCTCTTTCTCGACGAACCCCACTTGCACGAGGCGTTCGGCGCGCGCAACCTGGAGGGCATCGCCGACCTGGTCAGCTATGGCGCATCCCTGGGGCGGATCGCGCGTCCCGCCGGCGACGGATCCTTCCGGGTCGCGACCGCGGGGACGCCCGTCGCCGACGCCCGCGCCGTTCTGGATCAGCCCCGCTGGCGGAATCTGGTGGAGCATCTGGTGGAGGACGGGGTTACGCTCCTCGCCTACCAGCCGGCGGAATCGGTAGTGCATCCGGAGGGGAGCCCATCGATCGTGCTGGCCCGCAAGGGCGAGCCGATGGCGGCGCTGGGCGCCACGGGTCTCAGGTACGCAGTGGCGGTGCTGGGGCCGCCCGCCGGAGGCGCCGCCGTGGCGGCGGTTTCAGACGCCGCGCGCGCTCTCGGCGAGCAGGGCTACCGGGTATCGCTGTGGGACGACGGCGAGCCGGAGCAGCTTCCCGAGCCCGAGCCGGAGCAGCAGCCCGAGCTGGAGCAGCATCTCCAGCCCGAGGCGGGGCAGTCTGCCAAGCCCGAGGTGGAGCAGCCTCCCGGGGCCGGGCCGGAGCAAGCTCCAAAGCCCGAGGCGGGGCAGCCTCCCCGGCCCGAGCCGGTGCAATCTGCCGCGGCCGGGACGGACCAAGCGGTCCCGGTCGAAGCTCATGAATCCTCCGCGGCCGAAGCCCACCCGGCGCCCGTGGCCGAGGCTTCCGCGGGCGCCGGAGCGGCCTCCGCACCCGCCCGGGTCCGCGGCCGTGGCCTCAGCGTCGCGGCGTTCGTGGTTCTGGTCCTGTTCGCGACCGTGATGATCCTGATGGGGATCGACAATGCGGGGATCGCCGAGGTTCCCGGAGCGGACCGCTTCCGGGAACTGTTCGAAGTGTTCCTGGAGCGGATCAGCGGGTTCTTCACCCGATGAAGCTCGCCTCGCTGAGCCTGCACGGGTTCAAGTCGTTCCCCGAGCGCACCGACATCGTCTTCCACGAGGGCATTACCGCGATCGTGGGCCCGAACGGATGCGGCAAATCCAACATCAGCGACGCGGTTCGCTGGGTGTTGGGCGAACAGCGGCCGACGGTGGTCCGAGGCTCCCGCATGGAAGAGGTGATCTTCCAGGGCACGGTCAATCGGCGGCCCATCAACCGCGGCTCGGTGATTCTCCGGGTCACCAACGAAGACGGCCTGCTTCCGGTTCCCTACGGCGAGGTCGAGATCGGCCGCACCGTCTTCCGCGATGGCGGCAGCGAGTACTCGATCAACCGCGCCACCTGCCGACTGCGCGACGTGCAGGAGCTTTGCCGGGACACCGGACTCGGCGCCAACGCCTACGCGATCATCGAAAGCCGCATGATCGACGCGATTCTGTCAGAGCGCGCCGAAGAGCGGCGAGGGCTGTTCGAGGAGGCCGCCGGGATCGGCAAATACAAGGATCGGAGCCGGATCGCGGGACAGCGGCTGGCCCGGGCCGAACTGGACCTCGAACGCCTGGAGGACGTGATCGCGGAGGTGGCGACCAAGGTCCGTTCCCTGGCGCGCCAGAAGGGGAAGGCGCAGCGCTACCATGGGTTGAGGAAGCGTCGCCTCTCGGTCGAGGTAGCGGTGGTGTCGGCGGAACTGGTGGAGTTCGAGAATCGGCTGGCGAAGGTACGCGAGCTGCTCGCGCGTGAACTGGAGGCGCAGCAGACGACGCTCATCGAGCTCCGGACCGCGGAGATCGAGCGCGAGGCCTCGCGGGTGCGAAGCCTGGAGGCGGAGAAGTCCCGCACCGAGGCGGCGGGGGTGCTGGACAGCATCCAGCAGGATCTGGTGCGCTGGGAACGGGACCTGGCGGTTGCCCGCGAGCGCATCGTGTACGCGGAGCGGCGACTGGGGCAGATCGGCGAGGATCAGGAGGTGGCCCGCCGGCGTTCCGGCGAACTGGCGCGCGAACTGACCGAACTCAAGGGGTCGCGCGCCCGGATCGCGGCCGAACGGGCTGAAGTGAGCGCGCAGGCGCGGGAGGCGCGGGAGGCGACGGCGGGCACCCGGAAAAGGCTTCGGAACGCACGCGCGACGCTCGCGGACGTGCGCGGCAAGGAACGGAAGCTTCTGCGCCAGGTGGCCGCCAAGGAAGGCACCGTCGCGGCCTCGCGCACCCGGCTGGACGAGTTGCGTGGACGCCTGGCCCGGATCGAGGAAAGAGCTTCCCAGACGGAGCTCGAGCTGACCGGGATGCGGGAGGAGGGTGGAGCGTCCGACGACCGGATGACCCGCCTGGAAGCCTCCGTGACCCGGGCGCGAGAGGAAATGGACGAGGGGCTCGGGGACTTCGAGACGGCGCGGTCGGCGCAGGCCCGGGCGCGGTCCGTTGAGGTCGAGACGGCGGACGAGGCCTCCGCTCTCGCCGCTCGACGCACCGCGCTGGAGACCATGGAGCGCGATGGGGCCGGCTACGAGCCTGTGGTGCGGGCAGCACGCAAAGCGTATCCGGACCTGGTTCTGGGGACGCTGTCGCAGTGCATTGCCGGGCCGGCCGGAGCGCTGGCCGCCGCGGAATCGTATCTCGGCCACCTCGCCCAGGCGCTGCTGGTGGAGGACGGCGCCGCTGCCGCGCGCTTGCGCAGATGGTTCGCCGAGGAGTGGACGGAGGGCGGGGGGATCGTGCTGCTCCCGCTGGACGATGCCGCCGAGGCGGGTCCACCGGGGTCGCTGCTGGGCGAACTCCGCCCCGAGGGCCCGGGCGCCCCCTGGGTGCGGGTGCTCCTGGCCGGAGTGGACCGCGCCAAAGCCCCGGATGCCACGGCCGGAGAGGCGGCGCCCGGGCAGGACCGCCCGCCCACCTCCGTGGACGCGCGCGGCGTGGTGGTCGTGGGCAACCCCGCGGGGACGGCCGGCCTCCTCGAACGCCGCGGCAAGCTCGCGGCCCTCGAGGAGGCCGCCGTCGCCGCCGCCCGGGAAGCCTCGCGCGCCCGGCGAGCGCGCGAGGCGGCGCAGGCGCGCGCCGAGCGGGCCGAGAAGGTGCTGGAGGAGCGCCGGGCGACCCTGGCGCGCGCCGAGGACGAGCTGCGCGCCGCCCGGGCGGAACGGAACACGCACAAGGAGCGGCACACCCGCCTGGCACGGGACAACGACGAGCTGGCGCAGCGCGTGCGCAACACCCGTGACGCCGTCACCGCCGCCACCGGGCGGGAGCGAGCGGAGCGGGAGGAACTCGAGAGCCTGACCGCGCAGGCGGCCGCGCTCCGTCGCCGCGGGGAACGCGCCGCCGAGGTGCTCGAGGTGGCCGAAGGGGACTGGGAACGCGCGCGGGTCGAGGAAGCCCGGCTGGCCATCCAGTCGAACCAGCACGAGAGCGAGCTGGCGCGCGCCGACGAGCGCCTGGGCGATCTCGGCAGGGCGGAAACGCAGGCCTCCTCACGGCTTGCGCGACTGGAGAAGGAGGAAGCACAGCTCGGTCGCGAGCTGGCCGAAGCTCGCGCGCTGCTTGCCCGGGGAGGAAAGGCGGTCGAGCGCCTCTTCCGGCGGCGCGACCGGGCGCGCGAGAGACTCGCGGAGGATGACACGGCGCTCGAGCAGGCGAAGGAAGCGGTGAAACAGGCCGGCCGAAGGGTCGAAACCGCGCGCGCCGCCGAACGTACCGCCTCCGACCGGCACCACGGCCTGAACCTGGAAGAGCAGGAACTCGGCGGGAAGATCGTCCTCATCCGCGAGCGCGTGGAGGCGGAGTGGGCACGACCCTTCGAGAAGCTGGTGGAGATGGCGGAGCCGGTCGAGGGCGACCCCGACGAGCTCAAGGAGGAGCTGGCCGGGCTCGTTCAGGGTATCGAACGCCTCGGGCCCGTCAACATGCTCGCCATCGAGGAGCACGCGGAGCAGAACGAGCGGCTGACGTTCCTGACCGGCCAGCGCGACGACCTCGAGCGGGCGCGCAACGACCTGCGCGCGGCCATCCGCGAGATCGACCAGACGGCCACCCGGCTCTTCCTGGATACCTTCGAGGCGGCGCGCGAGAACTTCCGCCATATCTACCAGCGCCTGTTCGAAGGCGGAGAGTGCGATCTGCGCCTGGGCGATCCCGAGGATCCGCTGACCGGGCCCGTCGACATTCACGCCTCTCCGATGGGCAAGAAGACTCGCCGCATCGATCTTCTGTCGGGGGGAGAGAGGGCGCTCACGGCGCTCGCGCTCCTCTTCGGCATCTACCTCGTGAAGCCCAGTCCCTTCTGCGTGCTCGACGAAGTGGACGCACCGCTTGACGAGAGCAACATTGACCGCTTCGTTCAGCTGCTGCGAGAGTTCAAGCAGCAGAGCCAGTTTGTGGTGATCACCCACAACCCGCGCACCATCGAAGCCGCCGACTGGATCTACGGGTTGACCATGGAGGAACCGGGGGTGAGTTCGGTGATAGGGGTTCGCCTCGAAGGGGCCGCGTCCCCGTAGCCGCATCGCCAGCGGCCGAACGCACCGCAGGTACCGATCACCGCCGCCACCCTCCCCGCAGCCCGTTTCACCGCAGGCAAACCGCCCGCAGGAAAACCTGATTCGCGAGACCAGACAATGCTCATCGTCATGAAGCACAACGCCACGACCCAGGACGTCCAGGGGGCCGTGGGCACCATCCACGCGATGGGGTACCAGGCACATCTCATGCCCGGCCGCCAGCGTACCGCAATCGGCCTGGTGGGGAATGACGGGCGGGTCGACAAGGCCCGGCTGGTGGGACTCCCCGGCGTACTGGAGATCATCCCGGTCAGCCGCCCCTACAAGCAGGTGTCGCGCGAGTGGCGCGAGGAAGACACCGTGGTGGCGCTGGACAACGGTACCATCATCGGCGGGCACGAGGTCGCCGTGATGGCCGGCCCCTGCTCGGTCGAGTCGGAGGGGCAGATCATGGAGGCCGCCGAGCGGGTGGCGGAGGCGGGCGCCACCATCCTGCGCGGCGGCGCCTACAAGCCGCGCACCTCACCGTATTCGTTCCAGGGGCTGGAGGTCGAGGGCCTCAAGCTGCTGGCGCGCGCGCGGGAGGAGACCGGCCTGGCCATCGTGACCGAGGCTCTCGACGTGAAAAGCCTCGATGCGGTCGAGGAGTACGCCGACATCGTGCAGATCGGCGCCCGCAACATGCAGAACTACCCCCTGCTGCGGCGCGCGGGGCGGTCCCCGCGGCCCGTCCTGCTGAAGCGCGGACTCGCGGCTACCATCAAGGAGCTGCTGCTCGCGGCGGAATACATCCTCTCCGAGGGCAACGCGAACATCATCCTGTGCGAGCGAGGGGTGCGCAGCTTCGACACCGAGACCCGAAACCTGTTCGACCTGACCGCGATCCCGGTGGTGCAGTCGCTCTCGCACCTGCCCATCATCGCCGACCCCAGCCACGGCACCGGCATTCGCGACAAGGTGACGCCCATGGCGCGCGCCGCGGTCGCCGCCGGAGCGGACGGCCTCATCGTGGAGGTGCACCCCGATCCTTCGCAGGCGCTCTCGGACGGAGCCCAGTCGCTCTACCCGAAGGAGTTCGTCGAAATGATGGCGCAGGTGCGGGGGATCGCCGACCACATCGGCCGGCCGCTGGTGTCTCCTCTCTCGGGGGCGGGCCAGACGGCGTGATGAGGGGGCCAGGTACACCGGCTGGCAAGTCCGGCGCGAGCGGCGTTGACGCGGCAGGGAGTGCCATTGATGACAGTTGACCCGAGTGAAGTTCCCGCGTGAGCGAATCGATTCCGGTCGGCCGGGTCATCGGCACGGATCCGGCGACGCCGCTCGAGTTCTGGGTGGCGGTGGCCGAGGGGACCTTTCTGCAGCTCGATGACGTGGTCGTGGTCGAACGGAGTCTTCCCGGCAGGAACGAACCGATCCGCATCTACGGCATGGTGGCCGACCTGCGCGTCCGGCACGAAGGGGCGCGCTTCGACAGCGACGTCTTCCTGATCGAGGAAGGGGTGCTGCCCGCGCAAGTGACCGAGGCGGCCAAGGTGCTGGCCACCCGTTTCGAGCCCGAGGTGTTCGTGCCTCCGGTGCCCGGCCAGATGGTGCGCAAGGCCGTCGGCAAGGAGCGTGAGGAAGCGCTCTTCTTCGACGGCATGGAGCGCCGGATGCCGGTCGGACTGTCGCGTGACGGCGAGGTGGTGCACGCCAACGTCGAGTTCATCGACGGCACCCGGGGCGCGCACGTCAACATCAGCGGCGTGTCGGGGGTGGCCACCAAGACCAGCTACGCCGTCTTCCTGCTGCACAGCCTGTTCACGTCGGGGCAGCTGGGCACCGGTACCCACAACACCAAGGCGCTGATCTTCAACGTGAAGGGAGAGGATCTGCTGTTCCTCGACAAGGACAACCGCCATCTCGACGGGGAGCAGAGGGCGCGCTACGCGGCGCTCGGTCTTCCGGCCGAGCCCTTCAGCAGCGTCGAGCTGTGGGCGCCGCCGCGCAGGGGTGATCCCTCCGCCGCGCCCCGCACCGGGAGTCGCTCCGAGGGCGTGACCTCGTTTTTCTGGACGCTGGCTGACTTCTGCCAGGACGAGCTCCTCCCCTTTCTGTTCGCGGATGCCGAGGACGAGCGCCAGCAGTACACCATCGTGGTGCACAACGTGACCGCGCGGCTGCGACGTGACGCGCGGCCTCTCGACGACGGAGGCGTGCGCATCGCGGGGACCACCTGCCGCACCTTCGGCGACCTGATCGAGGCCATCCGCGAGCGCGTGGAGGACCCCGACCACCAGTTCGACTGGGCGGGCCGCTCCATCGGCGGCGGCACCATCAACGCCTTCGTACGGCGCCTGTACGCGGCCCGCCGGGACGCGGAACACCTCGTACGGGGCGATGTGCCCAACCCGGCGAAGCATCGCATCGGCATGCAGGAGCAACTCACCGTCGTCGACATCGCCAAGCTTTCGCGCCGGGCCCAGCGCTTCGTGGTCGGGATCGTGCTGCGCAAGACCTTCCAGGACAAGGAGGAGACGGGCGCGCGCGAGCCGCTCCTGTTCGTCGTACTGGACGAGTTGAACAAATACGCTCCGCGGGACGGCCGCAGCCCCATCAAGGAGATCCTGCTCGACATGGCCGAGCGCGGCCGCTCGCTGGGGGTCATCCTTATCGGTGCCCAGCAGACCGCCAGCGAGGTGGAGCGCCGGGTGATCGCCAACTCCTCGCTCCGGGTAGCGGGCCGGCTGGACAGCGCCGAGGCCGGACGTCCAGAGTACGCCTTCCTCCCCACCGCCCAGCGACAGCGCGCCACCATTCTGAAGCCCGGCACGATGATCCTGTCGCAGCCCGAGCTGCCGGTTCCGCTGGTGCTCGAGTTTCCGTTCCCGGCGTGGGCCACCCGTCCGGACGAGGCCGGGGACGCCGGCGGAGGGGAAGGGGAGACCGAGCCTGGAGGCGACCCCTTCGACGGACTGGAGCCGTGGTGACGCCTCCCGCCGCCGCGCTCGCGGATGGGCGTGCGGTGGCCCTTGAGCGTCGGGCCCAGTCTTTTCATTCTATGTTATGGTCACAATAACAATAATATATGACCCAGCGTCTGTACCCCACCGTCGCGTAATGCGATCATGAAGATCCTCCACACCGCAGACTGGCACGTCGGCAAGACGCTGCGGGGGCGCAGTCGGGCCGACGAGCACCGGGCCGTCCTCGACGAAATCGTGGGGATCGCGGAGCGGGAAGCCGTCGACATCGTGCTGGTCGCGGGCGACCAGTTCGACCGCGCCGTCCCCAGCCCCGAGTCGGAGGAGATCGTCTACCAGTCGCTGTTGCGGCTTGCCCGCACCGGCGCCCACGTGGTCGTCATCGCCGGGAACCACGACAACCCGCGCCGGCTGGCCGCGGTCGCCCCGCTTCTGGAGCTGGCCAACGTCACCTCGGCGGCCAGGGTCGCTGCGCCGGACGCCGGGGGTGTGTTGCGCCTGACAACCCAGGCCGGCGAGGCCGCCTGCATCGCGCTCTTCCCCTTCCAGTCCAAGCGCGGGATCGTGACCGCCGAGGCGCTCATGGGAGGCGACCCCGACGATCACCAGAAGGAATACAGCGCCCGCTGCCGCGGCATCGCGCGCGCGCTTTGCGAGGGCTTCTCAGCGGACACCGTCAACCTGGTGGTGGCCCACCTGACCGTGGTGGGCGCGGCGGTGGGCGGCGGCGAGCGGGAGGCCCACATCTTCGACTACTACATCCCTGCGGACATCTTTCCCGAGAGCGCCCACTACGTCGCCCTCGGGCACATCCACAAGCCACAGAAGATCCCGGGGCGATGCCCCATCTGGTACGCGGGATCGCCCTTCGCCATGGACTTCGGCGAGACCCATGGGGACAACTGCGTCCTCATCGTGGAGGCAGAGGCGGGGAGGCCGGCGCGCGTCCGGCAGGTCCCGCTGGCATCCGGGCGGGCCCTCCGCACCATCCGCGGCAACAGTCTCGATCTGGAAGCGATCAGGGATACGACCGGCGAGGACTTTCTCCGCGTCATCGTCGAGGACGTGCCCTCGCCGGGCCTCGCCGAGCGGGTGCGAGAGATGTTCCCCAATGCCGTGGACGTGATCGTGGCGCCCCCGGAGGGAGGCCCGAGGAAGCGCGAGGTGGTCGATCCCGCCAGACTGCGCGATCCGCGAGAGCAGTTCCGGCGCTATCTGAAGGAGCGGGACATCACCGACGAGGAGCTGGGGAAGCTCTTTGACGAGTTGCTGGAGGAGGAGTATGCGTCCGCTCAGGCTTGAGCTGGAGGGCTTCACCTCCTTCCGCGAGCGGACGGAAGTCACCTTCGAGGACACCGACCTCTTCGTCTTCAGGGGAGCCACGGGATCCGGCAAGTCGAGCCTCATCGACGCGATGATCTTCGCGCTCTACGGCTCGGTGCCCCGCTACGACAACCTGAACCTGATCGCGCCGGCGATCAGCCAGGGCAAGGTCCGCGCGAGGGTGCGGCTCGACTTCGAGGCGCGGGGCCGGACGTATTCGGCTGTTCGGGTCGTGCAGCGCACCGCGACCGGCGCCACCACGAAGGAAGCCCGCCTGGAGGAGCGAACGAACGGCGGCTCGGTGAAGACCCTGGCAGCCACGGAGTCCGAACTGTCGGCCTGCGTCCAGAGCGATGTCATCGGCTTGGGCCTCGACCACTTCACCAAGTGCGTCGTGCTTCCCCAGGGCGAATTCGCAGCCTTCCTGCGCGCCAAGCCCGGCGAGCGCAAGCAGTTGCTGGAGCGATTGCTCGGGCTCGGGCTGTACGAGAAGCTGCGCAAGGCCGCGAACCTGCGCTGGAAGCTGGAGGAGGGCCGGGAAGGCCAGCTCCAGTGGCAACTGGAATCGGCGTTGGCTCACGCGACCCCCGAGGCTGTGCGCGAGGCCGAGACCCGGGTCGAGGCACTGAACCGGCTCCGGGAGCACATCGACGGGGTCTCGGGCCAACTGGTTCAGCTCACCACGGCCATCGAGGCCGCAGTCGAGCGACAGGCCAGGGGCGCGGAGCAGTTGGAGCTGTTGGCGGAGGTTCGCGTTCCGGAGGGCGTGGCCGAGCTGGCGACCCGCCACAGGAAAGCCGAGCAGGAACTCCGTCGCGTCTCGGAGGCTAGGGACGCTGCCGCGGCGAGTCTGCGCCACGCCGAGACTGCGCGCGCCGCGCTACCTGAGAGGGCAGCCGTCGAGAGGATCGTGAAGCAGAGGGCTGATCTGGCGCGCCTGGAAGCGGAGATCGATCGCACCCGGGGCGAGCTGAATGTGGCGGCCGAAGCCGCCGCCGTGGCTGTCGCGGCTGACAAGTCGGCCCGGGAAGATCTCTCGAAGGCCGGGGAGGCGCTCGAGCGGCTGCCCGGGAAATCGGAATTGGAGAGCGTTCGCGAGAAACGCACGCAACTCTCCAAGACCGAGGACGAAGTCAGGAGCGCAGGCCGTGATCTGGCGCAGGCCGAACATGCGTACGCCGCAGCCGACGGCCGAAAATCCGAAGCTGATCGCGCGATGGAGGCCGCCGCCCGGGCGTTTGAGGAGCTCCGCGTCGCGCACAGCGCGGCCGACATGGCTCACCACCTGGAGGAGGGCAGGCCGTGTCCGGTTTGTCTCCAGATAGTGGCCCACCTCCCGGACCACGACATTCCCGAGAATCTGGACGCGGCGCGAGAGCGGAAAGGGGTGACGGAAGGGCTGGCCACCCATGCCGGTGCCGAACGGGATCGTCGCAGGTCGGCACGAACCGCCTGCAAGACCACCCTGAAGCTCCGGGAACAGTCCGCCGAATCCCTGCGGGTGTCCTTGTCCGAGGCCCCCACCGACGAAGAGCTCTCCGCGCTGATGGCCGAGATCGCAACCAGCGAGGCCCGCGTCGATCGCTTGACGCGGCGCGTTGAGGACACGGCCGGAGCGCGAACGGAAGCGGACGGCCGGTTGCGGAGCGCGAGCGCGACCCTGGAGCAGCAGAAAGCCTTCGCGAGAAACCTGAAGAAGGACCTGCAGGAGGCTCCCACGCCGGAGGAAACGGCCACCCTCCTGGATGCGATCGGTTCGGCGGACGAGTTGTTGCGGCGGGCGCGGGCAGATGAGGATTCGGCGCGGCGGGCCCACGAGCAGGCGAAAAGAGAACGGGAGAGGGGACAGACACATCTGGATGCCGTGTGGTCGGAGTATCGCGCGGTCCGCGATGTGGTTGCGGAGATGAAGCCGCCTGCTTCCGTCGAAGGGGATCTGGCCGGTTCCTGGGCAAGCCTGTCGGACTGGGCCGGGCGGAAGTACGTGGCGACGAAGGAGGCGATGGACCAGGCAGCTGTGGAGGGGGAGGCTGCGTCCTCGGAGAAAGCCCGTCTCGATTCAGAGCTCCGGGAGCGGTGCCGTCATGACGGCCTTGCCCTCGGACCCGACGAAGATCCCGCGAAAAAGTGCGCGGAAGAACTGGGGGCGGCCCGCCAGGGGCTCGATCATCTTCGCGAGGCCGCCCGGGAGAGAGAGCGCGTCGAGAAGGAAAAGAAGGCGGCGCACGCACGCGCGCTGATCGCAAAGGACCTCGGCACCCATCTCAACGCGAAGAACTTCGGCGCCTGGCTCCAGAACCAGATCCTCGCCTGGCTCGTCCAGGGGGCAACGGCCCGGCTGCGGGAGCTCTCCAGCGGCCAGTACTCGCTGGATCTGTCCGGAAAGAACGAGTTCCTGGTGATCGATCACCGGAACGCCGACGAGCCCCGCCTGGCCAAGACGTTGTCTGGGGGTGAGACCTTCCTCGCCTCGCTGGCGCTCGCGCTGTCACTGGCTGAGCAGGTCGCCAACCTGGCGGCGCACGGGAGCGCGAGGCTCGAGGCGCTCTTCCTGGACGAGGGCTTCGGCACGCTGGATTCCGAGACGCTGGACATCGTGGCGGCCACCATCGAGCAGCTCGGCACTGAACGCATGGTGGGCATCGTCACCCATGTCTCCGAGCTCGCCGACCGCATCCCGGTTCAGTACCGGGTGAAGAAGGTAGGGAATTCGTCCTCGGTAGAGCGGGTCGAGACGTGAAACGCATCGATGCCCTCGCCATCGAAGGCTGGTCGCCGGAGTACGGTTCGCCGGTCGAGACGGAGCGGGAGGAGATTCCGGCCGAGCAGGTCGACTCCGGTGTGGAGCTGGCCGAGGGCGAATGGCGCGCGCTGCCTGCTGGTGACAGCCCGGAGGTCCCGGGCCGGGTCTATTTCGTCGACGGCGTTCGCCGCATCGAGGCGCGCGTCTGGATGAGCGGCGAGGACGAGCCCAGGCTGGGCATCTGCGCCTCATACGCGGCCGGGATGGTCCGATGCGGCCGCTGGGCGGAGATCGTGGCGGCCGAGGTGCGTCGTGGTTTCTTCGGCCGGGCCGGCGTCCCGGACCTGGTGACCCGGGTGGGGACCTTCGCCGCATGTCCGGTGGCGGGAGACGACATCGAGCAGCTCGTCAACGGCCTGCAGGAGCGCATGGGTCAGCTGGAGGTCGAGGTTGCGGGGGGATGGGGCGCCCGGCGATCGCGTCGTCGTTCGGCGCGCGTCCGCCTTGGCTCGGATTCCAACGGCACCAATCCCCCGCTGCATCCCGGGGCCCTGATGGTGATGGACGGCCCTCTGCGCGGCCGTCAGCGCATCCCGGGCGCCATCGGTTACGTGAAGAGCCACCGCGTGCAGTATCTGGCCGGCGGCCCCCGTGCAGTGGTGGCGCAGCTCGCCCCACGCGAGCGAACCCCCGTCTTCCTCATCCAGACCAAGTGGACCCGGTACTCGTGGTATCTGCGCCTGACCGAAGCGAAAGGGCATCCCTGGGCGGGAATCGTGCGGTGTGAGGCGTGGCCGGACGCGGAGCTGGACCAGGTGCGGAAGATCGCGGACGCGACGGCAGCCCTGCTTCCCCGGTTCGCTTCCGAGCCCCACAAGGACGACCGCGCCCCCCAGAACCTCTATCCCATCGCCGGCCTGGAACGCGAACTGCACCACAGGCTGGGGGATCGCGGCGTGGTGTTTCGGGCGTTGCACCAGGCGGCAGCGGGGTATCGGCCGGCTGACTGACCTTGGCCGCCACGGTTGCCATATATATGGTTACCATATATCCTGCGTCTCATGAAGACGATCAAGACGACCGTGTACCTGGATGCGGCGGACTACCGCACGCTCAAGTCCCTGGCGGCCGATCAGAAGCGTTCGGCGGCGGAACTGGTTCGCGAGGCGGTGGCCGAGTACGCGGCTCGCGCAACCGAGCGTCGGTGGCCACGGTCCATCGGCATGGGAGACAGCGGCGTCGTCGACCTGGCCGAGAGGTACGAGGACGTGATGGACGGTTTCGGCGCAGAGGGTTTCGCGGACGCGGAGGACAGCGGAACCGCGCCGGCCGCAGAGCAGCGCCCGCACCCTGAGTCCAGGGATCAGGCCCCGTGATCGTCGCCGACACCAGCGCCCTGCTGGGACTCCTGGATCGGCGGAGTCATTCCCACGGAGCGTTGGCGGAGGCGTTCCATGCCTACCGTGACCAATGGGTGTTGCCGTGGGCGATTCTCCCCGAGTTGGACTACATGATTCCCCGGACAGTCGGCCCCGCCGTCCACAGGGCATTCCACGCCGACCTGGAGGAAGGCTGCTTCGCCGTCGAATGGGGTGGCTGGGCCGATGTGCGGAGGGCTCTGGAGCTCGACCGCGCGTATCGTGACCTCTCGCTCGGGCTGGTCGACGGGGTCGTCATGGCGATAGCGGAGCGGTTGGAAGCGCACGCGATCGCGACGCTGGATCTGCGCGACTTCGGAGCGGTCGACCTGAACGGCCAGCCGGCGTTCTGGCCCCGGGACCTGCGCTGATTGGTTGGGCGCTACCCTTGCCACCGACGGGTCTACCCCTCCAGCCGCTCCAGTTGCTCCAGCGCCTGCGCATTTCCTGACGCGGCCGCGCGTCCGTACCACTCTCGGGCCTGATCCAGATCGAGCGGGACGCCCCGCCCGGCCTCGTAGGCCTCGCCGAGCCGCAGCTGGGTGATGGCGTCACCCCGCTCGGCCGCGCGCAGCCACCATTCCGCCGCCAGGGCCGGGTCCTCCTCCACCCCTCGCCCGGCAGCGTACTGATTCCCCAGGTTGTGCGCTCCGAGCACGTGCCCCCGCTCGCCCGCCCGGCGGTGCCATACGGCCGCCTGCACGGGGTCGACCGGCTTGCCCAGCCCCTCGTCGAACGCCGTGCCCATCAGGAAGACGGCTTCCAGCACGCCCGCCTCGGCAGCGCGCTCCACCTCCGCGATTACCTCTCCGGCGATCGCGCGGGCCCGTTCCTCGTCGCGGGCGAATCCCATCCGGCCGGTGGAGTGCACGCGCGCCAGCCACATCATCGACAGCGTCCCGCCACGGTTGACCGCCTCTTCGAGCAGGTCGTGGGCGCGGGCGTCGTCTACGGTTCCCGCCACCCCGGTGTACCAGTCCACGGCCTCCAGAAGGGCGGGGTCGGGCTCGGCCGGGGCAGGGGAGCAGGCGGAGGCGAAGAGGAGCAGGTACGGGACCAGATCCCTCATCCCCCCACCTGACCCAGCAGCCAGGCGCACGCGAGCGCTCCGTAGATCCCCAGGATGTAGCCTGCCACGGCCATCAGCAGCCCGATCGGCGCCATCGCCCGGTGGTACACTCCCGCGACCACCGGCGCGGATGCCGCTCCACCGACGTTGGCCATGCTCCCGGTGGCCACGAAGAAGAGGGGCGCGCGCACGATGCGGGCGGCGATCAACAGCACCGCCAGGTGGATCGCGATCCAGACCGCGCCCGCCGCGAGGTACTGCGGCACCTCGAGCACCGCCCTCAGGTTGGCCTGGGCGCCGATCCCGGCCAGGAGCAGGTAGAGCGCCGTGTAGCCGAGATGCGACGCCCCCACGGACTCGAGCTCTCTCAGTCGGGTGAAGGACAGGGCCAGCCCGCCGGTCACCACGATCAGGATGGCCCAGGTGGTGCCGCTGATGATGGTGGGATCGCCGATGGCCGGGAGCATCGCGCCGAGCCGCCGGGCGCCCACCGCGCACGCCATCCCGAGCCCGATCATGATGACCGCGTCGCGCATCGACATCGGGCGCCGTTCCCGGTTGATGGCCTCCAGGCGGCGGTTGGTCTCCTCGATCGCTTCGGTGCGCGCCTTCGTGCGCCGGTCGAAGCGGCCCTGCAGCCCGACCATCGCGATCAGCACCCCCATCCATCCGTACCCGACCACCGTGTCCACCACGATCACCGGCCCCATCGCAGCCGGCGACGTTCCCACGCTCTCGGCGATGGCCACCATGTTGGCCGTCCCCCCGATCCAGCTGCCCGAGAGCGCCGCAAAGCCGGTCCACGCGTCAGGCGGCAGCGCGTCCTTGAAGATCAGGAGCGAAATCGGCCCGCCGATGACGATCCCCACCGTGCCGGCCGCAACCATGAAGAGCGCCGTCCCCCCGAGCTTCAGCACGCTCCCGAGGTCCACCGACACCATCAGCAGCAGGAGCGCGAAGAGGAGCAGGTAGGGAACCGTCCATTGGTAGAGCGGCGAGGACGCGGGCGTGATCCCGGCGGTCGTCGTCAGCATCGGCAGGAAATACACGTAGATGACCGGCGGGACGACCTCGAACACCTTGCGGAAGCGCGGCAGCTCCGAGACCCAGAAGACCAGGGCCACGATGGCGGCCAGGAAGCCGAACACCGCCATCGGATCGGTGATGAGCGCCGTGGTTTCCTGACCCATGCGTTTCCCCTTGTCTCAGCGGTGTGCAATCGGATTGGCCGCCGGAAGGATGGTATCTCCACCGGCGGGAAGTAGTATTATCAGCGTCCGGGAAGGTAAATGTCAGTAGTTGTCAGTACAAATACCAGTAATCACCAGTGATCTCCGTGCCCCGGAACAAGCAGCATCAGCGCCCGGGCAAGTGGTGTCACCGCCCGGACCATTGGTGTCGGCGCGCGGTCAGCGGCTTCAGCACCGGCGAAACGGGACGCGGGCACATCCGGTAAAGGAGTTGCAAGGTGCGCCGGTGCAGCACCTTGCCACCACCACAGCAGAAAGCACAAGTCACCCGCCGGGGGAAGCCGGCGCCGCGTCCAATGCGCGATGCGCACCCCGAGCCAGCAAGGAGCGCCGTGTACACCACCTGCATGTTCTGCCAGAAACTCCTGGGGACCAACGAAGTTGTGGAGTCGTTCCCCGTGGGGCGCCGACTCGCCTTCGACGCCGCCCGCGGCCGCCTCTGGGTCGTGTGCACGAAGTGCGAGCGCTGGAACCTCACACCGCTGGAGGAGCGCTGGGAAGCGGTGGAGGACTGCGAGCGCATGTTCCGCGACACGCGCATCCGCGTGTCCACCGACAACATCGGCCTGGCCCGTCATCCGGAGGGACTGACGCTGGTGCGCATCGGCGAGCCCATGCGTCCGGAGTTCGCGGCCTGGCGCTATGGGGACCAGTTCGGGCGGCGGCGTCGGCGCACGATCCTGTACGGGGCGGCCGGTGCGGTCGTGATCGGCGGTGTCGTGATCGGCGGAGCTGCCGCCGGCGTGGGCATGGGCCTGATCAGCCAGATCCCGAACTGGTTCAATATCTGGCAGAACCGCCGAACTCTCGTGAAGCTTCGTCCGGAAGGTGGGCCGCCCGTCAAGCTCAATCGCCAGGATCTGCTCGGCACCCGCCTGCGGCCGGCCGATGACGAGCTGGGCTTCAGGCTCCAGGTCCGCAAGCGAAAGAAGAAGACCTGGTACGAGGGGGCGGAAGCGCACCGGTTCGCGGGAGCCATCCTTCCGAAGATGAACCACAAGGGTGGGAGCAAGGACACCGTCGGGAACGCCGTCGATCTGATCGAGACGGCGGGACACCCGGAGCGCTATCTGGTCAGGATCGCGGACGGAAAGCGTTTCGAGGACAAGAAGGGCGTGCCCGGCTACGTCAACAAGATGCCCAAGCGGTACAAACTCGCGCTCGAAATGGCGCTCCACGAAGAGCAGGAGCGACGCGCCCTGGAGGGCGAACTCTGGCTGCTGGAGAAGGCCTGGGAGGAGGCGGAGGAGATCGCGGACATCTCCGACAAGCTGTTCCTGCCGGAGGGAGCCGAGGAGTTCCTGCAGGAGAATCGGGAACAGGACCGCGAGTCCTGAGTTGACCGGCATCACCGCGCCCGTCCACGCGCTGCCGGTGGACCTCGCCCGCGTCATCATCGGCGGCGTCCTGTTCTTCTATTTCCTGGGAGCCCTGCGCCAGGCGCGCGACTTCAGCGATCCGGATGGCCTGATCGACCACCGGCTCTCGATGCGGCTCCTCCCGCCCACGCGGCTCAGCCTCTTTCAGCCGGGGATGCCCGGCTGGGTGTTCCGCGCCGTTTTCCTGTGCGCGTGCGTGGCCTCGCTCTTCGTCGTGGCGGGATTCCATCCGAGGGCGGCTGCCGTTTTCCTGTTCCTGGCTGCCGTCTCCAACTACCGCTGGAACGTGCTGGTGGCGTACCTCGACGACGCCATGATGCACATCTTCTGTCTGTGGCTGGTGCTGCTGCCGGTGGGACGCACCCTGACCGTGCAGGGCCTGCTGGCCGGCGGGCCGGCAACCGGGGACTGGATGTCGGCGACCGTTCCCGGCCTCGCGCCGCGCGCGTTCCTCGCCAACGTGGTGCTCGTGTACGTGGTCGCGGGATTCTACAAGTTCACGAGCCCCATGTGGCGGGACGGATCGGCCATGCACGCGGCGCTCCGGATGCCCATCGCGCGCGCGCCGGGATTCTGGGCCCCGCGCTATCGCACCACCCTGCGTTGGGTCACCCATGCCGCGCTGGTCATGGAGCCTCTCTTCGCGCTCATCTTCGTGCTTCCGGCAGGGTCGCCTGCCAAGTGGCTGCTTGCGGCGGGAGCCGTGATCTTTCATGTGGGGATCGCGCTGACGCTCAAGATCCCGTATTCGAACCTTGCCATGCTGGGGGCTCTGCCGCTGGCCTTCGCCCCGGAGATCATGGGGAGCGGGCTGGAACTTCCGTCTTTGCCGGAGAGCTCCGCGGCCGGGCTCGCTCCTGCAGGCGTGGTGGCGGTCGCCCTGGTCGTGCTGATCGCGATCATGCTGTTCTGGGACATCATGTTCACCGGCACGCGGCTGACGGAGCGGTACTCGTCGCGGGGCTGGTACAACCCGGTGCAGGCGCTGCTGTGGATGGGGGGCGTCTATCAGAGCTACCGGCTCTTCGACTGGGTCGACGAGCGGAACTGGCATGTGCGCTTCGAGGTGAGGAGGATGGGGGGTGCGGATGCGGGTCGCCGGATCGGGGGCGCTGACGCGGGCCGGCATGCCGCGGGCGCAGACGCGGACGGTCGCGCGGAGGACACGGATGCCCGGCATCACGTCGGCACCGCCGAGTCGGGACGGCACGCGGCGGCTGGCGACGCCGGGAGTCGGGACAAGCGCGCGGATGCGGGCCGTCACATCGATTCCGAAGCGCTCTTCCCGCAGAGCATGCGGCACCTGCTGCTGCAGTCCTACCTGGTCGACAACATCTGGCTGCAGTTGAGCCCCGAGAAGCTCGAGGCGGTTCGCCGGTCCCTGCTGGTCCGGCACGCCCGCCGCTACGCGCGGACACATCCGGAGGCGGGGACCCTCGACGTGGTCGCGGTCGTGCAGCGGGTGACCGCCGACAACCTGGAGCTGACCCGCGGCGAGCGTCGGCCGCTGATGCGCTTCACCTGCCGGGGCGGCCAGGCCGTCATGCACTTCCCGAGCTGAGGACCCTTCACCCCATGTGCGGAATCGTCGCCATCCTGTCGCGTACCGGCCCGGTCTCCGAGGTGGCGCTCGGGCGCGCGACCGAGGCGCTCGAGCACCGGGGTCCGGACGGCACGCGGAGGTGGGTTTCCCCCGGCGGGCGGGCGGGTCTGGGCCATACCCTTCTCGCCATCAACGATCCTGAAGGCTTTCAGCCGATCGCCAGCGAGGACGAGCGGCTGCGGATCATCGTCAACGGCCAGTTCTACGACTTCGCCCGGATTCGGGCGGAGCTCGAGGAACGCGGCCACCGCTTCCGCACCCGCTCCGACAGCGAGATCGCGCTGCACCTCTACGAAGAGCTGGGCGCCGGGTGCCTGGCGCACCTGCGCGGCCAGTTCGCCTTCGTCGTCTGGGACGAGGAGTCGGGGCGCCTCTTCGCCGCGCGCGACCGCTTCGGGCTGAAGCCGCTCTTCTACGCCGAACACCGTGGCGCGCTGTTCCTGGCGTCGGAGGCGAAGGCGCTGTTCGCGGCGGGAGTTCCCCGGTCGTGGGATGCGCGGGCGGTCTACCATGCGCTGCACGCCTGCCCGGACGAGCGGCGGTCGCTCTTCGACGGGATCGCGCAAGTGCCGCCCGGGCACATTCTTCGGGCCGGGCCGGACGGGGTGCGGCTGGAACGGTACTGGGACCTGGCGCCGTGGCCGCGGGGGCGGGGCTGGGTGGGGGGTGGCGGAAGGGCCGTTGGCGGATTCGCGGAAGCGGTCGAGCGGGTGCGCGAACTCACGGCAGAGGCCGTCGGACTGCGCATGGTCGCCGGCGTGCCGGTGGGTTGCCTGCTGAGCGGCGGACTCGACTCCTCGTCGGTGCTGGGCCTTGCCGCGGCGGGTACTGGAAAGCCCGTTGCGGCCTTCACGGTCGGGTTCGAGCGCCGCGACTATGACGAGAGCCCGGGCGCGCGGGAGATGGCGGCCGCGGCGGGTGCGGATCACACGGTCGTCATGCTGGACGACGCTGCGCTGGCCGACCACTTCGCCGACACGATCCGGCATGCCGAGACCCTGCAGTACAACACGCACGGGGTGGCGCGCTACCTGCTCGCCCGCGGCGTTCGCAAGGCCGGATACCGGTCGGTGCTGGCAGGGGAGGGGGCCGACGAGGCCTTCTTCGGCTACGAGTTCCTGCGCGCGGCGGCGGGGGCGGGTGGGGGAGGGCTCGGACCGCGGAAGATCCTGCGCATCCTGCGGGGGCTGCTGCGCTCGCCGGCACGGGAATACCCCGGGCTCGCGGCCGTCTCCCCGTGGCTCGCCCGCATCGCGCTGCTGCTGCCAGCGGCTCCCTCGCTCTTCACGCGCCTCACCCGCGGGCTCGGGCTCATCCAGTCGGTGTGCTCGGACGATTTCCTGCACGACTTCGCCGGATACGACCTGTACCGCGCCTACTACCGGCGTGCACGCGAGTCCGGCGCCCTCTCGCGGCGGGAGCCGTCGCGGCAACTCCTCTACCTCTGGCTGCACTCGCTGTTCGTCAACTACCACCTCGCCGCCGACCGTCTGGACATGGCGCATGGCGTAGAGGTACGCCTCCCGTTTCTCGACCACGAGCTCTTCGAGTACGCGAACCGGCTGCCGGTCGCGCTGCTCACCGCCCCTCCCGTGGAGAAACACCTGCTGCGCGAAGCGATGCGGCCCTACATCCCGGACTCGGTGTATGGCAGGACCAAGCGCGCATTCATGGCTCCTTCCGCAGTCGGCACCGATGGCCCGCTCCACGATTTCCTGCAGGACACGCTGCGGTGCGCGGCGGTGCGCGCGGTTCCGTTCCTGGATGCGCAGGCGGTGGCAAACATCCTGGACGGCCTGCCGCGCCTGGAGGCCCGGGATCGCCCGTCCGTCGATTCGCTGCTGCTCATGCTGGCCTCGGCGGTCGTGCTGCAGGAGGGGTACGGGCTGTAGGGAGAGCCTATCCCCCGAGCCCGAACGCCAGCAGCGCCGCCCCTTCCCGTTCACCCGTCGCGATGACCACCAGTTGCCGCTCGTCGCGGGTCTCGAAGGTCATCGGGTTGGCGTAGGCGCGCGCGGGCAGCCGGCCCTCCCACAGCACCTCTCCGCTCGCCGCGTCGAAGGCGTACAGGATGTCCGAGCCGCCGGTGAGGAAGACCAGGCCGCCAGCGGTCGCGAACGGGCCCGGCGCCCCCACCACCCCCAGCCGGGCGGGCAGGTCGAGCCCGGCCAGCGCGGGGTGGCCCGCGATCTCGGGGCGCTCGCCGACCGCCTCCTGCCAGAGAATCGCGCCGCCGTTCATGTCGATGGCCGTGAGGGTCCCGTACGGCGGGTTGGAGATGGGCAGCCCGTCCACCGTCAGGGTGCGGGACGCGCTGCGGTCGATGGCGTAGTCGCCCACCGTGGTGGTCGGGTCGGCCGGCGCGATCTTCAGCAGGCTGGCCTCCTCGGAGGACTTCACGAACAGGATCGCGCTCGCCGGGTCGACCGCCACCCCGCCCCAGTTGCCGCCGCCCAGGATGCCGGGCATGGCGATGGTGCCCTCCATGGAAGGCGGCTCGTAGAGGGGACCGAAGCGGTAGCCGGCGGTGAGTTCCTCCGCGCGGCGGCGGAGGTCGGGGGTGAGGTCGATGAGGTCGTCGGTCGTGAAACCCTGACGGGCGAAGGGGGGCGGGGAGGTGGGGAAGGGCTGGGTGGCGGCGGTGACCTCACCGGGCACGTCGCTCGGCGGCACCGGCCGCTCCTCGATGGGCCACACCGGCTCGCCGGTCTCGCGGTCGAAGGTGTAGACGAAGCCGGTCTTGCCGGCCACCGCCACCGCGTCGACCGCCCGGCCGTCCACCGTCACCGTGAACAGCACCGGTGCCCCCGGCAGGTCGAAATCCCACAGCCCGTGGCGCACGGTCTGGTAGTGCCACGCCAGCTCGCCGGTGCGCGCGTCCAGGGCCACCAGCGACTCCGCGTACAGGTTGTCGCCCAGGCGGTGGCCGCCGTAGTAGTCGTTGGACGGGGTGCCGATTCCCGCATACAGGAGTCCCCGCTCCTCATCCACCACCATCGGCGCCCACGCGTTGGTGTGCCCGGTGTAGTCCCAGCTGCCGTCCTCCCAGGTCTCGTTCCCGGGCTCGCCGGGTTGTGGAATCAGGTTGAACGACCACATCAGCTCGCCGGTGTGCACGTCGAAGGCCTGCACGTTGCCGGGCGGATCGCGCGGGTAGACGAAGCCGTCCCACACCCCGTTGCCGATGATCACCAGGTCCTCGAAGACCACCGGCGGCGACGTCTGCGTGTAGTGCAGGCGGTTGGTGGGCCAGAGCAGCTGCTCGGTGAGGTCGATCTCCCCCCGGTGCCCGAACGACTGGATCGGCTCGCCGGTGGCGGCGTCGAGCGCGATCAGGCGCCAGCGCGTGTTGAGGAAGATCCGCCGCGCGCCGGGCCCGCTCCACACGGCCACCCCGCGGTGCACGAAGCCGGTTCCGTTAGGCGGCTGACCCCACTCCACGGTGCGCGGATCGTACTCCCACAGCGGGCGTCCCGTGCTGCCTTCCAGCGCGATGACCCGGTTGTAGGCCGTGCTGAAGAAGAGCGTATCGTTGAACGCCAGCGGCGTAGTCTCGAAGTTGCCGGGCCGCACCTCCTGCCCGCGGATCGGCGCCTGCGGGCCGGAAATGGGCCGTTCGCCCGTCTCCCAGCTCCACGCCAGCTCGAGCTCGCCCACGTTCGCGGGCGTGATCTGGTCGAGGGGCGAGTACTTGGCGCCCCCCGCGTCGCGGCCGTAGGCGACCCAGTCGCCGTCGCCGGGCGGCTGGGGCGCGGGTCCCGAGTCGGTGCAGGCGGCCAGCAGAACGAGCGCGCAGGCGCACACCGGGGCGGCGGGATGTCTCATGGCGGTGACCGGGTTCGAGGTAGCTGGAAATCGCTCCGGCCTACCCGGAGCCCGCCCTAATCTCCGCCGGGCCTCTTGGGAAGGAAAGGCACCGAGTCTCCCTGCGCGACCATCCACTGCTCGAACTTCTGATACCGCTGCCAGTAGCTGTCGGGCGGGGACCTGCGCCAGAAGACGCCCTCGATGGGGAGCAGATAGGAGTCGTCGGGGTTGTCGGCGAGCGGGCCGAACACCGCCCGTCCACCCGCGTGCTCCACCGGCTCGGGGGTGCGGAAGAGCCACTGGGCAACCGCGATGGTCGTGTCGGGGCTGATAATCAGCGTGCCTTCCATCGACGGGTCGTCGTCGTCCCGGGCGCAGAACACCAGCGTCACGCTCCCGTCTTCGTCGGGCTCCTCGGCCGTGTCGAAGCGGAAGCGATGCCGATCGCCGAAGAACTCTCCCGCGAAGTGCGGGGCGAAGTCCGCCTCCAGCGGAGGATAGACCCAGGACGTGTACGACTGCTCGGGGGTGGATCTCCGGATCTGGTACGCGTACCCCTCGCGCTCGATGCGCCGCCGCCAGCTGAAGCGGAGCAGGGAAGATGAGCCGCGCTGGGCGATGGCTTCACCCGCGGCCTGCACCGTCCCCACTTCGCCCTCCGGCAGGATCGACTCCACGGACGCCAGATAGGTGGCCACCCCCAGGGTGTCGAGTCCCTGGTTATACCGTGCGGCAGCATGCTCCCACAGGCGTCGCGCGTCGCGCTCCTCCCCGCCGGCACAGCGGTCCCGTTGCGCATCCACGACCAACTCGGGGAGCGGAATGGGCTCGCGCGTGAGCCGGATCTCGTAGGCGTCGACACCCTCGACGATCTGCACGACCTCGGGATGGTACCCGAGCTGTCCCGCGTACAGGGCGCGGATCCGCTCCGCCAAGTCGGCGGGGAACAGAAACCAGCCCTCCTCGTTGGCCAGCCGGCCTCCGATCTTGCGGTCCGATGCCCATGCCTCCACGGCGGCGCCGGAGACGGGATCGCCCTCCTCGTTGAGCACGTAGCCCGTGATCTGGGCCTGCGCGGGGGCTCCCGCGGCGAGGCCGAACATCAGAAGGAAGAAGGCCCTCAGGGAGTGGGCGGTTCCGGCGCGGATACGGTCATGCGCCAGCGTGATGCTGCGATGCGGCTTCCGCCGGACGATTGGAAGCTGTTCGATGGCCATCGGCGGTCTGGACGGGATCGGGAAGTGTGCCTGCTCTGTCTGTCTAATCGGATGAACGGCGCCAGGTTCCGGTTGCCTGGCTCCTTCAGCCTTGCCGGGCGGCGGCACGAAGCCCTTTCCACACGCTGAAGCACATCGCCAGCAGCAGCAGGGCGAAGGGGAAGCCGGTGATGAGCGCAGCCGTCTGGAGCGCCACCAGTCCGCCGCTCACCAGGAGCGTGATGGCGACGATGCCTTCGAAGGTGCACCAGAAAACGCGCAGCCCGACCGGGGTGTCGATCTTGCCGCCGGCGGTAATCGTGTCGATCACCAGCGAGCCGGAATCGGAGGAGGTGATGAAGAAGATGGCCACGAGCACGATGGCGATACCCGAGGTGACGCCTCCGAGCGGGAGCGTCTCGAGCAGCCTGAACAGGGCCAGTTCGAGTTGCCCGGCCCCGACCGCTTCGACCACCGCCGTCTGACCGCCATCGATATGCAGCGACAGTGCGGTCGCCCCGAATGCGTTCATCCAGAGCGCGGAGAGGAGCACCGGGACGACCAGCATGCAGCCGACGAGCTGGCGCACCGTCCGGCCGCGCGAGACCCGCGCGATGAACAGGCCGACGAAGGGTGCCCACGAGAGCCACCACGCCCAGTAGAAGGTGGTCCACCCGTGCATGAAGTCGAGGTCGTCACGCCCGATCCAGATGCTGAGCGGGCCGATTGCGGCGAGATAGTCACCGATGCCGGCGACGAACCCGGAGAACACGTCCAGCGTCGGCCCCGCCGCCAGCACGAACGCGAGCAACAGCAACGCCAGGAACAGGTTGATCTGGCTCAGGCGCTTGATCCCCTTGTCCATTCCGGACACCACGGAGAGCGTGGCGATGGACGTGACCCCGGCGATCACCAGCACTTTGGTGGTGTCGGTGGCCGGGACACCGAACAGATGAGCCAGCCCCGCCGCCAGCTGTTCGGCGCCCAGTCCGAGCGAGGTCGCCAGCCCGAAAAGCGTGGCGAAGACCGCCATGATGTCGATGCAGTGGCCGAACCGACCCCACACGGCGTCCCTCAGGAGGGGATGGAACGCCGAGCGTATGGTCAGCGGCAAGCGGAGGTTGTAGGCGGCAAAGGCGAGCGCGAGGGCGACGACTGCGTAAATCGCCCACGGGTGGATGCCCCAGTGGAAGATCGCCGATGCGACGGCCATGCTGCGCGCGGCGGCGGTGTCCGCGGCGTCGACTCCGAGCGGCGGGTCGAGGAAGTGCTGCACCGGTTCCGCCACGCCGAAGAACATGAGACCGATGCCGATGCCGGCCGCGAAGAGCATCGCGAACCACGACCAGAGGGAATAGTCCGGCCTGGCGTCCGGGCCCCCGAGGCGCACGCGACCGACCGGCGTCGCCAGCAGCAGGATGCAGAACAGGAGGAAGACGTTGGCCGCCCCCATGAACACCCAGTCGAACGTTGAGACCAGCCAGCCGTACAGCCAGTCGAAGACGCCGCCGGCGGCGTCCCGGAATCCCAGCACGCCGACTACGAAGGCAATGATCGTGAGGCTGGAGACAAAGAAGACCGGCCTGTGGACCTCGAGGCTGAGGAACTTGACGTTGTCCCGGCCGATCTCGTAGTCGGTCTGCGTGTCGAAAGGCATGGCAGACAGGGTAACGGGAACGGGCGCGGCATGCCCCTGGGCCGGCGGATCTCGCTTGGGCCGGCCCGCTGCGAAGACGGCGAGGCCGCGGATGTCGATGCTCCAGGCCTCAACCGCCTCCGAGGCGGCTTGCCTGCGGCTGGGCGCGTGTCTAGCGTCGAAAGCCCGGACAACTGGCGACCCGTTCGTGCGACCCGCGCGATTGGAGGACTTCGATGACAACCGGCAGCGCAGTCACGCTCCGATGCAGGACCGGATGGGTGGCGGTCCTGGCCCTGCTCCTCACCTCGTGCGGCAGAGCGGAACGGGAGCGGGAGGCGGCCGTGGAAGCGGCCAGGGTCGCCACGGTGATGGAGATCGAGCGAGCCCTGTCACAGGCGCTCGGCCTCACGGACCAGGAGGCCGGCAGGGCCAACGACATTCTCTCTCCCCTCCCGGTCATGACGACGGCCCAGGAGAACGCGCTCCGCCGCTTCCTCAACGCGTCGCACGTGGCCCGCGCCCGCGAACTGGGCGTGCGGGTGGCCGACCGCGCTGCCAGAGACTCCCTGGTCGCGGCGGGGCGGCTGGTTGAGCTGGAGGACAGCACGGCTCACTGGATCGTGCGTCCCGGCACCTCCCCCACGTACATGGTTCCCGAGGTGCCCGCCCTGCTCGAGCAGCTGGGCCGGCGCTTCCAGGATCGCCTCGCGGAGATGGGGCTGCCGCCCTACCGAATCGAGGTCACGAGCGCCCTGCGCACATCCGAGCGGCAGGCACGTCTGCGGGGCAGGAATCCCAATGCGGCCGCCGGCGTGAGCTCACACGAGTTCGGCACCACCGTGGACCTCTCCTACGCCGCGTTCGCGCCACCGGCCGAGCGGCCGCCGGAGATTCTCGCCGGCGTGCCCGCGGAGTTCGCGCCGCACATGGAGCGCATAGTGGACCTGGCGCTGGAGTCGGTTTCGGGCCGGAAGTCCCGCGAACTGGGCGCCATCTTCAGCCGGGTGCTCCTGGAAGCGCAGTCCGAGGGGCTGGCCCTCGTGATCTACGAGCGTCAGCAGACGGTGTATCACGTCACGGTGGGAAGGGCGTTGGCGAATTGAACCAACCATCCCTCGTTCCGGTTTCCGGGCGCGGTCGAACACTGGATGCGGATGCAGGCGAGCTACCAGCTTGCGCGGGCGCGCTGCCAATGATCGCTGGCTATTGGAGGACCAGATGAGAACAATACTCAGATGCTGCGTGTGGCTCCTGTTCTGGACTACATCGGTACCGGCATCCGGACAAAATCAGACCCTCACGAGGGCCGAAATCCTGCGTGACCTCCGGAGTTCCGATTTCGAGGTCTGGTCCGAAGCGGTAGACCGCACCCTGGCGGGGGAAGCCGGGAGTGGCGCCGAGGTGGAGGCCGCGCTGATCGAGGCTCTGGAGCAGGTGAAGCAATGGAACATCGAGCAAAGCCAAGGGCTGGATCGGCCCTTCGTGGGTGAACTCGGAGGATTGCTTAGGACGGCCGTAGCGAATATGCGCGACCCGCGCGCCATCTCCTCCCTCGCGTGGTACGCCGGCTCCGGCTCGACCGTGTTTGACGCGCTCATGGATTTCGGCCTTGAATCCGTGGCTCCGCTCTTGGAAGTCGCGTTTTCGCCGTGGGCGGATGGTTCCCGGACCGATGGTGCTGCTGAGGGTAGTGGCGGCGCTCGTGGAGACCTACGGGACCGATGCCTTCACGGATGAAACGCTCGCGCGGATTCGAGAAGCGGCGCTTCTGGGTTTGGCGGGTGATTCGCTGGAGCACCGTGCATTGTCTTCGGCGATGAAAACGAATTGGCTTCCGCTCGGGGCGATCCGGCTGGCGGGAGTCTTGCGAGACCCCCTGCTGCTGGACCGGCTCGCTGTTCTGGCCGCGAGTACGCCGCAGCAGCTGGCAAGCATGGGGTTGATGAGCAGCCTTCCTGGCGCCTCATGGATTCGTACATGCGCAGCAGCGCGATTGGCTGGGGAGCCTCCGCCGGCCGGGTCGGTATGCGCGGAGAATCCCAAAGCGCGGCGGCGCTGAGTAACGCAAGCTGGCGGCCTTGCCTAGCTTGACCGCGGCGGATGGGGAGGAATGTTCCTCCCCATCCGCACCTCCTTCGGGTTCGCCCTTCTGCCACTGAGGCTTCCCATACCAGTTGCTGAAGACTCGCCCGATACTACCGAGGCTACTGCGGACTCTCCTACTTCTGCCCGAAGGAGAGACGGCTCGAAAACCGCAGGCGCACACAGATTTGAGGCGCTTCACGAAATGGCGTCCGAAGCAGAGGAACCTGCCCCGTCAGGCGCAGGCTCGCGTTCGGTCGGCTTCGTCCAGCGCCAGCTTCGCCAGTCGCATCTCGTAGTAGATCGGGGCGGTTGCAAGGTCCGCGACGGCCTGTTCGATGTCGTAGACGCTGATGTAGTCTCCGAACACCGCCCGCGTGTTGGCGTCCTCCAGCT
This sequence comes from Longimicrobiales bacterium, assembly GCA_965208255.1. Taxonomy (GTDB): domain Bacteria; phylum Gemmatimonadota; class Gemmatimonadetes; order Longimicrobiales; family Gaopeijiaceae; genus BD2-11. The sequence goes on from OZ242324.1 coordinate 1,010,175, forward strand.
CGATGGGCGTGCCGGTGGACCCAATGGACGAGGCGTTTGGGGAGCGCGTCGCGCATGTGCGGGCGTAACCATCGATGAAGTTGTACTGGCTGCGGTGCGCCTCGTCAGCGATCACCACGATGTTCCGGCGCCTCGACAACTCGGGCATCCGGTCGCCCTTCTCTTCCGGAAAGAACTTCTGAATCGTCGTGAACACCACTCCGCCCGACTCGACCGCCAGCTTGACGCGCAGGTCGGCATGGCTTAGCGCCTGGGTCGGCGGCTGCCGCAGCAGGTCCGGGGTTCTTGAGCCAGGCGAGCACGGCGTGCTCGACGGTAGCCGCCGATACGAGGCTCACCCCAAGGGCTCCGCCAGCAGGTTGACGACCAGGCGGATCAGCAGGGCCTTGTTCGCCGGAGCGCTCTCGGCGATCAGCAGGGTGAGGGCGGTGAGTGCCTGAGGGTTCAGGTTGTGACTCAGCCCCTCCTGGCGAAGGTAGAGCAGGAACAGGAGCGAGCCGATGCGCTTGTTGCCGTCGGTGAATGGATGGTCCTTCACCAGGAAGTAGAGCAGGTTCGCGGCCTTCTCCTCGCGGGTTCGGTAGAGGGGCTCTCCGAACATGGTCTGCTCGACGTTGCCGAGAATCCCGTCGAGCGCGTCGCCCCGGGGATTCCCGAAGAGGGTCGATGCTTCTCCGCGCGCGATGAGTGCCGCCTTGAAGTCCGCAATCGCAGCGATTGCCTGTCCGTGGTCGAGGGCGGCGGACGGCGGCCGCGTGCCTGCCGGAGCCTTGAGGCGATCCTCGTCGTATTCAAGCAGCAGCCGCCATGTTTCGGCGTAGGTTGTGACCAGCTCCAGGACGGCCTCTCCGGCGCCGCTCACCAGCGACTGGCTGCGCAGGGTGCGCGCGAGCAGATCCAGCGTCTCTCTGGCTTCACGCAGGCCGCGCTCGGCGAGGCGGCGTTCGTTCAGGGTGTAGCCCCGGACCAGGTGCTCGCGAAGCGTGCGGGTGGCCCACTGGCGGAACCGGACGGCGCGCTTCGAGTTCACCCGGTAGCCGACCGAGATAATGGTGTCGAGGTTGTAGTGCCTCAGGGAGCGGCGGACCTGGCGCGCGCCTTCTTTTCGAACTACTAAGAAATCCTTAGTAGTTGCCCGCTCGTCCAACTCGTTTTGCGCGAACACGTTGCGAAGATGCATGACCACGTTCTCGCTCGATGTGGCGAAGACTTCCGCCATCTGGCGTTGCGTCAACCACACGGTGCCCTGGTCGAACCGCACGTTCAACTGGACTTCGCCATCCGGGGCATCGTAGACAACGACCTGGCCCCCGGGGGATCCGTGGCCGACCCGCTCTTCGGTCATGTTGGCACGCTCAGTTCCTCGGGAGACCGGACGCCGCTCGGAACCAGTGCAGATTCTGTACAGGTTGCCCGAACCATCGAGGTTTCCTGGTGGTTGCCCTGCGGGTCGAGCTTGCCGCCGCGCTCCCACAGTGGGCCTGGACCCACCGGCACCTCTCGGATCGAACTACCAAGACTGTCTTGGTAGTTGCCGACTCCTCCAACTCGCCATCGACAGCGATGTGTCGAGGTGCTGCCGGAGGTTCTCCGTGGTGGAGGTAAACACCGCCGCCATCTGCTCTCGGGTCAGCCAGTCTCTCTCCTGCTCCAGGCGCGCGTTCAGCGCTACCTCGCCGCCCGGGGCCGAGGACGACGTGCTTGTACTCGGCCGCATCCACAGAGCCGCGAAGCGTGTCCGCCATTGCCCACAGTTCGGCCTCGTAGCCGGTCGTGGCGCCGCTGTTGGTTTGTTTGTCTGCCATCTCAATCGCTGTCCAATCTCCCATCGCCCAAGACGAACGCCGGGGCCGGATCGCAGCCCAAGATACGTCGGATGCCGTGCCACCGCACACCCCGGCCGAGGTCCCGGAATGTTAATGAGAACATCACACTATGTTATGTAGACATTACACTCGGGATGTCCGACCAAGGATTCCGATACGGATACGCCAGCGTACCACCACAGCGGCGTCCAACTCCGCAGCCTCCCTATCCCGCCCCGAAAATCCCCTTCGGCATGTGCATGCTGACCAGCATGTGCGGCACGTCCACCGTCTCCGAGATCTTCATGTCCCCGGCGATCGAGCAGAGCACGTAGGCTTCCTCGGGCGTGAGTCCGTGCTCGGCGACCAAATAGTCGATCATGTAGCGGGTCGCTTTGCGGGCCGCTTCGTCGATGGTGGTGGCGAAGCCGGTCACGGCGTAGTAGTCGTCGCTCTCGTACTGGGGCTCGACCATCCCGCGCGCGTTCTCCATGACCTCGACCTCGAAGACGATGCGCATGGGCGTCTCGATGGCGGAACCGGACACCTCGCCGTCTCCCTGGGCCGCGTGCGTGTCGCCGATCGAGAAGAGCGCGCCCTCGACCTGTACGGGGAAATAGACGGTGGTCCCCGCGATCATGTGGCGGTTGTCCATGTTGCCGCCGTTGGTGCGGGGCGGGATGGTCACCAGCATGGAGTCGGTGGCCGGCGCGACCCCCATGACCCCCGCGAACGGCGCCAGCTGGATCGTGATGTCGTCGTTGAACGCGACCTCCGTCGCTCCCGGAGCCATCGGGAAGCCCCGGATCCAGGGCCCGGGGAAATCCTCCGGCAGAAAGCCGAAGCCGGGGAAGATTCCCGCCCATCCCCAGCCCTGCACTTCGATCTCGTGCAGTGTCACCGCGAGGAGGTCGCCCGGGCTCGCGCCTTCGACGTAGATGGGTCCCGTGAGCGCATGGATGAGGTCGAAGTCGACACTCGCGAGGTCCTCTGCGGTCGTGGACTCGGTGATCTGGCCGTCGGAGGCCTCCTTGGTGAACACCTCGACCACGGCCCCGGAAGGAACCGTCAGCTGCGGCGGAATCGTGGAACTCCAGCGATTGTGCGTGTTCTCGGAGCCGAGGGTGTAGTCGGGGGCCGGTGTCTCGGCGGTCATCGGCGCCTCGGCGGATGGTTCCTCCGGAGGGGACCCGTCCTGACAGGCGGCCAGGGTGAGAGGGATGCAGACAGCGAAGGCTGCGGCGCGCCTGATCGAGCGCGAGATCATCGTGGCGAACATCGGGGTGGCTCCTTGAGCGCGGATGTAACAATATCTGCCGGCGTCGTCTATTCTTGATGCGCATCCCCGTCAGGACAACACAGATGAGCCTCGAACCTCCCCAACTCCGGCCCGGCATCGTCTACATCTGGGAAGGCCGGCTGGATGTCCCCGCACGGGTCACGGCCGCGGCCCGGAAGCTGCTCTCGGCGGGCGAGCGCAAGCGCGCCGACCGCTTCGCCTACGACCGCCACCGCCGTCGCTACACCGTCGCCCAGGGGCACCTGCGCCGCGTTCTGGGACAGCTGACGGACACGCGCCCGGAGGACATCCGCTTCCACTACGAGGAGAAGGGGAAGCCCTGGCTGCCCGGCGGACCGTCCTTCAACCAGTCGCACTCCGAGGACCGGCTCATGATCGGGGTGGCGGCTTCGGGTCGCCTGGGGGTGGACATCGAGGAGATGCGTCAGGTGCGCCTCATGCTCGGCATCGCCGACAAGAACTTCGCCCCGGACGAAGCGGCCCGGCTGCACGCCGCCCCCGCGAACGAGCGGCGGCGACTCTTCTTCCGCTTCTGGACCCGCAAGGAGGCGTTTCTGAAGGCGCTGGGCGTGGGGCTCACGCACCCGCTCCGGTCGTTCTCGGTGGATCCGACTCCGGGTGCGGCACAGGGGCTGCTGCACGTCGAGGACCTTCCGGAAGATCCCGCCCAATGGCACATCGGGGGTGTGCGGTGCGCGAAAGGCGCCGAGGCCGCGCTGGCCGTGGACCAGGCCGGGGTGGAGGTCGAGCCGCTGAGCTACGATCCCGCCGGGCTGTAGGTCGAGCCGCCGAGCTACGATCCCGCGGGGCTGTGCTTACCTGCGGTTGGCCGGCACTCCGTAGGGATACAGCCCGCTCAGGTCGACGTGCTCGTAGGGGAGTGCGTCCAGGAAGGTGGTCCCCACGAAGGGCTCCGGCGCCTGTACCAGCACGATGGTGGGCGCGTAGCCGGTCTCGTCGAAGCCGCGGCGGAAGTGCACCCGCGACTTCACCACGAACACCTCGTAGTCGGCCGGGTCGATGTCGCCGTAGCGGAAGTCGTCCGGGTAGAGCACCTGTTCGTACGCCGGCGTGAGGAAGACCAGGTTGCCGTCGCCGAATGAGACCGCGGCGATCAGATCGTAGCTGAAGCCTGCCCCCAGGTACTGTATTACGCCCGCAATACGATGCGGCGCGCCCCCGGATGGCGTGAACCCGCCGATCTCCATGTCGAAGGCGTCGCCGGCCTGTGCGCCGGATTCCGCCAGCGCCTCGAGGGCCTCCGGGGAGGTGATGGTGCCGTAGAGCACCCTGCCGATCCCGGCCGCCTCGAATGCCTTCAGGATGTGGGTGGCGTCGCCCGGGCGGTCACTGTAGTCGCCTACCGCCACCGGCACCTCGCCCTGCGCGACCGCGTCCGCCACGATCGCCGCCGCCTCCTCGGGGCCGGGATACCCGCCCAGGGCGAAGTCCTCCCGCACCCGCCAGATGAAGTCGTCCATGTCGTCGGCGATCTCGTCCGCCAGCGCCTGGTCGCCGTTGGTCATGACGTGCACGGTGGCGCCCACGTCGGGTACGTCCGACCAAGGGAATCCGAAGAAGACCGACACGTAGGCGTCATCCTCGCGCGACTCCCAGCGTCGGGCCCGCTCCATGATGTCCATGGAGGGCGACTGGCCGGTCCACTGAAGAACGGTGGCGGTGATGATCCCCGGCTTGCGGGTTGCGGTTGTGGCCTGGTACTCGCTCCGCGCCGCGAGCCTGAGCGCCCGCGCCGCCCGTTCCCCCTGGATGTAGGCGTCGTAGTGGGGGAAGCGCTTGGTGACGAACGCGAAGTCGGCGTGCTCCAGGAACTCGCTGTCCTCGTTTCCGTGCAGGTCGAAGGTGCCAGCGATGGGAACGTCGGGCCCGATCACTTCCCGGAAGCGCCGCGCGATCTCCGCTTCGGGGCGGGGCACGTCGCGCACCGCCATGGCACCGTGCAGCGCGAGGTAGACCGCGTCAACGGGGAGTTGGTCCCGCAACTCGGCCAGCATGATGTCCACGAAGTGGTCGAAGGTCTCTTTCGTGTTCCAGCTGCGCGACGACCCGCCGAACACCCCGAGCGGAGAGGAGAGCGTCACGAGCTCGACATCCCCGAACTCGCGCGCCCGCCGGGCAAAGCCGCCGACGTAGGCACCCGACCCGAGCAGCGCCTCGCCCGAGACCGGCTCGCTGACGCGCAGCCAGTCGTCGATTCCGGTGTCGCCGCCGGGGCAGAACGTGCAGGTCTCGTGCTGGAAAGCCGCGACCGCGAAGCGCAGCCGCTCCGGCCCCCGGGAATCGTCCGCGCATGCGACCAGAACAATGACCGAGCTGGCCAGCAGCAGCGCGGACAGGCCGCGGCGGTCGGCAGACGATCGCGCGGAACCCGGTGACATGGTTGCTTCTACGAGAAGAACGGGTTTTCGCCCGCCTGGTGGTCGGTGATGTCGTGGATCGCGGTCACCTCTGGAATGGACTGGTGGATCATCTTCTCCACGCCCTGACGCAGGGTAAGCCGGGACATGGCGCAGCCCTGACAGCCCCCCATCATCTCCAGATAAATCTCGGTTTCCTGAACGTCGACCAGACGGATCTCGCCGCCATGAGCCGCGATCGACGGGTTTACCTGACGATTCAGGAGATCCGTAACCCGCTCGGCGATCGGGCCCGTGGGACCACCGGAACCGCGGCCGTCGGCATCCGGCGACGTCTTCACCTCGAACCCGCTCTGGTTCAGCTCGTCGATGAAGTCGACCGTGGCGCCCTTCAGCTTGGGCGCGCTGGCGCCGTCGACGAACACCGTGAACCCGCCTCCGTCCATGGTGACGTCGTCGTCGGCGAGATCGGCGCTTCCCACCAGCGTCAGCTCGAAGCTGGGGGCGAACGGACTCCCATCCATTTTCACCCGCAGGGCCTGCTGTCCGTCGGGCTCGTCTCCCATGAAGGAGAGCACCATTTCGCGGGCTTTGTCGGTGAAGGTCAACATCGATCGGCATCCTTGCGTGAAGGGCCTTGCGGCTCCGTGTTTCCGTGGGTGAGACTGACCGCGCATTGCACCGGGACCCGCGCAGTCCGGGGTGTCCCGGCATCGTGCAGCCAACCAGGAAATATGGCCCAGCCTTCGATGGAAGCAACAGTCCCGTTGGTTGCTGGTCCGCCGCGCCTTGCCGATATTCCGGCCCGGTCGCCGGGTCGGCTCTCAGCAGAAAACGCGGATCTCGCCCGCTTCTCCGAAAGAAGGCTGGCACGGCGACGCGGCCCCGAGTTCACATGTAACATGAATCAAAGAGGTACAATACACTATGCCTCAACTGGATAGCATGGATAAGCTCGTCTCGCTGACCAAGCGTCGCGGGTACGTTTTCCAGTCCTCGGAGATCTACGGCGGCACCGGCTCGGTGTGGGACTACGGGCCGTTGGGCATCGAACTCAAGCGCAACATCAAGGAGGCCTGGTGGAGCGCGATGGTGCACCAGCGCGACGACGTCGAGGGAGTCGACGCGGCCATTCTCATGCATCCGCGCGTGTGGGAGGCCTCGGGGCACGTCGACGGCTTCACCGATCCGCTGGTCGAGTGCAAGACGTGCAAGAAGCGTTTTCGCGCCGACGAAATGGAGGGCGCCCGCTGCGGCAGAAAGCCGAGCAAGGCGCCGGGCGACTTCAAGGTCTGCGAGCTCGGCGAGCCGAGGCTCTTCAACCTCATGTTCAAGACGTTCATGGGGCCGGTGGAGGAGGCCGCGGCTACCGTCTATCTGCGTCCCGAGACGGCGCAGGGCTCCTACGTCAACTTCCTCAACGTGCAGACCACCGCGCGCCAGAAGGTCCCGTTCGGCGTGGCCCAGATCGGCAAGGCGTTCCGGAACGAGATTACGCCCGGCAACTTCATCTTCCGCACGCGCGAGTTCGAGCAGGCCGAGATGCAGTTCTTCGTTACGCCCGGAACCGACGAGGAGTGGTTCGAGCACTGGCGCGACGCGCGCATGGAGTTCCACACGGGGACGCTGGGCATCCGGGCGGAGTCGCTCCGCTTCAGCGAGCACGGACCCGACGAGCTGGCGCACTATGCGAAGCGGGCCGTGGACATCCAGTACGAGTTTCCCATCGGATGGAAGGAGCTCGAGGGCATCCACAACCGCACCGACTTCGACCTCTCGCGGCACCAGCAGTATTCGGGCAAGAAGATGCGCTACGTGGAGCCCGGCGGCGGCGGCCGCTACATCCCCTACGTCATCGAGACTGCGGCGGGAGTCGACCGGATGCTGCTGATGGTCCTCTCGGATGCGTATTACGAGCAGGACGTGGGACGCCAGCAGCGCACGGTGCTCGGCATCCATCCTCGGCTGGCCCCGGTGAAGGCGGCGACCTTCCCGCTGGTGCGCAAGGACGGCATGCCCGAGCTCGCGACCCGGCTGCACGACGCCTTCAAGGCCGCGGCCGTCCCCAGCTTCTACGACGCGGCGGGATCCATCGGACGCCGCTACCGTCGCCAGGACGAGGCGGGCACCCCCTGGTGCGTCACCGTGGACGGCCAGACGGTCGAGGACGGGACGGTCACGGTGCGCGACCGCGACACCCTGGAGCAGGTGCGCGTGAACGCGGACGGCGTGATAGACTACCTGCGGGAGCGGCTGGCGTCCTGAAGGCACGGGAACCCGAGGCCACCGGGAATCCGGGAATCGCGCGCACCGGGTATCCGGCGAATCACCGAACACGGGAGAAGGGGGATGGCATCCAGGTCAGAGGTATTCAGCTCGCGCTGGGGCATGCTGCTGGCGATGCTGGGGATGGCGGTCGGCACCGGAAACATCTGGCGCTTCCCGCGCATCGCCGCCTCCAACGGCGGGGGCAACTTCCTGGTGGCGTGGGCATGCTTCCTCCTCCTGTGGTCGATCCCGCTCCTCATCCTCGAGTTCGGGATGGGGAAGGCCGTGCGCAGGGGGCCTGTGGGCGCCTTCGCCAAGACCCTGGGGCCGAAGTTCGGATGGATGGGCGCGTGGGTCGCCTGGGTGGCGACCGCGATCATGTTCTACTACAGCGTGGTGATGGGGTGGACGCTGCGCTTCCTGTGGGCCTCGATCACGCGCGAAATCCCCACGGAAGTGCCCGACGCCTTCTGGAACTCCTTCGCCGCCACGCCCTCCGCGATGATCACGCACGCCATCGCGCTGGCCATGGGGGTGTTCGTGGTGTCCAGGGGGGTGAAGGGCATCGAGACCGCCGCCCGCTTCCTGATCCCCAGCCTCATCATCCTGGTGATCGTGCTGGCCATCCGGGCCGTCACGCTCCCGGGCGCCTCCGCCGGACTCGCCTTCCTCTTCACTCCGAACTTCAGCGAACTGGGCGACTACCGCATCTGGCTCGAGGCGCTGACCCAGAACGCGTGGGACACCGGTGCCGGATGGGGCCTGGTGCTCACGTACGCCATCTACATGCGAAAACGGGAGGACACGGCACTCAATGCGTTCGTGATCGGCTTCGGCAACAACTCCATGTCGCTGCTGGCGGGCATCATGGTGCTGTGCACGGTCTTCTCGATCATGCCCGACGCGGCCAGCCAGATCGTAGGGGCGGGGAACGAGGGCATCACCTTTATCTGGGTGCCGCAGCTGTTCGCGCTCATGCCCGGCGGCCAGTTCTTCATGATCCTCTTCTTCATGGCGCTGGTGTTCGCGGCGTGGACGAGCCTGGTGGCCATGATCGAGCTGGCGAGCCGCGTCCTGCGCGACGCCGGGATTCCGCGGAAGCGCGCTATCGGCATCGTCGGCATCGCGGCGCTGCTGTGCGGCATCCCGAGCGCGCTCAACATGGACTTCTTCCACAACCAGGACTGGGTGTGGGGCGTGGGCCTGATGCTCTCGGGCTTCTTCTTCGCCTTCGCCGTGCTGCGCTACGGCGTGACCGAGTGGCGCCGCAAGTTCATCAACACGGGCGATTCCGACATTCACATCGGGGCCTGGTGGGACTGGGCGATCCGGCTCGTGATCGTCGAGGCCGTTGTGCTCCTGGTATGGTTCCTGTGGAGCGCGCGGGGGGAGAGCTTCGCCGAGACCTGGACGCTGTTCAGCCCGTACAACGTGGGCAGCGTGATCATCCAGTCGGCTGTGGTGATCATCATCCTGGTGGCGCTCAATCGCAGGATTTCGCGGGCGGCGCTGGGAGGGAGCGGCGGTACGTCCGGCTGACGTCGGGCGGGGCCGATGATCGTCCGGGCACGGCACGGGAATGAAATTTCGTGAGTTCGAGAAGGCCGCCTGGCGCGCGTTTCGTGAAATCCCGGAGGACTACACGGGCGGGCTGGACGGGCTTTCGGTCCACCGCGAAGCGCTCCCGCATCCGGTCTTCCCGGACATCTACACGCTGGGCATGTGCTCGACCGAGTCCTACCCCTCGGACTGGCAGAGGCCCGAGACCACGCGCTCGGTGGTGGCCCTCTACTACGGGTCCTTTCGCGAGCTGTCCCGGCTCGATCCCGGCTTCGACTGGGAGGGAGAGCTGTGGGAGACGCTCACCCACGAGCTTCGCCACCACCTGGAGTCGCTGGCGGATCAGGACGAGCTGGGCGGCGTCGACTACGCCATGGAGGAGTCGTTCAAACGGAGCGAGGGACTCGACTTCGATCCGTGCTACTACCAGTCCGGGGACGAAGTCGCACCGGGCGTCTTCCGTGTCGAGACCGATTTCTTCATCGAGCAGGAGTGGTCCCGGGAGCGGTTCGCGCAGGCGGGCGAGCTGCACTTCCAGTGGCGGGGCGAGGAGTTTCGCATCGAGGCGCCCGAGCGGCTCGGGGACGCGCACTTCATCTGGATCGACGGCGTCGACGCCGGGCCGGGCGAGCTGCAGCTGGTGCTGGTGCGCAAGCGCAGGTGGTGGGAGGCGTTCCTGAAGCGCCGCGCCGGGGAGCTCTGGGAGTCGGAGGCGGTCGCGCTCCGCGTGGACGGCGCCGTTGTCGCGCGCGACAAGGGTCGGGCGAAGAGGGTTGAAGGCGCCGGCGGACGCAGCGCGAGCCCGGTGCCGCCGGAACCCGGGGAGCCCGGCGCGGCCGGAACCCGAGGAATCCGGTAGACCGCGATGAGGATTCACGATCGGTACGCCCGCGTCACGCCGTACGAGATGGCCCTCCCGGGCCGCGCCTTTGCGGAAGAGCGCTTCGGGCTGATCCGGGAGGAAGCGGAGCGGCGGGGCGTGGACATCTGGGACCCGGGCGCCTTCAGCATGCTCGAGGAGGCCGGGCGCGCGATCGGCGATATCCGCATCGAGGACGAGAACCCTGTTCTCTTCGTGCAATACGGGGTCATCCTCTTCCATGCTTTCCATTTCTGGAGCGCCGCAGAACCGCTGTACCTGCTCGGGAACGAGGCCGCCCTGCAGGTGACACGCGCCGATGCACCGTCCGGGCCGGCGGACTGGCCTTTCGCGGCTCCCTCCCGGGCCGGCTACGTGCAGCTGCCGCACTACCTGTTCTGGGCGCGTCCCGATGCCGGCGGCCCCGCCGAGTCCCTCGACGGCTTCTTCTGGGTGCTGACGCCCGCGCACCGGCTGCACCTCATGGTGGCGAGCGGCATGCGCGCGGATCGTCCCGGGCTCGGGGTCATGCCCGTCCCGGAGGTCCCCGGGGAGGAGGCGAGCGAATGGGCGGCCGCGACCGTGCGCGGGCAGGGCGACGACTTCGCGAGTACCTTGCCGGGCGGCGAGGACCTGTGCTCGATCGAGAAGCTCGGGGAAGTGGTGAAGCTCGCCGGGCGCCTCTTCTGGCAGCTGGAGCAGGGATTGCTGCGCGCCGGCGCACCGACGAAGGGTGGGGAAGCGGGGTCCCCGGAACCGGAGGTGGCGGACGAGCCGGGCACGTCCAGCCGCGCGCCCCTCGCGAGCACCTTGCCCTGGCGGCTGATCACGACCGCGGAGGCACGATGAGAGAGACGGTGAAGGCCCGGAAGGAGCGGGCCGCACGCATCTACGACCTGCTCGTCGAGTGCTACCCGGATGCCCACTGCGCCCTCCACCACCGCAATCCGTACGAGCTGGCCGTCGCCACCATCCTCTCCGCGCAGTGCACCGACGAGCGGGTGAACAAGGTCACGCCCGCCCTCTTCGAGCGTTATCCGGAGGCCGAGGACCTGGCCGGCGCGCGCCAGAGCGAGCTGGAGGAGCTCATCCACTCCACCGGCTTCTTCCGCAACAAGGCGAAGAACCTGATCGGCATGGCCACCGCGGTGGCCGAGAAGCACGGAAACGAGCTGCCGCGCACCATGGTTGAGCTGTTCGCGCTCCCCGGCATCGGTCGCAAGACCGCCAACGTAATCCTCGGCAACGCCTTCGGCATCGACGAAGGAGTCGTCGTGGACACCCACGTGAAGCGCCTCGCGAACCGCATGAGCTTCACCCGCTACCCCGATCCGGTGCGCATCGAGCGCGACCTCATGAAGCTCTTCCCGCGCGAACGCTGGACACTGCTCGCCCATCTCCTGATCTTCCACGGGCGCCAGGTGTGCGCGGCCCGCAAGCCCCGCTGCGAGGAGTGCGCGCTGTCTCGCCTCTGCCCTTCTTCGAGCGTGTGAAGCCGAAGTCGCGGCCGCGGCCGCTCGACGGCGCGCGCCGGGCCCGAGCCGGCCATCCGATTCATCAGCGATCCCACCCAACCAAGGACGACGCCCGATGCCCAGCCGCCAGGACGCGGTAGCCCTGCTGCACGAGTGGGTCGACAACGAGGGGCTCAGGAAGCACATGTACGCGGTCGAGGCCGCCGTGCGCTTCTACGCCCGCAAGTACGGAGCCGACGAGGAGACCTGGGGCCTGGCCGGCCTGCTGCACGACCTGGACTGGGAGAAGCACCCGGACGAGCACCCGCACCGGGGGGTCGCGCGCCTCCGCGAAGACGGCTATCCGGAGGAAGTCATCAACGCCGTGCTGGCGCATGGGTATCCGGACCTGACGGACGTCCCGCCGGAGACCGACCTCGACAAGGTCCTGTGCGCCTGCGACGAACTGAGCGGCCTGGTCTACGCCTGCTGCCTGGTGCGTCCCAACGGCATCGACGATCTCAAGCCCAAGTCGGTGGCCAAGAAGCTGAAGGACAAGAGGTTCGCGGCCGGGGTGCATCGCGGCGAGGTGGCGCGCGGGGTCGAACTCATCGGGATTCCGCGGCCCGAGCATATCCAGAACGTCATCGACGGCATGCGCGCGGTCGCGGGCGTGCTGGGAGTGCGCGCCGAGGACCTGGCGGCTCGCCGGCGGGGCAACTGATCTTCGCAGCGCAGGGACGCGCGGCATCGGTGGCGCCGGGCTGGCCGATTTCCGCGGCGCGGCGTAAGGCGATCCCGGGGCGCCCGCTTCCGACCGGAGGCGTGGCCACCGGGTTGCTTCCGGCTGGACGCGCGGTCAGTTTAAGGGAACCCGATCTCACCCTTCCCCCATCGCTGGAGCCCACTCTTTGACGACGGCTACCTGGGTCACGATGATCGTGATCGCCGCGTTCGTTTGGGGCGGCTTCGCCTTGGTCCTTTCCAAGGCCGTGCGCACGGAATCGGAGAAGTCAGAAACCGAACGTGCCTAAGAGGACCGACCTCCAGGACATCCTCATTCTGGGATCCGGGCCGATCGTCATCGGTCAGGCCTGCGAATTCGACTACTCCGGGACGCAGGCGGTGCGCGCCCTGAAGGAAGAGGGCTACCGGGTCGTGCTGGTCAATTCCAATCCGGCCACCATCATGACCGACCCGGAGTTGGCCGACCGCACCTACATCGAGCCCCTCACCGCCGAATGGGTGGAGCGGGTCATCGAGCGCGAGCGCCCGGACGCCCTCCTTCCCACGATGGGCGGCCAGACCGCCATCAACATCGCGATGGAGCTGGAGCAGACCGGTGTCCTCGAGCGCCACGGAGTCGAGCTGATCGGCGCCAACGCCCGCTCCATCTCCATGTGCGAGGACCGCGAGGAGTTCACCCTGGCCATGCGCCGCATCGGGCTGGAGGTGCCCGCCGGAGGAGTGGCGAGCTCGATGGCGCAGGCGCGCGCGCTGGTGGCCGGGACCGGGTATCCGGCCATCATCCGCCCCAGCTTCACGCTGGGCGGTACCGGAGGCGGCATCGCCTACAACGCCGAGGAGTTTGAGGAGCTGGTGCGCCGGGGGCTGGACGCCTCGCCCATCACCCAGGTGCTCATCGATCGCAGCGTGATCGGGTGGAAGGAGTACGAGCTGGAGGTGGTGCGCGACGCCTCCGACAACGTGATCGTGGTCTGCTCGATCGAGAACTTCGATCCGATGGGCATCCACACCGGCGACTCGATCACCGTGGCGCCCGCCCAGACCCTGACCGACGTCGAATACCAGACCATGCGCGACGCTGCCATCGCCATCATCCGCGAGATCGGGGTCGAGGCCGGGGGCTGCAACATCCAGTTCGCGGTGAATCCCGAGGATGGCGAACAGCTGGTGGTGGAGATGAATCCGCGGGTGTCGCGCTCCTCCGCGCTCGCGTCCAAGGCCACCGGTTTCCCCATCGCGCGCGTGGGAGCCAAGCTCGCGGTCGGCTTTCTGCTCTCGGAGCTCCCGAACGACATCACCCGCACCACGCCCGCCTCCTTCGAGCCGGTGCTCGACTACGTGGTGACCAAGTTTCCGCGCTTCGCCTTCGAGAAGTTCCCGGAGACGGACGGCGTCCTCGGGGTGCAGATGCAGGCCGTGGGCGAGACCATGGCCATCGGGCGCACCTTCCGGGCGTCGTGGCAGAAGGGACTTCGCGGCCTCGAGGTGGGCCGGGCCGGATGGACCGCGGGCAAGTCCCTGTCCGACGACGGGCTGACGGCCGACGACCGCGCGAGCCTGCTGGCGGCGCTGCGCATTCCCACGGCGGAGCGTCCGTTCCAGCTCAGGCGCGCGCTCGAGGCGGTGCTGCAGGGCAGGGAGGAGACGCCCCTGACGCTCGACGACATCTTCCGCGCCACCGGCATCGACCCCTGGTTCCTCGACCAGCTGATGCAGGTGATCGAAGACGAGCAGGAGTACGCGACCGTCGCCGAGGTGACCCCCGCCCACCTGCGCGCGATGAAGCGCGACGGCTTCTCGGACCGGCAGCTGGCCGTGCTCCGGGGCGAGACGGAGGCGGAGGTGCGCGCGCGCCGGCACGCCTGGGACGTCCGGCCCACCTACAACGTGGTGGACACCTGCGCGGGCGAGTTCCCGGCCGCCACGCCCTACTACTACTCCTCGTACGAGGATGAAGACGAGTCCAATCCGTCGGATCGCGACAAGATCCTCATCCTCGGGAGCGGGCCGAACCGGATCGGCCAGGGCATCGAGTTCGACTACTGCTGCGTCCAGGCGGTGCTCGCGCTGCGCGAGGCCGGCTACGAGACCATCATGGTCAACTCCAACCCGGAGACCGTCTCCACCGACTTCGACGTCTCCGACAAGCTCTACTTCGAGCCACTGACCCTGGAGGACGTGCTCGAGATCGTCGAGCGCGAGAAGCCGATCGGCGTCGTGGTGCAGCTGGGTGGCCAGACACCGCTTTCGCTGGCGCAGGGTCTCGAGGACGCCGGAGCGCCCATCCTGGGCACGCCGGTGGACGCCATCGACCGGGCCGAGGACCGCGAACGCTTCGAGCGCCTGTGCCGCCGGATCGGCGCCGCCGTGCCGCCCAATGGGGTAGCGAGTAGCGTCGAGGAAGCGGTGGAGGTCGGGCGCCGGGTCGGGTACCCGGTGCTGGTGCGGCCGAGCTACGTCCTGGGCGGGCGGGCCATGCACATCGTGTACGACGAGGATTCACTGCGCGGCTACTTCGCCCGGGCGGTGGAGGCGGCGCCCGAGCACCCGGTCCTGATCGACCGCTTCCTGGAGGATGCCTTCGAGGCGGACGTGGACGCGCTCTCGGACGGCACCGACGTCGTGATCGGCGGCATCATGCAGCATATCGAGGAGGCCGGCATCCACTCGGGGGACTCCGCCTGCGTCCTCCCCGCCTATCTGCTGACCGGCGCGGAGCTCGAGGAGATGCGCGCGCTCACCCGGCGCTTCGCTCTCGAGCTGGGCGTGGTCGGGGTCATGAACGTGCAGTACGCCATCCGCGGCGGGCGGGTCTACGTGCTCGAGGTGAACCCGCGCGCTTCGCGCACCGTGCCGTTCGTGGGCAAGGCGACCGGGCTCCCGCTGGCGCGCCTGGCCGCGCGGGTGATGGCCGGTGAGCGGCTCGCCGACCTGAACGTGCCGGAGGAGCCTTCCGTTCCCGGGGTCGCGGTGAAGGAGGCGGTGTTCCCCTTCAACCGCTTCGATGTGGACACCCTGCTCGGTCCCGAGATGCGTTCGACCGGGGAGGTCATGGGCTTCGACGACTCGTTCGGGATGGCCTTCGCGAAGGCGCAGACCTCCGCCGGCAATCATCTGCCCGAGCGCGGCGGGACGTTGATCATCACCGTGAACGACTCGGACAAGCGGACCGTGACCCCGCTCGCGCGCCGCTTCCACGACCTGGGATTCCGGATCCTGGCCACTTCGGGCACCTGCGCCTGGCTGAACCGGCTGGGCGTGCCCGCGGAGCGCATCTTCAAGGTTAACGAGGGCCGCCCGAACATCGTGGACCTGATCGTGAGCGGAGGAGTCCAGCTGCTCGTGAACACGCCGCTGGGCAAGAAGTCGCAATACGACGATTTCACGATGCGGCGCGCCGCCATCACCAACGGCGTGCCCTACCTTACCACCATGTCGGCGATGACTGCCGCATGCGACGCGGTGATCGCGCTCAGGTCGCGCGCGCCCGAGGTGAGGAGCCTGCAGGACCGCCTGACGCTGCCCGGCAACGGGGCTGCCCCGCCGGCCGCGGCGCCCGGCGACCTGGTCGCCGCCGTTCCCGACCCGGCCGGGTGATGGACGACCGCGCGCCCACCGCGTTCTACCTCCACCCCGACGCCCCCCTTCACGACACGGGCTGGGGGCATCCCGAACACCAGGGTCGCCTGCGCGCCCTGGCCTCCACGGTGGGCCGCAACCTGCTCACCCTCCAGGACCGGGTGGAACAGCGCGACGCGCGCCCGGCCACCGAGGAGGAGCTGCTCCGGGTGCACACCGCCGACCACGTGGAACGCATCCGGCGGGCGGTGGCGCGCTCGCGCGAGGAGGGGCTGGTTCGACTCGACCCCGACACGGTGGTTTCGCCCGCCTCGTGGGGTGCGGCGGCCGGGAGCGCGGGCGCGGTGATCACGGCGGCCGAGGCTGTCGCGGACGGGATGGCCGCGACAGCCTTCGTGGCCAGCCGCCCGCCCGGCCATCACGCCACCGCCGACCGCGCCATGGGCTTCTGCCTTTTCAATCACGTGGCGGTCGCGGCGCGCCACCTGCAGGCCTGCGGCCTCGCCGAGCGGGTGCTGATCGTCGACTGGGACGTGCACCACGGGAACGGCACCCAGGACATCTTCTACGAGGACGGCACGGTCTTCTACCTCTCCCTGCACCAGTCGCCTTACTATCCGGGCACGGGAGCCTTCCACGAGCGCGGCAGCGGTACCGGCCTCGGCACCACGCTCAACCTGCCCCTGCGCGAGGGCACGCCCCGGACGACATGGCTGGAGGTGTTCGACGAAGCGCTGGAGAAGGTCGTGGCCGGTTTCGAGCCGGATTTCGTCCTCGTGTCGTCTGGATTTGACGCCATGGCCGGCGACCCTCTGGGCGGCATGCTGCTCGAGCCCGAGGACTTCCACCGGATGACCAGCCGGGTCATGGAACTGGCGGCCGAGCACGCCGATAGCCGCGTCGTGGCGCTCCTCGAGGGAGGATACGATCCCGCCCGCACGGGGGACGGGGCGGTGGCGGTGATTCAGGCGCTGGCGGGGCTGGAGGCGGACGGGTAGCGCGCCGTCATCGAGAGGCCGCGTCATGGATTGGCGGTAGTATCACCCGGACACCCCCAATAGTATCATCCAGGCACCGCTGTGATACCATTGAGGTTCTCGCTCGGAGCCCCAGGGGAAGTGGACCGGATTGAACATTGAATCGCCCGTCCCCCGTTCCTACTATTCGCGGCCCGCGGCGCGTGGACTCGCCATCCGCAGAATCTGACCCGAAATCTCTCTCCGACCGGAGGACCTCTTGGCCGATAGCCCCCTTCTGACCCGAGAAGGCGTCGAACAGGTGCAGGCGGCGCTCGCCGACATGAAGCTGCACGGCTGGCTGCTCTTCGAGTTCCACGGCCAGAACCCGATCGCCGCCTCCATGGTCGGTCTCGGATGGAACACGCGCCGATCCTTCACCCTGGTGCCCGACCGAGGCGATCCGGTGGCGCTGATTCACGCCATCGAAGGGTCGTCGTGGCGGCACTGGCCCTGGCGCAAGCGCATCTACTCGTCGTGGCGCGAGATGGAGTCCGCGCTCGCGGATCTGGTGCGCGGCCGCCCGCGCCTCGCCATCGAAACCTCGCCGGGCTCGGCCATCCCTTACCTGGACCGGGTTCCCGGGGGGATGATGGAGCTGCTGCGGGCCGTCGGGGTGGACCCGGTCAGCTCGGGCGATCTGGTGTCGCTCTTCCACTCGCGCTGGTCGGCCAGGCAGCTCGCCACCCACCGCCGCTCCGCCGCCGTGACGGCCCGCGTCGCCCGCAAAGCCTTCGAGCGGGCCGCGGCCGCCGTGGAAGCAGGGCAGCCCACCACCGAGGGCGCGCTCTCGGACTGGATCCGCGCTCGCCTGAACGACGGCAGCCTCGCCGAGGAGGTGGACTGCATCGTCGCCATCGGCCCGCGTGCCTCCGACCCCCACTACGCACCCGTGGGCGAGGGCGAGCCGATCCGGCGCGGCGACCTCCTGCTCATCGACCTGTGGGGCAAGCCGACCGCCAAGGACATTCCCGCCGACCAGACCTGGATGGGCTACCTGGGCGCCCGGCTCCCGCGCCGCACCCGCAAGATCTGGGAGGCGGTGCGCGACGCCCGCGACGCAGCCGTAGACTTCCTGCGCGAGCGCGCCGCGGCCGGCGACGAGGTGTGCGGCTACGAGGTCGACGACGTCTGCCGCCAGCTCATCGGCAAGCGCGGCTACCGGGACCGCTTCGTGCACCGTACCGGCCATTCCATCGATGTCGATCTCCACGGCAGCGGGCCCAACATCGACAACCTCGAGACCCGCGACACCCGCCTGCTCCTGCCGGGCATCGGCTTCTCCGTGGAACCGGGCATCTACATCCCCGACGACATCGGCGTGCGCAGCGAGGTCGACGTGTATCTGGGCGACGATGGACCCGAGGTGACCACGCCCGATCCCCAGGAGGAGGTCTTCCTCCTGCTCGATCGCTGAAGGCCCAGACGAGCTCCGCGCACCGCCCTCGGTGACATCCCGCGTCGAAGTCGCGCTGCCGCTGCCCGTCGACCAGACCTTCACCTACGCCCTGGATCCGGACCGGCCGCGGCCCGCCCCGGGAACCCGCGTACTGGTGCCCTTCCACAGGGCGAAGCGGGTCGGATGGGTGGTGGGCCCGGGGCGCCCCGGCTCCGAAGCGCTGCGCCTGCGCCGCATCTCCAGGATCCTCGAAGAAGAGCCGTCGCTGCCGCCGAAGCTCTTGGAACTCGCCCGCTGGATGGCCGCGTATTACATCGCTCCGCTGGGGCTCGTCTTGCGCGCGGCGCTCCCCACGGTGCTCTCCGGGACGGGCCAGGGACCGGGGACGATGGCGCGCACCCGCAAGGTCGCGCACATCGCGCGCTGGCTCGAATCCCTCGCCGAACGGGACGCCGCCTTCGCGCGCGCACCGCGCCAGCAGGCCGCCTACGAAGCCCTGGAGCGGGCCGCCGGATCGATACCGCTGGCTTCGCTTGTGGACCAGGGCTTCAGCCGGGGTGTGGTGAAGGCCCTGGAAGGGAAGGGCATCGTCGAGGTTCGGGACCAGGAGGTCGTGCGCGATCCGTTTGCCTCGACCGCAACGGAGCCGCCTCCCGACCTTACGCCCAATCCCGCACAGGCCGCCGCGATCGAGCGGCTCGTCACCGGGCTGGACGCACCCGCGCCGCGGCCCGTCCTGCTCCACGGCGTCACCGCGTCCGGCAAGACGCTCGTCTACATCGAGCTCCTGAAGGAGGTCGTGGAAGCGCGCGGCCGGTCGGCGATCGTGCTGGTGCCGGAGATCTCGCTCACGCCCCAGACCGTCACCCGGTTCCGCGCGCACTTCGGCGACCGCGTCGCCGTGCTTCATTCCGGCCTCTCCGACGGAGAGCGCTTCGACGCCTGGAGGCAGCTGCGCTCCGGGGCCCGGCGCATCGCGATCGGCGCCCGCTCCGCCATCTTTGCGCCCCTCCCCGATCTGGGCGCCATCATCGTGGACGAGGAGCACGAAGCCAGCTACAAGCAGTCCGACGCCCCCAGATATCATGCCCGCGACGTGGCCGTCATGCGGGCCCGCCGGGAGGGCGCGCTCTGCCTCCTGGGCAGCGCGACCCCGTCGCTCGAAAGCTGGTCGAACCAGGCCGGCGGCAAGTTCGAGCTGCTGCGACTCCCCGAGCGGGCCACCGGAGGCTCCCTTCCTCCCGTGCGCGTCGTGGATCTGCGCGAACCCTCGTCGGCCGCCGCGAGCCCGCGCAACGGCGGCTCTCCCGCGCGCCCCTCGGCCACCGGCCGCATCGTGCTCTCGCCCGAGCTGACGGGCGCCATCCGCACTCGCGTGGAACGCGGCGAACAGTCGATTCTGCTGCTCAACCGCCGCGGGTACTCGACCTTCTTCCAGTGCCGGGAATGCGGGGAGGTGCCGGTGTGCGCGGCCTGCTCGGTATCGCTCACCTACCACCGCGCCACCGGGCGGCTGCTCTGCCACCACTGCCGCTACGAGGAGCCCGTGCCCGACAGCTGCCGCCGCTGCGAGTCCGGCGCGCTCTCGCGGCGGGGTCTCGGCACCGAACAGGTGGAGCGCGTGGTCGCGGAGTCCTTCCCCGGGGCGCGGGTGGCGCGCATGGACGTCGACACGACCGCCCGCAAGTGGGCGCACAGCGAGATCCTCGGGCGTGTGGGCCGAGGGGAGGTCGACATCCTGCTGGGCACCCAGATGATCGCCAAGGGGCTCGATTTTCCGCGCGTCACGCTGGTCGGCGTGGTGGATGCCGATGTCGGGCTGCATCTGCCGGATTTCCGCGCCAGCGAGCGGACCTTCCAGCTGCTCAGTCAGGTCGCGGGCAGGGCGGGGCGGGGCACTCTGGGCGGCGAAGTCCTGATCCAGACCCGCATGCCCGCGCACTACGCCGTCCGCGCGGCGTGCGAACACGACTACGTGGGGTTCGCCGAGCGCGAGCTGACCGAGCGGGCGGGTCCCGGCTATCCTCCACACGCGCGCCTGGTCAACGTGGTCGTAACCAGCCCCGACCCGGAAACCGCCGCGACCGCTGCGGAGGAGGCGGCCACCTGGGCCGAGCGCCGCCTGCGCGGCACGCCGGTCGAGCTGACCGGCCCGGCTCCTGCGCCCATCGAGCGGCTGAAGGAGCGGTGGCGCTGGCACTTCCTCCTGCGCAGCCGCTCCGCGCGCGCCCTGGGAACGCTCACGCGCGCCTTCTCGACGGAGTTCCGGCCGCCCTCCGACGCACGGGTTCTGATCGACCGGGATCCCGTGGCGTTGCTGTAGGCGGCGCTCGGCCGGCGATGCCGGGGGAGGCTGGTCCGGCGCCACCGGGCACGGTTGCTCCGCTCCCTGATCCCCGGTAGTTTGCGGCGCTGATCGGTCTGGCCGGCGGATGGGCCGTCATCGGCCGCCCACGCGGTCAGGCCACCGGCCGAGTCCCGGGAAGCGCCGGAGCCGGCCCGGCAACAGTCAGGGAAGGTCCCGCAAAACCGGATTTCGCGATGAACTGCCTCGCGCTGAACGCCTCCTACGAGCCGCTGACCATCGTCCCGGCCCGTCGCGCGGTGCGCCTGGTGCTGGACTCGAAGGCGGAGATTCTGGAAGCGGAGGAAGCGCGCGCGTTCCGCTCGGAGCACCGCAACATCCCGTTTCCCGCGGTCATTCGGCTCGTGCGCTACGTGCACGTGCCACGGCGCTTCCGCCGGCAGGTCACCAACACCTTCATGTTCGCGCGCGACGACTACTGCTGTCAGTACTGCGGCCGCCACCGCGATCAGCTGCGGGCGCGCGAGTTCCTGACCCGCGACCATGTCCTGCCGATCTCCCGGGGAGGGAGCAACCACTGGGCCAACGTCGTTTCGGCGTGTTCGCCCTGCAACAACCGCAAGGGCAACCACACACCCGCGGAGGCGGGCATGCGCCTCCTCTCCATACCCGCCGAACCCAACCACGTCCACCTCGTGTGGGCGGTGCGCAGCGTCACCCCGGTGCAGGCCAAGTACGTGCGCATGTTCTACGGAGACGAAGTCCTCAAGGCGCTCTCGCTGTCGAGTGTGTCGCCGGCCCGCGACGAGTGAAGCCGCCGTCGCCGCCGGAGGATCCCGATCGGGACGAGCCGGACCGCCGCCCCCCGCCGCCCCCGTCCGCCCGCCCCCCGTCCGCCCGCCCCCCACCCCCGCCGCCCGGCGGGCCCGTGTCCCCACCGGCCCCCGGCTCGCGCCGGCGGCAGGAGCGCCCCCGGGCCCCCGGGCCCGCATCACCCCCGCCGCCCGCGTCCGCATCCCCACCTCCGCCGGCTCGCCTCAAGGCAGCCCGCCCCGCGCCTCGACCTCCCGCCCCTGCGGCCGACCCGGCAACCGGCCGTGACGAGAGCCCCGACAAGGCAACCCTCTCCACTCCGGCGGCATCCACCGAGTGGGGCTTCACCGATGCCGCGGGCACAGCCTGGATCGCGCGGGTGGCCGGCATCGCGCGAAGCGGGGGCATCGAGGATTCCGGCGCCGCGCTCCTTCTGGTTCGGTTCTTTCGCTCCGGGGAGGAATCGGAGGAGCCGCGCGGCGAGCTGGTGACGGTCGCCCGGGATCTCGGGGCACTCTACCCCGTCGAGTGGCAGGCGCTGCTGGCGGAGGCCACCCGGAAGCGTTCCCGGCCGGCCAGGAGCGGCCGGAAACGCCGCGGCCGGCGCCGGCCGCGGCGCTAGCCACATTCAACAACGTTCGATGTCCACGTGTCATTCACGTTGAGGCGACGATCAATTGGACGACGCCACGCTGGTTGAACTGGCCCTGATGGGAGACGGGGAGGCCTTCGGGCAACTCGTAACCCGGTATTCCAGGGCGGCATACCTGGTGGCGCTCTCCGTGATCGGAAGACCGCAGGACGCGGAGGACGCGGCCCAGGAAGCCTTCCTGGTCGCGCTCGAGCGTCTCGACGATTGTCGCAGCCCCGGCAAGTTCGGAGGCTGGCTGATGACGATCGTTCGAAACCGGTCGAACAACCTCGTACGCCGGGAGGCGTTGCGGGCGACGGACCCGATTCCGTTCAGCGCCCGCTCCAGCACCCCGACGCCGGAGAAGGAAGCGCAGTTGTCGGAGTTGCGCGACGAGCTCGCCCGCGCACTCGGGGAATTGCCGGACGTTCAGAGAGAGATCGTGCTGCTGCACGACCTGGAGGGATGGAAGCACAGAGAGATTGCACAGCGACTCGGGCTCCCCGCGGGGACGGTGCGTTCGCATCTGCACTACGCTCGCAAGGCGTTGCGCAAGCTCCTGCGGCCGGGCGGATAGCTGGAGGGACAACAACTACATGAAGACCGAGACGGAAGAAACAGACACATGAACAACCGAGCAAAAACAGGCGGGGACGGCGACATGGTCGACAACGGCGGAATCCCCCTCGCACTACTCGATCCCGGGCACTCGGATCCCGGCCACTGGGCCCGATTCCAGGCCCGCGTGATGGCCTTGGCGGGTCCGGAACTGGCCAGGCGGCGCGCGACGCGCCCGCTGACGGTGGGCGACGTGCTGGCGTCGTGGTGGAGGCTGCTGGTGCCGGCGTCGGTGGTGGCGGCCGCGGCGATGGCCTCTCTGCTGATGCCTGCCGAGACCATGCCCGGAGCCGAAATCGCCATTGAGGAAGCCCTGGTGTCCGGGTTCGATGATGAACCGTTGCCGGCGGTGCTCGTTGCCGATCAGGTGGACGAAGTGGCGTTCCTGGTCGCGATCGAGGGAGGTTGACGATGACCGCACGAAATACCCGGGCAGCAGCCGGCGGCGTGCTGTTTGTGACCCTGGTGGCCGGGTTCCTTCTGGGAATGGTGTGGTCGAGGACATCGCCGGCCCAGGCTGAACCCACTGCGCCCACGGCCGTGGCGGCGGAGGAGGCGGATGAGGACCGGGGAGGGGAGACCCGCCGTCGCGGCCTGATCGTGGAGCGCGTGGGACTGAGCGTCGAGCAGCAGGTTCAGGTGGATTCGCTGGTGGGCCACTCGCGCACGCTCATGCGGCAGTTGCGAACGGACTACCGGACGGGGTACGGGGAGTTGATCGAGTCAACGCGCTCCTCCATCAAGGCTGTGCTCACCCCGGAGCAGGCTGCCGACTACGATGCCCTTCTGACGGATTTCGACCGCCGCCGGGAGATGGAGGACGAACGGGAAGGAGAGAGATCGCGGTCCGAAGCCCGCGACGGCGAGCGTGACCGCAGGCAGAGCGACCAGGAGCGTCCCCAGCGAGACAGCGGGGACGGGGACGGGAGAGAACGGGACAGGGGGCAATGGTCACAGCACGTATGAAATTCGCCCGGCGCATCGCCGGACTTCCGATCGCCCTGCTCGGGCTGACGGGGGCGCTCTCCGCGCAGCAGCCCCTCACCCTGGACGAGGCGGTCGCGAGGTCGCTGCAGGTCCACCCGGCCATGGCGCAGGCGCGCGCCGGCCTGGACAACGCCGGCGTCTCGCACCGGGCGGCCTGGGGGGGCTTTCTTCCCACCCTGAGCGTCAGCTCGGGCGCCTCGACCAACAGCAGTCAGCGGTTCGACCAGGCCACCCAGCGCACCGTCGCGGGCGCGAGCGAGAGCTATAACGCGGGCCTCTCGCTGTCCTACAGCCTCTTCAACGGCGGCCAGCGCTTCGCCGACATGGATCGGGCGAGGGCGGACATCGCCTCCGCCGAGGCCGACATGGAGAACCAGCGCTTCGGGGTCATTCTGCAGACCAAGGATCTGTACTTCGCCGCCCTGCGCCAGTCGGACCTGCTGGAAGTGGCGCGCGCGAGCGTGGAACGGGCCGAGGAGAGCCTGGCCAACACGCGCCGCCGCACCGAACTGGGTTCCGGGACGCGCTCCGACACGCTGCGGGCCCGCCTGGAGGTGGCGAACGCCATGCAGGCCGTGCTTCAGGCAGAGGCGGCGACTCGTGCGGCCCGATTCAATCTGGGGCGTCAGGTGGGGCTGTCGGAGCCGGTGATGCCGGAGCGTCCCGACGATCTCGACCCGAGTCCCCTGGTTCTCAGCGAGCAGGAGATGTTCCTCCTCGGCGAAGAGCGCTCGCCCGCCGTGCGCAGTGCCCGCGCCGCCGCCAGGGCGGCCTCCGCGGCCGCCAGCTCTTCGAAGAGCTCACGGTTTCCGTCGCTCCGCCTCTCGTCCGGCTACAGCTGGGCGAACCGGGAAGCCGCCTTCAACGGCGGGACGACTTCCTGGAATGTTCGCGTCACAGGCAGCTACAACGTCTTCGACGGCTTCAACCGCGACCAGAGCATCGCGCGCGCCGAGAATCAGGAACGCGTCGCCTTCGTACAGGAGGAGGATGCCAGACGTCTGGTCCGCGCCCAGGTGGACGGAGCGCTCTTCGCGCTGAGGACCTCCGAGCAGGCCATCGCCATCGCCATCGAGGCGAGAGAGGTGGCTGCGGAGGACCTCCGCGTCGTGCAGCAGCGCTTCGATCTCTCGGTTGCGACGATCCTCGACCTGATCACGAGTCAGATCGCCCTCGTACAGGCCGAGTCCGGTCTGGTTACGGCGCGATACGACTACGCGGTCGCGCGTGCGCAACTGGAGGCGATTCTGGGGAGCGAACTGTGAGCCAACCTGTAATTCAGACGTTGGAGTTGACCAAGCACTACGTCTTGGGAGCGGAGACGATCCGCGCCCTTCGCCGTGTCGACCTCGAGATCGCCCGGGGCGAGTTCGTCGCCATCATGGGACCCTCGGGCAGCGGCAAGTCCACCTTCATGAACCTGATCGGCTGCCTGGACACTCCCACCCGGGGGCAGTACTGGCTGAACGGGCAGCTGGTGAGCGATTTGAGCGACGATCAGCTCGCCCACGTGCGCAACCGCGACATCGGATTCGTCTTCCAGACCTTCAACCTGCTGCCGCGCGCCACGGCGCTGCACAACGTGGAACTGCCGCTCATTTACGCCGGCGTGTCCGCGCGAGAGCGGCGCCGGCGGGCCCGCGAGGCTCTGGAGACGGTGGGTCTGGGGTTGCGCATGGACCACCGCCCACCGGAGCTCTCCGGCGGCCAGCGCCAGCGCGTGGCCGTGGCGCGCGCCCTCGTCAACGGGCCCGCCATCCTCCTGGCCGACGAGCCCACGGGGAATCTGGACTCGACCACCAGCGAGGAGATCATGTCGGTCCTGGTGGAGCTCCACCGGCAAGGGCAGACCATCCTCGTGGTCACGCACGAGCACGACATCGCCCAGTACGCCCAGCGGCAGATTCATCTGCGAGACGGCCTGGTCGAGCGTGACTTCATGAATGAACCCCTGATGACGGCGACCGTCTGAACATGACGCCATTTCCTGCGAAGCAGGATTCTCTGGAGAGATGATGAACGTGAGCACGATGGGACTGAGGCACGGGGGCATGGGGCTCCTCGCACTCCTGACAGTGGTGGCATGCAACGCCGGCGAGCAGGTCGAAGAGGCTCCCGGCCTCACCACCATGCCGGCCCTGCGCGACAACCTGCGCCTGGTGGCCGAAGCCACCGGCCTGATGGAGCCCGTGCGCACGGTGGAGGTCAAGTCCAAGGCCTCCGGCGAGATTCTGCGCCTGCACGTGGACACGGGCGACGAACTGGAGCCCGGGGCGCTGCTCGCGGAGATCGATCCGCGCGACGTGCGCAACGACTTCAACCAGATCGAGGCAGACCTGAACGTCGCCCAGGCTCGGGTGGAGATCTCGAGCGCCCAGCTGGAGCGCTCGCGTCTGCTCTTCGAAGCCGGAGTGATCACCGAGCAGGAGCACGAGGCGGCCAACCTGGACTATGCCAACGCGCAGGCCAACCTGGTCAAGGCCACCACGAGCATGGAACTGGCCGAGCTGCGGCTGAGCGACGTCACCATCCGCGCGCCCATGGCGGGCACCATCATCCTGAAGAGCGTGGAGGAGGGCCAGGTCATCCAGTCCGCCTCCCAGAACGTGTCCGGGGGCACGACGCTCTTCATGATGGCGAACCTGGCCGAGATGCAGGTGCGCACGCTGGTGGACGAGACCGACGTCGGGCAGATTTCCGACGGACTGACCGCCACGGTCACGGTGGAGGCGTTCCCGGGACAGACCTTCGAGGGAATCGTCGACAAGATCGAACCGCAGGCCGAGGTCCAGCAGAACGTGACCATGTTCGCGGTGATCGTGATGATCGACAACCGCGGCGGGCTGCTCAAGCCGGGCATGAACGCCGAGGTGGAGATTCTGGTTGCCGAGCGCCCCAACGCCCTGCTTATCCCCAACAACGCGCTGGTGCAGTTCCAGGAGATGGCGCCTGCGGCCATGGTGCTCGGGATGGATCCGGACGCGATCGAAATGGACCGGTCGGTGTTCGCGGATCTGCGTGCCGAGTTGCCGGCCGCCTCGCGTCCCGGCGGCGGGATGATGGCCTCGCCGGACGGGATGAGGGCGGGCCGGGCGCCGATGGGCGGGATGGACGGCAACGCGCGTCTGCAGGAGCTTCGCGAGCAGCTGGCGAGCGGCGAGATTTCCCGGGAGGAGATGCGCGAGCAGATGGCGCAGGCCCGGGCGGAGAACGGAGGAGGTGCCGAGGCCGGTGTCAACGGCGGCCCCGGAATGGGAGCGGGACGCCCCGGAGCGGACGCCAGCGGCGACCCTGCGGCGGGCGCTGGTGAGCGCCCTCAGGCGGAAGCCGCCCGAGGCGCCGGAGCGATGGGGATGGGACCCGGTGCGGGCCAGGGCATGATGGACGGCATGGCCGGCGCGTTCGGGGACTTCGGAAGCCGTCGCCAGGAAGAAGGCGCGCCTCGCCCCGCGATCACGTTCGTGATCCATACGGACGGGACCATCGAGGCGCGACCCATCCTGATCGGGTTGAACGACTGGGATAACACCGAAGTGGTTGCGGGGCTCGGAGAGGGGGAGGAGGTGGCGCTCATCGGCGCGGCCCAGCTGCAGGCCCAGCAGCAGGAATTCATCGACCGGATGCGCGAGCGGATGGGCGGCAGCCCATTCGGAGGCGGAAC
Organism: Longimicrobiales bacterium; assembly: GCA_965208255.1. GTDB lineage: Bacteria > Gemmatimonadota > Gemmatimonadetes > Longimicrobiales > Gaopeijiaceae > BD2-11. Next base: position 1,037,555 of record OZ242324.1, read on the forward strand.
CCCGCGGGGCAGGCGTTAAGGCGGCTCGGAGGCCCAAGAAATGCTCATCAAGGAAATCGTTGTCGTCGCTCTGCAGGCCATCAGGGTCAACGCGCTGCGTTCGTTTCTCACTACGCTGGGAATCATCATCGGGGTGGCTGCGGTGATCGCCATGGTTTCCCTGGGCGAAGGCGCGCAGCAGCAGGTGGAAGAGCAGATCCAGAACATGGGCACCAACGTGCTCACCATCCGGCCCGGCCAGAGCATGTTCCGGGGCATCCGCGACGGTGGTGCCCGTGCCCGCCTCTACGACGAGGATGCAGAGGCGCTGCGCATTCAAACCGGAGGCACCCTCCTGATCGCCCCGGAAATCGAACAGCGCCAGCAGGTTTCCTATCTGCGCTGGAACTCGAGCAACGAGGTGCTGGGTACCTGGCCCGAGTATTTCGATGTCCAGAACATCGATCTCGCGCTCGGAAGAATCTTCGATGAAGGGGAGGTGCAGGGCCGTCGTCGGGTCGCCGTCGTGGGGTCGGAGATCCCCAACCAGCTGGAGACGCCCGCGGCGCTGCTGGCGGGGCGCACGGTCCAGATCCGCGGGATTCCCTTCGAGGTCATCGGCGTCCTGGAGGAGCAGGGCGAGTCCAGTCCCTGGTCGCAGCCGGACGAACGCGTCTACATCCCCCTGAGCACGGCCCAGTACCGGGTCTTCGGTGGCCGCGACCGACTGAACTCCATCAGCGTGAAAGTACTGGATGAGGCCTCGATGGACGCGGCTTATGCCGACATCGACCGCATCCTGCGGCGCGAACACCGCATTCCTCCGGGAGAGGACGCCGACTTCTCCATCCGCAATTCGGCGCAGCTGCTGGAGTCGTTCAACGAGACCCAGCAGACCTTCACCTACCTGCTCGGCGGCATCGCCGCCATCAGCCTGCTGGTGGGCGGCATCGGCATCATGAACATCATGCTGGTGAGCGTGACCGAGCGCACCCGCGAGATCGGCATCCGCAAGGCCATGGGGGCCACGCGGCTGAACATCCTGCTCCAGTTCATCATCGAGTCGCTCGTGCTGTGCACGATGGGCGGAGTTCTGGGCGTGGCGGCGGGAGTCGGCAGCGCGGAGCTGCTATCGAGCACGGCCGGGTGGGAAACGGCGGTCGCGCCCGCGGCGGTGGCCGTGGCGCTGCTCTTCTCTGCAGGGATCGGGCTCTTCTTCGGGATCTGGCCTGCGCGCCGGGCGGCGCTCCTCGATCCGATCGACTCGCTCAGGTACGAGTAGGGCGACGCCCGCCCCGATTCACTACGGTCGGGGTAGCGTGATCACCAGGGTCGAGTCGCCGCGCACGATCTGCATGTCGGGGCGACCCCGGACGATCAGCCGGCCGAGGCGGATGCGGAACTCCCTGAGGTTGCCCACCGGTTCTCCGCCGAGGGTCACGATCAGGTCCTCGGGAGCCAGGCCGGCGCGGTCGGCGGGGCTGCCCTCCAGGACCTGCACGACTAAAAGCCTTCTTCCCACGGTGCCGGCCGGAACGTCCAGCTCCACGACCTCGAGTTCGGCTCCCGCCACGAAACGATCGCCCAGGAGGTAGGGAGACCGGAAGCGAACGCCGGGGGGCGGGCCTCCAGGGCCTCTGCGCTCGCCGGCCCCGCTCCTGCCGACCACGATGCGTCCACGGCCGGGCGGCCCCCCGCGGCCCCTGCGCTCGCCGGCCGCGGTATCGTCGACGGTGACTCGCACACGTGGTGGGGGAGGACGGACCGGCGGCCGGGGACGGCCGAGGCGCTGGGAGCGCATCGTTTCACGGGCCCGCCCCATCATCTGACGCACCCGCTGCATCACCTCCGCGGTCGCTTCCAGTTCGCCGGCGGCTTGGGCCTGCTCGGCCAGAGCTCGCCGGGCCGCCTCCATGTCGGTCCGGACTCTCGCCGCCCAGGTGGAGGTGGTATCGGCCATGAGCGAGTCCACCAGGTGCAGGAGCTGCAGGCGTGCCGAGTCGACGCGCGCGGTGAACTCCTCCATCGTGGCCGGATCCATCGGCTCGGGCCGCGTTCCGGCGACCACGCGCAGGGTCCGTTCCCGGTTCTCTTGCAGCACCGTTAGCTGGACGGGAAGTCCGGGGCGGAGGCGTGCGCCCAGCTCGAACAAAGCTTCCGGCGAGACATCCGTACCGTCCAGGCGCAGCAGGAGGTCGAACGGCCGCACGCCTGCCCGGTCGGCGGGACTCGCCCTGTCGACGCGCACGATCATGACGCGGGTGGAGCCGTCGGGCAGCGCCCGTCCTTCGACCTCGATGCCGATCCAGCCGCCCCCTTCCCGGGCGCTGTCGGTCTGGGCCGCCGCCCCGACGGGGACGAGAGACAGAAGCAGGAGTACCACTCCGGAAGCGCCGAGACGGCGCATGGCCGGCAGTCCGCGGATGCGTCGCCGCTCGAATACCGGAAGCAGGCCGTCCATGGTCAGTTAGTACCGACCGGCCGAGGCGAACAGCGCGTTCAACGCGGCCTCTCGCTCCGCTACGGCGCTGACCAGGAATCCGTTCAGGAACGGATCGTCGGGGGCCTCCTGGACGGCCGCCTGGCCCATCGCCAGCATGGCGTCGAGGACCGCAAGGCGGCGCGGATCCATCGGCGCTTCGGTCTCCGGACCACGCGTCAGCTGCCGATAACGCAGGCTGGCGTCGCGGAATTGCTGTTCGGCCAGGCGCAGGACCTCCGCCGCTTCCTCGGGGGTTGTGGCCTCGGTGGCCGCAAGTCCGGCCGGGGATGCCTCGCCGGCCGCCATCTCGCCCGCCGCGACTTGTCCGCCACCGGTCTGCGGACCCCATCCCGCCGGCGCCAGCACCGCTCCCGAAAGACCTCCCGCAAGGAAGAGCACGACCGCGGCCGCCGCCTGCATCCAGCCGCGCCGCCGGTCGATCAGGCGAATGACCGTATCCGCCGGAGTGCTTCTGTGCAGGAGTCCCTCGTGTTCCAGCCGCGCCTCGAGCGCCGGCCAGTCTCCGGGCGCCGGCCGCAGATCCGGCAGCGACCCCAGCGCCTCCGTCTGCTCGCGCAGCAGCTCCAGCTCCCGGGAGCAATCCGGACAGCGGGCCAGATGCTGCCTCTCGCTCCTGAAGGGTGTCTCGTCCACCAGGCGAGCCAGAGCTTCCAGACTCAGATGCTCCATGCTTCCCGCTCCTTTTCGCGTCGGGGTTCGTGAACCGACCCCAGCCATTGTCTCATTTTCGCACGCGCCTTGAAGAGCTGCGACTTGGATGTTCCCGCCGTCACGCCCATCATCTCACCGATATCCTGATGCGTGTAGCCCTCCACGTCGTGGAGGATCAGCACGCGTCGCATGCCTTCCGGCAAGCGGTCCAGCGCCGTCTCCAACCGCTGCGCCAGCAGAGGATCGCCGGGCGAGAACCTGACCGGGACGGTATCGGGGATCGGCACCTCGCGGTCCTGCCGGGTGCTCTCCCTGCGCCTGGCCTGCAGCGCCGCATTGACCGCGATGCGATGCAGCCAGGTCGAGAACTTCGAGTCGCCGCGGAAGGTCGGAAGCGCCCGGATGACCCGCACCCAGGTCTCCTGGGCGTAGTCCTGGGCGGTGTGGTCGTCCCCGGCGATTCTGCGCACCACGGCATACACGCGAGGGCTGTAGCGGTCGTACAGCGACCGCACCGCCCGGGCGTCACCTTCGCTCGCCCTGCGGATCATCTGGGATTCGGTCATCCCTTCATCCGTCGGTACTCGCGGGTTGCGAAGCGCGAATATCCGTTGTGTTCGACTCATTCGGGTTGTACCCAGACCTGTTCCGGCGTCCCGAACTACGTCTGTTGGATGTGTTGCGGTCGTGGATGGTTGCCTGTAACCTTGCGCCGCATCTTCACCAAGCCTACACCACTCGCCCGGGTATCGGAACATGCCCGGACGCCCGGGACGCGTGATCGCCGGCGGCGGGCGGCGAAATCCGGCTCGCGCCCGGGCCACGGATGCGGGATCTTGTCCACCATGCCGGCGCATGCCCGATGCCGCAGCTTCCCTCGAGATTTGAAAGGCCACGCACATGAACGCGATTCCGTGGAAGGCGCGCGGCGCCAGTCATCTGGAGTGCACCTGGACCGGCGAGACCTTCGACAGCGAGCAGCTGATGGGGCTCTCGCCCGCCGGAAGACCCCTGTTCGCGCGCTACGACCTGGACACCATCCGGCGCCACTTCCGCCCCGGCGATCTGGCCGGGCGGCGGCCGGATCTGTGGCGCTACGAGGAGGTGCTGCCGGTGCGGGTACCCGAGTGCCAGCTGTCGCTGGGAGAGGGCTGGACGCCGCTCACCGATGCGCCCCGGCTGGCGAGGCGCTACGGGATGCGGCGTCTGTGGGTGAAGAACGAGGGCATCAACCCGACCGGGAGCTTCAAGGACCGCGGGCTGTGTCTCGCCGTGTCGCGGGCGAAGGAGCTGGGGGCGAAGGAGTTGGCGATCCCCTCGGCGGGCAACGCGGGCAGCGCGGCGGCCGCGTACGGGGCCGCTGGCGGATTGCCGGTGCACATCGTGGCGCCCAACGACACCCCCGCGCCCATCGTCGAGGAGATCCGCGGGCTGGGCGCCGACCTGGTGCTCATGGACGGGCTCATTACCGACTGCGGGAAGGTGGTGCGCGAGGGGGCCGACTACATGGGCTGGTGGGATCTGTCCACCCTCAAGGAGCCCTACCGCGTGGAGGGCAAGAAGACGATGGGCTACGAGCTCTTCGAACAACTCGGTTTCCGGCTTCCGGACGCCGTGATCTACCCGACCGGCGGAGGCACCGGTCTCATCGGCATGTGGAAGGCGTTCGACGAGATGGAACAGATGGGCTGGATCGGGAGCGAGCGCCCGAAGATGTTCTCGGTTCAGCCGACCGGGTGCGCGCCGGTGGTGCGAGCCTGGCAGGAAGGCACCGAGGCGGCCCAGTTCTGGCAGGACGCCGAGACCTACGCGGCAGGGCTGCGGGTTCCGGCGGCGGTCGGGGACTTCCTGATGCTGCGCGCGATCCGGGAGTCCGGGGGCGGGGCGGCGGCGATAGAGGACGCGGCGATGGCGGAGGCGGTGGCCGTGATGGGGGAGTGCACCGGCATCTTCGCCTGTCCGGAGGGAGGCGCCGTGCTGGCGTCGGTCACGGAGCTGCTCGAAATGGAGCTGCTGTCAGAGGACGACGAGACGGTGCTCTTCAACACCGGAAGCGGGCTCAAGTACGTGGGGATGACGCCGGTGGAGTGAGGTCGGGCGCGACCTCGGGAACCACGAGCCCTCAGCGCGGATCCGCGAAGCGGTAGTAGAAGGCCGGCAGCGGGACGATGCGGGTGCGCGGCGGGCGTTCGTCCAGCGGGTCGGGGCGGCGCATGGCCAGGGCCCGGTTGAGGTTGAGTTCGAATCCGGCGGCGTGCCTTTCGAGCGCGTGCCAGTCCACCCCGATCGGCGCCCGCGCGATCAGGGCGAACCCGGCACGCTGATCGGCGGGGAAGGAGGCGACGCCCCAGAGCCCGGCGCCCGCGAAGGCGCGCAGGTCACCGCCGCCGAGGTATTGCTTGCCGGTGACGGCCAACGACAGGTCCCGCCCCGAGAAGGTCCCGAGCGCGAATTCCACCGCCCGGTTGTTGGACTCGTACTCGAAGACCAGTGAGATCAGGCTGGTTCCGCCGAGGGTCAGGCCGTAGCGGTAGACGGGTGGATCGTCGGCCGGGCCGGATGTGTCCGGGGTCTGCGTAGCGGAGGGCGCGGCCACCGCTTCCGCGAGGGCCGGGGACAGGGCGTGCAGCGTGTCGCCGGAGCCGAGGCAGAGGCTGGTAAAGAGCCCCAACCCGGTCAGGAGTCGGCTCAACGCACGCCCCAGCGCGTCCCGAGATAGAAGCTCCGGCCGGGGCCGGGCTCATGAAAGCGGCCCCCGAAGGCGTTCACCACCACCGACGCGGTGTACAGCGTGTCGAAGATATTGGTCACGCCCATGAACACGGCCACGTCGAGCGCGCTGAACACCGACCCGGGATTGGACTCGTAGCGCGCATCCAGAAGCTGGTAGGCGTCGGTCTCGGCGGTGTTGCGGTCGTTGACGGGAAGGGCCGACACGTGGGCGGCGCGCAGCTCCCAGTTTCCACTCCAGAACCCGCCGGGGACCCGCAACGAGGCGATGGCCTCCGCCCGGTGGGGGGCCAGGCCGGGGATCTGGTTGCCCCCGTAGTCGTTGCCGTCCACCACGTAGTCGTCGAAGACCGCGTCCGTGTAGCTGTAGGTCGCGCGGAGGGAGGCCCTGCCCCCCGGGGCCAGAGTGAACGCGGCCTCGAAGCCCTGGTGGCTGGCGGAGCCGGCGTTGGCGTAGAAGGTGCGGTCGATGTCGGGGACTTCGATGGGCACCAGCGCGTCGGTGATGCCGGCGCGGAAGACGCTCAGCTCGTAGGCGAACGTGTTGTCGGAGACGCCGCGCATGCCGACTTCCAGGCTGAGGCTCCGCTGGGGGTTCAGTTCCGGGTTGAAGCCGCCCCGTCCGCTCGGATCATTGGCCAGCTCGGTGGTGGTGGGGCTCTCGAAGGAGGTCCCGACGGTCGCGAAGAGACCGACGGAAGGCGAAGCCGCGACGTGCAGCCCGAGCGAGGGGCTGATCGCGTCCATGAGGCGATCTCCCGAGTCGTCGCCGTTGGAGAGGAACGCGTCCTCTACGGAGAAGTCCAGCCGGTCGTAGCGCACCCCGCCCACCAGCCGGGCGCGCTCGCCCATCCTCAGGTTGCCCTGGCCGAAGAACGCCAGGGTGCGGACGTTCTCCAATTGGTCGAGCCTCAGGTCCGACCGCTCGCCTCCATCGTTGCCGTGGTTCTGCCGATCGTCGCGCTGCAGGGCGTATTCGCCGCCGAAGTTCCAGGTGAACTGCTCGGACGCCCCCGCCTGCCCGCGAAGCGCGCCGCGCACTCCGGCTGCGTTGCGCTTCAGGTCGATGACGGCGGGCGGAATGGGGTTGTCCAGGTTGCGGAAGAGCCCCCACGCGGAGAGGTCCGCCTCCCCGGCGGCGGCGGGACCGGTCCAGCGCATCCCGAGTTGCCCCTGGGTGACCTGCTTGTTGGTCCCCTGAAAGATGTTGCCCCGGTGTGCCCGGCGATCGCCCACTCCCAGCAGCGAATCGTTGATGGAACCGGGATTGTCGCCGTCCAGGTTGGCCAGGTTCGCGGTCACCACGAGTTCGCCATCAGCCACCGGCGAGCGCAGCTGTCCGTTCAGGTGCAGCTTGCGCGCCTCCCCGAAAACGGAACCGTCGTCCGCAACCGGGTTGCGGCGGAAGCCCTCGTACTTGAAACGGGAAGCGCTCAGGAGGTACTCCTGCTCGCCGGAAACGCCGCTGGCGCTGGCCTGCATGCGCGTCATGCCGTTGCTGCCGCCCACGTACGAGAGTTCCGGGCGGAAGGGCTGGTCGGCCGCCCGCCGGGTCTCGAAGCGCAGCACCCCGCCTGCCCCGTTGCCGTAGGCGGACGAGCCGGGACCCCGCAGCGCTTCCACACGGCCGAGGGTGCCCAGGTCGAGGTGGTCGAGGGTCGACTGCCCGTCGGGAAGAGTAGCGGGAATGCCGTCCACCAGCACCGTGACCCCGCGCACGCCGAACTGGGCGCGGGCGCCGAAGCCGCGGATGGAGATGCGCTCGCCCACCGCCGAGTTGTAGCGGTTCTGCACCTGGACGCCGGGAAGACCCTGGAGCGCCTCCTCGATGGAGAGCCCGGCCTTGCCCCGTGTGAGCGCCGACTCGCCGAGCACCGACACGGCGAACGGAACCTCGCCGAGCAGGATGGGCGTGCGCAGCACCGTGACCTCGATCTCGTCGAGCGGAATCACCGCGGACGAGTCGGGTTCCTGCGCCGCGAGTGGGGCGGGGACGCTGGTCAGGGCGAGCGTCAGGGCGAAACCCGTGAGCGCGAATCCACGTGCCGGGATCCGTCGGATCGTCGAGCCGGGCGCGCTCCGGGGCCTGGGCCGCACGGGGGGGCAATGCAGAGAAGGGGTCATCGTCGGGCGGTCGGTTGGGGGGAGCCGAGGTGTGCGCGATCCTGCCGGCAATGCGCGACCTGCAGGTCGCCGGTAAATGATACCACTCTGGCATCCAACGCGCCTTGCCCGGCCCGGCGCTTCACCCGTCTCGGTACGTGCGCGGACTCATCACGTACTACTGGTTCCGGATGTACACGGTCATGAACGCGGCCTGACCCGCCTCTTCCAGGACGAGAGTCTCGGGCTCGGCCGCGCCGGACGCCGCCGCTGCTTCAACTACGACGCTGGGTCCCGCGGGCACCCGGCAGAAAAGGAAGCGCCCGTCCGTGCCGGTGATTGCCTCGTACTGGCCGTCCCTCTGCTCGAGCCGCACGAGGCCGGCGGTGGGGTCGCCTCCGCCGCGCGTGTTGGTTCCCGGCCCGATGGTGCCGACGTCCCAGCCGGTCCAGGTGGCGGTGACGAGGGCGCCCTCCACAGGGACCCCCGAGGCGCCGTCCACCACCCGGCCGGCCAGCACGGCGGTGCGATCCACCGCGTCCTCGCCCGCGCAGGCGTCGCGCAGCACCTCTCGCCGGGAGGGGGTGAGCAGCCGCAGCGCCGAGACCTCGCCGCGGCGCACCTCCACGTCCACCGGCTCGGGCGCAAACCCCACCTCCTCCAGCACCGGGTGATGGTAGCCGACGCGGTATACCCCCTCGGTCAGGCCGGTCAGCCGGTAGAGGCCGTCTTCGCCGGTTACTGCGGAGTGGTCGGTGCCGTCGACGAATACGCGCGCACCCTCCAGCGGACGGGTGTGCAACGAATCCAGCACCGTCCCCTCGATCGTCCCGGTCTCGGCCTCAACCAGCGTCTCTCCCGCCGGCGTCAGGATGCGCATCACCACGGCGCCCGTCTCGCGGATCCCGGCCAGGAAGCGCTCCGGGAAGTTGGTGAATGGATTGGGCCGCATGCCGGGACGGGGCATGCGGATGTACCACTCGCGCACCACCCAGGTCCCGTTGGGGAGCCCCGCGAACATCACTTTGCCTCCCAAATGCCGCGAACGTAGGTCGGCGTCCAGGTCCGCGTAATTGTACTCCAGCCACTGGAGTTCCGAGGACTCCGGCTCCAGCCACATGACGCCCCGGATGTCGATGTGCCCGCGGCGCCCGTCCACGGGTTCGAAGGCGAGCCCGATGAAACCTTCGGTCTCGTCCTCGCCCTGGCGCACGCGCAGGCAGTGGGTGTCGAGGAAGGCGTCCGAGAGCATCACGTTGGCGTCGGGGGCGTAGTAGTAGGTGCCGTCCTCCTCCTCCTGCACGAAGCCGTCCGCCATGAGCTCCTCGACGGGCCGCGAGACAAAGGTCTGGCGCTGCATGAGGTCGCTGAAGTTGCGCTGCTCGTTCGTCACCGTGCGCGCGTCGGAGTCGAGGTCCCGCTGGTACTTCATGGTGACGTAGCGGTAGACGGACGTCTCGTCGGTGAAGGCCGCCGCCGCGAGCGCCTTGCGCGCCTCTTCCCACACCCGCGCCACGTCGAGTCCTCCTTCCGGGCGCAGCACGCACCGGCGCTCGCCCTCCACGGTGATGTTGTCGAGCGCGATTGCCTGCACCGGGACCACCATGTCGTGGAAGGCTGCGGTCCCGGGGGCCAGCTCGAGGGGCGGGGAGGTGATGCTGGCGTAGCCGATACGGTCGGCGCGCAGGGTGTAGGCTCCGGCCTGCGGCGCGCGCAGCGTGAACCTGCCCAGGTCGTCGGTGAGGATGCGTCCCACCTGGGCGCCTTCGCTGTCGACGAGCACGATCATCGCGCCGGACAAGGGCGTGCCGACGCCCTCTTCCAGCACCCGGCCGCGCACGATCTGTGCGCCGGCCGAGGAGGCGGTGCCGGCGCAGATGACGGCGAGCCAGGCGGCGAACAAGAATCCCCCCCAAACGCGGCTGACCGCGACCAGGGACGGAACCGCTTCCCCGGTGTCCCGCCTCTCGTCCGAGGGCAGGTCACGACCGCGCCGTGAAGCATCGCGACTGGCGCGTTCGGGAGCCGGTTCCGTTGCCGGCTGGTATTCGTCTGTAGTCATCGCGAGAGTCCTCCTGACCCGATCGGGCGGTGCCTGGGCAGCCGCCAGGAATGCCACGCTATTTGAAAACATACACCGTTATTAGCTCGATTTCTCCCGCTGTCGCCAGGACCGTGCCTCGCTGGGTCGCACCATTGGGCGTCGCCGCGACCAGGACCACGCTCGGTCCTACCGGGACGCGGCAGAAGAGAAAGCGCCCATCCGCGCCGGTCACGTCCTCGTACTGGCCATGCTGCTCCTCGACGGCCGTCATTGCGACGGCGGAGTCCTCTTGGGTGGGCGGGATGGCCGAGGTCTTCGGGTCCGATGAATGGGCTTCCCAGCCGGTCCAGATGGCGGTTACGGTCGCTCCCTCCACGGGACTCCCCGAGGCGGCATCCAATACCCGTCCGGACAGGATGGCAGTAGGCCCCACCAGGTGGGCAAAGGCGTCCCACAGGAATCCTTCCTCCTGCGCACAGGCGGACCGCAGCACCTCTTCCTGGGTGGGCGCGAGCATTGGCAACCAGGCGGCGTCACCGCGCCGGACCTCCACCTCGGCGGGCTCGGGCGTGTGCCCCACCTCGTCCAGCGCCCGGTGCCGGTACGAGACGCGGTGGATTCCGTCGGTGAGGCCGACAAGACGATAACGACCATCCAGACCGGTGACCGTCGAGTGGCCGGTCCCGGTGGCGAACACGCGCGCCCTCACGAGGGGACGCACATATGCCGAATCCATGACGATTCCCTCGACCACGCCGGGTTCGAATTCGGCGATCGTCTCCCCTTCCGGGGTGAGGACGCGCGTGACCTGCGCGCCACGCTCGAGGAGCCGGACCAGGACGTGCTCGGGCATATCGGTGGAGGGATTGGGCTGCTCTGCCGTCGCGGGCACGCGGATGTACCACTCGCGCACCACCCAGCTCCCGTTGGGGAGTCTCATGAACCCGACCTTGCCTCCCAGGTGGCGCGACGGGACATCGGCGTCCAGACCCGCGTAGCGGAACTCCAGCCACTGCAGTGCGGAGGATGCGGGCTCCAGCCAAAGGGCGCCCTCGATGTCGATGCGGCCGGGCCGCCGCTCCACCGGCTCGAAAGCGAGCCCGATCAGGCCATCCGCTGCACCCTCTCCCTCCTGAACGCGCAGGCAGTAGTTGTCGAGGAAGGCGTCCGAGAGCAGCACCTCGGCGTCGGGCGCGTGGTAGGAGCTGTCGGATTCCTCCACCTCCAGGAATCCTTCCGCCATGAGGTCCTCCACGGAGCGCGAGAGGAACGTCTGGCGTTGGATTCTATCGGTGAAGTTGTGCCGCTCGTTCTCCACCATGCGAGCTTCAGGGCCCAGCTGCCGGGCGTATCCCATGACATGATAGCGGTAGAATGACGCATCTTCGGTGAAGGAGGTTGCGACAAGCGCCTTGCGCGCTTCGTCCCAGACCCGAGATACGTCCAGCCCGCCCCCCGGCCTGACCACGCAGCGGGACTCGGCCTCAACGACGATGTTGGCCAGCGTGATCGCCTGCACCGGGACGACCATCTCGTAGATGACCTCGGCCTCGGGAGCCACCTCCAACGCCGGGGAAGTCATGCTGGCGTAGCCGATGCGGTCGGCGCGCAGCGTATAGGTGCCCGCCTCCGCGGGGCGTAGCAGGAACCCCCCCTCGTCGTTGGTGAGGGTGCGTCTCACCTGCGTGCCGGCGCTGTCGGCCAGTATGATCACCGCCCCGGCGAGCGGCGTGCCGCTGCCCTCCTCCAGCAGGCGGCCGCGCACGACCTGGGCGCCGGCGGCTGTCGCGGTGCCGCAGGCCAGCACGAGCCAGGCCGCGAACGCGAGCACCGCCTGGGTATGACGCACCACTTCCCTCCGGTCGGCGAACTTGTGGCCACGACGACATTTCCGCTCATGCGGCCCTCGGCAGGGGTGGCGCCCCGCCTCGCGTTACCGCGACCCCGGCCGTCTTCCTATATTGAGTGAGATCGCCGGTTGTTTCGTTGAGCGCAGGAGGTCCGGGATGTTCGGCCTGCCCTATCCATCGCTACACCATAGCGCACGACCCGTCCCCTCCGCGAAGGTCATGGGGGTGAGCCTGGCGCTGATCGCCGCGGCCGCCTCGCCCGTGGTCGCGCAGGAGCGGGGCTTCCAGCCCTCCGACTACTACCGCATCGTGGGTGTGTCGGAGCCGGCGATGTCGCCCACCGGGGCGTACGTCGCCTTCACGGTCACGCGCGTGATCGAGGAGGACAACCGGCGCCACCGCGAGGTGTGGCTGCAGCCTCTCTCGGACGGCAGGCCCGACGGTGAAGCCATCCGCTTCTCGGATCCGACCTCCGAGGCGAGCGGGCCGGGGTGGTCGCCGGACGGCCGCCTGCTCTCGTTCCGGTCCAGCCGGGGTGACGACCCCAACCCCATCTGGTTCCTGCGCGTGGACGGACCGGGCGGCGAAGTCTTCCACATCGAAGGGGTGGAGGGCGCACCCGTGTGGTCGCCGGACGGGGGCAGCATCGCCTTTACCCGCGCCCCGGATGACGACGAAGACGAAGACGACGGCGACAACCGGCAGATCGCGCCCGACGCGGTCACCGCCACGCTGGACGCGGAGCGCTTCGACGGCCACGTGATCACCGCCATGCGCTACAAGCGTGACGGCGTGCATCCCCTGCTTCCACACTACTCGCTGCGCGACAAGACCCAGCTGTTCGTGGTCCCCGCCGAGGGCGGCACCGCGCGGCAGCTCACCGACCTCCAGTTCGATGTGGGCGGCGTCACATGGTCGTCGGACGGGCGGCGCATCTTCTTCACCGGCAACGAACGCCAGGACGACGAACACAACCCGGACAACACGGGCGACATCTGGTCGGTGGCGGTGGCGGGCGGGTCGGTTCGCCGGCTCACCACCAACCCGGGCAGCGAGTCCGCGCCGGCGCTCTCGCCGGACGGCGGTTCCATCGCCTACCTGTCGAGCCCTGCGCGCGGCGAGCAGACCGATATCCTGGTGCAGGACGTGGGGCCGGACGGCAGCCTGCGCGGCCTGGCGCTCAACCTCACCGCGGACTGGGACCTGCAGCCGGGCGCGCCCTCGTGGTCGGAGGACGGCAGCCGGATCCGCTTCTCCGCGGGGACCGGAGGCAACTCCCACCTGTTCGCCGTCCCCGCGACCGGGGGCGAGCTCGCGCAGGTTACCGCGGGCGACCGGCGGCTCTCGGGTTTCTCGTTCACGTCGGACGACCAGGCAATGGCGTTTACCGCCACCGACCCGGTGACCCCGAACGAACTCTACGTGGCGGCCGGCGACGGCTCCACCGAGCAGAAGGCCACCGGCTTCAACGACGACTGGCTCTCAGACATCACCCTCATGCCCGCCGAGCGCATCGCCTGGATGATGGAGGACAGCGTCGAGGTCGAGGGCTGGGTGGTGCGGCCGGTCGACGAAGTGCCGGGCCGCAGCTACCCGATGGTGCTCAAGATTCACGGCGGGCCGCACAGCGCCTACGGCAACACCTTCTTCCCGACCTTCCACGTGCTCTCCGCCGCGGGCTTCTACGTCCTCTACACCAACCCGCGCGGCTCCTCCGGCTACGGTCACGCCTTTCAGTACGCGACGCGCGAGCAATGGGGCATCGTCGACCGCGAGGACTACCTCGCCGGCGTGGACGCGACCCTGGCGGCCTATTCCGCCATCGATCCGGAGCGCCTGGGCGTCTCCGGCGGCAGTTACGGCGGCTTCATGTCGAACTGGCTGACCGCCACCACCGACCGTTTCGCGGCCTCCGCTTCGAGCCGCTCGATCACCAACTGGGAGAGCTGGTGGGGCACCTCGGACGCCCAGGGGCTCACCGAATACGAGTTCGGCGGGACCCCCTGGGAGGAGCGGGACCTGTACCGGCGCCTGTCGCCCATCTCCTACGTCGAGAACGTGACCGCGCCCACCCTGCTCATCCACTCCGAGCAGGACTGGCGCACCCCGATGCCCGACGCGGAGCAGTGGTTCATGTCGCTGAAGAAGCTGCAGGTCCCGGTGGAGCTGGTGCGCTATCCCCGCTCCAGCCACGGTCTCTCGCGCACGGGCGAGCCCTGGCTGCTGGTGGACCGGCTGGAGCGCATCCGCAGCTGGATGGTGCACTGGCTGATCGACGAAACCGGGACCGTGACCAGCCAGCGCAGGTAGCCTCGGAAGGACATGCGCCGATCCCCGGAAGGCGTGCGCGCGCCCGCTAGCGGAATGCGCGAACCCGGAGCCGTGCGCGAACCCGGAGCCGTGCGCGAGTCCGGCGACGTGCATGCGGATCCGGCCCGCATTCTCAGAGCGCTTCCCGCGAGTCGCGAAGACGGGCTGCGCATCGGTTCGTCGAGGGAAGGACGCCCCATCCACGCCTTCCGATTCGGATCCGGACCCCTGCGCGTGAGCCTGCTCGGAGGGTGCCACGCCGACGAGCCCGTCGGTCCGGCGTTGCTCGGGCGGCTGTGTGGATGGCTGGGCGGGCTGGCCCCGGACCATCCGATGCTCGAGCGCTTCGAGTGGTGGATCGTGCCGCACGTGAATCCTGACGGCGCGGCGCGCAATCGCGCGTGGCGGGCGGGCGGGCTCGACTTCGAGCTGGGCGAATACCTGGCGCACGTCGTGCGGGAGTTGCCAGGAGATGACATCGAGTTCGGGTTTCCCGCGGACCCGGATGACGCGGGCGCGAGGCCCGAGAACCGGGCGGCCTTCGCGTGGTGGGCCAGCGCCGGCGGGTCCTTCGACCTGCACGTTTCGCTGCACGGGATGGGGTTCTCGTCGGGCCCCTGGTTCCTCATCGATCCCCACTGGATCGACCGGACCGGACCCCTGCGCGCCCGCTGCGCCGAGATGGTGCGCGGCATGGGATACCGGCTGCACGACGTGGAGAGGGAAGGGGAGAAGGGGTTCGTGCGCATCGCGCCCGGCTTCTGCACGCGCCCCAACCACAGCGCCATGCGCGCGCACTTCCTGGGGCTGGGAGACGAGGCCACGGCGGGGCGCTTCCGTCCCAGTTCGATGGAGGCGGTGCGTTCGCTGGGCGGCGACACGCTCACGCTGGTGACGGAGATGCCGCTGTTCATCACGCCGGGGGTCGGGGAGACGATCGGTCCCCCGGATCCGGTGGCCGCGCGATGGAAGGCCCGCATCGACGGCTGGAGGGCGGAGCTCGCGAGCGGGCGCGCAACGCCGGCGGAGGTCACCCGCGAGGGTGCCCGGCTCGGAGTCCGGCCGATGCCCGTGAAAGACCAGATGAAGCTGCAGTGGACGCTGGTGGAGGCGGGGCTGGAGACGGTCGCCGCCCGGGCGCGCGCATGATGTCGACCGGTGTCTTCGAGCCCTCGGCCGGGATCTTCCGCGAGCGCCGTACACTGGTGCTGGACGAGCTGGGAGACGCAACCATGGTGCTGCCGGCGGCGGCGGACGCGTGCCGGCGGGGCGTGGATCCTTCCCCCTACCGCGCGGACTCCGAGTTCTTCTACCTGACCGGCTTCACCGAGCCCGGAAGCGTCCTGGTCCTGCGCGGATTCGCCGAATCGAGGCGATGCGTGCTCTTCGTTCGACCGCGCGACGCGACCGCGGAGCTCTGGGGCGGAAAGCGACTTGGTCCTGATGCGGCGTGCGAGGAACTGGGCGCGGATGCCTGCCATCCTCTGGAGGAACTCGGACAGGCGCTGGGCCGCCTGCTCAAGGGAGCCAGCCACGTCTTCTTCCGGCTGGGATCGGATCCCTGGGTGGACCGGCTGGTGCGCGGCGCGTTGGCGCATGCCCGCGCCCGTGGCGCGCGTACGGGATCGGGCCCGCGTGGGATCATCGATCCGGGCGAGATCCTCGACGAGATGCGGCTGCGCAAGGCCGCCGGGGAGGTGGCGTCGCTGCGAAGCGCGGCCGAGCTGACGATCGCCGGACACCGCGCGCTGGCCGCGGAGCTCGCACGCGGGGCGGGGGAGTGGCAGCTGCAGGCGGCCATCGAGGCGGTGTTCCGACGGCGGGGAGGCGCGGCCCCCGCCTATCCGTCCATCGTGGCGTCGGGCGCAAACGCCTGCGTGCTCCACTACGCCGACAACCAGCGCCGGGCGCGGGCGGGCGAGCTGGTGCTGGTGGACGCCGCCGCCGAACTCGGCCACTACTGCGCCGACGTGACCCGCACCTACCCGGTGGACGGGCGTTTCAGCCCGGAACAGCGCGCCATCTACGACATCGTCGACGAGGCGCGCGCGGCCGCGATCGCCGCTGCCGCGCCGGGGGCGAGGGTGGGCTCGGTGCACCGGGCCGCGTGCGCCGTACTGGCCGGAGGACTGGCGTCGCTCGGCGTCCTGGCCGAAGGCGAGGGCACGGCGGAGGAGAGCGGGGCGCTCCGCCGGTACTTCCCGCACCAGACTTCCCACTGGCTGGGGCTCGACACCCACGACGTGGGCGACTACGCCGTTGATGGCGAGTCCCGGGCGCTCGAGGAGGGGATGGTGTTCACGGTCGAGCCAGGCCTCTACTTCCCCGAGGACGCCGACGGCCCCGCCGCCCGCTTCGCCGGGACCGGCATCCGCATCGAGGACGATGTGCTCGTGACGGCCTCGGGAGTGGAGAACCTCACGGCGGAGCTGCCCACGGAGGCGGGCGCCGTGGAGGGGCTGGTGGGGGGCGGATGAGAGGCGCGATCACCGCTCTCCCTCCACCCCAAACCCTAACGTTACGTCAGGGTTAGTGGAGACGGGACGGGAAGTGCACGGAAGCGAGCTGCTGGCGCGCCTGCGCGCACCCGAGCCGACCATCACGGTCGAGTTGCGTCCCCCCCGGAGCGGGCTCTCCTACGCCGCGGGGATGGATGCCTGGATCGACATGTACCACACCCTGGAGCGGTTGGCGCGCGACGACCGCCATATCTTCCTCACCGACAACGCCGTCGACGCCGCAGAGGAAGAGAGCCTCGGCCACGTTGCCGCCAACCTGGCGCGTGGGGTGCCGGCGTCTCGCATCATCCCCTTCCTGACCGCCAAACACTCTCTCGACTACTGCATGATGTTCGCGCGCCGGGCCGTCTCCAACGGCTGCGAGGCGCTCGCCGTGGTGGGTGGGGACACGACCGGCCCGCCGCTGCGCTGCGTCGAGCACGGGTACCAGTTGCGCGACCTCATCCGCTGCGAGTTTCCGTCGCTCACCCTGGGGGGCTGGGCGAATCCGCACGCGGACCCGGGCGTTCAGGTCGACTACATCGCGCGCGGCGACTTCGAGGCCGACTTCTTCCTGACCCAGATCGTCTCGCACCACTCGTTGCCCGCGGTGGAGCGATTCCTGGAGGAGCTGGACCGCCGGGGCGTCGGCATTCCGGCCATCTTCGGAGTCTTCTTCTACCGCAGCGCCAATCCGGGGACCCTCGGTCGGCTCAGCCGCTTTCTCCCGATCCCCGCGGAGCAGATCACGCGCGAGTTCGCTGACGGTGCGAGCGCCGCGGAGATCTGCGCGCGCAGCATCCGGGCGCTGCACCAGGTCGGGGTCCGCAACGTCTACCTGGCGAATCTCGGGTTCCGGAGCGTGGACCGGCGCTATCGCGCGATCATGCGGGCGCTGGAGGGGATGGGGGGGTGAGGAGCGAGCAACAATAGGAATTGCCCCGTGAACGGTGGTTTGACCAAAGGAAGAGACAAGGAAATGGACGACGAGCTGTTTAACAGCCGAGAGACCCGCACTCTGGAGTTGCGCAGGCGATACGAGGAGGAGCGACTCATACTGCGGACGGCGGAAGTAGTCGCCAAAGTCATGAAGGAAGCAGGCCTGACACGGGCGACTCTTGCGCAAGCCTTGAATACAAGCCAAGGCAACGTCACCCAATTTCTAAGTGGCTCGCGCAACATGACTCTTCGGAGTCTGGCGGCGCTGGCTCACGCTTGCGGAAGGCGCGCGGAAGTTCGCCTGGAGTTCCTTTCCGGTGAAGAGAACCCGTGGAGCAGACAATCCCAACTCGAACGACTGGCCGAAGCCATGAGCCGAGCTACGTCCTTGCTGGACGGGTTCCAAACCTCGAGTAAGGACGCACGAGGGCAGGGCGCATTTCACCTCGGCGAAGCGGGTGGCATCGCGTTTGACGCGTTTCTTCCCGGCGTGGAGTCGGATGCACTCTTCAAGGACATATCAGATGCCGTCGAAAACTGGAATATCGCGAAGGTCCGGCGCTTGCACCGGCACGCCACGGCACTCGCAGCATCGGCACGGGGGTCGGGAGACGATGCGGCCCGAGCGGCGTCGGGGAACGAGGGCCATCCGTGGGAGTGCAGTTGGCTGCAATGCGAAGTCGCGGTGATCGAGGCGAGAGACGCGCTAGAGGCCAGGGATTCGCACAGACTTGCGCTGATGAGTGGATTCGTGGCGGGGATGATGTGGTGTTTTCCCGGACCCTACTACGACAGCCGAAGCTTCCGGCACTGGGTGCAGGCCACGAGAGAGTACCCTGACAGCGACATCGACGTGCCGCCGGACGCGGAATACCGAGGTGGCACCATCCTGGACACGGTGTTGGATGGATACTTTGAGCATCGGCTGGAGCTGTTGCAGTGGGCCGAGGCGCTGCTGCGCAGAGCTGACAAGTGGAATGGAGGGTATCCCAGCGAGCTTGAAGACCGATCCGTCCGATACGCCCAGAACTTCGGATTGAGAATCGCACGGGGGGGCGACGACTCGGTGCGCGTTCCTCCACAGCTATGACATTCAGAGGGCCACCATGCTCTCGGCCACAGAGAGACGCGATAGCGAGTGGGACAACGAGATTGACGAAAGAGAAGGCTAAAGCGTAGAGCCCACTCAAGCGGAAGTCGTGGAGGGCGCTGGTGGGTGCTCGATGAATCTATTGCGCGGCAGTTCCTGCACAGGGGTTGCGCCGCGGACCAGACCAGTGCCCACGCTGAAGCTCAGACGTGAGCATCAGATTCGTCACGGGCTCGCGTACGTCTCGATGTACCCGCGCACCCGGTACTTTCTCGCTGTGTTGGCCGAACTCATGTAGCGGATCTTGCCGAACACCGGGCGCTCGGGGCCCCAGGCGCGGTCGTGGAGGCCGAGGACCCAGAGGATGCCCGTCCAGGAGTTCGGGTCGCGTCCGTCGAGCGCGTACTTGTTGTTGAGTTCGATCATGATGCGGAGTGCCTCGCGCGGGCTCTCGCTCCACTCGAGGATCTTCTTGCCCCAGAGCATGCGCAGATAGTTGTGGATGTGGCCCTCGCTCCGGAGTTGGTTCTGGGCCGCGTTCCACAGAGGGTCATGCGTGCTCCCGTGTTCGAAATCGTCGGGTCCGTAGGTGAATTCGCGGGGATCCGCAGCGTGGTCGGCGAGCGTCTTGCGCGCCCAGTCCGGGAGCGCTTCGCAGGTGTCGTAGTGGTCCACATGAAGACATCGAACAAACCCGAGATCACGCCATGTAACCAATTGATCCAGAAAAGCTTCTGGGCTCTCGCTCATGCCCCACCAACCCGCACGCCGTCCCCTGGCGTCGTCGGAGAGATGGGCCGGAGTCCATCCCTCGTGGGCCGCGATCCGGTCGAATACCTCGTGGGCGGAGATGTGGCCGAAGTGGAGATAGGGGGATAGACGGCTGGTCGCGTCGTGCTCGGGGTGGTTGGCGTTGCTGGCGTAGCGGTCGAGAGCGCTCTCGAGAAAGACGGAGAGCCGGGCTGCCGCGGCCTCCGAACCACCCCGCAGGTCGACAGGCGGGACCGAGTGGTCGATGGGGAGGCGCGCGATGAGATCGACCGGGTCGCTGAGGTCAGCGGGCGGCCATCGATCGAGGATGACGGAGGGAACGATGTCGGCAACGTTCCGGACCGCCGAATTCGAGGCAGCGCGGACGTGGGCCCTGAGTTGCCCGATGGCGAAGTGGCCAGCCTCGGGAGTCCCTGTGGCCGGAAACTGCTCTCGCGCGGACCGGGGTCCATTCGCCGGGGGAGCCTCGATGCTCATCGGCACGATGCGTAACGGGTCGGGGTGCGGAGGCCGCTCCAGGTGGGGGGGCAGCTCGCGCTGCAGGAACCGTCGAAACGCGTACGCTGTTGCGAAGGCCCCATCCGTGGCATGCAGAGGAAGCAGGCCGTTGCTGTCTATTGCCTCAACGCGCACCGGAATCTGGTGCGCGGCAGCATTCACCATCCTGGGCAGAAAGAATGCGGGGAAGTCGTCGGTTACGATGACGACCGCGTGCTTCGCCAGTTCCGCGAGGAGTCCCTTGCCGGCACCATCCCGAGGCTCGACGTAGGGGTAGTAGGAGACTCCGCGTGCTTCGAAGCGCGCTTCATTGTCGATCATCCCGTCGATGATGAACCGATGAAAGCGGTCCGAAGCCCATCGATATCCGGCGCGCAGGGGCTCCAGCACGAGAAGCGGCAGTCCGTGTTCGAGGCTGAGTTCGACGGCTCGCTGCAGTCCGAAGTTCCAGCGCGTCCTGCGCGCGCTGATCATCCAGTAGAGGATGAATGCGCCGTCGGCGGCTGAGGGTGCGTCGTTGCAGCGCCTGATGCGGGCTGCGGGCGTGCGCGAGCGCTCGGGCTCTCCCGGGGCACGCGGGTTAGCGGTGGCCTTCAAGCGTGCCCGGGTTCCCGGGATGCGCCGGTCTCCGGATCGACTCCATCCGACCCCTTCGACCGGGATCCGCCCCCCCGCGAGGGCGCCAGCAGACCCTTTCCGGTACGTACCAGGGCGGATGGCGGGGCGCTACCGATCAGGATCAGCGGCTTGCTTGACCGCAGGGCGACCGAGTGCGGGATGCCGCGCAGGCTGCGCCGGCCGTTGGCTTCGGTGCGCATGCCCATGACGATGAGGTCGGAGGCGCGGGCATGCTGGACGATGGTGTCCTCCGGGTACGCGGCGGTTTCCACGACGACTTCGTAGGGACCCGCGGCCTCGTCGCGCACCATTCTGTGGATCTCGCGCTCGAAACGGCGGCGTTCCTCCTTCGATGCCGAGGGAAGCATCGTGGACAGGTAGGTGATGGATCGTCCCCGGGTGCGCGCCAGGCTGGCGAGCAGTCGGACCCTCGGACGGCTGTGGCCTCGATGTCCTCCCAGGGGCACGAGGACCTTTTCGACCTCGTCCATGCACCAGCCCGACGGGGTGCGCGCGACCACGACGTCACAGCCGATTCCAGCGATGCGCCGCTCCAGCGCGGATTCGACGAGGGGATCGGAGAGATTGGGAAGGCCCAGCAGCACGGTCTCGCAGCGGTGTTCCTCCGCGACCCGCGCGATCTCGGTCCATGGGTCGGGGGCGATGGTGAAGAGGATTTCCGCGATCAGCGAGTGCTCCAGGCTGTGCACCATGGACTTGCCCAGCACGGCCTGTGCGTCGATGACCCGGGATTCCGGCGCGGACGCCGTGTCCGGCGGCGAGAGAACCGTGAGCAGCAGGACGCGTCCCGAGCCCGGTGTGCGCAGGGTGCCGGCGACGTCCACCAGGCTCGCGGCGTTGGCCGGGTTGGCGATGGGGGCGAGCACCAGCGGGCTCCGTCCCCGGAGCAGAGTAAGGTGCGGATGCGTGGCTTCGGCGGAGACGTCGGTGAGGCGCGCGGCCGGAGCGAGCAGGGTCAGGTAGAGCGCGGTGCCGATGGCGATCCAGGTCATCACGATGCTGCCCGCGAAGGGGACGGCGAAGATCTGGAACGCCGCCAGCGATACGCAGAACAGCCCGCCCACGATGGGCAGGAAGGGGATGCGCCCGGACGCCGAACGGTGTTCCACCAGCACCGCCGCGACATGCACCATGGCGAAGGTGATGAGGAAGATGAGGCTCGAGGCGGCGCCGGCGGCGGGCACCTCGCCGACTGCGAGGGCGATCACCGCCACCACCGTGCCCGTGACCACGACCGCTGTCGCGGGCGTGCCGCTCGCGCCGCGCATGCGCGCAAGCTGACGGGGCAGGGTGCGGTCGCGGGCCATCGCGAAGGCCACTCGAGACGCGCCCAGCAGGTTGGCCTGGAGGGCCGAGAGCATCGACAGGATGCCGGCGCCGATGACCAGCCAGTACCCCGCCACCCCCATGTACTCCTCGACCGCGGCCGCCACCAGCCCCTCCGGGTTGGCCGCCGCCATCGCCGCCACCCCGCCCGCCCCCGCCGGTGTCCCCACCGTGGCGAACAGGAAGAGCATGGGCAGGTAGAGCGCGAGCGCGATGCCGAGCGAGAGGTACATGGCGCGCGGGAGGGTCCGCTTGGGATCGCGCACCTCCCCCCCCACCGCGGCGATCAGGTCGAACCCCTGCAGCGCGATGAAGGTGTAGCCCATCGCCCGCACCACCCCGCCCGCTCCCTCCGTCAGGAAGGGGTTGAGCCGGTCGGCGAGTTCACCCGGCGACCCGGTGGCCCAGGCCCAGGCCCCGCCGGCGATGACCACGACGAACACCGCCACCTTGCCGATCGTCTCCGCGGTGCCGCCCCCTGCCGCGCGCCGCACCAGCGCCAGCATGTAGGCGCCGATGGCCAGGGCGGCCGCGGCCAGGCGGGCGGTGTCGGTGCCCACCCTGGTCTCGGCCAGCTGCGGGAGGGCACGCAACAGGCCCTCCATGAAGAACGCCGCGAACCCGAGCGCGTAGAGCACCCCGGCCACGATCGAGGCGAACCACACGACCCAGCCGACCACGAAGGCCAGCTCGATGGAGAAGACGTTCTTGGCGTAGGTGTAGGTGCCGCCGGACTCGGGGAAGCGTCGGGCCAGGCGGGCGAAGCTGGCCGCGGTCAGCAGGGCGATGCCGCCGTTCAGGGCGAAGGCGACCATCGCGCCCGGCCCCGCGACCGAGAAGGCGGTGCCCGCGAGCGCGAGGATCCCCCCGCCCACGATGGCGCCCACCCCCAGGACGGTGGCGCCGAACAACCCCATGTGGCGTTCCTGAACCTGCACCGCGTCCTCCGTGATGCAGCCGGCCCCGGATGGTTCCGGGCCGGCCGGCCTCGTCAATCTCGTCCGTCCGCTTGCCCGGCGCGGGCGTCCGATTCAGGCATCTAGCCGCCCGGCCTGCGGTCTGGCAAGTGGGGTCTACCCCCGCTCCACCTCCAATGAGCCGAGCAGTTCGGACGCCCGGCTCAGGTCGTCGTCGGGGAGGCGGATGCGCACCCCGCGCACCAGGTGCCTGACCCCGGTGAACATCTCGCGGGCGATCGCCAGTCCTTCCGCGCGGGCGTGCGCCGAGCTCTTCTCCTCGGCCGCCCGCATCCGTTGCACGATCCGTTCCGGTACTTCGACGCCTGGCACCTCGTTGGCCATGAACTCGGCGTTCCGCAGGGAGGCGAGGGGGAGGAGGGTCGCGATCACCGGGACGTCGGTGCCGGCGTGCGCCAGGAAGTCCTCCAGGCGCTCCGGGTCGAAGAGCGGCCGCGTGACCGCGAAGTCCGCGCCCGCGTCCACCTTCCAGGCGAAGCGGCTGAGCTCGAGCGCCTGGTCGACCGCCGCCTGGTCGAGCGCGACCCCCGCCACCAGTTCGGTGGGGGCGCCGATGTCGTTGCCGCCCGCGTCCAGGCCGCGGTTCAGGCGCTGCACCACGTTCACCAGGCCGATGGAGTCGATGTCGGAGATCGCGGTGGAGTCGGCGTAGGGTCCCAGGCTGGTCGATTCGCCGCTCACGATCAGGAGGTTGCGGAGGCCGGCGGCCGACGCTCCCAGCAGGTCGCGGATCATGCCGTGCATGTCACGGTCGCGGCAGACATAGCGCACCAGCGGCTCGATGCCCGCGCGGGCGCCGAGCAGCATGGCCGTGGTGAGGGCGTCCATGTGCGCCTGTCCGCGGGTGCCGCCGACCACGAAGACCGCGTCCACCCCGTCGCGCGCCAGCGCGCGCGCCCGGCGGGTGGTCTCGTCCATCCGCCAGCCGCGCGGGGCGGCGACCTGCACGGTGGTGACGAACTGCCCGGCGGCGAGCTTCCGACCCCACGCGGAGCGCTCGGCGAGCGGCGCCCCGGAGCTGCCCGGCCGCGCGGCCGGCTCGGCGCGCGCGGTCGCCCGTACCCGGGCCGGCTGCACGGTGGCCACGTGGTCGCGGATCTTGCGCACGTGCGCCGGGGTGGTGCCGCAACATCCTCCCACGAAGCGCGCGCCGGCGGCGATCAGGCGGCGGGCGTACTGGCCCATGTACTCCGGGCTGGCCATGTAGATCTGGCGATTCTCGACCACCCGCGGCAGCCCGGCGTTCGGTTGGGCGGAGGCGGGCAGCCCCGAGCTCGCGGCCAGCCGCTCCACCGCGTCCAGCATGATCGCCGGCCCCACCGAGCAGTTGATGCCGGCCACCTCCACCCCCCACGCGGCCATCGCGGCTCCCGCGGCCTCCATGGTGGTGCCCCCCGGCGTGGCGCCGTTCTCGCCGATCGTGACCTGGGCCAGCACCGGCAGATCGGAGAGCGAGCGCACCGCCCGGAAGGCCGCCTCCAGCTCGCTCAGGTCGCTGAAGGTCTCCAGGCAGAACCCGTCCACGCCGCCCTCCAGCAGCCCCCGCACCTGCCGCCGGAAGAAATCCACGGCCTCCTCGAAGGACGTTGCCCCCCACGGCTCGATGCGGATGCCGAGCGGCCCCACCGCGCCCGCCACGCTGGCCCGTCCCGCGGCCGCCTCGCGCGCCAGCTCGGCGCCCGCCCGGTTGATGGCTTCGGTGCGCCGGTCCAGGCCGAAGCCGGACAGCTTTACCGGGTTGGCGCCGAAGGTGTTGGTCTCGAGGATTTCGGCCCCGGCGTGCACGTACTCCTCGTGCACCTCCCGCACCATGTCCGGCTGCTCGACGTTGAGCTCGTCGTAGCAGACGTTTACGAAGACGCCCCGCCCATAGAGCATCGTGCCCATGGCGCCGTCCGCGACATGGGCGCGCCCGTCGGCGATGAGGTCGCGCAGCGTCACGCTCACAGGTGGTGCACCTCGCCGGCGTGCCCGCACCCACGCAGGTCGCACAACGTCACGCTCACCGGTCGTACGCCAGGTTCGGCGCCAGCCACCGCTCGACCTCCCGCACGCTCATCCCGCGCCGGCGCGCGTAGTCCTCCACCTGGTCGCGCCCGATGCGGCCGACCCCGAAGTAGTGCGTCCGGGGGTGCGCAAAGTACCACCCCGCCACGCTGGCCGTCGGGGTCATCGCGCAGCTCTCCGTCAGCTCGATTCCGGCGCGCCGGGTGACGTCCAGCAGCTCGAAGATGGTGCGCTTGCCGGTGTGGTCCGGGCAGGCGGGATACCCTGGTGCGGGCCGAATGCCGGTGTACGACTCCGCGATCAGCGCCTGGCCGTCCAGGTCCTCGTCCGGCGCGTATCCCCAGATCTCCTTCCGCACCCGCTCGTGCAGCATTTCCGCGAAGGCCTCCGCCAGCCGGTCGGCAAGAGCCTTGGCGAGGATGCTGGAATAGTCGTCGTGCTCGTCCTCGAACCGGCGACAGAGCGCCTCCAGGCCGGTCCCCGCGGTCACCGCGAAGGCCCCGAGATAGTCCGCGATCCCGGTCTCGCGCGGCGCCACGAAGTCGCTCAGGCACGAGTTCGTACGCCCCGCCTTCTTCTCGAACTGCTGCCGGACCCCGTGAGCCACCGCCAGCGTCCTGCTCCGCTCCTCATCCGTGTAGATCTCCACGTCATCGCCCGCCGCATTGGCGGGGAAGATGCCCGCCACCCCGCTCGCCCCCAGCAGGCCACCGTCCACGATCTCGTCCAGCAGCGCGCGGGCATCGACGTAGAGAACGCGCGCCTGCTCGCCCACAACTGCATCATCCAGGATTCCCGGGAACCTGCCGGCCAACTCCCAGGCGTGGAAGAAGGGCGTCCAGTCGATGTAGGGGATCAGCTCGTCGAGAGGGAAGGGGGCGAACACGCGGATTCCGAGCGTCGCCGGAGCAACCGGCTGCTCGGCGGCCCAGTCGACGGCGAGCCTCCGCTGCCGCGCCCTCTCCAGCGGAAGAATGCGGGCCCGGGCCTGCTTGCCGGCGTGCCTGACGCGCAGTTCCGCATAACTCGCGCGGGTGCGCTTCAGGAACGCAGGCGCTTCGCGCTCGTTCAGCAGCTGGCTCATCACGCTCACCGCGCGGGACGCGTCGTGCACGTGCACCGCGGGTCCCGAATAGCGGGGCTCGATCTTGACCGCCGTGTGCGTGCGCGAGGTGGTCGCGCCCCCGATCAGCAGCGGCAGCCGGAAGTCGAGCCGCTCCATCTCCGAGGCCACATGCACCATCTCCTCGAGCGATGGCGTGATGAGCCCGGAGAGCCCGATGACGTCTGCTCCCTCGCGGCGCGCGGTCTCGAGAATGAGCTCCGCCGGCACCATCACGCCCAGGTCCACCACTTCGTAGTTGTTACACTGGAGGACCACCCCGACGATGTTCTTGCCGATGTCGTGCACGTCGCCCTTGACGGTGGCCATCACGACCAGCCCGGCGTTGCGCGCCTTCCCGTTGCCGGCCTTCTCGGCCTCCAGGAAGGGGATCAGGTGCGCCACCGCCCTCTTCATCACGCGCGCGCTCTTCACCACCTGCGGCAGGAACATGCGACCCGCGCCGAAGAGGTCGCCCACCTCGTTCATGCCGTCCATGAGCGGGCCCTCGATGACGTCCAGCGCCCGCTCGCGGGCCTGCCGCGCCTCTTCCGTGTCCTCGACGATGTGCTCGGAGATGCCCTTTACCAGCGCGTACGCCAGCCGGTGCTCGACCGGCTCCTCACGCCAGCCGTCGTCCACGGGACTCGCTCGCTCGGCCGCCCCCCGGTACTTGGCCGCCAGCGCGATCAGGCGCTCGGTCGCCCCGGGATCGCGCGCCAGGATCACGTCCTCGACCGGACCCAGCAGCTCGGCGGGGATCTGGTCGTAGACCGGGAGCGCGCCCGCGTTCACGATCCCCATGTCCATCCCCGCCTGGATGGCGTGGTAGAGGAAGACCGAGTGCATGGCGTCGCGCACCGCGTCCGAGCCGCGGAACGAGAACGAGAGGTTGCTCACCCCTCCGCTGACTTTGCAGCCGGGAAGCTCGCGCTTGATGGCGCGGCACGCCTCGATGAAGGCGACGGCGTAGCGGTCGTGCTCCTCGATTCCCGTGGCCACCGCGAAGATGTTGGGATCGAAGATGATGTCCTCGGGCGGAAAGCCGACTTCCTCGGTGAGGATGCGATAGGCGCGACGGCAGATCCCGGCCTTGCGCTCGAGGGTGTCGGCCTGCCCCTCCTCGTCGAAGGCCATCACGATCACGGCGGCGCCGTAGCGGCGCACCATGCGCGCCTGCTCGCGAAACTCCTCCTCGCCCTCCTTCAGGGAGATGGAGTTGACGATGCCCTTGCCCTGCACGCACTTGAGTCCGGCTTCGAGGATGCTCCACTTCGAGGAGTCGACGACGATCGGCACCCGGGAGATGTCCGGTTCGGAGGCGATCAGGGAGAGGAACCGCACCATCGCCGCCTCGGAATCCAGCAGTCCCTCGTCCATGTTCACGTCGATGAGCTGCGCCCCGTTCTCGACCTGCTGGCGCGCAACCTCGAGCCCGGCCTCGAGGTCGCCCTCCTTGATGAGCCTGCGGAAGCGTGCCGAGCCTGTGACGTTGGTGCGCTCGCCGATGTTGGCGAAGAGCGAGTCGGGACCCAGGTTGAGCGGCTCGAGCCCCGACAGGCGGGTGCGGCGCTCGATGGCCGGCGGACGGCGTGGGGGGAGGCCGGCCACCGCCTCGGCGATGGCCTCGATGTGCGCCGACGTGGTGCCGCAGCACCCGCCCACGATGTTCAGGAAACCCGCGCGGGCGAACTCGCCGAGCTGGGCGGCCATCGATTCGGGGCTCTCGTCGTATTCGCCGAGTTCGTTGGGCAGGCCCGCGTTGGGGTGGCAGCTCACCGGGAGATCGGCGCGGGTGGCGAGCTCCTCCACGTGCGGGCGCAGGGCCGCTGCGCCGAGCGCGCAATTGAGGCCGATGGCGAACAGGTCGGCGTGGCGGACGGAGTTCAGGAACGCCTCCACCGTCTGCCCGGAGAGGGTGCGGCCGCTCGCGTCCACCACGGTGCCCGACACCATGACCGGCACGTCCAGCCTGCGCCGGTCGAGCAGCGAGCGGATCGCGAACAGGGCAGCCTTGGCGTTCAGCGTGTCGAAGACGGTCTCGACCATGAGCATGTCGACGCCGCCGTCCAGGAGGCCGCGCGCCTGCTCGTCGTAGGCCTCCGCGAGCCGGTCGAAGGTGATGTTGCGGAAGGCCGGATCGTTCACCTCCGGGGAGAGGGAAGCGGTGCGGTTGGTGGGCCCCAGAATGCCCGCCACGAAGCGCGGCCGTCCGGCATCGCGCGCGGTGAAGGCGTCCGCGGCGGCCCGCGCGAGGCGCGCGGACTCCAGGTTGATGTCGTAAACGGCGTCCTCGAGGCCGTAGTCCGCCATCGCCACCGAGGTGGCGTTGAAGGTGTTGGTTTCGACGATGTCGGCACCGGCGGCCAGGTAGCCCTCGTGGATCTCGCGGATGACCTCGGGGCGGGTGAGCGAGAGCAGGTCGTTCGCACCTTGGAGTGGGGAGGAATGGTCGGCGAAGCGCTCTCCGCGGAAGTCCTCCTCGCCCAGGCGGTATCCCTGGATCATCGTGCCCATCGCGCCGTCGAGGACGAGGATGCGCTCCTTGAGGGCATGCTCCAGCGCGGCCGCGCGCCGAGAGCGTGCGGATGAACCGGTGGCAGGGGCAGATGCGGAGGTGGTCATGGCGTCAGTATACTAACGGAAGGTGCGTCCGGTCCCGCAGGAACGAGCCGCCGGTCCCCGCCAGGAACTTTCGGGTTCCGGGGCCGTTACTCCGGGAGAGCACGCCGGTGCGCCGAGCAGGTTTGCCGTTGCATCGGGAGGCCCGTCCGCGCGCGCAACGATCGCCGTCGCGCCGGGCAAGCGTGCCGCAACCCCGGGAAGGCTCATGGAAACCGTCCGCATCCCCAATCAGGCGACCTACTCGCCCATCTCGCTGACCGACCTGATGGTCGCGGCACCCCTCGCTTCGCGCATTCTCCTCGGAGCGACGCCTCCGGGCCGTGCCCTCCAGGTCGTGGCGCTGGGCGCCTACGCGGGCAGCGTGGCGGTCGACTGGTTCGCCCGGCGCAACGTGCGCGCGATCGACTTCCTGGACACCTTCGGGGCGGACGTGCAGCAGCTCACGCCGATGTCCGTGGCCGAGCGCGACCGCGAGGTGCGCTGGCTCGTCGAGCTCGTGAGCGACGAATACACCTCCGAGCGCATCCCGCGCGCGGAACTCGCCCGGCTGGTCAACCGGCACCTGACCGACTTCATCGCGGACATCACCGGCCAGCGGGTCGAAACCAGCTCGGAAATACGTCAGTTCACCCTCGCCGGACTCGTCTTTCCCTTCGCGCTCGGCACCTGCGACATCTTCTCGGGCGACGTGTCCATCCTGCGGGATGCGGGCGTCTTCGAGCCGCACATCATCGCGCATGAATTCTCGCACAGGAAGGGCTACCTGAAGGAGCTGCACGCGCAGGCGCTGGGATACATGGGGATGGTCGGCTCGGGCGAATCGGTGCTGGTGCAATCGGCGCGCTGCGAGCGGCTCCACCGCAACCTCTGGGTGCTGGCGGACCGCGATCCGGGGCGGTACCGGACCATGGTCGAGGAAGGCGGGCTGCGCGAGGAGCTGCGGAGCGACTTCCTGGTGTTGCACCCCGAGGATGGACCGGCCGAGGGAACCGTGGCGACTTTGATGCGCCGCCTGTACGACGAGCGCATGAAGCTCACCGGCCAGAACGGACTGTCGGACTACGACGAAGGATTCACGAACTTCCTGCACACGAGCGAGAGGCGCGCGGCGGAGGCGTAGGGGCAGGGGCGCACAGACCTTTGTGCTCTGAGCCAGGAGGCTCTCAGTCGCTGGAACCGAAAGCCCGGAGCGTGGTAAGGACGACGGCTTTCTTTCGTGAGTGCCGAGCGCTGAAGTGACCCTCTAGCGCCCCTCCACCAGCCTTCCGCCCTCCACCCAGATCTCGTCGCCCACGGTCACGGTCGCGTCCGGGAAGAAGTTCCAGCGCACGTAGCCGCCCCCGATCGACCCGCCCAGCTCGGTGTTGTCACCTAGCGACAGCCGCACCACGGCGTCCCCGTAACCGTAGTACGGGATCCATTCCTCTCCCTCGGGAATCGCGAGCAGCGGGTTGAACCCCACTCCCAGCTCGCGGAAAATCCGGCCTGCCCCGGCTTCTTCGATCTCGCGCACCACCCCGTCACGCCCGGCGTCGGCCTCCACCTCCACCACACGGCCTCCCTCGAAGTGCAGCACCACCCCCTCCGCGCGTTCACCGCCCCACTGCGCGGGCGGGAAGGCGATCCGTCCCACGACCGACTCCAGCACCGGCAGGACCCTTGCCGCTCCCGCCGGCAGCTCCACCTCGCGGTCGATCAGGTTGCGCGCAAGGTCCGCGCGCGCGGCCGACGCGTCCCCATCCTGGCGCGTCACCGGTCCGTCGTCCACGAGGAAGGTGAGGTCGGTCCCGGCGGGCGTCGTCACCCGCACCGGCCGGCTCTTCAGCGCCGCCTCGAAGGCCGTGAGCGTGTCGGCGAGGGCGGCGTAGTCGGTGTCCAGCACCGCGGTCTGGTAGAGGCGATCCACCCGGTCGTCGACGGCAAGCTCCTCCATCTCGAACGAGGTGGCGCCGGCCCAGTGGAAGTGAACGGTCCGTCCCCGCCCGCCCCGCAGCACGTCCTGCAGCGCGCGGTACACGTCGTTGTCCAGCGTCGGGTCCGCCACGGCACCCGGGAGCTTGACCGCGACATCCACCGTGGCGAGCGGCTCCGACCACCCCTCCGGCGCAGTCCCCAGGGAAGCCGCGAACTCCCGGGGCCCACTTGCGGCGGCGTTCGCCCCCGCAGCCGGCTCACCCGCCCCAAGCACCGCGCCGCGTACATCCACCGCACCCAGGTCCACTCCGTCGGCCGCCCTCACGCCTGCGCGCAGCAACGGCACGATCGCGTCCCAGCGGCTGCCGCCCTCCCCGACCAGGAGGACGCGTTCACCGGGCTGCAGGTCCATCCGCGCCAAGAGGCTCGTCGAGAGCGCTTCGAAGTCGAGGAGGTCGCCGGCGGCGGGGTCTCCGTCTCCTTCCGGCGCGCACGCCGACAGCGCAGAGATCAGGAAGATCGCCATGGTCATGTCTGCCTTGCGAAATGTCATTCCGGTTACATGCCCTGTCCGTGGGGCCGGGTCGTCGTGGAATTCGGAATCCAGTTGTATCCCCGCCCAGGATTACGGGATGGATAATGTGACGACTCCCATGCGCCGAAAAGGGAAGCCCGACGGCTCCGGCGTCCGCAAGCGGCCGTGCACGTGACGAGCGGGGCGGTGGGGCAGTCGCCGACTGTCTGGCGGAGCCGCCTTCGCTGGGCGAAGTTGCCACCGTAGAGATCGTGCGATCCATCATCGAGAACGGAATCGAATGATGGGGCGCACGAGTGACCGACGGGGCGCGGAGGCGTAGGCAAATGAAATGCAGCGGAAGGATATTCGGCATGGCGCTCCTTCTGGCGGTGGTGCTGGGGGGCTGCGCGACAACTCCGGCGCCCGAGGACACGACCACCTGGCTGGTCGAGCAGGCCGTGGCGGTAAGCCTTGCGGATGCGGGTCGGATCCGGGCGCAGCATGGACCGACCCTCGCCAGGCTGAGCGCGCAGGCGGCCGCCCAGGACATGGTCATCGCATATCAGTATGGCGGTAATACGCTCGTCCGGATTCATCCCGATGGGCGCTACATCCTGGGCAGGGGTGCAACCGACCCGGTGTACGTCAGGGAGCCCGCTACCGTCACCCTCCCCGCCCCCTGGGACACGGTCGGGACCTTCTCCATCGTCGGGTACGACCCCGAGACCGGGGAGGTCGGGGTCGCCGTCCAGTCGCGGGTGTTCAGCGTGGGCAACGGCGTCATCTGGGGTGAGGCCGGGGTGGGGGTGGTGGCCACCCAGGCCGTGGTGGACGTGAGCTACGGGCCGCAGGCGCTCGCGCTCCTGCGCGAAGGCCACTCACCCGCCGAGGTGGTGGAGCGCGTCCTGGCCGCCGACCCGAATCCCGACCCGGAGCGGTGGAGCATCGAGGGCCGCCAGTTCTCGGTCATGAACGCGCGCGGCGAAGTGGCGACCCACACCGGCCCGCGCGCCAGCGACTGGGCGGGACACCGCATCGGTCGCTACACCTCCGCACAGGGCAACATCCTGGCCGGCCCGGCAGTGGTCGAAGACATGGTGACCGCCTTCGAGAACACCCCCGGCCACCTCTCCCAGCGGCTGGTGGCGGCCCTGGAAGACGGCCAGGCGGCCGGCGGAGACACCCGCGGGATGCAATCCGCCGCCCTGCTGATCGTCAAGGAGGACGGCGGCGTCTGGCTCAACAACGACGTGGTGCTGCGCCTGCAGGTCGACGACCACGACGAGCCCATCGCGGAGCTGCGCCGCCTGGTGGAGATGGCGGCCGAGAGGCGCGCGCGGAGGAGGCGGTAGTTGGGCGCGATGCGCAGAGAGCGTAGCCCGGTGCGGTTCCTTGTCCGGGCGGTGGCGTGGGTCGACGCGTACCGCGTGAAGGCGTTCTCAGGCCTGACCGTCGTCGCTGGGGTAGCGTATTGGCTGACCGGATCGGGGTTTCTGCAGCTGGTGGCCCTCACAAGCCTGATCATGGTGCTCGTGAATCTGGGGCGGGAGGCTTTGAGTCGCTGGAGGAGGGCCCGTCCCAGGTCAAGCCGGCGCGCATAGTACTACGGGGTCACGGCCCATGATACTGCCCGGCATGAAGCCTCGTCCCATGCCCGCCGCGGCCGCTACGCGCCCGCCCGCTCGATCATCGCCGCCACCTCCCGCATGCGCGTTGCCAGGTCCCGCACCGCCGCCACGTACACCCGCTCCCATCCCGGAAGGTCGGCGCGGTCGTCGGTCTCCAGCTCGTAGCGCAGCCCCGGCAGCATCCACGACGCGTACCCGCTGAAGGGGTCGGGCGAGACGTAGATCGAGCGGCTCCACGGGCGCTCCTGGAGCCCGCGGTCGTTCAGCCACGCCTTCTCCAGCCCGATCAGCGCCCGATTCACGGCTTCGGCCGCGGCCGGGTCGACGTCCCCCGACCCGATCCAGCGGTCGCGTGCGGCCACGAGTGCGGCGGCGGCCTGGTCCAGCTCGCGCGTCGACTCGGCAAGGGCGGAGAAGTCCACGCGCAGTCCCCGCGCCTCGGCCACGTCGTACAGAGTGCCCAGGTGGGTGCGCGTGTCGGAGGCGTAGCGGACCACGTCGTACGGGAGCACGTCGGCGTTGGCGAAGCGCAGCGCGAGGATGCCGTCCGCGCGCGCGATCATCGGTCCGTAGACGAAGGTGGTGTCTCCGAACCGCTCGTACCACGAAAAGTTGTCGTAGTTGGAGTGGTATACTCCGCCGGGATTGCCCGACGAGAGCGACCCGGACGGCACGCCGGCGTGCGTGTAGAAGCCCACGTGGTCCGAGCCGCCGCCCAGGTTGCCCATCGCCGGCTCTTCCGTCCCGGCGGCGGTGCTCTCCATCCACCAGTCGAGGATGGTTCCGTCCGCGCCCGGATAGGCCACGCGGCCCACCGCCTCGATGATCGGTCCCTTGAGCGAAGGTGACGAGGACGCGCCGAACCGCTCGCCCGACACCGCCCCGTCGGCGTTGATGTACGCGATCGCGTTCGCCTCGAGTTCCTCGCGGAAGTGCTCCACCCACTCGGTCGAACCGATGATGCCGTACTCCTCGGCGTCCCAGTGCGCGATCATGATCGAGCGCCGGGGCCGGCACGCGTCGTCGCCGGCCAGCGAGCCGAGCGCCTCCGCAAGGGTGAGGAGCATGGCGGTGCCGCCGTTGGGATCGATCGCGCCGAAGGCCCAGGGGTCGTAGTGCGCGCCCAGAATGAACCACTCGTCGGGGAACTCACTTCCGCGCAGCGTGCCGACCACGTTGGTCGCGCGGGTCAGCCTGCGGGGCTGGTTGACGCGCACGCGCACGGTGAGATCCGGTCCGCCGGTCACGCGGTAGTCCAGCTCCATCGCGGCGCTCCACCCGGGCGAGGGTTCGCGGCCGGTCATGCGCGACAGGATCTCGGTCGCCGCCTCGTAGCCGATGGGGAGCACGGGGATGGTGTGCAGCGGCACCTCCGACGGGTCGAGACGCTCCACCTGGGTGTCGCCGTCCAGGGGCAGCGCCGGAACGAAGGGGGTGAGTGGGTCGCCGGTCCAGGGAAGGGTGAGCACCGAACCCCGCTGGATCGTCTGCCCGTTCATCATCGGGCCATCCGGATAGGCGTCGAGACCGGAAAAGCCGGGGTCGTTGAACATGATCACGCCCACCGCCCCCCGCTCCTCGGCGAACTTCACCTTGTAGCCGCGGAAGTTCCCGCCGTAGCGTGCGATGACGACCCTGCCGGCCACGGAAACGCCCATGGAGTCGAGCGCAAGATAGTCCTCGCGCCGCCCGTAGTTGGCATAGACCACCTCGGCCGTCACGTCGCCGGACCCGGAGTAGGCGTTCCACCCGTTGAGGAGGTCGGGATGGCCCGAGAAGCGATCCTCCGGGAGCGCGGGTTCGCGGTTCGACAGCTGCATGGAGACGGGGGTGACGATATGCACCTCCACGTCGTCGGTGAGCTCGGGCAGGTACACGTCGTACGGGTGGCGCTCGACCTCCAGGCCCGCGCGCTCCATGGCCTGCGCCAGGTACTCGCCGACGCGCTGCTGGGCCTCCGAGCCGGCGGGGTGGGGGTTCGCGGTGATGGTGCGCAGATGCTCGCGGAACGAGTCGCTGCGCGGCAGCTCCAGGAAGCGTGCTTCGCACACGAGCTGTCCGGCGGCCCGGGCCTCCGTGAACCCGGTGGGGGAGGGCTCCTGGGACGGGGCGGGCGTCGCGAAGGCGAGCGCGGCCGCGAACATCAAAGCGGCCGGCGCGGGGGGAGCGATGGGGCGGGGGGCGGTGGAGCGGCTGGGATGGCGCATGGGCGTCCGGGTTCGGGGGTGACGGATGCGGCAGAAGGGAAAGTGCATCAATCCGCGGGGGCGCCGCCACCTCCGGGGCCGCCGGCCGCGCGCGCGATGCTCTCCCCCTTCTTGGCCACCGCCTTGGGAACCTCGGTCGGGGTCGCGCCCCCCAGCAGCTGTTCCGTGAAGTCGATCCGCTCCTCCATGGACCCCAGGTGGTAGGCGATCTCGGTGACGTCCCTGCGGATTCCCTCCAGCTCGGCGCGGGTCGGGGCGCCAGTCGCGCTCACGCCGGGGATGCGGCGCATGAAGAACTGGGCGAGGAGAATGCCGGCCGCGCCGATCATGCCGCCGGTGACGAAGACCGATACCAGCGCGATCACGAACTCAACTTGCATGCCCTGCCGTCCGGTTCGAGGGAATCCGGCGCCGGCGCCGCAACTCCAGGCGCCCGCGCGAATCGTTTTTCATGTGAAGGCGCGGGATGGTTCCCCGACGCGCCTTCCCGGTTCACCGAGGCGAGCCCTGACGCTCTTGCCCGGCTATCGGCGACGGATTCACTTGAGCACAACCGCCCCGGGGAGCCCCCCGCGCCGTACCTCCATCCGAACAGAGCCCTACCATGAACGCCATCGCCAGGTTTCTCTCCCGTCCGACCTCGCCCCTGCCGCGCGCCATTTCGCCTCTCCTCATGCTCATCGCGCTCGCGCCGGGTCCTGCAGAAGCAGCTCCCGCCCCGGCGCCGCAGGAGTCGGATGCCCAGGCCGGATCCGCAAACTACGACCTCGCCGCCCGCTTCGCGCCCTACCGCATCAGCGAGATGGTGCATTCCACGTCGGTCGATCCGCGCTGGATCGAGGGCAGCGACAGGTTCTGGTACGAGTGGGAGAACGCCGACGGCACCTTCTACTACATCGTCGATCCGGGTGCCGGCTCGCGCACGCTCCTTTTTGACAACGATCGACTCGCGGCGGAATTGACGCGCATCACCCGCGATCCCTGGGACGGGCAGCATCTGCCCATCCGCAACATCCGCTTCATCAGCGACAACCTGCTCCACTTCGAGGTGGAATCCTCGCAGGACGAGGAAGTGGAGGAGGAGGACGATGAAGAGGTGGAGGAGGATCAGGACGAGGAGGAGGACGACTCCGGGAGCTCGACCCGCAAGCGCGTCCATCACTTCGAGTACACGGTCTCGACCCGCACGCTGCGGGAGCTCGAGGACTACGAGGCCCCCGACAATCATCCGGACTGGGCCAGCGTGTCGCCCGACGGCGAAACCGTGGTTTTCGCCCGGGATCACAACCTGTTCATGATGAGCGGCGCCGACTACCAGCAGATCCTGGAGGCGCGCAGGGGCAAGTCCGGGGACGAGGCCGACGACGCCGAAGACGACGTCGAGGCCACGGAGACCCAGCTTACCACCGACGGCGAGAAGTACTACACGTACGAGGCCAACTACACCGGGCGCGGCGAGACCAACGTGACCCTCGAGGAGGAGAAGGACGACCGCAAGGCGGCATCGATCTCATGGGCCAAGGACTCGCAGCGATTCGCGCTTGTCCGGCGCGACAACCGCGAGGTGGGCGAGCTCTGGGTCGTGCACGTGGTAGGGAAGGGCAACGACCGGCCGGAGCTCGAGACCTACTCCTACGAGATGGCCGGGGAGGAGTCGGTGACGCAGGAGGAGATCGTCGTCTACGACCTGGAGTCGCGGGAGCAGGTGACGGTTTCCCACGAGCCCTGGAAGGACGAGGACCTGCGCATCACCACGCAGCGCGAGTTCGACTACCCGGACTCCGAAGAGCCGGACCGCTCGCTCTGGATCTCGGACGACTCCGAGGAACTCTACTTCGTGCGCCTGAGCCGGGACCGGCACCGGGCCGCGGTCATGGTTGCGGACGCGGGCAGCGGCGACGCGCGCATGCTCTTCGTGGACAGCCTGAACACCTACATCGAGACGCGCCCGGTCGAGATGCTCGCGGGCGGTGACATGCTGTGGTGGTCGGAGCGCGACGGCTGGGCCCACCTCTACCTCTACGGGCCCGACGGGGAGGTGAAGCAGCGGCTCACCGAGGGCGCGTGGCACGTGGACGGCATCGTCGGCGTGGACGAGGCACGCGGGTTCGTCTTCTTCACCGGGCAGGGCAGGGAGGAAGGGGAGGACCCCTACTACGGGCACCTCTACCGGGTGAGCCTGAACGGGACCGGGCTGACGCTTCTGAACCCGGGGGACTACAACCACCAGTTCGAAATGGGCGAGTCCAACCGCTTCTTCGTCAACAACTACTCGCGCGTGGATACGGCGCCCATGTCCGCGCTCTTCGACGCTTCCGGCCGCCGCATCCTCGACTTGGGCGAGGCCGACTTCGGTGCCCTGGAAGCGGCCGGGTACCAGTTCCCGGAGCCGTACCAGGTGGAAGCCGCGGATGGGGTGACCGACATCTACGGCGTGATGTACAAGCCCTACGACTTCGATCCGTCAAAGACGTATCCCATCGTGGCGTACGTCTATCCGGGGCCGCAGACCGAGTCGGTGTCGAAGTCGTGGTCGGCCAATCCGTACGAGCAGGCGCTCGCGCAGTTCGGCATGATCGTGGTGACCATGGGGAACCGGGGCGGCCATCCGGATCGCTCCAAGTGGTATCACAACTATGGATATGGCGACTTGCGCGACTATGGATTGGCGGATAAGAAAGCTGTCATTGAACAGTTGGCCGACCGCCACAACTTCATAGACGTGGATAAAGTAGGAATATACGGACATTCCGGGGGCGGCTTCATGTCCACCGCGGCCATGCTGGTGTATCCCGACTTCTTCAAGGTCGCGGTGTCGTCGGCGGGCAACCACAACAACGACGTGTACAACCGCTCGTGGTCGGAGACCCACCACGGCGTGAAGGAGGTCGTGGACGACGAAGGCAACGTCAGCTTCGAGTACGACATCGAGCGCAACTCCGACCTCGCCGCCAACCTGAAGGGCAACCTCCTGCTCACCACCGGCGATAACGACAACAACGTCCACCACGCCGGCACCTTCCGCATGGCGGAGGCGCTCATCCGCGCCAACAAGCGCTTCGACTTCTTCATCTTTCCGGGCCAGCGCCACGGCTTCGGCGACATGAGCGACTACTGGTTCTGGCTGCGCGCCGAGTACTTCGTGAAGCACCTTTTGGGCGACACCCGCTGGAACGTAGACATCATCCCGCTGCAGGTGAACGCGCCGCAGACGCGGTGAGGGGCCGAAATGCCTACCAGGTCGAGAAGGGGTCCCGCCCGTGGTGGGCGCGGGTTCGCGCACGACCCGGAGGTCGGGCGGGGTGATGATCTCGCAGGCCGGCGCCCAACACCTGCCTGCGGAAACATGTTATGATGACAGCCCCCAACCGTCCGCGAAAAACGGGGCAGGTCCACCCCGCGAATCAGCCTGCGGATAACGCAACCCCAAACGGCCAGGTTGCGGACGGCCAAACCCTTACGCCTAGTTGCCCGAGAGAAGAGCTGGAATGAAGAAAAGTCGACCGTTTGAGAGCCCGCCGGCGACACCGGGCCGTGCCATGTCGCTCGTGGGGACCGGAACAAATGTAGTAGGCCACTGGAAGACTGAAGACAGTGTGCAGATCGACGGCAAGGTGGAAGGGAGCATGGAAGCCGCGGAGGTGATCTCCATCGGCAAGGACGGGGTGGTGATCGGCGATATCACCGCCAGGGATGCCGTGCTCGAGGGTCGGATTCAGGGCAGCCTGACGATCGGTTCGCTGGTGAAGCTCAAGGCTGGCTGCACTGTGACCGGTGAGATCGACGCCGGTCGCGTCGTCATCGAAGAGGGTGCAACGGTCAATGTGACCGTACGGATGGGTGCCGGGCGCAGCCAGCCCCCCGCTTCGTAGCCCGGAAGCCGGAAGGCTCTACGCCGCGAGCCCAACTGGCTCGGGAACGCTTCTGCTGGCAATCCAACCGCCAGTCGCAGTCACCGTCGCCAGGCGCCTGCGTCCGGAATCCCGGGGCTGAAGAGCACTTCGAGCCCCGGAGCCCGTGCCACGGCGGTATCCGCGATGGCCTGGGTAGCGACGGTCGTGGGAAGGTTGCGCAGGATGGCCTGAATCCGCCCGGTGCCGGGGTCACGCAGGATCGCCATCGGACGACGGCTGTCCTCGTCCAGCGTGGCGGATCCGCCCGGTCCGGTGAGCGTGACGCTGGCCAGGCTGCCCGCCCAGCCCGGTTGCACCGGGAGCATGAAGAGGAAGCTCGAGCTGCCATCGCCATCGGCTATGATCGGCATCTCGAAGGGGAGGGAGAAGAGCACCGCGCCGCCTCCGGAATGGCCTGTGACCTGGTACTCGCCGGCCGCGTCGGGAAGGGCGGGCGGGGCGTCGATGACGAAGACGGGTTCCAGGAAGGGTACGCCGCGGGCATCGATTCCGCCCCAGAGGAGCAGGCACCGGATGGGGATTGTATCCCGCGCCATGGAAGCGTCCGCTGCGTCGCTTGACTCGAAGCGGGCGTTGCGCGGGCCGTCCAGATCGGGGCGGACGCTTTCCGCGTCCCGGGCTCCGAGCGCCGAGCTCGCGGTCAGGAGGATCAGGGCTGGAATCGCGGCGCAAGAGCCAGTGCTGTGCAGGGTCCTCATGATGGTTCCTACACGCTCGATCCCGATCCGGTGCCCGGGATCGGCAAAGCGCGGTCGGGCGCCCGGCAGCGCTTTCCAATCGGGCACCGACTCGATCCGTCAGGCGCCCTGTCCGCCGGAGGTCCCCCGGCTATCCCCCGAAGCTCCTCCTCGGCGGCCGGCACCGGGGCCATGTCCCCTGCCTGCCCGTGTTCGGATTGGTCGGCAGCACGCGCTGGGTCACGTCCATCCGCTCCGGGTCCTCGGACGCCATGTAGGTGAGCATGGCGGCCAGGGTCGCGTTGTTGCGCAGGTCGTCGAAGACGATCTTGTCGAAGGTGTCGCGGTTGGTGTGCCAGGTGTACTGGCGATAGTCGGGATAGTTGGACTGGAGCCGGAACCCGGGCGCGGGCTTGCAGATGAACGACATGTGATCCGAGCCGCCGGTCTCGGGCACGCCGGGGACGTCCAGCTCGATGTGGCCGGTGATCTCCGGGGGGATTTGCTCGAACCAGCGGGCGAAGTGCTCCCCGGCGCCCAGGAAGCCCTGCATGCGGATGAAGTCGATGCGCCAAGTGCCGTTGTCCTGGTTGAAGGAGGCCTGGAGCCCGTCCACCACCTCGGGGTTGTCGGCCGCGAAGGCGTTGGAGCCGATCAGCCCCTGCTCCTCGCCGCCCCAGTGGCCGACCATGATGGTGCGGCGCGGGTTGGGATAGGTCTCCTGCAGGATGCGCATGGCCTCGTGCATCATGATGGTGCCGGTGCCGTTGTCGGTCGCGCCCGAGGCGCCGTCCCACGAGTCCAGGTGGGCGCTCAGGAGGACATACTCGTCCGGCAGTTCCGTGCCGGGGATGGTGGCCACCACGTTGAAGGCGGGGACGTCGCCCAGGAATTCGGCGTCGGCTTCCAGACGGATGCGTGGTCCCTGCCCCCTCGACGCGAGCCGGTGCAGGAGGGAGTAGTCCTCGCACGCCAGATGCAGCGACGGGATCTCGCGGGTCGAGGAGGCGAAGATCTTGTCCACGCCCCAGCCCTCGGACCAGCGACCCGTGATGAGCCCGAGAGCGCCCGCGTCCTCCAGCCGCCGCGGGCCGGCGTTGGGGATGAAGGTGAGCTGATAGCCGGCCGCCCATTCCTCTCGTGCCGCTTCCCGGGCTTCGCTCATGCGCTGGAAGGACTCGGGTGCGGCGTGGTCCAGCCACGATTGGTCCTCGCGGCAGGTCGGTTCCGCGAAGGAGACCGCGACGAACTTGCCCTCGGCGGAGGGCAGCCAGGCGTTCAGCTCGGCGGCGTCGGCGAAGCTGGGCAACGCGATCACCTCGCCCTCCAGGGGTCCGTCGGTGCCGGGGCTCCACGCGAGCAGCGTGCCCTCGAGCGTGCGCCTGCGGGGCTCGAGCATGTCGATGTGGGTAAAGCCGCGGTCCCATCCGATCCAGGTGCCGTAGTCCTGGCGCTCTGCCTCGATGCCCCAACGCTCATAGTTGGAGATCAACCAGTCCGCGGAGCGCGAGTAGGCGGGAGAGCCCATCAGCCGGGGGCCGATGGAGTCGAGCAGCGCCTGCGCAAGGTCGAAAGTCTGGCTTCCCGAGCCCATGCCCTCCTCCCAAATGGCCTGGATGACGGGGTCGTCGGAGGGGAAGGTCTGCGCGGGAAGAGGCGCCGCGAGCGAGAAGACGGCTGCGGCGAGGAGAGTGCGCTTGATGGTCATGGGATGGGGTTCCTTCGTGAGTTCGGGGCGCGTGGAAAAGCCTCAGCGCTCTGAGTTACACCGGGGGGGGCTCCTCGGCGTCAGGATGGGACACGGGAGGGGAAAGCGCCAGCCATGCGCGAGAGCGTGGGATGTGCTCGATCCCGGGATATGGTCAAATACGAGATCTGATACCATCATTGGACGCTTGCGTGTTCGGACTGTCAGATCAGTCCGCGTTCGATCCGATCCGGAGTCGCCGGAAGGGCGGGCAAACCTGGGAGCCGTATGGCCGCAGATGATCGATGCCGGGTCCTGGTGCTGGTGGCCGTGTGCGTCGCCGGGTGCGGCGATGGTGAAGCCCCGACGACACCGACGCCGGCGAACCGGGCGCCCGAGTCGGCAGGTTCGATTCCGGGCCAGACCTTGCACGTGGGCGATACGGCCACGCTCAATCTCTCGCCCTACTTCACCGATGCCGACGGCGACGCGCTGAGCTACGCGGCCGCGTCGTCGGTCGATGCGGTGGTCTCGGTCTCGGTGTCGGGCGCCACACTGACGGTCGCCGGGGTGGCAGCGGGCTCCGCCAGCGTGACCGTGACGGCCAGCGATCCCGCCGGCCTGAGCGCCGCGCAGACCTTCCAGGCCACCGTCCCCAACCGGGCGCCCGAGGCGGCGGGCGCGATCGAAGACCGGACGGTGCCGGTCGGCGATACGGCCACGCTCGACGCGTCGGCCTACTTCACCGACCCCGACGGGGACGCGCTCAGCTTCGGGGCGTCCTCTTCGGACCCGGCGGTGGCGGCGGTCTCCGTCTCCGGCTCGGAAGTGACGATCAGCGCCGTGTCCCGGGGCTCCGCCACGATCGAGGTGACGGCCACCGATCCCGTCGGCCTCGGCGCTACGTTGAGCGGCCACATCGCGGTCGTCGTTCCGGTGCCGGATCTGGCGTTCACGGCGGTGTCGCCGGCCGCCGCTACGCTGACACCGGGCGATTCGGCGACGTTCACGTTCGGCATCCGCAACCAGGGCACCGGTGTGTCGGGGGCAACGACGATCCGCGCCATGCGGTCGCCGAACCCCATCATCAGCGCCCGCGACACCCAACTCCGTACAAACCCTCTTCCGCCGCTTGCGCCTTCGCAGGACTACACCTTCGTTCTGACGATCGCGGCTGACCGGGGCAGCGCGCCGGGAACGATCTACATCGGCGCGTGCGTCGATCCTCTGATGGACGAGCTGGATGGGCGCAACAACTGCTCGGAGGGTGCTCGGCTGACGATCACGGGGGCGTCCAGCGCGCGCGAGTCGATCGAGGGCGGGCCGGGCATACGGGTCCGGGTCGTCTCCCTCGCGCCAACGGGCCGTCCGCCGCGGCTGCAAGGAAAAGCGAGTCGAGATTGGAGTGGCACATGAGACGCCAATCCCGCCTGCGCAGGCGAGCGGCCACTGTCGTCCGAACACACGCACCCGCGCGAGCGGCCGTGCTCGCGATGGCGCTCCTTGCAGCG
Organism: Longimicrobiales bacterium; assembly: GCA_965208255.1. Taxonomy (GTDB): domain Bacteria; phylum Gemmatimonadota; class Gemmatimonadetes; order Longimicrobiales; family Gaopeijiaceae; genus BD2-11. The sequence goes on from OZ242324.1 coordinate 1,080,252, forward strand.
TGCGGCGACGATCCGGTGGTCGCTCCCCCGGCGGCCGTCGTGTCCGCTTCCGAATCGAGCGCGTCGATGTCGGCCGCGATGACCAGCGAACGTGACATCCTCATAGCGCTCTACAACGCGACCGAAGGGCCGAACTGGGTCAACAACGAGAACTGGCTGACGGACGCACCGATCGAGGACGGGGTGGACACGGACGCCTCCGGACGAGTTGTGCGTCTGGATCTCGCCGGCCAGCTGGACGAGGAGAATCAGGAATGGACGACACACGGCCTCGCTGGCTCCATCCCGCCGGAACTGGGCGGCCTCGCCAACCTGGGGACGCTGTCGCTGAGCCGGAACGGTCTGACGGGCTCCATCCCGCCCGAGCTCGGCGGCCTCGCCAACCTGGACACGCTGTCGCTGGGCCGGAATGACCTGACGGGCTCCATCCCGTCGGAACTGGGCGGCCTCGCCAGCCTGGAGACGCTGTCGCTGCGCTGGAACGAGCTGACAGGCTCCATCCCGCCGGAGCTGGGAGGCCTCGCCAACCTGGAGACGCTGTCGCTGAGCGTGAACGGCCTGACAGGCTCCATCCCCCCGGAACTGGGCGGACTGGGCAACCTGAAGACGCTATCGCTGGGCTGGAACGAGCTGACAGGCTCAATCCCGCCGGAACTGGGCGGCCTCGCCAACCTGGAGGCGCTGTCGCTGAGCCAGAACGACCTGACGGGCTCCATCCCGCCGGAGCTGGGCGGCCTCGCCAACCTGGAGAGGCTGTGGCTGGGCCTGAACGAGCTGACGGGCTCCATCCCGCCGGAACTGGGTGCCCTCGCCCACCTGGAGACGCTGTCGCTGGGCCCGAACGGACTGACGGGCTCCATCCCGCCGGAACTGGGCGGGCTCGCCAACCTGGAGAACCTGTTGCTGGGCTCGAACGGCCTGACGGCGTCCATCCCGCCGGAACTGGGCGGGCTTGCCAATCTGGAGAACCTGTCGCTGGGCTCGAACGACTTGACGGGCTCCATCCCGCCGGAACTGGGCGGGCTTGCCAACCTGGAGAGGCTGTGGCTGAGCTCGAACAACCTGACGGGCTCCATCCCGTCCAGTTTCCTGCAACTGGACGCGCTGAGGGAGCTCTGGTTCCCGGGAAACGCACAACTCTGTGCGCCGGGAACCACCGGTTTCGTCGAATGGCTGAACCGGGTGGAGCGGTACCAGGGGCCGTTGTGCAACGCGGCCGACAAGGTCGTTCTCGTTTCACTGCATGAACTTGCGGGCGGCGCGAACTGGACCGACCAGGAGGGATGGCTGGGCGCTGGCGCCCTGGAGGAATGGCATGGCGTCACCGTCGATTCCCTCGGCCGGGTGACCGCGCTCGACCTGACCCGCAACGGCCTGTCCGGGCAGCTCGCCTGGACGATGGGCGAACTGGCTCAAATGATCGAGCTCAGGATCGCTGACAACGCCGACCTTGACGGCCGTCTGCCGTTCTCGCTGACCGTTCTCTCCCTCCACACCCTTCACTACTCCGGTACGGACCTGTGCGCCCCGACGGATGAAGCGTTCCGCGGATGGCTGGCTGCTATTCCGTCGCACGTGGGCACAGGCGAGGAGTGCCCTCTCCTCCCTGACCGCGAGGCCCTCGAAGTCCTTTACGAGACGACGGGCGGACCGAGCTGGAATGAATCGGGCAATTGGCTCACCGCCGCTCCGCTCGGGGTGTGGGATGGCGTGCGAACGGATGCGGATGGGCGGGTCACAAGCCTGGACCTCGGAGGGAATGGGCTTGAGGGACCGATTCCGGCGGAGTTGGGCAGGTTGGCCGCACTGGAGACGCTGATTCTGTCTCTCAATCGGTTGACAGACTCGATTCCACCGGAGCTGGGTGCGCTGGCCAGGGCCAGACTGGTTGACCTCGCAGGAAACGAGCTCTCGGGACCCGTCCCTGCGGAGTTGGGCGGGTTGGCCAGCGTGGAGGAACTCTACCTTGACGGAAACAAGTTGACGTCCGTCCCGGCGGAGTTGGGCGAACTCGGCAACCTGGAAGAGCTGGTTCTCAACTTCAACCGGCTGACGACCCTCCCGCCGGAACTGGGACGCCTCTCCAGGCTCGAGTACCTGGGGCTCTGGTCCAACGAACTGACGTCCATCCCCCCGGAATTGGGGGAATTGGGCAACCTGCGAGAGCTGGATCTCGACGAAAACCGGCTGACGTCCATCCCGGCGGAACTGGCCGGCCTGGAGCGTCTGGAGGTCCTTTGGGCAGCATCAAACGAGCTAACGCACATACCGCCGGAGCTGGGCGCATTGAACAGCTTGCGGCTGATGGTTCTGGAAGGAAACCGGCTCACCGACATGGGGATTGAACCTGGCGGCTATCCGAGCCTGCGCTTCCTGGATCTTTCGTCGAACGACCTCACGTCCTTCCCCCGGAACCTGGGCGAACTGGGCAGCCTCAGGCAACTGGAGCTCGACGAGAACCGGCTGACCGACTTTCCGCCAGGACTCGGCGGCCTTGCAGGCCTGGAGATCCTCGATGTTTCGTCCAACGAGCTGAGCGGCCCGCTGCCGTCGGGGCTGGTCGAGCTCACGGGTCTCGGGAGCCTGGGCCTTGCCGACAACGTGGGGCTGACCGGCGCCCTGCCTTTGGAGTTGACGGCGCTGGAGGGCCTCGAGGATCTGCACACGACCGGGACGGAGCTGTGTGCCCCGGCAGATCCGGCGTTTCTCGATTGGCTCGAAGGCGTGACGCGGCAGCGGGTGGAGCCTTGCGAACGCGAGGGCCACGCGACGGCCTATCTCACGCAGGCCGTCCAATCCCGCGAGTTCCCGGTGCCGCTGGTAGCGGGCAAGCCGGCTCTGTTGCGGGTCTTCGTCACGGCGGAGCGGGAAACCGACGCGACCATGCCTCCGGTCCGCGCCACGCTCTACCGGGACGGGGCCGTGACCTACGAGCTGGACATCCCGTCGAAGCAGGACTCGATCCCGGCGGCGATCGACGAGAGTTCTCTGTCGAAGTCGGTAAACGCGGAGATCCCCGGGTGGGTCATCCAGCCGGGGCTGGAGGTCGTAATCGAACCGGATCCGCAGGGAACGCTGGACCCCGAACTGGGCGTGGCGAGGCGCATCCCTGCGACCGGGCGGATGGCGGTCAACGTGCATGCGATGCCGGTGTTCGAGTTGACGCTGGTGCCCTTCATCCGGGACGCGTATCCGGACTCCTCCATCATCGACATCACGGCGGCGATGGCCGCGGACCCCGAAGGGCACGAACTGTTTGAGAGGACGCACCAGCTGCTGCCGGTTGCGGAGCTGGACGTGACGGCGCACCCGGCAGTCGCTTCGCCGACGAACAACGGCTACGAAATCCTGAGGCTTACGGAGATGATCCGGGTCGTCGAGGGCGGGCGCGGGCACTATCTGGGCGTGATGGCCGGACCCACGGGGCCGGGCGGTCTCCTCGGCGTCGCCAACGACATCGGAAACTGGTCGAGTTTCTCGATCCTCGATTCCGAAACCATCGCGCACGAATTCGGCCACAACCGCAACCTGTATCACGCGCCGTGCGGCGGAGCGGGGGGTCCGGATCGGTACTATCCCTACGGGAACGGCAACATCGGCGCCTGGGGCTACGACTTCGGCACCGGCGAACTCGTCTCTCCGGACCAGCCGGACTTCATGTCCTATTGCGAACCGACGTGGACCAGCGACTACCAGTTCACAAACGCGCTCCGGTACCGCCTGGAGACGGAGACCAACTCCATCATCGTCGTGGCCGCGGACACCCGTGCAGCGGCTTCCTCCCGGACCCTTCTGGTCTGGGGCGGTCTTGACGGCGAAGGCGCGCCGTACCTCAAGCCGGCTTTCTTCATTGACGCCCCGCCGGCACCGCCATCGTCCGACGGCGCCTGGTCGCTCACCGGGCGGGATGCCGGCGGCACCGAGCTCTTTTCGGTGTCTCTCGGCATGGAGGAATTCACCGACACGGAGGATGACCACGCGGGGTTTACCCTGGCCCTGCCGGTGACCTGGACCGGGCAGCTGGCGAGCATTTCGCTGCAGGGTCCGGGAGGCTCGGCGAACCTCGACCGCGACACCGACGCTCCCCTCACGATCCTTCGCGAAGCCGCGACGGGCCGGATCCGCGGCATCCTGGATGGTCCTCCGGCAGCGGCCACGGCCGCGGGGTCCACCGCCGCGGGCGCGCGACAGGGGTTCGAAGTCCTCTTCAGCCGCGGGATACCCGGCGCGGAGAACGATCGGCGCTGAACTCGCGGTCCGGAAAGCGCCAGCCGGTGCAGCCGCGCGCCGGGCGCGAAGATCCGGGTTCGGGACGTTGCCGGATGGGCGACGCAGTGTCATCCTGACATTCCGCGGCCCCTCAACGTCTCGCCCAGCCTCCCGGAGGCGAATCATGACGCGCGCTCGCCTACTGCTCCCGGCACTCGCCCTGCTTGCCTTCCCGGCCCTCGCCGCGCTCGGCGCCGTGCCTGCCCAGGCGCAGCGCTTCTCGATCGAGGACGTGCTCAGCCCTGGTTATCCGGTGCAGCTGGTGTCGGCCCGGGCGGCGGACCGCATCGCCTGGATCGAGTACGAGGAGGGGAAGCGCAACGTGTACACGGCCGCCGCGCCCGACTTCGCGCCCGAACGGCTGACGCGCTTTGAGGACGATGACGGGCGCGACCTGTCGAATCTGCGCATCTCGGACGACGGGTCCACGCTGGTGTTCCTGCGCGGGCACACCCCCAACCGGCAGGGATGGATCGCGAACCCGGCCAGCGATCCCCGGGGCGCTGAGAGGGCCGCGTGGGCCGTAAGCACGTCCGGTGGCGAGCCCTGGCGGGTGGCGGAGGCCTGGAACGTGGCGCTCTCCCCCGACGGGGAGTGGATCGCCTGGGAGAGCGACGGCGACATCTTCCGGGCGCCGGTGAACCCCGGGGTCGCAACCGGCGACCCGGAACGGTCGCTTTTCAGCGTGTTCGGGAGCCAAAGCGACCCGGTGTGGTCGCCGGACTCGCGCCGGCTTGCCTTCGTGAGCGACCGGGAGGACCACAGTTTCATCGGCGTCTATGACACCGAGAGTCCCGCGGTCACATACCTTGGCCCCGCGGTCGACCGCGACACCAGCCCCACCTGGTCGCCGGACGGAACCCGGATCGCCTTCATCCGCAGGCCCGGGCTCCCCTTCGGCGCGACGGCCGAGCGGGGCGGCATCCCCGAGGAGAGCGCCGCCGAGGACGTGTGGCCCGCCGGGATGACCGAGGCCCGCTTCGCCGGCGGCTACGACTTCTCCATCTGGGTGGGGGATGCGCGCACCGGGGAGGCGGCCGAGGTGTGGCACAGCCCGCCGGGCGACAGCATCTACCGCGAGGTGCGCGAGGTCATCTGGGCCGGCGACCGCATCATCTTCCAGGCCGAGCCGGACGGGTGGCGCCGGTACTACGCGGTCGCCGCGGATGGGGGCACCCGCGACCCGGTTGAACTGACGCCGGGCGACGGCATCGTCGAATACATCTCGCTCTCGGCGGACGGGGGCACCGTCTTCTACGCCACCAACGCGGGCGACATCGACCGGCGCCACCTGTGGAGCGTGTCCACCGCGGGCGGGCCGGCGCGGCAGCTCACCCGCGGCGACGGCGTGGAGACCTGGCCGGCGGTGCTGGCGAGCGGCGAAGAGGTGGCGCTGCTGGCCGCCAGCGCGAGCCATCCGCTCACGGTGGCGGTGGCGCCGGCCTCCGGCGGCGAGGCGCGGATGATTCGCGAGCTCCCGTCCCGCTATCCGCTGGCCGAGCACGTCGTCCCCGAAGCGGTCACCCTCAACGCCGAGGACGGCTTCGAGTTCTACAACCAGCTCTTCCTGCCTCCGGACCTCGAGCCCGGCGAACAGCGGCCGGCGCTCATCTTCATCCACGGCGGATCCCGGCGGCAGATGCTGCTCGGCTACCACTACATGCACTTCTACCACATGGCCTACGCCATCAACCAGTACTTCGCAAACAAGGGGTACGTGGTGCTCTCGGTTAACTACCGGAGCGGCATCGGCTATGGCCGCGACTTCCGCAACGCGCCGGGGCGGGGACGCGAGGGCAACACCGAGTACCTTGACATCCGCGCCGCCGGCGAGTACCTGCGCGACCGCCCCGACGTGGATCCTGCGCGCATCGGGCTGTGGGGGCTCTCGTACGGGGGCATCCTCACCGCTCAGGGACTCGCGCGCGACTCGGATCTCTTCGCGGCGGGCGTGGACATCGCCGGCGTGCACCTGTGGGGCAACTCCATCGACCCCGAGTCGGTGTCGTACCAGTCATCCGCCATCTCCGAGATCGAGAACTGGACCTCGCCCGTCCTCCTCATCCACGGGGACGACGACCGCAACGTGGCCTTCTCGCAGACCGTCGGGCTGGTCCAGCTGCTGCGGGCGCAGGGCGTGCCCCACGAGCTCATCGTCTTCCCGGACGACGTGCACGACTTCCTGCTGCACGAGCGCTGGCTGACCACCTTCGACGCGACGGACCGGTTTTTCGACCGGTACCTGATGGGTGGGGCGGCGGTGGCGACGGAAGGGAGGCGGTAGGGACGCCGACCCGGGTCCGCCCGCGGCCGGACCGGTGGATACCCTCAACCAGCCGGCAACGGGATGGATGCGACGGACGGGACATCCAGCTCATCCCTGTACACGCCCCAGATCCGGGACTCCGAAAAACGAAGCGCGTCGAACCGATCGGGCAGATGCATCTCTCGCGCGACGCCGTCCGGCGAAATGCGCAGCCACACCGGGCCGCCGTTCAGTCCGCCGGCGTCGGGATCGAACGGGTGGAGCCACATCGTCCCGTCTTCAGTGCAGCGGAAGTCGACATACCGGGGTAGGTAGGTCGCGAGCTCCTGCGGGCTCCCGCTGACCCCCTGCGTCATCTCGTTCAGGACCCGTTGCCGGTCCGCTTCGCCGAGCCTTCCTCTCACGTCGCCCGTAATCTCGGCCTGCCTCAGCTCGAACACCGCGCCGGCGAACTGTCGGGGTGTGACCTCGGTGAAAGGAACGGGCGGAAGATCGATGGGCCCTATTTCGGACCCGGAGCCGTCGAAGCCGCGCAGCTGGTTGCGCACGCGGTCGTAAACGCGCACGAGATTCCCGCCGCAGGGAGCCCACAGCCGATACCACTGCGGGAATCCGCCATCGCTGGGGACGAAGTCTCCGGATGGATCGTCCAGCACTTCTCCGAGCGCCACGAGGGTTCGGGTCCCCGCTGCTTCCGGATCGACCGCGACCAGATCGGCTCCCAGGAGCGAGAGTCGGAGTCCGAGCATGCCACCCTCGCCCGGCGGCCGCGCGCGGGGCACGATGATCTCGCCGCCGAGTCCGGCAGTTCGGACCGCCGCGCTCACCAGGTTCATTCCGCCCCGGATGCTGCCGGGCGGGAGGGACTCCGACCGCAGGGGGATCTCCGCCCAGTCGGCGTCCGGCCGGGAGACCCGGATCATGGCGTGGCGCCGGAGGTCGAAGACCCATGCCTCGCCCTCCCATCCCCCCGTGAGCAAGGCGGAGGGCATCGGGAACTCCTCGGGTCCGCCTCCCGCGCGACCGTGAGCGCCGAGGGATTCGCCATCCGGGCCGAACCCTATGAAGTAAGGCTCGACCGAATTGAAGACCCAGACGGAGCCGTCGCTCAACACCTCGAGGTCCTGTACGACGGCGAAGGACTCGGAGGTGCCCAGGACTTCGATGTCTGCCGCGCTCAGCTCCAGCGGGGCGCCCGGGTCACCGGCCGGCGGGCCGCCGCAGCCGGCGAGGACGGCCGCTGCGGCCAGGACGGCGGAAATGCGCAGCACGGCTATGCCGTCACGATGGGCCACGGGCTCCAGTCCATCCACTGGCCCCGGGTGAAGTCGGGGAAGGGTACCGGCGCGCTGCCCTGGGCGACGCTGATCTCCGAGAGCTCGCAGACGGCGCTCAGGGCGGCCGCGTCGTAGACGTTCATGTCGGTGGGCTCGCCGCGCCGCAGGCACTCGACCAGCCGATAGTCCTCCATGAAGTCCATTCCGCCGTGTCCGGCGCCGATGGAGGCCTCGCGGAGCGCGCTCCAGAGCGGATGCTCGAACTCGTCGTAATACGCCTCGGCCTCCTGCCACTGATGCGACGGGCTGCTGCCCTCGATGTAGACCCGGTCCGGGTAGCCCTGGAAGATGCCGCGCGTGCCCTGGACCTTGTTGATGCGGTCGTAGGGACGGGGCAGGTTGGTGTCGTGGGCGACGTAGATGGTGCGCCCGAGAGCGGTCTGGATGAGGCTCGCGTTGACGTCGCCCAAGGCGAAAGTCTCGGCGCGCTTGGGGTGCCCCTCGCCATAGTGGATGGCCGCCCAATCCTGCAGACCTCGTGACGGGCTGCTCATCGATACCAGGGAGTCGAAGCGGTCGCCCCGGTTGATGTCCATGCAGTTGGCGACCGGGCCCAGGCCGTGGGTAGGGTAGAGGTTGCCGTTGCGCGTCCATGAGTGCGCGCGCCGCCAGAGCCCCTCGCCCTCGTCGGCGAACTTGATCTCGCGCAGGTCGTGCAGGTAGCCGCACTCGGCGTGCAGGATCTCACCGAGCAGCCCCTGGCGCACGAGGTTGAGGCAGAGCAGCTCGGCGCGGCCGTAGTTGACGTTTTCCATCATGGTGCAGTGGCGCTCGGTGCGCTCGGCGGTCTCCACCAGCCGCCAGCAGTCGTCCAGGGTGTAGGCGGCGGGGACCTCGGTGGCCGCGTGCTTACCGTTCTCCATCGCGGCGACGCAGACGGGGACGTGCCAGCGCCACGGCGTCGCGGTGTAGACGAGGTCGAGGTCCTCCTCGGCGCACAGGCGCTCGAAGTCGCGCTCGCCGCGGGTGTAGAGGGCGGGGCGGGGGTGTCCCGCCTCTTCGATGAGGGCGGCGGCCCGCTCGGCGTGCGCCTCCACGGTGTCGCACACGGCCGTGATCACGCAGCCTTCGATGCGGACCAGGTTGCGCACATGGGCGGTGCCCATCCCGCCCACGCCGACGAACCCGATGCGCACGGGGTCGAGGGGAGGGGCCGCGAGGGGTTGGGCCGGGGGGGCGGGGAGGCCCTGGGGGGTGGCGGCGGTGGCCGGGGCCGAGGCCTGGGCTCCGGTCGTGGCGGCTTCGGCGCCGGGCTCGGTGCATCCGGCGGTGGCGCTCGCAGCCACCCCGAGCGCGCCGGCCTTCAGGAAGTCGCGGCGGTTCAGCGCGGATGGCTTGCCGGCTTCGTGGTCTTCGAGCCCGGAGTCGCGTCCGGCTGCCTGGTTTTCCGGCCTGGAGTCGCGTCCGGCTTCGTGGCGGCGGGCGTCGTCGTCGTTCATGGGAATCCTCTATCGGGGCTGCAGGATGGCGTTGCCGAGGGCGGGTTCGCGTAACCGATGCTCCAAGTTCACGCCGTTCGGCTCGGATGCGCCAGATGGCGGTCCGCTGGCGAGCCCCCGTTTGGTCGCAACAGGGCAAGGAGCGGTTCCCTCGCCATCGCCACATCTTTTCCGTCCCCGTGTTTTCCGTGATCATGTACGGTGCGCATCTTCGCGACGCGGGCAGGCCTCCTTCAGCCTCCAATTCCCGGATCATGCCGTCTTCCCCGACCCCATCCGCGCCCCGGCTGCCACGGAGCCCCGGTGTCGGCGCATCGATTTCATTGGTGCGTGTTCTGAACCGGCGTGCGCGCGGGCTCATGACCCTGATCAAGCGCATCGTCTACCGGTTGCCCGGGCTTCGCAACGCGATGCTTCCCGAGTACCGCTACTGGGTAGATCCGGGCGAACTCTCGGCCATGATCGGGCTGATCGACGCCACTCGTGGCACCGAGGGAGCGATCGTCGAAATCGGCGTGGCTCGGGGAGACACTTCCGTCTTCATCCTGGAGCACCTGAGAACCACCGGCGATCCGCGGACCCTCGTGCTGGTCGACACCTTTGCCGGTTTTACCCGGGAGAGCATCGACTACGAGGTCGAGAATCGACGGAAGCGCGCCGCGGAGCTCTCCGACTACTCCTATGGCAGCGCCCGCGTCTTCAACTACAGCCTGGCCCGCCTCGGCTACACCAACTATCGCATCATCGAGAGCGATTGCTCGAAAGTGGACTGGAAGGAAATCGGTCCGATCAGCGCGGTTTTTCTGGATGTCGACCTCTACCTGCCCACCGCAGTGACGCTGGAGGCGCTCTGGCCCCGGATCGTTCCCGGCGGCGGCGTGGTTCTGGACGACTGCGTGGAGCCCGCGTGGTGCGACGGCGCTCTTCAGGCTTATCGCGAGTTCATCGACCGGCACGATCTGCCGTTCGTTCGCGTGGGCGGCAAGGGGGCGTTGCTGCGGAAACCGGGCGGGGAAACCTGAGGAACAGCGTGCCCGCAGCGGTCGAGTCTCATCGTAGGCGCGATCTGCCGAAGAATCAGAATCCATCCGCTGGGAGTCTCCATGCGCACGAGCATCCATAGCCTCCTTCTGACCCTGGTCGCTCTCGCTGTCACCGGCTGCGGTGGCGTCGGACGTGCGGATTCCGAATTCGAGGTCGCGGAGGCCTCCATCCTCGATCTGCAGCGGGCGCTCGAGGAGGGGCGGGTGACCTCGCGGCAGCTGGTCGACCTGTATCTCGACCGCATCGCGGCGTTCGACGTCGCCGGGCCGGAATTGAACACCATCACGCGGCTGAACCCGCGGGCGGGCGAGGAGGCCGAGGCGCTCGACCTGGAGCGGGCGGCGGGGACGGTGCGCGGGCCGCTGCACGGCATTCCGGTGCTGATGAAGGACAACTACGACGTGGCGGGGATGCCGACCACCGGGTCGAGCCTGGCGCTCTCCGCGCTCATGCCGCCCGACGACGCGTTTCAGGTGGCGCGGCTGCGGGCGGCGGGCGCTGTCATCGTGGGGAAGACCAACCTGCACGAGCTCGCGGCCGGGATCACGACCATCAGCTCGCTGGGCGGGCAGAGCCGCAACGCCTACGAACCCGCGCGCAACCCGGGCGGGAGCTCGGGGGGGACGGGGGCGGCGGTGGCCGCGAGCTTCGCGGCGGTGGGGTGGGGGAGCGACACCTGCGGTTCGATCCGCATCCCGGCGGCCGTGCACAACCTGTTCGGGCTGCGGCCCACCAAGGGGCTGTCGAGCATCGACGGCATCCTGCCGCTCTCGCACTCGCAGGACACCGGCGGCCCGCTCGCGCGCACCGTGACGGATCTGACGGTCGCGCTGGACGCGACGGTCGGGCCGGACGCGGCCGACCCCGCCACGGCCGTGCTGGAGGGGCGCCCGACCCCCGCCTTCCAGGCCGCTCTCGACCCGGCCGCGCTGGAGGGCGCCCGCATCGGCGTGCTGGCCGACTGGCTGGAAGAGGGCGGGGGCGGGGGGCGCATCACGGAAGTCGTGCGCGCCGCCCTGGCCGGGATGGACTCGCTGGGGGCCGAGGTGGTCGACGTGACCATCCCCGGCCTGGACAGCCTGCTCTCGGGCACCGGCCTGATCGACCTGGAGTTCAAGTTCGACCTGATGGACTACCTGGCCGGGGTCCCGGACGCCCCGGTGTCGACGCTCGAGGAGATCGTCGAGGCCGGCCTCCACCACGAGGCGCTGGACGGCACCTTCCGGCGGCGCATCGCCCGCACCGAGCGCCCCACGGACGAGTACGAGGAGGTGATGGCGCGCCGGGCCGCCCTCCGGGACGCGGTACGCGGCTTCATGGACGCCGAGGAGCTGGACGCGCTCGCCTACCCGACCATGCGCCAGGAGACCGCGCTCATCGGGGCGGCCCCCGTGGGCTCCACCTGCTCGCTGAGCGCGAACACCGGGCTGCCGGCGCTGACCGTGCCGGTCGGGTTCACCGAGACGGAGGTGCCGGCGGGGCTCGAGCTGCTCGGTCGTGCGCTCGACGACGCCCGCCTGGTCGCCTTCGCCTACGCGCTCGAGACGGCCAGCCCGAAGCGGCGGGCACCGCTGCGCACGCCGCCGCTGGACGGGGGACGCCCGCCGAATCCCGTGCTGGTCGCGCTCGACCCGCCGCAGGGGGGCGTGGAGGGGGCGTTCCTGATGGATCTGCCGACGGGCACGCTCTCGTACCGGATCGCGCTCGCGGGGGCCGAGCCGGAGGACGCGCTGGGGGTGGTCCTGCGGCGGCTCCCCGCGGCCGATGGGGAGGGGGGTGGGGTGGTGGTGCTCCGCCTGGCCGGGCCGGACGTCACCGAGGTCACCCGCTCCACCCCGCTCACCACCCGCCTCATGCACGACCTGCTCGATGGCCGGCTGGAGCTGGTCGCCCACACGGGCGCCGGGTTCGAGTACCGGAGGCTGGTCCCCGAAAGATAGGCCGGAGCCTGAGTGCCCCAGCCGAGCGCTGGCCCTCTCCTTCCGTCCAACCCGCTCCAGCGACCCCCGGGTCGAGTCAGGCCGCCGTGCTCATCACCCCGGAGCCGATCCGCCCGCCGTTTTCGCTTGCCCGACGCAGGTCACACGGGCACCTTCCAAACCCTGTATCCCTGCCCGCCGCACCCTCTGTATCCCCGGCCAACCCAACCTCCGAATAGCGGAGTCTCCCCGACATGAAGAATCCCTTCATCATCGCCGCGTCGCTGGCACTTCCGGCCATCGGCGCCCTGTCCCTGGCTCCGGCTCCGGCCGCGGCCCAGAACACTTCGCCGCCGGAGTACATGGAGATGGCCCGGTCGCTCCTCCAGGAGCTGGTCGAGATCAACACCACGGACACCGAGCGCGGCGACAACACCCTCGCGGCGCGGGCGGCGGCCCGGGTGCTGCTGGACGCGGGCTTTCCGGAGGAGGATGTCCACGTCCTCGTTCCCGATGACGCGCCCACCAAGGGCAACCTGGTGGCCCGTCTCAGGGGCCGCGACACCGGGCTCGCGCCCATCCTCCTGCTTGCGCACATCGATGTCGTCGAAGCTCTGCCCGAGGACTGGAGCCCCGACCTGCCGCCTTTCGAGTTCATCGAGCGCGAGGGCTACTTCTACGGCCGCGGCGTCAGCGACGACAAGGACGAGGCGGCCATCTACACCGCCAACCTCATCCGCATGAAGCAGGAGGGCTTCGTCCCCGACCGCGACATCATCGTGGCGCTCACGGCGGACGAGGAGGGCGGGCCGCGCAACGGCGTTGCCTATCTCCTGGAGGAGCATCGCGAGCTCATCGACGCGGCCTACGCCCTGAACGAAGGCGGCGGCGGGATGTCGCAGAACGGCGAGCCCCTCTCCAACAACGTGCAGGCCGCCGAGAAGCTCTACCTCTCCTTCTTCTTCACCGCCACCAACCCGGGCGGCCACTCCTCGCTGCCCGTGCGCAAGAACGCCATCTACGACCTCTCGAACGCGCTGCTCGCGGTCCAGAACCACGACTTCCCGGTCATGTTCAACGAAACCACCGAGGAGTTCTTCGGGCGCTCCGCAGGTCTGGTGGGAGGTGAGATGGGCGACGCCATGCGCCGTCTCCTGGCGAACCCCGGGGACGCGGAGGCGGCTCGCACGCTGTCGGCCGAGACCGGATACAACTCGCGTCTGCGCACCACCTGCGTCGCGACCCTGCTCGAGGGCGGCCACGCCCAGAACGCGCTGCCGCAGCTGGCGCGCGCCAACGTCAACTGCCGCATCTTCCCGGGACACGATCCCGCGGACGTACACGCGACCCTGTCCGAACTGGCCGCCCCGTTCGACGTGACCGTGGAGCCGCGCGGCAACGTTACCCCCAGCCCGGCCTCTCCCCTGACCGACGAAGTGCTCGGGCCCATCGAGCGCATCACCGGTGAGATGTGGCCCGGCGTGCTGGTGCTGCCGGTCATGTCCACCGGCGCCACCGACGCGCTCTACCTGCGCAACGCCGGCATCCCGGTGTACGGCGTGAGCGGCCTCTTTGTCGACATGGACGACATTCGCGCGCACGGCCGTGACGAGCGCATCGGCGTCGAGAGCTTCTTCGAGGGCCAGGAGTTCCTGTACCGGCTGGTGAAGGCGCTCTCGGGGGGCGCCGTATCCTAGTCCTGGCAGCCCCGGGGGCGAAGATTACACAAAATACGTAATTTACGTAATCGGCAGGTCCGTCCGGCCCGCGCCGGGCGCGCTCGGATACCGAATTGAACGACAACGTGAAGTAGAATCTCCCGCCGCAGGGCGCGGAGGACACCAGGAGAAGTACACCATGAACGCCACATCCCCGTTTCGCTTTCTCCTTCTCGCGGCCGCAGCCGCGATCCCGGCTTCGGACGCCGCCGCGCAACAGATGCCCACGCTCACCCCGGACGACTACGGCCAGTGGGAGACCCTGGGCCAGGCGACGCTCTCGCCCGACGGGCTCTGGCTCGCGGTCGCCATCAGCCGTGTCAACGACGAGGACGAGCTCCGCATCCATCGCACCGATTCCGACTCGGTGGTGGTGGTCCCGTTCGGCCGTGGCCCGCAATTCAGCGACGACGGAGCCTGGCTCGCCTACGCCATCGGCATCTCCCCCGACGAGCGGGAGGCGCTTCAGGAGCGGCGCGAGCCGGTGCGCACCGACATGGGCCTGCTGAACCTGCGCACGGGCGAGCAGGAGACGATCGAGGACATCTCGTCGTTTTCGTTCTCGGGAGATGGGCGCCATCTCGCGCTGCGACGCTACGAGCCCGAGGAGCAGGAGAGCGGGGGAGCGGACGCCATCGTGCGTGATCTGGCCGCGGGCACCTCGATCAGCTTCGGCAACGTCGCCGCGCTCGCGTGGCAGGACGAAGGGTATCTGCTGGCGATGACGGTGGATGCCGAGGATCGGGTCGGCAACGGGGTGCGGCTCTACGATCCGGTGTCGGGCCGCATCCGCTCGCTGGACACGGACGAGGCCGAGTACCGGCGACTCGCCTGGCGCGAGGAGGCGGCGGACTTGGCCGTCCTCAAGACCTACACCGACGACGAGCACGAGGACACGGCGCATGTCGCGCTGGCGTGGCGCGGGCTGGATGACGGCGAGGGCACCGCGCTCGTCCTCGATCCGCGCTCCGCGACGGGCCTCCTCCCCGGGCAGCGCGTGGTCGAGCACCGAGCTCCGGCGTGGTCCGAAGACGGCTCCATCCTCTTCCTCGGCTATCAGGAGCGGATTCCGGTGCCGGAGGATGAAGATGCGGCCGAGGATGAGGGCGATGATGCCGAGGGAGATGAGGGGCAGGGCGATGCCGAGGGAGATGAAGAGGGCGCGGAAGGCGAAGGAGAAGGGAGCGAGGCAGGCGAAGACGACGACGAGGAGCGCGCCGGCGTCGAGATCTGGCACTCCCTGGACGTCGATCCCGTGCCGCAGCAGCGGGTGCGCGAGCGTCAGCTGCGGGCGCGCAACCAGATCGGCGCGTGGCACCTGGAGGACGGGCGCTTCCTGATGCTCGGCGGCGAACACGCCGACCAGACCGGGCTGGTGGAGGGAGGGAGCCACGTCCTGAACCGTGACGAGACCCCGTACGACGTGGACGCCATGTTCAGCCAGCAGTTCTACGACCTGTACGCGGTGGACGCGGGTTCGGGCGCCGAGTCGCTGGTGCGGGAACGGATCACGCTGCCGGCCCAGGGAAGCCCGGGCGGCGACTATGCGATCTGGTTCGAGGGCGAGGACTACTGGACCCACGACCTCTCCACCGGAGAGACGCGCAACATCACCGCCGACCTGGGCGGCACCTTCGTGAACCTGGACCAGACCCCGACCCGGGAGCAGATGCCCTCGTTCGGGCTGGCCGGCTGGACCGAGGACGACGAGGCCGTGCTGATCAACGACCGCTGGGACGTCTGGGAAGTGCAGCCGGACGGTTCGGGCGGCCGCCGCCTGACCGCAGGCGCCGAAGACGAGGTCCGCTACCGCGTGGTTCAGCCCGACCCGGAGGCCGAAGCCTTCGACGCCGGCGAGCCCATCTACTACTCGACCTACGGTGAATGGACCAAGCAGGCGGGCTTCTCCCGGGCACGGCTCGGGAGCGATCCCCAGGCTCTCATCTGGAACGAGGCCTCCTATGGCTCCTTCCGCGCCGCGCTGATGAAAGCGCGGGACGCCGAAGTCTTCGTCTTCCGGCACGAGCGCTTCGACGACTCTCCCGACTACTTCGCGGCCGGTCCGGGGCTGGGCGACGCCCGCCAGGTGACGAGCACCAATCCCTTCCAGGACGACTACGCCTGGGGCCGCACCGAGCTCGTCGACTACGAGAACGAGTGGGGACGGCCGCTGCAGGGAGCGCTGGCGTATCCGGCCAATTACGAGCCGGGCAGGCAGTACCCGATGATCGTCTATCACTACGAGATGCTGTCACAGGGGCTGCACCAGTACCAGGTCCCGGATCCGACCCGTTACTACAACCAGCAGATCTGGAGCCAGGAGGGATACTTCGTCTTCCGCCCGGACATCGTCTATCGGGATCGCAGGCCGGGGCAGTCGAACGTGGAGACGCTGCGGCCGGCGGTGGCGGCGGTGCTGGAGACCGGGTTGGTCGACCCGGAGCGGGTGGGCCTCATCGGCCACTCCTGGGGCGGCTACCAGACCACCTTCTTCGTGACCCAGGACGACCTGTTCGCGGGCGCGGTGGCGGGGGCGCCGCTCACCAACCTGATGAGCATGTACCTGTCGTTCTACTGGAACAGCGGGGGCACCGACGCGCGTATCTTCGAGATCAGCCAGGGACGCATGCAGGTGCCCTGGTGGGAGGACTGGGACTCCTACTTCAACAACTCGCCTGTTCATCACATCGAGAACCTCGACACGCCGCTGCTGATGATGTTCGGCACGGAGGACGGGGCGGTCGAGTTCAACCAGGGAGTCGAGTTCTACAACGCGGCGCGCCGGGCCGGAAAGCATATGGTCCTGCTGGCTTACGAGGGCGAGAACCACGGCCTGGCCGAGGAACCCAACCAGCTGGACTACCAGAACCGCATTCTCGAGTGGTTCGGCCACTACCTGAAGGGCGACCCGGCGCCGGACTGGATCACCAAGGGGGTGCCGTACCTGCAGCAGAAGGACGGGCCGCGGGCGAAGAGGCGGGTGGTGAGCTTCTGCGGCGCAAGCTGCTAGCGGCCCCTCGCTCGCCTTCGGTGCGTGCGGATGCCATCCGCGAACCTCGAGAGCTCGCCGTGGCGTTGCGGGTGGACCCGGGTTCTCCGGTGACGGGCGGGATGGCGGCCGGAGGCGGCCCGAGAATGGAGGCGGCGGTAGCGCTCGTGGTGCGCCGGGAGCCGGAGCCGGCCTTTCTGCTGGTGCGCCGGGCGCGTTCGCCGCGCGACCCCTGGTCGGGGCAGATGGCACTCCCCGGGGGGCGCCGGGATCCGGAGGACATCGATCTGCGCGAGACGGCAGTGCGCGAGACACAGGAGGAAGTCGGGATTGACCTGGACCGCTCGGGCGTGCTGGTGGGCCGGCTTCCCGACCTGAAGCCGACATCGCGGGCGATTCCCCGGCTGGTGATCGCGCCCTTCGTCTTCGTCCTGTCGCGGGATGCCGACGCGTACGTGGCGAGCACCGAGATCGCCGCCGTATATTGGGTGCCCGTCGCCGACCTCGGCGCCCCCGGAGCGCGCTCGGCGGTGGCGGTGGAAACGCCGGCGGGAAAGCGGGAGTTCCCCTGCTACCGGGTTGAGGGGCAACCGGTGTGGGGGCTCACATACCGCATCCTGCAGCGCTTCCTGAAGAGTCGGCTGGCAGAGTTCCGGCCGGCGGCAGGCGACAACGAGCGAGGGATGGTAGAATGACTGCCGAAGGAGCGTTCCCCCTCACCGCATCCAGACCGGAGCGCAAAGTGAAGACGGAAGAACAGACCCGTTACCGCGAGCGCACGCGCTGGGCGTCCTGGGTGGATCTCATCTATGGCGGGGCCATCGTGTCGTGCGCGTATTCCGTGTTCGTCACGTCGGGCGGCAACATTCTCTTCCGGCTGGGCGTGGTCGCGGCCATCCTCGCCGCGGGGTGGGGCCTGCGCATGGTGCTGGGCGGGCTGACGGTGCTGGTGCAGGACACCCGCATCGTGATGCACCTGGGATCGGTGAAGCTCGTGCGCAAGACGGTGCCCCTGGACGGCATCGTGTCGCTGGAGAGTGTGCGCTACCGGCCGCTGGTCGAGTTCGGCGGCTGGGGGGTGCGCGGCGCGGGCAAGAAAAAGGCCTGGACCGCCCGCGGCGATCGCGCGGTCGTGATCGGGCTCGAGGAGGGCCGGCGGCTCTACGTGGGGAGCGACCACCCCCAACGCCTGGAGGATGCCATCCGCAGCGCGGTCGCGGGACGGCGCAAGAGGAAGGACTAGAGCCCGCTACCCGCCGACCTCCCCGGTCGCCACGCCCGTCGCCCAATCCGGCATCACCCCCCGGTCGAAGTCGAAGACCGCCTCTCCCAGCAGGAGCACCACCGCGGTAACCACGAGCACCCCGATCAGGTTCAGCAGGATGCCCGCGCGCGCCATTTCGCCGACCGAGATGCGGTCGCTCCCGAAGACGATGGCGTTGGCCGGCGTCGCGACGGGCATCATGAAGGCGCACGACGCCGAGAGTGTCGCGGGGAGCATCAGCGTGAGCGGATTCATCTCCGTCACCACCGCCACCGAGGCCAGGATGGGGAGAATCATCTCCGTGGTGGCCAGGTTGCTGGTCAGTTCGGTCAGGAAGGTGAGCGTCAGGCACACCAGCACGATGACGACGAAGGGTGGCAGCCCGCCGAGTCCCTGGAACTGATTCCCGATGATGTTGGCGAGCCCGGTGTCGGTGAAACCGGCCGCGAGGGCGAAGCCTCCTCCGAAGAGGAGCACGATGTTCCACGGAAGACGCGGGATCACCTCCGCGCCCATGACGCGGTTCGCGTTGGCGAAACGGGCTGCCCGGCGAAGCGGCTCCAGCCACCCGGGGACCCGGCCGGCCATCGCCTCGCTCGTCCCGCCGGGCGGCTGGTTCCGGGTCGGGATGAAGAAGAGGACGGCAGCCATGGTGATCGCCACGGTGCCATCATCGATCATCCCGGGGAAGGGCAGGAGGTTGGACCAGCCCGGAATCGTGCCAACGCCGAGCTCCAGGTCGCGCCGGAAGATCCACAGCACCGCGGTGATGGCAAAGACGACCAGCACGGAACGTTCCTCGAACGAGATCGGACCGAGCGCGGCGCGTTCGCGAGCGACGACGTCCCGGTCGATCTGCACCTCCGGAGACGGGCGATAGAGGACCTGGGTCAGGACAAACCAGCACACCGCGACCATCGTGATCCCGATCGGCGTGGCCAGCACCATCCAGGTCCCGAACTCGATCGGGGGCGCTTCGGGGAAGATGATCTGGAAGATGCGCTGGAAGGACAGATTGGGCGTGGTTCCGACCAGCGTCGTCACCCCGCCCATCGAACAGGCGTAGGCGATGCCGAGCATGAGCGCGACGGTGAAGGTGCGCGAGTGCTTGATGCCGGCGGTTTCTTCGACCTGTAGCACCATCGCGAGCCCGATCGGCACCATCATCACGGCGGTGGCGGTGTTGGCGATCCACATGGAGAGGAAGGCGGCCGCCACCATGAAGCCCAGGATGATGCGCGCGGGCCCGCCGCCCACGGCGTGAATGATGCCCAGGGCGATGCGTTTGTGCAGGTTCCACCTCTGCATGGAGAGCGCGATCATGAAGCCGCCCAGGAAGAGGACGATCGTGCCGTTGAAGTAGACCGGCGCGACGTCGTTCCCGGACATGATGCCGAGCAGGGGGAAGAGCACCAGCGGAAGAATGGCGGTCGCGAAGAGCGGGAGCGCGTTGCTCACCCACCAGATCGCCATCAGGCTCACCACGGCGGCGAGGCCGCTTGCGGGCGCGTTGTCCGCATCCACCGGAAAGGCCAGCAGCAGGAGGAAGCAACTCAGTCCGAGCCAGAAGCCGATCGCCTGCGTCCGGCGGCTGGTTGGTGGGCGATGGTCCGTCAAGAGGTCAGCCGCCGACTTCGCCCGTAGCCGCCTCCGTCGCCCAGTCCGGCATCACGCCCGATTCGATCCCGAAGACCGTTTCACCCAGCGTCAGGACCAGGGTGGCGATCACCAGCGCGCCGATCAGGTTCAGGAAGATGCCCGCGCGCGCCATCTCTCCCACCGAGATGCGGTCGCTTCCGAAGACGATGGCGTTGGGCGGAGTCGCGACCGGCATCATGAAGGCGCACGACGCGGACAGCGTCGCGGGGACCATCAGGATGAGCGGATTCATTTCGGTCAGCACGGCCACTGAAGCCAGGATCGGGAGAATCATCTCCGTGGTGGCGAGGTTGCTCGTCAGCTCGGTGAGGAAGGTGAGGGTGAGGCACACCAGGAGGATGACGACGAAGGGCGGCAGCCCGCCGAGTCCCTGGAACTGGCTCCCGATGATGTTCGCGAGCCCGGTGCCCTGAAAGCCGGCCGCGAGCGCAAACCCTCCTCCGAAGAGGAGGACGATGTTCCAGGGCAGGCGCGGAATCACCTCCGCGCCCATGACGCGGTTCGCAGTCCCGAAGCGGGTTGCCCAGCGAAACGGCTTCTGCCACTTCGGGAACGCGTCCGGAGCCTCGATGCTCGCGCTGCGCGGCGCCCGGTTCCGGGTCGGGATGAAGAAGAGAAGCGACGCCATCGCGATCGCCACGGTGCCGTCGTCGATCATCCCGGCGTAGGGAAGCAGGTTCGACCAGCCGGGGACGGTGGCGAAACCGAGCTCCAGATCGCGCCTGAAGACCCAGAGCAGCGCGGTCATGGCGAAGACGGTCGCCACGGAGCGCTCCTCGAAGGAGATCGGGCCCAGCCCGGCGCGCTCCCGCTCGAGGACGTCCCGCTCGATCCGCACTTCGGGCGATGGACGGTAGAGGACCTTGGTGAGCAGCAGCCAGGCCACTATGAGCATCGTGACCCCGATCGGGAGACCCATCACGATCCAGGTGCCGAAGTCGATGGGAGGCGCTTCGGGGAAGATGATCTGGAAGATGCGCTGGAAGGACAGGTTGGGAGGCGTTCCGACCAGCGTCGTCAGCCCGCCCATCGAACAGCCGTAGGCGATGCCGAGCATGAGGGCGATCGTGAACGTGCGCGAGTGCCGGGCGCCTGCGGTCTCCTCGACCTGCAGCACCATCGCGAGCCCGATCGGCACCATCATCACCGCGGTGGCGGTGTTGGAGATCCACATGGACAGGAAGGCGGCCGCCACCATGAAGCCCAGGATGATGCGCGGAGGCCCGCCCCCCACCGCGTGGATGATGCCGAGGGCGATGCGCTTGTGGAGATTCCACCGCTCCATCGTCAGCGCGATCATGAAGCCTCCCAGGAAGAGGACGATCGTGCTGTTGAAGTAGACCGGTGCGACGTCGTTCCCGGACATGATGCCGAGCAGGGGGAAGAGCACCAGCGGAAGAATGGCGGTCGCGAAGAGCGGAAGCGCGGTGCTCACCCACCAGATCGCCATCAGGCTCGCGACGGCGGCGAGGCGGCTCGCGGGCAGGTTTGCCGGGTCTATCGGAAAGGCGAGCAGCAGGAGAAAGCAGCCCAGGCCGAGCCAGAAGCCGATGGCGCGCCCCCGCGGGCTGGCTTGTCCGTGGTGTTCGGCCATGAAGGTCGTCCGCCTGCGGGCCTAGCCCGTAGACGGTTCCAGGCGGGCGACCATGCCCGGCCGGTCGAACACCAGGTAGATGAGGCCGTCCGGGCCCTGGCGCACGTCGCGGATGCGGCCCATGCGCCGGACCAGCGTCTCTTCGTCCGTGACCGTGTGCCCGTCCAGGGTCAGGCGAGCCAACTGCTGGCCGGCCAGGCCGCCCACGAACATGGAGCCGCGCCACTCCGGGAAGCGGTCGCCGGTGTAGATCGCGAGCCCCGACGTGGCGATGGAAGGCACCCAGTAGTGCACCGGCGGCTCCATCCCGTCGCGGTGGGTGCCCACGTGGATCCTCGACCCGCTCCCGTAGTTGACCCCGTGTCCGACCACCGGCCAGCCGTAGTTGCGGCCCGGCAGGATCAGGTTGACCTCGTCTCCGCCCTGCGGCCCGTGTTCGTTCAGCCAGAGGTCACCGGTCTCCGGGTGGAAGGCCATGCCCTGGGCGTTGCGGTGCCCGTAGCTGTAGATGTCGTCGAGCGCCCCGTCCTGTCCGACGAACGGATTGTCCGCCGGGATGCGGCCGTCGTCGTGCAGGCGCACCACCACGCCGTGGTGGGTCGACAGATCCTGCGCCGGATGGGCCGACAACTCCGCCAGCCCGCCCCGGGGCGACACCTGCCGGTCGCCCGCGGTGATGTAGAGGTAGTTGTCGGCATCGAAGGCCAGGCGCGAACCGAAGTGGTCGCTGCCCCGGGATTGCGCGACCCAGATCTCCTCGACCCCGGTGAGCGCGTCGGTCTCGAAGCGCCCCCGGACGACCACGGTGCTGGCGCCGCCGTCTTCGTGCTGTGCCGCAAAGCTCAGGTAGAGCAGGCGGTTGCTCTCGAAGTCCGGATGCGGCGCCACGTCCAGCAGGCCGCCCTGACCGCGCGCCCGCACCTCCGGCACGCCCGCCACCGGGTCGCGCAGGAGCGTTCCCTCGCGCACGATGCGAAGCCGGCCCGACCGTTCGGTCACCAGCATGTCCCCGCTGGGGAGCCAGGCCACCGACCACGGGTTGTCCAGGTCGTCGACCACCGTCACCACCTGGTGCGCGACCTGCTCCGAGCCCGCGGCCACGGGTCCGGGCTCCGGCGTCTGGCCGTCGGGGGTGGAAGCGGCGGAGGGGCTGCAGGCCCAGGAGATCAGGATCACCGGCAGGGAGCCGACGATCCTGATGAAGCCTGGCGCCACCGCTCGGCGGCGGATCCCGTTCGCACCCGGTCTCGCGGCCGTAGATGAGAGGGAGCAGCCGTGACCACGCAGACCCGCCACGTCAGCGCACCTCGACGTACTGTGCCATCCGCTCGAGCTCGTCGTCGTCCACGTACTTCCCGATCTCGCGCCGAAACTCGGCCATCGACGTGTAGGGACGATACTCCTCGAATTCGTGCAGCATGCGGTCCCCGACTCCGGGAATGAGGAGGATCTCCTCGGCGGAGGCGGAATTGAGGTCGATGGGCACCCAGAGCGCGCCGTACACCGCGTCGAGACCATCCTCCATCACGTGCATCGAGACCACTGCATGCAGGTCGGCCACGCGCTCGAACGGCCGGGCCGCCATGATGGCGTCCGAGGCGGCCTGTCCCGCGATCGAAACCAGCTGCTCGGCAGTGGCGTCGTTGGCGTTGAGTAGGCCGGGATCCGCGGCCGGCATCTCGGCTGGCGCATCCATCTCCATCTCCATGGGTTCTTCAGCGGCCTGCTCGGAACCGCACGCCGTAACGGCGAGAGCCGAGACCCCAAGCCCCGCAACCATCCAGATTCCATTCCAGTTTCTCATCCTTCATCACTCCTGCCGGGGGAAGTTCGTCAAGCGGAAGCGGGCCCCCGAATCCCGCTGCAATTCAGCGGTCTGCCGATTCGCTTCCCGAACTTCGAGCCGGATGCCGCCAACATATCAACATACCCAGAAGGCCCAGTTGGAACATGGCCCCGGGAGCCAGCGCGGGGATGGCCCCGGTCAGTGTCTCCTGAATCAATGGCCACCCCGCACTATCCGGATGCAGCTCCAACTCGAATTCGACGTTTGCCTTCAGATGGAGGAAGAGCCCGACGCCGCCCGCGGCGACATGGGCGGCCATCAGCCAACCGAACACTCGAAGGGATACCGGGCCGGGTCGCCCGGCGATCCACGCGCTGGCCATCAGACCGGCCGAAATCAACGCCAGCGGCGTCCACTGCCAGGCGTCCTCGTAGTGCCCCAGCAGCCAGAGTTCGAGGAGGACACCCGCCTCTCCGAAGATCAGCAGCCAGAGCGCCAGTCGGCGCCAGCCGAGACGTGACGCAACAGCGACCGACAGGCTCCGGGCGTCGTTCATGCCAAGGCTCCATGCCGCAGGATCAAGAGCCCGTAGCCGCCGAACCCCGCGCCAGCAGGAGGGCGGAGGAGCCGGCCATCTCGCGATAGTAGCTTACAAAGCGCCGGGTCTCGGGGGCGTCGTAGGCGGCGAGGTTCTCGGCCCATCTGTAGCCGATGGGCTGGAACCAGAGTTCGGCTTCCAGGGTGAAGGGACCGGCGGCCGGGTCAACCTCCACGGAGTAGCGCACGCGGTCGCTTCCCGCGGTGAAGTCGGCATCGGCCGCTGCGGGACCCGCCGGCTGCACCCGTGGGTCGGCGCTCGCCGCGTCGAAGCCGTCGGGGAGGATGCGGTTGTCCTTCACCCACCGCTCCGCCGACATGAGGCCGGTGGTGACATCGCCGTCGCCGTCGACCATGACGGCCTGGTAGATCTGGACCTGGTCGGGCGAGTCGATGGTCGTGTAGTGCGGCTCGT
This sequence comes from Longimicrobiales bacterium, assembly GCA_965208255.1. Lineage (GTDB taxonomy): Bacteria > Gemmatimonadota > Gemmatimonadetes > Longimicrobiales > Gaopeijiaceae > BD2-11. The sequence goes on from OZ242324.1 coordinate 1,104,548, forward strand.
AGCGGGAGCCGTCGGCATCGTGGTCGTCGCCGGTCACGCGGCCTTCGGAGGTGAGGGCGCCCGACTCGAAGACGAGCCGCCCGGCCGCGTCGGTGACCGTGACGCGCAGCCATGCCCGCCGCGACGGATAGGCGGTGGGGAACTTGTGGCCAGCCAGGTTGCGCACCGTGACCAGGGCTTCCAGACGATCGCCGTTCATGACGGGATGGCCGACCTCGACCGTGGCGGTTGCGTCGCGCAGGTGGTCGGCTGTGCGCTCGGCGGCCAGCTCCAGCTCCTGCGGGAGCGCGACCACGCCCAGTTCGTCGCGGTAGCGGTTGAGCATGCGCAGCATGAAGAAGTTGCCGCCGCGGAAGACGTGTCGTGACACCTCGGGACGCGCGCGGCCCAGCACCCGGGTGACGGGGACCTCCGCGGCCACCTCGGGCATGTGGCAGTCCTGGCAGCTGTGCGCATTTGCCGCGCCGTCCGCGTAGCTGCTCGCCTGCCATTCCAGATAGGGCGCCTGCTCGGGGAAAGGCGGTCCCTGCACTCCGTCCGCGCCCACGGAGTGCGTGAACACGGTGTGGCAGGAGGCGCACAACCCGGAGGAGGTCACGTGCGGCCCCTCGTCCGGGCGGAAGCCGGTGGCCGAGTGCATGATCCCGACCCCCCCCTGGTCAGGCACGAAGGGGCCGAAGACCGCGCGCCCCTCCTCCGGCGTCTCGGCGGCGATTTGGAAGCGGGCCGTGAAGGTGCCCTCGCCGCCCAGGCCGTCGGGCTGGATCTGGTGGCACAGCGAGCAGGACACGCCGTCGGCCGCGAGGTCGGCGTACGGTCCCTCGGCGCTTCCGATGGGCAGATTGGCGAAGACTTCCCCGGAGCGGCCTTCCTGCATCACGGCGACGGTCGCCATCGGCATGTGACAGCGCGAGCACTCGCCTTCGATTTCAGCGGCCGCCTCGGGATGGTCCATGATCTCCCGGCGCACCGCGGCCTGGAAATACGGGTCGCGGGCCGCGTTCGCCATCATGGAGGCGCGCCAGTCGAAGCCGATCGAGACATCGGAGCCCTCCGGGGTCGCGACGTCCTTGTGGCATGCGATGCAGCGATCGGAGGTGCGAAACAGATCGTCGGCGTCGGCGGGCAAAGCGGCCATCAACGCGGGCCGCTCATCCGGCCCCTGCAGCCGCGGCGCGTCCCGACCCCCATCTCGCGACGGCGACGCCCCCGAGTCGTGGGCGCCGGTCAGCACGAGCCCCATAGCCAGCAGTCCCACAACCACGATTCCGGTATGCTGCATCGTCACCACCCCTCGAAGAAGCCGCCGTCGAACCAGTCAAGCAGGACATAGGCGAGCAGGCGCATCGGGCGCTCCGCCCCAGGCGCTTCGCCGACCGGGATGAGCACCCCCACGTTGGCGAGCACGTGCTGACGCGTGTTCAGCGACACCTGAAGCTGAGGCACAACGTCGACAAGCGTTTCGGCCCCGGAGTCGAAGCCCCGTTTGGCCTGGACCTCGAGCATCGGCGACCAGGCGCGTCCCCAAGGGCCCTCGGTTCGGGTCGCGCCCAGCACAAGGCGTCCGAAGCCCTCCGTTTGGCCATCCTCGTAGAGGGGCACCTCGGCCCCCGCCTGACCCTGCAGAAAGGCGTCGCCGGGAAGAATCTGGCCGAACGAGACGAACGGTTCGAGCGCGCTGCCCGGAGCGCCCAGACCCGCGCCGGCTTCCCCTGTGGGAAGGATGACCTCCCCGCCTACCGAGAAGATGGTGCCTGCGTCGATGCTGTGGAACAAGGCGTGCTTGAGTCCCACAACCACATCTCCGAGCCCGTGACTCCAGGGCCCACCATGCCCGGGATCGTCATCGGCGTCATGGTCGGAATGTCCCGCATCGTGGTCCATCTCGGGTCCTGCCGCCCCCCGCCGCCATCCGTACGGGATCACCACCTCCACCTGGCTGCGGGGCCCGAAGCGGTACTCGTAGACGAACGCGCTCGTCATGGCGTTCCCGTCCTGGAAGTCGCCATCGCCCTCCACGACCCATTCGTCCTCGGGATATGCCTTCTCGGTGAGGAGCGGACGCGGCAGATTCAGCTCGCCCCGCGGCCAGTTGGCATCGGTGCAAAGGGTGCGGATGTAGCTCATAACGCGACCGAGCTGCTCCTCGGTGAGCGCCCCCCGGAAGGCGGGCATCATCTCGCTGAAGCCGCGCACGGGCCCACCCTCGTGCGCCACCGCAATCCAGTCGGCGTCAGGCTCGCGGGCGGCGAAGTCGCAGTCGGTAAAGTCGGGCAGCTCTTCCTCGAAGGCGACCAGCGACCGATCCAGTCCGGTCCCGTCGAGGCCGTGGCAGTTGGCGCACGAAGCCGCGTAGATGTCCCGGCCGGGAGCATCGGCCAGTTCGGCGCCGAGTCCCGGAGTCGCCAGCTGCGCTCCGGCGGGGACGGCCAGCATGCCGGTGAGGAGAGCGGCGGCAGCTGCCGGAGACATTCCGGCCCGGCGATACGGTCGGTGCATGTCCGGTTCCCTGATGAAGTTCGCGGAAGAGGGAACAGCTCTCGTTGGCCAAAGGTAGGGCGAGCGGACAGGACGGGCACAGGCAGTCATCCCTGACTGCTGGACTCTCCTGACAACATCCTGACACCTCGCGCATCCAAAGCGCTAGAATCCTCTCAGACCCGGAGCCGCGTCAACTTTCGCCGAGGTCGGCCTCGACGGCCTGGGTTCACCGCCGCAGCCGAGTCCCTCCCGCAGCCGCCATGTCCACTTCTCGCGTCGTCGTCGCAGGCGGAGGCCTCATCGGCCTCTGCTCGGCGTGGTATCTGGCCCGGCGAGGGGTGGATGTCGTCGTCCTCGAGCGCGCCGAGATCGGCGCCGGGGCCTCGCGGGGCAACGCCGGGATCGTGGCCGCCGGGCATCCTCCGCTCAACCGGCCGGGCAAGGTCCGGCAGGCGCTGCCGCACATCTTCGATCCGCGGAGTTCCTTGTACGTCCGGCCGAGGGGCGACCTGAGCGTCTGGCGGTGGCTGGCCGGGTTCGCGCGTCACTGTACGCGCCGGCACGAACGGCACTGCCTGGAGACGCTGGCGCCGGTGGGGCTCGATACGCTCGCCTGCTTCGATGCCATCGTGGGCGGCGAAGACATCGAGTGCGACTACCGGCGGGGGCGCTATCTGGAGGTCTGCGTTGGCCGGAAGGCGATGGCGAAGGCGCGTGAAGACGCCGCCCTGATGCGGGCACACGGCTACCATCCCGACGTTGTCGACGGCGGCCAGGCGCGGGAGCTGGAGCCGGCGCTCGGTCCCCGGGTGGCGGGCGGAGTCGTCTTTCCCGAAACCCGGATCCTCGACCCCTACCTCTTCCTCCTCGGTCTGGCGGAGGCCGCGCGCCGAAGGGGCGTCTCCATCCGGGAGGGCGTGGCGGTGAAGCGCCTCACGTTCGCGGGTGGGGCGGTGCGGGGCGTGGAGACCGCCGATGGCGAAAGGGTGGCGGCCGACGCGGTCGTGCTGGCCACCGGTCCCTTCAGCCTCGCGCTCGCCGAACAGGCCGGATGCCGCCTCCCCATTCAGCCGGGGAAGGGGTATCACCGCGAGGTGGCGGTGGGCCCCGGCGGCGCGCCCGCCATGCGCGTCGCCTGCACCAACCGCGAGACGGGCATCATCTGTACGCCGCTCGAAGGACGGGTGCGCTTCGTGGGGACGATGGAGTTCACGGGCTACGACCTGGAGCTGAACCGCATCCGGCTCGAACAACTCACGCTGAAGCCCCGCGCCTGGCTGCCGGCCCTCGGCGACGCTGCACCGGTCTCGGAGTGGTGCGGTCTGCGGCCGATGTCACCCGACGGGCTGCCCTTCGTCGGTCCGCTGGGCGATGTGGCCGGACTCTCGGTCGCAGTGGGTCACGGAAACCTCGGACTCACGCTGTCGGCGGTTACGGGTGAAATGGTCGCCAACCACGTCATGGGTACCGGGGATCGCCGGCTCGCGCCCTTTTCCCCTGCACGTTTTTAGCGGTAGCATGTTCTCATGTCGATAAAGTCCAATCTTCGCCTCGTCTTCTCGTTGGGACGCGGCCTGACCCGCGGGCTCCCGGATGCGGATCCGGGCCTCGATCCAATCCAGCTCTTCGGTCAGTGGTTCGATGCGGCGCGCAAGGCCGGCATTCTGCTGCCCGAGGCGATGACGCTGGCAACCGCGTCCGCCGATGCCGCTCCCAGCGCGCGCATGGTGCTGCTCAAGAGCTTCGGCGAGGACGGGTTCGAGTTCTACACCAACCTGGGCAGCCGCAAGGCCGACGAGTTGACCGCCAACCCCCAGGCGGCGCTCTGCTTTCACTGGGGCGTCCTCCAGCGTCAGGTGCGCGTCGAGGGCAGGGTGCGGCAGCTGAGTCCCGAGGTTGCGGCCGCCTACTTCCGCACCCGGCCCCGGGGGAGCCAGGTCGGCGCGTGGGCGTCCCGTCAGAGCCAGCCCCTGGAGGAGCGCGAAATGCTGGCGCGGCGGGTGCGCGAGATCGAGAAGAGGTTCGAAGGACGGGAGGTGCCCCTGCCCGATTTCTGGGGTGGGTTCCGGCTGGATCCGCAGCGCATCGAGTTCTGGCAGGGGCGGTCGGATCGGCTCCACGATCGGCTCGTGTTCGGGAGAGAGGGGGATGGGTGGAACAGCCGACGCCTCTATCCCTGACGCGGCGATGCAGGTTACGGCGGTGATCGCTGACCGTCCACGCGCCGGAGCCGGCTTCTTCAAGGGCCACGGCCTGGGCAACGACTATCTCGTCTTCCCATTCGGGGACGGATGGGCCGCAGCGCCAGAGGCGGTACAAGCGGTGTGCGATCGGCAACGGGGCGTGGGCGCGGACGGCATCGTGCTGCACTCGCCTCCCGGGGAGCGTCCCTGGCGGCTGCGCATGTTCAACCCGGACGGCTCCGAGTTCGAACGGAGCGGCAACGGACTGCGCGTCTTCGCGGCGTGCGCGGCGTTGCGGGGCTGGACCGGAGACGAGTCCTTTGCGGTGGAGGTCGGCGGCGACCGTGTCCGCATGCGCGTGGAGGAACGCCTGGCCGGGGGCGTCTACGACGTCTCGGTCGAAATGGGGCGCGCGTCGCTGGACGCGGCCGATGCGGGGCTCGCCCGCGGGTGGGAGGGGAGATCGCTCACGCACCCGGCCGGGGGAACGCTCGATTGCACCCTGGTGAGCGTCGGCAATCCCCACTGCGTGGTGTTCACGGACGACCTGTCCGAGGCGGCCCTCTCCCGCCTGGGTCCGTTCCTGACGGCCCACGAAGCCTTCCCGGCGGGCGTGAACGTACAGCTGACCCGCCCCATCTCGCGCGGCTGCATCGAGATCGCCATATGGGAGCGGGGTGTCGGGCGCACCCGGGCCTCGGGGACCAGCTCGTGCGCGGCGGCGGTCGCGGCGGCGAGCCGCGGCGTGGTCGACCGGGGCGACGTGGAGGTGCGCATGGAGGGCGGCACGCTGGAGGTGCGTGTCTCCCCGGAACTGGAGGTCATGCTGCGGGGTCCGGTGCAGGAGGTGGCGACAGGGCGGCTGTCGGCGGGATTCCTGGACGCGCTGCGATCCGCGTAGCCGCACCGGGGTACCAGCAAGCGATGGGGGACGGGTTCCCGTTCATCGGAAAACAGGACATAATGACCGCAGTTACCTTTTCGGCGTCACAGACCCCAAGGGAGAAGCCGCCGTGCTGAGATTCGCGGAAGAGATCCTGCTGCTGTTGCTCGACGACGAGAACGGCACGTTTGCGCACGTCCCCAGCTGGTCGCTCAACTACGCGCTCGGCGGCGGCGTGCTGATGGACCTGGCGCTCGAGAACCGGGTCGACACCGATCTGGAGAAGCTCTTCCTGGTCGACGCGACGCCGCTCGGCGACAGCCTGCTGGACCCGATGCTGGAGGAGATCGCACAGGTTGAAGAGGCCCATGATGCGCGCTACTGGGTGGAACACGCCGCGGGCCGCGCCGCCGAAATCCGCGAGACCGCGCTCGAGCGGCTGGTCTCGAAAGGCGTCCTGGCGCGCCAGGACGAGCGGTTCCTGTGGGTCTTCCGTTCGCGGCGCTATCCGGTCGTGGACGGGCAGGCGGAGCGCGAGGTGAAGCTGCGCATCATGGAAGTGCTGTTCAGCGACATGATTCCGGACCCCCGGGACATCGTCATCATCGCGCTCGCGGATGCGTGCGGCATCTTCAAGTGGCTGCTCTCCAAGCGCGAGCTGAAGAACGTCCAGTCGCGGATCAGCGACGTGCGCAGAATGGAGCTGATCGGGCGTGCCGTCGCCGAGGCCATCTGGGACATCGAGCTGATCGTGCGCACGCAGAGCGTGCCGATGCAGGGGTAGCAGCCCCAAGAGTGGCTCGTTAGCGGTAGCGAGGCGCGCCCGACACAGACCTCGCGAGAGGCCTATTCCCGGCTAGAGCCCTGCGGCAAGCTTCCGCGCCACCGCCCGGTACGCGCTCTCGATTTCCTCCTGCCCGCGGTGGCGCCTGTCTTCCACCACCCAGGCACCACCCACCATCACGTCGCGCACCGGGGTGTCCTCGCCGCTGAAGATCCAGGCGTCGAGCAGCTGGTCGTTCTCTCTTCCCACCAGCGCGGGATGGTCGGTGTCGAGAGCGACCACATCGGCCCGGTATCCCGGCCGGATGGCACCGAGCCGCCGCCCGCTCGCCTGCGCACCCCCCGCCCACGCGCCCTCCAGGAGGGCTCGACCGGTGGAGTGGGCCTCCCGGCCTCCGGCGACGCAGCGCTCGTGCATGGTGAGGCGCTGCGAATACTCGAGCATGCGCAGATCCGCCGCCGGGCTGACGCTGACGTGGGAGTCGCTCCCCACCCCCCACCGGCCACCGGCGACCATGTAGCTCGCGAGCGGGAAGATGCCGTCGCCCAGGTTGGCCTCTGTGGTCGGGCAGAGCCCCGCCACCGCCCCCGACCCGGCCAGGGCGCGGGTCTCCTCTCCCGTCATGTGGGTCGCGTGCACCGCGCACCAGCGCCCGTCGACCGGGGCGTGGTCGAGCAGCCACTCCACCGGGGCGGCCCCGCTCCAGGAGAGGCAGGCCCGCACCTCGGTCACCTGCTCGGCGACGTGGATGTGGATGGGGGCGGCGGGGTCGGTCGCGTGCAGGGCGTCGACGGCGCCGGCCAGGTCGCCGGGGGGCACCGCGCGCAGCGAGTGTAGCGCCAGTCCGACGCGGCGGTTGCCGTCCCCCGCGACCGCCTGCCTGAGCGCAGCGCCGTCATCGAGGATCTCGTCGACGGTCGCGACGAACCGGCGCTGCTCCTCGAGCGGCTCCTCCGCCCCGAAGTCCGCAACCCGGTAGAGGGTCGGCAGCACCGTAAGCCCGATTCCCGCGCCGCTGGCGGCCTCGTGCAGCCGAAGGGCCATCTCGTGCGGCACCGCGTAGGGCCGGCCGTCCAGGTCGTTGCGCAGGTAGTGGAACTCGGTGACCGCCGTGTACCCGTGGCGAAGCATCTCGGCGTACAGCTGCGCGGCGACGGCCTGCACGTCGTCCGGGGTGAGGCGCGCGAGAAACGCGTACATCTGCTCGCGCCAGCTCCAGAACCCGTACTCCGCCGTGCTGCCTCGCTCGGTGAGCCCCGCCATCGCCCGCTGGAACGCGTGCGAATGCACGTTGGCAACGCCCGGAACCACGGCGCCCGGGACGCGTCGTGCTCCTTCCGGGTCTCCGCCGGAACGAACCTCGCCGAAATCGCCGTCGGCGGTTACCTGGACGCGGACATCCCGGGCCCAGCCATCGGGCAGCAGTGCGAGATCGAAGATGAGGTCGGCCATGGCGGAGCACGGTACTCCAGAACGAGAGCCCGGTCAACGAGCCGACGTCGCCGCTCGCCCATCCCACACCGCGCTCACCCCTATGCTCCACCACGACCGGCGCGCATCCGGTGCCGCCCGGCTCCCGGCCGGCTCAAGCCGGTGGAAGCGGCCCTTGGCGACCAGGGCGGGTCCGGCCCGCAACCGGACGCGCACGGCCGCCGTGGCTGCATACGCCCTGGCCGAGGCGGCGTACAGCGCCAGCTCGGGGGCCACCAGGGCAGGGTCGACATCCCCGTAGAGACCCGCTGCCGGAAGGTAGCCGGCCGGTTCGTATGCCGAGGCTCCGCCACCCACCGACAGGGTGATCCCCTCGGACAGGCGGCGCGCGACTTCCAGGCTGGCGCCCGGTTGCCAGGCGCGCAGGTCGGACGCGGCGCCGATCAGGAAATCGTGGCGCAGGCGCTCCTCCCGCCGGATGGACACGCGAACGGCGGCAACCCAGCTGGAATCGCGAGACGGCATCCGCAGATCGACCAGGCCCCCGAGCGCGCTCTGGCGAACCCTGAAGATGGCGCCCTGGCCGACGAGGTCGCGCCGGAAGGCGTCTCCGCCCAGCCTGGTGTACAGGGCCGAGGCCACCGCGCGCATGGGACCCACGTGGCCCATCAGGTCCAACCCGAGCCCCCAGGCGCCCGCTTCCCATCGGTCCGGCGGGTCCGCGGACAGCCGGCTGCTCTCGTGCTCGTGGCGAATATGCTCACGTTCGCCCCGAGCCACCCACCGCCACGTACCCGTGCGTCCCGACAGCGCAGCACCAACCGTGCGCCGCGCGCGCCCCACGCTACGGCTGAAGATGTTCGAGCCAATCACGCGGAGCGGTTCCGGTTCCCCCATGCCGTCGAGCTCACGCACCACGACCTGCGCGCCCCGGTGTACGACGATTCGGCTGTTCTCGTGCGCGCCGATCCATCGTCCCTGCACCGACACCGTGACGCCGGCGTCCAGCACGCGCAGCAAACCCAGGCTGAGCGCGGGCGCGGAGGTGCGGCCCAGGCGCGGGGTGCGGGTCTCCATGGTGCGGTCGTCGCTCACCTCGAGTCCGAGTCCCGTGCCGAGGCCCCAGGGCCCGGCACGCCATCCATAGGCGCTTTCGACGTGGACTCTGATGTGGCGCATGGGTGGCGTCATGCCGTCGGTTACCACGAAGGGGCTCGGGGAATGCCGGACCAGCAGGGGAGAGAGGGAGCCGGCGCGGGAGCGGGTTTCGTCGGCCACCACGCGGCCCGCAACCGCCGAGCGCGCTCCCAGCGGCTGCCAGCGTACCCCCGCGAACTGCTGGACGCCGTAGTCCGCGGCATCGAGCGGTCGGCGATAGGTTCCGCGCTCGCTGCCCTTGCGAAGGCGGACCGCGCCCCACGAATCGACAACTTCGTGCGCCAGCGCCGCCGGGTTGCCCGCGCTCCAGAAATGACCCACGCGGGGGGACGGCGCGTCTAGCAGGCCCGGAGACCCGGGGACGGAAGGCAGGAAGCGATGGTCCGCGTTCAGACCGGAGAGAGGGCCCCAGTCGGTGACCCAGCCCGGCAGGCGCGCATCCCGGACCGGCGTGAGCAGGTCATTCGACTGCCCGGCCACCGCGCCGGGAGCGAGGAGGGCCGCCAGGACACAGGCCTTGAGCATCCTCACTGCTCGCGCCGATTCCGCTCCATCAGCCATCCCAGCCGCAACGCCCCTTCAAGCCCGAAGCGAAGCGCCGGAAGAAAGCGCGATCTGAAGTCGTCGTCGCCCCGGCCGCCGGGCCGGTCCAGCGCGTTGAAGGCCCAGAGGGAGAGGCGCCCGTCATAGGGCAAGTCGAGGCTCAGCTGCAGGCTGAGAAGCCAGTCCGGAACGACTTCTTCGGGGGTTGCAAACACGTTGGTGCGAGGGTTGCGCAGGTCCTCGAACTCGGGCCGACGGCGGTCCGCCTCCGCCACGGGCACCAGACTCCCCCCGCGCGTCACGTACCCGCTCCAGGCCAGCCGGTCGGTTCCGGCGATGTTGTGCGTCCTCTCCAGAGCGAAATGCTGAAGGGTGCCGGTGACGACCAGGCCGAGCTCCGGCTGATGATGAACCAGCCGATAGGTGAGGAGGCCGCGCACGCCGGTCTGTGTGACGCTCTCCCAGAAGGGGGCCCGGGGTACGCGCCAGTCGAGCTGGAAGTCTCCGAAACGGGTGCCGAAATCGAGTCCGTCCTTGACCAGTTCGGTTTCGATGAGGGCGGCCTGGACATCGAGGCGCATGCGCAGCGGCCTCACTTCGGGAAGCCGGGCGGTGAGCTCGAGGCCCCTCGACGCCAGGTTCAGGATGTTGTCGGGGATGGCGAGCAGCACGGGGATCGAGTCGGCGGCGACGGGGGGTTCCAGGATTCGCGGAGGGCTCCCGGTCCCGAGGGTGGAATCCGCCAGCGCGAACCGGTCCCGAACCACGGACAGCGGGGCATGACGGATGCCCGCTCCGCCCCCCGTGCGGTCGCGGAACGCGGTCAGGCTCAGGGAGAAGTCGGAAGCGAGACCCGAGATCTCGAGGCCCGCCTCCACCTTGAGCGTCCTGGAGAACCCCAGCTCCGGATTCGTCGGGTCCCGGATGAAGGTCGTGAGGATCGCGAGCCGCTCCGCGGGATCCGCCGGGAACCAGTTCAGGTTGACGACATCGAAGAACTGCGGTACCGGACTCAGCTGCGCCAGCGCGGGGTGCTTGGCGGTCCGGCCGGCGCCCGCGCGCAGCCGCAGCCAGGGCCTCGGGGAGACCTGCACGTTGAACCGGGGCTGGAGCACGGCGTCCCGAACCCCGGAGGCCCATTGGCCGCTGCCGTGCATGAGGTCCAGTCGCAGTCCGCCCTGAACGTCGTAGCTCCAGCCGCTGCCGAACTCGCCGGTGACGCGGTCGTCCAGGTACAGGGCGCTCGTGGCCATGGCCTGGAGCTGATCGAAACGGTGAGGGCGCCGGAAGCCCTGCACCCCGTTGAAGGTCACCTGGGGAGGGAACTCGATGTCGAACTGGTATCCCGGGCCCGAGTTCCACTCGCGGCGCAGCACCATGCCCGCACGCAGGCGATGGTCCCCGCCCGGTCCGTCCGCGCGCCGGTCGGCTTCGATCCGCGAGTAGATCTGCCATACGTCGCCCTCGACGTCGACCCGGCTCTGGAACCGCCCGGCCAGAAAGCGTCCGATCGCCCGCCCCTCCGTCAGGCGGTCGGTAAAGGGAGAGGTGCCCCGGAAGTTCGGGGACTCCACGAACGAGCGCTGTAGGGTCAGGTCCAGCGCGCCCGTAAACTCGAGCCGGAACGCGGGCGAGAGGTTGAGCCGCGCGCGTTCGGACAGGCGGAGCCCGCGATCCCGGTTGGCGGACGAGAAACCGGGCGCGACGACCGTGTCCTCGGGAACGTCGTGGACGACCTGAAAGAGGTCCAGCCTTGTGTCGAAGCGGAACCGGGGCATCGCGCTGCCGTCCGCCGGCTCGCCCGGCACTGCCGCTCCCAGCTCCTTCCTGTGCGCCACCTGGGCGGAGAAGCGCACCGCTTCGTCGTCGACGAAACCGGGATTGGGGCGGGTGCCCGTCAGGTCGAAGGTTCCCGATAGCGCATCCTTCGACCCCAGATTCCACCCCCCTACGAAGCTGGCGCCCCCCGTGTGGGGATCGAAGATGCCATCCAGGCGCGGCTCGAAGGCCCCTGCCCGGGTATCCACCACGATCACGCCCTGGGTCAGATCGCCGAAGCGAACCGACGGGATCCCCCGGATCACCTCGACGCGTTCGAGCGTGCTGGCGGGGATGCGGCGCAGGTCGATGCCGCCGCCCGCGCTGGACGGGATGCGCAACCTCCCCCGCAGGTCCGTGCTCTGGAGGTTCGCGTTGTTGGAAACCGGGACGCCGTCCAGGACGATGAGCGTGCCGAAGGAAGCAAGTTGCGCCGACGACGGCTCACCCTCGACCAGGCTCACGATCGAGCTCGTTGGGGCCGCACGCAGCGGGATCTGTTCGACGGCGTCGAGTCCCGGCGGCCTCAGCTCGACGCCCGGCGTGAGTTCCAGCAATCCGGCCAGGGAACTCGCCGTCTGGACGTCGATGGCGTCCTGTTCGATGACGGTGGCCGTGCCGAGTTCGCCGCGCGCCCGCGAGACTGCATCCGCCGTAACGGTGATCCCCTCCATCCTCAGCGCCGACGTGGCGAGCACGATGTCGAGCGACAGCACGCCGCCGGAGGGGACGGTAAGCGGGATGCGGGTGGTGGCGTAACCGATTCTCGCGACCACGAGCACCTGCGGACCCGGCGGCACCTCCGCCACGCGGTAGTGGCCCGCAGAGTCGGTAACGCTCGTCAGTTCCAGGCCCTCTACCGCCACGATGGCGCCCGCCACCGGCATGGTGGACTCCTGGTCCGTGACACGGCCCGCAATCTCCGCTCGCGTCTGGGCCTGGGCCGGAACCGCCGGGACGGCCGCCCAGAGGAGCAGGGCCGTGAAGAGGCGGAAACGGGATCGCCAGGCCCGTCCCTTCATCCGCCCGGAATCACGAACAGGATGCCGTTTGCGTCGCCCTCGCGCACCGTGCCCCGCACCGACAGCGAGTCTCCGTTCTTCTCGAGCAGCGGCTGCCCGCCAGCCAGCAGGAGGAGCCGGCCAGCCGAGCGGGGGACCTCCACCCTTGCTCGTTCGCCGCTCACCCAGGCCTCCAGTCGCCCAGGGCCCGAGGTGAAGCGGGAGTCGGCCGCGGCGAAGACCCCGGCCTGGGTACCCTCCACGAAGACGACCTGGACTTCGGCACCGGAAGTCAGATCGTGCAGCAGAATCTGGAGCGAGAGATTCGAGACCTGTGCGTGCAAGCCGGCTTCCCCGGGCGCCTCGGCGGGCTGGTCGGAGTCCGGCTCGGGAGATGGGGGCTGGACGGAAGTCGCCGGAACCTCGGATGCGGTATCCGCTCCCTGCGAAGACGCCGGGTCCAGGCCCGGACCCTGGAACACGAGGACCACCTGCTCCCAGGCTCGAACAAACCAGGCTCGCAGCGGCGAAGCGGGCACGGCCACGGACGCCGCGAATGCCAGGACCACGCTTGCCGCAAGAGCCCATCTCCTCCGTGCGCGGCGCCGGCGCCGCGCCGCCACCCGGCCCCTGATCGCGCGCATACGCGCCTCCGATCCTGTCCGGGCCCCCGGTTCCGGCAGGATGTCCAGCTCCTTAAGAGCGCGGGATGCGACGCGTCCTGCGATGTCGAGCCGGCTCAGCGCCGCCCTGCATTCCGAACATGACTGCAGATGACGTTCCCTTTCCCGCGAATCATCCTGCTTGAGTTCGCCATCGAGATAGGCTTGAAGTTCTCCGTCAGAAAAATGAGTCATGCCGATACCCCCGCTCCCTTAGCTCCGCCGCAAACTTCTTTCGTGCCCGTGCCAACAACTTGCCCACCGAACCCGTGGCAACGCCGGTCGCGCTCGCTATTTCGCGATGGCTGAAGCCTTCTTCGCGCATCAGGAGCAGTTCCTTCGCGCGAGTGTCCAGGCTCGCCAGAGCCCCGCGCACAATCCTGATCCGTTCCCCGCGCTCGGCGCGCTCGTTCGAGTCCGGGTCATCATCCGAGGGCAACAGGTGTGTCCGCGCCAGATGCCGTCGCCTCTTTGTCTTGCGCTCATAGTCGCGAATCAGGTTCGTCGCCACCCTGAACAGCCAGGCCTTCAGTTCCTGGTCGTTCCCTTCGACATCTCGCTCCACGAGGCGCGCAAACGCCTCCTGGGCAACGTCTTCCGAAATGTCCGGATCGGCGGTGAGCCTGTGCGCGTACCGCAGGAGCCCCGGGTACACTTCCGCAAACAGGGTGCTGAAATGCACGGTGCTCCTTTTCGGGAACTCGGCGTCCGTCACATGGATGCGCGCGTCTTCCCGGCGGCCACTTTTCGTGGACCGCTATAAGACATTAACGCGCGAAGGGGCTGGTTTCTGACGAGGAAGCCGGATCGGGCAGGGCACCAGCAGGATGGCATCCCTCGAAAGGTGAGCCCGCTTGCAGACAGGGTTTCCCGTTCTCCTCCCGGTTGTCAAGCAAATGAGCCCGTGTCAAGAAACCGACGGGTCAGACGTTAAGGAAATAGTACCGTCGCGTTCACGAATTCTGTCGGAAGGGGCTTGGGCTACGTGCTGGGAATGACTGACAGGTCAGAATCCGGCTCTTGTCTCCCATGGCGCAGGCTGTTTTCCGGCCCGCGAACGCGGATCCTCCAGGTCGTCACCATCGTGCTGGCAGCCCTGCTGGTGCTGGTGACATACCAGAAGCGTCAGCTTCGGATCGAGGTGGTCGCACTGCGCGACACCGTTTGGCGGTATGTCGAATTGCCCCATGTCGGGATGGTCGTTCCCCCCTTTGGCGGGGTCACGCTAGCCGGCGATTCCGTCATTGTCGGCCATCTCCGGCATGGGGCTCGGCAGGTCCTTTTTGTCTTCAACACCCGCTGCGGCAACTGTCTCGTCACCCTTCCCGCATGGCAGCGGATGGCTGAAGCGCTCGAGCCCCACGCGGATTCGGTGCACGTGTATGGCCTGTCGCTGGATCCGGTGCCGGAGACGCGAGCATACATGGAGGAGCACGGGCTGACGTTCCCCGTGGTTCCGTTCCTCGACGAACGCATGCAGGAGCTATACAGGATACGCGGCGTCCCCATCACGCTCGTGACGGACGACGTCGGGGCGGTCGAGTACGCCTACATCGGGTCGATCTTCGGTGAAGCGGAGGTTGCGGTCACCGACTCGGTAGCGAGCGCGGCCCTGAAGTGAGCGGGGCGGGTTCGGATGGCGGGCGGCTCCGGGGATGGGAGCCGGCCCGGACGCAGGTCTCTCTTTCCCGGCGGGTGCCGGGATTTCAACACCCATCTACCTGGGGGAGGTATCATGAAGAGGAAGGGCATCCTTATCGGCCGGTTCATTGTTGGGTTGCTGCTGGTGGCTGCCTTCAGCCTAGCGACGGCGGAGGTGACGCGGGGGAGTGGGGAGGCGGCCAGCGTTTGCGACGAATGTGGGAGCGATTTCTGGTGCGGGATGTGTTGCTCTGCGCCAGGTAGCATTTGCCTGGCGGATGGTCAGTGCCTGTGCAACTGAGTACGTGCTCGGCTTGAGGATCCCGTCTCGGCCCTAGCGAGATGGAACTGAAGTGACGATCCATCTCGCGACCGGTGAAGGCGAAAATGTTGGCCGGCAGAGTCGACTTGTTGTCCTGGACGTGGTTAAGCTGCTAGTAGCTTGGCTCTCGACGAGGAGGCGCGCTGTCGACCGCAAGAATGCATTGGCCCGACGCCCGATTCCATGCCGCGAATCTGTCCCGAGTGCTGGGATGCGCGGCGTCATTCATCCTGTGGCTCCTTCTCGCCTGCAGTAGCGGAGTCGATCCGGTCGAAATCGACCAAAGTGGGACCGGCGGTCCCGCCAACCGAGACACAACCGGCGCGGTCCAAAGGGGCAACTTGACTGTGGCCGTGCGCCTGGCCGGAGTAGCGGCTGAAGCTATGGGAGTGCTGGGTGCACCGGTCGGTCGGGTGCCTGGGGCGCAGGTAGGGATTCAGCGGTCCGGCGAATCATCCATGGTCTCGGCTTCGACGGATTCGCTGGGGCTTGTAACGTTCGCCGATGTGCTCCCCGGTCGCTACCGAGTTACCTCTCTCCGCCTACTGGATGACCAGGAGGCCGAGGACGTTGCCGGGACAGACATGGGCTTGGCGGGCATCAACGCCTTCGGTGGCGGCGGACTCGCCACGGTTCAACCGCCTGCAGTGACGGTGGAAGTGGAGGCGGTGGCCAGCCGGCGTGGCTCGTTGGTCATCAGCGAAATCCACGACTGGTCTCCGGTGGTAGACTTCGGACCCGCGCTCCAGTACTCGCAAATGCAGTACGTAGAGGTGTACAACAACTCCGACACGACGGTCTATTTGGATGGCAAGATCCTCGCTTCGGCCTTCTGGTACGTTTGGGAGAGCCGCCTCGATCAAACTTCCCTCGACAATTGCATAGAATTCAGTCCTTGGCGGCTTGATCCGGGGGGCGTCTGGTCGGAGTGGCACCTGCGGTTCCCCGGCTCCGGTCGGGACTTCGGCCTCGCTCCAGGCCGTGGCCACGTGGTAGCGATGCAGGCTATCGATCACCAGGAGGTGGCTCCGGCGCTCGATTTCCCGGATCTTTCCAGCGCTGACTTCGAGGTCGTGGGCACCGGTCAGGACGTTGACAATCCGGTCGTGCCCAACATGGAAGACGTTGGCCTCCGACCCTCCATAGATGCACTGGGACGGGGATTTGTCAGTTTGGAGCCAGCCCTCATGATTGTCGACAATGTTGATCTTGAGTCACTGCCGGTCGACGAACTCCCGCTCCGCGATCCGAACTACCGCAGGTTTCCACACGATGCGCTCCTCGACATCGTAACCCTCCACTACAATCCTGCAGCGACTGACTCGGATCGCCGCCTCTGTGACCAGTTTGTGAATGAGGCATTCGACCATCAGCCCGCTCTCATCCTGGACTACCAAGCGGGCAACTCCATTCATCGCCGGGTACTCGGGACCACGCCGGCGGGGCAGCACATCCTTCAGCGCACCCGGACGAGCGCCGTCGACCTCGAGCGAGGACCGAGGACTCCGGGGCGGGTATCGGTTCCGGGCGGGTCGCCAGGATAGAGGGGATTCGCACCTACGGGGCGTAGCGGAGCTTCGCGTCGGATGGAGCGAGGCCAAGTAAACATCACCGCGCCGCGGACCATCTGCCACCGCTCCTGCTCCGAGTCATCCAGGGCGCCGGCACCGGTTTGTCGAGGAGCTCGCCTTCGGGGTTCCGCGCTATCTGCGGCAAGCGTTTTGACGCTAGGTTGGGGATTCCTGCTGCCTTCACCTGGGCAACGGTCAGTTAGTCTGCCAAAATGGCAGACCAAAGCCGTTTAGGATGGTCGAGTCTGCCAACATGGCAGACAGGAGGAGGAAACTGGAGAGGAAACCGGCGGGGCCGGACCTGCTGATCCGCAACGTTCATGTCGCCACCATGGCCGACATGGGCGAGGCCTACGGGGTCGTGCGCGACGGGTTGGTGGTGCTCGCCGGTGGGCGGATCACCTGGGTTGGGGCTGCGCGTGTAGCCCCCCGCGAAGTGACCGCGGGCGCCTCACGCACCTTGGACGGGGAAGGGGCCTGGCTCACCCCCGGGCTCATCGATTGCCACACCCACCTCGTGTTTGCGGGCACGCGCGCGAACGAGTTCGAGATGCGTCTGCAGGGCATGAGCTACGAGGAGATCGCGCGGGCTGGGGGCGGGATTCTGTCCACGGTGGCCGCGACCCGGACAGCCACGGAAGTGCAGCTGTACGATGCATCCGTGTGGAGACTCAAGGCTCTGTTGGCGCACGGCGTCACCACGGTTGAGATAAAGTCCGGTTACGGGCTCGACGTCGAGCCCGAACTGAAGATGCTGCGGGTCGCCCGTACTTTGGGCGAACGCCTCCCCGTGCGGGTGTCGCGCACCCTCCTCGCCGCCCACGCGCTTCCGCTCGAATACCAGGGCGGCCGTGACGCCTATGTCGACCTGGTGTGCGGAACGATGATCCCTCGCGCCGCTGACGCCGGCCTCGCCCACGCCGTCGACGCGTTCTGCGAAGGCATCGCCTTCACCCCGGCGGAGTGCGCGCGCGTCTTCGATGCAGCCACGGTCCACGGGCTTCCGGTGCGCCTCCACGCCGACCAGCTCTCCTCCCTCCGCGGGGCTCAACTCGCTGCCCGGTACGGCGCCCGCTCCGCCGACCACCTTGAGTACGCAACGGAAGCGGGCTGTCGCGCACTCGCTGCCGCCGGAACCACGGCGGTCCTCCTGCCGGGGGCGTATTACTTCCTGGGCGAGTCCCGCTGGCCTCCCGTCGATGCGCTGCGGCGCCACGGCGTGCCAATCGCGGTGGCGACCGACCTCAACCCCGGCTCATCTCCCGTCACGTCCCCTCTGCTCGCGATGAACATGGCCTGCGTCCTCTTCGGCCTGACGCCCGAGGAAGCGCTGGCCGGGATGACGCGCCATGCGGCGCCGGTACTGGGGTTGCAGGGGGAGGTGGGCGTGATCGCGCCGGGCACATGCGCGGATCTGGTGCTATGGGACGTGGATCATCCGTCGGAGTTAAGCTACTGGATCGGTGCCAACCCGTGCCGGGCCGTGGTTCGGGGCGGGGAGGTGCACGATCATTCCGGGACGCGCTGATCCCTCAGGACGCGATAGAATCGCAGACGCCATGGCACTGGAAGCGATCGAAACCGCGAAGGCGAGGCCGGATTCGTCCTTGACCCTCTCGGATGAAGAACGCGCGATCCTGGGCGGCGAGCGCGGTCCAGCGCCGCAGCTCGCGATGCGTATCGTGGTGCGGATGGCGCGCATCCTCGGGGCCCGGGAACTGGTGCCCGTGGCTTCGGCCCACATCGACGGCTGCCTCTACCACGGCGACGGGGGCGTGGAGTTCGCGGAACGGCTCGTCTCGCTGGGCGGGGAGGTGGCCGTGCCGACCACCCTGAACGTGGGGGCGCTCGACCTGCTCCACCCCCGCCGGGTACGCTCCGCTGGCCATCGCCGGAAGATGGCGCTGCGGCTGATGCGCGCCTACGAGACCCTGGACTGCCGCCCGACCTGGACCTGCGCCCCCTACCAGGCGGGGCACCGGCCGGAGTGCGGTCAGGACGTCGCCTGGGGCGAGAGCAACGCCGTCGTCTTCGCCAACTCGGTCCTGGGAGCGCGTACCAACCGCTACGGCGACTTCATGGACATCTGCTGCGCGCTGGTGGGCCGCGCGCCCCGCACCGGCCTCCACCTGGAGGAGAACCGGCGCGCCACCGTCGTGGTGGACACCCGCGCGATCAACCCGGTGCTCAGGGAGCGCGACGTGTTCTACCCGGTGCTGGGCACCTGGCTCGGCGCCACTGTCGGAGAGCGGGTCGCGGTCGTCACGGGGCTCCCCGACACCGTGGCCGAGGACCAGCTGAAAGCGATGGGCGCGGCTTCGGCGTCCTCCGGCGCAGTCGGGCTCTTCCACGTTGAAGGTGTCACCCCGGAGGCCCCGGACCTCGCAACCGCCCTGGGTGGACGCGCGCCCGAGGCCGTCCTCGCCCCCGACGCACGCGAACTCCGCGAGGTGCGGGACGCGCTCAGCACAACTGGAACGCCCCAAGTCGACGCCGTCGCGCTGGGCAGCCCGCATTTCTCCCGCGGGGAGTTCTCACTCCTTGAGGCGCTGCTTCCGCAGGAGCCCTTCAGGATTCCATTCTTTGTCTGCACGGGAAGGGCGGAGGTCCAGCGGCTGGAAGCCGACGGACATCTGCGCAGATTCGAGGAGGCCGGGGTTGAGATCGTCGCCGATACCTGCGTCGTGGTCGCTCCCATCCTGCCCGCGCGCGGCAGCGTGCTCATGACCAACTCGGGGAAGTTCGCGCACTACACCCCCGCCACCACCGGCTACGACGTCGTCTACGGGAGCCTGGAGGACTGCGTGCGCTCGGCGGCGACCGGACGCGTCACCCGCGACGAGGGCCTGTGGAGCTGACCGGCGTCCCCGTGCACGCGGGCGAGGGCCGCGGCCCCCTCCTCGTGCTCGAGCGCCCTCTCAGCTTCTGGGGAGGCGTGGACCCCGAGACCGGACGCGTCTCGGATCCCCGGCACCCGCAATACGGGGAGTCCCTGGGCGGCCGCATCCTGGTCATGGAGCGGGCGATCGGCTCGAGCTCCTCCAGCGCCATCATGCTGGAGCTTCTGCGCAACGAGGTCGCCCCCGCCGCCATCGTGCTCGGCTCCACCGACGCCATCCTGGTGCTGGGGATCCTGGTCGCCGAGGAACTGGGCTACCCGAGCATCCCGCTGATCGATGTGGGCGGCGAAGGCTTCGAGCGGCTGCGGGACAATAGTGGGAACGGCGGAGAGGTGCGCGCCGATGCGCAGGGGGCGGCACTGACCACGGGGCTCCAGTAGCGGAGCATCAGGGCGCTAGCAGATCATCCGCGCGCGCATCCTGCCGGGAAGTAGTGGGGTGGCCGGTCGGGGCCGAGCCGGCCTCCTACGGCAACCCGTACTTCTCCAGGTACTGCAGGTCGAACTCGTCCATGCGCACCACGTAGACCACGCCTTCGCCGAACGCCACCACGCGCCGCTCCATCGGCAGCTCGATGGTCGCCGTGCGCGTCCCGGAACCGTCGAAGAGGTCGTACACGGGGGCATCGCCCGCCTCGGTATGCCGGCGCACCCAGGCGCGTCCGGTTGGGTCGACCGGGATGCTTCCCTGGAACGCCGGCTTGCTGTCGGGCCACTCGTAGCTGTCCAGGTCGTCGTTGCCCGGAGGCCCGCCTCGCCCGGCGCGCATGTTCATGTTGCCGTTGACCCCCTCGACCTGGATGGTCATGCCGCCGCCGGTCTCGGCGCGCGAGTCGCGCCATTCCTCCATCTCGGCCCGCCCGATGTCCACCGGCGAGTACGGATAGGCCGGCCCGCGGGTCATCTCGCCGTCCGGCGCGAACCATTCGACCCAGAATTCGCCCGACCCGGGGACCGAACGAGCCACTACCACCCGGCCATCCGCCGCTACGCCCCACGAATCGGCGGGGGAGAGCGGAATGGGCGAGATGGACACGTTCTGGTTGTTCGGTCCGCCCGAGGTGCGGCGCGTGCGGTCGGTCAGCTTGACGCTCGCCAGAGTGTCCACCGCCTCCGTTTCCAGGTCGTAGCGGAGAACCTGGGAGGAGTCGGCGACCTCCCCCCCCGCACTCATCCCGAACCCCTGGAAGAAGACGCCTCCGCGCTCGTCCACGCCCTGCGGGATGGCGAGCATGATGGGCGAACCCATCTGGAACGAGCCCAGCATGTAGGGCCGCGTGTCCCCGAAGCTCAGGTCGGCGCCCATCTCGGTCAGGCGCCCGTTACCGAGGTCCACCAGGAGCGACCGGTCGCCCGGCAATGGCCACACCGCGTCCGGCTGTCGGTACTCCGCGGGTCCTTCGCCCACCTGGCCGAGCGTGGTGGTGGTCCCGGCATCCATGTCCGCCACGAACAGCGCCTGTCCCAGCGGGTCCGCCAGCAGCACCCGCCCGTCCGGCAGCTCGCGCACGGTCTGGATGACGGCGAACTCCTGCTCCAGCGCCGCCTGCACCGGGCCCAGGGCCACGCCGTTCTGTTCCGCGACGTCACCGGCACAGCCTGTCAGGAACAGGAGCCCAAGGCTCGCGCATGTTCTCCCCGTCATTTTCTTCCTCGTGTCTCGGGTGCAACGGTCCGGGCACAAGATGTACAGGAACCCGCGGCTTCGTCCACCCGAGGCGAGCCATCCACCGTGCCATATGCCACAGGCCACGTATGCAGGCGCTCGTTGGTCTCGTGGAAGCGCGCGGTATGATCCCCGTGCACCCTCGATGGATTCGCGGAAGCGCGCTTCCCGATCCCCGCGCGCGCTCGGGGGTAGACGGAGCGGGCAGCGGGGGTCCAGCTTTGCGGGCGCCGGGTGTCCCGGCGTTCGGGTTCCGCCTCAGGCATGCTCCTTGTGCGTGACGCGGGAGGCCGCAGCTTCACCGGCATCCCATCCCTCTCACGGCGAAACGAAGAGGCCATCACCCCATGAGGCGCATCGCACGGTTTGCGTGGGTCCTGCTTCGCCTGCAGCCGTTCCTGGTCGCGTTCCTGCGCGACCGCCGGCGCTGGATCGTGGTTGGACGCCCCGCACGCCGCAGGCCCGGTCACCACGAGAGGCGCGCCGCCCGCCTCGTGAAGACGGTCGCCGCCCTGGGGCCCGCCTTCATCAAGCTGGGGCAGATGTTTGCGGCGCGCGCCGACATCCTTCCCGAGCCCTATCTCACCGCTGTGGGCACCCTCCGGGACCAGGTGCCGCCCCACTCCCCGGACGCGATCGTGGGCGTGATCGAGAAGGAACTCGACGGCAAGCTCGCGGATCTGTTCGAGAGCTTCGAGCGCGAACCCATCGCCGCCGCCAGCCTCGGCCAGGTGCACCGGGCCCGGCTCAACGGGCGCGACGTGGCGGTCAAGGTGCTCCGCCCGCGCGTGGAGCAGCGGGTCGCGCTGGACGTGGATACCGCGTTCCGGATCGTCTTCTGGCTCAACGTCCTCTTCCCCAACCACCACATGCGGGCGCTTGCAGCCGTGATCCGCGAATTCTCGGTGAAGGTGCGGGAGGAGATGGATCTGCGCGTGGAGGCCGAGAACATCGGGCGCTTCCAGCGCGCCTTCGCCGGGGATCGCGCCGTGAGGGCGCCGCGTGTCTTCGACGAGATGACCACGCGGCACGTAATGGTGATGCAGTACATGGAAGGAATCCGCATCGATCGCCTGGGCGACCGCGTCCGGCGGGGACGCCCTTCGGCGAGCCTGCTGATGGAGAGGCTCTCCGCGGTGTACCTGCGCATGATGATGATGGACGGGTTCCTGCACGCCGATCCCCACCCGGGCAACCTGCTGGTTGCCGAGGATGGATCGCTGGTGGTGCTCGACTGGGGCGCCGTCATCGAGATTCCGCGCTGGACCCGCCAGTCCCTTCTCAGCCTGTCGATGGCCGTGGCGCGGGAGGACATCGACGGCGCCATCGGCGCCATGTACCGGCTGGGGATGATCGGCCCGGAGGTGTCGCGCGGGGAGATCCGCGAGGCCGCCGCCGAGATCGTGCGCATCGTGGAAAGCGCCCGCAAGGACGGACGAGGCGTCCGGCGGCGGGTGCAGGAGAGCGTGCGCGAGGTGCTCGACACCTTCTACACCTGGCCGCTCATGCTTCCGCGCGAGCTCGTCTACCTGTTCCGCACGCTCGTGCTGCTCGAGGGCATCGGGACCGCCTACGACGTCCGCTTCGACTCGTTCGCGGTCTTCCGCAGGGTTTTGCGCGCGCACCGGAGCGAGATCATGCGCACGGCGGGCCGGGAACCGGTCGCCATCGCGAAGGACGTCTGGTCCGAGACCAGCGGGCTGGTGCGTTCGGCGCGCGAGCTGCTGGTGCGGGCCGAACGCGAGAACCTGCGGGTACGGGTGCACCCGCGCGACATCCAGGGCATCGAGCGCTCGCTCACCCTGTTGGGCAGGCGGCTGCTGCTGTCGATCTTCGCCGCCTCCACCGCGGTTATCTCCGCCATCATCTACATCTCGCTCGACAACGTGTGGGTCCTGGCCGCCGGGCTGCTCGCCGCTCTGGTGCTGTTCCTGGTCGTGCTGGTCGTCCCCGCGCACCTGCTGGACAACCCGCTGCGCCACGCGCGCGGGCTGGGATCGCGACCGTGGCGGCCGTGAAGGGTCTGGCGGCGGCCCCGGAGGGTGAGAGCCTCCCGGCACCCGAGGTGGTTCGGAAACGGGATGGGGTAAGGATGCACGTGGTGGCCTCGGGGGGAGGGCGGTGAGCGGTCGGAAGAGAATCCGGTCGCTGGCGGAGCGGTGCGCCGCGGGTGAACGGGCGGCGCTGGGACGAGCCATCTCGGTGGTGGAGGACCGTCGTTCGGGCTTTCGCGAGCTGCTGGCTCGGGTGGCCGCGCACGACCGCCGAGCCCACCGGACGGGGATCACCGGGCCGCCCGGGGCGGGGAAGTCGACCCTGGCGGCCGCGCTGGCGGGGCACTGGCGCGGGGCCAGCGAGGAGGTGGCGATCGTGGCGGTGGATCCGACCTCGCCGTATTCCGGGGGCGCG
This sequence comes from Longimicrobiales bacterium, assembly GCA_965208255.1. Taxonomy (GTDB): domain Bacteria; phylum Gemmatimonadota; class Gemmatimonadetes; order Longimicrobiales; family Gaopeijiaceae; genus BD2-11. The sequence continues at coordinate 1,128,000 of OZ242324.1, forward strand.
CTGCTCGGGGACCGGGTGCGCATGGCGCCGCTCCAGCTCGACCGGGGGATCTTCATCCGTTCGATGGCGACGCGCGGGGCGGGGGGCGGCCTCGCCGCGGCGGTGCACGACGCGACCGACCTGATGGAGGGGAGCGGGTTCGGCCGCATCCTTCTCGAGACGGTGGGGGTCGGCCAGACCGAGCTGGGGGTGGCCGCGGCGGCCGACACGGTGGTGGTGGTGCTCACCCCCGAAGCGGGCGACGAGGTGCAGGCCATGAAGGCCGGGCTGGCCGAGGTGGCCGACGTCTTCGTGGTGAACAAGGCCGACCGCCCGGGCGCCCGCGCGTTGGTTCGGCAGCTGCGGGACGCGGTCGCGCTGGGGCGGCGGGGGGGCGGTGGCCGGGGCGGGAGCGACCGGGGTGGCACCGAGCAGGGCAGCGGTGGTGGAAGCGGAGCGGTCGCGAGGGACGGCGCCGCTCCCGGGTGGGAACCCCCCGTGCTCGCCACGGTCGCCACTACGGGCGAAGGGATCGAAGCGGTCGCGGGTGCCATCGAGGACCACCGCGGCAGCCTGGCGGGGTCGGGGGCGCTCGAGGCGCGCCGCGTCGCCCGCGCGGAGGCGCGCATCCAGGCCGGCATGCGCGCCGCCTTGGAGGCGCACTTGGGCCGGGTCGCGGGGGAGGGCGGCTTCGCGGAGGCGGCTCGCACCGTGGCCGGCGGGCACGAGACGGTGTACGAAGCGGTAGAACGTTTGCTCGTCGAGGGAGGTATCCTGCCCGGGGACGAACAGCCATGACCACAACACACCGCAGGATCCGCGTCCTGGTGGCAAAGCCGGGACTGGACGGCCACGACCGCGGAGCGCGGGTCATCGTGAGCGCCTTCCGCGATGCCGGCTTCGAGGTGGTCTACACCGGTCTCCATCAGACGCCGGAGGCCATCGTCGAGGCCGCACTCCAGGAGGACGCAGACGTGGTGGCAGTGTCGATCCTCTCGGGCGCGCACATGACCCTCCTGCCCCACGTAAAGGCGCTCCTCGACGAGGCGGGGCTGGCCGACGTGCTGGTCACCGGCGGCGGCATCATCCCGGAGCACGACGCGGCCGCGCTCCACGCCGCAGGGATCGGTCGGCTCTTCGGACCCGGTACGCGCACCGGAGACGCGGTCGCCTACATCCGCGACTGGTTCGCGTCGTCGGGGCGGGCTTCGACATGAGCCCACGCACCGCCGGATCGCATCGCGCGGCGAAGGGCGGGCGCGCTTCGGCCGGCGAACGGGCCGACGCCCGCGTACGCCGCCTCACCGAGGAGTTGAAGGAGCTCCGGATGCGCCTGCGTCTGGGTGGAGGGCCGAAGCGCATCGAGCGCGAGCACACGCGCGGCAAGTGGACCGCCCGCGAGCGGGTCGCCGCACTCCTCGACCCCGGCGAGACCTTCGTCGAGATCGGTCTGCTGGTGGCGCACGACCTCTACGACGGGCGCGCGCCCGCCGCCGGGGTGGTCACCGGGGTGGGACGGGTCCACGGACGGGAGCTGGTCGTGGTCGCCAACGACGCGACCGTCAAGGCGGGGGCCTGGTGGCCCGAGACCATCGGCAAGATCCTGCGGGCGCAGGAGATCGCCATGCGCTGCCGCATCCCCATCGTGTATCTGGTCGATTCGGCGGGGGTCAATCTGCCGTACCAGGGAGGCGTCTTTCCCGGCAAGTACGGGGCCGCGCGCATCTTCTACTACAACTCCCTCATGCGCCGCTATCTGGACATTCCGCAGATCGCCGCGGTCATGGGTCCCTGCATCGCGGGGGGCGCGTACCTGCCGGCGCTCTCGGACGTGATCGTGATGGTCGAGGGCACCAGCTTCATGGGGCTCGGAGGTCCCAACCTGGTCAAGGGCGCGATCGGGAAGACGGTGGAAGCGGAGGAACTGGGGGGCGCGCGCATGCACACATCGGTCAGCGGCGTCGCCCATTACCTGGCGGAGGACGATCCGGCCTGCATCGAGAAGATTCGCGTGCTGGTCGGAGCCCTGCCGCGCGGCGAGGATGGCTCGGGGGCCGCGTCGAAGTCTTCGGTGTCGCCAGGCGGACGCGCATCGTCGCATGGCGGCCCGGCCCGGCCCGCGGAGGACCTCTACGATCTCCTCCCTGACGATCACCGGCATCCCTACGACATGCCGGAGGTCCTGCGCTGCATTCTGGACGAGCCTGGGCTGGTCGAGTATCAGCCCGACTACGCCCCCGAGATGATGTGCGGCGCCGGCGCCATCCAGGGGATGCGGGTCGCGGTCATCGCCAACGCGCGCGGCATGGTGCGTGATGCGGAGGGCGGGCCGCCCCGGTTCGGGGGCATCGTCTATACGAAAAGCGCCGAGAAGGTGGCCGGGTTCATCGAGACCATGAATCGCCGCCGCACGCCGCTGCTTTTCGTGCAGGATGTGTCCGGCTTCATGGTGGGGCCGAAGGCGGAGCGCTCCGGGATCATCCGCGCGGGCGCGCACTTCGTGGAGGCGATGGCGACCGCGACCGTGCCCAAGCTAGTGCTCACCCTCAACCACGCCTCCGGGGCGGGCTACTACGCGATGGCTGGCCAGGGCTTCGATCCGGACTTCATCCTGTCGCTGCCGACGGGAAGGATGGGGGTGATGGAAGGAGCGAGCGCGGTCATGGCGCTGTTCAGCCGACATCTGGAGGAGCTTCGCGAGCGCGGCGAGGTGCCCGACGAGGACCTGCGCACGCGCATGGACGAGGTGCGGGAGGAGTACGATCGCCAGCTGGATGCCCGCTTCGCCGGGGCCCGCGGGTTCGTCGACGAGGTGGTGCTGCCCGAGGAGCTGCGCGGGGCGCTGGCGCTGCTGCTGCGGGCGGCCCTCAACAATCCGGGACCGCATCTGGGTGCGTTCCACCTTCCTCCGGGGGTGGGTTGAGGCCATGGTGGAGCGCGTGCTCCCCGGGCGCCTCCGGACTGCTGGACGCGGGTTGAATCCGTGAGCGCGGCCGGCGGGACCCGGGGGATGGCCGCTTCCCGGTCCGGTGGGGAACGCCCGGTGCGCGTCGCGGGCGCGGGCGGCTTCTGGGGCGACGACCTGGAGGCGCCCGTGCGCCAGGTCGAGGAGGGGCCGATCGACTACCTGGTCATGGACTACCTGGCCGAAGTGACCATGTCGATCCTGCACAAGCAGCGCGCCCGCGACCCGGAGGCCGGGTACGCGCGCGACTTCGTCTCGCTGATGGAGCGCATCCTGCCGGCCTGTCTGGAGCGCGGCATCCGGGTGGTCGCGAACGCCGGAGGGGTGAACCCCGGAGGATGCGCCGACCAGGTGGCGCTCGCGGCGCGTCGGGTGGGGGTGCGCGGCCGCCTGCGGCTCGGGGTGGTGACGGGCGACGACCTGATGCCCCGCCTGGACGACCTGCTCGCCAGCGGCCACGAGCTGCGCAACATGGAGACCGGTGAACCGCTGGCGAGCATCCGCGACCGGGTAACCGGGGCCAACGTCTACCTGGGCGCGTTCCCGATCGCGGAAGCGCTGGGGCGGCGCGCCGACGTGGTGGTTGCCGGCCGCTGCGTGGACGCGGCGCTCACCCTGGCGCCCCTGCTGCACGAGTTCGGGTGGGCGGCGGACGACTACGACCGCCTGGCCGCCGGGGTGGTGGCGGGGCACGTCAACGAGTGCGGCGCCCAGTGCACCGGCGGGAACGCCATGGCCGAGTGGTGGACCATCCCCGACCTCGACCGGGTCGGCTTTCCCATCATCGAGGCCGAGCCTTCCGGCGAGTTCGTGGTCACCAAGCACGAAGGGTCGGGGGGGCGCGTGAGCCCCGCGACCGTCACCGAGCAGATCGTCTACGAGATCGGCGATCCGGCCGCCTATGCCACCCCGGACGTGGTCGCGGACTTGACGACCGTCCGCCTGGGAGGGGCGGGGAAGGACCGGGTGCGGGTGACGGGTGCGCGCGGCCGCCCGCCGACCGGTTGGCTCAAGGCGTCCATCGTGTACTCGGGGGGGTGGCGCGCCGTCGGCACGCTCGTGTACGCCTGGCCGGACGCGGCGGCCAAGGCGCGCGCGGCCGCCCGTGTCCTGCGGGCCCGCCTCGACCGCCTGGGGCTCCGCTTCGACGAGGTGCGCACCGACCTGGTGGGGTGGGATTCGACGCACGGGGCGCTGGCGGGCCCGCCGCCGCCGGATCTCCCCGAAGTGCAGTTGCGGGTGGCGGTTCGCGGCAGTGAGCGCGCCTCGGTGGAACGCTTCACCCGCGAAGTCGCGCCGCTGGTGCTGACCGGACCACCCTCGGTGATCGGCTTTGGAGAGGGGCGCCCGCGCGTCCGTGAAGTCGCGGCCTTCTGGCCCGCCCTGGTGCCGCGCGAGGCGGTGGAACCCTTCGTGCGCGTGGAGATTCAGGAGGCATGAACGTGCCTCGATGGGCGCCATGCAGAACCGTCGGTCGTTTTCATTCCGGGCCTGATGTTGCGATGTCTTGTCTCAGGCGCGCATGCTGTATGGGGACAGCCGGACGCGAAACCCCGGGGAGGCGTTGACCATGGCGGCCGTCAAGCTGGTCGAACTCGCGCACGCGCGCTCGGGAGACAAGGGCGACGTGGTCAACATCGGCGTGATCGCCTACGAACCCGAACACTATCCGCTGCTCGTCGAGGCGGTGACCGCCGGGCGCGTACAGAACCACTTCGGCGACACGGTGAAGGGGGAGGTGACCCGCTACGAACTTCCCAACCTGCACGCCCTCAACTTCGTGCTTCCCGGGGCGCTCGGAGGCGGTGGGACCGTTTCGTTGATGATGGACGCCCAGGGCAAGGTCTTCTCGACCGCCCTGCTGCGCATGAACGTGGAGGTGCCCGACGAGATCGCACGGCGCGTGCGGGGACGGGGAAGAGCGCCCCGGCATCCGGAGCGCGACGCGATCAATCCGGACGAGGCGAACCCATGAGCGCGCAGGAGCGACTTCTCCACCAGGTTGAGGATCGGGTGTTGACCTTGACGCTCAACCGCCCGCACAAGCGCAACGCGCTCGACTCGCACATGGTGGAGGCTCTGCAGGCCGCCTTCCTCAAGGCGCGCAACGACTCTGCCGTGCGCGTCGTGCTCCTGCGTGGAGCCGGACCGGACTTCTGTGCCGGCGCCGACCTCGCCGAGATGGAGCAGATCACCAGCATGGGGCCCGAGAAGAGCCACGCCGATGCGCTTCGAATGGGCAACCTCTTCGTTCAGATGCGCCAGCTGACCAAACCTGTGCTGGCGGCGGTTCACGGCCGGGCGCTTGGCGGCGGATGCGGCCTCGCAACCGCCTGCGATATCGTCTTGGTGCGCGAGGATGCGGAGCTGGGCTACCCGGAAGTACACCTGGGCTTTGTGCCGGCTCTGGTGATGACCGTGTTGCGGCGCAAGGTATCCGAGGGCCGCGCCTTCGAGTTGGCCACCCTCGGCGAGCGCTTTTCCGCTGCCGATGCCTTCACATGGGGCCTCGCAACCCGGGTGATCCCGGCGAACGCGTTCGATGCGTCGGTGGCCGCCTATGCCAGGGAACTGGCCAGCCGCCCTCCGTCCTCGGTCACCCTCTCCAAGGCGCTGCTCTACGATCTGGACAATCTCAGCTTTCAGGACGGCATTACGCGGGCCGCCCAGATCAACGTCGCCGCCCGACTTACCCACACCTGTCGGGAGGGTATTCGCCGGTTCCTCGAGCGCAGGAAACGGGACTGATCGTGCTCTTCATTTTCGCGAGCCGATCCCGTCCCGGGGAAGACCGATACCTGCACGCGCGTGTCGCGCTGATGTGCGCGGGAGCGGGGTTGGGCCTCGCGGGGATGCTGCTCGACATCTCCTGGGTGGTCTGGATCGCGCTGGCCGCTCTTTTGGCGGGGTTGGCGCTCCGCCGCCTGCGCGCTCCCGACGAGGGAGCGGACGAGGAGGGCGCGGAGCCACTCTGACCCGCAGGCAATCCGGCGCCGCCCCACTCTTGGCGCGCGGCAATTCGTCGGAGAACCTCCATCAGGGTCCGGTCTTCAGGCCTCGGCCCCGTAGAGCTGCATCGATGGCGCCGCGAGCAGCAGCGCGACCAGCGCGGCCCGCTCGGGCATCCGCTCCAGCGCGACATGCTCATGGCTGGCGTGGGCTCCCGCGCCGACCGCGCCCAGCCCGTCGAGTGTCGGCGTGTACAGGCTGGTGGTGTTGCCGTCCGATCCCCCGCCGGACATCGCCTCCTCCATTTCAAGCCCTAACTGCGCCCCGGCCTCCCGTGCCAGCTCCCAGAGCCGACGGTTGCCCGGCGTCTTCTCCATTGGAGGACGGTCCATCTCGCCCCGGATCTCGACCGCCGATCCGGGCACCGTGGCCTCGATGGCGCGAATCTCCCGCTCCACCCGGCGCGCGTCGGCGAGCGTGGGCACGCGCACATCCACTTCGGCGCTCGCCTCCGGCGCGATCACGTTGGGCCGAATCCCGCCCTCGATCGTCCCCACGTTCACGTTTACGCCCCGGACCGGCTCGTTGAGGGCGTGCAGCCTCCGGATCACGTGCGCGAGCTCGAGAATCGCGCTTACTCCCTTCTCGGGTTCGAGCCCCGCGTGCGCCGCCACGCCGGTGACGTGGACGGTGAAATCCCCGCCTCCCTTGCGCGTCGTCTTCAGCTTGCCGTTTTCACCCAGGGATGGCTCCAGCACGAGCGCCCGGTCCGCGCGCATCGCCAGCCGAACGATGTGCTCCCTGGAATCCGGGCTGCCGATCTCCTCGTCGGAGTTGTAGACGAAGACCGGGGTCACCTCGGGTTGCCCGACGCAGTGCCTGAGGGCCTCGACGGCGAAGACGCCCTGCACCAGACCCGCCTTCATGTCGAACGTACCCGGTCCGTACAGCCGCCCCCGGTCTATCCGCACGGGCATCCCCTCCAGCGTGCCAACCGGCCAGATGGTGTCGGTATGCCCGAGGACGAGCTGGTAGGGAGCCGGATGCCGGCGCTCCCGCGGTGACGCGTACAGGGTTCCGCCCGTCGTCTGTCCGGGCAGGATCCGGGAGCGGTACCCGATATCGCCCAGAGCCTCCCGCAGAAGGGCCTGTACGGGGCGCTGGGAGACGGGAACCATGGAGGGCGATTCCAGTTCTACCAGCCGCTCCAGCAGATCCCGCATCCGGTCACGATGGGCATGCAGGTAGTCCAGGATGCGGGCACCCACGCCCTTCTCCCAGGGTGATGCGTTCGTCTGTCGGGTTTTCTGCATCGCGCGCGTCCGGTCTCTTGCCAAACCTTCAATATAGCGCCGCCCGGCCCCTCGCAGGGCGTGCGTATCGCACGCGCAGCTTCAACCGTATGTTTTGACGCCGCCGCCGGGCGATGGACCCGGGAACGGCTCGGGAAACCTGGACCAGCGGCGATCCTGGAGCGCAGCGGCTCCTGCTGCGTCGGGTAGTTTGCCCGCGATGGACGCGCGCAGAGGAGGAGTTGGACGCTCGATGATGTGGCAAGCGAAGGACGACGACCGCGCGGGACGCCAGCGACCGGCCCGGGCCCCTGGCCGCGCTTTCTCGCGGCGCATGGCTCCCACCCCGGGATGGGTCTGCGCCCTGGTGCTTCTGCTGGTGGCCTGCGGCGGCGATGACCGGGCCCCGGTTTCGGCTGGCGAGGATTCCTTCCTGATCCGGGGCGCCACCATCGTGGACGGCACCGGCAGCCCCGGATTCACCGGGTCGCTGCGGGTTGTCGGCGGCACCATCGCCGAGGTGGCGGCCGAGGGCTCCGACGGGGCTGCCCTATCGCCCCTCGACGACGAACCGGTCTACGATGCTCGGCGACTGGTGCTCGCGCCGGGGTTCATCGACACCCACAGCCACCACGACGGGGGCCTCCTCGCCGAACCCGAGGCGCTGGCCGCCGTGAGCCAGGGCATCACGATTATCGTGGTCGGACAGGACGGGGGATCGCCCTTCCCGGTCGCCGACTTCTTTGCCGCGCTGGAGGCGGGGCCGGCGGCGGTGAACGTGGCGTCCTACGCCGGACACGGAACGCTCCGCCGGGAGGTCATGGGCGATGACTTCCGACGCGAGGCGACCCCCGAAGAGGTCGCGGCCATGCAGGCGCTGCTCGAGGCCGAACTCGGAAGCGGCGTGCTGGGCCTCTCAACCGGGCTCGAGTACGACCCCGGCATATATTCCACGACCGACGAGGTGGTCGCGCTGGCGGAGACGGCGGCGGCGAGCGGCGGCCGCTACATCTCGCACATGCGGAGCGAGGACCGCGGCCTCGTAGAAGCCGTCGAGGAGACCATCGAGATCGCCGAGCGCGCCCGCCTTCCGGTCCAGATCTCGCACTTCAAGCTGGCCGCGCGCGGCCTCTGGGGACAGGCGCCGGAGATCCTTGCGCGTCTCGATGCGGCGCGCGCCACCGGCCTCGACATCACGGCGGACGTCTATCCCTACGAGTACTGGCAGTCCACCATGACCGTCCTCTTTCCGGAGCGCGACTTCACCGACCGGGAGGCCGCGCGTTTCGCGCTGGAAGAGCTCGTTGCGCCGGAGGGTATGCTGATCGGGCGTTTTGGCCCGGATCCGGACCTCGAAGGCAAGACACTCGCGGAGATCGCGGAGGAGCGCGGCACGGACCCGGTCACCACCTACCTGGACCTGATCGCCGAGTCACAGACGGCGCGCGCGGAAGGCAGGGACGGGGGCGAGAGCATCGTCGCGACCAGTATGACTGTCGACGACATCGCCGCGCTGATGGCCTGGCCGCACACCGTCGTCTCGTCGGACGGCGGGCTGCGCGGAGCCCATCCGCGCGGCTTCGGCACCTACCCGAGGGTGCTTGGTCGGTACGTGCGCGAAGAGGGACGCCTCACCCTGGAGGAGGCCGTGCACAAGATGACGGGGCTGGCGGCGGCCCATATGGGTCTGTCGAGCCGAGGCACGCTGGAAGCCGGCGCGGCGGCCGACCTGGTGCTCTTCGACCCCGAGACCGTCGTCGACCGGGCGACGACCGCCGAGCCCCACCTCAGGTCGACCGGGATCGAGCGCGTGTGGGTCGCGGGAGCGGTCGTCTATGAGGGCGGGGTGGTGACGGGAGCGCGGCCGGGCATGGTGCTGCGCCGCGAGCAGCCCTGAAGGAACCCGGGCCAGCCCCCGCGTCCTCGCCGCAGCGTGCCGGGGTCCTTGCCAGCGAGGCTTTAGCTAGCTTAGCTAGATTGGGCTGTAACCTCCGCTACCTCCGCACCCGCACCACCTCGCGCAACCGTTGACGTACCTCGTCGGCGACGCCGGCTTCTTCAAGCCGGACCCACAGCCGCGCGATGGTGTTCCCGTCCACCCACCCGGGCACCGAGGTCTGCCACGCCTGAGCCGCGCGGAAGGCGTCCACCGCCACAACCGTCTCGTGGTCGTACAGGAGCGCGTCCTCTGCTTCCATGGAAGGCGGGGGTGCATCGCCGCGATAGTACCCCAGCGTGTGCAGCATCACCTTGAGCTGCAGGACGTCGCGCCCCGCGAACTGCTGCAGGTTACGAAAGCCGAGCGTCTCGGAGATCGTGTCGTAGATGCGCCGAACCTCCCTGATCGGTTCCGGGTGCTCGCACACGTTGATGTCGGTCGTAACCCCGTCCTGGCGGCGCGACATCCCCGGGCGCGGGTCCGCCACCAGCACCGCGGCCGACTGGGTGCGCCCGTGGCGGCCGTCCCCACCCAGCACCTGCCCGGCGTACAGGGCCTCGATCAGCCGGTCCGCCAGATGGCGCCCCGACCCTTCCGTCCTCTCGAACGCCACCGCCACCGAGTCCACCACGCCCGTGCTCACCAGCGAGTTGCCCTGCACGGCGTAGTTGAGGCCCGTGCGCTCCCAGACCCAGTCGCCGCGGTCCTCGGCCCCGTACTGGCCGGATCCGGTCCACTGGGCCGACCGGCCCTGCATGTCGATCACGCCGACCTGCCTGCGCTCCCGCCCCTCATCCGCCGCGACCACGCGATCCATCGCTTCCTGTGGCACAACACCCTGCTCCAGCAAGTCGAGCAGATCGTGGCCGTACTCGAGCCGGGTGCCGCCCTGGGTGGCGACCGCCCCCACCCCCGGCCGCACCCACGGGACCGCATTGCCGACGCAGGCCACCCGGGTAGTCACCGCCACCCCCGACTCGCCGGTCGCGGGATCGATCCCGACGATCGAGAAGGTGTTGAATACCAGGTCCTCCCCCCAGGCCACCGGCTCCTGTGCCAGCGCGGGGGTCGTAACCGCGAGCAGCAGGGGAGGCAACAACGAGGCGAACGTGCTCCGTGCCAACGACGATCTGGTCATGACGATCTCCAGCACTGCGGTGGGCCTGGACCGGGCGTCTCCGGTGCCAGGAATCAATCGGGAAGCAGTCCCCCGCAACATGGCACGGGTCGCGCGCACCGGGCCAACTCCTCCGACTCGGCGCGCCCAGGACGATCGCCCGGCCAGGCGCGGGGAGTTCCCGGCTACCTCCCGCCCAGGTAACGCAGCGTCCCGCCGAAGGGGGTCTCACCTGCGGGATGCCGTGCGGCGAGGTGGCCGGCGCCGTCCCCGTCCAACTCGATCACCGCAACCTCGCCCTCCGCGCGGACCATGACGTAGAGCGTGCGGCTGTCGGGCGCGAAGAGCGGGAATCCGGGCCCGGATCCGAGCGCAACCTGCCCCGCAACCTCGCGTTTCTCGATGTCGATCAGCACCACGTTGCCGGTCTCGTTCCGCGTGGAGGCCGCGAACCGCCCGTCGGGTGATACGGCGATCCGGCCGGCGCCCCGTCCCCCGGTGTCGATCGTCGCGACCACCTCGTCGGTCGAAGTGTCGATTGCCGTGACGGTGCCGTCGTAGTCGGAGTGCACCCACGCCTCGCCGCCCGGGGTGAAAGCCACGCCCACCGGCCCCCCCGGCACCTCGATGATCTTCACGATCTCGTCCGTGCGGGTGTCGATCACCACGACCCGGTCGTCATCGCGGTGCGGGTAGTACAGCTTGTCAGTGCCCGGGTCGAGCGCCAGATAGTGCCCCCCCTCGAGGAGAAGGTCCATCTTCCCGCTCACTTCGCCGCGCGCGACGTCGTACACGACCATCCCCGGCACCTCGGCCCCCTCGACGCCGATGTAGAGCTTGGTGCCGTCGCGGTTCAGGGCGATGCCGTGCGGGAGCGAGGACGTGTTCGGCTCGGTGCCGGGCTCTCCTTCCTCCGGGGGACGGTGGAAGTGCTCGGAATCGATCCTCCCGATCTCCTCGAACCCGGCCCCGTCGAGAATCGTGACGTACGGCGGGTCCCGCGGAATCGTCACGAAGATCGTGCTGCCGTCGGGCGAAACCACCGCTTCATGGGGCTGGTTTTCGGCGGTGAAGCGGTTGGTGATGAGGCCGGTGGCCGGATCCAGTTCGTAGGCCGTAAAGTCGGTGTGGCTGAGCGCGATGATGGTGTGATCCTGCGCCCCGGCCGGCCCGAAACAACCGAGTGAGACCAGCGCGACCGGCACCCAGGCGAGTCGTTTCTGCAAATTGCGGGACATAACCGGCCTCCCCATTGGATGCGGGCCTTCGCCAGTCGCGGAACCGGTCTGTCCCTTCGCCCGCCCGGCGCGCCCGACCGCCTGTGGACATGGCTTGCAGACTGCGCAAGACGCGAAGCTACATCATTCTTCTTCCCCTCCGGACAATCAAGGACGCGACCCCTCTGCCGGGATGGGCTTGCGTGCAGCAACGGACGCGGCCGGGTGGATTCTGCACGCCAAGCCTCAACCCTGACGTCACGTTAGGGTTTGTCGTCCTCGTCGTCCGCCACCGTCTCGGCGATGGATGGCGGGCATTGGCTGGCGCCCCGAACTCCCCGAGTTTAGTAGACCCTCTCCGGGGGCGGCGAGATGCCGTGGCCGTAGGCCGGTGCGCCGTGGCCGGGCTCCCTCCCGCGTGCCCGGGGGAACGAGCCCTCGAACGCCGGAGCGCCCACGATGCGCCGAATCCCGCTGATCGCCGCCGCCCTGTTCGTCCTTCCGGCCTCGCTCGTCGCCCAGGACCGCCGGCCGACCCTCCCGCCGCCGAGCATCACCGAGTACCAGCCGCGCTCCACCCTCGTGGTGCCGGAGAACCCGGTGCCGCGGGCGAAATTCCCGGCGGTGGACCTGCACGGCCATCCCCCGGCGCTCGACAACCCGGCCGCCATCGAGCGGGTAGTGGCCGCGATGGACGACCTGAACCTCCAGGTCATGGTCCAGGCACGAGGCAGCTCGGGAAGCCGCCTCACCCGGCAGATCGAGGCGGTGCGCGCCGTCGGACACGCCGACCGCTTCGTCTTCTTCACCACCCTGAACCTTCGCAATGTCGGTCCCGGCTCGGGCGCCCGCATCGCGGCTCAGCTGGAGGAGGATGTGCGCGCGGGAGCCGTGGGCATCGGCGAGATCGGCAAGCAGTTCGGGCTCACCACCCGCAAGGCCGACGGCACCCGCCTCCAGCTCGACGACCCCGAACTCGACATCGTCTGGGAGACGGCGGCGCGACTCGGGATCCCGGTCTTCGTCCACACCGCCGATCCCGCGGAGTTCTTCGAGCCCCTCGACTACGAGAACGAGCGCTGGCTGGAGCTGGCCATCTTTCCCAATCGCCGCTTCTTCGACCGCGAGCGCTTCCCGTCCTTCGAGCAGCTGATGGCCGAGCGGGACCGCATGCTGGCGAAACACCCCAACACGACCTGGGTGCTGGCGCACATGGGATGGCACACGCAGGACCTGGGCCGCCTGGGCGAGCTCTTCGACCGCTTCCCCAACGTCCACGGCGAGGTCGGGGCGGTCCTCTACGACCTCGGACGCCAGCCGCGTTTCGCGCACGACTTCTTCGTCAGGTATCAGGATCGCATCCTCTTCGGAAAAGATTCCTTCCAGCCGGACGAGTATCCCTACTACTGGCGCGTTTTCGAGACCGAGGACGAGTACTTCGACTACTACCGGAACTACCACGCCTTCTGGAAACTCTACGGCATGGGGCTCCCGGACGACGTGCTGCGCAAGGTGTATTACGCCAACGCGCTCCGGATCATTCCGAACATGCCAGCGAGCGGTTTTCCGGGGTGAGGAGCGTTACCCCGGCGGCATAACGTCGCTCGGCACCGGCTCGAGCCGCACCACCGCGGTCAACTCCTCCGCGTGCTCCAGCGCGAGATAGATGAGCCCGTCAGGCCCCTCGCGTACGTCCCGGATGCGGCCCAGCTCGCCCTCGAGCAGCGTCTCCACCCCGAGCGCGTCCGTGCCCTCGAGGATGACGCGGGCGAGTTGCTCGCCCACCATGCCCCCCGCGAACGCGCTGCCCTTCCACCAGGGAAACGCGTCCCCGCGGTAGATCATCATGCCGGAGATGCCGATAGAGGGCGTCCACACGAAGCGCGGGGATTCCACTCCGTCCCCGGAGGCTTCCAGCGTGTAAGCTGTCCCGTCGTAGTTGATGCCGTGCGAGACCACCGGCCAGCCGAAGTTGCCCCCGCCCGCGATCAGGTTGAGTTCGTCGCCGCCCCGGGGTCCGTGCTCGTTCGACCAGACATCCCCGGTGCCCGGATCGACCGCGAGGCCCTGCAGGTTGCGATGCCCGTAGCTCCAGATCTCGGGTAGCGCGTCCCCGCGTCCCACGAACGGGTTGTCGTCGGGCACGCGGCCGTCGTCGTGCAGACGCACGATGGTGCCCATGTGGTTGGTCACGTCCAGCGCCGGGTGTTCGGCCATCATGTTGGGCTCGAACATGCGGTCGCCCACCGTCAGGTACAGGTACCCGTCCAGGCCGAAGGCCATGCGCCCGGAGAAGTGGTTGTTGTTGTCGTGCCAGGCGGTGGACTCGAAGATCTCCTCGACATCGGTCACGGCGCCGTCGTCCCAGCGCCCCCGCACCACGGTCGTCGTGCCCTCGGAACCGTCCTCGTTGGGCTTCCCGTAGCTCAGGTAGAGCCAGCGGTTCTCGGCGAAGTCGGGGTGCGGAAGGATGTCCATGAAGCCGCCCTGGCCCTCGTCCCGGTAGACGGCGGGCCATCCGGAAACCGGCTCGGGGTCGAGCACGCCGTCGTGCACCACGCGCAGGCGGCCCGGGCGTTCGACGATCAGCAGCTCGCCGCTCGGCAGCCACGCCATCGACCAGGGGTGGTCGAGGCCGTCGGCGACCGTGACCACGCGGAAATCGTGTCGGGCGGAGGAGTGGACCCCGTCGGCGGCCTCGGCGCCACCTGCGACGTCTTCCGCTTCCCCGTCACTGATGGCGCTCTCTGCGGAATCCTGTGCGCAGGCCACAACGCCCGCCAGGGCAGCCACCCCTGCGCTCAGCAGGATACGGGTCCGGATGGTTCGATGTTGCATGGCTCCTCCTCGGTCGATAGCCGTCGTCCGTTGGTCCGCCCAGGCAGCGAATCCGGGCGCGAGCAGCGGCATTCAGTATAGAGGCTGACCTCGGACCAGGCACCGCTTCCCGCCTTCCCGAGCGATGCGGTTCGCGTCGCGTCCAGGCCCTCCACGATTTGCGGATAGCGGCTCACCGCGGCCTTCCGATCGTCCCCTCCCGCCATGGAGTCGCCCCCGCTTCGGCCCGAGCTTTCGGGCCCATGGCGGCCCCCGCAGCAACTCTGGCGACACGGTTTCCGGTCTTGGACACGGAGGAAGCCGACCGCATCGCTCTCGACGCCCTCAAGCGCCATTTCGGCTATCCGGGCTTCCGGCCGGGGCAGGACGTACTGGTGCGCGCGGTGCTTCAGGGCCATGACGCGCTCGGCATTCTCCCGACCGGGGGAGGGAAGAGCGTGTGCTACCAGGTGCCCGCCGCCGTGCTCCCCCACGCCACCATCGTGGTGAGCCCTCTGGTCTCGCTCATGGCCGATCAGGCGATGCGCTGCCGCGAGGCTGACATCCCGGCCGCCTTCCTCAACTCCACCCTCTCACGGGAGGAGCGCGACCAGGTCGAGGCGCAACTGGTCGACGGCGCGCTGCGCGTCGTCTTCGTCGCCCCGGAACGCTTCGAGAGCCGTTCCTTCCGCGAACTGTTGCCGCGGTTGAGGGTGAGCCTGCTCGCGGTCGACGAAGCTCACTGCATTTCCGAGTGGGGCCACGACTTCCGCCCGGCGTACCTGCGCCTCGGGCGCCTGCGCGGGATGTTCGACGTGCCCATGATCGCCCTCACCGCCACCGCCACCCCACCCACCCGGCGGGAGATCGTGTCCCGGTTGCGGCTCACCGACCCGGTCACCGTGGTGGGTGGCTTCGACCGGCCCAACCTGGTCTGGGGGGTGGAGCCGGCCCGGTCGTGGAAGGAGAAGCGGGAGCGGCTACGGGCCCTGGTGCGCGACCGTCCCGGCGTCACCCTAGTCTATGCCAGCAGCCGCAAGGGGGTGGAGAGCGTCCGCGACGACCTGGCCGCCCTCGGCTACACCACCGAAGCCTACCATGCCGGGCTTCCGGCGGCCGAGCGCGCCCGCGTGCAGGACGCCTTCATGGCTGGCGACGCCCCGCTGGTGGCCGCCACCAACGCCTTCGGCATGGGGGTCGACAAGAGCGACGTGCGCCTCGTCATCCACCACGAACTCCCACGCACCATGGAGGCATACTACCAGGAAGCCGGCCGGGCCGGACGGGATGGCGACACCGCGCACTGCCTGGCGCTTTGGTCGAAGGGCGACCGCAAGGGCCAGATGGCCTTCATCGATCACAGCTACCCGCCCCCGCGCGCGGTGCGTCGCTTCTGGCGCGACCTGCGCCGCCGGGCCGCCGGCCGGACGCGGCTGGAGGTGCCGGTCGACGAACTGCGCGCCCGCGACGGCACCCCGCTGACCCCAACCAACGTGGGTGCGCTGGCCCGCGCGCTTGCCGCCTGCCGGGTGGTGCATCTACGCGAAGATCCTCCGGAGCAGCCCGGCGACACCCTCCATATCGATCTGCGTCCTCACGTCCGCCGGCTGCCGCTGGGCCCGCTGCGCGAACGGCGCAACGCCGAGGTGGCCAAGCTCGCCGCGGTCGAGCGCTACGCCCGGACGAAAAAATGCCGCCGCGCCCGCATCCTCGGCTACTTCGGAGACTCGCTCGACTCGGCCAACTGCGGCTCCTGCGACAACTGCCAGCAGGCCTGATGGTCCTCGACACGCGCACAGGGCATCGTTGCAGGAGTCCGGTGCGAGGAGCGTAATACCACCGTAATACGAGGGGTGATCGACTGATGCGCGGCGGTGATGGGGGCACATCCGCACGCGGTCCGGTGGCGAACCCGATCGACAGTCCCTTACCTTGACGTGCTTCGAGGCCACGCTCGTCTGCCGCAGGGTCCCGGGCCCGAACAGGCCGAAATCGCCCGCGAACCAACCCGGATGCTCCCTCACGTCGCAGCTCCCCACGGAATCGCTCACCCCATGAACGCTTCGCCCTCGCCCCTCGCCCTCGCGAGCCTGATCGCTGCCGGCCTCTTCCTCGCCTGCGCCCCACCCGACGAACCCTCCCGAGCCCACTGGACCGACGTCACCGACAGCACCGAGGTCAGGCTCATCCACGAATCGGAGTCCCTCTGCGAGGACTGCATCGCAGTCGAGCGCGTGCTGGTCATGGGCGACACGATCGGCGAGGGGTATCTGCGGGAGGCCATGCACATGGTGCGCGACAGCGCCGGCAACTACTGGTTCGGACAGTACGAGGCCGTGAAGGTCTTCGACGCCGAAGGCAACTTCGTGGGCGAGGTAGGCCGGTCGGGGGAGGGTCCGCTGGAGTGGGTCTACGCCATGCCCGTGCACACGGACCGTGAGGGTCGCGTCCACATCTTCGACAGCGGGAACTATCGCCACAGCGTGATCGGGCCTGACTTCACCCTCATTGAAGAGCAGAGGCTGCCCGACCATGTAACCGATATCCATGTACTCGGGGACGGCGATCGATGGGTGCTCAACATGTGGCATCCCACTCCGGATGCGATCGGCTCGCCGCTCCACGTCCTGCAAGGCGGGGAGATCGTGAGATCGTTCGGCGACTACGTCGATCCGGCAAACCCGCGGGCGGACACCGATGCCTGGAGGATCATCACCACCGACCAGGCCAACCGGACCTATTCGTCGGAGTGGCATGAGCGCTACGAAATCCAGGTGTGGAGCGGGGCCGGCCGACGCATCACGGGCTTCCTTGATCCCGAGTTCAACGATCCGCCCTTCGATCCGGAAGCTCCACAGTCCGCGGACAACCCTCCTCCAAGCACGATCCGCGCGCTGCAGGTCGATTCCGATGACCGCCTCCGGGTCTTGTCGTGGCGTCTCAGGGACGACTGGCTGGACATGATGGAAGAACAGCGCCGACCGGACGGGCGGGTTACGCTCGAGATGAAGCCCGGTCTCGCGACCATGGATCGGTTCGATGGTCAGATCGACATCATCGACTTGACCACAGCGACGGTCATCGCCCGCACCAGGATGGAAGGCGTAGTAGTCGTCGACTTCCTGGGGGACGACGCTCTCTGGGCAGGCGAGTACGCGGGCGCAGGTCACCTCCGCGTCGGCATCTGGGAGATCGGCTTCACGCCCTGACCGGGTCCACGCCGCAGTGGCCGTAGCCTCGCGTTCCCTCCGGCAACCCGCCCTCCAGTTGGACCGCGACTGTTCCGGGTTGAGAACAGCGGGGATGCCGAACCTGCGGTGAGCCCGCTTTCCCGTTGCCCGCACCTATCGACGCCCGCGGTGTACATCTCCACACGCCATGTGACCTCTCCAACCTAGGAAACGACCTTCGCGGTCCTTCTGGAATACACCATCTAAAGAACAGAAATAACATGACTTATCAGCTGTCATATGATGTAACACATGAAGTAGGCATGGGCTGATGGACGCCTATCTCCGTCCGGAACACACCCGTCTGCGCGGCCGGGTGCGTGCCTTCGCCCTGGAACACATCGCGCCCATCGCCGGCGAGATCGACCGGACCCAGACCTTCCCCTGGGAGAGCGTGCGCGCGATGGGAGAGATGGGACTCCTGGGCGTCCCCATCCCGGAAGAGTACGGAGGGATGGGACTCGATTACCTGAGCTATATCCTCGTCGTCGAGGAGCTGGCGCGGCACGACGCCAGCCACGCCATCACCGTGTCGGCGCACACCACGCTGGGCGCGAGCCCGATCCTGACGTTCGGGACCGAAGCGCAGAAGCGCAGGTATCTGCCCCTGCTCGCCAGGGGCCGGGTGCTGGGAGGGTTCGGACTCACCGAGCCGGCGGCGGGATCCGATTCCGCGGGCACACGCACACGCGCCGTGCGGGAAGGAGACGGCTACCGCATCAACGGATCCAAGATCTTCATCACCCACGCCGGGGTCGGAGAGATCTTCACCATCACCGCGCTCACCAATCCGGCTCGGGGAACCCGCGGCATCACGAGCTTCATCGTCACCAAGCCGACGTGCGACCTGAAGCTGGCGCGCTGCCTGGGCGTGGGGCACTGCGCGGAACTCGACTTCACCGGAGGCGTACGGGCGGGCGGCAAGGAAGACAAGATGGGGTGGCGGGCATCGGATACCCGGGAACTGGTGCTGGACAACGCCTACGTCCCGGCCGAGAACCGGCTCGGGGCCGAGGGCGAGGGCTTCGTGAACTTCATGCGCACCCTCGACGCCGGGCGCATCGGGATCGCCGCGCTGGCTCTCGGTATCGCCGAGGGAGCTTTTGACGCAGCCCTGGAGTATACGTTGCAACGGAAGCGTTACGGGCACAGAATTTACGACTATCAGGCGGTACAATTCCGCTTGTCCGACATGGCCACGGGCATCCAGGCCGCCAAGCACCTGACGTACCACGCGGCCTGGCTCAAGGACCAGGGACGGACCTTCTCCAAGGAAGCCTCCATGGCGAAGCTGTTCGCTTCGGAGTTGTCGATGCGCGCCACCACGGAAGCGGTCGAGCTCATGGGAGGCGCCGGGTACACGAACGAATATCCGGTGGAACGGATGTTTCGCGATGCGAAAGTGTGCGAGATCGGAGAGGGCACGAGCGAGATTCAGCGCTTGCTGATCGCTCGACACCTGGTGCGCGAGGCTGCCGGAAGCGGGAGAGCCGCAGAGCTGAAGGCGGGGTAGGGCCCCTCGGGGGGTCCCGAGCTCCGCCACTCGCGGAGAAACCAGGGATTTGAGGAGAGAAATCATCATCAGTGCGTCCTCGCGCGAGACGCGGGTGGCGCTTCTGGAAGACAAGCGACTCGTAGAACTGATGCTGGACCGTCCGGACCAGGGACGGCTGGTGGGCGATGTGTTCCTGGGACGCGTGGAGGCGGTTCTTCCGAGCATTCAGGCGGCTTTCGTCGATATCGGAGTCGGGAAAGCGGGTTTCTTGCACGTCTCGGATGTGGTTCACGAAGACGGGGAACCGTCCAGGAACGGCCGCGACGGCCAAACCGCCTCGATCCAGCAGCTGCTGAGCAAGGGCGATCGGGTGACCGTGCAGGTCACCAAGGAGCCCATCGGCACCAAGGGGCCGCGCCTGACCGCCCAGGTATCTCTGGCCGGCCGCTTCCTGGTCTACATGCCGTTCTCGTCGCGTGTCGGCGTGAGCCGCAAGATCGAGGACCGCAAGCAGCGGTCGAGACTCCGCGCGCTCGCCCGCAAGGTGATCCCGTCGGATTCCGGCGGAGTGATCGTGCGCACGGTGGGAGAGGAGGCGACCGAGAAGCGGTTCGCGCGCGAGTTCGCGAGCCTGCGCGGCAACTGGCTCGAGATCCAGCGGACCGCGCAAGCTGCCGCCGAGCCCGGGGTCGTGCGCCGCGAGGCGCAGCTGATCAGCGGCGTCATCCGCGACCTGTTCAGCGACAAGTTCGACTCGCTGACGGTGGATTCGCCCGCCATTCATCGCGAGATCGAGGGCTACGTGAAGGGCGTGGCTCCCGACCTGCTCGATCGGCTGAAACTCTACCAGGGCCAGGAGCCGCTGTTCGACGTCCGCGGCATCGAGGAGGAGATCCACCGCTCCTTCCGGCGCAAAGTCGGGCTCAAGTCCGGTGGCCATGTCGTGATCGAGCCCACCGAGGCGCTGGTCTCGATCGACGTGAACACCGGCCGCTTCGCCGGCAAGAAGAAGAACGACCCCGCGTCGCTCATCCGGAAGACCAACCTCGAGGCGGCGCGCGAGATCGCCCGCCAGCTCAGGCTCCGCGACATCGGCGGAATCGTGGTCGTGGACTTCATCGACATGGACACGCAGAAGGACCGCGACCGGGTGCTCCACGAACTCCGCACCCACCTCGGACGCGACCGGGCCCGCACGCGTGCGTTCGCCGTGTCCGAACTCGGGCTGATCGAGATGACCCGGCAGCGGGTGCGCCCGTCGATCTTCACCTCGATTACGGATCCGTGCACCCATTGCGGCGGACTGGGCCGGGTCTTCGCGCCGGACACGGTGATGCGCAGGGTGGAGCGAAGCCTCAGGCGAGCCGCCGCCGCCAAGGCCGAGCGCAGCCTGACGGTGCGCATCCACCCCGAAGTGGCGCTGCACGTGCTCGACTCGGAACCGGACTTCCGCAAGCGGGTCTCGAGCGCCACCGGTCTGCAGATCAGCCTGCGGGACGATCCTCTTCTGGGCGAAGACCAGTTCCGTCTGCTCTCGGGGCGGGCCCTGGTGGACGTAACCGGGAAGTACGCGACCGTTTAGGCGAGGGTCCCTGACGCGGGCTGCACGATCGCGTCAGGGTGGGATCACAGCAATTTGCCGGCATCTCCGCGCGCGGTATCCCCTTGACCTTGCCGGGGGACCCTGTAGGTTTTTCGGGCTGCGGAGCTTCGTGGCGCGGTCCCTTTGTCCCCAGTCTCCATCCATACGACGAGGCAGGCATGTACGCGGTGTTCGAGAGCGGCGGAAAGCAGTTCAGGGCCGAGCCCGGTCTCCGGGTGCGGATCCCGGCGCTCGCGGCCGAAGAGGGCTCAACGGTTACCTTCGACCGGGTGCTGATGACCGGCGGGGGCGATGGTGATCCGGCGGTTGGTACGCCCACGGTCGAGGGCGCCGCGGTGCGGGCCGAAGTGCTGGCGCACGGAAAGGACGAGAAGGTCATCATCTTCAAGCGCAAGCGCCGCAAGGGGTATCGCAAGAAGCAGGGGCATCGCCAGAAGTACACCGAAGTGCGTATCGACGAGATCGTCACGTAAAGGCTGAGCCGGGAAGGAAACCGAGATGGCACACAAGAAAGGCGTCGGCTCAAGCCGAAACGGGCGGGACTCGAATCCGAAGTTTCTGGGCGTCAAGCGCTACGGCGGACAGCCCGTGACCGCAGGCAGCATCATCGTGCGCCAGCGGGGCACCCGCTTTCACCCCGGCACGAACGTGAAAAGGGGGGGCGATGACACCCTGTTCGCGCTGGTGGACGGGGTGGTGAGGTTCGAGCGGCGCAGGAATCGCCAGTTCGTTTCGGTCAACCCGGGCTAGCAGGTCGGCAGGCTCCTGCCTGTCACGCCGGGTTCCGACCTGGCAGCCTGGGCGCTCCGACGCGCCCTCTCCCCGATCTCTCCCTCGATCCCGGTTTAACTGCCGGCGCCTTCGGAAGGCGGTGGGTCGGGCCATCCCGGCCGGCGTCCTCCCTGGGCTTCGCGCGCCGAGGCGATGATGCGCCACAGGATGTCGCGCGCCATCTCCGGATCCACGCCCATTTCGCGCGCCCGCTCAGCGGCCTGACGCACCACCCGGGCCTCGCGCGCCGGGTCGAGGACCGGGAGGCCCAACTCCTCCTTCAGCCGGCCGATCTCGATGGCGAGCCTGCGGCGTTCCCCGACCCACTCGATGAGCCGGTCGGTTACCTCGCTCATCACTTCCCGCAGCCGGTCCAGCCGCTCCTCGGGCGTGCCCGCCCCTCCCGCCGAGCTAGCCATGGCGGGTATTCCGGTCATCCACGGCGGGTATCCTGCGCGGGGCCAGCGGCGTCCGAGGCGGTCCCATGGGATCCCGCGGTGCCGCTCCGGTCTTGCGGGTTCACGAAAGCCTCCGTGTGGGCGCGGTCCTGCGGTTGGGTGGCGAGGCTCACCGCCACCAGCACCGGGATGTGCACCATCAGGCCCAGCACGCCCTCGTGCAGGTCGAAGGGGCGCAGTTCCATCCCGAGGTAGCCGGTGGTGAAGAAGAAGACCGCCGTCGCCGAGCCCGCGACCAGCCCGGCCACGATCCCCGGGGTGGTGGCCCGCCGCCAGAAGAGTGCCGCGCAGATGGGGGGCGCGAACTGGCAGATGATGCCGTAGGCGGTCAGCAGCAACACCACCAGCGAGGAGTCCTCGTCCAGCGCGAACCAGTACGCGACCACCCCCACCACCACGACCAGCACCTGCATCAGGCGGCGCTGGGCGGCGTCGCTCAGCCGGCGGAAGGGACCGACGCCGTCCTCCACCGTCACGGATGCCGCCGCGTGCATGAGCGCATCGCCGGTCGACATCGACGCCGAGAGGGCGCCCGCGCAGAACAGGCCCACCACCAGCACGGGTAGCTCGGAGCGGAGGATGAGGAAGGGGAGGATGAAGTCGGCTCCGGGGGGAGATTCCGGCAGCAGCACGCCCGCGAAGCCGATCAGGAAGACGGGAATCAGGAAGAGCTGGAAGGTGGGGAAGAGGACCACGGTCCGGCGGAGCGTCCGGTCGTCGCGCGCAGTGAAGGCCTTCATGAACAGGTGCGGCCACATCATGAGCCCGATCGCGCTCACCAGGATGGCGCTCGAATAGCCGCCCCAGCTCCAGGGATCGCCTGCGGCCGTCAGGCCCGGAACGGAGAGCATCTCGGGACGCTCGGCGAGGATGCGCCCGAACATCTCCCCCACCCCCCCGTACAGCCGGAAAGGAAGGTAGATGCCGAGCGACCAGGCGATCGCGACCATGAAGATGCCCTGGAAGGTGTTGGTCCATCCCACCGCGGCCACCCCGCTGGTCAGCACGTACAGGGCCACGATGCCGTAGGCGATCGCCGCCCCCACGGCAAGCGGGACGTGACCGTCGGTGACCGCCTCGATGACGATGCCCGCGCCCTGCATCTGCAGGGTGATGTAGGGCACGAACGCGGCCACGGAGAGCGCGGCCATCAGCGCGGAGAGGAAGCGGGAAGGGAAGCGCCCGACCAGCAGCTGAGCCTGGGTGACATAGCCGAAGCGCCGCCCGAGTGCGGCTGCGCGCGGCCCGACGAAGTACCAGGGGGCGATCCCCAGCGCACCGTAGGAGAGGATGTAGAAGGCGGCGGCGCCCCGGGAGTAGGCCCAGCCCGGTCCTCCAAGGAAGGCGAAGGCCGAAAAGACGGTGGCGCCGGTGACGAAGTACATCACCAGCAGGCCGAAGCGGCGGTCTCCGGCCACGTACCCGGTCACGCTCCGGGAAGCGCGCCGGCCCGCCGCCAACCCGATCCCCAGCGTCACCGCCAGATAGACCAGGATACAGCCCGCGATCAGCTGCCAGCGCTCCATCTAACCGGCACCTCCGCCCGGGGCGTCCTGCCCGGGCTTGCCCCTGCGGTTCCGCGCCTCCGAGCGATCCAGCACCAGGAGCACCACCGCCCCGAACCCCACCCAGAGCGCGATCATGGCCATGTTGAAGGGCAGGCCCAGGACCAGCGGCAGCGGGTGGTTGAAGGGGACGAAGCCCGGCCAGGTGACGAAGATCAGGAAGAGCACGAAGTAGATCGTGGCTCCGGCGCGCACCAGCTTCACACTGTTCATCTTGTTCACGCTTCTCGTCTGCCGCGGAACTCCGGGCGACGCTTCTCGACGAATGCGCTCACGCCTTCGCGGCCATCGGCGCTCGCGAAGGCAGCGAGGAAAAGTTCTTTCTCGAGCGCCAGCCCCTCGGACAACGGGGTCTCGGCGGCGGCCCGTAGCGACTCCTTGACCAGCCCGAGCGCGACGGGGCTCCAGCGCGCCATGCGTCCGGCGAGCTCCCGGGCTCGCTCGAGGTGCTCGCCTTCGTCGGCCAGGATCTCGACCAGGCCGATGCGGTGGGCTTCGACAGCGTCGACCACGTCGCCGCTCAGCGCGATGCGGGCGGCCTGTCCCGGCCCCACCAGCCGCGCCAGGCGCTGGGTGCCGCCGGCGCCCGGGATCAGCCCCAGGCGAATCTCGAACTGGCCGAAGCGGGCGCTCGGGTCGGCCACGCGCACGTCGCAGGCGAGCGCCAATTCCACCCCGCCCCCCAGGCAGAAGCCGTGGATGGCGGCGATGAGGGGCTTGGGGAAGGCGGCTACCGCGTCGTACACGCGCCGGCGCCGGTAGACCTCCCGCTGCTCGCCAGCGGTGCGCCCCGCGAACTCGGCGACGTCGGCGCCCGCCGCGAAGGCCTTCTCGCCGGTCCCGCACAGGACGGTGACCCGCACGGCGTCGTCGCCGGCAAGTTGGTCCATGGCCTGTGCGATCTCGCGCCGCACCACCGAGTTGAGCGCGTTCAGCTTGTCGGGCCGGTTGATGCGCACGGTCGCGACCGTGCCCTCGCGCTCGACCACGATGGTCTGGTAGTGCGGCCCGCCCGCCGAAGCCGTCAACGTCCCTCCTTGTCCCAGCGGTAGAAGCCCTCTCCCGTCTTCCTTCCGAGCTTCCCCTCTTCCACCATGCGCCGCAAGATGGCGGGGGGACGGTAGCGCTCGCTGCCCAGCTCTTCATGCAGGTATTCGGCGATCGCCAGACGCACGTCGAGCCCCACCAGGTCGGTGAGGCGGAGCGGACCCATGGGGTGCCGGTAGCCCAGCACCATGGCCTTGTCGATATCCGCGGGCGCGGCCACGCCCTCCTCCACCATGCGCATGGCCTCGAGCCCCAGGGCCACGCCGAGCCGGGAGGAAGCGAAGCCGGGGGCGTCGCGGACGATGATGGGATCCTTGCCCAGGCCGCGCGCGAATTCGACGCCGGCGTCCAGGGTCGACTCGTCGGTCCGGCTGCCGCGCACGACTTCCACCAGCGCCATCAGGTGCACCGGGTTGAAGAAGTGCAGCCCGAGGAAGCGCCCGGGCTCGGCGAGTGCCTCGGCGATCGCGTCGATGCTGAGCGAGGAGGTGTTGGTGGCGAGCAGCCCCGTGGGCGGAGCGGCCGTTTCGACGTCCCGGAAGAGGCTCCGCTTAAGCTCCATGCGCTCGGGCGCGGCTTCCACCACGAGGTCCGCCTGCGTGCACGCGGCAGCCAGCGACGGCGCCAGGGAGATGCGGTCGAGCGCTTCCGCCCGCTTCTTCTCGCTCACCTTTCCGAGAGAGACGCCCTTGTCCAGGTTGGCGCGGATGCGCGCCAGGCCGCGCTCGGCGGCTGCCGCGTCGGGGTCGTGGAGGGTAACCCGGTGCCCGGCCATGGCCGCCACCTGGGCGATGCCGTGACCCATGACGCCGGCACCCAGGACGGTGACGCGTTCGAGTCGGTTGGTCATGCCGTTGCTAGTCCGCAGTGACGACGGTGGCGATCCCCTGGCCGACGCCGATGCACATGGTCGCGAGCCCGACCCCGCTCCCGCGTTTCGCCATCTCGTGCACGAGGGTGCACAGGATGCGCGCGCCCGAGCAGCCCACCGGGTGCCCGAGTGCGATCGCGCCCCCGTTCACGTTGACCCGCTCCGGATCGAGTTCGAGGAGGCGCAGGCAGGGGATTGCCTGGGCGGCGAAGGCCTCGTTGACCTCGGCCAGCTCGACGTCTTCGGGGCCGATGCCGGCGCGCTGGAACGCCTTCCGGGTGGCGGGGACAGGCCCGATGCCCATGCGCTGCGGCTCCACGCCGGCCACCGCGCTCGCCCGGATGCGCGCCATCGGGGCGAGGCCCAGCTCGCGGGCCCGATCCTCCTCCATGACCAGTAGCGCGGACGCACCGTCGTTGATGCCCGAAGAGTTGCCCGCGGTGACCGTCCCGTCCTTCTCGAAGACGGGGCGCAGCCGGGCCAGCGCCTCGGGGGTCACACCGGCGCGCGGGTGCTCGTCGGTGTCGACCACAACCGGTCCGCCCTTCCGCCTTGGAACCTCGACCGCGACCAGTTCGTCCCGGAAACGGTCCCGGGCGATCGCGCGCTGGGCGCGCGCCTGGCTCTCGGCGGCGAAGGCGTCCTGCTCCTCCCGCGTCACCCCGAACTCCCGCGCCACCACCTCGGCGGTTTGACCCAGCCCGATGGTCCACTCGGGGGTGAAGGCGGGGTTGGGGAAGCGCCAGCCGAGTACCGTGTCCGCGACGACCGGGGTGCCGCGCGGGTATCCAACGGTCGGCTTGAGCATGACGTAGGGGGCCCGGCTCATGCTCTCCACGCCGCCGGCGATGAACACCTCGCCCTCGCCGGCCGCGATGGCGTGGAAGGCGCTGTCGACCGCCTGGAGCCCCGAGCCGCACAGCCGGTTGACGGTCTGGCCGGGCACCGTGACCGGCAGCCCCGCGCGCAGCAGTCCCATGCGGGCGACGTTGCGGTTGTCCTCGCCGGCCTGGTTGGTGCACCCGAAGATCACGTCGTCGATCACGGCCGGGTCGAGGCCGCTCCGGTCGACAAGGGCGCGGATCACCCCGGCCGCCAGGTCGTCCGGGCGCACCGCTGCGAGCGCGCCACCGTGCCGTCCTATGGGGGTGCGGACGGCGTCCACGATGACCGCGCGCCTCATTCGGCCTGCGCCCTCATCCGTCCTGCGGCTCCTCATCCGTCCAGCGCCACCCACACGCTCTTCACCTGCGTGTACTTGTCGAGCGCCGCCTGGTAGCCCAGGTCGCGCCCGAAGCCGCTCTGCTTGTATCCGCCGAAGGGCGACCCGGAGTCGTACTGGTTATAGGTGTTGATCCAGACGGTGCCGGCGCGGATCTCCCGGGCGATCCGGTGCGCCCGGCCCACGTCGCGGGTCCAGATCCCGGCCGCGAGCCCGTAGATGGTCTGGTTCGCCTTCTCGATGGCGTCGGCCGTGTCGGTGAACGGGATGACCGCCGCCACCGGCCCGAAGATCTCCTCCTGCGCGATGCGCATCTCCGGGGTGACGTCCGCGAAGATGGTCGCTTCGACGAAGTTGCCCCTGCCGTCGACCGTGGCCGCCTCGCCGCCCGTCACCAGGCGGGCGCCGTCGGCCTTGCCGGCCTCGATATAGCCGAGCACCACGTCCCGCTGCCTGCGGCTTACGATCGCCCCCATGCGCGTCTTCGGGCCCATCGGGTCGCCCACGGTCATCTTGTTCGCCCGGGCCGCGAGCCCGTCCAGGAACTCCTCGTAGACGGATTCCTGCACCAGGATGCGTGAGCCTGCGGCGCACACCTCGCCCTTCCCGTAGAAGATGCCGGTGTTGGCGCCACGCACCGCGCTGCCCAGGTCGGCGTCCGCGAAGACGAGGTTGGGCGACTTGCCGCCCAGCTCGAGAGAGACCTTCTTCAGCGTTTCCGCCGCCTCGCGCATGATGGTCTTGCCCACCTCGGTCGAGCCCGTGAAGGCGATGGCATCCACGCCGGGATGGCGCACCATGGCCGCGCCCGCCCGCGTGCCCCGCCCCGGGACGACGTTCAGAATGCCCGGCGGGAAGCCTGCCTCCGCTGCCAGCTCGCCCAGCAGCAGGGCGGTGAGAGGCGTTTCCATCGCGGGTTTGAGCACCACCGCGTTTCCGCACGCCAGCGCCGGCGCGACCTTCCAGGTGGCGAGCGAGAGCGGGAAGTTCCACGGCACGATGCACCCCACCACGCCCACGGGCTCGCGCAGGGTGTAGTTCAGGAACGGCCCCTTCACCGGGATGGTCTCGCCCTGGATCTTGTCGGCCAGCCCGGCGAAGTAGCGGAAGTTCTCCACCACGCTGGGCACGTCGACGTAGCGCGACTCGAAGATGGGCTTGCCGTTGTCGCGGGTTTCCGTCTCCGCGATCAGCTGCGCATCGCGCTCGATCAGGTCGGCCAGCCGCCAGAGCAGCCGCGAGCGCTTGTGGGCGTCGATGCGCCGCCACGCCTTCGACGCGAGCGCGGCGTGTGCGGACTCCACCGCCCGCGCCACATCCTCCGCGGTTGCCTCCGCCACCTCTGCGATCACTTCGCCGGTCGCGGGGTTGGTGGTGGCGAACGTGGCCCCGGAGGCGGAGGGCACGCTCTCGTTGTCGATCCAGAGACCACGTATGGACAAGTCGCTCATCCCTCACCTCCGGTGTAGGCGAGGTCCGCGGCGTTCGACAGCCTCCGCCGCGCGCGGCTCGCGGCCCCAGGCTCGCACATCCGGTCCAATCCACCGTTGTAATACATCGACTATTTGCCTTGGAATGCGGCGCGCCGCTTCTCGACATAGGCCGCAATCCCCTCAGCCGCGTCCTGGCTCTGGAAGAGCTGCTGCTGCAGTTCCCGCTCGACGGCCAAACCGGTCTCGAAGGGGATCTCGGCCCCGGTCTGCACCGATCTCTTTATGAGCCCGACCGCCTTCGAGGCCTTCGTCGGCGGCGTGAACCCGCCCGCGAACTCCAGTACCTTCGCCATGAAGTCGTCCCCGGAGTCGGCCTCGATCACGCGGTTGATGATGCCGTGGTCGAGGGCATCGGCAAAGCCGAAGAGCTGTCCCGTGGTCATCATCTCGATGGAGCGCGACTTGCCGACCAGGCGCGCCAGCCGCTGGGTGCCGCCCGTGCCCGGCAGCACGCCCAGGTTGATCTCCGGGAGCCCAACCCGGGAACCGCCGGCGCGCGCGACCCGCAGGTCACACGCCATGGCGATCTCGAGCCCGCCGCCCACCGTGTGCCCGTTGAGCGCTCCGATGGTCAGCTTGGGGGTGTGCTCCAAGCGGTTGAGGGTCTCGTTGGCGTGCAGGCAGAAGAAGTACTTGAAGGTCGGTGTGACCTCGTTGAGCATCTGGATGCTGGCGCCCGCGCTGAAGAACTTCTCACCCTTCCCGGTGAGCACGATGACGTGCGCGTCCTCGTCCATGCGGGCCCGCAGGATGCAGGCGTCGAGCTGCTGCATCATGCCGTAGGTGTAGGTGTTGGCCGGCGGGTCGTCGAGGGTCAGGACGCAGACGCCATTCTGGACGTCGTAGTGGACCAGGGTCTGGTCGGACATTCGGGTTTCTCCGTGATGCATGGTGCGGTGGGTTCTTGAATGGGCGGCACAATTATAGTGCTACGGCTCCGGTGCGGGGACCCATGGCGGACGGCCGCGCTCCGGCGTTGGAAGCCCGGATCGGCCCGGGGACCCGTTGCAGTCCCGACGCCAGGCTCCATGTCGAAGCGACCGTGCCTCGCTCCAGGACACCCGACGGACTGTCCGGCAGCCGGTCCGGCGCCGCCCTCAGCGCGATGGACCGATGGGGCGTCCCGGCGTCCAGGGCGCACCGGCGGCGGCCAGCGCCTCCTCCAGCTCGACCAGCGGCCCGTCGATGATGCCGGCGAGGTCGCGCTCGACACCCGCGAGGTCTCCCTCGGCGATCTCGATGTTGCGCCGCTGGGTCGCAGTCGGGTTCTGTCGCGTCTGCCCGTGGCCGCCCGCGACGTTGCCCACCCGGTTGGCGACCGAGGGCACGCTGGGCTCGTTGAGAGATCCGCGCAGCTGGTCGCCCTGCAATCGCAGGCGGACGGCCGCGAAGGCCTGCTCGACCTCGTCGATGCGGCCGAAGAGTTCGGCCCCCGCGGAGGGCGTCCGAAGCAGGGCGGCGCGCATGTAGCCGAGCCGCTCCGACTGGCGCCCGAGCTCGGAGCTGGCCACCCCGATTCGGCGCTGCAGCTCGCTCACACGCTGCTGGAAGGCCGCGACGGCCACGAAGTCGGTGCCGGGAGGCGCGCTCGGAACCGGCATCACCTGGAAGCTCTGTGCCGCGCCGACCTCGTCCACGCCATCGGCGGTGACGAGCACCAGCTGCGCCGAGTACTCGCCGGGAGGCGCCAGCGGCCCGGCCGGATCGCTTGCCCACGGGGGGATGAAGCCGGGGGTGGAGAGGTCGATGGGGTTGGGCGCGGGTCTGCGCAGATCCCAGGTGATGCGGTGCACCCCGGCGCGCGCGGGACCTTCGACCCAGCGCACGGGCTCGCCATTCGCGTCCGCCACCCGGACCAGCGCCCGGGGTCCGCTCTCGGCGGCTTCGGCACGCAATGTCTCGTATCCGGGGAAGGGCACGTCGGTGCCCAGCTCGCGCATCTCGCGCTCCTGCTCCTCGCGCTGAGCCTCGGCGGTCGAAGGCACGTCGGCGAGGAAATAGGTGAGCGTGGCACCGAACGGCGGGTTGGGCGCCGAGTAGGCATCGGTCCCGAGCGTCGGGCGCCCGGGTGCCTGGTTGGGAATGCTGGGGATGTACCACCAGGCGTCGCGCACCGGCCACACGCCCGCGCCATCCTCCGCGGCCAGCGCCCCGCCCGCGATCTCGCGCAGCGGAGTGTAGTCGTCCAGCACGTAGAAGCCGCGGCCGAAAGTGGCGCCCACGACGTCCCCGTCCCGCCGCTGCAGCTTCAGGTCGCGGAAGGCGATGGTGGGCGCGCCCGGCAGCCGGTGCCAGTTCGCGCCCCCGTTGGGGGAGAAGTAGAGGCCCCACTCCGCGGCGAGGAAGAGCAGGTCGGCGTTCTCATGGTCCTGCTGGATCGCCCACGCGATGGTGCCATCCTCCAGATCCCCGGCGATGGACGTCCAGCTCTGCCCGTTGTCGTCGCTCCGGAAGATGTACGGTGAGTAGTCGCCGATCTTGTGCGCATCGGCGACCGCGAACACCGTCGCGGCGTCGTGCTGGCTCGCCTCGACATCGTTGATGAAGGAGCGCTCGGGAACCCCGGGAAGCGGCGCTGTCCGGGTCCAGCTGCCGCCCCCGTCCGGACTGTAGTGGATCAGCCCGTCGTCGGTGCCGACATGGAGGGCGCCCTCCTGGACCGGACTCTCGCTGACAGAGGTGATGGTCGAGTACATCGACATCGCGCCGTTGTCGTGGAGCGCGTCGAGTTCCCACACTCGGCCCATGAAGGGCAGCTCGTAACGATTGGTGTTGGTGGTCAGGTCGCCGCTGATCGCGGTCCAGGAATCACCCCGGTCCTCGCTCCGCCAGAGGCGCTGCGACGCGAAGTAGAGGCGGCTCGACGAGTGCGGGCTCACGAGGATGGGAGAATCCCAGTTCCAGCGCTCCGGCGGATCCCCGACTTCGGGCTGGGGCTGGATTTGGATGGCTTCGTCGCTCCGGCGATCGACCCGGTACAGGTTCCCCACCTGCGTCATCAGATAGAGGATATCCGGGTCGGAGGGATCGAACTGCACCCCGTAGCCGTCCGCGCCCATCGGGAAATACCAGTCGGAGTTGCGCACGCCCTCGACGTGGGTGGTGCGCGAGGGCCCCCACAGCGTTCCCAGGTCCTGCGCCCCGCCCAGAATCTCGAAGAAGGGCTCGCGGTTCGAGAGCGCGACCTTGTAGAACTGCGAGATGGGCATGTTGGGGAAGTGGCGCCAGGTATCGCCCTCGTCGAAGGTCTCGTAGAGTCCGGCGTCGGTGCCCGCCAGCATGTGCCGCGTGTCCTCCGGGTCGAACCAGAGGGCGTGGTTGTCGGAGTGCTTCTCGCGGCCGGTGCCCAGGTTTGCGAAGGTGGCACCGCCGTCGCGCGTGATCTGGTAGAAGACGTCCATCTGGATCACCAGATCCGCGTCTGTCGGAGAGGCTTCGATCTCCTGGTAGTAGTGCGGGCCCGTGCCCCCGGAGATGTAGGAGTTGCGCTTCTCCCAGCTCTCGCCCTGGTCGAGCGAGCGGTAGAAGCCGCGCTCCTCGGCGTTCGCTTCGATGGTGGCGTAGACGATGTCCGGGTCGGCGGGCGTGACCGCGAGGCCGATCTTGCCCATGTCGCCCGACGGCAGACCGCGCGTCACCTCGCGCCAGCTCTCACCGCCGTCGGTGGACTTGTGGATGCCGGACGACGGGCCTCCGGCCATATACCCCCAGACGTGGCGGCGGCGCTGGAAGGCCGCGGCGTACACGACGTCCGGGTTGCCGGGCGCGAACTCGAGATCGGTCACCCCGGTGTGCTCGTCGAGGGCGAGCACCGGCTGCCAGCTCTCACCCCCGTCGGTGGTGCGGTAGACGCCACGTTCGCCGCCATCCGACCAGAGCGGTCCCTCCGCCGCGACCAGCAGGGTGTTCCCGTCATCCGGGTGGATGAGGATCTTGCCGATATGCTCGCTTGCCTCGAGCCCCATTTGCTCCCAGCTGCCGCCCCCGTCGCGGCTGCGGTAGAGCCCCGATCCCCACGCCACGTGCCGGCCGCTTACGTTCTCGCCGGTGCCCAGCCACACCACCTCCGGGTTGCCGGGGTCGAGGGCGAGGTCGGCGGTCGAATAGGAGGGCTGGTCGTCGAACACGGGCGTCCAGGTGACGCCGGCGTTGGTCGTCTTCCACACCCCACCGGAACCCACGGCCACGTACCATACGGACGGGTCCGCGGGGCTCACCTCGATGTCGGCGATGCGACCCCCCGCAACCGAGGGACCGATTTCCCGTAGTGCGAGCGCGGAGAGGGCGTCGGCGACCGACACCTGGGCGGCCGTGGGGAAGGGAAGGGCGGCCGCGGCGAGTGCGAGCGCGGCGAGCGAACGTGTGGCGGAGCGGGCGGTGAAGCGCATGGCTGTTCAATCGGGAGAGAGGAGACCGGGGATGGCGACCAGACGGACAGCGGAATCGGTGACCCGCCGTACCGGCAGCAGTGGGTCAGCCGGGGATTCACAACACCGCCACCATGCCGGAGCGCGACCCGGCGGGCAAGTGGCTTTGGTCGGAACATGCGCGGATTCATCCACGCGCTGCTAGTTTGCTGGAACGGCGCGTGCGTACCGGGGGATTACATGAGACCGCGGACAGCCGCGGGATTCGGAGGCCGGCAAGCCGAGGAGGGCCGACACTGGTGAAGACAACAATGCGTGTCACGGGCGCGGCGGCCTGTATCGCAGCCGCGGCGAGCCTGGGATTCGTCGCCGGCCAGGCGCCGCAAGATCCGGGGGGCCGAGCCCCCGTCGTGGTCGTGCCCGTCACCGGCGTTATCGAACTCGGCCTGGCGCCGTCGATCGAGCGGGCCATCCGCGAGGCCGAAGCGGAAGGCGCCGCGGCGCTGGTGCTGGACATCGACACGCCCGGCGGGCGCGTGGACGCCGCCGAGCGCATCGGCGACGCCCTCGCGGACGCCGGCATTCCCGTGTACGCCTACGTCAACCGCCGCGCCCTCTCCGCCGGCGCCCTCATCTCCCTCGCTACCGACGGGATCCTCATGCGCCCGGGCTCTGTGATCGGCGCCGCCACCCCGGTGGACGGCTCCGGCCAGAAGGCGAGCGAGAAGATCGTCTCGGCGATGCGGAGCGAGATGCGCGCGCTGGCCGAGGCCGCCGGGCTGGATCCGGCCGTCGCCGAAGCCATGGTCGACGAAGCCATCGCCATTCCCGACGTGGTGGAAGAGGGACAGCTCCTCACGCTCACGACTGAGGAGGCGGTGGCCATCGGCTATGCGCGCGAGGTCGACGACCTCGATGCGGTGCTGGACGTCGCCGGCGCGGCCGAAGCCCCCATCCGCAGACACACGATCAACTGGTCCGAGCGCCTGGTGCGCTTCCTCTCCCATCCGACCGTCGCTCCGTTCCTGCTCTCGCTGGGGTTCCTGGGGCTCATCATCGAGATCCGCTCCCCCGGCCTCGGCGCCCCCGGGCTGGTGGGCGTCCTGTGCCTGTCGGCCTACTTTGGATCGCACGTGATCGTCGGGCTGGCCGCCTGGACCGACCTGCTCCTGGTGGGAGGCGGTGTCGGCCTCCTGGCCGTTGAAGCCCTCCTGATTCCCGGGTTCGGCATCTTCGGCCTGCTCGGCATCGCCGCCATCGTGGGCGGCGTGTTCATGAGCATGCTCAGCGGTCTGCCCACGGCCGCGGATTTCTCCCAGGCCAGCACCGTGGTCTCGCTCAGCCTGGTCATCATCCTGGTGACTTCGTGGGCCGTGCTGCGGCGCCTCCCGCGCAGTCGCCACATCGCGCGCTCCGGCCTCCTGCTCAAGGACGCCACCGACCGCGAGCACGGCTTCGAATCGGCCCGCCGTCGGGTAGACCTGGTCGGGTCGAAGGGCGTGGCTCTCACCGACCTGAGACCCGCCGGAACCGGTCTTTTCGGCGACGAGAGGGTGGACGTGGTCGCCGACTCGGAGTTCATTTCCGAGGGTGAAGCCATCCGCGTCCTGAGCGCCGAAGGCTATCGGTGCGTGGTTAGACCGGCGAAGAAGAAATCCTCGACGGCTGAACCCGGAGCGGAAGGATAGCCCCGGGAGGCCCCGCGGTGAGTCCGGCGGCTTCCGCCCCGACCCCGGAGCATCCCTTCCGGCACCAAGACAACAGCGCTAATCCTGAAACCGAAAACGTCCCTTGCCTGCACACGGATGACATCTAATGGAAGCCTTCGCCTCTCTGATCGTGCCCGTCCTGCTCATCGCCTTCGTCATGATGGTGCTGTGGATGGTTCCCGTGCGCCTGTGGATCGAGGCCATCTCTGCCGGCGTGCGGCTGGGCATCACCTACCTGATCGGCATGCGCCTGCGCAAAGTACCCCCGCCCCAGGTCGTGCGGCCCCTCATCTGGGCCACCAAGGCCGGACTCTTCATCCGCATCGCCGACCTGGAGGCCCACTACCTGGCCGGGGGCCGGGTGGACCGCGTGGTCACTGCGCTCATCAGCGCCGACAAGGCCAACATCGACCTCTCGTTCAACCAGGCTGCGGCGATCGACCTGGCGGGCCGTGACGTGTTCGAGGCCGTGCAGGTCTCGGTAAACCCCAAGGTCATCACCACGCCCCGGGTGGCGGCGATGGCGCGCGACGGCATCCAGCTCATCGCGGTCGCGCGGGTGACCGTGCGCGCCAACATCAATCGACTGGTCGGCGGCGCGGGCGAGGAGACCATCGTTGCGCGCGTCGGGGAGGGGATCGTCTCGAGCATCGGTTCGTCGGACACGCACCAGGCGGTGCTTGAGAACCCGGACAGCATCTCCAAGGCGGTGCTGGCCAAGGGCCTCGACTCCGGGACCGCGTTCGAGATCCTCTCCATCGACATCGCGGATGTCGACGTGGGCAAGAACATCGGCGCCGAGCTGCAGACCGATCAGGCCGAAGCCGACAAGCGCGTCGCCCAGGCGCGGGCCGAGGAGCGGCGCGCGATGGCGGTCGCTTCCGAGCAGGAGAACGTCGCGAAGGTGCAGGAGATGCGCGCCAACCTGGTGGCGGCGGAGGCGCAGGTGCCGATGGCGATGGCGGATGCCTTCCGGAGCGGCAACCTGGGCGTGATGGACTACGTCCGCTACCGCAACGTGCAGGCCGATACCTCGATGCGGAACTCCATCGCCGGCGATGACGAGTCCGGGTCCGGCGAGCCGCTGGCGTAGGGAAGGGACGGCGGATGAGCTGCTCGTGCAACGCGGAAGACGGCCGATGAGCCGCCGGCGCAGGATGCGACACGGCCGATGAGCACCGGGCTGCTTCTCTTCCTGGTCTTTCTGGCGCTGTCCATCATCGACAGCGTAGCGCGCGTCCGCCGCGGCCAGCAGCAGCAGGCGGTACCTCCCCCGGAGGAGGAGGGCGACGAAGACTGGCGTGCGGAACCGTCGTCGGCTCAGGTCGAGGGGCAGGAGGCCGGGAGGAGGGATCCGGGCGAAGCCCTGGGCGAACTCCTCGGTCTCGAGAAGCTCATGGGCCCCGGCTATGTCGAGAAGCTGATGGGGCCTGGTGTCGCGGGCGTCATGGAGGAAGCGGAGGATGTCCCGGAAGGAACGGCGCCGTCCGCCAGGCCGGAGGCGGCCCGGGAGGCGGGGCCGGCTTCGCCCCCGGAACGTGGTGAGCGGAGGGTCACGCGCGCCGGCCTGAGCCGCGACCAGGAGCGCCGGAGGACCGAGGCGAGGAGTCGGTCGTCACGCGGCGACCAGCCGCCGGAGCGCGACCGGCGACTGCCGGCCAGGGTCGAAACCGGGTCCCGCCCGGTGCGGGCAGCCCGGGAGATCGTGGCACTTGAGGACTCGTCCGCGAGCGGAGAACGCCGTCGCCGTGCGCCGCTTGCCGCCGTCGCTGTCGGTGCCGAACGCCGCTCGCCGACCCGCACCCGGCTCTACCGGGAACTCTTCGGCGGCGGCGACCGGAATTCGCTGCGGCGCGCCTTCGTGCTCAAGGAGATTCTGGACGCTCCGACCTCGGAGCGATCGCCGGATCGGCGCGACGAGCGCTAGGAACGCCCCGCCCTCGGACTCCGCTACATCTCCCCGCGCGCCATGCGCCGCAGCACCGTGTGCAGAATGCCCGCGTTCCGGTAGTACTCGACGTCGACCGCGGAATCCAGCCGCGCGATCGCCTCGAAGGCCACCGTCGAGCCGTCCTCGCGTTCCGCTGTGACCGCGATCAGCTCGTGTACGTCGATGCCGTCGGCGATGCCCGAGATGCGGAAGATCTCGCGGCCCGTGAGCCCGAGCGCCTTCACGCCCTCTCCTTCCTGGAACTGCAGGGGAAGCACACCCATGCCGACGAGGTTCGAGCGATGGATGCGCTCGTAGCTCTCGGCGATCACCGCGCGCACGCCGAGCAGGCTGGTGCCCTTGGCGGCCCAGTCGCGGGAGCTGCCGGTCCCGTATTCCTTGCCGGCCAGCACCACCAGCGGGGTTCCCTCGTCCCGGTAGCGGATCGCGGCGTCGTAAATCGACATCACCTCGCCCGTGGGGTGGTGCACCGTATACCCGCCCTCGGTGTCGTCCAGCAGCAGGTTGCGGATGCGCACGTTGGCGAAGGTCCCGCGCATCATCACTTCATGGTTGCCGCGACGGGCGCCGAAGGTGTTGAACTCCCAAGGCTTGACTCCAACGTCCTGCAGGAACTGGCCTGCGGAGCCGTCTCTCGGGATGGCCCCCGCCGGTGAGATGTGGTCGGTCGTGGTCGTGTCGCCGAGCACCGCCAGCACGCGGGCATTCTCGACATCCGCGAACGGTTCCGCCTCCGGGCGCATCCCCTGGAAGAAGGGGGGCTCACGGATGTAGGTCGATTCCGGCTTCCAGTCGTAGAGCCCGGCCGATTCCGCCTGCGCCAGCGACTTCCACAGGTCGTCGCCCTCGAACACCTCCGCGTAGCGGCTCTCGTACATCTCCGGCTTGAGGGCGCTCTGGACGGTGTCGCGGATCTCCTCCGGCGCCGGCCAGACATCGGCGAGGAAGACGGGCTTGTCGTCGGATCCGGTGCCCAGCGGCTCTTCTCCGAAGTCGATGTCGATGCGGCCCGCCAGCGCGAACGCGACCACCAGGATCGGCGAGGCTAGGTAGTTGCCCCGGATCTGCTGGTGGATGCGAGCCTCGTAGTTGCGATTGCCGCTCAGGGCCGAGGTCACCACCAGCCCCTGGTTCTCCACGGCGGAGATGATGGGCTCCGGAAGCGGGCCGCTGTTGCCGATGCAGGTCGTGCAGCCGTATCCCACCACGTTGAAGCCCAGCGCGTCCAGGTGGCGGGTAAGGTCGGCGGCGTCCAGGTAGTCGCTCACCACCTTCGACCCCGGGGCCATGCTGGTCTTGACCCAGTGGGGCACGGCCAGGCCGCGCTCCGCCGCGTTGCGGGCCAGGAGGCCGGCGCCGACCATCACCGAGGGGTTGGAGGTGTTGGTGCAGCTGGTGATGGCCGCGATGACCAGGGTGCCGTCCGTGATGCTGGCGGACCCGGTTTCGAGTTCGACCTCTACGGTGCGGCGATCGCCGTTCGCGGAAGCCCCGCCCCCGCCCCCGGCACCCCCGTTGGCCTGCGGGAGCGGAATCCCCGGGCGCAGCCCCGGGAGGTCACGCCGGAAGCTCGAACGCAGCCCCGTGAGCGCGATGCGATCCTGCGGCCGTTTCGGTCCCGCCACCGAAGGCTCGACCGTGGAGAGGTCGATCTCCACCCGCGCCGTGTACTCGGGATCGGGTGTATCGTCGGTGCGGAAGAGCCCCTGCGCCTTCGCATAGCGCTCCACCCGCTCCACCACAGAGGCGGGACGCCCGGTGCCACGCAGGTAGTCGAGCGTGCCGTCGTCGACCGGGAAGAAGCCGATGGTCGCCCCGTACTCGGGCGACATGTTGGCGATGGTGGCGCGGTCGGCCAGCGAGAGGCTCGAGAGCCCCGACCCGAAGTACTCGACGAAGCGGGCCACCACCCCGTAGGCACGCAGCTTCTCGGTGACCGCGAGCACCAGGTCGGTGGCGGTCGCGCCCTCCTGCAGTGCGCCGGTGAACTTCACCCCGACCACCTCGGGCAGGAGCATGTAGTAGGGCTGCCCGAGCAGAACGGCCTCGGCCTCGATGCCGCCGACCCCCCACCCCACGACCCCCAGCCCGTTGATCATGGTGGTGTGCGAGTCGGTGCCCACCAGGGTGTCGGGGCACGCGACCCAGGCGTCGCCCTGCCTGCGCCGCTCCACCACCGAGGCCAGGTACTCCAGGTTGACCTGGTGCACGATGCCCGTGCCCGGTGGCACCACGCGGAAGTTGCGGAAAGCGTCCTGCGCCCACCGCAGCAGGGCGTAGCGCTCCCAGTTGCGCTCCATCTCGCGCTCGACGTTCCGCCGGTACGCCGTATCCGACCCGAAGTAGTCCACCTGGACGGAGTGGTCGATGACGAGGTCGGCGGGCACCACCGGGTTGATGCGCTCGGGGTCGCCTCCCATGGCCGCGATCCCCGACCGCATGGCCGCGAGGTCCACCACGGCGGGCACGCCCGTGAAGTCCTGCAGCACCACCCGGGTGGGCAGGAAGGGCACGTTGGCGCCGGCGTTGGTCGGACTCCAGGCCGCCACGGCCCGCACGTCCTCTTCGCTGACGTATCCTCCGCCGGCATGCCGGAGCGCGTTCTCGAGCAGGATGCGGATGGAGAAGGGAAGGCGGTCGAGCGAAGCGAGGCCCTGCTCTTCCAG
Source organism: Longimicrobiales bacterium (assembly GCA_965208255.1). Taxonomy (GTDB): domain Bacteria; phylum Gemmatimonadota; class Gemmatimonadetes; order Longimicrobiales; family Gaopeijiaceae; genus BD2-11. Next base: position 1,166,723 of record OZ242324.1, read on the forward strand.
AGCACCGAGGCGGTAGAAGGAGGTCTCGCCCTCGCTGAGGTTCAGGGTGGCGAGAGAGCCGAAGGCGTTGTTCGGGGATGGTTTCACGGGTCTGGTCCCTGGGTCCTGTGGCCGGCGCATCGTCGCGTGAGGCGACGCCTTTCGTCAGCCGTAAACTAACATCCCACCGCCTGATGATGCGCCTGATGTTGCCGCGCTCGTCGGCCATCGCGCCGGCCGTGCCTTCCCCGGCGTGACCGCCGTCGTGCGGAACGCTCCCAACCCCATTTGCGGGCGGGATGCGATGGGGTAGCTTAATCGGCTCCCACCTGCCGGGATGGCAGGATCCCGGTGATGTCAATCACGGCAAGAAGACACCTAAGTTCAAATGGGACTGCACGATCTGCCCTTCTTGCTGTCAGACTCTCGTCGAGTCCATCCAGACCGAATAGCGGGTAAGTCGCAATAAACGGCGGGAATCTGGATGGAGTTTTTCGTTCGCGAGTCGACCGTCTTTCAGACGCTGATTCGGGCCCGTCAAACCGGATCGCCTGGAGCCCAATCAGCCTTCAGGGTTACGTCGACCACTCGGTACTTGATCTTCACCGTACCATGTCTGGAGGCATGCCAGCAAGGCGGTGACACCTCTGTGCCACCGGAGGTGAGGTGGCCCTCAGCGAAACACGCTCTGCATACTGCCACGATGCCGGATGATTCCAACATCTTGCGCATCCCCTTCTCCCTTCGATCCGCGCCAACATCGGTCTTCGGGGTCACGTCGACCACGCGGTACTTGATCTTGACGGTATCATGTCTAGCGGCATGCCCACAGGGCGGCGACACCCTATTCCTCCAGAGGTGAGCCGGTCCTCAAGGAAGCACTCTTTGCATACCTCCTTGATGCCCGACGATTCCCACATCATACGCATTCCTCTCTCTCTTCGATCCTTCCTCAAACGTTGACTTCTACCCGGACCGGTTCATCCGTCGTCTGGGCCTTGAAATCCTGCACCCATTCCTTTGTCGGCTGGAGGTAGCCAGAATCCGGGCAGGAAGTCGTATAAAGTCTTACGGGGCTGCACGATCTGCATTTCCTGCCGTTGTACTGAATCTTGCTGGACCGTGCCGCGAAAGCGGGAAAACGGGTTTGAATGGCGGGATTCCCGGCGTCGCATTCAGTCGTCTTTGCCGACCCGTTCCGAGGGTCACCGGGGGCTTCTCTTACGATCATCACGCCTCCTCCGTTCGATGGAGACGCGATGATGGCCAACCCGTTCTCGCTCCGTTGCCCAGCGTCCCGGCAAAGCCGTACGACCAATCCGCCGCCATCAGCCTCAACCCCTTCATATGTTTAGGGGGAGTTTCTCCGCACGATCAATTCCCCGGCCTGGGTCAACCCTTCCTTGGAGAAACTGGCGCCGGAGCTTCAAGAGAACCTGCGCCGCGGCCGGTGGGTAATCGACTGTACGGAATCCTGTTCCCAGAGGTGAAGCCATGAACGCCGCGCGATCCCTTCTGGTGGTGGTGATCCTCCTCAGCTCCTGCGAGACGCTCGACGTCGAGTCGTGCGGCAGCGTCGGCGGCGGTGAACCCTACCTGCCGCTTGACGGGACGTGGCAGGGCAAGTGGGTGGTGAGTTCGACGTTCCAACCAAACTGGACGCTGGAACTCAAAGAGTACGAGCGCGTCGAGGTGCGGGGCACGTTCAAGGGCGATTGGGCGTACCACATCGAGAACTACAGCCGGCCAGACACGATCCGCGGTGCGTTCCACGGGGACTACTGTTGGCCGGACATCGACTTTTCGTTCGCATGGCAGGCGCCGAACGCCCAGGGAGCGATCAACTTTAGCTGCGAGTTCGATGGCGTGACGAACGACCCCGACTATTTCGCGGGGCTCACCGTGTGCGAGTACGAAGGGGTGCCCCTGTTCTACGTGGCGCCGACGTATTTCGAGCGCCAGTGCGGACCCTACGACTGTGACGACGGTTAGAGAGATTCCGGGTGAACATCGTTCCGCCACTTCTGCGGAGTCCGAACGTCCCAGGCGGCCAAGTTCGCCGGATGTTCTCCCGCCGACCACCGATCACCGCCGGTCGAGGCCATCGGTTTCGCGGGTGAGTCCGCGTACTGACCGGCGGGCGGCGTTGCCACCGCTTCGGCGCCGGTCCCCCAGGCCTCCGGGACGGACTGCGTCCGTCCCTCCCGCCCGGGGGTCGAATCCCCTGGAGTTGCCCCGTTTCCACCACGCCCCGGTGGATCACCGGGTCCACCGGGGCGTTCGCGTTGGGGCTTCCTCCTGGTACCGTCCACCGCCTCGCTCAGCGACGCCTGGGCCACAGTTCATTCGGACTCGCGTCGCAAGGTTCGCGCTCGGTGCTTCTCGATCTTCGTGCGGAATCCTTCCACGGCGACTCGGTGCTCGGCTGCGGTCGCATCCAGTTCGCCGGCTCGAATGGCTCTAGGCACATGAGCCAAGAGGACCTGAGCGCGTCCATCGAGTGGTATTGTCGTGCCCCGCTCCCCGGCTGGCTTGACCCTGTTGGATCTGGTGCACCCCAGGATCGATGATCGCCGGTCTCCGAGGGCTACGCGGGTATGGTGGAACCGGGCCGCTCGGCAGGGAGCGCCCGGGTTACGTCTTTGCCGTCCTTGAGGCGGGCGGCCAAGAGGCCGAGGAGCTTGCCTGCGACGGTCCGGTGGACGCTGTTCGGGACGGTGTCCTGAGAGGCGGTTTCGGCGGCTCCGCCGAGGGCTGGCTCACGCTCTTATGGTGCCTAAGCCAGCCTACCCCGCACACTAACACAGATTTGCATCTTCCTGTGTTCTTTGAGTTTACGGGATTCTGCGGCTCGATTCCCTCCGAATGACTCCCTCCGATTGGGATCTCAGGTGCGATCCCTCGGACGACTTTCCAACGCCGTCCGAAGCTGTCCAGCGTCGGCCTGCTGATAGCAGCGGAGCACCGTCTGCGGGCTCTTCCATCCACCAAGCTCACACAGCACCTTGAGCGGAAGCTCCATCAGGTCGGTCGCGAACTTCCGCCGCAGCGAATGCCAGCCCCGGCCCGGCTTAGGCTCCAGTCCCGCGAGGGTCTGCGCCTTGTTCCACCACAGAAAGGCGGAAACGCGGTTCGTGCATCTCGTGGCATCCCTCAACGAAGGCAGCACCGGGCCGTTCTTCTTCCCACGGCCCATCCTCCGCGCGTCCTCCAAGGCGTCGAGCGCCTCGTCGGTCAAGGGCGTGATGTGTTCGTAACCCGTCTTCTCGTGCTCCGCGCGCCAGCGGATGGTCTTGCCCTCGAAGTCGATGTCCGGCCAGGTGAGCTTGCGGATGGCACCGATCCGGTGCCCCGTTTCGTGCGCGAGCACGAGCGCGACATGGAACCGCCACCCGACCTGCCGCGACACCTTCAGCATCGCCCGGTACTCGTCCTCGGTCAGGACGACCCGGTTGGGGTTCTTCTCCCTGGGCTTCCTCAGGCCCTTCAGCGGGTTGGAGTCGAGGAGGAGATTCCCTTCCTCGTCCCGGGACCTCGCGGCCCAGTTGAGCACCGTCATCAGGAACGTCAGGTCCCATGCGATGGTGCGGTTGCCGACGGGCTGGCCCGAGCGTCCGGCCCTGCCCGCTCTCCGCGCCTGGATGAACCGGTCCCAATCGCGCTGCGATAGCGTTTCGGGCCTCCGGTCCCTGCCGAAGAAGTCGAGGAACATTGTCGCCGCGACCCTGTCGCGCCTCCGCGTCCTCTCGCCCTTCGAGGGCGTCACCTCTTCACCGTAGATTTCAAAAAGCCGTCCCAGCGTGAGCGGCTCGGGCTCGGCTTCGGCCTTGCCGGCGGGCTCGTACATCGCGAAGCCCGCGGCGGCCTCGTCGGCCTGCCGCTTCGCGCGAGCCCAGTCGCGGTGTTTCAGCGACCGGCTCAGCCTGCGCCCGTTCTCCCGCCACTCGATCTGAAGCAGGCCAGTCTTCGGATCCGGAAACACCCGGACCCGGTTCCGGCCCCATTCTCCGGCGCTGTAGCTGCGCCGACCTCGTTTCGTGCGTGCCATCATTCGATTCCTCCGAAGATGGACTGCACGATCCGCCTGTCCGAAAGCTCGCGAGGAAGCGGCTTGTCCGCCAGTCGCGTGATCGGCTCGGGCCGCGCGCTTCATATCCGCCCCTTCTCGCGGAGCCGCCAGTAGCCCGTCTCCCTCGGCAGGTAGTGGGGCTTCAGGTAGACGCGCCGGGCCGGAAGCGATTTGACCCCGTCGTACGGCAGACAGATGGCCTGGTAGTTGGCGAGCAGCCCGAACTCGCGGGGTGTGAACACCGGCTCCGTCTGCTGGCGGAACGACTTGCTCGCGCCGATGGTGCCCCGTCCCCCTCCGGCCCGGCCGGAGAGAAGCGAGAACTCGGGCCTGCCCGTGGTCTCGGTGAACGTGTAGGAGGCCCGCGTCTTCATGACGGAGCCGCACATTTCCGACGCGATCCGGGCCGACGCCTCGTCGGACAACGACAGGAAGATCCGGGTGCGCAGCGTCTGGACGAGCGTGCGCCACGCCTCGCCCGAGGGGAGTACGGAGCGGAGCGAGGAGATCGACTGCGTGGCGACGATGGGGATGCAGCGGCACTGCCGCGTGAGCGCGAACGCCTTCTCGTCGCCCGACGGATCGTCCTGTCCGACGGTCGCAAACGCTTGGTACTCATCGCAGATGAACACGGCGGGCCGCATGTAGCGGTCGGGGCGGCGCGCAGCCTCGGCCGGACGCCGGAGCAGCGCCTGCATCCAGGCATTCTTGAGCAGCACGCCGATGGCGCGTGCGAGCGCCGGGTTCGCTCCGGCGGGCATGTTCAGGGCGAGGACCTTGCCTTCGTCGATCAGCTGGGCGAGCGGCGGCAGCCTCCGGCGAAGTCCCGGCACGGGATGGCTGTTGCTACTGGTATCGTGGTTCTCAGCGGACGGAGTCTGGGTGGGTGGCGGCGGGCAGAACACCCCGGCCACGTCCGGCAGGTCGAAGAGCGACAGAAACACGCTGATGCCCTCGACGATCGAGGTGCGGAGCTTGGCGTCCAGCGCCATCCAGTCGTGGGAGTACCAGCGCTCGATGGCCTCGACCTGTTCGGCAACCTCCCTGCCCGCGCCTCCGCCGGCCGCCTCGGTCTCGAAGGCGACGTCAAGTTCGTCGAGCCGCGATCCCAGTTCCGGGTCGAGACGGCACCCCACGTTGCCGGTGCCGGGCACGCGCTTCCACGCCCACTCCTCCAGCGCCTGCGGGTGGGCGATCATGTCCTCTTGGGAGATGACGGCGCGCTTTGGACGGAGCCGGTCCGCGAGCTCCCGCGCCTCGGCGATCCTCCGTCCAAGGAGGTCCGCGTCCACGGTGCAGCGGTAGATGTCCCGGAGCGTGACCCAGCCGCCCGGCAGGAGCCGGTGCAGCTCGATGATCCACCGCACGAGGTTCGTGTAGGCCTGTTGCCAAAACGGTTCCCCGCTCTTGCCGAAGAGTTGGTTGATGAGCGACGCGACGCCGTAGGCCGCCGAGTAGGAGTCGAGCAGCGGGTCGTCGAGCGGGTTCCACTGCCACGAGCCGCCAAGCCCGATTTCGAGGTAGTCATCGCCGCGCTCGGCATCGTCGAGGATGCTCCGAACCTGGTGGCAGAAGTCTCCCTTGACTTCGAGCACGAGCGCGCCCGCGCGCTTGCGGGGATCGTCCGCCCGCCAGGAGAGAAGCTGCTTGGCGAACGGGTACATGCAGGCCGTGGTCTTGCCGGTGCCGACGGCTCCGACGACGAGGACGCCGGTGTAGAGCCCCTTCTCGGGGACGACGAGCCAGGACGGCCGCTCGCTCTCTCGCGCCACGGTCGGATGGTGCGTCTCGCCGATCACCAGCGAAGGAGCTTCGTCGTTCGGCGAGGTGGGCCACTTGGGCAACTTGCCCCTGCGCCGGAACCTGAAGAGGGGCTGCAACCAGACCCGCCAGACCGAGAGGACGAGCGAGCCCGCGAGGATGACCGCGACGCCGGGCGCGGCGTAGTACCAGAGGCGGATGGCGGCGTGGATGCCCGGATCGTTGTAGGCGATCAGGTCGAGATAGTGGTTGTCGCCGATGGCGGGGAACGGCAGTTCGAGCGCGTGCGCGCCCGCCGTTCCGATGGCGGCACCGATGACGGCGACCGTCGAGTTCTTCATCGGCGGAACCCCCTTCCCGGAGGGATCGTTGGTACGGGAGCGACCCGGCGGGGAGGGCGGCATGGGCCTGCACATGCCGAACCGCCCCGATGCCGCACCAGGCATCCCAAAGGGCCGGGTCGCTCCCGTCCACGGCCCGGAGACCCGGATCGGCACCGGCGATCCGCGGGCCGTGGCCCAACCCCAAGCCGTCCGGCGACTTGCGGAACCCGCGTTCCGCACAACACGGCGACATTTCCCTGCACAAGCACCTCCATGTCGTTTTCACACCTCCGGATCGGCAACGGGCTCCGCTCCACGGCGCTCAAATCCGGACCCCGGAAAGGCGGCTCGAACGCCATACCGAATGGCCGTCGATCGTGCCTTCGGGACGGGCCGATCGGAGCAGTTCCCTCATCTCGACGAGTCGGCGAAGGCAGCCGTTGAGACCGCCCAGTTCCTCGACCGTCGCGTCGTCCATGCCCCGGATGGCGTTCTCGACCCGTGCGGCCTCGCGCCGGGCCGCCGCGACGGTCCCGGGCGGATGCACAGGACGTGGGGCCGTGTCCGCATTGGTCCAGTTCCCGAGGATCGTCCGCGCTCGGACGACTTCCCTCCGACCACCTGCGACCCCGACGGCCTCGACCGACAAGCCATCCTCCCGCAGCGCCTCCCAGAGCCTCCGGTGCCGGTCCCGCCACGAATGGAGCGCGGTCGAGGTGTCGTAGCCGGGATCGGCGTGGACGAACACAGCGCTGCGGGAGTTCAGCGCCACGGGCATCCCGCGCGGGAAGTAGCGGCGCGCGCCGCCAGCCGCGCCCCGGTAGACCCGGACGGGCATCAGCGAGCGGTGGACGCCGAGCGCCTCGAAGGCGCTCACCTTCTCCGACTCGCTCGGAAGCCAGGGCAACCCCGGATGCTCGATCACGTAGTCGAACGAAAGCAGGCGGCGAACGACCACCTCGGCCGAGGTGATCCTGCGGTGGCGGATGTCCTCGGCACCGAGCGCCCGGTAGATCCCGCGCGCGCAGACCCGGCAGACCTTCAGGCCCCGGACCGTCTCCTCGGCCACCAGCCTTCGCTCCGTCAGGGCCTGAATGAGCCGGAGCACCTTGAAGCGGCTGGCCCCGAGCCAGTCCGCTAGCTGCGCACGGGTGAACACGCCGCCGTGCAAACTCGCCAGCGCGATCCACTCGGCCCGGCGGCCAGTCAGGCCGAAGGGCTCAAGCGTCCGTTCGCGTCCCTTCAGGTGGGCGATCATCGTCGGTTCCCCTCTTCCGAGCCTTTTCGGCTCGGGGAGCCGCCGCGACCGGGAACGCACCGCCACCGGGGGACGCTCCTCGGCGAGACCTCGAACTGCTGCGTCACGATCTCCATGCAGGTGAACCCAAACATGGTGTCGGCAAGCTGCGCAAGGGAGTGGGAAATAGGCCATTTCCCACGTCTCGACGGGGCAACGGGTTGCCGGATCCGAGATCGGCGACCCGCTGCCAGTTACGCCTCGACGCGTGTTCCCCATCTCGCCGGGGGAGCGCCCTCATCGGCACGTTGACCGGAGGTTCCAGTCTTTCCATGCCCGAACGGTGAAGGACGGTTTGCATGGAAGTCAACCCGTGGGAAATGTCCCATGGTGTCATGACGGGTCATGACGTGTCATAAGGTGTCACAGCCTTCGGATGCCGCCGCCAGCGGCTTGCCGAGCGATCCCCGTGGAGTCTCCGTGGTGGAGCGGCTTGGGGGTGGCCGTCCGGCTTGCGGAGTCGGCCAAATTGGCCAAGACTTAGACTGCCACTTAGTCGGAGGGATCGCATGCGGACGCTGAGCGCAAAAGACGCGAAGTACGGCTTCGGTCGATTGATCGACCTCGCCCGCGCAGCGCCCGTCACAGTCGCCAAGTACGGTCGTCCGGTGGTCGTGGTGATCTCGGTGGAGGAGTACGAGCGGCTGACGGCGCTCGACACCGCTAGGGCAGATTCGGAAACGGGGCGAACGGAGATGAAGCGGAACAGGACGAGAGGCCGCTGAGCCGGATGGACAAGCGAAGCCTCTCGGAGCGCGACATCTGCACGAAATTCATCACGCCCGCCCTGCGAGGGGCGGGCTGGGACGAGATGTCGCAGCTTCGCGAGGAGGTGACGTTCACCGCTGGCCGCATCATCGTGCGGGGCAAGCTGGTCGCGCGCGGTAGGCGCAAGCGCGCCGACTACATCCTCGAGTTCAAGCCCAACATCCCGGTCGCGGTGATCGAAGCGAAGGACAACACCCACGGGGTCGGCGACGGCATGCAGCAGGCGCTGGACTACGCCGAGACCCTGAACATCCCCTTCGCGTTCTCGTCGAACGGCGACGGCTTCGTGTTCCACGACCGCACGGGAAGCAGCCATCCCCGAGAGACGGACCTGGCGCTGGCCGCGTTTCCGTCTCCGGCCGATCTGTGGGCGCGCTACAGGGCGTGGAAGGGGCTGACGCCCCAAGCCGAAAGCATCGTCCTTCAGGACTACTTCGAGGACGGCGGCGGCAAGACGCCGCGCTACTATCAGGTCAACGCCGTCAACGCGGCGATCGAGGCCATCGCCAAGGGGCAGGACCGCATCCTGCTCGTCATGGCCACGGGCACGGGCAAGACGTACACGGCCTTCCAGATCATCTGGCGGCTGTGGAAGGCACGGCGGAAGAAGCGCATCCTGTTCCTCGCCGACCGCAACGTGCTCATCGACCAGACGATGGTGAACGACTTCCGCCCGTTCGGCGGGGCGATGACCAAGCTGTCGCGCAGCATCGACACCTCCTACGAGGTCTATCTCGGCCTCTACCAGGCGATCACGGGGCCGGAGGAGCATCACAAGACCTACCGGAAGCTCTCGCCGGGGTTCTTCGATCTCATCGTGATCGACGAGTGCCACCGGGGCAGCGCGGCCGCCGATTCTGCGTGGCGCGAGATCCTCGACTACTTCTGCTCCGCGACCCAGATCGGCCTCACGGCCACGCCCAAGGAGACGAAGTACGTCTCCAACATCAACTACTTCGGGGAGCCTGTCTTCTCCTACTCCTTGAAGCAGGGCATCCGCGACGGTTTTCTGGCACCCTACAAGGTGGTCAAGGTCCACATCGACCGAGATATCGCGGGCTACCGTCCGGAGAGGGGCCAGCGGGACCGCGACGGCACAGCCGTCGAGGACCGCGTCTACAACCTCAGGGACTTCGACCGCACGCTGGTCATCGACGGGCGGACGAAGCGAGTGGCGGAGAAGGTCAGTGCGTTCCTGAGGGAGAGCGGCGACCGCTTTCAGAAGGCGATCGTCTTCTGCGTCGATCAGGAGCACGCCGCCCGGATGCGCCAGGCGCTGGTCAACGAGAACTCGGATCTCGTCGAAGGCAGCTCGCGGTACGTCATGCGGATCACCGGCGGGGACGAGGCCGGAAAGGCCGAACTCGGGAACTTCATCGACCCGGATTCGAAATACCCCGTCCTGGTCACCACGTCGCGGCTGCTGTCCACCGGCGTCGATGTCCAGACTTGTCGGCTGATCGTGCTCGACCGCGCCGTCGGGTCGATGACCGAGTTCAAGCAGATCGTCGGTCGCGGCACCCGCGTACACGAGGAGCAGGGGAAGTTCTACTTCACGCTCATCGACTTCCGAGGTGCAACCGGTCACTTCGCGGACCCGGAGTTCGACGGCGAGCCGGTGCAGGTCTACGAGCCGGGGGAAGACGATCCAATCACCCCGCCCGGCCCGGACGGCCCCGACGACGGCAAGATCATTGACGACGGATGGGATCCGCCACCGCCCTCCGGGCCGGGGTCGCGAAAGAAGATCTACGTCGACGGCATCGAAGCGACCATCGTCGCCGAGCGCGTGGAGTACCTCGACGGGCGTGGCAAGCTCATCACGGAGTCGCTACGCGACTTTACGAGGAAGGTTCTGCGAAGGCGCTTCGCGAGCCTCGACGACTTCCTGAACCGTTGGAATGGCGCCGATCAGAAGCAGGCGATCATTGACGGGATGACGGCGGAAGGCCTTCCGCTGGCTGTTATCGTCGAGGAGTTGGGCAAGGATCTCGACCCCTTCGATCTCGTTTGTCACGTCGCCTTCGACGCCAAACCGCTGACCCGGCGCGAGCGGGCGGAGAGTGTCAAGAAACGGGATGTGTTCACCAAGTACGGTGGTCAAGCCCGCGCCGTGCTGGCCGCGCTACTCGACAAGTACGCTGACGATGGCGTACTCGATCTCGGCGACGCCAAGGTGCTCAGGATCCCACCTCTCGACAGCCTCGGGACGCCGCTCGAACTTGTACGCGCCTTCGGTGGGAAGCCCGGTTTCGAGCGGGCCGTGCATGATCTTCAATCCGAACTCTACCGGGAGAGCGCCTGAGAGATGTCCGTCGGCACCCTCGTCAAGTCCATCCAGAACATCATGCGCCAAGACGTGGGCGTGGACGGCGACGCCCAACGCATCAGCCAGCTGTGCTGGATGTTCTTCCTCAAGATCATCGATGACCAGGACCAAGAGCTCGAAACCTTCAAGGACGGCTACCGCTCGCCGGTCCCCGTCCCTCTGCGGTGGCGGAACTGGGCCGCCGATCAGGAAGGCGTCACGGGTGACGATCTGCTCGACTTCGTCAACGGCGATCTATTCCCGCAGCTGAAGGAACTCCCGGTCCGGGCCGGTCCTCGCGCCGTCGTCGTGCGAGACGTGTTCGAGGACGCCTACAACTACATGAAGTCCGGCCACCTGCTGCGGCAGGTCGTCAACAAGATCAACGGCATCGACTTCAACAACCTCGCCGACCGACGGCACTTCGGCGACATCTACGAGCAACTGCTCAACGACCTGCAATCGGCCGGCAACGCGGGCGAGTACTACACGCCGCGCGCCGTGACCTCGTTCATGGTCCGGATGATCGACCCCAAGCCGGGCGAGACCCTGCTCGATCCGGCGTGCGGCACCGGCGGCTTCCTCACCTGCGCCATCCGCCACATGATCGAACATCATGTGAAACGCCCCAAGGACGAGGCGAGAATGCAGGCTTCGCTGCGGGCGGTCGAGAAGAAGCCGCTTCCCCACATGCTTGCCGTCACGAACATGCTGCTGCACGGCATCGAGGACCCGTCCTTCCTGCGCCACGACAACACGCTGGCACGTCCATACACATCCTATGGCCGGAACGATCAGGTTGACATCGTGCTCACCAATCCGCCGTTCGGGGGCAAGGAGGAGGACGGCATCGAGTCGAACTTCCCCCAGCTCTTCCGGACCCGCGAGACGGCCGATCTGTTCTTGGCCGTCATTATCCGGCTGCTCAAGCCCGGAGGTCGGGCCGCCGTGGTCCTGCCCGACGGCTCCCTGTTCGGCGAGGGCGTCAAGACGCGGCTCAAGCAGCATCTGATGGAGGAGTGCAACCTTCACACCGTCGTGCGCCTGCCGAACTCGGTGTTCCGCCCCTACGCCTCGATCGGGACTAACCTGCTGTTCTTCGAGAAGGGCGAACCGACGAAGGACGTCTGGTTCTGGGAGCATCTCGTGCCCGAGGGCCAGAAGGCCTATTCCATGACCCGGCCCATTCGGGTCGAGCATCTCAACGACTGCGCCGACTGGTGGGGCGGAACGGAGCGCACGGGCCGCGAGGACGGTGAACGCGCCTGGAGGGTGAGCGCCGACGATATCAAGGCGCGCGGCTACAATCTCGACATCAAGAATCCGCATACGGAGGAAGAGGATCTTGGCGATCCCGAGGTGCTTCTGGAGAGGCTAGATTTCGCCGAGGCGGAAGTGGCATCGGTGCGGGACCAGTTGAAGCGGATCCTAGCCGAGGCGCTGTTGCGATGACCTCCGAACGCCTCCTCGCCGTCTACGACTGCGTGGCGGACGCGCCGGACGCCGTCGGTCGCCTGCGCCGGTTCGTGTTTGATCTGGCGGTTCGAGGCAAGCTCGTGGAGCAGAATCCGGCGGATGAACCGGTATCGGAGTTGCTGAGACGGATCACGGTAGAAAAGCGATGCATGGTCGAGGCAGGGGTGATTAGAAGACCCCGCAAATTGTCGAACGGTGAGGATTTGGTGCCGCCCTTTGAGATTCCGGCTACTTGGTGCTGGCGCCGTCTCGATGTCGTTGGAACCATCGTCGGTGGTGGAACACCGCGTGCTGGCGATCCAAGGAACTTCTCGGAACCGGGCAAGGGAGTCGCGTGGCTGACGCCGAAGGACCTCGGCGGTCACCGCAACCTCTACATTGAACGCGGTAGCCGCGATCTATCGGGGAGGGGCCTGCGTTCCTCGTCGGCAACTCTCATGCCAACCGGAACCGTCCTCTTCAGTAGCCGCGCGCCGATTGGTTACGTGGCCATCGCCTCAAACCCCATTGCGACGAATCAGGGGTTCAAGTCCATCGTCCCGTATGTGTCTGATTGCTCGAAGTTCATCGCCTTGGCGATGCAGGCGTTCGCGCCGGAAATCGAGGCCAGAGCGCCCGGCACGACCTTTAAGGAGGCTTCGGGGAAGATCGTGGCTGGCGTGCCTTTTGCGCTCCCGCCCCTCGCCGAGCAGCGGCGCATCGTCGATAAGGTCGATGAACTGATGGCCCTCTGCGACCGACTGGAGGAAACGCGCGCCGCGCGCGAGGATACCCGCGACCGCCTGACCACGGCCATCTTGACCCGCCTCACCGCACCTGACACGAACGAGCCGACATTTCGGTCTCACGCTCGCTTCACCGTCGATGCCCTCTCTGCATTGACGGCCCGCGCCGATCAGGTCAAGCATCTGCGGCAGACCATTCTCAGCCTCGCCGTGCGCGGGAAACTGGTGGAGCAGGACCCGGCGGATGAGTCGGCGTCGGAGTTGCTGAAGCGGACGGAGGAACTCCCGGTTCCAGCGCGGTACGCCAAGCGGAGCCCCGAACTGATTCCGGGCGATTGCGGTTTGTCGATAAACAGGCCGAAGCTGCCAACGCCATCTGGGTGGAGTTGGGTGCCGCTGGTCAGAGTCGCCCGTCTGGAGAGCGGTCACACCCCGAGCCGCAGCCGGGCAGATTGGTGGGGCGGTGATGTTCCGTGGATGGGCCTCGCCGATGCCCGAACACATAACAACGGCCGGATCTTCGATACGACCCAGTATACGAATCAAGCAGGGCTAGCGAATTCCGCAGCGCGGCTGCTGCCTGAAGGGACCGTTTGCTTCAGCCGAACGGCATCCGTCGGATACGTCGTCATCATGGGGCGACCGATGGCGACGAGCCAAGACTTTGTGAACTGGGTGCCGACCAAGGCCGTAGCGTCAGAGTGGCTCCAACTCGTCATGATGGCTGAGCGACCTGCGTTGCATCGCTTTAGCAAGGGAGCCGTGCATCAGACGATATACTATCCCGCTTGGCTAGCGATGCACGTTGTGCTCCCGCCCCTCGCCGAGCAACACCGCATTGTCGCCACGGTCGATGCACTCATGGCACTCTGCGACCAACTGGAGGCAGGTCTTGATGCGACGGACGGCACCCGCAATCGCCTTCTGGAGTCTCTTCTGCAAGACACCCTGACACCTTCCGCGTACGAAGCTGCGACTGCCGGGGCGGTTGGGGCATGATCCGCGTCCCGGTCCCGCCCGAGATGCTTCGCTGGGCCTGCGAACGTGCGGGCCAAGACGTGGCCCACGTTGCTGAGCGCGTCCCGCAGCTGTGGGCTTGGGTCCGGCGCGAGAGGCAACCGACGCTGAAGCAATTGGAGAGGCTGGCCAAGGTCACCCATACGCCGCTCGGCTACCTGTTTCTCCCTGAGCCGCCCGACGAACGCCTTCCTGTGCCTGATTACCGCACCGTGACGGGCACCGCCGCAGCCAAACCGAGTCCCGACCTGTTGGACACGCTGTACACGATGCAGCGCCGCCAAGCATGGCTGAGGGATTCTCTCGTCGAACACGAGGCGGAACCACTGGCCTTTGTGGGAAGCGCCCGCTTTGCCGACGAGCCGGACGCGGCGGGTCGCGAGATGCGGCGTACCCTCGACTTGGACGAGGGCTGGGCGACTGGAGTACGAACTTGGCAGGACGCCGTGGGCGAATTGCGCCGAGCGATCGAGCATCTAGGTGTGATGGCTGTGATCAACGGCGTGGTGGGGAACAACACACACCGCCGACTAAGGGTGGATGAGTTCCGCGGCTTCGCGCTCACGGACCCCTATGCGCCGCTGATCTTCGTGAACGGTGCCGACGCGAAGTCGGCACAGATGTTCACCCTCGCCCACGAACTGGCGCACATCTGGCTCGGCACGGAAGGGGTTTCCGGCTTCGATACGCTGCTCCCTGGCGGTACGGAGGTGGAGGACTGGTGCAACCGGGCGGCGGCTGAACTGCTCGCGCCCGCCCAGGAGGTCAGAGCGCGTTGGATGGATGTCAGGCGGTTGCCGAGTCCATTCGATTCGCTGGCTCAGGCGTTCAAGGTGAGCCCGGTGGTCGCCGCCCGCCGCGCTCTGGACCTGACTCTCATCGACCGCAGCACCTTCTTCGACTTCTACGAACGCTATGTGAAGCGGGAACGCAAGAGGGGCACGAAGGCTACCGGAGGCGATTTCTTCAACAACCAGAACACCCGCGTCGGCGAACTGTTCGCGACCCAAGTCCTGCACGCGGCCATGGAAGGCCGCATCGGGTTCAAGGAAGCCTATGACCTGACCGGGCTGCGTGGAGGAACCTTCCAGAAGTACGCTAGGCGGCTGGGGATGGACCTCCGATGAGGGTAGATCGGGCCTACCTCGTGGATTCGGATGTGTTCATCACGGCGAAGAACCTGTACTACCCGTTCGACATCTGCCCCGGTTTCTGGAAGAGTCTGCTTCATTACCACCGGGCAGGCTTGGTCTACAGCATCGACCGGGTCCGCAGCGAACTCCTCGCGGGTCGCAAGACGGAGGATCTGGTGCAGTGGGTGAGGCGCGAAGTTCCGGAGGGCTTTTTTCTCCCCGTGGACACCGCCGACGTGGCGGATGCCTATACGGACATCATGATGTGGGTCCAGCGCCAAGCGAGGTTTTTCGACCACGCGAAGGCGAAGTTCGCGACGGGTGCGGACGGCTGGCTGGTCGCTTACGCGCGGGTCCACGGCGCGATCGTCGTTACCAACGAGCAGAGCGCGCCTGAATCCAAGAAGGAGGTCAAGCTTCCCGATCTGTGCGATCAGTTCGGAGTCCGGCGCGACAACACATTCGCCATGCTGCGGGCGTTGGATGTCCAGTTCTATTGGCGTCCGGCTCGCTCTTGATCGGGCGGCTATCCCTCGGCTGATGGCCCGCTTGTCTGAGTGCCCTCCACAGCCTCGGCTGGAGGTCCTGAGGCGCGGATTGCGACTAAGTCTCCCGCATGCCGACGCTCTGTGACCGCCGGATCCACTCCGACTGGTTGAGCGGGATTCGGGACATTCTCGCCGCGATCGCCTGAGCTATCGACTGGGCGTATTCCGGCTTCAGCTCTCCCACCCAGCGGTATTCTCGGCCGTCTACATCCTTGAAGGTGAAAGTCTGATCCGCGCCATCACGATGTGCCAACACGCACTGCCGGTCAGCGTCGGGGACGAAACGCACTGAACGCCACTGCGATGGATTCAAGGAAATGGTGAGGCGCCGATGTCGGTCGTCTTCCACCGGCACCACGATTTGCGGGGTGTTGGACTTGGCATCCGTAAGGGGGAGGAAGAGAAACGCAGTCTCCTCGGTCAGTCGAACGCTGTCGCAGCGTGGTGTGATGCAAAGAAGGGTCGCTGGTTCGACGCTTCCCATCTGGACGACGACAGTGCCCATCGATAGCTGGCGCCAGTCCGCAGGAGGGATCTGACGGAGGCTCATTGCGGCGGCGAGACGGCGATCGAGTTCGCGGCTGTTGTCTGCGCCGCCCGAAAATCCATGGGATAGGAGATGATAGTCCTTGCCGTCCTTCCTTAGAGGGCCGCGTTTCGCCTCGATTCCACGCTTGAGCATAGCAAGGACCTCGTCATGCGACATGCTCGTGCCCTGGGCACCTTCTTTGCGGGGAGCAAGCACGATGCCACGATCTCGGAATCTACCTTTGAGCCAATGCTCAATCGCCCTGATCCCCGCAGGACGCCGCTGGTCAACCGCGTCATCCATGATCCCGTGCAACTCGCTCGCGATCTGTTCCACGATGTGCTGTTCGGACTCTGGAGGTTGCGGAAGGCAGGCGCGGTGCACAAGAAGCGCAGGATCGAGATTGTGTCCGAAGCACTCCAGCAACCGGTGAACATTCTCCCGGACGGCGCCCAGAGCGGTCAACACCAAGCTTGGGAGGAGCCCCTCGACCAGGTCGGCGAAATCGGCGATTAGCTGATCGGCCAACTCTTGCTCGCGGACGAGGGCGCTCGGCTCAGCGCCAGAGGCCGGTTTCCCGTACACGACAATCCGGCAGGCGCGGAAGTCGATGGCCTTGCTGCTGCCATCGCTGGCGACCACCGCTTGATCGGGGCTGTCGATACCATTCAAGGACTCCACGATCCTGTCGCGAATCTTCTCATGGTTGGGCTCGCCAGTGTAGAATGCGATCAGGCGAAGTCGGCGCGGCTGGTCTTCCGTGAGTATGAGCTTCAACAACGGCAGCGCGTTCGCACGGGTAGTCGGATTCAGCCGCCAGTCCAGAATCACGATGTCCGCCCGTGCAACCGCATTGGCGAGCAACTCGTGGTCAGCTTGCTCTCCGTGGGGTGATACCACGCCGCAGACCATACCTTGCCGAGCAAACGACCAAGTGATCGGATCAACTTGGAGCGGTCGTGGTGGAGGGGCTTGCGGCGCCGCCGTCGTGGATTCTCTCCGCGTCGGCGCGCCCCGCCCCGGTGGCGTCAGATGGCCATGGACAGGAGGATCCCCGGTAACGGTGAGTTCGTCGTCGACGACTACCGCCGTCAAGAGGAAGCGCCGGGCGATTTCTCGGCAGTGCTGCTTGAAGTCGTCAGTCGACATCGGCTGCTTCGTCCTTCCTTTTGATTGGGGTAATCAGGAAGCTCGCGCCCTGTCCTTGGCCACTCGCTTCGAGGATCAGGTCATAGCCCACCTCGCGCAGCGTTGCCCTCGATATGTGCAGTCCCATGCCGCGGCCCCCCGGCTTCCGCGTGAACCCGATGTCGAAGATGTCGTCCCGGTCGCGGTGATGGATTCCTGGACCCGAGTCCGAGACTCGGAGCGCCTTTCCAGACGCGTCGAGCCGGATCCGGCGTTCGAGGCGCTCGTTCTGGCCGGCGAGCCAGTAGATGGCATTGTCCACCAGGTTGACGTACACGGGGTAGAAGGAAGACGGATAGCCCCGAACGGTGGCGCTGGCGAACGCATCGGTTCTGGTCAGTTCAATGTTGTGTCGCGCCAATCGCTGGCCGAACAGGTTGGTTAGGAACTCGTGGATTTCCCACCCGTGAATGTCCACCGCCTTCCGGTAGAGCCTCCGTTGGAGAGGGGTGAAGAGGGTCAGATAGCCGTCGAGGTGGTCGAAGCTGCCACGGATTCCTTGGTAGAGTGACATCAGTTCCTCGTTCACGTCGGCCCACGCCTTGAGACTACGGAGCCCCAATCGGACGGAACGGATGGCGGCGCCGAATTCGTGGCTGATGATCTCGATGGCCATGCCGAGCTGAGCGAGTTGAAGGTCGGCGGCTGCCTGTTCGCGAAGCGTGACGTTGCTCTGTTCGACGGCTTCGAGCTGATCGACCAGGGAGGAATCGCCCTCCGGGTTGACGGCCGCAAGTTGAGAGCGCAGAGCGTCGAGCCTGCGGTTGGCCTTGTCCAGGGCCAGGCGGATCGGTGCTTCCAGTGCCTCCCGTTCCTCGATCAGCTGCTGGTCGTCCATGCCCACGAGATCCCGCCGACCGAAATCGGCCATCGCGTCGCGAATCGTCGACTCGATGTCCTGCACACACTGGCCAGCGATCGTCCGGGTGCCTGCCAAGATCTCTTGGGCCGCCTCCACCACATCCTTGCCTGCCGCCTTCGTTTCCCGCCTCGCGGATTGTCCGACCTCGTTGAGACCCGACTCCATCCGCTCTCTGGCACTGACGTCAACCCCCGCCTTGGTCACCTCCTTGGTCACGACGCTCTCAATGGTGTCACGGATGTCGCGGATGCTCACTACAAGGTTCTCGAAGACTTCTTGGTAGTCACCCCACTCCCTCTGCAAGGCACGGCTCATGCCGATTCGGGGCTTGGAAACGCGGTAGCGGGTCTCCAGATCCTTGAAGTTCCTTCTCGCGCCGTGTTCGATATCGATGATCCGTCTGGCAGCCCTCGCGTGGTCTGCATCGCGCCCAGCCTCCCTTACACGCGCCTCGATCTCCACACCCAATTCCTCGACCCTCTCAAGCGGCTTCTCCGTCTCCATCCGGTCGAAGAACGCGGTCAGGTCCCTCCTGAACTTGGTGCGCTTGGCGGTGACCTGCTTGGCGCGCGCGCGCAGGTGTCTCTCGGTCTCTCTCATCTCCCGCTTGCGACTCGCGAACCGCTCGCCGTGAATTCCCTTCTCGCGGAAGAAGTCGGCTGCAACCTGCACAAGGAAGCTCTTCAGGATTCCCCGTAGATCGCGGTAGGCCTTGTTCTCGCGGAAACCCTCGCGACCCGCCTTCTCGCGGAGCTTTCCGTTATGGGTGGAGTCCACTTCAACGACGCCGAACATCTGCCGATAGGAGAAATAGTAGTACGCAGCGCTCTTGGTGCGGCGGAGTTCGATTTCGAGCCAATCGTAGTCCGTGTTGCCGTAAGGTTGAATACGCACTCCATCCCGATAAATGTAGAGCCCACCGATCTTTCTCGTCTTCGCAAGCACGCGGCCATGCTCTTCGGGTGGCAGCGTAGAATGCCTTGCCTCCCCTTCAACTGCGGCGAACCTGATGTGGAACGGACCGCAACCCGTCTTCTTCCCTTTCCCGCCGCTCCAGTGGATCACGTGGTCATCCACAGTCTCGCCGTATACGGACACGCTGCCCTTGAACTGGCCGTACTCGTCGAATCGTCCCCAGACCTGATGATCGGCGTTCTGGTACTCATAGGGAGTGAAGAATTCGCTCTCGTCAATGAGGTCTTCCCGGGTACCATCCGTCCGGTGGTCTCGGAACGCTGTTCGGATGACTGGTTCTCCGCCACCTGCAAATGACGGAGCGGTGAAGCCCAGGAGTGCCTTCTGCAGCCGTGGCGCCACGTCCGAGTCCGGTTCCCCGGCAATATCGTGTTCCAGGTTCGGGGAAGCCGGGAGAAGGTAGAAGTGGGTACCGTGACCGTTGCTTTGGAGCGTCGGCTTGCCTAGGTACTCGGCCATCTCCTGAGGATCGACCTCGAATTGTGCAAGTTCGGTCTCAATTCGTTCCCATTCGCTCCCGTCCACCCGCTCGCGAAGGTGTTTGTTCCGACTCTGGAAATTGCCAACCATGTCGGCGACGTCGTGGCCGTTGGGCAGTGTGCCGCCCGGGAACGTCCGAAGCGGAATCCTGATGTCTTGGAGGTTCAGTTCAGGACACTCGAAGACGCGCCAATTCAGGAAGGCGGCCGTCAGGTCGGACAACGCGCCGTCACTCCGGGCGCGGGTGAGCACCAGTACCTGGGGAGCGATCGTCGCGATGGCGAGGCGGCCGATGCCTTTCTCCCCGAGGACGGGCCGGGCGCGTTTCGTGGACTTCGGAAGTCGGCTTTCACGCTTTCGCTTGACGCTGGTTTCGGTCGCGATCGTGAGCCATCGATCGACAAATTCGTCCCTTCCCATGCCCAATCCGTCGTCCCGGAGCACGAACAGCCCGACACGCCGGTAGAAGTCCACTTCCACCCGGTCGGCGTACGCGTCGTGCGCGTTCTTGAACAGTTCGCTGATAGCGGTGGGGATGCCGGCGATCTGCTGCCTCCCCAGCATGTCCAGCGTCCTGGCTCGCGCCCTGAAGCTGACTTCCATCGCGGCTAGTTGAGGCCCGTCTCGGCCAAGTGTCTGTCAACATGGTGGCCGATGACAGTGGCCAGCCTCACCGGTACGGCGTTGCCGATTTGCCGAGCCCTCGAGGTCGGGCTGCCGGAAAAACGAAAATCCATCGGGAACGTCTGAAGACAAGCGGCCTCACGCACACTGATCGCACGATGCTGCTCGGGGTGACCGAAGCGGCCGTTGGAATAGCTGATGCATCGGGTGGTCAGACCGGAGGCCGGCCGGTCCCAAGACATGCGGCCGTAGACATCGCTGTACCCTGTTGCACTCTGGTGGCAAGTGAGCTGGAGGTCCTCCGGCCAATTGCGGTTGCCGCCGCCCTCGGGAGTCGCGCGGATGCGCTTCAGATTGAGCGCGGAGAGGCAGGCGGCCCGGTGGTCGGGGATTTCGGGGTCCGTCTCACCGGCAGCAAGCTCCGGCAGATCCCCGATCCAGTCGCGCACCGTGGCGAAGTTGGGGTTGGTGGTTCCCGGGCCGTGGGTCTCATCGGGAAGATTCAGTCGCCCATGCCGACTCGCAAGCAGAAGGAATCTCCGGCGACTCTGGGGCACTCCGTACCGCTTGAGGGACACAGCATCATGGGTCGGTTCCGCGAACCCGGCGTCCTTCAGTCCCCGAAGGAACCCGCTGAGCGGCTCGGAGTCGGGGCACACATTCTGAATCCCCGGAACGTTTTCCACGAACACGATGTCAGGCTCGCACCTACGGATGAGGCGGAGGAACTCGGAGAGCAGCGGCACCCGCTCGTCCTGGTCCGGTTTGGGACGGGTCGTGTTCTGCCTAGTGAACGGTTGGCAGGGGGCGCATCCGCAAAACAGCACGGGGTTGGGCCGCTGCCGGTCGACGAGGTCCCGGATCGAATCTTCGTCCACCTTCCGAATGTCCTCGGACACGAAGGTGGTCAACGGAAAATTCCGCTTGAAGGACTGCTCTGCGTCGGCATCCCAGTCGAGGCCGAACACTACGTCCATCCCGGCGTCTTGGAAGCCGCGGCTGGCCCCGCCGCAACCAGAAAAGAAATCGAACACCTTCACCGTCCGGTCGAGCCCGGCTTCGCCGTTCGTTCCAGCATCCCTGTCTGGGTCCATAGACGTTGCCGCAGGTGGCGGATCATGAGCGTAGGTTTTGTCGGCCGCGTCCCGGTCGGTCTCTGGAGTGACCAAGCACACAGGTGGGTTGTTCACCCGCTCCCTGTCGGGATGCTCGTACGTGGCGACGTTCCGCCCCGCCTTGCCTTTTCGTCGCGCCATGATGATTGCCCTTGGGTGCCGGGCACCAGCTTTGGATGGCCGGTACTTCGCAGGAAGCCTTGAAGAAACATACGAAGTTTCGGTGGTTCACGGCGAGCCAGCAACGACCGAAACCAAACTCAACGGCAGATTCTGGATCCCACCGAGAGCTGGCGCTTCGTCACTGAGGACCGTCAAGCGCCTTTGGGTGCAACCAACCCGCTTCGCACGGACTGCGACAACATCCGTCACCCGGAGTCCAGTGATGGGAAGGCGGAACGTGGGGCTGCGAGAGCGCTGTGCCGTTCAGCAATCAACACGGTCGGGGTGGAGGTCGCGGAGGCGGCTTGGGTACTCTCATGTGGAACTGGTAATCGATCCGCTTCTGGTTGCTTCTTGAGGAGGGCGGGAGTCCCGCCATTCTAATCCGGTTTTCCGGGCATTTTGGGATCCCAAAATGGGATGTACGCCAGCAGTAATATGGGCGGATCGTGCAGTCCTACATGAACTTAGACGATTTCCTGCTGTGATTTGCGCCTCGAATGCTCCGCCTACCCATCGGGTTGACGTGGCTCAAGTACGACGGGCTGGACCTGTACCTTGATGCCCCGGGGCTGCTGATGTTCCGGTCGGATGGTGGCCGAGCCTTCGGGGCCGTCGGTTGGCGCCCGGTATTCGGGTCGCGGACGGGGAACGGGAATACGCCGTCAACGGGATCGCTGGCTTCGGAGTGGCGCTCCCGCTACCGGGATCCGAGCTCTTGTGGGCGATGGAGGTCTTCTACTCCTACGAACTCGCCGAAGACATCGACCCGGACGCCTGGCCGTCCCGACAGCTGCTCGTCACGGTCGGCGTCGGAATCCCGCAAGGATGAACCTAGAACCACTCGGCGGTTCCAGCCGCCGAGTGGATTCTAAAGCCAGGCCGGGTCGATCACTCCCACGCGGCTCCAGAGAGCCGCTTCGGCGAGCGCGTGGCCGAAATGGTCAAGAAGGCTGCACGGATCCTCAAGCCATTCGCGAGTGCCTCGTGATGACCATTCTCGGCCTCCACTTGCAGCGCCGGCGCCAACTCTCCGTTGGCGTCCCCCGATGGAGTCGCCGCAGCCGAACGGACAAGAAACGCATCGGGGCCATGACGACTCCGGGCACTCTCCCTTCCGCTTGTGCAGGTCGCGAGCCGCCACTAGGTTGGCCGGAAGATCGCGGGACTAATCCAAGATATCGCGTACTAATCGCTCATAACACATCGGCGTGATGACTGCGACACCTTTGGAAGGGCGTCGGCCACAGCTTCCGGAGTTTCCGGTGCGTGACCGGCGCCAGCCATCTCGAATGAGCGATGTGCCGGGCGCGCCAGCGCTGGCGACGACGCTGGACGGCCGAGGCCGGTCGATCTGCCCGTCTAGATCGGTTGGCCCGTTACCGCGCTAGACTGGAATGCCGTGCTCACGGACAGGGATTACAGGGCCATTTTCGACGCATCGCCGGACGCGATGCTCATCGTGGACGCCGACGGCGTGATCCGGGACCTCAACCCTCAGGCTCTGGCGATGTTCGGGTGGAGCCGCGAGGAGATGGAGGGCTCCGGCGTCGAACAGTTGGTCCCCGCCAGCAGTCGCACTCAGCACCGGCGGCACCGCCGACACTACGGCGAGGCGCCTCGGGTGCGTCCGATGGGCAAGGGACTCGAGCTGCTGGCGTTGCGCAGAGACGGGACGACCATCCCCGTCGAGATCAGTCTGAGCCCCGGGAAGCTGGCTTCGGGCCAGGAGCACGTGATCTGCACGGTGCGGGACATTACGGGCTGGAAGCGGATGCGCCACGTGTCCAGGATGATGGTGACAGCGGCGGAGAACGAGCGGAAGCGACTATCGCGCGAGCTGCACGACGGATTCCTCCAGTCCCTGGTGGCGCTGAAGATCCGGGTCAAGCTCCTGGCGGACGAGGCGAGCCGGGACGGCAGGGAGCGGACGCGGGCGCAGATCGCCGGTGAGATCCGTGACACGATTCGGGGAGTGAAGCGGATGATCCGGGAGTTGCTGCCCCCGGAACTCGACCGTCACCGTCTTGCTCCGGCCCTCGGCTCGGTGTTCCGCGATGTCCGTGAGGTGTACGGCTTCACCGTGCACGCCAACCTCGACCGTGTGGACGGGGAGGTGGACGCGGCCGCCGCCCTGGCGCTGTATAGGATCGTGCAGGAGGCCGTTACCAATGCGGCGAGGCACGCGGGGGTGCATGAAGCTACCGTGACACTCCGATCGGCGGGCGACATGATCGTCGCGGAGATCCGCGACGAGGGCGACGGCTTCGAGTTGGCGAACTTCGGCGCGGAACCGGACCGGAGCCACGTCGGTCTCCTCGGGATGCGCGAGAGAGCCGCGCTCGTCGGAGGCCACGTGTCCATACATACCCGCCCCGGCCGCGGAACCATGGTTCGGGCCGCCGTGCCTATCGTGAGCCCCGAAGACCAGGGGGACTCCGAACCGTGGTGAGCGTACTCCTGGTCGATGACCACTCGGTGGTGCGCGCCGGTCTGAGGGCATTGCTCGAGGCCGGGCGGGTGGAGGTCGTGGGCGAAGCATCGTCGGGGGAGGAAGCCGTCGTATTGGCCGGCGAGCTGAAACCGGACGTCGTCATCATGGATCTTGCGATGCCCGGCATGGACGGAGTCCAGGCGACCCGGCGCATCACGGAGCTGGGACTCGGAGCGAGGGTCTTGGTTCTGACGATCCACGACGAGGACGAGTACCTCGTTCCCGCCCTGAACGCCGGCGCGTCGGGCTTTCTGAACAAGTCGGTCGCCGACACCGATCTCATCGGAGCCATAGAGGCTGTCGCGCACGGGCACTCCTACCTGCCCCGACAGGCTGTGGCCTTGCTCGCTCAGCGGAAGAGGCAAGGCGCGCCGGGGATTGAGCCGGGGCCCGGAGTACTCTCCGCACGCGAACGGACGGCGATCGAATTGTACGCAAGCGGCTTTTCGACCAGCGAGACGGGCAAGGCGATGATCCTCAGTCCCAAGACGGTGGAGGGCTACCTCGCCCGGGCCAGGTCGAAGCCGGGTCTGCACACCCGGCGCGACATCGTGCGTTTCGCCCTGGAGGCCGGGCTGCTGCGTGCCGACGGAGAACGCTAGGCCAGCTCAGCCGCCGCCGTGCGTCCATCCGGCCCGGCCACCATCGGCCGAGCGGCCGCCCTCGTGGTCACGGTCTGTGTATAGGGGTTTTCCCGGTATGCCTTGAGGGGATTTCCCTCACGAAGTCCAGGGTTTTCCCTCTATTGCGGGCTGACATGCGTCACCAGCTTTCGAGTATCGGTCTGGACCGTGGCAGCATCCGAACGGTTCCGGAGCTCAGGAGACGACATATGCCAACACGTCCTGATTCCCCGTTGCAAGGAGGCCGCCATGTGCGATTTCGCCAAAGCCTCGCGACGACGCTTAGCCGCCGTGGGGTTCGCCAAAACCGTAAGAGCAAGCTCAAATTCGGACCTTGGCAAGGAGTACTCATGTCTGCTTCTGGCAAGCTGCACCTCTCCACACTCGCGCTGCTCTCTCTCCTGGTAGCGTGTTTCGATGATCCCCTGGCCGTCGACGGCAATCAACCGACCGTCGTCGACGAGGACCCATTCGAGTCGACCGCCGTCAGCTACTCGCAGGAGGCCGACGGCATCGCCGAACCCTTCCGGCATCGGTTCGCCGTGGACGTGAGCGTCGACGGCGCGCTCGTGCCGCACGCGACCGTCACCCTCACAATCGAAGGCGTTGCGACCGAGAAGCTGACGGGCGGCCAAGTGCGTCTGCTGCTTCCGACCATAGAGGCGATGAAGAACGCCGGCACCGGCCAGCGCCCGAGCTACCCGGTCGGCAAGCAGTTTCCGTCGTTCGCGAGCTGGGTGCTGCCGGGCATGGACGCCGGCGAGATGTGGAAGCAGTCGGTCGAGATCACGCTGCCCGAGAAGGGCTACTATCATGCGGCCGTCCGGGTGACCGTGACGGCACCCGACGACAAGGAAAGCCCGTTCGTGTTTGACGACACGAACACCGATGCGTGGCTGCTCGTGATGGATGGCGGCGGACTCGTCACACCCTTCTTCGACGCATCGGTCCTGCCTGCAGGCGTCGAGCCAGGAGAAGGACCATTCCGCGGGATCCCGCGTGGCGCGGGCGGGGGCGCTACTGGTGCGTACGGCGCGAACGGTGACAGCGACGACGACATCGTGATCCATCTGGTCTACTACTACAGCGGTAGCCGGCAGAACGCGGCGCGGGCCGAGCTCAAACTCGTGTACAAGAGGCACTCGGACAACAGGGCGGTGAGCACCCACTGGAGGACCGTACCTTCGAACGGCAAGGTCTCCATCCCTTGCCCGCCCACCGGCCAGTACGTCGATGGCAGCGGAACCATGCCGGCGAACGAGCATGTCGTCGCAGGGACCGGGCTCGTGAGCTTCTACACGGGCCGAGACGACTGCGGCGAGACCGAGCAGGTCAGCTCAAGGCACACCATCTACATCCCGTGGAGTAACCTTGTGGAGGCCATCCCGAAGATCGAGACCCACTTCGACGAGAACCGTGGACGAATCAGGTGGGAGTTCGATTCCAGCAGGGAGACGGCGATCTATTATGAGAGTTCCGACCGCATCGTCTTCGGCTCCACCGATTACGACAACATCTGGACGGCTGCCCACGAGTTCGGCCACGGCCTGCACCACAAGGCGCTCGGCGGCCTGTGGACCACCCACAACTGCAATCCCCACGAAATCGACCAAGGCTCGTCCTATACCTGTGCGTTCTCGGAAGGCTTCGCCGACTACGCCGGCAGCGTCGGGAGAGGCACCACCCATCACGACTGGGAGTATAAGCACTACACGGACGGCGCCTACGACGAAGCCGAGATCGAAGGCAACGTCGCCGCGATGTTCCTCGACCTGATCGACAGCAACGCCGACTCCAGCGACCGGACCAACTACCCGGCCGACTACATCGCCGATGTATTCAGGACCTGCAAGGCGGACGGCAAGAAGCGAAACGACGTGACCGACTTCGTGTGGTGCCTGGAGAACCGGGTCAACGCGGATGTCCATAACCAAGGCTTCCCAACCGGCCCCGACGCCCCCTCCACTGTGAGCGAATCAGCGACCGAACCGAGCAGTTGGAACGCCGAGCACATCCGCGCCACCTGGTGGAAGAACGTTTCATGAAGCAACTCAGCGCACTACTGCTCGTCGCCTGTCTGGCAGGCTGTGACCCAGGGGTCAACGGGGTAACCCCTCCGCAAAATCCACCTAGACCGTCCTCCGTGCAGTTTCCCGACCTCGCGGTCGAGGCTGGCCAGTCCGTCCTGCTCGAGGTGGACGCTCTGTTCCACGGCGATCACCTCAGGTATACGGCCGCCTCCGGCGACACGACCGTAGCGACGGTGGAAGTGGAGAGCGAACAGCTCACGATCAAGGGCGTGACGCCCGGGACTGCGGAAGTGAGCGTGACGGCGACCGAGCCGGCCGGCCATCCACGACAGCCCAAGGGCCCTCAAGGCCGGTCTGCGACCCGGACCGCCACCGTCACGGTCGTCGAACCGGGTTAGGAGAAGCCCCCGGCGGGCGCGCAACCCGCCGGGGGCGACAGGCCACTGGTTCCTGTGAGCACGATCTATACGGCGCGTGACCCGACGGATGGGAATGCGGAGGATACCCGTTCCACTTGGCGACTCAACCTAGGGATGTAGGAATGAGGATCGCAGCACTCGTTGTTCTCGCCCAGGTCGATGGGGGTGCCGCACTCTGGTTGGTCAACGTCGATGAGCGGCTTATCCAGCATGGCGACACCGTAGCGCAGGGCTCTGCCCACTGGTTGCTCGAAGCAAGGGTCCAGTGGACAGCCGAGCTCGCGCGCAGCCCGTACTCCCAGCGAACACGGGGACTCTGGATGAGGACAGAGTGCCTGCGCGTTGCCCCGCGTTCTGGTGCTTCGGCGTCTGGCAGTTTCCGATCCACGAGGACGCCACCAACTACCAGGGCGATACGCTTTGGCTGTCGCTGTGGGTATCACGCTGACGAGCGCGAGGATGTCTGCCCGTGACGCTAACGGATACGGAGTCCGGAGGACGGAAGCACCATGAAGACGACGAGCTTGATCCTGGTCGCCGCCCTGACGGCCGGTTCCTGTGACTTCGGCCCAATACTCGGTAGCGAATCGGAAACCGAGTTGTTCGTGGCCGTGGACGAGTTCCATGGCCCGGGCAGCAAGCTGGACAACCCTGCGGGACTGGCAGGCTTGCGGGTCGAAATCAGCGGGATCGGGCAGAGCGTCGTGACGCTCGCGGCTTCCGATTTCGTAGGACTCGACTGGCGCGAGGGCTATCGCATCCCGGGTGGTGTGCCGAACCATGGCACGGCGACCATCGCCGTCAAGTTAAGCCAGGGCGATACCATTGTCGCCAGCGGCGAAGTGTCGTTGCGACTCCGGCCGCGCACCGATTCCTGGCGCATCTCGCTGACCCGCACAGACCACGCATGGGGATCCGACCTGATAGGAAATGGACAGGGTTGCGTCGATCATTTGATGTTCTGCGTACCAGGTAGTGCGGTTTCCGATTAGCGAGGATGCCGCCAACGAGCCGGACGAAGCGATTTGGCTGATGGTCCAGCGCGTTCGCCCCGATGGGCCGTGTCCCGATGCCGGGCCTACCGCAATCTGCGGCGACTAGGAGGATGAAGCCATGAAGTTACCCTTGATCGTCGGGCTCGCCCTCGCCCTCGCGTCCCAGGTCACCGCGCAGAACGAAGCCCCGCCCGACAGCACCGCGACGGAATCCTCGCGAGCCCGAAGGATCGCCGACGGGGCCGTCGCCGGCGGCTTCCTCGGCCTGGTCGGTGGGCTGCACTACTGTGGCGGCGACTCGTTCGCTGCCAATGCGATGCGGACCGTGGAAACCCCCTGCAGCCGGACCCGGTTGAGCCCAGGTAGGATCGCGCTCATGGGTGCCGCCACCGCCGCCACGAAAAGTCGCCGCCTCCGCCGAAGATGAAACGGCTTGCGCTGGTTCTGCTGGGCTGGCTCGGGGCCTGTGAGGGTGATGGTGCCGACTGGTCCACGTTTAGGATCGGGTTGGGCGGGATCGGAACGGATGGCGGGCCGGATGGCGAAGTCGTCCAACTCAACAACTCGCTGGACGACCCACGCGGATTGGCGGCCCTCGAGATCGAGGTCTTCGGCATCGGCTCCCACCGCACCTATAGGGCTGTCGATCTCGACTCGGCGCGCTCGTCCCGGGTTTCCGGGAAGGCCAACTTTGTGGCGACTCTCCTGGATGCTGACCGCAATGTCGTCGCCCAAACTGCTGGCTCCTGGGTCCTTGAGCCGCGCGTCGAGTGGGTGCTCCGCGTGACGCGCGCGGTGGTAGATGCTAGCAGGGGCAACGGTGGCCCCGAAAACCCCGAGTGCGGTCCGTTTGCGTGCCAACAGGTATGGGGCGGCTCAATCAGGAAGGACGCGCGGAACTACCCAAGCGAAGTCTTCTGGGCGACGCTCTTCCGTTACGGGCGGGACGACTGCAAGGGCAACGTCATTTGTGACGAGTGAACCCTCAACAGCCCCCAGGGGACCAGGGAATGGTCGACATTCATCTCCTCAGCCAGATGCTCGTGGTCGACGGCGGAGACTACCTTACGCTTGAGAATCATGTCAAGACATCGGTTCACAACAGGAACTTCAGCGACCTTGCTGCCCCAGATCTTGCTAGGGCAACCGAGCCGGGCAATCACGACGAAAATGACATCCGCAGGACCTGGCTCCAGAACCGTAGGGAGAAAAGATGAAGGTGACGCCCGCAGTCCTCCTCGCGTTGGTCGTTTCCTGCGGCACCATGGATCCTGGCAATGACCCTGCCTCGCTGATACTGGAAACGGGAACGGAATCCTTCACTGGACCCGCAGACCGTCCTCCCTACAACCACTCGCTCGACGATCCGGCCGGGCTAGCGAGCATCAAGGTCGAGGTAGCCGAAATCGACCAGGCGAGGTTCTTCACCGCTGACGATTTCAGGGACGGGGCGACACCACACTTTCTCGTGCCCGACGACGGCTGGATCAGCGTTATCGTGCGGCTGACGCAGGACGGGGAGGTCGTGGCGGATGGCAAAGCCAGGTGGATGCTTGGGCCGGATGTCCAGTGGAAGCTCGACATTGACCGCGGTTGGGATCCGCTCCACGGGGCCGTCTACCACCTCGGGTTTGAGCGCCATTTACAAGAGGTCCGAGATGGCTACCCGGTTCCCCCGGGGGGAGCAGTGCTGCCATGCGAAGCTTTCTACTGCGACCGCACTTGGCGTGTGCCGATCAGTGGGGCGGGCGCGAATTACCCGGAAGAAGCGCTCTGGTTGACGCTTTGGCGGTCTCACCCTGACGAGTGCGTCGATCTGTGCGTGGAAGGATGAGATGCTGCTCCGCCGCAAGGAAGTGCTCCGGCTCACCAGCCTGAGCCAGTCCGCGCTCTGCAGGCTGATGAACGAGCCGCGCTTCCCCCGGCCCGTGCGTATCAGTCCGCGGTGCGTCGCTTGGAGGTCCGAAGAGGTCCAAGACTGGATCGACCGTCTGCCCCCGCCGGTCGAGAGGCTGGCCGGGGGGCGCATCGCCCATCGGAGGATGAAGCCATGCAGCTGCTCTTGACAACCGCCTTCGTGCTGGTGGCCTGCGGCTGCAACCTGGCCGAGATCGACCACGATTTTCCGGCGCCCTTGGCGTCTGATGTTCCGTTGGAGGTCCCCGCGATCACTGTCGGCGATTCCGTCGTGGTGGACGTGGCACTGCTGTTCTGGGGCGAGTCGCTCAGGTACACGGCCACTTCAAGCGACACGACCGTGGCGAGGGCCAGGATGGACAGGGAGTGGGGCCAGGTCCTGACGATCCATGGTCTCGCGCCCGGGAGCGCCCGGGTCGGCCTGACGGCCACGGATTTGGTCGGCTATACCGATCCTCCCTACGGCCACGGGGGCAGGTCCGCGACCCGCACGACCATCGTCGAGGTCGTCGAAGCAGGAGGATGAGATGGTCCGCCGCCCCCGCCGGTCAAGAGGCTGGCGGAGGGCATGTCCCCCGTCTCAACAGAGGATGAAGCCATGAAGCTGCTCTTGATGGTCGCGCTACTGGTGGCCACGAGTCCGCTCAGCGGCCAAACTGTGATCAACTTCCGGTTCGGCGGTCTCGGCGAGCACGTTGTATTTTGGCCAGTTCTCGCGCTTCACCGTCGTGCACACGGAAGAGAGTGTAAGCGTCTCGGGCGGCGTCTACGTGGACTTCTCCGGCCGCCAAGGGATGGGATTCCGTCCGGGCGCGCTATGGGTACGGAAAGGCTGGAACGACGCCTACGCCGAGTTCCCGATGCTGGCCCGCATAGGTTCGCCCAGGCGCTTCTTGCTGCTGGGTCCCTCGGCGGCCATCGGCCTGTCAGAAAACGCCCGCGCGCATGTCAGCGCCGCGCTCGGGGCTGGCATGACGGCCCCGATGGAGGGGATGGGCCTGACATACGGAGTCGAACTCCTCGCACTGCTCGGAGTGAATGAGGTGACCTACGACCGGAACCCGTACGCGCTGCTGCTCACGGCGGGCATCGGGATCCCGCTGCGGTAGGCCCGCGCCACACTCCAGAGCTAGAGACTGACTCGACCGGTGAATTCGGATCTAATAAGGAAGGGTATGCCGGCCTGCCGGCTTAAGACCGGTAACGGCCGTGAGCCAGCGCCTCGGCGACCCCGGTCGCCGGATTCCGAGAAGCGACGCTCGCGTCGGCATTGCGTATTTCGCACACTGCGGGAGGCTGGTTTCCACCGCCGGCCGCGCTTTGCAAGGGCCGTTGAACGGTTCCCCGGAGCGTTTCGCGGGGGTGCTCGGCCAGCGGACTGGCGGCGGTCGGCCGGGTCTCGGACGCGTCGGCGACGGGCTTGTCGGACGCCGTAAGGTCGGGGAGCCAGCCTACGCAGTGTTGAACACTGCGGCCTGGCAAGGGGTGGCTCCGCCCCCCCTTTGACCCCCCCCGGGTTTCCGCGCCGATGTCGGCACGGCGCAGGGAGGAGCCGTCTCCAGAACCGGTTGCGCGGTTCGTGCTGATGGGCGACCGGCGTCGGCCGGAGAAGCGGGCGATGGGTCCATCGCGGCGAACCCGTCGCACGCGACCACTTGCGCGCTTCGGCGCGGGAATTTGTCGGAAGCCAGCTCTGCGGGCGCCCTCGAAGCGCTCTCCGAAGGGATCACGCGAACGGTCCACGAAGGCGGGGTCCGTGCCCGGCTCCCTCGGGCCTCGCACCCCCCCACGACAGCCTCGGGCGCCCTTCTGCGCGGGGTGCTCCGCCGCCGCGTTGGCGGCGGCGTCCCGGACAGCAGGGACACAGTGGGACAACATCGGGCAGGAGTGTTACCGGGCACGTCAAATTACGGGATCGTGGGCATTGAAAATGTCAGGGTTGAGCCCGGTGGCGGGGGTTCGGCCATGGGATGTTGGGCGAAGGCGGGCAAGGGCCGAGAACGGGTTGGCTACCATCGCGTCTCCATTGAACGAAGGAGACGTGATGATCGGAAGAGAGACGCGGGTGTTGTTGCGGCACTATCTGGAACAGGGACTGAGCAAGGCCGCGGTGGCGCGGCGTTGCGGGGTCAGCGAGCGGACGGTGTACCGCTGGATCGCGGCGGGGCAGCTGGACCGGGAGCTGGACGACGGGCCGGTCCGATACGGGCCGAGGCGGCCCCGGCCTTCGCGGCTCGATCCCTACAAGGAGATCATCGAGACCCGTCTGGCCCGGTATCCGGATCTCAGCGCTGTGCGGCTGTTCGAGGAGATCCGGAAGGCGGGCTACGAGGGCGGCTACGACCAGGTGAAGCGGCATGTGCGGGAGGTCCGGCCGCTGCCGGAGCCGGAGCCGGTCAGGCGCTTCGAGACCCCTCCGGGGCACCAGGGGCAGGTGGACTTCGCGGAGTTCAAGACGCCGTGGGGGAAGCGGCACGCGCTGGTCGTGGTTCTGGGCTACTCGCGGCTGATGTGGGTCCGGTACTACGAGCGGCAGACGATGGCCGTGGTGATGGAGGGCCTGGAGTCGGCGTTCCGGTACTTCGGGGGCGTGCCCTCGGAGCTGCTGTTCGACCAGATGAAGGCCGTCATCGTGGAGGACAACCGGGAGGTCGGCGGGCGGCTGATGGAGAACACGGAGTTCCTGCGCTTCGCCCACCACTGGGGCTTCCGGATCCGGGCGTGCCGGCCGTACCGGGCGCAGACGAAGGGGAAGGTGGAACGGCCGGTCAGCTACATCCGGCGGAGCTTCTTCTACGGACGGGACTTCGTGTCGGACGACGATCTGAACGCCCGGGTGCTGGGGTGGCTCGGCAGGGTGGCCAACGTCCGCGTCCACGGCACGCTGAAGGAGCGGCCCGTGGACCGGTTCGAGGCGGAGAGGCCGCACCTAAAGCCCTTGGCCCGCTGGCCTTACCGGCCCGTGACGCCGCTGCGCCCCGAGCCCTCGAAGGAGCGGAACGAAGCGGCGGCGGACTCCCGGTTCGTCGAGGTCGAGCGCCGTCCGCTGGCCGAGTACGGCCGGATCGCGGGAGGCGTGCGGTGAGGCCGCCATCGCGCAGGGAGCGGATCGCGGCCCAGCTCGCCGACCTCAAGATGCCCGGCGCGCTGGAGGCGCTGGACGGCGTGCTCGCCGGGGTGGACGGGGGAGGCACGACCGCGGCCGAGGCGATCGAGCGGCTCCTGGCCGCCCAGATCGAGCTCCGCAACGGCCGGCGCCTCGAAGCCGCCATGCGCTCCAGCCGCCTGCCGTACGTGAAGACGCTGGCGGCCTTCGACTTCGCCTTCCAGCCGTCGATCAAGCGCGAGCAGATCGACGCGCTGCACGAACTCGGCTTCGTCGAGCGCCGGGAGAACGTCGTCTTCCTCGGCCCGCCCGGCGTGGGCAAGACGCACCTCGCGATCAGCCTGGCGATCACGGCGGCTGAGAGCGGCCGCAAGATCTACTTCGGCACCCTGACCGACCTCGTCGACTCCCTCGAGGAGGCCAAGGCCGCCGGCCGGCTCGACCGCCGCCTGAAGATCCTCACCCACCCGGCACTCCTCATCGTCGACGAGATCGGCTACCTGCCGGTGACCCAGAGCGGCGCGGTCCTCTTCTTCCAACTCGTCAACCGGCGCTACGGCAACGGCTCGACCGTGCTCACCTCCAACAAGGGCTTCGAGGAGTGGGGCCGCATCCTCGGCGACGAGGTCATGGCCGCAGCGCTCCTCGACCGACTGCTCCACCGCTGCCATATCGTCAACATCCGGGGCAACAGCTACCGGATGCGCCGCCACGCCGAACTCTCCAAGGCGATCCACCCCCTCGCGAGCCGAGTGGACGCCGAATCGCCTGCCTCGAAAGAGAGCCCCTCATGACGACCTCGCTACCGGCCCGCTGCCCCGCTCCGGTCGCTCCGCTCCCTCCGCGGAGCAGCGCTCGGACCCTGACATCTTCAATGCCCAATACCCTGACATTTTCGATGCCCATTGACAAGGAGGGACACATATGCGAATTTCAAGGAATTGACATCGCGGGAAAGGTCCTTGCAGCGTTCGGGGCCTGATGCGGCTGGAACGGGAGTCAAGCAGACCATGGAGGAGCAATTCCACACACGGGTGAACACGGTCTCTGGACAGCACGGACATGAAGCTTCCTCCCGCCGATCTGCTGAGCGGACGCGTGGTGCGCTGGGTCGAGGCCGAGGTTGAGGGGTGGATCCGCGAGCGCCTGGATGGGTGCCGGGGCGTACCCGCCGACGGGCATCGTTTGGCATACGGTGCGGCTCTCTAGCGGGCGACGTCACCGATGAGCGTCCCCCGACTTACGGCCGTACCTGAGCGCGCAAACGACACGGGGGTCCGATGCGCACTTCGGCTCTTCCGCACTGCGCATCGGGACCGGCGCGTATCCGCTGCTGCGGCCACGTCTTGTGCTCACGCGGCGTGTCCGGCCCGCGCCACGCGGGCGGCTCAGGCCGTGACGGTAGCGACCCCCCAGTCCGAGGGCCTGGTACGGGTTCGGGGCCGGGCGTGCTTGCGCACCCCTGCCCCCGCCCCCTTGGGGTCGCTACCGCACCAGCGATCCGTCCCGTATCTGTCTACGGATGTCGTAACCTATTTTATAACAACCAGTTACAGAAGTACCGTCCATATCTTATCCGCCATTTTATCCACCCCTAGTTAGCGGATTGCCATGGACCTCCGTGGCCTCTCCCGGACGTAAGGATTCGGTCAGGCCGTGGAGATGTGCGGAGGACCAGCGGTGGTCACAATCTCCGCCGGAGTGGGGCCCGCGTCGCGTTCGTGCCGGGCGATTCGTTGAGTTGGGAAGGGGCTCGACCCCGGCTGGAGGGACGGGCGGAGTCCCGTCCCGGAGGCCGGGGGGACCGGCGCCGCAGCGGTGGCAACGCCGACCACGCCGAGCGCCGGTCACGCCGCGAACTCACCCGCGAAACCTGCGGCCTCGACCAGTGGTCGGCGGGAGTGCCTGGCCCATTGGACATCGGCCAGGCGAAAGCGGGCGAACGCCCTAACCGCGAACGCTGCCGGAGCGGGGGTTTTTCCGGGGGGATCGAAGGGGGGCGGAGCACCCCTCGCCAGAGCGCGAATGTTGAACATCGCGTGGGCTGGCTTAGGACCAGTAACGGGTCCAAAGCCAGCCCTTCGGACGCCCGCGCAGAGCCTCCCCGGGCACCGCCCGGAACAGCCTCGACCGGGCCGTCGCGGGCAAGCTCCTCCGCCTCCTGGTCGAGGGCCTCACAGACGGCGAAGCGGAAAGCGACCACCTCACCCTTGGCGACGACGCCGCGCTCTCTGCCGCGCACTGATTTTCCCCCTACCTCTACCCCTCGGGAACCCGAGATCGTCGCTCAGGCGATGCCACGGCCCGTATCTACCCCGAAATGCCCCTTCATCACCCCGAGAACGGCCTCTGAGCCCGTCGGGGGTGTCAGGTCAGATCTCGGCACCGGCTCTCCGATCCGCCAGATACTCCGCCCAATCCTCCATCAGCCGACGCCGCCGCTCGAACAGGTCCGTGCGCCGGTAAGCGGCCTCGACCGGGTTGCGGACCACATGCGCCAGCGCCGCCTCCGCCACCTCGCGGGGATGATCCGTTTCCTCCGCCGCCCAGTCGCGAAAGCTCGACCGAAAGCCGTGGGGAACCGCCGCGATCCCCAAGCCCCTGAGCAGTTGGGACATCGCCGTGCTCCCGAGCGGCCTTCCGCCAACGCTCGGAAACGCAAGCGGGCTGCCGCGGCCGAGCGCGCGCGCCTCACCGAGGACCTCCATCGCGCGGCTGCCGAGCGGAACCCGGTGCTCCCGGTTCCCCTTCGTTCGCGGGGCCGGGATGGTCCACACGCGCCCCTCCCGGTCGATCTCCTTCCACGCCGCGCCCCGCACCTCGCCCGAGCGCGTCGCCGTCAGCACGAGGAACTCGAAGGCCAGTTTCACGACGGGCCGCGCGTCGGAGTCCCGCACGGTCCGGATCGCGCCCGCGACCTCCCGGTGCGGCAACGCCCGCATGTGCCGCGCGACCTTCGGCTGCGCCCCCAGCACCGGACCGATCCGGTCGCACGGGTTGTCCGGCCTGTAGTCCATCGCCACGGCCCATTCCATGATCGCGCGGATGCGTTGGCGCAGCTTCCGGGCCGTGGGCGCCTTTTCATGCCAGATCGGAGCCAGAATCCCGATCACGTCGGCGCTCGTCACCTCCGAAACCGGCATCTCGCCGAGGCGGGGAACAGCGAAGCGCTCCACGCTGCTGATCCACAACTGCGCATGCTCCGGGGAGCGCCAGCCCGGCCGCAGCTGATTCCAGACCCGCCGCGTCGCCTCGGCAAAGGTCGGCATCGACTCGGCCCGCCGCCTCTCGGCAAGGGGATCGCCGCCCTCGCGGGCCAGCTTCCGGTTCGCGAACGCCTTCTCGCGGGCTTCCTTCAGGGAAACCAACGGGTAGCCGCCGAGTCCGAGCTCGGTTCGGCGGCCCCGGATCGTGAGGCGCTGAATCCAGCCCCGGCTCCCCGTGGGCCGGACATCGAGGTAGAGGCCCTGGCCGTCACAGTAGCGTCCGGCTTCGCTCACGTTGCGGACGAAGGCGGGCGTGAGCGCCTTCTGGGGGTGCTGGCCGCGCGGCTTCCGCTTCGGAGGTCGTTTCGAGAGTGTCATACCTACCATTATATCAGCCATGCAGTGGCGGATGCAAGGAGATAGTGCGGAACGAAGCCGGATGCCGATCATTCCTTGAATACACCGTAACTGTAATGACAAAAGCCAGTTATGGACCTTACTGGACATCTCTAGATGAGCGCACGGGCTCCTGTCAGCATTCCGTCCCGGAAGGGTGTCGAGCGCCGCTTCGAGGCGGCGGAGAAGGGTGTTGGCCGACCGGCTGGCCGTCGGGCTGTCCGGCATCGCCGGGCATGTCCGGGACGCGCCTATTCCGGCGCGCCTTTCGCCTTCCCGCACGGGATTGTTGGCCCGGAGCGACCCCTGGCAGGCAGGGGCGAGGGTGTGAATACACGCTCGCCGCTATGCCGCACCAAGCCCTCGGGGCGGGGGGTCGCTCCCGCCACGGCACCTGCCGCCGGTGTGCCAGGGTGCTCCCGGCAGCGGTGCCGCAAGAGTTCTCCGCGCCTGCGGATAAGCAGGAAGGCCGGTGTGAATCGCGGGAGGGTCGAATTGTGAATCGCCCCCCAACGTCGTTTCACACGGCGTTGCAGCGTAGGCGTGAGCGCCGAATGGCGCCCGTCGGCTTGCGGGCCAGCCCAGTCGGTCGAGCGATCCGCTACAAGCTCTACGCCGTACACTCCGGCCGGGTTTCGCCGGACCCGGCAGTCCGATGTCAATGGGCATCGAAAATGTCAGGGTATTGGGCATTGAAGATGTCAGGGTCCGAGCGCTGCTCCGCGGAGGGAGCGGAGCGACCGGAGCGGGGCAGCGGGCCGGTAGCGAGGTCGTCATGAGGGGCTCTCTTTCGAGGCAGGCGATTCGGCGTCCACTCGGCTCGCGAGGGGGTGGATCGCCTTGGAGAGTTCGGCGTGGCGGCGCATCCGGTAGCTGTTGCCCCGGATGTTGACGATATGGCAGCGGTGGAGCAGTCGGTCGAGGAGCGCTGCGGCCATGACCTCGTCGCCGAGGATGCGGCCCCACTCCTCGAAGCCCTTGTTGGAGGTGAGCACGGTCGAGCCGTTGCCGTAGCGCCGGTTGACGAGTTGGAAGAAGAGGACCGCGCCGCTCTGGGTCACCGGCAGGTAGCCGATCTCGTCGACGATGAGGAGTGCCGGGTGGGTGAGGATCTTCAGGCGGCGGTCGAGCCGGCCGGCGGCCTTGGCCTCCTCGAGGGAGTCGACGAGGTCGGTCAGGGTGCCGAAGTAGATCTTGCGGCCGCTCTCAGCCGCCGTGATCGCCAGGCTGATCGCGAGGTGCGTCTTGCCCACGCCGGGCGGGCCGAGGAAGACGACGTTCTCCCGGCGCTCGACGAAGCCGAGTTCGTGCAGCGCGTCGATCTGCTCGCGCTTGATCGACGGCTGGAAGGCGAAGTCGAAGGCCGCCAGCGTCTTCACGTACGGCAGGCGGCTGGAGCGCATGGCGGCTTCGAGGCGCCGGCCGTTGCGGAGCTCGATCTGGGCGGCCAGGAGCCGCTCGATCGCCTCGGCCGCGGTCGTGCCTCCCCCGTCCACCCCGGCGAGCACGCCGTCCAGCGCCTCCAGCGCGCCGGGCATCTTGAGGTCGGCGAGCTGGGCCGCGATCCGCTCCCTGCGCGATGGCGGCCTCACCGCACGCCTCCCGCGATCCGGCCGTACTCGGCCAGCGGACGGCGCTCGACCTCGACGAACCGGGAGTCCGCCGCCGCTTCGTTCCGCTCCTTCGAGGGCTCGGGGCGCAGCGGCGTCACGGGCCGGTAAGGCCAGCGGGCCAAGGGCTTTAGGTGCGGCCTCTCCGCCTCGAACCGGTCCACGGGCCGCTCCTTCAGCGTGCCGTGGACGCGGACGTTGGCCACCCTGCCGAGCCACCCCAGCACCCGGGCGTTCAGATCGTCGTCCGACACGAAGTCCCGTCCGTAGAAGAAGCTCCGCCGGATGTAGCTGACCGGCCGTTCCACCTTCCCCTTCGTCTGCGCCCGGTACGGCCGGCACGCCCGGATCCGGAAGCCCCAGTGGTGGGCGAAGCGCAGGAACTCCGTGTTCTCCATCAGCCGCCCGCCGACCTCCCGGTTGTCCTCCACGATGACGGCCTTCATCTGGTCGAACAGCAGCTCCGAGGGCACGCCCCCGAAGTACCGGAACGCCGACTCCAGGCCCTCCATCACCACGGCCATCGTCTGCCGCTCGTAGTACCGGACCCACATCAGCCGCGAGTAGCCCAGAACCACGACCAGCGCGTGCCGCTTCCCCCACGGCGTCTTGAACTCCGCGAAGTCCACCTGCCCCTGGTGCCCCGGAGGGGTCTCGAAGCGCCTGACCGGCTCCGGCTCCGGCAGCGGCCGGACCTCCCGCACATGCCGCTTCACCTGGTCGTAGCCGCCCTCGTAGCCCGCCTTCCGGATCTCCTCGAACAGCCGCACAGCGCTGAGATCCGGATACCGGGCCAGACGGGTCTCGATGATCTCCTTGTAGGGATCGAGCCGCGAAGGCCGGGGCCGCCTCGGCCCGTATCGGACCGGCCCGTCGTCCAGCTCCCGGTCCAGCTGCCCCGCCGCGATCCAGCGGTACACCGTCCGCTCGCTGACCCCGCAACGCCGCGCCACCGCGGCCTTGCTCAGTCCCTGTTCCAGATAGTGCCGCAACAACACCCGCGTCTCTCTTCCGATCATCACGTCTCCTTCGTTCAATGGAGACGCGATGGTAGCCAACCCGTTCTCGGCCCTTGCCCGCCTTCGCCCAACATCCCATGGCCGAACCCCCGCCACCGGGCTCAACCCTGACATTTTCAATGCCCACGATCCCGTAATTTGACGTGCCCGGTAACAGTCCGAGGCGTGGATGGGGCTGGCCCCAGGCGGCATCGTCACCGCCGTGTAAGACGGCGATCAGGAGGGTGACCACTGCCCGCT
Organism: Longimicrobiales bacterium; assembly: GCA_965208255.1. Lineage (GTDB taxonomy): Bacteria > Gemmatimonadota > Gemmatimonadetes > Longimicrobiales > Gaopeijiaceae > BD2-11. Next base: position 1,206,117 of record OZ242324.1, read on the forward strand.
CCAATAGAGCGTAGCAGCCTTGCGAAGGCGGACTCCGGCGCGTGGTGTCCGCATCGACCGCGGGGGCGACTGCGAACTACTTGTACCGATACGTGATGCGGCCCTTCGACAGATCGTAGGGAGACATTTCGCACTTGACCCGGTCGCCCTCCAGCACGCGGATGTAGTGCTGGCGCATCTTGCCGGAGAGGTACGTGTGGATCTCGTGGCCGTTCTCCAGCCGGACCCGGAACGTGGCGTTGGGCAGGACCTCGATGACGGTCCCTTCGATTTCGATCGCCTGTTTTGCCATCAACGGGCCTCCTTCCGTGGCCGAGGCGGCGGCGAGAGCCACAGCCCAGCGGGCGCCGTGGCGGTCTGGTTTTCCGGTCGTCCCCGGGCCGTCCATTCCCGGCAGCACGCCTTCTACGAACTCGTACCGTGATTCGTCGTTCGGCTCGCGGAGGTCAGGCGAAGATCCCACTCGCGACATCACCAGCGCACGGTGAGGACGGCGGAAACGTCACCACGCCACGCCCAGAGGGGATGGGTGCCGACCCTCCAAGTCGTCATGCGAAAGGCCGGATACCCTGCCAGCACGGTTGCATCGCCCTCGCTGGTTGGATCCCCCTCCGCTCCCTCCAAGAGGAACACGTCCCCCTCCCCGGTGCTCTGGACGATGACTGTAGTGCCATGCGCGATCCCCTCAAGGATGTTTCGGGGCTCGCGGGTCACTTGAATCCGTTTACGTTCCAGTGTGCGGCGTGCACCCGTGATCGGCCGTTTCCCTTCTATACTCGCCATCGTTCCCCCGCGAGGCTGGGTGACGGCCCATGTCCAGTAGGGAACGCTCACGCACAGCCGTCGTCACGCTTCTGCCGCTAAATCGCTCCCACCGTGCCAGTTTTCCACTTTTCCACGGGTGTTTTCCATAACGATCGGCCGTACACTCCGATCACGGGCGGGAAGTGGATCGTCTTGCAGTCGCGCTTGGCGTAGAAGGTATCGATATCGTCGCAGATGGGACAACAGGAGGTCTCATCAGGCCTGGTACCGCTACCGCCGCCTCGGCTTCCGCGTCCGAACGCCACGCGCGTGCAGCGTGTTCGAGACGGACTGTTCCGAAAGCGCGAACCGCTTCGCAACCTCCGCCATGCTGCCGCTCTCCTGGTAGGCAGCGCAGATCGCATCGCCCTGCAACCGGACCAGCTCGGCCCTGGTGGGGAAGCCGCCCTCGCGCATCGCTATCCGCCCCACTCGGTACGACGATACGCCGAGATCCCGAGCGATGTGTGCGAACGTCTCGCCGTCCCACGCGCGTGCGATGATCTCTCCGCGCACCGCGTCGGGGATCTTGCGTGGTTGCACGCGGAACCTCCCCGTGTTCGACGCTGTTCGGGATTCCGCCACGATATTGGCGCGCGCGCCCCAACCTGTAAAGCACGCGTCCCGGCCTGCTCGGCCGTCCATGTCGTCCATTCAGCATCGAACGAGGGTGACCCCCCCCGGTCTCGCTCTCACGGGGCCCGCGACCAAGCGCTTGCCAACCCCGACCTGGCCCGCGCAGGCGGCGCCCGGCTGGCGGAGATGGGTTATCTCCGCGAAGTTTGGCCGTGCAGATCGTGCAGTCCATCATCGGAGGAATCGAATGATGGCACGCACGAAACGAAGCCGCCGGAGCTACGGCGCCGGCGAGTGGGGCCGGAACCGGGTGAGGGTCTTTCCCGATCCGAAAACCGGCCTGTACCAGATCGAGTGGCGCGACAACGGGCGCAGGCTTACTCGGTCGCTGAAGCAGCGGGCTGTCGGTGGCCGGAATCACGGCAGGAGATCACGTAAGTCTAACTGGGACTGCACGATCTGCCACTCTTGCCGCTAGAAGACGTATGGCTCCGTCTAGTCTCGATGGCGGGAAAACCGGAAGCGTTTGGCGGGAATCCCAAGGCACCGTTCAGCGGCACGTCTTCAAGAGCACGACGGTCCACCAATGCGCCGGGCCAACCATCTCGACCGGCTTCGGGTCGGGGAAGAGATCGACCTCGCGCTCCAGTGACGATGTAGGTCGGCTTCCTCGCGTGATTCACCGAGCCTGCGGCGGACCGTCTTCACAGAGATGCGCAGCGAGTGCGCGCCGCTCCCGGCGTGCTATCCTCAGACCTGGCTGGCGCCGGAGGAAGTCGTCGTTCGCGCCCGCGTCGGGCGCCGTCCTGAAGACCCTATCCTCCACATTCGCAATCCGTTGTTGCGAGATGGACACGGTACAGGTACAATGGGCCGCTCCGTAGCGCGACCGGCCCCGCAACCTGGGGCCTGGGCTGAATTGGCGGCGCGACTCCCCCCACCCCAAGATGGGCAATTCCTGAGCTGAGATCCAGCGGCTACCAGATGAAATGAACGGAAGGCACACACACGACGCGAACGGGACTCCGTCGGCCGGCGGCCGGAGGGGGTACAGCATCCGGGAGAAGTCGCAGCTCGACGCCACGTTTATCGGGACCGTCCTCGGGGCAGACCCAGCGGAATCGCTCATCGAAGCGTTGAAGGAGGATCAGGGAGCCGAAGAGGAAGCCGAGGCCGATCGCTTCAAGCGCGAGCTCGATCTGATTGCTACTCGCATCTCCAGAAACGAGGCTGAAGTCGAGCGAGTCACCGAGCCTGTAGCTCGTCGAGATGCGGAGAAAAAGGACCTGCTGAACCGGCAGAAGGAAATAGAAGAGAGCCTCAAGGCCACCGAAATCAAGATTGTTGAGAAGTCGGGGGAAATACTCAAGGCGAGGTCGGGACACCCTCTTCTGGCAATCCAGCGGCGGCGCGAGCAGCAGGAGGCTCTCGAAGAACTCCGAAAGCAAACGCAGCCCGAGCGCGACCGGCAGGAGCCTGACGAGCGGCGGTTGGCCCGAGAGCACGAAGAACGTCTATCGCGCTCCCTTCGCGGGTCCATCTTTACGCGCCCGGTCGCCATCCTCCTGATGTGGATCGGTTTGGTCGGGCTCTTGGTCCTGGGTTGGTGGACTGGTGAGCGAATCCGGACGGTGGTCGACACGGCGAGGTTGGCGGGTGTTCTCGATACGTTGGCCGACGGGACAACATCGCTACTCGACGGCGGTATCGTCTGGCGTGCGTTGGTTGCACTGGCCGTCCTGCTGCTACTGGCGGTCGCCGTGACGGGCGTCCCCAAGAACCTCGTCGGGCGGCTTCCTCCCGCGCGGCACTCCCGATGGCCCAACCGTCTCTTGCCAGATGACCCCGCGCGTGCGGGATGGGCGCGACATGTCTCTATCGTCCTGGGCGTAATGGCGCTCCTGCTGCTCGCGGTTGCGACGATGGGATGGCTATTCGGCGGCACAGACGCCGGCCCGATGCTGTCCACCTTCGTCGGCGCGGGAGCGTTCACGTTCGCTGGTATGGCGTTTTGCGCCGTAATTGCGGGGGCCACTGCGTGCTGGGCGGCAGCCGAGATGGATGCCCGCGACGGGGAGAGTTCTCGATCTCGATCAGTACCCCGCCCATTCCGCTGGGTGTTCTCCGTTTGCTTTGCCGTCGTCATCCTCTTGGAGGGCATCCGGATGGTGCGGATGGACGCCTATGACCTTTTCACGTTCGACCACGCTTTCCTGCCCATCTTGATGACTCCGCTCGTATCCATATGCCTCCTGTGGGGAGCCATCTGCTTAGGTCGGCACCACGAGCTCCGTCGCGTGCAAGCTGAGGTCAAGCGCCCGAGTGATGTAATCGAACGACTGGAAGCGGATCAGTCCGAACCGATGAGCGAGCCTCAGACGGACGGGGAAAGACGGTGGATGCAGCGTGATGCTGGCGAGGCGGCCAATCCCGGTGATGGTATGGCTGGAACGGGAGCCGGGGGACGATGGTGGAACCGCGTGGCGGCTATCTTCAGGAGAGATCAGCAACGGTCGAAGGCGCGGGAGCCCTACATCACGAGGGACGACCTTGTCTTCAGCCCAGAGCTCGTCGCGGAACGCGATTCTCTGTTGGTAAGTCAGCAGTTGCAGACCGAAGACCGTGACCGGGTGCGCCGAGAGCTAGAGACCATCGAGACCAAGAGGCAGGAAGCCCGAGAGCGATTGGGGAAGCTGCATCAGGATGGTGACAAGCTTAAGCAGCAAAGGGACCAAGCTGTCGATAAGCACCATCAGACGCTGATGCGGAGACGACACCTCTATCGCGAGCAGGTTGGCAGCTTGGCCCTCGCTCGATTGATGGGCATTCGGGCGAGATCCTTGCCGGACGCGGAGGCATTGCGAAATGCCTTGACGGGCCTGCAATCGGACGCGAACGGGGAGACGAGAATCTGAGCATGGCTGTCGTAGCGAATGGCGCCGCGGGGGATATGATCGAGAGGGCTTACCTTAAGGGCAAGGAAGCAGGATCTGAGCTCCTGGATCCCCACGGGGCACTCGCAGCCCTTGAGGCCGAATTCCTCAAAGAGGTCGAAGCGCGCGGCGAAGAGGAACAGACCAAGACAGGAGACTTGGCGAGCCAAGTCCAAGTCCTGAGGGACCGGGCGAGCCGGGAGGAAGCGAACCTGAAGGCAGCGCAGGATCGGCGCGCCTTGCTCGATGCACGCAGAACAGAACTGGATGAGCGCCACTGGGAACGCCGGAAGGGTTTGTCACTGTCGTTGGGTCTTGTGTTCATCGGGTTGACGGTCCTGCTGCTGTTGGCGGACTACAGCCTGATGGCTCAAGTTCTTGCGGTGGCGGCCGGTCTTCCCTTCGAAAGGGCTCTTGATGGCCAGCCCGTTACGGCAACCGAGCTGTTATTTGGAGATCCGTTGGCGATGATTCGCCTATTCCCGGAAATCGTTCTCCTCACGGCCACGGCATTGGTTCTGGGCTTCTACTACAAAGCGTTTCGTCAGACCTGGAATGACGACCAACGGCGAACCTGGGATCATCGGTTGCACTACTCAGCGGTGGTGCTCTCGGTGGTGACCATTGTGCTCTTGGCGGTTCTGCGTTTCGCGACGCCGCTAGCTGGCGGTGACTCGACCGCGTCCGAGTACTGGGTTCAGATTGCTTCCGGCATCATCGGCCTCTCGTTGCCAATAATCGCCGCTGGGTTCTTTCTCGCGGGGTTCCCGGCGCTCCGCTGTATCTTGCGACAGGCCTATGGAACCCTCACCTGGTTACCGCAAAAGGCTTTCAGTGCATGTCGGAGTAGGATCGAGCAGTGGCGGTGGCGGCGCGTGGCGAGAATCAGGAAGCAAGCGATTGACCTCGAGAAGAGGGTCGAGCAGTTGTCGAGACGGAGTAACGTCGCTTCGAAGTTGCGTGATGAGAGCGTCGAAGCGATGCGTCTTCGCTTTGCGGCCGGCTACCACGACGGTGTGCGGGCGTTCGCCGGAGATGCGGGCCGAGGCGTCTTCGACCGCATGGTTCCGATCACCCTTGGACATGTGCTGGGCGGGGAGACGGATGCGGAGGCCTGAGTCTGTCCGGTTCGTCCTTGCGATGGCCGCCGTGACGAGTCTGGCGACCGCCTGCGGGCCACCGTCCCCCCCACCGTTACAACACGAAATCGCTGTGCTGTTTGACCCGACGGTGCGCGTAGCGGAGGACTCGACTGTGATCCGGCGGATCCTCGGGCAGTTCGGTCCCCTTTTCGAGAACACGTCGGTAGGGGCCAGGCTGTGGGTTGGTGTCGTGTCGCCCGGAGCGGCCAACGATCCGGTGGCGGATACGACGTTTCGGCTACCAGATAGCCGAAGGGGCGCTGAAAAAAGGCGGAAGGAAGCGATTCGTGCGTGGGCGGATCCGCTGTCCGATTCCCTCTTTCTGAGGTGGAAGAATGCCCACGGAGACGAGGAATTCAGGCGGCCACAGAGCTGTCTCGGTTCGTCCCTGTACTTCCTGAATCATCAAGTCAAACCAAGCGGGGCGGCTCACGTCGTCATCGTGTCAGACATGGTCGAAGCGTGTAGCGAGACCGGTGTGAATCTCGAACAACAGCCTCCATCTAGCGACGTGGCTCAAAGACTCGTGGACGCGATGGGCATGGTGGACTTCTCCGGATACTGTTCGATCACGGTCGTCTGGATTGGTCACGCCCGCTACCAGACGCCGCGCAGAATCGATGAATTGGAGGCTTTCTGGGATGGCTTGCTCGGCGATATCGGAGCGGATGCCGTGCGCCACGAGCCATTGTTTGGCCGCGTCGTTCGTCAGCCACCGTGGGAGGAAGCCTGCGATGGCTTGGGCGCGGCCGTCGCAACTGTCGGCGAGTCCGAGATGCGCGGAGCCGCAGGGCTGATTGGCTGACGGGTCTGGGATGGCCGCGTGTCCCCGTGAGGTTCACGCCTTGGAGTCGGAGGATCCACGGCTTGGCAGATCAGTGGCCGTCCGCCAGTTCCGCCAGCCGACCCTGCGCGCCGCGGCGGCGGGCTCTGATCGGTAGGTGATCGCACGTCAAGGCCCCACCGCCCGGCGGGTTGGACCCCGCCGAGCGACCAGGTATCGCCTCCCCTTTTGATGAGCCGTCCGCCCCACACCCGAGAATGGAATGCGCACGGCTCGGCCAACGCCGCCGCGGCGGCTCAGCGACGGAATTGCCCCCGCAGGCGTCCGTCCCATGTTCCGATTGAACCGAAGCGTCCGCGACCCCAGCGGCTCTTGGCCGGTCATGCTCACCAATTTCGGAAGGGGATCGCGAACCCAGGGCGAGCTTGGCCTCGGTCGTTGCTGGCTCGCCATGACCCACCGAGACTTCGTATGTTTCTTCAAGGTTTCCTGCGACGAAGTACCGGCCATCCCAAAGCCGGTGCCCGGCACCCCGAAGGCGATCATGGCGCGACGAAAAGGTAAGGCGGGGCGGAACATCGCCACGTACGAGCATCCCGACAAGGAGCGCGTGAACAACCCGCCCGTGGGCTTGGTCACCCCGGAGACCGACCGGGACGCGGCCGACAAGACCTATGCTCATGATCCGCATCTCGATCCGCATCTCTCGTGGTCCGGCAAGGCCGAACACACGTCGTTCGCGGTCCCTACGGTGTCGCTGCACGTCCACGAGCGGATCGACCCCCGGACGATCATCGAAGCGGTGCGAAAGCGGACGGCCACGGAGGCTCAGCGGTCCCTGTTCTCTGCGCCGGAGGCAAACCCGCCTCTACGACAAGCCATCGAGTTCTACCGTCACCGGCATAACTGGACCAACCGTCTGATCGCGGGCGACAGCCTTCTGGTCATGAACAGCCTGATCGAGAAGGAGGGTCTCGGCGGGCAGTTCCAGATGGTCTACTTGGACCCGCCCTACGGCATCCGCTACGGCTCCAACTTCCAGCCCTTCGTCAACCGGCGCGAAGTGACCGACGGCAGGGATGCCGACCTGACGGCTGAGCCCGAGCAGATTCGCGCGTTCCGGGATACTTGGGAACTCGGCATTCACTCGTACCTGTCCTATCTGCGCGACCGCCTGCTGCTGGCCCGCGAGCTTCTCCATGAGAGCGGAAGCTGTTTCGTTCAGATCGGCTACGAGAACGTTCATCGAGTCAGCGTAGTTATGGACGACATCTTTGGCGCAGAGAACCGGCTGGCGACGATCTCCTACGCAACCACCGGCGGCAGTTCGGCAAACACACTCCCACGGGTCTCGGACTACCTGCTTTGGTACGCGAAGGACCGGAAGCAAGCCAAGTACCGTCAGTTGTACGAGCCGCTCACCCGGCGCGAGGTGATCGAGTCCTTCAGTTGGCACGTGATGGTGGAACTGCCCGGCGGTGAATGTCGGAAGCCGACCCCCGAGGAGAGATTCAACCCTGACGCCCATCTGCCGCCGGACGCCCGCATCTATCGGCGCATGCCCTTGGACTCCCAAGGCGTTTCGACGACCGGACGTTCCGAGCCCTACGAGTACGACGGTCGGGCGTTCCGGTGCGGCAGCGCGCGGCAGTGGGCTGTCTCCAAGGAGGGCATGGACCGGCTCGCCGAGTTGAGCAGATTGGAGGCGCTGGAGGGGCAGACCTCGCTGATGTGGAAGAAGTACGAGGACGAGGTTCCGGGGCGGAGGATCAACAACATCTGGCCCGCGCCGATGTCGCCCACCGGCAAGCGCTATGTGGTCGAAACGGCTGCCAAGGTGATACAGCGCTGCATCCTGATGACCACGGACCCGGGCGATCTCGTCTTAGATCCGACCTGCGGCAGCGGAACCACCGCATACGTCGCCGAGCAATGGGGGAGGCGCTGGATCACCTGCGACACATCGCGCGTAGCGACCGCGTTGGCCAAGCAGCGCCTCATGACGGCGAACTTCGACTACCACGAGTTGGCCCGTCCAGCTGAGGGAGTTGGGGGTGGGTTCCGGTACCGCAGCGTCCCCAAGGTATCGGCGAAGACACTCGCATACGATGAGCCTCCCGCCGAAGTCGTTCTTTACGACCAGCCCGAACCGGATCGTTCGAAGGCCCGTGTCACCGGCCCCTTTACGGTCGAAGCGGTTCCCGCGCCCACGGTGCTCCCTCTCGACGAAGTGGCCGAGCGGGATGCGCTACCGGCGGACGACTCGGTGGCGCGGACGGGGCCGACGATTCGGGAGGGTGACTGGCGCGACGAGCTTCTGAAGACGGGCATTCGGGGCAAGGACGGCCAGCGCATTGGGTTCGTGCGACTGGAACCGCTGCCCGGCCAGAGGCACCTTCACGCCGAAGGCGAGACGAGATCCGACGAAGCAGCGTCGCGAGGGACGCAAGACGCCGCGCTTGGCGACCGGGCGGTGGTGTCGTTTGGCCCGGATCATGCGCCGATGGAGCAACGGCAGGTGGCGCGCGCGATCGAAGAAGCATCACTCTTGGTTCCGCGACCGGCGGTAATCGTTTTCGCGGCCTTCCAGTTCGACCCCGAGGCGTCCAAGGACATCGACGAGACCAGCTGGCCCGGCGTCACGTTGCTCAAGGCCCAGATGAACGCAGACCTGCTGACCGACGACCTGAAGAGGAAGCGGGCGAGCAACGAGAGCTTCTGGCTCGTCGGCCAGCCCGACGTGGCGCTCGAACGCGTATCCGAGGGGAAGGACGAGGGCAAGTTCCGCGTCTCGGTGTCAGGGTTCGACTACTACAACACGAAGACAGGGAACGTCGAGTCCGGCAACGACGATAAGATCGCACTCTGGATGCTGGATCCCGACTACGACGGGCGCAGCCTGTTCCCGCACCAGGTGTTCTTCCCGATGGCCGGTGCCAAGGGCGGGTGGGCCAAGCTGGCGAAGGCCCTCAAGGCGGAAATCGACACGGCCCGGATGGAAACCTACAGTGGGACGGCGTCACTACCGTTCGAGACCGGCCAGCACGGGCGCGCAGCGGTCAAGATCGTGGACGACCGGGGCGTCGAGAGCCTCAAGATCGTGGAGTTGGCGTAATGGAGGCCTCGGTGCGAGCGGGAACGGTAGAGATGCTGGACCGCGAGCGGCTGGCCGCCCGCTTGGGCGTTCCCATGAGCGGAATCGCGGCCTTCTGTGACCGCTGGGGGGTCGAGGAACTGGCGCTGTTCGGATCGGTGCTGCGCGACGACTTCGGGCCGGACAGCGACATCGACGTTCTCGTCCGCTTCAAGCCGGGACGGACGCCGGGGTTGTTTGTAGCCGCCAGGATCAGAAGGGAACTGGCCGACATGTGCCGCCGCCGGGTCGATCTGGTACATCGTCCCACGATCGAAAGGAGCCGGAACTACATTCGGCGGAAGAAGATTCTGGAGTCCGCGAGGGTGTTCTATGTCGCGTGAGGAGTCCGAATACTTGCTGGACATGGTCCTCGCCGCCAGAAAGGCCGTGTCGTTCACGGAGGGCATGTCGTTCGCCGACTTCGCCCTGGATGAGAGAACCGTTTTTTCGGCTACCAAGGCGGTCGAGATCGTCGGTGAGGCCGCAGCACAAGTGAGCAGGGATACGCGGCAGGCTCACCCGGAAATCCCGTGGCGTGATATCATCGCCATGCGAAATCGTCTCGTGCATGCCTATTTCGAGATCAACCTGGAACTCGTCTGGCGAACGGTTCGTCACGACCTTCCGGATCTGATCGACCGACTGGAGCAGCTGGTCCCGCCGGAGGCCGAATAATGCCCCGCGCGACCATCGACCGCCTGATCGTCAATTCGCCGTACGAAGAGCCTACGCGGCATTGGCGGTACGACCGAACGACCCGCCTGTTCAATCTTGACGAGGGCCGCAGGCCCGCTGGGTACGTAGTGGCGTCTGGAGACGCCGCCGCGTTCGACGATCCCGGCGTGTTCCTCGACATTCCGCTTGTCAACCGGATACGGGAGCGGGTCAAGGCGTGGCGCGAGAGTGGCTATTCCGGCGTGACGGGGATCACGAAGCGGCTTCTGGAGCACTGGCGCGATCCCGAGGAGTTTGATAGCCGCCGCTTCTTCTTCTGTCAGCTCGAGGCGGCTGAGGCCCTCATCTGGCTGGCGGAGGCCCCGCCGAGCGAACGGGTGGGCATCGACATCCCCTCCGACGGCGGCGCGCTCAAGCGGCTGTGCGCCAAGATGGCGACCGGATCGGGCAAAACCGTGGTGATGGCCATGGTCATCGCTTGGCACATTCTCAACAAGGTCGCGAATCCCCGCGATGCCCGGTTCGCGAAGAACGTCCTTGTGGTGGCCCCCGGCCTGACCGTGCGAAGCCGCCTGGCCGTTCTGAAGCCTTCCCATCCCGAAAACTACTACGAGGAGTTCCGTGTCGTGCCTCCAGCGATGCGGGACAAGCTGCGCCGGGGAAAGGTCGTGATCCGCAACTGGCACGCGCTCAACTGGGAGACGCAGGAGCGGATCGCCAAGAAGCGGGGTGTCGACAAGCGCGGTCCCAAGAGCGACGCAGCTTATGTCCGGGACGTTCTCGGTGACATGGCGGGCGCGCGTAACCTGCTGGTCGTCAACGACGAGGCGCATCATGCATGGCGGGTTCCGGCAGAAGGCAAGGTAAAGGGGGTTCTGAAGAGCACCGTCGAGGAAGCCACCAAGTGGGTGGGCGGATTGGACCGCATCCACCGCGCGCGCGGCGTTCTTGCCTGCTACGACTTCTCCGCGACGCCGTTCGTACCGTCGGGCAGGCGAAGTTCCGAGGAAGCGCTGTTCGGATGGATCGTCAGCGACTTCGGCTTGAACGACGCAATCGAGTCGGGCCTCGTGAAGACACCGAGGGTGGTGATCCGCGACGACGCGGTTCCCGACGCCAAGACCTACAAGTCGCGCCTTTACCACATCTACCAGGACGACGAGGTCAAAGACGACCTGAACCGGCGAGCCAAGCCGGAGGAACCGTTGCCCGACTTGGTTACGAACGGGTACTACCTGCTGGGCTACGACTGGCGCGAGACGGCCAAGGATTGGACGAAGAAGGGTGCCGCCACGCCTCCCGTGATGATCACGGTCGCCAACCGAACCGAGACGGCGGCCAGGATCAAGCACGCTTTCGACCGCAAGCGGATCCTAATCGACGAGCTATGCGACCCGGAGCGTACGTTGCACATTGACTCGAAGGTTCTGGCTGCGGCCGAGGCGGCCGAGGAGCCGATCGCTCACATCGGAACCGAAGATGCGGGGACTCCTGCGTCCAACGGCGGGGGCCGCAAGTTCACCAAGAAGCAACGGGCCGAACTATTGCGCCGGCAGGTGGACACCGTGGGTCGTCCGGGACGTGCGGGCGAGCGGATTCAGAACGTGATCTCGGTTGGGATGCTCTCGGAAGGTTGGGACGCCAAGACCGTGACCCACATCATGGGCCTCCGAGCGTTCTCCAGCCAGCTTCTATGCGAGCAGGTGGTGGGACGCGGCCTTCGCCGTACATCGTACGACGTAAACCCCGAGACGGGCCTGTTCGAGCCGGAACACGTCAATGTCTTCGGCGTCCCCTTCACCTTCCTGCCCCATGAGGGCCGGGAGAATGGTCCTCCCCCGCCGCCGAAGCCCAAGACCGCCATCGAGCCGGTCGCGGACAAAGCGGACTTCTCGATCTCCTGGCCCAACGTCGTGCGCATCGATCACTCCTACCGTCCGCGCCTGTCCCTCGACATGGCCCGGGTGGAGCCGCTGTACCTCGATGCGGCCAAGACGGCGCGGCTTGCAGAACTCGCGTCGACCATCGACGGCAAGCCGGACATCACCAAGATCGACTCAATAGACCTTGAAGGCCTCGCCCGGGAGTTCCGCACCCAAAAGATCGTCTTCGAGACGGCAGGAGAGGTGTACGACCAGATGGAGAAGAACTGGCCGGGAGACCGGACGTTCCTGCTCGCGCAACTCGTCCGGCTCGTGGAGGGATTCATGCGATCCGACAGGATCGTTGTCACCCCGCAACCTTTCTCCGCCGACGATCTCCAGCGGCGGCTCGTCATCACGCTGAACATGGCCAAGGTGGTGCAGCACGTCTGTCAAGCGATCCGGCCTGAGAACGCCGAGAGGATCGAACCAGTCTTCGACCGGGACCAGCCGATTCGTCAAACGGCCGATATGCGCACTTGGTTTACGGGCAAGCCGTGCGCGCCCACCGCGCGGAGCCACATTAACTTTTGTGTCTTCGACAGCACTTGGGAAGCGTCGGACGCCTTCGCGCTGGACCACTCCCCCGAAGTGGAGGCTTGGGTGAAGAACGACCATCTCGGCTTCGAAGTGTTCTACGTCACGGGGGCGTGGTTCGGAAGTACCGTCCCGACTTCCTCATCCGACTCACGTCGGGCGGCATGCTGGTGCTGGAAACGAAGGGCCAGGACACCGACCAAGACCGGACCAAGCGCAGGTATCTCGCCGAATGGGTTGAGGCCGTCAACGCACATGGCGGATTTGGACGCTGGCGCTGGGATGTCGCCCTGAATCCCGGCGAAGTCCACGCAATCCTCGCACGCCACTCTCGGGCTGACGGCTGATACGGTCCTGCGGACTCGGACAGCCTCCCACACGGGTCGCCTTCCGAGTTCGTCCGCAACCGCCCCACCCCACGAATCCGGCCATCCTTGAGCCTCAAAGTCTCAGTGTGTCCGGAAGCCGGTGGACACCCCAAGGCGAGGCGGTCTGCCGAGACGTTACGGGGGTGTTTCTCCGCCCCGCTGGCGACGACCTCCGCCGGCTACTCGACGTCATTGGACCTCCTCAGACGTTATCGAACAATAGGAGATTCCGGGCGGGTTGACTTGCCGGCGGGTGGCTCTTCAGCGTTCCAGGCATGGAGACGCGGAAACGCCAGTTCAGCACGCGGGTAGGCACTTCCCTCGGGGACCCTGCCGTGCCGTTTCCGACGGCATTCGTGATGAAGGACTCCGGTCCAGACGCTGGCGACGGCCCCGTCCTCGACGCTCTTGAGGTGGACACAGGTGGGCGGCGGCCCTCGTTCCCGGCGGCTGGATTGAAACCAATTGCGGATGAACTTCGTAGTATGCCGCCCTTCGGATCACCGAGGGCGCAAGGGCAAGGCGATCAAGCGAGGCGAAACACCGGAGGAAACGCACGTAGTCAGGTTGATCTGCTCCACAGCGGAACTGATGCGCCCGTCGGTCGACAGGGGCGCTGGCGGGATCAGTCGCCGCTACGGCTTCGGGGGTACATGGATGGCCCGGCATTGCTGGCCACCATTTCACCGTTGGCCCCGCTTCGCGAGGCCCGTCTGAACGGGTTCGCCGAAGCGCTTGCGGTGGTGCGCCGCCACTGCATTGGCTGCAGCCGGCGACGCGTCTCGGACGCGTCGCCCACGGGCTCGTCGGACGCCTGTTTGGGCGGAGAGCCAGCATACCCTCCGTGGCCACGCTTCGCGCGTCCCCGGAGGGAGCTGGCGGGGGGCTGTGCCCCCTGTGACCCCCCCATCGCCAACGGCGCGTCATGAGTGCCGGACGCGCCGTGTGGGTGAAGATCCGCTCCAGCGAGGCGGAGCGTGCCGAGTGGCACGCCAAGGCGCGGTCCGCGGGCCTGACGCTGTCGGATCTGTTGCGCCGGTCGGTTGGCCGGGTGCACACCTGGACCGTGGCGCACGCCGACGTGGAGCGCGAGCGCACCCAGCAGGTCGCGCGGATCGGGAACAACCTCAACCAGATCGCTCGCTGGGCCAATACCCACAAGGGGGCCATCGAGGCCGTCGAGGTAATCGGCCACCTGACCGCCATCGAGCGTTCGCTCGCGACGCTCGCTCGCTTCGAGAGCCAGGACGGCGATGCTGATTAAGTTTCTCGCGCGCGGGACCGGCTCGGCCGGGGCGGCGGCCCGCTACCTCCTCGGGGAGCGGGACGCGGCCGGGAAGCTGCGCGAGGGCGTCGAGGTGCTGCGCGGGAACCCCGACATGGTGGCCGCCGTGGCCGACACGCTGGCGTTCGAGCACAGGTACACCTCCGGCGTGATCGCCTGGGCACCGGAGGACCGACCTACCGACGATCAGATCGAGGCGGTCCTGGACGCCTTCGAGAAGACGGCCTGGGCGGGACTGGAGCGCGACCGATACGCCTGGACCGCCGTGCTGCACCGCGAGCACGGCGGAGGCGCTCACGTCCACGTCCTCGCCGCGCGGTGCGACCTGGAGACCGGCCGGAGCCTGAACATCGCGCCGCCGGGATGGGAGAAGACCTTCGGGCCGCTCAGGGACGCCTTCAACCACGAACGCGGTTGGGCTCGGCCCGACGACCCGGCGCGGGCCAGAGTGCAGCAGCCCGGGCACCGCGCCTACGTCGAGGCGACGCAGTTGAGGGCCGGGCTCCGGCTCGAAGCATCACCCCGCGACCTGATCCGGGACTACCTGCTCCAGCGCGTTGAGCACGGCACGGTGCGGGATCGTGCCGATGTCGTCTCTGCACTGCGGGACGCGGGTCTCGAAGTGCCGCGCCAAGGCAAGGACTACCTCACCGCGCTGGATCCCGAGAGCGGGGACCGATGGCGGCTGAAAGGAGAGCTGTATGGAGAGAACTTCGACCGCGAACGATTTGACCGAGCGGCTGCGGAGGAGGCTGGAGAGCGAGCGCCGGGAGATCGAGGAGTTGACCGCGAGCGAGCTGGGGCGGCTCGGCGAGAACTCGCGGCGCGTCGCGAGGAACGCGCTACGTACAATCGAGCGCGATACGGAGGAGGCGACCGGGCGGATGCGCGAGTTGCTGGTCAAGGCGTGGCTCCGGCCCCTGATCGTAGGCCTGAGTCTTTGGCTCGGTTTCTTCGGCGGAAGCTGGGCGACGATGCGGTGGTTGTCGAGGAGCATCCAGGCGCGGATCGAGAGGGTAGCCGAACTGGACTACGACATCCACGACGCGCGGCAGACGCTCGCGCAGATGGAGGTGGACACCTGGGGGGTCGCGCTGCTGGAGATCGAGGGAGAGCGGGTCGTGGTGCTGCCAGCGGGGACGCTGGAGGATCCGCGCTTCACCTGGCGCGGTCGTCCTGTCGTGAAGCTGTCGAACAAGTAAAGGAGCTGTATGACCGAATTGGAGAGGCAGTTGACGGAGGCCTTGAAGAGGCTCTCCGCGCAGTACGAAACGGAACAGCGGCGGCACTCCGAGCAGGTCGAAGCCTTGAGGCAGCGCGTCGAAGCCTTGCAAGGGCGCGTCGAGCGGCAAAGCGAGGAGAACGAAGCCTTAAGGCAGCGCGTCGAACGGCAGAGCGGGGAGAACGCAGCCTTGCAGAGGCGAATCGAGTGGCTGGACGAGCAAGTTTCACGCTTGGCCGAGTCGTACGGCACGCTCGCCGCGACCTTGTGAGGATGGTGACGGCGATGCGCCTGCGCGGGCCGGGCCGCGACCGCGACCGCGATCATGGTCCGAGCCGTTGACGATGGCGTCAAGTCGCTTGCCACCCGAACGCCGTAGCGCCCGGCGCGCCGTCAACCGCCCGTCTGGCGGAGACGCCGTTCCGGCGCGAAGTTTCAACCGCGCAGATCGTGCAGTCCATCGAGAGAGGAATCGAACGATGGCACGCACGAAACGAAGTCGGCGCTCGTACAGCGCCGGCGAATGGGGCCGGAACCGGGTGAGGGTGTTCGCCGATCCCAAAACCGGCTTGTACCAGATCGAGTGGCGCGATAACGGGCGCAGGCTAACCCGGTCGCTCAAACACCGCGATTGGGCGAGGGCCAAGAGGCAAGCGGATGAGGTTGCCGCCGGCTTCGCGGTCCACGAGCCCGCTGGCAAGGCGGAAGCCGAGCCCGAGCCGCTCACCCTGGAGAGGCTTTTTGAAATCTACGGCGAAGAGGTGACGCCCACCAAGGCCAAGCGGACGAGGGAGCGCGACAGGGTCGCGATGCGGATGTTCCTCGGCTTCCTCGGGCGAGACCGGAGGCCGGAAACACTCTCCCAACGCGATTGGGATCGGTTCATCCGGGAGCGCAGGGCAGGCAGGGTGGGTCCGAGCGGGAAGCCCGTGTCGAACCGCATGATCGAATGCGACTTGAGGTTTCTGGTCGCGATCCTGAATTGGGCCGCCCGGTCGCGGGACGAGCAGGGCCGCTTGCTCTTGGCATCGAATCCGCTGAAAGGCCTGAAGACGCCCGTCGAGAAGAACCCCACCCGGGTCGTTCTGTCCGACGAGGAATACCGGGCGCTTCTGAAGGTGTCCCGCCGGGTGGACTGGCGGTTCCACGTCGCCCTCGTGCTCGCGCACGAAACGGGACACCGCATCGGCGCGATCCGCAAGCTCAAGTGGTCCGATATCGACATCGAGGACAGGACCATCCGGTGGCGCGCGGAGCACGAGAAGACCGGATACGAGCACCGGACGCCGCTGACCGACGAGGCGATCGCCGCCCTTGAGAAGGTGCGAGCGAGAAACCCCGCGAGAGGCACCGCTCCGGTGCTGCCCTCCACGCAGGATCCCTCGATATGCGTGAGGCGCTGGATGCTTGACGACAGGTGGCGGAGAGCCGAAAGGCTCGCCGGTCTTGAGCCGAAGCGCGGACGGGGCTGGCACTCGCTGAGGCGCAAGTTCGCCTCCGACCTCATGGACCTTCCCCTCAAGGTCTTGTGCCAGCTTGGCGGCTGGAAGGACGCGCAGACGGTCCTCCGCTGCTACCAGCAGCCCGACGAGGTACAACTCCGGAACGCTCTGGACAGCCGCCGTGGGGTTCAGGCCTGAGAATCCCCATTTAGCGGGAATCGAACAGCGGGAATCCGGCCTGTCGAACTTCTAAGTTCAACGGTTACAACAACATCGGAACCTGATACTATCCGCTGAAGCATCGCGACTGGGTGAGAGCGAAGCGGCAGGCGGACGAGTTCGCCGCCGGTTTCGTCGGTCCGAAGCTGAACGGCAAGGCGGAAGCCGAGCCCGAACCGCTCACGCTGGAGACGCTTTTTGACATTTACGGTGCGGAGGTAACGCCCACCAAAGGCTCGCAGTCGCGGCTCCACGACAAGGCCGCGATGGAGATGTTTCTCGGATTCCTCGGACGGAATCGAGATCCGGCTACGCTGTCCCGGAGGGATTGGGACCGGTTCATCCGGGCGCGGCGCTCAGGCAAGGTCGGTCCGAGCGGCAGGCCGGTGTCCGATCGAACGATCGAACACGATCTCAAGTTCCTGATCGCCGTCCTCAACTGGGCCGCGAGGTCGAGGGACGAGCAGGGGAAACTCCTCCTCGATTCGAATCCCCTGAGAGGCCTCAGGACGCCGCAGGAGAAGAATCCAACCCGGGTGCTTCTCGCGCAGGCGGAATATGAAGCCCTGCTCAGGGTGGCGGCGGAGATAGACTGGCGGTTCCGAGTAGCTCTCGTCCTCGCACACGAGACGGGACATCGTATCGGGGCCATTCGGCAGCTTCGATGGTCCGACATTGAAACGGAGGCCAAGACCATCCGGTGGCGGGGCGAGCACGACAAGTCCGGCTACGAGCACCGGACGCCACTGACCGTCGAGGCGCTCGGGGTTCTCGAAGAAGCGCGGCAAGGGAACTCCGGCCCGGAAGACCCGCCTGTGCTACCTACTTCCAGGGACCCCTCCACATGCATCAGCCGTTGGCTGGTCCGCGACTGGTGGCAAAAGGCCGAAACACGCGCGGGGTTGGAGCCGAAGCGTGGCAGGGGCTGGCACTCGCTTCGGCGGAAGTTCGCTTCGGATTTGATGAGCCAACCGCTCAAGGTGCTCTGCGAGCTCGGCGGCTGGAAGACGGCCCGAACGGTGCTGCAATGTTACCAGCGGGCCGACGAGGAGCAGCTCAGGAGGGTGCTTGAGGACCGCCGGGGCGTTTGCTCTCCGCCCAATTAGCGAGACCCAATTGGCTGGAACCCAACCACGCATTCGCGTAAGTTCAATGGTTTCAGCCAGATTCCCACTGGGGACATCCTGCCGGGATGGCGGAACAGGTAGACGCGAAGGTCTCAAAAACCTTTGCCCGTTTGGGCGTGTGGGTTCGAGTCCCACTCCCGGCACTCTCACCACCAGGAAGCCGGCTCGCCTGCGCCGAATCTGCATCGGGCATCGCCGCCCGCGCGGGCAGGCGGCCCGCCGCGAGGCACCCGGTGCTGCAGATCGATCATCGCCGCGGACCAGGGGAGCGCCGCATGCGTGCTGACATCGCGACGCGGCTCGAACGCACGCGCACCGTCCTCGCCACCACGCTGCTGGCATGGTTGGTCGAAGCCCTCGGCCGCACCTGGCGCGTCCGGGTCGTGGAGGGCCGCGAGCACCTGGACGCGCTCTTCGACGGCGGCCCGCCCGCCATCCTCGCCTTCTGGCATGACCGGGTCATCCTGGGGGCGTATTTCACAGGAATGCGCCTGGCCCGCGGCGGCGTGGACGTAACAGCCCTTACCAGCCGGTCGGCCGACGGGGAGCTGGTGGCACGCATCATGCGCCGCTGGGGAGCGCGAATCGTGCGCGGCTCCTCGAGCGCGGGTGGACGGGAGGCCATGTGGGCGCTGCGTACGGTCGTCCGGCGCCACGGTTCCTCTCCCATCCTGGTTCCGGACGGTCCCCGGGGCCCCGCGCGACACCTGAAGCGAGGAATCCTCGTACTTTCCCGCGTGTCCGGCGCGCCCGTCCTGGGCATGGGGCTTGCATCCAACCGCCACTGGCGACTCAACACCTGGGACCGGATGACCATACCCGGGCCGTTTGCCCGGGTGCGTGTCTGCGTGCGCCGCTTCGAAATCGATCGCCGTTCCGACCACAGCGCGGATCGCGAGCGCGACCGTGACGACCGGCACAGGCTCCAGTCACTGCTTAACGAGGTTACCCGCTGCGCCGACGAGGCCGTGACGCGCGACGAACGACGCTGACGGCTTCCCGGGCTCCCCGGCTCGCTGCCCGTGGCTGTCCCGACTCGTTGCCGAACCTCCGCTCCCTTGCCCTCGGACCCGCAATCGTAGATGCTCTACCCACGCCGAACGGCACTACGCGTCGCACAGGTTGGAGAGCCTTTGTACGGCATCGGGATACGCAGTGATAAAACGGCGCACATGACGAACACCGGGCTGCTCGTGGGGCTCGGTCCGGCATCCGCGCTGCGTTCGGATCCCGGGCCGTGACCGGATCCTTCGAATCCATGCCCGGGTCCCAGGGGTCCATCTCCTCCCGGGGCCAGCGCTGGTTGGCGGGCGTGGCGCGCGCCGGTCGCACCACGCTCACCCACGCCGGCGAGTTGGCCATTCTCTTGCGGGACATCGCCGTCGCTCTCGTCAGCCTGCGGGTCGCGCCCCGCTCGATCGTGCGCCAGATGTACGTGATGGGCGTGGAGAGTCTTCCCATCGTCATCCTGACGGCCGTGCTCGCCGGGATCGTTACCAGCCAGCAGGGCGGCTACCAGTTCACCGGGGCCATCCCGCTTCACGTCCTGGGCAGCGTCGTGGCGGAATCGGTGGTGCTCGAAATGGGACCCGTGCTGACCGCGATCGTCCTGGTGGGCAGGGTCGGCGCCCGCATCACGGCCGAACTCGGGACCATGAAAGTGTCCGAGCAGATCGACGCCTTCTACAGCGTGGGCCGCGATCCGATCCCCATTCTCGCCGCGCCCCGCGTGGTCGCCGGCATCGTCGTGGTGCCGGTGCTGGTGGGCATCGCGAACCTGGTCGGAATCCTTTCGGGCATGATTTCCGCCGATATTACCGTAGGGCTCGGACCCAGCAGCTTCCTCTACGGGGCCCGCCTGTACTGGAATTCGTGGGATCTGTTCTACTCGCTCACCAAGGCGCTGGTGTTCGGCTTCACCATACCGGTGATCGCCATCCACATGGGGCTGCGCACCGAAGGGGGAGCCGAGGGGGTGGGCAAGACCACCACCCAGGCGGTCATGTTCATGACGCTCGCGGTTCTGATCATGGACGCGCTCTTCCCGCCGCTGTTGCTCGACTAGCGCGATGCAGACCAATCCCGTCATTCGGTATCGCGGCGTCTACAAGGCCTTCGACCTCCCCGTCCTCCGGGGCATCGACCTTGATATCCACGCGGGCGAGATGTTTGGCCTGTTCGGGGCGTCCGGCGCCGGCAAGAGCGTCCTGCTCAAGACCACCATAGGCCTGATCGTCCCCGATCGGGGCGACGTCGAGGTGGACGGCAAATCGGTGTTCTTCGGCGACCGCAGGGCGCTTCGCCAGATCCGCGACAGGGTGGGGTACGTGTTCCAGCACGCGGCCCTGTTCGATTCCCTGAACGTCTTCGAGAACGTGGAGACAGGACTCCCGGTGCGGCGCCTGCGCTCCATGCCGCGCATGCGCATCGCGCGGCTCGTGTGGGAGGCTCTGGAGCGCGTCCTGCTGGACCCCCGCGAGGTGATGAACAAGATTCCCTCCGAGCTCTCCGGCGGTATGAAGAAGCGCGTGGGCATCGCGCGCGCCATCGTGGGAGGTCCGGACATCCTCCTCTGGGACGAGCCGACCACCGGCCTGGATCCGGTGAACACCGCCGGCGTGCAGCGTCAGATCCGGCGCCTTTCGCGCGAGCTGGACGTCACGTCGGTCATCGTGACCCACGACATCGAGGGAGGACTTGAGATGTGCCACCGGGTAGCCATGCTCGAAGGAGGGTATCTGAGGTTTCTCGGGACCCCCACGGCCTTTCGCATAAGCACCGACCCGCTGGTTCGGGCTTTCGTGGACAGAGCCGCCGCGGAGGCGGCGGTAGACTTGGTAGCGACGACATGAACGAAGCGGGAACGGAATACACGGGATCCGGGCCTTCGGACGCGGAACTCCAGCACGCCATACCGCCGCGGGCGCTCAAGAGCGAGGCGCGCGTCGGAATCTTCATCATCGCCGGGGCTCTGGCGGCGCTGACGGCCCTCTTCCTGATGACCGATCCGTCGATGTTCAGGGGGCGCTATTCGATCTACGCCGTGGTCGAGAACGCCGCCGGGCTGCGCAGGTCCGATCCCGTGCAGATGCGGGGCGTGAACGTCGGCCGCGTGATGAGCTTCGAGATGGTGCCGGCGGGGGTGAACATCGAACTGGAGATCGAGGGAGAATACGAGGTCCCGAGCGACTCCCGGGTCCGCCTGGTGGGCATCGGACTGCTCGGCGGTCGCACCGTGGAGATACTGCCGGGGGATTCCCCCGTGATGGCCGAGGGCGGGGATATGGTTGAAGGAACCGTGTCCTCCGACGTGTTCGGCATCGTATCCGACATCGGCGACGACGCCACCGACATGATCCAGCGGGTCGCCGACCTGCTGACCGAGCCCACGGTGGCGTCGTTTCAGTCGAGCGCCCTGGAACTCGAATCCCTGCTCACGGACCTCGCGGTCATCGGCCGGGAGCAGCGGAGCCAGTTCACCGAGCTCGTGCAGTCGCTCAACGAAGCCGCGCGCTCGGTGAGCAGCACGACATCGTCAACGGCACCGGCGCTGGAGAGCGCCGCCATGCGGGCGGATTCCGCCTTGGCCGCGGTCAACCGGAACCTCGAAGTCATCGAGGGCGCCACTACCGATCTGCGCGCCATCCTGGCCCGCATGGAGCGCGGAGAGGGTACCCTGGGACTGCTGTCCCACGACGACTCCCTCTACGTCAACCTGAACGCGGCCGCGTCCAGTCTTCAGCTGCTGCTGGACGACATCCGCGAGAATCCCGGCAAGTACATCAGCCTTTCCATCTTCTGACGGAAAGCGCCCGGTCCGCCCGGGTGGTCGTTGTTCTCGCACCCTCCGCGTGCCGGGGGAGCTTTCGGCACGCAGCGTTGCGTCCCTTCCTACCAGCCGGGCGCCAGGGTGAAGCCCCAGTGCCAGCCCTTGTCGGGCCGCTGGAAGGGGTAGGCGTAGTAACTCTCCAGGATCAGGAACCCGAGCAGGTTGGCCCGCGCCGAGACGCCGGTGCTGAAGACGGGAACCCGGTCCGGCGTACTTCTGTCGAAGCGCAGATCCACGTCCCCGAAGTTGTCCCACGCCAGACCCATGTCGGCGAAGGTCACCAGTTCGATGGGCAGGAAGGGCAGGTTGAGCAGTCCGAACTGGCTCACGCCGGTGATCGGGACCCTCAACTCGAAGTTGAAGACCTGAATGCGCTGGCCGAAAAGCTGCCGGTATCTCTCGGACTCCATGCAGACCTCCACCTGCACGCAGCCGGTGAAGTCGAAGCTCTCTCTCGCGTAGCCGCGGATGAGGCTCTCGTACCCCAGGAATATCTGGCGCAGCCCGGTCTGGGTCTCTTCGGCGGTGATTCCGTAACGCCCGTAGTGCATTCCCCGGAAGGCGACGGTGAGTTCACGCATCGGGTTGAAGTACCGCCGGTAGTCGGCAGTCAGGGTCTGGAAGTCGGCGGTGCCCACCGTGTTCTCGAATTCGAAGCGGTATCGCGCGCCCCGCACCGGAGAAGTGAAGGCGGAGTAGGAGTTGTCGCCGACCAGCGCGATCGCCACGTGCCCGAGCGTGAGCGGCGCCTGCGGATCCTCCAGCTCGCGGACGCGGCGATCCATCAGACGTCCGAGCGGATCGAAGAAGAGGTACTCCTCTTCGAGGTCGAAGGAATACCGGGTAACGCCCATGCGGGTCTCGATCCGCTGCGTGGTGGAGAAGGGGTACGCGAGCATCCCGACCGCGGAGTCGATGTAGATTCGCTCCCGCAGGGCCCGATAGGCGGGCATGCCGTTCGGCGAACGTTCGAAGCTCGCCCACAGCAGCTGGTAGGGAATGCGCCCTCCGGAGACTCCCCAGTTCCAGCGCCGCTTCATGTTCTGGTACAGGAACTGTCCACCCAGATCCTTGAACGTGCCCTGAGCCTGGACGGCGACCCCCAAAGTGCGGTCGCCCAGCATGTCGCTGAAGAACGCGGCGGCTCCGCCTTGCAGGTTGTTGCCGTAGATGTCGCCGGCTCCGATGCCGATCATGGGCTGGCCCACGTAGTCGAGCTTCAGGCCGGGGTCGTAGGTGGACGCCTCGTCGGAGACGTAGGTGCCAACCGGGGGCAATCCGGTGAACGGGTCGGCCAGGTAGTTCGCGACCCGGCTTCTCACCCGCGGCGTCGCGGGCGGGATCAGGCGGCCCTGAGCGACTTCCGCTTCCTCGTCTGCCAGTTCCTGGCCAGCCCCGGCTTCCTGCGAGGAGAGCGAGTAGATGTGGAACTCGAATTCATCGAAGACCGAGAACACCAGGGTGCCGGTTTCGGAGGCGACGCTCATGGCCGGCGAACCACTCGTGATCCCGCTTACCGCGGTGGCGATGTTGGTCACCCGGTAGATCTCGCCGGTCGGCAGGTTCACGCGGTATATGTCGCTGAAGCCGTCCTGGTCGGAGATGAAGTAGAGGCCCCGGCCGTCCGGCGTGAACTGGGGGTTGAGGTGCTTGACGTTCTCGAAGAGCTCGAGCGTCCGCACTTCGCGGGTTTCCATGTCGAGGAGCGAGATGCGCGGGCGGCTGAAGACGAGGTCGGTGAAGTCGGTTTCCGCCCCGCGGTCTGATACGAAGGCGAGCATCGAGCCGTCCGGGGAGAACGCGGGCTGCATGTCCCCGTGCTTGTCGTTGGTGAGGCGGGTGATCTCTTCGGTTTCGATGTCGATCATGAACAGGTCGGCGATCCCCCCGGATTGCCCGGAGAACACGATCGAGCGTCCATCGGGGGACCAGGCCGGATTGGAGATGGCTCCGATGTTGGCGCTCTCCACCTCGATGCGCTGCTCCACGTCGGAGTTGTTGACGTCGACGACCACCAGCTGGTTGTCGCCGTCGGCGATCGCCACGAAGGCGAACAGCTCCCCGTCCGGCGACCACGAGCCCGAGGAGTCGAGGAAGCGCAGCGCGTCCATGTGCGCGTCCGAGGCGGCGCTGGAGAGCTTGCGGATGATTTCTCCGGTGCGCGCATCGGCCATGTAGAGGTCGACCGAGAACAGGTCCTTCTCGGAGATGAAGGCCACGTAGCGGCCGTCGGGGCTCACCGAGGGCGCCACGTTCTGAGTTCCCGCCCCGGTGGACGGCGCCAGCAGCAGAGCGCCCACTTCGCCCGGCGCCGAGCGGCCGGCGATGAGCGGCCGGTACTCGCTTTCGATGGCCTGGTGCCACTCCACCGAGACCGTGTCCTGGGTCTTGCCCAGTACGCTCACGATGGCGTTCTCCCAGCCCACCCGGAGCGAGCGGCGGTAGAGCTCGGTAACGGCCTCGTCGCCGTAGGTGCCGCCCACGTAGGTCCAGAAGGCCTGGCCGAAGCGGTAGGGGAAGAAACGCCGCTCCCGGGTCATCTGTTCGAGCGTCGGCACGTCGTCGCGCAGCAGGGCGTCGCGCAGCCACATGGCCGTGAGGGGGTCTTCGCGGCCGACCGAGAGGTATTCGGCCATGCCCTCCACCACCCAGAGGGGCAGCTGGGCCATCCCGCGCAGTCCGCCTCCGCTGCGCGACTGGGCGATGTTGTACTGAAAGGCGTGCACCAGCTCGTGGCCGAGCACGTGGTCAGTGTCGTGGTAAGTGCCGGCCAGCGGCATGATGACGCGATTCTTGAGCGACTCGGTCACGCCTCCGGTGCCCTCGCTGATGAACCCCGCGAGGGTGTTGGTCTGCTGGAAGTCGGGATGGTCGGCGTACAGGATGACCGGCTTGGGGCGTTCGAACTCGTGCTGGAAGGTGCGCGCCAGCCGCTCGTACCAGCGCTCCGACATGCGGGCCGCGTCCTCGATGGCGACGGCGGCTTCGTTGTAGTAGTGGATGTCGAAGTGCGGGGTCTTCATGACCCGGAACTCGAAGGAGTCGTACTGCACCTTGTTTCGCCCGAAATACTGTGCTTCGACGGGTTCGGGAAGCAGCAGAGCCGTGAGTGCCGCGACGACCGGCAGGATCCCGGCGCAGAGGCTCCGGCGGACGGCAGACGAGGAGGAGGATGTCATGGCCTGACCTTGGCGTGTGTCGTCGCGCTGCCGGATGGAAGCTGGAGGCGTGAGCGAGCGTAGCGGGCGATGGCGTCAGTACACGGCGTTCAGGGGTAGGGTCCTCCCGCGCTCGCGAGGGTTGCCTACGGCATCGTTGCGGTTGCGGGGGCGGAAGTTGAACTTACGGCGCATGTCCGTGATTGCGCTACGCGTCCCCCTCATGGCCAGGAGCACCCACATCAGGCCCGTCATCCGCCTTCCCGTCCCGGTTCGCCCGGGCTCCCCTGTTTTTCGAACCGTCCTGGGCGCGCTCTGGCTGAGCGCTGCGTGCGCACCGGTCGATGGCCCCCCGATCGCCGGGGACCCGGTGCCCGATGTCCAGGCGGTCACGCTGGACGGCGATGCCATGGCGCTCTCCGATCTGCGCGGCCAGGTGGTGCTGGTCAACCTCTGGGCCACCTGGTGCGCGCCCTGCCGCTTCGAGACGCCTTTCCTGCAGTCGCTCTACGATGAGTATCGCGAGCGCGGCTTCGAGATCGTGGGCATCTCCGTGGACGACGCCGGGTTCGAGGACGTGGTGCGCGAGTTCACCGGGGAATACGGCGTGACCTACACCATCCTGCACGACCCGGAGATGCGCTCGATGGATGCCTTCCACGCCATCGGTCTGCCGGCCACCTACCTGGTCGGACGGGACGGGACGATCCGCTTCGTACGGGTCGGCCCGGTGTCCGAGGAGGACCGCGAGTTCTTCGACGTCCTGGAGGCGGCGCTCGGGTGAACGGGCTCCCCGCCGGTCTCGCGGACACCGAGACCCCCGTCGCCCTCGTCGACCTGGCCAGGGCGCGCGCCAACGCGGTCAGGGTGGCGGCCTACACGGCGCGCCACGGGATCGCCTGGCGCCCCCACGTGAAGACCCACAAGAGCCTCGCGCTGGCCTGCATCCAGCTGG
Organism: Longimicrobiales bacterium; assembly: GCA_965208255.1. Taxonomy (GTDB): domain Bacteria; phylum Gemmatimonadota; class Gemmatimonadetes; order Longimicrobiales; family Gaopeijiaceae; genus BD2-11. The sequence continues at coordinate 1,232,231 of OZ242324.1, forward strand.
AAGCCGGCGCCCGGGGGCTCACGGTAGCCACCCCGCACGAGGCGGAGGTCATGGCCCGAGTGTGCGACGACCTGCTGCTCGCCTATCCGCCCCTCGGGACCCGGAAGCTCGAGCGGCTGATGGCCCTGCCTGAGCAGGTCTCGCTGACGGCGGCGCTGGATTCGGACGTGGCGCTGATCGGTCTGGCGCGGGCTGCGCGGGCGGCGGGAAGAACGGTCGGAGTCCTGGTGGAAGTGGACGTGGGGCTGGGCCGGACAGGCGTGCAGACGGCGGAGGAGGCGGCCCGGCTGGCGTCGATTGCGCGCGATGCGGAGCGCCTGGACTACCGGGGCATCATGTTCTATCCGGGGCACATCCGCACCCACGTCTCAGGGCAGAGGCAGGCGATCGGCGCGCTGGCGGAGCGGCTCGAATCCTGCTGCGCGGCGCTCGCGGAAGCCGACCTGGCGCCCGAGGTCGTCAGCGGCGGCTCGAGCCCGACCCTGTGGCACAGCCACCTCCTCCCCCGCCTCACCGAGGTGCGGGCCGGAACGGTCATCTACAACGACCTGGACATGACCGGCATGGGCGTGGCGCGCGACGACGAGTGCGCCTACTCGATCCTCGCCACGGTGGTGAGCACCGCGGTCCCCGGACGGGCGGTGGTGGACGCCGGGTCGAAGGCGCTTTCGAAGGAGCTGCACGGCACGGCCGGCACCGGATACGCCGCTCTCGCCGGGCGGCCAGAGGTGCGCGTGGTCGCCCTGTCGGAAGAGCACGGCGTGCTGGACATCACGGGCACGGACTGGCGTCCGCGCGTGGGCGAACTGGTGCGGCTGCTGCCGAACCACGTCTGCGTCTCGGTGAATCTCCAGGACCGCGTCATCGCGCTCGAGGGAGAGAACTGGGAAGTCCGGCCCATCGAAGGACGAGGGCGCGTCGCGTCCATGCATCGAATGAATCCAAACACGTAACAGCATCCAACCACGGAGTCTGACACCCAAATGAGCGAAACAACGGTGGTGCACACGGACAACGCCCCCGAGGCCATCGGTCCCTACTCCCAGGCGATCTCGGCGCGGGGGCTGCTCTTCGCCTCCGGGCAGATCCCGCTGGTCCCCTCCACGGGCGAGCTGCTCCGGGGGGACATCCAGGAGCAGACGCACCAGGTGCTGCGCAATCTCGCGGCCGTGCTGGAAGCTTCAGGCGCTTCGCTCGCCACCGTCGTCAAGACGACCGTCTTCCTGGCGGACATGGGCGAGTTCGCCGCCATGAATGAAGTCTACGCCGAGCACTTCGGCGAGCATCGCCCCGCGCGTTCGACGGTGCAGGCCGGCGGGCTGCCCCGGAACGTGAGCGTCGAGATCGACGCCATCGCGCTGGTGCCCTGAGGGGAGACTCTCCACTGGCGAAGCGTCGTCGAATCCGACACGATTAAGGATGCGGCGTCCGCGCGGCTCCGGTCGTGCCCCGCGCACGCCCCGGTTCTCCTGCAATGAGGTGATGTCATGAGTTCATACGCCGTGAAGCGGATGCGGACGGGCTGGTTCGCGGTCGTTGCGAGCCTGTCGGCCCTGACGGCCTGCTCGATCCTGGATGGCCCCACCGACGCTCCCACCACCGCAAGCATCGTCATCGGCGGCCCGGGGCCGGGTCCGCTGACGCTGGTCACGTCGACCCAGTTCGTCTACATCTTCGACAACTTCGGCAACCGCCGGGAAGAGATCATCCTGGCCGACACTTCAAGCATCAGTCCCGGTTACCAAGCAAATCTGTCCCTCGGATCCCGAGCCCGGATTTACGTGAGCGTCGGCCGGCCAGATGAGACGGAAGAGACTCCGCAGGTGAGCCTGCAGCTGCTCGTGCGCGACGAGACCATCTGCGAGGTGGAATCCGTTCTGAACGACACCGTGCCCGAGGTGGCCTGCACCTACACCTTCAATTAGCGGCAGCTCGGGGAACGATCCAGAACAACGGAAATCGTGCGAGGCGGGGCGTCCCACATCTCACCCTCTGGTCCAGCCGCGCCGGGTTCGGCTGCGCCTGAGGGCGCTACTCGCCGTAGGGGATCCAGATGTTCACGGCCAATGCGCGCCATTTCGGGCCCATTCTGGCCAATTCCTGCACTTGTTGACCGGTTCCTCGACGCTCAGGTCACGCTGGGCGGTCGCAGCGATATCCGAAACTGATTCAGGTCCACCGCGTCGGCATCCTTGTGCCGCACTCTGCGCAGGTATTCGACAAGGTCCTCTTGGCGGGGCTGCCCGAAGGCCAGGCGGTAGACGGCGAGGCTGCCGAGCAGACGGCGAAGCTGGCCCACTTCACTGCTGAAGGGAAGCATGGGAACACGGCGCTCCACGCGGGCATCGCCATGCTCGAAGATCCAGTAGGGTACAAGGTCGCTGGAATCCGGTGGACGCTCGTCCCTGGCGCGCCGGAACAGGACCTTCCACGGATCGCGGGCGGCGTATGCACCTCCGTTGCCAGTGCCGTGATAGGCGTCGCCGCCGTACCGTTCTGCCACGTTCTTGCGCACCGCGTGGCCCTTGTACCGATGAACGCGTCCCTCGCGCTGCTCCATGTCCACTGGGTTGCGCGGCAGGTTCCAGTGGTAGACCGCGTGGCAGTAGGTGTGGAAGTCGAGGCCCTCCTGACCGATTGAGGTGGTGGCGAGGATGAAGGGCCGGAACGGCGAGTTGAACGCCTTCCTCACGGTGTCGGCGCGCTGGACGCTCTCGCCACGCTCGCTCTGCAGGTCACCGAAACGAAGCGCGAAACGGGTGCGCATGTTGAAGGGACTCATCTCGATCGGGGTGCCCGGCCCTACGCAGCGGATGTCGTCGATCCGCACTTGCGACGTGCGTATGGACAGCGCCTCGACCATCTCCTCGGAGATGCCGACCACGCGATCCTCGGCCTTATGGCCCATCAGTCCCAGCGATTCTTCCAGCACGTGGGCGTACTCGTCGAGCACCGCCTGGAGATTTCCGGCGAGGGCGTAGCGCAGCACCAGCTCCCAGTACCGGGTGTGGTGATCGCGTGGCGGGCGCGGCGTCTTCGCCGTCCGTTCTTTCAACTCGTCATCGAGGGCTCGGACCAGGGAGATGCACTCGGGCATGTTGAAGGTGCCGCGCAGACCATGGGCAATGCGAGACGCCCCGGCGAGCAGCGCAGGTGAAGTCGGCGGCATGTCGGCGATCCGCCGGAGCGCCCGGTGCGCGCACACCCCCGGACCTGCGAGCGCCACCAGAGCCAGCACTTGAAAAAGGTCTTCGGGCGGCGTGCCCATGGGCTCTCCGAGATCCGGTTGCCCTGCCATTGCGCGACCGAACTCGGCGACGTGCCGACGGAATCCCCAGTTTTCGGCGCCACCGGGGGTGGCGGAGGGCCAGCCGTCGTCGGCGCTCACCCAGTCCCAGACGCCCGGATGGAGCACGCGGTCGAGCATGGCGGGCGCGACCCAGTACCAGCGCTGGTCCGTCTGGCCGCCCCGGACCTGGCTGGACGCATCCGCGCGAACGACGACGTCGGCATCGTTGAAGCGCCGTCTCAGCCGCTCCATCACCGCCTCCAGAGCCTCACGGGACGTAACGGGGACTCCACGTTCCCCGGCGAGGCTCAACGGATCTCCGGCTTCGGACAGCGACGGGCTCGGGTAAAACAGCGGCAGAATGTTCATGGCGCCCGGTCGATCCCGCCGCGCGGAGTCGTCTCCGTGCCGGGGCTCGCCCGAATCCCTGCCCATGGGAAAGTCCAGCAGGCGGGCGCGTGAGCGGTGGAGCTCCGAGTAGGTCGGGTGGTCCGCGCGGCTCGACTCCCGCTCCAGCATGAGGCGGCTGACCTCGTAGGAACAGAGCGCGGCAATGGCGTCGGGCACCACGTTCCAGGACGAGAAGACGAGAGCCTTGGTGGTCTGGCCGGTGTCGGCGTACGGACCGCCGGGCTCCAGGTACGGCAGCGCGGGTGGCATCCACAGCCACTTCCACTGCCCCTGACCCACCGTTTCATCCAGCAACTGGCGCAGACGGGGGTTGGCAGGCTCGATCGGGGCATACCGCTCCACGGCGTCCCGCTTGAGCAGCGAGGCGTCCCCGTCGCGCAGGGCCTCGGTCAGCCCAGGCGGCGGATCCGCGACTCGGTCCCGAAGCCGCTCCTTGAGCTTGTAGCCCCGCATCACGTTGAGCAGGAAGGGGGCCGACTTCCAGTACTGAATGGGGTCGCGGGCGTTCAAGCTGGCGGCCACGCGGTAGATGGTGCGAGCCTGGCGAAGGTCCTCGGGTCGGAGCGCGGGCTCGGACGGGCGTCCGCGAAGCATGGCATCGCTGTCGGCGGTGGCCCGCACCCGCTCGGTCCGCACCATGTGACGCAGCAGACGGCCTTCGAGATCGCGGCGCGCCTCCTTCATTTCAACGTTACCGGCGGCACCGTCGAGCAGCCCCAGACGGTAGCGCCGGATGGCCGCGTGAAGCCCCCGGATGGTCTCCTCGTCGTCTTCACAGAGGAACCGGCAGGTGCGCAGGAAGTCGGCGTAGTGGTCCTCCTCGTCCTCGCCGTAGAGGGTCAGCATCTTGTAGGGCGTGGCCGACAAGAGCAGGACCCGGGTGCGGAGGCCCGCTTCGGGAGCGTCCCGGTCGTAGTGGAAGTCGAGGAGCTGGCGGGTGAGATGGGCGGCGGGGCTCTCCGAATCCAGAAGGCTCCGGAAGCGCTGGAACTCGTCCAGGATGATCAGATCGGGCTCAAGCGCGCGAATGCAGACGCCTGCGAGCATGCCGCGCAACTGCCCGACCATCCAGTACTGGTCGCACCACTCGCCCCGCGCGAACGTCTCGCAGAAGCCCACAAGCCTGCGGTAGAGCTTGCCGTCATCCAGGAGCCGGGCGAGGAAGGCATCGGTGAGGCTGTCGTCGACCGTCGGCAGGTTCCACCGCATGTGCGAGCGATAGCTCTTGTCGCCGACTCCGCACTGGAGGAGCCGGTACAGACCGTGCCGGTTGAGCGCGGGAGCGATTCGAGGCAGCATGCGGATCGGCTGATGGCCGGTCGTCTTGGGCGGCTTGGTCGGCCGGGTCCACGCCATGGCAGACCGCCCGCGCGGGTGGCTGAGCCTTCTCAGCATCTGCCACAGGACGAGCCGTTCCTCAATGACTCCACCCCGGTTGGCCCGCGTGGTGTTGAGCGATGTGCTTGGAGTCAGACTGATGAAGTTGACCTTGTGCGCATTCAGGTTGGGCACGTGCGCCGGAAGCAGCGTGAGACGCGACGGCAGCACCGCATGCGAAAGCCCCTCGACGCTCAGCCGCCGGACGTTCTGACGCGCGATCGACTGGTTGGAGCAGATGTACACGATGTCGATCCGGCCCACCCGGTCCCGAAGGTGCTCCAGAGTCCGGGCGACGATGCCGCGGGCAACGAGGGTCTTGCCCAGCCCCACCTCGTCGGCGACCAGGAATCGGTGGGCAGGGTCGTCGTCCAGCCAGAGGCGATTGAAGACGTAGTCGACGGTGCGGCGCTGGAAGTCCTTGAGGATACCGAGCGCCTGGTCCGTGCCGCGCCGGAGGTCGGTCACGGGGATGCCTTGAGCACGGCTTCGAAGGTGTCCCACAGCTGCATGAACTCGTCGGGCACGATGTCGTCGGCGTCCCCCGCAAGGTCCGACTCGCGCAGGTGCTGGATCAGGCGACGCACCGTGTCCAGTCGCGCGGGGTCGCGGCAGTAGGCTCGCGTCATCTCTTCGAGCAGAGGAAGGGAGCCGAAGCCGGAGCCTCCGGCGCCCGCTCCCGAACCCCCGTTGATAGTCCCGGTGCTGTCCTGCGGAACTCCCGTGGTCGCATAGGGGTCGAACGCGCCCAGAATGAAGAGGATGTAGCGCAGGAAGCCGCGCTGGTTGCGGACCATTCGGCGCGCGATCTCATCGTTGCGCTCGCGAACGGGAAATCCGTCGACAGGGACGCACAGAACAAAGACCTCCGGCGCAACCTCGGGATCCTTCTCCCTCAAGCCGATTCTGAAGGCGACGAATCGGGTGACCTGCGCGATGTCCATCGGCGCGAAGTCGATATCGCCGCCATTCAGAAGAGGACGACCGTCCGCTGCGCGTTTACGGGGTAGCGTGATGGGCCATACGTCGAACTCAAGGTCGGATGACAGATCGATCGAGCTCGCGCTGCGGAGGCGGAGATGCCAGCGGTCTCCGCCGTCGCCGTCTCCCCGGTAGCAGATCAGGCGCAGGTCGGCTGCCGCGACCGTTCCGCAGGCATCCTCGAGGATCCTCTTGTACCGGTCGAGGACCGGATCGGGGCCGGGGCCGTCCGGCGGAACGAAGTCCTCCAGTAGCGCCTCGAGTCCGTCATCGCCCAGCAACGTCTCCGCCGTTCCCAGAGCCTCCGGCCGCCCGACCAGCTCCGCCATCACCTCCACGCCGCCGCTCCCGTGATGCGTGGCGTTGATCGACCCCACAAACAGCCGCGTCCGGCCAGCCACCTCGCACAGGTACACCTTCGCGTGGAGGCTATCGTCCAGCAGCTCACTCAGGACCAGGCACCGCTCGAAGCGTTCCAGCGCGGCAGGCGCCTGGTGGTGAATGCGGGCCAACTCCTCGGGGCGCGAGACAAGCGTCGGCGGCGAGTCGCTCCGGCGCGCCATCTCGAACAGCGCGTTCGGTGTGCAGAACGGCGACATTGCCACCAGCCGCCGTGACCTCGGAGGCCGCCACTCCTTGAGACCCGGGCCGATGGCGTGCAGGCGGAACTCGTCCACGTGACCGGGGAGCTCCCACACGGTGCGTTCCACGTCGCCCGCCAGCGAGTCGATCTGCTCGGCGCGGTCCTTGGGCAGGGTTGGGGACATATCAGGCAGAGCCCGGAACAGGGTCGCCAGCTCCGCGTTCTCCGGCACGGCGTCGCCTCGGGGATGGCCCTGCGCCATCACGGACACGTCCCACGAGTGGTCGCCGGTCAGATTGCGGGACATGACGGCCAGGCGGATGAGTCGGCCCGCCCCTCCGTCCGCACAGTCATCATCCACCGGCAGGAACCGGAGCACCCACACCTTGGGGTGAAAGATGCCGCCGCCGCGGGGAGCAGCCGCATGCAGCGAGTCTTCCAGCATGGAGTAGAGGACGTTGCTCCGCCGGGGCGGGTGTATTCCGCCTCGCTGATGGAAGATCGTGATCCGGTCGGTCGTTTGCCGCAGTCCGTACAGGAGCGCCACCGGGTCGGCGAGGAGTTCGGAATCCGGGCGGTCCCCCGCGTGGAGGAGCAGGTGCAACGGCACGGCGAGGAGCATGTCCAGGTTGAGCGAGTACGTGAGCGCCGCCGCGCAGTCGAAGCGAAAGCCCGGCGGCGGGGTGAGCGCCCGCGTGTAGACCGTGCGGTCCCGATGCGGATCGAGCAGCGTCATTCGGTAGCCCCCAGCCCCTCACCCAGCTCCCGCAGGAACCGGCGCACCACCGGCCAGCGGTAATCCATCCGACCCATCCCCGACCCTCCTCCCCACTCAGCCAGCATCTTCTCGTTGCGGAAGCGCGAACGTACGCCCTTGAGCGCCTTCTCGCGGCGGCGAACCAGCGTGGCCGCTTCAGAGTCGTCCGCCGGAGCGCCATGCTCTTGCACATCAAGAACACCCGCCTTGACCAAAGCCATCCACTCGCTCACGAACGCCCTCGTGCCGTGGTTGATCCGTGCGCTACGGGCGACGGTCGCCCAGAAGTCGTCCACCGGCCAGGCCGCCAGCGCCGAACGATCCAGCCCCCGCGACCACTTCGCCAGTTGGCCCTCGTAGTGGGCGGTCTTGTCTTCGCTGGCCGGCCGTTCCAGCCCCCGCGTCCCAGCATGGACCCTCCGCGCCAGTAGCAGGTTGTAGAGCACCGGCGCGCCGTAGATCACTTCGGAGAACAGCCGGGCATGTTCCACCTGCTCCTTGTGCTCGGGCGCAAAATCCGCGTAACCCGGATGCTCCCATACGAAGCCGCACCCGTCCGCTTCCCCGGCGTTCTTCGCCCTCACCTGCCTGAAGAGGTGCGCCAGCAGGCTTTGCGGCAGCGACTGCGCCACCCGGTCCTGCAGATACTCGGCCTCGGCTGCGGTGAGCGACAGCGTGTCCAGCTTCGGAAACCCGCGAGGGGGCGTCGGCAGCCCTGCGTGCCACGTCCGCCCCCCATTGCCGCTGCCAGCGGCGCGCACCCGCAACCCCCAAGCATCGCCCAGTCCGAAGTACCAGCTCGGGAGCCCCTTGAGCCTGCGTTTGGAGCGCCTTCCGTACACGCCGTCCTCGGTCGTCGTCCACAAGTGCTCAAGCACGTCCAGCTCGCGCTCCCTACCCAGTCGCCAGAAGTCGCCGCGGGGCATCCTCTTCCGTTCCAGCGCGCGATAGACCCACGGCACTATGAGCGAGAAGCGCAGCCGCGTCTGGGCGGTGTTGGTTCCGGGGAACAGCAGGTTGGAGAAGGCGTCGCGGATCGTGCCCAATCCCATCTCGTCGCGGGATCCCGGCTGGTTGAAGCGGTCAAGCAGCTCGTGGAGCCGGTTGCGGGCCTCTTGATCTTGGTCAATCCAGGCGAGGGTGAAGGTCATGGAGGCATCGTCGCCCGTTGGGGTCCCATTCCTAACGTAACGTTAGGGTTTGCCATGGCACCCTACGCTCCGTAGGGAATCCACACGTTCTTGACCTGCGTCGCCCGGCGCAGGAATTCGTCGCCTTCGCCCTGATCGCGCGAGCGCCATCGCCTGGAGCAACCGGCCTCCGTCCAGGTCTGCTTCATGTTTCCGGCGGAGAGTCTCTCGACCCCCGCGGCTCCCGGACCGCCTCCGAAGTACCAGGCGGCATCCACGTCGTCGTGCGCGGCCAGAACCGGAGCCAGTTCGGCGTGCTCGCCGGTGACGACGTTGACGACCCCGCCGGGCAGGTCGGAGGTGTCGAGTACCTGGCAGAAGTCGGTGGCGGGTAGCGGCCAGCGCTCGGAGGGAACGGCGACCACGGTATTCCCGGCCGCGACCGCGGGCGCGATCAGCGAGACGAAGCCCAGCAGCGGGTTTCGGTCCGGGCAGATGATGCCCACCACCCCCAAGCTCTCATGCATGGCCAGGGTGACGTTCCGCAGCGGCGTTGCGTGGACGTGCCCATCCCACTTGTCGGCGTAGGCGGCGTAGGTGAAGAGCCGCCGGATCGAGAGATCGACTTCCTCGGCCGCGCGGCCGGCGTCCTCGCCCGTAAGCGACCGGATGCGGGCTACGAACTCGGGAGCCCGCACGGCGAGGTTCTCGGCGATGAAGTAGAGGATCTGGGCGCGGTTGTGAGCCGTGCGATCGGCCCATCCGGAGGCGCGCCGCGCCGCCTCGACCGCGTTGCGGATGTCCTTGCGGTTGCCACGCCCGACCTCGCCCGCCAACGCCCCGGACGCCCCGCGGACGGGCATCGTGTAACCGCCGTCGGGCCGCGTCTGCCGGCCGCCGATGTACATCCGGGTGGTGCGGTCCACCGGGGGTAACGCGCCGCCCGCAAGGGGTACCCCGTCGTCCTCCGGGATCATGCCCGGCCGCCCGTCCTCTGGAGACGCGGACTGCGCTGCGCCGATCTCGCTGGCGGCTTCCGCACTGCGGTCCCGGCCGTGCGCCTGCCACGCGGGCCTCAGGTACTCATGCAGCCCCTCGCGCCCGCCCTCGCGCCCGAAGCCGCTCTCGCGGTAGCCGCCGAACCCGGAAGCCGCGTCGAAGACGTTGGTGCAGTTGATCCAGACGGTCCCGGCCTTGACCCGGGGAGCGACATCCAGCGCCAGGTTGATGTTCTCGGTCCAGATGCTGGCCGCGAGCCCGTAGCGGGTGTCGTTGGCGAGCCGAACCGACTCCTCCGGCGTGCGGAAGGTCATCATCACCACCACCGGCCCGAAGATCTCGACCTGCGCGATGGCGGACGCGGGCGCCACCCGGGTGCACAGCGTCGGCGGGTAGAAGTATCCGTCGGCCGGCGCGCTCCACGAAGGCTGCCAGATGTGCGCGCCGTTCTTGCGCCCCTCGTCCACCAGCCGCCGGATCTTCTCCAGCTGCACCGGCGCGATGATGGCGCCCATGTCCACGGCCTTGTCCAGCGGATCTCCCATGCGCAGCGCCTCCATGCGCGCCTTGAGCTTGCGCTCCAGCGCCTCGGCGATGCCCTCCTGGACCAGGATGCGCGATCCCGCGCAGCACACCTGCCCCTGGTTGAACCAGATGGCGTCCACCACGCCCTCGACCACACCGTCGAGGTCCGCGTCCTCGAAGACGATGAAGGGCGATTTGCCTCCGAGCTCGAGCGAGAGGTGCTTGCCGCTCCCGGCCGTCCGGCTGCGGATGAGGCGGCCCACCTCCGTCGAACCGGTGAAGGCGATCTTGTCGACGTCCGGGTGCGCCACCAGCGCGGCGCCGGTGCGGCCGTCCCCGGTCACCACGTTCACGACCCCGGGGGGCAGTCCGGTCTCCCGGCAGATCTCGGCGAAGAGCAGGGCGGTGAGTGGCGTGAACTCGGCGGGCTTGAGCACCACCGTGTTCCCGGTGGCCAGCGCGGGCGCGATCTTCCACGCCAGCATCAGCAGCGGGAAGTTCCAGGGGATGATCTGGCCGGCCACGCCGACGGGGACCTGGTCGGGCAGTTCCGCGTCCATCAACTGTGCCCATCCCGCGTGGTGGTAGAAGTGACGCACCACCAGGGGGATGTCGATGTCGCGCGATTCGCGCACGGGCTTGCCGTTGTCGAGCGTCTCCAGCACCGAGAAGAGCCGCGCGTGTCTGTGGATGCGCCGGGCCAGCGCGTAGAGGAAGCGGGCGCGGGCGTGACCGCCCAGCTCGGACCACGGCTCCTGTGCGGCGCGGGCGGCGCGTACCGCGCGGTCGACATCCTCGGCCCCTGCCTGGGTAATGCGAGCGAGGGCCGTCCCGTTTGCCGGGTTGATGGTGTCGAACCTCTCCGCGCCCGCACCGTCGACCCAGTCGCCGTCGACGAACAGGCCGAAGGAGCGTCCGTGCTCCTCGAGCCATGCCTGCGCGCGCTCCGCGTTCTCCGGCGCAGGCCCGTATTCGAGAGTCTCGAAGATCTCGGAGATTTTCGGCATCGCGGGGTTCGCTCAGGCCATGGGATGTCGATGGGTGGCCGAATAGCGGCCCGTGACGTAGTGCTCGATCTGGCGCTCGATGTCGCCCAGCAGGGAACTGGCGCCGAAGCGAAAGAGCCCGGCCTGCATCCAGCCGGGGCCGAGCTCCTCGCGCATGAGCACGAGCCAGACCAGCGCCTGCTTGGCCGTACCGATGCCTCCCGCCGGCTTGAACCCCACGCGATAGCCTGTGCGCTCGCGGTAGGCGCGAATCTGGCGCACCATGGTGAGTCCCACGGGCAGTGTGGCGTTGACCTTCTCCTTGCCCGTGGAGGTCTTGATGAAGTCGGCCCCGGCCATCATGCACACAAGGCTTGCCCGGGCGACGTTGGTGAGGGTCGCGAGTTCGCCGGTGGCGATGATGGTCTTGAGGTGGGCGCCCCCGGCCGCCTCGCGGAAGGCTCCGACTTCGTCGTAGAGGTCGCCCCAGCGGCCGCGCAGGACGTGCTCGCGGGTGATGACGATGTCGATCTCGGATGCGCCCGCCGCCACGGCTGTCCGAATCTCGTCCAGCCGCTCGGGGAAGGGAGTCTGGCCGGCGGGGAAGCCCGCGGCCACCGCGGCCACGGGGATTCCGGACCCGGCCAGCGCCTCGACCGCGGTGGCGACCATGCTCGGGTAGACGCACACGGACCCGACCCGGATGGGCAGGTCGGAAGCGCCCGCCGCCTCCAGCAGGTCGGCGCGCACCGGGTTACGGGCCTTGCCGCACAGCCTGCGCACGCGGCCCGGGGTGTCGTCTCCCGCGAGCGTGGTCAGGTCGATGCAGGTGACCGCGCGCAGGAGCCAGGCCGCCTGCCACTCGCGCTTGACGCTCCTGCGGCCGGGCAGGGAAGCGGCCCGGCGCTCTGCGGCGCTGCGGTTGACCCTCAGGTGGCGCAGCCAGTCCAGCTCGAGGGGCGTTCCTGGATTCCAGGGCTCGAGGTCGGAGTGCGCGGTCTGGTCCGGTCCCTCGGGTACGTCGCGCGCCGACGGGTCCGCGTGACCGGCGGCGGAAGCGGTGGGCGTGCGTCGTTCCCGGCGGGCGAAGGCGGATGCTCCGGCGGAGGTGATGTCGTCAGGCATGCCCCAAGTTATTCCCGACGGGAGGTGATCTGCTACCCGGCGCTGCATGCGCGCCGGGCGGCGGGATGCCTTTCGGCGTCTGGCGCGACATGTTGCATGCAGGGCCGACGGGCCATACGCAGCCTTCTTGATCGAGGAGCCTCGAAGAGCGGTGACCGGATATCTGTTCGTGGCGCTCGCGGTGCTCGTTGCGGTGGCCGGCTGGAGGGTCCGGCACCGGCTGCGTCACAAGACCCGGAGTGGGGTGACGGATGAGATCGTCCATCGAATCGAGACGCTCGGCCGCGTGGACGCGGAAGACGTCGAGCCGGTGGACCTGGAGCGAGTGCGGGCCGAGGAGGACGAGTTCTGGGCCGAAACCTGGGACGAACCCGAAGAGCGCTGGTAGAGCAGGACGAGCAGCCACCCGGTGACCCAGCCCCGTCAGCCTGTCAACACGGTGGAACTCGGGTTAGCTTCCCGATGCTTGCGCACGCCGGAGTAGCAAGGGGGCGGGTGGGGTCTGGTGACCCCAGCGGTCTTCAAAACCGTCTGGCCCGGCTGGAACCCGGGTTGGTGAGTTCGATTCTCACACGCTCCCGCCACTCCGATTTGTAACTGATTGAAATATCGTTAGTTACTTTGCCCTAGCCGAGGCTCTTATGTCTTCAGTTATCAGTCGTGGCGGCTCAAGGACACCAGAGTTTCGTAGGCGCGTAGGTCTTTCAATTCACGCTCCAGGTCGGTGAGAAGGTAGTCCATCTCCTCTTGTGACGGACCGAGCGATTTGGCAGGAACTTCCATGGCTTGGATCCATGCGGAGATTCGATCACGCAGATATGCCAGACCCTCCAGCCGCTGGTGCCTGTTCTGGTTGTTGTCGCGTTCCTTCACCTGGTGTCGCAGATGACTCAGGAGGTCTTGGGGTGTTTTGCTCATCTTGGTGCTCTCTCGTTGAATGGAAGATGCGCCCAAACTGGCCGGGCTAACCTCGCACTGATCAACGCAGTGTCAAGAACCCTTCAGAACCCCCAGGTGAACGGTGGCTGCGGCCACGGCAGCCAGCGGTCGTCGCCGTGGTCGTACAGCACCCAGCGCCAACAGACGGGCGCGAGCCGGATCAAGACCCCACCGCACCTTCCATCCCCGCAGCTGCACCGCCCCGACGATCCGGCCCAGGACGCGCGCGACGTCCGGCCAGGTGCCCATCGGGACCCGCCTTGGGTGATCCTCGACGATGCGAGCGATCAGGCGATCCTCCGCCTCGGATACCGAGCCGGGCGCTGATCCGCTTCGGCGTCGCGCTCGTCACGGTGAACGCGGCAGCCGTGGACTTCTGGGCGCCGCCCTTCGCCTTCGAGCTCGCCGAAAGGGAGGTTGTGATCGTCGCGCTGGCGTAGGTGCCGGACGCAACTCGCGGCATCTCGATTCCCAGCCTGGGCGCGATGGAGTTCGCGAAGACCGCCGGGCGGATGCGGTCCAGGTTCACGCCCACGGTCCCCGGCGCGGCCGTCGAGGCGTCCGCCCGGGTCTCGGTTGGCACGTCCCACAGTTCGAGCGGGATTCCGTCGCCGATGCCCCCAGCCTCCTGGAGCTCCGCTTCCGCGCCCGTCGCGGCCGGGCTCCGCAAGGCGTTCACCAGGTAGCGCCCGAGGCTGGCCCGCTACCGGAGTTCGATTCGCTCCCGCATCTCGGCGTCCGGCGCGGCCGCTCGCTTCTCCGGCTCGCCCTCCGCGACGATGGCGGCTTGGTGCCGGGTTTCGAGGTCGGCGTAATCGGTCTGGAGGCTCTCGGCCTCGCTCCGGATTTCGTCCGTGAAGGCGTCGCCCTCAAGTCCCGAAATCTCGTTGAGCCTCGACCGGACTTGGGACAGCCGCAGCCGGATCTTCTGAGCGGTCGTCATCTCCTGAAACCTCCTGAAACGTCGTGATAACCCATTGGTATCACCTGAGTTACCGCAATGTATTAGGGGTCAGGAGGTCGTCAACTGTGGGCGGCTGGAGCCTTGCCTCCACGCCAAACGGTGTTGCTAGTGTCGCTCACGCCGACAAGGTTCTTTCGTCGCCCGTATGCCGCAGCACCACCCCATGAGAAGGATTTTCACACATTGGCCCGCCGACGAAGGAAACGACCCAAGCAGCAGTCCGCCAGTACCAAGGGCCAGCCTCCTGCTCTACGAGAAGCGGTTGAGGAGAGGGTGGCTTCGCTAGAACGAGAGGTTGGCGAAGCAATGCAAGCCCTGTGGGGCCAGAGCCTCGCAGTCGGATTCCTCGCCAACATCTACATGGTGGGGCGCGACAGCCCACAAGAGGTCCATGACGGGCTCCAGAAGTTCTTGGCGGACACCCTCCAGAAGCCGGAATACGAGCTGCCGCCCAAGATGCGGGAGAGCGTGAAAGTCCTAGTGGAAACCTACCTCGCGGCTCTAGCGATTGCGATACGCGAGTCCAAGAGGGATAGACGCAGGTCCCTAATCGGGATCGCCAAGCGTTTCGGAGTCACATTATTGTCGATCCTCGGTTGGCACTTCACACCCGTGAGCGATCTTGTCCCCGAAATGTGGCAATCTGCATGGGAGACGATCGCGGAAGAGCTGATACTAAGGGACTAGACGACTCGTTTTCCCGACCCCTGGTCGTGCCGTCATTCACGGCAACCATGTTTCCCGGAGGGCGAACCAAACCGCTTCCGCGGGAGTCAACTCGCGCCGGTTTTCGCTCCGTGTCTTCTCGATGTGGCAGCCCCGACAAAGCACTTAGAGGCTGTCGAGCGCCCACGGATCGCCGCCCCGTTGGAGCGGCACGATGTGGTCCACTTCGTTCCCGTACCGGTCGCACTGCGCGCAGCGCCAGTTCGCGGCATCTAGGACGATACGGCGGAGCTGAGCCCAGCGGCGCCGGAGCAGGTGTTGGTGGTGGCGGCTCAAGGGGTTATTGGGAACGCCCGCTGCTAGCCTTCTGGTCGTCGGCAACATCGGAGAGTTGGAAGTTTCGGAACTCCCGAAACATGCCCAAGGCGCCTTGCTCGAAAAAGTTCGATTCCTTGTTATGGTCGGTCTCGAATTGGCCCATGGCATCCTGCCAAAATCGCTCCCAACGCGCTTGGCTGGCTTGGTCTCGACCAAACAGTGTTCGCAAAGCGACTGTGACGACGGCACTTAGACCTTGAAGCGCGCCCCCTAGGTACTCAATGCGCTCCGAGTCAGTGGTGGGACCGGTCGGGGTCGGATCCTGCGGCATTTGTTTCCTCCTGTGAAGGTTGGGTCCGCGATGATGGAGGCCAGATCGGCCATGAATCTAGCATCACCCGTGGCATAATCACGCTAGACCGCAGTAGCGCCAGCGCGATCTCGGTCTAGCTGGCTGCCTCACCCCAGCTGCGACCGCAAGCACCGCCGCCGCCGCATCGTCACGCGCCCGATGGCGGCGCCCGCCCTGGGAACCCTTCGAGGGCTTCGCGTTGCCCGCCGGGCCTTTGATCGTCCTTGCCTCGGCCATTGCCGAGCAGAGCAGAAGCGACGGCCTTGGCGTGACCTGTCCCTCGGCACAGGCCCGCCGGAACGCTCGCACGTCGGCCCCGCCATCGGCGTACCCAATGCCGCGAGACTCGAACCCCGCCGACGGGATACCGGCCTTCTCGAGCGCATCCCGCAGCTCGGCCTCCCGCCAGCGATCCGCCACCACCCGCGACGGTCTGCCGAATCGGTCCAGTGCCACCGGGAGCAGCGCGGGAACGTCCGTCGCGCGCTGGCCCAGCGTCAGCAACTCCCCACGCCTCGCGCACTCCCGGTAGAGCCCCGAGACGCCATCTAGCCGTCCGCGCTCGTCAAGCGACGGCCGGCACGGGAACGCCGCCAGACACGCGAGCGCGCCCGTCTCCGGCCAGTACGCAATCGCAGCGCCTCGAACACGGCCAGGAGCGACGGGTCGCGCTTCGCCTGGACCGCTTCGGAACGGATCGCGGCCTCCAAGTCGGGAAGATACCGGAGCGACGGGTTGGCCTTCTGCCACGTCCTCTTCCAAGACGGCGGATCACCGGAGCGCGCTGCATGACAGTGAGCGTAGTCCGCGCCCCCGGCCAGCATCTTCGCAAACCAGCGCTGCGCACCCGCCGGGCGCGTTCGGTCAACTTCCCTGGTTGCGCCACAGGCCCGCACCGCGCACCCTACCGTCCATGAAATCGTTCTTCCCCTTACGGCGCAGCGAAGGCGCGACCCTCGTCTTCCTGATCGCCTTCGCCGCGTTCGCGTTCATCCCCTCATGGCGCACCGTCGAGGTGGGCGGCATGGCCGTGTTCGGCTGGCTCATCGCCGCGCTGATGCTGATCTCGCCGGCGCTGGCCCTCGTCACGATCCTGCGGGGTGACGGGAACGGAGGCGCCGCAGGAGCGGGCGCAGATCAATCCGGTCGCAGTGCGGAAGGGAAGGGGGGAGAGGCCTGATGCTCCTCGAACGCGTCCTGGTCGGGGTCTATCTCTGCGCCTGCATCGGCATCGGAATCGCGGTCTCGAAGAGGGTCCTCAGTTCCCGCGACGAATACTGGGTTGCGGGACGGCGCATCGGCACCGTCGTGAACTCGATGGCGATCATGGCGGCGCTGGCCAGCGGAGGCTCCATCATCGGTGTCATGGGTCTGGCCTACGCCCAGGGCATCCCGGCGACGCTCGCGCTTTTCGGGGGTGCGGTAGTCGGCTTCCCGCTCGCGTCCATCCTGGTCGCCAGACCGCTCCGCAACTTCGGCAAGTTCACGATCACCGACTTCATGAGCTTCCGGTACCCGCACGCGCTGGTCCGGTACCTGGTGCCGATTCTCATCGTCGCGGCCTTCACCATCTACATCGTGGCGCAGCTGAAGGCGGCGGGCATCACCGCCGAGGCCCTGCTGGGCATCCCGTACAACACGGCCCTGGCCCTGGCCACGCTGGTGTTCATCATCTACGTCTCGTTCGGGGGCATGGTCGCAATCACCTGGACGGACGTCATCCAGGGATTCCTCATGCTCTTCGTGATCATGGGCACGGCGCTTGTGATCGTCTGGCGCGTGGGGTCGCCCTTCGAGATCATGAGCCAGGCAACAGCCGTGGCGCCCGAGCTGGGGCAGGTCGCGAACCGGCCCGTGTCGAGCTACTTGGGCTATTTCATCATATGGGCCACGGCCATCCCGGTGATCCCCCACATCGTCATGCGGGTCTTCACCGCCCGCGACGCCGACAGCGCGCGCCTGTCGCTGAACCTGTCGATGCTGGTGTACAGCGTGATGATCCTGGCGGCTGTGCTCGCGATCGTGCCGGTCGGGAGGATCGACTTTCCCGGGCTCCAGGATGCCGACCAGCTCTTCCTGCGCGTGATGGAGACGCAGTTCCCGCCCCTCATCCGGGGGATCGCTGTCGCGGCCGTGCTCGCCGCCGTCATGTCAACCACGGATGCGCTGTTGCTCGCCTGCAGCTCGGCCATCTCGCACGACCTCCTCGGCGGCGTGCTGCGGGGACGGGCCAGCGAGCGGACCATGAGCCTGGTGCGCATCGGCTCGACCTGGGTGATCGGGATCGCGGCGCTCCTGTGGGCGTTCTCGCCGCCTGAACTGATAACCGAGTTCTACACGGCGGGGGTGGGGGTCCTGAGCGCGAGCCTGTTCGTGCCCACGATCGCGGGGTTGTGGTGGAAGAAGGCCAACCTGGCGGGTGGGGTCGGGGCGGTCGTGTCGGGCGCGGGCGTCTACATCCTGGTGCAGTTCGGCATCATCGACATCGGCCTGGCGCCGGTGGTCGTCGCCCTTTTCGCCAGCGCCGCGGCGATGATCCTGGGGGGCCTGTTCGGGCCGCAGGAATCCACGGAGATGGTCGAGCGGATCGAGGCGCTGCACGGGTAGTCACGGGCCTGCCCGCAGCTCGGGTACCCCTGTTCCGGACGTCCGCGCCGGTCCACGTTGAAGGGCCCTCGACACCCGACTTCCTGCAGGACCGACGTGCTCGGTCGGGAGGCTCCGATGAGACGAGTATTCTGGATTCCCCTCGTTCCTCTCGTCGCCGCGGCCTGTGCGGATGCCGGCGGCATCCCGTCATCCGCCCGCACTCCCGGCGACTTCACCCTGGAGGAGTTCGTGGAGACGAGTTCCCTCGTGGACGGAGCCGTGCCCGACTGGTCTCCCGACGGGTCGACGATCCTGTTTCTCGGGCGCGGCACGCTTTGGACGATCGGCGCGGGTGGCGGCGATCCCGAGGCCATCCCCGCCGAAGGCGTCACAAGCCCGGCGTATTCCCCGGACGGCGAGTGGATCGGATACGTGTCGAGCACATCCGGTGACGGGCAGGAGCTCTGGCTCTGGTCCCTCTCCGAACAGCGCGCCGTCCAGCTGACCGACCTCGGCGCCCGCACCCTGGCCTGGAGCTGGTCCCCCGACGGGAGGCACATCGCCTTCTCCAACTCGCTGCGCGGCAACTACGACATCTACACGGTGTCGGTGCCCGGTGGAGAGGTGAAGCGGCTCACCGCCGACACCCGCTACGACGTGCAGCCCACGTGGACGCCGGACGGTTCCACCGTCGTGTTCGTGCGCATGGACCAGTGGTGGATCCACCGCGACGTCATCGCCATCGACGCCGCGACTGGCTCCGGCGAGCGCCCCATCGTGAGCGACCGCCACTGGATGGACTACCGCACCGGGCAGGAGTTCGGACCCGGCCAGGTCTCGCCGAGGGGCGACCTGGTGCTCTTCCGCTCCTACCGCAGCGGCTGGATCAACTGGTGGCTCGCGCCGATGGAGGGCGGGCAGCCCCGTCCGCTCGCGGCCGAGGCGGCCGATCAGAGCTCCCAGAAGCCCTTCCGCGGCTATGCCCACTGGTCTCCCGACGGCACGATGGTCGCGTACACCTCGAACCTGAACGGGCGTCAGGTTCTGCGGGTCGCTTCGGTGGACGACGGCACCGTCCAGACCCTCTTCGCCCCGGAGATGGGTCTGGCCGCGAACCCGGCGTGGTCCCCGGACGGAAGCCGCATCGCTTTCACCTTCGATACCCCCGCGCAGGTCCCGGACCTGTATGTCGCGGACCTGGCCGGAGGGGAGCCGGCCCGCCTGACCCACTCGTTGCCGGATCCGTCGCTGGCCGACGCCTTCTTCATGCCCGAGCGGGTGAGCTACGAGAACGACGGGTTCACCATCCACTCCTACCTGTTCCGGCCGCCCGGGCCGCCGCCGCCCGGCGGGTATCCGGCCATCGTCTGGGTCCATGGAGGCCCCTCCTCGCAGTTCGAGGATGGATGGAGGAGACACTCAGACGCCCACTATTTCATCAAGAACGGATACGCGGTCCTGGCCCCCAACATCCGCGGGAGCTCCGGTTTCGGATGGGAGCACGAAGAGGCGAACAACGGGTGCTGGGCACGGTGTGATCTCGATGATGTAGTGGCCGGGGCGAGGTTTCTCGGCACCCTCCCGGACATCGACGGGGACCGTGTGGCAGTCACGGGCGTGAGCTACGGAGCCTACCTCAGCTTCGCCGCCAGCACCTTCGCCCCGGACGCGTTCCGGGCAGCCGTGCCCCTGCGGGAGGGATACGCGAACCGCATTCAGCTGGTCGAGAGGGAGTCGGCTCTGGCCAACATCAACATGTACCAGTACGAGCTCGGCCTGCTGGCGGAAAACCGCGAGACCTTCCGGCGGGCGTCCCCCACGCTGTTCGCCCAGGATGTCGGGGTGCCCATGCTGATCATCGCCGGCGACGGCGACGTGCAGATGCGGGCGTTCGCCACAGAGGCCGCGCGCTACTACAAGCCGGTCACCTACGAACGGTACGAGGACGTTGCGGGCCGGACTGCGCGGCTCGAGTGGATGCCGAGGATGCTGGCTTTTCTGGACCGCCACTTGAAGGGCGACGTGGATCTCTGGCCGTAGCACGGAGCCGGTAGCTGTAGACCGACTATTCCGGCAGGGGCCCCTGCCATTCCTCGCGAAGGACGGAATAGATCACAGTGTCCTGCCGGGTCTCCGGGTCCGCGAAACTGGGGCGTTCGCTTCTCAGCACCCCCTCTCGCGCCATCCCGAGCTTCTCCATCACCCTGCAGGACCGGCTGTTCTTCAGGTCGGCCATCGCGGTGATCTTCGCAAGACCGAACTCCCGGAACGCCCAGTCGGTGACCGCTCGGGCAGCTTCGACAGCGAGTCCCTTGCCCCAGTGTTCGCGGGCGATACTGAACCCCAGTTCGGCGGTCGCGCTCGGGTCATCGATCCGGATGTTGATGCCTCCGATGCCCCTGCCGTTCAGACAGATTGCGAACGCAGGATTCGTCTCCCGCGAGGCAAGCACGGAACGCGCGACGAACTCGACGGCGTGTCTGTATTCATAGGGGCTGGGAACCGGCAGATACCGGCCCCACTCCGAGTCCCGCGCGTAGGCGTAGACGTCGTCGACATCCGTCAGCTCGAACGGGCGCAGCAGCAGCCGGTCGGTGTTGATCGTCACCGGTTTCGCCATTGAGTGGTCTCCCTCAACTACCTGCCGCCCGAAAGCTCCGCCTCGAGGTCGTCCAGTGCCACGGGCCAGCGCGGATGCCGGGCGGCCCGGATCCTCTCCAGCGGACCGGCCACGACAGTGGTGAAGGTCGCCGGGTCCAGGTACTCGCCGGCGACTGCCTTCACGTCCTCGACCGTCACAGAGCGTACGGCGTCGGGCCACGCCATGAGGTGGTCCGTACTAACCCGGCGCACGTGCTCCACGGCGAAGGTCTCGCTGGCGCTGGTCGCGAGTTCCAGCGACCGTCGCCAGACGGCGTTCACCAGCCAACCCCGGGCGCGCGTCACCTCGGCTCCCGTCACCGGTGCATCCGGATCGTGCATGCGCTCGATCTCGTCCAGGCTGTAGCGGACCAGAGGCGCCACCGCTTCCGGACGCCCTCCGGTGCGCACCAGGAGGAGGCCGGTGCCGGAGGCCGTCACCGGGATCTCGAAGTCGTCCCGGTTGGCGAGACCCCGCATCTCGCGCGCGGCGATGTTCAGGCGCTCGGCGAGGATGAAGCGGAGCACGGACAACGCAGCCTGGTCCGATTCGGAGATGGAGCCGACCAGGCGGCCGATGGCGATCCAGCCCTCCAGGCTCGGAACATCCAGGGCGTGGAAGCGGGTCGCGGGCCCGCCCGGATCGGTCGTGGTCGAGGCCGGCTCGATCACGGATGGTTCCGGTGCCGGCTCGCCGCTGGGCGCCCAGTCCCGGGTCGCCGACTCCAGGACTTCTTCCACTTCGTCGCGGGGAACAGGTCCGCCAACTCCGAAGATCACCCGATCGGCCACCAGGGCTCGGGAGGCCAGCGCGTGCACCGCCTCCGGCGCGACCGCCGCTCCCGGGTCGGGCGGCGACAGGGGATATCCGTGGATGAGCCGCTCCAGCTCAACCTTGGGGCGGAAGCCGTCGCCGTCGATTCCGGCCATCGGCATGTCGTAACCCGGGCCGGCCCGGTACGCGCGGATCACGCCGGCGTCCAGGTCGGGATTCCGGACGAGTTGCACCAGCAGCTCGAGCCCCTCCTGCCAGTCCTCCGGAAGCACGTGCAGGGAGATGTGGGCCGCGTCGAGGGTCTCCGCGGCGTTCAGCGACGTTCCCAGCTCGGCGAGGCGAAGCGAGAGCGGGCTGTTCGCGCCCGCGGGGCCCCGCGTCGTCAGGAGCCGGGTCAGGAGAGCCGACGCGCCGGCCTCGCCATCGTCCTCGTGGAGCCGGCCCACGGGCAGCGCGGCTGTGAGGCGCACGAGCGGGTCGGCGGCTGCTCCGGTCACGATGTACGCCCGCGCGCCGCTCGACGCCTCGAAGAGGGCTTCCTCCGGATCGGGCGGCGTGAATGCGGCGGGGCCGAGTGCGAGTTCACCCGGATCCGGCCAGTCGTGCTCCAGGAGCGGCCGCGAGCGGCCGGGGAGCGTGTTGTCGGCGCGGTCTCCACATCCGCCGAGGGCGAGCCCCGCCAAGGCCAGGACCGCAGCCGCCCCGCGACGGCACGCTCGCGTCGAGTTGACCCGCGCCGATGGTGATCCCGCTCGATGCAGCATCCTCTTCATCTGCTCCAACCCCGTCCCGGCGCTCATCGTCCGTCTCCCGGCAGGTCGGCCCACAGGAAGTCGAGCCAGCTCGGCCCGCTTCCCTCCGCAGGCTGTGCGCGCGCCGTCGCGATCACCCGGTTGGAGGGGACGAAATAGGTCGCCGCGACACGTTGAACATCCTCCTCCGTCGCCGCGTCCCTCGCCTCGATGAGGTCGGGTAGCACGCTCCAGTGGTTCATGGTGTGATGGTGGCCGATCAGGAATGCGAGCTCCTGGGGGTTGTCCAGGAACTCCGCCCACTCGACGCGGAGCCGCTTGCGTGCCCGCTCCAGAGCGCCGGCGTCGATCCGTCCCTCCCGGATGTCGGCCACGGCGTCCAGCAACCCTCGCTCGACCGCCGCGAGGGCACCATCCGCCTCGGCCTGCGCCACGAGGTTGAACGCACCGGGCGATCCGAAGCGATAGGTGTGGATGACCCGGAAGTCGGCGGTCACCGAGGCCGGCGTGCCGCTCGCCACCAACCTCTGGCCGGCCATCCCGTGCGGTCCGCCCAGGAGTGCGGCGATGAGGTCGAGCACCGGCCGGTCCGGGTGCCCCATCCCTGGAATGCGGTAGCGCACGTGCACCTGCGGCGAGAGTGGCTCCGTCCAGTCGAGCCGGATCGATCCGCCGGGCACCAACTCGGCCTCGACGTCCAGATCGGCAGGCGCCTCCGGCCCTCGGGGCAGCGCGCCGAAGTAGCGTTCCGCGAGGGGCACGGCTTCGTCGAGGGTCACGTCGCCGACCAGCACCAGCGCCGCGTTGTTGGGCACGAAGTAGTCGTCGTAGATCCGCCACATCGCGGCCCGCGTGAAGTTGTCGAAGTCGCGCAGGTGCCCGCCGTCGGGGACGTAGATCGGATGCCCCTGGGAAGTGACGCCGTCGATCGCCTCGTTGAAGCGGGTCTGCGGCCGGCTCTTTCCCCCGAGGATCTGCTCGAGCACGGTGAAGCGCTGCGCCTCCCAGCCCCTGAACACCGCGTTCACCATCCGCTCCGCCTCGAGCCGGAAGAAGAGCTCCAGGTGCTCGCGGGGGAGCGCCATGTTCATCTCCATGTAGTCCTGCTCGGTGCTGGCCGGCACCGGATCCAGATGGCGCACGTACCCGCCGTGCTCCATGTACCACTTGTAGGAGGTCCAGAAGTCCCGGTACTCGTTGTCGCGGTCCTCCAGCTCGTAGAGCCTCGTCCTGAGGTCCCGCATCCCGGGGGTCGACGGCCAGCCCAGCTCGTCGTAGAAGACGTCCCGCTCGCGAAGCTCGTTGCGCGCGCGATTACGCTCCGCGATGAGCTCCTGCTCGGTGTCGTGGATCTCCTGGAGGATGGGCAGCTCGCCGGCCAGGTCGCGGGTGCCTACGGTCGTGGTGCCCTGGTGGATGACGTGCTCGAGGAAGTGCGTGATGCCGTGGAGGCCCACCGCCTCCTGCATGGACCCGACCCGGATCCACAGGTTGGCGGCCACGCGGGGCGTTCGATGGTCCTCGACGACGAGGATCGTGAAGCCGTTGTCGAGGACGTGCTCGCGGACCTGAAGCGGCCCGGAGGTGGATTGGGAGGCAGGCGCGGAGGCCGACCGGCTCCCGACCGGTGACGATGTCGGCCCGGGAGCCGTAGCCGATACCAGGACGGCCAACGCGCTGACGAGCACGACGACGGGCAGGGTTCTGAGTGCCATGGCCCCTCTTCCTTGACGACGAGGCGTGCTCCCACGAAGTCGCCGAGTATCGGCGCGACGCATGGAGCGAGGCCTCTATCCTTTGGGCCTCTCAGAATGCAGCCGGGTTCCGCCTAAAGCGAGCATCCCGGCCCCTCGGAGTCCAACCGGTCCGTCTCCCGGATCGGTCCCGGGGAGGCCTACCGCGCCTGGAAGGTGATCGGAAGCCTGATCCACACCGGGACCACCTTGTCCAGGTTGAGCGCTGGGGTGAATCTGGCCACGCCGGCAACGCGCAGAGCGGCTTCGTCGAGCGACACATGTCCGGACGTCTCAGCCACCAGCGTTCTCTGCACCGTCCCTTCCTCGTCGATGAAGAAGTGGACGAGCACGGTCCCGCCTATCCCCGCGTTGCGCAGGATCGCGGGATACTCCCGTTCCAGGGCGCGCTGGACCTCACGCTCGTTGGTGAGGCCCGGGCGTACGGTCATGGGCGTGAAGGGGGGTTCGTTAGTCAGGTTTCCGGCCCCTTCCTCCCGCGGTTGCACAAGCGTCTCGACCGGGTTGTCCTCGAAGGTGGTCGGCGAGATGGTGATGTCCTCGCTGATGTCGGCCATGGTGATGACGGGGGTCGCCGGCCGACTGATCGCTTCCGGCTCGGGCGGTATCTCGATCTCGGGCGGGATAACCACCACCTCGGTCTCCGTCGGATCCAGAGAGACGTTCGCCGCGGTCATGTCGGGCCAGAACATGAACATCGCGAGGTGAAGGGCGGTCGCGGTGAGCACGGAACCCCAGAGCCATGTGCTGAACGACTTCTTGAAGCGGTCGTTGGCGGCTGCCTTGGACGGGGTCTGGTGGTGAAGGTCGCGGTCGTTCATGGTCTCTCCTCCGTGCGGCGTTCCGACTCGATCACGAACCCGACGCGGCCACATTCGCATCGTCCGTTATCGAGTTGCATGCAATTCCCGAGCCTGTGATTGGCGGCAGGCATGGGCTCGGGCAATCCGATGGAATCAAGAACGTCTGGGTGGCTGCCGGGTATCAGCCGCGTTCGCCTACCGCGACACGCTCGTATGCGTGCCGACGGGAAGGCTCCTTCACCTGGACCGTATATCGCCAGCTAAGATGTTATATATCATGAATCTGTGGATGCGCTTACGGATGTCTGGATCGACAGCGTGGCGCATATCGGCGCAATGCCCCGGTTGATGATCGCTCGGCCCTTCCAGCGCCCCGCCCCCGCGGCGCGGATTCTCGCCGCAACCGCGGTGGCGATGGCCGCCCTGGCCCTGCCCGGAGGCGCCCGCGCCCAGGAAGCGCAGGCGAACTTGGAGCCCGAAGCGGCGGATTCGGTGGAAGCGTCGCCATCGACGGGCCGCCCATCCCCCGGCGGCGCCTTCCTGCGCAGCATCGTCGTCCCCGGCTGGGGACAGGCGTCCTCCGGCTCGTACGGCCGGGCCGCCTTCTACTTCTTGGCCCAGGCGGGCAATGTGTGGATGGCCTACAAGACCCACTCGCTGCGCGACACCGCGCGTCGGCGTCAGCGGATGCTCGAGGACGCCAAGACCGCCGAGCTCCTGCGGGGCGGCGTCGCAGCGGAGGCCCTGGAGGGCGAGCTCGGCGCGGACGAGCGCATCGAGGACATCCGTCTGCTGGCGACCGCGCGCGATGAACAGATGGAGGACTGGGTAGCCCTGCTCGTCTTCTTCACGTTCTTCGGGGGAGCCGACGCCTTCGTCTCAGCCCATCTGGCTGACTTCCCGGTGCCTTTGACGGTGGAACCGGTCGCCGGTCCATCAGGCGCGGCGTTCGAGGTCGGTCTGTCGCTGCCGTGGACGCCCGAGCTCCTGCGGGGCAGCTAAACCGAAGGCGGCCCGCCCTTCCAGTACTCGATGCGCGGGGGCCCAGAGGCTTCGACGACCGCGTAGGACCGCTCGCGCATCCACTTGCCGGCGTTTACGTAGTAGCGACCCTCAACCTCCACCACCGCAGGGACATGGGTGTGCCCGAACACCACGATGTCGAGGGTCTCGTCACGCTCCAGCTTCCGTACCGCAAGCGCCTCCAGCGCCTTGGCGCGCAAGCGACTTCCTTCCTCCGGACCTTCCTCGTGGCTCTCGGTCCTGGAGAGCAGGGTGGCCAGCCGGCCGCCGAGGTCCGGATGGAGCCAGCGGAAGGCGCGGCGACACAGGCGGGACCTGAGAATGCCGCTCGCGACGCGATAACCGTAGTCGCCCCGTCCCAGCCCATCGCCGTGAGCGACATAGGCGCTCCGCCCGGCGAGGCCGGTGCGGATGGGGGCGCGGTGGAACGAGACCCCGACCTCTTCCGCCAGGCACGAGCCGCCCCACCAGTCGTGGTTGCCCCCCAGAAAGGTGACCGGCACCCCCGCGTCCACAACCCCCGCGATCGCGCCCAGCACGCGCACATGCCCTCGCGGAATCGCGCGCCGGTACTCGAACCAGAAGTCGAAGATGTCGCCGTTCAGCACCACGTGCGACGCGTGCCTCCGCACGTGTCGCAGCCAGTCCGCCAGATCGGCGGCGCGCGCGCCCGGCACCGCCCCGAGGTGGGCGTCGCTCACCACGTAGGCAGGCTTGGGATTCGGTCTCGGATTCCGGTTTGACATCGATTATCGTTGTAGGGAGTGGTTTCCACCCTGGCAAGCCATCGGCCTTGAAACCGCGATTCCGAATGAGCTGTTCCCGCTTCCGGCGCGTGTTCGTCCTCGCCGGCGCCCTGCTGACCGCGAGTTGCTGGTTGCCGCGGCCGCCCGAACCGCCGTCCTCCGCCTCGCTGGCCATGGACTACTACCGGCGTGCGCTGCTGGTCGAGGCACGCACACAGTTGAAGGGCCCGGTGAGGGTCATCTTCGACTGGAACGTGCGCGAACCGGGGCTGCGCTCGGGCGGCCGCGGGGTCGCCCGCCTGGAACCCCCCTACCGTGCGCGGCTGGACCTTTTCACGGGGCGGGGCGAGACCGTCCTCCGAGCGGCTCTGGTAGGGGACGATCTCCGGCTGCCGGAAGGCACGTCGGGCGAACTGGTCCCACCGCCCGCGCTCTTCTGGTCCTCCCTCGGCATCTTTCGCCCCGGAGGCGACTACCGTCTGGCGCTAGGTTGGGAGGAGGACGACGGCACGCTTCGTCTCAGCTATGACTCGAGCAGTCGGCCGGACCTCCTGTACGAAATGGACGACAATGGCGACGTCGCCGCCCTCGCTCTTCTGCGTGACGGCGAGACGGTGGATCAGCTCTCCTTGGCGCTCCCTGCGCGCGACGGCTTTCCGACCGAGGCAACCTACCGGAATCTCATCGACTTTCGCGAACTGACCTTTACCCTCGACACGGTCGAGACCGTGGAACCCTATCCGTCCGACATCTGGTTCCCACGCTACCGGGAGTAATCGTGCGTCTCCGAATCCCGTTCAGATCGAAACGTCCCGGCCATGCGGGTCCCGCTCTCGACCCGACCCTCCCGCGTGCGGCGTGGCGCGCCGCGCTTCTGGCGACGCTGCTGCTGTCGGGATGCAACTACAGCTTCCGCGGCGGCAGCTTCCCGGATCACATCCGGACCCTCGCGATCCTTCCTTTCGAAAACGAGACCGGTCTCTTCGAGATCACGCAGGAGATCCACCAGTTTCTGCTGCGCGAAGTTCCCAGAGGCCTCGGCGTCAACCAGGGTGCGGAGGACAACGCGGACGCGATTCTGCGCGGCTCGATCAACCGGTACGAGCTCCGCACCCCTCTCTTTCGCGCCGGAGAGAGGGGCGGCGGCCCCGAGGTGCTGCAGCGCCAGGTCAGCATCAGTCTTCAGGTCGAGCTGATCGACGTCGTCAACAACGAAATCCTGTGGGAGAATGGAGGACTCAGCGCGCAGGGACAGTTTCTGGAGGCCTCCGAGACGGAGGAAGTGGCCCGCGAAGAAGCGATCGAGCGCCTGGCCCAGTTGATCATTGACGGGGCACAGTCCACTTGGTAGGTTGCCCGTCGCCGAGCCCCCAACCTCTCCCAGACGCCCGCATCGCCTCTTGACCCCACGTCCCGTCGCGCGCGTAGCTGGCCTGTGCCTCCTCTGGTACGCCATGTGGCTGCTCATGTCGGGACACTACACCAACCTGCTGCTCAGCCTGGGCGCGGTGTCGGTGGTGGGCGTGGCGCTGCTGGTGGCGAGGATGCAGCTGCCCGACAGGGAAGGAGCCCCGTTCCACATCGTCGCCGGGCTCATCTTCTATCTGCCCTGGCTCGTTGTCGAGGTCTTCAAGTCGAACCTCGCCGTGGCCCGCGTCATTCTCTCGCCACACCTCCCCATACGGCCCCGGCTGGTGGACTTCGAGGGGCACCAGAAGACCGATCTTGGGCGCTTCATCTACGCCAACTCCATCACCCTGACGCCGGGCACCATCACGGTGCGCCTCGACGCCGGGGGTTTCCGCATCCACGCCCTCACCGAGGAGGCGCTGGACGGAACCGAGGAAGGAACGATGGACCGCCGGGTGTGCCGCCTGGAAGGCTCGTCATGATGGTGGTCGGCGCGTCGATCGCGGTCCTGGTCACCATGGGGCTCGCGATGGTGCGCGCGCTGCTGGGCCCGACCGTTTACGACCGGGTCCTGGCGGTCAACATGTTCGGCACCAAGACCGTCCTCACCATCGCGCTCATCGGATTTTTCACCGGACGGCCCGAGTTCCTGGACCTGGCGCTTGCATACGGGCTGCTCAACTTCATCGGCACCATCGCGGTGCTGAAGTTCTTCCAGTTCGGGAGCCTGGGTGCCTCGGGGCCGCCTCCCGGCGAGACGGAGTCCGGCTGATGGCGATGGTCGTCGACTACCTGAGCGCGGCGCTCCTGCTGCTGGGCAGCTTCTTCGTGGTCGTCGGCGGCATCGGCGTCCTGCGCATGCCGGATGTCTTCACGCGCATGCACGCTGCGGGACTCACGGACACCATGGGCAGCTTTTTCATCCTCACCGGGCTCATGCTCCAGACAGGATTCGACGGGGTGACGCTGCGCCTGGCGCTGGTCCTCGCCTTCCTGTGGTTCACCAGCCCGGTGGCCACGCATGCGCTGGCCAAGGCCGCCCTGCACGGCAAGGTGAGGCCCATCGTGCACGAAGACGAGGGAGGAGACTGAGTGGAATCCGTCGTCGACCTGGCGCTCCTCGGGCTGCTGGCCGTGACCGCGATCGCCGTCCTGCACGTGCGTAATCTCGTAGCCGTGGTGATGCTGATGGGGATCTACAGCTTCCTGTCGGCGGCGCTGTTCGTGGTGCTCGACGCGGTGGACGTGGCATTCACCGAGGCCGCCGTGGGCGCCGGCGTTTCGACCATCCTGGCGCTCGGCACGCTGGCGCTGGTGGGGACCCGGCAGAAGCGCCACGCGAAGTCGCCGGCGATCCCGCTGCTGATCGTGCTGGTCACCGGCGGCATGCTGGTGTACGGCACGTACGACCTTCCCCGCTGGGGCCAGGCCGATAACCCCATCCACGGCCACGTCGCGCCCGAGTACCTGGAGCAGCACGTGCCGCTCGCCGGCGGAGGGGACGAGGTGCTCGAGGTGCACATCCCCAACATCGTGACCACCGTTCTGGCCAGCTACCGCGGCTACGACACGCTGGGCGAGACCACGGTGGTCTTCGCTGCGATGGTGGGCGTCCTGCTCCTCTTTGCCGGAACCGGTGGTCGGAGCGGGGCGGGCGCGCGCGGCTCGCCGGGAGCGGGCAAGAGCGAGGACGGCGCGTCATGAGGGATCAGATCATCCTGCGCATCGCCGCCAAGATCCTCACCGGGCCGATCCTGCTCTTCGCCCTGTACGTCCAGTTCCACGGAGACTACGGGCCGGGGGGCGGCTTCCAGGCGGGCGTCATCTTCGCGGCGGGGGTGATCCTCTACGCCCTGGTTTTCGGGCTCGACCAGGCCAAGGCCGCGGTGCCGATGGGGGTCGTGATGTGGTGCGGCACGCTGGGGGTGCTGATCTTCGGCGGCGTCGGCGTGGTGGCGATGCTGATGGGCGGAAACTACCTCGATTACGGCGTCCTCCTGCACGACCCCGAACACGCCCAGCACATCGGCATTCTCCTCGTCGAGCTGGGGGTGCTCGTGACCGTCTTCGGGGTCATGGTCACCCTCTTCTACAGCTTCGCCGGAAGACGGAGGACCGGGTAGATGGAGTTTCTCGGCCTCTTCAACTACTGGGTCGTCATCTTCCTGATGATGGTCGGCTTCTACTCGCTGATCTCCCGCGGGAACCTGGTCAAGAAGGTGATCGGGCTGAACATCTTCCAGACCTCGGTGATCATCTTCTACGTGAGCACCGGAAAGATCATCAACGGCACCGCCCCGATTCTGATCGACGATGACCACGGGGTGGCGGAGGGAGCGAGCGCCGGGGCAGAAGTGCTCTACTCCAACCCCCTCCCGCACGTGCTCATGCTGACCGCGATCGTGGTGGGCGTGGCCACCATGGCGATGGCGCTGGCACTGGTGGTGCGCATCAGGGAGACCTACGGCACCATCGAGGACGACGAGATCCAGAAGCAGGTGCTCGCGGACGAGGACGCGGAGGGAGCGAGGGCATGATCGCGCACCTCCCGGCGATTCAGGTCGTGGCGCCGCTGCTGGCGGCCGCCCTGTGTGTGCTGGTCCCCTGGAAGCGGGTCTCGTGGGGGATCGCGTTCGCCGGGTCGGTTGCCGCCTTCCTTGCGGCCATCGGCCTCATGTCTCGGGTCCTGGGAGGGGAGATCATCCGCTACGCGCTCGGAGGATGGGCGGCGCCCTGGGGCATCGAGTACCGGATCGACGCCGTGAACAGCCTGGTGCTCCTGATCGTCGCCGGCATCGGCGTGGTGGTGACCCTCTTCGCCCTCACCAGCGTCGAACGCGAAATCGACGCGCGCCGAATCCCCCTCTTCTACGGCGCCTGGATGCTCTGCCTGTGCGGCCTGCTGGGCATCGCCATCACGGGGGACGCCTTCAACATCTTCGTGTTCCTGGAGATCTCGTCGCTCGGCACCTACGCGCTGATCGCCATGGGATCGGACCGGCGCGCGCTGGTCTCGGCGTTCCGCTATCTGATCATGGGAAGCATAGGGGCGTCCTTCATCGTGATCGGCATCGGGCTGCTCTACGTCGAGACCGGGACGCTCAACCTGGCCGACCTGGCCGACCGTCTTCCCGCCCTGTACGGCGAGCGGACCATCCTGGTCGCGTTCGCCTTCCTGACCGTGGGGACGAGCCTGAAGCTGGCGCTCTTCCCGCTGCACGTGTGGTTGCCCAACGCGTACGCCTTCGCGCCCTCCGCGGTCACCGGACTCATCGCTGCCACCTCCACCAAGGTCGCGGTCTACGTTCTCCTGCGTTTCTTCTTCACCGTCTTCGGCGTGAACTACGCCTTCGGCGAGCTGAACCTCGGCATGTGGCTGCTGCCGCTTGCCCTGGTGGCGATCTTCACCATGTCGCTGGTGGCGATCTTCCAGCGCAACCTCAAACGCATGCTGGCCTACTCGAGCGTTGCGCAGATCGGCTACATCATCCTCGGGATCAGTTTCGCATCGATCACGGGATTGACGGCGGCCACGCTCCACCTCTTCAACCACGCCCTCATGAAAGGGGCGCTCTTCCTCGCCCTCGGGTGCGTGATGTATCGCGTGGGTTCGGTGCACATCGACGCCCTGCGAGGCCTCGGCCGCCGCATGCCCTGGACCATGGCCGCCTTTACCGCCGGCGGCCTCAGCCTCATCGGGGTGCCGCTCACGGTGGGTTTCGTGAGCAAATGGTACCTGGTCCTGGGGGCGCTGGAGCAGGGGATGTGGCCGGTGGCCGCGCTGGTGCTGGTCACCTCGACCATGGCCGTGGTCTACATCTGGCGTG
The DNA here is from genome assembly GCA_965208255.1 of Longimicrobiales bacterium. GTDB lineage: Bacteria > Gemmatimonadota > Gemmatimonadetes > Longimicrobiales > Gaopeijiaceae > BD2-11. Next base: position 1,263,952 of record OZ242324.1, read on the forward strand.
TGGTGGAGGCCATCTACTTCGGTGACCCGTCCGAGCGCGCCGGGTCCGTGTCCGAAGCCCCGCTGGGGCTGCTGGTCCCCACCTGGGCCCTGATCGTCGCCAACTTCTACTTTGGCATCGATGCTTCACTGACCACCAACGTCGCCGGGCAGGCGGCGCGCGCCCTGCTGGGAGGCGCTCCGTGAACCCGGGCGAACTGGCGCTTCTGGCCCTCGTCATCCCCGCGGCGGGTGCTGTGCTGGTGGGCCTCCTGCGCGCACATCCCAACCTGCGCGAGGCTGCGTCGCTGATTACCGGCGGTGTGCTGCTGGGCGTGGTGATGCGGATCCACCGGGCGGTGGCCGCGGGCGAGATTCCCCGCCTCGTGCTGGCGGAGCCCCTCCCGGGCCTCCCTCTGGAACTCGAGGTGGAACCGCTCGGGATGATCTTCGCCCTGGTGGCGGGCAGCCTGTGGATCGTGACCACGCTCTACGCCATCGGCTACATGCGCGGGCATCACGAGAAGAACCAGACCCGCTTCTACATCTTCTTCGCCCTGGCCATCTCCTGCACCATGGGGGTCGCCTTCGCGGGGAACCTGTTCACGCTCTTCATTTTCTACGAGGCGCTGACCCTCTCCACCTTCCCGCTGGTCACGCACGCGGGCACCGAGGCGGCGAAGAGGGCGGGGCGGGTGTACCTGGGCATCCTGCTCAGCACCTCGATCGCCTTCCAGCTGTTCGCCATCATCTGGACCTACCTGCTGACCGGCACCATCGACTTCGAGATGGGCGGAATCCTGGAAGGCAGGGCGGGGGAGGGCGTGGTGGCGGTGCTGCTGGCGCTCTACGTCTTCGGCATCGGCAAGGCGGCGGTGATGCCCTTCCATCGCTGGCTGCCGGCGGCCATGGTCGCGCCGACCCCGGTCAGCGCTCTCCTGCACGCGGTGGCGGTGGTGAAGGCGGGGGTGTTCAGCATCCTCAAGGTCGTCATCTACGTCTTCGGCATCGACTTTCTCACGCAGCTGGGCGCGAGCGTCTGGCTCATGTGGGTGGCAGCCGCGACCATCATCCTGGCGTCGCTGGTCGCCTTCAGGAAGGACAACCTGAAGGCCCGGCTGGCCTACTCGACCATCAGCCAGCTCTCCTACGTGGTGCTGGGCGCGATGCTGGCCAACACCATGGGCATCATCGGCGGGGGCATGCACATCGTCATGCACGCCTTCGGCAAGATCACCCTCTTCTTCTGCGCGGGCGCGGTCATGGTCGCCGCGCACAAGACCGAGATCAGCGACATGAAGGGTCTGGGGCGCACCATGCCCGTCACCTTCGCGGCCTTCTTCGTGGGCACGCTCTCGATCATCGGGCTTCCCCCCGCGGGGGGCACCTGGAGCAAGTGGTTCCTGGGGCTGGGAGCCCTGGACGCGGGCCAGGTCGGACTGGTCGCGGTGCTGATGGTGAGCTCGCTGCTCTCCATCGGATACCTGATGATCGTGCCGGTGCGCGCGTTCTTCAGTCCGGCCTCGAACCCGCACGGGCATGGAGGAGGTGGGATACGGGAGGCACCGCTGCCTTCGCTGATCGCGATCGTGATCACGAGCCTGTGCTGCCTCGCGCTCTTCGTGTATCCGGATCCCTTCTTCCGGCTGATGTCGATGGTGGCGGGACCATGAGCGCGGGAATACAGCGAGGAAGCGGGGGGCGATGCCATGAATAGGCGCGACTCGGCGCACGACAGCGGGCGCGGATCGGGACATCAGGCTGCCCGCGAGTCCCATGGCGGCGGTCACGGGGGGCATGAAGGCGGCCATCCGCCCTCGAGCGTCGGCCCGAAGGCGACCCGGATCATCCTCACGTGCTTCTTCGCGATCTGCGCCGGCCTGATCATCGTCGATTTCGTCTATCACCGGCACATGGAACATCCCCTGGAGAACATCCCGGCGTTCTACACGATCTACGGACTGGTTGGAGTGGGCGCGCTGATCATGGCGGCCAAGGGACTGAGGCGCCTCGTGATGCGGTCGGAGGACTACTACGATGCCGACTGACCTGCCTCCGTTCGCGATCTTCTTCGCCGGCGCGCTGCTGGTGCCGTTCGTGCGCGGATGGCCCCGCTACGTCCTGCTGCTCGCGATCCCGGTGCTGGGCGCGCTGAACGTCGCGGGCATCCAGGAGGGTTTCGAGCTTCCCGTGGGGATCCTCGGCTACGAGCTCTCGCTGGTGCGAGCCGACAGGCTGAGCCTGCTCTTCGGCTATCTGTTCCACCTCGGCGCGTTCATCGCCATCCTCTATTCGCTGCATCTGAAGAAGGAGGATTCCGCCACGCTGCAGCACACCGCGGCGCTGGTGTACGCCGGGAGCGGGCTCGGGGCCGTCTTCGCCGGCGACCTGGTGACGCTCTTCCTCTTCTGGGAGATCCTGGCGGTCAGCTCGGTCTTCCTCATCTTCGCTCGCGGCACCGAGCGGGCGCGCAGGGCGGGCATGCGCTACTTGGTGATCCAGGTGGTGTCCGGGGTGGCGCTCCTCGCGGGAGCCATGGCGAGGGCGGCGCAGACGGGGGACATCACCTTCGACTTCATCGGGCTGGAGGGCCTCTCGGGATGGCTCATCTTCCTGGCCATCGCCGTGAAGGGGGCGTTCCCGCTGGTGCACAACTGGCTGACCGACGCCTATCCGGAGAGCACGCCCACGGGGACGGTCTTCCTCAGCGCTTTCACCACCAAGGTCGCGGTGTACGCCCTGGCGCGCGGTTTCCCGGGAACCGAACTGCTCATCTACATCGGCGCGGTGATGGCCTGTTACCCCATCTTCTTCGCCGTCATCGAGAACGACCTCCGGCGCGTCCTCTCCTACAGCATGATCAACCAGATCGGCTTCATGGTGTGCGGGGTGGGCGTGGGGACGGCGCTGGCGGTCAACGGAGCCGTCGCGCACGCCTTCAACGACGTGCTCTTCAAGGGCCTGCTCTTCATGTCGATGGGCGCGGTGCTGTACCGCACGGGAACGACCAAGGCATCCGAGCTGGGCGGTCTCTGGAAGACGATGCCGTTCACGACCATTCTGTGCGTCGTGGGGGCGGCGTCCATCTCGGCGGTGCCGCTCTTCAACGGCTTCGTCAGCAAGGCGCTCATCATGACCGCCCTGCTCGAGGAGCACCACTACTGGATCTGGCCGGTGATGCTGTTCGCCTCTGCGGGCGTGGTCGAGCATGCGGGCATCAAGATTCCGTTCTTCGCCTTCTTCGCCCACGATTCGGGCATCCGCACGCGCGAGCCGCCCTGGAACATGCTCGCCGCGATGACCGTGGGCGCGATCGCTTGCGTGGCGATCGGTTCGATGCCGTGGCTGCTCTATGACCACCTGCCGAGAGCGATGGACTACTCTCCGTACGACGTCACCCACGTGCTGACCCAGATGCAGTTGCTGGCCTTCGCGATCGGCGCGGTCGTGCTGTTCCGGCTGATGCGCATCTATCCGGATGAGATTCGCGCGGTCAACCTGGACGCGGAGTGGGTCTATCGGAAGGCGGCCCCCGCGGTGGTGCGGCGGGTGGGGTCTGCGATTCGCGGGGCGGACGCGGCCGTGAGGGGCGCAGCGCTCGGCGGGGTGAACCGGGCGCTCGGCGGCGCCTTCCGCCACACGGGCCCGCACGGCGCTCTGGCGCGCTCCTGGCCAACCGGCAGCATGGTGTTGTGGGTCGCCGTACTGCTGGCCGCATTCCTCATCCTGCGGGCGTTCTGACGCCGGTCATCTGGTGTCGGCAGGTCCCACGCAGGTCAGATCGGAGGCGCCCCGCCTGAGGCTGGGGACCCGGGGATCCGCGCTCGCCCTGATCCAGAGCCGTCGGGTGGCGGCCGCGCTGGAGGCGGGTGCCGGCGCGAGCGTCTCGCTGCACACCATCCGAACCCGGGGCGACGAACAGGCCGATGCGTCGCTCGCCCGCATCGGCGGCGAGGGTGTGTTCACCAGCGCCCTGGACGGCGCCCTGCTGGACGGTGCCGTGGACGTGGCGGTGCACTCGCTCAAGGACGTTCCGACCCGCATGCCCTCCGGCCTGTGCGTCGCAGCCACGCCGCCGCGCGAGGACCCGCGGGACGCGCTGGTGCTCCCGGCGGGCGAGGAGCGGACCCTGGCCACTCTGGCCGCCGGCTCCCGCATCGGAACCGGCTCCCAGCGTCGCGCCGCGCTCGCCCGCGCCTTCCGTCCCGACTGCGAGGTGGTGCCCATGCGCGGCAACGTCGACACCCGGCTGGCGAAGCTCGACCGGGGCGACTGTGACGCCCTCGTGCTGGCGGCGGCCGGGCTCGGCCGCCTCGGTCTCCTCGACCGCGCGAGCGAGCTTCTGGAGCGCACGGCGTGGCTGCCGGCGGCGGGGCAGGGCGCGCTGGCCGTGGTGGTCCGCCGCGACGACCTGCGGGCGCGCCGACTGGCGGCAACGCTCGACGACCACCCCACCCGGCAGGCGGTACAGGCCGAGCGCGAGCTGTTGCGTCTGCTCGGGGCCGGCTGCCACCTGCCCGTCGGCGTGCTGGGGCTGCCCTACCCGGGCGGCCTCAGGCTCTGGGCGATGGTGCTCAGCCCCGACGGCCGCCGGGTCGTGCGCACCGACCACACCGGCCACCTGGCCGAGCCGGAGCGCCTCGCGGCGGACGTGGCGGCGGTCCTGCTGAGCCGGGGCGCGGGCGACATCCTCGCGGCATTCCCGCGCACTCCCGCCGAGCCGCCGTCCCCGTGATGACCCCGCCCGCCCCCCTCGACCGCAAGCTGCTCGCCATCGACGACCTTCTCGCCCGCCACGGCCGTCCCCGCAGCGGCCGCCTCGTGTTCACCAACGGGTGTTTCGACATCCTGCACCGCGGCCACGTGGAGTACCTGGCCGCCGCCCGCGCCCTGGGCGACATGCTCGTGGTGGGGCTCAACACCGACGCCTCCGTCGCCCGCCTCAAGGGCCCCCACCGCCCCTACGCCCCCCTGGACGACCGCGCCGGCGTTCTGGCGGCGCTCACCAGCGTCGACGTGATCACCCCGTTCGATGCGGACACCCCCCACGCGCTCATCGCGGCCCTGCTTCCGGACGTACTGGTGAAGGGCGGCGACTACGCCCCGGACGAGATGGTCGGCCGCGAGGAGGTCCGGGCCGCGGGCGGAGAAGTGGTGGTCGTCCCCTATCTGACGGGACGGTCCACGACCGAGCTGGTGCGCCGCATCCGCCGGGCGGAAGCCCCGCAATCCGAATGACGCGAGGCGGGTTGCCGGGAGCGCGACCGTTCCTCTCCATCCGGATCCGCTCCCCTGGTCCCACCGCGGCGCGCGCGTCTCCCTTGCGTCGCCCCCCGTTCCCGTAGAGAGTTTCTTTCGCGGCACGCCACCGTCCCCTTCCAGCCGGCAGCGGACGCAACCCACCTCGACCCAGGACATCAACCAAACAGGAACGCGAATGAGCCCGTCGCACGCACTCACACTGGTCGCCGCCACCCGGAGCCGCCACAAACTGGACGAGATCCGGCGCATCCTGGGCAAGGATCCCGGACTGCGGGTCCTGAGCCTCGATGAAGCGGGAATCCCTTATTCCCCGGAGGAAGACAGGATCGAAGCCTTCGACACCTTCGAAGAGAACGCCAAGGCAAAGGCCGCCTACTTCAACAGCCTGTGCGGAGCCGCGACCATCGCCGACGATTCCGGCCTGGAAGTCGATGTCCTCGATGGCGCGCCGGGGGTGCGTTCCAAGCGCTTCGCGCCCGCGCCGGACCTCGACGGCGAGGATCGCGACCTCGCCAACAACGAGCACCTGGTCAAGCTGCTCGCGAGCCACAAGCCCCATCGCCGCAGCGGACGCTTCGTGTGCGTCGCGGTCCTGCATTTCGGCATGGGCGAACCGCTGGTGTTCCGTGGCGACGCGCCGGGGACCATCGTCCTGGAGCCAGCGGGGGACGGTGGCTTCGGATATGATCCACACTTCCTGGACGTCGAAGCGGGGAAGACCTTCGCCGAACTCGATCCCGAAGAGAAGGATGCGCGCAGCCATCGGGGCCAGGCCTTCCGGGCACTCGGCTCGCACCTGCGCGAAACCCTCCACTACTAGCAGCCGTGGATAAATCCGCTGGCGCGCCGAGAGCGGTGAGGCGCCAGGTTCCGGGTGGCCCGCGGTCGCGCGGGGATTGAAGCGACTGTCGAAATCCCCGATGCTTCCAGGTCGACGTGATGGGACGGGGCGTGGCGCAGCCCGGTAGCGCGCCTGCTTTGGGAGCAGGAGGTCGCCGGTTCGAATCCGGCCGCCCCGATTGAACTTACGTGATTTGGGGGGTTTGATGTTCGCTAATTATGTCCGCTATTTGGACGCGGAGCCAACCCCCCGGTACTCCTCGATGGCCTTTCTGAGCCGGTCCTCGTCGGGGCGCTGATAGCACTGGAGGACCGTCTCGGCGGTCTTCCAGCCGCCGAGGTCGCAGAGCACCTTCAGCGGCAGGTCCATCAGGTCGGAGGCGAATTTCCGCCTCAGCGAGTGCCAGCCGCGGCCGCGTTTGCGTTCCAGCTCCGCAAGCGTCTCGGCCTTCTTCCACCAGTCGCGCGCCAGCGAGCGGCTCATGCAAGCGAAGGAATCCTTCGGCGCGGTCAGCAGGGGCGCGTCCCCAATTCCAGGGTTGTGCCTCCGCGCTTCCTCCAAGGCGGCGAGCGCCTTGGCGGTGACCGGCGTCCGGTGCTCGTAACCAGTCTTCTCGTGCTCTCCCCGCCACCGGATGGTCCGGCCATCAAGGTCGATGTCGGCCCAACGAAGCTGCCGAATGGCACCGATTCGGTGCCCAGTCTCGTGGGCGAGCACCAAGGCCACTCGGAACCGCCAGTCCACCTGGGCGGACACCCCGAGCAACGCTTCGTACTCTGTCTGGGTGAGCACCACCCGTCTCGGATTCTTCTCCTTTGGCAGCTTGAGGCCCCGGAGCGGGTTGGATTCGAGGAGGAGCCGTCCCTCCTCGTCCCTCGACTTCGCGGCCCAGTTGAGAATCGCGAGTAGCAGCCTCAGATCGTATTCGATCGTCCGTTCGGACACGGGTCTGCGACTACCGCCGGCCTTTCCGACGCGCCGCGCCCGGATGAAGCGGTCCCAGTCGCGTTGCGAAAGCGTCACGGCCTTCCGGTGCCTCCCGAAGAACCGAAGGAGCCTCCTCATCATGGCCCGGTCGTGGTTCCGCGACCGCTTGCTCTTCGTGGGGGTGACCTCTTCACCGTAGATTTCAAACAGCGTCTCCAGGGTGAGCGGCTCGGACTCGGCTTCCGCCGTGTCCGTGGTCGTGGGCTCGGCGAGTCCGGCGGCGATCTTGTCCGCCTGTCTCTTGGCCCGGTCCCAGTCACGGTGCTTCAGCGACCGGGTGAGCCTGCGCCCGTTCTCGCGCCACTCGACCTGGATGATGCCGGTTCTCGGATCGGTAAAGACCCGGACCCGATTCCGGCCCCATTCGCCGGCGCTGTACGAGCGCCGACTTCGTTTCGTGCGTGCCATCATTCGATTCCTCTCGTGATGGACCGCACGATCTGCGCGGTTGAAACTTCGCGCCGGGACGGCGTCTCCGCCAGACGGGCGGCTGACGGCGCGCCGGGCGCCGCGGCGTTCGGGTGTCAAGCGACTGGACGCCATCGTCAGCGGCTCGGACCCTGATCGCGGTCCGGTCCCGGGCGGCGCATCAGATACGGAGGCCGCGCGGTCTCGCGACGGCGGATGTCCCGGAATACTCGGCCAAGCGTGTCGCTAGCGCGTCGAGCCGCTCGATTCGCATCTGCAAGGCTTCGTTCTCCGCGCTCTGCCGCTCGACGTGCTGCCGCAAGGCTTCGCTCTCCCCGCTTTGCCGCTCGACGCGCCCTTGCAAGGCTTCGACCTGCCGCTGCAAGGCTTCGACTTGCCCGGAGTGCCGCCGCTGTTCCATCTCGTACTGCGCGGACAGCCTCCGCAAGGCCTTCGTCAACTGCTCCTCTAACGCGGTCATAGACCTCCTTCACTCGTTCGACAGCTTCAAGGCCGGACGGTCGTCCACCCACCAGGGCGGACGGGCCAGCACCCCGTCCGGTACCACCACGAACCGCTCGCCCTCGACCTCGTGGAACACGAGCCCCCAGGTGTCCACTTCCACTTGGGCCAGCGTCCGCCGGGCGTCCTCGATGTCCCGGTTCAATTCGGCGCGGGTCTCGATCCGGTTCTGGATGCTCCCCGCCAACCAGCGCATCGTCGCCCAGCTTCCGCCGAAGAAACCGATCCAGAGGCTCAGGCGGATTGCTGGTGGCACAAATCACGGCAGGAAGTCACGTAAAGTCAACTGGGACTGCACGATCTGCGTTTTCTGCCGTTGAACTGGACCCTGCTGGACCGTGCCGCGAAAGCGGGAAAACCGGACCTGATTGACGGGAGTTCCGCGCCCGCGAGTCCTCCTCGCCGAAGCTCCCGGGAGCCCACCTCGCCTTCGTACCGGGAAGCGATGTGGTCCGGGCGTGTCCGCGGTCCAACCCGCTGGAGCGCTGCCCCGAGGCTGTCCAAGCGCTACGACGTGACATACCGAGGCCGGAGCGTAGCTCTCCGGGGGCAAACGGAGGTCCCGCTGGCGGCGGTCGATCCGCGTCCGGGACCGGCGTTGGAACCCTTCGGAAACCGCCTTGATTCGGACCGTTGACACAGTTTGGGGAACGTGTCGGGCCGACCCGTTACACTGGCGGAGGGGGATCAGGTCGATAGATTGCCGGTTGGACCAGACACGGAGCCGATACCAACCGTCGGGGAAAGGAAAGGAAACGATGAGAAAAATCGGAATAGCTCTGACAGTCGTGCTCGCGGGCTGCGCGCCGGTGATGATGCCGCCACGGATCGACGCACCGCTCGCACTGCGCGCCGTTCAGCGCCCAGCCGATGTTGCCGAGCGCTGGGGATCCTACGCGCTCACGCCGGCAGACACGAGCGGGTACACCTACGAGGACGATCTTCTGTCTCTATTGGTCGTTCCACTCAGCGGTTCGTTCTCCGTCGTGGTAGAGAATCGGACCGAACACTCGATTCGGTTTCTGTGGGCCGAGAGTTCCTACGTCGGACCTTCCGGAGTAGCGAGCAATGTCGTTCCGGGTGACACCAGATGGATAGATATGGGGAACACTCCTGGCCCACAGAACATCCCGGCGCGCGCGACTGCTGTCTTCACTGCGATCCCCCGGGCAAATGCCGACGTAAGTGCCATGACGATAACACCCTTCTACCACGCCGAAATGGCATGTCCGGAGATCCTTGGGTCCTCAATTCGGCTCATTCTTCCCTTGGAGGTCGAAGGGAACCTCAACGAGTATACGCTGGAGTTCACGCCACGAGAGGACGAGGTCGCGATAGTGCAACGAGAACGGGACTCATTCTCCGCACGCGTAACGGAGGTCTCACGGCAGCGGTGTGAGTGACCCCGGCCCTTGTCACCACACCCATCACTGCCTCCGCTCGCGCATCCCCATCCATGCGACTGGGGGGTCAGGGGCGGCCATTGGCGCGACGCTCTCACGCGCGCCTCAAGGGTCGGTATTGGCGTCAGGGTCCGCATGAGTGGTCGCCAGATCATCCCTTGGCTGGCCTCTTCCATGCCAGCGTCACGAGTCCCGAGACCTCGGCTTCACCATCGAGCAGTTGCTCGGCAGTCCACTCACGGTTGTCTACCTCGACAACAGATTCCCTCATCATGACGTCACGTTCCCACGCGACCTTGAAGACGGCCACCAAGTCGTAGTCGAGCAGAAGGTCCGGGCCGCAGGCCACCACGTCGTTGTCGCCGTGATCGAAAAGAGCGGTTGCGGATCGCTTGTGGCGGTATACAGCGAAGCAGTCGATGCTCTGCCTGCGAGTGTCGGGCCGAGACCACACCCGCGTCACGGCCTCCGACTCCGGCACGCTGCCGCCCAACAGTTCCTTGGCCGTCAGTCTCTGTCGGTCGAAGATTAGGTGCGACGGGCGGTAGTCGGGGTCGGCGGTTGGAAGACAAATGGCGATGTTCTTACCCGAGACACGGAACACCGCAGCCAATTCCCAATCGGTCCAGTTCTTGCGGTGCAGATCTGCGTCGAAGATCCCGCTTGTGGTGCGCCGCCCTCGGTGGACGTACGTAGCGATGTACTTGGTGGTCTTACTCATTGTTCTCTGTGGAGTTTTTGGTTTGTGGCCGATTCCATGCCCGGTTATCGTTTCCGAACATGTCTTGCACGCCAATTGCCGTAGCGTGACACCCTCAATCATAGCGCCGCGATCAAGAGCCACGAAGGCGTCGCGCGGGGCAAATGGGTCGGTCCGAGCTTCAGGACTTCCTCTGGCTCGCACCGTTCCGGCGCGCTGGCCGGGTGCGGCAGCCTGTGACGGGGCTCAGAGGTGGTTTCTGGAGCGACCACGGGGGCGTTTCGGGTAACCTACGGGCCGTGGAATCGCCCAGGAACGACGATCGCACCCTCCCGAAGGGTACGGGTAGGGTCGAAATCGGCCGCTCGGCAGGAAGCGTCGCCGTCGCCACGGCGAACGGACTCGCCCTCATCGCCAGCAAAGGCCCGCGACCACGGGAGGGCTTGCCCGCGACGGCCCGGCAACCGCCGTCTCGGGCGGTGCGCGGGAGGGTTTCGCGGGCGGGCCGCCGGGCTGGCTTAGCCACTCTACTGTGGCTAAGCCAGCCTACCCCCCGTAATACACGGCGGGGCTGGCGAGGGGTGGCGTCGCCCCCCCTTCGATCCCCCCCCAACCCACGCTCCTCCGGCGATGCCCGTCCGACGCCGTCAGGGGCCGTCTGGAAGGCGTTCCGGTTCGACGAACCAGTGGTCTTCTCCCGCGACCTCCCGGATGCGGACACCGTAGAGTCCGGGGACTCCCGGCTCGGGCGCTTCGTGGCCTCAGGGATCGGGCTCGTCTCCCCGAAGGAGGAATCGCTGTTCTACCCGAAGCGGGAATCGCCCGCGGGCACGCTCGACCTTGCCTTCGCGCAGCAGGCGGACCAACTCCACCGCTTCTTCTTCTCCGGGAGGAAGTCCTATTCCTTTCTCGCGGAGCGCTTCCGTGGCTGTGTCGATACTGCGGTGACGAGCCATCTCGTCGAAGAATCGTGTCAGGAATGGAGCTTCCGACCGCGCATTCATGACGTTCTCCCTTTCCTCGCCCCAGATACGGCGGTGGAGGAGGTTTCTGTCGTGGATCGCCAAGCTCACAACCAGGGCCAGTTCGGAATGCGCTTCTGCTTCTTCCGTGCTCGATGTCGGCGGCCTCGCCGCTGGCGTCGTGGACACCTTTGGAACAGACTCGGTGCCGCCCAGCAATCCGCGTTCCACAGCGGCGAGGCGCTTCTTGTGGTCCCGACCAAAGTACCACATGGCCACCACACCCATCGCGACCACCACAAGCCACCGAACGCCGAACGAGGCGATTTCTCTGGCCAAGAACTCGAGTACGCTATCCATCCCTGCATGCTAGCGACCATTCCCCTCGCGCGGCAATCCGCCGCGCGAGCGTATCGCGCCTCCAGTTTCGCCTGCAGCTAGGCCTTCTACGGGAACCACGCCACAGGCGCTCCGCCCCTTTGACTTCGACGGATTTCTCCGCTGGGCCGGCGCTGTTAGCTTAGCTTGGAACCTTGGAGCAACGTCCCGTTCCGTAGCAGGTCCACTTCATGAGCACATCGCCGAGCCGCAAGGATCTTGGATCCTACTACACTCCGCCGGCCGTCGTCCGTGCGCTGGTCTCATGGGCGATGCGAGGAGATCTCAGCGGTCCCGTTCTCGACCCTGCGTGCGGCGACGGTCGGTTTCTGGCGGGTCTGGAGAATGCCGTCGGGGTGGATGTAGACCCGGTGGCCGCTGCCGAGGCTTCGCGGCGTGTGAACGCCGAGATAGCGACTGCGGATTTCTTTGCGTGGGCACCCCACACGAATCGCCGATTCGCCGCCGCCGTAGGCAACCCACCCTTCATCCGTTACCAGCGGTTCGCCGGTCAGGCGCGTCGGCGGGCGCTAAGGTACTGCGCCGCCCAAGGGGTGAAGCTCTCTGGCCTGTGTTCGTCGTGGGCACCTTTCGTGGTTGGAGCTTCCCGCCTCCTGATGCGGGGAGGACGCCTTGCTTTCGTCGTCCCTGCGGAGATCGGACACGCGGTTTATGCGCGACCTGTTGTCCGATACCTCCTCCGCTCGTTCGAACGCGTTGAGGTGATTGCTGTTCGGGAGAAGCTCTTCCCGAATCTGTCGGAGGACTGCTGGCTGCTGCGGGCATCTGGATTCGGCGGTCGGTCGGATGCAATTCACTTCGTTCGACTCGACTCGCTTCCCCTTGAGGACGGTTCCTGGGACTTCGAGCCGGTGTCGGTGGACGAACTCGGACGGTGGGGATTCCGGTTACGGGCTCTTCTGGTCCCCTCGTCGATCCGTGCAGCCTACCTCGAGATCGCGGTTGCCAAGGCGGCTAGCCGCCTTGGCCAGGTGGCACGGCTCGGCATCGGCTATGTGACTGGAGCCAACGACTTCTTCCACCTGCGCCCCAGTACCGCCGCCGTATTCGGCATCCCGAAGGAAGTGCTCCGCGTTTCCGTCCGCTCGAACCGCGACCTAGCTGTAGACGATGTTGACGAGGATGTCGTGAGGCGATGGTCGGACGAAGACCGTCCGGTTCTCCTGTTGAATCTGGGCGGGGTACGCGAGTTGCCTCGTTCCGTGGAAGACTACCTGGATTCTGAGGCTGCGCGGGCGGCCAGCAAGACCTACAAGTGCCGGAACCGACAGCCGTGGTTTGCGGTGCCCGATGTCCAGACCCCTCATGCGTTTCTGTCCATCATGTCCGGTCGGGGGCCACGATTGGTCGGGAACTCTGCCGGCGTGACCTGCACCAACTCCGTCCATGCAGTGCATTTCCACAACGAGGCAGACGTGACACAATACCTTGCCAACTGGCGGAACGCTCTGACCACTCTTTCCTGCGAGTTGGAGGGACACGCGTTGGGAGGTGGCGTCCTGAAGATCGAACCGGCAGAGGCCCGCCGCGTCCTGCTCGCGCCGGAACTCGATCTGTCGGAAGAGCAAGAGGAACTACTTCGCAGCGGCACCCGTGAGCTTCGGAGGTGGAGGCATTACCGTGCCGCCTGAACCGCCGGTTCTCATCAGCTTGAAGGAGGCTCTCACACAGTTCGCCTTCCCGGACGCCAATGTCCAGACCAGCCGGCACATCATCCCACTACACTGGTATGTCGCTTGTCGGTTGGTGATCGAGGGCGGATTCCATCCCGATCAGATCTTCCCGCGACCGCCGATCACCGTGAAGCGTAGGCGAGGTGGCCTCCTGCTTCACCATGACCCGTCCGCTGCGAAGCCCGGCGAACGGACGATTCTCGGTGGCTTGAAGACCAAGAAGCTGGATGTGACGGTAACGATCCCAACGATCGGCCCGGTCCTCGCTGTGTCTCTGAAGGGTACTCAAAGAGCGTTCCGCAACCTGACGAACCGAATGGAGGAGGCTGCGGGTGACTGTACGAATCTCCACATGGCTTACCCGGCCCTGGTCTACGCCTTCTGGTCCGTTCTGCGGGCGAACGAGGCTGACGATCCAGATCCGGTTGCTCACTTCCAACTCAAGGAGGGTCGCTACGCCGTACCCGATCTCACATTCCTAAGCGGCGGAGAATTAACTGAACCAATCAGGCGCTATCGGCAGGCGCTCCGCCGTCTCTCGGAACGCGACGATCTCCGCGACCACCCGTCGCGCTACGAGGCCTGCGGGCTGACTTTCGTGAGGGCCAAGGGCGGTCCGGCTGAATGCGGTGTGTACGCTGGACACCGCGACCCCAAGCTCGACTACAATCGGATGTTCCGGAGGCTGTACGCCATCTTCGACAGACGGTTCGTGTACACCGCCGCGACCCTGAGGTCGCGGACCAAGCGGCAGGTTTGGGACCCCGAATCCCCACTTCTGACGGACACGATCACGCGACAGGACGCGTTTGCGGAGATGGAGCCGCGGGTTGGGTAGCGAGCCAGGAGGCACCTCTATTGGCAACCGCTCCGCGACCGCCGCATCGCCCTACCCGCCCCATTCAACCTCCTTCCGAGGGACTTCCTCCGCTCGACGGCAAATGTCGATTGCGGGCCGTCGCGCCGTGCTATCGTGGCGCGCTGATGATCGATGTCTCCGGAGATTCGAGAGGCGTTGAAACGCGCTTGGGAAGAGCGTGAAGAGGGATTCCCGTGCTGTTTACCCATGGAGAATACTCATGACAGATTATTCTAGATTGGCAATGCTCATCGGTTTACGGATGACTCTGGTGATCCATCTTGCGCTAACGGCCAAGGAGGACCAGGAGATGGTTGTCGCGAGGAATCTTCTGAAGGCGCTTCGGCCACAGCTTGACGACATATACGGTCAAGAGCTCGCGTCTGAGGTCCAAGAAGCTGTTGAAGATCTTCTGGACGAAGCTGCTAAGTGCGCTCGCGCACTCGTACGAATTCCCGCTTCCGAGATGCCTTCGGTCGACGCCTAACCATCCCTGAGTACGTGAAGGCAGAGGGGGGTTCTAGGGCTCGGCGCACGGGTCTAGCGTCCGTTGACACGCCGGTCGCGCGATGCTCGGCCGTCGGCGCGGATAGCTGGGGGTCCAAGGGGGCGCATGCCCCCCTTTGCCAGGCCGCCGTTGTTCAACACGGCGTCGGCTGGCTGGCTGGCTGGCCTGCTTGACCACCGAACAGTGGCCAGCCCGGAGGACACCCTCGAAGCGGCCGCCGATGACTCCCTGCGGGCGGTCCTCGAAGCCGAGGCGCGGGTCTGCGTCGATGGTCACGCCGGCGGCTTGGAGACCGTTGAAACTCGATCGCCACCGACGCCGTAGTACACGCTGTGAATCGTTCGACCGAATGGCCGACCAGCCGTTGGAGACACTTCGGCTCACCCGCAGTGATCCGAGCCGCGAAGCACCGTTTCGTCTTGGAAGCCGGTATGTATCCCCACGGCGGGCGGGCGGAACACGGTCGTGGCGCCGGGCAGGAGGTTCGATTCGCCGGAGTTGGGTTGGAGCGTAGGGCGAACCCCGACTTGGAGCCGTACTGAAACGCGCAAACGACATGGGGGTCCGATGCGCACTTTGGCCTTTCAGCGATGCGCACCAGCCTTCCCGTTTTATCCGCATGGCGCAGCAACGTCTTTCGGCCTCGCCGCGCCGTTCGCACGTGGCGCTCAGGCCGCTCAGGCCGTGACGCTAGCGACCCCCCAGTCCGAGGGCCTGGTACGGGTTCGGGGCCGGGTGTGCTTGCGCACCCCCGCCCCCGCCCCTTCGGGTCGCTACCGAGCCAACAATCCGTCCCGGAAGGGTGTCGAACGCCGCTTCGAGGCGGCGGAGGACGTGTTGGCCGGTCGGCTGGCCGTCGGGCTGTCCGGCCTCGCCGACCAAGACCGGGACGCGCCCGTTCCTGCTCACCGTTTGGCCTTCCCGCATGGGATCGCTGGCCCGGAGCGACCCCCGCGGAGGTTGGGATGGAGTGCACATCCCAACCTCCGCAGATGCCACAGCAGGCATCGAAAAAGGGGGGTCGCTCCGACCACGGCCTCCGGTTCCGGCGCGGCGCAGCCGCCCCGGAGGCCGTGATGCAACCGCAATCCGGACAATGACATACGAGGTCGCCGACATGCACGTCCGAACTTGGGTTTCGCGCACATCGGGGTCTGTTTCACATGTGCGGCCCTCGCACGGCACCGGACGCCCGTCCCGAGTCCGACCAACCGTCTCTCCAGAAGATCGCGCGCGCCATGCTCCTTCCGATCCCCGGCAAAGCGGCTGAACCCGTTCGGATCGGGACGAACCGGACCTGTTGGACGACCTGCCACTGGTCAAACATCCCCCCGCAGGCGACCTTTCGTTCGCGCAGATCGTGCAGTCCATCGAATCGAGAGGAATCGAACGATGGCACGCACGAAACGAAGTCGGCGCTCTTACAGCGCCGGCGAATGGGGCCGCAACCGGGTGAGGGTGTTTGCCGATCCCAAGACCGGCCTTTACCAAATCGAGTGGCGCGAGAACGGGCGCAGGCGCACGAGGTCGCTCAAGCACCGAGACTGGACTCGGGCGAAACGGCAGGCGGACGAGTTCGCCGCTGGGTTCGCCGGGCCGGAACCGAACGACCGGAAGGAGGCCGAGCCCGAGCCGCTCACTCTGGGGCGGCTTTTTGACATCTACAGCGAAGAGGTGACGCCTACCAAGGGGAAGCGGACCCGGATGCGTGACGGGGCCGCGACGGTGATGTTCCTCCGTTTCCTCGGCGCGGACCGGGACCCGGCGACGCTTTCGCAGCGGGACTGGGACCGGTTCATCCGGGAACGACGCGCGGGAAAGGTCGGTCTCTCCGGAAAGCCCGTGGGCAACCGGACAATCGAAGGAGACCTGATATTCCTGATGGCCGTGCTCAACTGGGCAGCGAGGTCGAGGGACGGGCAGGGCCGCTTGCTCCTCGACTCCAATCCGCTGAGGGGCCTCAGGAAACCCAAGGAGAAGAACCCCACCCGCGTCGCCCTCGACGAGGAGGAGTACGAGGCGCTCCTCCGGGTGTCCCGCCAAGTCGACTGGCGGTTCCATGTCGCGCTCGTGCTCGCACACGAAACGGGACACCGGATCGGAGCCATCCGCAAGCTCAGGTGGCCCGACATCGACTTCGAGGACAAATCGGTGCGGTGGCGAGCGAAGCACGAGAAGACGGGCTACGAGCACACCACGCCGTTGACTGACAAGGCGCTGGCGGCTTTGGAGGAGGCGCGAGGAATGAGCACCGCGACCGGGAGCGGTCCGGTGCTGCCCGCGCCCGCCGATGCTTCCCGGTGCGCAGGCCGCTCGGTGGTGGGTTTCTGGTGGAAGCACGCCCAGAAGCTCGCGGGGTTGGAGCCGAAGCACGGGCGGGGCTGGCACTCCTTGAGGCGTAAGTTTGCGAGCGACCTCATGGACCAGCCTCTCAAAGTCCTCTGCGAGCTTGGCGGCTGGCGGGACGCCCATACGGTGCTCAGGTGCTACCAGAGGCCCGACGGAGGACACCTTCGGAAGGCTCTGGAAAGCCGAGGACAGGTTCGCGGCTAAGATCCCAATCGGCGGGAGTCAAACAGCGGGAATCCAACCAGTGATACTCCTAAGTTCATGATTTGCAAGTATTTGTGAATTCAATGCATCTTGTGGCTCAGGCCGACGATCAGCGGCCGGAGCCACGCCTTGACCAGCAACTCGCGCATCCGGCCGGTCGCCTCCTCCGTATCGCGCTCGATGGTACGCAGCGCGTTCCTCACGACGCGCCGCGAGTTCTCGGCGAGCCGCCCGAGCTCGCTCGCGGTCAACTCCTCGATCTCCGAGCGTTCGCTCTCCAGCCGTCTCCGCAGCCGTTCGGTCAAATCGTTCGCGGTCGAAGTTCTCTCCATACAGTTCTCCTTTCAGCCGCCACCGGTCCCCGGTCTCCGGATCCAGCGCGGTGAGGTAGTCCTTGCCTTGGCGCGGCACTTCGAGGCCCGCCTCCCGCAGTGCGGAGACGACATCGGCACGGTCCCGCACCATGCCGTGCTCGACCCTCTGAAACAGGTAGTCCCGGATCAGGTCGCGGGGGGAAGATTCGAGCCGGAGCCCGGCCCGCAGTTGCGCCGCTTCGACGTAGGCGCGGTGGCCGGGTTGCTGCACTCTGGCCCTGGCCGGATCGTCCGGACGGCCCCAGCCGTGCTCGTGGTTGAAGGCGTCGCGGAGCGGATCGAACGCCCTCCGCCATCCCGGAGGCGCGATGTTGAGGCTACGGCCGGTCTCCAGGTCGCACCGCGCGGCGAGGACGTGGACGTGAGCCCCTCCGCCGCGCTCGCGGTGGAGCACGGCCGCCCAGGCATATCGGTCGGGCTCCAGCCCGGCCCAAGCCGTCTTCTCGAAGGCGTCCAGGACCGCCTCGATCTGCTCGTCGGTGGGGTGGTCGTCCGGCGCCCAAGCGATCACGCCGGAGGTGTACCTGTGCTCGAAGTCGAGCGAGTCGGCCACCGCGGCCACCATGTCCGGGTTCCCCCGCAGCACCTCGACGCCCTCGCGCGGCTTCCCGGCAGCGTCCCGCTCCCCCAAGAGGTAGCCAGCCGCCTTGCCGGCCGAGCCGGTCCCGTGCGCCAGGAACTTAATGTGCATCGCGCTCCGGGCTCTCGAAGCGGGCCAGCGCGCCGAGCGCGCGCTCGATGGCGACCAGGCGGGCGATCACCTCGACGGCCTCGGCCGACCCCTTGTGGGTGTTCGCCCAGCGAGCGATCTGGTTGAGGTTGTTGCCGATGCGGCCGACCTCCCGGGTGCGCTCGCGCTCGACCTCGGCCGCGCGGGCCGTCCAGGTCCGCGTACGGGCCATGGCCCGCCGGATGAGCGCCGACAGGGGCACGCCTGCGGCTGCGGCCTTGGCCCGCCAGTCGGCGAACTCGGTCGCCGATACGCGGGCGGTGACGACGGCGGTGCGGCGCTCAGGCATCACGCCGCACCGGCGCGGGGGGAAGGGGGCGGCGCACCCATGCGCGACCGCCACGGGAGCGCGACGCGCGGGGGGTTCGAAGGGGGGGCGGGAGCCATCCCCTCGCCAGCCCCGTTGTATGACAACGGGTAGGCTGGCTTGCCCACCTTAGTGGCGTCCGACAAGCCCGTGGGGAGCGCCCGTGAACGGGCCGGCTCAACGCGCGGCATCCGCCTCTTCGACGCGCTCACGTGCTGTCCGACGTCTCGAGGTTCGCCGTCCATGAACCGCGCATTCCGGGCGTGGGTGCACGCCTCCCCCCGGCGGCACCCGAGCGCAACCGACTCGGCTCGGCGGCCCGTCAAGCCGAAGAACCCGCGCGCACCTTGGCGGCCGTCAAGATGGGCGATCGCATCGCCCGCTTCCCTGTTGAGCGGCTGTGTCAGCGTCTCCATACCCGATGTTACCGGGCACGTCAAATTACGGGATCGTGGGCATTGAAAATGTCAGGGTTGAGCCCGGTGGCGGGGGTTCGGCCATGGGATGTTGGGCGAAGGCGGGCAAGGGCCGAGAACGGGTTGGCTACCATCGCGTCTCCATTGAACGAAGGAGACGTGATGATCGGAAGAGAGACGCGGGTGTTGTTGCGGCACTATCTGGAACAGGGACTGAGCAAGGCCGCGGTGGCGCGGCGTTGCGGGGTCAGCGAGCGGACGGTGTACCGCTGGATCGCGGCGGGGCAGCTGGACCGGGAGCTGGACGACGGGCCGGTCCGATACGGGCCGAGGCGGCCCCGGCCTTCGCGGCTCGATCCCTACAAGGAGATCATCGAGACCCGTCTGGCCCGGTATCCGGATCTCAGCGCTGTGCGGCTGTTCGAGGAGATCCGGAAGGCGGGCTACGAGGGCGGCTACGACCAGGTGAAGCGGCATGTGCGGGAGGTCCGGCCGCTGCCGGAGCCGGAGCCGGTCAGGCGCTTCGAGACCCCTCCGGGGCACCAGGGGCAGGTGGACTTCGCGGAGTTCAAGACGCCGTGGGGGAAGCGGCACGCGCTGGTCGTGGTTCTGGGCTACTCGCGGCTGATGTGGGTCCGGTACTACGAGCGGCAGACGATGGCCGTGGTGATGGAGGGCCTGGAGTCGGCGTTCCGGTACTTCGGGGGCGTGCCCTCGGAGCTGCTGTTCGACCAGATGAAGGCCGTCATCGTGGAGGACAACCGGGAGGTCGGCGGGCGGCTGATGGAGAACACGGAGTTCCTGCGCTTCGCCCACCACTGGGGCTTCCGGATCCGGGCGTGCCGGCCGTACCGGGCGCAGACGAAGGGGAAGGTGGAACGGCCGGTCAGCTACATCCGGCGGAGCTTCTTCTACGGACGGGACTTCGTGTCGGACGACGATCTGAACGCCCGGGTGCTGGGGTGGCTCGGCAGGGTGGCCAACGTCCGCGTCCACGGCACGCTGAAGGAGCGGCCCGTGGACCGGTTCGAGGCGGAGAGGCCGCACCTAAAGCCCTTGGCCCGCTGGCCTTACCGGCCCGTGACGCCGCTGCGCCCCGAGCCCTCGAAGGAGCGGAACGAAGCGGCGGCGGACTCCCGGTTCGTCGAGGTCGAGCGCCGTCCGCTGGCCGAGTACGGCCGGATCGCGGGAGGCGTGCGGTGAGGCCGCCATCGCGCAGGGAGCGGATCGCGGCCCAGCTCGCCGACCTCAAGATGCCCGGCGCGCTGGAGGCGCTGGACGGCGTGCTCGCCGGGGTGGACGGGGGAGGCACGACCGCGGCCGAGGCGATCGAGCGGCTCCTGGCCGCCCAGATCGAGCTCCGCAACGGCCGGCGCCTCGAAGCCGCCATGCGCTCCAGCCGCCTGCCGTACGTGAAGACGCTGGCGGCCTTCGACTTCGCCTTCCAGCCGTCGATCAAGCGCGAGCAGATCGACGCGCTGCACGAACTCGGCTTCGTCGAGCGCCGGGAGAACGTCGTCTTCCTCGGCCCGCCCGGCGTGGGCAAGACGCACCTCGCGATCAGCCTGGCGATCACGGCGGCTGAGAGCGGCCGCAAGATCTACTTCGGCACCCTGACCGACCTCGTCGACTCCCTCGAGGAGGCCAAGGCCGCCGGCCGGCTCGACCGCCGCCTGAAGATCCTCACCCACCCGGCACTCCTCATCGTCGACGAGATCGGCTACCTGCCGGTGACCCAGAGCGGCGCGGTCCTCTTCTTCCAACTCGTCAACCGGCGCTACGGCAACGGCTCGACCGTGCTCACCTCCAACAAGGGCTTCGAGGAGTGGGGCCGCATCCTCGGCGACGAGGTCATGGCCGCAGCGCTCCTCGACCGACTGCTCCACCGCTGCCATATCGTCAACATCCGGGGCAACAGCTACCGGATGCGCCGCCACGCCGAACTCTCCAAGGCGATCCACCCCCTCGCGAGCCGAGTGGACGCCGAATCGCCTGCCTCGAAAGAGAGCCCCTCATGACGACCTCGCTACCGGCCCGCTGCCCCGCTCCGGTCGCTCCGCTCCCTCCGCGGAGCAGCGCTCGGACCCTGACATCTTCAATGCCCAATACCCTGACATTTTCGATGCCCATTGACACCCGAGACGTTGAACAACCGTCCTTGAGGCAGTCAACCCTTAGCGAATCTCCTCTTGTCCGGTAACGTTCGAGGATGTCCGGTAGCGTAAGGGAGCCTCGGGAAGCCGCCGCCAGCGGCTTGTTGAAACGCCCCCCTTCGGCATCTGGTGAGCCTGTCCGTGCTCCCGGGCGTCCCCATACGGGCAACCGTGCCAAAGTGTTTCGGCCACGGGGCGAGATCCCCACCGTCGAACCCCCCGGCGCACACGATCCGCATCGCGCACGCCGGGGGCCACTCTAGCCCGAGGGCATCAGTTCGACGTGATCGCCGCCCGGTAATACGCGATGTAAGCATTCGCGCTTTGGCGAGGGGTGCTACCGCCCCCCTTCGAACCCCCAATCGGCGCTCGCGCGAACGTCGTGGGCCGAGGCTGCCACCCCCTCGGCCCTAACCACCACACGGCCACCGCAATCGTGGACGGGACCGGCCTGCCAGCCCAGCCCACCGGCTCCGGGCACGCTCCCATCCCCGGAGCGCTAGCCCGGATTTCTCACAGCAATAAGATGGCATCGGCCTCCGGGGGTTGTTAAGTTTATGTGCCGCACAAACTTGACAGTCACCACACCAGAGGACCGATGCCGACACAGTGTAGACCCGTTTCGTTCGGATTTCAAGGGTGCCAGGGCCGGAAGGTGACCGCGGCGTTCGACGGCGGATCGATTACCTCGAACGGGGGAGCGCTGCTGCTCAGAGCGGCCGACCGGTCCATTGGGCTCGTCGACCGGGTGGCCGCGTGCTTCACGGACCACCGCGATGCCCGCCTGACAGAACACTCGGTCGAGACGCTGGTGGCGCAGCGGATCATGGGCATTGCGCTGGGATACGAGGATCTCAACGACCATGACGAGCTGCGGCACGACCCGCTGCTGGCGCTGTTTTCCGGGAAGCTCGAGGGCCGCCGCAGGAACTGCGCGGCGCTGGCGGGCAAGAGCACGCTGAACCGTCTGGAGCATGCACCTCCCGCCGGGGCGCCGGGGCGGTACCACAGGATCGAGCACGATGCGGACGCGCTGCAGGCCGTGCTGCTCGAGTCGTTCATCGACGCCTGGAAGGGGAGGCGGCCGTCCCGGCTCGTGCTGGACATCGATTCGACCGACGACGAAGTCCACGGCCGCCAGGAGGGCGGCTTCTACCACGGCTACTACAACCACTACTGCTTCCTGCCGCTGTACATCACCTGCGGCGGCCGCCCGCTCTTCGCGCTGCTGAGGCCGGGCAACGCGGATCCCGCCGGAGGCGTGAGGGGGCCGCTCGGCCGCATCGTCGAACGGCTCCGGCAACGGTGGCCGGGACTGCAGATCCTGCTTCGGGCCGAT
This sequence comes from Longimicrobiales bacterium, assembly GCA_965208255.1. GTDB lineage: Bacteria > Gemmatimonadota > Gemmatimonadetes > Longimicrobiales > Gaopeijiaceae > BD2-11. The sequence continues at coordinate 1,286,326 of OZ242324.1, forward strand.
TCCGCCTATGCCCGCGAAGAGATCCTGGCCTGGTGCGAGAACAACGGCGTGGACTACGTAATCGGCCTGGCCCGGAACTCGCGGCTCGTCGAGAAGATCGGCCCGGAGTTGGCTGACGCCGCGGCGTCAGCGGAGCGCCGGGGCCGGTCGGCCCGACGGTTCACCGAGTTCCTCTACGCCACCCTCGCAAGCTGGTCCCGCACGCGCCGGGTCGTCGCCAAGGCCGAGCACCTGCCCGGCAAGTCCAACCCCCGCTTCGTCGTCACCTCGCTGCCCGACACCTTCTCGGCCCGGTCCGTCTACGAGCGCATCTACTGCCCGAGGGGCAACATGGAGAACGCGATCAAGGAGCAGCAACTGGACCTCTTCTCCGACCGGACCTCCGCCTCCCGCTTCGCCGCCAACCAGCTCCGGCTCCTCTTCTCCGCCTTCGCCTCGATCCTCTTCGACGCCCTGCGCCGTGCGCTCCACGGCACGCGCCTGGCCCGCGCCACCGCCGGAACCCTTCGGCTCAAGCTCCTCAAGATCGGTGCCCGCGTCATCGTCTCCATCCGGCGGCTCAAGGTCGCGATGGACTCCGCACACCCCTCCGCGACCGCCTTCGCCCGGGTCCACGCACGTTTGCCAGCGTAGTTCCCACGCACTCCGGACATCCTCTCGGCAAGACCGCCGGGACCCGTGCGCCTCGCGAGCAGTGAAGACCCCTTCAGCCAGCAGTTCTCCCCGTCTCTCGCCTCTCACACGACGAAACCGGGACCCTTCCCGCCCTGCAACCCGGTTGACCCGCCCAACCACGGCCTCAATCCTTCATTCCACACCCGAATCCGCCACCCTGTGAGAAATCCGGGCTAGCTTCTCAGGCCGAACTTCGATCGGCTGGCGCGATTCGGGCACGAACGACGTACTGCACATCGAACTCGTCGGTCACGATCAGCCATGCCATGTCGCCCCGCACACGCACAACCGGGGCGACATGGTCCGAGAGGCTGAGGCCCGGTCCCAAGCTTGCCGTACCGAGATAGCCACCTTCCTCCGAGTAGACATCGAACAGGACTCCGCCGTCCGGTGCGGGGGTCCGGACCCACAGGTTGCCCTCGCCCGATTCGAAGATGGCCTCGATGGCGGGTTTGACGTTGGGAATACGGGACCAGTCCCACTGGCGACTCGCGCCCGCGTCCGAGAGCATCTGACGCATCGCGTCGATAACCGAGTCGCGTTCGACCTCCGGCACGGGAATGGCGAGTCGGCGGGTTTCGACCACGAGAGTCGTATCGCCGCCCGGTTCCCACCGCGACAGGCGGTATTCGGAATCGCCGTCCCGTGTGGACCACACGGCGCCTCGGGAGTCGATGTACCTGACCTCGGAAGCGAAGAACGGGATCCCGTACATCATGTAGCCGCCGTCCCGCTCCTGGTAGAACGCGCCGGGCTGACGCGTGGGATCGTACTCTTCGTCTTCCGGTTGATCGCCGGGCAACGGCAGCGAGTCCACCAGCGTCATCGTCAAATCGTAGACGCGGATCTGTTCCCGGCTCCCTCCCGACCACGGCCGGTGGATGCGGCTCCCGTTCACCATCGCGCCGTCCCACACCCACCCGCGGTACCCGTCGGCGAACGGAAAGGACTCGACGAAGCCGTCCTCGGGATCGAAGACCGACATGCGTCCGTTCCGCGCATCCGGGACCCAGAGACGTCCGCCGGGGCCAAGCATGAGGCCGTTCGCGTCCAGGAACTCCCCGGGTCCCTGCCCCCTGCCGCCGTGGGTCGCGATGTGAGCGCCATTGGGGCCGAAGACGCGAAGTTCCTGAATCTCCGAATCCAGGACCGCGAAGCCTCCGCCGTCCAGCGCCACCAGGCCCTTCAGATAGGCGAACGCGTCCGGCCCGGTGCCTTCGAGGGAGCCGACGCGAAGTTCCTCGACCAGAGTCCAGGTTGGGGATGCGTTCGCCGCCGGGATGTTCGTGACGTGGACCGTGCCGGAAGGCAAGGTGTCCCGCAGCGTGGTCCAGTCGCTCGGAGACCCGGTGTCGCCGCAGCCAACCAGGGCTACCCACGCCACGACGAGCAGCGTCCAACTCCGTTTCATGATCAGGGCCTCCAGTCGGTTGGGTGGATCAGGCGCCGCAACGCGGCTACATCGTCCTGGATCGACCGCTCGATTTCCTCGGCACGACGGTCGGCGTCCCACTCCTCGATCTGCGCTTCTATCTCTCTGATCCTTCCGTCCAGATCGTACCGCTCGATCTGGGCCTCGATGTCCCGGATCTTCCCGTCCAGGTCGTATCGCTCGATCTGGGCTTCGATGTCTCGGACCTTCCCGTCCAGGTCGTATTGCCCGATCTGGGTCTCGATGTCTCGGATCTTACCGACGAGGTCGTATCGCTCGATCTGGCCTTCGATGTCTTGGACCTTCCCGTCCAGGTCGTACCGCTCGATCTCCTGTCTGATCTCGCGCACTTGTTGGTCCAGATCGTATTCGCCAATGGCTTGGCGCGTGGATCGTAGCTCGCCTTCGGCACGTACTATCTCGACTTGCAACGCCGCCTGAGTCTCAGGCGATGTTATCCGAGCCATCCCCCGTCGGAGGCTTGCGACGTGCCGTTCGTGGCCCGCGATTTGACGGTGGAGACCCGCGACGTGTCGCTCGTGGGATGCTATCTCGCGTTGTAGACTCGCGACGTGCCGTTCGTGAGACGCGATCTCGCGACGCAGGCCGGCGACGTGCCGTTCGTGGGATGCCATCTTGCGACGCAGACCGGCGACGTGCCGTTTGTGAGACGCAATCTCGCGACGCAGACCGGCCACGTGCCGTTTGTGGGCTCCTATCTCCCGGCGCATGTCGGCTTCCTTGCCGCGGACCTCCCAAGCCTCCTGGGAGCGCGCCAACACGGTCAATATCAGGCTGCGCCAGTCGCGAGCTTCGTCGTCGAATGGTCGGGAGCGGCCATCGATGCTCCACTCGTACTCGAAGCCACTCGGGCCGGGGGTGATCGCCATTCGGTGAAGCGTCTCGGCCTGCGACGCAAGAACCAGCGAACTGCCGGGATCCATGCTCGCGACCGCAGTGCCGTCTCCGGTCATGACGACATCTCCGGTCGTGCGCATGCAAAGCGACATGCCGTCGGCAGATACTTGGACTATCGTCGACTCACGGTTCTTCATTATTCCCGTGAAGCTCCCCGGCTTGCACTCGATCTCCTGTAGGACGGGGGCTTCCGGCACTGCCGGTGCAGCAGCGACTGGATCCGCCGCGCGGGGCTGTGCGGGCGTCCTGTCGGACAGCTGTACGGGCACCGGTGCCGGAATCGCTGCGGGAGCCGAGTTCTCGGGCGGACGTTCATCGAGACCCGCGGTCTCGGCCTGAGGCGCGGGGCTTGCGGCTGGATCCATGCGGACCGGTTTGGCACAGGCTGCAACTATCCCCACCACACCGACTACCGCCAGCGCGGAATAGGTGCGGATTCTTGAAAAATGTGGTCGATGGAGCTTGAGAATGGACATGATTCTGCTCTCCAAGTGTGGGTGTTGTACCACGGGTATCGAGAGGACAGGTGGACCAGGGGCGATCTCGGACGCCAGTGAGAAGAGGTGGCGGGCGTATGCTGAAGGGCGGACGCCAAGGGCCAGGACTTCCTCGTCGCACGAGCGCTCCCTCGCGGCGGCCCCGAGGCGTGATGCGAGCCAGATCAGCGGATGGAACCAGTACAGCGCAACCACGGCACCGGCCACGAGTCGCCACAGCGCATCCCGTCGACGCACATGCACCAGTTCATGCGAAACGACCATCTCGCGCCGACCGGATGTCCAGCTCTTGGCCGACGCGGGAAGTAGAATCACGGGCCTCAACGGACCGCCCGTCATGGGTGTGGAAACCTGGGCACTGGACAGGATTCGGGCGTCAGCGCGCACGTCCGCCCGGCGGCGGAGCATATCTGTCGACCGGATCCAGTCCGGATCACGAATCGGGGTCGCCCCGCGCGCGAGCTTTCGGAAACGAAGTGCGGCAGCGCCGAGGGAGGCGAGCCCCAGCACCGCGCCGAGCGCCCAGATGAGGAACAAACCTGCGGCGGGAGTCAGCGGGATCGAACCGTCGGCCTGCGGGGGGAAGGGCAGGTATCTGGTCGGGACTGGAGCCACGGGATTCGGTTGGCGACCCGAGGTGGGACGAATAGCCGTCGCCGATGGCTCGCTCGCTGTCCTGTCTGGGAGATGGTGCTCGATTGCTGTGGTCCGGGGGGGAAGAATAGGAAGGTCCCACGAAGGGGCCAGCAGGCTCGGCACCGGAAACACGAGCAGCACTGCGAAGGTCGTTGTCCACAACAGATGCAAGGTCTTCGCGGAACCGCGTCTCGCAAACCAGGCAAGGACGAGGGCGACGGACAGGACCACCGTGGCCTTCGCAACCAGACCGATGGCTCCGGCGGCGGCTATGGGCAGGCCGGTCATCGTCCGTCCTTCTCGGCTTCATCGATCATCCTCTTGATGCGTTCGCGCTCGCCTGGAGCAAGGTCGCCTTCGCCGAGCTCGAGCAGCATGGCGACCGCGCCCTCGACGCTGCCTCCGAAGAACGTTCGCAGGACGCGATGCATTGCGGAGCGTCGCGCCCGCACCACGGGCATCGTCGGAGAATAGACGTAGCGGTGGCCCTCCGGGGTCCGTTCCAGATGTCGCTTGTTGACGAGGATGCGTAGGATCGAGCGGACGGCCGAGTCCGTTGGCGGGTCAGCCAGGCGTTCCCGAATCTGGACGGCAGTGGCGCTGCCCAGTTCGTACAGGACGTCCATTACGTCGCGTTCGCGTCTGCTCAGCGGGGGAAGTTGGCTCACGATACTGGCACTCCATTCGGCGGTGTTCTCGTCCAGTCCTCACGACTCGGACTCACGGTCGAATGGAATCGTAACACAAAAGTGTTGAGAACTCAACACATCGTGCGACGTCCCGGCGGAGCCCTCACAAGCCGTCATCGGCTCCGAGCGCGGCAGTGAAGCTCCTCGGTGGACCAGGACAGCGTTATCGATCGTAGATGCACGGTGGCGGACAACCTTTGGGGGGCAGTCGAACATCTAACTTGCGGTCTAATTGCGGTTTGCTCCGACTCGGCACCTTCGATTCATTCACAGGAGAGGTCCCCGATGAACGCCAGCAGGTTAGCCTCGATCCACTCGTCCCTCTTGATGGCTGTCATCACGGCGTTCGCAACGGCGCCTATTCCGCTCTCCGCGCAAGAGGTAATCGAACTGCCCGCCGAGGACCGTATCCTCGACGCCGACTTCGAGGAGATCTACCGGCTGGGCGCGGTGGATGGGGGTGGCTGGGACACATTCGGCCGCGTCGGAAGTGTCAGTTTCGACGGGGATGGCAACCTCTACATCCTCGACACGCAGGCGGTGCAGATCTATGTCGTAGACCTGCAAGGCAACCTGGTTCGCCAGTTCATCGGGCAAGGGCAAGGCCCCGGCGAGTTCGGGGGGGACTTCGTGCTCGCTCTGGAGTTCGCCGTCCTGCGGGACGGGCGGGTGACCGTGCACGACCCGGGGCGCATGGGATTCGCCCTCTTCGGTGCGGACGGCGAGTTCGAACGCTCAATCCCGTTGGCAGGCCCACAGACGCACTTCCCGATGATCAGCGGCATTCAGGCCTTCGCGGGAATGGATCGGGTTCTCGCCACAACCGAAGTCGCCTACCTGCGCAGGACTGGGCCGGACTACGACGCACCGGCACCCTCGTTCCGGTATGTCCTGAGTTACGATCTGAGCGGCGATCAGGTCCGCATTGATTCGGTCGCCGCGGGATGGAGGCCATCCGGCGATCCAGAGGCATTCAGGCCCCGGCTCGCGGCGGGTGTGCTCCCCAGCGGGGCGGTGGTGTACACCGACTCCTCTGCGTACGCAATCAAGATCGCCGCGCCAAACGGCCCTGTGACCCGGACCCTGACCCGTCCTTTTCAGCCCCGGCCCGTGACAGACCGCATGAAGGCCGCTGAGATCGAGCGCCGGTTGGAGGGACTCGGGGACGGGCGCGGCAACCCGATGCGGCAGCAAATGATCGAATTCCGCCGCGGCCAGATCGAGGCAATGGAGTTTTTCGACGAGGTCCCGGTCGTCCTCAGCTTGAAAACGAGCTGGCAAGGCACCATCTGGGTGCTGCACCGAGGTGACGAAAGGACTGAAGGCAGTCGGATCGACCTCATTTTGCCGGAAGGCCGCTATCTGGGCACCTTCGCGCCCGGCTCCACCGCGATGCCTTCGGCCTTCGGCCCAAACGGCCTCGCTGCCTTCGTAGAGACGGACGAATTGGACGTGTCGTACGTCGTGGTCAAGCGTCTTCCGGATGGGATGCACTGATACCTACGCCGCCGTTGAGAATCGGCTGGATCGGCTTCAGGATCCTTACCTTACAAGAGGCGCCAGAGTCGCGACCAACGGCGGCCGGTCGCTGCGTGGTATGGTCGCTCGACGCATCCGGAGCAATGGCGGGCGGTGAGTTGACCGACGCTGAGGTCCTGGGGTAACGTGTGAGACACTCACCAAATGCCCTCCAGATGAACCGGTTTTCCCGCTCTTTCAGTCACGCAGACCCAGACACGCCCGGATGGCAAGAAGCGCAGATCGTGCAGTCCCAGTTAGACTTACGTGATTTTCTGCCGTGATTCGCGTCCCGATTTGATCGCTTTGGGAGCAGGAGGTCGCCGGTTCGAATCCGGCCGCCCCGATTGAAGTTACGTGATTTGCGAGGGTGGATGCTCGCCAATTGGACGCGCAATCAACCCCCCGGTACTCCTCGATGGCTTTCCTGAGCCGATCCTCAACGGGCCTCTGGCAGCACTGGAGGACCAGCTTGGGTTCCAGCCCAGCGAACCTCTCAGCCCGCTTCCACCAGTCGCGCGCAAGCGAGCGGCTCATGCACGCGAACGGGTCCTTCGGCGCGGGCATCACCGGCGCTTCGTCGCGTGCACCGCGCCGCTCGTGCGTGCATTGAGCATCATGCCCACCGAGGCTCTGCGTGAGGAGCGACAGCCAGTGCTCCGCATTGCATCGGCGGTCGCCCGACAACTGTTCGATGTCGCACACTCAAGTTCCACAACCGGGCGCATCCACATCCTCGACGTGCGACCATGACAATCCACAACATGTTACCCTAACATAAGTTATACACGGTCCTGCTGCCTTGGCATGCTTCTTACAGTACCGTCCTTCCGGAGTGACGGGTGGTCCCAACCGGGTGCCCAAGGCCAGGGTCGCGGCGGACGCTCTGGAGCGAGGTGCTCGGCGTTGAACGCGTCAGCCGTCGCGACCATTTCTTCGAGTTCGGCGGGCACTCGTTGCTTGCGGCCCGGCTCTTATGACCGAGCCTGCAAGGCGCGACCTCGGCGACGACCACCCGAACGCGGAGCCACGCACCGCGCCGGGAGACCGTACGCTCCGCCGTCGGTGTGAACATGGAGAAGGCCGATGAAGCTCAGGATGTCCTGGCTCGACCTCAAACTGGCCGGCAGGATGCTCTCGAAGTATCCGGGTCTGACACTCGTCGGCGGCTTCTCGTTCGCGTTCGCGATCGCGGTCGCGGCGATGGCGTTCGAGTTCCTGACCCAGCTGGTCTATCCGTCCCTGCCGGTGCCGGGCGGCGATCGCATCGTGGCGCTGCGCATGTGGGATGCGGCCGCGAGCCGTCCCGAGCGGCGGGTGTTGCACGAGTTCATGCTGTGGCGCGACGAGCTTCGCTCCGTCGACGACATCGGGATCTTCAGCGTCATCGAGCGGAACCTCCGGTGGCAGGACGTGGCCGGTGCGCCGGTCCGGGGGGCGGCGATCAGCGGGGCGGCCTTCCGTGTCGCGGGGGTCCCCGCACAGCTCGGCCGCACGCTGGTCGCGGCCGACGAAGAGCTCGGCGCGGCGCCCGTCGTCGTGCTGGGGCACGAAGTTTGGCGCGGCGCGTTCGCGTCCGCCCCCGACATCGTGGGACGCCAGGTTCGCGTGGGTGGAGAGCCGCACACGGTGGTCGGTATCATGCCCGAGGGCTTCGCGTTCCCGATTTCCGAGAGTTTCTGGGTTCCGTTCCAGCTGACCTCGTCGAGCTACCTGCCCCTGGAGGGCCCGCCGGTTCGCACCTTCGGCCGTCTCGCGCCGGACGCGAACCTGGAGGGGGCGCAAGTCGAGCTGACGACCGTGACCCAGCGGGTCGTGCTCGGCAATCCCGAGACGCACCAACAGCTGCGCGCGCAGGTGCTGCCCTTCCCCAACGAGGTGATGGACATCTCGACCTCCGTGTCCGTCGGGCTCATGTCCAGCAATGGCCTCCTCATCCTGTTCCTGATCCTGATGGCGGCCAATGTGGCCCTGCTCGTCTTCGTGAGGGCCGCCACCCGTGAACGGGAGATCCTGGTACGGGTCGCGCTCGGCGCGGACCGTGGCCGCGTCGTGGCCCAGCTCTTCGCCGAGACGCTGGTGCTCGGCCTCGTCGGCGCCTTCGTCGGCCTGCTCGCCGCGGGCATCTCCATTCGGTGGGCGTTCCGCACGTTCGAGTCGCTCGAGGGCCAGCTGCCGTTCTGGTTCGGCCCGAGCCTCTCCTTGACCACCGTGGCGTACGCCCTCGGGCTGACGGCGCTCGGCGCCGTGGTCGCGGGCGCCTTGCCCGGGTTGAAGATCACCGAAGGCAATCTGGAAAGCCGTCTGCGGCAGTCCAACACCGGGCTGCCGAGCTCCGGGGTGAGCCGCCTCTGGTCCGGGATCATCGTCGTACAGGTGGCCATATCCGCGCTGGCGGTGCCGATCGCGTACACGGTCTTCACGCAGATGCTGGAGAAGCGGGGCACCGTGGTTCCCTTCGACGGAAGTCAATACGCTTCCGCCAGGGTGGAGATGGACCGGGAAGACGAGCTCGGTGCGGGGCCGCAGCTCTCCGAGGAGGAGTTCGCCGCACTCTACCGGGAGCGGTACGAAGAGCTGAGGCTGCGGCTGAAGGCCGAGCCGGGTGTCGGTGCCGTGACCCTCGCCAACCGTTTCGCGCGGATGTCGCATCCCCAGAGCTCCATCGAGGTCGAGACCGACGGCGATCTCACCCCTCCGAGGATCGCGCCGAGGGTAGGCACCGCCTCCGTCGCGCCCGACTACTTCGGCGCGCTCAATACGCGGGTGCTCGCCGGCCGCGGGTTCAACTCGGGCGACGCCGATTCCGACCAGGGTGTGGTCATCGTAAACCAGTCGTTTGTCGACCGCGTGCTCGGCGGCCGCAACGCCGTCGGTCGCCGGGTGCGGTACGCGCCCCGACCCGGACGGGACGCCGAAGCCGAGAGCGAACCATGGTACTGGATCGTCGGCGTGGTTCCCGATCTCGCGATGCTCGCCGAGGACTCACCCGACGGCGCGGGCATGTACCACCCGCTCGCGCAGCTGCCGGCCTACCCCGTCTACGTGAGCGGAGACGGGGGGGGCGACGCACACCTGTTCGCTTCGCGCCTGCGCACCCTCGCCGAGTCGGTCGATCCCGCTCTGCGCCTCGACGAGATCCTTCCACTCGACCAGGTCGGTGGCTCGCTGATGCTGGAACTGACGCTGACCTCCACCATCGTCACGGGGGTGGGAGCCCTCGCGATCCTTCTTTCGCTCGCCGGCATCTACTCCGTGCTGGCGTTCCGGGTCGACCGACGCACACGGGAGATCGGCGTGCGCGCGGCCCTTGGCGCCGACAAGCTGCGGATCATCATTCCCATGCTGAAGCCCGTGTTCATCCAGGTGGGCCTCGGAATCTCCTTCGCCGTCGGCATCATCTTCCTGCTGGGCGTGGTTCAGTCGGCGCGGGGCGCGGCCATCGTCGCGACGTTTGCAGTCTTCACGCTCGTGATCTCCATCCTCGCGTGCGCGGTGCCGATCCGGCGCGCGCTACGCGTGGAGGCCATGGAGGCGCTGCGCGCGGGGATCTGAGCCGAAGCGGCGTCGACCAATGACGCCCCCACACATTCACGGACCGTGCCGGAGCTCTCCATCGGCGGCGGGAAGGCCTGCAGTGCCACTGCGGCGACTGACCGGCGTTGACATTGGCCCGGAGGGGCCTGTAACATTGGGACGATTTTGAGCGGTTGCACGTCGGAGGGCCGGACGTTCCGGGTCGCGACGGACACCAAACAGGCCGCGGGTCATCGCGGGCAAGGAGAGCGGGATGCGTACCACCGGTACGGTGAAGTGGTTCAACGATGCGAAGGGCTTTGGCTTCATTACGCCCGAGGGCAGTGATCGGGACTGCTTCGTACACCACTCGGCCATTCAGGTCGATGGGTATCGTTCGTTAGCTGAAGGTGAGCGGGTCGAATTCGACATCGTCCAGGGGCAGAAGGGCCCCGCGGCGGAGAACGTCGTCAAGATCTAGGGGCCAGGCCCCTTTCCTCAAAGAAGCGCCCGTAGCTCAGCTGGATAGAGCAACGGACTTCTAATCCGTAGGTCCCAGGTTCGAGTCCTGGCGGGCGCGCCTCGTCTCGTTTTCCGTCGGCCGCAAAGGCTGCCGGAGAGCGTCCATCCTCCGGGTTCTTGTCCGCCTCGAGGGAGGCGGACGAGGGTTCGGTCCCGGGTGCGCGTGGTGGTTTACGCGCATCCGGCGCCGGATTACTTTTTGTCGCTCGTTCGGAGACAGCTTCGAATTCGAGCGGTGAGGCCGGCGAGCCTCTTCATCCCGCCGACCTCCCATGTGGTGGGCGTAGCTCAGGTGGTTAGAGCGCCAGGTTGTGGCCCTGGAGGTCGCCGGTTCAAGTCCGGTCGCTCACCCTGCTTCTCTCCCGGACGAGGCTCGCGGAGCAGGCTTCCCGGCTCGCAGGGATCTCCGCGCATGCCGGAACCGGACCGACCATCAAAAGGCGGATTGCCTCCCATGCCCGGAGCCGGCGCGTCACGCCGCGAACGAATTCCCGTACGCATCATGCGGGATCACGACAACCTCGCTGCGGAGGTGGCCGGGCGGATTGCATGCCTCATCCGCGAACGCGGCCGCGAGGGGCGGCAAGCGGTCCTCGGCCTGGCCACGGGTTCTACCCCTGTCGGGGTCTACCGGGAGCTCATCCGCCTCCACCGCGAAGAGGGCCTGGATTTCTCCAACGTCGTTGCCTTCAACCTCGACGAATACTTCCCCATGCGGCCCGGCAGCGTGCACAGCTACCACCGCTACATGCGGGAAAACCTCTTCGACTTC
>OZ242324.1:1302500-4821530 GCA_965208255.1 Longimicrobiales bacterium
GCTTGTCACCGAAGCTACGAATGGATAAGACCCTTCGCGAGAAGGGTCGAACATGGTAGGGGAGCGTTCCCTGGGCGCTGAAGCCTTCCCGGAAGGGCAAAGGTGGAGCGCAGGGAAGTGAGTATGCCGGAATGAGTACGCGATAAACAGGGTGAGAATCCCTGTCACCGAAAGCCTAAGGTTTCCGGAGCCAGGTTCATCCGCTCCGGGTTAGTCGGTACCTAAGCCGAGGCCGAAAGGCGTAGGCGATGGATAACAGGTTAATATTCCTGTACCGCATGTAGAGCGTTCGACCTCAAGGGGGGACGCGGAAGTGAAAGGACCGTCGGGTGGTGGAATTCCGATGTAAGGTGGTAGGCGTTTCCGGGGGATAAAAGACCTGGATAGCCGAGCGCCGATGCCGAAGGGGACCTCGGTCCCCGCAAAGGGTCCGTAATCATACCGCCAGGAAAAGCCTCGTGAGGGAGTTCTGGATGCGACCGTACCGTAAACGGACACACGTAGGCGAGGCGAGAAGCCTAAGGTGCGCGAGTGATCCGCGGAGAAGGAACTCGGCAAAATGTCCCCGTAACTTCGGGAGAAGGGGAGCCCGTGTTAGGTGAAGCATGATTGCGTGCGGAGCCGAAGCGGGCCGCAGAGAATCGGTCCAAGCGACTGTTTAGTAAAAACACAGGTGTCTGCAAAGTCGTATAGACGACGTATAGGCACTGACGCCTGCCCGGTGCCGGAAGGTTAAAGGGATGGGTCAGGGTCCTTCGGGATCCGAAGCTCCTAACTGAAGCCCCGGTAAACGGCGGCCGTAACTATAACGGTCCTAAGGTAGCGAAATTCCTTGTCGGGTAAGTTCCGACCTGCACGAATGGCGTAACGACTTGGACACTGTCTCCTCCGCGAGCTCGGCGAAATTGGAGTATCGGTGAGGATACCGATTACCCGCGACAGGACAAAAAGACCCCGTGCACCTTTACTAGAACCTGCTATTGGGTCTTGGCATTGCATGTGTAGGATAGGTGGGAGGCTACGAACCATCTTCGCCAGGAGATGGGGAGCCGTTGGTGAAATACCACCCTTACACTGTCGAGGCTCTAACCCAGGGGAGTGAATCCTCCTCGGGGACAGTTGCAGGCGGGTAGTTTGACTGGGGCGGTCGCCTCCCAAAAGGTAACGGAGGCGCGCAAAGGTTCCCTCAGCGCGGTCGGCAATCGCGCGAAGAGCGTAAAGGCATAAGGGAGCTTGACTGCGAGACCGACGGGTCGAGCAGGTACGAAAGTAGGCCTTAGTGATCCGGCGGTTCCGAATGGAAGGGCCGTCGCTCAACGGATAAAAGGTACGCCGGGGATAACAGGCTTATCGCCCCCGAGAGTTCATATCGACGGGGCGGTTTGGCACCTCGATGTCGGCTTATCGCATCCTGGGGCCGGAGAAGGTCCCAAGGGTCGGGCTGTTCGCCCGTTAAAGCGGTACATGAGCTGGGTTTAGAACGTCGTGAGACAGTTCGGTCTGTATCCGTCGTGGGCGTTGGAGTGTTGCGAGGATCTGTCCCTAGTACGAGAGGACCGGGATGGACTGACCTCTCGTGTACCGGTTGTCCCGCCAGGGGCATCGCCGGGTAGCGACGTCGGGAAGGGATAACCGCTGAAAGCATCTAAGTGGGAAGCCCACCTCAAGATGAGCACTCCCAGGGCGTAAGCCCTCTGAAGGGCCGTGCGAGACTAGCACGTTGATAGGCGGCAGGTGGAAGCATGGCAACATGTGCAGCCGAGCCGTACTAAGTGCCCGAGAGGCTTGACCAGCATTACTCGCATCAGGCAGGGCTTCCCGTGTTGGAAGCCCGCAGGAAGGATCCGGCACCCGCCCGACGGGCAGTGCCGGACCGCGTCGACCCCATCGACATGAAGCCTCCCGAGAAGGTTCGAGAGGCTCCAACCCCGGACGTCCGGGACCCTTTCTCAGCAGACCCGTGGACATGTTGCTGGTGACCACAGCGCGGGGGAAACACCCGTTCCCATCCCGAACACGGCCGTTAAGCCCCGCTGCGCGGATGGTACTGCCGGGGCGACCTGGTGGGAGAGTACGTCGTCGCCAGCTTCTTATTTCGACCCCCCGGAGCGCGTCTCCGGGGGGTTCTTTTTCACCACCGAGCGCTTCTTCATGCACGACACCCGCGCCGGCACCGTGGCGCTTGCGGGTGCCCCGAACGTCGGCAAATCGACGCTGCTCAACGCTTTTGTAGGCGAAAAGCTGAGCATCGTCACACCGAAACCGCAGACGACTTGGCGGCAGGTGGCGGGGATCTACTCGGGCCCCGCGCACCAGATCATCTTCGTCGACACCCCGGGGTTGTTCGCAGCGCGCGACCTCTTTCACAGGGGCATGGTGGAGACGGCCTGCCGAGCTGTAGAGGACGCGGACATCGTGCTGGTCGTGCTGGACGCGGTCTCTATGGGCACCCGTGGCCGATGGGGCGTCCTGCGCACTTTGCTGGCGCAGACGGCTGCTCCGCGAATGGTGGCGCTGAACAAGATCGACGCGGTACCGGGAGGCGGAGTCGGGGTGCTGGCGGTGGAGGCGGAACGCGCGCTCGACGCCCGGGTCTTTCCGGTTTCGGCGCTCGAGGGAACCGGTGTGGAGGCATTGCGGGAAGCGCTTGAAGCCGAGCTGCCGCGGTCTCCCTTCCTGTACCCGGACGACCTCATCGCATCCGATCCGGTACGCACTTTTGCAGCCGAATTCGTCCGCGAGAGCGTGTTCGAGTTGTACCACGAAGAGATCCCGTACGCGGTCTGGTGCCGGATCGAGCAGTTCCGCGAAGACAGCGACCCTACCTATATTCAAGCCACGCTGTATGCAGAAAGGCCATCCCAAAAGGGGATTCTTATCGGAAACGGCGGGCGGGCGATCCGTGAACTCGGCTCGCTGGCCCGGAGCAAGATCGAGCGTTTTGTCGGCCGGCGAGTGTACCTGGACCTGCGGGTGAAGGTGCTGGCCGGATGGCGGCGCAAGCGTGGACACCTTCGGAGGTTGGGCTTTGCCGTTCCCCGCGATCCCGAGACGAAACGAACTCGCTAGACCGTGGGCGGTGGGGCTGCTGCTTGCGGGCCTGTCGCCGACGCCGGCGATCGCGCAGGAAGCGGAATTAGTGGCGACGTCCGATGCCGGTTCTCTCGCCGCGCGGCGGATGCCGTCCAACGAGGGAGCGCTCTTTTTGATCCTACCCGTGGGCGCCCAGGGAATCGCAATGGGACGGGCGATGACGGCGTTGCCGTCGCAGGAGAGCGCGTTCTGGAATCCGGCCGGGCTCGCCCAGGTCGAAGACCGCCGCTTCTTCCTGTATCGAGGCGATCAACTCGCGGGCACGGCGACGGCTTTTTCCTTTCTCATGGGCCGGGAATCGGTGGGAACGCTGGGCATCTCCTACCAGGAGCTCAACGTCGGCGACCAGCAGATGACCGGCCTCAGCGGCGAGGTGCTCGGTTCCCTGAGCGTACGCGGATATCAGGGGGTGGTGTCGTTTGCGACCGAGCTCGTCGATCGAGTGAGCGTGGGAACGAACTTCAAGATGGTGCAGTTTCGCATCGGGTGCCGCGGGCAGTGCCTGGACCAGGGGGTGACCGCAACCACCTACGCCGTCGACGCCGGCATCCAGGCGACCTTTTCGAACGCGGTGCCGCTCCGGGTCGGCGTGATGATCGCGCACCTGGGTCCGGATCTTCAGGTCGTCAACGCCGAACAGGCGGATCCCCTGCCGGCGCGGGCGCGCCTGGCGGCCGCCTACGACATTCTGGATCACTTCGAGGAGCAGCCGGCGTTCGATCTTCGGTTCACGGTGGAGCTGGAGGAGCGGTGGCGCGACCTGGGGGCACCATCGGTCCATGTGGGAACGGAAGTCGCCACCACCGGAAGCGAGATCCTGTCCGTGCGCCTGGGCTATGCCTTCGGGCGTGATGGGGAGGGGGGGGCCGCGCTCGGGCTCGGCCTTCGCGTCGGCCGCTTCGATCTCGGGGTCGCGCGGTCGCTCGCGCGCACTTCGCTCAGCACCGGTTCCGAACCCGTACACGTGAGCTTGGGCGTGGTCTTCTGATGGACCCGGACGCGCACTCGTCCGCGGCCAGGCCGACACCGTTTCGCTCGTTTTCACCTACTGCACAAGCGCGGCCGCCGGGGCTCTCCCGGTCAGCGCGCCACCGGATCGCCTGGTCGGCGCTCATGCTGCTGGCAGGCGGCCCCGCCGGTCTCTCCGGCCAGAGTCCCTTCGAGGCGCCGAAGTCGCCTTCTCCCGTCTGGGAAGCCGTGCTGGCAAACACCTTGCCGGCCTGGCCGCCCGGCGAAGGGCGGACTTCGGCATGGCCTGCCGTTTTCCCGGAGGGAGATGGGCTCCAGGGAGCCATCGGTCCCGGGGGCCGCGCCCTGTCCGGACGGGGATTCGCGGCAATGCAGCCTGCTCCGGAGATGATTTCTCCGACCCGGGCACTCCTCTACTCCGGAGTACTTCCGGGGTTGGGACAGCAACGCCTGGACAAGATCCGCTGGCTGGGCTTCATGGCCGTGGAGCTCGCCGGGTGGGCCTTCCTTTGGGAGAGACGGCGAACGGGACATGACTTCCGTACCCGGTACCGGGACCTGGCATGGTTCGTTGCGCGCCGGGGCACGCTCGGCGAACGCATGGACGGGGATTTCGAGTACTACGAGGCATTGGGGAAGTACCGGGCCTCGGGGGCCTTCGACGCGGATCCCTACGTCGGCGGGGTTCAGCCCGAAACCGACACCACCACCTTCAACGGAGCCCTCTGGTCGCTGGCCCGGGAGATCTATCTCGTGCCGGGAGAGGAGGGGACCCCCGGACCGGGCTCGTCGGAGTACGAACAGGCCATGGTGTACTATGCCGACCGCAGCATCGGATCGGAGTTCCAGTGGGACTGGAACAGCGACGAGACCAGTCGCGCCGAGTACGACCGGCTGATTCGAAGAAGCGACGCGGCGCTCCGTCAGGTCACGACCATCGTCGGCGTGATCCTGGCGAATCATCTGGCGGCCGCTTTCGATGCGTTCATCACGGCGCGCCTGCGAGCCGTGGATTCCGCGGCCGAGGTACGCCTGGTCGCCTTCCCGGAGGCTCGCGGTCGATGGCGGGTCGGCGCACAACTGCGTCCGTGACGCCTCGGAGCATCGCCGCTGGTCCGGCCGATCATGGCGCACTTCTCGAAGGCGGCCTAGTCTACCCCGAAGTGTCGCTGCTCCAGCCAGGAGGTGGTCTCCCTTGACCTTCCACGCCGTCTTCACGATCCATTGCCCCGCCTGTTCGGCACCCTATCCGGTCGATTCGGGCAAGGTGCCGGCGGAAGGCGTCCGGGCGCGCTGTGGCACGTGCTCGAGCATCTTCCTCGTGGAAACCGTCGGTGTGCGCGCGCGCAGCACGGCGAGGCCCGCCCGGCCCTCCAGCGAATCGCGGGAGCACGAGGCGTCCAGGCCTTTCGCCGCCCCCGATGCCGCCGAACGGGCCGCCCGCCTGGCGCGGGTACTGGTCTCGGACATGATCCGGTATCACCCGCGCCGGTATGATCGCGCTCACGAGAAGGGGACGATCAAGCAGGAGTTCGCGGAGGAAGTTCGGCGGTCCTGGTCGGAATACGTCAGGCGGGTGGGACAGGACCTGGCCCACGAGAGTCGTTATTTTCAGGACGAACTCAACGCGACACTGGCCCGCGGAGAGCAGCTCTTCTGAGAAACGGGACGCTGTTTCCCACCGGGCAGTTCAACGGGCGGACCCATGCACAACGACACTACGGAACTTCTGCGCGACCTCGAAGCCCGGATCTCCGAACTTCGGAGGTACCTTTGACATCGACACCCGCGGGGAGAAGCTGGAGGAGCTGGAGCAGGTCCAGTCCAGCGAGACCTTCTGGGCCAATCCGGAGGAAGCTCGACGCCTCATCGCCGATGCCAATCGGCTGAAGAAGTGGGTGGCGCCATGGCGGCGGTTGTCGGCTGCCGCCGAAGAGCTCAGCGAGTGGGTCGAGGTCCTGGCGGTGGAAGACGACGAGGAGATCGAGGCGCAATGGGCGTCCGATGTCGCATCGCTGGCCGGCGACGTGAGCCGCCTCGAACTGCGAACCATGCTCCAGGGGGAGGACGATCACCGCGGGGCGCTGCTCACGGTGCATCCCGGAGCCGGCGGTCTCGAGTCCCAGGACTGGGCCGAGATGCTGGTGCGCATGTATACCCGCTGGGCCGAGCGGCGTGGATGCAGCCTGAAGGTCCTCGACCTCCAGCCCGCGGAGGAGGCGGGCATCAAGAGCGCCGCGCTCGAGATCGAAGGCGACCATGCCTATGGGTACCTGAAGGCGGAAAACGGGGTACACCGCCTGGTGCGCATCTCACCCTTCGACTCCCAGTCGCGCCGGCACACTTCGTTCGCCAGCGTCTTCGTGTATCCCATGGTCGACGACGAAATCCAGGTCGACATCGACGAGGCCGATCTGCGCGTGGATACCTTCCGCGCATCCGGGGCAGGGGGCCAGCACGTAAACAAGACGGATTCGGCCATTCGCATCACGCACCTGCCCACCGGCATCGTGGTGTCGTGCCAGCAGGAGCGCTCGCAGCACAAGAACCGGGCGACGGCGATGAAGATGCTGCGGGCCGCGCTCCACCGCAGGGCGATGGAGGAGCGCGAACGGGAACGGGAGGCACTGGAGGCCACCAAGTCCGACAACGCGTGGGCCAACCAGATCCGCTCGTACGTGTTCCAACCGTATACGATGGTCAACGATCACCGCACGAGCGTGAAGGTCGGAGATGTCCAGAAGGTGATGGACGGAAAAATCGATGCCTTCATCGAGGCCTACCTGAAACAGTTTGGAGCGGCCGGGGTCGGATGAACCGGTCTCCATGCCCCGACCCGCCATGACACAATCCACCAGATCCGGACCCGATCCCCCCGCGCATTCCGCCGCCGACCTCGAGCGGAGCATGCACGCGCGCATGACGAAGCTCGAGCGTTTGCGCGAACGCGGGATCGAGCCCTTCGCCTACAACTTCTCCCGCACCCACGGAGCCGTTGACGCCGTCGCCGCCTTCGAGGCCGCGGAAGCGGCGGAAACGCTCTCGGAGCGCGGGCACGGCGATGAAGTGCGCATCGCTGGCCGCATGGTCGCCTTTCGCAGCCATGGCAAGAGCGCGTTCGCCGATCTGGAGGACGGTTCCGGGCGCATTCAGGTGTACTTCCGCAGGAACCTGGTGGGCGGGGAGGCGTTCGCCGATCTCGAGCTCCTTGACCTGGGGGACTGGGTCGGCGCGCGCGGCCGGCTCTTTCGCACGCGCATGGGCCAAGTGACGGTGCAGGTGTCGGACTGGACGCTGCTGACCAAATCCCTGAGGCCGCTGCCGCTGGGCAAGACCGAAGTCGACAGCGCAACCGGGGAACGGGTCACGCACAGCGGCTTCGCGGACACCGAAGCCCGGTATCGCCAGCGCTACGCCGACCTGGCGGTCAACCGCGAGGTGCGGGAGGTCTTCCGTGCCCGGTCGCGGGTGGTGGCCACAGCCCGGAAGATTCTGGACGCCCACGGCTTTCTGGAGGTGGAGACGCCGGTGCTTCAGCCTCTCTACGGCGGAGCCACGGCCCGTCCCTTCGTGACCCACCACCACTCCCTCGACAGGCGACTCTACCTGCGCATCGCCGACGAGCTCTACCTGAAGCGACTGATCGTAGGCGGCTTCGAGCGTGTGTACGAGGTCTCCAAGGACTTCCGCAACGAGGGCCTGAGCCGGTTTCACAACCCCGAGTTCACCATGCTCGAGTTCTACCAGGCGTTCGCCGACTATCACGACATGATGGCGCTGGTGGAGGAGCTCGTGTCGGAGATCGCGGTCCGGGTCACGGGGAAGCTCGACCTCACCTACCAGGGGGAGCGGATCTCGCTGGCTCCGCCCTTCAGGCGCATCCGCCTCGTGGAGGCGCTCGGCGATGCCCTGGGCGAGGATCCCATGGAGATGGACGACGAGGATCTGCGCGCCCGGGCGAAGGCGCTCCACCTCCCGGACGTCGAGAGCGCGGGCCGGGGCAAGCTCATCGACAAGCTCTTCGACGTGCTGGTGCAGAAGGATCTGAGGTCCCCGACCTTCGTCCTGGATCATCCGCGGGAACTCTCCCCGCTGGCGAAGGCCAAACGGGGAGATGCGCGGCTCACCGAGCGCTTCGAGCTTTTTGTGCTGGGTACCGAGATCGCCAATGCCTTCTCGGAGCTCAACGACCCCCTCGACCAGCGCGCGCGCTTCGAGGACCAAGCCCGGCTGGCGGCCGAAGGCGATGAAGAAGCCCACAGAGTGGACGAGGACTACATCCGCGCCCTCGAATACGGGATGCCGCCCACCGGTGGCGTCGGCGTGGGCATCGACCGCCTCACGATGCTGCTCACCGACCAGCCGGCTATTCGCGACGTCATTCTCTTTCCCATCCTGAGGCCCGAATGAGCGGAGCAGTCGAGGGTTGAAGCGCCTGGACTGGTATATCGCGCGAAGGTACCTGGCGGCGCGCCAGCAGGGGCATCTGCTGTCCCTCATCACCTGGATCGCACTCGGCGGCGTGACCCTCGGGGTCACCGCCCTCGTGGTCGTGATCTCGGTGATGAACGGGATGCAGGAGGAGCTGCGGGCGAAGATCCTGGGGTCCAACCCGCATGTGCACGTGCTGCAGGTCGGGAGCGCGCTGCGCATGGACGACTGGGAGGAGGTGATCCGGCGCGTTCGCACCGTGGAAGGCGTCGCGGGAGCCACTCCGTTCATCCTGACCAATGTCGGCATCCAGCGCGCCGGGTACGCCCAGACCGCCGACCTCTTCGGAGTATTGCCGAACCCGGAGGGGGTCGCCGTCACGGACCTGGAGCAGGCTCTGCAGGACGGCGTGCATTCCCTCCGGAAAACCGAATCGGGCCTTCCTCCCGTGCTGGTGGGGAGTGTGCTGGCGCAACGCATGCAGCTCTTCAGGGGCGACACGCTCGTGTTGATGTCGCTCGAGAACGTCAACACCGGTCCCTTCGGCGATCTCTACCCCACCGTCCGCCAGTTCGAGATGGCGGGGTCGTTCACGACCGGCATGTACGAGTACGACCTGCGCAACATGTACGCGCCGCTGGCGGCGACCCAGGACCTGCTCGGCATCGAAGAGATGAACCAGATCGGTGGAATCGCGGTCAAGGGGGAGGATCTCTGGCAGGCGGACGCGATCGGCCGCGACATTCGTTCGGCCGTCGGACCCGGGTACACGGTCGAGAGCTGGATGACGACCAACCAGGCGTTCTTCTCCGCGCTGAAGCTCGAGGAGTTGGCGATGGGGGTCATCCTCGGCCTGATCGTCGTGGTTGCGGCGTTCAACATCGTGAGCACCCTGGTCATGGTGGTGGTCGACCGGACCCGGGAAATCGGGATCCTCAAGTCGATGGGCATGACCGATCGCGGGATTCTGCGCGTCTTCCGCCTGCAGGGGCTCTGGATCGGCCTGATCGGAACCTCGCTGGGGGTGGCGCTCGGCCTGGTGCTGGTCTGGGCGCTTGACCGCTACCGGTTCATCTCTATTCCGGCCGACCTCTACTATCTGGATCATCTGCCCGTCGCGGTGCATGCGCTGGATATCGCGACCATCATGCTGGTGAGCATGGGCATCACCTTCCTGGCCACCCTCTACCCGGCCTCGCGGGCGGCGGGTCTCCGGCCGGTGGAGGCGATTCGCCATGAATGAGGAGGGCCGGTCGGCCGGCGCGCGACACGGCAACGGGCAAAACCCGGATGCCGGGCAGGTCCGCGACCCGGTTTCGCTCCCCCTCGAGGCCCGCTCGCTGGTGCGCACCTTCGTGGGGGGGAACGGAAGTGAACTCCGGGTACTGCGAGGGGTAGACCTGCGCGTTCAAGTGGGCGAGGCGGTCTCGGTCACGGGCGCCAGCGGCGCGGGCAAGAGCACGCTGCTTCATCTGCTGGGGGCGCTCGACCGGCCGACTTCGGGGGAAGTCTTCGTCGACGGAACGCCACTGTCCGGGCTGGACGACGAGGCAATAGGCGGAATCCGCAACCATCACATCGGTTTTGTGTTTCAGTTCCACCACCTGCTGCGCGATTTCACTGCACTCGAGAACGTGATGATGCCCCGACTCATTGCCGGCCAGGCGCGATCCGAGGCCGAGGACGGCGCGCGTCAGCTGCTCGAATCGGTTGGGCTCGGCGAACGCCTCGAGCACCGGCCCTGGCAGCTCTCCGGTGGCGAGCAGCAGCGGGTTGCGGTCGCCCGGGCGCTCGCCAACGACCCGGTCGTCCTTCTGGCGGACGAGCCCAGCGGCAATCTCGACCATCGGACCAGCGAACAGCTGCACGACCTTCTCTTCGAGCTCAGGGACAGCCATGACCTGGCCATGGTGCTCGTGACCCACAATCGCGGGCTGGCGGCGCGAGCGGACCGTGTCATGCGGATGGAGAGCGGGATGCTGTCAGGGGGAGGAGGAACCCCGTGAGCGAAGATCCGCGGGTATGCAGCGAATGTGGTGCGGCGGAAGCCGTCGTCCATCTGACCCAGATCGTGGACGACGTGGCCAGCGTGCTGCACCTGTGCGAAAAGTGCGCCGCATCCCGCGGGGTCAACCAGCCGTCGCCTCCCGCACATTCCCCCCTCGCCGACTTCCTGTCGCAGATGACGGGTCCGGAAGAGGGCGCGGAGGCAGGAGACGAAGACAGAACCTGTACCTTCTGCGACCTCACGTTCGCCGGATTCCGGGAAAACGGACGGCTGGGCTGTCCTCATTGCTACACGACGTTCGACTTCTACCTGAAGAACCTGTTGCGGCGCATTCACGGGGGCGTGCAGCATGTGGGCAAGGTGTACCTGCCTCCGGATCCCACCGTGTCCGAGCGCGAGAAGCGCCTCGAGGGCCTGAGCCGCAAGCTGCGCTACGCCATCAACACGGAGGATTTCGAGCGGGCGGCGAAGCTGAGGGACCAGATCCGTTCCCTCGAGCCCGCGACCCGGTAGGAGAGCCGATGGATCACCTGTCCTCGATCTTCGATCGCGGTCTGGGATGGCTCGACGCGAGCGGTCCGGACTCGGATATCGTCCTCTCCACGCGCGTCCGCCTCGCGCGCAACCTGCAGGGGTATGCGTTCGGCCCGCAGTCGCGCGTCAATGACCGCCGGGCCGTGCTCACGCGCGTGCGACAGACGACGGACAAGGTCGAACTGCTCACCGGCGCGAGCGTTCATCCGCTGGCCGACCTGGACGGCGGAACCCGGCGCATTCTGCTGGAACGGCGGCTCATCTCGCAGGACCTCCTGGGCGAGACATCCGAGTCCGAGCTGCCCAGGCGCGCGGCCGCGGTGGTGCTTTCGGCCCGCGAGCCGGTCAGCGTGATGGTGAACGAGGAGGACCACCTTCGCGTGCAGGTTCTGCTCTCCGGGCTCGCGCTGGATGGGGCGTGGAGCATGGTGGACGAGCTGGACGAGGATCTCGGTCGCGAACTCCCGTACGCCTACGATCACGCGCTGGGGTTTCTCACCAGTTGTCCCACGAATGTCGGCACCGGGCTCAGGGCTTCGGTCCTCATCCATCTTCCGGGGCTCGTGCTCACCAAGGAAATCGGTCGCGTCCTCCAGGGATTGAGCCAGGTCGGGTTGACGTTTCGCGGGCTCTACGGCGAGGGATCCGAGGTCGTCGGGAACTTCTTCCAGGTCTCGAACCAGACCACGCTCGGAAAGACCGAGGAAGACCTTGTCGACCATCTGGACCGCATCGTGCGCCAGGTCATCGAATACGAGAGGCGCGCACGCCGGGTACTGCTTCGCGACGCATATCAAGTCACAGAAGATAAGATATGGCGTGCCTACGGTTTACTACGCTACGCCCGATCCCTTACTTTCGAAGAGATGATGAACCTGTTGTCGGGGGTTCGACTCGGCGCGGCGCTGAAACTTCTCCCAGGGCTCCGTGTATACTCGCTCAACAAGATCATGATCTTCACGCAATCCGCCCACCTGGAGGATGCAGCCGGGCGGAAACTTCCCCCCGGTGAGCGCGACGCGCACCGAGCTACCTATGTGCGCCGCATCCTGGCTACCGAGGGTGTGGTGATTCCGGACACGGAACCTCCGGAGAGCGGTTCCGGCTCCGGCCCCGACTCCTGACGACCCGCGGGCACTAAAGGCAGATGAACTACAATTTCACGGATCGGGTTCGCAAGGTGCTCGCGATGGCCAGGGACGAAGCCATCAGGCTGCAACACGACTACGTGGGCACCGAGCACGTGCTGCTCGGCCTGATCCGCGAGCGGGAGGGGGTCGCCGCCACGGTGCTGACGAATCTGGGAGCGGACCTGAGCCAGGTTCACCAGCGGGTGGAGGAGGCGGTTCGCAAGGGCAAGGCGACCATCGCCCTGGGTGAGCTGCCCTACACGTCGCGCGCGAAGAAGGTACTTGAGTTCGCGCTGGCCGAAGCCCGCGAACTCAACCATTCCTACGTCGGCACCGAGCATCTGCTGCTCGGGCTTCTCAGAGAGGAGAAAGGCATCGCCGCGCAGGTGCTCAACTCCATGAATGTGCGCCTCGACCGCGCGCGCGCGGAGTGTCTCCGGGTGCTCGGCTCCGAGATGAGTTCGGACGTCGGCGGAGGACCGGCGGTGCCGGCCGGGGGCAAACCGGACAAGAAGTCCAAGACCCCCGCGCTCGATCATTTCTGCCGCGACCTCACCGACCTGGCCCGCGGAGGCAAGCTGGATCCCACCATCGGCCGCCGCGTGGAGATCGAGCGGATCGTGGAGATCCTCTGCCGGCGCAAGAAGAACAATCCGGTTCTGATCGGCGAACCGGGGGTCGGCAAGACGGCCATCGTAGAAGGACTGGCTCAGATCATCGCGGCAGGAGAGATCACCGAGGCGCTCAAGGACCATCGGCTGCTGGCGCTGGACATGGCGGCGGTCATCGCGGGAACCAAGTATCGGGGCCAGTTCGAGGAACGCCTGAAGGCGGTCATGAACGAGATCTCCCAGGGCCGCAACGTCATCCTCTTCATCGACGAACTGCATACCCTGGTAGGTGCGGGGGCGGCCGAGGGAGCCATCGACGCATCCAACATGTTCAAGCCGGCACTCGCTCGCGGAGAGCTGCAGTGCATCGGCGCGTCCACGCTGAACGAGTATCGCAAGTACATCGAGAAGGACGGGGCACTGGAGCGCCGCTTCCAGCCCGTGATCGTCGACCAGCCAACGCTTCCGGAGACCGTCGACATCCTCAAGGGCCTGCGCGTTCACTACGAGGAACACCACCGGATTACCCTTTCGGACGATTCGCTGGAGGCTGCGGCAAAACTCTCCGACCGCTATATCACCGACCGTTTCCTGCCCGACAAGGCGATCGATGTCATCGACGAAGCCGGATCGCGGGCGCGCATCGCCAGCCAGGTACCGTCCCCGGAGGTCGAAGAGCTGAAGGAGGAGCTCGCGGGGCTGGCAGGACAGAAGGAACTGGCGATCCGCAATCAGGACTTCGAGCGCGCGGCGGAGCTCAGGGACGAGGAGCGCGAACTGCAGCGCCGCATCCGCGAGCGCCAGAAGGAGTGGCAGGAAGCGCGCAGGCATCATCGTCCGGAGGTCAGCGTCGACGACGTCGCCTTCATCGTCAGCCGCTGGACGGGAATCCCCGTCACCCGGATGAAACAGGCCGAAACCCGGCGGCTCATCAACATGGAGGATGAACTGCACAAGCGGGTGGTCGGCCAGGACCCCGCCATTCAGGCGATCTCGCGCGCCATCCGCCGCAGCCGCGCCGGGCTCAAGGACCCGAGGCGGCCCATCGGGTCGTTCATCTTCTCGGGCCCGACCGGGGTGGGGAAGACCGAGCTGGCGCGCGCTCTGGCCGAGTTCATGTTCGCCGACCGGGATGCGCTGATTCGCGTGGACATGAGCGAGTACATGGAGCGTTTCTCGGTTTCGCGTCTCATCGGCGCGCCGCCGGGATACGTAGGCTACCACGAGTCCGGCGCGCTGACCAAGGCGGTGCGGCGGCGTCCGTATTCGGTCGTCCTCCTGGACGAAATCGAAAAGGCGCATCCGGATGTTTTCAACATCCTGCTGCAGGTGCTGGACGAAGGCCACCTGACGGACAACTACGGCAGGACCATCGATTTCAAGAACACCGTCATCGTCATGACCTGCAACCTGGGGGCCCGGGACATCTCCAAGGGCGGAACCCTGGGATTCCACGAGGAGGACGCGCGCTCGGGGTACGAGCTCATGCGCGGCAAGGTGCAGGCGGCGATCGAGCGCACCTTCAACCCCGAATTCCTCAATCGCGTGGACGATACCATCGTCTTCCACGCGCTGAGCCGCGAGGACATCGGGCAGATCGTGCACATCCTTCTGCTGGAAATCCACGAGCGTCTGGACGAGGAAAGCCTGACGCTCACGCTGAGCGATGCGGCGATCGGCTTCCTGGCCGAGAAGGGCTACAGCGAGAAATTCGGCGCGCGTCCTCTCCGGCGGGCGATCCAGCGCTACCTCGAGGATCCGCTTTCGGAGATGATCCTCACGGCGGAATTCGGAGCCGGGGACGAGATCCAGGCGGATGTCAACGAGACGGGGGACGGTCTTTCCCTCGGGGCAACGTCCGCGACCAAGACGTGAACGCACGCGCACCCGCTTCCGCGCCCACCGGGGGACTCGCGGCGGTTGTCATCGCCGCGTGGCTCCTGCCTCTCGCGCTGACGGCCCAGCAGGCGAACCCCGCCGCAGGCACCTTCGTCGACTCCATCACCGTCGAAGGCAACGTGCGCCTGACCGATGAAGAGGTGCTCGCAGACCTGGCGCTGCAGCCGCGTACCACGATCTCCTTCCGCGACATCCAGACGGCCCTCAAGGAACTCTGGAGCACCGGGCAGTACCGGGACTTCACAATCAGTGCCCAGGGAGGCCAGGACGAGCCGGTGTTGCTGGTTCTCGATGTCGAAGAGCAGGACATCATGGACGCCGTGACCATCGTGGGGCTGGAACGGGTGAGCCAGGGATCGGTTCGGGACACCGCCGACCTGCAGTCCGGCGAGCCGTATTCGCCACAGAAGCTCGCGATCGCGCGCGACTTCATCCGCAACGAACTCGCCGACGACGGCATACCGTTCGCGCGCATCGACGAGCGGGTGGAGGAGGTTCCCGACAGGCCGGGGCACGTGCGCCTGATTCTGGAGGTGACTGAGGGCCAGCGGGTCACCGTCGCCGAGGTCGAGTTCACGGGCAACGAGAACCTGGATTCCGACCAGCTGCGGGGCGCCCTCGACACCAAGCCCGAAGGGTTCTGGTGGTTCCGCCAGGGGTCATACCAGGAAAGCACGCTCGAGGAGGATCTGCTGGGGCGCCTCCCCGAGGTGTACCGCTCGCAGGGACATCTGGACTTCGAGGTTCTGGGGGACACCCTCATCATCGACCCCGAGACGGGAAAATCGCGCCTCGAGGTCACGGTCGATGAGGGGCCCCGCTACCGGGTGCGGGAGTTCGTGGTGGAGGGGAACAGCCGTTTCCCGACCGAGCAGATCGAGCAGTTCTATCAGCCCGAGCAGGGGGGACTGCTCAGCAGCTTCGGGATCGGGGGCGATGATGAACTCGATCCCGTGTTCGATGCCAGCGCCTTTGACGCGGCCGCCACGGCGGTGGGCACCCTCTACCGCAACAACGGATATCTCGGGGCCAGCGTCGAACCGTTCTACGACTTCGACGAGACGAACGGCGACGGCGACCCGACCCTGCTGGTGGGCTGGCGCATACAGGAAGGTCCCCCCGCTTATATCCGCCGGGTCGAGGTGGAGGGCAACGATTACACCCACGAGCGCGTCGTTCGTGATCAGCTCTTCACGCTGCCCGGGGACATCTACTCCGAGGAGCGGCTGATCCAGAGCTATCAGGCGGTTTCCGCGCTCGGGTACTTCGAGACCCCCATGGAGCTGCCCGGGCTCGAGTCGGCCGACGACGGAAGCGGAAACGTGGACATCGTCTACCGGGTCACGGAGCGGCAGACGGGCACGGTCAATTTCGGAACCGCAATGGGCGGAGGCTACGGGCTTTCGGGGTTCCTGGGGTACGACCAGCCCAACCTCTTCGGACAGGCCAAGGCGGGGAGCGTCCGATGGGACTTCGGCCGCTACATCAACAACTTCACCCTGTCCTACACCGATCCGTCCCTGCGCCGCACGCGGGTGAGCGGCACGGTGTCGCTGTTCTACACCCGCGACCGATTCTTCCAGTTCACGACCGGACAGCGCCGCTTGCAGGGAGGCTCTCTCCGCTTCGGGCTCCCGCTGCCGGGTTCCCTGCGCACGCGGCTGTTTCTGGGCTATTCGCTCTCCCGCACGAAATACGACCTGTTCTCCAGGTCCGAAGACACGTCGCTGTTCGGCAGAGATCCCGGGACGTTGAGCACGCTCTCCGCCAGCATCCAGCGGCAGACTCTGAACCACAATCTCTTCCCGACCCAGGGATCGCGGCAGGTGATCTCCGTGGAGATGAACGGGGGCCCTCTGGGCGGGCACGGCGACTTCGTGAAGTACGCGGTCGAGGGAACCTGGTACACCCCGGTGGGCCAGATCGGGAGCGGAGCGCGGCCGATCCGGACCACACTCGGGCTCAGCGTCCGCGCCGGGGCGATTATCGGCAACGCGGAACGTTTCCCGTTCGACCGCTACTGGATGGGCGGCGTCCAGTTCGGTGAGAGACTGCGCGGCTACGACGAAACCACCATCACTCCGGCCGGTTTCTTCGACCGCGGATCGGCGTCGGGAGTCCTGGAAGGGGAGAGGCTGGGGAACGCGTTCCTGTCGATGACGGTCGAGTACGCAATCCGCTTCAACGACAACCTGTCGCTCGGGTTCTTCTACGACGCGGGCAACGTCTGGGTGAGCGCGGCTGAATTCACGCCCACGCGCCTGTTCCGCGGGGCGGGCGTCGGAGCTCAGCTGGTCACGCCCTTCGGGCCCCTGGGTCTCGACTATGCGTACGGTTTCGACAAGACCAACCCGGGGTGGCAGCTCCATTTCCGGATGGGACCGGGGTTCTGATCCAGGAGCCCGCCGTACCTCCGTCGTACCATGGGGGCTTGCGATCACACGGCCAATTCAGACATGCTTTCAGGCTATTGGTTTTTCGGAAACACGAGAACCAT
The DNA here is from genome assembly GCA_965208255.1 of Longimicrobiales bacterium. GTDB lineage: Bacteria > Gemmatimonadota > Gemmatimonadetes > Longimicrobiales > Gaopeijiaceae > BD2-11. The sequence continues at coordinate 1,319,673 of OZ242324.1, forward strand.
TCCATCATGACCGCGCATTCGGGGAGGCTCGGGATATGCGTGCAATAGCAGTTGTTCTCGCGGTTTGCTCTTTCTTCATGCTGGCCGAACACGCGGCCGCCCAGGGACCGCTGAGACTCGGGTACATCGATTCGCAGGCGATTCTGGCGCAGGCCCCGGGGGCGACCGAGGCGCAGGACCAGTTCGAGCGCGACATGGCCCGATACCGGGCGGAACTGGATCAGCTCGGAGAGGAACTGCAGGCCATGATCCAGCAGTTCGAGCAGCAGCAGCTCACTCTTTCGCCCCAGGCGCGGGAGACCCAGACCCAGACCATCCAGGCGAAGCAGGAGGAGTACAACCAGCGCGCCGCGGAGCTGGAAGGGGAGGCGGGCCAGCGGCAGGCGGAGCTGGTGCAGCCCATCATGGACCAGGTGACCGAAGCGATCGACCAGATCCGGACCGAGGGCGGCTACGCCATCATCTTCGATCTGTCCGCCCAGGCGATCGTCTCCGCGGATCCCGCGTTCAACCTGACCCAGCAGGTCATCGACCGGCTCATGCAGATGGCGACCACCGGAAACCGGTGAGTCCGCCGTCCTCGACGGCGGAGCCAGCCAGACGAGCAGCCGGACCCGAGACCCACATGGACCTTGCAGGAGCCGCCGCCCTCACCGGCGCGCGTCTGGAAGGACAGTCCGGCTGGACGTTTGAACGTGTCGTGCCGCTGGATCAGGCCGGTCGAGGAAAGCTCGGCTTCCTGGCCGACCGGCGCTACCTCAGACATCTGGACGCATCCTCGGCCGAGGCCGTTCTGGTGTCCGAGGACCTCTCCGGGTCCGTTCGCGGCCGGGTGCCGAACCTGCTGATCACCGGCGAGCCGCGCGTGGCGCTGGCCCAGTTGCTGGATCGGCTTCACCCCCGGCAGCCGGCGCGGCCCGGCATTCACCCAACTGCGGTCCTGGGGAGAGGTGTGAGGCTCGGGCGGGACGTGCGCATCGACGCCTTTGCCGTGGTCGAGGAGGATGTCGAGATCGGCGACCGGGTGCACATCGGCGCGCACGTGTCGGTAGGGCGGCAATCGCGTATCGGCACCGACTCGCGGCTGCACCCGCACGTCGTGCTGTATCCCGAAACCCGGCTGGGCCGGCGGGTCGTTCTGCATGCCGGTACGGTCGTGGGATCCGATGGCTTCGGCTTTGTGATGCACGAAGGTCGCCATGAGAAGATCCGCCAGGTGGGTGGCTGCCACATCGAGGACGACGTGGAGATGGGCGCCCACTGCTGCGTCGACCGGGGATCCATCGGGGACACCGTGATCGGCGCGGGCACCAAGACCGACAACCTGGTCCATGTCGCCCACAACGTAGCCGTGGGCGAGCACTCCCTCCTGATCGCACAGGTGGGGATCTCGGGTTCCACGACGCTCGGGAAAGGGGTGGTGATGGCGGGCCAGTCCGGCGCGACCGGGCACCTCGAGATCGGGGATGGGGCTCAGGTGGCCGTGCAGACCGGGGTCATCCGGGATGTCCCCGCAGGAGCCAGCGTGGTCGGATTCCCGGGGCGTCCGCGAGCCGAGTTCTGGAAGTCCATGGCGGCGATGCGCAAGCTGCCGGCGCTGAGGGACCGGGTGAAGGAACTGGAGGAACGGTTGTCCCTGCTGGAGAACAAGGACGAATCATGACCGGGGGAGCGGAGAGCCCATGAGCGGAAGCCGCCAGCGCACGATCGGCCGAGAGGTGAGCCTTGAAGGCATCGGGATACATCTCGGGGAGCCCGCGGCCGTGTCCTTCCATCCTGCCGAGCCGAATGCCGGCGTCGTCTTCCGGCGCGTCGACCTGCCCGGAAAGCCCGAGATTCCGGCGACCCTCGACCATGTGGTGGGTACCGAGCTGGGCACGAACATCGGCCGAGGGGACGCCCGCATCCTTACCGTGGAGCACCTCATGGCGGCGGTGGGAGCCAAGGGGATCTCCAACCTGCGGGTGGACGTTTCCGGGCCCGAGATTCCCATCCGGGACGGAAGCTTCCTGGACTTTCTGGATGCCATCGAGGCGGCGGGCGCGGTCGAGCAACGCGCGCGGGCGCGCGTGGCGCAGTTGGACGAGCCGGTAGTGCTGCGCGCCACGGAGGGGGAGTCGTATATCCTTGCCCCCGGCCCGGGCTTTCGCATCACCGCGACCATCGATTTCGAGCATCCTGCGATCGGGCGCCAAACCGGATCGTTCGACGGCTCCGGCTCCGGTTTCCGAGCCGACATCGCTCCGGCGCGCACCTTCGGCTTCCTTTCAGAAGCGGAGGAGCTGCATGCAAGGGGCCTGGCCCGGGGGGCGTCGCTGGACAATACCCTCGTTCTGGACGACGAAGGCGTGGCCAACGACGGACTCCGGTTTCCCGACGAGTTCCTGCGCCACAAGGTCGGCGACGTGCTGGGTGATCTGACCCTGCTGGGTAGCCGACTGCAGGGTCACCTTGTGGCTGAGCGGCCGAGCCACAGCGGGAACATCGAGCTCGGCCGGCTTGTGGAGCAGCGGTTGAACGGCGTGCCCGTCCCGGCGTTCGATGTCGAGCGTATTCGGAGCTATCTCCCGCACCGCTATCCGATGCTCCTCGTGGACCGGATCGCGAGCACCGATGGAGAGCGGCACATCACGGGCATCAAGAACGTCTCCATCAACGAGCCCTTCTTCCAGGGACACTTTCCCGGGCGCGCGATCATGCCCGGCGTCCTCATCGTGGAGGCGATGGCCCAGATCGGCGGCCTGCTGCTCATCGACAAGGTGGGCAACCCTCGCGACAAGCAGGTCTATCTCATGTCCGTGCAGAGGGCGCGTTTCCGGCGCCCGGTGACGCCCGGGGACCAGCTGGTGTGCGAGGTCGAACTCCTGCGCTTCCGGCACGGAACCTGCAAAATGAGAGGCAAGGGGTTTGTGGACGGGAAGCTGGCGGCGGACGCCGAATTCATGGCGAGGGTTGTGGACTGATGAGCGATTCGTTCCTGGATGCCTCGCGGGCCGCCGACCACGGCGTGCACCCGACGGCAATCGTGGACAACGGGGCCGTGCTCGGAACGGACGTGGTCATAGGACCCTATGCGATCGTTGGTCCGGGCGTGCGCGTGGGCGCGAGAACCCGGATCGGCCCGCATGCGCTGATCGAACGGGATACCTCCCTGGGCGAGGGGTGCCGCATTGGCAAGGGTGCGGTGCTGGGCACCGATCCGCAGGACCTGAAGTACAAGGGCGAGCGTTCCGAGCTGGTGGTCGGCGACCGCACCGTCGTCCGCGAATACGCGACCCTCAATCGGGGCTCGGCCGCGTCCGGGCGCACGGTAGTGGGCAGCGACTGTCTCCTCATGGCCTATGTCCACGTCGCTCACGACTGCCGGCTGGGAAGCCATGTGGTCCTGTCCAACGCCGTCAACATGGCCGGCCACGTCGCCATTGAGGACTGGGTCACCATCGGAGGCCTCGTGGGGATCCACCAATACGTCCGTATCGGCGCCCATGCCTTCGTGGGCGGTGGGGCACGCGTTTCGAAGGACATTCCGCCCTACTGCCGGGCTGCCGGGGGGCGTCCGAGGCTCTACGGGCTCAATGCGGTGGGGCTGGAGAGGCGCGGGTTCCAGGCGGATACCCGCCGACGTCTGAGGCAGACGTACCGCATCCTGTTCCAGTCCGGGCTCAACGTGTCCCAGGCCAAGGCCCGCGTCGAGACGGAAGTGGAGCAGATTCCGGAAGTTCGCCACCTGCTGGACTTCATCGGCACCAGCGAACGCGGCATCACGCTCGGATGAGTTCGCTCCGCACCCCGCTCCGCATGGGGGTGGCCGGGGTCGGAAGCCTGGGCTTCCATCACGCGAGGATCCTGCGCGATCTGGCCGAAGTGGAGATGGCGGGGTTCTTCGATGTGGACGCGCGCCGAGCCGCCTTCGTATCGCGGGAACTGGGGTTTGAGCCCGCGGGAAGCCTGCGGCAGCTGCTGTCGGCCGTTGATGCGCTGGTGGTGGCGGTGCCGACTTCCCGCCACGAGGAAGTCGCGCTCGCGGCGGCCGAACGCGGCGTTCACGTCCTGATCGAGAAGCCGATCGCACCTTCGCTCGAGGCCGCGGATCGCATTCTGGAGGCAGCCTGCCGGGCGGGGATCGTGGTGCAGACCGGGCATGTGGAGCGGTTCAACGGCGCCCTCCGGGCCGCGGCCCCGTACATCGGTTCGCCCCTTTTCATCGAGTCGCAGCGGCTGGCGCCCTTTCGCCCGCGGGGCACGGATGTAGCCGTGGTGCTCGACCTCATGATCCACGACGTGGACCTGGTGCGCATGCTGGTGAAGGCGCCGCTTGCGGAAATCGCCGCCGCGGGGATCCCGGTGCTGACACCGTCGGTCGACATTGCCAACGCGCGCCTCACCTTCGAGAACGGCGCCGTGGCCAACCTGACGGCGAGTCGGGTGTCGAGTGAAGGTCGACGCATGCTGCGCGTCTTCCAGCGCTCGGGCTACCTGCGCGTCGATCTGGCGAGGGGAAGGGGTGAGTTCCTTCGACTCCGGCGGGACCTGCCCGCCTTGCTTGGGGAAGCCCGGCAAGCCAGGGTGGAGGAGGGGAAGGGAGGGCTGGACCCCGAATCGACTCCGGGACTGGAGGACATTGTCGAGCGCATTCCCTTCCAGGGGTTCCCGGAAGAGCCTTTGCGCGTCGAACTCGAAGGATTCAGGGACGCGGCACTCGGGCGCTCCGATCCCGTCGTATCGGGTGACGAGGGTCGGGCAGCGCTGGAGATCACTCTGCGCATCGAGAGGAGGATTCTGGACCATGTCGCTCATTCGCGTACGGCGTAACCGGAAGAAGGACTGGATCGACGCCAAGCGGGGCAAGCCCCCCGCGAAGCTCATCGCCCTGCTGGTGGCGGTTCTGATGGTCATCTGGTATCTGGGGTTCCGGTTCTGAGCGATGGCGCGCGACCCGGTGATCCTCATGCTCGCCGGGGAGCCCTCCGGTGACCTCCACGGAGCCGCCCTCGCCCGCTCGCTGCTCGAGCAGTGGCCGACCGCGCGGCTCATCGGGCTGGGCGGCGAGCGCATGGCGGCCGAGGGCGTCGAGTGCATGGCCGGGCTCGATCAGCTTGCGGTCATGGGCTTCGCGGAGGTCGTGCGGCACCTGGGTTTCTTCCGTCGGCTCATGCGCCGGGTCCGCGACGCCATGCACCGCCACGCGGTGGACCTGGTCATTCCGATCGACTACCCGGGCTTCAACCTGCGTGTCGCGAGGCATGCGCGCGCCGCCGGAATCCGGGTGTTGTATTACATCGCTCCCCAGGTCTGGGCCTGGCGCCCGGCACGTGCCCGGCGACTGGCGCGCGACACCGATCACGTCGCGGTGATCCTACCCTTCGAGGTCGAATTCCTTCGTGAGGCAGGCGCGCGCGCAACGTTCGTGGGGCACCCGCTTCTCGAGCTCGAAGGCGAGGTGCCGGCGCGGGACCAGTACTGTAGCACACACGGACTCGATCCCGCGCGGCCGCTGCTGGCACTCTTTCCCGGCTCGCGCCGCCAGGAGCTCGATCGCCACCTGGAGGTCTTCCTGGACGCCGCCCGCCGGCTTGAGCGGGCGCGTCCCGGGTTGCAGGCGGTGGTCGCGCGCGCGCCCGGTCTTGGTGGTCGAGCGTACGAGGGCGTGGCCGCCACCGTCGTGGATGACGGCAGGAGCCTGTTGCATCACGCCCGCGCAGCGATGGTGAAGTCGGGCACCTCCACCGTGGAGGCGGCACTCGCCGGCGTGCCCTTCGCCACCGCATACCGGACACATCCGCTGACCTTCGCCCTCGCCCGGCGCCTGGTGCGCGTTGACCACATCGCCATGGCCAACCTCATCGCCGGCCGGAGGGTGGTGCCCGAGCTGATTCAGCGCGAAGCCACCCCGGCGCGACTCGAACGCGAGCTGCTCCCGCTCCTCGACGACACGCACGAGCGGCGTGCGGTGGTGGCGGGGTTGCGCGAGGCTCGCCGCGCGCTCGGTTCGGCCGGAGCGGCGCGGCGGGTGGCCGGGATTGCGGAGTCGCTGCTGTATCCGCCGGAGACGGTCGCTGCCGGATGAGGCGGTCGGTGGAGAGGGGGCTCGGGTGGGTGTGGGGAGCGTCCACGCCCGCGGCGGCCGCGGCCGGGCTGGCTCTGGCGCCGCTCGAGATGGCGTTCGCGGCGGCGGTGGCGGCCCGCGCCCGCCGCTACGACATCGGGCGGGCGCCGGTCCGGTCCGCCGGAGTGCCCGTGGTGTCTGTCGGCAATCTGGCGGTGGGCGGGAGTGGCAAGACGCCCGTGGCGGCCTGGCTGGCCGCCTGGTTCCTGCGGCGAGGCGTGACGCCCGGCATCGTGACCAACGGCTACGGTCTCGACGAGGTGCTGCTGCACCGGCGATGGAATCCGGACGCGCCGGTTGCCGCCGACCGCCATCGGGCGCGCGCGGCCGCCACCGTCGTGGAGCGGGGCGCTCAGGTGGTGGTGCTGGACGACGGCTTCCAGCACCGCGCCCTGGCGCGCGATCTCGAGCTGGTGCTGGTGGCGGCGGAGCACCCCACTCCGGTTAGACTCCTGCCCCGGGGACCCTACCGGGAGCCCGAAAAAGCCCTTTCCCGGGCCGACGGCGTGATCGTGACCCGCCGAATCGCTAGTTTTCGCGAGGCCCGTCGCCGAGCCCAGGCGCTGGCGGCGGCCCACGGACGGCGTTTTGTCCTGGTACGGCTGGAAACTTCCAGGTGGACGGATCTCGCGGGTGCTCGAGCGCACGCTCCAGAGGGCCCGGTGCTGGTCTTGTCAGGCATTGCCCGCCCGTGGGAGTTTCACGGGTTGATCGAGCGGGAATTCCCCGGAATGGAGATGGAGTCGATGGTCTTCAGCGACCACCACCGGTACTCCGCGGCGGACATCGCCGCCATCGCGCGGCGCGCGGGCGAGCGCCCGGTCGTGACCACCGCCAAGGATGCGGTCAAGCTCCAGCAGTTGAGCGAACCGGGCGTGGACGCGCGCGTTCTGCACCTCGAGGTCGTGGTCGAGAGAGGCCGGCGGTGGCTGGAAGACGCCCTCGGTGAGTTCTCCGGGATCGGCGGAGGGAGCCCCCGGTGAATCTGGAACTGCTCGTCGGCCATCCCTCCGGTTCCCCCCTGGTGGCCGACTACCTGACCCGGCGCCCCTCCGCCCTGGCCTTCTTCCGCGGCGATCCCACGCTCGCGACCAGCTACGTGGCTGCGGCGGAGGCGGCGACGGCGCGTTTCGACCGCGCCGCCCGAGCTCGGGCCGTGGAGTGCGTCCAGGCTCCCACGCCGGCCGTGCAGGCACGTCTCGGCCGCCTGGTCGAAGAGGGCGGCTTCTTCGTAACCACGGGCCAGCAGCCCGGCCTCTTCACCGGCCCCCTGTACAGCATCTACAAGGCGCTCACTGCCGTTCAGCTGGCGGGTGCCCTGGAGGACCTGCTGGGCAAGCCCGTGGTTCCGCTCTTCTGGGTCGCGTCCGAGGATCATGACTGGAGGGAGGTGGACCACACCTACGCGGTGAGCGTCTCCAACCAGCTGCGCCGCGTCGAACTCGAGCACTCTTCGGAGCGCGGGGACCGGCCCGTCCATCGGGTTCCCATGGGCGAAGCAATCATCCCGGTCCTGGACGAGTTCCTCTCGCTCTTCCCGGACAACGACTTCAAGCCGGCCTGCGCGCAGCTCTTGCGTTCGGCCTACGTGCCCGGGAATACCCTGGCCGAGGCCTTCACCCAAGTGCTCGCCGACTGGCTGGGGCCGCTGGGGATGGCGTTCGTCGACGCCTCCGCGCTCCCACTCAAGCGCGCATCGCGGACGCTATCCGAAGCTGTGCTGGATGGTGCGCTGGAGCAGGAGGCGCTGCTGGGCAGCACGGCGAACCGGCTGCAGGAGGCCGGATATCACGTGCAGGTCCCCATTCTCGCCGGCGGCGTCAACCTGTTCCTCGAAGGAGGATCGGGACGGGAGCGACTCTATCGCAGCGGGGGCGGCTTCCGGCTCAGGCACTCGGGTGAACGCCTGACCCGTCGCCAGGTCCTCGCGCGGGCGGATGCCGACCCGCGCGTGCTGAGCCCCAACGTGCTGCTCCGCCCCATCGTGGAGAGCGAGGTCTTTCCGGTGCTCTCCTACGTCGCAGGGCCGGGAGAGATCGCCTACTTCGCTCAGCTCCGGGATCTCTTCGAGTCATGCGGGAAACGGATGCCGGTCATCCACCCCCGGTTCTCGGTTACTGTCATCGAACCCAAGATCCGCAAGGTGCTCGACAAGCTGGATCTGTCCCGTCAGGACCTTGCCCGTCCCTTCGGCGAACTCGCGGGACAAGTCGTGCAGGGGGACATTCCCGACGGCGTCCGCCAGGCACTTGAGGACTTGCGCGGGGGTATCGGCAGGGGCGTGGAGCAGCTCAGCCGCGCGGCGGCCACGCTGGATCCCACGCTCAAGGGTCCGGCAAAACACGTGCGCACGGTCGCCTTCGACGCGCTGGAGCAGATGCGGAGGAAGGTCATCCACAGTCTCAAGCGGGAGAAGCAGACCAGGCTGCAGCAGCTCGAAAAGGCCCAGGTGCACCTGTATCCCGGGGGAGGGCCGCAGGAACGGTCGTTGAACGCCTGCTATTATCTGGTGCGCTACGGACACGAATTCCTGCACGCGCTCCGCGATCGCTTCTCCGTCCGGCTGGCCCGTGACGCGAGCGTCGCCGGCGTCGGATCGCCCCAGGGCTGAAGGCGCCGGGGCGTTGTCCGACGGGCTTCCTCACACCTAGTTTGCGACCATGTTGCTCTGGCTGCTCCTCCTCGTCCTGCTGATCCCGATCCTCTCCATCGTATTGGATTCCCAGGTCGGCAAGGCTCTCGCGACGCGACTGGAACGCCGCGGGCTCGACGACGGAGACCGCATCGCCGACGAGCGCATCGCCCTCCTCGAGAGCGAGACGGAGCGGCTCAATTCGGAGATCGACCGGTTGTCGGAGGAGAGCAGGTTCCTCCACCAGCTTCTCACCGAGCGCACTCCGGACAGGAATCTTCCTTCCGGTGACCAGCAACGCTGAGTCGGGAGAGTCAGCCGGGCGAGACGGACGCCGCGCCGCGGCCTGGGTGGCGGCAGGCATTCTGGCGAGCCGGATGGCCGGGCTCGCGCGCGACGTGTTGTTCGCGTTCTTCTTCGGCAACAGCGCGTTCGCGGAAGCGTGGAGGGCGGCGCTTCGCATCCCCAACGTAGTACAGAACCTGCTCGGCGAAGGCACCCTCAGCGCGTCCTTCGTGCCCATCTACGCCGAGTTGCTGGAGCGCGGTGAACTCGAGCGCGCGGGGCGTTTCGCCGGAGCGGCCTTCGGGATCCTGACCGCGGTCGCAGGGCTGCTGGCACTGCTCGGAGCCTCCCTGGCGCCACTGCTGGTCACCGTGTTCGCGCCCGGCTTCGACGGACAGACCCGGGAGCTCACCGTGCAGCTGGTGCGCATCCTCTTTCCCATGACCGGGGTGCTGGTGCTCTCGGCGTGGGCGCTCGGCATTCTCAACAGTCATCGACGGTTCTTCGTGTCCTACGTGGCGCCCGTGGTCTGGAACGCGGCCATGATCGCCACAATGATCGCGTTGGGCTGGATCTGGGCCTTCGAAGGCGACGACCTGATCGTGGCGCTCGGGTGGGGCGCCCTCGCCGGGGGGGTGCTGCAGTTCGGCGTTCAGCTCCCGTTCCTGGCCGGACGGCTGCGGTACTTCCGACCGTCCCTCGACCTGGGCGTGCCCGGCATCCGCGAGGCGATCCGCAACTTCGTCCCCGTGGTGTCGGCGCGGGGGATCGTGAACCTGAGCGCGCTGGTGGAACTCCAGCTGGCCAGCTTTCTCGCCGCGGGGGCAGTGGCGGTCCTCGGCTATGCGCAGAGGCTCTACATCCTGCCGATCTCGCTCTTCGGTCTTGCGGTCGCCGCCGCCGAGCTGCCGGAGCTGTCGCGCCAGCGCGAGCGGGACAGGGAAGTGCTGGCCGCGCAGGTGTCGGAAGCGCTGGAGCGGGTGGCGTACTTCGTGATTCCGTCGGCGCTTGCCTTGCTGCTCTTCGGGGACTTCATGACGGCGGCGATCTACCAGCGGGGCGAGTTCGGCCCGGCGGACACCACGGCCACCTACGCCGTCCTCGCCGCCTACAGCCTCGGGCTGTTCGCCTCGGCCAGCTCGCGCATGCTCTCCTCGGCCTTCTACGCGGTGCGCGACACGCGCGCGCCGGCCCGGGTGGCCGGGCTGCGGGTTGTGGTCTCCCTGCTCGTGGGCGGAGCGCTCATGTTTCCCTTCGACGCCTTCGAGGCGGGGCCTCTGCGCCTGGGTGGCGTCGGACTCGGTCTGGGCACTTCGCTGGCGGCGTGGCTCGAGTACGTGCTCCTGCGCAGGAAGCTCGGGCGCAAGCTGGGCCCCCACGGGATGGCGCGTGGGCGTCTGCCGCGACTGCTGACGGCGGCGCTGCTCGCAGCAGCGGCCGGCCATGGAGGGGAACTGCTCGCCGGAGACCTCCACCCCCTGTTCGCGGCTGCGGGCACGCTGCTCCCGTTCGGTGTCGTCTATCTCGGCGCCACCCGGGTTCTCGGCCTGCGCGTGGGAGGCGGTCGATGACGATCGTGCCGGGGGATCTCGACCACCTCCCGGTTCTCCCCGGGGTGTACATGCTGAAGAACGGCGACGGAGAGGTGCTCTACATCGGCAAGGCCAACGCCCTGCGCGCCCGGGTGCGCAGCTATTTCCGCGCCGACCGGTCGCAATCTCTCAGAACGCGCGAGCTGGCCCGCCGCACCGACGCCGTCGAGACCATCGTGACGGGTTCGGGCGCCGAGGCGCTCATCCTCGAGGCGAACCTGATCAAGGAATACCGCCCGCGGTTCAACATTCAGCTGCGCGACGACAAGAGCTATCCGCACATCAAGGTCACCGTGGCCGAGCCGTTTCCGCGCGTCTTCGTGACCCGGCGGCTGCGGCAGGACGGGTCGCGCTACTTCGGGCCCTATACCTCGGTGGGCCTGATGCGCCGGTCGCTGGAGGTCGTCAAGCGGCTGTACACGGTGCGCTCCTGCCGTTATCGGCTTCCGAAGGAGGCTCCGGCGCGCCCCTGTCTGGACTACCATATCGGGCGTTGCCAGGCGCCGTGCGTCGGGCTCCAGAGCGAGCAGGCCTATCGCGAAATGATCGATGAGATTCTGCGTGTGCTGGGGGGAGATGCCGAGGCGGTCCGCACGCGGGTGCAGGCGCGCATGGAGGCCGCCGCCGAGGCGCTGGACTTCGAGACCGCCACGAAGCACCGCAATGTGCTGCAGGGGCTGGACGCGCTGAGCCGCCACCAGCGGGCCTACCGCCTGGGGGGCGGCGATCAGGACGTGATCGGGCTGGCCCGGGACGGCAAACTCGGCACCGCGGTGTTGCTGCGCATTCGGGGGGGCCTGCTGCTGGGCCGCGACACCCGGAGACTCTCCGGTCTGTCGGACGAGGACGATGCCGCGCTCCTAGGGGCGGTGACCTCCCGCTTCTACCTGGGTTCGGGGCGGGAGGGGCAGGCGGAGCTCCCCAGGGAGGTGCTCATTCCAACCGACTTCGAGGACCGCACGCTCCTCGAAAGCATCCTGAGCCGCGCGGCCGGGCGCAAGGTGGTGTTCCATCGGCCACAGAGGGGCGACAAGGTGCGGCTGATCGAGCTGGCCAACGCCAACGCACGCCACAGCATGGAGGAGCGCGTCACCGCGCTCGAGTACGCCGCAGACCGCGCCGACGAGGTGCTGTACGATCTGCAGAACCAGCTCGAGCTCAAGGTGGTTCCCCGTTTGATGGCCTGCTTCGACGTTTCCCACATCCAGGGAACGGACGTTGTGGCGAGCGTCGTCGTCTTCCGGAACGGGGAGCCCCGCAAGGCCGGGTACCGGCGCATGCGCATCCGCGGACCGTGGGGCAACGACGATTTCCGATCGATGGGCGAAGCCGTCTCCCGGTACGCAAAACGGCTGGTGAGGGATGAAGCTCCGGCACCGGATCTCGTGCTGGTGGACGGCGGCAAGGGTCAGCTGTCCGCCGCCAGCACGGCGCTCCGCTCGGCGGGGCTGCGCGAGACCGCGGTGGCGTCGCTGGCAAAGCGGGAAGAGGAGGTGTTCCTGCCCGGCAGATCCCGGCCGGTGCGCATGGGTCGCGCGGACCGGGCGCTCCATCTGCTGCAGCGCATGCGCGACGAGGCCCATCGTTTCGCAGTATCCTACAACCGCAAGCTCAGGCGGAAACGCACGCTCACGAGCGAACTCGAGCGGATTCCGGGGATCGGCGACAAGCGGCGGCAGGCGCTTCTGGCGCGCTTCGGGTCGGTGCGCGGGGTGCGCTCCGCCAGCCAGGAAGAGATCGCCCGCCTGCCCGGCTTCAGCGACGTGCTGGCGACGCGGGTGCTCACCTACCTGGGCAAGTAGGCGTGTCCAGGCCAGCAAGGGACCAGGCAATATGACCGTTCGCACCCGTTTCGCCCCCAGTCCCACCGGCCGGCTGCACGCCGGAAACGCTCGCGTGGCCGTCTTCAACTGGGCATTTGCGCGCCATCACCGGGGCGTCTTCATCCTGCGCGTGGAGGACACCGATATCGAGCGCAACGTGGAGAGCTCGCTCGAGTCCATCCTGGAGGACCTGCGCTGGCTCGGGGTGCCGTGGGACGAAGGCCCGGAGGTGGGCGGAGACTTCGGCCCGTACAGGCAGAGCCAACGCATGAGCGGCTATGCCGAAGCCGCGCGGCGGCTCGTGGACGCGGGACTGGCCTACCCCTGCTTCTGCGATCCGGAGGGGTCGGGAGCCCCCGGCTTTCGCTATCCGGGGACCTGCCGTGCCCTGACCCCGGAGGAGCGCGTCCGCCGGGAGCGGGAGGGAGCTCGTCCGGTGACGCGGTATCATGTCCCGGCCGGCGAGATCGTGGTGCGCGACGAGGTCTTCGGGACGGTCTCCTTTCCGCCCGGCGAGTTCGGCGACTTCGTGATCGTGCGCGCGGACGGTCGCCCGACCTACAACTTCGCCGTCGTCGTGGACGACATCGCCATGCGCATCACCCACGTCATCCGGGGGGTGGGCCACTTGTCCAACACGCCCAAGCAGGCTCTGCTGTTCGACGCGCTGGACGCCTCCCGGCCGGTCTTCGCCCATCTGCCGATGGTGCTGGGCACGGATCGCCGCAAGCTGTCGAAGCGCGAGGGCGCGTCCTCGCTGGCGATGCTTCGGGAGGGGGGTTATCCGGCCTCCGCGGTCATAAACTACCTCTCGCTGCTGGGTTGGTCGTCGCCGGACGGCGAGGAGATCCTGACCCCCGCCGAACTGGTCCGCGACGCGGGGCTCGAGCGCATCGGCACCGGCAACACCGTGTACGACCAGGACAAGCTGCGCTGGGTGTCGGGCCGGCACATCGCGCGCATGTCACTCCCGGAGCTGGCGCATGCGATCGCACCCTTCATCGACCCGGCGCGCTTCCCCGCGGACCGCTACGATCTCGAGCTCGCGGTGGACGTGATACGCGGCCGGATGACCACCTTCGCGAAGGTCAACGACCACCTCTCGCTGTTCCTGACTCCTCCGGGACCGCAATTGGAGCGCGTGCAGGCGGCGCTCCGGGAGGACGCGCAGGCGGGAACCGTCCTCCGGGCGGTCGCCGACGCACTTGCCGCCCTTCCTGAATGGGAGGCTCCCGCCATCGGGCGCGCGGTTCGCGCCGTGGGCAAACAGACGGGCGCCCGGGGTCCGGCGCTCTTCCACCCGGTACGGAAGGCGGTGACCGGAAGGGAGAGCGGTCCCGACCTGGGACGGGTTCTGTGCGTCTACGGTCGCGACGAAGCGCTCGCGCGCATCTCCCGGGCGCTCCCGGACGGACCCGGGCGGAGCTGACTCCACCCCCGGGGATTCGGCGGATCGGCCGCCGAATCCGCCGGCCTCGCGCCTCGAGAAGCGCCTCCGGGAAGTGCTGCTCGGACCGCGGCGGCGGCAAGGGGCGTCCTGCGACACGGATTGGGCCGGCGGGAACACCATGAGGGTGCGTCCCCGGGTGGCGAAAAGCCCGCCATCGAGGTTTGACGAGCGTCCTCCTTCATGTGATACTGTCAAGTTCTACGGGTACGCCTGTCGAGTACTCGGAAATCGCGTGCAGAGCGGCGGCTCGGGCCCGCATTAATCGAGAGGAGGAAGCCGGATGAGGTTCCAGCCTGGTGTCGTGCTGGCGGCGAGTATGGTGATCGTGGCGGGCGCATGCGCCGCCGGTTCTGGTGGTGGCGCAGCCGAGACGGCGACGCCGCCCGGCGTGGAAGAGGGAGTACCGCCGCGCGACAACATGTTTACGCGCACCGCCGCGCTGGCGTTGTCGCAGGCGATGCAGAACGCAGACCCCGGGGAACGCCAGTCGCGGTATCAGGAAGCGCTGCAGGCGGCCCTCGACGGCGTCACCAACGATCCCGGGAACCCTCAGTCGTACCGGCAGGCCGGAGAGGCCTACGTCGGGCTGAACGACCTGGTCGGCGCCGACTCGATGTGGACCAGAGCCGAAGACCTGTACCCGCTGTACTCGTTCGACCTGACTCCGCTGCGTGAGCAGCAGTGGGTGAACCAGTACAATCTGGCGGTGAACCAGATTCAGGCGGGGAACACGGAAGGGGCGATTCCCCTTCTGGAGTCGGCCCACACGATCTACAAGGGGCGTCCCGAGGCGATGCTCAACCTGGGCTCGATTCACGCGCAGCTCGCCAACGTTGACGATGCGGTCAGGTGGTACAGGGCCGCGCTCGACATGTTGCGGGGGCCCGAATTCGACGCGCAGCCGGTGGATGTCCAGGCGACATGGTCGGAGAACGAGGAGATCGCGGCCTTCAACCTGGCCCAGATTCTGGCGAACGCCGGCCGCAACGAAGAAGCCGAGGTGGCCTACCGCACCTACCTGGAGCGAAGCCCGGACAACGTCACCGCGCTGAGCAACCTCGCCGTCGTCCTGATGTCCATGGACCGCAACGACGAAGCCGCCGAGATCTACCAGGGACTTCTGGCCCGCACCGACCTCGATTCGCGCGACTACTACGTGACCGGCATCGGGCTCTACAACGCCGAGAACTACTCGATGGCCGCGCAGGCCTTCGGCAGATCGTACGAGCTCATCCCCGAGAGCAGGGATGCGCTCTACAACTACGCCCAGGCCCTCTACCTCGCCGGGGAGCTGGATGAGCTCTATCCGGCGGCGGTCTCGCTGGTTGAGATGGATCCGTACAACAACAACGTCTACCGGCTGATGGCCCAGGGGCTGATGGCCCAGGGAGACACGGCGGAGGCGGCGCGGATTCTGGAAGAGGAGATGGCGACGCTCGAATTCGAGATCGACGGCACCATGCTGCAGCCCTTCGGGGGCGGGGGCGGGGTCGTCAACGGGGAGCTGCTCAACCACTCGCTTGACGAAGGCGGCTCGGTCGACATCCGCGTGTTCTTCTACGGGCCGGGCGGAATCGAGATCGGAACCCAGGATGTCTCGGTGCCGGTACCGGCGGCGGAGATGAGGGAGGTTTTCCGAGTCGAGTTCGACAGCGACCAGGATGTGGTCGCCTATCGATACGAGGTCATATCATAGAAGTCATTTCGCAGGACCTGCGGGAGCTCCGGGCGGCGGCGCGGGTCGGGTCGCCCGGAGTTCCTCGGGTCCGCTTGCGGGCGTAGCTCAGTTGGTAGAGCATCAGCTTCCCAAGCTGAGGGTCGCCGGTTCGAGCCCGGTCGCCCGCTTCCTTCCCAGGCGGCAGAGGCTTCGCCTCGACTCCGCCGTTGCGGTGCGTTCGCCCGGTTGAGGCGGTCCGGCGGCGTGGCCGATGCCCGCCCGCCCGCTTCTTTCCCGGGTGACTGTCGTATCTTGCCCACCCGCACGTACCATCCGGAAAGCTGCTAGTTTTCTCACACGTTCCGGCCGCTGTGCGGTGGCCGGGGCAGCAGGTGCGGCGTTCAAGATGGTTTGCCGAACTCGTCCGGAAATGGAGACGAACATCATGAAGACCAAGCTGTCCGCGGCCTCCGTCCTCGCACTGCTGATCGTCGCCTGCGGGCCTGCGGGCGAGCCTGAACAGACGACCGGGCGGACGCCCCAGTTCGAGAACGAGTACGTCGAGGTCTGGAAGAGCGTGATCGTGCCCAACCAGCCGCTGGAGATGCACCGTCACGACAATCCGCGCGCCATCATCGCGCTCAAGGGCGGGACCCTGACGGTGGTGAACGACGCCGGCGAGCGGCGCGACATGAGCTGGGAGACCGGCAGCGCCTACTGGCTGGAAGCCGACCCGCCGGGCGAATTGCACGGCGACGTGAACGAGGGACCCGAACCGGTCGAAGTGATTGTCGTGCAGCTGAAGAATCCGGCGATGGCGGGGGCGCCGGGCGGCAGCTGAACGCCTGCGGAGACGGCCGGAGAGACTTGGGATGGTTCGGATCGCAGGGGTCGAGAGCGGGAGCATCGCCGACGAGCTTCAGCTCGAGATCGGGACCCGCATCGTGCGCATCAACGGGCAGCGCGTGCGCGACGGCATCGACTTCGCCTTCCTGCTCGGCGATCCGGAACTGGCCGTCGAGGCCGTCTCTCCCGCGGGCGAGCACTTCGTGTACGAGATCGAACGGGATCCGGGGACGCCGATCGGGGTGGTCCCGGAGCCCGACACGATCCGCGAATGCGCCAACAAGTGTGTCTTCTGCTTCATCGACGGCAACCCGAAGGACGCGCGGCGCAGCCTGTGGCTGCGGGATGACGACTTCCGGCTCTCGTTCACCTACGGGAGCTACGTCACCCTGACCAACGTGGGGCCGCGGGGCCTCCAGCGCCTCGTGGATCAGCGTATCTCGCCGCTGTATGTAAGCGTGCACGCCACCGAGCCGGAGGTTCGCGAACGTCTGCTCGTCAACCGGCGCGCCGGGCTCATCATGGAGCAGTTGTCGCAGCTGCTGGCGGGAGGGCTTGAGGTACACACCCAGGTGGTGCTCTGTCCGGAGTGGAACGACGGGGCGCACCTCGACCGGACCATCGACGACCTCTGGGCGCTGGGGCCGGGAGTGCGCTCTCTCTCGGTGGTTCCGGTGGGGCTCACCAAGTACAACGAGAACCGGCCGGTACGCCGCCTCACCGCAGCCGAGGCCGCAACCGCGATCGACCAGGTGGAGCGGCCGCGGTCACAGGCCGCCGGGGAGCGGGAAACCCTCTGGGCCTACGCCGCCGACGAGATGTTCCTGATCGCCGGGATAGAGGTGCCGGGCGTGTCCTACTACGACGACCTGGCCCTCACGGAAAACGGGGTGGGCGCGGTGCGCCGCTTCCTCGACGATCTGGACGCCGGGATGGACACTCTTCCCGATCTCTCCGGGCATCGCATCCGGCTGGTGACCGGCCGGTCGATGGCGCCCTGGATCGAAGCTCGGGCGGGGAGGATCAGGGCCGTGACCCGGGCGGAAGTCGAGGTGCTGGCCGTGACCAACCGCTACTTCGGCGAGGGGGTCACGGTGGCCGGCCTGCTGGCGGGGCACGACATGCGCGCCGCGCTGGGGGAGGGGCGGCGGGAGGACATCGTCATGCTCCCGGGGGAGGCCTTGAACGCAGACGGAGTATTCGTCGACGACTACCCGCTGCAGCGGCTCCAGCGCGAACTGGCCCCGGCGACGGTGCTCACCGGCCACGAGATCACCCGGATGCTGTCGGAGCCATGACCGATTCCCGGCTCCCGGTGGTCGCGGTGGTCGGCCGCCCCAACGTCGGCAAGTCCACGTTCTTCAACCGCGTTCTGGGACAGCGCAAGGCGATCGTGGACGACACCCCGGGCGTGACCCGGGACCGGCATTTCGCCCGCGCCGACTGGGCCGGCCAGGATTTCTTCCTGGTCGACACCGGGGGCGTGATCGAGGGCAGCGACAACCTGCTCGACCGGGCGGTGCGCGCGCAGGCCCTCGCGGCCGTCGAGGAGGCTGACCTGATCCTCTTCGTGGTCGACGCCAAGGAGGGAATCCACCCGCTGGACGAAGGGCTGGCCGCGGTGCTGCGGCGCAGCGAGCATTCGGTCCTCCTGGTGGCGAACAAGGTGGACAACCTTCCGCGCGAAACCTCCCACCACGAATTCTGGGCGCTCGGCGTGGGCGAGCCGGTCCCGGTGAGCGCGATCTCCGGAAAAGGAAGCGGGGACCTGCTGGACCTGGTGGTGCAATCGCTTCCCCGGCAGGAGGCCGACCCCGCCGGGTCGGACTCGGTGCGGGTGGCGGTGATCGGCAAGCCCAACGTGGGCAAGTCCAGCTTCATCAACCGGCTCTTCGGCGAGGAACGCATGGTGGTCAGCGAGATGGCCGGCACCACGCGCGATGCCGTGGATTCGACGATGCGCTACCACGGCCGGGACCTGGTCTTCGTGGACACCGCCGGCCTGCGCCGCCAGTCCCGCATCCACGACTCCATCGAATACTACGCGTGGCTGCGCGCGACGCGGGTGATCCGCCAGGCGGACGTCTGCCTGGTGCTGACGGACGCATCCTCCGGCATCCACATGCAGGACGTGAAGGTCGCCGAGGCGGCATGGGAGGCGGGCTGCGGGGTCATCATGGTGGTGAACAAATGGGACCTGGTCGACCGGAACACCTCCACCGCGCCGGGAATCCAGAGGGACGTGCGCGCGCGCACCCCCTTCCTGCGCTGGGTGCCCTTCGTGTTCACCTCCGCGCTCACCGGCCAGCGGGTGCGCAGAACCCTGGATCTCGTGCTCCAGGTGCAGGCGGAACGGGAGCGCCGCATTCCGACCCCTGAACTGAACCGGGAGCTGGGACGGCTGGTGGCGCGTCACCGGCCGGCGCACTCGCGCGGGCGAGCGGTCAAGGTTCGCTACGGCACCCAGGTGGGCGTCGCCCCTCCGGCATTCGTCCTCTTCAGCAATCTGCCGAGAGAGATCCAGCCTGCCTACGTTCGTTATCTTGAGAACGGGTTCCGCAGCTGCTGGCCGATGGCGGGCACGCCGCTGCGGGTGCGCTTCAAGGCGGATGGAGGCTCGGACAGGCGATGACCCCATGGGCGTGGGTGCTGGCCGCCTATTTCGCAGGATCCCTCCCCACCAGCTATGTGGTCGGGAGGGTGATCGGCGGGGTGGATCTTCGGCGCGAGGGAAGCGGCAACCTGGGCGCGACCAACCTCTACCGCGCGATGGGTTTGCGCGTGGCGGTGCCGGTGGGCCTGGTGGATATCGGCAAGGGCTGGCTGCCGGCCTGGGTGTTTCCCATGCTGGACGGCGGCGCCGCGGCGGGATGGGCGGCAGCGTACGGCGCCGCCGCGATCTGCGGCCACACGTTCTCTTGCTGGATGCGCTTCCGGGGCGGCAAGGGCGTGGCCACCGCCGCCGGAGCCTTCCTCGCGTTGGCGCCGCTCGGCGTCCTGGTCGCCGCGCTGGTCTGGGTACTGGTCTTCGCGGCGCGGGGCATCGTCTCCCTGGCGTCGATCGCGGCGGCGGTCGCGCTTCCAGCGACGGTATTGGTGCGGAATGCCACGGGCGGGGCGGGAGATCCCTGGGTCACGGCGTTTGCGGTCCTGGCCGGGGCGTTCATCGTCTGGGCGCACCGCTCCAACATCGGGCGGCTGCTGCGGGGCGAGGAAAAGCGCATCAATGACGATCGCCGCGCCCGGCGGGGCGGAGATGGCTGACGCAGCCCGCAGGATCGGCGTGCTGGGCGCCGGCAGCTGGGGGACGGCGCTGGCCGCGCTGGCCGTCCGCCGGGGGCACGACGTCTGCCTGTGGGCGCGGGAGCCGGAGGTCGTGCAGCAGATCCGGGAGGAGGGCGAAAACCGGGCGTTCCTGCCCGGCATCGAACTTCCGCGCGAGCTGGCCGCGACCGGAGCAATGGAGCGAGCCGTCGCCGGTGCGGAGATCGTCATGTCGGTGAGCCCCGCGCAGTACGCCGGGGCCGTCGTCGGGCGCGCCGCGCCCCTCCTGGACCCGGACGCCGTCGTCGTGTCGGCCTCCAAGGGCATCGAGATCGCGACGCTCAGGCGCATGGACGAGGTGCTGGCCGAGCTGCTCACACCGCGCCAGAGCGAGCGTCTCACCGTGCTCTCGGGACCCAGCTTCGCGGCGGAAGTGGTGCGCGGCCACCCGACGGCGGTGGCGGCGGCGAGCCGCTCGGAGGAAGCTCGCCTGCTGGTGCAGGCCGCCCTTCAGGGTCCCAGCTTTCGCGTCTACACCAACGACGATGTCATCGGGGTGGAGCTGGGAGGGGCGCTCAAGAACGTGATCGCGCTTGCCGCCGGAGTCGTGGCGGGCCACGGATTCGGCCACAATACGCTCTGTGCCCTGATCACGCGCGGCCTGGCCGAAATTACCCGGCTCGGGGTTGCCATGGGCGCGCACCCGCCCACCTTTTCGGGACTGGCGGGGATGGGCGACCTGGTCCTGACCTGCACCGGCCAGGTGAGCCGGAACCGAACCGTCGGCTTCGAACTCGGAAGGGGCCGCTCCCTGGACGACATCCTCGACGGCATGACTGCGGTGGCCGAGGGAGTGAAGACGGCGGAAGCCGTGCACGAGCTGGCGGCGAGATACCAGGTGGAGATGCCGATCTGCGACCAGGTCCATGATATCTTGATGGGGAGAACGGACCCCGCCGAAGCAGCGAACAATCTCATGATGCGGGATCCGAAGCCGGAACACTGGTCGTGATCGGGTCGCCGGGCCCGGCTGCCCGGGAGGAGCCATTGAACGAACCCATCGCGCAACGCGCATACTATTCCATCGGCGAAGTGCGTGAGCTCACCGGGATCGAGACGCATGTGCTGCGCTACTGGGAAACACGCTTCGAGGTGTTGCACCCCGTCAAGAACCAGGCCGGCAACCGGGTCTATCGTCCCCGGGAGGTCGAGCTGGTGTTTCTGCTTAAGCGCCTTCTCTACGAAGACAAGTACACCGTCGAAGGCGCCCGCCAGGAGCTCGCCCGCATGCGCAAGGCGGGAGGGCTGGACAAGGCCCGCAAGGCAGCGCTCGCTCCCGAACTTCGCGGTCAGCTCAAGAACGATCTGGAAGAGCTGATGGACATCCTCTCCGTCCCCGGCCGAACCGGCGGTTCCTGACCCGGACGCGCATGCACATCCTGTGTACCAACGATGACGGGTACATGGCTCCGGGGCTGGCCGTCCTCGGGAGCGCGGCGCGACGCCTCGGCTCGGTGCATGTCGTTGCGCCCGACCGCGAGCAGAGCGCCACCAGCCATTCGCTGACGCTGCATCACCCGCTGCGCGCCCGCACCGGCCCCGGGGGCGTTTCCGTGGTCGACGGCACGCCCACGGACTGTGTCATCCTGGGGCTCGGTGCGCTCATGGAGGAGCGTCCGACCGTCTGCTTTTCCGGGATCAACCATGGCTCCAACATGGGCGAGGATGTTCTCTATTCGGGCACGGTGGCGGCCGCCATGGAGTCGACCGTGCTCGGCATACCTTCGGTTGCGGTTTCGTACGCCGGACGCGATCTGGCGGAAGGGCTCGGCTGGTCCGAGCCTCTTTCCGAACTTCTGAGGCAGGTGCTGGCGAAACCGTTTCCCACCGACACCCTCTTCAACATCAACCTTCCCGCGATCCCGCCGGGGGAGGTCAAGGGGGTCCGCGTCACCACGCTGGGTCGCCGCAGATACAGCGATTCACTGCTGCGCGGCCGCGATCCGATGGGGAAGGAGTACTACTGGATCGGCGCCGCCGTGCCGACCTGGAGCGGGTCCTCCGACTCGGACTTCCGCGCGGTGGAGGAGGGGTATGTTTCCGTGACGCCGCTTCATCTCGACCTGACCAACTACAAGCTGCTGGAGGAGGTGCGGGCGTGGGACCTGGCGCTGTAGGAGGGGTCGCTTGAGCGCGACCGATGTGCCGGCCCGGGGGCGTCGCTCGATGATGCGCCGTCTCTACGACTGGGTGCTGAGCTGGGCCGGGACGCCATATGGCGCCTGGGCGCTGGCAGTGCTCGCGGTGGCCGAGTCGTCGGTGTTTCCGATTCCGCCCGACCCGCTGCTTCTCGCGCTCTGCCTCGGGGCTCCGGCGGCGTCCATGCGTTTCGCGGCGGTGACCACGGTGGCGTCGGTCCTGGGGGGCGTGATCGGCTACGGCATCGGGGCGGGGGCGTGGCACCTCCTGGACCAGTTCTTCTTTGATTTTGTCCCCGGGGTGTCGCCGGAGAGCTTCGCGCGGGTGCAGGACCTCTACGGACGTTACGACTTCTGGGTGATCTTCCTTGCGGGCCTGACCCCGCTTCCGTACAAGGTGTTTACGCTCTCGGCCGGGGTCTTCGCCATCGACTTCCCGGTCTTCGTGCTCGCCAGCTGTGTCTCCCGAGGGCTGCGCTTCTTCGTGCTGGGCGCGCTCGTCTACCGGTGGGGTCCCGCGTTGCGGGGCACCATCGATCGCCACTTCAACACCTTGACCTGGGTCTTCGGCATCCTGCTGGTGGCCGGCTTCGGTGTGGTGGCGTTGCTCCGTTGAAGAGGACGGCGGTAGAATGGGGTTCGCCCGCCTCCGTAGCTCAGGTGGACAGAGCACCGGATTCCTAATCCGGGGGCCGCAGGTTCGAGTCCTGCCGGGGGCATTGCAGGAGGTGCCGGGCCGCAAGAGGCGGCCTTGCTTCAAGTTCCGACATCCGAGGTGAACCAGATGATGTCCTTCGCGCATGCGCTCGTGCTGGCCGCAGCGGTTCAGGCCGCGCCCGAACGGGTCGAGGTGCTTCCCGCCACTGCGGAAGTCGCCGTCGACGCCGCGCTGACCCTCACCGCCCGCGTCCTGGACGCTGAGGGCACGGTCCTCGAGGGGGTTGCCGTGACCTGGGTGTCCGTCACCCCCGAACTGCTGGCAGTGGACGAGTCCGGCCGGGCTACCGGTCTGCGGCCGGGGAAGGGCCAGGTGGCCGCCATGGTGGGGGGCACGGTGGTTGGGTTCGCCGACCTCACGGTGCCGCAGCTGGGGGCCGCCACCCTCGAGATCGCCGGGCCGGGTGCGATCGTCGTGGGGACCAGCGCGCCTGTTTCGCTGAGCGGCACCACCCGGCTGGGGGAGGCGCTGGACGCACCGGTGGCGACGTTCACCTCCACCGCGCCCGCGGTGGCCCGCGTGGACGCACTCGGGCGCGTGTACGGGCTCGCTCCCGGGAGCGCGACCATTACGGTCCGTTCCGGCGAGGCGGAGGAGACCGTGGAGGTCGCCGTGGAGGCGGATCCGGGGTTCACGTACTCGCTCGAGCCCGCAGCCTCTTCGGTGCGCACCGGCGACGTGGTGCGCTTCCGGGCGGCCGCCAATCTGCCTTCGGGCGCCGGTGGGCCCGAGCTGCTGCCCGCCTGGACGGTGGCGGGGGTGGGGGCCCAAGTCGACGCCGACGGGGCGGAAGGCGTGTTCGTAGCCGAAGACCCGGGGCGCTACGTCGTCTACGCGGTGATCGGAGAGGCCGTCGTGCGCACCGCCAATGTGGAGGTGACCGAACGCATCTCCGACTCGGAGTTGATCCAGGTGGGCCGCGGACCGATCTCCTCGCACCACTCCGGCGACATGTGGGCGTTCGAGGGGGTGGATGGGCGCGACTATGTGTATGTGGGCACCTTCATGCACGACTGGATGAAGGTCTGGGACGTCACCGACAGCGGCGCGCCGCTGCTCACGGACTCGATCCAGCTGGACGCGCGCCGCATCAACGACGTGAAGATCCACCCCAACAACCGCATCGGGATCGTCACCCGCGAGGGGGCCTCCAACCGCCGCAACGGCATGGTGCTGCTCGATCTCGCCAACCCGGCCCACCCGGAGATCGTTTCCCGCTACGACGAGACGCTGACCGGCGGCGTGCATAACGTGTGGATCCTGGGCGACGAGGACATCGTCTACGCAGCTCACAACGGCACTTCCGACGTGCACATCATCGACATCTCCGACCCGGCCAACCCGGTCGAGGTGGGCCGCTGGGGACTCGACAAGCAAGGGAAGACGCTGCACGACGTCATCGTCCAGGACGGCTATGCCTACCTCTCCTACTGGAACGACGGCGTGATCATGCTCGACGTGGGGGCGGGCACCCATCAGGGCACGGTGCGCGAGCCCGCGTTCGTGAGCCAGTTCAAGTACCCGATCGGCAACACCCACGTGGCGTGGCGCCACGGGCGCTACCTCTACCTGGGCGACGAAATCTTCCCGCCGGGCTGGGACTCCGAGCGGCCCATCGAGGCGCGCGGCTTCATCCACGTGGTGGACTACTCCGACATCGAGAACCCGGTCGAGGTGGCGTGGTACGAGGTGCCCGAGGCGGGGGTGCACAACGTCTGGGCGGAGGGCGACCGTCTCTATCTCGGCTACTACCAGGCGGGGCTGCGCGTCCTGGACATCTCCGGGGAGCTGCGCGGAAACCTCTACGAGCAGGGCAGGGAGGTCGCTGCCTTCATACCCCGGGACGACGACATGGTGGTGCCCAACTGGCCCATGACCTGGGGGGCCCAGATCCACAAGGGGCGCATCTATTCGTCGGACCTGAACTCGGGGATCTGGATCACCGAGCTGAGGCCGAAGCGGGTGGTGTTCTAGCCTAGCCTAGCTTAGCTAAGCTAGGCCCGCAGAAGCGCCACCACTACGAGCAGCCATCCGACGATGAGCAACACGCCGCCGATCGGCGTGATGGCGCCCAGCCAGCGAGGGCCGGTCAGGACGAGCAGGTAGAGGCTGCCGGAAAAGACCACCGTCCCGGCAACCATGAGCCATCCTGCCCAGCCGGTCAGCGGGTCGGCCAGGCGAGTGGCCAGCCATGCGACTCCGAGCAGGGCGAGCGCGTGGTACATCTGGTAGCGCACTGCGGTCTCGAAGATCTCGAGGTCGCGCCCTTCCAGGCGTTCCCGCAGGGCGTGGGCTCCGAACGCGCCCAGCGCCACCGCCAGCAGCGCCAGCGTTGCCCCGCTCGCCGCTAGGGCCCGTGCCAGCGCGGTCACCTGGCTCCTCCGCGCTCCGCAAGCCGGCCGGCCCGGATCGCCACGCTGCCCGGTGCCGCCGCTCCGATCGTTGACACTGCTACATTCTCCAGCCCACGTCTCGCCACCATGACTCGCTCCCTAGTACGCAATCGCGTACGCCTCCCGCCTCGGGTCGGAGGCGGCGGTCAGAGTACCGTTGCGGTCCCGCAGAATCATGTGAGCGCCCCCGAACGTGGCCGTCCACCCATGCACGACCTCGACCTGGTGTCCCAGCGCCTGGAGTTCGCTCAGGACGGACGCATCGACGCGGTCCTCGAAGGCCACGCCGAGCCCGTTGTAGCTGCGGAAGCGGGGCGCTTCGATGGCGGCCTGGGGCGTCATCCCGAAGAGCACCATGTTGTTGACGATCTGGGTCAGGCTCTGCGGCTGGCTGTCGCCTCCGGGCGTGCCCAAGGTGAACGCGAAGCTGCCGTCGCCGTGGAGCGCCATCATCGGTGACAGGGTGTGATAGGGGCGCTTGCCGGGCGCGATGATGTTGGGATGGCCCGCCTGGAGGTTGAACAGAGCGCCCCGGTTATGCAGCACGATGCCGGTCTCGGGCTCGAGCAGACCCGACCCGAAGCCGGCGAACAGGCTCTGGATCCAGCTCACCGCGTTGCCCCACTGGTCCACGGCGGTGAGATAGACGGTGTCGCCGGAATCGTCCCGAGCCGCACCGCCGTCGCCGGCAGCCAGGTCCATCCCCACTCCCGCCGCGCGCGACTCGGCCGCGGCGCCCGGGTCGACCATGCCGGCGCGCCGGGCCAGGTAATCGGAGTCGAGCAGGCGATCCAGCGGGATGTCGCTGAATTCCGGGTCGGCGGCCCATTGGTCACGGTCCGCGAAGGCCAGCTTCTTCATCTCGATGAGGGTATGCAGATAGCGTGCGCTGTTGTGCCTCATCCCCTTCATCTCGAACGATTTCGACATCTCGAACAACTGTAGCTGGGCGATGCCCTGGGTGTTGGGCGGCATCACCAGCATGGTGTAGTCCTCATAGTCGCCGCGCAGTGGCTCCACCCAGGTGGTGGTGTGGGCCGCCAGGTCCGGAGTGCGCACGTAGCCGCCCTCCGCGGTCAGGAAGGCGTCGATGCGGTCGGCCACGAAGCCCTGATAGAACCCGTCCCTGCCGTCCGTGGCGATGCGCTCCAGGGTGCCGGCCAGCGCGGGGTTCCTGAGCAGGCTGCCCACCGGCGGCGGCTCCCCTCCGGGCAGATAGAGCGCCCGCGCGTGTTCGTTCAGCGACCGCGAGGAGCCCACGATGTCGCTGGCGAGCCGGGTCGAGACGGGGAAGCCGTCGCGGGCATAGCCGATGGCGGGCTCGAGCAGCTCCGCCAGCGGCCGGGTTCCGAAGCGATCCAGGGCGTCCACCCAGGCGGCCACCGCGCCAGGCACCGAAACCGACAGAGGTCCGTTGCCTGGCATCCGGTCGAGTTCGCGTTCGGCGAAGAGGGCGGGCGTGGCCAGCGCGCCGGCGCGACCGCTTCCGTTCATCGCATACACGCGTCCGCTCGAGGCTTCATGGTAGATCATGAAGGCGTCGCCCCCGACACCGTTCATGTGCGGGCGAACCACGGCCAGCACCCCGGCCATGGCGATCGCCGCGTCGACGGCGTTGCCGCCCCGGCGCAGCACCTCGTGACCGGCGGCGGCGGCGAGCGGGTGCCCGGCCGATACCGCTCCGGTCACGCCGCGCACATCCGGACGGTTGGTGGCGGGGAAGACCACGTCCCCGGACACCTGCGCGGTCGTGCTGGCCTGAGCCGGTGCTTCCGCGGTTTCGCACGCGGTGGCGGCGAGGAGGAGGCAACTGCAGGCGAGGGTGGCGGCCGCGGTCGCGCCCCGAATGCGACGTCGGGCTCTGACGGGAGCTTCGCGCATGGGTGGGAACTCCTGGTTTCCGAGTCGGTGGTTGTGCGAAGGGAAGGGAAGCATGTTCGATCTTCAACGTGCACGATGCCACCGCGGGGTGGTCCCACGCCAGCCCCGTCGCCATCGAACTCGCGGCTGGAAGAGAAGATAGGCATGGTACAGCGTACAGGTGTGCTCGGACGGCCGGACCGCTTCCGGGTCGAGCATGCGCACGAGCAGCCGGTCGGGGGCAGATTCGAAACATGAAGAACAAGCGGGGGCTCGGGCTGTGGATGTGCACCTCCCTGGTGGCGGGGAGCATGATCGGCTCCGGGGTCTTCCTCCTCCCG
Source organism: Longimicrobiales bacterium (assembly GCA_965208255.1). Taxonomy (GTDB): domain Bacteria; phylum Gemmatimonadota; class Gemmatimonadetes; order Longimicrobiales; family Gaopeijiaceae; genus BD2-11. The sequence continues at coordinate 1,346,838 of OZ242324.1, forward strand.
GCGTCGCTGGCCCCGTTCGGGGGCATCAGCATCCTGGGATGGCTGGTGAGCGCCGGAGGGGCGATGTGCCTGGCGCTGGTCCTCGCGAGACTCGCGGCCACGATGCCGAAGGTCGGCGGACCCTATGCCTACGGCCGCGAGGGGTTCGGCAATTTCGTCGGTTTCTGGATCGCGTGGTCCTACTGGATCTCGCTGCTCACGGGAAATGCGGCCCTGGCCGTCGCCACCGCGAGCTACGCGACCGTGTTCTTTCCGGTGTTGGCGATCTCGCCCGCCGCAGGCCTGGTCGCGGCGCTGGCCGCCCTGTGGATCGTCGCGCTGGTCAACGCGCACGGGGTACGCACGGCGGGACGGGTACAGCTCGTGACCACCGTGCTCAAGCTACTGCCGCTGGCGGCGGTCGGGACCATCGGCTTCCTCTATTTCCAGGCCGACCACTTCCAGCCGTTCAACCCCGCCGGCGAGAGTCCCTTCAGCGCCGTGACGGCGACCGTCGCGCTGACCCTGTGGGCGTTCCTGGGGCTCGAGGCGGGAACCGTTCCGGCGGGCGACGTGCGCGACCCGGCGCGCACCATCCCGAAGGCGACGATCCTGGGCACGTCGATCGCCGCGATCATCTACATCGCGTGCACCGCCGCCGTCATGGGGATCATCGCGCCAGCGGATCTCGCAGTGTCCGGGGCGCCGTTCGCCGATGCCGCGGGCTCCATCTGGGGAATCTGGGGACGCTGGATCATCGGAGCAGGCGCCACCATCTCCTGCTTCGGCGCCCTCAACGGCTGGGTTCTGCTCACCGGCCAGATCCCGCGCGCGGCGGCGCTCGATGGCCTTCTGCCGGCCCGTTTCGCGCACCTGAGCCGGCGAGGCACGCCCGTCGTGGGGATCTTTCTGTCGGCAGCCATTGCGACCGGCCTGATCGCGATGAACTACACCAGGGGCCTGGTGCAGGCCTTCACCTTCCTCATTCTGCTGGCTACGCTGGCAACGTTGCTGCCCTACGTGTTCACGAGCATGACGGGGCTCATCATGGCGCTCCGCGAGCGCTCCAGGTCACGAGTCGATGGCCCGCCGACCAGGGGACCGCTTGCACGCGCGATCGTGAGCGTGCTCGCGTTCGGGTTCTCTCTGTGGGCCGTGGCGGGCGCGGGCGCGGAGACCGTGTTCTGGGGATTCCTGATGTTGCTGGCCGGGGTGCCCGTCTTCGCCCTGATGCGCTGGCGGGCGCCGGAACCGTCGAATCGAGGGCCGGCCGAGCACGATGGGGCCCGGGAGCGCAACGTGAGCGAACAGGCGGGAGACGCGCGATGAGCCTGGAAGCGGGAGTGACGACGGGCGCCGAGGTGGGGAAGAGTGGCCGCTTCGGAGTGGCGAGCATGACGGCGCCGCTCCAGCGCGTTGCCATGCGCCGCCCGGGCCGCGCAACCGTCGAGGCCGATCCCGCGCTCTGGCACTACACCGGGCCACTTGACGCCGACCGCCTGCTGCGCCAGTACGACGCGTTCCTGGAGCGTGTGACCGGCTCGGGAGCGGAGATCGAGTGGCTACCCGAAGCCGCCGACGGCCTCGCCGACTCCATCTTCGTCTTCGACCCCTCGTTCATGACACCCGGTGGCGCCATCCTGCTTCGTCCCGGCAAGGCGCTCCGGCGCGCCGAGGTCGCGCTTCATGACGAACTGTACCGCCGGCTGGGCGTGCCGGTCATCGGGAGGATCGAGCCTCCGGGGCTGGCCGAGGGAGGGGACCTGCTCTGGGTCGACGAAACGACGCTCGCCGCGGCGCGCTCGTTCCGCACCAATCAAGCCGGAATCGATCAGCTGCGCGGCATCCTGGCGCCCCGGGGCGTCACGCTTCGGACCTTCGACCTTCCCGCATGGAACGGCAGCGCCGCCTGCCTGCATCTCCTCTCGGTGATCAGCCCTCTCGACCGCGATCTGGCGCTCGTATACCCGCGCCTCCTGCCCGTCGGGCTGCATGCTCTGCTGCGGGAGAGAGGTATCCGCTGCCTGGAGGCGAGCGACGAGGAGTTCGAGGCTTCGAACGGACTGAACCTCAACGTGCTCGCGACAGCGCCGCGCAGATGCATCGCCGTCGACGGGTTTCCCGAGACCGTGCGGTTGATGCGGGACGCCGGGTGCGAGGTCACATGCTTCCCGGCGGATGCGCTGTGCATCCCGTGCGAGGGCGGTCCGACATGCCTCACGCTGCCGCTCAGGCGGGGATAGCGGATCGCAGCCCGCCGAGCCTTCCGATCGAGCGAGGTCGGGACGGGTGCTTGCAACACCTCTCCCGCTTCCCCGTACTACCTTCCGAACCCGCTTCCAACCCCTCACTCGCAACACCGCTACGGAGGCTCAGCCAATGGACTGGGAAGGCCTCGCTGCCCTGGTCGTTCCCATGGTGTTCATCGTCACGGTCGGGGGCGTCATCGTGCTGCGTCCCATCGCGAAGCGGCTCGGTACGCTGCTCGATGCGATGGCGGCCGAGAAATCCGGTGCTCCCCTGGGCGAGACGCGACGCCTGCGCGAGGCGGTCGAAGCGCTGAACGACAGGCTTTCGCTGCTTGAAGAGCGTCAGGAATTCACCGAGCGGCTGATCGGCCCGCGTGCATCCGGCGGCGGTCCCGCCGTGGACGAGAAGAGCCGGTAGGCTACCGGCCGATCACGGCGCTCCGGTGCCCGAATCGGCCGACATCGGCTTGTCGCGGCTCACCACCACGGTGGCCGACTCCGCGATGAGGGGGTCGGGGCCGGTAACGACCTCGTGGTCCTTGTCCGGGTATTCCAGGCGCGAAAGGAAGAACTGCATCGCCGCGACGCGCGCACGCTTCTTGTCGTCCGACTTGATCACCGTCCAGGGCGCATCCGCCGTGTCCGTGTAGAAGAACATCGCTTCCTTGGCCTGGGTGTACTCCTCCCACTTGTTCAGCGACGCCAGGTCGATCGGAGAGATCTTCCACTGTTTCAGCGGGGCGGTGCTGCGGCGCTCGAAGCGGTATGCCTGTTCGTCCTGCGATACCGAGAAATAGAATTTGAAGAGCAGGATGCCGCTGTTGACCAGCATGCGCTCGAGTTCGGGGCACTGGCGCAGGAACTCGAGGTACTCCTGCCCGGTGCAGAATCCCATGACGCGCTCGACCCCCGCCCGGTTGTACCAGGAGCGGTCGAAGAGCACCATTTCCCCGGCCGTCGGCAGGTGCCGGATGTATCGCTGGAAGTACCACTGGCCCCGTTCCACATCGCTCGGCTTGTCGAGGGCGACGACGCGCGCGCCACGCGGGTTCAGATGCTCCATGAACCGCTTGATGGTGCCGCCCTTGCCCGCGGCGTCCCGTCCCTCGAACAGGATGACGACCTTCCTCCCGGAGCGCTTCACCCAGCGTTGGACTTTCAGCAGCTCGACCTGCAGCCCGGCCTTCTGCTGCTCGTATTGCTTCCTCTTCATCTTGTCGCTGTAGGGATAGACGCCATCGCGAAAGATGCGCTCGACGGTGACGCGACCCCGGGAGTCTTCGCTGAACGGAGAAGTCTCCAGGGTCTGGTCGCTGTTCCGCCGTATCGGGTTCCCGGCCATAATGGTTTTCCGTCGTTCCGGTGAAGTGTCTCTGCTACCGCGATTCGCCTGCCGCCCGCGCCTCGCCCAGCCCCGGAACCGCCTCGTCGGCATCTGACCAGGCTTCCGCCAGGGCGGCGTAGGCTTCGCGAGCGGCGGTCTCGTCCCCGAGCGCCATCGCCGTGCGGGCCAGCCCGAGCAGCGACTGGGTGCGCTGGGGCGTGCGCGAGAGCTGGTCCTGCCAGGCCGCCATTGCTTCCCCCTGGCGACCGACCGCGGCCAGCTCCACCGCAAGCAGTTCATGGGGCGGCATGAGCGTGGCCGGAGGGCCGAATTCGTAGGGGAGCGATTCCTCCTGTCGAACGGCTTCCATCAGGAGTGCGATCCCCGCCTCCGATTCGCCCGCGGCCAGCGCCAGAAGGCCATCGAGTTCTCTCAGGAGGATGGCGTGTCGAGGGTTGCCCTGTTCGTCGGCGGTCCCGTGACGCGATCGCAGACGCCGCGCGCGCTCCAGGTTTCCCCTGCGCAGCGCGGCAAGGGCGTCCACGAAGTCGTTGGGAAGCGCCAGTCCGGGGAACGCGGTCAGGTCGGCCGAGACCTCTCCGGCCCGCGTCCAGTCCCCGGGGTCGATCACCGCGCGCGCCCTCATCTGGACGAAGTACGCGGCTTCGTCGGGGGCCGGCGCGTCCGCCATGCGCGCCATGCAGGCGGCCATCCCGGCTGCGGCATCCTCCAGGCGTCCCAGCTGCAGATACCCGTAGTGCAGCCACGAGGTGTAGTGACCGCACACGTTCGCCCGCTGCCCTCGCCGGGCCCGCGCCGCGTTCTGCACGTCGCGGGCGCGCACGTTCGCCGCGACCACGTCCTCCCACAGACCCATGGCCACGAAGATGTGGGAGGTCATGTGCTGGGCATGGCCCGCGTCCGGCGCGATGCCCGAATACGCCCGCGCGGCCGCCAGGCCGAGGGGCGCGTGGATGGGGTCGTCGAACGCATGAATGACGTAGTGGGCGGCGCCCGGGTGCATGGGGTTCTCCTCGAGCACCGGCTGGGCCACGGCAGCGGCCTTCATGTAGATCGCGAAGTCGCGGCCGCCATGCGCCGTCCCCAGCAGCGACAATGCATGGAAGGCACGCGCGTCGTGGTCCCGGGGATACTTCTCGGCCAGCCGCCTCATCGCGTCCCGGTAGCGGAAGTCGCGTTCCTCCTTGGAACCCTCCCCGTACAACACCTCCACCGTCTCCAGCCAGTCCCTCTCGCGAACGGTGGGTACGCGGGCGAGGCGTTCGCGCGCTGTCGGCGCGTATTCGCCGAGGACGGCCAGCGCCGCATCCCGGTCCTGCTCCATCCAGATGGGATGATTGTAGGTCTGAGCCTCGCCCCAGTAGGCCATCGCGAAATCGGGATCGATCTCGCGCGCGGTCCTGAAGCGGCTCGCGGCGTCCTCGTATTCGAAGTTGTGCAGCAGCAGCAGGCCCGCCTCGAAGTGCGGCTGAGCCTCGGCGGAGCCGGAGGTGGGGAAGTTCACGGATCCGAGCTGCTGTGTACTGCCCGGGGCCGGGACCAGGAGGCAGAACATGGAGCCGACTACGAAGATCGACTTCCCGAAGACCGTCCAGGCACGAGCGTTCATCTGACTGCTTCCTTCGATGGTTGTGTGACGTGGTCGTCCGCGTTGCGGCGGGTGGTTGGCCGTTCGGTCGGCGCAACGGCGAAGCGGTGTACGGAAACGCGCACGCACTCTAATGTCAGCAGGCGCCGGGGAGGGCGCCAGAGCCCACGGTCGGCGCAGGTTTGGCCGATGCTGCCCCCGGGCTTAGTATTTTGCGCTCGCGATGGACACCCGGCGCTCGCCAACCCCCGAGAAACGATGCCGAAACCTCCTCCCCTGGGCCGCTCCTGGTGAAGCGGGGAGCGTCCGCTCGAGTGACCTTCCGCCCGATGGCGCCGGCGGACTGGCCGGAGGTGGCAGAGATCTACCGGCAGGGGATCGATGCGGGCGACGCCACCTTCGAGACCCAGGTCCCGTCCTGGGACTCCTGGAACGCGGGCCGCAGTCCTGATTGCCGCATCATCGCCGAGATGGAGGGCCGAACCGTCGGCTTCGCCGTCCTCAGCCCCTTGTCGGGACGCTGCGTCTATGCCGGCGTGCGCGAAGTGACGATCTACATTGCGGAATCGGCTCGCGGACGCGGCGTGGGAAGCGCGCTCCTGAGCAGGCTCGTCGCCGAATCCGAGGCGCTCGGCACCTGGACCCTGCAGGCGGGCATCTTTCCGGAGAACCGGGCTTCGATCCGCATTTTCGAACGATGTGGCTTCCGCATCCTCGGCACCCACGAGCGGCTGGGCCGGTTTCACGACGGACGCTGGCGGGATGTCGTCCTCATGGAGCGGCGCAGCCGGGTCGCGGGAGTCGACTGAGATTCCGATGCCAACCTCCGCACCGGCGTCTTCCCGGCCGCGCGCGAGCCGCGGGAGTGCGCTGCCGGTCGCCGTGACCCTGACCGTAGCCCATCTCGCCAACGACGCCTACGTCGCCTTCCTGCACCCGCTGCTGCCGCGTCTCATGGACAAGCTGGGGCTGTCCATCGCGCTCGCGGCGGTGCTGTCCATGGTCCTTTCACTGGCGTCGTCCCTGCCGCAGCCGATCATGGGCTACTTCGCCGACCGGGTGGGCCGCCGCTGGCTGGTGGCGCTCGGGCCGATCATTTCCGGCATCTTCCTCAGCTTCATCGGGCTCGCGCCGACGTTCACCGTGCTGGTTGTGCTGCTGACGCTGGGCGGGTTGGGGAGCGCCATCTTTCATCCGCCCGCGGTGTCCCTTGCCGGGCGTGTCTCGGAAGGGAAGGGCAGTGGTCTGCGCGTGTCCATCTTCTCCTTCGGAGGGCACCTGGGTTTCGCCCTCGGACCCGTCACCGCGGTGGCCATGGTCAGCCTGTTCACCCTGGAAGGCCTCTGGCTGGCGATGTTCCCCGGCATCGTCATCGGCCTTGCCACGCTCGCGTTTCTTCCTCGCCCGGTTCGAGGACGCGTGCCCGCGCGGCCGCCCTCGCCGAGACAGGTGCTGCGCGCGCTCCGGGGCCCGCTCGGCCTGGTCTTCGGCATCAGCGCGCTGGGAGCGTTCGTCCAGCGAACCTTCCTGACCCTGTACCCGATTGTGGTCGACCAGTCCGGAGGTTCGGAAGCGCTCGGGGCGGGTTCGCTGAGCATGTACCTGGGATTCCAGGCCGGAGGAACGATCTTCGCCGGTCTGCTTACCGACCGCATCGACCGCACCCGGCTGCTTGCCGGGATCTGCATCCTCGCCGCGCCCGCGCACTTCCTGGCGGTTTACCTGCCACCGGGGAGCGCCCTGGCCTTTGCAGCGCTGGGCTGCGCGGGGCTGCTCAACATGGCGCTGCTCCCGCCGACGGTGGTGATCGCCCAGGAGATCCTCCCCACCGGGGCCAGCATCGGCTCCGGGATCGTCATGGGGCTGGCGTGGGGCGCGGGCACGCTGGGGGTGGGATTCGTCGGCGTGCTGGGAGACCTCATTGGGCCACAACCGGCCGCCCTTGCCGCCATGCCCGTGTTCCTGCTGGGCGCGGCGCTGGCCCTCCATCCCGCGCTCCGGCCGCACGCCCTGTCGAGTACGTCGGGGGCGCTGAAGCGTTAGAGGGCCCGGATCGAAAAGTCGGTGGGGAGGCGATAGGTTGCCTGAGAGCCGCGCCGGCGGCCCACCCGTTGCTCCCGCCGAACGTTCAGCCTCCAGGAGGGAATCCCCATGCGCCGTCCCGTCACGATCCTCGCCCTCGGGTTCGCGCTCTCGCCGTGCCTCGCCAGCGCGCAGACCCCCGAACTGCCACCGGTCCTGAAGGTGCGCAACTACCTCCCGCACATGACCCGACCCGAGGTCGAGGATCTTCTGACCCGGACGGACATGGTCATCTTCCCGGTGGGAGCGCTCGAGCAACACGGCACCCACCTGCCGATCGGCACCGACCACCTCAACGGAGTGGAACGCGCCAAGCGGGTGGCACAGCGGGCCGACGTACTGGTGGCGCCCATCCTCCTGCCCGGGCAGTCGCCCTATCACATGGAATTCGCGGGCACCGTGACCCTCCCTTCGACGCTCATTCAGGAGGTTTATGTTGAATCAGCCAAAAGTCTTATCAGGCACGGTTTCAAGCGATTTCTGATATTGAATGCGCACGGAGGCAACAGGGCCATCACGACCTTCATCGTCGATAGAATCAATCAGGAGACCGAGGGCATCGCCGTCGATCTGAGCGCCGTCGCCGGCCCGCTCACCGTGCGCGAACCGGACCCGGAGCCGACACCGTCGGTGCCCGTGCTCGACCGCCACGGAGGCACCGGCGAGACCTCCAGATCGCTCTACCTGATTCCCGATCTGGTGGATCTGGACGCCATCGAAGTCGCGCAGCTGACCATGCCCGCGCACATGGAGGCGATGCTGCCCGAAGTGCTCGCCGGAGATCCGACTGCACTCGCGGTGTTCCTGGCGGAGGGACTGAAGGACGAGGTCACGGGGAAGGGGACATCGGCCGCACAGATGTCCACCACCGGCGTCTGGGGAGAGCGCGACCCGGCCGAAGCGACCATCGAGCGAGGACGCACCATGACCGAGTCCTTCGTGGACGCAGCGGTCGCCTTCATCGAGCGATGGAACGAAATGAGGCCGCCGGGCACCGGCCGGTAACGTCGGCGTCATGCCCGACCGTCGCGCCACGGGCGCATCGCTTCTTCCGATGGCGAGGAGGCATTCGGCCGTCCGCCTTCCCGTTGACCCGAACGGAGCGCCAAGATTAGGTTTGCGCGGCGTTATCGGGCCCGCGCAGATAATCTTCGCGAGCCTTGGATGAACCCCACGGATTCCCGCGGCACCCCCACATAGCCTCGCTTCATGTCCAAGTATTCCCGACGTCCCGGCCCGGGAGGGCCGGCTCCCACCGCTCCCGACGACGACGACCTTTTCACCAGTCGGGTCCTCGAAGCCACGGTCTGGGCCCAGAACAACGCCCAGACCCTCATCTTTGCGGGAATCGTGGTTGCGCTCGCCGTCGCCGCCACCGTGTACTATTTCAACTTCAGCGAGACGCGTGAGAATCAGAGCGCGCTCGAGCTGGAGCAGATCCACCAGGTCGTGGGCGTGGTCAGCACCGAGGAGACCCTGGCCGAGCTGAACCGGTTCCTGGACCGCTTTGGAGACGCCGCCAGCGCGGACGAGGCCAGACTGCTCCTGGGCCAGGTCCACCTCGAGAACGACAATGTCGAGGGCGCCATCGACGCGCTTCAGCCGCTGCGCGGCCGCCTCGGCGAGCCGGTGGCGCTGCAGGCCGGCTTCCTCCTCGGAGCCGCTTACGAGCAGCAGGGGCTCTGGGACGAAGCGGTCGCGACCTACCTGGATATCGCCGACGAGACCGACCTGGGCTTCCAGCTGCGCAACGCGCTTTCCGACGCGGCTCGCGTGCGCGCGGCGCAGGGTGACTACGCGGAGGCGGAGGCGCTCCTCGGTGATCTGCTCGACGAGCTGGAGGCGACCGACCCCGGTCGCGGCGTCATCGAGATGCGTCTGGCTGAGATGCGCGCACGGGTGTCATCCGGCGGCTGAACTCCGAAGCCGACTCCACGAGCGCCTGCTCGAGCCCCAACCACCCCGTCCGCCCGGGCGTTGCGCGGACATACAGGTAGTCGTCGAAGCGACCGAGCACCGGAACCACGGCGCCCGCCGCCACGCGAGTCAGCGCCGGAGCGTCGTCTCTGGGCGCGGTGAGCACCGGGCGTTCCGTCGCGACGGTTGCGGTTGAAAGGGGAGCTTCGATCGGTTCGGTGAGGCGCGCGGCCACGTAGCCGACGGTCCCGTCGGGTAGCTGCGCCCGGAAGTAACCCCCCGAACCCGCGAGGACCCGAAGCGGCGTGTGCCGGTCCAGCTCGCGCACCACGTCCGTCCGCGAGCCGGGTGCCGTCCGCAGCCGCACCCCGCTGCTGCGCACCCGGTTCCACGCGCCCAGGCGCCCGGTATCCGCGGTGAGTTCCTGCACGGTCGCGCGCACCGGATCGATGAAGGGGAAGGGATCGACCGCGCCCTCGCCCCGCCGGTAGAGGCCGAAGTGCAGGTGGGGCGGGGTGGTGCGCGCGTTCCCGGTGTTGCCGACGAAGCCGACGGTGTCGCCCGGCTGAACCTCTTGTCCGTCGCGGACATACTGGCTGTCCAGATGGGCGTAGTAGATGCTGGCGTTGCGCACCGGGTCGCGAACCCACACCACCTTGCCCCCTATGCCGGTATCCCGCACCCGGTTGACCCGGCCGGCCGAAGCCGCGAGCACGGGTGTTCCGCGGCGCGCGAAGATGTCCACCCCGTGGTGGCTGCGCTGGCCTCCGTCCCGCGCCGCCCCGAACCGGCTGTGTATCGATTCCCGGCCGTGCCCGTCGACGGGAAACGCCAGCTGGGACTCCATCTCCAGGGTCACGGAGTAGCTGCCCCCGCGCAGGAGCTCCGGTTGAAGCCGGAGGACGAACTCGCCGCCGCGCCAGGGCTCGTGCGAGAACACCTCGACAGGCGACTCCGACGAGAAGATCGGCCTCATGGGATCGCCGGCGTCGGTCGGCACCCGAAACAGGTCCACGAACACCCGGGCAGGGCTGTCGGAGCGGACGGACACCCCTACCGTCAGCCTCTTGCCCCGCTCCAGGTGAAACCGGTATGCAGCCGCCTCCGGGATATCCGGGCTGATATACCCTTCTTCCGCATGGGGCAGCGACACCGGGAGCGGCGCGGCAAGAGCTGCGCGGCCGGCCTTCTCCCAGTCGCGCGCGAGGGCCGTCTCCCCGAGACCGGCAACGTTCAGCTGCGCCTGGTAGGCTTCGTGCGGGGTAAGGTCCCGAAAGTGGTCGCGGACCTGTTCGACTTCTTCACATCCGGACACGGCGAGCAATCCGGCCATCGCCCCCGCGGAGAGAGCGGCGCCAGCGGTGAAGCGTTGCCGCCCCGGGACAGGCATTCGCTTCCCGGGATCCCGAAACCTTCCGCCGGCGCTCATCGCATCACTTCCATCATCGTCAGCCTGTCCCTGCAACGTGCGGCGCTTCCGGCATCCGGGAACCTGCCTCTGGCCCCGTCGACCTAGATGGACGGTTGCCAATCCTGCCAGCATGTCCCGGCCCCACAGCTTCCATCTCCTGAACGCGGCCGATCCCCGACACGCGGCCTGTCCGGTCTGCCGGGAAGCATTCTAGCGCGCAGACCGTAAGAGGGAAACGCAGCCTGCTTCCGGGAGTGCTAGTTCGCTCTCCAGATGGATGCCGGCGTCCGTCCACGCCGGCCCTGGTCTCGGAGATCTCGTGACTGCCGCCGGTCGTCGGCCCAGGGGGTCCCGAAAGCTGGTTCTGTGTTGCGCATAATATGTATTATGTATAGTCCCGGAATCTTGGCCACCGCTCTCAGAATTCCGTGGCGCAGGATTTCCCTTGATGACAGCACCAGAATTTCGTGATGGCAGCAGTCGGAATTCTGATGGAGGGCGGCTGGGGCCGTCAGGCAGGACCCTGGACGGAAGATCCTCAAAGCCGGCCGAACAGATCGAGAAAGCGGAGCATCCAGACGCGCCACACCGCTTCCCGAACGATCTTCGCAGACATCTTCGAATCGCCCGAATCGCGCTCGGTGAAGACGATCGGGACCTCAACCAGGCGAAATCCCTTGCGCGCCGCACGAAACTTCAGTTCGATCTGAAAGGCGTATCCGTTCGAGACAATGCGATCCAGGTCGATGGCTTCGAGGACTTCCCTGCGCCAGCAGTTGAATCCGCCCGTGGCGTCGGCCACGGGAAGGCCGGTGATGGTGCGCGCGTACCAGCAGCCGAAGTAGCTGATCAGCAGTCGGCTCATGGGCCAGTCGACGACGGTCACCCGGCCATGGAGGTAACGGGAGCCGATGACCACATCGGCGTGCCGTGTCTGCTCGATGAACGCCGGCAACATGTCGGGTGAGTGGGACAGATCGGCGTCCATCTCGCAAAGCAGCGGGTAGCCTCGCGCCAGGCCCCAACGGAATCCTGCGAGGTAGGCTGGCCCGAGGCCGCGCTTCTCGTTGCGATGAAGAACATGGACCCGGGGTTCCGCGGCGGCGAGCTCATCGGCCAGCTGCCCGGTGCCGTCAGGCGATCCATCGTCGATCACCAGGATCTCGATGGCGTCACGCTGTGCGAGGACCAGGGGCACGATGCGGGGGAGGTTGTCCCGCTCGTTATAGGTAGGGATCAGGACCAGCAGTCGATCGTCAGGCACGTGCAACCCTCTCCCCTGCTCTCAGGGCCCGGTAGACCTCCAGGTGCCGGTCCACGAGGCGATCGTTGCTCCAGCGGGTGACGACGCGCTCACGTGCCCGGCGACCGATTTCGCTCAGGTCCGCGCGGCGAAGGAGAGCAACAAGCCGCTCGGCCAGATCTGCGGGGTCCCTTGGCTCGAAGAGGGTCCCCACCGACTCGTTCACGATCTCCGGCAATCCTCCCACCCGGGAAGCGGCCACCGGGAGTTCGCAGGCCATGGCCTCCAGCGCCGCAATCGAAGTGGCTTCCATGAGCGAGGGGATGACCGCCGCCGTGGCGGAAGAAAGGATGTCCGGCATCTCGGCGTTGGGACGGGCACCGAGGAAGCGAAATCGCTGCGCCACGCCCAACTGCTCGCTAAGGCGCTCGAGCTGCCCGCGCTCCGGGCCGTCGCCTACCAGGATGGCCTCTATTTCGGGAATTCGGGCGACGATTTCGGGCATGGCCCGCACGAAATACCGCACGCCCTTGACGGGATGTAGTCGGGCGGGGATAACCAGACGCATCCTGGAGCCGGACGGCGGCGAAGGATTGCGGTTGTAGAAGACCGACACGTCCACGGCGTTGGTCATGCTCTCGGGAGTGGCACCGGGCGCGACGTCGCGTACGAGATCTGCGAGATCCGCGCTCATCGCAAACACATGATCCGCTTCGCCGAGCAGGACTCGCAAGCCCGGTCGCCAGTGGCGCTTGCGGGCCATGCGGCGGAAATGCGAAGTGTGAATCGTGGTCACCAGGGGCGGTCTTCGACCCAGGCGACAAGCGGCTGCGGCCGGCGGAATGGAGGCGAACGCCTGCGCGTGCACTATGTGTGCATGGACGCTCGCGCCGACGGTCCTCGGGGTCGAACAAAGCGAATGAAGCGCCCAGCCGGGCGGTGTCCGGCTCGGAAGCCAGGTGCGGAAGACATCCACACCCTCTACCCTCTCCCTCCGCGGGAGGCCCGGCTGAGATCTGGAGGTTACGACCGAAACACGATGCCCTCGCGCGACCAGCCCGCGGCAGAGGTTGTAGACGTGGCTCTCCAGGCCTCCTATTTCGGGAGCGAAGTAGACACAATGCATCAGGATGTTCATCCCGGTATGTGCCGTCCGGGATCCGGGAAGCAGGCTCGGTCCGGGAAGCTCGGCCCGCTCACAGGCGCTTGCGCATGCGCGCCGGGAGGATGCCGAGCTGGTCGCGATACTTGGCCACCGTCCGGCGCGCGATCTTCACGCCGTCGGCGCGCAGAAGCCTGACCAGGGCCATGTCGGTGAGGGGCTTGTGCGTGTCCTCCTCATAGATCAGCGCTTCCATCTTCGCCTTGACGCCGCGGGCGGAAATGTCCGTGCCGCTGGCGGTTGAGAGCCCGCTCGAGAAGAAGTACTTGAGGCTGAAGACACCACGCGGGGTCTGGACGAACTTCTCGTTGGTCACGCGCGACACGGTCGATTCGTGCATTTCGATGTGGTCGCCCACTTCGCGCAGGGTCAGCGGGCGCAGGTGCTGAACCCCGTTCTCGAAGAAATCGCGCTGACGCTCCACGATGTAGTGCATCACCTTGAGCATCGTCTGACGCCGCTGTTCGATCGCCTGGATCATCCAGCTGGCGGAGTTCAGCTTGTCCTTGATGAACGTCTTGTTCTCGCCCTGGAACAGCCGCTTGTCCCGGGCGACCTCCTGGTACGATCGCGCCAGCCTCAGCTGAGGCATGCTGGTGTCGTTGGCGAACACCATGTATTCGCCGGAGATCTTCTCGACGATCAGATCCGGAACGATGTAGTGCTCCGGCTCCGGCGAGTATCGGAGCCCCGGCTTCGGGTCCAGCCTGGCGAGCTGGTCGGCGGTGTCCTGGACGACCCGGGGCGCCACCCCCAGGGCGCGGGCGATGTTGGTCCAGCGGTGGCTCAACAGATCCTCGAAGTGTTCGTCGACGAGAACCCGGATGAGTTCGTCATCCTCCCCCGATTGGCGCAACTGGATGAGGAGGCATTCGCGCAGATCGCGCGCGCCCACGCCGGGTGGATCCAGGTCCTGCACGATGTCCAGCATCGCCTCCACTTCGTGCAGGGCGACGGGGGCGAGCATCCGCTCCAGTTCATCCGTGGATTCGACCTGACTGGTGTCGAGGGCGTGATCGCGCACCTCTTCAAGCCAGGTGTTGAGGTCCCCGGCGATCTCCTCCAGAGGGCAGCGGAGGAGGCCGTCATCGTCGATGTTGCCGACGATTTCCTGCGCGATCCGCTGCTCGCGCTCGGAGAGCGTCAGCAGTTGAAGCTGGCCCTCGAGATGGTCGCGGAGGTCCGGGGCTCTGGACGGCGTGGGCATGTCGAAGTCACGGGGTTCGTACTGCGCGCGCTGTCCGCCGGCATCGAACCCGTCGAGCAGGATGGATTCCCAGTCGACCTCGTCGTCTCCTTCGTCCGCGGATTCCTGGTCGAGCTGTACTTCCTGCTCGGTGTCGCCCTCGACCACCTCCAGGAACGGGTTCTCCGTCATCTCCTGCTTGAGACGCTGCTGCAGGTCGAGGAGTGGAAGATGAAGCAGCTCCATCGCCTGGTACAGGCGCGGGTTGATCTTCATCTCCTGCCTGAGCTGTTGGCTCTGGACGAGCCGCGTTCCGAGACCGCTCATGCCGGGACGGGAGGATCGAAGCGCTTGCGCATGCGATCAGTCAGGACGGGGCCGAGGTAGATCTCGGCGACCTCGTCGTTCCAGACCAGTTCGGAGACGGTGCCGACCACCCGGATTCGGCCCTCGTGCATGATGTAGGCGCGGTCGACGATCTCGAGCGTCTGCTCCACGCTGTGGTCCGAGATGATCACGCCGATGCCGCGGTGCCGCAGTCCGGCCACGATCTGCTGGATGTCGTTGACAGCGATGGGATCGATGCCCGCGAAGGGCTCGTCGAGAAGCATGAACTTGGGACGCTGCACGAGCGCCCGCGTGATCTCCAGCCGGCGCCGTTCTCCGCCGGAGAGAGAAAAGGCCTTCGAGTGGCGAAGATGGCCGATGGAGAGCTCCGACAGCAGCTCGTCGAGACGCTGCCTGCGCTCCGCCTTCGGCAGCCGAAGCGTCTCGAGGATCGCCAGCACGTTCTGCTCGACGGTGAGGCGGCGGAAGATGGAGGGCTCCTGCGCGAGATAGCCGACCCCGAGGCGCGCGCGCCTGTACATGGGAACGCCGGTGAGCGGCCGGTCGTCCAGCCGCACCTCTCCGGCCTGTGGCGAGATCAGGCCGACCATCATGTAGAAGGTCGTGGTCTTGCCGGCGCCGTTCGGTCCCAGCAGCCCGACGATTTCGCCCTGTTCCACGGCGATGTCCACGTCGTTCACGACCTTGCGTCCGCCGTAGCTCTTGGTCAGCCCCGTTCCGACGAGCCGACTGGCCGGCGGCGATGCGCCGTTGTCCGCGGACTCGCTGGACAGGACGCCGAACTTGTGCTGCAGCACGATCGCCATCGCTTCGATGTTCTCGACCAGGGCGTCACGCTCTCCGGCCACCTCTCCCCACAGTTCGGCATCGAGGATCAGGCGCTCCCACTCGTCTTCACCAGGATGGCGGCGGGCGATGCCGACGGCTTCCAGCCGTCCGATCACCTGATCCTCCAGGTAGCCGCCGAGTTCGCCGCCCCGCTCGCGCCAGGATGCGTCCTGGTGCAGCTGGAGTTCCTCGTATTCGCGGCGCACCGATGCGACCCAGCCGTCCCGGTCCACGGATCCGGAATCGTCCGCGCCGCGGATCAGCTCCAGGACCGCGACCGCCACCGAGACGTCGTGGGGTTCGAGTTCCCGCATCAGTTCCAGAAAGCGTTCCAGCGTCATCTCATCTCCGTGTGACAGGGGGTGCCGCGGTCGTGTCGGGAGGCGCGGGCGCGGGCGCGACAGGTTCGAGCTGTATGCCCTGGGCGTCGCCTTCAACGATGACCGAGGTCACTTCGCCGTCCTCCATGAAGATAGTGATGAGGTCGCCCTTGACGTAATGAAGGGCGAGACGGTTGTCCGGTTCCGGCGCCGCTTCCTCTCCTCCCCCGGCTTCCTCCGCGGCCTGAGCGCCCGGAACCTCTTCTTCCGCAGTCTGCGGGTCGGGGGCTTCCTCCTCCCCGGCCTGTGCGAGCTCGCCGGAAACCTCCTCCTCCGCGACCTGCTCGTCCGTGACTTCCTCCTCCGCGGCCTGCTGCGCCGCGTCCTCGGGGACGTCCTCCTCGGCGACCTGCTCTGCCGACTCTCCGGGGTTGTCCTCCCCGAGGATGTCTTCTCCAGGGTTGTCTTGCGCCGGGTCGCCTTCGCCCTCGGCCGCAATCTCCTCCCCTTCCCCTTCCTGATCCGCTTCCGCTTCCTGCTCCCCTTCCTCATCGCCGGCACCGCCCGTGGGCGTCATGCGGTAGAGGCTTGCCGCCTGCCCACGAGCCTCGAGATGATCGAGCTGGTAGCCGCCGCCCGCCTCGCCCGCGGCTTCGCCCGCGACCGCTTCAGCACCGGCTTCAGGTGTCACCTCCGCGGCGGCGACGGGCCGGAAGACGGCGATGATGGTGTCGCCGGAGACCCAGTCCGAGCGTGCGATCTCCGGGGTGTCCTCGGTGTTGAGCGAGTCGCGTGCGAGCGACTCCCCGCGCGCGCTGCCCACGGCGACCACGCGCTCGAGCACCTCGTTGGGGGCCATGACGTCGATGGAATCGCCTTCCAGTTCGAACGTCTCGGCTACGGCGCGGGGCCGGGCGGGAGGTAGCGCTTCGGCGGAGTCAACGGGCTCACTCGAGGGCACCTGGAGCGCCCCCTCTTCCCCGACCCCCGGTGCCTCGCCGCCCGGAGTCGCTTCAGCAAGAACCAGCTCATCTGGCTCGGTCCGGATGCCGGCGACTTCCTCTCCGGGCGCGGCGGCGGCTTCGTCGGTCGGTTCGTCCGCGTCCGCGGGCGCCTCCCCGGTGTCTTCCGTGCCGGCGTCGGCCACCGTGGCCGCGGAGTCGCCGGCGAGGATGTCGACATCGCCGGGCGGCCCGGGAAGCACGGGCTCCGGCGGCCGCTCGTTCGTGGCCACGATGCGGTCCAGCACCCCGTTGTTCATCAAGATCCGAATTTCGGGCGCGGTCAGGTCGATCTCGCTCGCGGACAGAGCGGCGTCACCACGTGCCGTGACCTGGTCGCCGTCCATGTCCAGGTCCACCTCCGAACCGCTCAGCTCGTATTCCGCGCCGTATCCGTACACGCGCGGCGCCGTTCCCCTCAGGAAGAGCATGCCGGCCGCTTCCCGGTATTCGATGGAATCCGCGAGCGCGCGGAATTCGTCGTTGTAGAGCTCTGCGGACCCGGTGGCCACCATGTAGTCCGCGCCCGTCAGATAGATGCGCTCGGCGTCGATGTCGTAGGGGACGGGCGTGGTGTCCCGGGGTGGGGGATCCGGGCTCGGACCCTCCTCTTCCCCGGTTCCGGCGGGAATGGAGTCGGCGGCATCAAGTGCCGCGCCGGCAGAGTCCGTGGCTTCGGTCGAGTCGCCCTCCACCGCCGCGGAGTCCGTCGGAGCTTCGGGCGAATCCGCGACCTCAGCGGGATCGCTCTCCACGTCTGCGGCGTCCGTCGGAGCTTCGGTCGAGTCTGCGACTTCAGCTGAATCGCTCTCCACTTCCGCGAGGTCCGTCGGAGCTTCGGTCGAGTCTGCGATCTCGGTCGAGTCGCTCTCCACGTCCACGGTGTCGGACGGAGTCTCGGCCGCATCCGGCTCGGCCGCGGGCGGCGAGACCAGAATGACCGCATGCGCCCGTCGCCCGTCCAGGCCCATGATGGTCATCTCCCCGTCTTCCCGCCGGGAGCTGGAGCCCACCAGAACGGTACTGTCACCTTCGAAGGTGGCGCCCGTGGCCCCATCGATGATATGGACGTTGCCGACCCCGATCAGCCGGCCCTCGGAGGCGAAATGATCAGCGCGGTCGGCGGTCATGACCGCCAACGAGTCGCGGTACTCGAAGTTGCCGACGAAACGGGTGTAGCCCGAGACGTCATCCAGCACAGCGCTGTCGGCGCGGATGATGACGCCCTCTCCGCAACCGAACACGGGCTCGGAGATGAAGTTGAAGAACCCGTCCCTCGTGAGTTGGACGGTGGAGGAACGGGACTGGAGCAGGTCGCAGGCATCCTGCGCCGCGACATCTGTCGCGAGGCACAGGGCCGAGCCTGCCATCAGGGCCGCCAGAGCCGGGGAGCGGCGCAATTCAGGGCCCCCCGCCGCTCCGCGTTCGCTGGTTCTGAATGAAGATGTTCTCGAAGTTGGCGTCGGACAGGAACGCGGACCCCTCGACCACCCGACCTCCCTCCGTCATCGTCATGATCGTGGTGGAGTCGCTCCAGATGCGGTCCCTCTGAGGCTCGTAGTGGATCTCGGCGCTCTCAATGCGCCGGTCCGCCATGACGAGAACCGCGTCCCCGCGCGCAACCATGAGCTGGGTGTCCTCGTTCATCAGTCCTGTCCGGGAGGTCACGCGCGCCCGCTCCTCCCCGGCTTCGTCGTACATGATCAGGTTCACCGTGCGCATCGCCACCGAAGTCGAGTCCTGCCAGATGTACGCGGTGTCGGCCTGGATGCGCGCTTCCCGGATCCCGTCCACGGTCACGTGGGTCACGATGTCGAAGAGGACCTGGTCGGCGTTGAGGGCGCGCAACTCCTCGGGGAGCGGCGTCGTCGCCACCTGCTCTTCGCACGCCGCGGCCGCGAGTGCCGCACAAGCCAGCAGTGCTGCCATTCCCTTCTTTCTCAACATCACAGAACTCCCGATCTCATCAGGTCGTGGAGGTGCAGGACGCCCCGGAGCCGGTCCGTGCCGTCCACCACCGGCAGCGCCATGACCCCGTGCTCTTCCATCTCCCGGGCGGACGCCGAAGCCAGGGTTCCCAGCCGGGCCAGCCTGGGCTGCGGGCTCATGATGGCGCGGATTGGAATATGAAGAAAATCCGGTTCGCGCTCCATGAGGCGCGTCAGATCGCCGGCGGTGACAACCCCCACCACCCGTTCCTGTTCGTCCACGATCGGCACGGTGCCGCGCATGTGCGCCAGCGGCACGATGCAGTCGCGCACGAGCGCGTCCTCGAGGAGGGAGGGGTACCCTTCTCCGACCATCACGTGGTCGACCAGCAGCGTCAGCCTGCGTCCGAGGGTTCCTCCGGGGTGCAGCCGGGCGAAGTCCGCGGGTTCGAAGCCGCGTCGCCGCAGGAGGACGACCGCGAGCGCGTCGCCCATCGCCATGGCGGCGGTGGTGGAAGTGGTGGGCGCGAGGTCCAGGGGACATGCCTCTTCGGCCACCGAACAGTCGAGGAGCGCGGTGGCGTGCCGGGCCAGCCGCGAGCGCGGACTGCCGGTCATCAGCACGATGGGGACCCCGTAACGAAGCAGATACTCGGCGAGCCCCGCGAGCTCCTCGGTATCGCCGCTCTTGGAGACCAGGATCGCGACGTCCTCGCGCGAGACGAAGCCAAGGTCCCCGTGTAGCCCCTCCACCGGATGCAGAAAGGAAGCGGGCGTGCCGGTGGACGTGAGGGTGGCGGCGATCTTGCGCCCGACGATGCCGCTCTTGCCGATGCCCGAGACGATGACCCGGCCAGAGGCGGCCAAAATGGTCTCGACCGCCGTGACGAACGCTTCGTCGATGCGGTCGGCGAGGTGGAGGAGCGCGCTGCCCTCGGCGCGCAGCACCCGGGCTGCTTCGGCGATGGCGGAGGCGGCCGCGTCGGCCCCTCCCCCCGGCGGGGACGGCGAGCGCATGAGGGTCCCGACCGCGTCAGCCGTTCGGGCCGCGCGTGCCTTCGGCGGGGACGTCATCGCTCCTTGCATCGCAATAACCCTGGACCACGTTTTCCCATTGACCGCGCGCGATCAGCAGGGCGCGCACGAATTCGCGCACCGCTCCCCTGCCCCCCTGCGCGCGGGTCTGCCAGACCGCGTCTCGTACCAGCTCCGGGGTGGCGTTCCCGACCGCCACCGGCAGTCCTACACGGCGAAACACCGGAAGGTCGGGCAGGTCGTCCGCAAGCATGGCGACTTCGTCCCATGAAACCCCGTTTTGGGCGAGCAAGTTTCGTACCACCGGCATCTTCATCGCGCCGGCCACCTGATGGCACTCCTCGATACCGAGCTCCCGGGCACGCAGCGCGGTGGCAGCCGAGACTCTGCCCGACACCAGCGCCACCCGCACCCCGGTTCCCATGAGGAGCTTGATCGCCAGACCGTCCTGGATGTCGAAGCGCTTGAGCTCCACCGCCGAGCCGTCCGGCAGCTCGCCGATGTACACGCCCGAGTCGGTGAGCACCCCGTCCACGTCGAAGATGACGAGCCTGATCCGGTGCGCGGCCTCGAGGGGAAGTTCCCTGCCCGGTCCCGTCATGAGAGGGCCCGGCGGATGGCGAGCACGTCTTCCACGAGCGGCGCAAGCGCCTCGAGTTCGAGCATGTTGGAGGAATCCGACGGAGCCGTGGCGGGAGTCGGATGCACCTCGAGAAAGAGCCCGTCGCAGCCAGCGGCGACGGCCGCCCGCACCAGGGTCCCGATGAACTCGGGGTTGCCGCCCGTGCCCCCGCCGGCGTGCCCCTGGCGCTGCACCGAGTGGGTGCCGTCGAACACCACCGGAGTGCCGCAGGCGCTTCGCACCCGGGCGAAGGAGCGCATGTCGACGATCTGGTCGCCGTAGCCGAAGAACGTGCCGCGCTCGGTTACCGCGACGTCCCCGGCTCCCGCGGCCCGCGCCTTGTGCACGGCATGCGCCATCTGCTCGGGAGACATCCACTGGCCCTTCTTGATGTTGATCGCCGAGCCGGTGCGCCCGGCCGCCGTGAGCAGGTCCGTCTGCCGGCAGAGGAAGGCCGGAATCTGCAGCACGTCCGCCACTTGAGCGGTCGGCGCCGCCTGTCGCGGTTCATGGATGTCGGTGAGCACCGGGAGGCCGCAGCCCGCCCTCACCCGTTCCAGCGCCAGCAGGCCCTCCTCCAGTCCCGGTCCCCGCGCCGAAGTCAGCTTCGACCGATTGGCCTTGTCGAAGGAAGACTTGAAGAGCACCGGAAACCGATGCCGGGCGGAGAGCGACGCCAGCGCCTCCCCGACGGCGAGATTGACGTCGTCGCCCTCGAGGACGCAGGGGCCGGCGATGAGGAAGAAGTTCTCAAACACCACAGACGTCCGTCAGGCTACTGCGCTCCCGGTCACCTCGCTCTCCGAAACGGGGGCGATGCCCGCGTGGCGAATCGCCGCCTCGACGAACGAGGCGAAAAGCGGGTGCGCGTGCGTCGGGCGGCTCAGGAATTCGGGGTGGAACTGGCAGCCGACGAACCAGGGATGCCCGGGGAGTTCGATCATCTCGACCAGGGTCCGGTCCGGCGAGAGCCCGCTGAACGCCAGCCCTTCCCTGGAGAGCAGATCGCGGTAGGCGTTGTTGACCTCGTAGCGATGGCGGTGCCGTTCCTGCACGAGCGCGCGGCCGTAGATCCGCTCGGCCTGGGATCCCGGAAGCAGCCGGCAGGGCCACTGCCCCAGCCGCATGGTTCCCCCCTTGCGGGTGACGTTGGCCTGGGAGTCCATCAGGCAGATGACGGGATGGGGCGACGAATGGTCGAACTCGAAGGAGTGGGCGCCGTCGAGCCCGCAGACGTTGCGGGAGAACTCGATGACCGCGCACTGGAGTCCCAGGCAGATGCCGAAGAACGGCATTCGGTTCTCGCGCGCCCAGCGGATGGCGTTCAGCATTCCCTGCACGCCCCGTTCTCCGAACCCGCCGGGGACCAGAAGCCCGTCGTAGTCCTCCAGCTCCGCGGGATCGTGGTCGCCTTCATAGCGTTCGCTGGAAATCCATTCCAGCTCCACGCCCACGTCGTGTTCGACGCCGCCGTGGATGAGCGCCTGTTCGATGGACTTGTACGAGTCGACGAGCTCGGTGTATTTGCCCACGATGGCGATGCGCACCTTGCCCCGGGAGGGCTGCTTGATGCGCTCGACCACGCCCTTCCACCGCTTCAGATCGGTCGTCGGGGCCTGGAGCTCCAGGCGCTCCAGAACCACCTCGTCCAGACGCTGGCGGTGCAGCTCGAGGGGCACTTCGTAGATGGTCTCCTGGTCGTGGGCTTCGACCACCGCGTCCGGATGCACGTTGGTGAAGAGCGCGATCTTGCGGCGAATGCCTTCATCCAGCGACCGCTCGGTGCGGCACATCACGATATCCGGGGGAATCCCGATCTGCATGAGTTCCCGCACCGAGTGCTGGGTCGGCTTGGTCTTGAGTTCCCCGGCCGCAGCCAGGAAGGGCACCAGGGTGAGGTGAATCACCGCGACGTACGGGCGTCCCATCTCCAGGCGGAACTGCCGGATGGCTTCCAGGAAGGGGAGGCTCTCGATGTCGCCCACCGTCCCCCCGATTTCGGTGATGATGACGTCGTTCTCCGGCGCCAGGCGGCGGATGGCGTCCTTGATTTCGTCGGTGATGTGCGGGATGACCTGCACGGTCGAGCCCAGGTAGTCGCCGCGCCGTTCCTTGTTGATCACGGACTGGTAGATGCCGCCCGTGGTGACATTGTTGGCCTGCGACAGCGACTCGTCGATGAAGCGCTCGTAGTGCCCCAGATCCAGATCGGTCTCGGCGCCATCGTCGGTCACGAAGACTTCGCCGTGCTGGTATGGAGAGAGGGTGCCCGGATCGACGTTGATGTAGGGGTCGAACTTCTGGATGGTCACCCTGAAGCCGCGGGTCTTCAGGATGTGGCCCAGGGAAGCGGCGGCGATCCCCTTCCCCAGCGAGGACACCACCCCTCCGGTGACGAAGACGTAGCGCGTCCGGTCCGTGTGATTCTCGCTCATGTTCCGCTCACCATGGTGGATGATTGCTGCTGCATCTCGTGTAATCTCTTCTCGGCGTAAAGCACGTCGGTCGGCGTGTCGACGCCGGGGTGGGCGAACCCGACCACCGCCACGCCGATGCGGATGCCCGACTCGAGCGGGCGCAGTTGTTCGAGCTTCTCGAGGCGCTCGAGCGCGGTCGGGGCCATCGCCACCCATCGTTCCAGGGCGTCGCGCGCGCAGGCGTAGATGCCAATATGGCGCAGATAGGGTTCCCGCAGCAGATCGCCCGCATCCGGCTTCGCCGCGCGCTTGTAGGGTATCGAGGCGCGCGAGAAGTAGAGCGCCCGGCCGGTGGCGGCGCGCGCGACCTTCACCACGGTGGGATCCTTCCATGCCTCCAGCCGCTCCACCGGGGTCGCGCAGGTGCCGATCTCCCATCCCCCGCCACGCACCAGCTCGACGGCCGCCGCCAGGTGGCGTTCCTCGAGCAGCGGCTCGTCCCCCTGGATGTTGGCGATCACCCGGTAGTCGCGGTACGGGCGGCGCGCTGCCACCTCGGCGATCCGGTCGGTGCCGGAAGGATGGTCGGCCGAGGTCATCTCCACCGGAGCGCCCAGGTCGCGGCACACGCGGGCCACGTCGTCGGAGTCGGTGGCCACGACCGCATGGTCGAGCACCGGCATGGACCTCACCCTGCGCCAGACCCACTCGATGAGCGGGCGGCCAAGGATGGGGAAGAGGGGTTTGTTGGGGAGTCGTGTGGAGGCGAGCCGGGCGGGGACGATACCCAGGACGCGATCTTTCATGCGCACTCGGTCATGCTGAAGAGACTGCCTCCCGTTTACGCCGGTCCATCCGGTTCGTCGGGTGTCGGTCGTTCAACACCCGGTCCCTCCCCAACGGGATGCAAGATAGCGCGCGGGGCCGGATAACTCCAGAAGAGAGACGCCGTGGATTGGTGTACTGATGAGTCAATGACATCTACTGTCATTTACTGGTGACTAAGGTAGCGAGTCCCGACTGGGCGGCTTCAGGATCAGGTATCGGGTGTTTCCAGGCGATAGGCCTGGAGAGAGGGCACATCGAACTCGTCGTGGGAAAGCACGTAGACCCTGTTGGCCCTCACTGCCTGAAGAAGATGTCCCGCAGGAAGCGCGATGGATCCCGCATGGGTGCCGTCCGGGGCGAAGGCGGCCCATTCCCACTCGGTGCTTGCGCCCGGGCCACGGATCCCGATCCAGATCCGCTCCTTGTCGTCCGTTACCAGTCCGGTGAGCGCCGGCCAGGTGTAGGGGGCGCCCGACCGGAGGACATCCGCCAATGGCTCCCTCACTTCTTCGACTTCGCCCTGCAGCTCCGACGAGGTAACCGGGATCGGGGGTATCGGATAGGAGAAGGAGTGCACCGTGGTTCCTTCGAAGTCGAGAACCGTGACGGCGAGGGCCGCAGAGTTCGCATACACGATTCGTTCATCGCCGAGGATGCGGACGAGTGACTCCCGTCCAAACGGATGATTGCCGACGCTCATGAACCCCTCTCGCCGCACCACCAGGCGTTCGCTGTCGGGCACGGTCGCGAGTGTGTCGGCGATCACCTCGGCGGATCCGTCGAACGCCAGGAGAACCTCCATCCGACCCTGGTCGGCCGCCTCCCCCGCCCCGGCGACGTAGGAGAGCCGGTCCACGGCGAAGTAGCGCCCCTGCCCGGGCAGCTTCCACAGATTGGTGACAATGCCTCGCTCAATATTCGGGGGAGGCATGGTTGTGATTAGTTCCAGGTTTTCCGGATCGAAGAGCGTGATCCGTCCCAGGCCGAAGTCGTAGACGAACAGAGTGTCCCCCGGAAGGATCTGCACCTGCTTGAACTCGAATTCACCGGGACCCTCTCCCTCTCGACCCACAGTCGTGACCAGTTCCAGCTCCGGGGTCAGAACGGTAATGCCGCCCTGCAGACGGTCGACCAGGAAGACGCGGCCCCGGGAATCCACGTCTACGTCGGCGATGGAGGCAAGGTAGAGGTCGGACGCGGACACAGCTTCGGGGGTGACGTGCCACCACGATTCCGAGGTGGCCCATGGCCGCGGACCGGTCACGGCGACCGCATCACCCGTGGGTCCCCCATCAGGTGAATCGCCCGCGCACCCAACCAGAGCAGTGGTGGCCAGGAGACCGATCACCAGCCGAAGGGTGGACGGACGGCCGCGAGCGTGAGGGACATAAGGCGCGGGGCCGCGGGTCCCGGTTGAAAGCATAGCCATGGTATCCTCGCTCGAAGGGCGTTCCGAGGTTCTCGTGCGCCACCATGCCTGACGCCACGTACGGGAGAAGTGTTTCCTCCTGTTATGTTGACATTTCAACAGTTGTTCCATGTGTTGACCGGGCGGATTGCCCGATGCCGCCCCCGACCTACCTTTGTGGCGTCGCCCCGATCGCCCTTGCCGCGGAGTCTTCCCATGGCCGTCCGTCTTTCCACCCGGGCATTTGCCCGCGCGTTCCTGCTGTCCCTGCTCGCAGCCGGCGCCGCGGCCGGCGGACTCGGCGCCCAGCTGACCGCGCCCGGCGAACTCCCGGACGACTTCTTCGCCGACGCCGATTTCCGCCACGTGGGCCCCGTGGGCAACCGGGTCAGCGCGGTGGTGGGCGAACCCGGCAACCGCAATGTCTACTACCTCGGGGCGGCGTCCGGGGGCGTCTTCAAGAGCGAGGACGGCGGGCACACCTGGCGCCCCATCTTCGACGACCAGCCGGCGCAATCGATCGGCGCGCTGGCCATCGCGCCCTCCGACGCCAACGTGGTGTGGGCAGGAACGGGCGAGTCCTTCATCCGCTCCAACGTCTCCATCGGCAACGGAGTCTATCGCTCGACCGACGCGGGCCGAACCTGGCGGCACATGGGGCTCGACGAGACGGGGAGGATCGGGCGCATCGTCATCCACCCCGACGATCCCGACATCGTCTATGTCGCCGCGGCGGGCCACCTCTACGGTCCGCAGCAGGAACGCGGGCTCTTCCGCTCGAGCGACGGCGGCGACAACTGGGAGCGGGTGCTCTTCTCCGGGGAGAACTCGGGCGCGATCGACGTGGTGATGGATCCCACCAACCCGCGTATCCTCTTCGCCGCCACCTGGCAGATGCAGATCTGGACCTGGAGGCGCGAGAGCGGAGGCCCGGAGAGCGGCCTCTGGACCAGTCGCGACGGGGGCGACAGCTGGACCCGGCTGGAGGGCGCCGGGCTGCCCCGCGGCACCATGGGCCGGATCGGGCTGGCCATGACCGCGGCCGACCCTGATCGCATCTATGCACTCATCGAAACCAACTCCAACCGGCACTACGAGGAGCTGGACGATCACGAGGGCACGCTGTGGCGCTCCGGGGACGGCGGCCGCTCCTGGACCATGGTGAACGCCGACCACGCGCTGGCGCAGCGTCCCCTGTACTACTCGCGCATGGCAGTCGCGCCCGACGACCCCGACGAGGTGCACTTCATGTCGACGGTGCACACGCGCTCGCTGGACGGGGGAGCGTCCTTCGAGGTCATCTCGGGAGGCGACAACCACGACATGTGGATTGATCCGCTCGACCCGGAACGCATGATCATCGGCAACGACCAGGGCGTGCGCATCTCCACCAACCGGGGCCGCAACTGGTACCGCCCGCTCCTGCCCATCGCGCAGATGTATCACGTCCACGCCGACACCCGGGTTCCCTACAACCTGTACGGCAACCGCCAGGACGGACCCTCCACCGGCGGCCCCTCCAACACGCTGACCGGGGGCGCCATCCCGGTGGGCGCGTGGCGGTCGGTGGGCGGCTGCGAGACCGGGTTCGCCATCCCGGACACCGTGACCAACGACGTGGTGTGGTCGGGGTGCTACGAGGGCATCCTCGAACGCCACCAGCTTTCCACCGGGATCACCCGCACGGTGAGCGTCTGGCCGGACAACCCCGAGGGCTGGGGCGCCGCCGACATTCGCTACCGCTTCCAGTGGACCTTCCCCATCCAGATCTCGCCGCACGACAACAACGTGGTGTACGCCGGCAGCCAGCACGTGCACCGGACCACCGACGGCGGCCACAGTTGGAGCGTCATCAGCCCGGACCTGACGCGCGCCGACACCACGCGGATGCAGAAGACGGGTGGACTCACCACCGAGGACGTGAGCCCCACCTACGCCTCCGTGCTCTTCGCCATCGCCGAGTCTCCCATCGAGCCCGGCACCATCTGGGCGGGTTCCAACGACGGGCTGGTGCACGTGACGCGCGACGGCGGCGAGAGTTGGAGCGAGGTGGGCGGCAACATCTCCGGGCTTTCGGAGTGGGGCACGGTGAGCAACATCGAACCCTCCCGCCACGAACCTGGGGCGGCGTACATCACCGTCGACTTCCACCAGCTGGGGGGCACCGATCCCTTCGTCTACAAGACGGAGGACTACGGCGCGTCGTGGCGTTCGCTCGCCGGCGACATTCCGCGCAGCGTG
Source organism: Longimicrobiales bacterium (assembly GCA_965208255.1). Classification (GTDB taxonomy): domain Bacteria; phylum Gemmatimonadota; class Gemmatimonadetes; order Longimicrobiales; family Gaopeijiaceae; genus BD2-11. Next base: position 1,373,976 of record OZ242324.1, read on the forward strand.
TTCAGCTACGCCCACGTCGTGCGCGAGGACCCGGTGCGCCCCGGGCTCCTCTACCTCGGCACCGAAAACTCACTCTACGTCACCTTCGACGACGGGGTGACCTGGACGCCCCTGCAGGGCGACCTGCCTCACGCGCCCGTGTACTGGCTGGAGATCCAGCCCCATTTCAACGACCTGGTGGTGGGCACGTACGGGCGCGGGTTCTGGATCCTGGACGACATCACCCCGCTGCAGCAGCTGAGCGCGGAGACAGTTGCGAACGGCGTGCATCTGTTCGCGCCCCGTCCCGCCTGGCGCTTTCTCCCACGCGAAGCGCGCAACAGCCAGCCCGACGACCCGGCCGCCGGGGAGAATCCGGACTACGGAGCTTCCATCAACTTCCACCTGGGAGAGGATCTGGCCGGACCCGTAACGGTGGACATCGAGACTACGGACGGGGCGCCGGTCCGCACCCTTTCGGGCAACTTCGGTCCCGGAATGAACCGGATGATGTGGGATCTGCGCTACACGGCCTCGACGACCCCGCAGCTCCGCACCCCCGCCCTCGAACACTCGCACCGGGGCGTGGGCCAGGAAGGCTGGCGGCCTCCGCCGGACGGCGGCCCGGTACGCCCCCTCGCCATCCCCGGGCGCTACCGGGTGCGGTTCACGGCGGGCGCCGAGGAGCGAACCGCCGAGCTCGAGATCCTTCAGGATCCGGCCTCGACGGCGTCCGCCGAGGACATGCGCGCGCAGCTGGCCCTTCAGCTGGAACTGCGCGAGATGAGCGATTCGACGGCTGAGCTCATCAACCGCATCGAGTGGACCCGGAGGGGCCTGGCGGACCTGGAGGAGCGGGTGCGCGGGAATTCCTTGTACGCCGAGATCGCGGAAGTGGGAGAGGAACTCGCGCTGGCGCTCATCGAGCTCGAAATGGAGCTCTTCGACCTGAGGCTGACCGGCGGCTCCGCTCGCCAGGACACCATCCGCTGGCCCCGGCGGCTGTGGGCCAAGATCGCGAGCCTGGCCGGGTATTCCGCCGGCTCCGACGATCCGCCGACGGAGTCCATGAGCGAAATCGGAGGGATCTACCAGCTCCAGCTCGAAGAGTACCTCAGGCGCTGGGCGGAACTGGCCGCGGACGACATCGCCGACTTCAACCGCCTGCTGGCCGAACGAGGGCTGCCGCCGATCATCTCGTAGACGGACGACAGCGCGCCGGGGCCCGAGGCGTCGTCCTCCCGCGGAGCGACGGGGAACGAACGCGAGCTAGATGCACAGGAAGTTCTCGAGCAGACGCGCGCCCGCGTCGGAGAAATACGATTCCGGGTGGAACTGGACGCCCCAGACCGGCATCGCGCGGTGGCGCATGCCCTGGATCTCGTCCTCTTCGCCGGGAAGATCGGTCCACGCCACCGGCTCCAGTTCGGGCGGAAGAGCGGCCGGATCCGTGACCAGCGAGTGATAGCGGGCCACGGTCATCGGCGAGGGGAGTCCGCGGAAGACCCCACAGCCTTCGTGCCGGATGGGTGCCGTCTTGCCGTGCATGACGCGCCCGGCTCTCACGGTCACGCCCCCGAATGCCTCTCCGATGGCCTGGTGCCCCAGGCAGACGCCCAGGATCGGGGTTCGCGGACCGAGAGCGCGCACCAGTTCGATGCTGATGCCGGCTTCCCGGGGCGTGCACGGGCCGGGAGAGATGACGATGCGGTCGGGGGCCTGCCGCTCGATCTCCTCGACGGTGCGCGCGTCGTTGCGCACAACCTCCGTCTCTCCGCCCAACGCCTCCAGCATCTGGACCAAGTTCCAGGTGAAGGAATCGTAGTTGTCGAGAACCAGGATCATCGAGGGCGGCGGTTCGGTAGGAGGGTTGGGGACGGCCGGTCTCGTGCCGGAGAGCGGCTCGTGCCGGAATCTGCTTCGGATGCGGAGAATGTGCCGAACCGGTAGGCATTCGCCAAGCCTTGTGACGGCGCGGCTCTTTCCGCTTTCCGCGCCGGGCGCCGTTGCCCGCGGAGGCGGGTTATCCGAGGATAGGCGTGGAACCTGTCTGCCGGTATGAACGGGCCAGGGCCGTCCCGCCCGCTCGATCATGTCGACTTCTGCCGGAGTCTCGCGCCGGTGTACACGCGCTGCCTGGTCTGCCAGGCCTCCTTTCCCGAGAACGACACGCTGGAGCATCTGCCGCGCGGGCGGCGGGTCGCCTTCGATGCGGCCCGCGGCCGGCTCTGGGTGGTCTGCGGCGGCTGCAGACGATGGTCGCTGGTGCCGCTGCTCGACCGCTGGGAGGCGCTCGAGGAGCTTGAGAAGGTCTCCATCGACCAGGGGCGTCTGCTGTCGCAAACCGACAACATCGCGCTTCTCGCCGTCGGTCCGCTCGAGATCGTGCGCGTCGGCAGCTGTGAACGGCGCGAGGAGGCGTGGTGGCGCTATGGCCGCGAGCTGCGCGCCCGCCGCAAGCGGTTCAAGCAGGTGTCGCTCGCGGGCACGGCGGTGGGAGCCGCGGCCATCGGGGGCTGGCTGACCGGGGGTATCGGCCTGCTGGGTGCCTGGGTCCTCTGGGAGCACGCGCCCCGGTGGACCACCCGGGGCGCCCGGTGGCTGCGCTTCGGCTCCGCGGCGTGGCGTGGCCGGCGCGAATGCGGTCGCTGCGGCTACGTCCTGCGGTCGCTTTCCTACGATGCCCGCGCCGGGTTGAGGATCCAGTCGGCGGGACCCGACCTGCCTCTTGTCGTGTTGCGCGCCTGCCCGGTCTGCGGAGCCGCTCCGGATGACGACGAGGGCCTCCGGCTTACGGGCTCCGACGCGGAGCGCGCCCTGCGGCGGGTCCTCGCCTACCATCACTTCGAGGGAGCCTCCGAGAAGCGGATCGCCTCTGCTACCCGCCTGCTCGACGAGGTCGGCGGCACCGAAGGGCTCTCACGCGTGCTGGTCAGGAAGGGCACGCGCCTCGGCAATCTGCCGCGCACCGGCACCATCGCGCTGGAGATCGCCGCAAGCGAGGATGCCGAGCGGCGGCTTCTGGAACTCGAGCTGGCCAGTCTGGAGGCGCACTGGAAGCGGGAAGAGGAGCTCGCCGCCATCATCGACGGTGAGCTGACGCCGATGCCCCTGCTGGAGACGCTGCGTCGCAAGGTGGCCGGCTAATACTGGTCCTGGGCCAGTCTAGTAGTCCACCGGCCTCAGATACGACTCCCCGATCGCGGTGGACGAGAGCACCGCCACCGTTGGCAGCTCCCTCTTCCAGTGCGTCGCGTTCAAACGGTTCCAGACGATGTCGACCTGCGACTCGTCGAACCCTCGCCGCACCAGGTCGGAGGGCGTGTAGCCCCGCAGAAACCAGTGCAGGATGGGGTCGGCGTCGTGGTAAGAGATGCCCAGCTCGTCGTGATCGTGGATGCCCTGCACCAGGTCGGCGCTCGCCGGTTTCTCGACGATCTCGGAGGGGACGCCGAGATGGCGCGCGAGCGCCCACACCTGGGTCTTGAACAGGTCGCCCAGCGGGTTGACGGGGGGCGAATCGTCGGCGTGCCAGGTGTAGTAGCCGAAGAGCCGTTCGCTCTTGTTCCCGGTGCCGAGCGGCAGCGCCCGCTGCAGCGCCGACTGGTCGAAGATGGTGAGGGCCCGGAAGCGGGCGGCGAGATTCCCCCGGCGCAGCGGGGTGATGTCCGGCTCGTGCCGCGCGATGTAGTCATCCACGGACGATGTGATGTCCATGGTGCGGCGAACCGCGCCGGTCGCCTCCAGCACCATGGCGGCGTGTTCCAGGCTCTCGGGCGAGGAGGTGGCGTACGGCAGCCGCAGTCCCGTGACGTTCTCCGGACCGAGCGCGCGCACCGCCAGGTAGAGCGACACCGCGGAATCGACCCCTCCCGACACGCCGATCACGACCTTTTCGAATCCGCGCCGGCGCACGATCTCTTCCCGGATGAACTCCACCAGGGCTCGTTCGGTCAAATCCAGGTTCAGGTCGAGCATCGAAGTATCGCCCGGGACCGGACCGTGGGTCGCCACCCGGGGCCGTCGGGCCGGAGCTTCGCCGCGCCCATCGCCGGATGACCGGGACCGCGCCGCATCCGAACCCGCGTCGGCCATTGCCCTTCCCCGCCAGCGGCCGGCCCGCGCCAGTGCTTCGCGCAGACTGGGCAGCTGCTGTTCCAGATCGGAGAGCAGGGGGGATTCGAAGCGGTGCCGGTCGATCGCGGAGCGGTCCAGAACGGCCGTCTCCACGCCTTCCTCGAACAGCGGGGCGCGCGCCAAAGTGGTGCCGTCGGGCGCGATCGCCACCGAGCCGCCGGCGAACAGCTTGCCGCCCTCCGACCCCACCAGCTGACTGACCAGGACGAACACGCCGTGTTCCATCGCCGGTCCCTCCAGGATCGGATCCCAGCGCCTGATGCTGGCGGGACGATCGCTTCCCAGGACGAACCCCCGCGCCGGCGAGGCGCTGGACACCAGGATGACCTCGGCTCCGTCCAGAGCCAGCACGGCCGTGGTCAGCGAGTGCCAGACATCTTCGCAGATCAGCATGCCCATGCGGCCCAGAGGAGTTGCGAAGGCACGCAGCTCCCGTCCGGGTTCCACGAAGCGAGCCTCGTCGAAGAGCCCGTAGGTCGGCAAGAACATCTTGCGGTGGACGTGCAGCGGGCGGTAGCGGCCGCCGTCCACGGAAAAATAGACGACGCTGTTGTAGATCTGGCGGCGATGCCGCTCGTAGAACCCGACGACCAGATCCGGGCCGTCCTCGGGCGCCGGTCCCAGCATTTCGGCCACTTCTCCGGCGCTGAAGGCAAGTTCCGCGACCGCCCCCTGCAGGAAGTATCCGGTCAGGCAGGTCTCCGGAAAGACGAGGAGGTCGTGGTCGCTTCCGACCTCGTCGACAAGCGAGCCGATCTTGTCGAGATTGGCGCGCACGTCTCCCTTGCGCGGCTTCATCTGGACCAGCCCCGCGGCGAGGGGGGACGAATCTCTCAGGCTCATGAGCGGCACGTTGTCGGCGGAGTGGGTTCCGGTTCGCGCTGCGGCAAGCGGGATGCCTCCCGACAAGGTATGATAACCGCGCGGTTCGCCAAACGCCGGGATGGTTGCCGGTTGATCGATCCCGGTGCACGATAACTGATCGCACGACCCCGATAAGCGTGGAACCGGCTCCGGGAACGAGTCCGTCACCTCCGGGGTCTACCCTGCAGCCATCGACGTTCCCTGACACGAGTCATCATGACCTGCACGAGAACCATCCTTGCGGCGCTCCTGCTCTCTCTGCCAGCCTGGGCCTCGGACCTCGCGGGCCAGGACACGGGATCGACCGGCCCACCGGGCGTGGAAGCCGATGCGACGCTGGACGGCCAGCAGTTCGTGCGCACCTTCGAGGTCATCAAGCGCTACAGCTGGAGCACTCCTGCGGACTCGACGCTCTGGAGGTCGGCCCTCGACGGGTTGCTGGAGGAGGCGACGCGGTTCGCGCAGAGCGCCGACTCAGCCGCCGCCGGGGACCCGGATGCGCTCCCTCCGACGACCGAGATGCCTTCGAGCCAGGGCTCGGTGAACGACCAGCGATTCCTGAGCGCCTTCGACAGCATCCAGCGGTCGGGTGCGGACGTTCCCGACTACAGGCTGTGGGGCGGATCGATCTGGGGAATGATCCAGGCTCTGGACGATCCCTATGGCCAGCTCCTCAACCCGCGCAGGGTCGACGAGTTTCAGGAGAGCACCACCGGCAACTATGCGGGCATCGGGGTGCAGATCAGCCCGCTGAACGACGGTATTACGGTCACCGCAGTCTTCCGCGGATTCCCGGCGGAGCGGGTCGGAATCCAGGTGGGCGACATGATCGTGGGGGTGGACGGCGAGAGCACCGAAGGCTGGACCACCGGTGACGCTTCCGAGCGCATTCGCGGCGAACCCGGCACCATGGTCACCGTGTCGGTCGAGCGGGAGGGGTTTTCCACGCCCATCCCCCACGCGATCGAGCGGGACAATATCCATGTCTCGTCGGTGCACGTCGGCTACGTGGATGAGGATGTCGGCTACATCCAGCTGGACCGGGTCGCTCGAGGCTCCACCGCGGAGATGGACTCCGCCTTTGCCATCCTGGCCGATGCCAGGGGGATCGTCCTGGATCTGCGCCGCAATCCCGGGGGGTACCTGGACGAGTCGCTCACCCTGACCGACCTCTTCCTCGATCCAGGAAAGCGCATCGTCAGTACCCGCGGCCGGAACCCGCGCCGCGGGCCCGGGGAACACGAGGATGCCGCGTCTACCCGGCTTCCGGCCAGCCTGGGCGACAAATCGCTGGTCGTGCTGGTCGATCGCTTCACGGCCTCGGCGGGCGAAATCCTCTCCGGGGCGCTCCAGGACCACGACCGCGCGCTGGTGGTCGGCGAGCGCACCTTCGGAAAAGGGGTGGTGCAGTCCGTGGTACCGCTCCCGGAAGGTTGGCAGCTGCAGCTGACGACGGGAGAATGGTACACGCCGCTGGGCCGGTCGCTGCACCGGCAGCGGGACGCGCACGGGGCACCGCTCCCGGAGGACTCCACCGCTTTCCCGGTCTTCACCACCGAGGGCGGGCGCGAGCTGAGGGGCGGCGGCGGGGTGTTTCCGGATCTTGAGATCGAAGACGACACGCTGCTGGTCGTCGAGCGCCAGCTTCTGGAGGAAGCCACGGCGGCCGAATTCCCCTTCGGGCTGAGGCTGGCCGAGGTGGGCCTCGAGCGCGCGCAGGCCATCAGCAATGATGGTGCCGAGCCAGTGATCACAGAGCAGATGCTCGAGCAGTTCATCGCCGAACTGCGCGAGGCGGGCGTGCCCGAGGCGACGCTTGAGGATCCGGCAGCCCGGGACTACCTGCTCTGGAGACTCGAGATCGCCCTGTCCCAGCGCATGAACGACGACGAGCGCCTGCTGCGGTTCCGCCTCGAGCGTGATCCCGTCCTGGGCGAAGCAGTCCGGCTTGTGCGCGAGGCGGACAGCCAGGCGGACATCTTCAGGCTGGCGGGCAGCGGAAGCTAGCGGGCGTAACGCCCGGCACGCCCGTCCCGAGGGCGCTCGTCCTTCGGAACTACCAGGCTGCCATCATCCCCGGGGGTGATGGGTGCGGTGCATCTCGTGCACGTATTGCCGGTCCACGTGCGTGTAGATCTCGGTGGTGGCGATGTCGACGTGGCCGAGCAGTTCCTGTACCGCGGCCAGGTCGGCCCCTCCTTCGAGCAGGTGGGTCGCGCAGCTGTGGCGGAGGGTGTGCGGCGAGACGGGTCGCTCGATGCCGACCCGGTCGCGCGCCTTGCGCACGATGGTCCACACGGCCATGCGGGTGAGCGGCCGGCCCCTGGCGCTGAGGAAGACCACGCCTGCGCCCCTGCCCCGCTCCAGTTCCGGCCGGACGTTGCGCAGATAGCGAACCAGAACGCGTTCTGCTGCGCGGCCGAAGGGCACCATGCGCTCCTTCGAGCCCTTGCCGTACACCAGACAGGTGCGATCCTCGAGGTCGAGGCTCGGGAGGAGAAGCCCCACCAGCTCGGAGACCCGCATTCCGGTCGCGTAGAGAAGCTCGAGAACGGCGCGGTCGCGCCAGTACAACGCTTTTGACGGATCCGGTGACTCCAGCAGCAGCCCGATCTCGCGCACGCTCAGCACTCCCGGGAGGGTGCGCCACACGCGGGGCGACTCGATCTGCTCGGTGGGGTCCGCTTCGATGGCCTGTTCGTCCAGGAGGAAGGCGAAATACGCCCGCATCGACGACAGGGCGCGCCGAATCGAGGTCGGAGCCAGTCCCCGGTCCTTGAGCGAGTACACGTAGTCCCGCAGCTCAAGGCGGGTGACCTCGCGGGGGCGGACGATGCCCCGGTCGGACAGGTACCGGACCAGCCGCGCCACATCGCGCCCGTAGGCTTCCAGGGTGCGCGCGGACAGCCCCCGCTCGAAGGCCAGGTAGTCCGCGAAAAGCTCCTCCCGGAAGGCCCTCGCAACCCGCGCGTCCCGCTGCTCGGTCACTTCGCGGTCACCTCCCCGGAGCCGCACCCGACCCGCGCGTGCGCATCCATGCCACCAGGATGACAACCGCGATGACGATCGCGAAAATCAGCAGGAGGCGGTTGGCGGTCACGAACCATGCGGCGATGGCTTCCAGGTTCCCCCCGGCCATCGCCCCCAGCCAGACCAGGCCGCCGTACCAGATGGCGGAAGCGATGGTCACGGGCAGGACGACGGAAGCGAACGGGAGCCGGGCAACACCGGCGAAGGCGGGCACCACCGCTCTCAGGCCGGGGAGAAAACGGGCGAAGAAGATGGCCGGGGTGCCCCGCCGCCGGTAGAAGCGCCGCACGCTCGCGAGCTGCTCCGGTTGAAGCAGCAGCCGGCCGAGCCGGCTGTCGAAGAACGGGGGGCCGTACCGGTATCCCGCCCCGTAGACCAGCAGGGCCCCGGCGGCGTTGGAGACCCATGTCACCACGAAGACCAGCGCCACTTCCGCCGGACCCCGGACGGCGAGAAAGCCTCCCAGGAGGATGAAGGTGTCCGCGGGCACCGGGGGCACGATGTTTTCGAGAGCTGCCCCCGCTCCCAGCAACAGGTAGGTCAGCCCGGCGGGAAGTGACGCGAGGAAGGCGAGCGTCGCTTCCATGTCTCCTCCTCGCCGACGAGCGCCACGGCGTGCACGGCGATCCCTTCGCCGGCGCCGATCCAGCCCATTCCCTCGTTGGTCTTCCCCTTGATCGAGACCGCGTCCGTCGCGATGCCGAGCACTTCGCCGATGCGGGTGCGCATCTTTCGGGCGTGGGGTCCGATGCGAGGGGATTCGCAGACTACCGTGACATCGACGTTGATCACCCGCAACCCGCGCCGCTCGAGAAGGGCGACCACCCTCCCGAGCAGATCCATGGAGTCGGCGTCCCGCCAACGCGGATCGTCCGGAGGAAAGTGGCTTCCGATGTCCCCTTCGGCGGCGGCGCCGAGCAGGGCGTCCGTGACGGCGTGGGCCACGGCGTCTCCATCGGAGTGGCCCTCCAGCCCCGGGGCTCCGGGAATCTCGACGCCGCCCAGCACCAGCCTTCGCTGCCGGTCAAAGCGGTGCGAATCGTATCCCGTGCCCACCCTCATGGCCGGCTCCGGGAGGCGCGGGAAGGCTCGCTCAGGCGTGCCAGCGCCGGAAGGCCAGACATACGTTGTGCCCTCCGAAACCAAACGAGTTGGAGAGGGCCGCCTCGACGGGTCGCTCGACCATGCCGTCGGTGGCGTAGTCGAGGTCGCACTCGGGGTCGGGGTGCTCGTAGTTGGTCGTGGGAGGGATCTTGCCCTCCAGCAGGACCATCACCGAGATGACCGATTCGATCGCGCCTGCGGCTCCCAGGGTATGCCCGGTCATCGACTTGGTGCCGCCCACGATGGTCGCCCGGGCCGCTTCCTCTCCCAGCACCGCCTTGATGGCCCCGGTCTCGACCTCGTCATTGTAGGGGGTGGAGGTGCCGTGGGCGTTGATGTAGCCGACTTCCTCCGCTGCGATCCCGCCGTCCTCCATAGCCAGGCGCATGGCCTGCTGGGCTCCCGCACCGCCGGGAACCGGGGCGGTGATGTGGTAGGCATCGGCGGTCGCCCCGCACCCCGCAACTTCCCCCAGGATGTGGGCGCCGCGCGCCTCGGCGGTGTCGAGCGACTCGAGCACCAGGCAGCCGGCTCCCTCGCCGATCACGAAGCCGTCACGGGTGGCGTCGAATGGCCGGCTCGCGGTTTCCGGGGTGTCGTTCCGTCTTGACATCGCCTTCATGGAGGAGAATCCGGCGATGGATATGGGAACGATCGCGGCTTCAGTGCCCCCGGCCACCATCACGTCGGCATCCCCTCGCTGTATCACGCGGAGGGCGTCCCCGATGGCGTGCGCCCCGGAGGAACACGCCGAGACCGTGGAGTGGTTGGGACCCTGGGCGCCGTAACGGATCGAGACCAGTCCCGAACCGATGTTGGGAATGAACATGGGGACGAAGAAGGGACTGATGCGGCGGGGCCCGAACTTCACCAGCTTGCGGACCTGGCTCTCGTAGGTGTCGACGCCTCCGATCCCGCTGCCGATGATCACGCCGAAGCGTTCCGGGCGCACGCCGGGAGGACAGCCTTCGAGCCCGGCGGATGCCATGGCCTGGTCCGCGGCCACCATGGCGAACTGCGCGAAGCGGTCGTAGCGCCGGATCTCCCGCTTGTTCAGATGTCCCGAAGGGTCGAAGTCCCTGACCTCACAGGCGATTCGGGTCGCGAAACGGTCGTCGGCCTCGAAATGGGTAATCGGGCCGCCGCCGTTTCTGCCGGCCAACAGCGCGGCCCACGAAGACGGGACGTCGTGGCCAAGGGGAGTGATCATCCCGACCCCGGTGACGACCACCCGCCGTTGTCCCGGGGCGGTATTGTTGCCGGAGGGGCTGATCATGCTTTCCTGGGTGGCTGGGTGCTTCCCACGGAACGCGCGTCAGGCGTCGGCGTTCTTGCGAATGTAGCCGACCGCGTCTCCCACGGTACGCATCTGCTCGGCGTCGGAGTCCGGAATGTCGATTCCGAATTCCTCTTCCAGGGCCATCACCAGTTCCACGGTGTCGAGCGAGTCGGCCCCGAGATCCTCCATGAACGAAGCCTTGTTGGTAACCTGATCCTCCTCGACACCGAGTTCAGTGACGATAATGTCCTTTACCCGGCTCTCGATGCTGTCCGCCATCTCTTTGCTCCTCCCCTGTTGTTGCGGTCTTCCGCCATGAATGAGTGACTCTGTGGCTACATAGCCATGCCGCCGTCCACGGCCAGAACCTGACCGGTAATGTAGCGAGCTTGCGGTCCGGCCAGGAATCGCGCTACGTCCGCGACGTCCGACGGCGTTCCCAGTCGGCCCATCGGAATGCGCGCTCCCAGCTCTCCGGTGGTGCGCTCGTCAAGGCCGGCGGTCATCTCCGTCGCGATGTATCCGGGGGCGATCGCGTTGCAGCGCACGCCCCGCTTGGCCAGCTCCCGCGCAACGCTCTTGGTCAGTCCCAGGAGTCCGGCCTTGGAGGCCGCATAGTTGGCCTGACCGGCATTGCCCATGATGCCGATCACCGAGCTGATGTTGACGATGGAACCGGACCGGCGCTTCATCATTCCCCGGGACACGGCGCGGGTCATGTTGAAGGCGCCCTTCAGGTTGACCGTCATCACATCATCCCAGTCCTCATCCTTCATGCGCAGAAGAAGGCTGTCCCGGGCGATGCCGGCGTTGTTGACCAGGATCGTGACGACCCCCTGGGCCTTCGTCACTGCGGCGGCGGTGGCCCTGCATTGCCGCGCATCCCCGACGTCGCAGGAGTAGCCGGCGTGACCGGCGCCTGCGAGTTGGGTTGCCGCGGACGCTGCTCCTTCGGCGTCGATGTCGGCGATGGCCACCCGGGCTCCGTCTTCCGCGAGGGCCTGTGATATCGCGAGCCCGATGCCCCGCGATCCGCCGGTCACCAAGGCCGTCTGTCCGTCCAGCGCGCCGCTCATGATCCGCTCCCGGCGGGGACGGTTTCCGGGAACATCTTGCGGACGCCCCCTGCCGTGCCGACGCAGGCCGCGGGGACGCCCCGCACGTTGCGGCGGCTCAATCCGCACAATACGGACCCGGGACCGATCTCGACGAACCGCTCCACACCGCTTTCGACCATGGATCGCACCGATTGGGACCAAAGTACCGGAGAAGTGAGCTGCCGGACCAGCAACCGACGCGCGAGGCCGGGGTCCCGGACGGCCCCGGCGGTCACGTTCGAAAAGACCGGAAACTCGGGCGGACCGAAAGATAGGCTGCGAAAACACTTCCGCAAACCCTCCTCGGCCGCGCTCATCAGAGGCGAATGAAAAGCGCCGGACACAGCCAGCGGCACGGCCCGCCGGGCGCCAGCCTCACGGGCACGGCTCAGGACTTCGTCGATCGCGTCCGCGTCGCCGCTCACCACGATCTGGGTGGGGGCGTTGAAGTTGGCCGGAACACAGACGCGGCCCTGTCCGGACACGGCTCGGCACACGTCGCGCACCTCGGCCTCTCCCAGGCCCAGGATGGCCGCCATGGCTCCCGGGCGTGCGCGCCCCGCCTCGCGCATCAGCTCGCCCCTGCGTCGCACCGCGTGCACGGCGGTCTCGAACTCGAGGGTCCCCGCAGCGGCGTGCGCGGAAATCTCTCCGAGCGAATGCCCCGCGGCGCAGGCGATGGGACCCAGCCGCGGCTTCAGGACCGCGAGCGTGGCGAGGGAATGAACCAGGATCGCGGGCTGTGCGTTGTGCGTCTGGACAAGCTGGTCCCGGGGGCCTTCCCAGGCGAGACGCGAAAGAGAGAACCCGAGGATGTCGTCGGCGCGTTCGAAGACACGTGCGGCTTCCGGATAGGCGGCCGCGAGGTCGCGTCCCATCCCGGGAAACTGTGACCCCTGTCCGGGGAAGAGGAGAGCCAGTGACACCTGATTGACGATCGGCCGAGGTGGGCGACTACACGCGAATGGCCGTGGCGCCCCACGTCAGGCCGGCGCCGAAGGCCACCAGCAGGACGTTGGATCCGGGCCCGATGCGCCCGTTTTCGAGCGCCTCGTCGAACGCCACCGGTACGGTCGCCGAGCTGATGTTGCCATAGCGGTGGACGTTGACGTACACCTTCTCCATGGGAACGCGCGCGTAGCGGGCGGTAGCTTCGATGATGCGGATGTTGGCCTGGTGGGGGATGAGCAGATCGACGTCCTCCGCGGTCCACCCGGCCTGTCGAATCGCCAGGCGGGCCGACCTGGACATTGCCCGCACCGCGTTCTTGAACACCTCCCGGCCCTCCATGAGCAGCAGGTGGGAACGATCCGCAAGGACGGATTCGTCGAAGGGCCGGCGAGCTCCTCCGCCCGGCCTCTGAAGCAGGTCGGCGAGCTTCCCGTCCGACCGGATGTCGTTGGCGAGGATGCCCCGGTCGCCGGTCGCGCGGCGGATGACGCTGGCGCCCGCCCCGTCTCCGAACAGTACGGCGGTGGACCGGTCCTCCCAGTCCATGATCGACGTCATCTTCTCGGTGGACACCACGAGCACCACATCTCCCATGCCGCTGGCGATGTGTCCTTCCGCCAGGGCCAGGATGTAGAGGTATCCCGTGCAGGCCGCGGAGATGTCCATGGCGGCCGCCTTGTCGGCGCCCAACCGGGCCTGAATGTCACACGCGGTCGAAGGCAGCAGCCTGTCGGGCGTCGCGGTGGAGACGAGCAGCAGGTCGACATCCTTTGCGCTCACTCCGGCCCGCTCGAGAGCCTGCTCGGCCGCGGCCACGCCCATGTCGCACACGGAGGTGCAGGAGCTCGCCACGCGACGCTCGCGAATGCCGGTGCGCTCCACGATCCACTGTTCGGTGGTGTCCACCATGCGCGTCCAGTCCTCGTTGGTGAGGACGCGATCCGGGAGGAACCGTCCCGTGCCGGCGACTTCGCTGATGGGTCGGTTCATGGGATGCGGGCTGCGTTTTCGGCCAGGTAGCGGGCGATATGGCCGATCATGGAGGCCCGTACGGCCTTTGCCGCCACCCCGATGGCCTTGCCGATGGCCTTGGGCGGCGATCTCCCGTGACAGATGACGGACACGCCGTTGACGCCCAGGAGCGGGGCGCCCCCGTACTCGGCGTAATCGAGGATCTCGATGGTCGAGCTGTCCAGGGGCTTGCGGATGCGGTCCTGCTCGCGATCCATCACCCGGATCACGAACCCCGCCACCGACTCGTAGAACTTGAGGAGCACGTTGCCGGCGAACCCGTCGGTCACCAGTACGTCGCACGAGCCGCGGATGATGTCGCGGCCTTCGACGTTGCCGACGAAGTTGAGGCCGCTCTGGCTGAGCAGGCGGTACGCTTCCACCGTGCGCTCGTCTCCCTTCTCCGGTTCGGAGCCGATATTCAGCAAACCGACACGGGGTTCCGGGCGTCCCATCAGATCCTGCGCGTAGACGTGACCGAGAAGGGCGAACTGCAGGAGGTGCCGGGGACGGCAGTCGACGTTGGCTCCCGCGTCCAGCATCAGCATGTGTGCCCGGCTGGTGGTGGGCATGAGGGTTCCGACGGCGGGCCGGTCCACTCCGGGGAGCCTCTTGAGCAGGAACACCGACGCCGCCATCACCGCACCCGTGGGCCCGGCACTGACGAAGGCGTCCACCTGGCCCCTCCGGTGGAGCCCGACTCCGGTCACGATTGAGGAGCCGGGCTTACGGCGCACGACGGCCGCGGGGGACTCGTTGGGGGAGACCCGCTCCGGGGCGTGGACGACTTCCAGCCGGCCGGCCTCGGAGGCGCCCTGGCGGTCCAACTCCGCCGCGATCAGCGCGCTGTCTCCCACCAGAACGATGGTGACGTCGCTGGTCCCGTGTCTCAGGGCGTGCAGCGCTCCAGCGATTTCCGTCGCGGGGGCGCCGTCGCTGCCCATGGCGTCGAGCGCGATTCTCATCGTCGACCGGTCGCCGGCGGCGTGGTCAGTCCAGCTCGACTTCGATGACCAGGCGATCCCGGTAGTAGCCGCAAGTGGGACACACCCGGTGCGGGATCTGCGGATCGTCGCAGCGAGGGCAGTTCGACACGGCGACGGGGTCGGCGCGGTGGTGCGTGCGGCGTTTACGCTGCCGCTGCTTGGATGTACGACGCTTCGGTACGGCCATGGTTTCTTCGTTCTAGTGATTCGTGAGGGCCCGAAGCTGTTCCCATCGGGCATCGACATCCGTTGCCGAACAATCGCACCGGGTCGTGTTTCGGTTTGAGCCGCACGCCGGACACAGTCCCCGGCACTCGGCACGGCACTCGACGTACATCGGGGCCGCCAGGGTGAACTCCTCCCGCAGCGGGCCCGAGATGTCGAGTTCGGCCAGATGGGAAGGGAACGTGTGCACCTCCCCGTCGTCCTCGCGACCGGATTCGTCGTCGGGCATGAAGAGAAACCGGATCGGCAGGGCGAACGTCTGTGCGACGGGCGCCAGGCAGCGCCGGCAAGCCTGTTCCAGAGTGGTCGACATCCTGCCCTGGACCATCACCTGGCCAGCAGCCATGGACCTCGCCGTCAGGGTCACGCGGACGGGTTCGGACAGTTCCGGACCCCGCCTCCCGAGAGCGAAATCGGTGGCCGGGCAAGCCGCTCTCAGCTGGAGCGTACCCGTGCGGTCGAGCGCGTTCAAGTTCAAGTGCAGCATAGCATAAAAAGCTAGCGTCGCCTACGGCCCCGCGTCAACGCGCCGCGATCCCTGGCAGCCCGCGGACGAACTCCCCCCGGCATTCGTGCGGATTCATCCTCGGACTGCCAGCCTTTCGTGCCGGGAAAAGAAGAAGCCGATTTCGAGCGCGGCGTTGGCGTCCGAATCGGATCCGTGGACGGCATTTCGCTCCTTCGATTCCGCATGCAGCGCGCGTACGGTCCCGGGGGCCGCCTCAGCGGGGTCCGTGGCTCCGATGGCTTCGCGAAACCGGGGCACGGCGTTCTCGGCCTCGAGCACCACGGGGACGATGGGGCCGGAGGTCATGAAGGCGACCAGCGAGTCGAAGAAGGGCCGCTCCTGATGCACCGCGTAGAAAGCGGCCGCCTGTGCCCCGGAGAGCTGCGTCATGCGCAGGCAGCGAATGCGGAAGCCCGCTTCCTCCAAATGGGCGAGGATGGCCCCCGTCTTCCCCGAAGAAACCGCGTCGGGTTTGATGATGGCGAGTGTCAGGCTCATCGCAGAGCTTCCCGGGTGAGGTGTTTGATGTCGACCGGCCGCCGCGCGACGCCGATCCCGTTTTCGCGAAAGGCCCTGATCTTCTCCTCCGCCGTTCCGGACGCGCCGCTGATGATGGCGCCCGCGTGTCCCATGCGACGACCCGGCGGCGCGGTCTGCCCCGCGATGAAGCCGATGATCGGCAGATCCAGATTGCGGCTCGCGAACTCGGCCGCTTCCTGTTCGTCCGTGCCCCCGATCTCGCCGATCATGACGACCGCTCGCGTCTCGCCGTCCTCGCCGAAGGCCTTCAGACAGTCGATGAAGGTGGTGCCGATGATGGGATCGCCGCCGATGCCGACACACGTGGTCTGGCCGATGCCCGCGCTGGTGAGCTGACCCACCGCCTCGTAGGTCAGGGTACCGGAGCGCGACACCACGCCCACCGGTCCGGGCACCACGATGTCTCCGGAAATGATGCCCACCGTGGCCTTGCCGGGCGAGATGACCCCGGGACAGTTGGGGCCCAGCAGGCGGACGCCGCGGTCGGCGACGAAGGCGTACGCGCGAGTCATGTCGAGCACCGGGACTCCTTCGGTGATGCAGACGATCAACTCGACGCCGGATTCCGCGGCTTCCATGATCGCGCTCGCGGCGAAGCGCGGCGGCACATAGATCACGGAGGCGTTCGCGTCCGATGCCGCGACTGCATTGTTCATCGTGTCGAAGACCGGTACGCGCGCGCCTCCCGGGCCTTCGAACTCGCGCCCCCCCTTCCCCGGCGTCACCCCGGCGACCACGTGCGTCCCGTAGTCCATCATCCTGCCGGTGTGGAAGGATCCGTCGCGCCCGGTGATGCCCTGGACCACCACGCGCGTGGATTCGTCAACGAAGATCGACATGGAGCGGGACCGTGTGTGGTGGGAGGGAAGTCCGGCCGGCATGCCGGCGGACGAAGGGGTTCACGCGGCGGCGGTTTCCACCGCTGCCCTTACGACGTCGTCCATCGAGGTGAAGGCTGAGAAGCCCTCGGCCGCGAGGATGTCCCGGGCCAGGTCTTCGTTGGTGCCGGTGAGTCGGATCAGGATGGGGGCGCGGATGTCGGCGCGTCTCCTCGCTTCGAGGATGCCGCGGGCCACGTCGTCGCAACGCGTAATGCCGCCGAAGATGTTGAACAGAATCACTTGGACGCTGGGGTCGGCGGTGATGATCTCCAGCGCGGCCACGACCTTGTCCGGGTTGGACGATCCGCCGATATCGAGGAAGTTGGCCGGTTCCCCGCCGTAGTACTTGACCAGATCCATGGTGGCCATCGCCAGCCCGGCTCCGTTGACGCAGCACCCCACGTTGCCGTCGAGCTTCACGAAGCTGAGGCCGGCCGCGCGCGCATGCGTTTCGGCGACGGGTTCCGCGTCCAGGTCGCGCAGGGGCTCGAACTCCGGCCGGCGGAAGAGCTCGTTGCTGTCGATGGTGACCTTCGCGTCGATGGCCTTCACCTCCCCCGCCTCCGTGGCGATGAGCGGGTTCACCTCGCACAGCGATGCCCCGTTGTTCACGAAGACCTGGTAGAGTTGCGAGAGCACCGCCGCGCCCTGGCGCGCCAGGGCCGGGTCGTCGAAAAGCGCCGTGCCCAGCCGGTACGCCTGGTGGGGCAGAAGGCCGAAGCGCGGGTCCACCCTCAGCCGGGTGATGGCGCACGGATTGGTGGCCGCCACTTCCTCGATGTCCACGCCCCCTTCCCGCGACACCATGAAGAGCGGCGCCTGCACGGCCCGGTCCACCAGAATGCCGACGTAACGCTCGCTGGCGATGTTCTCCAGCGGCACGAGCAGGACCTTGTGCACGGTGAGTCCCCGGATCCTCATGCCCAGAATGGCACGGGCGTGAGCTTCGGCTTCCCCGGGGGTGGCGGCCAGCTTCACACCGCCCGCCTTACCCCTTCCTCCGGAATGCACCTGGGCCTTGACCACCGCCGCGCCACCCATGTCGGCGGCGATGGCTCGGGCTTCCCCGGGCGTGGTGGCGACCCGGCCCGCCGGCACCGGCATGCCCGCGTCACGGAAGAGTTCCCGCGCCTGATATTCGTGCAGGTCCATTCAGTCTTGTCCGCGAGGAAGGACCACGGCATCCCGACGGCGTGGTCGAGGAGGACCGCTTTCGGAACGACGCTGAAAGAAGCGACCGGCCAAGTTACCCGGGCAGCGGGTCCTGATCAAGGACGCGACACGGGTCACGACCCCGCCCCGTCTTCGACTCGCTCCAGGAGGTCGCGCAACTCGCGCAGGCGCGCGCCGAAGCCGGCGAAGTCACCTGCCCTGAGCGCCTCCTCTGCGCGGTCGAGCAGGTCCAGCGCATCGCCTGGCCAAAGGGACGTATCGGCGGCCAGTTCGCGCAATTCGCCGAGGTCCGCGGTGTCGAGGACTTCCTCGGGAGCGGTCACGGCGGCCAACGCGGCCAGGGTGGCGTTCAGCGTGGGCTGCATCGCCACGCGGCGCC
This sequence comes from Longimicrobiales bacterium, assembly GCA_965208255.1. Lineage (GTDB taxonomy): Bacteria > Gemmatimonadota > Gemmatimonadetes > Longimicrobiales > Gaopeijiaceae > BD2-11. The sequence continues at coordinate 1,392,120 of OZ242324.1, forward strand.
CGTCGCTGACCACGAACTGGCGCAGTTCGGGGATCGCGTCCGACTCCGCCGCCAGGAAGATCGGTTCCATGTACATGAGCGTGCCGTCCACGGGCACGATGTGCAGGTGGCCCGTCCAGACCTCGCTTCCGCCCTGCCGCCAGAGAGAGAGCTGCTGGGAGATCGAGGGATCCTGCTCCACGAGAGCCTCCACCAGGCGGGGGCCGGGCACCTGCTCTTCGACCGGGACATCGTAGAGAAGAAGCTCGCCGTAGTGTTCCCCGTCGCTGCGCGCAACCAGCAGGGCGGTCAGGTTCTGCCGGCCCGCAGGAACGAAGGCGGTGCTCAACAGGTACTCCGGCTCCCGTTCGCCGGGCAGGCTGTAGATGCCGTACTCGGGCCGGTAGGGGACGGGATTGGTGCCCTCGGCGAGTTCCGTCGCGGGTGCCCACACATCCTCCTGGCCATGGAAGGACGGAGCTGTTTCCAGGTGATACTGGAACAGGACCCGGCCCTGTAGAGTGAGCAGCTCGCGTGGATAGCGAATGTGTTCGCGGAGCCCCGGAGGCATCGCGGTCAGGGGTTGGAAGAGCTCCGGAAGCGTACGCCGGTAGCCTTCCAGCAGAATGTCGTTCTCGTCCGCAATGTAGAAGGTGATGCGGCCGGTCACCCCGTCCACGGTGACCTTGACGCTGTTGCGTACATAGCTCACCGGAGATCGTCCTTCGAGCTCGTAGGCGCTGGCGAGCGGAAAATGACGGGTTGCGGTAAAGGCGTCGAGCATCCATACGACGCGTCCCTCGTCCACGACCGGATAGGCCGGCTCGGGAAAGCGCAGGAAGGGAGCGATGTCGCGAGCCCGTTCGGTCACCTGGCGCCGAAAGACGAAACGGCTGTCGGACGCAACTTCGGAGGCGAACAGCAGGTTCGCGTCGCGGAAGCGCAGCGCCAGCAGCAGCTTGCGCAGCCACGAATCGAGCAGGATGCCTTCCGGGTAGTCGACCCCGGCCTGGCCCGGCCCCCCCTGCGGGTCAAGGAAGGCGTCGGCGGTCGGGTTGATGATGGCGTAGGCCTGGGGGCGGACGCCGAAGAACACCGAAGGGCGCACCAGGCGGAGTCCGTCCGGCGCCTCCACGCCTTCCGCGAACTCGGGTGGGATGGCCGACAGGATCGTCGACGGGCGCCCTTCCGGGGTGTGTTGCTCGGCCGCGCTCGCCACCGCGCCCATGCCGGCGATGTAGCGCTCGCGGATGTGGAGGTTCTGCCAGTTGCGGTCCTCGATGCCGCCGGGCTCGATCTCGCGCACCGCCAGCGCGATCGGCACCAGGCCGTTGGGGCCGCGGTAGCGGTCGATGGTGACGTCGCTGAACTCGTAGTAGCGGAAGCGAGCCTCCAGCTGGCGATAGGTGCTCAGCAGCGCGCCCGGCGTCCAGACCGGCAGCCCCGCGAATTGGGCGGCGATGGATGTCTCGCCGGTCCCGTCGGCGGTACCGCGGTAGTCGAATCGTTCACGTTGCAGGCGGTCGAGCCCGAACCCCATGCGCGTGAACTCCAGGTTCTGCTCGATGTACGGGGTTTCGCTCTCGAGCTCGTTGGGCTCGACGCGAAAGCGCTGTACGGTCGCAGGGTAGAGCTGGGCCAGCACGAGCGTGCCCACCACGATGGCGCCCAGCCCGGTCGCGGTCGGGACCACCTTGCGCCGCGCGCCACCCCACGCCACCAGGCCCGCCGCTCCCAGCGCGACCAGCACCAGCGCCGTCAGAGCGGGCAGGCGGGCGACGGCGTCGGTGAACCCGAACAGCCCCTGCACGTCGGAGTTGCCGTCGAGCAGAAGGATGTAGCGCGCGATCTGGAAGCGAACGGCCAGCAGGACCAGGAAGGTCGTGACGAGCAGGGTGAGGTGTCGGCGAGCCAGGTCCTCCAGGCCGATTCCGCTGCGCGTCAGGCGCAGAGCGCCGGTGGCCGCGTACACCGCGATCGACAGGCTGAAGAGGAAGAAGATCAACAGGAGCGCAAAGGCGACGATCCCGCTCATCACCGGCAGAGCAAAGATGTAGAAGGAGAGGTCGTGCCCCAGCACGGGGTCGGTCACCCCCCAGGCCGGAGCCCGCAGCAGGAGCAGCAGCGCGAGTCCCGCTTCCGGGGGCACGACCGTGCCGAACCAGAGAGCCGCCAGCACCGAGAGTACGAGCGTGCCGCGCGTGATCCAGATATCGGGAATCTTCTCGGAGATCTCCAGGTTGGCGAAACGCCGGCGAATTCGAAGGGCGCGCACCGCGACCGCAAACAGGCGCACGTTCGCATAGACCATCGCCCCGACGACCAGCATGACCACGATGCGCACGCCCCAGCGTGAGAGAGCGCGCGTCCAGAAGACATCGAGGTACCCGTTGGCTCCGAACCAGAGGACCTCGACGTAGAGGTCTATGGCTTCGCGTGCCAGCAGCAGGAGCGCCGCCCCGACCACGATCGAGACGAGCAGGACGCGGCCGCCGCGCCACGGACGCAGGCGCGCCTCAGACATCGACGCCCTGGGCCCGGAGCCAGTCTTCGACCTCGCCCTGGATCTCCATCAGGCGGATCTGGGTGTCGGCTTCGTAGCGCGCCGCGAGCACGGGCTGGGTATTGGACGCTCTCAACAGCCCCCAGCCGCCGTCGAAAAGGATGCGCGCGCCGTCCACGCTGATCACCTCGTAGCTCCGGGAAAAGTGCTCGCGGGCCGCGTCGGCGATGTCGCGCTTGATGGTCTCGGCGACTTCGATGCGATACTCCGGGGTGGAGGCATAGCGAGGCAGATCCGCCACCAGGGCGGAGAGCGAGCGAGCGGACGCGGCCAGCAGCCGCAGGAGCCTGCATGCGGCGTAGACGGCGTCGTCCACTCCAATGTATTCGTCGGCGAAACAGATGTGGCCGGAGAGCTCGCCACCGATGAGCGCCCCGGTCGCGTGCATCTTCTCCTTGATGAGCGAGTGCCCCGTCGCCCACATCAGGGGCACGCCGCCCGCCGCCGCGAACACGCGCGGCAGCGCCTGGGAGCACTTCACGTCAAAGACCAGCTTCTGGCCGGGACCCCGGCGATCGAGCACCTCCAGGCCGAAGAGGAGGAGCAGGATGTCGCCGCGCACCACCGTGCCGTTCTCGTCCACGACCCCGATGCGGTCGGCATCGCCGTCGAAGCCGACGCCCAGGGCGGCTCCGGTCTCGCGCACCGTGGCTGCGAGGTCGACGATGTTCTCGTCCACCGTGGGATCTGGATGATGGTTCGGGAAGGTGCCGTCCAGTTCGCAGTAGAGGGGGACCACCTCCGCCCCGATCGCCTCCAGCACCGGCACGGCGGTCAGCGCCCCGGAAGCGTTGCCGCAGTCCACGACCACCTTCTGCGGACCGATTCCCTCGAACCGGCGGGCGATGTCGGCAACATAGCGCTCGAGGATGTCCACGCATTCCCGGGCGCCCCGGTTCCGGCGTGCTTCGCCCTCATCGATTCGCCGGCGCAGCTCCTGAATCCCTTCGCCGTAGAGTGGGCGCCCCCCCATCGTCATCTTGATGCCGTTCCATTCGGCGGGGTTGTGGCTGCCCGTGATCTGGATCCCGCCGTCCGCCGCCAGCTCGTGCTCGGCCCAGTAGGTCACCGGCGTGGGCACCGTTCCGAGCCGGATCACGTGCGCGCCCGCTGACCGGATCCCATCCACGAGCGCGTCCGCCAGCCCGTCCGAGCTCGGACGGTTGTCGCTGCCGACCACGATGCGCGGAGGGCGCGCGCCGGTCCGTTCGCCCAGAGCTGCGGCGAAGGCACCTCCGGTGGCGCGGGCCACGCCGGCATCGATGGTTTCGCCGACGATGCCGCGAATGTCGTATTGCCGGAAGATTTCAGGAGAAAAACTCAAAACCGAACAGGCCGGAAGTGGTTGCGTGCCGTCTGTGTTTCGCGGATGCCGGGCAATCCGTTGCCGCACACTAATTCGGGAGCGCTGCGCCCATCCCTAGGGCCCGGCGCCGAGAAGGAGTACTCCCGCGGTCAGGAGGCTTTCCGCACCCGCGCGGGCAAAGCTCACGCCTCCGCCGGGGAAGATGCCCAGACCGATCACCACGGTCACGGCCGCGCCCATGGCGAAGCGCATGGCAAGGGGCACCGTCACCGCATCCGGCTCGTCGGAGCCCGCGGCTTCGCGCATCCACATGTACCATGCGATCCGCAGGTAATAATAGTACGACACCACGGTCGTGAGGACGAAAATGACGGAAAGGGTCCAGAGGCCGGCTTCGGCCGCTCCCTGCAGGATGAAGATCTTGCCCATGAATCCGCCCGTGCCGGGAAAGCCGGCGAGGGAGAGGAGAAAGATCGTCAGGCAGACCGCCAGCGCGGGGTGCTTTCCGCCCAGGCCCGCATAGCGGTCGATCCCGAGCCGCTCCTCGCTGTGCCCGGAGACGCACAGGATCACGGCAAAGGCACCGATGTTCATCGCGGTGTAGACCAGCAGGTAGAACAGCAGGCCCGCGGTGGCGTTCTGGTTCAGGGCGATGATCGCCACCAGCAGGTAGCCGGCGTGGGCGATGCTGGAATAGGCCAGCAGGCGCTTCACGTTGGTCTGGGCCAGGGCGATCACGTTGGCGATCACCATGGTGAGCGCCGCGAGCCACCAGCCGATCGCGAACCAGCTCTCGGGGATCCCTCCGAAGCCGACCACGAAGACGCGCGCGAAGGCGACGAACGCGGCCGCCTTCACGCTCGCCGACATGAACGCGGTCACAGGTGACGGAGCTCCCTCGTAGACGTCGGGTGTCCACATGTGGAACGGGATCGCCGAGACCTTGAAGGCGAAACCGATGGCCAGCAGGGCGATGCCGACGTGCAGCAGCCCGGCCACGGCCGCATCCGAACCAATGGCGAGCGCGATCAGTCCGAGGTTGGTGCTTCCCGTGGCCCCGTATACCAGCGCGATCCCGTAGAGCAGAAAGCCGGTCGAGAACGCGCCCAGCAGGAAATACTTGAGCCCGGACTCGGCCGACCTGGGGTCGCGCCGGTTGAATCCGGAAAGCACGTAGGCGCTGATCGACATCACCTCCAGGGCCAGGAAGATGACGATCAGGTCGCGCGTGCCGCCCATGAGCATCATGCCCACGGTGGCGAAGAGCACCAGAGCGTGGAACTCGCCCTCCTGCAGCCGCTGGCGACGCACGTAGGCGGGCGAAATGGCCAGCGTCAGGGCGGCCGCCAGCAGGAAGATCCAGTTGGCAAAGAGGTGGAAGCGGTCGACCGCGATCATCGTGCTTCCCTGCCCCGGGGTCAGCCCGTACAGCCACCCGTTCGCGAAAGCGGCAGCGAGCACGCCCACCATCGCCAGAACCGCGAGGTCGCCGGAACCGGATCGGGACGAAGACGTCGCCCCGCCTCCCTTCCAGACGCCGGCCAGCAGCACCACCGTCGCCCAGACCGCAAGCACGATCTCGGGAAGGAGCGCCAGCAGGTAGTGCGCGGGGGTGGAGAAGTCGAGCGTCATGAGTCAGCCGGCTCCTCGGCGGGCTGCGTCATGTGGACGCGCTCCAGGATGGCGTCCACGCTCGGTTCCATGCGCTCCAGAATCGGCGTGGGCGCGACCCCGATCACGATCATGAGCGCGACCATGGGCGAAAGGATGAAGATCTCCCGGCGCGAAAGATCGGGCATCGACCGGTTCTCCTCCCGGTCAAGCTTGTTGAAGAGCACCCGCTGCACCATGGGAAGCATGTAGTAGGCGGCGAAGATGACGCCGCTGGTTGCGATGACGGCGGTGACCGGATGCGTCTCGAAGGTGCCCAGCAGCGCCAGGAATTCACCGACGAAGCCGCTGGTCCCGGGGAGGCCGATGGAAGCGAGGGCGGTGATCACCAGCGCCAGCGCGAGCATCGGCGCCACGCGCGCCAGGCCGCCGAACTCCCCGGTCAGCCGGGTGTGGCGGCGCTCGTACAGCATGCCCAGGATGAGGAAGAGCGCCCCGGTGGAGATGCCGTGCGAGATCATCACCACCAGCCCTCCCTGAATTCCGTTCACGGTGAGGGCGAAGATGCCGATGACCACGAAGCCCATGTGCGCCACCGATGTGTACGCCACCAGCTTCTTGGCGTCCGGCTGCACCGCGGCCACCCAGGCGGCGTACACGATGCCCGCCGTCCCGAGCACCAGCATCACCGTGACCACCGAGGGGTGCTGGGAGGCGGCCGGGAAGAACGGCAGCAGGAAGCGCAGGAACCCGTAGGTGCCCATCTTCAGCAGGATGGCGGCCAGCACCACCGAGCCCGGCGTGGGCGCCTCGACGTGCGCGTCCGGCAGCCAGGTGTGGAAGGGGAACAGCGGCACTTTGATCGAGAACGCCAGCGCGAAGGCGGCGAACAGCCAGAGCTGCTCGCGCATCGAGAGCGACACCCCCAGCACATCAAGATAGGCGAAGGATCCGTCTCCGGCGGACGCCGTCGCGGTGTACAGGTAGAGGATTCCGACCAGCATCAGCAGCGACCCCGCCGCCGTGTAGAGGAAGAACTTCACCGCCGCGTAGATGCGGCGCTTGCCTCCCCAGACTCCGACAATGAAGTACATCGGCACCAGGGTGAGCTCGAAGAAGACGTAGAACAGCAGCAGGTCCATCGCCGTGAAGACGCCGATGATGCCCGTCTGCAGGAGCAGCATGAGGGCGTAGAAGGACTTCTCGCGGTGGGTGATGTAGCGGAACGAACCCAGAATGGTGATCGGCGCCGTGAAGCAGGACAGCAGCACCATGAAGAGCGAGATGCCGTCGATGCCGAGCGCGTAGTGCACGCCCCAGGCTTCGATCCAGGGCACGGTCGAGGTCATCTGGAAGCCGGGGTCCCCCACGGTGAAGGATCCCCACAGGCCCAGGCTCACGACGAAGAGCGCGAGGGTCCAGCCGAACGCGATGTGCTTTGAGCGCTCCTCGCTCTCGAGCAGCACGTGGAGCATCGCCGCCATCGGGCCCCACACCAGCACGTGCAGGATCCAGGAGTCGAACGCCACCGCTTCGAGCAGGCTCATCATGGCGGGCTCCCTAGAAGACCACGAAGCCCAGGATCGCGAGGACCCCGAGCGTGAGGACGAGAGCGTAGGTGTTGACCTGTCCGGTCTGGAACAGGCTCACCAGGGTGCCTCCCGCGCGGGTCACCAGCCCGATCCCGTTGACGGTGCCGTCGATCAGGATCGCGTCGATGACGCGCCAGGCGAAGCGCGAAGCCGCGAGCACCGGCTGCACCACGAAGCGGTCGTAGAACTCGTCGACGTACCACTTGTTGAAGAGCAGGCCCTTGAAGCCCGCGGGCGCGGCGGCCTCGGCGGCGGGCACCACCTTCCAGCGGGCGGCCGCACGCGTGGTAAGGAGCACCAGCGCCAGGGCGGCAAGCGTGGACAGCCCGGCCCACAGCACCTCGCCGCCGCCGATGGGCGAGGCGTGGCCGGGCTCGCCCAGATGCGCGTAGCGAACCTCCGTCGCGCCGGCGGTGATCGGTTCCAGCCAGTGGTGCAGCCACTCGGAGGTGGGGAGCGCCCCCGCCAGCCCGAGCACCGAAGCGGCCACCTCCTCGGGAACGTTGACCCATCCGCCCACGACCGACAGGATCGCCAGTGCGATCAGCGGGATGGTCATGACCCGCGGTGCTTCGTGCAGGTGGCGTGCCTCCTCCCGGCCCGTGCGGTTGGCGCCGTGGAAGGTCATCACCATGAGGCGGGTCATGTAGATGGCGGTCAGCAGCGCGGTCGCCAGCGCGATCACCCAGAGGACCGTGAAGAGCGCCGGGTAGCCCGAGGAGGCGGCCAGACCGGCGTACCAGATGATCTCGTCCTTGGAGAAGAACCCGGCCAGCGGCCACACGCCCGCGATCGCCAGGGTCGCGATCCACATGGTGATCCAGGTGACCGGCATCGAGGCGCGCAGCCCGCCCATGTTGCGCATGTCCTGGGGGTCGGCGTGGTTGTGCGTGCTGTGCAGCGCCTGATGCATCGCGTGTATCACCGCTCCCGACCCCAGGAAGAGCAGCGCCTTGAAGAAGGCGTGCGTCATCAGGTGGAAGATTCCGGCGGCCCAGGCGCCCACCCCGACGGCCAGGAACATGTAGCCCAACTGGGAGATGGTGGAGTACGCGAGCACCTTCTTGATGTCGTACTGCGCGAGCGCGATGGTCGCGGCCAGCAGCGCGGTGAGCACCCCCACCGTAGCGACCACCGCGCTGCTCACCGGTGCCAGCGCGAAGAACACCGCCATGCGCGCGACCATGTAGACGCCCGCGGTCACCATGGTCGCGGCGTGGATCAGCGCGGAGACCGGGGTGGGGCCGGCCATGGCGTCGGGCAGCCAGACGTAGAGTGGAATCTGGGCGCTCTTGCCCGCCGCTCCCAGGAAGAGGAAGAGCGTGATCGCGGTTACGGTGGCCCCCCCGTACTCGAGCAGGGCCGGAGCTTCGGGGAAGACCTCCGCGAAGGCCAGGGTGCCGAAGGTGGTGAAGACCAGGAACATCGCCACCAGGAAGCCGAAGTCGCCGATGCGGTTGACGATGAAGGCCTTCTTGCCGGCATCGGCCTTCTCGCGGTCCTGGAACCAGAAGCCGATCAGCAGATAGCTGCACAGCCCCACCCCTTCCCAGCCCACGAACATGACCGGGAAGCTCGCTCCCAGGACGAGCACCAGCATGAAGAAGACGAAGAGGTTGAGGTAGGAGAAGTAGCGCGCGTAGCCGGGGTCGTCGTGCATGTACCCGACGCTGAAGACGTGGATCAGGAAGCCGACCCCGGTCACGACCAGCATCATGATCATGCTGAGCTGGTCCAGCTGGAGCGCCGCGTCCACCTCCAGCCCCCCGCTTACCATCCAGCTCCAGTAGCTCACCACTACGGGATCGTGCAGATCCGCGTCGAACATCCCCGCGAAGTTGAGCAGCACGAGCAGGAAGGAGAGCCCGACCACCCCCGGCCCGACCAGCGTCACCCAGCGCTTGTGCCCGTCGTCCTGATGACCGGACCCGTCGGCGCCCGCGCGCACCGCCGCCGCCGCCCGTCCGCCCACCCGCATCGCCAGAATGCCGTTGAACAGGAAGCCGAGCAGGGGCAGCAGGACGATGAGCCCGGGCAGAACCGGCTCGTATCCCGCCGCCGGGGTGCCTTCCTGGAGGAGTCCCGAGAGCGGCGCGAGCGTCATCTACCTACCACTTGAGCAGGTTGAAGTTGTCGACATTCACGGTCCGGTAGTGCCGGAAGATGGAGATGATGATCGCGAGCCCGACCGCGGCTTCGGCGGCCGCCACCGTCATGACGAAGAAGACGAAGACCTGGCCTTCCACGCCCACGTACCGGGAAAAGGCCACCAGGGCCAGGTTCACCGCGTTCAGCTGGAGCTCGATGCACAGGAACATGATGATGGCGTTCCGGCGCACAAGCACCCCGAAGGTGCCGATCACGAACAGCAGAGCGCTGGTGGTCAGAGCTTCGGTCAGCACGCGGCGCTCCTCATACCCGCTTCTTCGCCAGCGCGACCGCTCCCACCACGGCGACCAGCAGCAGGATTCCGGTGATCTCGAAGGGAACCACATACTCCTGGAACAGCGGCCGCGCGATCAGGGATACCGCGCCCCGTTCGGCCAGTTCGAGGTCCATCGCCGCGGCACCGGGGAAGCTCTCGTACAGCGCGCTCTCCTCCGCCCCGCCGAAGCGGGTCGCCAGCAGGCCGCAGATCGCCCCGGAGGCCACGAAGGCGCACACGGCGTAGAACCCGCGCACCAGGTCGTCCTTGTAGTCGTGCCCCAGGTTCAGGAGCATGATCACGAACAGGAACAGCACCATGATCGCGCCGGCGTAGACCATCACCTGGATGGCCGCCAGGAAGTGCGCCTCCAGCAGCACGTAGATCCCGGCTACGCTCGCCAGCGACACCACCATGAACATGAGGCTGCCCACCGGATTCCGGCTCGCCACCACCCCGATGCCCCCGCCGACCACGGTCACGGCGAAGACGTAGAAGAGGATCAGCTCCATCCCCTCACTCCGAAGCGGGGTCGGAGGGATCCCAGAGCGCGGTGACCGGGTGTTCCTGCTCCATCAGCCGGTCCAGGTCGTAGACGAAGCGCTCGCGCGTGTACTCGGCGTTCTCGAAGTGCTGGCCCACATGGATCGCTTCCACCGGGCACACCTCCTGGCACATGCCGCAGAAGATGCAGCGGAACTCGTCGATCTCGTAGACGATAGGGTAGCGGTTGCCCTGGTCGTCCTCGCCGCCCACCAGGCGGATGCAGTTGGCCGGACAGACGGTGGGACAGAGGCCGCAGGCCACGCACTTGGGGCGCCCGTCTGCGTGCACCTCCATGCGGTGGGTGCCGCGCCAGCGGGGATGGAGTTCGGTGGGCTCCTCCGGATAGCTGCGGGTCACCTTGCGGGGGTTCACCATGTGCTTGAAGGTCAGCGACATCCCCTTGAGGGCGGCCCTGAGGTATGAGCTCCTGGCCGCTTCCGGCCTGCGCACCAGCTTTACCGAAATGGCCATGGTGACTCCCCCGGGCTCACGGGTTGCTGACCGGCGCGACACGGGCGGCGCGGCCGGCGGGCGCGGCTCCGGTGATGATCCGGCCGCGGTCGAGGTAGAGGGCGAACATGCCGGTGGCGACGAGGCTCACCGCGGTCAGTGCCAGCGCGAAGCCCGGTCCGTCGGACAGGCCGAGCTGATCCAGCACCAGGATGGTGCCGCCCACGAGCATGACGTAGGCGAGCGCGGTGGGCAACATCACCTTCCACCCCAGGTGCATGACCTGGTCGTAGCGGAAGCGCGGCAGCGTCCAGCGCACCCAGATGTAGAGGACCACGAAAAGAGTGGTCTTGAGCATGAAGGCGCCCAGAGTGAGCAGAGTTGTCCACACCGACAGTTGGGCGGCGATCGGCTCGCCCGCCGCCGTGAAGCCGGAGATGAGCGCGCCTTCGTACGGGATGAAGTTGTCTCCCGTCCAGAAGGGGATGTCCCAGCCGCCCAGGAACAGCGTGGCCATGAGCGCCGACGCGGTGATCACGTGCGCGTACTCGGCGATGAAGAACATGCTGAATTTCATCGACGAGTATTCGGTGTGATACCCGGTCACGAGCTCGGACTCGGCTTCCGGCATGTCGAAGGGCAGGCGGTTGGTCTCCGCAAAGGCCGAGATCAGGAAAAGCAGGAAGCCGAGCGACAGCGGGAGCACGTACCAGAGGCCCAGCTGCTGGTCGGCCACCATCCGCGTGAGCGTGACATTGCCCGCCAGCATCATGACCGGGATCAGCGAGAGCCCCAGCCCGACCTCGTAGCTCACCATCTGGGCCGAGGCGCGCAGGCCGCCCAGCAGCGCGTACTTGTTGTTGGAGGACCATCCGCCCAGGAAGATCCCGTACACGCCGAGCGAGCCGATGGCGAGGATGTAGAGCACCCCCACCGGCAGGTCGGCGACGATCATGTCCACGGTTCCCCACGGGGTGGGCAGCGGGGCGGCGAAGGGGATCACGGCGAAGGTGACGAGCGCCGGCATGATCGACAGCATCGGGCCCAGGACGAAGAAGAAGCGCGATGCGGTGGCCGGGTTGGTCTCTTCCTTGATGATGTTCTTGAGTCCGTCGGCGATCGGCTGCAGGAGCCCGAACGGCCCCACCCGGTTCGGCCCCAGCCGATCCTGGATGAAGGCTGAGATGCGCCGCTCGGCCCAGGTGGCGTACATGATCGCCACCATGAGCGCCGTGAAGACGGCCAGCACCTTGACGGCCGCCGCGATCAGGAAGACGGTGGGCGAGAGTTCGCTCATCGTTCTCCCGCGACGGCTGCCGGACGGCCTGCCGCGGCACCCTGCGTACCGATGCGGCCGTAGCTGAGCCCTTCATATTCCGCCACGCGGCCCGCAAGCCGGTCGAAGGCTTCCGCGGCGCTCGCCGGCGCCGGCATTCCCGAGAGTGAAGCGGCCAGCGAACCGAGCACGCGCCACGCCGGCTGGGCGTCCGCGGTAGCCCTGAGCGCCGCTTCGAAGCGCTGAACCCGGGTCTGCACGTTGGTGAACGTCCCTTCCTGCTCGGCGAAGGTGGTGACCGGGAGCGCGAAGTGGGCGCTGCGGGCGGCGGGTGCCGGATGAGCCCCGAGGTAGACGAAGAGCTCTGCGCCGGAACCGAAGTCTTCCGGCTGATCGGCCAGCTCGTCGCCCAGCACGATCAGGGTGCCGGGGCCGGACGCCATCTCGTCCAGTCCCCCGGTGGCCGCGTCGCTTCCCACCCGGCGCATCCCCAGCAGTTCGGCGCCACGCGTGTTGGGCGCCAGGTCCCGGCGGCGGGTCAGCACGGGAAAGCCGGGCAGCGGTACTTCGTCGGAAGCTCTCGGCGAGCGGTACACGATTTCGTCTCCGCCGAGCTGCTCCACAAGCTCCTGCAGGGCGCCCAGATCCTCGTTGGACGCGTTGGCCGAGGCCACCACGCGGATCGGTCCGCCGACCGCTTCCAGCCGCTCCCGCAGCGAGGCGAGAGCTACATGCCATCCCGGCGCCGACCAGCCGGCTTCCCCTCGTACGAAGGGCTCTTCCAGCCGGTCGCTCCGGTTCATCCACTCGTAGTGGCCTCGGCCGTAGTCGCACATCCAGTGGCCGTTGACCTCCGGGTTCTCGCGGGGCTTCATCCGATGCACCACGTTGTCGCGGGTGTGGATGTCGACGTTGCACCCTTGCGAGCAGTTGGGGCACACCGACGAGGTGTGGTCGAGGTCCCAGGCGCGCGCCTTGTGCAGAAAGTCCTTCGAGACCAGCGCCCCCACCGGGCAGATGTCGACGATGTTGCCGGAGTAGGGAGAGTCCTTCAGCCCCTGCTCGAAGAAGGTGTCGATGACCGCCCGGTCGCCTCGCTCCACCACCGTCAGCACCGGATCCTGCGCCATCTCCTCCATGAAGCGCACGCACCGCGTGCACATGACGCAGCGGTCCCCGTAGAAAAGGACATCGCCTCCGAAGTCGTCGCGGCCGAAGACGCGCTTGGGCTCGACTCCGCGGCCGTGCGCGCGGCCCTCGGAGTGGACGTAGTCCTGCAGCTTGCACTCTCCCGACTGGTCGCAGATGGGGCAGTCCAGCGGGTGGTTGATGAGGTAGAACTCGAGCACGCCCTTGCGCATCTCGCGCGCCTGCCCCTCGTCGGTCCGCACAACCTGGCCATCCTGAGCCTGGGTGACGCAGGAAGGCATCGGCTTGGGCGCGCCCTCCACATCCACCAGGCACAGACGGCACTGGGCCGGCGCGGACAGCGCGGGATGATAGCAGTAGTGCGGCACCTCCACCCCGATCTCCTGCGCCGCGTGCAGCAGCGTGGTCCCCTCCGGGACCGTGACCGGGCGGCCGTCGATGGTCAGGGAAACGGTGCTCACGCGACCTCCGCTCTCTCGCCCCGGTGGATGAGGGCCAGGTACTCGTCCCGAAACTTCTCGATGGAGGACACCACCGGGGCCGCCGCCGAGTCGGAAAGCACGCAGATGGTGGTGCCGGTCATCTGGGCGCTCATGTCGAGCAGGGTGTCCAGGTCGGCCTCGGTGCCGCATCCCGCTTCGATGCGGCGCAGCACCTGCGTCATCCAGGAGGTGCCCTCGCGGCACGGCGTGCACTGGCCGCACGACTCGTGCGCGTAGAACTGCACCATGCGCCGGACTTCACGCACGATGTTGGTGCGGTCGTCCATCACGATTACCGAAGCGCAGCCGAGCATCGAGCCGGCAGCCTCCACCCCCTCGTAGCACAGCGTGCATTCCCGGCAATCCTCCACATCCATCAGGGGCACCGAGCTTCCCCCCGGGATCACCGACTTGAGCGCGCGCCCGCCGGCCATTCCGCCGCACACGTCCTCGATCAGATCCATCATGGGGAAGCCCAGCGGCAGCTCGTAGTTGCCGGGCTTGGCCACGTGGCCGCTCACGCAGAAGAGCTTGGTGCCGGGGGACCTGTCGGTGCCCCACTGCCGATACCACTCGCCCCCGTGCTCGACGATATGGGGCACGGCCGCCAATGTCTCGACGTTGTTGATGGTGGTGGGCATGGAGTACACCCCCACCGCGGCCGGGAAGGGCGGCTTCACCCGCGGCTCCCCGCGCCGGCCCTCGAGCGAGTTCATGAGCCCCGTCTCTTCCCCGCAGATGTAGGCGCCCGCTCCGACGTGGACGGTGACGTCGATGTGGGTTCCGGAGCCCAGGATGTCGTCGCCCGCGTACCCGCCCTCGTACGCCTCCTCGACCGCCCGCGCCATGACCTGGCTGGCCTCGAAGAACTCGCCCCGCAGGTAGATGTAGGCGTGGCGCGAGCCCATCGCATACGCGGCGATCAGGCATCCCTCGATCAGCTGATGGGGATCCCAGCGGATCAGTTCGCGGTCCTTGAAGGTCCCGGGCTCGGATTCGTCGGCGTTGCACAGCAGATAGTGCGGCTTCACAGCCGCCTTGGGCATGAAACTCCACTTGAGCCCCGTGGGGAAGCCGGCGCCTCCCCTGCCCCGCAGCCCGGAAGCCTTCACTTCGTCGATGACCGCGGCAGGCCCGATCTCGAGCGCGCGCCCCAGTCCCCGGTATCCGCCCCGCTCGCGATATCCTTCCAGCGTCCGCGCGGCTGGATCACCGAAATTGCGCGAGATGACGCGCACTTCGCGCGGGTGCACGTAGGGGTAGGCCATCTACTCGCCGTGCTCCCTGAGGCGCTGCAGGAGCGCGGGCACATCGTCCGGCAGCACGTTTTCGTAGTAGCGGGAATTGATCTGCACGGCCACCGGGTAGCCGCACGCGGCCAGGCATTCCACCTCGATGACGGTGAAATCACCGTCTTCGGAGGTCTCGCCCAGTTCGGTGCCGGTGTGCCGGAGGAAGGCGTCGAGCACCTCTTCGCCCTTGCACAGGCTGCAGCTGATGTTGGTGCAGACCTGAATCAGGAATCGTCCCACCGGCTGCTTGTTGTACATCGTGTAGAAGGTGACCGTCCCGCGGACTTCGGCCATGGGCAGCCCAAGCAGCGCCGCCACCTCGTCCATCGTCTCCGGAGAGATGTGGCCGCGCAGCTCCTGGGCCAGGTTCAGCGTCGGGAGGAGGGCGCCGCGCGCCGTGGGATAGCGCGTGCGAATTTTCTCGAACCGCTCCCGATACGGTCCCTCGAAGAGGACCGCGTCCGGATCCTTGCCCGGAAGCATGTAGGGATACGAGGGCGCTGCCGCGGGATGGCCTCCGTCGAGAGGCCGCTCGCCCACGTACTCGGTGCCGCGCACGTCCGCTTCGGAGAGGTCGAATTCTCCCGTGTTGCCGGCCCAGCCGGGGTTGCGGAACGGCGCAGGTGCGGGAGCGCTCATCGGTCGATCTCGCCCAGGACGATGTCCAGGCTCGCGTTGATCATGATCAGGTCGGCCACCAGGTGCCCCTCGGCCAGCCTTGCGATCGCCGACAGGTTGACGAAGGACGGCGGGCGGATGCGCCAGCGGACGGGCTTGGGACCGCCGTCGCCCACCAGGTACATGCCCAGCTCCCCCTTGGACCCTTCCACGGAAAAGTAGCAGTCCTCGGCGGGCGCGTTGATGCCGTCCATGATCAGCTTGAAGTGGTGGATCATCGACTCCATGTCGCTCATGCAGTCGGTCTTGCTCGGAAGGCTGACCCGTGGGTCCTCCACGTTGATGGGGCCGTCCGGGAGACGGTCCAGGGCCTGGTGCAGGATGGCCACGCTCTGGCGCATCTCCTCCATGCGTACCAGATAGCGGTCGTAGCAGTCGCCGTTCTCGCCTACCGGGACCTCGAAGTCGTAGGTCTCATAGTCATAGTAGGGGCGGTCCTTGCGCACGTCGTAGTCCACGCCGCTGGCGCGCAGATTGGGGCCGGTGAGGCCGCAGTCGACCGCGTCTTCCGGGCCGATCACGCCGATGTCGATGGTGCGGCCCTGGTGGATCGCGTTGGTGGTGAGCAGCGAGTCGATCTCGTTGAGCGTGCGGGGGAAGGTGTCGATGAAGTGGCGCACGCCCTCCGCCCAGCCGGACGGCAGGTCCGACATCATGCCGCCGATGCGGGTCGCGGAAGTCGTGATGCGGGCGCCGGTGAGCTCCTCGTGCAGCTGGTAGATGCGCTCGCGCTCCTGGAACGCGTACAGGAAGGGGGTGAAGGCGCCGACATCGATGGCGGTGGTCCCCAGCCAGAGCAGGTGCGAGAAAATGCGGTCCAGCTCCAGGCAGATCACCCGCACCACCTTGCACCGTTCCGTAACCTCGATGCCCATCAGCTTCTCGACCGCCATGGCGTACGCGCAGTTGTAGATCAGCGGCGCCAGGTAGTCCATGCGGTCGGTGAGCGGCACGATCTGGTTGTAGGTGCGGTACTCGCCCAGCTTCTCGAAGGAGGAGTGCAGGTAGCCGATGTGCGGCGTGACCGACATCACGGTCTCGCCGTCCAGCTCACAGATGAGGCGCAGCACGCCGTGCGTCGCGGGGTGCTGAGGTCCGATGTTGATGAGCATCTGCTCGGACCCGATGTCGGGTTCGGCAACATCGACCGGAGCCATGGGTCCCATCGCGGGGCGGGCGTCCATCCCCATCTCCGCGCCCCGCGCTACCGGGATCTCAACCGTCCGGCGGGTCATCGGTCGCTAGCTCCCCGGGGCGGGTGCGGGCGATTCGTCCGCGGGGACGATCTGGGGAGCTCCCCTGCCTTCCATCTCCTCGGGCATGTAGTACTGCTCCATGTCCTGGGAGAGCGCGCGCCGGGTCTGCTCGGCGCGGGAGAACCGGCCGCGCAGCGGGAAGTCCTTCCGCAGGGGATGGCCTTCGGCATAGTTCTCCGGCATGAGAATGCGGCGAAGATCCGGATGCCCGGTGAACTCCACTCCGAACAGGTCGTAGACCTCGCGTTCGAGCCAGTCGGCCGCGCTCCAGAGGTCGGTCACGGTCGCGATCGAGAGGTGCGAGAGCGGGAGCTCGCACTTCACCCGCAGCGCCTTGCGATGCGGGATGGACCACAGCTGGTAGACGACCTCGAGCGGGCGTCCGTCGCCGTAGTCGACCGCGGTCACGTCGACCAGCAGGTTGAAGCGCTCCCCGGGTTCGGTGCGGAGCCAGTCCAGGACGTCCTTGTTGCGTGCCGGGTCGATATAGACCACCTGCTGGTCCCCCGACTGGACCAGGTCGCGCACGACGGCGTCGGGGAACGACGCGCGCAGAGCTTCAACGGTGGGTGAAGCGGACATTCCGTCGTGGTCGGGTTGGCTCACGGAATGCGGTCGTCGGGCCGGTCGGAGGCGTCGGAGGCGGTGGGTCCGCCTACCCGGTTCTGCCGGGTCGAGTTGCCGAAGGGTCCCGAGAGCGCCAGGACTTCGTCGGCGTCGGCGCGCGCGCGGGCCACCGCCGCCGGGTCCTCGGCTCGCAGCGACCCGTGCTCGCTCAGGCGCTCCTGGCGGATCTTCTCCTGAATCATCATGAGCCCGTATATGAGTCCTTCCGGTCTTGGCGGACAACCGGGCACGTAGACGTCGACGGGGATGATGGTGTCGATCCCCTGCACCATCGAATACACATCGAACACGCCCCCCGACGAAGCGCACGCGCCCATCGACACGGCCCACTTGGGCTGGGGCATCTGGTCCCAGATGCGACGCAGGACGGGCGCGAGCTTGTAGGGCACCCGCCCCGCACAGATGAGGACGTCGGCCTGGCGGGGGCTGAACGACATGCGTTCCATCCCGAAGCGGGCCAGGTCGAAGTTGCTGGCGGCCGCGGCCATCATCTCGATAGCGCAGCACGCGGTGCCGAAGGGCATGGGCCACAGGGAGTTGCGCCGGGCCCAGTTGACGACGAAATCGAGTCGCGTGGTCAGAAAGGTCGGCGTTGCCGCGCCGAGCACCCCGCCTGGTGGCGAGGAGACCACGGGGAGACCCTCAGCAGGCTGTTCGTTCAATCCCAATCCAGGCCTCCTTTCTTCCACTCGTACACCAGCCCCGCGGTGAGCACGGCCACGAAGATGGATGCGGCCACGAATCCGCTCCACCCCAGCTCGCGCATCTCCACGGCCCAGGGGATGAGGAACACCGCTTCCAGATCGAAGACGATGAAGCTGATGGCGACGAGATAGAACTTGACCGAGAAGCGTGCCCGCGTGTCGCCCAGCGGGATCATCCCGGACTCGTAAGGCATTGCCTTCTCAGGAGTTGGCCTGCGGGGATTGAGGATGTGCGACAGCGCTACCATGAAGACCGCGTTGAGGGCGGAGACCCCGAAGATGAGCAGGATCGGGAGGTAGGCGTCCGACATCGAGTCGCCCGCGTTTGCAGGAGGTTTCGCAGGAGTCCGGGTGGCAGAAAGCTACCCATGCCCGCCCACCCGGTCAAGCCGGAACGGAGCGCCGCAGTTGCTGGTTTCCGAGGCGCGCCGCGGGGTCGGCAACGCCTTCCGGCGGTGGCACGGGAATCCTGTCCCGGAAGGGAGATCGCTTGACGCAGGCGATCGCTGGAGGCAGTCTCTTCGAGGGTGGGCGATCCTGACTCTGCCGGAGGCCCGGGAGCCGAGCGTGCGGCACGGGGGCGTGGCGGAGAGGGCGCCCCGGGGTCGCGACATCGCAGTTCCAGAATCCGGCACGGCACTTGCACGAGCAGCCGGTAACAGGGCTCAGCCCCCAAGGCACTGAACCAACTGTGCGGATACTTTTTGCCGCACATCGATGGTCCGCGTCTGGAATATGAGCCCAAAACTGGGACATAAAACCCATATTGGCAGGGGTGACATTTTCGGAGTTGACTACATGGACAGATGACGAAAATGAGCCCCAACATGAAATAGTGAGCCTGAATAACAGAGCTCCTGGAGATCCTTGAACCACGAGGAGTGAACGGTGATGCGCCGCATTACACGCATTCGCACTCTCGACCAGGTCCGTCGTTTCCTGAAAGTTGCCGACGCCCCGAAGTTGGAGGCCGACAGCCGTGAAGCCATATACGAGTTCATCCGCAAGACACTGGACAGATTCGAGTACCATGACCTCAGGAAGCGTGACAAGAGCCTGATAAAGACCTTCCTCACCACCGTGACGGGTTTCTCGCGTGCCCAACTGACCCGATTGGTTGCCCAACATCGCGAGACCGGCAGGATTCGGGACCGTCGCAGCAGACCGCGGAACTCAAGAGCCGCGTAACTGACAGCCAGACCCGCTGCACCGCCCCGCTGGCCGGCGGGCATCTCCGACGGCCGGCGGGGCCGGGATCCGCCGAGACACACGGGAGGCTCGGCGCTGGGCAGAGCCCTGCTGCCAGGGGGGAACCGCGCCCAATCAGTGCCGGAAGAGCCGCCTCCCCGTAAAGACCATCGCGATCCCGTGCTCGTCCGCCGCGGCGATGACCTCCTCGTCCCGGATCGAGCCACCCGGCTGCACGATCGCGAGCACACCGGCCTCCGCCGCGGCGTCGACGCCGTCCCGGAAGGGGAAGAAGGCGTCCGAGGCAAGCGCGCAGCCGGACAGGTCGAGGCCGGCGGAACCCGCCTTCCGGACGGCCAGTTCGGAGGCATCCACTCGGCTCACCTGCCCCATGCCGATGCCCAGGGTGGCACCGTCGCGAGCAAGCAGGATGGCGTTCGACTTCACCCCCGCAACCGCCGACCAGGCGAAATCCAGGTCGTTGGATTCGCGGGTGGATGGTGTGCGCCGGGTGACGACCCTCCAATCCGCGCGTTCCAGCCCGTAGAAGGGCGGCGGCGGAACCGACTGCGCGAGGAGGCCGCCGGACACGGTGCGCAGCGTTCTCGGCGCGGGACGGCGGCCGTGCGCCGCCAGGAACGCGGCCGCGGCGCGGTGTTCCGCTGAGGCCTCCCGCCACCACTCGGTGAGCACCGGGTCGAACGGAAGGTCGTCGCGAGCGACCGGCTCGCCGGACATGGCGAGCAGACGCAGGCTCGGCTTGCGGGTCAGGATCTCCATCGCTCCGTCATCGAAGGCGGGCGCAACCAGGCACTCGATGAAAAGTTCCGACATGCGCGCGGCGGTAGCGGCATCGATTCGCCGGTTGACCACGATCACCGAACCGAAGGCGCTCACCGGGTCGGTTCGCAGCGCGCGCAGGTAAGCTTCCTCCAGGGTGGCTGCGAGCGCCATCCCGGAGGGCGTGGTGTGCTTGACAATGCACACGGCCGGCCGCGCCGAGAAGGCAAACGGAGCAAGGCACTGGAGGGCGCCGTCGAGGTCGAGGTAATTGTTGTACGAGAGCGCCTTCCCGTGCAGCTGCTCGAGGCCGGCGAGCCCCACGTCCCCGCAGCCGCGCCAGCGATAGAACGCGGCCTCCTGATCAGGGTTTTCGCCATAGCGCAGCGTTCCCCCCAGATCGGCGGCCAGGGTAAGCTCGGACGGGAACATGTCATCTCCGTTGCCGGCGGCGACCGGCTCCTGCCCATCGGCGGGGGGCGAACCTTCCTCGGCGGTTCTCCCCAGCCATTCCGCGACGGCTTCGTCGTAGGCGCGCGTGTGGGCGAACACCTTCACCGCGAGCTCCCGCCGGAGCGCCGAGCCGTCTTCTTCGCGGTCGAGCGCTGCAAGCACGCGCGGGTAGTCTGCGGGATCCACGACGGCCCAGACATCGGCATGGTTCTTCGCCGCGGCCCGGATCATGGTGGGCCCGCCGATGTCCACCTGCTCCATGGCGTCGCGCACCGACACCCCGCCCTTCGCCACCGTCTCCCGGAACGGATACAGGTTGACCGCCACCAGGCCCACGAGCGCGTAACCCTGTTCCGCGAGGGCGTCGTCGTCGTCGCGGTTTCCGTCGCGGGCCAGGATCCCCGCATGGATGGCGGGATGCAGGGTCTTGACCCGCCCGTCCATCATTTCGGGGTGTGACGTCACTTCCGCCACCTGCACGACCGGAAGCCCCGCATCGGCCAGAGCCCGCGCCGTGCCTCCGGTCGAGACGATCTCCCAGCCTCGGCGTACGAGACCCCGGGCAAACTCTTCGATCCCGCTCTTGTCCGAGACGCTCAACAGCGCCCGTCTCCGAGTCATGTTCGCTCCTCCTGTAGCGTGCCAGGCAGATTCTCTATTCGTCTACGAAACCCGCGGCAATCGCGCGCTCGACATCGGCCGGGCCGCACGAGCTCGTCAGAAACCTGGTTTCAGGCGGCGAAAAAGGGGTTGGCCGACACCCGCGGGCGAGAGCTCGGCTCAGATGGTCCACGACCCGGGGGTAGAGCAGATGCTCGACGCGAAGCACCCGGGCGGCGAGCGTGTGCGGGTCGTCGGCCGCTCGCACCGGCACCGGCCACTGGGCGATGATCGGGCCCCGATCGTACTCCTCGTCCACCAGGTGCACGGTGGGTCCGGTTACGCGGGCACCCGATGCCAGCACCGCCTCGTGCACGCGCATCCCGTACATCCCCTTCCCCCCGAAGGCCGGAAGCAGCGCCGGATGGATGTTGATCATCCTCTCCCGGAACGCCGTGACCACGGGCGCGGGGATGAGCCGGAGATAGCCCGCGAGCGCGATGAAGCCGATATCGGCGGAACCCAGGATGTCCAGCGTCTGGCCGGCAACATCTCCGGACGAGCGCCCCGCCACCGGCAGAAAACACGACCGAATCCCGGAACGGCGGGCCCGTCGGAGCGCCTTCGCGTCGTTCTGGTCGCTGACGACGAGTTCGACACGCCAGGGAGGCGCGTCGAGACCGGCGTGGTAGTCGAGGATGGCCTGCAGGTTCGAACCCGAACCCGACGCGAAGACCGCCACGCTGAGGCTCACACGAACTCGCCTCCCTGGAAGGGCATCAGGAATGGATTGGTGCGGCGCTCCCATCCCACCGTGGTCTCGGGGCCGTGTCCGGTGAGCAGACGGGTATCGTCCGCGAGCGTCAGCACCTGCCTGCGAATCGATTGCAGCAACTGCTGCATATCTCCTCCCGGAAGGTCCGTGCGCCCGATCGAACCCGCGAAGACGACATCCGCCACGATGGCGATCCGTTCGTCCTCATTGACCAGCACGACGTGGCCGGGGGAGTGACCGGGGGCGTGGCGCACGCGAAGTGTGCATTCCCCGAAGACGATTTCGTCGCCGTGGGCAAGGGTGCCGTCCACGGAAGGCAGCCGGGGGGCGTTCATTCCGAACGCGGCCGCCTGTTCGGTAGCGGCCCGGTAGAGGAACTCGTCGGCCGGGTGGAGGAGAATCGGGGCGTCGGTGACCGCGCGAATGTCAGGCACCCCTTCGACATGATCCAGATGGGCGTGGGTCAGGACGACGGATTTCACGTCCAGGTGGTCGGCCTCGATCGCGCGACACATGTCCGGCGCGGCTGCGCCGGGATCGATGACCAGCGTCTCGCCGGTTGCGCCGCAGACGGCCAGCCAGGCGTTCTGCTGGAAGCCGTCCGCGCCGGTGAAGGTCTGCAGACGAATCACCTGCGTGATCTGTCCGCTGCAATAGTTCCGGGGCGGTCGGCTCGGACCGGGGGCGTGATCAGACGGTGAAGGAGCTTCCGCAACCGCATCCGCCCGAGGCCTGGGGATTGGAGAAGCTGAAGCCCTGCCCCATCATGCCGGTCACATAATCGATCTGCACGCCCTCGAGGTACTGTGCGCTGAACGGGTCAACAAAGACCCGGAAGTCGTCCAGCTCCAACACTTCGTCGTCGTCTTCGGGCGCCTCTTCGATATTGAGGCCGTACTGAAAACCCGAGCATCCGCCCGGAAGCACGGCGACACGCAGCCCGGCCCGGGACCGGGAATCATGGTCTTCCAGAAACTGCCTGATTTTCGTGGTCGCTTCAGACGTCAGAGTAATCTGCATCATCCCGCTCCTGAGGGTGTGGCCTCGCCGGCCGATGGGTCAATCGACAAAACCCGGATGGCGCGCCGGTGTTCCCCTTCCCCGCCGGCTCCTCCTCCGGCGCCGGCCGATCCCACACACGCCGCGCCTCAATCCATGTGCGGAAGACAGGCTCGCACCACGCGCTCCACGAGCAGGGATTCCTCTTCGGGCTCGACGGTGCGCGGATCGAGGCTGAGGCGGTCGTCCTCCACGGGCGCGAGCACCGGAGGATCGCCACATCGCAGGCGCCGGGCAACGGCGGCGGCAGACTGCATGCCGGCTACCGGTTCCACGACGAACGTGTCCAGGGTGACCCCCGGACAGGTTCCACCGCCCACAAGCGACGTCCCTTCATGTACCCGGGCTCCCACGCCCCGGGCCTCCAGAGCGGCGGCCAGACGCGTGGCCCGCTCGAGCAACTCTTCCGGGGAAGATGCGATCATGCGCAGCGCCGGAATCTCCTTCACCGCGCGCTCGGGGTCCCTGTAGAGGCGCAGGGTCGCCTCCAGCCCCGCCAGCGTCACCTTGTCCACGCGCAGGGAGCGGCAGAGCGGGCTCTGGCGCATCTGCGCGATCAGTTCCCTTCGTCCCACGAGGATCCCGGCCTGGGGCCCGCCCAACAGCTTGTCCCCGGAGAAACCGACCACGTGGGCTCCGCCGGCCAGGCTGTCGGCCACCCGCAGTTCACCGCCAAGGCCCAATGCGGCGGCATCGACCATCAGGCCGGTGCCGAGGTCGTGGAAGAAGTGGACACCCCTGCGGTCGGCCAGCTCCGCCAGTTCGGCCACGCCGGCCTCTTCGGTGAATCCCTCGATGCGGAAATTGGAGCGGTGCACCTTTAGCAGCGCCGCGACCTCGCCCTCCTCGAGCGCGGCTTCGTAGTCGGCGATGCGGGTGCGGTTGGTGGAGCCCACTTCGCGCAGCCCGACCCCGCTGCGGACCAGGATTTCCGGGATCCGGAAGCCGCCTCCGATCTCCACCAGTTCTCCCCGGGACACCGCGACTTCCCTTCCCGGCGCCAGGGTGTTCACGCCCAGCACCAGCGCGCCGGCGGCGTTGTTGACCACGAGCGCGGCTTCGGCTCCGGTGAGTTCCCGCAGCAGCTGAACGCAGTGCACGTAGCGCGACCCGCGGCTCCCGCGCTCCAGGTCGAACTCGAGATTGCCGTACCCGCGCGCGGCGCGTGCCATGGCGGAGCGGGCGGCCGCCGCGATGGGCGCCCGGCCCAGGTTGGTGTGGAGTACCACGCCCGTGGCGTTGATCACCGGCCGGAGCGAGGGGATGCCGTCGAGTACGAGGGCCTGTTCGACTTCGCGGGCGAGATCGCCGATGCGCGGACCGGAACGGTTGGCGCCTCGCGCTAGACCCTCCCGGGCGTGGTCCAGGGCCGAGCGCAGGTGGTGCACGATCCGCGCACGGGGATGCTCCGAGAGAAGCGCGGCGAAGGCCGTTGAAGCCAGCACCCGGTCGACGCTCGGAAGGTGGCGGCGAGGATCGGTCATCGGGCCCTGCGGGCCGGGGAGCGGCGGGATCGCCTGTGCGCCGGCGGCATCAGGGTTCCGGGGCCGCGCCGCGGGAGGTGAGCGGCGCGCGAGATCGCGATCGTGTCCCGGCGGACGGAATCGGCTGCCGGCGGCGGAATCGTGTCTCTCGGAACGGAGTCGGCGGTCGGCGGCGGAATCGTGTCTCTCGGCACGGAGTCCGCGGTCGGCGGCGGGATCGTGTCTTCCGGAACGGAGTCGGCTGCCGGCGGAATGGTGTCGCGCGCGGTCGAGTCCGCAGGGACCGTCAGGGTATCGCCGGGCGCCGCTTCCCCGGGCGCGGCCGCATCCGCGGATACGGTGTCACGCCCGGCTGTGTCGACGGCAGGGGGCGTGTCGCCCGCGGCTCCCGGCGGGATGGTATCCCCTGGAACGCTGTCCGTGGCGGCCTGGGTTGTGTCTTCGGGTGGCGGCGGCGGGGCGGGAGGGGTGAAGGTGACACTGCCCCCTCCCCCACTCACGCCGCTGATGTTGGTGATGTCCGATATCTCGATCTCGTACAGCACCTCGGGCACCAGCACGCCGTCCAGGATGACGATGAAGCTCTGCTGGGGCGTGGGACGTTCCTGCTCTTCTTCCCTGGTCCCCGCCGCTTCCTGTTCCACCGGACCCGGCGGCGGCTCCGGTTCCGCCTCGGGCGGCGCGGGCGCGCCTTCGGGGTCCGCCACCGTCGTCGTATCCGCCAGGGCAGCCTCCGGTTGAGCCAGGGGGTCCGCTTGTGCCTGAGCCGCCGAGTCCGCTTGCGCCTGCGCCACCGAATCGGCCTGCGCCTGTGCCACGCTGTCCCGGACCGCCTGTTCGCGGGCGATGCTGTCCGCCAGCACGCTCCGATACGCCTCGGCCTCGTGCTGATGCAGGACGGCCAGGAGCTCGGGCGCGTCGACGCTGTCGGAAGTGAGGACTACGCGCACATCGTCCAGCGGGACCTCCGCATCGAGGTAGTCGTCGAGAGAGACGGTGAGGCTGATCGAATCCTCCACGGTGACGCGCGCGAGCCGCGCGGACGTGGTATCCCGGGCCAGCAGCGCCACCTCCAGCACGATCGTGGTGTCGGCGGCCTCGCCCCCTCCGTCCAGTGGCGCCGGACGCGTTCCCTGGGGTTCGGTGAAGTCCGGCTGGGCGTTGCGGTTGCGGTCGAGGTAGGCGCTTACCACGTAGTCGCCGGCAGGCAGGTAGCGCATGGCGAAGATGCCCGCGCTGTCGGTAACGGCGGTGTGCACAACGTCGCTTTCCGCAACTGCCGCATCCACCCGCGCGTCGCGCAGCGGCTCGCCCGTAAGCCGGTCGATGACCGAGCCGGCGACGACATTGGGGGTGAACTCCGGACCGGTCGAGAAGAACAACTCGAAGGGTTCCTGAAGCGCATTGCCGAACATGTCCTGAATGACGGGCAACACAGTCAGGCGATAGACGAGCCCGGCTTCAAAACCGCCCAGCACGCGCACCGTGAGTCCCTCGCGTCCGTGCGACACCCGCACTTCGCCCGAGACCGGCGACACCACCACCGCCTGATCCAGGGTCCCCGCGCTGGGCCGCTCGCTGATCCGCTCGCTGAAGCGGACGGATACCGGGGAACGGAAGGGTTCCACGGTGGAGAAGGTATCCGGCTCACTCAAGATCACGATCGGAGGAAGCCGGTCGGGAGGGCCGCCGGGCGGAGCGGCCTCGCGCGCACAGCCCGCTGCCAGCACGCCGAGCATGGCCGACAGCAGTAACGCCGGCTCCCGACGCAAGTGCCCGCCCGGTCCTCGATCGGCGCTCACCGGTCGGCCAGCGTCGCCAGCTTCTCCTGCAGCTTGTCGTGCTGTTCGCGGAAACTGGCGAGCTTCTCGCGCTCGTGAGCCACGACCCGTTCGGGCGCGCGCTCGAGGAAATTGCGGTTGGCCAGCTTGCGCCGGGCTCCGTTCATCTGCCCACCCAGGCGGGCTACTTCCCGGCGCAGACGCTCGCGCTCGCGCTCCAGGTCGATCACGCCCTCGAGCGGAATGAAGAGCTCGGCGCCGTTCTGCAGGACCTCGTGCGCGCCCACGCCCCTGGGCCGCCCGTCAAGCGCGACCGACTCGACGCGCGCGAGTCTCGTGAGCGCCTCTTCTCCGGCCGCCAGCGTTTCCTCGAAGCCGGGCGGCACGGCGGTCAGGACGACGGCCACCCGCCGGCCTTCGCCGACCCCGTATTCCTTGCGCAGGCGTCGAATCCGGGTGATGAGTTCCTGCAGAGCTCTCATCTCCGCTTCTACCTCGGGGGCCTCTCGCAGCGGCTGCGCCTCCGGCCACGGCGCCACCATCAGCGCAGGAGGACGCTCGGTGCCCGCGGGCAGCTGCAATCGCTCCCAGAGCGCTTCGGTGACGAAAGGGACCACGGGATGGAGCAATCTGAGGATGCTGTCGAAGGCGTGGGCCAGCGTCGCGCGGGCCGCTGCCCGGCTCGCCTCGCCCGCATCGCCGCGCAGGCGCGGTTTCACCATCTCCAGGTACCAGTCGGCGAACTCACCCCAGAACAGCTGCCTCAGCCGCTCGGCGACCTCGTGCAGGCGGAACGCCTCGAGCGCCTGCGTCACTTCGCGAGACACGACCGACAATCTCGAGAGCATCCAGCGGTCGGCCAGCTCCAGGTCCTCCTCCACATCCTCGGGACGAGGCGGAGGTTCGGTTCCCAGGTTCGCGAGCGTGAAGCGGCCTGCGTTCCAGAGCTTGTTGGCGAAGTTGCGCCCGGGAGCGAACGAAGCCTCCAGGTCGGTGTGGTCCAGTCGGATATCGGCTCCAACCCCGCACTCCGCGACCATCGTATAACGGAGCGCGTCGGCTCCGAAGCGCCGGACCACCTCCAGCGGGTCGATCCCGTTGCCGCGGGACTTGGACATCTTGTGCCCGGTGATGTCGCGCACCGTGCCGTGCAGGTACACCTGGGTGAAGGGCGTCCGGCCCATGAACTCGAACCCGGACATGATCATCCGGGCCACCCAGAAGAAGAGGATCTCCGGGGCCGTGGAGAGCACGTGTCCGGGGTAGAAGACGCGCAGGTCCTCCGACTCCTCGGGCCACCCGAAGACGGAAAACGGCCACAGCCAGGAGGAGAACCAGGTATCCAGCACGTCGGGATCCTGCTCCAGGTCTCCGGAGCCGCACGCGGGACAGGCGTCCGGGTTCTCCAGGGCGGCGAAGATGTTGCCGCATGCGCAGTACCAGACCGGGATGCGGTGTCCCCACCACAGCTGCCGGGAGACGCACCAGTCGCGGATGTTCTCCATCCACTTCTCATAGTCGTTGCGGCGTCGCTCGGGAATGAAGTTCACGACGCCGTCGCGCGAAGCCTGGAGCGCCGGTTCGGCGAGCGGCTTCATGCGCACGAACCACTGCTTGCTCAACCGGGGCTCCACCACGGTGTCGCAGCGGTAGCAGCGGGGCACGGTGTGAAGATGCGGTTTCGAGCCCGCCAGCAGCCCGGCCTCGTCGAGGGCTTCGAGGACCGCGCCGCGTCCCTCTTCGCGGCTCATCCCGCGGAACGCCGAGGGCACGTTCTCGTTCAGGCGCGCATCCTCGGTGAGGATGTTGAGCAGAGGAGCTCCGGACCGCCTCGAGATCTCGAAGTCGTTGATGTCGTGCGCGGGTGTGACCTTCACCATGCCGGTGCCGAATTCGCGATCCACGAAGTCGTCGCCGACGATGGGGATGCGACGCTCGGCCAGGGGAAGCACCGCGTGCATGCCGATGAGCTTTGCGTAGCGTTCGTCCGCCGGATTGACGGCCACGGCGGTGTCGCCCAGCATGGTCTCGGGACGGGTCGTGGACACCGTCAGGTACCAGGAGCCGTCTTCCGTTCGATCCAGCGCTCCGCCCAGGTCGCGTGCTTCGGCGGCGCGGTCCCATGCCGCCTCTTCCAGGGGATAGCGGAGTTCGTAGAGCGCCCCCTCGGCCTCATGGCCTTCGGCTTCCTCGTTGGAGAGCGCGGTCAGGCAGCGGGGGCACCAGTTGACGATGTATTCGCCACGATAGACGAGGCCCTTTTCGAAGAGGCGCACGAACACCGTGCGCACGGCCTCGCTCAGCGCCGGCTCCAGCGTGAAGCGGGTGCGCTCCCAGTCGCACGAACAGCCGATCGCGCGCAGCTGTTCGAGGATGAGGCCGCCGGTCCGGTCGATCCATTCCCAGGTGCGCGCGAGGAAGGCTTCCCGGCCGAGGTCGTGGCGGGTCATGCCCTCGGCGGCGAGCTGGCGCTCGACTACGTTCTGGGTGGCGATGCCGGCATGGTCGGTGCCCGGGACCCAGAGCGCCGACCGTCCCTGCATGCGGCGCCACCGCACCAGCACATCCTGGATGGTGTTGTTGAGCCCATGCCCCATGTGCAGAACCGCGGTCACGTTGGGGGGCGGGATGACGACCACGAACGGTTCCGTGCCCTGCTCCCGGGCACGCTCGGCCGTCATGCGGAAGTACCCGCCGTCGAGCCAGCGGCGGTAGATGCGAGGCTCGATCCGGCCGGGATCGAGACGGGGAGGCAGGTTCAGGTCGGTCATCTCCCGGGCGGGCGTCGGACCGAGTCTCCGCGCGCCGCTGCGCGCTCGGCGTCCATGCGCTCGCGGATCGCGCGCCGGCGGTCCTTCCACGACTGTTCCACGGCAGCCGCGACCGCGCCCCGCTGGAGCTCCATCCATTCCCAGTCGCGTTCACGCAACTCGTTGATGCGCGAAGGATTGGGTCCGAAGTTGAAAGGAAGCGGGAGGGTGACGTCGCCCAGGTGGATCTTGCCCGGCGAGAATCCCCAGCGGCCGCCGTCCGCGTCGGTGTAGGTCCAGTCCGTCGCGGCGATTCGCGCGGCCTCGGCACTCGTGATCGAGTCGATCCACAGCTCGAGGACCGCGGCCATCTCGAAGCGGGCGCGCTCCTCGAGGCTGAGGTCGAGCAACTCCGGGTCGATGGGTCGCCACACCTCCGGGTTGTTCATGAAGGGCCGCAACCTCTCGGCGGCGGTGCGCGGGTCGCCTTGGGGGACTTCGATGTCCGCCACGACCACGCCCGGGGCCGCGTCGTCCGATAGATCCACTTCCTCGGGCGCGGGCACGACTTCCGGTTCAGGCTCGGGAGCGGGCTCCGGGGGCGCTTCAGCGAGTTCGAGCAATTGCACGACCTGCATGCCGTCCTGGCTCGCGGGGACGAATACGGGCAGCGGCGCGGCAGGAGGCGCCTGCTCGGGTTTCAGATGCGGATAGACGAGAATCACGATCGCATGCGTAGCTACGGAAATGCCTGCCGCGACCCAGCGCACCCACCGGGGAGAACCGGCGGAGGCGATCGAGCGGGCCGCGGGCGCATCCCTCATCAGCTGGAATCGACCTCCTCCACCGCCACCGGGTTGGCGACCTTCCCCACGCCGGGGATCTCCACCTCGACCCGGTCGCCCGGGGAGAGCGGACCGATGCCGTCGGGTGTGCCCGTCGCGATCAGATCCCCCGGCTCGAGCGTCATGACCGCCGTGATGAAGCGGACCAGCTCGGGGATCGGGAACACCATGGTGTCCACGTGGGCGCGCTGGCGCACGGTGCCGTTGACGCGCGTGATCACCTCGAGCTGATCAAAATCCACGTCCGTCAACGGGACCGGTTCACCTACCGGGCAGAAGGTGTCGAAGCTCTTGGCGCGCGTCCACTGCCCGTCCTTGCGCTGCAGTTCGCGCGCGGTCACGTCGTTCAGCGGCACGATGGCATCGATTACGTCCCATGCGTCCTCGCGCGCCACCCGGCGGGCGCGCCGGCCCACCACCAGCCCGATCTCTCCCTCGAAGTCCACCCGCCCCGCCCACGACGGCATGCGGATGGTCTCGCCCGGCTCAAGCAGAGAAGAAATCGGCTTCAGGAAGATGATCGGCTCAGGGGGTACGTCGGTGCCCAGTTCCTGCGCGTGCAGTGCGTAGTTCTTTCCTACGCACACGATCTTTGTAGGGGTATGTTGGAGGCTCATGGGGACGCGCCCGTGCTTTCCGTGGTTCAGGTGAGTGGAGGTGGCGGGATGAGGCCCCGTCCGGGACGGCGCCCGCGAGCCGTTTCGCCTTCTAACCGCCCGATGGCAGGCGGTTCCTCGGGCGTGTGTGCAGGAGCGTGCCGACCAGCGCCCCCAGTCCGGCAATGGCCAGGAAGCCGCCGATCACGGCCCACCAGAAGCCCAGGTCGGCGTGTCCGCCGGCCCATCCGTCCGCGGAATGGCCGAAGGCCAGGAAGGTGATGACCGCGTAGAAGGCTGCCACGAGAATGCCGGCGATCCTTTTCATTGAATCAGGGCCCTGTTTGGGTGCCGCGCAGAGGCAGATCCCCTACCGCGTGAGGGGAAGACCGCGAACGCTGGTAAATGTACCGGCTTGGTCGCGGGGGACAAGCTGCGGGCCGGTGGCCTGGCATCTGCTATCCCGTGTGTCCGGCGGCGCGTGGGTCGCCGGCGGAGCCGTAGAACGCACGCAGGTGCTCCTCGACGCGGCGCCACGGTCCGCGGACGAGCGGCGCCGGAGGAAGGGAGTCGAGCAGATAGCGGCCGTAGCGGTACTTTACGAGGCGCGAGTCGAGGACCACCACGGCCCCGCGGTCGCGGCGCGAACGCACCAGCCGACCGAATCCCTGCCGCAGGCGAAGCGCCGCCCGGGGCAGCATGAACTCCTGGAACGGATTGCCTCCGGCCGCCTCGATGGCTTCCATGCGTGCCTCGACCACCGGATCGGTGGGGACGCTGAACGGGAGTTTCTGGATGAGCAGCGCCCGCAGGGGGCGGCCGGGCACGTCCACGCCCTCCCAGAAGGAGGAGGTGCCCAGCAGAATCGCGTTGCCCGCCTCGACGAAGCGGGAGAGAAGCCGGGATCGGTCGTCCTCTCCGTGTACGAGCAGAGGCCAGGAACCCTCTCCCCCGGCCCTGAGCGCTTCCGCCACCGCGCGCAGGGCCCGGTGCGAGGTGAAGAGGGCGAAAAGCCCACCCCCGGAGATGTCGGCGAGGGCAGCCACCGCGCGGGCCGTGGCGCGGTTGAACGAACTGCTGCCCGCCGAGGCTCCGAACGCCGGTCGAGGCAGGTCCGACGGGACACAGAGCAGGGTCTGGGCGGCGAAATCGAAGGGCGAATCGATGCGCGCCTCGGCAACCTTCGGAGCGGGCGCGTGCCCGGTGTCGCCCGCGAGCCCGAGACGTCCTCGCAGGAAGCTGAAATTCCTGCGCGTGGTGAGCGTCGCGGAGGTAAGCACTGTGGTTCGGATGCGCTCGAACAGTTGTTCCCGCAGCAGTTCGTCCAATTCGATGGGCGCGGCGGCAAGATGAAGGTTGCGGCGTTTTCCGCGCCGGGGACTTCTCTGCTCCACCCAGCGCACGTACCGCTGTCCATCTTCCGCCGGATCCAGGACCAGGCGCAGGCTGCGCGAAGCGTTGGTCAGGCGCCGTTCGATGCTCCGCAGGTCGAGGATCCTGCCCTCGAGCGCTTCGCGCCACTGGTCCGTGAGCTCGATGCGCGCGGCCAGTTCGGATGTCTCGCGCGCCAGCCCTTCGAGTGCGTCCAGAAGCGCGCCGAGATTCCTGTGGACATGCTCCTGGCCTATGGGCTCGGGGAGTTGCTCGGAGCCCAGCCTCACCGGAATCCCTCCGGGCAGGGGCGCCATCTCGTCGAGGATCTCGAAGAAGGCTTCGAATCGCCGGCGCGCCCGGGCGAGTGCGGGGAGGACGCGATTTCCGAGGCGAGCCAGAAGTGGCTTCGTGGCGTGATCCGCCCCCGAACTCCCCGGCGGCAGGCCGTCGCCGCCCGCCGTGGGGAAGCCGGTGAGCTTGCGGCGCACCACGCCCGTCACCCGCTCCAGACGGGTCAGCGTGGCGGCGAGTCCCTTGCGGCTGAGGCTGGCGCCCAGGTGACTGGTGGCGGCGTCCTCCACGTTGTGCGCTTCGTCGAGGATCAGCCGCCGGTATGCCGGCAGCGCCGCGGACTGCGTGAAGTTGTCGGTGGCGATGCGCAGGGAGAGATCGGAGAAGAGCAGGTGGTGATTCACCACCAGGACGTCGGCCGACGCCGCCACCCGGCGCGAGCGCTGGTAGAAGCACGACTGGAAGTGGGGGCAGCGGGCGTGCAGGCAGATGTCGGAATCGGACTGGACCTCCTCCCATACCTCCGGCGACGGGGCGGTCGCCAGATCGGCGCGCGACCCGTCCTCCGTCGTCGCGATCCAGTCGAGCAGCGCGCCGACCTCCCGGGTGCGGTCTTCCCCGAACAGGGTGGCCGCGCTCTCCGCCGCCAGATGGGCGCGGCGGATGGAGATGTAGTTCCCCCTGCCCTTCATCAGCGCCCAGCGGAAGTCTTCGCCGAGGAGTTCGCGCACCAGGGGCAGATCCTTGGCGACGAGCTGCTCCTGCAGGTTGATGGTGTTGGTGGAGACGACCGTGCGTTCCTTGTTGCGGATCGCCCAGCGGGCCGCGGGAAGCAGGTAGGCGACCGATTTTCCGGTTCCGGTACCGGCCTCCACCAGGGTCACCCCTCCCTGGTTGTATCCTCGCGCCACCTCGGCCAGCATGGCGCGCTGACCCGGGCGGTCCTCATAGCGGTCGTGCAGGTGGGAGAGGGCGCCACCCGGGGCGGCCAGCGCCTCCAGCTCCGGAATGTCGAGGGGCTCGAGCGACGATGGCGGCGGCGGTTCCACCACCACGTAGAGCGCGCGCGCCCGGTTGTCGACGATGGCGCTGCCGACGCCCTGCTCGTAGAGCCGGGCGGCCACCTGGAGGTCCGCGTCGGAGGGCTCGAGCACGCCGGAAGGATGATTGTGCAGCATGATCTCGCCGGCGCGCGCGTCGCTTGCGGCGGCGAGCACGGCGGCCCGGTTGCCCCGCGCCACCGGTCGCGGGTCCACGATGATGCGCTCGGGCGTCACGGTGGCGAGGAAGCTGACCTCGCGCCCACCTGCCCGCGCCACCTGGTCGCGGATGCGCCGGGCGGCCTCGGCGGCGAGGACGAGATCCGGCTGGGGGCGGGACCGCTCGCGGGTCACGGGGCGGATGTCCGGAGGTTGACCTGCCCGGCGGCCGGGATCAGGTCTTGCGCTGCTTCTTCCGAGCCGCCGGGAAGAGCACGTTGTTCAGGATCAGGCGATACCCGCCCGAGTTGGCGTGCAGCGAGAGATCCGTCGGCGGGTCGCCGATCTGGTGCTCGGGGTCTTCCGGGTCGTGGCCGCCGTAGAAGGTCCAGGTTCCCTCGCCCCGGTTTCCGTGGATGTACTTGGCCCATCCGCCCTCCTCGGCCAGGATGATGGCGCCCGGCTTGATGCGGTCCATGCGGAAGGACGTGGTGAGGCCGTAGAAGTCGGAGAGCACGTCTTCGTGGCTCTGCGTCAGCATCGACGGAACGGGGTCCAGCTTGGCGGAGAAGTCGAAGAGCGTGAACGCGCCCAGTTCCTCCCGCCACGGGGTGTTCACCTGATGGCCGTCGATGTCGCTGAACGCGTTGACCGACGGAGAGAGCTGCACCTCGGCGTCCTGAAACCCCAGCGCCCGGCCCCACTCCATGTGCGCCGAGGCGTCGAGGGCCGGCGGGGTTCCGTCGGCGAAGGCTGCCGCGATATCCGCCTCCCGGGCCGCCAGCGCCAACCCGAGCGTCTCGGTCGCCGAGCACATGGCGAAGAGGAAGCCGCCCGCCTCCACGTAGTCCAGAATCACGCTCGCCACCGCCTTCTTGAGCGCGGGCACGTGCGGATACCCGAACGCGGTGGCCACTTCCTGGTTGCGGGCCACTTCCTCCTGCAGCCAGGGAGCTCCCGCGTACGTGATGAAGAACTTCGAATACTGGCCCGTAAAGTCCTCGTGGTGGAGGTGGAGCCATTCGTAGTTCTCCAAGTCCCCGTTCAGGACTTCCGGGTCCCACACCTTGTCGTAGGTGATACCGGCGTACTCGAGCGCCATGGTGACGGCGTCGTCCCAGGGGGTCGTGTTGGCGGGTGTATAGATCGCGATGGTGGGCGCCTTCTCGAGAATCACCGACTCCATGTTGGAACGCGCGATCACCGCCCGCATCCCGGCCACGTCGGCGGCGCTCACCGGCTCGATGCTGACGCCCCGAAACGCGGCTTCCCGACGGACGTCCTGCCGGTCCGGAAGAAGGAAGGAGCCGTCCCGATAGTTGAGCAGCCACTCCGCGGTCGCGCCCCGCTCCAGGCTCCAGTAGGCGAGGCCATAGGCCTTCAGGTGATCGTCCTGAGCGCGGTCCATGGGCACCAGGAGATGCTGGGCTCGCAGGGCCTGCGGAGCCAGCGCGAGAGCAGCGACCAGCGCCGCCCGACCCATGCGCCGCCAGGCGGCCGACCAGTGGAACGTGTTCACGAAGCATCTCCTGACGCCCTCAGGCGTTCCAGTTCGCGGCGGGCCACCGGCACAACCGCGCTGTTGGGACGGGCCAGAATGAGGTCCTCCAGCAACTCGACGGCGGCCGGCACCCCGGTGGGGGTGGCAGCCCGGTAGCGGGCCAGCTGCAGGATGGCTTCCGGCGCCTCGCTCGACTCCGGGAAGGTGGCGGCGAGGGATTCGCGCAGGCGCGCCGCCTCCCCTTGCCGGTCGGCATCGTCGGCGAGACGGGCGGCCATGGCCAGGAGGGGAGGCTGGTCTTCCGGGGGCAGGGCGTGCACGGCTTCGCCGGCCAGCGAGAATGCGGCCGCGGCGCCTTCCCGGTGGCGCGCGATGGCCACCCTCCCCGCCAGCTCCGCCGCCTCTTCGCCGACCCGGTCCAGGATGCCCACCAGCTGCACGATCGCAGTGGCTTCGGTGGCGGGGAGTCCCGCCGCGGCGAGGACAAGGTTGATCCGGGCACTCTCCCGGTTTCCCGCCTCAAACGCCAGCCAGGCGCGTTCCCGGGCACTCTCGGGACCCACCACCCCTTCCAGCACCCGAACGGCGGCTTGGGGATCACCATCGTTTCGGAAGTGCTCCGAAAGCGCGACCGCCAGCAGGTCGGCTTCGGGCGCGTTCGGGAACTCCTGCCGGAAGGCCGCGAAACGATCCAGCAGTCCGGCGGGAGCGGCGGTTGCCATCTCCAGGCGAATCATCTCGGCCAGAGCGCGTCTTCGCTCCGGCGAGCGTTCGGGCAACCCGCGGGCGTACCGCTCCCTTGCCTGCAAGGCGCGCACGGTATCGCCAGCCACGAGCGACGTCACCGCGATCTGACGATCCAGCGTCCGCGCCCGTGAACCCCGCGGGACCTCCTCGCGCAATTGCTGCAGCGTCCACAGCGCGAGCTGATCCGCATCCTTTTCCTCCGCGAGACGCAGGAGTGCGGAAAGGAAGCTCTGCCGCTCCGGCTCACGCAGATCTCCCGCAACGCCCTCCGCGAGGCGCAGCGCCTCCGGCTGCAGCTTCGCTTCGAGCGCGATCTCAATCGCCGCCCTCCTGCGCGCGTGGGAAGCGCCCTCCGCGGCCATGGCGCGAATGACCCCGGGAACCAACTCGGGATTCTCCGCGCCGGTACGCACCATGCGACGAAGCGCCCCGGGGGCCTGGGCTTCCGAACGGTCCAGCGCGCGCGCCCATTCCAGAAGAGCTTCGCGCGGGCGCTCGAGGCGAAGCAGAACGTCCCCGGCCTCTACTGCAAGGACCCCGTGTCCAGCACGGCTCTGACCCCGCCGAAGCACCGCGAGCGCCTCCTCACCCCCGAACGCCCGCTCGTACACACGAGCCACCTCGCGATAGGAATCCGGTGACGCCGGGTTCTGCGCGATCCAGGACTCCGAAGCAGAGCGCAATTCCGCGAGGGAATCCACTTCCAGCAGAATCCTCAGCTTAAGGTAACGGGGTCCCGTAGACACCGGATCGACCGCCAGGAAGGCGTCGATGGGATCGAGAACCTGCGACACCCGTCCCTGTGCCCGAAGTACCCGTTCCAGCGCAAAGATGGCACCCGACGAGGCAGGTCGCTCCTCCAGCAGCGAGGTGAGGATCTCGACCGAAGCGGCGTAGTCGCCCGCCGATTCGGCGCGCGCGGCTTCGCGCAGCAGCCTGGATTCGTCGCTCGAGGAGAGCTGACCGTCGGCGGTGCCCGGCGCCAGCGCCAGCACGAGGCCGACCACAGTCGAAAGGGCTCTGGGGCCCCGGCGCGCACCACCGCTCACGACCCTCCTCCCGCGGGCGGAATCGCCGGGGCCTGGTTAAGGCGCTCGAAATACTCGATCACCAGACGCCTCTGCGCCGGGGGCAGCCGGCTCAGCACATCCGCCCCCGGAAGCTCGAACCGGAGCGCGTTCATGTCCTCCTCCGCGAGAGGAACGACCACGTTGCGCTCGAATTCGCCGGGAACCTCGGACTCCCGGTCTTCCGATTCCTCGTCCCGCTCGAGGCTTCGTCCGGCGTCCAGCAGACGCTGGAACAGCTGTTCCTGGCGCTCGATGGTCTCCGGGCGCAGGCGCTCCATGACGAGTTCCTCGGCGAGGGCGGCCGCCTCCTCGGCGAGTTCGTCCAGGTCCCCGAGCGCCTGCTCCTCGGAGTTCGGCTGCTGCGCCAGATCACCCAGTTCGCCGGCGACCGACTCCTGCCCCTGCGCGAGCTGCTGCATCTGCCTGGCGAGCGCCTGTTCCCCGAGCTGCATCGGCATGAGCTCCTCGGTCTGGATGATCAGGTCACCCTGACGCTGGGCGATGGCTTCCAGCATTTCCTGCATCTCGCCACCTTCGCCCGGCGCCGCATCCTGCCCCGCCTGCCCGGCGCTCGCGATGGCCTGAAGCGCAACCTGGTTGAGCGCCCGCACGGCCGCCTCGGCGGCCGCGGTCGGGGACGGCGTCGACCCACGCCGGCTGTCGAGCGCGTCCAGGGTCTCGCTGATGGCCTCCATGGCTTCGCCGATGGCGGTGCTGACCTCGCGATTCACCTGGCCGGAGGCGCGCGAGCCCTCGCTCAGATTCTCGGCCATGTTGCGCACGCCGCGCTGGAGCGAGGCTTCGTCGGCGCGCATGGCCGCCTGTTGGGCAGCGTCCGCGCGGCGCATCTGCTCGCGCAGCTCAGCCTGGCGGCGCGCCAGCGAGAGCGCATCTTCCGCCGTCTGCTGCAGCGCCTCGCGGGCGGCATCCTCCATGGTCTCCGTCATCTCGGCGCGAGCTTCGGCCAGCGCCTCCTGTGCTTCCCTGAGTGCCTCCGCCGCCTCCATGGCCTCTTGCGCGGCCGACTGCGCCTCTCCCGCCTCCGCCTGCTCGCGGGCTTCGGCCATGTTCCGGCGGGCCTCATCCGTGCGCTCGGAGGCGGTCTGCGCCTGTGCGCCGGCCTCCTCCTCTCCCAGCTCATCGAGGTGCTCGCGCGCCTGCTCCATGCGTTCCAGCAACTCTTCGGTCTGCTGTTCCAGGTCGGCCTGCTGGCGAGCGCGCAGACCAAGGGTGTCGGCCTCCTCCATCGCGTCGGCGAGCGCCTCCTCCTTGCGAGCCAGCTCCGCAGCCTCTTCCTCGGCCGCGCGCAACTCCTGCTCGGTGGCGGCCCGGCGGAAGCGTTCGATCGACTCCTCCAATCGCTGGCGCAGCTCTTCCTGATCCTGCGCGAGCCGCTCCAGCGCCTCTAGCGATGCGGCTTCGTCCATCTCTTCGAAATTGCGCGCCATTTCCTCCATGCGTTCGCGCAGCTCGTCCGGCATCATCTCCTCGAGAAGGCGCTGCAGCTCGTCCATCTCCTCCTGGAAGTCGGGGTCCGGGAGACCGGCCTCGCGCATGGATTCGGAGACTTCCGCCAGCTCCTGCCTCAGCGAATCCACCTCGGCGGCGATCTCTTCCTGAGCCTCGAGCGCCTGCCGCAGCTCCTCCTGTTCCTCGAAGCTCAGCTCTTCGTCGCCGCGGGTGCCCGGGTTCCTGCGCTCCTCGGCGCGCTCCGCCTCATTGCGGCGCTCCATTTCGCGGGCTTCCTCCGCCGCTTCTCCAGCCTGTTCCGCCAGCGATTCGACCTCGGCCGCCGCGTCCTCGAGCATCTGCTGGGCCTGCCAGCGCAACTCGGAGGCCTCGGGCATGCGCAGCACGTACTCCGGGCTCTCGCCGATCTGTGGCGCCGGCGCGTTGTCGACCACGCGAGCCCGATAGCGCACCACGTCGCCCGCGAGCAGCCCCCAGTCGGAGACGTCCAGGAGCGGGCGCACCAGGGCGCTCCGGGTACCGGCCATTCCCATCCTGCGCACGACCGGATCTCCGGGTTCACCCAGCGACCTGACCCGGTAGGCGACCAGTTCGACGAACGTGAGCCCGTAGTCGTCGCGCGCCTGCACCACCAGCGGCTGCTCCATCGAGAGCGGAAGGATGGTATCCCGGCCGGGAAAGACGATGGCGACGGCGGGCACCGAATCGCGCACCAGGGTGATGTCGAGCGGCACGGGCGGGATCTCCGGACCGCCGCCGCGCGAATCGACCAGACCCCAGTGATATACGCCCCCGACGCGCGGCGTCCAGTCGGCACGGAAGCGAGGCCCGTCGACCTGCAGGGCCACCGCGGGTCCGCCGATTTCCTCGACCGAGAGGCTGGCGACCTGGAGGTCGCGGCTGGCGCGGCCCTCCACGTGGATGCGGGTGCCGACCGGAAGGGTCAGCGGAGGCGCGGCTCCGCGGTATTCCTCCGCGTAGCGTCCGCTGTGAGGCGGGAACGTGAGCTCCAGGGTCAGGTCGGCGACGAACAGCGGGTCCACGGGCGTGACCCGGTAGCGCTCGCTGGTGCTTCCATCGGGCGCCGATGCCCAGTACTCGAAGGCGGTCTCCACCGCGTTGAATCGGAACGACGCGAGACCGCTTCCGACCTCGCGCGTGTCGGCGCGCGGCACATCCCCCGGTGCGCGCGAGTGCAGGGTAACCTCGAGGCGTCCCATGGCTTCGACTTCAATGGTCAGGTCCGAGCCGCGCGAGACCTCGATATCCCCCGGCCGGACGACCAGCGGGGCGAAGCGCGGGCTCGCCATCACCCCGAACGGGGCCGCGAGCCCCGACCAGGCGCGCCGCGACCGTTCCGGTGAAGCAACCCACGCGGAGATCACCGGAACGCTGACCGCGACCAGCGCACCCGCTCCAAGGCGCATCCAGCGCCCGCTTCGCCGGTGGAGCGACCCGGCCAGCACGGCCGCGGGCGACGCAAGCCGCCCCGCCACCCGCGCCTCCGCGCGGCGTGCCAGCGCCGCCGATACGCCGGCCGGCACCGAACGGGAGAGCTGGAGCGAGCCCCGCACCACGCCGCGCGCGAGGCCGGCCGCCTCCTCCATGGTTGCGGCGACCGTGGCCTCCTCGAGCCAGCGGCGGCGCATCCGAACCAGCAAAGCGACCAGAATCGCGATCGCAACGATCGCCATCCCGTCCAGGATCAGCGGAGTGGCGCTTCCCTGCCGCCACCCCGCCCCGCCCCCCAGCCACCAGGCGAGCATCAGGATGACCGCGACCGGAACCGTCGCCCAGAGCGCGCCCGCCATCCCGAAACGGGTGCCCACGTGACCGCGCACCGCCTCGAACGCGCCGCGAACGGTGCGGCGGGGCGCCGGGTTCAGGACGCCCCCCTGGCGATCGCGTAGACGAACAGGTTGACGCCCATGCGGAGCGCCTGCTCCCGGGTCTCGGGCGGGTCGTCGTGCACCTCGGAATCCTCCCACCCGTCCCCGAGATCGCTCTCGTAGCTGTAGAACAGCATGAGCCGGCCGCGCTCGAAGAGGCCAAAGGCCTGGGGCGGCCGCCCGTCGTGCTCGTGGATCTTGGGCAGGCCTTCCGGGAACGCGTGCAATGCGTGGAAGACCGGGTGGTCGGGAGGAATCTCCACCAGTTCGCGGCCGGGGAAGACGCGAGCGATCTCCCGGCGAAATGATTCGTCGAGGCCGTAGTTGTCGTCGACGTGCAGAAAGCCCCCGCCCAGCAGGTAGTTGCGCAGAGCTACCTCCTCCTCGGGCGAGAAGCTCACGTTACCGTGGCCGGTCATGTAGACGTACGGGTAGTCGGGCAGCCCGGGGTCGCGCAGGGAGATGGTGGCCTCGCGATCCGCCATCGGCAACCCGGTATCGCTCGCGATGCGCTCCAGCAGATTGGCCAGCGAAGAGGGGTTCGCGTACCAGTCCCCTCCGCCTTCGTACTGGAGGCGCGCGATGGTGAGGGTCGAATCGGCGGGAACTCCGGCCGCGAGCAGGAGGGCAAGGAAAGGGAAGGCCAACGACTTCAACATGGATTCCTGAACCCCCTCCCGCCTGGGCGCCCTTGCCGGCATGCGGCGCGCCACTACTCCGTCTCCGTCGGGCCGCGCTCAACTGTCGAATGTACGATCCGATAGGAGCGGTTGCGAGGCACCCCCAACCGGGCCGCCAACTCGCGGGCCGCCTCGCTGGGTCTCGCGCCCTCCGCCAGCAGCTCCCGGGCGAGCTCCCGGGCGGAAGCCTCGTCGGGTTCGCTGTCCGGAGAAGGCTCGACCACCACCGTTACCTCCCCCCGGGGGGCGTGCTCCCCGAAATGGGCGCAGGCGTCGGTCAGCGTTCCTCGCACGAACTCCTCGTGCAATTTGGTCATTTCGCGCGCCACCGCCACCCTTCGCCCGGAGCCGCACGCGAGCTCGAGGTCGGCCAGCAGGCGGCGCAGCCGGCCGGGGGCCTCGAAGAGTACGGTGGTCTCCGGCGAGTCGGCCACCCGCTGCACCAGAGCTCGTCTCTCCGCGCCCTTGCGGGGCGCGAAGCCAAGGAAGGCGAAGCGATCGGCCGGGAGCCCGGACCCCGCCAGCGCGGCCAGAACCGCGGAAGGCCCGGGCACCGGGACCACATCATGTCCCGCGTCCAGCGCGGCCCGGACCACGCGCGCCCCCGGATCCGAAACCAGCGGAGTTCCGGCATCGCTAACCAGGGCCGCATCCCGTCCCGACTCCAGGCATTCCAGGACGCGCCCCGCGCGCGCCGCTTCGTTGTGCTGATGCAGCGAAGTGAGCGGGGTCCGGACGCCGAGGTGCTGCAGAAGCTTTCCGGTCCTGCGCGTGTCTTCCGCGAAGATCCGCTCTACCTCGTCCAACATGCGGGCCGCGCGCGCCGAAAGGTCGGAAAGGTTTCCGATGGGGGTGCTTACGAGGTAGAGCGTCGCCACCCCGCGCTCGCGCGCCGCGGAACTACAGGTGCGCCTCGATCTTCTCCTCGAAGTGAGCCTTCGGGACGGCGCCGACCACGGTGTCGACGTGCCGGCCGTCCTTGAAGAAGAGGATGCTCGGGATCGAGCGGACCCCGAAACGGGCGGAGGTGCCCGGATTGGTGTCCACGTCCAGCTTCCCGACCGTCACCCCCCGCTCCCCATACTCGTTCGCGAGCTGGTCGATGATGGGCGCAACGATGCGGCACGGACCGCACCAGGTCGCCCAGAAGTCCACCATCGCCAGCCCCTGGCTGTTCTCTATGTCGTCTGCGAAGCTCTCGTCCGTAACCGTCAGAACTCGGTCGCTCATTCTTGCTGATCTCCTTGATCCCGGTCCCGGGTCATCCTTACGATGAAGCGGAAGCGCTGCATGGCCCTTCCGTCTTTTTCTGGTCTCTCAAATATAACCGAATCTCGGCCGGTCATGGAATTCGACCCCGCAGAAGGGCTTGCGGATCCCTCCCCGCACCTGCTTCGCTACGCAGTGGACCACGTCGGCATCGCCGTCCACTCGATCGAGGAGGCGACGCCGCTCTTCGAGAGCCTGATGGGTGAGCGTTCCTCACCCCGCCAGTCCCTCCCCGAACAGGGCGTCGACGTATGCTTCATCGGCGCCGTGGAGCTGCTCGAGCCCCATGATCGCTCCGGCGCGACCGCCCGCTTCCTCGAACGCGGCGGCTCGACCCTTCACCATGTTGCCTTCCGCGTCGAAGACGTGCGCAGGGAACTCGATCGCCTGGTGGCCGCGGGGTTCCGTCCCATCGACCGGGTGCCGCGGCCGGGCGCGCACGGGTGCATGGTCGCGTTTCTCCATCCGAAGGGGACGGGCGGCGCGCTGGTCGAACTGGTCGAGCGCGGTCGGTCCCTCAACGCCCCGTGATCTTGTCCAGCTCCACGGACTCCACCAGCCACCCCGACGACGTCCGGATCACCAGCAGCCCGACGTCGCGATGGATCCATCCCCCCCGGCGAACCTCGACGGAGATCCGGGTGACGGGGCGTTCCCGCCCGGGAACCTGCTCCGCGGCGATCACCTCGTAGCCATCGTGCCGCAGCACCACCGCCATGGCGTGCAGGCGCAACTCGACTTCCTGCCGGGTCGGACAGGCGGCGGCCGCCGCCAGCCAGGACGCGAGCTTGCGCAGCCCGCAGCCCAGGCCCCCGCCGCTGTCGGCGATGGGACCGCGATGCGTACCGAAGGCATGTGCGAGAGCATCCAGATCCTGCCGGTTGGCCGCGTCCAGGAAGCGTTCCGCGGCTGGGCGGGGGCCGGGATCCTCCCCGGCCGGCGGGAGCGGCGAAGGCGTCGCGCACCCTGCGGCCAGCAAGACCACCGGGCAGTGTGCCAGGAAGGCTCCCGCGAGTCCCCGGTTGACGGTCATGATTCCGACGGCTCGCCGGACTTCCCCGCTCACCGGCGCTCGAAGGCCAGGCCGCCGTTGCCGGCGGACCGAACCACGCGGATGGTCGCGGACTTCCCCGGATCTTCCTCGAGCAGCGACATGGCAAGCGGATCCTGAATGAGACGCTGAATGACGCGCCGCAGCGGGCGGGCGCCGAACGCGGGCTCATAGCCCTCCTTCGCGAGCAGCTCCCGGGCTTCGGGCGATACCTCCAGCGTGATCCCCAGTTCTCCGGCG
Source organism: Longimicrobiales bacterium (assembly GCA_965208255.1). GTDB lineage: Bacteria > Gemmatimonadota > Gemmatimonadetes > Longimicrobiales > Gaopeijiaceae > BD2-11. The sequence continues at coordinate 1,435,148 of OZ242324.1, forward strand.
AGCGCTTCCACCCGGGCAAGCTGCACATCAACGATCGCGCGGATCGAGGCCCGGTCCAATGGCCGAAAGAGAACAATGTCGTCCACCCTGTTCAGAAACTCGGGCCGGAAGTGCCGCCGCAGCTCCTGCGTGACGGTTGCCTCCACCTCTTCCCAGGGATCGCTGCCGGCGTGCCTCAGGATGTAGTGACTGCCGAGGTTGGAGGTCATGATGATCACCGCGTTGCGGAAATCGACCGTGCGCCCCTGGGAATCGGTCAGCCTGCCGTCGTCGAGAATCTGAAGCAGAACGTTGAAGATGTCGGAGTGTGCCTTCTCGATCTCGTCGAACAGGATGACCGCGTGCGGTCGCCGGCGCACGGCCTCGGTCAGCTGGCCGCCTTCGTCGTAGCCCACGTAGCCCGGCGGCGCGCCCAGAAGCCGCGACACGGCGTGCTTCTCCATGTATTCCGACATGTCGAGGCGCACCATCGCCCGCTCGTCGTCGAAGAGGAACTCGGCCAGCGCGCGCACGGTTTCGGTCTTCCCCACCCCGGTCGGGCCCAGGAAGATGAATGATCCGACGGGCCGGTCGGGATCCTGTAGGCCTGCGCGCGAACGGCGTACCGCGTTGGAGACGGCCGCAAGCGCTTCGTCCTGGCCGATGACCCGCCCGCGCAGCAGCGCCTCGAGTCGAACCAGCCGCTCCCTCTCCGACTCCACCAGGCTCGCGACCGGAATCCCCGTCCATTCCGCGACCACCGCAGCGATGTCGTCTGCCTCCACTTCTTCCCGCAGCCAGGTCCCCTCCGCCTGCAGTTCGGCGAGCCGCTTCTCCGCCTGCCTGAGCGACGCCCCGAGCGCGGGCAGTTCGCCGTAGTCGATCTCGGCGGCCCGCTGCAGGTTTCCGGTTCGCTTGGCGCGCTCGGACTCGGTGCGGAGCGCGTCCGCGTCTTCCTTGAGGGTCTTCAGGCGGTCGATGGCGTCCCGTTCCGCCTGCCATCTGACCTTCATGCCGGAGCTGCGCTCTCTCAGTTCGCCCAACTCGATGCGGATGCGCTCCAGGCGTTCCCGCGCCGAGGGATCGTCGTGTTCATCCTCCAGCGCCTGGCGCTCGATCTCGAGCTGGATGGCGCGCCGCTCGACCTGGTCGATCTCGGTGGGCAGGGAGTCGATCTCGATCTGGAGCCGGCTGCCGGCTTCGTCCATCAGGTCGATGGCCTTGTCGGGCAGGAAGCGGCCGCCGATGTAGCGGTCGGAGAGCCGGGCGGCCGCGACCAGCGCGTCGTCCCGGATGCGCACGCCGTGATGCACCTCGTAGCGCTCCTTCAGGCCTCGCAGGATCGCGATCGTGTCGTCCACCGAGGGCGGCGCCACGTACACCGGCTGGAAGCGCCGCTCCAGGGCGGGGTCCTTCTCGATGTGCTTTCGGTATTCGTCGAGGGTAGTCGCCCCGATCATGCGCAGCGCGCCCCGGGCCAGCAGGGGCTTCATCATGTTGCCGGCGTCCACGGCGCCTTCCGCCGCCCCCGCTCCCACGACCGTGTGCAGTTCGTCCACGAACATCACGAAGCGGCCCTCGGCGTCGGTGATCTCCTTCAGCACCGCCTTCATGCGCTCTTCGAACTCACCGCGGAATTTGGCTCCGGCGAGCATGGCGGAGATATCGAGGGAGAGGAAGGTCTTTTCGGCCAGCGCAGCCGGGACGTCCCCCGCGACGATGCGCTGGGCCAGCCCTTCGGCGATGGCGGTTTTTCCGACTCCGGGTTCGCCGATGAGCACCGGATTGTTCTTGGTGCGGCGCGCGAGCACCTTGATGACCCGGCGGATCTCGGCGTCCCGGCCGATCACCGGATCCAGCTTGCCGCGGCGGGCCAGCGCGGTGAGGTCGCGGCTGTAGCGTTCCAGTGCCTGGTAGCGGTCCTCCGGGGTCTGGTCAGTGACCCGGTGACTGCCGCGGACCGCCGCCAGCGCTTCCTGCACGCGCTCCTCGGTGGCGCCCGCCGAGCGCAGGATTTCGCCCGCATCGTCCTTCTCGACGGTGAGGCCGAGGAGGAGGTGCTCGGTCGACACGTAGTCGTCGCGGAGTTCCGCGGCGTGGCGCTCGGCGGCGGCGAGCGCGCGGGCGAGGTCCCGGCTCAGGCGCGGATCCGACCCGCCGGTGACGCGCCCCAGTTCCTCCAGTTCGCCATGAACCCGCTCGCGTACCGCGGCGACGGAGACGCCGATCTTCTCCAGGATCGGCCCGACGATTCCCCCTTCCTGGCGGAGCAGGGCGTCGAGCAGATGGATGCCGTATACCTCGGCGCTCTGGCGCCGGCTCGCGTCCGTAACGGCGGCTCGCAAAGCCTCGGCCGCCTTCACCGTCAAACGGTCGACTTCGATCATCTTGTGTTCCCTGTGCGTCCGGTCATGCGGGGCTCCGTCTGCCATTTTGGCAGACTTTGCATCTTCCGCAGACACCACATCTGCCAATTTGGCAGACTTCGATGGCGAAACCCCGCTCCATCCACCCGCGCACGAGCTTTCCGGGTATCCGCCGTCCCCATCAAATTCAAGATTCGGACCATCCGTCGAGGCCGCGGTGTAGCCAGTTCCAGCCGGCTCGGCGCCCGCCGCTCGCGCGCTTGACAAGCCGAGAAGAAGCGATCCACGTTGCCCGGGTTCCGCGCAACCCGTGGCTGGAGACAAAATGGCGACAGTCGACCCCGGGCCCCGCGGCGGGCTCCCTCCCCAGGCCTACGAGACCATTCCGGGCGATCAGTACCGTCCCTATGTGGGCGCGCGCGAGCAAATTCTGGAGTTCACGCCCCGCGCCATCCTGATCGGAGCCGTTCTGGGCATCGTGTTCGGCGCCGCAAACGCCTATCTGGGGCTGCGCGTCGGGCTCACGGTGAGCGCCTCCATTCCCGCGGCAGTCATGGCGGTGGCCATCTTCCGCATCTGGGGCGGCACCATCCTCGAGTCCAACATGGTGCAGACCGTGGGGTCGGCCGGGGAATCCCTGGCCGCCGGCGTCATCTTCACCCTTCCCGCTCTATTCCTGTGGGCGCGCGAGGATCCGGCGATTCTGGTGAGCGTAACCCAGATCACCGTAATCGCGCTCTTCGGCGGAATGCTGGGCGTGCTGTTCATGATTCCGCTGCGCTCCTACCTCATTTCGCGAGAGCACGGCAAGCTGCCCTATCCCGAGGGAACCGCGTGCGCGGAGGTGCAGGTCGCGGGCGACGTGGGGGGCGGCAAGGCACGCCTGCTCTTCGCCGGCCTTGGCGTCGGCGCCCTCTATCAGGCGTTCGCCAACCCCCGCGGGCTCTCCCTGTGGAACGAGTCGCCGGCCGTGCCCCTCCCAGGCAAGGCACAGATCGGAGGAGACTTTACGCCCGAGCTGCTGGGCGTCGGGTTCATCATCGGACCGCGCATCGCCACCATCATGTTCTCGGGAAGCGCGCTGGCCTGGCTGATCCTGATTCCGGTGATCAACGCCTGGGGCGGGACGGATGTCGTGTATCCGGCGACCGTGTCCATGGCCGAGCTGGGATCGGGGGAGATCTGGAGCAACTACATCCGCTATGTGGGGGCCGGCGCCGTGGCCTTCGGAGGCATCGCGACCCTCCTCAAGTCCCTGCCCACGATGGTCGAGAGCTTCAAGCTGGGGCTCGGCGGCATCGGGGGCGCGGCCGCGGCGACTTCGCGCACGCAGCGGGACCTGTCGATGCGCTTCGTCTTCACCCTCGCCCCGCTGCTCGCGGTGGCGCTCTGGCTCTGGCCGGGCGTCCCGGTGAACCTGCTGGGCGCGGTCCTGATCGTGCTCTTCAGCTTCTTCTTCGTCACCGTGTCGTCTCGCATCGTGGGGCTGATCGGGTCCTCCTCCAACCCGGTTTCGGGGATGACCATCGCGGCCCTGCTGCTCACCTCGCTGATCTGGGTGGGGCTGGGGCTGAACGACGGTTCCGCCGCCTCCAAGGTCGCGGTACTGGCGGTGGGCGCGGTTGTGTGCATCTCGGCGGCCATCGCGGGGGACACCTCGCAGGATCTCAAGACCGGCTTCCTGCTGGGCGCCACTCCGCGCTCGCAGCAGATCGGCGAGCTGATCGGCGTGATCACCAGCGCCGCGGTGATGGGCGGAGTGCTGATCGTCCTCAACGAGTCGTACGGCATCGGCGGGCCGGAGCTGGCGGCGCCCCAGGCGAACCTGATGAAGCTGGTGGTGGATGGCGTCCTGGCCGACACCCTGCCCTGGATGTTCGTCATCGTCGGCATGGCGCTGGCCGCCGTCGTCGAGTTCGGGCTGAGGCTGCCTTCGCTGGCGTTCGCGGTGGGGCTGTACCTGCCGGTTTCGCTGATGACCCCGATCTTCGTCGGTGGCATGATGCGGCGCGCGCTCACCCGCCGATACGGGGGGCGGGACGGCGACGGGGACCAGCTGGCCGACAAGCGCGAGCGGGGCGTCCTCTTCGGGTCCGGGCTGATCGCCGGGGCCGCGCTGGTGGGGGTGATGATCGGCGGCGCGATCTACGTGGTCACGCAGGTGACCGGAGATCCGTCGCGCGCCAGCCAGTGGATTCTCGGTCACGCCTGGATGGAGGGCCTCTTCCCCGGGTCGTCCGCACTGGTGGGCACCCTCATTTTCGCGGGTCTCTGCCTGCTCCTCTGGCGTGCAGCCAACAGCAGCGAGACCGGCGAGGCATGAGACTCGTGACGGCGCGCGCGGTGCGGAATCTTCTCGGCGGCGGCCTGGTGTGCATCCTGTTCGCGTGCGGCGGCGAAGCACCGGCGCCCGGAGCGGCGGATACGATCTCCCGTGAAGCCTTCGTGGACACGTATGTGGAGCTGCGCCAGAGGGCTCTGCGTTCACCCGACGGCAGGATCAGCCCGTCGGCCAGGGACGAGGTGCTGGAAGCGAAGGGGGTCACCGAAGCCGATCTGATCGAATTCGTCGATGCCTACGGGGAGCGCGTGCCGTTCATGGTCGAGGTGTGGGCCGAGATCGACGATTCGCTGAGATCCCTGCGCACCCAGGAGACCACGCCGGCGTCCTGACCCCTGGTCCGGGAAAAGGAGGAGGTCCGCCCTCCTCACTCCCACTCGATGGTGGCCGGAGGCTTGGAACTGATGTCGTAGGCCACGCGGTTCACGCCGGCCACCTCGTTGATGATGCGGGTAGAGGCGCGCGCGAGGACTTCGGGCGGAAACCGGTACCAGTCGGCGGTCATGCCGTCCCGCGAGGTCACGGCCCGCAAGGTCACGGCGCATTCGTAGGTGCGCGCATCGCCCATCACCCCGACCGAGCGCACGGGAAGCAGCACCGCAAAGGCCTGCCAGATCTCGTCGTAGAGCCCGGCGCCGCGAATCTCCTCGAGAAAGATCGCGTCGGCCTCGCGCAGCACGTCCAGCCGCTCCGCCGTGACTTCGCCAAGGATGCGCACGGCGAGACCCGGCCCCGGGAACGGATGGCGCGCCACGAACGCCTCGGGGAGGTCCAGCTCCCGCCCCACCCTGCGCACCTCGTCCTTGAAGAGTTCCCTGAGCGGCTCGATCAGCTCGAACGGCATGTCGTCGGGAAGTCCGCCGACGTTGTGGTGCGTCTTGATGGTCGCGGACGGCCCCCGTACCGACAGCGACTCGATGACATCCGGGTAGAGCGTGCCCTGCACGAGCAGGGTTGCGTCCTTGCCGGCATCACGGGCCGTGCGCTCGAACACGCGGATGAAGGTCTCTCCGATGATTCTGCGCTTGCGCTCGGGATCGGTAACCCCGGCGAGCCCGTCCAGGAATTCCTGGCGCGCGTCGGCGACCAGCAGCTCCATCCCCATGTGCCTGTGGAAGGTGTGCTCGACGCCCTCGCGCTCGCCTTTTCGCAGCAGCCCGTTGTCGACGAAGATGCAGGTGAGGCGGTCGCCGAGCGCCCGATGCACCAGTGTGGCCGCCACCGAGGAGTCGACCCCACCGGAAAGGCCGCAGATGACGGACCCGCCGCCCGCCTGCTCGCGGATGGCGGCGATGCTCTCCTCGACAAATGCGCTCGCCGTCCAGCTCGGCCGGCATCCGGCGACCCGGAAGAGAAAGTTGGAGAGCATCCGGTCGCCCTGTGGCGTGTGGGCCACCTCCGGGTGAAACTGAACCCCGTGGATGGGGCGGTCTTCGGCGCGAAACGCCGCCACCGGGAGACCTTCCGTCGAGGCGACAACGCGATACCCCTCCGGAGGCCGGTCCACGTGGTCGCCGTGGGAGCACCACACCGTGACGGGCTCCTCCCGCGGGAACCCCGTGAACAGTCCCTCCGCTTCGACCAGGCGCAGCTCGGCTCGTCCGTATTCGCGCTTGCCGTATTCCACCCGGCCGCCCTCCAGCCGGGCGATCAGCTGCATGCCGTAACAGATCCCGAGGATCGGAACATCCATGTCCAGGAGTCCCGGATCCGCAACCGGACCATCGTCCTCGTAGACGGAGGACGGCCCTCCCGAAAGCACGATCGCGCTCGGCGCCCAACTGCGAATCCACTCCAGCGACCGGGTCGGAGGATGGATCTCGCAGTAGACCCGCTCTTCGCGGACACGGCGCGCGATGAGTTGGGTGAACTGCGATCCATAGTCGAGGATGAGGACCCGGTCCCGCGGTTTGGTGAATGTCATGAAGGGATCCTCTCTCCGCGAACCAGGTCGGCGAGGGTCTCGCGTTCGCGGATCAGCAGCAGTCGGCCGTCGGCAACCAGCACCTCCGGCGGGCGCAGGCGGCTGTTGTAGTTGGAAGCCATGGAGAAACCGTACGCTCCCGCGGTCCTCACCACCATCAGGTCCCCCGGGGAGGGCAGCTCGATGGCGCGGTCGCGCGCGAGAAAGTCGCCGTCTTCGCACACCGGGCCCACCACGTCGCTCACCACCACGGGGGCGTCAGGCCGCGTACGCACCGGCTCGATCCGGTGATATCCGTCGTAGTGGCTCGGGCGCAGCAGCTCGGTCATGCCCCCGTCGGTGATCACGAAGGTCTTCGCCCCGGAGCGCTTCACGTAGAGCACGCGCACGACCAGCGTCCCCGCCTCGCCGACGATGAAGCGACCCGGCTCCAGCACCAGTCGGAGCCCGCGCTCGGCCACGGTGGGGACGATCGCCGCGGCCAGTCCGGCGAGGTCGATTTCGGGTTCGTCGCCGTAGGCCACCCCGAATCCGCCGCCCAGGTCCACGTACTCCAGCGGGATGCCTTCACCCGAGAGGGCTCGCTGAAGCGCGAAGATCTCACGCGCAGCGCGTTCGTAGGGTTCGCTGTCGACGATCTGCGAACCTATGTGGACCGCGATCCCCGCGACCCGCAGCGCCGCCCGGGAGGCCGCCCAGCGGTACAGGTCCATCACCTCGTCGGCCGGGATGCCGAACTTGGTGGCGGCGTGGCCGGTGCGCGTGTACTCGTGGGGCGTGGGCGACTCGATATCCAGGTTCACGCGGAGCGCGATGCGGGCCTGCACACCCCGGCGGGCGGCGATGCGCTCCAACAGATGAAGCTCCGCGCGGCTCTCGACGTTGAAGCCGTAGATCCCGGCATCGAGCCCCGCGCCAAGTTCCTCTTCATTCTTGCCCGCGCCGGCGAAGACGATGCGGTCTGCCGGGATCCCGGCCTTGAGCGCGCGCGCCAGCTCTCCTCCGCTCACGATGTCGGCGCCGGAGCCCAGGCGGGCCAGCCGGTTGAGCAACGCCAGATTCCCGTTGGCCTTGACGGAATAGGCCACGAGCAGGCGGACGCCCGCGAAGGCGGCCTCGAAGGCGCGATACCTGTGTTCGAGCAGCGCGCCGTCGTAGAGGTAGAGCGGGGTGCCGAAGCGAGCGGCGATGTCGTCGAGGGCGAAGGACCCGCAGTGGAGCACGCCCCCCGAGCGGGCCAGCGGGGTCACCTCAGTATGCCCGCGCCCACGCCACCTCCATTTTCGCGGCGCCGCCGCCGATGCACTGCGCCGGGCGGCTGGAAGAGGCGAACTCCTCATCCGGAATCACCCGGATCGTGGCCTTCGTTGCCTGCTTGACCTTCTCCTCCACATCAGGGTCGCCGCTCCAGCCGGTGTACACCAGGCCGCCGTCCGTCTCGAGGATCTCCTTCAGCTCGCCCAGATCGGAGACGCCGCGGTGAGAATTGGCTTCGCGGCGGGCGCGGGCCGTTTCGAGCAAGTCTTCGTGGAACGCGTCGAGAAGCGCGGGCAGGGTGGCCAGTGCCTCCTCGCGCGGCAGGAAGCGCTTGCGCTCCCCTCCCGGGAACGGAAGCCGCCGAGCCAGCACCACCTGCCCCTTCGCCACGTCGCGCGGCCCGATCTCGGCCCGGAAAGGGACGCCCTTGCGTTCCCACTCGTAGAACTTGGCCCCCGGGTTGAGGTGGTCCCGCGCATCGATGCGGACGCGCACGCCCGCTGCGACAAGCTGGTCGCGGAAGCGGTCGGCCTCCTCAAGCACCAGCACGCGCTGCGCATCCGTGCGCCAGATGGGCACGACCACGACCTGGGCGGGAGCGATCCGCGGCGGCACGACGACCCCGTTGTCGTCGCCGTGGGTCATCACCATGCCCCCGATCATGCGCGTGGAAACGCCCCACGACGTATTCCAGGCGTATTCCTCGCGCCCTTCCTCGCTCTGGAAGGTGAGGCCGAACTGACGCGAGAAATTCTGGCCGAGGAAGTGGGAGGTGCCCGCCTGAAGCGCGCGATTGTCCTGCATCAGCGCCTCCACGGAATAGCTGCGCACGGCGCCCGCGAACTTCTCCGATTCGCTCTTGAGCCCGCTGACCGGGGGCATCGCGATCCAGTCCTCCTGGAATCTCCGGTACACGCCGAGCATCTGCAGCGCCTCTTCCTGAGCTTCCTGCCGGGTCGCGTGTGCCGTGTGCCCCTCCTGCCAGAGGAATTCCGAGGTGCGCAGAAAGAGCCGCGTGCGCAGCTCCCAGCGCATCACGTTGCACCACTGGTTCAAAAGAAGGGGCAGATCGCGGTAGCTCTGCACCCACTTCGCATACATCGAGTAGATGATGGTCTCGGAGGTCGGGCGCACGACGTAGGGCTCCTCCAGCTCCTTGCCCCCGGCGTGGCTCACCACCGCCAGCTCCGGCTTGAAGCCTTCGACGTGCTCCTTTTCCCGCTCGATGAAGCTCATGGGAATGAGCAGCGGGAAGTAGGCGTTCTCGTGTCCGGTTTCCTTGAACAGTCCGTCCAGTCCCTGCTGCATCAGCTCCCAGATCGCGTATCCCCAGGGGCGAATGACCATGCATCCGCGCACCGGCGAATAGTCGGCGAGCTCAGCGCGCTGAACGACATCGTTGTACCAGGTCGAGAAGCTCTCGCTCCGGGGCGTCAACCGCTTGTCATCAGCCATCTTTCTGGTCCTGGGGGTGGCCCGCGGCGCCGCGGGAAGGGTCGCGTCTGGTCTCTCTGCGGAATACGAAGAACCCGGGGACGCTGAAGAGCAGGAGCGAGGAAATGAACCACGAAACCCGGAAGGGCACGCCGGTCAGCTCGTTCAGGAGCAGCGCCACCAGCGCGCCCCCGCCCAGCGCCATCCCCGCGGCCGCGGCCAGAATCAGGTACTCGAGGATGCTGAGCCGGCGGACGGCGCGGGCCATGTCCCTGCGCACCCCCCGGTTGCCGTCGGCTACCATTCCGGGGGCGCTCCATGGTAGAAGTAGACCCGGTGGCCGGTGCCCCGCCCTTCCCCGACCTCGCCATGCCAGCCTTCCAGTGGAATCCATTCGCCCCAGGCCACCGGAACCAGATTCCCTTCGCCCTCTCCCTGCTGTACGGCCGGCTGGTAGACGACCGCGCGGATGGCCACCAGCGTGGAGTCGCGGGCGGCCCGCTCCGGCAGCAGATCCCGCAGCGACCGGCTCAATTCCGCGCGCCCGCCGGGCTCCTGGGCAAGCAGGTGCAGGGTGAGTCGGCGCTCGAGGACAGGATCCGGGACTTCGTCGAAGAGGAGGAGCGCTACGGGGTCGGCATTGTCGTCGGCGAAGGACGAGCGGGCGGCAGGGCGCGCCGAAGCGGGCGCGGCGTCCTCCCTCGCGCCGGGCGCCTGGTCCGGAGAACAGGATCCGGCAAGGAGGAGCGTGGCGGACCACGCGAGCGGCATCCACGACCGTGACGGGCGTGACCGGGGCGTGGTCATGGCCCCGGCCCGCCCGCGCGCAGATCGGCCAGGGAGACCTCCTGCTGGCTGCCCTCCGCCATGTCGCGGATCACCGCCACCCCTCGCGCCGTCTCCTGCGGCCCCAGAAGGATGACCCGGCGGGCCCCCTGGCGGGCGGCCATGGAGAGTTGCTTGCGCACGGGGCGTTGCTCGAGGGCATAGGCGACGGTCGAGCCGGCCTCGCGCAGGACATGGGCGATCTCCCGTCCCGGCAAACGCTCTGCAGGGGAAATGGTGACGATGAACCAGTCCAGCGACGGGGTTGCCTCCGGGAGCAGTCCCCGATCGCGCAGCAGCTCCGTGAGCACCACATCCCCCATTCCGAACCCCACCGCGGCCAGCGGCTCCCCACCGACGCGCTCGAGCAGCTGGTCGTAGCGCCCTCCCCCGCAGATGGCGCGCATCCGGCCCTTGCGGTCGAAGAGTTCGAACACGATGCCGGTGTAATACGCCAGGCCACGCACGATACGCAGGTCGAAGCGGAGGAAGGGATCGAGCCCCATCGCCGTCAGATCGGCCTGGTAGCGGCGCAACTCGGCGAGGCTGGCGCCGACGGCATCACGTTCTCCCAGCAGCTCTTCGACCACATCAAGTCCGGAACCGTCAAGGATCTCCAGAAGCGAATCCACGGCTCGGGGTGCCAGTCCGGAAGAGTCGCGCAGCCGGGCGCGCGTCGTGTCCCGGCCGACCCGTTCGTACTTGTCTATGTCGGTGTAGGTGGCGCCAATCCGATCCTCCGGCACACCCAGCGCCTGGAGAATCGCCGTCAGCAGGCGGCGGTCGGAGACCCGCGCCACGAAGTCGTCCGGCCCCAGACCCAGGTCCCGAAGCGCGTCCACCGCTACGGCGAGGACCTCGGCGTCCGCGCCGGTTCCGGCTTCGCCCAGGATATCGACATTCAGCTGAAAGTGCTCCCGCAGCCGCCCCCGCTGCTGTCGCTCGTAGCGAAACAGCTGCGGAATCGAGAACCAGCGGATGGGCTTGGCCATGGCTCGGCTGCGTTCGCCGAGCATGCGCGCGAGCGAGGGGGTCATTTCAGGGCGTAGCGAGACCTCGCGCCCACCCTTGTCGACGAAGGCATACAGCTGCCCGACGATCTCGTCGCCGCTCTTTTCCCGGTAGAGCTCCAGCGGCTCCAGCGGCGGCCCGTCGTATTCCTGGAAGCCGTAGCGACGCGCCACGCTCCTCCAGCTGTTGAACACGTGTTCCCGCTCGGCCAGGGCCTGCGGGGCGAAGTCCCGAAAGCCCGGAAGTCTGGGGAAGGTTTTCCCGTTTGACATGGCGGCGAATCTATGCGCTCTGCCCGACGCGTCAAACCGCGAGCGTCGTCGGGAAGGGCCGAATGCCCAGCTCGTCGAGGGCGCTGCCGACCGTGTGACAGGATCCCGTGACCACTGCCGTGCCTCCATTCGCGCGCTCGGCCACCCAGCCGAGCGCACGGGCGAAGTCCTCTTCGACCTCGATTGAGAACCGTGGCGCGAGCGCGGCCGCCACCCGTCCCGGGCGCCACTTTCGTCCTCCCGGTGCGGATGGAGGCTGGGTCAGAACGGCGGCGTCGGCGATCGACAGGAGCCCGGGCAGCATGCCGCCCCAATCCTTGTCGCCCAGGATGCCGGAAAGAACCACCAGAGGCCGCGGCGGGCCGAGTGACCACAAGGTGGCCGCGAGCGTCTCCATTCCGGCGACGTTGTGCGCGACGTCGAAGACCCAGGTTACGCCGCCGCGCGTCACCAGCTGTACACGTCCCGGCCAACTGACGCCGGACAGGCCCCGCACCACCGCCTGCCGGGCAGGCCGCAGCTCCGCCGGAAGGGATTCCAGCGCCCTCACCGCGAGCGCGGCGTTGGCCGCCTGGTGTTCTCCCGCCAGCGGCACCGACAGTTCGAGCTCTCCCCACGCTGCGGAAGACATGCGAAAGCTGGTGCGCGTGCCCGAGAGCTCAAGGTCGCGCACGTCTCCGCCCGGATCCAGCGCGAACAAGGGAGCTCCGACCTGCTTTGCCCGGTCCCTCAGCAGGCGCAGTACGGGCCGTCCGGTTTCGCTCGTGTGGAGAGGGACGCCCGGCTTGATGATCCCCGCCTTCTCGCGGGCGATTTCCTCCACGGTGGCGCCCAGGTAGTCGGCGTGGTCGAGCGAGACATTGGTGATGCAGGTCACCTCGGGAACGATCACGTTGGTCGCGTCGAGTCGTCCGCCCAGGCCGACCTCCACGACCGCGACATCGACGTTCCGGTCGGCGAAGACCCCGAACGCGAGAGCGGTGGTCGCTTCGAAGAACGTGGGCCCGATCCGGTCGACGGTCGCATGGAGCTGGTTCGCCACCCGCGTCATGGTCTCGCGCGGGGCCGGGCGGCCGTCGATCTGCACACGCTCGCGGAAGTCGCACAGGTGGGGCGAGGTGTAGAGTCCGGTACGGAGGCCGGCCTCCCTCAGCACCGCGGCGCACATCGCCGCCACCGACCCCTTGCCGTTGGTTCCGCCGATGTGGATCGACGGGTAGGCGCGCTCGGGTTCTCCCAGCGCCGCGAGCAGGGCCCGGGTCCGCCCGAGGCCCCATTGGACGCCATGGCCCAGTCGCGGAAACAGGTCGTGCTTCGCGGGAGCTCCGGCCTTCAACGGCACACGCTCCAGGGGGTGCCGTGCTCCGGCCCGGAGGGCCTCAGCCCTGTGGTTTCCACCCCGCCCACATGTGCCGGAGCAGAAGCGCCACCGTGGCCTTCAGTTGCTTGCGCGGCACGACGCAGTCGAGCATGCCGTGCTCAAGAAGGAATTCAGACCTCTGGAACCCTTCCGGGAGTTCCTGGCGGATCGTTTCTTCGATCACACGGGGTCCCGCGAACCCGATAAAGGCGTCGGGTTCCGCAAGGTTGACGTCGCCCAGCATGGCGTAGGAAGCGGTCACTCCGCCCGCGGTCGGGTTGGTCAGAATCGATATGTGGGGCAGCCCGGCTTCGTGCAGCCTCGCCAGCAGCGTCGCCGTTTTGGCCATCTGCATGAGCGACAGGATGCCCTCCTGCATGCGGGCTCCGCCGGAAGCGCTCACGACCACCAGGGGGACCTCCTCGCGCAGGGACCGGTCGATGATGCGCGCCAGCTTCTCCCCCACCACCGATCCCATCGACCCTCCGATGAAGGAGAAGTCCATGACCGCCAGCGACGCGGGGATGCCGTCCAGCCTGCCTGCCCCCACCACCACGGCTTCCCGTCTTCCCGCACGCTGCTCAGCCACCTGCACGCGGGCCGAGTAGGGCTTCGAGTCCACGAACCCCAGTGGGTCGGCGCTGGCCAGTTCCGCGTGCTCCTCGCTGAAGGAGCCATCGTCCATCAACAGACGCAGATAGTCCGACGCACCGAATCTGAAGTGGAACCCGCACTCCGGACACACCGAGAGATTCTGGGCCAGCTTCTCCCGATAGACGATCGCGCGGCAGCCCGGACACTTCCGGAAGACGTCGCTCGGAACATCCCGTCGAGCCTCGGCGCGCAACGGCTTCTTGGGCTTGTTGAACCAGGCCATGGCTTGCTCTCGTGGGCGTGCTCGCAGTTGGCTGCGCGAGGGCGCAACGCCCTCAGTCCTGCCGGGCGATGCGCACGGCGAGCGCCGCGGCCACCCAGCACATCAACAGAAAGGAACCCCCGTAGCTGATGAACGGAAGGGGAATTCCGGTGACGGGGACCAGCCCGACCGTCATCCCGGTGTTCACGAAGACGTGCGTGATCCAGGCGCCGAAGATACCGAAGAGCACGAATCCTGCAAAGTGATTCTCGGTCCCGGCGGCCATGCGGATGAGCCGGAACAGGACGTAGGCGAAGGCGGACAGGACCAGCAGCGTGCCCACGAAACCGAACTCTTCCCCGATCACCGCGAAGATGAAATCGGTATGCTGCTCGGGCAGGAAGTTGAAGCGTTTCTGGGTTCCCAGGGTGAATCCCTTGCCGGTCAGCCCCCCGCTTCCGATGGCCACCTTCGACTGGACCAGGTGGTACCCGGCCTGGCGCGGATCGAGCCCGGGATCCAGAAACACGAGCACCCGGTTCTGCTGGTACGGGGCGAGCGAGTCCCAGAGGAGACGCGCGACCGTGCCCACCGCCAGGTTGAACACCAGCACCGCCACGTATTCGAAGGGATAGAGGCGGGAGCGGCGCAGGTACAGCAGCCCGACGAGCGCCACCATGTACGCCGAAAACAGCCAGGTGTTGAAGGAGACGACGAGCGCGATGGCCGGGCTCACCAGCAGGAACAGATAGGTGAAGGGAATACCCGAGCAGAAGAGCACCGCCATGAGGATGCCGATGAACGCAGCCGCCGTGCCGAGGTCGGGCTGCAGCAGCACCAGGGCCAGAGGGAGCCCTACCAGTGCGCAGGGAGCAAGCAGGTCGGCAAACTGCCATGACCTCCGGGACGGATGGCCCGAGCCCTCCAGCCGGGACGCCATCAGGCGCCCCAGGGCCAGGATCGTCGCGATCTTGGCGACCTCGGCAGGCTGGAACTGAATGCCCCCCACCTGGAGAAAGCTGGTCACCCCGGCCGCGGTGCCCCGGCCGGTGCCCACGACCAACGTTGCCGCCAGCAGGACCACGGCGAGGACGTAGGCGGGAATGGAGACCCATTCGATCCAGTTGTTGGAGATCCGGGTGACGACGGTGAAGGCGATCAGCCCGATGCCGAGCCACACCAGCTGCCGGATCCAGGCGCCGTCCACGACGGGGCTGGGCACGTTGAGCTGGCCCGTCGAATAGATCATGGCCACGCCGAACCCGGAGAGCGCCAGCAGGGCGAGGGTGAAGCCGCTGTCGAGGGCCCACCGCGAGAACAGCGCCTTCAAGGGCCGGACTCCGGGGCGGCGCGCAGGATCACCAGCTCGCCCACGGAGCAGGCGTGCCCGTCAAGAGGTGTTCGCGTAGCGTCTGGATGGTGTCGGTGGGGATGCCGTAGCGCTTGCGCAGGAAGTAGTCCGCCGACTTGGCCGCCAGCGGAGCTCCCATGACCGAGCCGCTCTCCCCGAACTCCACCAGCGCGACCACCACGATCTCCGGCGCCCCTCCCCGGGGGCCCGCCATCGCCGCGAACCACGCGTGGGCGCGATCCGGGTCCTGCGCGTTCTGGGTGGTGCCCGACTTGCCCAGCATCTCCCAGTGTTCTACCGACGACATGTGGGCCGTGCCCCCCGGCATGAAGACGCGCCGCAGGCCCTCCAGCAGAACCTCGCCGTGCTCCGGAGAAATCCCGATGTCCCAGGTGTCGCTCGCCTGTTCACCTCGCAGGATGTGTGGCGCGGGTGCTCGCCCTCCGCGCGCCATTGCAAGGTAGAACTGCGCGATCCCCAGGGGAGTCTGGTCGTTGGGCCCCTGCCCGATCGCGAGGGACAACACCTCCGTTTCCTGCGCGCGATACCCGAAACGCTCCTCCCAGAAGCCGAGGCCGCTCGGAAACACGCCCGGTGATTCGCGGGGAAGATCGATGCCGCACTGGCGGGCGAAACCCATGTCGTTCGCGTTGACCAGAAGACGCTCAAGCCCGATCCTGAGACCCAGCTGGTAGAAGTAGACGTTGCAGGAATGCTGGATGGCTCCGACAAGGTCGAGCGCCCCGTGTCCGGCGGCGTTCCAGCAGCGGAACAGGCGGTTTCCGACGAACATCGATCCGCTACACGCCCGCGGCATGTACTCGTGGCCCTCCACCAATCCGAGCTGCAGCCCGATGGCCGCGACCGCGAGCTTCCAGGTGGATCCCGGGGCATAGCGGCCCACGACCGCCCGGTTGAAAAGGGGTTGCGCGGGGTCGCTGTTCAGGGAAGCCCACTCGTCGGAATCGATTCCGCCAACGAACCCGTTGGGATCGAAGGTCGGGGCCGAATACAGCGCCAGCACGCCCCCGTCTTCCACGTCCAGGGCCACCACGGCGCCGCGCATCGAGTCGGGGAAGATGTGATGAATCCACTCCATCAGATCCAGGTCGAGATTCAGCTGGATGTCGGTTCCGGGATCCGGCGGCTGCACGACCTGTCCGAAAGGAGAGCTGACGACCCGACCGAGGGCGTCCACTTCCGTGTAACGCAGGCCCCGTTCTCCCTGAAGCCGGTCCTCATACTGTCTCTCCACCCCCTCCTTGCCGATCGTCATGCCACGGGAATACTCCAGGTACTGCTCCCGCTCCAGCTCCTCGGCGGTGATCTCACCCACGTATCCCATCAGGTGGGAGACGGCTCGCGCGCCCTGGTACTGGCGTTTCGGGTCCATCCGGACCACGACGTTGGGCAGCTCGGCACGGTGCTCTTCCAGCGTGGAGACGACATCGAAGTCCGCATCGCCGTCCACCAGGAGTTGCTGATAGGGGTCGCTTCGAGCTCGTTCGAGCAGCGCCGCGGCCCTCTCGTCATCCAGGCCGAGGTAGGATTGCAGGCGTTCGAGCGTCGCCTCCGTGACGCCGGGCGAAGTAGAAGGAAACACGTGCAGCGAATAGCCGGGCACGCTGCTGGCGATGACCCGGCCGTTGCGGTCGAAGACGGCGCCCCGGGGGGCTTCGATGGGAAACGGGCGGAGCCGGTTCGAGTCCGAGCGAAGCCCGTAGGTGTTGGACTCGAGGACCTGTACGCGGAAGAAGGCGATCACGAGGATTCCGAAGAGCGTCACCAGCGCGATGACGGCCAGGCGGGCGCGGCGGGAGGTCTCCGGAACGGACGCATTGAATTGATTCATGACTCGCTCTCGCTGAAGGCACCCAGGAGTTGCACGAGGAGCACGCCCACCAGGGCGGCATAGAGCGCTGCCGGCACACCGGCGAGAACCATCGACTCCACGAACCCGCTCGCCAGCTCGACCCTCTGCTGCAGGATCCAGTGAACCAGGTCACGGAGCCACTTGCCTGTCACAAAGTAGACTATGTGAAAGGAAAGCGAAGTGGTGGAAACGAAGAACGCCCTGGTCTGCACCCCCAGGATGCCCACCAGGGTCATCGCAACGGTGTTCGCTCCGAAGGCCACGAGCGTGAATGCGTCTTCCAGCATGCCCAGGCTGAAGCCGATGCACGCGGCCGTCCCAAAACGGACCCTGCGCACATGCAGCAGGAGCGCGACGGTAAGCAGGTCGGGGGCACCGGCGCCGATCCCGAAGCCGAGCCGAAGAACGAAATGGAGGAAAACCAGGATCAGGGTGATCGCAACAACCACGCCCGGCCCGATCCCCGGCCCTCCGGTGCCGGGAAGCCGACGTTCAGCCACTGCCATCAGGTGCGGGCAGGCTGTCCCCTCCAGCCTCGGAGGCCGGGATCGCCGGGAGGCCCTGCGGGAACACGCCGGAGAGGTCTGTTTCGCCTCCCGGTTCGACTCCGCCGGAAACGCCGACCAGAGCGTGGGTGACGGACGCCGGATGCACGGATGGGTAGACCCAGTAGCTCCGGTGCCATCCCTCGTCGACTTCGGCCAGTCCCCCGATCCGGCCCACGGGCACGCCGCGTGGATACACGCCGCCGCGGCCGCTGGTAACCACCAGAGTGCCGTCGGCGAGAATGTCGAAGTACGGGATGCCCGTCAGGATGAGTCGTTCGGCTCCGCCGAATGTGGCCGGTTCCGGCCCTACGATGCCATACAACTCGCCGTCCTCCGACATCACGGAGGCCCGGAAATCCGGGTGTGACCAGTCCATGCCGATCGACAGCGAGGCGTGGGCCTCGAGAACCCGGCCCGCGAGACCGTCGGCAGTGATGATCGGGGACAACGCATGGACGCCGCCTTCATATCCAAGGTCGAGCACGAGCGTGCTCTGGGAGCCCAGGTTGCCCGGGCGGTGCACACTCACCGGCCGATAGGAACGCTCCACCAGCGGCGCCAGCCCGGCAAGGACGCGCAGCCGCCGGTTTTCCTCTATGGCAAGCGCGTTGTTGGTGATCCAGGCGTGCAGGGAATCCAGCCGCGCGCGAAGCACGTCCGCTTCCCGGCTGCTGGTTCGCGCCAGCGACACGGCGCCCCGGATGTCCACGAACGGGCGCAGCAGGGTCAGGCGAATACCGGACGCGACATCCTGCTGGAGTCCCGTGGGAATCAGGTAGAAGAAGAAGCCGACGACCAGGCAGACGGCCGCCAGGAGGAACTGCCGCCGCAGTCCGTTACCGCTGGGCCCGCCGTATTCCCGCATCACACCCACCAGTCGGGCTCAAGGCTCGCTCTGCTGCCTTGGCCGCACAAGGAACTGGCCGCCACACACCGGTCAAGCCGTCAGGATTTTGCGAAACGTGTGCAGATCCTCCAGAATCCGGCCCGCGCCGCGGACGACGCAAGTCAGAGGATCCTCGTCCACATGCACCGCCAGATTGGTTTCGAAGGTGATCAACTGGTCAAGACCCTGGATCATCGCACCGCCACCCGTCATGAGGAGCCCCCGGTCCACGATGTCGGCAGAGAGCTCGGGGGGCGTCGACTCAAGCGCGCGGCGCACTGCGTCCACGATCGCCCGGATGGGCTCCTGGATCCATTCGCGCACCTCGGATGAACCGATCCGGATCATCTTGGGCATCCCGCTGACCAGATCGCGGCCCTTGACGTCCATCTCCTGCTCCTCGCCGGTATCAAAGGCGGAGCCGATCTGGATCTTGATCATTTCGGCCGTGGACTCTCCGATCAGCAGCTTGTAGTGCCTGCGCATGGAGTCCTCGATCGCGTGATCGATCTTGTCTCCCCCCACGCGGATCGACGAGTTGGCGACTACGCCCGAGAGGCAGATGACCGCGATCTCGGTGGTGCCCCCTCCGATGTCGATCACCATGTTGCCGGTGGGCGACTCAATGGGAAGACCCATGCCCACCGCGGCTGCGACCGGCTCCACCACCATGTACACGGATTTCGCGCCCGCCATCAGCGCCGATGAACGGACCGCGCGCCGCTCGAGCTCGGTGATCCCCGAGGGGACGCCCACGACCACGCGCGGCTTCATTCGGAACATGCGCCGGGAGGTGACCCGCTTGAGGAAGTGGCGCAGCATCATCTCGGTGATGTCGACATCCGCGATGACGCCGTCCTTCAGCGGGCGAATTGCCTCGATGTCCCCCGGGGTGCGTCCCAGCATGCGCTTGGCGTCGAGACCGATTCCCAGGATCTTGCGCGAGGTCTTTTCGACGGCGACCACGCAGGGCTCGTTCACCACCACCCCCTCGCCCCGGACGTATACGAGCGTATTCGCGGTTCCCAGGTCGACTGCGATGTCGTGAACGGGAACGAGGCTGCGGCGCGGCTTGAACCAACTTGAAGCTAGCAATCTAACTCTTTTTTTTCTAATGGTTTAGGGAAGTCATATCTCAAGTGGATGCGGACACCGGCCAGTCCCCCGGCGGCCACCGCATCTTAAGTTCCGGCGTGACCCGGAGCAAGATTCCGAGCCCGTCTCGATGGAGGTTCCCGGCGGCGCGTCCATGTCGGGCACGGGTCAGAAGCAACTGTCGAGCGGCGTGCACTCAAGGCCGAAGGCTTCGGCCACTGCGAAGTGAACGACCTCGCCCCGGACCACGTTCAGGCCCTGGGCAAGCGCAGGGTGACGGCGGCAGGCATCCTGCCAGCCCCCGCCCGCCAGTTCAAGGATGTAGGGGAGCGTGGCGTTGGTCAGAGCCAGGGTGCTCGTTCGAGGGACGCTGCCGGGAATGTTGGTCACGCCGTAGTGAATCACGTTGTCCACGACATAGGTCGGCGCTTCGTGCGTGGTCGGCCGGATGGTCTCCACGCACCCGCCCTGATCGACGGATACGTCGACGATGACCGATCCCGGACGCATGGTGGCGAGGTCCTCTGCCAACACGAGGGACGGCGTGCGGGCACCCGGCAGGAGCACCGCCCCGATGACCAGGTCCGAATCGCCCAGCTGCTTGCGCACCGCGTAGCGGGTGGAATAGAGGGGATGGACGCCCGCGGGCATCACGTCCGCGAGGTGCCGGAGCCGGACCAGCGAGGTGTCCAGAACGGATACGCGCGCCCCCAGACCCGCGGCCACCTTCGCCGCCTGGGTACCGACTACACCGCCACCCAGGATCAGCACCTTGCCGGGCTTGACACCCGGAACGCCCCCGATGAGGATGCCGCTGCCGCCCGAGGGACGTGTCAGATGGCGGATACCTTCCTGCACCGCCATCCGTCCGGCCACTTCGCTCATCGGCGTAAGCAGGGGCAGCTCGCCCTTCCCGGTGGCCACCGTCTCGTATGCGATCGCCACCACGCCGGACTCCATGACCGCCCGGGTGAGCGCCTCGGAGGCCGCGAAGTGGAAATAGGTGAAGACGACCTGCCCCGCCCGCATGCCGGGCCACTCTTCCTCGAGCGGCTCCTTCACCTTCACGATCATGGCGGCCCGCGCCCACAGCTCCTCGGCGTCGCTCACCAGGGCCGCGCCCGCGCGCTCGTAGAAGTCGTCGGTGAAGCCGCTGGCCAGACCGGCACCCTGCTCGACCAGCACCTGATGGCCTGCCTGGGTGAGGGCTTCGACGCCCGCCGGGACCAGCGCGACCCGGTACTCATGCGTCTTCCGCTCCGCGGGAACCCCGATCAGCACGGTCGACCGGGCCCCTGTGGCTTCAGGGCCCCAGGCGAAGCAGACACTGGCGGTCCGGATGGAAGAACTCGGAGGCGGATTCGGCCACCTCCGCTTCCGTGACGCTGTCGATGCGGGACAGAAGCTCGTCCAGCGTGGTGAAGGGCTCCCGGTGCAGGACGAACCCCGCCAGCCGGTACAACCGGGCACCGGGGCTCTCCAGCGAGAGCATGATCTGTCCCTTGACCTGGCTTTTGATCTGGGCGAGGTCGTCCGCGGGAAGGCCATCACGGGCCACGACCG
Source organism: Longimicrobiales bacterium (assembly GCA_965208255.1). Lineage (GTDB taxonomy): Bacteria > Gemmatimonadota > Gemmatimonadetes > Longimicrobiales > Gaopeijiaceae > BD2-11. The sequence goes on from OZ242324.1 coordinate 1,456,089, forward strand.
CCAGTTCTTCCCGGATGGCGTCCACGACCCGGCGGGCCGCGTCGTGACGAGTGCCCGCGTAGAGTCCGGAGATTCCCGCGCGCGAGTAGAACGACTGGAAGGTGTACACCGAGTATGCCAACCCCAGCTCTTCCCGTATGCGCCGGAACAGGCGCGAGCTCATGCCGCCCCCCATGGCCGCCGCGAGCAGCACCAGAGCGTATCTTCTGCGGTCGGCTCTGGGAGGCGTTACGGTCCCGGCCACGATGTGGGTCTGTGCCGTCTCGCGCCGGACGTGGATCTCCCTTCCCCCCGGCGACGGAGGCTCGGGAACCCGGGCCGCCGGAACGCTTCCGGTCGCGGTCCGGAAATAGTGCGCGGCCAGCTCCACCACTTCGTCGTGCACCACGTTTCCGGTGGCGGCGACGACCATGCCGGCGGCGCCATAGCGGGCCCGGTGCAGGTCGCGCAGGGTAGCGCCCTCGATCGCCGACACGGTTTCCGGGGTGCCGAGAATGCACGCCCCGTAGGGGTGGCCGTCCCACAGATGCTGGCCGTGCAGCTCGAATGCGGAATCCTCGGGCGCGTCCTCGATCGTGGAAATCTCTTCGAGCACGACATCCCGCTCGAGCTCGAGGTCCTCGTCGAGCAGCTTCGGGAAGAGCACGAGGTCCGCCAGCACGTCGAGCGCCTGAGGCAGATGCTCATCCAGTACACGGGCCTGGAAGCTGGTGTGCTCCCGGCTCGTGAAGGCGTCGAGGGAACCGCCCAGAGCTTCCAGAGCGAGTGCGATCTGTTCGCGTGAGCGGTGGTCCGTTCCCCTGAAGACCATGTGCTCAAGCAGATGGCTCGCCCCCAGAATCTCGCTATCGTCGTGCGCGGAACCCTGTGGGACCCAGACGCCCACCGCCGCGGAGCGGACCCCGGGAATCGACTCGCTGAGGACCTTGATGCCGGACTCGAGCGACGTGACCGCGATGCGGTCCTTCTCCCGGGTCGTGGACGGGGCGGCGGTCGCGGACGCGACTGGCCCGGGAGACCGAAGGGATCGGCGGTGGTGGGCCGGCGTCACCGGCGAGCTCGAGACGACTTCGCGGCTCCGGCGTTGTCGGGAAGCGCCGCGCGCCTGGAGAGGCGCAGCCGGCCCTTCTCGTCGATGGCGAGCAACTTTACCCGGGTGATCTCTCCCACCTTGAGGACGTCTTCCGTCCTGGCCACGCGGCCCTCAGCCAGCTCGGAGATGTGGCAAAGGCCCTCGGTGCCCGGGAAGATCTCGATGAAGGCCCCGAAGGTGGTGGTGTTCTTGACAGGACCCTCGTAGATGCGTCCGACCTCGGGCTCCTGGGCAATGGCTTCGATCATTTCGCGGGCACGCACCCCGGCTTCGCCCGAGACGGCGGCGATCTTCACAACTCCGGAGTCCTCAATGTCGATCTTCGCTCCGGTTTCGTCTTGTATCGCCCTGATGGTCTTGCCTTTAGGTCCGATGATCTCACCTATCTTCTCAGGATTGATCGAGACCGATATGATGCGCGGAGCGTACTGGGACAGATCCGTGCGCGCCGAGGGGAGAGCGTCATCCATGGCGTCCAGGATGCGGATTCGCGCCGAACGCGCCCTGCCCAGCGCCTCCTGCATGATCGCCAGATCGAGCCCCTCGATCTTGATGTCCATCTGAATTGTCGTGACGCCCTTGCGCGTCCCGGCCACCTTGAAGTCCATGTCCCCCAAGGCGTCTTCGAGCCCCAGGATGTCGGTGAGGACCTCGAAGCGCTCTCCTTCCTTCACCAGCCCCATCGCCACTCCGGCGCACGAGGACCTGAGCGGGACTCCCGCATCCATCAGCGACAGCGAAGCCGCGCAGACGGAGGCCATGGACGAGGAGCCGTTCGACTCCAGAACGTCGGATACCACGCGGATGGTGTAGGGGAAGTCGTCGTAGTCGGGCAGGAGAGGCTGAACGGCGCGTTCGGCCAGGTTGCCATGCCCCACTTCACGCCGCGATGTCCCGCGGATGGGCCTCGCCTCACCCACCGAGAAGGGCGGGAAGTTGTAGTGGAGCATGAACGACTTCGTCGTCTCCTCGAGCGTGTCGATCGAGTCGATGCGCTGCTCGTCGCGCGAGGTGCCGAGGGTGACCACGCCGAGGGCCTGCGTCTGTCCGCGCGTGAAGAGAGCCGATCCATGTGGTCGAGGCAGAACGCCCACCTCGCACCCGAGTTCGCGGAGGTCGTCCACTCCCCGACCGTCGGCTCGTTTGCCCTCATCAAGGATGCGCGCGCGAATGTGCTGCTTTTCGAGCTTGCGCAGAACCCCGGACACGGCGGCGCGCGCTTCGTCGCTCTCCGTCCCCCGGGCGTGGAGCTGCTCGGCCACTTCGTCCCCGAGTGCGGCCAAAGCCGCGGCGCGAGCCTGCTTTTCCTCCACCGCGAGCGCGGCCCCCACCCCGTCCCGGGCGAGCGCTTCGACCTGGTCGACCAGCTCGGGCGCCGGGTCCACGCTGGTCCACTCCATCTCGTCCTCGCAGGCGCCCGCGATGAGATCACCCTGCATGGACACCAGTTCGCGGATGGCGCCGTGGGCCACGCTCAGCCCCTCGAGGAGATCCTCTTCGGGCACTTCGACCGCGGCGCCTTCGACCATCGTGATCGCCTCGGCGGATCCCGACACCACCAGGTCGACATCCGAATAATCGAGCTGCTGGAAGGTGGGATTCACGATCCAGGAGCCCTGAATGCGGCCCATGCGCACCGACGCCACCGGGATGTGGAAGGGGATCTTCGACATGTTGAGCGCCACCGAGGCGCCCAGCAGGCCGAGGACATCAGCGTCGTTCTCCTGATCCGCGCTCAGGATGTAGCAGATCACCTGGGTCTCGTTCATGTACCCTTTGGGGAACAAAGGGCGGATGGGGCGATCGATGGAGCGCGCGGCCAGGATCTCCTTCTCGCCCGGCCGACCCTCGCGCTTGAAGAACCCCCCGGGGATCTTGCCACCCGCGTAGGTCTTTTCGCGGTACTCCACGGTGAGGGGAAAGAAGGGGAGGTGTGTGGGCTTCATCTGCGCCGTGGCGGTGCACAGCACCATGGTGTCACCAAAACGAACGAGGCAGGCCCCGTGAGCCTGCTTCGCCATGCGTCCGGTTTCCAGTACCAGGGTACGCCCTGCAAATTGTCGTTCGATTCTTTTCAGCATTCTCTGACCTAGTGGCGGAGACCGAGGTCCGCGATGAGTTCGCGGTACTTCTCGTAGTCGGTCCGCTTGATGTACTCGAGGAGCCGCCGTCGCCGGCCTACCATCTTGAGCAGACCCTGGCGGCTGTGATGGTCCTTCTTGTGTTCGCGGAAGTGACCTTGGAGATGATTGATTCGGTGGGTCAGGATCGCGATCTGAACGGGGGCGCTGCCCCGGTCACCATCATGAACCTGGTACTTGCGGATAACTTCTTCCTTTACGAATCCCATCGCGGGAACGCCTCCTCAAGAGTCTGAGCGCTGCAGGGGAAGCCGGGGCGCGAAGCCACTTGCTTTGTAAACGGCGACCAAAGCTAGCCAGAAGGGGTGAGGGCTACAAGGCACCCGCCCCGACGGCACCCGCGCACCTCAGCCACCGCCGAACACCACGTCGGTCCTGGCGGCCATGACGAAGTCGTTCACATGAAGGTTGCGGATCTTGTGGGTCCACCAGGAGACGGTGACCCGTCCCCATTCCGTGAGCAGGGCCGGATGGTGCCCCTGCTCCTCGGCGAGCGCGCCCACCCGATTCGTGAACGAAAGGGCTTCGATGAAGTTAGGGAAGGAAAAGACGCGCTCCAGACGCGGAATGCCGTCGCGCTCGACGATCTCCCAGTCGGGAATCTGGGGACGCCAGGCGGCGATTTCGGCTTCGCTGGCCGGAGGAGCGCCCACTCTGCACGGCTCGCAGGTCTGTCGGGTAAGTTCGGTCATGGTGTCATCCGGGATCCGGTTTTGGGGGAAGTATCACGGTCTCGGTAGTCGGCGAGGATGCGGCGGGCGCGCCGGACATCCTCGCTCATCCGGCCGACCAACTCCGCCGCGCTGGCAAAGGACTGCACCTCGCGCAGCCGCTCGATGAGATCCAGCCGGAGCTCGGCCCCGTAGAGGTCGGCGCTGTAGTCGAGCAGGTGGACCTCGATGGAGGCCCGCGAACCCGGGAAGGTGGGACGCGGTCCGATGTGCAAGGCTCCGTCGCGCGTCCCCGAGGGCAGCGTGGCGCGCACCGCGTAGATCCCTTCCCGGGGAATGAGTTTCCGGGCATCCCGGATCCGGAGGTTGGCGGTGGGGAAACCCAGGCGCCGCCCACGCCCGTCGCCGCGCACGACCACTCCACGCAGCGAGTACGGACGCCCCAGCCCCGTGTGGGCCGCGCGTACGTCACCCGCCAGCAACGTCTTGCGGATCCGGCTCGAGGAAACGGGACCGCCTCCGGCAAGGATGGGCGGCACCACTTGGACGCCGAACCCCAGCTCCGCACCCATCGCATCCAAGGTTTCGGCATCTCCCGAGCGCCCTCTGCCGAAGCCGTGGTCGTACCCGATGACGAGTTCCCTCACCTTCATGCGGGCGACCAGGATCTCCTCCACGAATCGCCTGGGCGTATACCGGGCAAGCGCACGGGTGAACGGCAGGAAGACGGCGTAGTCGAGGCCGGTTTGCGCGAGAATCTCCTTCTTCTCGATCAACGTGGTCAGGAGCCGGGGCGCGTCCTCCGGCCTCAGGACCTGCAGCGGGTGGGGGCGGAAGGTAACCAGGACGCTGGGCCTGCCCGTGCGGCGGGCTCGCCGGCCCATCTCGCGCAGTACCTCCCAGTGGCCCAGGTGGACGCCGTCGAACGTTCCCACCGTGACGACGCTTCCCCGCTCACAACGCGGAACGAGCGGCGACGAGGCCGATCCCGAGGCGCGATCCTCCGCGCGGCCGAGCGCCGTCACCGGAAGACCTTGCGCGGCCGCAGCACCCCGCCCCGGCCGACCCCGATGGCGACCAGGGCGCCCCGTTCGAGCGCCATCACCGGATCGGCTTCGGGCACGGGCGCGAGGGTGGGCTCGACGGCCTGTCCGCAGGCCAGGCGCGCCGCCTCTTCCGCGGCCACGTGCACGGCCGGGAGGTGTGAGAGCGCTCTCGCGGCGGACAGATGCGCGGCCGGCGGGAGATCCTCGTGCAGCTCATCGGCGGGCACCGCGTGGCGAACGCTCATCGAGCCCACCGCGGTGCGTCGGAGCGCCGTGAGATGGGCGCCGGTCTCCAGCGCCTTGCCCAGGTCGCGCGCCAGCGCCCGGATGTAGGTCCCCGAGGAGCAGCGCACCGCGAACGTGACGGCCGGGAGCGAGCAGCGGATCCGCCCGATCTCGTGCACCTGGACCGCAACCGGGTCCAGGCGCACCGCTTCGCCACGCCGGACCCGCCGGTACGCCGCCGCCCCCCGCACCTTCTTGGCGGAGTAGCGCGGAGGAACCTGGCGAATCGAGCCCTGGAACGCCTCGAAGGCGCCCCGGACCGTGCCTTCGTCCAGCTCACGCCAGCGGGAGTTCTCTTCCAGGACCTCTCCCTCCAGGTCGTGCGTGCTGGTCGAGACGCCGAGGCGAGCGGTGGCCAGGTAGCTCTTGTCCATCGCCGTCAGGTATTGGGAAATGCGCGTGGAGGGGCCGAGGCAGAGGACGAGCAGTCCTGAGGCGAAGGGGTCCAGCGTCCCGGCATGGCCGACACGCCGGAGCCCCAGCCGCGCGCGCGCTTCGCGGACGATGTCGTGGGAGCTGGGACCAGGAGGCTTGTCGACCAGCAGCACACCGTCGCGGGGGCGGTTCATTGCTCCTGCCCTTCCCCGTCCGCGCCATCATCGGGCAGTACTTCCCGGAGGAGTTCCTCGATGCGCCTGGCGTGCTCGTGCGAGGTGTCTTCGACGAACCGCAGCTCGGGTACGCGCCGGATGTGCAGCTCCGCGCCCAGCGATCCCCTGATGAACGAGGCCGAAGCCGCAAGCCCCTTCATCGCCTGATCGCGTTCCCCGCTGCTGCCCGCCAGTCGGACGAAGACCCGCGCGTAGGAGAGATCGGAGGTCACGCGGACTTCGGTTACGATCGGCATTCCCACCCGCGGATCGCGCACCTCGCTGCGCAGAATGCGCGTGATTTCCCGCTGCAGCTGGCTGTTCACCCGGGCGAGCCGTCGAGCCATCTGCGGTCAGCGGCTCAGGCCGGCGAGGCGCCTGCCCCGGTCACTCGCCACGGGTATTCCGGAGAGCTTCAGGCCAGGGGATCGCGGACCGCCAGTACGACGACGCGGCGATCGGCCTCCACGAATCCGGAGAGGTTGCCGCGAATCGATTCCGCGTGACGTCCCTCCGTGCTCACGAAGACCGCCGTCAGACCCGCGCGTGCGTGCGCTTCGCGCATGTGGGTTTCCGAGACGCCCACGTTGAAGCGGTGGCGCATGCGGTCCTTCAGCGAGCGAACGACGCTGCGCTTGTCCTTGAAGGACACGCATCCCGGAAGCAGAAGGTCCCAGGAGATCGCACCGATCACCACGGCCGGCGAAGCGCCGCACCGCCCGCGGCATCATCGCGCGTGGGCACTTCCGGCCAGCGTGCGCGCGAACTCCTCGACCACGAAGCACTCGATGACATCACCCACTTTCACATCGTTGTAGTTGGCGATTCCGATCCCGCATTCGAGCCCGTTGCGGACCAGTTTCACGTCGTCCTTGAACCGCTTGAGCGAACTGACCTCTCCCGTGTATACGACGATGCCGTCCCGGATCAGGCGCGCCGTCGACCGGTGTTCCATCACTCCTTCGCTCACATAGCAGCCCGCGATGGTGCCTACCTTGGTCACCTTGAAGGTTTCGCGGACCTCGGCGCTGCCCACCACCTTCTCGCGGCGCTCCGGCGCGAGCATGCCCTCGAGAGCGGCACGGACATCGTTCTCGGCGTCGTAGATGACGTCGTAGATCTGGATGTCCACGTTCTCGCGCTCGGCCAGCTGGCGGGCATTGACGTTGGGTCGCACCCTGAAGCCGATGATCACGCCACCCGCGGTACGCGCCAGCAGGACATCCTCCTCGTTGATGGCCCCGACCGCCCGATGCACGATCTCCACCTGCACTTCCGCAGTGCTGAGTCGCTGGAGCGTATCCGAGACCGCCTGCACGGAGCCGTCCACGTCGCCCTTGATGATGAGCGGCAGAGTGCTGACTTCGCCCGCGGACAGGATCTGCGAGAAATCGCCGAGCCTGACGCCCCGATCCTTGATGCGAAGGAGCTTTTCGCGCTCCAGCCGCTGCCGGGTGGCTGCGATCTCCGATGCGCGCATGGCTTCCATGACCTGCAGCGAATCTCCCGCCTGGGGCACGCCCTTTACGCCCAGAATCTGCACGGGAATCCCCGGACCAGCCTCTTCCACCGCCCCGCCGCGCTCGTCCAGGAGCGCGCGGACGCGGCCGTCGAACTTGCCGCAGATGAAGTCGTCGCCCACCCGCAGGGTTCCCCGCTGAACCAGCACGGACACGACGGACCCCTTCCCGACATCCAGCCTGGCTTCGACCACGGCGCCTATCGCCGAGCGGTTCGGATTGGCCTTCAGTTCGAGCAATTCGGCTTGCAGGAGCACCTTCTCCAACAGCTCGTCGATCCCCGTTCCGTCGCGGGCGGAGATCGGCGCCACGAGGACGTCGCCCCCGAAATCCTCAACGGTGACGTCGTGGCTGAGCAGCTGCTGCTTGACGCGGTCGGCGTTTGCCGCCGGCAGGTCCATCTTGTTGATGGCCACCACGATGGGGACCCCGGCGTTGCGAGCGTGCGAAATGGCCTCGATGGTCTGCGGCATCACGGAGTCGTCCGCCGCCACCACCAGAATCACGATGTCGGTGACGTCGGCACCGCGCGCGCGCATCGCCGTGAAGGCGGCGTGGCCCGGCGTGTCCAGGAAGGTGAGCGACCGCTCCCCGTCCACTTCGACGTGATACGCGCCGATGTGCTGGGTGATGCCCCCGGACTCGCCTGCGACGACGTTGGTGTCCCGGAGCGAATCGAGCAGTTTCGTCTTTCCGTGGTCCACGTGACCCATGACGGTGACCACGGGCGGGCGCGGCAGGGTAAGCGCGGGATCGTCCTCGTCCTCCAGGTCAGCTTCCTCGGCGGCGCCGTATTCCTCCTCGCGCACCGCCATGAAGTTGAATTCTTCCAGCAGCATCTCGATCTGATCGAAATCGAGGCGCTGATTGATGGTCACCATGAGGCCCAGGCTCTTGAAGGCCGAGCCTATGAGTTCGGTTGAGGATACGTCGATGAGCTCCCCGAGTTCGGCCACCGTGAGAAACTCGTTGACGCGCACGGTCTTGGCCTCACGCTCCTCCTCCATGCGCGCCTTCTCCTCGCGCGCCTCCTTTTCCTCGACCGTCGGTCGGGGTTCACGGCTCTTGCGGCGACGACGGCCGCCGCCCTTGAGTTCGGCCATGACCCGCTGGATGTTCTGCTGAACTGCGCCCTGGTCCACCCGCTGGCGTCTTCTGCCCTTCTTCTTTCCTCGCTTGCGTTTTCCATCCGGTCCGTACCCTTCGGCCTGGATGCGTACCTGCCCTCCGGGACCTGCGCTCGCCGCCGGAGCCAGCCTGGACCCCTTGCGCACGACGCGAACGGGGCCCTCGGGGCCCTGGCTGCGCGCCGACCGCAGCTTGGGCTTCGCCGGAGCCGGCGCTTCCTGCGGCGCGGCGATGTCGTCTGCCCCGTCGGGCATCGCACGATCAGCCTCGGCGGACGGGGGTGGCGTAGCTTCCGCCGAGGTGGAAGAGAGAGGAGAGCCCGAGGGTGGTCCGTCTCCGGCGGCGAGCCGGGACGCGGTCTCGGCCCCGGACGGAGGTTCGGAAACCGCAGCGCCCTGGTCGGTCACGGGTGGAGCCGAGGCGGGCGGGGTCCCGGCGCTCTCTCCGGCATCCTGCCGATCACCACCGGCCAGGGACGCGGATGCGTCGCCGATCTCGGTTCCGGCTTCCCCGGCAGCTCCGGACTTTGCGTCCTGGCGGCCAGCGCCTTCCGGCTGTGACCCGGCTCCGGCGTCGGGAGCGTCGGAGCGCGACGCCGCCGGCTCGCCGGGAGACGACGCATCGCCGTTCGTTGCAGGCTGTCCTACGGAACCGGACGCCGAGGCCGCTTCCGCATCGCCGGCACCCGAGGCGGCAAGTGCAATGGCGGCTCCGGGCTCCGACCCGCCGGGCCCGTCCTCTCCACCGGACGGGATTGCCGGATCCGCGTGCCCGGCCGCCGACCCAGGGCTCTCTTCTACCGCCACCGCGGATGCTACGGACGCAACCTCGGACTCGGTCGGCGCCGCGCGCCGAACCCGCCTGCGGCTCCGTCTCCGCCGGACATGGGTCGCACGGACATCCTCAAGCGCCGCCCGCACCGCTTCACGGGTCCCCAGGCCGCCCTGACGCCGTTTGTGTTCGATGCGCGCGAGGAGACGGGATACGTCGTCGCCGGGCACAAGATCCCTTTCTCCGTGCAACGCCACGCCCATCTTCCGCAACAGCGTCAACAGCATCCGCGACGAGACGCTCAGGTCCCTCGCAAGCTCGAACACCCGCATGCCCCTGGAATTCCTCCCTGGTTCGCTATCCCGGCGCGACCGCCGAAGCTGGTCTACGCCGTGCCCCTACGTGTCTGATCCGCCTGCCTGCTCTCCATCCTGAAGGGCTTCGGGCTCCGTGTCTTCCTCACCTTCGATAACGGTCAACTCGTCGATCAGCGCGACGATCTGGTCTACGGCATCAATGGAGAGCCCCGGTATCGCCAGGAACTCGCCCCTTCCAAGGTTAATGATCTGGAGGAACGTGGAGTATCCCGCTGCCCGCAGCGCATCCAGCGCATCGCCGGGCAATTCCAGTTCCGCCAGCGGAAAATCGGACGTCTCGTAGTTTTCCTCGGTCTCCCTGAAGATGGCGTTGTCCGCGCCCCGCTCGAGCCACTCGCGAGAGCCGTACAGGTCGATCTGCCACCCGATCAGCTGAGACGCCAGGCGAACGTTCTGTCCGTTACGGCCGATCGCCAGCGACAGCTGATCCTCGTCCACGATCGCCGTGATCACCTGCGTGTCGTAGTTGCTGATGACCTTGGCAACCCGCGCCGGCGCCAGAGCCCTGCGCGCGAATACTTCGGGATCGGGATGCCAGGGAACGATGTCGATCCTTTCGCCGCCCAACTCGGAAACCACGGCCTGGACCCGCGATCCCTTCAACCCGACGCATGCGCCGACGGGATCGATGGATTCGTCGCGCGAGGAAACCGCGATCTTGGTCCTGCCGCCGACCTCCCGGGCCTTTTCCCGGATGTCGACGATGTCCTGGTAGATCTCCGGCACTTCGAGCCTGAAGAGGGATTCGACGAAGACGGGATCCGCGCGCGACAGGATCAGACGAGGTCCCTTGGGAGACTCCTCGATCTTCTTCAGCACCGCGCGAATCGGGTCGCCCTGACGAAAACGCTCCCGGGGGTTCTGCTCCTTCCAGGGGATGATGGCATCCGCGTGCTTGGCGAGGTTCAACATCACCACCACCTTCCCGCGCTCGATCTGCTGTACGTCACCCGAGAGCAGTTCGCCGACCCGGTCCGCGAACTCCTCCCGAATCCGGTCGCGCTCGTTCTCGCGAATGCGCTGGACGATGCGCTGCTTGGTCGCCATGACCGCATTGCGCCCGAACTCGGTGAAGTCCATGGGGATCTCCATGAGGTCCCCGACTTCGAAGGCGTCGTCGTCCCAGCGGGCTTCCTCCAGGGAAATCTCCGCAGAACCGTCCTCGACCTGCTCCACGACCCGCTTGAGGACGATGATGTCGATCTCGCCGGTCATCTCGCCGACCTCGATCTCCGCACGCACGTTGGGCCCGTGAATGCGTGCGAGGCCGGCCATGATGCCGTCCTGGATCAACTCGTTGAGTTCGTCCAAGGACAGGTTCTTGGTGGCGGCCATGTCCCGCAATGCCGCGATGATCTGCCCAGAGTTCGCTATCATCGACTCCGTTCGCCCTGCCGAAACGCGCGGATCGTTCGCCGTCCCGCGCTACCGGGATCATGTCACGGGCAGCCCGCTCTCGCGGTGCTCCCCGGTTTGCCGGGTAAAAAAAAGCGGGGGCCACTGGCTCCCCACTCTCAAGGTCGTCGGCCGACGACCCCGCCCGGACGCTCAAACAATAAAGGTTTGTCCAGCCCCGTTCAAGGCTTCGGGGCCGGCCGCGCGGCTTCAGCCGGGTGCGTCTCCGGTCATGCGCCCGGGTCCCTCCGCTCAAGACGATCGATCCTCGCGGCAAGACGCCGAAGCCGTTCTCGCAACTCCTCGAATTCACGACGGGTCACGAAGTCCAGGCGGTCGCGGGCGGTTTCAGCCGCCGCCTGCGCCCGCGACAGCGCGCTCTTGAGCGCATCGCGCGACGCTTCGGTCTTCGGCCCGCCCTGTTCCCGGGTCTCCGCCAGCGTTTCCTCGATGGCGTCCCTCAGCGCCGAGAGGAAGCCGAGGCCCTGGCTCAGCCCCTCGCGAATTCCTCTTCTCCCGCGATGCCCTCCTTCCGCTCCTTCTTCTTTCACGGTGTTCCTCCCTGCCCTGGGTCGAGCTCATGGGTCATTCGCGCAGCCATGCCCCGCAACACCGACAGCGGGCGCCTAGCCCACGCGCTCGATGTGTGCTCCGAGACCGCGCAGGCGTTCGTCGATCTGCTGATAGCCGCGCTCGATCTGGGCGATGTTGCGGATCTCGCTGGTTCCCCGGGCGGCCAGCGCGGCCAGCAGGATCGCCATGCCGGCACGAATGTCCGGACTCTCGAGGCGTCCGCCCCGGAGCTGCGCCGGGCCCACCACGACCGCGCGATGCGGGTCGCAGAGGATGATCTGCGCTCCCATGGCGACCAGCTTGTCGGTGAAGAACATGCGCGACTCGAACATCTTTTCGTACACCAGCACGGTGCCGTGGCACTGCGTGGCCGTAACCAGCGCGATGGATGTGAGATCGGCGGGGAAGGCCGGCCAGGGCCCGTCGTCGATCTTGGGGACATGGCCGAAGGCGTCCGCCCGGATGGTTGGCTCGCGGTCGCCCCGGACGACCAGCGACCCGTCATCGGGCTCGCACTCGACGCCGAGACGCCGGAACCCCAGCAGGGTCGAATCCAGGTGCTCGATCGGGACATCCTCAATGACCAGGTTGCTGCGCGTCACGGCCGCGAGACCGATGAAGGAACCGATTTCGATGTGGTCGGCCCCGATCCGGTATCGGGCTCCGCCCAACTCCGCGACGCCTTCGATATCGAGGACATGGGTTCCGATCCCGCGGATGCGCGCGCCCATTGCGTTCAAGAGGCGACACAAGTCCTGGACGTGCGGCTCGGCCGCCGCGTTTCGAATCCGGGTGTGGCCGCGGGCGAGCGTGGCCGCCATCACGGCGTTCTCGGTACCGGTCACGGAAGGCTCGTCGAGAAACATCGAGGCGCCTTCCAGCCGGGAGGCGTGGATCTCGAACTCCCTGCCCAGCCGGGTCTCCCCGCCCAGCGCCGCGAGCGCCATGAAGTGGGTGTCGAGGCGCCGCCGGCCGATCACGTCGCCCCCGGGAGGCGGGAGCAGCACGCGACCGAAGCGCGCCAGCAACGGACCCGCCAGCAGAATCGAGGCCCGAATGCGCTCGGCGAGCGCGCGGGGGGGACGGACTTCCGTGACCTGCCCGGCGTCCACGGTGACCACGTTGGCCGCCTCCCAGGACACCTCCGCGCCGAGGGCGCGCAGGATCTCGGCCAGCGCCTCCACATCCTTGATGCGGGGGACGTTTTCCAGCGTGACCGGTTCTGTCGCGAGGAGCGTCGCCGCAAGGGCGGGAAGCGCCGCGTTCTTGTTTCCTGCCGGCCGTATCGTCCCGCTGAGGGAGTGGCCGCCTTCGACCAGAAAGTGTGCCATGGAGCTGGGGTTGGAGGGGTTGGTGGAGAGTGGACCGACCAGAACCGGGGCATGGCCGGGATGCCTGCCGGGCGCTTCGACAGTCAGGCGCCGGCGGCATTGCCGCGCCAACATATCACGTCGCCGACGCCTCGGCCAGCAGATGATGACCTGCATGGAAGCGCTTGCAACATGAGGCGCGCAGCCGCTATTATTAAAGGTTGGCTCATCCTACAAGTCGTTGTCAGAACGTCAGATGCAACATCAGATGCAATCTTCGGTACGGATGGATTCGGGAATCCTTCGCCCTTCCTTCGGCGTCATGCCGCTCCTCATCATACGATGATTCCGACGGTTTGGACGACATCGGCCATGGCGTTCGCCGGCGTGACGGACCAGGCGCCAGCGCGCGACACGGTTCTGGTCATGGTCGCGCCCTCGGGGATCGCGAACGCCAGCGAGTGGGCCCTCTTCGCTCTTGTCCTTCTGGGTTCCGTCAGCGCGGTGGCGCTGCTGGTCTTCCTTTGGCGTCTGGACCGGCACGGGCGCCGGCTCACCGGGATCGCGCGCCGGATGGAGAGCCGGAGCCGGCCGGTGCTCGAACGGGCCGCGGGCGTCGCGGACAACCTGGACGCCATCACCCGTTCGCTGCGCGCCGAAGCACGGCACCTGACAGGCTCCGTGCGGGGGCTGTCCGACCGGCTGAGGCAGGCCTCGGCGCACATGGAGACGCGCATCGATGAATTCAACGCATTGCTGGAAGTGGTGCAGGCCGAGGCGGAGGAGACCTTCGTGAACACGGCTTCGGCCGTTCGCGGAGTAGGCGCCGGCGCACGCGCGCTCGAGGGCCGGCGGCAAGCCGCGGATCACGCATCACCGGCGGAGACCGATGCATCCCGGGTGCGCGACGGCGGCGAACCCGTCCCTGTCTCCGCTGTCCCCGGGCTGAAAGACGCGCGAGAGCCGCCCGCCGAGGCCGGATAGCCGGAAGGACGACACCGGACGCCGCGAAGGCCGATCAGGAAGCCGGCGGCTTCAGCCGGCATCGGCGTCCAGGGTGGCTCGCAGCAGCTGGTTCACGCGGCGCGGATCGGCCTTGCGTCCGGATGCGCGCATGACCTGGCCGACCAGAAAGCCGAGAAGCCGGGTTTCCCCTTCGCGGCAGCGGACGACCTCTTCCGGATGCGCCGCCACCACCTCGGCCACCCACCGCTCCAGTACCTGGTCTTCGCGCACCTGCGTCAGACCCTCCCGGCGCACGATGGCTCGGGGTCGGTCCCCGGTGCGCGCCATGCCGGTGAGCACGGTCTTGGCGGCCACCGACGACAGCGTCCCGTCGTCCACCAGCGACAGCAGTTCGGCGAGCCGCTCCGGGGCAAGCCCGGGAGAGGACAAGTCGGAGACTCCTCGCTTCACGGTCTCGAGCACCGGCCCCATGACCCAGTTGGATGCGGTCTTGGGGGGACTCCCGCACGCCACCACCGCTTCGAAGTAGTCGGCGAGTGCGCGGGCCGAAGTGAGCACGCCGGCGTCGTAGGCGGGCAGGCCGTAGTGGCGGCGGAAGCGGTTGTGCTTCGCCCGGGGCAACTCGCCCAGCCCGGCCCGGAGCGACGCGATGCGCTCGTCCGTGATGAGGAGCGGCGGCAGATCGGGATCGGGGAAATAGCGGTAGTCCTGGCTGTCCTCCTTGTCCCGCATTACGCGCACGCCGCCCCTCGCCGCGTCCCAGAGCAGGGTCTGGCGGATCACGGCGGCTCCCCGGGCGCGAATCCGGGTCTGGCGGGCGATCTCGACGCCGAGCGCCTTTTCGACAGCCGAGAAGCTGTTGAGGTTCTTGACCTCCGTGCTGGCTTCCAGCCGCTCGCTTCCCTGTTCGCGCAGCGAGACGTTGGCATCCACGCGCAGGCTGCCCTCCTCCATGTTGCAATCGGAGATTTCCAGGTACTCCATCAGCTGCTTTAGGAACTGGAGGTAGGAGCGCGCTTCGGCCGGAGAACGAAGATCGGGCTCGGACACAATCTCGATCAGCGGAGTGCCGGTCCGGTTCAGATCGACGGCGGTTGCGGAGGCAAAGCGATCGTGAAGCGACTTGCCGGCGTCCTCCTCCATGTGCACCCGCCGGATGCGGACTCTTCGACCGCTGTCCAGTTCGACGGCGCCGCCTGTGGCGAGGGGCCGCTCGAACTGGGAGATTTGATACCCCTTGGGCAGGTCGGGATAGAAATAGTTCTTGCGGGCGAAGACGGAGGCGCCGTGAATGGTGCAGTCCAGTGCGAGGGCTGCCCGAAGGGCCAGATCCACCGCCCCCGGATCGAGCACCGGTAGCGCGCCCGGCAGGCCGAGACAAACCGGGCACACCGCGGTATTGGGAGGCGCCCCGAACGCGGTCGAGTCCGCGCAGAACAGCTTGCGCCCGGTGTCGAGCTGGACATGGACCTCGAGCCCGATCACGGTCTCCAGCGGCGAACCCGTCACGTCGCCCTCCCTCCGGACGGAAGCGGAGGAGGCCCCACCGCCCCCAGTTCGGCCTCGAGGGTCGAAGCGGCGCTCAGCAGCGTGTCCTCCCGCCAGTGCCCCGCCATGAGCTGCCCCCCCACGGGGAGCCCTCCGGCCAGCCCGATCGGAACGGACAGCGCGGGCACCCCGGCCAGGTTGGCGGGCACGGTGAATACGTCGGACAGATACATCTGGTAGGGATCGTGGAGACGCTCTCCCAGGGCGAAGGCGGGGGTCGGCGAAGTCGGAGTGAAAAGCACGTCCACGCCGTTGGCGAACACCTTCCGGAAATCCCCGGCAATGACCGCACGCGCCTCCTGCGCACGACCGTAATACGCGTCGTAGTAGCCCGCCGAGAGGGCGTAGGTGCCGAGCAGGATGCGCCGCTTGACTTCCGTGCCGAATCCCTCGGAGCGGGACAGTTCGTACAGCTTTTCGGTGGAACCGACTTCCCGGCAGCGCCGCCCGAAGCGGACGCCATCGTAGCGGGCGAGATTGGAGGAAGCCTCGGCGGGCGCAATGATGTAGTAGGCCGGGATGGCGTACTCGGTGTGAGGCAGAGAGACGTCCCGTACCTCCGCGCCCGCCTTCTCCAGCGCGGCCAGGGCTCGCTCCGCCAGCCGGCCCACCGCCGGGTCGAGGCCTGAGGGGAAGTACTCGCGGGGAACGCCGACGACCAGCCCGCGCACCCCCCGCGCGCACGCCTCCTCAAGAGGAGGTACGGAGCGGTTGGCCGAGGTGGCATCGAGCGGGTCGTGACCGCTCAGGACTTCGAGGAGTGCGGCCGTGTCCCGCACCGTGCGGCCCAGGGCGCCTACTTGGTCGAGAGAGGAGGCGAAGGCGACCAGACCGTAGCGGCTTACCCGCCCGTAGGTGGGCTTGACGCCCACGACGCCACAGAAGGAAGCCGGCTGCCGAACCGAACCGCCCGTGTCCGAGCCCACCGCGACCGGCACGATCCCCGCCGCCACCGCCGCTGCGGATCCGCCCGAGCTTCCCCCCGGGACCCGCTCCGGGTGCCAGGGATTGCGCGTCGGGCCGAAGGCGGAGTTCTCCGTCGACGAACCCATGGCGAACTCGTCCATGTTGGTTTTTCCGAGGACGATGGCGCCCGCCCGACGCAGGCGGCGAACCGCGGTGGCCTCGTACGGGGAACGGTAGTCCTCCAGAATACGGGACCCGCAGGTCGTGGGGAGATCGGCGGTGGCCAGGTTGTCCTTGACCGCGACAGGGATGCCCGCAAGCGGCCCGTCCCGTCGATCCTGCTTCCGGCCCGCCTGCCGGTTCAACGAGATGAAGGCGTTCAGCGGAGAGGCGCCGCGCTCCCAGGCACCGTGCGCCTCCAACGCATCCGAGACCAGCACATGCGGAGGAATCCTCCGGTTCCGAACCTCCGCGGCCAGCGCCGCTATTCCTCCCGGATTCGCCTTCACGACGGACCATCAGGCTTGTGCGACGCGCCCGCCACCCCGGGCAGCCGGGGCACGACGAAGAAACCCTCCCTCCAGTCGGGCGCCAGGCGCGAGAGTGGTCGCGCGAGCGGATCCGGCACCGTCCCGGCCACTTCCGCCGGCTGACCCGCCTCGTCCGGGTCCTTCCCGTCCGGTCGCGCCGCATCTTCGCTGTCCGGGACGTCGGGCGCGGAGGGCGACTCGAGGGCCGCTCTGCCCAGCACCGCCATGTGATCCAGGATCGCGGTCATGTCGCGCGCCATGCGTTCCGCTTCTCCCTCCTCGAGGCGGAGGCGCGCCAGCGCCGCGATCCGGCGGATCTCCTGAATGGTTACGGTCACGCCGGAACTCCCGGATACGCGTTTGTTCATTCGAACGCCCGTTCCAGCCCGGCAAAGCGGGCCACCAGTTTTTTCTTGCCCACCTCATCGAAATCCACCGTCACCCTCAGGTCCGGACCGAACCCCGAGACCTCCAGGATGGAGCCAAAGCCGAAAGTACCGTGAACCACGCGTTCACCCTGCTGGTAACGGGGGGCATCCTGATTCAGATCGTCGTACCCGGCCGGCTCAGGGTCCAGGTAGTTGTGATTCCGGTCCACCGACCTGCGGCCGTATGCACCCTCCCGGTACCCGCTTCCACGCCGATAACGATGGGGGGACACGTGCAGCCGCGAGGAGCGCCGGTGTTCCACCAGCGGGTCGGGTATGGTGTCGAGAAACGACGATGGCCTCGAGCTCACCCCCTCGCCGGCTCGCCACCTGCGCGCAGCGTGGCTGAGGTAGAGCCTCTCCTCGGCCCGTGTGATGCCCACGTAGAAGAGCCGCCGTTCCTCCTCCAGTTCCTCCGGCAGCTCCAGCGCACGCGACATCGGAAACAGTCCTTCCTCCATCCCCGCCAGAAAGACGCAGGGGAACTCGAGCCCCTTGGCGCTGTGCAGCGTCATCAGGGTGACCGCGTCGGCTCCACCGTCGTGCGCGTCGATCCCCGTCACCAGCGCGGTATGCTGGAGGAACAGGTCGAGCTCGCTGGTCGCGCCGGTCTCCTCCTCGTCTCCGAGGTCGTGCTCCGAGGGATCGAAGCGGAAGGCGGCCCCGATCAGCTCCGTCACGTTCAGCGCTCTCTCCTCGCCCTCCGCGCCCTCGTTGCGCAACCGCTCCCGCAGATCGAGTTCGGTGACCACCGCTTCCGTGATCTCGCCCGCACCTCGCTCGCGGGCGAGCGCCCGCCAGCGCCCGATCATGCGCGCAAAACGCCTGAGCGTGGTTGCCGCCGAAGGCCGGATGGTTCCTGTCGCATGCGCTTCACCCGTGGCCTCGAGCAGCGGCACGCCCCGTTGCCTTGCCCAGGCCCTCAGGCGGTCCTGCGTCACCGTGCCGATTCCGCGTCTCGGGTAGTTGATGATGCGGTTGAACGCCTCCTCGTCGCGGGGATTGGAGATCAGCCGCAGGTACGCCAGCACGTCCCGGATCTCGCGCCTCTCATAAAAGCGTACCCCGCCGACGATCTGGTAGGGAATGAAGCGCCGCATCAGCTCTTCCTCGAGCGCCCGCGACTGGGCGTTGGTGCGGTAGAGAACGGCGAAACTCCTGTAGGGCCATCCGTTGGCCTGCATCAGCGATTCCACTTCATCCGCGATGCAGCGGGCTTCATCGGTCTCGGTTGCCGTGCGCAGGACGTTGAGCTGTTCGCCGTCCGGGCGACGCGTGTGCAGCGTCTTCGTCTTGCGGGCGACGTTGTGGGCGATGGCGGCGTTGGCGGCGCGAAGGATGTGTCCGGTAGACCGATAGTTGCGCTCCAGCCGTACGACCCGGGCTCCGGGAAACACCGACTCGAACTGGAGGATGTTGCCGATGTCGGCTCCCCGCCATCCGTAGATGCTCTGATCGTCGTCGCCCACCACCATGAGGTTGCCGTGGACGCGCGCCAGCAGGTCCAGAAGCCGGAACTGGGCGTGGTTGGTGTCCTGGTATTCGTCCACCAGAAGGAAAGCGAAGCGGTCGGAGTAGCGGTGCAGAATCTCCGGGTATCCCTCCAGCAGCTCCACCGGCTTCATCAGCAGGTCGTCGAAATCGAAGGCGTTCTGGCGCGCCAGCGCGGCCTGATACTCGGTGTAGACCCGCGACGTCACCGCCGCCAGCGGGTCGGCGCCGTCCGCGTTCTCATCGTGAAACCGCTGCGGGCCAATGAGCGTATTCTTCGCGGAGCTGATGAGGTTCTGCACCGACCGCGGATTCCATCGTTCCGGGTTGACGCGCGCCGCCTTCTGGGCCTGCTTGATCTGGTTCAGGCTCTGCTCGGCATCGAAGATGGTGAACGGCGATGCCCGGCCCACCTCGCCGGAGTGGATGCGCAGCAGGCGGGCGCCGAGCGCATGGAAGGTGCCGAGCCACATCCCGCGCGGCTCCTCCCCCAGGTACATGGCGACGCGTTCCCGCATTTCGCCCGCCGCCTTGTTGGTGAAGGTGACGGCGAGGATGCGGTGCGGCGGCACTCCGTATTCGCGCACCAGGTGGGCGATCCGGCAGGTGAGCGCCCGGGTCTTCCCGGTGCCCGCGCCCGCGAGCACCAGCAGAGGCCCCTCAAAGTGGAGCACCGCAGCCCGCTGTTGGGGGTTCAGGCCCTCCAGATGGTCCACCGCGTCAGGCCTCGGACGGAAGGCGAATGTTGAAGGTCGCGCCTGGTTCCCATTCGGACACCAGCTCGAGCTTCCCCCGGTGAACGCCATGAACGATGCGGTGCGCCAGCGTCAGGCCGACGCCCCAGCCGCTCGACTTGGTGGTCACCCCGGGTTCGAAGATCTCGTCGCGGACCGTCGGATCGATTCCGGGACCTGAATCCGCGATACGCACATCCACCCACCCCGTACCGGAGGTGGAGCATGTGATGGAGATGCTGCCCCCGCGTCCGGCCAGCGCGTCGAGGGAATTCTTGAGCACGTTCTCGAGAGCCCAGCTGAGCAGGACGTGGTGTCCCCGTACCGCCGGAAGATCGGGGGGCACGCGCACCTCCAGCTCCACCTCCGATGCAAGGCTTGGCAGCCGGGAACGGAAGTAGCCCTCCAGCTCCGCCAGCACCCTTGTCAGGTCGACCGGGCCCAGGGCGGGCTCGCGGCCGATCAGCTCGAAGCGGCGGGTAACCCGCTCAAGGCGCTCGACGTCGTCGTCGAGTTCGTGCAGGATCTCGCGTTCCGACAACGCTCCAGGCCGCTCGGACGCGGGCAGCTTGAGTACTTCGACCCACCCGTGCAGGGAAGAGATGGGCGTACCCAGCTGGTGCGCCAGCTCGCGGGCCATGACCGTCCAGGCTCGTTCTCCCGCCACCCGGCGCTGGTACCGCACCAGTCCCGCCAGTATGAGCACGACCAGCGCAAGTCCCCCGGCCTGCAGCCACGGGATCCAGCGCAGGCGCGTCAGAATCGGGGGGGGGCCGTAGTGGATGTGCTGCACCTCCGGGTTGCCCACCGGGGGATTGCTCTGGTCCAGAGTGCCGATATAGCCGCGCACCCGCTCCTGCCCCGCGGAGGTTTCGAGATCCACGTCGAAGGGGAGGTTCTCGACGGCCAACACCGTATCGCCGGGGCCGGTCATGACGAACGGCACGCCCGACTCCGTGATCAGCAGCTGAAGACCCCGCAGAGCCTGGGTGGAGCTGCCTTCCTCAGGGTCGGTGAGCCCTTCCATGACCTCCGCGTAGATCCGCGTGAAGATCTCGCTGTCGGCCCGCAGCGCGCGCACGATCTGCTGCGTGTAGAGCAGATACCAGCCGGCCAGAGCCACGAAAAGCGCCGCCAGCCCGACGTACCAGCGCTTCGGCGACACGCGCCCGCCCGTCCCTCAGGGAAGCAGGCGACCGCCGCCGAGTCGCTCGGCCAGCGGCTCGGGCAGGGTTACGCTCCCATCCTCCTCCTGGCCGGTCTCCAGCAGGGCCACCAGCAGCCGCGGCAGAGCGAGCGCCGATCCGTTCAGAGTGTGCACGAATTGCGGTTTCTCCCCGGGGCGGGGCCGGTAGCGCAGGTTCGCGCGTCGCGCCTGGTAGTCGGTGGTGGTGCTGACGCTGGACACCTCCAGCCAGCGGCGGACGCCTGGCGCCCAGACCTCCAGATCGTAGGTCATGGCCGACCAGAAACCCAGATCGCCCGTGGCCAGGGCGAGAACGCGGTAGGGAAGCCCCAGACGCTGGAGAATCACCTCCGCCTCCGCGGTCATTTTCTCGAGCGCCTGCCGGCTCCGTTCCGGCGTCTCGTAGCGCACCAGCTCCACCTTGTCGAACTGGTGTACGCGCAGCAGGCCGCGGGTATCCGCGCCCGCGGCGCCGGCTTCCCGCCGGAAGCAGGGCGAATAGGCCGTATATCGAAGCGGCAGTTCGTCCGCAGAGAGGATCTCGCCCCGGCGCATGTTGGTGAGGGGCACTTCGGACGTGGGAATCAACCAGAGATCGTCCACGGTGGTGACGTATGCATCCTCCGCGAACTTGGGGAGATGGCCGGTGGCGGTGAGGCTCTCGCGCGTGACCATGTAGGGTACGCGCATCTCGGTGTAGCCGTGCTCCCGGACATGCAGATCGAGCATGTAGCCGATGAGCTCCCTCTGCAGACGCGCCCCCTCGCCGGCAAGGACCGGAAACCCGGAACCCGATATCCTGGCCCCGCGCGCCAGGTCGAGCAGCCCCAGCCGCTCCCCCAGCTCCCAGTGCGGCTTCGGCTTGAAATCGAAGGTACGCTTCGTGCCCCATTTGCGGACCAGAGCATTGGCCGCCTCACCGCCGTCGGGCACCTCGGGAAGCGGAAGGTTGGGCATGTTGAGAAGCGTGGTGCGGATGTGTGTCTCCGTATCCTCCACCACTTCCACCAACGCGTCGATGCGGCCGCCTACCCGCCGCATTTCGGCGATCAACCCATCCGCCGACTCACCCTGCCGCCGCAGCTCGCCGATGCGGCGGGAGACGGTGTTGCGGCGTGCCCTGAGCTCGTCGGCTTCGCCGATCGCGGACCGGCGGCGCTCATCGAGAGCGAGAAGATGTTCGACCAGGGCGGCTCCGCCGGAGATGCCGCGCCGGGCCAGTCCGGCACGCACCAGATCCGGTTGCGCCCGGATCATCCGCAGGTCTAGCATGGCCTTGCGAGTGGTTGGGCCGGGAGGCGGTTCAGGGGAAGATGTCCGGCTGCATCTTGCGGCTGTTGCAGATGCCGTTCGTGTCGAACACGAAAACCACGGTGCGTTCCACGGGATCCACGTCGAGGGGAACCAGCTTCGCGTAGTGGTTGCACAGTTGTCCGTAGTTGGAACGAAGTCGTCGCGTGCGAATCACGTACAGGTTGCCGAGGTTCACCGGTACCGCCTGGTTCTCGATGTACACGTCATCGTCCTCGGGGGCTTCCTCGATGTCGTCGAAGTTCTCGTCCGGCAACTCCACCAGCGCCGCGTCCGAGTCGACGCCGAAGAAGCCGGGCGTCAGGAAGACGGCTCTCCCGCCCTCGACATCAACGGCCAGATCCCAGGCGAAGGTGGTGGCGGGGGCTTCGATGCGTACCGTCCGGCGCGCGCCGAAGTCGAAACCGGCCTCGACGTTGGGCTCGGGCCGGGAGATCGCGTACAGGCGCACCGTGTCCGCGGACGCGATCCACTCGAGCGCGAAAGGATCCCTTCCGCACGCGGCAGTGGCGATCAGGATGGGGATAAGGAGGATGATGCCGAGCGAACGCATGACAACCGTTGGGCCACGGAGGGCAGAGGTAGTCCGGGGAGGCGACAGCCGACGCCCGAAGCGCGCCAAGACTACCCCGACGGCTCCGGCGGGTCAACCCCGGAACGGCGAATTCCGTTGATTTTACACTGTGTGCCGGGTAAGTTTCCGCGTGCATCCTGACCCGCATCAACGAGCGGCGTTGACCCCCACCGATTCCCACCTCCGGGTTGTCATCCTCGCGGGTGGCGCCGGCTCCCGGTTCTGGCCCGCAAGCACCCCCGCCCGCCCCAAGCAGCTGCTACCTCTGGTGTCCGGCCGTCCTCTCGTGGCGGACACGGTTTCGCGGGCGCTGGAACTGGTCCCTTCCCACCGGTTGCGGATCGTCGCGGGACGGCATCTGGAGTCGCGGCTGGCCTCTGCGCTGCCCGAGCTTCCTCCCGGATCCTTCCTATGGGAACCGCTTCCGCGCAGCACGGCGCCCGCGCTCACCTGGGCGACCTGGCGCGCGTGGCGAAGCGATCCCGACACCGTGATCGTGTCCCTGCACTCGGACCATGTCATTCGTCCCGCGAGGGCGTTCCGGTCCCTGATCGCGCACGCGGCGCGTGTTGCCGCCCGCACGGATGTACTGCTGACCGTGGGGGCCGAACCCGATCGCCCCGACACCGGCTACGGGTACCTGCAACCCGGCGATCCTCTGGGCGGAGGCGAGGACGGCGGGCCGGACGGGTCCCCCCGGCGCGTGCTGCGCTTTCACGAGAAACCCGACGCCCGGCGGGCCGCCGAATACATCCGTCAAGGGTTTCTGTGGAACACGGGAATCTTCGTGTGGCGAGCATCGGTGTTCCTGAAGGAACTGCAACTGCATGCTCCGGATCTCGCGGCGCTGATCCCGCGACTCGAGGCGGGGGATGTCGACGGGTTCTTCGGCCACGCGCCTGCGGTGAGCGTTGACGAGGCAGTGCTGGAGCGCAGTCGAGCGTGCGCCACGCTGCCCGCATCCTTCTACTGGGACGATGTCGGCAGCTGGGAGGCGCTCGCGCGGACGGGACGGCCCGACGGGAGCGGCAACACCCGAACCGGAGACGTCGTCTTCGTCGAAAGCGAAGACAATATCGTGTACAGCGAAGGCAGGCCGGTGGTGCTGTTCGGGGTCAGGGAGTTGGTCGTGGTGGCGGCGGAGGGAGTGACCATGGTCACAACGCGCGAGCACGCCCGCGAACTCAAGCGCCTCGTGGAGCGTCTGCCCCCGTCTTCGCGGCCGGCGCGCCCGTGACGACCCGGCTCTTCCTGTTCGACGACGCCCGCGCCCGGCAGTGGGAGCCCTTTGCGCTGACCCGCCCGGGGGCGGAACTGGTTCTGGGAGCCCTGCGGATCTGGGAGCGGGCGGCTCGGATGTGGGGCGTACAATACGGCGGCCATCTCGCGGCCGCTCACCTCGCCGGCTTCCGCGAGGATGGAGGGCCCAGGGCGCTCGACGCCACCGACGTGGGGACGCGCGGCCACCGCATTCTGATGTGCAGCAGGGCCGTGGTGCAGGATCCTCCCCACAGCCTGGCCGAGGTCCCGACCGACCTGTACATCGACGGCGGGAGAGTGGGATGGAGCCTCCCCCCCGGCGCCCCCCTTCCCCGCCCCCGCGACCTCGCGGATCCCGCTGCCGCCGCCGGGACGGAAGCGCGACTGGAGCTGGGCGGGTTCGTGCTGGAACAGGTCTGGGAGCTGGTGACGCGCACACCCGCCCAGCTCCGCGAGGACCTGGAAGCCGGGATGGTCGCGTCCCCGTCGCCCGGGGCGGCCAGCCGGACCACCACGGGTGGCGCGAGCGCGGCCGGCGACCGCCCGGGAGCACCCCTCCCGCGTTCCTCCCTCCCCCCCAGCGTGCACCTCCTCGGAGACGGGCTCATCTCCCTCGGACCCGGGACCACCGTCGAGCCGGGCGTCCTGCTCGACACGGCCCGCGGGCCGATCGTGCTCGGCGAGGGAGTGCGTGTGTGCGGACCGGCCCGCCTCGAGGGTCCCCTCTACGTGGGCCGCGGCTCGACGATCCTGGGCGGAACGGTGTCCGCCTCCCATGTCGGCCCCGTGTGCAGAATCCGGGGCGACATCGCGAAGAGCGTCCTGCTCGGCTACGACAACAAGGCCCATGAGGGCTATCTGGGCCGCGCGTGCCTCGGGCGGTGGGTGAACCTCGGCGCCGGGACCACCAACAGCGACCTTCGCAACGACTACCGCGATGTGCGGGTCCATACCGGCGGAGGCGCCGTGTCCTCCGGCATCACCAAACTGGGCTGCTTTCTGGGCGACCACGTCAAAACGGGCATCGGCACCCTGCTCAGCACCGGGGCAGTGATCGGAGCAGGCTGCAACGTGTTCGGCGGTGGAAGCCCGATCAGCTCGCTGCCACCGTTCCGGTGGGGCGCGGCACCCGACGCGCCACGCTTTCGACTGAACCGTTTTCTGGACACCGCGACGCAGGTGATGAACCGCCGGGCGGTACCGCTGTCCCCGGATATGCGCGCGGTCCTGGAACGAGCCTGGCGCCGCGCGGCCGTCCCCGAATAGCTACGGTTCCGAGGCGGTCGTGCAGATCTGCGTGCTGGGCAGCGGCAGCAAGGGCAACTCGATTCTCGTGCGCTCGCGCCGCGCGACCGTTCTGGTCGACGCGGGCTTCAGCGCACGCGAAACCGAACGCCGCCTGCGGCTGATCGGAGTCGAGGCGAGCGAGCTCTCGGCCATCATTCTCACGCACGAGCACGGCGACCATACCCGCGGGAGCGGGGTCCTCGCGCGGCGCCACGGCATGCCCGTCTGCCTGACGGAAGCCACCCGCCGGGCCTGTGGCCGCCTGTTTCGTGGATCGGAACAGATTGTGGAGTACCGGCCCGGCCGCGCCTTCGGCGTCGAGGACCTGCGCGTGGAGCCGTTCATGACCGTACACGACGCCGCCGACCCGGTCGCCATCGCCCTGGTGGACGTCGAATCCGGTGCCAGGATCGGGCTCGCAACCGACCTGGGGCGGTCCACCGCGATCGTCCGCCACGCCCTCGCAGCCTGCGATTTTCTGGTTCTGGAGGCCAATCACGACGAGACGCTCCTCCACCAGAGCCGCTATCCCGCCGCCGTCAAGTCGCGCATCGCGTCCAGCCACGGACACCTCTCGAACCGCGCGGCCGCCCGCCTTGCACTGGATCTCCTCCATCCCCGGCTCGCCGGCATCCTGCTGGCCCATCTCTCCGCCGAGTGCAACACGCCCGCACTGGCGCGCGAGACCGTCTCGCGGGCATTGACCAGGGCCGGCTATCGGGGGTTTCTGGACGTTGCCCGACAGGATGAGCCCACGGAGATGCTGTGCGTCGAGGCTCTGCGCCGGGAGCGAGGCCCCGAGCAGTTGTCGTTTCTCTGACGTCGGAGCGCGCTACCGCGTTCTACGCCCGGGGACGATTCCGCGTCACAGGCCGAGCAGGCGCAGAATGTCATTCGAGAGCGCCCAGACCATGATCCCCATGATCACCAGGAAGCCGACCCGGCTCCAGCGCAGCCGCTGCTCCAGGCTGAGTGCCTTGCCCCGAACCGCCTCGATCCCGAGAAAAACGAGATGCCCGCCGTCCAGGATCGGAATGGGAAGCAGGTTCAGGATAGCCAGGTTCACCGAGAACAGGGCCATGAAGCGAAGGAAGGTCTCGAGTCCCGCCTCCGCGGCCCGGCCCGACAGCGTCCCGATGGTGACGATACTGCCGACGTTGCGCGGAGAAACATTCCCGGTAACGAGGTCGCCCAGGAAACCGAGGATCATTCGGGTGGTGGCCTCGGTTTCCCGGTATCCGATGACCACCGCCCGGGTCAGGGGAACGGGCACGTACACGGGCACCGCCGCCGGAGCAAGGATGCCGGCCTGTCCTATGGTTCGGATGTCACCGTCGGGACCCCGCTCCTCACGCGACGCGAGGGTAACCGCGATGTCCACCAGAGCCCCGTCACGTGCAATCTGAAGATCGACCGTGCGACCGGGGCGACGCATGACCTCCCGCCGGAACCGCGCCCAGTTCTCGACGGCGACGTCGTCCACCGCAAGAATACGATCTCCCGGCAGCACCCCCGCGCGCGCCGCGGGCATCCCCGGTTCGACATCCAGCACTTCGGCTTCGAGCCAGTAGTCGAGCGCCGCCGCCAGCCGCTCGCGCGCCACCTGGTCCGTGGGTGACGGCACCGAAACCGTTACGCGCGGAGACTCGGTCTCGACGACGATGGTTTCGCCCTGGGCGGACAGGAATCCTTCCCGCACATGCCCCCAGTGGTCTACGTCACGGTCGCCCACCCGCGCGATGCGCGCGCCGACGGGCAGCCCGGCCAGCGATTCCGCGCCCGGGGGCAGCAGCTCCATGTCAACGTATCCGAGGCGGGTCTCGCCCGGCTCGATCCTGCCCCAGCCCGCGGCGATCGCCGTATAGGCGGCCCAGGCGAAGATCATGTTCATGATTACGCCCGCGGAAAGCACCAGCGCGCGCGCCCATACCGGCTTGCCGTCGAAATCCGTCGGGTCCGGCCCGCGACTCGCCTGCCCGCCGCCGCCTTCCACCTGGTCCATGACCTCGTCGGCCATCCCGCTCATCTTCACGTAGCCGCCCAGCGGAATCGCCGAGATCACGTATTCGGTATCGCCCCGGCGAAAGCCCAGAATGCGCGGCCCGAGTCCGATGGAGAACCGCAGGACCTTCACCCCCACGGACTTGGCGGCCCAGAAATGACCCAGTTCGTGTACCAGGATCAGAACGCCCAGGACAACAATTGTCGCCAGCAACGCCATCATCCGTCTCCGTGTATGGGCCCGTTCATGAACCGCGCGGCACTACGCGACCACCGCCGCAATGGATTCCCGGGTCACGTGTCGGGTCTCGGCGTCCACGCCGAGCACGTCCTCTACCGACCTGATGTCTCCCGGGGGCGTTCGCTCCAGCGCCGCCCCCACCACCGCCGCCATCTCCCCGAAGGGCAGCTCGTCCTCGAGGAACGCATGTACCGCCACTTCGTTGGCCGCGTTGAAGACCGTCGGCGCCCAGCCACCGGCGCGCCCGGCCTGCACGCCCAGCTCAAACAGCGGAAACCGGGCCCGATCCAGTTCCTCGAAGGTCAGGTCCGACATGGACGCAGGGCGGAAGGTGCGCAATCGGACATCGTCGATGCGCTCCGGATGAGTCAGCGCGTACAGAATGGGCAGCTCCATGTTCGGCACGCCAAGTTGGGCAACGACCGATCCGTCCGCGAATTCCACGAAGGAATGGATGATCGATTGCGGATGTACGACAACGCCGATGCGGTCATACTCCATCTCATACAGGAAATGTGCCTCGACGACCTCGAGCGCCTTGTTGGCGAGCGTGGCCGAATCGATGGTGATCTTGGAGCCCATGTTCCAGGTGGGATGGCGCAGTGCGTCGGCCGGCGTGATGTCGTTCATCCGGGACGCGTCCCAACGGCGAAAGGGACCTCCCGACGCGGTCAGCACGATGCGAGCCACATGCCCGGGGTCGCTTCCGGCGAGGCACTGGAGGATGGCGCTGTGTTCCGAATCGACCGGCACCAGCTCACCACCCCCCGACCGGGCTGTCTCGGCGACCAGCGCCCCCGCCGCCACCAGCGACTCCTTGTTCGCCAGCGCGAGGCGCTTGCCCGCCCGCAGTGCGGCGAGGGTCGGCTCGAGACCCGCCACGCCCACCAGCGCGTTGACGACCACATCCGCATCGCAGCATGCGGCGAGTTCGATCAGAGCCTCCCGCCCGTAGCCGACGGACACCCCGGGCAGGTCCAGCCTGTCGGCGCCGGGATCGGCGACCACCACCTGGCGGGGTCGATGGAGCGCCGCCTGCTCGCGGAGCGCGTCGATGGAGCGGTTTGCGGCCAGCCCCACCACCTGGAAGCGTTCCGGATGTCGGCCCATTACCTCGAGCGCGCTGCGCCCGACCGACCCGGTGGATCCCAGGATTACAACCCGCGTCACGTCCGGGCACCCCGCGCGTAAGGAACCGACCCCCGACTCATGGCGACACCGAACCGGCCAGCCGAAGCGCCGCGTAGGCCAGCGGAAGCGTGACCAGCACGGCGTCGAGCCGATCGAGCACACCCCCGTGACCGGGAAGGAGCGCTCCCGCGTCCTTGACTCCGGCTTCGCGCTTAAGCAGGGAAATGGCCAGGTCGCCCGCCACTCCGCCCATACCGATCAGCAGCGCGATGCCGACGATCCAGCCCAGCCCGACTCCGAGCGGGACGAACGGCTCGGCGGCCACCGTAGCGAACAACAGGCCGGCCGTCCCCGCAGCCAGGATTCCCGCGACGGTGCCGAGCCCGGTCTTGCCCGGACTCACGGCGGGAAACAGGCGGCGCTTCCCCCACAGGCTGCCGGCGAAGTAGGCGGCCATGTCCCCAACCCAGGTCACCGCCAGCGGAAAGAGGAGCAGCAGCGGACCCTCGAGCGAGCCCACGGTCCTCACCGCAGCCCCGGTCTCCGGCAGGTGGCGCAACAACACGGAAAAAGAGAGCCCTCCGCCGACATACAGCGCCGCCACAAGCGTCACGCAGATCGACGCGAGCGGCCGCTCGTCGAGGGTACGCGCCCATACGGCGGCGACGGGAAGCGCAACGGCGGCCGCCATCAGGACGGCCAGCGCGAGCGGAGCGAAACCCGTGAAGAAGGGCTCGGCCGTCGCCATCAGAACAAGCGCGGCCGTGATGATCATGGCCGCCCCGGTGAAGGGCCGGACTCCCTTCTTGCGCGCCAGCAGGCAGAACTCGCGGGTCCCCAGCACGGCCAGCGCGGCTGTGAGCACGCCCAGAATCCACCCCCCTCGGTAGATGGCCGGCAGCACGATCAGGAGGCCGGCAACCGCCACCAGCGCGCGGCGAGGCAGATCGGTCATCGCCATCAGCCCGATGTGACGCGGCCAAAACGGCGGTCCCGGCGCTGGTAGTCCAGCACGGCGGCCAGGAAGTCGTCCCGGGAGAAGTCCGGCCAGAGCACGGGAGTAATGTGGATCTCCGAATACGAAATCTGCCAGAGCATGAAGTTCGAAATCCGGCACTCCCCGGAGGTTCTGATCAAGAGGTCGGGGTCGGGAAGGCCGCGCGTCAGCAGTGCCTCCTCCAGGCACGCTGCGTCAATCTCGTGCGGCGCCAGTTCCCCGGCGTCGACTCGCGCCGCCAGCCGCCGGACGGCGTTGAGGATGTCCTCCCTTCCGCTGTACGAGATCATCAGGTTGAGCCTCAGCGTCGTGCCGCCCTCGGTTTCCCGCATGATGCGGTCCACGGCCTCGCGCGCGGAGGGCTGCATCCTGGCCAGGGTCCCCAGCACACGTACTTCGACGCCTTTCTCCACCAGTTCGGAGCACTCCCGCTCGGCATACGCCTTCAGGAGCGACATCAGGGCGGAGACTTCCTCGGAGGGACGATTCCAGTTGTCGGTGGAAAACGCGAAGAGTGTCAGGACCTCGATGCCGGCGTCCACGGAGGCTTCGATGGTCCGGCGCACGGCGTCCATTCCGGCTTCGTGCCCGGTCCTGCGGGGCAGACCCCGCCGCCGGGCCCAGCGCCCGTTGCCATCCATGATGACGGCAACGTGGCGGGGTATGGGACCGTTCATGTCAATATGGGCCGGCACGGTCGACCTCATGGCTAGATCGCCCGCATGCTCGTAACCTGTTGATTCCGTAGTATATTAGCGATCACTGAGTTTCCGGGTGGCACTTTCAGTAGGTGGCACGGACAGGTCTGCACTTCCCGGGTCCCGCTGGAAGGTAACACCGCCCCTGACAGGCGGTCACCTGCGCCGTGTCGAGGCCGGTCCTGAGCCCCTTACTGGTCGTAAGCCAGCCTACGCAGTGTTGAACACTGCGGCCTGGCGAGGGGGATGCTCCGCCCCCCTTCAGAACCCCCAGGTGAACGGCGGCCGCGGCCAAGGCAGCCACGGGCAAAGAGGCGGGGAGCCCCGGCCGGAACGCATGAATGAACGACCGGGAACTCCCCTCGGGTGGCGAGCGCAGGCCGCGCCCGATGACCCCCACCCGTTCTATGTCTGCTCCGGCCGTGTTACCGGGCACGTCAAATTACGGGATCGTGGGCATTGAAAATGTCAGGGTTGAGCCCGGTGGCGGGGGTTCGGCCATGGGATGTTGGGCGAAGGCGGGCAAGGGCCGAGAACGGGTTGGCTACCATCGCGTCTCCATTGAACGAAGGAGACGTGATGATCGGAAGAGAGACGCGGGTGTTGTTGCGGCACTATCTGGAACAGGGACTGAGCAAGGCCGCGGTGGCGCGGCGTTGCGGGGTCAGCGAGCGGACGGTGTACCGCTGGATCGCGGCGGGGCAGCTGGACCGGGAGCTGGACGACGGGCCGGTCCGATACGGGCCGAGGCGGCCCCGGCCTTCGCGGCTCGATCCCTACAAGGAGATCATCGAGACCCGTCTGGCCCGGTATCCGGATCTCAGCGCTGTGCGGCTGTTCGAGGAGATCCGGAAGGCGGGCTACGAGGGCGGCTACGACCAGGTGAAGCGGCATGTGCGGGAGGTCCGGCCGCTGCCGGAGCCGGAGCCGGTCAGGCGCTTCGAGACCCCTCCGGGGCACCAGGGGCAGGTGGACTTCGCGGAGTTCAAGACGCCGTGGGGGAAGCGGCACGCGCTGGTCGTGGTTCTGGGCTACTCGCGGCTGATGTGGGTCCGGTACTACGAGCGGCAGACGATGGCCGTGGTGATGGAGGGCCTGGAGTCGGCGTTCCGGTACTTCGGGGGCGTGCCCTCGGAGCTGCTGTTCGACCAGATGAAGGCCGTCATCGTGGAGGACAACCGGGAGGTCGGCGGGCGGCTGATGGAGAACACGGAGTTCCTGCGCTTCGCCCACCACTGGGGCTTCCGGATCCGGGCGTGCCGGCCGTACCGGGCGCAGACGAAGGGGAAGGTGGAACGGCCGGTCAGCTACATCCGGCGGAGCTTCTTCTACGGACGGGACTTCGTGTCGGACGACGATCTGAACGCCCGGGTGCTGGGGTGGCTCGGCAGGGTGGCCAACGTCCGCGTCCACGGCACGCTGAAGGAGCGGCCCGTGGACCGGTTCGAGGCGGAGAGGCCGCACCTAAAGCCCTTGGCCCGCTGGCCTTACCGGCCCGTGACGCCGCTGCGCCCCGAGCCCTCGAAGGAGCGGAACGAAGCGGCGGCGGACTCCCGGTTCGTCGAGGTCGAGCGCCGTCCGCTGGCCGAGTACGGCCGGATCGCGGGAGGCGTGCGGTGAGGCCGCCATCGCGCAGGGAGCGGATCGCGGCCCAGCTCGCCGACCTCAAGATGCCCGGCGCGCTGGAGGCGCTGGACGGCGTGCTCGCCGGGGTGGACGGGGGAGGCACGACCGCGGCCGAGGCGATCGAGCGGCTCCTGGCCGCCCAGATCGAGCTCCGCAACGGCCGGCGCCTCGAAGCCGCCATGCGCTCCAGCCGCCTGCCGTACGTGAAGACGCTGGCGGCCTTCGACTTCGCCTTCCAGCCGTCGATCAAGCGCGAGCAGATCGACGCGCTGCACGAACTCGGCTTCGTCGAGCGCCGGGAGAACGTCGTCTTCCTCGGCCCGCCCGGCGTGGGCAAGACGCACCTCGCGATCAGCCTGGCGATCACGGCGGCTGAGAGCGGCCGCAAGATCTACTTCGGCACCCTGACCGACCTCGTCGACTCCCTCGAGGAGGCCAAGGCCGCCGGCCGGCTCGACCGCCGCCTGAAGATCCTCACCCACCCGGCACTCCTCATCGTCGACGAGATCGGCTACCTGCCGGTGACCCAGAGCGGCGCGGTCCTCTTCTTCCAACTCGTCAACCGGCGCTACGGCAACGGCTCGACCGTGCTCACCTCCAACAAGGGCTTCGAGGAGTGGGGCCGCATCCTCGGCGACGAGGTCATGGCCGCAGCGCTCCTCGACCGACTGCTCCACCGCTGCCATATCGTCAACATCCGGGGCAACAGCTACCGGATGCGCCGCCACGCCGAACTCTCCAAGGCGATCCACCCCCTCGCGAGCCGAGTGGACGCCGAATCGCCTGCCTCGAAAGAGAGCCCCTCATGACGACCTCGCTACCGGCCCGCTGCCCCGCTCCGGTCGCTCCGCTCCCTCCGCGGAGCAGCGCTCGGACCCTGACATCTTCAATGCCCAATACCCTGACATTTTCGATGCCCATTGACACCGTTCCCGCCGGAAGGCTGAACCTGCCGTTCAACACCCCGTCCGGCGGCATGTAGCGCTCCGAGTGGGGAGGATGGCGCCCGGTCACCCGCGGGCGCATGCTCGATCCGCTTGTGGGAACGTATCGGGACCAGCTGGTCTCGTGTCCGTAGCGAATGGCGAGTTCGTCCAGGCCGGATGTCCAGGGAAGCCCGTGGGGATTGCGCGCGCGCCGCTGAATGCGACCGCCGACGTGCCGGCTCATGTGTTCGGTCCAGCGGTCGTTGCCGCGCACGAGGTAGTAGGGATCGGCGAGTGCCCAGAGCCGGCGGCTGGCCGCTTCGCGCGCGTCCGCGGCGAGCTCGTCCAGGCGGGACTCGTCCGTCCTCTCCAGCAGGAGCGCCAGGGACAGCCACTCCTCGGCCTCGCGCGGGTCCATGGCTTTCAGAGCGATGCGATAGGCGCGCTCCGCGTCCTCGAAACGTTCCAGGCGATGGAGCGCGAGACCGCGCAGCGCTTCGCACCAGCCAGGCTCGGGCGCGGTGCAGGCGCGGGCGACCGCGAGCGCATCGTGTGCCCGGCCCGCCTCCACCAGATAGTGGACGCGCTGGCCCGCGATCCAGCCATCGCCGGGCAGTTGCCGCGCGGCGTGCGCCAGGGTGTCGAGCAACTCCTCGCGCGCCGCGGTGATCTCCACGGCCTCCGGATCCGGTTCGGAGTGATTGTCTCCATGCCAGTAGCACATGCGGCCGATGAGCTCGTCGCACGGAGATGAGCCGGAGTCCAGAGACAGGGGCAGATGCCGAACGCGCAGCCGCTCGAAGCGCCGTTGTGCGTCACGCGCGCGGTCGAGGACTGCGGAGGAGTCCGCCTTCGTCAACTCCTGCTGCGGCGGGCCCGGAGACGGAATGCGCTCCTGCCCCGGAGCAACCGCGGCCATGGCGGCGGGCGGCCCCGCAAGGGCCGTAACCAGCGCGACCAGGGCGGGCGTGAGAACCGGCTTCGTGATGGCGGCTCCTCCTTCACGGCTGGAGCGGATTGGCCCGGGTGGATTCGAACCACCACCGCCGGTTCCAAAGACCGGTGTCCTGCCATTAGACGACGGGCCACTCGAGACGGCTCTCGGAATCCTACGCGCGCCCCGGCAAGGTCTCAAGAGCGAGGCGGTGCGGCGGACCGGCTCGCCGGCTGCCGAGGCCGGGGCGGGAGCGGCTCCGGGGGAGGCGTCGCGGCGGGCCCGCGGGGGCCTGCTGAAGGGGACGCCGTGCCGGAGCAGACAGCGCCGTTCTGGTCGGTGAAGGTCGCACTGAAGGCGGCCGTGGACGCCCTACGCCGGCTGGATGGCGGGGAAGCCTGAGAGGGTATTTGTGAGATGGACGGTCTCCGCTCCGTGAATCCGCCGGATGCGGCGGCGGGCGCGCAGTGCCGACTCGTCGTCCCGATACACCGCGAAAACCGTGCTGCCGCTGCCCGACATGAGCGCCAATAGGGGTGACGTGTCCTTCAGCGAGATCACCGTCTCGCGGAGATCGGGGCGGACGGCGAAGATGGGCGTCTCGAAGTCGTTGTGGGCCATGCGGGCCACGGTCGCCCAATCCCGGCAGCGGTCCGGGGTGAGGGGGGCCGGCTGGTCGGCGGACGGACATCCCCCCTCCCCCCGCCCCCGGGCGAGCAGGTTGTACGCCCAGGCCGTCCCCACCCCCTCCCCCGACCCCACCAGCAGCACCGGCCGGGGGGGTACCGGGGGCAGTGGGGTGAGGTGGTCGCCCCGGCCGCCACCCAGTGCGAGCGGCGACCGCGACAGGAAGAAGGGGACGTCGGCGCCCAGGCCGCGCGCCAACTCGGTGAGGGCGGCGACGCCCAGCGGAGGCTGGAACAGCTCGTCCAGGCAGCGGAGCGTCGTCGCCGCGTCCGAGGAGCCGCCCCCCAGCCCGCCGCCTACCGGAATGCGCTTCTCCAGCCGTATGGCCACCCCGCCCCGCTCGCCGCGCGCGTCCAGGCAGGCCCGCGCCGCCCGGTACACCAGGTTGTCGCGCGGATCGCCCAGGTCGGGGCCGGCGACCTCCACGGTGATCCCGGCCGCGGCGCGCTCCACCCGCAGGCGGTCGCACAGCCCGACCGCCGCGAAGAGGGTGTCCACGTTGTGGTAGCCGTCGGCGCGCCGCGCCCCCACGCGCAGGACGATGTTGACCTTGGCGGGCGCCTCCGCGAAGACAGCGGCCTTCACGCTCCGGAACGCTCCCCGCGGCCTCGCCGCATCGCCACTTCCCCGCCCTTCCGCGCGGGTGCCATCTCCCTGAACGAGAATCCCATGCGGCAGAAATACCAGAGCCCGATCGCGGTCACCGGAATGAAGGTCGCGATGTGGTACCCGGCCGCGAACGCCAGCGCCGGGTTCTCGCCAACGCCCAGCACATCGACGAGCGCGACCCGCACCGCGGCCTCGAAGGGGCCGAAAAAGCCCGGCGCCGAAGGGATCGCGACCGCCAGCGCGGTGACCCCGTTCAGGAAGAGTGCGTCCGCATATCCCGCGTCGATGCCGAACGCGCGGAAGCCCAGCCAGAACGAAGCCGAATGCCAGAGCCAGAAGACCAGGCTCCACACCGCCGCACGCGCCACCAGGACGGGACTGCGCAGCGAGCCCAGCCCCTCGATGAGCCCGTCCAGGATGGACAGCGCCCTGTCGCCCCCAGCGCCCGGCAGGAGGGAAGCTACCGGACGCGCCATCGCCCGCGCCATGCCCGGACGAGCGAGAACCAGCACCACGACCAGGACGACGATCGCGAGCACGGTCCCGAAGCCGGCCACCGCTCCTCCGACCCGTTCCCCCGCGAGCGCGGTGTCGGCGCGAAACCCCGGCAGCGACAGCGAAACCACCAGCAGCGCCACAACCGTAATGCCATCGAAGAGGCGCTCGACCGCCAGGGAAGCCAGGCAGGCGGAGGTGCGCAGTGTCTCCATGCGCGCGAGCGACCACGCCCGGGCGAACTCGCCGGCCCGCGCGGGCAGCAGGTTGTTGACCATGAAGCCGATGGTGGTCGCGGCAAAACGGGCGCCGAGGCCGGTCCGCGGACGCAGCGGAGTGAGCAGCACCCTCCATCGCATGGCGCGCAACAGGTAGCCCGCAGTGGCGACGAATACCGCCCCGAGCAGCCACCAGGGGTCTGCGGCCGCCACCTCCGCGCCGATGGCGCCCAGGTCCTCGCCGCGGAACACCCACCAAAGCAGCAGGACGCTGACGGAAAGCCCGACGACGGACTTCCAGGCCGAGGTCACCGGTGAACCCTCAGTAGCCGATGGGTGGCAGCCAGCCCTCGTCGCTCATCATGCCGGGAGCGCGCCGGATGATCTCCTTCATCTCCCTCACCGCCCGCTCCAGCCCCACCAGCACCGCGCGCGAGATGATGCTGTGGCCGATGTTGAGTTCCTCGATCTCGCGGACGGCGGCCACCGGGATCACGTTCTCGTAGGTCAGCCCGTGACCGGCGTGCACCGCGAGTCCCGCGGCCCGCCCTGCGCGCGCCGCCGTCACCAGGCGGTCCAGCTGGCCCGGGCGGCCCTCCGGGTCGGCCAACGCGTACTCTCCGGTATGGAGTTCCACCGCGTCGGCGCCCAGCTCGGCGCTCGCTTCGATCGCTTCCTCGTCCGGGTCGATGAAGAGCGACGTTCGCACCCCGGCGTCGGCGAGGCGGGCGAGCGCGTCCCGCATGGCGGCGCGCACCTCCACCGAACCGAGCGCCAGCCCCCCCTCGGTAGTCACCTCCTCGCGGCGCTCGGGCACGAGCGTGGCCTGCATCGGCGCGAGCTCGCACGCCAGCCCGAGAATGTCGGGGGCGGTCGCCAACTCGAGATTGATCCCCGTGCGGGCTGTCTCCATGAGTAGCCGCACGTCGCGGTCGTTGATGTGGCGGCGGTCCTCGCGCAGGTGCACGGTGATCCCGTCGGCGCCGCCCAGCTCGGTCAGCACCGCCGCGCGCACGGGATCGGGTTCATCCGTCCGGCGCGCCTGCCGTACGGTGGCGACATGATCGATGTTGACGTAGAAACGCATGGTGTGTTCTCAACCGGATGAAGGGACGGCATCCTCGGACGCTCCCGGAGCGGCGACCTCCAGAATCTCGATGTCCCCGCGGGCCTGGAGGCGGCCCAGCGCCGGCGCGGGCAGCCGGGCCGTGACCGTGAGGGCCGAATCGTCCCGCGTCGTCTTCACAACCTCACCCTCGCGGTACAGCGCTGCAAGCGTCCCGCCGTCGGTCACCTTGAGCACCACCTGCACGCTGCGCAGCGCTGCCCGGATGCGCGTCAGAAGCACGTTGCGCAGCCGCTCGAGCGTGTCCGGCTGGTAGACCGAGAGGAAGACCGAGGGCGTATGCTCGCGACCTCGCACGCGCTCCCGGAGCACCTCCTCCTCGGCGTGGGTGATGAGGTCGGTCTTGTTGAACACGAGCACGCGCGGCGCGTCCAGCAGCTCGAGTTCCTCCAGCACCTCGTGCACGACGGCGAGCCGTCCTTCCCAGTCGGGTTCCGCGGCGTCCACCACGTGCAGGATCAGGTCCGCTTCCCGCGCCTCCTCGAGCGTCGACCGGAACGATGCGATCAGGTCGTGCGGGAGCTTGCGGATGAAGCCCACCGTGTCGGTGAGCAGCGCCTCGTGCCCTTCGCCCACGGGCACCACACGCGTAGCGGAATCGAGGGTGGCGAAGAGACGGTCCTCCACCAGCAGGTCGGCGCCGGAGAGCGCCTTGAGGAGCGATGACTTGCCGGCGTTGGTGTACCCGACCAGCGCCGCCCGGAAAGAGTTCACGCGTCCCTTGCGCTGGGTGGCGCGCGACCGGGCAACCGCCTCCAGCTTGTGTTTCAGTTCCGAAATCCGGGTGCCGATCAGGCGCCGGTCGGTCTCGAGCTGGGTCTCGCCCGGTCCCCTCAGTCCGATCCCTCCGCGGATGCGCGACAGGTGGCTCCACATGCGCTTCAGGCGGGGCAGCAGGTATTCGAGCTGCGCCAGTTCCACCTGCATCCGGGCTTCCCGGGTGCGGGCGCGCGTGGCGAAGATGTCCAGGATGAGCTCGGCGCGGTCCATCACCCGGATCTTCAGAAAGTCCTCCAGATGACGGGCCTGATCCGGCTTCAGTTCATCGTCGAAGATGACCAGGTCGGCCTCGGCGGCGCGCGCGGTCGAGCGCAGCTCGCCGGCCTTGCCCTTGCCGATGTAGAAGTGGGGATGGGGCCTTCGGATACGCTGCTGCACCGTCCCCACCACATCCGCGCCCGCGGTGTCCGCCAGGCGGGCCAGTTCCTCGAGGTGTTCGCGCGCGGTGGCCGGGCGCGTGCGTCCCCGGGGCGCTCCGACCAGGATGGCGCGATCGGTGGCGGGCCGGTTGTCGATGAGTCGCTCAGGTATGGAAGTGCCTCCGTGGGTGGCGAGCCTCGCCGGGCTCGTTTCGCCTGCTTCCGCGAATGTCGGGACAGGTCCCGGCCGTGGCAGGTTCAGGCATCCGAACTTCGCTTACGTGCGGGCGCCGGGGCGCGGTTTCGGACCACTCCGGTCCACCTCCTCTGCGACGCGGGCGCGCAGGGTCCGGAAACGCTCGAGCCTCGCCGCGATGTCGTGTTCCTCCCCCGCCGCCCCGGGGGCGTAGAAGCGTCTCCCTCCGAGTTCATCGGGCAGGTAGCTCTGGGCGGCGACGCCGTCCGGCGCATCGGGATCATACTGGTATCCGGCGCCGTACCCCAGCTGCTTCATCATGTCGGTGGGCGCGTTGCGGAGATGCAGGGGCACCGCGGCGCCGGGCGTCCGCCGCGCCGCCTGTCCGGCATCGAGCCAGGCGCGGTAGAGTCGGTTCGACTTGGGCGCCACCGCCAGATACACCACTACTTCGGCCAAGGCCAGCTCCCCTTCCGGAGAACCCAGGAAGTGGAAGGCGTCGCGTCCGGCCAGCGCGACCGTCAGCGCGTGCGGGTCCGCCAGCCCGATGTCCTCGGAGGCCATGCGCACCAGTCGCCGCGCGATATAGAGCGGGTCCTGCCCTCCCTGGAGCATGCGCGCCAGCCAGTAGAGGGCGCCGTCCGGGTCGCTGCCCCGGATCGCCTTGTGCAGCGCGGAGATGGTGTTGTAGTGCTCCTCGCCGCCCTTGTCGAAGTGGGTGAAGCGGTGCTGGGCCGCCTGGCGGGCGTGATCCATGGAGATGGGGCGCTCCAGACCGGCCAGGTCGCCGGCCCGCTCCAACACTCCGAGCGCGCGTCGCGCGTCCCCGTCGGCGCGCTCGGCGATCCACTCCAGGACACCGGCGCGGGCGCCCTCCGGAGCACGTCCCAGCCCACGCTTACCGTCCTCCAGCGCGTGCCTCAGGATGCCCGTCAGCTCTTCCCCCGAGAGGGGTTCCAGGACGAACACCGGAGCCCGCGACAGCAGCGGCCGGATGACCTCGAAGCTCGGATTCTCGGTGGTCGCGCCGACGAGGACGACGACCCCCTCCTCGACATAGGGGAGGAACGCGTCCTGCTGCGCCTTGTTGAAGCGATGGATCTCGTCGCAGAACAGGATCGTGCCGCGGCCGGTCGCGGCGATCCGCTCCCGGGCCTCCGCGATGATCGCACGGACGCGCGCCACGCCTTCCGTCACCGCCGAGAACGCGACGAAGGCGGCGTCGCCGCGGTGGGCAAGGAGCCGCGCCAGGGTGGTCTTGCCGCTTCCCGGAGGACCCCAGAGGATCAGGCTCGAGAGCGAGCCCCCTTCGAGCATGAGCCTGAGCGGACTGCCGTCTTCCAGAAGCCGGTCCTGTCCCGCAAACTCGTCGAGGGTGCGCGGACGCATGCGGGCCGCGAGCGGAGCGC
This sequence comes from Longimicrobiales bacterium, assembly GCA_965208255.1. GTDB lineage: Bacteria > Gemmatimonadota > Gemmatimonadetes > Longimicrobiales > Gaopeijiaceae > BD2-11. The sequence goes on from OZ242324.1 coordinate 1,495,643, forward strand.
CAGCGCCGGGAGAGCGAGCTTGCGGGGGATGCGCGCCGCCACGCACCGTCTCCGCACTTCCCGATCGGCGGGAGCTCTCTCCGGTTCCGACATCCCCGAAGAGCGAGGGCTCGTTCATGGGGATCTCCCCGGGGCACGGGCTGCGTGCGCGCGCGCATCCATGTAGCGACGGGCCCGTTGCTCCAGAATCGAATGACGATTCAGCGCGGGATCGTCGAGTACCAGATCGAGCAGATGAGCGAGGACTTCGCCGAAGCCGGGTCCGGGGCGCATGCCCATCTCGATCAGATCCCGACCGCTCAGCGCGAGGTCCGCCACCGTGAGCGGCGGATCCTTCGCCAGCTCTGCCCGAACTGCTCTCCAGCGGGCGACCACGGCGCCTTCCGGGTCGTTCCGCGTTCCCTGGCCGGCCTCGAGGCGCGAGCGTGCGATCCAGATGCGGAACAGGTGGCGGCGGTTCATCCGCCGGGTTCGGCGAAGCCAGCGGCGCAACGCGGGCCCGACGCCGGCTTCGGGACCGGCCGCCACCGCGCGCACCAGCGCGCTCACACCCTCGATGTTGGCGCGGGAATAGCGCAACCGCTCCATCAGTGCAGCCGCACGCAACCCGGCGCGCTCCTCCGGGCGAAGCTCCTCGCCAACCCCCCGTGAGGGTATGCCGATCCCGCTCAGGAGACACGCCAGACGAGCCAGCGGATACCTCCTCGAAATGATGTCCACGGTGAGCAGGGCATCGCCCCACGAGTCAGGCTGCCCGTCCTGCTGCCGGCTCAAGCATCGCGCCAGCTCCGGGTAGAGCACCGGGAGGACGCCGGCGGCGGCGTACAGCGAGAGCGCGCGGGATGGATGCGCGGAGACGAGGATCTTGGTCAGCTCTTCCCGCACGCGCTCCGGGGACAGTTCCGCCAGGTGTCGCCTGTGCTCGCACAGGGCGGACCAGGTGTCCGGATCGATGGCGAGGGCAAAGCGTCCGGCAAAGCGCAGTGCGCGCAGGATGCGCAGGAAGTCTTCGGCGAAACGCGTGTGGGCGTCTCCGACCGTGCGCAGGACGCCGGCGGCGAGATCGTCCGCGCCCCTGAAGGGATCGCGCATCTCCCTGCGCAGGGGGTGCCAGGCGATGGCGTTGATGGTGAAGTCCCGGCGAGCCAGATCCTCGTCGATGTCGTCGGCGAACTCGACCGTGGCCCGGCGCCCGAATGTCTCGACGTCGCGCCGGAACGTGGTGACCTCGTACATGCGCTCCCTGGTGAGCACTCCGACCGTCCCGTGTTCGACCCCGATCGGAACCACCCTTCCGAACACCGCCCGCACCTGATCGGGCCGGGCGCGCGTGGCCAGGTCCCAGTCGCGAGCATCGGCGGGCCGTCCGGCGAGCGCGTCCCGCACGATGCCTCCCACCGCCCACGTCTCGAAGCCGGCCCGTTCGAGTTTCCGTATTACCCAGCGGACCGAGTCGGGGGCAGCCGGCAGTTCCCTCCCCTCCGTCACCGCCAGGCAGCCGCGCAGCGATCGAGAATCAGGTGCAGCCCGGAGGCGACATCGGGTTCATCGACGGCGGCTTCGCAGGCGTAGGTGAGAAACGCGTCCGCCGCCAGGAGCTGAAAGGCCGCGTGGCGGTCGAGTCGCCGCGTCACGTCGGCGCGGTCGAGCGCGGCGATGCCGAGTTCGGCGAGCGCGGCGACCGAGAGGGGAAGGTCGTCGTCGACCGCGAGCCAGTCCTTCAGTCCGTCCGGTACGGCCGGGCGGCGGGCGGCGAGCCAGGCGCCGAGCGCCGTCACCGCTTATCGCCGCGGCTGCGGACGGAAAGCTCGCGCACGACCGCTTCACCCGCCGCCAGCGCCTCGTCCAGCCGGCTGGGATCGGCGACGCCCGCCTGCGCCATGTGAGGTCGCCCGCCGCCGCGCCCTCCCACCACCGCCGCCACCCCCCGCACCACCTCGTCCGCCTTGATCCCCCGGCGGATGAGGGCGGCGCCGACGAAGCTGAACAGGGTCTGCTTGCCGCCGGGCAGCTCGGCGGCGACCACCGCCACTCCGCCCGGCTCGGCAGCCAGGAAGTCGTCGCCGTAGCTGCGTACCTCGTCCGCCCGGCGCGCCCGCAGCCGAACCGCCCGGTAGGCCGCCCGGAAAGGGTCGCCGTCGCCGAGCGTGAGCTCGCTGGCCACGACCACGGTCTCGCGGCCGCTCCCCGCCTTGCTCATCTTGTCCAGCAGCCGCTCGAGCTCCTTCTTCTCGTCGATCAGTTGCCGTGTGCGCCGCACCGCGTTGTGCACCGGCGTCCGGAGCAGGCCGGATACCTGCTCGAGCTCGGCCTCGATGTTCTGATAGTGCTTGAGCGCGCCCGGACCCGTGACCGCCTCGACGCGGCGCACGCCCGCGGCCACGCCGGACTCGCTCACGACCTTGAAGAGCCCGACCTCACCGGTGTGGCGCAGATGGGTCCCGCCGCACAGCTCGATGCTGACTCCGGGGATCGTGATCGTGCGCACGCGGTCGCCGTACTTCTCGCCGAAGAGCGCCATCGCGCCCGCAGCGATCGCTTCGTCGTAGCTGGATTCCCCCGCCTCGACCGGATCGTCGCGCCACACCGCGTCGCTGACGAAGCTCTCGACCTGCTCGACTTCATCCGCCGTCATCGGCCCTGAGTGGGCGAAATCGAAACGAAGACGGTCCGGGGCCACCAGCGACCCCTGCTGGGTCGCGTGCTCCCCGAGCACCGACCGGAGTGCCGCATGAAGCAGGTGGGTCGCCGTGTGATTCCTCTCGGTGTCATGCCGCACGTCTTCCGGGATCTGCGCGCGCACGGGTAGCGGCCCTGCATCCAGTGCCGGTGGATCCCCTTCCAGCGACCCGATCAGCGCGGTCCGGCCCTCCACCCGCTCAACCCCGTCCACCGTCAGCTGCCACCCGTCGCCGGTGACCGTGCCCTGGTCGGAAATCTGGCCGCCGGCCTCCACATAGAATGGGTTTTCGCGGAGCTGCAGACCCCACTTGCTGTCCCGTTCCTGCACGGCGATCACCTCGGTGGACACCCCCCGATGGTCGTAGCCGACGAACGTCTGCTCGGCGTCCAGGTCCAACTGCCGCCACGGCCGGACAACCGTCACCTCAACCGGATATGCCTGGCCCCGACCGCCCTTGACCGGCTGAATTGCCCCGAGGTCGCCGGTGACCCCCGGTTCACCGGACTTTGCTACGCCCTTCGGCTTCCCCCGACTCCGCTCCCTCTGCCTCTCCAGCGCCTCCCCAAACCCCTCCACATCCACCGCATACCCGCGCTCACGCGCCATCACCTCGGTGAGGTCGAGCGGAAAGCCGAAGGTGTCGTACAGCCGGAACGCGTCCTCGCCCCCAATCACCCCACCCCGCGCCCCGCGCCCTGCCGCCACGATCGCCTCGAAGCGCTCCATGCCCCCCTCGATGGTGGTCAGGAAGCGCTCCTCCTCCCGCCGCGTGACCGACCGGATGTGCTCCGCCCGCTCGACCAGGTCCGGGTAGGTGTCGCCCATGGCCGTGATCACGGCGTCGACCACCTCTACCACGGTGGGCTCCCGGCGCCCGAGCAGCCACGCGTGCCGCACCCCGCGCCGCAGGATCCGGCGCAGCACGTAGCCCCGCCCCTCGTTGGACGGGTAGACCCCGTCGGCCAGCAGGAAGGCCACGGCGCGGCTGTGGTCGGCGAGCACCCGGTAGCTCACCCCCTCCGGCGCGCCCGGGTCGTACGGACTCCCCACGGCCTCGGCAGCGCGCGCCAGCAGCGGCCGGAAGAGGTCGATGTGGTAGTTGGAATCCACGCTCTGCAGGACAGTGGCCAGGCGCTCGAGCCCCGCCCCGGTGTCGATGGAGGGCGCCGGCAGCGGGTGCTGCACCCCGGCCTCGTCCCGGTTGAACTGCATGAACACCAGGTTCCACAGCTCGAGGAACTCACCCCGCTCGCCCTTCTCCTCGAACTCGTCCACCGGGAGGTTCACGCCGCGCTCCCCTTCCGGCCGCAGGTCGTAGTGCACCTCCGAACACGGCCCGCAAGGCCCCGTGTCCGCCATCTGCCAGAAATTGTCCTTGTCGCCGAGCCGGTAGATGCGCGACCGCGCGATTCCCGCCACTTCGTGCCACAGTTCGGCGGCTTCGTCGTCGGTGTAGTGCACCGTCGCGTACAGCCGATCCGGATCCATTCCCAGTTCGACGGTCAGGAAGTCCCACGCGTAGCGGATGGCCTCGCGCTTGAAGTAGTCCCCGAACGAGAAGTTGCCGAGCATCTCGAAGAAGGTGTGGTGGCGCGCCGTCCGTCCCACCTCCTCCAGATCGTTGTGCTTTCCTCCCGCGCGGAGGCATTTCTGGGAGGTGACCGCGGTCCGGTGCGGCGCAGCCTCCTCTCCCAGGAACACGCTCTTGAACTGGACCATGCCCGCGTTGGTGAACAGCAGGCTGGGATCGTTCCCGGGCACCAGCGACGAGCTCGATACTACGCCGTGCCCACGTTCTTGGAAGAACCCCAGAAAGCGTCGGCGAATCTCAGCAGTGTCCATCTGGAAAGAGCCAGGTGCGGGAAGGTTCAACCGCCCGAGGACGGGCGCCGAGCCCTAGAATAACGGCGCGCGGCAGCCGGGCTCAATACACGCCCGACCGGCTACTGCCACAATCTACGCCACCACGCGCGCTCCGCCGACCTTGCCGACCGGGCTTCGGCGGGGACCCGCGGAGGGCTTGGCCGCCGCGCCGGCTCGAGGGCGTTTTCCCGAAGGCGCAGCGACCTTCCCGTCCTCCGCCGCGGGGTTCTCATCGGGTCGATCCAGACCGAGGGCCACCCGCACCTTCGCTTCGATCTCGCCGGCGATGTCCTTGTTTTCTTCCAGGAACTTGCGGGAGTTGTCCTTGCCCTGGCCCAGACGCAGATCCCCGAAGGAGAACCACGAGCCTGAGCGGGAAACCACCCCCTTCTCCACGCCCAGGTCGATCAGGAGCGACGAGTGGCTGATGCCCCGGTTGTAGAGGATGTCGAACTCCGCCTGCCGGAAGGGCGGCGCGCACTTGTTCTTCACCACCTTGACGCGAATCCGGTTGCCCAGGAACTCCTGGCCGTCCTTGATCGCGCCGATGCGCCGGATGTCGAGCCTGAGCGAGGCGTAGAACTTAAGAGCCCGGCCACCGGAGGTGGTTTCCGGGCTGCCGAACATGACCCCCACCTTCTCGCGGATCTGGTTGGTGAAGATCACCGAGGTGTGCGAGCGATTCACCGCGCCCGTCAGCTTGCGCAGCGCCTGGCTCATCAGGCGCGCCTGCAGCCCGACATGCGAGTCGCCCATCTCCCCCTCGATCTCCGCGCGCGGCACCAGCGCCGCCACCGAGTCGATGACGATGACGTCGATGGCGTTCGATCGGATCAGCACTTCGGCGATCTCCAGGGCCTGTTCGCCGGTGTCCGGCTGCGCCACCAGCAGCTCGTCGATGTCGACCCCGAGCTTGCGCGCGTAGCCGATGTCCAGAGCGTGCTCCGCGTCGATGAACGCCGCGATGCCGCCCGCGCGCTGCGCGTTCGCGATCACATGGAGGCAGAGGGTGGTCTTGCCGCTCGACTCCGGCCCGTAGACCTCGCTGATCCGTCCCCGCGGCACGCCGCCAACTCCGGTAGCCGCGTCCAGGTTGAGCGAACCCGTGGAGATGGATTCGATCTGAATCCGGGATGAGTCCGACCCCATCTTCATGATCGCGCCCTTGCCGTGGGCTCTCTCGATCTGCGTGAGAGCGTTGTCCAGCGCCTTGCTCTTCGAAGTGGTCTGGCTCTTGCGTGCCATCGCTGTGCGTCTCCGTCTGGTTCGCGTGAACGAAAAAGTGCCATCCCAACATACGAGACCCGAACAAAAAGCGAAAGGCCCCGCGCCGAAAGAAACATAACGGGTCCCCGATGGCCGCTGGAATGTCTTTTCGGGACGATCGCGGGACCCCCGTTGCGGAGCGACGGCGACTCCTGTTCTCTTTTTGCAAGGGCTGCCCCCGTCAGCCCGCTTCGATTGGACGACACCCGCTGGAGCGACTCGGAATGAACACGAGAAAGACCCTTCTTCCGTCCCTGCTCGCCTGTGTGCTCGCGGCATCACCGGCCGCATCGCAGGAGATTCCCGACCATGCGGACTTCACCCGGATCCTGGCGGACGTCATCCGCGAGCCGCGGGTGGACTACGCCGCGCTCCAGAACCGCAACGCGGACCTGGGCGCCTACCTCGGCCAGCTTGCGGCCACCGATCCGGCAGCGCTCGCGTCGGCCTCCCGCGAAGTCCAGCTCGCGTTCTGGATCAACGCCTACAACGCCTGCATGCTCGACCGCGTGGCGACCCACTACCCGATCCGGAAGAACGCCGGTCTCGTAGGCTCGATCCGAAACGCGTTCGCGGACCGCCCCGACAACTCCGTATGGCAGATCCGGGACGTCTTCACGGGCGCCTTCTGCGACGTCGCGGGAGCTACCCGTTCCCTCGACGAGATCGAGCACGAGATCATCCGGCCCACGTGGGGCGAGCCGCGCATTCACTTCGCGGTCAACTGCGCCGCACTGAGCTGTCCCCCGCTGGCGGCCGAGGCCTACGTGCCGGAACGTCTCGAGGACCAGCTCGATCGAGCCGTGATGGGGCTGGTAGCAAGTCCCGAGCACTTCCTCATCGACCGCTCGGGCGACGGATCCCTCACGCTGAACCGGGTGCTGGACTGGTACGGCGACGACTTCGGAGGAAAGGACGGCCTCCTCGACTTCTTCGCCCGATACGTCCCCGAGGAGGATGCCGAGTTCCTTCGGCGCCCGGGCCTCGAGGTGCACTTCTTCGAATACGACTGGACGCTGAACGACCTCGATCCGTGACCGCAGCCACCCTGGGGGTGGTGATCCCGACGATCAACGAAGCGGGTCATCTGCCCGGACTGCTGGCCGACCTCGCCGAAGTTCCGCTTCCGCTTCGCATCGTCGTCTCCGATGGCGGCTCGGCCGACGACACCCTCGAGCTGGCCCGCACCGGAGGCGCCGTGTGCCTGTCCGGGCCCCGGGGGCGCGCCGTTCAGATGAACGCCGGGGCGCGCGCGCTCGACACCCCCTGGCTCCTGTTCCTGCACGCCGATTCCCGGCTCCCGCCGACGTCCCGCTCGGCGCTCGTGTCCGCGCTCCGCTCCGACAACGCTGCGGCGGCGGCGTATTTCCCGTTTCGCCTGCGAGGGCGCGGCTGGTTCTGGCGCCTGGTCGAGACCGGGCAACGCCTGCGCGAACGCGTGACCGGCCTCGTGTACGGCGACCAGGGTCTGCTGGTCCGGCGCGAGATCTTCGAAGCGGTCGGCGGCTACCCCGACGTGCCCCTCATGGAAGATGTCGAGATGGTGCGCCGACTCCGTCGCTCGGGCCGGATCGAACGTCTGCCCGGCCCTCTGGTGACCAGCCCCAGAACCTACCAGCGGGTCGGAAGATGGAAGGTCTGGCTGCGCAACGGGGCGGCCATCTCCCTGTATCTGGCGGGGGTCGCTCCCGAGCGCCTGCTACGCTGGTATCCTGAACGCTTCCCGGGATCGGAGAACGGGCGGAACAGGTGACGCGCGCCGTTGAACGCACCCTGATCGCGTTCGCGAAAGTGCCTCGGCCGGGGCGCGTCAAGACGCGTCTCGCGGCCGCCATCGGCGACACCGAAGCCGCGTCCCTGTACCGCGTCATGGGCCGCCGGGTGCTGGACGGCGTTCGCGGCGGGGACTATCGCCTCGTCGCCTACGTCGATCCCGCGAATGAGCTGGCCAGGGCGCGCGACTGGCTGGGAGAAACGGGCATCGACTTCAGACCCCAGGCAGGCGACGACTTGGGCGAACGCCTGACCGACGCCTTCCGGCGGGAGTTCCAGCGCGCGCGCCACGTCTGCGCCATCGGCACCGATGCCCCCGCGGTGGACCGCCGCGTCGTCGAGCGAGCCTTCACCGAACTCTCAAACAACGATCTGGTGCTCGGTCCCGCGCTGGACGGCGGATACTATCTGATCGGCACGACCCGCTACCGGCCCCAACTCTTCCGCGACGTGCCCTGGAGCACGGAGGAAGTCATGACTGCGACGCTGGCCCGGGCACGCGCCCTGAAGCTGCGCACGGCCACCCTTGCACCCCTGTTGGACATCGACACCGTGGAAGACCTGGTACGGGCGGGCATTCGCCTGCCCGGCGACCACGTCCCGGGCGAAACCCGTAGTCCGAAGCCTCACCCCGGGCAGCTCCGCCAACCTCGGTAACGGCCTCTGGGCCAGGACGCAAAGAAGCCCGCCCCGGCCACTGCCGAGACGGGCTTCGTCGCTTGCGCGAAACGCGGGACGACGTCAGCCGCGCACCCGTGCCGGCAGTTCGTAGGGCTGCCAGCGCCCGGGGGTCACCGGTACGTAGATCATCGGAATCGGATCCTCGCCCGCCGCGGCGGACTCCGCGAAGAGCGGAACGCCCATCCACTCGCCGACCCGGGTGATCGTGGTGCAGTTCGGGCTGATCTGCTCGCCCGCCTTCTCGTACGGGTAGCCCCCGTGTTCGATCTCGCTGTCGTCGTTGAACCACTCGGCGTCACTCGCGTATACGCCGCCAAGCGCATCCACGGCAATCACTTCCGCGCCCTCGGGCGTGGCCATCACCGTGCCGTTCTCACCGGTTGCCAGGCACAGGGTCCGCTCCATGCTGAGCTCGATCGGGACCTCGGTGGTGCGCTCGATGACGACCGTGTCCGGCGGCGGAGCCGGAAGCTGAATCGGCTCCGGGCGCGCCATCAGCTCGGGCCTGCACAGCGGGCCGTTGCCGGGACAGAGCGCCAGCGAAGCCATCACGCCGTAGCGGGCACTGCGGTAGACGGTCGAGTTCTCGATGTGCTGGATTCCGAGCACATAGGCGCCGGCCCGAATCCCGCCGACATCCAACTGCAGCCCGGTGTTGAAGTCCCATCCGTCGTATTCCCCCATGAGGTTCAGGAGCACCCCCTGGGAGAGCTGGACGTGCAGGGCGGTGGCTGCGAGCCAGCCGCGCGAATAGCGCCTGCCGTACCAGCCGAGATCGCTTCCACTCCCGCCGAACATCCCCATTCCGTATCCCAGCCCGAAGGTCAGGTCGTGCTCCGGAAGGGCGTCGCTGTCCACGCCGGCGAGCTGGAAGGTGGCCATCGCATAGGGAGAGAACGAGGTAGACATGTCGTCCACCAGGCCTCCCTCATACTCGCCATAGAATCGGATGTCGGGGAATCCGAGGCGGGGAGGCATGTAATCGTGAGTCCCGTCGGAGAAGGAGGGTCCGGTCACGAAGCGCGCCCCCGCGGCCAGCCCGAATCCTCCGGACGAGGCGGGATTCACCAGCGCGACCCGGCCGAAGCCGCCGATCATGTTCCCGCCGTTCTCGGCATCGGCGAAGTTCTGGAAGGACGCGCCCACCTCAACGCGGTCGAAGAGGCCGATCGCAACCGACGCATCCTGCGACCACTGACTCCACTCGCCCGCCAGACGACCCTTCTCGATCCCTCTCTGAGAAATGAATACCCGCTCGTTGACGTTGATCCCGAACCCCGAATAGGTGCCCGTGATGGCCATGTGCGGGAGCGTCGACGCGGCCGGCACGTTGAAGAACCCGGAACCGTACCGCAGCGTGCTGCTCATCTTGGTGCTCTGGCCGTCGAGCGGTTGAACCTGAGCGACACAGACCAGCGCTACGATGAATGCGGGGATCCAACGGGCCTTATTGGAGCGTCCTTTCATCCTGTAACTCCTTGGGTTTGTCGAGGCGCCCCGGGGTCGTGACATACCCCATCCGATCACGCATTGGGCACCAATTTCTAAGTCGCAAAAAATAGCCCCCGTCAGGTCCGAAAGCCAGTGAACCTGAGGCGCCTCATGGCGTTGTGAGCCTCTGCTCACGCGTCGTCCAGACTTCGCATCCGCCGGCCGATGGAGACGATCCAGCCCATAAGCAACAGCCACGCAAGCGCATAGGCGATGAAGACGTACCAATACGGGCGCAGAGACTGCTGTGCGAGCACCTCGGTGCCCACCTGGGCGCTCACGGGAGCGGAGAAAGCGAGCACCGCCGCCAGCGCGGCCAGAAGGGCGACTCCCGGTCGGGAACGAAGAATATGCATGGCCGATTTCCTTAGGCTGCCCGAGGCTGTTCCCGCGATTCCAGGGCGCGCTGGTACCGCAGGTGCTCGAGGCCGTATCTGAAGAAGAACACGGAGAAGAAGATGATGGTGAACGCCAGCAGCCCGATCATGAGGGTGATCAGCATGTCCGCATCCAGCGTCGGTCCTTCGTCGACATTGAGCACCACCGGCTGGGGATGCAGCGAAGGGAACCAGAGCACGCTCACGTGGATGAGCGGGATCAGCAGCACGCCCAGGACGGCGATCACGGCTGACATGCGCTTGCCCGCCTGCCGATCCTCGGCCGAAGCGCGCACGAGGAAATAGCCGAGGAAGACGAACCACATGAGCAGCGTCAGGGTAAGGCGCGGTTCCCAGGTCCAGGGCGTTCCCCAGGCGTAGGCCGCCCAGAGCGGGCCGGAGGTGAGCATGATGGCGCCGAAGACGAGCCCGCCCTCCGCGGCCGACTGCGCCGCCCAGTCCAGTCTCTCATCGCGCAGCCAGAGGTAGGCGGCCCCGCACAGCGCCGTGATGCCGAAGGCGAGGAAGGTCACCCAGGCCGATGGGACGTGCACGTAGAAGATCCGCTGCACGACCCCCATGGTGCGTTCGGTTCCCACCCAGAAGAAGACCAGCCAGTGCAGAAGCAGTACTGCGGCGACGCCCAGGGTCGCCAATACAATCGCTATCCATCGGATGCGCGTGAGTGACATCATTCCTCCACCACGTATCGAAACAGGATCGTGCCCGCCGCAAGCGCCACTACCGTGAAGGCCGCCAGCAGATAGAGGCTGCCCTCCACCTCCTGTGCGGGACGCGAGGCGAAGATGCGACCCGTGGCCGTGACTCCGAAGATGACGACAGGGACGAGAAGCGGAAAGATCAGGATGGGAAGAAGGCTCTGCCCCATGCTGGTCTGTACCGAGACGGCGCTGAACAGGGTGGTGACGGCCACGAACCCGAGCGTCGCCACGCCCAGCACGCCGGCCAGCAGGAGAGGATCTGTCCCATAGTCGAATCCGAAGAACAGCCAGTAGGCCCCGAGCGCAATGATCTCGATCAGCGTGACCAGCACAAAATTCGAGATGACTTTGGCCAAGTAAATGCCGTCCAAAGGGATAGGGCTTGTGAGCAGTCCCTGTATCGCGCCCTGCTCGCGCTCCATCTCGAAGGTTCGCCCCATGCCCAGCATGCCCCCGAACAGGATCGTCATCCAGATCAGGCCGGCGGCCAGGTTCTGCATCCGGACCAGCCCCTGGTCGATGGCGAAATGAAAGAGGACGGCCACGAGCACGGTCAGCGCCCCCATGGCCGCCAGGCGTTCGCGGGTGCGCAGCTCCAGCAGAAGGTCCTTGCGCACGATGGCCCAGACCTGGCGGAGATAGACGGTCACATCCCCTCCTCCACCGCGCGCCGGTAGGACGTCTCCAGGCTGCCGAGGTCCAGGTCGGCCCGCGCCGCCTCGAACACGAACCTGCCGCGGACCTGGATCGCCACCCGATCCGCCACCTCCAGCCCCCTGCCCAGATTGTGCGTGACCATGACCACGGTGCGGCCCCCGTCCTTCAGCGCCGAGAGCAGCTCCTGCAGCATCGCGCTGGCATAGGCGTCGAGACCGGTGTACGGCTCGTCGAGCAGGACGATGTCGGGGTCGTGCAGCAACGCGCGCGCGACGGCCAGCCGCTGCACCGTACCCCGCGACAGGGTGTCCACCGGGTTGTCCGCACAGCGCTCAAGGCCGACTTCTGTCAGACGGGCCGAGACCCGCGGGTCCAGGTCCCCGAGGCCGTGCAGGCGGCCATAGAACACAAGGTTCTCGCGCGCCGTCAGGCCGCCGTACAGGAAGCTCAGGTGGGACAGGATGCCGATCCGCCCTCGCGCCGCCCGGTCGCCGATGGTGAGGGGGGTCCCGGACACGCGCACCTCCCCGCTCGTGGGGCGGAGCCCTCCGGCCAGCAACCGCAGGAGGGATGTCTTCCCCGCCCCGTTGGGCCCGAATACGGACAGGAACTCGCCGGCGGCGAGCCGGAAGGAGACGTGATCCACGGCGCGCATCGGCCCGTAATCCCGAACCAGCTCCGCCGCCTCCAGCGCCGGCGGCGCGGCGGCTTCGGAGGTGGTGGACGAGAAAGCAGTCATGCCCGGGTCAACTCTGCGCCGCGGCAGCGGCTCCCTCCTCCCTCTCCGGTTCCAGACGCCTGCCACAGGTCCCGCAGAAGAGCGCTTCCTCGATGTTGGCGTTGCCGCAGCGGTCGCACAGCGTCCCGGACCGCAGAGCCGCCCGATAGGCCGCGATTTCCCGCTCGAGGTCATCCGCCACGGCGTCCTGTGGCGGCGGAGCGCCGCCCGCTTCCTCCTGGCTCCGCACCTCCCGCAACGCCTGCAGCGCTTCGCGCGCCAACTCGTCCCGCAGCCGGCGGTAGTCGTTCTCGTCCACCTTGCCGGTCGCGTAGTCGTACTCGACGTCGCGCAGGGCGACCAGGCTCAGATGTCTGCGCGCTTCCGCCTCGGTGAACTCCTCGTCAAGCCCGGCAAGAGGGGCCTTCTCTCCGCTGAAGATGGGCTGCACGACGTACAGGACCACGGCGGCGGCGACCAGAACTGCCCCAAGCAGGATCATCATGGGCGATGCACAATCATCAAGGGCGATGCGACGGCGGAGCCGGAGACAGGAATCCGGACGGGACGGGTGCCCGGCTCAGACCTTCACGACCCGGGCGCGCGCGGGCGCCGCCTGGACCTGGACCTTGCGCCGGGCGGGTCCGCCCGCGCCGGGCCAGAGGGCGATCAGGGACCCGAGGGTCATGACCAGTCCGCCGTACCAGAGCCATCCGACCAGGGGCCGGACCAGTACCTGGAAGACCGCACCCTGGGCTGAAGACTCGTTCCGGACGGCGCCCTCGAAGTCCTCGACCCCGGCCAGGATGACGTACACGTCCTCGAGCGGGGTCGAGCGGATGCCCACCTCCCGAATCGGCTGATCCGCCGTCGAGTAGATGCGCTGCTCGGCGGTGATGGTGCCGAGCCGGCGGCCGTCCCGGGACACGTCGAGGAGCGCCACCCACTGCCACATGTTCGGCGTGCGCGACGAAGACAGGCCCTGGTAGGTCAGCACGTACTCATGCCCGTAGGGGGAGGCCGCGCGGATCTGGTCGCCCGGCTCGACGCTCTGGTCGACCTCGGTGTGGAACGAGGCTCCCGCGAACCCCGCGAACATGAGGACGATGCCCACGTGCACGATGTAGCCGCCCCAGCGGCGCCGGTTGCGGGCGATCAGGTGCAGAAAGGCCTTTCCGAGCCCCTCGCCCTCGATGCGGGCGCGCGCCCTGGTCCCCTTCCAGAACTCGGTGGCCAGGATGGTGAGCACGAAACCGCAGATCGCGAAGGTCGCGAGCGCGTAGAAGTCCCGCATGCCGGCGATCAGGAGCCCCGCCACCACCGCGGCCGCCATCAGCAGCGGGGACACGAAATTGCGTTCCAGGTTCCGGCGCGTGGCCTTGCGCCAGGCGATGACCGGTCCGATCCCGGTCAGTGCCAGCAACACCAGGCCGATCGGGATGTTGACCCGGTTGAAGAACGCCGGCCCCACGGCAACCTTGGTCCCCGCAAACCCCTCGGAGATCAACGGGAAGAGCGTGCCCCAGAGCACCGCGAACGCCGACCCCAGCAGGATCAGGTTGTTCATCAGGAAGGCCGATTCCCGGGACAGGAACGACTCGATCGTGCGCTCCGCGCGCAGATCGTCCTTGCGCCACAGGATCAGGAGCAGGCAAGCGAAGGCGGCAGCCCCCAGAAAGGCCAGGAAGATGTAGGCAATGCGCGTGTTCTGGGCGAAGGAGTGGACCGACTCGATGAGCCCGGAGCGGGTCAGGAAGGTCGCGAAGATAGTGAGCAGGAAGGTCAGCGACACCAGGGACAGATTCCACATCTTCAGCATCCCCCGGTTCTCCTGGATCATGACGGAGTGGAGGAATGCCGTCGCGGTGAGCCATGGGAGCAGGGATGCGTTCTCGACCGGGTCCCAGAACCAGTATCCGCCCCAGCCCAGCTCCTCGTATGCCCAGCGCATGCCGAAGATGATCCCGTTGGTCAGGAAGAACCAGCTCAACAGGGTCCAGCGGCGGGTCACCACCAGCCAGCGGGAGTCGGTCTTTCCCGTGACCAGCGCGGCGATGCCGAAGGCGAAGGGCACCGAGAAGGAGGTGAACCCCAGATAGAGCGTGGGGGGATGGATGGTCATCCAGTAGTTCTGGAGCTGAGGGTTCAGCCCCTGCCCGTTCGCCGGAGTGAAGGGCAGCCTCTCGAAGGGGTTCACGTCGGCGAAGAGGAGCACGCCGAGGAAGAACGCCGTGATCGTGAGCAGGACCCCCACCACGGAGGGCATGAACTCCCGGTTCTTCCGGCGGTTCTGGAAGACCGCGATGCTCGAGAAGAGGGTGAGCAGCAGCACCCAGAAGACCAGCGACCCCCGCTGGCCGGCCCAGAGCCCGGTGACCTTGAAGTAGGTTTCCAGCTCCCGGCTCGAGTACCCCCAGACGTACCGGTACTCGTAGTGTTCTCCGAGGAACGCCAGGATGATGCCCAGCGAGGTGAGGCAGAGGAGAAAGAAGACCGCGTAGACGGACCGTTCGGCCGACAGGACCAGGTCGCCGCGCTTTCGCTGCCCGCCGACGAAGGCGAGCACGATGCCCCAGATCGAGACCGGCAGAGCCACCCAGAGGGCGAACTCCCCGAGTAGGATCATCCGGCCATCTCGTCCGGCATCGCCTCGTAGCGGCTGCCACACTTGGTCAGCACGGTGGCCGCCTCGAAGACCCCGTCACGCCGGAACCGCCCTTCGACCACGACTTCGGTTTCATCGCTGAAGGTGTCCGGGAGGATGTCGCGGTACTCCACCCGGAAGCTGGCGTCGTCGCTGGCCAGATCCACGACCGAAAAGTAGTGCTCGAAGGCGCCCTCGGCCTGGTAGCTGCCCTTGACCACCCGGCCGCTGACCTTCACGCCGATGTCGTGGAAGGTGTCGTCCTCGGCCGCCTTCGCCATGAGTTCGACCGGGGTCAGGTAGTAGACCATGGCCTTGTCGAAACCTGTCCAGACCAGGAAGGTCACGACCATGGCGACGCCAACCAGACCGATATAGAAGCGGCTGTTCTTCATTCGCTGCGCCCCTGTGTCTCGTGTGTCCCGGACCCGGCCGACTGCCATCAAGTTCGGGCCCTTCCAAGCGTTTCAAATATAGGATGGAGGCGCGGTTTCTCAAACCTGACCGGATTCCTCTCCCGTGTGAGCCCAGCCGCGCGCGGCCCCGACCGCCCTCTCCCATCCGGCGATGAGCGCGGTTCGGCGGTCGGGCTGCATGGCGGGCGCGAAGATCTCCGGCTCCCCGGAGGCTCGGGCGAACGCTTCTCCGTCCCGCCAGATCCCACTCGCGATTCCCGCCAGGCCGGCAGCCCCGAGCGCGGTGGTCTCGACGCGCGCCGCCCGTCGCACCGGCACGTCCAGGACGTCCGCCTGGAACTGCATCAGCCACCGGTTGCGCGCCGCTCCGCCGTCGGCGCGCAGCTCCCGGGTGGTCAACCCCGCGTCCTCCTCCATCGCACGGATGACGTCGGCCGTGCCGTAGGCCATCGACTCGAGTGCCGCGCGGGCCAGGTGGGACGCCGTCGTGCCGCGCGTGATGCCCACGACCGTGCCACGCGCCTCCGGGATCCAGTGCGGCGCTCCGAGGCCCACGAACGCGGGCACGAAGTAGACTCCGGCGTTGTCCGCCACCTCGCGGGCGCGTTCCTCGGATTCGGACGCGTGGTCGAGGACGCCGAGGCCGTCGCGCAGCCACTGCACGGCGGCGCCCGCCGAGAAGATCGATCCCTCCAGGGCGTACGCGGGTCCGCCGCGCGCGTCGCAAGCCAGGGTGGTGAGAAGCCCGTTCTCGGACGGCACTACTTCCCCGCCCGTATGCAGCAGGAGGAACGCTCCAGTGCCGTAGGTCACCTTTGCCAGTCCCGGACGGCAGCAGCCCTGGCCGAAGAGCGCCGCCTGCTGGTCTCCGACCACGCCCGCAAGCGGCACCTCCGTCCCGAAATGCTCGCCGCGCGCGACCCCGAAGTCGCCCGAGCTGGAGCGCACTTCGGGCAGGATGCCGGCCGGGACTTCGAGCAGGTCGGCAAGCGACGCGTCCCAGGCCTGCCGATGCAGGTCATAGAGAAGCGTGCGCGAGGCGTTTGTGTGGTCGGTGGCGTGAACGGCGCCGCCGGTCAGGCGCGCGACCAGCCAGGCGTCGATGGTGCCCGCGGCCAGGTCCCCGGCCTCCGCCGCCGAGCGCAGCTCCGGATGCTCGCGAAAGAGCCAGGTCAGCTTGGTGCCCGAGAAGTAGGGATCCAGCACCAGCCCCGTGCGCCGGCGCACCTCGGCTTCGTGACCGCCGCGGCGCAGCTCCGTGCAGATCGATGCCGTGCGGCGGTCCTGCCAGACGATGGCCCGGCAGACCGGCTCGAGCGAGGCCCGGTCCCACAGCACCACGGTCTCGCGCTGGTTCGCGATGCCGACGGCCTCGAGGCGCACCTCGTTCCCGGCCGCCGCCAGCGCCTCGCGCGCAACCCGCACGGTCACCCGCCAGATCTCCCCGGCGTCGTGCTCCACCCAGCCGGGCCGGGGAAAATGCTGGGTGAACTCCGAGTAGCCGCGTCCCACGATGCGTCCGTCGCTCGCCACCACCAGCGCGGTCGAGCCGGTCGTGCCCTGGTCGAGGGCGAGCACAGCAGGCTCCCTGCTCACGATTCCGCTCCCGTTCCCGGTGTCGCCTGCGCTTCCGGCGCCCGCCCGCCGAACCCGTACGGGACGCCGGCGGCGCCCAGCAACCCCACGAGCAGCGGCACGGGCAGCCCCACCACCGTGAAGTAGTCGCCCTCCAGCGACTCCACCAGCACCGCGCCGGCGCCCTGTATGGCATAGGCCCCGGCCTTGTCCATCGGCTCCCCGGTGGCCACGTAGGCCCGAGCTTCCGCCTCGCCGAAGGAGCGCAGCCTGACCGTCGTTCGCGAGACGCCGCCGTGCACGCACCCGTCGGGCTCAGCCAGCGCCAGCGCGCTGACCACCTGGTGGGAGCGTCCGGCCAGGCTCAGCAGCATCGCGACCGCGTGATCGGCGTCCCTGGGCTTGCCCAGGATATCCCCGTCCCGCACCACTACCGTGTCGCCGCCCAGAACCAGTCGTCCCGGCCTACGCGCCGCCACCGCGCGCGCCTTTTCCTCCGCGAGCCGCCGGGTGTGCATGGTCGCGTTCTCCCCGGGCAGGACCTCCTCCACGATGTCCGCGGGAGCGACCTCGAACGGGATCGCCAGCATCGAGAGCAGGTCCGCGCGCCGGGGCGACCGGGACGCGAGCACCAGCCCGGGCTCAAGCGGGTTCGTCCCGCGGCCGCTCACCGTTCGAGCACCAGCGTCACGGGACCGTCGTTTACGAGTTCCACGTCCATCATGGCGCCGAACACGCCGGTCTCCACCTTCCCCGGAGCCCGCTCCCGCAGCAACGCGACGAAGTCCTCGTAGAGGGGCACCGCCACATCGGGCCCCGCCGCCCGAATGAAGCTCGGACGGCGCCCCTTGCGGGTATCCCCGTACAGCGTGAACTGACTCACGACCAGCACGTCGCCGGAGACGTCCCCGAGCGACAGGTTCATCCTGCCCTGCGCATCGTTGAACACACGCAGCCCCAGCACCTTGTTCGCCATCCACTCGAGCGCCTGCGCGCCGTCGTCGCCCGTGAAGCCGACCAGCAACAGGAGCCCGTGACCGATGCGGCCCACTACGGATCCGTCGACGGTCACCGAGGCGCGCGCCACGCGCTGCAGCACGATCCTCACCTCGCGCCTCCCCCGCCACCCGACTCCGGCGGCGTGAGCGCCCTCGGTCCCCGCGCCCGGACCTTCACTCGACCGTGACCGACTTGGCCAGGTTGCGGGGCTGATCGACGTCGCAGCCCCGGAGGAGGGCGATGTGGTAGGCGAGCAGCTGAAGAGGGACCGTGGTGAGCACCGGACGCAGGAAGGGCAGCGTATCCGGGACGCGGATGACGTGATCCACCTTGTCCTCGAGTTCCGAGTTGCCTTCGCTGACCACGGCGATCACGCGCGCGTTCCTCGCCTTCACCTCCTCGATATTCGACACGACCTTCGGGTAGACGGGATCGCTCGGGGCCAGGATCACGACCGGCATGGCCTCGTCGATGAGCGCGATCGGACCGTGCTTCATCTCGGCCGCCGGATAGCCTTCGGCGTGGATGTAGCTCACTTCCTTGAGCTTGAGCGCCCCTTCCAGCGCCACCGGAAACTGGTAGCCGCGGCCCAGATAGAGGAAGTTGGGCGCGTCCGTGCAGGTGCGCGCGAGTTCCAGGATCGAATCGTTCAGCTTCAGCACTTCCTCCACCTGTCCCGGGAGGGCCTGCATGGCCTGGACGATGCGGCGTCCCCCCGGTACGGAGATCTGCCGGCGCCGGCCCATCCACAGGGCGAACAGGGCGAGCACCATGAGCTGGCTGGTGAAGGCCTTGGTGGACGCCACCCCGATCTCGGGACCGGCGTGGAGGTGGCAGCCGAAGGCGGTCTCGCGGGCGATGGAGGAGCCCACCACGTTGACGATTCCCATGGTGCGCGCTCCTCTTCGGCGCGCCTCCCGCAGTGCGGCCAGCGTGTCCGCGGTCTCTCCGGACTGGCTGATCGCGATCACCAGCGTGCGTTCGTCCAGCACCGGGTTCTTGTAGCGGAACTCCGAGGCGTACTCCACCTCGACCGAGATGCGCGCCAGGTCCTCGAGCATGTATTCGCCGATCAGCGCCGCGTGCCAGCTGGTTCCGCACGCCGTCATGACCACGCGATCCACGGCGAGCAGCTCTTCGCGGTGCCGCTCGATCCCGCCCAGGCGGGCCATTCCGTCGGCCTCCAGCAGCCGTCCCCGAAGGACGTCGCGCAGGCTGCGCGGCTGCTCGAAGATCTCCTTCAGCATGAAGTGCTCGAAGCCGCCGCGCTCGATGGCGGACAGGTCCCAGGTCACCTGGTGCACGGAGCGGCGCACCGTGCCCCGCCCCCTGTGATAGACCCGGTAGCCGCTGCCCTCGAGTTTCGCGTAGTCGCCGTCCGCGAGGTAGACCACGTCGCGCGTCTGGGCCACGACCGCCGCCGCGTCCGACCCCACCAGGTATTGCCCCGAAGCCCCTATCCCGAGCAGGAGCGGGCTGCCCTGGCGCGCCGCGACCAGCTTGCCCGGCTCGTGCGCGCTGATCGCCGCGATGCCGTACGTGCCCTCGACCCGTTCCAGGGCCAGGGCAAGCGCTTCCTCCAGCGGGGATCCCTCCTTGAGGAAGAGATCGATCAGGTGCACGACGACTTCGGTGTCGGTATCGCTCCGGAACCGGTATCCGCGCTCCTCGAGCTGTCGTCTGAGAAGAGCCGCGTTTTCGATGATGCCGTTGTGCACCAGGGCGACGCCGCCGTCCTGACTGACGTGGGGATGGGCGTTGCGCTCGGTCGGTGCTCCGTGGGTGGCCCAGCGCGTATGGGCGATGCCGCAGTTGCCCACCGGGGCGTTGCCGCCGATGGCCGCCTCCACCCGCCCCAGCTTGCCTGCCCGCTTCACCACGCTCAACCGGGCGTCGCCGTTGATCACCGCGAGACCGGCAGAGTCGTATCCGCGGTACTCGAGGCGGCGAAGCCCCTCCAGGAGCACAGGGGTCGCGTCACCCGGACCCACGTATCCCACGATTCCGCACATGTCGTCTTCGATGATCGGGTCAAGCCGGCGCCGCGGCCATGGCGCGGTCCTCGCCCGGAAGCCGCGGCGGCAGCCCCGGCAGGCGCACCCTTGAAAGCTACCGCGTGCGCCCGCTAGTGGGAACGCGCCAGCCGGGTCAGCTCTGCGCGCGCCATCTCCACGAGCGTTCCCGCCCGCGGCCCGGCCGGGGCTTCCGCAATCAACCGCACCACCGGCTCCGTGCCGGAGGGTCGCACGTGCAGCCACTCGCGGCGGTCGGGCCAGGTGAGCCGCAGCCCGTCGGAGTGATCGCCGTCGGCGCCGGGCCAGCGTTCACGCAGACGTGCGTAGGCGGTCTCCAGCCGTTCCCTGGGGAAGGCGACCTTCTCCTTGACGATACGGTAGTCGGGATAGCGGGCGATCGCGGCGGCCAGCGAGAGGTCCTCGTCGAGCAGGTGCTGCAGCACGAGCGCGGCGCCCACCAGCGCGTCGCGGGTGTGGTGCAGCGCCGGCACGATGACCCCGCCGTTCCCCTCCCCACCCACCACGGCGCCCTCCGCCTGCATGCGGCGCGCCACGTTGATCTCGCCCACCGGCGCCCGCAGCGTCGTCGCCCCGGCGGCGGCCGCGGCGTCCTCCACCACCTGGCTGGTGGAGAGGTTGGTCACCACGAGGCCCGGAAGGCGACGGGTCACCGCCGCGGCCGCCAGGGCCAGCGTGAAGTCCTCGCCGACCGGGTTGCCCGCCCCGTCCACCAGCGAGAGGCGGTCCACGTCGGGATCCACCGCCATCCCCAGGTCGGCCCCGCTCTCCCGCACCAGCGCCCCCAGATCACCCAGGTTCGCCGCCGTCGGCTCGGGATCGCGCGGAAAGCGCCCGTCCATCTCCAACCCCATGCCGTGCACGCGGCACCCCAGACGCTCCAGCAGGTCGGGCATGACCGCGCCCCCCGCCCCGCGAACGCAGTCGAGCGCCACGGAGAAACGGCGCCCGCGCAGAGCGGCGACCTCCAGGAAGGGAAGATCCAGCACCGCCTTCAGATGCCGCGGGGCCGCACCCTCGTCCCGCCCGACCGCGCCGATGCGGTCCCAGGGTGCGCGCGGGATCTCGTCGTCCAGCAACCGGCGAAAGCGCGCCATCCCGGGGGCGTCCAGAAACATTCCCTCGGCGGTTGCGAACTTGAGGGCGTTCCACTCGGCCGGATTGTGGCTCGCCGTGACTGCCATCCCGCCCGCCGCTCCGGCGTCGCGAACCGCCATCATGAGCGTCGGCGTGGGTACGATGCCGATGTCGACCACGTCGCATCCCACCGACGCCAACCCGGCGCCGGCGGCGGCCGCCAGCATGGGCCCGGAAGTCCGCGAGTCGCGTCCCAAGATGACCGATCGGCCTCCGCCCTCGCCGACCAGAAAGGCCCCGTACGCCGCCGCGAGCGCCGAGATCAACTCGGGCGTCAGGGCGTCTCCCACTCGGCCCCGGAAGCCCGACACGCTCACCATGAGCTCATGTGGAAGAACGATCGGCATTGCCGGCAAACCTCCCTTGTTGGGCGTCGGGGCTCGCCTTCGTCCCGTCGCGCGGACTACATTCGGGCCTGTTAACGCTGTCCAGAACCCCTTCGGAACCATCCCGGATCCATGACCCAGTCCCCTGCCCGGATTGAATCACGCCGACATCGGCTTGCGACGCTCGCGATTCACGGGGGCCAGGCGCCCGAGCCGCATACCGGCGCGATCATGCCCCCCATCTTCCAGACCTCGACCTACGTGCAGCCCGAACTGGACCAGGGATGGCCCTGGGAATACGCGCGTGTCCAGAACCCTACCCGCGAAGCCCTGGAACGAAACCTCGCCGCTCTCGAGAAAGCGTCCCACGGCATCGCCTTCGCCAGCGGGATGGCCGCCATCGATTGCGTGGCCCGCCTGCTCTCGGCGGGCGATCACGTGGTGTGCGAAGAGAATACCTACGGCGGGACGACCCGGCTGGCCACGCAGGTCCTGAACCGGGCCGGCATCTCGTTCTCCTTCGTAGACTCGAGGGATGCGCAGCGAATCCGCGACGCGCTCCGGCCGAACACGCGGCTGGTTCTGCTCGAGACGCCCACCAACCCCATGATGCGCCTGTGCGACCTGGGCGCGGCCGCCGAGGCGACCCGCGATGCGGGCATCCTCCTGTGCGTCGACAACACCTTCGCGACGCCCGTGAACCAGCGCCCGCACGAGGCGGGCGCGGACATCGTGATGCACTCGACCACGAAGTACCTGAACGGGCACAGCGACATCATCGGCGGCGCTCTCACGGTGCGCGATCCGGACCTGGCCGACCGGCTCCTCTTCCTGCGCAAGTCCACCGGCGCCGTGCCCGGCCCCATGGACTGCTGGCTCTGCCTGCGCGGCACCAAGACCCTGCACGTGCGCATGCGTGAGCACAACGCCAACGGGCTGGCGGTGGCGCGCTTCCTGGAAGGCCATCCCGCCGTCGATGCTGTGTACTATCCGGGCCTTGCCTCCCACCCGCAGCACGAGCTGGCCACGCGCCAGATGACCGGGTTCAGCGGCATGGTGTCCGCCACTCTGCCGAGCGAGGACGCCCTGCGCCGGCTGGTGGAGGGCACGCGCATCTTCGCGCTCGCCGAGAGTCTGGGCGGCGTGGAATCGCTCATCTCGGTGCCCGCGCTCATGACCCACGCGTCGGTCCCCGCCGAGCGCAGGGAGGAGATGGGGGTAAGCAGCCGCCTGGTGCGGCTGTCGGTGGGAATCGAGGATCCGCAGGACCTGCTCGAAGACCTGGAGCAGGCCTTGGCCTGCGGGCCGGGAAGGTGAAGGCGCGGAAGGACGGCGGGAGTCGGGCCGAAACCCCGTTTCCGGGCGGGGCGTACGGAACCCACCGCAGCGGGCCGGAGCCCGACGCGGCCACCACGAATACCAGGACGCCGGGAAGGCGTCCGGCAAAGGAGATCCACCATGGACGGTTCTGACGGAGGCCGGGGGAACGGTTCGGCCGAGAACGCCAACGGAAACGGCGGAGGCGCACCCCATGCGCATGCGCGCCGCATCCTCACCGACATATCGTCCCGCTCCTGGGAACATCCCGCGGATCGGGCGGCCCTCGCTGCGCTGCGCAAGCTTCCCGTCTTCGACGAAGTCCTGAAGACCCTCTTCGGCTTCTTCGGCGAAAAGCCCATCCGGCTCGCCTTCCAGGCGAACGCGCTGCGGGTGAGCGAGCGCCAGTACGGGCACATCTACGAGCGATACCGGGACATCGTGGAGACACTGGGTACGGAGGAGTACCCCCTCTACGTCTCCCAGACCCCGATGGCCAACGCCGGCGCCTACGGCATGGACAAGCCCTTCATCATCCTGAACTCGGGAACGGTCCTGATCCTGAACGATGACGAGCTGTCCTTTATTCTGGGCCACGAGGTGGGCCACATCGTCAGTGGCCACGTGCTCTACCGCACGATGATGGTGCTGCTGATCCAGCTTGCCAGCCTCGGGTTCCCGATCGTGGGACTCGCCGCGCGCGCCGTGCTCATGGGGCTGCTGGAGTGGTCCCGCAAGAGCGAGCTTTCCTCGGACCGCGCCGGCCTGCTCTCCATCCAGGACGCGGATGTCGCCATGACCGCCATGATGAAGATGGCGGGCGGCGGCACCTCTTCCGACCTCGACCTGGGCGAGTTCGTGCGCCAGGCAGAGGACTACCGCGAGGGCGGCGACGTGGCCGACCACGTGTTCAAGGTGCTCAACCTGCTCGGGGTCACCCATCCGTTCTGGGTGCTGCGGCTCTCGGAGATGCGGAGCTGGATCGAGAGCGGAGACTACGACCGCATCGTGGCGGGGGAATACATTCGCCGCGGCGACCCCGACCCGTCCTACCGGGAAGACGTCTCCTCGGCGGCGCAGGCCTACGCGGACGAAGCCCGCAGTTTCATCGGGTCCATGCGCGGGGCCGCCCGCAGGATGAGCGACTCGCTCAGGGACAACATCCGCAAATAGCTCGGAACCACTGGCATGCGCATTCTGATCGTCGGTAACGGAGGGCGCGAGCACGCGCTGCTCTGGCGGCTTTGCCGGGACGCGCCCGAAGCCGGCTTCTACGCCACCCGCCCCAATGCCGGAATGGTCGGGATGGCCCGCGAGGTCGACATTTCGCCGACCGACGTGGAGCTGCTGACCTCGTGGGTAGCCGCCCACCGGATGGATCTGGTGGTGATCGGACCGGAAGTCCCGCTCGCGCTCGGCCTTGCCGACCGTCTGGAGGCGGCGGGGGTGCCCGCCTTCGGCCCCACGCGGGCGGCGGCGCGCATCGAATCGAGCAAGGCGTTCGCCAAGGACCTCATGAGCGCCGCGGGCGTGCCCACGGCCGACTATCGCGTCTTCACCGATGCGGCGCGCGCCGAGGCGTACGTGGTGGAGGGCGGCGGACCCTGCGTGGTGAAGGCCTCCGGACTGGCGGCGGGAAAGGGCGCGATCGTGTGCGACGACCCGGATGAAGCCTGCATGGCGATCCGGCAGATGCTCGTCGAGGGAAGCATGGGCGATGCCGGACGCGAGGTGGTGATCGAAGAACGCATGTCCGGCGAGGAGCTCAGTGTCTTCGCCCTCTCCGACGGCGAGCGAGCCGTCCCGCTGGTGGCCTCCCAGGATCACAAGCGCATCGGCGAGGGCGACACCGGGCCCAACACCGGCGGCATGGGGGCCTACGCGCCGGTCTCCCTGGCCACCGCTGAACTCATCGCGCGGGTGCAGGCCGAAGTCCTGGACCCCGTGCTGAGCGCCCTCGCCGAGGCGGGCTGTCCCTTCCGGGGTCTCCTCTATGCGGGGCTGATGCTTACCGGGGACGGCCCCCGCGTGGTCGAGTTCAACTGCCGTTTCGGGGACCCGGAAACCCAGGTCGTGCTCCCTCTCCTGGGGAGTTCCCTGCTCGACCCGATGATGGCGGTCGCCGATGGAAGCGGGCTGGCGGGCTATCGGGCCGAAACGGTCGAAGGCGCCGCGGTGACCACGGTGCTGGCGGCTGAAGGATACCCGGGGTCGTATGGGACGGGCGCGGCCATGGAGATCCCGGAATCGCTGGCGGACGATCCCGGCGTGCTGCTCTTCCACGCCGGCACGCGGCTCCACGAAGGCGCCGTGCTGACCGCGGGAGGGCGCGTGCTGGCCGCGACCGGGCTCGGCGCCACGCTGGGGGAAGCGGCGGAGCGTTCCAGGCGCGCCGCTCGGGCGATCCGGTTTGACGGCCGGTACTTCCGTTCCGACATCGGCTGGCGCGAGCTCGCGAGGGACTGACTCCCCCGCCGATCCCGGGCCATGGCCATTCGGCGGGACAACGACAACCAGGCATCAGAACGAAAAAGCAACCATGATCATTACGACCACGCCGACGCTGGAAGGACATCCCGTGCGCGACTATCTGGGCATCGTCACCGGGGAGGCGATCATCGGCGCCAACATCGTCAAGGACCTGTTCGCGGCGGTGCGGGATGTCGTGGGCGGACGGTCGGGCGCCTACGAGCGCGCCCTGAGCGAGGCGCGCGCCCACGCACTGCGAGAGATGTCCGAGCGCGCCGCCGACCGGGGCGCCAACGCGGTCGTCTCCGTCGATCTGGACTACGAGGTCATCGGCAACATGCTGATGGTAACCGCCGCCGGGACCGCCGTGCAGACCTGAAGCGCTCCACCTGCCAACCCGCCTTCACACGCCGGGGTCAGACTGCCCGAACTTCCTGAAGCAGAGACGATCGCGCGCGGCCTCGGGCCGCACCTTACCGGCCGGACGATCTCCGGCGCGGATGTACTACATGCCGACCTGCTGGCCGAACCGGCCGCCGACTTCGCCCGCGGGATGCGCGATGTGGAGATCAAGGAGGTGGGCCGCAGAGGGAAGAACGTGGTGTGGTTCTGCTCCCCGGACACGATCCTGGTCGTCAATCTGGGGATGACCGGCCGCCTTCTGTTTCATCCGCGCGGCGACCCCGCTCCACTCCCGGCCCACACGGGCGTAACCTTCCATCTCCACGGAGGCGACGCGGCCGTCTACAGCGACGTACGCAGATTCGGCCGGTTGCAGCGCTTCTCGGGCCGCTCGTGGCGGCGCTGGTCGCGCACGCTGGGGATCGAACCGCTGAGCCGCGCCTTCACCGCTCGCCGTCTGGCGGCCGAACTCGCCCGCTCCCGCTCCCCGATCCGTTCGTGGCTGCTCGACCAGCGGCGGGTGGCCGGGATCGGCAACATCTATGCGAACGAGGCGCTGTTTCTCGCCGGCATTCATCCGGCTATGCCGGCGCGCGCGATCCCCGCGCCGAAGGTCGCGCCCCTCCACCGGTCCATACGCAGGGTGCTGCGCGCCGCCATCGCCGCCTGCGGGACGACCCTGCGCGACTACCGCGACCCCGCCGGCCTGGAAGGATCGTTCGGTCCCCGTCTGGTGATATACGGTCGAGAAGGCCAGCCTTGCGTGAAGTGTCCGGAGGTTGTCCTGAGGACGGTGATCAGCAACCGATCGGCGTTCCACTGCCCCCGCTGCCAGCCGCCACCTCAATGACCAGCAGCCCGCGGATGAATCCGCCCGAGCACCGAGAGCAGCGAGGCGCCGGGCTGGCAAGGCGCTCCCGAGGCAGGATGGCGGCGCTGCGCCGCGGGCGAGCGGCCTGCACGCTCACGGCCTCGGTCCTCGTATCGATCGCGTCGGCTCCGCAGCGGGCCTCGAGCCAGGACGGCATCGTTCCCGACCTGCCGGTACGAGAGCTGACCCTCGACAACGGGCTCCGCCTCCTCATCCTCCCGCGGCCCGCGGCGCCCACGGTGGCGTTCGTGGTCGAGTACGCGGTGGGGGGCGTGAACGAAACGCTCGGGTCGACCGGCACGGCCCATCTCCTGGAGCACATGCTCTTCAAGGGCACCACCACGGTCGGCACCCGCGACGTGGAAGCGGAGCTCGACCTCTTCGCGCGCATGGACGCGGCCCACGACTCGCTGCTCGCGGAGTCATCGGCGCCCGCCCCGGACAGCGCCCGCCTGCGGGCACTCCGGGAACGCGTGGAGACGTACGAGAGCCGGGCGCAGACGCCCGTCGTGTCCAACGAGTTCAGCCGCATCCTCGACCGCAACGGGGCCCGCAACCTCAACGCAACCACTTCCTCCGAGGCCACGACCTATTTCGTGGAACTCCCGGCCAACCGGGCCAAGTTGTGGTTCCTGCTCGAAAGCGACCGCGCGCACAACCCCGTCTTTCGCGAGTTCTACACCGAGCGCGACGTGGTCATGGAGGAGCGCCGCACCCGGGTGGACACCAACCCGGGTGGCCTGCTCCATGAGGTCCACCTGGCGACGGCGTTCCTGATGCACCCCTATGGGGTTCCGGTGGTCGGGTACATGTCCGACCTGGAGCGACTTTCGCGACGCGACGTGGAGGAGTACCACCGGCGCTACTACGGCGCCCGCAACGCCGTGGTCGCGATCGTGGGCGACGTGGAGCCGGATTCGATCGAAGTCTGGGCGCGGGACTACCTGGGCGACATCCGGCCCGGCGACCCCCCTCCCCCGGTGCTCGCCGTCGAACCCCCGCAACGGGGCGAGCGCCGGGTCGAACTGGTCATGGACGCGGAACCGCAGCTGCGGGTGGGATGGCATACGGTGAGCGGGCATCACCCGGACAGCCCGGCGCTCACCATGCTGGCGTCCGTGCTGGCGGGGCGGCGCACCTCGCGCCTGTACCGGCGCCTGGTCACGCAGGACCGTCTGGCCACCACCGTCACCGCGACCACCGTGCCCGGGGCGCGCTTTCCCGGACAGTTCGTCATACAGGTGACGCCACGCGCGCCGAGCACCCCCGCCCGGATCGAAGCGGCCCTCTATGAGGAAATCGAGCGCCTCGCGCTGGAACCTCCCGAACAGCGGGAACTGCAGCGGGTGCGCAACCAGCTGGTGGCGTCCGGCGTCCGCCGCCTGCAGTCCAACCTGGGACTCGCGCTGCAGCTCGCCGGTTCCGTCAACCGCTACGGGGACTGGCGGACCACCTTCGAGCGCACCGCATTGCTCTACGAGGTGCAGCCCGCCGACGTACAGCGCGTGGTCCAGACCTATTTCACGCGCGACAACCGGACCGTCGCCACCCTCGTGAAGCGCACCGGGGACACGGACCCATGATCAGGTTCGGCCCGGTGGGCCCGGGCGTGATCGCCATTCTGCTGGCGGCGACGGCGGCCACTCCGGACGAATCGGCCGCGCAGAGGCCACCCGCGGACCGGGCGGCCGTCGAGGCGCTTCGGTTCACCCCGCTGTCCTTCACCCCGCCCTCTCCGTCGGAGCACGAGATCGAAGGCGTGGCCGTTTTCTTCCTGGAGGACCACTCCCTGCCCCTGGTGAACGTCTACGCCCGCTTTGCGGGGGGCTTCGGGCTTCTCGGCCGCGAACTCTACGCCGCGACCACCGCGCTCCCCTCCATGCTGCGTTTCGGGGGCACGATCGAGCTGCACCCCGACTCGGTCGACGAACAGGTCGACCTGCACGCGCTGCAGCTCGCGTTCGGGTCCTCGGGCGGGAGCACGTCCGCCACCCTGAACACCCTCACCTCCAACCTTGAGGCGGGACTGCGCCTGTGGAGGGACATGCTCCTCCATCCCCGCTTCGATTCGGTGCAGGTCGAGGTGTGGCGCGGCCAGGAACTGGAGAGCGCGCTGCGCCGCCCCGACGACCCGGGCCGCCTCGCCTTCTCCGAGTTCAACCGGCTGATGTTCGGCGACCACCCCATCGGCTGGGAGATGGAGCCGGGTGACCTGGAACCGGAGGATCTCTCGCGGGAGACCCTGTTCGCGGCGCACGGCCGCATCCTGTGCCGCGACAACCTGACCCTGGGCGTGTCGGGCAACCTGGAGTGGGAGGAAATCGAGCCGCACCTGCGCGAATTCCTCTCCGCATGGCCCGCCTGCGAGGAGGCGCTGCCCGAACCGCCGGTCCCCGACATCCTGGACGACCCGGGCATCTACCTGATCCCGCGGGAGCTGGAACAGACGACCATCGTCATGGCGCACCGGAGCTCCATCCGGCAGGCGGACTCGCGCGACTACTTCGCCTCCCGCATCGCCAACTCCATCCTCGGATCGGCGGGATTCTCGAGCCGGATCCTGAACCGGGTTCGCACCGAACTGGGCCTCTCCTACAGCGCCGGCTCCTTCTGGACCACGCCCGACGACAACGACGGCATCGTGGGCGCACTCACGCGAACGAAGGCCGAATCGACGATCGCCGCGACGCAGGCGATCCTCGAGGTGATGGAGGAGATGCGCAACGCGCCGCCCGCGCGCGACGAGGTTGAAGCCGCGGTGGAGGCGGCCAGCAACGGCTTCTCATTCAACTTCCAGGGGGCCATGCAGGTCGTATCCAGGCGCGTGCTGCACCAGGCGCAGGAGCTGCCGGAAGACTGGCTGGAGCGCTACATCGCGGGGGTGCAACGGGTCTCCGCCGGCGATGTGCACAACGTCCTCCGCAGCCATCTGCACCCCGACCGGATGGTCATCCTCATCCTCGGGGATCCGTCCCGGTTCGACCTGCCGGTCGAGACGCTCGGGGAAGTCACGACGTGGGAAGTGGAGGGTATCTCCGGTCCGGTTCCGCCGGTCGGGCCGACGCCCGGATGACGCGGGAACATCCGGGCCCCGCCGCCCTCCGAACTACCTCACGCCCACGTGGATCGCCGCGATCCCGAAGGTCAGCAGCTGCCACCGGACCGTGCGGAATCCCGCATCCAGAAGCTCCTGGCTCAGAGCTTGCGGCCCCGGGAACTCACCGACCGAGGCCGGCAGGTAGCTGTAGGCCCAGCGGTGCCCGGACACGATCCGGCCGACCACCGGAAGGATGTGCCGGAAGTACCAGAGATAGACGGCCCGGACGACCGGGTTCGGGGGAATGGTGAACTCCAGGATGACCAGTGAGCTGCCGTCGCGCAGCACCCGTCGCAGTTCCGTCAGCCCCAGGCTCAGGTCGGAGAGATTCCGCACGCCGAAGGCCACCATGGCGCCATCGAAGGACTGGTCCGCAAAGGGCAGGCGCTGGGCGTCCCCGCACAGCGGATGCACGGGCAGACGCGCGCACTTGCTCTCGCCCCTGCGCAGCATGGGCTCCGCGAAATCAAGCGCCATCACCCGGCCCCGGAAGTCTCTGCGCGTGGCCAGCTCGATGGCCAGGTCGCAGGTGCCCGCGCAGGCATCCAGGTAGCGGCCCGGGGCATGTCGGGAATAGTCGAGCGCGTGCACGGCCCGCCGACGCCACCATCGGTCGACGTTCAGGCTGAGCACGCGGTTCAGGAAATCGTATCGCGTCGCGATGCGCGAGAAGAGCTCATGCACCTGACGCGCGCGCTCTTCCCCCGACGACGGCTTCGCTTTGGAAACGTTCATCATCGATTCTCGTACGGGACGGCGCGAACCCCATCCGGCGGATGTCCTTGAACTACCAGAGCGTCGAAGACGCGGAACTCGTCACCCTCGCGGCGCAGGGCCGGGAGGGTGCCTACCGCGAACTGCTCTCCCGATACGAACGCCCCGTCTTCTCCCTCATCTACCGCATGGTGCGCAACCGCACGGTCGCCGAAGACCTGGCGCAGGAAGCCTTCATCCGCACCTTCAACGCCATCGATACCTACAATCCCCAATACAAGTTCTCCAGCTGGATCTTCAAGATCGCCAACAACCTGACCATCGACCATCTTCGCAAGCGGCGCGTGCCCACGGTTTCGATGCACGGCGCGCCGGACGCGGTCACCGCGGAAGCCCAGGCGCGCACCAGCGTGGTCGTGGCGTCGCCCGGAGAAAGCCCCGAGGACTACGTCCAGAACCGCGAACTCGCCAGCCAGATCGAGGATGCCATCGGGGAGCTGCGCGAGGACTATCGGGTGGTCGTGCTGCTCCGCCACATCGAGGGACACACCTACGATGAGATCGCCCGCATCATGGACATCCCGCTCGGCACCGTAAAGACCTACCTTCACCGGGCCAGGGCCGAACTCAAGCTTCGGCTGGCGGAGGCATGATCCGATGCGCGGGCACGCGAAACCTGCCGGAGGCTCGTGTCGTACGCCGGGAAAGCCGATGCACGGCATGGGTGTTGGGACTACGATGACTCCGGAGCCCGGAGATTCCGCGAGGATGGGAACGCCGCGACACGCGGGCACAGGAGCAGGCCGCAGATGAATCCGGATCGATCCAGCTACGACAGGCATCTGGACGATGATGCGATCCAGGGCCTTCTTGATGCCGCCGAGGGACGCGCCGAGCGCGCGGCCGAGTCCGTCAGCCGGCATCTGGCGAACTGCGCCGGGTGCCGCGCCCGCCTCGACGCCTGGCGGGAGGTTTTCGGCGAACTGGGTCAGTTGCGCCGGTTCGCTCCTCCCGGCCGGTTCGCGGAGCGGGTCATGTCCGGGGTCGAGCTTCCCCGGGAAGCCGCAAGTCCGGCCCGGGCGTGGTCGTGGCTCCGGCTGCGCCGCTGGCTGACCCGGCCGGACGCGAGCGCCCACCTTACCGGCCGCGGACTGCAGGACCTCGCGGACGGCGTGCTCTCCCGGAAGCGGACTGCGCTGGCGAGGGCGCACCTGGCGTCCTGCGCACCCTGCGAGAGCAGGCTGGCGGGCTGGCGGAGCCTGATGACCGCACTCGAGACCCTGCCGTCCCTCGCGCCCGCCGCGGACTTCGCGGAGCGGGTGATGGCGCGCTGGCGCGGGATGGCCGAAGAAGCCGCCGGCCGGGGCCATGCCTCGCGGGCGCGGCGGTTCTGGCCCCGCTCGCCTCGCGGATGGATGCTGGCGGGAACACTGACCAGCCTGCCGGTGGCCGCGTTCGCGGGGGCGGCGGCATTCGTCTCCACCTTCCCCCAGCTCACGGCCGGCGGCCTGGCGACCTATCTGTGGTGGCAGGCTCGCGATGCTCTGTCGGCGTTCGGAGGCTCGCTCCTGGCGGCCGTCATGCAGAGCGGAGCGACGTTCCGGGCCTACGCGCTCGCGGACTACCTGATCGCGTCTCCGGCAACCGCGCTCGCCGGGGCGGCGGCATTCACCACGCTTACCCTCACTTCCATGTGGGTCCTTCACCGAAACCTCGGGTTCCCCCGTGTCGCGCTTCGCCATGCTCATAGCTGACCCTTCCCGTCCCGCCGGCCTGGCTCCCGTCTTCGGCGCGCTGCTCGCCCTGTCGACGGCGGGCGCAGCGCATCCCACCGCCGCACAGGAGCGGCAGGTGATATCGAACCGCGTCACGGTGTCCGATTCGGATGCGACCCTGTCACTCGAATTCGATGCCGGCCCGGCGCTCGAGGTCTCCTTTCAGAACGGAGAAATCCGGGTGAACGGTGACGAAGTCGGAAGCTATGAGGCGGGCGGAGAACTCGAAACTTCATGGCGCTCCCTCCTGTCCGAAGTCGTTCCGCTGGACGACGGACCTCTCGCCGCCGCGCTGCTCGCATGGGAGCCGGGAGGCCAGCTGTCCGGCGAGGTGCGGACGGTCGCCGTGCGGCTCGACGGCGCGCTGGAGGCGGCACTCGCCGGTCCCGAGCGGGACGGAAGCGGCGCGGTATTCCAGGCCCCCGCGGAAGCACAGGCGGGAGACGTGGTAGAAGCCCTGGTTCCCCCGCTGCTCCGCCTTCTCCTGCAACGAGGCCCGGTACTGGAGGAAGCGCTCCGGGACGTGGATCTGGCGGAGCTGTCGCTTCATGTGGGCGAGGACGTGACCGTTGATGAAGAAAGCGCAATCGACGGAGCGCTGCTCGTGGTGGAGGGCGACGTCACCATATCCGGGGAAGTCCCCGGAGACGTGGTCGTGGTCGGCGGAACGCTGCGCATCGAGGGTGACGCCCATGTCCGTGGAGAGGTGCGTGTGATCGACGGGCAGCTCGAGCGCAGCGGGGGGACGGTGGAGGGCACCATCCTCACCCTGGATGCCGGCGAGATCGGGGGAATGGGGATGGGGACGGATGCGGCGGCATTGGGGGACGAGGAGCCGGGCCCGCCCTCCCGTCAGGCCGAAGCGCGTGCCCGGCCCTTCCGCTACGTCACATCCGGCCTGGGCGGCCTCTTCGGGGACGTGTTCTGGCTCGCGGTCATCCTGGCGGTCGGGATTGCGGTCGTCCACTTCGCCGGAGACCGGCTGCAGAACGTAGCCGACGTGGTGAGAGCTGCGCCGGGACGGGCCGCGCTGGTCGGCCTGGCCGGTGGCTTCCTTCTCCTGCCCGTGTGGGTGCTGGGGATCCTGGCCCTCGTGGTCTCGATCATCGGCATCCCGCTGTTGATCGTCTGGTTGCCCCTTTTCCCCCTGGCCGTGCTCCTGGCCCACGGAATGGGGTACCTGGCCGTGGCGAGCGTCGTCGGCGAGTGGTTGGCGCGCAAGGGCATCCCGGCGCTGGACCGTTTCCGGCCCTCCAACCAGTTGCACGTGCTGGCCATCGGCCTGGCGGCGCTCGTCGTCCCCTCCGCCTTTTCGCACGTGACGGAGATGGGCGGGCCGGCACTCGGTTCGTTCCTGAGCGGGTTGTTCACCTTCGTCGCGGTCGCCACCGCGATGATCGCGCTGATGCTCGGCTTCGGCGGCGTGCTCCTCACGGGGGCGGGTCGCACGTCGGACCCGGCGAGAATGGCGGCCACCTACAGCGGGGGGATCCGGGCGACACGGGCGTGGACCCGGAGACGCTCGCGGCGAGGCTCGCGCAGGCAATCGCAACCCCCAGGCGAAGGAGATACCGGTGACTAGAGGACCGTGGGGACCCTGGATGAATCCGCGCGCGGGGCTGATCTGCGCCGCGGTCGGAGGGCTGGCCTGCACCGCGACCGGTCTCTCCGCGCAGAACTGGAGCACCGTGACCGCGTCGCGCCAGGTGGGGAACGAGCCCGAGATCCATGTCCACGTGGAGTACGGGGCGGGTGTCCTCAACGTGCGGCCCGGGGAGCCGGGCACCCTGTACCGGTTGGACCTGCGATACGATCAGGATGTGATCGAACCCCGGACCCACTACGAGGACGGGATCCTCGAGATCGGCATGGATCGCGTCGGCAGAGGCATCCGCATCGGCTCGCGCGACGGATCGGGACAACTGGATCTGGAACTCTCCAGCGAGGTTGCCCTGTTGCTGGATCTCGAATTCGGGGCGGCGCGGGCGAACCTGGATCTGGGAGGCCTCTCGATTCGGGAGCTGGAAATCGAGACGGGAGCATCCGATACGCGCATCGAGGTGTCGGCGCCCAACCCCGTGCAGCTGGAGCGCGCCTCCTTCGAGGCGGGCGCGGCAAACCTTGTCGCCACCGGACTCGGCAACCTCAACGCCGAGCGCATCCGGCTGGAGGCGAAGGCGGGCAAGGCGACCCTCGACTTCAACGGGGAATGGCGCCGCGACGCCGAAGTCGAAGTCGACCTCGACCTGGGAGCGGTGGAGTTCCATTTCCCGCGGGGGCTCGGTGTACAGCTGGTCGTGGACGCGCTCCTGACATCCGTGGATGCACAGGAAATGTACCGGCGTGGAGACAGCTATTTCTCCGCGGACTGGGACGACGCCGAGACACGAGT
This sequence comes from Longimicrobiales bacterium, assembly GCA_965208255.1. Lineage (GTDB taxonomy): Bacteria > Gemmatimonadota > Gemmatimonadetes > Longimicrobiales > Gaopeijiaceae > BD2-11. The sequence continues at coordinate 1,530,041 of OZ242324.1, forward strand.
CACCGTGGAGATCGACGCCCACATCGGTGCCATCGACGTGGCATGGACCCCGTGATGGACCTCACGATCAGACTTCGGGGGGTGGCCCCGGGGAGGCAGTCCGGATGATAAGCGCCCTGCTGACACTGTTCGCCATCGGGTTGGTTACGCTGCTCGTCGTGGGAGTCGTGCTCGCCGTGGCGGGCACGGTGTTCTCCATTGGCTTCGGCCTGGCCAGCTTCCTGCTCTTCAAGGTGGCCCCGATCGCGCTCCTGGGGTATTTCGTGCTCAGGCTGCTGGCGCCCCGCAAGCGCAAGGAGCTCAGCGAGGCCGACCAGAAGTGGCTGGAAGGATAGCCGGGTAACCGGTCGGTCAGGCGGGTGGTCGGGCCTGTGGCCGCCATGCGATGGCCTGCTCAATCGCGGCGATCAGATCAGGGTCGGCGACTGCTCCTACCGGAGATGTGCCCGCGAGGTCGAGATCCACGCCGCGGGCGAGAAGCGGGGCAAGCGACTCGGGATAGTCGCGCACCATCACGTGCACGGGCATGCGCCGGATTCCTTCCCGGTTGACGCGCGGAACCACGGACCACCTCAAGCAGGTCCCTCGCGCAGCGCCACCATCACCTCGTCGCAGATGCGGTTCAGCGCCTGCGCAACCGGCGAATCCGGTCGGCCCGCTACGGTGGGCAACCCGTCGTCGCCGGACCGCCGGACCGCCGGGTCCAGGGGCACGGCGCCCAGGAAGGGGACCCCTTGCTCGTTGGCCAGTGCCTCGCCGCCGCCCGTGCCGAACACATCCACCGGCTCGCCGCAGTGCGGGCAGGCCATCCCGCTCATGTTCTCGATCACCCCGATGATCCGCGTGTTGACGCGCTCGAACATCTTGATGCCACGCCGCACGTCCGTGGTGGCCACCCCCTGCGGGGTCGTCACCATGATGGCCCCGTCGAGGTTGACGCTCTGCACCAGCGACAGCTGCGCGTCGCCCGTCCCCGGCGGCATGTCGACCAGCATGACATCGAGGGTGCCCCACCGCACCTGCTCCAGGAACTGTTTCAGCACGCCCGCGATCAGCGGACCGCGCATGATCGCCGGCTGCTCTTCGGCGAGGAGGAAGCCGAGGCTCATCAGCTTCACGCCATGGGCCTGGAGCGGCTCGATCATCTCCTTGCCCTTGGCGCCGGAGACGCTGGGCCTGCGGCTCTCGCCGAACATGATGGGGATGTTCGGGCCGTAGATGTCGGCGTCCAGAAGTCCGACCCTCAGGCGGCGGCGGGCGAGGGCGGCGGCGAGGTTGGTGGTGACCATCGACTTGCCGACGCCCCCCTTGCCGGAACTCACGGCCACCACGTACCGGGTGTCGGCGAGGATGCCCGGCCGGGGCGTGGGCGCGGGAACCGAGCCGGGGACAAGGCGGGAGCCGCCGGGCGGCGCGGGAGCCGGTGCGGGAGAGCCCGCCGGCGCGGAGGATGCTGCGGGCGCTCCGGTACGGGGAGGCGTGCTCCGGGGGAGCTGGACGTTGACCCGCACCCCCGAGACGCCGCGGACGGCGCCGGCGGCCGTGCGGGCGGACTTCACCAGCGAGCCCGGATCGTCGGGCTTGAGCTGGAAGGCGAAGCGCACCTGTCCCTGCTCATCGATCTCGAGCTGCTGAACCCGTCCGCTGGAGATGATGTCGCGTCCGCTGGCCGGGTGCAGTACCCCGGACAGGGCATTCGTTACCGCATCGATAGTGTTTTGCTGGGACATGCCCCGCCGTTGGCCGAAGTGCAGGTGGGAGGTTGGAGTGCCGGTTGAATCAGACGGCGGCTACCCTCGTAACCCCCGGAACCCGGTCCTTGAGACGCCGTTCGATCCCTTCTCTCAGGGTGAGCATGGAGATCGGGCAGGACTCGCACGCACCCATCAGGCGAACCATGACCACGCCCTCCGTCTCGTCGTAGTCGATCAGCTCGACATCGCCGCCGTCTTGCTGGATTGCGGGTCTCACGGTCTCGAGGACCTCCCTGATCTTCTCCGTCGCAAGCATGATTCGTTGCTCTCCTCGCCCATCCGTCCGCGCTCTTGGCCCGGCAGGGGGACGGATTCCGAAATCGCCCGAAGTTTAGACGGCGCGCGAGGGCGTGGTCAACCTTCATTCGGGGTGGATGGAGTCAATGACCGCTGATGGAGCGCCCACAGAATGCCCGCGGGAAGCACATCGGCCGCGGTCATCCAGAGTCGGGCGGCGATGGCGAGCACGGTGGCGGGGGCGCTTCCCAGCGCGGGCGCGAGGAAGACGACCAGAAACCCTTCGCGGACGCCCAGGCCCGCCGGCGCGAAGAGCATCAGGTAGCCGGCCACATAGGCGGCCGCGAAGGCGGAGCCGGCGTGCACGGGCGAGAGCTCCACGCCCAGGCTCGCGGCGAAGAGCCAGAAGGAAGCGCCCACCACCACCCAGGCCGCCGTGATCTGCAGCAGCCAGCGCAGCACCATGGCGGCGTTCAGGTTCGCCGGGGCGCTGGTCCGGACCAGGCGGAACCAGAGGGCGACCGCCCGCCGGAACAGCGGGGGAACGGCCAGCAGGAGGAGCAGGACGGCGACCGCCCCCGCGGCGCCGGCCAACCCCCAGCGCGGCAGGGGCCCGGGTCCTCCGGCAAACGCACCCAGCCCGATTGCGCCGGCGGCCAGGAGTCCCACGCCCTGCATGACCGCGGCGGAGGTGGCCGAGATGGCCACGGGGACCCCCTTCCCCTTCGCGAGTACGGCCATCCCGGCGATCGACCAGACCTTGCCGGGCACGTACCGGCCCAGATTGGAGATCATGAAGATGCTCACCGCGTCGCCGGCGGACAGCCGTGGTCCGCCCAGCCCCATCACCACCTCGCGCCAGATCAGACAGCTGACGGCGTAGGTGGCGAGCAGGAGCAGCGTCGCGGCGGCAAGCGGGATCAGCCGCGGACGGGCCAGCACATCCTGCCATTCCCTCAGCTCGGCCAGGGTCAGCCCCACCCGGTCGAGGATGAACCAGGTGACGATGACCGTGAGGGCGACCCGCGCCGCCAGCGATAGCCACTTCTTCAGGGCTTCGCACTCCCGGCAGCGCGGCGAGCCGACCACATCCGCACCGCGTTCGCCGCAAGCAGACCCGCCAGGATGATGAAGCCGAGCCAGAAGCTGCGCAGCACGACGTCGGACCGATACCAGAGCTCGACCTCGGATTCCCCGGCCGGCACGGGAACGGCGCGCAGGGTGTGGTAGGCGCGCAGCACGGGGGCATCGCGGCCGTTCACGCGGGCATGCCACGCGGGGTACCAGTTGTCCGCGATGGCGAGCAGAGCCGGGCCAGAGGCGCGTACGGCCAGCCTCATGCGGTCGGGGCCGCGCTCCAGCCAGTCGACCTCACCGGCAACGGGCGTCCCCGGCAGGTCGACGGGCGGAGGCTCGGCCAGAACCACCTCCGCCTCGGGGTCGAACTCGGGGGAAAGCATGTACGCCATCGCCTCGTCGTCGGACTTGACGACGGCGTTTCCCATCAGGCGCGCGCGTGGAAGACCGGCCTCCGCGAAGACGGTCTCGTAGGCGCGGCCGTCAGCCAGCTGGGTCCGGCTGAACACGTTGCCCTGGGGCGAGCTTCCCATCTGCAGGTCGGGCCACAGCAGGTAGCGCACGTTCAGCAACCTGCGGATGTTCTGGCTCCCGAAGAGGTTCATCGGCTGTCCCGAGCCCACCATGCCGATCAGATCGCGGTAGCGCGCCAGGTCGTTGGGATGGTGCCCGCCCGCGAGCTCGATGCCGTGCAGCGCGGGCATGAGGTCCTGGCCCGCGTTGCGGAAGGACAGCATGCGGTAGGGCTCCGGGTTGCCGGCCTCGCGGTCCAGCACGGCCTGGATGTTGGCGTCCGGGGCCGCCCAGCGGTCGAAGTCGACTGTCTGGATGAACACCCTGTCGATGCGGTAGGCGTCGAGCACGACCAGGGCGACGAGTGCAGCCAGCACGAAGCCGGGCGCGAGATAGCCCCTGCGCACCGCCCACACCAACGCGCACAGGGAGCCCGCCAGGAAAACGGCAATCCAGGCGCCGGACCCGATGTAGGGCAGCGCGGTCATCAACGCCTGGCGTTTGGCCTCCGTGATTCCCGGATACAGGACCGAGGTCCACAGGGAGGTCAGCGCACCCCCTGCGGCCAGTAGCGCGACGGCGGCCAGCGCCCCGGTAGCGAGCAGGGCCAGCCGTTGAACCCGCCGTCCCAGTTCGGGATCGCGCATGCACGCAAAGATCCGGTCCACGCCCAGGGCAGCCAGCGTGGCTGCGCCGAAGGCAAGCAAATAGGCCGCCTGCGAGGGAGCCCGGAAGAGACTGATGCCGGGGAGGACCTCGTAGGTAATGCGCCAAACCGGTGTATTGGCGCCGAGCGCGAAGAGAACGGCAACCCCCGCCAGCCCCGCGAAGAACCAGCGCAACGCGCGGCGGTGCCCGCCCACGAACGAGATGGCGGCCAGCAGAAGCAGCACCAGGCCCGCGTACTCGTGGTTGTGCTTGAACGGGTTGCGGCCCCAGTAGGTGTTGTCCGCCCAGCTTCCCGTACCGCTGATGTTGGCCCCCGAGAATTCCGGGATGACGAGAGAGAAGGCTTCCTCCGGGTGCAGCGACCACGAACTGGACCACTCCAGGGCGGCCTGCTCATCCAGCGCTTCGGAGGTCGCGGTGCGCCGGGAATCGGCGGTCACATAGTCGAGGGCCGGCAGGAGCTGGCCGCCGGCGATGAGCGCGCCCGCGATCGACGCCGCGAGAAACAGCCCGAAGCGCGAGGCGGCCCGGGAGCGTGGACCGGGGCCCTGGCGGCCCCCGCCCGGACCTCCATCGTCCGGCGAGGCGGAAGTCCCCGGGCCCGTCCCGCGCGCGATCTGGACGGCGCGGAAGATCGCGAACAGCCCGGTGGCGCCGAACAGGAAGTACGCCATCTGGAAGTGCGGCGTCAGGATCACGAGCGCGATCACCACGGCCAGCCAGGTGAACGACTTGAGTCCTGGACGGAGAAAGTGGCGCTCCGTCGCCCAGAACAGTAGCGGGGCCAGCGCGGTGACGAACATCTTGCCGTCGTGACCCGCGAACACGAGCCCCACGAAGACGGGGGCGAGCATGTAGCCGGCTCCGGCGACCAGCGCCGCGGCCCGGGAGACCCCGAGCGCGCGCACCCACAGGAACATGAAGAAACCCGCCGCCGCGACGTGGATGACGAGCTTCCACCCGAGCGCCCGATAGGGCTCCACGAGGATGAGCAGCAGGAGAGAAGGCGGGTAGAAGGAATCGCCCGCGCTGAGCGCTTCCACGAACGGCGTCCCGCCGAGGAACTCAGGGACCCAACCCGGGATGCGGCCCAGCTCCGCCAGGGCGTTGGCGTAGATGGCGCGGCCCACATAGCCCGCAGCCAGCGTGTCGCTGCCGTAGAGCATGGCGTCGCTGAAGATGAACGCGCGGAACAGGAAGACGGTGAGCCCGAGAAAGAGCGTCCACGGCAGCCAGCCGGGCAGCGTGGGTGGACCGACCGACGTTGCCGGCACCCGCGAACGGGCGCGCTTGCGGGCCGAGGGTTTCTCCCCGCGCGGCGTCGGCGCCCGTTTTCGGTTGCGTGGTCGCTTCGCGCTCATCGATCTCCTTCCACCGGACCGCCGATTCCAGACCCCCTCACGCGCCGCTCAGCCCTCTCCCCGACGACGGTGCCGGGGTCCCCTGCCCTTCCCGTCGCGCTTCCCGTCGGCCAGTTGGCGCTTCAGCGCCTCGACCTCATGCCGAACGTGGGCAATCTGCTCGCTGACCAGGCCGAATCCCGCGAGCAGGAACCCGAGCGTTTCGAGCAACACCACGAGCTGGATCAGGAGACGGTACCCGAAGGGGGGCACGTAGGGCTCGAAGCCCAGCGCCGGATGCAGGTAGCGCAGATAGAGCGCGCCGGCGGCTACCAGCCCCCCCAGGGCCGCCAGGGCCAGCCCGGAAGCACCAAACAGCAGCAACGGCTTGCGCGAAAAGAATACCAGAAAGGCGACCGAAGCCAGGTCGGTGACGCCGACCACCACGCGCCACAGGCCGCGGTATTTGGATTCCCCCGCCCTGCGGTCGTAGAGCTTGATGTCGATTTCCGTCACCGTGGCGCCGCGTCCGTGCGCCAGCACCACGAAGAACCGATGCCAGTCGTGCCTGAGCGTGAGCCCGTCCAGGATCTCCCGGCGAAACCCCTTCATGGCGGAGTTGAGATGGGTGACCGGAACCCGGAAGAGCAGACGCGACATGCGGTTGTAGATCTCCGACACCGCTGCCTTGTCGTAGTGGCCGATACGCCGTCCGGACACGATGTCCCACCCTTCGTCGAGCTTGGCCAGGAACCGCGGAATGTCGCGCGGGGAGTGCTGCAGATCGGCGTCGAAGAGGATGATGCAGTGACGATCGGTGGCGTTGACACCGGTGACCATGGCCTCGGTCTTGCCCCGGTTGCGCCGGTGGCTGACGACGTGAAAGGCGTCCCAGTCCGCCGCCTCGCGCCGGGCCACGTCCGCCGTGCCGTCGGTGGACCCGTCGTCTACGAGCACGACCTCGCCGTCGAGGTGGAGCTCGCGGAACGCCTCGCGCAGCTCGCGGACCAGGTCGGGGACCACGGGGGCCTCGTTGAAGGCGGGGATGACGACCGCGAAATCCCTTCTCGCCTGCCGGATCTCTGGTTTCAGGTTCTGCCCCGGTCGGAGTGTGGCGGTGCCGCTCGCGCCGCGCGGTGGGCGAGCGCGGTCAAGATGGTCGCGCAGGTCACGGTACGCCACCCGCGGCGCCCTCGTTCCGCACGGCATCCGGGCACCCCGGGGAGCCCGGCTGAGGAATCAGCAGCTTGGCGCGCGCTCCCCCCGGACGGCGCGGGAGCGCGCTCGCACGTGGCGCACGGCGCGCCCTCGGCGCGACACTTGCGGTCGGATGGCGAATCGCGAGATTTGTCCCTGCCGGGCGGTCGGCCGCGCCCTTCGCGAGGGCTTCCGAGGATCAGGACCCGAGCCTGGGCGACCGCCGATTCTCCGCCGCTGCGCCAAATCTTCATCCCGTACCCGAGGCTGTCATGTCAATGGCCGGAACCGTCCGAGTCCCTCCGCCCGTCAACGAACCCGTATTCGACTTCGCGCCCGGTGAGCCGGCGCGCGCGTCCCTGAGGAGCAAGCTGGCCGAAATGTCCGGTCAGGAGATCGAAATCCCGCTGATCATCGGCGGGAAGGAGGTGCGCACCGGCGACCTCGCCACCTGCATCGTGCCGCACGACCACGGCCATGTGGTGGCGCGCTACCACCAAGCGGGCCCGGCCGAGGTGGAAGCGGCCGTGAAGGCGGCCATGGAAGCGCGACGCGAGTGGGCGTCGTGGCCTTGGGAGGCGCGCGCGTCCGTGTTCCTGACCGCGGCCGACCTGCTCGCCGACCGGTGGCGGTCGACGATCAACGCGGCCACCATGCTCGGCCAGAGCAAGACCTGCCACCAGGCGGAGATCGACGCCGCCTGCGAGACCATCGACTTCTTCCGCTTCAACGCCCACTTCGCCGAGCAGATCTATTCCGAGCAGCCCCACTCCTCGGAAGGCATCTGGAACTGGGCCGACTACCGGCCCCTGGACGGCTTCGTCTACGCCGTGTCGCCGTTCAACTTCACCGCGATCGGCGGGAACCTGACGGCGTCGCCGGCCCTGATGGGCAATTCCGTGGTCTGGAAGCCTTCCCACAGCGCCGTCTACTCCAACTACTTCGTGATGCGGGTCTTCGAGGAAGCCGGCCTTCCCGCCGGGGTGATCAACTTCGTGCCGGGCGAGCCCGGGATGGTGACCCGCGTGGTGATGGACAGCGAGGACTTCGGGGGCATCCACTTCACCGGCTCCACGGCCGTCTTCCGCTCCCTCTGGCAGGCGGCGGCCGGCAACCTGCCGCGCTACCGGTCGTACCCGCGCATCGTCGGCGAGACCGGAGGCAAGGACTTCCTGATCGCGCACGCCTCCGCCGACGCAGAGGCGCTCGTGACGGCCATGCTGCGCGGGGCCTTCGAGTACCAGGGCCAGAAATGCAGCGCCCTGTCGCGCGCCTACATCCCGGAGAGTCTCTGGGAACGGATCGGCGACCAGCTCGTGGAGGAGACCGAGGGCATCACCATGGGCGATCCCGCCGACTTCGGGAACTTCATGAGCGCCGTGATCCACCGGCAGTCCTTCGACAAGATCGCCGGATACATCGAGGGCGCGAGGAACTCCAGCGAGGCCGGGATTCTGGCCGGGGGCAAGGCCGACGACAGCACCGGGTACTTCATCCGGCCGACCGTCATTCGCGCGAACCGGCCCGACTACCGCACCATGTGCGAAGAGATCTTCGGCCCGGTGCTCAGCGTCTTCGTGTACCCCGATCGAATGTGGAGCGAGACCCTGGAGCAGGTGGACGGAACCTCTCCCTACGGGCTCACGGGGGCGGTGTTCGCGCGCGACCGGCGGGCGGTGGAGGACGCGCTGCATTCCCTGCGCTTCGCGGCCGGCAACTTCTACGTGAACGACAAGCCCACCGGCGCGGTCGTGGGCCAGCAGCCGTTCGGTGGCGGCAGGGCGAGCGGCACCAACGACAAGGCCGGATCGAAGCTCAACCTGCTCCGCTGGGTCTCGCCGCGCAGCGTCAAGGAGACCTTCGTCCCCCCGACCCGGTACCGCTATCCCTTCATGGCGTCCTGAGCGGGGCTCGAACCGGACATGACAACAACGCAGTCGAACGACGCCAGCGTCGCCTTCATCGGCGCGGGGGCCATGGGCGCGGCCATGATCGGCGGCCTGGCGGGCGGCGACGAGATCGAGCCGGGACGGGTGATCGCGAGCGACCGCAACGAGGACCGGCTCGACCTCGTGCGGGACCAGTTCGGCATCCGGACCACCCTCTGCAACCGCGAGGCAGCCCGGGAGGCGGATGTCGTCGTCCTGGCGGTCAAGCCGCAGGTCCTGCCCGCCGTGCTCTCGGAGCTCCAGGGCCGGATCCGGGACGGCGCGCTGGCGGTCTCGATCGTGGCCGGCGCATCCATCGCGACGATCGCCTCCCTGCTGAAGCACCGCGCCATCGTACGCACCATGCCGAACACGCCGGCCCAGGTCGGGGAAGGCATGACCGTGTGGACGGCCACCCCGGAGGTCTCGCAGGAACAGCGGGCGCAGGCGCGCACCATAGTCGGGGCGCTGGGACGGCAGCTGTTCGTCGACGACGAGCGGTTCCTCGACATCGCGACCGCCATCAGCGGCACCGGGCCTGCCTACGTGTTTCTCATGATGGAGGCGCTCATCGACGCGGCGGTCCATCTGGGGTTCTCGCGCAAGGACGCGCGCGAGCTGGTCGTGCAGACGATCCGCGGAGCGGCGATCTATGCGGAGCATCAGCCGGTGCATCCGGCCGAACTGCGCAATCGCGTGACTTCCCCCGGGGGCACCACTGCCGAGGCGCTGTATCAGCTCGAGAAGGGGAGCTTCCGCACCATCATGTCGAAGGCGGTGCTGGCGGCATTCCAGCGCAGCGTCGCTCTCGGAGAGATGAACACGCAGTCGTAGCGGCGACGCCGGGCGGGAAGCGACGCGGGCGCAGCGACAGCGAGAGGTACGGGCCGGGCGACAGCGAGAGGTGGTACGCGGACGGACGACGTCGTCGGGCCTACCCGGGAAGGAGCGTCAGGCGGGAGAGTGCGCGCGCCTCGACGGCGGACCGGTCGAGCGGCAGACGCCACAGCTCGCCTCGCTGCCAGCGCTCCAGCTGGTCCCAGCTGTGGCGGTTGGCGGGCCGGCCGGACTGCCCGCCAGGCAGGATGAACCCTCCGCCGCCCCACAGATCGCCAAGGTCGGCGACGGAGCGCTGGCTCGGCCCGCTGGTGACCTCGAAAAGTGGCGCGTGGCCCTCGAACGGGGCCGCGTCGACCGTGTAGTCGTCGCCGGGCCGGGGCAGGTCGCGCCGGCCGAAGCCGAGCAGGCCGCCGATCACGGGCACGTCCTGGAAGGGATGCGAGATGCGCAGCAGGTGGACCTGTCCCCAGGGAAGTCCGACCGCGTCGGTCGCCTGGAGCGCGGCCTGTCCGGCCAGCGAGTCCACGCCCGCCCCGCCGGCGTCGAGCGCCCGCCCCACCATGTACTGCGGGAAGTATCCGAACCCCCCGGTCTCCCTGTAGAAGCGGGCGCGCAACCGCGTCCGCAGCGCCTCGGCCCAGGCGTGGAAGAGCGTCGTTTCGGTGCTTTCCACCGTCGCCCGGCCATCCCAGGCTTCGAGGGCGGCGGCCAGGCTGTCGAGGCCGGTTCGGCCAAAGGCGGCGCTCACGTGGCCTCGGTAGCGGGCGATGAAGGCGCTCCCTACATCCAGCTGAATGGCCCTCATCGACTCAACGTCGTGGTCGCTGCGCGCCTCGATCAGCTCGGTGATGCGCTGGGCGCGGTACGGATCCGCCCAGCGGTTCGCGGATATCGTCAGCGAGCGCGGGTCCCGGTTTTGGCGGTTGTTGGCCGTGGCGACGAAGCCCGAGGGCGGGTTGAGCACCCGCGGATTGCGCTCGAAGGGCAGCGTGCCGATCCAGTCGTGTTCTCCGGTCCAGCCGGGTACCGGGAGGAGGGGCGGACGGCCCGAGCGGCGCAGGGGAATGGCGCCGGCGAGCTGGTAGCCGAAGTCGCCCGCGGTGTCCGCGAAGACCACGTTCTGGTAGGGGCTGGTGAAGTGCGCCAGCGCGGCGATCAGCTCGCGGGAGGAGTTGGCGAGGTTCATCGCCAGGATCCCGTCGAAGGTCGTGGACGCGTCGTGCGCGCCCCAGCGGTAGGACAGCAGCTCGCCCCCCGGTGTCGGATCCACCGCCGTCATGACGGGGCCGTGGCGGGTCTCGCGCACCAGCAAGCGCACAGGCTGGTCGCGGCCGCGCACGCGGATCGATTCCTCGCGCACCCGGAAGGGCTCGCTCCCCTCAGGGGTCAGGTAGCGGGTGCTGTCGGCCGGATCCACCCGTTCGATGAAGAAGTCGGAGTCGTCGGCCATGGCATTGGTGAAGCCCCACGCGACGCCGGCGGTGTGACCCGCAATGATGCCCGGGGCACCCGGCAGGCTCTCGCCGACGACGTCCAGGCCGGGCGCGTGCAGCCCGATCAGGTACCAGATGTTGGGGTGGTCGAGGCTCAGGTGCATGTCGTTCGCGACCAGGGGTCTGCCGCTCGCTGTGCGGGACCCTCCGACGACCCACCCGTTGGACGCGCGCACGATGCTCGCCGCCTCCAGCGCGGCGCGCGCGGGCCCAGGAATGCGCGCCGAAGCGATCAGGCCGGCCGAAACGGCGGGCGGCAGAGGGTCCCGGGAGGGTGCGCCGCGCGCCGGTGGATCCGGAGCAGCTCGCGCGGGTGCCGCCGGATCGTCTGCGGCCTCGTCACCGGCCGCCGCATCCGGGGCGTCCTGCATAATCGTGACGCCCCATTCGGGATACCGGGGCAGCAGTTCGCGCACGGCCTCGTCCCCGACGGTCGCGCGGGCGCCGGCCAGCGACATCGAGGTCCCGTACTCGGAGAGGTCCCAGGCCATGATCTTTTCGATGCCGAGGGAGTGCTCGAGCTCCCAGGGCTCGAAAGCGGCGCGAAGCAGGACGAACTCCGGCGGCAGGAGACCGCGCCACCGGGCCACGGCCGCGTTGACTCCGCGGACGTACGCCTCCCCCAGTTCCCGGGTCCGGTCGCTGATGGCCGTCTCCCGCCCGGCCCGCGCGAGGCCCAGCGTGCGCAGGAACCGGTCGGCGTCCACGGTCTCCTCTCCGAAGAGCTCGCTCAGTCGCCCTTGGGCGACCCGCCGGAACATCTCCAGCTGCCACAGGCGGTCGACGGCGTGCAGGTATCCCTGGGCAAAGACGGCGTCGTCGATCGAGTTCGCCCACACGTGCGGCACGCCCAGGGAATCGCGCAGGATCTCCACCGGCTGCTCAAGGCCGGGAAGCACGAGTTCGCCGGAAACCGGCGCGGGACCGGCGGCCAGGCGCCTCAGCCAGATCACGCCCGCGAGCGAGGCGAGCAGGACCCCGGCGAGCGTCCCGAGCAGGATCCTCCGGAGCAGCCGACCCCTTCTCAGCGCGACGCCTCGAGAGCCCGGGCGAAGTCGCGCTCCAGGTCCCGGACATCCTCGAGCCCGACCGAGACCCGAACGAACCCGTCGGGGATCCCTGCCTGCATCCTCTCTTCCGATGTCAGGCCCATGTGCGAGGTGAAGCGCGGCTGCGACACGAGCGTCTCGACGCCGCCCAGGCTGGGGGCGACCCGGGCCACCTCCAGGGTTCGGCAGAATGCGTCCGCACCGGCTCCGCCGCTCGCCAGCACGAAGCCCACCATGCCGCCGAAGTCGTCGAGCAGCTCGCCCGCCAGCGCGCGGTCGGGATGACTGGCGAGACCCGGGTAGGAGACGCGGGAGACTTCGGGGCGTCCCTCCAGCCAGGCGGCGAGCTCCAGCCCGCTACGGTTGTGGCGGGCCATGCGCACCGACAGCGTCTTGATCCCGCGCTCCAGCAGCCAGGCCGCGTGCGGATCCAGCGCCGGCCCGTAGAGCACCAGCATGCGCTGCACGCGCTCGATCAGCTCGCGGCCGCCCGACACCACGCCCGCGATCAGGTCGGAGTGCCCCCCCAGGTACTTGGTCGCGCTGTGGATTACCACGTCCACGCCGAGGCGGGCCGGCCTGAGGTTGATGGGCGAAGCGAAGGTGGCGTCCATCATGGTTACCACCCCGGCTTCGCGCGCCAGGCGCACCGGGATTCGGGGATCGAAGACGCGCATCACGGGATTCGTCGGGGTCTCCAGGAAGAGGATGCGGGTGTTGTCCCGCATCGCCGATTCCCAGGCGCAGGGCTCATCCGGATCGACGAAGGTCGTGGTCACGCCCCGGTGCGGCATCTCGTCGGCGAGGAGCGCACCGGTGGCGCCGTAGAGGTGCTTCGAGGCTACGACGTGGTCCCCGGCGCGGGTGACGGCAAGGACGGCGAGCGCGGTGGCCGCCATCCCGCTTGCGACGGCCAGCGACGCCTCGGTACCCTCCAGCGCCGCCAGCTTTTGGGCCACCGCGACCTGGTTCGGGTTGTTCCCGTAGCGGGAGTAGCGCAGCTCGGGCGCGTCGCCGGGGGCGTTCCAGAAGAAGGTGGAACTCTGGACCACGGGAAGCACGACAGGCTCGCCGGGGCGCGACTCGGGGCCACCGGCGTGGACGCCCAGCGTACCCGGACCCCACGCCTCCCGTGACTCCGGAGAATCGTTCATCGTCTCCTCCAATCCGGGTGATTCAGCCCCGCGAGACCACCGGTCTCACGAGACGCTCGGCTCCAACTCCACTCCTCATCCCATCAGGCTCCTCATGCCGCAGGCCTCCGCTCATCCCATCAGGCTCCTCATCAGATTGCTCAGCGCCAGGTAGTCTCCGGACTCGGGCCGCCGGAACACCAGCCCGCGCCGGACCAGCGATTCCAGGATCGCGCGATCCACCTCGTCCGGAAGGTGTGCCGGGAGGTCCGCGGGTGAAAGGGTTCCCCGCTCCTCCAGAGAACGCCAGACCCGGGCTTCGGCCTCGCTCGGAACGCCCATCAGCCTGCACCGCGCCCCGGTGGTCTCGGCCACGGCGGCGAGCTGATGGCGTTCGAGAACGGCCTGAACCGGTTCGAGGTGCGGGTCGCTCATACCGCGGAAGATGAAGAAGGCGCGGGTGGCTTCCCCGGACCGCTGGTAGTGCAGAAGCAGCTTGGCCACGACCTCGTCCGCGCACGAGAAATCCAGCACCTGAACCTCGGAGAAGTCGATCACGGAGAGCGCCGTCTCACCCGCGTTCGCGAGGTGGCTCTGGATGGCCATCCGCACCGCGCGCCCCGTGGGCCGGGTAACCAGGTGCGCGTAGAGCGACGCCACCTGCCGCTGCACCAGCCGGCGGAGATCGATCGCCACCGGGTCGATGCCGAATCCGTTCATGAAGGCGGACTCGAGTCCGTCATGCGCGCTCCTTGCCGCGTTGCGTCGCGGGCAGGACGATGTTGATCTGGGCGCCGGGGAAGTGCGCGAGCCCGTGCGCCTGGGCCGGGGTGTCGTCCCACTCCGGAACGTCGGCGATGCGCGCGGTGCCGCTGCGGATAGAGATGAGCCCGTCCCAACGCCGCACCTGCCGGCGGATCTGCTGGATTCCCTGCCCTCTTCCCGAGTCGGTGAAGCGGGTGACGCCGTGCAGGAAGGCTGCCTCCAGCGCCGTTCCGTCCCCCCACCGGTTCCCGAAACGACCGGCGTGCTCCGCCGACAGCGATTCGCGGAAGCCCCGGCCCAAGTCGGACACGGCGATCACCAGCACCCAGCGCTCCAGGCGCTTCGCCCAGTAGTAGGCCTGCGCCGCCACCCATCCCGGGGCCTCCGCGTGCTCGATGATGTTCTGGCATACCTCGGAGAGGACCACCGAGAACTGGACGACGGTCACCAGCGGGTATCCCAGGGTTCGGGTGAGGATGGTCCCCGCCCGCGTCTGCACACGATCCACCACCGCGTGCACATCGCTGTTGGTGGTCACCGGGGTGGTCTCGAGCAGTACGTCCGAACTCGCGGCGAATTCGCGCGGGCGCCGGGTCTGCATGGCGAAGAAGAGCCTTGCCTGCTCGAAGAAGCGGATGCGCGCCAGGTACCCGAGGACCTGCGTCTGCCTGGGAAGGCGCAGATGGGGCGCCTGTCCCAGCCTGCGCTTCAGGAGCGCGCCCGCGCTCAGGAGCCCGACAACGCCCTGCGGGTCGACGAAGCGAAGGTAGCCCGCGTCGAAGAGCGCCTTGCCTTCCGACACCTGCGCGCACTGCCGGAAGACGCTGTCGACGGTGGTGTAGTCCAGCGATGAGGGCACGCGGATTACATGCACTCGGCGAACTCCGGAGTTGGCGCGGCGGGACGGACGGAAACGGTGCGGGTCATCCGCGGGCGATCCGGCCCTTGAGGTGAAGGTGCAGCCCGCGGGCGCCTCGATGTTCAACGTTGCGGGCGGCCATGGTGTTGGCGGTGGCGATCGCGCGCTCGAGCCGGTCGCCCTCCAGCAGGCGCGCGAAAAAGGTAGCGCCCCATACGTCCCCGCAGCCAGTCACATCCCCCTGTCGCGGGCCTCCCGGGATGTCGATCTGTCGGGTGGTCGCCGGGGCTCCGGTGGCGACCTGGCCACGCATCCCGGGCCAGGTCGAGGTGTCGGAAGAGAAACCCGGCGCGGCGACGCAGGCCGCTCCGCGCGGCCCGAGCGTAACCGTGATCAGCTTCAGGTCCGGTCCCACCACATGCGCCGCCAGCCGCCAGGGATCTCCGGTCTCCCGGCCGAGCAGGGCGAACTCGTCGTCGTTCATCTGCACCGCGTCGAAGCAGCGCAGCCAGGAGTCCTGAAGCGGCAGCGGGCGGGGCTCCCGTTCGCCGTGCCGGCCGATTCCCAGGAAGAGGGAGTGGAGGTCGGCGTAGATCGGACCATTGAACGCTTCGCGCAGCCTCTGGGCGGTCTCCAGCTTCATCTCGAATCCCGAGATGAAGTTGACGTAGAGTGCGTCGCACTCGCTCGCGAGAGGCTCGAATTCCTCCCAGCTCCAGGGCGCGACCCCTCCGGAAAGGCGCTCGCAGCGCCGCGCGTCGTCCTGATAGCGGAGCTCCACGCGGTTGTTGGGTTCGGGCACGACGCGGACGGCCCGATGCGGGTCCACGCGCGGGATTTCGCCCAGGAAGCGAAGCGCCGGCTCGGCGAGATCGCGGCCCACCTTGAGGATGGGGACGATTCGCCAGTGTGGCGGCAGCGACGCGGCGAGGGCCTCCAGGGCGTAGCTCACCCCGCCCCACTCCTCCACCGGCTGATCACTGCCGTCGCGCAGATGGATGGTGTCCCACACGAGGGTGCCGACCACGCCGAGGCGCGGTCGCCGCGCTCGGGCACGCGGCCGCTCGTGTGCGGAACCGGGCTCAACCATGGGCCGGATCGGCCCAGGCTCGAGGTCCGCCTTCCGGGGTGTGCGCGTCACGCATCGGGCCGCCGCTCACCGACCACATCGGAACGCTCCTCGGTCCGCAGGCGGAACACCCCCGCCGCCCCCACCACCCCCGCCGTCCCCGGGAGCGCGCCCGGCACGACCGTGCAGGCATCCAGCGCCGAGCGGAAGCGGGGGCGGCCGAGCTCCGCGGCGAGCGGGCCGAAGAACAGGTCGCCGGCCGCGGCCACCCCGCCCATCACCACCACCGCGTCCGGGCCGAGCAGGTTGACCGCTCCGGTGATGCCGGCCGCGAGCATGCGTGCCGCGCGCGCAAGCACGCCGGTCGCGTAGGCGTCCCCCGCCACCGCCGCCTCGTGCACGGTGGCCGCGGTGATGCGCGCCAGGTCCCCCGCCACCAGCTCCGGCAGCGACGACCGCGTCCCCCCGGCCAGCCCCTCGACCGCGCTCTGCGCGATGCCCGGCCCGGAGGCGTAGGCCTCGAGGCAGCCCCGGCCCCCGCAGGTGCAGCGGCGGCCGCCGAACTCGACCGTCATGTGTCCGATCTCCCCGGCGGTGCCGGTGGCGCCCAGGAAGGGTCGCCCGTCCATGACGATGCCGCCGCCGATGCCGGTGCCCAGGGTGATCCCCACCACGGAGCGGAAGCCGCGCCCCGCCCCCTGCCACCACTCCCCGCAGGCGGCGCAGTTGGCGTCATTCTCCACGATGGCCGGCAGTCCGGTCGCGGCTTCGATGCGGTCGCGCAGCGGAAACCCGAACCAGCCCAGGTTGTGCGACTCGAGCACCACCCCGCGGGCGCGGTCGAGCGATCCGGGCGCCGCGACGCCTACCCCGATGACCACGATGCCCGAGCCTTCCGCGCGCGCCAACTCCTCCGCGGCCGCGCGGATCATCGCGCACACCCGGTCCACCACCGCCTCCCCGCCCCGCCCCCCCGGCGTGCTCTCCACCCGGAGCGCGCGCGGGCGGCCGCCTCTCGCCGGAACCATCCCCACGGACAGGGTGGTCCCGCCGATATCGACCCCCGCGATCCACTTCTCCATCAGAGACATCCCATGAGATCCACCCGGCCTCGACGACGCGCCTGGCCCGGCATCACCGGTGAATACTGGTATCTACTGTTATCTACTGTTCAATTGAGAGCACGGCCAGAAACGCCTCCTGCGGGATCTCGACCGACCCCACCTGCTTCATCCGCTTCTTTCCCTCCTTCTGGCGCTCGAGCAGCTTGCGCTTGCGCGTGATGTCCCCGCCGTAGCACTTGGCGGTCACCGCCTTGCGCAGCGCCTTCACGTTGGTGCGCGCCACGATCTTGGAGCCGATCGCCGCCTGCAGCGCCACCTGGAACTGCTGGCGCGGGATGAGCTCCTTGAGCTTGCGCACCAGGTCGCGCCCGTAGAGCTGCGCCCGGTCATGGTGAATGATGACGCTGAAGGCGTCCACGGCATCGCCGTTCACCAGCACATCCAGCTTCACCAGGTTCTCGGGCCGGTACTCCGCGAACTCGTAGTCGAGCGCCGCGTAGCCGCGCGTGCTCCCCTTGAGGCGGTCGTAGAAGTCCAGGACGATCTCGGCCAGGGGCAGCTCGAAGTCCATCTCCACGCGCCGGGGATCCAGGTAGCGCATCCCCTTGAACGTCCCGCGCCGGTCGTGACAGAGCTTCTGCACGTTGCCGATGTATTCGGCGGGAGACACGATGTGCGCCTGAACCCAGGGCTCGGCGACCTCCTTCAGCTTGCCGCGGCCGGGAAGGCGGGTGGGGTTCTCGATCGCCAGCTCGCTGCCGTCGGTGAGCGTCACGTGATACTCGACGTTGGGCACGGTGGTGATCAGGGTGACGCCGAACTCGCGGTCCAGCCGCTCCTGGACGATTTCCATGTGCAGCAGGCCGAGGAAGCCGCAGCGGAACCCGAACCCGAGGGCGGCCGAGGCCTCGGGCTGGTAGTGCAGGCTGCCGTCGTTCAGCTTGAGCCGGTCGAGGGCGTCGCGCAGCGAACCGTAGTCGTCGGCGTCGCTGGGATAGAGTCCCGCGAAGACCATGGGACGGACCTCCTTGTACCCGGGCAGCAGCTCGGACGCCCTTCGGCCGGCATCCAGGATGGTGTCGCCTACGCGCGTGTCGGACACGGACTTGATGGCCCCGACAAGGTACCCGACCTCTCCCGGGTGGAGCGCGTCGCGGCGCACGCGCGCCAGCCGCGTGCAGCCCACCTCGGTCACCTCGTAGGTGGCGTTCACGGTGCCGAAACCGATCTCCATCCCCGGGCGCAGCACTCCGTCCATCACGCGCACGCTCGGGACGGCGCCCAGATACTGGTCGTAGTAGGAGTCGAAGATGAGCGCGCGCACGGGCGCCTCCGGGTCCCCCTCCGGAGGGGGCACCCGCTCGATGACCGCTTCCAGGATCTCCTCCGCCCCGGTCCCCTCCTTCGCGCTCGTGAGCAGGATCTCGGAGGGATCCACGCCCAGAAGCTCCGCGAGCTCGTCGCGCCGGCGCTCCGGTTCCGCGCCGGGCAGATCGATCTTGTTGATAACCGGGACCACTTCCAGGTCCGCGTCCAGCGCCAGGAACAGGTTCGAGATGGTCTGGGCCTGGACGCCCTGGCTGGCGTCGACCACCAGGATGGCGCCTTCGCAGGCGGCCAGGGAGCGCGACACCTCGTAGCTGAAGTCGACGTGTCCGGGGGTGTCGATCAGGTTGAGCTGATAGCGCTCGCCGTCGCGCGCGGTGTAGCCCATACGCACGGCGTGCAGCTTGATGGTGATGCCCCGCTCGCGCTCCAGCTCGTTGGAGTCGAGCACCTGGGCGCGCATCTGGCGCGGGTCGAGCGCGCCGGTGAGCTCCAGCAGGCGATCGGCCAGCGTCGACTTGCCGTGATCGATGTGCGCGACGATGCAGAAGTTGCGGATGCGGTCGAGCTGCACGGCCCCCTCCTCCTCAGACCCGGCCACGCAGCACGCGCCGCATGATCTCGAGCGCGCGCTCCACGTCGGGCGCGGAGATGTCGCGGTGGGTCACGGCCCGGACGCCGGATTGGCCCTGAGGCAGGAGATGCAGCCCGTCGGCGTGGCACCGGGTGGCGAAGGCGCCCGCCGGCATCGCTGATACCTCGAAGCGCACGAGGTTCGACTGTGGTGGTCCGCCGGGGGCGGCCTCCAGGCCGTCGATGCGGGCGATGACGCACGCCAGGGCGCGGGCGCGGGCGATGTCCGCCGGCAGCCCGGCCCGATGGTGCTCCAGCGCATGCAGGGCGGCCGCGGCGAGGATGCCCGCCTGGCGGAAGCCGCCGCCGAACTGCTGCTTGAAGCGCCGCGCTCGCGCCACCAGCTCCTCCGAGCCCCCCAGGGCGGAGCCCACCGGGGCGCCCAGCCCCTTGCTGAAACAGACGTTCACGGTGTCGAAGGGCGCGGCGTAGCGGGCCTCGGGAACCCCGGAGGCGGCGGTGGCGTGCCAGAGACGGGCGCCGTCGAGGTGGGTGGCGAGGCCGTGGCGGCGGGCGGCGGCGCACACCTCCTCGACCTGGCCGAGTGGCCAGACCGTCCCCCCTCCTCCGTTGTGGGTGTTCTCCACGCACAGCAGCCGGGGCGGGGATTCCAGGTGGATCGGGTTGAAGGGGTGCTCCGGCTCGATGGCGTCGTCGACGTCGGCCGCGGTGAAGAGTCCGTCGTTGCCGGGGAGGGGCTTGAGGGTCACCCCGCTCAGCGCGGCGGGCGCACCCGACTCGCCGCGGACGATGTGCGCCCTCCGGTCGATCAGGACCAGGTCGCCGGGCTCGGTGTGGACGCGCACCCCGATCTGGTTGGACATCGTGCCGGTGGGGACGAAGACCGCGGCTTCCTTGCCCAGCAGCTCCGCGGTGCGCGCTTCCAGGGCGTTGACGGTGGGGTCGTCGCCGTACACGTCGTCGCCCACCGGGGCGCCGGCCATCGCCTCGCGCATGGCCGGGGTGGGCAGGGTCACGGTGTCGCTGCGCAGATCGATCATGAGGCGCGATACCCCGGGGCGGGCGGGTGGTGTCGCATCACGGCCGGTGGACGGGGCGGCCGCGCCCGGGTCGAGGGGTCCCCCAGGCGGGTGCCGGGCGCTCGCCAGAGACTTGGTCGCGCAACGCTCGGGTCGCCGCCGGACCGACCCGGCAGCACCCACCGACGCCGGCTGCCCCGGAGGCGATCCAGGCGCGCGCCTCGACACCGGACTGGCTCACCTCGCCGGCCTTGCCCGAGCCGCCCGCCTCGCCCAAGCCGCCCGCGGGCCAGCTCCACTCCCCGGTGCCGGCGTCGTACACCTCCCCGGAGTTCGGATAGACGATCACGGGCAAATCGGTTGCCATGCGGATGCGTCCGATGAGTTCGCCGACATGGGCGGGCGCCACGCAGTTCACCCCCACCGCCACGACCCCCTCCGTCCCATCACACAGGCGCGCCACCTCCTCGACCGGCGTACCGTCCCAGAGGCGGGCTCCGTCGCCGCAGCAGAAGCTCATCCACGCCCGGGCTTCGGGCATCTCGGCCAGGATCCCCAGCAGCACCTCGGCCTCGAGGCCCGACGGTATGGTCTCGCACAGGATCACGTCGGCGGCGGAACGCGCGAAGAGCCGGAAACGGCGCCGGTGGAACTCGTCCAGGACTCCGGCTTCAACGCCGTAGCGGCCATCGTATTCCGACCCGTCCGCGAGATGCGCCCCGTAGGGGCCGACGCTCGCCGCCACCAGCGGCCGCGGGCGCCCGCGGAGCTCGCCGGCCGTCTCCCTCCAGAATTCATCGCGCGCCTCAACCGCCAGCGCGACCGAGAGCTTCAGCAGTCCCGCCGCCTCGGCGTCGCCGAAGCCCCGCGCGCGGAAGCCGGGGAAGCTCGCCTGGTAGCTGGCGGTCGTGATGCAGTCGGCGCCCGCGGCGAGATACTCGGCGTGGATGCTCCGGATGGCGCCGGGGTTCGAGACGAGCAGTTCGGCGGACCAGAGCCGGGTGTCGAGCCGGTGTCCGCGGGCCTCGAGCGCCGTCGCGAGGCCCCCGTCGGTGATGAACGGCCGCCCGCGGGCAAGAAACGGCGCGAGGAGCCCGGTCCGCTCCGTCGGGCTCATCCCTCCGGGCTGAGCAGCGTCGCCAGCATCTCCGCGTTGTATCCGACCAGAACCCGGCTTCCGCTGCGCATGGTGGGCGCGCGCAGCTTCCCGAAACGGCTGCACAGAAGCGCCACCAACTCCTCGTCGGCGGGCCGCTCGGCGGTGAGATCGAAATGCAGGATCTTCTTTCCCCTGGCGACGTAGAGGTCGTTCACGCCCTCCAGGAGGCCCAGCACTGCGTCGCCCACCACGGGATTGCGCGTGGCGCTCTGCAGCTCCCCGGTGTCTATCTGGTTCTGCGCAAGAAACTCTTGCGTGCGCTTGCAGCTGGTTCAGCCCGGGCGATGATACCGCCACTCGACGGAAGACGTGGCCATGAGTCCCTCCGGTGGGTTTGCGACGCAAACAGCAGGGGTGGCAACCGGCATGATCCGGGACGCCCTAACCTGTTTCATTGCATGATGATAAAGTGATCGATCGGACAAAGTCGCCGGTCTCTCGTCCGGCCGAAGTCTAGCAGCGCGCGGGCCCCTCGCTCAAGCCTCGCGCGTGGATGTGGACCCCGGCCCCGGGAAGGTTTCGGCCGCGCGCCCCGGCCCCCCGCTCCTCCCAACCGCCGGCGCGGACGCGCGCGATCGCCCGTCCGGCCTTGCGACGCCATCGCGGCAGTTCGAATCTTGGGGCGACGCAAGTGGCAGCGGGGAGGAGCACACGCCCGCGATGCACAGTGAGCCCGACACTCTGGAGACAGGGATGACCATGATCCGTTGCGCCGCGCTGGGATGCCTTCTCCTGGCGGCCGATGCCGGCGCCCAGTCGCTCGAAGACGCGAGATCCGCGTTTGCGGAGGGGCGTTTCCTCGAAGCGACGGAGCTCGGCGAGGCGCTGGGGACCTCCGACAGCTACGCCCTGGCGGCGGAATCTCTCGCGATACACGCGCATTTCCTGGCGACCGAGGAGGAGTGGGAGGAGATGGTCGAGCGCGCGATACACTTGAGTGAAGAAGCCGTGCGCGCCGATTCAACCAACGCCGAGGCCCACTATCAGGCGGCCCACGCCCTTGGCCGCTACACTCAGGGCATTGGCGCGATCACGGCGCTCCGCCAGGGCCTCGCGGGGACAATCCGCGAACACTTCGATGCAGCGATTCGCCACGACCCCTATCACTGGGGAGCCCGGCTGGCACTCGGCGCCTGGCACGCCGACATCGCGGCGGAAGGGTTCATCGCGCGACGGATGTACGGTGGCAACCGACCGGCCGCCGTTGTGCTGTTCGAGCAGGCGCTGCAGATGGCGCCGGAGTCGAGGGTCGTGCTGTTCGAGTACGGCAGCCGGCTGCCCGACCTCGACGAGGAGAACGGCGAAGAGCGGGCGCGGGAGATGCTCGACCAGGCAGCTCAGTTGCCGATCGTCGACGCCTACGACGAGCTGATCCTGGGACTGGTGCGCGAAGCGATCGCGGATCTCGAGGCCGGTTAGCCCCGGGTCTCTCCGGCAGACATCCATGCGAATCGCGATCAACACCGGCGGCGGAGACGCGCCCGGCCTCAACGCCGTCATCCGCGCCGCCGTGCTCGCGGCCCGAGCGCGGGGATGGGAGGTGGTCGGGATCCGGAAGGGCTATTCGGGCCTCTTCCAGGCGGGCTACGGCGGGGTGGTGGTGCTCGACGAGGCCGCGGTCCGCGGGATCACCCACGAGGGCGGCACGATTCTGGGGACCACGAGCCGGGGCAACCCGTTCTCGTACCAGGTCAGGAAGCCGGACGGCTCGTTGCATACGGTGGATCGTTCCGGCGAGGTCATCGATCGCTTTCGCGAGATGGGGATCGACTGCCTCATCGCCATCGGCGGCGACGGCTCGCTCCGGATCGCGCGCGAACTGTCGCGACAGGGCCTCAACGTCATCGGCGTGCCCAAGACCATCGACAACGATCTGGACGCCACGGTGGTCACGTTCGGCTTCCACACCGCGGTCCAGACCGCGACCGACGCCATCGACAAGCTTCATTCCACGGCGGAGGCGCACGAGCGCATCATGGTCGTGGAGCTGATGGGGCGGCACGCCGGCTGGATCGCGCTCTTCGCCGGCCTCTCGGCCGCTGCGGACGTGATCCTCATCCCGGAGATCCCCTACCGGCTCGACCGCGTGGTGGAGGCGATCGAGGCCCGGTGGGGCGAGGGCCACGAGTATGCGATCGTGGTCGTGGCCGAGGGCGCCCTTCCGGTGGGCGGAGAAGCTTCATACCTGGACGACGGGGCCGGCCTGAAGCGCAGGCTGGGCGGAGCCGCGAGGCTGCTGAGCCGTCAGCTGAGGGAACGGACCCGCCACGAGACCCGCAGCCTGGTGCTCGGCCATCTGCAGCGGGGCGGCGCCCCGACCGCCTACGACCGCATCATCTCCCTGCGATTCGGATCCGCGGCCATCGAACTCGCGGAACGCGGACAGTTCGGGTGCATGGTCGCGCTGGAGCCGCCCGACGTGAAGGCGGTGCCCCTGGCGGAGGCCGTCAAACGGCTCAAGATCGTGCCCGTGGAAGGGGATATCGTGCGGACGGCCCGGGCCCTGGGAATCTCCTTTGGAGACTGACCGGCAAGAACCGAACGGCTCCTGCTGTTCAAGCAGGAACGCGCAGGCATGCGACGGGCTGAGCGGGCTGACTACGGATTCGACCTGCTGTCGCGGCCGCCGCCGAGCCCCACGAGTTGCAGCAATCGCAGTGCGTTCGTCGAAGTGGCGATGCCGGTTCGGAGGCGGTAGTCGAAGGTGAGCCCCTCGTTCCCGTCGCCCACGGATTCGGTAAAGTGGACGGGGACGGCCCGTGCGTTCAGGTCTTCCGCGTCGGCCAGCGTCAGGTCGTGGGTGGTCACGGCGCCGATCGCGCCGGAGCGGAGCAGCCGTCGCAGAACGGTGCGCGCGGCGATCCTGCGCTCGGCGCTGTTGGTCCCCTGGAGAATCTCGTCGAGAAGATAGAGGACGCCGGGGCCCCCGGGCGCGCCTCCAACCGCCGGCGCCCCCTCCCCTGCGCCAGAGCCGGGCGGCGTACCGGCTGTCTCGGCGGCATCCACGACCTGCTTGAGCCGCTGGAGTCCGGCCATGAAGAACGACACGCCGTCGGCAAGCGAGTCCGCGACCTGCATGCTCGTGACGACGCGCAGCGGAGGCAGGCGCAGGGCTTCGGCGCACACCGGTCCGCCCGCCTGGCCGAGCACGACGTTCAGGCCGGCGGCCTTCAGCAGCGTGGACTTGCCGGACATGTTCGAGCCCGTCACCAGCAGAAACGAGCCTGCCGGGCCCACCTCGACGTCGTTGCGCACGCAGGAGTCCGGGGCGAGAAGCGGATGGCCCAGGGCCCGGCCATGTAGGGTGTCGGCTTCGGCGTCCAGCGTGGGCATGGTCCAGTCGGGGTGATCGGCGGCGAGGGCCGCGAGGGCGGCCAGGGCTTCGGCCTCGCCGACGGCGTCGAGCCACGCCCGGACGCGAGCGCCCGACCGCTCCTTCCAGCGTTCGAGGGCGGCCAGGACGTGTACGTCCCAGAACAGGACCAGCGACAGGGGGAAGTGGAAGAGGGGCGACCTCCTGACTTCCGCCATGTCCAGAAGCCGGCGCAGCGTGGCGATCTCGCGATGGGCGGGTCTGGCGCCCGTGCCCAGCCGGCGGCGGATGTCGGATGCGTAGCGTGAATCGAGGGGCGCGTCGGCCAGGAGGCTGAGAAGCGACGCGTAGTGCCGCACGCCCGATTCGCCGTCGTCGGCCTCGGAAAAGGCTCGGTGGATCGCCTTCCACACCGGGACGAGCGCCAGCGCCGAGATGAGAAGTGGCCAGGACACGGCGGCCAGGGGCACCGTCCCCAGGGCGCAGAGGATGATGGCGGTCAGATTCACCGGCGGAAGCACAAGGGCCGCCGCGCGCAGCCATGTGCGCCCGGGCAGCCAGCCCGGGCTCTCGGACCAGCACAGGAAGTCTTCCACCTCCGGCATCGAAGCGCCCTTCGTCAACCGGGCCTCGGCTGCAAGGCGGTCCCGGAAGTCGAAGGCGCCGGCCATTTCGCGCACCGCTTCCTGGCGCAGGCCGATGGCCCCGGGGTCGGCGGGCGCAAGCAGCCAGGACCAGAGCGTCGCCCGGCCGGGCGCGGTTCCGCAAACGCCTGCCAGGTGAAGGAGCGACGCGTGGCCGTGCAGATCCAGGTCGTCGGCGTAGTCGTGGTTCCGCGGGACCAGTGGACCGGACGGGCGTGGCAGAGCGGACCACCGGCGCTCAACGCGCGCGATCCCCTCGCGGTTGAAGTCGGCCATCAGCTCGGCGCGGCGCACACGCCGTCGGGCGGCCGAGTGCCGCGCGACCACGACCGCGAAGACGGCGACTGCCCCCGCCAACAGCAGCCAGGCGGCCTGGCCGCGTCCCCCGGAGATCAACACCCAGGCGCCAACCCCGGCGGCCACGAAGACCGCCAGCCGGAGCCGCTCGTGCAACCGGACCGCCCCGGCCCGTTCGGCGGCCTCCCGGTCGAAGCGGCGGGCGCGCTCCGCGTATCGGGCGGCGGGCTGCCCGGCGGATCCGGTGCCGGGTGACGGTGGCTCCATTCAGCCCCTCTCAGCCCTCACGACCCGCCGCCGGCTCTCTTCCCGCCCGCGACCCGCTTCTTCTCTTCTTCCAGCTGTTCGAGGGTGACGCCCTCCGTGATCCAGGACGGAGCCGGGTCGCCCTTCAGGTAGTGGCCGAACCACTCCAGGATGCGGCGGTGATAGTCCTTCTGGTTGGCCTCCTCGCGGAAGCCGTGGTCCTCGCCCTCGTAGACCAGCAGCACCATCTGTTTCCCGGCGCGGCGCGCGAAGTTGTAGAACTCGGTGCCCTGGTCCCAGTCCACGACGCCGTCCTCGTCGCCAAAGGCCATCAGCAGGGGTGTCTCCAGATTGTGCACCTCGTGGATGGGCGAGTTGCGCCGGTGCGCCTCGGGATCCTCCCAGAAGGGCACCTCCATGCGCGCCTGGCCGGTCTCCCAGTGGTCCACCTCCGGCAATCCCGGGTTCCAGTGGATGGAGCCCATGAAGCTCACGAAGTCGGTGAGGGGAGCGCCCGCCACCGAGGCGGCGAAGATGTCGGTCCGGGTGGGCAGGTAGGTCGCCTGGTAGCCGCCCCAGGAGTGGCCGATGAGCCCGACCGCGTCCGGATCGGTCACGCCCATGTCGACGGCCGCGGCGACGGCGGCGCGCACCGACTCGAGCGCGCTCACGCCGGGGTCGCGGGCCCGGTAGACGATGTCCGGCAGGAGCACCGCGTAGCCGTGCTGGGTCCATGCCGTGTAGTTGTAGTAGTCGCGCTCGCTGGGAGGGCTGAAGCGGTGCATCTGCGGCGAAAGCATCTCGTAGGTGTAGACGATGGTGGGCACGGACCGCCCGGCCTCGTAGCCCGCCGGATGGAGCAGCACCGCCTGCAGCTCCCTCCCGCCCTCGCTCGTGAAGTCCACCAGCTCGGCCCGGCCCCACGCCACCTCCGCGATGAACGGGTTGATGTCGGTGACCTGGCGGGCGTCGCTCAGGTCGGGACCGGCGACGAAGTAGTCGGGCGGGTCGTCGAAGGCCTGGGCGCGGTAGAGGAGGACGTCGGCGCTGTCGGCGCGCGCGAGGGCGTCCACCAGGCGGTCCTCGAACACGAGTGTCTCGACCGGTCCGCCCCATCCGTCCGGGAGGCGCGCGTACCCGCGCTCTTCCGTCCTCTCATCGTAGAGGGAGAGATAGAGAGGCGCGGCGGGATCGATGCCGGGGGCGTCGTCGTCCGGCAGGCGGGCGACCCGGTGCGTCACTCCGGTTTCGGCTCCGCGGGTCAGGCGCGCCGCGCCGCCTCCGTCCAGCGCGACCCGCCAGATGTCGTGCTTGTCGTAGAGGAGCACGCCGGCGCCGCCCTCCAGCCAGCCTCCGGGACCGAAGCCGTACGGCGGCAGAACGTCCGTGGGGGTATCGTACTCCGCGTTGGCGAACGAGGTGGGCAGGGTCGAGGTCAGGTCGCGTTGCTCTCCGCTCGCGACCTCGATGCTCGAGTAGTTGGCCCCGTCGTACGAAACCAGCCAGCCGCCGTCCGCGCCGGGCCACTCGTAGCGGACCCGGGTGAGCAGCTGGCGCCGCGCCCTCGTGTCGACATCGATGGCCCGGACGTCGTGATAGGGCCGGCCGAACATCGCCCCGAAGGGATAGGGCTCGGAGATGTCCTCGAGGGCGAACGCCCAGCCGTGCAGCAGGGTCGCGTCCGCCATCAGGTCCGAGCCGAGCGTCACGACGCGGTCCTCGTCCAGATGCCAGACGGCCAGCAGGGTGCGGTTCGCATCCCGGCCCTCCGCCGCCTGCTGCTGCGGGAAGATGCGCACGTCCCGGCTGTGCCAGATCTGGAGCCCGGGAAGGTCCGGTTCCTCCTCGTCCTCCGCATCGGCGGACTCCGTGTCCGGGGCGTCGGTGCCGTCGTCGGGCGCGGTTCCGCCTGCATCGGCTTCGTCGCCCGCCGCGGCATCCGAATCATCCCCGGCGTCCTCTTCCCGGGGCCGGAGCCCGACCGAGATCATGGTGCCGTCGTCGGACCACTGCGGTGCGCGATCGACGACCTCCAGCGTGTCCGCGATGCCGGCCGCTCCGTCGCCCAGCACCACCATCTCGATCCCACGGTCGAGGCCGCGCCAGGCGAGCACGTCATGGGCCGCGCCCTCCTCCGAAGCGTCCCGGCGCGAGCGCAGGGCCGCCAGGTCCGCGGAGTCGTCCCGCCACGCCAGCTCCCGGTAGCGGGCGCCCGACGCGTCCGCCGACCTGAGCGTGCCCGAGCCGGCATCGTACACCTGCACGCCGTTGCCGAGGTCGGTGCCGGTGGCCACCACCATCGCGAGCAGCGATCCCGAGGGGCTCCACGCCATCTCGGCGACGTTGCCGAAGTTGGTTTCCGAGCCCGTGGCCAGCGTCACCACCCGCAGGTCAGCCCCCTTCCCCTCGGGCTCTTCGGGCACCTCTCCGCGCAACGCGAGATATCGCCCCGACGCATCGAAGCTCCACTCCGACACCGACTCGAAGCGGCGGGTTTCTCCGCTGGCCAGATCCAGCAGCGCCACCCCTTCGCGGGCTGCCTCGCCCTCCTCCTCAAGCCGGTCTCTCTCCTCCGGCGACACCCCGACGGTCCACGCCAGCCAGCGCCCTTCGGGCGAGAATCCCGGGGACTCGCCCCACGGGAACACGCGCGTCGAATCTTCGCTCAAGCGCCGCACCCGGAGCTCCGCGCTCTCATCCACGCGGGTGACCTCGTACGCGATCCAGTCCCCGTGCGGGGAAAGCGTCGCCGGCCCGGGATTCTCCCAGCGCCCGTAGCCTTCCGGGGCGACGCGGGGGAGATCCTGTGCGGAAAGCGGAAGCGCAGCGATGAGGAAGACCCCGGCCACGAGGCCTGCAGCCGGACGCGGGCGGGGAATGGAGGAGGTTCGGATGCGGATCGGCACCCGGGGGAAGACTGTGGATGAACTCACGGGAATCTCCTTCAATCCAGGCGATGTCGCGGCAGGAATTCGCATCGTGTCCGCCGGAGTCGACACCTGGCGCGGGCGTGGCTCGATGCCCCGGCGGTCCAGCAACATATCACGCACGGCCCCCGGACGGCGCGGCATCCGGCGCTGACCCTTACCCCCAGACCACCCATACCGCCGGCGGCGCCCGGAATTCGTGGCCATGCGGGCGGCTGGGCCGCTCCGGGTCAAGCCGCAGCCCCGGCACACGGAATACTCGCGCCAGAGCCTCCCGAGCCTCGATGCGCGCCAGCGTCGCCCCCAGACAGAAGTGGCGTCCCGCCCCGAAGGACAGGTGTTCGCGGGTGTTGGGGCGGTCCGGATCGAAGCGGTCCGGATGATCGAAGTGGGCGGGATCGCGGTTGGCCGCGCCCAGCATGCACTGCACGGTCTCGCCCGCGGGGATCGCCACGCCCCGGATTTCGACCGGCTCCGTGGTGAAGCGCGTGCACGACTGGACCGCCGCGTCCCACCTGAGCGACTCCTCGAACACATCGTCCAGCCTGTCCGCCTGCCTTTCCGCGTCGCCCGCGGGCAGCTGCGAGGGCGGTTGATGAGATAGCGCGGCCCAGATCGCCGTGGAGATGGCGGACTCCGTCGTCTCGATGCCGCCGAAGAGGATGATCAGCAGGTTGGCGACCACCTCCGCCTCCGCAAGCGGCTCGGTGTCGGCGCGGAGTCCCGCGATGGTCGAACCTTCAGGTACCGGGCGCCTCCCCTGGAGGAAGGGCGTCACGTACGCGCCGAACTCGCGGGCCGCGTCCTTTCCCCTCTCCCGCACCGCCGGATCGCCGGTGAAGTTCTCGAGCGCCGCCGCGAAGTCGTCGTACCAGGCCAGCAGACGGGAGCCGTCGCGCTCCGGAAGCCCCAGAACCCGGCAGATGCTTCGCACCGAGAGGGGGCGCGCCAGATGGGCGCGAAGGTCGGCCGCCTGCCGCGGGCCACCCTCCACCTCCTCCATCAACTCGTCCAGCACCATCCGGACCGTTCCCAGCAGATTGCGCTCCAGGTTGCCGCGCCGGAAGGGGCCGATGAAGCGACGCTTGTACCGGATCTGCGGCTCGCCGTCGGTGGTGAGCATGTGCGATCCGAAGATGTCGCGGATGGTCGAGGCGGGAGCGTTTGTGGTGAAGCGTTCCCAGTCCGCCAGCACCCGCACGATGTCGTCCCGACGCGTGAGCATCCACATGCCCAGCGCCGGCACCCACGTCACCGGCTCCGCGGCTCTGAGCTGGTGGAAGAGCGGGTAGGGATCGCCTGCCAGCGCTTCGATGGTAACCGGGGCTCCGAGCGGGAAGCGGCGGGCGCGAGTGTCCTGGCCAGCGAGCGATTTCCTGGAGTTCCGCATGCAGTCAGGCTCGGCTTGAAGCCCGGCGCCGCTTGAGCGCGCCGCGATCCACCTTGCCGAGGTGTGTTCGCGGGAACTCGTCGAGAACGTGAATCGCCCGGGGGACCTTGAACGACTCCAGCTGGTTGCGGGCGTGTACCTCCAGCCGCGCCGCGGCCGTCCCCGCTTCCGTCACCGCGCCGTCCCCGGGAGAACCTGGCCGCCCTGCCTGCCCGGAACCGGCCTCTGCGCCGGCCAGGACCACAAAGGCGACCGGGACGACGAGCCCGTCCGCGTCCTCGACGCCGACCACGGCCGCCTCGCCGACATCGGGGTGCCCCAACAGGCATTCCTCCGCCTCCCGCGGCGAGAACCACTTCCCCGAGACCTTGAGGAGGTCATCGGCGCGTCCCTGGAAGGTGAACCAGCCGTCCGCGTCCCGGGTCATCATGTCACCGGAGATGTACCAGTCGCCCGCGAAGGCGCGCCGGGTCTCGCGGGGGTGCTGCCAGTAGCCGTGAGCGCGGGAGCCGCCCCGCACCCGCATCCGGCCGACCTCGCCGTGTGGAACCTCGGCGCCCCCTTCGTCGCAGAGCCGCACTTCGAATCCGGGGACCGCGGTGCCGAGGGTGCCGGGCCGGACGGCGCCGGGCCGGTTCGAGATGAAGACGTGCCACATCTCGGCCGTGCCGAGGCCGTCGAGGAGCTCGACGCCGAAGGTGTCCTTCCACCGTTGGTGCAGCGATGTCGGCAGGGGCTCTCCGGCCGATGTGGCGAGGCGGAGGCAGCTCAGGTCCTGCCTGTGCGCATCGGGGTGCGCGACCATGTGGTTCACCATGGTGGGCACATTGACGAGAATGGTGGGGCGGTGCCGCGCGATCTGCCTGAAGAGTTCCTCCGCGGTGCAGCGCTCCGGAAAAAGGACGGCGGAGGCGCCCACCGCGAGGGGAAAGAAGAGGTTGGAGCCGGTGGCGTAGCCAAAATGGAGCTTGGGGACCGAGATGGTGAGATCGCCGGCCGCGTAGCCCATGGTTCCCTTCGCATAGCACTCGGTCGAATTGGCGAAGGAGGCGTGGCTCTGGATCACGCCCTTGGGGAGTCCCGTGGTTCCGCCGGAAAAGAGCCAGAGGGCAGGATCGTCGGAGTGTGAAGGAAAGTTGTCGAAGCGTGAGCCGGCGTTGTCGACCAGGTCGTCTGCCTCTTCGGTTCCGAGGGCCAGGACACGGGGAATGCGCCGAGCCCAGGCGCCCGCGCGCGCGAATCCGCCGCTCTGGTCCGCTTGCACGACGACGGCCGCCGCCCGCGTGTAGTCGCATATGTCGCGGATCCGGTGCTCGTCCAGGAAGCTGTTCACCATCACCCCCACCGCACCCATCTTGAGCGCTCCGAAGAGGGCGGCCGGGAAATCGGGCAGGTCGGGAAGCGCGATCAGGACCCGCTCTTCGGGGCGAACGCCCACTTCCAGGAGGGCGTTGGCGAAGCGGTTGGCGCGGGCCTGCAGTTCAGCATAGCTCACCGTGCCGTTCGAGGTGCGCAGCGCGGGACGGCTCCCCGCCCCCTCCCGGATCCGGTCGTCCAGGAAGTAGTCGGCGATGTTGAGCGCGGCGGGTGGGTGGAACGGCATCGGGCCGGGGGCTCGAGGATCGGTGCTGCACGGGCGCGAGGGGACTATGTTTGGGAACGATGGAGATACGGTCAATGGACAGTCCGCTGTGGGGTCATGCGACCTGGTCCGAACTCGAAGAGGTCGGTCTCGGGCGCGAAGGCACGAGCGAGAGAACGCGGAACCGGCGCGGCTCGCGGGTCCTCGCGCTGCTCCCCGTTGGCGCGATCGAGGCGCACGGCCCTCATCTCCCTCTCGTCACCGACGTGATCATCGCGGAGGCCGCCGCGAAGGCCGCGCTGCCCGGACTCCGTCGGCTTGGCTTTCACCCCGCCCTGCTCCCGTCCCTCGCCTACACGGCCGCTCCCTTCGCCGCGGGCTTCCCGGGGACGATCTCTCTCCGCCCCGCCACCGTCTCGGCTCTGCTCGGCGATGTGGCGGAGTCCCTCGAGCGGCAGGGCGCGGCGGCCCTGGTTGTGGTCAACGCCCACCTGGACCCGGTCCACCTGGCCGCGATCCGCAAGGTGGCGGAAGCGCGCGGCGACGCCTGCGTCGCGACGCCGAGTGGGCAGGGCGCGGGCCCGACGACGGAGGCGGACGCGACCGCCCCGGCGCCTCCCGCGAGCGGCGCCCGTTCGCGCCCGATGGCCATCGTCCATCCGGACCTCACCGAGCGGCGCTGGGCCCTGCGCCTGAGCGACGAGTTCCGGAGCGGCGCCTGTCACGCCGGACGCTACGAGACCTCGGTCGTGATGGCCGCGGCCCCGGATCTGGTCCGCGAAGAGGTGCGGCGCGGGCTGTCCGCCAACCCGGCGTCGCTCTCGGCGGCGATTCGCATCGGCGCGCAGACCTTCGAGGAAGCGGGGGTGGTGGAGGCCTACTGCGGCGATCCGGCCGCCGCGACCGGTCCGGAGGGCGCGGAGACGGTGGAGGTCCTGGGCCGGATCGTGGTGGATGCGGTCGCGGAGCGGCTCGGGGCAGCCGGGTGACCCCCGGTCGGGCGGACCCGGCGCCCCTGGCCGGAAAGGGCGCGGTGGTTACGGGTGGCGGCCGGGGGATCGGGGCGGCGGTGGCGCGGGCGCTGGTTGGCGGGGGGGCGGCGGTGGTGGTGGCGGCACGGACCAGGGACCAGATCGAGGCGATGGCCGCCGAGTTGCGGGCGGGCGGCGGGGCGGCACACGCGGTGGTCTGCGACGTGAGCGACCCCGCGTCGGTCACGTCGATGGCCTCCCGGGCCGGAGAACTCCTCGGACAGGTGGACATCCTCATCAACAACTCGGGCGTGTCCTGCTCGGCGCCCTTCGCGAGGGTGACGGTCGAGCAGTGGGAAAGGATGCATCGGGTCAACGCGACCGGGCCCCTCCTGGCGACCCGGGCCTTCCTCCCCGGGATGCTTGAGCGGGGCTGGGGACGGATCGTGAACATGGCGTCGGTGGCCGGCCTGGAGGGTGCCCGCTACATCACCGCCTACGCGGCTTCCAAGCACGCGCTCATGGGCATGACCCGCTGCCTGGCGGCGGAGTTGGCCGGGACCGGCGTGACCGTCAACTCCGTGTGTCCGAGCTACGTCGACACGCCCATGACGGATGCCAACATCGAACGGATCGCGGCCAGGACGGGCCGCAGCGCTTCGACGATCCGGGCGGGCCTGGAGGAGATGCAGCCCGGCAGGCGCCTCATCGCGGCGGAAGAGGTGGCCGACGCCGTGATGACCTTCCTGCCGGAGGCGGCGGCATCGTTGAACGGGAGCGAACTCGTCATCCGTGGCGGGACGGCGAGCGTAGCCTGAGCGGGGGAGCCAGCACGATGACCTTCGAGATCAGCAACCCCGAGGCGCTGGGACGTCCGCGCGGGTGGAACAACGGGATGCTGGGGCCGGAGGGTGGCCGGGTGCTGTTCGTCGCCGGGCAGATCGGGGCGACGGCCGGGGCGCGCCTGGCCCCGCAGTTCGGGACGGCACTCGCCAACGTCGCGAGGGTGGTGGAGGCAGCGGGAGGGAGCGTCGCCGATGTCGGCCGCCTCACCATCTACGTGACCGATATGGGAGCCTACCGGGAATCTCTGGCCGAGATCGGAGCCGAGTACAGGGCGGTGTTCGGGAAACACTTCCCGGCCATGGCGCTCGTCGCCGTGACCGAGCTCGTGGACCCGTGCGCGGTGGTCGAGATCGAGGCCACGGCAGTGATCGCTGACGAGAATGGAGAGCAGCCGGCGGATGGGGCCGAGACCTCCCCGTCCGCCAAAGTCATTCCAGAGACCCGGGCCCGGCTCCCGCGCGCCGCGCGCCGGTCCACCGCGAGAGACGAGCCATGACCGACCCGAAACCCGCACGCGCCGAGGCACCCCACTCCTTTCTCCTC
Source organism: Longimicrobiales bacterium (assembly GCA_965208255.1). Classification (GTDB taxonomy): domain Bacteria; phylum Gemmatimonadota; class Gemmatimonadetes; order Longimicrobiales; family Gaopeijiaceae; genus BD2-11. Next base: position 1,563,885 of record OZ242324.1, read on the forward strand.
GACCTGGACACGGCCAGCCGGGTCGCGCGGATCACCCTCAACCGGCCGGAGCGGCTCAACGCGCTCACGTTCGAGGTCTACGACGAGCTGAGGAACACCTTCCGGGCACTCGACGCCGAGCCGGAGGTGCGCGCGATCGTGATCACCGGGGCGGGACGCGGGTTCTGTACCGGCGGAGACGTCGAAGACATCATCGGAGCACTATTCGAGCGCGACTCCGAAGGGCTGCTGGCGTTCACGCGGATGACCTGCGACCTGATCGCGGCGATCCGGCAGTGCCGGCAGCCGGTCGTGGGGGCGCTGAACGGAACCGTTGCCGGGGCGGGGGCGGTCATCGCGACGGCGTGCGACGTGCGCATCGCGGCGGAGTCGGCGCGGATCGCGTATCTCTTCACGCGCGTGGGCCTGTCGGGCGCGGACATGGGCGCGGCGTGGCTGCTGCCCCGGATCGTAGGGCTCGGGCGCGCGACCGAGCTGCTGATGACGGGCGCGTTCATCGATGCTGCGGAGGCCCACCGCATCGGGCTCTACAACCGGGTCGTGGCGGACGGCGAGGTCGTCGGCGCGGCAACCGCGCTGGCCGAGGCGCTGGCGCGGGGGCCGTCGCATGCCCTGCAGGTGACCAAGGAAGCACTGAACCGGGAAGCGCACATGCCGCTGGAGGAGGCGCTGGAGGCCGAGGCGCGCGCCCAGGCGGAGTGCATGCTGAACCCGAATTTCCGCGAGGCCTACGAAGCGTTTCTCGACAAGCGGAAGCCGCGCTTTGTTTGACGGAGGAGGACTCTCGCTGGATGCTGTGGCGGCCTTCGTGGAGCCGTCGCACCGGGAGTACCGGGAGCGGGTCGTGGCCTTCTGCCGCGAGGCATTGGGAGGCGCGCGCGATCCGGACTGCGACGCCGCGGCGCGGTTGCGGGCGCGCGAACTGGTCGGAAGCATGGGCGGCGCCGGGCTCTTCCGGCCCATCGCGGAGGGAGATGTCCGCGGCTGCCTGATCGCGCGCGAGGTGCTGGCCTGGTGGTCGCCGCTGGCCGACGCGGTCTTCGCGCTGCAGGGCCTGAGCACGACCCCGGGGCTCATCCGCGGGCAGGATCCCGGAGGTTGGGTGGCGCGGGCGATGGCGGGCGAGGCGATGGGCGCCTTTGCGATGACCGAGCGGGAGGCGGGGTCGGACGTGGCTTCCATGACGACCGCCGCGACGCCGGATGGCGCGGGCAGGCTTCGGCTGAACGGCGGCAAGACCTTCATCTCCAACGCCGGGATCGCGGACTTCTATGTCGTGTTCGCATCCACCGATCCGGGCGCGGGCAGGCACGGGATCTCGTGCTTCGTGGTTCCGGCCGATGCGGAAGGGCTGGAGTTCGTCGGGGCGCAGGTCATGAGCGCTCCGCACCCCCTCGGCGAGATCCGCTTCGACGACTGCCGCGTGTCCGGCGAGGCGCTGCTGGGCGAAGTGGGATCGGGATTCCGGACCGGGATGGCGGCGCTGGACCGGCTGCGTCCGACGGTGGCGGCCGCGGCGTGCGGCATCGCTGGACGGGCGCTGCTGGAAGCGGTGGAGCACGCGCGGGAACGGAAGCAGTTCGGCAGGGCCATCGGCTCCTTTCAGCTGATCCAGGAGAAGCTCGCCGCGTCGGCCACGGAACTCACCGCCGGGCGCCTGCTGGCCTACCGGGCGGCATGGGAGAAGGACCGCGGAGCGGAGCACATCACGACGGAAGCGGCGATGGCGAAGGCGTTCTGCACCGAGGCCGCGCAACGCATCGTCGACCGCTCTGTGCAGGTCCTCGGGGGCCGGGGCGTTCTCGCGGATCATCGGGTGGACCACCTCTACCGGAGCGTGCGGGCGCTGCGGATCTACGAGGGTACGACCGAGATCCAGCACCTGATCATCGGCCGGGACCTGATGCGGGAGGACGGGCCTTGAGCGCGACCGCGGAGAACGTGGCGGTCCGCGCAACTCCCGACCCGGGCAGGAGCTCCCGGCCTTGAGAATCAACGTCATCGGAGGCGGGCCCGGCGGGCTCTTCGCCGCCCTGCTTCTCAAGAAGGACGATCCGCGCCGGACAGTGGAGATCTTCGAGCGCAACCGCCCCGACGACACCTTCGGCTTCGGCGTCGTCTTCTCGAACGCGACCCTCGAGGAAGTGGCCGAGGCCGACCCGCCTGTGCTCCACGCCATCGAGGAGCGGTTCTACCACTGGGACGACATCCACATCCACTACCAGGGACGCCGCCTGGAGTCCACCGGGCACGGCTTTGCCGGGCTGTCGCGGCGGGAGCTGCTGATGTTGCTGCGGCGGCGCTGCCGGGACGTGGGGGTCGGCCTCCATTTCGAGGCGGAGGTCACCGATCTCGCGCCGCACCTGGACGCCGACCTCGTGATCGGGGCGGACGGGATCAACAGCCGTGTGCGGCGGCGGTTCGCGGACGCCTTCGAGCCGGTGGTCGACCTGCGCCCCAATCGCTTCGTCTGGCTGGGCACGACGCGGCCCTTTCCCGCGTTCACGTTCTACTTCCGCGAAGACGAGCACGGCCTCTGGCGCGTGCACGCCTACCAGTACGACGCATCCGGGAACTCGACCTTCATCGTCGAGGCAACCGAGCGCACCTGGCGGCGGGCCGGAATGGACACGGCGAGCGAAGAAGAGACGGCATGCTTCCTGTCACGGCTCTTCGCGAAGGAGTTGGAGGGCCATCCCCTGATCCGCGACCGGTCCGTCTGGCGGCGCTTTCCCACGATCTCCAACGCGCGCTGGTCGGTGGACAACGTCGTGCTCATCGGGGACGCCGCCCACACAGCGCACTTCTCGGTCGGCTCGGGAACCCGCCTGGCCATGCTCGACGGCATCGCGCTGGCGCGGGCGATGCGCGACGAACGACCCCTCCGCGACGCGCTGGCCTCCTACGAGGCGGAGCGCCGTCGCCCCGTCGAATCGCTGCAGCGCGCGGCGCAGGCCAGCTTCCAGTGGTTCGAGGACACCGAGCGCTACTTCCGCCTGGAACCCGAACAATTCGCCTTCTCGCTGCTCACGCGCAGCCTGCGCATCTCGCACGAGAATCTGCGCGAGCGGGATCCGGCGTTCGTGGACGAGATGGACAGGTGGGTGGCCCGGAAGGCGGAGATCCAGGCCGGCGTGACCATTGCCGAGCATGAGGCCTCGCTCGGGATCGTGCGGAGGACCGGGGGGGAGGAGGAGTCCGCCCTGCCGGCCGCGCGGCCGCTCCCCGGCAGGCCTCCGCCTCCGCTGTTCACCCCGTTTCGCCTGCGCGAGATGGTGCTGGCCAACCGGGTGGGGGTTTCGGCCATGTGCCAGTATTCGGCTCGGGACGGCAGGGTCGACGACTGGCATCTGGTCAACCTCGGCACTCGCGCAATCGGCGGCGCGGGACTGGTCATGGCGGAGATGACCGCGATCGGTCGCGACGGGCGCATCTCGCCGGGGTGCGCGGGCATCTACAGCGGAGAGCACGTCACCGCATGGCGGCGCCTGGTCGACTTCGTCCACCGCAACAGCCACGCGAAGATCGGCATCCAGCTCGGCCATGCGGGGCGCAAGGGCTCGACGCGGCTGGACTGGGAGGGCTCCAACGAGCCCCTGGAAGACGGCGGCTGGCCCATTGTGTCGGCGTCGCCGCTCGGGTATTTCGAGCACAGTCCGGTGCCGGCGGAACTGGACGAGGCCGGGATGGACGCGCTGATCGAGGACTTTGAACGGTCGACCGCATTGGCGCTCGAGTCGGGCTTCGACATCGTCGAGATCCACATGGCGCACGGCTACCTGCTCGCCAGTTTTCTCTCCCCGCTGACCAACCGGCGCACCGACCGCTACGGCGGAAGCCTCGGGAACCGGTTGCGGTTTCCCTTGCGCGTGGTCGGGGCCGTACGCGCACAGTGGCCGGACGAAAAGCCGCTCTCGGTCAGGCTGTCGGCAGTGGACTGGTGGCCCGGCGGCAACGAGCCCGGGGACGCCGTCGAGATTTCCCGGGCGCTCAAGGCACGCGGCTGCGACATCGTCGATGTCTCGGCGGGTCAGACGGTGCCCTGGCAGCAACCGCGCTACGGGCGGCAGTTTCAGACGCCCTTCGCCGACCGGATCCGCCACGAGGTCGGGATCGCGACGATGGCCGTGGGCAACATTTCGTCCTTCGAGGATGTCAACGGGATCATCGCGGCGGGCAGGGCCGACCTCTGCCTCATGGCGCGCGCCCACCTGTGGGACCCCTACTGGACACGACACGCGGCCTACGCGCTGGGATACCCCCTGCCCTGGCCTTCACAGTACGAGACGCTGAACGGCTACGTGCCGCGGTTCGGGGACGCCGCCGCCGCATTCGGCCCGACCGCGGCCGACGAACAGGACCCGGTGCCGTGAACGCCGCTCCGGGTGGCGAAGCCGGACAGGTCTCCGATGCGGGGCCGTTCACCCGCTCGCATGCGCGCCTTGCGCGGCACTACTCGCGTTTCCGCGTGTCCGAGCGGGTGCTGCTCACCGGACATTCACACCAGGCCTGGCCCGACGTTGCGTTCGAGGCCCAGCAGCGGGCCTGGCTCGACGCCGCCGAGCTCGTGGACGACAAGTGGGGCCGCGCTTTCGAGGTCGCCGACGAGGTGCGGGCCGGGTACCGGCGGCTGCTGGACGACCCGGACGGACATATCGCGCTCGGCCAGAACACGCACGAGCTGCTGATCCGGTTCCTGTCTGCTCTGCCGTTGCGCGAACGGCCCCGGCTGGTCACGACGGACGGCGAGTTCCACACCATCCGGCGCCAGCTGGACCGGCTCGAGAGCGAAGGGATCGAGATCGTCAGGGTGGCGACCGATGGGCATGAGGAAGTCTCCGACGCGCTCCTGCAGGAAGTGGACGACCGGACCGCGGCGGTGCTGGTATCGTCGGTGCTCTTCCGCGACGCCCGGGTCGTGGAGGGACTGGACCAGGTGGCGGCCGCGAGCGCCCGGGCAGGGGCCGAGTTGCTGGTGGACGCCTATCACTCGCTCAACGCGGTTCCGTTCCCGATCGTGGAGATGGGGCTCGAGGGCGCCTTCGTCGTGGGGGGCGGCTACAAGTACTGTCAGCTGGGCGAAGGGAACTGCTTTCTGAGATTTCCCCGGGACTGCCGGTTGCGGCCGGTGCTCACCGGGTGGTTCGCGGAGTTCGGGATCCTCGCGCAGTCACCGGCGGAGGATGGCGTCCGCTATGGGGAGGGGCACCTTCGGTTCGCAGGTTCCACCTACGATCCCGTGAGCCACTACCGGGCGGCGGCGGTATTCGAGTTCTTCCGGGAGCAGGGGCTGGACCCCCGGCGCCTTCGCGAGATCAGCCTGTCGCAGATCCGGCGGCTTGCGGCCGGAGTGGACGCGCTGGATGCGGATCCGGGTGTCCTGTCCAGGGATCGCACCGTGCCCTTGTTGCGGAGGGGCGGGTTCCTCGCCCTGAACACGCCCTTCGCAGAGAGGATTTGCGGCGAGCTGAAGCGGCGCGGGGTCCATGCGGACTTTCGGGGCCGCACGTTGCGTCTGGGGCCGGCTCCGTACCTGACCGGGGAGCAGCTGGACGAGGCGGTGGCCGCGCTGGGGGCAGCGGTGACTGTGAGCCCGCGCTAGCGAGCCGTAGACCGGGTGCCCTCGAGACTCCTTCGCACGCGCTCGACCCGACGCCGATTCACGCCGAAATCATAGATGCCGACCCGCGAGGCCGACCGGACGTGTACAACCCCGTGGTCGGGCGAGTAGCGGAACTCGAGGTCGTCGCGGAACCCGGCTCGGGTTCGGCAGATCGCGTGCAGGCAGGTGTCCGTCGCCGTCACGATCTCGGTGCGCGGCATGGAGCGAACGATGTCCGCCAGTCGCCGCAGGGTGTCGGCCGGATCACCGCAGGCGGCGAACGGCGCGACCCGGTGGATCCGCCAATTCCCCGAGCGGCTGCTGACGTGATTCAGAAGAACACGGTAGAACCGCCGTCGCGCGGGACTTTCTTCAGACGGCATCGGGTCGTCCCTCCATCCAGCGTACCGGCCTGCGCCCGCCTGAGGATCGCAAGGTCGCCGGTCGCCGACAACATACCGGGTTTCAGACTGACATCAGTTTCCTTCGTTACGCTGGACCGCAGACAGGCGATGGTGGCGGCAGGACTGGGTTTCCGAGGCTGCACGGCGTAGGCTGACTGCATCCTGTCCAGCCCGCATTCGAGGAGGCAACGAGATGGTTTCGCGCGTTCATCCCTGCAGGGCGCTCCTCTTCGGGGCCCTTCTCCTCCCGGCAACCATTCCGGTCGGCACCACGCCCGCGCACGCCCAGCTCCCTCCACCCGCCGAGCTGACGACCCTCTCCGTACCCCGCTTCGGCATCGCCCCGTCCCCGATCGAGCTGACGGGTCCCGTGCGGCCCGGAGAGTATCTCGGCGTGGTCGGCCCGCGCGCGGCCTGGCTCGGCCTCGAGACCGGTGAAGCCGAACTGTGGGTGCATCCGCTGAAGATCGGGAACGCGTTTCGCCTGAGCTTCTCGACCTCCGGTAACGCCGCGCCGGTTTCGGGCAGCGATGTGGCACGCACCGTCCAGGTGCGGCCGGAGCTCGCCACCATCACCTACAGCCACGCGGCCTTTCAGGTGCGCCAGCACATCCTCGCGCCCGCCGACACCGCCGCCCCCGGCCTCCTCGTGTTGCTGGAGGTGGACAGCCCCGAACCGCTCGAGGTGGTGGCGGAATTCGAGCCGGTGCTGAACTACATGTGGCCCGGCTCCATCGGGGGGCAGTACGCGTACTGGGACGCCGAGCGGCGCGCTTTCGTCCTCTCCGAGAGCCTGCAGACCCGCAATGCGGTTGTGGGTTCGCCCTGGGCCACCAACTCGGTGGAACATCCGGCGCACCAGCTGGGCGAGGCCCCGCGCACGATGGTGATCCCCGTCGACCCGGAGCGCGCCCGGCGCGAGTTCATTCCCATCGCGGTGGCGGGCGGGACGGCTCCGCGCGACGCCGTCTTCGACGACTACCGGCAGCTGATCGCCGGCGCGCAGTCGCTCTATCGCGGGAAGCGGGCGTGGGCGGACGACGCCCTCGCTTCAACGGTGTCCATCGATACCCCGGATGCGGAGCTGGACCTTGCCCTCGAGTGGGCCAAGATCAACCTGGAGGAACAGAGGGTCTGCAACCCGGATCTCGGGTGCGGCTTCGTCGCCGGCTGGGGGCTGTCGCGCAACGGAACGCGGCCCGGATTCGGCTGGTTCTTCGGGGGCGACGCGGCCATCAACACCTTCGCCATGGACGCGCTGGGCCAGTGGGACCTGGTGGCGGAGGAGTTGGCGTTTCTCGCCCGCTACCAGCGCGCCGACGGCAAGATCACCCACGAGATCTCGCAGGCCGCCGCCCACATCGACTGGTTCGGCGCGTATCCGTACGCCTACTACCACGCCGACACCACGCCGTACTGGATGCTCGCGCTCTACGAGTACTGGCGCGCCAGCGGCGACGACGAGTTGGTGCGCGAGCTGTGGCCGGCCTACCGGCGCGCGTGGGCGTGGTGCCTGACCGCCGAGACCGACGGCGACGGCATCATCGAGAACACGGTGGGCGGTCTCGGCGCGGTCGAGGTGGGGGGGCTGGGGGAGGCGATCCACCAGGACATCTACCTGGCGGCGGTCTGGGTCGCGGCCCTGGAGGGGACGCGCGCGCTCGCCGGGCACATGGGCGACGCAGAGATCGGGGATGTGGCGGAGCGCCTTGCGGCGGACGCCGGCGAGACGCTCAACGAGGCCTACTGGCGCGGTGCCGAGGGACACCACGCCTTCGGAATCCTCCGGGGAGGCGGCACCAACGACAACCTCACGGTCTGGCCCGCTACGGCCGCCGCCCTCGGTCTGCTCGACGACGAACGCGCGCGCTCAACCCTGGCCAGGATGGCCGGCGACCGCGTCTCGTCCGACTGGGGCGCGCACATGCTCTCGACGGAAAGCGATCTCTACGATCCGCTCCAGTACAACCAGGGCACCGTGTGGCCTTTCGTGACCGGGTTCGCGGCCTGGGCGCAATATCGCTACCGCCGTCCCTGGGCAGGCTTCCATCTGATGGACGCAGTCAAGCAGATGACCTTCGACTGGGCCCTGGGGCGGCACCCGGAACTCCTCTCCGGATCCTTCTACCAGCCGCTCGACCAGACCGTGCCGCACCAGTTCTTCGCCACCTCGATGCTCGTGACGCCGTTGCTGCGGGGCATCTTCGGATGGCAGCCGGATGCGCCCCTGGAAAGCGCCCGGCTGGCGCCCCAGCTGCCGCCCGACTGGCCGGCGGCCGCGGTGCGCGGCCTGCGCGCGGGGAGCACGACCCTCGAGGTCGAGATGCGGCAGCAGTGGTCGGCCGAGGGCGGGGAGCGGCGCACCATGATCCGGTCCGGCGGCCCGCGCCTCGACCTCGACTTTGTGCCTGACGTGCCTGTCGGCGCGCGTAACGTGACGGTAGCGGTGGACGGCGCACCCACACAGCCGTCCGGAGGAGCGATTCGCGTCCAGGTGGGCGGCGCCGCGGGGGGTCGGGAGGGTGCCGAGCCGGGAGCCGCGGGGCGCCAGGAGGACGTGACCGGGATCGTGGTGCGGTGGGAAGGCGGATTGGCGGTGGCGCCCCCCCGGATCGATCTGGAGCCGGGCCAGCGGAGTACGGGCCTCCGGATCATCGACCTGGTGGCCGACGACGTGGGTTGGTTGCTGACCCTCGAGGGCACAGCGGGGCGTGACTACGGCGTTGAACTCTTCGGCACGCCGGTCGACACCACCCCGACCGACGCCTCCGCGAGCGCATCCGGCCTGTCGGATGGTACGATCCGCGTGCGCTTCACCGGCGGGGGAGGCCGCGCCACCACGGTGGTCAGGCTCACCCCGAGGGCATGAGCATTTGCTGACGCCGATTCGCGGCAGCGGTGCCGGTCACAGATCCAGGACCAGGCGGAGACCCGCCTCTATTCGACTCATGAGCACTTGGGGAATCTGTCCCGAGCGCTCAGCGAGATAGTCCTCATCCTGTGCCCCAATCTCCTCGCAACCCGTGCGGTGAAGCCTTGCGCAGCGTATTAGTAATTGGCTAAGGGGGCGGTGTGTGGTTGCGGACACGGAACAGGCCTTCTCCCGACGGTCTCAAGGACAGCGTATGAAGAGACTTCCCGAGGGTTCGGTTCTCCTCGCAACGTGGTCCCTGGCCGGCCTCGGGCTCATTCTGAGCGCCGGTACGCCCGATGTCGTTCGAACCGCATCCCTCCAGGGCCCCCGTCCAGGCTCGGAGGTCCTGCTCGCGACGGGGTCCCCGGCCGCTCCCTCCCCCGCCCTGCCGTCGCCCGCGCTCACCGCCGTTGTCCAGCAGTACTGCGTGGTCTGCCACAACGACGCGCTCCTCACCGGCAATCTTTCCCTGCAGCACTTCGCCGTGGAGCAGGCCCCGGAGGAGCGCGAGACGGCGGAGAAGATGATCCGCAAGCTGCGCGCGGGCATGATGCCGCCGCCCGGGATCCCGCGCCCTTCGGCGGATACTCTGCTTTCGCTGGTGCAGACGCTCGAGTCCTCGGTCGACGATGCCGGCCGCGCGGCGCCCAATCCGGGCACGCGGCGGTTTCAGCGGCTCAGCCGGCCCGAATACGAGCGCGTCATCGACGAACTCTTCGGGCTCGAGGTGGACGCGGACAACTGGCTCCCGGCGGACCTGCTGGTGGGGAGCTTCGACAACATGTCCGCGGCACAGGGGCTCTCGACCACCCTGCTGGACTCCTACCTGAAGGCCGCCATCGACGTGAGTCGGCTCGCCCTGGGGAACCCGCGCGCCCTCTCCTCCACCACCAAGCACCGCAACCCCATGGAGGTTTCGCAGCACGCATGGGAACAGATCGAGGGGGCGCCCTTCGGCACCCGCGGCGGGATGGTGGTGACGCACGACTTCCCGGCGGACGGCGAGTACGTCTTCCGAGTGGAGACGGACTTCGGCAGCGGCAACCAGGTCGCCGCCGAAGACATCGACATCTCCATCGACGGCGAGCCGGTCGCGCTGCTGAAGCTCGAGTACAACGCCGCGGCCACCGTGCCCGCCATCGAGACCTGACCCATCTTCGTGCCCGCCGGGCAGCGCAGGGTTTCGGCGGCGTTCGTGAACGTCATCGAGGGACCCTACGAGGATCGCTTCAGCCCGGTCGCGTGGTCGGCCGCGGGTACGGCGGGAGGCGCCTACGGGGTAACCGGCCTCACTCACCTGAAGGAGCTGCTCATCACCGGGCCGGCCAACGTCTCCGGCGTGGGCGAGACCGAGAGCCGGAGGCGCATCTTCACCTGTCGCCCGTCCGTCCCTGAAGAGGCCCGCCCCTGTGCGGAGTCGATCCTCACCCGGCTCGCAACGCGCGCCTACCGCCGGCCGCCGTCGGCTGACGACATCGCCGACCTGATGAGCTTCTACGACTTGGTGGCGGCCGAGGAGGGCTTCGAGGCCGGGGTGCAGATGGGCCTGCAGGCGATCCTGGTGTCCCCGGAGTTCGTCTTCCGGCTGGAACGCGAGCCTGCCGACACCCGGCCCGGCGAGGGCTACCTCCTGAGCGACATCGACCTCGCGAGCCGGCTCTCCTTCTTCCTGTGGGCGACGGTGCCCGACGAGGAGTTGCTCCAGGTCGCCGGCAGCGGTCGACTCACGGATCCGGAGGTCCTGGAGGCACAGGTCGAGCGCATGCTGCGGGATCCGCGCTCCGAGACCCTGGCCACCCGTTTCGCCCACCAGTGGCTGAGGCTCCAGGACGTGGGCAAGGTGTGGCCGGAGTCGTACCTCTATCCCGACTTCTCGCAGCAGCTGGCCGACGCCATGGTGCGGGAGACCGAACTCCTCTTCGACCACCTGGTGCGGGAGGACCGGAGCCTGCTCGAACTGCTCGACGCGGACTACACATTCCTCAACGGGCGGCTCGCCCGGCACTACGGGATCGAAGCCGACTTCCAGGGCGACGACTTCCGCCTCGTGCGTTATCCGGACGACCGCCGCCGGGGCGTACTCGGCCACGGGAGCATCCTCCACCTTACCTCCATGTCGGGCCGCACCTCGCCGGTGCTGCGCGGGAAGTGGGTGATGGAGGTGCTGATGGGGACGCCGCCGCCACCGCCGCCGCCCAACGTCCCCACCCTGGAGGGAAGCCCCGACGCGGACGGCGACCGCATCCTGACCACGCGCGAGCGCATGGAGCTGCACCGCTCCAGTCCGGTGTGCAGTTCCTGCCACAACTTCATCGATCCCATCGGCCTCGCGCTCGACAACTTCGACGTGACCGGCCGCTGGCGGGTGCGCGAGAACATGGCCCCACTGGACACCCGCGGTATCTTTTACGATGGCACGGCCCTGAGTTCGCCTTCGGAGCTGGCGGCAGTGCTCCTCAAGCGTCCCATCCCGCTCGCCCGCAATTTCACCGAGCATCTGCTCTCGTACGCGATCGGGCGTCCGGCTGACCACCTTGATCAGCCGACCATCCGCGCCATCACGCGGGCGGCGGCGGATCGTGACTACAGTATTTCCTCGATTGTGGCGGGAGTCGTAAAGAGCGCTCCCTTCCGCATGCGACAAGCGCAGGAGGTTCAATGAGGTACCCGAGGTTCGAAACCGCATCAACGGCGACCGGTGCCCGCGCGGCGCCCAAGTACGCCATCCTGGTAGCCCTCGCCCTCCTGCTCGCCGCCCCCGCGGCCGCCCAGCAGGGACAGATCACCGGGCTGGTCACCAACGCCGCCACCGGCCAGCCCATCCCCTCGGCTCAGGTGTTCATCCCCGAGCTGAGCATGGGGGCGCTTTCGGCCTCCAACGGCCGCTTCGTCATGCTGGGCGTCAACGCCGGCACCCACACCGTCCGCGTCGAGCGCATCGGCTTCGCCGCCGCGACCATGGAGGTCACCGTCGCGGTGGACCAGACTGCCGAGGCGAACTTCGAGCTCCAGGAGGTGGCCCTCAACCTCGACGAGATCGTGGTGACCGGGACCGGCGCCCCCACGCAGCGGCGGCGGCTGGGACAGACCATCACCTCAGTGACGTCCGACGAGCTCGCCATCGCGCCCATCACCAACCTCTCCGACGCGCTGGTGGGACGACTTGCCGGCGCACGCGGGCTGATCTCGGGAGGTCAGACCGGTGCGGGCAGCGCCATCGTGCTCAGGGGCACCTCGAGCATCAGCCAGCGGCAGAGCCCGCTCATCTACGTGGACGGCGTACGCATGGACAACGCGACCGAGGACGCGTCCTCCGCCACCACCGACCGGCTGCAGGACATCAACCCCCAGGACATCGACCGGGTCGAGGTCATCCGGGGCGCCGCCGCCGCCACCCTCTACGGCACCGAGGCCTCCAGCGGCGTGATCCAGATCTTTACCAAGCGGGGACAGACGGGCGCGCCGGTGTACGCCTTCTCCACCGACCTCCAGCACCTGGCCTTCCCGCGCGCGTTCCCGGACAACTGCGGATACAACGCGTCCGAGCACCAACTCCTCTGTGACAGCCCCTGGGAAGCAAACACGGCGTTCGCGTACCATCAGAACTACAACCTGTCCGTTCGGGGCGGGACCCCCGGCGTGCGCTACTACCTGTCCGGGCGGCTGATGGAAGAGGTGAATCCCTCGCCCAACAACGAGCTGGCCAACCAGTCGGTGCGCGCCACCTTCGACTTCACCCACACCGAGAAGCTTACCAGCCAGATCGGGGTGAACGTCGTCCGGCGCAACCTGAGGACTGCGACCCCCGGCTGGGGCGATCTCTTCGGCAACCTCATGCTCGGGAATCCGCTGCGTGCCACCGAGACCAATCCCCACGGGGCCTACACCCCCCTCCTTGCCAGCCGTATCACGGAAAACTTCCAGGAGTCCGTGAACACCATGCTCAACGGCTCGCTGGTCTATCAGTGGGGGGAGGGGCTCAGCTCCACCCTCCAGGTGGGACACAACTTCATCGACAGCCGCTTCAGCGAGTTCTTCCCTCAGGGGGTGGTCGCGGAGTCGGTCACCGGTTACAAGCGGGTGAGAAATTCGCGGTTCGCCACCACGACCCTGGACTTCAGCACACACTGGGAATCCCAGATCAGCGACCGGCTGGTCGGGAACGTGACCTTCGGCGGCCAGAGCTTCCGCGAGACGCAAGCCTTCGAGGTGGCCTCCGTGCGCGAGTTCGGGTCGCCCACCCTCAAGACGCTCAGCGGCGGTGCTCAGATCACCGGGGTGAGCGAGGGGTTCGTCGAGGTCATCAACGCGGGCCTCTTTGCCTAGGGACAGGTCGGGCTCGATGACCGGCTCTTCTTCACCGCGGGCGTGCGCGCCGACGGCAACTCGGCCTTCGGTGAGGACTTCGGCCTCCAGGTGTACCCCAAGGCGGGCGTGTCCTGGGTCGTCTCGGAATACGACTTCTGGAACGTCGGCTGGATGAACGAGCTGAGGCTGCGCGCGGCGCTGGGCGCCTCCGGTCTGCAGCCGGGCGCCTTCGACGCCCAGCGCACCTGGAACCCGAACAGCAGCGTCATCGGCGGCTACCTTACGCCTCAGAACCTGGGCAATCCGGACCTCAAGCCCGAACGCTCGACCGAGATGGAGATGGCAATCGAGGCCGGGCTGCTGGACGGCCGCTTCGGCATGGAACTGGTGTACTTCAACCAGACCACCGACGACGCGCTGCTCCCGGTGCCGCCCTCGCCCGGAGACGGATTCACCAACTCGCAGCTGCAGAACCTGGGCACGCTCAAGTCGTGGGGACTCGAGCTTACCGCCGATGCCCGCCTGGTGCAGAGCCCCAGCTTCACCTGGGACCTGACGCTCAGCCCCACCTATCTGAAGCAGTGGGCCGACGACCTGGGTGGGCAGCCCGACCGGCGTCTCGGCAGCCGGCGCCGCTTCCACTCCCTCTACGAAGGGATGTGGCCGGGCATCTGGATCGCGCCCATCGTCGACCCCAACCAGCCCTACATCCTGTCCGGCCCCATCGACGAACTCCGCAGCCGCCGGGACATCGCGCCCAACATCCTCAAGGCGGCCGACGGCACCGACTCGCTGGCGGTGATCGGCAGACCCCAGCCGAACTGGACCGTCGACGTCCGCAGCGCCATGCAGTTCGGAAGCTTCACCTTGCGCAACATCTTCGAGGCGGCGGGCGGCTTCATCGTCTCCAACGAGACCGACCACCTGCGCAACGCGCTGGGCAACGGCCCGCTGGTGGCGACGCTCGAGTATACCCTGAACGACCCCAACGCCAGCGTCGAGGAGAAACAGCGGCTGGTGGACGAGTACGGCCGCAAGCACAACGGCGTCATCACGAACACCGTCTACCCGGGCGACTACGTGCGATGGGCCGAACTCACGGTCTCCTGGCAGCTTCCGGATGCGCTCGCCGAGCGTATTGCCGCCACCAGCGCCCAGATCAGCGTCGGCGCCAAGAACGTCAAGGTCTTCAGCGACTATCTGAGTTCGCCCAAGAACGGCTGGATCGATCCCGGCACCCGCGGCATCGAAGCGGGCACCGCCGGCGCCAGCTACTTCACCCAGAACGTCGACTACCTCAAGGTGCCCGCACCGAGACGTCTCGTCTTCTCCCTCAGAGCCCAGTTCTGAACAGGCTCAACCGTTGGAGGCAACCATGACGATGCACCGGAGACAAGGGAGTCGAGAGATGATCAGAGAAAGAGATCGTGGTATCGGAAGAACCACCGGAACCGGACGAGGCAGGGGCCTTCCGGCCCTCGCAGCGGGAGTCCTGCTGACCGCCGCCGTCGGCTGCAGCGACTTCCTCGAAGTCGACAACCCGGCGAGCCTGCTGGACGAGGACCTGGAGCGGAAGGAGCTGCTCGGGACGCTGGCCAACACGCCGGAGGGCAACATCGCCGGCACGTACTCCAGCCTGCTGACGCGCCACGGGTTGCTCAGCGACGAGCTGTTCCATCCGACGACGCAGCTCGAGAACATCGACGCCATGCGCGGCAACCGGCTGGCGTCCAATTCAGCCGTGGAAGGTCACTGGCGCGGACTCGCCCAGGCGCGCTGGCTCGCGGACGAGGTGGCGGAACGCCTCACCGCGGCCGGAGGCAACGATCTGGGCGTGGCGCGCGCGTACTTCTTCGGCGGCATCGCGCGCATCACCATGGCCGACCACTACAACGTGATCGTCTACGGGGCCGAGGGCGGGCTGCTCGGACCCATCGACGTGATCGCGGAGTCCGTCGAGCGCTTCCAGCAGGCCGCCCAGACGGCCCAGTCGGCCGGAGACGGAAACCTCGCGGCCGGCGCGATGGGACAGGTCGCGCGCGCGTACCGCTCGCTCTACTACGAGCGCGCGCACCTGCAGGGCCAGATGGACATGAGCCTGATGGACCAGGCGGAGTCGGCCGCCCGCCAGGCGCTCTCGACCAATCCGGGCTACAACGTATCGCTGCGCTTCGGAGCCCCCGGCGGCTCCAACTCCGCGGCCTCCCTGGGAGGCCCCTACGGCGGCACCAACCGGATCGACGAGATCTATCTCTTCCTGCCGGATCCCGTGACGGGAGACTGGGACCCGCGCGTCCCCCACGAGGAAACGACCCGCCAGGAGCCTCTCGGCATCAGCTCCTACAACCTCAAGTACACGGCGCGCGAAACGCCCCTGCCGCTCAGTCGGGCCGCCGAGGCGATGCTCATCATCGCCGAGTCCCGCCTGCTGTCCGGCGACCTGTCGGGCGCGGTGGAGTGGATCAACCATACACGCGCGGCGGCGAGGACCCGGACGATGGCGGGAGACTGGGGAGATGCGTCGCGCGGCTGGCCGCCCATGGAACACGCGATCTCGGACCTGCGCGATTTCGCCAGCATGGATTCCGACGAGATCATGGCCCAGCTTCAGCACGAGCGCCGGGCCGAGTTCTGGATGGAGATGCGCCGCTGGCAGGACATGCGCTACTACGAGATCTTCCCCTATCGCTGGTTCGACCAGAACAAGGCGATGGGGATCCATCTGCGCTGGCCGCCGTCGCCCGAGGACGTCAACGCCAATCCCAACCTCACCAACGAAATCGCGCAAAGGCTCTACACGAACTGAGTCGCCGGAGGGAGGAAGCTCGTCCATGAATTTCATCACGGGAAGACACCTTTCGCGCCGCATCTTCTTGAAGGGTGCGGGGGCCTCCGTGGCCCTGCCCCTGCTCGACGCCATGATCCCGGCAGGCAGGCCCTGGAGCGACGCCGCGCAGTCGCAGTTCACGCGGCTGGTGTGCGTCGAGGAGTCGATGGGGTGCGCGGGCGGCAACGACTGGGGGGACGCGCAGAACCTGTTCGCGCCGGCGAGAGCGGGACGCGACTTCGAGTTGAAGGCGGAGAGCCAGCTCAAGCCTCTGGAAGCGTATCGGGATTACCTGACCATCGTCAGCAACACCGACGTGCGCATGGCGGAGCCCTACCGGGCCGAGGAGATCGGCGGCGACCACGATCGCTCCACCGCCGTCTTCCTCACCCAGGCCCATCCGCTCCAGACCCAGGCCGACGTCTATCTGGGCAAGTCCCTGGACCAGGTCCACGCCGACCGCTTCGGACAGGACACCGCCCTGCCCTCGCTCGAGATCACCACCGAGCAGATGGACCGCGGGGGCGGGTGCGCATACAACTACCACTGCGCGTACACGACCACGCTGGCCTGGGCCTCGCCCACCCAGCCGCTTCCGGCGATCCGCGAGCCCCGGCGGGTGTTCGAGCAGCTCTTCGGCGCCGGCGACTCCCCCGCCGACCGCGCCGAGCGCCTGCGCAGCAGCCAGAGCCTGCTCGACTGGGTGCTCGTCGAGCTGAACGACCTGAAGCGGGAGCTGGGGGCGCTGGACCGCCAGGCGCTCGACCAGTACGCCACCCACATCCGCGAGCTGGAGCGGCGCATCGAGCTGGTGGAGGCGCAGAACTCGAGCGGCGAGGAGCGGCAGATGCCCGAGGCGCCGTCGGGCATCCCGGACCGCTGGGAAGATCACATGCGGCTGATGTTCGACCTGCAGGTGCTCGCCCTGCAGGCGGACCTGACCCGGGTCATCACCTTCAAGACCGGCTTCGACCTGCAGAACGACACCTTCCCCGACAGCGGCACCAGCAAGTCGTTCCACGCGTCGTCGCACCACGGCAACGTGCCCTCCGCCATCATGGAGTTCAACGTCATCAACACCTGGCGCCTGGGGCAGATGGCGTACTTCCTCGAGAAGATGAAGAACACGATGGAGGGCGAGGCGTCGCTGCTCGACAAGACCGCGATCGTCTGGGGGTCCCCGATGGGAGACCCGAACCTGCACAACCACCGGCGCTGCCCGCTCCTGCTCATGGGCCACGCGAACGGCGCGCTGGAGGGCAATCTGCATCTGAGGGCACCGAAGGGGACGCCGATGGCCAACGTGTTCGTGAGCCTGATGCAGCGAATCGGGCACGACGACATGAGGGCGTTCGGGGACAGCACCGGCGAGTTCCCGCTCAGCTTTCCGGTGGGCCGGTCGGTGAGCACGCGGAGCGGGCCATGAGGCTCGGACGCGGGATGGGGGGCGCCGGCGCGGTTCTGGCGGTCCTGCTGGCCGTGGCCGCCGCGCCCCCGCAGGACGGGCTGCTGGATGCGGCGAGGCGGGGGGATGTGGACGCGGTGCGGGCGCTGCTCGAGGACGGCGCCGATCCCGACTTCGCGCAGGGAGACGGGCTGACGGCGCTGCATCTGGCGGCCCGCGAAGGTTACCCGGAGATCGTGGACCTCCTGATCGGCGCCGGAGCCGAAACCGGGGCGACGACCCGCATCGGTGACTACACGCCGCTCCACCTGGCCGGTGGCAGCGGACACGCGGGGGTGGTGCGCGCGCTCCTGGAAGCGGGAGCCGACCCCGGGGCGGTGACGAGCTCCAGCGGCGTCACCCCGCTCCACCTGGCGGCGGAGGCGCGCGGCGGCGAGGCCGCGGTTCGCGTGCTGCTGGAGCACGGCGCGCCGGTAAACGCGCGCGAGAACTCGGCCGGGCAGACGCCGCTCATCTTCGCGGCCGCGGGCGGGCGGCCCGCTTCCGCGGCGACACTGCTGGGGCACGGGGCCGATCCGTCCATCGCGACCGCAGTGGTGGATGTGCTGCGCCGCATGGCGATCAGCAGCGCGGCCCAGGGGCGTCTGCTGGAGGCGCTGTCCGAGATCCAGCGGGCAACCGAAGGCGGCACCGCCAGGGAGCCCACCGCCGCCGAGGTGCAGGCCGCGCTGGCGGTGCAACGGGAGTTCCTCGCCTCGGAGGAGCTGCAGGAGCAGCTGGCGGACTTCCACCCCGACGATGTCGCCAACGTCGTGCCCGCCTGGGACACGCCCGCCGGGTACGTCAGCGAGGAGGAGATCGTCCGGCGGCCCATGTACGAGACCCTGGTCGGAAGGACCGGCGGGATGACCGCCCTGCTGCACGCTGCCCGCGAGGGCCACCTGGAGGTGGCGCGCGTGCTCCTGGACGGTGGCGCCGACATCGACCAGGTCGCCGGCGACGGGGCCAGCCCGCTCGCCATCGCCGCGCTCAACGGACAGTTCGACATGGCGATGCTGCTGATCGAGCGCGGCGCCGACCCCGACCTGGCCACCCACACCGACGGAATCTCTCCCCTGTTCGCGGTGCTCCAGACCCAGTGGGCCTTCAAGTTCACCGACCACCCCCATCCGCGTGCGCACGACAACCAGGCGACCACGCACATGGATGTCCTGAACGCGCTGCTGGGGGCCGGCGCCGACCCCAACGTGTCGATC
Source organism: Longimicrobiales bacterium (assembly GCA_965208255.1). GTDB lineage: Bacteria > Gemmatimonadota > Gemmatimonadetes > Longimicrobiales > Gaopeijiaceae > BD2-11. Next base: position 1,582,601 of record OZ242324.1, read on the forward strand.
AGGACACACCTGTGGTATTCGGACTTCCTGCGCGGCAAGCTGGGGCTCAACCTGACCGGGGCCACCCCTTTCTGGCGGGCGGCGCTGGCCCAGGACCTGCCCGCCATGAAGGCGCTGGTGGCGCACGGGGCCGAACCCGACATCCCGACCACGTGGCCGGAGCCGGGGCTGCGCGAGGGGCGCCAGAACGACGGACGCCTGCAGGAGGACTCCGGGCTGCCCATGATCCCGGAGGGCACCCCCAACATGTACCCCATCCACGCGGCCGCGGGGGGCGGGTACATGGGGCTCGGCGCCTTCCTGATGAACCACGTGCCCAACAACTTCCTGAACACCGTGAAGTACCTGGTCGAGGAGCACGGCGCGGACGTGAACCTGCCCGACTCGTGGGGCTACACGCCCCTGCACTACGCGTCGGTGAGGGGCGGCAACGACCTCATTGAGTACCTGGTGTCGAAGGGCGCCGACGCGGGCGCGATCAGCCGGCTGGGCCAGTCCACCGCCGACATGGCGCGCGGGGGCCGGGCGGGCTATTTCTCGCGGCCCTCCTACCCCGGAACCGTCGACTTGCTGGTGGGCCTCGGGTCTGAGCTGCGTTGCCTGAACACCCACTTCCGCGGCACCGGCGACTTCTGCCCGGGCGCCGGGGTGGAGCCGTTCGACACTGAGGCCCCGCCCGGCCGGCAGAACCCGCCGCCGGGGGGGAGGCGGTGACACAACCGGGCGGACGGGGGTAGCGGGGCACGCCGCGTCGCCAGCCGCCACCGTAGCGCGCACAGGCCGCCCGGCCGGAGTTCCCTCACGGGCAACTGGCCGGGCGGCTTGCGTCTCGCGGAGATTGCCGGCCGGCCAGTCAGGGGTGGGACGGCCTGCGTGGTTCGGCGGGACCCTCATGCGAACCCGGCGGGTTGGCGACCACGCAGGCCGTGGCGGGCGGCCGATTCGGAGGTGCTCCGCCGGGCAGGCGGCGGGTTCAGAGAGGTTGCGCTACCGGGTCGTGAGGCCGGTCGGGATCGACGGCCCCGGTCTATCCGACCGGCGGCCTGCCGGGTGGCCGCGTCCGGGACGGGGCCGGCGGAGGTCCCGATGACCGGGGTGGCCGCCCCGACCGCACAGCCGGAGGCGACCGGGTCGCGGGAGAGCGGCCGGGACTCGACCCGGCCGTCGAGTCGGCCGGTCGCGGGGGCGGCCGCCCCGCGGAGGGAGGCGGCCGGTCGCGGGGCGGGGTGCCCGACCGGGCCGGCGGCGGAGAACCGGAACCGGCCGGGGGCGGCTCGCCCCGCCGTTGCAGCACGGGTCGTTCGTCCCGGCCCTCCGCCGAGCGGGCCGCGGCGGGCGCTACCATAACCGGTCGCACACGCGCGTCGCGCACGGCCGCATCCGGGGGCGACCCATCCGGCCGCGGGGAGGTGGCGGGGGGCGGGGCCGCCGCCGGCGTACGCACGGCGCCGCCAGCCACCGCGTCCGGTAATGCCACCGGGCCCATCCGTTCGGCCGGTGCCTCTCCGGCGGCGGGAGACTGCCCCGCCGCCGCCCCACCCGGCCCGACGGCGCGCGCCTCGACCGGCACTCGCGCACCCCCGTCCGGAGACCGCTCCACCGAGACGGGCGGGATCGCCGCCTCCGGGCGTACGACCCTCGCCGGCAGTGCCGACCAATCCCGTGGCTGCACGTCCTCGGGCCTTACCCGCACCGGGTCGCCCAGTCCCGGAACCCGCGCGGCAGGTGTTCCGCCCGGCCCCGGAGCCGCATCCCCGGTTGGGCCGCGCTCCGGTGCATTCGCCGACCGCGTGCGGATCAGAGGCGTGGCCGCTTCCTGCGGGCCGCGCTCCTGGAACTCGAACATGGGCCGCCCCGCCGCGAGCGGGCGCGTGTACACCACCCGGTCACCGCTGTATCGGTACACCGGGTAGTAGTAGGGGTCGTCGTGGATGACCACCCGGAAGTCGGTGCACCAGCGGGCGTACGGGTTCCAGTCGAACATCGGCATGAACCCGTGACACTGGTAGCAGAGGAAGCGCGGATAGTCGTGCGGACCATCGATGTCGTAGGCGACGAAATCGACCGCGTAGTCCCCACCCCCCCGCTCCGCGGTCAGCGCGGCGACCACATCGTCCATCATCAGGAACGGATCGCGATACGCGGCCTGCGCCATCGCCCCGAGGTTCCAGCCGCCCCCGTACCGCGAGTAGGCCATACGCGAAAAGTCGAGAGGCTCCCCGGACGCGACGATGAAGAGGTAGCCCTTGCCCTCGTCCTCGTCCACCTGCCAGTAGCGCGACTCGGGAAAGAGCACGCGGTAGTCGCGTCCGCCCAGCGCAAGATGGTCGTCGGTGGGGGACCCGGGATGGAGCAGGCGCGCGAAGCCGTTGGTGTCGATGTGGAAGATGCTCACGTAGGCGTCGCGCGAAGCGCGGTAGAATACGCGCACCAGATCACCCCGCCGCAGTACCGGGCTCGTGCCGCGATCCAGCCAGATGCGCGACTCCAGCGGTTCGTCGCGGGCCGCAAACCGCTCCTGGGCGGCCACCTCCGCCGCGCACAGCAGCGCCACTCCGAGCAGCGGGGCAGTGGCGAGCCTGTCGAAACGCATCTTCCTGATCCTTCCCCCAGCCGGCACGGGTGACCGAAAAGACCAACGACCAGGCTCATGTATTGCACTTTGCGTGCCAGCATGTGAGCCCGTTGCCTTCCCCTAACCTATCTGAACCCGAAGCCTTCTCCGCAAGTACCCGGAGCGTCCCGACCCCGGGCTCGAGCGATGCCCCGCCACGGTGCGGGCATGGCATCCTCCCTCCCGGTTTTCTACACTACGGACCATGAACGAAGCCAACATGTCCCCATCCGACGCCCGACGCACGCCCCCCCGGGGCCGGCGGCGCGCCGACCTGATGGACCCGATCGCGCTGTCCGAGGTCGGCGGTCTCGAGTTCATCGCACGCGAGGTCGTGGAGGGATTCTACATGGGACTGCACCGCTCGCCGCACCGCGGGTTCTCGGCGGAGTTCGCGGAACATCGAGCCTACCAGGCCGGCGACGACCTGCGCTACATCGACTGGCGCATGTATGGGCGCTCGGACCGATTCTACGTGAAGCAGTTCGAGGAAGAGACCAACCTGCGCGCGTATCTCCTGCTCGACAACAGCCTCTCCATGGCCTGGACCTCGGATCCCGAGACGCTGGCAACCAAGTCGTGGTACGCGAAACACCTCCTCGCGTGCATCGCGCTTCTGCTTCTGGGTCAGAGCGACCTGGTCGGCTTCGCCTCCTTCCACCACGAGATCCAGGCGCGGCTCGGGCCCAGCGGAGGACGCAAGCAGTGGCACGAGATCATCCGGCGCATCTCCCCCCTGGAGCCCACCGGCCTCACCTCGCCGCACTCCGCGCTGAGGGACATCGCCGGACGCCTGCGACGCCGGGGTCTGGTCGTGCTCCTGTCCGACCTGCTGATCGACCCCGAAGAGACTCGGCTGGCACTCCGCTTTCTCAAGCACTACGGCCACGAGGTGCTCGTCTTCCACATTCTCGATCCGGGAGAGCGCGAACTGCCGCCCGCGGGTGAGGTTCGCTTCTTCGATCCCGAAACCCGCGATGAGCTCCAGATCAGCGTGCCTGACATGCGCCGCGAGTATCGGGAGGCGGTGGCGAGCGCGATCGCCGAGTGGGAACGCGCCACAAAGCCCTACGGCATGGACTACTGCATGATCGAGACCAGCCAACCCTTCTCGCTCGCCCTGAGGGCGTATCTGCGCAAGCGGCAGAGGCTTGGGTAGGAGCCGGACGGCGTGGGCTTTCTGAACCCCCTCTTCCTCGCTGCCGCGGCGGTGGTCGCGGTCCCCCTGATTCTCCATCTCTTCCACCGTCACGAACTGCGCCGGGTGCCCTTCCCCGCGCTCCGCTACCTCCTGCGCGCCACCCGCGATCACGCGCGCACCATACGCATCCGGCAGCTGCTCCTGCTGCTCCTGAGGGTTGCCATCTGTATCCTGCTGGTACTCGCGGGCAGCCGACTCTTCTGGAGAGGCGCCGGGGGCACGCACCAGCCCACCGCGCTGGTCATGGTTCTCGACAACTCGCTCAGCTCCGGGCTGGTCCAGGGAGAACAGCGCATGCTCGATCGCCTGAAGGCGCTGGCTCTCGAGACCCTCGACGAGGCCGGACCCGAAGATCGCATCTGGGTGATGAGGGCGGGGGAGCCTTGGGACGTGGCCGTCCCCGGATCCGCGGTAGAGGCTCGAGCGCGCGTGCTGGAAACCCAGGTCAGCGCCGGCCGGGGAGATCTGGCCAGCGCCCTGGAGCGGGCCGGTGCCCTGGTCGGCGCGGCGGCGCTGGACGAGACCGAGATCCAGCTGCTGTCGGATCTGCAGGCCACGGCGTTCCCCGGCGACGCGCCCGTGGGACTGCCCGCCGATACCCGTCTCCTTGTGTACGAACCACCGTCCTCCACAGAGGACAACCGTTACCTGCGGGAGATTCTCGTGGGCGGAGGTCTCGCGCCCATGGCGAACGAGCGGTCCCAGGTGTCGATCGCGGTCGGAGGCACGGACGAGGGCGGAGACACCTTGGCGGTGCGCCTGGTGGCGGGGGGTCGCACAGTCGGCGCCACGACCATCACGGCGGGAACGGAGGCGCTGCTCAACGTAGGCCCGTTCGCCGGGGGCGTGGTGAGCGGCTACGCCGAGATCGACCCGGACGCGCTGCGCGGCGACAACCGCCGCTATTTCTCGGTCTCGGTGCGGCCACCGGTGCGAATCTCCCTGCGGGGAGAGGGCAGCTTCTTCTTCGAGCAGGCGATCGAGGTGCTGGCCCGGGCGGGACGGGCGCAGCGGACGCCGGACGCGGTCGCGCAGGTGGTCGTGAGCGTGGGCGGAGAGGGGCTGAACGACCGGCCCCCGGGATCCGCCGCCGTCGTGGCTCCGCCTTCCGACGGCGCGATGCTCCCCGCCCTCAACCGGCAACTCCTGCTGGCGGAGATTCCGTGGCGCTACGAGAGCGCGGCCGCCGCCGGCGAGACCGGCGTGGCCGGCAGCCGCCTGCCGGTGGCCTTCGACGAGGTGCGCATCCGCCGCCGCTATCGCCTTGTGGCAAACGGCGAGGAGGCTGCGGGGCTGGTCCAGGCCACCCTCGACTCGGGCGAGCCCTGGATCGTGACCGGAGCGGCGCCCGGCGGGCCCTACCTGCTGCTCGGCTCCCCGGTGGACGCCGAGGCCACCAGTCTGGCCGTGTCCGCCCCCATGCTGCCCCTGGTCGAGTGGATGGTGTCGCGCTGGCCCTTCCAGAGCGGAGGCAGGTCGTTCACCGTCGGCGATTTACTGCCGATCCCGGACGGCGTCACCGCGGTCGCCGACGCCGCTGGCGAGGAGATGCCGGCCGGACCGGGCGCACAGGTGGTCGCGCGCGCTCCGGGGCTCTATCGCCTCCTGGCCGGCGACTCCCTGGTGCAACAGGTGGCGGTCAACCCGCCCGAGGCGGAGTCGATCCTCGAGCCGGTCGCGGACGGCGCCCTGGGCATCGTTCTGGGAGACGATTACGACCGGGCCGACGCGTCATCCTGGCGGCGCTCGATCTTCGCCAGCCGGCAGGGGACGGAGCTGTGGCGCTGGCTCCTGGTCGCCGTCCTGGTGCTCCTGCTGGTTGAATCGCGCGTCGCGGCGACCGGCCGCCGCGCCCGCTCCTCGGACCACGCCACGGGGCTTGGCGCCCGCAACCCCGCCTCCCCCGGCCCCCTCCCGCGATCCGGATGAAGCCGTCCGACAACGCCATCCTCGACCTGGTCGAGGCGACCGCGCCCTTCCGTGCGCTCCGGGCACGGCTCCCGGCCGCCGGCCACGAACTGAGCCTGGGCGGCGCGGCCGGATCGCTGGGACACGCCGTGCTGGCCGCCCTGGCCCGCGCGACCGGGGATCGCGTGGTCGTTCTGCTCGTCCCGACCCCCGACAAGGCGGTCGCGGCGGAGGCGGATCTGGAGGCCCTCGCCGGACCGGACTCGGTGGCGGCCTACCCCCAGCGCGAGTCCCTTCCCTACGAGAGCGACGACTTCCACATCGAGATCGAGGGGCGCCGGGTCGAGGCCGTGGAAGCCGTCTTCGGCAATCGCTGCCGCCTCCTGGTCACGACGCCGCGCGCCCTGCAGGAGCGGGCTGCCTTCCCCACCCGGCTCACCCACCTGCATCTCACCCTGCGCACGGGTGACGAGGCCGGGCTCACCGCCCTGGCGGAGCAACTCCGCGAGCGCGGCTTCCGGAAGGTCCCGCTGGTGGAGGAAGTCGGCCAGTTCGCGGTGCGCGGCGGCATCGTCGACATCTTCTCCTTCGGCTCCCCCGATCCCGTGCGGATCGAGTTCCTGGGCGACGAAATCGGTTCCATGCGCCGCTTCGACATCTTCGACCAGCGCTCGAAGGGGTCGCTGACCGAGATACGCCTGCTCCCGGTCAGGCTGGACGATGGCGGCGGGTCCGACGCTCCCGGCGCCGCGCGCTCCCTGCTCGACCTGCTCCCCGCCGACACGCTGGTGGCGCGCTGGGCGGACGACGACCTGAGGGCCTCCGCGGACCACACATGGACGGAGGTCGAACGCCGCCACGCCGAGGCCGTCGCGGGCGGAGACGATCCTCCTTCGCCGGACCGCGTCTGCCTCCGCCCCGGCGGCCTCCTCGAGCGGCTGGCCGCCTTCCCCCGGCTGGCGCTCTCCCCCACCGCCAGCGGCGAAATCCTCTTCAATACCGAGCCCCCGCCCGCCATCTCCCGTGACATGAAGCGCCTGAAGGAGGCGTTGAACGAAGGCGCCGCCCGCGGCGACCGGACCCTGATCCTGTGCGACAACGACGGGCAGATCCAGCGACTGGAGGAGATCCTGGGCGGACAGGCGCGCCTGCCCGCGGGCACCCAGCTCGCCGTGGGAGCGCTGGAGCGGGGATTCATCCTCGAAGATTCGGTGCCGCGCCTGCGCATCCTCACCGACCACGAGATCTTCCTGCGCACGCGCCGCATCCGGCGGCGGCGGCGCTTTCGCGGCTCCGCCTCGCTGGAGAGCGTCGCGCAGCTCACCCCCGGAGACGCGGTCGTGCACATGGACCACGGCATCGGCCGCTTTCGCGGGCTGGAGCACGTCACCGTCGGCGGCGAGGAAATCGAGTCGATTCTCATCGAGTACGCCGGGGCGGAGTTCCTGCGCGTGCCCGTGTACCGGCTCGATCTCCTGGAGCGCTGGGTCGGCAGCAGCGAGGAAGCCAAGCCTCCGCCGGTGCACCGCATCGGAGGGAAGCGCTGGAAGAACCTGCGCGCCCGCACCGAGCAGGCCATCCGCAAGGTCGCCACCGAACTCCTGGAGCTCTACGCGCGCCGGGAGATGGCCGAGGGTCACGCCTTCCCGCCCGACTCGCGCTGGCAGAGGGAGATGGAGTCGTCTTTTCTCTACGAGGACACGCGCGATCAGCGGCGCGTGGTCGAGGACATCAAGCGGGACATGGAGGCGGCCGCGCCCATGGACCGGCTGGTCTGCGGGGATGTGGGCTACGGCAAGACCGAAGTGGCGATTCGCGCCGCCTTCAAGGCGGTCCAGGACGGCAAGCAGGTCGCCGTGCTCGCGCCCACCACCGTGCTGGTCGAGCAGCACGCACGCACCTTCGGGGAGCGCCTCGCCGACTACCCCGTGACCATCGGGGCGCTGAACCGGTTCCGGAGCGCGAAGGACACCGGCCGCCTGCTGCGGGAGATCCGCGCCGGAACCCTCGACATCGCCATCGGCACCCACCGCCTGCTCTCGAAGGATGTCGCCTTCAGCAATCTCGGCCTCCTGGTCGTCGACGAGGAGCAGCGCTTCGGGGTCCGCCACAAGGAGCGGCTCAAGCGGCTGCGGGCTTCGGTCGACGTGCTCACGCTCACGGCCACGCCCATCCCGCGCACCCTTCAGCTCTCCCTTGCCGGCCTGCGCAACCTGTCGCTCATCCGCACGCCGCCCCGCGACCGGGTCCCCATCAACACCCACGTCATCCCCTGGAACGACCACATCCTGTACGACGGGCTGTGGCGGGAGCTGGACCGGGGCGGCCAGGTCTTCTTCCTGCACAACCGCGTGCAGACCATCCACAACACGGCCGAGAAGGTGCGCGCGCTGGCGCCCGAGGCGCGCGTCGCGGTCGCCCACGGCCAGATGGGCGGCCGGCAGCTCGACCGGGTGATGCTTGATTTCGTGAACGGCGACCTGGACGTACTCGTCTGCACCGCCATCATCGAAAACGGTCTCGACGTTCCCAACGCCAACACGCTGATCGTCGACCGCGCGGACCGCTTCGGGCTGGCGCAGCTCTACCAGATCCGCGGCCGGGTCGGGCGCTCCGACCGCCATGCGCACTGCTACCTGGTGGTTCCCGACGGCGTCTCCAGAGATGCCATGCGGCGCGTGCGGGTGCTCGAGCGCCACACCGACCTGGGCAGCGGCTACGCCGTGGCGATGCGCGACCTGGAGATGCGCGGCGCCGGCAACCTCCTGGGTGAGGACCAGTCCGGCTACGCCCAGGCCGTCGGCATCGATACCTACATGCGTCTCCTGCGCAAGACCGTGGAGCGCATGAAGCGAGGACAGACGGACGAGCCCGCACCGCGCGATCCCGAGGTCTCCCTGGCCGGATCGGCCTACCTGCCGGACAGCTACGTGCCCGACTCGGGGCAGAAGCTCCACCTCTACCGGCGGCTCTCGCGCATCGCCACCAAGACCGAACTGGACGAGTTCGCCGCGGAGTTGCGCGATCGCTTCGGCACGCCGCCCTCCCCGGCGGACCGCCTGCTCGACGGCCACGTGTTGCGCCTGCTGGGCCGCAAGACCGGCCTCCAGCGCATCCTGGTGCGCGAACGGAGCGCGCGCCTCACCTTCAGGGACAACATGGTGCCCCGCCTGACCGCGCTGGAGAAGCCGCTCCGGGACCGATTGATCGCGGTAGAGGTACGCAGGATGTCGCCCCTGTCGCTCGTGCTCCGCCAGGAGGGCACGGATCCGCTGACCGCCACCCTGATCCGCGCCCTGGACCGGCTGTCGGCAAAGCGCGCCCGGGCCGCCTGACCGCGACACCGACGACCTCCGCGAGCGAACTTCGGGGAATGGACATACTATGCACGCAGGCATGACAATCGGGAGTGACACATGAAGGTTCCTGTCAACAGCGTCCCACGGATTCTCGGCGCCCTCTGTCTCGCTGCGCTTCCGGCGCTCGGCGGGTGCGGCGACTCCGCTCCGGGCGACGAAATCGTCGCGCGCGCCGCGGGCTACGAACTGTCCGTGGACGAGACCGCCGACCTGCTCGCGCGCCAGACGCAGCTTCCCGACCAGGCGGACGTGGTGGAAGCGATCGCCGGCCTGTGGATCGACTACACCCTGTTCGCCGTCGCCGCTCTGGAGGATTCCACCTTCCAGCACATCGACCTGCTGCCGCTGGTGAGGCAGGAGATCGAGCAGGAGCTGGTGGCGCGCCTGCGGGGGCGCGTGATCGAGGTGGACACGGTATTCACCGAAGAGCAGCTGCGGCAGATCTATGAGGAGCAGGCGGCGGGCGCCGAAGTGCGCGCGAGCCACATCCTGCTGTCGCTCGATCCCGGCGCCGACGCCGCCACCGCCGACAGCGTCATGGAGTTCGCAAGCACCCTGCGCGAGAGGATTCTCGGCGGGGAGGACTTCGCAGCCCTCGCCGGCGAATTCAGCCAGGACCCGGGCACGGCGGTCCAGGGCGGTGATCTGGGCTCCTTCCGGCGCGGCCAGATGGTTCCGGCCTTCGACTCCGCGGCCTTCACGCTGGCGCCCGGCGAGGTCAGCGGCCCCGTCCGCACGGGATTCGGCGTCCACATCCTGCGGGTCGACGAGCGGACCCAGATCCCGTTCGAGGAGGCGCGCTCCCAGTTCGAGCCACAGCTCAAGCTCGGCCTCGTCAGCCAGGCCGAGGAGGCCTACCTCGCCCGCGTCATGAGCCGCGCCGAAATGGAGCCTGTCGATGGGGGCGCCGACGTCGCCCGTCAGCTGGCCACCCGTCCCAACCAGCGCCTCAGCAACCGGGCGGCGGCCCGTGAACTCTTCAGCTTCGAGGGGGGCGCGTACACGGCGGCGGACTTCCATCGCTTCCTGAGCGAGCAGGGACCGCCCTTCCGCGCACAGGTGCAGAACGCCACCGACGACCAGCTGACCGGCCTTCTCGGCAATCTCGCCCAGAGCAAGGTCCTGGTGAACGAGGCGGAGCAGGCCGGCATCTCGCTCAGCGATGCCGAGCAGGACTCGCTGCTCGCGGTCGCCCGCACCCGCTTCACGCGCGCGGCCCGCGACCTGGAGCTGACCACCCTGACCCCGACGGAGGGGCAATCGACGCAGGATGCCGTCGAGGCCATCGTGCGCGACGTGATGCAGCGCATCATCGACGGAGACGAGAACATTCCGGCCCTCGGGCATCTCTCCTTCGCCCTGAGGGACGAGTACCGCGCCGATGTGTACGAGACCGCATTCAACAGGGTCACGCAGCGCACCAGCGAGTTCAGGGTAATCCGGGGCCGCTCCCAGCCGATCCAGCCCCCGGACTCCCCGGCTGTGGCGCCCAACGCGCCTCCGCCCGGCAATTGAAGAGGCGGGCGATGTCGGGACAGGCGCGCACACGGTCTCGGGGTTCCTCGACCCCGCGCTCCGGAACCCGGCGCCAACGCCGGGTTTACACGGGATCGAAGCACCGTGGGGCGTTTCGTCCCTCGCTCAATCCACCGGTATCCTCAGGTCGATACGGCATGGCCAACCCCTCTGTTCCGAGCCCTTCCCGCCCGTGGTCGCGGTGTTTCCTCGCTCTCGTGCTCCTCGCGTTGCCGGCTCTGGCGCAGGCGCAGGTGCCGGGATCGGTCCCGGAAGTCGTCGACGGCATCGTGGCGATTGCGGGCGACTCGGTGGTCCTTCGATCCGAGGTGCAGGAACGCCTGCTCCAGATGCGCGCCAGCGGGGCGCCCATGCCGGAAGATCCGGCGGGCATCATGCAGCTTCAGGATGAGATCGTCGAGTCCCTGGTCAACGAACAGCTGCTTCTGCAGGCGGCACAGAGCGACAGCACCATCCTCGTGTCCGACGAGGAGCTGGAGGCCATTGTCCAGCAGGACCTCGACGAGCGAATACAAAACGTGGGAGGAATGGGGCAGCTGGTGGCCCTGCTCAGCGAACAGGGCCTTAACCTGATCAGCTACCGCGAGATGCTGAAGGAGCAGGCGCGCCGGCAGCGCCTGCAGTCGCTCTGGGTCGGGAAGAGGCGCGCGGACATCGGTCCCATCGTCGTGACGGAGGGAGAAGTGCGCCAGTTCATCGACGCGCAGCGCGAGCAGCTGCCCAAGCGTCCCGCCTCGATCATCTTCCGCCAGGTCCTCGTGCGCGCGGAGCCGTCCGATTCCACCCGCGAGGCGGCCCGGCTCGAGGCCGAGCGCTTGCTGGGGCTCATCAACAAGGGAGAGGATTTCGAGGAGCTCGCGCGCCGCTATTCCCAGGATCCCTCGAGCCAGGCGCAGGGAGGGGACCTGGGATGGTTCCCGCGCGGACGCATGGTTCGCGAGTTCGAGGACGCCGCCTTCGGGATGTTCCAGGAGGGACAGGTGAGCGACGTGGTCGAATCCGACTTCGGCGCCCACATCATCCGCGTGGACCGCATCAGCCTCGGCGAGCGCAAAGCGAGGCACATCCTCATCACCGCGGAAACCAACCCGGCCGACGAGGAGGCCGCCGAGGCTCTCGCGAACGAACTCCTCGAGCGGGCGCGCGCCGGCGAATCGATGAGGGAGCTGCACGAAGAGCACGGCTACAAGGCTCAGCCGCCTCTGGACTCGCTCCAGGTCTTCACGCCGCAGCTCGGTTCGCTCCCCCCGGGGTACGTGAGCGCCGTCGGGTCCGCGGCCGAAGGGGATGTCGTCGGCCCCATCGAGTTCGACGACCGCGGCAGGGTGTTCGCGGTGGTCAAGATGCTCGAGACCCGTCCCGAAGGCGACTACACCTTCGACGATCTGCGCACCCGCGTGGAAGACCAGTTGCGTGAGACCAAGGTACTCGACGAGATCATCGACGAACTGCGCGCCAGGGCGCACGTCGAGCTCCGCCCCTGAGCAGGTCCGCCCGTCTCCCGCCGCCCACCGCAGGAAATCTGACGTGACCCACCCCTCCCCCGCCCCGCCCGCGCGACTCGCCGTGACGCTCGGCGACCCGCGCGGCATCGGGCCCGAAGTGATGTCTGCGGCGGCTCGCCGCTTTGTGGAAGAAGACCCGAATGCGGAGCTTGTGCTGCTCGGACCGGAGGGGGCGGACCCCGGCGTGGGGGAGTACCGCGCCCTGGGCACGTGGGACGGCTCCGAACTCGGCGCGGGAGAAGTGTCGCTCGCGGCGCTCGAGGCGGGCGTCGGGCTGGCGATGGAGGGTGCGGTGGCCGGGATCGTGACCGGACCCGTACAGAAGCCCGCCCTGCAGGCGGCGGGAACCCACCACCCGGGGCAGACCGAACTCCTGCACGGACTCGCCGGGGCGGATGAATCCGGGATGCTCATGTGTGCCGAACGGACCCGCCTCGGGGCTCCCCTGCGGGTTCTGCTGGCGACCCGGCACATCCCGCTGGCACATGTCGCCGCGCAGGTCACGACGGCCGTGCTGGTGCGACAGACCCGCCTCCTGCTCGCGGAGCTGCGGACGGACTGGGCGATCGCCGAGCCGCGGGTCGCCCTGTGCGCCCTCAACCCGCACGCCTCCGACGGCGGGCTGTTCGGCGACGAGGAGGAGCGGGTGTACGCGCCCGCGCTCGATGCGCTCGCGGGCGAAGACGGGACGGTGGCCGGCCCCCTCCCTGCGGATACCGTGTTCGTGCGGGCGCTCCGAGGCGAGTTCGACGCGGTGGTCGCCCCCTACCACGATGTGGCGATGGCGGCCTTCAAGACGGTCTCGTTCGGCACCGGGGTGAACGTCACCCTGGGGCTGCCCTTCGTGCGCACCTCGCCCGACCACGGCACCGCGTTCGACATCGCCGGGCGCGGGGTGGCCGACGCCGCCTCCGCCCTGGAGGCGCTGCGCCTCGGGCGCCGCATCGCCGCCAACCGCGCGGCCGCCCGCCGCGACGGAGACCACCGCGCAGGCGGACCCGCACCGCTCTCCGCGACGTCGTGACGCTCCCGCCGGTCGCGGGGCACGAGCCGGCGCGCTCGACCTTCGCCGGCACGCACGCACGGAATGCGCTTCCGGCGGCGCTGCTGATCCACGGCCTGGCCGGTGCCGGCAAGCAGCGCATGGCGCTCTGGCTCGGCCAGCTGCTCCACTGCCACGCCCCCGACGACCGCGGCCCGTGCGGCGACTGCCGCTCCTGCCGGATGGCGCTCGGGCTGCAGCACCCCGACCTGCACTGGTTCTTCCCCCTGCCCCGCCCCAAGCGCGCCAGCGGCGCCGAGCGGATGGTGGCCGCCCTCGAGGAGGCGCGCGCGGCCGCGCTGGACGCCATCCGCCGCGAACCCCTCCGCCCCACTCACAGCGACGAGCTGCGCGGAATCTACCTGGGCGCGGCCACCACCATCCGCCGCATGGCCCTGAAGCGCCCGTCCCTGGGAGACAGGCAAGTCTTCATCATCGGCAACGCGGAAGAACTCATCCCCCAGGAAGCGAGCGACCAGGCGGCCAACGCCCTGCTCAAGCTGCTGGAGGAGCCGCCCGCCGGCACGACCTTCATCCTCACCTCCAGCGAGCCGGGCCGGCTGCTCCCCACCATCCGGTCGCGCACCGTCCCCTTCCACCTCGGCCCCCTTCCCCGCGAGCGTGTGGAGCGCTTCCTGGTGGAGACCGCCGGGGCACCCCCCACCGATGCCCGCCTGGCGGCCTCGCTGTCGCGCGGGTCGATCGGGCGCGCCCTGGCCTTCCTGCCGGCAGACGGCGAGCCGGGCCCGCTCGAGCTCGAGCGGGCCCGGGCCCGCGGTCTGCTGGAGGCCACCCTGGACGGCGGCATGGGGGCCGCCGCCGCGGCGGCCAGCCAGGTCGGCGTGGCGGGCGCGCGCGGAATGCTCGGCCTGTTCGGCGCTCTGGAGGAGTGGCTGCGCGACCTGGCAGCGGTGGCGACCGGCGCACCGGCCTTCAACCACGACGCCGGCACGTTCCTCGAGCAGGCGGTCGCGCGGCGGAGCATACACCCGGAGGGAGTCGCGCGCGCGGTGGCGGAGGTCGAGCAGGCCAAACACCTGGCGGCCGCCAACGTCAACCCTCAGCTCCTCGTCTACGGCATGGTGCGCGATGCGTCCGCGGCCCTGGAGACACGCACATGAGCAAATCGCCGAAACTCACGCACCTCGACGCGCGCGGCCGGCCGCGCATGGTCGACGTCAGCGACAAGCCGGGCGCCCGGCGCACCGCCGTGGCCGAAGGCTTCATCCGAATGGCGCCCGCAACCCTGGCGGCCATCGAGGAGGGCGCGCTCGCCAAGGGCAGCGTCCTGCGCGTGGCGGAGGTGGCCGGCGTGATGGCCGGCAAGCGGACCGGCGAACTCATCCCCCTCTGCCACATCCTCCCCGCCGCCTCCATCCGGGTGGAGGTGGCGCCCGACCCGGACCTTCCGGGCGTCCGCGCCCAGGCGGCCGCCCGCATCGAAGGCCGGACCGGCGTGGAAATGGAAGCGCTCACCGCGGTCTCGGTGGCGCTGCTCACGGTCTACGACATGGCCAAGGCGGTCGACCGCGGCATGGTCATCGAGGGGGTGCGCCTGCTGCGCAAGGAGGGCGGCCGCTCCGGCGTCTGGCAGGTCGCCGACGGGAGCCCGCGATAGCCCAGGACCGCGCTTCCTCCGCGCTCTAACTCCCCGCCAGCACCCGACGCAGCCGGGGCACCACCACCGTCTGCCCGATCTGCAGGTACCGCGGCTGCAGCCCCGGATTGGTGGCGATCAGCTCGGAGAGCCGCACCCCGTAGATCTCGGCGATGTGGCCGAGCGTCTCTCCCGCGCTGATGGTGTGCTCCACGATGGTCAGGCGCTGCTCGGTGGGGATCGCCGCGTAGTTGCGCTCGAAACGGGACACGGTTCCGGCTGGCAGCCGCAGCACGGTCTCGATGTGGGCCGGCACGATCCGCAGAGGCAGGTGAGGGTTCAGGACCCGGATGTCATCCTCGGAGACACCCGCCGCCTGTGCCACCACGTCCAGCGACGTCGCGTCCGGGACCGTCACCTCGTCGAACTCCAGAAGCGGCTCGGGGGCCAGGTCGGTGATGCCGAACGCCTCCGGGTCATCCGCGATCTCGGCGACCGCCAGGAACTTGGGGATGAAGTGGCGCGTTTCCCGCGGCAACCGGTCGCGGATCTCGATGAAGGCACTGTCGCCGGGCGGTCCCGACGTGTGCTGACGCAACAGCCGGGCGACACGGTTGGGGCCCCCGTTATAGGCCGCCAGCGCCAGGAACCAGGAGTCGAAGCGCTCGCGCAGTTCGGCCAGCATGTCCAGCGCGGCGCCCGTCGCCACCACCGGATCCCGCCGCTCGTCCACCAGCGAGTTCACTTTCAGCCCGCGTTCCCGCGCGGTACCCGGCATGAACTGCCACATGCCGGCGGCCCCCACGCGGCTGTAGGCGCGCGGGTTGTAATAGCTCTCGGCGATCGGGAGGTAGCGGAGGCTCTTCGGCATTCCCCGTTCTTCCAGCGCGGCGTCCACGATGTTCGCGTAGCGGCCCATGCGCTCCAGTGAGATCCGCAGATGAGGACCGTACTCGTCCAGCCAGTAGTCGAACCACTCGTTGAGATGGTCGGTGAGTTCGTGGTGCGCGGCAGCCGGCGAACCCGTAACGGCGTCCATGGGCACAGGCTCAGGTTCGGGCTCCGGGGATACCTCCACCTCGGGAGCCGTCGCCGGCTCGGTCGCCGGTTCCGGAGCAGGCGTTTCCTCCGCTGGAGCCGGCTCCTCGGCCGGAGATGCCGGCGCCTCCTCCTGCGGCAAGGGAGCCTCGGCCATGGAGGGCGCCGCCGGCATCTCCACCGGCGCCCGGCTCGGCCCGAGGAAGCAGCCCGACGAAACCCAGGCGGCCCCGGCGACAAGGACCAGACGGCGCGCTCCCCCACCCCATCGCGCAGCGCCTGAAGAGCGCCGGCCAACCGCCGTCAACGGCCTGCTCGACTGCACGCCACCCCCACCCTCGCCTCTATTCATGTCGGGTTTCCGCCATTTGTTTACGGTTTTCCGCCATCTGTTTACGGATTTCCGCGACCTCAGGTGTGGTAGTTGGGTGCTTCGCGGGTAATGGTCACGTCGTGGGGATGGGACTCGCGCAGACCGCCGCTGGTAACGCGCAGCAACCTGGCCTTCTCCCTCAACTCGCCGAGATCGGCGGCGCCACAGTACCCCATCCCGCTTCTGAGCCCCCCTACCAACTGAAAGATCGTGTCCGCCACAGGCCCCTTGTACGGGAGCCTCGCCTCGATTCCCTCAGGCACCAGCTTGCTGGCGCCTGCATCCGATTCCTGGAAGTAGCGGTCAGCGGAGCCTTCCTCCATCGCCGACAGCGAACCCATGCCCCGGACGATCTTGAAGCGCCTGCCTTCATACAGGAAGCTTTCGCCCGGCGACTCCTCCGTCCCTGCAAACATCGAGCCCATCATCACGCAGTTGGCTCCCGCCGCCAATGCCTTGACCATGTCGCCCGAGTAGCGGATGCCGCCGTCGGCAATGATGGGCACCCGCCCGGCGGCTCCTTCCACGGCATCCATGACCGCCGTCAGCTGGGGAACGCCGACACCGGTAACCACCCGCGTGGTGCAGATCGAACCCGGTCCGACCCCCACCTTGACGGCGTCCGCCCCGCGCTCGACCAGGGCCCGGGCCGCCTCCGCGGTGGCCACGTTGCCCGCGACGATATTGATGTCCGGGAAGGCCTCGCGCACGCGGGTGAGCGCGTCGAGCACCCCTTGGGCGTGGCCGTGCGCGGTGTCGATCACCAGCACGTCCGCCCCGGCGCCGACCAGCAGGCGCGCACGTTCCAGGTCCCCCGGCGCGGCGCCGACCGCGGCCGCCACCCGCAGGCGCCCGTGTCCGTCCTTGCAGGCGTTGGGGTGCCGGCGGCGCTTGAAGATGTCCTTGACGGTGATGAGCCCGCGCAGCCTGCCGTCGTCGTCCACCACCGGAAGCTTCTCGATGCGGTGCCGGTGAAGCACGCGCTCGGCTTCCTTGAGGGTGGTGCCCACGGGAGCCGTGATGATGCGGTCCCGGGTCATCACGTCCTTGATGTCCCGGTCCAGGTCGGTCTCGAACTGCAGGTCCCGGTTGGTGACGATCCCGACCAGCCGGCCGTCCTCCTCGACGATGGGCACGCCGCTGATCGAGAACCGGGCCATGAGCGCGTGCGCTTCACGCAGCGTCGCGCTCGTTCCCAGGGTGATGGGGTTCAGGATCATCCCGCTCTCGGAGCGCTTGACGCGGTCGACTTCCTGCGCCTGGCGCTCGGCGGGCATGTTCTTGTGGATGACGCCGATCCCGCCTTCACGGGCCACCGCGATCGCCATCCGCGACTCGGTAACCGTGTCCATGGCCGCCGACAGAACGGGAATCGGCATGGAGATGCTGCGGGTGAGGAACGTGCTTACAACGGTGTCCCGGGGATGGACAGTGGAGTGTCCCGGCACGAGGAGGACATCGTCGAAAGTCAGCCCCTCGCCCAACGCGGTCATGCCGGTGCGACGCCTTCCCGGCGGCCAGGTCCCGGGCGCGAACATCGTGCGATGCCGCCCCGCGACGACGAGCCTGCCCCGAATCCACAAGTCCAAAGCATGGCCGAGTCTACCGGGATGCGAGCGGGAGTGTCAAGCTACGGGCCGCAACCGTGGGCCACGACCCACAAGACTACTCGGCGGAGGCGTCGTCCTCGCGCGGGGAGGTACCGGGGGCATCGTCCATTTCGCGACGCATCTCGGCGGCACTCTCGGTGCGCTCGCCGGAGTCCCGGGTGCGCTCGCCGGAGTCCCCTGTGCGCTCGCCGGACCCGTTCAGATCCCGCAGAAACTTCTGTCCGGCCGCCGAAACGTTAGAGAGGCCACGATCCGCGGCCGCGAGGAGCTGGAACGCCTCGCGGATGACGGCGGGCCGCACGGTTCGCTTGCGCAGGCTGTCCTCGAGCCTCTCGGCGAAGCGCTGGAACCCGGTGGGCTCCTGTTCGCCCTCCCGGTCGCCGTACTTCTCCTCCAGGAACTCGATGTAGTCCAGAACCTGGTAGATCTGCCTGTCGGGCAGGCTCTCGATCCTTCTCAGCAGGCGGTTGCGCAGGGCATCATGCATTCGCGTTCTTCCTTTTCCGTGTCCCGGGCATCCTACGGAGGGCTCATGCGATGAGTTCCCGATAGCGCCGGCGAGTGCCCCATTGTGACCGATGATTCCCGATGCCGACAGGCGATTCCCGATGCGAATCCGGGAGCAGCCGATGCTGACCGGGGAACACTTCCCCCGCAACCCTTGCTGCGGGTCGGGAACCGCATATCCTTCTGGCAGTACCGGAGACCCCGGACAGGCATCCGCGGCGCGCCCTGCGACGTTCGCGGTTGAATAATACAACCGAGCGCGGGATTTCGCGTAGATGGCCTATCTGCCCCTGAGAAGCGTCCCCATCCCCGGCGAAGCGAGGGAGGCCTACCATCGCTGGCTCGGGGGCATCGACGACGAGCTGTCGCGCCCCGACTGCGACCGGCGGGACCTCTGCCGGCGGGTGCTGACCGACATCTATCGTCCGTGGGGAGCCTCGGCCTCCGCCTGGACACGAGTCTTTTCCGAACCGCTCAACGACACCGAGCGCGTCCAGCTCCTGCACATGGATCCGGCCAACGTCACGGTCGAACCGGAGCACTACGCAGACATCGATCCCGAGCGCTACGCCCAGGTGAAGCCCCTGCTCTGGATGTGGGAGATGTTCGACAGGAGCCCGCTGGGCGAGAACCTGTACCTGGGCGTGCTCTTCCGGCGTATCCTGGCGCGGCGCATCTTCCGCCGCTGCGGCAAGGACTTCAAGGCCTTCCACCAAGTCAAGTTCTCCTTCGGCTACAACATGGAGGTGGGCGACGGCGTGGTCGTGCACCGGCACGTGCTGCTCGACGACCGGGGCGGCATCCGTCTCGGCGACGGCGCCTCGGTGTCGGACTACTCCAACATCTACAGCCACAGCCACGACATCGTGAACTCGGCCGAGATCACGAACCGGATGACGGTGGTCGGGGCCGGCGTGCGCATCGCGTACCACGCCACCATCCTCACCGGGGTGACCCTCGGCGACGACAGCATGATCGGCGCGGGCGCGGTTGTGTCCAGGGACACCGAGCCCAGCGGCATCTACGCGGGGATTCCGGCCAAGCTGATGCGCGGGAAGCCCGATCTGCCGAAGAAGACCGCGCCGCCCGATCCCCTCGCGGGGTTGTTCAACGGGTAGGGTTCGCTCCTTCACAGACCCGTCGCGAGTCCTTCGACGCGGACAGCCGCCGCACTCGGCAGGGCTCGCTTCCGGAACGTTGCCCAGGCCCCATCCAGGCATCCCAACCCATGCTTCAGCGCTTCGACGAACGCAACCGCGACCTGACCGTCAACGTCAACGGCCGGCTCGTGCACCGGGACGAGGCGGGGGTAAGCCCCTTCGACTCGGCCGTGCAGGGCGGCGATGCCGTGTGGGAGGGGCTGAGGCTCTACGGTGGGCGCATCTTCAAGCTGGAGGAGCACCTGGCGCGGCTGCGCTCGTCGGCGCTCGCGCTCGCCTTCGCGGAGATTCCGTCGGACGAGGAGATCGTCGAAGAGATCCGGCGCACCCTCGCCGCGAACCGGATGCGCGACGGCGTCCACATCCGGCTGACGCTCACGCGGGGCGTGAAATTCACCAGCGGCATGGATCCCCGACTCAACCAGTCCGGTCCCACGCTCATCGTGCTGGCCGAGCACAAGGCCCCCGTCTACGACCGCTCGGGGCTCCGGTTGGCTACCAGTTCCCTCCGTCGCTTCGCCCCGGATGCGCTCGACCCGAAGATCCACCACGCCAACCTGCTCCAGTCGATCCTGGCCAAGATCGAGGCGAACGCCGCGGACGCCGACGACGCGCTCATGCTCGACCGGCGCGGCTTCATCGCCGAGACCAACGCCACCAACTTCTTCATCGTGAGCGGCGGAATCGTGATGACCAGCCGGGCGGTGGCATGCCCCGAAGGGATCACGCGCGCGACCGTGCTCGAGCTGTGCGCCGGAAACGGAATCCCGTCGCGGGTGAAGGACCTCTCCCTCACCGAAGCCTACCGCGCCGAAGAAGCCTTCTGCACGGGCACGATGGGCGAACTGGCGAGCGTCACCGAGATCGACGGGCGAGCGATCGGAGAAGGCGAGCCGGGGCCGGTGACGGCGCGGCTGAACGAGCTGTTCCGGGAGTTGACGGCGTGCACGGGAACGGCGATCTGATCCGCCCCCCAACCAAAGTCATCCCGGCTCGCCACCCTCCGGGGCCGGGACGTCGCCACCATCCACCGAATGGGACGACTCCACCTGCCACCGTTTCTCCAGCCGCCGGAAGGTGTCGACCAGTTCGCGGCGCATGCGAGCGAAGCGCATTCGCACATCCGGCCGCCCCTGAAGCTTCAGGAACAGAATCGTGTCCTCCTTCACCTCCGTGGCCAGTTCCGCCCACAGGATGGCCACGTACCCGCACAGCGGGGCCACCACCGCCGCGGCGAGGGCGGCGAACGGGCCGCCCGCAGCATACCCCAGGACCACCCAGAGCACCCAGGCCGCGATCACGCCGCCGAGGAGAGTCGCGAGCTTGAAGGTGGCCCTCACCTCGTAGTCGGGACGCAGATTCCGGACCAGGACCCCGGTCAACTGCATCACAGGTACCCAGAACACGGATCCCGACAAGGCGAACGGCAGCCCCAGCAGGAGCAGGGTCCCCCGGACGGCGATGTAGCGTGCGACCGGCACGAGGCCGTAGCGGAGCGGCACATCTCCCTCTCCAGCCCCGACTCGCGCATTCAGAGCGGCGTAGCGTTCCACTTTGCGCCTGAGTTCGCGGTGCTCCCCCGGGGCCTCGCGCCGGATCCACTCTAATCCGGCGGCGAAACGCTGCAGGCGGGGGAAACGGGCGCCCAGCGCCTCCCGTGCCCGCCACGGGACCCAGCGGGACTCGCGCACGTAGAGCTGCTCCGCCACCTCCACCAGCGCCCGGTCCTCGTGATGGACGAAGTTGAGGGTGCGGGCGCGGATTCCCGCCTCGATCCGCTTGGTTAGCGCTCTCGCGGCCGAAGTCGGGTCCTCGAGCCAGGCATCCTTCAGGTCGGCGCACTCGAAGGCATCCCCGAAACGCACGGCCACCGCCGTCCGCGCCCGCTCCTTGCGCGAATACGTGATCCCCACCGGCACGATCGAGAGTCCCAGCTCCCATCCCGCCTCCGCCTCGGCCTGCAGCGCGATGCGGGCGGCCCCCGTACGGAACTCGACCAGGTGGGTCTCGGAGTGGCTGCGGCCCTCCGGGAAGATCTGGATCGCACCGCCCTCCCGGAGCACCCCTGCCGCGGCGCGGAACATGTCCTGGTTGCGGTGCATCGCGGCGGGATCGTCCTGGCGGCGGTACACGGGGATACCGCCCAGCGCCCTCAGCAACGGTCCGAGCATGAGGCCGTCGAAGAGCGGCGCCCGCGCCAGCGGTCGGGGCATGCGCTCGCTGCAAAGGAAGATGAGGATTGGGTCCAGGAGGCTGTTGGGGTGATTGGCGGCGACGAGCAGCGGGCCGGCGGGAAGCGAAGGACCGTGGTGGTCCACCCGGTAGAACACACCCGCGGCCGCGCCCGCCACCCAGGTGATCAGCCTCGCGATGCGGCTCTCTGGCCTCGCCAACCGTGCGTCCCTCCCGCTTGTGTTCCGTCCAACGCCAAATCCTGGCTGCCACCGCCGAACTTCGCACCCTGCTCTGCAGCCGCAAGGGCATGATCTGTTCGTCAAGCGACGGTGGACATGCGAACGGCCAGCTATCGCCGGCCAAAGCCGTGTGACAGATTGGGCCCGGAGCCCCCGATTGACCACCACCGAGGAAGCGAGATGCCCGGAACCGATCTCTCACGCCGGAGTTTTCTTCAGACTGCGACGCTCGCGATCGGCGGGCTGGGCATCGGCGCCTGCCGTCGGGGCGAGCCGGCGCCGGCGCCGCTCCGCATTCTCATCCTGGGAGGCACCGGCTTCGTGGGCCCCCACCAGGTGCGGACGTCGGTGGCGCGGGGGCACGAGGTCACCCTCTTCAACCGAGGCATCACCAACCCGGATCTGTTTCCCGACCTCGAGACCCTGATCGGCGATCGGGACGGCGACCTGGCCGCGCTGGAAGGGCGCACATGGGACGTGGTCATCGACAACTCGGCCAACCTTCCGCGCTGGGTGCGGCTCTCGACCGAGGTGCTGCGCGGTTCCGTCGGCAAGTACCTCTTCGTGTCCTCGACCGGCGTCTACATCCCCTACCTCACCACCGACATCCGCGAGGACGCCGCGGTCGACACCATCGACGACCCGGAGACCGAGGACGTCAACGGCCGGACTTTCGGTGCCCTCAAGGCGCTCGCGGAAGAGGAAGCGCGCGCCACCTTCCCGGACACGCACCTGGTCCTGCGCCCGACCTACATCGTCGGCCCCGGCGACCCGACCGACCGCTACACCTACTGGCCCGTGCGGCTTGCGCGCGGCGGCGAGGTCCTGGCGCCCGGAACCCCCGACGACCCCATGCAGCACGTGGACGTGCGCGACTTGGCCGCCTTCATGATCAAGGCCGTGGAGGACGACCTCACGGGCACGTACAACGTGACAGGTCCGCGCGAGCCGCTCACCATGGGCGGCCTGCTCGAGCGGACGCGCGCGGCCGTGGGCTCGGACGCCACCCTGACCTGGGTGAACGCCGCCTTCCTGATGGACAACGGCCTGTCGGCCCTGACCTACTGGACCGAGCCGGCGGGCGATTACCTGGGGATGATGCAGGTCAACGGCGACAAGGCGTTCGACGCAGGCTTCGCGATGCGCCCGCTGGAAGAGACCGCGCGCGACACGCTGGCGTGGTTCAACGCCCAGGACGCGGAGCGGCACGAGCTGCGGTCGGGGCTGACTCCGGAACGGGAGGCGGAGCTGCTGGCGGCGTTTCGGGCAGGTGAGGTAGTATCTGAACCAGAATGATATCACTCGGGCACATGCTTGATGTCGTTCCATGGATGGACTCCCGACGAGCCCGGGCCAGGAATGCCGTCCCATCGAAACTCATGCTCCCGTAGCCCAGCAAGTCAGGGTGGAGCACCTCCAGACACATCGACCACACAAACCGATATCTTCCGCGCCTGGCTCACCGACAAGGTACCTCGGAGGCGATCCTCGAGTTGTTCTGGGCTACCCGGACGGCCGCCGTCGGGCGATGGCTGCGTACACTCCTTCCCGAACCAGAGCACCAGAAAGACGCCGTAGCCTCTTGCCTCGGGATCAATCGTGTACTTCCTGACCAACTGATCCTCGATTGACGTCCACAGATCCGGGGACTGGCTTCGCTTGATTTCCACGGGCACATGGAATCTCTGGTTTTGCGGTCCAAGGTATGAGGCGCGCAAGTCGGATCTCTTCTCCCTCGCGTGATGGGCTTCCAGTGAAATCTCGACCGAACCTGGAAGACGTAGCTTGAGTTCTCTGGCGATCCCATTCCGGCAAGAATTCTCGCGCTTCGGCTCAGTGCCTTTGCCATGGGGATTCTGATTCCAAAAGGGTTCCCAGCCGTCTTCGGAGCCCTTCTTGATGTCCACGGCGATTTCGCGCAGGTGACCCACAACAAGGGCTGCGAGGTCGGCTACGGTGGCGGGCTCGGCACCTCGCAGCGTCCGACAGACCTCTTCAACATCGGGGTGACGATAGCCCTCGTCACGACGAATGATCCTTTGTGACTGCCTGGCCTGAAGCAGCTCATCACGCCAGTTCGACAGCGCGTCATGGGTTGCGAGAGTCTTCAATAGAAGACTGGTCCCGCTGGAGGGCTCCGATGCGAGTCTCTGAACGAGTCGCCGGACCAACAACGAAGTATCCATCGCGGAAGTCACGATCCCGGATGAAGCTCCTAGTCGCTCCGGCCCGACGGAGGTTCCCAAGAGTCGAATGAGAAGCGCCAGGTCCGTCGGTCTCAGCCTGCCAAGCAGATCCGGAACTCGTTGAGGAGGACAGAAGAACGCTGCGAGGTGCGATAGTCGAGTCTCGTCACCTCGCACATAGCTCTCCAGGCTGTCAGCGAACAGGTCAGGGGCAACCGCCAGGCCAGCGGTCAACCAATGCACGCGCTGCCATGTGCTCAAGCTCGACCGTGACAGCTTTCTCTCGATCAGCTTCCGAAAAACCTCTTGCTCTGAGTGTTGGAAAGCTGCCCAGAGCAATCGGTCCAGGGAACCTCGATGCTTGAGGTTGCACCGTGTCGGAAAGCCGCGAAGCAACCTCAGTGCCGAATGCTTCGCCACCTGAGCATGGCTCGGATCGTGTGCCAACTCCCAGAGTTTGCCACTGACTAGTCGATCAGCCCGAAATCCGGAAGCGGAGATACGCACCTGCACGTCAGCCACCGTCTCTGGACGTTCGGCAACAAGGTATTGATACCATTTGGGCTCGTAGTCGCCGTGGGCCGTGCTGTAATAGAACGCTACGGCCGTGCGAATCCGGCTTTCTTCCCACTCAGGTGAGTCCACCGAAGCAGTCCGTTCGAGTTCCGCCAAGCCCGCCAAGAAAGGTAGGCCCAGGTAGTACATCCGGCCCTTCTTGTGGAGCGCAAGAATGTCTTCCGATCCTGGCACATCTTCACGGTCGACAGTCAGGCGAAAGCCTGCGAGGACCGCCTCGACCAAACTCTGGTCTCCTCGAAGCCGTTCCACGATGGCTCTGTGCCCTTGGTCCGCATCGAAATTGATGAATCTGCCAAAATATATCTTGGCCAGATTGTAGAGCCAGGCGGGCGGAGCGCGGTTCTCGCGAAACGCGGTCTCTTTGGATCGAAGCTGCTCCAGCTCTTCTTGCCTCCTTCGTGTCCTTGCTTCGACATACTCCCGATCCCTTCGCCTTTCCTTCTCGTACTCCTCTGGCATGGATGGAGGAGAGCGCAATAGATCGAGATACGATTCTAGCACCTCATTCCCTCTCACACTGTCTTCTATGCGCTCCAGCGAGATTCTCCGGTTGATGCGATCGTCGGGAACCGATATGAGGGCGAGTTCCAGCATGTGCCTTGCGACGCGCGGCGCATCGTCCACGCTCGCGACGGCCCGATTCAGGCACCAGAGACCGAAATCCGAGGGTAGGATGGAGTGGTAGAGCCGCTCCTGGACATCGAACGCGGATGCCCTGAATCCATCGTCGTCGGGGCAGCGTTTCAAGCCTTCAAGGATGACGGACTTCTGAACTTCGGGGCGCGCCTTCAGCCACGCACGAATGCTGCCGATCGCTTCATCCCAGTCGCCGCCTAGGTCATCGCGATCTCGGGCCGACGCCACTCCAAGCCAGTCGTAGAGTCGTGCGATCTGTTGGCTTTCTACCAGCCAGTCTCCGTGCGCGTCGATCCCAAGGGCAAGGAGTCCCGATCGCATGCGACTGAAGTCATCCGCGTATGGCCCGGTCCTCCAGCCGCTCGGTCTCCGACTGAGGTAGTCAAGATGCTTCGCAACATCGTCGTCCGGGGCATCTTGCGAGAGCTTCAATTCCCAGAACCAGCGATATCTTCCGAACAGGTCCGGATTCTGGGGTCGGATGAAGTGGTCCCATACATCGGACGCTGACAATTCACTTGGGTAAAGAAACCCGAGAAGAGTCCCCCGCAGCTCATCGTCCGGATCCGCGATGTTGCCTTCTCGGATATCCGCCAACAACGCTTTCAGTACGTCCGGCTTGTCCTGTTCGCGGGACTTGTCGTGGAACGCGTCGAGGGCCCACACTCTGACCGAAGACCGCCACGTTGCGTCGCGGACGATCCGAAGCAACGTGTCTGATAACCCAGGTAGGGCTGCGGAATCGATCAGGATTCTTAGCACGAACCCCACGAATTCCTGTTGCTCCCTATCACGCCTTCGGTTGGACAGGACCTCTTGGAACGAAGACTCCATGTCCGGCGTGGAGAGTGATCTGAAGCCGGCAGCAACGCCCCACCCCAAGTCACGCCTGGGAACATCACGTCCCAAGGCCTCCAGCAGAGTTCGCTTTTCGTGATATGTGAACCCGCGAACGTCGCCGTATTGACCCACCCCGATGGAATCACGGTCGATCAAGTAGGGGCGCGCGGCTGGACACTGGGCCGCGAACCACGCGGATAGCCCTCTCATCTCGGTGACCACAGTGCCGTCATCTCCCTCTACCAACGCGACAACACGCCGGGCCGGAAGCCGTTGCTCGTCAACGAGCCGCGTGAGGTGCCGGGCACCAACGTATTCCGCGATGTGCCGGTGAATAGGCTCTAGACGACTATCCGATTGGCCCTTGAACAGCTTTGTGCCAAGGGCATGGCGACTGACGTCAGGCGACTCGTAGTCACACTGATCAGGACTGAGGTAGCTGACGTCATCTCGATCGTGAAGTAGTGAGAAACCTGCCGTGCCGGTTAGGAGATGAACGGCGCACAGGCGCCCGGCGGCATCGAGAATCTGGTCCGGTGCGGGAGCGTCACCCCTCAAAGACATCCTATGTTCTTCGTTGTGCTCCAGGACGACGCGCAGGCAGGCTTGCTCGAAGGTCTCCAGACGACTGCCAGGCCACTCGTCACCACCAGCGACAACGTCCGCCAACATGTTTAGGGTCTGTGGATTCGCCAGCAGGCCGTCGACTCCCCGGTTGCGGGCCGCCGAGACGAACTCCTCGGGATCGGAAATGTCAGCCCGCCTCGCCAGAACTTCCTGGATATCCGATTCGGTCAACGGATCGAGCCGCAGAACGGTGACCTCTCCGCCCGGAGAGACCTTGGCCAAGTGTCTTCGATCGTTCTCGCCAAGCCAATCCGCTTCCCGGCAGGAGAGGCGAAAACGTGGCAGCCCCAACTCGACTAGTCGTTTGCGAATCCTGCCGAAGGGCGTACGGGCGTTGCGTTCACCCGCTCGGACTTCGTCAAGTCCGTCGATGAAGAGGGTACTGTCACTTGCGACGGACAACGGTGCTTCGAGCTCCAGGAAGTCACGCGCGCAAACAACATGCGCGTCGTCGCCGAGTACCTTTGCCTCGTCCTCGAACGCCGTCGTCTTGCCGGCCCCGGGATCGCCGAGCAGCACATAGGCTTCATCAGTCCGAAAGTCGCCAAGGGGCCGAGAATCCCGCTTCGGAGGCCCGGGCTTCATCCGATCCCTGCCTGGAAAGGGTGCCGTTACAACGGTACAGGTTCGAGGAACCGTCACACTCATTCTTCTTCGAACCAGTAACCGGCCGGGACCGAGAAGAACTTGGTAAGGGGCACTCCTCCCTCCCCTACCAACAATGAACGATATGGGCTAAACCGCTTCTCGAATGCCTCCAAGCCGCGCAGACGGCTCCTTCTCAGGCCGCTCTTCACCTCGACAGCGACGACCCGTGGGCCTCTGCGAAGGACGAAATCGACCTCGAGCGCTCCTTCCCGCCAGTAGTGCAAACGGATATCGGGCGTGGCCGTATTGAACAGGTGGGCGCCAACTGCGCTCTCGACAACACGTCCCCAGAACGTTCGATCGGCCACGGCCTGGTCGAAGGAGTAACCCGCGCCGATGGTCATGAGCGCCGTATTCAGAACGCAGAGTTTGGGGCTCGAGGCCCTGATGCGATACGGTTGGTGCGAGTGTTTCTGAAGACCGGTGATGAGACCGGCGGTCGACAACAGGTGCAAGTAGCGGGCAAGGGTGGTTGTGTTGCCGGCTTCTTGGAGCTGACCCAGCATCTTGTTGTAGGAGAGAATCTGTCCGGAATAGTCAGCGCCCAGGTCGAACAGGTTGCGCAGCAGCGCTGGCTTGTCCACGCGTGTCAGGGCAAGGATATCGCGCTCGATATTCGGTTCGATGATCGAGCTCATGACGTAGTAGCGCCATCGATCCACGTCGGGCACATATCGCGCCGCTCCAGGATACGCCCCGAAATACAGGTATTGCTGTAGGTCGAAGTCGAAGGCGTTGGCCATCTCCAGAAATGTCCAGTGGGACACTGGAACAGGCTCGAAACGGCCAGCAAGGCTCTCGGTCAATCCAGACTGCATGAGCAGTGGAGCCGAGCCGAGGATGACGACGTGGAGGGGGCAGCCGCTGGCGCGGTCGGCATCCCACATTCCCTTCACGGTCTCAGACCATTGGGAAATCTTCTGGATTTCGTCGAATACGATGACGAATTTTCCGTATCGCTCTGCTTCGCGGCGGGCTTCCTCCCAGTGATGCACCAGCCAATCGGCATCCCGCTCTCTCGGTGCGTTGAGAGTCGCGCCGGAAGCGCCGAGCCCGATACGATCGCCCGCAGAGGGAGGTTGATCGACCGCCCGGTAGTAGCTGCGGTTGCGGGGAAGTCGCCCAAGTGCCTGCTGTACGATCGTGGTCTTGCCCGTCTGGCGGGGCCCGAACAAGCTAATGAGTCGGAGTGGCTCTTCAGCGAAACGTTCGCCGAGTGTGACAACCTGAGAGCGTTGGAAGCGTAACATGGTGATAATTTATCCTCCTGAGTAAGATTACTCAAGAGAGTTATTGAAATTTCAGGCTGTCCGCATTCCTAGCCGGATCCACGCGCTCCCCCCCTACCCCGGCATCCTCCGGAACAGCCGCAGCACCGACCAGAACGCCAGCGCGTACATAAGCGCACCCAGCAGGAACGGCGCCCCGGGCAACTCGATCGGCGCACTCGGCGAGGTGAAGTAGCTGAACAGCCCCGCGGTGAAGATCAGGGGCGCCAGGATGCTGGTCAGGCTCATGAGGGACTGGATGCCGCCCTGCACCTTGCCTTGGTCCTCGGGCGGCACGGCGCCGGCCACCAGGCTCTGGATGGCGGGGCCCGCGACGCCCGAGATCGAGCCGAAGACGATGCACGCAAGCAGCATCCAGCCAGCTGTCGCCAGGCCGTATCCCAGGAAGGTGAAGACCGCGATGACCAGCCCGTAGAGGACGGCCCGGCGCTCACCGATGCGCTTGATCACCGGCTGCACCAGCCCGCCCTGGACAATCGCGGACATGATTCCCACCAGCGCCAGCGAGAGGCCGTTGGCCCGCTCGTCCCACCCGAACTTGTGCCCCGTGTAGAGAACCCAGACGGTCTCGAGCCCGCGCTGCGCGAGGATCACGAAGACGAACGCCGCGGTCAGCCCCGCGACCAGCGGATACGAACGGAGCACGTGCAGGCTGCCCACCGGATTGGCCTTCCGCCAGCGGAACGCGCCGCGCTTCTCCGGGGGGAGCGATTCCGGCAGGACGAAGAAGCCGTAGAGCCAGTTCACCAGCGCGAGTCCCGCCGAGGCGAAGAACGGAAGCCGCAAATCGATGCTTCCGAGCAGGCCGCCGATGGCGGGACCGAAGATGAAGCCGAGCCCGAACGCCACCCCGATAAGCCCGAAGTTCCGGGCCCGGTTCTCCGGCTTGGAGACGTCGGCGATGTAGGCGTTGGCCGTCGTGGCGCTGGCCCCCATCACGCCGGCGATCAGCCGGCCGACAAAGAGCCAGCCCAGCGTCGGCGCGAAGCCCATGATGATGTAGTCGATCCCGAGCCCGAAGAGGGAGATCAGGATCACGGGTCTGCGCCCCACGCGGTCCGACAGCGCTCCCAGCAGAGGCGCGAAGAAGAACTGGGTGACGGCGTAGGTGGCCGCCAGGATGCCGTACCAGCGCCCGGCCAGCGCGGAGCCTCCTCCCACGAACTCCCTGATCAGCTCCGGCAGGATGGGGATGATGATCCCGATCCCCAGCATGTCGATGAAGACCGTGATGAGGATGAAGATCATCGCGGCCCGGCGGTGCCGTCCGCTGGCCGTCACGGGAGGCGTGCTGTCAGGGGCGTCGGAGACGTCGGGACGCTACGTTCGGCCGAGCCCTCAGCAGGACACGCAGTTGTTGTTGTTCTTCGACCCCAGCCGCTCCAGCAGAGCGATGGTGGACGGGAACGGCTGCACGCGCTGCACCGGACCGTTGGCCATGTCGGCGGTGGTCTGGCCCTTGCGGCTCAGCACCGTCACGTCGCCGCCGTGCTCCACGAGGTAGCGCACCAGCTCGTCGTCGCCCCGGGACGCGGCGTGATGGAGCGCGGTATAGGCGTTGGCGTCGCGCACGTTGACGTCCGCGTTGGCCTCCTCGACCAGGAACTTCACCGCCGCCAGCCAGTTGTCGGGCACATAGCGGTGCGCGTTGCCCGCGAATGACTGGCCGTAGCCGACGCCGGACGCGGCGTGAATCGGGAAAATGGCGGGTCCGCCCACAGGGACGGGGGGCACGCCGGAGAGATCCTCGTCGTCGTCTCGCCCGTAGCCCGCCTGCGCGGGCTCTTCTTCCTCTTCGTTGGTCTCGCCCTCGGCGTTCGCCAGGACGGCGCCGGACACCTCGCTCTCGACGGGGGCGGCGTCCGCTTCGTCCGCGGCCGTCTCACCGGCTTCGCCCGCAGCTGCCTGCGGGGCTTCGCCCGGCGCTGACTCCTCGCCTTCGGCTGCCGCGGCTTCTCCCTCCGCTGCATCCTCACCCGCGAGGGCTTCGGCGCCTTCTACAGCCTCCGCGACGGCTTCCTCGGCCGGCTTCGGCTCCTCGGGCGGCGGCGGGCGCCGACGACGGCGCTCCGGCGGCTTCATGGTGGGAATGTTCGGGTCCGCCCCGTGCTCCTTGAGCAACCGCATGGCGTCGACATCGAGAGCGTATGCGGCCCTCCAGAAGGGCGTCGCGCCCTGCAGGTTGATACCGCTTCCGCGCAGCACCCCGAAGGTGTACTCCATGAACCAGAGGTGAGCCGTCAGGCGCACATTGGGGTCGGCCCCGGCTTCGAGCAGGGCCTCGAGCGCCTCCAGGTGCGTCGTATTCTGCTGCAGATGCTCGGTGGGGTGCGCGTACGACGCCCGGGGCGCCCATTGCCGTTCCAGCACCGCGAAGAGCGGGGTTGTGCCGGCGTGGCTCGCCAGGTTGGGGTCGGCGCCGCGCTCGAGCAGCGTCAGCGCCAGGTCGAACTGACCGTTCACGGACGCCATCAGCAGCGGGGAGGTGTCATCGCCTGCGGAGACCTGGTTGATGTCCGCGCCGGCGTCGAGCAGCGCCAGAGTCGCCTCCGCATGACCCTGCCGAATCGCGTGCAGGAGCGGGGTCAGCCCGCCCCAGGCGCCCACCATCTGGGCGTAGGACATGGGACGGGGCTCGTCCTCGGACGGACGAGCGTCCTCGTCTTCGCCGCCGGCGGAGTCGGCTTCCTCGGCTTCGGCCTGCCCCGATTCGTCGTCGGACTCGCCGCCCGCCTCTGCTTCGCCGGGCTCCTCCGCCGGCTGGGCGCCTTCCTCCTCCGTCTCCGAAGCTTCATCCGCCGCGGTCCCGGATTCCTCGCCCTCGGCCTGCTCCGCCTCCTCCTCGACCTCGCCTTCCTGGTTGGCGACGCCTCCGCCCCGCCCTTCGTCCGCGGGATCGGGCACGTCGGGCCAGCGGCGCTGGATCTCGCGCGAGGCCTCGATGGCCGCCTGCACCTGGCTGGGGGTGGGCTGCCAGTCCGGGCCGCCGCCCTCCTTCTCCTTGAAGTCGGCCAGGAACTCGTTCAGGCGGCGCTCGGCGGCGGCATCCGCGCGCTCCTGCTCGGCCACGTCCACCGACCAGGCCGCCAGCGACAGGTCGGCGCCGGCGTCCAGCAGCACGTCGATGGCCGCGACCCGGTTGTTGGCGGCGGCGAAGATGAGGGGGGTCTGCCCCCAGGCGCCCTCGCGCCCGTTCACGTCGGCACCGGCTTCGGCCAGCGCGCCGACCACTTCGGGATCGCCCGCGGCCGCGGCCAGGTGGAGGGGCGCGGAGCCCGAATTGGTCGTGGCGGCGTTGGGGTCGCTGCCCGCGTCCAGCAGCACCTCCACCACGCTCGCGCCCGCGCCCCGGGCGGCCAGGTGGAGGGGGGTGTAGTGCCCGATGCGGGTGCCCGCGTCCACCCGCGCGCCCGCGTAGAGAAGGATGTCCGCCAGCTCGGCGTCGTCCCGCTCGGCGGCCCAGTGCAGCGCGGTCATGCCGTCGCCCTGGGGCGCATTCACGTCCGTGCCCTCCCGCAGCAGGCGCCGCACCGCCTCCACGTCGCCCCTCGCCGCCGCGTCCGCCACCGGCGCATCCGACCAGCCCCCGCCGAGCAGCAGCAGCGGCAGGATCGCCATGCCCGGGAAGCGGGCGCGCACCCACCGGCCCCCCGTCGTTCCCCGTCCCGTCCTCACGAGGTCACCGGCATGGTGAGCGAAAACTCGCCGGTCGCGTCTCCGAACCTCCCCACATCGTCGTGGCCGAGCTTGTGCAGCAGCGTGGTGAACACGTTGGCCATCGGCGTGCCGTCCGGGGCCTTCAGGTGGAGGTTGCCCTCCAGCTGGCCGTTCGCCCCGCCCAGGATCACCAGCGGGCAGCGCCGGTGGTTGTGAAGGTTGGCGTCTCCCATCGGCGAGCCCCAGATCACCATGGAACGGTCCAGCAGGCTCGCCTCCCCGTCTATCGTCTCCTGCAGCCGCTCCAGCAGGTACGCCAGCTGCTGTGTGCGCCACTGGCAGATGGTGTTGAATTCGAGAATGGCCTCCTCGTTGCCCCCGTGATGCGAGGCGGGATGGAACGCCCGGTCCGAACCGCTCTCCGGGAACCTTCGGTTGGACGCGTCCCGTCCCATCTTGAGCGTGACGACCCGCGTCGCGTCCGTCTCGAAGGCCAGCACCTGCAGATCGATCAGGAGGCGCATGTGCTCGGCGAAGGAGTCGGGCACGCCCGGAGGCGCCCCGGGCAACTCGCGCGGGGCTCCGCTGGTGTTGCGCTCCTCCACCCGCTCGATGCGCCGCTCGATCTCGCGGACGCTGTCCAGGTAGCGGTCCACCCGCTGCAGGTCGACCGCGCCCAGCTGACGCCGCAGGTCGGCCACCTCGCCCGCGACCCAGTCCAGGATGCTCCCGTGGGTCCGGCGCCGGCGCGCCCGCTCGTCGGCGCTCCCACCCGCCCCGAAGAGCATGTCGAACGCGGTGCGCGGGCTGCGGATCATCGGCAGCGGGACATCGGGCGACGCCCAGCTGATCGAGTCCATGTACGAGCACGAGTAGTTGTAGTCGCACCCGCCTCCCGAGTCGGTGGGCTCGATGGAGAGCTGGAGGGAGGGCAGCACCGTGTCCTGACCGAAGCGCTGGGCTTGCAGCTGATCCAGCGAGATCCCGCAGTAGATGTCGGATCCCTGGGTCTGCTTCGGATGCGATTGCGTCAGGAACACCGCGCTGGAGCGGAAGTGGTCGCCCCCCACCTCGGGCGGCGCGAAGGCCTCCGCCATGCGCACGTCGGTGTTGCTGATGATGGTCATGTAGTCGCGCCACGGCTCAAGCCCCTTCAGCACGTTGACGTCGCTGAGCTCGAAGTCCCGCCCCTGGGTCACGGGCGCGAAGAGATGCTGCCTCGCACCCCACTCGTTGCAGCCGGGGACGCCGTGCACCTCCTCGATGCAGATCAGCCGTGTCGGCTCGCCGGCCGCGCGCCCGCGCACGACGCCGGCGGGAATCATCGCGTCCAGCAGCGGGAGCGAGAGGGTGGCGCCGGCTCCGCGCAGGAAGGTGCGGCGCGGAAGCGCCTTGCCAGTCAGAAAATGCATGCCACGATCCACGATTAAGGATGACGGACACGGAACCCGACCGCGCGCTCCGCAGTCGGCGGCGCGCTGCGCGGGCATATCAATTCAATGTATCCCGGTCGCCGGTGGTCTCGCTATCGGCGACGGCCATCGCCTGCTTCATGCGGAAGGCGTCGCTCATCACCACTCCGATGATGAAGGACGACATCCGGTAGTCGTTGCGCTCGGCCTCGCTGGCGATGGCACGAACGGTGGGCTGGTCCCGATGGTCGATGCCCCGCCCCAGCGCATAGGCCATCAGGCTCTCGGTGAACTGTCGCACCAGCGGAATCGGGCGCTTGAGCAGGACGCGGGAGAGGTCCGCCGGCGTCTCGATGTCGGTGCCGTCGTAATAGGTGCTCCGGGTATCGAGCGGGGTGCCCTCCTCGCGGATGCGCCATTTGCCGGTCACGTCGAAGTTGTCGAGCGCCAGCCCGATCGGGTCGATCAGGTTGTGACAGGAGGAGCAGTCCGGGTTCTCCCGGTGGGCCTCCAGCCGCTCGCGCGTCGTGAGCGCCTTGCCGTCACGGGCGCTCGCGGTCTCCTCCAGGTCCGGAATGCCGGGAGGCGGCGGCGGCGGGGGCGTGCCCAGCAGCACCTCCATCACCCACAGGCCGCGCAGCACCGGCGAGGTGCGGTTTCCGAGCGAGGTCTGCACCAGCATGCTGCCGTGGCCCAGGAGGCCGCGCCGGCGATCGTCGGGATAGGTCACCTGCCGGAAGGCCTCGCCCTGCACCCCGCCGATGTCGTAGTGACGCGCGAGCCGCTCGTTCACGAAGGTGTAGTCGGCGCTGAAGAGCTCGAGCAGGCTCCGGTCCTCGCGGATCAGGTTGTAAAAGAAGAGCTCGCTCTCGCGCCGCATCGCCTCGCCGATCTGGCGGCTGTAGTTGGGGAAGCGGAACGCGTCCGGGCTGACCCTTTCCACGTCCTGCAGGCGCAGCCAGAGCGAAGCGAAGCGGGTGGCCAGCGCCTCCGAACGCGGATCCGCCAGCAGCCGGCGCGCCTGCGCCTCGAACCGGACAGGATCCGAGAGCGCCCCCTCCCGGGCCGCCTCCACCAGCTCGGCATCCGGGCCGGCGCCCCAGAGGAAGAAGGAGAGGCGCGCCGCCAGGTCCTCGCCCGCCAGCGGATAGATCTCGCCGGGGGCCACATCTTCGGGCTCCCGCTCCATGCGGAAGAGGAAGTGCGGGCTCGAGAGGACCGCCTCGAGCGCCGTGCGCACGCCGGCCTCGAAGCCTCCGTCCTCCGAACCCATCTCGTAGAAGACGAGGAGATCGCTCACCTCGCCCGCGTCCACATCGCGGCCGTAGGCTTCCGACGCCAGCCGGGACACGATCTCGCGGGCGCACGGCCCCTCCTCGGCGGCCGCGGTTGGCCGGCAGGAGAAAACACGCCGGCGGGCATCGAATTCCGAGACGCCGGTGGGGTTGTGCGGGCCCTCTACCGTCAGGCTCATCATGTGAGGGACCGACGTGGTTCCATAGCTGGTCTCGGTGCCGGTCAGGGACCAGTCGTTGGGACGGATCAGGTCCTCGTAGGGGCCATCCATCTTGCGGACGAAGGCGGCCGTGAGACGGTGTTCGCCCGCGCGCAGGGGGATGGGGTCGGTGCGTACCGGGAAGCCCTTGCGCCCCTGGAAGTCGATGTTGCCGCCGTAGCGCAGCAGCGCCACCCGCTCCCCGTTGATGGAGATGTCGATGTCGTGGTCGCGCTCGCCCCAGCCCGACATGAAGCTCATCGAGAAGATGTACTCCCCGTCCGCGGGGAAGGAGTGCAGGACGCTCACCCCGCCGCGGGTGCCGAAGGGCGCCCCTTCGACCCGCTCCCATTCGTGCTGCGACACGGAGGGCGGGTTGCCGTAGGTGACCGAGATGGTGGCCGCATCGCGGTCTCCGATGGCGCGGCGGGCGATGTCGCTGGCCGCGGCCAGGTAGGCGTCCATCAGAGTG
This sequence comes from Longimicrobiales bacterium, assembly GCA_965208255.1. Classification (GTDB taxonomy): domain Bacteria; phylum Gemmatimonadota; class Gemmatimonadetes; order Longimicrobiales; family Gaopeijiaceae; genus BD2-11. Next base: position 1,618,306 of record OZ242324.1, read on the forward strand.
GCGGTGAGCGTCTGGGCCTCGGCGTTGTTGTCGAAGCTCTCGCTGATGCGGTCGGGCGGGAGCCAGTCCTCCGGGTCGACCGTGAGGCCCAGCAGGTCGTGGACGACGCGCGCGTACTCGGCACGGTTGAGGCGCTGGAACGGGCGGGTGCCGGCGTACGGCCGGGCGGCCGCCGCCTGGTCCACGACGTCCTCCAGGTACTGGGCGAGCGCGGCCAGGGTGTCGTCGGCGGGGCGTCGCTGGCCGGGCGGCGGCATCATCCCGGCGCGCAGCTTGCGGATCATGCGCTCGGCGACGTCGGCGTTCTCGTCCGCGCGGGTAATGTCGAAGCCTTCCAGCGAAAGATTGCCGCGCATCCGGCGCTCGCTGTGGCAGCGGGTGCAGTAGCGCTCGACGACGTCCTCGACCGGGGCTGAACCCAAGTCGGCGGGGAGAACGGAATGCGCGCCGCCGTATGCGAGATATGCAGCCGAGGCAGACTCGTATGTCGCAGGGGACGAGTTGGCGGGCCCGCTTTCGCGCGCTCCTCCCGCGACCAGCACCACACCCCCCAGCGCAACCGCAGCGGCCAGAACCTTCACGGTACCTCCTTGCCGAGCGGGCCGCGGTCGTGCGGCCCTTCACCCAGGCCCATCGCCGGGTTCGGTGATCCAGACGATGTGCAACCCTTTAATGTAACGATGTCCCGCACGCGGAACAGCCCGCGCGGAACGAACCCTGCGGCATCCGTCCCCGGCAACGAGTCAACTCGCTTGCCGCGATCTCCGGCAGCCCGTCTGCTGAATCACCCGTTGGATTCGTGCCGTTTCACCCGTTGGCATCCGGCCGATTCACCCGTTGAGGGCCGCGGCGAGCCCTCGACGCTGGCCGTGATCCTGCCCAGCGGCTACGGTCATCTGCGCCGTGGGGAGGTGGGTGTCATTTCCGATCGGAGCACTGGGTCCATAGTGGCCGGGTGGGCCCCCAACGGCCCAATGCCGGTCGGCTATCAACTGCAGGAGCGCATCTCATGACAAGTCTCTTCCAGTCGCAGGAGCGGGTCTCATGCTGAGCTATTTCCAACTCCAGGAACGCGGAACAACCGTCCGGACCGAGGTGCTGGCCGGATGCACGACCTTCCTGACCCTCGCGTACATCATCTTCGTGAACCCCCTGGTTCTCGGGGGCGCCGGGATGGACACCGGGGCCGTGCTGGTGGCCACCTGCCTGGCCTCGGCGTTCGGCTGCCTGGTCATGGGGTTGTGGGCCAACTACCCCATCGCGCTGGCGCCGGGCATGGGGCTGAACGCCTACTTCGTGGCGATCGCCGTGGGCACGATAGGGCTGGCGTGGCAGGTCGCGCTCGGAGCGGTGTTCCTGTCCGGGGTGCTGATGTTCATCCTTTCCGTGCTGCCGGTGCGCAAGTGGGTGGTGGACAGCATCCCCCGCTCGCAGAAGATGGCCATCGCGGCCGGAATCGGGTTCTTCCTGGCGATCATCGCGCTGCAGAACGCCGGGGTGGTGGTGAACAGCGAGGCCACCCTGATCACGCTGGGCGACCTCAGCCAGTGGACGGTGGTGCTGGCCGTGCTGGGCTTCCTCGCCATGGTGGCGCTGGAGCACCGCGGGCTGCCGGGCGCCGTGCTGCTGTGCATCCTGGCCGTGGCGGTCGTGGGTTGGATGTCCGGCCTGGCGGCGGCGCCCGAGTCGGTGGTGTCCGCCCCGCCCTCCCTGGCGCCGACCGCGTTCCAGCTGGACGTGGGGGCGGCGATCGAGGTCGGGCTGGTGGCGATCGTGTTCTCCTTCCTCATGGTCGACCTGTTCGACACCAGCGGCACCCTGGTCGCAGTGCTGAACGAGGCCGGGCTGACCGACAAGGACGGGCGGGTGCCGGGACTGAAGCGGGCGCTGATCGCCGACAGCTCGGCCACCATGGTCGGCGCGCTCCTCGGCACCTCGACCACGACCTCCTACATCGAGAGCGCGGCGGGCGTGCGCGCGGGGGGACGCACCGGCCTCACCGCCGTGGTGGTGGCGAGCCTCTTCCTGGCGGCGCTGGTGCTCGCGCCGGTCGCGACCGCCATCCCCGCCTTCGCGACCGCCCCGGCGATCCTGTTCGTGGGCTGCATCATGGCGCGCGCACTGCGCAACGTCCCCTGGGACGACCTCACCGAGTGCGTCCCGGCCATCGTGACCGCGCTCGCCATGCCCTTCACCTACTCGATCGCCACCGGCATCGGCATGGGGTTCATCGCCTACGCGGCCATCAAGCTGTGCTCGGGGCGCGCCTCGGAGCTGAATGCCGCCGTCGTAATCGTGGCGCTGCTCTTCGGGATTCGCTTCGCGCTCACCTAGGCGTGGGAGTCGGCTGCTCGGGATCGCGAGCCGCCGTAACCGGGCGCGACAACCCCGTCAACAGAACAGAAAGCAATGACGTTCTTGTAGTTATGCGTTCGGTCGGGAACGCCTGTGGCCGCGTTTCCTGAGGAAGAGACATACACGTCTAGTATAAGATACATACATGACTCATACAGGTAATCGATGATGGACATCCTCTCCCGTCCCCTGAAAGCCGGCATACTGGCTGCGATCGTGGCCCTGGCCGCCTCCTGTTCCCCCGCCAACCCGTCGGAAGACACTCAGTTCGCGGCCGAGAGGCCATCCGTCTCCCCCGACCCCGTCGAACTCTTCGATGGCCGCGTCATCCCGGGGATGCCGGAGCTTCTCGGCATGCGCGCCCAGTACGAGGTCCGTCTCGACTGGCTCGCGCGGAAGCGTTCCCTGCTGCTGGAGCAGATGCGCGAGCACGGAATCGAGATGTGGATCGTGGTGAGCGAGGAGTTCCACCCGGACCCCGTCACCCAGTACATCGCCCCTCCCCTGCGCTACACGCGCCGGCGCGATGTGATGGCGTTCGTGGATGCCGGCGAGGAAGGGCTCGCGGCCTACTCCGACTACTGGCGCCCGACGGAGGACTACCGCCGCTTCTTCGAGCCGCTTCCGGCAGCGCGCAACGCCCGCGGCATCCAGGACACCCGCGCCGGCCTCGGGGCCCTGATGGAACGGTACGACCCCTCAACCATCGGGCTCAACATCGGCGGATCCCGCGGGCACGACAGCGGCCTCACTCACGACAGCTACCTGTTCCTGGCCGAAGCGCTGGGACCTGGTTCCGAGTCCCGTTTCGTCTCCGCCGCCAGCCTCATCGAGGACGTCTTCGACACCCGGCTGCCCGAGGAACTCGAGCACTACCGCCAGCTCGTGCTCGCCACCGACGTCATCGCCCAGACCGCGTTCTCGAACGTCGTGATCACCGCGGGCGAGACCCGCGCGGCCGACATCAAGTGGTTCTTCGAGGAAACAATCGCGGAGCTCGGCGTCGGCGGCGTCCCCTGGTTCGAGATCCACGTGGCCGTGCAGCGCTACGATCCCGAGGCCGGCGAGATGATTCCCTACGTGCACCCTGCGCCCGCCGACCTGGTCTTCCAGCGGGGCGACATCATCCACCTCGACTGCGGCTTCGACTACCTCGGCTTCGCGAGCGATTGGCAGAAGGTCGCCTACATCCTGCGTGAGGGCGAAGACGATGTGCCCGAGGGGCTCAAGACCGCGCTCGGGAACGCCAACCTCGTGCACGAGGCGTTCGCATCCGCTCCCCGTCCGGGGATGACCGGCTGGGAGGCCACCCTCGCCATCGCCGCCCGGCTCGAAGGCGTCGACTTCCTCCCCAGCCTCTACTCACACCCCATCGGCTATCACGGACACGCGCTGGGCCCGAACATCAACGCCCGCGACATGGACCTCTCCTCGCCCCCGGAACGGGACTCCCACCTCAGGGACGGCGCCTACCGCTCCATCGAGTTCAGCGCCACGACCACGATCCCGGAATACGGCGGCGGGCGGGTGACGATCCCGATGGAGGATGACGGATACCTCACGCCGGATGGCTACGAGTACTTCCGGCCTTATCAGACGGAGTGGTACGTGATCCGGTGAGGGGTAGGCGAGCCTGCCACTATGGCAGGAGGCGAAGTGGTGCCCAGGGCGTCTTTGGTTCCCGGCATGACGCCGGTCACACGCATCGCGCCCCTCAGTTCGGCATCCTCCGGGGCAGGCCGTTGCTGATGAGGACGTGGGTCTCCGACCCTGCGCGGCTGGCGCCCCTCGCGTCGGCGGTCACCGCAGTCATGGCACCGGTCGCATCTTCGCCCCGGAGCACAGACCGCAAACGGCCGGTCCGGCGGTCGACCACGAGCGCCACGGGGTCCCGGCTGTCCGGGTTCAACTCGACGGTCCCCTCCGGTCCCGTCAGGACGACGCGCTCAAGCGGGACGGACCAGTCGTCTCCGACCGGGATTGTCAGCAGAAAACTACCTCCGCCCTGGCTCAGTTCGTCCATTGCGAAGTGAACCGAGAAATCGAGTTGGCCGTCGTTGCCGAACCCCTCGAGGCGATAGGGCCCCGGACGGGACGGAAGCTGCCCGGGCATGTCGAGGACGAACGCGGGATCCAGTCTCAGCTCGCCGTCCGGACTCGCACCACCCCAAAGCAGCAGATGTTGGCCCCGCCCCGCGAGGTTCTCCGGGGCGGTGGTCGGTGGCTCTCCGCTCGCCGTCCTGAGCCGGTCCTTCAGCGCTTGATGGAAATAATAGTCGCTGATCCATGCCCAACCCGAGCAGTTGCCCATCACGTCTGTCGTCGCGGGCGAGACCAGCGTGTCGCCGCGAGCGTCGTATCCCCAGACGCCGATCGAGCCGTCGGGATACGGGTAGAGCGGATCGTCATCGAAGGCGATGCCGCACGGTGAATGGCCGAGGCGCATCGTGTGGCCGAGTTCGTGAGCCATTGTGTGCAGGCCCGTCCTCCCGACGCCCACGGACCCGCCTCCCACTCCCTGGATTCCGACTGACTGGCCGCTGACGACCCCGTAGTACGTACCCGTTCCACCTTCCAATGCTCGCAGCAGTCCGATTTCGGTATGTAGAAAGTACCAGTCCTCAATCTCTTCCAACCCGGTCCCGGTCCGAATAAACGGGTCCCTGACGTTCACGGAATAGTCGCCAACGGGGAGAACGTGCGTAACATATTCGACTGCCGTGTGCCCCGGTCCCATCCCCGCAACCCAGTCCAGGACCGTGCTGGCCGGATCCTGAGTGCCCATCACAGGCACGACCGTCAAACCCCAGCGCGGCATCTGGCGAACTTCAAGCGCGGCTCGACCCCGTGGCGGATAGCGGACCACGCTTCCCGGGGCCCGCGGCACCACTCGGTCCGGGTCGACCTCGACCACCATCTCGACCCCCGGCACCAGGATGTCGCCGGGAATCCGCGCGCGGAAGTACTGGTCCGGTTCCCCGGAGACCGCATCCTCGGGAATACCGCGCTCGGAACCCAGCTCCATCTCGGCGCGGTGGGTTTCCCGGCCGTTCACGAAGAAGGTCGCGCGCGCTGCGAGGCGCCGGTCGTTCGCCTGGTCCGCTGTGGCGAACACCCGCAGGAGCCCCGTCCTTCCGGCGATCAGCGACACGGTGCCCTCAAGATTCTGCGCGGCCTGGTTCACATGCGCGGCGGGTACCGAGAGTCGCAGTGGGGACGAACAGTTGGGCCCTCCGGCATGATTCGCGATCATCCCGAGCCACTCCTGGAACCAGACGGCCGGCGAAGCGCAGAGCCCGCTCTCGTTCCATTGAAAGTCGGCCATCTTCGAGAGCCTGGTGAAAGAGCCGGGGAGCGCGCTCGTGAACTGGTTATGGGCCAGGTGCAGTGCCGAAAGCTCGGCCAGACTACCGAGCTCGGCCGGAGGCCTGCCTTCGAACCGGTTGCCGGACAGGTATAGCCACCGGAGCTCGCCGAGCTCGCCCAGTTCGGCCGGCAACTCGCCTTCCAGCGCATTGTCCCGAACGTCCAGGCGCGTCAGGTCACGGAGGGTCCCAATCTCCGGCGGCACCGTGCCCGAGAGCCCGTTGCCGCGAAGGTCGAGCGCCGTCAGGCGGCCGTCCTCATCCGCGCTCACCCCGTGCCACTCGGACACCGGCGCGTCTGTCAACCAACTGCCGGCGTTCCTCCAACCCGACCCGCCAGCCGCCTCGTAGAGCGCGGCCAGCGCATCCGCAAGACAGGATGGACCGGCCGCCAGGGTTGGGATGGTCTCAAGCCATTCCTGGAACACACGGTCGAGTGGCGCGCATAGCTTCGAATCGGACCACTCGAACCGTCCGAGCCCCAAGTTGACGAATTGCAGGGGGATCGGTCCCGACAGACCCGTCTGGGCAACGGTCAGGGACCCAAGCCGGGGCAGAGTGCCGAGCACGGGCGGAAGCGGGCCTGCCAACTGCGGGTTGCCGGTAAGCAGAAGTTCCTCGAGGTTCGTCAGGTTGGCGAGTTCCGCCGGTACCGGGCCTTCGAGCCGGTTCGCCCAGAGGTAGAGGTGGGTTAGTTCCGAAAGCTCCCCCAGTTCGGGCGGAATCGGCCCGCTCAGGCGATTCGCGCTCAGACGCAGCCGCCGGAGACGGGAGAGGTCACCGAGCCACGCCGGTAACGGGCCCGTCAGCCCGTTGAAGTGCAGGTAGAGCACCTCAAGATTGGTGAGATGCGCCAGCTCCGGCGGGATCTCTCCGGTCAGGAGATTGTTTGCCAGCCCCAGCCGTCTGAGATTCGACAGCCTTCCCAACTCCGGCGGAATCGAGCCCGAGAGTTGGTTTCCCCCCAGGAAGCTGTCGAAGATCAGCGTGCGAAGATTCGCAAGATCGCCGAGTTCGCGCGGAATCTCGCCCGTCAGACGATTGCGGCCGAGGTTCAGAACTTCCAGCTTCGCGAGCCTGCCCAGTTCGGGTGGAACCGAGCCCGTCAGCTGGTTGTCCTCCAGACTCAACTCGCGAAGCTCCGTGAGCGCGAAGAACTGTGGAGGAATGCTACCCGTCAGTGTATTGTAGGCAAGGTCGAAGGTTCTGAGATTGCTGAGCTTGCCGAGTTCCGCAGGGATCGTCTCAAGCGCGTTGTTGAAGAGGTGCAGTTCTTCCAGATTCGCGAGCGCGCCAAGCTGGGCGGGGATCGGGCCGGTAAGACGGTTTCCGCTGAGATTGAGCGAAGTGAGATCGGTAAGCTCACCCAACTGCGGCGGGATCGCGCCGACCAACAGATTGTTGCCGAGATCGAGCGACTTGAGATTGGCAAGCCTACCCAACTGTGGTGGGATCGCGCCGACCAAGCGATTGTTGCCGAGGTCCAGCGTGCGTAGTTCAGGGAGATACCCGAGCCCCGGCGGAATCGAACCCACCAACCAGCGCCCAGAGAGATCCAGACTGGTGACTTGGCCGTCCGTGTTGGTCTGAACTCCGCGCCAGGTATCGAGCGGCGCGTCCGAGAGCCAGTTTTGCGGGTCGCGCCAGGACGGCCCCTGAGTCGCATCGTAAAGTGAAACGAGCACGTCCCGCTCGCTCAGAACGTCAATGACGAGCGCAGCCGTGCTGGTAAGGCCCTGGTCGACCGACGTGGCCGAGATCTCAACCACCCCCTCCGACACCGCCGTCACGAGTCCCGCGCGGTCTACGACCGCCACCGCATGGTCGCTTGACGACCATTCGGCATCGACGCCGGGACCCGGCACCATGTGGCCGTTGGTGTCAACGAACGTAAGGGCCAGTCTCAACGTGTCACCAACTGCTCGAAGCGTGTCCACGGATGGCAGCACGCCCAAGGTCCTGGCCACCTGTGTCACCGTCACTACGACGCTCGCTTGAGCCCTCTCGTGCGCGGCCGCCGAAACCGCTGCCGTCCCGTTCCCTACCGCGGTCACCAGGCCACTGGCGCTCACAGAAGCCACCGATTCGTCGTCGGACGACCACTGGAACAGTGCCGCCGGAAGCGACCGGCCCAACTCTGGCGCGTCCACCGTCAGACGTAGCGTGTCCCTGAGGGCGATGAGTCTGACGGACGATGGAACCAGCTGAACGCTGGCTACCTGGTACATCTCAATCTCGTCGGTCACTTCGATGACCGCTGTTGCACTCGTTCCCTGCCAGGAGGTGGTCACCGTGGCGGTCCCTGGCCGCACACCCGTCACGTGCGCTCTGTTATACGGACTGCCATTGCCGCTCCAGTCCTCCAAACGCACCACCGATGTATCGCTGACCCCCCAGTCCACCCTGCGCTCCGCAAGCCTTCTGCCGTTCGGGTCGACGGCAACCCATTCGAGGTTGACCCACCCGGCGACGCCCACCGTCGTGTCAGCAGGCTCGAGCGCGAGGCTCTCCAACTCCACCGGCACCGGCAGCAGCGGTTCGTCGCCGCAGCCGACGGCAAGCGCCAGGGTGGCCAGGATGGGCCAGAACAGGCCGCCGGCCAGGGATCCCCGACCCGTAATTCGGGACCGGGTCTCGCTGAATCCGCCGTGCTGGTCGCGCATCGTCAAAGTCACAGTTCGTGTCCCAGGTCGGGTTGGGCGGATACCGCTGCCCTGGCCATCCACAAATCCGATATATCCATTTTGGTCGCGGACTCCGGCCTCTTGTGTCGCAGATCAGCAATGCGACCAACGTTGTTGGGCATGGGGGGGCTGTCAACACGGTGGGCGAGTGATCAGTGCCAGGCAATCTACTCCTTCGCACCGATAACTGCAGACCTGTTCTCCCACACTGGCCCCATATACCAGCGACTACATATGACTGTTGCGAGGAGATATTCATCGGTTTTGACTGCCACAACCAGACGCGGACCCCCCTACTCCCCCTTGTCCCCGTACGCCTCCGTCAGCTGCTGCACCACCGACGGATCCGCCAGCGTCGTGGTGTCCCCCAGCGCACGTCCCTCGGCGATGTCGCGCAGCAGCCGCCGCATGATCTTCCCGGACCGCGTCTTCGGCAGCTCCGCCGTGAACAGGATCGCGTCCGGGCGCGCAATGGGACCGATCTTCGTGCGCACGTGCTGCCCCAGCTCGCCCATCAGTTCGTCCGAGGCCGCGAAGCTCTGCCGCAGCGTGACGAACGCCACGATTCCCTCCCCCTTTACCTCGTGGGGCCGCCCCACCACCGCCGCCTCCGCCACCGATTCGTGCTCCACCAGCGCGCTCTCAACCTCGGAGGTGCCGATGCGGTGTCCTGCGACGTTGAGCACGTCGTCGACCCTGCCGAGCACCCAGATGTAGCCGTGGGCGTCCTCCTTGGCGCCGTCCCCAGCGAAGTAGATGCCGTCCCACTTCGACCAGTAGACCTCGCGGTAGCGCTCGTCGTCGCCGTAGATGGTGCGCAGCATCGCCGGCCACGGGCGGTCGATCGCCAGATATCCGGCCTTCACGCGCCTGCCGTCGTCGTCGCGGAGCGAAACCGCGATGCCCGGTACGGCGCCTGTTACGCTTCCGGGCGTCGTGGCGGTGATCCCCGGCAGCGGCGTCATCATCATTCCGCCGGTCTCGGTCTGCCACCATGTGTCGATTATGGGACAGCGCTCCTTGCCGATGGTCTTGTGGTACCAGATCCAGGCCTCGGGGTTGATGGGCTCCCCGACCGTGCCGATCAGCCGGAGCTGCGACAGATCGTGTCCGGCGGGCCACTCGTCGCCCCACTTCATGAAGGCCCGGATGGCCGTGGGAGCCGTGTAGAAGATGGTCACGCCGTACTTGGCGCAGAGCTCCCAGAAGCGGTCCTTGCGCGGCCAGTCGGGCGCCCCTTCGTACATCAGCACGGTCGTCCCGGCCGCGAGAGGGCCGTAGACGATGTAGCTGTGCCCGGTCACCCAGCCGACATCCGCCGTGCACCACAGGACGTCGTCCTCCTTGAGGTCGAAGACCCACTTCGCGGTCGCGTGCACCTGGGTGAGGTAGCCACCGGTCGTATGCACCACGCCCTTGGGCTTCCCGGTCGTCCCTGAGGTATAGAGGATGAAGAGCAGGTCCTCGGCGTCCATGGCCTCGGGCGCGCAGTCGGCGCTCGCCCCCTCCATGAGCTCGTGGTACCAGTGGTCGCGCCCCTCCCGCATCTCCACCGGGGTGTCGGCGCTCAGCTGCCCGCCCCGCCGCACCACGACCACGTTCTCGACCGAGGGGCAGTCCGCCACCGCCAGGTCGGCGTTGGCCTTGAGCGCGACGTAGCCGCCCCGCCGCCACCCGCCGTCCGCCGTGATCACGGCGGACGCCTGCGCGTCGTTGATGCGCCCGGACAGCGAATCCGGGCTGAACCCCCCGAACACCACCGAGTGCGCCGCGCCGATGCGGGTGCAGGCCAGCATGGCGATGGCCGCCTCGGGTATCATGGGCAGATAGATGGCAACCCGGTCGCCCCGGCTCACCCCCAGCCCGCGCAGCACGTTGGCGAACTTGCACACCTCGCGGTGGAGGTCCCGGTAGGTGAAGGTGCGCGTATCCCCGGGCTCCCCCTCCCAGATGAGCGCCGCCTTGTTGCGGCGGGAGCCGCCGAGGTGCCGGTCGAGGCAGTTGTGCGAGACGTTCAGCTTGCCGCCCAGGAACCAACGCGCGTGCGGCGGCTTCCATTCCAGCACCGTGTGCCACTTCTCGAACCAGTCGAGCTCTTCGGCCCATCCGGCCCAGAAGCCCTCCGGGTCGGCGGCGGCGCGCTCGTACACATCCGGGTCGGAGAGGTTGGCCTGCGCGCGGAATTCGTCGCTCGGGGGGAAGAGCCGGGTCTCCTGCAACAGGTCGTCGAGCACTCCGGGTTTTCCGCTCATCTCAGGTCTCCGCTGCATGGTCAGGCCCCATTACTGACATCTACTGATATTTACTGGTGTTTTATGCGGTTCCCTTCCCTCGGGCATGGCCGAGGGGGCTCCCGCCCGCCGATCATGAATCTGCTGCTCCGATGAACCCGGCCACAACCCGGCTCGCCAGCAACGCCCCGAAAGACTTCACCGTGGCCGCGCTCAGCGTCCGCACCACGCGCGCCCCGGCGTCGATGGCAACATCCGGTATCACGAGCCTGAACCGACACTCCGTGCGGGCGTCCCCGGGACGGGCGTTCCGGTGCGGCACGGTCGCGCGCAGGGTCACCGGCGTGCTGTGCCCCCGGGTCAGCTCGCGGTCCGCTTCCCGCGCCAGTCCCTCCAACGCTTCGGCGAAGTCTCCAAGCTCGCCCAGGGTCCGCCCCTGGATGGCGAGCGTCAGGTTGCCGCCGAGCCCCTGCGAGGTCTCGTCGAGGAACACGTCCACGCTCACCGGATCGCGTCCGCCCGGATGGTGGAAGAAGAGATAGGCGCTGCGCGTGGATTCCCCCGCCCAGCGCCCCTCGAACTCGTGGCTGGTCGTCTTCTGCATCCCGGAGAGCGTCCAGCCGGCGTCTTCAACCCCCTGCCGCACGGCGTCGATCAGCGGCTCCAGCGTGAGCAGCGCCCCTTCGCCGGGATCGATCATCCTCGCTCCCGCCGATCCGGTTCCGATTGACCCCGCCGACGCGTTGCCGCCTGAGCCCTGCGAAGCGTGGCCGCCTGACCCCTGCGATCCGGTCCCGGTTGACACATTTTCGCCCCGCCTAGTACGTTGGCTGGTTAGGGGATCCGTTCTACAGGCCCGGCTTCAGCAGGCTGTCAGCGATGGCGGGCCGAAGATCACTTGCGATGTTGACCCAGTCCGAGCAGAGCGACGCCATCCTGCGAGAGGCGATGGAGCGGAGCGATCAGCGCTTCACCGCCCAGCGCGCGGCCGTCTTCCGGTTTCTGCACGTCACCGACACCCATCCCACCGCGGACGACGTCTACCGCATCGTGCGCGGCGACCTTCCGGGCATCTCCCTGGGGACCGTCTACAAGAGTCTGGAGACGCTCGTGGGATGCGGGCTCGCGCGCAAGCTCACCGCCGGAAACGGCTCCGCAAGATACGACGGGCGCATGGATCCGCACTATCACGCGCGCTGCCTCGAGTGCGGCCGGCTGAGGGACGTGCCCGGCCCGGCCAAGCCGGAGTCGGTCGTGGACATTCCCGTCGTGATGGACGGCTTTGCCGTCACCGAGCTGCGGCTGGAGGTGGTGGGTTACTGCGAGGGCTGCCGAGGCTGAGACGCAATCGGATTGTCTGCCATTATCCGGCAGACCTGCTGGAGTCCATTGCACCCACGTACTACCTTTCATCCCCCTGCGCCGACGGGGCAATGAACGCCAACGCAAGCGGAGACGTAACCCGGTGACGGATGAGAAGCAGTCGATAGCGATCTACTACGAAGAGCGCCCCATGAAGCCGACGATCATCGCTCATGGCGGGTTCGGAGGTCCAGCGGCCAACGGAACAAGCATCGCCGTCCACTTGTACGCGGAGTCGCCGTCCGTCCCAAGCATCGAGGAATTCGAGGTAGATGCCCAGACGGGAAAGGGAACAAGCAGCAACATCATCAGACGCGGCGAAGCGAGACGCGAAGTGCAAGCTACCCTGATACTCACTCCGGAAGCGGCGGTGCAGATCGGCCAGTGGCTTGTGGCGAATGGCGAGGATTGCATCAGGATGAGAAGGGAGGCTGGAGGATGACCTTGGGTTCCATGTCTGTCGATCTCTCGCTCCCGTCCGCCTCGGGCGGACCGGAGGTCGGTCAATACTACGGAATTGAGACAGGTTATCTGGTTTCGTCCGCTCAGGGGGTACCGGCGACGAGCTACGCCCGCCAACCCATGAGCCATTCGCACGCCCACCCAGCACCTGAGACAATGTGGGAAGAGAGCGTTTCTCATGGGCTAGGGATATCCGTGTTCGGTGAGGTATTTCGGCTGGATCGCGATCCAGATTTGGGTCTGGTACTCCAGCATCCGAAGTGGAGCTTGCTGGGCTACGGCAAGACGATCCGCGAAGCCGAGCAACTTCTCGTGGAAAGAGGACAGGCACTCGGCAAGATCATGAGGGATGATTTCCCGTTGAAGCTGGATGACGAAGGAGTACGATTCCGTGACTTCGTGATTCGCCTTCTCTACCTGAGAAGCTCTCCTTCGACTCCGCGGTGACGAAGGCGCTGAAGGTTCGAGACGTCGTCAGATCGCTGTTGAGCAAGGGCTTCACCGAAGTTTCCGGAAGGTCCCACCGGGTATTCTGGTACACAGATGGCGCTGGCGCGGGCAGAATCCAGACGATGGTGTCACGCTCGTCAAAGGGCGAGGTTGGCGCACCGCTCATCTCGGACATGGCCCGGCAGTGCAGACTCAAGCGATCGGACTTCGTCGCCCTGGTTGAGTGTTCAGTGACGCGGGAGGATTATCGGCAGAGACTGCGTGAACGCGGATATCTGCCCTGACTCGCTGCGTTTGCGGGACGGGCTCATATTGTCCACGTCATCTCCGCCGATCCGCGAACCTGACGAGGCCCAATTCGGAGCGGGGCTCCGGCCAGACTCCTCTGTCCGTCTACCGAAACCCGCGCGACGAAGCCCGGCCCCGGGCCGAGCGCAGGCGCCGGCGCAACTCCACGTCCGAGGTGGTCGCGAGCGTCCGCTGCGCCGTCTTGAGCGAATTCCAGCGCACGTCGGCCAGCTCGATCGGCTCGCCGCCCTCCTCACCCTCGAGCGCGAAGATGAACGAGTAGCGGCCCTTGTAGTCGTGTCCCGGCCTCTCCCGCACGGACGCAATCCAGGTTCGCCCGCTCTCGTCCTGAAAGCTCCTCATCTCGTTCTGCTCTCCGTCATCTCGTGGACGCTCTCCGTTCTCTACCCGCCGAGTCCGCGGTCCGGCCGTCGCAGCAATTCCGGGAACTCGTACACGATAACGCCTTCGTCGGTCACGTCCGAACACACGCGCTGGCTGTCCTCGAGCTCCATCCCGTCGAGGAGCTTCTTGGCGGCGTCCGGTGAGAGATCCATGTACGCCGCGACCTCGCTTGCGGTCAACCGTCCTCCCCGCTGGCTGGCCAGACGGAGGACGCTTCCCGCGAGCTGATCGGGCGATCCCTTGCGCCAGCGCAATCTCCTGATCCCCGACCAGATCAGCGCCGCCCCGCCGGCGACGGCAGCGGCTCCACCGCCGAACATCACCAGAGGCATGAAGGAGAGGCCCATGCCGAGAATCATGGCCCCCCCGGATAGCCAACCGGTACCGATGAGGCCGAGCAGCGCTCCGCCGCCGATCCGGAGCCAGCCCTGGGCGGCTCGATCCCGGGGGGGCATGAACGGAGTTGGCGCGGATGGGTCCTCATAGGGGGTCAGGGCCTCGTCCCCGGTCCGGGACCCGGGGCTTGCGTCCGGATTCGGGAGGGCGCGATAGGCAGCATGCCGCCAGTTGAGCCCGCAACGCGGGCACAGGCGGTGCTGGAACCTCATCAGCCAGTAGATCAGCGCCCCGATGCCGGAAGTGGCCAGACCCAGCACCACAAGCAGCGCGACGTGCTGAACCTTCGAAAAGTAGTGATCCCCGTACCCCTGATGCCCGCACCGGGAACAGGCCTTCACCCAGGTCATCGGGACGCCGGCGGGATTCTCCGCCCCACACGTCGTGCAGCGTCGCGCCGGAGCTTCAAGGACGGCGCCGCAGGTGGAGCAGCGGAGGGATCGTGGCATGCGAACCCCTACCGGACCAGCAGAATGCGGTTGTTCACAGGATAGAGCCACTCCACCCCGCGCTCGGTCACGACGGCGTCGTCCTCCAGCGGGATGCGCACCTTGGCGTTGTCCCACTCGGGGTTGGCCGTGTAGGCGAACAGTTCGACGGAGATGAGCGTGCCGGGGCGCAGCTCGTAGGTGAGACGGGTCGGGTTGAAGAAGGCCAGCGAGGGACCGAAGCCGTGGCCCCAGTTCCCGACCGAGTGCGGACCGATGACGACGTCGGTGACCGCGGGATCGTCGGTGGGCTGGTTGAACCCGATGCGGTTGAAGCCGGCCGCCTCGATCGCCGCCCAGGTGGCGTCGACCGCCTGCTGCGCGGTGGGCGCCGGCTTGATGGAGGCCTTCATGACGTCACGCACCTCCACGGCGCGGTCGAAGGCGTGCTGGAGCCCGGGCGGGGCCTCGGTCTCACCCTCGCGCAGCACGTAGGCGATGCGCTTCATGTCGGTGTAGAAGTCGAGGAAGCCCACCCCCCAGTCGATCATCAGCAGGTCGCCCCGCTGGATGATGCGCGCCGAGGAGGTGGCCTCGATGCCCTCCGGGCCGGTGATGTAGATGGAGGGCATGTCGAACGACGACTCGAGCCCCCGCTCCAGCAGGCGGTCCCAGATCCACCAGGCCACGTCCTCGAGCGCGGTCACGCCCGGCTCGATGACCTCGTTGGAGAAGGCCCGCTCGGCGATCTCGCGACTCATCTCGCCGGCCTCGGCAAAGGCGGCGATCTCCGTGGCGGTGCGGGTGGCGCGGAAGTCGGAGACGAAGCGCTCGGCCGAGACCAGGCGCTCGCCGTGCGTCGAGCCCAGCGTCTCCCTGAGATGGAGATACGAGGTGTGCGAGAGGCCGTCGGCGCCGCCGATGGAGGCGGCCATGTTGACGCCGATGCGGTCCGGATCGCGTTCGGCCACATAGTCGGCGAGCGACGCCGCGGAACCGAAGTGGTCGTAGACCCCGCACTGCTCGAGCATGTATCCGCCCACGCCCAGCGCCGCGCGCTCGACGCGTCCGCCGTCGCCCGGGTCGGTGAAGACGTAGTACGCCCAGTCGCCCACGTAGCCCCGGCCGAGCGCCTCCCACATCGGATCCAGCAGCCCCTCGCGCATCACCACGATCCACATGTCGAGGTCGTTGTCCCGCATCGCCCCGGGGAGGACCAGGTCGAACTTCTCGGCACGGATCTGGCACATGCGCTCCCAGCGGCGGCGCGCCTCCTGCCCCTCCGCGGGAGGTGCGGCGGAGAGGCCGGCCACCAGCATCGCGGCGGCGACGAGCAGTCCGCGGGTGGAGGGGGGGTGCGGAGGGGCCCGGGGACCGCGTGGGCGGCAGAGGCTGTAGAGTCGGACGGGCCGATTGGGTATCTTCGGTCACGCGCATGGCAACGTTCCTCAGAGGTGCGAAGTCTCAAGTACATGTCTCGGATGCACACACGCGGGGAATTTCGGCCATCGCGCGCCGTCTGGCAAAGGTGGCGACTGCCGGTTCTCCCGACGCTCGTCCTCGCGGGCATCCTGGTCGCCGGGATTGGCCCCGCGCACCTGTCCGCACAACGCATCCCCTCCGCCTATCGTTTCATCGAGACCACGCAGGAGGCGGGCCCGTCGATGTTCACGGTGACGCCCCGGGCGGGGATCTTCGGGTTCGGGCCCGGAGGCGGGCGCATCCTGGGCTCCTATTACCAGGTGCGCGTCGGGGGACCGTTCTCCATTCAGGGCAACCTCGGCTACCTGCCCACGACCCGGGACGTCATCGATCCGCGCCGGGACGAGGGGGACCGCAAGATCGGCGAAGCGGACGTGACCATGGGGACGGCCGATGTGCGCCTCCAGTTCACGCTCACGGGCCCGCGGACCTGGTACCGGCTGGCGCCCTACCTGTTCGCGGGCGGGGGCATCGCCATGGACTTCGCGCCGGATCAGGATATCGACATGGTGCTTGAGGAGGATGACCGCTTCTCGTTCGGTCCCTCGTTCCTGGGAAGCTTCGGCGCGGGCATCAAGCTGTTCCCCATCGACCGCATCTCGGTGCGCGCGGAGGGCATCGTCACCTACTGGAAGGTCAACACGCCGCGCGGTTTTCTGCGCACCGACCGACCGCTCCTGCCGCCACCCGAGGGCTCCGACGAGCCTGAAATCCCCGCCGATGGCTTCTGGTCGGTCGGGAGGGGGTTCTCCCTCGGGATCGGCTGGCGGTTCTAGCGGTCCGTGGACGACTGATGGCTGACGGGCCGGGAGCCCGGAGGGATCGGACGCCGGCGACGCGCTTCGAGTCCCGCTCCGCCGACTGGCTCTCGTGCGTCGAGGCGCTCGCGCGGGTGATGGAGGGCGCCCGCCCGCTGCCGGCGCTCCGGTTGCCGGTGGAGGCGGCCGAGGGGATGGCGCTGGCGCGGCCGGTCGAGAGCCCGGTCACCCTGCCCCCCTGGGACAACTCGGCCATGGACGGCTACGCGGTGCGGGGCGACTCCATCGCGGGCGCCTCGCCGGACGCCCCCCGCACCCTGCACGTGACCGGCGCCCTGCACGCGGGGGAGGTCGGCGGGGTGGCGGTGGGGCCGGGCGAAGCCGTCCGCATCATGACCGGGACTCCGGTCCCGGAGGGGGCGGACTGCGTGGTCCGCGTGGAAGACACCGACGCCGAGCGCGAACCCGGGCGGGTGGCGGTGTTCTCGGAGCGGGACCGGGGCCGCAACGTGCGCCCGGGCGGACAGGACATGCGGGCGGGCGAGACCGTGCTCCCCCGCGGGACCACTCTGGGCGCCGGTCAGGTGGGCGTGCTGGCCGCGTGCGGGCTCACCTCGGTGGAGGTGCACCGGCGGCCGGTGGCGGCGGTGCTCGCCAGCGGCGACGAGATCGCGCCGGCGGAGCGGTTCGCCGAGGTCGCGGCCGGGCGCGCCATCCCCGACACCAACGGCCCCATGCTGGCCGCGGCGGTGCGGGAGGCGGGGGGGGAGGGGGTGCGGCCGGGGATCGCGCGCGACACCGAGGAGAGCGTGCGCGAGCACCTGCTGCGGGGCGCCGGGCAGGCGGATCTGCTGATCACCATCGGGGGCGCCTCCATGGGCGAGGGCGACCTCTTCAAGCGCGTGCTCGACGAGCTCGGCTACAAGCCCGGCTTCTGGCGCGCGCGCGTCCGGCCGGGAAGCCCGTTCGGCTTCGGGCACCTGCCGGTCGAGGGGCGCGCGCCCGTCCCCGTGTTCGGGCTACCGGGGAATCCGGCATCGGCCTTCGTCACCTTCCATCTCTTCGCGCGGCCATTCATCAGCGCGCTGGCGGGGCACCGCAACCCCTACCCTCCCGTGATCCGCGCCCGCGCCGGAGCGGCCCTGGGTGGCCCCCGGGGGCTCGCGGTCTACCCGCGGGTGCGCCTGCGGCCCGGCCCCGGGAGCCGATGGACCGCGGTGCTCGCGGGGCATCAGAGTTCGGCGCTGGTCGCGCCGACGGGCCGCGCCGATGGGCTGGCGGTGATCCCCGAGGGGGTGGAAGGGGTCGCCGAGGGAGAGGAAGTCGACGTGCTCTTGTTCGGCCGTCCGGGGTGGCTTCCGGGCGAGACCGGGAGTGGCGCGGGGTGACTCGGCCGCGACGGCCCCCGCCCGGCGTGGCGGCGGGACCGGCTGCCGGCGTAGCATGAACCGCATGACCCCCATCGCCTTTGCCGGCCACGCGCGGCCGCCCATCGTCACGACCCCCCGATGAGGACCAGGTTCGCGCGCGCGCCTCGGCTGGCCCGGACCCCCACCAGCGAACTCGATCTGCTGGCCCTCGTGGTCATCTGGGGCGTCAACTTCTCGGTGGTGAAGGTGGTGCTGCAGGAGGTCGAACCGCTGGCCTTCAACGCGCTGCGCTTCCCCTTCGCCGCGCTGACGGTGTGGATTCTCCTGCGCGCCCAGGGAAGGCGTGTCATGCCGCGCCGCGGGGATTGGGCCAGGGTCGCCTGGCTGTCGCTGTTCGGACACCTCGCCTACCAGGTCTTCTTCATCTTCGGGCTCTCGCTGACCCTGGCCGGCAATGCCTCGCTCATGCTGGCGACCGTCCCCATGTGGATCGCGATCCTCTCGCCGGTGCTGGGGCACGAACGCTTCAGCTGGATGGTGCTGGGCGGAATCTCCGTCACGATGACGGGCCTGGTGCTCGTCATCGTGGGAGGACCCGCGGGAATAACGCTGGGAGGCGTGACCCTGCGGGGCGACCTGCTGATGCTGGCCGCCGCGATGGTGTGGGCGCTCTACACCGTGCTGGGACGCCGGGCGGTGCGGCGCAGCGGGGCGCTGGAGATGACCGCCTGGACCCTCTGGCTGGGCACCCCCGCGCTCGTTCTTCTGGGACTGCCCGGCTTGCTTCGCACCGACTTCGGATCGCTTTCGGTGGGGGCCTGGGCGGGCATCGCGTACGCGGGCGTGCTGGCGATCGCGATCGCGTACTTCATCTGGTACCGGGGGGTGCAGCGGCTCGGCAGCAGCCGTACCGCCGTCTACTCCAACCTGGTTCCCGTGGCCGCGATCCTCACCGCATGGCTCTGGATCGGCGAGACCCCGCGCGCGTTGCAGTTGCTCGGGGCCGGCGTCATCTTGGCGGGCATCGCCGTCGTGCGCCTGGCGCCGCCGACCAGGGCGGGCGATCGGGCCCGCAGAAGAGCCCTGCGGGAACGCCGGCGAGCCGAGAAGCCGGCCCGATCCAGGAGGACACGATCATGAATAGCGAGTCCGGACACCTGTCTCCTCTGCGGGGCGCGTTTCAGCAGGCCGTTTCCGGGCGCGCACCGGATATTGGTGCGCCTGGCCCGCATGGCCCACTGACATCCGCCTCACTGACCGTACACGCACCACATTTTGTTGCGCGCTTGCTCCTCCTGGCGGCAGTCGTGTCCGGCGCTGCCGGATCTCTCGCGGCGCAGGACTCCCCTGCCGACTACATCGCGCTCATCGAAGGCGTCCAGAGCCCCAGCCGCCAGGGGCTGGACGTGCTGACGCTGCCGGAAGTGATGGAGCGCTTCGGCGTGCCTGGGATGAGCGTCGCCGTCATCCGCGACTTCGAGGTGCACTGGGCCAAGGGGTACGGGGTCGCCGACGTGGTGACCGGCGCCCCGGTGGACACCGAGACCCTCTTCCAGGCCGCCTCGATCTCGAAACCGGTGACCGCCATGGCGGCGCTGACCGCCGTCCAGGAGGGCCTGTTCTCGCTGGACGACGACATCAACTCGATCCTGATCTCCTGGTCGCTCCCGGGGCGCGGCTTCACGGACGCACGCCCCGTGACCCCGCGGCTCCTCTTCAGCCACACCGCCGGGCTGGGCGACGGCCACGGCTTCCCGGGTTACGCGCCCGACGCCCCTCGTCCGACCCCGGTGCAGATCTTCGAGGCGGAAGCGCCGTCCAACGTGGGACCGGTCGAGCTGGTGCGCCCGCCCCTGACCGCCATGCACTACTCCGGCGGCGGCACGACCATTATGCAGCTCGCCCTCACCGACGCACGCGGCGAGCCCTTCGCCGACCTCATGCGCCGGACCGTCCTGGAACCGGTGGGGATGACGCGCAGCACCTTCGAGCACCCCCTTCCCCCCGCCCTCGACCGGAACGCCGCGCGCGGCCACCGGGGCGGCGGCCTGCCGATGGGCACCGACAAGTGGCACGCCTACGCGGCGCTGGCCGCCGCCGGCCTCTGGACCACCCCCACCGACCTGTCACGCTTCGCCATCGAGGTGCAAAGGGCATCCCGCGGCGACCCCGACCGGGTGCTCTCGCGCGCGAGCGCTCAGGAAATGCTGAGCCCGGTGGGTGTGGGCTCCTACGCCGTCGGCTTCCACATCGAGCAGCGCGGGCAGGGCTGGTACTTCAGCCACTCCGGCGGCAACTGGGGCTTCGTGTGCCACCTGACGGCGCACAAGGCCAAGGGGTACGGCGTGGTGGTGATGACCAACTCCTCCGCCGGCGGCGGTCTCTATCAGGAAGTGCTCGAGCGGGTGGAACGGGCCTACGGCTGGGATTCGCTGGACAAGCCGGTGCTGCGGTAGCGGATCCCCAGAGGCCAGAATCACGGCAGAAGATCGTCTAACTACTTACAGGACTGCACGATCTGCGCTTTCTGCCCTTGAATCGCATCTGCTCCCGTCGTCCCGCGACAGCGGGGAAATCGCCTTAAATCGCGGGAATCGCTTTCCCCTCACGACCCCCTTCACCACGGTCTCCCCGGAGCCACGAGGACGCTGCACCCCCGGCTCCCGGAGTCGTGCCACAGACATCACAGGTCCACGTCACGAATGCGGCCCGCCACGGAGCCCTTCGGCTCGGCTCGACGGACGACGGAACCACAAAGCGGACACTCTCTTGTACTCTGAGAACCGGCACCACTACAGAGGGATGCAGGAGGTGTCGTGTTGCACGCTTGAACCGCGAGGGTCGCGGGCAGGGTGAGAAGGGAAAACGCGTGTCATCGGAGGTGTCCCTGGAGTTGCAGGAACCCTTGGGCGTAATCGTTGCCCCGGCGACAAGCAGAAGCGATGATACCAAACAACCCTCGATGACTGGAGGCGTAAGGCATGACGTGGGAAACGGCGGGCGCGGTGGCGCTGGCGGCGCTCGGGATCGCGGCTAGCTTGGCCGGGCTCGCGTGGACGCTGGGGCGCATCTTCCGACCGTGGATACGGGAGGCGGCGCGGGAAGCGGCGGACGGTGTGCGGGCCGAAGTGAAGGCGCTCGGGGACAAGCTGGCGGCGAACGACTTCCCCCACATTGAAGCCCGGATCGACCTAGTTGAGGCCCATGGCCGGGAAGACCGAAAGGCCATGGAGGCGCGGTTGCTGGATGCCATCCGGGGGCGCGCTCCAGAGGCGGAAGCCCCTCCAACCCCGGAGGTCCCGAAGTGAGACACTGGCAAGAGCTGGCGGCCGCGTGTTCCGGCGACGCGCCCGCCCCCGATTGTCAATGGGCATCGAAAATGTCAGGGTATTGGGCATTGAAGATGTCAGGGTCCGAGCGCTGCTCCGCGGAGGGAGCGGAGCGACCGGAGCGGGGCAGCGGGCCGGTAGCGAGGTCGTCATGAGGGGCTCTCTTTCGAGGCAGGCGATTCGGCGTCCACTCGGCTCGCGAGGGGGTGGATCGCCTTGGAGAGTTCGGCGTGGCGGCGCATCCGGTAGCTGTTGCCCCGGATGTTGACGATATGGCAGCGGTGGAGCAGTCGGTCGAGGAGCGCTGCGGCCATGACCTCGTCGCCGAGGATGCGGCCCCACTCCTCGAAGCCCTTGTTGGAGGTGAGCACGGTCGAGCCGTTGCCGTAGCGCCGGTTGACGAGTTGGAAGAAGAGGACCGCGCCGCTCTGGGTCACCGGCAGGTAGCCGATCTCGTCGACGATGAGGAGTGCCGGGTGGGTGAGGATCTTCAGGCGGCGGTCGAGCCGGCCGGCGGCCTTGGCCTCCTCGAGGGAGTCGACGAGGTCGGTCAGGGTGCCGAAGTAGATCTTGCGGCCGCTCTCAGCCGCCGTGATCGCCAGGCTGATCGCGAGGTGCGTCTTGCCCACGCCGGGCGGGCCGAGGAAGACGACGTTCTCCCGGCGCTCGACGAAGCCGAGTTCGTGCAGCGCGTCGATCTGCTCGCGCTTGATCGACGGCTGGAAGGCGAAGTCGAAGGCCGCCAGCGTCTTCACGTACGGCAGGCGGCTGGAGCGCATGGCGGCTTCGAGGCGCCGGCCGTTGCGGAGCTCGATCTGGGCGGCCAGGAGCCGCTCGATCGCCTCGGCCGCGGTCGTGCCTCCCCCGTCCACCCCGGCGAGCACGCCGTCCAGCGCCTCCAGCGCGCCGGGCATCTTGAGGTCGGCGAGCTGGGCCGCGATCCGCTCCCTGCGCGATGGCGGCCTCACCGCACGCCTCCCGCGATCCGGCCGTACTCGGCCAGCGGACGGCGCTCGACCTCGACGAACCGGGAGTCCGCCGCCGCTTCGTTCCGCTCCTTCGAGGGCTCGGGGCGCAGCGGCGTCACGGGCCGGTAAGGCCAGCGGGCCAAGGGCTTTAGGTGCGGCCTCTCCGCCTCGAACCGGTCCACGGGCCGCTCCTTCAGCGTGCCGTGGACGCGGACGTTGGCCACCCTGCCGAGCCACCCCAGCACCCGGGCGTTCAGATCGTCGTCCGACACGAAGTCCCGTCCGTAGAAGAAGCTCCGCCGGATGTAGCTGACCGGCCGTTCCACCTTCCCCTTCGTCTGCGCCCGGTACGGCCGGCACGCCCGGATCCGGAAGCCCCAGTGGTGGGCGAAGCGCAGGAACTCCGTGTTCTCCATCAGCCGCCCGCCGACCTCCCGGTTGTCCTCCACGATGACGGCCTTCATCTGGTCGAACAGCAGCTCCGAGGGCACGCCCCCGAAGTACCGGAACGCCGACTCCAGGCCCTCCATCACCACGGCCATCGTCTGCCGCTCGTAGTACCGGACCCACATCAGCCGCGAGTAGCCCAGAACCACGACCAGCGCGTGCCGCTTCCCCCACGGCGTCTTGAACTCCGCGAAGTCCACCTGCCCCTGGTGCCCCGGAGGGGTCTCGAAGCGCCTGACCGGCTCCGGCTCCGGCAGCGGCCGGACCTCCCGCACATGCCGCTTCACCTGGTCGTAGCCGCCCTCGTAGCCCGCCTTCCGGATCTCCTCGAACAGCCGCACAGCGCTGAGATCCGGATACCGGGCCAGACGGGTCTCGATGATCTCCTTGTAGGGATCGAGCCGCGAAGGCCGGGGCCGCCTCGGCCCGTATCGGACCGGCCCGTCGTCCAGCTCCCGGTCCAGCTGCCCCGCCGCGATCCAGCGGTACACCGTCCGCTCGCTGACCCCGCAACGCCGCGCCACCGCGGCCTTGCTCAGTCCCTGTTCCAGATAGTGCCGCAACAACACCCGCGTCTCTCTTCCGATCATCACGTCTCCTTCGTTCAATGGAGACGCGATGGTAGCCAACCCGTTCTCGGCCCTTGCCCGCCTTCGCCCAACATCCCATGGCCGAACCCCCGCCACCGGGCTCAACCCTGACATTTTCAATGCCCACGATCCCGTAATTTGACGTGCCCGGTAACACCCCGATCCCGCAACGGTGGAACCGGAGCCTCCCGCCCCTCCCGCGAACCGGGCTCCGGAGGTGACGGCGGACAGCATCCCGGCGCACCGTCTTCCCGGACCGAGGAAGGCGGTGGCGGTGGCCGTGGGGGCGTACCTTCACGGACCCGGACGGGCACGGGCTGACCTTCGCGGCCGCCAGCGCGGACACGGCGGTTGTGTCGGCGGCCGTGGCCGGGGACACGGTGCGCCTGACGGGCGGCGGGACCGGGGGCGCGGCAACGGTGACGGTGACGGCCAGCGACCCGGCGGGGCTGTCGGCGCGGGCTCCGGTGGCGGTGGCGGTGAACCGGGCTCCGGCAGTGTCCGGGGAGATACCGGCGAAGATTCTCCCACGAGAGGAGGCTACAATCAGCCGTATAAATTTGACTCTTCCATCTCAGGAGATGACCCATGAATAAAGCTGACAAAGAAGGGTGGAATACAATTGTAGCAATATTTGGCCTCGCAATGATAGTAATAACTGCAATTGTGACGGCGGGACTCTCTTTATTCTCAGAACCGAAAGGGGCAGTAAATAAAAAGACAAAATATAAAGTTGCTAATCGAATAAGTTACGACAAAGAGGGTCGGAAACATATAGGGACAACGTGCAATCATGCACATAACTCTGTAGAATCAGCCATGAGAAATTGTATGGTTCCAAACTATGATCTCATAGGAGATGTCGTAGCTATAGAAAATAACGAAATAAGAGAGCTGGACGCAAAAGAGTCGGACATTTTCAACGATGTCTTTCTCAAAGAATATCTCAAGACAGCAGGCGTTGCAGAGCGGGCCATAAACGATGCCCGCAGAGGCTGTGCAACAGAGGGGGTATCGTAATATGAGCAGCCATAGCGAGCATCCCGCTAAGGCATTTCCGACAGAAATTGAAGCCGCTTACGCAAAAGTATTCTCACTCTATCAAGAGTCTCATCAGACCAAGTTGATGGATTTTGGTGGCTGCCAACTATCTTTCGTAGTGCTAAAGGAAACTGAGGCCTTGTTGCCAGTGCCTGGATTATATATTCTCTCCTCTCTTCAATCAACTCCTCGATTGGCTCCTTACTACATTGGTCAGACACACAATTTCGAACGCCGGTTGCCCAATCATCAAAAGTGGATGGAGGCCGAAGAACGAAATCTTGCTCTCGAGGATCGTCGAATTCTTCTTCACCATATGCCGAATTCTTCTCGCGAAGTTCGCGAGGCTTACGAGTGTTTGCTGATCGATGCATACAACCCTCCATGTAATGAGCGATGGAATTCAGCTTGGGATCCACCGCCATCGCTTACGCGACTAATGTCCGATAAGTGAGTCGGCGACCGATCATGCCGAGCACCACCTTCGACATCTGATCGATCGTATCGAGTTCCCGCAGGTTGTGTCTGCCCGCGTATTCGTCCACGTACCGTTGAAGATGCTTCGGACTCATGTAGTGGTAAATGCCCATGTATCCGCGCTTGAGCATCGACCAGGACGACTCGATGCCGTTCGTGTGCACTTGCCCCCGAACGTACTCGCCTACCGAATGCCTCACCGAATCATGATTCGGGAGATGTGTGTGGGATCGGCTCTCGTCGGAATAAATCCTCGTGCCAGCTCTAATCACGTAGGGCAGAACCTGCGGTTGGGCCTCCAACACCCGGCAGAATTCGCCTTCCCAAGTGCTGTCTCGGGGGTGACCCGCCAATCGGCTTCGTCCGGTATGCGCGGCCACTCGTCCACGCGCTCGCGCACCCGGTTGATGATCGTGGCCAGATACTGCTGCTCCTCCGTCCAACTGCCAATGGCGAGCCGGGCACTCGTAGGGCGAGTTCAGGATCGGGCGTTCGTAGAACCGCTCCACCGAGGACGCACATACCGCCCGCGTGCTTTCGCCCTCCGTAGTGGCTTCTCCCGAAATGCTCATCCGTGAACCCTGAATGATCGTGGCGATTGTTTTGCGAGGGCGGCATCGCTCCGTCCCCGATCCGCGCCGCCACAGGAAGCTCGCACGGCGCGGTGGGGAACGGGCAACCTCGGCGGGACAAGCTGTTACCTTCGCCGTTCAGGGCTTCGACGGGCTCTGCGCGAAACGGCCGGACGAGGATGGCGCTAGCGCCGGGTGACTGCTAGCGTCAATGCATCATCAGCATCAAGGAGGTCAGTTGTGGACCGGCAATGCATGGCGGTGTTCCGGAGAGTTCCTGAAGGCTACATCGCCTTCATCGAGGGGTTCTCCGGCGCCAATACCCAAGGCGCTTCACTCGAAGAAGCTCGGTCGAACCTTCGAGAAGCCATCGCACTGGTCGTCGAAGCCAATTGCGTCTTCGGCCTCGCACCCATGGAGGAACCGCAATGACCCGACGCCTGACTGCGATCATCAAGCGCGAGGGTGAGGGCTATGTTGGCGCTCTGCCCCGAGTTGGACGTTGCGAGCCAGGGTGAGACCGTGGCCGAGGCTCGCGACAATCTCGCCGAAGCCCTCGCCCTGTTCTTCGAGGCCGCGCCTCCCGGCGAGGTCGACCGGCGCCTGCGAGGCGAAGTCTATGTAACTCAGATCGAGGTTGCGGTTGGCTAGGCTTCGCGTCCTGTCCGGCCGTGAAGCCTGCCGCATCTTGGCGGCCAACGGTTTCGTCGAGGTCCGACGACGGGGCAGCCACATTGCCATGCAGAAGGCGGATGCCGACGGAACGCTCACCGTCCCGATTCCAGACCACCGAGAGCTGCGGGTCGGTACCCTGATGTCGATCATTCGGCAGTCAGGCCTCTTCAGTACTACGGGCCCATCCGCCACCCTGCCGGCCCGGCCTGCCCCTCGCGGGGTTCCGGTTGCCGCGTGCCCGGCACCGACGGGGCTTCCCGTGTTGCCACGCATTCCATCTTCCACACGTGCCGACGCCACTACCCCGGCGGAAACCAGCCGGTTGTCCCGTCGCTCTCTTTCCGGCCAGTCGGCGGCCTTCCCCTTTCCTACGAAGGGTCGGCTCCCGCGTTTGATGTTTCGAGGCCTGCTCAGCGTTCACTTCACGTTTCGGCCCGCGTGGTCGCTGGGCCTCCTACCGACTTAGCTCCCCCCTTGGCCGTCTCCGCCGTTTCCGGCTTCGTGCCCGTTTAGGGTATCGCGTATCGTGCGAGGCCCTTCTGCCAGAGTGCTTCAGCCCATGTCGTTACCTCCATGCACCGCTCTGGCTGCTACCGGCTGGAGCGACAGTTGCCGGGCGGGATTTGCACCCGCTAGCCCGGATTTCTCACAGCAATAAGATGGCATCGGCCTCCGGGGGTTGTTAAGTTTATGTGCCGCACAAACTTGACAGTCACCACACCACCCGCTAGGCAGGCGCGCCTTTCCACGGCGCACGCAAGAAATCACGTAAGTCTAACTGGGACTGCACGATCTGCGCTTCTTGCCCTTGGGGCCTGTCAGGGTCTGCCGGACCGAAAAAGCCGGAAAATCGGGTCAAATGGCAGGCATTTGGTGGGATCCAGAGCGGGTGTTCTAATCCGCTCAGCCACCCCCGTCCGGTAGCCTTCAGGACCATGCGCGCGAACGCAAAGCAAGCGCCAAAAGATGTAGTCCACGTGCCCCAAGAGGCCTTGGCCAAGGCCCACCTTCCTGACGACCCAAGCTGTGCGGGCGTGTTCGTGGTCATCGTCCGCCGGGCACCCGGCAATGTCTGGGACGTCGAACACACGGCCGACGGGCGGATCCGGCGGATCAAGCGACCCGGTCGGCCCCGTCCCGATCAGCGCCTCAACGCCGGTGTGCGGAGCAACGCCCCCGATCATGGCCTGGTGACAATGTGAAGACCGGGCGGGACTGCGCGGCCGCGCTTGCTTCGCTTACGGGACAATGTGAAGACCGGGCGGGACTCGCGAGGGGCTGCGCGGCCGCGCTTGCTTCGCTTACGGGAACTCGCCATCGTTCCCCTGCTCCAAGCAGCCTGATCTCTTGTTTCTCACTTCGATACCCATTGAACACGGAGGGGCGACTCGATGGCCGATCCACGGAAACCTCTCGTGAGGGCCATTACCTTGAGGGGTTTTCTCTCGTTCGGGCCTGACGTCGCTGAGTTTCCACTGGAACGCCTGAACGTCCTGATCGGACCAAACGCGTCCGGCAAATCCAACTTCGTTGAAGCGATGTCGGTCCTCCGAGCGGTCCCCCGGGACCTTCCCAAGCCGATCCGACAGGGAGGCAGGGTCAGAGACTGGCTTTGGAAAAAGGGTCCCGGCGGCGAGGGGACCGAGACGGCAACCGAATCCGGCGATGCTCCTCGGTCTGCCTGCCTCGAGTTGGTTTTCTCCGGGGGTGTGGTCGCTCAAGTCAAGGGCAATCCAGCGGTACGGTACCGGCTCGTGTTCGGGGTGGAAGGCGACTCTTTCGTCGTCCTCGACGAGCGGCTGGAGAATGCCCAGGTGACCCCAGGCTACCCAAAGCCGTTTTTCTACTTCGGGTACGAGAATGGCCGTCCCATGCTGAGCGTTCAGCGGGGAGCCACGAAGAGAGAGCTCCGCAGGGAGTTCATCGACCCGGCCCAGTCCATTTTGTCGCAACGCAGGGACCCCGAGGAGTACCCCGAACTGGGGCGCTTGGCGGAGATGCTGGGACGAATCCGAATCTACCGGAGTTGGCAATTCGGTCCCGACGCAGCTGTGAGGGCGGCTTGCGCCGCCGATGTTCGTACGGACCATCTGTCAGAGCAACTCGACAACCTGCCCGCACGCCTCCTAGCCCTGAAGCGGAGTCCCGTCGTCAAGCGGCGCATGGTCGCGCTGGTGCAGGAACTGGCTCCGGGTTTCGACGACTTCGAGATAACCCCGGACGGTGGGTTGCTCACCCTCCGTCTCACGGAAGGCGACCTCTCGATTCCCGCGCGCCGCCTGTCCGATGGTACGCTCCGATACCTTTGCCTGCTGGCGATCCTGGTTGATCCCCATCCGCCACCGCTCATCGTGATCGAGGAGCCGGAAATCGGGTTGCATCCGGACATCCATCCGCAACTGGCGGCGCTCCTCCGCGAGGCGAGTTTACACACGCAACTGATCGTGACAACCCATTCGGACATTCTTGTCGACGCGCTTACCGAGACGCCGGAGGCTGTCGTCGTCTGCGAAAACGTCGACGGTTCGACTCAACTCGAGAGGCTGACCTCCAAGACAATGCGGCCGTGGCTCGACAAGTACCGCCTCGGGGAATTGTGGCTGCGGGGAGAAATCGGGGGTACGCGGTGGTGAGGGTCCAACTCTATGTGGAGGGCGGCGGCGATTCGAAGAGGCTCAGGGTTCAGTGCCGGAAAGGCTTCAGGAAGTTCGTTGAAAAGGCGGGTCTTCAGGGCCGGATGCCACGCATCGTGGCCTGCGGCGGCCGCCAGCGAGCATACGATAGCTTCACGACGGCGCTTGATGCCGGAAACAGCACTCCGATGCTCCTCGTTGATTCCGAACGGCCCGTTACGGATGCAAGCGCATGGGAGCATCTCCGCAAGAGGGACGGGTGGCCTCGCCCCGGCCGTGCCCATGAGAACCAGTGCCACCTCATGGCCCAGGTAATGGAATCGTGGTTCCTGGCGGACAAACGGGCCCTGAAGGCGTTCTACGGTCGGAATTTCCGCGAGAAGTCGCTCCCTTCGGACCGGAGCGTCGAGCGAATCGCCAAGTCTGATGTCCTGGGCGGCTTGGCGCGGGCAACGCGGAAGACGAGCAAGGGACCGTACGACAAGGGACCGACGAGCTTCGACATCCTCGCTGAGGTCGATCCGTCCGAGGTTGAGAGTGTAGCACGGCACGCCAAGCGTTTCCTAGACACCCTCCGTGCCAGGAACGCGGGGCGAAGCACCACCGGGTGATGGAAGGCAATGTCCGGGAGTCGCCATCGCGCCTTCAACGGATCTATCTGCGGCAGAGTTCTCCACGACCAACACCGCTACTCCTATGGGATCGTGTATCTCGCACCGGGTGGCACGCGGTTCACTCTCGCCCCAGAGGCGACTGTTGACAGTTCTGCGCGTCCGTCCGCGTGGAGCGACGTCCCGATGGCGAGCTCATGCTCCAGGCAGATTTTCGAGTTCCCCGACGAGGATGGCTGTCCCACCTGCCTGTCGAAAGTACCTGGCGGCTCCGGGTGTCCGACAAGGGCGACACGTTGATGCGAATCAGCTAACGACCATGATCGGCGCGTTCCTAGGCCACTTCAACGGTCGCCACTCAGGCTCCTCGAAGCCGCTGCCGCTACAACAGGTTCTCCTACGTTCCTACTCGCTCGTTTCAGGGTGATCGACATGCACCGGAATCCGTGATCGGCATGGAATGGAATCAGCGCGCATCCACATTCTCCAAGACCTGGACGAACGCGACGACTTCTGCCGCGAGCTCGTTCGGCACCTGCGGGGTTGCAGGGAGCCGAGAAACGTTCACAAACCAACCCTCTGCCCGAAATGGGCGCACGTCGTCCCCCTTGGCGACGTACACATTCACCTTGCCATCGTGCTGATCCGCCCTGGTGATCCCCCAGCCACCCTTGGGGCTCCACACCAGTTCCCCCTCCCTGTGCTCCAGCTTCACCGCTGCCTGCGCCCGCAGTAGCTGCTCGTGGGATTCGCCGAGCGAGCGCTCAAGATCGTGCAGCGTGCGGCCCAAGCGCATCGCACAGTGAGCGTGCTGCTTCGATGTCGTCTCGGGCAAGAAAGGAACTGAACAAATCGGCAAGTCGGCCTTCCTCCGCGTATCCGAGGAGTTCCCGCCGGGAAACGAAGTCCCGAAACAGAGTCATCTGTTGCAGCCGTTCTTCAGGTGTCGTGTCGGGCAGCATGTTCCACGCGGCGAGGAGCGCCAGCCACAGTTGTTGTTGGCGGCCATCCAAGATGACGAAGCGATCACCCGGCATGTGGGGGTGAGCCGCGACACGATATATCGTTGGATTGCGACCGGACAGTTGGACCGCGATCTGGACGACGAGGCGGTGCGGTATCGGTCGAGAGCGCCGGTGCCGTCGAAGCTGGACCCCTACAAGGCGATCATTGACGTCCGGCTGGCCGAGTATCCGA
Source organism: Longimicrobiales bacterium (assembly GCA_965208255.1). Lineage (GTDB taxonomy): Bacteria > Gemmatimonadota > Gemmatimonadetes > Longimicrobiales > Gaopeijiaceae > BD2-11. Next base: position 1,648,882 of record OZ242324.1, read on the forward strand.
AGCTGACGACCACGCGGCTGTTCAAGGAAGTTCAGGATGCGGGCTATCCGGGCAGCTACAGCCAGGTGAAGCGGTACGTGCGACGGGTGCGGCCGCGGCCTCCAGAGGAGCCTGTGCAGCGGTTCGAGACCCCTCCGGGCCACCAGGGCCAGGTGGACTTCGCGGACTTCCGGCTGCCCTGGGGCAAGCGGCACGCGCTGATCGTGGTGCTTGGCTACTCGCGCCTGATGTGGCTGCGCTACTACGAGCGCCAGACGATGCCGGTGGTGATGCGAGGGCTGGAGTCGGCGTTCCGGTACTTCGGGGGGCGTCCCGTCGGAGCTGCTGTTCGACCAGATGAAGGCGGTGATCATCGCGGACAGCCGTGCAGAGGGCGGGCGGCTGGTCGAGTACCCGGAGTTCCTGCGCTTCAGCCATCACTGGGGCTTCCGGATTCGGGCGTGCCGCCCCTACCGGGCGCAGACGAAGGGCAAGGTGGAACGGCCGATCCGGTACATCCGCGAGAGCTTCTTCTACGGCCGAGACTTCGTCTCCGACGACGACCTCAACGCCCGGGCGCTCCGGTGGCTTGATCGCGACGCCAACGTCCGGATCCACGGCACGCTGAAGGAGCGCCCCGCGGACCGCTTCAAGCAGGAGCGACCGCATCTGACACCCTTGACTCCCTGGCCGTACAGGTCGGTGGCGCCGAAGCCTGACCCTCAAGGGGCGACACGCACGCGGGCAGCCGCATTGCCGCCCGTCGTCGACGTCGAACAGCGCCCACTGGCCGCATACGCCCGGATCACGGGGGACGTACAGTGAAGCGGCTTTCGCGCCGGGAGCGGATCGCGGCCCAGCTGGCCGACCTGAAGATGCCGGGGGCCCTGGAGGCCCTGGACGAGATCCTGGCTGGCGTGGACGGCGGAGGCACGACCGCCGCGGAAGCTATCGAGCGGCTCCTCTCCGCCCAGATCGCCTGCAGACAGTGATGCGGTCCAGCCGGCTTCCGGCCGTCAAGACGCTCGCGGACTTCGACTTCAGCTTTCACCCCTCCGTCAAGCCGGAGCAGATCGACTCGCTCCACGAGCTCGGCTTCGTGGAGCGCAGGGAGAACGTTGTCTTCCTCGGCCCGCCCGATCCGGTAACATACTGCACCACCTTTCTATGTGTTTGCGGAGTCGATAGTTAGCTGCTTCGCATTCGCGAGTTTGCGGAGCATTTCTGCCGGCGTGCACGCGTCGGACGTACTCCTGGACGGCGGGCTCGTGGAGATCTGCGGCCCGGATCGTCCATGGAGCGTACGGCACGACCTGCCGTCCCGGTAGGATCCCCCTCCGGAGGAGCCTGGCGACGGCCGGTGGGCTGACGTCCAGCGAAGCGGCTGCCTCTTTCAGGGTGAGCAGTCCCTCCCGCTTGCAAGTCTCGGGGTCATAGACCGGGATGCCGCGATAGTGGCGCAAGCTATTGACCCGGCCAGCCGTCCAGCTGTTGTTTCGGCCTGTTTTGAGGCCCAGCCGGTTCAGGACCCGAGCGATCTGTCCGTCTGAGAGTATGGCCGCGAGTCCCCCTACGATCTCGACCACCTTGCGGTCCGTCGTGTAGCGGTGCTGCCCCTTGCGCCTCTTGCGGACCGACTCACGACCACAATTGCGGGGGACCGCGTCACGGCATTGCCGCTGGCAACAGCGGATGCCAAGGGTAGCGGACGACAACACTGGATCTGTGAGCACCATGTCGCCTGTCCGCCCGGCGTCGGCAAGACTTGGCCATCAGCTTGGCGATTGCCACGGCAGAGAGCGGGCGCAGGGTCTACTACGGCACCCTGACCGACCTGATCGACTCGCTCGAGGAGGCCCAGGCCGCAGGACGGCTGAACCAGCGTCTCAGACCCTGACCCACCCGGCGCTCCTAGTCGTCGACGAGATCGGCTACCTCCCGGTCACCCGGAGCGGTCCCATCCTCTTCTTCCAGCTCGTCAACCGGCGCTACGAGCACGCCTCGACGGTGCTCACCTCGAACCAGGGCTTCGAGCGCTGGGGCAAGATCCTGCACGACGAGGTCATGGCCGCCGCCCTGCTGGACCGTCTGCTCCACCGCTGCCACATCGTCAACATCCGCGGCAACAGCTACCGGATGCGACGCTACGCCGAACTCTCCAAAGCGATCCACCCGACGGCCGCCCGGGCCATGTCAGCCGAGCGCACCGGCGATGGAGAGACCCTGTGATGGGCGCCCATCAGAGACTCCACGTCCGCCTCGCTCCGGTCGCTTCGCTCCCTCCGCCGGGCGGACCTCAAAGTGTCAGGCCAAAAGTGTCAGATTTTCGGTGGCCATTGACACCGGCTCCCGGAGTCGTGCCACAGGCATCACAGGTCCACGTCACGAATACGGCCCGCGACGGAGCTCCTCGGGTCGGCTCGACGGGCGGCGGAACCACAAAGCGGACACTCTTATGTGCTCTGAGAACCGGACATTCTATTTGCTCCCGACAGCTCCCGACATGTCTCTTGCGGAAATGCCAGAGAGGCTGCCATCCTTAGGCGTTCGATCCATCAGTATCCTGCGACGTGGAGTGGATGACTCCACACCAACACAGCGAAGGGGGACCATCATGAACCGTACGCAGATTTTCGGAGCCGCAACGGGCGTGATGAAGGTGACGTTGCGGATGCAGATGGGCCGGCGTGCGGGTGCTCCGGACCGGCGCGTACGCAGTGGCAACCCTCAAGACGGCTGCATCGTGATCCGCGCGCTCGCGGTCGTCTTTCTGATGGCCTTTTCGGGTGGGTGCTATGCCATGTCCGGGGGTGGCCAGCATTTCCGTGTATCCAACCCGGCGAGCGCATTTCTGGCGTGTCATGAAGTGGCGAGCGGTCTCGAAGGGCGGGTGCTCGAACTGATGGCGTACGCAAGTGACGACGACATGCCGTCACCGGCAATAGATCGGGCCATTCGAGACGCGGCAGCGGCACGCGTGCGCGCCACGGAGGTATTGATCGTGTTGGTGAGGGAGTTACAACGCGCCGGGTATCACCTCACGGAAGTTAGATGCCCATAACATTCGGCTCCAACTCCTCGGACTTCTCCTGATCGGCCTTCTCTCGTTTCAGGCCGAGACGGTGCGCATCGTCATCGGGTTGTCATATCCGGTTGGGATTTCCTGCGACGACGAGTAGTTGCCGGCGAACCACAGGTAGTTGCACGGCTTGAAGGATGAGCAGCCCCGGTAAGCAGGACCGCTGGAATCATATCGCCAGTATCGCGATCATCGTGACTCTGGCGGTCCTGCTACTGAATCCGTCTGGTCTGGTGGGGCGATGGATCGCCTCGACGTACCGCGGATGGGACGAAGGGCGCCGAGTCTCTCGGAACTGGAACGAGTTGGTGGATGCTCCAAGCCGTATCGGGGAGTCTCCATCTGTCATCGTCGAGTTCGTCTCGTACGATTGTGCGGTGTGCCGAACCGCCGCACCCGCCGTTGTAGAGGCGGTGAGGAGGGAAGATGTCTCGGTAGTCGTTCGACACACCCCATCGAGCCGGACCGGGCTTGCGGCCACGGAAGCGGCCCAAGCCGCGATTTGCGCGGAGAGGTACGGCCTCTTTCCCGAAGCCCATGAATCGCTGCTAGCCGATGAGACATGGCTCAGCGTTCGCAACTGGCGTCGCTTCGCAACGAGTTTGGGGATCGAAGACGCCGCATCCTTCTCCGGTTGCATGGGTGAAGAGGGTACCCAGCGACGCCTTGATCGGGATAGGGCACTGGCGGACATCCTGCAGATCGTCGGCACCCCCACCTTCGTATCGGAAGAGGGTTTGCACTTGGGCACGGTTGGATTGGGGGCTGCCGTAGGAGCCGCTGTCAGACCCTCGGGACCGGAACCGAGCCGCTCCCTTGTCCCCGGTCCTTCGACCTTCGACTCATCGGAGCTTCCACAGCTCACCCACGCGTTGTCGGTCATCGCCGGCGGGTTCTTCCTTCCCGACTCCGGAATCGTCCTGGTCGAACGTACCGAGGTCTACTTCGTCGACATGCCGTCCGGGGAAACCAAGGTGTTCGGCCGGGAGGGTGGCGGGCCACACGAGTTCCGCCGTATCCAACGTGCCTTGCGTAGCCCTCAGGGCATCGCGCTCCAAGACAACTACCGGCTTCGCGTAGTGTTCCTCAACAACGGGGGCGAGTTCGCGGGCGACATACGCTATCACACTGTCCCGTTCAAGGGCAGGGCCATGCTCGCGGTCCCCGTAGCCGTTCATCCAGATGGTCGCATCGTCTTCGGTGACAGAGAAGGCAGGAATCTCGGCAGCTACCGGGGACGTACATGGGACGCGATCGAGTACCTCGCAGTGGACAGCGCAGGCGATGTCGAGGTCGTCGCCCAAGCCAAGGGGTCCGAATATCACTACGAGGCAAAGCGCAGCGGCAGCGTGATCTTCGGGCATTCCACCCTGATGGCGGCCTCCTCGAATCGCGTCGCCGTCGCCGAGACCGACGGGGAAGCGATTGGCGTGTTCGGATGGGATGGAGGCGAATTTGGCCGCATTCCCATGCCGCCGGCCGTTCGGCCGACCGGAGACCAAGTGCGCACGGTACGCGAATACAGGGCTGATGCACCATTGAGAAGCGCGAGGAGGCTGAGCCGGGTTTGGACCGCAGAGCAAATGGCCCGCTTCTCCACGAAACCCCTTGATATGGACAACTGGCCGGTGAACGAACTGGCACCGCCGATCGATCTGCTTTTTGTCGACTTCGACGAGAGGCTTTGGGTGCGCGACTACCACTTCGCCGACCAAGACAGCGTGACTTGGCGGGTGTGGGACATGGAGCGGTTCAAGCCACTGTTCCAGGTGGCACTGGCGGTCGACGAAGAGCTACTGGACGCGCGAGGGAATGTTGTACTGCTGCGCCGCGAGGACGAGTTGGGCGTTCCGCGGGCCGTGGTGAGCAGGCTTGACGCAACAGCGCCGTAGTTGGCACTGGTCTCGGCAACCACGCGTGACGGGAGGCCGAGAGCGGAGGAGCGACCAATGGTGTCGGCACCATGCGGTCGGTTCGGCTGCTGAGGTAGACAGCACTTTGCGCTGGCGATCACCGCCGGTTAACCTGTCATCGGGTGATCCTGCCCTTGGGCTGGGTTATCTCAAGGACGACCAACCGACTCCGTTGACGCAAGCATTCTGTAGAACTTAGGTGGAGCCTGTTGTCAGGTGCTTTTCGTCTTGCCGCCGGTTGCGTGTTGGCGCGGCACCTAACCGAGTTCAAGAAGTCGCGCCCGCGACGGAAAGGTCGCCACTGACGGCGCGGAGGCCGGCGCCGTGTCCGGCCCGATTCCGGGGTTCGTCATCGGCCGCGCCGCATCCTCGTCCTCCCGCGCGGAATCGCGGGCGGCGCTGATCGGGGAGGCGCTGGCGCGGGAGGTGGAGGCCCTGCGGGACGTGGGGCGCGAGCGCTTGGCGCGTGTCCGGATCGAGGCCCGGGAGCGGTTGGCGGCCGTGGTGCTGCGACTGGAGGAATACGCATGACGTGGGACACGGCGGGGGCGGCGGCGCTGGGGGAGCGGCTCGACCGGGTTGAGGCCCATGTCCAGGAAGACCGGAAGGCCATGGAGAGGCGGTTGCTGGATGCCATCCGGGGGGGCGCTCCGGAGGCGGAGGCCCCCCCAACCCCGGAGGCCCCGAAGTGAGACACTGGCAAAAGCTGGCGGCGCTGGTGCTGGCGGCCGCGTGTTCCGGCGACGCGACCGCCCCCGATCCCGCAACGGTGGAACCGGAGCCCCCGGCCCCTCCCGCGAACCGGGCTCCGCAGGCGACGGCGGACAGCATCCCGGCGCAACGACTTCCCGGACCGGGGGAGGCGGTGGCGGTGGCCGTGGGGACGTACTTCACGGACCCGGACGGGGACGCGCTGACGTTCGCGGCCGCCAGCGCGGACACGGCGGTTGTGTCGGCGACCATGGCCGGGGACACGGTGCGCCTAACGGGCGGCGGGACCGGGGGCGCGGCAACGGTGACGGTGACGGCCAGCGACCCGGCGGGGCTGTCGGCGCGGGCTCCGGTGGCGGTGGCGGTGAACCGGGCTCCGGAAGTGTCCGGGGAGATACCGGCGCAAAGCCTGCTCGATGACGCGGAAATTGTGTTGGTGGACGCGCTGGCGGGCACGTTCACCGATCCGGACGGAGACTCGTTGTGGTTCGATGCGGAAGGCTCCGACACTTCCGTTGTCGTGGCTGGCTGTTGCTCCGCTAGGGCCGGAGGCCATTGGATGGTGTGGCTTCGTCCGGTCGCCCGTGGCGGGGCGACCGTGACCGTAACCGCTCGCGATCCTGACCGATTGGAGGCGCGGGCCGTCTTCACGGTGGAAGTGACGGAGAACCCCGGACGGGCGGCGCTGGTGGCGCTCTACGAGGCGACGGACGGGCCGAACTGGGTCAACAACGAAAACTGGCTGACGGATGCCCCGTTGGGAGAATGGTTCGGGTGACGGTCCCGAACCATGACGGCCGGATAACCAGCTTGTGGCTCCAAAGCAACGCACTGTCCGGCCCGATCCCCCCGGAGTTGGGCGACCTCGCCAGCCTGGAATCCTTGAACCTCCACAACAACGACCTTTCCGGCCCGATCCCTCCAGAGCTTGGCAACCTCGCCAGCCTTACATGGCTGTCCCTCAGCGGCTACGACGGCGACGGAGGCGGAGGCAACGAGTTGTCAGGCCCGATCCCTCCGGAGTTGGGCAACCTCGCCAGCTTGGAATCCCTGCTCCTCTCCGACAACGACCTTTCCGGCTCGATCCCCCCGGAGTTGGGCAACCTCGCCAACCTGGAAACCCTGTGGCTCTCCGAAAACAACCTGACCGGCCCGATCCCTCCGGAGTTGGGCAACCTCGCCAGCCTGGAATCCCTGCTCCTCTCCGACAACGACCTTTCCGGCCCGATCCCTCCGGAGTTGATGAACCTCGCCAGCTTGGAAACCCTGTGGTTACGTGGCAATCCAGACCTTTGCGCACCCGCCGATCCACAGCTTCGCGCATGGCTGATCGAGTGGGGGACCTACCCGTTTCCTTGCCGCTCCAACCCCGACGTTCGGCTGTTGCCCCTCGCGCTGATGCGGGCGGACGGCAACGGCGTTTCGCTGCCGTTGCCGGACGATCTTTCCAACCCGGCGGTGAATGTCTCCAACCTCGGCGTTGTGGCCGCAACCGTCGCGGACGGCTGGCTAGTCCTGGAGCCCCAAGGCATCGGCCGTGCCGACGTGGAGCTTGTGCCTTCCGGCGGTGGCTCCCCCGCCATCGCTGGCGTTGCGGTGCGGGAGGCCGTGGGAACGTTCGGGATCGACATTGTGATGGAGCAACCCGCCCCGCTGGCCTACGAGGAAACCATGGTCGCGGCGGCCGACTGGTGGTCTTCCGTGTTGGACGGCACGGAGTGGGAGGACCGGCGGACCGGTTGCTTCTACGACGTAGCAACAGCGCTCGCGGATGAACTTCTGATACTAGCTGGTGCCGTCCCAGGCGGTGACTTTGGGGCTTTTGCCAGTACATGCTTCTGGGGGATCGACGATGACATTTTCAATGCTGGCACAGGCTTTATCGGGGTGAACATGGAAACCCCATACCCCGGAGACGTGGACGTGATAAGGCACGAGATCGGCCATGTTCTCGGGCTGGTACTTTGGCCGCCCCAAACAGGCTTGACCACCGAGGACGAGGAATACTTTATCGGTCCCCGTGCGGTGGAAACCTACCGGGCGGGCGGCGGCGATCTGGAGCTTCCTGGAGTCCCGCGTGATGGAGGCCATTGGCATGAGCAGCAAATTGGTTGCGAACTGATGCACCCAAGAGCTTGTGCCGTGGGAGGCATGGTCCTTGATGAACCGGACGCCCTTTCCCTCGCGGCGCTGGCTGACGCTGGCTACACGGTGGACATGACGAAGGCGACGCCCTGGCGGAAGCAGGGCAACGCGGCGGCCGCCGTGGCCGGGGAGCCCTTCCGGGAGCGGGTGGAGGTTCGGATCGTGCCGCGTCCGGTTCCGGAGTAGCGGGCGTTATGGACGGCGTGGACATGAGCGGGTGGCTTCCGTGGCTGGGCGGCGCGGCGGCCCGCGTTGGGGGGCGCTGTGGGCGCTGTTGCGCGTCTTCCGCGCATGGATGCGGACGGAGGTGCGGGCGGCGGCGGATGGCCTGTACGAGCGGCTGAAGGCCAACGACTTCCAACACGTGGAGGACGGGTTGAAGGCGCTGGGGGAGCGGATGGACCGTGGACCGCATGTGCTCCCGGACGTCGGCGATGGAGGCGCGGATCGGCGACCAGCTGGAGCGCATCGAGGCCCGGGGTGAGGAAGCGGCGGCGATGGAGGCGCGGATCGTGGCGGCCGTGTCGGGGCGTCCCCGGCCGGGCCCGGAACCGGCGGCGGACGCGTGAAAGTGGCCGACGTGGCGCGCCGCCTTCTGCAGGACGCGGCGAGGCACGGGGCCGGGAAGCGATACCTGATCCAGCACTCGGCGGGCAGCGGCAAGAGTTTCTCGATTGCGTGGCTGGCGCACCAGCTGATCCCCCTGAAGAAGGACGGCAAGACCGTCTTCGACTCGATCATCGTGGTTACGGACCGCCGGATACTGGACCGCCAGATCCGGGACACGATCCGGCAGTACGCGCAGGTCGGATCGACGGTGGGACACGCCGAGCGGTCGGGCGACCTGAGGCGATTCATCGAGCAGGGCAAGAAGATCATCATCACGACGATCCAGAAGTTCCCGTTCATCCTCGACGAGATCGGGAGCGGGCACCGCGACCGCGCCTTTGCGATCATCATCGACGAGGCGCATTCGAGCCAGGGCGGCAAGACCGCCGGAGCCGTGTCGGACGCGCTCGGCGAGAGGGGTGACGAGGACGGATACGAGACCTATGAGGACCGCGTCAACGACGAGATCGAGCGCCGCAGGATGCTCGACAACGCCAGCTACTTCGCGTTCACCGCGACGCCCAAGAACAAGACGCTCGAACTCTTCGGCGAGCCGGACCCGCAGAGCGACGGCACGGTCAGGCGGCTTCCGTTCCACACCTACAGCATGAAGCAGGCGATCCAGGAGGGGTTCATCCTGGACGTGCTCGAACACTACACGCCCGTCGAGAGCTACTATAGGCTCGCCAAGACGGTCGAGGAGGACCCGGGGTACGATGTCCGGAAGGCCGGGAAGAAGCTCCGGCGCTACGTCGAGGGCCACGAACACGCGATCCGGCTCAAGGCCGAGATCATGGTGGACCACTTCCACGAACAGGTGCTGGCGCAGCACAGGATCGGCGGCAAGGCGCGTGCGATGGTGGTCACGAACGGGATCGAGCGCGCGATCCAGTACTTCCACGCCATCCGCGACTACCTGAGGGAGCGCAGGAGCCCCCACGAGGCCCTCGTCGCGTTCTCGGGCGAGCAGGACTACGGCGGAGGCCGGGTGAGCGAGTCCAGCCTGAATGGGCTGCCCTCGTCGAAGATCGGTGAGACGTTCCGGCAGGACCCGCACCGGTTCCTCGTATGCGCGGACAAGTTCCAGACCGGCTACGACGAGCCGCTGCTGCACACGATGTACGTGGACAAGACGCTTTCGGGGATCCGGGCGGTCCAGACGCTTTCGCGGCTCAACCGGTCGCACCCGGAGAAGCGGGACGTTTTCGTGCTCGACTTCCTGAACGACATGGATACCATCACGAAGGCCTTCTCGGACTACTACCGGACCACAGTCCTGTCCGACGAGACCGACCCCGACCGGCTCCACGACCTACAGGCCGATCTTGACGGGGCGCAGGTTTACTCGCCCGAACAGGTCCGGGCGTTCGTGAAGCTGTATCTGGACGGCGCGGAGCGCGGACGGCTCGACCCCATCCTCGACCGGTGCGTGGCGGCGTACCTCGGGGATCTGGACGAGGACGGCCAGGTCCGGTTCAAGGGCAGAGCCAAGGCGTTCACGCGCGCCTACGCGTTCCTGTCCTCGATCCTCCCCTACAACAACCTGGGCTGGGAGGAGCGCTCGATCTTCCTGAACTTCCTGATCCCGAAGCTGCCAGCACCCGAGGAGCCCGATCTGTCGAGAGGCATCCTCGAGAGGATCGACATGGACAGCTACCGCGTCGAGAAGCACCGGATGCGGAAGATCATCCTTGAGGAAGAGGACGCGGAGATCGATCCTGTCACGACGGGTGGGGGCGGAGGCAAGGGCGAGATCGAGACCGACCGGCTGTCGGCGATCATCAAGGAGTTCAACGATCTGTTCGGCGGAATCGAGTGGGGGGACCCCGACCGGGTCATCCGGACGGCCACGGTGGACATCCCGGACGCCGTGGCGAAGGATACCCGGTTCGAGAACGCGCGGCAGAACTCCGACAGTGAAAACGCCCGCGTCGAGTCCGACAAGGCGACGGAGCGGGCGGTGCTGGCGATGATGCAGGACGACACCGAACTCTTCAAGCTGTTCGCCGACAACGCGGACTTCCGGCGGTGGCTGTCGGACACCTCGTTCCGGCTGGCCTACGAAGCGACGGGCTGACGAGCGCGGGCGGTCCTGCCGAGACTTTGCGGGGGTCTCTTACCGCGCCGCTGGCGACGACCGGCGGCGGCTACTCTACGTTATTGGACATCGCTGGACGTTATCGACCAATAGGGAATTCCTGACGGGTTGACTTGCTGACTGGCGGCGCTTCAGCGTTCTAGGCATGGAGACGCGGAAGCACCAGATCAGCACGTGGGTCGACACTGGCCCCGTCCCCGAAGCCCCCGAGATGGACGCGGATCGAATTCGGCCGCCTTCGTTTTCGCCGGTGGGATTGAAACCCATCGCGGATGAACTCCGTAATGTGCCGCCCTTCGGCTCACCGAAGGGTGAAGGGCAGCGCGGGCAAGCGAGGCGAAACACCGGAGGAAACGCACGTAGTCAGGTTGATCTGCTCGACGGCGGAACTGACGCCCCAGTCGATCGACTGGGGCACTGGCGGGATCAGTCGCCGCTCCGGCTTCGGGGGTACATGGATGGCCCGGCATCGCTGGCCACCATCCCACCGCTGGCCGCGCTTCGCGAGGCCCGTCTGAACGGGCTCCCCGGAGCGCGTGCGGTGGTGCGCCGCCACGGTATTGACGGCAGCTGGTTGGTCGCTGTTATGGCGTCCAGCCAGCCTACCCAACAAATGCTATGAAGTCTGCATCTGACTGTGGTGTTTGGCGTTACGAGGTTGGAGGTCGTGATTCCCGCCGATTGGTTCCCGCCGATTCGGATCAGCCGCCGCCGTTGCGTCGGCGGTTGTCCAGAGCCTTCCTGAGTTGTACCGCACTGGGTTGCTGATAGCAGCGCAGCACCGTCTGAGCCTTCTTCCAACCGCCAAGCTCGCAAAGCACCTTCAGCGGCAGGTCCATGAGATCGGACGCGAACTTGCGACGGAGCGAGTGCCAGCCCCGTCCCCGCCTCGGCTCCAGTCGCGCGAGGGTCTCGGCCTTCTTCCACCACTGAAACGCGCAAACGCGGCTCATGCACCGCGTCGCGTCGCTCGACGAAGGCAGTACCGGCGCGTCACCCGTACCGATACCCATCCTCCGCGCCACCTCCAAGGCGGCGACCGCCTCGGCGGTCAGTGGCGTAACGTGCTCGTACCCCGTCTTCTCATGCTCGGCTCGCCACCTGACCTCGCGGCCTTCGATGTCGATGTCTCCCCAGCGGAGCCCGCGGATGGCACCGATCCGGTGCCCGGTTTCGTGCGCGAGCACGAGCGCGACATGGAACCGCCACCCGACCTGCCGGGACACCCCGAGCAGGGCTTGGTACTCGTCCTCGCTGAGGACGACCCGGTTGGGATTCTTCTCCTTGGGCTTCCTGAGGCCCTTGAGCGGGTTGGAGTCGAGGAGCAGCCGTCCGTGTTCGTCCCTCGACCTTGCGGCCCAGTTGAGCACCGTCATCAGGAACGTCAGATCCCATTCGATCGTCCGGTTGCCCACCGGCTTGCCCGAGCGTCCGGCCCTGCCCGCCCGCCGCGCTTGGATGAAGCGGTCCCAATCGCGCTGCGAGAGTGTCTCGGGTCTTCGGTCCCGTCCGAAGAAGCGGAGGAACATCCTGGTCGTGACCCGGTCGCGCTGTCGCGTCCGCCTCCCCTTCGTGGGCGTCACCTCTTCGCCGTAGATTTCAAAAAGCGTTCCCAGAGTGAGCGGCTCGGGCTTGGCTTCCGCCTTGCCGTTGGGCTCATGAACCGCGAAGCCCGCGGCGGCCTCGTCGGCCTGCCGCTTCGCGCGCGTCCAGTCACGGTGCTTGAGCGACTTCGTGCGCCTGCGACCGTTCTCGCGCCACTCCATCTGGAAAATGCCGGTCTTCGGGTCAGGGAACACCCTCACCCGATTCCGGCCCCATTCGCCGGCGCCGTAGGAGCGCCGACTTCGTTTCGTGCGTGCCATCGTTCGATTCCTCTCTCGATGGACTGCACGATCTGCGCAACGCAATCTCGCTGGACGAAGGCTGCTTGACCAGTGCGCAACCGCGCCGTTCGCTTCTCGAACCGCACCCAGGGCATTCGCCGGACTCTACTGGAAGCGATGGATGAGCGGCTGCCGGAGGCCGTTCCGCATCCGGGAACGCGCCGGACGGCTCTGGACGGCTGCCCGCCGGATGCGACTTGACGCCGCCGAAGGCGCTCTCCCGATTCCTACCGGCAGCGATACCTTCACCAGCACTTGAACCTACTACGAAGTCCGAGTCCTACACTTGCGGGAGCGGGAGCCCTCATGTACCGCAAAGCCACCGACCGACGGCGGTCGCGTTGATCCACCATCTGAAGGGGCGCGAGAAGGCACTGGAGCCGTTCGCCTTGACGGGCCGCCGGGCCGAGTGGGTCGCCTTGGCGAGCCTGCACGGCGGCGTGTTCACCCGCTCGCAGCTTTCGGCGTGGTTCGGCATGGACTGCTTCAAGACGCTCCGGTTCGTGCAAGCCTTGACGCGGAGAAGGCTCGCCGCCGAGGAGATGGTCGGAGACCTGAAGGTCTGCCGGATCTGCGCTCGCGGCATCTACCGGGCGCTCGGTGCCGAAGGCGTCCGCACCCGGAGGATCACCTCGACCGAGGTGATCCTGCGCCGCCTGCTCTCGTTCGACTACGTGATCGAGCATACCGGCCTGCCCTGGCTGCCCACCGAGTCGGAGAAGGTCGCCGCGTTCGAGGCGCTCGACCTGGGGCGCTCGCTCATGCCCGTCCGCGTCTATCGGGGCGCCGCCGGGGGGGCGCGGCACTACTTCCCGCGCGGGATGCCCGTGGCGCTGGACTCGGGCCGCGCCGTGTTCGTCCACGCCGATCCCGGCTACGACACCTCGACCGCGCTCCGCTCGTGGCGGGACCGGCACCGGAAGCTCTGGCAGGCACTGAGGCAACTGGGCTTGTCGGTCGAGGTCGTCGGGGTCGCGTGCGCCCGGAGACCGCTTGACCGGGCGCGGACGATCCTCGGAAACTGGACCAATACGGAAACGGCTCCACGCCCCATCCACCCGCCCGGGACCGCCGCTGCGGCCCGGCGCGAGATCACGCGCATCGAGAATGCCATCGTCGGCATGGACGACGCGGCGGTCGAGGAAATGGGCGGCTTCCAAGCCTGCCTCCACCGGATGGTCGAGATGGAGGATGTGCTCCGATCCATGGGTCCGGCAGGGACGATCGACGGCCATTCGGTGTGGCGTTCGAGCCGCTTCCACGGGCGCGGGATTTGACCGCCCGTGGACGGGGGCCGTTGCCGATCCAGAGTGTCCCAGTGACATTGGGGTCGTTGTGCACGATAATCACGCTCGGATGTGACACGCCGCCGATTCCGCAAGTTGCCGACTGCATTGCATTTGCGGCGAGTGCACCGTGGCGGCCGTGACGCGCGGGCGCTTGCGGCCGTTGCCGGGAGTATCCATGTCAAGCGGATGCCCGTTTTTCGTCGAGCGACGTGTCTCGCAGCGCCCCTCGCGACGCTTCCGCTTCGGTGCCTGTTCTTGCCCGGCTCGATCATCCGTGAACGCTCCCCGCCGGGCTGGGCGTCGGGAAGGCCGGGCAGGAGTATTCCCGCGGCGGGTGCGCCGTCCAAGTACGGTCCTGCTGCACCAGGGCGTTGGCGAGGATGAGGAGCTTCCGCATCACGGCCGTCAGGGCGACCTTGGGCGGCTTGCCCCGAGCCACGAGCGCTTCGTACTTGCGCCCGAGGTCGGGATTGTGCTGGACCGCAGCCAGTGCGGGCATGTACAGCAGCTGGCGCACCCGGCGCCTGCCGCCCTGGACGAAGCTGCGTCCCTTCCAGTGTCCGGACTCCCGGGTGACCGGAGCCAGTCCGGCGAGGCTGGCGGCGCGGGCGCCGGTAAGGGTGCCGAGCTCCGGCAAGTGGACGATCAGTCCCGCGGCGGTGATGTCCGAGATGCCCGGGATCGAGGTCAGGATCTCGGCCCGGCGCTCCAACGCCTTCTCCTCCTCCACCCGTTGCCGGATCTCGGCGTCGATGAGCTTCAGCTGGCGCTCGATCTGCCTCAGCCTCTGCCTGGTGACCCGCTTGCCCACGGGAGTGCGCAAGTGCCTGCCGCGGTTGGAGGTGGCGGTCCGGTCCTTGCGCAGCGCGTCGCGGATCTGCTGGAGCTCGGCAAGGTCGCGCTGCCCCTCGGACTTCGCCTGAGCCGGGCGCAGATCTTCGATGGCCGACGCCATGATGGCCAGCATCCGGGCGTCCACGGCATCGGTCTTGGCTCGCTGGCCGAGGGACCGGGCGAAGGACCGGACTTGGAAGGGGTTGATCGCATACATGGGGAGTCCGGCCTTCAGGAGGGTGTCCTCGAGGTCGCGGTGGAAGGCTCCGGAGGGTTCGTACGCGATCCGGTCGATCCCGGAGCCGATCCAGGCGATCAGCTTCCGGAAGCCGGCCCTGTCGTTCGAGAACCGGGACGCTCTCCCCTCGGGCGCCGCGAAGGCGTCGAGCCAGTCCTTGGAGATGTCGATCCCGACGGTGCGACGGTTGGTGCTCATGTGTTCTTCCCTTTTCCTGTGCTTGTCGTGCGAGCCTCGATGCTCAAGTATCCATTCAGGACGTGGGAAAGACGGTGGCGACCAAACTCCCGCACGGCCCTTGCGGCCAGCGACCCCAACGGCCCGACCACCGTCTGTGCTGGATGCCCGCTCCGGCTCGCTCCGCTCGCCTCTGCGGGCATCCAGCACACCGGGCCATCCCCGTGACCCGGACCTGCAAATCAAGCAGGAATCCCCAAGAATGGAAGAGACAAGCGACCCATCCCTTCGGGTGCCTGGTACGGCACGGCGACGGGTGGGATGTGCACGGCCATCCCACCCCCGCCTGGGGTCGCTCCCGGTCCAGCAATCCCGTGCGGGAAGGCCAAACGGCGATCCGGGACGGGCTCGTCCCGGTCTTGCGCGCCGATGCCGAACAGCCCCACGGCCAGTCAGTCGGCGAACGGGTGGTCCGCCGCTTCGAAGCGGCGCTCGAACCGCTTTCCCGCGCAGGCATCGCAGGTCTGGGAGCGACCCGAGGGGGAGGGGCCGGGGGTGCGCAAACGCGCCCGGCCCCGAACCCGCAGCAGTCCCTCGGACTGCCGGGTACTCCCAGCCCCGTCCGAGTGAACCCTGCGGCCCCGACCGCCCGAGACAGCGAGGCGCAAGACTGTTGCGCGCAGCAGCTTCCGTCGCCCCGTCGGGTGCGCACGTCTTGGGCGCCGGGGTGCGCATCGGCACCCCTTGTCGATTTCGCGGGCGTGTACGGCCATGACCCACGGCGCCAGAGGTGCGCGAATCATTGGCAGAGGACTCCCGCGAGGCGAACCGTCCGCCATGTGTCGGCGCGTGGCATCAGCACCGGCTGGTCGGCGAGCCCGGAGCGCACGCGCTCAATGACGACCAAGTGGGCGACGACCTCGACCGCCTCGGCAGCCGCCTTGTGGCCGCCGCCGACCCGATCCGACAGCGTCAAGCCCACCGAGCGCGCCTTGGCGTGCCACTCGGCACGCTCCGCCTCGCTGGAGCGGATCTTCTCCCAAACGGCGCGTCCGGCGCTATTGGCGCGCCGTTTCCGTTTCGGGGTCAGAGGGGGCACGGCCCCCCGCCAGCCTCTCCTGGGGACACGCGAAGTGTGGCCACGGAGAGTATGCTGGCTTGCTTGCTTGCTTGCTTGCTTGCTTGCTTGCTTGCTTGCTTGCTTGCTTGTCTGAAGTAGCAGCGCCCAACGAGCCCGTGGGCCGCGTCCGTGAACGGGCCGGCTCAACGCGCGGCATCCGCGCCTTTGACGCGCTCATGCCCCCCGGCGCACACGATCCGCATCGCGCACGCCGGGGGGGCTTCCTCAGCCCGAGGGCTTCAGTTCGAGGTGATCGCCGCCCGGTAAGCAGTCGAAGGACGCCGCCGCCAGCAGCGTGCCCCCCCCCGCGCCCGGCATAGGAGCGGAACCCGCGCCCCTGGGATTCGGCCATTGTTGCTTGCAAGTGCCCGTGACGACGGATTCCGTGCGGTCAACTGCTCTCGACCACTTCCGATAAACCCCCTTGGAGTGTGGGGAGATTCCCTCGCAAGTGGGGTGTCGGGCACTCTACTTGGCTCTGCGGCAATGGCCCAACTTTGTTGCGTCAACTGGCCGTGGTTTTTCGCGGCCTTCACAACCAACCCTCAGAACAGGAGGATTCCAATGATGAGGGCACTTTCCTTCCTGGCACTGGCCGCGCTCTTCGTGACGGGTGTGGCCGTGGGCGGGACCGTCGGGCCTGTGCCGGCCTACGCGCAGTCCGCCGAGACCTGCGAGCAGGACGAGTGCGATCCGGCTCCCTGGTGGCAGTTCTGGACCAGTGACCAGTGCGTCATGAACGCTGGCTACAACACTGGTTGCGACTGGATCGGCGACGGTGAGTGTGCCACCTACTCCTGCGGTCAGGCCTTGCCTGGCGGCGGCGATGGCGGCGAAGAGGACGACGATTAGGGTCCGCCTCGAATCAGGGGGAGGCGGGCGCGGGCTGACCTGCCGCCCCCTGATTCGACCGCGCTCTAGGGAGGAACAAAGGAAGAAAGGAGACAATGGATGATCAGCATAGCCGCAACAGTGTTAGCCGTAGCCGTGCAGCAGGCGGCGGTGACCGGAGTGGTCCGTGACAGCACTGACCTGGAGCCGGTCGCTTTCGCGCGGGTGACGGTCGAGATCAAGGAGGTTCCACCAACTGAAACGGTCACCGACAGATTCGGTGCCTTCGCGATAGCGGGACTCGATGCTGGCGATGCCGTCGGCATCGTCACCGTGGAGGCTTTTGGATATGCGCCCTGGCGAATGGAATTGGGGCAGGCTTTGGACGGGGAACTCACGATCCTGCTTCAACCGCAGCCGATCGCGCTTGAGGAGATTCGCATCAATGCACGTCGGGCGGCCGACCCCTTGTCGTCATCTCCGGGAGCCTTCGTGGTCGACCGGGAACTGGTGCGCGCACAGCCCGTCATACTGGAGACAGACGTACTCCGCGCCACGTCCCTTTCCCCCGCCGCATCACCGGCGTCCGACTGGGTGGCGGCACCGTTCATTCGGGGCGGAGTGAGCGAGGGTACGCCGGTCTTCCTGGACGGAGTGCGGATTTTCAACCCGTTCCATGTCGGGGGATTCGTGGCGGCGCTCAACGCCGAGGCCGTCAATCGCGTGACGCTGCTCACGGGATCGTCGAGCGAAGCGCTGGCGGTGGGGTCGCTCTCAGGCGCCATCGACGTGGCCACTCGGGATGGAGCGCGGGACAGCTTTCGCTCAAGCGGCTCATTGGGGATCGCTTCGCTGCGCATGTCCGCCGAGGGACCGGTGGGTAGGTCGGCGTCGTTCCTCGTGGACGCCAGACGCTCGTACATCGACCTCCTCACGGCGGGGCTGGGGGCGATTCTGGACAACTCCACGGTGCCGTACTCATTCGGCGACGTTCATGGCAAGTTCACGAAGGACCTCGGGGGCGTCCGCCGACTCTCGCTGACGGGCTACTGGAACGACGAAGGCCTCGATTCGAGGCCCCAAGACATCCCCGAGGGAGACGCGGCGCTCGGCCGGGCCTCAAGGGCGACTTGGGGGAACATGGCACTGGCCGCGCACTACCGGGACCGAATCGGCTCGGCCACCCTGGTCGACCTGAGCGTCGGGCACAGCCGGTTCTCGGGCGATTACACGGTGTTTCGGGGCAAGACCTTGGATGCGGACACCTCCTCGATCATCCGCGGCATGATGGGCGAGTACCGGGCCGAAATGCGACTCCGGCGGCAGTCCGGCGACCTGACGCTCGATGGAGGCGTGCAGGCGACCCGTTTCGAGGCGGCGCACAGCGCGGTCGGCAGGGAGTGGGACGGGAGCGACCCGCACGACCTCTTCGAGGCGTTCGATCTCTCGCCCGTGGCGACCCGGGTCGCTGCATTCGGCAGCGCGAAGGCAACCCTGGGCGGCGGGTTTGCGGTTGGAGGGGGCCTTCGCGCCGACCACTTCTTCGGCGTCGAGGGGGCGCTGTCGCCCTTCGCGGAGATGTCGTACCAACGGCCCAGGTGGAAGGCTTGGCTATCCGCCAGCAGGTCACATCAGGCGCTGTCGTCGATCCGCAGCGAAGAACCGGTGTCGGCGAGCTATCTGGCCTACGACCTCCTGGCTCCGGTCCAGGAGGGTCCGCTTCTAAGGAACTCGGAAGTGTCCGGTGGCTGGGAGGGCGGCACCCACGGGGTGCGCGTTCGGGTGGAGGCCTTCGCCCGGCGGATGGACAATCTCCGCCTTCCCGCCCTGAACAACAATCCCATCGAGTCACTCATGCTCGTCGAGCCGTCCAAGCGCGAGCTGGGAAGCGGCACGGCCAAGGGGCTGGAGTCCACCTGGAGCTGGTCTCCGGCCAGCGGCGGGGCAACCGTGGTCGGCAGCTACCGTTGGGCCAAAGTGACCAGATCTGTTGGCGGCCGCACCTATACGCCGAGGTTTCACAGAGATCACGAAGGCGAGTTGAGTGCGAGCCTGCAACGTGGCGGTTCGACCTGGTCGGTGCGCTTTTCGGCGCGCAGCGGACAGCCGACGACGCCGATCGTGGCCTTCTTGCCGTTCGTCGCCTACATGTCCCCCGACACGCGGGTGGGCGGTCTCTACGACGATGTGCTCAACTTCGCCGGAGAGTACAACTCCGCGACGCTGCCGCCCTACCTGCGGATCGATGTGGGCTGGCGGGGCTCGAAGGACGTGGACTGGTTCGGCGGCGGCACGCTGACGCCCTTCGCTTCCATCGCCAATCTCTTCAGCCTTCCCAACGTGGTTGGCGTCGCGCCGGAGCAGCGCACCGACGGCGTGACTGAGCGCGTGTACGCCCCACAGCTACCAATGGTCCCGTTCCTGGGCCTCGAATTCCGGTTCTAGGGACCAAAACCAAACGATTTGAGAAAGGGATTTCGTCATGTATGACAATTCGGAAGGAAACGCTCGGCACCACGGGGCCAACCGCCGTGGGCGGGCCGCGCCAAGGCTCATCGCCGCATTGACGGCGCTTGGCGGCCTGGCCGCAGGCGCGTGCGACTACACGCACCCGACGGAAGTCTTCGTCCCCGACGAAAACGCCATAGCGATCGCCGCCGTGATCAGTGCGGGGTTCGACACCGCCACGTTGCTTGCCACCTACCCACACCGCGACACCTTGGGAGATCCACCGGTGGTCGGTGCCCAGCTGTCCGGTCCGGGATGGACGGCCACCTTTGTCCAGGATGCCGATTCGCATACGCCAAAGGGACTTTGGGCGTGCGGTCTGATATCCGGGTCGGTGGCCTGGAAGGGGCCTGTATCCTGCTTGCGCGCCCAGCTTCCAGAGCCAATCGAGGTGGGTGTCCGGTACACCCTGTCGGGTACTACGGAACTCGGCGGCTTCTCAGGAGCTGCCGCCGTTCCGGTCGCTCCGGTGCTTGTGGAGCCATCCGTGCAGTTCGTTGCCGCGCCAACCGCTGACACCTTCGGCGTTGATGTGCGATACGAGACCCCCGCCGGGGTGGAGTTCATCGTGGCGGAGGCCGCCAATGTCGTGCAGGTCGTCGTGGACAGCGCGGGCAACGTGAGCGAGGAGCCCCGATGGATCAAGCACCTCGTCCCCAGGGAGCTGAACCCGGCAGCCGAGCACGCCCGCATCATGGTCAGGGGCTATGACGCCAGTGCGCCTCAGAATATCTGGCGGCCTCCCGAATTCCGCCTCGACCTCCACCTCGTCGGCTTCGACGAGAACTTTGCCCGCTTCGCCCGGCTCCGCTACGACCGCTTGGTGATCCGGCCGTGGCCCAGCTTCGGGCTCACCGGCGACGAAGGCATCTTCGGCTACTTCGGAGCCGCGTCCCGTTCAAACCCAGTTCAAGTGATTGTGAGGCCATAATGAAGACTCGATTCCTACCACCACCCCAATTCTTCCCAGTGTTCCTGAGCGTGGCCGCGCTTGGGTTCGCGGCGGGCGCTTGTGACGGTCCGCGCAACAACGAAACGGTGCATCCGTTGCCCGGTCGGATTCCCGGCAGCGAGTGGGCCACGCCGATCACGCGCGATAGCGTTCCGGCGGACATGACACCCGAGCGGCTGGCGAAGTGGACCGCCGCGCGCGACGCGATCCGCAACGCAGGTGTATTGGTCGAGATCGGCGCCGCAGGGATGGATGACGCTGAACATTCGGATCCCTCGGTCTTCGGAAGCGTCGCCGATGTAGCGGTCGACACAGCCGGTTTTGTCTACGTTCTCGACGAGCAAGCGCAAGAGGTGCGGGCATTCGATTTCCTCGGTCGCTTCGTCCACAAATTCGGCGGGTTCGGAGACGGACCATCTGAACTTCGGCACGCGATCGGCATCGAACTGCTCGGCGATGGGCGGATTTTGGTCGCGTCGCGCGACCAGCGCGTCAAGATGTTCGCGCCCACCGAGCACGGATGGAGCGCGATCCAGACGATCGAAGCCCCGGTCGGCCCCCGCGCGGTCTGCTCGATGCGCGACGGGCGAGTCTTCATCAACGGCTACCGCCAGGATGCAAACACGCTCGTCCATCAACTGCGACTGGGAGCCGACTCGGTAGCGCCAGCCTTCGGCGAAGGCTACCGGGACGAGAACTGGCTCATACAGATGTCGCTCGCCGAGGGCGCTTTGGCATGCGCGAACGGTGGACACGGCGTGGTGGTGCTTGGCCATCGCGCCATTCCGCTGATCCGGGCCTTCGACTCGCTTGACGGCTCGCTCGTGTGGGCCTCGACGCTCGAATCGTTTTCGGGGCTGCCCGTCTACCAAGGGGTAAACGAGAGAGGACGAAACTACGTTCGCAAGGGACGCCCGGATCAATGGGATGTCCTGGGCTCGGTTCACCCCGTTGCAGAAGGCCACCTGCTGGTTCAGGTGGGCCACGCCAGCATGGTTCGACGGACAGTTGCCATCGAGAGTTACCTGCTGGACTCCGAGTCCGGTGCCGGAGCCTTTCTCGGCGATGAGGTGCCGAGGGCCATTCCCTTCGAGGGAGGATATGTCGCGCTGTACGAGGACCCGTACCCCCGGATCGAGGTGCGGACCTTCGGTGATTCCCAATTGATCAGGATGGCCTCCGCGCCGAAGGGGGTGACGCAATGAGTCGCAAGACAAGGACATGGATCGCCGGTGCGGTGTTCACGGTGGGATCGGTTGCGGGGGTCGCTCTTGCCACTCTGGGTCTGATACCCACGGTGGACATCGAGCTTGCCGTTCCAGCGCGCGAAGCGCGGGAATACCGGCCCGGCAGCGTAGCCGCAACCGGCGTTGAAGACGAGATCGTGCTCGTGTTTCTCGGATCGTCGTCGTGTGGTTGGTCGAATCTACCCGAGGTATCGCGCGCGGTGAGAGATGCGAAGATCCTCGTCGCCGGACACGCTCGGGACAGCGGGATGCGTTTTTCGGCTCTGGGAATCGCTCTGGACGTGGACGCCTCGCGCGGCTGGGCGCATCTTCGCAAAGCGGGCTCGTTCGATGAGGTTGCGGCAGGCATGGGTTGGGCCAACAGCGGAGCCGAAAAGTATGTCTTCGGCACCCTGGCTGGTCCGGCGTCGACCCCGCAACTGCTTGTCGTCCAACGCTCTCTGAGCGCTGGCCCGGGGGGACGCCCGAAGGCGGAATCCGAGCGGGTCTTGGTGAGAAAGACCGGCTCGAACGCAATCTTGAGTTGGGTGTCGCAGGGATCTACATACGAAAGCCGCCCCAGCGAAATACAGGCTGCGGGGGGGATGTGAACCCATGGGATTCGTGAGATCGAATCAGCGGAGACGCTGCGAGCGGCGGCGGGACCCCTGGCGGACTCAGCGTCCTCCGGCAGTCTTCGCGCTTCAAGTCCTCCGGTGTGGCATGCTGCCGATTGGGTTGCTACAATGCGTCATGCTCGCGGACACCCTACTCAGAGAAGTCCTCAACGCGTCGCCGGACGCTATCCTCGTGGTGGATGATGCGGGCGTGATCCGGTATGTCAACGAGCGAGCTACGTCCATGTTCGCATGGGATCGCGATGAGTTGGTTGGACTGATTGTCGATATCCTGGTGCCCTTCCAGCACCGCACGCACCACGCGGAACTCAGGGCGGAATACGCGCTCCGACCCCGTGCTCGACCAATGGGACACGGCTTGCTCCTGCAAGGGGAACGAAAAGATGGAAGTCAGTTCCCAGTGGAAATCGCTCTCACGCCCTGGCAACCCGCCGGTGACGGACCGATGGTTGTCTGCACGGTTCGAGACCTGTCCCGATTTGACCGTTGGCGCAGCATGTCCATGGCGAGAGTGGAGGCTGTGGAAGTGGAGCGGACGCGAATCGCTGCCGAACTGCACGACGACATCGTCCAACGGATGGTCTTCATCAAGCACCGCTTCACGACCTTGCGGAACATGGAGGGCCTGTCGGGAGACGACGACCTGTTGGAGCTGAGCTCAGCAATTGATCATACCATCGCGTCCATAGAGCGGATCTGCCGAGGTCTGACGCCGCTGGAACTCAAGCATTTCGGACTGAACTTCGCTTTGAGGATACTGTTTCGCGAGTATTCCGAGGCCGGGTTCACGGTTCACGGCAATCTCATCGATGTGGGGCGTAGCCTGGACCCGGCGAACGCACTTGCCCTTTTTCGTATCGTCCAAGAGTCCCTTTCCAATGCACGTGAGCATTCTGAAGCCGACGAAGCTCTCGTCACCGTGACCCGCGATTCCGACTGGATCGAAGTCGAAGTTAAGGACGCTGGTGTCGGTTTCGATACCGCCGCCGTCGCTTCGTCGGGGGCCGGCATCGGACTCCTGGGGATGAGTGAACGCGCCGCCATGATCGGCGGCGTGTTCGAGGTGCGCAGCATCCGCGGCGACGGTACCAGGGTACGAGTTCGCGTTCCGGTGGCCGCGCGGGCTACGGCAGAGGAAGAGCTGTGAGCTGGGACACGAAGGTGCTCATCGTTGACGACCATGAGATGGTGCGGGCGGGTCTTCGGGCGATCATCGAGAGTACAGGTCGAATGAAGGTGGTTGGCGAGGCGGCCGACGGTCGAGAGGCGATTCGATTGGCACAGAGGCTTGAGCCCGACGTGATCCTGATGGACATCGACATGCCTCGCTTGGACGGCATCGAAGCAACTCGGCGAATTAGCGCGCTGGACCTTGGCGCAGGGATCCTGATACTCACCAGGCACGACCACGAGGAGTACCTTGAACCCATCATGTCCGCGGGCGCGATGGGGTTCATTAGGAAGAGCCGGGGGCCTGAAGACTTGATCCGGGCCGTAGATCTGATCGCCGCCGGACGGACAACGATGCCACGCGAGGCAACCCAGCTTTACATGCGGAGGCGGCAGGAATTCGACGCTCAGCCGGCATCCCCCCTGGCCTCCCTGAGCGATCAGGAACGCGAGATTCTGAGACTCACCGCCAGAGGTTATACCGCGAGCCAGATCGCCGACCGGCTGTCCCTGGCGCGTAAGACAATCGAGAACTACCGCGCCCGCCTGAAGGAAAAACTCAAGCTGCGCGACCGGTCGGATTGGGTGGACTTGGCGCTCAAGTCGGGGTTGCTGCTGAAAGACTAGAACTAGAACAGCGGCGGCGACCTCATCGGCCGGGGCCTCACGACAGTAGAGGCGGCATCGGCTGGAGGCCACCCCAGAGTCCCGCCATTTGACCGCGACTTCGCCGCTGTTTCAGTACGGTGGCATCAGGTATGGCGCGGCGGCAGGAATGGCAGATCGTGCAGTCCTGATTAGACTTACGTGACTTCCTGCCGGGATTCTGACCTCAGGCGGTCCGCCTACCCATTGTCATACAATGGGGCTGGCGAGGGGCTGGCTCCCGCCCCCCCTTCGAACCCCCCGCTGTTCGCGCTCCCGAGGAGGTCGCGGATGGGGGCGCCGCCCCCATTCCCCCGTGTCCGTGCGGCGTGATGCCTGAGCGCCGCACCGCCGTCGTCACCGCCCGCGTGTCGGAGGCCGAGTCCGCCGACTGGCGGGCAAAGGCGAAGGCCGCCGGCGTGCCGCTGTCCGCGCTGATCCGGCGGGCCATGGCCCGTACACGGACCTGGACGGCCCGCGCCGCCGAGGTCGAGCGCGAGCGCACCCGGCAGGTATCCCGCGTCGGGAACAACCTCAACCAGATCGCCAAATGGGCGAATACCCACAAGGGGGCGGCCGAGGCCGTCGAGGTCCTCGCCCGCCTTGTGGCCATCGAGCGCGCGCTCGGCGCGCTGGCTCGCTTTGAGAATCCGGAGCGCGATGCACATTAAGTTCCTCGCGCACGGGACCGGCTCGGCCGGCAAGGCGGCAGGCTACCTCCTCGGGGAGCGGGACGCCGCCGGGAAGCCTCGCGAAGGCGTCGAGGTGTTGCGCGGGAACCCGGACATGGTGGCCGCAGTGGCCGACTCGCTCGACTTCGAGCACAGGTACACCTCCGGCGTGATCGCCTGGGCACCGGACGACCACCCCACCGACGAGCAGATCGAGGCTGTGCTCGACGAGTTCGAGAAGACGGCTTGGGCGGGGCTGGAGCCCGACCGCTACGCATGGGCGGCCGTCCTGCACCGTGAGGAGGGCGGAGGCGCGCACGTCCATGTCCTCGCCGCCCGGTGCGATCTGGAGACCGGCCGAAGCCTCAACATCGCGCCTCCGGGATGGCAGCGGACGTTCGATCCGCTGCGCGACGCCTTCAACCACGAGCACGGCTGGAGCCGACCCGATGACCCGGAGCGGGCCAGAGTGCAACACCCCGGCCACCGCGCTTACATCGAGGCGACCCGGCTGCGGGCCGGACTACGGCTCGAATCCTCCCCCCGCGACCTGATCCGGGACTACCTGCTCCAGCGTGTCGAGCACGGTGCGGTCAAAGACCGCCACGATGTTGTCGCCGCGCTCCGGGAGGCGGGCCTTGAAGTGCCGCGCCAGGGCATGGAGTACATCACCGCGCTGGACCCGGAAACCGGAGACCGGTGGCGGCTGAAAGGAGAACTGTATGGAGAGAACTTCGACCGCGAACGATTTGACCGAACGGCTGCGGAGGAGGCTGGAGAACGAGCGCAGGGAGATCGAGGAATTGACCGCGAGCGAGCTCGAAAGGCTCGCCGAGAACTCGCGGCGCGTCGCGAGGAGCGCGGTGCGTACCATCGAGCGCGATACGGAGGAGGCGACCGGCAAGATGCGCGAGTTGCTGGTGAAGGCGTGGCAACGGCCGCTGATCGTCGGCCTGAGTCTTTGGATCGGTTTCTTCGGCGGAAGCTGGGCGACGATGCGCTGGTTGGCGGGGAGCATTCAGGACCGGATCGTGACCCGCGCCGAACTGAACCGGGACATCGAGGACGCCCGGCGGACGCTGGCCCAGCTGGAGGTGGATACCTGGGGGCTCGTGTTCCACGAGATCGAGGGCGAGAGGTTCGTGGTGGTGCCGGACGGGGTGCTGGACGATCCGCCCTGGTGGGTGGAACCGGGGCACCTTCCGGCGTTGAAGCTGTCGAACGAGTGAAGGAGGTCTATGACCGCGTTAGAGGAGCAGTTGACGAGGGCCTTGCGGAAGTTGTCCGCGCAGTACGAAACGGAACAGCGGCGGCACTCCGAGCAGGTCGAAGCCTTGCAAGGGCACGTCGAGCGGCAAGGCGGAGAGATCGAAGCCTTGCGGCAGCACGTCGAGCGGCAGAGCGCGGAGTACGAAGCCTTGCAGATGCGAATCGAGCGGCTCGACGCGCTTGCGACACGCTTGGCCGAGTATTCCGGGACATCCGCCGTCGCGAGACCGCGCGGCCTCCGTATCTGATGCGCCGCCCGGGACCGGACCGCGATCAGGGTCCGAGCCGCTGATGGCTACGGGCAGGGCTGGATCTGGCGCGAGCAACACCGCTCAGCGAAGTTTCGTTCGCGCAGATCGTGCGGTCCATCGCGAGAGGAATCGAATGATGGCACGCACGAAGCGGGACCGGCGCAGCTACAGCGCCGGCGAGTGGGGCCGGAACAGGGTGAGGGTGTTCGCCGATCCCAAGACCGGTCTCTACCAGATAGAGTGGCGAGAGAACGGGCGCAGGCTCACCCGATCCCTGAAGCACCGGGACTGGTCGAGAGCCAAGCGGCAGGCCGACGAGGCCGCCGCGGGCCTCGCGACATACGAGCCCAACGGCAAGGCCGAGGCCGAACCCGAGCCGCTCACTCTGGAGAAGCTGTTTGACATTTATGGTGAGGAGGTGACGCCGACCAAGGGCGAGCACACCCAACGACACGACAAGATCGCGATGCGGATGTTCCTGCGGTTCTTCGGGAAGGACCGCGACCCGGCGACACTGTCACAGAGGGACTGGGACCGCTTCATCCGGGCGCGGCGCGCGGGTAAGGTCGGACCGAGCGGCAAACCCGTATCCGACCGGACGGTCGAGTGCGACCTGCGGTTCCTGATCGCGGTGCTCAACTGGGCGGCGAAGTCCAGGGACGAGCAGGGGAGACTCCTGCTCGACTCGAATCCGCTGAGGGGCCTGAAGACGCCCAAGGAGAAGAACCCCACCCGCGTCGTCCTTTCGGAGGAGGAGTACCAGGCGATGCTCGGGATATCCCGGCAGGTCGATTGGCGGTTCCGCGTCGCGTTCGTGCTCGCCCACGAGACCGGACACCGAATCGGAGCCATCCGCAACCTTCGTTGGAGGGACATCGATTTCGAGAGCCGCGAGGTGCGGTGGCGCGCTGAACACGAGAAGACCGGCTACGAACACGTCACGCCGATGACCGACGAAGCGGTAGCGGTGTTGGAGGAGGCGCGGGAAGCGAGCCCCGGCAGCGGGGAGACGCCGGTCTTGCCCGCGCCGCAGGACCCCTCGGCGAGCATCAGCTCTAGGCTCGCGGGTGCATGGTGGCACAAGGCCGAGCGCCTTGCGGGGCTGGAACCCCGGCGAGGGAGAGGCTGGCATTCGCTCAGGCGGAAGTTCGCTTCGGATCTCATGGACTTGCCGCTCAAGGTGCTGTGCGAACTGGGCGGCTGGAAGGAGGCCCAGACGGTGCTCCGCTGTTATCAGCAGGCCGACGCTGGACAGCTCAGGAAGGCTTTGGAGAGTCGCCCGAGAGTTCGCGCCTGACCTGTCGATTGGCGGGAATCAAACAGCGGGAATACGGTGTGTGAGTCCCGTAAGGTCAACGGTCACAGTAAGATGTGAACTCGATGACTTCCGTTGCGGTAGGGAATTCCTCGCCGCACGCCCTGTCCGTCGGCAGGATGGCGGGACCGGATCACCGCCAAGTGGGGCACCCCGGTCCCGTGCTCCGGCGGGAGATCCGGCACAGGTGTCGGACCGCCGGGTCGGCGTGCGTCCCGAATTCGCGGGTACCGGTCGGCCGCCCTATCCGCTCTCGCTCCTCAGCCGCCGAATCTCGGCCGCCAGAGCCGGCGCCACCTCGAACACGTCTCCCACGATGCCGTAGTCGGCCACGTTGAAGATGGGCGCGTCGGCGTCCTTGTTCACCGCGACGATGGTGCGCGCGGTGCGCATCCCGGCCAGGTGCTGGATCGCCCCGGAGATGGCGAGCGCAAAGTAGAGCTTGGGCGCGATGGTCTTGCCGGTCTGGCCCACCTGTTCGGCGTGCGGGCGCCATCCGGCGTCCACCACCGCGCGCGAGGCGCCCAGCGCCGCGGCTGGACCCAGCGCGTCGCGCACCTCTTCGATCACGCCCCAGTTCTCCGGACCGCGCATGCCGCGGCCGCCCGACACCACGATCTCCGCTTCCGCCACGTCGACGGTTCCCTGCGAAGCGGCCCGGAACTCCACCACCCGCCCCCCCGCCGGCGCTCCTCCCGCCGGGGTGAACGCCTCGACCCGACCGGCGGCCGGGTGGGTCCCCGGGGGAAACACATGGGGACGGAGCGACACCAGCGCCGGGCTGGCGTCGAAGGTGACGCGCGCGAAGGCCTTCCCCCCGTATACCGGCCGGGTGACCACCAGCTCGCCGTCCACCACCTCCAGGCCGGTGGCATCCGAGGCGAGCGGCACGTCGAGGAGCGCCGCCACCCTGGGCGCCAGGTCGGCCCCCAGCGCGCTGGCGGGAAAGAGCACCGCCCGGTACCCGCCCCCCGCGACCATGTCGGCGACGATGCGCGCGTAGCCTTCCGCCTGGTACTGCGTCACCTCGGCGCTCTCGGCGACCCGGATCACCTCGGCCCCGCGCTCACCCAGCCCCGCGCACCCCGCGCCGAAGCCGGGCCCGCCCACGGCCAGGCCGTGGGCCTCTACACCGAGCTGGCGCGCCAATTCGGCCGCCGCCCCGACAACCTCGTGGGCCGTGGCGCGCACGCTGCCCTCCCGTTGCTCCACGAACGCGGCTACCACTCCTGCACCGGACTCCATCTCCCCCTCCGACCCGTACTCGGGCATCGTCTCAGGTTCGGTCAACACGCCCGCGGCGCTCACAGGGCCCCCGCCTCCTCGCGCAGCAGCCGCACCAGCTCGGGCACCGCCTCCACCCCCTCCCCGACGACCCGTCCCGGCGGCCGGGGCGCGGGCGGCTCCAGCCCACGCACCCGCAAGCGCGCGGCGGGAAGCTGCGCCGGTCGCCGTTCAAGGGGCTTGCGGCGCGCGGCCATGATGCCCTTGAGGGTGGCGTAACGGGGCTCGTAGGTGCCCTTGGTGATCGTCACCACGCACGGAAGGGGCAGCTCGACGACCTCCGTCCCGCCTTCCACCTCGCGATGGCAGCGGACATGTCCGTCCCCCGCCTCCAGGCGCGTCACGGCGGTCGCGCAGGGCCGCCCCAGCAGCGTAGCGAGCATCGGGCCCACCTGCTGCTGGTCGTCGTCCGCCGCCTTCACCCCCAGCAGGATCAGCGGGGCGTCCGCTTCCGCCAGCTCCGCCTCCAGCGCCCTGGCGGTGGCGAGCCCGTCCATCGTGACCTCGCCCTCCAGCAGCACCGCGCGGTGCGCGCCCATCGCCAGGCTGTTCTTGAGGCTCTCCGTGGCGCCCGCGTCTCCGACCGTCACCGCCGTGACCTCGCCCGCGCCCAGGCCCTCCGTCACGCGCAGGCCCGCCTCCAGGGCGAACTCGTCGTAGGGGCTCACGATGTACTTCACCCCGCTGGTATCGATCGAGACGCCGTCGTCAGCGACGCGAATCTGCGTCTCGGTGTCGGGCACCCTGCGGATGCAGACGCTCACGTTCAATTCCAGGTCGCTCCGGTTCGAGGATCAGGATGGGCGGTCATCCGGCGCGCACGTCCCCGCGCCGCCGGCCCGGACAGCCCACAGAAGGTACACGAGATCCGGCCCGAGGGAATGGCCTCAAAGCGTCGCCCCCAGCACCGCGAAGCAGACGGCCGCCGCCCCCCCGGCCAGCAGCGCGTAGGGCAGCTGCGTGCGCACGTGGTCGATGTGATCGGTGGCGGCCGCCATGGACGAAATGATGGTGGTGTCGCTGATGGGCGAGGAGTGGTCGCCGAAGATGCCGCCGGAGAGCGACGCCGCCACGAACGGGGCCAGCGGCATGCCCAGCGTCTCGGCCACCGGCACCGCGATGGGCAGCATGATGGCGAAGGTGCCCCAGCTGGAG
Organism: Longimicrobiales bacterium; assembly: GCA_965208255.1. Classification (GTDB taxonomy): domain Bacteria; phylum Gemmatimonadota; class Gemmatimonadetes; order Longimicrobiales; family Gaopeijiaceae; genus BD2-11. The sequence goes on from OZ242324.1 coordinate 1,678,875, forward strand.
CCGATCGAGAAGGAGATCCCGCCCGCGACCACGAACACGAGCGGCAGGAAGAGCACCGGCGGCAGCACGCCCTGAGTGACCTGCGCCACGTACTCGCCCGCACCCAGCGTGCGCGCCACGGATCCCAGCGCCAGCGCCAGCAGTAGGATAAGCGCCAGCGGCATCAGCCCTCCGGCGCCCTTGAGGCCGGTGCGGGTGAGCTCGTCCAGGGTCGCGCCCCGCTGCGCGAACAGCATCAGCCACGCCGCACCCAGACCGGCCAGCACCGCCCACAGCACGCTCGTCGAGCCGGAACCCTCGAGCATCGATCCGCCGCCCGTCACGTAGAGCCCCAGCGGCATGGTCAGCACCATCACCGCGATCGGCACCAGCATGTTGCGCGCGCGCGGCCCGATGCGGCCGACCGGCGCGGGCGAGAGCACGGTTTCGTCCACCATGGGCTGGGCGTTGGGCCACAGCACCTGCCCTTCCGCTGCCCGCTGCTCGGCTCGCTTCATGGGTCCGATGTCGATCTTCCACAGGATCGACGCGCCCGCGAGCAGGAAGGCGATGAGGGCGTAGAAGTTCACCGGAATCGCGGCGATGAAGACGCCGAGCGCGTCCTCCACTCCCAGCTCGTTCAGGATCCCCAGGTTCAGGGCGCCCCAGGCGTTCAGCGGGATGAGGATGCAGATGGGCGCCGAGGTGGAGTCGATGATGTAGGCGAGCCGTTCGCGCGAGATGCGGAACCGGTCGAAGAGCGGCCGCGAAACCGCGCCGGCCACGAGCACGGTGATGTTCGATTCGATGAAGATCACGATGCCGATGATCCACGCCAGAAACTGGGCGCGGCGTCCGTCGGTCACCCAGCGGTTGCTCTCGATCCAGCGCACGAAGCCGCGCACCCCGCCCGCCGCTTCCAGGGTCGCGATCATGGCGCCGATGACGAGCGTGAAGAGGATCACCTTGGCGTTCCCGGGGTCGCCCAGCACCGCCACGGTCTGCTCGATAGCGGTGGCGAGACCGACGAGCGGATTCCAGCTCTCCAGGATGGTCCACCCGATCCATATGCCCGCTGCGAGCGACACGTAGACCTGCCGGCTCCAGATGGCCAGCACGATGGCGAGGACGGTGGGAAGGAGCGAAATCCAGCTCGGTTCGTTCATCGAGTCCCGCCTGTGCGAACGGAAACGTGTGGGTTGCCGGGGAGAAAGAAGCGCAGCTCGCGCTCGCGCGCCCGCGTGACGCCGATGCGGGGCGAACGGGCGATGCGCCCGGCCGGGACCGGCTTCCGCGGGATGAGACGCAGCGGCGCCCGGTCGAGGGGGTGCCCGTCGAGCGCCCCGGTAACGCCGAGCGCCTGGCAGAGGCGCGCCGGGCCGGAACACAAGTCTCGGGTCCGGCCCCGCCGCTCCGCCATGGTGGCTTCACCCGCGAGCGGCTCGAGCGCGCGCACCAGCACGGCGGCCGGAAAGCCCTCCTGGCCGGTCACGACGTTCAGGCACCAGTGAATGCCGTAGATCAGGTAGACGTAGGCGATGCCGGCGGTACCGAACATCGACGCGTTGCGGCGCGTGCGGCCGATGCGCTCGGCGGCGTGGGACGCCGGGTCGTGGGGTCCGGTGTAGGCTTCCACCTCCACGATGCGGCCGGCCGTCGTGACACCGCCGATGGTCGATTCCACCTCCCAACCGAGCAGGTCGGAGGCGACCGTGCGCGCGCCGCCCGCCAGGAGTCCGGCGAGCGCCTCGTTCACAACGGCGGTAGCCGACGCCGCCACGGCGCTCGACCGGATGGGCCGGTCAGGAGGAGCCGCGCCGGCGCCCCAGCCGTGTCCGCCGGGCGGCGTCCGAGGGGGTCTTCCGGATCGCGGTCTTCTGCCGGGTCGCGGTCGGCTTCGGGGCCGCGGCCTTCTCCGAGGTCGCAGCCTTTTTCGGGGTCGCCGCCTCTTGGGGGATCGCAGCCTTTTTCGGGGTCGCCGCCTTCCTCGAGGCAACAGTCTTTTCGGGGGTCGCCGCCTTCTTCGAGGTCACGGCCTTCTTCGGGGTCGCAGCCTTCTTGGCGGTCACAGCCTTCGTCGGGGTCGCGGCCTTCTTCCGGGTCGCGGCCCCTGGCGAGGCCGCATTCTGCTCGGAGCCCGCCTCCGCTTTGGAGCGGCGGCCGAAGTCCTCCAGCCACGCCTCTTCCACCTTGGCTGCCCGGTTGCGCGGAAGGATGCTCTCAAGCTTATCGATGGAGTCGTGCAGCACATGGAAGACGCGGTCGCCGAAGGCCCCGATAAGGCGCTCCGCCGTCTTCTCGCCCACGCCCCGGTAGCGGTTGGCCAGGTAGCGCTGGACCGCGGCGGCATCGGTCGGCAGCCCCAGACGGCCGGGATCGAACGCGGGTCTGGCCTCGACGGACTGTTCGCGCGTAGCGTCCTTCTTTGGGCGCGTAACGTCCTTCTTTGGGCGCGTAACGTCCTCCTTTGGGCGCGTAACGTCCTCCTTTGGACGCGTAACATCCTTCTTTGGACGCGTAACGTCCTTCTCTTGGCGCGTAGCGTCCTTCTCTTGGCGCGTAACGTCCTTCTTGGGGCGCGTAACGTCCTCCTTTTCGCGCGTAGCGTCCTCCTTCTCGCGCTCTCGGGCCCGCTGGCTCTGGCGCCACATGCGGAGGCGCGGCGAGCGCGGCGTGCGCCCTCCCTTCTTCGCAGAGGGAGCCTCGGCGGCCGTCGCCGGCTCTGCCGGAGCTGTGCTCCCCGCCAGTGCGGGCGCAGACGCGGGGTCGTCCTTTCCGGCTTCGGAGGCCGCTCCCCGCGACGGGGAAGCAGCAGCCGATCCGTCCGGAGCCGCAGCCCCTTCCTTCGGCCCGGCGGGCGATCTGCTCCCGTCCTCCGAGCCTGTGGGCGGAGCCGCCGCCGCCCGAGCCCGGTCCGACCGGGGAAGCCGCACGACGAAGTTGCCCGCTTCGTTGCGGCGGATGCGGACGATCTCGTCCTCGTGGGCCTGCGTGAGGAACTTGCTGAACTTGCTGAACCCCAGCTCGGCCTCATCGAAGCCCCGGTCGAGATCCAGCATGCGGCGCTTGAGATCGGAGTCCCTCGTCCAGCTGTTGTCCGGGCTGATGTCCGGCAACGCCTTGCGCAGGAGCGCGTATGCGTCCTGAAGCGGGTCGGCGCCCGTTGCCCCGTCTCCGGACACGCCCTCCCGGCCCGAAGCTCTCCCCGAGGGCTCGGCTTCGCCCCGGGCGGCAGTCCGCTTCCGCTCCGGAGCGCCCGACTCGGCCGTGCGCCGGCGCGCGCCGGCTTGTTGCGGGGCGGAGCTGCCGGCGAAAGCGTCCCGGCGTCGGGCGCCGGGGGGAAGTACCTCGTGCTGGCCGTTCTCGAGCTTGCGCAGCCGGAGGAGACCGCGCGAGGCCGCCTCCGCGAGGAACTTGCTGAACTTGCTGAACCCGAACTTCGACTCCTCGAAACCGGGGCTGAGCTCCAGCATCACCTGCTTGAGACGGTCCGAGCGCATCACGTCTCCGCGCTCGATCATCTTCTTCGACGCCGCGCTGACGAGATTCCAGGGGTCGACGGACTTGCCCTTGTCTCCCGCGGACGCCTTCTGAAGGCCGGTGATCGACGAGTACGAGTAGTATTCGTCGCAATTCTGGACCAGTATGTCGGAGCTGGATTCCTGGATCCCGACCCCGATCACATACTTCCCGTACTCCTTCAGTTTCAGAACCAGACTGGAAAAGTCACTGTCTCCCGTGAGGAGAATGTAGGTTCCGATTTCGGGACGAATGAAGACCAGCTCCATGCCGTCGATGGCCATGCGGATGTCGGTGGCGTTCTTCTTCGAGCTGCCGTAGGCGGGAGCGAAGATCAGGTCGACCGACGCCTCGGAGAGAGGCACGATGTACTGGGGATACCGCCGCCAGTCGGCGTACGCCCGCTGGACGGTGACCTTGCCCTTGATGATGTCGGAGTTGAGGAGCGTCTTGATCTCTTTGGAGAGATCGCTCCGGATGCCCATCGTCACGTTGTCGAAGTCGATGAGCAGCGCCGCATTGGGCGCGGAGGACAGGACCGGGCCCGCCCCTTCGACATGGGGGGCGCGCGTGAAGTGATTGATCATCTGATGTTGTCTCGCAACCGAATCTGAAGTTCCGGCCGCCGAGCCTCCCCCTCCGATCCACCCTCTCGCCGGCGACGCACGCCGGGATCGGTTGTGGAGCGGGGCTGGGAAGCCAGGGACCTAGCCGTGCCGGCGCAGGATCTCGGCCCGCAAAAGGCGAGCCAGTTCTCCGCGTCCGACCTTCCCGGTGACCGCCACCGGGAACTCGTCAAAAATGTGGACTCGATCGGGCACCTTGTAGGTGGCCAGCAAGGGTCGGCACCACGCTTTCAACTCCTCTTCCGAGACCATGGCGCCTTCGATCATGTGCACGCAGGCGCACACGGCCTCGCCCAGGAGTTCATCGGGCAACCCCACCACCACTACGTCCCGTACCGCCGGGTGGGTCGCGATTCTGTTCTCGACTTCCCGGGGGTACACATCGAACCCAGCCTTGATGATAACGTCTCCCTGGCGACCTACCAAATGCAGGTAGCCCTCCTCGTCCACGATGCCCATGTCGCCGGTGTGCAGGAACCGATCTGCATCGAAGTGCCTCCGGGTGTTGTCCGGCTGCCGGTAGTAGCCGCGCATCACGCCCGGGCCGCGAACCCGGATCTCCCCCAGGCTCTCGACCGGGAGCACGGATCCGTCGCCGTCGCATACCCGCACCGAGACATCGGCCAGCGGACGTCCCACGGTGAAGCGCAGTTTCTCGGGAGGGTCTTCGGCGCGGGTCATCGAGAGGGTGGAGCCGGCCTCGGTGAGCGAGTACGCCACGTGCAGGTTAGGGCAGAGCTCTTCGCGCACCTGACCGAGGGAGCGATCGCCGATGGGGCCCCCAGTGACGATCCCGGTGCGGAGACTGGAGAGGTCGCGCGGCCCGCGCCGCTGGGCGTGCAGCTCCGTCAGGAAGTGGGTGGGCACGCCGTAGTGCACGGTTGCGCCGTGCTGCTCGATGAGGTCGAGCGTTTCCGCGGCGTCGAACGCCTCCTGCAGCACGATCGACGCGCCGGCGCTCGCGGTGCCGAGGATGCCGGGACCCAGTGAGAAGGCGTGGAAGATGTCGCTGGCCCCGATGACGCGGTCGGTCGAGGTCACCCCCAGCTCCGTCACCGTGTGGCGCGCGGTGCGCACCAGGTTGCCGTGCGTCAGCTCCACGCCCTTCGGCTTGCCCGTGGTTCCGGCTGTGTAGAGAAGCGCGAAGAGGTCGTCCGCGTCGAGATCGGGCGCGGGGCATTTCTTTCCCCGCCCGGCCGACACCAGGTCCTCGAAGGGATAGATCTGGTCGTCGTACCAGAGGTCCTCCTCGCCGACCGTGATCACGTACCCCAGCTCGGGGAGTTCCTCCAGCACCTCCTCGGCGAACTGAAGATAGTCGACGCCTTCGAAGGTCTCGGGCGTCACCGCGACAGCGGCCTCGGAGTGACGCAGGCGATAGCGCAGTTCCAGCGGTGGAAGACGGGGATTCAGGGGCACCACGACGATGCCCAGCCTGGCCGCGGCAAAGGCCGCAACCACGAACTCCGGGCAGCCGGGAAGCACGATCGCGAGACGCTCGCCGCGTTCGATGCCCAGATGGTTCAAAGATGCCGCCAGGTCGCGCGCCTGGCCCTCCACCTGCCCGTAGGTCATCACGCGGTCGCCGTAGAGAAGAAACGGCCGGCCGGGATCGGTGGCGGCGGCGGTCGCCAGCACGGCGGAAGCGGTCGAGAGCCCTTCCGGAGAGCGGGTGCGGTCGGCGGCGGGGTCCATTCAGGAGATGGAGGTTGGGGGAATCATCGTGCTTCGCGAAGTACGGCCAGCACCACTTCGTCGGGCACGGCACGCGTCCATCCGCCTGTACCGTCCACCCGGCCGATCCGGTCCAGCAGGACGTAGGTGGGGGACCCCGCGCGCGTCTTCTTGTCGGTAGGGGTGCGCGCCAGGACGGCGGCGGCATCGGTGCCCGCGGGCGGGGATGTGGGGAGGCGGCAACCGTTGAGCGCCTCGGTCAGGCGGTCGGAGGTGCCCGGCGCGGTGCGCCCGATGCGTTCGCCCGCGCGCGCCTCCAGAATCATCCCCAAGGCGACGGCGGACCCATGCGGGAGGGTGTAGCCGGATTCCGCTTCGAGCGCGTGCCCGAGGGTGTGTCCGAAGTTGAGGAGCAGCCTGAGCCCTCCTTCCCGTTCGTCCTCGCTGACCACGCGGGCCTTGAGCTCCACCGACCGGCGCACCACCGCCTCCATGGCGGCGCCGTCTCCCGCCAGCACCCCCGCGGCGGAGCGCGCGACCTCCTCGAAGTAGTCCGCGTCCAGGATCGCCCCGTGCTTGACCGCCTCGGCGAGGCCCTGGGAGCGCTCCGCCGCAGGCAGGGTGCCCAGGTAGTCGGGATCGGCGACCACCACCCGCGGCGGGTGGAACGCCCCGATCAGGTTCTTGCCGGCCCGGGTGTCCACCCCCGTCTTGCCCCCCACCGACGCGTCCACCATGGCGATCAGGCTGGTCGGCACCTGCACCACCGGGATGCCCCGCAGCAGGGTCGCGGCCACGAAGCCGCCCAGGTCGCCGGTCACCCCGCCCCCGAGCGCGACCACGCAACCGTCGCGTCCGAACCCGGCGGCCAGCAGCTCGTCCGAGAGCCGCGACCAGCTCCGCCGGATCTTGTTCTCCTCCCCCGCCGGAAAGGTGAACATCTCCGCCCGTGCCCCGCCCGCGGCCAGAACACCCAGCAGGGCGTCGCCGTGCAGGCCGGCCACGTTCGCGTCGGCGATCACGGCGTAGCGGTGGGCGGGCGCGTACTCGGCGAGCAGTTCCGGCATCGAGTGGCGCAGGCCGCGCCCCACCAGCACCGGGTACCCCCCGCCCCCCTTCGTGCTCACATGCACGGCGCGCACCTCGGACGCCCCGGAACTCATCTGCCCCCCACGATGCTCGCCACCGGCGGGGAGGGCACGGCCCCCACGGTCAGCACCGCCGCCGGCCGGCCATCCAGCACGTCGGCCGCGAGGGTCGCGTCGGTCAGCGCGGCGGCCACCGCCCGGCCGCGGGACACGAACGCGTCGCGCGCCGCTTCGTTCTCCCAGACCGACCACCACACCAGCCCCCGGCTTCCGCCTTCGCTCTCCAGAAGAGCGAACCGGTCGCCCTCCCAGCCGAGGATCGGCCGCCCATCCCCCGCGACCTCCTCGAGCAGAATCCCGATCTCCGCCAGCCCGAGCGAGTTCGTGTAGGTCACCGTCGCAGCGCCACCGGCAAACTCGATCTCGACCGGCGCATCCGGGTCCGGTCCGAAGGCTCGCTCCGGTTCCAGCACCTGCTCTGTCGAGAGAGGAAGCAGCTCTCCGAAGGGAGGCGGCCGCCCGGGATGCTGCTGCCACAGCACGCGGACGTACTCGGTGCCCCACACGTAGGGAAAGATGAGCGACTCGCGCAGGATTCTCGGAGCGGATCCCAGCACCGGCGATGAACTGGCGACCCCGGCCAGCGACGGCCCCATCAGGTCGATGAAGTTCGGAAGCCCCACCAGGTCCACCTCCACCCCCTGCTGCCGCTCGAGCGCGTACTCGAGCATCACCAGGGTGGCGTGCCCCTCGGCCGCCGCCTGCGCGGCGATCTGGCGGTCGTTGCCACGCGCGCGCTCGGTCAACGCGTCGAGGTCGACGATCTGGTCCTGAGCGGCGTGGACGAGCTCGTGGACCAGCACGCTCTCGACCGTCTCCTCATCCTGGTCCGATCTTACGTAGAGCGCCACCGAGTCGGGATCGTAGAAGCCGGCGACCTGCTCGGTGTACAGCGCCAGGAACAGCTCGCCCAGGTCGAGTGTTTCCGGAACCAGTCCCAGGAGCGCGTAGCTGTCGCGGATGTGTTCGATCTCGCCCTCCGGAAACTCCTCCTCGAGCTGGAAGGTCACGTATCGGACCAACTCCTCTTCGCTTCGCCACTCGACGCGCACCGGCTCGGTAAACGAGAGCCCCGAGCGCTGGCTGATGTCCTGAAGCAGCCCGTCGGCGAGTTCCTGCAGTGCGGCGTCCGACGATACCACCAGACCGCTGGTGGGGGATTCCTGGCTGCACGCGACGCTGGGAACGAGAACGACCAGTAGGAGGACCCACCATCGTCCGGAAAACCCGGGGAAATCAGGCAGTCCGTGGATGCTCAGCCTCATCCCTCCCGCCCGAAACTCCCCGCGCGCCCGTAGCGATCCTCGAGCCGCACCACGTCGTCCAGTTCGGGCGTCGACGCCTCCAGAATGTCCACGTCCGTCACCGCCTCCATGCGATGCACGGTTCCGGGAACGATGCGCACCGCATCCCCCTCCCTCATGATCCGCTCCTCCAGTTCATCCTGCGCGGGGCCCAGCCAAAGCCGCATCGATCCGGCCAGCATGTACAGCGTCTCATCCTTCTCGCGATGATACTGCAGCGAGAGCGCTTCGCCCGCGTTCACGTGCAGGATCTTGCCGACGTAGCGTCCGGTGTGCGCCCAGATGAGCTCGTAGCCCCAGGGCTTGTCGACCCGGACGGAATGTGTCTTCATCTTCGGGACTCCGCCAGTTTCCGCATCGCAGGGGAATCTATCATCCGGGGCAAGTGCACGTGCACTTGCGCCCGTCGCCACACCCCCTGCAACAAACGCGCCCGCCACCCCTGCGGGCGGCGGGCGCGGATTGCTGCGGCATGCCGGCGTAGACGTCAGCCTCCGAAGAAGTCCTTGAACTTGTTCTTGTAGTCGTCGCTCTGCTGCACGCGCATCTCGGTGATGGACGTGATGCCGTCGGGCTCCAGCACCAGCACATAATGGGTGAACGACGCGAAATCGCCGACCTGCGACGCTTCCAGCCGGTCCATCGCGTTCCCGCGGGCATCCAGCGTGATCGTGTTCCCCCGCGACGAGCTGCCGACGCCCGTCGCCGAGATGGCGGCAAGATAGCTCTGGTAGTGCAGTCCCGGAGGCGGCGCGGGCAGTCGGTTCAGTTCCACCAGCAGCGAGCTCTCGTAGAAGGACCCCGAACCCGACCCACCGGTGAAGAAGGGTTCGATCCCGTCCGAACCCAGGTGGCCGAAGGTCATGGCCCCCTGCTGCATGAGGTTGGCGGACGTCAGGTATTCCTGGAAGAGAAACGGGCCGCCTGTGGGAGAACTCGCCTGTCCGGATTCGGCGCTTACCGCGACGTGCGTGAACGAGGCGAAATCCTGGTCCATCGACACTTCCAGCTTCGCGTGGTACACGTCCTCCGAAGATGAGGGCGAGAAAGTGGAGCCCATCATCATCATTTCCATGTCCATCGCGGGATAGATCGTGGCGTCGGCGGCGGAGTAGGAGCCCGAGCCCGCGTCGTACAGCCAGAGCTGGTAGGAACCGCCGGAGAGCGGTGAGAAACCCGTAAGGCTGACGTCGATCTGGCCGGGCGCCGCGAAGGAGTTGGCGCCCCCGGAAAGCTCCGACGCGTTGGGCACCACACCCGCCGGGAACGGCCCCATGGCGTTGTTGATGACGTTCCCGTCGGCATCGATGTCGGGGCCGAGCTGCATGCGCACCGTGGGGCTTCCGGAGGGGATGGCGCCTCCGGTGGGAGCTCCCTCGTATAGGAGCAGATAGTTGAACTGCCCCGGGCCGACCATGGCGCCATTGGCGTTCGAACCGAAGGGGGTGTTGGAAGCGGTGAAGTCGTCGGCCGTACTGAAGTTGGCCCCCTCAGCCCGCCCTGGCCACATGTCGCCGGGAACGGCGCGAAGGATGCAGTCCACAACCCCGTTGCCCGAGCCATCGGTCTCGATGACGCCGAGCGCCACCGGGTTCATCGCGGCGGTAACCGGAGTGATCCCGTCGGGAAGGTCGAAATTGCAGGTCACGCCCTCATAGACCTGGAGTTCGCCGCCGGCGAAGGAAAGTTCGTCCGGCTGGTCTACCGCGTTCCCCGTAAGAACCTGGTTGTGGTCCAGCTCGCCGTTGACCTGCAGCGTCATGCGCGCCAACACCACGGTGTAGACGGTGGAGGGTTCCAGACCCTGCACTTCTCCCCATAGGTCCCAGAAACCCACTGGAACGGCTTGAGTCAGAAGCAGGTTCAGTTCAAACAGCCCAAAGTGACCCCCCACGGCCGCCGAACTCGCCCGGAGTGCCGGAAGCCGGTGGTCTTGGGCGGAATTGCGCACCGAGACGCCGAGGTCCACCCCGGGAGCTGTACCTACGGCCGTGGCAACGCCGCCAAAAAAGCCGCCAGGCCCCGTCCCCCGGTCAAACCCGTCCGGAACCGAGAAATCGAACCCGGACACGACCGCCTTCGACAGTGCGACCGAGCCGGAGGGGAACACCCCATCCCCCGGTGCGATCACCATCTTGAGCACCGGCCGGTCCTCGGTGAGGTCGGTAACGTTGTCGGTCTCGCAGGCCGCAGTGAGGAACGCGCCGAACAGCGCAACCCTCATCGCGCCCCGAATTCGCTTGCGTACTGGATTCATTGGATCGCCTCCTGCCCGTTAGCGGTTGAGTCCGGGGACGTACGTCAACCCGATCGACAGGCGGATGTTGTGGATCATGTCCTGCTTTTCCGGGAGGTCGGTGCGCTCCGCGTCCGGGAACCGACAGCTCCCGTCGCTCTTGCAGTTGCGCAATCGCTCCTCGACCGGGTTCAGGATATCGCGGTCGAAGTCCCTGTAGATGACGTTGCGCACGTCGACCTGGATTCCGGTAGCCTCGCTGACCGCGTAGCGCACCCCGGCGCCTCCCTGCACCATCTGATGGGTCACGCGCCGGAAGTTGTCGTTCGCCTGCGTATCCAGGTACAGGGTGGCTCCGCCTGCGCCGACGACCACATACGGGTCCAGCGCACTACCGGGCATGACGCTGATGTGCGCGTTCAAACCGTAGTGGAGCGCGCTCAGAGTCTGGCCGACCTCGTAGATGCGGGTGCTGTCGGCGCCGAAGTCGACGGCGGCCACATAGAAGCTTCCGTCGGTATCGGCGCGGTGGAACTGGATCGCAGGCCCCAGCGCTATGCGCGGCGTGAGCTGATACAACGCCTCCAAGGCGAACATGGGGCTGTTCATGAGCGAGCTCGATGCGGCATACATCTGAGTGCCCGCGGACACCTCGACGCTCCAGGCGCCCTGCTCGGACTGGGCATGCACGGCCGAGGGCAGCGCCATCACCAGCCCGGCCAGCGCCAACCGGTTCAGTACTCTCATCAGTCTATTTCCTCCCGTTTTGCCACGGGGTCGCACGGCCAGGTCTCCCTCTCCGACACCGAGCCGCATCAGAACTGCAGCTGGAAGCTGAAGACCTGTATGTTCTCCAGCTGTTCCATCGACGTATAGGCGTAGTCCACGGACAGCGTGCCAAGCTCCCCGACCGGAAGCCGCAGGCCTCCGCCCGCCGCAGCCGCGTGCATGAGGCCGTGATCGATCTGGTCTTCGTTCGCGAAGCGCTTGCCGGCACGCACGAAGGCCAGTCCCCTGAAGCCGTACTCGAGCCCGAGAGCGGTCTCCTGGGGCGCATCGACGGGGTCGTTGATGTCGGCCATCAGACGGAGCGACTGGTCCGCGTCCGGAGAAAGAATCGCATCCGCGCCACCGATCAGGTCCGCCATCACGCTGAAGCGGAACGAGGTGGGCAGTTCGAGATTGTCGGTCGCCGCGGACAATTCCATGACCCGGATGAAATCGTCGATCTGGTTCTCCGAGAACGACGTGTTCACACGGCTGTTAAGCAGGTTTCCCTCGAAGCGACCCGAAGTCCCGAGGTTGGTGAGCGACGCGCCGATTGTGACGCCGTAGAGTCCCGTGCGGAACACGGTGCTCATGTCTACGCCGACGTAGCTCGCGGTCGCGTTGGTGATTCCCTCCTCGACGACCTTGCCCGCCACGCCCACCGTGAGGCGGTCGGTGATGGGCTGAGCGAAATGCAGGCCGATGGCGGTGCCCGTCCAGCTGAAGGACGAAGCGGTCGGATCCTGCTCGCCGCCGAATCCGGCGTTGGGCCAGTACTCCGTCTGCCAGGGCATCTCGCCGGAGTCGAGGGTGTTTACGCTGATACCGATGCGGGTGAATCCGAACGGCATCACCACGCCCACGAAGGTGTGCTGGATGTCCAGGTCGGTGAACAGCCGCGCCGTCGTCATTCCCGCGGTAAAGCCATCGATGCGCGACATGGCCGCGCTGTTCCAGTAGAGCGACGTGACGTCATCCGCCGCGGCCCCGAAGGCGCCACCGAGCGCCTGGCCCCGGGCGCCGACGCCCAGCGCGAGAAAGGCGGCGCCCCGGGTTCCGACCCGGGTCACGATCTGTTCCGGCGTCGAGGTCAGCGTTTCCTGAGCCTCCAGCATCTCCGCCGTCGCCACGAGCGTGAGCGCTAGCAGCAGTGCACGGTTCATTTGATCTATCTCCTTGGCCTTAGGCTCAGCGAATGACGACGAACTTGCCCATCTTCTTCTGGCCGCCGGATTCGAGAACGAAGATGTACAGCCCCGCTCCCAGGTTCGTTCGCTCCCGGGTCTGCATGTCCCAGTTGAGGTCGCCCCCGCAATCTCCGGCGCCGCAGTAGGCGGTGATGCCTTGGAGATCTTCGGGTCCATAGACGATCTCCTGGATGAATCGTCCGGCCACGTCGAAGATGCGGATGGTCCCCTCCTGCGGAAGGTTAGTGAACTTCAGAACCCGCGCGTCGGTCGCGCGCTCGAACGCGCTCCCATACAGGTACGGGTTGGGCACGACGTGGACGTCGTCGAGGGAAACCGCGCCGCTCGCCGCCGCTTCGGCCGCCGTGATCGCCCTCTGCACGTCGACCACCACCTCGTCGCCGGACTGGAGTGGCACCAGCCAGGGAACCGTCAGGGTGGTCTGCTCGGCCACCGGGATGTAGCCGGAGTTGGTCGACCCTCCGGTGGTCGGATCGCAGGAAGGCCGCGGAGCGTCACAACCCAGGACGACATCGAAGGTGACCACCGTGGCCGTTTCCGTCGCCGGCTGTCCGCCCGCGTCCAGGACGGTGTTGCCGTTGTCGTCGGTCACCTCGTTGGTCACGGTCTCCACGAAGTAGAGCTGGTCGCCCGGCACCCAGACACCTGCGGGAACCTCCACCCGAGCCGTGTCGACTCCCTGTCCCACGAGGACGGACTCCTGGTGGTCGGCCACCACGACCTGAACATCGCGCCCGTACGTGTTGTTGCGCACCGAGAACGGCAGCGAGAACGACTCCAGGGTCTCGATATCGGGATTGACCGCCTGAACGGCTGCGAGGACATCTTCTCCCGTGCTGGAAGTCGAAGCCGCCGGTCGTCCTGACAGGGACCCGGCCACCGTTGCCTCGATCGCCGCGTCCGGAAGCTGGAAGGGAGCGCCCGCGCCCCAGGAGTCGGCGTTCCAGACGATCGCGTACTCGCCGTATTCGTTGCCTCCCACATACCCGGAGGGGCCAGTCAGCCACCACACGGTGGGCTGCACGCGCGCCGCGACGGTGTCGGCGGACTCGGTGGTGAAGACCCGGGAGGGCGGGTCCAGCGTACCTCCCTCCTCGGCGTCCACGGACACCGTGAAGAAGGGAAAGTCCTCGCGGCTGAAGAAGGTCCCCGGGGTGGCTTCGTCGCCCTCGAGCGTCGTCGAGGCGAGCAGGGGCGTGGATCCGGCGGCGACCACCATGCCGAAGCCTCCTTCGAACACCGTGGTGCGCTGCATCGAACTCTGCATCGCGCTGTCTACCGGCAGTTCGTCCAGTCCAGACAGGGTCACGGTACCGGACCGGTTGAAGTCCACGCTCGCGATCACGACCTCCGCCGGCTCCCCTTCCATCCCGGTGACGGTGCGCACCGACTGGGCGGCCACCGTGGTCTGGGTGGAGGTCGGCGAACCGGTATCGTCCAGGTTGTCCACCTGGTTGACCACCAGCTTGTCGCCGAAGACGACCCGGTACTGACCGGAGACGGGGGAGGTCCCGACCACGGAGAACTCGACCGGTACGGTGGAGGTGCCGCTGCGGGAGATCTCGTTCAGGTCGGCCCGGCTGGCGCCCGCGGCCAGGTTGAGGGGCGCATACACCATCGCCACGTTGGGGTTGGTGCCGGATGCGGATACGGGCCCGATCAGCTCGGGCGCGAACTCCACCTCCTCGGCCAGCAGCGAGTCGGCGTGCGCGCCGCGCACCACGTTGAACGTGGCTCCGCGCGTCTCCGTGACGATGGAATAGGTATAGGTCACGCCCGGGATCAGCGAGGCATCGGTGACGACATTGGGTAGCGTGCCGTCATCCTCGGCTTCGAAGCTGAGATACGGTTGCCACCCGAAGTTCGTCCACTTGGAAGTCTCATCGACGATCGGATCTCCGTCGCAGTCCCCGTCCCGGGTCCAGGTCGAACCCCCGTCGCAGGACTTGAAGATGTGGATGGCCGCCACGTTGTTGGCGGCGCGCGCCGCGATCGTGTCCGCCAACCAGTAGTTGCGCGCGATGTCGGCGCTCACGTCGAGGTTGGCCAGGTAGGGGTCGACCCATTCCTCCGGCGTATCGTCGAAGAAGAGCGAGATCTGATTCCCTTCGACCTCACCGGTCGACGCGGCTTGTCCAGCGACCACGTCCACCGCGGAAATCACCGGCGGCGGCGCCGTCTCCGGTCCCAGGTACATCTGCTGGTAGAAGGAGATGGCGTTGTCCAGCGCGGATTCCATGGAGGTGGAGTCCTGTGCGCCCACCAACGCGACCACGAAGGGAACGGTGTCGCCGGGGGCCATGTGCACGGGTCCCACGGCCACGTCGGCGATGTTGCCGTAACTGTTGGTGTAACCCGAGGGGAGCGTGTCCGCCCACAAGGCCACGCACCCGCGGCTGCCGCAGGCGTCGGCGTAGATGGTGTCCGGCTGCCCGTCGTGGTTCCAGTCCCAGGTGGGCGCGCCCGCTTCACCCTCGCCCGGCACGTACTTGTTGTAGACGCCCGTGCGCTCCGGCCACGCTTCCGGCCGGAAGATGCGGTGGTAGGTGCGGTCGTCCAGGTCTCCCGGCGTCTCACCGTCGAGCGTGTATTCGCCGATCGAGGTGAAATGACCGAAGTGGGCGCGCTGGCTCCGGCTCCAGGTGCGCGGAATGCAGCCTCCGAACCCGCACTGGCGCTGGTGCTGGAACATGATCGTGTCACCCGCGCGCGGGTGCGCGGGGTCGTAGAAGTCGCTCGACGGGTCGCTGAACAGCTTGTAGCGCGCGTCGCCGATGGGTGTCTTGAGGAACACGATGCCCGCGCCCGCGGCACCGTTGTCCCAGTCGTCGATCCCATCGCGCTGGCATCCCGAACCCGGGGGATCAATCGCGTCCGCGCAGCGGCTTCCGGTCTCCTTCCACAGCATCGCGCTGCGCACGGGGTCGAAGTAGTGGGCGTCGCCCTGCCCCTGCAGCAGCGGATCGACGTTCATGCCGATGTAGACGGAATCGTAGGTCATCCCCACGCCGTAGACCTTCTCGGACTCGTTGACGATGATGGACTGGAAGTACATCACGTTGCCGACCGTCGGCAGCCCGAAGTAAAACCCGTCGTAGAACTGGGTGAGTCCGAGCGGCCAGCCCGCGTAGTTGGGCGACCCGGCGCCTCCGGGAATCACCGTGCCGTAGCGCTCGATAGCGTTCCGGTACCAGTCGCTCAACTCGCCGTAGGTCTGCCAGTCGCCGAGGAACTTCTCGGTGGCCTGCATCTCCTCCGGCACGCGCCAGAAGGCGAATGGATCGTAGTCGTTGGGGTTCATCGCGTCGTACATGGCGCCGAATTCCGGCGAGGACGCCTGGAGTGCCAGATACGATTCGGCCGGGATCGGGTGGCTGCCCTTCCATCCGGATGCGGGATGCGTCGATTCGCAGTCGGAGGTAGGCGTGAGCTGGAATCCCGAAAACATGAAGCCGTCGCGCCGGGCGCTGTGGTTGGTGCAGGTCGCGTCTTCGGTGGTCTTGGCCGCCAGGTTCAGCAGATCGACCGGGCTCCGGTCGGAGGCCCACAGCTTGTCGCCGCCGCCCTGTACCGCTCCCCCGATGATGAGGGTGGTCATGTTGACGGTAAAGCCCCCGCCGCTGAGGCCACTGGTGGCTGGGTCGATCACCTCGGGCAAGTCGCTGGCGGGCGCCCCCCACTTCATCCCCATGTCGAAGATGGCGGAGGTGTACGCGCCATTGATCTGGCGCACATACCAACCGGTTGCGCAGCCGAAGTTGAATCGGCTGGAGAAGCCCTGAATGTTCTGCAGGCACCAGGCATTGGATCCGTTTGTGCGGACTCCGGCCGCGCCCTCATCGCCGAAGGCCCGCAGTTGGAAGAGGTTCGGCCGAACGGGCACCACGAGGTCGGAACCCGCACCGCCCGCTTCGATGACCGTCACGTCTGCCTGGGCTCGCGCCTCGCCGGGCGTACCCAGCGGCATCGCTACCAGACCCGCGATGAGGAGGACTCCCCTACGCGTAAGAAGTTTCTTCATGAGAACTCCGATTGGACAAGTTTGGCGTCTCTTTGCATACCGGCGGCCGGGGGCCTAGCTAGAAGGTGACCCTCATGCCGGCCGTAATCGTCCTGCGCTGCCCGACGAAATGCGGGCGGTCGAAGAAGGTGGAATCCGTGTTGGTTCCCACCGTGTTCCCCGCGCGCCGGCGGCTCTGGTCCTCGGCGCCGTCGGTGCACTTCCCGGTCGACTCGTAGACCTGAATGCAGTTCACGCGGTCGGTGAGGTTGTTCACGTTCAGGAAGAACCCGTAGCGGACGTTGTTGATGGTCCAGTCCTTGCGCACCTGCATGTTGACGGTCATGAGCATGGGCGCGCGTCCGCTGTAGCGGTCGAACTGGTTGAGTTCGCCGAAGCCTGCGAAGGACAGCGTGGGCGTGTACGGCAACCCGCTCGATGCCGAATAGATCAGCGAAAGATTGGTGTTGGCGAGCACGTCGCCGAACGGGATGTCGGGCACGTCGTCGCGCACCGCGAGCCGGAAGACGCCGGTGAGCTTGTGCGGCTGGTCGATCTCGCAGGGGATTTCGTCCCGGATGAAGGGGTCGCCCTCATCGGTCTGGGCCTCGAATTCCCGCTCCGGGTCCGCGGCATTGGTTCGGCAGGCCGACAGGCCGTAGTTCACATCGAAGCCCCAGTAGTTCTCCACACGTCGGCGCAGCGCGACCTCGATCCCCCGGGTGGTCGCGAAGTCCTGATTGGTCAGGATGGCGTAGTCGGGCGCCGAGAAGCCGTAGGTGGCGCCCGGATCGATAACCGTGTAGGGAGGCTGGCCCACGCGAGCCACGCCGGTCAGGCCGCTCTGGTCCTTTGAGAAGATGACCGCCGAGAGCGCATACTGGCCGTCGATCTCCTGCGAGTATCCGATTTCATAGGTCGTCGCCTGCTCGGTGACGAGGTGTGGGTTGCCCAGGAAGGGAGTGGTGCCCGCCGAAGCGTTCACGAAGATCGCGGGTCCGGCGATGGTCCCCTCGCGCGGCGTGCCGATGCCCGAGTTCCTGTAGTTGTTGATCAGGATCGGGTTCTGCGAAAGACGCTGGAAGTTCAGGAAGAGGCTCGAACTCTCCGTGACCGGGAAGCTCACGCCGATGCGGGGAGAGAACTGCGAGCGCGTGTCGGCCTCCGAGAAATCGTCGGAGGAAGCGATGCGGGTGGCCTCGTCACGAACGTCGAAGGTGCAGCCGGCCAGCGTCCAGCTCGGATCGGCCGAAGCGGTGGCAGTGCTGAACGTTTCGGTCGCCGCGTCGTATTCGCGGACCGTGACGTTCTGCCACTGCGACGGATTGCTGCACACGTCGAGCGCGGTGGTGCCGTTGGTCGGATCGACCGGGTTTGCGAAGAAGAGCCCGCTCGCCCTTCCGTAGTCGAAACGCGCCCCAAGCTTGAGCGTCAGGAAGTCGTACTCGATCTGATCCTGGATATAGACGGCCCCGTCCCAGGGCTGGGCTTCGAAGAGCTGGTGCAGCTTGACCACGTCGTTCACGCCCACGTCGTCCCATTCGTCGTAGGTGAGGTCGTGACCCTGGTAGAACACGCCGCCCGAGATGTTGTGGTGATCCGAGACCTGCGACTGGAAGTCGAAGCGGCCCGTTGTGGTCAAGACGCTCTCTCCGCCCCAGAAGCGGTCGGTCCCGGCGGTAGGCGTGTTGTTGTACACCGCGGGGCCCGGGGCCACGAAACCCCCGTTGAAGTTGGGATCCTCGTAGTGGTTCTCGAGGCAGACGCCGCTCATGACGTTGCAGGTCTCGCGGCTCTGGTCGAAGCGCCCGACCGTGATCTTGTATGCGGAGCGCCCGAAGGTGTGGTCCCAGCGCGCGATGAACAGGTTGCGGTCCAGCCGGAGCGAGTTCTGCACCAGGTTCTGGTAGTCCAGCGTTCTCGCGCGCGAAAGGTAGTAGGCGCTGTCGGTCGCGGTGGTCATGTACTCGAGCGGGTTGACGGCGAGGGTCCAGTCAAAGTCGTAAGGCTTGTACTCGCGCTCGTATCCGGCCCAGGAGAGGTTCAGCTTGGCCGCCGGGGTCGCGTAGTAGGTGAGCTTGGCGTAGCCGTCCCGGACTTCGTCGAATCCCGCCGCCCGCCAGCCGGGGATGACGTCGTTGGCGTCGGGCGTGTTGAAACCGGAGGACGGGTTCGACGGGTCGAAGACGTCGTTGTCGAACTCGTACGCTCGAGCCGCCCCGTACCTCTGCCTGCCGGCGATGAGGAAGCGGAGGTTGTCGCCGGTCATGGGGATGGGCCCCGATATGACGCCCTCGAACATGTCGAACCCGCGTGTCTGGTCGTACTGGTTGCCGAGCCAGCCGCCCACTTCGGAGGAGCGGAACTCCAGCTCGCCCTGCAGCTCGTCGGAGCCCTCCGGCGTGGCGTAGTTGACGACTCCGGAGAGGGCGTTTCCGTACTGGACGTCCAGCTGCCCGGTGAAGATCGCCACCTGCTCGATGGCCTTGTTGGTGATGTCGAAGGCCGGTCCGCCCAGCGCGAAGTTGTTGATCGGGATCCCGTCGATCATGACCGTCGTTTCGGCTCCGCGCCCTCCGCGGATGCGCAGGGCCGTCACGCCCTGCCTCTGCTGCGCGAAGGAGACGACCGTGGTGTTGTCCTCCGGAACCTGAAGGAAGCCCTGTTCCAGTTCGAGCACGCCCATGATGTCGGTCACCGGCAGCGCGTCGATCTCGTCTCGGGAGATCATCTCGAGCGAACCGGTTTGGCCTTCGACAACCAGGGGGGTGCGACTGGTGGACACGATGACTTCACCCAGTGCGATGGCCTCGGTGGCCAGCTGGAAGTTCTGCTGCACCGTCACGTCGATGGAGACGGCAACGTTCTCGCGCCGCTCGCTGGCGTAGCCGATGAGCTCGGCGACCAGCGTGTAGGTGCCGGGGGGAACGTTGATGATGAAGTAGCGCCCGTTCTCCTGGGTGAGCGACCCGCGCCCGGTCCCGTCGATGAAAACGGAAACGTTGGCGAGGGGCTCGCCGGTGGCCTGATCCGTGACCACGCCGGTCATTTTTCCGGTCTGGGCGGCTGCGGGCGCGGCGAAGAACAGAATCGCCGCCGCGGCGACCCCGAGCAGTGCCGGGATCGCGGAGAGAATACGTGTCATGATCGCCTCCTTGAACCAGCGAAAAGCGGGCGACGCCTGGCAGGCGCGCCCGCTTCTGAAGCGCCGACACGAACGATGCGCGTTCGTGTCAGGGCCTCTCGAATTGGATATGGGGTTTCGTGTAGATGTTGACCGCACAACGTATTGTGTCACAGGCAACCCCCATGGCCGGTAGTGCACGCGGAAGGTGCTTCCGCAAACGTACCCGGGACGACCGGCGACCCGCTCCCAAATTCCGGCTTGGGTACTTCCCACATCAAGTCGCTTGCCTCGATACCTCAGCCCGGATTGGAGCATTGTAACACTGCTATCAGCCCATGCAAAGGGGCGGATTCCGGGCCGGGATCCGGGACCCACGACCCGGGGTATTGCGGTTGGAATCGGGTGGAGTACGACGAAACCGGGGCATCGTTTTCGTTACATGAGCCTGCCCAGATCGTGGCGCGTCATGCTCCCGCAAACGTCAGCCCTCGGACAAACATGAAAGCCTTGATTTCGGTGATTCGGGCACTGCTCGCGGTTCCGGCCGTGTCCTGGAGCCTGCTGGGGGCGGCGGCGCTCGCCAGCGGCCTGATGTGGGGTTCCTGGCAGAACCTGTGCGGCGACTGTCCCTCCATCGCGCAGATCCATAACTGGGAGCCCCGGCAGACCTCGAAGCTGCTTGCCCGCGACGGCCGCGTCATCTCGGAGTTCGGCATCCAGCGCCGTACCCCGGTGGCCATCGGTTCCCTGCCCGCCTACGTCCCGGGGGCCTTCGTTGCGGTGGAGGACAAGCGCTTCTACAGCCACGGCGGCGTGGACCCGATAGGCATAACGCGCGCGGCGCGTGACCTCGTCCTCACCCGATCCCTGGAGCACGGTGGCGGAAGCACGCTGACGCAGCAGCTGGCGCGCAATATCTGGGACGAGGATATCGGCTTCGAGAAGCGGCTGGTGCGCAAGCTCAAGGAGGCGCAGGTGGCGCTGGAGCTGGAGCGCGCCTACACGAAGGACCAGATCCTCGAAGCCTACATGAACCAGGTGAACTACGACGGGGTGTACGGCATCGAGGCGGCCGCCCGCAAGTACTTCGGCAAACCGGCCACACAGATAAACCCGGCGGAGGCCGCGCTGCTTGCGGCAATCCCGAACCGTCCGCGCCGCTACAACCCCTTCCTCAACCCGGAAGAGGCAGGATCGCGACGCGATCTGGTTCTGCGCCGAATGGCCGAGCAGGAGATCATCAGCCCGGCGGAGCTGGAACGGTGGTCCGCGGTCCCGCTCCCCACGCCCGGCACCCGCAGCGGCGGGCCGATGGCGCCCTACTTCGAGGAATGGATCAGGCAGATCCTGGACGACCGCTACGGCAGCCAGCTGTACACGGCGGGCCTCGAGATCCAGACGACGCTCGACCTGGACCTGCAGTTCCTGGCCGAACGGGCCATGGAGTGGGGGTTCGAGACGATCGAGGCACGGGGTGGGTACGAACACCCCCTGTACGAGGACTTCGTCGCGGCCACCGAAGCCTTCGAGACCCCGTATGTCCAGGGGGCGATGATCGTTCTGGAGCCCTCGACCGGCGAGGTGCTGGCGATGGTCGGGGGCCGGGATTTCGTCCACTCCAAGTTCAACCGCGCCACCCAGGCCATGCGCCAGCCGGGCTCGTCGTTCAAGCCCTTCGTCTACGCGGCGGCGGTCGAGAGCGGGATCCCGCCTTCGCACGTCGTGGTCGACGCGCCCTTCGCCTACATGCAGGTGAGCGGAGAGCCCTGGCTGCCCCAGAACTTCGACGAGACCTTCAAGGGGCGCATGACCATCCGCCAGGGGCTGCGGGAATCGCGCAACATGATCGCCATCCGGCTCGGATGGGACGACGTGGGCATCGAGACCGTCGCCCAGATGGCCACCCGGCTCGGGCTGAGCAGCGACATCCCGCGTTTCCCGTCGACCACCATCGGCTCTGCGGAGGTTCTTCCCATCGACATGGCCAAGGCGTACGCGTCGTTCGCGACCCTGGGGACGCGCGTGGAGCCGCACGGAATCCTGCGGGTGGAGAACGCCGAGGGTCAGGTGCTCTGGGAACCACAGCCCGAGAAAACGCCGGTGATGGACAGCCTCCAGGCGCGGGTCATCGTGCACATGCTGGAGGACGTGGTCGCAGCCGGAACCGGGTATTCGGCCATCCGCATCGTCGCCGGCCTCCCGCACGCAGTCCCCGCGGCCGGCAAGACCGGCACGACCAACAACTCGACCGATGCGTGGTTCAACGGGTTCACCCCCGACCTGCACGCGCTCGTCTGGTTCGGGATGGATCAGCCCGAGGAAATCCGCCCCAACTCAACTGGAGGCGGGGACGCCGCCCCCGTCTGGGGCAACTTCATGCGCAGCGTCTACTACGGGTGGGAGGGCGACGATGCCTACCCGGCGATACCCCCGTTGCGGGAGATCCCTCGGCGCTGGCCGCTGCCGGAAACCCTGCTTCGCCTCGAGGTGGACAACAAGACCGGACTGCTGGCCTCCGAGTGGTGTCCGGAGATTCAGCGCTACCAGGAGATCTTCATTCCGGGAACGGAGCCGACCGAGCCCTGCGATGCCTCGCGGATCTTCGGGGGCGTGCCGCGCTAGAGCTGCTCGACCCCGCCAGCGGTGACCCGGTGGGACACCAGGGGCTTCGGTGGCGGAGGGGCGTCGGCAAGGATCCGGATGGCTCGTCGGAGAATCTCCGAGGCCCTGTCGGCGTCCTGTCGCGTGGCCGCGTGCACGACGCCGAGGGTGCTGTCGGCCGTCAGCTCGTCGCCCACCTGAACCTCCAGCCTGAAGCCCACCCCCCGGTTGATGGTCGCACCGAGCCGCGTCCGGCCACCACCAAGCTCGACCACCCCGTGGCCCAGCGTGCGCGGATCGATGGCTCCAACGAACCCGGCCGATGTCGCGCGCACATAATGGCGAACGCGTGCGGAGGGCAGCCTCTCGGGACGATGGACCGCACGGGTATCGCCCCCTTGGAGCGCGACCACCCGCGCGAAGCGCTCCAGCGGGCGACCCGAGTCCAGCGTGGCCGCCGCCCGCCCGCGCGCGCTTCCGGCGTCGGCAGCGAGCCCGCCGACGACCATCATCTGGGCGACCAGGGCCAGCGTGACCTCCCGCAGGTCGCCTGGTCCGCCGCCGGCAAGACAGTCCAGCGCCTCGGTCACCTCCAGCGTGTTGCCGACAGCCCGCCCCAGAGGACGATCCATGGCGGTCACCAGGGCGACGGTATCGACACCGGCGCGCACGCCCAGCGCCACCATGGTGCGCGCCAGCTCCAGCGCGCGCCCGGTTTCGGGCAGGAAGGCGCCGGAGCCCGTCTTCACGTCGAGCACCAGCCCGGTCAGCCCCTCCGCGAGCTTCTTGCTCATGATGCTGGTGGCGATCAGGGGGATCGACGACACCGTGCCGGTCACCGAGCGGAGATCGTAGAGCCGACGGTCGAGAGGCGCGATCTCCGGAGTCTGTCCGATTATCGCGAACCGCTCACCCTCCAGGATGGACACGAATTCGTCGAGGGCGATGTCGGTGCGGAAGCCCGGAATCGATTCGAGTTTGTCCAGCGTGCCGCCCGTATGGCCGAGACCCCGGCCCGACATCATCGGCACGTAGAGCCCCAGTTCCGCGGCGAGGGGCGCCAGCACCAGCGATACCTTGTCTCCGACGCCGCCCGTCGAGTGCTTGTCCACCCGCGGCCCGTCGAGATGGGAGAGGTCGAGGGACGCCCCGGATGCGATCATGGTCTCCAGGACGGCATCCAGTTCGCTGCCCGAAAGGCCCCGGAACCAGACCGCCATCAGGAAGGCCGCCATCTGATAGTCGGGGATGTCGCCCTCGAGGTACGCGCGCAGGAAGGCCCGCAGTTCTCCGGCCTCCAGGACCTGCCCGGCGCTCTTGCGCTCGATGATGCGAATCGCGCTCATCGGCGTCGGCGGTCGACGGCGCCCGGAGCGGGGTGCGATGTTACAGGGGTCATATCGGCGTGTAGCAGCGTGCTGCGTCGGGTGGAATCGCGACAACATCCTACACAAACGGGAGAAAAACCTCGCATGCGGGTGCTCGGGATCGATTATGGGGAACGGCGAATCGGTGTCGCAATCAGCGATCCGACCGGCACTTTCGCCACGCCTCTGCCCACCCTGACCCGGCGGCGCGGGAAACGGCCGCCCGTCGGCGCCCTGCAGGCCCTGGCGCGCGAGTATGGCGCGACCGCGCTGGTTGTCGGGCTCCCGCTCGCCTCCGGCGGCAACGAGACCGAGTGGTGTGCCGAGGTGCGGCGTTTCGGAGATCGCCTGGGTAGCGGACTTGCGCTGGACGTGTACTATGTCGACGAACGCATGACCTCGGCCCGCGCCGAGAGGGTCGTGCGCTCGCTGGCTTTGCCCCGGCGCAAGCGGGAGCAGAAGGAACGCGTGGATGCGGCGGCGGCGGCGTTGATTCTGCAGAGATGGCTGGACGCAGGAGGAAAGAGCGTCTCACGTGACTAAAGGGGTGAAGGCCGCGCTGGCGGCCATCGCCGGGCTGCTGCGCAAGGCCGGCCCGGGGTGGGCGAAGATCGCGGCGGGCGCTGCTTCGATGCTGCGGAGCGCCGCGGCGACAGTCGTGTCCGCGACCCGGGCAGTCACCAGCCGGGGCGCGGCGCTGGGGTGGATGAAGCTCGGGCTCGGGGCGTTGGTTTGCGTGATGCTGCTCGGGGGCGGGTCGGTGCTGCTCTGGCTGGCGGCGCCGGCGGAGACGCCGGGCGACGCGCCCACGGACGGCGAAACCGTGGTGTTCACCGTTGCGCCCGGAGCCACCTTCGAGCAGGTCACCGACACGCTGGTGGCGCGCGGACTGATCCGGCGTCCCCTGCTCTTCCGCGCCTACGGACGGCTGCGGCGGGACGACCGTAACGTTCGCTCCGGCACATATGCGCTGGCAGCGGGGACCCTGTGGGTGAACCTGCTCGACGCCCTGGTCGAGGGCCGGGTCAGGATGATGTCGGTCACGATCCCGGAAGGGTTCACGCTTCCGCAGATCGCCGCCCGCATCGCCGGCATCACCGAGCTCGCCGCCGACACCGTGCGGGCCCGGCTGGGCGGGGAGGGCGCCCATGACCGCTGGGACCTGCCGGGGCCGGGACTGGAGGGCTATCTGTTTCCCGATACCTACCTGTTTGCGGGAGGCGTCCCGCTGGACGCCGTGGTCGGGGCGCTGAGCGAACGCTACCGGAGCTACTGGACCCCGGAGCGGCGGGCGCGGGCCGCGGAACTGGAGCTGTCGGAGCGGGAGGTGGTGACGCTGGCGTCGATCATCCAGGCGGAAGCCCGCGTATTCGACGAAATGCCTTCGATCTCGGCGGTCTACCACAACCGCCTGCGCATCGGCATGCTGCTGCAGGCCGACCCCACCGTGCTCTACGCGCTGGGAGGCCACCGCCCCCGCCTGCTCTTCGCCGCGATCGACTCGGTGGCCGACAACCCCTACAACACCTACACCCAGGGGGGGCTGCCCCCCGGCCCCATCGGCGCGCCCGGAGCCGACGCGCTGGACGCGGCACTGTATCCGGCCGATGCGGACTACCTGTACTTCGTCGCCAACGCCGACGGCTCGCACACGTTCTCGCGCACCCTGACCGAGCACAACCGCGCGGTCGCGCGGTCGCGGCGGGAGGCCGCCGGGGCGGGTCCGGGCGGCGCATGAGCGGCGTTCCGGACCCGATCCGGCGCGCGCTCCGCCTGATGGTGATCACCCACCCCCGCCCCCGTTGCGGGCGGCCGCTGGAGGTGGTGGTCGAGGAGGTGGTGGCAGCCGGCGCCGGCGCCGTCCAGCTGCGTGACAAGGAAGCACCGCCGCGTGAGCTCCTCCGCCTGGCCCGCCGGCTGCGCGCCGTCACCGCCCGCCACGAAGCCCTGCTGATCGTCAACGACCGCCTCGATATCGCCCTGGCGGCGGGGGCGGACGGGGTTCACCTGGGTCCCGGCGACGTACCCGTGGCGGCGGCCCGCCGGGTGGTGCCCGACGGCTTCCTGCTGGGTCACTCGACCGACGATCCGCGCGTGGCCCGCCGGGCGGAGGCCGACGGCGCCGACTACCTCGGGTGCGGGACCGTCTTCCGCACCACCACCAAGGCGGACGCGGGGGCGGTCATCGGGGTCGGCGGGCTCGCCGCCGTGGCGCGCTCGGTGAGCATCCCCGTGCTCGCCATCGGCGGCGTGACGGCCGATCGCGCTTCCCAACTGGGCGGGAGCGGGGCGGGCGGGGTGGCAGCCGTCTCGGCCGTGATGGCGGCCGATCGGCCCGCAGACGCCACCCGCCGGCTGCGGGAGGCGGTGGAGGGGTGGGGTTAAGCAGGTGCGGCTCTCCCGCCTACATCCCCCCCGCTTCCAGGAAGCTCGCCACTTCATCTCCGAAGACGCAGAACTGGCCCAGCCTTCCCGAGTCGGGACCATGCCAGTCGGAGCCGCCGGTCACGAGCAGGTTCCACGCCCGCGCGATCCGTTCCAGCGAGAGGATGCGCTCCGGTGAAGTGCGGGGCCGGTAGACCTCGATCCCCCTCAATCCCGCCAGCTTGAGCCCCGGAATGAGCCCTTCCAGAAGCTCGAAGGGGGGATGGGCCCAAACCGGAATCCCTCCCGAATCCAGGATGATCCGGATGGCGTCCTCCGCCGAAACGAAGGCCGTCGGGACGTAGGAGGGATGCTGGTTGCCGATGAGCCTGTCGAAGGCGCCGGGGACGCTGTCCGCATACCCCGCGCGAACCAGGGCGCGCGCCAGATGGGGCCGGCCCAGGCTCCGGCGCGAGGGTCCGGCGATTTCCACCACCGACTCGTAGGGGACGTGAACGTCGCGGGCGGCGAGACGCTTGATCATCTCGTGCATGCGCTCCTCGCGCCGGTGCCTCGCCCGGGTTTCGTACGCGCGCAGCCGCGGCGTGGCGGGATCCACGAAGTAGCCCAGGATGTGGAGCCCCTTGCCGGCGTGCACCGTGCTGATCTCGATGCCCGCCACGATCTCGATCGGGACCCGTTCCGCGGCCCTGCGGGCGTCCTCGAGACCCTGGGTGGTGTCGTGGTCGGTGAGCGCGATCACGTCCAGCCGCCCGGCGGCGGCGGCCTGCACGACGTCCGACGCGGGCTCGGAGCCGTCCGAGGCCTGGGAGTGCAGGTGGAGATCCAGGCGCACCGGATCAGCCGGAAGAGGCGGTGCGCCCCGACTCCGTAAGGACGGTCACTTCATCGGCGAGCACCTTGAGCACGCCACCCGATACCGGATGCCGGGCGCTGCCCCCGCCCACCAGGTCCACATCCACGTCGCCCTCTCCGAGCAGTGTCAGGAAGGGGGCGTGACTGGGAAGGATGCCCACCTTCCCGTCCCAGGCGGGCGCCACCAGGGAAGCGGCCTCGCCTTCGAAGAGGACCCGCTCCGGGGTCACCACCTTCACGTTCAGCGAAGCCACCCTAGGCCCCCAGCTTCTCGCCGGCGGCCACCACTTCCTCGATCCCGCCCTTCAAGTAGAAGGCCTGCTCGGGGAGATGGTCGAACTCACCGGCCACCACCCGCTCGAACGAGTCGATGGTGTCGCCCAGCTTGACGTACGTCCCGGGGATCCCCGTGAACTGCTCGGCCACGAAGAAGGGCTGGGAGAGGAAACGCTGCAGCCGACGCGCCCGGTTGACGATGATCTTGTCCTCCTCGCTCAGCTCGTCCATGCCCAGGATCGCGATGATGTCCTGGAGATCCTTGTAGCGCTGGAGGATCTGCTGGACTCCGGTGGCCACGGCGTAGTGCCGCTCGCCCAGGAATTGCGGATCCAGGATGCGCGAGGTGGAATCGAGGGGATCCACCGCGGGGTAGATGCCCAGCTCGGCGATCGAGCGGGAGAGCACGGTGGTGGCGTCCAGATGGGCGAAGGCGGCGGCGGGCGCGGGGTCGGTGAGGTCGTCGGCGGGGACGTAGATGGCCTGCACCGAGGTGATGGAACCGTCGCGCGTCGAGGTGATGCGCTCCTGCAGCTCCCCCATTTCGGTCCCCAGGGTGGGCTGGTATCCCACCGCCGAGGGCATGCGTCCCAGCAGCGCCGAGACCTCCGAGCCCGCCTGCGTGAAGCGGAAGATGTTGTCGATGAACAGGAGCACGTCCTGCTTCTCCACGTCGCGGAAGTACTCCGCGATCGTCAGCCCGGAGAGACCCACCCGCAGGCGGGCGCCCGGGGGCTCGTTCATCTGCCCGTAGCAGAGGGCGGTCGAGTCCAGAACCCCGGACTCCTTCATCTCGAGCCAGAGGTCGTTGCCCTCGCGCGTGCGCTCGCCCACGCCTGAGAAGACGGAGCGCCCGCCGTGCTCCATGGCGATGTTGTTGATCAGCTCCATGATGATGACGGTCTTGCCCACCCCGGCGCCGCCGAACAGGCCGGTCTTGCCTCCCTTTACGTAGGGGGCGAGCAGGTCGACCACCTTGATGCCGGTCTCGAAGATCTCGGTCTTGGGTTCGAGCGCGTAGAACCGCGGCGCCTCCCGGTGGATCGGCCAGCGCTCGGGCGTGGTGCCATCCTTGCTCTCCACCGGACCCATCTCGTCCACCGGCTCGCCGATCACGTTCAGGATGCGGCCCAGCGCCGCCTCTCCCACAGGCACGGTGATGGGCTGTCCGGTGTCGACCACCTCCATCCCGCGGGTCACGCCGTCGGTGGAGGACATGGAGACCGCGCGCACCTGACCGCGGCCGATATGCTGCTGAACCTCCGCCACCAGTGAGATCTCGCGGTCGTCGCCCGAGGTCGCCTGGAGGCGCAGGGCGCTGTAGATCTCGGGAAGGTGTCCGGCCTCGAACTCCACGTCGAGCACGGGACCGATCACCTGCACCACTCTGCCGACTTCTGTCTGTGACATGATCCGGGTCGTCTTATCGGTTCACTTGGTATGGACTCTGCTCCGCCGCGCGCGCGGCGGTGAAGCCTGACGTAACGTTAGGGTTTAACCGACGCCCTCCGCGCCACCCACGATCTCCGCGATCTCCTGCGTGATCTGCGCCTGACGGGCCCGGTTGTACGTGCGGGTAAGATGTTCGATCATGTCGCCCGCGTTGTCGGTCGCGTTCTTCATGGCCGTGCGGCGCGCGCCCTGCTCGGCGGCCGCGTTCTCCACCAGCGCCCGGTACACCATGTTGCGCAGATACAGGGGAATGAGGTCGCGCAACACTCCGACTGCGGTCGGCGACAGGATGAACGCCTCGGGCGACAGGGCTCCCTCGGATGGTTGCAGCGGCAGCAGCCGACGCGTCCGCGGAGGCGTCGACATCGCGGAGCGGAACTCCGAAGAGATCAGGTACACGGCGTCGATCTCACCCGCCTCGAAGGCTTCGCGCAGCGACTCGAAAAGCCCCTCGGCGTCGCCGACGGTCGGGTCGTCGCTGATGTCGGTGCGGCTGGAAGCGATGGTCTCGCCCCGGAAGCGGAAGTACGCAAGTCCCTTGCGGCCGGCGAGATGCAGATCGACCTCCACCCCGTCGCCCCGCAGCTTCTCGAGCAGCTGACGCCCCTCGCGAATGAGGTTGGCGTTGAAGGCTCCCGCGAGTCCCCGGTTGGCGGTCATCAGGAGGATGGCGGCGCGACGCACGCGCTCCGGCTTGCGAAGCACCGGCAGGTACTCGGCGAATTCCGGCGCATGCAGGCTGGAGACGATGTCGCTCAGCGCCTCGCTGTACGGCCTTGCCGCGTTTACCCGGTCGGTGGCCCGCTTCAGCTTGGAGGTGGCGACCAGCTCCATGGTCCGCGTGATCTGGCGCGTATTCTCGACCGAGCGAATCCGGCGCTTGACGTCGCGGGCTCCCGCCATGTCAGCTCGCCCCGCCGTTGGCGGCGGCTTCCGAGTCGGCCAGGAACATCCCGCCGTAGGCCTGGATCGCGTCCACCAGACGCGCCTCGATGTCCTCGGTGAGCATCCCCTCGGAGCGCAGCTCGCTCAGCACATCCTTCGCGGAGGTCGCGAGAAACTCGTGGAAGCCGCGCTCCCACTTGCGCACCCGCGCCACCGGGATCTCGTCGAGGTAGCCGTTGGTGACGGCGTAGATGGTCGCGATCTGGTTCTCGACCGGCATCGGCTGGTACTGGGGCTGTTTGAGCACTTCCACCGTGCGCTCCCCGAGGGCCAGCTGCTTCTGCGTGGCGGCATCCAGATCCGAGCCGAACTGGGCGAAGGCCTCCAGCTCCCGGTACTGCGCGAGGTCCAGGCGCAGGCGGCCCGCCACCTTCTTCATGGCCTTGATCTGCGCGTTTCCGCCCACGCGCGACACCGAGATGCCCACGTTCACGGCGGGACGCACGCCCGAGTAGAACAGGTCCGGCTCGAGAAAGATCTGGCCGTCGGTGATCGAGATCACGTTGGTGGGGATGTACGCGGAAACGTCTCCTCCCTGGGTCTCGATGATCGGAAGCGCCGTAAGCGATCCGCCGCCCTGCTCGTCCGACAGCTTGGCCGCGCGCTCGAGCAGCCGCGAGTGGAGGTAGAAGACGTCCCCCGGATAGGCCTCGCGGCCGGGCGGGCGCCGGAGCACCAGCGAGAGCTGGCGGTACGCCTGGGCCTGCTTGGACAGGTCGTCGTAGATCACCAGGGTCGCCATCCCCTGCCACATGAAGTGCTCGGCCAGCGCGCAGGCGGCGTAGGGCGCGATGTACTGCATGGGCGCGGGATCGGAGGCGTTCGCCGCCACCACGATGGAGTAGTCCATCGCCCCGTGCTCGCGGAGGGTTTCGACCACCGCAGCAACCTTTCCGGCCCGCTGGCCCACCGCGCAGTAGATGCAGATGACGTTGGTGTCGGCCTGGTTGATGATCGTGTCCACGGCGATGGCGGTCTTGCCGGTGCCGCGGTCACCGATGATCAGCTCGCGCTGTCCGCGCCCGATCGGGATCATCGAGTCGATGGCCTTAAGGCCGGTCTGAAGCGGCTCCTTGACCGGCTGGCGCAGCACGATGCCGGGGGCGACCACGTCGATCTGGCGACTGCCCTCGATGGGCGCGATGGGGCCCTTGCCGTCCAGCGGGTTCCCGAGCGAGTCCACGATGCGGCCGATGTATCCCGACCCGACCTGGACGTCCAGCACGCGGCCCGTGCGGCGCACCTCGTCGCCCTCGTGGAGCTGCGTCCAGTCGCCCATGATCACGGCGCCGATGTTGTCTTCCTCGAGGTTCAGCGCCAGCCCCGTGACGGTCTCTCCGGTCTCGCCGGATGTGATGTCCAGCATCTCGCTGGCCATGGCGTTGGTCAGCCCGTAGATGCGCGCGATGCCGTCCTTTACTTCCAGCACCTCGCCGACTTCCTCGGCGTGCAGTTGGTCTTCGTAGCGCTCGATCTCGGCAAGAAGAACGTCTTTGATCTCGCTGGCCCGAAGTTGGGAATCAGTATGAGCCATGCCCAGTCCTCTGGTGACTCGAAGGCGTCAGCCTCCGCCGTTGGTTGTTCCAGTGCCGTCCAGGGAAGCCGCCAGCAGCGTGTGGCGCATCCCGTCCAGGCGGCGTCTCAGGGAGCCGTCGTATACAGTGTCGCCCGCGCGCACCACCACCCCGCCCAGAATCTCCGGGTGGACGCGGAAGTGGGGAATCGCGGTCCGTCCCAGCAGGCGCGAGAGCCGGGCGCCGACGCTTCCCTTCGCCGCGTCGTCGAGCGCGCGCGCCACCGTGACCTCGACATGGACCCGCTTGCGGTGCTCGTCCAGAAGCTCATTGTAGCTAAGCGCGATCTGTTCGAGCAGCGCCTGCCTGCGCTTGTCGACCGTGACCAGCACGAAGCTGAGGAAGTGTTCCGGGACGCGACCATCGAGAGCGGAGCGCAGCACCATCTTCTTGTCCGCGGCGGCGATGCGCGGCGTGGCCAGGAAGTTCCGAAGTCCGGGACTCTCGTTCAGGATGCCGACCAGGGCGGCGAGCGCGTCCTGGTAGGCCTCGGCCCCTTCGTGACGCTGCGCCAGCGAAAAAAGGGTTTCCGCGTAGTTCCTGGCGACGGTTTCTTCCCTCACGCGTCGCGCCCCTTCGCGCTATCGGAGAGCGACGACAGGTAGTCGTTCACCAGCTCGCGGTCTTCCGGAGCATCCAGACGCTGGCCGACCAGCCTCGAGGCGGCCGCCAGGGCGAGCCCCACGGTCTCCTTGCGGATCGCTTCCAGCACGGCGTCCCGCTCCACCTCGATCTCGCGCCGCGCGCGCTGAACGATGGCGGCGCTCTCTTCCCGCGCCTTCGCCTCCATCTCGCTCCCGAGGCGGGCTGCGGCCTCCTTCGCTTCAGCGATGATGTGCCGAGCCTCGTGACGGGCCTCGCGCAATTGCAGCCTGTGCTGGTCGAGCGCGTCGGACGCTTCCTTGCGCAGGCGCGCGGAATCGTCGATGGAGCCCTGGATGTTCTGCTCCCGGGTCTCGAGCGCCTTCAGAATCGGACCCCAGGCGAACTTCGCGAGCAGCCCGAACAGGATCAGGAAGACGATCAGCGCCCACAGGCTCAGGCCGGTGTTGATGTCGAACAGCCCCGGACCTTCCTGCGCCAGGAGATGTGCCGGAACGGCGTGGAGTGCTGCCATCGCGGCAGCCACCGGTATTGCTCTCATAAGTCGCGCCACCAGGATTCCCCGACGGGCCCGCGACCCGTCCGGGCGCGGGGCCCGGCACGGGTGACGGCAACCCGTCACCGGGGTTTCCTGCCTAGAGGGTCTTGTACAGGAAGGCGAGCACGAGGCCGAAGAGGGCTGCCCCTTCGATCATCGCGGCCAGGATGATGCCAACATTGAAGATCCGGCCCGCGGCCTCCGGCTGGCGCGCGATCCCCTCGGCCGCGCCCTTGCCAATGAGCCCGATGCCGATGCCCGCTCCGAGCACCGATAAACCGAACCCGATGCCGGCGCCCAGAAGGCTCAGGTAGTTCCTGGCCGTCTCCATGTCCATGGCGGCCTCCTGGACCGCAGTCAGCGTCGCGTGCAGCATGGTAAGTCGTCTCGTCCGTGATTGTGGTGAAAACTCGTTGGCAGGCGCAGAGCGCCCGCCCTCAGTGGGGGTGGCGGATCAGGCCGATGAATACGGCCGTGAGCATGGCGAAGATGTAGGCCTGCAGGAAGGCCACGAACAGCTCCAGGACCATCATCAGCGTGGTGGCCGTGACGGAAGCGGCCGCAACCAGCCATCTCCCGTACGTGAGCTGCGCAAAGATGAAGATGAGGCCCAGGAGAGAGAAGATGAGCGTGTGCCCCGCCGTCATGTTGGCGAAGAGGCGAACCGCCAGCGCGAAGGGCTTGGTCAGCTTGCTGACGATCTCGACCGGAATCATGACCACCAGCATGACCGGCTTCATCCACCCCGGGATCCCCTGGGGGACGAAGAAGATGGTGCGGGCGTAGCCGGCGGGGCCGAGCGCGCGGAACCCCGATACCTCGACGACCAGGAACGTAAGGATCGCCAGCACGGCGGTGACGGAGATGTTTCCGGTTGCCGACGCCCCCCAGGGCACCAGCCCCAGGAGGTTCATGGTCAGGATGAAGAAGAAGAGCGTCAGGATGTAGGACGTGTACCTGTCGGCGCCCTCTCCGATGTTCTTGCGCACCACGTCGTCCCGGAAGTAGAGCACCATGGCCTCGATCGCGTTGGCGAACCCCGACGGGGCCTCGTGTGTGCCGCGCCGCCGCGCCGTGCGTCCGACCAAGGTGAACACCACCCCGCAGATGACCGCGGCCAGCAAGAGGAAGACGACGTGTTTGGTGGGGGACAGGTTGACCGCGAGGGGCCCCAGGTGAAGCGGCTCCCACTCGGGCAGATGCCACACCGCACCAAGCGGACCCTCGATTTCGTGGGCATCGACGATATGGTGCATCAGGGTGCTGCCGAGATCCGCCCCCCCGCCCTCGGCGCCGTGCGCGGGTGCACCGTGCCCTTCCTGCAGCAGCGCGGTCGCGATCATCTGGCTCTATCCATCAGGCTGCTTCGGCCGTGGACCGCATGCGGGCGGCGAGGAAGACCGGCTCGAGCATCAGGAGCACGAAGAAGAACCCGGCACAGCCGAGCAGGGTGGTGGCGGGAGAGAGAGCAGGCAGCAGCGTCACCGCCAGGCCCACGGCGATTACGATCGCCATGCGCACGACCGCGGCGCCGATCCACACGACCAGGCCGTCCCCGGGCCTTGCCGCGTGCCTGCAGAGCAGGGCGAAAGCCGCGACCTGAACCGGGAAGGTGATGGCGGCCGCGACCAGAAGACCGGCTCTGCCGGGGCCGTCGAGCCAGGGAAACATCACGCCGTTTGCGGCGGCCAGGATGGCGAGGGCCGCCGCCGCGTACTTGAGCGTCATCGCTCGTGTTCTTCTCGTTCTCTCTGCCGGCGTGGTTCCAGGACGACGTGGTAGTAGAGGCTGTAGAAGCCCGCGGCCGCTCCGACGAAGGCGCCCAGGACGGTAAACACGGGAACCGTCCCCAGCCGGTTGTCCAACCACCAGCCCGCCCACAGGAAAAGCCCGGTCGCGAGCGCCAGGGTAAGTCCCTGGCCCGCAACGCGGGCTGCATCTGCTCGAGGATTCCACGGACCTCCTGACGGAACTCGCGGGGGCTTTTCATCGCCCACCTGGTCATCCTCCACCGGTGCGATCCCACCCCGGAAACAGCCGACAGAAGCTAGAAGGTTGACGCACCCGGCGCAACCTCCGCAGGACACCCGTTTCGCCGCCGCCCACGAAGTCCCGCGCGGACGTGTTTTCGGCGCGCGCGGCTGGCGGAGCGGGGCCCCGTTCCCCTACCTTCGGCATCTTCGGACCACGCCGGGATCCTGTCCCGGAAAACGGTTTATTCCCGCTAGGCTTGCGGAAGCCGCGATCCTGCGGATGCGACGGGCATCCGCCCCCTTCCCCTGATTCGAACCCGGAGCTGCAGCACTAAATGAGAGCGCTCGAGAACACGATTGTGGACGACCGGGATCTGCTGCTGCTCGATCGGGTCGGCACGGTCACTCAGGCACTGCGAAACGAAGTCGCGAAACGCATCGTGGGTCAGGAGGAGGTCGTGGGCGGGCTTCTCACGGCCCTGCTGGCGAACGGCCATGTCCTCCTGGTGGGCGTGCCGGGACTCGCCAAGACGCTTCTGGTCTCGACCCTCGCCGACGCACTGGACCTGGAGTTCGGCCGCGTTCAGTTCACGCCCGATCTGATGCCGACGGACATCACCGGAACCGAGGTGATCGAGGAGGACCGGACTTCGGGCCGGCGCGTGTTCCGCTTCGTGCGCGGACCCATCTTCGCCAACGTGGTGCTGGCCGACGAGATCAACCGGGCCCCACCCAAGACCCAGGCGGCGCTCCTGCAGGCGATGCAGGAGAGAGCGGTAACGGCGTCGGGCGAGACCATGCCCCTTGCTCCTCCCTTTTTCGTGCTGGCGACCCAGAATCCCATCGAGCAGGAGGGCACCTATCCTCTTCCGGAGGCGCAGTTGGACCGCTTCATGCTCGAGCTGCGCATCGGCTATCCCGATCCGCGCGAGGAGGAGGAGATCGCCATGCGAACCACCGGCGCGGACGACGACCATGTCTCGCCCGTGGTCGCCGGCGGAGAACTGATCGAGCTGCAGAACCTGGTGCGGCGCGTGCCCGCGTCGCCGGCGCTGGTCTCGTTCGCGGTCCGCCTCGCGCGCGCCACCCGCCCGTCCGCCGACGCGCCCCCGGTCACAAGAAAATACGTGAGCTGGGGAGCGGGGCCGCGCGCGTCCCAGTTCCTCGTGCTGGGAGCCAAGGCGCGCGCCGCCATGAACGGGGAGGCCATGCCCTCGATCGACGACGTGAGCGCCGTGGCTGCCGACGTCCTCGCGCATCGCCTGGTGCTGAACTTCGAGGCGGAAGCCGACAACCAGAGTACCCACGGCATCATTCGCGAGCTGCTTGAGGAGAGCCGCCAGTGGAGGTAGACCCCAGCAGTACCAGCGCTTCCGAGCCTCCGTCAGGCCGGCGGAGCCGATCCGCGGGGGGCGGATCGGACGCGGGTTCTCCGAGAACGGGAGACCCCGCATGACCACGATCCTGTTGGCATTCGGGCTCCTGCTGCTCGTCGGGTCCGCGCTGTTGACCGCCGCTCAGACCGCCTGCGTCACGGTGGGCGACTCGCGCATCCGCACGCTCGTGGACGAAGGCTTCCAGGAGGCCGACAAGCTGTCGCGGCTGCGCGAGGAGCCCGTTCGGTTCCTCGACTCCTACGTGCTCTTCGACACCGTGTTCAACGCGGGTGCCGCCGGGCTGTGGGTCGGAGCGTCGGCGAGGGTCGGGACCGGATCCGTGGTGATCGCCGCGGTCGTGGCCGTCGGGGCGGTTCTGGTCGCGGGCGAGCTGTTGCCGCGGGCCGTGGCCCGGGCCAGACCGGTTCGGCTGGCGCTCATCAGCGCGCCCGCGCTGCTGCTGCTCGAGCGGCTCTCGCGCCCGCTCCTGTATCCCGTCCGGCGATTCGCGCGCTACTGGACCCACCGGCCGGGTGACGAAGGCCGCTCGGCAGAAGAGCGCGAGGTGAGCGAACTGGCCGAACTGGGTCAGGAAGAGGGCGTCGTGATGCCCGAGGAACACGAGCTGGCGGAACGGGCCTTTCGCCTCGACGAGACCGCCGCGCGGGACGTCATGACGCCCCGCGTATCCATCTTCGCCTGGAGCGACTCGCTCAGCCTCGACGACATCATCGAGCAGCTGCCCGAGGTGCCGTATTCGCGGGTGCCGGTGTTCGGCGAATCGATCGACGACGTCACCGGTATCCTGTACGTGCGCGAAGCCTATGCGGCCCACTCCGGCGGGCAGGCGAAGGCGCGCCTGTCGGAGCTCTCACGGGAGCCGTTCTTCGTCCCCAGTTCCCTGCCCCTGACGCGCCTGCTGCGGGATTTCCAGAGCCGGCGCATCCACATGGGCATCGTGGCCGACGAGTTCGGAGGCACCGACGGGCTCGTCACCCTGGAGGACATACTGGAGGAGCTGGTGGGCGAGATCGTGGACGAAACCGATCCCGCCTCCGAGCCCATCGTGCGCGTCTCCCGCACGGAAGCGATCGTGGAGGGATCCACGGAGCTGCGGGAGATCAACTACGCGATGAACGTCTCCCTGCCCCACCTGGAGCACCGCTCGCTGAACGGGTTCCTGGTGGAGAGGCTGGGTCACGTTCCCGCTCCGGGCGAGAAAGTGACGGTGGCCGGCGTCGACATGGAGATCGTGGAGGCCTCCGAGACCCAGATCCTGCACGCCCGGCTGCGGAGGGTGTCCGCTCCCGGGAGCGAGGGCGAGTAGGACGAATGGCTTTGATTCTGCCTTTCAACGGGCACACCCCCAGGGTGGCGGAGAGCGCGTTCCTGGCCCCCACCGCCGTCCTCATCGGCGACGTGACGGTGGGGGAGGAAGCCAGCATCTGGTTCGGCGCGGTCCTGCGGGGAGACAACCCGGAGCACGGGGTCGTCATCGGCGCGCGCAGCAACATCCAGGAGAACTGCGTGGTGCATGTGGGCCACTGGGGACCGACGGTGGTCGGAGAGGACGTGACCGTCGGGCACGGCGCCAAGTTCGAAAGCTGCGCGATCGGCGACAACACGGTCGTGGGCATGAACGCGGTCATCCTGCAGGGCGCGCGGGTGGGCCCCGGCTGCGTGCTGGGGGCGGGCACGGTCGTGCTCGAGGGCGCCGACATCCCCGCGAACAGCCTGGTCGCGGGCGTGCCGGGGCGGGTCAGGAAGACCCTCGAGGGGGCGTCGGCGCGCTGGGTGGAGGGAGGCGGCAGCCACTACGTGCGGCTGTCGCGGCGGTACATGGAGGAGCTGGGCGACCGTTTGGACGGCAGGTAGACCCGCCAGATGGCCGGCGGTGACCGGCGAGGCGGGTTCGGGCCGAGGGGGCCGCTCGTCCGGTTCAGGCCAGCCCCGTCAGCTGCAGATACCAGTCCAGCAGCGCTTCCCCCCACCAGAGGGTGATGGCAGCCCCGACCGCCAGGAACACGCCGAAGGGAAGCAGTTGGCGGGTTCCGGTCAGCAGGCGGAGCTTCAGGTAGGCCAACAGACCCGCGAGGGCTCCCAGGAATACGGTCAGCACCACCCCCCAGGGACCGGTGAAGGCGCCCACGAGCGCCATCATCTTGACATCCCCGCCGCCCAGAGCCGCGTCGGGTGGGGCAGGAGCGTCGGGCGAGGCGGCCGCCGGGTCCGAGGCCGCGGGAGGAGGCGGTGGGTAGAAGACCGAGGCGGGCGCAGTGGTCGGGGCGGCCGCGCCCGGCGAGGCCAGCCCCTCCACCCAGGCGACCAGCACGGCCAGCCCGACCGCCGCGCTCGCCACCGCCGCGGCCGCGCCCACCGGCCCGAACCCCCAACCGGCCAGCACCACCACCGGAACGGCCGGCAGGAGCGTCGCCAGTTGCGCGCGCGGCCGCGCCAGGACGCGCACGGCCGCCGTGTCACCGGTGCGCCGGCGGCCCTGGTCGTGGTCGCGACCCGCCGCCGCCAGCCTGTCGGGACGGGCGCGCACGAGCAGCCAGGTGCCCCCCGTCCCCACCAGCCACATCCCCCCGAACCCCGCCACCACCCCCAGTGCCGCACCTCCGGGCGTGATGCCCCCCGGCGCGAGCGACAGCGCCAGGCCCACCGCCGCGCCGCCGAGCGAGAACCGGTCGGGGATCAGGTAGGAGCGGGCGTCGGTGAGGGCGATGCCCACCAGTGCAAGCAGGAAGAAGGCGGCGCCGGCGGCCTC
Organism: Longimicrobiales bacterium; assembly: GCA_965208255.1. GTDB lineage: Bacteria > Gemmatimonadota > Gemmatimonadetes > Longimicrobiales > Gaopeijiaceae > BD2-11. Next base: position 1,717,179 of record OZ242324.1, read on the forward strand.
CAGGCTCACACCGCGGGTCAGGACCGCGACCACGCAGATCGCGGCGGCGGCTCCTTCCACCAGCGGGTAGCAGAGGGAGATGGGGGCAGCACACGTCCGGCAGCGGCCGCGCAGCACGAACCAGCTCACCACCGGGATCAGGTCGTGCCCGCGCAAGGGCGCCGAGCACGCCGGACACGCCGAGCGCGGACGCACCACCGACCCGCCCCGCGGCCAGCGCGCCACGCCCACGTTGAGGAACGACCCGAGCGCCAGGCCGACCAGCCCGGCGAAGAAGAGCACGACCGGATCGGTCATGCGCGGGCGGCCATGCGGGACGCGCGCCGAGGCTGGGGGATGGAACCCGCGACCCAGGCCGTAGCCTTCATGTGCGCGTGACCATGTAGCAGGCGCGCCGCCGCCTCGCGACCGGAGCCGCGACCCACGTCGTATCCGTCATCCGCGCGTGAGCGCGTAGAGCACGATCGCACCCGCGACCGCCGCGTTCAGCGAATCGGCCGCTCCGGGCATGGGAACGGCCGCGCGCGCGCCTGCCGCCTCACGGATCTCCGCGCGCACACCCGAGCCCTCGTTGCCGACCACCAGCATCCACGGGGGCGTCACGGCCAGGGTTGCCGCATCCTGCCCGGCCGCGTCGGCCACGATCACCTGCATCCCCGCGGCCCAGGCACCCACCTCGCTCCACGGCGCGCGCACCACCGGAATGCGGAACACGCTCCCCGCCGACGCGCGCACCACCTTGGCGTTCCACGGGTCGACGGTGCCGTCCAGCGCGACCACGGCGGTGAGGTCGAAGGCGCGCGCGGTGCGCACCAGGGTGCCCAGGTTGCCCGGATCCTGGATGCCGTCCAGCGCCAGAAAGCGGGCGCCCGCGGCGAGATGCAGCGCCTTCGCAGCGGGTGGCGGCTCCTCACAGACCAGCAGGATCCCCTGGGGGCTCGCCGTGGCGGACACGGCCGCCATCTCGCGCTCGTCCACCCAGTCCGGGGTGACCCCCCGCGTCTCCAGCTCCGCGAGCAGGGCCTCCCCCGCGGGCGAGCGCATCAACGCGGGCGAGCAGACCGCGAAGCGCAGGGGAACACCGGACGCGAGCGCTTCGCCGGTTGCGCGCACGCCTTCGACCAGCACACAGCGCTCTCGGACACGGCCCCGCCCGGTCCCCAGTCGCGCCAGCAGCCGCGTCCTGCGTTTGCTCAGGGCCGCTCCGGCCAAGCCAGCTCGTCGACCGTCAGTCCTTCTCGCCACGCTGCTCATCCCCGGAAAGCGAAGTATGTTTGGTCCCATGACCACTCCACCAGGATCAATTCCCGGCTCGCTGCCGGTCGCGCTCACCATCGCCGGAAGCGATTCCGGCGGGGGTGCGGGCATCCAGGCGGACCTGAAGACCTTCCACGCGTTCGGCGTGTTCGGCACCTCGGCGGTGACCGCCATCACCGCACAGAACACCCTGGGCGTGAGCGCGGTCCACCCCGTCCCGGCGGAAGTCGTGCGCGCGCAGATCGACGCGGTCGCCGTGGACCTGGACCCGCGGGCCTTGAAAACCGGAATGCTCGCAACCGCCGAGCTGGTCGAAACCGTCGCCGAGGCCATCGCCGCACACGACCTGCGCGCCTTCGTGATGGACCCCGTCATGGTCGCCACGAGCGGCCACCGTCTGCTCGAGCCCGACGCCGAGGCCACGCTGGCGCGCCGGCTGCTGCCGCTCGCCGCGCTGGTGACGCCCAATCTGCACGAGGCCGCGCTGCTCACCGGCACCGCCGTTGACTCGCTCGCGGCCATGAAGGCGGCGGCCCGCCACCTGGTCAAGATGGGGGCGGGCGCCGCGCTGGTGAAGGGCGGCCACCTGCCCTTGGGGGAGGCGGCGGACGTCTTCTGGGACGGAGATGAGGAGCGCACCTGGCGGCGGCCGCGCATCGCGACGCATCACGTCCACGGCACCGGCTGCACGCTCTCCGCCGCGGTGGCCGCCGGCGTGGCCCGCGGGACCCGGCTCGCGGACGCCGTAGACACGGCCGTCGACTTCGTCGCGCGCGCCATCGCGTCCGCACCGGGGCTGGGGGCGGGGGGCGGCCCCATCAACCACTTCGCCCAGGCGCACGACGGCTAACGGCCGACGAAGTGCCGACACCGCTTTCAGAACCCGAAAGCCTGCCGGCCGGTTCTGGCCCTTCCCTGTACGGCCAAATGGTCCGCTGACAGTCAGTAGAGGACGAGGACTGCCAGCAAGATGAGTACCGCGCTCAACTGGAGACCCAACACCAGCCTCCGCCGGCCCGTAGACATGTGCCGGCCAATGAACGGGAACAGACAAAGCATGAAGAGATTGAGTCCAAGGCCTACCATGATGACGCCGCGTGCTATGGTCTCGTCCATATCTCGGATCTCCTCTGATTATCTGCGCCTCCCGGCCCGCGACTTCACGCGCGCCGTGTCGGCCCGAACACCCCCTCCGCCAGCATCCCCCGGATCACCCGTTCCAGCACCGCCCCCGCCCGGTCGCCCACCTCCAGCACTTCCTCGTGGGAGATGGCGTCCGCTCCCTCGGCTCCGGGGGCCATCACGACCCCGCACGCCATGTTGGTGACCATGGCGAACGCCAGCACCCGCACGCCGCGCGCACGCAGCGTCAGCACCTCGGGCACGACCGACATCCCGACCACGTCCCCACCCATCCGTTCGACCATCCGTATCTCGGCCGGGGTCTCGAAGCTGGGCCCGAGCAGGGCTGTGTAGACGCCCCGCGCCAAGCGGACGCCCAGCCGGGCCGCTTGCTCGAACGCGGCCTTCTGCAATTCCGCGTCGTAGGGAGCGCTCATGTCGGGAAACGGGTTCGCATCACCGGCTTGGGCGGGCGGCGGCAGCGGCGTGCGCGCCAGCAGGTTGATGTGGTCGTCGATCACCATCAGGTCGCCCGGGCGCAGCCGCCGGTCGATACCCCCTGCCGCACACGTAACGACGGAGCTCTTCACCCCCAGCGCGGCCGCGATGCGGGCCGGCGCCGTGATCGCCCAGGGCGGATGGCCCTCGTAGAAGTGCAGCCGCCCGCACTGGACGAGCACCGGCACGCCCTCGCAGCGCCCGAAGATGAAATGGCCCGAGTGGCCCGCAACCCCCGCTGATGGAAGGCCGGGAATCTCCGCGAACGACACGTCCTCCTCCACCTCGACCACCCGTTCCAGCCCGCCCAGCCCTGAACCGAGCACCAGATGCGCCAGGGGCGCCGTCCGGATTCGCGCCCGCAGCAACGCCACCACCGCGTCGAAATCGGCCCCGGGTCCGATGCCGGGCTTCACCGGGTCACCTCCGGCTCCATGGTGCCCACGCGCGGCCTCACAAGATCATCCCCGGCGTTACCGCTGACGCTTGGCCTCACAAAATCATCCCGGCCACGGTCGCGGTCATGAAGGCGGCGAGCGCGCCCCCGACCATCGCCCGCAACCCGATGCGCGACAGGTCGCGGCGCCGCGAGGGCGCGAGGCTTCCGATGCCGCCGAGCTGGATCGCGATGGACGAGAAGTTGGCGAAACCGCACAGCGCATAGGTGGCGATGACGACGGACCGCGGATGCAGCGCCGAGTCCTCCCCGAGCATGCCGGCCAGCTCCACGTACGCGACGAACTCGTTGAGCGCCGTCTTGATCCCCATCAGAGAGCCCACCGAAGCCGCGTCCTGCCAGGGCACCCCCATGAGCCAGGCCAGGGGCGCCAGGGCCAGCCCGAGCACCGACTGAAGCGTGAGGTTCGGAAGACCGACGAGCCCCCCGACCCAGCCCATCATTCCGTTGATCAGGTAGACCAGCGCCACGAAGGCGAGCAGCATGGCGCCTACGTTGAGTGCCAGGCGGAGGCCGTCCCCCGCCCCGCGCGCCGCCGCGTCGATGACGTTCACGTCCGGCTTCTCGACCTCCTTGACCAGACGGCCCGCGGTCTCGGGCACGCCGTCCTCCGGATACATCACCTTGGCCATCATCAGCGCCGCCGGCGCGGACATGACCGACGCCGCCATCAGGTGCCCGGCGATGTCCGGGAAATACGAGATGAGGAAGCCGACGTAGGCCGCCATCACCCCGCCCGCCACCGTCGCAAAGCCCGCGGTCATCACCGCGTTCAGCTCCGACATGGTCATCTTCTCGACGAAGGGCTTGATGAGGAGGGGCGCCTCGGTCTGGCCCACAAAGATGTTGCCCGCCGCGGAGAGGGTCTCGGCCCCCGAGGTGCGCATGGTGCGCTGCATCACCCAGGCCATCCCGCGCACCACGAACTGCATCACGCCCAGGTGATACAGAACCGTCATCAGCGAAGCCAGGAAGATGATCGTGGGCAGGACCGCGAAGGCCACGTAGGCGCCGGGGTTGGCAACCTGTCCCGGGACCGGGTTGAAGTCGCCGTTGCCGGGCTCGCCGGTGCCGATGGGGATGTTGTTGTCGACCAGGTTGCCGAAGATGAAGCGCGCCCCCTCGAGCGTGTAGCCAAGCAGCCCCACCACCACGGTATTGGCCCCCTGGAAGATCGCCAGGCCGATGGCCGTCTTGAGGATGAAGAAGGCGAAGACGAGCTGGAGCGAGACGCCCCAGGCCACGACCCGCCAGGGGATGGCGCTCCGGTTCACGCTGAAGGCCCAGGCCAGCGCGCCCAGCGCCAGCATGCCGAGCAGCGAGCGCAGGCGCTCGGGGAAGGAGGTGCCCAGTCCCTCGGAAGCGATCGAGATCCCGAGTCCCGGCCCCTGCTGGACGGGCGCCGCCGCCGCGAGCGCCGGTGCGCCGTCTGCTCCGGCCGCGCCCGCCGGTTCGCCCATGTCCGCCGGGGATGCCACGATGCCGGGCGCAGGAGCGGCCACATCGGGCGCCGAACCGGCGCCGGTCGAGGCAGCGGCGACACCCGCCGCCAGCAGCAGGGCGCATACCGCCCACAGGATGATCAACCCGCGCCCGGGGCGCGCGCGCAACCCGTTGGCCGGGCGGCTCACGGCGCCACCACGGCGTCGGATTTCGCTCCCACCGCGGCGGGGCCGCGGGGTCGGTGGTCGGAGGCCGAAGAGGGCATGTGTGCTCCGGTGTCGGGTGAACTGGCGCGGCGGCCGCGATGCCCGACGCGCAGCGGGTCCGACCGGGCAACGGACGGCGCGTTCCGGTGAAATACGCGCACGGGTCCCGGTGCACAACGCGCAGGGGCTTCGGACAGGCATGATAACCCGACCTGCGGAGAATCGCCCGAATGCACGAAGACTCTGCCATTTTGGCAGACTTCGGCGAGAGCGTCTGCCATTTTGGCAGACTTTTCGCGAAAAACTGGGCACGAACGTTGCTTTACCCGCCGGAGAAGCCAGGAAACCAGCGGCAAGCCGCCAACGGAGCACCAACAGGCAGTTGACTGGCGGACAACCCGCCAGGCGGCAACTGCAAACCAGCCAAGGAGCACAGATGAGCAAGGTCATCGGTATCGATCTGGGGACGACCAACTCGGTGGTCGCGGTCATGGAGGGCGGCGAGCCGGTCGTCATCCCCAGCGCGGAGGGCGGGCGCACAACGCCCTCGGTAGTGGCGTTCACCAAGGACGGCGAGCGTCTGGTCGGCCAGGTGGCCCGCCGGCAGGCCATCACCAACCCGAACAACACCATCTTCTCCATCAAGCGCTTCATGGGGCGCAAGTCCTCCGAGGTCAGCGAGGAGCGCAAGCTGGTCCCCTACGAGGTCACCAGCGACGCGGGCGGGCGGGTCCAGGTCCGGATCCCCAACGCCGACAAGACCTTCAACCCGCCGGAGATCTCCGCGCTCATCCTGCAGAAGATGAAGCAGACCGCGGAGGACTATCTCGGCCAGAAGGTGACCCAGGCCGTCATCACGGTGCCCGCGTACTTCAACGACTCGCAGCGCCAGGCGACCAAGGACGCCGGCAAGATCGCGGGCCTCGAAGTGCGGCGCATCATCAACGAGCCCACGGCGGCGGCGCTCGCCTACGGGCTGGACAAGAAGAAGGACGAGAAGATCGCGGTCTTCGACCTGGGTGGCGGAACCTACGACATCTCGGTCCTCGAGCTGGGCGACGGCGTCTTCGAGGTGAAGGCCACCAACGGCGACACCCACCTCGGCGGAGACGACATCGACCAGGTGATCATCGACTGGCTGGTGACGGAGTTCAAGAAGGAGCAGGGCATCGACCTGTCGAAGGACTCGATGGCGCTGCAGCGGCTGAAGGAGGCCGCCGAGAAGGCCAAGATGGAGCTGTCGTCGACGATGCAGTCCGACATCAACCTGCCCTTCATCACGGCGACCCGGGAAGGCCCCAAGCACCTCAACTATTCGCTGTCGCGCGCGCGCTTCGAGCAGCTGGCCGACAGCTTGCTGCAGCGGACCATCCCGCCGATGAAGGCGGCGCTCAAGGACGCCGGGCTCACGCAGGACGACATCGACGAGGTCATCCTGGTCGGCGGTTCGACGCGGATCCCCAAGATCCAGGAGATCGTGCGCGAGTTCTTCGGCAAGGAGCCGCACCGGGGCGTCAATCCGGACGAGGTGGTCGGCATCGGCGCGTCCATCCAAGGCGGCGTGCTGGCCGGCGAGGTCAAGGACGTGCTCCTGCTGGACGTCATTCCGCTGTCGCTCGGCATCGAGACTCTGGGCGGGATCATGACGCCGCTGATCGAGCGCAACACCACCATCCCGACGCGCAAGTCGGAGGTGTTCTCGACCGCGCAGGACAACCAGACCACGGTGGAGATCCACGTGCTCCAGGGCGAGCGCAAGATGGCGCTCGACAACAAGACCATCGGCAAGTTCCAGCTCACCGGGATTCCCCCGGCGCCGCGCGGCATGCCGCAGGTCGAGGTGACCTTCGACATCGACGCCAACGGCATCCTGAACGTGTCGGCCAAGGACCGCGCCACCGGCAAGGAGCAGAAGATCCGCATCGAGGCCTCGAGCGGGCTCTCGGACGCCGAGATCGACCGAATGGTGCGCGACGCCGAGAAGCATGCGCGCGAGGACGAGGAACAGAAGGAGAAGATCGAGGCGCGCAACCACCTCGATTCCCTGGTCTACCAGGTCGAGAAGGACACCGGCGAGTGGGGCGACAAGGTGAGCGAAGGCACCCGAGGGCGGCTCGACGAGGCGCTCTCGAAGGCGAAGGACGCGCTCAAGGGCGACGACCTCGCGACCCTCAACTCCTCGCGCGACGAGCTCATGCAGGCATTCAGCGCGGCCGGCCAGGAGATGTACCAGGCGCAGGCCGCCGAAGCCGGCGCCGCGGAGGACGCCCCCGAGGAGGAGGCCGGTGACGCAACCGGAAACGGAGCGGCCGAGGAAGACGACGTCATGGAAGCCGACTACGAGATCGTAGACGAGGAGAAATAGTCCCCTCTGCGAGCAGACCCGCCGCGCCGGCCTCGTCCCGCCGGGACAACTCTGGCGCGGCGCGGCGGGTCAGAAGGGGCGCACACAGACAAGGAGAAACCGGTGGCGAAGGCATGGGTAGCAGGAGTCAGCACCGCTCGCCCCGGCTGCAGCGATACCACAGGAGGCCAGGCATGTTCGATCCGCTGAAGACCAAGATGAGAGTGCTCTTCTACGTCGCCCTCGCGTTCCTGGTCGGCGTGGGCGTCGCCTCGGGGCTGGGATGGACCGAGGACGCAGTCGCAACCCCCGCGATCTCTGCAGCTCCCCAGATCCCTGCCGAGGCGGTTCAGCCGGCGCGCGACCTGAGCGAGTCGTTCGTTCGGGTGGCGGAGGTGGTCACGCCCGCGGTGGTGAGCATCACGACCCGCCGCACGGTGCGGGCCGCCTCCAACGACCCGTTCCGCAACTGGTTCGGCGCACCGGATCCGGAGCCACGCACCGGCAGCGGCAGCGGGTTCCTGGTCTCGGACGACGGCTACATCCTGACCAACAACCATGTGGTGGAGGACGCCGACGCCATCACGGTGCAACTGGAGGACCGGCGCACCTTCGAGGCCACCCTGGTCGGGGGCGATCCCACCACCGATGTCGCGGTGATCAAGGTGGAGGGAAGCGACCTGCCGACGCTCAGCCTGGGCGATTCCGACGGCGTGCGCGTGGGCGAGTGGGTGCTGGCGGTGGGCAACCCCGGCTTCCGCTCCGTCGGGGGACCGACCTCCTTCAACCACACGGTGACGGCGGGGATCGTCAGCTTCAAGGGCCGGCCGCTGGGCATCATCGGCAACGAGCTGCGCAGCGATCCCGACCAGGAGGAAGTCGCGTCGTTTGCGATCGAGGACTTCATTCAGACCGACGCGGTGATCAATCCCGGAAACTCGGGGGGACCGATGGTCAACCTGCAGGGCCAGGTGATCGGCATCAATTCCGCGATCGCCAGCCAGTCCGGGTACTACCAGGGATACGGCTTCGCGATTCCCATCAGCCTCGCGCGCAGGGTGATGGAGGACCTGATCGAGTACCGCGCGGTGCGGCGCGCCTTCCTGGGCGTGCAGATCGGAGCGGTGGCGCCCGAGGACGCCGAAGTGTACCAGCTGCCGGAGGTGAGCGGCGCGCTGGTTCAGGACATCACCGAGGGCACGGCGGCCGACGACGCGGGGCTGCAGCCGCAGGACGTGATCGTCGCCATCGACGGCGACCCCGTCGCCTACTCGAACCAGCTGCAGCAGCTGGTGGCGCGCAAGCGGCCGGGTGACCGGGTGCGCATCGAGTATTACCGCGACGGCGAGCGCCGGGAGACCGAGGTGCAACTGGGCGAATCACCGCTGAACGAGACCGCGGTCGCAGCGGAGCCCGAGCCGACCACCCGCGCGGAGGAGAGGCTGGGCATCGAGGTCGTCAACAACAGCCCGGAGCTGGCCCGGCAGTATCAGTTCCGCATCGACGAGGGCGTGCTGATCAGCGGGGTCACCCGCATGGGTCCCGCCGAGCGGCGCGGGGTGCGCCCCGGCGAGCTGCTTGCGGGCATCAACCGCCGGCAGGTGGAGTCGGCGGAGGAAGTCACGGAGATCCTGGCCGGAGTGGAGCCCGGGGAGATCGTCACGTTGCTCCTGACCAACCCCGTCAGCGGGAGGCAGCGCTTCATCAATATACGCATGCCGGAGTGACCTCTTCCCCGGCAATCAGGTGCTTCAGGGACGGGCAGGATGAGGCGGCCGGGAACCGCTTCCCTGCCCGTCCGGTTGTAGTCGCCCCGTTCGCTCGCTTATCTTTTTGAGTTTGTGCCCTGTTCCGGGGATGTTGCGGGCGAAAACTCCTCCCGGACCCGGGCCTTCCGCGAAAGTGGCGGAACTGGTAGACGCGCGGGATTTAGGATCCCGTGGCCCTGGGCCGTGGGGGTTCGAGTCCCCCCTTTCGCATCTCTTCCTGACGGGAGGCGCACTTCGCTCGCCGAAGCGAACCGCCTGACACAGCCATGACGAGCCTCGACCGGTGACCATCGACCCGAAGCAGCTGCGCGTATCCGTGACCGAAGGCGAGCGCTGGCGGCGCGAGCTCGCCATCACCGTTCCCGCCGACATCGTCGGCCGTGAGCGCGCGCGCATCATGGGCAGCCTCTCCGGGCGCGCGCGCCTGCCGGGCTTCCGCAAGGGACGGGTCCCGGCGCGGGTGCTCGAGAAGCGCTACGGGGCGGCCGTCGAGCAGGAAACGCTGGAGAACCTCCTGAACGAAGCGACCCGGACGGCCATCCGGAGCGAGCAGCTGCGGCCCATCAGCGATCCCGAAGTGGGCGCGGTGCGGAGCGAACCGGGCGAAGATCTCTTCTTCGAGATCTCGTTCGACGTCGAGCCCCGGGTAGAGATCGAACGCAGCGGCGGGTTCGTGGTGGAGAGGCCGGCGGTCGCGGTCGGCGACGCGGAAATCGACGCCGTCCTGCTCCGCCTGCGCCAGCAGAACGGCGCCTGGCGTCCGCTGGAGGGCGGGATTCCGGAGGCCGGCAACGCGGTTTCGGTGAGCATCCTGCAGCTCGACCGCGAGGACGCCGAAACGAGGGAGTACGAGTTCATTCTGGGCGAGGGCGACGCGATCCCGGACGTGGAGCGCGCCATCGAACAGCTCGAAGTCGGCACGGAAGCCGATTTCGTGATCCAGTTCCCCGACGACTTTCCCAACGAGGAGCGCCGGGGCGAGGAGGAGCATCTGCGCATCCGGCTCGTGAGCCGCAAGGTGCTCGACCTCCCCGAACTGGACGACGACTTCGCCAACAGCCTGGACTTCGACGACCTCGGCGTTCTCAAGGACAAGGTCCGGACGGACCTGGAGCAGAACGCCGCCGGCCAAGCCGAACAGGTGGTGCGGGCGCGCCTCATGGAGTTCCTGCTGGAGGCGAACTCCTTCGATGCGCCCGACTCCATGGTCGACCGTTACCTGGAGGCGGTGGCGGGCGACGTACCGGAGGGAACGCCCCCCGAAAAGGTGGAGGAGATGAAGGCCGCCGTCCGTCCGCGCGCGGAGACGGCGGTGCGCACCATGCTGGCGGTGGACGGCCTGGCCGGGGCCAACGATCTGGTCGCCACCCCGCTCGAGGTGTCGGAGCGGGTCGACGACATCGCGCGCCGGAACGGCGTGAAGCCGGAGACCGTGGAGGCTCAGCTGCGCAGGAACGGGCGCATGGAGTCGCTGGAGCGGGAGATCACCGAAGGGAAGGTCTTCGAATTCCTCAAGCAGCAGTCCGAGATCATCGAGGCCGGCTGAGCCGGACCAACGGAGAACGAAACCCCAATGCCTATCTTTCCCCCGTACGTCATCGAACGGACGAGCCGCGGAGAACGAAGCTACGACATCTTCAGCCGCCTGTTGATGGACCGCATCGTCTTTCTGGGCTCGCACATCGACGACAACGTGGCCAACATCATTCTGGCCCAGCTTCTCTTCCTGGACGCCGAGGATCCGGAGCGGGACATCTACCTGTACATCAACTCTCCCGGCGGCAGCGTCTATGCCGGACTGGCCATCTTCGACACCATGCAGCACCTTCGCGCCCCGGTATCCACCTACTGCGTGGGCATGGCGGCTTCGATGGCCGCGATCCTGGTGGCCGCGGGCGCGCCGGGGAAGCGCAGTGCCCTCCCCAACTCGCGCATCATGATCCACCAGCCATCCACGGGGGCGCAGGGTACCGCGGCCGACATCGAGATCGCCGCCCGCGAGGTGCTGGACATCCGCGCGCGGCTCAACGGCATCCTCGCCGACTGCACCGCGCAGCCGATCGACAAGATCGCGCAGGACGTGGACCGCGACCGTTTCATGAGCCCTGAAGAGGCGCGCGACTACGGCCTGATCGACCGGATCCTGGTCGGTCGGGAGGAAGAGGCCGTGAAGGGCGTGCGCCTTGAGGAATAGCAGTCCGTGGTGAATCCACGCGAGCACCGACAGCGCCGAGGCGCCTGAACAACCCGCATCGCGGAGCAGCCCCGTGCCCACGACCAGCGACAAGTTTCCCCGCTGCAGCTTCTGCGGAAAGACCAAGGACTCGGTCAAGAAGTTCATCTCCGGGCCCTCCGTCTACATCTGCAACGAGTGCATCTCGCTCTGTAACGAGATCCTCGCGGAAGAGGAGGAACGGGAGGCGGTGTCCGTGGTGGTGCCCACCATGGTGCCCGCGGAGATCAAGGAGACCCTCGACCAGTACGTGATCGGGCAGGAGGAAGCCAAGCGCGCGCTGGCGGTAGCGGTCTACAACCACTACAAGCGGGTCAACCACCAGGGTCAGATCGACGACGTCGAGATCGACAAGGCGAACATCCTCCTGGTCGGGCCCACGGGTGTCGGCAAGACGCTGCTGGCACAGACGCTGGCGCGCGTCCTGAAGGTGCCCTTCACCATCGCCGACGCGACCACGCTGACCGAAGCGGGCTACGTGGGCGAGGACGTGGAGAACATCCTGGTGCGCCTGCTCCAGGCCAGCGACTTCAACATCACCTCCTGTGAGCGCGGCATCGTCTACGTCGACGAGCTGGACAAGATCGCGCGCAAGTCCGAGAACCCGTCGATCACCCGCGACGTCTCGGGCGAGGGCGTGCAGCAGGCGCTGCTCAAGATCCTGGAGGGAACCGTCGCCAGCGTGCCTCCCCAGGGCGGCCGCAAACACCCGCAGCAGGAGTACCTGCAGGTCGACACCCGCAACATCCTCTTCATCTGCGGGGGCGCCTTCGACGGGCTGGAGGACATCGTCGAGGAGCGGATCGGCCAGCGGCGCATCGGCTTCGGCAAGGACTCCCCGGAAGACGCCGGCGACTACCGTAACCGCGACGAACTGGTGAAGCTGGTGGAGCCCGAGGACCTGCAGCGCTACGGGCTGATCCCCGAGCTGGTGGGGCGCCTGCCGGTCTCCGTGGGCCTTTCCGAGCTCGACGAGGACGACCTGGTGCGCATCCTCGAAGAGCCCAGGAACGCGCTGGTCAAGCAGTACAGGAAGATGTTCGAGCTGGAGGGCGTGGGGATCACCTTCGATCGCCAGGCGCTGCGCGAGGTGGCGAAGAAGGCCTCCGACCGGGGCACCGGAGCACGGGGGCTGAGGGCGGTCCTCGAGGAAGTGATGCAGGACGTGATGTTCGAGGTGCCGTCGCGACACGACGTGCGCGAGGTGGTGATCACGGTCGAGTCGGTCACTTCGGGGACGCCGCCCCTGCTGGTGCTCGAGGGCGAGCGGCAGAAGAAGGAGGCCTGAGCAGCCGGCGGCGGGGACGCCCCAACCCGCGAGAAGCCATGATCATTCGCAGCGTCGAGTTCGCGGGCAGCCACGTCGATCCCGGCGTGTCGATCGCGCCCGAACTTCCCCACGTCGCCTTCTGGGGCCGTTCCAACGTGGGCAAGTCTTCGCTCATCAACGTCCTCCTGAGGCGCACCCGCAAGAAGGTGGCGCGCGTGTCGGCGCGCCCGGGGAAGACCCAGACCCTCAACTTCTTCATCGTCAACCAGCGTTTCGTGCTGGTCGACCTGCCGGGATTCGGCTACGCCAAGGTGCCGCGCACCCTGCGCGAGAGCTGGCAGCGGCTGGTGCGCCGCTATTTGAAGCGGAGCCGCGAGCTTGCCGGGGTGGTGCTCCTGGTCGATGCGCGGCGCGATCCCTCGCCCGGTGATCTTGCGGCCGTGGAGCTCCTGGGCGAGGTCGGCTTGCCCGCCCTGATCGTAGTCACCAAGATCGACAAGACGAAGAAGAGCGCCCGGGTGAAGAAGATCGCGCGCCTGCGGGAGCAGCTCGCGGTGTCGGAGGACCAGTTGCTGGTGTCTTCGGCGCGCACCGGCGAGGGGCGGGAGGCACTCCTCGGCGCGCTCGCCGATTTGCTGGAAACCCGGGACGAGGGCCCGGGCCGCGCAGACGGCCAATGAGGCTCAGGCCAGGAGGACATCCATGCGCGACCGTACCGTAACCGCCCGCACCGTCCGGCGGATGTTGGCGCTGGCATGCCTGGGCGCGCTGGCGGCGCCGGCCGCCGCTCAGGAGGAGGAAGAGGACCTGATTCCGGCCGGGTTCGGAACGCTCCTGCAGGACGAGGTGTCGCTCTCGCTCCGCTCCGGGAACCTGCTGATCAAGGCCACTCCGATGGCCGAAGAGGTGATCCGGCTTACCGCCCCCGACACCTACACCCGCCTCTCGGCGCTGGCGGCCGTTCATCGCGAGACGCTCGAGTTCCAGACCCGGTCGACCGACCCGGTGCTCTTCCTGGTGTCGGTGTTCAGCTACCAGCCCGACGTCACCTACCAGCCCGAGGACATCAACATCGTCAACCAGGGGATCCGCGAGCGGCCGCTGGCCATTCAGGCGATCACCCCGGGATGGGGCGTGCAGCGGCTGAACCAGCAGGAAACCCAGATGGCGATCTACGCCTTCAGCCCCTTCATCAACCTCGACCTCGACCTGGAGATCGAGTACAGGGACGCGCGCAACGCCGGTTGGCAGCGGATTCTGACGGTGCTGGAAACGGAGCGCGCGAAGGTGAGGGCGCGGGCGGGAGGCTGACAGGCCCCGCCCGAAGGCCTCAGTCGAGCCCGTAGCGGCGGATCTTCCGGTACAGGGTTCGTTCGGCGACGCCCAGCAGGCGCGCCGCGTGACGGCGGCTGCCCTCGACCTCCTCGAGGGCGGCCAGGATGGCTTCCCGCTCGATTTCCTCCAGGGTCATGCCCGGCTGGAGGACGATGCCGCCCGGTGGGGCCGCCGGTTCGGGCTTCCCCGGTGCCTCGGAGGCATCGGCCGCGTCCTCGGATGTGGCGGGTTGCCGGTCCGGGCCATGGTCGGACACGAGGGCATGGGCTGGAGATTGGTCGGTCGCGGGGGGATGGCTCGGCGGCTGGCCGGCTGCGTCGGCATCAACCGGAGGTCGGTCGGACGCGGGAGCGTCGCCCGGTGCTTGGTCGGCTGTGGGGGCGTCGCCCGGTGGTTGGTCGGACGCGGGGGCGTCGTCGCGGGGCTGGAGCGGCCCGGCTTCGGCGATCTGGCCAGGCAGGGGCTCGGGAGGCGGGAGCGGCCCCGCCTCGGCGGTCCGGCCAGGCGGAGCATCGGGGGACGGGACCCATCGGGCTTCGCCGGCCTGGCCGGGATCGGCGGAAGGAGGTTGCTCCAGACCGGTGTCGGGGAGGTGGGTGCGAGGCGCGACGATCTCCACGCGGCCGGTCTCCTCCGGCAGCAGCGCCTCGTCGTAGCGGTGTTCCTGACGGTACGCCTCGAATTCCCGGCGCAGGTCGTCCATGTCGACGCGCAGGTCGACCAGGGTGCGGAAGACGAACTCCAGCTGCGGGTGGAGTTGGGCGGCGCCCCCGGGTGCGGCCTCGGGACCGGGGGTCGGGACAGGAAGCAGGGGTGATGAACCGGGCGAGCGCACCTGGGGCGGGATGTCGTCGGGGCCGATGACCTTGCCCGGGGAAAGCACGACCATGCTCTCGACCAGATTGCGCAGCTCGCGGACGTTCCCGGGCCATGCATACTCGCACAGAATGCGCATGGCGTCCGCGTTGATGCCCACGAAGCGGCGGCCGTTGCGGGCGCTCACCTCCTCGACGAACGCCTCCACCAGCCGGGGGACGTCCTCGGGCCGCTCGCGCAACGGGGGCAACTCGATGTGCAGCACGTTGATGCGGTAGTAGAGGTCGCGGCGGAATCTCCCGGCCGCCACCTCGTGGCGCAGGTCCTGGTTGGTCGCGGCGATCACGCGCGCGTCGACCCGGATGGGCGCCTCGCCCCCCACGCGCAGGAACTCCTTCTGCTCCAGCACGCGCAGCAGCTTGGTCTGGATGGCGGGCGGAATCTCGCCGATCTCGTCCAGGAAGATGGTGCCCTGGTGCGCCAGCTCGAACAGCCCCCGGCGCGAGTCGATGGCGCCGGTGAACGCGCCCTTCTCGTGGCCGAACAGCTCGCTCTCGAGGACGGTCGGGGAGAGCGCGGCCACGTTGACCGCGATGAACGCCTTGTGGCGGCGGGGGGAGAGCCCGTGCACCCCCCGCGCAAAGAGCTCCTTGCCGGTGCCCGACTCGCCCGTGATGAGCACCGTCGAGTCGACCGGAGCGATCTGCACGACGCGCTCGAGCGCCTCGCGGATGGCGTCCGTCTCCCCCACGATGCCGGTGAGCCGCTGCAGGCGGCGGCGTTCCAGGAGGGTGTGGGCGAGGAGGAGCACCTCGTCCGGGTCGACGGAAGGGGCGAAGACCTCCGCCAGGCCGAGGGCGGCGAGTTCGCGCTCGCGGCCGGGCGCCGCCACCCCGAACACGGGGATGTTCAGCCGGTCGCGGGCCTGCGCCGCCAGCTCCCCCGCCGACTCGGCGAGGGCGTTGGAGAGCACCAGCAGGACGCCGGCGCCCGGGTCCAGTTCCTCGCGCGGGGTGACCAGTTCCACCCGGTAGCCGGACGACTTGAAGGCGCCCCGGAGCGCACCCGCGGTGGGCAGGTGGTGGGTGCTGATCAGGACGGTGTCCTTCACGGGGCTGCGGGGGTGCGGGGAGCGTGGGAGACGGAGGTGCCGCGCGAGAGCTCGACGGCGTGGTCGAGGACGGGATCGAGGACGGCGAGGCCGTCCCGCACGCCCCCGGTGCTGCCGGGGAAGTTGACGATCACCGTGCCCCCGCGGAATCCCGCCACACCCCGCGACAGGTTCGAGTAGGGCGTCTTGAGGGCGCCGCGCGCCCGGAGTGCCTCGGCGAGGCCGGGGGCTTCCCCGTCAAGCACCGCGCGCGTGGCCTCGGGGGTGACGTCGCGGGCGGTGAAGCCGGTGCCTCCGGTGGTGAGGATCACGTCGGCGTCCAGGCGGTCGGACCAGTCGAGGAGCACCGGCACGATGGCGGCGGTTTCGTCCGGGACAACCGTGCGCGCGACCACCTCGTACCCGCGCGCCCGGCACCACGACTCGATGGCGTCCCCGCTGGTATCGGCGCGCTCCCCCCGGGAGGAAAGGTCGCTGGCCGTCAGGATCGCCACGGTCACGGGGCGGGGGGTTGTCGGGTCGCCGGTCACCTCATGGGCCTCCGTGTCGTTAGCGCCGGATCGAGCCGTTCCGGTAGAAAGGGGGGCGGGCCACCACGGCGGGGACATCCGCCCGGCGGATGCGCACGGCTACCTGCGTGCCCGGGGCGGCGAGGTGGGTGGGGAGGTAGCCCATCGCGATCCCCTCCCCCAGCGACGGACTCACCGTGCCGCTGGTGAGGGTTCCCGCGACCTCGCCCTCCGCCACGATCTCGTACCCCGGCCGCGGGAACCCGCGTTCCAGCAGGCGCAGCCCCACGAGGCGGCGCGGGATTCCCTCGGCCTTCTGGCGCACCAGCGCCTCACGGCCCGCGAAGTCGCCTTTCCCCGGCTTCACCACCCAGCCCAGCCCCGATTCGAGGGCGGTGTGCTCCTCGTCCAGGTCGTTTCCGTAGAGGGCGTAACCCATCTCCAGCCGCAGGGAATCCCGGGCACCCAGGCCGGCCGGTTCCGGGCCGTGGGCGGCCCCGGCTTCGAGCAGCGCGCGCCAAACCCCCGCCGCGTCGCCGGCCTCCAAGTACAGCTCGAACCCATCCTCTCCGGTATATCCCGTACGCGCCACCAGCGCCGACACCCCGGCGACCTCGCCGGTGGTGAAGCGGTAGTAGCCCACGGCTTCCAGGTCCGCGCCGGTGAGCCCGCCGAGGATATCCGCGGCCGAAGGCCCCTGCAGCGCCAACAGCGCGGTGCGGTCGGAAACGTCGCGCACCTCACAGTCGAAGCGGGACGCGTGCCGCGACACCCACGCCCAGTCCTTCTCATGGTTGGCCGCGTTGACCACCAGCAGGTAGCGGTCCTCGAAGCGATAGACCAGCAGATCGTCCAGCACGCACCCCTTCTCGTCACAGAAGGCGGAGTACTGCGCCTGTCCCACCTCCATGCGGCCGGCGTCGTTGGTGGTCAGGTACTGCACCAGATCGAGAGCCCCCGCGCCGCGCACCTCGAATTCGCCCATGTGCGAGACATCGAAGAGACCCGCGCGCTCCCGAACCGCCGCGTGCTCCGCACGGATCCCCCGGCTGTACTGCACCGGCATCTCGAATCCCGCGAACGGAACCATCTTGCCGCCGGCCCGCAGGTGCTCCTCGTGGAGTGGTGTACGGGCGAGTCCCGCGCTCATCGGCCCTCTCCGGTCACTGGTTCCCACCTCCGGTCATTCATCATCACCATCCTTTCCAAGAAGCGCGATCAGAAGCGCCTTCTGGGTGTGCAATCGGTTCTCGGCCTCCCGGAACACGCGCGAACGGGGACCCTCCAGGACCGCTGCCGTCACCTCCTCGCCGCGGTGAGCGGGAAGGCAGTGCAGGAAGATCGCCCGTCGCGAGGCCCGCGCCATCAGTGCACGGTCCACGGTGTAGTCCGCGAAGGCGCGCCGGCGCGCATCGGCCTCGCCCTCCTGTCCCATCGAAGCCCACACGTCCGTGGTCACCACGTCGGCGCCCTCGACGGCCTCGCGCGGCGATCGGGTGAGGCGCACGGATGCGTCCGCCTGGGCGCGCGCCACGATCTCCGGGTCCGGATCGAAGCCCGGGGGGCAGGCCAGCGCCAACTCGAAGCCGAGCATGGACGCGGCGTTCAGCCACGAGTTGGCCATGTTGTTGCCGTCCCCGATCCAGGCGACCCGGATCCCGTCGAATCCCGCGCCGAACTCCTCCTGCATGGTCATCAGATCGGCGAGCAGCTGACAGGGGTGCAGCAGGTCGGTGAGTCCGTTGATGACCGGAATCGGCGCCCAGCGCGCCAGCTGCTCGACCTCCTCCTGATCGAAGGTGCGAATCATGATGCCGTCCACATAGCGTCCCAGGACGCGCGCGGTGTCGGCGAGCGGCTCGTCGCGTCCGATCTGCGTGTCGGCGGCGGAGAGAAACAGCGCCTGCCCGCCCAGCTGGACCATGCCCACCTCGAACGCCACCCGGGTGCGCGTGGAGTTCTTCTGGAAGACCATCGCCAGGGACTTGCCCCGCAGCGGGGCGCCCCCGCCCTCGCCCGCTTTCAGACGCCGGGCGTGGCCGAGCAGCGACACCAGCTCGTCCCGAGTGAAATCGCGGAGGGAAAGGAAGTCCTTCTTGCGGGCTCGCGTCATGGTCTCGGGCAAGACGATGGCCGGATCGTCCGGTCGGCGGAATGAAGAATGGTCATCCAGAGTCTGCCATTTTGGCAGACGCGCCCCAAGCTACCATGGACGGCTGTCGGTGGGAAGCCGCGCGACGGCCATCCGTCTGCCATTTTGGCAGACACGCTGCAGGGCGCCATGGAAGCGGGAGGCGCGGGAGCGGGAAGCACGGGAGCGGAAGGCACGGAAGCGTTCGCCGGGTGGTCTACAGAATATAGCGGCGCAGGTCTTCGTCTTCGGCGATCTCCTCGAGGTGCGTGCGCACGAACTCGCGGTTGACGATGAGGGGCTCCTCCCTCCCGTCGTCGGGAAGCTGGAAGAGGACCTCCTCCAGAAGCGTTGTCATGACCGTCTGCAGGCGGCGGGCGCCGATGTTTTCCATGCGCTCGTTCAGGCGCGCCGCGATGTGCGCGATCTCGTCGACCCCGCCGGGAGTGAACTCGGCCCGTGCCCCCTCGGTCTCGATGAGCGCCTGGTACTGCACCAGCAGGGCGTTCCTCGGCTCCTGCAGGATGCGTTTGAAGTGCCCCTCGTCGAGATTGTGCAGTTCCACGCGGATGGGAAAACGGCCCTGAAGCTCCGGAATGAGGTCGCTGGGCTTGGAGACGTGGAAGGCGCCGGCCGCGATGAAGAGGATGTGGTCCGTGCGCACCAGCCCGTACTTGGTCTGGACGTTACAGCCCTCCACCACCGGCAGAAGGTCGCGCTGGACCCCTCCCCGGCTGACGTCGGGCCCGTAGCCCCCGCGGTCGCCCGCGATCTTGTCGATCTCGTCGAGGAAGATCATCCCCATGTCCTCGGCCCGGATCAGCGCCTCGTTGACGACCTCGTCCATGTCCACGAGCCGGTCCAGCTCGTCCTGGATGAGGATGCGGCGCGCTTCCGCAACGGTGACGCTGCGCCGCTTGGTGCGCTTGGGAAGCATCTCCTGAAGCATTTCGGAGAAGTTGTACTCCATCCCCTCCATGCCGCCCATGGGCACCATCATGCCGTCGATGGCGGGCGCCTGGCTCACCTCCACCTCGACCTCCCGCTCCTCCAGCTCCCCGTCCCGCAGCAGGGTGCGGAGTTTCTCGCGCGTGCGCTGCCGGCGCATGATCAGGCGCTCGTCCTCCTCGCTGAGCGTCTCGCCGGTGGCATGCTCCTGCACGCCCTGGGGACCGGCCACGAAGACCTTGGGCACGCCATCGGAGACCACCACCGGTCCCGCCGGGGGGGCTCGTCCATCCACCGGGGGGAGCAGGAGATCCAGCAGCTGTTCCTCGACCCGGCGTCCCGCCTCTTCCTGAACGGCGTCCTCCCGCTCGGCGCGCACCATGTTCACCGACGTGTCGACCAGGTCGCGGATCATCGACTCGACATCCCGTCCGACGTACCCGACTTCGGTGAACTTGGAGGCCTCCACCTTCACGAAAGGCGCGCCCGTCAGTCGGGCCAGGCGGCGCGCGATCTCCGTCTTGCCGACGCCGGTCGTGCCCATGAGGATGAGATTGTTGGGCAGGATTTCGTCCCTCAGCTCGTCGTCGACGCGCTGCCGGCGCCAGCGGTTTCGCATCGCGATGGCGACGGCGCGCTTGGCCTGCTCCTGGCCCACGATGTACTTGTCGAGCTCGGTCACGATCTGGCGCGGCGTGAGCTGCTCGAGCCAGTCGGGCGCGGGTTCCGTGTCGGCCGCGGCTGCGGAAGGCGCCACGGGCTCCGTCATTGAAACAACCATCAATACCTCTTGGACTAGGACTCCAGGTCCAGAACCGTGATTTCGTCGTTGCTGTAGACGCAGATTTCGCCGGCGATCCCCAGGCTGGCGCGCACGATCTCGGCAGCGGAGAGCGAGGAATGCGCCCTGAGCGCGCGGGCCGCGGCGAGGGCGAAGGCGCCTCCCGAGCCGATCGCCACCACCTCGTCGTCGGGTTCGAGGACGTTGCCGTCCCCTCCGATCAGGAAGAGGTGTTCGGCGTCGGCCACCACCAGGAGGGCATCCAGACGGCGCAGCGCGCGATCCGTCCGCCAGTCCTTCGCCATCTCGACGCACGCGCGCGTCAGGTTGGAGGGGAATTGCTCCAGCTTGGCCTCCAGCGTCTCGAAGAGCGTGAAGGCGTCGGCGACCGCCCCCGCGAATCCCGCCAGGAAGCGGCCGTCCTTGAGCGTGCGAACCTTGCGGGCCGCCGTCTTCACGATGGTGTCCCCCATCGTGACCTGACCGTCGGCCCCCATTGCGACGCGGCCCTCCTTGCGGACCGCGAGCACGGTGGTGCCGTGGAAGCTCTGCGTGGACATGTGTTCTCGATCCGGGTGAAGAAGGGCCATCCCGACGTCTCGCGTACGAACGGGAGGACCAGCGTGCGAAAGATGCATCCAGAGATGCAAAGAGTACACCCGAACGACCGAGGCGGTGCAGTCAATGGCGTCCGGGGGCCATCGCGGCCCGGTCCGCGCGAATCAGGGCTCTGGTGTGTCGCCCACCCCCGTTGTCAGGCGCGCGGGTGTGCGGCGCCGTAGATGCGCTTGAGTCTTTCCTTGGACGTGTGGGTGTAGATCTGGGTCGTCGACAGCGAGATGTGGCCCAGCAGTTCCTTCACCGACACCAGATCGGCGCCGGAGTCGAGGAGGTGGGTCGCGAAGCTGTGCCGGAGCGAGTGAACGGAGAGCCCTTCCGCCTCGGCGCCGCGTTCCAGCGCGGCGCGCACGACGTACTGGATGGAGCGCCGGGAGAGGCGGCGGCCGTTGCGGCTCACGATGGCGGCGCGCGGGTCGCCCTCGTTCAGCGACACGACCTGTTCCCGGTGGGGCTCGTAGCGCCTGAGCGCCCGCACCGCGGCCCGGGTGAGCGGCACGATGCGCTCCTTGCGCCCCTTTCCCATGACGCGGACACGGTCGGAAATCAGGTCGACGCGGTCGCGGTCGAGTCCGTGGAGCTCGGCCAGGCGCACCCCGCTGCCGTAAAGGACCTCGAGAATCGCCAGGTTGCGGGTGCCGAGGAAGGTGTTCTCGGCGGCGCGCGCCTCGGCGACGTCAAACACGGCCCGCGCGTCGGCGTGCGACATGTGTCCGGGAAGGCGCTTGTCCGCTCGGGGCGTCCGGAGCGCACGCGCGGGGTTGTTCTCGATGTGTCCTTCAAGATGCAGGAAGCGGAACAGGGAGCGGAGCGCCGACAGCTTCCGGCCGGCGGTGCGCCGGGAGAGCCCACGCCGGCGGCAGTGTCCCAGAAAGCCCCGCAGGACGAGCCGGTCGACGTGGGTCCAATTCCAGCCCGTCTGCCCGGTGTAGTCGGCAAGAAAGCGCTCGAAGTCCTTGATGTCGCGGCGGTAGGCGGAGACCGTGTTCGGGGAGAGCTGCCGTTCGTCGGAGAGGGAACGCAGGAACTCGCCCGCCTCGGGACTGACGCTCACCCGGCCCCGCGGCTCTTCATCAGCGTCTGCGCGTGCGGCGGGGACGGGTGCGGCGGGCACCCTTGCCGGCGGCCTTGCGCGCGGCTGCCCGGGCCAGCAGCTCGATCGCCTCGTCCACTCCGAGGGATGCCGGATCGCGGCCCTTGGGGATGCTGGCGTTCACCTTGCCGTCCGTAACGTAGGGGCCGTAGCGCCCCTTGTAGACGTTCAGGGGCTCGCCGGTCGCGGGGTGCTGGCCGAGGACGGCGAGCACGGCCCTGCCCGGCCTGGCGTCGAAGAGCGGGAGTGCCTCCTCCAGCGTGATCTCGAACGCACGCTCCACCGAGTCGAGGTTGCGGTAGGTCTTCGCACGGTTGACGTAGGGGCCGTACCTGCCCATGCCCGCGGTAACCCGCTGCCCGCTCCCGGGGTCCTCGCCCAGGACGCGGGGAAGCGACAGGAGCCGGAGGGCAAAGGCGAGATCGACTTCTTCGGGTGACATGCCCTTGGGAAGACTCACCCGCCTGGGCTTGGCGTCGTCGTCGCCCAGCTGGGCGTAGGGGCCGAACGGACCGGTGCGCACGTAGACGTTGAGCCCGGTTTCCTCGTCGCTGCCGAGCGGGCTCCTGCCGCGCAGCCGCATTTCGATGAGTTCCGAGGCCTTGTCCGGGGTCAGCTCGTCGATGAGCAGGTCCACCGGCAGCGCGGCTCGCGGACTCTCCTTCCCCTCGCCGCGCTGGAGAAAGGCGTGCTGCCTGCCGATGCGCACCAGGAGCGGCTCGCCGGTCGACGGGTCGTCGCCGACGCGCAGGGCGGGATAGTCGATGCGCGGCAGTTCTTCCTCGATGCGCTTCTCCAGCCCGGGCCCGTCGTCGTTGTCGCCGCGGAAGAAGTCGGAGAGGAAGCGAACGTGATCCACCGATCCGCCGGCGATCCGGTCGAGGGTGTCCTCCATGCCGGCCGTGAACTTGAGGTCGACGTAGTGCGGGAAGTGGTCGCGCAGCAGCTGGGTCACGCAGAGGCCGAGGTAGGTCGGGACCAGCACCGCCTTCTTCCTTATGGCGTATTCGCGCTCCCGCAGCTTGGCCAGGGTCGGCTCGTAGGTGGATGGCCGCCCGATTCCCTCCTCCTCCAGCTTGCGCACCAGCGCGGCCTCCGAGTAGCGCGGCCGCGGCTGGGTCTTCTGGCCCCTGGGTTCGACGCCCGTGATGTCCACCGGGGTCGGGGCCGGGTCGCCGCCGTCCGGCCCCCGCTGGTCGGCGGTGGCCGGGGCACCGGGACCTTGAGGCCGGGGGTCGTCCGAACCGATCGGCTGGCCCTCGACCAGGCGCGGGAGGATGACGTCCTTGCGGTTCGTGCCCCACACGCGCTGGTAGCCCGGGAAGCGCACCACCGAGCCGGCCGCGCGGAAGACGTGGGCGGAGTCACCGGCGTCGACCTGGAGTTCGATGGTGGTGCGGGCGATGCGCGCGTCGGCCATCTGCGAAGCAACCGCCCGCCGCCAGATGAGCGCGTAGAGCCTCTGTTGATCGCGGTCCAGGAAGCGGCTCAGCGACTCCGGGGTCCGGGCGATCTCGCTCGGCCGGATGGCTTCGTGGGCTTCCTGGGCGCTCCGGGAACGCGTCGCGTACGGGCGCACGCCCTGGTGATACTCGTCCCCGTAGCGTCCCCGGATGAAGCGGGCGGCGTCCGCGAGCGCCTTGCGGCTGAGGCTCACGGAGTCGGTGCGCATATAGGTGATCAGTCCTTCCCGGTCGCCTCCGCCGAGGTCGATGCCCTCGTACAGCTGCTGGGCGAGCGCCATGGTGCGCCGGGGGGTCATGCGCAGCATCGAGCTCGCGGCCTGCTGCAGGGTCGAGGTGGTGAAGGGGGGGGAGGGGCGGCGGACGGTATCCTTCTCCTCCACGCGCCGAACCCGCCAGGGACGCGTCGTCATCGCCTCCCGGGCGACGGCGGTCGCGGCGGTCTCGTCGAGCACGACCACGTTTCGGGTGAGCCGCGGCTTACCCGTCCTCGTGTCGAAGTTCTTCGCGGTGGCGACGGACTTGCCGCCCGTTTCGACGAGCTCGGCGGTGAACCCTCCGCCACCGGAATCATCGAGGGGCTGGAGGGATGCCCGCGCTCCCCAGTACTCCGAGGACCGGAACTTCTGCCGCTCCTCTTCCCGTTCCACCAGCAGGCGAAGGGCCGCGCTCTGGACGCGGCCGGCGCTCAGCTTGCCCCGTACCTTCTTCCAGAGCACCGGCGAGAGCGAGTAACCGAACAGGCGGTCGAGCACGCGACGGGTTTCCTGGGCGCGCACCAGCTTCTGGTCCACGCTGCGTGGCTCGGCCAGGGCGGCCTGGATGGCGGCGCGGGTGATCTCGTGGAAGGCGATGCGCTGCACGGGAACGTTCGGCTTGAGGACCTTGAGCAGGTGCCAGCTGATGGACTCGCCCTCTCGGTCCTCGTCGGTGGCGAGGATCAGTTCCTCCGCCCCTCGCGCCTTCTTTCGCAGGGCGGTGATGTGCTTCTTCGATTCCGCGGGGACCACGTAGACGGGCTCGAAGTCCCCGTCGACATCGACGCCCAGCCGTCCCCATGACTTGGAGCGCAGGCGCGCCGGAATTTCCTTGGCGGAACGCGGTAGGTCGCGGATGTGGCCGAAGCTGGCCGCGACTTCATAGTCCCCGCCCAGAAAACGCTTGATGGTCGCGGCTTTCGCGGGAGATTCGACGATGACGAGCTTCATGGCGGGTAAGCTGTCGCTGGGCTGGAAGTGGCCGGTTGGGGACCCTGGCGCACCAGACGTGTGATCCGACTCGCCAGTGCGGTTATGGAAATGTCCTCGCTGTCCAGTGTCAAGCGGGCCAGACGGTAGCGGGACTCGCGTCGGGCAAGCAAGCGCCGGGCGCGCTCGACGGGTTGGGCAACGTTCAGCAGAGGCCGTTCGATGTTCTGCTCCCGCGCCCGTTCCACCGCCGTCTCCGCAGTGACCCTGAGCCAGACGGAGAGGGTGTCGGCGGCCAGCCCCTCCATGTGGCCGGGTTGCGCCGCCCAGCCGCCCCCCGAGGCCAGGACGACCCGGTCGCGGCGGAGCAGGCCGCGCGCCACCCGCGCCTCGATCGCCCTGAACCCGGCTTCTCCGGCGCGCGCGAAGATGTCCGGGATCTCCTGCCCGGTCTCGCGCCGGATTGCCTCGTCGAAGTCGACGAACCGCCAGCCGAGCAGCCGCGCGAGTTCGCGGCCCACGGCGGATTTCCCGCTGGCCATGAAGCCGACCAGGACGATCCGGGAGGGAGGGGGCGGGACGCTCTCGCCGCCGGACGGGTCATTCATAACGGTGGCGGCGGTCGCGAAGGTAGGCGGCGTAGCCCTCATAGTTGCGGCGCATCTCGGAAAGGCTGTCGCCGCCGAACTTCTCGATGAGGGCGTCGGCCACCACCAGCGCCGCCATGGCCTCCCCCACCACCGCCGCCGCGGGCACGGAGCACACGTCGCTCCGCTCCACGGCGGCGTCGGCCACCGAACCGTCCCGCAGGTCCACGCTGGGCAGCCGCTTGCGCAGCGTGGAGATGGGCTTCATGGCCGCGCGGATGACCAGCGGCTCCCCGGTGGTGACGCCGCCCTCCAGGCCGCCGGCCCGGTTGGAGGGGCGTGCGTACCCGCTCGGTGGACGGTCGCCCGGGGCGGGGTGGATGGGGTCGTGAACGCGCGATCCCGGCCTGCGTGCGCCTTCGAACCCGAGGCCGAGATCGACGCCCTTGATGGCGTGAATGGACATCATCGCGCCGGCAAGGCGCCCATCCAGCTTTGTGTCCCAGGAGATGTAGCTGCCCAGCCCCACCGGCACCTGCCGGACCACCACCTCGAAGATGCCTCCGAGCGTATCGCCGTCCTCCTTGGCCCGGTCGATCGACGCCATGATGCGGGCGGCGGCATCGGGATCGAGCGTTCGTACCGGCGAGGCGTCCGCGGCGGCGTTGAGGTCGGCGGGGAGCTCGTCCGGAAGGGCGGACTCAATATCGCCGATCGAGACGACGTGCGACCCCACCGTGATCCCGAACTGGCCGAGCAGCGCCTTGGCCACCGCCCCGCACGCCACCCGGGCGGCCGTCTCGCGGGCGCTGGCCCGCTCGAGAATGTCGCGGGTGTCATACCGGTCATACTTGAGCACCCCAACCAGATCGGCGTGCCCCGGGCGGGGCAGATGCATGCGGCGCAGCGCCTTGGGATTGCCCTCGGGATCCGGCGGTGCGTGGCTCATCGCCGTGGTCCAGTTCTTCCAGTCGCGGTTCCAGAGCAGCATCCCGACAGGAGAGCCCAGCGTCTCCCCGAGGCGCACTCCGGAGATCAGCTCGATGCGGTCGGCTTCGATCTGCATGCGCCGGCCGCGGCCGTATCCGCCCATCCGGCGCTTCATGTCCGGATCGACATCGCGCTCCATCGAAAGAGGGATCCCTGCCGGCAACCCTTCCAGGATTGCCAGCAGGCCCCGCCCGTGGGACTCGCCGGCCGTTCGAAAGCTGATTCGCCTCATGTGGATTGATCTCCCGGAGAGAGGGTTGGCGGCAGTGATAGCCAACACTTCCGCGAGCGTCAACCCGGAACGGGTGCCGGTGCACGGAGGAAGTCGAGGCCGCCGACCCCTCGGGATCATGCGAATCCGGTTCTCCTCGGCAACCGCCCAACGATGCTGGCCACCGCGTGCCGATGCGTCGATCAGCCCTCGATGTAGGGCGTCACCAGGATGACCAGATCGCGCTGGATCTTCTGCTTGCGGTCGACCCGGAAGAGGGCGCCGAGCACCGGAATCCTCATGAGCCAGGGGATCCCCGAGCGGCTCTCGATCTCCTCGGTGACCGTGAGCCCACCGATGACCACCGTCTCCCCGTCGCGGACCAGTACGCGGGACGCCGCTTCCTGTGTGTGAAAGATGACCCCGGCGTCGGATGCGGCCGGGGTGAATTCCGCGAAGGAGCGCTCCGCGTGGAGATCGAGGAGGACGTTTCCCTCCTCGGTGAGGTGCGGGGTCACCTCGAACACGATGCCCGTCTCCTGGATCTCGACTGCCGCCGTGGGTACGACGGACGACTGCAGACCCTCCACGCCGCCGCCGGCGCCCGCGTCCAGCACCCTGATGGGTGTGCGTTCGCCCACCAGGATGCGGGCCGTCTGGTTGTCCAGGACGGAGATGTACGGGGCCGCCTCCATGCGCGACAGGTTGAGTGTCTCGAGCGCTTGCAGGAACGCGAGCAGCGAGTGTCGTCCCAGTAGCAACGAGCTGATCACCGACAGCGCGGAACCCGAAATGCGAGTCTCGGCGTTGCCGAGGGCGGAGATGGAATTCCCGTGCAACAGGACCATGTCATCGCCGCCCGGTTCGCCGGAGGGTTCGCTCCCGGAATTATCGCCGCCCGGGGCCTGGCCGGGGTCTGTTCCCCCGGATGGGGAACGCAGCCCTTCCGCGCGGGAGTCCCGCAGGTCATAGGCGACCCCGAGTTCCTGCAGGCCGGTGCGGTTTACGAAGATGATCCGGGCGGAGATTGTGATCTGGGGAGCACGGACATCAAGTTCCTGAACGAGTGCTTCCACCTGTGCCAGCACCCTGGGAACGTCCATGACGATGAGGCTGTTGGTGGTCGGCGCGAGGGATGCGCTGCCCCGGCCGCTCAGGAGCGACTGCGCGGCGGGGAGTACGTCCGCGGCCGGCGCGTAGCTGATGTGAAACACCCTCGTCTCGAGGGGTTCGACATCTTCACGCCGGGTCAGGTTCTCGATGTTGTCCACCCTGAGAATGCCGTTCTCCAGCTCGCGCGCGGCGAGCCCGTGCGCATCGAGGATGACCCGCAGCGCTTCGTCCCACGGCTGGTCCCGGATGTCCGCCGAAACAATGCCGGCGACCTCGGATCCGGGGACGATGGAGATCCCCGCGAATTCCGAGAACGTAAAGAGCACGTCCCGGAGGGGAGCCGCCACGAAGGTGACGGTCACGCGAGGTGGGTCGGGAGGCACCGAGGGGACAGCCTGCGGCGCTCGGACAACGGGCAGGGACGGAACGGAGTAGCCATGAACCGCATCGCCCGGAGCGCGGAGTTCGGCGCCATGAACCGGTGATGCACCCATCCACAGGAAGCCTGCGCACATCCCGGCAGCCAGCATTCTTCTCATCGTTTATCTCTCCTCTGCCGATCCAGATGCAGCTCGAGTCGCTCCTCCATGCCGAATCGGCTGACCTCGACGATCAAGTATTCCTGCTCGACCCGGACGACCCTCACGTCGCCGAGAACCACGTCCTGACGAAGGCGAAAGATCTGCTCGCCGATACCGGTCGGCGCGGGTGCGTTCGCCGTGCTCAACCCGACCAGAGCCACGCTCTCCCGGGGGTCGGGGGAATGGATCAGGCCGATCAGGCGCAGCTCCTCGAACCTGGGTCCCGTCGAATCCTCGGGCAGGAGCTGCCGAAACGGGTCGCGGCGGTCGCCTCCCGGGTAGACGAAAACCTCCCGGTCGAGATCCGGCTCGTCCGGCTCGACGCCCGAGCGCGTTTCGGTGGGAGATGGAGCGGCGCCCTCCGCGGGGGGCGTTGTCGGCGGCCGGGCCTGCCCGATCAGCGCCTCGGGGCCCAGCAATGCAGCCGCGACGGCGAGCGCGAGGACCGGCGTCGTATTCATCGGCCGGCCTCGGTGGGCGCCCCGCCCTCCCCGGCGACCGGGGCGATGGTTCCTGGCGGCGGGCGCACATAGGTGTTACCGGGCACGTCAAATTACGGGATCGTGGGCATTGAAAATGTCAGGGTTGAGCCCGGTGGCGGGGGTTCGGCCATGGGATGTTGGGCGAAGGCGGGCAAGGGCCGAGAACGGGTTGGCTACCATCGCGTCTCCATTGAACGAAGGAGACGTGATGATCGGAAGAGAGACGCGGGTGTTGTTGCGGCACTATCTGGAACAGGGACTGAGCAAGGCCGCGGTGGCGCGGCGTTGCGGGGTCAGCGAGCGGACGGTGTACCGCTGGATCGCGGCGGGGCAGCTGGACCGGGAGCTGGACGACGGGCCGGTCCGATACGGGCCGAGGCGGCCCCGGCCTTCGCGGCTCGATCCCTACAAGGAGATCATCGAGACCCGTCTGGCCCGGTATCCGGATCTCAGCGCTGTGCGGCTGTTCGAGGAGATCCGGAAGGCGGGCTACGAGGGCGGCTACGACCAGGTGAAGCGGCATGTGCGGGAGGTCCGGCCGCTGCCGGAGCCGGAGCCGGTCAGGCGCTTCGAGACCCCTCCGGGGCACCAGGGGCAGGTGGACTTCGCGGAGTTCAAGACGCCGTGGGGGAAGCGGCACGCGCTGGTCGTGGTTCTGGGCTACTCGCGGCTGATGTGGGTCCGGTACTACGAGCGGCAGACGATGGCCGTGGTGATGGAGGGCCTGGAGTCGGCGTTCCGGTACTTCGGGGGCGTGCCCTCGGAGCTGCTGTTCGACCAGATGAAGGCCGTCATCGTGGAGGACAACCGGGAGGTCGGCGGGCGGCTGATGGAGAACACGGAGTTCCTGCGCTTCGCCCACCACTGGGGCTTCCGGATCCGGGCGTGCCGGCCGTACCGGGCGCAGACGAAGGGGAAGGTGGAACGGCCGGTCAGCTACATCCGGCGGAGCTTCTTCTACGGACGGGACTTCGTGTCGGACGACGATCTGAACGCCCGGGTGCTGGGGTGGCTCGGCAGGGTGGCCAACGTCCGCGTCCACGGCACGCTGAAGGAGCGGCCCGTGGACCGGTTCGAGGCGGAGAGGCCGCACCTAAAGCCCTTGGCCCGCTGGCCTTACCGGCCCGTGACGCCGCTGCGCCCCGAGCCCTCGAAGGAGCGGAACGAAGCGGCGGCGGACTCCCGGTTCGTCGAGGTCGAGCGCCGTCCGCTGGCCGAGTACGGCCGGATCGCGGGAGGCGTGCGGTGAGGCCGCCATCGCGCAGGGAGCGGATCGCGGCCCAGCTCGCCGACCTCAAGATGCCCGGCGCGCTGGAGGCGCTGGACGGCGTGCTCGCCGGGGTGGACGGGGGAGGCACGACCGCGGCCGAGGCGATCGAGCGGCTCCTGGCCGCCCAGATCGAGCTCCGCAACGGCCGGCGCCTCGAAGCCGCCATGCGCTCCAGCCGCCTGCCGTACGTGAAGACGCTGGCGGCCTTCGACTTCGCCTTCCAGCCGTCGATCAAGCGCGAGCAGATCGACGCGCTGCACGAACTCGGCTTCGTCGAGCGCCGGGAGAACGTCGTCTTCCTCGGCCCGCCCGGCGTGGGCAAGACGCACCTCGCGATCAGCCTGGCGATCACGGCGGCTGAGAGCGGCCGCAAGATCTACTTCGGCACCCTGACCGACCTCGTCGACTCCCTCGAGGAGGCCAAGGCCGCCGGCCGGCTCGACCGCCGCCTGAAGATCCTCACCCACCCGGCACTCCTCATCGTCGACGAGATCGGCTACCTGCCGGTGACCCAGAGCGGCGCGGTCCTCTTCTTCCAACTCGTCAACCGGCGCTACGGCAACGGCTCGACCGTGCTCACCTCCAACAAGGGCTTCGAGGAGTGGGGCCGCATCCTCGGCGACGAGGTCATGGCCGCAGCGCTCCTCGACCGACTGCTCCACCGCTGCCATATCGTCAACATCCGGGGCAACAGCTACCGGATGCGCCGCCACGCCGAACTCTCCAAGGCGATCCACCCCCTCGCGAGCCGAGTGGACGCCGAATCGCCTGCCTCGAAAGAGAGCCCCTCATGACGACCTCGCTACCGGCCCGCTGCCCCGCTCCGGTCGCTCCGCTCCCTCCGCGGAGCAGCGCTCGGACCCTGACATCTTCAATGCCCAATACCCTGACATTTTCGATGCCCATTGACACATAGGTCTCGATCCGGATGTGGGCCCGGACACCCGAGTCCTCCTCCATCCCCGGGGCGGGAACCGCAGTCATCTCCAGCGCGACAGGCGTGACGATGCGCTGCAGCGACGCGATCGCCGTCAGGAACCGCGCCACTTCGTGGTAGCCCCCTTCCACGGATATCTCATAGCTCCGCCTCGTGTAGAACGGATTGGGCTCACCGTCTCCCGGGCGGATGAAGGCCAGGTCTCCGAGCCCCGACCGACGAGCCTCCGCGGCCAGTGACTCCAGGAGCGCCGGCACCTCCTCGCTCCGTGGAATTAGCTGTTCCAGCCGCGCGATGCGGTCCGAGTAGCGATCGAGTCGGGTCGCAAGCTGCGCCGTTCCCTCGGGGGCCAGGCTGCGCGCCTGTCGATTCCCGGCTTCCAGTTGCTCCAGCCGCTGCTCGATCAGCCGCATCGTCCCGTCCCGACGCCGGTGCTCGCGGTAGAAGAGGATCGCGGCCAACGCCAGCAATGCCGCAGTCAGCAGAGCGGCCCGCGGACCTGGTCTGCGGATCGTCATGGGAGGCCCCCCAGTGCAGCGGAATCCCGCGCGTTCGTGCCCGGTTTCGGCTGTCCGAGCGGCACCCCGGGCATGGGCTGATAGGCTACCGACAGGACAAAGGAACTGAGGAGCCGCTCACCGCCACCCGGCAGCCGTTCCGAGATCTGCTGGGTGCCGGCCAGGCTGACGGAAGTGAGGAACGAAGAGGCCTCCAGCCGGTTCATGAAGCGCGTCAGAGCAAACGTGTTGGCGGTCCGCCCCTCGATCTCCACGTACAGCTCGTCCTCGGCCCCCGCTTCCGCGATCCGCGTCAGCCAGGTGAACTCCGGTACCGCCACGGCCACCTGATCAAGGATGTGCGGCCAGACGTAGCGTCCGCGGTCGAGTTCCTGGATGACGCCCATCCGCGCGGCGATCGAATCGTGGCCGGCACGCAACTGCTCTGCGGTCGCGATCAAGCCGGCCAGTTCGGTCGAATCGTGCACGGCCCCGGCGAGTCGATCCTCCAGGGCTCGGTGCCGGTCGCGCGCCCCCGGGTGGAGCAGCGCCAGTGCCAGGAGGCTGACCAAACCGGGAACGCTCGCCCCCAGGTGCCACAGTGACGCGGTCCTCGAATGCGACCCCCCAGCAGACGATTCCGACCTCCGTCCCCCTCGAGTCGCGCCCCGCGGCATCAGATTGATCTCGATCACCGGTTGCGCCTCCCTGCGGAAGAGCGCAGCGCGAGGCCAACAGACAGCAGCAGCATGGGCGCGATCTCTTCCAGTTCGATGTCGGCGCAGGCGTCCGGACGGACCGCAACCTGCTCGAAGGGGTTCGCGATATGCGTCTCGACGTTGAGGGTGCGGCCCAACGCCTCGGCCAGGCCGGGAATCCGCGCTCCCCCGCCGCTGAGGTAGATGCGCCCGGGACCGAGGTCGGTGGGCCTCGTCTTCAGGAAGGCCGATGCTCGTTCCAGTCCCATGGCGATCTCGTCCGCGGCGAACTCGACGACTGCCTTCAGTTCGGGCGATCCCCGCCGGCCGCGCATCATCGCCTCCGCCTCCCGCGCTTCGAGGCCCGCCTCCCGCCGAGCGGCGTCGCACAGGGAGCGCACCCCGAAGTGGAGGTCGCGCGTGACCGCCGGAACACCCTCTTCGGAGACGACCACGGTGGTCGTCTCCCAGCCCAGGTCCGCAACCAGCACAACACCCTCGGACGCCGCGGGATGGTTGTGCATCAGGGCATTGTGGAGCGCGAAGCCATCCACATCCACCACTTCGACCGCCAGCCCGGCGGCGTGAACGACCTCGATGGCTCCCTGCACCAGGTCGCGTTTGGCTGCCACCAGCAGGACCTCCATGGGATCCCCGGGGGTGAGGATCTGGAAGTCCAGCTCCACACTGGCAGTGTCGAAGGGAAGATGCTGTTCGGCCTCCCAGCGGATGACCTCCCGGAGTTCGGAGGGCTTCATGCGCTCCAACTCGATCCGCTTGACGATGACATCGTGGCCCCCGACGCCGGTCACGACTTCCCGGCCTTTCAGTCCGGCATCCCGAACCAGTCCGGCGACCGCGTCCCCAACCGGGGCTGATGCGCGCGCATCGTCCCCCGCCGCCGCCAGGGCGCGCACGCCAATGCGCGACACTTCAGGTGCATCTCCGGCATGGTCAAGCTGCACGACCTTCGCATATCGGCTGCCGACGTCGAGACCGACGGTCACCTGCCTGCGCGTGAACCAACCCATCGGCCCCGACCTCTAGACGGGCCCGAGCCAGGAGCCCGCAGGCAGAGCCCGCATCGCCTGTAGTCCGGCGTGGCTGAGCGCGCGCAGCCCGGCACAGGCGGACGCCTCCACTCGGGCCCGGCCTTGAAGGCGTACCTCGTCGCCCGAGCGGATCCATCCGGCGATGCGGGCGTCGCCGGAGAGGCTGACGGCCCCCGCCGCCAGCACCAATCCCGCGAAGGTGGCATCCGCCGAGAAGCTCGCATCCCCTGCAACCACGAGCACGCCCTGTCCCTCGCCCCCGATTACCTCCAGCGACCCGCGAACAACGACCACGGGCAGGTACCCGCCGCAGCCCCCGCCCGGACTCATGGGCGTGCCCCACCTCCCCGCCGGAGTCGCGGGGCAACCGCTGCCCAAATCCACGCGTGAACTGCCGCCCGGGACGCCAACCGTGACGTCCGCCAGTGCTGCCAGATCCTGGAGAGCGAGGACACCCAGATTGAGGGACGGCGGGTTCAGATCGAGCGACAGCCGCGCCCTGCGGGCCGGATCGAGCGCCGAGACGGGAGATACCCAGCGCGCGCTCTCGGCCACCACGCCGGCCGGAAAGATCGAATCCGCCAAGGTAAGGTGGGGAGCGCACTCGACCGCGCTCCAAGCCAGCGGCAATGCCGTGACGCGGTCCCCCGCAATCGTGGCGGCATTCGTCACCGCCAGGTTGGCGGTAAAGGCGACCGCGGCCGGGATGGCGGCCAGTCGGGCCCCCGGATCGAGCGCCCAGGTCAGCCGGCTTGCCCTCGTGCGCGTCACCCCGTCCACCCTTCCCTCCCCCGCGAGCAGGTAGAGTTCGCGCGTCAGACGATGCGCCCCCACGCGGTAGGCCCCCCGCGGCCCGTGCGCACCCTCCACCACCGCACTGTCCCCCACGGGCGTGGCCGCGAGCACTCCCGCCGCCGAGTCGGCCACCGCGCGCACCCCTCCCTCCGCGGCGAGCCGTGCGATCAGCAGTTCGCGTTCCGCCACGGCTACGGTCAGTTCCTGCCGCGCCAGGTAGTTCAGGAGGTGGCCGAGGCCGGTGGCGGCGAGCAGAACCATGAGGATCACCGGGATCGCGAATCCCCCTGCGCCCGCGGGTCCGGGGCAACCGACGCCCCTCACGGCCATATCTCCCGCGGCCACACGCGCACCGAATCGACGGTGGTGGCGGAGTCGGGATGGTCGAAGGCCAGCCTGAGATCGACGGCAGCCCCGCCTCCGGATACGCCCGACGCGCCCGCGCCGGTACGGAGCACCTGCGCGGTGAGCGGCTGGCGCCCTCCGCGGCCCGGCCGGTAGCGGAAGGCGCCCGCGGCGACATGGTAGCTGCCCCGCTCAAAGATGCGCCCGACGACTGCCCCCGGCACCGCGGGACTGAGCTCCCACAGCTCCCCGCCGGGCCCCTGCCCGCAGGCGTCAGGCCGCGCCCGGACCCGAACCAGCTCCGCCACGCGCCACACCCCATCGCCGGCCAGGACCAGCACGGAGTCCTTGGCCGGATCCGGTCGGCGGAGCCCATTGTACCGTACCGCCCACATGGGTGGTGAGACATTGGCGCATCGCACGCCTGTTCCCCGGAACGCCCTTACCGCAACGGAATCTCCGGCACCCACCACCCAGTCCACCCCCGCAAGCCCCGTCCTCAATTCCTGCGCCAGGGTGTGGCGCGCGATCCTTCCGGTTTCGCGCACCTCCGCGTTTTCGGTCACGTTCGCCAGGGCACGCCGAAGGGTCGCCAGCGTGCGCAACGCCACCCCCGTGACCGCGAGCATGAGCAGCATGGCGGTCAGGGCTTCCACAATCGAGGAGCCCCGCCGGGAAGCGAGTACCGGTGGTCGCGGCGCCCTCATCTCAGGGCACCGGCACGGTAGCGATCACCTGCAGCAACTCCGTTCTCGTGGAGTCGCGCGGGTTGGCCTGGATGGCCACCTGCAGAAGCCGCCCACCCACCGGAACCGGATCGTCCCACACGAGCGTTCCCCATGGGTACTGGCGACTCCCGCCCCCCGACACCCCGAAGACCCCGAAGGAGTCGGCCACCTCCCCCGCGGCCACGACCGCCGCGGTCAGCTCGCCGGCGCGCCGCCAGGAATGGAGGGCCACGGAACCCAGCGCGGCCGTGGCCAGCAGGCCGGCACTGAGGAGCACAACGGCCAGCATGGCCTCCACCAGCGTGAACCCCGCGGATGCCGCCGACACGGAGAGCGAACGGGTCCACCCGCTCATCGCCGCGACACCCGGCCGTAGGTGGAGATCACCAGCGACGCGGATGTCGAACCGCGCTCGAAGCGAAGCGTGCGGGCGGACATGCGCCCGAGCCCGAGCGCATTGAATTCGATGCTCGCGATCGTGTCCCGCCCCGACATGTCGAGTGACACCCCGTAGCGGTCTTCGAGGTTGACACGCTCCCGGAGGGTGCCCCCAAGGCTGCGCTCGAGATGCCCGCGGCCGGGAAGGATCGTGACCCGAGAGGCTCCCGCCCCCAGCGCGTCCACCCGGGCCCGCGCGAGCAGCGCCGCGCCCGCTTCGCGCGCCCGGATCACGGCCCAGCGATCACGCTGCACCTGCAGGGGCGGGCAGCCCCAGCGCAAGCCCGATGCCGACAATCGCCAGCACCACCAGGCACTCGAAAAGTGTGAATCCCCTGTCCATGCCAAGAAAGATGGCGTCGGGGAATACAGCCGGGGATGGCGTTTCGGGACTACGGAACGTGAATTCGGGACTACCCGGCGTCCGGGACCCCTCCGGCCGCTAACGCGACCGTGCGAGGATGGCTGCTACCGGAACTGCGTGGGGATGGTCAGCATCTGGCCGGGATAGATGCGGCTGCCGCGCAGATTGTTCGACTGTCGCAGCGCCGCGATCGTCGTGCCGTGCGCGCGCGCGATGTCCCACAGGGAATCTCCCCTCTGCACCCGATAACTCAGGTTGATCGCCTGCTGCGCCCCGACTCCGCCACGGGCCGGGATGGCCAGGACCTGACCCGGATAGATCCGGCTGCCCCGCAGACTGTTCGACTGCTGGATCGCCGCGATGGTCGTCCCGTACGCGCGCGCAATGTCCCACAACGCGTCTCCGCGACGCACGCGATAGCTTCCCGCAGGGACATCGCCCCGCGCCGGCGCGCCGGCCGAGGGTATGGTCAGGAGCTGGCCGGGATGGATCCGGCTGCTTCCGAGGCCGTTCGCCTGCTGGATCGCTGCGATCGTCGTCCGGTGCGCGCGCGCAATGTCCCACAGCGCGTCCCCGGAACGTACGCGATACCGCCCGTCGCCCGAGGGAGGGACGACCTCCGGCCCGGCCGCCACCCTGGTCTCGGCGGCCTCGACGGTCTGGGTCGCCAGGGCGTCCACGTAGCGGGCGTACGGCTCGGGATAGAGGGCGATGTGATAGTGGGGCGGGCGGGATTCGCGCGTGGCTTCCAGCACCCCGTTGGCTTCCAGGGAGAGCAGGACATCCTCCAGCCATGCGCGGCAGGCACGCCGGTTCGACCGGCGCAGGTCGACGGCCATGCCCGTGGGATGAACCGAGCGGCTGGAGGCGTTTGGGGGCTGGCTGTTGAGCGCGCGCGTCAGGCTGGTGACGACCATGACCTCCCCGCAGGCCCTGCGATACTGACCCGCAAGTCGCTCGACAAACGTGCGAACCTGGGGACGGGCGTACGGGAAGCTGACCTCGTCGTCGATGTCGTAGTCGCGGTTGCCGCGCACGGGCACCAGGTAGCCCAGCTCGACGAACCGCCGCACGTGATCCGGGGTCCGCAGATACGTGAAGTCGTGGGCCTGCGCCTGCGCGTTCTGGGCCGTGAGCGAACGGGACGACCCGCGGAGGCTCTGCGCGGCGGATGATGTGGGAGCGAGGCTCCCGAGAACTGCGATTAGGGATGTACCGACGACGACAACGCCTGCCCGAGTGCGGTTTCGTCCCATCATCTCCCTTCCGAATCCAGGCTGAACCAGGAGGATCGGGTCGCCCCGCTCCGACCATCTCCGGGATTCATATGTTTACATGCCGCAGACTGTATTCTATACGTCGAAATCGCGCCGTTCGCAAGGGTTCGGAGCCGGGGAAAGGGCTTCGATCCGGAAGCATCCCACCCCTCCACGCGGCCGGCCCGGACGGCACTTTGCACCGATCAGCACGTGCATCCGTGGCCTGACGCCGGCGCGAAAGCCCTCAGCGGCGAGAGCGGACGGGCGGCCCTATCCGGCGGCGGCGAAATTGGCGGCCACCACGTCCCAGTTGACCGTGTTCCACCACGCCGAGAGGTAGTCCGGGCGGCGATTCTGATAGCGCAGGTAGTAGGCGTGCTCCCACACGTCCACGCCCAGGAGCGGGGTCTCCCCGTCCATCAGCGGGCTGTCCTGGTTTGCGGAGGAACGCACCACCAGGCCGGAATCGGTGGCAACCAGCCAGCCCCATCCGGAGCCGAAGCGGGTGATGGCCGCGGTGTTGACCCGGCTCTTGAGCTCGTCGACGGAGCCGAAGGCGGCGTCGATGGCGGCAGCCAGATCACCACCGGGGGCATCGGCGCCGCCGGGGGTCATGAGATTCCAGAACATCGCGTGATTGACGTATCCGCCGCCGTTGTTGCGCACGGCGCCGCGAATGGCCTCCGGGACGTCGCCCATGTTGCCCAGCAGATCGTCGACGCTGCGCTCCTGGAGGCCGGGATGCGACTTGAGCGCGGCGTTGAGGTTGCCGGTGTAGGCCGCGTGGTGCTTCGAATGGTGTATCTCCATCGTGCGCGCATCGATGTGCGGTTCGAGCGCATCGTAGTCGTAACCGAGGTCCGGAAGAGCGTGGGGATAGGCCATGGTGGGAGGCTCCGCTGCATGAATGGGACGGGTTCCCGGGCACTTGGCCGGGACGTGGCTTGGTACCCCGGGGAGTCGGCATCGTATCTTACAGGCAACCGCCCCGGAGTTCCACCACCGGCGAGGGGAGGACCTCGACGCTGAATACGAACCCGCCTCGCATTCTTCTGGTCGACTGCGACAGCTTCTTCGTGCAGGTGGCGCGCCTCGAGGATCCCGAGGGCGCGGGACGCCATCGTCTGCTCATCGTCGGAGGAACGCCGGAGGGCCGGGGCGTGGTCGCGTCGGTGTCCTACGAGGCCCGCAGGCACGGGGTCCGCTCGGCGATGCCGACCGCGCAGGCGCTGCGTCTGTGTCCCGGGGCCGCGGTGGTTCCCGTGCCGAGGGCGGCGTGCGTGCGGCGCAGCCGGGAAGTGCGGCGCGCGCTGGAAGAGCTGTCGCCCGTGGTGCGGCCGGCTTCGATCGACGAGTTCTACCTGGATCTCTCGGGCACGGAGCGGATGCTGGCCGGGGAGTCCTTCGAGGACACCGCCCGGCGCATCCGCGAGACGGTGCTCGCGCGCACCGGCATCTCGGTGTCGGCGGGAGGAGGGACCCGGCGCATCATCGCCAAGCTCGCGACCGGGCTGGCCAAGCCCGCGGGCGTCCACATCGTGCCCGCCGGCGAAGAATCCGCGTTCATGCGCAGGTTCGACCTGGAGGACATCCCGGGCATCGGACCCGCCTTTCTCGCGGAACTCGAAGGACGGTCGCTCCGGTCCGTCACCGACGTGCTGCGGGTCCAGCCGGATTGGCTGGAGCGGTGGTTCGGCGCCCGGCGCGGCCGCTGGCTGCACGACCGGGTGCGGGGACTGGACGGCGAGGGCACGCTTCCGGTGCGCGAGCGGAAATCCGTGAGCGTGGAGCGGACCTTCGCCACCGACGTCTCCGACGACGATGAGCTCGACGGGACGCTGTCGCGGCAGGTGAACTCGGTCGCGCGCCGCGTTCGCCGACTGGGCGGAGGAGCGCGCACGATCACCGTCAAGATCCGGGACCGGGACTTCGCGACCCGACAGTGCAGCCGCACCCTGCCCCGACCGGTGGAATCGGACCAGGCCATTCTTCGCGTGGCGCGCGAGCTTCTGGCCGAACTCCGCTCCCGCCGCCGGACTCCCGCGCGTCTGCTCGGCGTCGCCGCCAGCGGCTTCTCAAACGAAGCGCAAGCCGCGCAGCTCGCCCTCTTTCAGGACGCCGAGGATCCGGATCCGGACCGGGCCCGGCGCATCTCCCGGGTGATGGACCTGGCCCGTAACCGGTTCGGCGACGACGCTCTCGGTCCGGGGCGCAGCCTCAACCCCCGGAGCTCGCGGTAGTCGGCTTCCGGGACGGATTCCTCCCTGCTCGCGGGATGCTTCCGGCTAGCGCTCCCAAGGCTTGCGCGCAAAGTAGCTGTTAGCCTCCGCGGCCACCTTGGGGGCAAGCATGACGAGCGCGATCAGGTTGGGGACGATGACGATCGCGAGGAAGATGTCCCCAAGGTTCCAGATCACCGTCAGGGGCAGCACCGCGCCGACGAAGTGCATGATCACGAAGGCCAGCTTGTAGGGCAGCACGGCGTTCGCGCCCAGCAGATAGTGCGCGCAGCGGTCGCCGTAGTAGCTCCACGAGATGGCCGTCGATATCGCGAACAGGAGCACCGAGAAGACGACGATCATGTGTCCCCAGTCGCCCAGCCCGCTCAACCCTCGGCGGAAGCCCTCCATGGTGAGGGGCGCACCGCTCTCGAAGGCTTCCCCGTAGAGGGACGCATGAGTCTGGCCGTCGTCTCCCGTGGCCATGCCTTCCGCGGGTACGACGGTGCCGGTGAAGGGCGTGGTGTGGGCTTCATCCACGTACAGCGTCTCGACGAAGGCGTCGTGCCAGGCGATGTGCACGCTGCCCGGATCCGCGGGAGTTCCGTCTTCGACCCGGATTTCGGCGGGGGCGGACGCGGAAGCGTGGTTGCCCATGGCGTCCACGGTCACATAGCTGAGGTCGCCGCCTCCCAGGGTGATCTCGGTGGGGATGCGCGCGTTCCACACGCCTGTGGTGATGATCACGAGTCCCGTCATCGAGCAGATCACGATCGTGTCGATGAAGGGCTCGAGCAGCGCAACCACGCCCTCGGACACCGGTTCGTCGGTCTTGGCGGCGGCGTGCGCGATGGGCGCGGAGCCCTGTCCGGCCTCGTTCGAGAAGAGGCCGCGGCGGACGCCCCACATCAGCGTCACCAGAAAGGCGCCCACGCCGGTGCCGGCCACGCCCGCGGTCGGGTTGAAGGCCTCGCGGAAGATGAGGCCGAGCGCGGGCACGATCTCGCTCGCGTTGAAGAACAGGATGATCAGCGCGCCCAGGCAGTAGACCGCGGCCATTACCGGCGCGAGGATGCCGGTCACCCGTCCGATCCGGGTGATTCCTCCGAGGATGACCAGGGCGACGATGCCGGAGGTCACCAGGCCGCTCACCGTCGTCGGGATCCCGAAGATGGTGCGCATCGAATCGGAGACCGTGTTGGCCTGAATCGCGTTGCCGGTGAGGAAGGCGGTCAGCCCCAGCATGATGGCGAAGAAGACGGCCATCCACTTCCAGCGCGCTCCCAATCCGCGCTCGATGTAGTACATGGGGCCGCCGCTCACCGTCCCTTCCCACTTGTGGGCATCGTGATCGGGCGCTTCTACTTCGCGGTACTTCTGGGCGAGCGTCACCTCGGTGAACTTGGTGGCCATCCCGAGAGCGGCCGTGACCCACATCCAGAAGAGCGCGCCCGGACCTCCCCAGTGGATGGCGATCGCCACGCCGGCGATGTTACCGATGCCGACGGTCGCGGATAGCGCCGTGGTCAGCGCCTGGAAATGCGTGACGTCGCCCGGCTCATCGGGATCGTCGTACCTGCCGGACGTGACCGCGAACCCGTGGCCCAGCCTGCGCAACTGCACGAAGCCGAGCCGCACGGTGAGGAAGACGCCCGCGCCCAGGAGCAGGATCACCATGAAGGGAACCGTCTCGTCGCCAACCGAGATGCCGAGTTCGACGATGTAGCGGTTTCCCAGGTCCGAGAGTGTCTGAAACAATTCCACGGAGGCTCCTCGGGTGCGGGGCGGTTCGGGTGTCGGAATCGGGAAGGATGCCCCGCGATCGGACCGTGGTCAACTTTGGCCGGTCCGGGAGAGGTGGAGCGTGGAGCGCCGAATCCCGCGGGAACGGCGCGGCGACCCGGGCGAAAACCGCTCGCGAGCCCGGGCGGGGCGCGGTCAGCGCACGGGTCGCGCCAGTGCCTCCCCGAGGCGGATTTCCCTCGCCGCCGTCAGCCCGGGCATCCACTCGTGGCTTCCGCGCTCGAGCAGCATGACCACGCAGGACCCCAGGTGAAAGGCCATGACCTCCTCCCCGCGCGCGACCGCGAGTGGCGGTTGGTAGACCCGGTGGCGCTCCGACGGGGGGCGGCGGTTGGTGACCCAGCCCCCCTCCCCCCCGCCCCACCCAGGGTCGAACGCGGTGGAGATGCGCCCGACGTTGTACGCCCCGACCGCCACCAGCGCGATCCGCCCGGCGTCGCCCGCGAAGGAGCAGACGACGCGCTCGTTGGTGGCGAGCAGATCCGGAATCTCGGCGACCGCGGAGGCGTTCACCGGAAAGAGCGCCCCCGGCTCGTACGACGCCGAGCGGAGCCGACCCGCGACCGGGGCGTGAATGCGGTGGTAGTGCCTCGGAGCGAGGTAGATGGTCGCGTAGAGCCCGCCGTGAAAACGGGCGGCGGCCTCCTCGCCGGCCAGCAGGTCGGCCGCGGAGTAGCGCCGTCCCTTCGCCTGCACCAGCCGACCGTCCTCCACCGTCCCGAACCGCGTGAGCACGCCATCCACAGGCGACGCCACCACCGAGGCGTCCGGAGGCCACTGCCGTGCGCCGGATGCAAGCCGCCGCACGAAGAAGGCGTTCAGGCTGGCGTATTCGGCCGCCGGCCTCTCGGCTTCGTCCATGCGCGCGCCGACCATGCGCGCGAACCCGCCGACGAGGGGCGCCCGCAGCCGGCGGGGGATTCTCGCGTCCGCCAGTCGACCGAATCCGCGGCTGGCAAGCGCGCGCGGGATCCGCGACAGAAGTGCGAGCAGGAGGCGTCCGCCCCACGAGGCCCGCGATCGTCCTTCCTGCGTTGAGTTCGCCACCCGGCTCCCGCGTCACCGTACGACGTTGATCATGTCGAAGACCGGAAGGTACATGGACACGATCATCCCCCCTACCACGATGCCCAGCAGGGTGACCACCGCCGGCTCGAACACCGCCAGCAGGGCTTCCACCGAGCGCCCGACCTCATCGTCGTGGAAGTCGGCGATCTTCGCCAGCATTTCGTCCAGGCCACCGGTCTGCTCGCCCACATGGATCATCTGCACCACCATGGGCGGAAAGACCCCGGACTCGCGCAGAGGCTCGGCGATGGTGTGCCCCGCCGCGATCGAGGTCCGAGCGTTCATGACGGCGTCGTGCACCACGCGGTTGCCGGTGCCCGCTGCGGTGATTTCCAGCGCCTCGAGGATGGCCACACCCGAGGCCACCAGCGTCCCCAGCGTGCGGGTGAATCGGGCCATCACCATCTTCAGCTGCACCTGGCCGGCAATCGGAACGGCCAACGCCAAGCGGTCCAGGACCAGGCGACCGCGCGGGGTGGCGCGGGCGCGCCGCACCCCGATCCACGCGCCGACAGCGAGGAGAGCGGGCAGCCACCAGAGGGCCCGCAACTGCTCGGAGAGACCGATGACCAGCCGCGTGGGTAGCGGCAAGGGGAGGTCCGACGCCGCGAACATCTCCTGGAAGGTCGGGATCACGAACTCGAGCAGGACCAGCAGGGCGAGCGCCGCCACCACCAGCACCACCGCCGGGTAGATCAGGGCGCCACGAACCTTGCGCACGAGCTTGTCGGTCTTCTCGAGCGAGTCCGCGAGGCGCGCCAGGACGGTATCCAGCACGCCGCCCGCCTCCCCGGCGGCGACCATGCTGACGAAGAGCTGGTTGAACACCGCGGGGTGTTCGCCGAGCGCCCCCGCAAGCGTACGGCCCGCCTCGATGTCGTAGCGCACCTGACCCACCACGGCGGCCAGCCTGCGGTTGCCGGTCTGTTCCGCGAGGACGCCGAGACTGGGCGCGAGCGGCAGGCTCGACTGGATCATGGTGGCGAACTGGCGCGCAAACACCACGATGTCGCGCATCGGCACGCGGCCCTGGAACCGCGCACGGACCCGGCGCCACCCCTTCCGCGCGGTCGGGCGCCGACGCGAGCGATGCACCCGGCGAGCCATGCGAACCCGGCCAGC
Source organism: Longimicrobiales bacterium (assembly GCA_965208255.1). Classification (GTDB taxonomy): domain Bacteria; phylum Gemmatimonadota; class Gemmatimonadetes; order Longimicrobiales; family Gaopeijiaceae; genus BD2-11. Next base: position 1,760,329 of record OZ242324.1, read on the forward strand.
CTACGTGGACCGGGGGTCGCCGAGCGACCGGAGCAGTTCCCCGGGGGCGTGGGAACACCGGATCGCGTCCTCCGTCGAAACCTCCCCGCGCATGCAGAGCCGCCGCAACGCGTCGTTCATCGTCTGCATGCCGTGTGTCCTTCCCGCCTGCATCATCGAGGGAATCTGATGGACCTTGCGGTCGCGGATGGCGGCACGCACCGCGGGTGTGCAGATCAGCACCTCGCACGCCGCGACGCGTCCGCCCCCGCGAGCCCGCGGGAGGAGGCTCTGGGTCACCACGCCTTCCAGCACAAGGGCCAGCTGGGCCCGCACCTGTGCCTGCCGCCCCGACGCGAAGACGTCGATGACGCGGTGGACGGCGGCGGCGGCCGAGTTGGTATGCAGGGTGGCCAGCACCAGGTGTCCGGTCTCCGCGATGGTCAGCGCCGCCGCAATGGTCTCGGGGTCCCGCATCTCGCCAATGAGGATGACATCCGGGTCCTGCCGGGTGGCCGACCTGAGGGCGGCCGCGAAACTGACCGTGTCGGTCCCCACCTCCCGCTGGCTCACGACGCAGCCGCGGGAGGAATGAAGGAACTCCACCGGGTCCTCGATAGTGAGGATGTGCCCGTTTCGGGTCTCGTTGATCCGGTTGACCATGGCGGCCAGCGTTGTGGACTTCCCGGAGCCGGTGGGCCCGGTGACCAGCACCAGGCCGCGCGGCCGCTCCACGAGACGGCTCACCACGCGCGGCAGGCGCAGGTCCTCGAGCGGACGGATCTCGTGGGGAATCCTGCGCAACGCCATGGCCGGGTGCCCGCGCTGCCGAAAGCAGCTGCAGCGAAAGCGCGCCAGGCCCGCCAGATCGAACGCGAAGTCGATCTCGCGCCCCGCTGCCAGCCGCTCCCGGCGGTCCTGCGTAAGCACCGAATGCACCAGCTCCTCGGCCTCTCGAGGAGCGAGCGCATGCCCGTGGCTCGAGTCGGCGAGCGCGCCGTCGATGCGAAACCTGGGAGGGATTCCGACCGTGACATGCAGGTCGGACGCGTCCCGTTCCACCATCTCCTCCAACAGAGCGCGCAACGTGGGCGGAGGGAACGCTCCGGGGGCAGCAGCCTTGCCGGTCATTGTCGCACGAAGAAGCGGCCGCGCATGGATTCGAGCGTGGCCGGCCCGATCCCGCGTACCTTGATGAGATCTTCGACCTGCCCGAAGCCACCGATTTCCGCGCGGTGCGCGATGATCCTTCCCGCCAGCGCGGGACCGATGCCCCGCACTTGCTGGAGCTCCTCGGCGGTGGCCCGGTTGAGATCGATCGGGCCCGCCGCCGGACTCTCGGCGGATGAAACGGCGTTCCCGGCCGGCCGCGTCGTGGTGGCTGCACGCCGCGCGGGACGTCGTCCGCCGCTCGACCCCAGGGTCAGATGCGGCGCGAGCCGCTCGACCGTCGCCGGCCCGATGCCGCGCACCCGGGTGAGCGTCCCGACATCGGCGAAGGGGCCCTCCGCCGCGCGCGATTCGACGATCGCCCGGGCCGCCGCCGGCCCGATGCCCGGCAATCGGTCAAGCTCCTCCTCGGTCGCCGTGTTCGGGTCTAGGCGCTCGCCCTCGGCAAGCGGAGCCGACCGCCGCTCCGCCTCGTCGACCATCTCCCGGGAGTCGGCCGCCAGCGCGCCCGCGGAAACGGTGTCGGCCTCGACGGCGAGCGGAGGCCGGACGGCTTCCAGCCCCGCCCGCGCCGCGCCCGCCAGAAAGAGGACGCCGGCCGTGATCGCCAGGGTGCGTGATTCGTCGCGTGTCATGCAACGACGATCATCCGACGGCGAGGGCGAAGGAATGGCAGTTTGGGACCTCCTGCCATCGGCCTCCCGGAACGGACCACCGGCCCGCCGCGATCACGAACCCGCCGACCCTCAGGGAAGTCCCGCAAACGCCCCCGCGTTGTACACGAACTGGCCCCAGAAGCCGATCTGGAACTGGGTCGAACCCAGCCGCTGGCCGATGTTCGACTGCCGGTTGGTATAGCTGGCCTGGAAGCCGACCTGCAGCTCGGAAACGACGGTGTCCAGCGTGAGGTTGAAGGTGGCGTTGCTCTGGTCGACGAAGGGCACGCACTCGTCGTTTCCGGAGGTGATGCGACAGTCGCTCTGTCCGGCCTGATTGTAGCGCAGCGACGCCTGGACGGGCCGTGCCAGCCTCGCCCCCAGCTCGCCCGGAGGCGTGAAGCTGCCGCTCATGCTGAAGACGTGGGTGTTGCGGCGCCGGCGGGTGTCCCCGGTGGGATCGGTGCCCTCCCCCCGCGTCATGGTGGTGCGGTAGCTGGACGAGAATCCGCCGCCCCATCGCACCGACACGTCGAGCGGAATGGTTGCGTCCTCCTGAAGCCGCTGCTGCTGGGTCCCCGTTCCGAACGAAAGCTGGCGGGTGTCGACGCGGTATCCCGAGTTCACGGTCAGCCGCTCCACCGCCGGCTGCACGAACGACGGCAAGGGTATGGAGGACGCGCGCAGGACGAAGTTGGGCCAGCTGCGGGTATTGGAGGCGCGATCGCTGCGCGTGTCGAAGGTCGCGATGTCGGTTACCGAGTAGTCCACGTTCGCGCTGATCCCCGGCAGCAGCGTGAGCCCCGAACCCATGGCCCAGCCGTTGCGGTCCACGAGGGTGGCCGCGGTGGTCCCGTCCACCACCCGGAACCCCTCCAGATCGCTCAACCCGAACTGATACCGGACGTCCGGATCCAGCACCTCGCGGTTGAAGCGCGACGTGATGCCGTCCTGCCAGTTGACCACGATGGGCGACAGCGCGCCGAAGACGCTCTGCATCATCCCCTGGGAGGGAGCGTCGGTCGCGCCCGGCCTCGGGGGCCCGCCCCGGGCGAGCGTCCCCGGATCGAAGGTGAGGGATGCGCTCGCGCTCCGCTGTCCGCCCACGTTGCGCTGCAGGTCGCGCAGCGTGTCCGCCTCCACCACCTGGCGCCGCACCAGGGTGGCGTTGCGGTCGGAACTGAACGTACTCGTCCAGGTCAGCGTCCACTGCAGCCAGTCGGCGGGCCGCGGGCCCCAGCGCATGTTGGTGCGCAGCCGGCGGTTCGTCTCCCAGCCCAGATCCACGCCTCCCGGAGACCAGCGCTCCCGTGCCAGCAGCGGACGCACCGCCGGATCCCTGACGGCGAGTTCGGGCGCGAGCAGATCCCGGTTGGAGGTGAAGTCGGTGGTCGCGGTGACGGACTGAAAGGGACGGAAGATGACGCGCGCATCGGTGTCCAGGCCTCTCCGGGGAGAGCGGGTGCGGGTCGCGCTCGAGTCGCCGGGCAGGCGCAGAATCTGCTCGTAGCGCAGCGTATGGTTGCGCTGGTTGGCGTAGGAGGCCCCGAAACCGATCCGCTCCGGGCTCCAGCGCAGGCGGCTCGCCAGCACCCGCTCCTCCAGCGATTCCGGAAGCAGAGCACGCACCACACCCCCGAGGAAACCCGGAACGACCGGCAGCGTACGCGGCTCCAGCGCCCGGTCGTAGCCCACCCGCGCGTCCACCACGCGCGAGTCCGACTCCGAGGTTGCGGTCGCCGACTGCGACGATGAGTAGCCGGCGCGGGCGCTCAGGCCGTCGAGAAAGATTGCGGCCAAGGGGTTGCTCGAAGGCGTCCGCTTGCGGAACGATACGCCGACGCGGGTCCGGTCGAAGGCGACCTTGCGCAGCCCCTCGAGCCGATCCGCGCGGATGTCGCTCCTCAGCAGGAAGGTGGGGTCCTGCCCGGAGCTGGTGTGCGACACGTTCAGCGGCAGCTCGATCCCCCAGGAGGCGGGGGCGAAGCGGCTCAGCTGCAGCGTCGAGTTCGCCGTCCACTGCTGATCGCGCTGGTAGCTGGGATCACCCTCCAGCTGGCGGAAGAGGGCGCCCCGGTCCGAGACCGAGACGCGCGTGGTCATGAAGTCGGACGCGTTCAGGTCCAGGTTCAGGTGGCTGGCAAGTCCCCGGTCGGTCACGGCGTTGGAGAGACGGAAATCGTTGACCCACACCTCTCCGTCGTCGGCGAAATCTCCCTCGTTCCACACCCCCAGCGAGAGTTCGCGCACCTGCGACAGGTTGGGGGCGCGCGCGCGGTCCTGCAGCACCACCGCGTAGGTCGAGTCGGCGCTCCATACCACCAGGGCCGGCGCGCCCGCGGGCGGCGGATCCTCGATCAGCCGCTGCTCGGCCTCGCTGCGCAGCTCGAGCCAGCGGTCGAAGTCGACCAGGATCTCCGGCAGCCAGTCCTCGGCGCGCACCCCGTCGGGATCCACCGCCGGCTCCAGCCGCGTCCGGTACATGTAGAAGTTGTCCTCGTCACTCCCGACCTTCAGAAAGAAATACGAGGGGCGCTCCAGCCCCCACTCGCCCTTTCGGGCCAGCGCCCAGATGCGCGCCTGCCGGTAGGTGAGGAAGTTGCGCGGCCGCTGGGGAAAGCGGTGGTATACCTCCGCCCTCTCGCCGGGGGGCAGTCCCCGGTAGGTGATGCCCAGCGCCTTCTCGCTGAACTCCACGCCCAGCGCCCCCAGAGCGCTGGTGGGATCGTCGAGCTGTTCCACCACCCCTGGCGGCGGGTGGTAGGCGGCGCCCACCTCCACCGCGCCGACCGGGCTCACCTCGATGGTGCCGCCGGTTCCCGGCTGGTCCCCCGCCATTCCGGTGAGCACCCCTTCGCCCGCGCGCTTCACCCAGCGCGAGCCCACCAGGCGCATGCGCGCCAGCACGGCCGCGCCCTCGGCGTTCCCGGTGACCGTGAGGCGCAGGTGCTTGACGGCGCGGAAGTCGCCATCGGTGAAAATCCCGCCCGGATTGATCGCCCGCGGCCCGCGCAGGGGAATGCGGTAGAGCCGGAAGCGGGTTCCGGTGCCCGTGGTGTCGCGCACCAGATAGGGAGAGGATCCGTCGAGCTCCACCACGTAGCGCATGTAGCGCTCGTCGATGTCCAGGTTGCCGTCCCCGTCGAGGTCCTCCGAATCCGGGCGCCCATTGCCCCGGGTGCAGTTCACCCTCGAGTCGCCGATGCGGTAGACCACCGCCCGGGTTGCCAGGCACGCCTCGTCCCAGAGCCCGCGCTGGTCAAGTTCGTCGCTCCAGATCTCGCCCTTGCGCGGGTCGGCTTCCTGGTCGAGCGCGCCCAGCCCCCAGGCGTCCCCGCCCTCGCGGGTGCCGCCGGAGAGCCCGTTCTCGTCCACGAACAGCGCATCCTCGCTCACCGTCCCCAGATCGAAGATGAGCGCGAGCGCCTCGCCTCCGGCGATATAGAGATCGAGAAACTCGGTGCGCGTCAGGTCGAGGCCGGTGCTCGCGAGGTTGGCGGTGATCGAGCGCCAGCGCCGGCGGTCGAAGTTTGCCCCGGTGGCGCCGTCACCGATCCCGAACGTGAGCAACAGCCCGGGCTCGCGGAACTCGTTGCCCGCCACGTTGATCTGTCGGTCGATGTCGTTGCGGGGAAGGAATCCCTCGAAGACGCCCGTGCTGTCCCCGTCCGCGCCCTCGGTGATCCAGGTGTGCTGCCACTGGAGGGAGGCGACGTCGCCCGGCCCGAGTTCCGGCGGAAGTGCCTCGAGCGCGCCGTCGCGGAACTGGGGAGCGCTTCCCAGCCGCCAGCCCGTGCTCAGGTTGGAGAGCGGAAGGTCGCTCGAGGAATCAAAGTCGTGAAGGTAGACGTCCCCCTCCGTGTTCGGGCTCGGGAGCGAGAGCGCCATCTCCCCGTTTACGCTGAACCGGGAGATGCCCGAATGCGTCAGTCCCGGCACCCGGTCCAGCGCCCGGTCCAGCGCCGGAAGTTCCAGGTCCAGGCGCCCGTTCAGGCCACCCAGGAGGATCGAAGCCGGCTCCACGCCCAGCTGAGGCCGGCGCAGGAGCCCCTTCTCGCGCTGATACAGCCCCAGGAAGTTGAGTTCGCCCGCATCCCCGAGCGCGTAGCTGGCGTTCATGCCGAAGACCGAGGTCGGGGCGATCTGGAAGAGCGCCTGCTGTTCCCAGGTGGCCCGAAGGTCCCCCTGCGGATCGGTCGCGAAGAGGTTCTCCGCATCGAGCAACGTCACCTGCCCCATGTCGTAGTCGATGATGTAGTCGGTGCTCGCTTCCAGCGCGCGGTCGCCGAAGAAGAGGCGTTCGCTGCCGTCGCGGATGCCGAGCGCGCCCAGCGAGAAGGCGGAGACGAGCCCCTCGCTGCGCACCCGGAAGGGAATGGTGAGCCAGTAGAGCCCCGCGTTCTCACGCTCGTAGGGATCGACGGCGTCGTAGATCTCGGGGTTGGCGTCCCCTGCCAGGATCTCGGAGGTCTCTTCAGCGGAGAGACCGAGGGAGTACACCGGAGGAGGCTCGGCGAAGGGCCGCAGGGTCGGGAAGATGATGAAGGTCCCGGATACGGCGGGCTGCTCCTCGAAGTCGTCGGCGGCGGGCTTGTAGACGTAAGCGCGGTCGACGACATCGACCGGGGATTCCTCGTCCAGCCCGAGCAGCTTCAGGTAGGTGATGTCTTCCCCGCCGAGACCGCGGGTGAAGGTCCTGCCCGCGCTCAGCTCGCCGACCGAGATGTCGAGGGAGACCGACGGGATCTCCACGTCGTTCGAGCCCGACACCCGGTAGACCTGGTGCATCTCCAGGTCCCAGGTGGGCCGGCCCGGCTGGTGGTTGGGCTCCGAGGCGCGCAGGAGCGACAGGCGGGCGCGTCCGCCCTCGTTGTGAATGCGCTCCGGGTTGTAGTCGCCGATGGTGTCCCCGGCCGCCGTGACGTAGGTCACCGCCAGCATCTCGTCGCGGCGCAGCGGGCTGCGCAGCGCGATCCACAGGCCGCTCGGATGCACGAAATAGTCAACGCCCGCCTGCAGATAGCGGAACCATCCGGACTCGGTCACCGTGTCGTCCCCCAGCGTGGCCGAGGCATCGGCCTGGATGTAGCCCTCCACCTGCTGGCGGGTGACGGGATCGTTCTCGAAGCGGTAGAGCTGGATCGGTTCCGCCCCGGGAATCGCGGAGGAGGGCACCGTGCTGGGATCCGCCCCCAGGATGTCGATGTGCGGGTAGTCGAAGAGGTTGCGCGGGTCGGCGAGGAAGAAGAACTGGCCGCGCACGTAGTCGGCGTTGTCGACCACGATGGTGTCCTCCTGGACGAAGGCGCGGTCGGTGCCCGCGCCCGCGAGGCGGAACTCCCGCGAGGACAGGTCGCCCCTCTGTTGCGCGAACACGGTCTCGAAGTCCACCGGGCCCAGCTGGCCGGTGGCCCGCAAACCGAAGTTGCCGGCCGGAATGCCCTCGGTGAGGAAGCGCGACTCCGGCAGCCCGAAGGTTACGTCCCCGACTTCGATCCCCTGGAGGATCTCGTCCTCGACCCCCTGATAGAAGACGTTGATGTTGTTGGTGGCCGAGAACTCCCGGGTCTGGTCGTAGTCGACGTTCACCACGACGCGGTCCGAGATGGTGCCCCCCATCTGAACGCCGAACTGGAGTTCGGGCACGAGCCGGGGCAGCAGGCCGGGCTGGCACCCCAGCTGGACGCCGGCGTCGCAGGGGCGGAAGCGGGTCCAGTCGCCTCCGAACTCGCCCCTGCCGAGAATGCGCACGTCCAGGTCGCGGAACTCGATCGGCCCGGTCCCGGGGATGACCGCGGCCTCCGGCTCGGGCGGGAGTTCGGGGAGGAAGCTCACCGGTCCTCCTTCCGCCGTCTCCTCTTCCGGGGGAGGGCGCGCGATCCGGGTCGCCAGCGCCGCACCGGGCCGCAGCACCGACGCGGGGGCGGGGCCCGGCGGTCCGAGCACGGCGGGCCGGAACCATGGCGAGTCGCCGCCCGGCGCAGGCTCGAAGGCGACCGGGAAGAGGAGGGGGACGCGCGCCAGGCCGAGCGGGACCAGCACCGGCGGAGGGAGGGGGGCGGAGGCGAGCGGGGGCGGAGGCGGGAAGAGGCCCCGCCATTCCACCGCATCCGGGCCGGGAGCGGCCTGGGGGGCGGCGGCCGCGGGAGCGACGAGCACGAGCGGCAGAAACGTCGCGCCGGCCCAACACGCCACCCGGGCGGGACCACGGGCACGCGCCCGGGGTACGGTGCGAGTTGAGGGAGGCTCGCTCAACGCCCAACCCGCGACCAACTACGGATGAACATTCTCACGCGCTATCTGATCCGGGCGCACGTGGCGCCGTTTTTCTTTTCGCTTACCGTGCTTACCGGCCTCTTCTTCCTCAACCTGGTGGCGCTGCGGATGGGCGCGCTCATGGGCAAAGGACTGCCGTGGCAGGTCTATGCGGAGTTCATGCTTCTCTCCCTCCCCCACACCCTCGCGCTCACCATCCCCATGTCGGTGCTGGTGGCCGTGCTCTACGCCTTCTCGGAGCTGACCGAGGCGAACGAAATCACCGCGATGTCCGCGGGAGGCGTTCGTCCCGCCCGGATTCTCCTTCCCCTGCTCACCGCGGGCACGATCACGGCCGCCCTGGTCTTCGGGCTGCACGACCGCCTGCTCCCCGAATCCAATCATCGCCTCAAGAACCTCATGGTCGACGTCCAGGGGAAGAGCCCCACGTTCCGGCTGCGCGAGCAGGTGATCAACGAGATTCAGGCGGTCAACGGAGCGACGCGCTACTTCCTGCAGGCGCATCGAATCGACCCGATTACCAATGAACTCGAGGATGTCACCATCTTCGACGTTAGCGAATACGACCAATATCGCACCATCTATGCCAACCGGGGCACGATGGCGTTCGACGAGAGCGGCACGGATCTGTTTCTGACCCTCTTCGACGGCCACGCCTACGAGGTGAGCGACATGAGGCCGTCCGGCTTCCGGCAACTGGCCTTTTCCCGGCAGATCATCCCCATGCGCGGAATCGCGGACGTGCTTGAACGCAGCGACAGCGACCAGCGCGGCGACCGGGAGATGTCCACGGCCATGCTGGCGGAGGAGGTGCGCATGGCCCGCGAAGAGCTGGTCGAGGTGCGGCGTACGAGCCTGGTCATCTCCCGCGGCGCGCTGCGCGAGGCCCTCGGGCGCGAAGCGGTGGAAGGGGAGGAGATCGACGATCTGCTGCCCCCGGGAGCGCTTGAGAGCCAACGCCGCATCATCGGCGATCTGGGCCTGACGCCGCCGGACCAGGTCACGGAGGCGATCACCGCCAACGTGCGCACCGCCGCCGTGCGCGAGGAGGGGCTGCTGCTCAGCGAGAACCGGTATCGGGTGGAGTTCCACAAGAAGTGGGCCATCGCCACCGCGTGCTTCATCTTCGTTCTGGTCGGAGCTCCTCTCGCGATCCGCTTCCCCCGGGGCGGGCTCGGCACCGTCATTGTGCTGTCCGGCGGCATCTTCGCCATCTACTGGATGACGCTGATCGGAGGCGAGTCGCTCGCCGACCGCGGCCGCCTGGAGCCGAACGTGGCGATGTGGATCGCAAACGCCATCTTCCTGGCCGCCGGCGTCTCGCTGGCTTCCCGCATGGGACGGGCCGTCTCCGCGCCACGGGACTCGGGCCAGGGCGGTATCTGGCAGCTGCTGGTACGCCGGGCGGGCAGGAGCTCGGACGCATGAGGCTTCTCGACCGCCTGATCGCGACCAGCTTCCTCCGCATCTTCGTGGCCTTCGTGGCCGCCGTGCCGCTCCTGTTCCTGGTCGGCGACCTCACCGAGAACATCGACGAGTACCTCGACCGCGGGCTTCCGATGGTGGAGGTATTCCGGGCCTACGGATTCCAGATTCTCCAGTTCGTATTCTGGTCCTTTCCGATGGCGACGCTCATCGCGGCCGTCTTCACCGTCCACGCCATGAGCGTGCACCGGGAGATCGTGGCCGCCAAGGCGGGCGGCATCTCCTTCCATCGCCTCGTGGTGCCGGCGTTGGCCCTGGGCGTCGCGCTCTCCGGGATGTCCTTCTACATCAGCGACATCGTCCCACGCGCCAATCGCGCCGCCTTCGACATCCTCGAGGAGCGCAACTTCAGCCGCGACTGGCGCATCAACTTCGTGTACCAGACCGAGGAGGGGCACAGCGTGTCGGTGCGCCGGCTGACCGTCAACGCCCAGGAGATGCAGGACGTCGTGCTGGAACACCGTCCGGCCACCGCGGAGGCGGGCACGGGCCCAACCCTGCACGCGGTCGCGGACCGGGCCTACTTCGACGACGAGTCGGGCTGGACGTTCAGCGACGGCTATATGCGCCGCCTCCTTCCGGATGCCCGCGAACAGACCTATCGCTTCGGGACCATGAAGACGCGCGGGTTCTCGGAGCGGCCCGATGAGCTGCTCGAGGCGTCCCGCACCGGCAACCGCATGACCGATGCCCAGAACGACCGCCTGGCCCAGATGACGCGCACGGACATCGATCGCCAGGTCGGGATCATCGAGCGCAGCGGGGGCGACGCCTCGGAGTACCTGGTCGAGCGCGAGCAGAGAACCGCGCTGGCCATGGCCACCTTCATCATGGTCCTCTTCGGGCTGCCTCTCGGGACTTCGTCCCAGCGCGGGAGCGCGGCCTACGGCGTCGGGGTGTCGATCGCCTCCATCACCATTTATCTCATCCTGTTCCGCGTCCTCGGCGCCGCAGCGGGCGCGGGGGTCCTCTCGCCGACGGTCGCGGCCTGGACCCCCAACGCGCTGTTCCTCGCCATGGGCGCCGTGCTCCTCGCTCGGGTGCGCACATAAGAGACACAGGCCCCGAAAGGGATTTTTCGTCCCTCCCGGGGCCCGCGGATGTGGTTCCGGCCCCCTCAGGCCCCGGCGGTCAGCTGACCGGGCGCTCCTTCGGCAGGATCTTCACGGACCAGAGCCCCGAGTTGATGTCGGCGAAGAAGACGTTGCCCTTCCACGGCATCACGCCCCAGGCAGCTGGTGCGTTGGGGATGTATCCGAGAGGATCGTGCGCCTTGAAGACCGCGATCTCGCGTCCCTGCGTATACAGGTTCCCGGCCAGGTCCCCGGAGATGTCCACCATGCGGAGGCCCCCTTCGTAGTAGGCCTCGTAGAGGATGTCGTCCTCGACCCACATGTTGTGGGTGCCGTACTCGGAGACCTCGTAGCGGGCCACCATCTCGGGCGACTCGGGGTCGGTGAAGTCCACGATCTGGATGTAGCCCGTCGTAGCGCGCGGGTATCCACCCCGCCCGGTCTCCGGATCGTACTGAATTCTGTGGTCCGGGCCGGTGCCTGCCCAGGCGAGCCCTTCACGGCCGACGATCTCGTCGCCGGCGATGAGGTAGAACTTGCCGGTGGATTCCTGCAGATACGGGAAGATCGCGTGTGTCTGACCCGAGGGAAGCGGGATGTTGGTCACGAAGACCGGGTTCTCGGGCGAGCCGCCCCAGCGCCCGTTGCCCACGTCGACCACGACGATGCCGTTCTCCCATTCCGCGGAGTAGGCCATGCCGTCGTGCACCCAGACATCGTGGACGCGGCTGTCCGGATGGTCGTACTCGCCCGCGTAGCGCGGGTTGTAGATGTCGGCCATGTCCAGGATAACGTACTTGTCGCCCGCGGAGAGGACGAAGAGGTGCTCGTTGGTGGCGAACATGTTGTGCACGCCGCCGGTGACGCCTTCGTCCCAGGTGGAGGCGATGGTGGGATGCGCAGGGTTGGCCAGGTCCAGGATCACGACGCCGTTGCGGCGGTTGGAGGCGCCTTCGCGCGAGATGACGCCGTAGCGGCCGTCGGGGGACGCCTTCACGTCGTTGGTGGTGCGCGCGTCGACCTGGATGGAGTCGGTCTTGATGATGTTCGCGGGGTCGGTGATGTCCCACACGAAGCTGACCCCGTTGCCCATTTTGGAGCCCGTGAGCGCATAGTCGCGTCCGTCGACCCCCTCCCAGATCCAAAGGTCGGTGGTGAAGACGCGCGACTCGCGCCCCTGCCCCACGATCTCGAGTTCCTGCACCGCGCCCCGGCGGCTGACCCGCACCGACTCGCGCGCCGACAGGTTGCCGGTGGTCGCCACCACGGTGTAGAGCCCCGGCCAGTCGGCCACGAAGCGGCCGTCGTCGACCTGCCCAGGCCCCGCGGGCGCCACGATGCTGTCGTCGGGCATGTAGGCCAGCGACCAGGTGACCGGTGCGCCCGGGACCTCGTTGCCCGCCTCGTCCAGAACGGCCGCGTTGAACTGCACCACGTCGCCGGTGAGGAGGTCGCCCCCGCCCCCGGTGAGCTCGAGGGTCGTGGCCGGGAAGGCCTCCACGGCCTGCTCGACCGAACCCCTCACCCCCTCCACCATGGCGGTCACGGTGACGGGCCCGGGGCGGTGGGCGGTGACATTACCGAAGGCGTCGACGGTGGCGACCTCCGTGTCGGAGACCGACCACGCGACCTCGGCGCCCGTGCGCGGCGAGCCGTCGGCGTGGCGGGCGACCGCGCCGAAGCGCACCGTCGACCCGGCGTACAGCATGTCGCCGCCCGCATCCACCTCGACGACCGTCACCTCCGGCCAGTCGATCACCACCGGAATGGTGAGCTGTGCCACCGGCGCACCGCTCGCGGGCATCACCACCATGGCGCGCACGTCGTACTGGCCGGCCTCGAAGGCCTCGAGGTTCCCGTCACGGATGCGCATCGCCCGCCGCGGCGCGCTCACCCGGATGGGAATGTCCACCACGGCGCCAGCCGCGTCGTAGGCGGTGACCGTCAAAGGCACGACATCCCCTACACGAAGCGACAGTTCGGCGGGTTGGGCTTCCAGCCGGGTGACGACGGTGGGGTCGGGTTCGGGCGTCTGGGCAGCCAGCACCGACGACGAGAGTTGCGCGGCGGCGACGAGCGCGACCGCGACCGGGGGAAAGAACCGGAACGAACGCATGGGACCTCCTCTGAGCGGGTACAGCCTACATCGCTTTCAGAGTAGCGCCCGCACGTGAGTCATCGAAAGAGCCGGGACGAGACGCGGCTGGGCCTTCAGGATGGCCGGCGGCCGTCGATCGACGGCGGCAGCGGCGTGTTTCCGACGTGCCGGACAGGACCTCGCCCGGACCCCGGTTCGCTCCCACCGCGGTCGCTCAGGATCACCGGGGTGTACCGGATGACGCCCTGATCGTCGATCGTCGCAAGGAGCCGGTCATCGTGCCAGAACTCGACGGTGTCGGCTTCGCTCACGAACGCATGGTATCGCATGAACGCGCCGGCATATGTGGTGTGCTCCCGGATCGCGGCCGCCTCGTCCGACGTGACCTCGACACGCTGCGCCGTCGCCGTCGGCCCGCTGTCCACAAACGCACGACCGTCACGCCGCGGCAGCGCTGACGTCGCGCAACCAGCCAACACGAGGATCAAGCACAAGTACCTGGTCATTCCGTTTCTCCGGGAGCGCGGCGTCGGCGACTATGGCTCCGGGCAACGCGCCGCGATTCCTCCAGTGCGCCCGACGTACTCCCTGTCCGCGCAACGCTACTCCCGCCTGGACACCTGCGCCAGCGTTTGCGGGCGGGCAGTGCCGGCCGTGGCGCAGCCGGCCGGGGGACGCGGGCCTGACCGCAAGGCCACGTTGACCAGACGATCAGACGCCCGGTCGACTAATGACTGGACGCAATTCTGATAACGCTTGGACGCTCATCCACCAACGATCAGACGCTATTTCAATAACGATTGGACGCTGAGCACCTGGAAGCGATGCCCAGGCTGCTGCAGTTGGCTGCCGTCCCTTCCGGACAACTGGTCAACCTCACCGAGCTCGGGGGACGGGTTGGCCTGAATCGGCTGACGGCCGGAAGGTACTTCGCCCTTCTGGAGCAGCTCTTCCTGGTTGAGCGCGTGCCGGCCTGGCACTCGAACGAGTTCAAGCGCCTGGTCAAGACGCCCAAGATGCACTCCGTCGATGGGTGTCCTGCTCTACGACGGCGATCACACCACGGCCTTCGGTGACAGGCTCTTCGCGGTCCCGCTGGGTGCGCTATGGGGTTGAGGACCCTCGAAATGTCAGGGCTACATGACATTCTGTCAGGTCTACATCACAACAACTCACGCCTCGCGCGCACGCGCCAACAATTCCGTGCCGGTCTCGCACTCGATAATCCGATCCCCGATTCGGGCGATTCGCTCCGGGTCGGAGATCCCTTCAAGCAACCGCGCCAGCCGTTCGGCCGTCGCGCGGCCGAATTTCAATCGCGCTTGCCTGCAAACCATCGTGGCGCGTCCCTCGGCACGTCCCTCGGCGCGCCCTCTCCCAAGGCCCTCGTCGTGTGCCCGCTCCTTGAGCTCTTCAACGCCTGCGTAGATCATCCCGGCCTCCTTCAGTGATTTCACCCGCTCCAACACCTCGGCCTCGATCCCCCAGGATTCCGCTGCTCCCAGAACCCATTCCCGGAACGCTTCCCTGAGCCTTGCGTGTTCCGGGCCCGGATACGCTTCCAGGACTTTTCCGACCACGCGCAAGACGTTCCCGGCCGATGAGTCCAGTTCCAGGCTCGCGATCCACGACACCACGTTCGGCTCCGGTGCAGGTTGGCCAGCCAGCTTCCTCAGGTCAAGCAAGCTGCTTCGCAGGCGCGGCTGATGGCGCGCGAGCCAGCCCCGGACCGGCTCGATCAAGTCGAGAACGTCGTCGGGGGACCGCCAGCGGTCGCGACCGTTGTATACCGTTACGGCCAGCGTCGGAGGCAGCCTCCCGCCGGGAGCCAGCCGGGTCCGGCGCATCGTTCTGCCGATGAGGCCGTGGTAGGCGATGGCGACGTAGTAGAGCATCCGTGCCGGCATGTATCGGTCGACCTCGGATTGAAACTCGATCAACAGGAGCAGATAGCGGGAGCTTCCCGTGAAATGGATCTTCCACAGGAGGTCCGCCTGGGAGCGGATGAGTCCCGAAGTCGTACGCTCGGTGGCGAGGTTCTCGGTCCGCTCGAAATCCAGTTCGTCCGCGAGGACGCCGATGGTGAAGCCGCGGATCAGGTGCTGGACCGCCAAGGGAAGGGAGAACAGCAGCTTGTAGGATTGATCGTGTCTCCGGGACAAACGCCGGGCTCCCGCTGGTGGGATTCGCAAGGCGGGTGCTTCTCCGCCCCGCAGGAAACTTCACAGTGGAGCCGGGGCGCTACCATGGCGAAAACGGACTTGATGTCGCACCCGGCACAGCGTGTTCGGCGCGCCGAGCATATCTTGCCTGACCCTCTGGCCCTCCAGAACGAACCCCCATGACACCACCCACCCCCGACCTCACCCCCACCGAAGCCCGCGTGCTCGCCGCCATCGACATGGACGGCCTGCTCGACACCATCTCGCGGCTGGTCGCGATTCCCACCGACCAGGGCCGGGAGACGCCTGCCCAGGAACGGATGGCGGAGTGGATGGACGCCGCCGGCATGGAGGTCGACGTCTGGGAGATCGACTTCGACGAGCTACGCAAACACCCCCGCTTCAGCACGGAGATCGAGCGCGGGCGGTCGCTGGGCGTGGTCGGATCGCTCGGGCACGCGGACGGCTCGCTCGACGACACCGACCGGCGGAGCGGCCGAACCCCGGGTCGCTCGCTCATCCTGAACGGGCACATCGATGTCGTTCCCGCGGGCGACGAGTCGAGATGGACGGTCCCTCCGTGGCAGGGCACCATCCGCGACGGCAACCTGGTCGGCCGCGGCGCGCTGGACATGAAGGGGGCGCTCTGTTGCGGCCTCTACGCGGCGCGGGCGATCGCGGCCGCCGGGGTGGAGCTCGACGGCCGGCTCCTCCTCGAGAGCGTGATCGCCGAGGAGGACGGAGGGGCGGGAACCCTGGCCGCCATCCAGCGCGGCTACACCGCCGACGGCGCGGTGGTCATCGAACCGACCTGCCTTTCGCTCGCGCCCGCGCAAGGAGGTGCCCTCAACTTCCGCATCCATGTTCGGGGCCGCTCCGCGCACGGCGCCCTGCGCACCGAGGGCGTCAGCGCCATCGACGGCTTCATCCCCATCTACCGGGCGCTGCAGGCGCTCGAGGCGCGGCGCAACTCAGGGGTCTCGGACCCGCTCTTCGCCCACTACGACGTCCCCTTCCCCCTCTGCGTGGGAAGCGTGCGCGCGGGCGAGTGGGCCTCGAACGTGCCCGAGAGCCTCTGCTTCGAGGGGCGCTACGGGGTGGCCGTGGGCGAGGCGCCCGCCGAGGCGCAGGCGATGTTCGAGGAGGCGGTGGCCGACGCGGCGCGCTCGGACCCGTGGCTGGAGCGCCATCCCCCCAAGGTGGAGTGGTGGGGCGGGCAGTTCCATCCCGCCGCCACCGACCCGTCAGACCCCATCGTTAGCACCGTGGCCGAGGCGTTTCGGGACGTGGAAGGCCGCGACCCCCGCATCGAGGGGATGCCCTACGGGGCCGACATGCAGCTCCTGGTCAACGTCGGCCAAACCCCCACGGTGATGTTCGGCCCGGGGGACGTGCGCAACGCCCATCGTCCCGACGAATGGGTGCCGATCGCAGAACTGGAGACCGTTACGCGGACTCTCGCGTTGACGGCGCTCAGGTTCTGCGGGCATGGGGGCCAGCCCGTCTGAACGCAGGCCAACCTCAGTCTCGGCGCGCAACAGCAATTGGGCGGTGCCCTGGGCCGAGAGGACCGGGGCGGGGTGCTCCCACCCGTCTTTCCTGTCGTCATCTACAACGGCGAGCGGCCCTGGACGGCGTCCACTCGAACGCTGGAGCTATTCGCGCCAGTGCCCGAACCTCTCCGCACTGCCATTGGGTGTACTCTGGAGTTGGGCCAGGCTCGACGCTTCACTCCGCCCAGATATCCCCAACCGTAAACCCCTCCGGGAAGGGATCGGTGTCGTCGACCACGTACTGGGCGATGCCGGTGATCCAGCCGGTGCCGCTCAACGTCGGCACGACCGCGGGGATGCCGCCCACTTCAGTCTCCTCGACCAGTTCGCCCGTCCACACCGTGCCGATGATGCTCTCGTGGCGGAACTCCTCGCCCAGGCCAAGCTCTCCCTTCGCATGCAGCACGGCCATCTTCGCGCAGGTGCCGGTTCCGCACGGGGAGCGGTCCAGGCAGCCTTTCCAGCTCTCCGGCCGGTCCCAGCTCGGGCGGCCCGTTGAGACGGTCACCGCGTTGCGCCGATGGGCGTCCCCCAGGGGTGGTCCGGAGAGCTGCGAGATCGACACGCCCCCGATCTCCGGGGTGAGCGGGTGTTCGCACGACAGCTGCTCCTCGGCCGCGACCCGCAGCATCTCGCCCACGCGCGTGATCTGTCCGCCGTTCTCCGGCAGAAGCTCGATGCCGAACTGGTCGGCGTCCGCGATCACGTAGAACATCCCGCCGAAGCCCACGTCCACGGTCACCTTGCCGAGTCCGGGCACGTCCACCACGGCGTCCAGATGGAGCGCGAAGGCAGGCACGTTGCGGAAGGTGACGCGGGTGACCTTGCCACCCTCCACGTCGGCGCGCACCCGGATGAGCCCCACAGGGGCTTCGAGCACGAGTTCCGTCACCGGCTCCGTGGAGGGGACCATCCCGGTTTCGATGAGCACGGTGGCCACGCAGATGGTGTTGCTGCCCGACATCGGCGGGTATTCGGTGTGCTCCATGATGACGAAGCCCGCATCCGCATCCGGGTGCGTGGGCGGCAGAATCACATTGCAGCAGAGGGCCGGATATCCCCGGGGCTCGCGCAGCATGCGGCGGCGCAGACCGTCGCCGTGCCGCTCCAGCCAACGCGCTTTTTCGAACATCGAGTTGCCGGGAACGTCCATCACCCCGCCCACGATGACCCGTCCGGGCTCGCCGCCCGCGTGGGCGTCGACCGCGGTCACCATCTTCGATACGCGCATGTTCTATTCCGTGAATTGGGGTTGGAGGACAGGGATTCGAGGGGCGCCGGAATGCAGGCGTGATGTAGGGAGCGCTCGCGCTCTCCGGGGGCGTGGGGCAACGGCGCGGGGACGCATTTCAGGAGCCCCGCTTCGGTCCCATGTAGGGCTCGGTCGCGCTTGCGGGAGGCGGAGGCGTCAGCAGGCTGACGGTCACCATCAGGAAGGCCGAGACCAGGAAGCCCGGAAGCACCGGGTCGATGGCGTCCGCCGGCCCCCACCCCTCCCAGGCGAGCGCGGTGGTCACCCCGCCGACCATGGCGGCGGCCGCCCCTTCCCGGGTCGCCCGCCGCCAGTAAACCCCGACCACGACCGGAATGAAGAAGCTCGACGCCATCAGGGCGGTGAAGAGCAGCACGATGAACTGGACCAGTTCGCCCTCCCCCACCCCGCTGAGGAGCAGCACCACCGGAATCGTCCCCACCACCAGAATGCCCGCCCGGTCGACCCACAGCCGCCGACCCGGCGGGGCGTCGGGACGGAACAGCTGGTAGATGTCGACCGACAGCGCCGACCCCGCCACCAGCAGGAGCGAGTCCACGGTGGACATCATGGCTGCCGTGATGGCCGCCAGCAGGATCGCGCCCAGCGTCGCCGGCAGCACCGCCGTGGCGAGCATCGGCATCGCCAGGTCACCGGTCGGCAGGTTCGGGAAGAGCACCACCGCCGCCAGCGAGAGCACGAACACCAGCAGGTTCAGCGTGGTCACTGCGACGATGGTGAGCAGGATGCCGCGGCGGATCGTGCGCATGTCGCGCATCGCGTACAGCCGGATGAGCTTCTCCGGAGTCGCCACCCCGCCCAGCAGGAACGAGAGCCCCATGGTGAAGAGCAGCAGGGCGGGCATCGCCTCCCAGCTGAAGGTCAGCGGGTTCACCGCCTCGACGTAGGTGAAGAGCGGCTCCACCCCGCCGACCTGGCGGATCGCCAGCGGCACCGCGCAGATCGCGCCCAGCACCATGATGATCAGCTGCAGCAGGTCCGTGTACACCACCGCGATCATGCCGCCGATCACCGTGTAGGCCAGCAGGATCGCGGTGAAGCCGACCATCCCCCAGCTCACCGGCACCCCGAAGACGATGTTAGCGATCAGCCCGCCGGCCACGATCTGGGCCTGCACGTAGACCACCGTGGCGATGAGGATGATGAAGGCCGCGAGCGCGCGCACGCCCTTCGAGTAGTAGCGCGTCTCGATGAAGGCGGGCAGGGTGAGCTGCTTCACGCGCGTGAACCGGGGCGCGAGCACCGCCGCCATGAACCAGTAGGCCAGCGGCAGCGCCAGCACGAGCCACCCGAACGACCACCCCGCCACGTACATCACCCCGATGGTGCCCACGAAGGTGCCGGCGCTGGTATGGGTCGCGGCCATGGTCGCCCCGCCCACCAGCCAGCCCAGCTTCCCCCCCGCGATCCAGTAGTCGGCTTCGCTCTTCGTCGCCCGCAGCGCGTACCACCCGATCGCGAACACCACCACGAAGTAGAGCAGGAAGGTGGAGAGCTGGACGTTCACCGGTCCTCCTGCCTGCTCGGGCGGAGGGCCCTCGGACGCGCGAGGTCGCGGAAGGTGGCGTGCAGCACGTTCACCGGTCGTCCTCCCGCCGATCCTCGCGATACATCCAAACCAGGTACGCCACCACGATCAGCGCGGAAACCAGGAAGAGCCCCCAGAAGACGAAGCCCGCGTCCAGGATCGCCCTCACCGGGCTCTCCTCACCAGGCGCAGCCCGGCCATCCCGCAGACGATCACGGCGATCAGCACCAGCAGCTCGAGCACCCCCGGCAACGACAGCCCGAGGCTCCCTTCGGGCCGCGCGCGCACCTGCACCACCGCCGGAAGCACCTGAAGGCTCGCCCGCGCCATCCCGGGCGTCGCGCCCCCGGACACCGTCACCGGGAAGATCTCGCGCGCCTCCATCCCCTCGGGGAGGGTCACCTCCGCCTGGAACATCCCCGGGCGCGCCTCCGCCGGCGCCCAGTCGACCGCGAGCATGGGAAGCACGATCCGTACGCCCCCGCCATCCTCGCGCACGGCACCTTCCACCCGGTAGCTCACATCCAGCGAGACCTGCCCCGACGCCGCGAGCGCGGTCAGCAGCTCGATCCCGCCTTCCAGCCGGGGCCCGCCGGCGCCCCGCATGCGCACCGCGAGCGCTTCGCCGCCCACCTGCGCGGAAACCTCCGCCACGGTCGCGGGCGCGAACAGCAGCAGCGTAAACGGCACGACGCGCATCCCCGGCTCGACCTCCAGCCGGTAGCTCATCGAGACGTCAGCCGCTCCGGTCTCACGCGCATCCGCCGACACCGCCACCCGGACCACCTGCCCGCCCGCGGCGTCTCCTCCAGCCTCCTGGACGCCCCCGCGGCCGTCCCATCCGGCCATCGGACCGCCCCGGCCGAGCAGGGTCCCCGGACCCGGAACGCTGCCCGCCACGGCCCATCCAGCCATCGGACCGCCCGCGGCCGACGCAGCCAACACCGCTACAACCGCCACAACCCCCCTCAGGGCCACACCTCCCTCAGCACCCGCAGCGTGTTGCCCCCCATCACCTTGCCGATGTCCCCGTCCGAGTATCCCTCCCGCACCAGCCAGCGCAGGATGTTGTGCGACGCCTCCGTGGGGTTCTCCACCCCCTTCACGTACTCAACCTCGTCGAACGGCGGATTCGCTTTGGGGCCCTCCTCGGCCGCCGCCGAGCGCGACTCCTTGATCGACAGGTTGGCCGCATACGCATGGTGCAGCCCCACATGGTCCCCGTGGACGGAATCGGGGCCGAAACTCACATGGTCGATGCCCACCAGCGCCTTCACGTACTCGAAGTGCTCCATGAAGGCCTCGATCCCGTGCACCGTGTTGTTGCGGGTCAGGGTCGTGTGGGGCGCCGCCTCGATCCCGATCACGCCTCCCTTCGCGGCGCACGCCTCGAGCACGTCGTCGGGCGCCAGCCGGTTCGACTCCCATAGGGCGCGCGCGCCGATGTGCGAGAGCACGATGGGGTGTTCGCTCCACTCGATGGTGTCGAGCGTCGTCCGGTCCCCGCAGTGCGAGCAGTCGATCAGCATGCCCAGCTTGTTCATGCGCCCGACGGCGCGCCGCCCGAACATGGTCAGCCCGCCGTCCCCCGGCTCCTTCAGTCCCGACCCGAGCGCGTTGGCCTCGCTATAGGTGATCCCCAGTGCCCGCACCCCGAACCCGAACAACAGGTCGATGCGGTCGAGCTCGTTCTCGATCATGGCCGCGCCCTCCATCGACGCGACCCACGCCACCCTTCCCTCCCGATGCGCCCGCAGGATGTCGCCCACCCCCAGGCAGTGGATGAGGAAGTCCTGGTGCGCCAGATCGCACAGCCGCATCCCGAAGTCGTGCAGCACGTCGTTCCACTTCCAGCCCCCGTGCGACAGGATGGTGCAGATGCCGTCGAGCAGGTTGTCGAAGACCGCGTCCCAGCACGAGTGCCTCAGGCCCTCGAACGCCGTCGCCATGCGCCCGGCGCGCACGTATGCCGGGGTCTCGCGCACGTCCCGCGGGAACACCCCCGCGTGCTCGTGCAGCGAAATCATCACCAGCTCGGAGGCCAGCCGCCCGGCTCTCGCCGCCTCTTCTTCGGAGAGCGGCACCAGGTACGGCTCGACCCGGTCGACCTGCGGCGCCAGCTCGAAGGGCGCGTAGTCGAGGCCCGGTTCGAGGTAGGAGAAGGACTCGTATCCGTCCTGGATCTTGTTGGCGCCCATAAGCGCTCCGGGGAGTTGGCGTTGGATGAATGGGGCCGGCGCGCCCCGGGCGGAAGGCCGTTTCTCGCGTGCGGAGCCGGAGTCCGCCAGGCGCGCCGGAATCGTGGCCTGCGGAAGCCGGATCCGCACGCCCACAACATGGAGCCACGCGCCACGAGGGGCCAGCTATTGCCAACGGCGCGCCCGGAAGCGTATTTCAAGCGCGGCAGACCCGCGCGGGCCCGCCTCCACACCCCCCGGCTTCTGGAAACCCCTCCGGCATGATCCGCTGGCTAAGACTCTCCCGGGCAATCGACCGGGTGAACAACGGAATCGGACGTTGGACCTCCTGGCTCTGTCTGCTGATGGTGCTCGTGACGGCCTACAACACCGCCGTCCGCTATCTCGGCGGCTACTTCGGCTTCAGGCTGAGCTCGAACCTCTATCTGGAACTCCAGTGGTACCTGTTCAGCCTCCTCTTCCTGCTCGGCGCCGCCTCGGCGCTCTGCAAAGGGGAGCACGTGCGGGTGGACATCCTGTACAGCCGACTGTCGGCGAAGGCCCGCGCCTGGATCGACCTCCTCGGCACCATCCTGCTGATGCTGCCCTTCTCGGCTGTGACGCTGTGGCTCTCCTGGCCCGCGATCCGCAACTCCTGGGCGGTGCGGGAGATCTCCTCCGACCCGGGAGGTCTGCCCCGCTATCCGCTCAGGACCTTCATCCTCATCTGTTTCCTGCTCCTCATCATCCAGGGCATCTCGGAGATCATCAAGAAGACCCGGGTCCTGCGCGGTCTGAAGATGGCGGGCGACGGGTCGCCTGAGGAGGACGAAGACGACCCCGGCAGCCGGATGCCCGGAGGCATCGCGTAATGGAGAACCTGCTCGCGCCGCTGATGTTCATCGGCGTCTTCGGGATGATCTTCCTGGGCTATCCGGTGGCCTTCGCCCTGGGCGGCACCTCCCTGATCTTCGCCTTCATCGGCATCTCCATGGGGCTCTTCGAGTGGGGGCTGATGTACGCCCTGCCCCAGCGCATCTTCGGGGTGATGTCCAACCTGGTGCTGGTGGCGATCCCCTTCTTCATCTTCATGGGGGTCGTACTGGAGAAGTCGCGCCTGGCCGAAGACCTGCTCACCACCATCGGCAAGCTCTTCGGCACGCTGCGCGGCGGGCTGGCGCTGGCGGTGGTCTTCGTGGGCGCGATGCTGGCGGCGGCAACGGGCGTGGTGGGGGCGTCGGTGGTTGCGATGGGGCTCATCTCGCTCCCCATCATGCTGCGCTACGGCTACTCGAAGACGCTCTCCACCGGCGTGATCCTGGCCTCGGGCACCCTGGGTCAGATCATCCCGCCGAGCGTCGTGCTGATCGTGCTGGCCGACCAGCTGGGCATCTCGGTGGGCGACCTCTTCCTGGGCGCCCTCATTCCCGGAGTGTCGCTGGCCGGGATGTACGCGATTTACGTGGCGCTGGTCGCCAAGGTGAGCCCGGACTCGGCGCCTGCGCTGCCGGCCGAGGTGCGCGACGCGGCGGGGTGGAAGCTGGCGCGCCAGGTGCTCACCGTGCTGATGCCGCCCCTGGTGCTGATCCTGCTCGTTCTGGGCAGCATCTTCGCCGGGATCGCCACGCCGACGGAGGCGGGAGCGGTGGGCGCCGTGGGCGCCATCGGGCTCGCGGCCGCCAACAGGCGCCTGTCCTGGAAGGTACTCAGGGCGGCCAGCGAGTACACCACCTCGCTCACCGCCATGGTGATGTTCATCCTGGTGGGCTCGACGGCATTTGCGCTGGTCTTCCGCGGGCTGAACGGCGACCTCTGGATCGAGCACCTGCTTACCACCCTGCCGGGCGGGCGCATCGGCCTGCTGATCGTGGCCAACCTTGCGATCTTCATCCTCGGCTTCTTCCTCGACTTCTTCGAGATCGCCTTCATCATCATCCCGCTGCTCGCCCCGGCCGCCGCGCTGTTGGGCATCGACCTGGTCTGGTTCGGGGTCATGATCGGGATGAACATCCAGACCTCGTTCCTGACCCCGCCCTTCGGTTTCGCCCTCTTCTACCTGCGGGGCGTGGCTCCACCCGAAGTGCGAACATCGGAGATGTACCGCGCGGTCATCCCCTTCATCGTGATCCAGCTCATCGGGCTGGTGCTGATCATGACCTTCCCGGAGATGGTCACCTGGCTGGTGAACCGGTAATTACTGGCATCTACTGTAATTACTGGTAATATCGACGCCGGTTTGGACATCCTACGCGCGAGTGGCGGGACCGACCCCGTAGTATCATTCCGGAGCAGCCGGTAGTATCACCCCGGGCACAGGAAGGCCCTCGAAAACCGCCGTAAGGTCATTCAACTTGGGTTAGACTAGCTCATCGTCGAGCTTCTGACGGATCAGCTCAGACAACCTCTCGGGAGCCACCGCTCGGGCATCGATGTAACGAATCGTAGAGGGAACGCCGGGAATCTCGGTGTCGTCCAGCTTGACGGGCAAGATCCGACCGGTCTCTCCCTTGAGATGACGGCTTAGGGCAGATTGCCGTTCGTGACTCGGCCATGCCTTCTTCTCGTAGTGTCGCGACGCGAACATTATCACAAAATGGGAGTCCTTGGAGTAGACTTGGTGTAGGTGCTCCGCCAAGTCCTTTCCCCAGAGCTTTACCTCCTCGAACTGATCGTAGAAAACCGATACCTGTGTCCTGTCGAGAATCTTCGCCACCTCGTCTACGTATTCTCGATCCTCACCAGCAAATGACAATGCGACATCGT
This sequence comes from Longimicrobiales bacterium, assembly GCA_965208255.1. GTDB lineage: Bacteria > Gemmatimonadota > Gemmatimonadetes > Longimicrobiales > Gaopeijiaceae > BD2-11. The sequence continues at coordinate 1,784,522 of OZ242324.1, forward strand.
ACTCGCGATTGGCATCCTTCCGCTTTTGCTTTCGCTTTGCGATCGTCGCCGCGTTAGTCTGAGTGGTCCGTTCTCCCGGCAAGGCGTCCTTTCTTACGGGGTAGCCGAGGTCAGCCAAGGCGGTCTTGGTTTTGGCGATCTCATCGCGGCGCTTCCTGACCAACTGACTTGCCTGGGCCTCCAGAGATGCATTGTATCCCATTACCTGCTCGTTGACTCGCTCTAGCCATCGTCGGATTTTGGCGATGTCGCGCTCGAAATCCGCCTTTGTGGAGGCTACGTCGCCGTCGACGCGGTCATACGGAAACATTATTTCACCTGAGCCGATAACAGCCCTCGGTGGGTTCAATGTAAAGCGATTGGGTTGGCACTCCAGGAGCGTCGAGTCACCCAAGTATGGCACATGGTAGGTCACTTCGAGGCCGTTCATGTAGTGAGGACCGGGCGTAAAGAAGTGGCGGTTCCGATCGCCCGATACGTCCACCTTGACATCGCGCGACGAAACCGAGGTCTCTTCTTCAAGCAATTCTAGGGGTGACACGACGAGTTGAGAGGCAGTAGATGCAGCGAGGTAATCGTCGGTACTCGTCTCGAAGTAATTCTTCTCGATGCCCCGCACTGCGTCGTTGACGGTTCGCAGCCGAGCGTCAAGAACAGCGGACAGGTCATGGTTGGAGAAGAGCAACTTCCAATTGCGCTTCATCATCCCTTTCTCCTAGGTCTCAGGCCCAAGCCCGAGGGATTCGCGGATGATCGGGGGGGCAGACCGCTCAAGACCGCGATACGACCCCGTAGTATCAGTTCCGGACCAGCCGGTAGTATCAGCCTAGGTCCGTCCGTGATATCACCGACGCGCGGGCCGCCCCCAGGGTCAGGCGTTCTGCCCGAAGGCCGCGTTGGCGTAGGCCCACTCCGCGCGGCTGAACCAGTCGAACACCTCCGTCCGGAACGCCAGCCAGTGGTCGTATACGCGCCGGTAGGTGGCGTCCGCGGCTGCGCGCTCCTCCAGGATCTCCTGCGAAGCCACGCGCGACACTTCCATGATCTCCGGCGAGAAGGCGCGCAACTGGACCCCGCCCTCGACGAGGCGCCTGAGGGCGGCCGGATTCCTCGCGTCGTAGGTGGTCTCGACGCCGTGGGCGGCTGAGCGCACCGCCACGCGGAAGGCCTCCTGGTAGGTGGAGGGCAGTTCGTTCCACGCGTCGCGGTTGACCTGGAAGGTGGTCGAGGGTCCCGGCTCCCACCAGCCAGGGTAGTAGTAGAAGCGGGCGGCGTTCTGGAAGCCCAGCTTCTCGTCGTCGTACGGGCCCACCCACTCGACGGCGTCGATCGCGCCCCGCTCGAGGGCCGGGTAGATCTCCTGCGCGGCGAGGTTCTGGACGGTCACGCCCAGGCGGTCCATCACCTCCGCGCCGAGCCCGGGGATGCGCATCTTGAGCCCGTTCAGATCCTCCGGGGTCTGGATCTCGCGGCGGAACCACCCGCCCATCTGGGCGCCGGTGTTGCCCGCCGGGAAGGGCAGGATGTTGAAGTCCGCGAAGATCTCGCGGATCAGCTCGAGCCCGCCGGCATCGTACAGCCACGCGTGCTGCTGGCGCGCGTTGAGCCCGAACGGCACGCAGGTGTCGAAGGCGAGCACCGCCGCCTTGCCCGTGTAGTAGTAGCTCGGGCTGTGGCCCACCTGAACGGTGCCCTGCTGCACCGCGTCCATCACTTCGAACGCCGGCACCAGCTCGTTCGCCTCGTAGGCGCGAAGCTGGAAGCGCCCGTCCGTCATCGCGGCGAGCGACTCGGCGGCGCGGGTGGAGGTGTCGAAGATGGCGTCGACGGTGCGCGGATAGCTGGACGCCAGGCGCCAGCGCACGTTCGGGTTGGTGATCACCGCGGGAGCGCCACCTTCCCCGGCTGCCGCCTGCTCGTCGCCGCCGCACGACGCGGCCAGCACCCCGGCCGCCGCGGCTCCGACCGCCGCCTTGCCGAGGAACGCCCTTCTCTCCAGGGTCGGCGCCGCTTCCGTCAGGTTGCCGCCATCCTGGTCCGTCGCCGCGGCGACCTCTGCGCCCGGCCGGCCGCCCTCGACCGTCCCGCTCCGGGAGTCCTTGTCCATGGCTACTCGATCCTTTGTGGGTTCTGCGCGTTGCTGCTGCTCACTTCAGGCGGCCCCTCGCCGCCGAGCACGCGCAAGTTAGTCAGAAGTCAGGCGGGGCGCACCGCGAAGCCGGGCCCCGCCCGGTGCAGGCCGCCTCGCCGCCGGCTCAGCGACGCTCCTCGGCGACGACCGACGACGCGATCACCACCCCCAGGAACTCGTCGATGGCGCCACCCTGGATCCAGCGCGCGACCACCACCAGGTCGTTGTCGCGATCGACGTAGACCAGGTTGGTCCCCGCGCCCCGGTGGCTGAACGACGACTCCGGCGTGCTCGCGTACGAGCGCTGGCCGGTGTTCAGGAAGAAGTTCATGAAGCCGTACATGTCGTTCACGGTGCCCGGCGTCTCGGCCATGTCAAGCCAGTCCTCGGAGAGGAGCTGCTCGCCGTCCCAGTTGCCCTTGTGGAGGGTGAAGTAGCCGAACCGGGCCTGGTCCTCGGCGCTCAGGTTCATCCCTCCGCCCCAGTGGGTGCCGCCGCTGACCGACTGCATCATCTCGCCGTCGACGTTCACCCACGAGTTCTCGTAGCCGTACCAGCGCCAGGTGTTGGACGCGCCGATCGGGTCCATGATGTGCTCGCGCAACACCTGCGGCAGGGGCCGGCGCCAGACCTGGAGCGCCGCCAGCGCGAGCAGGTTCACGCGCACGTCGTTGTACTTGTAGGCCGTGCCGGGCTGGTTGCGCGCGCGGTTGCGGTTGGCGGCCACGTCCCGCCCCGGCCGGTCGCCCCAGTCGGGCTTGCCCCACAGGGTGCCCTCCCAGTCGCTGGTCTGCCGCAGCAGATGATCCCAGGTGATCCTCTGGTTGTGTTCGGAGTCGAAGAGCGACACCGGCGTGGCGACGCCCCGCCCATCGGCCTCCTTGCCCGGCTCGCCGTCGCCCACCGGCAGAATCAGCGGGGGCATGTACTCGTGAACCGCATCGTTGACGTCGCGGATGAGCCCCCGGTCCCACGCCAGTCCCACGGTGGAGGAGAGGAAGCTCTTGGCGACGCTGAACGTCGGGTCGACGCGCTTCGTCTCCCCCCATTCGGCGACGATGTAGCCGTCCTTCACGATGATGCCGCTCTGCGGGCCCCGCACCTTGAGCGGGCCGATGGCCTCGTCGAAGGGCTCGGTGTTCCAGCTGAGCGCATGCGCCACCTCCAGGTCGCGCGGCGCCGTGCTCTCGCTCGCGACGGCGAAGTCGACCGCCTGCTGCAGGAGCTCGGGGTTCATCCCCATCGACTCCGGAGTCCTGCGCTCCCAGTCACCCGCCGGAGGGAAGTAGGCGTCCTGCGCCTGAACGCCGGCGGCGCCCAGCAGGAAGGCTGCAACGGCAAGGGCGGAGAGGATCGAGATGGCCGGACGGGGCCGCTGTGCTGACTTCATCGGGAATCACCTCGTTGAGGGGCGAGAGATCGTTGGCTGATGACGACGCCCGCGCGTCGATGAGATATCATACGTGTCGGCGCGCGCGACGCGACAGGTCGCCGGAAGGCGGGGTCACGCCACCTCGCCCACCTGGTGGCCCAGCTCCCTCAGCTCCTCGACGATCTCCCCGACGTGCGCGCGTCCGCGGGTCTCGATCTCCATCTCGATGCTGACGTGGCCCACCGAGATGTCTCCGAAGGCCCGGGTGTGTTCGATGTGGAGCACGTTGGCGCCGGCGATGGCGACCACGGCGGTGACCTCGTTCAGGTACCCCGGCCGGTCCCGCACCACCACCGACAGGCGCGCCAGGCGCCCGTCGGCCCACAGCCCGCGGTCGATGATCTTGGCGGCCACGTTCATGTCGATGTTGCCGCCGGAGAGGACGCACACGGTGATGTCCGCGGGATCCAGCCGGACCCTCCCGCCCAGCATCGCCGCCACCCCCACCGCCCCGCCCCCCTCGACCACCATCTTCTCCGACTCCATCAGGAAGAAGATCGCGCGCACGATCTCCTCCTCGTCGACCGCGATCACGTCGTCCACCAGGGCCTGAATGTGCGGGAAGGTGAGGTCGCCGATGCGCTTCACCGCGATGCCGTCGGCCAGGGTGTCCGAGCGTTCCAGGTGGACCGGACGCCCCGCTTCCAGCGACGCGACCGCGCCCGGAGACGCCGACGCCTCCACGCCGATGACGCGCGCGTCCGGCCGGTGCGCCTTCACCGCGGTGGCGACCCCGGAGATCATCCCGCCGCCCCCGATGGGGACCACCAGCGTGGTGACGTCGGGCACCTGCTCCAGGATCTCCAGCGCCAGGGTGCCCTGCCCCGCCATGACCGCGGGATCGTCAAAGGCGTGCACGAGCGTGAGTCCCTCCTCCGCGACCAGCCTCTCGACGCGCGCCATGCCGTCGGTGATGGTCGCGCCGGTCTGGATGACGCGAGCCCCGTAGCCGCGCGTCTTCGTCACCTTGATGAGCGGCGCGGTGTCGGGCATCACGATGGTGCACGGAATCTCCAGGCGCGCCGAATGGTAGGCGAGCGCCTGCGCGTGATTGCCGGCGCTGGCCGCGACCACGCCGACCTCGCGCTGCGCCCGATCCAGCAGGAGCAGGCGGTTCAGCGAGCCGCGATCCTTGAACGAGCCTGTCGTCTGCCGGAATTCGGCCTTGTAGTGCACGCGCCCGTACCGGGTCGGGTCGAGCCCGAGGGACCCCGGACAGCTGGTCTCCACGATCCCGTCCCGGATGCGCTCGCGGGCCGCCATGATGTCATCGTAGGAAAGCATGTTCACAATCCTGCGCGGCGGCGCCGATAACTCAAGCCCGCGCCCCGCCCGCGGCCTTGTCCCGGCCGCTCGGCTTTGGCTAGTTTTGGGCCGTCGTCAAGCCCCATGGGACTTCATCCAGCCGGAGATTCTTCCATGATCGAATGGATCATTCCGTTCGCTCTCTATCCCAGCCTGGCCGCCCTCTATTACGGCGGCGCTCCCATCCGATTCGAAGGCCCCGACAACGCGCGCCAGCTCCTGGGCGTGTTTCTCGGGCTGGTCGTGTTCGTGGCCGTGTGGGGCGTGCTCAAGACGGTCATTCAGCCGATGACCGGGACCATGATCGGCCTCGCGTTGGCGTCCCTCCTCGCGTCGTTCGCGCTGCGCCCGGGGTGCAGGCTGGGTTGCCGGCTGGTGGGCGTTCGCGTCGTCGACGACCAGTAGTCTCCCGGCGCGCATCGTCTGCGCGCTGACTCCGGCCCCGTCTCCGGTTCCACGAGGGCATCTCGTGCCGGGCCAGTCCGGCTGAATCCGCGCGGCCTCTCCGATCAATCCATCTGCCAGACGACGAGCAACTGTAGTACGCTCTCGTCGCGGGTCGTGCCCAGCTTGTTGGTCCAGAGCTGGTATTCCACGCCGACCTGGAGGACGTTTGCGGCCCCGGTCAGCGCCTGCCCCACGTCCCATCTGAGCTGGGGCTGGGCGAGAATGCTGCCCGGGTAATCGTTGCCCAGCTCGTCCGTGATCGCGCCCATGTACTCCGCGTGCCCGGTGAACGCGAACGACTGAGTGCCCAACTGGAAGACGGAGAGCCAGCTGACGTCGAAGTTGAAGCTGTCGCCCGTACTCGGCGCACCGCCCGCGTCGATGCCGCTGCTGGCGTCGATGAAGCCTCCGAGAATCGTGTTCACGAAGATGAACCCGGGGACGTTCCAGCCCAGTTCCACGCCCGGCACGTACTTCACGACTTTCGACTGGATGCCGAGGTTGACGCCCGCGACCAGCCGGACATCGTTCACCGGCCCGAACCCCACGCCTCCTTCGGCCAGTGAACCCAAGCTCAGCGTCGGATACCACTCTCCGTAGAGTTCCCGGTCGTTGAACCCGTCCTCGACCCCGTCGCTCAGATAGTCCAGGAAGAAGAACGAGCCCCCGGCGCGCCATCCTCCGGCGTGTTGCAGCGTGAAGATGTGGGTCGGCTCGCTGGCGCCGGAGAACGGGTTCAGGATGCTGCCGTACTGGTAGTTGAGCTCGAGCTGGGCCAATGCGGGCATGGGCCCAAGCAAGAACGCGGCGGTTGCGACGGCCGCGGGCAGGAGGGTTGAGGATCGACGACACATGGTGAATCTGCCCCTCCCTGGAATGCGCTCGCGGCCTGAATTCCTTCATCGTCCCTGCGCGGCGCATTCTACGTGGCGGCAGAGCTTGCGGCCAGCGACCGCACGAAGAGGACGGACAGGCGGATGACGCCGTGCCGGCGGATGGACCGAACTCGACAGATGGGCCGGACGAGCCTCGGCAAAGCGAGCCCGACGGAAACGTACTATCCTGATGGGACATACCTGGCGGGGCGCGCCAGCCCGCTTCGCCGGGCACTTGCGGCGCTCAGGCACTCTCGACACAGACACGTCATGTTCTTCCCAGACAGCAGCCTGGTCTCCGCACCGCGCCGGTACGCCGCCGCGTTCGCCGCTCCCGGATTCTTCTTCCTGCCCGCGCTGCTCCCGGTCCTGATCGCGTGCGGCGCCGACTCCGTCGCACCACCACCGCCACCGGTCGAGCCCGATCCCGTCGAGCCGCAGCCTGTGCCGGATCCGCCGGCGATCCAGATCCCGGCGCAGGGCACATCCGCGACCTTCGACGTGGGGACATGGAACCTGCTCTTCTTCGGCGCCCCGAACCAGGGGCCCGCCGACGAGCCCCTTCAGATGGCGCGCGTGCGGGACGTCATTCTGGGAACCGACTTCGACATCTGGGGCGTACAGGAGGTGACCGATGCGGACGCCTTCGGAACGCTTTTGGATCAGCTGCCGGGATACGAGGGATTCCTCGCCAGCGATGCCTCGGTGTCGGGGGGGTCCGACAGCTATCACCGCGCCGAGCTGAAGGTCGGGCTCATCTACAAGTCGGCGCTCGCAGAGGTGACGGGGGCGCGCATCATCCTGAGCGAGCTGGACTACGAGTTCGCGGGACGCCCGCCGATGGAGGTTGAGCTGCGGGTGTCGATCGGTGGCGCGAGCCGGGACGTCATCCTGATCGTCCTGCACGCCAAGGCCGTCGCCGACGAGACCTCATGGGAGCGGCGCATGGCGGCGGGCGAAGGGCTGCAGGAGTATCTCGACGCCACCTGGCCGGACCGTGCGGTCCTGGTGCCCGGCGACTGGAACGACGACATCGACGAATCGATCGTGCGCGGGCGCGACACACCCTACCGGAGTCTCGTGGACGCGGCCCCGGAGTGGGTGTTTCCCACCGCAAGCCTGAGCGAGGCGGGAGCGCGCTCGATGCCGCGTTATACCGAGGTGATCGACCACATACTGGCGTCGGACGAAGCGATGGCGTGGTACGAGGAGGGGTCGGCGATGGTGTATGAGGTAGACGAGATCATCCCCGACTATCTGGATACCACCAGCGACCATCTGCCGGTGCTGGCGCGGTTCGCGCCGGGGGGATGAGCGGGAGTCGTGTTCCGGGGCCTGCTCTGGATCTCCGCGCGCGGCGGATCCAGCAGAGACTTCGGCAGAAGAGCCGCGGAGGCTACTCGTCGATCAGGCGGCGGTTGCGGACATCGCTGGCGCCCATGGCGACACCGCTGCCGACGCCCGCTCCCACCAGCAGTCCGGCTCCGACCGTAATGACCGGCAGCATGGCCAGTGCGATGGCGACCACGGCACCGGTCAGGATCCCCAGGCCGCGCTTCTCCACCCAGGAGGTGTAGCGAAGCCGACGCCGCACGAAACGCCGTGACTTCAAGTGTGCGTAGAACCCGACCACGGCCGCGATTCCCAATCCGATCAACCCAAACATGACGACACTCCTTTGACAGGCATCCTGCCCCCGGGCTGTGCGCCTTACGCGCGAGCGGGGGATCCGTTTCGCGCCGCGGCGGGTTCGAATAAGTATGGTACGGGTATCGTTTAGTATAGGGTTCGGCCTGCGGGAAAGGCAGCCACGAGCGGAGCGGGGGTCATGAAGCGGTGCGGTTTCGGAGGCGGGCGATGACGCGGCCAGGGTGCTGGGCCGCTGCCGCAGCCGGCGCGCGCGCAATCTTCCCGTCGCTGGGACGGCTGCTGCTTCTGCTGGTGGTGGAGGTGCTCTGGCTGACCCCGGCGGGCCATCCGCTGCTTCCCTTCCCCGGCTTCGGCCGGGAGGGACTTTCGCAGGAGGCGCTGGCGGCCGCCTTCGCCGCGCAGGAGGAGATCAGCCCGGACCTGCTGGCCATTCCGGGCGTGGTCGGGACCGCGGTCGGGCTGGGCGCCGGCGACCGGCCGGTGGTGAGGGTCTACCTGGAGTACGCCGGCGTGGCCGGACTTCCCGCCAGCTTCGCGGGCTACCCGCTGGTGCGCGAGGTGACCGGGCGCATCACCGCCCTCGGTGATCTGCCGCTCCCGGCTGCGGCTTCCGGCCCGATCGATCCCAGGGGCCCGTTCCCGCGCCCGGTGCCCATCGGCGTGTCCACGGGGCGGACGGGGGTCACGGCAGGCACGATCGGGGCGCGCGTGACGGACGGCCGCCGGACGTACGCCCTCTCCAACAACCACGTCTTCGCCAACCGAAACGACGCCAACCTGGGCGACAACGTGATCCAGCCGGGCGTGGCCGACGGAGGGAGCGATCCGGAGCACGCCTTCGGCACCCTGCACGACTTCGAGGCGATCGGCTTCTGCCGCGCCCTGGCCTGTCCCGAGAACCGGGTCGACGGCGCCATCGCCGAGGCGTCGCCCGATCAGCTGGCGGCGGCCACCCCCTCCAACGGCTACGGCGCGCCCCGGTCCGGCACGGTGGAGGCGTCGCTCATGCTGACGGTACAGAAGTACGGCCGCACCACCGGGCTCACCCGTGGCCGGGTGACCGGCATCAACGCGATCCTCAACGTCAACTACCGCACCGGCAGGGCCCGCTTCGTCGATCAGATCGTCATCACCGGCGAGGGGTTCAGCGCAGGGGGCGACTCGGGATCCCTGATCGTGACCGATGATCGGGGGCGCAAGGACCGGCGGCCGGTCGCGCTCCTGTTCGCGGGCAGCCCCAACACCACCATCGCCAACCCCATCGAGCTCGTGCTCGACCGCTTCGGGGTGACCGTCGACGGAGGATAGGACGCCATGGGGGTGAGCATCGAGGACGCGCACCGGCGCCTTTCCAGACAGGTCATGGGGCGCCCCGGCGTGGTGGGTACCGCGATAGGGGTGACCGGCGGGAAGCCTTGCCTCAAGGTCTATCTCGCTGGCGGCGACGGCGGGGAGAAAGCCCGAATTCCCGGTAGCTCAGACGGTTATCGGGTGGTGATCGAGAAGACGGGCACCATCCGCCGCCTGTCTTCCTGAGCCCCGCATCGGAAGACGGCGCCACCGGGCGTTACTCGGAGTCGCCCGGTCCGGTGCCGGACGCCATCTCGTCCAGTCCTGGACGATTCTCCCGTTGTGGCGACAATACCGATGATGTGTGCGACATGATTCGATGGTGTTTGCGACAAATGTTTCCAGAACCCTGTCGGGGGTATGGCCCATGACCGGGGGTTTTTGCTAACTTCGGCCCAACGTTCACGAGGATGAGCCCCAATCAGGCGAACTGGTTCGGTGCCGCAGGCCCGGGAATCAACCCCCGCGCGGAGCGACGGGGCCACCGAAACACTCACCACCGGAGACATCGATGAAGAAGCGAAGGGCAGGGTTGGGGAGGTACGCGGATCGCCGTTGGCTGGCGCCCGCCATGATCGTACTGATGGCGCTTGCCGGTTGCGGCGGGGATGACGAGCCCGATCCTGTGGCGCCTCCGGGGGGGCCGCCCGATGCTCCCCGCGCGGCGGCCATATCGATTTCACCCAATTCCGTCGCTCTCACCTCCGCTGGCGAGACCGCCACGTTCACCGCGAGCGTCACGGACCAGTTCGGCGCGGCCTTCAGCGGGACCGTTATCTGGACATCCAGCGATGCCCGCGTATTCACTGTGAACTCAAGCGGCGGCGTCACCGCGGTAGCCAACGGGTCGGGCACGGTCACGGCCGCAATTTCGAGCTTCACCGCCACCGCCTCCGTCACCGTCGACATCAACCTGCCGCCCAAGGTCCGGGAAGGCGTGCCCCTGGGGATCACCGTGGAGCTGGGAGCGAGAGGCGGAACGCGTCCGTGGCTGGCCGCCACCCGATTCGAAGATCCCGACGACGACGTTCTGGATCTGACGTATACCGTGGAGGTGGAAGACACCACCGTGGCGTGGGCGGAAGTGTGGCTCGACAGCGACGGCAATCCGTCGGTGGTCATGGGCGGCAGAGGCGTAGGGATGACGGGCCTCACGGCCACGGCGACCGACCCCGGTGGCCTCTCGGCCAGCGCGAGCATCGTCCTCGATGTGGTGGACTCCGACTTCAGCCCGGCCAGCGCCCTGGTCGTCGGCAACGGCAGGATCGAAATCCCGGCCGGAGCCATGCTGCAGGGTTGTACTCCACCCCTCGTCAACCTGCCGGACGCATCCGGCTACATCTCCACCTTCCACAGTACCAGGTGGCAGACCCGGAGCGATCCGATGGCCGCGTGGTCGGACGTCGAGGGCACCGAGAAAACGGATGGGACCATGTGCGTCCTGGCCACCCAGATCCCCGGGGAGTACCGGCTGGTTGCGGACATCGCCCTCGTCCTCGGCGAGAACCTCGACCCCCTACGGGGATGGTACCGCTCTTCAAATTCGTTCTTCGTTGAAGAACACATGGGCGGGAACCGGGCGCCGGAGCTGAGCGCGACGGCACCGCGCGGTCTCGCGCTGTCGATAGGGGGCGGACCTCAGCTCGTGGCGACCGCGCAGCACGTGAGCGATCCGGACGGTGACGACCTCGCGTTCTCTTTCGAAGTGAGCGATACCACGCTGATGTCGGTGAGCGAAGCGACGGACACCGCCGGCAACACCGTCGTGGTCGCCACAGGCCTGAGCGAGGGCAGCGGCATGATCACCATCACGGCGACCGACCCCGAGGGCCTTACCGCCGAGCTGCCCATCGCCATTCAGATCGATGACTCCGGGTATACGCCGTACCATACCATCCAGGTGGCCAACGGTTTGGTCGTGGCAGTGGGATTCCCATCGCCCGTGTGCACGCCGCCCTTCATCGGACTGCCCGGCCCCGGCGGCTGGGTGTACACGGTCCATTCCGCGAAATGGCAGAGCAGAAGCGATGCGTCCGCCGATTGGGCCGATATCGAGGGCACGGAAGTGACGACCGGAGCACTCTGTCCCTACACGACGACGACGCCCGGCGACTATCGTCTGGTGTACGATGCCACCATCGCCATCTCCCCGGACGAAGCGTTCCGGGGCGACTACGCCAGCCAGAACTTCTTCACCGTGGCCAGCGGGGGTTAGTCGCTCGCGGTAGAGATGTCGGCGCCGCCGGCTCCGGGCCTTCTCCGGGGTCGGCGGCGCTGTTGTCTGCATCTCTCGCCGGAATGCCGCCGGGACGAGAGACATCCGGGCTGGATCCGCACGCAGGCAACCCTCCCGCCGCGTCGCGCAGTCGAAGGGCCGTGGATCGCCGGGGCTTCCTCTCATCCTGGGGCGATCGTTGACACGAGAGCGGGCTGCCACTACTCGTAAACTACGACATTCTTCGTGGCACGGGCCCGCACTCTCCACGTGTACGCGGCCTACCGCGGCCCGCCCTCTCCGGCCCTCGACGACAACGGCAAGCGAGATGAGAAACCGAACCGCCCGCAGTCACCGCTTCACGCCCTTCGCCTTCATCATGACCCTGGGGTTGTCCGGGTGCGCGCAGGATGACACTGCGGCTCCCCCCGGTGCCGTCCCCAGGCACGAACTCGGCGAGCCCGAGGCGGTTTCCGGGGACTTCGCGTCCGTGAACGGTATCCGCGTACGCCCCGACGGCAGCCTGCTGGTGGCCGACGGGACGGGCAGGGAGCTGGTGCTACTGGACCTGGACCTGGGAACACGTACCGTGGTGGGAGGCCGGGGCGAGGGTCCGGGCGAGTATCAGGCGCCGAGCCGTGTCTGGCCTCTTCCCGGCGATTCGACGCTGCTGCTGGATGTGAGCAACAATCGCCTCACCGTGCTGGCGCCCGATCTCTCCTTCGGCGCGACCCGGCCGATGTTCGAGATGGACCCCGAAGGCGGCATCCTGCTGCTGAACCCCCAGGTGATCGATGGCTCCGGGCGCATGTACAGCACAAACGGGTTCTCGATGAACCTCGCGGGTGCGGGTTCGCGGGATGGATCAGGTTCCGATTCCGTCCCTGTCGTGCGGGCGACGCTCGATGACCTTGCCGCCGACACCGTGGCAAGACTCGCGTCCAGATCCACCTCGCGGGTCGAGATGAGAAGCAACCAGGGCGACCGGATGGTCACGATGCAGCGAACTCCCTATTCGGCCTCCGACAGCTGGGGCGTCGCGCCGGGCGGAAGCGTGGCCGTCGCGCGGGCGGCGGACTATCACCTGGAATGGATCTCCTCCGACGGATCCGTTCGCAGCGGGGCGCCCGTCGCATGGGACGCGGTCCCGGTGGGCCAGGCGGAAAAGGAAGCCTGGGTCCGGGAGCAAAGTAGCCGGTCCGTCCAGACGGCGACTTTCATGACGGGCGGCGGGGGCGGAGCCTCTCCGGGTTCCGGGATCGGAGGCGCCGCTGCCCGCAGCATGTCCTTCGGGGGCGGAAGCGACGACGTGGACGACTACGAATGGCCTGAGACGCTGCCCCCCTTCACGGGCAGCATTCTCATCGACCCGGAGGGCCGCGCCTGGCTGCGTCGCCACCAGCCAGTCGGCGCGCCGTTCCTGTACGACATCTTCACGCCCGATGCCGAGCACGCCGCCATGGTGGAGATCGCCGAAGGACACACCGTCATCGGCTTAGGCGACGGCGTCGTCTACGCGACCTTCAACGACGAGGTCGACCTCGTGTACATTGAGCGATACCGCCTCCCGGAGATGTAGCGCATGCCCGACCCGACCTCCCTTGCGGAGCTGATTGCCCGGCGCCGCTCCATAAAGCAGTTCACCGCCCGCGAACCCACCCGCGGGGAAATCGAACGACTCCTCGGGCTGGTCGCGCAGGCGCCCAACCATCGCATGACCCAGCCGTGGCGCTTTTACGTGCTGGGCCCGGCCGCCCGGCGCGGCTACGGGGCGGCGCTGGGGGCGCGCAAGGCGAAGCGGGTCACCGACCCGGACGCGGCCCGGGACGTGGTGGAGAACGTCGCCGCCCGCCACGAGGCGCTGCCCGCGATGGTCGCGGTGGCGGTGGTGGTGCACGAGAACCCCGAGATCCGCGAAGAGGACTACGCCGCGACCTGGATGGGCATCCAGAACCTGGCGCTGGCCGCCGAAGCGGCCGGGCTGGGCACGCACATCAAGACCGGGGCGGTCATGGACGACCCCCGCTCCCGGGCGGCGGTCGGGCTCCCCGACGGGGAGCGGATCGTGGCCATCGTCAACCTTGGCGAGCCCGCGGCCGTGCCGGACGCCAAGTCCCGCCTCCCCGCCCGCGACCTGACCACGTGGGTGGATTGATCGGCCGGTAAGCTGCCAGGGGCGATCCTGACAAATCCCTTGCACCCGGATCGTTGAGCGGGGCCGCAGAGCCGATACCTTCAATGCATGGCAAGGCATCGCATGACGACCCGCCCCCGCCGGCTGGTCACGCTCGCGCTCCTCGGCCTCACGGGGGTCCTCACCGCCGTTCTCGGCTACGAAGCCTGGGACGGCAGCCGCTCGAGCGTGCAACTGGCCGAAGAGATCGTTCGCGATCAAGCCCTGTATGCCGCCTCCAACTTCGCCGCCGAGGCCCGCGGCGAGGTCGCATTCGATCTGTTGGAGGAAGGTATGGAGGTGATCGACAGAAGCGTGGGGCGCCGAGGCGATCGTCCGCTCACTCCGGGTGGCCTGCGCGAAGCGGCGCGAGCGGAGAGATGGGACGGGATGGATCAGGCGTCGCTGTTCTTCAGGCTGGGTCCCGGCGATGGCGAAGTCTCGGTTGCGGGAGAGGCGGATTCCGCGCAGGCGGGGTGGGCGGTGCGAGAGGCGCGGGAATACAGCCGCCGCAACCCCGATGATGACGACGTGCGCACGCTCTTCGCTCCGGGAGGAAGCAGCGTGCTCGTGCACCAGCTCTCGTACGAAGGTCGGGGGGACTTCGCGCTCCTGGGCATGATCCTGTCGCCGAAGGCGTTCGGTCCCGCGTTCGAACGCGCGTTTCTCGACGAGCCCCTTCTGCCGGAAGCTTTCTCGGGGGGGCGCTCCAACAGGGACATCTTCGTGGCGCGCGTCCGGGACCCCTACGGAAACGTCGTCTACGAATCGTCGGCCGAACCGTACTCGGGAACCCCGGTGCAGCACGACCTGGACGAGAGTCTCGGCGGAATGGTGCTGGAACTCGGGGTGCGCGCGGAAGCCGTCGATCAGCTGGTGAGCGGCGGGGTTCCGCAGTCGCGCATGCCCTACATCGTCGCGCTCCTCCTCCTGACCGCCGGTTTGCTGGTTACAGCGGTGTGGCAACTCCGTCGGGAGGCGGAACTGGCCGACCTGCGGGAAGACTTCGTGTCCAGCGTATCTCATCAGCTGCGCACGCCCCTGACCCAGATCAGGATGTTCGGCGAGACGCTGATGCTGGGCCGGGTGCGCAACGAGGCGGAGCGGGAACGGGCGACGGAGATCATCGTCGACGAGGCGAACCGGCTGACGCACCAGGTCGAGAACGTCCTGCTCTTCTCGCGGGGCGAGCGCGATGCGCTGAACCTGAACCTCGTCGAGGCGGACCTGGGCGCTGTCGTGGAGAGCGTCGCCGAGAGCTTCGAGCCGCTCGCTCGGGCCGCGGACGCGACCATCGAGCGGCGCACCGGGACCGGAATCGCGTGCACGATGGATGTCGAAGCGACACGCCAGGCCGTGCTCAACCTTCTCGACAACGCGGTGAAGTACGGACCTGCCGGACAGGTGATTGAAATCGGCGTGCGGGGTACGCCCGGGGAGCCGCATGGCTTCGCGGCGATATGGGTGGAAGACGAGGGGCCGGGCGTACCCCGGGGTCAGCAGGAACGGGTCTGGGACGCCTATGTGCGGCTCGACCGCGACCGTGCCTCCGCGACCGCCGGCTCGGGAATCGGCCTGGCGGTGGTGCGCAGGGTGATCGAGGCCCAGGGAGGAAGAGTGCGCGTCGAGACGGGAAGGAGGTCTCCGAACTCCGGCGCCCGTTTCGTCATCGAACTGCCCCTGGCCGGCGAGTCGCGGGAGGCGTGAAATGGCCCGGATTCTCATCGTGGAGGACAACGCCCGGCTGGCGTACGGTCTCCGCAACAACCTCGAGATCGACGGTCACGTGGTCGATGTGGCGGAGGACGGGCCGCGGGGCCTGGAGGCCGTGATCTCGGGGGCGCCCGATCTCGTGATCCTGGACCTCATGCTGCCGGAGATGAACGGCTACCAGGTGCTCCGGTCCCTCCGTGACCAGGGCATCGGCGTCCCCGTTCTGATCCTGACCGCCCGGGGCGAAGAGGCGGACAAGGTGATGGGGTTCCGCCTTGGAGCGGACGACTACGTCACCAAACCCTTCGGCGTCCTGGAACTCCTCGCGCGCGTAACCGCGATTCTGCGCAGAACGGGGCAGGACGGGCAGCCGAATCAGGTGGAGACCTTCGGCAGTGTCGAGATCCGCCTCGAGCAGCGGTCGGTCGCGCGGGACGGCCGGGAGGTGCAACTCACCCCGAAGGAGTTCGATCTCCTGGTTGCGCTGGTGCGGCGCCGCGGCGCGGTGGCGACCCGGACGGCGCTCATGAAGGAGGTATGGGGTCATCGGGCGGCCATCCTCAGCCGGACCGTCGACACGCACATCGCTGAGCTCCGTCGCAAGCTCGAGGAACATCCGAGCGAGCCCCGTCACATCCTGACCGTCCACCGGTCCGGATACCGGCTGCGAAGTCAGCGGAGACGTGACTGACAGCTACTGTCATTTACTGATATGTCCCGACATCTTACTGACAACTTGCTGACCGGGACCCCACCAGTTCGCCTCGTCGGAAGGTGATCTTTCGATGCCTGGTGAGGGCCGGGCCCTGCAGGACCGAGACACTGACACCTGGAGGTACGCCATGAAGCACGACAATCAGCTGGGGCGGATACTGACGCGGCGTGAGGCGCTTGCCGCCCTCGGTGTGGGGGGCGGGGCCCTCGCCACCGGTCGGTGGGCGTTTGGAGCGGCCCCGAAGGTGGCGCCCCCCTCCCCGGGGGACGGGGCCAACCCTGCCCTGCCGGCGTGCGTGGTGCGGCCGGAACAGACCGAAGGGCCCTTCTTCGTCGACGCGCAGCTCGACCGCTCCGACATCCGGTCCGATCCGTCGACCGGAGCGGTGAGCGAGGGCGCACCGCTGACGCTCAAGTTCAACGTGTCGCAGATCTCCGCCGGCGCCTGCACGGTGCTGGCCGGCGCACTGGTCGACGTGTGGCAGTGTGACGCCGCCGGCGTGTACTGGGGCGTCGACGACGACGAAGCCCCTGCTGGAGCGAGGGAACGGCAGTTCCTGCGGGGCTTCCAGCGCACGGACGAGAAGGGCGTGGCCCGGTTCACCACGGTCTTCCCGGGCTGGTACCGCGGACGGGCGGTCCATGTCCACTTCAAGGTGCGCACGGAGGCAAGCGGGCAGCCGTACGAGTTCACCTCGCAGCTCTACTTCGACGAGGTGCTCATCGACCAGGTGCACGCCCGGGCGCCCTACGCGGCGCGGGGACGGCGCCAGACGACCAACGCGAACGACCGCACCTTCCGCAACGGGGGCGAGAGCCTCATGGCCCAGATGAGCGAGGCCGGCGCCGGATACGCCGCGACCTTCGACCTGGGCCTCGACCTCACCGATGCCGAAGCCGGGCGGGCCGACGGCGGCGGAGGCAGGCGCCGGGGAGGCGGGCGAATCTGATGTCCATGGAGCCCGGGCGCGAGGGCACCGTACACACGAGGGGCACGGCGTGGCTCCGCGCGGGGCGGTTCGGCGCGGCGGGGCTGTTGCTGGCTCTCACGGCGGCGTTGCTCCCCTCGCAGGCGAGCGCACAGGAGGAGATACCCGACCCCGGACCGGATGACGCTCTCCTGCGGGTCTTTCTGGACTGCGAGCGACGGACGTGCGACTTCGATCATTTCCGGCGCGAGGTCGCGTTCGTGAACTACGTCAGAGACCGGGCGGACGCCGAGCTCCACGTGCTGGTTACCTCGCAGGAGACGGCGGCCGGCGGCGAGGCCTACGAAATGTACTTCATGGGGCTTGAGGAGCGGGCCGGTCAGGAGGACACGCTGCGCTTCGTCTCGCAGGAGAGCGATACGGACGAGGAGGAGCGGGCCGGCCTGACGCAGACCTTCAAGCTCGGGCTCGTCCGGTACGCGGCGCCCACCTCCGCCGGTCCTCTGCTCGACATCCGCTACGAGGCACCTGTCCAGGCTCGGCAGCAGGCCTCCGCCGAGACGGATCCATGGAACCTGTGGGTGTTCAGCATCCGGGGCGGCGCCGAGCTCGAGGGTGAGAGCCGCGAGAGTGCGCGGGCGTTCGACGGATCGTTCTCCGCGAGCCGCACGACCGAAGACCTCAAGATCGACATCAGTTCGTACGCCGAATACGAGGAGGAGAGGTTCGAGCTGAACGACGAAGAAGTGCTCGTGAGCACCTCGCGCAACATCAACCACGAGGGCCTGATCGTGTGGAGCCTGGGGCCCCACTGGTCCGCCGGCGTGCGCGCGTCGGTCCTGACCTCCACCAGGGTCAACCAGGACCTGGCCATTCGGGCGGCGCCCGCGCTGCAGTACAGCATCTTCCCCTACGCCGAGTCGACCCGGAAACAGATCACGTTCCTGTACTCGCTGGGCCTGGCCTCTTTCGACTACGAGGAGGTGACGCTCTTCGACAAGACGAAGGAGAGCCACGTGGAGCAGCGCATGGAGGTCGCGGCCGAGTTCCAGCAGCCCTGGGGAGAGATCAACAGCGGGCTCGAGGCCTCCATGTTCGTTCACGATCCTTCGCTCCATCGGATCGACCTGTTCGCGCGCATCGAGTACCGGATCGTGCGAGGCCTGAGCATCGATCTGGAGGGGAGCGTGGCCCGCGTGAAGGACCAGATCTACCTGAGCGGCGAGGGCATTCCGGATGAGGAAATCCTCCTGGAGCGCCGCCAGCTGGGGACCGATTTCGAGTACGAGCTGGAGATGGGGTTCAGCTTTACGTTCGGCTCGGTCTTCAACAACGTGGTCAACCCGCGCATGGGATCGAACCGGGGGAGGTTCTTCAACTGATCGTCCTCGGATGATCCGCGCACACACCGCAGGGCTGACCGAGCGGCAGATTACACAAATTACGTATTTTACGTAATCCGCCTGAGAGCACCGAGGCGCCGCACTGGCGAGGGCGCTTGAAGGCCGAAAAGAATAAACAGGAGAGACCGGACATGAGCGTGCGCGTGATGAGCGTACCTGTGATGATCCTGCTGTTGGCTTCGACGCTTCCGGCGCGGAGCAGACATGGCGTCACATCCGAACAGGAGGCTACGGCGGCGGTTGCCGCGGCCAATCAATTCCTTGCGACCCTTGACGAAGCCGGCCGGGAGGAGGGGATGCTCCCGCTCGACAGCCCGCTCAAATCCAACTGGTCGAACCTGCCGGCGGGTATTCTCGACTTCGAGCGCAACGGAGCTCGAGTGGGAGACATGACCGCCGAGCAGCGGACGGCGATGCGCGCGTTCCTCTCCACGGCGATGAGTCCCTACGGAGCGGAACTGGTTGAAGGCGTCATGGCCGCCGAAGGCATCCTCAGCCAGTCCCCACGGGCCGCCCATTTCGAGTGGAGCTCGGACAATTACTGGCTGGCGTTCTTCGGCGAGCCCTCGGCGGAGAACGACTGGAGCTGGCAGTTCGGCGGGCACCATCTCGCGATCAACGTGGCGGTTCGCGACGGCGTCCTCAGCATGTCGCCCACGTTCATCGGCATCGAACCGGCCAACTTCGAGATGAGCGGATCGTCTGCCGCTCCGCTTCAGGACCAGGTCACGCGCGGCGTCGATTTGATGCGGTCACTGCCTGAGCGCCTTCAGGCCTCGTCCATTGTCGACTCCCGCCCGCGCGAAGTGTACGCCGGCGCCGGACAGGACGGCATGATTCCGCCGCTGGAGGGAAGCCGGGTGGCGGAATGGCCCGCGGAGAGGAAGGCACAGCTGTTGGAGATTATCGGCCTTTGGGTCCGCGTCATGCCCGATGCGGCCGCCGAGCGCAGGCTTTCCGGGATCGGAGAGGGGCTCGACCAGCTTCGTTTCGCCTGGAACGGTCCCTACGACGGGTCCGGTTCCATCTACTACCGCGTGCAGGGCTCGAACCTGATCCTGGAGTTCTCGACCCAGGGCGCGGTCGGCAGCGACGAGGGTCACTACCACTCCGTCTACAGGAATCCCGCCAACGAGTACGGCGGCGGCTGATCCGACCGGGAACGACCGATGCTCGGGTGGCTCGTCGTTTCGAGCCGGGCTACCGCTGCACCGGCCTCCCGGCGCGCGCGCCCTCGACGTACTCGCCGCCCTCGATGGTGAGCACGCCGTTGACGAACACGTACTCGATGCCGCCGGATGGCACCGCCGCGTTGGTGTAGTCCCCGCGGTCGATGACCGTCCCGGGATCGAACACGGTGATGTCGGCGTCGGCTCCCACCCGGATGCGCCCCTTGTTCGCCATCATGGGCACGTAGCCCTCGAGGCGGCGAGCGGGCTCGATGGTCATCTTGCGGAGCGCCTCCATCAGGCTCATGACGCCGTCCTCGCGCACGTACTTGCCGAGCACCCGCGAGAACGACCCGGTGGAGCGCGGGTGGCTCACCTGCGCGCCGCCGTCGCTGGCCACCATGGTCAGCGGGCTCTCCACGGCCGTGAGTGTCATCTCCTCGGTGCGCACGTGGCTGATGACGCTGCCGCCCTGCTCGCGGTAGCGGGCGAAGCTCTCGCGCGTGAGCCGCTCGCCGGTGGCGCCCCACTGGAAGACGCCGAAGCGCTCGTCCTCCCACTCCTCCCAGTCGTCGTAGAGCGCGGACTCGATGCGGCTCTGGCTGGCGCCGTAGGGATAGGCCTCGGTGGTGACGTCCCGTCCGGCGTCGACGGCCTCCTGCACCACCGCCAGGAACTCGGCGGTGCGGGCGCCACCGGTCGAGTTGGCGTGCACCAGGTGGAGCGGTGCTCCGGCCTGCGCGGCCAGGTCGAGGGCGTAGCGGGCGCCGTCGGGGCCTCCGTGGGTGTGCACGTGGGAGGACGCGCCCGCCTCGCCGGCGACGGACATCGCGGCGAGCAACTCCTCGTCGCTGGCGGCCGGGGTGTACGGGAAGCCGAAGCCGACCGCGGGCGCGCCCTGGTCGAGGCCCTCGCGGATGCGGCGCGCGATTTCGTCGACCTGCTCGGGCGTGGCCGGATCATCCTTGCCGGCGTCGGCGGGCAGAAAGTCGCCCGTATCGCCCATCACGCGCATGCGTACGGGGATGTGGCCGATGCTCGCGCCGTAGTTCACGGGCTGCCCGCCTTCGCGCTCGGCGTAGAATGCGGCGATGTCCCCGGTACCGACCTCGAGTTCCAGGCCGGTGGTCACCCCGTCGTGGGCCATGAAGCGGTAGGTCTCGTCGCTCTGTCCGTGCTGGTGCAGGTCGACGAATCCGGGCGCCACTACCAGGCCGGAAGCGTCGATGACGCGCGTGCCGGTCAGCGGCTCCTCCGAGACCGCCTCGATGCGGTCGCCCGTGATCCCCACGTTGAGCGTCGCGTCGGTACCCGATTCCGGGTCCATGACCCGGCCGCCGGCGAGCACCACATCGTAGGAGGGCGTGGCATCCGCGCATGCGCCCGCCCCCAGGGCCGCTGCGAGTGACACCGCCAGCATCTTCCCGAGCCTTTCTCTCGTTGCGCGCATCTCTGGTGCTCCTCCGCCGGTTTCGTCGACATAGGGGTGGATTACACCCAACCGTTCCCTCGGAACATACGGAGAGTACCCGGCAGAAACAGGCTCGGCTGGCCGCAGGGCAGGGATTCGGCGTACCGGCCGCGAGCGACGGACTTTGACGAAGCGGATGCGTCGGAAGCACTATTCCGGGTCCGATCGCGCGTCCAGCCGGAAGGAGTCCGTCATGACAATCCAGTCTCCCCTTCCCTCCCTTGCATCGCTGCTGCTCCTCGCCGGCGTCGCGGGCGCATGTTCGCAGCCGCCTTCGCAAGCGGACGCGCGCATGGACGAGATCTTCGCCCAGTGGGACTCATCCGGGAGCCCGGGATGCGCCCTGTCCGTGTCCCAGGCGGGGAGCCCCCTGCTCTCACGGGCATGGGGCATGGCGGATCTCGAGCACGGCATCCCCAACACTCCGTCGACCATCTTCGAGGGGGGATCGCTGGCGAAGCAGTTCACCTCGGCGGCGGTGGTGCTGCTGGCGCTCGACGGCAAGCTGTCCCTCGATGACGACGTGCGCACGTACATCCCCGAGGTGCGCGACTTCGGGTCGCCGGTCACCCTGCGGCGGCTCATGACCCACACCAGCGGGATGCGAGACTGGGGTTCGGTGGCGTCCATCTCCGGCTGGGGACGCGGAGAGCGCTCGCACCGGCACGCGCACGTGCTCGACATCGTGAGCCGCCAGAGCGCGCTCAACTTCGAGCCTGGGCACGAGTACTCCTACAGCAACACCGGTTACAACCTGCTCGCCGTGGTGGTGGACCGGGTGAGCGGGATGCCCTTCGCCGAGTTTTCCCGAGAGCGCATCTTCGAACCCCTGGGGATGAGCGATACCCAGTGGCGGGACGACTACCGGCGCCTGGTGCCGCGGCGCAGCACGGCGTATTCCGCCGCTGACGACGGCTTCCTGATCAATCGGCCCATCGAATACGTGCACGGGAACGGCGGTATCCTGAGCACGGTGGGCGACCTGCAGACCTGGAACGCGGCGCTGACGGACGGGCGCCTGGGCGGCGAGGAGTTCGTGCGCATGATGCACGAGCGGGCGAGGCTGAACGACGGCCGCACGATCTCCTACGCCGGGGGTCTGCAGCTGCGGGACTTCGCGGGGGTGCCCTCCATCACGCACACGGGTTCGACCGCAGGGTATCGCGGGTTCATCGGGCGGTATCCCGACCAGCAGCTTTCGGTGGCGATTCTGTGCAACGTCGGCAACGCCAACCCCGGGGCACTGGGTGGGCAGGTGGCGCGCGTGTTCCTGGGGGACGCGGCGGCGGCGGACCCGGAGCCGGGCGAGGGGATGTCGCTTTCGGCCGGGGAGCTGGAGGCGAAGGCCGGGCTCTACCGGGAGGTGGACACCGGCGATCCGCTGCGCGTTGCCTTCGAGGACGGCGCGCTGCGGGTCGGTGGCGACCGCCTGGTCGCGAACTCGGCGAGTGAGTTCCAGGTGGGAGCGGGCGATCGCAGGCTGGTCTTCGAGGCAGCGGCGGACGGTGGGCGGCCCACCATCGACGAGTACACCGGGGAGTATTACGACAACACCTACGAGCCGGTGGAGGAGTTCGCGCCGGCCGCCGGGCAGTTCGATGCGTATACGGGCACCTTCCACAGCGACGACGCCGAGACCACCTTGGTAGTGGCGGTGGAGGACGGCAGCCTGGTGGCCAGGCGGAGACCCGACGCCCGCTTTGAACTCGAGCCCGTCTACGAGCACGCCTTCAACGGGGGCGGCCTCGGGCGGCTCCGGTTCGATTTGGGCGCGGACGGTCGCGCGGAAGGCTTTGGTATCCGGCAGGGCCGTGTTTACGACATGCGATTCCAGCGAGTCGCCGACTCGGGAGGATAGAAGATGGACAGCAGCAAGACGACACTCGGGCGCCAGCCCGACGGAACGCGCACGAATTCGTCCTTGGGCGAGACCGTGCATTCGCGCGGGGAGATGGCATCGCGCCTGTCAGACATTTCCGTCCGCCGACAGGAACGCCGCCCCACCGTCATCCCACCCGCCGCGCGCGCGGGCGAAGAGGTAACGGTGTCGATGGACCGGCTTCCCTACGCCGCCGTCTACATCGGCTTCGGCGCGCTGGGCGGCAACCACCAGCTGCTTACGCAAGCCGAGACGGACGCGGACGGGATGCTCTCGGCAACCGTGAGCCTGCCGGCGTGGGCCACCGCCGACCTGAAGCATTTCTTCTTCCTGGCCGGCTTCGACCAGCGGCCGTTCGTGACCTCGCACGAATTCCACGTCGCGGACGATGAAGGGGTGTTCCGGGTCGAGGGCGAGATCACCGACGAAGGTTTAGCCTGCCCGACGCTCCGCAACGAGGACGACCGGCTCTACACGCTGGAGGGCAACACCGACGGGCTCGCGGCGGGCTCGCGCGTGGTGTTGCGCGCCACCCTGGCCGAAGAACCAGCGTGCGACGAGGGTGTCGCGATCGAGGTGCGCGATGCGCGGGTTCGGTAGCATGACGACGGCGCGGTTCGCGCTCGGGCTCATATTCTTCTCCGTCGGCTGCGAGGCACCGGCGCCTGAGCCCATGCAGGAGGCAGCTCCCGACATCGACGTCTTGGAACTCACCGCCGAGCAGATCCGGGCCGACTACGAGGAGGGCCGCTACACCGCCGTCCAGCTGACGCAGGCGTTCCTCGCGCGTATCGAGCGCTACGAGAATCTCTACAACGCGTTCATCTCCATGAACCCGGACGCCCTCGCCACCGCCGCCGCCCTGGACGCCGAGTACGCCGCCACCGGCCCGCGCGGCCCGCTGCACGGGGTGCCGGTGGTCATCAAGGACAACATCGACTACGGCGGTCAGGTCACCACCGCCGGCTACGACGGTTTCAGCGCGGCCGCGGGCGGCGTGGACATGATCCCCGACGACGACGCGGCGGTCGTGACGCGCCTGCGGGAAGCGGGCGCCGTCATCCTGGGTAAGACCAACCTGCCCGACTTCGCGGGTCACGGTACCCGCACCGAGAGCTCGGTGGCGGGGGTCACCCTGAACCCCTACGACGTCACTCGCATACCGGGGGGATCCAGCGGCGGCACCGCCACGGCGGTCAATGCGAGCTTCGCCGTGCTGGGGCTCGGTACCGAGACGGGCGGATCGATTCAGAACCCGGCGGCCGCCCAGGCGCTGGTGGGGGTGAAGCCCACCTACGGGCTGGTGCCGCTGGAGGGGGTGGTGCCGCTGAACGGCAGTTACGCTGACGTGGTCGGGCCGATGGCGAAGACCGTGGTGGACGCGGCTGTCGCCCTGGACGCGCTCGCGGGACCCACCCCGGAGGACCTGGCCACCTACGCGGCCGCGGACCACATGCCCGAAGACGGGTATGCGGGCGCGCTCGATCCGAACGCCCTGTCCGGCCGGCGCTTCGGGCTGGTGGGCGAGGGCTGGCGCGACACCTGGCTCCCGCTCGCCGAGGAAACCGAGGCGATCTACCGGGAGGCGATCGCGGCGCTACACGAGCGCGGGGCCGAGACGGTCGAGGACCCCTTCGCGGGCACCGGTTTCGTCGAGCTGTACGAGGAACGCCCGCGCGTCCCCTCGGCCTCCTCCTACGACATGCTCAACTACTTCCTGGGGCTCGGACCCGGGGCCGCCTTCCACAGCGTGGAGGAGTGGGAAGCCCTGTCCGGCCGCTCATTCCGTGACCGCGAGGACAACGAGCGCCCGCCTCCCGCGCGCCCCAGCGCCACCGAGGAAGGGGACGCCTTCCAGGGTTGGCGGGCCGACATCCGCGCCCTCTTCCGAAGCGTGCTGGAGGAGAATGACCTCGCCGGCCTGTTCTTCCCCCAGGCCGGCGCGCCGATCGGCGATCTGGTGGAAGACCCCGAGCGCCCCGACTTCAATCCCAACAATCACCCCGAACTTCCCAGTAATGTCATCAATGACATTGGACTTCCCGTCGTGACCGTGCCGTTCGGCTACTATCCGGACGGCACGCCCTTCGTGCTCGCCTTCATCGGAGATCTCTGGACGGAGGCGGAGCTGTTGGCGTACGCGTACGACCTGGAGCAGGCCACAAAGGCGAGAACCCCACCCCAGCTGAGGTAGACTCACTATGGCAGCGTACACCTGCGAAGCATGCGGAATGAGCATCGGCACCATGACCTGCGGCCAGTGCGATCAGGAACTCGAGCATGGTGACATCACCCTCGACGACGGCCGTTCGGTGCACGTCTCCAGGTGTCCCGACGGACACGGCAAGGTGAAGTCGCCGATGTGCTGCGGCCAGGACATGGCCTGCCAGACCGGCTGAGCGCCGGCCCACATCCCCGCCTACAGACTCGACTCGCGGATCCTTCTCTCCGAGACGAACTCTCGATACCGGGCGAATGACGCGTCAATCATCTCGCGCGTCAGCCCGTAGTCCGCGATGTCGTAGCGATGGCGCTTCTCGGTGCGGCGGTGCTCCGTCTGCTCCGCGAGCCAGGCGTCCATCGCGCCGACGGCTCCGGGTTCCAGCGACCAGCCGAACTGGTCGTAGATGCGGCCCACGACCGCCAGCGGATCCTGGACCAGGTCGTAGTAGCTGACGTCGATCCAGCGGTGCTCGAGCTCGGGGTGACCCGTCCTGAACTCCACGCTCCTGTCCATGATGCGCTTCATGAAGGCGAGTTGCTCAGCCCCCAATTCATCGCGTGGCTGCGGGTCGCCCGAGCGCCCGCGAACCTTCTCCACGAGGCTGCACCATGAGCCCATGAACTGCACGGGCTCCCGGTGGGTCTGGATGAAGAGGGCATCCGGATACGCCTCGACCAGACTATCCAGTTCCAGGAGATGATAGGGCATCTTCAGGAGCCACTCTCCCGGACGCCCCGGCTGGCGCAGTCGCCGATGGTACGTGAAGTGCTGCATGGTGCGGCGATGGAAGCCATAGGCTTCGCGGCAGCCGTTCTCCTGCAGCCAGCTCTCGTACTCCGGAACCCGATACCGGGTGGTGGGCGGCCAGGCCGAGAAGGTCATCCTGAGGATCGGGAAATCCTCTTCCGGTTCGTCGATGTCGATGTGGTGGATGCCCTTGAACGCCTCGGCGATACCCGAGGCGCCGAGAGCGTCCGCGGCGGAGGCACGCCGAGGGTCGTCGCGGAAGCACTTGATGCCGGCATAGTCACCGCTGGCGAGCACGGGTTCGAAGTACTCGTAGCCTCGCAGCGCCCAGAAACGGGGGTCACGGGCCATGAGCCGGTGCAGATAGGTGGTGCCGGTCCGGTTGATCCCCACGATGAAGACCGGCCGGACGATCTTCTGTTCATCGATCTCCGGAAAGCGCCGGCGTTCCTCAGCAAGAGCCGCGCCGTTGCGGAGGAGCCGGCAAGAATCGAACACGACGAAGCTGGTCATGTCCTTGCGCATGCCGGCCGTCGGAGCCTTGATAGCGCGCACCAGACGTCGGAGCCCGTCGAGCATCCAGTCGGGACAGACGCATTCGAAGGGCACCCCGGCGGCCGCCGCATAGTCTCTCGCCTGTTCGACCAGGCGGTCGTATTCCAACCGTCCGTCCGGGGGAGCCGGATAGGGCCAACGGTCACCCCGGCGTCGAACCCACCTGTAGTGTCGGACGAGCTTGGTGAGGGGACCGGGCCACTCGATGGGACGCGGACAGTCCTCCCGCATCGCGCGGTCCGAGATCGGGATATCCGTCCTGCTCCTGCCGCCCCGGAACCAGTAGCTCCTGAAGTGATCAAGCAGAGCCCAGTGCCCTGAAAGGGGAGATGCCTTGCCTCGGGGTCGGCAGGCGCGCTTGAACGTCTCGTATGGAACCTCGGGATAGTGCCACCCAAACTCGTCGAGTGTGAAGTGGCGCTCCACCGGGTGCCGGTCGGAACAATGATAGATGGTGTGATGGCGCCCGGGATTCAGCGAAATATCGCGCCAGATTCCGGTGAGGGTATCGATCGCCTCCTGTGGACTCTGGAAGACGAACCCCCTGGGCATCATGCGGACATCGTTGACGGCCGAAAAGATGCGCACCGTGATGTCGCTCGGCTGGGCAAACCCGCTGGAGGTCATGGCACTCTGCGGCAACCGGAACACGCCCACGGGCAGACCGGCCTGGCCGGCGAACAGAATCGCCTGCTCGGATACCAGCTTGCTCCACGGGTAGCCGAGTAGACCAAGCGGGAAGTGCCTTTTCATGGCACCGAGGTCGGGTTGCATCTGGTGATCGATTCGGCTGTCCTGATACTCCCGCGCGAATCCGCAGAAGTACTCGGGAAAAACGCCCAGCGTGGAGGCATAGTACAGGTGTTTGAGGCGGGTACGGAAACACAACTCCAGTACGTTGCGAATGGCGAAGGTGTTGACCCGGCGCACGGCGACATACGACGAAGCCAGGGTCAGCGAGGCAGCAAGATGATGGACCGCGTCGATGCGCTCGGAGAGAAGCGAGAAGTCTTCCTCCGAGAGCCCGAACCGGGCTTGTGCGATGTCGCCTGCGTACAACTGCAGGCGCGGCGCGAAGGCATCGTCCCAGATCTCCGCCTCCTCCATGCGCGCGCGCAGACGCTCCATCCCGCGCCGGGCATCTTCGGCGCGCACGATGCAATGGACGATGAGCCCGGAATCGTGGGCGAGCAGATCGCGCACCAGAAAGCGGCCGATGAATCCGGTCGCGCCGGTCACGAGGACCTCGCGGACCTAGTCTGCCGGCACCGCCGGATCGGGCACCCCCCCGGATACGGCTGATCGGACGAATCCGCGCAGCGAGCTCAGATCCCTTTGACAATGAGGCGGCAAGGTGCCGCGCAAAGGGGGAACGGAACGGGTCGCCGCCTGAGCTCGATCCATGATCGAGGTCATCCTTCGGAATCGACTCCGGTCCGGGCCCAGCCGTCCGTCCCCAACCGAGGGGGCGCGGGCACCTCCGACAAACGGGCGGAGCCACCATTGGGGAAGTAGTCGTCCGGCGCATTGGCAAAGACCGAGCGGCGGCGGGTGCTCCGCGCAGGACCGCGAGCCGCATCAGCCGTCTGTTCGGTTTCCGCCTCGGTCTGCACCTCCCCGTCGGAGCGGGCTCCATGCACGATGGCCTGTGCGAGAGAGAGCGTTGAAGCGGTGGTCATCAGTTCGAGCGCGCTGACCTGGTGGTTGAACTGCATCTGGATGAACGCACCGAGTTCGGCAACCGAGATCGACGTCAGGCCGAAGCTCGCGAGCGGCTCCTCCACGCCGCCCTCGGTGTGGCCGCACAGTTCAGCGACCTTGGCGGCAATCTGCGCCGCGACGCCGTCCAGCGTCAGCCGGGTTTCGATGTCGACCTCGAAGCCGTCCTGGTTTCTCATTAGCCGTCCGTTGCGGGTGTAGTCGGGCGAGTCGACATTCCACGGCGCGCGGGTGAAGAGAGCCGTCGCGAGGTGGTCCTCTTCGCGCATGGTCCTCATGGCGTAGTCCAGGTTGGCCACGGCGAAGCTGCTGCTGACAGGCAACATCCCGGTGGCCCTCAGCATGCGCATGACGTGAAGGTTGCGGGAGGCCATCCCGACTTCCGCCACGGCGGCGAGGTTGTAGGAGAGCGCCGGCAGCCCGCGGCGGCGGCGCCAGCCGGCCAGCCCGTCCAGGAAGGCGCTGGCGGCACCGTAGTTGATCTGGCCCGCGTTCCCGAACGTCGACGCGACCGAAGAAAACAGCACGAAGTGGTCGAGTGGGCTTGCGGCAGTGGCGTAGTGGAGGTTGAGCGCCCCGCGACCCTTCGGAGCGAACACCGTGGCGAGCGACTCCGGCGTCACGTCGATCAGGATGCGGTCCTCGAGTGTTCCGGCGAGATGGAACACGCCCTTCAGCGGCCTTCCCATCCCGGCGACGCACCGCCGCACGTCTTCCTCGTGCTGGACGTCTCCGTACACGATGTCGAGTTCGCATGGCTGAGTCAGCTTCCACAGGGCACTCGAGCGGCGGACCCAGTCGGCCGTTCGGCGCCGCTCCGGGTCCCGGTCCAGGAGAGTGAGGTGGCGCGCTCCGGAGGCGACCAGGTAGGGCAGCAGTCGCAGGCCAAAGCCGCCCAGGCCGCCGGTGACCAGATAGGTGGCTTCCGGGTCGAGGTACGGGCGGAAGTCGGCGATCGGGAATCCGGGGGCTTGTGGATCCGACGGCGCCTTCAGAACCAGCTT
Source organism: Longimicrobiales bacterium (assembly GCA_965208255.1). Lineage (GTDB taxonomy): Bacteria > Gemmatimonadota > Gemmatimonadetes > Longimicrobiales > Gaopeijiaceae > BD2-11. The sequence continues at coordinate 1,813,627 of OZ242324.1, forward strand.
CCCCTGGTGACGGCCCGTCGTCATGAGACGGAGCGCCTTGCCGTAGTCGGCGTAGGGGAAGGCCGTCAACGGCAGCGGCGGAACCGCTCCCTGATCCAGGAGATCGAGGCAGGCCTGCGACAACTGATGCGACAGGAAGGGATCGTCGAGCAGCATGCGGTCGACGTCGATTGCCGCGAAGCGCAGGTTCTTTCGAAAGACCCGCAGCCTCAGCGCGTTGTCGGCGTAGATGTCCACCTTGCCGATCTCGCAGTGCCAGCCTGAGGGTCGGAGCGCCTCGAGGCACAGGGCAATGTGGCGCCCGGCCAGCGAGTTCAGAACGACGTCGACGCCCTCGCCCGCGGTGGCCTCCATGAGGTCGTCGTACCAGTCGTGGCTGTGGGAGTCGAAGGCTCCGCGGACGCCCATCGCCATGAGCTGCTCGCGCTTTTCCGGGCTGCCGGCCGTGGCGTAGATCTCCGCCCCGACGTGCGTCGCGAGGGCGATCGCGGCCTGTCCAACGCCGCCCATCGCGGAGTGGATCAGAACCCGCTGTCCCTTTCGCAGCCGGGCCAGATGGACGAGCGAGTAGTAGGCGGTGACGTAGACCGACAGGGACGCGGCGGCCTCCTCCAGGCTGATGCCCTCCGGCTTGCGGAAGACCTTGTACTGGTCGACCACCACCCGGTTGGCGATGCAGCCTCCCTTGATGAACGCCACCTCGTCGCCGATACGGAGCCGGTCCACGCCGGAACCGACGCGCCGCACCACCCCGCTCGCCTCGATGCCGACTTCATGCCCGAGCCCCGAGCGCTCGTAGGCCATCGCGGGCAGCAATCCGAGCGTGACCATGACATCGCGGAAGTTGAGCGCGGCCGCGGCGACCTCGATCTCCACCTCGGACGGGCCCGGCGGAGGGAGTTGACGGGTCTTCATCTGCAGCCCGCTGACCTGACCGGGATTGTCCAGACGAAGGCTGTAGGTCGGATGCTCGCCGGCCGGGATGTTGGGGAATCGGTCCCGGATGCTGACGACACGGGGTGCCCAGAGACGCTGCTCCCGGATGGCGAGTTCACGCTCCCGCAGGTCGCATCCGTCGAGACGGGCCAGCGTCTCCAGGTCGGAAGGGGAATGGATGTCGACCAGGCGAAGATCGAGCTTCGCCCCCTCGCCCATCAGCTCCAGTCCAATGCTCCGGATCGCTCCCCACAGGGTGCTGCCGCGGGGGTCGTCCACCTGGCAGACGGCGTCGCGGGTCACCACCGTCAGACGGCAGGGGCGGGTAGCGTTCTCGATGCGCCAGGGAACGACGCCCTGAAGGAACTCGACCAGGCGTAATGCCGCGCGTTCGCCCGTGGGATCCGTTGGATCCCTGCCGCAGAAGAACTCGATCGACTGCAGGTCGGCGGCTCCAGGCCACGCCTCCAGCGACTCGAAGTCGCCCCTCGCAATAGGCTCCTCCGGCACCTGATGGGTCTCGGATGGATCGAAAAGCGCGGCCCACTCGGAAGCCCAGCTGTCGCCCTCGCCGAGCACCCACCGGTGGCCGCCGCTCCGAGTCGGGGCAATGAAGTCGGCGTAGTCCGCCGGGGCCTGGAGGAGCGAGCTGCAGCCACTCACCCGGATCGTGGTCCACCCTGTCCCGGCGTCAATAACCACGCCTTCCTCATGAGACACGAGCGCAAGGCCGCCCGGGACGAGAAGGAGATGGCACTGCTTCCACTGCTCGGGCCCAAACGTCGCGGCCTCCGCGTGAAGGAGGAGGAGCTCTGCGATGGCGGGACGCAGAAGACCGGTCTCCATGTCCGGCTCCGAATCCGCGGAGGGATCCAGGTTGTCGAACCGGAGGGCAGCCTCATGGTGGTGAAACGCGTCGTAGTGGGCCCGCGCGGCCTCCTCGCTATCGCCCACCAGCCAGAACTCGGTCTGCGCGTCTGTGCTCGAAAGCCGGGGCAGGCAGTCCTGAAGGAAGGTGTGGTCGGGATCCCGGGAACCGGCCAGCTCCACGACGCGGCAGGCGTAGCGTTCTCCGGCAACGCCCCGTTCCAGGGCGGCGATCAGGCCCGTGGGCGTCACTTCTTCGTCCGCCAGCCCGGCGAGGAACTTCGAGGCCGGGGGAACGAACTTGGGCTGCCAGCGCACAACGTGTTTGCTGTGCGGCAGATCGGCCCAGCGCGCATCGCTGTGAAAGGACGTGTAGTTGTCGATGCGGGCGAACAGCCGACCGGTCTCGTGGTCGTAGAAGCCGATGCCTCCGAGTGACTTCTCGCCGAGCTCGACGACGAGCTGGCCCCGTTCGTCGACCCGCCAAAGCTCATAGGTGCCCTTGGCGATGTGACAGGTGATGCGCGAGGACGTGGGTGGGCGGAGAAAGGTGACGTGCTCGGCCCGCAGCGGGATGGCGAACAGGTCGGGAATGCGCGTCAGATGGCGCAGGAAGATCTGCAGTCCGCCGTCGCCCAGCCCCGGGTGGAGGACGTAGCCCTCCGCCTGCGCCGTGGCCCACATCTCTTCGTCGACCTCTACGTCGAACAGCCATTGGCCGGAGCCGGTATCAGCCTGGATTCCCTGGATGTTTCGGAAAGCCGGGCCGTACTGGAAGGCATCCCCCAGCACGGCCTCGACCTGTTCGTAGAACTCGTCGCCGTCCATTTTGTGCTCGGGATCGAAGCCGGAGGCATAGATGTCCGCCAGACTCGCGGGGGCATCCGGGGCAAACGCCTCGTCCACCCGGCGCACCCTGCCCCGGCAGTGCAGCGTGCTTTCGCCCTCGATTTTGTAGGGGCGGGAGGAGATGGTGAAGGTGAATTCGTCCGGGACATCAGCGACCGCATACAGCGTCGTCTGCAGCCGTACCGGCGTCCTTCCGATGCGGCAGGGCTGAAGGAACTCAATCACCTCGATGTGAAGCGGGACACCCTCAAGGGCCTCCAGAATCAACTCGATATAGCCCGCGGCCGGGATGATAGGCGCGCGATGGACGCGGTGGTCGGCCAGCCAGGGGAAGTCCGCCTCCGAAAGTCGCGCTTCGAAGCTCATATGGTCACTGGGCACCTTGCGCCCGACCATGGGGCCGTGGGAATACGGACCCTGCCTGACGAACATCTCGTCGTCGACCATGATGTCCATCGCCACTTCCTCCTCTCTCGGATGACCCGGGAGGAGATGGGCGATGGGCTCAGGCCGCGGATATTGCGCGGCGAAGTCGAGTTCCACGCCGACTCGGAAGAGGGCGCCGAGCGATTCCTGGAATCCGAGGCACACGTCCTGGTTCCGCATCAGGGTGGGAATGCAGGCCGGGACCGCCGCAGAGCCCTCAAGGCACTGAGCGATGACGGGCTGCAGGGCGCTGTGGGGCGCAATCTCGAGCACCACATCTGGCCGGTACTCCCGCTTGATCGTCTCCATCGCCGCCGTGAACCGCACCGGCTGGCGGATGTTCGACCACCAGTACGCGCTGTCCAGCCGTCGGGTCGTCTCGCCGGTCACCGACGACACCATCGGCACGTTCGCGTCGAAGGCGCAGTCGTCGAGGAAGTCGAGGACCTCCATCACGTCGTCCTGGAGCGGGTCCATCGCGCTGGAGTGAAAGGCGATGTTGCCGGGCAACAGCCGGTGCTGGAGGCCGCGGCGGTCCAATTCGGCCATTAGAGGCTTCAACGCCCCTTCCTTCCCGCAGAGCACGGTGTTGGCCGGCGAGTTCTCGCAGGCGATCTCGACCTGCCCCGCTTCCCCGCCGTTGCGGCCCACAGGGACGCCCAGCTCGGTAAGGAACCCCTCCACGCCGGAACGGTCGAGGCCGATAGCCAGCATCAGGCCCGAACCCGCGACGCGCTGCTGCTGGGCGGCCCGGTGGTAGACGAGATGGGTCGCATCCGCCAGCGAGAGCGCTCCGCTCGCATACGCGGCAGCGACCTCACCGGAGCTGTGACCCAGCACGCAGTCCGGGTAGACGCCCCACGTCTTCAGCAACTCCACCAGGGCGCATTGCAGCATGAAGATGGCGGGCTGGGCGAGCTGGACTTCGTTCAGCTCTTCCTGACTGGCCGAGAAGCAGGCCTTCCTGAGCGATGTCTCGGAGTACCGCCGCCATTGCTCCTCGATGGCATCGACCGCCCGGCGAAAAACGGGATCAGCCTGGTAGAGCGCCTTTCCGCACCCCGCCCACTGCGTGCCCTGGCCCGAGAACACCATCGCAACCCGCCCGGCGCCCTCCTCCACCGTGCTCACCGGCGCGGGTTCGTCCACGAACGCGTCCAGGGCCGCGGCGAGTTCGGCACGGTCGCGCACGGCGAAGGAGGTGCGGGTCGCGAAGTGCGTTCGGTGGCGGCAGAGGTTGCCGACGAGCGTGTGGAAGTCGATTTCCCGATCATCGAGTCCTTCCCGAAGCCGCCGCGCGCTTTCGGTCAGAGCCCCGGAGGTACGGGCCGACAGGGGTACCATGCAGCCGCTCTCCGGCGCCGGCGGAATCGACCACGCCCGTGGCCGCTCCGGCCAATACTCGCGTATCACGCAGTGGCCGTTCGCGCCGCCGAAGCCAAACGAGTTGATCCCTACCACCACCGGTCGATCCGGGAACTCCTCGCAGACGGTCTGCACCTGCATGGGGCAGCTGTCGAAGTCGATCTCCGCGTTCGGCACCAGGAAGTTCCTGGAGATGGGCGCGAAGGTCCGCCGCTGCATCATGAGCAGCACCTTGAGCAGCGCGGCGTGGAAGGCCGCGGCCTCCATGTGACCCACGTTGCTCTTGACGCTGGCGATGCGGAGCGGAGTCTCGCGACCCGAACCACCGAACGCTTCGCTGATCGCGTTCCCTTCGATGCGGTCGCCGACTACCGTGCCGGTCGCGTGGGCTTCGATGTAGTCGAAATCGCCCGGGGAGATACCGGCTCGCACGCTCGCAGCGCGCATCAACTCGACCTGCGCATGGCGCGTCGGGGCGGTGATGTAGCGGCCCTGGGCGAGTCCCGAACTGCCGTCGGCCGCGCCAGCCGCGTTCACGGCCGTGGCGTCCACCAGCGCGTAGATGCGGTCTCCGTCTCTCTCGGCAGCTGCCAGCGGCTTGAGGGCGAAGATGAACGCCCCTTCCGAGCGAACGTACCCGTTGGCGTCGGCGTCGAAGGAATGACACTTGCCGTCCGGGCTGATGACGCCAAGGGCGTTGAAGGAGGCGCTGAGCCTGGCGGCTCCCAGATAGTTGACGGAGCCGACGATGGCCTGCTCGCAGTCACCGTACTGCAGGGCCGTCATCGCTGCGTGCATGGCGGTGAGGCTCGCCGAACATGCCGTGCAGTAGGTCGTCGACGGCCCCATCAGGTTGAAGTGGTACGAGATCCGATTCGCGAGCATAGCCAGGCTGATGCTCGTGACGTCGAAGGGACCGCCGCCCTTCATCGGACGCCAGCTGGCAACGGCGGGAACCTGCGCACCCACGAAGACGCCGGTCGGACTGTTGCGAACCGCTTCGAGGCTCCATCCGACGCGCTCGAAGGTCTCCCAGGCGCACGTGAGCAGCATCCGGACCTGCGCGTCGGCCATCTGTGCCTCGCCGTACGACATTCCGAACAGGCGGCGGTCGAACAGAGTTTCGCCATCGTTCCGGATCAGGCCCTCCCAGGCGCTGGCGAAGCGCCCGGGACCCGAGAATCCGCCGATCGGCTGGTAGCCTCTGCCATAGCGGTCTGCGACGGGCTCCTGGACGATCTCGCGTTCGCTTAGAAGTCGCCAGAAATCATCGTCCGTCGTGATGCCGCCGGGCATCCGGTAGGCGTATCCGACGATGGCGACGGGATCCGGGGATGTGCGTCTACGGTTATTCATCCTGGCCATGCCCGTCATTGCAAACTGTCGCAATCTGTAGGGAGAATGTCGGAAGTGCTGCTAGCACATTAGCAAGCGGTTCCGTGACCATCAACCGGGATCGCCAGCGGCAGGAATCGAGGGTGATCCCTAGCGACTTAGGCGATGTAGCGCGAGGAAAACCGGCAGCAGCTCCGGAGTCGGGCGCCGCCGACTTGGCATGATGCCCGCATAGAGGCGATGCCTGCTTACCGGCTTGTAGAGTTGCGGTACCCGTTCGGACACCTGACCGCCCAAGGGTCAGGAGCGTATCAAGCCTCCCGCAATCATGTGCAACACGATGGCTTCCGCTCCCGCTGTTTCAGGACGACGAACCCGCCCTGTCAGGGACCGGGGCGTCTCACGCCGAAGGCTACCCCTCGTCCACCACTCGCTGCATGGTCTCGTCGGCGAGTTCGAAGAAGCCCGCCAGAATCTGCTTGCGCTTCAGCTTGAGCTCCTCGATTCGCGCCCAAAGAGCCTCGCGGATCGCCGTGGTTGCCGCTTCGCGCACCTCGGCGGAGAGAGTGGTGTCGTTCCTGAACTCGAATTTCTCGATCGCGAAGTCGGCGATATCCAGAATGTTGTCACCAACGATATTGAAATCGACCGCGCTCTTGACGGTCATCGCTCTGCCGTTGCTCATCGCTTGGTTCTCCCTGAATCGTGATATGCTTGCATTTCGGATGCTTCGGACGCGACGTCAGGACTCGCCCAATGCCTGAACCGCACCGGCCTGGGACCTGTAGACGTCGATCAACTGGTCGAATCCGCTGATGGCCACGACCTCCCGATTCAGTTCGGTGAGCGAACAGAGGGCGAATTCCCCGGCGAAGCCCCTGGCCAGAATCAGGCATGCCCGGAGACCGGCACTGCTCATGAACGCGACCTTTGCCATGTCCACGACGAGGACGTTGTCGTCCGCCTCCAGGCCGCCTTCCACGAGGCTCTGGAAATCACCCGCGCTCGCGTTGTCGATGCGTCCCAGAACGGAGGCGACCGTCACGCCCGCCTCCCGGCGCCACTTCACATCCACTCTCATGCCAGTCCTCCTTCTTGGGGGGAACTTCGTCCGCATGGCACCGACCTTTCCATGCGCCGGCAACCCGTCTGCGACGCAACATACCACGCACTCGGAAGAGGGTCACCCCCCCGAATGGGAAGGGGACAAAGGTGAGTCCATCCACAAGGCATCGGTGAACGCAGGATGCGCCTTGCCGACTGGTACCCGGAGACAGAAACGGCCGGGGAACCAGTGTGGCTCCCCGGCCGGGTCAGAGCGATTCAGCCGAGACTCAGGCTCCCCGCGTCGGCACCTCCCTGAACGGCAGCGACGGCGAACCGAAGGTGATCTCCTGCACCGCTTTCACGCTGCGGCCGCCGTAGCGGAAGGGGATCACGAGACGGAACGGGGCGCCATTCACGGGAGGGAGCGGCTCGTCGTTGAGCATCCACACGAGCATCGTCTGAGGATGACGCATGGTGGGGACTTCCTCGTCCGTGTAGTAGCCGTCGTGGGAGACGATGCGGCAGTAGTGCGCCGTGGGCGCCAGGCCGATCATGTCCAGGACGTCGTTGAAGCGGACACCGGTCCACTTGGCGATGCCGGTCGGTCGGGGCGCGCCGCACTGGAGCAGGGTCACCATGGAGTGCCTGGGCAGATCCGCCAGGTCCTCATAGCGCAGAGTGCCGTGCAGGCGGGACAGCCTGCTTGCGGCGATGCGGATGCTCGCGGTGCGGTAGTCGAGGTCGGTATCGGGAGCCTCGCCCCCGGTGTAGCGGTAGATGACGCCGTCGATGGGGCCCGCGGATCCCGGGGGATGCTCGGGCGCGGAGCCGTCCGCGTTAAGCGGCAGATCCGACCGCGTCCGGATTTCGCCTTCCACCAGCTGATCCGGGAACTCCTGGGCTTCCTGCGCCAGTACCCGATCCGGCTTCACCACCCCCATGGAAAGGCCGGCGACGGCCGTCCCCGATACCTTGATCGCGTCGCGTCGTGTGAGCTTCATGGCGTGCCTCCCGGGCGTGGTGTCAAGAGCCTGTCAACCGGGTCAAGGTAGGTGGCGCGGGAGTGGCCCACAAGCAGGCTTCGCCATGTCAGAACGAGATCGTCGTCTGCGCATAGAAGTAGGTGGGATCGGTCTTGTCCGCTCCCGCGGGCAGGGCCCCTGCAAACAGGTGCGCCCCGCCCGCCTGGAACCGGAGGCGGCCCGGTCGCACATCCCAGCGAACCCGGACCTCCACCTGCTTGCCGATGTGGCTCTGCGCCTGCCCCGGGGGACTCGATATGTCGGCGACGAGCCAGGCGTCGTTCACGGTGGCCAGCCAGTAGGCGCGAAATGCCACGAACGTGTCCACGCCGTCGCCCGGCTTCATGCTCAGGTGCGCACCGGGTGAACTGATGTTGGTCCGGGGGACCAGGCCGTAGATGCCGCTGGGTCCGAAGTCGCCGCTGCGGGAGCCGAACAGGCCGCTGAAGCGGTTGTTCCGGCCGTCCGTGGGATCCTCATCACCGCTCGCGTAGTCGTACTGGAACTTCAGCCGGGGAGAGCCCGCGGCGGCGAAGGTGTAGCCCGCCTCGACATGGTAGTACCGGGCGCGATGATCCAGGTCCGTCGTCGCCGACTTGGACATGCGTGACTGCCCCAGCTGGAAGATGGACTCGAACTGATAGTCGAAGCTGGCTTCCTCCGGGGAACGATAGAGTCGCGCGCCGAGCGTGTGGAAGTCGCGATCGGCGGTTCGCCGTCCTGGACTGTCGCTCTCGTCGAGGCCGAAGTAGTAGAACTCTCCTTCGTCGCCCCAGGGCAGGCTGCCGGGAGAGTAGTGCACTCCCCAGAACCGCACATTGCCCGATTCCGTGTCGAACTTGGGCCGATTCTCCAGGATGTCTCCCGACACTTGGCGCTGCACCGGGAAGGTGAAGAATGTGCGCAGTTTGCTGTCGTCCGGACCGGTCCACTGCCAGTCGACGCCGGTGAATGCGTACGAGACGTTGGTGAAGTTGTCGCGTGCGATCAGGCGGCGGCTGCCGATGTCCATGGTGACCCGCCCGCCCCGCAGTACGCTGCTGCTCCCTTCCGCCAGGAGGTTGTCGACGGGGACCTCCAAATAGGCCTGCAGCAGATCCACGGGGTTGACGATGCTGGTCGACAGCGGCGTCTCCGAGTCCGCCAGCTCGGTGCGCGCATCCTGGAACTCGGTGTTGATCCGGAAGCCCGGGGTGCCCAGCTCCACCTTCGCCAGGGTGCGGAACACCAGCAGCCGGTCGTCACCTGCGCGGCCGGCCCGGAACTGGTTGTTCAGGTGCTCGTACCGGGTCCGGTGCTCCACCGAGAACGATACGGCGGGCGTCCATCCCGACGGATCCTGCTCGCTGGGGGGATCCTCCGGAGGCTCCCCGTTGGCTGTGTTTCCGGGTGCACCCTGGAGGGCAATGGCCAGTATCGCGACAAGGGGCATCAAGGTCTAACACCTCCCGCTGAGATGCGGTGAAAAGCGCATATCATCAAGCGCCCGTTGGCGTTAGACCTCCCTGACCAGGTTGGCCTCAGGTCGCCGATGGGTCCGATGGATCCGATGGGTAGGATAAAGATCGTCCCGGGATCCGGGCCCCAGCAATGGCGGGAAGCGCGCTTGTTGTAACGATTCGGCGATCGTTTCTGTCACAATGATGTGACGACCTCCACCACGGCGGGAGCGGCTAACGCCGGGGGGCGTCGGACCTCGCCTGGGGAGCAGTGGCGCCCGCCGCCCGATGCCGGTCGAGATCGGCCGCCAACGACCGGGCCTGCGCGAGCCGGCCCGCCAGCCCGGGACGGCTCTCCCAGTTCGCCGCCACCTGGATTCCCGCCGGCAGCCCGAGACCCTCGAGCGCCGACCAGGACCGGTCCCAGGCCGGCATCGACTGACGCGCGACCGCGACCGGATGGGCTTCGAACCCGGTGCATCGGTGGAATTCCGCGGCGGCGAGTTCGCCCAGCGAGTGGTCGTCGCTCTCCACGACGCGCCCGTGGGTCGAGCCGCCCAGGTAGGCGGTATACAAACCGGTCCGGTCGGCACGGCCTCGCCCGTCGGAGCTCGTCCCGGCTTCCCCGAACAGGCTGTGGTTGAAGGTGACGCCTCGCAGGGGCCGGGAATCCGCCAGCGACATCTGGAAACCCAACCCCCGGAGCGATGTCTCGGCGCGCAGACACACGACCGCGAGCGGATTGTAGCGAAGGCTGGCGATGCGTGACGCAGCTTCGGGAGCGACCTGGCCGAGAAGCGCGGCGGCGGCGCGAGCCGGAGCGGTCAACACGACGTGCTCGGCAGCCAGCGATTCGTCGTCCAGCACCACGTTCCAGCCGCCTCCCCGGGGCTCGATCGCACGCACCGGGGTGCTCAGCCGGATGCGTTCACCGAGACTTCTCGCCAGGGCCAGCGGCAGGGTCTGCATCCCGTCCGCAAAGGAACAGGCCGGGGGCGGACTCAGGCGTCCCCCGCGCGCCAGGAAGGGGCGCAGGAGGCTCCGCCGGGTTCCCATCGCGCGCAGCAGTCGCCCCAGCGACAGTCCCACCACCATGTCCTTCGGGTCGGAGCCGTAGAGCCCGCCGTAGAGGGGCCCGACGACATGCTCGTACACCTCCCGGCCGAGCTTGCGGGTGAAGCACGCCGCCACGCTCTCGTCGTCCCGGGGGCCGGCGGTGAACGGCTCGAGCAGCGCTCGCAGCCTGCCCCGCAAGCTCACGGCGTCCGATACGAGAAAGCCGCCGAGGGAGAGCGGCACGCGCCGGAGTCGGGCCTCCCGGCAGATGAAGAAGTCGAGGTCCGACGGGGCGAGAAGCAGCTGGTCACCGAGGCCCAGATCGTCTGTCAGGCCGGCGAGGGGATCGCTGAGGCGTGCCCGCTGCGGTCCCCAGTCCAGCAGCAACCCATCCTTGCGCTCGCTGCGGATCACTCCGCCCGGCTGGTCTGCGGCTTCCAGCACCACGAACTCCCGGTCGCGCAACGCGAGTTCCCGGCCAACGGCGAGGCCGGTGATGCCGCCACCGACGATCGCGATCAAGGGGGGAGTTCGGGGCTCGGCCTGGAGGCGGCACGCGGCTCGGGGTCGGCACCAGGCCTGGACGCGGGGCTCGATTCGGGGTCGGAAGCCGGGCCGATGTATGGGCTGGGCGGGAGGTCGCGCGCGCCGTTGGTGCACCAGGTGCCGGGGATCGGCCGGCATCGACAGGAGGCCAGCGCGAGGCCCTCCGCCGAAGACTGGCCCAGACCGTGGCCCACGAGGTCGGCAAGCACGTCGGCGAAGCGGGGATCGTCGTGGGGCACCGGCACCCGGTACATCTCCTTGCCCAGCTCCTCGACCTCCGCCCGCAGCTCGCGGTCGAGCTCGTCGAGGGTCTCCGACTGTTCGTGGATGAAGCTGACGGCGTCCACCACCAGCCGCCGCTCCGCGAGCGTCTGGATGCGCTCTTCATTGTCCGGCCAGGTCCAGGCGATGCGCCGGTTGGTGTGGTTCTGGAAACCGACGGCGAAGCGGTCGCCGACGCCCAGCGCTTCGGCGATATCCCGGCAGTGCTCCTCGACGTAGCGGTCGTAGCGGTTGCCTTCCGTGATGTACTTCACGGGCGTGCCGTGGGCGGAGAAATACAGGATGGTGTCCGGGTCCCGGAGATCGAGCTCCCGCTCCCGGACGAAGGAGCGGATGTGCTCCGCGCGCATCGCCAGATAGGCCGGATGCCGATGCCAGCCGGCGACTGCGATGAACGGCACCTCCCAGTCCAGCTCTTCGAGGGCGCCCCGAACCGAGTCGAGGGCAGCGACCGTCGTCGACTGACCGCACATCGGGTAGACGGGCAGTCCAACCAGGACGTCCGCGCGCTCGTCACGCGCCCGAGCCACGCCCTCGTTGATGAAGGGAGGCGTGAACTGGAAGACGGCCTGGACCTGCGCGTCCACGTTGCGAGCCACCAACTCCTCGTGCAGAGCCTCTGCCTGGGCCCGCGCCTGTTCGTCCAGGGGAGACCCGCCGATCGCCTGGTAGGCTTCCACCAGATGAGGCGCGCGCGCGGCCGCCAGCTGGGCAGCGCGCGTCCGGGCGGCCCGGCCGGCTTCCAGGTCGGCGTTCTGGAGGAAGATGCGCTCCAGGAAGGGTGTGACCTGCTCCAGCACGGGCTCCGCCGGTTCGCCGAAGTTGATCAGGAGGACGGCGATTCTCAGGACATCATCTCCCGCGGTTTCTACGCCTGAACGACCAGGCTGCGTGAGGGGCGGCAACGGTCTCCACGACGGACCTCTCCGGGCGCCGCGATGTTCCTCCGGGACCTGTCGCGGAAAGGAGGCGCGTCCCCAACGGTACTATTCCGCGCCCGTAGCGCTGCGCTCGTGCACATGGTCGACAAGGCGTGCCACCTGGCCGGGGTCGGTGCGGCGATCGATGCCATGCCCCAGGCTGAAGATGTGGCCCGCCAGCCCCTTGGCGTCCGCCAATACGGCGTCGGCGGCGGCCAGCAGCGCCTCCGGAGGCCCGAAGAGCTCGGCCGGATCGAGGTTGCCCTGCAGGGCCCGCCCGCCGCCCAGCCGCGCATCGGCACGGTGCAGCGGCAGCGTCCAGTCGATGGCGACGACGTCGATGTCCAGGTCCCGCATGCCACTGAGCAGCGCCCCTCCCCGGTTGGGAAAGTAGATGATCGGACAGTCGGTTCCGGCCCGCACCGTGGCAAAGGCCTCCTTCAGGACGGGATGGACGAAACGCCGGTAGCTCTCCGGGCCAAGCATGCCGACCCAGGAGTCGAAGAGCATGACGGCGTTGGCGCCGGCCCCGGCCTGGGCCACCAGATAGCGGGCCATCGACCGCCCCAGCGTCCTGAGCAAAGCCTGTGATGCTTCCGGCTCCCGGCGCAGGAAGCTGCGCGCGGTCATGAAGTCCTTGGAGCCACCGCCCTCGACCAGGTAACAGAAGAGCGTGAAGGGTGCGCCGGCGAAGCCGATGAGCGCGGCCTCCGGTCGGAGCTCCGACCGAACGGCGCGGATGGCGTCGAGCACGAAGGGCACGCCTTCCTCGGGCACCAGCTCCCGGACCGCGCGCGCTTTCTCCGGAGTGCGCACCGGCTCGGGGAGGACGGGTCCGGGCTTGAAATCCACGCTGACGCCCATGGGGTCGAGCGGGGTCATGATGTCGCTGAAGAGGATCGAGGCGTCCATCTCGAAGCGCTGCATCGGCTGCAGCGTGATGCGGGCCGCGATCTCGGGGGTGCGGGTGGCCGTGATGAAGTCGACCGTTCGGCGCAGCTTGCGGTATTCCGGGAGATAGCGCCCGGCCTGGCGCATGATCCAGACGGGCGTGTGGGGCACGGGCTGACCGCGCGCGGCGCGCTCGAAGACGGTGGAGGTGTCGGATTCGTTCATGTCGTCGCCCGGCGGGCGGATTCGGCTGCGGGGATGTTTGGCCCGTGTTTGCACGGCATCGCGTCTACGCGTCCATGCGTTCGATGATCTCGCCGGCGGTCTCCAGAGCGCGGACGATCTCGTGCTCTTTGTGGACCGCGGACCAGAACCAGGCTTCGTAGGAACTCGGAGGCAGGTAGACGCCGCGATCGAGCATGCCGTGAAAGAGCCGGTTGAAGCGCCCGCTCGACGCCGCCTCCGAGGATGGCCAGTCCACGACCGGGGCTTCGGAGAAAAACAGGGACCCCATGGCGCCCACGCGGTTCCAGCGGATGGGCACCGGCGAACGCCCTGCGATCTCGGCAAAGCCGCGGTCCAGGAGGCGGCCCAGGCTCTCGGTGTGTTCGTACACGTCCGGGTTGGCGGCGAGATGTCGTACGGCTGCAAGTCCCGCGGCCATCGCCAGGGGATTGCCCGAGAGCGTCCCCGCCTGGTAGACCGGGCCGTCGGGGGCGATCTCGCGCATCAGTTCCTCGCGCCCGCCGTACGCGCCCACCGGGAGCCCGCCGCCGATGACCTTGCCCAGCGTGGTCAGGTCCGGAATCACATTGTAGCGCCCCTGGGCGCCGGCGAGTCCCACGCGGAAGCCGGTCATTACTTCATCGAAAACGAGCAGGGCGCCGTGACGGGTGCACAGCTCCCGCAGGTCTTCCAGAAAACCGGCCGCCGGGGGGACGCACCCCATGTTGCCGGCGACCGGCTCCACGATCACGGCGGCCACGCCGTCGGTCGAGGCCGAGAAGCAGTCCGCCACCGAGCCGAGGTCGTTGAACTCTGCGACCGAGGTGTCGCGCGCCGTCGCCGCCGGCACACCGGGACTGGACGGCACGCCCAGGGTGGCCGCCCCCGACCCCGCCGCCACGAGGAATGCGTCCGCATGACCGTGGTAGCCGCCCCTGAACTTGACGATCCGGCTGCGGCCGGTGACCGCGCGCGCCAGGCGGATGGCGCTCATGGTCGCCTCGGTGCCGGAGTTGACGAAGCGCACCACCTCGATGCCCGGTACGAGCTCGGCGATCAGTTCCGCGATCTCGACCTCGCCCGCCGAGGGTGCCCCGAAGGAAGTGCCCCGGGTGAGGGCGCGCGCAGCAGCTTCGCGCACCGCGGGGTGGTCGTGACCCAGGATCGCCACCCCCCACGACCCCATGAAGTCGAGGTAGCGGTTCCCGTCGGCGTCTTCGAGCCAGGCGCCCCGGGCTGAACGGATGAAGCGCGGCACCCCCCCGACCGAGGTGAACGCGCGCACCGGGCTGTTCACTCCACCCGGGAGCACCCGCCGGGCACGACCGAACAGCTCCTCGCTGCGCGAAGTCACGTGCCGCCTCCGGGTGGGTAGACGGCGGCGGCCGGGGTGGCTGCGCGCGCAATCGGCCGCCCGGAGGTGTCGCGCTCCCCGCGGGGACGCCGCCGGACGCCGTTCCGGGCCCCACCGAACCGCTCCATCAGCGCGTCCACCATCGCCTCCAACGTCGAGGTCGCCGCGGCCTGGACACCCTCGACTCCGCGGCGCGCCAGCGCGGCACCGGTCGTGGGGCCGATGCACACCACCACGGTCCCCGCGAGCGCACGGGCCATCTCGCCGGCCAGCCCGGGACCACCCGGCCGGCCCGGCGTACGGCCCCTCGCCTCCGGTGCCGAGCGCGCCTCCTCCCCCGCCAGCGCGTGATTCATGCCGCCCGGCAGCGCGTCGCCCGCCGGCTCGCCCAGGGCGCGGGCGACCGCTTCCACCGCCGCCGGGCTGGCGAAGGTGACCGCGTCCACCCCGGCGGACAGGTCGGCACGCACCCGCGCGGCCGGCGGCGGCGTCACCACCGTGCGGTAGGCTTCCACCCGGGTGACGCGGGCTCCCACCGCCGTGAACTCGTCCTCCACGGTGGACACGGCCCCCGAGGCGGCCGGGAACAGCACGCGCGCGCCCGCAACCGGCAAGGTCGCGGCCACCTGGGCGGCCAGGCCGCGCGCACCCGGCCCGCGCCCCTCCACCGCGACCGTCCAACCCGCATCGGCCGCGGCGCGGGCGGTGGCCGGACCCACCACGGCGACCCGGGGGGTGGGGGCGGGGCTCCCGTCGGCCGGCGCCGCTACATCGACCGAATCGGGCGCTGTCGGCCCGTGCGCGCCACCCCGAACCGCGTCGCCGGCAGACCCGGCCGCCCGGGTGGCCCTCCCCTCCCCCACCGCCGCCACGGCGCGCGCGCTCGTAAACACCACCCAGTCGAACCGGTCGAGCCGCGCGCGCGCGGCCTCCAGCGGCGCGGGATCGCGCGGCGGGGGGTACGCACAGGTCGGCCACGACAACGCGTCCGCACCCGCCGCTTCCAGCAATGAGCGCAGCCGGTCCTCCCCGGACGAGCCACGCGTCGTCACCACCCGCACGCCCGCGAGCCGTGCCCCGACCGAAACCGTGTCTCCCATACGCCCCATCGACCTACCCGAAGTGTCGAGTCACCCTACCCCAGCGTGTCCAACCACTCTTCGGGGCTTGTGAAGATCCCCGTGTGCAGCGGCGCGTCGCTCAGGGTGTAGCGCCTGCCCTCGGTGCCCCGCAACTCATGAACGAGACGCGAAAACAGCCGCAGATCGTCCATCTCATACACGACGACGAACTCCTGATCCTGAAGCCCGAACGAATACAGCAACAGCTGCTTGATCTTGCGAAACTGCTTCCCGATGCGGATGTGCTCGTTCATCATCCCCTGGCGCGTCTCACGCCCGAACAGATACCAGTCCGCCGTCTTGGTGAAGGGGTAGACCACCAGGTATCGCCTGCGCTCCTCGGCGAAGGAATCGACCTCCTGGGCCGAGCGCGCCTTGCTGTATTCGGAAGGACGCGTATAGCC
Organism: Longimicrobiales bacterium; assembly: GCA_965208255.1. Taxonomy (GTDB): domain Bacteria; phylum Gemmatimonadota; class Gemmatimonadetes; order Longimicrobiales; family Gaopeijiaceae; genus BD2-11. The sequence goes on from OZ242324.1 coordinate 1,829,712, forward strand.
CCAGAGCGTCATCACCGGCTCGACGATGTCCCGGTGCCGGCCCTCTGCCGCCGCCCGGCGCAGGAAGTAGCGCGCGCCCGCATCGTCGTCCTCGGCGCGCACCGAACTCCACACCAGCACATCGGCTCCGGCCTCGAGGCCCTGCAGCAGATAGGGATGAGCCAGGTCCGCAGCCCCCCGCAAATCCTCGAACCACGCTCGGGCGCGCGCGCGCCTGCTCGCGCTATCCAGCTCCCAGAACCGCGCGGTGAAACGGTAGTTGGCGAAGTGCCCCAGCACGGTCGGGCGCATTTTGCCGGTCCCCTTGCTGTCGCTCACTCCTCTGCCTCACTGATGCTGATGTTGGATCTCATGCCGATGAACTGATGTCTAATGGTAACTTTACTGTCATCTACTGATGACTGTGCTTTCCCGCAAACCCGGGAGGAGCGCCCCGGTGCCGCGCGAACCGTCGGCGACTGGACACCTGCGTCTGGACGCGGACTCGCGTTTCAACTGGCGCCGATCCCGCATCTCCTTGTTCGCCTATGACTTGGGAATCTGCTTACCGGGATCCACGAAGGGCCTGCGCACGACCGTGGCGTCGCGCTCCCCGTCCGCGGTGGCAACGCCGAGGTGCGTGCCCAGCTTGCCGTATCCCGCCGGCACCATCGCGAATCCGATGTTTCGGTCGAGACGGGGCGAGTATACCGCGGACGTCACGACGCCGATCTGCTCGCCGTCCCGATGCACCGGCCAGCGGGTCATGTTCAGATCGAGCGGAGCCCCGGCGATCTCGACCCCGGCCAGCACCCGCGCGGGCCCCTCCGCGGCGATGCGGGCCAGCGCCTCGCGGCCGATGAAGTCGCCGTCCTGATCCTGGTCCACCTGCCATCCCAGGCCGACCTCATAGGGGTTGGTGTCCAGCGTCATGTCGATGCCGTAGTTGAGGATGCCGGCCTCGATGCGGCGGATGTCGGAGGGACCCGTGGGAGAAATGCCCAGATCGCGTCCTGCTTCCATCACGCGGTCCCAGAGTTCCATCCCCCGGCTTCCGTCCCTCAGGTAGATTTCGTAGCCGACCTCGCCGCTCCAGCCGGTGCGCGTCACGACCACCGGAATGCCGTCCAGATCGGTGTCGGCGAACCAATAGTAACGCAACCCGCTCACCTCGTCCCCGAAGAGCCTGCGGATGACTTCCTTCGACTTCGGACCCTGCACCTGCATGGGCGAGACATCCGGCTCGCAGAGCTCGACGTCGAGCCCCGAGTTGAGGGCGACGCCCTTCGCCCAAAGCAGGACATCGCTGTCCGCCAGCGCCAGCCAGAAGTGGTTCTCGCCCAGGCGCAGGAGCACCGGATCGTTGACGATGCCGCCGTCCTCGGCGGTGATCAGGACGTACTTGCCCTGGCCGACGGCGCACCTGGACAGGTCCCGGGGCGTGAGCAGGTTGGTGAACTCGAAGGCGTCCGGGCCGGTGATCTCCACCTGCCGCTCGACGCTCACGTCCCACACCGTGACCCCGTTCAGCAGCTTCTCGTACTCCGCGTGCAGGTCGTCGTACCGGGTGGGGAGGAACATGTGGTTGTAGACCGTATAGCTCCGGCAGCCCGCGCGCAGGGTGGACTCGAAGTAGGGCGACCTGCGGAGCCGGGCTCCGCGCTGGATCAGGGCCATGTCGAAGGTCGGGGACATGAAGTTTGCTCCTCGGATGGGTTTCAGGTCAGGTCTGCGCGACTCGGGCGCGCCGCGCGGTTCATGGCTGGTTTCGCTCGCCCAAAGGCGCGCCCGGCTTCCCGTCGCGCAAGATCTCACGCGCGGCGAGCCGGCCAGGACCGCCCGTGACCCCGCCCCCGGGATGGGTGCCCGAGCCGCACAGGAACAGGCGTTCGACCGGTGTCCGGTACCAGCCCCAACCCGGCACCGGACGCATGAAGAGGAGTTGGTCAAGGCCCATCTGCCCGTGGTATTCGTCGCCGCCGGTGAGGCCGAGCTCGGTCTCGAGATCGAGCGGTGTGATCAGACGATGGTCCACGATGCGCTCGCGCAGGCCGGGGAGGAAGTCGTCGAACACGTCCAGTACGGAAGAGAGCAGCGCGCCCGGGGTCGCGCCGTCCTCCCAGCTGCCGGTGCGCAGCCGACAGGGGGCGTAGCGGATCTGGATGGAGGCCAGATGGCGACCTTCGGGCGCGAAGGCGGGATTGTGCAGTGTCGGAACCACCATGTCCAGATGCGGGCGCGCGGAATAGCGGCCGTATTTGGCGTCGTCGCTCGCCCGCTCGAGATAGTCGACGTTGGGAGCCACCAGGGTGTGCCCTGCGAGCCGTTGAGCCGCGTCCGCAAGAGGCGGAAGCGCGTCGAGCAGGAGGTGCAGGGTCGCGGTGGTTCCGCGCAGCTGGATGTTGGTCACCTTGCGGTTGAACTCGGGGCCCAGGCGGGGCGCTCCCACCAGTCCGAAGAAGGTGCGGCGGGGATCGGCCCCCGACACCACGCAACGCGCGGGGATCTCCTCGCCGCCGGCCAGCACTACGCCGGTCGCGACGCCGTCCTCGACCAGGATGCTCTCCACTTCGGCCCCCGTGCGAACCTCCGCTCCGTGCCCGCACGCGGCCGCCGAGAGCGCCTCCGAAAGCACGCCCATGCCGCCCTTGACGAAGACCGATGAGCGAAAACCGCAGGCTTCGGCGCCGGTGGCGTGGTAGATCATGCGGAAGGCGCCGCCCATGGCGCTCGGACCCTGCCGGGCTCCCAGCAGGCCGCTGGTGGCCAGCATCCCCTTGAGGGCGTCACCGGTGAACCAGTCGTCGAGAAGGTCGCGTGCCGACATCGGCAGCACGCGCAGCAGCTCCACGACCGTGCGCTTGCCCAGCCGGCCGGCGCGCAGGAGGGGACGCAGCTGGCGCAGGCGTTCCCTGACGGAAACGTCGTGGAGGACCGGAGGAGCATCGTCCAGCGCGACCTTGAGCACGCGCGCCATCGAGCGCAGGTAGTCGGCCCAGTCGGGAAAGCGCGCCGCGTCGGCCTCGCCGTGGCGGGCGATCTCGTCGCGGGTGCGTCCGGGATCGCGCCAGAGCGTGAGCGCCTCCCCGCCGCCGGTGAGCGAGGTCGCCACTGCCGGCGGATGCACCCACTCGAGCCCGGGCGCGTCGAGGCCGAGGTCGGAGACGATCTCCCGCCGGAAGAGGCCCGCATCCTGGGCCGCCAGGTTGACCCGGCACCCGGGGAAGACCTCCTCGGTGGCGGCCGCGCCCCCAATGGCATCTCGCCGCTCCAGCACCAGCACCCTCCATCCCGCGCGGGCGAGCAGGGCCGCCGTGACCAGCGCGTTGTGCCCCGCGCCCACCACGACCGCGTCGTAAGCGCCACGGGCGGCCGATACGCCGTGCCGGCCGTTGGCGACATCCGGCTGCCCGGCCGGGGGGCGCACAGCTTCCGTCATCGTCCCCTCCCCCGCCGCCCCTTCCCCAGGTCGGCGAGCACAGGGCCGGCCGCGAGCTTCCCCGGCGCGCCCATGATGCCGCCACCCGGGTGGGTCCCCGATCCGCACTGGTAGTAGCCCCGAACCGGCGTCCGGTACTTCGCGTAGCCGGCGGCCGGACGGAGGAAGAAGAGCTGCGACGGGCTCAACTCGCCCTGGAAGATGTTGCCCTGCGAGAGCCCCGTGGTGCGCTCGATGTCCAGCGGCGTCAGCACCTGACGGTGCAGGATGATGTCCTTCAGGTTCGGGATGTAGCGGGCCAGCGTGTCGACCACCACGTCGCCGAAGGCGTCGCGCCTGTCGTCCCAGTTCCCCTCGCGCAACTCGTAGGGCGCGTACTGGACGAAGCACGACATGACGTGCTTGCCGGGCGGCGCCATCCCCGGATCGATTGCCGAAGGGATGACGATGTCGATGTAGGGCTCTCGCGAGAAGTCCCCGTACTTCGCGTCGTCGTAGGCGCGCTCCAGGTAGTCGAGGGAGGGGCTGATCGAGACCGCCCCCCGGAGATGCGGGCCGTAGCCGGGCATGCAGGAGAAGTCGGGCGCGGCGTCGAGCGCCAGGTTGACCTTGCCGGAGGAACCGCGGAACCGGAACCCACGCACGGCGCGCACAAGCTCGCCGGGGAGTTCGCGCTCTTCGACCAGGTCGAGGAAGGTGCGGCGCGGGTCGAGGCTGGACGACACCGCCTTCGCGTGGACTTCGTCCCCGTTGGCGAGTGCGACGCCGGTGACGCGTCCGTTCCGGACCAGCACCCGGGCGACCGGCGCGTCCGTGCGGATCTCGGCGCCCGCCTCGCGCGCGGCAGAAGCGATCGCCTCCGCCACCGCTCCGGTCCCGCCCTTGGCGAAGCCCCACGCGCGGAAGTGCCCGTCGATCTCCCCCATGTAGTGGTGGAGCAGGACGTAGGCGGTGCCCGGGGAGCGCGGACCGAGGAAGGTGCCGATGATCCCGCTCGCCGACAGGGTGGCCTTGAGCACGTCGGTCTCGAACCACTCATCGAGGAAATCGGCCGCGCTCATCGTCATCAGCTTCACCAGCAGGTGCAGCTGCTCCGGATCGAGCCCCAGGAAGTGCCGGGCCAGCCCGAGCAGGCCGGAGATGTCGCGCGGGCCAAGCCGCCCGGGATCCGGCGGAACGATGTCGAGCAGGTACTTCACCGCGCGCGCCATGAAGAAGAGAGAACGGCCGTAGTCGTCGTAGGCCTCGGCGTCGCGCACCGAGAAGCGCGCGATCTCGCGCCAGCTGCGGTAGTGGTCGCCGTCGCGGTACAGGCGGTCGCCGTCCGGAAGCGGCGTGAGCGTGCTCTCGAGCGGCAGGATGGTGAGCCCATGACGGGGCAGATCCAGCTCGCGGATGATCTCCGGCCGCATCAGGCTGACCACGTACGAGAAGACGCTGTACTTGAAGCCTGGGAAGATCTCCTCGGTGACGGTGGCGCCCCCCAGCACCGGCCGCGCCTCGAGCACGCACACGTCCAGCCCCGCGCGCGCCAGATAGGCCGCGTGCACCAGGCCGTTGTGCCCGCCACCGATCACGATCGCGTCGTAGCTGCGGGTCATCGGCCTCAGTTGCGTTTGCGCGCGGGGTCGAAGAAGGGCGTCTTCACCACCGTGGCGGGCACCTCATGGCGCACGAACTCCACGGTGAGCTCGAAGTCCACCCGGCCGCCGGGGCGGGCGAAGTCGCGCTGGAGGGTGGCGAGGGCGATGTACTTCTTGAGGATGGGCGAGAAGGTGGAGCTGGTGACGAAGCCGACCTGGGTTCCGGCGACGAAGATCGGCACCGGCTCGCGCGACGCCCGGCCCGCCACCAGCGGGGGCAGTCCGACGGAGGCGAAGCGCCGCTCGATGCGCGGCCAGTCGACCTCGAGCCCCGCGAAGGCCCACTTGGAGGGCCGGGCCGCCTCCCGCGCGAGCGCCCTGCCGCCCACGAAGTCGCGCCCGGGGCCCGGCTGCACGGCCCACCCGAGTCCCGCTTCGTAGGGCGACGACTTGCGCGACTCGATGAGCGCCGTCCACGCGGACACGTAGTCCACCTCCTTGAGCAGCAGCCCGGCCTCGATGCGGGCGACGTCGAGAGCGTCGAGACCCGCGGGCGCGATGCCGTATCCCCGGCCCGTGTCCATGAGCGCGTCCCAGAGCTCGAGCGCGTGCTCGGGACGCGCCCAGATCTCGAACCCGAGATCGCCCGTGTAGCCGGTGCGCGTGATCGTGACCGGAATCGTTCCCACGCTGCCCTCCATCAGCCCGAAGAACGGGAGGGTCCGGATGTCGCCCCCGGTCACCAGCCGGGCCAGGATGTCCCGCGAGGTGGGGCCCTGGAGGGCGAGCGCGGCGAGATCGGCGGAGATGTCGCGAACGCGGGCGTCCATCCCCAGCGCGCAGTCCTGGAACCAGCGCAGGCATGGATCCGCGGCCGTGATGCGGAAGGTGTCCGTGCCCAGGCGCTGCACAGTGCCGTCGTCGATCAGCTTGCCGGCCTCGTCGCACCACGGCGTGTAGAGCACGCGCCCTTCCGGGCAGTCGGACGTGTCGCGCGTGACGATGCGGTCCACGAGCGCAGCCGCGTCGCGGCCGGCAATCTCGTACTTGCGCAGGGGCGAGATATCGAAGAGCGCCGCCCCGCTGCGCACCGCGTAGTACTCGAACTCGTGGCCGGGCTCGTAGCTGAGGGCGATGGCGTACCCGGACCAGTTGCGCCAGCGGCGGTGGTGACAGAGGGCGTGGGTGCGGGCGTGGAAAGGGGTTTCGAGGAGCATGCGCCAAGCTGGCTGCGTTTCAGAAGCGCAGCAAGGTGGTGACCGCGGGTTGCCCGGGCTGGATGACGATGATGTAGAGGCGGTCGTACTCCATCTCGTCGATGGGACCGTGCGCGTCGCCTCCGAGCGCCTCCGCCAGGCGCGGCGTGGTGTTGCTGTGGCCCGAAACCAGGTGCCGGCCGGGGGTCGCGCGAATGGACTCGGCGAGCTGCTCCAGTTCTCCGGGGCTGTAGAAGATGAGCTCCACGCCATCGTCTTCCGCGATGGGACGGGCGGTGTCGCGGGTCCGGGTCAGGTTGGTGGAGTGGACGTGGGTGAAGTCCACGTCGGCCAGTAGCGTGCGCAACCTCTCGACGCGCTCCCGTCCCACATCGTTGAGCGGAGAATCGCCGCTGTCGTCCAGGCGTTCGGCATGGCGCACGAGGACGACGGTCACGGCCTCGCCGGAAGCCTGCTGCGCGACCTGTGCGCCCAGACGGAAGGGCGCGGCGACCACCGCCAGGCAGGCCGCCAAGGCAACGAACGCGCGTACGTCTACGCGCACGCGACGTCGGGGAATTCGCGATCGAGTCATGGCCGCCAATGGGTTCGGGTACGCGTTCCGGCGCGCGATTTCACACCTTGGGCGTGCATTATAGCGGTACGGCCCCGACCTGCCATGGCGGTCCGGACCCCGCCGAGCCGTCTACTTGATCCCGACCAGCTGGTCGGGATCGACGCGCACCACGATGTAGGTGATCGTCTCGGTGATCTCGCTGAACCCGTGCGGCGAGTTGGTGGGGATGATCACCATGTCCCCGGGCCCGATGTCGCGGCTCTGCCCGCCGGCGATGCCGCCAAGCGAACTCGGGCCGGTCAGCGTGCGGACCGTATTGCCCTCCGGATCGAGGGGGTTCGCGTCGGTCAGCTCCCCCCCGGTCACCAGCGTGCCCCGCCCCGACACCACGTAATAGACCTCGGTCTGGTTGTGGTGCTGGATCGCTCCCAGCGAGGTGGTGGGCGGCCGGTGCACCAGGCCCACGCCCACATTGTGTCCGCCCGCGTCGAGGTGGCGGATCTGCTGGTCGCTCACCCGGCCCTCCGGGGCGTTCGCGATGGTGGCGAGGATGTCGTCCGCGGAGATGTGGGTGGCGGCCGGGTTCTCCTGGGCCGTGGCCCAGATCAATCCGGCGGCGAGCGCGGCTACGAGCAGCTTCGACATGGGGTCTCCGTTGTCGTTGAAGTTCAGGGCGTTTGCGGGAGAGCCAATAGTAGGGGCGGAGGGACGGTCTCTCAATCAGCCGATGGCGAATCCTTCCGACCGGTCGGCCCCCGGACCTCATGACACGCCTTTGTGACGTCGGACGTTGAGAGCCTTCCACTGAAGGAGTGGCTGGTCGTGGATGCGCTCCTGCAGGGACGTGTCGCACGTGAGCAATCCTGCATCGATTTCTCCCCTGTCCAACAGGAGGTCGAGGAACTCGCGCTCCTTGTCCGCCAGGGGCAATACGGCGGATAGCGCTCTCCTGCAATCCTCGACGAGCTCCCGGGCGTAGTCGGTTGTCACACCCTGGCCGGACGGTCCCGGCGCACGAAGCATGGGACGAAGCTGTCTCGCCAACTCCCGTTCTTCGAAGCTGACATCTTCGATTGAAACGGTCCGCCAGTCCTTGCGGTTCATCCCGCCGTAGACGACGAAGGCGATGCGAAGCCGGTCACTGCGGAGAGCATCCAGACCGAGAATCCGAGTGCAATCGAAGAGATCCCTCGATTGCCTGCGTGACAGCAGCGCCGCAAGCTTGCCCGCTGCAAGCTCGTGGATGTCGACCAGTGGTATTCTCCTGGCTCGATAGGCACCGACGCGATGGGAATCGGCTTCGCAGACGTCCCAGAGCGGCTGCCTGTACATGTAGTTGAGATCCACTTCCAGGATCGCCGGCTGACCCGTGTAGCTCACATAGCCCAACCGCCATTTCCCTCCTGCATGTTCGTCCGGTGCCCGCCGGACCGCGAATCCCTCTCGTGAGAAGACTGCCTGAGCCGCGCGCTCGACCAGGGGCCTGTCCGCCAACATCTCCTCGCGGTTCAGCGCGCCTATGTAGTTGAGATCAATGTCCACGGACAATCTTGGATGGCGGAGCACAAACAGATTCAACGCCGTGCCGCCCTTCAGGGCCCACTTGCCGCGGAGCCCCGGATGCGAATTGAGAGCGCTCAGAAGGCGCAACAGCTGGAGCACCTTCTCGACCACCCCTTCGCTGAACCCCTCGGCGCGGGCAAACGGCGCCGCATCACGGGCCGAGACCCTCACGGCGTCTCTTCCCAGGACCGGTTCAGAACCTGCTCCGGGACCATCAGATTCCATTCCTTGACCCACTTGCAGTCGCGACGCCTGGCCCGCACCAGGTAATGGGGCTGCCTGGGCCGCATTCGACGCAGCACATCGAGATGCGCGTCCTCGACCATCAGGCTGTCCCTGTACTGCTCCAGAAAGAACCCCACCTTCGCGGCGGTCGTGGCGTTGTCCAGCAGGCACACGTATTCGACGACCTGGTCCATATCGAAGAATTCCACCAACTCGAGCGATCGCCAGATCTCTTCCCATTCGCCGGTCAAGTCCGGGCGGTCGAGCACGTCGACCAGCGTTCGTTCATGACTGGTCACCCGGAGCTCCACGCCGGAGCGGTCCTGGTGGATCACGCCGAACATCTCTTCCCTTTTTCGCAGTAGCGGCGGCGGCACGGGTGCCCGCCGGTACTCGTGGGATCGGAACTGCATCGGTAGCGACCGCTTCGCCGATATGTACACAACCGTCCAATGGACCGAGTATGCGCGGCCGTGGAACTCCAGGGCCGTATGGTAGGCCAGCACCGCGTCCTTGGTGAGCTTGGCCGCCACCAGGAAGGGATCGACCGGCGCCTCTCGCGGGCGCGTGCCCGGCGGGACCGCCGCGTAGAGGCCTCGGCGGATGGGCACGACGTGTCCCCTTCGGCGGTGATAGGCCAACAAGGACTTGCGGGTGGCCGCGTTACCGGACCCTCGTTCGGACAAGAAGCGGTCCAGGTCGCCCACGGTGAACACCGCGTGCAGCGCCAGGAAGTCGTTGAGACGCATTGCTGTTCCTTGACGATCGTACGATATCGGGTCAATTATTTTGACCTGATATCGCATGATTGTCAAGTATCTTTTGACATTCCAGCAGGATAAGATATGTGTTTTTGCATCTTTCTCACCGATCTGTCAAAACCACTTCTTCCCAGGACACGTACACGATTTCCCTGGCAGTTCTCAAGGGAAAATCGGCCCTGGTTGGCCGACCGGGACGGAGGAATCTCAATCCCCCGGCGGCCGCACCCGCCGCTTGATCTCCAGGGGCACCCGAGTCCCGTACATGGTGATGCCGGACAGGCGCGAGAAGTAGTCGTAGGCCGCGGCCGACACCGCCTCCACCACCGCCCCACCGTTGCCGCCGTAGTTGGACATCACCGAGATCACGTAGGGGCGGTCGGGCACGTCCACCAGCCCCCACACGGTGGAGACGCCGGTGATCCCGCCCGGCTTGAAGGCGATGGGAACTTCCCGGGGCACCGGGGTGCGGATGGGTCCGCCCTTGAAGATCTCGAGGATCTCGCGCACCCTCGCGCAACCGGCCGCGCCCATGGGCAGGTCGCAGCTGGCGATCCGTTCCATGATCAACGCCGCGTCGCGGGGCGTGGACAGGTTCTCGTTGCCGCGCGCGGACTCCTCGGCCCGGATCATCTTGCGCTGCAGTCGCGTGTTCTCCGCCCCGAGCGAAGCCGAAAGCGCATTGATCGCGTCCATCCCCATCTCGTCGATGAGGACGTTGGTGGCCGTGTTGTCGGAGTAGACGATCATGTAGATCGCGTAGTCCTCCAGGGACAGGGACGCGCCCCCGTCGGTCAGGTGAAGCAGCACGCCGCTCCCGCCGGTGCGCACCTCGTCGGTCATCTCGATGCGGCGCCCGAGCAGCCCGGGTTCCTCCTCGGCCCGCCGGAAGAGCTCCAGCAGGATGGTGATCTTGATGGCGCTCGCCTGCGGGAAGAGGAGCTCGTCGTTCACTCGGAAACGGTCCCCCGAAGTGAGATCGATGAGGTGCACGCCCGCGACGCCCTCGTAGCCATCCACGATGCTCTCGAGCTCCGCCTGCAGTTTGCCGCGCAGGAGGGCGAGATGCTCCTCCTGGGCGGAGAGCGGGGTTGCGGCGCACGCGCAGAGCGCAAGGCCCAAAAGCAGATTTCGAAGCCGAATCATGGTCGTGCCTCCTGGCTCAGACGCGCATCGCCGAGAACACTGCCCGGTGCGCGGACACGATGCGCTCCAGCGCCTCCTGGTTGGGCTCGAGCGACCACTCGCCGCGCTCGGAGGTCCCACCCAGCGCGATGCCGTCGCTCCGTGGCTGCATGTGGATGCCCAGGCCGCCCTGGGAGGTCGCGGGGGCGCCCCCGAAGGTGCCGTAGTTCACTTCGGGCTGGGGCACCAGCAGGGTCAGCTGTCCCTTGAGCGGGACCATCGTGCGGTCGTCGAACAGATCCCGCGCGCCCAGCCCGGTGCAGTTGACAACGACGGATTCCTCCAGCGCCACCAGCTCGCTCGGCTCCGTGAACTTGCGGATGACGATGCGCCCCCCGAAGTCGACGAAGTCCCGGACCAGGGCGTCGAGATAGATGGAGGGTTCGATGCGCATCTGGGTGCGCTGGTTCGCGTAGCGGGTCGCAAACGGATGTTCCCCCGGCCCTAGCACCCTTGTGCCCGTTCGCAGGTGCGACGGAAGCAGCGGCACCGAGTCCCCCTGCCCGCCGCCCCGCGGACGCGGCTCGTTGTCGCTGAGCGCGTAGCTGTGGATCCAGGACACGCCGTACCCGCGGCCGACCAGCAGCTGCAGCTGCCGGTAGCCGATCTCCGCCGCCTCGCGGAACTGCGCGTCCCACGCGGGCGTGCGCAGATCATCATCCACCAGCCCCGAGGTGGGCGTGAACCCCGCGAACGACATGTTCGAGGTGGTGTTGGGCGGCACGTCCGAAGTGTAGATGGTCACGTCGAATCCGCGCCGCTGCAGCTGACGCGCGGAGGTGAGCCCCGCGGCCCCGCAGCCGATCACGGCGGCCCGCCGGCTCTCGTGTTGGATGGCCATCTCGGCGGCCATCGCGCCCGTACCCCACGAAAGCGACATCCCCGCCCCGCCGTGGCCGTAGTTGTGGATCACGGTGGTCTCGTCGAGCCGTTCGGCGCGCAGCAGGAAACCGGCTGGGCGATGCGGCCGCAGCCCCACGGTGGTGCGGATGATGCGGTCCGGATCCACGTGCACCGGCGCGAGCCTCAGCGGGGGCTGGCCCAGGGGCGCGGAGCGCGCCGAGCACGCACCCAGTCCGCTCCCGAGCAGCCCCATGCCGCCGATCTTCAGCAGCGTCCTTCGGTCCATCATCGTCTCCGGCCCATTCTTCCATGGCAGGCGTCTACGCCGATCCCCCCATCTTGGATGGCGTGCCTACGACGGGCAACCTGCCAACAGTCCGCCTGCGACCTCGCCCGAGCGACAGAACACGAAGACGGGATCAGTGTCGATCCCGGTTTGGATGCCCTCGCGCGTCGAGGACCAACACACAGTCTGCTAGCTCCGGGGACTCACCTGGGCAAGACGAAGCTCACCGCCCGGGTCACGTCCCGGATGTCCACGACGGCCCCGTCGGTGAAGTCGAGCACGATGCGCCACGGCTGCGAAGCGCCCTCGGCCGCGATCGGCTCCAGCCAAACGCGCTCGATCCAGCGGACCCGCAGCAGGGCGTCTTCAAGCGCGGCGAGCTGAAGGTTGGTCTCGGGCCCCGCGTCGATGTAGTAGTTGATGGTCTCCACATCGAAGGGGTGGTTGATGCGCCAGCGGTTGAGCGCCTGGTTGATCGTCACCCAGTCCGCGCCCGTGTCGATGAGGTGCTGCGCGTGAAAGCGAAGCAGCATGTCGTTGTGCTTGGGGCTCTGCGCCAGCGCCTCCTCCAGAAAGCGCTCGTACGTCTCGACATTCCCGGACGCCAGCGACTGCATCCCGCGCAGGAACTCGGTGTCGGGCTCGTCCGGGTTGACCTGCACCAGCACCTCGGTGAGCTCCCGCCCCTCTTCGCTGAACCAGCCCGGGGGCTCGGAGCCGCGCGACAGCCACCACTCGCGCCCGCCCACGAGCAGGCACAGCCCGTAGATGACCAGCAGCAGACGGTATTTCTGGTACCACGGCATGCTCTACAACCCCTTCTGCACGCTCTTGTCGCGCACCTTCCAGATGAAGGAATCCACGTAGTAGTGGGTTAACGCATACGCGGCGATCAGCGTCTCCGCGAAGAGTGCATAGCTCGCGGCGTAGTCGAGCCCTGCGATGTTGAAGTTCTGGATCGCGGCGTAGGGCGCGAAGTTGACGACCCCGAACCCGAACTCGTCGAGCGGACGGTTGATCATCAGCTGCACCACGATGGCGTAGGCGCCCCCGCCCAACAGGAACCACTTCAGCTTGCCCTTGCCCGCCAGCCGGCTCCACAGACCGGACTTCGACACGCCCGACTTCGCTTTCCGCCCCATGAAGGCGTAGACCATCACCATGTACTGGACCCCGTGCATGATCCGGTGGGCCACGTTGTAGATGAGGATGGAGTTGGTGTGCCACGCGGCGAAGTACCAGAGGAAGTAGCTCGCGGCGATGAAGACGTACTTGATGGGGTTGATGCGCCCGCCGTTCTGAACCAGGCGCCAGAGGTGCACCGTGTAGCACGCCAGGTAGATGCCCAGGGCGAGCCAGCTGACCTGCTGCAGCGTCTCGACGAAGCCCGCCGAGATCGGGATCTGCATGCGGTGCAGCTCCCGGATCCACAGGTGCCTGAACATGGGCGCCTGGATGAACATGTTCAGGTACAGGCTCCAGTGCAGCGCCAGGTCCCAGCGTCCCGTGGAGGGCGTTCCCGCGCCCGCCTTGAAGTCGTAGATGCGGCTGAAGCCGTGCTGCTGCATGATGCTGTGCTGATGGTCCCAGGCCGTGACCATGAGCAGCAGCGTGATCGGGGCCCACGTGAGTCCCGCGGCGGTGAGCCCGAAGATCACGATGGGCCCGAGGACGAGCCGGTCCTTGAAGCGCGCCCACTCCTCCGGCATGCCGTAGCTGCGCACCCAGCCCGCGTAGTGATGCGGCACGGTGATCCAGAGGTTGACGGAGGCCACCACCACGTAGGGCAGCCACATCTGGAAGCCCAACGCGATCGCAACCGCCAGGAACGGCAGCCCCAGGAACCACACCAGGTCGAGGCGCGGGTTCAGGATGTAGCCGGTGCGGAAGGGCGATTCGCCTGACCGATTACTCTGTATGGGCATACCTGGCTTGGTCGGAGAGTGTCCGGGGGCGACGCCGACCCACTGCTGCTGCCAGGCGGAGTCGCTGTCCAAAATCGCCAGCCTGCGGGACCGAGGTCAAGACGCCGCCGGGGGGCCTGTGGGCCGTCGATCTGTCCGTGACCGATAATGCTGGTCCACCTGTCGATCGAGTGTGCGAACGCGGTCACGCCTTCGGTTCGACAAGCTCGATGCCTCACGCACGCCGATGTGCTCCGACATCTGCTACTAACTCATTAGTTGACAAGATCGGGCGCCTCCCGCCATCGTGCAGAATCGTGTTCTTCGCAATGGGAGGGAGCCGATGCAGCGCGCCTTTCGGATGGTTCTGTTCACGCTTGTCGCAGGCGGATGCGGCGAGGGAACGCCCGGCTCGGCACCACCACTGGGCTCCTCCCGCCCAGTGGGTGACACGACGTTCGTGTTCTCATCGGCGCCGCTACGCGGCACGGCCACCCTTCGCGAGGTATCGCGCATCGGCATGGTCGAGGGGCCGTCGGAGTACCTGTTGGGGGCGGCGCCGATGTTTACGGTCGGCCCGGACGGAAGTCTCTTTGTCGCCGATGGAGGTACTCTTCGGCAATACGATGCGAGCGGCACCTACGTCAGGACGATCGCGCGTCGGGGAGAGGGACCCGGCGAGATGAGGTCCGTGGTCGGCATGGACCTCTCCGATGACGGACTGGTGGCCGCGCTGGACCTGGGCAATCGGCGCGTCAATGTGTTTTCGCCCGATGGCACCCTGGTGCGGGAGATCAGACTTGGTGCGGGTCCGGCGGCGGGGAGACCCGCGTACGGGCGGGATGCCATCCGATGGGACGACCGAGGTGAACTCTGGCTCGCACTCCATCCGCCCCGGCGGGGGTCCGATACGTTGGGCGCAGGGCAGCAGAGACCGCTGTTCGGCCGCCTGACCGGCCACGAAGAAGTGACGGACACCGTGTTCCTCCCTGTTCGCGCCTGGGAGGGCTGCGAGCGCCGACTGCCCTCGTACTCCGGAGGCTTCATGGAGGACAATCGCCTCCGCCACATGCCCTTTGCACAATGGTCGCGGAGTCGAATGGGCGTGTTGGCCTTCGGCTGCTCGGCCAGCTTCACGATCGATGTCGCCCGGCCGGACGGGCGAGTGACGCGGATATCGAAGGAATGGGAGCCACAGGTGAGGACGGACGAGGAACATGAGTACTGGTCCGAGGGATTCCATTCCGCCAACCTGCAGCGGGACAGAAACAACCAGATTCTTGCCAGCCTGGGACGCGGAGCGGAGGTCATGCCCATTCCTCCGATTCCGATCCTTCCACGGGAGCGCCCCGCGTTCCTGCGCCTCTGGCTCACGGACGATGGCCGATTGTGGGCGTGGCCGGGCGCGCCAGGCTGGAGCCGCGCCTGGACCGAGGAGGAACTCGGCTTCCTCAGACAACGGCCAGGGGGGGAGCGAGTACCGCCGCGGTTCTGGGAATACTGGAATCCAACCGACGGCTTTGAGGTCTTCGACACGGACGGCCGATGGATCGGCCACGTCAACACACCTGAGAGCTGGGACGGAGACCCCTACCCGGGGAGAGGAGATCCGTACTTCAGGGGCGACACGGTCTGGGCCGTGGTCAAGGAGGAGTTTGACGTACGCTATGTTGTCCGGTTCGAGGTTGAGTGGCCTTCGCCGGAGTAGGGACTATCGGCGTTGAGCACCGTGTGACGCGGATGGCCGGCGGCAAAACGAGTATCGAGTCCGGTATCCAAGCGCGTCGTCTGCGCAGGGGCTCTTTTTCTCTGTGCCTGCGCAGATGAGGATGCTTCCGCGCAGGCCCCTGTCGCCGCAGCTCTCGACGGGCTGGGATGTAATGTTGACATTACCATGATGTAGCTTGCGCATTACATTCTGGCGGATGTATGGTGTTCTCCTGTGGGACTCATCGGCTGTCGTCGTGGTCGATGAGGACGAGGACGAACCTCCGCCCATCGGGAGATGCGCATGACCGACACGCGACTCCACAACAGCGTCCGCCGCTACCGCCGGGACCTGCGCTTGTCGCAGGAAGCCCTGGGCGACGAGGTGGGGGTGAGCCGGCACGCCATCATGGCGATCGAGGCCGGGCGCCAGGTGCCGTCCACGACGCTGGCGCTCCGGCTGGCGGACACCTTCGATTGCGCGGTCAAGGACCTCTTCCGGCTGGAGCCCGTTCCGGAGCTGGAGGTCCACCTCCCGCCCCCCCGCCCCGCCGCGACCACCGCCCCGCCCGCCCCCTCCTCCCGGGTGTCCGTCGGCCGCGTGGGTGGCCGGTGGGCGGCCCATCCCCTCCCCGCGCACGCGACCGGTGCGGCCGACGCGATCGTGGAGGAAGGAGCGGGCGGGCCCCCGACTGCCCCATCCGACCGTGTGGACACCTCCCCCGCCGCCGCGGCCGGAGGAGCTGGTGCGGCCCCACGTCCCTCGTCCACCGCGCCACCCCGCGCGTCCGGTTCAGCGCCGGCCTCCGGAGCGCTGGGGTTCCGTTCGGCCCGCGTCCGCCCCGTGCGCGACATGCAACAGCTCGAGCGTAACGTCCTCGTGGCCGGGTGCGCCCCCCTTCTGGCCAACCTGGCGCACCGGGTCGGGGAGGGCTCCGGGGACGCGCGTGCCACCTGGATTCCCGCGAGCAGCCACCGCGCCCTGGACCTGCTGGCCGCGGGGATGGTGCACATCGCCGGGCTGCACCTGTCGGGTGGGGTGTCCAGCCAGGCCAACGTGGAGGCGGTGCGGCGCCGTTTTCCCGGCCAGCGAATGCTGGTGGTCAACCTGACCCGCTGGCGCCAGGGCTTCGTGGTAGCCGCGCGCAACCCGCTGGACATCCGGGACGCCGCCGACCTGCTGCGGCCGGGCGTACGGGTGGTGGGGCGCGAGCCCGGCACCGGAGCCGACGAACTGTTCGCGCGCCTGCTCTCCGGCGAGCGCGGCAGGCAGCCCGAGTTCTCCGGTCCGGTGGCGGAGGGGCACCTCGACGTGGCCCGGCGGGTGCACTGCGGCGCGGCGGACACCGGCGTCGCCATCGAGAGCGCGGCGCTCGCGTGGGGGCTTGGGTTCGTGCCGCTGGTGGAGGAGCGCTTCGACCTGGTCATTCCGGCCTCCATTGCCGAGACCCCGCCGGTGTCCCACTTCCTCGATACCCTGGACGATCCCGGCTTCCGTGCCGAAGCCGCGACTCTGCCGGGCTACGACACCTCCATCAGCGGGCACGCGAGCACGCTCGAGGCCGGGAGCGCGGGGCGATGAGCGGCTGGCGGAGGTCCGGACCCGGGCTGGCGTTCCTCGCTCTGGTCATCCCCCTGTTCCAGGGCTGCGCCCCATCGGACACCTCCCGCACCCTCCACGTCTTCGCCGCCTCCTCCCTCGCCGAGAGCTTCGCCGCCATGGAGCACGCCTTCGAGGCGGCTCATCCGGGGACCGACGTGGTATTCGCCTTCGCCGGCAGCCAGGTGCTCCGCCTCCAGATCGAGCAGGGCGCCCCCGCCGACGTCTTCGCCTCGGCCGATCCGGCACACATGCAGGCGCTGGTGGAGCAGGATCGCATCCGTGACGAGCGTATCTTCGCGCACAACCAGCTGGTGCTCATCGTGCCTCCCGAAAACCCCGCGCGCATCGAGTCCTTTCGCGACCTGCCGCGTGCCAGCCGGCTGGTGATCGGGACCGAAAGCGTCCCGGTGGGCAGCTACGCGCGCCAGGCGCTGCGGCGCGCCGAGGCCGCGGGCGAAGGCGGTTTCGCGGCTTCGGTGCTCGCGCGCGTGGCTTCCGAGGAGAGCAACGTGCGCCTGGTGCGGGCCAAGGTGGAACTCGGCGAGGCCGACGCCGCCATCGTCTACCGGAGCGACACCGTCGCGGCCGAGCGTGTGCGCGCCATCGAGATCCCCGCCGACCTGAACGTGAGTGCCGACTACTCCATCGGCGTCGTGGAGGACACCGCGCACCGGGATCTCGCCGAGGCGTGGCTGGCCTTCGTGTTTTCCGGGGAAGGCCGCCAACTCCTGGCCCGGCACGGGTTCGCAGCGGAGTAGCGTGAACCGGCAGGCGAACCTCCCCGACGCCCTGGGCGCCGGGCGATGGCCGTCGCTCGCGGCGGCGATGCCCATGCTGGTGCTGCTCGCGCTTCCGGTGGTCGCGCTGGCGCTTGCTTCCTCTCCGGCGGAGCTGGCCGCTGGTGCGCGCCATCCTCTCTTTCTTCCTGCGCTCTGGCTGACGGCGCGCACCACGGTGGTGAGCCTGGTGGTCGTGGTGGCGGCGGGCACCCCGCTGGCGTGGTGGCTCGCGGCCTCCTCCGGTCGGTGGGCGCGGGGCATCGAGCAGTTGGTGGACCTGCCCATCGTGCTGCCGCCCGCCGTGCTCGGCATCGCGCTGCTGCAGGCCTTCGGCCGAAACGGCCTGCTGGGCGGCCCGCTGGAGGTGCTCGGGCTGCAGGTGCCCTTCACCACGGCCGCCGTGGTGCTCACCCAGGTGGTGGTGGCCTCACCCTTCTACGTCCAGTCGGCCGCGGCCGCCTTCCGCCGGGTCGACCGCGACCTGCTCATCGTCGCGCGCACCCTGGGGCGGTCGCCGGCGGGGGCGTTCTTCGGGGTGGCGGTGCCGGTCGCGCTTCCGGGGCTGGTGAGCGGGACCGCGCTGGCGTTGGCGCGCGCGATCGGGGAGTTCGGGGCGACCCTGCTCTTCGCCGGCAACCTGCCGGGACGGACGCAGACCGCCCCGCTGGCGATCTACACGGCGCTCGAGTCGGACGTGCAGGCCGCGGTCGCGCTCTCCCTGGTGCTCGCGGCGGTCGCGGTGATCCTGCTGCTCGGGTTGCGCGCGCTTCCCGGGGGGCGTCTGGGGCGGGTGGTGGCGGCGGCCGCGGGGGCGGGGCGGCGGTGAGGTCGGCAGCACCGCGGGGGCGGCGATGGGCGGACGGGGCGGGGCACGCGGGGTGCGGAGCGTGAGCGCGACCTGGCACGCCGAGATCCGCATGCAGGTCGGCGCGCTCCAACTGGACGTGCGCCTGGAGGGCGGGGTGCGCCCGGTCGCCCTCGTGGGCCCGAACGGTTCCGGCAAGACCACCCTGCTGCGCACCATCGCGGGGGCCTACCGCCCATCCGCCGGCGTCATCGTGGTCGGCGACCGCGTCCTGTTCGACTCCGCCCGGGGCATCGACCTCCCCCCGGAGGAACGCAGGGTGGGCTACCTGCCCCAGGGTTACGGGCTCTTCCCGCACCTCCGCGTGCTCGACAACGTGAGATTCGGGTTGACGGGCGCGTCCCGGCGCGAAAACGGAGCGCGCGCCTCCGCCCTGGCCGTGCTCGAACAACTGGGGGCCGGTCATCTCGCCGACCGCTGGCCGGACAAACTGTCGGGCGGAGAGCGCCAGCGGGTCGCGCTGGCCCGCGCGCTCATCACCGAGCCCCACATTCTGCTGCTGGACGAGCCGCTCGCGGCACTGGACGCGGCCGCGCGCCGGGCCATGCGCCGTCGCCTCGCCGAACGGCTCGCCGAGAGCGCCGTGCCGGCCCTGGTGATCACACACGACATCCACGACATCGTGGCATTGAAGGCGGACGTCCACGTTCTGGAGGAGGGGGAGATCGTCCAGCGAGGCTCCGCCGACTCGCTTGCCGCCGACCCCGCCACCGAGTTCGTGGCGGAGGTCTTCGGGTCCCCGCTTGCTACTCCGGGGAATCGTCCTCCGCGCTGGCGCAGAGCCCCCCCAGCTCCCCCGCGGTGATCGTGCACTCCCCGAACCGCAGGACCTCCTCCGGATTGAGAAGGGCCTGGCGCAGCGGACGCCATTCGCCCCCCCGGCGAACAAAGGTGCCTTTCGCGGTAGCACGATCGGCCACGTGAATTCGTCCGTCCGGCAGGCAGACGACCTCGGCATGACACCGCGACACGCTGCCATCGCGCAGCACGACGTCGCACGTGCCCTTGCGGCCTACGGTTCTAGCGACGATACGAGACAATTCCGAGTCCTCTCAGTTGCCGATCCCGGGACCGGGCGCCGACTGAAGGGCGAGAGGCGGCCCGTCGCCGAACCGGACCACGGCACCGGGACCGAGTTTCCGGGGCGTGAACGGAACCAGCCTCTCACCGTCGACCCAGGTGCCCTCGCGCGAGTTCAGATCCTCGATGTACAGGCGCCCTCCCTTGCGGATCACGCGGGCGTGACGCATGGAGACCGTCGGGTCCGGGATGGCTTCATCGACCAGGCCCGGCTGGCGGCCGATCACCAGCCCGCCGTCCGCGCGCCGGAGTCCCTGACCTCCAACCTGGAAGTCGATGGGCGGGCCACCGCGGCCTGAGGCATCGGCGACAAACCGAAGATCCGGGAGGGCGCCATCGTGCGGAACGCCTCCCGCGGCTGCGGGTCGGCGAGCACCTCCGGCGACCACGCCGCGACCGGGCCGGAAATACCGGAACGGCAGGTAGAGTCCCGAGCCGCCCGGGCGCCCCCGGCCGCGACCCCTGTCCGACGCCGGCTCGTCCACCCGGACCACCTCCCGGCGAGGCGCGCGCATGGTCAGGAACATCAGGGTCGGAAACATGACCGCGGCCATGCCGAGCGTGATCCACAGACCCAGGGCCAGCCGGTCTTCGGCCGCATCCATGCGTCTCTCGGTGGCTTGCACCGCCGACCCTGCGGCCTCCGCTGCGGCGCTGGCCGCTGCTTCAGCCGCCGCCGTGGCCGCGCTGGCCGCCGCCTGCACAGCCTGTTCCGCCGCTCTCGCCGCCGCTTCCGCCGCCTCTCTCGCAGCGCTGGCCTCGTCATCGGTGCAGCGGGCGTCGGTCGTGCTCACGGCGATGCCGAGTGTCCGCAGCTCGGGCACCGCCTCGGTGATCCGCGAAGCCACGAATACGCCCTGCGATTGGAGGGCACTTCTGGTGTTCACGCCAACCACCATGCCGCAGTCGGAGATCAGAGGCCCCCCGCTGTTGCCCGGATTGATCGCCGCATCATGCTGAATCAGGTCCAGCGCCCCTCCCCCGCCCCTGATGTCCCACGGCGCGCGGTACAGTCGGCTGATCACGCCCCGCGTCAATGTCGTCTGAAGCGACATGTCCCCGGTGATCGCGTCGGCGATGCCGGGGAATCCCACCGCCCATACGGTTTCGCCGGTCTGCAGCTGCATGGTGCCGAGCAGGACCTCGGGCAGCGCCAGACTGTCAACTTCGAGAACGGCCAGGTCCAGTTCGGGAGAACTCCACCGCAACCGGGCTACCTTCATGCCGCCGGTATGCTCGGAGATCACCTGATGCAGTGAGCCGCCGTCCACCACGTGATGGTTGGTCAGGACCATGCGGGGAGCCACCACCGCCCCGCTGCCGGTGCCGAAGCCGGTGGGAAGAAGAGTGACGACCCGCACCACGCTGCGGTCGGCTTCCCGGATCCGGTCGACTGCGCTGCTCGACTGGCCCGCTACCGCCTCCGGCGACAGGACGAGAACGGCCCGGAGGGTCCATGCCGCGACCATCCTCGCGCCTGCGACGGCTCGGCTGGACATCGACGCTCCTCTCCTTCCTCCGGGTGCCTGCGTTCTGCTACACCCGGCGGCGAAGCAGGTACCCACCCGGTAGAGGACGACCTGAGGAGTTCACCTCCCGAGCGGAGGCGTGAACGGCGGCGGCCGGCGGTGCTGCGTGGCCTGCTCGTAGGCGTAGCTGATGCGGATCAGGGTTGGCTCGTCGAAGGGCCGCCCCAGCAGCTGGAGGCCCGCGGGGAGCGTGCCGAACGAGTACCCCATGGGCACGTTGAAGGCGGGAAAGCCGGTCGGGGGCGAAAGGATGGAGCTGTTCGCCCCGTACGTGGTGTTCTCGTCGCCGATCAGCCGGGCCGGGTAGTTGTAGGTCGGGTAGACCAGCACGTCGAGCTGGTGCTCCTCCATCACGGCGAGCACGGCGTCCTGCAGCCGTTGCTGGGCCTCCAGGTATTGCGGGTAGTCCTCGTGTTCCTCGGGCACGTAGTCCACTTCCCGGTTGCGCTCCAGGCTCGCGCGCAGGAAGGGATGGTAGTCGCCCGACTCCACCACCTCGTCGAGCGTCTTGAACTTCAGCTCGGGACGCGTGGCCAGGTAGTTCTCGAAGTCGTACCTGAGGCGGCTGATGCTCGGGAAGTCGCCCCGGATGTCGTCCAGATCCGGGATCTCGACGGGATCCACGACGACCGCGCCCGCGGCACGCATGTCCACGAGCGCCTGCTCCATCACCCGCAACACCTCGGGATGGATGGTCGTGGGCTCGTCCTCCTGCTCCTCCTGCTCCTGAGATTCGTCCTGCCCCTGTCCCTCGTCCTGACCCTGGCCCTCGTCCTGCTCCTGGCCCTCGTCCTGTCCCTGCCGCTCGTCCTGCTCCTGCTCCGCCGGCCCCTGCCCTTCCGATTCCGCTTCCGCCGACGCCTCCTCTCCCGGCGCCAGCACGCCGCTTCCGAGTGAGCGCGGATCGTCGTAGTCGCGCGCCTCTTCGAACAGCTGGCGCAGCACCCCGATGCGGGCGCCCTCGAGCCCATCGGCATCGAGGAACTGCCGGTAGTTGTCAGGAACCTGCCCCTCGCTCTCGAACGTGACCGGATCCGCGGGGTCCTGCCCCACGATGACCTCCAGCACCGCCACCGCGTCGGCCACGGTGCGGGCCATGGGACCACCCACGTCGCGGGCGGCGCTCAGCGGGGCGATGCCGTCGCGGCTGGTGAGCCCCATGGTGGTGCGGAATCCCACCAGCGCCTGGTGCGAGGAGGGGCCGCGGATCGAGCTGCCGGTGTCCGAGCCCAGCCCCACGGCGCCGAAGTTGGCGGCGACCGCGGCCCCCGTGCCCCCGCTGGAACCCGCCGTCACGCGGGTCGGGTCGTAGGGGTTGCGCGAGTAGCCCGGCAGCACCGAACTGAGCGTGAAGGCTCCGCTGGACGCGAACTCGGCCAGGTTGGACTTGGCCAGGACGATCGCGCCCGCCTCCCTCAGCTTGCGCACCTGGTAGGCGTCGTCGGGCGGAATCGCCCCGCGGAAGGCGAGGGTGCCGTTGGTGGTGGGCAGGTCGTGGGTGTCGTAGTTGTCCTTCACGATCACCGGGATGCCGTGCAGCGGACCGGTGAAGCCGGATTCCTCGAACGCGGCATCCAGCTCGCGCGCGCGACCGAGCGCGAGCTCGCTCACGGTGATGATGGAGTTCAGGTAGGGGCCCTGCCGGTCGTAGGCCTCGATGCGGTCGAGGTAGCTGCGCACCAGCTCCTCCGCGGTCACCCGGCCCTCCTCCATCGCCTGGTGGATGTCGGCGATGGTCGCCTCCTCGACCTGGAAAGCGGGCGTGCAGGCAACAGCAACGGCGAGAAGGGGCAGGATGAGCCGCACGGACAACGCGGAGCGGGACACGCGCGCAGGGCGAGAACGCCGAACCGGTGTGACTCGGCCGTTCAGAACTGCTGGAGGCAAGCCGGCGGCAGGCCGGGGCGTCGAAGCGGGCCGAATCGTCATGAGCCGAGACCTCGGGTTCGAGCGGGACCGGCTACCCATCCTGGACCTCAGAACAGATCGGACGGATCGGGCTCCGCGCCCCGGTCCTCGTAGCGATTGGGGATGTGGTCCCCGGTGACCATGTCCTGGTAGGAAAGTCCCGGCCCGACCATCGGATACACGTGCGCCTCCGGATCGATGACGACTTCCAGGAAGGCGGGGCCGGGGAAGTCGATGAACTCCCTGACGACCCGCGGGACGTCCTCCTTGCGATCCAGGCGCTCGGCGTACTCGAAGCCGTCCGCCTGCGCCGACAGCACGAAGTTCTTCTTGCGCAGCGACTTGTCGCTCGCCGACAGGCGCCCCTTGAAGAACAGGCGCTGCCACTGCATCACCATGCCGTCGCCGAAGTTGTTCAGCACCATGACCTTGACCGGAAGATCGTAGGAAGCGGCGGTCTCGAACTCCCCCAGGTTCATGCGGATGCTGGCGTCCCCGTCCACATCGATGACCAGCTTGTCGGGGCGCGCGAACTGGGCCCCGATGGCGGCAGGCAACCCGAATCCCATCGTGCCCATGCTCCCCGAGGTAAGCCAGAGCCGCGGTTCGCTGAAGTCGCAGTACTGCGCGGCCCACATCTGGTGCTGGCCCACGCCGGTGGAGATGATCGCCTCGCCGCGGGTGATGCGGTTCATGACCTCCATGACGTAGTACGGCTGGATGAGCGAGCTCTCGCGGTCGTAATCGAGGGCGTAGTCGCGCTTGAGCGCCGCGACCTCGGCATGCCAGTCGGAGAAGTCCGTGCTGAATCCGATGGAGTGTCCGTACGCCACCAGGGCGTCGAGGGCCTCGGGGAGCATCCCGGTGTAGTGCCAGTCCGCCGGCTTGACCTTGTGGATCTCCGAGGGATCGATGTCGAAGTGGATGACGCGGCGAGCCTTGGGCGCGAACTGGGACGGCACCCCGGCCACGCGATCGTCGAAGCGCGCCCCCACCGCGATGAGCAGGTCGCAGTCGTCCACCGCGTAGTTGGCGAATGCCGTGCCGTGCATCCCCAGCATGTGCAGACAGAGGGGCGCCGTGGTGTCGAAGCTGCCCAGTCCCATGAGGGTGGTCACGCCCGGGATGCCGAAGTCGTTGGCCAGCCGGCGCAGGGGCTCGGAGGCGTTCGCGTTCACCACCCCTCCCCCGGCGTAGATGAGCGGACGGCGGCTCTCGCCGAGCATGTCGAAGAACTCGCCGCACCGTTCCCGGCTCAGCCTGCGGGCCTTAAGAGCCTTGACGCGGCGCCGGTATCCCGGGATGGGCAGGCGTCCCTCTCCCTGGAAGGGCCCGGTCCAGTTCTGCACGTCCTTGGGCACGTCCACGACCACCGGACCCGGCCGGCCGGTGCGGGCGATCTCGAAGGCCGTGCGCATGGTGGCCTCGAGCTGCTCCGGCTTGGTCACCAGGAAGACGTGCTTGGCCACCGGGCCCATGACCGCGGTGACCGGGGCCTCCTGGAAGGCGTCGGTGCCGATGGCGGCCGTGGGCACCTGGCCGCAGATCACCACGATGGGCACCGAGTCTGCCATGCAGTCGCGCACCGGGGTCACGCAGTTGGTGGCGCCGGGCCCGGAGGTCACCAGCACGCAGCCCACCTTGCCGCTGGCGCGCGCGTAGCCGGCCGCCATGAAGCCGGCGCCCTGCTCGTTGGCGGGCACGATCAGCGGCATCGGCTCCACGTCGTCGACGGCGTTTTCCTGGTTGTAGCGGAAGACGGCGTCGTAGGTGGGCAGGATCGCCCCGCCGCTGTAGCCGAAGATGGTTTTGATTCCCTCGTCGGCCAGGACCTGGACGATCATCTCGGCTCCGCTCATGACCCGGCCCGCGAGCGGATGCGCGGGGGTTTCGCGAAGCGCGGTGCTGGTTGTCATGAAAAACGCCTCCCGTGGCGGGCACGGAATCGAATGAGTGCGGTGGTGAATAGTCGGGCAAAGTCGCTGGAATGGCAAAGCCCGCATGGGCCGCTGCATATCTTGCGATGCCCGCGCCATCCCGCAACCTTAGACCGCCATGCGACACACCCTGTCCGTCCTGCTTCAGAACGAAGCTGGCGCGCTCTCCCGCGTCACCGACCTGTTTTCGACCCGGGGCTTCAACATCGAAAGCCTCAACGTCGCGCCGACGAAGGACTATGCGGTTTCGCGCCTGACGCTGGTCACCAACGGCTCGGACCAGACCCTCGCGCAGATCATGAAGCAGCTGAGCAAGCTGGTGGATGTCGTGGACGTGAGGAACATGACCGGCCGCGACCACATCATCCGCGAGCTGGCGCTCTTCAAGCTGCGCCTGACGACGGGCACCCGGGCGCAGCTGGACGAAATGGTCGCCGAGTTCGGCGGATCGATTCTCGCCGAGCACGAAGGCCACTTCACCATCGAGC
Organism: Longimicrobiales bacterium; assembly: GCA_965208255.1. Taxonomy (GTDB): domain Bacteria; phylum Gemmatimonadota; class Gemmatimonadetes; order Longimicrobiales; family Gaopeijiaceae; genus BD2-11. Next base: position 1,855,149 of record OZ242324.1, read on the forward strand.
TCACCAGCAGCGGTCCCAGGATCGACGGCTTCCTGGACAGCGCCGGGCAGATCGCGGAGACGGACGCCCTGGTGCGCAGCGGGGCAATGGCGGTCTCGCGCGGCGCGCCCATCGGCTGGCGCGGCTAGGCCCCGACCTTCCCCGCGGAGCGATCGCCGCCCGGCACAGGGCACGCGGCCCGGGAATCGAGCAGCGCGTTCGAAGACCGGACCGCGCCCGGACTAGCGGCCCGGCTCCTCCTCCGAGATCGTGCGCACGCGGGTGAGCTCGAGCCCCAGCGTCCTGCCCTTCATGGTCGCCGGCACCCCCTCCTCCATCCAGACCGGAGCGGGCGCGCCCTTCAGGTAGTGGTCGAAGAACTGCTGCATGCGGATCGCCCAGTCCTTCTGGTTGTGCCGCTGCCTGAGCCCGTGCGCCTCGCCGTTGTAGTTCAGCATCCACACCGGCTTGCCCAGGCGCCTCAGCGCCACGAACAGCTCGATCCCCTGGTACCACGGCACCGCCCCGTCCTCGTCGTTGTGCAACATGAGGATGGGCGTGTTGATCTTGTCGGCGGTGAAGATGGGCGAGTTCTCGATGTAGCGCAGCGGGTAGTCCCAGAGCGAGCCTCCGATGCGGCTCTGGCCGCGCTCGTACTGCACGGCCCGGCTGCGCCCGGACTGCCAGCGGATGCCCCCGTAGGCGCTGATCATGTTCGACACCGGGGCGCCCGCCTCGGCCGCCGCGAACAGATCGGTGCGCGTCACCATGTAGGCGATCTGGTAGCCGCCCCAGGAGTGTCCCTGCACGCCGATGCGGTCTGCGTCCACGTAGCCTTGCGCGACCAGCTCCAGCACCCCCGGAACCACCGCGTCGAGCGCGCTCTCGCCCGGATAGCCTTCCCGGTAGGGGATGTCCGGCACGAAGAGCAGGTAGCCACGGCTGACGTAGAAGCTGCGGTTGATGGAGGAGCTGCCCGGCGCGGGCGCGGTGTAGCCGTGCAGGCCGTCCGAGGAGCGCTCGTAGAAGTACACCATCATGGGGTACTCCCGTGTCGGGTCGAACCCCTCCGGCTTGTAGAGGATGCCCTGGAGGGGGACGCCGTCCATGGAGGTCCACTCGACCAGTTCGGCGGTGCCCCACAGGTAGTCGGACTGCTGCGGGTTGGCGTCGGTGACCTTGCGGCTGTCGCCGAGCGCGGGGCCCGCGACCCACAGGTCGGGGAATTCCTCGAAGGTGGAGCGGGTGTAGGCGAAGACCTCGGCGTCCTGCGCGCGCAACAGGCCGGCGTAGCGGACGTCGCCGGCGATGAGCCGCTCCGGAGCGGCGCCCGCGTCGAAGTCGCCGCGCCACAGGCCGGACGACTTGTCGTACAGGTGGAAGGCGGAGAGGTACACCTCGCCGGAAGGGACCACCGGGTCGGCGGTGTCGAGGTCGACGTAGCGGAAGCGGGTGTCGGACGCGCGGCCGGCGCCGCGGGTGAGGTTGCGGGGGGCGGCGGCGGCGGTAGGATCGACCGCCCAGATGTCGTAGCGGTCGTAAACCAGGAAGGCGGCGTCACCGGCCGTCCACCCCGCGGACCCGTAGGAACCCGGCAGATCCGGGCGGTCGTCGAGCACGCGGTGGAAGCCCGCATCGATGCCGCCGGTCAGGTCGATCTCGTCCCCGCTGCCGGTGTCGATGGCGACCCAGATGCGGCGGTCGCCGTCCCACCGGGTGATGTAGCCGCCGTCCGGGGAGAGGCTTCCCTGCCCCCGCACCTTCTCGGCGACCCGCCGCCGCGAGCCGTCGGCCACATCGATGACGTACAGGTCTGCGTAGCTCGCTTCCCACGACACCAGTGGCCCGTAGGGGAGGCCGCTCCTCCCCATCGCAACCGCGCCGTCGCCGTCGTCGGCCACGGTCACGTCGGGCACTTCGGTGGTGGCGAGCTGCACCACGCGGCCGCTCCCGAGGTCGAGCACCGCCTGGTAGCTGCGCTCCAGTTCGTCCTCCAGCTGCACCAGCTGCATGGGCTGCAGCAGCGGGTCCTTCCAGTTCCAGACGTCGACCTGGACGCGCTCGTCCTCGGGGGTCTCGTCCTCGGGATCCGGAAGGGGCCGGGGCGCCGTCCGGAAGAGGACGCGCCCACCCGAACCGGAGAACGACACTTCGCCGTGCTCGCTCGGGGCCCAGTCGTCGGGGAGAGCTTCCGCGCCGGGGGCCACCTGGACGGTCGCCGCCCCCTCGCGCGCGGCGTACAGCGAGAACGCGGGCGCCCCGGCCCCGCGGTCGTCGCGGTCGGTCAGGAAGGCCACTGCGCCCTCGTCGGCGACGGCGAGACCGAGGTAGCGCCCCTCCCCGCCGGCGACCGTCTCCGCCCCGCCGACCGCCCCCACGCGGAAGACGCCGTCGGCGGCGCCGTCCTGCCCGGATGCCGTGTAGTAGAGTGCGCCGCCGTTACCGGAGAAGGCGTAAGTCGCCGCGTGGTCGAAGCGGCGCTCCTGCCCGGTGGCCAGGTCGCGCACCACCAGTTCGGTTCCGTCGTCCAGGCGGGGCGGCCCGTCCTCTTCATCTTCCTCTCCCGCGGCTGCGGCCTGGCCCTCCTCCTCTTCCTCCTCGCCGTCCGCGTCCTCCTCCATCAGGTACGCCATCCAGGCGCCGCCGTCGCCGGGCAGGCGGAAGGATCGGACATCCGCGACCCGCGTCTCGGACAGGTCGGTCAGGCTCAGAATCAGCAGCGAGTCACCCGGTGCGTCACGCGAACCCTCAGCCCGCGCCGCGTCCACCGTCGCCTCCGCGGGTTCGACCAGCGCGACCAGGAAGCGGCTGTCGGCGGTGAAGCCCGGGTCCGCCCCTCTCGGAACCGTCACCCGGCGCCCGTCCTCCAGGTTCTCCGCCACCAGCGTGGCGTCGCCGTCCCCCGGCACGAGCCGATAGACGAGCCAGCGGCCTTCCCGGGAAAAGTCCTCGTCCTGGATGCTGTTCCAGATCGCGTAGGCGTCGTGCTCGAGGGGAATCTTCTGCTGCGCCGAGAGCGCGAGCGGAGCGGTGACCAGGACGGAAAGCGCCAGTGCCCATCGAATCGTCTTCATGACCCACCTGCTGCCGGGGAGATGTATGCGGGGGGAAATCCGTGCGGACGGGAACGGTAGATGACGAGGCAGAGCCATGCAATCCGATTGACAGAGTCCCGGGCCGGACGTAACTGTGCAATCTGGCGGAGGGCGCAGAGCGTAGCTGCGGATTCGCCGCGAAAGAGCGCCCAACCGACGTAACGCCGGAGTTCGTCGGACAGACAACCCGGGGAGGACAGCATGCGCGATTATCGGATCCTTGCCACACTGCTTCTGCCGGTGATTCCGCTGCCGGCGTCCGCTCAGGGCGTCCCGGACATCGCCGAGCCCTTCAAGGTCGGCACCTTCGAGATCGAGGGCACGCCCACCGTGTCGCTGGTGCTACGCGACCAGCTCATCGTCGAGGTCGACGCCGCCAACGACGCGCTCCAGCGCGACCCCTATTACGCCCGCGTGCAGGCTCCGGGGGACATGCTGGAGCTGATCGAGCGCTACGAATACGGGCTCAAGCGGCGCCTTTACGAGGTCGTGAACCACTTGGTGGCCAACGACATGCTGGGCGCGGACCGCCCGTCCTACGTGCACGATCTCGACGACGTGCACACGCTCCCGCCCATCCTGTACCCGGGCAAGATTCTCAACGCCGCGGTCAACTTCTACAGCCACGTCAACGAGACCGGCACCGACGAGGAGCGTGCCGAGGCCCGCACACAGCGGCGTGAGAACCGGGGCGTGCCCTATCTCTTCCTGAAGCCGAGCAAGGGCGCGGTCATCGGCGACGGCGGCGAGGTGGTGCTTCCCTACGGGCGTGACCGCATCGACTGGGAAGTCGAGCTCGGGGCGGTGATCGGCCGGTCCGCCAAGTACGTATCGGCCAACGACGCCGAGGCCCACGTCTTCGGCTACCTGGTCTCGCTCGACATCTCGGATCGGGGCGGGCGTCCGCCGGGCGGCAACCCCATGACCTCCGACTGGTTCGTGGGCAAGGGCCACGACACCTTCGCGCCCCAGGGGCCGTGGATCGTGCCGAAGGAGTTCTACGGGAACCCGATGGAGATCCTGCGCCAGACGCTCGACGTCGGTGACGAGCGCATGCAGGAAGCCACCGCCGGGGACATGATCCACACGCTCTGGGAGCTGATCGAGTACGGCTCTTCGATCGCCACCCTCTATCCCGGCGACGTCGTCAACAACGGCACCTCCGGGGGAGTTGGCATGGGCACGGCGGTTCGGGGGGCGCAGCGCTTTCTGCAGCCGGGCGAGCAGATCAGCGCGTCCATCGACGGGATCGGCACCCTGAACCTGTCGGTGGTGAGCGAAGCCGAGCCGAGAGGCCTAACGGGCGCGCACCTGCCGCCCGTGCGCACGTATCGGGGGCCGCCGGGAGGCAACTGACGACGTTCTCGCTCGTTCGGCGCCCTTCGCCGACGCGGCCGGGACGGCAAAGGGAGACGAGCCCTGACTGCAGAGGGCGCGTCTCCCTTTCGCGTCGGCGGAGCCCTTCAGTTCACCTACAGAACCCTCAGTTCACATCCAGAATCGGGTCCTTCTCCCCCGTCATCTCCCAGCGCGTGAGCACGACGGGGATGACGCCGGCGCCGTAGAAGGCGTCGAAGAAGCGCTGGACGGTGAAGTCCTCCCCCTCCTGGATGGCGTACTCCGAGAGCAGCTCCTCGATCTGGATCTTGCCGGTGACGTAGCTGGTTCCGTACCCCGGCTGCCTCAGGTAGAGGCTCTGCTCGCCGCGCACCAGGTCTCCCTCGGTCAGCCACCCGCGCGGGGTCCAGGTCATCGCGTGCGCGACCGCCTCTTCCATGTCGAAGACGTTGCCGTGCAGGTTGAGGCCGCTGAGGGCGCGTGCCGCCCGCTGGGCCAGCATGATCCACACGAGTTCGCGGGCGCGGGGCGAGTTTTCGTCGAGCAGCCCCAGGTGCATGAACATCTCCTCGACGCCGGTGGCGAGCCCCTCGGAGCGTGAGTCGAAGATGTTGTAGAGCGAGGGTATGGCCCGGATGGGGCTCGCGTGCGGGTCCTCGCGCATGCGCGCCAGTTCGATCCAGTGGTGCATGTGCGGGCGGAAGGCGTCCGGGTCGCGGTAGATGACTTCCGAGAAGAAGTTGCGCAGCTCGCCGGGCTCCACCGGGGAGAAGCTGCCGTTGACCGCCCTCAGCGCGGGATCCATGTAGTCCGTGAGGGTCTCGACTTCCTCCTCCTCGAGGAAGCGCATGTAGAGGTCCACGGACTCGTTCAGACGCCGGTCGTATTCCTCAGGGGAGGCGATGCGCTCGAGTTCGGGCAGAGCGCGGTTGCGGTTCTCCTCCAGCCGCATCGAGGAATGGGAGCGCGCCAGCTCGCGGCGCATGAGGGTCACCTGCTCCTCCCAGGAATACGGGACCAGATGGACGTTCTGCATGTACCAGGTGTAGTTCTCGGACCCGACGCCGGACGGCCCGGTGCGGGAGGAGGCGCCCTCCTCCAGCCAGACGCGGAACTCCTCGGAGGCGGCGCGCGCGTCGGCGATCGCCTGGTCGAGGTCGGCGCTGGTGCCGGCGACCTGCTCCGCGTAGGTGTCGAGGTCGCGCGCCTGAGCGGCAAAGTCGCGGATGCCGGCCAGCCAGAGGTCGCGCGCGTTGGCGTCGGCGAGGTTTTGGCGGGCCTGTTCCAGTAGCGCGGGTATTGCGCCAATGCTGCCCGCCAGCTCCGCCGCGTCGGCATCCGACAGCGGGTAGTCGTAGGTCCAGGTATCGACCCAGCCGTGGATGACGGGGCCTTCATGGGCGGGCACGTCGCTCTCCGCCAGGAAGAGGGTGACGTAGAAGGCCGGATCGCGCGCCCAGGAGCGGCGCACACGGTGGTCGAAGTCGAGCCCGTTCATCTCCGCGCGCACCAGGTGCCAGTCGATCTGCTCGGTGACCGGCCAGCTCTCGGGAGCGAGGGCGTTCAGGCGCAGCCGCCACTGGGGGAGCTCGGCGTGCTGGCGCGCCATCGCCGCGGCGGAATAGTCGGGGACGCCGTCCACGAACTCGGGCATCTCGAAGGCGCGCCACTCCTCGAAGAGCTGGACCAGGTCCGCGTGGGAGCCGGGGCCGGCGGCAACGGCGGATTCCGTGGGATCCGCCGTGCAGCCCACGAAGAGAAGTCCGACCACGATGAGCGCGATTCCCGTGACGAGGACGGAGGGACGAAGTTTGCGGCTGGACATGGCGGCCTCCGGGATTTCGGGTGTGCTCGAGATGGGTCTGCTCGATCTGCGGTCTACCCGATACTCAGTCTACCCGATATGTGGTCTGCCCGACATGCGGCCGGCCCGGGGCGGGGTCTGTTAGCGCCCGGGCGCAGCCGCGTGCGTGTGCGTCAGGACCCGTCGGCCCCCTCGCCCAGCGCCCGGGCCAACGCCGCGCGGCCCCCCACGACCGGCAAGTCGAGGGCGGTTCCCGCGAGGTCGACAGTCAGGCGGGTTCCGGGCTCGGGATGGAGGGTGAAGTCGGCGTCGCTCGAGAAGATCATGAGCCCGATGCGCTGTCCGGCGGGGATGATCTGGTCGTCGGGCTGAAGGTCGAAGGCGACCTCGACGGACTCGCCCGGGACCAGCGGCGCGCTCTCGCTGAGCGAGGCCGCATTCTGCGGGTCGGCCCAGCCGCGCGTGATCAGGTTGTCGTTGATGGCGGCGCCCTCGGTCCACGGAAGGGACACCAGCCAGACGGACAGGTTGGCGGCGGCGCGGTCGGCCGCGAGGCGGAGCGAGACGCGGGCGAGACCGGACAGATGCACGTCTTCCGCGAGTTCCGGCGTCGCAAACAGCAGCCGGTGCTCCGAGGCCTCCGCCCCGGCCAGGTCGGCGCCGGAGAAACCCGCGTCGTCGGTGAGCGACTGCTGCCCGGGGGCCGCATCGGCCTCGAGTGAGAGCATCCCCTGCGCCCCTCCCTCGCCCGAGGGATGGACGCGCACGGGCTCCGCGTCGGGGTTGGGGTAGGCCGGGTAGGGGGTGGGGCTCAGGCGATCGCCGCCCTCGCGCACGATCCACGCCCCCGGATCGTTCTCCACGCCGTTTTCGATTCCGTACAGATACCGCGAGAACCAGCGGTTCATGAGGCAGAGCGGCGGCTCTCCCCCGTGGCCCTGCTGATGGTAGTACACCTGCACCGGCACGCCCCGGTCGACGAGCGCGTCGACGATGCGGTAGCTGTGCTCGGGCATGACGTTCCAGTCGTTGAAGCCGTGCGCCATCAGCGTCGGGGCCTGGACGCCGTCGACGTGGTTGAGGTAGTCGCGGCCGGCCCAGAAGTCGTTGTAGTCGCCCGAGGCGCGGTCGAAGCGCGCCTGCATCAGGTCGCTGCGGACGGTCTGGTTGCAGTAGTCGCGGCGCTCCATCGGGCCGCTGTTGATGAAGTCGTAGAGGACGTCGATGTCCTCGCCGGGATAGCCGCCCGGCGACCGCACCAGCCCGTTCGACCGGTAGTAGTGGTAGTACGACGTGTTGGGGGCCACCGGGATGATGGCCTCGAGCCCCTCCACCCCGGTGGTGGCCGCGGCGAGCGGCAGGGTGCCGTTGTAGGAGGTCCCGATCATGCCCACGCTGCCGGTGGACCAGTAGGCGCTCACCTCCTCCCCGCCCTCGACCGCGGTGAAGCCGCGCGCGCGGCCGTTCAGCCAGTCGATCACCGCCTTCGGGGCGAGCGACTCGTTCTCGCCGCCCACGGTCGGGCAGCCCTGCGACTGTCCCGTCCCGGGCGATTGCGAGTGGACCACCGCGAACCCGCGCGGCACCCAGGTGGCGATGTGCGAGTTCGAGATGACCGGCTGCTCCTCGATGTGGTCCATCGAGGGCATCACGGTGCGCGGCGGGGGCGGCGCGCCCACCTCCTGGCGGATGTCCCAGAAGTAGCCGAAGTCGAGCCCGCCGGTGCCGGAGTAGTACGGGCTGGTCTCGTAGATCACGGCGACTTCGAGCCCGGACTCGGTGGCGGCGGGACGGGTCACGTCCACATGCACCCGGTCGGGAGCGCCGTCGCCGTCGGAGTCGAAGTCGGTCTCGACCCAGAGTTCATGGCGCACCCAGCTGGCGGAATCCGCGAACTCCGGGACGACCTGCGCCTCCCCGTCCTCGAAGACCGGCACTGGACCGTCGTAGCAGGCCACGGCGGCCAGTAGCGGCAGCGCGGCGGCGAGAGTGCATGCCCGCGCGAGAGGGAGGGAATTCGGCAGGGCGGGAGAGCGGATCATCTTCATGGGCTCGGATCATCGGGTCGAAGCGGACCAACGGGCCGGTGGGCCCGAAGAATGGAGCCAGCCGGAATCGAACCGGCGACCTCCTGCTTGCAAAGCAGGCGCTCTCCCGACTGAGCTATGGCCCCGTGCCAGAGCCGGGGTCCGGTGTCCGGCGGACCCCGATGTTCCCTTGCCCTCGTCTTCCCGCCCCGCGCATGCCCGGCGGGAAGGCGGAATCTAGGAGCGAGCGCCGCGTTGTTCCAGTCTCGCCCCGGGCGTGTTCCGCCACGAGGAGCCGACGCGTACCCGGCAGAGCCACCCCTCTCGGCACGCTCGCGGCGGGGCTGCCCGCAGGGTCGCGGGCACGATATACTGTCGCATCATGTCCGCTGCCCGCACATCCCTTCCGGGAGCCGTCTTCCTCGACCTCTACGGGACGGTCGCGAGAGAGGTGGGCTACATCAACCACCCCGACCGCTTCCGCCTGCACGACTTTTCGGGCGAGGCGATCCGCCTGCTCAACCAGGGCGGTTACCGGGTGTTCGTGGCCACCAACCAGTCGGGGATCGCGCGCGGGTACTTCACCGAGGAGGTGCTGAACGAGGTGCACGGTCGTCTGGTTGACGGCCTGGCGCGCGAGAGGGCCCGGGTGGAAGCCGTGTACCACTGCCCGCATCTTCCTCCCGAGGGACGGCCCGCGGTCTGCGACTGCCGCAAGCCGCTCCCGGGGATGCTTCACAGGGCGGCCCGCGAGCATGGGGTGGACCTTTCGTCCTCCTGGATGGCCGGGGACATGATCACCGACGTGGAGACCGGACACGCGGCGGGCGCGCGCGGGATACTGTTGCGCACCGGCTACGGGCACGGCCAGATCGAGTACCAGCGTCACCGCTGGCGCGTCGAGCCCGACCTGATCTGCGATGACCTGCTCGCGGCCGCGCACGCGATCGTCGCCGCGCTGGCGTAAGACCTCGGGCGAGGCGCACATGACCGTCGAACACCGGCTGAAGCGCGCGCGCGAACTGGCCCTGGGCAGCCTCGACGCCCTTGCCGGACGCCGCATCCTGGTGGCGGGCGACTTTCTGCTCGACCGCTATCTCGTCGGCAGGACGACGCGTCTCTCCCGCGAGGCTCCCGTGGTCATCATCGAGCACGAGGACGACGAAGTGAACCTGGGGGGCGCGGGAAACGCCACCCGAAACGTGCGCGCGCTGGGTGGAGAACCGATCCCGCTGGGGCTGGTGGGAAAGGACCGCGAAGGAGACCAGGTCGTCGAGCTGCTGCAGGCCGCCGGCATCGACACGCGCGGGATCCTTCGCGACCCGGAGCGGCGGACCGTCACCAAGACCCGGATTCTCGCGGGCGCCGTCAATACGGCCAGGCAGCAGGTGTTGCGCATCGACCAGGGGAAGGAATACGGCGCGAGCCAGGTCGACCGGCTCACCCGCCGGGCGCGCGAGCTGCTCCTGGAGGCGGACGCGGTGCTGCTCTCGGACTACGGGTACTCGACCCTGGCGCCACCGGTGCGTGCCTGCCTGATCCAGACGGCGCACAAGCGCGAAGTCCCTTCGTGCGCGGATTCGCGCTACGAGTTGTCCGAGTTCCGTGATGTCACGGTGGCAACCCCGAACGAAGAGGAGCTGGCAGCGGTCACGGGCCGCGTCCTGCGCAACGACACCGACGTGGCGATGGCGGGGAGGGAGCTGCTGGGCCGCCTGAACGCGCGCGCCATGGTGGTGACCCGGGGAAGCCGGGGGATGAGCGTCTTCGAGGGCACGGGAGATTGTCGCAACATCCCGCCGGCCCGCCAGGGAGAGGTGACGGATGTGACCGGCGCGGGCGACACGGTGGCAAGCGCGCTGGTGCTCGCGCTCGCGGCGGGGTGCGACATCCTGAGCGGGGCGATGCTGGCGAACGCGGCTGCCTCGGTAGTCGTCGGGCGGCGCGGAGCCGCTACGGCTACGCCCGGGGAGGTGGCGCGGGTGCTCCGGGGCTGACGGGGGCTGCGCTGAGTAGACTTAGGCGCCTGGACTAAGTCCGCTCGAACCCGCCTTCGGACCGCGCGAGTGCACTATCCCGGGGGAAGGCGGGAAACAGAGAAGCGAGGCTTGGCGCTCGCTCCGGAAACGAGGCTTTGGCGCGCCCCGCCTCAGGGCACGATGACAACGACGAGCGCCTCCCACAGCGGCGTGCGGGGTGACTCGACGACCGCATCCAGGTGGTCCACGTGCCATCTGAAGCCGCAGGGGAACGAGGACCCCTCGACTGGATCGATGCTCATGTAGGGGGTTTCCGGGCTCTCCCGGACGAAGCAGCCGATCCACAACCAGGGGACCCGGTCCATCTCCCCGGCATCCGGAGGAAGATGCCCCACGCCGATGCCGGTCCGGGCAAGCTGCCCGGTGAAGCCGTAGCGGAAGCCGAAGAAATCCGGAGGGCCGCTGTACGCCTCCGGTGGAATGGCGGAGTCGAGCTGTCCCGGAACCTCCGGTACCTCGTGCGGGCCGGAAGGGCTCTCGCCGCAAGCGGCGGCCAGGACCAGGGCGATCGTCCAGATCCTCCTCACGCCTCCACCGCCCGGGCTGCGCGCAGGAGCGTGGCCTCGTCCCAGGGCTTCGCCACCAGCTGCACCGCGAGCGGCAGGCCGTGCTCGCCGTTGCCGCAGGGGACGCTGATAGCGGGCCAGCCGAGAACGTTGAACAGGTTCGTAAGGTCTGTCGAGGCCGGCATATCCAATAGTGGAGCCACCCCGGGCTGGCAGGGCAAGCTCAGCACGTCCACGCGGCGGCAGGCGACATCCCAGCGCTCACGGATCCAGTGCCTGAGCCGCTGCGCCCCGAGGTAGTCGCCGGCCGAGAAGGTGAAGGCGGCCACCAGGCGGCCACGACAGAACTCGCCGAAGTCGTCGTAGTGGTCCCTGAGCAGGGGCGCGTGATGCGCGGCTGCCTCCACGCTCAGCGTGAGCAGGGCCACCTGGCGCAGCAGGTGAATCTCGTCGAGGTCGACCTCCACCAAGGTGGCGCCCGCCTGCTCCAGCGCGCAGTTGGCCCGCGTCCATGAGTGCATTACCGCATCTTCGAGGGGCGCACCGAGGTGCAGGTCCCTGGGCACGCCCACACGCAGGCCGGACAAGCCGGCAGGGCCCGCCCCTTCGGCCGGACCGCCTGGCGCGCCGGCCACCACGAAGGGCGGAGCCGGCCGGGTGCGGGCGTCGCGCGGGTCGGGTCCCGCAATGGCGGCCAGCACGAGCGCGGCATCCTCCACGCTGCGCGCGAGCGGACCCACATGGTCGAGCGACCAGGCCAGCGGCGCGCAGCCGAAGAGGCTCGCGCGCCCGAAGGTGGGCTTGAGGCCCACCACCCCGCACAGCGCCGCCGGGATGCGGATCGACCCCCCCGTGTCCGTGCCCAAGGCCGCGTACACCATGCCGCGCGCCACCGCCGCGGCCGACCCGCTGCTCGACCCGCCCGCGTCGCGGGTGGGGTCGCGGGGGTTGGGGGTGGGGCCGTAGTGGGGGTTGGTCGACCCCGGCCAGTACGCGAATTCCGACAGCCGGGTCTTGCCCACGATGACCGCACCCGCTGCGCGCAGGCGCTCCACCGCGGCCGCGTCGTGGTCGGTGACCTGGTCGGCAAGGATCTTCGACCCGCAGGTGGTGACCGTGTCCTTCATGGCCAGGAGATCCTTGACCGCGACCGGAATCCCGTGCAGCGGTCCACGCCACGCCCCGCTCGCCACCTCGACTTCCGCGCGGCCCGCCGCCGCCAGCGCCTCCTCCGCCAGGACCAGCTGAAAGGCGTTCGACCGGCCGTCGTCCTCCTCGATGCTGGCCAGCGCCTGCTCGGTGAGCTCTACCGGAGAGATCGCACCGGAGCGCACCAGCGGGGCCAGCCCGGCGATGGTCGAGGGCCAGGGCTGGTCAGGACCGCGCTCGGGGTCCGGTGCAGCACAGGAAGAGTCCTTCGGGGTCCCCGCAGCCGCTTCCGCCGCGCCATCCCCTTCCCCACCCGGCTCCAGTCCCGCGAGCGACCACCCCGACAGAGCGTCCGGAATGCTGTCGTCCTCCGTGGCTCCAAGGAGGGCGCGAAAGACGACCGCCCGATCCGGGATCCCCTCCGCCACCACCCGCTCGATGTCCTCTTCCGTGGCAGGGATGCCCGCTGAACGCAGGTTCGCCCGAAGAGCCTCGACGGCGAGGTCCCTATCGCGCGAAGACACTGCGGACGACGAATCCCAAGTTGGCCGGCCGCTCCGCCAGGCGACGCATGTACCACGGATACCAGTGCGGGCCGTAGCTGATCAGAACCCGCACGGGGATCCCGCGGCGCCTCAGCGCCAGTTGCTCGCGCGCCCGGATGCCGTAGAGCATCTGCACCTCGAACGCGTCCGGGGGCAGGCCCATCTCCCGCGCCTCCTCCAGGATGCGGCCGAGCAGGACGGTGTCGTGGGTTGCAAGCCCGTGGGGCGCGGCGGGATTCGCGCCTTCGAGCATGAGCCGGGTCAGGACCATGAAGTTCTCGTCGACATCCGGCTTGCGGGGCCAGGCGATGTCGGCCGGCTCCTGGTAGGCTCCCTTTACCAGGCGCAGGCGGGCGCCCAGGCCAAGAAGCCGCTTCACGTCCGCCGCCGTGCGGTACAGGTACGCCTGCACGCACAGACCGAGGTTGGGATGCCGGGCCAGCGTGGCGGTGAAGATGTCCAGTGTCTCGTCCACGTACGGTGACGCCTCCATGTCCACCCACACGACATTCCCCTGCTCCGCCGCGGCCGCCGCCAGCCGTTCCAGATTGGCCTGCGCCACCTCCTGACCCAGGTCCTGGCCGAGCTGGGTCAGCTTGATCGAAATCTGGCTGCTCAGCTTCCTCGTCGTGATGCGCTCGAGCAGTGACTCGTAGTGCTGCACGACCCCCTCGATCTCGTCGCGGTCCGTGAGGGCTTCGCCGAGCTTGGTGAACACCGTTGAAATGTCGTGTTCGCCGAGTCCCCCGGCAGCATCGAGTGCCGCCTCGGCGGTCTCCCCGGGCATGAAGCGCGATACCGCCCGGCGGGCGAACGCGCGACGCCGCATCTGGCGCTCCATCCACGCGTTCTCGGAGGCCCCCAGCAGAACCTGCCTCAGCATGGCTGGTTCTCCTGCCGCGCGTGCGCGCGCCGAGGTCGCGGATCGGGATCGGGGTCGTCGGGCATCCTCGTTTCCTCCTTGTTTGGCGCGGAAGGTGAGGCAGTATACGCCGGCCCGGTCAGGTCGGCCAAGTCAGCCGCCACGGGTCCTTCACCGCTCCGGCATCATTTGTGCAAGCTCCCTGCCACATGACGTGTGTCGGACTGATGCGGAGCGCCGGTTTTCTTCGGATCAGGTTATCAGACCGTGTCCGCAAGAGACATCGACGCTCCCCGGCAGTCGTGAACATTAACCGAACCAATGGGGAGCCAGAATGATGAAATTTGCCAGACGACTCGCGATCAACGCACTCGCGGGGGCCGTGATACTGGGAGCATGCGACGATGACGATGGGACGGCGCCGCCGGTCGAGCCACCGGCACCCGAGGCGACCACGTTCGAGGTCACCATCGACAACGTCTCCAGGTCCTACGATTTCCTCGGTTCCGGCGTATTCGCCATCCCTGACGGCGCTGACGCGCCCGGTCCGCTACATGCGGGCGAGGATTACCATTTCGACTTCGCGGCCGCGCCCGGGATGTATCTTTCCTTCGCAACCATGTTCGTGCATTCGAACGACTACTTCTACGCGCCCGACGGCCGTGGAATCGCCCTCTACGATGCCGATGGCACACCGGTGGAGGGCGACCTGACGGACCAGATCATGCTCTGGGACGCGGGGACGGAAGCAAACCAGGAGCCCGGATCCGGAGTCGACCAGGCGCCCCGGCAGACGGGGCTCGATACGGGCGAGGCCGATCCTGACAACACGGTGCGCCTGGTCACCGACATGTTCGGCAACCTGCCGGAGGTGGCGGACGTCATCCAGGTCACGCTGGAGTCGCAGGGTGGCGGCATGTTCCATCTTCACATCAGGAATGTCAGCAACGAGACGACGCTGACGACCGCCGACATGATGTCTCTTCCGGACGTGCCGCTCGCGCCGGGCGTGTGGGTGGTCCACAGCGGACGGGACCCAATCTTCACGGAAGGCGAGGCGGACCGCGGGGAAGGCCTCGAGGGTCTCGCCGAGGACGGTACCGCCGGGGCGCTGGCGGAAGCGCTGACGGAGCGCACCGGCCTGACCAGCCCGATCGCACCCGGCGTCTTCGCGGTTCACACCGGCCCGGGCGTCCTCTTCGATGATGGGGCGTCGGCGAGTGACGGCCTCGAGTCCCTGGCCGAGGATGGCGACCCGGAGATGCTCGCAAGCGAGCTCGCTTCGGTTGAGGGGGTAGCGTCCGGCGCCTTTGCCACGCCCGTGGGAGGGGCGAATCCGGCGCCAGCCTTCCCGGGCGAGAGCTATTCGTTCACCTTCGACGCGATTCCCGGCGACTACCTCTCCTTCGCCACCATGCTGGTGCAGTCCAACGACCTGTTCTACGCGCCGGACGAAAGGGGTGTCGGGCTCTTCGACGCCACCGGGGAACCCATCAGCGGAGACATCACCGACGATATCCAGCTGTGGGACGCCGGAACCGAGGTCAACGAGGCGCCCGGTGCCGGTCCCTACCAGGCGCCGCGGCAGACGGGTCCCGACACCGGGGCGGACGAGGAGGGCGGCGCGGTGCACGAGGTCGACGTCATGATGTCGGACGACGGATTCCACTATCCGGAGATCACCGACGTCATTCGGGTGACGATCCGGCCGGTGACGAACTGATTCCCTGAACCATCCCGGGGGATGGCGCCCCGGGGAGCCTGTCCGGCCGGTCGTCCCGGAGTTGTCAGGGGCGGCCGGCCGGTTCTTCGGGCGTACCGGTATCCGCCTGAGCGCCACGTCTCCGTGCGGGCGCCAGCACGAATGGAATCTTCGCGTCCGTGCGGGCGCCACGTCTCGTTCCGAGCGCCATGACCCCGTCCTTCATTCTCTCTCTGGAGCCATGACCCGACTCGGCATAGGTTGGGGCCATGCTCAAGACCCTGCTTCTCGAAGAGATGACCTGGCCGGAGGTGGAGGCGGCGCTGGCCGACGGATACACGTCGGTGGTGGTGGCCGCGGGCGCGATCGAACAGCACGGAAGGCACCTGCCGCTGCTTGTGGACGCGGCGCGCGGCGACCGGCTGGCTCATGAAGTGGCGCGCCGACTCGGGCGCACCCTCGTGGGCCCCACCATCCGCGTGGGATGCTCCGAGCACCACATGGGCTTCCCGGGCACGATTTCGCTCAGAGGGGACACCCTCAAGGCGGTTTGCCTGGACTATGTGACCAGCCTCGCGCGCCACGGCTTCCGCACCGTCTACCTGGTCCCGTCCCACGGAGGCAACTTCGCGCCCCTCGCGGCCATGCTGGACGAACTGCGGGCTGCGGGCGCGCCCGACTGCGAGGTGCGCGCCTACACCGACCTGCTGGAGTTCGTGGGGTTGTGGGAGGGCGCGGTGCGGGAGGTGGCGCCCGACCTCACCGACCGCGTGGGAGGACACGCCGACATCGCGGAGAGCTCGGAGATGCTCTGCATCCGGCCCGACCTGGTGCGGGAGGCGCTGGGCGAGGCGGGCTACGTCGGCGGCTTCGACGCGGCGCTGGCGGAGCGCATCTTCGGAGAGGGGCTGCGCGCGGTCACGGCCAACGGGGTGCTGGGAGACCCCCGCGGGATGAGCCGCGAGATCGGGGAGCGGTGCATCGCACGCGCGGCCGAGGGAGTCGCGGCGGCGCTCCGGGACGGGGGATGAAGCCGGTCTGGCACCGCGAGAGGCGAGTTCGTCCGCGGGCTTCCGCAGGATGAAGCCGGTCGGGCCCATCGACCTGGCCGACATCCGGGCCGCGCGCGAGCGCATCGCCGGGGCCGCCATCCGGTCGCCGCTGGTGCGCCTGGAGGCACCCGGGGCGACCGCCGAGGTGTGGCTCAAGCTCGAGTGCCTGCAGCCCATCGGGTCGTTCAAGATCCGGGGGGCCGCCAATGCGATGGCGCTCGCCGATCCCGCCCGGCTGGCGCGCGGGGTCTACACGGGGAGCGCCGGCAACATGGCCCAGGGGGTCGCGTACGAAGCCCGCCGCCGCGGGATTCCCTGCCGGGTGATCGTCCCGGACACGGCTCCCGCCGCCAAGCTGGACGCCGTCGCCCGGCTGGGGGCGACCGCCGTTCCGGTCCCGTTCGCGGAGTGGTGGGCGGTGCTGCGCGACCACGGCCACCCCGGCGAGAATGGCTTCTTCGTGCACCCGGTGAGCGACCCGGACGTGATCGCCGGCAACGGCACCATCGGGCTGGAGATCGTGGAGGACCTGCCGGACGTGCGCGCGGTGGTGGTTCCCTTCGGCGGGGGCGGCCTCTCGTGCGGGATCGCCACCGCGGTGCGGGCGCTCCGGCCGGAGGCGCGGGTGTTCGCGGCCGAGGTCGAGACGGCGGCCCCGCTGGCGGCCTCGCTCGCGGCGGGCCGGCCGGTGGAGGTCACGCACACACGGTCGTTCGTGGACGGGATCGGGGCCGCCGGCCTGCTGCCCGAAATGTGGCCGCTGGCCCGCGCGCTGCTGGCCGGGTCGCGGGTGGTGTCGCTCGACGACGTTCGCGGGGCGATCCGGCTGCTGGCCGAGCGCACCCACGTGGTCGCGGAGGGGGCGGGTGGGGCGGGGGTGGCGGCGGGGCTGGGGGGCCTGCCCGGCGGCGGGGCCGGTCCGGTGGTCGCGGTGGTCTCCGGCGGCAACATCGACGCGCGCGTCCTCGCGGCCATTCTCGAGGGCCGGACGCCCTGATGCTCCCGCGGCAGGAGCCGTCGGCTCCGGAACTCCCCGACCCCGCGCGACGTACCTACCCCGCATGAACCCCCAAACCAAACGACGCCTCGCCTTCCTCGCCGGCTTCGCCCTCTATTTCGGAGCGATCTGGCTCGCCTGGGACACACCGGTTGTCTACCCGCTGAAGGTCTTCGTCGTACTGCTCCATGAGATCAGCCACGGCTTCGCGGCGCTCGCCACCGGGGGATCCATCCAAGGCATCGAACTCGACCCGGCCCAGGGCGGCGTGTGCTACTGTCCCGGCGGGAACGCCCTGCTCACGCTGTCGGCGGGATACCTGGGCAGCCTGGGGTGGGGGGCGCTGCTGCTCGTGGGCGCGCGCGCCGGCCCCCGTCCTTCGCGCTGGATCGTCGGCGTGGTGGGCGTGATGGTGGTCGTGCTGACGCTGCTGTACGTGCGCAACGGCTTCGGTTTCGGCTTCGGCCTGCTCTTCGGGTTGGCGCTCTTCGCCTCGGCCGCGCGTCTCCCGGCCAGGGCGAACCGGGTCCTGCTGACCGCGCTCGGGCTTACCAGCTGCCTGTACGCCATCCTGGACATCAAGAGCGATGTCATCGACCGCCCGGAGCTTCAGTCCGACGCGCGCATGCTCGCCGAGATGACCGGCGTCCCCACCATGGTCTGGGGATTCCTGTGGATCGCGATCGGCCTCGGCGTCGTGCTCATCCTCTTCCGCAAGGCGTTCCGGGAAGCGTAGGCAGCCCACCTGGCGCGCCTGAACAAAGCGCCCACCTCGCGCGCCCGGACGTTACAGTGCCCAGCGGCGGATCCCGGTGGCGGCGGAAACAAATGATCCCCGGCGTTCCGACCCCTGCTTGCCGCCAGCGTCACGGCTTTGTACTTTCTGGCAGCCGCTCCATTTCGGGACGCGGCGGGCCGCTGGAGAATCGCTCAGATGGCGCTCTCCGACGGACCGCGGGCGTTGGCCCGCCGGTGTTCGGCCCGATGTCGACTCAGGAAAAGGAGGTGATCAATTGTCTAGTCCAAGTACCCTGTTCAGCCTGGCGTGGGCAAGCGATCGCCGTTAGCCGCGTGATCGTATCTGTTCCGGCCAGCGGCCATCGTGCCGGGCTGAGCAGAAAACGTTGAAGAAAGCGCCGCCGGATCGGATCCGGTGGCGCTTTCGTCGTCCTTAACCGATGGCTTTCATTAGGGGCACATGGCTGCCCCTGTACCGCAGCGCACGAATTCGGCTGTTCGTGTGATCACCCGCAGCGAAAGCCCTGCATCCGCATCGAGCGGTTCGAGTCAAACGGACATGTCACAACCTCCAAGGCCTCGGCTCTCCGGATCCGGAGAGCCCATCGCGATCATCGGCATGGCGTGCCGGTTCCCCGGCGCCAACGACATCGAAGCCTTCTGGCGCCTGCTGGAAGGCGGAGGAAACGCGGTCGTCGAAGGAGTTCCGGGTTCGGGAATCGGACGAGTAGGCGAACTCTTCCCGGACCCCGACGTGCAGAGCGTAGCCTGCCGGTTCGGCGCCTACCTCGACGATCTGGCGCACTTCGACGCCCCCTTCTTCCGCATCTCGCCGGTCGAGGCGCAACTGCTCGATCCGCAGCAGCGCATGATGCTGGAGACGAGCTGGCGGGCGCTTGAGGATGCGGGCATCGATCCAGAGGCACTGAAGGGCAGCCGCACAGGGGTCTACGCCGGGATCAGCAACAACGAGTACCGGGGGCTGGTCCTCGACGTAAGCGACACCTCCGAGCCCGCGACGAGTCTCTATTCGGTTACCGGCACCTCCTTCAACACCGCCATCGGCCGGGTCGCCTATGCCCTGGGGCTGGAGGGCCCGGCCATCGCGCTTGACACCGCCTGCTCTTCGTCGCTGGTGGCCATCCACCAGGCCGTGTCGGGACTTCAGCGGGGAGAGGCGGACCTCGCGCTCGCGGGTGGCGTACACGCGATCCTCTCCGGCAGGCTGCTGGAAATGCGCGCAACCGCCGGGATGCTGTCGCCCGACGGACGCTGTGCGACCTTCGACGCCGCCGCGAACGGATATGTGCGGGGCGAGGGCTGCGGCATCGTGATCCTGAAGCGACTCCGCGAGGCGGAGGCTGACGGCGACCGCATCTGGGGCGTTGTTCGGGGCGCGGCGGTAAACCAGGACGGGGCCAGCCCCGGGCTGACGGTACCGAGCGGCCCGGCGCAGGAGCGGGTCATGGTCGAAGCGGTCCGGCGGGCCGGCCTGCGACCCTCGGACGTGGACTACGTGGAGGCGCACGGCACCGGCACCGAGGTGGGCGACCCCATCGAAGCCAACTCGACGGGGACGGCCTACGGAGAAGGACACGACCACGACGACCCCCTGCTGATCGGCTCGGTGAAGACCAACATCGGCCATCTGGAGGCGGCCGCTGGAGTGGCCGGAGTGATGAAGGTGGTGCTGGCGATGCATCACCGGACCATCCCCAGGCACCTTCATTTCCGCACCCCGAGTCCCCGGATGGACTGGTCCCGCCTGCCGCTCAGCGTGACCGCGGAGCAGATGGAATGGCCGCGAAGATCCGCCCGCCCGCCGGCGGCGGGAGTGAGCGGGTTCGGGTGGTCGGGAACCAACGCTCATGTGGTGCTCGAGGGGTACGAAACGGGCGCTGCGGCGGACCCGAGTCGCGAATGGAAGCCACCCCCCGGTTCCCCGGTATCGGTTGGCGTGCCAGCGCGGGCAGAAGAAGTCCTCCATCCTCGTCCCGCGCGCGTTCTTCCTCTCTCGGGCAGGTCGGAGGAAACGCTGCGAGGGCTGGCCGGCAGGTATCCGGGCTGGCTCGACATCCATGCGCCAGAGCTGTCCTCGGGGGAGGCCGCCTGCGACGCGCTGCTCGCGGACATGGCCTGGACAGCGGGGATCGGCCGCAGCCACTTCACCCACAGGGCGGGGATCGTGTTCCGCGACACCGAATCGCTGCGCGAGGGTCTCCTGGCGATCGCCGAGGGCGATGCCGGGACTCCGGTGCAACCGGTTCTGGAGACGCCGAGGATCGCGTTCGCCTACACCGGACAGGCCAGCCAGTGGGTGGGCATGGGCAGGCAAATCTACGAGACCGAACCCGTGGCCCGCGAGATCCTCGACCGTTGCGAGGCCGCCTACGTCGCGGACCGGGACGCCTCCCTGCTTGGCGCGATGTTCGGCGCGGGGGACGCGCCGGCGGATCTCGACCACCCGGCGTGGAAGCAACCCGCGATCTACGCGCTGGAGAGCGCCCTGACGGCCCTCTGGGCAAGCATCGGGATTCGGCCCGACGTGGTGATCGGGCACAGCCTGGGCGAAATCGCGGCGGCGCAGGCGGCGGGCGTGTTCGGCCTGGAAGACGGACTGCGGTTCGCGGCGGACCGAGGCGCGCGGATGGCCGACCTGCCCGGCGAAGGGGCGATGGCGGCGATCTTCGCGCCTGCGACCCGGGTGGCCGAGGAGGTCGCGCGGCACAATGCGACGGCGGCGGGTCCGGGTGTAAGCGTGGCCGCGGACAACGGGGCGCACCAGGCCGTGAGCGGGCCGGCGGACGAGGTGGAGGCCCTGCTCCAGCGCTTCGAGCGGGAAGATGTGCGAGTAAGGCGGCTGCGCAGGAGTCCCGCATACCACAGTGCCCTGATCGAGCCCGCGCTGGACGACCTGGAAGCCTCCATGGAGGGCTTCGACATCGCCTCGCCCGCGGTCGACTTCGTCAGCACGCTGACCGGCAGCGTGATCGCCCCGGGCGAAGTGCTCGACGGCCATTACTGGCGGCGTCAGGCGCGTCAGCCGGTGGCCTTCCGGCAGGCGGTCGAGACCCTCGCCGACAGCGGTGTGAACGTGGTGATCGAGATCGGTCCGCACTCGGTGCTGGGACCCATGGTGGGCCTGGCCTGGCCCGGAGAGGAAGGCCCCGCCGGCCCGCCGGCCGCGATTCCGAGCCTGCTGAGGCCGGGCCGCCACGTATCGGAACGCGAGGCCGCGGACGCGTTCGTCGCGGCCGTGGCGCGGGCGTACGAACTGGGGCTTCCGGTCTCCTTCCCGGGGCTTTTCGCCGGGGAATCCCGCCGGCGCGTCGCGCTCCCGGGTTATCCGTTCCAGCGGGAGCGACACTGGGTCAAGGCCGCCAGGCGGCGTCGAGCCGGCGCCGATCATCCGCTGCTGGGCACCCGCCACGAATCCGCCAGCGGCGAGATCACCTTCGAGACGGAGATCTTCCCCTCGGACCCGATATGGCTGACCGACCACCGCGTGTTCGACCGCCTTGTCGCGCCCGGCGCGCTCTACGGCGCCATGGCGGTGTCCGCGTGCCTGGCCGAGGGCGAGGGAGCGCAGGCTCTGGAGGACGTGCAACTGCAGAGTCCGCTGATCTTCGAGGACGATGACGCCGAGAACGGGCCCGGCGACAGCGGCCGCAAGATGCAGGTGCTGCTCGACGCCTCCGAGGATGGAGCGTCGCGTCGGGTGCGCATCCTCAGCCGGAGTGACGGCGCCGCGGAATGGACCCTGCACGCCGAGGGCCGCATGGCTCCCGGTTCTGCGTCACGCGGGGAGGAAGCTGAAGGCCGGGTGGACGTGGATCGCCTGAAAGCGGGACTGGAGTCCCAGGATGTCCGGGCATTCTACCGCGCCAAGGCCGGCGTGGGCATCGATCTCGGGCCGTCGTTTCGCACGCTGGCCGAGGTCTGGTCGCGGCCCGGTGAGGCCGTCGGCGAGGTGGCGGTCCCGGAGGGCCTCGATGGCAGTGGCGCGGAGGTGCATCCGCTTCTTCTCGACGGATGCTTCCAGATGATGTCCGCGGCGCGCGGACCTGCGGGCACCGAAGGCGGAACCACCTATCTGCCGTTCGGGTGGGACCGGCTGTGGCTGTCGGCGCGCCTGCCGGAGCGCGTCATCTGCCACGTTCGCATGCGCGAGGATCCGAGGGACCGGGAGGCGGCGGCAGATGCGGAGGCGGGCGCGGGCGGCGGGGCCGAGGTGTTCGCCGGCGATGTGCGCATCTACGACCTGAGCGGGTTTCTGCTGGGTGGCCTCACCGGCTACACCATCAAGAAGGCGACCAGGGCCGCGCTTCTGTCGGCGGTGGAAGGCCTGAATGAGCTTCTGTACGAGGTGGCCTGGCGGGATCGTCCGCTTCCTCAGGGGATGGCCGACGCCGCATTCCTCACCGACCCCGCAACCGTCGCGCGCGGAACCAGGCTGTTCACCGGCTATCTGTCGGACGAAGCGGTCGGCGCCGAGGACCGGGATGCGCTCCTCGACGAACTGGAACGGGTTTCGCGCGCCTATGCGCTCCTGGCGCTGGACCGCCTGGGATGGGAGCGTCGGGCCGGCGCGGTGGTGCGGCCGGCCGAGCTGCGCGGGCGCCTCCAGGTCCGGGACGAGCACACGCGGCTGTTCCGCCGCATGCTCGAGATGCTGGCCCGGTCGGGGATGCTGGAGGAAACCGAGGACGGCTTCAGGGTGATCGTCGCGTCGGGCGAACCGCTGCCGCCCGGCATGCCCGGGGATGCGGACGCCTACGCCGCTCGCATGGCGGAACGGTATTCCCACGGTTCGAACGAGATCGGGCTCTTCCGGCGGAGCGGCGACGCCCTCGCCGAGGTGCTGTGCGGCCGCGACGACCCGCTCACGCTGTTGTTCAGCAGCGGCGAGCCGACCGCGGCCGACCTCTATCTGAAGGCGCCTGTGGCGCGGGCGGCCAACCGCATGCTGGCGGATGCGGTCCGCTCCCTCGTGGCCGAGCTGCCTCCGGGGCGACGCCTGCGGGTCATCGAGGTGGGCGCAGGCACGGGATCGGCGACTGCTTCCGTATTGCCCGAACTGCCGGCCGACCGGCTCGACTACGTCTACACCGACATCTCCGCCGGTTTCTTTGCGGAGGCGGAAGCGCGCTTCGCGGACAGCGGGGCACCCATCGACTACCGCGTCCTCGACATCGAGAGGGATCCGCTCGAGCAGGGCTTCGACGCGCACGGTTACGATCTGCTCATCGCCTCCAACGTCCTCCACGCGACACGCTTTCTGGATGAGACCCTCGCCCACTGCCGCGACCTGCTCGCCCCCTCCGGGCAACTGGTGGCGCTCGAGAACCTGCGCGGGCAGGGTTGGTTGGACTTGACCTTTGGTCAGCTGGACGGATGGTGGCGCTTCGCCGACCACTATCGCCCTCACCACGCCCTCGCCAGTCCGGCGGTCTGGCGGCAGGCCCTCGTGGACGCGGACTTCGGAGCGGTCGAGGTGTTGGGCGTCGACACATCCGATCCCAACGCGAATCCCGACCGCGGCGTGATCATCGCGCGTGGTCCGGTGGAGGTGGCCGAGGTTCCGGGCGTCTGGATCGTCGCCGGGGACGAGGGCGGCGTGGCGGAAGAGCTTGCCGGGGAACTCGCGGCGCGCAACCAGACGGTGGTGCTGGCGGCGCATGACCCTGCGGGCGGCACGCAAGAGACGTCGCAGGACGGCGCCCGGACGGACTCGGCGCCCGTCCAGGCAGGGAATGCCTCCAACGGCGACCCGAGCGTGGTCCGGAGAACCCTCCACATGGAGCGGCGCGAGGAGTGGGAGGCGCTGGTCAGCGGCCTTCCGGACGCCCCGTCGCTCGCCGGCATCGTGCACCTGGCGGCGCTGGACGGTCACGGTCCCCGCGCGACCACCGCACAGATGTCGGGCGATGCCAGGCACGCAGCTTCAACCGCTCTGGCGCTGGTCCAGGGCGCGACCGACTCCGATGCGGCGCCCGCGAACGGGCTCTGGCTGGTGACGCGCGGCGGCCAGGTGCTGGAGCGCGAGCGCGAGGGCCAGCTTTCGGGGGCGCTCCTCTGGGGCTTCGGCAAGGTCGTGGCCAGGGAGGCCCCCGACCTGAGGCCGCGCATGGTCGACCTGGATCCGGAGGCGCCGGTTTCCCCGTCCGATCTGGCCGACGAGCTGCTCCACCCCGAGGCAGAGAGCCACATCGCCTATCGCGCCGGCCTGCGCCGGGTTGCGCGCCTGGTGCGATCCGGGACGGGAGCGGAGCGGCTTGCGGTTCCGGACGGGACCAGCTGGCTGCTCGAACCCGATGCCGCCGGCGCCCTCGAACGTATGAGCGTGGATCCGCTGCCACCGCGTTCGCTCGCACCGCGCGAAGTGCGCATCGCAGTCGAAGCCACCGGGCTCAATTTCTGGGATGTCTTCCGTTCGATCGGCTTCATCGACGAGGGACTTCTCGGCGGTGAGATGTGCGGCCGCGTTCTCGAGGTGGGTTCCGAGGTGTCGACCGTGTCCGTCGGTGACCGCATCGTCGGCCTGGCCTTCGGCACCTTCGGTCCCGAAGCGGTCACCCGCGAGGAGATGGTGTGCCCGGCTCCCGAGGACGTGCCGGCATCCGCGCTCGCCACCCTCCCGACGGCGTTCGTGTCGGCGGACCTCTCCTATGAGCTGGCCAGGCTGAAGGCCGGGGACCGGGTGCTGATTCACGCCGGTGCGGGGGGCGTGGGACTCGCGGCGATCCAACTGGCGCAGGCGGTGGGAGCGGAGGTGTTTGCCACGGCGAGCGCCCGCAAGCGCGACTATCTGCGCTCGATGGGCG
This sequence comes from Longimicrobiales bacterium, assembly GCA_965208255.1. Taxonomy (GTDB): domain Bacteria; phylum Gemmatimonadota; class Gemmatimonadetes; order Longimicrobiales; family Gaopeijiaceae; genus BD2-11. Next base: position 1,879,806 of record OZ242324.1, read on the forward strand.
TCGAACACGTCTTCGACAGCCGCCGGATCGCGTTCGGCAGGGAGATCCTCGAGGCCACCGGCGGCGCGGGCGTCGACGTGGTGCTGAACAGCCTCACCGGTGAAGGCTTCATCGATTCCAGCCTCTCGTGTCTGGCCAACGGGGGCCGCTTCATCGAGCTGGCGCGGCGCGACATCCTCAGTCCCGGGGAGATGGCAGCCGTCCGGCCCGATGTCGACTACCACATCCTCGAGCTGGACACGCTCAAGGAGCACGATCCGGGATGGCCGGGGACGTCGCTGAAGAGGGTGATGAAGCACTTCGCCGCGGGCAGCGTCACGCCGCTCAGCCACACCCGATGGCCGCTGGCCGAGGCGCAGCCGGCAATGAGGTACATGCGGGCCGCCAGGCACATCGGGAAAATCGTGTTCACAACCTCCCCTCTCGCCCGCGGGCGCCTGCGGCCGGATCGGACGTACCTGGTGACCGGGGGTCTCGGCGGATCGGCTGCGTGGTGGCCGGGTGGCTGGCGGACCGCGGGGCCGGCGCGATCGTGCTGAACGGCCGACGGGCGCCGGACGCGGAAGCCGAGGAGACCATCGAGAGGCTTCGAAGGCGGGGCGTCACGGTGCGGGCGGAGCTCGCGGACGTAAGCGATCCGGGCGCGCTGGACGAGATGCTCGCGAGGATGAGCGAAGATCTGCCGCCGCTCGCAGGCGTGATCCACAGCGTCGGCGTCCTGTCGGATCAGTCGCTCGGGAATCAGAGCTGGGATCGCTTCCAACAGGTCCTGTGGCCCAAGGTGCTCGGCGCGTGGCACCTCCACAGCGCCACCGTGGAGCAGGATCTGGACATGTTCGTCCTCTTCTCCAGCGTCGCGGGCGTGCTCGGCAACGCGGGCCAGGCCAATCACGCGGCCGCCAACGCCTTTCTGGACCAGCTCGCCGCCCATCGCCGCTCGCTGGGACTTGCCGGGCAGTCCATCGCGTGGGGCGCCTGGTCGGGGCTCGGCGAGGCAGAGGAACAGCGCGAGCGGATCGCACGTCAGCTGGCTGCTTCCGGAACCGGATGGATCAGCCCGCAGCAGGGCCTCCGCGCCCTGGAGCGGGTCGTGCGCGACGATCCGACGACGGCAACCGTCGCGGCGGTGGACTGGGAGGTCTACGGCGAGGCGGCCGAGAGCCGCTCTCCCCTGCTGGAAGACCTGCTCGCGACCGACGGGGACGCCGACGCCGACGCCTCCGATCTGGCGGACGACCTGATGACCACTCTGCGGGCGACGCCTCCCGCCGGGCACGAAGAGCTGCTCGTGTCCTTCCTTCAACAGGAGGTGAAGGCGGTGCTGCGGCTGCCGGCGCCCCCTGCGTCCTCGGTCGCGTTCTTCGATCTGGGGATGGACTCGCTCATGGCGGTCGAGCTGCGCAACCGCCTGCACCGGGCGTTCGCCGGGGAATATGTGGCCCCCAATACCGTGGTGTTCGACTTTCCGGACATCGCCGGGCTGGCCGGCCACCTGGCCCTCGAGCTCGGCGCCGCGACGCCGGCTGCCCGGGAGGAACCCGGTCGCGAGCCGGAACCGCGACCGGCGGTCGAGAGCCGGGATGACGCCATCGCGATCGTCGGGATGGCGTGCCGCTTCCCGGGAGCACCCGACCTCGCCGCGTTCTGGCGCCTCCTCGAAAGCGGAGCCGACCTGGTGACGGAGGGTCGCCGCGATCCCGGTCCCTGGGACGGCGTGGCGGGGGATCCGGACGATCCGGAAGACGCTGTCCGCCGGGGTGCCTTCCTCGAGGATATCGACAAGTTCGACGCCCGATTCTTCCGAATCACGCCGATCGAGGCGCGGATGATGGATCCGCGACAGCGGCTGCTGCTGGAGACGACCTGGCATGCCCTGGAGGACGCCGCGATCGATCCCGGGGCGCTGCGAGGCAGCTCGGCGGGCGTGTACGTGGGCGTCGGCAATGGCGACTACCGGGACGTGGCCGCCGCGGCTGGTGAAGACCACGGCTACCTGGGCACGACCATCAGCGTGACCGCCGGCCGGATCGCCTTTGCATTCGGCTTGACCGGGCCCGCGGTGCCGGTGGACATGGCCTGTGCCTCCTCGCTGGCAGCCGTCCACCAGGCCGTGTCGGCGCTTCGTCAGGAGGAGGTGGAACTGGCCCTGGTCGGTGGCGTGAACGCAATCCTCTCCCCCGGGATCGCGACCTTCATGCGCGAGGCCGGCATGCTCTCGAAGCGGGGACGGTGCAGCACCTTCGACGCCGGGGCCGACGGGTTCGTGCGCGGCGAGGGATGCGGGATGGTCGTCCTGAAGCGCCTCGGCGACGCCCTGGCCGACGGGGACCGCATCCGGGGCGTGATCCGAGGATCGGCCGTCAACCAGAACGGGGCGAGCGCGGGCCTGACCATCCCCAACGGGCCGGCCCAGGAACGTGTGATCGAGAAGGCGCTCGAGAGGGCGGGAATCGCTCCGGCGGACGTGGACTATCTGGAGGCGCACGGAGCCGGTTCCGACCTGGGTGACCCGATCGAGGTCCTCGCGGCCTCGGCGGTCTACGGGCGAGGGCGAGAGGCGGAGCGACCGCTCCTGATGGGATCCGTAAAGACCAACCTGGGCCATCAGGAGTGTGCAGCGGGCGTCGCCAGCCTGATCAAGGCCGTCCTGGCGATGGACGCAGGGCGGATTCCGAAGCATCTGCATTTCAGCGATCCCAGTCCGCACCTGGAGTGGGACCAGCTACCGGTCCGGGTCGCGGCGGAGGCCACGGACTGGCCTTCCCACCCGGATCGGCCCGCTCGCGCGGGCATCAGCTCTTTCGGTCTCTCGGGAACGAACGCCCACCTTGTGGTCGAAGCGGGCGCCACCGCGGAGGATGCTTTGCGGCTCACTGGCGCGGCGGGGGCCGCGGGTCCCGCTCGGAGCGTGCCCGCCGAGTCGCCCGGAAGGGCGGGTGAGCTACCGGCCGCCCGCGGGGACTTCGCTCCCCGGGAAACACGCGTCCTGCCCCTCTCCGGGAAGTCTCCGGCGGCCTTGCGGAAACTGGCACAGCGGTATCGGACCTGGCTGGACGAGCACGAGGAGGTCCTCTCGGTGCAAAACGGCGCGGCGGGGTCGCTTCTCGCCGACATGGCCTGGACGGCCGGCGTCGGGCGCAGTCACTTCGCTCGCCGCGCCGGTCTTGTCTTCCGCGACCCCGAGTCGCTCAGGGAGGGACTGAACACCCTGCTGCAGGCCGACATGGGGTCGGAGCCCAGAGGGATGCCCGAGCCTCCCCCGCCCCCCAGGACCGCGTTCGTGTACGCCGGCGAGGGAAGCGCGCGGGTCGGAATGGGGCTGGATCTCTACGAGACCGAACCCGTGGTACGCGCACTCCTGGATCGGTGCGATGCCGTGTTCGGGGCCGAACGCGGTGGAGCCTCCCTGATCGACGTCATGTTCGGGCGGCCGGGGGCGACCGGGAGGCTGGACGACCCGGAGTGGGCCCAGCCGGCCATCTACTCGCTGGCATGCGCGCGCGCAGCCCTCTGGGCGAGCGTGGGCGTGCGCCCCGGGGTGGTAGCGGGCCACGGAATCGGCGAGCTGGCCGCCGCCTGGGCCGCGGGCGTGTTCACCCTGGAAGACGGGCTGCGGATCGCCGCAGCCCGCGGATCCGCGATGGCCCGGCCGAGGATGAGGATGGCGGCCGCCGCGCCGGCAGGCGACCTCGCCGCTTCGGACAGGGATCCGCTGGCCGAACTGGCGGAGGCGTGCGCCGGAGTGTCGTTCTCCCGCCCCGAGATCGCGATGGTCAGCCAGGTCACCGGTACCGTGCTGGCCGCGGACGAAGTCCCCGACGGCGATTACTGGCGCCGGCAGGCGAGCGCGGCGGCCATCACCCCGCCACTCCCGCGGGCTATCGCGGAGCTGGACGCCGAAATCGTCGTGGAGGTCGGCCCACGGCCGGGGCCGGGCCCCATCCCGCTGCGCGTATGGTCGGATACCGACGACCGGCCCGACCGCACCTTCGCGGAGTCGGTGGCGAGCGCCTACGAGGCGGGACTGCCGATTTCGTTCGCCGGACTGTTCGCGGGGGAGGAGCGCCGCCGGATCTCCCTTCCGGGCTACCCGTTCCAGCGCAGAAGACACTGGTTCGGGCCGGCCAGGTGAGCGGCCGCAGTTCCGGCGGCGAACCCGCGCTTCGCTACCAGCCCGACGAGAAACCCCCGCTCCGGCTCGCGCTCGGGGTCGGCCTGCAGCTCGGGGTGCTCAACATCGCCGCCGTGATGCTGATTCCCATGGTCGTGATGCGGGCCGCAGGCATGACCGACGCCTACCTCTCCTGGGCCGTGCTCGCGTCGGTGACCATCTGCGGCGTGGCAACCATCCTGCAGGCACGGCGCGCCGGGCGCATCGGCATGGGGCACGTCATGGTCATGGGCACCTCCGGGGCGTTCATCCCGGCGTCCATCATGGCGCTCGACCAGGGAGGCCCTGCCCTGCTCGCCACCCTCGTCGCAATCTCGGCGCTGGTTCCGCTGCTCCTTTCGTGGCGGCTTTCTCTCTTCCAGCGGGTCCTGACGCCCGCGGTCTCAGGCACCGTGATCATGCTCATTCCGGTCACGGTCATGCCGTTCATCTCGAGCCTCCTGTCCGGCTCGTCCGACGCGGGCCCACCCCCCGGCACACCGCTCAGCTTCCTCGCTACCGTCGTGATCATCGGCGGCCTTGCGCTCAGGGCAACCAGCGCACTGCGGCTGTGGGCTCCCGTGATCGGTGTAGCCCTGGGCTCGCTGATCGCCGCCGGCTACGGCCTCTACGACCTGGAGCGTGTCGCCGCGGCTCCCTGGGTCGCTCTGCCCCCGGTCCGGGCGCCCGGTTTCGACCTCGGCCCGGGCGCGGCCTTCTGGACGCTCCTGCCGTCGTTCCTGCTCGTGGCCGTAATCGCCGCCATCCGCACAATGAGCAGCGCGGTGGCGGTGCAGCGCGTCTCGTGGCGCCGCAGGAGCCGCGCGGTCGACTTCCGCGCCGTACAGGGCGCCATGGCGGTGGACAGCGTGGGCAACCTGCTGGCCGGGCTCGCCGGGACCGTCCCCGGCAGCGCGACCACCACCAGCGTGCCCCTGACCCAGCTCACCGGGGTGGCGGCCCGCGCGGTAGGCATCGTGGCCGGGGCGGCTTTCGTCGCCTTCGCCTTCCTGCCGAAGCCCTTCGCCGTCGTGCTCGCCATTCCCGATCCGGTCTTCGCCGGCTATCTCGTCATCCTGCTCGCCATGCTGTTCGCGATCGGCATGAAGATGGTGCTGCAGGGTGGGCTGGGGTACCGCGAAGGTCTGGTGGTCGGCATCGCGTTTCTGGCCGGAGTGGCCTTTCAATACGGCTTGATCTTCCCCGAGGAGGCATCCCGACTCTCGGGCGGCCTGCTGGAGAACGGCATGAATGCCGGCGGCTTCAGCGCGATCCTGATGACCCTCTTCCTCCGTCTCACGGAACCCCGCCCGAGCCGCATCGAAGCGGAACCGGGCGGTTCGGAACTGCCCGGGATCCGCAACTTCCTGGGCGATTTCGCGTCCCGCAGCGGGTGGGGCGAGCAGATGGCCGAGCGGCTCGGGGCCGCCGCCGAGGAAGCACTGCTTACGCTCGCGGGAGGGGAGGAATCCGGGGGAGAGCGGGACAGCGGCAGCCGGCGCCTGCTGCTGTCGGCGCACAAGGAACACACCGGCGCCGTGCTCGAGTTCGTCGTCGGCCCCGGGAGCGAGAACCTGCAGGACCGCGTCGCCCTGCTCGGAGAATCCTCCGACGAAGCCTCGATGGAGCGCGACGTCTCTCTGCGTCTCCTTCGTCACCTGGCATCTTCCGTCCGCCATCAGCAATACCACGACACGGACATCATCACGGTTCGCGTGGAGGCTCCGCGCGGCTCCGGCTGACGGATCGCCGCGGGAGCGCTGCGCCGGAACCGACTCGCAGCCACACCCTCACCTCAACCACGGGAGAACACACCCCATGCACGATTTCAACCTGCTCGCGGTTCTGGTCGCCGGGATCGTCCCGATGATCGTCGGCATGCTCTGGTACGGACCGCTCTTCGGCAAGCGCTGGATGGCGCTGATGGAGACGACACCGGAGGAGATCCAGGAGGGCTTCAACCCGCTCAAGACCTACGGCGTCAGCTTCCTGCTCTCCCTGGTCACGGCCTTCATCCTGGCCCAGCTGATCGCCGAGATCGCGCCCGGGACCGTCTCGTCGATGGGCACCGGCGGCGGATCCGCCATGGTCGGGGTGCATGTGGGACTGATGGCGCTGGTTGCGTTCATTCTCCCGGTCGCGCACCAGAGCGTCACCTTCGAAGGGCGCAAGGCGGGGCTCGCGTGGCTGAACGTCGGCTACAACGGCGTGGCGCTCATCGGGCAGGCCGTGGTCATCGCCGCGTGGGGCGCGTAGTCGCTCGTCAGTCGCGCAGGTCAGCCCGATCCCGGATCAGCCCGCCCTCTTCGGGGCTAGCCCGTGCTTCTCCAGGAAGCCGCGCATCATGGCGACGCACTCCGCCGGCTTCTCCACCTGAAGGAAGTGCGTCGTCTCTGGAATGAAGTCGTAGTTGACGGCATGAATGTGACTCAGATCGAAGGTGGGGAGATACGCGTACGGCAACGTCGGATCGGAGCCGATCACCTTCGTCGGACACGGGAGATTGCCGAAGTCGACGAGAAACGCATAGGTCCTCACGTATGCGATGATCTGCGCCTCGTAGTCGCGAGGACAACGAAGCTCGTAGCCCCCTTCCCCGGAGGATTCCCGCAGAACCGTTCGAGCCATCAGATCCGCCGCACCGGGAACTGCCCTGGTCAACAACGGCAGATAACTGAGGAGCTCCGTGAAATCCTCCCTCTTGTGAAATCGGTCCGCGCGGCGGCTCGCCATCCCGGCCGCCGCCTCGGCGAGCGCATCGTAGTCCGGGTCCGTCTGACCTGGCCGGTAGAGCGGCGGATCCAACAGGATCCACGCAGACAACCTGTCGCACCCACCCGTCCCGAGCGTGGACGAGAGGAGCGCCGTCAGCGCGGAGAGTGAATGGAATATCCCGGCCGTGGGCCGCTCGCCGTATCGGCGCGCTGCTGCTTCGATGACGCGCTCCTGATCCCGGACCAGGTTGGGCATGTTGTGCTCGGGGCGTTCCCCGACGGCATTCCAGCCATGGTTCCGCAGATCGTACAGCAGCACATCGAAGTCACCCGTCAGCAGCGACCAGAACGGGTAGTAGAAATCGATGGCGAGCCCGTTTCCGTGGCCCAGCAGGAGTCGCGGGCCCTCCGGGTTCCCATGTCTGCGCAGAATCGTGACGCTGCCGTCGTCCTGACGGACTTCGCACACGGAGCGCGGCTCGGGGATCTCCCAGTGGGCCGCACCGCTCATCCCGGCGCCTGCTGCATCCCCGGCGCCTTATGTCGAAACTGGCAGACGCCCGGCAGGGCGCCGCACGGTGAGAGGGGATGCGCCTGGATCAGCTCGCGGCGTCGATATGCGCGGCCAGACCGCTCAGAGAACCGAGACCCATCCACTCCTCGGGCGAGATCTCGACATCGAATTCCTTCGCCACCAGTTTCACGAAGGCGACGCAGTCCAGAGAAGACACGCCGGCTTCGCCGAACGGCATATCGAAGTCCGGTTGGTGTCCCAGATCCAGGTGCTCGTCAATGAGTGCTTGGAGGCGAGATGCGGTGGTGGACATTTGGTATCAACCCAGGGTGATGGAGGAATGAAAAGCAGGCGATTGCCGCCCGATTCTTTAACCCGGCCCCGCGACCTGTCAAGACTCGGGCTCAAGTGCTCGTTCCGTCAGAAGGCAGGCTCGATCTGCCAGAAGAGGACCCGGTAGTCGAACACGGTGAAGGCGATGCGATCCCCGGCAGGAGAATAGGCCGGCTGGGTCTTGTGCGACGGGTCGAAGGTGAGCTGCTCGGGCATCCCTCCGCCAGCCGGGACCCGGAAGATCTGAAAGAACTCGTCGCCGGCACGGTCGACGTAGGCCACCCAGCGCCCGTCCGGCGACGTGCCGATCCCAGAGTGCATCTGGTCCGAGCCGTAGTCGTGGAAGCGCTCCGGCGTTCCGCCTGCGCGAGGCACGCGCCAGAGGCTCTTGCGTCCGACCGCCTCGGCCGCCTCGAAGATCACGGTCTCGCCCGCGTCGGCCCACTCTCCCTGTATCACGTCCTGTTCGAAGCCGGAGAGTTCGATGCGGGTCTGAGGCCGGGTGACCTCTCCGGTCTCCTGGTCGATACCGATGACGAACAGGTGGGCCCGCCGAGCGCCCGTGTCGTCCACCCGATAGCTCGGAAAGAGAATCCAGCGCCCGTCGGCTGACCAGCGCGCCCATCCGGTTTCGTGGCCGTCCTCGCTGATCATGCGCGCCTCGCCGCTCCCGTCGGCGGCCATGAGCCAGATGTCGTCCGACTCCTCGTGGGTATGGAAGGCGATCCAGCGCCCGTTGGGCGAGGTGTGCATTCCCTGATCCTCCGAATACGACTGGCGGACCACGCGTTCGGGAGCATCGTGCGGCTCGCTGGCATCAGTTCCAACGATGCCGATGTGCTGCGCGATGTCCGGGTAGTGGAAGTCGTCGGTGACGTGGCGCCAGCTGCCGAAGGTGAACGCGATCTCCGATCCGTCCCAACTCCAGGTCGGCGTCTCGGACTGGAAGGTGGTCAGCGGGGTGGAGGGCCCGCCGTCCGCCGGCGCGGTTGCCACGAACACGCGGTAGTCCTGCGACTTGAACAGGATGCGCCCGTCTGCGCCCACGGTGGGCGCGTAGGCGTCGCGCGCGAAGCCGGTCAGGCGGGTGGGCGCCCCGCCCGCGGCCGGTCGGGCCCAGAGGTCCAGGAATCCACCCGCGCCGGGCGCCGCGTAGTAGACCAGGTCCCCCGCGGGCGAGAAGGCGAGCGGCCCGTACGCCTCCTGGTCGGTGAAGAGCGGCTCGAGCGCATCGCAGGGGAAGTACAGCCGCTGGTGGTCGTCCTCGAGCGAGAGGCAGGCGATGCGGCCGTCCTGCGACCAGGAGGGAAAGGAGAGGCGCGTTCCGGTGGCGGCCGCGCGCGCGTTGGCTCCGTCCGCGTCCAGCACCCACACCGTGGATTCACCACCGGCCGCTGAGACCCCCGCCACGGTGGCCCCGTCCGGCGACCACGCAAGCATGTCCAGCGCGAGCAGGTCGGGCGTCGCGTCGCGCCCCGGCCACAGCGGCTCCCGGCCGCCGTCCACCCGGTCGTAGAGCCACCACTCCTGCCGGCTGCGGTCGAACACGCGCTCCCGCACCGCCACCTGCCGGCTGTCGGGCAGCCATGCGACGAAGCGCATCGACGACGCTCCCGACCCCATGACGCGCGTGGCCCCGCCGGCCACCGGGACCACGTGCAGCCGGTCGCGCTCGGTGTAGGCCAGCCAACGGCCATCGGGCGACACCACCCCCAGCGGGTCCCGGTACGCCACCGGCCCCACCTGCTCGGCCGAGGCGACAAAGTCGAGAGGCGGGAGCCCCGCGTCCGCCCCGGGCCCTTCGGCACACCCGGCCGCGACGGCGGCCAGCAGACCCGCGTACAGGACACGGCCCGCGGCGGAGCTCCACCATCCGGCCGGGCCGACTATGACATCCCCATTCGCTCAGGCAACGTCTCCAGCTCGACGATCTCGTACCGGCGCGCTCCGCGCGGCAGCCTCACCTCGACTTCCTCGCCCTGGCGCGCGCCCATCAGGCCGCGGCCGATCGCCGAGGCCATCGACACATGGCCGGCCTCGATGTCGATGTAGTCACCGGCCGCGATCGTGTACGTTACCTGTGTGTTGCGTACACAATCGCGTACCGTCACTCGGGAACCGAACCCCACCCTGTCCGCCGGCATCCCGTCCACGTCGATCTGCGACAGCTCCGAAACGCGCTGGGTCAGGTGCCCGATGCGCGCGTTCACGAACTGCTGCCGCTCCAGCGCCGACTTGTATTCCGAGTTCTCGCGCAGGTCTCCGAGCTCGACGGCCCTGCGAATGCGCTCCGGCAGCTCGAAAGCCAGTTCGCGGGACAGCGACTCGATCTCGTCCTCGATCTTCTGCCTGATTTCGTTCAGCATGCGGCACCTCCGGACGGCACGGGACGTGGGAGCGGGGCGCCCTCAGGCACGCGGGTCGGAGGTGGCCAGAACCACCTCGCGGCGGGCCTGCCGGTCCACCTTGACCGCCTCCCGGAACGTGGGGTCCGCCACCCCGAGAATCTGGGTGGCCAGGATCGCAGCGTTCACCGCTCCGGCCTTGCCGATGGCCAGCGTCGCCACCGGCACGCCCCCCGGCATCTGCACCGTGGAGAGAAGCGAATCGAGGCCGTCCAGCGCCGAGCTCATGGGCACGCCCAGGATCGGCAGGGTCGTGCCCGAAGCCACAACCCCGGCGAGGTGTGCCGCGCCCCCAGCGGCCGCAATGATCACCTCGAGACCTCTTTCCTCGGCCTTGCCAGCATACTCGTGCACCACATCCGGGGTGCGGTGCGCCGACATCACGCGCACTTCGTGCGGGACGCCGAGCGACTCGAGAGTCTCGGCCGCGTGCGCCATCACGGGCCAGTCGCTCGTCGAGCCCATGACTACACCTACCTTCGGGCTGTTGTTGGAATCCATGCGTTTGAAACCGGTTCGGGTCAAAAGAAGTCGAGGACAGGAAGCCCACGATGCAGAACCCCGGTGTAGGGGTCAAGGGTTGTATCCGGGCTGAATCCGGAGTTACTGTCGATAGTCATGCAAGTACCTCTCGCGAATCCCGGGTCCGTTGTGCCCTTCGCGAACATCCATCCACCGTCAGACCGACAGGGGAACGCCGAATGAAGCACATCAGGGTCACGCTTCGCTGGCTTCAGGTTCTCGACAGACTGGAGCCCTGGTACAAGAAGAAGGGCGAGTTCGTCTTCTGGACCAAGGTCACCAGCGGAGAGAATACGCAGGACCGCCGGTTTCCCGAAGATGGCCACTATTCCATCTCGGACCATCGCCGCTGGAACAAGCTCGACCACCTGAACAAGGTGATGTTCGAGGGCCCCGCCGGCGACGCCCTGCGCATCGAGCTGCGCGGGGTCGAGTCGGACAGGTTCTCCGAGGACGATGAACTCGAACGCTATTCGCGCGAGTTCTCGGGTCCGGCCGGGTCCTGGGTCGGGCGCCATCAGCCCGGGGACGAAGGGCCCCCCGATCCTGAGGCCATGAGCAACTGGCGGATCTGCTACGACGTGGAGATCGTCTAGCTTCCGGCGATCCCGGCGGGCGTGATCCCGGCCCGGGCCATGCCGCAGGCGCGGCTCACCGGTCCGCCAGGCGGACCAGGTGGTACCGCTTCTTGCCGCGTCGCAGCACCACGAACTCCCCGTCGAGAGCGTCGTGCACCGCCACCCGCGCCGAGAAGTCCGCGACCCGGCGGTTGTTGACATAGACGCCCCCGCCTGCGATCGCGCGCCGGGCGTCGCTCTTCGAGACGGCCAGGCCGGAGCCGTGCAGCAGGTCCACGAGGGGAAGGCCTTCTCCCTCGAGGGCGTCCCGCCCGATGCGGCTGGAGGGCACATCCGCGAAGATGTCGGTGATCTCGCCGGCGTCCAGCCCTTCGATTTCGCCGCCGAAGAGCACCTCGCTCGCCTTGCGCGCGCGGCTCAGCCCGTCTTCCCCGTGGAGACGGCGGGTGACGTCGGCGGCCAGCGCCTTCTGCGCGAGGCGACGGTGCGGTTCGCTCGCCGTTGACGCCTCCAGTTCCTCGACTTCCTCCCGTGAAAAGAGGGTGAAGAGGCGCAGGTAGGTCCCCGCGTCGGCATCCGCGGCGTTCATCCAGAACTGGTAGAAACGGTAGGGCGTGGTGCGTGCCGGATCCAGCCACACGGTTCCGCTCTCCGTCTTGCCGAACTTGGTGCCTGAGGATGTGGTGAGAAGCGGGAAGGTGACCCCGTACGCCCGGGCGCCGCGCACCCGCCGGATCAACTCGGTGCCCGCGGTGATGTTTCCCCACTGATCGCTGCCGCCCATCTGGACGGTGCACCCCATGCGGTCGTGGAGCTCGAGGAAATCGTAGGCCTGCAGCAGCACGTAGCTGAACTCGGTGAACGAGATGCTCGCCTGCGGATCCTGCACGCGCCTGCGGATCGAGTCCTTGCCGAGGAGGGCGTTGATGGAGAAGTGCTTGCCCACGTCGCGCAGGAAGTCGACCATCCCGACCTTGCCCAGCCAGTCGAGGTTGTTGGCCATGCGCGCGGGATTGCCTTTCACCTCGAAGTCGAGGAAGTGTGCGAGCTGGGCGTGGATGCCCTCGGCGTTGGCTTCGGCGTCCGCCCTGGAGAGCAGCGCGCGCTCCGCGGCCTTCTCGGACGGATCGCCGATCAGGCCCGTGCCCCCGCCGACCAGGGCCACGGGGGTGTGTCCCGCGCGCTGCAGATGCACCAGACCCATGATGGGAAGCAGGCTGCCCACGTGCAGGCTGGAGGCGGTCGGGTCGAAGCCGATGTAGGCGACCCGGGGCTCGTCGGCGAAGGCCTGCGCGGCACCTTCGGTGGCGTCGTAGAGCAGGCCGCGCCACTTGTATTCGTCGAGCAGGTTCATGGGTGGGGAGGGTCGCTGGAGGGCGCCGGGTGGCGGCGGAACGATGGCGATCGGACCGGTGCGCGGGGGCGTTCCGGACGGCCAAAGCTACAGGGTTGCGGAGCGTTCTTCCATGGTGACGGCGATGTTGTCAATGGGCATCGAAAATGTCAGGGTATTGGGCATTGAAGATGTCAGGGTCCGAGCGCTGCTCCGCGGAGGGAGCGGAGCGACCGGAGCGGGGCAGCGGGCCGGTAGCGAGGTCGTCATGAGGGGCTCTCTTTCGAGGCAGGCGATTCGGCGTCCACTCGGCTCGCGAGGGGGTGGATCGCCTTGGAGAGTTCGGCGTGGCGGCGCATCCGGTAGCTGTTGCCCCGGATGTTGACGATATGGCAGCGGTGGAGCAGTCGGTCGAGGAGCGCTGCGGCCATGACCTCGTCGCCGAGGATGCGGCCCCACTCCTCGAAGCCCTTGTTGGAGGTGAGCACGGTCGAGCCGTTGCCGTAGCGCCGGTTGACGAGTTGGAAGAAGAGGACCGCGCCGCTCTGGGTCACCGGCAGGTAGCCGATCTCGTCGACGATGAGGAGTGCCGGGTGGGTGAGGATCTTCAGGCGGCGGTCGAGCCGGCCGGCGGCCTTGGCCTCCTCGAGGGAGTCGACGAGGTCGGTCAGGGTGCCGAAGTAGATCTTGCGGCCGCTCTCAGCCGCCGTGATCGCCAGGCTGATCGCGAGGTGCGTCTTGCCCACGCCGGGCGGGCCGAGGAAGACGACGTTCTCCCGGCGCTCGACGAAGCCGAGTTCGTGCAGCGCGTCGATCTGCTCGCGCTTGATCGACGGCTGGAAGGCGAAGTCGAAGGCCGCCAGCGTCTTCACGTACGGCAGGCGGCTGGAGCGCATGGCGGCTTCGAGGCGCCGGCCGTTGCGGAGCTCGATCTGGGCGGCCAGGAGCCGCTCGATCGCCTCGGCCGCGGTCGTGCCTCCCCCGTCCACCCCGGCGAGCACGCCGTCCAGCGCCTCCAGCGCGCCGGGCATCTTGAGGTCGGCGAGCTGGGCCGCGATCCGCTCCCTGCGCGATGGCGGCCTCACCGCACGCCTCCCGCGATCCGGCCGTACTCGGCCAGCGGACGGCGCTCGACCTCGACGAACCGGGAGTCCGCCGCCGCTTCGTTCCGCTCCTTCGAGGGCTCGGGGCGCAGCGGCGTCACGGGCCGGTAAGGCCAGCGGGCCAAGGGCTTTAGGTGCGGCCTCTCCGCCTCGAACCGGTCCACGGGCCGCTCCTTCAGCGTGCCGTGGACGCGGACGTTGGCCACCCTGCCGAGCCACCCCAGCACCCGGGCGTTCAGATCGTCGTCCGACACGAAGTCCCGTCCGTAGAAGAAGCTCCGCCGGATGTAGCTGACCGGCCGTTCCACCTTCCCCTTCGTCTGCGCCCGGTACGGCCGGCACGCCCGGATCCGGAAGCCCCAGTGGTGGGCGAAGCGCAGGAACTCCGTGTTCTCCATCAGCCGCCCGCCGACCTCCCGGTTGTCCTCCACGATGACGGCCTTCATCTGGTCGAACAGCAGCTCCGAGGGCACGCCCCCGAAGTACCGGAACGCCGACTCCAGGCCCTCCATCACCACGGCCATCGTCTGCCGCTCGTAGTACCGGACCCACATCAGCCGCGAGTAGCCCAGAACCACGACCAGCGCGTGCCGCTTCCCCCACGGCGTCTTGAACTCCGCGAAGTCCACCTGCCCCTGGTGCCCCGGAGGGGTCTCGAAGCGCCTGACCGGCTCCGGCTCCGGCAGCGGCCGGACCTCCCGCACATGCCGCTTCACCTGGTCGTAGCCGCCCTCGTAGCCCGCCTTCCGGATCTCCTCGAACAGCCGCACAGCGCTGAGATCCGGATACCGGGCCAGACGGGTCTCGATGATCTCCTTGTAGGGATCGAGCCGCGAAGGCCGGGGCCGCCTCGGCCCGTATCGGACCGGCCCGTCGTCCAGCTCCCGGTCCAGCTGCCCCGCCGCGATCCAGCGGTACACCGTCCGCTCGCTGACCCCGCAACGCCGCGCCACCGCGGCCTTGCTCAGTCCCTGTTCCAGATAGTGCCGCAACAACACCCGCGTCTCTCTTCCGATCATCACGTCTCCTTCGTTCAATGGAGACGCGATGGTAGCCAACCCGTTCTCGGCCCTTGCCCGCCTTCGCCCAACATCCCATGGCCGAACCCCCGCCACCGGGCTCAACCCTGACATTTTCAATGCCCACGATCCCGTAATTTGACGTGCCCGGTAACAGATGTCACGATGGATTCCGCCGGGCCCGATCTCTTCCCCGGCACCGTCAGGGCACGCTCCCGACTGCGGGCATGCGTGAGCTGTCGGCATGCGTGCGCTCCGGCCACCGATGCCGCGCAACTGGGAGTCTATACGTCGGTCTCGTCGCGCTCAGACAGCAGCGCCGCGACGCGGGCTCGGTCGACCTTGCCGTTGGGGTTGCGTGGGAACGAGGCCAGCGCTCGGAGCACGCGCGGGCGGGCCGCGGGGCCGAGCGCCTCCCGGCAGTGCCGGTGGAGCGCCTGCGCGACGAGCTCGCGACCTGCCGCGGGTACGACCGCCGCCGCCACCTGTTCTCCCCATTCGGGGTCGGGCAGCCCCACGACCACCGCTTCCGCCACGCCGGGGTGCGCGGCGAGCACCCGCTCCACCTGGGCGGGGTCGACGTTCACCCCCCCGCTCACGATGCGGTGCGCCTGGCGGCCGGTGACCCACAGATGGCCGTCGCGGTCGAAGCGGCCCAGGTCGCCGGTACGGTACCAGCCGTCCGCAGCGATGACGGGTTCTCCGCCGGGGCGGGCGTCCTCCGACCGGGTGACGGGACCTGCCCGGAGAATTCCGCGTGCCACCATGTCGCCGCGCACTTCGATCTCGCCGTCGGCGGCGATGCGGACCTCCACGCCGCCGAGGGGGGCGCCCGCCGTGCCGGGTTTGGCGCGCACCAGCCCCGGTGGAGCGGTGGCTACCTGCGAGCAGGTCTCGGTCATCCCGTAGGTGAGGGCCACCGGCAGCCCGGCCGCCAGCGCGCGCTCCACCAGGCCGGGAGGGGCGCCCGCCCCCCCCACCAGCACGCACCGCAGGGAGGGGGGGAGGGGGTGGGGGAGGCCGCCGTCCAGCAGGCGGCCGAGCATGGTGGGCACCAGGGACAGGTGGCTGACGGCGTCCGCTTCGAGCAGTCCGGCCAGCACCTCCAGCCGCCAAGGGCCGCGCACCACGACCCGGCTGCCGGCCGCCAGGGCCCGGTCGACCAGCGCCATGCCGCCGATATGGGCGAGCGACAGGGAGGCGTACCAGGCGTCGTCGGGCCCAAGCCCCAGGCGGGCGCCCACGGCGCGCGCGCTGGCGTCGAAGTTGCGCCGCGTGAGCGCGACCGCGCGCGCCTCACCCCCGGTGCCTGAAGTGCGCAGGACCGCGACCACGTCGTCCGGTCCCGACCCGGGCAGCGGCGCACCCGAGGGGGTCACCCGGCGGATATCGGCCGGCTCGCGACGGCGGAACGTGCCCGGCCGCCCCCCCGGCGGAACGGCTCGGTCCGCCAGCGCGAAGACCGGGGGTTCCCCTCCCCCGCCGCCCCCGGCCGCCTCGCGCGCCAGCTCCAGGAAGGCCGGATCGCACAGCACCACCGCCGGCTGCGCAACCGCAAAGGCCTCCCTCAGCTCGCCGACGACCGCGGCCGGGTTGAGCGGCGCCAGCGCCGCCCCCGCCCGGGGCGCCGCGTACATGGCGGTTACCGCCCCCGGTCCGTTCGCGGAGAGCATCCCCACCACGTCCCCGGGCGTCACGCCCAGCGCCACCAGCCGCCGCGCCAGGCGGTCGGCCGCGGCATTCAGGTCACGGTAGCTCCAACCCCGATCCCCATCGTCGAGGGCGATCCTCCCGGGATGTGCCCGCGCACCCTCGGCGACCGCATCTCCCATCTTGCTACCCCCCCTCGGGGACCAAGGCCTTCAACCAGCGCCTCCGGAGACCACGTCCCTCACACACCCGCGACCGGGCGGTCAAGTTCTCCCACCCGGACGCCCCCATACGCGCGTCATCCCCTTCCACCCCCCTCACCCCAACCCGAACCCGAACCCCAGCAGCACCCCGTAGAGCCCCAGGAAGCGGGCGGTCCCGGCCAGCGCCCGGTTGAGCGAGGCCGGCTCGCGGTAGCTCAAGACCAGCCTGAGCGTGCCCGCCACCGCCGGCAGCGCGCACAGGGAGAGCAGGACCCAGGGGCTCCAGCCGTGCAACGCCATCCCGGCGGGCGGAACGGCCGCGGTCAGCGCCAACAGGACGACGTACTGCGCCTTCGTCCACCCCCCACCCATGCGCACCGCCAGGGTGCGCTTGCCGGCGCGCGCGTCCGTCTCTATGTCGCGCAGGTTGTTCACGACCAGAATCGCCGTGCTGGCGGCCCCGAGGGCGACGCCCGCGGTCAGCGAGTCGGGGCGGAACTCGAGCACCTGCACGAAGCAGGTCCCCGCGACCGCCACCAGGCCGAAGAAGACGAACACGAACAGGTCGCCCAGCCCGTGATACCCCAGCGGCCAGGGTCCCCCTGTGTACAAGATCCCCGAGGCGATGCCGGCCACGCCGATCGCGACCACCGGCCACCCCGCCACCGCCGCCAGGTAGACCCCCGCGCCCGTCGCGAGCGCGAACGCCAGAAAGGCCCCCCGCAGCACGTCCCGTCCTTCGATCAGCCCCGCCTGGGTGACGCGCACGGGACCCAGCCGCCCCTCGCTGTCCCCGCCCTTCTGGTAGTCGTAGTAGTCGTTGGCCAGGTTGGTCCCGACCTGAATCAGCATCGCTCCAGCCAGGGCGGCGAGCGCGGGCGCAAAGGCGAAGCCGCCATGCATGTACGCCAGCCCGGTACCGGCGGCCACCGGCGCCGCCGCGGCGGTCAGCGTGCGCGGCCGGCACGCCATCACCCAGGCCCGCGTCCGCGAGATGCTCCCTCCGGTCATGCCTCAGTCCGGCCGGGCCGGCCTTGCTACGGCAACCACGGATACTTGCGGAAGTCGGGCCTGCGCTTGTCCAGGTAGGCGTTTCTGCCCTCCTGCCCCTGCTCGGTCATGTAAAAGAGCAGGGTCGCGTTTCCGGCCAGCTCCTGGAGCCCGGCCTGTCCGTCGACGTCCGCGTTGAAGGCGGCCTTCAGGCAGCGGATCGCCAAGGGGCTCTTGTCGAGGATCTCCTGCGCCCAGCCCCAGCCCTCCATCTCGAGCTCCTCGACCGGCACGACCTTGTTGACGAGCCCCATCTCCAGCGCCTCGGCGGCGCTGTACTGGCGGCACAGGTACCAGATCTCGCGCGCCTTCTTCTGCCCCACGATGCGGGCCAGGTACGACGAGCCGAATCCCCCGTCGAAGCTCCCCACGATGGGCCCGGTCTGCCCGAACACGGCGTTGTCGGCGGCGATCGTCAGGTCGCACACCACGTGCAGCACATGCCCGCCCCCGATGGCGTATCCGGCCACCAGCGCGATGACGGGTTTGGGCATGGTGCGCATGTAGCGCTGCAGCTCGAGGACGTTCAGCCGGGGAACGCCGTCGCCGCCCACGTAGCCGGCGTCGCCGCGAACGCGCTGGTCCCCCCCGGACGAGAATGCGTACTTGCCGTCCTTCGCGGGTCCGTTGCCGGTGAAGAGCACGACACCGATGTCCATGTCCTCGCCGGCGTTCCGGAACGCCTCCTGCAGCTCGAACAGCGTCTCGGGGCGGAAGGCGTTGCGCACTTCGGGGCGGTTGAAGGCGATGCGCGCCACCCCGTCGCACTTGTGATAGGTGATGTCCCCGTACTCGCGGACCTGCTTCCAATCCGGCTGTTTCATTCGCGATCTCCCGCTCTCTGCTTCATTCGCGACATCGAGCATTCACTCCGGCCCCGGCTCGGGCGCCTCGGTCGGCGAACCCGCGGGACGTGCGCGCACGTCTCGCTCTGTCCGGCCTGCCCACGAGCCGCTGGCTGCCGGCGACTCCGCGCAGTGCGCGCGCGTCCAGGCAGCGACGCTCAGGGCAGGTCGACGGCCTCAAACACCGCCTGACGGCAACGCCGGTTCCGCTCCCTGTCCGTGACAACTTCGACAATCCCGCTCCCCCCCCGGGCGATCGCCCGCTTCAGCGCCGACCCCAGTTGCGTCCGCGTCCGGACCCGCTCGTGCGGCAACCCGTAGAGGGCGGCCGCGTGCGCGAAGTCCAGCCCGTGCGGCGTCGCGAAGTGCCGGGTGAACGCCGGTTCGAAGTCCCGGATGGGGAGGAAATGGAAGATACCTCCCCCGTCGTTGTTGACCAGAACGAAGATGACCTCGGCGTGATCGCGCGCGCTCAGAAGCCCGTTCATGTCGTGGATGAACGCCACGTCGCCGACGAGCGCCAGCACCGGGCCCTCCCCGCCGGCAGCGACTCCGGCGGCCGACGAGAGAATGCCGTCGATGCCGCTGGCTCCCCGGTTGCCGTGGACCAATAACGGCTTCCGACCGGGGAAGGCGAAGGCGTCCAGGTCGCGCACCGGCATGCTCGACGAAACGAAGATGGTGCTGGCGGGGGGCGCGGCGCGCACGGCTTCCGCGCATACGGCGCCCTCGAAAAGGTCCCCTTCCGCGCTGCCCGCGACCGCCCGCGAGGCCGCCTGCTCCGCCCGGCGCCAGAGGCTCGGCCATGCGTCCCGCGAACCCGCGTGCCCGGATGCCGGCGCCAGCTCGGCGCACAGCGCGTCGGAGAAGGCCGCAACATCAGCGCGCAGGTAGTCGGTGGCGACGTTCAGGTGATCCTTCCAGCGGTCTCCACCGTCGATCACCCACTGCTCGCCTCCGGTTTCCCCGAGGAACGAGAGCAGATTCGCCGAGGTGGGGCTCGCGCCCAGACGCAGGACCAGCTCCGGCCGGAGCGCCTCCCGGGTGGGCGCATGCTTCAGGAAGAGGTCGTATCCGCCGATCCGCAGCGCCCCCTCCGCCCCGCCGAAGCGGGCCCCCGAGAGCACGTCGGGCAGAAGCGGATAGCCGGTGGCGGCGGCCAGGGCGATGGCGGCGGGCCCGTCGCGCTCCGGTTCGGGGGAGGGGCCTGCCACGATCAGGCCGCGCTCGACCGCGCGCACCCGCGCCGCCAGCTCCGCCATGCGGCCGGCGGGGGGCGCGGCGCGGCGAACGGTGATGCGCGTGAGGGGCGCGGCTTCCGGGCGGCCCCGCGCGGCCAGCGGGTGCGCCGAGGCGAACCCGTCGGGTCCATCGGCCGGGGCGCGGGTGGGCGCGAGCGGCTTGGCGAAGGGCAGGTTCACGTGCACCGGACCGGCCGGGCGACCGACGGAGGACGCGACCGCGCGCGCCGCCACCGCCCGCAGGTGCACGAGCGCCGCCGCGTCCGCCTCGGGCGGCGCGGCCTCCACGAAGTCGCGCACGTAGCCGCCGAACATCCGCGTCTGGTCGATCGCCTGGTTCGCGTCCGCGCCCCGCAGCCGGTGCGGGCGGTCGGCGGTCAGCAGGAGGAGAGGGGCTTCGCTGTACGACGCCTCGACCACGGCCGGAAAGAGGTTGGCGACCGCCGTCCCCGAGGTGGTGATCACCGCCGCGGGCCGCCGCGCGCGCTTGCCCAGCCCGAGTGCGAAGAACGCGGCCGAACGCTCGTCCAGGTGGGTGAAGACCCGCAACCGCCCATCGGCCTCGGCGGCCATGACCAGCGGGGCGGAGCGGTAGCCGGGGGCCAGCACCACCTCCCGCACCCCGGCGCGCACCAGCTCGTCGAACAGCACGCCGGCCCACAGCAGATTCCGGTTCGGACCGGTCACCTTCCCGAGACGCTCAGCGGATCCCGCGGGCCCCGGCCGCGTCCAGCGCGCGCAGCACCGGCTCGAACTTGATCCCCGTCTCCTCCCACTCGTCCTCGGGATCCGAACCTGGCACGATCCCCGCCCCGGCGAAGAGCCGCCAGGTGGTGGAACGCGCCACCGCGGTGCGCAGCGCCGGCACGAAGACCCCGTCGCCCCGGGTGTCGAACCACCCCACCGGGCCCGCGTACCATCCGCGCTCGAAGGGTTCGTTCCTGGAGAGCAGATCGAGTGCCGCGTCCCGAGGCAGGCCGCAGACCGCAGGCGTGGGATGGAGCGCCGCAACCAGATCCAGAACCGAGGCGCCAGGCCGCAGCACCGCCTTGATGCGCGTCTCGAGGTGCTGGATGCGGGCAAGCGTGAGAACGTGCGGTTCGGCCTCGGCCTCGACCTTGCGGCACAGCGGGCTCAGGCGTGCGACAAGGTCCTTCACGGTAAAGGCGTGCTCGACCCGATCCTTCGCGCTGCCCAGAAGCTGATGGGCGAGGGCGCGCTGCTCCTCGTCGGTCTCACCGCGCGACACCGAACCGGCCACGGCTGTCGCGCTGAAACGGTCACCCCGAACCGTAGCGAGCGCCTCCGGGGTGGCTCCGACAATCGGCGATCCGGCCACGGGCTCGAAGAGGAACACATGGGCGTCCGCATTCTCGCACCGCAGGTACTCGAGCACTTCCACCGGATCCAGGGCGCCCGTGGTGGACACATCGAGAATGCGCGCCAGAACCGCCTTGTCCATCGGCCCGTCCTGGATGGACGCGAGGATATCGTCGACCGCCCGCTGCCAGCTCCGGCGCCCCGACCGCAGGCGGGCGGCGGGATGCGGCGCCCGATGATCCCCGTTTCGCGCAACCCGGGCCACACCCTTCCGCGTGTAGTCGAGCCGCGCCCGCAGTTGGCTGCGCACCGCGTCCGAATCGTCGCCGGGGCCGACCAGCTCCTGGGCGCTGAGGCGCACCGTCTCCCCGTCGTGCTCCAGCTCCAGGTCCGGCACAACGAAACGCGCGCTCGGGAATGCGGCCCAGAAATCCCGCGGCACGTGATCGTCGCGGAAGGAGAAGCCCCCGTAGAAGCGCAGCGCGGGCTCCCGCCCCTGCTTTCCCCATCCGTTCCCGTTCTCGCGGCGCGCAAAGTTCCGAGCCCGGTCCTGGATCGCAAGGAAGCGATCCTGCGACCCGGCGCCGGCATGAACCACCAGGGACTCGATTTCTCCGACATGGGCCAGCCATCCCCGGCCGCGCGCCCAGAAGCCCCGGGGGCGGCCCCGGCCCCATCTCAGGAATGCACCAGGCTCGACGCGGCTGTGCTCGACGGTTTCGCGAACCATCACGAAGCGCGGGGGTGCCTGTAGTCTCATATCTCCCGTACGTGGCGTCCGTTGCCCCTGCGGGGACGTTTTCGCGAAGGCCTGTGCTCCAGTCTGCGGCTGCTCGGACCTGCCTGCGACCGCGGCGCCGGAAAACGTTCATTGAGCTTGCGATGACGTGCAAGGGGCGCGTTGCCCCGCCTCATGCGCGCGCCTATCATGAGCGGGGTTTTCTCGCCCGATTTCACCTCTTTCGCCATGAGGAAACCGATGGACCGCAGACACTTCGTTCGTTCCGGCGCCACCCTCGGAGCTCTCGGCATCGGAGGCCTGGGCCTTCCCCGATTCGCTGACGCCGCCTGGTCTCCCAGGGTCCGGGCCGACGGCGCCATCCGCATGAACTCCAACGAGAACCCGCTGGGGCTCTCGCCGGCGGCGCGCGAGGCGGTCATCGCCAACCTCGATCTCGCGAACCGCTATCCGGGCGATCTGATCGGGGCGCTCAGCGACAGGATGTGCGCCTACTACGGCATCACGCCCGATCAGCTGGTGCTCGGGGCGGGCTCGACCGAGATCCTGCAGATGATCGTGCAGGCCTACGCGTCGCCGTTGCGCAAGCTGGTGCTCGCCGAGCCCACCTTCGAGGACGTGAACGACTATCGCGACACCTACCCGTACGACGTGGTGACCGTCCCCCTCACCTCGAAGTACGAGCACGACCTGAACCGCATGCGCGAGGAGTCCGAGAAGGACAGCCGTCCGGCCATGGTCTACATCTGCAACCCCAACAACCCGACGGGCACCATCACGCCCAGCGCCGAACTCGACAACTGGATCGCGGATGCGCCCGGGCACGTGCTCTTCCTCATGGACGAAGCGTACTACGAGTACGTCGAAGACCCCACCTACTGGTCCGCCCTCAAGTGGGTGCACGACCGGCCCAACGTCATCGTGGCGCGCACCTTCTCGAAGATCTACGGGATGGCGGGACTGCGCCTCGGCTTCGGCATCGCGCACCCGCACGCCGTCCGGCGCATGCAGGACTTCGCCATCCACAGCAGCGCCAATCAGCTGGCGCTGGCGGCCGGCATCGCCTGCTTCGGCGACGAGGAGCTGATGGCGAAGAGCCGCGAGGTGAACCGGGAGGCCCGCCAGGTCACCGAGGCATGCCTGGATGAACTCGGCCTCGAGTACCTCCCCACCCACGGCAACTTCCTGATGCACCGCATCAGCGGGGAACTGGACACCTACATCAACCGCATGAGCGAGGCGGGCCTCCTGGTCGGCCGCAGGTTCCCGCCCATGCTCGACTACAACCGCCTCTCGTTCTCGCTGCCCGAGCACATGGAGCAGTGGGCCGAGACCCTGCGCGACTTCCGCGGCAAGGGCTGGGTGTAGACGAGGTGGCGGAAATCCGGGACGCAGGCGAAGGCCCGGCTTCCCCGGACGCCGGGTCGCCTGCCGATGATCTGCAGGCGGCAGCCGGCATCGGGACACGGCCCGCACGCCCCTTCCCCACCTTCCCGCAGGCCTTCGGGCTGGTGGTCCTGGTGCTGGTGCTCCAGTCGGTCATCGCCCTGACGGCCCTTCTGCTGGATCCTACCTCCGGCACCTACAGCCAGCACCCGCTCACGCTCGGCATCGCCAACCTGCTCGCCTTCGGCCTCGTGGTCCTCGTGGCTACGCGGCGGAGCGGCGTCGGCGTCCGGGAGACCTACCCGCTCTCCGCGGTTTCCGTGCGCGTGCTCGCGCTCACCGCCGTCCTCATCCTGGGCGCGGTCATCCTGCTCTCCGACGTCGACAACCTCACGCGCTCGGTCTTCCCGCCTCCAGACGCGCTGGTCGAAGCATTCGAGAGCATCCTGAACGCGGGGGACTATCCGCTGAGCAGCTTCTTCCTGCTCGTGGTGGTGGCGCCGGTGACCGAGGAGGTGCTCTTCAGAGGCCTCATCCTGAAGGGGTTCCTGGCCCACTACTCTAAGCGCCGCGCCATCCTGCTCTCCGCACTGCTCTTCGCCGTCATGCACACCAACCCGTGGCAGTTCATCTCCGCCTTCGTCGCCGGCGTGATTCTGGCCTGGCTGCTCATCGAGACGGGATCGCTGCTGCCGTGCCTGTTCGCGCACGCGGTGGCCAACGGCACGGCGTACCTCGCCGGGCTGACCCGGGTGGAGATCCCCGGCTTCACGGACGGAATGGGTGATGCCGTGCAGTTCCAGCCCTTCTGGCTGAACGCGGTGGGCGTGGCGTTCGTCTGGGGCGGCTATGTCCTGCTCCGGCGCACCTTCAGCACAAGGGCCCCAACGCTCCACAGCCTCCGCGACCTTCACGGCGGCGATTCAGCCACCTGACTTCCATCGCTCCGCCCAGGGAGCCGCCCATGTCATCATCGCCATCCGTACGCCCGGGATACTGGACCGCCAACCTGCGCTACCTGGCCATCCTGCTCTCGATCTGGTTCCTGGTCTCATTCGGCTGCGGCATCCTGTTCGCGGACGCACTGAACGCCTTCCGGATCCCGGGCACGGGTTTCAAGGTCGGCTTCTGGTTCGCTCAGCAGGGATCCATCTACGCCTTTCTGGTGCTCATCTTCGTCTACGTCCGGCTGATGAACCGGCTGGACCGCGAATACGGGGTGGAGGAGGAATGAACGTTCAGGCCTGGACCTTCACCCTGGTCGCGCTTTCCTTCGCGCTCTACATCGCCGTGGCGGTGTGGTCGCGCGCGAACACGACCCGGGACTTCTACGTGGCGGGCAAGGGCGTGCCTCCGCTCGCCAACGGCATGGCTACCGCCGCCGACTGGATGTCCGCCGCGTCCTTCATCTCGATGGCCGGGCTGATCGCCTTTCTGGGCTACGACGGGTCGGTGTACCTCATGGGCTGGACCGGCGGCTACGTGCTGCTGGCGCTGCTGCTGGCCCCCTACCTGCGCAAGTTCGGCCGGTACACGGTCCCCGACTTCGTGGGCGACCGCTACTACTCGAAGACGGCGCGGGTGGTGGCGGTGGTGTGCGCCATCTTCATCTCGTTCACCTATGTGGCCGGGCAGATGCGCGGAGTGGGCATCGTCTTCAGCCGCTTCCTCGAGGTACCGATCTGGCTGGGCGTGGTGATCGGCATGGGCATCGTCTTCTTCTACGCGGTGCTGGGGGGGATGAAGGGCATCACCTATACGCAGGTGGCGCAGTACTGCGTGCTCATCTTCGCATACATGGTGCCCGCCATCTTCCTCTCGATGCTCATCACGGGCAACCTGGTGCCGCAGCTGGGACTGGGCGGCGCCGACCTGGTCAGCGGAGAGTACCTGCTGGACCGGCTGGACGGGCTGCACGAACAGTTGGGCTTCGCCGCATACACGGACGGCTCCAAGTCGACGCTGGACGTGTTCGCCATCACCGCTGCGCTGATGGTGGGGACGGCGGGGCTGCCCCACGTGATCATCCGCTTCTACACGGTTCCGCGCGTGCGCGACGCCCGGGTCTCGGCGGGATGGGCGCTGCTCTTCATCGCGATTCTGTACACGACGGCTCCCGCGGTCGCGGTCTTCGCCCGCACCAACCTGGTCAACACGGTCTCGGAGCAGCCCTACGAGGAGGTGCCGGAGTGGTTCACCACCTGGGAGCGGACGGAGCTGATCGCCTATGAGGACCACAACGGGGACGGGCTGATCCAGTACGTCGGGCCCGACGCGGTCGACGCCTCCGGCCAGCCCGTGCAGAACGAGCTCACCATCGACCGCGACATCATGGTGCTGGCCAACCCGGAGATCGCGGGGCTGCCGGCCTGGGTGGTCGGGCTGGTGGCGGCCGGAGGGCTGGCGGCGGCGCTCTCCACAGCGGCGGGACTGCTGCTGGTGGTCTCCTCCGCGATCAGCCACGACCTGCTCAAGGGAGTCTTCCGGCCCGACATTTCGGAGCGACGTGAGCTGATGTGGGCGCGCGTCAGCGCCGCCTTCGCGGTCGTGCTCGCGGGCTACCTGGGCATCAACCCGCCCGGCTTCGTCGCGCAGGTGGTGGCGTTCGCCTTCGGGCTGGCCGCGGCGTCGTTCTTCCCCGCCATCATCCTGGGCATCTTCTCGAGGCGCATGAACCGGGAGGGCGCGATCGCCGGGATGATCTCGGGCATCGCCTTCACGGCCGCGTACATCATCTATTTCAACTACGTCGATCCCGCGGCCAACACCGCCGACAACTGGTTCCTGGGGATTTCGCCGGAGGGCATCGGGTTCGTGGGCATGCTGATCAACTTCGCGGTCTCGGTTACGGTGTCCCATTTCAGCCCTCCACCGCCCGAGGAAGTGGGCCGGCTGGTGGAGAACATCCGGGTGCCGAAGGGCTCGGGGCCGGCGCACGAGGTGTCGGCGTGAGCGGCGTCCGGCGGGGGCTGGCGGCCCGTGGACGAACTCTCCCCCGCATTCGGGCGGCGATGCATCCGGGCTGGATCGCGGGGCTCTGCGCGGGCGCGCTCGGCCTGGCGGGATGCGCCGGTGATGACGGCAGCTACGACGTCCTCATTCGCGGAGGCACCGTCTACGACGGCTCGGGCTCACCCCCGGTGGTGGCCGACGTAGCCATCCGCGGCGATCGCATCGCGGCGCTCGGCGACCTCTCCGGCGCGCAGGCGGCGCAGGTGCTCGACGCCTCGGGCATGGCGGTGTCCCCGGGCTTCATCAACATGCTCAGCTGGGCCACCGAATCGCTCATCGTGGACGGGCGCTCGCTCGGCGACATCCGCCAGGGAGTGACGCTCGAGGTCTTCGGTGAAGGCAGCTCGATGGGGCCGGCCAACGACGCCATGAAGGCGGACTTCCTCGACGACTTCGTCTCCTGGGTGGGCGGGACCGAAGCCGCGGCGGGCGCGCTGGGCCTGCCGCCGGACGCGACGCTGGAAGTGCCGTGGACGACGCTGGGCGAGTACCTGGGCTTCCTCGAGCGCAAGGGCGTCGCCACCAACGTGGCCTCCTTCATCGGCGCCACCACCGTTCGCGTGCACGAGATCGGCTACGACGATCGCCCCCCGACTCCGGACGAGCTGGAGCGCATGCGCGCCCTGGTGCGCACCGCGATGGAGGAGGGCGCCATGGGCGTGGGCTCGTCGCTCATCTACACCCCCGGCTTCTTCGCCGACACCGACGAGCTGATCGCGCTCTCGGAGGTCGCCGCCGAGTACGACGGGCTCTACATCTCCCACATGCGCAGTGAGGGCGCGCGGCTGCTCGAATCGGTCGAGGAGCTCATCACCATCGCGCGTGAGGCCGGCATCCGCGCCCAGATCTACCACCTGAAGGCGGGCGGGCGCGAGAACTGGCACAAGATGGAGGACGTGATCGCGCGCGTGGAACAGGTCCGCGCCGAGGGGCTCGGCATCACCGCCGACATGTACACCTACACCGCCGGCTCGACCGGGCTCGACGCGGCCATGCCGCCCTGGGTGCAGGAGGGCGGCTACGACGCCTGGGCGGAGCGCATCCGGGACCCGGAGATCCGAGCGCGCGTGGTGGAGGAGATGCGGACGCCCACGGACGAGTGGGAGAACCTCCTGCTCTCGTCCGGACCCGAGGGCGCGCTGCTGGTCGGCTTCCGCAACGAGGAACTGCGCCGCTACCAGGGCATGACCCTCGCCGAGGTGGCCGAGGAGCGCGGCACTCCGCCCGAGGAGACCGCCATCGACCTGGTGATCGAGGACGGCACCCGGGTGCAGGTCGTCTACTTCCTCATGTCCGAGGAGAACGTGCGCCGCCAGATTGCGCTGCCCTGGGTCTCCTTCGACTCCGACGCGGCGTCCATGGCCCCCGAAGGCCTCTTCCTGCAGAACAGCACCCACCCGCGCGCGTACGGCAACTTCGCCCGCCTGCTGGGCCGGTACGTGCGCGACGAGGGCGTGATCCCGCTGGAGGAGGCCGTGCGCAAGCTCACCTCGCTCCCCGCCGCCAACCTGCGCATTCCGGACCGCGGGCGGCTCGGGGAGGGCTATTTCGCGGATGTCGTGGTCTTCGACCCGGCCACCATCATCGACCACGCCACCTATGAGGACGCCCACCAGCTCGCCACCGGGGTGACCCACGTCTTCGTCAACGGCGTGATGGTGCTCGAGGACTCCGAGCCCACCGGCGCGATGTCCGGCCGCTTCGTGCGCGGCCCCGGCTGGACGGGCGGCTAGCCGTTCCGACTAAGCTAACCGGACTAAGTCCACCTGTCTCAGCCAGGCACGAACGCCACGATGCGCAGCGGTCCCCCGCTGCCCCCGGCGATCTTCATGGGCAGCGCCACGACGAAGGCGCCCCACTCGGGCAGTTCGGCCAGCGAAGCCACGTTCTCGTAGCCCGGAATGTTCTCCTCGTAGAGGATGCGGTGGGTCTCGAAGCCGCTCGACTGCCCGTAGTCGATGCTGGCGGTGTCGATGCCCAGCGCCGCGATGTCCCGGTTGTCGACCAGCCACTGGGCCGCCGCCGGAGCCAACCCCGGGAAGTGGAGTTCCGGAACCGCCTCCTCGCCTCGCAGCGAGGTCCCAAGGTAGCGGGCGGGGTCCGGCCAGCGGTCCGCCCAGCCGGTGTCGAGCAGGACGATGGCCTCGGAGGGGATGGGACCATGGCGCTCCTCCCATGCGGCGATCGCCTCCACCCCCACCTGGTGGTCCGGATTGTCCCCCGCCGGGTCGCGGATGACCGCCACCGGCGCGATCAGCGCGGACAGGGGGATCTGCTCGGTGGAGATCCTCCCCTCGGCGAAGTGGATGGGCGCGTCGATGTGGGTGCCGCCGTGTTCGGACGACGCGAAGTTGAAGGAGGCGTAGAAGTACCCTCCTTCGGTCATGCCGTAGGCGGCCGTGTCCAGCACGAACGGGTCCGCCGTCGGCCAGAACACGGCGTTGGCGGAGACATCGTGGGTCAGGTCGATCCACCTTCCCCCGGTGCCGTCGAAGACGGCGGAATGGTCAGGGGGGGCGGGTGCGCACGACGAAGCCAGCGCCAGCACCACGAGGATGTGAAGTCCGTTTGTTTGCTTCATGAAGCCTCCTCCCAGGAAGCGCAATGAGAGCCGCCATGCCTTCGTTGACGTAACTCAGGGACGGATTTGTTCGGAGATCGGGGAGGCCAGGACCCGATACGGCCCCGTGCGGAGAACCTCGCCGCTGTGCAACCGCTCCATCCCGATGGCCACGTCCATGCCATGCTTCCCCATCGTGTCCAGGGCGGTCTGCCCGGTGATGGCGCGCCAGCTGGTGAGTGGCCGGAGCACGCGGTAGTACGAGAACTCACTGTCGTCAGGGACAGCCCTCTCCTTGAGCCGGATGGCCTTCTCGCCATCCCGCACGGCAATCCGGCCTCCCGAGATAATACGGCTCTGGACCGCTGCGCGGAGCACGATAGTCGGGCGTTGATTGGCCAAGCGAATCCTCTCCAGCGCCCATTCCGTCGAAACCTCGATCGGCTGATCGTCATCTCCGAGCCATGACTCCCAGTAAATCCGGTATCTCCACCATGGAAAAGTGCGCAGCCCGTTCCATTCCAGGATGCGATCGACAACGTTGGGCACAACCAGGAACAAGACCCAGAAACACACGATGCCAAGAAGGATCTCCACGCTCACCTCCGGGGATAATCGTAGTGGATGCCACGGCCAGCCACGATCCTTCTTCACCCGGGTAGCGCCCCGATAGCCTCATTTGCGCGGGCCTGATGCCCTAATAATAGCGATGAGGCGCATGCTCAGGCACCAGCCGAAGCGGCCCACAGGGTGGCGCAGTTCCGGGTGTCGTTCCATCATCCATGGCGTTGCCCCGAACACCTCCCGGAGGAGCGGCCGATGCCTCGATCCGCACACCATGTGGCCCTCATCGCTCTGGCGCTCGCGCCCTGGCTGACGACCGCTTGCGGCCCCGCCGGACCGTCGGGCATGGGAGCGGACATGAACGCGGATCTGCTGGCTGCCGCGGTGCGCACGCACATTTCCGCGGCCTCGCTCGAGCCTCACGCGCGCGCCATCGTGGAGCACGAGCGTCTGTCGGGGAGCGCGGGCGAGAACGCGGCGATCGACTACGTCATGGAGACGCTCGAGGCGGCCGGCGTTCCGGTGGAGGTCCATGCCTTCGAAGTGTACGTGTCCGACCCGGTGTCCGCTTCCGTCTCGGTGCCGGACGGGCCCGGCTTCCGCGCCATCACCTCCTCGTTCTCCGCTTCGGTTCGCTCGCTGCGGGCGCCCCTCGTCGACCTGGGACCGCTTGCCGACCTGCCCTCCATCGAGGTCGGGACCGGCGAGCGCATCGTGCTCGAAGGGGAGGGCATGGGGGGATCCGCCTCACCGGATCTTCCCGACGTCTCCGGGGCCATCGTGCTCGTGGACGGACAGCCCAGGAACCTCCCGGTCATCGTTCTCGACCGCCTGGGCGCGGCGGGCGTGATCTTCGCCAACACGGAGGAACGGGTCAACGACCTCATCGTCACCTCCACCTGGGGCACGCCTTCCCTGCTCAACTACCACCGGCTACCCGACCTGCCCGTCGCCCACATTGCGCGCGGCGCGGCCGAGGAGCTGCGCGGACTGCTCTCCCAGGGTCCGCTGGAGGTCGTGCTTTCCGCCGAGACCGACGCGGGATGGAAGGAGCTTCGCCTGGCCGTCGCCCGCATCCCCGGACCCGAGCCGGAGAGCCCCTACGTCCTGTTCGGCGGGCACATCGACGGATGGTATCACGCGGCGACCGACGAAGGCGCGTCAAACGCGGCGATGCTCGACCTGGCTCTCGCCTTCCATGCCGAGCGCGAGCGCCTGCGCCGCGGTCTGGTGGTGGCGTGGTGGCCGGGGCACTCCAACGCCCGCTACGGCGGCTCGACCTGGTTCGCCGACCACTTCTTCGAGGAGCTGCGCGCCCGCGCCGTGGCCTACGTGAACGTAGACGGGATCGGTCAGATGGGGGCGCGCCTGTTCGCAGCCGCCACCACCGGCTCGCTGTCCGAACTCGCCCGCTTCGCCATGCGGCGCGGGGAGGACGCCGACATCCAGCCCACCCGCCCGGGACGCAACTCCGACCAGTCCTTCAACGGCGTCGGGCTGCCGCTTCTGCAGCTCTACCGCAACCGCGCGGAAGAGGACGGCGGCTACTGGTGGTGGCATACCCCCGAGGACACCTTCGACA
Organism: Longimicrobiales bacterium; assembly: GCA_965208255.1. Lineage (GTDB taxonomy): Bacteria > Gemmatimonadota > Gemmatimonadetes > Longimicrobiales > Gaopeijiaceae > BD2-11. The sequence continues at coordinate 1,910,629 of OZ242324.1, forward strand.
AGATCGACTTCGGCATCCTCGACCGCGACACCTACCTGTACGCCATCGCCCTCTCGGGGCTGCTCGGCCGCGAGGTGCCGCCGGTGGACCTGGTGGCCCAGGTCGAGACGCTGGGCGCCGCCATCGCCGCGCGCTCAGAGGCGGGCAGCGGTCAGTTCGATCTCTCGCAGGCGACCGCCGCCCAGGCGGCACTCCTCGCGCTGGCGGAGCAGCTGCAGCAGGCCCTCTCCACCGCGACCGGCTCGGCCTCGCTCGACATGGCGCTCGTGGACGTGCTGCGCCCCCTCCACCGGGTGCTCTACGTGCCCCTCACCCCCCACCACCCCGACGCGGGCGCGGTACCCGGCCTCCTCCCCGGCCTCGCCCCGACCGCGACCCTCGCGGAGGAGGCGCCCGGAAGCGAGCGCTACCGCCTCGCCATGGCCACGCTGGTGCGCGAGCGCAATCGCCTGCTGGAAGCCATCGCCGAATCGAATCGCCGGGCCACCGCCCTGCTCGCGTCGCTGGACTAGCTACGGCGCCGGGTTTCGGCTCGGACGCTCCGGCGGACCGGCTGGCGCGACGGGCAGCCGGAAGAAGAAACCTGGCCGCCCGCTACACCCGGAACAGCACCGACTCGCGTCCGTAGAGCCGAATCGAGCACCAGGTCAGGAGCGCGAAGCCCAGGGCATTCGACCCGGCCACCAGCGCCAGCGCCGCCCACTCGATCTGCCCCTGGATGGCCTCCCGCATCGCCAGCGCATTGCCGAGGATGGGCACCGCGTACACCGAAGCCCCGAACGAGGCCGGCGCGAGCGCGAAGATCGCCAGGAAGACGGACAGAAACACCAGCGGCGCGGTGTACATGCCCGCCTCTCGCTGCGAGCGCGCCCAGGTGCCGATCACCATGACCAGCGCCGACACCAGCAGGGCGAGCGCCGCCAGGTTCACGGCCAGCGCCGCCACCTGCGCCGGCGCCAGCGACAGCTCGCCCGGCCCCGCGAGATCCTCGGGCGCCAGCCCCAGCCGGGCCGCCATGATCATCCCGACGATCAGCAGAAGCGACGCCATCACCGCGAACGTCATGATGGCCAGGCTCTTTCCGATCACGATCGCGGGACGCGGCACGGTCGACACCAGAAGCGCCGCGAGCGTGTTCTTTTCCTTCTCCCCGACTGCTACGTAGAGCGCGCGCGCCGCGTTCGTGACCAGCAGGATCACCGCCATGTAGGGGATCAGGAGGCTGAGCCCCCCTCCGAAGCCACCTGTGGTATCGATCAGCACGACCTCGAAGGGACGCAGATCGCGCATGCGCAGGCCCTGCTCCGCCAGTCTGTCCTCGACGGCCCGCTGCTGCACCGCCTCCAGGTCCTGGCGCAGCGACATCGCCGCGGCCCAGAGCGCGTTCTCCGCCGACGCCGCCCGGATCCGGTACGCGGCACCCTCGCGCAGCACGCTCACGAAGGCGTCGCCGGCGCCGGCGGCCTCTTCCAGCGTCGCGACGCGGACCAGCGGGTTGGCGTCGAGCAGCCGGCGCAGGACGTCGTCGGCCCCCGGGGCCACCACGGGCACCGGCCCGGAGTCATCCCCGCCGAGGCGGTCGAGGTTGCTGGCCAGCCCCATCAGCAGGGGAAAGAAGATCAGCGCGCTCGCCACCATCCCTCCGATCAGCCGGATGTCGCGCCTCAGCACGCGCATCTCCTTGCCGTAGATGAGCAGCGCCTTGCGAACCATCAGGCGCTCCCTTCCTCGTCGGCGCCCACCAGGGAGAAGAAGATGTCTTCAAGGTCCCCGAGCCCGGTGCGGGCCCTCAGCGATTCCAGCGTTCCCTCGGACTGGAGCCTTCCCCGATGGATGATGCCGATGCGGTCCGCGAGCTTCTCCGCTTCCCACAGGATGTGGGTCGAGAACAGGACCGTCTTCCCCTCCCCCTTCAGCAGGCGGATGTAGTCGATGACCTTCCTGGCGGTGAGGACGTCCAGCCCGGAGGTGGGCTCGTCCCAGATCAGGATGCGCGGGTTGGTCACCAGGGCGCGCATGAGCACGGTCTTCTGCTTCATCCCGGTGGAGAAGGTGTCGGTGCGTTCGTCGGCGAACGCGCTCATGTCCAGCAGATCGAAGATGTAGGCGAGATTGTCTTCGATGGCGGCCCGAGTCATGTCGTTCAGGCGGCCGAAGAAGTGACCGATCTCGCGGGGCGTGAGGCGCTCGTAGACGCGGGTCTCGTACGACACGAAGCCGATCAGGGCGCGGATGGCGGCCTTCTCCGTCCGCACCGAGTGTCCGCGCACCCAGGCCTCGCCCGAGGTCGGGTCCATCAGGGTGCTGAGGATACGCAGGACCGTGGTCTTCCCTGCCCCGTTGGGTCCCAGAAGGGCATAGATCTCTCCCGGGTCGCAGCTGAGATCCAGGCGATCCACGGCCTGCACCCGCTTTCCCCCGCGCGACCGGAATACCTTGCCGAGCCCCTCGGTGCGGATCATGTCCTTCCCTCCATCGGCTCTCCTGGCGCCCCGGCTCCATGCCCGCTCACCGACCACCCCGCCCGCCCTTGATCGCAGGCACGGTCAGTCGTCACTATCCATGGGAAGTCCGCGGGAGAAGACCCGGAGAAGCTACATGCGCACATGGCTTTCCGCGATGTTGCTCGCCATCCTGGCGTGCGATGGCGGCACCTCACCCGCCCCGCCCGCGCGCGTCATCGTTTCGCCGGGCGTGAAGCTGCTGGTTGAGCCGGGCGCCACCGTTCGCTTCGAAGCCCGGGTGACGGACGCGCAGGGCTCGGTCATCACCGGGGCGCAGGTTGCCTGGTCGGTCGCCGATGCCTCCGTCGCGACCATCGACGCCGGCGGGCAGACCACCGCGGTCGCCACGGGCACCACGGAGGTTCGGGCCTCCGCGGGAGAGGTGTCGGGCACGGCCACCCTGGAAGTGTACATCCCCGCGCCCGTCGCCGAGTACGTGCCCGGCCAGGCCTATTTCGGCCGCAACCGGTACGTCGAGTACATCGCCGGCGATCTGCCCCTGGTGCTGAGCGCCGGGCACGGCGGCGGAGAGGAGCCGGACGAGATTCCCCGCCGCACCTACGGGACCCTCGGGCGGGATTCGTGGACGCAGGAGACCGCCCGCGCGGTCAGCGACTCGATCATCGCGTACTTCGGGGGCGGTGAGCCGCACATCGTCATCAGCCGGCTCCGGCGCACGCGCCTCGATCCCAACCGGGAGATCGTGGAAGCCGCCCAGGGGAGCGAGTTCGCGGAGCAGGCCTGGCGGGAATACCACGGCTTCGTCAGAATGGCCCGGACCCGCGTGGCGGAGGACTACGGCCGCGGATTCTACGTGGACCTGCACGGCCACTCGCATCCGGTTCCCCGGGTCGAACTCGGCTACCTCCTCACCGGAAACGACCTGAGTCGCTCCGATGCGGCGCTGAACGCGGTGCGCTTCCCGGAGCAGTCGAGCATCCGCTCGCTCGCCCGCCGGGTGGATCTCTCGTTTGCCGACATCGTGCGCGGCCCCGAGAGCCTGGGGGCCCTGCTTTTCGATGAGCGGATCACGACCGTGCCCAGCCCGTTGATCCCCGATCCGCATGGGGAGCCCTTCTTCAGCGGCGGTTACAGCACGCGCCGCCACGGCTCACTGGACGGCGGCGTCATCGACGGCGTCCAGATCGAACTGCACAACCCGGGGATCCGCGACACCGACCGGAATCGCCAGCGCTTCGCGGGCGCGCTGGCGCGGTCGCTCAAGTCCTTCCTGGAGACCCACTACGGGTTCGCGTGGGAGGCGACCGGCGGCGCGGGACGTTAGCGGCCCCGGAAGAACTCCTGCCGCCGCTCGAGCGGTGATGCATCCGCTGCCGCGCTAGACGGGGATGCCCCAGTCCACGACCAGCGCGGTCACGGCCGCCGTCACCCAGCCCATGATGACGTCCCCCGGATAGTGCACGCCCAGGTAGGCGCGCGACACGCCGATGGCCAGCCCCAGGCCGAGCACGATGAAGGCAGCCACCGAGGCAAGCGCGAAGTAGAGCGGAATGGCGACCGCCAGCCCGGCGGTGGCGTGGCCCGAGGGGAAGCTGAAGCGGTCGGGGGGTTCCATGACGAACAACCCCGTCGGGCGCAGCTTCGGCCGCGCGCGGTTGATGGTGCGCTTCATCACCTGCACCAGCAGATGCGAGACCGTGAGCACCGCCATGCACTTGAGCCCCACCCTGCGCAGCCCCGACGGGAAGCCGAAGCTGAGGGTCAGCGTGATCCCCACCATCGAAGGCCAGTCCCCCGCATGGGTGATGCCGCGCATGAAGACGTCCAGCCACCGCTTCCGGCGAGCCGTGATCACATCCAGGATGCGCTCGTCGTATGCCCTCAGTGCTGTCATCATGACTGGATTCCGTTCCTTGCGGCGTGCACGCTCGCGCCGACGACTTCCGCGTATTCCTGCCACAGCCCGTCGACCGCCATGGGCCCTGTCCGCGTCCTGGCGAACGAGCGCACGGGGCATTCCATGTTACGCAGATGGGAGCGGTCGGCAAGGGCTATGCCGGGAGACCGCCGGCAAACGCCTCGATCACTACAGTGCCGAGCGTCTCCGTGTAGCAACTTCGACACCCGACGTGCAGCAATTCGGAGATGTTTCGCGCATGCAGTCGTTGCCCACCCGCAGGCGATACCGTAAATCCCCGGACATGGATCATCCCGCCCTGGAGAAACTGGTGCAGCAGACGCGCGGCCTGCAGCCGTGGCGACGAGTGGTTCACGCCGCCTGCGGCCTGGGGCTGGTCGGGCTCATCTGGCTGGACATCCTGTCGCCCCTGGCGCTCTCGGTCAGTCTCGGCGCGATCATCGCGATGGCGGTGGGCACGGATGTGCTGCGCCTCCGACGGCCGGAACTCAACCGCAGATTCTACCAGGTGTTCCGGCATCTCGCCTCGCCCCGGGAATCCGGCAAATGGGCTTCATCGACCTGGTACGTGATCGGGGCCGCCGCGGTGATGCTGGTGTTTCCCGCCCGGGTGTGGATCCCGAGCATCCTGGTGGTCGCGCTCGCCGACCCGTGCGCGAGCGTGTGCGGCCAGCTGTGGGGCCGTGCAGAGCCGGGGCAGCCCTCACTGCTCGGATCCGGTGTCTTCTGGGCGGTCGCGACGCTGTGCCTGTTGCCGTTCACCGCACTCGGCCCGGCGGTTGCCATCGGCCTGGTGGCGGCGGCGGCAGAGCGGGCGACCATCCCGGTGGACGACAACGTGACGGTCGCCCTGGTCACCGCGGTCGCGCTCACCCTGCTCTCGGGGTAGGGCCCCGGGAGAGGCAGCGGTCAGCCGAAGCACGCGCCGGGAGCAGGCTGCACCCGCTGTTCGCGCCCTCGCTCCCGGCGGCGCCCGCCCGGTGGCGGCTCAGGGCACCTGGTTCTCCGGGTACAGAACGACCTTCACGAAGCGGTCGTCACGCAGGTACCGCAGCGCGGCCTCCTGCACCTGGTCCGCCGTCCATCCTTCGATGAACTCGTACGTGGTGACGTAGCCGTAGTCCATGCCGAGCTGGTCCAGGCGCTGGAGCCGGCCCAGCCAGTAGCGGTTCTCTTCCAGCTGGGTCTCCTTGGTGCGCCGCTGGGTCTCGCGCACCTTCTCCACGGTCTCGGCATCGGGCCCTTCCAGCTGAATCCGGTCGATCTCCTCGAAGACCACAGCCGCCAGCTCCTCGGCGCGCTCCGGCGCCGAACCGAAGCTGATGCGCACGGAGTACTCCTCGTCCGGGCGATTCGACAGGAAGCCGCTTACGCCGACGCCGTAGGTCCCGCCCAGATCCTCGCGCAGCAACTCGCGGAGGCGGATGTCGAGCACGTCCGCGAGCGCGGAGATCGCCATCTCTTCCTCCCGCGAAAACTCGGCGTCCCCGGCAAAGACGATGCGGGTCTGGCTCTGGGGCTCGAGCCCCTTGCGCACCTCCTTCTCGATCACGCCCTCCGGGGGGTCGATGCCCACGTCCCTCCAGGTCTCCACTCGTCCCAGGCTCGGCAGGCCACCGAGCCAGGTCTCCACCAGCGGCCGGATCTCCTCCGGCGTGAAGGCGCCCACGAAGTAGAAGACGAAGTCGCTCGCGTCGGCGAACCGGTCCTGGTAGAACGCCAAGGAAGCGTCCAGGTCCAGCCGCTCGATCATTTCGTCGTCCGGCGGGAGCGCCCGGGGATGCCCTTGGGTCAGGATCAGCGACACCGTGTCGCCCAGCGCCGCCGCGGGACTGGCGCCCCGGTTGGCGAAGATCCCGGACAGGAGCGTCTTGTAGGCCGCGAACGCGGTTTCGTCCCGCCGTGGGGCCACGAAGCGCTGGTAGATGAGCTGGAAGGCGGTCTCGATGTCGCGCGGAGACGCGCTGCCGCCGATGCCCTCCGCCAGCGCCCCCACGCTCGCCGAAACGCGCACGTCCTGGCCCGCCAGCTTCTTGTCCAGGGCAAGCTTGTCGAATTCGCCGACTCCACCCTCCACGACCACCGCCGAAGCCATGCGCACGCCCGTGAAGTCTTCGTCCGGGACCAGCGAGCTGCCCCCGGGGCTGGTCGCCGCAAACAGGATCTCGTCGTCCTTGAAGTCCGTCGGCCTGAGGACCACGCGCACGCCGTTTTCCAGGGTCCACACGGTCACCCCCACCTCCTCCACCACTTCCTCGTTCACCACCGGGGACCCGTCCGGAATCTCGGCCACCAGCGGCGCGTCGACCGCGGTGTCCTCGTAGGGTTCGATCTCCCTGGCCACCACCGACGCGAACACGCCCTGAATGTCCTCTTCGGTGGGCACCTCCAGGTCCGCCTTCTCGGGGGCGTTGGCCATGACGACGCGTCCCCGCTCCTGCAGCCACTCCTCGGCCAGGCCGTTTACCTCCTCCAGGGTGATCGCCGGCATGAGCGCGTTCGCCAGCTCCAGCTGGTCCGCCGGGCTGGTGAAGGCGGTGCCGGCCAGGAATGCCTGGACGTAGCGGCCCGCCAGGTTGGCGGACTCCTGGTTCTCGCGTTCGGCGAAACGGCGTTCGAAGGAGCGCATCACCTCGGCCTTCTGGCGTTCGAACTCGGTCGCGGTAAAGCCGTGTCGCCGGACCCGCTCGGCCTCGGTGAGAAGCGCGTCCAGCCCGCGCTCGAGCCCGCCGTCCGGCACCAGAGCGAGGAGTTGGTACATGTCCAGCGCCCGTACAAAGCTGCCGCCGGCCGGGAACGCGATGAGGAAGGGAGGATCGGCCTGCTGCGTCAGCTCCTCCAGGCGTCCGGCCATCATGCCCTCGTACAGGCTTTCGGTAATGCCGCGGCGGAAGGCGCCCACGGTGCCCCGGGGGGCCACCGGCCGCTTGTACAGCACCGATACCTGCGACTGCAAGGCCTCGACATCGGTTGCGATGGCCACCCGTGGCGGGTGGTCGAAGGGCACCTCCAGCGTCTCGCGCGGGCGGGCATCCGCGGGAGGCGCGAGACCCGCGAAACGGCCGCGGATCATGCCCTCGATCGCTTCCCCGTCGAAGTCGCCCACCGCGACCACCGCCATGAGGTCGGGCCGGTACCAGTCCCGGTAGAACCTCTGGAGCGTGGAGGCGGGAGCCGTCTCCAGCACCTCCGTCCTGCCGATGGGCAGGCGGTCGGCGTAGAGGGAGCCCTCGAAGAGGATGGGAAGCTGGGCATCGAACATGCGGGCCTGCGCCCCCCGCCCGAGCCGCCATTCCTCGATCACCACTCCGCGCTCGTTGTCCACCTCCTCCGGGTCGAAGACCACGCCGCGCGCCCAGTCCTGGAGGATCTGAAACGCCGTCTCCAGCACTTCGGGATCATCCATGGGCACGCGCAGCATGTAGACGGTCTCGTCGAAGCTGGTGTAGGCGTTGATGTGGGGACCGAACTGCATCCCGATCGACTCCAGATAGTCGACCAGCTCCTGCTTCTCGAAGTTCTCGGTGCCGTTGAAGGCCATGTGCTCGGTGAAGTGGGCCAGACCGAGCTGGTCTTCGTCCTCCAGGATGGAGCCCGCGTTCACCACCAGGCGAAACTCAGCGCGATTCTCCGGAGTGGCGTTCTCGCGCACGTAGTAGCGAAGGCCGTTTTCGAGCTCGCCCACCGTGACCGCGGGATCGGCGGGGAGCGGGCTGTCGGGCGCCGGCGCCTGGGCCGGGAGCACCGTCGGAGCGAGAAGCGCTCCGGCCGCGACGAGCGCCGCGCGGACCGGGATCGGACGCGTGCGGCGGGGACGGAGCGGTGTGGGTCTCGCGAGGCTGTTCATGGTCATCCTCAGTGGGTCGGGAAACGACGTCCTCCGGGGGCACGGCAGCCGGGAGGTTCCCGTTTCGGCACGGCCACGCCCCGCCACAATAATCATCGTGTGACCCGCATCGCTCAAGCACCGCCCCTGCATCGCCCGGTCCGAGCCGGCCCCCGTGGCAGGAATCGGGTCGACTTCAAGTCGGGGAACGACCAGCTTTGTTCCGAACGTGCAGTCCAGTGACCGCTACCGGAGTTCTTCGTGAACGCGACCGACTACGACCGAATCGAGTCCGCCATTCGCTATCTCGACAGCCATCGAACGCGGCAGCCGGAACTGACCGAGCTGGCGGCGCACGTCGGCCTCAGCCCGAGTCATTTGCATCGGCTCTTCCGCCGCTGGGCCGGGGTCACGCCGAAACGCTTTCTGGAGTTTCTGACCGTCCGGCACGCCCGGAAGCTGCTCGACAATTCCGCGTCGGTTCTCGCGGCGGCCTACGGGAGCGGGCTTTCCGGCCCGGGGCGGCTGCACGATCACTTCGTGGCCGTGGAGGCCGCAACACCGGGAGAGTATCGGAACCGGGGCCAGGGCGTGAGGATCGGTTTCGGTACCGCGCCGTCGCCTTTCGGACCGGTCTTTGTCGCGTGGACGGATCGCGGCGTGTGCCGGGTCTCGTTTGCCGGAGCCCGGGATGTCGACGGCGAGATGAAAGCGCTCCACCGGACCTGGGGGCGGGCGCTCCTGGAAGCCGACGAATCGAGGGCCGCGTCCCTCGCGGAGACCATCTTCTCGGCGCCGTTCGATCCGGAAGCCGGCCCCCTGACCGTGCATGTGCGCGGGACCAACTTCCAGCTCGCCGTGTGGCGCGCTCTGCTGCGCATACCCACCGGCGCGGTCACCACCTACGGGCGCCTGGCCGAGACGGTCTGCAGCGCCCGGGCGGCGCGGGCGACGGGCAACGCGGTGGGCAGCAACCCGATCTCCTTCCTGATCCCCTGCCATCGCGTGATCCGCGCGACCGGCGAGTCGGGGAACTATGGCGGGGGGCCTTCGCGCAAACGCTGCATGCTCGGGTGGGAAGCCAGCCGCCGGGCCATCGCCGCAGGCTGATCGTCCGGCTCACGGGCGCCCCGCTCCACGTCTGCCCGACCCTTTATCCGACGAAGTCGAGGCCAATGTTGTCAGTGATTACCAGCAAACATCAGTAAACATCAGTAGAAGGACTCGGCTGAGGATTCACGTTCTCCTTCTGGTGCGTCAGAAACTGGAAGTCGCTATCTTCGCCTCCCCCAGGATGATCGGCAGCCCCAGCCCACCGCCTGAGGACCTTCGGAACCCCAGCCTCGAGTCCGGCCTCGGAAGTCCGGCCCCCCCTCAATGAAGATCGCGACCTGGAACGTCAATTCCATCAGGGCCCGGCAGGAGCGTGTGCTGACCTGGCTGCGCCTGCACCGGCCCGACGTCCTGTGCCTGCAGGAGCTCAAGGTCGTCGACGATGCCTTCCCGCTGGAGGAAGTGGAGGAGCTGGGCTACTACGCCGCGGTGCTCGGGCAGCGCACGTACAACGGCGTGGCCATCCTGAGCCGCTCCCCTGCCCGCGACATCGAGGCGGGCATGGGGCCGGCCGACCGCGACCCGCAGGCGAGGCTGGTGGCCGCCACCGTGGACGGGATCCGGGTGCTTTCCGCCTACGTCCCCAACGGTGCCCGGGTGGGGACGGACAAGTACGGCTACAAGCTGGACTGGCTGCGGCGGCTGAGGGAACATCTGGAAGAGACCGCCTCTCCCTCGGAGGCGCTGGTGCTGGCCGGCGACTTCAACGTCGCGCCTCGTGACACCGACGTGAACCAGCTGGAGGACTGGAAGGACAGCGTCCTCTGCCACTACGCGGCGCGGGGCGCCCTCGAGCGCATTCGCGACTGGGGGCTCAGCGATGTCTTTGAGAGGCATCGCCCCGAGGGAGGGATCTACACCTGGTGGGGCTATCAGAGGCTCGCCTTTCCCCGCAACGACGGCCTGCGCATCGACCACATCTATGCGACGGAAGACCTCGCCGCGCGCTCGACCGACGCCTTCGTGGACCGGGAGGCGCGCAAGAAGGGGCCCTTCAGCGAGAAGCCGTCGGACCACGCCCCGGTGGTTGCCGAATTCGAGGTCTGACGGAGGGCGCGTCGTCCGGTGTGGGAGCGGGACGCGGCGGGACAGGAGCGCATTGCGACATCCGAATCCCGGGGGTGCCCGGACGCTCGGACGCGGGACGTGGACCTTCGATTGCTGCTGTCGGGGCTCCAGTCAGACGCCCGCCACCAGCCTCCAGGCCTGCGCCACCAGGAAGCAGACCACGAACCCGATCCCCAGCGGCGCCAGCGCCGAAACCGTGGTCCACTTCAGGCTCCCTGTCTCCCTGTAGATGGTGTACAGGGTGGTGGAACAGGGATTGTGCAGCAGGCTGAAGAGCATGAGGCAAACGCCGGTGAGGAGCGTCCATCCTCCCGCCGTCAGCAGAGTCGCCACATCCGCCGTTGAACTCAGCTCGAACATCACGCCCGCTCCCTCCCCGGCGCCCGCGATGCCCGCCGTCAGCACCGTGAGCATCAGGATCGTCGGGATGACGATCTCGTTGGCGGGAATGGCGACCAGATAGGCCAGCAGGATCACGCCGTTCAACCCCAGCAGCAGCCCCAGCGGGTTCGACCAGCTCACGAAGTGCTCGGCCAGGCTCGCGTCTCCCACGACGATGTTGGAGGTGAGCCAGATCACCGCGCCGGCGGGCATGGCGAACACAACGGCGCGCCAGAGCACGATCAGGGTCCGGTCGATGAGCGACGTGTAGAGCGTCTGCAGGACGCGCGGCGGCCGGTAGGGGGGAAGCTCCAGGCTGAAGGTGGAAGCTTGGCCGCGGAGGAGCGTCTTCGAGAGCAGCCACGAGGTCGCGAACATGAAGACGATGCCCAGAACGGCCACCCCGACCACGGCCGTCGCCGAGACCAGGCCGGCCAGGTGCGCGGGCGCGAGGGCGCCGATGAAGATGGTCGCGATCAGGATCTGCGTGGGCCAGCGGCCGTTGCAGAGCGAGAAGTTGTTGGTGACGATCGCGAGCAGTCGTTCGCGCGGGCTGTCGATGACGCGCGCGGCGACCACCCCCGCGGCGTTGCAGCCGAACCCCATGCTCATGGTGAGCGCCTGCTTGCCGTGGGCGCCCACCCTGCGAAAGAGGCCGTCCAGGTTGAAGGCCACGCGCGGCAGGTAGCCGAAGTCCTCGAGCAGAGTGAAGAGCGGAAAGAAGATCGCCATGGGCGGGAGCATGACGCTCACCACCCACGCCGTGGCCAGGTACACCCCGTCGAAGAGGAACCCCGAGAGCCACCAGGGCACCGATAGCGCGGAACCGGCGCCGACCAGCCAGGGGTGGACCTGGTCGACGAGCAGCGTGGCGAGCATCGATGAGGGCACGTTGGCGCCCGCGATGGTAAGCCAGAACACCACCGTGAGGATGAGCAGCATGACCGGGAACCCGGTCCAGCGGCTGGTCAGGGCGCGGTCCAGGGTGCGGTCCAGGTCGATGCCCATTCGGCGCAGGCCGCGGACTTCGGCGGCGCCCGCAATGCGTTCCGATTCTCGGTACAGGCTGGTGACGAGGGAATCGTGGAAGTCGGTGGGGAGCTTCCAGCGAAGCCGGGAGGCCAGTTCCAGAACTTCCTCGCGCGCGGGCTCGCTGTCTTCCGCTGGCGGCGGGCTGGCCGTTGCAGTCCCTTCCCGCCCCACCCCGCCGATGTCCCCGGTGTGCACTGCCTCCTGCACCCGTTCGTCCGCATTGAGCAGGCGGAGCGCCACCCAGCGTGCGTTGGGCAGTCCGGGGAACGCCACCTCGATTGCGGGAACGAGAGCGGAGACCGCCTGCTCCACCTCGGGCGCGCGCGTGGCGGCGCGGAAGGGTGACGTGGCCGTTCCGCCGGTCGCCATCTCGTGGACCACGCGCATGAGCTCGTCGATGCCCTCGCTCCGCCGGGCCACCGTGGCGACCACCGGCACGCCCAGTTCGCGCGCCAGCTTCTTCTCGTTGACGGCGATGCCGTGCCGGCGGGCCTCGTCCACCAGGTTCAGGCACACCACCACCCGGGAGGTGATCTCGAGGATCTGGAGGGCCAGGTTGAGGTTGCGCTCGAGGCGGGTCGCGTCGACCACGACCACGGTCACATCGGGGCGCCCGAAGAGGATGAAGTCGCGCGCGACTTCCTCGTCGGTGCTGCCGGCCTGCAGCGAGTAGGTGCCGGGAAGATCGACCACCTTGACCCGGTGCTCGTCGTGCAGGAAGGCGCCCTCGGAGCGGGCGACCGTCTTGCCCGGCCAGTTGCCGGTGTGCTGGCGAAGTCCCGTGAGGGCGTTGAACAGGGTGCTCTTGCCGGTATTCGGGTTGCCCGCCAGGGCCACCAGGTAGTCCCACCGGCCCGGATGGATGCCGAGCTTCACCAGCCGCCGCTCGTGGCCGGCTCCACACCCCCTCCGCTGGCGAGCGCGCGCGATCATGGCGACCCCGCTCCGCGGCTGCGGGGCGGCGCGGGCGGTTCGGCGGGCACCCCCGGCCCGGCCGCCCCGTCGGCCACGGGCGCGATTTCCACCCGGGACGCCTGCTCGCTCCTGAGCGCGATGGTCGCGCCGCGGATCAGGTAGGCGGTGGGGTCGCCGCCCGCCCCGCGCAAGGTCGCGCGCACGGGCGTGCCGGGGACGACGCCCAGATCCAGCAGGCGGCGCCGGGCCGGGCCCTGGCAGGCGGGCGCAATGCGGTCCACGACGCCGGTCTCGCCGAGCGCCAGTTCGGCGAGCGTCCTGGGCGGCTCGGACGGCACCACCATGTCCTCGGCGGGCTCCACGGTAACGCTCGCCGCCGCGACCGGATCGAGCAGGTGCTCCCTTCCCTGCGACAGGAAGCGGACCCCCGTCGGCGACACATCCACGACCCGGATCTCCATGCCGGGCGAGAGCGCCTCCGCCAGCAGCTCCAGGTAGATCTCGCGCGGTTCGTCCTCCAGATGAACGATGCGGGCGCCCGTCCCCGCGCGCAGCTGTGTGAGGGCGACCCCCGTGCGGGGCGGCACCTCGCCGCGGGCGGTCGGAATGGGATCGCCGTGAGGGTCGAAGCGGGGATGACCCAGGCGCGCCGCCAGCGCATCCGTTTCCGCCTCCGACATGCGGTGCTCCCGTACCTCGGCCTGTGCGTGCCAGTCGGCCTCCGCCACGCCGGTGCGGTCCGCCAGGTAGCGCTCCCACAGCCTGTGCGTGCGCACCACCCGGAGGGCGTAGGACCTGCCCGGCCCGGTCAGGGACACGGCGCTGCCGCGCGCTTCCGCCAACCGCAGTTCGCACAACCGGGCCACTAGGCGACCGGCGCGGCCGCGGCGCATCCCGAGCCCTCCGGCAAGGCTCTCGAGCGTCGAAGGCAGAGCCAGATACTCGCAGTTGAAGAGGTGCTTGAGCGCATCTTCGATCCGAACCCGCTCCGTCATGCGCGCGGCGCCCAAGACCCGAGCCAGCAGCCCGGTGCGGGGCCAGAGCAGCGCAGCCGCACCGCCCAGCATCAGGGCGAACACAAGCAGCGCGAATCCGGGATCGATCATGTGCGGGTATCCCAGCGATGAAGAGATTCGGTGAAATCTCTCGCAGGGGTCTTTTGTAGGCGTGCCTAATGAATAAGTTAGGCTTGCCTAATTATCAAGCGGCGGAACGCACGGAAGCCGACACGCCAGCCGAGGACGGGCGCGACCGGGCGATCAGCGCCAGAGGTGGCGCAGGAAACGCTCGGGAGCGTTGAGGAAGTCGCGCGTCAAATTCACCGCTTCGATCTCCTCGAAGGTCACTTCGCGCACGGGCCGGCCATCGAAGTCGTAGATCCTCGCCCGGGGAATGGCCATCAGGATGGGCGAGTGGGTGGCGATCAGGAACTGCGAGTCCTGGGCGACCATGTCGTGCATCATGGTCATGAAGCCCAGTTGGCTCTGTGGAGAGAGCGCGGCCTCGGGCTCGTCCAGGAGATAGAGCCCTCCGGGCACGAAGCGCTCGCGAAAGAGCTTCAGAAAGCCCTCCCCGTGGGAGTTCGCGTCCAGGTCCGCCCCATACTTGCGCTCGATGGCCGCGATGGAGCCTGCGGCGGGACCGCGCGCAAGGGTGCGCGCCAGCCTGGAGTGTTCGCGGAATCGCTCATCGACCTCGGCGAGTTCCTGCTGAAACTCGCTCCTCAACCGGGCCATGCGCCTCGCGAAACCGAAGAAGTCCTCGGCGCGCAGGAAGAAGCCGCGGTGCGTGCGCGTTCTCCATGCGAGCCTCAACGTCTTGGCCAGGCGGCGCTGCGGGGCGAGCGTGGGATCCCGATCCGCACTCTTGCTGCCGACGGTGGGAAGCCTGGTCGCCGCCGCAAGTGCCTCCAGCACGGTCGACTTTCCGGAGCCGTTCTCCCCCACCAGCAGCGTTACGGGTGTCGCGACATCCAGGACCTCGAGCCCGTGGAGCGCCGGGATGTTGAACGGGAATTCATCCGCCCGCCCATCCGTGTCCGGGAAATGAATGCGCTCTAGCACCCCGCGGTGTCCCCTTCCAACATCCTTGCGCCCGTCCTCATGCCCCGTCCGGGGCCCGAATCGCCTCCAGTTCCTCCAGCGTGCGCGGCCAGTCCTCGCGCAGCAGCCTCGAAAGTGCCCGATCGGCCAACAGTCTGCCCCTCGTCTGACATTCCGGGCAATAGTTCGTCTCCCGGCTGGCGTAGACGATGCGCTGAATCGGGGTGCCACACCGGGGACATGGCTTCCCGAACTTCCCATGGGCGGCCATGGCCGGATGGAACGCGGTGACCTTTTTCGGGAATCTGCCGCCCACCTCGGCCTGCAGACGCTCCGTCCACTCCTGCAGGGAGGCACGGGTGGCTTCGTACAGTCGGCGGAGTTCCCCGGTCGACAGCTGGCGCGTGAGTCGCACGGGCGAGAGGCGCGCCGCGAGCAGAATCTCGTCGGAGTGCGCGTTGCCGATACCGCTCAGGATCCTTGGATCGGTGAGGGCCCGCTTGAGGGTGCGGTTCTCGCGAACGAGCGCCGCCTGAAAGCCCGGGAAGTCGACCTCCAGGGGTTCCACGCCTCCAGGGTCGAGCCGACGAAGAGCCTCCTCCCCGCGCACCACCCACATCGACATCCGCTTTTTCGTGCTGGCCTCGGTGAGGAGCAGCGTTCCGTTGGGGAAATCCAGGGCCCCGGCCGCGCGCTTCCGGGGGATCGGAGCCCCGGGATCCCGCCACTGGAAACGGCCCGCGATCATCAAGTGGATCACGGCGTGCAGGTCGTCGTCCAGATGCAGCACGATTCGCTTGCCGATGCGCCCGATGGCGCGCACGTGCCTGCCCACGAGCTCCGAGACCGGGGGATCGAAGGTCTTGAGCAGCGACGGCGAGCGGAGCCGGACGCGCTCGATCGGGTGCCCCGTGATGCGGGCATCGAGCGCGGTCACGTACAGGCGGACTTCCGGAAGTTCGGGCATGCCGAAAGATCGGTGCTGCGGACGGCGGGGCGCCAGTGGAGCTATGCGAGGGCTGGTGCTGCGCTCCGGCAGAGTCGCAGGGGCCGCGGTGCCGGACAGTCCGGTTCGGCGGGTGCCGAATGCTCGCCGCTGTTGCCGCAACCCGACACCGGCTACCGTCATGTCTGGCGCGCGCCGCCAGGACCGGTCAGCGAGCCAGCCCCGAACGGCGATGAACGCCAACCTCTCCAAACTTCCATGTAGCCGGGCGACCTCCCATGAACCGTCACCTGCGCGCACCTGCGCCCCGCCACGCCTTCGTAGCCGCGCCGCTGCTGGTGTCCCTGCTGTCGTCGGCCATCCTTCCCGGTACAGCTGCCGTTGGGGCTCAGGAGCCCGCGACCCGGGTCGTGATCCTCGGGACCGGAACGCCTGTCGCCGACCCGGATCGGTTCGGGCCGTCGGTCGCGGTGGTGGTCGGGGAGGAATCCTGGCTGGTGGACGCGGGAGCGGGGGTGGTGCGCAGGGCGGCAGCCGCGGCCCGGAACGGGATCTCCGCCCTGGCGGCCTCCAACCTGAAGCGGGTCTTCATCACGCATCTGCATACCGACCACACGGTCGGGCTCCCGGACCTGATGTTCACCCCCTGGCAAAACGGCCGCGGGGAACCCCTCCAGGTCTACGGGCCGCCCGGCACGCTACGCATGACCACGAACATCGAGGAGGCGTGGGTGGAGGACATCCACATGCGCCTCTTCGGCCTGGAGGGGCGCAGCGCCCACAACTACCGGGCCGTAACCCGGGAGATCGAGGCGGGAACGGTGTACGACGACGGCACCGTGCGCGTGGAAGCCATTCCCGTCGACCACACCACCTGGCCCATCGCCTTCGGCTACCGCTTCGTGACCCCGGACCGCACCATCGTCATCTCGGGGGACGCCCGCCCGAGCCCGTCCCTGGTCGAAGCCTGCAACGGATGTGACGTGCTCGTGCACGAGGTCTACTCGCGGGACTTCTTCGACCGGCACCGGAACCAGACCTACCACGCGGCGGCGCACACCTCGACCGCCGAAGTGGCCGCGCTCGCGATGGAGGCGCGGCCGGAGCTTCTGGTGCTCTACCACCAGCTCTACCGCTCCGCGACCGACGAGGACCTGATCCGCGAAGTGCGCGAGGCCGGCTATACCGGGCGTGTGGTGTCGGCGGCGGACCTGGACGTGTATTGAGCGCGCGGATGAGCCGTCGGCTGCCCGGGAACGGGCGGTGGACAAGTCGTCGCAGGGGCGCGTGCCCGAAGGCGCGGTTGCCCTTGATTCCGGCACCGGAATAACTTGGACGGGTGGCTGGCTGCCTGCACGCCGGCCACCGCTGGATCACGCAGTCATGGACCTCAACGGAGTTGGAAAATGGTACGCGCGAGTCTGGTGATGGCGCTCCTGATCATGACCGCCGGTTGCGCCCGATGGATCCCGGCGCGGGTCGGCGAAGTTCCGCTCGGCACGGACGTCCGCCTGCGGCTGTCGGACGACGGCGCCGCGCAGTTGGAGGAACTGACCGGGACGCGCCAATCCGAGGTTTCCGGGCAACTGCTTCAGTGGGACGGCGAGGTGATGGTCTCGGCCGCCCTGCAGGCTGCCGGAGCCGGCGCCAACAGCAGTAGCCTTCGCCAGCGGTTTGTGGTGGACGAAGAGGACATCGTCGGGGTGGACATCAGGGAACTGGATCGCACACGTACCGGAATCTTTGTGGGCAGCGTCGCGGTGGTGGCGGGTTCGGCGATCGTTTGGGTGGTATCGCAGCTCACCGGCGGCGGCACCGCGGCACCGACCGACCCCCCGGACCCCGGACCCAGCGAGCCGTTCGTGCGCATTCGCATTCCCTAGCCGGATCCCGGCCGAACGGCGCTGGAGGGTCGCGCCGGCTTCCCGCGCCCGCGGGAGGACTAAGCCACCCGTCACGCGCCCGTTGACTCTCAACCGAAGGCGAACATGACACGCACCGGTATGATCCTGATCCTTCTCCTGACCATATCCGGCTGCGCGCGATGGGTGCCGGCCCAGCTGGGGACGGTCCCGCCCGGCACCGACGTCCGCCTCCGCCTTTCCGAGGACGGCGCCGCGCAGCTCGCGGAGATGACCGGCGCGGGTGCCGCGGAGGTCACGGGAGAACTGCTCCAGTGGGAGCCTGAAGTGCTGGTGTCCACCGCGCTTGCTCCCACGGCCGGACGCCTCGACCCGGGCCTGCGCCGGCGCCTTGTCCTGGATCCCGACAACGTGGTGGGCATCGACGTGCGCGAGGTCGACCGCACGCGCACCGGGCTGCTGGTGGGTGGTGTTGTGGCGGCCGCGGGGTCGGCGATCGCCTGGGCGGTAGTCAACATCATCCGGGGCAGCGAGGGCACGCCCAACTCACCGCCGACCGACGTCCCGGCGGAGCCGTTCGTGCGGTTGCGCTTCCCCTAGCCGTCCACGGGCTGCCAGTTCCCGGCGAAGAAGGCTCGGCGCCTCTGGCGCAAGCTCCCCTGCCTGGTCGCATTCACGATCGCCAGGGACCGGCCACCCCAAGGGCACGCGACCCCCGGCGCACCACTTGAGCGAACACAACCGCTCAGAGTGCGCCGGGGGTCGACGATATCAGCTACCGCCCTGGTAATGGGGGTTGCCGGCGATCTCTTCGGAGGAGACCGGCCAGCGCCGGTTCGTCCCCAACTGCTTGGTCACCTCGTCCCACTGCCACGGCTTGATGTCGTAGTAGCGGTGGTCCTGAAGCCGGCGGCCCTCGACCATGAACTCGAGCCTGCGCTCGTGGATGATCTGTTGGTGGACTTCGCCAATGTCCATGCTCATGAACGGCGGCAGATCCCAGTTGGCGCGAACCATGTTGATCTGGTTGACCGCCTCCTGGTAGTTGCCTCCCAGGAGGTGGCCCTCCGCCAGGATCAGCCGCGCCTCCTGCCAGCGGCTGACGGGAAGATCCGCGTCCAGCCCCTGATACTTGAAGAACCGGTGCACGTCGCCCGTATGGGGCGGCGGCGCGGCGAGCTCGGGCGGGCCTACGCGGGCGCCGATGCGCGGATCCACCATGCCGCTCGCCGGATCCACGATGGCCACGTTGCGCGGATCGATGATCACCCCCGTGATCGACTGATGGTACGTGCTGAGGCCGTTCAGCGAGCCCGGCTGCTGATAGCGGCAGGCGAAGTAGAAATCGGGCTTCACCGCGAGCGCGGCCTCGGCCGCCTGCATCGCGGCCGCCACCTGGGACATGTCCCGGCCACGCTCGAAGAAGAGCGCCCGATGGACCCGGGCCTTGGTGGCGAGCGCCGCCGCCCGCAGGTCCGGGTTGCCCGCCTGGGCCACCTGGTCGAGCGTCGACAGCGCCTGTTCCAGCACGACATCCGGCGCCAGCGGCGCCTCGCCGTTGAAGGGCACTTCCTTGAAGTGATCGGCGAGACTGATGCGCGCGAACGCCTCCCAGAAGATGCCGCGCACGATGGTCGTGTCCCCGGGGTTCGACTCCTGCAACCTCCTCACTGCCTCCTCCGCGATCCAGCGGGCGGAAGACATGGAGTTCCAGGCCCCGTTCTGGACCGTATTGAACCCCTCCATGTGACCCCACATGTGGAGTTCGGTGAATGTGAAACTCGATATGAACGTGACGTCGTCGGACTGCAGGGCGTTGGCCGCGACCATGCCGTCCCAGGCGTCGCAGACCACGCCCTCGGGTGTGGCGGCCAGGGCCGGAATCAGATCCGGCTCTTCCAGATCCGCGATCGTGAGGCTCCCCGGATTGTCGACCGTGAACAGATCACCGCATCCCGCGGCAATCAATACGGTGAACGACAGTACTCCCAGTCTCAATATATGCATCCGCATGGCTATCTCCTTCTTCAGTAGTCCGCTCATCGCCATTGGCGATCGATTCGATACCCGTCGCACAATCGTATCCTAGAACGTCGCCTGGAAACGAATGCCGAAGCGTCTGGGGCTCGGCGGCTGACCGTAGTCGGAGTTCATGCCGAATGCGTTGTAGGGCCCGCCGGAGCGAGCGTCGGGGATCCCGTGATAGGGGGTCAGGGGATCCGACATGCAGACGTCCACGGGGCACTTGTTCCAGAGGAACAGGTTGCTCGCCGACAATCTGACCACCAGGGAATTCATGCCCGCGAGCGCGCCCAGGAATCTTTCCGGGACGTTGTAGTTGAGCGAGAGGTCCGCGAAGCGAATGAAGTCGGCCCTGAAGAGGTAGCTCGAGATCATCGAAGGATGCTGGTTGCCGAAGTCGTCCGCGACCCGCTGGCGTTCCTCCACCGAGGTGTTCGGGTCGTCCAGGATGGCTTCGAACTCGGCCACTCGCGGTGAATTCCGGGTAAAGGCGTCCTGAATGACCGACACCTCCGAGAACATATGATAGTCGTACGCCCCGGTGAAGGTGGCGTTGACGCTCACGCCCCCGGGGAGGTCGAGCGAGGTGAGGAAGCTTCCCGTCCAGAGTGGGATGGGGCGCCCCACGTACTCCAGCGAATCGCCGCCCGCGGCATTCTTGAGCTTGTTGGGCGTGATCTGGTTCACCCTCGTGAGCTCGGCGATGGGCACCGCCACGGTGTAGGGGTTGCTGGGGTCGGGCACCGGAGCGATCCACGCGCCGGGAGTAAATCCTTCCTTCATGGTGGGATAGTACCGGCCGGCGCTGGTACCGCCCTGGATGTGCACCCGATAGGCGGGCACGCCGCCCATGTCGAGGATCTTGGAGTCATTCAGAGCGACCTGGAAGGTGGTCGACCATCTCAGGCTGGGACGGCGGACCCAGGTAACGTCCAGCGAAGACTCGAACCCCTGGTTGCGAATCTGGCCGACGTTGGAAACCACCGGCTGGAGGAATCCGGTGGAGGCCGCGGAGGGCACGGGCAAGAGCGCGTCGCTGGTGGTCGCGTTGTAGTACACCAGGTCCAGCCCGACGCGACCATCCAGGAAGCCGAACTCCGTCCCGAACTCCCACTCCAGGGTGCGCTCGGGCTTCAGGTCCGCGTTTCCGGGGTTTCCGGTTCTCACGATGGAGAGGTTGTTCACGGCGATGCCGGGCAACCACGTCTGGGTCGCGTCGAACGCGCCGGGCTGCAGCCCCGCCGCGCCGAGCGCCGCCCGCATCCGGAACTGGTCCCAGGTCTGGAACGGCCAGAAGTCATGGTCCGAGACGACCCAGGAGGCACCGCCCTTGGGGTACACCTGGAAGGCGAAGTTCTCGCCGAAGGCCGAGTTGCCGTCCACGCGCAGACCGGCGTTCAGGAAGAGGCGGTTGTACAGCCCGATTTCCTCCTGCGCGTACACGCCGGCGTTGATGACTTCCTGGAAGCGTTCGTTCGGCGGCAGGAGCTGTGATCCGGCCGGCAGGGTTGAGAGCTGGCGCAGCGGGAAGTCCCGAACCCCGAGCGTCCTGAACCACTCCTCTTCCCAGAAGCTCTGACCACCAACAAGCAGAGTCGATGTCAGGGTCTCGCTGAAATCCCGGCTCCAGGACGTCTTGAAGTCCAGCGTGGTGGACGTGCGCTCGGAGGTGCGCACCAGGCGCTCGCCCTGCTCGTGATAGATGTTGAGGCCCTTGGCGACGTGCTCGATGTACTCCTCGGTGATCCGGTCCCGGCCCATGATGAGCTCCGAGCGGATGCCGTGGCCCCAGTCGTAGTTCATGGAGCCGCTGAGCGTCACCCGCTGCTCGTCCTGGTTCGACCTCACGCTCGCGATTGGCTCGCTGTCCAGCGGAAGGAAGTGCTCGCTCGCGGAGAGCGGTCCGCTGTACCCGTGCGGCGGCGGCCACGCGATCTCGTAGGCGTTGACGCCGTAACGCCCGCCGTAGGGGAACCTCGGCGCCGGATTTCTGGGCGTCGCCAGGAAGAAGCCCCAGAGGTATCCGCTCCCCCAGTTGAGTCCGTTCTGCCCGGGCTGGCGCCGGTCGCTGAAGACCGTGTTCATGTCCACGCGAATACCGAGCCTCTCGGTGGCCTGCACCGTGAGGTTGGCGCGCAGGTTGGCGTCCAGGGTTCCCTGGAAGTCACGGTACTCGCGGCCCATCTGCCCGACCTCGTCGCGGAGTCGGCCGGAGGCGAAATACTGTACCGTCGAAGTCCCGCCCCTTACGTCCGCGTTGAAGTCCATGACCGAGCCCCAGCCACCGAGGTAGTCGAGGGCGGGCTTGCCCAGGGTCTGCAACTGCTTGGTGTCGAAGTTGTAGCCCCAGACTCCCTTCAGACGGGCGGACGGGATCCTCGTGCCGTCGAAGCCGGTCCCGAAGGTCCACACCGGATCGCCGGCGCTCCCCCGCTTGGTGATGATCTGGATCACCCCGCTCGAGGCCTCGGTGCCGTAGAGGGTCGCGGCGGCGGCACCCTTGATCACCTCGATGCGCTCGATGTCGTTGGGATTCAGGCGGTCGATGGTACCCGCCTGGCGGGCGCCTCCTACCTTGCTGTAGTTGGAGTCAATGCGAACCCCGTCAACGTAGATGAGCGGTGCGCTCCGCTGCGTCAGACTGACGGCTCCGCGCAGAAGGATCTGGCTCGAGGTTCCCACGTTGGGGGCGATCCCGGGCACCATCCCGGTGATGCGACCCGAGAGCGCCTCGGTGATGTTGGATACCGGCGCGGCGTTCAGCGCTTCGGCTCCAAGTGTTTCCACCGTCGCGCCCAGACGCCGCCGTTCGGTGACGACTCCGGTGCCGGTGACGATCACCTCGTCCAGCGCGATCGCCTCCGATTCCATCTGGACATCCACGTTCACGGTTTCGTCCGCGACCACGGTGACGTCCAGGGTCTGGGTCCCGTATCCGATGTAGCGGACCTCCAGAACGTGGTTGCCGACCGGAATGCCGAGCAGTACGAAACGGCCGTTGGCGTTGGTGACGTTGCCGACGCCCTCCGCGGCGATGCTCACCTGTGCGCCCGCCAGCGGCAGCCCGGTTCCCACTTCCTGGACGGCGCCAGTGACGGTGCCCGTCTGGGCGGACAAGGGACCGGCCAGGACCATGGCGAGAGCCACGCCTGCGATGGGAACGAACTTACGAAGGACTTGCATACTTCCACCTCCTGTTCGAGTGAACGGCACTGAACCTGCCCTGCAGAGCTCCGGCGGGAGCTTCATCCAAAGAACTCGGGACGCCGGCTCATCCGGCGCCCGAACCGTGAACTAGCACATGGCGCAGTTGTCGTTGTTGATGGCTCCCAGCCCTTCCAGCAGAGCGATCGTCGCCGGAAACGGACGCACATTGTAGCTCGGACTGTTCGCCATGTCGACGGTCGTCTGGCCGAGTCGCGTCACCGCATGCACGTCGGCGCCGCGCTCGATCAGGTAGAGAATGACTTCGTTGTCCCCGCGCGACGCGGCGTTGTGCAGCGGCGTGCGGGCATCCAGGTCCCGGGCGTTGACGTCGGCGCCCAACTCCTCGACGAGGTATTTGACGGCCGGGAGCCATCCGCCCGGCACGTAACGATGTTCGTTCGCGGCGCGCTGGTCGTACCCGACGCCCGTGGCGGCGTGGATGGCGTACATGGCGGCGCCTCCGGGGAGAACAGGCGGAATGCCGCTCTGGTCAACGGCGGCCGAGTAGTCCGCAGCCACGGGGGCAACGACGGCGTCCGGAGGTTTGCGGCTGGGGATGCCGGGATCCGCTCCGTAGGCGACCAGCAGCTTCATCGCGGCCACGTCGACGCCGAGCGCCGCGCGGAAGAAGGGCGTGGTTCCCTCCAGGTTCGCGCTGACGAGACGCTGATGGGCCCACCACAGGTCCTTGTTGAGGCGCGCGTTGGGGTCCGCTCCCGCCTGGAGCAGCGCCTCCATCACGTCGAGGTAGCCGGCGTCCTGCGCCTCGTGGGCGCGCGGTTGCGGGTAAAAGGAGGTACCGGCCCATTGCACGTTGATCACGGCGTACAGCGGCGTCGCGCCGGGCTCGCTCGCCAAGTTGGGGTCGGCTCCCCGTTCCAGGAGATGGAGCCCCAGGTCGAAGCGCCCGTTCAGCATGGCGATCAGCAGCGGGCTGGTACCGTCTCCGCTGGTCCGGTCGACATCCGCGCCTCCGTCCAGAAGCGCCCCTGCGGCTTCGATGTGCCCGGCGCGGGCCGCGTGCAGCAGTGGAGTCAGACCGCCCCACTTGCCCACCAGGGCCGGCTGACCCGGAGGGGGATTGGTCGAAATCGGCGAGATGCCCTGTACTTCGCCGTCGAGGATCAGCACATCGCCCTTGCGCTGCACTTCGCGCGCCGCTTCGATCGCCACCGCCACCTGACCGGGCGTCGGGCGCTCTCCTTCGTCGACAGGGCCCCACGGGTCCTCCCGCGGGTCGTTCTCCAGCCAGTCGGGGCGGAACTGGGCCAGCACTTCGTACAGCCGGTGCTGCGCGGCGATGTCCACTGCCGCCCGCCGCCCCACGTCCTCGATGACGCGTTCGGCCAGGGAAGCATCCGCTCCCAGTTCCACCAGCGTGCGGATGGCCTCGGGGCGGTTCCTGGCGGCCGCGAAGATCAGAGGCGTCTGCTTCCACTCCCGCTCGCGGGCGTTCACGTCCCCGCCCCCGTCGGCCAGAGCCCGAATCGCGTCCGAACTCCCCGATTCGGCGGCCAGGTGGAGCGGGGTCACGCCGCTGTTGCTGGTCGCCGCGTGCACGTCGGCGCCGGTCGCCAACAACGCTTGCACCACCGGGCCGCTGCCTGCCCGGCTCGCGAGGTGGAGCGGGGTATAGCGCCCGATCCGGGTGCCCGCCTCGAGGTTCGCTCCGGCCGTGATGAGCAGCTGCGCCATCTCCGCGTCGCCGTGGCGCGCC
Source organism: Longimicrobiales bacterium (assembly GCA_965208255.1). Taxonomy (GTDB): domain Bacteria; phylum Gemmatimonadota; class Gemmatimonadetes; order Longimicrobiales; family Gaopeijiaceae; genus BD2-11. The sequence goes on from OZ242324.1 coordinate 1,935,143, forward strand.
GCCCAGTGCAGCGCGGTCATGCCGTCGCCCTGGGCTTCGTTGGCGTCGGCTCCCTGCTCCAGGAGGGCGCGCACGGCTTCGAGCTCTCCGCGCATGGCCGCGTCGGCCACCGGGCCGCTCGCGTTCGGGCCGGCGAGCAGCAGCGCGATGATCGCCAGGGCAGTCGTTGAATTCACGGGCAGGCTCCTATCGGCTCGATGACTGCGCCGCAGCCACCGCGCCGCCGGGATACCCCAGCGCGAACTCGCCCGTGCTGTCGCCGAAGCTGTCCATGTCGTCGTGCCCCAGCTGGTGCAGCAGGCTGAGGAAGACGTTCGCCATGGGGGTTCCGTCGGGGGCCTTCAGGTGAACGTTGCCCTCGAGCCGGCCGTTGCCGTGGCCGAGCAGGATGAGCGGGCAGCGGCGGTGGTTGTGCACGTTGCCGTCCGCCATCGGCGAACCCCACACGATCACGGACTGGTCCAGCAGATTCGCGTCTCCATCCATGCTCGCCTGCAGCTTCTCCAGGAAGTACGGCAGGGGGCTCATGCGGTATTGCGCGATCTGGTTGAAGTCGAGGATGGCCTCCTCGCTGTTGCCGTGGTGCGAGGCGGGATGGAACGGCGTGGTGGTGCCGCTCTCGGGATGGATCCGGTTGGAGGCGTCTCGCCCCATCTTGAAGGACACGACGCGCGTCATGTCGGTCTGGAAGGCCAGCACCTGCAGGTCGAACATCAGCTCCATGTGCTCGGCGAACGAGTCCGGTACGCCGGCGGGCGCCTCGGGCAGTTCACGCTCCTCGCCGGTGGTGTTGAACTCCTCCACCTTCTGAATGCGGCGCTCCACCTCGCGCACGTTCTCGAGGTACCGGTCCAGCCGGTTGCGGTCCTCGGTTCCGACCCGGGCCCGGAGCGTCGCCACTTCCGTCACGATCCAGTCGAGGATGCTCTGGTTGGTGCGCCTGCGCACCGCCCGCTCCTCGTTGCTTCCGCCGGCGCCGAAGAGAAGATCGAACGCGGCGCGCGGGTCGCGGATCATCGGCAGCGGCTCGGTCGGGGACGCCCAGCTGATCGCGTCCGTGTACGCGCAGTGGTAGTTGTACCAGCAGCCTCCGCCCTGCCCCAGGTTCTCGATGCAGAGCTGCAGCGACGGCAGCGCCGTGTCCTGCCCGAAGCGGCGTGCCTGCAGCTGGTCGAGGGAGGCGCCGACGTAGATGTCCGAGCCCTGCGTCTGCTTCGGATGGCATTGTGTCAGGAACACCGCCGTGGAGCGAAAGTGGTCGCCGCCGATCTCGTTGGGCTCGTAGGCCTCCGCCATGCGAACATCGGTGTTGCTGATGATCGTGAGGTAGTCCTGAAAGCGCTCGAGCGGCTTGAGCACGTTCGCATCGGTCATGCGGAAGTTTCGCCCGGTCGTCTCGGGCGCGAACAGGTGCTGGCTCGCGCCCCATTCGCTGCAGCCCGGAACCCCGTGCACTTCCTCGATGCACACCAGGCGGGTGCGGTCTTCGAGAGCGGCCGCGGCCCGTCCCCAGCGCCGTGGTCCGGCCGGGATCATGGCGTCGAGGAGGGGGAGTGCCACCGTGGCCCCCATCCCGCGAACGAAGGTGCGGCGGGGAATGTGCGCGCCCGTGATGAAGCTGGCTGTCATCGTCGTGCTCCCTCTATCGTTGCGCCCCGGGGCCGGGGCCCCGAAGCAGGTGTCCGTCTTCTAGCCGCCCTCTACGCCTTCGGCCGTCGCAGCGCCGATATCCTGCCTGCTGCGGAAGGCGTCGCTCTCGACAATGCCCAGGATGAACGACGAGATCCGGTAGTCGTTGGCCTCGGCGTCGCGGGCGATGGCCCGAATGGTCGGCCCGTCGTAGTACTCGACGCGACGCCCGAGGGCGTACGCCATCAGGTTCATGGTGAAGGTGCGCACCAGCGGAATCGGGCGCTCAAGAAGCGCGTCCGCGAGCTGAACCGAGTTGGTCAGCTGCGTGCCGTCGTAGAGCTGGCCTTGCGCGTCGAGAGGGGATCCGCTCTCGCGAATCCGCCATTCTCCGGTCACGCCGAAGTTCTCGAGCGCCACCCCGATCGGGTCCATGAACTGATGGCACGCCGCGCACACCGGATTCCGCCGGTGGATTTCCAGGCGCTCGCGCGTGGTCAGCAGCCGGCCCTCCCCTTCGCTCTCGGTCTCCTCCAGAGCGGGAATGTCGGGGGGAGGCGGCGGGGGCGGCGCGTCCAGCAGCACCTCCATCACCCACTTGCCGCGCAGCACCGGAGACGTCCGGGTCCCCATGGAGGTGGACATCAGCACGCTGCCGTGCCCCAGCAAACCCTGGCGCAGCATCCCTTCGGGGTAGTTGACGGGGCGGAAGCTCTCTCCCACCACGCCCTGGATGCCGTAGTGCTCCGCCAGGCGCTGGTTCAGGAAGCTGTAGTCGGCGCTGTAGAGTGCCAGCAGGCTCAGGTCCTCGCGGACCAGATGATCGAAGAGCAGCACGGTTTCGCGCCGCATGGCGGCCTTGAGCTGCTCATTGAAGTGCGGGAACCAGAAGGCGTCCGGCTGCACTCGCTCGAGATCCTGAAGCCTCAGCCACTGCGTGGCGAAGCGGGTGGCGAGGCTCTCGGAGCGCGGGTCGGCCAGCAAGCGCCGCACCTGCTGCTCCAGAACGCCGGAATCCGAGAGCCGGTCGCTGCTCGCGAGCTCGACCAGTTCTTCGTCCGGCTGGGTTCCCCAGAGGAAGTACGACAGCCTGGACGCGAGGGCGAGGTCGCTGATGCGGTAGCTTCCCGGCTGGAGCGCGTCCTCCGGGGCCTCTTCGATTCTGAACACGAAGTGGGGGCTGGCCAGTATGGCTTCCAGAACGGTGCGAACGCCGGTCTCGAATCCCGCTTCGGCGGCCCCCACGTCGTAGAACGACATCAGGCCCGCGAGGTCGGAGTCGGTGAGCGGCCGGCGATAGGCCTGCCGGGCGAGCCGGGCGGCGATCTGCCGCGCACAGGGCCGTTCGGCTTCCGGTGACGTGGGCCGGCAGGTGAAGACCCGCTGCCGGCTCGGGGTATCCGAGACGCCCTGCGGGTCCAGCGGCCCCCGGATGGTCAGGTCCCTCAGGTGGGTCAGGACGACGAATCCCGTCCCGATGCGGAAGCGAACCCCGGCGTTGGACCAGCCGAAGGGCTCCTGCAGGTCGGCGTAGGGACCATCCTGCTTCTTGATGAACGCCGCCGCGACCCGGCGTTGACCCGCCCTGACGAAGACGGGGTCGGTGAACTGATTCCAGTTGGGGCCGAAGTCCGCGTCCCGGCGGAGCTCCTCCACCGGAAGCAGAACGACCCGCTCCCCGTCGATGGAGATGTCCATCTCCGCGAAGCGCTCATGGTCCCCCGCCCAGAACGACATCTCGAAGACGTACTCGCCGTCCGCGGGGAAATGGTGGTCGACCACGATGCCGCCGCGCGTGCCGTAAGGCGCGCCCTCCACATGGTCCCACTCGTGCTGGGACTGGTACGTGGACACGAGGTAGGTCTTCGAGTCCGAGGTCGCATCGGGGTGCCCCAGCACCAGGCGGCTGACGTCGTTGGCAGCGTTCAGGTACGAGTTGAGGAGCGTGGGCGACAGGGGCTGCGAGACCGCCATATGGTCGAAGTTCCCGAGATAGAGATCCGGGGGAAGCCACTGGCTGGCGTCGACATCGATGCCGAACAGGTTCTGGACGGCCTTCTGGTACTCGGCCCGGTTGAGCCGCTGGAAGCTGCGGTTGCCCGGGTTGGGGTTGGCGGCCGCGTAGTCGTCGATCGTCTGCTCGAGGGTCTTGACGAGCGCGAGCAGCGTGTCTCCCCCGGGGCGCGGCATGCCGGGCGGTGGCATCATGCCGGTGCGCAGCTTCGCGATCATGCGCTCGGCCGTCTCCCAGTGGTCCCACGCGGCGGTGATGTCGAAGCCCTGGACCGACATGTTGCCGGTCATCATGGCGTCGTTATGACAGACCTGGCAGTACTGGCGGACGACACCGTTGAGCACTTCGGACGAGGGGGTGTCGCGCTCCGCGGCCCGACTCCGCAAGGCATCCGGACGGTGGCTCGCCGCGACCGCGGGAGCGGGAGCCCGGGCTTCTGCGAGGGAGGTCGGCGCGCGCTCTCCCTGATGGCCCAGAAACAGGGCCAGGCCCAGGAACGAGATCCCCGGAAGGAAAGCTCTCACAAACACCTCCGCCTGCGGACGGCTGCGAGGGATGCACACACGCTCCCAGGGCACACTGCTCCCGGGCATGGCGCCGCTTCAAGTTACGACTCCGGCCTTCCCGCTGGCAAGCACGGGGATCCGGCTTAAGCCGGACTGCTTCTCGCTGCCGGGCCCTCCCGCCTCGCTACCGGGGAATCACCGGCAGCGTGATGTGCGACGGATAACGGGCGTTGTGGTAGAGCGTCTGGCTGGCCGACTGCACCTCGGTCTCGAGGTGGACCGGGCCGCCGGTGTTCGGGTTGCGGTCGTACTTGGGGAAGTTGCTGCTCGAGATCTCGACGCGGATCTGGTGGCCTTCCTGGAAAAGGTTGCTGCTCGCCCACAGATCGATGGTGAACTCGTACACCGTGCCCGGTTCCAGCAGCTCGAAGTCCCTGAAGTCGGGACTGCTGTGGTAGCGCGCGCGCAGGATGCCGTCGGCGATGTTGATGGCCTTTCCGTCCGGGTGCACGTCGACCAGCATGGCGGTGAAGTCGGTGTCGGTCGCGGTGGTCGACGCGTATAGCGTGGCCGTGATCGGGCCGGTGACCTCCACGGCCTCCTCCAGCGGCGGCGTGGTGAACACCAGGATGTCGTCCCGCTCGGCGATGTCCGCCCGGTCGAAGGGGCCGGGGGGCGTGGGCCCGAACATGAGGTTGCCGCCGCGGGTGGGGACCGGGTTCATCGGGTCGTAGACGAACTCGTCGACCGGGTCGGCGGCTCCCGGCATCTCCGCGCTCAGGGTCCCGTCGCCGCCGGAGCCGTTCGCACTGCCCCCGCTGTGGAAGTAGTAGTTCGTGTACTGGGTGCGGGCGATCGGCCACTCGTTCTCGGAGCGCCAGACGTTCTCGCCCATGATGAAGATCCGCACCGGCGGCTCGTCCAGATAGCCGTTGTCGGCTCCCTGGAGCAGGGCATCGAACCATTTCACGTGCAGGCTGTCGAAGTCGACGGTGGCGTCCGGCCCGAAGTCGATGCCGTCATATACGAAGTTAGGGACGCTGGCATGCGGCCAGGGGCCGATGAGCAGCTTCTGATTTTCCCGCGCGTACTCGTTGTGGCCCTTCTCAACCATGCCCGTGTAGCTGACCAGGGTGCCGTCGAGGAAGACGTCGTACCACCCGCCGATATTGAGCGAAGCCGCGGCGAAATCCTCCAGCCGCGCTTCCGAGTCGAGCACTTCCCAGTAGGCGTCGTATGTCGGATGCATCACGAAATCGCGCCACCACGGATTGTCCTGCCCGGTGGCCGCGCCCATCTCGAGCAGCGGCATGGTCCAGAGCACCTGGTCCCAGTCGGGATTGCCGGCCTGGCCGGTGCGCCCACCCATCCCCGACGCCCAGCCGATGCGGGAGCCCAGCGCGAGCGCCCCGCCCGGGTAGGCCGTGTCGAAGTAGTAGTTGAACGGGGTGACCCTGGGGGCCATCGCCTTCAGATACGGGGACCTGAACTCGGCGCCCTTCCACTGCGTGGTGGCCAGGTAGGAGTTGCCGTGGGTGCCCACCTGTCCATCCGACCAGGGCTGCTGGCCGATCCAGTTCTGCGTGTCGTGGCTGTCGTTGGCCTCGGCCAGGTAGGGATACCAGCTGCCCTCCGAATCGAAGCGGCCACGTACGTTCTGGTGGACGTAGACGTATCCGCGCTCGGCCCAGCGCAGGCCCTCCTCCCACGAGGCGGCGTCGGAGCCGTTGTCGTAGGGGTCGCGGATCAGCAGGGCCGGATGGCGGCCCGGTGCGGCCGGCCGGTAGACATCCGTGGAGAGAAGCGTGCCGTCGCGCATGGGCACCATGAGGTTGTGGTGCACGATCGCGCTCTCGCCGGCGCGGAACTCGCCGCCGTGCAACTGCTGCGCCTCCAGCGGAGCCGTGGACAGCGAAAGAAGCAGAACGAGCCCGGCTGCAACGGTCCTTCCAACGGTACGCGACTTCATAACGATCTCCTGTGAGGAAATGATGTTCCCGCCCGCATCACGGGCGAAGCATCGACACCTGCGTCCTGGTTTGTGCGGAGTCCCGACGGTTCAGTTGCGGTCGGACTCCGCGATGGCCGCGTGGATGGCCTCCACCGAAACCTCCGCGATCCAGTCCACGAGCTCACGCCCGAGCGACAGGGTGCGGGGTATGGGCGCCAGGTCGACGCCGTTGATGGAGAAGTGTCCCGCGCGGATGCGCTGCTCCATGCGTACGGTGGTGGGATCGGTGAGCATCATGATGGAGGTGGCGCTGAACTCGTCGTGCAGGCCCGGGTCCTGCATCACCTCGTTGATGCCGCGCTCCCGCAGCCATTCCTGCCGCTGCACCCAGTTGTAGTACTCGGGAACATGGTGGATGCTGGTCTTGCCATCGGTCCACTTGGCGGAAAGAGCCTGCGCCACCTCGAGTTGCGGCTGCTGATTGCCGCCGCTGTCGCCGATGAGGAGGATGTGCTCGAAGCCGTTGGCGCGCAGGGCGGTCGAGACATCGGTGAGCACGCTCTTGAAGGTCTCGACCCTGACCCCGATGGTGCCCGGATAGCGGATGGTGCCGGGTTCCAGGTCGATGTCCCCTTCGGGCACGTACTTGATGATCGGGGCGATGAGGGCGTTGCCCAGCTTGCGCGCGATCGACTCCGCGGTCTGCTGCAGGATGTAGTTGTGCTTGCCGCCCGCCAGGTAGGGGCCGTTTTCCTCGACCCCGCCGGTGGGCACGATGACCGTGGTATTTCCGGAGCGAATCGCGTCGCGCACCTCCATGAAGGTGAGCTCCTCGATCCAGACGGACTCCAGCGCGTCGATCGGACGCGCCGCGTCGGGATCGATCGGGTTTCCGCCGCTCCCGGGCCTTGGCGCCTGCTGAGCAGCGAGGACGCTGGGAAGAAGGAGCGCGAGCACGAACAGCTTCAGGAACCGGGCCATGGATGCCTCCGGGATTGCGGGATTGCGGTGAGTGTTTTGCCGGTACACACGCATCGGCACCGTAACCGCGGGCATAGCGGCACGCAAGCAGGCCGTGAGCCCCGCAGACCACAGTCCCGGCGAAGCGATTCGGCACCGATGCGGCGGCGCCCGAACGCCGGCGAGATGCTCGCCTCCGGGCTGCTAGCCCGACCTCCGGTGCCAGGCCGCGAGCACCTCGGCTTCGCGCTCGGCAGCCAGCCCGGCGCGCATGGTGCCACGATCCTCCTCGGGAAGTTCCTTCCACCACTCCAGAGTCTCGCCTGCGCTGACCGCCAACGGCCGGTAGCGCAGGCCGGCGGCGATGGCGGCGTCGCGACTCATGCGCGCGAAACCCGTGGTCGGTCCCACGGGTGGCTGCCAGACGGGGAGATCACTCCAGGGCCGGACCCCCTGCTCCTGGAGGAAGTCGTAGGACACGAACGTCAGGGTGGAGGGCGTCGACGTCGCGGCCTTCAACCCGTAGAGGAACTCCGCCATCTGCAGGTCGCCCTCCGGGCCGATCACGTTGTAGACCCCTCTGGTGTCCTGCTCCAGCAGATGCACCATGAACTCGGCCAGATCCCGCACGTCGATGTACTGGACGGGGTCTATGGGGGTGTTGGGGGCGAGCACTTCCCCGCCCCGGTCCATGCGCGCGCACCAGTAGGTGAAGCGGTCGCTGCGGTCTCCGGGACCCGCCACCAGACCCGGGCGCACGATCGTGCAACGATCCCCGAAGGCGGCCTGCAACTCCTGCTCCGCCAGCGCCTTCAGCGGCCCGTAGCCTTCCCATTCCTCCATGGGCAGGTCCGCCTGTCCCACCGCGGCGGACTCTTCGATCCCGATCTCCACCCGTGACATGTAGGCGGCCTGGGTGGAGATGAAGAGGTACTGGTCCGTCCGGTCCACCAGCAGGCGGGCCGTGGCGCGGACCTGATCGGGCGTGTAGCCGGAGTTGTCGATGACCACGTCCCAGCTGCGGCTGCCCTCGAGGGACGAGAGGTCGCCGTCGCGGTCGCCGATCAGGTTCTCCAGCCCGCTGAACTGGTCCTGGAACATGCGCGGCTGGCTGCGTCCGCGGTTGAACAGGGTCAACTCGTGGCCCTGAGACAGGATGCGGTTCACCTGCCAGGGGCCGATGAACCCGGTGCCCCCGAGGAGGAGGATGCGGGATGCCCGGCGGGGCAGCTGAATCGCTCCGGGCTCGTGCCCGTTCAGGGAAGCCGGAACCCCGAGGCCCAGGCCGAGGCCGCCGCCGGCCACAGCCGACAGCTTGAGGAAGTCGCGCCGATTCGTTGTCATTTCCCTCAACTCCTGTGAGAGGTTCAGTCCGTGGCCGGGCGCCTCGCGCCGCGTCCGTCCTGCTTGTAGACGACGCCATCCTTCATGACGAAGTCGATGCTCCGCAGCAGATCGATGTCCGCCAGAGGATCTCCGCGCACGGCCACCAGATCCGCGATCTTGCCCGCCTCAACGCTTCCGAGTTCGTCCGTTCGATGCAGCACGATCGCCGCCTCCCGGGTCGCGGCCAGGATCGCGTCCGCCGGCGACATGCCCGCGTCCACCAGCAGGCGGAACTCTCCCGCGTTCTCTCCGTGCGGGAAAACCCCGGCGTCGGTGCCGAAGCCGACCTTCACGCCCTCCCGCATCGCCAGCTGGATGGACTCGCGGAAGTACGGGTAGATCTCGAGCGCCTTCTGGCCCGGCAGCCCGCCGAGGGTGCCCGCCAGCGCCCGCTCGCGAACATCCTCGAACGCCATCATGGTGGGGACGAGATAGGTGCCGTGCTCGGCCATCAGCCGCACCGTCTCGTTGTCCAGCATGGACCCGTGCTCGATGGAAGTGACGCCGGCCCGAACGGCCGCCTTGATTCCCTCCAGGCCGTGCGCGTGGGCCGCGACGGTGCGCTCGGCCATGTTGGCGGTGCGGACCAGGACGACCATCTCCTCGTCGGTGTATTGTTGGACGCCCACAGCGTCCCCTTCCGAGAGAACGCCGCCTGTGGCGCAGAACTTGACGACGTCGGCGCCATACTTCATCTGGTAGTTCACCGCCTCGCGCACGCGCTCGACGCCCTGGGCGATGCCATCCTCGATTCCGGGCTCTTCGAAGATGTCGGGGCGATAGCCGTTGCTGTCGCAGTGTCCCCCCGTGATCCCGAGGGAGTGCGCGGCGGTGTACATGCGCGGCCCCGGCACCATGCCCGCGTTGATGGCGTCGCGCAGCGCCACGTCGGCGAAATCGTCGCTTCCGAGGTTGCGGATGGTGGTGAAGCCCGCCTCGAGGGTGATTCTGGCGTTCATGACGCCCGCGATGGCCAAGTGTCCGGGCCAGCGACGCAGGCTGCTGCCGCCGCCCCCGGGATCGCTGGTGATGTGCGTGTGCAGGTCGATGAACCCCGGCATGACCGTGTGGTCGGAGAGGTCGATGAGGGTCGCACCAGGCGGCACTTCGACATCCTCGCCCACCGCTTCCAGGCGGGTGCCTCGCACCACGATGGTGACGTTCTCGCGCACGCTTCCATCCACGCCGTCGATGAGACGTCCAGCGACGACAGCGGTCACATCGGCGCTGTCGGGCACGGTGACCCTCTGGGCGTCGACGCCGGAAGCAACCGAGGCCCCGATGACCGTCGACAGCAGCAGAAACAGCGCGTGCGCGCGGCTGAAGCCCGTCCGTAGCCTGGATTGGCCCCCCTGGATCGCCGTCGCCATCGGCAGCCGCCGTTCGCTCCTCATGCGTTTTCTCCTCCGGAACTCGTTGTGTGCACCCCAGCGATCATTTGTACCTGATTCCGTCCTTGACCACCATCCGGACATAGCCGAGGGCGTTGATGTCGAACAGCGGATTCCCCTCCACGACGATGATATCGGCCAGTTTGCCCGGCTCGATCGTTCCCAGATCAGCGCCGCGGCCGATGACCTCGGCTCCCGTCTTGGTCGACGCGGAAATCGCCGCCAGCGGCGTCATCCCCGAGTCCACCAGAGCGGAAATCTCCCTCCACGCAGCCTCGGTGTGGAAGTTCACGGGCGACCCCGAATCGGTGCCCATGGCGATGACCGCGCCACCCTCGATGAACTGCCGGGCTGCGATCTCCGAGTTGCGGATCTGGCGTGCAGTGGTACGGAAATACGAGTTCCGGTGGAAGTCCTCGAAGGAACGCTGGAACTCCCGGTACAGGTCGGGGGGCAGGTCCTCCTTCAACCTGCGGTCCTGCAGCCGCTCCGGAAACTCGACGGTCGCGGGATAGACCCAGATGCGGTGCGCGATGGTCTGCACCACGGGGATTCCGCGATGCGCGATCTCGGCGATCAGATCGTCGGCGTAGGGTGGATTGCCGCCCGAACCGGCGTGCTGGATCACGTCCGTGCCCGCTCGGATCGCGGCCCACATGTCCTCCGGCGCGTAGAGATGGGTGTGGACCTCGACGCCCCGGCGGTGCGCGGCCTCGACGACGGCGCGCATGTCGTCCTCGGTCATTCCCACCCAGATCTTGATGACGTCGACCCCGGCGTCGATGAGGTCGTCGGCCTGTTCGGCCGCCTGCTCGGGCGAGCTGATTCGGCGCTGGAACCAGTCCGGCCACTGGCGCCCGCCGCGCGTGATCCAGGGACCGCTGACCAGCATGCGGGGACCCGGAAGCCGGCCCTCGTTGATGTCGTCGCGCACGTTCAGGATCTCGATCGGGGCGCCCAGATCCACGGCCGTGGTGACGCCGGCCATCAGGAGCTGCTTCGCCGAGATCGCCATCATCTCCTCGCGGGCCCCGTCGAGGATGGGCCACCACTCGGAGTACTCCCCGTGGCCGAGGATCATCAGGTGGACGTGCAGGTCGACCAGCCCGGGGAGCATGGTCATGCCCTCCGTGTCGATGATCTCGGCGCCCGCGGGTATCTCGACCTCGCTGGCCGGTCCGACGGCGACGATGCGATTGCCCTCGATGACCACCGCCGCGTGATGGATGGGAGGGGCCTCGTACCCGTCCAGGAGCATCCCGCCCACGAGGGCCATGGTCCCGGTTCCGCCCTGCGCGACGGCGGTCGACGGCGCGGCGATGCCGAGCAGCGCCACGCTCGAGAGGACGGGGAGGACGCTGATGCGCGACAAGCGACTTCTCTTCATCGGGTCGATTCCATCGTTGGCGTAAACACCCTCGGTTGGTGCGCCCTGAAGCTGGCCCATGGCCCTGGACCATGACACCGGGGCGGCCCCGGGAGTCGTGGATTGCAACCTAGTGAGCGGACACGAGTTGGGGACAGGGCTACCGCAACCGTCCGGATCGGGCGTTCTCGCCACCGGCGGCCTGGCGGGCATGCTGCGCCGGCCAATCGTCGGACGAGCTTGCGCAACGCCCCGCAGCCTGTTACCGAATAAATACCGAAGCTCCAACGCCAACGCATATCCGGCGGCCCGAAGAACGTCCGGGCCTGCCCAGAGCCTGATGGACGGCCCAACCCCCTTGCGACTGCCTGTTCGAGGCCGCGGCGCCTCGCACGATCTGCCCAACCGCTTCGAGCGGCTTCATCTGGAGCCGGAAGCGGAGGCCACGTTGGAGGATGGGCATCCGCGCAAGACCCGGTTCTTCATCGACCGGTCGCGGAGTATCATCGCGCGCAACTCGAGCCCGGACCTGGGCTTCGACGTCAGCCTGAACCCCTACCGGGGCTGCGAGCACGGGTGCAGCTACTGCTACGCGAGACCGACGCACGAGTACCTGGGGCTCTCGGCGGGGCTCGATTTCGAGAGCCGGATCATGGTCAAGCCCGACGCTCCCGAGTTGCTGCGGGAGGCGCTGTCCGCGCGCGCCTGGAAGCCTCGGACGCTCGCGCTCAGCGGCGTAACCGATCCCTACCAGCCGGTCGAGCGTCGGCTGGGGATCACGCGCGGGTGCCTGGAGGTGCTGCTCGAGTGCCGCCATCCGGTTTCGATGATCACGAAGAACCACCTGGTGACGCGGGACATCGATATCCTCGCGCGCATGGCCGAGCATGGAACGGTGATCGTCACGCTCTCGATCACGACGCTGAGGAACGATCTGCAGCGCGTGATGGAGCCGCGGACCTCGATTCCCGCCCGGCGGCTGGCGGCCGTGCGGGCGCTGGCGGATGCGGGGATCCCGGTGGGCGTGAACGTGGCCCCGTTGATCCCGGGGCTGAACGACCATGAGCTGCCGGAGATCCTGGCGGCGGCCCGGGAGGCGGGAGCGTCCTGCGCGGGCATGATGTTGCTGCGGCTGCCGTTCGGGGTGAAGGAACTGTTCGCCCAATGGCTGGAGCAGCACTTCCCGGAGCGGCGAAGCAAGGTGCTCGGGCGGCTCAGGGAGGTCCACGGAGGCCGACTCTACGACTCGGGCTTCGGGCGGCGCGGGCGTGGGAGGGGACCCTTCGCCGAGCAGCTGTGGAGCCTCTTCCAGGTCAGCTGCCGGAAGCTCGGGCTGAACCGGCGATCGTACGACCTCGCTACCGACGGTTTCCGCAGGCCGGAGCGAGGCGGTCAGATGCGGCTGTTCGACGCGCGCGGCTGATGAGGCGGAGCCGGCCGGGTTACCTCAGCGCAGCGCGGCCAGCAGGTCGATCAGCAGCTCCTGGCCCGCCGCGCCAAGGCTCGCCTCGCCCTGGTTGTAGTTGCGCAGCAGGACGACGCCCAGCCCCGACTCGGGCTCGAACACCATGTAGGCGTTGTAGCCCGCCACCGAACCCGAGTGCCCGATGAGCCGAGCGCCGCCGTCCGTGGTGCGCACCATCAGACCGAGGCCGTAGCCGTTGTCGGGGTCCTCGGGGGTGTGGACCCGGCTCATCTCCTCGACGCTCCCGTCGGAGAGGCTGGCGGGCGAGGCCCTTCCCTGCAGGGCGCCCATGAAGCGCGCCAGGTCGCCTACGGTCGAGTAGACCCCTCCGTTGGGCACCTTGTAGCCGCGGCCGGCATGTTCGCGCGCCGGCTGCTCCGGGTCCGGGTTGCCATCTCCGCGGTTCACGTAGCCGACGGTGAGCCGGGGCGCGAGCACGTCGCCGATGACGAAGGTGGAGCTGGTCATCCCGAGCGGCTCGAAGACATCCTCTTCGACCAGTTCCATGAACGGGCGTCCCGCGGCCCGCGCGACAGCCAGCCCGAGCGTGCCGTAGCCGATGTTCGAATAGGAGTATTCGGCACCCGGCGTGTTCTGGAACCGGCTCAGGGGAATCGAGGCGACGACGCGCTCCTCCCAGATTCCGATGGGCCCGGAGGCGGCGATGTCCCAGTCGGGCTCGCGCACCAGGCCGGAGGTGTGGCTGGCGAACTGGCGCACGGTCGGCGCCGGAGCGCCCTCCATCGCCCCGGGGAAGCGGGCGGTCGCCGGGAAGACCTCCCTCAGCGGCTGGTCGAGGTCGATGTAGCCCCGCTCCACCGCCCGCATCATCACCACCGCGGTGACGGTCTTGGAAATGGAGCCCACCCGGTAGATGGAGCCCACCCCGGCCGGGATGCGGTGCGCGCGGTCGGCCCACCCGAAGGCCCGGGCCCACACCACGTCGCTGCCCCGCGCAACGGCAGCGCTGACCCCGCCGACATCGTCGGCCGACACCTGTGCCTCCATCTTCTGTTCGAAGCGGGAGATGGCGGCGGTCCAGGCGTCGGCGTCGACGCTCTGGGCAACGGCCGTGCGCGCACCACAAAACGGTGCGAGCAACGCAACGATAGCGTAAACCCTTGCCACTGCTCCGATACGGATGGCGGGTACGATGGGGCCGCGCAACATATCGGACAGGCGCACGGCCCTGCTCACGCCGCAGGTTCCCCGGACCGGACTGCGAGCGCACCCGCGCCGGACCGCAACCCGGGCCCGCTCCCGCACCTCAGTTCCCCATCTCATCCGCGATCTCCTCAAGCTTTCTCTGGATTTCCTCTTCGGGGAGCCAGCGGCCCCGGAACATGACGCCCGCGCGATCGGCCACGTTGGAGAGATCCGAAAGCGGATTCGCATTCAGCAGCAGGAGGTCCGCGCGCCGCCCGACCGCCACCGTGCCGAACGAGTCGTTCCGTTGGAAGTACTCGCCCACGTTGCGCGTCCCGCTGACCAGGATCTCCCAGGCCGACATTCCCGCGTCGGCCATCGCCTTCATCTCGCGGTGGATCGAGAAGCCGGGCACGCTGAAGATCTGGGGTGAATCGGTGCCCAGGAGCACGCCGGCGCCCCCGTCCGAAAGCGCCTTCAGCACCTGATTGCGGTTCGCCGTCCACTGCGCCGCCCGCTCGGGGCTGGTCCGGGACGCGGCCGCCCTCTGTCGGTTCCCCCAGCCCCACACCTGACCGGACGGCCAGTAGCGCATCTCCGGGTAGCTCTCCAACTCGTCGGCGTCGCCACGCCCGATGATGCCGACCTCCCACAGAACCATCGTGGGCACCACCCAGGCACCCGCGTCGCGGGTCAGCTGCACGATGTACTGGAGCCGGTCCTCATCCACCTCGCCCTCGAAGGCGTCCAGGTACTCGATGTAGCCGTCGAGGTGGTCGAAGGTCTCCTGGCCCATGAGGATGGCGTGCTCGATTCCTACGTCCGCGGGCACGTGTCCGCCGAACCGGATCCCCACTTCCTGGGCGGTGACCGCCATGGCGTTGTATTCGTCGAGCGTCGGTCCCGGATGGATCTTGAGCAGATCCCATCCCTCGCGCTCCTGGCGCCGCACCCGCGCCTCAGCTTCCTCGGGCGAGTTCACGCTTCCGTCGTTGAAGCTCGGTCCGGCCATGTAGAGCGTCGGCGCGACGATCTCGCCCGCGTTGGCACGGGCGCGCAGCGCCATGTGGCCATCCTGCCCGAGCATCCCGCGCACGGTGGTAACACCGTTGGCCACGTAGAGGAACATCACCGTTTCTTCCAGGTCGCCGCCGGGCATGTGTCCGTGCATCTCGGCGAGGCCGGGCATGAGGTACTTGCCGCCGGCGTCGATGACCATGGCGTCGGCGGGCGGATCGACCGATGCCGACGGGCCCATGTCCACGATGCGCCCTCTGGAGACCACGACCGTGTATTCGGCGAGAACGCCTTCGCGGTCCATCGGCACCACGTTGGCGTTGACGAAGGCGGTGGTGCGCTGCGGCGGCACCTGGGCGTGCAGGTCCGGCGCCAGAGCCAGACCGGCGATGGCCAGCCATGAAGCGGCGAGAATCGTTCGGGGGGCAGGTGCATTCATGTCAAACCTCCTCTCCTGATCGAGTATGCGCCGCATCGAGGGATGCAGCCCACACCAGGCGCTGCGCCACCAGAGGCGCTCCGTCAATAAGGCTGCCCGCCGAATCGCGTGTCAATCGGAGCCCGGGTTGTGTTCGAGGCTCGCCGGGTGTGCCGTTCATGGCTGGTTTGCGCGCCTGACCGCCCATCCCACATGGTTCCCCCGGTTGCATCACGGCGCCCCCACGCGTCGCGCGCCCGGAGCCTTACTGAACACGAACACCTGAACATGCGCGCGCCCATGAACATCCACCTCATCGACGGCACCTACGAGTTGTTCCGCCACTTCTACGCGGTGCCGTCGCGCAACGACCGGGCGGGCCGCGAAGTGGGCGGGCTTCTGGGTGTGCTGCACTCGCTGCTGGGGATGCTGGAAGCGGGGGTCACGCACATCGGGGTCGCCACCGATCACGTCATCGAGTCGTTCCGAAACGAGCTCTGGCCGGGCTACAAGAGCTCGGCGGGCATCGATCCCCAACTGTGGGCGCAGTTTCATCCCCTGGAGGGAGCCCTGGCGGCGATGGGGGTCGCGGTGTGGCCGATGATCGAGCTGGAAGCCGATGACGGGCTCGCCTCCGCGGCGCGCCTTGCGGGCGCGGACCCGGCCGTGGAACAGGTCTTCATCTGCACGCCCGACAAGGACCTCAGCCAGTGCGTCGCGGGAACGCGCATCGTCCAGTTCGATCGGCGCCAGCGCGTCGTGCGCGACGAAGAGGGGGTGGTGGACAGGTTCGGCGTGCGGCCCACTTCCATCCCCGACTACCTGGCGCTGGTGGGCGACAGCGCGGACGGGTTTCCGGGCATTCCCGGCTGGGGCGCCAAGTCGACCTCCGCGGTGCTCGCGCACTATGGACATCTCGAGGCCATCCCGCGACGCAGCCTGCCCTGGGGCGTTGCCGTGCGGGGCGCGGCGCGGCTGCAGGAGAACCTCCACGCCGGATGGCGGGACGCCCTTCTGTTCCGGAATCTGGCCACGCTCCGGGACGACGCTTCGCTGTTCAATGACCTCGAGGAGCTGCGCTGGACCGGAGCGACCCCGGGCTTCGAGCGCGTCGCCGAGTCGCTGGGAGATCCCAGGCTGGCGCAACGGGTCGAGCGCGTTGTTTCCGAGCGGGGCCAGGGGCGCACGCCGGACTCGTAGAGGAGGAATCCGGGGGCCCGATATCGGCCGAACGCATGCATGAATGGGACGATTCGCTCCCGCGGGGAAGCGGAGCCCGCCCCGTCGCTTTAGATTAAGTTGGGCTGTCACTGAATCCTTCCAAAGGGGCTCAAATGAAGAACGTCATCACCCTGCTGCTCGCCCTCTCGATGCTCCCGCTCGCATTCCCGGCGCCAGCCGAGGCGCAGTCCAACGGTTCCGCGGAAGGCATGACCTTCTCCGCGTCCCTCTTTGACGGCATGCGCTACCGTACTGTCGGGCCTTCCCGGGGCGGCCGCGTCACCACCGTCGCGGGCCATCCCAGCCACCCCGAGACCTTCTACATGGGAGCGGTCGGCGGAGGCATCTGGAAGACCGAGGACTACGGCCAGACCTGGAGGCCCATCTCGGACGGCTACCTGGCCACCGGCTCGATGGGCGCCATCCGGGTGGCGCCTTCCGATCCGAACATCATCTACGCGGGCACCGGCTCGGACGGCATCCGCAGCAACGTGATCACCGGCAAGGGCATCTACCGGTCGGACGACGCCGGCTCGAGCTGGCGCTTCATCGGCCTGCCCGACGCGGGCCAGATCGGCGCCGTCGAGGTGCACCCCGACGACCCGGACCTCGTCTACGTGGCGGCGATGGGGAACACCTTCAAGCCCAACCCCGAGCGCGGAGTCTACCGGAGCCGCGACGGCGGCGGGAACTGGGAGCAGGTGCTCTTCGTCTCCGACTCGACCGGCGCGGTGGACCTCGAGTTCGCCCCCGACAACCCGGCCGAGATCTATGTCGGCATGTACCGCGGGGAGCGGAAGCCCTGGACCATCATCAGCGGCGCCATGGAGGGCGGCCTCTACAAGTCCTCGGACGGCGGCGACAGCTGGGCGAAGCTCGAGCAGGGCCTGCCCGGCGGCCTCTTCGGCAAGACCGACCTGGCCGTGTCGCCCGCTGATCCGGACCGGGTCTACGTCCTCATCGAGGCGCCGGAGCCGGAGGACGGCCTGTACCGCTCCGACGACCGCGGCGCCACCTGGCGTCAGGTGTCGAGCTACAACCCGATCATGAACCGGCCCTTCTACTACACCGGGGTGGACGCCGACCCGACCAACGCGGACATCGTCTACGTCAACAACGAGGGGTTCTACAAGTCGACCAACGGAGGGGCTGACTGGCAGCGCCGCCCGACCCCCCACGGCGACAACCACGACATGTGGATCAACCCGGACGACCCCGACCTGTTCGTCCAGTCCAACGACGGCGGGGCCAACGTAACCCGCGACGGCGGCCTTACCTGGTCGACCCAGAACAATCAGCCCACGGCCGAGCTCTACCAGGTCGACATCGACGACCGCTTCCCCTACTGGCTGTACGCCGGCCAGCAGGACAACTCGACGATCGCGGTGCCCAGCCGGCGACCCTACGGGATGCCCGCCGGCCACACGGGCCACTGGCGCGCCGTCGGCGGCTGCGAGACCGGGCCGGTGGTGCCCAAGCCGGGCAATCCGGACATCGTGTACGCCAACTGCAAGGGCCGCTTCGGCCGCTACAGCTGGAGCACCGACCAGGAGAAGCAGTACTACGTGGGCGCCTGGGACCTGTACGGCCGCAACCCGGCCGACCTGCCCTACCGCTTCCAGCGGGTGGCGCCCATCCACGTGTCGCCCAACGACCCCGACGTCGTCTACCACACCTCGCAGTACGTGCACCGCACCACCGACGAGGGCATGACCTGGGAGACCATCTCCCCCGACCTGACGGCCTTCGAGCCCGAGACCCAGATGCCCTCCGGGTCGCCGATCACGCGCGACATCACCGGAGAGGAGCACTACAGCGTGCTCTACGACATCCAGGAATCGCCGCACGACGCGAACGTCATCTGGACGGGCGCCAACGACGGCCCCATCCACGTCACCCGGGACGGGGGCGCGAGCTGGACCGACGTGACCCCGGACATGCCGGGACGCGGCCGGGTGCAGAACGTCGAGGTGTCGCCACACGATCCGGCCAAAGCCTACGCCACCATCCTGCGCTACCAGCTGGGCGACTTCGAGCCGTACGCCTACCGGACAGAAGACTACGGCCAGTCCTGGACCCGCATCACCACCGGGGATAACGGGATTCCCGATGACCATCCGGTGCGCGTCGTGCGCGAGGATCCGGGCCGCGAGGGACTGCTCTACGCCGGCACGGAGTTCGGGATGTTCATCTCCTTCGACGACGGCGGCAGCTGGCAGTCGTTCAAGCTGAACATGCCCACGACGCCCATCACCGACATGAAGGTGCACATGGGCGATCTGGTGCTGTCCACGATGGGGCGCGGCTTCTGGATCCTCGACAACCTGGGCCCGCTGCACGAGCTGAGCGCGGAGGTCGCCGCCGCAGACGCCCATCTCTTCGCGCCCCGCCCCGCCTACCGCGCCTTCAGCTCCGGGTTCGGCGGCGGCTTCGACCCGGCGGCGCCCGAATATCCGCGCCCCGGCGTGACGATCGACTACTACTTGGCCAACGAAGCGGACGAGGTCACGCTCGACATCCTGGACGCCGAGGGGAACCTGGTGCGCTCCTTCTCGAACGACGCCATGGGCGAGCAGATGGTGCCGCCGGCCGAACCGAGCATGCGCGCGCCCACCCTGGAGCGTGTCGGCACGCCCAGAATGCCCAATTCCGCCGGCCTGCACCGGTTCACCTGGGACTTCCGCTATCCCGGCCCCTGGGACGCCAGTCCCGCGCGCGCCGGACGCGGCGGCCCCGTGGCGGTGCCGGGCAACTACCAGGTGCGCCTGAACGTGGGCGGGTGGAGCGCTACGGAGAGCGCCGAGGTGCTCATGGATCCGCGAGTGGCCGCCGACGGCGTCACCATGGAACACCTGCGCGAGCAATTCGCGCTGGCCGTAGAGGTGCGCGACGCCCTCAGCCAGGCCCGCATGGCAGCGGCCAAGATCGCCGAGGTCACCCCCGGCCTCGAGGACCGGGACGGGATGCAGGAAGCACTGGAGGAGCTGCAGGCCATCGAAAAGGCCCTGGTGAACGAGAGCGCGGACGGCATCCGGTATCCCGAACGCATGCTCCTGAGCCAGCTGAACTACCTCTACTCGATGCTCAACCGCGCCGACCAGATGCCCGGCCGGGACGCGCAGGTGCGCTACGAGGAGCTGCAGGCGGAGCTGGAAGTGCACATCCGCAACCTCGAGCGCCTGCTGAGGGCCACGATCACGGCGGCAAACTGAATCCGTACCGGAGGCACGATCCGCGGAGGTGCGATTGAGCTTTGCCTATCACGTCACCTCCGCGGACGTGCTTCTGGTTCTGGAGGCGCACGGCGCCGCGGAATCGGAGGAGGAGGACGCAGTCCTGGACGCGCTGTATCTCGTCAACGAATGCGAGGGGCGCATCTCCGAGGTCGCGCTGGAACATGACGGCGCCCAGGACAGCCAGCTCGCCGTCTGGCATGAAATCGAGGCCATCCTCATCGAGGAAGGCTACTTGGAAGAGCCGCCGAGGCTAGGCGAGTGACCCGCCCTACCGAAGCCGTCAACTACGAGCGCTATCTCAGGCTGGACGAGCTTCTCCGGCTCCAGAGGCCGAGGAACGACGTTGAACACGACGAGATGCTGTTCATCGTCATCCACCAGGTCTACGAGCTGTGGTTCAAGGTGATCCTGCACGAGATCGACTACTGCTGTCGATTGCTCGAGGGGGGAGACGCGCCCCGGGCCCAGAATACGCTCAAGCGCATTCTCACGATCCTCAAGGTGCTGGTCGCGCAGCTCGACATCCTCGAGACCATGAGCCCGGTCGAGTTCCTGACCTTCCGCGACCACCTCGACACCGCCAGCGGCTTCCAGTCGGACCAGTTCCGGGCCCTCGAGTTCTGCCTGGGCTTGAAGCACCGGGCCGCCATGAGACGTTTTGAGCCCGGAAGCCGTGCGCGGGTGCATCTCGAGCGCCGCTGGAGCGCGCCGACGCTGTGGGACTGCTTCCTCCGCTACCTGGAAAAAGAGGGATGGGCGGTTCCCCGCGCTTGCCTGGAGCGGGACATGACGCAGCCGGTGGAAGCGGACGGGGCCATGCAGGCGGTCCTGGTCGACATCTATCGCGGCGACGCCCGCAACGCCCAGTTGTGCGAGCGCCTCGTGGACCTGGACGAGGGGCTTCAGGAGTGGCGCTACCGCCACATGAAGATGGTGCAGCGGACCATCGGCCATAAGCCCGGCACCGGCGGATCGGCAGGATCCCGCTATCTGGCCACGACGCTCAACAAGCCGGTGTTCCCTGATCTATGGGAGATACGGGCCCGGTTGTGAGTGGGGGTCGACCTCGCAAATCGTCGGCGCCGTGTAGTCCAGCCCCAGCAGGCGGAAGTAGTTCTGGCCGAGCGCGATGTTTCGGAAGGCCGTGTCGTCGAGGTAGCGCAGGATCCGGCTGGTGACCTCCAGCTCGGCGCGGTAGACCCCGAAGTCCTTGTCCCTGGAGGCCAGAAAGTCCGTCCCCGGAAGAATGCGCTCCGAGTACTCGTTCAGGAACGGCACGTACGGCGCCCTCGCCTCCGGATCCGAGAAATAGGCGTCGTCCAGGACCCGCCAGGAGATATCGAGCGTCAGGCGGGGATGGCGGTCGAGCATCGACCTCATGATCGCGATGTGTTCGGCCGGGGCCATCTGCGTCAGCTCGCGCGACAGCCCCATGTGCATCCACACGATGTCATTGTCCGGATACAGGCGCAGGACTTCCTCCATCAGCGGAAGGTAGAGGGTCGGATCTTCGTCGTTGCCCAGATCCGAATGGATCGCGAGCGGCATGTCCCGATCCCGGAGTGCTGCCATGAACGGCGCCCACTCGTCCAGCACCTCCCGGGGAACCGGACTCCGGCGGTTTGCGAACACCGCCTGCTTCACCAGGTTGACCTCCCCCATCCACGAGAAAACGCCCGGGTATTCCTCCTCCAGGCGCCGCATTTCAGGGAGGATGGTGGCCGGGCGCGCGAGGTCCGGGAAGGTCATCGACAGCGTCAGATGAACGCGTGAGGACGGGTTCGCCCGGAACCCCGCGGCGTTGGCGAGATCGTTCTCGAGCGACGGGAGCAGCGGCGTGCCGGGGCAGTCCAGGTAGTACGTGCACGACGAAGAATCGGGGAGCGTCTGGCCGATCCCGTAGACGTTCGCGAACAGCACGCCCGTCTCCTCCAGGTACCCGACGACTTCCTCGAAGGGGATTTCCTCGCCCCCGAAGGGACGGAAGTGGAGATGGGCATCGACGACCGCGGTCTGGGGTTGGAGGGAGCGGTCGTAGCAGAGGGCGTCGCCGGCCTGATACAACTCCAGCGCCGAAGACGAAACGCAGCCGGAGGCGACCAGCAGGGCGCCGGCCAGCAGTAGTCTGGAAGGGAACCTGGCCAGGATCATCGTTTGCGTCAGGCTCTGTCGAAGGAAGGAACGGCCGCGCAGTGCATGTGAGTCGGCGCCGGTGCCTCGCCAGCACAAAGAACGGCCCCGGAAGGTCGCCAGGCAACCCTCCGGGGCCTTGTGATGCTGCTTCCGCCTGTGGCGGATCAGCTTTGTGCTACCACCTGTACCCCAGCTTGCTGTACACGAAGGCCCCGTTGAAGCCGTAGGGCGTGAACTGGCCGAACCGGTTGCCGACGCCGTCGGCCGCGCCCGGGTACTCCTGCGGCTTGGTGTTCAGCGCGTTCTGGGATCCCACCGTCAGGGTCATGGCTTCGCTCAGCGAGTAGGCTGCTTCAACGTCGAAGAGGATGCGGGCCGGATAGTCGATCGTGTTGCCGGGATCCGACTCGTAGTAGGGCTGCTCGCCGTCGTAGTAGCCGCCCCAGTAGCTCGCGCGCACGAGGGCGCGGAATCCACTGGCGAAGTTGTGGTTGAGCGCGATGTTGCCGCGGACGTTGGGAAGCCCCTCCTCGAGGATGCGAATACGCGAGCCCGTCAGGGTTTCGGAGTTGAAGTCCGTCACGCTGGTCGTGGTCCAGTTCCAGGCGCTGGTGATGCCGGTGCTGGAGCCGTCGCCTCCGTCGATCTGATAGGCGGCCACGAGATCGATGCCCCGCGTGGTGGTGGCGAAGTCGTTGATGAAGAAGCGGAAGCGCGCCAGCACTCCGCCGGGCCGGACGATGCCGTCCCGGACGAGCTGTTCGATCTCGGCCGGGGTGAGCTTGCGGTCGGCGCTCGTCGTCAGGCGGTCGGACACGTTGATCTGGAAGAAGTCGGTCGTGAGGCTGAAGTTACCCTGGTTGATCACGGCGCCGAGCGCCACGTTCACCGACTTCTCCGGCTTGAGCGCCTCGCCTCCATACAGGCCGGCAAGCTCCGACGTCGAGGGAATGGTGCCGTTGTTGGTGAGGTCCATGATCTCGGGATCGTAGATCGTCGAGATGTTGAAGGCGTTCTGCTGGCCGGGCGTCGGCGCCCGGAAGCCCGTGCTCGTGCTGCCGCGAAGCGCAAACCCCTCGGAGACGCTCACGCGGCCCGCCACCTTGCCGTTGACCGTGGTGCCGAAGTCCGAGAACCTCTCGACACGCGTCGCGACGCCGAACGTCCAGGCGCCTGCCGGATCCCTCAGCTCGAGGTCGCCGTAGCCGGCGAAGTTGCTGCGGTTCCAGTTGCCCACGGTGAGGGGCCCGAAACCCGAGAAACCGTTGGAGGCAGGGGTGAAGCCCTGGTTCGCGAGCGGACCCTCGATCCATGAGGGCTCATCTCCCTGGAAGATCTCGAAGCGCTCGTTCCGCCACTCCGCGCCGCCGGCGAGGTTGACTCTTTCGTTCACGGCATAGGAGAGGTCGGCGTTCAGGTTGACCTCCTGCTGATCGTAGATGCCCGGATGGAAGTACGGCGTGCACGGCTGGTTCGGAACAGCGACCGAGTTGGCCCTGCCCTGGGTGTCGCACGGCTGGTCCGGTCCCAGCGACGCGTTGACCGTGTTGTACATGTAGAAGTCCATGTTGGAGTTGCCCCAGGACGCGCTCGCGTCCCAGTCCAACCGGCCTCTGGTGCCCCTCAGGCCCGCCACCGCGGATGCGTCGGTCACGTACGCGCCGAACTGCGGAGTGAAGCCTCCGGGGAAGAGCTTGCGGAAGGTGAAGCAGTTGGGATCGGACATGACCTGGTTGTACGCCTCATGGTCCCTGATGGCCCCGCTGGCGGGGTCGACCAGCACCCGGGGGCATCCGGCCGCGTTCGGCACGCCGGTCTGGGCCTGGATCAGGTCTCCGACCAGAAGGATGGACCGCTCCCATTCCGGATCACACGGCTGGTCGCCGAAGTAGCGCGGGCAGCCCGAGGTGGCGAACACGCCGCTGCGGGTGCCGGGGTTCCGGAAGTAGAACCCACCCTCCACCTGCTTGCTCACGTAGTTGCCGTGGCCGTAGAAC
Source organism: Longimicrobiales bacterium (assembly GCA_965208255.1). GTDB lineage: Bacteria > Gemmatimonadota > Gemmatimonadetes > Longimicrobiales > Gaopeijiaceae > BD2-11. The sequence goes on from OZ242324.1 coordinate 1,958,979, forward strand.
GAGAGGGCGTCGCTGAACAGATAGCCCGTGTTCGCCCAGATCTTGATTTCGTCGTTGATCTCGGGGGAGCCCCAGATCTGCGCGGGCGTGCGCACGCTCGTGTTGCCCTCGTGGACGATCAGCCCCAGCGCGTCTCTCCGCTGCGAGCTGCGGTCGGTCGGGTTGGCGTTGCCGTACTCGCCGGTCAGGTTGAGGAAGCCGGTCTCTCCGAGCGGCAGGCCGACGTTGCCCGCAATGCTGTACATCTCTCCGTCGCCCGGGATCGAGCCATCCTCGAAGCGCGCACCGGTCCGCGACATCAGATTCCCACCCGTCTTGAACTCGATGGCGCCCCCGGAGCGGCTGTTGTTGAGGACGAAGTTCATCACGCCCGCGATGGCGTCGGAGCCGTACTGGGCCGATGCGCCGTCGCGCAGCACCTCGGCCTGCTCCAGCGCCAACCCCGGAATCAGCGCGATGTCGGGACCCTGGGAGCCGTCCGCGAGGCCGTTGCCGTACCAGGTGATGACCGCGGTGCGGTGACGCCGCTTCCCGTTCACCAGAATCAGCGTGTGGTCGGGCGCGAGGCCGCGCAGGTTGGCCGGACGCGCGAACGTGGCCGCGTCGCTGATGGGCTGGATGTTCACGTTGAACGACGGCACCACGTTGCGGAGCAGGTTGGCGAAGTCGTTGTCGCCCTGGTTGATGATCTCCGCACTGGGGATGACGTCCACGGGCACCGCCGATTCCGTCACCGTGCGTGGCCGGGCGCGGGTGCCGATGGCGACGATGCCGGACAGGGCGATGGCTTCCTCGCTCAGAATCACATCGAGCTGCGTCGCCTGCCCGTCCGTGATGGTCACCTCCTGCCGCTCGGCGGCATAGCCGATCCGCTGGATCTGGACCACATGGGACCCGGCGGGAATGCCGTCGATGCTGAACGAACCGTCGCTGCCGCTGAGGCCACCGACGTTCAGGGCGGCGATGAACACCTGGGCGCCGACCACTCCCTGGTTGGTGGCGCCATCGCGAACCGTGCCTTCGAGGGAGCCCTGCGCGTGCGCCGCAGCGGGGAACCCCGCGAACAACAGCAGGAACGCGGCCAGCTTGAGGAATCGATTCAACTTGTTGTCAGGCAAGCTCATGCGGGAAACCCTCCTATGAATGGAGACAAACCGAACCTCACCAATTCAACCGGGGACGACGAACTCCAACCGCCATACCGGCAGATCCGGCAGCGAGAGGGCCGAACGACCCGAACCGGAAGATACGACATATACACGGAGAAACGCGACAAAACGCCATCCCCAAGCGACAAAACAGCCGAATCGCATATCCCATCGGTCACCCCCCGTGTCTGAAACAGTTTCGATGCAGGACACCGGAACCGCAAGTGTCACATGGTGGAGACGGACGGATTCGAGAGGCGAGGACATCCCTCAGATTCTGGCCTGGACCGTGTACAGCTCGTGGTAGCGGCCCCGGCGCGCGACGAGATCTTCGTGCTGGCCGCGTTCCACGATGCGGCCTTCCTCCAGAACCAGGATGAGATCGGCGCGGCGGATGGTCGACAGCCGGTGCGCGATCACCAGCGTGGTGCGTCCGCGCAGGAGTTGGGCGAGGGAAGCCTGGATGAGAGCTTCGCTCTCCGTGTCCAGACTCGAGGTCGCCTCGTCCAGAAAAAGGAGACGCGGGTTGGCGAGAATCGCGCGGGCGATGGTGACCCGCTGCCGCTGTCCGCCCGAGAGCTTGACCCCGCGCTCGCCGATGAGAGTGTCGAGCCCGTCCGGGAAGCGGTCGCTGAACTCGGTGACGAACGCCTGCCCAGCGGCATACCGCACGTCATCCACACTCGCGCCGGGGCGCGCGAAGAGCAGGTTCTCGCTGATGGTGCCGTCGAAGAGGAAGTCGTCCTGGAGCACCAGCCCCAGCTGGTTGCGGTAGCTCGGCAACCGCACCTCGCTCAGGTCGACATCGTCCACGAGCACGCGGCCTTCATCGGGCGTGAGGAAGGAGGCGGCCAGGCTGGCCATGGTCGACTTCCCGGAGCCGGAGCTTCCCACGAGCGCGACCACCGTGCCGGGCTCGACGTCGAAGCTGATGCCCTGGAGCACCGGCTTGTCTTCCTCATACCGGAAGTGGACATCCTCGAACCGGAGCCGGCCCTGGATGGGCGGCATCTCCACGACCCGCCGCGGATCGTCGTCCTCGGTCGGCCAGGAGAGCAGCTCGGCGGTGCGGTCGAGGCCGGCGAAGGCCTCCGTCATCTGGGTGCCGATGTTGGCCATCTGGATCACGGGAGCGATCAGGAAGCCAAGGAGGAAGGTGAAGGAGAAGAGTTCGCCGACCGTGAGTTGGCCCTGAACGATCAGCCACCCGCCGTACCCCATCACCAGGACGCCGGCGAGCCCCATGAAGAACGTGCCCGCGCTGGTGACCAGGCTGGAGGTGGTGAGCGTCTTCCGGATGTTGCGGAAGATGCGCATGACGCCTTCGCGGAAGATGTCGCCTTCCGCCTTCACGGCGTGGAAGCCCTTGATGACGCGAATGCCGCCGAGCGACTCGGTGAGCCGGCCCGTGACCTGCGCGCGGATCTTGCCGCGCTCGCGAAACGCGGGCCTGAGCGTCCGGAAGGCGTTCGTGGAGATGATGGCGAAGGCGGCGAGCGGCCCCAGCGTGAGCAGCGTCATCATGGGAGAGAGGCTGAGCAGATAGGCGAAGCCCACCACCGCGGTGATCACCCCGCCGATCAGCTGCACCAGCCCGGTTCCGACCAGGTTCCGGACGCCGCTCACGTCCTCCATGATGCGCGAGACCAGATCGCCCGAGCGAGTGTTGTCGAAGACGCGCACGGGGAGGCGCAGGACATGCCGCTGCACCTGCGTGCGCAGGTCGGCGATGAGCCGCTGCGCCTCCACGCTGAGCATCATGGTCAGCGTGTACGACGTGGCCGCCTGGACGACCACCGCCAGTGCCACCGCTCCCAGGAGGCGGAACAGCCCCGGCAGGTCGCCGGTCGGGATCACGTCGTCGATGAGGGGGCGGGTGGCGACCGGGAGGACGAGTCCGGCCAGGCGGTTCACCACAATCAGCACGAGGCCGAACAGAACCAGCCTGCGCCGCGGCCAGATGATCTCGTGGAAAGCGTGTCGGAAGCTGGCGCCGGAGATTCGCTTCTTCTTCCCTTTGTCGTGGGCCAACGATCTCGTCCCCTGACTCGCGTCCATTCGGGTAACCTTGCATCTTGCCGGGCGAAAGATGGCGGCAACCGGGGGTGGTTGGAACCCGTGGGGGAGGCGGATCGAGCCCCGCGGGTGCGGAACCGAGGCGCGCGGGTGGGTGCGAAGCCCGCGATGAGGAGTGATGAGCGATGAGACCAGGCCAGCACCTCGAGGGCGGCCGGACGCGAGCCGGGGGGCGATTGATGACCTCGAATCGGCGCCACGCTGGCGGGCGGGCGCCGGCATGGTGGATTGGGGCGCTCGCGTGCGTGCTGGCGGGGTGCGGCGGCGCGCCCGGGACCGGCGGCGCGCCCGGGACCGGCGGCACGGGCGGGACCGGAGACGCGGGCACGGCGCCGGCGGAGGGCCAGGGCGACGCCGGCGGCGGACCGGGTGGCGCGGGGGCGGAGGGCGCGATCGTGCTGCGCGCCGACCGGGTGCTGGACGGGCGCGGCGGATCCATGAGCGGACGCGAGGTCGTGGTGCGCGCCGGCCGCATCGAGGCAGTCGTCGAGGCGGGCACCACCACCGGGGCCGCGGCGGTCTACGACCTTTCGGGCGCCACTCTGCTGCCGGGCCTGATCGACACCCACGTCCACCTGGGGTGGCACTTCGACCGCGAGACCGGGCGGCTGCACACCGCCGAGTCCACCGACGGCCCCGGGGATCAGGCCCTCTACGCGGCCGAGAACGCGTGGAAGATGCTCTGGAGCGGCGTGACCACCGTGCAGAGCGTCGGCGGCCCGGAGGACGTCCCGGTCCGCGACGCGATCGCGGGCGGCACGCTCCCGGGGCCGCGCGTGCTCACCTCGATCCGGTCGATCAATGCGGGGACGGGGGGGCCGGCCGAGATGCGCGCCCATGTCGACGAGATGGCGGCAGCGGGCGCGGACGTGGTCAAGATCTTCGCCTCGGAGAGCATCCGGGTCGGGGGCGGGCCCACGCTCAGCCAGGAGCAGCTGGACGCCGCCTGCGGCCGGGCAACCGAGCACGGCCTGCGCACGGTGGTGCACGCCCACGGCCCCGAGAGCGCGCGGCGGGCCGCTCTCGCAGGGTGTTCCCAGATCGAACACGGAGCCCTGCTCGACCTGCCCACCCTCGAACTGCTGGCCGAGCGCGGTCTCTACTACGACCCGCACATCCATCTCATCTTCGACAACTACTTCGCGAACCAGGAGCGCTATCTGGGCATCGGCAACTACACCGAGTCCGGCTTCGAGGCGATGCGCGCGGCCGCCCCGACGGCGCTGGCCACCTTCCAGCAGGCGCTGGGCGTCGAGGGGCTCAGGACGGTGTTCGGGACCGACGCCGTGGCGGGCGCGCACGGAAACAACTGGCGAGAGCTGGCCTACCGCGTCGAGGAGGGCGGCCAGGACCCCATGGCGGCCATCCTCTCGGCGACCAGCCTTGCGGCGGAGTCGCTCGGGCTGGACGGGTCGCTGGGCGCGCTCGAGGCTGGCTACGAAGCCGACATCATCGCGGTGCCGGGCGACCCCTCCGCGGACATCGGCGCGCTGGGGCGAGTGGTGTTCGTCATGCGCGCGGGCAGAGTATACCGGAACGATCCGGTGACGGGTGCCGGCCGTGATTGATTCCGCAGCACTTGGTCACAACGTGACACCAACCCCGGAAACCAGATGATCCTGCGCGTTCAGCACATCGGCATGGTCGTGCGCGACCTCGAGGACGCCTGCGCGCGCTTCGAGCGCGTCCTCGGGCTCAAGGCCTGCGATTTCCGCAACGATCAGGGCAAGGGCATGCAGCTCGACGCCCGCATCCTGCTCGGCAACGAGTGTTGGCTGCACCTCGTCCAGAACTGGAATCCCGAGTCGCGCGTGCATCGATTCCTCGAGGAGAAGGGCGAGGGGCTGGAGCACATCTGTCTTGAAACGGATGATATCGAAGCCGATGTCGCCCATCTCCGGGAGATCGGCGTGGGCGTCTGGGAGGACCGCATCCTCGACGCCAACGACGGCTACGAGGCCTTCGTCTATCCCGACAAGCTGCCCGGCCTCACCATCGAGCTCATCCAGTCGCACGAACGAAGCTGGTACTATCCCCCGGAAGCCGTGGGTGAGCCCGTGAGCGACTCGATGGAGCTCTTCCGTCTACAGCACATCGGTCTGTGTGTGAACGACCTTGCGGACGCGTGCTCGCGTTTCGAGCGCTATTTCGGGCTTGTGGCGCAGGACTATCGCAATGACCAGGGCAAGGGAAAGCAGCTCGACGCGCGCATCCTCTTCCCCAACCAGTGCTGGCTGCACCTCGTGCAGAACTGGGACCCGGAAGCGCGCGTGAACCGGTTTCTGCAGTCGCGGGGCGAGGGGCTGGACCATATCGCGCTGCAGACGACGGATATCGATGGCGATGTCGCGGGCCTGCGCGAGCGCGGGATCCCTTTCTTTCAGGACACCATATTCGACGCCAACGACGGCTACGAGGCCTTCGTCTATCCCGATCAGCTTCCAGGGATGACGGCGGAGCTGATCCAGCCCCACGCGCACAGCTGGGGGTTCGGCGAGTAGCCGGAGTCGCGGATCTCACAACGCGGACCCCGCCACTCCGCGTTCCGCCAGTCGAAGCCAGGCAAGAGGAAGCCCGTGAAGCATCACGGCATGGACGAGGGCCTCCAGGCTGGGAGTCTCCTCGCCCGAGGTTTCTGCGGCGCGGGAATACAAGTCCTCGACTTCGTGGGTTGAAAGCCACGTAGACAGGGCCGCCAGGACGGCGTCCACCGCGAGCTTTTCGCCTGATTCGTCCGCCTTGGCGGGAAGCTTCGCACCAAGTGAATCTCCGGCGTCCGTCAAGGAGAGCAACTCGTCCATCATCACACGATTCTTCAGCAGTCTCAGGTAGCGATCGCTGGAGGTGTTCTGGATCACTTCTCGCCTCTCCCAGCGCGCCAGAGTCGCCTCGCCGAAGCCGGTCAGGCGGGCGAATGCCGCACGCGACATGCCATAGCTGGCGCGGAGTTCGCGGATCTCATCAGGTGTCAGAACGCCGTGATGTTTGCACACTGCTTCGTGTTGGATGGCACCAGCTTCGTCACCAAGAAAAGAGACGTCGCACTGCGAGCACGTATGCACCGGGATCTCCGCCGTCAGTTCCACGGCAGTTGGCTCCCTGCCGTAGATGAACGGGTCTCGGATCAACTCGGTCCTGAGCCCGGGTGCTCCGCACATTTGGCAGACATCCGGGCCGGGGATTTCTCGGAGGACGGTCGGTGGGGAAGCGGTTCTGGTCACGGTTCGTACTCGTCGCGGTGGAAGCTACGCAGGAGAACCTTCGACCCACGGATCTGGAGCTTGACGTAGACCCCGCACGGCTGCCGGAGCGTCGAACCTCCGATGTCATGGGCGATTGCGATCATATGATGGCGCCCAATCCGCGTCGAGGGTGACAACTTGGCTCTTCAGTGAAAGATAAGATATCATATGAGTCCTCGGTAGGGGGAGTCCTTCGCCTCGGTGCGGAGTGCCCGGAGATGTCGTCCCATGCCCAAGGACGAAGGCGAGCGAGCGGCCATCACGGCAATGGCTCAATGCGTCGCAGGGAGTGGCACCCTACCCTGTCCGCGTGGCCGCTCCGTGCTACTTTCTCTTGCGTTCCGGGTCCGAGAATCGAGCACCGTTTCGGTGCGGAGAGTGTCGGCGAAGAGTCCGAAAGGAGAACTCCCATCACCTACCACCTGGACGAACGGGTCGCGGTCGAGCGCTTCCGCGAACCCTCGGTGCGCGGATTCGCCGAGGCCGTGTTGCGGGCGCTGGGCGCGAGCGCCGATGAGGCGCGCATCAACGCCGACGGGGTGGTGACGGCGTCGCTCTGGTGGCATCCGGGACAGCACCAAGGGCTGGAGAAGCTGTTCCGCTACGCGAGACGCATGCGCAACGGTGGTATTCTGCCCGATGCGCCGATGACGTGGGTGAGGGAGCGGGCGGCCGCGGCGCTGCTCGATGCGAACAAGGGACTGGGGTATGTCGCAGCGCGCCGGGCCATGGACCGGGCGGTGGAGATGGCGCGGCAGGTCGGGATCGCGATGGTCGGGGTGCGGCACAGCAATCATTTCGGGATCGCCGGCTTTCACGCCAAGCGGGCCGCGGACGCGGGGCTCATCGGGATTTCGATGACGAACGCGGGCGCCGAGATGGCGCCTTGGGGCGCGACCCGGCCCATCCTGGGCACCAATCCCTGGGGCATGTCGGTTCCAAGGCCGGGAGGGCACGACCCCATCGTGCTGGACATGGCGCTGACCCAGTCCGGCAAGGGGATGATGCGCTGGCTCCGGCGCGCGGGCCTGCCGATGCCGGACCACTGGGCCCTCACGCCCGAGGGCGCGCGCACCACGAATCCGGACGCGGCCATGAAGGGCCCCCTCCTCCCCATCGGCGACTACAAGGGGTACGGCCTCAGCCTGATCACCGACATTCTCACGGGCGTGCTGACGGGGTCGCTATTCGGGGCGCAGGTATTCCAAGACGACGAGAACTACGACGTGGCGCACACCATGATCGCAGTGAACGTCGAGGCGTTCATGTCGGCGGATGAGTTCGGAGAGAGGTTGGAGCGGCTGATCGCGGATGTGCTGGGTGCACCGCCGATCGACCCGGCCAAGCCGGTTCGGCTTCCCGGGCAGGCCGAGCAGGAGCGTGCGCGGCACCGGTTGAAGCACGGGATTCCCACGGACCCGAACACGGTGGTGCGGCTGCGCGCGCTCGCCGAAGAACTGGGGGTGCCATTTTCGATGGAGCCGGTGGCCTGATGCTGAGGTCGCGGCAGCGTCATGGCCCGGTCAAAGGAGCCGGGAAATGCCCAGAACCTTGGACGTGGACAAGGAGCGGGGACGGTCGAGGAATCCAGAGGAGAAGGGCGGCGAAATAGCGCAACGGGCCAGGAAGTATATGTTGCATACATGACCCACACAGGATGAATACATGAACAACGAGGTGCTTACGATCGGAGGCACGGAGGCGGCGTGCGGGACGATGACCAGGGATGCGATCCCGGTCGGAGCCGACGTGGCCGCGGCCGCACGTGAGATTCCCATCCTGATATGCCGGGGCGCATCCGACGGCCCGATCCTCTGGATCAACGGGGCCACCCACGGGGACGAGCCCGAGGGAGCGCTCTCGATCTTCAAGCTGTTCGCGACGCTCGACGCCGCCGAGGTGCGTGGGACGGTGGTCGGGGTTCCCGCGATGAACGTGCCCGCGTTCGAGGCCGGCAAGCGCGGCGATCCGCTGGACACCTTCTCGTACGACATGAACCGCATCTACCCGGGGCGGGCCGACGGCTACCCGACCGAGAGGGCGGCGTGGGCGCACTGGCAGGCGATGAAGGACGCCTGCGACCTCCAGATCGCCGTTCATTCGGGGGGAGAGCACTCCTACCTGGCGCACATGATCTTCGCCGCCGACAACCCGCCCAGCTTCGAGCTGGCGGCCGCGATGGGACCGCATTGGGATCTCGTCTTCCGCAGCGGGGTGGGCGGCGCCAATCCCTCCTCGAAGATCGCGGAGCTGGGCAAGGCGGGGATCACCATCGAGCTGGGAGGCAACTGCCGCACGCTAACGTCCGACTTCCACGTCGTGGCCGATGACCTCGCGGGCAGCTACCGCAACGTCATGCGCCACTACGGGATGATCGAGGGCGAGGCGGGCTACGCCGCCGAGTGGCGGATGGGGCATCAGCAGGCGCTGCTGGCTCCGGCCTCCGGGATGTGGGTTGGTGAGCCGGACGTGCCCTTCGAGACCCCGATTCCGGCGGGAACGCCGCTGGGGCGCGTCTTCGACCTCTACGGCGATGTGCGTGGCGAGGTAGTGGCCCCGCAGGTGGGCGTGGTGTTCGGGCTGCGCTCGCGCCCGGCGGTGATCGAGGGCGAATGGTGCTGCTTCTACGGCATCATCGACGAGGTGCGGGACGACCTGCTGGGATAGAGGCGGGCCTCGCCTCCGCCAACACGCCCACGAATTCGTCCACTTCGTCGGTCGTGTTGTAGAAGTGGGGGCTGGCCCGCACCACGCCGGGGCGGCTGTCCACGATGATGCCACGGTCGGCGAGCTGTTTGACCGCGTCCGCGGGGACCGGATGGCGCACCGGAACGATCGCGGAGCGCTCATTTGGATCGCTCGCGACTCGGGGGGAGAAGCCGGCGGCTTCGCAACCGTCGATCAGACGCTCGGTCAGGGTGACGTTGCGAGCCCGAATGGCGTCGATCCCCACCTCGTCAACGATGTCCTGACCGCCGAGCGCCGTGTGGACCGTGGGGAGCGCCGGGGTCCCGAGCTCGAATCGGCGCGCATCGGCATGATACCGGAATTCGCCGGGGTTGAAGCGGAACTGGTCCTCGGTGGCAAACCAGCTGGTGATTCTCGGCTCCAGGGACGGGATCAGGTCTTCGCGCACGTAGAGGTACGCGAGCCCCGGGCCTCCGCAGAGCCACTTGAGCGGGCCGGCGGTATAGAAGTCGACGCCGGTCGCGGGGAGGTCCACGGGAACCTGGCCGGCGCCCTGGTATCCGTCGATGAGGCAGTACGCCCCGGCCCGGTGCGCGATCTCCGCTATCGATTTCAGATCGAGGATGGCGCCGGTGGTGAAGAAGACGTGGCTGGTGGCGATGGCCAGGGTCCGCTCGTCGACGGCATCCTCGAACTGCTGCGGGTCGACGCGGATGCCGTCCGGACTCTCCAGCACGACCATCTCCACCCCGGGACGCACCTTCCACTGGTAGAGGAGCGTGGGGAAGTCCAGCTCGGTGGTGACGATGCGGTTGCGCTTCGACCAGTCCACGCTCTCGGAGATGACCGAGAGGCACGCGGAGGTGGAGGGCATGAGCGCGACGGTCCCCGCGGGCGCCGCGAAGAAGTCCGCGACGCGCAGCCGCAGCTCCGCCAGCTGTCCCCACCAATGCTCGTACCAGGCCGAGGCGCCCATGTCGTGCCAGCGGTCCAGGAAGTCCTGCAGGCGCTCCTCGGCCCGGGTCGAAAGGGCGCCCAGCGAGCAGGAATTCAGGTAGTTTCGGCGCTGGAGAATCGGGAATTCCGCGCGGATGTCTTCGAGGTTCACGGCGTGAGGGATCCGTGCGAAAGACGATGCAGCTGACATCTGGTCGCGCACTTCGGCGGTGAACCGGGCCGGCGCTGGATCCTGGCCGGATGGCGTCGAGTCGGGTCGGGCCCCGATCGGCGGCTCACGGCAACGCCGCTGGGTCGATGGGCCCGCGCTCCGCCAGTCGTCCCCTGCCCCGCTCCGCGACCGGATCTCCGCGATCCACGATGATCTCGCCCCGGGACAGCGTCCACGTAGGGAAGCCCCTCGCGCGTATTCCCTGGAAGGGACTGTAGTCCACGGCGGAGTGCAGCTTCGCGGCGTCGATCTCCGTCTCGGCATCGGGGTCCACGACGATGACGTCGGCGTCGGCGCCCACGTCCAGCGTGCCCTTGCGCGGGTACATCCCGAAGATGCGCGCCGGGGCGGTCGACGTGAGCCCCACGAACCGCTGGGGAGAGATCAGGCCGGTCGACACGCCGCCGGTGAACACCAGGGGCACCCGGGTCTCGATCCCCGGAAGGCCGTTGGGGATGCGGGTGAAGTTGCCCCGCCCGGTGGTCTTCTGGTCGTGGTAGCGGAAGGGGGCATGGTCGGACGACACCTGCTGGATCGATCCGGCCGCGAGGGCGCTCCAGAGTGCGTCGCGGTGCTCGGCGCCCCGCATCGGGGGGCTGCACACGTATTTGGCGACCTCGAAGCCGCCGCAGGGGTCGTAGACGGTATCGTCGAGCACCAGGTACTGCGGGCAGGTCTCGGCCACGACCGGTTCGCCGCGCTCGCGGGCCGCGGCCACGTGAGCCGCCGCGCCCGCCGAGGTGACGTGCGCAATGCACAGTGGAGCGTCCACTACCCCGGCCAGCATAATGGCGCGATGGGTCGCCTCCGCCTCCACAACTGGGGGACGACTGGGGGCGTGGAAGGCGGGGCCGGTCTTTCCCGCATCGAGGTGCTGATTGATCAGATATGTAACCGCACAGTCGTTCTCACAGTGGACATAGACGAGTCCGCCGTTGGCGCCGGTCGCCTCCAGCAGGCGCAGCAGCCCGTCGTCGTTGACGATCTTGTCGCCGTACGTCATATAAACCTTGAAGGAAGGGAACCCCCCTCCGATCAACTCCGGCACTTCGTCGATGACATCATCGCGGACATCCGTGACTATGGTATGGAAGCCATAGTCGATGACGGCGTCGGGCTCGATTTCGCCCAGGCGCCGATCGCGCGCCAGCGCCAGCGTCTCGCCCTGCCGCTGCAGTGAGAAGTCGATGATGGTGGTGACGCCCCCGCACGCCCCCGCGACCGTGCCGGTAAAGAAGTCGTCCGCCGTGGTGATCCCCAGCCGATCGATGGGATGCGCCAGGTGAGTGTGGGTGTCGATGCCCCCGGGCATGACCCAGTGTCCGCTCGCATCCAGGACCTCACCATCGGTGGCCAGGTCCGGCCCGACACCGGCAACCCGCCCGTCGCGGATCAGTACGTCGGCGGGCTCCATCCGGTCGGCCGTCACTACGGTGCCTCCGGCGATCAGCAGTTCGCTCAACGCGCGCTCCTCCTTGCTGGCGACCCCCGGACCCCGCGCGGCGCCTCGTCCGCTCGAGCCCGGGGGCCGGTACGTACTCCGTCCGATGCGCGGGTATCGCTACTCGGGCTGCGGAACGATGCGGATGTACGGCAGCGGCTGCTCCCATCCGTCCGGATACCTGGCCTCCGCGTCCTCCTTCGAGACGGCCGGCAGGATGATCACGTCCTCACCCTGCTCCCAGTTGGCCGGCGTGGCCACCTGCTGGTTCGCGGTGAGCTGGCAGGAATCCAGCAGCCGCAGGATCTCGGCGAAATTCCGGCCCGTGCTCATGGGATAGGTCAGGGTCGCCTTGATCCTCTTGTCCGGTCCGATGATGAAGACGGACCGCGCCGTGGCGTTGTCGACCGGCGTGCGGCCCTCGGAGGTGTCGCCCGCGTCCGCCGGAAGCATGTCGTAGAGCTTGACCACGCTCAGCTCCGGATCGCCCACCAGCGGGTAGTTGATAGGGTGTCCGCCGAACGACGCGATGTCCTCGGACCAGGCGTGATGGTCGCTGACTCCGTCGACGCTGATGCCCATGATCTTGCAGTTGCGCCGCGCGAACTCGTCCTTCAGCGCGGCCACGGTGCCCAGTTCGGTCGTGCAGACGGGCGTGAAATCCTTGGGATGGGAAAACAGGATCGCCCATCCGTCGCCGATCCAGTCGTGGAACCGGACGGTTCCCTCGGTGGTCTCGGCTGTGAAATCGGGTGCTTCGTCGTTGATTCGCAAGGTCATGATGTCCTTCCAGGCCAAGGTTGGGATGTGGGTGCCGACAGGCTCGCAAGCGTAGCCATCGCACCGGGACTACGCCACACGCGGTTGCCGGTTCCCCACGGCAGCGCCCCCAGCGCGCGGGACCGCTTCAGCCCGCGCACACCTGCTCGTTTCCGCATGCAAGCGACCCGGAACCGCTGACGGAATCAGCCCCTCCTGCCGTTGGTGTCCTGCATGCGCGCGCCGAATCATGCGCGGACGCGATGCGGCTTCCGCCAAACCGTCCTACAGGTTGCGGGCGAACTTCTGAATGCGTTCCATCGACTCGAGGATCCGGGCCTCGGGACACAGGAGCGACACCCGCACCCAGTTGCGCCATCGCTCCCCGAAGGAGGCCCCGGGAAACATCAGCACGCCCGCCTCGTCGAGGAGCCGGTAGCAGAAGTTCTCCGCGTCCATCCCGAAGCGCGACACGTCGGCCCACATGAACAGGCCGCCCCCGTGCGCGCCGTGCGGGACGCCCAGGTCGGCGAAGCCGTCGATGAGCGCCTGGCGCCGGCGGCGATACCGCGCCAGATACCCGGGACGCGGATCCGGATCGGCCTCGAGGGCGGCGAGGGCGGTGTACTGCGAGAACGCCGGACACGGGCCCGAAGTCGTGCTCTTGATGGCTTCCACCGCATCGATGAAGGCGGGCGGGCCGATCAGGTAGCCGACCCTGAAACCGGTCATCGCGTAGGCCTTGGAGAAGCCCGAAAGCACCACCGAGCGCCCGCGCGCGCCATCCGCGGCGAGCAGGGACAGGAAGGGCTCGTCGCGGAAGACCACGTCCTCGTAAATCTCGTCGGACACGACGACCAGGTCGAGGTCGCCCGCGGCCTGCGCGAGATCCCGGACGCCCTCCGGACCGACGCAGGCTCCGGTCGGGTTCGAGGGGTTCACGAAGACGAGCAGCTTGCAGTCGCGCGCATGTTCACGAAGTTCATCGCCCCCGAGCTCGAAGGGCCGGTCGCCCCCGGTCGGGACGGGCACGATGTCGCCGCCCGCCGTGCCGATCGCCTGGTCGTAGGAGCTGTAGCGCGGGTCCTGGACCGCGACGCGGTCGCCCGGGTCGACAAGCGCCAGCATGGCCAGGAAGAGCCCCTCCTGGGCGCCGTTGGTGATGGCGATTTCGGTGGCGGGGTTCACCTCGACGCCCTTCTCGCGGGCGTACCGGCGGGCGATGCCCTCGCGCAGCGAGAGCAGGCCACGCACCGGTTCCGTGTCCGATGCGGCCATCTCCGCGCCCATCGCGTCGGCGAAACGGGCCAGGCCATCCTCGACAATCGGCGGCTGCGTGTGCAGGTCGGGATCGCCGCGCCCCAGCGAAATGACGTTCTCTCTTTCGCGCGCGAGCGCCATCATCTTGTAGCGAAGGGAGGTCGCAGCCTCGCCCTTGCGCAGCGATGCGGAGCCCGCGCGTTCCCGGGACTTCATCGGGGCGCTCATGGCCGTACCCCCAACGCCCACAGCGCGGCGCGCTGCGATGGAGCCGGCGAGCATATGGACGACGCCTGCTTCCACTTCGCGATGCGCGGCCGCACGTCCACCGGAGCCGCGACGAAGCCGAGACGGAACGGGTGCATTCCCTCGAGCCCGTCCAGCGAGCCGATCACAATTGCGTCGGCGAGGTCGGGATCGGGCTCGCCTGCGGCCGACGCCCCGGCACCGGGGTCCCCGGACGACGAAGGAACTCCGTGCGTCGTCGCGGATGCGGATGGAGCCGGCGAGTCGCCTGCGGCAAAGAGCCGGTCACCGATGGCGTGCACCTGGGGGATTCCCAGGTCGCGGGATGCGTTCCCATTCTCGAGGATCGCCGCCCCCGCCTCGTATTCGATCAGGTGAAATGCGGCCTCGCCCTCGGCGCCGGCATCGGTCCCGGGTTGCATCACGCGTACCCGCATCCAGTCGAGCAGGCGCTGATGACGGCCTCCGGACGAGCCGACGATGGTCGCCTCCTCTCCGCCGCCGAGGCCAAGAATGGTCGCGAAGAGGGACTCTCCTTCTCCCTGGGTGATGAGCACGCCATCGGCTTCGCGCGCGGGAAAACCCGCGGCGGGAAGGGCCTCGCCCACGCGCCGGCGCAGTTCCCCCATGCCGGGGCGGTCCGGATAGTGTGTCTCTCCCGCCAGGAGGTGATGGCGCAGGCCGGCAAGCAAGCCCTCGCTCGGGCCCGACCGCGTGGATGCGGGCGACGCGCCCGATTCGGTGCCGCCAAAGGACTTGACCGCGGCCCTGGCCCGCTGCGAGACCGCTGCGTCCACGGCGCTTCCGCCGGTCCCCACAGGCCCGCTTCCGTTGCTCGATTCAATCATTCCACAGCCTCCGGCGTGTACTCGGCGATTTCGTGGATGCAGCTCATCACCCCCCGCGCTCCCAACTGCTCCAGTTCCTGAGTCAGCGTCCAGGCGTCGAAGCGGCAGCCGCTGATCTGGCCGCGCAGTCCGGCGAGAAAGAGGAACGCGGGCCCCAGTCTAACAGGATCCCGCCATCGGGCGCGCGCCTGCGCATCCGCGCGTCCCGCGTCTCGCTGCGTCAGCGAAGTCGGTTTGATGGAGAGCCCCGGCGTCACCGTGTTGGCGCTGATCGGCGACCCCGCCAGCTCCAGCGCCAGGCATCGGGTGAATGCCTCTATGCCGAATTTCGATGCGCAGTATGCCGCCTGCCGGGGAAAAGCGCCCGTGCCCGCGCGCGACGAGACGTTGATCACGGAGCCGCCTTCCTCTCCCAGGAGCGGCAGGAGGTCGCGGGTCAGGAAGACGGGAGCCTCCAGATTCACGCTCATGGTGCGCCGCCAGTGTCCGGCGTCCAGCGAAGCGACGGGCTCGCGTTCCAGCACGCCGGCGTTGTTGACGATCACCCGCAATCTCCGGGCCTGCTCCCGAAGGGTGCGCACCAGTCCCATTCGCTCATTCTCGCGCCCGAGGTCGGCAACGAAAACGTGTGCCTCGCCTCCCGCCGCGCGGATATCGGACGCGGTCCACTCGAGCTCCTCCTCCACCTCGGCCGCCAGCCACACGCGCGCGCCCGCCGCGGCCATCGCCTGCGCAATGCCGCGACCCAGGCCTCGGCCCGAGCCGGTCACGAGGACGTCGGCCCCGTGGACGCTCATCAGGAGGGGGTAATCAACCCACAAGCGCGTCCACCAACCGGGCGCAGAAGAAGCCAAGGTAGTTCCCGAGCGCGTATCCGAAGATGCCCACGATGACCGCGGGAGCCACCAGCTTGTGCCACTTCATCGCCATGCCGATGGCCAGCGCCGATCCGGGCCCGCCGATCGCGGCCTGGCTGGCGATCGAGACCGTGGCGAGATCGATGCGGAAGAGCCAGCCGATCCCGTACGCGACGACGACGTGGATACCCATGATCACGATCATGAAGCTGAAGATCGGCACGCCAGCGTCGACGATGGTCGCCAGGTCGGAAGCCGCGCCCAACGCGATGAAGAAGATGTGCAGCGCGAAGTAGGAAAGCACCTCGGCCCCGCGGAGCTTTCTCACCCACGGCAACTGCGCCACGATGAGCGCGATGGTCGTGAGCCAGAGGACCTCCGGGACCTCGCTAAGGAAGCTGACCAGTCCGTACAAGGCCGACCCGTCCGCCATCGACGGGAGTGCTTCGGTCAGCCTTTCGCTGATGAGCCGCGCCACCCAGAGTGCGGCGAGGGGCAGGCCTCCGAGGATGGCGAAATCGGTGATGCTGATGTCGGTGTCGGTCCAGCGGCGGCGCATCGTCTCCTCCTGCGCCTCCTGATCTTCCTTCTCCGCAGGGCCCGTAGCCGGCGCCCCCGCCAAACCGGGACCACTCCGGCGCAGGAACACCGCGGCCAGGATCCCGGCCAGCCACACCTGAAACAGCAGGTACGGGACCGTCGACATGTTGTCGGCCAGAGCCGCGGCGGCGAAGGTGCTCGGTTCTACTTCGAGCCCCTGTCCCACGGCGGCGAAGTTCATCCCACCGCCCGCGAAGGCGGCCGAGAACGCCCCCGAGAGCTTCCACGTCTCCGGTCCGACCCATCCGGCCATGGTTGCGCCCGCAACCGCCCCGCCAGCGAAACTGCCCAAACACGCCGCGAGATAGGCGATCAGCAGCGGCCGCCCGGCATTGGCCAGTTCCTTCATCTGCGTGCCCATGATGACGAGCACGATTGCGTAGGGGATGGCGAAGGTGAAGACGGCCTCGTGCGCCGGACCGGTGTGCTCGATCACGCCGACGTTGGCGAGCGTGATGCCAAGCAGGGTGCACACCACGGCGGAACTGATCTTCTTGATGACGTCGTAGCGCTCTTCGAGCCAGCGTGCGAAGGCCACCACGGCCAGCATGAAGGCGACAACCAGAAGCGGGTCTCGTAGCATGGGGCTCAGGGGTTCAGGGTTAGTTGGTTGACGAGCCCCCGCACCTCCCCGCCCTTCGCAACCGCGGCCAGGTTGCCGACCACGTCGTCGATCATGCCGCGCTGCCCACCGCCGGTCCCGCCCCCCACATGGGGTGACAGGAGGACGTTGGGCGCATCCGCCAGCGGGCTGCCCTCGGGGAGCGGTTCGTAGAGGAAGGCGTCCAGCCCCGCCCCGGCAATGCGGCCGTCCCGCAGGGCGTCAACGAGCGAATCTTCATCGACCAGCCCGCCGCGCGCGGTGTTCACCAGGACGGCCGTGGACTTCATGAGCTCCAGGGCGGCCGCGTCGATAATGCGTTCGGTCTGGTCGGTGTGGGGCGCGTGCAGGCTGATCACATCGCTCGCGGCGAGGAGCTCGGGGAGCGGCATGAAGCGCGCGCCCACCATGTCCTCGTGCTCGCGGGGCAAGGGCGTGCGCTTGTGGTAGACGACATCCATATCGAAGGCCCGCGCGCGACGCGCGACCTCCAGCGCGATATCCCCCAACCCGACCAGCCCGAGCGTCATGCCGTGGAGCTGCCAGACATCGGGGTAGCGCAGCCAGTTGAAGGCGATCTTGCGCTCCGTGGTCCGCACGGGCTCCACGCCGAGGCCCTGATACTCCGCGTCCCGGGTGCCCACATGCCCCGGCACCAGTTTGCGGTAGAGGCCCAGCATCAGCGCGACGGTCTGCTCGGCGACGGCGATTGCGCCCCGGTGGGGGAGCACCGACACCGGCACTCCGGCCGCAGCAGCGGCGTCCCGATCCACCGCCCAGGGCGCCCGTCCCTGTACCTGGATCAGACGCAGCCGCGGGGAGGCGCCGATCAGGTCCGCGCCGACGGACCGTTTCGCGGTCACCAGTGCATCCGCGTCGGCCGCAGCCGCACGCAATTCCCGTTCATCCATCCCGCCGCCCCACGTCATCTCGACTCCGGCACCCTCCGCAGTCTGCTGAAAGAGGCCTTGGATCCAGTCCGCAAGGGGTTCGATATGGAGTGCTCGCAAGGTGGGGAAACTCCGCGTGAGGTTGGGGACGAGGACGGGGTCCGGAGGCGTGCTGGCGGTGGCAACCTCAGAGCGCGAGCAAAATAGAGAGCAGCGGCACCCCGCGCGAGGGTATCCGCCAACCTCTCGGGACGCCGCGCGAACGCCACTGGTGCCCGAACCCCGCTGTGGCCTCGGAGTTGAGGACAGCCGCCCGCTTCGGAGTCGCAGGGGAGCAGCCTGGACCTCGGTGTGGAGACCCGCGGCCGTCTTCAGCGCCGCAGGATCAGGGACAATCGTCCTCCGGCACGACCAACTCCAGTTCCGTGTGCCGGGCGATCATCTCGAAGTCGCCGTTGCGGGCGAGGAGGGGCCGAGCCGCGTCAACGGCGGTGGCGGCAACCATGCAGTCCACAATCGATCGGATCGTGCAGCCGGCGCGGCGGCAGGTGCGCTGGATGAGAGCCGCATGCTGGAGCCTTCCCAGCGAATCGGGGACGAGGATCTCGAAACGCGAGAGCATCCGGTGCAATCTGCGGGCGTCGGATTCCGTGCGTGCGCCCGCCAGCAACTCCATTACCACGGGAGCCGGTGTGGCGATGGGCCGTCCCGCTTGAACTTCGGCGCGCAGCGCGAGGTGGATCGGGCTCCCCGTCTTGCGCAGGTACTCGACCCACGCCGAGGTATCGACGATCACCAAAGATCACCGGGACTGCCGTCTCGCATCTCGTCCAGGTCGCCGTCCCAACCGAATCCCTGCATGGCGAGCGCTTCCTCCTTCGTCATCGGCACGATCGCCTGACGCAAGACGGCCTCCTTCACGGCCGCGGTCCAATTGCGAAGCCCGTAGCGCTGTCTGACCGCTTCCAGATCGGCTTCGGGCAGCCGGACTTCGAGACGGACGAAGGGGTAGTGAACGGACTCGGGGGTGTGGTATTGTGGCCGCGCTTCCCGCACGGCTGCCGCCCCCCCGCGCAACTCGCGCTCCCGTGCCTCGCGCAACGTCCTCCGGACCCACGCCGACACCGTGACGCGATTGCGCTTCGCGGCGTCGCGGATCTCCTCGAGTTCCGCTTCGGACAGCACTACCTGCAGTCTCTTACTCATGATATGAGTATGATATACTTATCATGAGCCGGGTTCAAGTCGTGGATTCGGTGCCTCCGGATCGGATTGCGTCGGCAGCCCGCTCCGAAGCGCTGGCAATGTCGCGCCCGCCTCCGTAAGCTTGCAGCGATGCGAGCGCCAAGCGGCGAAGTCTCCCGCGCAGAGCAGGGGACGGGCCGGAGGCGAGAGCATTCGAGGTACGCGTGCAAGGCGCGTTGCGCGGCCCGTCAGTGCCGCGAATCATCGAATCCAGGAGCATTCATCCATGACCATGGATCGCCGACAGTTCACCGCAGTCGCCGGGGCGAGCGCGATGGCGCTGGCCTGGGCGCAGGCCTGTGCCGAGGTGGCCGAGACCGGGGAGGTTTCGACCGCCACCGCCAACACGCTGCTCGACCATCAGGGTTCGAGGGGCATCTACGACGACGTCGCGGAGCTGGAGCGGCTGAAGGCGGCCATCGCGAACATGGTCAACGTGCAGCAGACGCTGCGCGACTTCCCGCTCGATCCCGACGAGCCTCCTCTTCTCGTCTTCTGGAGGGGCTGAGCCATGCAGGAATCGACCTTCTTTTTCGAAGTCCGCGAGCTGGCCGACCGGCTCGCCGACGGTTCCACCACCTCCGTCGAACTGACCGAGGCCTACCTCGACCGCGCCGAAGAGCTGGACGTGCCGCCCTTCGAGCTGCCCAGCGAGCCGCGGACCGATCACGAGGGCAAGCTGGCCACCATGGTCACCATCGCGCGCGACCACGCCCTCGAGGCCGCCGAGCGGGCCGACCAGGAGCTGGCGGCCGGGAATCGCCGGAGCATCCTGCACGGGATCCCCTACGGCGTGAAGGACCTGCTCGACACGCGCGGCATCCGCACCACCTGGGGCTCGGGCATCTTCCGGGACCGGGTTCCGGATCGGAACGGCACCGTCATCGACATGCTCGAGGACGCCGGGGCCGTGCTCATGGCGAAGATGTCACTCGGTGAATTCGCGGGCGGCAATACCAGTTCCGCGCTCAACCCCTGGAAGCTCGACCGCACCAGCTTCGGTTCCTCCAGCGGCACGGTGTCGGCGGCGGTGGCCGGACTCATCGGCTTCGGTATCGGCACGGAGACGGGCGGTTCCATAGTATTTCCGGCCTCCGCGGTGGGGGCCTCGGGGCTGCGTCCCAGCTTCGGCCGCGTGAGTCGCTTCGGCTGCATGGCGCTCTCGTGGAGCCTGGACAAGATCGGTCCCGTGGGGCGTTCAGCTGAAGATTGCGGTCACATCCTGCAGCACATCGCCGGCCACGACCCGCGCGACCCCACCACCGTCGCCCAGCCCTTCGTCTTCCGCGCGGATCCGGGCGCCATGCGCGGGCGGCGCCTGGGTGTGCATCGTCCCGAATTCCTGCTCTCGGGCTCGGAAAACACCCGGCGCGTCTTCCAGGAGGCGCTCGACGTCTTCGAGCAGATGGGCGTGGTGCTCGAGGATGTGGAACTGCCTCTCCGGCCCACCGGCGCGCTCTTCACGACCATCGTCACCGTGGAGAGCGGCACCAACTTCCAGGCGCTCTTCGAGGACGGCAGCGCGGCCAACATGTTCTCGTTCAACGAGGACCGGCGCGCGGGCTGGATGGCGGGGCGCATGATGCCCGCCGCCGACTATCTCACCGCCCAGCGCATCCGCAACCAACTGGTGCGCGAGACCGACGACATCCTCTCGCGCTACGACGCGGTCATCGCCCCCACCTGGCCCAACGGCGCGGCCATGCGCGAGGTGCGCGACGGCTGGCCGATCCCGGCGCGTAACGAGTGGGAGCCGCCCGGCGACGTCAGCGCGGCCACCCCGCGCCTCAACTACATCGCCAACCTGGTCGGGCTTCCGGGGCTCGCCATCCCCTGCGGATTCGACGAAGAAGGGCTGCCGCTTTCGCTACAGATCTGCGGCTCGTCGATGGACGATCAGGCCGTGCTGGATCTGGGAATGGGTTATCAGCGGGAGACGGACTGGCACCTGCGGCGGCCGGAGTATCCCTGGAGGGAGTAGGACCTTAGTTCCAGGAGAGCTCGCGCATCTTCTCCACGTCGAGGTTGCCGCCGCTCAGCACGCAGACGGTCTTCGTGCCCGTAGGCGCATCGACAAGCCCTTGGAGAACAGCGCCGACGGAGGCCGCTGCCGCGCCTTCGACCACGACCTTGGCCCGGGTCATAAGCCACAGCATGGCGTCGAAGATCTGGGCGTCCGGCAGAGTCACGATTTCGTCGACGAAGCGGGACACGACGGAGCGGGTGTGGTCGCCCACGCGCTTGACGCACAGCCCGTCGACGCAACAGTCGACGTGTTCGAGGACCACGCACTGCCCCGCGTCAACGCTGCGCTTCATCGCCGGTGCGCCCGATGACTCGACGCCGACCACCCGCACTTCGGGGTTGATGGACTTTGCCGCCATCGAGACGCCCGAGATGAGGCCGCCGCCCCCGATGGGAACGACGAGCAACTCCGTCTCGGGGAACTGCTCCATGATCTCGAGCCCCAGGGTTCCCTGCCCCGCGATCAGCTCGGGATCGTCGAAGGGGTGGATGTAGGTCAGGCCCTCGGACTTGACCAGCTCGAGGGCCTTCTCGTTGGCCTCGTCCCAGATGCTGCCGTGGAGAACGACGCGGGCGCCGTAGCCTTCCGTAGCCGCGATCTTGGAGGGGGTGGCGTTCTCGGCCATGACCACAACCGCGCGGACGCCGTACTGGCGCGCCGCGAGCGCGACGCCCTGGGAGTGGTTCCCCGCGGAGGAACAGATGACGCCACGCGCCCGCTCCTCCTCGCTCAGCCGGGCGATCTTGTTGAGCGGCCCGCGCAGCTTGTAGGAGCCGCCCCGCTGGAAAAGCTCGGCCTTCAGGCGCACGTCGAAGCCGCTCGCCTCGCTCAGCGAACGGCTGGTCAGCATGGGCGTGCGGTGCGCGTACGGGGCCACGTTGCGGTACGCGGCCTCGAAGTCGGCCCGGGTGAGGCTCAACTCCCCGTTGGCCAGGGGACCGGGTCCGGCGCCGTTCACGCTCACGGACGAGTCCCCCGGAGGAGAATGGCGGAATCGGCCGAGCACGTGCGTTCCATGGCGGGCATGTCGGTAATCGGGCGCGAGGGCAGCCTCCCGCGGCATGCGGGCGGCGGGACAGGGGCGTGCACTATAACGCGGTCGGGGCTGAACGCGCACATCCGGGCGGCGCGGATCGAACCGGTGCCGCCGCGCGCCGCGAATTCATCGCGCCATCGTGAGCAGGCCAATGCCCGTAAACACCAGCACGGCGCCCACGGTGCGAACGCCTCCGAAGCGCTCGCCCAGGAACAGCCATCCCGCCAGAGCGCCGAAGACGATGCCGACCTCGCGGCCCGCTCCGGCGTAGCTGACGGGCGCGATCTGGAAGCTCCTGAGCACCATGGCATAGGCGCTGAGCATCATCACCGCGATTGCGGCGATCGGCATGGAGTGGGTGCGCCAGACGCGGAACACTCTCCCTCCTTCGCGCAGCGCGAGCAGACAAAGAAGCCCGAATCCCGAGAGCTCGAAGACCAGCACGACATAGGGAATCGGCTGCCAGAGACGCACGCCCGCGCCATCCAATGCCGTGTAGACGGAGATGCAGAGCGCGACGCCAAGCGCCAGCCCCGCGCCGCGTCCGTGTCTTCGGAGCGCGCGCAAACGAGACCCGGGCGAGGCGCCGTCGGCCCGCCAGCGCGACCACAGCGGCGCTCCGCCAAGCACCACCAGCCCGCACAGGATCGTCGTGATGCCGAGCAGGCCCATCGGCGACGGTCTTTCGCCCAGAAAGAGTACCGCCCACACGGTGAGCATCGCCGGGGCGGCCCCGCGCGCGACCGGATAGATGAGCGAGAAGTCGCCTCGTCCGTAAGCCCGCGACAGGCCCGTGTAGTACACCAGGTACACGGCGCAACTCGCGGCCGCGAGCTGCCAGACTCTGGGTGGCGGCGGCCAGGCCCGGACGACCAGCGGAGTGAAGGCCAGCGCCCCGACGAGCAGGGCCCACGCCGACACCAGCAGGCGCTCGCTGGAGCGCTTGAGGATCAGGTTCCAGGAGGCGTGCAGGGCTCCTGCTCCCAGGAGCAGGGCGAGTGCCGAAAATGACATCGGGACGCCCGGAGTCGGGTGTGGATTTCCGTCGAGGTGGTGTCCCTCTCGGGACTGGCTTCCCGTCTAATCTGTCGGGTAAGAGAGACTTGCCAAGTGCTCGCTCGAGTTCACAGGAATCGCGGCACCTCGCGTCGATAGCGTTCGTACTCCTCGCCGTATTGCTCCTTCAGCCACACTTCCTCGCTGAGGGGCGCGATGATGAACCACAGGACGAGCAGCGCGTGGGTGATCCAGAGGAGCTGCGAGTTGGCGATGATGCTCAGACCCAGGAAGATCACGCTGTCACCCACGTATTGCGGGTTGCGGGTGAACCGGTAGGGACCGGCGGGCGAGAAGCCGTCCTTGACGCCCGTAGAGTTCGTCCAGCCGATCGTCGCGATTCCCGAGATCGCCAGCAGTCCTCCCAGCAGAGCCAGCGGGATGCCGAGGAGAAAGCGAAGATCGCCCGCGAAGATCCAGGAGTTCCAGTCCAGAACGAGCAGGCACGCGTTGAGTGCAAAGGCAGCGCCCCAGCCGATCCAGGTCAGGAGATATTGCCAGGAGCGGCGCCCCGGCGGAGGCCAGACTCGGCGATCGGGTCGGACAACGGACCAGACGACTCCGACAAGCAGAATAAATATGATTATAATATCAATTATGAAGATAGTATATGTAACATTATGTACATCAATACCGTCCATCATTATATGACACCTCTATATATTGGTTGAGATATCCTGGTTCGAGAACAAGGTCTCCCGGAGAAATCTGTTGCGGAACACTCCCCGTGGGTCGAATTCCTCGCAAGCCGTTCTGAATTTCCGCATCCCCGGATAACTGCGCTCGACCTCTTCCGCATTGAGCGGGAACCACTTCCCCCAGTGCAGGCGGGCATCGAAGAGAGCCGCCATGGACCCGGCAAAGAAGCCGGCTACGTTCTGGAAGGCAAGTCGGGGTTCGGTGAACGTGATCAGGCTGATTGCGTACCAGTCCTGCTCCTCCGTGCCGTGGCAGGATGCCATCGAGATCAGCGTGTCGTCAGGCCGTACGCGCCGGACGCAGATCGGGTAGTGATGACTGTAGGAGCCGCGAAGGTTCTCCAGCGCTTCGTGCATGTCCGGGGCTCGGAGCTGTTCCTGTGCGACCGGCGATACCTGGTAGCCGGCACTGTCCGCCGCGCGTAGAATCTCGGCAACATATTCGAGAGCCGGCCTGAGACGGTCGCGCGGCACGAAGATCTCCATCTCCAGATGACGGAAGAGGTCGTGGCGCATCAGCAGCTGCCGGTCGCTACGGTCGGTGACCCGCCACTTCGGGAAGATGCATGCCGGGAGAAGGTACCTGTATAGGAAATCCACAAGCCGCCGGCTTCGCAGCAGCGAGGCGGTGAGTTTGATGCCCACATGAAGGGCGACATCAATCACGATGAGCCAGTAGGCCCGGTAGAGCATGGCAGCGCCCGAGCGGCGGTTGTCATCCGCGACGCTCCGCTCGTGCTCCAGATACGCCCAGGTGTGCGGGATGAGGTAGAACTGCTGCAGGGGCGCGGCGGCCGCGTTGGCCAGGATGGCGTCCAGATCGGAGCGCCAGACGCATCGTTCACGCACGTAGTACTGCGGAATGCACTCGAGCGTGACCTCCAGGACGACCCCGAGTGCCCCGATGGAGCATCGCGCCGCCCGCAGCGCCTGGCCGGAATCGACCGTGCGCACCACCGCCGCCCCCTCCCTCCCGTAACAGGCGATGCGCATCGATTCGACGTAATGGGACATCGAGTGCCGTCCCGATCCGTGCGTCCCCGTAGCGACGGCGCCCGCGACGGTCTGGTGCGCGATCAGGCCGATGGAGGGGAGAGTGAGTCCGCGGCGTCCGAGATGCGCGAGGAGTTGGGCGATTCGGCATCCCGCACCGGCGGAGACCCGGCGGCGATCGCGGTGAACGCGTATCTGCCGGAGGTGGCGCAGATCCAGGAGCGCATCGGATGTCTCGATGCCCCGGTTCCAGGAATGGCCCGCACCGATGACCCGAACCGTCCCGGTCCGGTGTTCGTTCAGGATGCGCAACACATCCTTTTCATGCCTGGGCAGGTATCGACTGCGCGGCTGGAAACAAATGTTTCTGCCGAAGTTCCGCACGCGCGAAGCGCCCTTCGGCTGCACGACTAGAACCGCCCGGGCCTTCTCGGCAGCGACGACAGGAGGGCTCGCGTATACGGGTGTCCCGGTTCGCGGAAGAGCGCCTCCGATGGCGCCATCTCAACGATCTTCCCTTCGTTCATGACCGCGACCCGGTCGCACAGGTGCTTGACCATCCTGAGATCGTGGGAGATGAAGAGATAGGTGAGCCCGAACTCTTCCTGAATGT
This sequence comes from Longimicrobiales bacterium, assembly GCA_965208255.1. Classification (GTDB taxonomy): domain Bacteria; phylum Gemmatimonadota; class Gemmatimonadetes; order Longimicrobiales; family Gaopeijiaceae; genus BD2-11. The sequence goes on from OZ242324.1 coordinate 1,984,470, forward strand.
CCGCGAGAAGGTTGACGATCTGGGCCTGGATGGAGATGTCGAGGGACGAAATGGGCTCATCGCAGATGATCAGGTCCGGCTTCAGGGCGAGGGCGCGCGCGATGCCGACGCGCTGGCGCTGGCCGCCCGAGAACTCGTGCGGCAGGCGTCCCGCGAGCTTCGGATCGAGCCCGACGATGCTCATGAGTTCCGCGACCCGGTCCTGTCGCTGACCGCGGGTCATGCTCGTGTGCTCGAGCAGCGGCTCGGCGATCGAGCGGCCGACGCTCAGGCGTGGATTGAGCGACGAATGGGTGTCCTGAAAGATCATCTGCATGCGCGGACGGAGTGCGCGAAGTTCCGTCGAGGATGCAGCCGCGAGATCGACGCCGTCGAAGACGATGCGCCCCGACGTAGGCTCGGTCAGGCGGAGGATCGTGCGGGCCACCGTGGTCTTGCCGCAGCCGCTCTCTCCCACCAGGCCGAGCGTCTCGCCCCGATGCAGCCGGAAGCTGACCCCGTCGACCGCGCGCACCGACCCGGTCTGATGCTGCATCATCCCGCGACGCACGGGGAAGTGTTTCTTCAGGCCGGTGACTTCGAGGAGCGGGGTCATTGGGTCCACCAGCAAGCGGCGCGGGCTTCCCTTCCAGTGGGCGACAGTGGAGGTCGCTCACGACGGCAGCGGTCGAAGACGTGCGGACATCGCTCCGCGAACGCGCACCCTTCGGGAAGTCGCGCCATGTCGGGCGGTTGGCCCGGAATCGCATTCAGGCGCCCCCGGCCTTCCTCCCCGAGCGCGGGCAGGGACGCCAGCAGGCCCCTCGTATAAGGATGAGCCGGTGCCTGGAACAGACGCTCCGCGGATGCGGTCTCGACGATCGACCCTCCGTACATCACCGCGACCCGGTCGGCCAGGCTCGCCACCACGCTCAGATCGTGGGTGATCCAGATCATCGCCATCTCGTGCGTCGCCCGCAGTTCGGAGACCAGATCCAGGATCTGTGCCTGGATGGTGGCGTCCAATGCGGTGGTCGGTTCGTCGGCGATGAGGAGGCCGGGCTCGCAGGCCAGCGCGATGGCGATCATGACGCGCTGGCACATGCCGCCCGAGAACTGGTGCGGATAGTCGTCGAACCGGGAGTCCGGCCGCGGGATGCCTACCGACCGGAGCAACTCGATCGCGCGGACGCGGGCGGCTTTGCGCCCAAGGCGGAGGTGCACCTCAAGGCTCTCGGTCAGCTGCCGGCCGATGGTGAGCACGGGATTGAGGGATGCGCGCGGGTCCTGAAAGATCATCCCGATCTCGGCCCCGCGCACGCGTCTCATTTCTTCATCGTCGAGCCCCAGCAGGTCCCGGCCCTTGAAGCTCACCTCGTCGGCCTGGACGCGGGTGCGGTGGGGCGGCAGCAGGCGGAGCACGGAGAGCATCGAGGCGGTCTTGCCGCAGCCACTCTCGCCGACGAGCGCGAGCGTCTCGCCGCGCCGCACGGTGAAGCTCACGCCGTTGACCGCGTGAACGAGGCCCCGGTCAGAGCGGAACTGCGTGTGCAGGCCTCGGACCCGGAGCAGGTCGCCGGACGCGTCGGCGGGACGGTCCAGGGTCATGGGGAGGCACCCGTTTCTTCATCGGAGCGCCCGCCGCCGTTCGTCACCACCGCTCCGTAGTCGGGAACTGCGTGTCGCTCGTGGACATCGGAAAGGCGCACCCACGCTCCGCTCTCCATCGATTCGATGCAGGCCTCGACCACAAGCAGCGTCTTCAGATGATCGCGCGCGGTGGTCACGGGCTCGGCCTCGCCGCGAACGGCGCTGAGGAATTCGGCCAGCAGCTCGCGGGAGTCGTCGAGGAAGGCCGCGCATGGCGCGAGCGACTCCGGGACCGGTCTCTCGGCTTCGGCATCCCCCTTGAAGTTGCTGCCGTGGAGTCCAAGGCCGCGATCGAAATCGACGCGCACCAGATCCTCGAACTGCTCGCGCTGAATCAGAGCCCCGCCTTCGAATTCCGTGCGCCAGCGGAAGTCCATGCGATTCCAGGCCGCCGTCCAGGTGCCCAGGTAGTTGACGTGAACGCCGTTCTCGAAGCGGAAGAGCACGGAGACGCAGCAGTCGTCGTCATAGGTGCTCCACGACGGCCGCCAGGTGTCGCACACCAGCGACTCCACCTCGGCGTCGTAGCAGAAGCGCAGGAGGTCGAAGTGATGGATGCTCTGCTCCAGGAGCATCGGATGAGCCATCGTCATCACGTAGTCGTTCAGGTCGTTGCGGTTGCCGTCCCGCTGGCGGTGGTATGTGAAGTGGCCGTAGCTGAGGGCGCCGAGTTCTCCGCCCTGCGCGTAGTGACGGATGCGCTGCGACGTGGGCAGGTAGCGGAAGTTCATCCCCACGAGGAGATGGCGCCCGGCGGCGTCCGCTCTGGCGATGAGGTCGAGGACTTCGTCCATCTCGTCGGAAAGGGGCTTCTCGCAGAGGACGTCCAGACCGTTCGCGAAGGCCTGGCTCACCAGCGAGTGGTGGCTGGCCGGCGGGGTGGCGATGACCACGGCGTCGGTCTCGACAACCTCGAGGGCCGCGGTGAACTCGCGCTCGACGTGGGCTTGTGGAGCATGGGCCTCACGTGCGCGGTCGGCGCGCGATTCGTCGCGGTCGACAATGCCCGCGAGCGTCGCGTCCGGCGCCTCGGCGATGACGCGTGCCCACATGGCGCCGCGCACGCCCGCACCGACGAGGAGGATGCGCGCCCCTTCCTCGCCGAGACGATCCCGGTACCGGAGGCGAGTCGACATCACGTCCGCCGCGTCCCTTCGACGAAGCCCTTCATCCTCCCCAGGGCCTCCTCCATGGAGGAATACGGCGACAGCAACGTGATGCGGATGTGCCGGTTGGCGGGATCCGCGAACATGGTTCCGGGGAAAACCATCACCTGCTCCTGGCGCAGCAACTCCAGGCAGAAGGTCTCGGCATCGAGCCCCGTGCTCGAGATGTTGGCGTATACGTACATGCCGCCGCCCGGCCGTCCGTACGAAATCTCCATGTCATCGAGGCTGCGGAGAACCAGATCGAGGCGGCGCTCGTACTCGGCCAGCATCGAGGCGACAGCCTCGTCTCCGCCTTCCAGTGCCGCAAGCGCACCCCGCTGCAGGGCCGGAGGCGTGCAGATGCTCAGGGTGTGCTTGATCTCGACGGCGGACTCCATGAACCAGGCGGGCGCGGCGAGGTAGCCCACGCGCCACCCTGTCATCGCGTACGCCTTCGAGAAGCCGTTCACGGTGACGGTGCGGTCGAGGAGGTTGCCGAACGTGCCCAGACTGACATGCTCGCGCCCACCGAAGATCAGCTTCTCGTAGATCTCGTCGGAGATGACAAGGAGGTCGTGCTCTTCGGCCAGCGCTGCGATGCGCTCCAGCTCGGATGGAGGCGTCAATCCGCCCGTGGGATTGTTCGGGTTCGCGATCACGAGAAGCTTCGAGCGCTCCGTCAGGGCGTTGCGGATGGCATCGGCCTTGAGCGCGAAGTCGTCCTCCTCCAGGGTCGGCACCTCGACCACCCGGCCACCCGCCAGGTTGACCATGTAGTCGAAGGCGTTGAAGCGCGGCGCCTGGAGCACCACTTCGTCCCCGGGATCGACCAGCGCGAGGATGGAAATCAGGAGCGCTTCCTGGACGCCGTTAGTGACGATGATCTGGTTGCCCGGATAGTCCAGTCCATTGTCACGATTGAGCTTGCGAGAGATGGCTTCACGCAGCTCGGGCAGACCCGGCGGGGCCGCGTAGTGGGTGTAGCCGCCCGCCAGAGCGTCCGCCCCCGCAGCGACGATGGCAGGAGGGGTGTCGAAGTCGGGGTCGCCCCGGCCGAGCGCGACGATGCCGTCCAGTCCGGACGAGAGTTCGAGCATGCGCGTGCGGAAGCTCGATTTCACGCTGACGGCGCGGGCGGCGAGATGGGAAGCTGAGACCATCAGGCCGCTCCGGCCGAAACCGGCGGTCGCGCGTACAGGCAGCTCCCGCGCACGAAGGTCATCTGCACCCGCTCCAGGTCGCGGAGGTCGTCGAGGGGGTTGCCGTCCACGACGATGACGTCGGCCTCCTTGCCCGCCTCGACGGTCCCGATGCGGTCTGCCAGCCGGTTCATGATGGCGGCCTCGCGGGTCGCGCTCATGATGGCGGCGTGATTGTCGGCGACCACGCCCACCTTGATCATGAACTCCATCTCCGGGACCACCACGCCGTGGCGCACCGCCGGACTGCCGGCGTCCGTCCCGAACACGATGCGCACACCCGCGCGCGCTGCCCTCAGCAGTCCATCGTAGCGGCTCTTGTCGGCGACCAGCCGCTGGCGCTCCCTGATCTTCCACTCCGGGATGTTGTACTTGCGAGCGATCTCGGGCTTCGACTGGAGCAGGACGGGCGAGAAGGTGGTGATGATGGGAACCCCGCGCTCGACCAGCTTGCCGATGGTCCGGTCGGACATGCTGCCGCCGTGCTCGACGGTGTCGATGCCGAAGTCGACCGCGCGCTCGATGCAGGCGTCGAACGTCGCGTGCGCGGTGATGGGAAGGTTGCTGCGATGGGTCTCGTCGACGATGGCCTCGAGCTCCTCGTCGGTGAACTCCAGGAGGTCGTGGCACATCATGATCTTGATGAGATCGGCGCCGGCCTGGACCTGCTCCCGCACCGCGCGCCGCATCTCGTCGGCGCCGGTGGCCTCACGGCAGCACCAGTAGGTGTGGCCGCCGGTCTGGACGATCGCCTCGGCGACGATCAGCAGGCGCGGGCCCGCGAACACCCCCTGCTCCACCGCCTGCTTGGCGAAGGAACCGCTCTGGTTCATCCCCAGGTCGCGCACCAGGGTGATCCCCGCGCGCAGGCAGGCGAGCATGTTTGCGGCCGCCTTGTAGGAGCTGATCTCGGGCGCATCTCCGAGCGACTGGGCGGCCAGGTCGTGGATGCCATCCCAGGCCAGGTGGGCATGGCTGTTGATCAGCCCGGCGAGGATGGTCCCGCCCGTTTCCACCACCGCGCGCCCATCCCCCCCTGCCCCGCCACCCTCTCCGACCGCGACGATCATGCCGTCCTCAAGGGTCACGTGACCGTTTTCGATGACCTCGCGCCCCACCCCGGTGATCACCCGGCCCCGCAGGGTCACCGACGCGGGTTCCCTCGGTGCCAGGTCCTGCAGGACCGGCTGGAACTTCCAGGCTGGTGCTTCGGGCATGCGTGTCGCCTCCGTCAGTGTCGGCTTGAGCCCGCCCGGGATCCCACTTCCTCTCCCGGCTGGCCCGTTCTCAGGTTGGTGTCGGGGTCCTCAGATCCCGAGTTCCGCGAGCGCCTTCGCGCCGGCGTCGAGATTGGTGAGCCTCATGCTCGCGTAGTTGGGCGAATAGATCACGCCGGCCGCGCCCGCCTCGTACGCCGCGCGCACGCTCGCGTACACGATCTCGGGCGTGCAGGCTGCCTGATCCGGGCTCGAGCGGGGCGCGTCCACGCCGACGCCCATCAGCACCGGAAGCTCGCCGTCGAGAGCCTCGATCGTGTCCCGGCACTGCCCGCCAACATAGCTCGCGGGCGCCATGCCCACACCGAGAAGCTCGTCCCACGGCGCCTCGTCGAGCCCCAGAATCCGGTACATGATTGGCGTGATGTCCGCGGGCGCCAAGTCGCGTAAAAGGGACGCGTGCAGCTGCTTCATCTCGTTGATGTAGATGCCGCCCGACTGGTGCTGATAGGTGATGGGCTTGACCCAGTCGGCGTAGTCCTTCGTCTCGGCCCAGGGCCACTGCGCCTTGCGCACCGGGTTGAAGTGGTTGCGGTTCCACACGTTGAGCCCGAACTCGAGCGCCGGGTCGCACCACTTGACGAGCCCGTAGAGCTCGCGGTCCAGGTCCTTGTTGCGCTCAACCCAGTGCCGCTCCAGCAACAGGAACTCGGGATTGTCGAGGAGGACGCGGAGCCCGGTGATGAGGGCGCCATCCGTGAAATGCTCCCCCCCGCGCGCCTTCCTGAAGTAGTCGTGAAGGGCCGCGCACGCGCGCCGCGCACCCTCGGCGTCGATCCCGGCCCTGTCCAGGCGCGCGAGGCAGTGATTGCAGAAGCATCCCGGCGCCATGCCGGTCACCAGCTGGTCCAGAGGGCTCCGCCGCTCGTTGCACCACATGATGCCGTCGATGTCGTAGCTCCGGCAGTGATCCTCGATGAGCGCGTGCCACCAGCCGCGATAGTCCGGATTCTCGAGACAAGGCGCGCCGCTGATCCGCCCCAGATAGTCCACCTCCATGAGCTGCACCAGGTTGGGAATCTGCACCGTGTTGGCCGACCCATGCCCCGAGTACTTGAAGAGCGGCTCCATCAGCTCCGGAATGACCTTCATCCCCCGTTCCCGGGCGCCGGGGATAACCATCTCCAGGATGTCCCGTCCCTGCATCCCCTCGTCCGGTGCGCGGAAGTTGGTGACGCTGGTGTTGCGGTAGAACTCGGGATGATGCGTTAGGTAGGATCCGCCCTGCACTTCGAGCGGCTCCGGGACGCCGTGGTCGGGCCATCCGTCGATCTTCCACGAGATGCTGCGACCGATCTTGAGCCCGAGCCAGCTCACCGTTCCCAAAAAGAGCGCATTCACGCCCACGCGCTGTTGCAACGTGTCCAGCACGGCGTCCACGCCCTCGTCCACGAAGCTCGCGGGCCCGATCTGGACCCCTACGCACCTGTCGCTCACAGTCGATGATCCTCCTCTTCCTCATACTGGTGTCTACTGATGACTTACTGGTGTCTACTGGAAACATGTCGGGCGGTCACCGGACCACCTCGCTCCACGCCCGCATGTCGCTCCACCCGGCATGGGTTGGCGCTCACCGGCCCTTCAGCCTTGGATCCAGCATCTCCTGCAGGCTGTCGCCCAGGAGATTCGTGGCCATGACCACGGTGAATATGGCGAGCCCGGGGAAGGTCGAGATCCACCACGCCCGCCCCAGCACGTCGCGTCCCACAGCGACCATCAGCCCCCATTCCGGCGTCGGGGGCTGCGCGCCCAGTCCCAAAAAGCTCAGTCCCGCGCCCACCGATATGGCGTGTCCGAACTCGAGCGTCGACAGCACGAGCAGCGGGACCGCCGTGTTCGGGAGCACATGCCGCAGAATGATCCGGATGTCCGGCACCCCCAGGAGCCGGGCCGCGTCGATGTATTCCTGCTCGCGCACGGTCAGCACCGTCCCCCGCACCAGGCGCGCGTAGCGCGGGATCGTGGACACGCCGACCGCGACCATGACGTTGGTAATGCTCGGACCGAGCGCGGCGATGACGACAAGGGCCAGGAGGATGCCGGGAAAGGCCAGCATCGCATCCACCATGCGCATCAGCACCGTGTCCACCGCGCCGCGGTAATAGCCGGACACGAGCCCCAGCGCGGAACCCAGCGCCGCGCCGATGGCAACGCTGATGAAGCCGAGGATGAGCGACACGCGCGCGCCGTACACGACACGGCTGAACACGTCCCTGCCGAGCCGGTCCGTCCCGAACCAGAACTCCGCCGACGGCGCCTCGCGTGCCCCGGAGACCGTAGCCAGAGGATCATGGGGCGACCCGAGGGCGGCGAAGATCGCCAACAGCACCCACCCCGCGAGGATGCAGCTCCCCGCGATGAATCCCGGGGTCAGCGAGCGTCCCGCGATCGTCATGCCGGCGCCCCGTCCCGAATGCGCGGATCGAGCCACGCCGCCAGCAGATCCACGAGCAGGTTCACCACGACGTAGGCGGTGGCCATGAACAGCACGATCCCCTGCACCAGCGGATAGTCCTTCCAGAGAATCGCGCTCACGACCAGGCGGCCCAGCCCGGGGCGGCTGAAGACCGTTTCTGTCACGACCGCGCCCGCGAGCATGGCCCCAAACTGGAGCCCGAGGATGGTCAGAACCGGGAGGAAGGCGTTCCGGAGCGCGTGTCGCAGATAGACGATGCGCTTGGGCAGGCCCTTCGCCCACGCCGCGCGCACGTAGTCTTCGACGAGCACCTCAAGCAGCGAGGCCCGCGTCAGCCGCGCGATCACCCCCGCGGACAGGAGCCCCAGCGACAGGCTGGGGAGCACGAGCGAGCGGAGTCCCTCCGATCCCGCCGGCGGGAACCACGGCAGCCAGAACGCAAACACGAGGATCAGCAGGAGACCGAGCCAGAAGAGGGGCAGCGACACGCCCGCGTAGGCGAGCACCCGGCTGAACCCGTCGATCCACGAGCCCTGCTTGAGCGCCGCCATCACCCCGGTGGTCACCCCGATGATCACCGCGAACAGGATGCCGCCCAGACTGAGAGCGAGTGTCGAGCCCAGGCGGTCGAGTATCAGGTCGAGAACGGGCGCGCGCAGCCGCACCGAGGTTCCCAGATCGGCCGTCACCGCGCCCCGCAGGAAGCGCCCATACTGCACGTAGAGCGGATCGTTCAGTCCCATCTCCTCACGCAGCTGCTCCTGCCGCTCCGGCGTCACCGATCCGCTCTCGGCCCCGGAGAGCATCAGCTGCACCGGGTCCCCGGGAAGGGCGTGCATGATGGAGAAGACCGCCACGGACACCAGGAGCAATACCACGCCCAGCTGGGCTACGCGTCCGGCGAGGTAGCTGGCGAACATGGGGGTGGCTGGCGGCCTCTTGGGTGGAAGTCCCGGTGTTCCGGCGGGAAACTACCGCCTTGGGTCAGAGCGAGCGAGACACCTGCGCTCCGCTCGGACTGTTAGCCAACGTGCTGCTACCCCACCACGATGTCCTGGCGGTCAGATACTGTACGGCACGGTTGTCGGGCACACCCTCAGATCGGTCGAAGCCGCAACGGCAACCTGTCAAAAGCGCACGTAAGTCGTTGTGTCTGTTGGCTCATTGGCTCGCAGACTTCTGAGATGCCCCCAGAGTTGCCCCAAACGGGCAGTCGCCTCCGACAACCCCGTCAGCACGGCTCCTTGCCCTTCAGCGTCCCGAGTGCGCGCCCCGCGGCCGGCCGCCGACGCTGGACCAGGGGCGCTTCCCCCGGCCGGTCTCGCTAGGCGGACGTGCAGTCGGCTGGATCGAGGTGGAGGTACAGGAATGGATCCGCCAGCGGATCGCGGGGAGCCGAGGTCCGGCCTCGGTCAGTACCTGAACACCGCCCGGTACTCGCCCGCGTCATCGCCGCCACGCCTCCGCGCCCGGGATTCCCCGGCTGAAGAGCGTTTCCCATGCCGGCCCGCCAGCTTGTCCCGCGGCATCCATGGCGACTTGAGCCGCGGGCGGCAGGTCGCGCAAGATGCCCCTGATCTGTCCGGTCCGTGGGTCGCGCAGGATGGCCATCGGAACGTCGCTGTCACCGCTAAGCGTGAACGATCCCCCGGGGCTGGTGAAGGTGATGCTGGCCAGGCTTCTTGCCCACCCCGAACGCACAGGCAGCGCGAACGCGAACGCCGAACTTCCGTTGCCATCGGCCGTTTCGGGCATCGTGAAGCTGAGGGAGAAAAGTTCCGCGCCGTCAGCCGTGCGCCCGGTAATTCGGTGCGGGCCGGCGGAGTCGGGGAGCGCCGCTGGCGCGTCGACGATAAAGGCGGGCTTGAGATGTGGCGTGCCTGTGGAGTCTGCGCCGCCCCACAGGAGGAGCGACCGTGCCTCCGCGACGGCGACCGTCGCAGGCGGCGCGCTTTCGCTGGCGAGACGGTGGTGGAGCGCCTTGGTGAAGAAGTAGTCGCTAATCCAATCGTCCGTGCAATAGCCCATGATGTCATTGCGGCTTGGCGGCACCAGCCGATCCGCTTGGAAGTCGTAGCCCCAGGCTCCGATAGTGCCATCGGGCGTAGGATACGCCGGATCCGGATTGTCGGCCCCTCCGCAGGGTGCGTGCGGCAGACCGAAGTTGTGTCCGAACTCGTGTGCGATGACGGAGGCACGGGGCACGGCAAAACTCGCCACGCCGCCAGCGAGCCCGGCCGCACCGGTAACTCTTCCCGACATCGTGCCCATGTAGTACCCGGTCGCCCCCTCCATGACCCGGATCGCCCGGGTCTCGGCGAGCAGGTCGTATGCATGGTTGCTTGAGCTAAGCACAGCCTCGTGCGCGGTAACCGTCAGATCGCCCACCGGCAGTAGCGTACGCGTGAGCTCGAGCAGTTCGTGCTCTTCCGGGTTGCCGGCCATCCCACCGACCGCCACCAGAACCGCTGAGTCGGGATCCTCGGTCCACAGGAACGGCACCAGCGTGAGATCGAAAACCGGCATGGTCCGCACGTCGACGGCTGCTCGGCCCCTGTCCGGGATCTGCCTTGCCATCCCCAACCCGGCATCGAGCGTCCCGTCCGGATCGACTTCAACCACCATCTCCAACCCCGGCTGAACCACTTCCGCCGGAATCACGGCGTTGACCGACATCGCCAGCGAGCCTTCATCGACCTCGGTCGGGATGGGACCCGGCCCTGCGGGGATGTCGGCGACGTGTACGAGGGCGCCGTTCAGGTGAAACGAGGCCTGGACGGGGGGCAGGCTCTCGGTGTTTTCGCGGCTAGCTGTAACGAAGACGCGCAGTAATGCCTCTTCGCCGGCAACGAGAGGGGCCGGAAAGTCCCGCGACTGGACGGCCTGGACGAGGTACGCCATGGCAGGTTCGCCCTCGCAGCGAACCACCCGCCGGTTCGCTACGCCCTTCAGCCATTCCAGGAACTCGGCGTCGGAGGGCGCGCAGAGACTCGTGCCCCCGGTCTGCAACGTCTCAAGAGCCGCGAGATTGATCAGGCTGCTCGGCAGGGGTCCAGACATGTTGGCATTCGCTTGTAGCGCGAGCGTGCGTAGCCGCGTCAAGCCGGCGAATTCCGGTGGGAGCGGGCCTGTCAACTCGTTGTCACCGAGATACAGCGACCTCAGATTGGTCAGGCCGCCCAGCTCCGCCGGGATCCGGCCCGACAGGCGATTCGTAGCGAAATTCAGACTTAGCAGATTGGCAAGACCGCCTAGCTCAGGCGGAATGGGACCCGCTAGTTCGTTCCGGCCGAGGTACAGGGTGAACAGGTTGGCCAGGCCGCCGAGTTCACGTGGGACCGGGCCCGCCAGGCGATTCGCTGAAAGGTTGAGTAGGCCCAGATCGGCGAGGTTGCCGAGCTCGGACGGAATCGAACCCGTGAGGTCGTTTTCGTGGAGCAACAGGCTCCGCAGATTGGCGAGACCCCCGAGCTCGGGTGGAATGGGGCCCGTCAGGTTGTTTTCACCGAGCGACAGGCTCCGCAGATTGGCGAGGCCTCCGAGTTCAGGAGGGACTGGGCCTGTCAGCCGCTCTCGATTGAGCCTCAGCGACTGCAGATGGGCCATGTCGCCGAGTTCGACCGGGATCCGGCCCCTCAAGCCGTTACTGAGGAACCCGATTGCGACAACCCTGCCCAGGTCGTCCGTATCGATGCCGTACCATTCACCGAGCGGCGCATCCGTAAGCCAGTTCTCGTTGTGGATCCAGTCCGGCCCGCCGGTCGCATGGTACAGCGCCTCCAGGCCCTCGCGGTCGGACAGCGGGGGACACTCGACACCCGTGCCGTCATGGGACGGGATCCTGCGCAGCCAGTCGCGGAAAGGCGTGTTGACCGGGGCACAAAGATCCGTGCCGGAGTAGTGAAGCGTCTGGAGGGAAAGGCCGGCCAAGGCGAGCGGGAGGCGGCCCGAAAGGTCGGCGTTGTCAGCGATCCTAAGCTCCGTCATGTGAACCAGTTCGCCCAGGTTGCCCGGAAGTCGTCCGGCGAGGCCGTTGCGGCTCAGATCGAGCCCCGTCACGCGACCGAGCGAATCGGCGCGGACCCCATGCCATCCGGCCAGGACCGCGCCTCCAAGCCAGCCATCGGAGTTGGTCCATCCAGAGCCGCCCAGGGACTCAAAAAGCGTTTCCAGCACACCCACGTCGGACTCGTTGCAATACGGGCCTGCCCATTGCTCCATCGCCAACAGCCAGTCGGCGAAGCTGGCGATGCCCGGGGCGCACAGCCCCTCGTTCCCTTGGAAATAGAACCACCGGAGGTTGGCGAGGCCGGCGAGTTCGGCCGGGATCGGACCCGAAAGGTCGTTGGAGTAGAGGTGCAGCGACCGCAGGTTGCCGAGATTGCCTAGTTCGGACGGGATCCGCCCCGTCAGTTGGTTGTTCCCTAGCCACAGCCATGTCAGGTCGGCGAGGTCGCTGAGTTCGGCCGGGATCGGACCAGCGAGGTCGTTGGAATAAAGGTGCAGCGACTCCAGGTTGGCGAGGTTGCCGAGTTCGGCCGGGATCGGACCAGTGAGGCCGTTGGAGTTAAGGTACAGCAGCTCCAGGTTGGCGAGGTTGCCGAGTTCCGGGGGGATGAGGCCGCTGAGTTGATTTCCCCCGAGGAGCAGCCTCGTCAGGTTGGCGAGGCCGCCGAGTTCTGGCGGGATCGAGCCGGTAAGTTCGTTGTCACCGAGGAACAGCCATGTCAGGTTGCCGAGGTTGCCGAGTTCCGGCGGGATCGGACCCGAAAGGTTGTTGGCGTAGAGCCTAAGAATGGTCAACTTGGCCAAGTCGCCGACTTCCGGTGGGATCGCGCCTGACAGATCGTTCGCGGTAAAGTTCAACAACCTGAGGTTGGCCAGCTTGCCGAGTGCCGGCGGGATCGGGCCCGATACGTTGTTGCCGATAAACTGGTAGGCATCCCTATCGTAGTATGCCATCTCCAGGGCGACGACGCGTCCCTCCCGATTCGTCGTCACGCCGAACCACTCACCCAGGGGCGCGTCTGTCAACCAGTTCTCGTTGTTGACCCAGTTCTCGCCGTCAGTTGCGTTGTACAACGCCACCAGCACCGCCCGGTCTGTATACTTGACCGTGATCTCCGCCGTTCCGCGGGCGCTCCCGCTCGTAGCGGTAACCGTGGCCACCCCCTCTGCAACGCCCGTCAACAGTCCCGTCGTGTCCACGGTAGCCACCGTTGCATCGCTCGACGACCAAGTGAACACTGCGCCGTCGACCGGATGGCCGTCCTCGTCAAACCCCTCCGCTGAAAGTCGAACTGTGTCGCCCACCGCGACCGTGTCCGCAGCCGGCGACACAGTTACCGAATCCGCCGACAGCGTTACTGTCACAATCGCTGTGGCAGAGGCCTCGCCCGCCATCGCCGTGATGATCGTTGCGCCGTAGCCGACGGCCGTCACCAGCCCGGCTGAGCCTACCACCGCGACAGTCGTGTCTCCGCTCGCCCAGGCCACGGCAACGTCCGCCATCGGGCGCCCGACCTGGTCACGTACCTCCGAGGCCAGCAGCGCGGTCTGCCCCAGAGCCGTGAACGCTACCGTATCGGGGCTGACAGCGACGGTCGTCGCCACGGGAGCCACGACCGTCAGTTGGGCGACACCAGTCACCCCTGCAGAGGTGGCCGTTACCTCGGCTTCGCCTGCGGCAACCGCCGTCGCCAGACCCGCCGAATCCACCGTCGCCACCAGCGTGTCGCCCGATGTCCAGTCGAACATCGCCCCCAGCATAGGATGGCCGTTCGCGTCCTGCGCCTCCGCCGAAAACCGCACCGTATCGCCGAACGCCACCAGGGTGTCAGCAGTCGGTGCTATCGCGACCGCGCCCACCTCCTGCACGACCGCCACCGTTGCGCTCCCCGTCACTTCTCCGGCGCTTGCCGTGATCGTCGCCATCCCGTTGCCAGCAGCCGTCACCAGACCGGAGGCGTCCACCGTCGCCACTGCGTCGTCGCTCGACTCCCACGCGAACTCCGCGCCCGCCACCGATTGCCCGTTCGCGTCCAACGCCTCGGCCGTCAGTCGCAGGGTGTCCCCCAGGGCCGCAATCGTCCCCTCCGCTGGCAACACCGCCACCGAGTCGGGCACCTGCATCACCGTAACCGCCGCCATTCCCGAGGCAGATCCCGCGCTCGCCGTGATCGCCGCCGTCCCGTTGCCAGCTGCCGTCACAAGACCGGAGGCGTCCACCGTCGCCACCGCATCGTCGCTCGACTCCCACGCAAACTCCACGTCTGCCACCGATTGCCCGTTCGCATCCAACGCCTCGGCCGCCAGCCGCAGGGTGTCGCCCAGGGCTGTGATTGTCGCCTCCGCCGGCAACACCGCCACCGAGTCGGGCGACTGCGCCACCGTCACGGTCGCCATTCCCGAGGCAGAGGCGGCGCTCGCCGTGATCGCCGCCGTCCCGTTGCCCACCGCCGTCACAAGACCGGAGGCGTCCACCGTCGCCACTGCGTCGTCGCTCGACTCCCACGCCAACTCCACGCCCGCCACCGATTGCCCGTTCGCATCCAACGCCTCGGCCGCCAGCCGCAGGGTGTCGCCCAGGGCTGTGATTGTCGCCTCCGCCGGCAACACCGCCACCGAGTCGGGCGACTGCGCCACCGTCACGGTCGCCATTCCCGAGGCAGAGGCGGCGCTCGCCGTGATCGTCGCCGTCCCGTTGCCCACCGCCGTCACAAGACCGGAGGCGTCCACCGTCGCCACTGCAGCGGCGCTGCTCGACCAGGTTACCGTGGCTCCTGCCATCGCTTGGCCGTGCTGGTCGCGTACGTCGGCCGCAAGCTGCACGGTCGCGTCCAGCGCCGTGAACTCGACGGTTGCGGGGGTGACGGTTACGGTCGCCGGGCGAGGAGGATCGGGGGGCGGAGGCTCCGTCGCGCCATCGCCGCAGGCCACGGCCAAGGCAGCAACCGCTACCAGTGCGGCCGAGGCCCAGGCCATGGATCCGCCGCCACGAGAGATCTTTTGACGGACGTGACGGCCAGCAGCCCTAGCGCCAATCGCGAAGATGGTCTTCATCGGTTGCCTCGTCCCCTGTCTTGGTGGGTGAAGTCCAAGACACACGAGGGGTCAGTTGGTGAGCACGGCCCGGTACCCGTAGTCCTCGCCCGTCACCTGAAGCACGCGGACCCGGTGGAGCGGAAGCTGGTTCCGGTCCGGCACCTCGAACTCTGCATCCTCTAAAGATAACATGCATTACGTGGCGCTATCATGGCATATTATGGTTTAATCATGGCGATAACGTGGCGTTTTGTGAATGGACTCATCGCCGGGATCCTCCGGCGGCTTCACTCTTGGATCGGCAACGGGCATACCTGAAGCCATGAGCTCCCTCGTCGAGGAAGCGCACAAGGCCCGTGTCCCGCCCCGTAGCCATCGACGGAGTCGCGGCGTACGAGTCCACCCAACGCCCTTCACAGGTTGCGAGTGCGATGAACGCGTTCAGGCATTGCGATGAGATAATGCCGTACCTTCTGCACATTCGCCTTTTTTGCTTCCGTTCCCGGGCGCACTTCTGATGCGAAGCCATGACATCGGCTGTTGCGACAGCAGGAGCGACACAGACTGACGCCGGGGCTGGCGCAACCGCGTTTGATGCGGCCAGCGGAGAAGGAAGGGGGCCGCCTGCGAGCGCGACCGCGCCGCAGATCAAGAGCCGTCTCATTGGCCTTGTCATCCTCGGTCTCCTTTCGAGAAGGGCTGACTGGAACATCGCGCGAAGCATCGTGATTGCCACGCCATGCATTAGTTGTAACGCACACTACTGTGGTCAGTGCGTGGCTGGAGCTGACTTGATCATGGCGATAAGGTGGCATGGCGCGAAAGGGTGATCGTCTGGCCGCCACAACGGGCCGATGAAGGCTTCGATCCCCCGCTTCCCGCGCACGAGCATCGGGCGCGTGGCGGTGGCGGCTGTGGACAGGCAATGGATGCGGGCGGCGCCGCGGGCGGATGTTGGCGGGCAGGTCGAAACAGGCGGAGGGGCCGGTGTAGCGGGGTCCGCAACACGCCGGGAATCCACTGCGCCCCAGGGGGCACCCGGACAACTGCGACCTGCGAGCTAGCCAACCGGGCGGCCCAATGCGATTCCCGCCCGTCATCGGTGGTATATTCGACACTTCGGCCACTCGCACGCGACAGCACGCCGAGGAGCTATCGGGCGCACTTCGTTACGGGCGGCCACGGAGCCGCAACGATCGGGCCACCACGGCGCGGGCATCCGGGGGAGGAAGGCTTGAGCGACATCGACGAGCCGGGACAGGAAATCGCGAGGCTGCGGGAGCGCATGGCCCGGCTGAGTTCGGCGAGCCTGCGCATCAGCGAGAGCCTGGACCTGGAATCGGTCCTGCGCGAGGTGGTCGACAGCGCCCGCGCGCTGACCGGCGCCGCGAACGCGGCCATCACGACCGTGGACCGTGTCGAGAGAGTCCGGGACTTCATCTCTTCGGGCCTGACGTCCGAGGAGCGACGGCAGCTCCGGGACCTCCCACAGGGCGAGCGCCTTTGGGGCTACCTGCTCCAGAGTGAGCGGCCGCTGCGGGTCGACGACCTGGCGTCCCACCTCAACGCGCTCGGCATCGCCACCGCGCCGATCCTTCGCCGGAACTTCCTGGGCGCGCCCATTCGTCACCGGGGCGTGAACGTCGGCCACTTCTATCTGACCAACAAGGAGGGCGGCCAGGGCTTCACCGACGAGGACGAAGAGACCCTGGTGCTGTTCGCGTCGCAGGCGGCCACGGCCATCGCCAACGCCCAGGCATATCGCGACGAACAGCGGGCCCGCGCCGATCTGGAAGCGCTGGTCGATACCTCGCCGGTCGGCGTCGCGGTCTTCGATGCGAGAACCGGCGAACTGGTGCGGTTCAATCGCGAGGGCCGGCGGATCATCGCGGACCTGGACCCGTCGGGCCGCCCGCCCCTGGAGTTGTTGCAGGTCATCACGGTTCGGCGAGGCGATGGCGAGGAGGTCTCGTTCGCGGAGCTGCCGCTCAACCGGGCGCTGGGCGACGCGGAACCCGTGCGCGCCGAGGAGTTGGTGCTCTCGCTGCCCGATGGCCGGAGCGTGAAGACCCTGATCAACGCCACGCCGATCCGCGGTGAGGACGGCGAGGTCGTCTCCCTGGTGGTCACGATGCAGGACCTGGAACCACTGGAGGAGCTGGAGCGGCAGCGGACCGAGTTTCTGAGCATGGTGAGCCACGAGCTGCGGGCCCCGCTGACCTCGATCAAGGGCTCGACGGCGACCCTGCTCTCGCCGGCGCGGGAACTGGATCCCGCCGAGGAGCGCGAGTTCCACCGCATCATCGACGAGCAGGCCGAGCACATGCAGGGCCTCATCAGCGACCTGCTCGATGCGGGGCGCATCGACTCGGGCACGCTGTCGGTCACGCCCCGGCCCTCCGAGGTGGCCGCCCTGGTGGACCGGGCGAGAAACACCTTCCTCAGCGGCGGCAGCCGGCACACCATCGCCATCGATCTGCCATCGAACCTGCCCCTGGTGATGGCGGACCAGAGACGCATCGTCCAGGTCCTGAGCAATCTGTTCGCCAACGCCGCCCGGCATGCGCCGGCTTCGTCCCCCATCCTGGTCGAGGCGGTTCGCGACGGCGTCCACGTCGCGCTCTCGGTCGCCGATGAGGGCCGCGGCATACCGCCCGAGCGGCTGCCGCACCTGTTCCGCAAGCATGCCGGGGACGACGAGGCGGCCGGAGCGGTGCGCTTCGGGCTGGGCCTCGCCATCTGCAAGGGGCTGGTCGAGGCGCACGGCGGGCGCATCCAGGCCGAAAGCGGCGGGCCGGGTCAGGGCACGCGCATCACGTTCACCATGCCCGTCGCCCCTGGGGCCGCGGCGGCCTCCGCAGCCAGCCCGCCATCGCCCGGCACGGACGATCGGGATCTGCCGCGCGTCCTCGTGGTCGACGACGACCCGAACACGCTCCGTTTCGTGCGCGACGCGCTACAGACGGCGGGCTACGCTCCGCTCGTGACCGGCGACCCGGGGGAACTGGCGCCTCTGATCCGGAACGAGAAGCCCGCCCTCGTGCTGCTCGACCTGATGCTCCCCGGCACCGACGGGATCGAACTGATGGAGCAGGTCCCCGAACTGGCGGATTTGCCGGTCATCTTCATCTCCGGCTACCGCCGGGACGAGACGATCGCCAGGGCGCTCGAACTCGGCGCTGCCGACTACATCGTCAAGCCATTCTCGCCGACGGAACTCGTGGCCAGGGTGCGGGCGGAGCTGAGCCGGCGCGCCGGGAGCGAGCCCTTCGCGACAGGCGAACTCCGCATCCACTACGACCGGCGCGAGGTGACCGTGGCCGGACGCCCGGTGGCGCTGACCGCCACTGAGTACGAACTCCTGCGCGTCCTGTCGCTCAACGCGGGACGGGTCGTCAAGCAGGACGTCCTGCTGCGCCGGATCTGGGGCCTGCGCACCGGTCAAAAATCGGAGGCAGCGCGCACCTGCGTGAAGAAGCTGCGCCAGAAAATCGGCGACAACGGGACCAATCCCACCTACATCTTCAACCAGCGCGGGGTGGGCTACCGCATGGCCGGGCCGAACGATGAGTAAAGGCGTTTCTCAGGCAGCTCACCCCGGAACCCCGGCCGGAGCCCCAGCGGGACCTCCGGCGGAGACAGCCGAAAGCCCCCCCACCAGCTCCCCGATATGCCCCAGCTCGTCCACCCGCTCAAGGACTTCCAGCGCCGCATCGATCCCCTCGTCGTCCATCACGAGACTCGCGCAGTCCCGGAACTTGGCGGGCAGTTCCTCCCGGCTCAGGGGCCGCTCCGGGCCGCCGGGATAGGTGTCGGCCTCGGTGTGGAGTTCGGTGCCGTCGCGGAGGCGGACGTCGATCGCGCTCCGCATGCGGTCGTAGCCGCGCGCGTCGATCTCCTCGTCGAACTGGACCGTCACCCGGCGCATCATGTCCGCGACCTCCTCGGAGAGGACGAAGTCGTCGTGGAACTCGCGGATCCCGGCCCGCCGTCGGAGGACGATGCTCGAGAGGACGAAGGGGATGCAGAACTTCGCCTCCAGTTCGTTGCGGGGGACGGGATACCGCAGCGGGTTCAGGATGTTGTGGCCGGCGCGGAAGGTGATGCCGGCGATGTCTTCCGGCGCGAGGTCGTGTCCGGTCACGAGTTCGAGCATGGCGGCCATGCTCGGGTGGCCGAGGCTTCCCGAGGGGAATGGTTTCACGGACACGCCGGGGTCGAGCAGCGTGTAGGGCGCGCCGAGGGCGCCGACCAGCCGCTCGGCCTCGAAGCCGCCGCCGAATACGCGGAAGAAGCCCCACGGCGCCTCCAGCGCATCGTTCCCGGCCGTGAAGCCGCGCGCCGCGAGGTCGACCGCCACGATGCCGTTCTCGGCGGCGCGCCCGGCGTGGAGCGGCTTGGTCATGGTGCCGAACCCGAGCCGGATCCCCGACGAGAGGCTCGCCGCGATGCCGAGCGCCATGGCGAGCTCGTCCGCCTCCAGCCCGGCCAGCCGGGCCGCCGTCGCGCAGGCCCCGAGCGTGCCGATCGTCGCGGTCGAGTGGAACCCTTCCCGGTAGTGCCGGGGATCGATCGCCTCGGCGATCTTGCACTCCACCTCGAAGCCGATGAGGAACGCCTCCAGGAACTCGGCGCCCGTGGCTCCCACCCGTTCCGCCATCGCGTACCCCGCCGACAGCGGCGCCACCGTGGGGTGCGTGAGGAGCCCGAAAATGCGGTCGGGGGCGTTCGAGAGCTGCGTGTCGTCGAAGTCCATCGCGTGGCCCGCCGTGCCGTTGGCGCGCGCCGCGAGCGGGGCCGGGGCGCGGGTGTCCGGCGGCCCGAAGATGGTCGCCTCCGCGTGCCCGCCCTGCGCCGCGATCTGGTCCTGCACGATGCGGGAGCAGGCGTCCGTGGACCCGGCGAGGATCACGCCCGTGCCGTCCAGCACGCAGCGCCGTCCCTCGCTCAGCAGCCGCTCCGGGAAGTCTGTGATGTTCGTTTCGAGGATGAAGTCGATGACCGCGCGTGTCGCGCTCACTCTTGCTCCTTTGCTTGTCGTTTTCCGGAAATGAGACGGTTCCTGACCGCCGGGGCCGCGAAGCTGACCACCGCCAGCGCGAGCAGCACCAGGCTGATCGGACTCTCGAGGAAGACCGTGTGCGAGCCCGACGACAGCGTGAGGGCCCGCCGGTAGTTCGTCTCGATCATGGGACCGAGGATGAGGCCGAGCACCGCCGGCGCCAGCGGATATCCGGCCCGCAGCATAGCGAAGCCGACGACCCCGAAGAAGAGGGCCACCCAGGCGTCGGCCGCGTTCCCGCGCAGCGCGAAGACGCCCACGAGCGAGATGGCCACGACCAGCGGCATCAGGATCGACGGGCGCAGCCGCACGACGCGCGTCCACAGGGGGATGCCGAGGCGCCCCACGGCCAGCATGAGCAGCACCGCCACCAGGAACCCGGCGTACAGCGCGTAAACGAGTTCGGAGCGCTCGGCCATCAGCAGCGGGCCCGGCGCGACGCCCTGCACGGTGAGGCCGCCGAGCAGCACGGCGGCGCTCGCCGACCCCGGAATCCCGAGCGCGAGGAGGGGGATCATGGCGGCGCCCACGCAGGAGTTGTTCGCCGCCTCGGGCGCCGCGATGCCGGCCGGCACTCCGGTCCCAAAGCGCTCCCGGTCCTTCGAGACGCGCCGCTCCTCGTTCCACGCCACGATCGAGGCGATCGTCGCCCCGGCGCCGGGAATGGCCCCGATCAGCCCACCGATCGCCGACCCGCGCAGAATCGTGCGCCAGAGCCCGAACAGCTCACGGTACCTGGGGAGCGCCCCCGTGATGCCGCCCCCGGGCGCTGCCGCCTTGCGCCCGCCGGCCGCCGCCTTCAGCGCCTCGGCGATGGCGAAGAAGCCGATCAGCATCGGCACCAACCCGAGCCCGTCCATGAGCATGTTCGTGCCGAGCGTGAGCCGCGGAGCCCCCGTGAGCACGTCCAGCCCGACGATGAAGAAAAGGAGTCCCAGCAGGGCGCTGATGATCCCCTTCAGAGGATCGCTTCCCACGAGGTTCGCGACGATCGAGAGGCCGAAGACGCCGAGCCCGAAGTACTCCGCCGGCCCGAAGGCGATCGCCGCCCGCGAGAGCGGCCCGAGCGCCAGCACGAGGAGAATCGTCCCCAGGATCCCCCCGCTCATGGAGGAGAAGAGGGAAATCCCCAGCGCGCGCCCCGCCTCGCCCCGCTGCGTCATGGCGTAGCCGTCGAAGGTCGTCGCGAGCGCGGGCGAGCTGCCCGGAACACCGATCGCGATCGCCGTGATCGACCCTCCGTACTCCGCCGCCATGTAGATCGAGACCATCATCAGGAGCGCCGGCGTCGGGTCGAGCGCGAAGGTCACCGGGAGGACGAGCGCGAGACCCACCGTCGAACTCAGCCCCGGCATCGCTCCCGCGAACACCCCGAGCAGACTGCCTCCCAGCAGCGCGGCGAGGTTCCCCGGCTGGAGCGCCGTCAGGAGACCGTCGAGGAAGGCCGACACGCCCCGCGTCGCCCGGTCAGAACCCGGTCGGCAGCGGCACGCCGAGCAGGACCATGAACACCAGGTAGATGAACCCGGCGAAGGCGAGCGGCACCGAGACCAGTGTCCGCCACGAACGCTCGCCCGTCAGCCACATGAGGCCGACGACGAGGAGCGGCACCGAGAGGACGGTTCCAAGCCGGGGCCATACGAGGAGGAAGGCGGCGATCCACGCCACCGCGATCCACAATCCGAGGCGCTGGATTCGGCTCCTGGGCCCTGGGCCCGCGGCAGAGTCCGGAGATGCGTTCCCGCGGGAACGTCCCGTGCCCGATTCGGCTTCCGAGCCACTTTCCTTCGCACCGCCCGATCCTCCCCCTCTCGCGCCCCTCCAGGCACGGATCGCGAGCCAGGCCGCGGAGGCGATGAGGAGCGCCGAGAGCAGCCGGGGGAAGAAGGCCGGGCCCGGGGCGCCCTCGGCCAGCGAAGGGGGATAGCCGCGCGAGTCGAGCAGGACCGCGGCTCCGACGGCGGCGAGCAGCCCCGCCTCGGCCAGGAGGCGCAGTGGCGGGCTTCCGTGCGCGGAGCGGCTACTCATCCAGGATTCCCAGCCGTCGCAGCAGGTCCCGGCTCGTCGTGACTTCCTCCGTCATCCAGGCCCCGAACGCCTCTGCATCCCCCATCGTCGCGTATTCGAGAGCGGCGCGCTCCATGTACTCCCGGAACCCCGGATCGTCGATGGCGGCCAGGAGGCGGGCGCGGATGTCGGCCCGCGTCCCGGGGTCCAGCCCCGGCGGGCCCACCACCCCCCGCCAGTGGACGGGCTGGAGGTCGTATCCCTGGTCCGCGTAGCTCGGGGTGTCCGGGAGCGCCTCGACGGGCAGCGCGGTCCCCAGCACGCGCATCGTCCCCGCGCGCAGGTGCTCGCGCACGATATTGTAGTTCGTGTGCGCCGCGTCGGTGTGGCCGCCGAGCGCCGCAACCACCGCGTCCGCCGACCCTTCGTAGGCGATCCAGCGGATATCCGGATCTCCCGCCGCCGCCCGCAACCGGACGAAGCCGAGGAAATGGGCCGACGCCGCCCCGAACCCCGACATCGACACCTCGCCGGGCCGGGCGTGAGCGGCCTCGAACAGGTCTCCCAGCGTGCGGAAGGGGCTGTCGTCCCGCACCGCGACGAGGAAGGGATCGATCTGGATCCGGAGGATGGGCGTGAAGTCCTCGGGGCCGAACGGGATCCGCCCCGTCGCCATGTTCACCGTCCCGCTCGCCGTGAACACGCCGAGCACGTGGGGGTCTCCCGCGCGGCCCTGCATGTACTGCATGCCGGCGGCCCCTGCTCCGCCTTGCCGGGTCATCACGTTCACACGCTGCCCGTCGAAGTGCGCCGGCGCGACATCGGCCAGCGCCCGCGAGAGGAGGTCCGAGGGGCCGCCGGGCGTCGCCCACGACACGATCTCGATGGGGCGGTTGGGGAAGGGGGCCTGTTGACCGGGCGGTGAGCAGGTGGCTGAGGCTAGGAGGGCGAGCGCGAGGGTGATGAGGTGGGGGAGGTTGGATGCGGACCGGGGCTGGCAGCCGCGCGGAGGGGCCGTAGCTCGCGTCCGAGGGGACGATGCGGTCGTTGCTCGGTTTTCCATGCAGGGGAATATGACGGTCGCGGTGGTGGTCGGCCACCGGGCGCCGGACGGTGAGATCCGTTTCGGTTATTCTGGCGTCCGCCTGTATTCAAGATTATCTTGAGTACGGCCTAAAGAAGGGGAGATATGACGAGCACCATGCAGGAAATTATTGCGCATTCCGTTCGCGCCCGCCGGAAGGCCTTGGGCATGAGCCAGCGAGAACTGGCGGAAGCTGTCGGGTTTGGTTCGCACCAGATCGTCTCCGAATTGGAACGAGGTCAGCGAGACATCAAGGCATGGGAACTGGCCAGAATCGCCAATGCGCTTCACACCAGCCTGCCCAAGCTACTCGAGCTCGAAGGCACCAGCCAAGCCGAAAGGCACGTTTTTTGGCGTTCTCATGGGCCCGACGCGGACCGGTGCCAACACGAAGCAAGATTGCTTGAGCGCTACGAGCGATTCAGGCGTGTCGAGGAACTGACCAGTGCCCGTTGCGACACGCAGCCACTGCCTCGGTTTTCCGTGAACCAATCGACATCGTTCGGCCAAACGGAACAGCTGGCGTCCAATGCGAGACGCAGCATGGACCTTGGGGGACGCCCTGCCATGTCGCTGGCTGAAGTCCTGCAAGAGCGTTTTGGCGTCAAGTTGTTCCTCGATGACCTGGGTAGCGGAGGGTCAGCTGCCTGTGTGCGGACAGACTCGGACGCGGCGGTTCTGCTAAATCGCCATGAAGCGCCCTGGCGGCAGCGCTATAGCCTGGCCCACGAGCTTTTTCACCTGGTAACCTGGGATGCCGTAATGGACGCGTGGCCGCATGGGAACCAACGCACGACATGGCCGGAGCGGGTCGAGAAGCTGGCGAACGTATTCGCATCCGCACTGCTCCTCCCCGGTGACGACCTGCGCGCCGAGTTCCAGTCTCGCTTCGAGGGCAGAGAGGCCTCGCATCTCGAAGTCGTAAACATGGCTCGGGCTTACGGCGTCTCAACCGAAGCGTTGTTGTGGCGGGTCCGAAGTCTCGACTTGATATCGGAGGACGCGGTCCGGAAACGGCTCGATGACCCGTCGTTTCGCAGGATGGACCGAGCAAGCATGCCGAAGCACTGGACCAAGCCGCCCCCCGATCTTCCAGATCGATTTGTACGGTTGGTAGCCTTGGCGTACAGAACAGGCAACCTCTCTCGAAGTGTCGCCGCCAAGTACCTGGAAAGGAATCCAGGAGAACTCTACTACCTCGACTGGGACGAAGACGATGGCGGCGCGGACGAGACTGGTCTTGCTTGATGCAGGTGCTGGGGGACTCGCCTCGCTCTCAAGCCAGGGACGACACGACCTCCTCGAGGTCCTCGACGACCTATGCCCGACGGGGCACGCTGCTCGCCAGCCAGGTCCCCGTCGACCACTGACACGATGTCGTCGGTGATCCCACCTTCGGCGACGCCATCCTCGACCGGTTACTCAACAACGCCCACCGCATCACTCTCAAAGGCGCTTCGATGGGAAGACTCTATGACTCGACGAAGTCCGACTCCACGCCCCAAACTTCAACCCTCAACCCCCACACCCAGCGTCCCTATGGACCTCTGCTCCTCCAAGGTGATCGGCATGGCCTGGAATCTGCGATCGGCTTGCTGGAATCGGTGGTCGGCATCGCCGGAATGGGCAACTTTCGTCGGAATAGGAATCCGGATCACGGATCCTCGTCGGGGTTTCTGTCCAGAGCCGTCGCTACGGCCCGCCAGCCGTGATCGAAGGTAAACGTATTCGCCTTGCCTACCGGATCCTGAATACGAACGAGGTTAGGAGCATTCGTTCTCGCCCGCTCCACTACATAGAGCCAGTAGGCGTCCCCATGGTCCTGCGCACACTGGAACTGGGTACTCGAAATCCCCACTGGACGATCATCGAGCGTGCCGGTCATTGCCTTGACCTCACACCAACGAGTCGCTGTCTGCATCGTGTTGCCTTGATAAAGGTCGAACCCTGGGTTGTTGGGTGGGGTTTGTTGCCAGCCTGGCTCAACATCCAAGATGAACTCGATCGCCAAGCGCTCCAGCGTCATTCGGGCAGAGTGTGCCAGCCCATCGGGATCCTCGTCCTCGTCTTCAGCTTCGACAGCGACGTAGGAAACAAACTGACGCGGCGTTGCACGGGCGGGCGACGGTTCCTCAGTCTCGGAATCGTTGGATTCCGATCCATCATCACCAGACTCCTGCTCTTCTGTGTCAGTGGGCCCGGGGGGCTTGCGTTGCTTGGCTGACCGGTTGCTATCCTCAGTTGACGCCGACGTGTGTTGGCCCCCGCCCCCCAAGCGCTCCCGTAATTCTGCCTCGCTCGTCACGCCGATCTCCCTGAGCAGGTCCAGTGCGCCGGGCTCGATCCCCGCCTCCCTCGCTAACTGGTCCAACAAAGTCGGTTTGAAGACGACCTTCGATTGTAGAAGAGTGTCGGGCTCCCACTTGGTCTCCTCGAAAGCAACCGATCTTGGGCGGCGTAGGTTACCCGATGAATCCGGTATCCATCTTCGCTGGTTGAGCATGCGCACAAAGGCCGCATCGAACGAGGCAATCTTTGTCTGGTGAAAAAACCACCAAGTATACACACCCTCGAAGGGCCGCGAGCCACGGCGTTTCTTGAGATCAGCCAAAGCATCCCAGAGATCGCGCGCTCGGCTAAGACGGTCGTGCAACTCCAGCTCCTCGAACCTGTCGAGCAGTGCGTCCAAGCCCCGGATGGTCTTGTCCTCGAGTGCGTACCCAGCTATGCGCTCCATTCCTTCCTGGCGGCGGATCTCGGTCAGCGTTGCCCTTGGTAGGTCGCACTTGACCTCTATAGGGTTCAGATATCGCGTTGCTCCAGATCTTTCCAGAAGTCGGCGAACCTCCTCCCCCCTAAGGCAGGACACATCGCGATCCACAAGCAACACTTCGCGCATGCCATCGAATAGCCTGCGGAGGCTTTCCGTCGCAAAGTACAGGCTGCCGGGTTTCGCCCACAGCCCGCGCCTACCGGAGCCGTCAACAGCCCTCACCCAAGGTATTTCTGCCAACCTCTTCACCAGCCGATCCTGCTGCGCCCGCGAGTCCGTCTTAAACGCACCGAGCATCAGGCCGACATCAGACGCATACTCCGCTTCCGATAACTCCGCTCCTTCCCGATACTTCGGGAGGATATTCTGGATCACGTTGTCGACCGGGTCAGGTTCGGCAAGGCCCAGGGACCTGAGGAACCCTCGCGCTTCGTCCGTCCGGCAGACGTCTGCACGCACCGTCGGGAAACTGGTTTCAACCGGTCCAGGGAGAAACGCTGCTCCGACAGCGGGTGTCACATGTGATCCGGCTTCGAGCCGAATGATGGGCAGCGACGCAACACGCGGGCCTAGGGCAGGCCGGGCACCGAGGAACTCGTAGAGACCTTGGATCCACTTGTCAGTCTGTTCCTCGAGAAATGCGCCCGTCATGCGCTTCAGAAGGGCTTCCGGTGTAAACTCTCGGATCCCCAGTTCCTGTACCAGATATCTCCGCAATTCTGGCGTCCTGTCTCGCGAGATCGAGCTTTCGAGCCAGTGAAGCGGTCGCGAACGACCCTCCAAGGCAGCCAGTTGGGTGGGTGACAGCAGTTGCCTGAGTTCTGCGCCCCGGGCCAGACGGGCGTTTTCGGCGCTCACATAGGTGCCCCCGAGGGCCGGCAGCAACTCCTCTCGGCGTAATGCCTCCTTCGTTTCTTCGAACAGCTCGCGGAACATCGGCTCCTCGAACGCAGCGGGGTCCAACGGAAGGCAGGCGAGCGCGGTTGCGTCCAACCGACCCCTGTCTCGCAACCACTTCAGACTTCTTACCAGCAGCGCTCTGGTCTCCCGCACGCACATCCGGTTCCACTGGTCCTGCGGGGGTACGTTGTCGCGGCTCGGCGTTGTCCGGTACGGACCCTGCATCAGGAATCCGAGGTGCGTCTGGACCACAGTTGGGAAGAACACGACCAGGGGTGAGGGCTTCACGGCTCGAAGCGTCGTACGACCGTCTTCATCCTCCCCCGTCAGCCATGCGATTTCCACATGGCCGCCCAGCTCTCCGCCTTCCGTGCGAATCGGTCGTGAGAACACCAACCATTCGTCATCGACTTCCGGCTCGCCAAGTTTCTGGCCAATGACATTCACCCGGCGGACACCTGTACCCTCCTCCACTTCTTCTCGCAGGTAGAGGCCAACAGGGGCACCATCCACGCTCCAGGTAATCTCCCTGATCTCGTGGAGGAACAGCAGCGAGGTCGCGCCGATCCGTGAGAGCCCGTCCATGATCTCCGTCGTTCCAGCGTCGTCGCCTTCCTTGAGCGGAATACGGATGACAGTCTCGTCCCGTGCCCGTTGCACCGGAGCCGTCCCCACCGGCCATACGAAGCTCTCGATCGCGAAAGCCTCGGAGCCCGAGTGGATCTCGGGTCGCTCGGTAAACGCGAAGACGGACTTGAATCCGATCCCGAACCGTCCGATCTCCGTCCAGCGCTTGGTGCTCTCTGCGATTCCGCAGACCCCGCGAATGTCGACCTCATCGAACGGTACACCAAAGTGCGACACGCGCAGGACGTCCGCGTCAAGCTCGAATGAGACGGCTCGCGATCCCTGCCAGGCTGTCCTGCGAGCTAGCGCGTCTTCGGCGTTCTGGAGCAGCTCGTAGATAAAGTGCGCCCGATCACCATACCGGTTGGCGAGCAGCAGGTCCCCGATCCGACCGATGTCGGTTCCGTATCGGCGTTGGTTTTCCCGACGTATCGCGGCGTAGTCGCAGGCCATCTCGTTGACTCGTTGTGATCCTCGTTGCGTCCATCCCCACCTCGACTCCTCGACTCGAACAATCTAGCTGAAGAGCCACAACCGCCCAGCCACTCCACCGTAACTGAGCGAGGATCAGGTCACTCCGTTCCCGTCCCGCAGGTGGACGATTGACGCGGCACAACCGGGGTCCTAGTACTCCTTCCAAGACGATCACCAGCGGCACCCGTAGCCGCGCTACGGAAGGAAGGGATCAGATGAAGAACCTCACGGCGGTACTCATGACGCTGGTAGTGCTCGCGTTCATGGTGCTGATAGGCGTGAGGGTGGTTGACCTTCCCCCCGTTAGCGGAACGTGGGAACACGGCGAGCCGGAACATTGGACGTGGCTCCGTCTTGTGGAGGAGGATGGCCGGGTGGTTGGAGACCTGTCCGGGACCTTGAAGCAGGCCGTGACGCGGGACGCCAGTGCGCTCCCCCTACACGTCGCCGGGTCTTGGGATAGTCCGTACCTGGAGTTGGAGCTAGGGGGCTTCAACTACCAAATGGGTGAGGCGGGCGCAGTGTGCTCCATAGCGGGGGAGGTGGAAGGCGGTGGCGACCGGTCCCTGCTTGCGGAATGGTTTGGACGCCAGCACCCGTATCGGTTGGTTGCCGTGATCCGGTGCCCCGAGGAGGAGCCGTTCCGCATGGGCTTTGAGTGGGTCCGGGACTGATCCTCCGGAGTTGCGGGAGGCCGGTGACCCCGTTGCGCGGGAGCCGCTGATGGGGTGATGACCCCTGTCCGCTACCCTGGACGCTCACCCCGGCAAGGAGCGGAGCACCGTGACAAAGGCGGTAGCGGCGGCGGCCGTCGCGCTGGCGGCGGATCGCTTCACGCAGCACGGTTGAGTTCTTTCGAAGTCGCGGGCGCCTGGTAGCCGAGGGCCGAGTGGAGACGGCGGGTGTTGTAGAAGTCGACCCACGAAGTGCCGCATCATCTGCCGACTCCCGTAGAAGGGTACGCCACGTGCAGCTCGTGCATGCGACGCATCAGCAGTCAGGTCTTCCCTGCGCTCCCGCTTCGGCCGGCGATAGAGCGACGACCGGCTCACACCCAGCAGCACGCACTGCCTTGACAGCCTCCGCCGTCCGCCCGGCTCAATCATCCGCACCCGGTCCGCCCGGCTCAGCGCCTGAGCCCGCGCCGCAAACATTCCCGCTCGACGGTGAGTTCTCCGTTCCTTGCGTGCAGGTCGTGGGTCTTCGCCTCATGCTCTTTGGCGGACTTGCGCCTCCCGTTCCCAGGCGAACACCTCCGACACGGTGCAAGCAACTGCCGCTTCCAGGCGCTCACGTGGTCGGGATGAAGCTGGTGCCGCGTGCGGCGATCGCCTGCACGTTGTCGCGCTTCCGCACCATCGCCAGCGCCATCCGACACTTGAACTCCGATGTGAACCTTCGTCTCCTCTTGGCCATCTCGGTGCCTCCCGTACCGTTACCGAAATCCACCTTTACGACCCGTCCAACAAACCGGGCCCATATCAGTTAGGTTGTTGGCACAACTAAACTTATCAGCCCCCTGAAAACCGATGCCCCTCTATTGGCTTGAGGAATCCGGGCCAGTTGCCGTCCGGCGCCATTCCAGGTACTCTTCGGGTACGAAATGTCTTGATAAGGGAAAGCGGAGTGATGCCTCGCATGGGAAAGAAGACAGACCGCCAGCGCAGACTCAGCCTATTCCACATGGGCAACACCCAGTGCCCGATTTGCCTCATTCCCTTTTCGGAAGCGCAAGTGACGTCCGGAAGAGAGGTGACGTTAGAGCATGCTCCACCCAAGACTCTCGGCGGGAAGATTGTATGTCTCACATGTGTGGATTGTAACAATAAGGGCAGTCGGCTAGATAAGCTAGCAATGATGGAGAGAAAAGCGAGAGATGATCACGCGTCTGGACGCGGCACGAGAGTGGAGATGGATTTCTTCGGATGGGGCATCACATCCGGATACATCCGTCAAAAGGATGATGCCGCGACGACGAAGTTTGCAAGACAACCAGTACCAACTTCAATAAATGAGTTACCCGGCGGTAGTACAATGCGTCTGCCTTATCTCCCAATCGGCCCCGATACGAACGTGACTGATGCGGACGTGAGGAAAGGAATCCGTTTTCGGATCAGGAAACCCAACCCACACAAGGTGTCCGTAAGCTGGCTACGTTCAGCCTACCTGTTGCTTTTCTCCCTGTTGGGTAGTGAGGGATATCGGTACGCCAAGAGCGGTGCCCTACGACCGGTGCGTAAGCAAATCATGAATCCGGACAAGGTTACCATCAAAGGTTGCCTCAGCATGAATGTTTCAGACTTAGACCGCCCGGTGGATCCACTGATTATAATAAACCACGGGCAAAACCCTGCGTTCTGGATAGTGATAATGGGTGATAAGTGTGTATCCCTTCCACTTGGAGGACCGATTGATCGTCTTCGGGAACTCACTCAAGAGCCACTAAACCTATCGCTCTCTCTCGATCAACTCGCATACTGGGCGTCAGTACGATTCGTAAACCATTATGCAATAACCATTCTCTTCGAGAGCGAACAAAATATCCGTGAAGTTGATTTCGTTGGTGGGTTAGTTGACGTAAAGACAGCCGACAACATCATATGGGAGTGGATTGTCGTTGACCACCAGTTGGACGACGTGATTATCCTTCCGTTCCGTCGCAAAGGAGACGGACAAACATCTGGAGTTAAGCTGATAACTGGTGATGAATCTAAGTATATGAATCGAGCTGACCGCGAAAACCTCGAGGCCGCGGTGCCCGTAGCGATGAGATGTATCAGAGTCGGCGATAAGGTATACCCGTTCCTGTAAACACTACGTTGACTTGCCCGGCAAGCCGCTCCGAAGGGCTCTGCCTGGGAAGAATCTCCAGCCAAAGTTCGATCTTTGGACGGCCGACTCCGTCTGGATTGAACCCCCAGGCGTCTTCCGGGAAACCCCGTAGAAGTTCTCGTCCGGCATGGTGGTCCACCTTCCACCTCGGACGATGTTCTCGCCCAAGAAGGAGACGCTATATGAATCATGGCCATCGGACCTAAGCATGGCCTCTCGCGGTCGAACCGGTCCGCCACGCGCTCCTTCAGGGTACCGTGGATCCGAACGTGCGCCACGCCATCGAGCCACAGCAGGATCCGCGCGTTGAGGTCGTCGGCGGCCACGAACTCCTGGCCGTAGAAGAAGTTGTCCCGGATATAGCGGACCGACCGCTCGACCTTCCCCTTGGTCTGGGCCCGGTACGGACGGCATGCGCGGATCCGGAAGCGCCAATGGCGGCTGAAGCGCAGGAACTCCGGGTTCTCGATCAACCGTCCGCCCTCGTCCGCTTGTCGCCGATGACGACGGCCTCATCTGGTCGAACAGCAGCTCCGATGGCACGCCGCCGAAGTAGGCTATCGACGCCTCCAGCCCCCGCATCACGACCGGCATCGTCTGGCGCTCACAGAACTTCAGCCACATCCGCCGCGAGTAGCCCAGCACCACGATGAGGGTGTGCCGCCCGCCCCACGGCAGCCGGAAGTCCGCGAAATCCACCTGGCCAGGTGGCCGGGAGGGGTCTCGAACCTCCGGACCAGCTCCACAGGCTCCCGTGGCCGGACCTCGCGTACGCAGCTTCAACTAACCGTAGCTGCCCCCATAGCCCGCAGCCTGCACCTCGTTGAACAGACGTACGGCGCTCAGCTTCGGGTCTTCGGTCAGGCGCGCGTCGATGATCCCCTTGTAGAGGTCGAGCTGTTGTAGAACGGTAATCACCTGACAGATGTCCCCCGAAGGGGACGGTGGCCAGACCGGCCTCACCGAGGTGAGTTGAGAAGAGGTCCAGTCCAATCAACAACCACGGAGGAGAACCAGAATGACCACCGTCCAGGCAGAGAAGATAGCGCGCCGCAAGCTGTCCCTGCTACAGCTGGCCCAGGAGCTTGGCAACGTCTCGAAGGCGTGCCGGATCGTGGGCTACAGCCGCCAGCACTTCTACGAGATCCGCCGCAACTTTCAGGTCTACGGCGCGGAGGGACTGCTCGATCGGATGCCCGGCGCGAAGGGGCCGCACCCCAACCGCGTCGCGCCGCCGATCGAGAAGGCGATCCTGGCCCACGCGCTCAAGCACCCGACCCACGGCGCCCAGCGAGTGGCCGACGAACTGATGCTCAGAGGGATCCAGGTCAGTTCGGGCGGAGTGCGGGGCGTGTGGACCCGCAACAAACTCCTGACCCGCCACCACCGGCTGCTGAGGCTGGAGGAGACGGTCCGTAAGCGCAAGATCAAGCTCACCGAGGAGCAGATCCAGGCGCTCGAGCGCTTCGACCCGGAGTTCCGCGAGCGCCACATCGAAGTCCATGCCACGGGGGAGCTTGTGGCCGTGGACACCTTCTTCGCGGGCACGCTCAAGGGCGTCGGCAAGGTCTACATCCAGACCGTGCTCGACTGCTTCAGCCGCCACGTCCGGGCCCGGCTCTACACCTCGAAGATGCCCGTGACCGCGGTCCAGATCCTCAACAACCACGTGCTGCCCTTCTTCGAGAAGCACGACGTGAAGATCCGGACCATCCTGAGCGACAACGGGCGCGAGTACTGCGGCCGGCCGGACAAGCACCCCTACGAGCTCTTCCTGCAGCTGGAGGACATCGAGCACCGGACCACCAAGGTGGGGAGGCCCCTGTCGCACGGCTTCATCGAGCGGTTCCACCGCACCCTTCTCGAAGAGCATCTCCGGATCAAGGGGCGGACGACCTGGTACGAGACCGTCGAGAAGATGCAGAAGGACCTGGACGTGTATCTTGAGACCTACAACCAGCGGCGACCGCACCAGGGCCGCGGCATGAAGGGGAGGACGCCCTACATGGTCATCAAGGCCGGGATCGCCCGGAAGCGCACCCGCAAACCCTCGGCCAGGAAGGAGGTGAAGAAAGCAGCGTAGGACCTGACCTCGGTGAGGCCGGGTGTCGGGTGATTACCGTACTTGTACACGCCGTGGAACGCAGTGGGGTTCGATCAACAACCTTGCCGACATTCCGTATTTCGCCCCGATGAAGGAATCACGATACTCCAGGCCGCCGACTTCATCGCACACGCAACTTGGTTTTTGTATGAGCGGCGCGACCAGGGGTTGGTACGACAGCTTCTCGAGCCCTTCGACGTACACGACGGAGTCATTCATGGCTTGGTCCACGTTGGTTCAACTCGCGGCAGATACTGCGACTGCCCGCCTTGCGCGACTCGGCGAATACCCGGACCCGTCGGTGCCTGGATTCCCCACGAGGAGCAGCTTCTAGTTAGTTAGATCCTCCCTTGGCCGTCTCCGCCGTTTCCGGCTTCGTGCCCGTTTAGGGTATCGCATATCGTGCGAGGCCCTTTTGCCAGAGTGCTTCAGCTCATGTCGTTACCTCTATGCACCGCTCTGGCTGCTACGGCTGGCGCGACAGTCGCCCGGCGGGATTTGCACCCGCAAGAAACGCGCGCCTTTCCACGGCGCACGCGAGAAATCGTCCAGGTTCGTAGTTCGTCTACGAACGGCCTGGATCCTCCTCCAAACAGAATGAGATCGAGTGAAACCTCTTGGTCCACGACCATGGCGTTCTCCAAACCCTTTCAACTATTTGGGGGTCAGCACCAGCGGTCTGGTCCCCTGCTCGGCGAAGATCACCTCAATTCCTATGTCGGTTCCAATCACCATCAAAGCCGGCGCGGAATCCATCTCCATCACAGCGGCTAGCCAGTCAATCTGCCGAATATCGCGCGAACTGGGTTGACCGGTCGTACCTTGTGGATGAGAATGCCATTCGCCAACGTAGCGCACCTGTCCAGATGTTCGTCTGCGTATCCCGTCGATGTATTCTTCCACCCCCTGCACGCCGCGCTCGAAGCCTCCAATACTCTCGATACTATCATCAGGTGCCGCTGCCGCATGCACCAAGCAGATCGACCTCGAAGGAACATCAACTATTCCAAACAGCATGCCCCCAGTTTCAACCGGGAGCTTCTCTTCGCGCATCGCGAGTATCTGCCGTACAAGGCCGGCATCCGTCGTGATCTTCCAATCGTTCTTCCCAAGGTAGCGAGTTGCCGGATCGGGTGGCGTTGTATCGATGGTCACCTCGCCGTTCGAAGCAAGCGTCCACACAGCGAGAACCGCTCCTGGATGGTCTACCGCGTCACCCAGTTTCATGGCCACCAGCCCCGCCAACACTGACACGTTTGACTGCGGAAAGCGATTGCTGACCGCCCGGCAACCACCTGTGTAGGCGAACGTCTCAACCGACCTGTCCAAATGACTTCTAAGGCTCTCAGCTTCCAACACAAGACGATAATACTGCGCCTCCAAGTCGCGTAATGTGAGGGCCCGGTCGCTGGGTTCCGCCAGCAACACGGCGGCTTCGCCCGACGGATTGAAAAACGTACTCATCCGGCGAGCTGGCCCTTCATGATCTGAGATCTTGCGGGCGGCGCCAATACAGGCTGTCGCGTCAACAATCAGATCCGCTACGGCCATCGTCGCCGCGATCGATCTGCCGGCCTCACCACCTGCGAATAGATTATTGGGGAGCGCGCGGGCGATTGCCTCTCGCTCCGCGACCACAGCGTTAATGTGGTCAGCAAGGACATGTGCCTTGTGGGCGCCAATTCGATCGTTATCCCCGATATGGCGGGCGAGATTGTGAGGCAGCATTCGGTCGGGGTCGACCACCGTCCAAGAGAATCGGCCTTCTCGGGCCAAGCAGTCTGCAAGCGCGGAACCCAACGCTCCCGCGCCGATCAAGACAGCGTGCCGCGAATCCGGCTCGTCCCGGCCAGCAAGGCGAGCGGCTAGGCCACGCTCAAACTCAAGATGCACCTCCGCACACTCGATGGCCAGCGGCTTCAAGGTCGAAGCGTCCGCAACCTTGGCACCGATGTGCTTGACGTATCCGACTGTTCCATCCTGCTGTTGCCTATCGCCTTTCAGCGCGATACCCAGAGCCACCCCGATTTCCCCGACTGGCTGCTCGCTGACAAAGGCCCGCAAGTCTGCACCGTCCTGTAGATCGTCGGGCGACGCGCGCACCGGCATTTCAACCATAACGGCAAGAAGCGAGTTGAGTAGCCACCCCGCGCCCGCATCGGTAAGCAAGTCCGAAAGGAGGTGGTTCAGATCATCAACAAGGACAATGCCGTTCTCTTCTAGTATGGTCGACAGTTCATACAAGCTGACAGGCATATGTCTGAGTCGCCGATTTCCTTGCGCCGTCAATCTGTATGTCATGACACAGATTGGCAACTTTGGTCTGTCGGCGCCATCGCAGTCCTGCAACCGCTTGACCCGCAGGATGGGGCTGTGCTCATGCTCCTGTTCGGCTATCACGACCTCCTTAGTCTCTTCCTCCCATACCGACCGCTTAGTCACAAAGCTAAACTCACTGAGCACGAAAACCGGGTCGAGGGGTTGGCGCGTGTCGTGCAGCTTGCCGACCGACGCACGCTCGAACCACGAAAGGATACGAGTGATCAATTCAGCCGGCGTCCATCCCAAACTTGCCTCCACCCACGGACGGTCATCGATACAGATGGCCGCAGGATGTTCCAGGGGAACAAGCATTTGGTGCTCAGTTTCTGGAAAGTCGTCACGCAGCATCACCATCAACGGCATGCTCCCCCCTCCAAAGAGCACGCCAACGCGCTCGACGCGGCGTATTGGATGGACAGGCACCTGTGGGGAGCCCGTGCAGATGTCAAGAATCACAAGTTCTCCGCCATCATTCCGGCGAATCTCGACTACATCTGCAACGCCGTCGCCGTAGCGTTCAACAAACTTCACCAACATCCCGGCATGCGGATTGCTCAGGCCATTCGAATCGGTGACCAACTCTGCATAGTTGGCCACCCATTTCTCCGTCGTCAACAGCCGGCCCGCGGCGTCTCCGCGGCTACGGACGTGCTGACCATCGAAGCCCCAACAATTGCCGCGACACCTCGCGCCGTGATCTTGAAGCCGAAGGGTCGAGGCCGGGCCTTTGAGGGCTTCTCCATCGTCACGACGAAGTCGCCTCTAAGGCCCTCCTCGACGAATCGGTAGTAGTTGGCCGCCTGGCGATGCGGTGGCTGCTTATCCTTATCGTCTTCAGTCCCCTTCTCGGGTATCTTCCAACTCGTCGACACCATTACGCCATGCTCGCGACCTTGGGTTTCGAAGAGCCACTCCGCGTCCGGCGTGGCTTTGGTCTTGTCTTCGCCACGCTCAGGGCCTAGGGCCTTGTACGAGGAGTGATGGCAGATCTTCAGCAGATCCCAGAGCAGCCGATCCTCATTGCCGTGACTCTTTGTCAGAGAGACAATCTCTGAGATGGTATCGTGGTTGACATCCGACCCGAGCAACAGGTAAGAGTCGCGCCCTCCTTCGCGGAAGGCAACCTGCATGACAATCGACTCTTCGTTTCGGTCGATGACCGTGTTTTCGTCAGATCGCCACGCGAACGGACAATGAACAAAGAACTCCGCCTGTGCCGACTCCTCTTTCCTATAGCCAGGAACCAGTGAGCCGGCGGTGACGATCAAGTGCTTGTGTTCCTCGTAGTCCAACTCGTTGTCCTCCATCCATTTTTTCATTCGCTTTGGCCGGGAAAAGACGCGCACACCTTTCCCTTTCTTGAAGCGGTGCCGTGCCTCGGCCCGAATGAGTCTCGCATCTCCCTTGAGATTCTCTTCCAACACGGCTGCAGCTGGAACCCACAGTTCATCGATCTTGATCCGATCGTCACTCTGGTACTTCTTCGCGTGTTCAAGCCAGAAGAACTCGCCGAATCCCTTGCAATGATCGCTGTCGATGTGAGTGATGCACACTGCGTCGTAGTAGCTGCGGTCGGCTTTGCGGAGGTCAAGCTTTAGTTCCTTCGGAAGATCGCACCGAAGATCTCCGTTGTCCTGTGAATTGCGTGTGTTAGCGTAGTCCACGAGGATCTTACGGCCATCTGCCAGGTCGATACGCTGCGTATCGGCATTTCCGAGCGGAAAGAAGTGGATCTTTGCTGTCATTTCGTGCTCCTCGGGGTTCCCGATGAAAAGTGAGATTGATTGTGTTGACGATATGTCTCGCCGAGGATCGGTTCCTTTCGGTTGCTAAGCAAACAGCGATCCGTAACGGGACAATTGTCCGAGTCTTGTCGGATGTAGAACATGTCACCGCTACCGACGACGGGGGCATTCACGATGCTCAAGTGCGGGTCTCCAAGTCGAGTGCGGCCTCTAGGAGGTATCGAGCGTAGCGGTCGGCGGTGATGCGCACGGTCGCCGAACGAACCCCGATCAGCCAACCGAAAGCAACACAGGTGTTAAGAAGAGTAGTGACGAAGGGTACCGGTAGAATGACACCGTCGGTGTGCCATCCGCGAAGGAGGGACCATCCCGAAGCCACCAGCGCGAGGATGGTGATGGCAAGACCAACTGGTTTCAGGCCAAGCAGATTTCGCCGAAATCCGTACTCGATGTTGCCCTTGTAGACGAGATGGAAACGTTCAGAGTCCCGGGTCCGCCGACGGATATCATCAACAGCTGATCCGTAGAGTTCGAGTGCCCGCTCTCGGTCCGCTTTTTCCTCTTCGGACGTAGGGACCCGAAGCCCCAACGCCCGCAATTGGGCATAGATCCGCGCGCGAGTGGCAGGGTTGAATTGCTCGTTGTCGTGTCCCAGGAATCGCGTTGTGGGCGGACCGCCCCAGGATTCCCACAAAGCCGGCTCCAGCCGCTTTCCGAAGTCCGAGGCGACTTGGCTCATGAAATACGAGAGCGGCAGGAAGACGATGGCGGACGCCCCGGCGAGTGGCAGGTTCAGCCCTTCAGGGAGAGTCGCGGCGACCGCTAGCACGACCGGTGCGGCCGTAAGGTACACTGGTAAAACCCGTGCTCCCCAAGTGTAGCTATCGAGCTTGAAGTCCACGTTTAATCGAGCCCCAGCCTGAGTCTTGCCCGTTCCGCTGCTGCTCTTTCTTGCACCGCCCTGCCAACTACCGTTCGGTCCGATAGCCGGATCGGCGGCTTCGGCTGAGAGTATTCGGGTGGGCGCGGGGGCTGCCCCGGTGGATTCGCAGGTGGGTGCGGGGGCCTTGGAGGATGCTCGGGCGGCCTCGGGGACCTTGGAGTGTAGTCGGCCGATGACATGGCGAATCGCTCCTCGCTTTCGAGGGTCGGAGAATAGGGGGGCCAGTAGTTTACCCCCTTGCTGAGGAGTGTCAAGGACCCCCACAACATCTTGGGGGTCTACCTGCTGCTATCCCCTACGGATGGTTGTTTGGGACCCGCTGGAGATCTACGGTTTTCCGGCGCTGGTGTACCGTCCGCCAGCTCCTCCACGTGGGCTGAGAAGATCGAGAGCGCCGTCACGCTGTTCCTCCCTCGACGACCCCTGAACGCGCTCTGGCCCCACCCCGGCGGTCAGACGCTGTTTGCTCCGCACCCGCCCGCCGATCCGGCGCCGGACCCAGGCATACAGCCTGCCACGTGTGTCACTGCTTCCCGATCCCTCGCTTCTCCGTTTCTGGCTCTCCCGATAGGGCAGGCGCGCTCTCCCCCCAGTTGC
Organism: Longimicrobiales bacterium; assembly: GCA_965208255.1. GTDB lineage: Bacteria > Gemmatimonadota > Gemmatimonadetes > Longimicrobiales > Gaopeijiaceae > BD2-11. The sequence goes on from OZ242324.1 coordinate 2,022,653, forward strand.
CCGCACCCTTCACGCGTGCGGCACCGACAATGGGTCTTACGCTGGTCACCCATGATTAGGCCGGCCGAGGATTTCGTGAATCGTGTCCAGGATGACGCTGAGCGCCGCCATCTGTCCCCCTTAGGTCGCTTTCGGCTGATTGCCCTCGGCTGTAAGGATGGCTTCAGGAGCGGCAGGTGCATTGGTCACGAGGCCCGCCGCGCGACCGCCGCCCCTGGTCGCCCTTGGAGCGGCGGACGGTGACGCGGGCGGACCCGTCAAGACGGAACTCCACATCGGCCCATCTGAGCGCAGCGGCTTCGGAGCGCCGCGGCATGGCGTCCCGCATGGCCGATACGAGCGCGATGTCCACCTGGCCGCGGCGGCGCGCGGTGCGCGCGCTCTCGGTCCTGCCGCGGGGATCCGTGCGCGGCAGCTGAGCCGTCGCACGGATCGCGGCCAAGCCTTCTTCCGTCAGGGTGGCGGCCTGCCTCGGGATGCGACCTTCCCACGCCGCCTCGCGGGTGAGTCCGCGGAGCACCCGGCGCACTCCCTCGTTGTCGGCGGGGTTGGGCTGTCCGGCTTCGGTGGGATGGTAGCGGATCGCCGCCCGGTCCATGCGGAGCGATGCGGGCGACAGGCCGTAGTCCGCCCGCCAGGCCAGGTACGCCGCCACCGTTTCCGGGGCCACGGGCATGGTGCTTAGGCCTCCCGGTCGGCCCACGCTTGGAAACGGCTCCACGCGGCGTCGCAGTTGCGGCGCAGGCTGGCGTTGTGGGAGGCCCGAGCTGCGTCGACGACCCGGCGCCAAGTTCCACCATTCGGGCCGGTTGATGGTGCGAAGATCCAGCGCGTGAACGAATCCGTCGTCCTGGCGGAAGTGCAGTGACGGCGAGAGGCTGTCCGGTACGAGACGGTTTTCGGCGTTGGCTTCTGCGATCGTCGAAAGCCGCCGGGAGGTCGGCAGCCCCGCGGCGTTCCGCAACGAGAACGTCGAGCAGCTCGCGGGCCGACCCCCCTCGGCCAACTGGGGCCGGCGGTTCTCGGTCTGCACCGTGTGACTCATGTGCGCGGTCTGCCTCTGATAGCCGATTCTGCAGACACCGTCGGCGGAATCGCCCTGCTGATCACTGCGCCAATGTCGAGCGCGCCAGCCCGGCCGCCCGCAGCGCCGCCGTCAGACCGTGTGCCTCCCCCGCTCCCGAGACGAGCGCCACCCTCGCCTTCGCGCTCAGCCGCTCCCGCCCAAGATATCTTGGAAGCGCGACCTCGACCTCCTTCTTGCCCAGCAGCTGCTCCAGATTCCGGATGCGACGCTCGTACTCGTTGACCGTCGTCTCATCCGCAAAGATCTCCGGAGCCCGCTCTACGAAACGCCGCTTCCAAGGCCCAACCGAATTCGGGTGCACCCCGTACGCCTTCGCCACCTGGCTGGGCGTTTTGTCGCCCGCCAGCACCTCCAGCACCACCTGCGCCTTCAGCTTTGGTGTGTACCTCCGCCTCGCCATGTCCACCTCCTTCGCGTCTGCCAGGTCCTACCCTGAACAGCGTCGTTCCCGGAGGTCAACTCCACAATGCTGGGGTGTTTAAGATTCGGGGGTCATATCCGTCGTCGTACGGGACGGACGCAATAGTACTGAGCAAGGACCCTGTTTAGAGGCCGCAGCTAGGATTGCCTCGCGTGTGATCATCACGTTTCACAGGATCCGGTTCCAGAGATCAATCTTGGATTCGGGGGTCGTACCAAATCATCCACCCCGGATGAACGGTGTCGGCTGGAAGATGTCTCCGCAATAGGCCGCGAGCGTGGCGTCTGCGACCTGATGTCCGTGAGCGAACAAGAGATCGTACTCGCGTATCGTGCACCTCCGCAGAGTGGTGCCGAAGCGGGCTGCCTGTCGGACCTCCGAGTCGCGGAGAGAATCGTCACGGATGTGTTCCACCATGGCGGGGCGGTTGGCATCGCGGTAGATACGCGCCTCGGTGTTGCCGAATTTCAGATACGCCCCGGCACCTGGATTCCGCTGGAGATGCGAGACGACCGCACGGGCGCGGAGACCTCGAACCTGATCCGTCGCGATGTTGAGTAGGCGCCTCGGTGCGCGAAGCCTGCGTGTCTCGGACCCGAGCCGAGCAGATGCATCCGAGACGATCAGGAAGTCGAATCCATCCCTGAAAAGGCCAGCCGGTTTGAACAGCGCTTCCACACCGAGATTGTCGTAGACACCACCGTCCCAGAGCCTGAGGGTTGGGAATTCAGGTGCGTGGGGTCGCGGCGTCTGCTGTCCGTCAAAGGCAAACCACTCGAACCGACTGGTATGGAGTTTCAGGGAACCCACCAGTCCGGGAACTGCGGACGAGGCGGCGACCGCCTGGGCGAGCGGTAGCTGTGGCGACCCGACGTAGCCAGCGACGTAGTCGCCCATGCGCTGCTTCATGAAACGCCAGTTCTTGCCGGTCTCGTAACATGTGGCATTGATGATCCACCTGGGATTGTTCGGCAAGTCGGACAACAGGCCGCCCAAAGACCAGCGGTCCTGAAGAGCTCCGGCCAACGCACCCGCGCGACCATGGCGAAGCACCCATGGACAGAAAAACATGTGTTGCAGACAGGCGCGGTCGAGCCCATGGGCGGTGAGTAGCCGACGAGCCCTCGGGATGGTGCTTCGCAGAATGGCGTCGCTACCGGGCCAGGTCTTGTCGGAGCAGGCCCAGACCAGAGCTACCGCGAGGCTACCGCCCGATACAGTCGAGAGAAACGTGATGTTCTCGATCAGCGATTGCCGGGCGAGTCGCGCGAGCGCACCGAGATGGAAGATGGTTGCCCGGACGCCGCCGCCCGACAGTGCGAGGCCTATCCTCATCCGTCGTACTGCTCGATGCTGAAGCCGCTAGAGGAAACGATGACCTGCACGCGTCCACCGCGTTTGGTGGTGTAGTACTTGACAGTATTTCCCGAGGGAGACCGAACGCCGAGGGGATCGCTCCGAAAGGCTGGGTGTGTCTCCGAAGCCCCCCAAACGTCACTGATGAACGTGGCATGCGGCTGAACGGCGTCCATCATGCCCTTGCAGTAGCCGCTCCTGCGACCGTGATGCGGCGCAACAAGGAACCGGCGTTCCGCATCTTCGATCAGGGCGAGGAAGCTCGATTCGTAGCGCCGCCAAAGCTCTTGCCACCCTGGGGGCTCGATGTCTCCCGGACAAACGAACAGCACGCCTCGGTAGAGCAACATGACAACAACGGACGTGTTGTTGCCTTCGATACTGGGGCCGTTCACGCGGGTTCCGTGGTCGAGTGAACCGACCGCGTATCGGACACCGCCATTGCGTTCGGGGTTGGTCGGGCTGCGGTGGCGGGGTACCGAGGAGGTGTACCGACTGTGAAGATCGGCGAAGTCCTTCTGGTACTGGAAGGTGCGCTGTCCGAACATGTCAGTGGCCGGCAGCGACTTGTTGCGGTGCAACACTCGAGGGTCGCCGAAGGTTGCCCTGAACTGGGGCAGATCTTCGACGTGATCCTTGTCGGGATGGCTGATGACAAGGTAGTCGATCTCGGACACCCGGTACGCGCGCCCGACGTGTTCGCTCGGCGAAAACTCTGGCGTGCGGCCGAGATCGATCCAATGGTTGGATCCGTTGGGCGTCTTGATCCAGATGGACACCCCGTGTCCCACATCCCAAACGGTGAACATCAGTTGGTGGTCGGTCATGTTTGAGCAGCCGTGTAGCGTGAAGGCAAGGATCAGGTACGGACCGACAGGAAGATATGGCCGGCACGTTAGGGTTCAACCCGAGCGGCCCTTGAGCCCCGAACGCGGCACCGGTTGCCAGCGGGTGTACCGGTCCGGGTTTTCTGGACAAGTGGAGCGGGCCGGGGTCATGTACCCGTGGCGCTGGAGGAGCCAGCCGTGGTTGTAGCGCTCGACGAAGGCCCCGATCACCGCTCTGGCCTCCTCGAGGGTTTCGAAGTGGTGCAGGTAGATGCACTCCTCCTTGAGCGTGCGGATGAAGCGCTCCGCGACGCCATTGCACTCCGGTTCGCCGACGTAGGCAGGCGTGTAGCGGATGCCGAGGCACTTGATCTCAGTTGCGGTGTCGGCTCAGTTGCCCGCCGTCCCTCGGAGCCGTCCCAGAGCGGCCAGATCCATCCGCACCTGAAGCGGCACGGCGTCTTCCGACATCATGTCGCCGCGAAATGCGCCGACGTGCACGTGGGGGTGGAATGACGAGCCGTTGTTCCCGATGCGGGCGACCGGGTCGCCTGCCCGCACGGTGTCACCCTGGGATACCGTCACCTCGCGGACATGGACGTAGGCGACATGGACATCCGTCGGTTCGCCGTCGACCAGTTGCTGGAACCCGATGGCGCTCGAGCGTCCCGAGCCCATGACGCCGGGGGTCGTGGTTTCGGGATTGATCTGGATGCCGATAACGACTCCGTCGAAGGGTGCCAGCAGCGGCTCGCGCCAGCTGTGCCAGTCCTCGTTCCGGGTTCCGTCTCCCGTGTACAACGACAGCAGGTTGCCGGTCGGTCCGCCGTCCCTCTGAATCACGACACAGTCGGCGGCAAGGGCGTCGGGTACGTGGTCCTCCGCGCCCAGCGGGTGTTCGGAGCACTGGAACCGTGCCGCGACGGGCGGGTGGATGGTCACCGTCTCGATGTGCCCCGGAGCGGCCTGCGCCTCCGCTGGCGAGAGGAGCGGCGCCTGGCTGAGCAGTAGTAGTATCGCGGCCGCATAGATGGTGTGGAGTGTCTTCACGATCAGCCTTCCTCAGCAGAGTGTGTATCCCGTGGGTTCCAGGCCCGCGGGTGTCGTCGGATGCGCTAGAAGGCCTTCCTTGCGTGCCTGATGCGCGCTCTGACCGCGGCGCTGTCCTTTTCCGCGGCGCGGTCGAAGAGAGCTGTGACCTCTGCCCGGATCGCGGGGTCGCGGGCCGCCAGAACTCCCAGGCCGTTGTACGCCCACGCCCGCAGGAACACTCGCTTCGACCTGATCAGCGTGAGCAGCTCTCGCTTCAGCACGCGCTCCCGTCCCGCCGGGATATCGATGTACTGTAGCGTCTGCAGCACATGCAGTGTGGCGTGGGGCGCGGCGGCACGGCCGAGCAGGTCCACCAGCTCCGCCGCCTGCTCCCCGCGCGGAACCGTCCCCCGTTCGGCCAGGTGCTTCAGCACCCAGGTCGCACCGACTTGCAGCTGCATCTCGTCCGAGGCTGCGAGGTCGAGAAGGTGACCGAGCGGGACTTCGGGCGCATCCCGCACCGCCTCGGCGACCGCACGAAACGGCGCCACACGCTTCCCGTCGTAGCTGCGGAATCTTGCCGCGATGTCCATGGTCCGCCTCCGGCCCATCGGTGCCCGTGCCCGCACCCGCTAGGCGTTATCCGGCGTCCCCGCGCTCCACCAGCTCGTACACAGCCACGCTCTGTTCATCGAATTCGCCGCGCTCGAGCAGGAGCACCCAGTCCAGGCCTGCGTCGAGGAGGTTCGAGCGAGCCGGGATTGTGAGCCGCCGAACCCACATGCCATTCGGGTCCAGCAAGTGGAGTTCCTTCCTCGGCGCCCTCCACATGTGGGTCGTGACCCACACACTGCCGTCCGGCAGCGCCAGGAGGCCATCCGATTCGTAGGCGGGGAAGCGTTCCGGCAAGTCGTCCCGAATCCCGGGCCAGCGCTCGCGCTCGAAGCGCCGCCGCTCTGCAGGGGTGTCGTGCCGATCCAGATAGTCGCTCAGGTACCGGTCCAGGTGCTCGCCGGTGACCTCGAGGTCCGGCCCCGACCACCGCGCGATACGCATGATGCGGCCGGTCCAGTCGACGTGTACGAGTTCGTAGTCGTCGGCCGACCCATACCACACGCCGGTGCCCGTGGCTGCGAAGGCCAGGCTCTTACCCCAGGTCAGCGGCCCGGAACCGCCGCCATAGGTGCGGCGCTCCGTTCCGGGGATCCCCTCGGCCAGGGTGACCACACCATCGTCCCCTTCCCAACTCACGGCCATCTCCCAGCGATAGATCTCACCCACGCCCGCCGGTCGGCTGTCCAACTCGCTTCCCGGCCACCCGACAAAGACCAGATCGCCCGTTGGCGAGCAGGCGGGACTGCCGTAGGGTTGCACTCCGGTCCCGGCAAGCGCCCGAGTGTCGATGACGTTCCCGTCCCGGTCCAGCCTCGTGATGCGGTCCAGACTCCAGTCGAAGACCGTGATCGCCGTTCCCGGACAGCCCCGTAGCAACCTGACTCCTCCGTACTCGCCCGGCCCCTCGCCTTGTCGTCCGCTCGTCCATACATGGCGACCACGAGCATCGAACATCCGGATCTCGTAGGTCTGCTCGTCCGCCAGGACGATGCTGCCGTCCTCCAGCCGGACCCCACCTTCTATGGTGCTAAACAGGTATTCCGTCGGGCCATCCAGCATGCCGACCCGCACCTGCGGCTCGTCCGCCAAGGTCAGGTCGGGCATTCCAGGGGTTGCGCTCTCGACTACCGTCTGAGCGGCGAGCGTGGCCGGCGGCCCCGCCAAGTGTGCAGCCAGGATCAGGGCAGGGTGGATGGCCCGGTTCCACCACTGCCGGTTGCCATGAGTCATTTCGACACCTCCAACCCCATCCTCTCGCGTACAACCGACTCTGCCAGGGAAACGTCGCGGTTGCGTCCTGTCGCGCCGGCGCGCCGCGAAGTACAAGGTAAACGTTCCGGTCTCTCCTGGCGTCCTCTTTCTGAGGAAGCCGCACGGAAGAAAGGACAGAGAATGCATGCTCTCCGACCGAGAGATCCTGGAGTTGGCCGAAAGGGCCAAGGCGGGAGAAAAGGAGGCGCTCGGAAGGCTGGCGGGCGATCTCCGACCCGTTGTTTGCCGGTGGGCGCTTGTCATGACCGCCGATCCCGACGACGCGGAGGACGTTGCACAGTCCGTCGTGATGAAGATGCTCACGTCGATCACGGGTTTCAGCGGCCGTTCCAGAGTGACGAGCTGGCTCTACCGGATGACACGGAACGCCAGCCTGGATCACCAGCGAGGGAAGCGGCGGGACCAACGGTTGGCCGAGAAGCTCGGGCAGTTGGCTCAGGCAGAGACGCCCCCGCTCGAAGACCCGCTGGACAAAGTCGAGATGAAACGAACGCTGAGACTGATTCGGACGCTTCTGAGCGAGCTGCCCATGAGGCAACGCGAGGTCTTCAATCTGGTGGAATTGCAGGGGTGGAAGCCGATCGAGGCGGCTGATCTGCTGGAGATGAACCCGAACACGCTAAGGGTACATCTGCTGCGCGCACGGCGCGCGATGCGCAAGGAAATGTTGTCCCAGGGCCACAGGTACGGAAACGCGGGGGAATGATGGATCATCGCGATGACTGGCCGGATGAGATCCTGGAGGGAGATCTCGACTCGCGCGAGGGCATGGATGCCCCAGCGGGTCAGAGCGCCGAGCGGATCACCCGGGACGGACGGAATATGGACGCCGTCCTCAGAGCGATGGCAAACCGGTTGAGTGAAAGGCCGCCGGCTGCGGAGTCGGGGCAAGCCGCACCGCTACGCCCTCGTCCTTCCTGGAGGATCCGGACCCTGGTGCCACTGACGGCCGCTGCCATCGTCGCTTCGCTGATCCTGATACGGACCGGCCGAACCGGAGAGAGAGACGAGACCCTCGCTCTGCCAGGGGCTCCGCAGGCACGGAGCATGACGGCGGAGATGGACGTGGAGGCCGACAGGCCGTTCGCGGTCTTCCCCACGAGCGATCCCGACATTGCCGTAGTCTGGCTGTTCAACCCCAAGGAGAGCAACTGATGACCAGGATTGTGAAGAAGAGTCTTCGATGCGCGCTGATCGTTCCGCTGGCCCTGGGTCCGCTTGCGGGCGTCGCAAGTGCACAGGAGGGCCGGAATCAGGACATCCGCAACGTGCAATTCGTCTTTGACTTGGTGCAGGCGGATGGCTTCACGGACGAGGATCCGGGGATCGCCGATGTCGTGGCCGAACTCCGGATGCTCTTCAACTTCCGGGGATACCGGCTCCTGTCGACTTCGGTGCTCAACGTCGGCCTCGCACAGCAAACCAACTCATCGGCCAGCGTTAGCGGCAGCGGGTCCCAGAGAATCGTCCCGGGCGACTACAAGACGCCTCTGGCGATCAGCGCGGAGGTGAGTGCGCGCCGTTCCACGAGCGTTGTCCGTGCCAGGGTGGTCCTCACCGACGTGACCTCGCGGGTGACAGGAAATGCGGTCTTGAGGGAACGACTGCCGCTTCTCGAAGCCTCGGTCACGATCCGCGATGGTCAGAGGGTCGTGTTGGGATCGGCTCGTCGCTCCGCCGAGGAGCCCGTGCTCATCCTCATCGTGACGCCCCGGATCGATCTGGAGACTCCAGAGTGATCAGGCGTAGATTCGCCATCCTCATCCTTACACTTGCGGCCATCACCGGCTGCGAGGACGGGTCCACGCCCACCCGCGGCGATCTGACCACTTCGGTCGACACGGTCGGCAACATCATCCGCGTTAGCAACACGGGCACCCCACTCGATTGGCGACTCGTCCCGGTCGCCTCCATTGGACCGAAATCGCTGGCTGAAACGGGGGCGGCCGAGGAGTTCGGCCGAGTCAACAGCGTCGCCGTGGGTCCGGATGGAACCCTGTTCGTAGCCGATGGTCTCAACCACGAGGTCCGAGTCTTCGGACTGGACGGAGTCCATCAACGTACCTTTGGGCGCAACGGCGAGGGGCCGGGCGAGTTCCGCAGTCTGTATTCGCTCGCGTGGGTGGGAGATCGGCTCCTGACCCTGGATCCCAACCTGGGCCGCATCGGGGAGTTCTCGGCCGAGGGCGAGTGGTTGGGACAGCAGCGGATCGAAGGGAGCGTTAGCGGACCCGTCGACCACATCCGGTTCCGGCCGGTGAGCGCTGACCGCGTCTATCGTCTTGGGTACATGCGGCATGCGACCGGACTCACCTCCGTGCTCGTCGGTCACGACAGCCGCGGGGAGACGGGCGACACGCTGTCGTGGCTCCAGCCGCCACCGGAGTCGACCGGCATCATCCTCTGCAGGCACGACCCGTTGATCACCTTCTTCGACATTCCCTTCGGCTCCCGGCTGGTGCAGTATCCCGGCGCGGATGGCGTGCACTATTCGGCGATGACGGATGCCTACCGGATCGCCGTCACCCGGAATGCTACGGATACCCTTCGCCTCATCGAGCGCAGCCTGCGGGAGGAGCGCATCTCGGACGAGGAATGGACAGCCGGAATCAGGGACTTCGAGGAGTTTCTCGTCGAGAATCCAAACGCGTCCTGCGATCCGCGGCGCCCGAGCCGACCCGCGCGCAAGCCCTTCATCGGGGACATCTTCCTCGCTCCCGATGGAACCCTGTGGGTGGAGGTGATTCGCTCGGCCGGCAACCGACTGGAGGTCTTCGATCCCGAGGGCCGGCTGCTGGGCAGCCTGCCCGCCCCGTCGCGCAAGGAAGGCTCCGTACCCGCGTTCGGTGCGGGTCACCTCGTGACGGTCCGCCGGGACAGCCTGGACTTGGACCACGTAGACGTCTGGAGGATCGACCGGGCGGGACGCGGGACACGCGGTGCCAATATCGACCGATTGTAATCAGGTCGAGGCCTACCATTCCCGCCAACCGCTACCCCGGCAACCTCAACGACACATGCAGATGGTCGGCCGTGCCCACGTGGCGGAGGGTGTGGAAGCCCATCGCTCGGAACGCCAGTTCGGCCGCCAGGTTCCGCCATTCGGGCCGGTTGATCGTGCGAAGATCCTGCGCGTGGACGAATCCGTCGTCCTGGCGGAGCCGGGCAGGATCACGCATGGACCCCGAGGTCAAGGAAGTCTGTGGGCGTTACGATTCTGATGCCACGGAAGGGGTCAAGGACGAGAAGGTCTGCATCTCCCGTGATTATCCAATCGGCACGACCGCAGACCGCCAGCTCAAGCAACTGGTCGTCCTTGGGATCGCGACAGGCTCGAATCGACTCGGTGATCTCTACCAGTTGGGCGTACCGGAGCAGCAGTCCAAGAAACCGTTCTCGCTCACTCGGCGTGACATATCGATCGAACTTCGGGCGAGACAATACGTCATGAAGCTCTCTCATCAAGGGGACTGATACGAGAATCTCACCGGTGTCGTAGGCGCTCGCGAGGGCTACGCCGGGCGTCGCAGTCCTGAAAAGCATGGCACTGATGATCGCGTTCGTGTCAAAGACGCATCGCATCACCTAGTCTCTCAGGAGCTCCTCCAGAATTTCGGGAGTCAAGCCACGAGCCCGCGCATTTTGCGTGATCTCCGCCATGACATCGTGGAGGGATTCGTCGGTCCTCGTGACATCACGCAGACGAAGATTGAGGAGGAGATCCAGCTTGTGACGATCCTCGTCCGACGCGGCTCGATAGGCGTCAGCCAGATCCGGATCCACGGCGATCGTGATTGTGTCCGTCACTTGCGTCCTCCCCTCCCGGGGTGATTTCGTGGTCGGTTGCCTCTGCAAAAGCGAGTGAAAATATAGCCTGGGACAACCTCTTAGGGCGACTCCCGCACCATTCCGGTGGTCTCCGCTTCGCTGGTTTCCGAGGCATTCGGGCGTGGCGGTGCTGTCTGCGGCTTGTCGGCCTTGCGCCGCATACACGGTCAGGGTATCGGGCACCCTACCCCGGCAACCTCAACGACACATGCAGGTGGTCGGCTGTCCCCACGTGGCGCAGCGTGTGGAAGCCCATCGCCCGGAACGCCAGTTCGGCGGCCAGGTTCCGCCATGCGGGCCGGTTGATGGTGCGAAGGTCCAGCGCGTGAACGAATCCGTCGTCCTGGCGGAAGTGAAGTGACGACTCGTTGGCCGAGAGCCCCGCGCGAGCGTAGAACCCGGGCGTGCGATCGGCATCGGTGATCACGGCGTCGGCGTCAGCCAGGACGAAGACCGATACGGCCATCCGTAACAGAGGATGAAGGCCCGAGTACTCGGCTCGCACCTCTTCCGACTTCACGTTGCCGCCCGCGATGACCAGCAGCGAGTAGAGCACGAACGCGGCGGCGGCAAGGGCCGCGACCCGCATCGTGAACTTCCTGAACCACTTCCCTGCCCCCAGGCGCCGACTTGCCGCCCACGCGTAGCACGCCAGGAGCAGCGCGGTGGCAGCTGTCGAGACGGCCAGCGAGGGCCATGCCCCCAGCCCCCATTGCTGGTAGGCGAAGACGCCGCCGCGGACGAGGAGGATGAACGGCAACACCGCAAGCAGGACGGCAGTCACACCCCACCGCACGACTTTGCCAAGAAAACGCCGTGGTGGCTTCCCGTCGCGCCGTTTCGCGGCTCTCGGTCCGGCCGCGGCCCCGTCCCCCGGCTCGGTCGCCGCCCCGGCACCCGGATACTCGACTCTCAGACTGCTCACATGTCCTCCGGTGCCCCTGCCCGTTTCTCCGTGCCTACGGAGGGAGTCGTCCGTACGCTTCGGGAGGAGCGGGGTGTCGGAGAGGGCCCACATGCACGAACCCCAGTTGACGGGTTGCGGCACCCAGCGATAAGCTCAGCCATGCGACTGGCGTGGTTGCCTGAGCGACCCGACTGAACGGTTGCCTTGGGGCGGCGGTTTCTCTCATGCGGTGAGAGGCCGCTGCCCCTCTCGTTCTCCAACATGGTGAATCCGTGCCGGGCGGCGAAGCCCGGATCGGATCCCCGCTATTCGAGGCGATGTTGTCCGCTTTTCGGGGATGACAGGCCCGATCATGTTGAGACTGGAGGAGGTTGAGGATGAAAGCACTTGCACCAATGGGGCCGGCCGGAGTTCCGATCGGTTCCGCGGTTAGGCCTCATTCTTTGGGGAAGTGCCTCTTTCTTCATTTGGCTCCCGGCATTGCAAACGTGGCAGCGACCCTGCTGGGATTAGCGACTCTCTGGAACCCGTCATTACCGCCGGAACTGTTCTTCGGTGTATTCACAAACCTGTTCGTACTGATTCCCGTGCAGCTAGGCTACCTCTACTACCTGGCCAGGAAGCAGCACAACCCATGGTGGTCGCTCGAGGGCATCGTCGCATACGACCAACCAATCTCCTGGTCTCGTTGTTTCATATGGGTTTCCGCGATCCTGGTGCCAACCGCCATCATCTTCGTAGCGCTTGAGCCGGTCACCCATTGGCTTGAGACTCTCGTTGGTGTCAGCATCGTCGCGAAGTACCAGGTGACAGGGGTTTCGGAGGTGGCGGGGATCGTTCTGATTGCAAACATCGTGCTCAGCGGCATCCTCGTTCCCATAACCGAAGAGCTTTACTTCCGCGGGTATCTGCTCCCAAGAATGCCGAGCCAGTTCGGGCGCCTGAAGCCTGCTGCACACAGTTTGCTTTTCTCCATATACCATTTTGACGCACCGTGGATGATTCCGGTTCGCACGTTGGGCATTCTGCCGCTCATCTACACAACCATTCACACGCACAGCGTCCGCCCCGGCATAATTGCGCACTGCCTGGTCAATTTGGCCAACTTTTCCGATGCCATATCGAGACGTATCGGGAGCCAGTGAATGTGCGAGTGAGCAGCCTCCGCCCTACGGCACCAACGAAGGTCTCTCGAGCAGCTCGTACACCACGACATTCTCCACGTCCACTTCATCCCTGAGCACCCCCAGCACGAGCCCTCCGGTCACATCGAGGATTCGGAACCTGGGCAGGGTCTCAACCTGTCCCAGCCACGCCCCGTCCGGGGAAATGACGGTGTACGGCGACCCCTCTTCCGGGTAGGCCGGCCGGTAGGAGGGCAGCCACACGCTTCCGTCGGCGTCGGCGAAGGGGGAACCGAAGAGCGGCGTCGAGGGCGCCGGTTTCAATATCGAACAGGGTCATGTGCCCGGCGAGCCACTCCTCCTCTATATCGAACCAGGAACCGTAGGGTGTTCGGTTCATCATCATCAGCGTACCGGATGAACCGATGCCCGCCACACCCAGGCTGCTTGACCGAGGGAGGCTCGCGATGCGCGCGACTGAATCGCCGACGAAGAGCGTGAGGCGAGACTGACGACGGTCAGGCACAAGGACGCTGTCCTGGCCCAGAACAAACATGGAGTAGGGGTAGATGACTTCGCCCGGTCCCTCTCCACGCCTGGCGAGCACCTCGTGTGTCGCGCCGTCCGGACTCAGGACGACCAGTTCGCTGTTCTCCCGATCGGTAATGACCGCGCTTCCATCCGGGAAGAGCCGGCCAACGTTGATTCCCTGGAACTCGTAATCGCCCGGATTGGCTCCGTGGCGGTATACCGGCTCGTCCGCGAGGGCGAAGGGCGGCGCGACCTCGGGCACACCCGCATACTCGACGATCCGCACGCCGGCGCTGTCCTCGATCTGGACCTGGATGTCGCGTGCGCGACCGGAGTCTCCCCCGCAGGCAACGAGGGCTGCCGACAACATCAGAGCGGAGTGGTGTCTGCTTCGCATTTCAGCGAACTTTCCGCTTGCGATGACAGTCGCCCGTCAATCCATGGGCTCAAGTGCATTCAGCGCCGCCACAAACTCCGACCAGGGCACCGGCTCCCCGTGGACGGGTGCTACTGTGGACACCTCCAACCCCATCCTCTCGATCTGGTTGAAGAAGCTCCGCATCGCCGGCAGCTGCGCCGGCCGAGGGGGCTCGTGCGTGTCGAAGAGATCCGCTTCGAATGCGATGCCCTCCTCCGGCAGGTAGGCCATCAGCATCCCGGAGACGTGCTGCAACGGCTGAACGTAGTAGACGCGAAGGATCCGGGAGTTGTCGGTGATCACATAGTTCTCCTGGATCGCCTCGTAGTTGTAGCCCTCGGACAACTCCGTGGGAGGCCACATGGAGACGATGTCCGGCTCCACGGTCCGAGGCTCGTACACCAGCACGTCGGTGTTCAGGAAATCGAGGTTGATCATGTGCGTGACGACCGTGGAACCGATGTGCAGGTAGGTCCTGAGCCCGCCGATGTGGTCGAAGTGCGGGTGCGAGCTGATGACCCAGCGGATCGGCTTGCCGGGAGCGAGCCGGACGATCTCCTCGATGACCGCGAGGCTCCGCTCCTCGTTGCCCGGGGCCTCGAATACGGCAACGAACTCGTCGAATTCCACCATGTAGCTGTTCGCGGGGCTCCCGCCCAGGAGGTAGACGCCGTCGGCCATCTCGGTGACGGTCACCTCCGTTTCGAAGGACGCCTCCGCGACTGCCGGAGGCACGGGGCCCGGATCCGGGCACACGTTGGGCTGCACATCCGGGAACCGGCCGCCGTAGCCGTTGTGACCCGTGCTCCGGCGGTAGAACTGCCAGTTGTCGTCCCAGCCATGGTGGGAGTGCCATGCGATCGGCCACTTCACGTCGCCGAAGCTCAACTGCTCCGTCGACTCGTGCTCGATGTTGAAGTCGCCGAGCGCGGGTTCGTTGACCGTGGTCTTGATCCGCTGGATCTGGTTCTGCGGGTTGATCGTCGCGTCCACGCGATACTTGCCGAACATCGTGATCGCCACGACGTGCATCTTCTCGGGGCGGACCACATTCCCGTCCCGGCCCTTCTCGATCTGCTCCCACCGCCAGAAGGCGACGGGATCGGCCCCGGGCAGGCGGGCGGCCTTGATGAAGCCGGGAGGATTGAGCCAGAGATCGAGCTGGTACAGCTCCGCGAGATCCGGCGGAACCGCCACGGGCTCTCCGTCCCCATCGATGTGCCAGGCCTTGTCGCCGCTCACGACATGGGTCTGTCGCGTCTCCGTCTGAGTCGGCGTGCCGCCCTCCCAACCCACGCCGTACTTCCACGCAGCCGGACTGATGCCCGGTTCCCGGTCGAAGGTCTCCACGCTGGTCCGGGTCTCCCAGTCGATGCTTCGGGTGTAGTTGTTCAGGCCGCCGATCCGTGGCCAGTCCACGTTGACCGCGTTCTCGAACGTCTGACCGACGGCTCCGCTGTAACCGTTACCGGAAAAAGTGATGCAGCGGAGATCCGCTTCGCCGATTTCCTCGGCGGCGGCAGCCAGGAGAGGATAGGGGTCGACGTATCCCGGCGGAAACTCCTGGGCCGCCGCCGATTTCATCCAGAATGGCAGTAGAGCCATCGCCCCAAGAGTATTCCTGATCATCGTTCCTCCTCACACGCCTATCGACTCAGATCGGCAATTCACTACTCCCGCACCAACCGCGCATCACTCCCGCACCAACCGCGCATTATGCACGAAGTAGAACTGCCCCTCCGACATCAGCTCGAAATCGCGCACCTCGTCCGACACCGCATAGAAGATCGGCTCGCTGAGCGTCGGCAGCATCAGCGCGTTTTCCATGATGACGCGCTGGGCTTCCTGGGCGAGTTCGCATCGGGCCTCCCGGTCCGGGATGGTCCTGAGCTGACCCACGAGTCCGTCCAGTTCCTCGTCCACGAAGCCGGTCCACGCCCATCCGCCGACCACGTCGTGGGCCGAGTTCCAGAGCATGTCCATCAGAAGGGGATCGGGGCTGCGCTGGCGCTCGTACATCAGGTCGAAGTTGCGGTTGTTGACCATCTCCAGCTGCACCGGGCCGGGCACGATCTCGATGGCGACGTCGATGCCGATCGCGCGCCACTGGGCCTGGATCGCCTCTCCCATCTCCTCGCGGTCGAGGATGGTCCAGCGCACGCGGAGCGGCGTGCCGTCCTCCACGCCGGCAATGCCGTATGCCTCGCGGATTCCGTCGTCGTCCCGGTCCGTGTACCCGGCATCTTCCAGCAGCCGCCGCGCGGTCTCGGGATCGTGCGGGTAGAGGTCCGCGTTCCCCTCCCAGTAGCACGGATGGACCGTGTTCAATGGGCCGTCGGATGGCAGATAGTGCCCGTCGTACAGCAAGTCGTTCATCGCGGGCTGATCGGTTGCGTACAGCACGGCCTGCCGGACGCGGAGGTCGCTGAAGGGCGGACGGCGCACGTTCATGACCATCTGGAGCCCGGTTCCGGCCTGATAGCCGGTCAGCAGCGAGAAGTCCTCCGCATCGCGGTAGTCATCGATGTAGGCCGTGGGCAGATTCATGGCGATATGGGCGTTGCCGGTCCGGACGATGTTGCCCAGGACCGCCTCCTCGCCGATGAAGCGGATCGTGATGCGCTCGACCTTGGCCGGGCCCGCGTCGTTGCTGATCGAGTTCCACCCGCCGTAGCCGTCCCAGCGCCGCACGGTCACGTGGTCGTTGGGCACCCACTCCTCCAGCAGGAACGGCCCCGCGCCCACCAGGTGCCGGTCGAACTCCTCGATGCCCCACTGCTCGGCGGCCGCCGGAGACCAGATCGGGATCCTCCGGAACGCGTCGAGGACCGTCACCCACGGCGCTTCGTAGTGGAGCGTGACGGTGGTGTCGTCGACTACCTCCACGCGCTCGACCGGCCCGACGTGGGCCGCCATCTCCCCGGAGCGCGTCGCCGGATCGAGGATGCGCTCGACGTTGTACTTGACGGCCTCCGCGTCGAAGGGGGTGCCGTCCTGGAACATGACGCCGCTCTTCAGCGTGAATGTCCACTCGTCCGCGACATCGTTCGACGACCAGCTCGCGGCCAGCGCCGGATGGAACGCCCCGTCCGGCCCGAGAATCAGCAGCGGATCGGCGATCTTGTAGTCGATGAGCCACGCGGTCTGGTACGGCTCGATGTGGCCATCGAGCGAGGCGGGCTCGCGGGAGGCGGTCCAGGCGATGATGAGTTCGTTACCGCCGTCGCGGGGATCGAGGTTCGAGCTGCCACAGCCAATGACTGTAAGGCCCGCCATCACAACCCTACCCCACCTTGATGCTTTCGACATTCCTGATGTCATTTGTCCGCTCATCCACAACCAGCCATCGATCCTACCCATCAACGCCAAACCACGCACAGGTAGTGGAACTCCCAACGCGCTCACTCCCGCCTACGCACAACAACAAGCTATCCATAGTCCCGCGCCTCATCATCATCTTTCCCATCGTCCGCCCGCCCACTTTTCCGCCTCAATCAATCCCGTAGCTCCCGCTGCCGCACACGACCACACCGCGATCTCTCCCAGCAACTCACCACTTCCCACACCCGCGTACTCCACTATCCTACATCGATCAAACAACAGTCCCGCCTTTCGCCCCTTGTGCCTCCAACCTCGCTCCAGCACTGCATCTGCGACGAAGAACATTCTCACCGGCAAGACGACTGGTGGAACCTCGAGCCAACTTTCGCAGAACGCTTCTGGTTGAAGTTCCGTATATTGATCTTCATAACTCGTACCCGTCTTGCATTGCCCAAACAGGATCAACTGCCCCCCTCTACCATCCGCAAATCCCTTCCAAGCCACCACGTCCAGCTTATCATCTCTTGGTCCTGCTCCCACATCGTCACGGTCAACAAACCTTCCCCCCTCTCCCATTCGCTTACATAGCTCATCCACGTTACTCCGAAATCCAGTTCCCGCACCGCCGGTACCAAACACAAAGCCATCGGCTCGACAGCCCAAGTACTCCCTCGCTACGCTTGCCGACAGTTTCTCAAATAACCGCCGCCCATCAATGCCACCGTGCTGGTAGTTGTTGTTCATATTGAGCCTTGTCACCAGCAACAAGTACCTATATATTAACCACTTCTGTGACACATCATCACGAAGCGCCGTTAGTGTATATCCTTCGTTATCCAACGCAAATGGATACCCCCCATTACATGCCTTTGCTCGCCGATCCATTTCATCGAATGCCGCTTCAGCTTGCCGGTCTGATTCATCTTCTTCCGGAACCCCCCCCACGTCTCCCTCCGCGTCGTTTTGTCCCGCGGCCCTCCCATAGTCGTTCTCGGCCAGCCCATTCATCAGTCTGCCCAGTTCCGTCAAGGACACGATGCTGTTTTGCCACGCTCTCAATTCTCCATAGTCCGCAAGCTTATTTGCCGTCCACGGCGGGCTGGGTGCATTCGGCCATTTGAACGTCATATCAGGGTCTCCCTCTTGACCTTCTCTTTCTACGTGGTCTGTTCTTGCGGTCCATCTCCTCATAGAGATCGACGGCGAGATCGGCCACCGACCCCGCGATTCTGAGCAACTCCACAGAACCACCGTAGCCAGTAGATAGTAGACCACGGGCCTTTTGAAGACTTCGTTTCGATGCCAGCAACGATTCTTCAAACACGGCCGATGAGGGACGACTCAATTCATAGGCGGCCTCGATATCCAAACCACTACGTAATGCGGCAAGGCCATCTTTGTTCTCTACAATCGATGCAAGATATCGGAGATGCGGGTTCTGGCTCTTCAAAGCTGGCGGAGTCTCTGCCCTCCTGCTTCCGTACATCCATAGACACAATTCACCCAATTCTTTGATTCTTGTGGTCGGTACTGGATTGCGCTGTTCTTCATCTTCTGGTCGCAAACTCAGAAAAGTCGCGAGACTAGGATAACTAACTCCTGTGTACATATGGGAGAACGAGAAGTGCCGCTTCCATCGATCAACGCGACTAAACACCCCTTCGCGTTCCGCTTGCTCGATTACCATCAATCCACGATACAGCCGTTGGACGGTCTTATGGGTATCGCCTATTTGCCGGGCGATATCGACTAAAGACTGGTCATAGTTAATGTGTACATCGGCGATATACTTAGATTTTGCATAGCTCGTCCACTTGGCAGGGCCATTGACATGCTTGAAGCCGATATAGCGCCACGCGCCCGCCCGAGTATCCACCACCGCAGGGATCGTCGAAAGTGCTTCCTGAGCATCTGGGGTGATCAAAGGGAGACGTGCATTTAGGCTCTCAGCTAGGTCGGGGGCCAGCAGAATCTGGACTGCTGCGAGTCGGCGGTTGCCTTCAATTACAACGTTTCTTCCATCCTCGTTCGCGACGATGACCGGCTCGTGGGAAAAGAAACCGCTGGCTGCAATCGACAGGGCGATTTCCCTGACCTCCATCGCCTGCCACAAGACACGTATCACCTCGGGCGCCGAGGCAGTTGGGCTCAAATCGAATTCTACAAGTCGGGGATTCCGGAGATCAAACCTCAGGTCTGAAACCTTCATCTGCTGCACGACGTTGCTCATCTGTTGCTCCCCTGGGGCGTGGTGCGTCTTGGCGAGACCAAGGCAATTCTACGAAGATGCAGGGTTCGCCTATTCAAGGAAGATCGGATGCGGTGTCACCACAAGCTCACGGTGATTCGCATGGTGCGCGTTGAGTGCCGTGACCTGCACGGCCGAGAAACGGTGTTTTTCAATGAGGTCGACGATCTGATCCGTCATGGCGTAGGTCAGGAGAAAATCTACCTTCGAGTCGGCGAGCAATTCGAACAGGCGCACGTGGTCCACTTCGTGATGGGTGTATAGGCGTTCGGCGGCTCGCTTCGGGCCGGCTGTATAAGGCGGGTCCGCGAAGATTGAAACCCCACTGATGAGAGTCATTGACTCGAGGAGTTTCAGGCCATCGGCCTCACAGAACGTGATGTCCTCGGCGTGGGCGCCTATCTTGTCTAGACGTTTGGCGATCGTCTCGGGATACCAGCGCGAAATCAGTCCTCTGCGCCTCTCTCCCTGCCTTAGGAGGGTTGCTCCGGGAGCGAGGATGCCTCCGCGGCGAGTACGGTTGAGAACCAAGGTGCGGAACCCGTGTTCAAACAAGTTCTCTGGAGTTCGATGGATGAGTTCAAGCACGTTCTCTCGGCTCATCTTGAATCCAAGAATTCTCCGGCGCAGGTCTTCCGTGTGGTGGAGCGCGCAGTGCCAGTAAGCAGCCACGTCGTGGTCCAACTCCGCGAGGACACAGCGATCTGCTAGGCCCTCCATCACGGCCGTTAGGGAGACGATCCCGCCTCCACAGAACGGCTCAAAAAGAACCGGTACCTCGGAATCATTCCGGGATTCGGACCGGGCGGATAGCCAGTGACGGATGTGGGGAATCAGCCATGTCTTCCCACCGGGGTAGCGGAGGGGTGATCGATGTGGGATGGTCGCAACGTTCGCGGCTGCGATTCGCGACACTGGAATGGTAGCCGAACCCACCTGTTCGCCGTCATCGAGTGACGACGGTTCGACTAGCGGGCTGGCTCCGTGCTCGGCCAAGGGTAGTTCGCCGAGGTCTGACGGGTACAACTTCAACAGGTATCCTCCGTAGTCTTGCGACCAGAATCGTCGTTCACCCGAGAGAGGTCAAGCAGCGATGTCACGGTGGGACGAAATCCGTCTCAAATAACCCCTGACAACACCGTCCTCCTCCCTCAATACGGCAGGAAGAAAAGCGCCACGGCGATGAACGGCACCAGCAGGATCATCATCGTGATGGCGTAGCCGAACATGTCGCGGGCGCGCAGGCCCGTGATGGCGAGCAGCGGGAGTGCCCAGAACGGGTTGAACAGGTTCGTGTGCGCGTCGCCCACGGCGTAGGCGGCGATGGTCTGGCCGTGCGGCACGCCGAGTTCCGCCCCTGCTTGCATCATCGGGCCCCCGACGATGGCCCATTCGCTCCCGGCCGAGGGCACGAAGACGTTCATGATGCCGCCCGTGATCCAGGTGACGACCGGGAAGTTCTCCGGGGTGGACAGCGAGAGCAGGCTCTCCGTCATCGTTGCCACGAGCCCGGTCCCGGTCATGATGCCGACGATCCCCGCATAGAAGGGGAATTGCAGGATGATGCCGGCGCTTCCCTTCACCGCGTCGGTGAACTCGTCCTGATATTGGGAAGGGCTGATGTAGAGGAGCATCCCGATCATCAGGAACCCGAAGTTGAAGACGTTCAGGTCGAGGGCTCCCATCGGGTCCGTCACGAATTCCCGGCCCAGCATCACGACGCCCGTCAGCGCAATGACTCCGCCCAGAATGCGGCTGTGGTTGATGCGGTCGGCGGGGCTTGGCTTGGCGATGGCCGGCGCGGGGGGATGAGCGTCCTCGGCGTCGGCTTCATCGGGAAGATAGCGGGCGATGCCCCGGCAATTCTGATCCGGCGGCGCGAGCAGATAGAGCATCAGGCAGCCGTAGGCCAGCGCGAGCCCCGTGAGCAGCAGCGGATAGGGGTGGAAGACCCACTCGCTCGCGGGGATCACCCGGTCCACGATGCCCATCTCCATGAAAACGTTGTTGTCCGTCGCCTGCAGGAGGCCCGCGGAGCTGGACATGCCCCATCCCCAGGTCAGGCTCATGCCCATGTATCCCGCGACGGCGAGCAGCGGATAGTGGACTGCTGTTCCGCGACGATGGGCGACCTTTCCCATCTCGCGCGCGAGGATGGCCCCGAAGATGAGCCCGAGACCCCACGAGATCCATCCCGTCAGCATCGACCCGACGCCCACCAGCACCACCGCCTGGCGCCCGTTGCGGGGGAGCCGCACCAGCCAGAGAATGCCCCGCTTTACGACCGGGTGGTACGCCACCACGAACCCGGTCACCAGGATGATGACCATCTGCATGGCGAAGGTGAGTAGAACCCAGAAGCCGTCGTACCAGGCGAAGGCGATCTCGGCGGGGCTCGATCCCTCGGACAGCCAGGCCGTTACCGCGGCGACGTAGGTGAGGATGATGGCGAACAGGAACGGGTTCGGCATCCATCGTTCGACGAAGTCCGCGACGACCTCACCGAATTTCTGTACGGGGGTAAGTTTGGGTTCTCCGGCGCGCGTCTGGGTCAAGGCGCTTCCTCCCTGTGGCGTCTTCGCAGTTCAACTCGCCCGCGACTCCCGGCTGCGGGCCGGCAACCCGGCAACATACGGAGCGGGCTGCGCCGGGAACAGTAAAGCGCGACGGGCCTTGCCCTTGCCCGGAGCCCTACGCGCAAGCACGATGGGGAAGATTCCCGGCACCGCATCTCATCGCCCGCGGAGTCCCGTCGAACCAGCTCCCTTCGCCCCGGAATGCCGGCACCGCAGAGTTCCCGTCGCCTCAGCCAAGGTGGTCCCATGATCGTTCGCAAGAAGCTTCCGGGTAGTGCACCTGTGGCTGCGCTCGTTGGCGCCCTCGTGATTCTGATGACCGCGGCCTGCGCGGCGCCCGACGCCTCCGACTCCTCCGGCGCTCCCGAATCGGCCGGAGGGATGCCGGACGGGGTGCCGCAGTTCGAGCCCGTGGACGGGTGGTTTCAGCTGCCCGAGGGCTTCGAGTGGGGCCAGGTGATCGGCCTCTTCGCCGACGCGCAGGGACATGTCTGGACCTCGAACGCCAGCCAGATAGGCGAATGGGACACCGAGGGGAACCTGGTGCAGTCGTGGAGCGCGGCTGGGCCCGACGGCGACTGGAGCACGATCCACGGGCTTTTCGTGGATCACAACGATTTCGTGTGGACGAATGCGCGCGAGAGCAACATGACGCTCAAGTTCACGCGCGACGGGGAGCACGTGATGACGCTTGGGCGCTTCGATGAAACCGGGGGCAGCAACGACCCGACGCTCATGGGCCGGCCAGCCGAGATATGGGTCGATCCCGAGGACAACGAGGTCTTTATCGCGGACGGATACGGCAACCGGCGCGTGATCGTGTTCGATGGCGAGAGCGGGGAGTACCTGCGCCACTGGGGCGCCTATGGGGAGCAGCCGGACGACGACTACGAGTGGGATCCGATGTCCGGCGAGCCTTCCCGCCAGTTCCAGACCGCGCACGGGATCTTCGGTTCCCGGGACGGGCTCATCTATCTCGCGGACCGGGCCAATAACCGCATCCAGGTCTTCCAGCAGAGCGGCGAGTACGTGATGGAGAAGATCGTGCGCCCGCTGTGCCCGCCCGAAGGCGAGCCGGTGCCGGACTGCGGGGGGTCGGCGACCTTTTCCGTCGGTTTCTCGCCCGACGAGGCCCAGACCTGGCTCTATGTGGCCGATGGCGGCTCGCATGTGATCCTGGTCCTGCGGCGCTCGGACCTGGAGATCGTCGACGAGTTCGGAGGTCCGGGGACCGGGCCGGGACAGCTCGGGCGACCGCACAACCTGTCCATCGATCCCCAGGGGAACATGTTTGTGGCGGAGGCTGCGGGGCCCTGGGTATTCGATGCCGCGGGCGACAGCGCGCAGGCCGGGTTTCGCGCGCAGAAGTTTGCGGTGCAGGGGGCGGGAGGGAGTTAGCGGCGAGTGGTCGGACGGGGATGATGACTCGGTTTGCGACTCATGATGACTCGCGTCGTGACTCTGATCCGGTTGGGCTACAATGGAGCGCTGTGATGATTGATCGGGACATCCCCAGGCGCCGGCGCCCGGCGGCGGCTGTTCTCGCACTCCTGGCCCTGGTCGGCCCCGCAGGGCTCGCGGCCCAGTCGATGGACGGCGCGCCCGGGCTCGATCGCGTACTGGCGTTTCCGGCTGCGGTGGCCGAAGAGCGGCTTGACCCGGACCGGGGCGCGATGGGGGCCTGGCAGCGGATCCAAAAACTGCGCACGACCGCCAGCCTGCTCCATGTGACCGCCCATCCCGACGACGAGAACTCGGGGATGCTCACGCTGGCCAGCCGTGGCTGGGGTGTGCGCACCGCCCTCCTGAGCCTGAACCGGGGCGAGGCCGGCGCCAACGCCATCGGGCCGGAGCTCTTCGACGGGCTCGGGTTGATCCGCACGCGCGAACTGGTGCTGGCGGGCCGTTACTACGGCCTGGACGACCTCTACTTCACCACGGCCGTGGACTACGGCTACTCCAAGTCGGTGGAGGAAGCCTACCGGAGCTGGGACCAAGACGCCGTGCTGGAGGACATGGTGCGGGTGATCCGCCTGAACCGTCCGCTGGTGGTTGTGGCGCGCTTCCACGGGTCGAGGCGAGACGGACACGGGCATCATCACGCGTCGGGGTTGCTGACGCCGGAGGCGGTGGCGGCCGCGGCGGATCCGGCTCGATTTCCGCGTCAAATCGAGGAGGAGGGGCTCCGGCCGTGGGGGGTGCTGCGAACCTACCGCGGCGGTATTCGCGTGGACGAGCCGTTCCACGTGGAGGTGGACGCCCGCGGAGAGAGTCCGTGGGTCGGTACGAGCTTTCAGCGATGGGCCAGCCGGGGGCTCGGCCTCCAGCGCTCGCAGACGGCGGGGCGGGTGCGGATCGGGGGCGGGCTCTATCGATATGAGCTGCGGGATGAGGGCGAGAGCGGGGATGCGCGCGGGCGAGGCGATGAAGCTTTGCCCCCGGGCCAGGCCGAGGATTCCTTCTTTGCCGGCTTGGACACCTCGCTGAACGGGATGCCCGCCCTGCTGGGCGAGATGGCGAGCCCCGAGACCAGCGCGTTGCTCGCGCAGCTTCAGGGATTGGTCGATGAGATCATCGCCGGGTTCGACTTCCGCGCACCGGGGCAGTCCGTGCCCGATCTGGTGCGGGGTCTCAGTCTGTTGCGCTCCGCGATGGCGGCCTCGACGGCCGCGCCCGAGACACAGTTCCATCTGCGGTTGAAGGAACGGCAGTTCGAAGACGCGATTGCCGCCGCGAGTGGCCTTCGCGTCGAGGCGGGACTGCCGGGCGGAGCGGCAGGCGCGGTGGTGGTGCCCGGCCAGAGCCTGGCGGTTGGAATCGCGGTGGAGTTGTCGGGAGCGGCAGGTGTCGGAGTTTCGGAAGCACGGATCGTCGACCGGGCCGGGGTCGTGCTGGGCCGGACCTCCGACTTCGCTCCGACGGGCAATGGCTTTGCGGTCGAAACGCAGGTGCGCGTACCCGAGGCGGGCGCGGATGCGATGGCCGCCGCGCCCTACTTCACGCGCGACGGGCTCGCGCAGAATCACTACCAGGTGACGGACTCGGCGGACCTGCACCTCCCGTGGCGGCGCCCCGCCCTCTCGGTCGCCGTCGACCTGATGGTGGACGGGACCACCATCGTGTACACCGCCCCCCTCACCGCCCCCGTGCCCCGGCTGCCGTACGGGTCGGTGACGCGCCCGGTCGAGGTGCTGCCCGCAGTGTCGGTCGTGGTCGACCCCGCCGTGCAGGTGGTCCCGGTGGGGGGTGCGGGCGCGCCCCCCATCCCCATCCACGTGCGCGTCACCGCCAACACCGCCCCCCTCCCCACCACGACCCGCCTGGAAGTCCCCGCCGGCTGGGCCGCCGCGCCCACCACCGTAGCGCACGACTTCACCCGCGCGGGTGAGATCGCCGAGGTGGCCTTCGCGGTCACTCCACCGGACGGGTGGAGGGGCGCCGCCACCATTGAGGCGGTATCCCGTGCGGACGATCGCGAATACCGCACCGGCTACCAGACCATCGACCACCGCGACCTCCGGCTGGCGCGGCTGTGGCGCCCCGCCACCACGACCGTGCGCTCGGTGCCGGTCGCCCGCCTGGACGGCGCGCGCGTCGGCTACGTGATGGGCGTCGGCGACGAGGTGCCGGCCGGAATCGAATCGCTCGGCGCCCAGGTCGAAATGCTCGACGCGGCCGCCCTCGCCAACCCCGCGTCGCTCACCGCACTGGACGCCATCGTGGTCGGCACGCGGGCGTACGCGGTGCGCGACGACCTGCTGGAACACAACCAGCGCCTGATCGAGTACGCGCGCGCCGGCGGCCACCTGGTGATCCTCTACCAGACCCAGGAGTTCGTGCCGGAGGAGATGGCCCCCTACCCCGCCGCCCTCCCGCGTGGCGCGCAGGAGGTGTCGGAAGAGGACGCCCCGGTGCGCCTGCTGCAGCCTGCCCATCCGGTCATGACCGCGCCCAACCGCATCACCGAAGCCGACTTCGACGGATGGGTCGAACAGCGCGGATCCAAGTTCTTCACCGAATGGGATCCGGCGTACACCCCACTGGTGGAGACCCACGACCAGGGGCAGGACCCGCAGGAAGGCATCTGGCTCACCGCCGAGATCGGCGAGGGCCACTACACCTACCTCGCCCTCGCGCTGCATCGCCAATTGCCCTACGGCGTGCCGGGCGCGTACCGCATCCTCTCCAACGTGCTCTCGTCGACCACCGGTCGCTGAACGTTGCATCCCGCCACCAAACGTCCCAAGTCAACATCCCGGCGCCCGCGCTCGGCGATGCGACCCCCACTCCCTGACCCATGGCTCTGACCTCCCTCGACTGGATCGTCGTCGCCGTCTACGGCGCCATCGTCCTCGCCATCGGCTTCGGAATGGCGCGGCGAGCGAGCGGGAGCGTGGAAGACTACTTCATCGCCGGCCGTTCCCTCCCGTGGTGGCTGGCGGGCACCTCCATCGCGGCAACCTGGTTCGCCAGCGATGCGCCCCTCGCCACAGCCGCTCTGGTGCGCCAGCAGGGCATCTTCGGCAACTGGCTGTGGTGGTACGAGGCGGCCGGCATCCTGATGCTGACCTTCTTCTACGCCCGCCTGTGGCGCCGCGCCGGAGTGCTCACCGACGCCGAGGTGATCGAGATCCGCTACGGCGGCGCTCCCGCCCGCATCCTGCGCGGCTTCTCAGCGGTCTATCAGGGACTCATCCGCAACGCCGTGGTGATGGGCTGGGTCATGCTCGCCATGGTGAAGTTCAGCAGCGTGCTCCTGGGGTGGGACCCCGCCCTGACCCTGACCGTCTGCGTCGGGCTGGCGCTGGCCTACACGGTGGCCTCGGGGCTCTGGGGCGTCGTGGTCACCGATCTGCTCCAGTTCATCGCCGGCATGCTCGGCGCAATGACCCTCGCCGGCATCGTTCTGACCCGCTTCGGCGGCCCCGCCGCCATGGCCGAAGCCATCCAGAACGTCCCACAGGCCCCTCCCGGCGCCCTCGACCTGGTGCCGACCGCCGCCAATGCCTCGTCGCTCGAGATCGTCTCCTTCCTCTGCCTCATCGGCGTCCTCTGGCTGAGGAGCGGACAGGGCGACGGCTACATCGCCCAGCGCCTGTTCGCGACCCGGGACGAGCGCCAGGCGGTCAAGGCATCGCTCTGGTTCGCCTTCGCGGGGACGGTCCTGCTCACATGGCCGTGGATCGTGGTCGGTCTCGGATCGCTGCTGGTCTTCCCCCCCGCGACCATGGACGCCGCGCTGGCCGCCGATCCCGAGCTCGCCTACCCCATGATGATCCGCGAGCTGATGCCCGCCGGGCTGCGGGGGCTGATGGTCGCGACCTTCCTGGCGGCCTTCATGAGCACCATGGACACGCACCTGTGCTGGGGCGCGTCGTACATGGTCAACGACGTGTACCGGCGCTTCATGCGGCCCGGGCGCTCGGAGCGCCACTACGTCGCCGCCTCACGGGTCGCGGTCGTGCTGCTGGCCGGGGTGGCTGCGCTGGTGGCATGGCAGATGGACTCCATCCAGCGCGGCTGGATCTACATCATCGAGCTCTCTGCGGGGATCGCGCTGGTCTGGCTGCTCCGGTGGTACTGGTGGCGGGTCAACGCCTGGGCGGAGATCGCCGCCATGGCCGGTTCGGTGGTGCTGGCCAACACCCGGGTGCTGCTCGGCTTCGTCGAGCCGGTCGTCCCCGCCGGCGTCCTTCAGGCCGTAGACGTCATGTACGCGCCCGGCATGGACCTGGTTCGCGGCGTGGTCATCCTGATCGTCTGCACCGTTCTCTGGGTAGCGGTCGCCCTGGCGACAAAGCCCGAATCCGACGAAGTGCTGGACGGCTTCTACCGCCGCGTCCATCCCGGAGGATGGTGGGACCGGGTCGCGCGCCGTACCGGCATCACCTCGAACGACCCGTCGGCGGGCCGCATGTGGATGGGCTTCCTGCTCGGGGCGCTCTTCGTCTACGCCAGCCTGCTCGGTGTCGGTTATCTTCTGACGGGCAAGGCCATCGCGGGCACGCTTCTTGTCGTAGTGTCGCTGGGCGCGGGAGCGCTGGCCGTGCGGAGCGCGCAAGCCGACACGGGCGAGACGCCGACACAAGCCGCTTCCTGAGCCGGGAAGTCATCCGGCGAAGTGCTCGCGAAGGGGCGTCGTCCCGGGAGAAGACCGTTCAATGAGAGGAAGCCACCAGGCGGGGGAAGCCGGAATATGAAGAGAGTCCACGTATGAAGATCGTCCTGGTCGGCGCCGGAAGCCGCGAGTTCGGACCCGCCTCCATCCGCGACCTGCTGCTGAGCGACGCCCTCTGCGAGAGCGGCCTCGATATCGTCCTCATGGACCTGGATGCGTCCGAACTCCCCCGGATGAAGTCCTACGCGGAAGCCGTCGCCGAGCGCCTGGGCCGATCGCCGACGCTGTCCGTCACGACCCGCCTGGCCGACGCGCTCCCCGGAGCCGACGCGGTCGTGATGGCCATCGAACTCGACCGCTATTTCTACTGGGCCCAGGACTTCCACATCCCGCGCACCTTCGGCTTTCCGCAGATCTACGGCGAGAACGGCGGACCGGGCGGCCTCTTCCACGCGCTCCGCAACATGGGCCCATG
This sequence comes from Longimicrobiales bacterium, assembly GCA_965208255.1. Lineage (GTDB taxonomy): Bacteria > Gemmatimonadota > Gemmatimonadetes > Longimicrobiales > Gaopeijiaceae > BD2-11. The sequence goes on from OZ242324.1 coordinate 2,050,809, forward strand.
CGTCGACGTGGCGCGCGCGATGGAGGAGCATTGTCCGGACGCGTGGCTCCTCAACTACACCAACCCGCTCACCAAGCTGTGCGAGGCCCAGTCCCGCCTCTCGGACGTGCGCGTGGTAGGCCTCTGCCACGGCGTTTTTCACGGCATCGAGCAGATGGCCCGCATCCTGGGCGTCCCAACCGGACAGCTCGACGCCCGCGCCAGCGGCATCAACCACTTCACCTGGTTCGAGTCGGTGCACGACCGCGAAACCGGCGAGGACCTCTATCCCCGGCTGAAGGAGCGCGAGCGCGAAGCCCATCTGCTGCACGACTGGGACGAGATCGCCCTCAGCCGCATCCTGTACCGCGTCTTCGGGCGCTTCCCGAGCCCGGGCGCCAACCACATCGGCGAGTATCTGGGATGGGCGCAGGAGTTTCTCGGCAGCAGCGTCGTGCAGTTCTTCTACGATCCCGTGGAGGGCGCTCCTTGGGAGACCGGCGAGGTGCCGACCTGGATCTACAACCTCGCCGACCATCCCACCGACATGCCGGCGTTTCCGGGCGGCCCGGTGCCCCGCATGAAGCCGACCCGGGAACAGAGGGCTGCCGCGGCCGAGGCGCGGGCGGCGCGCGCGGAGGGAGGCTCCGGGACCGGGGCATCCCCGGGCAACGGATCAGCCTCCGCGGGCGGATTGGAGTTTGCCGGCCCCCTGACCCCCTCCGGCGAGCTGGCCGTCCCGCTCCTCGAGGGCATCCTGTGCGGCGTCGACACCTATCTCGACGCGGTCAACATCCCAAACCGGGGCCATGTCCCGGGCCTCCCCGACGGCTCCGTCGTCGAGGTGCCGGCGCGCGTGGGCGCGAACGGGCTCCGTCCGCGGAAAATGAATCGTCTGCCCGAAGGAATCCTGTCGCTGCTGCGCACCCAGACGAGCATCCATCAGCTCCTCGTGGATGCCTTCGACAGGGGCTCCCGGCAGGCCCTGCTCCAGGCCCTCATGCTCGATCCCACAACGCATTCCTATCGTGCCGCGGTCAACCTCATCAACGAGATGTTCCGCGTGCAGGGGGATGTGCTGCCGGAGATGGAGTGGTAGCGGGGACGCGCCCCATCGGGCGTACGTTGCCGGTACCGGATCGAGCTGCGGATCCTCCGGGCGTGGGGATGTCGCCGTGACGAAGAGGCGTCTCCCCTTCCGGCGCGGCATGCATCACGATGTCGCGGTCGTCCGCACCTTCAGCTACCGCTACCAGGGCGAGGTGGCGCGCGCCGTCCTCGATGCCGCGGGCATCCCCTGTGTCCTCCAGGTCGATGACTCGGGCGGCTCCGAGATCGGCATGGCGTTCGCGAACCCGGCCCGGCTGCTGGTCAGGGTCGAGGATCTGGAGCAGGCGGAGGAGCTGCTGGACTGAGCCTGAGCGTCCGGCTGGCGATAGACGTCCCTCGGCCGAGCCGTCTATCGCACCGGGCGGGCGTACCAGCCCGCCCAGACCACCTTCCACCGCCGAAAAAGCGCGATGAAGAGCGGATTGGTCCAGACCAGGGTCTTCCACAGGGGCCACTTGTCGAAGCGGCGACTGGAGGGTCTCACGCGCGGCGTCCGGATCAGCCGCACCGTCCCCCGCTTCTTCCGGGCCAGCCTCCTCAGCTCCGCATAGAAGTCGGTGTCCTCGCCCATCCAGACTTCCTCCGGATAGCCGCCTACTTCGTCGAACGCGGACCTGCGGCAGAACTGGGTCGCCCCCTGGACCAGCGGGATCACCGCGGCCAGCACCCGCCAAGCCCGCAGGTGCAGCCGGACAACCGGATGCCGCGCATCGTGCTCGGTGTCCACGCCGCCGCCGAGGCACCGCGGATCGCGCATGGTCTCGTGGATGACCTCGAGCAGCTCGCGCGGAATGTAGACATCCGCGTCCACGAAGACGAGCACCTCACCCGACGCATGGCCCGCTCCCGTGTTGCGCGCGCGGCCGATGCTCCGGACAGGGTCGTGAACGACGGACGCACCCCTTTCCCGCGCGACGACGGCGGTTTCGTCCGTGCTGCCGTTGTCGACGACGATGATTTCAACGCCCACGCCGGACCGCTCCCGGACATGCTCCGCGGCGGCCCGGATGGAGCCGAGGGTGGACGGGAGCCATGCCTCTTCGTTGTGGGCGGGGACGATCACCGAGATCATGTCGCTTTGCCGCTTCCAAACCGCCGCGGCTCGGGGACCGGAGCCGGCGGAGGCGGCAGGCCGGTTCCGGGATCGGCCGCCCGGACGCCTGCCTAGCGGCGCCTCGACGTCCCGGCGGGGCAATACAGCGCGACCGCGTCCGCGTCGCGGTTCACCGGGGCGTCCAGGACCGCGGCGGCAATGACTTCCACCGTGCCCGCCTCCGACATGAACTGGAGGTCGATGGCGTTGGCACCGAGCTCGCCGGCCTTCTCCCGCAGACTGTTCAGCAGGTCGCCTTCGTCGTTGAAGTGCTGATTCCCGGACGCGAAGAGGAGCGCAACCCGCTCGCAGTCCTCGGGGATGTCGTCATCGGGCAGGAAGATGCCGACTTCCATCGGCGGGACCGGATACGCCGACCGGTCCATGAGAACCGAGTGCGATACGTTGACGCAGGCAGAGGTCAGGACGAGCGTCGCCAGCGTGATCTTCTTCATGAGGTCTGGTTCTCCCATCGGCACGGGTTCGACCATACCTCTTTGGTACAGGTGCCCGTGCGTGCGGGTCCCTCAGACCCCCGCCGTGCGCGGCGTATCTCATCGAATGGGCACCCGGATCCAGATCTGGTGGGTCACCACGGTGGCGTCCTGAAGCGTGAGCGCGCCCCGGGGCGCGGCGATGAAGTCCGGGGACGACGGGGCGGCAAGGGCCACATCCTCCTGGGTGAAGAAGTCATCGATTCCTGGAAAGCCGGTGCCCGACGTGATGCGCGTGCTGGACTGCAACTCGATGTCGTGGAAGCGGAAGTGGACCCCGAACGTGGGGGTCCACTCGGTCCAGGCTTCGTCCTGATCGCGCGACGTGCCCTCGACATGGTCGTCCTGCTCGAGGTGATAGGCGTACGAGCGCGCCTCCAGACCGAGCTGAAGTCCGAATCTCTTGAACTGCTGAGACATGCCGGAGCGCAGCACGACGTTCGAGAAGGCGAAGTGGTTCTCGATTGTCTTGTCGCCGATTTCCAGGACGCCGCCGGGCGTTTCCATGCGACTTTCGGCCTCCTGCCAGGTGTGGCTCCAGATGGGCTGGTACGCGAGGTCGATGCCGAAGGTCGTGGACTTGAGGTGGCGCCCGATGCCGAAGCCCATCTCGTAGGCCCAGGTCGTCCCCGGGTCGCGCGGGATATTCTGGATTTCGTAGTTGGGGATCTTGGGATGTGACTTGTGATTCGCGGTCAGGGTGGCCCCGATGCGCCATCCTTCCGCCCCCAGCTTGCGGTCCCACTCGAAGTGCCCGCCCAGAGTGCGGGTCCTGTCCTCGTTCAGCTCTTCGCGGAACTCGAAGGTCGGCTCGAAGGTGATCGAGTCCCGGGCGACGACGTCGGTGTAGTGCACCTCGTGCTCCATCGAGACGCGGTTGTGGATCAGCGTGAAGCCGACGCGGTCGCGTTCTCCGTCGCGATACACGCCCGCGCGCAGGTCGGTGACGGCGCCCTCCTGGTCGATGCGATCCGCACCCGCGTAAAGCTGGTCCACTCCGGACATCGCGTTCAGGCCGGCGCGGAAGACCGCGACTCCAGCGGACCATCCGTTGCCCAGCACCCGGCCGACGGCCGCCCGCCCGTACAGGTTGCGCGCCGACTGCTCCGACAGCCGGGGCTGGGGTCCCCCCCAGAAGCGGCCCTGCACGCTGCCGCTCACCTGCTGCAGCGCCACCGATGCGCCGCCGAACCAGTCGCCATCCCTGAGGAGGCCGGTGAACGGGAAGGTCTTCCCCGCTCCGCCGTCGTCGGAGACGCTGTAGAAGGTCGGGGCTCCCAGGATGACGGGCTCCCCGATGAAGATTCCCTTCGCGGGATTGGACCACACATCCGCGATGGAGTCGTCCACCGCGATGCGGGTACCGGCCATTCCGAGCGTCGCGGAGGGCACCGTGAGGAACTGGTCGCCGCTTGCGACCGGGACGGTGCGGATGGGAATCAGCTGCGCGCTCAGCTGGGAAGCTGCGACGAACAAGCATCCGAGGAACGCGATGAGACCGGAAATGACGGACAATCGCCGCGGTATTCCGGGTATTTTTTCCTGGTTTCGCCAATACGCTCCTGCATCGCTCTTGCGAGACTTCATCAGACCATTCATGCGAGACATTCTCCCGGCGCTCTGCTTCAGTGGATCGTGTTGCGGGCCTGCCGCGGTGTACATCCGGAGAGCGACCGGGAGAGCGGGTTTGTGACGGTGGTGCTCTGGACGGCGATGAATCGTCTTCACCGGGTGCCGCCGCCGGGCGCAGGAATGCTGGAACGGGACCGCGGAGCGTGATGATGGGCCACCGGGAGCGGCCCAGGGGGCGTCAGAAGGTGATCGCCACGCCGATCACGGGCAGGAAGGGGCGCTCCGCCAGGGGCGTCAGCGAGTCGCCGCGCCAGGGCTGGAAGGCGTAGAAGAGGGCGTCGCGGCGTCTCAGAGCGTTGAGCACGCGCAGATAGGGGCGGACGCTCCAGCTGTGGCCGCCCCATTGGGCGGTCAGTCGGGCGTGCAGTTCGAAGTCGAGGCGGAGGAAGTCGTCGTCCAGTCCTTCCAGAAGGGGCGAATCGGCGACGGCGGGAGGCCGGGGCGGGGTCGTACCGGGCTCCAGCGGCGGGGCGGTGGTGGGCGCGGCCGCCTCCTGGTCCAGGCCAAAGGAGCGGAACGGAATGGCCGTGTACGGAAGGCCTGCCCCGTAGGCCACCCGGAATTCCCCGCGCAACGGTTCCCAGAGCTCGCTCGACACCCCCGCGGTGAGCAGGTGGCGGCCGGCGAAGTCGCGGCTGTAGCCGGAGAGATCGCGGTCGGACCAGAACCAGGAGAGGCCGTAGCCGAGCCAGATCACCTCGCGCTCGCCGGCGCTGCTCAGACGGAGGTCCACCCCCGAACTGCGGATTGATTCGCCCTCGCTCGATGCCGCCGCCAGCCCCTCGTACCCCTTCCAGAAGCCATGCAGCCCGAGACGCACCCGACCGCCGAGCAGCTGGTCGAGCGAGACCACGACGTGGTCGGCGCGGGCGACCGGGAGGAGTTGGGGCGCGGACAGGTCGGAGGAAACGACCTCCTGGAGAGTGCGCTCCACTTCAACGTCGGGGGTGCGCGTGGGCTGGTGGTAGCGCCCGACCGCCACGCTCAGGAGCGCGCGCGGATCGAAGGCCCAGGAGAGGCGGGCGCGGGGGGCGATGGCCGGGTCGCCGTCCGGGAAGAGGTCGGCGCGGACGCCCGCCCGCAGCGTGACCTCCGGCGCGAGCAGGCGGACGGCGTCGACGTGGAGGCCGATGGTGGTGTGGGTCGCATTCGTGTTTGAGCCGACACCGGCCGCTGGATCGCGCGCGCCGTACTCCGCCTCGATGTAGTTGTGGGACAGGCCGACAGCCGTGCGGGCGTCGGGTCCGCCCCATTCCAGTTCGGCGAGGAAGCGGGCGCGCCGGTTGGCGCCGGTCGCAAGCAACGCGGGGGCAGGGACCGAATCGGCACTCGCCGGCTGCAGCGGGAGCGAGGCGTCATAGTCGCTGGCGGCTGCCAGAGCGCGCACGCGTGCACCTCCGGCGGAGCCGTCGTAGCTGAGCGAGAGTGCGCGGTTCGACCAGGTGGCGTCGTCGGGAGCTACCTCGTAGTCGAGGAGCACCGCTTCGGAATTGCGGAAGGCGGTGACGCCGATGCGATGATCGTCGCCCGGTTCGTACTCCGCCGCGAGCAATACGTCCGAGTATCCGTAGGGACGGTCGCCGCCCAGCGGTCCCGATCCGACATCGTGGAGCCCGCGTGCCGAGGCGAGAAAGCCGCCCCGCGCGCCCAGCGGCCCCTCCACCGCGCCGGACGCGGTCAGCAGATCGACGGCCGCCGAGGCGCGCAGCCGGTCGCGGCGGGGCGAGCGGGTACGAAGGTCGAGGATGTGGGTCAGGCCGCCGTCGTAGCGGGCGGGCGCCCCACCCCGGTGGAGCGCGGCGGCCCCCAGCAGCGCCGGTTCGAACCCCGGCATCAGCCCGGCGACATGGAACGGCGTGTACACGGGCGCGCCATCGAGAAGCACGAGCTTCATGTCGGCGGTGGAGCCCCTCAGGTAGAGCACGTCGGTGGCGCTGGCGGGATCGTTGCCGGGCAGCGCGCGCACCGCCGCAGCCAGCGCCGGATCCCCCACCCCGGGGGTCAGGTCGAGTGCCTGAATCTCCAGTTCCGGTATGGGCCGCGGTCGGCCGGGCTCGTCCCCGGTGGAACTCCCGCCTGGCAGCCGGTCGGCCCGGACTTCGACCGGGTCGAGGCGCAGCGGCCGGCCGGTCAGCGCGAGGTCGACCCGCACGGCCGCGCCGGACGACAGGGTCACTTCTACCGCGATCGCCTCGTAGCCGGGATGGCGCACGCGAATGGTGACCACGCCGGGCCCGAGCCCGTCCAGGGAATAACGACCATCCTCGCCCGCCTGCACCCACCGCCGACCCGCCGGCGTTTCGACCGCCAGCAAGGCGTGCGGGAGTATGCCGCTGCGTTCGCGATAGACCCCGGTGACCGTTCCGTACACGGAGGCGACCACGGTATCGGGGGCGGTCTGAGGGACGGCCTTGGCGGTGCGAATCGTGATGGTGTCAATGGGCATCGAAAATGTCAGGGTATTGGGCATTGAAGATGTCAGGGTCCGAGCGCTGCTCCGCGGAGGGAGCGGAGCGACCGGAGCGGGGCAGCGGGCCGGTAGCGAGGTCGTCATGAGGGGCTCTCTTTCGAGGCAGGCGATTCGGCGTCCACTCGGCTCGCGAGGGGGTGGATCGCCTTGGAGAGTTCGGCGTGGCGGCGCATCCGGTAGCTGTTGCCCCGGATGTTGACGATATGGCAGCGGTGGAGCAGTCGGTCGAGGAGCGCTGCGGCCATGACCTCGTCGCCGAGGATGCGGCCCCACTCCTCGAAGCCCTTGTTGGAGGTGAGCACGGTCGAGCCGTTGCCGTAGCGCCGGTTGACGAGTTGGAAGAAGAGGACCGCGCCGCTCTGGGTCACCGGCAGGTAGCCGATCTCGTCGACGATGAGGAGTGCCGGGTGGGTGAGGATCTTCAGGCGGCGGTCGAGCCGGCCGGCGGCCTTGGCCTCCTCGAGGGAGTCGACGAGGTCGGTCAGGGTGCCGAAGTAGATCTTGCGGCCGCTCTCAGCCGCCGTGATCGCCAGGCTGATCGCGAGGTGCGTCTTGCCCACGCCGGGCGGGCCGAGGAAGACGACGTTCTCCCGGCGCTCGACGAAGCCGAGTTCGTGCAGCGCGTCGATCTGCTCGCGCTTGATCGACGGCTGGAAGGCGAAGTCGAAGGCCGCCAGCGTCTTCACGTACGGCAGGCGGCTGGAGCGCATGGCGGCTTCGAGGCGCCGGCCGTTGCGGAGCTCGATCTGGGCGGCCAGGAGCCGCTCGATCGCCTCGGCCGCGGTCGTGCCTCCCCCGTCCACCCCGGCGAGCACGCCGTCCAGCGCCTCCAGCGCGCCGGGCATCTTGAGGTCGGCGAGCTGGGCCGCGATCCGCTCCCTGCGCGATGGCGGCCTCACCGCACGCCTCCCGCGATCCGGCCGTACTCGGCCAGCGGACGGCGCTCGACCTCGACGAACCGGGAGTCCGCCGCCGCTTCGTTCCGCTCCTTCGAGGGCTCGGGGCGCAGCGGCGTCACGGGCCGGTAAGGCCAGCGGGCCAAGGGCTTTAGGTGCGGCCTCTCCGCCTCGAACCGGTCCACGGGCCGCTCCTTCAGCGTGCCGTGGACGCGGACGTTGGCCACCCTGCCGAGCCACCCCAGCACCCGGGCGTTCAGATCGTCGTCCGACACGAAGTCCCGTCCGTAGAAGAAGCTCCGCCGGATGTAGCTGACCGGCCGTTCCACCTTCCCCTTCGTCTGCGCCCGGTACGGCCGGCACGCCCGGATCCGGAAGCCCCAGTGGTGGGCGAAGCGCAGGAACTCCGTGTTCTCCATCAGCCGCCCGCCGACCTCCCGGTTGTCCTCCACGATGACGGCCTTCATCTGGTCGAACAGCAGCTCCGAGGGCACGCCCCCGAAGTACCGGAACGCCGACTCCAGGCCCTCCATCACCACGGCCATCGTCTGCCGCTCGTAGTACCGGACCCACATCAGCCGCGAGTAGCCCAGAACCACGACCAGCGCGTGCCGCTTCCCCCACGGCGTCTTGAACTCCGCGAAGTCCACCTGCCCCTGGTGCCCCGGAGGGGTCTCGAAGCGCCTGACCGGCTCCGGCTCCGGCAGCGGCCGGACCTCCCGCACATGCCGCTTCACCTGGTCGTAGCCGCCCTCGTAGCCCGCCTTCCGGATCTCCTCGAACAGCCGCACAGCGCTGAGATCCGGATACCGGGCCAGACGGGTCTCGATGATCTCCTTGTAGGGATCGAGCCGCGAAGGCCGGGGCCGCCTCGGCCCGTATCGGACCGGCCCGTCGTCCAGCTCCCGGTCCAGCTGCCCCGCCGCGATCCAGCGGTACACCGTCCGCTCGCTGACCCCGCAACGCCGCGCCACCGCGGCCTTGCTCAGTCCCTGTTCCAGATAGTGCCGCAACAACACCCGCGTCTCTCTTCCGATCATCACGTCTCCTTCGTTCAATGGAGACGCGATGGTAGCCAACCCGTTCTCGGCCCTTGCCCGCCTTCGCCCAACATCCCATGGCCGAACCCCCGCCACCGGGCTCAACCCTGACATTTTCAATGCCCACGATCCCGTAATTTGACGTGCCCGGTAACAGATGGGCGCGATCGAGGGACCGGCCCAACTGGCGGGATTCGCAGAGTTGGCCGGAAGCCCCCGGCCGGGGGTGGCCAGAGCCGGTCTTCCGGTAGCGAGCAGCACGAACACCACCACCGCCCACCCTGCGAAGCGGCGGCCCGAGCATCCCCCCGCCGACCACCGACGGGGTGCGCGCACGTCTCCTCCCAGCCAGCGACCGGGTGCGCCCCGGCCTCCCCCCAACGGCCAGCGACCGATTGCGCCCCCGCTTGGCAACGTCGCGCTCAAGCCGTCGCGCACGTCCGTCTGCGGAGGTCGCGAACCCCTCATGCCAACCACCCTCAATTCGGCACCTGGAACGTCACCAGGCTGCCGCCGTCTGCGACCCCGGTCGGTCCCGCCACCTCCACCCCGGCCGCATCCACCACGAGGTACACGTCCCCGTTCACGATCAGCGTGGCCGGCACCACCCCTTCCGGCAGCTCCACCGCGACCGGGCCCGCAACGATGCTGGCCCTCACTTCCCCGCCCCCGTAGGAGAACTCGCTGCCGGTCGCGGCCAGCACCCCGACGGCCCGGTCGGCGACCCGGCGGACGTCGATGACCGTGCCGGGCACGACGTTCTCAAGGCGCACGACCACCGGTCCGGCCACCACCTCCATGCGTCCCCCGACCTGTCCCGGCAGTTCCGGCCCCGGGGAGGTCGGCGGGGCCGGCGGCGCACCCCCGGAGAAAACCCGCGGGATCCATCCGTTGAACGGACCGGGAAGCGCGGAGAGCGCCCCCGCGCCGATGAGCACCAGCACGGCCGCACGGCCCAGCCAGCGGATCGTCCAGACAGTCCCACGCGCTCGCGTTCCCCGGACCGCATCCGGTCGCCCGCGCCCGATCGGCACCACCGCGGCCGGCTCTGCTCCTGCCGCGCCCTCCTCCCCACCCCGCTCCCCACCCGATTCCCCTTCCACCCGCACGTCCGCCCCGATCGGCACCACCAGCGCCGCCAGCGCCCCCTCGACCGACTCCGCCCGTGACCGGGCATCCTCCAGGGCCCGCGCACACGCCGCGCACCCGTCCATGTGGGCCAGCACTTCGGCCGCGACCGGCTCCCCGTCTCGCACCGCGAGAATCATTTCTTCCGTCAGGTGGATCATCGTAACGCGTCCTCTTCAGACGGTCTCAGAAGTTCCAGAAAGCGGCGCTCGGCCCGGGCCAGCAACGTGCCAACCGACCCGGGAGCAACACCGACCTCCCCGGCGATCTCGCGATAGCTGAACCCCGAGTATCGGAGTATCAGGATTTCCCGGCTTCGTCGAGGCATCCGTCCGAGCACTTCCCTCACTCTCTCCCTCTCGTGCTCGCGCTCCAGGACCCGGTCAGCCTGCTCGGGCTCGGCCTCGTCCACGGGATTGGAGGCCAGCAGCCGCTGGCGGTTCCGGGCCACCTTGTCGCCATCGAGTATCAGGTGCCTCGCGGTTGTGAACAGCCAGGCTGCGGGATCCGCCGGAGGCTCCTCGACGTTGCGTCGCCAAAGCCGCACCATCGCTTCCTGCACGATATCCTCCGCCGTGTCCGGGTCTCCGCACCGGTACGTGCAGTAGCGCAGCAGCTTCGGCTTCAGTTGCTCGAAGATGTCGCGAAGGGCCTCTGGCTCCACCCGAGCCGCTCTCCTTTGTGGCGTCTTGTCGTCCGGGAAACGACCGGGAGACGAGAAATGTGACGGATCAGCCCGCCGCTTCGACCGGCGTCCGGCAATCGACGTGGCCATCCCTACGCGTCCTACTACCAGCGCTCGCCCGCCACCGTGCCCCGAACGGCTTGCGGAAAACCTCTGGAACGTAGAGCGTTCAGGTCGGCTCCCGGGGGAGCCTTCGGGCACACGAGGGTTCGGCGAGTGGCACGCCACTGCAGGGGTGGGTAGGCAGTAGTGTGGCCGAAGCGGCGGTGATCGACGGAGAGGTCTGGCAAGGGATGGGCGAACGAGGACGAAACGGGGAACGATGACTTTCTCTCGTACGCGAGCCGCCAGCTCCCTCCGTGGCAGCCTCGCCCTCGCAGCAACCCTCCTCGTCGCGGCGTGCCTCGCCCCCTCAGTGCTGCACGCCCAGGACGCTCCGCCCGATCCCGGCCCTTCCGCGGACGACACCCGCACCATCCCCATCGTCATCCCGCGCATCTCCGGACCCATCGAGCTGGACGGCATCGTCGACGAGCCCGCGTGGGACGAGGTGGAGCCGTTCCCCGTCACCGTGTTCAGCCCCACCTACGGGGCGCCGCCCACCGAAACGACCGAGGTGCGGGTCGCGCACGACGACGAATACCTCTACGTGTCGGGACGACTGTACGACTCCGAGCCGGAGGCGGTCCGCACCAACACCTTCTATCGCGACCGCTACAGCGGCGACGATGGCCTGGCCGTCATCATCGACAGCTACAACGACTATGAGACCGGGGTCTGGTTCGTGACCAATCCGGCCGCAAACCGCATCGACCGCACGGTCTTCAACGATGCCCAGGTCGTGCCGCGCGCGGGGATGCCGTCGAACTCCGACTGGAACTCGTACTGGGACGTCGTCACCAGCCAGAGCGACGAGGGCTGGTTCGCCGAGTTTCGCATCCCCTTCTCCACCCTCGGCTTCCAGGTCGAGGGCGACGAAGTGACGATGGGCTTCATCTTCTACCGCATCATCGCCCGCAAGAACGAGCGCCACACCTTCCCCGACATCGATCCCCGCTGGGGCGGGATCGCCTTCGCCAAGCCCTCGCAGGCGCAGCGCATCCTCCTGCGGGGGGTGCAGCAGTCCACGCCCGCGTACGTGACGCCTTACGCGCTCGGAGGCCTGACGCAGACGCCGCGGCTCGCGGACGGCCCCGCGGGCCCGGAATCCATCTGGGAAACGGACCAGAACCAGTCTCGCGAGCTTGGGCTGGACATCAAGTACGCCCCGACATCGAACCTGGCGCTGAACGTCACCGTGAACACCGACTTCGCCCAGGTGGAGGCGGACAGCGCCCAGGTGAACCTCGAACGATTCGCGCTGTTCGTCCCCGAGAAGCGCCAGTTCTTCCAGGAGCGCTCGGCGACCTTCGACTTCAACACCGGCGGGCCCTTCAACCGCCTCTTCTACAGCCGGAGGATCGGCCTCGACGACGGCGACATCGTGAGGATATTCGGGGGCGTGCGCGCCGTGGGACGCGCGGGCGGCACGGACTACGGGCTCCTCAACATGCAGACCGCCGCCCACGGCGAGCGCTCCTCCGAGAACATGGGCGTGCTGCGGGTGCGCCAGCAGGTGCTGAACCCGTACTCGAACGTGGGCGCGATGGTCACCAGCCGGCTCGGCACCCCCGGACAGGACAACATCGCCTACGGGCTGGACACCTCGCTCCGGCTCACCGGGGACGAGTATTTCCAGTTGCAGTGGGCGCAGACTTTCGACGAGGCCACCCCGGACGTGGACGGGCTGGCGACGGGACTGATCAAGGGCCGCTGGGAGCGCCGGCGCGACGTGGGGTTCACCTACACCCTGGACGCCTCCCGGGTGGGGGCCGACTATAACCCCGGCCTCGGGTTCCAGCGGCGCAAGGACTTCGCTTTCGGCGGCGTTGAGGTGGCGTATGGCCAGTTCATGGACGATGCGTCGGCGATGCTCCGCTCGCGGGGCGTGAGGCTCACCACCCGGCAGTTCATCCGCAACTCGGACCGGACCACCCAGACGACGTTCCTGAACCCGAAGTTCGAGGCACAGTTCAGGGGCGGCCAGCGTCTGGATGTGGGTCTGGAGTCGCAGTACGAGAGCATCCGGGATGCATTCTCCATCTCGGACGTGGAAGTGCCGCCGGGCGACTACTGGTTCCACGAGCTGAAGGCCAACTTCAACTTCGCGCGCAGCGAGAGCTTCCGGGGCCGCTACAGCGTGTCAGCCGGGAGTTTCTACGACGGCAGCCGGCTGAGCCTGTCGGTCGGTCCGATCTGGAACCTGTCGCGTTATCTGGAGCTCGGCGCGGCGTATTCCGTCAACCGCATCGACTTCTCGGAGCGCAACCAGGCCACGACGACGCATCTGGCGCACCTGAAGGTGGAGGTGGCGCTCAACACCCATTTCGCCGTGAGCGCCTACGCCCAGTACAACGGGGTGGACGACCTGACCAGCCTCAACTCGCGCATCCGTTATCACTTCCGGGAAGGCACGGACCTCTGGATCGTCTACAACGAGGGACTGCTCACGGAGCGCGACGCCAACTTCATCCCCCGGGCACCGCTGTCGACGGGGCGGTCGTTCTCGCTGAAGTACTCGCAGACGTTTTCTTGGTGAGGGGGTGAGGACAGACCCGACTTTAACGGCGTCGGCAACAGAACCGCGTGGATGGCCGACTTGCATATTGCAGATGCGCTTGGCCGCCGGGGACGATCAGTGCTTTCGCGGTGGGGGAGGTGGAGGTGGATTCTTCGGTGGCGGCCATCCGCCCTGGCGTTTCTCGGGCGGCGGTTTGGGCTGAGGTTCGCGTCGGGGATCAGGTTGTGGCCGGGACACCCGAGGCGGCCTCCTTCCTGTAGTAGGCGTAGGTCGCTTGCTCGGCGGCTACCAGCACGCGTTCGTTGACCCGGTCCTGCGGGCTGCGGGCCGTGATGGCATCGGCCTTTCGTGTCAATTCGATCCAGCGGATGCGGACCGCGGCAGCCGGTGCCATGCTGTCCTCGACACGTTGCCAGAGGTCGGTCCACTCCGTGCGGAGTTCGCCGAATTGCTGGTGCCGGAATAGTGCCTCGACAATCCGGCTTTGGCCCTGTGTTATCGTGCTGACGGCAAGCACCACTCCCGCCAGTGATACGACCATCTCCAGCCATCCGGGCGCGCCAAGGGCATCAAGATAGGGGCCGACGAAGGCAACGAAGCACCCGAGAATGGCAAGGGTCGAGGCTCTCCGTGTGTGCACTCCAGCCAGCCGACCGTAGTACCGTCGCAGTCGATCGGCGTCCACCCGCCCTTCCCATACGTGCGTGCGTAACTGGTCGGGTATCCTTGTTTCGTCCGCCATGTCTCCTCCTTGGCGCGGGAAGGCGCGACCGTCCTGGATCCTTCTGACGTTACCCATCTACGCCGAACGCCGTCAACCGAAGAGATTACAATTGTTGCCGATGTCTACAAGGTGGCCCCATCGGGACATGCCGACACAGAAATATCAACTCCGGACACAGCGTCCTCAGCCGCTGCCTGCCCCCAGCGCCCCCGCCAGCACCACCGCCGCGTGCACCGCCTCGCGTCCGCTTCCGTGCGCGATCTGGCTCCGGCAGCTCGTGCCGTCGGCGATGACCAGGGCGTCTTCGGCGGCCGCGCGCACCGCAGGCAGCAGATCCAGCTCGGCCATCTTCATCGACAGCTCGTAGTGCTCGGCCTCGTAACCGAAGGAACCGGCCATGCCGCAGCAGCCGGACTTGATGACGTTGGGCTCGAGCCCGGGAATCCAGTTGATCACGCGCGGCGTGGCATCGAAGACGCCGAAGGCCTTCTGATGGCAGTGTCCGTGGATGAAGGCGGAATCTGCGCGCGACGACTGCAAATCGAGTCTGGGCCGGACGCTGTCCTCGTCACGCACAAGCAGTTCCTCCAGGAGGAGTGCGCGCTCCGCGACCTGCTCTGACTCGGCGCCCGGCAGCATGGCAGGGATCTCGTCCCGCAGGGTGAGCAGGCACGATGGTTCGAGCCCGACGATGGTAGCGTCGCGAACGCGTGGCGCCGAGAGCGCGTCCAGCAACCGCCGCGCCTCCGTTCGGGCCTCTTCCACCAGTCCCGCGTTGAGGTATGTGCGACCGCAGCACAGGGGACGGGAACCGGTAGGCGGCCCGGAGCCATTCGGGGGCCTGGGACCATGCCGCTTCCGGGCACCCGCCCGAAACCCCGGACCGGCACCTGCCGCACGCCCGGCCGCCGCCCCCGCCACCTCCACCCGGTATCCCCCCGCCGCCAGCACCCTCACCGCCGCGCGTGCGTTCTCCGGTTCGAAGTAGCGGCTGAACGTGTCCACCAGCAGCAGCACATCGGGCTCGCCCCGGCGGGCCGGGGGATTCCGGAAGGGCCGGCTTGACCACCTGGGAAGCTCTCGCTCGCGGGCGATGCCGGTGAGCCGCTCGCCCACGCCCCGCAGCAGTCGACTCCGTCCGCCGATGTTGATCAGAGGCGCCAGCCGCGAGCCGCGAGGCGCCAGCCGCGGCAGATGCGCGAGCGCAAGATCCCGCGCGCCGGCGGGATGCTTCTTCCGGTAATGGTGCAGGAACTCGACCTTCATGCGGGCCATGTCCACGCCCGCCGGGCACTCGCGACGGCACGCCTTGCAGCCGACGCACAGGTCGAAGACCTCCTTCATCTCCGGCGAGCGCATCGCGTCGGAGCCCAGCTGCCCGGTCAACGCCAGCCGCAGCGCGTTCGCGCGCCCGCGCGTCACATGCTTCTCGTCGCCGGTGACGCGGTAGGAGGGGCACATGGTCCCCGGGTCGGCCTTCCGGCACGCGCCGTTGTTGTTGCACATCTCGGCGGCGCCGGCCAGCCCGCCCCACCGGCTCCAGTCGAGCGTGGTCTCGAAGGGCTTGTGCGCGTACCCGGGCCGGTAGCGCATGAGGCTGCGGTCGTCCATGCGCGGGGGATCGACGATCTTGCCGGGATTCATGAGCCCGCGCGGGTCGAAAGCCTGCTTCACCTCTCCGAATGCCGTCGCGAGCCGCCGCCCCATCAGGCCCTCGATGAACTCCGAGCGCACCAGCCCGTCGCCGTGCTCCCCGGAGTGCGACCCGCCCAGGTCGAGCACGACCTCGTGTACCTCGGAGGCGATGGCGCGCATGCGGCCCACGTCGGGCGCCTGCTTGAGGTTGAGGGACGGGCGCACGTGCAGGCATCCCACAGACGCGTGCGCGTACCAGGTGCCGTCCGCCCCATGCCGGTCGAACACTTCGTTGACCCGCGCCCCGAACTCCGCCAGGCGCGGCAGAGGCACGGCGCAGTCCTCCATGAAGGAGACCGGCTTCACGTCGCCGGGGGACGACATGACGATGCTCAGTCCGGCCTTGCGCACGCCCCAGACCCGGGCCTGGTCCGCGGCGGTGAGCGCGCGCCGCATGGGGCCCGGGTAGCCCAGATCGCCCATCAACTGCTCGAGCCGGTTCAGTCCCTCATGTGCGGCCCTCTCCTCGAAAGCCGAGAACTCGACGACCAGGATGGCTCCCGGATTCCCGGGGAAGACCTGCTCCACCACGGGACGAAAGGTGGGGTTTGCGCACGCCAGGCGGAGCACGTTGTCGTCCATCAGCTCGACGGCGGTGGGGTCGAGGGTGACGATGTGCTGCACGGCATCGAGCGCGCTCTCCAGATCCGGGAAGCGGCAGATGCCCAGCAAGCGGTGCGGGGGCAGCCGGGCCAGGTCGAGCTCGAGGGAGGTGAAGAAGGCGAGGGTCCCCTCGGAGCCCACCAGCAGCGGCGCCAGGTTCAGCCCGGAACGCTCCAGGCGATGCAGGTTGTAGCCGGCGACATGCCGGAGGACCTTTGGCACCCGCCGCGCGAGCTCGTCCGCTTCGCGGGAGCGGATCTCCCACATACGGCGGGCGAGCGCGTGGTGCGCGCCTCCGTTCGCACCGCTCGCACTCCGCCCGGCGCCCAGCGCAGCATCCCCCGGCAACCCGGCGCCAAGCGACCCGCCGCGCGGCGATCCCGCTCCCGGCAAACCGTCTCCCGGCGACGCGTCCGCAGGCGACCCGTCTGCGCGCCCCCCGCCCCCCAGCCCCTCATCCCCCCACCACCCCTCCGGCACCTCCCCGAAGCGGAGCGCAGTCCCGTCCGCGAGGATCGCGTCGATGGCGCGCACGCGATCGGCCATGATGCCGTAGCGGATGGACCGCGCCCCCGAGCTGTTGTTCCCGGCCATGCCCCCCAGGGTGGCCCGGCTGGCGGTCGCCACATCCACCGGGTAGAAGAGCCCATGGGGCGCCAGCCACCGGTTAAGGTCGTCGAGCACCACGCCGGGCTCGACCCGCACGGTCTTCGCCTCCGCGTCCAGACGGAAGATCCCGCCCAGGTGCTTGCTGGTGTCGACCACCAGGGCCCGCCCCACCGCCTGCCCCCCCTGTGACGTCCCCGCCCCCCGCGGCAGCACCGGAACCCCTTCCTGCACGGCGATCTCGATCGCGGTCTTCACGTCCTGCACGGTGCGCGGCACCACCACCCCCACCGGCTCGATCTGGTAGATGGAGGCGTCCGTGCTGTAGAGCCCGCGGCTGACCGGGTCGAAGAGCACCTCGCCCTCCAGCTCGCGCCGCAAGCGGGCCGCGAGGGAGAGATCGCCGATGCGGGGACGGCGCTCAGGCATGGGCCTCCGGGGCACGCCGGGCGATGGCGCGGCCCGTCCGATGGCAGAAGCGGCCAACGGCAGATCTATCGGGCAGGCCGGCGGGCGCGCCGGTCACGTCGACGGCCATGGCCGGTCATGGGCCAGTCGGCGGCCGGGCCGTCCGCATCGGTGGTCAGGCATGGGCGCGCTTCATTAGCTTGCAGGGTTCGTCGCCGGGGGTCGCCGCATTCTAATCCGCCGCCCTCTCCACGTCACCCGAGGACGCGCATGACCACACGCAGCGGCCGGCACTTTCTCCAGCTCCCCGGCCCCACCAACGTACCCGAACGGGTCCGGCGCGCCATGGACCGGGCGGTCATCGACCACCGCGGCCCGGAGTTCGCCGAGCTCACCCTGGCCGTCCTCGAGGACCTGAAGCCCGTCTTCAAGACCGACGGCACCGTCTTCGTCTTCCCCTCCTCGGCCACCGGCGCGTGGGAGGCGGCCCTGGTGAACACCCTCTCCCCGGGGGACGGCGTCCTGGCCTTCGACCGCGGCTTCTTCGCCGACAAGTGGGCGGAGGTGGCTGCACGCCTCGGGCTCGACGTCGACCTCGTGCCGGGCGACTGGCGCGCCGGTGTCGAGCCGCAACTGGTCGAGGACAGGCTCCGCCGCGACACGAACGGCCGCATTCGCGCGGTGATGGTCGTGCACAACGAGACCTCCACCGGCGTGACCACCAACATCCCCGACATCCGCGCCGCCATCGACGCCGCCGGCCATCCGGCGCTCTTCATGGTCGACACGGTTTCCTCGCTCGCCTCCATCGACTTTCGCCACGACGAATGGGGCGTCGACGTGACCGTGACCGGATCGCAGAAGGGGCTCATGCTCCCGCCCGGACTCGGCTTCACCGCCGCCAGCCAGCGCGCCCTGGCCACGCGCCCGGCTGCCCGGCTGCCGCACTCCTACTTCAACTGGGACGACCACCTCGCGGCCAACGCCAGCGGCTTCTTCCCCTACACCCCCGCAACCACGCTCCTCTTCGGCCTGCGCGAGTCGCTCGCCATGCTCGCCGAGGAGGGGCTCGACCATGTGTTCACGCGCCACAAGCGCTTCGCCGAAGCCACCCGCGCCGCGGTCGCCGCCTGGGACCTCGAGTGCTACAGCGTCAACCCGTGCGAGCACTCCAACTCGCTCACCGCCGTCACGCTCCCCGATGGCCACGACGCCAACGCCCTGCGCAGGGTCATCCTCGACCGCTTCGACATGAGCCTGGGCACCGGCCTCGGCAAGCTCGACGGACGCGTCTTCCGCATCGGCCATCTGGGGGACCTCAACGAGCTCACCCTCGCCGGCACCCTCGCGGGCGTGGAGATGGGGCTGCGGCTGGCGAGGGTTCCGCACCGGAGCGGAGGCGTCGACGCCGCCCTCGAACATCTGGCCGGCACAAGCCAATGATCCCTCGGAGAAAGATGATGTCCCACAAGCACATTCTGGCGCCCGCCCTGATCGCCGCCTGCGCCCTGTCCGCATGCGCCCCGGGCGACGACACCGGCCCCGTCGAAATTCGCCTGGGGCATGTAGGCGCCCCGGAGTCCCTCTACGACATCGTCGCGAACGAATTCGCCGAGCGCGCCAACGCACGCCTGGGCGAGGCCGGACGGGTCATCGTCTACGGCTCAAGCCAGCTCGGCGGCGACGACGTGCTGCTGCAGAAGCTCAGGCTGGGCACCGTGGAGATGTCGCTCCCCTCCACGGTCATGTCGTCGGTCATCGACGGCTTCGGCCTCTTCGAGATGCCGTACCTGGTGCAGGACCGGGAACACATGAAGCGCATCGAGGAGGATGTCTTCTGGGATCAGCTGGCGCCGCTCGCCGAAGCCGAGGGCTACCGCATCCTCGCGTTGTGGGAGAACGGCTTCCGCCACATCACCAACAACGCGCGCCCGATCCGCGGGCCGGAAGATCTCGCGGGCATCAAGCTGCGCACCCCGCGCGGGGTCTGGCGCGTCAAGCTCTTCCAGGCCTACGGCGCCAACCCGACGCCCATGCCTCTGGCCGAAGTCTTCGTCGCACTCCAGACCGGGGTGATGGACGGGCAGGAGAACCCGCTCGCGCAGATCGCCTCGGCCAAGCTGCACGAGGTGCAATCGTATCTGTCGCTCACGGGGCACGTGTACACGCCCGCGTTCGTGACCGTCGGCGAAGCCCGCTGGCAGCGTCTGCCCGAGGACGTGCGCGCCATCCTTGAGGACACCGCGCGCGAGATGCAGGCGTTCGTGTACGAGACCGCGGCGCGCATGGACGCGGAGCTGCTGGAGGAACTCCGCGCCGCCGGAATCGAGGTGAACGAGGCCGACCGCGCCCGCTTCCGCGCCGCCAGCGACGCCATCTACGACGAGTTCGCGGAAGACGTCGATGGCGGCGGCGAGCTGGTCAGCAGAGTGGAGGCGCTGGCCAGGTGAGGGCGGAGAGACCGGTTTTCTGGCAAGATGACCATGAAGGTCGTATCATGATTCATGACTACCCATCATGATAGGCCAACCAGAAGGCGTGCAGCCGAGCCCGTCCAGGTATACCTGCGCCCTGATGAGAAGGACCGCCTCGACCGACTGACGGCCAGGCTGGACACCACCAAGTCCGATGTCCTGCGGCGAGGTCTGGCAGCCCTCGAAAGCCAGATCTCGGATCCGCAACATCATCCGGTGCTGCGCATCATCGGAATGGTGTCCACGACCGATGACCCGGGCATGGATATCGCACGCGAGCACGACGAGTATCTCGCCGCCACCGAGATCGCTTCTTGGTCGGATCATCCGCGAGAGCCTCGTAAACCTCCCAAGCCCCATACCGTGTGAAGGGCCTGTTCGTCGACACCAGCGCTTGGTACCCGCTGGCCGACCGGGCTCATCCCGATCACGAAGCGCTGGCCCGGACTCTGCGCGCGCGGGTCCGCCAGGGCGCCACGATCGTGACGACCAACCTAGTAGTCGCCGAGACGCACGCCCTGCTGATTCGTGGGGCCGGGCGCAGAGCGGCCCTTGCCTTCCTAGAATTGATTCGCCAGTCCCCCAACCAGGTCGAATACATCACGCCGGAGCGTGAGACGGCCGCGATCGGGAACTGGATCGAGCGCTTCTCGGATCAGCCCTTCTCTCTCGCGGACGCCGCCAGCTTCGTGGTCATGACCGAACTGGGCATCCGCGAGGCGCTGACCCTCGACCACCACTTCATGACGGCGGGCTTCATCACGCTGCCGGCCCGCTCCTGAGGGTTTGCAACACAGCCGCTCGGATGGCGTCGAAGCTCTCTCCGGAGGGGACCCGTTGTCCCGCGGGTTCGGTTGTCGGCGCCCCCTTCAATTCCCGCGCAGCAGCCTGACCACCTCGCTGACCGTCATGCCACCCACATCGCGCCCGAGCCCTGCTTCCCGGGCGGACGCGATCGCCCGCTCGAAACGGCGTCTCTCGCCTTCCGCAAGCTCGACGATCCCGACCCCGGCCTCCCGCGCGAGCTCCAGGGCCTCGGCATCGACACGCTCGAACGCCATGGCTCCGGCCACGGCGAGAGCGCCGTCCGCGGCTTCGTCGATCCAGGCCCGCTCTTCCGGAGACAGGGCCTCGTACGTCTCCTGGTTCATGAGCAGGACAAACGCCAATCCGGATATCGGAAGCCAGGCGGTGATGTAGGCGGCCGCCTCGTGAAGCCGGAATGCGACAATGCCCGACGGCCCGATGGCAACCCCGTCGATGACGCCGGTGGTCAGGCTCTGGTGCAGCTCCGTGGCCGGTTGCATCAGGGCGCTGGCGCCGAGCGCTTCTATGAACGGGATGTCGCTCCGCGAGGACACGCGGATCTTGAGCCCGCGGATGTCCTCGAGCGTCCGCACCGGAGTCTCGCGGGTGAGCAGCACGGGCGGGGTGCTCGACCAGATCGCCAGAACCCTGGCCCGGAATTCCGGTTCCAGAACCGGCCAGGCACGCCCGAGTGACTCGGTGCATCCCAGCGCGGTCTCGCAGACGCCCGGATAGCCGATGAGGTCCGTTTTCGGAAAGAGGTCGGGCGTGTAGGCGGGGACGACGAGCGCGATATCGGCCACGCCGTTCAGGAGCATCGAGTACTGGGCCGGGAGCGACGAGTTCAGGATGCCGCTGGGGTATTGCCTGACCGTCAGTCGGTCGCCCGAGAGCTCCGCCAGCCTTTCCGAGAACGGCGTGAACACGGCTTCGTTCAGAACGTGATCCGCCGGCAGGAAATGCGCGAGCGACAACTCCCTGCCTTCAGTCGTTCCCCCGCATCCGAGCGCAATCGACAATCCGGCTGCGAGCAGTCCATGGGCTGCCGGGACGAGGCTCCGGCTCACCTTCGCCACGCCAATGACCTCCGCCGAGGCTGCGCTGCGTCCGGGACGCGGAGTGTGAGGATTCCCATGCCGCCAAACTGCCGCCGGCGAGCCGGGGAACGCCAGACCATCCCTCATCCGAACATGGCGTTGGGCAGCAGCGTAGCGAGACCGGGCAGCAGCGCGAGCAGAATCAGCGTCGCGAGCATCGCAAGCCAGAACGGAACGATGCCCCGGAACATCGTCTGGACCGGCACGTCGGGAGCCACGCCCTTCACCACGAAGATATTGAGCCCGACCGGAGGCGAGATCAGGCCCATCTCGAGCGTGATCACGATCATCACGCCGAACCAGATCATGTCGACGCCCAGGGACTCGAGAATCGGCTGGACCAGGGGAACGGTCAGCACGAGCATCGCGAAGCCGTCGAGGAAGGTGCCCAGCACGATGAACATGGCCAGCACCAGCAGGACGACCTGAGCCCCCGAGAACCCCTGTTCGCTGACCCATTCGGAGGCGACGAAGGCGATCCCCGTGAATCCGAGGAAGACCTTGAACACGAACGCGCCGGAAAGCACGAGGAAGGCGGTGCCTGTCGCCCTCAGCGTGGCGCTGACCACTTCGGTCACGGCGTTCCGGTCCACCGCGCGCCGCGCAAACGCCGCGACCAGCGCCAGCAACGCGCCCACCGCGGCCGCTTCGACGGCAGAGAAGATGCCGGCGTAGATGCCGCCGATGGTCACGACGACGATGCCCAGGATCCACGTCGCCCGTCCCGTGGCCCTGAGACGATCCTGCCAGGGGACGGGTGCCGTCGCGTGGGGAGCCTTGTCCGGGTCGCGTCTCACGACGATCCAGACGGCGAGCACGAACAGAAGCGTGAGCAGAATCCCGGGGAATACCCCGGCCATGAACAGGCGCCCGATGCTCTCTTCGGTGATGATGCCGTAGATGACCAGCCCCGCCGAGGGTGGGATCAGGATGCCGAGCGTTCCGCCGGCCGCGATGACGCCCGTCGCCAGCGAATCGTCGTACTTGTACCGTCGCATCTCGGGGAGCGACACGCGCCCCATGGTCAGCGCGGCCGCCAGCGACGAGCCCGAGAGAGCGGAGAACCCGGCACACGCGACGATCGACGCGGACGCGAGGCTGCCCCGGACGCGGCCGAGCCAGCTGTGGGCCGCGCGATACAGGTCCTGACTCATCCCGGAGATCACCGCCAGGTTCCCCATCAGCATGAACAGGGGCAGGATGGTGAGGGAATACCGCGAGGCCACCGCGAACACCTCCCCGGCCAGCACCGGCACGACCGCGCCAGGGCGGATCGCGGCGATTCCGGCGACGCCCACGATCAGCATCGCGAGCCCCACGGGCACCCGGATCACGAGGAGCACCAGGAGGCCGAGGAATCCGAGCAGGGCGATGCCGCTTCCGTCCATCAGTCGGCGGGCTCGTTGGGGTCGTCGCCGTGCCAGGTTGCGAACCCCAGAAGCAGCTGGGACGCGAGCAGCAGTCCATAGGCGGCAAGCGATGCCCCGAGCGTGTAGTAGAAAGGCGTGTGGGAGATCGAGACGCTGGGGGTCGCGGCCCCGCAGGCAGCACCGCAACTGCCGTGCACGAACAGGGCGTACGCGGCCGTGCCGGTCACGGCCACGCTCAGCAGGCGGGCCACGGCGTCCGTGACTCTGGTCAGGCGCCGTCCCGCAACGCGCGCGATCAGGTTGACGCAGACGTGAGCGCCTTCCTGGGCGCCATAGGCGACCGCCGCCGCCACCACCACCGCGAGCGACATCGTGGCGAGGTCCTCGGCCCAGAGCAGCGAGTTGTTCAGGACGTAGCGCCAGAAGACCTCGGCCACGGTGACCGCGAGCAGGATCACGAGCGCGATTCCGCCGACGACCGCAAACGCACCCCCCACGCGGCCGCAGTACGCCTCGGCCCGCGCGAAGCGGTCGCGATGCTGCTCGAAGAAGGTCATGGCCTGGCCGCTTCGCTCACCCGTCCACGGGTCGGGCGAACGCCACGAGCGCCGCGTCCGCGCCGCCGCCCGTGGCGATGACCACGAACTGCCGCCCCGACCGGGTCCGGTAGGTCATCGGGTTCGCGTTGGTGGGATGCGGCGTCGCGCCGCGCCAGAGTTCGGCGCCGGTCGCCTTGTCGAACGCATACAGGTACGGGGCGCCGCCGCCGAGGAACACCAACCCCCCCTTGGTCACCATTGCCCCCGAGTTGCCGAGCGTGCCCAGCCGCTCCGGCAGATCGACGCCGCGAAGCAGCGGGTGGGTGCGGATCTCCTCGCTGCCTTCCCCGAAGGGCACCTTCCACGCGATCTCCCCCGCGTGGAGGTCGATGGCCACCAGGTGCGCCCAGGGCGGTTTGGTCAGCGGGATCGGGCCGAGTTCGCTCTCCGGGGCCTCGACCGTGCCCGGTCCGCCGGCCTCCCGGAACATCACGAGGGTCGCGCCATAGGGGCAGTTGTTGCTGTACGGGACGTCGACGCGCGGGTCGTCGCCCGCATCCTCGCAGAGCTGGTTGGTGTCGGCCTCTTCCGACGTCCGCACGTACAGGAGCCCAGTCTCGGGGTCGAACGCCGCACCGCCCCAGTTCACGCCACCGATCGTGCCCGGCCGCTGGAGCGTTCCCTGGAGGCTCGGGGGCGTGAAGAGCGGGCCCAGCCGGAAGCGCTGCATCTCGGCCACCGCGAGCGCATGGATCTCCGGTGTCAGGTCGTTCGCGTCGTCGAGCGACACCCCTTGGCTGCCGAAGGGCGGCGGCCTGGTCGGAAACGGCTGCGTCGGATGCAGCACCTCGCCCGGCACGTCCGTCGACGTGTCCACGGGACGCTCCTCGATCGGCCACACCGGCTCGCCGGTCACTCGATCGAACACGTAGGTGAAGCCATGCTTCGCGACCTGCGCCACCGCGTCGATCTCGCGCCCGTCCACCGTGATCGTCACCAGGTTCGGCGCCGCGCCCAGGTCGTAGTCCCACACGCCGTGGTGCACGGCCTGGAAGTGCCACAGGCGCTCGCCCGTGCGCGCATCGAGACACAGCAGCGACTCGGCGAACAGATTCGCCCCCTTCCGGCGCCCGCCCCAGTAGTCGCTGCTCGACGTGCTCGTCGGCACGTAGAGGAGGCCCCGCTCGGCATCGAGCGACATCAGCCCCCACACGTTGGCGTGGCCGGTGTAGCGCCAGGACTCGTCCTCCCAGGTGTCCGCGCCGAAGGCGTCGCTCGATTGCGGGACGGTGAAGAACACCCAGCGCCGCTCGCCCGTGCGGACGTCGAAGGCCTGCACCGTGCCGGGCGGGTCGAACCGGCGCTGCACCCCGTCGGGCACGCGGCTTCCCACGATCACCAGGTCGTCGAACACCACCGGAGGCGAGGTCTGGTCGAACTCGTAGCGGCTGACTTCGCGGCCATGCCCCTCGGTCAGCACGACGCTCCCGCCCTCGCCGAAACCCGTGTCCAGCTCACCGGTCGCGGCATTGATCGCGTACAGGCGGTCGCGGCTGTTGAGGAAGACGCGGGCGTCGTCCCCGTCGTTCCACCAGGCGACGCCTCGGTGCTTGAAACCCGTCGGCCCCGCACCGACCGGTCCGCCCTCGTATGCCCCTGGGTCGAACGTCCAGAGTTCCGCGCCCGTCTCGGCGTCGAGCGCCACCACCCGCGTGTACATGGTGGAGAGGTAGAGGACGCCGCCGACCAGGATGGGGGTCGCCTGGAAGGGGCCCGGCCGCGTGCCGTACTCCTCGAGGGGCGCCTCGTTCGGCTCCCATTCCCAGGCGATCTCCAGTTCAGCGACGTTGGCGGCGGTGATTTCGTCGGCCGACGAGTACTTGGTGTGCGCGGGGTCGGAGCCGACGAAGGGCCAGCCGGCCCCGGCTTCCGGTTGCGGGGTGCACGCGGGGGCGGCGGCCAGCAGAGCCGCTATGGAAACAAGACGTCTCACGAACCGGACTCCGATGGGGAACCGGACCCCGACTCCGCGGCGTCATCCGGCCGGGAGCCTTCCGGCCCGGCCTCGAAGCGTCCGGCCAGCAGGTGCCGATACAGCTTGAGCGCGAGCCGCTCATCGAGTTCCTCCAGCCGGTGCCGGGCGACCGGCGTCAGCAGCATCGTCTCGCAGGACTCGTCCGCGCTCACCGTGGGCGCCTTCTCATCCGTCGGGTGGACCGGCCAGATCGCATCGCCGGGGCCGTACTGCCGGACGCGCCTGCCCGCGGCATCATGGGCGGACGCCCGGCCGGAGGTCAGCAACTGCAGGCCCTCGCTCGGCGCTCCCGGCCCCGCGAGGGCTTCCCCGGCGGCGTAGCGGCGCGGCTCCAGCCAGATGCCCAGCTCGTTCATCAGGTCCTCGAAACGAATCTGGCGCTCCAGATGGCGCTCGAGGTCGTCGGCGGCGCGCTCGAACAGCGAGGCGCGCCGCTCGTCGACATCGCCGGCGTGGGCCCTCCATGCCGCGATCACGGTTTCCTCGCAGTACTCCAGGGCACGGTCCGCATTGGGCTCGATCCGCACCGCGGCGAACTCCGAGGCCGGCAGGTTGCGCTCCAGACCGGTCCCGAGCTGTTCGGACGGCGCGCTCAACACCACCTGCACCCCCGCCGCGTTCGCCGATCGCACGAACCTGGCAAGGACGCTCACCGCCGAGTAGTCGAAGCCCGAAACGTCCGCGAAATCCAGCACCAGGCAGGCCGGAACGGGATCACCGCCCAGCGATTCCTTTAGACGATCGGCCAGCGGATAAACGCTTCCGAAGAAGACGTACCCGCGCAGCCGGTACCCGAGCACGCGCTCTCCTTCCTCGTGCAGGATGACGCGATCCGGGACGGAACGCGCCCGGGTGCTGCGGTGCTCGCGCGCGCTGAAGCGCGATTCGACCGGGTCCACGCGGCTCAGGCGCACGCTGAAGAACATGAGCGTGGCCAGCATCCCGACGCCCACGCCCTCGAACAGCCCGAAGGCGACGATGACCGCGCCGATGAGCACGAGGATGCCGTATTCGGACCGGGGGAGTCGCTTCCGGGTCATCACGAGCCCCCGGTCCAGCATGCTGGCGCCGGCGAAGAAGAGCATGCCTCCCACGAGCGGCACCGGGACCAGTTCCAGCATCCCGCCGCCCAGGAAGACGGCGGCCGCGATGACAAGGGCGGTAACGACGCCGGTGAGACGCGTGGCGGCCCCGAACAGCTTGCTGCGGAGCGACGCGGACACGATCAGGCTCGCCGTCGTGCCGCCGCCGACACCCGCCACCACGTTGGCGAGCCCCGCCGCGCCGAACTCGCGGTCCCAGTCCAGGTCCTCGTTCGCGGCCATCTCCAGGCCGGCGAGGTTCATGATGACGACAACGAGGGCGACCAGCATCAGGGCAAGCAGGTTCGGGAGCTGGATGGCCATCGCCGCCCAGTCCACCTGCGCAAGATCCGTGGGCCCGAACGCCGGCCACAGGCCGCCCTGCGAGGTGCTCGTCAGCAGCAGGCCCGCCTCCCTCGCCTCCTCGCCGGAGAGGCCCATGGCCGCGAGCACGAGATGGAACGCACCGACGCCCAGCACTACGCTGGCGGGAAGGATGAGCGGGTGGCCCCACCGCTTCAGCGCCACATAGAGGAGGATCCCGAACGCCGCGCCCGGAATCCATTTCCAGAGTGCCGAGGGCTGCAGGAGCGCCGGGATCGCGCGCCAGTCCGGGTCCACCCCCATCATGGACATGGCGGCGAGGCACACGGCGACCCCGATTCCGGTGACGAAACCGCCCGCGACCGGGTAGGGGACGAAGCGCACCAGGTTGGCGAGCCCGTAGCGCCCGATCAGGAGAAAGCACACCCCGGTCGCGACCGCGCCGACCATGAGCGCCGCCACCGTGGTCGCGAACAGCGCCTCGCCCTCCGCCTGCATGGTGGCGCCGATCAGCGCCATCACGATCACCAGCGCGGGAGACAGTCCCGATATCGCCCCGCGGAAGCCGCCGGCGAGCGCGACCACCAGGCAGGCCGCAAAGTTGCCGAACAGGACCAGGCCGACGCCCTGGGAGGAATACGGAGCCAGCGCACCGGAGAAGATGAGGCTCCCGAAGGCCACCTGGGAGGCCACCAGGCCGAGGCCCGAAGTGAACCCGGACGCCAGCGCCGGAACCGCCTTCGGCGACCGGATGTCCGCGTAGAACTCCGACGCGAGACTGCGGAGCGGGGATGATGCCGTCACGGTTTCCTGCGAGAAGGCTCGCGGTTGCCAGAGTAGGAGGCTCGTGTCCGGGCAATCTACCCGCCGCCGTATATCGCGCCAACAAGACCGTCGTCTCGTGCCAGCAGAATGTCGTATCGGGCCGGCGAGACCGTCGTGCGACGCCGCTAGACCGTCGTATCGTGCCAGAGAGAACCTCTCCTACCGGCGCCGCTTCCGGACGGGCAGGGTCCGGGCAGTCCGGATATTGCCGGCGGATCGGTCATGCGGCTCCCGCACCGGCCGAAGTCCCGGGCGCGCCGCCAATCGCGGGATGCGGTCCGGATCGACCTCGTCCGCCGCCCGGGCCAGCCGCTCGCGCACCGACCCGGGCACCTTGTGCAGATCACCGTCTCCGAAGGAAGTAAGCGCCTTCAGCGCACCTGGCGGATCGAATCGGTCGCCGAATACGGCGGCGGCCGCTCCCAGCGCCCGTCCCAGGCTGATGCCGCCCGACCGGAGGAGGGCATCGATGTCGAGGTAGTCCGCCGCGCGGGAACAGGTCTGGACCGCCTGGACGGTGGCGGCCGCAAGGTCCACCAGGGAGGCGACCTCGATGCCGGGCGGTTCGGCGAGGTCCGGATCCCCCACACGGTTGCGCACCACGCCGCCCGAGAAAGATACGCGCACGATTCCGCCGCGATCGACGATGCTCGTGAGCGTGTCCTTGCCCCGTCGAATGACCTCGGCGTCGCGCAGGTACGGGACCGCGTCGAGGAGCCGAAGAGGGTCGAATGCCTCAGCCGACAGGAAGCTGAAGTCGTCCGGCCTGCGATGGGCCAGCCGGAGCGCCAGCGCGGTGCCGCCATGGAGGACGAACCCGAGTGGCGTGGTCCCAAGCTCCCCCAGCAGGCGCCGTTGATGATGGGAGAGAGTTTCCAGGAGAGGGTGAAACAGGAGGTGCCTCCTTGTCTTCCTGTGCTACGTTCAGTTGGTCGGAATCCGGCAACACGGGAGAGTAATGTCGAGGAGGGCGCATGCCGAGAACCGGGATTCCGGTCGTGCCGGGGAGGCGAGAGGATCGCGCTCCGCCGTGATCGCGTTTGTGGCCACTGCCTTGGTGCTGCACGGAATCTTCACGGTCGCCCTCCCCGCGCTGATCCTGGGCCGAACCGAAGGCGTGGCGATGCTCCACCCGGACATCGGTCTCGCGCGCTGGCTGGGCGCCGGGCTAGCGGGCTTCGGCATCTACCTCTATCTGTGGTCGGCGGTGCAGTTGCTGCGTCGCCGGACGTCCGCCGTCCCCGGGAAGACCGCCGCCGCGCTCCTCACACATGGCTGGTACGGGCGCACCCGTCATCCGCTCTTGCTGGGCGTGGTCGCCATTCTGTTCGGGGAGACCGTCTTCTTCTCGTCGCTGGCCCTGCTCGGCTATGCGCTGGCGTACTGGCTGTGGCTCACCGTGTTCGTGACCGTGATTGAGGAGCCGGACCTGCGTCGGACCTTCGGTGCGGACTATGATGCGTATTGCCGGGAGGTGCCGCGCTGGATTCCGAGGGGGGGAGCGCGGCCGGCCTCCGCCTCTTCTTCGACTTGACCGCAGCGTGTCAATTCCGGATGCTGCCCGGATGATCGCACCCTCCCTTCCCGGAGAGCCTCCTTGCCCACACTGCCCGTGACCATTTGGCGCACCCGCTTCGAGCGCCTGCTCGAGGCCATCGTGCTCGTGCTCGTCGGGGCGCTGGCCGTGGTCGTCGTGATGGGCGTGGGTTTCCGCAAGTTCGGGGCGGCGCTGGTGTGGTACGACGAGGTGGCGTCCATCCTGCTGGCCTGGCTTACCTACTACGGGGCGGCGCTGGCGGCCCTCAAGCGCGCGCACATCGGGTTTCCCAACCTGGTGCGCCGACTGGGGCGGCCCTGGCGGATCCCGGTCGTGGTCGCCGGGGAGGCGGTGGTGATCGCGTTCTTCCTGATCGCGGCATGGGCGGGGTGGCGGGTGCTGGTGATCCTGGAGGGCTCCGGCATGGTGAGCCTGCCCTGGGTGCCCACCCGGCTGACGCAATCCGTCATCCCCATCGGGAGCGTGCTCTTCGTCGTCGCGCAGCTGCTGAGCCTGCCGGAGATGCTGCGTAGGGGCGAGGGCGCGGATCCCGACGCGGGCACGGACGGCGGAGGGAGCCCGGCGACGGGCGCGAGCACCGATGGTGGCCGGATGGCAGCCGCGGCCCCGAGCGAGGGCGGCCCGTGACCCTGCTGCTGATGTTCCTGGGCATGATCGCGCTGGTGACGATCAACGTGCCCATCGCGGTCGCCCTCGGGGTCATCGCGCTGATCGCGATGGTGGTGACGTCCGGCGCCGCGGCCATCCCCAACGCCGGCCTCGTGCTCTTCACGGGCGCCACCTCCTTCCCCCTGATCGCCATCCCGCTCTTCATCCTCGCGGGCGCGATCATGAACGCGACCGGCATCTCGCGCCGCCTGATCGCCTTCGCCTCCGCGCTTTTCGGCGCCATCCGCGGCGGGCTGGCGATGGTGTCCATCTCGGCGTCCCTCTTCTTCGCCGAGATTTCCGGCTCCGCGGTGGCGGATGTGGCTGCGCTGGGGTCGATCCTGATCCCGGCGATGAAGAAGCGCGGCTATTCGACTCCGTTCGCGGCCGCGGTCACCTCCTCCTCGGCGACGCTCGCGGTCATCATCCCGCCCTCCATCCCCATGATCATCTACGGGGTGATGTCGGAGAGCTCCATCGTCGAGTTGTTCGTGGCCGGGGTCATCCCCGGCGTCGTCGGCGGCGTCCTGCTGATGGCGGTGGCGTACATGCTGGCGCTGCGGAACGGCTTTCCGGTGGAGCACGCCTTCGAGCTGCGCCGGGTGTGGACCACCTTCCGCGACGCGGGATGGGCGCTCCTCCTCCCGGTGATCATCCTGGGCGGGATCTTCACCGGATGGGTCACCGCCACGGAAGGGGCGGGGCTGGCGGTGGTGGCCGCGTTGGTGGTGGGCGGGCTCATCTACCGGGAAATCGACCTGGCCGCGCTGCGCCGGGCCGCCCTCGACGGGGGCGTGCAGACCGCCGTGGTCATGCTGCTGGTGGCCACCTCGGCGCTGCTGGGCGACTACCTTACCGAGGCCCAGGTGCCTCAGCGGGTGGCCGACAGCATCATCGGCATCACGGAGTCGCGCTGGGCCATCCTCGCTCTGCTGAACGTCTTCTTCCTGGCGATCGGGCTCTTCCTCCACTCCGCTGCCGCCATCATCCTGGTCGTGCCCGTGGTGATGCCCCTGGTGCACGCGGCCGGCATCGACCCGGTGCACTTCGGTCTGGTGGTGACCCTCAACCTGGGGATCGGGCAGCAGACCCCCCCGGTGGCCAGCGTGCTAGTGACGGCGTGTTCGGTGGCCAAGGCCGACATCTGGGACGTCAGCAAGGTGAACGTCTACTTCGTGGCGGTGCTGCTGGCGGTGCTCGTGATGGTCACCTACCTCCCCACCGTGCCCATGAGCCTGGTGGAGCTGTTCTACCGGTAGCGGACGTGCTCACATGTGCCATCTTGTCAGGTGGTGACCGGTGGCCTCGTACCATCCGCCTCGCCTCTTGCGACACCGCCTTGCCGATCCTGGCATCGAGGCTCCTCGTTATCGCCCACGAACGATCACGGGCCTACAGTTCTCCGAGTCGACCGCTTGGCTCACGTCCGCGTACATCGCTTTGCCTGTGATCATGCCTCGGAGGCAGCGATTAGCGATACCGTCGCATTAATTATCTGTTAACGTCGCAATGGTGTGCTACATTCATCCAAGTTTCGACACCCCCGCAAAATGTGAAGGAGTGATGCATGAAGATCCTGAAGTCCTGGTGGCCGGTGTTCATCTTCGGAGCCATTGCTTCCTCCGGCGGCCTGCTCGACTGGTTCTGGGACTGGATCTCACCCGACCTGGCGTCGGCCATCAGCGGGATCGGACTGGTTTGCGTCGTGCGGGGAATCGGCAGGCGTCTGTTTCCGAGAGAGAGCTGAGGCGTCCCCTCAGATCGCCTGCTCGCGCACGATGCGCCGCACCCCCTCCTCGAGCCGCGCCAGATAGTCGTCCAGATGCTCCGCCGCGATCGGGTTCCCGTGGATGGGCGCGACCCAAGACACGTCGCGTGCTTCGACCATCTCCCGCAGCACCCCCATGAGCACCGCCGGATCCGCGTAGCGAAGCCAGATCAGCGTGTCGCGGTGGAAGGTGTAGATCTCCTCGCTCCGGAAGCCGTCCGGAAGCTGGCGCGAGGTGAGCCCGGTTTCGTCGTCGGCGTGGTGGTAGCCGAAGCCGTCCGCGACGAAGAGCACGCGTGACGCCCGGTCGTAGATCCAGGATGTGTGGGAGCGGTCCGCGAGCGGTGGGTCGATGAAGTCGATCTCCCGTCCGGCCACCTCGAGGCTCCCTCCGATCCGGCTGCGTCGGGCGTACGGAAGCCCCTGGATCTCCGGTTCGCCCGAAGAGGCCACGATCTCGAAATCGCCCCACCGGCGCCGGAACGCGGGAATGTTGCCGGAGTGCGGATAGTCGGAGTGGGACAGCACCAGCGAATGGATGCCTTCCCCGGCAGTGGCGCGCGAGATGCGGCGCACCAGGCTCTCGCGATGATAGAACGAGCCCGAATCGATGAGGATGTTCCTGTCTCCGGCGCGGATCAGAAACACGCTCACATGAACGTTCCGGCCCGCGCCGAGCGGGTAGTTCTCGGCGATCCAGGACACGTCGTGCGTCAGCGGCACACTCTCCCGTATCGCCTGCTCCCGCGCCACGGAACTCCCGGCACGCCCGTCCGACCCCGCCACCCCGCTCACAGCACCCCCGTCCGGCCGCCGGTCGCCACCCGCTCCACGACCTCCTTCATCATCTCGAAGTAGCGCGGCACGCCGGCGCGAATCACGGGCCCGTGCGCGGAGGCGATCATCGCCGGGCGATACGTCTTGAGCACCAGGTCGATCTCCGCCTGGGTGCGCGCCACATCCACGTAGCGCAGCCAGAACATGACCCGCCCGTGGAACTCCGCGTAGCGGTCGACGTCCACGGGAGAGGAGAACTCGTCCGCGAACAGGAGCCCTTCCCCGTCCATCAGCGGCAGCCCCATCCAGTCGACCGGCAGGAGCATCCCCGAGCTCTCCTCGGTCATCCACATCGACATCGCCGCGTCCAGGAAGGCGGCGTCATGGAAGTGCAGCCGCTTTCCGCCGAGGTCGAGCGAGTCACCGGGGCCCACCTTGTGGGCGTCCTCCAGGTGATAGAGCTCGTGGGTCCGTCCGAAGCGGGGCGCCACCAGCGTCGCCCCGGGATGGCGCTCGAGGATGCGGAAGGTGTTGCCCGCGTGGGGAACGTCCGGGTGCGAGAGCGCCAGATAGTCGAGGGCGCGACCGTCCAGCACGGTCTCCAGGTCCGCGAGGATCTGCTCTGTCGCGGCCGGCGACAGCGTGTCGAAGAGGAGCGTCCGCTCCCCGGCGAAAAGGAAGGCGTTCTGCGGGACGTGGATCTCGCGCCCGGGGCGATACCAGTGGGCTCCGCGATCGACCAGGGACTTGGCGATCCCCGGCCGGTCAGGCCCGAACTCCTGAATCCAGTGGATGCCGGGATGAATTTCTCTGGGCATGGCGCGTGTCGAGGGGGATGACGCCTCTCCCATGAGAGGCACCCGAAGGTGCAATTGCACGAGCGCCGGCGCCAGAGGTGCGCCGTGTCCGGCCCGTCGCGGGGGCTTCAGGCCGCCTCATCCTCCGCTCCGGTGGCCGGAATCCTCGCAATCAGCAGCGCGCAGATGGCGGCCAGGATCAGAGAGGCCGCGGCAGGGAATCCGCCTTGCGATGCATCGCCGGCGGGGGCAGCCGGGCCGAAGGCGGGCACCTGCTCCCAGTTCACCTGAGGGATCGTCGCGGCCGAGAACAGTGCCGGCTGGAAATGGGCCTTGAGGCGCTCGTGGTAGCGCCGGACCGCGTCCTGATAGGCGAGTTGGGCAGGCAGATCGGTGGAGGCGAGACGGTCGAGCGCAATTCGTGTTGCGACCGGCGGCACCAACAGGGACCATCGGCCGGCCCAGTCGTCCCGTCGTGTCAGGACATCCCGGTAGGCGCGGGAGGCATCCCGGGCGGCCTGATCGCCCCGGTGATTCATCGCATAATACCAGGCCCAGGAGAACTCGTCTTCCGGGACGGTCCACTCGCTCCACTGCGGGTAGTCCCTGAAGAAGGCTTCCATCGTCTCGGACGGCGGAAGATCCCACGCCTCGTGGTATCCCTGGCGTTGGCGCACGGTCAGCTCCAGGGCCTCGGGCACGGGGTGCAGGATCGCGTTCGCCAGGCTCAGGACCGCCGGAGCCAGGAAGGTGAACGTCACCCACACCCCCACCAGGATCATCGCGTTGGCGGTTGAGGAGCGACGTCCGGCGGCGACGCCCACGCACAGCGCGAACCAGAAAAGGGTGTGCAGGGCGATCAGCGCGGCCGCCCAGCCCGCGCGGCCATCGCCTTCGACGCCCGTCAGCAATGCCCCGATCACCGCCAGTGACGTTACCAGGCCCCCAACGAGGATCACGCGCGCGCCGATCTTTGCGGCGACCAGCCGCCGGGGTCGGGCGAAGAGCCGCGCCATGTCCCAAGTGCCGCGCTCACGCTCTCCCGAAACGATGTCGTAGGTGACGGCAATGACGAAGAGGGGAAGCAGGGCGATGAGGATGAAGCCCAGATCGAGGCGCCCCGCGGCTGCGAGGCGCGGATTCAGCGTCTCCTGCTCGTAGAGCTGTCCTTCGAGGGCCAGCAGCCTGATGCGCAGGCTAGCCGTCTCGACCTCCGCCCTGCCGCTTGCGAGCGCCGACAGTCGGGATGGCGGCTGTGGTGCAGGAATGGCCAGGTAATACAACAACTCGCCCGCCTCGGTCGTCGGGGGATAGCGGGACATGAGATGGGCGAGCTGATCCCGGTAGGCGGTTTGAGCCGCTGCCGCGGCGGCCTCGGCCGTCTGGATTCTCTGGTTGCCCTGCCAGCTCGCATGGATGCCGAGCGCCAGCAGGAGAGCCGCCGCAACCGTGACGCCGCCGGAGCGGATCACCCGGGCGAGTTCAAGCCGAATGAGGCGCACCCACGCTCTCGCGCTTTCAAACCTCACCTTGTCGGCTGTCATTTCGAGGGGCGGTCCACGCCCACGCGCGGCAGCCGCTTGCGACCCAGACCGAGGCCCGCGAGAGGAAGGGCGATCCACAGCCCCAGCGCGGCCAGCGAAAGAGGACGGTCGGCCAGGGCCCGGCGGAGCGAAGGCGGGTCCGGCTGAAACACCGGGAACTGTGTCCAGCGCTCGCGCGCAATGCGCTGAGCGCGGTCGTTCTCGAAGTGGATCTCGTGGACGTGCAGGTCGTTCAGCCGCTGGATGATGTCGTAGCGATGGGCCTCGGCCTCGGCGCGGAACGCCTCCACGGCCTCCGGCCCGGTTCCCGCCGCCGCCATCGACAGGTCCCGCGCCGCCAGGTGGGGAGAGAGCAGTCCCAGCCACGCCATGACCCGGTCCTGCCTGCGATGAACGGCGAGCAGCTGTTGCTGATGCTCCTCGTTGATCCGGCTGGTGACCGCCTCTCCCTCGCGGCTTACCACTCCTGCCCAGTTGATCGGAAGCTGCTCGACCGACGCCACCTGGTAGCGCGCCAGGTATTCGTCGCGCAGTGCACGGAAGAAGGGATCGTCCGGGTTGTGGCTGTCCCCCACCTGCCTCTGTGCTTCCTCCACCTCGGCGGTGAACTGGGAGCGCGACGGCAGGGGATGAAGCGCGGCCGCAAGGGAGGCGCCGAGGCGCGGGGCGGCAACGCACAGCACGACCCAGATGGCGACGAGTTGGGCGAGAGCGGCGCGCGAAGAGGCTCTGCGCGACGAGACCCACACGGTAAGCAGAACCCACCCTGCCAGGTATGCCGCGTAGATTGCCGCGAGCGCCAGCATCCGGACGAACGAGGGCTGGTCTACGCCTCCGGCGGCGACGAATGCGGCCGCGACCAGCCCGATCGGAAGGGCCGCCGCGAGGGCCGCGGCTCCGACGCCCAGCACCTTCCCCGCCATGATTTGCGCCGGAGTCGCACCCTGGGCCAGGAGCAGCCGCAGCGTACCCCGTTCTCTCTCGCCGCTGACCGAGGCAAAACCCGCCGCCACCACCAGCAACGGCAGGAGCAGCCCCAGCACGGCGGCCGGCGTGAGACGCCCGAAACTCAGCATTGCAGTCGCATGTCGCGCATCGCCGAAGCTGGCGCTGTTCTGCCGGTGCCCCTCCAGGTAGAGCGACGTCCCCGCGTAGGCGCCGACGCCCGGGTCGAAGAACGCCAGCGGCGCCTCTTCGCGGAAGACCAGGAACCCGTAGTGGATCACCCGGTGCGGATGTCGGTCCGGCTGCTCCGCCCACTGGCGATCGACCAGCCCCTGGTAGCGGGCACGCTGTTCCGTCTCGCTCGCCGCATGATGCCGGGCTCCGAGGACGGAGACGACACCCAGCGCGACCACGAGCCCCAGGAGGAACACGACGTAGCGATCCTCGCGCATCGCGCCAACCTGCCGCCGGGCGATCAACAGGACGTTGCTCATCGTTGGGCGAGGCCCGTTCAGTCCGCTCCCCGCACCCGGCCGAGCCCCACCCCCGCGCCCGCGCCCGCCAGCACGAGGAGTCCGCCCAGGACCGTGAGCGGAACACCCGCACGGCGTGTGACGTCGGTGGATTCCTCGTCCGCGAGACGGAACCTGGGCAGGTCGGGAAGGACGCTGGCGTCCATTTGCTCGCTGGCGAGGATTGCGGGCACGAAGAACTCCCGCCATTGCTCGGCGAACGCGCGCACCTGCGACTGGAAGCGGGCGAAACGCGCGTCGCCCGTCCCCGCGGCGTCGATGAGCACCTCCTGCGCCAGGAGCGCCGGCGACAGGAATCGGTAAC
The DNA here is from genome assembly GCA_965208255.1 of Longimicrobiales bacterium. GTDB lineage: Bacteria > Gemmatimonadota > Gemmatimonadetes > Longimicrobiales > Gaopeijiaceae > BD2-11. The sequence goes on from OZ242324.1 coordinate 2,087,419, forward strand.
GGCGCACCAGCGCGATCTGCTCGGCGCGGCGTGCATCGTGCTCTCCCGTCACTTCCTCAAGGCGGCGGTTCACGGCGTCCGTGGCGGCCCAGGCGAGCGCGCCCAGGCCGGGCTCGTCGGCCACCACGCCGCCCGCCATCTCCGGATGGTCCTCCAGATAGCGGGCGAGGAGTTCGCTGCGTTGGTTCACGGCGTCGTTGGAGGCCTCGCGCTGGGCGGTGACCATCTGAACGCGGGAGGGCAGCGGGTGCAGCAGGCCCGACGCGATGTTGATGGCGGCCGGAAGCACCACCACCAGGACCAGCCACGCGCCCACCAGTACCGTGGCGTTCCAGGCGGAGGATCGCCGCAGGGTGTTCACCCACGCCGCGAGCACGAACCAGAAGAGCGCGTAGGTGACCACCGTGGCGCACCAGAGAGCCACCCGGCCAGGCGAACCGAAGCCCCCCGTGACCAGAATGCCGAGCAGCGAGGCCGCCAGCACCATGCCCACGACCAGCAGTGCCCGGAAGGCCAGCTTCGCGGTCACGACGCTGCGGGCCGACACGGGCTGCGAGAGCGTCAGGGCCAGGGTTCCCTGCTCGCGCTCCTCGGACAGAACGTTGTAGCTGAGCGCCAGGACCAGAAGCGGCAGAAGGTAGATCACCACGAACGCCAGGTCGAAGCGCCCGACCATGAGATTGAGGGGATTCTCGACCTCGCCGTTCTGGTGGAACGACGACTCGTTGGTGTAGATGTTGACGTCGTAGTAGTACGGCAGGAGATCGCTCTGACCAACCGCGAGAGCCGTCAGGGGACCCGGTTCGAGCACCGCGGTGTGGCTGCCGCGGGCCCCACCCAGCACGTTGGGAGCGCGGGGATCGGCGAAGCGCGATGCCGGCTCGGCGCCGTTCTCGATGGCGGCCAGTTCCCGCTCGATGGCACGGACACGCTCGACGTTGTCGGTCTGCACGGCCTCCACCGTGCGCTCCTGAAACCGCATCCAGACGACGCCGTTGGCCAGCGCGTAGACGAGAAGGACGGCGAAGAGCCCGAGCACGATGCGGAGCGCCCGATCGGCCATGAGCAGCCGCCATTCGTTCCGGAGGACGGTGCGCGCGGTCATGCTAACCCACCTCCGCGCGCCGTACCCGCGCCACGGCCGCCAGGACGGCCCCGACCAGCCACGTCCCCAGAACCAGAATCGACAGGATGCGGTTGCCCAGGACCCAGCCCAGCGTCGGGGCGGCGTACTGGAGCGGCGGCGTCTCCTCCCAGAGCTCGGATCCGGCCAGGTAGACCTCGCCGGTGCGGGAGTTCTCGGCCAGGTCGCCGTTCATCCGCCGCATCAGATCCCGGCGGTACGCCTCCGCGGCCGACGCAAAGTGCCGATGCTGCTCTACATCGGTCCCGGCCAGTCCCATCGACAGCGTGCGCACCGCCAGCAACGGCGCCACCACCGCGAGCGTCTCGTGCACGGCGCCCTGGCGCTCGAAGGTGTCCCACAACGCGCCGTAGTTGCGGTCGAAGATCCGGTTGCCGAACTCCTCGCTCTCCTGCAGATAGACGCCCACCGCATTCACGGGCAGATCCTCGACCCGCTCCGCTCCGTGCTCGGCCAGCAGGCGCGCGGTCGACGCGGCCCGGTCCGGGCGGTGGATGTCCTCCACGCCGGAAGCCATCTCGCGTTCGATGTTGCGGGCGAACTCGATCGCCGACGGCGTCGGGTGCAGCCACTTCGACAGATCCACCGCGACACGAGGCGCCACCAGCCCGTTCACCACCCACACGCCGAGCAGGATCACCAGCGCGGTGCGCGCCGAGCGCGCCCAGGCGGACACGGCCAGGGAAAGCGCCAGGAAGGCGGTGAAGTAGGCAAGGTAGACGGCGGCCAGGACGGCACCGCGGGCAATCGGGGATGCCGCCGGACCGGGGCTCCCGACAACCAGGGCCGCCGCGCCCACCAGTGCCGCCGGAACCAGCAGCAACGCCAGCGCCCCGGCGACGCCCAGCGCCTTTCCCAGAGCCAGTTCCCGCCGGCCGATTCCGGTGGCCAGCAACTGGCGCAGCGTGCCCCGCTCCCGCTCGCCGGCGAGCGCGCCGAAGGTGAGCAGGATGATGAGCAGGGGCACGAGGTGCTGCAGCACCTGCGCCGCCGTCAGTACCCCGATGCGCTGGGCTGCCGTCGCATCCTGCGCCGGGCGCAGAAGGAAGTCGTTCTGCCGGTGTGCCTCGAGCCAGACCGAGGTGCCGGTGTAGGGATCGACGCCCTCGTCGACAAAGGACAGCGCCAGCCTCGGCTTGAACGCGTACACGCCGTAGTGGGCCGCCGAATGGGGATTCTTCTCGCCCTGCGACTCCCAGTGGTCGCGGGCGGTGGCCTGCGCCGCCGCGTGCTCCTGCTGCGCGCTGCGTGCCTGAACCCACCCGTGGCCCAGGGCAACCAGCAGGAGCGCGCCCACCAGGACCGAGCACCAGCGGAAGCGCCCGTCCCGGAGGATGTCCGTGAACTCCTTGCGTACTATGTGCTTCATCGTCGTCTCCTAGTCGTGCATGTGCTTCAGATAGATGCGCTCGAGATCCGCGTGGCCGATCTCTTCGGTGCCCAACTCCGTGACCAGGCGTCCGTAGCGCATGATGCCCACGCGCGTCCCTGTCTCCTTGGCGCGAAACAGATCGTGGGTCGCCATCAGCACCGCGACGCCGCGATCCTTGAGCCGCTCGATCAGCTCGGAGAACTCGTTGGAGGCCTGCGGGTCGAGACCGGAGGTCGGCTCGTCGAGAAGCAGCGCGTCGGCCTCCTTGGCGATCGCGATCGCGATGCCGACCTTCTGCCGCATGCCCTTGGAGTACCCGGACACGCGGTCATGGACCGCGGCGCGCTCAAGTCCCGCTTCGACCAGGATGTCGGTGAGCCGTTCCGGGGACAGCGATCCCCTCCCGCCCAGGGCGGCGAAGTACTCCAGGTTCTCCAGGCCGCTCAGGTTCCGGTATAGCATGACCTGCTCGGGGATGTATGCGATCCGCTGTTTCGTCTCGCGGTCGTGGGCGGACACGTCCAGGCCGGCGATCAGCGCCTGTCCGGATGTCGGCGCCACGAATCCGAGGAAGAGGTTGATGGTGGTGGTCTTGCCCGCCCCGTTGGGGCCGAGGAGGCAGTAGACCTCTCCGGGCGCTATGGCCAGGTCGAGGGAGTCGAGGGCCCGGGTCGCGCCGTAGTTCTTGCTGAGGCCTCGTGCTTCGAGAAGGGGCGTGCGCCCATTCCCGGATTCGGCGGCGTGCCGAGATGCGGGCATATGCATGGATTCCATCTCTCGTGTTGGGTGCGCCGTCGCGGACGCAACCAGCTACAGGGGTCGGCCGTCGGACGGGTCGGCCGGAGGACTCTGCTAGAGAGAGATGAAGAGAGGCGGGGCGCGGCTGCGGCGAGGGGCGAGATCGATGATCCCGGGAACGAACCGGCGCCCGCGGAATGCGGGAGTCCGCAGCAGATTCGATCCCCCGAGGCTCGGAGTACCCGAGGCGATGGTCGATCCAGGGTTGTGGACGACCTGGCACACGGAACACGCGCCCGGAGAATCGGGGCCGTCGTCGTGCGTGTGGGAACCTTCCGCGGAGTTGACGAGGAGGAGGGAGAGGATGACCGCCATTCCGGTCGTCGCACGCACGCGCTCCCGAGATCTCGCCGGATCAAACAGGTGCGCCATCGTTCGCTCCTCCACCTCGCGGACTCCCCATCCACCCACTCGACCGTCTCCCGGACCTTCGGGACGCGCCGGACGCTACCGTAGCGCGCTGGTCCGGAGAGGTCAATACATGGGCGGCGCCACACGCGGTTGCCCCGACCTCACCCCAACCCGTTAGATTGAACCAGGTCCGGGCCGCAGGTCCGGCCGGTTCACCCCGGAAGACAGGACGACCATGAACGTTGCCGCCGCCATCCTGCTCGCCACTTCCGCGCTGCACGCCAGCGGCGCGACCCAGGAACCCATGTCCACGGGTCCCTCGCACAGCGGATATACCGACGCCGTGACCATGCGGCACACGCACGACGGGCCGCATGGCGAGGATCTCCTCCGCATCGAGCAGATGATCCGCTGCACCTGCAGCTGCAACCTGGACACCCACATCTGCCAGTACCAGATGCAGTGTGGGGAATCTCCGGTCTTCACCCAGCGCATCCTGGCGGCGCTGGAGGCCGGAGAGACCGAGGAAGTCATTCTCGCCGGCTTCGTCGCCGACTTCGGCACGGACATCATCAGCTCGCCCCCGAACGAGGGCTTCAATCGCGTGGGGTACCTCATGCCCGGCGTCGCAATCGTCTTCTCGGGCATCCTGATCGGCCTGTTCCTGCGCAGGAACGTCACCCGCGGGCGGGAGCGGGCGCCGGTGGTGGCGTCGGATATCTCCGACAAGGACTGGGAGCAGCTGCGCAAGGAGATGAAGGCGCTGGAGAAGGAAGACTGGTAGGCCGGCCGGAGCCTCCGAAGACTCCCGGCCTGCCGGCCCGATAACCCTGAAACCGGGTACCCCCATGGCCGAACCGCAGAACTTCGCCAACCACGGCAAACGTCCCCCGGTGTCTTTCGTGGTGGCCTGGTTCGCCGTGACGGCCGCGGCGGTGAGTTTCTTCTTCCGGCTCTTCACCGATTTCAGCGTCGAAACGCTGGCACTGTTCCTGACCGCCGCCGGAGCCTCGGCAGCCATCCCGCTCGCGCGCAGGTTTGCCGTGGGCGTGCAGGACCGCGTGATTCGCCTCGAGGAGCGCATCCGCATGAAGGAGCTCCTGCCCGACGATCTGCAAGGCCGCATCGGGGAGTTGACGACGGACCAGTTGATCGGGCTGCGCTTCGCTTCGGACGCGGACGTGCCCGGGCTGGTGCGGCGGGTCCTCGATGGCGAGCTGACGGACCGGAAGGCGATCAAGCAGGCCGTCGAGGACTGGCGGGCCGACCACCAGCGCGTCTGATCCACAGGCCACCGTGAGCCACCCCCAGTGCTGCGGGCTCGAACGGCAGTTCGATGACGCGCATGCAGCCGGCAATCTGCGCAAGTACCGCCGCAAGGGCCCGGCGAAGGCCACGCGCCGGCTGCTGGAAGCCGTCGCCGACGATGGCGTCGAGGACCGCACCTTCATCGACATCGGCGGGGGCATCGGAGCCATTCAGCACGAGCTGATGGCGCGCGGGGCCGCCGGGGGAACACACTCGGACGCGGCTCCGGCGTTTCTGCGCGCGGCGCGCTCCGAAGCGGAGGCGCGGGGCTACGCCGACCGCATCCGCTACGTGGACGGGGACTTCGTCGAACGGGCAGGCGAACTTCCCGCCGCCGATCTGGTGACTTTGGACCGGGTGGTGTGCTGCTATCCCGACATGCCGGCCCTGCTGGGCGCGGCGGCGCCTCTGGCGAAGCGGACGCTCGGGCTGGTGATGCCGCGTGGCGGACCGCTGGCGCGCTTCGGCGTCGGCCTGGTCAACTTCGTGCAGCACCTCCGCCGGCACCCTTTCCGCGTCTTCGCGCACGACCCCTCCGCGGTGGAGGCGGTGGTGGAGAGCCATGGGCTCTCGAAGCGATTCGACCGCGCGGGCGTGGTATGGCGGGTGTTGGTCTTCACCAGGCCAGAGGCCGGCGGGTTCTGAGCTTCAGACGAAGGCTGTTCAGTACCACGCTGACGCTCGAGAACGCCATCGCCAAGGCGGCCAGAACCGGGTGCAGCATGCTGCTGGCGGCGGCCACCGGAATCAGCGCCACATTGTATCCGAAGGCCCAGAAGAGATTCTGGCGAATCGTGCGCATGGTGGCGCGCGAAAGCTGGATGGCGTCGTTCACGCCGGCCAGATCATCCCGCATGAGGGTGATGTCGGCGCTCTCGATGGCCACGTCGGTGCCCGTCCCGATGGCGATGCCGACGTCCGCCCGCGCCAACGCGGGAGCGTCGTTGGTGCCGTCGCCCACCATGGCGACCGTTGCGCCCATTTCCTCCTGAAGCGCGCTCACCACCTCGGCTTTCTCGCGCGGCGGGACTTCGGCGCGCACCTCGTTGATGCCGGCTTCGTGGGCGATGGCGGCGGCGGTTGCCGCGTTGTCCCCGGTAACCATGATCACGCGCATGCGCGTGCGCAGGCTCTCGATCGCGTCACGGGCGCCCGGCTTGAGTTCGTCCGCAATGGCGATCAGGCCGATCGCGCGCCCGTCGACCGCCACCCAGACGACGGTATGCGCCCGCGCCTCCAGGCGCTCCGCCTCCGCTCCGAGTCCGTACCCGTGGCTGCCATGGACGCCCGCGAACTGCTTCTTTCCCACCACCACCCGGTGGAAGTCCACGGTGGCCACCACGCCGTATCCGGGAACGGCCTTGAAGTCGCGGGGAGGCTCCAGTGCGATCCCGCGCGCCTCCGCCTCCCGCACCACCGCGCGCGCCAGGGGGTGTTCGCTGCCCCACTCCGCGGAGCCCGCCATCCGGAGGATCCTTTTGGGGTCGTTTCCGACCACCGCGCGCACGACCGGTTCGCCACGGGTGATCGTCCCGGTCTTGTCGAGCACGACCACCCGCAGCTGGCGGGCGAGCTCGAGCGCCTCGCTGTTCCTGAACAGGATGCCCCGCCCCGCCCCCGCCCCCATCCCGACCATGACGGCCGTGGGGGTCGCCAGACCCAGCGCGCACGGGCAGGCGATCACCAGCACCGCCACCATGCGGATCAGCGCGGCCGGAAAACCGGCGCCCACCGCCATCCACCACACCAGGAAGGTCCCGGCCGCGATCGCGATCACGACCGGCACGAAGATGCCCGCCACCCGGTCGGCCAGCCGCTGCACGGGCGCCTTGCTGCCCTGGGCCTCCCGGACCAGGCGCACGATCCCGGCCAGTGCCGTGTCGGCGCCGACCCGGGTCGCGCGCACCCGCAGCAGCCCCTCGTGGTTGAGGGTGCCGCCGATCACGTCGGACCCCCGCTCCTTGTCCACCGGGAGGCTTTCGCCGGTGAAGGTGCTCTCGTCCACCGAGGAGCGTCCGTTGAGCACGACGCCGTCCACCGGAATCCGCTCGCCGGGCCGCACCAGCACGACGTGGTCCACCTGCACCTGGTCGAGCGGCACCTCCAGCTCCTCCCCGTCGGAAAGAACCGTCGCGGTGCGGGGACGGAGCTCCATCATCCGGCGAATCGCATCCCCGGTTTCGCCCCTGGCGCGAACCTCGAGCCACTTGCCCAGCTTGATGAGGGTGATGATGGCGGCCGCCGTCTCGAAGTAGACGTGTTCGCCCAGCGTGGTCACCCCGACGGTGAGCGCCACCGTCACGGCGATGCTGTAGAAGAAGGCCGCCGAAGACCCCAGCGCCACCAGCACGTCCATGTTCGCGCTGCGGTTGCGGAGAGCCTTGAAGGAGCCCGTGTAGTAGCTCCATCCCACGTAGAACTGGACGGGAGTCGCGAGGGCCAGGAAGGCCCAGTTAACCCAGGGTGCGTGCGCCCACGCGCCCACCAGCCCGAAGTCGCGCCCCATGCTCAGCAGGAAGAGCGGGAGGGTGAACGCCAGGCCGGCGCGGAACTCGCGGGCGTGCCGGTCGATCTCCCGGGCGCGGGCGGCCGCTTCGGCGTCCTCGGTTGCCCCGGAGGCCCCGTTCTCCTCCACCGCTTCCATCACGACCCCGTAGCCGGCATCCTCAATGACGCGCGTCATCTCGGCGGGGGTCACGGCGTCGGGCAGGTACTGGATGCTCGCGCGCCCGGACGCGAAGTTGACGTCCGCGCTGACCACTCCCGGTACCCCCGCGCGCAGGACGTTCTCTATGGTCGCCGCGCACCCCATGCACGACATTCCCGTGACCGGAAGCTCCAGCCGGGTGGGCGCGGCACCATCGTCGGCGGGGCCGGGGGGTCGGGCGGTTCGGCTTGCAACCGACAAAATCTCACCTCTCGTGCGCGGTCTTTTCGGTTCTCGTCACACTGGCGCGATGGTTGGCGACCGAAAAGGTTCAGGTAAGCCCTTGATGGGGATCCGGTCAAGCGGATCCCGTTCACCCCATACCCCCATCACGTCGATATGTCCTTCACCACGCTTGTTTCTCCGGATGACCTGTTCGCGCACCTCGACGATCCCGACTGGGTGATCCTCGACTGCCGCTTTTCTCTGGCCGACGCGGAACACGGCCGGCGCGAGTACGAAAGGGGGCACGTTCCCCGCGCCCTTTACGCCCACCTGGAAGACGACCTTTCGGGCCCCATCGTCCCGGGCGTGACCGGCCGCCACCCCCTTCCAGAGGTCGCCGACTTCGCGCGCACGCTGGGGGCGTGGGGCATTGACGAGCGGGTCCAGGTCGTGGCCCTCGACGACATGGGCGGCGCCATGGCCGGACGGCTCTGGTGGATGCTCGGGTGGGTCGGCCACGACGCCGTCGCCCTTCTCGACGGCGGCTGGCAGCGCTGGTGCGCCGAGGGGAGGCCGGTCACGTCGGCGGCGGCGGCGCGGCCGCCCAGGGTCTTCACGGCCGCCCCGCGCCCCGAGCGCCTCGTCCCCGTGGCCGAAGTGCTGGACCGCCTGGGCGACCCCTCCGCCCCCCTCATCGACGCGCGCGCCGGCGAACGCTACCGCGGCGAAGTCGAACCTCTCGATCCGGTGGCGGGCCACATCCCGGGAGCGGTGTGCGCGGCCTTCGAGGAAAACCTCTCGCCCGACGGGACCTTCAAGTCCCGCGAGAAGCTCCGGCAGCGCTTCCAGGGCATCCTCGGCGACACGCCCCCGGAGGACTCGGTCTCCTACTGCGGCTCCGGCGTCACCGCGTGCCACAACCTGCTCGCCATGGAGCACGCGGGGCTCACCGGCGGGCGGCTCTACGCCGGCTCGTGGAGCGACTGGGTCACCGACTCCGGCCGTCCGGTGGAACGCGGCTGAGGAGCCCGCGACGGCTTCGGCACGGCGCGGCATCGACAAGAGGCGCCGCGCGGGCGGCAACCATCCTTATCCGGGACCGAGCGCCCTCACCCGGCAGCGAGCGCCTTCATCCGGGACCGAGCACCCGCGCCACCCGTCTCGCGACCCGGATCGGCATCGCGCGCAACGCCCTCCCCAGCCTTCCCGCTCCGGAATCGCCATCGTCCTCGAATCGGCGCGAGGCCCTCAGATCCGGCTCCAGCACCCGGCGCCGGAACGCCTCGATGACCTCCCTCGACCGGAACACGGCGACGACTTCGGCCAGAAACCCGTTGTAGCTCATCAGGTCGAAGTTGGACGATCCGGTCACGAGCGTGCCGTCATCGATCAGCATGCACTTCATGTGGATCATGCCCCCCTCGAAAAGCCAGACCTCGAAGCCGGCCCTCGCCGCCATCGCCAGCAGATACTTCTGCAGATAGGCCTTGTTGTTCGAGCGCGGCGTCACGATGCGAACGCGGACACCACGCGCCGCGGCCGCCGCCAGGTGGTCCGTGAAGGGCGGGCTCACGTAGGGGCTGATGACATCGATCGAACGCTCGGCGGCAGCGATGAGCCCGAGCAGATCACGGTATTCCGCTCGGTTGCCGGCGCCCGGCAGCAGATGCAGGTCGAGTTCCCGCTCGGGGAAGGAAGCGCGCGCGGTCTCCGACCGCCCCTCCCATGAGGCCTCGAAGTCCCGCCTGAGAAAGCGCGCCACCTCCACATCTTCGACCCGCACCATGAGATCGTGCCACGCGAAGTTGTGCTCCGAGAAGTTGATGCCTCCGATGTAGGACACGCGGTCGTCGAAAAGGATGAGCTTCTTGTGGTCGCGTTTGAGGAAGTGCTGGCCGAGGATCCCGAAGGGACGGCCGAAGCGCACCCCCACGCCTCCCGCGCGCAGCCGGCGCATCAGCCGCCCGGTGTTGCGCACCTCCGCCCGGAATGCGGGGTCGAAGAGCGTCCCGGGAAGGGCGATCCAGCGGTCGTTCTGGTTGGCGCGCGTATACGAGTCGACGAGCAGGCGGCGGTCGGGAGCAGGGGCGTCGAGCAGAGCGTCCGAAAGCGCCGTCCCCACCCAATCCCCTTCGAACGAGTAGGTCTGGATGAAGGCGTATTCGCTCGCCGCGGCCAGGTCGGCCTGCACCGATGCCCAGACCGCCTCGGAATCGACCAGGACCTCGGCTGGCGCCTTGGGCCGCGGCAATGTCCCGCCGTCGTCGGTCATCGCCTAGAAGATCCCCTGCAGCCAGAGCACCACGAACGCGCCGTAGAACACCGATGTCGCGACCAGCGCGACCCTGCGCCACATCGGCGGCCGAATCTCCTCCGGCAGGAAGCGCGTGTTGATGTACAGCAGGTGGAGCGAGGAAATCACGAAGACGATGCCCGCCATGTTGGCGCCCAGCTGCAGCAGCACGATCGGCTGCGCCAGCCCCAGGGCGGCGATCCCCCAGCCGGCGATCCCGACGAGCACCGTGTAGTAGACGAAGCGGACATCCCCCCCGCGCCAGCGGCGCACGCGCCGGGAGCCGGTCCACAGGATGTCGGTGATGGCGCGCGTCATTCCGTCGACGATGTCCAGCTGGGTCTTGAACAGGATCCAGACGCCCATCATAGCGATGACGCCGCCGAAGATCGCGCCCGCCCGGGTGGCCATGGCGTCGGCAAGCGCCGCCGCCACCGAGAGGCCGCGGATGTCGGTCCCGGCGTCGATGAAGGTCACGTACAGGACGGCGGGGAGGATCATCCCCAGCAGCGCGCCACCGAAGTAGATCCCCCACTGGTCGGCGCGCACGATGCGCCACCACCCCCGCCACCGCCCCATGGCGTCCGGAGTGGGATCGAAGATGTAGCCGGTCGGGGCAAGGCGCACCTGCTTCCCCCCCACCGCGGCCGGAATGTAGCCCACCACGCTGCCCATCCCGTACCCCTTGTCGCGCGCCCAGTTGGAGAGGGTCAGGTTGGTCATGCCGCCCGCGCCCGAGTAGGCCGCAAACGCCCCGATCAGGAAGAAGTCGGCGCCGGCCGGGATGAAGCGGAACGCCCCCTGCGCCGGGTCGTAACCGACCAGCCCCGCCGCCCCTGCGACCCAGGTCTCCGGGGCCACGAACATGAGCGCCAGGACCAGAAAGGTCCCGAGGATCGCCACCACCAGGATCCAGTTCAGGATCTCGAGCGTCCGTTCGATGCGCCGACCGAAGAGCAGGATCGCGACGCACAGGACGAACGTCCCCACCCCGAAGGCATGCACCAGTCCGGCGTTCTCCGGCCCGGCCAGGTCGCGGAACACCAGGAAGAACACCGCGCCCGCCGCCGTGCCCGCCCAGGCCGGCCACCCCAGCTGCAGGAAGTACAAAAGGGCGTAGACGACCGCCCAGAACGGCGCCGACGGCCGCGTGCGCATGAAGCCGGTGAAGGCGGGCTCGCCGGTGGCGATGGTCCAGCGCATGAGCTCGGTGTTGAACACGGTCTGCAGAAACGTGGCGACCAGCGTCACCCACAGCAGCACCAGGCCGTAGCGCACGAAGGCGGAGGGACCCAGCAGGAATTCGCCGCCGCCGATGGAGGCGCCCAGCACGATCACTCCGGGGCCCACGACCCCCATCCACGCCAGTCCCCGGGGCCGGGGCGGGACCGGCAGCTCGGCGCTCCGGAAGGGAGCCAGCCCGGTCCGCGATTCGGGGGTCTGTCGTTCAGGCACGGGTCACCGCCCTCTGTTTCGGTTTGACCGCGAATCGGCAACAGGACGCACGGCGTCCCAAATCTTGCACTCGGGGCCGTTCTGGTACATCATTGGGGGCAACCGGGGTCGGATGCGACCCCCAGAGCCAACGGGCCTTCCGGCCCAGCTTCGAACGGGGTCGAACCCAGCTAAGCCGTTTTCTTGACGAACACTCGGCCCCTTCTCCGCTTCCGTCTCGCCTCGGGCTGCCCCGGCGGCTTTCCGGGCTGACGCCGACTCGGCGGAGTCGCCCGCGCCCCTTCAGGTCCACCGGCAAGGACTGATGCAACCCACGGACGTCAGCAATCCCGACTACTACCACAAGGTGGTAGACTGCCAGTGGGGCTGTCCGGCCCACACCAACGTTCCCGAGTACATCCGGCTGATCGCCAACGGCCGCTACACCGACTCGTATTGGCTGAACCGGTCGTCGAATGTCTTCCCGGGGATCCTGGGCCGCACCTGCGACCGTCCCTGCGAGCCCGCCTGCCGGCGTACCCGCATCGACGGCAAGCCGGTCGCCATCTGCCGCCTGAAGCGCGTCGCTGCCGACCTGCGCGACCCGACCGACGACCGCCTGCCCGAGATCCCGGTGGTCAAGAACGGCAAGCGCATCGCCCTGGTCGGAGCCGGGCCGGCATCGCTCACCGTGTGCAACGACCTCATGCCGCTCGGCTACGAGTGCGTGATCTTCGAGGCGCTCGACCGCCCCGGCGGGCTCATGCGCACCAACATCCCCGCCTTCCGGCTCCCGTGGCAGGTGCTGGACGAAGAGATCGACATGATCCTCGACATGGGCGTGGAGGTCCACTACAGCACGCGCATCGAGTCGATGAACGCGCTGCTCGAGGAGGGCTACGACGCCGTCTTCGTGGGCACCGGGGCTCCGAAGGGCAAGGAGCTCAACATCCCGGGTCGCCAGGAAGCCGCCGACAACATCCACATCGGCATCGAATGGCTGGAGTCGGTGCACTTCGGGCACATCGACTCCATCGGCGAGCGCGTGCTGGTGATCGGGGTGGGCAACACGGCGATGGACTGCTGCCGCTCCTCGAAGCGTATGGGCGGCGTCGACATCAAGGTGATGGCGCGCAAGTCGCGGCCGTACTTCAAGGCGTCGCCGTGGGAGCTCGAGGACGCCGAGGAGGAGTTGGTCGAGATCGTCGAGAACTACTCCCCGAAGCGCTTCGTGCTGGAGGACGGCAAGCTCGTCGGGATGGAGTTCGAACTCGTCAGCTGGCACGAGGACGAAGAGAGCGGCCGGCTGAAGGCGACCGTCCACGGCACCGAGATCCTCCCCTGCGACGACGTTATCCTCGCCATCGGCCAGGACAACGCCTTCCCCTGGATCGAGCGCGACATCGGCATCGAGTTCAACCACTGGGAGATGCCCGAGGTCGACCGCACGACCTTCATGACCAGCCGCGAGGGAATCTTCGTGGGAGGCGACGCGGCCTGGGGCCCGGAAAACATCATCTGGGCGGTCGAGCACGGCCACCAGGCGGCCATCTCGATCCACAACTACTGCCAGGGGCTGTCGCTGACCGAAGACCGCCCGCCCCAGGACCACAACCTCATCTCCGCCAAGATGGGGATGCACGAGTGGGCCTACTCCAACGACTACAATCCCTCGGCACGCCAGAAGATGAACCACGTCGAGCTGGTGCGCCGCTTCGAGGAGCTCTCCATCGAAGTGGAGATGGGATTCGACGCCGAACAGACCGCGCGCGAGGTGGAACGCTGCCTCAACTGCGACATCCAGACCCACTTCGAGGCGAAGCTGTGTATCGAATGCGATGCCTGCATCGACATCTGCCCGGTGCACTGCCTCACGATCACCGTGAACGGTGAAGAAGACGATCTGCGCACCCGCCTCATGGCCCCCGCGGAGAACCTCACGCAGGATCTGATGGTATCAGAGGGACTTCCCCAGACCGGACGCGTGATGGTCAAGGACGAGGATCTCTGCGTTCACTGCGGACTCTGCGCGGAGCGCTGTCCAACGGCGGCGTGGGACATGCGCAAGTTCGAACTGTTGATACCCTACGCGGGGCAGGAAGGCGCATGCCCGACCCACGTTTAGATATGACCGACCGGACCAACGACTTCGCGTTCAAGATCGGGACCGTCAACGGGACGGGCTCGGCGAGCGCGAACGGCCTCATCATGCAGGCGATCTTCCGCATGGGGATCCCCTGCACCGGCAAGAACGTCTTCCCCTCCAACATCCAGGGGCTCCCGACCTGGTACGAAGTCCGCGTGAGCGGGGACGGCTACTCGGCGCGTACCCCCGAATTCGACCTCATCGTGGCCATGAACCCGGCCACCTACGAGCGCGACATCGCCGAGGTGCGTCCGGGCGGATACCTGCTGCACGACTCCTCCTGGCCAATGGCCCAGGAGTTCCTGCGCGACGACATCACCTTCCTGGGGGTTCCCCTGGGAGAGATGTGCGTGCGTGAGTTCAAGGGCGCGCGGGTGCGCATCCTGATGAAGAACATCGCCTACGCCGGGGCGCTGGCCGCGCTGCTGTCGATGGACCTCGACGTCATCCGCGGGATGATCCGGGAGAAGTTCGCGGCGAAGCCCAAGCTCATCGGCTCCAACTACAAGGCGATCGAGCTGGGCTACGACTACGCGATGGAGCACTTCGACTGCCCGCTGCCCATCCGGCTCGAGACGATGGACGGGACCTCGGACCATGTGCTCATGGACGGCAACACCGCGGCCGCGCTTGGCTGCGTATTCGCCGGGGCGACGGTGGGCGCGTGGTACCCGATCACGCCTTCGACTTCGCTCATGGACGGCTTCCAGCGCTTCTGCGAGCGCTTCCGCAAGGATCCGGAGACCGGCGAGCGCAACTTCTTCATCGCCCAGGCCGAGGACGAGCTGGCTGCGGCCGGCGTGGTGATCGGAGCGGGCTGGGCCGGCGCGCGCGCCTTCACCCCGACCAGCGGCCCGGGCATCTCGCTCATGAGCGAGTTCATCGGGCTGGCCTACTACGCGGAGGTGCCGTCGGTCTTCGTGGACGTGCAGCGGGTGGGGCCGTCGACGGGCATGCCCACCCGGACGCAGCAGGGGGACATCGCGGCGGTGGCGTACGCCTCGCACGGCGACACCAAGCACATCGCGCTCTTCCCGGCCAACCCGGAGGAGTCGTTCCACATGGCGGTGGAGGCCTTCGACCTGGCCGAGCGCTTCCAGACCCCGGTGTTCCTGGTGCAGGACCTGGACATCGGCATGAACGACTGGATGATCCCGAAGCTCACCTGGGACGACAGCTTCGCGCCCGACCGCGGCAAGGTGCTCCGAGCCGAAGAACTTGAGCAGATCGAGAAGTTCTACCGCTACATGGATGTCGACGGCGACGGGATTCCCTACCGGTCGCTGCCGGGGGAGCACCCCAAGGGCGCCTACTTCACGCGCGGGTCGGGACACACCAGCCGCGCAACCTACACCGAGGACGCCGACGAGTACACCGAGGTGATGGACCGCCTGCGCAGGAAGATCGACTCGGCGGCGAGCGAAGTGCCCGCCCCGGCGATCGAGATGCGCGAGGGCGCCAGCATGGCGCTGGTCACCATCGGTTCGTGCGACGGGGCGGTGCGCGAGGCGGCCGACATCCTGGAGAGCCAGGGCGTGCCCGTGGACTACATGCGCGTGCGCGGCTTCCCCTTCGACCCGCTCGTGCGTGAGTTCCTGGACGCGCACGAGCTCAACTTCGTGGTGGAGCAGAACCGGGACGCCCAGCTGAAGAGGTTGCTGGTGACCGAGACCGAGGTCGACCCGGCCCGCATCCATTCGGTTCTTGACTACGGGGGCTTCCCGTTGAGCGCGGCCTTCGTGGCGGGCGAGGTGAACGAACGCATCGGCCGCGCGCCCGATGCAAGGAAGTTGCGGCCGGCGGTGGAGCGGCCGGAAGGAGCGATGGCATGACCTACATTCCCAAGCCCGCAGTCAGGCATCCCGGCCTGGGCGCCAACGAGCTCGGCCTTCACATGCGCGACTACGAGGGCACCATCTCGACCCTGTGCGCCGGGTGCGGCCACGACTCGGTCACGGCCGCGGTCATTCAGGCCTTCTACGAGCTGTCCATCCCGCCGCACCGCATCGCCAAGATGAGCGGCATCGGCTGCTCGGCGAAGACGCCGGCGTACTTCGTGGAACAGGCGCACGGCTTCAACGGGGTGCACGGGCGCATGCCCGCCCTCGCCACCGGCGCCAACGCGGCCAACCGGGACCTGTACTACATCGGCATTTCCGGCGACGGCGACTCGCTCTCCATCGGCCTGGGCCAGTTCTGCCACGCCATCCGCCGCAACGTCAACATGCTGTACGTGCTGGAGAACAACGGCGTCTACGGGCTCACCAAGGGCCAGTTTTCCGCCTCGGCCGACATAGGCTCGCGCTCCAAGCGCGGCGTGCCCAACAAGATCGAGCCCATCGACCCGGTGGCGCTGGCGCTGACCCTGGGCGCCACCTTCGTCGCCCGCGGCTTCTCCGGCGACAAGCAGCAGCTCATCCCGCTGCTCAAGGCGGGGCTCATGCACAAGGGCTTCGCCTTCCTGGACGTGATCTCCCCCTGCGTCACCTTCAACGACCACGTCGGGTCGACGAAAAGCTACCTCTACACGCGCCACCACGGACACGAGCTCGTGCCTGTGGACTTCGTCCCCATCCGCTCGGAGATCTCCGCGCCCTCCAACAACGGCGGCCGCACCTCGATCACCATGCACGACGGCAGCATGGTGCGCTTCCGCAAGGTCCCCGAGGACTACGACCCCACCGACCGCCTGTCCGCCTACGAGCACTACCGCAGCCTGCAGAACCGGGGCGAGGTCGTGACCGGGCTCCTCTACCTGGATCCTTCAGGCGAGGACATGCACGACGACAACGAGACCACCTCGACGCCGCTGTCGGAGATGTCCCATGAGGACCTCTGCCCCGGAAGCGAGCAGATGGACGCGCTGATGGAGGAGTTCAGGTAGGGGGACCGAACTCCAGTTCCTCGATGTCGTACCAGTCGATGCCCCGGTCCGGGATGCCGTCGGCATCGTCAGAGCCAACCGGCCGCTCGACCAGCACTGCCAGCGTCGAGCCGAGCACGTCGAAGCCCACACCACGATGGCGTACGCGAACCGACCCGGAAAACTCAGGACCCGCGTACACGTCCAGGTAGGAATGCTCCTCGCGGTCGCGGTCGGTGAGGACCCAGAGCCGGTCCTGGTCGCCGACCCAGTAATGTATGCCGTAGTACTTGGGTGTTCGTCGGTACTGTTCGACCTCGCACGGCAGGCCGAGAAACCTCGAGGCCGGCAATTCGCAGCCTTCCAGATAGCGCTCCACATCCCTTCGGGTGGGGTACTCGAGCGTGTACAGAGGAGGCTGTATCAGGATCCCCGATTCGTCGTCCCGATGGGACAGGAACAGCATTTGGCCCCGGCAAAGAGAGGCGAAGACCATGCCGCCGGACGGGAACCTTCGTGCGTTACCCAGGCTCCGGCGGGTGCTTCCCGAGGAGAATACGAACGGAGGACAATCGGCTTCCGCCGCTATCGAGGTCGGGAAATACCCTTCCCAAAGACTCTCCCCCGTTGCGACATCGATTTCCAGGTGCCGAACATGGACAGAACGCGATGAACGATCGCTTTCAAGCTGCTCACCCATCAACACCGAGTCCGCCGATGCCGAGAGCCTTATGCTCCGTGGCACCGGCACCTCGGCTACGAACCTGCCGGACGGCTCGAATAGCGCCATCCAATTGTATCCGATGACGGCGACCGTGCCTTCAGGCCCTCGTGTGACAATGCGGGGTCGGCTACGGAACTCTCCCGGTCCTCCGCCCCACCGTCCGAAGACATCCGCCTGTTCACCGTCGCGATGGATGCAGTGAACCCTTGTTTCGTAGTCGTTGACGACGCACGCCGTGGCCTCGGTGGCGAGTGCCAGGTACCCATTGATGGACAGAGGGGCCTGGGAAGACGCGAACGGCGTCAGGCGTATCGCGGTCGCTTCCGGCTCAGTCCCTGAATCGCAGGACGCCAGAACCAGAGCGATCGAGGCCAGGCGCAGGCCTCTGAACTTCCACCCGCTGATCACCGCTACCTTTCTGTTCCAAGGGCCCATAGCGTCGGAGCGCCGCGAGAATCCGTTGTCCGAGACCACTCTTGTCCAAAGGAAGTGATCTTGATTCAAACCTACCGCACTTCGACCGGCGTCTCCCGGCGCTCGTCGGCCCGAACCGGCTCGATTCGGCCAACGGCGGATACCGTGGATTCTTCGCGCATCTGGTGCCAGAGATCCCATGCCAGTTGGCTGGTCAGCCAGAAGCCTGCGGACACGGCGAACATCTTCTCAAGGCGAAGCGCCGTGTCCGGAGTTACGCCTCGGCGCCCGTTGATGATCGCGTCCAAACGCTGGAAGGACATACCAAGCGCCTGGGCAGCCTTGGTCTGCGTGAGGCCGTGCTTGCGCAGGACCCTCGCTAGATGCACGCCGGGATGCGTTGGGGGGCGGTATTTCGGCAACCGAATCATGGAATCTTCCTTGGGGGAATCGCTACCGTGATCGCGTTGTTGCTGGCGCGGCGCATGTCTGCCGCCTGCTACTGCGACGGCGGCTTCACGTCCCGCGCGATCCGGTCCACCAGCCCTTCCAGTTCCGCGCGGCGCTTGCGTCCGGTCGATTTCATGACCTGGCGCATCGCCACGTACAGGCCGCCGATGAGGGTGACGGGGAAGGCCGCGGCGAAGAGTGTCGAGCCCAGCGCGCCCAGACCCACTCCGAAACCGACTCCAATACCGACACCCACCCCGGCGCCGCCCACGACACCGCCGTAGAGCTCTCCCGCGTAGCCGTGCAGGCGCTGTTCGGCCTGGATGCGCGTCTCGCCGTCGCGCGCCGCCACTGTTACCCGAAGAGAGCGAGAACGGAGCTTCGAGGTGACCGATCTCCATGTCAGGGTGCGTCCGACCATTGACGCGGTTCCCTGTACATCGGTTGCCACCTGGATCTCCGTGACGATCTGCTCGTAGTCCTCCTCCCGCAGTTCGCCCGGGATGATCCGCTGCGCGCGAACCACGAGGGGGGTGCCGGCCAGCCAGTGTTTCAGTCCCGTGGGCTCCCGACTGTCGATGCGGGCCGCGGCCAGCTGAACGTAGCGGGGCTCGATCCCCGCCTCCGCAGCCACCTCCTGCAATGTGGCCAACGTCATCCCGCCACCCTCATGGCCACCGGGGCCACCGGCCTCATCCGACTGCTGCAGCTCGGTGGCGTACTTCAGGAGACGGCTGACCTCCGTGTCGCTATAGCGGCGGCGTGCGTCTCCACGGGGAGGGTCCTCGTGGGGCATCGCGATCTCTGGCCTTCTATTCCTCCTCCCCGTAGACGAAGCGCTCCACCTCGCCGTGCACCCGCTCGACCGTGTCGGCCGAGGGTCCCGCGGTGACGCGCGAGACGGCAACGGCCACCACGAAGTTCGCCGCGAGGCCCCAGAGTCCGCCGTGGACGCCCATCGGGTTCGGATCGATCAGGAGGGACCACCACAGGGTGGCCACGCCGGCGGCCAGTCCGGCCAGCACGCCGGCCTTGCTGAGCGAGCGGCCGCCCGGGAAGCACACCCCGATGATGGCGGGCAGCAACTGGAGGGCGCCCGAGCCTGAGAGGTTGATGATGCTCACCAACAGGGCGCTCTCCTGCAGCGCCAGCCAGTAGGCCAACCCCAGCAGCGCCAGCACGATGCCCTGGCCGACGCGCACGTAGTGCCTCTGGCTCGCGTCGCGAACGAGGTAGCGCTGGTACACGTCGCGGGTCAGCACGGTCATGTTGGCGTGCAGGATGGAGTCCAGGGTGGACATGGCGGCGGCGGCCGCGCCGGCCAGGATCAGGCCGGTGAGCCAGGGGGGCGCGAAGGAGAAGAGCAGCTCCGGAAAGATGCGGTCCGGCTGAGCCAGGTCCGGGAGCACCAGGGCGCCCCCGAGGCCGACCAGCGCTGCCGGGATGTACAGCGTCATCAGGTAGATGGGCGTGGTCGCCCCCAGCAGCTTGAGCGTCCTGCCGTCCACCGCCGTGTAGTAGCGGATCATCATGTGGGGCTGCAAGACGATGCCGAAGGACAGCGTGATCACCATCCCCACCCAGATCCCGGGCGTAAAGAGGCCTTCGGGGCCAGGCAGCGTGAGCAGCTCGGGCCGTGCGCTCGCGACCGCTCGCCACAACTCGAGCGGACCGCCGAACAGTTCGAAGGAGAGGACGAGCGCGCCCGCCCACACCGCGACATACATCCACACGCCCTGTATGACGTCGGTCCAGTAGACGGCGCGCAGCCCGCCGATCGCCAGGTGCACCGCCGCCACCGCGAGCATCACGAACACGCCGACCTCGAAGGAGATGCGCCCGGCCGAGGCGACCTCCACGATGTAGCCCAGCGCGAGGGCCTGCACCTGGATGTAGAGGATGGTGAAGAGGACCGAGAACAGCGCGATCGCCACCCGCACCGCCTCGGATTCGTAGAAGTCGGCCAGCATGTCCGCCGGGGTGATGTAGCCGAACGTCTTGCCCAGCGCCCAGATGCGGGTGCCGACGACATAGGTGATGGCCCCGACCAGCACCGTCCACGCCCCGGCGGCCCAGAAGCCGATGCCGTGGGTGTAGAAGAATCCGCCCGACCCCAGGAACGCGAAGGCCGAGTGGAATGTGGCCACCACCGTGAGGTAGAGGACGACGAAACCGGTGCCCCGCCCGCACAGCAGGAAGTCCTCCAGGTTGACCGACATGTGCCGGTTGGCCACCACCGCCACCCCGAGCGTCACCAGCAGGTAGATGAAGATAAGGCTGGTGGCGACGACCCAGGTTTCCATCAGGCGGTGACTCCGGCGCGCCCACGCGACCGCGCGGGACAGGTACGGGACCGGCCCGAGTCCGCCGAGCGCTTCACCCTACAGCCCCCGCCGGTAGGCCCAGATCAGCACGCCGATGAGCACCGTGTAGATCACGAAGAGGGCGACGTAGAAGAACGGGAGCCCCAGGATGGTCGGCTCGATCCGGTTCAGCACGGTGTGCGTCACCGGCGGCATCGTGAGCATGAAGAGCGCGACGAACACGACTACGGCGATGCGCCCCTCGCGGGTGCGCGGCCAGTAATGGCTACGGGGAGGGTCGGGTCTGGTCATGGCGGGCAAGATGCCCGTGCCCGAGGCGGCGGGCAAGCGTGAGCCCGTCCGCTCCTCAGTTCAGCAGCATCGGCTGACCCAGCAGCCTGCCCGGGTCCGCGCCCGGCCGGGGCACGAACTTCTGCACGTGCCCGCCGTCGTAGGAGGCGACGTAGAGGTTGCCCTCCTGATCCACCGCCGCCTGGTGAGGCAGGACCAGCCCGCCCGGCCACGGTGGCCGCCCGATGGCGCCGGCCTCGCCGTACGCCCCCCAGGTGTACTGCAGCCGCCCGTTGCGGTCGTACTTGAGCAGCCTGTTCAGGGTGGCGTCCAGCACCCAGACGGCGTGGCTCTCATCGATGTAGATGTTCACCGGATCGAAGATGCCTGGCCATTCCTCGATGAACTCGCCGTCTTCCGTAAACACCTGGACGCGGCTGTTGCGGCGATCCGCCACGTAGACGCGCCGGTCGGCGTCCACGGCGATGCTGTGCAGCAGGTTGAACTCCCCGGGGCCGTCGCCCGGGCTGCCCCATTCCATCAGGTATTCGCCCTCGGCGCTGAACTTCACGACCCGGGTCTTCCAGTAGCCGTCCGCCACGTAGAAGCTCCCGTCCGGCAGGAAGGCGATGTCGGCCTGGCGTCCGAACACGTACGGCTCGTCGTTGGCGCGGGCTTCCTCCATGGTCTCCGGATAGTTCGCGCGCCCGATCTCCATCACCAGCTCGCTGCCGTCGTTGGTGAACTTGAAGATCTGCATGCGGCGGTTGTCGATGACCCAGACGTGCCGCTCGGGGTCGTAGGGGCTGATGTAGACCGTGTGCGGCTCGCGCATGATCGAGTCCCACTGGCTCCAGTTCTCGATGATGTTGCCGTTGCGGTCGACCACCACGATGAAGTTGCCGGGACGCGCCTGCTCCGCCCACGGCCGGTCGTCGTCGAAGTCCACCGGCAGGTCGCCCCGGGTCACCACGATGATGCGGTCGGGGTTGTCGACCGTCACGCCCGCGACCCGCCCCCACGTCCACTCCTGGTCGTGGCTGGCCGCGGCCTTCCACCACCCCTCCACCACCTCGTAGTGGCCGGTGCGGTCGTCGCCGCCCTTGGGTCTGCCGTCGTCCCCCGACGCGGGCGCTGCTTCGGGCGCCGGGGCGCAGGCCGCGATGGCCACGAGCGACGCGATCAGCGCCGAGCCCGTTCGATGCGAGCGCATTCTCATCATCTCCTCCTCTAGCGGGAAAACGAACCGACCCCGGAGCCGGTCAGCCCCGGGGTCGGCCCTCCCGAAACGTCAGCCCGGCCGACTAGAAGTTGACGGGCCGGGTCGCCGGATCGCAGAGCGTTCCGCGATCGGCGATGGTCACGTTCTCGTTCAGGTGAAACTCGTTCTCGGGCATGAGGAAGCGAACTCCGCCCTGCAGCTGATGCCCACCGCGGAGCGTCGCGCCCACGTCCCTCGGGAACCAGAGCAGATCCGGATTCTGGAGCTTGGTCATGAAGTAGCGGCCCTCGAGGAAGAGGGCCCGGCGCCGCTCCTCGATGATCATGTAGCGGATCTCCTCGGCGTCCCCGGGATTCGCGTAGGTCACCAGCGGAAGCTCGTCGGCCGCCCGAAGTTCATTGACCAGGTCGATCGCCCCCTGACCGCCCGCGGCCTCGGCTCGGATGAGCACCATCTCCTTCCAGTTGACGACGGGAATGTCTGCGCCTTCCTCGTCGTACTTCGCGTTGACGTAGGACTCCACCCCGACGCCCTGGATCTCCGCCTCCATGTGCCGCACGCGCGTGTCGGGTACGGCGGCGTCCTCGTCCATCATGCGATGTGCGCCCGCCGTACGGATCGGAATGCCGTCCGACCGGATCGCGCGCCCGTCCGGCAGGATCCCGAGATTGAGATACCCGGTGAAGGGGATCACATCCGGCCAGGGCTGGCCGGTCACCGGGTTGGCGGGCCCCTCCCACCAGTCGATGACGTCGTACAGTTCGCCGTAGTGAATGAAGGTGCCGGCGTAGAAGGGCTTGTTGCGCCGCACCGGATCTCCCCCGTCCCGGGTGACGTAGGCGGCGAATCCCCGGGGCACCTGCTGGGCGTCGGCCACGGCGCCCGCGTTGTCCCCGGCCATCCAGCGCGCCTGCGCCCTCAGCCCGTACGCCATCGCCTGGGCGCTCGAGGCGATGCCGAAGGGCATCTCGAAGTCGCCCGAGCTTCCGATCTCGCCAATCGCCCGGCTGAGACGGTCCTCGGCCATGCCCAGCGTTTCCGCGGGCGTCATCAGCGAACCGCCGTCGACCGCCAGTTCGCACATCGTCGAGCCCATCAGGCTGAAGACGGCTCCCTCGTAGAGCGATGCGATCGCCAGATACCGGGCCCGGTTGGGGACCTGATCGGCGGTCCACTCGCTCTCGAGCTTGTCGTGCAGCCCGGCGGCGAAGCTGCGCGCGGTCATGAAGTCGAGGAACCTGAACTCGTAGTTGTACTGGAAGTGTCCGCAGTCGGTCCCGCCGCTGCAGAGATAGACTTCACCGCCGTCCTCGCGGCCGTGAATCTCCCATACATAGTCGTTGTAGGTGTTCTGGAAGTGGGTGATGATGGTGTTGACCTGGGTCTGCGCGCCCGCCGGGTCGATAAGCGCCTCGTCGGTCAGCTGGGCGGGCAGATCGACCTCCAGCACGTCGCTGCAGGCACCGAGAACCGCGAGCGAGAAACCGGCTCCCAGGACGACGAGCGTTCGCCGTGTCCAATGCGCGGTGTGCGCGTAATCAAAGTAGTTCTTCATATTCATCTATCCTCCGACAGTATTCGTTCCCGGAAACAACTCAGAAGGTGACCCGCAGCTCGATGTGCATGCTGGTGAGCGGTGCCATGAGCCGGTGGTTGGCGCTCCCGAAATCGGATGTGCCCATCTCGGGATCCAGTACCGGAAGACCGGGATTCCCCGCCTGCGTGCCGAGGAAGTTCCCCACCTCCTTCTGCCGCTGCCAGATGGTCAGCAGCTCGCGGCCCGAGAACGACATGGACGCCCGGTCCGCCCCGATGCGATTCGCCATCGCCTCGGTGAAGTTGTAGCGGACTCCGACCTCGCGCAGCTTCCAGAAGTCGGCGTCGAAGTACCCCCAGGTGGCCTGGGAACGATAGCGGTCGCCCGCCACCCAGACCGGATCGCATTCGCAGCGGGAGTCGTAGCTGTTGTTGTAGCGGTGCCCCCACTCCTGCGCCCCGTCCAGCCCGACCTTGCCGTAGCCGCCGTCCGCCAGGATATGGATGGAGACGGCGTTGTCGAGAAGGCTGATGCTGGGGTTGACGGAGAACCGGTACGGGAAGAAGGCCGGGCCCGCCATGATGTTGTATCCGGCATCGGCGCATGGAATGGTCGGACCTCCGAGGATTACGCCATACTGGTCGGTCGGCCCGGTGCCGGAGGGAACGGTGGCCGGAGTTCCATCGGGACCCACGATGACGCCCGCGTCGCACATGGCGCTCACGTTTTCGCCGTACGCGTTGCGGACGGGACCGTTGGGGTCGAACTGGGCCGACATCACGTAGTACCGGGGTTCGGAGTAGTTCGGGTACGGCAGCCCGATCCGGATCTCGCGGGTGCCCGCGAAGCTCCCCAGGTCCTTGATCTGGTTCATGACGTAGGATCCGGTGAGGCCCAGGTTGATGGAGAGGCCGGGTCGCTCGTACAGCCGGGTGTTGACCGAAGCCTCCCAGCCCCAGTTGTCGATGCGGCCCAGGTTGCGCTGGGTGAATCCGCCGAAGCCGAAGCTGGGCGGCAGCGGCACGGCCAGCAGCGCGTCCTCGTTCTTCTGGTCGAAGTAGGTGAACTCGGCCGAGACCCGGTCGTCCAGCAACGCGACGTCGAACCCGACTTCGAGCTCGGTGCTGCGCTCGGGACCCACGGCGGGGTTGCCCGGGTTGCTCGGGTCAAGAGCCGTTGTTCCGCCGGCTCCGGGGATGACGCTGTACTGGTTGGTGCCGGCGAAGGCGTCCGGCTGCCGGCCCGCCTGGCCCCACGCTCCGCGCAGGCGGAACGAGTTGATCATGTCGAAGTTCCAGAAACTCTCCTCGGAAATGACCCAGGTGGACGACACCTTGGGATAGGTCTCCGGCTCGAGCTCGGCGCCGAAGGCCGAGTTGTCGTCGAAGCGCACGGCGCCGGTCAGGAACAGCCGGTCGTTGTAGCTGAACTCCTCCTGCACATAGAAGCCGACCGACTTGTTCTCGATGTAATCGAAGTTGAGATCGGCGCTCGCCGGCGGAGTCTGGTTGACGGTGCGCGAGAGGGGAGAGGCGAATCCGCGTCCGGTCGTCCCCAGCATGGAGAGGCGCTCGAAGTAGTACTGCGCGCCCACCGAGGTGGCGCTGCCCCATGAGTCGGTTACCGGCAACCTGGCGGTCGCGGACCAGTCCGCGGTGAAGTTGGTGGTGACCGGCCTCTCGAGAACGACCAGCCCGGAGGCGGTCTCCTCGTACACGGGCGACAGCTGAACCTCCAGCGGCCACAGCACGTTGTTCTCGTCCCAGCCCTTGTCGAGCCCGACCACGACCCGCGACGAGAGCCAGTCGCCGGTGGTGAAGTTGAGGGTTCCGCTTCCGGTGAAGCGGCTGAACTCACGCGTCGCCTCGAGCCTGGCCACGTCGGAGGGGAGGTGCTCCTGGAAGCCCATCAGCCGGGCGCAGGCGTTGCGCCCGTTGATGCGCGGGTAGCAGAAGCCGTTGCCCCAGGCCAGGTCTTCCCAGATGCCGCCGTCGCCGTCCGCGGGCGAGAGGAACCTCGTCTTGCCGTCCACATATCCCGTGGAGACGTCGAGCGAGAAGTTCTCCGAGAAGACGACCCCCAGGTTGGCGCGCAGCCGCAGCGCCTTGTTCCAGTTGTAGTAGGTGATGCCTTCGTCGTTGTCGTAGTTGCCGGAGAGGAAGTAGCGGTAGTTCTGGGTTCCCCCGCGAACGCCCAGGTTGTAGCTCTGGCTGAGCCCGCGCTGGAACAGCTCTTCCTGCGGCCAGGGGAACGCTCCCTGCTCGATCAGGACGTTGGACTCCTCGTAGGCGTTGTAGGACACGAGCCCCTCACCCTCGCGGCAAGGCGGATCGAAGCTGTTCTGGCACGTCCACTTGGTGCCGATTCGCGCCGCGGGATTCCGCAGGTAGTTGGTGCCCATTCGTACCGAGGCGTCGAACTGGGCCTCGCCCTCGGCGCCGCGCTTGGTGATGATCTGGATCACGCCGGCCGACGCCTCGGTCCCGTACAGCGTCGCCGCCGCGGGCCCCTTGATGATCTCGATGCTCTCGATGTCCTGGGGATTGAAGTCGTTGAGGACGTTGACCTCACGCTCGTTCCCCAGATCGGGCCCGGCCTGGGAGTTGTTGTTCACCCGCACGCCGTCGACGTAGATGAGCGGGTTGGAACCGAGATTGAAGCTCCCGGTGCCCCGCACTTCGATGGCCGAACCGGTGCCGACGTTGCCGCTGGCGCGGGCGAACTGGACTCCGGGGGTCCGGGCGGTCAGCAGGTCCTGCATGTTCAGGATCGCGACCTCCTGCGTGACCTGCGCCGCCTCCAGGGTGGCGACCGCGTTCCCGATCGCGCGCCGCTGGGTGCCGCCGGGCGTCCCGGTCACGATGATCTCGTCGAGGCCGAGCGCCTCTTCGGTCAGCTGGAAGTCCACAAGGGTGGTCTCGTCGGCCGTCACCGTGACCTCGATGGTCGAGGACGTATAGCCGATGCGCTGGGCCGTGACCGAGTGGCTGCCGGCGGGCACGCCCGCCAGGAGATAGCGCCCGTTCTGCTGCGTCAGGGCGCCGATGCTGGGTTCCGCGATGAAGACCTGCACTGCGGCGAGGGGTTCGCCGGTCTGCCGGTCGGTTACCGTCCCCGTCAGGCTCGCCTGCTGCGCGTGAGCCCCTGGCACAAGCACCAGGAAGGCCACCGCGTACAGGGGTAAGAGGCAAAATGGTCGAAGCATGGCTCCTCCAGGGTGTAGATGGCTGAGGGCGCGCTGCGGGTCACACTACGGACCGAGGCCGCGCCAAACGGGAAAGTGCACGAGAAAGTGCTCGGGGGTGGATCACGCGGGACGCGCTGCAGGCGAGGGAGGGGCAGCACGATGGGTCCCGGCGACTTCGGCAGCGGAATTCCTCCGGCAGTCCGCAAATCGCGACCGGTGACGCTGATCGCCCTCCTGACTGATACGGAGCGCGTTCGCCCGTGTCAAACGGGTGATTCGGCCCGCTCCGGGGCGTGTCTATCCTGAACCCGACCGGGTCTCGATATGGATGGAGCCGTCGGCGGACCCCTGAAGAAAGGCCGAGGCCGGACCGCGCAGCACCCGGATATTCCGTACGTCCCGGGCCGGAATCTGGCTCAGCACCTCCATGGCCGGGCCGAAGGTTCCGATCCGCACGCCGTCCAGAAACACCGCGGGTTCGCCGCTGAGCCCGAAGGTCCCGGTGCCGCGCAGGCGCACCGGATTCGCGTTCAGACCCAGGTTCCCCGTGTTCGGGTTCATGTCGAGGACCTTGCGGGCCACGAGCTCGGCGGCCGACCTGGCCTCGCTCACCACGGCGGGCGGAGCCAGAAGCTCTCCCAGGATGACATCTGCCCTGGGCATCATGACCTGCATGTAGAGCAGGACGTCGCGCACCACCTCCACCTGCTCCACCACCGCCGGATACCCGGGCGCCTCGATGCGCACGGCCAGTGAGCCGAGGGGCACGCCCTCGAACGAGAAGGTGCCGTCCCGGCCGGTCACGGCCTCGAGCCCGGTGCCGACCACCGTCACCGTGGCCGAGTCGATGAGGGACATCGTGGTCTCGTCGGCGACCACGCCGTGGAGCGGCCTCTGGGCGGCGGCCGGGCGTGTCGCGAGCACGACCTGCGGAATGAGGGCCAGGACGCACAGCGTCGTCCGCGCCCGGCATGGGAAACGCCTCTTTGGGCCTGAGAGCAGATTCATCGGACCTCCATCGGCCCATGTGGCCTATCAACCCTTATGAGTATACGCGCATCGGAGGTATTGCGCCCGGCGTTGCCGGCGACCCTGCTGCAGAGGCTCGCGGTCCTGTTGTTGCTGGCCGCGCTCGCCGGCTGCGCCTCCACGCCGCAGGGCGCGCCAGGATCGGGTCGCCGCGCGGAGGGCGTCTCGCTGGATGTCCGGAATCAGGCCCGCAACGCGGTCACCATCTACGTGTGGAGCGAGACCTACGACCGGCGGCTCGGGATGGTCGAAGCGCTCAACGAAGACAGCTTCAGCTTCCGTTGGAACTTTGCCGGCCCGGTTCGTTTCCTGATGGACTTTCTCGCGCAGGGGTGCACGCTGTCGGAGCCCATAATGGTGGACGACGGCGACGAACTCATCCTCACCGTGCAGCCCCTCGACCATCGGCGCGCGTCGCGCGCCATCTGCCGCCGGTAGTCGGGGCTCTCGCACGATCCCGGTCTGGCGCAGACCCGTTCGTGCGACAGGCGTGGGCGTGATGCGGGTTCAGGGCCGTGGCATCGCCGGTCCGGGCGTGAAGTTCTCGTTCAGCTCGTAGCGGTAGCCGAGCGCGCGCCCTCCGATTGACACCCGAAAATCCGCGCTGGCGGCCGGGGCCGGCGCGCTGGCCTCGAGCCACCTCTCGCCCAGCACCCCCGCGCTGCCGTAGAAGATGAAGCGCAGCCGAACCGGTGCCCCCTCCGGCAGCGCGTTCCCGACGATGCGCCCCTGAACCAGGGTCCCCTCGTCGGTCACCCGCAGCCTCAGGCCGTCGAGGTGGACGGGCAGGCCGTCGGAACGGGCCACCCCGGCGCGCGCGCCGGCTTCATCTCCCGTCTCCAGCCGGGCCCGCGCCGTGATGAGGTGCGCGGTCTCGCTCAGCGGATCGACCGCCAGCAGCCGATCGCCGGCGTCGGCGAGCGCCTGCCACGACTCGGCCGCGAACAGCGCGTTGGCGTAGTTGAACCACGCGTCCCGCGAGTCGGGCTGCCTTTCGGTGAGAAGCTCGAACGCCCGCCCGGCCTGGTCGTAGCGCGAGGAGCGGAAGAGCGTAATCCCCAGGTTGAACAGGTCGGCCGCCGCCAGCGACTCGTCGGTCAGGAGCGACGCGTAGAGTTCGGCGGCCTCGTCCGCCCGGCCCAGCTCCACCAGGGTCCTCGCGAGATCGCTCCGGACCCGGATGCTCGCGGGATCCCGCGCCAGCTGCCGCCGCAGCAGCGGTTCGGCGTCGGCGAAGCGGCCGGCGGCCAGGAGGAGCTGGACGAGCCGATTCTCCGTGTCTGCGCGCAGTTCGGCGCGCACGCGGACCTCGTCCTCCTCCAGCACGCGCGTGGCGGGCCGCCGCTCCAGACCGCGCAGCGCATCCTGATACACGCGGATCGCCTCGTCCCGGCGCCCCAGCTCCACAAGCAGGCTGGCGACGTTTCGATGCGCCGCGGGCTGCAGGTCGTAGATCGCGGTCGCCCGCAGCCAATGCTCCGCGGCAGCATCCAGTTCTCCGCGCGCATAGGCCTCCAGACCCGCGTTGAAGGCCCGGGCCCATGCGGCCTCCCGTTCCGGCTCGATGTCGAGCTCGTACGCGGGGTAGATGCGCTGGGCCTCCCGGAACCAGCCGTGGGCGTCCCCGTAGTCCCCGAGCCGGGCCCCGGCCACCCCGGCCAGGAAGTAGTGGATCGAGTTGCCCGGATCGGCGTCGATCCCCTCCAGGGCTTGCTCGAGCGCGGCCTCCTCCTCGCCGTCGATGTTCAGGTAGAGGGTGGCGGTCTGGGAGAACCGGGTCTCGACGGGCGGCACGCCCGGAGGGTAGACGAACCCGGTCGGGGATCGCACCGGCCCCCGCGGGCCCCGTCCGCCCACGCACCCCGCGAGGATCAGCACCGCCAGCACGGCGGCGCACGCGGGGTGCCGGCGCATCATGTCCACGGGAAGGGGATGCTGAAGACCGCGGATCGGGCCACCGCCACGCCCTGCTCCCTGGCGGGCCGGAACAGGATCACTTCGTTCACGAGTTCCAGCGCGATTTCGTCGACGCGCCGATCTCCGCTCGACTCCATCACCTCGGACCACTCCACCGACCCCGTGCGGTCGATCCACAGGGTGATGCGCACGGTCCGGAAGTCCTCCTCGGCCAGACCCGCGCCCGCAGCGGACCGGCGCATGAACTCCATCACCTCATCGGGATTGCGCACCAGCACCCAGGCCGAGAGCGACGTCAGGGAGAGTTCGGGTTCGAGCACGGAGAGCCGGTCCAGATCCAGTTCGTCGGGATCCGGCAGCGACTCCAGAGATGCCGTCGACGCTCTGCCCCCGATGGAGAGCGGGTCTTCGCCGGGGGTTCCGTCGCTCTCGGAGGCGATCGGGGCCTCGGGTTCGGCGACTTCCAGCTCCGGTTCGGCGAGAACCGGCCGGGGGGCGGAGCGCCCGCGCAGACGGTCCAGGAAGCTTCCCCCGCGCCCCCCGCGGCCGCGATCCGCGAACTCGGCGGGATTCCTGTCCGCCGCCTCTTCCTCCTCCTCGAATTCCCCGGCGGAGGCCGAGTCCTCGCCCGCACCCGACACCGCCGCGGCCACGATGGCCTCCGCCCCCGGACCCCGCCCGGGTGGCTGCAGGAGAATCCACTCGGTTCCCTGGGCGCCGAAGACGGGCTGGGGCGCAAGGTCCCGCAGCCTCCACCCCGGGAAGAAGGCGAAGCCGGCCACGTGAACGAACACGGCGACCACGATCGACCAGGCCAGCCGGTCGTCCCACTGCGCCTTGAAGCGGTCGTTGGCGGTGGGCGCGAACATGGGTCACACTAGGGAGGAGCGTGCGGAAAGGACAAGCCCGCCCGGAGCCCGCATCGCGGCGGAGGCCGCGCCCGGTGCGCGTCATCCCGGGACCGTCCCGGAAACGGAGCCACATGAAGAACCCCTTTCCCTGGCTGGCTGCCATCCTGGCGATGGCCGGGTTCATGATCTGGTTGTGGTGGGCGCAACCCGAGCGTGCCGCGGAGGTGGAACTGCCCCGCCCGGCACCCGCCGAGCCGGATTGGGTCGACCTCCCGACCGAGGGATCGTCGATGCCGTGCCAGGTCCCTCTTCCCTGGCGAATCGCGCGGCTGGACGAAGAATTCGGGCTCGATTCCGCCACCGCGGAGACGGTGCTGAGGGAAGCCGCCGGACTCTGGGAAGCGGCGCTCCGGCAACCGCTCTTCCTGCATGATCCGGAGGCGGGCATGCCGGTCCGTTTCATCTACGACGAGCGCCAGGCGCGCACCAACGAACGCAGGCGCCTGGAGGCGGAACTCGAGAGAGCGAGCGCGACCCTGGATCCCGCGGAATTCGAGACTCGCACCCGTGAGCTTGCCGGGCTCCTTCCCCCGGACACGGCGGAGGCGGCGGTCTACCGCGAAGCGGTGGTGCGGGACGGCGCGGGGGGGGTCATCGTCAGCCGCGAAATCCGCATCCATCGCTTCGCCGATCCGGACGACCTGCGCCGGGTGGCCGCACACGAGCTGGGGCATGCCCTGGGGCTCGGCCACGTGTCGGATCCGGGGTCGCTGATGCGGGGCGGATCGGAGCCGGGGGACCGCGATCGCGCACAGCTCCTCGTCGGTCCCGAAGACCTCGACCGACTGCGCGCGCTGTGTCCCGGATTGCGGGGCGAAGCCGGCGGCGCAAACTGATCCGCAACTCTTTGCGACTCCCGCTCGTCTACCGTATACTGAAGGCTGGTGCGGAGTGTCTCGTCGCGGCGAGGCGGGTCCCCTATGGTTCAGGCGGAGGCAATGAGAACACTCGTTATCGGATCGGCTCTGGGCACGGCGCTGGCACTGCTCGGCGACCCGCCCTCCCTTCCCTCCGCGGACTCCCAACCCGATGTGGCCCGGGCCCCCGCCGTGGCTCACGCGCCATCCATCGAATCCCCGACCCTCACCCGGGTCGTGGTGCAGTACTGCCAGGTCTGCCACAACGACGCGCTGCTCACGGGCAACGTCTCGCTACAGGGGTTCGACGTGGAGCGCGCCCCGGAGCAGGCGGAGACGGCGGAACGCATGATCCGCAAGCTGCGCGCGGGCATGATGCCTCCCCCGGGGATGCCGCGCCCGGCGGGCGACACGCTCGAAGTGCTGGTGGAAACGCTGGAGCAACTGGTTGATGATGCCACAGCCCACCGCCCCAATCCCGGAATCCGTCGCTTCCAGAGGCTGAGCCGCGCGGAGTACGAGCGCGTCATCCGCGACCTGCTGGACCTCGAGATCGACGCGGGACGCTGGCTCCCCGCCGACGTGCTGCTCGGCAGTTTCGACAACCTGTCGGCGGCCCAGGGGCTGTCGACGACGCTGCTGGCCGCCTATATGCGCGCCGCAACCGAAGTGAGCCGCCTCGCGGTGGGCAACCCGGAAGCGGTTCCCGTGTCGGCGAAGTACACCAACCCGATCGAGGTGTCGCAGCACGCATGGGACCACATCGAGGGGACCCCGTTCGGCACCCGCGGCGGGATGGTGGTCACCCACGACTTCCCGGCCGACGGCGAGTACGTCCTGACCGTGGAGACCCTGTTCGGACAGGGCACCGGCTTCGAGGACCTCGACGTCTCCGTCGACGGCGAGGGCGTGGCGGTCATTCCGATCCCGCACAACGGCGAGCGCGGCGTTCCGCTCAAGACCGATCCCGTCTTCGTGCGCGCGGGCCAGCGCCAGGTGGCGGCGGCGTTCGTGCGGCGCATGGACGGTCCCTACGACGACCGCTTCAGCCCCTTCGACTGGTCGTTCGTGGGCGGCGAGGACGCCCAGCAGTGGGCCAACTACGGCATCACCGCGCTTCCGCACCTCTCGAACCTGATGATCACCGGGCCCACGGCCGTCGCCGGGGTTTCCGACACGCCGACCCGGGACAGGATCTTCAGCTGCCGGCCCGCGTCCGAGTCCGAGGAGCGGCCCTGCGCCGAGTCCATCGTGGCGCGGCTCGCGGAACAGGCCTACCGCCGCCCTGTCAACGACCAGGACCTGCAGGGGCTGATGGCCTTCTACGACCAGGGGTCCGACGACGCCGGGTTCGAGATCGGCGTGCGCACGGCGCTCCAGGCACTGCTCGCCAGCCCCTCGTTCGTGTTCCGACTCGAGCGGGAGCCGGCCGGCCGGGGTGAAGGCGAGAACTACTACCTCAACGACCTCGATCTGGCTTCCCGGCTGTCCTTCCTCCTCTGGGCCTCGGCACCGGACCAGGAGCTGCTCGATGTCGCCGCCCGCGGACAGCTTTCCGACGACGCCGTGCTCGAAGCGCAGGTGCGGCGCATGCTCGCCGATCCGCGCTCCGACGCGCTGGGCACGCGCTTCGCCCATCAGTGGCTGCGCCTGCAGGACGCCGCCAAGAACAACCCGGAGCCCTACCTGTACCCGGATTTCACCGGCCAGCTGAGCGACGACCTGGTGCGGGAAACCGAGCTCTTCTTCAACCACCTGGTGCAGGAAGACCGCAGCCTGCTCGAGTTCTTCAGCGCGGATTACACCTTCCTGAACGAGCGCCTGGCGCGGCACTACGGGATCGACGGCGTCACGGGCGACGACTACCGCCTGGTCACCTATCCCGACGACAAGCGGCGCGGCATCCTCGGGCACGGCAGCGTGCTGCTCCTGACCTCGATGTCGGCCCGCACCTCCCCGGTTCTGCGCGGCAAGTGGGTCATGGAGGTCCTGATGGGTACGCCTCCGCCGCATCCTCCGCCCAACGTTCCCGCCTTCGATCAGACCGAGGGAACCGCAGACGGCCGGCGCCTCACCACGCGCGAGCGCATGGAGCGTCACCGCTCCAACCCGACCTGCAACGCCTGCCATCGCTTCATGGATCCCATCGGCCTCGCGCTCGACAACTACGACGTGACCGGCCGCTGGCGCATCCGCGAGAACATGGTGGCGCTCGACACGCGCGGCGACTTCTACGACGGAACGCCCATTACCACGCCGGCCGAACTGACCCAGGTCATCCTCAAGCGTCCGGTCCCGCTGGTGCGCAATTTCACGGCACATCTGCTGGCGTACGCGATCGGCCGCCCCGTGGAGTACTTCGATCAACCCACCATTCGAGCCATCGCGAACGACGCGGAGGCCGAAGGATACAGCATGTCCGCCTTCGTTCTGGGGATCGTGAAGAGCGATCCGTTCCGGATGAGACGAACCGAGGCGACCGCAGACACCGAAGCCAACCAGGGAGTGTAAGCGACCATGAACTTCATTACGGGAAAGCACCTTTCTCGCCGTACCTTCCTCCGCGGGATGGGCACTACGGTTGCGCTCCCCCTGCTGGACGCCATGGTGCCGGCCGGCCGGCTGTGGCATGACCGCGCCGCCGGCGACTTCACGCGCCTGGTGGCCATCGAGGAGTCGATGGGGTGCGCGGGCGGAAGCGACTGGGGCGACCAGCAGTTCCTGTTTGCGCCCGAGAAGGTCGGACGCGACTTCGAGTTCGTGGCGACCAGCCAGCTCAAGCCGCTCGAGGCCTACCGCGACTACCTGACGGTGATCAGCAACACCGACTCGCGCATGGCCGAGGCGTACCGCGCGGAGGAGATCGGCGGCGACCACGACCGCACCACGGCCGTCTTCCTGACCCAGGCCCATCCCAAGCAGACCCAGGGATCGGACGTGTATCTCGGGACCTCGCTGGACCAGCTGCACGCGCGCCGCTTCGGCCAGGACACCGCGCTGCCCTCGCTCGAGCTCACCACCGAGTCGATCGACCGAGGGGGCGGATGCGCCTACAACTACCACTGCGCCTACACGACCTCCGTGGCGTGGGCCTCTCCGACCCAGCCGCTCCCGGCCATCCGGGAGCCGCGCGCGGTCTTCGAGCAGCTCTTCGGCGCGGGTGACTCCGCCGCCGATCGCGCGGCCCGCCGCCGCACGGACCGCAGCGTCATCGACTGGATCGCCGCCGAGGTGGCGCGCCTGAAGAGAGAGCTGGGGGCCGTCGACCGCCGGGCGATGGACGAGTACCTGACCCACATCCGCGAGCTGGAGCGCCGCATCGAGCTGGTCGAGGAGCGCAACACCAGCGGCGAGGAGCGGGCGATGCCCGAGGCGCCTTCCGGCGTCCCCGATTCCTGGGAAGAGCACATGGAGCTCATGTTCGACCTTCAGCTGCTCGCGCTGCAGACGGACATGACCCGCGTCATCACCTTCAAGATCGGCTTCGACCAGTCGAACCGGACCTTCCCGATGAGCGGCACCAACAAGTCGATCCACGGAGCTTCGCACCACGGCAACGTCCCCGCCGACATCATGGACTTCAACCTCATCAATACCCACAGGCTGAGCCTGATGGGGTACTTCCTCGAGAAGATGAAGAACACGATCGAGGGCGACGGGTCCCTGCTGGACAAGACCGCGATCGTCTGGGGTTCGTCGATGGGCGACCCGAACCTGCACAACCACCGCCGCTGCCCGCTCATCCTGATGGGGCACGCCAACGGCGCCCTGGAAGGCAACCTGCACCTGCGCGCGCCCAAGGGGACACCCATGGCCGACGCCTTCGTGAGCCTGATGCAGGGCATCGGGCACGACGACCTGCGATCGTTCGGGGACAGCGTGAGCCCGTTCCCGCTTACGTTCCCGAGAGGCGGCATCGCCGACGCGCTCAGGGAGGCCGGATCGTGAGGGGCCCCGGCGAGGTGGTGACGCGCCGCCGTATGGGCGTGCTGGGCGCGACGCTGCTGCTGGCGTCGCTGGCCGGCTCCGTTGAGGCTCAGGATGCCGGGCTGATGGGCGCGGCAAGGCAGGGCGACGCGGACGCGGTTCAGACGCTGCTCGCCGGAGGGGCGGACCCGAGTCGGGCGCAGGGCGACGGCATGACCGCGTTGCACATGGCCGCGCTCGAGGGCCACAGCGATGTCGTGGGCGTGCTGCTGGCCGCGGGTGCCGAGGTCGGCGCGACGACCCGCATCGGGGGGTACACGCCACTCCACCTGGCAAGCCAGGCCGGACACGGGGCGGTGGTGCGCTCTCTCCTCGAGAGGGGCGCGGATGCGAACCTCGCCACCACCAACAGCGGGGCCACTCCGCTCCACCTGGCCGCGCGCGTAGTGGCCGGCGAGGACGCGGTAGCCGCGTTGCTGGAACACGGTGCCGACGTCAACGCGCGCGAGGGCTCCGCGGGGCAGACCCCATTGATGTTTGCGGCCTCGTACAGCCGGACACCGGCGATTCAGGTACTCCTGAAGCACGGAGCCGACCCGAACGTGGCCACCAGGGTGGTAGACGTGCTGCGCAGCGTGGCCATCGACCGCGAGGCCAGCCAGCTCCTGCGCGACCGCATCGAAGGGCTCCGCTTCGAAGCCGAACCGGGTACGGAGCCGGAATTGACCCCCGCACAGGTGCAGGAAGCGATCGCCGCCCAGCGCGAGTTCCTGAGCGCCGACCACGCGCAGCGGCAGTTCAATGCCGACGATCTGGTCCAGCACCGCGCGGACTACCCGGGCGGCCCGCCGCTCGCGCGTCCTCCCTACCGGGAGACGCTGGTGGGCATGACCGGCGGCATGACCGCGCTGCTGCACGCCGCCCGCGAGGGCCATGTCGAAGCGGCACTCGCGCTGCTGGACGGCGGAGCCGACATCGACCAGGTCAGCGGCGACGGCACCAGCCCGCTGCTGATGACCATCATCAACGGCCAGTTCGATCTGGCGATGGCGTTGGTCGAGCGCGGCGCTGATCCCGACCGGGCCGCCGACACCGACGGCATCTCCCCGGTGTTCGCGGTGCTGCAGACCCACTGGGCGCCCAAGTCCAACTACCCGCAGCCGCGCGCGCACGACAACGAGCAGACCGAATACCTGGAGCTGCTGCAGGCGCTTCTGGATGCGGGCGCGGACCCGAACGTCCAGCTCAACACGCATCTGTGGTACTGGGAGTTCGGGCTCACCAAGATGGGCATCAACCTGGAGGGCGCCACGCCCTTCTACCGGGCCGCCTTCGCGCAGGACATCGAGGCGATGAAGATGCTGGCCGCCCACGGCGCCGACCCCAACATCCCCACGCGCTGGCCGGCCGTCGGCATGCGGGAACGCCGTCAGCAGGACGGGCGTCAGCAGGAGGATTCAGGCCTTCCCTGGATTCCCGAGGACTCGTACAACGCCTACCCCATCCACGCGGCAGCCGGTGGCGGATGGCAGGGACTCGGCGCGTTCAGCGTGCGCGCGGTCCCCGACAACTTCCTCAACGCGGTCAAGTACCTGGTCGACGAGCACGGGGCGGACGTGAACCTGCCCGACTCCTGGCTGTACCGGCCGATCCACTACGCCGCGGCCCGGGGTGACAACGAACTCATCATGTACCTGGTCGAACAGGGCGCGGACGTGACCGCCATCACGCGGCTGGGTCAGTCCACGGCGGACATGGCGCGGGGCGGGCGTTCCGGCTTCTTCGTGCGGGTCGCCTACCCGGAAACCGAGGAGTTGCTGGTGAGCCTCGGTTCCACCCGCGAGTGCGAACACACCCACTTCCTCGACACGGGCGACTTCTGCGAAGGCCTCGGAGTCTTCGATCCGTGGAAGGAGAAGGGGATTCCGCAGACGGTGACGCCTCCTCCTCCGGGAGGGAATCGGCGGTAAGGCATCGGTTGCATCGAGGCCGTGATTCGGGCTCGACGCACCTCAAACAGAGAGGACAGTTCCCTCACCCGAGGGAGCTGTCCTTTTTTTCGCTGGATGCCGATGGTGTTGGCCGATGGACATCGGAGGCGCCCGTCCGGCACCCGGTCTTTGGCAATCGCCGTCCCGCCGGAAACTATTCCTCCCAGCTCACCGCGTCCCCCACCTGGATGCGGGCGTCGCTCAGCACCGTGCAGAACACACCCCCGCGCCAGTCGGGGTCGAGGGCGTCGCGCAGGCCGCTGAGCTGGTCCTCCATGATCGTGCAGGGCCGGGTCTCGCCGCGGATCTGAAGCAGGCAGTCGCCGATACGGATCTTGCGGTCGCGGGTCTCGGCCAGGCGGACGCCACTGACCATCAGGTTTGCGCGCCTCAGCGCCGGATCGACGGACGTGCCGAGTTCGTCGTTGAGCCCGTCGAAGACTTCCTTCTCGATCAATGTGACCTGGCGCCGGGTGCGTCCGTAGTTCGCATCGCCGGCGAGTCCGCCTCCCGATTCCGCGTTGGCCTGGGAGACGGCGCTCATCTCGCCTCCACGCTGCCGCTTGAGCCAGATCGCCTCGAGTCTTCCGCTCATCCGTATCGCTCCTGTCGGTTCCGCTCTGTTTCCGGATGTATGGTCGTGTTCCGGTTATGTCGTCGTTTCCCGGACGTGTCGACATCCGGTGTTCCGGATGCATCGTCGTGCCGTCCCTGGTTCGAACCGCTCCAGAATACCCAATCGGGCCGCTGAAGGCGAGAGATGATTTCGGCCGGTCGGGTGACCGGCCCGGGACGGAGGGCGCGCCTGTCCGGATCCCCCGGAGGCGAGGCCGCGGCGAAGGCGTCCCATCCAGCCATGGACTCGCCCCGGTATCCGGGTTCGGTGTGCTTCCTGAGTGGTCTCAAGTCAACGAAGAGCGGGGCGGTCGGTGGCTGCGGGCCGCAGACTTCGCGCCCGCCGAAGCCCACCGTCGACACGGAGACCAAGGACATGACCACTCGACGCAAGACCCCGAACCGCCTCACGATGGCCGCGCTATCCCTCGCGGCCGCCCTGGCCCTGCAGACCGGACCGGCGGTCGCGCAATCCGTTGATCACGCCCAACCTGTCGAAGACGAGGTCGTCGATGGGCGTCCGGACGTAGACGCCGACGGCAACTGGATCTTGTGCTGGCCGCTACATTGGCTCATCTACTGCTTGACCAGATAGGAGGGCACCTGATGGCGGCGCGGTCGCCACGCCGGTGGCAGCGGTCGTCCTGGCCGCTGCCGCCGGCGAGCGCGGCCGCGCACGGACCGCGTTGAGGGCCGCACAGGGACCGCGTGAGGGCTGCACACGGACCGCGCTGAGGGCTGCGCCGCCGGCCCGCGGTTGGGCCTCGCGCTCAGTTCGCCGGCACCGCCTCCATCAGCAGGCGCAGAGCCTCGTCGAGCGCCCGGCCTCCCGGTCCGGAGCCGCTGTAGTGTCCGATGCGCACCACGACCATGTCGTGCGTGGGGATGATGATGGTGCTCTGGCCCCCTGCTCCCGCCATGCGGAAGGCGCTCGTCGGGATCGGGTATCCGCCGTCGCCGTTGACCCAGAAGAAGGCGCCCCCGTAGACCGGACGCCCGTCGGCCACCCAGGCGGGCGCGAGCGTGGACGCATACTCGACGTATCCCTCCGGGAGAATGCGCTCGCCGTTCACGACGCCGTCCTGAAGGTAGAGGTTGCCGAGCCGCGCCCAGTCACGCCCGCTGCCGAACCCGTATCCCTGCAGCAGGAAGTTGCCGTAGGGATCGGTCATGGCGATGAAGTTGCGCATCCCCAGCTTGTCGAAGAGATGCCGCTGCGGGAACTGGTGATAGTTCTCGCCCAGCTCCCCCTCGACGCCCAGGCGCACCAGGTAGTTGGTGAGCACGGGGTCGCAGTTCCGGTACCGCCCTACCGTGTCCGGCTCCCACTGCTGGTCCTTGCCGGCCGCCCACTCGAACGAGTTGACCGTGCCCGTATAGAGATACAGGTGGTCGGGGTATCCGATGCTGGGGTCATCGCCCGGATCGCCCAGGTTGCGGCAGCGCAGCCCCGAGGACATGCGCATGATGTCGCCGATGCGGATCGCCTGGCGCGGGTCGCCTTCGGACTGCCACTCGGGCACGGGCGCGGGCTGCCACAGGTCGTAGACCCCCTTCTGGATCAGGATGCCCATGAGCGTGCCGGTCAGGCTCTTGTTCATGGACCAGCTTTCCAACGGAGTGGTGTGGTCAATGCCCTCGCGGTAGCGCTCCCCGAGCAGGCGGCCCCGGTGGGTGACCACGAAGGCCGCGGTCAGTGCCTCGGGGGGCGCGAAGGCCGCCTCCACCGCCTGTGCGACCTTGTCCATGTCCACGTCGGCCGGGAATGGCTCGTCCGAGAGCAGGTCGCCCAGCGGCCAGGGCGTCGTCTCGGCATCCGGCAGGGTCGAGGTCACCTCGACCGTCTCGTAGTACGGCTCCTCCTCGCCGATGGGGAGGGCGAGGCACCCCTGGTCGCCGTGCAGCTTGGCCGACCGGACCGTGCCGTCCGCGAGGGTGAGGTGCACGCGCTGGTTCTCGTAGTCGACCACCCGGTCAGTCACCCGGCCGCGGTACTCGCGGGGCGCGCTGAAGAAGCCAACGTGCTCCGCGGCGAAGTCGGGATCCAGTCCGGACAGGAAGACGTTGGAGCACAGGATCTTCGCGAACCCCGCCGTGGAATGCACCAGCGCGTCGCCGGGCGGAAGCACGTACTCGCCGGGCAGTTCGAGTTCGGCGGCGCGGGCAAGGAGCTGCGCCTGCGGATCATCCTCGGATGCGGGCTGGGGGGCGTCTTCGCCCGGCGCGCAGCCGGCGGCGAGGACCGTGAGAACGGCTAGGGACGGGATCAGGCGGTGCAGCATCTTCATGACTCCGCTTGCGGAATGTGGCGACCAGGAAACTCACCATAAGGAGGGGGTGCCGAAGCAACAAGCAGAGTGGACCGGGGAGCACCACTGCATCGCCGCGAGCCACCGGAGGAAGGGGCGGGCCTCAACTCCCTTTCCCGCCCCGGTGCGGAGAGCTAGTCTGACCCTTCCGATCCGGGCTTCCTCCGGGCTGCGCGGAAGCACGAACTCTGGGGAGGCAGTCGTCCTGGATTCCTTCTTTGCCTCCGGCGACCCGGTGCACCCGTTCGTGATCTTCGGGCGCACGCATCTGCTCTCGCTGGCCGTGCTCGCCGTGCTCGGTTTCTTGACCCTCCGCCTCGGTCAGTCGGGAAGCGAAGAGACCCGCCGCCGGATCAAGCAGGGCATGAGCGCCGTGCTCCTGATCACCTTCGCGGAAGGACACTTCTGGTACGCGTTCCACGGGGAATGGGTCGTGGCGGAGCGCCTCCCGCTGCACATGTGCGGAGCCATGGTGTGGGTCACCATCTACGGGCTGTGGACGGACCGGCCGTGGACCCGCCCGCTCATGTACTATATGGGGATCGCCGGGGCGATTCAGGGGGTCCTGCAGCCCGACAGCCCGTACGCGCTGCCCCACGTGCGCTTCGTGTCGACGATGTTGTCCCACACCACGCTGGTGGTCGCCGGGCTGTGGGTGATTCTCGTGGAGAGGTACACGCCGGATCTTCGCTCGACCCTGCGCACTTTCGCGCTTGTCCATGTCTACGCAGCCGTCGTCTTCGTCTTCAACCTGCTCGTGGGCTCGAACTACCTGTACATCGTAGAGAAACCGGAGTCCGCGTCGCTCATGGACGTCTTCCCGGAATGGCCCTGGTACCTGCTGGTGCTGGAGGGACTCCTCCTGGTCATCGTCGCAGGGATGTACCTGCCGTTCGCGCGACTGCGCAGGGCCTGAGGGTCGACTAGGCCCCACGAGCCGGGGAGTCGAGCCGGGTCTCCTCTTTCCCTTCCGGCCCGGCAACGCTAATCTGACCGGTGCCGCCCGGGCTTCTTCTCTCCCTCGGGAAGTCCGCGCATCAGGAGGCCGTATGTTGGATGCTGTTTCCCTCCGGCACCCTCGCAGTTCCTTTTTGTGCTGCTCGACAGCGCCCACCTTCTTACCATCGCCAGCCTCGCGGTCATCGAGTTGCCGGTCTCTGGCTCGGGCAGCAGGCCAGCGAGCCGTTTCGGCGCAGGTATCCTGCTGGCAGGCACCCGCTACCCCTACGTTGCGGCCAAGTCGGAGTCGCAGTCGCCTGATGGACGTCTTTCCGCCTGGCCCCCGTATCTGCTGATCCTCGAAGGACTCGTAATTCTCGTCGTAGTCGGCTTGTAGCACCCCTTCGCGCGCGTGCGCAGGGGTTGATCACGCTACATCGGTATTCCCCCCTTCAACCCTGGAGGTCCTGATGAAAGCAGGCACCCTTCTCTTCTCCATCACCGGCGTGCTGGGGATCCTCCTCTGTACGCCAAGGGTGGAGGCCCAGAACCTTCCGCTGGTTCCCGCTGTCGGGGGCTTTCCGGTTCCGGAAGCCGAGGCGGCCGCGGGGCCCCTACCCACACGGGCACTCCGCCCCACCACCCTGTCGCGAGCCCTGGTCGGCAGCATCACCGGCTCGGTAACCGCGGCGCGCGACCAGACTCCGCTGGTCGGCGTCCAGGTCTACATCCCGGAAACCGGCATCGGAGCGCTCACCAACGCCCAGGGCAGGTACCTGCTCATCAACGTGCCCGCCGGCTCCCAGACCATCATGGCGGAGATCATCGGCTTCGGCTCCACCTCTCAGACGGTGACCGTCGTCGACGATGAAGTGAACATCCTAGACTTCCAGCTTTCGGAGCGGGCCATCGAACTCGACGAGGTGGTTGTGACCGGCACGGCGGGGGCCCAGCAGGTTCGCGCGCTCGGCAACACGGTCGGCAGGGTCGACGCCGCCGATGTCCAGCGCATCGCGCCGCAGCCCAACATGGAAAGCATGCTCACCGGCAGCGTTCCCAGCCTCACCGTCGCCACCGGCGACGGGCTCATCGGCAGCGGCTCGAACATCCGCATCCGGGGCGCGGGCTCACTGGCGCTTTCTTCACAGCCGCTCATCTACATCGACGGCGTGCGCGTGAACAACGACGCGGCCGGCGAGACCGGCATAACGACCGGCACCCGCACGAGGAATCCCTCGAACCGCCTCAACGACCTCAGCCCCGAGATGATCGAGTCCATCGAGGTCATCAAGGGACCCGCGGCCGCCACTCTGTACGGGACCGAGGCCTCCAACGGGGTGATCAACATCATCACCAAGAAGGGAGCCGAGGGCGCGCCGGTGTTCACGCTCTCCACCAGGGTGGGGGCCAACTTCTACCAGGATCCAAAGACGCACTGGCCCGGCAGCTGGTTCACCTGCACGGGCACGGGCACACACGGCTGCACACCGGGTGAAGTCGTCCACGTCAACGTGTTCTGGGAAGACTACGTCCGGCACGGGCTCGAGCACTTCCAAACCGGCATCCCGCAGGGCTACACGGGAAGCGTCTCCGGGGGATCGGAGAGCCTGCAGTACCACTTCAACCTGGACTGGGACGCCGACAGGTCCCCCATGCGCACCAACTGGCAGAATCGCCTTACGGGACGCACCAACCTCAACTGGACCCCGCGTGATGACCTGACGGCACAATTCGGCCTCGGGGTCATCCGTTCCGAGATGGAATCGTCGGCAGCGCGCCAGCCGGCCCACACAGTCGGCTTCCACTGGTCATGCCCTGGCGCCGGATGCGAGGAGGGGACCGGCCTGCCAAACGCGCTGGACGGCCCGTTCCGCGGCTATATCGCCTACCTGCCGGAACTCTTCGAGTCCCATATTGACGGCGGCCAGGACATCAACCGCAACACGTTCAACCTGCAGGTGACCCACAGGCCCATGGAGTGGCTCACCCACCGGCTGATCGCGGGCGTCGACTACACCGAGAACCGGGGTCACGTGACCGTCAAGCATCTGCAGGGAGGCGTCGGAATCAGCCCGCGCCTGGGACGCGCCGAGCGCGAGTTCCAGACCACCCAGTTCCTGACCCTGGACTATTCCGGCACCGCCGAGTTCAGCCCGATGGAGGGATTGTCGCTCAATACTTCCAGCGGGGTCCAGTACTATGACCGCACCTCCGAGTCGCTCTATGGTCGAGGAGACCGCTTCGCAGTGCCTACGCTGACCACCGTCGCATCGGGCGAAGTGCGGCTGACCCGGGACCGATTCCTCCAGAACAAGACGCTCGGTGCCTATGTACAGGAGCAGATTTCCTGGGAGGACCGGCTCTTCCTCACGGCTGCCATCCGCGGCGACGACAACTCAGCCTTCGGCTCGGACTTCGAATTCGTGGTCTACCCGAAGGTGAGTGCCAGCTGGGTACTCTCCGAGGAGGAGTTCCTGATCGACAGTGACTGGCTCAACTCGCTGCGGATCCGCGGCGCGTGGGGCCAGGCCGGCCAGCAGCCGGACATCTTCGCCGCAGCGCAGCTCTATGCGCCGGTAGCCGGCTACAGGGGCGGGGCCGGAGTGACGCCTCTCACCATCGGCAATACCGCAGTCGAGCCGGAAGTGGGAGAGGAGATCGAGATCGG
The DNA here is from genome assembly GCA_965208255.1 of Longimicrobiales bacterium. Taxonomy (GTDB): domain Bacteria; phylum Gemmatimonadota; class Gemmatimonadetes; order Longimicrobiales; family Gaopeijiaceae; genus BD2-11. The sequence continues at coordinate 2,131,291 of OZ242324.1, forward strand.
CTTCGATCTCGCGGTCCTCGACGATCGGCTGGGCATCGAGTTCACATACTATGACCAGAAGCGCAAGAAGGCGCTAATCCGCCTCCCGGTGCGCCCCTCGACCGGTTTCCCCGGCACCCAGTTCCGCAACCTGGGAGAGGTCCGCAACTCCGGGCTCGAGCTCGGCATCCAATGGGACGCCTACCGAGGCGATGCTCTGGGGCTCCACTTCGGACTCGCGCTCTCCACCAACTCCAACGAGATCACCGACATGGGCGGCCTCGGACCGCAGCGCCTGGAGGGCATCAACTCGTCCACCGGGTGGGCCGGCCAGCGCTTCGTGGAAGGGTTCCCGGTCGGGGCGATCTTCCTGCCCAGGGTGCTGTCGGCTACAGTCCAGAATCCTGGACCCAACACTGGTGTAGCGACCAATGTCATGTGCGAAAGCGGCGCGATCGCCTGGCCGGGGACGAGGCTCACCCGGGGTGGCGGTGCGGCGGTTCCCTGCGACGCGTCGAATGCGCCGGAGGTGTTCTGGGGCACACCGATTCCCACCCGGGAAGCTTCGCTGAGCACGACCGTGACGCTGTTCCAGAACGTGCAGCTCTTCTCACAGTTCGACTACGTCGGCGGCCACCACATTATCGACGGCTTCACCGCGGCGGCGCACAGCTTCTTCCGCAACACCAGGGCCATCCACGAGCGCACCGATCCGATCCTGCTCGGCTACGACGCCCTGGGCGCGATCGGCAGCAACCAGAGCGGCCTCTTCGACGCCAGCATCGTGCGGCTGCGCAACGTTTCGCTGAGCTACACGATTCCGGCCGAAATTGCCGGGTACATCTCTGCCGACCGGGCCACGCTCACGTTCTCCGGGCAGAATCTCTGGATGCCGTGGCGGGCGCAGAAATACGGATTCGGTCAGGAGATCGTGGAGCCTGAAGCCCGGACCAGCGGTCGTACCAGCACCGATCCCGGTGGACTGGCCGCCTATACCCAGGACGCGTTCCCGCTCTTCAAGCGCCTACTGTTCAACCTGAGGCTGACCTTCTGATGGCGGGGCGAGCGAAGGGACCAGGACAGTTGCGCATCACGGGAACCGCGAGGGAGGGCAATTGGATGAATAAACTGAAAGACGCGCCGAGAGCGCTGAGATTCGTACTCATGCTGGTATCGATTCCTCTTGCGTTGACGCTTGAGGCGTGCGATACCGCCGAACTCCTGGAGGTCGCGCTTCCAGGCAACGTGACCGCGGTGGACATCGAAACGCCCGATCTGGCCGGGACCATGAGGGTATCGGCGATCGGGGACTTCGAGTGCGTGTGGGACAGCTATGTCGCCGGCGCGGCAGCGCACTCGGACGAGTACATACAGTCGTCGGGCAACTTCAGCTCCCGGCGGCAGATGCTCCGGGACATTCCGCCGGACTTCCCCCGATACGCGACCGACGGCTGCCAGGCCAACTACGGCCTGTTTACGCCGATGCACACGGCGCGCTTCATGCTCGAGAGCCACTTCAACCGGCTGCAGACCTTCAGCGATGCCGACGTGCGCGACCGCCAGCAGTACATGGCGGAAATGCGGACCTACAGCGGCTTCGTGTACATCGCCTTCGGCGAAGGCTTCTGTGGCACGCCGCTGGACGCCGGAGACAAGACCTACACGCCGACCGAGCTGCTGCAGATCGCAGTGGAACACTTCACCGAGGCGCTTTCGATTGCCGGGGGATCGGGACTCAACGACCTGGTCAACGCGGCCCGGGTGGGGCGAAGCCGGGCCAATCTGGGACTGGAGCAGTATTCCCAGGTCATCGCCGATGCGCAGTCGGTGCCGAAGGGATTCCGCTTCGACGCAACCCGCGAGGATGGCGACGCCAGACGCGAGAACAAGCATTTCGACGTCAATCGCCTGGAGACCAACCGCGTAGGCACGGTGGCCCCGAGCTTCCGTGACCTGAGGTGGAAGGGCGAGCCTGATCCGCGCGTCAACATCATGAACACCGGCTTCATCGGCCACGACAACGCGACCATCGTGTGGCGCCACGACAAGGTCAACTCGTACAGCGACGATGTACGCATAGCTTCATACGAGGAGGCACAGATGTTCATCGCGGAGGCCTCGGCCATGATGGGCGATCTGGCGCGGGCGCGTTCGATCCTGAACGACTTCCACACCAAGGCCGGCATTCCACCCCTCCTGGAAGAGGATGTGCCTACTCAGAACGACGTGATCCGGCAGGTGATCGAAGAGCGCCGGCGCGAGTTTTTCGTGGAAGGCGGCCATCGCCTGCGCGACCATCTGCGCTGGCGGGGAACGCAGTTCGAGGTGCCGATGCTCGGCGAGCCCGGCTCCGACCACCCGAACGGCGTGGACCAGTACGGTCAGTCGTACGGCAGCACCACCTGCTATCCAGTGGCCGCGGTGGAGCTGACCTCATGACCAGCTTGACCGGCAGGGTAATGCACTTTGGGAGGATCGTATTCGTGAAGGGGGGTCGCGCCGCTGCGGCCCTCCTGATCCTCTCTCTCCTTCAATCGTCGGTGCCGGTGGCGGCGGTAGGTCAGGCATATGATCCCGACTATCTGGCCACCTATTCCATCATCGCGCGCGACGCCGACACGGGTGAACTGGGCATGGGCGTGCAGTCCAAGGCCTTCGCAGCCGGCAACCGGGCCATGCACGCGAAGGGGGGCGTGGCGGTCATCGCGCATCAGGCGTCCGCCAACCCGATGTACGGCGCGATCGGCATCGACCTGATCGAGCGCGGCTACAGTCCGCAGGAGGCGCTCGACATGATGGTGGCGAGCGACGAGGGACGCGACCGGCGGCAGGTCGCGATCCTCGACATGCAGGGCCGGACCGCCGCCTGGAGCGGGACCGGCGCCAGCGACTGGAAAGGTCACCGGTGCGGCCGGGACTACTGCGCGCAGGGCAACATTCTCGTGGGCCCGGAAGTGGTCGACGCCATGGCGGCATCCATCGAGTCGTCCAGCGGACCGCTGGCGGAGCGCCTCATGGACGCGCTCGACGCCGCCCAGGCCGCGGGCGGGGACGCGCGTGGCAAGCAGTCGGGCGCCATCCTGGTGGTGGCTCCGCGCGCGGGGAGCGGCGGGTTCAGCGACCGGGTCGTGGACATCAGGGTGGACGACCACCCCCGACCGCTGGAGGAGTTGCGGCGCGTGCTCAACCTCTTCCGGTCCGGCCAGATGGTGCGCACCGCCAACACGAGCCTGGCAGCGGGCGATCTGGAGGAAGCGCTCGCCACCGCCACGGCCGCGCGCGACAGGTCGCCGGAGAACGACAACGCCTGGGTGGCTCTGGCCGCCGTACAGGCGCGCATGGAGCAGGACGCGGAAGCGCTCGAGTCGCTCCGGCGGGCGGTCGAGCTGAACCCCGGGCGCATGCGCACCCTGCCCCGGGACCAGAACTTCGAGAGACTCCACGGGAATCCGGACTTCCTGCGGCTGGTGGGGAGTGATCCCGGCCCGGCGCCGGATCCCGAAGCCGCCGATCCGCTGGGCGCGGAGGATGTCTCCACCTTCTCGATCATCGGCTTCGACCCCGAGACACAGGAACTCGGGGTCGGGGTCCAGTCCCGGGCCTTCCGGGCCGGGGCGATCGTGCCGTATGCGGTGGCGGGCGTGGGGGCGGTTGCCACCCAGGCGTCCGCCAACCAGTCATACGGGCCGCGCGCCATCGGACTGCTCCGGGAAGGCAGGACCCCCGAGGAGGTGGTGCGCATCATCACCGATGAGGACCCCGGGCGCGATGTGCGCCAGGTCGCGGTGATCGACACCCAGGGCCGGGTCGCCGCCCACACCGGAGCCGACCGCGTTGCCCGGCCGAATCAGTTCGCCGGCCACATCCTGGGCACGAACTACTCGGTGCAGGGCAACACGCTGGCCGGTCGCCAGGTCATCACCGAGATGGCGCGCGCCTACGAGGAGACGGAGGGCGAGCTGGCGGAGAAGCTCATGGCGGCGCTGGAGGCCGGCGAAGCGGCGGGTGGCGACACCCGCGGAATGCAGGCAGCCGGCATCTACGTGGTGAAACCCATCGACGGCGACCGCACCACCGACAAGTGGGTGGACATCCGTGTCGACGACGCCGCGGATCCGTACAAGGAGCTGCGCCGCCTGCTGAACATCAGCCTGGCTCCGAGGCACGCCGAGCGGGCGGAGGCGCTGAAGGGGGAGGGCCGGACGGCGGAAGCGATTGCGGCGCTGGAACAGGCCTTGGACCTGTATCCTCACCGCGACAGCTATCTGTTCACCCTGGCGGAGTGGTATGCGGAAGCCGGCCGCGACCGGGACGCGCTCAACTCGTTGCGGGCCGCGATCCGCATCCGCGACATCTGGAGAGAGGAAGCCCGGACGAGCGACGCCTTCAGCGATCTCCGGGGGACGGAGGAGTTCCAACTGCTGACATCGGGCTGAGGAGGGGCAGGCAGGGGCTCCGGCGCGGCACTGCCGGGTATCAGTGGCCAGTGCAATGGGGCAAATGTAAGCGATAGCAGATCGTCGAGGGCGACAATGAATACAGGGTGCAGGACGGCGCGGGGCCGGCGAGGCCGAATCCTTCAGGCCTTGCTGGCCCCTGCTCTCATCATGGGCGGGTTCCTTGCACCGGAGGCCAGCGGTGCCCAAGAGCACGGCTCCGTGATCGGAGTCGTGGTGGATGAAGCGGATCTGGAGCCGGTCGAGGGTGCGCTGGTGGCGCTCCACGACTTCACCCGGCGGACCCGCACCGACGAGCAGGGCCGCTTCGAACTGGTGGATGTCCCTGCCGGCGACGTGGTCATCCGGATCGAGGAAGACGCCTTCATCTCGCTGGTCGAGACGCTGGATATCACGCCCCTGGAGGCCACGCTGGTCCAGTTCCGCCTGCATCGCATCGGCGCCATGCTGGACCAGATCGTCGGCGTGACGGATCGCCCGACGCGCGGCAACCGCCGCGGCCACTCGGAATCCGAGATCTCCGCATCGGACGCGGACGCCCAAGGCATCCAGACCGCCGCCGATCTGCTTCTTCGCAGCATGCCCGGCCTCACCGCCAGCCGCGCCAACGGCCAGTCCGGGGCGGGGCTGCGAATTCGCCTTCGCGGCGCGAAGTCCCTCTATACCTCGGACCAGCCCTCGATCTATCTCGACGGCATCCGGATCGACGCCGGCGGCCCGGGCCAGGCAATCCGGGCGCTGGATCAGATCCCGGCCACATCCGTCAAGCGCATCCGCATCCTGCGCGGTCCCGCTTCCGCTTCGCGCTTTCCCAATTCTGCGTCGGGCGTAATCCTCGTGGAAACGGATGTACCGAAGCCGAGAGAGTAACCGGAGCCTCAGTACCCCACCCCGATCGCCCCGCACAGCCACCGCTGGAAAGGCGCAGCGGCACGACACAGCCCCGCGAACCTCTCCAGGAATCCCTCGGCGGAGACCTCCTCCTCGCTGAGATGGGCGACCCCGATGAAGTCCTTGCACCGAAGATCCACGATCAGCGGATGATCGACGCTGAAGCCCTTGGGCGCCCGGATCAGGGAATCGCCCGAGAGCTCGAACGATGCCCGAAAGCCCTCGTCCCGCGAAGCCGCCAGCCACGCCTCCGGGTCCTCATCGATGGCTTCCCGGATCTTCCGCAACGCCGGTCCACCGGGGCGCCAGCTGCCGCAGCCCACGAAGACGCTTCCCGGCTCGAGATGCAGATAGAAGCCGGGCGCGTGCGCGTCCCTTCCGGCCTCGTGGCGGAACTGGATGCCCGTGTAGGTCTTGTACGGGCTCTTGTCCCTGGAGAAGCGCGTGTCCCGATAGATGCGGAACAGGGAACCGCCGTTGGCTCGGGGATCCGCGCGGAAGCGCGTGCTGATGCGCGCCAGATGGGGCCCGAAATCGGAGATGAACCGGATCGCCGGTCCCTTCACGTCCCCCTCGTAGCGCGGCTTGTGGACCGCAAACCAGTCGCGGTTGTTGTTGGCGGCGAGCTCGGTGAGGAAATCGAAGGTGGCGGGGGTGAAGTAAGCGCGGTCCATGGGCGTGAAGAGTTGGGGGGGGATGGATGCGGGCGCCAAAGCTAACACCGTGGGCCGGCGCATCGGATCAGGCCAGCCGAATGCTTCGCCGCCTGGGGATGTGGGGTGCGCCGTCAGGCCCGGCCCCGCGAGTGGGTGCCCCAGTAGGCCCCCATCCGCGCGATGAAACGGCCGGGCTTCTCCGCGTAGACGAGCCCGCCGACCGTCATGGCGCGCGCCTCCAACTCGCGCGACCGACGCTCCGCCGACTCGAGCACAGACTCACGCGCACGCGTGCCCCCGGCGAGTCCCGGCGACCTCGAGAGCAGGGCGCGAAGTTCGTGCAGATCGTGATGATCCCCGAGCAGATCCCCCAGCCTCCGCGCCGTCGCAGCGGCCCCCGTCATCACATCGGGCCACAACCGGACCAGCAGCTCCAGGTGGTGGCGATGGTACTTGACGTCCTTTCGCCATTCATGGAGGGCGGTTGCGGACGCGCCTCCGACCGCGCGCCGGAAGCCCTTGCGCCCCCGTCGATAGGTCGCGCGCAGGCCAGGTTCGATGACCTCGAACCCCTCTCCCTCCAGTGGCCATCCCGCGACCCGCTCCCCGGCCTCCGTCAGATCTGCCACCAGCACCGCCAGCGATTCGGTGTCCCGAAACTCGCGCCCGCGCCGAGCTTCGTAGCGAGCCTCCAATTCCCGGCGCAGGGCGGCATCCTCTGCGTTCCCCAGCCGGTCCAGCGTCTCCAGACTCGCCTGAGCCTCGCGCACACCCGCCAGCTGTCGTGCAGCGTCGCGATACCAGCGGTTCTCGCGGCGGAAGGCCGGCCCCAGCCGGGGCGCCACCAGCCGAAGCAGCGCGCGAATGGCCTTGAAGCGCTTGCGCGCGTCGTGAACCCCCTTGAACCGCCCTTCGCGGGCCCCGTGGAGCGCTGCGATGGCACGGTCCACGTCCTCCCGCGCGACACGGCGGATTTCATCGGAAACGTCGCGGCCCGGTCTGATCTCGAACGCCATAGGGGTCCCGCTGTTCGTGCGCAGCTCTTCTGAAGAAGGAGAATGCGGAGAGGATCCCGCATCGGACAACCGGACCCGGCTCGCGACTGCTCTGATGGCCAGCTCGGGGAAGCCTTGCCTGCACCCCGGTGGAACCCTGGCCTGCACGCTCGCGGGACCCCGTCGTCGCATGCCTGTGGATGCGCGCTGCGACGGGCTCGCGAGCTCGATCGCCGGGGCTTTGCAACTATCGTTGACACACCTTCCGGGGGTCGGCAGATTCGACAATAAGAACCCCGTCCCGGCACGTTCGGACGGGCCCCCTCCGCGCCTTCCCAGACGAGAGACCGATCGATGACTGCTGTTCGACACAATCCTCTGATCTTCTATGTCCTGCTGATCGCCACCTTCGTGATGTCCGCCGGGGTGATCTGGTTCGTCGTCAGTTCCAGCGCGGCATCCGTCGGCCTCACCCTGGTGGGCGCGGTGGTCGTATTCCTCACCGGCCGCAAGGTCTGCCAATGAGGCCCGGGGCGCGCGTCGCGCGCGCGATGCTGGTCGCGGTCGCCGCGCTGGGGCTCGTCCCGCTGTCGGCCGCGGCCCAGCAGGACTTCTCCCAGGTCGAGATCCGCACCGAGCAGGTCGCCGACGGGCTGTACGTGCTCTTCGGCGCGGGCGGCAACATCGGCCTCTCGGTCGGCGATGACGGCGCTTTCCTGGTGGACGACCAGTTCGCGCCCCTCACCGAGAAGATCCTCGCCGCCGTGGCGGAGGTCACCGACATGCCGGTGCGCTGGGTGCTGAACACGCACTGGCACGGCGACCACACCGGCGGCAACGAGAACCTGGGCCGCGAGGGCGCCCTGATCGTCGCCCACGAGAACGTGTACCGCCGCCTCAACCCCGCCGAGTTCGCCGACCTGGTGGGACGCTCCCAGCAGTCCGCGCCGGAGGGGCTGCCGGTGGTGACCTTCAACGACCGGGTGGGCTTCCACTGGAACGGCGAGGACATCCGCGTCAACCACATGCCCGCCGCGCACACCGACGGCGACGCGCTGGTGTTCTTCACGAACGCGAACGCCGTGCACATGGGCGACACGTTCTTCAACGGGCGCTATCCCTTCATCGATGTGGACAGCGGCGGGAACGTCGACGGGGTCATCGCCATCGCCGAGTACGCGCTCGCCAATACGACGCCGGAAACGCGCATCATCCCCGGGCACGGCGAGATTACCGACCAGACCTCGCTGCGCGCGTACCGCGACATGCTCTCCACCGTGCGCGAGCGGGTGGCCGGCATGATCGCCGAAGGGATGTCGGAGGACGATGTGGTCGCAGCCGGTCCCACCGCCGACCTGGACGCCATGTGGGGCGAGGATCCCGAGCGTTTCGTGCGCGGGGTGTACATCAGCCTGGCGGGGAACTGAAAGATGATGTCGAGACGGACTGGAATGGTGGTGGTGCTGGCCGCGTTGCTCCTGGGCGGATACTACCTGGCGGTCGGTCGCCAGGACGCCGCGCCCCCCCCGGCCTCGGGCATGCCCGAGGCCGGGGATCAGGCGGTAAACCTGGGCCCCGCCGACGGCCGAGACCTGCCCGGGCAGGACACCGGCCGCGTGATGATCGGCAACCCGGCCCCCGACTTCTCCCTCCTCGCCTACTCGGGCGACGTCATCACCCTCTCCGACTTCCGCGGGCAGAAGAACGTCATCCTCGCCTTCTACCGCGGCCACTGGTGACCATGGTGCGCCGGTCAGCTCGGGGAGCTGAGTGAAATGCTGGACGCCGACCAGCAGGCGGACGCGGAGATCCTCGCCATCTCCGTGGATGAACGCCCGGAACAGCAGATGATGATCGACCGGGTCGCCGAAGAGCAGAACCGCACCATCGACTACCACATCCTCGCCGACCCGGACCACGCGGTGATCGACCGCTACGGCCTCTTCAACGCCGACAGCCGGCGCACGGTCCCCCACCCCGCCGTCTACGTCATCGACAAGGAGGGCGTGGTGCACTGGAAGTTCATCGAGGTCGACTACCGCATCCGTCCCAGCAACGAGGACGTGATGGCGGCCCTGGCGGAGATCGACTGAGGGAGCGCCCCAAGCCCGACAGCATTGTTATAACACGCCGGTACTGGCGTAATAACAGATATTTCAGTGTTTTTGCGCCATATCTGGCGCTGTAGACAAGCGCGCCACCTCCGGTTACCTTCCCGGCAGGAAGCAAGGAGGTGGACGCCATGGCTACGATCGTTGCCACAAGCCGCACGCCCGATGTCCTGCGCGAGATGGGCGCACGCCTGAAGACGCTGCGTCTCCAGCAGAACCTGCGGGTCCAGGATCTGGCTGCCGACTCGGGCGTCAGCCCGCGCACCATCGACCGCCTCGAGGGCGGTCACAGCATCGGCACGGAGAAGCTGGTTCGGGTCATGCGCGGACTGGGTCGTCTCCAGGCCTTCGAGGCGTTTGTTCCGATGCCCGAAGTATCCCCCTACGAAATCGCCAGGCTCAGGGGAAGAGTGCGCCAACGGGCTTCGAGGCGAGCCCGTGACTGACTACGCGGTGGTGCGGGTGCGACTCTGGGAGCGGGATGTCGGCATCCTGGGAGAGTCTTCGACCGGACGCGTAACCTTCGAATTCGATCCGGCTTTTCGCGGGTCCGGGCTCGCCATTTCCCCACTCCACCTGCCCCTCCACCGCCCCGGCCCGGCGGCCTTCCCCGAATTGGCCCGCAGGCCTGCTTTCATGGGCCTCCCAGGTGTCTTTGCCGACGCTCTTCCGGATCGATTCGGCAACGCCATCATCCGCCGCTATTTCGCGGATCTTGGGCACTCGAGCGACGCCATGTCGCCGCTCCAGCGCCTTCTCTACATCGGTGACAGGGCGATGGGAGCGCTCGAGTTTCGTCCCTCCCTCGATCCGGGCGAGAGCACGGAGGAAGCCCTGGAGCTGCGCGCGCTGGTCGACCAGGCGCGATGCGTCATCGACGGAGACGTGTCGGTCGCGGTGCCGGAAATCATGCAGATCGGGGGCAGCGCGGGAGGCGCCCGTCCGAAGGCTCTGGTTCTCTGGAATCGAACCACCAACCGCATCCGCTCGGGATTCGCCCGCCCGGAGTCCGGCGAAGAACCATGGCTCATCAAGTTCGATGGCGTCACGCGAGACTCGGCGGGACAGGGCATGCGCGGTGATCGACGCCCCGGCCCCTGGGGGCGCATCGAGTACGCGTACTCGCGAATGGCGAGAGCCGCGGGTATCCGGATGGCCGAGACCCATCTGCTGCGCGACGGGGACTTCGCGCATTTCATGACCCGTCGCTTCGACCGCGTTGCCGGGGACACCGGGCAGTCGAAACTTCATTTCCACAGCCTCGGCGGACTTCAGCACATCGACTTCAACGACCAGTACGTGTTCAGCTACGAGGGCTACTTCGATACCATCCGCGCCCTCGGCCTGGGGCAGCGATCCGTGAACGAGGCCTTTCGGCGCATGGTCTTCAACGTCGCGACCGTCAACTTCGACGACCACGTGAAGAACTTCGGGTTTCTGATGGACCCCCGCGGACGCTGGAAGCTGGCTCCGGCATACGACGTGACCTATGCGGAGAGCGAGGCGTGGACGCGGCAACATCAGATGTCCGTCAACGGGAGGTTCCGCGGCATCGCGAGGAGCGATCTCCTGCAGGTGGGGAAGAACTACGATCTTCCGGAAGGCGGCGGCACGGCTATCGACGAAGTCGTCGATTCATTGAACCGCTGGCGGGAATACGCGACAGCGGCCGGGGTGCCCGACAGGATGGTGGAGCACCTGGAGTGCAGGTTCGAGCGGTTCTCCTAGTCGGCGGCACCGTTCTCCAAAGCGTCCGCTGCATCGCGCACGGGTGAAGCCTCACCAACGAGAGCCCGCTTGCGGCGGTGGGCATGATGGGCTGAGGGGTCAATCCCCGAGCAGCTCCCGCATCTCCTCTTCCGTGAGGCCGATGCTGTCGAAGTCGATGTCCTCCTCGGCTTCAGCGGGACCGGGAGGAGGAGGGGGCTTGGCTCCGCGCGCTGCTGCCCCGGATGTGACGCCGGGTATCGTCACGCCGGGCGTGGTTCGGGATGGCGCCGTCGCCGCTGGCCTGCGGGATGTCGTTGCTCCGGGCACCGTCGCTTCGGGCGCGCCCCGGGTCGCCGCAGCAGCTTCCTCGGCCTTCCTCGACTTCCTGCCGCGCTTCTTCACTGGACGCTGCGAGATGGGCCGTCCCAACCACGAGCCCAGCACTTCCGCCAGTTCCGCCGTGTCCCGGGTGCGGAAGAAGTAGCTTCGTCCATTCTTGGGGCGCAGGTGGATGCCGGGGCGAATCAGCCCGAACGCGAGCGGAGGGCTCCGCAGGATGCCACGGCTCAGCCAGGCGCCGAAGCCGCGCTCCAACGCAATCTCTTCGATGTCTTCCGCCTTGAGCTTGCGCGAGCGCCAGGCGCGCGACTTGATGCGGATGTGGTCCTCGAAGATGAGCAGTTTGCGCGGAGGCCACGCCGCCAGGACCGCGAACCCGGCGAGCACGATGACGAAGATGCCGCCGATGCCGGCGTGCTGGATGACGTAGTCGTCCACCGGCACGATCCAGCGGTCCACCCCCCATCCGATCCCCACCGCGGCGATGCGCCCCACGGCCAGTACGACCGCCGCCATCCCGAGGGCGTAGGCCGTCCGCAGGAGGACGGGCAGCCGGAAATGCGCGACGTAGCGGATCTGCTTCATCTCAACCGGTCGGGTCAGAGCCCACGCGACTACCTTGAGCGTGATCCAGACCAGCACGGCAACCGCCAGCACCGCCATCCCCTGGCTCAGGGGCTGCGTGCGCGTCACCGACAGGACCTGGCGCGACGGGTCGAAGGTGCGGGCCGCGAAGGACGCGACCTGGCTCTGGCTCAGGTTCTCGTAGAAGGAGAGGACGTCGGGGAAGTCGGTGAAGGTGGCCGGGTCGTAAAAAAGCTGCCGGGTCCAGGTGTTGAGGGACTCCGCGGTCTGGTTGGCGCCGCGCAGGCGCTCGATCACCGCGGCGCGGTCGGCTTCGAACTCGGCGGTGGCAAGCGAGCCTGACCGCAGGTATTCGATCTCCTCGTCGATGATGGCCGTCGCGAAGTCGTAGTCGTCTTCGTCGATGCGGCTGCTCACCTGCACGTACGCCGCAGGGCCGCGCATCACCAGGTTGGCGCTCGCTCCGTACACGGCCTTGCGTTCGCCGTAGCGCAGGCGCTGGTTGAGCCGGCGGTTGAGCAGGTCGCGGACGAACATCGCGGTCAGCAGCTCGTCGGCGGAGGCGTAGAAGAGCTTGTGGCGGGCCTGGTACTGCGCCGTGGACTGGAAGCCCCACTGGTAGGTGGACCTGGCGCGCCCCGGGTCCTCGGCCGCCGTCGCCCAGCGCTCGACCGGGCGCGCCGGGATCGACCCGAAGGTGCGCTGGGCGCGGTCGAGCGCTTCGTCGCGGTCGAGGTCGCCCACGATCGTGACGGTCATGGCCGCGGGCGAGTAGTACTGGTCGTAGAAGCCGCGCAGATCCTCCGGGGTGATGCCCTGCAGGCTCCGCCACATGTACGGAAAGGGGGCGCGCAGCCGCTCGATGCCGAACTCGCGCTCCCAGAAGTCGGGGGGCGCGAGCCACCCCGGGTTGAGCGCGGCCACGAGGTGGTCGAAGAACTCGCGCGGCCGGGCGCGGATCTCGTTCTCGACGGGTTGCCGCCCGCGGTCCACCACGGCGGGGTCCATCTCGTGGGGCGACAGGATGCCGGCCATCCACTCGATGGCGAAAAGCCCGTGCTCCCGGCCGATGGTGACGTAGTACCAGGTGTGGTCGCGGTAGGTGAAGCCGTTGCGCCGCCCGCCGATCCCCTCCACCGCGTCCTTGATCTCCTGCTCGGTGCGGCCGTCGTGGTCGGAAAAGAGCATGTGCTCGGTGAAGTGGGCGAGCTGCTCCTTGCCGGGCGGGTCGGCGTCCGAACCCACCGGCACGCCCGCGCTCACCGAGACGTTGGGCGAGCCGGGAAGGTGCTTGAACCAGATCTTGACGCCATTGGAGAGGAAGTGCGTCTCGAAGCCGGCGAAGGGGTTGGAGGCGCGGGTCTCCGTAGCAGCGGGTTCTGCCTCAGACGTTTCCTGCGCCCCGGCGCTCCCGGCGAGGAGCTGCAATCCCGCCAGCAGGCCGAGACACGCCGCCCGCCGGGGCCGATTCACGACGGACAACCGGAGCAATCTTCCCTCATCCCCGTCTCGAGCAGGTCTCATCTCAGGCTCAAGTCCGCCCATCTTCAAACACGATCCTCACTCGGAAGACGTTGGTCAACTCGCGAGCGTGCGCTCGAGGTAGGCCTTGAGCCGCTCCCAGGCATCCTGCGCCGGAGCGGTGCGCAGCTCGGGATCGGCTTCCACGCGCAGCCAGAAGCCGTGGTTGACCGCGTCATAGATGTGGACGTCGTTCTCGATTCCCTGCGAGCGCAGCGCGTCCACGAACTGGTTCACCTGGTCGGGCGGGATGCCGCCGTCCATCTCGGCGAAGGTGCCGTACACCTCGTGGTCGATCCCCGCAAGCACCGCCGGGTCGGTGACCAGCCGCCCGTAGAAGATCGCGGTGGCGTCGTGGTGCTCGCCGCCCAGCGCGTAGCTGAGCGCGATGCCGCCGCCGAAGCACCAGCCCATGGTGCCGATCGCACCGGTTACGTCGTCGCGCGCGCGAAGGAAGTTCACCGCCTCGTTCAGGTTGCCGATGACCGCGTCCGGATCGGCGTTCGCTTCCGCCATGAGCGCCCGGTTCTCGGCGGGATTGGATCCGGTGCGGCCCTGGAACAGATCCGCAGCCAGCGCCACGTATCCCTCATCGGCCATCGCGTCCGCGACCTGCCGCACCCGGTCCACCAGCCCGTTCCACTCGTGGATCAGCACCAGCGCGGGAAACGGGCCCTCGCCATCGGGCACCGCCAGGTAGCCCGTCGTGACCTCGTCGCCGGCGAGATAGTGGACATCCTCACCGCGCGGCGCGGGCGCGGTGCCGAGGATCGCAGCCGGAAGCCCGCCATCATCCGCGGAGCCCATTTCGATGCCGGCTTCCATGCCGCCGGTACTGTCGGAGCCCTCGCCGCCGTCCGCCGCGGGCGCGCAGGCAAAGAGCGAGAAGAGAAGACCGATGCCGAGGATGCGCGATGGATGGAGCGTGACGGAGTTCATCTTCCCTCCCTGTGGGTATGACTGCAGCAATGTCTGGCGAATGAAATGTCGCAGATTGTCCCGAAAAATGTCGGTGAACCGAAGCCGTCGCGATTCTACCGGCGCTCGGCGCGCTCCCCCCTGTACGCCACATGAAGCCGTGGCGTTCGTTCGTTCACGCGAATCCACATGCGTACTTCGTCGTGGGGAGGCTCCGGGTTTCCGAACCCCATGCGCCATTCTTCCTGATGATAGTTGTAGACGAAATACTCGCAGTCGGATTCATAGACGGGCCGGTGCGCGTTTCGGCGCGAGGGCAGCTCTCCCTGCCGCTCGAGGCCGGGATAGTTGCGCTGGACATCGCGGGTCAGGAGGTCCCAGATGGTCTGGCAGCTCTCCAGGGGCATCACCATGACGTAGGCGCCCTCGACCAGCTCGCCGGTGTCGGGATGGAAGTAGTAGCCCGCGAGAGCCTGGCGGCCCAGCAGCCGGACCTCCGTCGAATAGATGCGCAGCCCGTCACGCTCGCCCACCTGCTCGGTGCCCGCGAGTTCGGGGATGTCCTCGACCTGGCTGCCCCAGGGGTGTCCGCGGAACCCGTCGACGATGGGTTCCTGGGCGGCGGCAGGAGGCGGCTGCCATGGCAGGAATGCCGCGAAGGCGAGGCAGAGGAGCCTCGACAAGGGCGCACGGCGGGCGATAGGGCCGCGATGGGCGCCAAGGCTCAGGTCCTCGACGAGGCGTCCGGAAGCCTCGCGCGCGCGTTCGATAACGTTCGGCATCTCCAGAAGCTAGCGCCTTGGCCGATGCGGAGCGACTCCGATACCCCACGGGGGCCGGCGCGACGAACACTATTCGCAATGAAGCGGATGTGGCTATAGAATTCGGGGGATGACAGTTTTCCAGGACCGCAGACCTTCTCAGTCACGGCAGAGTTCGCCGCCGTCTGTCGCCCAGGTCATTCACACGAGCGAGGACACCATGGAACGCGTCGATCCCGCGGCCATGACCCAGGTGCACGACGCTGTCGTCGGACTCGTGCTCGAACTGGACAGCGCTCTCCAGGCCGTCCCGTGACCCTGCGGCGGCGCGAACCGGGACGGATGTGACCTCGATGCCGAAGTGGTTCCGGGCCGACGGGTCGTTTGCCGCAGTGGCCGGCGGCGCGATTGCCTTCCCCATCGCGGTGTTGGTTCACGAACTCGGGCACTTTGGCGCATACGTCGCGTTCGGGTTTCCAGATCCAGTCCTGCGGCACGCCTCTGCAGGCTGGTCCGGTTCCGGAGAGTTCACAAGGCTCATGCGGGCGGGAGACGTCGAGGCTGCGGCGGCGATCGCCGAACCGTGGCAAGTGGCGGTCAGCTCGGCCGCAGGGCCCATGGTCACCTACTTGACGGTCATCGCCTGCGTGCTTGCGGTCCGCAGATTCGGCCCCGGTCCTCTTTCGCTGCCTCTCGCAGTCGGGTTGGTGGCCCCTCTCCGCTGGCTGATCGCGATTCCGATCCTCGCCCTGAAACTCACGGGTGAGCGACGCCTGTCGAACGTGGACGAAGGGTCGCTGGCGATGGTCTCAGGCATCCCGGAGTCTCTCCTTCTTCTCCTCGGTCTCGCCTGTCTGTTGCTCGGATACTGGTTCCTGGTGAGGACCACCCCTCGTGGCAAGAGGGTGCGGACCCTCGCCCCGACATTGGCTGGCGTGGTTCTGGGCGGCGCCCTGTGGGTGCAATGGCTGGGCCCCCTGGTGTTGCCGTGAAGGCCACGAAGTTGGGGTTCGTCCCACCGCGTCAATCCGCGTAGTCCTGACCTTCCGCGTCCAGAACTTCCTTCATTCCCTCCAGATAGCCCGCTTCGCCCCAGGACTCGACGGACAGTTCGGCGTTGTGTTTCGCGGCTGCGACCGGGATCGGCCGGATCTTCCGGCCCGCCTGGAGTACGAGCAGTTCGTTCATGCACGCGCGCTCGAGCTGATAGAGCCAGAGCATCGTCTTCTCGATGGTGTCGCCGACGACGAGCACGCCGTGGTTTGCGAGAAAGAGCACACGCTTGTCGCCAAGGGCCTCGGCCATGCGCTCGCCTTCGTCGGACTCGGTGACGAGCCCCTCGTACCCGAACCAGGCGCAGTTCTGGTAGAAGACGGCCGCGTTCTGGCTACCGCGTTCGTCGAACCTCCACCCGTCGATGGAGGCGAGTGCGGTGCTGTACGGGCCGTGGACGTGCAGCGCGCACACGATGTCGGGCCGTGCGCGCTGGACGGGCTCGTGGATCGCCCACGCGCTCATGTTGAGCCGCCCTTCCCTGCCGAACGGCTTCCCCTCCGGGTCCACCTCGACGAGGCTGCTCGCCGTCACGCGCGAAAAGTGCGTCTGCCCCGGCGTGATCAGCAGGTGTCCGGGCCGGCCCGGCACCTTGCAACTGAAGTGGTTCCAGGTGCCCTCGTGCATGTTCTCGTGCACCACGATGCGATGCACCGCGGCGAAGTCGACGCGCGTCCGGCGGATCGCGGCCTCGTCGATGGCCGGCTGCGTCGCCGAGCCCTTCCCGGTTGCCGGGCCCAACTCGGTCGCCGAGCTTATCTCGGTCGCCGGCGTTATCGTGGCAATAGCCGTTCCGGCCGTGCTCATCACCTGCCTCCTTGGGTCTGGGAATCTCCTTCAACCTTGTCCACGGTATCTGGACGATCAAGCGGAGACCGTGCGATGTCGAGATCGTGGATTACCATTAGGAGAGCGTGAACATGAACGCGAGGAACGGCATGAGGCCCGTGCATCCGGGCGAAATCCTGCGGGAGGAACTCGACGAACTCGGTCTGTCAGCCAACGCGCTTTCGAGAGCGCTTGGCGTGCCGGTCAATCGGGTGACAATGATTCTCAACGGCCAGCGCGGCGTGAGCGCGGATACGGCGTTGCGGCTGGCCAGGTTTTTCGGGACGACCCCGCAACTCTGGTTGAACCTGCAGAAGACCTGGGAGCTTCGCCGAGCGGAGATCAGGACGGGTCGCGAGATCGCCGAGCAAGTCACGCCCCGGCGCGCGGTGGTGTAGAGGATCCGACCCGTCGCAGTGCTCGCGGCCTCCTCGTCCTTCCGGCCGGACGCCAACCGGGGTTGAGGGCTCTTGCCGGTGCGCCCCCGCGCGCGCATGGTCAAGCAAGTTCCTGTTGTGAGGTCATGCAGGTTCCGTCATGCAGCTGCTGTCGCACCCGTCTGGAGGTTCGTCATGAAAAACTCATCGTTGACCACATTCGCGCTCGCCCTCGGCATTTCTTTCACGGCAGGCTCGGGAGAGGCCGCCGCCCAGGGCGAAAACATGCTCGACATGATGGAGTTCGAGCGTCCCATCGCGGCCCTGGACAACGTCTGGATCGAGGAGCTGACCATGCTCGAGGTCCGGGACGCGCTGCGCGAGGGCACCAACACGGCCCTGATCCTCACGGGCGGCATCGAGGAGAACGGGCCCTATCTCACGACCGGCAAACACAACCACGTGCTGCGGGTCATGGGCGATGCGATCGCGCGCCGGCTCGGGAACACTCTGGTCGCACCCATCGTCACCATCGAACCCGGCAACCCCGAGACCGCCAGCTCGCCAGGCGGCATCCGCTTCTCGCAGGAGACCTACCAGGCCGTGCTGCGCGACATGGCGGTGAGCCTGAAGGTGCAGGGATTCACGCGCATCTTCATGCTGGGTGACAGCGGCGGGAACCAGCGCGGCATGGCGGCCGTGGCCACGGAGCTGTCGGAGAGATGGGCGGGCGAGGACGTCGTCATCGCCCACATCCGCGAGTTCTACAACTACGGCGATGTGCTGACGTATCAGCGCGACGTGCTCGGGATCGACGAGGATCCGCGGCTCGAGGGTCTCCACGACGACTACTACATCACGTCGATCATCATGAACGACGATCCGCAGCATGTGCGCCTCCAGCAGCGCATCGCGGCGGACAAGGCGTCGATCAACGGGATCAGCATTCTGCCGGTCGAGCAGACCCTGGAGCACGGCCGCCAGCTGATCGAGTTCCGCACCGACGCGACCATCGAGGCCATCCACAGGGTGCTGATGGGGGGTCGGGGCGGTTGAAGCAGACTTTTTCAGATTCTCGGTGCTTCCTATTCCGGTGGAGCCAGGACCATGACCGTATCCCGCACTAACGCATCGGTGGCCGTTTTCCGCATGACGACGCCCGCGGCCGCCGCCTGTTTCGTACTGGTCGCAAGCCTCGCGCTGGTCGCGGGCCTCGCGTTGCCGGCAATCCCGCTCTCCTCCCAGGAGGTCCCGGAGGAGCATCTCAGCGGCCTGCGATTCCGCCATATCGGGCCGGTCGGCAACCGGCTGGCGTCCGTGGTCGGAGTGCCCGGCAACCGGAACATCTACTTCGCGGGCGCGGCCAGCGGCGGCATCTGGCGCACCGAGGACGCCGGGCTCAACTGGGAGCCGGTGTTTGACGACCAGCCGGTGCACTCCATCGGCGCGCTCGCGGTGGCGCCCAGCGATCACGCCATCGTGTGGGCCGGCACGGGCGAGTCGTCCATCCGGTCGAACGTCTCCATCGGCAACGGCGCCTGGAAGTCCACCGACGGCGGCGACACCTGGGCGCACATGGGGCTGGAAGGGACGGGGCGGGTGGGCCGCATCCTCATCCATCCCGCCGATCCGGACATCGTCTACGTCGCCGCGCTGGGGCACGCGTACCAGCCGTCCGAGGATCGGGGCGTGTACCGCACCCTCGACGGGGGCGAGAGCTGGGAGCGGGTGCTCTTCGTGGACCCGGGGGCGGGCGCATACGAGATGGTGATCGACCCGTACAACCCGCGGAAGATCATGGCCAGCATGTGGGATCTGGACCTCAAGACCTGGAAGCGGGACAGCGGAGGCCCGGCGAGCGGCATCCACGTGACCCTGGACGGGGGCGACACCTGGCGCGAGATCGAGGGCAACGGCCTCCCCACGCGCCGCATCGGCAAGATCGGGCTCTGCATGTCGGCGTCCGATTCCGACCGCATCTACGCCCTCATCGAGACGGGAGACGGGGTGCCCATCGACGGCGAGGAGACCGACTCGGGCGAGCTCTGGAGCACGAGCGACGGCGGCGACAG
Organism: Longimicrobiales bacterium; assembly: GCA_965208255.1. Lineage (GTDB taxonomy): Bacteria > Gemmatimonadota > Gemmatimonadetes > Longimicrobiales > Gaopeijiaceae > BD2-11. Next base: position 2,150,544 of record OZ242324.1, read on the forward strand.
CTGGCGTCTCGTCTCATACAGCCATGACCTCGCCACGCGGCAGGCCTATTACACGCGCTGCGGCGTGGCGCCCGACGACCGCGACGAGATCTACTTCCTGTCGTCCAGCTACAGCGTCAGCCTGAACGGCGGCGAGACGCACGAGACCACCAACTTCCTCTTCGCCGGCGACGCGCCCGGCTGGGATCACCACGACATCTGGAGCGATCCGCTGAACGCCGACCGGATCGCGGTCGCGCACGACGGCGGCTTCTCGGTCAGCGAGAACCGGGGGCGCTCCTGGTTCCGTGTGCAACTGCCTATCGCGCAGATGTACCACGTGACCGCCGACAACGCGATTCCCTACAACGTGCTCGGCAACCGCCAGGACGGTCCTTCATTTCGGGGGCCATCGAATTCGCGGATGGGCGGGCTCTTCTCGAACGGGCGCATCCCGCGCGGGGAATGGCGCGGCGTAGGCGGAGGCGAGAGCGGATTCGCGACCCCGGACCCGCGCGATCCCAACATCGTGTGGTCGAGCGCATCCGGGGCCGGCGCCGCGGGCGGAATCGTGGTGCGCCACGATGTCGCCAGGGGACAGTTCCGGGACGTCGAGGTCTGGCCCATGTCCACATTGGGATGGCCGGCGGAGGACATGCGCTTCCGATTCCAGTGGACCTTCCCTCTGCTCCTTTCGCCGCACGACCCCAACACGATCTACGTCACCAGCCAGCACGTGCACCGCACCCGCAACGGCGGGCAGAGCTGGGAGGTGATCAGCGGGGACCTCTCCACCAACGACAAGTCCCGCCAGACCATCTCCGGAGGACTGACCCCGGACAACATCGGCGTCGAGTTCTGCTGCGTGATCTACGCCTTCGACGAGTCGCCGGTGGAGGCCGGCGTGCTGTGGGCGGGCACCAACGACGGGCTCATGCAGGTGAGCCGCGACAACGGCGCCAGCTGGACCAACGTGACCGAAAACATCCCAGATCTGCCCCCCAACGGCGTGGTTCGCAGCATCGACGCTTCGCGCTGGGACGCCGCCCGCGCTTACATCACCATCGAGCACCACCAGGTGGGTGACTTCGAGGCCCGCGCCTACCGCACCGACGACTTCGGCGAGAGCTGGACCCGGATCACCGACGGCGTCGACAACTATCCCGTCGACTATACGCGGTATCTGCTGGAGGACGCGGTGCGCCCGGGGCTGCTCTATCTGGGCACCGAGAGCTCGCTCTATATCAGTTACGACGATGGCGACAGCTGGCAGCGCTTCATGCCGAACCTGCCGCCCACGCCGTACTACGGGCTCTTCCAGCAGGAGCACTTCAACGACCTGGTGATCGGGACGTACGGGCGCGGCTACTGGATCCTGGACGACCTGGGTCCGGTGCAGCAACTGAGCGACGAGGTGGCCGCCTCGGCCGCGCACCTGTTCGAGCCGCGCGACGCCTACCGCTTCCGCCCCGTGACCGAGCCTGCGACCATGCTGGACGACTGGTCCGACGGTGAGAACCCGGAGGGCGAGGCCCCGCTGACCTACTGGCTGGGCGAGGGCGCCGGCACGGTCCAGGTGCGCATCGACGACAGCGCCGGTGAGGAGGTCACGACCCTGGACGGCAGCAGCAGCGCGGGCTTCAACCGCGTGTGGTGGGACCTGACCGGCGACGGCCCGACCGAGATCCGGCTGCGGACGAAGCCGCTCTATTCGGACTGGTTCCCGATGCCGGACGAGGGATATCGCGTGGGCGGCGGCGGCTTCGGAGGCGGCGGCGGGCCGTTGCAGCCGCCGGGAACGTACACCGCCACCCTGCTCGTCGACGATGAAGAGATGGGAAGCCAGCCCCTGACCGTGCTGAAGGATCCCAACTCGGAAGGCACGATGGCAGACATCGCCGCACAGAAAGAGCTGGTGCAGGAGATCATGGCCGACCGCAACCAGGCCGCGGACATGGTGAACAGGATCGAGTTGCTACGCCGGCAGATCTATGACCTGCGGCCGGTGCTTGAGGCCGAAGAAGGCGCGGAGGACCTGATCGAGGCCGGGGAGGCGCTGGACGCGGCCCTCATCGAAGTGGAAAGCGAGCTGATCCAGCTGAAGGACACGGGGAGCGACGGTGTGAGGTGGCCTTCGATGATCGTGGGGCGGTTGCGTTACCTGCAGGGGGCGGTTGCGAGCGCAGACTTCCGGCCGACGGACCAGCACGGGGAGGTGTCCGGTCTATTGCGGGCGCAACTCGGGGAGGTGGAAGAGGCACTCCAGGAGGTGCTGGCGGAGGACCTGGAGAACTTCAACCGGATGCTGCAGCAGAGGATTGGGAGGATGATTACGTGAGGAGAGGGGCAGGTACCCTCCCCGCAAGATTCCAGGGGAAGCTCAGCAACAGGATGGTGCCAGCGAAGACTGCGTATCTCGACACGGCAAATTGGATTGATCTGGCGAACGGCGGCCCCGTCGCCGACCACTTCGAGCGCGCGGTTGGAGGTGGGCGTATTGTCCTTGTGCTGTCTATCACTCATTTGATCGAATTGGCTCGGATCGAGAATGCGTCCAGAAGAGTTCATATTTCAGAATACATGGATCGTATTGATACAATCGGAAGCGTGATTTGGATTCACTACGAGCCACGGCTCCTGGAGGTTGTCGCCTGCTTCCGGGACATCTACGGTAGCGACTCGGAACTCCCAACAGTGTTATTCGACACATTCTTCGAAACACTCCTCAACCCTGAAATTGAAAAGATTGTCGGGAACGACATTCCTCGGACCATAAGTGACTTCACCGAGGTGATGCGTAGCACAAACGGTTTCATGGATCGGTTTCACAATTATCGAGGAATCTATCCGCGTGATCGGCAAGCTGTCGCGAAGGCCCAACAGACAAGAGGATCCTTGAGGTCCACTGACCGCCAACTACGTTTGTGGATTGCCTCGTGGTTGCCCAGTGTGGTTGAGTTGCCAAGCGGTACGGCAATCCCAATTGACAGCGAACTGCGCGCGGAATTCGCAAGCCGACTCAATCCAGACAGATGTCCGGCGTTCCTCGTCGATTGGGCTTTCCATGAAGGCGCAACCCTCGATCCAAGCAGCGCTCATGCCAACGACATCGCCGACAACTTTCACCTTGGCGGCGTCGCCTACTGCGACGTGGCGTTCGTTGATCGAGGCACGGCCGAGAAACTACGAAAGGGTCGGTATTCGAACCTCCCCCGGACGAATGGCGACTTCCCAGAATGGATCAGATGCGCGGCCGAGGGTCACTCCTAGACCACTCCATTGATCAAGAAATGCGGTAATCACCGGACGCTCGGCTTAACTGCGGTCAACTCCAACACTGAGGATTGGACGGGGTGCGCGTCCGTGGAATTCCGCGTCGGCTTCCGACGGAGCAGCGACAAGCCAAGACGGCAGGCGACCTCGAATCGGTCCCCGGTAGATGGCAAGCAAGTTCTAACGGAGGATTGCCATTCGGCGGGGTGGAAAAGGCAGTCCCTAGCAACCGTCCTCCCGACTCATCCGCGCCAAGTCTTCAGCACGTATTTCCTTGGCGGGAACGAGCTGGTAATGGCGCTCGTCCACGACGCTGATCTCATCGCCCTGAACGAACAACTCGAACATGGCGATTCCGTCGTCCGGGAGTGCTTGGACCGCGACAGGACGACACTTCAGGCTCGGGAAGCGCTCTGCGCAGAACGCGGCGTCCTGGGTCAACTGCAACCTTCCCAGTTTCTCGCCTCTGCTCTTGGCTTCCACCGGGATCACATATTGGGCTCCGGTCTTCGCGACGGCCACGTATAGCTCATCGACCTCGAGCTGGTTACCGCCCACCGTACTCCTGAGATGGTTCTGGAGCGAGTAGGCAGTCAGCCCGGTGAAGATGTCGATCAGGCGATTCACCCGGACCTTCGCCAGCAGGGCCTGCTCGTCGCTCAACGCGTGCTGGGCGATGATCTCCGGCGTCGCATCGGGGATCTTGATGCGATACTGCCCGACCCGCGGTTCGATTGACACAGCTTTGACCACGCGGAACTCGTAGTACTCGTCCACGCCACTGATGAGCCACTCTTCTCCGCTTTCAAGCAGCGCGTCGATATCGTTCGGCAGCGGTGCGCGATGCCGGTAGTAGTAGGCGAGATCCGCCTGATTCTGCGGCGGATCGACCCCGATCTCCGCCGCCGTGGGTTGGATGTCGGTGCGGCGAAACCGCGATGTTCGCCGGCTCTCATCGAAGTTGTCGAAGAACAGCTTCCTGATCAGAGTGTCGTATTTTCGCGGTGGTTTGGTCATGAGGCTGCTCGTCGGCGAGTGCGAGGAGCGATGACGTGCGGATCCACGCCGAACATCTTCGCCGCCTGGCTCATCGTCAGCTTCGCCAGTTGGGGGTTTCCGAGGTCCAAGGTCCGCCCCGGCCTGGATGGCTCACGGTTGAGAGCCGACATCACGGCGGCTCCTACCGCACGGCCCAGGAGCGGCGGCACCGCGTTACCGATCTGCCGGAACCCGTGCCATATGGTCGAATGGAAACGGAACCAGTCGGGGAAGGTGTGGAGCCGGGCGGCTTCCCTCACGGTGATGCACCGAGGTTGTTCGGGATGAATGGGCCGTGGCGCTGTGAAAGCTCCTCGGTTGGACGCGGTGCCAGCGCGGAGGGTATTCGAGTACCCGTCGGGCGGCAGGCGGTAGAATCGACTCACAGGCTCTGTGGTTCCCGGCTTCGTCGACCGGAACCGCATTACCGAAACATCTGTGTGCCGTGCCCGCCGGCAGCCGGTGAGGACACTCGCCTCATCCCTGCGACGATAGCCGAAATCCGTGGGGTCATCCTCACAGCTCGCAAGGCAACGAGCAAGCGTGCTCTTAGGCTCGTCGCGACGAGAGATCGGCAGTTCGTCGGATTCGAATAACGAGTCGTGGGGTTCGAGCGATGGGAGACCCTCCAGGGCCATCGACACCGTAGGCGTGTCCGGCGGGCCGAGACCGAGGCCGCGATCAGGCGCTCCGTTGCTTCCCCGTCCGGTTCTCGGCGATGTCGAAGGTGGAGGATAGCCGGGGAGCCGTTCTCCCAAACGCGCTCCCAGGAGAAAGAGTCGATTACGCAGTTGCGGTACGCCGTAGCTTGCCGCGTTGAGGGTGCGGTAGGGAATCGCGACCTGGTAGTCTGCTTGCTGGAAGCGCTCGATCAGCTCATGCAGGAGTTGCGTGTGTGCCCCGGTCGCCATTCCGGGTACGTTCTCCATCACGAAGTAGCGTGGGCGCAGTTCGCGGACCAATCTCAGGAAATGGAAGACCAGCGCATTGCGGGAGTCATCCAGAACGCGGTGCCCGATGAGCGAGAAGCCTTGGCAGGGTGGCCCGCCGATGACGAGGTCGGGGTCTTCTCCGACGATGCCCGCCGCCTCAAGCACCTGACTGCCTTCCACGTCCTCCACGCGCTCGCAGAAGGTCTTGCAGAGCGGGAAGTTGATATGGTGCGTCGCCGCGTGAATCGGGTCGAATTCCACGGCCGCCACGACGTCGAACCCCGCCTGCTCCACGCCGAGCGAGAAGCCACCCGCTCCGGCGAACAGGTCAATCGCGGTCGGACGTCGCTTCATCGGATGCTCACTTCTCCGGTTGGTAGGTAGCGCAGTATTCCCTTACGCAGCAGGCGCCGCAGCGTGGCCGGCTGGCCCGGCAATACTCGCGCCCGTGCGCCAAGGCGTTCACATGGAAGCTGTATCTTAGCTCCTCAGGGACGGCGCCTTCAATGGCGTCCTGGGACGTGTCCGGTCTCCGCTTGGCCGGTAGGCCCAGCCGTGCGGCAACCCGGTGTACGTGAACGTCCACCGGGAGCACCGACCTGCCCAGTGAGTACATCAGCACACACTTGGCCACCTTCTTGCTTACCCCGGGAAGACTCACCAGGTAGGCCTCGGCCTCGTCAGAGGACCACGACCGCAGTTCAGTCAGGCTCACGTCGCCGAAGTCTGCCTTCAGTCGGGCCAGGATTGCAAAGAGTTGGGTGCCCTTTACCCGAGCAAGTCCCAAGTGGCGGATCGCGCCGACAATGTCGGATGATTGCGCCTCGGCCATGGCTGCCCAAGAGCCGAAGGTGTCCATAAGGGTATCGAACCCAGCTTGGGCTGCCTCCTGACGTGTCCGGTTGGAAAGAATGATGTAGACCAGTTCATCGAGAGGGTCGTCCTTGTTGCCATGCCTCGGGGAGCCGTGAGCCTCTTGAAGCCGGCGGACCACTTCCTCAAGATGCTCGAGCGCTCCGTCCCTGGAGCTTCTCACGATGCGTCGTCCTGGCGGCTGGAACCTCTGCCCGCAAAAACCCTTCGTGCCCTGGGTGCCCGGTTCCAAGTGGAGTCAAATACCGGTCGATTCAGGAACTGGTCTTGAGCTGGGCTCGCCCTTCAACTCGAGTCCCCCTTTGGCGGAAGTCAAGGATCTTGCCGCCAAGTGCGGGCTCCAAACGGTACCCTCCGAGGGTGATGCCCGCGTCGGCCAGCTGTTTCTTTGCTTGTTCGCTACGGACAAGCTCCATCTCCCGGGCCTTGGAATCCGGCTTGAGCATCTCAGGTGCACGATTTCCCCTCATGAAGAACCTCCTCGGCGGAAGTGGGATGTGATCTTCCCCAATTTCCAGCGTGATCAGTCATCCCAGTGCCCGGATCGTAACGACGGTCGTTCGGGGTGCACTACTGCTTGGAACAGTGCCTCTATCTCCCGCTCGGGATCATCCATGGGGTCCATGGGCCGGGGAAGATCGACTCTGATCGCCGTCGACAGAATCTCCGAGACAGCCTTCCAGAACCAACCGGTGGTTGGTTCCATAGGGCCCGGCTCGTAGGGCACTCTTCTGCGCTCCGCCCAGCGGTCGATCTGGGCCCGCATGATCTGCATGAACCTCCGAGTGGTGCCGTCGACACCGGGTAGTCTCTCATCGGATGCCAGCCACCTACAGCCGTACCAAGCCTGAGCGCTATTCCAAGCGATGACGCCCACAGGGGCTGTCTCGTCGAGACCATCGCCCACGGTGGCCAAGATCACGGAGTAGCCACATGGGATCGATCTTCTTGATGCTGAAACGATCGCCTCCCTGGGATGCGGGTGATCAGTCGATGGCCTGGTTCTCGATTGCATCGTAGGGTCATGCGCGAGTCGCGCCGACCATCCGGGAGGGATCGGCGACCGCCGGGAAACACCGCCTGTACAGCTCCTCTACCCGCTGGCCACGGCGGGGCTACGTCTCACTGCTCGCGCGCGGTGATGCTCCAACCGTAGGCCGCGTGTGCTTGCTCACAGGATGTGGTTGGAGTAGCGCGCGCCGAATTGCGTTGGGCTCGTGCTCGATGACGCGCAGAAGCGTTGCCGCCGGGCCGCTAACGCGGCGCCTCCCCTGCTCCCATTTTCGGTAGCCGGAAAGGCTCATACCCATCAGGGCGGCCATCTGAGCCTGCGTCAACTGTGACTGTTTCCGCACCTCGCGTGGGGCTACCGGGGCGTGAACGATGCAGGGACCTTCGCCTTTCGCATGGGCGAGGGCTTCGTTCAGGGACTGGATCAGGTCTTCTCCGAACGTGCTCATTGCCTCGAAGGTCTGAGTCTCGGCAAAGGTCTGCATGAGCGACGGTAACCCAATGGGTTAGTTATGGCAATGCCCTTCCCCGGCTCCACCCGGAAACCGCAACCCCTCTCCAGTGGTACGACTTCGATCCCCTGACGCCCCAATGGGCATCCGGCCGCACCCCATGTCGTAGAGCGCACTCGCATGAACCTGGCATACCTCGGTCCCCCTGGGACCTACAGCGAACAGGCCGTTCTCGCGGTCGAAGGAGCTGTCCTCATCCCCTTCGGGACCATCCCCACAGCAGTGCGCGCGGCGGAAGACGGCACCGCCGATGCAGCCGTGGTCCCGGTCGAGAACAGCCTTGAGGGCGCGGTCACCCAGACTGCCGACCTCCTGATTCACCATACGGAACTCAGGATCCGGCAGGAAATCGTCCTTGACATCCACCATTGCCTGCTGACTCAGCCCGGTGTCGCGCCGCGCGACGTGTCGGTCATCTACTCTCATCCGCAGGCACTCGCCCAGTGCCGCGCCTACGTAGCCCGCAACCTCCCCGGGGCCGAGCCTGTCGCGTCGCTGAGCACGGCCGCGGCCGTCAGCGACATGCGCTGCAGCGACCGCCCCGCTGCAGCGATATCGAGCGAGCGGGCGGCGGAACTTTTCGCCGCCGCCGTGGCGGACCGAAACATCGAGGACGTGCGCAGCAACAAGACGCGCTTCGTGATGCTGGCGCCACGGGACACGCCCCGGAGCGGCCGCGACAAGACCTCGATCTGCTTCGACTTCAGCGAAGACGCGGCGGGAATCCTGCACGGGGCGCTCGAGGAGCTGGCCTCCCGCGACATCAACATGATCAAGATCGAGTCCCGGCCGGACCGGCGGAGCCTCGGCCGCTACATCTTCCTCATCGATATCGAGGGCCACCGCGAGGACGCGATTGTTCGAGCCGCGCTCAAGGGGATCCGGGCCCGGGCGACGATGTTCAAGGTGCTGGGGTCTTACCCGCGCATACGATGATGGGCTCAGGAGTCCCGGGGCAGCCTGCGGTCTGTCCGGCTCATCCTCGCCGCAGTACGTTTTGACGACCCCGTTGGACTACTGCCGGCCTCGATGCCCGGTAGCCGCTGAAGGTGCACGCGCATGGCTGAACCGACATCGGCAACGCCCCTCTTCCGACGCATCCTGCGCGAGCCGACTTCCCATTTTGTGCTGCTGGCGGCCGTGCTGTTTGCCGCGAACGCGGTGCTCGAGTCGTGGCGCGGCAACGTCATCACGATCGATCGCGTGCAGATCGACGTTCGGATCGCGGAACTGGAGGCAATTCGCGGCGCTCCGCTGAGCCCGGAGGAGCGGCAGATCGTCGAGGATGCGTACATCGACGAGCAGGTTCTCGTGCGCGAGGCCCTCGACATGGGGCTCGAAGCCGATCGCAGGATCGACGACATCCTCGTGCAGAAGATGCTTCACGTCTTGAGCGGGGACGTCATTCAGCCAACGGAGAACGAGCTCAGGGAGTTCTACGAGGCCAGCCGCGCGAGCTATACGCCCGAGCCGACGCTCACGGTCGAGGAGGTCGTCATCGCCGGGGACTCGCCTGCAGCCGGAGACCTGGTGGAGCGGCTGCGGGCCGGCGCGTCAGCGCAGGAGCTGGCCGAGGACCCCAACGTGCGCTCGTCCGTGTTGCGCGCGGTGACGGGCGGCGATCTGAGGAGGCTTTTCGGGCCGGTGACGGCCGAGCTCATCCTCAGTGCGAACACCGAAGGCTGGATCGGGCCGCACGGGACGGTTCGCGGCCAGCACTGGTTCCGGATCATCGAGCAGACGACGCCCGAGCTTCCGCCCCTCGAAAGCGTGCGCGAACGGGTGCGTCTCGACTGGGTCGCCGACCAGGAGGCCGCCAGGCTCGACCAGGCGGTCCGGGGGCTGCGGGAGCGCTACAACATCGTCGTCGAGGAGGCGGAGGGGCGATGATGAAGGCCGTTGGCCTTGTAGTGGCTCTCGCGCTCATCGGCCTGACCTCGCCGCCGCCCGGTCACGGCGTGGATGTCAGCGGGCCGTCGCCATCCGACCGCGCCGCGGCCGTCACCCCGACCCCCTTCCCCGCCCACGACGTGGACGTCACCTCGGTCGCCCGCGTCTACCTCGACCAGATCGACGACACCCGGTACGTGTTCTCGATCGTCGATACACAGGTGTCGCCCATCATCGACCTGCGCGGGGTGCTGCCGGAGCGCTGCGAGCCGATTCGCTCGGAAGCCGCGGGCGTCCTCGTGAGCGCGGGCTTCGCGTTCGAGTGCGCCACCGAACTGACCTTCGACGACAGCCTGGAACTACCGTGGTCGCTGGCCGGGGTGGTCGCGCTGGTGCGCTGGGGCGACGGCACCGAGGCGTCGGCCTATTTCCGCGGCGACGGCCGCTCGGTGCCCATCCGGCTGGCGGATCTGCGCGCCGGGGGCGGGACGACCGGCCGGCTCGCGGGCACGTACTTCATCCTCGGCGGGGAGCACATCCTCTTCGGGATCGATCACCTGCTCTTCGTTCTGGGACTGCTCCTGCTCGTCGGGGGATTCTGGTCGCTGGTCAAGACCATCACCTCCTTCACCCTGGCGCACAGCATCACCCTGGGGCTGGCGGTGCTCGGCTACGTGCCCGTGGACCGGGCGCCGGTCGAGGCCGCGATCGCCCTCTCCATCGTGCTGCTGGCCCGCGAGATCGTGGTCGGGCACCAGGGCCGGAAGTCGCTCGTGCACCGGTATCCGTGGCTGGTCGCCTTCGTGTTCGGGTTGCTGCACGGGCTCGGATTCGCAGGCGCCCTCGGCGAGATCGGACTCAGGGCGAGCGACGTTCCGGTAGCCCTCCTGTTCTTCAACCTCGGCGTCGAGGCGGGGCAGCTCGCGTTCGTCGTGGCGCTGATCGTACTGGCGAAGATCGCCGGACGGGCAAGGCAGATGGCCGTGCAGCGGGTCGAGCCTGCTCTCGGCTACGCCCTGGGCGCCTTCGCCACCTTCTGGTTCCTGGATCGCCTTCCGGCGCTTTGGGGCGCGTAAGCTCTTCGCCTCTCAAGACATGGACATACATGAGGACCTGGTACATGACTGGAATCGAGGAACACATGCGTCGCTTACTGATTGCCGTTTTTCTGCTCTCGCTGTTCACGCCCGTCGCGCACGGACAGGCTCAGGAGCCTGCTTCGTTCGACGTGCTCATCACCGGAGCCCAGGTCCTGGATGGGACCGGCAACCCCTGGGTCTACGCGGATGTCGGCATCCGGGACGGGATGATCGCGGCGGTGGGCGACCTGGCCGACGCGCCGGCCGAACGGGTCATCGACGCCCGGGGCAAGGTGGTGGCGCCCGGCTTCATCGACCTCCATTCCCACGGCGCTCCAGGTCTGGCGTCGCCGGACGAGCGCCGCCGCGCCGCCACCAACCTGGTGACCCAGGGGGTGACCACCGTCGTCATCAACCAGGACGGCCGGAGCCCCGTGGACATCGGTGCGCAGAGGTCGTTGTTGCAGGACCTGCGCACCGGTCCCAACGCGATCCTCATGGTGGGCCACAACTCGATCCGCGCGGAGGCCATGGGCGACGACTACCGGCGCCTCGCGACGCCCGACGAAGTGCAGCGCATGCGGGAGCTCGCGCGTGCGGGGATGGAAGCGGGGGCGTTCGGGATGTCGGCGGGACTCGAATACGTGCCCGGCCGCTGGAGCAACACCGACGAGGTCGTCTCGGTCGTGGAGGAAATCGTGCCCTTCGGCGGCGTGTTCATCGAACATGAGCGCAGCAGCGGCACCTCGCCGATGTGGTGGCGGCCGAGTCAGGACGAGCCCGGTCCTCCGACCATGCTCAACTCCATCCAGGAGACGATCGAGATCGGCGAGCGCACCGGGGCCACGGTGGTCGCGACCCACATCAAGGCCCGGGGCGCCAACTACTGGGGCTCGAGCGGCGCCATCATCGCGGCGATCCGCCGGGCGCGGGACCGGGGCGTCGCGATCTTCGCGGACCAGTACCCGTACGCGACCAGCGGAAGCGACGGCAACGTGAGCCTGATTCCGGAATGGGCCGTGGGCGCGGACGATGAAACGGCGGACGATCCGGACTATGCGGAAGCCTTGCGCGCGACCCTGGCAGATCCCGAGCGCGCCCGCATGCTCAGGCAGGATATCGCGTACGAGACCGAGTTCCGTGGCGGTGCCGAGAACATCGTCGTCTTCGACTATCCGGACCGCACGCTGATCGGCAGGAGCGTCGCCGAGATCGCGGACGAGCGCGGCATCTCCACCGTCGAGGCCGCGATCCAGCTCCAGCTGGAGGGCATGCGTGACCGCCGCGGCGGCGGGCGCCTGCGGAGCTTCTCCTTCTCGGAGGAGGACATCGAGAACTTCAGCGCGCAGCCGTGGGTGGCGACGGCCTCGGACGGCGGCATCTCCCTGCCCGAGGACGGACCGGCCATCCACGCCCGCTTCTACGGCACCTTCCCGCGCAAGATCCGGGAATACGCGCTCGACCGCGGCGTCCTCTCCGTCGAGAACGCCATCCGCTCCATGACCACGCTGCCCGCCCAGATCCTGGGGCTCCGGAACCGCGGCCAGGTGCGGGAGGGCTTCGTGGCCGATGTGGTCGTGCTCGACCTGGAGCAGATCCGTGACATGGCCACCTTCACCGATCCGCACCAGTACGCGACCGGGATCGACTACGTGCTCGTCAACGGCAGCTTCGTCGTGGACGAGGGCTCACCGACCGGGATGCTCCCCGGGATCGTGATCACGCCGACGGAGGGTCGAAGGCCACCCGCGACGGACTGAGCCGCCGGTAGGCGAGGCCGAACCCGCGCGGACGCGGAGAGCGGCGAGCTGCCGGACTGGCCAGGCGCGCTCTGAAGGACGAATAGCTCCTGGGTGGGCTCGCGCTCAGCGCGGTCGCCCCGACCCGTCCGTCCTCATCGCCCCCGGCCCGCGGATCAGCCCTTCATCCCCGTCGATCTCGATGCTCGTGCCGAAGGGGTCCGAGAGGGAGGTCAGGAGCGTGAGGATCCGCTGCGCGTCCTCGCCCGAGGCCGCCACCGGACGGCCACGCTGCGGGCGCGGCAGCCCATACCCCAGCACCGTCGGCACCAGCCGGATGTTGTACAGCTCTCCGTCCTGAAACTCCGTCACCGCCACGACCCCGTCCCACCAGTAGTCCGCCGCGGGACGCCCGCCCCCGGACGCCTCCTCTCGACCATCGTAGAATTCAGACGGCAGACCTCTGAAGGCATCCACCTCGTACTGGGCATAGTTGTCCCAGGGCTGAAATGACGGAGTCTCGTTCTGAAACAGGAAGTCGTCCAGGGAATAGAATATCGGCTTCCCCTGGTAGATTTCGATGCCTCGGAGCACGTGCGGACCATGGGCGTAGAAGGCATCCGCCCCGGCATCGATCACGGCCCGGGCGAACGTCACCAGCGCGTCCGCAGGCACATACCTGCTCTCGTCGCAGGCGTCCTCATAGAGACCCATGCAGCCCGCCTTGTCTCCGGCCCGGCTCGGGACGTAGCTGTTGCCACCGCCCTGGTGGGTGTGGCTGGTCACAACAACCCAGTTCGCCTGCCGGCGGGCGTCGCGGACGCTCGCAAGCAGCTCCTCCAGATCGCCCGCATGCGGCGTCGTGACCGTGCGGTAGCCATCGCCGGCTTCGAAGTTGCCCTCGATCCCCGCGACTCCCTGGGAGCGCGCTTCTTCCAAGCTCTCATAGACATGGCCCGGTACCACGTACGTGGTCTCGAAACGCATCGGCGCCAGCCCCGGGCGGCCGCGCAGGTCTGGTCGCTGATGGCCGGCTCTCATGTGCTCGGAGAAGCTCGATGACACGGCGATGAGCGCCACCCGGCCATCCATCGTTTCCAAGTACGCGGGCGCCCGCGCGAGCGCCAGATTCTCCCCCGAACCCGCGACCTTGATCCCCGCCGAGGCCAAGGCCCGCTGGGTCGAGCGCATCCCGCCCGCGCCCCAGTCCATGGTGTGGTTGTTGGCGAGCCCGAGCATGTCGAGCCCAATCCACGCCAGGTCGTTGGCCAGATCCGGATGCCCCGCCATGTACGTGCCGCCGCTCTGGGCCGAGGGGATGATGTCGGGACCGTACTCGTGCAGCAGCATCTCCATGTTGCCGAAGCCGACTGTGGTCCCGCGGATCAGATCCCGCAGCTGCAGAAACTCGGGCTCATCGTAGGGCATCAGGGCCCGCGTGATGATGAGGTCCCCCACCATCGCCATGGAAATGTCCCCTTCCCCGTCGCGATGCTGGGCCTCGGCGGGCAAGGCCGTAAGCAGAAATACGAGGAAAAGGGAGGCGCCGACGGTCCGGCGTACCTGGTTCCCGATTCGGGCTGAAGTCGATCCGCGCATGTTCACCTCCTGCCGCGGGGAAGAGCCGACTTGCACCAGTGAGATTACGCCGCGGCAGGACGCGGGGGCAAGCAGAGAGCCGGCTCTCGGATAGCGAGGGATCCAGTTGCCGAGCCTCTTGAGGCGCGCGACCGGTGCCGATACACTCACGAAGTTATCCCTCCCATTTGGTAGGGTGTACCGACAGAGATCGTTTTGAAAGTAGTGACCTGGACCGTCCCCGAAAGCGAGGAAGAATCCGATCGACGCGGGCGGCCCAAAGCGGGATGGGAGGGCGCGTGAGGAGAGGTTGGCCGGGACTGGTGGTAGCGATGCTGGGGATCGCTGTCGCTTGCTCTGACGCCTCGACGGATCCGGTCGCGGCACCCATTCCGACGTCGGCGGTCGTGTCAGCCCCTTCGTTGAGTTTTGCTTCTCTCGGCGAGACGGCTCAACTGACAGCGATGGTTCACGACCAGAACGGTCAGGCGATGGCGAACGCGACCGTGGCATGGGTGTCCGCGAATCCCTCGGTCGCGACGGTTGACGGAAACGGTTTGGTGTCAGCCACCGGCAATGGGGCGACGAACATCACCGTGACTGCCGGGACGACGGCCAGCGCGTCGGTTGCGGTCACCGTGGAACAGGTGCCGAGCACCATTGTGCTCTCATCGCCCCCGGACTCTCTGGCCGTCGGTGACTCGATCCAGATGACCGCGGAGGCGTTCGACGCGCTGCGCAACGCAATCGCGGAAATCACGTTGCAGTGGTCGTCCAGTGACACGATGGTTGCGACGGTCGACCAGGAGGGTTGGGTGCGTGCCCGGACTGCGGGATCGGCCGAGATTAGCGCGGCGTTGGCAGAGCTGAGCGCCTCCACATCCCTGGTCATCTTTCGGGACCAGGGCGCCCCGGATGAACGAGCAGCCCTGGAAGCCTTCTACCACGCCACCAACGGACCGGCCTGGAAGAACAACACGAACTGGCTGACCGACAAACCGTTGGGGGACTGGTACGGAGTAGCGACAGATGCAGCCGGACATGTGGTCGAGTTGGTTTTCGAGAGAAACGGGTTGAAGGGACGGCTCCCTACCGAACTCGCCGATCTCACGCACTTGGAGAGCCTCTTCCTTACCGGAGAGTGGGAGCGGGGGCCCAGCTTGACGGGATCCATCCCCCCGGAGCTGGGCCGGCTCGCGCAACTCACTTCCTTGATCCTCCAGCACAATCAGCTCACCGGCGAGATCCCGCTCGAACTGGGCGATCTCAACAGTCTGATCTCACTTTCACTGGTCAACAACAGGCTGACAGGCCCCATCCCACCTGAACTCGGACGCCTCACCAGCCTGGAGCAGCTGTCCCTGGGAGGTAACCTTCTGACTGGCGAGATCCCCCGCGAACTCGGGAACCTCACTCGGCTAAGGAGTATGTACCTTCCTGGCAACAACCTGACCGGCGTGATTCCGCGTGAGCTGGGGAATCTGGTTGAATTGAGGTCGCTGCACCTGGGGGAGAGCGAACTGACCGGTGAGATTCCCCCTGAACTCGGGAATCTTACCAAGCTGGAACACCTCTGGCTCTCTGTCGCTGCGTTCACCGGTCCGATTCCTCCGGAACTGGGACGGCTCTCACAACTGCAATCGTTATTCCTGATTGCCAATGACCTGACCGGTGCAATCCCGCCCGAGCTGGGCAGTCTCCACAATCTTGAACACCTGCTCCTCGGTGACAACGACCTTACCGGCCCCATCCCCGCCGAACTCGGCGCACTGTCAAGGCTTGAAACGCTACACCTTGAGGACAACCCGCTGACCGACGCGGTAATCCCACCGGAGCTCGGCAGGTTGACGCGACTGAAGACCCTGTTCCTTCATCGCACGCAAATCGGCGGTCCTATCCCCCCCGAACTGGGCAATCTGGCCAGCATCGAGGCGTTGTGGCTTACGGGCAACCTGACCGGACATATTCCCCCCGCACTGGGCAAGCTCACCACCCTGCGGAGATTGTTTATCTGGTCCCATTTGTTGGAGGGTCCTATTCCGCCCGAGCTCGGGAAGCTCGCCAACCTGACAAGCCTGCGCATCTTCGGCTACGGCATTGCGGGATCGATACCGCCAGAGCTGGGCAACCTCGGCAAGTTGGAAATCCTTGACCTCTCTCTCATCGGACTAACCGGTTCGATTCCGCCCGAGCTTGGGAATCTTGCCAACTTGCAGGGCTTGTCATTCGTCCAGAGGCCGGGTGACTTCGGAAGAAGAGGAGCCGGCTTGACCGGGCCGCTTCCCCCTGAACTGGGCAAACTGACTGAACTAAAGGATATCCGCATCGGTCACCACGCTCTCACGGGTCCGATACCGCCGGAGTTCGGGAACCTGTCCAATCTGGAGGAGTTGACCATCGGCCAGGCGCAGGGAGGTCAATCGCGTGACGGCATCGGACTGACGGGCGCGATCCCCGCCGAGTTGGGCAAGCTGACCAACCTGAAGGTGCTGTCGCTGGACAGCAACCATCTGTCCAGTACGGTTCCGCCGGAACTCGGCAGCCTCGCCGCGCTTAGAGAGCTGTTTATCAGCAACAACCATCTCGAGGGGCGTGTTCCGGATACCTTTCTCAACCTCGATCTCGACGAGTTCTGGTGGCACGCCAATCCGCTCTGTCTGCCCGCTACCACCGCCTTCGAAGCGTGGCGTAACAGTATACGGGAGGCTTTGGGTGCCTATTGTGCCGCTGGAGCCACCGCCACCGAAAGCGCACGCCAGATTGTGGAGCCGATCTCGGTCGAGCCGGTGGTCCTCTGCGCGGCTCCTTCCACCTCTGCTTCCCACGACACCGGGGAGTCCAGGCGAATCGACATCGCCGGCGCGGTCGTGTCATCACCCGGACGCCCCCGGCCCGTATTCCGCCCTGCTACCCCCCCGACCCCAGCCTGTCCACCGTAAGCCCGCTGGGAACCGTGGATGGCGTGACCCCCGACAGATCACGCGCAGCGTCGTCCGTGAGCGCCTTCAGGAACTCGAGCAGGTTGTCGATCGTCTCCTCCTCCAGCCGGATGGGGAGAAGCAGCGTATCCCGGGTGACGAGAACCTCGTCGTAGTTGTCGAGCATCGTCGGCTGCAGGAGGGGGTCGACCTGGGTCACATCGTAGGCGGCCAGTGTACTGTCGACGTTGTTGTAGTGTTCGACGAATCCCCTCAAGGTCGCGAACTGGCCGACGTGTCCGTAGGGCGCGGTGAGCTCGATGTTGCGCAGCGGGGGCGTCTTGAAGCGGCGGCGGTCGGCCGGGTCGTGCGTCACGCGCTCGCGCCCGAAGTCGTCCCGGCCCGCGAGTCCGTCTCCCTTCCCCGGACCGAACTGCGCCAGGGCGTCATTGTGGAACTCGTTGCCGGGCATCGCATCCAGGATGTCCGTCTGATGGCAGTTGGTGCAGCCCACCGTCATGAAATCGGCCGCGCCCTGCAGCTGGCGGTCGCTGAGACGGTTGTCGTCGCCGCGCAGGAAGAGATCCCAGGGCGCATCGACGAATGAGAACTCCGAGATCATGAAGCCCATGATGGCGTTCGACGCATGCGCGTACGTCATGTCGTCGAAGACCGTGCCCGCATAGGCGGCTTCGAAGAGGTCGCGATACTCCGGAATCGCGCCGAGACGCGACATGATGCGCGACCAGAGTTCGGTGAAGTTGTGGTCTTCGCCGAAGCCCTCGGCCAGCTCGTTGCCGGTGCCGAGCATCTCCTCGGCCGCGCTGATGGGAAACATCGCGGGCGCGGACGAGATGCCGAATTCGAAGACCTCCTTCATTTCCGGAGTGAGGTGATCCCCGGCCGGCGTGCGGATCTCGCCGTCCTCGAGCGCCTCGATCTCGCCTCCCCAGAGGAACTTGCGCACCCGGTGGAGATTGAAGAGGGCCATCGAGTGCCTGAGCGTGAAGTCGCCATCCGGATGCGAACGTTCCGGACCGAGACCGGAAGCTCCGGGTCCGATGGGCAGCGACTTGGCGTCGCCGGTGGATGTCGCGGGCAGGTGGCAGGTCATGCACGAGACGTCGCGCCCGCCGCTCAGGATCTTGTCGAACGCCAGGGACTGCCCCAGGGCCACGAGCTCGTCCCGCACGGTCGGAGGCGGGGTCACGGGCTGAAGGCTGGTTTCCCGCACCAGCTCGCGAACCGCTTCAATCAGCTCGGTTCTCGGATCGACGGGAATGACGGGATCGGGAGGTGGTGCGACCGGATCGGCAGGCTCGGGAGGCGCCACCATGGGGTCATCGCTGCACGCCAGCAGAAGCGTGCCCGCAAGCATGAAGGCGATCGCGATAAGGTTTGGACGGAGGAATGAGGAGGAGGTGTCGGTTGTGCTTCGCGGGGCCGGCCGGGTGGAGTGGGTCATCGGGTCCTTGTTCGGAGTAGCGTGCGGGTTGCGGGGCTTTCGCGGTGCGCACGCACGGACTCCACCAAAGACCGACTACAGGGCGAGTCGGCGCTGAAGGTGCCGGGAGGGGCTTGCCAGGCGCAGAACAAGGAAAGAAGAGCGAGCGGCAACGCGAAGTGGGATGTGCTTGTTGCTTTAGGTCGTCGCCGCGTGGATGGTGGGTGCCAATCCTTGCTCGCCTGATTTTGGGCCGGGGGATGCTAATGGTTGGCTGAGCCCTTGGCAACTCCTGCGAAAGCCGGCACCTGCCATCGAGCGAGTTGTCTCCGTTTGACGTGCCGGAGGGGCTCGTGTCGCCCGACTTCCGGGCCCGTGCTACGTTCAGTCATCATCCCTCGATTTTGGAGGACCCCATGCGGTACCTCGTCCTCTCCCTCCTCCTCGTATTCTCCCTCGAAGGCTGCGCCGCCGCGGGCACCGGCCCCGGCACCTCCCGCAACCTCATCACGCGCGCGCAGATCGAAGAATCACAGGCGATCACCGCGTACGACGCCATCCGCGCGCTGCGTCCCCAGTGGCTTCGCGCCCGGGGACAGACCGTGGGCCTCGCGAATGCGACGCCGGTGACCCCCACGGTCTTCATGGACGGCACACGCATGGGCGAGCTGGATGTCCTGAACGCGTACCAGGTCCGGGACATCGAAGAGATTCGCTATCTGGATCCCGGCAGGGCCGCGAGTCGGTATGGGATGGGATTCCCCCGCGGCATCATCGAGATCATCTCGCTCAGGCGATGAACGGCTCCGGGCGCGCGGCCATTTGCGCGATCGCGGGCATCCTTACCGCCTGCGACACCTTCGACACGACCTCGCCATTCGACGAGGACACAAGCGTCCCGACCCCCTTGCCCGAGGAGTCCTTCTGCAGCATTCCCCAGGAGTTCATCATCTCCGGAGGCGTGGGCCGGGACGGGATTCCGGCTCTGGTGAACCCTGCGATGGTGCCCAGCAACCACGCCGAGGCCACCTACCTCGGCGAGGCCGACCGGGTGCTCGGGATCGAGGCGGACGGGCAGTTCATCGCGGTCCCGCACAACATCCTCTGGTGGCACGAGATCGTGAACTTCGACGACTTGGGGACTCCGTTCGCGGTCACCTACTGTCCGCTCACCGGGTCGAGCATGGTCTTCGATCGCTCATCCATCGAAGGCGTCGACCTGGGCGTCTCGGGCCTCCTCTTTCACAACAACCTGATGATGTTCAACCGCCGCCGCGACGGCACCCAGGAATCACTCTTCCCGCAGATGATGCGGCGCGCGCGATGTGGGCCGCTGGACGGACAAGCGCTCGAGCTGCTGCCGTCGATCGAGATGCGCTGGAGGGCCTGGAAGGACCTTCACCCGGAGACCCTGGTGGTCTCGGGCTTTCAGCCGCGCGGCCGCGACTACGAGAGCTATCCCTACGCCGACTACGAGGAGACCGACAACGCCCAGACCCTCTTCCCGCATCCCGAGATCGACACCCGCCGGCCCCCCAAGGAGCGCGTCCTCGGCATTCCGCGCGACCACGGGCACGGAATGGCGTATCCGTTCATCGTGCTTGAGAGCCGGGGCGATGTCGTGGTCGTACACGACGACGTGCAGGGCTCGCCGGTGGTGGTGTTCTGGTCCACCCGGGCTCAGGCGGCAGTGGCATACGAGCCGGCGGCCAACGGCCAGGACCTGACATTCGAGGTGCGCGACGGCGGGTTCTTCGATGTGCAGACGGGGAGCAGATGGACCCTCGAGGGCCGCGCCGTCTATGGGCCTCTGGACGGCGCCGCGCTCGAACCGGTCGCGGACGCATACGTGGCCTTCTGGTTCGCGTGGGCGACGTTCCACCCCAACACGGACGTCCTGTCGGGGCCGCTCCGGATATCCTGAACGAGAAAAACCGGCCGGCCCATTCCAGGCGCCAGCCGGTTTCCCCTCCCCGGGCTCAACCCTGACGTAACGTAAGGGTTTGGTCCGCGGGCGACTCAGCTCAGTTCGGATCCCAGAACAGCCGCGCGTTCCACGGCTCTGAACCGAGCCCCTGGGCCGACTGCGCGGCCTTCAGGTTGGCGTTGTTCACCGATTCCTCGCTCTGCGGATACGGCAACCTCACCGGGATGAGACCGTTGTTCAGGTTGTCCGGACCCGCCACCAGTCCGGGATGGTCGGCGCGCCGGAAGTAGGCCCACGCCTCCGGCCCCTGATCGTACAGCGCGAACCACATCTGCTGGGCGATCTGCCCCAGCCGGGTATCCGCATCCGAAGCGAAGGCCACCATCGGTTGCGCCAGATACGCGTCGATGTCGTCCGATGAGATGTCGTAGGTCTCCATCGATGCCCGAATGCCGGCCTCGTAGAGGGCCGCCGCATCGCCCCCGGCGTAGCCTCTGACCGCAGCCTCCGCCTGGAGCAGCGCCACCTCGGCGTAGGACTGGATCCAGGTGGGCGTGTTGGGCTGCAGGAACCACGTGCCGACCCGGGACACCTGCTCGAACTCGATCCCGTGGCTGTCGTCCAGGCCGTTGGGCATCCCGCGGAACTCACCCGTCTCCCTGGCCGGATCGGCGTAGATGGGGAGCCTGGGGTCGTTGTGCTCGATCAGCGCGTCGACCATCGCCGCGCTGATGCGGAAGTCGCCGGGGCGGGAGATGAACGCGGGTGCCATCGGGTTCTCGTTGGGCGGAGAGCCCAGCCAGTCCAGCTTGGCCTCGTCCTCGCGGCTCTCGAAGACGCCCGCGGAAATCGCGCTCGAGGCCTCCGACGCGCTCATCAGGCGCATCGCCATACGCAGCCGCAGCGAGTTGGCAAACCGCTGCCACTTGTACATGTCGCCCCCGAAGATCAGGTCCGGGCTGCCGACCGTTCCGCGGAACGCGTCGGGGAAGAGCCCGCTCATGGGAGCGATCTGGGAGCTCGCCGCAGACAACTCCGCGAGCAGGGCGCTGTAGATCGACTGCGCGTCATCGTACTTCGGCGTGATGTTGCCGGCCTCAAGCCCGCCCAGCGCTTCGGTGTAGGGGATGTCGCCCCACAGGTCCACCATGTTGTGGAACATCCACGCGCGCAGGATGCGCCCGACCGCTTCCTGGTTGGCCAGGCCCCTCTCGGCGGCCTTCTGGACCACCCCGTCGAAGTCCACCAGGGCCCCGGTATAGAAGCCGGCCCAGAGCCCGTCCGAGAAGCTGCCGTCGATCTCGTAGCGATCGATGGAGCCGTACTGGAGGCGCGCGTAGTGCTGCACCCAGACCGAGGCGGTGCCCCGGTCGAAGCCCGTTCCCAGCAGGCTGGTAACGGCGCCCACGATGCCCGCGGGCAGCAGGTACTGAGCCCCCACGTCGGTGGGCGCGTTGGGGTTGGTGTTGATCCCGGTGAAGTCGTCCGTGCAACCGGAGGCGCCCAACCCGATCGCCACGATCAGACCGGCCGCGAGGCTTCGGTGCATCTTTCTCTTCGTATTCATTCTCGATCTCCCGCTCGGTTCAGCTGTCTTCGGCATCATCGGTTTCTCCTGTCGAGACATGTGCGCCTCCTCAATGCACGACGGAGATGTTGATCCCGAAGGATCGCGGCGTCGGGAACTGCTTGTCTTCGATTCCGGCGAGATTCGCTTCGGTGGTGCTGCCCTCGATGGCTGCAGTCTCCGGATCGATGTGCGGAATCGCGGTCCACAGCCACACGTTGCGGCCCACGAGCGTGATGCGGGCCTGCGACACCGGCAGATTGTCCAGGTAGGCCGGCGGCAGATCGAAGGCGATCGCGATCTCGCGCAGCTTGGTGAAGTTGTTCTCGAAGAGCCACTCGGTGTCCACGTCGTCGAGGCGCGTGGCGAGCGTGCGCGGCGCGACCGCCACCGTGTTCGCCGCCCCGCTCTCGGTGACTCCGGGGAACACCACGGGGCCCCGGCCGGTGACGCGGTCCGGATCCCAGTCCCTGGGGGTCGGGTTGGCCGACTCGTAGAGCACGCCCGTGCGGTAGCCCAGGCGGCAGGAGCCGCAGAAGATCTGTCCGCCGTTGTGCGTGTCGACCTGTGCGCTCACGGTGAAGGAGCCGTACGAGAGCGTGCTGCGGACGCCGCCGATCCAGTCGGGCTGGTAGGTGTCGATGATCTCGGACGACCCCCGGATCGGGAGACCGTTGGAGCCGACGATGATGTTGCCGGCGGAGTCCCTCTCCCACACCGGACCGAAGAAGATGCCGTACGGATGCCCGGGCCGCGCCTCGACGGCGCCGCGAATCCCTCCGGCCCGTCCGATCACGATCGACTCGAGGCCGGGAGCCAGCTCGAGCACCTCGGAGGTGTTCTTCCCGAAGTTGAACGTCACGTCCCATCCGAGGCCGCGCGGCTGGTTCAGCAGGTCGACCGTCAGCAGCGCCTCGATCCCCTTGTTCTGTACCGAGCCCGCGTTCAGCACCTGCCGCGTGTAGCCGCTCGCCTCCGACACGTCCACGCCCAGGATCTGGTCCCTGGTGATCGAGTTGTAGTAGGTGAGGTCCACGGCGGCGCGATCGAACCAGAAGCGCAGGTCCGCCCCGATCTCCCACGACCGGGTCTCCTCGGGCCTGAGGTCGGCGTTGGGGATCGTGTTGCTGGTCGTGTAGCCGGGGATGTTGCCGAACTTGTCGACCTCGGAGTAGACCGAGGTGAGCTGGTACGGGTCCGCGTCGTTGCCGACCTTCGCCCAGCTCGCCCGGAACTTCCCGTAGGTGAGGAAGTCGGAGTCGATCTGGAGCGCGTCGGTGAACACCAGACTGCCCGAAAAGGACGGGTAGAAGTACGAACGGTTGTCCTCGGGCAGCGTCGAGGACCAGTCATTGCGGGCCGTGACGTCGACGAAGGCGAAGTCCCGGTACCCGACGGTGAACAGGCCGTAGAGGCTGTTCACGTGCTTCTTCTGGATGACGTAGTTCAGGAGCGGTGGAGCGGCGGAATTGCTCACGTTATAGATGTCCGGAACGTTGAGCTTGCGGCTTCCCGCCTCCTGCAGATCGAAGTCGTTGCGCCGCATGTTCGCGCCGCCGCTGACGTTGAGCGAGAAATCGGTGGTCAGCTGCCGGTTCGCCGTGACCAGCGCCTCGATGTTGGTCTCCTGGTGGAACGAGGCGGCCTCCACGAAGCCTCCCTCCGGGGTGTCCTGGGAGTAGAACGGGTAGACCTCCTTGTTGGACTGCTCGAACCAGTCCGTTCCCAGGCGCACGCGGGCGTTCAGCCACTCGCCCGCCAGCTTGTAGTTGCCGGTGACCTGGCCGAGGACGCGGTTGCGCCGGTCGTCGTTGCTCCGGTAGTTCTGGACCCAGTAGACGTTGTCGTGATAGTTGTGATTCCAGTTCGGGGTCAGTACGCCGGAATTCGGATCCCATTCCTCGTTGGCGCGCTGCATGCGCTTGGCGTCGACCTGGCGCTGGAACCAGTTGAAGATGTGGATGGCGTAGTAGGACCCGTTCCCCGGCGCCGGGCGGTTGTGGCCCTGGGTCTGCGTGTACTGGAACGAGCCGTCGAGGTCGAACCGGTCGGTCACCTGCACACCGGCGTTCAGCGCCAGCTGGGTGCGTTCCATCTCGTTGCGCG
Organism: Longimicrobiales bacterium; assembly: GCA_965208255.1. GTDB lineage: Bacteria > Gemmatimonadota > Gemmatimonadetes > Longimicrobiales > Gaopeijiaceae > BD2-11. The sequence goes on from OZ242324.1 coordinate 2,174,410, forward strand.
GGGCCATGCCGGTGGCGTCCAGGCGCAGCGCCGAGAAGCGCACGTTGGAGCGCTCGGTGGCGTGGGAGATGGCGAAGTTGGTGGTGAGGTTGTTCCCGGTCTGGAAATACTCGCGCACGTTCATCGGAGAGGGCAGCCAGGGCTGCGCGACGCCGGCCGACCACCACTGGGGATAGAGGCGCCCGTCGAGGGGCGGGCCCCAGCTCTCGTCCACCCCGTCGTTCTCGCCGCCGCCTCTGCCGTCGACCCAGTTGTAGCCGTCGTCGGTGGCGCCGCCGCCGTAGACGTTCTGGTACTTGACCATGCGAAGCGGCGACTCGATGACGTAGTTGCTGCTCGCCGTGATGGTCGTGCGGCCGATCGCGCCCCTGCCCGACTTGGTGACGATCTCCACCACGCCGTTGGAGGCGCGCGAGCCGTAGAGCGCAGCCGCGTTCGCGCCCCGGAGCACCGTGACCGACTCGATGTTCGAGGGGTCGATGTCCTGGGCCATGTTGCCGTAGTCGATGCCGCTGCGGTTGCGGACAACCGCGCCGACCGTGCCGCCGTTGGCGGCCGTCTCGCGCCGGCTGTTGTCGATGGGCACCCCGTCAACCACGATGAGCGGCTCGTTGTTGCCGGAGATCGAGGCGATCCCCCGAAGGACCATCTTCGCGGTGCCGCCCAGGACCGCGGGAGGCGTCACCCTCAAGCCCGCCACCTTGCCGGTCAGGCTGCTGATCACGTTGTTGTCGCGCACCTCGGCCAGCTCATCGCCGTCGATGCCCTGCACCGAGTAGCCGAGACTTCGCTCCGCGCGGGTGATGCCGAGCGCCGTGACCACCACTTCCTCGAGCAGCAGGGCCTCGCTCTCGAGCGCGAAGTCGGCCACGGCCGCGGCATCGGCAGTGACGGTAACGACCGCGGTCTGGGTCGCGTAGCCCAGCCGTCCGACCTGGATGGTCACCTCGCCGACCGGCACGCCGGTGATGAGGTAGCGGCCCTCCGCGTTGCTCGCGGCCCCTGTGCCCTGGCCCACGATCAACACCTGGACGGCGTCGAGGGGAGCCAGCGTGCCCGCGTCCGTGACCAGGCCGGTTATGCTGCCGGTCTGCGCCCGGAGCAGCGACGGGGCCGCCAGAAGGGCCAGCGCCAGAAAGGCGAGTGGCACGGTCCATACATTAAAGCGCTTCATCGTCGATCTCCTTGCAAAGTACTGCCCTGGAATTGCTGATCAGATTCGAGCATTGGCTGTCCCGCCGCCGACACGCTGCCGGGAGCCCGTGGGCCCTCCGCACACCGCGTCTCTTCCGGCTAACCGCCCCAGCGGTAGCCGAATCCCACGCTGAACGAAGCGTCCATCTGTGATTCGTCCACGATGTGGTTCTGGTAGGTCCAGCTGGTGACGTCCGCGAAGACGAAGGCGTTGGACTCGAGGAGGAATCGCACCCCAGCCCCGAAGACGCCGGTGAACTCGGTGACGTCGTACGAGTAGCTGGTCGTGGTTGCGCCCTGCCGGTCCACGACCACCAGCCCGCCGCCTCCGAACACGTACGGCTCCATGTTGCCGCCGGCCAGCAGCAGGACTTCGACGCCGCCGCCGTAGTACTGCCGCCCGAGATCGACCGCCTCGTTGATGCCGCCGGTGTTGTCGGTCCCGGACTTGGAGGTGAGGCTGACGTCCCCGCGGATCGAGATGCGCTCGTACAGCTGAAGCCTCGCTCCGGCACCGAAGCGGACGCCCATCCCGAACGACACCGAACGATCCGCGTCGTAGCTCGCGGGGTTGTTGATGAGTCCGCCGTGGGCGGAGAGAGAGAAGCTGCTGACGGGTTCCTGCGCGTTGGCGGGCAGGGCCGCGAAGGCACCCGCAAGCACTGCGAGGAAAAGTCTCCGTACACCTGACATGGAGCCCTCCTTCCTGCTGGCGAGGCGCGACCTGAGAAGCTGGGGGGGCCAGCGGATCGAGCCTCGGAAAACATCGGAAAACCCGTATTATGTCATGAGAGAGGTACTTGCGTCAAGCGTTTTCCGGGTTTTCGCGGCCCGAGGGCGTACGCTATACTTGTCGGAGAGCGCGTCGGGATGCGGAAATCGTGCCGGGATGCGCTTCTCACACCAGCCGGGGACGCGATGCTGCCCATCCTCCTGAGCGTGCTCAGCGCGGCGTCAGCAATGCAGGAAGCGCAGTCGGCGTATGCCGGGATCCGCAACCAGACCGAGATCCCGGTTCCGCGCCTGGAGCAGGACGCCCAAATCGACGGGTTCCTGGACGAGCCCGCGTGGCTCGAGGCGTCGGTTCTGACAGGCTTCTCCCAGTACGAGCCCGTGGACCAGAGGCCGGCTGCCGACACCACCCAGGTCCTGGTCTGGTATTCACCGACCGGCATCTACTTCGGCATCAGGGCCTTCGACGCCTCGGGCTCGGTCAACGCCACGCTCGCCGACCGGGACCGGATCGAGGGCGACGACTACGTCCAGCTCCTGCTCGACACCTTCGACGACCGGCGCCAGGCCTTCCTCTTCGGCGTCAACCCGTTCGGCATCCAGCAGGACGGCAACCGCACCGAAGGCGAACAGGGGCGGGCGAGCCGGGGCGTGGAGGTGAGCGAGACCAACCTCACCCCGGACTACGTCTTCGACTCGCGGGGCCGGCTCACCGACTACGGCTACGAGGTCGAGGTCCACATTCCCTTCCAGAGCATCAGCTACCAGGCATCCGACGTGCAGAGCTGGGGCATCAACGTCATCCGCAAGGTGCAGCACTCGGGGTACACCGACACGTGGACGCCCGCGCGGCGGGGCGCCGCATCGTTCCTGGCCCAGTCGGGGCGGCTGGTGGACCTGCGCGACCTCACCCGCGGCATGGTGGTCGACTTCACGCCCGCGGTGACGGCGGCGCTGAACGGCACGCCCGACGGGAGCGAAGCCTGGAGCTACGGCTCGGACGCGGAGATGGGGGGCAACCTGCGCTGGGGCGTGAGCGCCAACCTCACGCTGGACGCCACCGTGAACCCCGACTTCTCCCACGTCGAGGCCGATGTCGGGCAGGTCTCGAGCAACGAGCGCTTCGCCCTCTTCTTCCCCGAGAAACGGCCCTTCTTCCTCGAGGGCATCGATCGCTTCGACACCCCGAACCGGCTCATCTACACGCGCCGGCTGCAGAATCCGGTAACCGGCGTCAAGCTGACCGGGAAGGCGGCCGGGGTGAACATCGGTCTGCTTTCCGGCATCGACGGGGCCGTCCCCAACAGCACGGGGGCGGATTCGAACCCCTGGTTCAATGCGCTCCGGCTGCAGCGCGACGTCGGTGGGCAGTCCACGGTCGGCATGGTCTACACGGACCGCGTGGTGGGCGGCGACTTCAACCGGGTGGCCGCGGCCGACACCCGCCTGGTCTTCGGGGGCGTCTACACGCTGGCCCTTCAGGGGGGCGCGAGCTTCACCCGGTCAGGGGGGGCGACCACCGAGGCGCCCATCTGGGAGGCGGTCTTCCAGCGCACCGGACGCCGCCTGGTGCTCGACTATCGCATCACGGGCATCCATCCCGACTTCGAGACCCAGGCCGGCTTCGTCAACCGCCCGGGGGTCATCCACACCCGCACCAGCAACAGCGTCAACTTCTACGGGGGGCCTGGCGCCGTCATCGAGCGCTGGACGCCGGGATTCAGCACGATGGGATGGTGGGGATACCACGGGTTCGGGAGCGACGCGCCCGAGGAAACCAAGACCTTCCTGTCGAGCACCTTCCAGCTTCGCGGCGGATGGTCGATGCGGCTGAGCCACGGATGGGAGAGCTACGCCTTCAAGCCCGAGTGGTATGCCGATTACGGGGTGGTTCGGCCGGGGGCCGCGGGCGCCGACACGGTGTTCTGGGACGCTCCGGACCGGATCACCGACGTGCGCGGATGGATCACGAACGTGACCACGCCCGAGTTCTCCTCGTTCTCGGCCCGGGTCGGTATCAACGTGTGGCAGGACGTGGGCTTCGCCGAGGCGCGGGGCGTCTGGCTCTTCCGCCCCAACGCGACCGTCAACTGGCGTCCCACGGACCAGTTCCGCCTGAACTTCCTCTACAACCAGCTCACCCTGGACCGCCGCTCCGACGGCTCGAACATGTCGATCCAGCGGATTCCCCGGCTCTCGCTCGAGTACCAGATCTCGCGCTTCCTCTTCGTGCGCCTGGTGGGCCAGTACGACTCCCTCAAGCGGGACGCGCTGCGGGCCGGCGACACCGACGAACCCATCTTCCTCCGCGACCCGGGCACGGGCGCATGGATGCCCTCGCGGGCCACGGAGGACAACCAGTTCACCGGCGATGTGCTGCTGTCGTACCGTCCGACGCCGGGAACCGTCGTCTTCCTCGGCTACGGCGCGGCCGTGGATGATCCGGACGCGTTCCGGTTCCAGCGCATGGTGCGGGGCGAGGACCGGTTCTTCATGAAGCTGAGCTATCTGTTCCGGCGGTAGCCGAGGGCCTAAACACCGGCGTCGCGTTGAGTGTCCGTAGATGTAGGAACTCGCTCGCATCATGGCTGGAGGATTTCGTGAACCGGTCCCGCTTTTCTCGGCTTTCTCGGCGCTGGCCGAAGACCCTCGTCGTCGCGTTCTTGCTCGTCGTGGCGGCGGGTGCCGTCCTGACTACCGCCTCGACCCGCCCTTCGCCTGCCATCGTGGAGGAGGAGCTCGGGCGGCTGCTCTTCTGGGATCCGGTCCTGTCGGGTCCGATGGACGTTTCCTGCGCCACGTGTCACCACCCTGATTTCGCGTATGCCGATGGGCGCGCGTTGTCGCTGGGGCCGGGAGCGGTGGGCCTGGGTCCGGATCGGGTCGTGAACGAGGGCGCGATTCCGGTCGCGCAGCGCAACTCGCCCACGCTGCTGAACGTCGCCTACAACGGGCTGGACCGGCAGCGCAGGCGGCGCCGGGGCGGGCCGCGCTTCACGCAGCTCCCGGCGGACCTCGAGAACGTCAATTCCGAACGGGCGCCCATGTTCTGGGATCGCCGGGCGCGCAGCCTGGAGACGCAGGCGCTGCTCCCGCTCACCATCCGCGAGGAGATGCGGGGCGATGCCTACCCCGAGGAGGTTGCGATCGACTCGGTCGTGGCCCGGCTGCGGGCGATTCCCGAGTACGTGAGCCTGTTCCGGGAGGTGTACGGCGCGGGGACCTCCATCGACGCGACGCAGATTGCCGGGGCGATCGCCGCCTTCGAGCGCATGCTGGTCGCGCGCAACAGCCCCTTCGACCGGTTCCTGGCGGGGGAGGAAGACGCGCTAACCACGCAGCAGCGCCGCGGCCTCGACGAGTTCAACGAGGCCGATTGCTCGGACTGTCACCGGGGCCCGATGCTGTCGGACTTCAACCTGCACGCCGAGGGCGTGGCCGAGAACCCGCTCCTGGCCGAGCCGGACGCGGGGGACGGGCGCTTCCGCTTCCGCACCCCAACCCTCCGCAACGTCGCCGTCACCGCGCCCTACATGCACAACGGGATGCTCGGGACGCTGGAGGAGGTTCTAGCCTTCTACGACCGCGGGCGCTCCGAGAACCCCAACGTCTCCAACCGGCGCCGGCGGCGCGGTGATGATGATCGCAGGGACGATGTGCCGGCCACGCCCGGCAGGCTCTCCGGACGCTTTCGCGGCGTGGACGACATGACGGTGCAGGAACAGGAGGACATCATCGCGTTCCTGGAAGCCCTGACCGATCCCGACTTCGACCGCACCATCCCGGCGCGGGTGCCCAGCGGCCTGACGCCCGGGGGGAGCATCTCGGCGGCGCAGGTCACGAATCGGTAGCTGAAGGTAAGCCCGGGCGAAGCCCATCCCGGGGCGACTTGCCCCCACGCTGGCCAGCTACTCGCTTCCCGGCTTATCCTCAACCCATGTCCATCCGCGAATACGCTTTGCGAGCTCTGGTTCCGGTTGCGCTGCCCTTCCTGTCCCTCGGGTGCGAGAGCTACGCTCCCTCCCCGGAGGCACTTGCGGCCACCACCCGGGAAGCCCGGGCCGCCATTGAAGCCTACGTGGATGCGGTAAACGCCCTGGACGTCGACTCGGCAGGCACCTTCTACTCGGCCGGGGGCGACTTTGTCTGGCTTGAAGAGGGCGTGATCCGGTACCGGTCCGCCCGGGAATCGCGCGAGTCGCTGGCCGGATTGGCGCAGATGGCGTCGTCGGCGACCCTCACTTTGTCGGATCTCACCGTGACCGCGCTCGGGCCGGAGGCAGCGGTGGCGTCGTGCCGCTTCGTGCAGGAGATCGGGATGGACGGCGGAGCTGGTTTCTCTTTCTCGGGTGCGATGACGATCGTGCTCCGCAAGGAGGATGGCCGCTGGCTCTTCGTATCCGGTCACACTTCGTCCTCATCGGCGCAGCCGGAAGGGAGCGCGGCCCGGGGCGGCGGCCGGCTGAACTCCGGCGCCACTCCATGGACTCCGGCGGATGGTCGCCAGGATACCAACGTCGATTCACCACTATATCAACAGTGAAGTTGTCACTATGTCACCAGTAGACACCAGTAACAGGTCAGCGAAGCCAGACAACCCCCGTCGACCGGGCGACAAGAGCCGCGACCCGCACCACCCCCGCAACCCGGGCGACCTGACCCGCCGCGAGTGGCTCGCCGGCGCGGGAGCGGGCACGGCTGCTCTGCTGCTCGAGCGCGACCCCCTTCGGGCGGCGGTGCGGTCGGGTGGGAGGGTGCCGGCGCCGCAGGTCGCAACGGTGGTCTTCACGAACACCACCGTCGCGAACCCGGATACCGTCCAGGACGACGTGGCGCTCGCGGTCGAGGGCAACCTCATCGCGGCCATCGGCCCCACCGACGAGGTGCTCGAGCAGTACCCCGGGGCGGAGGTCTACGACGGGCGCGGCAAGGCGCTCTTCCCGGGCCTCGTCAACTGCCACGCGCACATGCGGGCGGTCGTCGCGCGCGGCTTCAACGAGGACTTCGGTTTCCCGAACACCGCCAACCTGGCCGTCTCGCCGGCCAGCCTCCTCGAGGGAGAGGAAGGCAACCTGATGGTGCAGGTCGCCGCGCTCGAGGCCATCACTACCGGCACGACCACCATCGTCGAGTTCACGGGGAACGTCCAGCGCCAGGCCGGGGTGCTGGCCGACTCTGGGCTCCGCTGCGTCTTCGCCGAAGGAATCCGCGACGCCGAGAACGTTCCCGGCCCGATGTCCACGCAGGCGATGGCCCGGACGGTCAGCGAGACGCCCCGGTTCTCGGAGAGGCTCCGGGACGAGGGCATGCAGCGCATCAACGACCTGTTCAGCAGCTGGCACGGGGCGCGAGACGGCCGCATCACGGTGTTCCCGGCGGCTTCGCTCGCCGAGACTTCGTCGCCCGAGCTGCTGCGAGCGGTGCGCGACTTCGCCGAGACGAACGACCTCGGCTACACCATCCACCTGAACCAGAGCCGCGCCGAGTACGAGTTCATGGTCATGCACCATGGCCTGCGTCCGGCGGAGTTCCTGGACCGGCACGACTTCCTCGGCCCGCGGCTGTTCGCCGCACACGCGCGCTACGTCAACCACGAGGAGATCGCGCTGCTGGGGAGGTCCGGCACCATCATCTCGCACCAGGCGGGCATGGCGGCCAACCGCGGCATCAGCCCGCCGATTCCGGAGCTGCGCACGGCCGGCTGCCCGATCGCGCTCGGCACCGACAACAACACCAACGATGTCTTCGAAGTGATGCGCACCGCCCTGCTCACCGAGCGCATCCGGCGCAATCGCGACGGCGACGAAGTGCCCGGCCTCGCGCCTCAGCCGGAGGACGTCCTTGCCGACGCCACGCAGGGGGGCGCGCTGGCGGTGCAGCAGCCCGACGCGCTCGGGACGCTGGAAGTCGGGAAGAAGGCCGACCTGCTGGTGGTCGACACGCTGCGGCCGCACCTGGTGCCCGCGGGACGCATCATCTCCGCGGTGGTGCACTGCGGCCACCCGGGCGACATCGAGTCCGTCATGGTGGACGGTCGCTTCGTCATGCGCGACCGCGAGGTCCTCACCATGGACGCGGACGCCATCCTGCGCGAAGCGGACGCGGTGGGCAAGAGAATCTGGGGCCAGGTGCTGGAGGCGAGCCCGCTGAACGTGCCGAGGCTGTCTCGGGGCGGCTGACCCCGACGGGTCTCCCCGGCTAGCCCTCTCCGCCGGGCAACCGGAACTGGTAGCCGAAGCCGCGTACCGTCTCGACCCAGTCGCCCACTTCGCCCAGCTTGGTGCGGAGCCTGCGGATGTGCATGTCCACCGTGCGGGTGTGGATGTACTTGGATACACCGGGGCCCACCTCCCAGGCGGACTCGAGCAGCTGCTGCCGGCTCTGGGTGCGCCCGCGACGCTCCACCAGCACCCGCAGAAGCCGGAACTCCGTCGGCGTGAGGTTGAGTTCCCGATCGCCCAGGGTGACCTGGTGGCCTGTCAGGTCGATGGCGAGCGGGCCGGCTCGCAGCACCTGTCCCACGCCCCCGGTGGGGGTGGAGCGGGCCCGGCGCAGGATGGAACGCACGCGCAGAATCAGCTCGCGGGGGCTAAAGGGCTTGGTGAGGTAGTCGTCCGCGCCCATCTCCAGCCCCTCGATGCGGTCCTCCTGCTCGCGCTTGGCCGTGAGCATGAGCACCGGCAGGTGGCGGGTCGCCGCCCTGCGGCGGATCGTGCGCAGAACCTCGTCCCCCGACTCCCCTGGGAGCAGGCGGTCGAGAACGACGATGTCGGGCATCTCGCGGTCGATGGACGACAGCGCCGATGTGCCCCTGGACACGGTTTCCACCCGCAGTCCGTCGCGCGTCAACTGGTATGCGACCAGCGCCGCGATATCGGCTTCATCCTCGACCACCAGCACGCGCGGCGGGGGGTGGTCCGACGCATCCCCGGGCTCCCGCTCCGCTTCTTTCAACGTGCGACGTGGCTCCACGTTTCACGCTCCCTTGAGGGTTGGAGTGCTCAGGATTCTGGTACGGAGGATTGGATGGGGCACGCACTTGTCGGATGCACATGCAAGGTAGTGCGGGTGTGCACGTACAGGGTATGGAGGGCCGCGGTGGAGGTCACGCGCGGCGGGGGACGGCGGGTGTTTCGGGCTGCTACGGATTGGCGCGCCTCGGAAGCTTGTCGTAGTAGCGGAAGATCTTGAATCCGCCGTCGCGCTCGAGCACGTCCTTGAAGAGCTGTGCTTCCAGAAGCTCTCCCCGGATCGTGAGGAAGAGGACCCAGCAGTCGGTGTGGACCCTGAAGGTCACGAACTCCCGGGTCGCGCCCCTGCACTCCACCGCCTGATAGCGCACCGGGTTCGAGCGGAACCAGCGGCCGATGCGGCGCAGTGCCGCACTGTTGCGCAGCCGAATGTTCCTCCAGGCGAAATCGACGGGAAAGCCGATCTCCGGCGCGGACGCCGGAAGCTCCGGCCACACGACTTCGTTGTGCTCCGATTCCGTCAGACGAAGTCCTTCCAGCAGCACGGCGTTCGACTGAGCCAGGCCGTGCAGGGCGTCGCGGGCCAGCGCCTCCACGGAAGGAGCGGAGCCCGGAAATGCGAGTTCGCCGGGGCGCTGCGATTTCTCGCAGGCCCCGGCGGACAAGCAGAAGAGTACGACAGCACGGACGGGCATGACCCGCAGCATCATGCGCCCTCAGCTACCGGGGCTCTCGAAGGCGGCCGCGTTTCCATCGATAATCGAGTACGTGACCGCGAACATGCCCGCCTTCGCGCGCTCTGCGGTCTCGCCGTTGTCGATATCCAACCCGTCATCTCCGAACCCGATGATCAGCGCGTTGGCTATGATGCCACCGGTCCCACGACGCAGCCTCAGCCCGTCAACGGACTCTCCTTCCGTGCCGCCTGCGCCATCCACGCCCTTGCCGATCAGCGTGATATTGGCGAGCAGCGGAAGGGTGTACGGAGTGGCGTTGTAGTCGTCTTCGTTGCCGTCCACTTCGAAGCCGTTGTCGCCATCGTTGGGATCCTGCTGGGCGAGCCAGAACTGTCCCATGCCCTGAAAGCCGGTGGAGTAGTCGAACGAGTCGTCCGAGATGTCCGTGGCCAGGAGGTATTTCGTGTTGACGGTTCCGCCGAACCACTCAAAGCCGTCGTCCGACCCCGCGTGGGTCTGGACGTGGTGGATGGTGGTGCCGTTGCCCACGCCGTTCATTGTGAGCGCGTTCAACTCGTTGCCAAAGCTGATCTCGTATCCTGCGTACTCGATTCGGGTGTAGGTGACGACACCGGAATCGTCCGCCCGGTTGTCGCCTCCGTATTCTCCCGAACTCCCTTCGCCAACGCACTCGCCAGCCGGGAAATTGCACAGCGACGCCCCGTTGAGGACCACACCGCCCCAGTCACCCTTCAGCCTTTCTTCGGGCGGGTTGGCGCTTGTGAAGACGACCGGCGCGTCCTCGGTTCCCTCCGAGAACAGCTTGCCACCTATCCTTACGATGAGCGCGCTGGGCTGGATCTCGGTGGACCCATAGAGGTGCGTGCCGGCCGGAATGTGCAGTTCGCCGCCGTCCTCGACGGTCACGATTCCGTTGATTGTGTAGGCCGTGTCGGCAGAAAGCATGCGTACATCGCTGATGTTACCCGACAGAACCGTGGATCCGGAAGCCATCATGTCGCCCATGCCGGCCTCGCCGAACGTCGTCCAGGTCTCCTGGGTCCAGTCCTGGTCCGGGCCTACCGCACCAACGTAGTTCGCGGTCCCATCGAAGAAAGCCGGCGCCGCTGCTGCGAACGCCGCCGCCACCTCGGGGGGAAGCGCCAGCACCATCGGGGTCAAGTCCGCGACCGTTGCGGCACCCTCCAGGGCGGGGGAGCCGGCCTGCGGCCGGAAGTCCGGGCTCTCGCGGTCGAAAGGATTGCCGAGCATGGGGTCCACATCGACGCGGTTCGCCCAGGCATCCTGCAGAAACAGCGCCTCTTCGCCATATCCGACTTCAACGGCGGCGCTGGCGGGCGAGGTGCCGCCCGTGCCGGTGGCGGTGACGGCATACTGCGCCATGCCCCACGCAGCATCTTCGTCGACATAGGAGGTTCCGGCGATTCCCGACGCCAATGTCTCGGCGTCGCCGTCACCTACCGTCCTTTGCACCGCATAGGCATTGGCATTCGTCGAAGCGTTCCAGGTGACGGAAACGATCCCTGCTCCCGCGTCGAGAGTCGCCTGCACGCTGGCGGGCGCAGCTGGCGCTGTTGGGGGGGGCTCGGGAGGAGGTGGGGGAGGTGCGACGGGGGTGGGGTCCTCATCGTCGCCACATCCGACAAGCAAAACAGGTCCGGCAAGAAGTGCCATCAACAGGATCCGCCTTTGCTTCTGGAACATTGTGGGTCTCTCCTTTGAAGGATTGGGTGGGGCGGATGCACAGTCCTCCCCCTTTGCCCCCTCGCTCGAGGGCCGCGTGATTGCAAAGCGTTGTTCTCTGGATCCGGAGGCCGCGTCAGCTTCCCCAGCGCAGAGAAAGCGATACCCGGCGGCCGGTGTCGTACTGACGGACGGTGCCGTCGCCCTGCGTGAACCGGGTCACGTTCCCCAGCAGGCGCGTGACGGAGAGTTTCGTCGAGAAATCGCTCGACAGCTTCCGCTCCAAGACCACGTCCATGGTGCCCCGCGCTTCCTCATGGATGTCGGGCGTGGCCTGCCCGCCGATGGCGTCGATGCGACGGCCGAACCGGTTGTAGAACACGGAGGCGCGGGTGTCCTCCGATCGGGACGCGTACGCCAGGCTGACATTCACCATGTAGGGCGACTGCCCCTGCAGGCCGCGCTCCCGATCGACGACCGCGAGGTCGGTGGCCCCCGAACCCTGGAGGTAGATCCTCGCCGTTCCGCCCGTCGCGACGGTCGAATTGACCAGCGTCAGGTTGCTGTTCAGCGAGAAGCTCTCCAGCGACTCGGAGAGGAACGCCAGGCCGGTGCGCAACTCGATCTCCGTGCCGTAGTTGTTGGCATCCGGCGCGTTTACCCAGCTGCGAATGAGCTCGGTGGAGGGGAAGGTGAGCGCCTCGATGGGACGGTGGAACTGCTTGTAGAACCCGCTGACGGCGATCAGCGCGCCGGGCTCGAGGAACCATTCCCAGCGCAGATCGAAGTTGCGGATGCGGGAGACGGTGAGTTCGGGATTGCCGACCACCAGGTATCCGCCGGCGTAGTCTGCGAAGGAGAAAGGAGCCAGCTCCCGCAGCTGAGGCCGCGCCAGGGTCTGGGATACGCTCGCCCTGATATTGGTGGCGTCGCTCACCTCGTAGGTAAGGTTCAGCGCGGGAAGCCACTGCGTCTCGTTCACATCCGCGCCCACCAGCGGCTCCAGCCCCTCGACCGGGAAGAGATCGAGAGGGTTTACAACCTGCTGCGTGCGCTCGACGCGTGCTCCAGCCACAAGCCGGAGCCGCGGCAGGACCTCCGCGTCCATCATCAGGTAGCCGGCGTCGACGGTCTCCTCGGCGTCGTAGTTGTCCGCACGGAAGGTCGCCTCCTGCATCTCGAATCCGGTCGGGGAAATGTACCGGGGGGCGAAGAGTTCGTTCGGTGGAAGCGCGAGCACGTTGTTGTTGATGTCGCCGCCGCGCCTCGGACGGAGCCGGAAGCGACGGGAGAAGTTGTCGCGCTGGCGGCGGTCACTGCTCACCCCGAAGCGAATGGACGCGGGCAGGGACCGCAGCTGGAAGGGCACTTCCATGTCCGCCCCTCCGCTCAGCCCGTCGTCCACCATGTCCTGATGGAAGACGCTGCCGCTCTGAATGAAGTCGTCGTAGAGGTAGACGCCGTCGAACGCCCGGTAGAGCACCTCGCGGGTGTTGGGCTCGTAACGCTCCGCTCGTGTATATGTGCTGCGCCACTTCACGGAGGATCCGCCCAGCCCCTGGAGGACGTGGTTTCCCTCCAGTTGGGCGTTGGTGAGGGTCTGCGAGACGTAGCGGATGCGCGTGTTGAGCTGGTCGGTGCCGGAATCGAGATTGTAACCGGTCAGCGACCGGGACTCGTCTTCGGCAAGACGACTGTAGACAAGGTTGGCGCGGATCCTGTGGGCCGGAGCCAGCTCGTAGGAGAGGTTCATCAGTCCGCCGATCGAAGCGGAGGCCGTCGTGAAGTCGCCGCCATAGTCGACTTCCGGATCGGCGGCGCCTCCGCTCGCGAACACCCGCTCGATCAGATCGGCCTGCTGCCCGTACCGGCGTGACTGGGAGAGCGAGGCGAGAAACCCCAGCGAGCGGCCGAACAGATCGAGTTCGTCGCCCAGGGAAGCACTGAAGCTCTGGTCCGGGGAAAGGCTCACGGCGCTCGGCCCCCAGTCTCCCCCGAAACTCCGCCCGATGACCGCGAGGTCGTCGCGGCTCAGGCCGCTCCGCGAGTAGCGGACAGCCCCGTCCGTGGGGATGGCCGACGGCAGATCCCGGCTTCCGTCGTCCAGCCCCAGGAAGTCGAGCGATCCGCCGGCGTAGCCCAGACCGTCCTTGAAGGTGGTGACCGAGTTCCAGCCGCTGCTCGCGCTGATCGACCAGATGCGCGAGGTGGGGAAGTCCCTGGTTCGCATCTGCACCAGACCGCCCGAATAGTCGCCGGGCTGGTCGGGCGAGAACGTCTTCGCCGTGACGATGCTCTCAAGCATTCCCGAAGGGATCACGTCGAGCGGGATGACCTTCTTGTCGGGAACCGGGGACGCCAGCCGGGTGCCGTTCAGCGTGGTGGCGCTGTAGCGCTCGCCGAGACCGCGCACGAAGGCGTACTTGCCGTCCACCAGCGAGACGCCGGGCACGCGCTTCAGCACCGCGCCCGCGTCCCCGTCCGGGGAGCGCGAGATCTGGTCCTGGCCGATGGCGTCGACCGCCACCGCGGCCCGCCGGCGCTCGCCGAGCAGCGCAGCCGTGTTCCCGCGCTCCGCCTCGACCGAGACCGTCAGCCCTTCGAGTTCGATCGCCTGCGGATCGAGGGAGATGTCGAGCACGACCGGATCGCCGCCGTTTGTGACCACCACATCCGAAACGATCTTCGAGCCGTATCCGATCATCTCGATCTGCATGCTGTGGGTGCCGACCGGAACGTTCCTCAGGACGAAGCGCCCATCGGGCGACGAGAGCGTACCGATCCCGGTTCCCACGACGAAGACCTGGACGCTGTGGAGCGCGTCCCCGGTCCGGGTGCTGAACACATGGCCGACGACACGGCCGTATTCCCCGTTGACGGGTCCCTGGGCGGCGAGGCCGGCCGGGGCGAGAAGGCAGGCGAGGACAATGGGTATCCTTCGAGGCATCATATCTCCGAGAGAGGTGCGGGAAGGCAGGCTCGTCATGCGACAGGTTGTTGGCGGACAAACGCTTGGAGCGCCCCAAGCCGGGTTGTCGCCATGCCGGACACGGGGGCTCCACCTCAGGTTCGTCACCAATGTAGAGAGCCGATGTAACGCGGCCGGATTGGGCCTGTAACGCCCCAGGATAGGTCGGGTAACAAAGCGTTGCGCGCGGCGTGACCGCGCCTCTGCGCCCTGCCTGATCCTCCACCATGTACGCCAGGCGCCAGGCGCCCAGCCCCACGTGGGTGGCGAAGATCGGCGCTGCGGGACCGCTCAGGATGTCGGCGTCGCCGTAGCGGACGCGCAGCGCGGCGGAGAACTCTTCGATCACCTCCGGGCACCCCACGTGCACCACGCCGAAGCGGAGCTCCTTCGCGCCGGCGGGATGCGATCCTCCAGCAGGCCCAGAACCGCGGGGAGCACCTTCCTGCGCCCGCGCAAGTAGCACCGAACCCGGTTATTCGGTAGAGTCAATGGACCATGAATCTCCGCCCGATCCGTACCACTCAGTCAATCCAAAGCGCTAGCCTGGGCATCTCGCAACCTGGACGCCCACCGGAGACGCCCACCGGCTGATCTCGATGGCGGGGAGCTGGCAGAAGGGTGAAGAAAACGACATCGAGGTCGTCTGGAAGAAACCGCAGAGGCGCAATCCTGCCGAGAGCGAACTAGGCTCGGCTAACAGCCAGGAGGTCTGTTGTGGACCTGCAATGCATGGCGGTGTTCCGGAAGGTTCCTGAAGGCTACATCGCCTTCATCGAGGAGTTTCCCGGTGCCAACACCCAAGGTGCTTCCCTCGAAGAAGCTCGGTCGAATCTTCGCGAAGCCGTCGCCATGGTGATCGAAGCCAACCGGGAAATGGCCCGTGAAGACGCCGACGGCGGCGCGGTCATCAGAGAGCCCATCACCGTCACGACGTGAAGCGCCGCGACTTGCTGCGGCACTTGGTACAGCACGGCTGCGCCTTCCTGCGTGAGGGCGGGAACCACACCCTCTACATCAACCGGCAGGCCAAGAAGGTTTCGACGATTCCCCGGCACAACGAGATCAACCGGGACCTCGCCAGAAAGATCTGCAAGGACCTCCATGTGCCCCGGCCTCCAGACAGCTAAACCGGCGAAGCGGCCCCAGCAGCATAGGAAACGCGGGGGAGCCCGCGGTGACAGCTGACCCCTCGACGAGTCTCGGCAGGATGTAGCGGCTCCGGCAACGGGGCTCGGCAGATGTAGCTGGCGGCTGCGCCGTTTCGTGGAATCGGGATCAGCCCCGCAGGTGCTCGTTGAAGAACGCGATGGTCCGCTCCTGCGCGAGCCCGGCGGCTTCCTGGTCGTAACGTGGGGTGGTGTCGTTGTGGAAGCCGTGGTTCGCGCCCTCATAGACGTGGACCGCGAACTCCTTGCCGTTCGCCTCGAGCGCTTCCTGGTAGGCCGGGTAGGCGGCGTTGATGCGCTCGTCCAGGCCGCCGAGCTGGATCATGAGGGGCGCCTGTATCGAGGGCACGTCCTCCAGGGCCGGCGCCGACCCGTAGAACGGCACGCCAGCGCCCAGATCCGGAAGCCGGACCGCGAGCTGATTCACGACTCCGCCGCCGTAGCAGAACCCGACGGCCCCGACTCGTCCGGTGGTCGCCTCGTGGTCCCGCAGGAACCGGAACGCGGCCAGCCAGTCCTCCATCATCACGTCCCTGTCGAGCTGCCGCTGCATCTCCCGGCCCTCGTCGTCGTTGCCGGGATAGCCGCCCAGGGGGGTGAGCGCGTCCGGCCCCAGCGCCACGAAATCCGCCGCGGCAAACCTGCGGACCACGTCTTCGATGTAGGGGTTGAGGCCGCGATTCTCGTGGATGACGAGGACTGCGGGCATGGGCTCCGTCGCGCCGGCGGGCATGGCCATGTAGCCACGCATGTTCCCCGAGCCGTCCGGTGAGGGGTAGGTGACGTACTCCTGCTGGATGCGGGCGTCGTCGGTCGGCACCTGGCGCGCCCACGCGTAGTTGGGACGGAGTGCCTCGAGGACCGCCAGGGCGGCCGCGCCGCCGCCCAGCACCTTCCCGGCCCCCTCCAGGAAGTCGCGCCGCTGGATGAACCCGTGCACGTAGCCATCGAAGAGGGCCAGCACCTCCTGGGGGAAATCGCTCGCCTGCTTTCGTGTGCTCATTTGAATCCTCGCAGATGGTGTGATGATGGTTGATACCGGGGCTCACCCGTGACGACGGTCTCGGGGATGCCCGGCATGCGGTCGGCAGTTGAACCTACCAGCTGTACCCCAACCTTGTGTAGTAGAAGCCGCCGTTGAAGCCGAACGGTGTGAATTGGCCGAAGCGGTTGCCGACGCCGGCTGCGGCGCCCGGATACTCCGCCGGATAGGTGTTGAGCAGGTTCTGGGCCCCGACCGTGAGCGTCCAGCGCTGGGCGAGCCTCCGGGACGCCTCCATATCGAAGAGGATGCGGGACGGATAGTCGATGGTGTTTGCGGGATCCGATTCGTAGTAGGGTTGCTCGCCGTCGAAGTAGCCGCCCCAGTAGCTGGCGCGCACCAGGAAGCGGGACCCGCCGGGGAAGGCATGATTCATCGCGAGGTTGCCGCGCACGCCGGGGAGTCCTTCCTCGAGAATCCGGATCCGGTGCGAGGTGAGGGTGTTCGGGTTGAAATCCGTGACAACGGTCCGGGTCCAGTTCCACGCGCTGCTGAAGGTTGTGGTGGAGCCCCCCGGTCCGCGCACGTCATACGCGCCGACCAGGTCGATGCCGTTCGTCCGGGTCGCGAAGTCGTTGATGAAGAAGCGGAAGCGCGCGAGTACGCCGCCTGGCCGGATGATGCCGTCGGCGATGAGTTGCTCGATCTCCGCCGGGCTGAGCTGCCGGTCGGCGCTGGTCGTCAGGCGGTCCGAGACCCGGATCTGGAAGAAGTCCAGCGAAAGACGGAACGGACCATCGTCGTATACCGTCCCCATGGCCAGGTTGACGGATTTCTCCGGCTTGAGCGGCTCGCCGCCGAAATTCTCCGCCAGGGGTGACGTCGACGGGATGGTGCCGTTGTTCGTCAGGTCCATGATCGCGGGATCATAGATGGTCGAGATGTTGAAGGCGTTCTGCTGTCCCGGCGAGGGGGCGCGGAAGCCGGTGCTGGCGCTGGCTCGGAGGCCCAGGTTCTCGGACGCGCTCACGCGGCCCGCGATCTTTCCGTTGACCGTCGTACCGAAGTCCGAGAAGCGCTCGACGCGCCCCGCCGCACCGAACGTCCAGGCGCCCTCGGGTTCACGGAGCTCCAGGTCGCCATAGGCGGCGAAGTTGCTCCGGTTCCAGACTCCTTCGGTGAGGGGTCCGAACCCGGTGAACCCGTTGGAGCCGGGGGTGAATCCCTGTGTCGCGAGCGGGCCCTCGGTCCACGATTCCGTGCTGCCCTGGATGATCTCGAAGCGCTCGTTGCGCCATTCTGCGCCGCCGGCGAGGTTGGTCCGCTCGTTGAGCGCGTAGGACAGATCCAGGTTGAAGTTGATCTCCTGCTGGTCGTAGACGCCCGGGTTGAACCAGGGGGTACAAGGTTGATCCGGCACGACCAGGGAGATCGTCCGGCTCGCGTCGGCACACGGCTGGTCCGGTCCCAGCGACGCGTTGACCGTGTTGTACATGTAGAAGTCCAGGTTCGACCTGCCCCACGACGCGCTCGCGTCCCAGTTCAGGTCGCCGCTGACGCCCTTCAGCCCCGCCACTCCGGATGCGTCGAGGAGGTATGAGCCGAACTGCGGAGTGAAGCCTCCGGGGAAGAGCTTGCGGAAGGTGAAGCAGTTGGGATCGGACATGACCTGGCTGTACGCCTCATGGTCCCTGATGGCCCCGCTGACGGGATCGACCAGCACCCGGGGGCATCCGGCCGCGTTCGGCACGCCGGTCTGGGCCTGGAGCAGGTCTCCGACCAGAAGGATGGACTGCTCCAGTTCCGGATCACACGGCTGGTCGCCGAAATAGCGCGGGCAGCCCGTGGTGCCGAACACGCCGCTGCGGGTGCCGGGGTTCCGGTAGTAGAACCCGCCTTCCACCTGCTTGCGCACGTAGTTGCCGTGTCCGTAGAGCGAGAGGGCGTCGCTGAACAGGTAGCCCGTGTTCGCCCAGATCTTGAGTTCGTCGTTGATCTCGGGGGAGCCCCAGACCTGCGCGGGCGTGCGCACGCTCGTGTTGCTCTCGTGGACCAGCAAACCTATCGCGTCCCTCCGCTGCGAGCTGCGGTCGGTGGGGTTGGCGTTGCCGTATTCGCCGGTCAGGTTGAGGAAGCCGGTCTCCCCGAGCGGCAGGCCGATGTTGCCCGCGATGCTGTACATCTCGCCGTCGCCCGGGATCGAGCCATCCTCGAAGCGCGCCCCGGTGCGCGACATCAGATTCCCGCCCGTCTTGAGCTCAATCGAGCCGCCGGAGCGGTCGTTCCTGAGCACGAAGTTCACGACGCCGGCGATCGCGTCGGATCCGTACTGGGCGGAGGCGCCGTCGCGCAGAATCTCGGCCTGCTCCAGCACCAGCCCCGGGATGAGGGCGATATCCGGGCCCTGGGAGCCGTCGGAGAGGCCGTTGCCGTACCAGGTGATGACCGCCGCGCGGTGGCGCCGCTTGCCGTTGACGAGGACGAGCGTATGGTCCGGGGCGAGGCCGCGCAGGTTCGCGGGGCGCACGAAGGTGGCTGCGTCGCTGATCGGCTGAATGTTCACGTTGAACGACGGCACCACGTTGCGCAGCAGGTTGGCGAAATCGGTGTCGCCCTGCTGCAGGATTTCGGGGGCCGGGATCACGTCGACGGGCACAGGCGACTCCGTGACGGTGCGGGGCCGCGCGCGGCTTCCGACCGCGACCACGCCCTCGAGCTCGAGCACCGTCTCGGAAAGCACGATGTTCAGTGTGGTGGGCTGGCCGGCCGCAATGGTCACCTGCCGCCGTGCCGTCTCGTAGCCGATCAGGACCACCACCACTTCGTGGATTCCCGCCGGGATGGGCCCGACCTCGTAGGTGCCGTCCGCACCGCTCAACGCCCCGATGTTCAGGCCCGCCAGGCTGACCTGGGCTCCTGCGATGGCACTACCCGCGCCTGCCACGGTGACCGTTCCCCGCAGGGTTCCCTGCGCCGCGGCCGAACTCGCGTTCGCGAGGGCGAAGAACACGGCGATCGCTGCTGCTCGTTTCACCATTTCGAATCCCATCCCTTTCCTGTTATCTCGGTGGTTCCGCAACAATGCTGCGGTCTCGGAAAAAATGCGGAAGGCGTCCACGGCCCGATCATGATGCGCCGAACCTGGCTTCCCAGTCGTAGAGGAGCGCGAAGTGGTCACCATCGCCGACGGTGTAGTAGACTCTTTCCATCCCTTGCCGGCGGTTGGGTCCGAAGGACACGGATTCGCCGATTCCCAGGGGGAAGTTACGGATGCTGAAGACCGCCTCCTCCAATCGGGACCTGTCCAGACGTCCTCCCAGGCGCCGGAGGATTTCCGTCATCAGCTTCGCGTTGAGATACCCCTCGAGGCTGACGAAACCGCGGGCCAGGGGTTGGTACGGTGCATCCTGGGTGACTCTCTCCAGATCCTCAGGCAGCTGAGGGTCGTACTGGAACATCAACCGATGGTACTCGTTCACGGACGAGAACGTCGCGTCGTCGAAGGCCGGCACGACCTGTGAATTGACCAGGAGCCGCGTGTACGAGTCCGGGTCGGAGCGTCCCTGGCGCAGGAGCCGCTGCAGGTTTTCGCTCCCCACGAACGACAGATTGGCCACCGGAACGTGTAGCCCCAGATCGACGGCATCGCGGGCGAAGGCTGCGCACGCGGCGTAGGTACCGATGCAGATCACGGCGTCCGGCGACCCGGCCTGCAGGATCTGCACCTGGCGCCTCATGCTAGCGCCGAAGGGCGTATCGCGCCTGTATGTGGCCTCGGCCGCGATCGTCTCTCCGTGCCGTGCCAACGCCTCCCGCACGCCGGCCCAGCCGCTGCGCCCATACGCGTCGACCTGATAGAAGACGGCCACTCGGCGGCGTCCGATGCGGACGAAATTGTCGACCAGCCCGGCCGTCTCCTGCCGGTAGGAGGCGCGCAGGTTGAAGGCGAATTCGCCGTAGGGAGGTTCGCGCTGCGGCTCCGCTCCCGTGAAGGGGAAAAAGAGGTAGACCTGCTGGTCGCTGAATCGCTTCAGCAGAGGCAGCACCCGGGTGACCGTCGGGGTGCCTACGTACCCGAAGAGCAGGAAGACGTCGTCCTCCTGCACGAGCCGGATGGTGTTCGTGATGGAGGAATCGGGCTGGTATCCGTCGTCGTAGAGCTTGAGGACGATGCGGCGGCCGTTGACTCCTCCGTTGTCGTTGACGTAGCTGAAGTAGGCCATCGCGCCGCGATAGAGCTCCGTGCCCAGACCGCGAGAGGGGCCCGAAAACGCGGCCGATACGCCGAGTACGATGTCATCGGCCTGCTTGACTGTTACCGGGCACGTCAAATTACGGGATCGTGGGCATTGAAAATGTCAGGGTTGAGCCCGGTGGCGGGGGTTCGGCCATGGGATGTTGGGCGAAGGCGGGCAAGGGCCGAGAACGGGTTGGCTACCATCGCGTCTCCATTGAACGAAGGAGACGTGATGATCGGAAGAGAGACGCGGGTGTTGTTGCGGCACTATCTGGAACAGGGACTGAGCAAGGCCGCGGTGGCGCGGCGTTGCGGGGTCAGCGAGCGGACGGTGTACCGCTGGATCGCGGCGGGGCAGCTGGACCGGGAGCTGGACGACGGGCCGGTCCGATACGGGCCGAGGCGGCCCCGGCCTTCGCGGCTCGATCCCTACAAGGAGATCATCGAGACCCGTCTGGCCCGGTATCCGGATCTCAGCGCTGTGCGGCTGTTCGAGGAGATCCGGAAGGCGGGCTACGAGGGCGGCTACGACCAGGTGAAGCGGCATGTGCGGGAGGTCCGGCCGCTGCCGGAGCCGGAGCCGGTCAGGCGCTTCGAGACCCCTCCGGGGCACCAGGGGCAGGTGGACTTCGCGGAGTTCAAGACGCCGTGGGGGAAGCGGCACGCGCTGGTCGTGGTTCTGGGCTACTCGCGGCTGATGTGGGTCCGGTACTACGAGCGGCAGACGATGGCCGTGGTGATGGAGGGCCTGGAGTCGGCGTTCCGGTACTTCGGGGGCGTGCCCTCGGAGCTGCTGTTCGACCAGATGAAGGCCGTCATCGTGGAGGACAACCGGGAGGTCGGCGGGCGGCTGATGGAGAACACGGAGTTCCTGCGCTTCGCCCACCACTGGGGCTTCCGGATCCGGGCGTGCCGGCCGTACCGGGCGCAGACGAAGGGGAAGGTGGAACGGCCGGTCAGCTACATCCGGCGGAGCTTCTTCTACGGACGGGACTTCGTGTCGGACGACGATCTGAACGCCCGGGTGCTGGGGTGGCTCGGCAGGGTGGCCAACGTCCGCGTCCACGGCACGCTGAAGGAGCGGCCCGTGGACCGGTTCGAGGCGGAGAGGCCGCACCTAAAGCCCTTGGCCCGCTGGCCTTACCGGCCCGTGACGCCGCTGCGCCCCGAGCCCTCGAAGGAGCGGAACGAAGCGGCGGCGGACTCCCGGTTCGTCGAGGTCGAGCGCCGTCCGCTGGCCGAGTACGGCCGGATCGCGGGAGGCGTGCGGTGAGGCCGCCATCGCGCAGGGAGCGGATCGCGGCCCAGCTCGCCGACCTCAAGATGCCCGGCGCGCTGGAGGCGCTGGACGGCGTGCTCGCCGGGGTGGACGGGGGAGGCACGACCGCGGCCGAGGCGATCGAGCGGCTCCTGGCCGCCCAGATCGAGCTCCGCAACGGCCGGCGCCTCGAAGCCGCCATGCGCTCCAGCCGCCTGCCGTACGTGAAGACGCTGGCGGCCTTCGACTTCGCCTTCCAGCCGTCGATCAAGCGCGAGCAGATCGACGCGCTGCACGAACTCGGCTTCGTCGAGCGCCGGGAGAACGTCGTCTTCCTCGGCCCGCCCGGCGTGGGCAAGA
The DNA here is from genome assembly GCA_965208255.1 of Longimicrobiales bacterium. Lineage (GTDB taxonomy): Bacteria > Gemmatimonadota > Gemmatimonadetes > Longimicrobiales > Gaopeijiaceae > BD2-11. Next base: position 2,196,662 of record OZ242324.1, read on the forward strand.
CGCACCTCGCGATCAGCCTGGCGATCACGGCGGCTGAGAGCGGCCGCAAGATCTACTTCGGCACCCTGACCGACCTCGTCGACTCCCTCGAGGAGGCCAAGGCCGCCGGCCGGCTCGACCGCCGCCTGAAGATCCTCACCCACCCGGCACTCCTCATCGTCGACGAGATCGGCTACCTGCCGGTGACCCAGAGCGGCGCGGTCCTCTTCTTCCAACTCGTCAACCGGCGCTACGGCAACGGCTCGACCGTGCTCACCTCCAACAAGGGCTTCGAGGAGTGGGGCCGCATCCTCGGCGACGAGGTCATGGCCGCAGCGCTCCTCGACCGACTGCTCCACCGCTGCCATATCGTCAACATCCGGGGCAACAGCTACCGGATGCGCCGCCACGCCGAACTCTCCAAGGCGATCCACCCCCTCGCGAGCCGAGTGGACGCCGAATCGCCTGCCTCGAAAGAGAGCCCCTCATGACGACCTCGCTACCGGCCCGCTGCCCCGCTCCGGTCGCTCCGCTCCCTCCGCGGAGCAGCGCTCGGACCCTGACATCTTCAATGCCCAATACCCTGACATTTTCGATGCCCATTGACAGTTGCCGCCGAACGCCAACCGGCGGCGATCCTGGCGCGTCAAGACCGGGTACCTGCCTTTGTCTCCGGTCCACAGTCGAGGTGGTCCGCCCCCGGGGTAGGGTACTCGGGTGCGGCCCGGGATCCAGGCGACCGCGTGTGCGGCCAGATACGCACGGAACCGCGGGGCACTCTGGACCCCGAGCAACGCGAGTGACTGCCTGTCAATCATCGGGCCGTTCGCCGCCCCCGGGGGTAACGCCACGTCGATCCACACTTCGTCGTCGAGCTTGGCGTCGCATCCCGGGTCGTACCGGAGGGCGAGCGGATACCAGAGTCCGCCGCGCCCAACCGGAATCGTGTGGTTGCCGGCGGCCCTGAGCGCCCGGCGGATCCGCGGCCAGTCGCGGTGTCGCTTCCATCCCTGGGGGTACAAGAAGCGCCTCAGCTGCCGCACAGTCAGTACTAGCCGCCGCGTGTCCGGCCTGGCGGAGTGCGGCGTCAACAGGCAAGCCCCGACCGCGAGACGCAGCTCCAGTGGAGCGCCGCGGCCGCGGGCCATCGTTGGCACCCCGGCGACGTCCGCCATCTCGAGGAACGGTACCCTCGGCCCGTCCGGTGCCGAGATCAGCGGAAGCTGAGCGGGCGGTTCGCGCCCGTCGGTGAGCCCCCCGAGCGCAGGCAGCTCCTTACGCTCCTCAACCTTCACGGTCGGCAGAATCGGGTCCGGCCTGGTTTCGGCTGCCACCCTCTCCGGGCCGTTCTGCCACGCCTTCACCTCGGCTTCGAGTCCATCGCCCGGGCACCCCGGACGGCAAGCCTCGACGTACAGCGCCGGCCCCCGGTAGCGGACGGTCCCGTCCTCGCGCTGGATTGTGAGCCGCGCCTCGACCGGGCGGCAGGTGCAGGCCGCCGGGTCGGGGTCGGGGTCGGGGGCTGACGGCTCCGGATGGGAAGCCTCGGAGGCCGCCGGATCGTCCGTCTCGAATGGCGGCACCGAGCTGATCGGGTCTCCGGCGACGTGCTTCTCGCCGTTGGGCAGATACTTCTCCCAAGGCGCTGTCACGCGGAGCGCTGGCCGTCGATCGAGGTGTCAGCGAGCTGGGCGTCGGCCCACGTGAGGAGTTCGTCGCGGTTGAACCTGGCGGCGCCCGCAAAGTGCCGGGGCTTCGGGAACCCCGTATCCTTGCGGAGCCGCCAGAACGTCGTGCGCCCCACGCCCAGCAGCCGGGCCGCCTCGCCGGGCCGAAGGTAGGCGGTGCGCACCGTTTCACGCGCTTTCGTCAAGGTAGCCATGCCAACCTCAGTGTTTCGGGGAGTCCTCACTTGTCCCCGAATGGCTACCACGGGACGTCGGCCCGCGTCTAGGATGACTTATTCGCCCGGTTTTCTCGTCCGTTTGCCCCAAATGCCTTTGACGGTCGAATAGGACAGAAACCTCCGGCGACCGCCCTGGATCTTCCCGGGTAGGGCGGCGCCGACAACATCACACGCGCTTCCGCCCGCAGCGCAGCACTCGCTTGGACCGTCGGGTGTCGATCGGGTCACGGGCAGTTCGTAGTAATCCTTGACGTCCTCGATGGCTAGGATGAAGGCACGGTCGCGACCGGTTTTGGCGGGAGCCCCAGGTGGCTTTGGTCGACGCAGCTTGCGCCGGAGATAGGCCGCCCCCTTCTTGTCGCCGGTCTCGAGCGCCATCCACTGCAAGTACAGGGAGGCGCCTTCCGGCCCCGCGTCGTTTATGTCGAGCGAGCCCTCCTGGATCGCCCGCGCGTCGCGTACCGCCCTGTCCCGGTCGTGCAACTGCTCCAGCATTGGCAGGTGGTAACGTTCCCGCACCCATTTCACGCGCTCGTCGAAGGTCCCCTTATCCATCGATAGGCCTCCCGAGGTAGTCGCCCCACGCCTGCATGACCGCCCTCCGCTGCTCGAACAGGTCGCTCCGCTGGTAGACGCTCTCGACGCCGCCCGCGATGTGAGCCAACGCTGCCTCGGCGATCTCCCGGGCGATTCCCTGGTCCGCTGCCCACGACCGGAACGCGCTTCTCATCCCGTGGACTGTCCCGGGGATGCCGAGGCGCTCGAAGACCGCGCGCAACGTGGTGGGACCGAGCTGGCCGTTGCCCTTCGCGGAACGGAAGACAAGCCCTCGCCGTCCCGAGAGTCTCCGGGCTTCCTCCAGGATGTCGAGCGCCTGCCGCGACAGAGGGACGCGGTGCTCGCGCTTCTGCTTCGTCCGCGCTGCTGGAATCGTCCAAACTGCGGCTTGGAGGCTCACTTCATCCCACCTCGCACCCCGAACCTCGTTCGTCCGAACCGCGGTGAGCGTGAGGAACCGGAGCGCCTGCTTCGTCGCCGGCGCCGCCTCGGACGCCGCGATCCGCCGGAGCGCGTCACCGACCTCGGAGTGATGCAGCGCCCGAAAATGACCGGGCTCCCTCTGCTTCGGCAGCGCCTCCACAACGCCGGCGGAAGGATCGTCCGTCCGGTAGCCGGCCGCACACGCCCAACGCAGCACGACCGAAATGCGCTGGCGGAGCGTCCGAGCCTGCACGGGCCTGTCGTGCCAGATCGGCGTGACTGCGGCCAGCACGTCGGCGCTGGTGACCTTGGACACCGGCTTCTCTCCGAAGTGCGGCCAGGCGTAGGCCGCGAACGGTTGCCGCCACTGCCGAGTCAGCCTGGTCGGGTTCTTCCAGCCCTTGGCCCGCAACCGGATCACCGTATCGCAGGCCTGGCGGAAGGTCGGGACACCACCGCCCCGCGGATCCTCGCCCCGATGCGCGAGCCGCCGGTTCTCAAGCGCCTTGGCGCGCGCATCCGCGAGCGTCACCACCGGGAACGGGCCCAGCCCGCAGTTGATCGGCCGCCCGTTCAGCCGGAGACGTTGGACCCAGTTCTTCGAGAGCCGTCCGTTCGCCATCGGCTTGACCCGCAGCGCGAGCCCGTGCCCGCCGAAGCCATCGCCATAGGTCCCTGGCTCCCGCACCCGGGAGACGAACGTCGCGCTGAGTTTGGCCGGCCGTTTCATGCGTCCCGAAGCCCCCTGTTGTTTCACCGTATAAATGTAAACGGAATGGATAGCACCATAGATAGCACTAATTTACAAGAAACTAGCGGGATCGCTCTGGAACGGCAAGGAGCGCCATCGGACGGATGAACGACGGCTAAACGGCGTGGTTACTGGAGGATAGAGGAACTCTTGGGAGCTTTCTGGAACGTCTGGGAACGCCCGGGTGTCGGTTTCATGGCTAGATCGCCATGACCTCCCCCTCCTTGGCTTTCCTGAGTTCCTCCAGCGAAACGATGTACCGGTCGGTGAGTTTCTGGATCTCGCTCATCACCTGGTGACCCTGATCGTCGCTGATCTCGTGCTCCCTCATGCGACGCTTTACTTCACCGTTGCCCGCGCGCCGCGCATGCCGCATCGAGACCTTGGTATTCTCCGACATCTGGTGGATGATGCGCACGTATTCCCGGCGTCGTTCCTCGGTGAGCGGAGGAATGGGGACGCGGATCAGGTTGCCGTCGTTGGAAGGGTTGAACCCGAGGTTGGCCGACATGATCGCCTTCTCGACCGACGAGACCAGCGACTTGTCGTACGGCTGCACCACGAGCAGGCTCGCGTCTGCGGCGATCACCGTCGCCAATTGGTTCAAGGGCATGCTGGCGCCGTAGGCGTCCACCCGGACGCTGTCCAGCAGCGCCGGGGTCGCCTTCCCTGTTCGAACGGTCGCGAATTCGCGACGCGCAGCGTCGAGCGCGTCGTCCATGCGCTCCGTGAGTTCTTCCATGAGTCCCATGACAGCCTCCCGCGCGCGTGATTTGTGGAACCGGAGAGCGAATACCCGGTCAGGATACGATGGTGCCTATGCGCTCCCCTCTGATGGCCGCCCCAACCGCCCCCCGGTCATCGAGGTTGAGTACGATGATCGGCAGGTTGTTGTCCTTGCACAGCGACACCGCCGAAGCGTCCATCACCCTCAGCTCCCGGGCGATCACTTCCTGGAAGCTGATTCGCGGGATGAATTGCGCGGTCGGGTCCACGAGAGGATCGGCCGTGTAGATGCCCGCCACCTTCGTGGCCTTGATGATCACGTCGGCTTCCATCTCGATCGCCCGGAGAGCGGCCGCGGTGTCGGTGGAAAAGTACGGGTTTCCCGTCCCTCCGGCGAAGATGACCACCCTGCCCTTCTCAAGGTGGCGGATCGCCCGGCGGCGGATATAGGGCTCCGCCAGCTTTTCCATGCGAAATGCCGTCAGCACACGGGTGGTGACGCTCTTGCGCTCAAGCAGGTCCTGAAGCGCCAACGCGTTGATGACGGTGGCGAGCATGCCCATGTAGTCGGCCGTGACGCGATCCATGCCCTGACGGCTGGCCAGGGCCCCTCGCACGATGTTGCCGCCGCCGATGACGATGCCGAGCGCCACGCCCAGTTCGGCGAGCCTCCCTATTTCGTCGGTGAGGCGATCGACGACCGGAGGAGAGATGCCGAATCCTTCCTCACCCGCGAGCGCCTCGCCGGAGATCTTGAGTAGGACCCGTGAATATCGGAACTCCGGCGAGCCGCTCATCGTCCCCGCGGGCGGCCGCCGTCAGCCGCGCTGTCCGACCGCGAATCTGGAAAAACGGGCGATTTCGATCTTCTCGCCGGTCTTCGCCGACACTTCGGTCACGAGTTGGCCGATGGTCCGGTCCGTGTCCTTGATGAACGGCTGCTCCAGCAGCACCTGATCCTTGTAGAAGGCCTTGAGCTTCCCCTGGATGATCATGTCCTGGATGCGTTCCGGTTTCCCCTGCGCCTTCACCTGCTCCAGGTAAATCGCCTGTTCGCGCTCGACCACCTCCTGCGGGAGGTCTTCCGTGCGCACGGCAATCGGGTCCTGGGAAGCGACGTGCAGGGCTATGTCCTTGGCCAGCGCGCGGAAGTCGTCGGTGTTGGCCACGAAGTCCGTCTCGCAGTTGACTTCGACGATCACGCCTACCCTTCGGTCGAAGTGTATGTAGCTGCCGATGGTGCCCTGGTTGGTGTCCCTGCTCGCTCGCTTGGAGGCCTTCGCCGCGCCCCTGGCGCGCAGAAGGTCGACCGCGGCCTCGAGGTCCCCACCCGTTTCCTCGAGTGCGCGCTTGCAATCCATCATGCCCCCGCCGGTTCGGTCGCGCAGGGCTTTCACCATCTTTGCGGGAATCGTCATGTGGGGGTTCCCCCTGGTGGTCGGTTCGAGGTTGCGAGGCGCGAAACGCGGTGGTGACCCTCTCCCGCGACCCTCGCGTTTACTTCAGTGCCCGGCATCCGCCGAACGGGAAGGTCAGCTGGTCCGGGTCACTACCGGTTGGGGCGGCGCACGCCTGACCCGGGCGGGCTTCGCATCAGCGGCGTCGGGGGTCGAGGGCTCCGCGGGAGTCGACGCGGCGGCATCGGCCGCGGGCTTCCTCACCAGCACGCGCGCCTTTCTCACGCGCTTCGGCGAGTCCCCGGTTCCGCCCGTCTTCTTATGCCCCGCGATCACGCCGGGACGGGGCCGCCGACGTCCACGACGGCGCGGATGCTCTTCCACCGCGGCAGCCTTCTCGCCTGTCTCCGTCGAATAGGTCGTGGCCTCCAAGTCCTCCACCCGGCGGCGCTCGTCTTCCGGCACCTCCTTGCGGGCCTGGCAGATCGCTTCGGCGATGGCCCCGCTGATCAGGCTCACCGAGCGTATGGCGTCATCGTTCCCCGGAATCGGGTAGGTGATGAGATCCGGATCGACGTTTGTGTCGGCGATGGCAATGATCGGAATACCGAGTCGGTGCGCTTCCTTGACGGCGATCGCCTCGCGCCGCGCGTCGACCACGAAAACCGCACCGGGAAGCCGGGCCATGTCCTTAACCCCGGAAAAATACTTCTCGAGCTTCACACGCTCCCGCTCAAGCAGAAGACGCTCCTTCTTGGTGTAGAACTCGAAGGCGTTTTCCTCCTGCCCGCGCTCGAGCTCCTTGAGCCGGCGGATCTGGCGGCGGATGGTCTGGAAGTTGGTGAGCATGCCGCCCAGCCAGCGCTCCGTCACAAACAGGCTGCGGGACCTGTCGGCGTCCTCTTCGATGATTCCGCGCAACTGGGGTTTGGTGCAGACGAACAGAAGGCGTTCGCCCGAAAGGACCAGTTGGCGGGCGATCTTCTGGGCCACGACCAGGCGATCGAAGGTCTTGCGCAGGTCGATGATGTGGATGCCGTTCCGCTCCGTGAAGATGAAGCGGCGCATCTTGGGGTTCCATCGGCGAGTCTGGTGTCCGAAGTGGACCCCGGCCTCAAGCATCTGGTTCAGAGAAACCTGCTCCATGCGTCTCCCAGGCAGTCCTTCGGGTTTAGCGCTTGCTGAACTGGAAGCGCTTGCGAGCCTTGGGACGGCCCGGCTTCTTGCGCTCCACCTTGCGCGGATCACGTGATAGGAACCCGCCCTGGCGAAGCGGTCCCATGGCGTCTTCGTCTTCCTCCACCAGCGCGCGCGCCACACCCAGGCGGATGGCGTCGGCCTGGCCGGTCACGCCGCCCCCGTGCACGCGGACGACGACGTCGAAGCGGGCATCGGCGTCAACGACCTGCATCGCCTCGGTGGCGCGCTTGCGGTGCACCAGTCGCGGGAAATAGCCGTCCAGTTCCCGTCCGTTGATCCGCCACTGTCCGGTCCCTGGCCTCAGGATGACGCGCGCGACACTGGTCTTGCGCCGGCCGACCGCCTGGATCTGCTGTACGTATGGCAATGAACCCCTGACCTCAGAACGTGAGTGGGCGCGGACGCTGGCCGTGATGAGGATGCTCGGCTCCGGCGTAGACGCGCAGCCGCCGACGCAGTCGACGACCAAGCCGCGCCTTCGGAAGCATGCCCCGCACGGCGCGTTCGATCACCCGCTCGGGATGCCGCCTCAGCATCGTCTTGAAGGGAATGTGGCGCTCGCCGCCCATGTAGCCCGAATGACGGAAGTAGGTCTTCTGCGACGCTTTGTTGCCGGTCAGCTTCACGCGGGAGGCGTTGATCACCACCACGTTGTCCCCGGTGTCCAGATGGGGCGTGAAGATGGGCTTGTGCTTGCCGCGCAGCACACGGGCAATCTGAGTCGCCAGACGCCCCAACGGCTGTTCAGCCGCATCAACCACCCACCACTGGTGTTCGATGTCGCTTGCCTTGGGCGTATATGTCTTCACGTACGGATCACCCGTTGTTTTCCCGGGGAGACGGCCTTCCGCAGGCTCGTCATCGCGTCGAGCCCTACGGAGTAGAGCAACAAAGCAGTCAAGGGTATCAGAGAGCCCGCATGGTGTCAACCAGCAATCTCCACGCCATGGCTACCGGACCCGTCCGCCGATCCTGCCCCAGCGCACTTCTCGGACCCACGCCGCTTCCGTCTCGGATGAAGGATCGAAGGAGTAGTAGACGAACCAGGGCCGGCCGCGTACCGAATCCTCGTCGACAAAGCCCCAGTAGCGCGAGTCTTCGCTGTTGTCGCGGTTGTCTCCCAACACGAAATAGCTGTCCCGCGGAACCCGGATCGGACCCCAGTTGTCCCGCGTTGGCCGGTACGACGCCGCTTCGCGGTCTTCGGTGAGATAGTCCGCCTGCCACGCCATGTCGGGATGGAATTCGTCACGCCTCGGATCCACATGACGGACGTAGGGTTCATTGAACCGTACGTGGTTCAGGTACAGTTCCTTGGCCCGCATCTCGAGCACATCCCCCGGCACTCCGACCACCCGCTTCACATAGTTTTTTCCGTGATCGTGCGGAGGCGTGAACACGATGACGTCGCCCCGCTCGGGTTGCGCGAACGCGGGAAGATGCAGCGAAGTTCCGGGAATCCCGGCCCCGTACACCGCCTTGTTGACCACCAGAAAGTCCCCCACCAGCAGGGTGTTCTCCATGGAGGCGGTGGGGATCTTGAACGCTTCCACCAGGAACGCTCTGATGACCAGAAAGAGCGCGAAGGCAATCAGAACCGACCGGCACCATTCCCACGCGGTCCGGGCAAGCGACTTCATGGACGCCTCCGTCGCAGGCGCGCCGTGGCCCCCGTCATCGTTCGCCGCGTCACCGGTCGGCAACGAATCCTCGCCCTCCCCGCGCACGTCCCTCAAAGCGGCCTCACGACTCCCGCTCCAGCCCGTACTTGTGGATCTTCTTGTAGAGGTTGGATCGGGGCATGCCTACCGCCCGGGCGGTCTCGGTGACGTTCCAGTCGTGGTCGCGCAGCTTGTGCTCGATGAACGCCCGCTCCGCGCGATCCTTGAAATCGGTGAACGACGACGAGGCGAGCAGTGCCTGGACGGCTGCCCCCGGGCTGGGTCCCGAGAGCAGTCGCACGTCCTTCGCCCGGATCTCGTCTCCCTCCGCGAGAATCAGAAAGCGCTCCACGGCGTTGCGCAGTTCGCGCACGTTTCCCGGCCAGTCCATCCCCTTGAGCCGCGCGAGCGCATCATCGGTGAAGTGTTTCCGGGATGCCCGGCCGGTCCGCACCATCAGGGTGGTGAAGTGCTTCACGAGCATGGGAATGTCGTCGCGTCGCTCCCTCAGCGGAGGCAGTTCGATGGGCACGACGTTCAGACGATAGTAGAGATCCTCGCGGAACCGGTCGTTTTCTATTTCCTCGGCGAGGTCCTTGTTGGTCGCGGCGATGACCCGCACGTCCACGCGCAGGGACCTGGAGCCTCCGACGCGGACGACCATGCCCTGCTCCAGCACGCGCAGCACCTTGGCCTGGGCGGCAAAGGACATGTCGCCGATCTCGTCCAGGAAGAGGATGCCGCCGTCCGCCTGCTCGAACTTCCCGGCGCGGTCCGCCACCGCTCCCGTGAACGAGCCCTTCATGTGCCCGAAGAGCTCCGACTCGATGAGCTCGGAGGGAATCGCGGCGCAGTTTACTTCGACAAACGGCCGGTCGCGCCGGTCGGACAGCCGATGGACCGCCCGCGCCACCAGCTCCTTCCCCGTGCCGTTCTCGCCGGTGATCAGCACCCGCGCCCTGGTGGGAGCCACCTTCTCGATGCGCATCAGCATCTGACGAATCTGGTGCGAGGAACCGACGATCTCGTATCGGCTCTCCACTTCCGTCTGAAGCGACTCGACGCTGCGCTTGAGCCCGTGCATGTCCAGAGCATTGCGCAGGGTGACGAAGAGGCGGGCCGTGTCGAGTGGCTTCTCCAGGAAGTCGTACGCGCCCCTGCGCGTGGCTTCCACGGCGGTATCGATGTTCCCGTGGCCGCTGATCATGATCACGGGGGTACGGGAGTCCACTTTTCTCATCTTCGTGAGCACTTCCAGGCCGTCCATCCCCGGCATCTTGACGTCGAGAAAGACGACATCGGGATTGTCGTCGACGAGGCGCTCGAGGCCGACGGCGCCGTTGGGCGCGACGGTCACGCGGTGCGATTCGTATTCGAAGACCTGACGCAGGGCGCCGCTGACCGACGCGTCGTCGTCGACGATGAGGATGTTTGCCATGGAGGTCAGGAGCGGAGAACCGGGAGTCCTGCGCGGATCTGGTTCATGAGGTGTGGGACGGATTCGACTCCGCCGGCCCGAGCGCCGCCGAGGACAGGACGCTGTAGCGGGCTCCGGCCCGGGAGAGATGGCTGCGCATGAGCTCCACGGACGTCACCTCGATCTGATGGCGGAAGTCCAGGTCGGCAACCAGCGCGTCCAGCCCGCGAAAGGCGCCGGCCCCGGTCTCCGCCCTGGCGCGGCCCACAGTGATGTGAGGATGGAAGGCGCTGGTCTCCCGGCTGAAGCCCAGGGTGGCCAGCCCCCACTCCACGTCCTGCTTGAGACAGCGAAGGGCGAGCACCGGCTCCACTCCGATCCACATCACCCTTGGGCGACGAATCGTCGGAAAAGCGCCGAAACCCCGGATCTCCATCGAGAAGGGACGGTTCTTGTTTCCGACTTCGTCGATCACCTCGGACACGCGCGGAGTCAGATCCGGATGCGGGTTGCCCAGAAACTTCAGGGTGAGGTGAAACGTGCCGGGATCCAGCCAGCGCACCGGGAGTCCGGCCTCCCTCAGGGGAAGGGCCGCGTCGTAAACGCCTTCCTTCGCGCCAACGGACAGATTCAGCGCGATGAAGAGTCGCATACGGAGCCCATGAAGGAGGAGTGGCCGGAGAATGTTGCGGGGACGCATCGCTACACGGCAATTAATGTACCTGCATCCGCGGGACCGAATCAAGGAAATCACCTTTCGGCCAAGCTCATCATCAACACCTATTCCCAAATGACCCCGCGGAGGGAATCTTTCTCGCGAGCCCGCAGGGACTGCCGAGTTGCTGCGCCACGAATCCCGCGGCATCCGGCGACGCCGCACCGAAACCATGGAATCCACAACCGATGACCGACTACGGCCGCAGTACGTCGCTCCAGATTCGCTCGCCCGTTCCCTCAGATATCGAGATCGCCCAGGAAGCCCCGATTACCTCCATCGCCTCGATCGCCGCGCAACTCGGACTCCGCAGCCAGGAGCTGGAGCTGCAGGGGTCGCACAAGGCCAAGGTCAGGCTCTCCGTGCTCGAACGCCTCTCCGGCGTCCCGGACGGCAAGTACATCGACGTGACGGCGATCACCCCGACGCCGCTGGGCGAGGGCAAGACCACCACCACGGTGGGACTCGCCCAGGCGATGGGCGCTCAACTGGGCAAGCGGACGATCGCGTGCATCCGCCAGCCCAGCCAGGGCCCTACCTTCGGAATCAAGGGGGGAGCCGCCGGAGGCGGGTACAGCCAGGTCATCCCCATGGAGGACTTCAACCTGCACCTCACCGGGGACATCCACGCGATCACCGCGGCCAACAACCTGCTGGCGGCGGCGATCGACATCCGGATGCTGCACGAGTCCCGTCAGAGCGACGAGCTTCTGTTCGAGCGCCTGTTCCCGATCCGCAACGGACGGCGCTTCTTCGCGCGCGGAATGCGGGTTCGCAAGAAGAAACTGGGCATCACCACCGACGATCCCGACCGGATGACGGCGGCGGAGCGCAGCCGCTTCGTGCGCCTGGGGATCCATCCGGGCACGGTCACCTGGCGGCGGGTCATGGACACCAACGACCGCATGCTGCGCGAGATTACGGTCGGCCAGGGGCCGGATGAATTCGGATTCACGCGGGCGACCGGATTCGATATCACGGTGGCCAGCGAGATTATGGCGATACTGGCCCTGACCACCGATCTGGCCGACATGCGCAGGAGGCTCGGGGCCATGGTGGTGGGTGCGACGGGCGACGGCGAGCCCGTAACCGCGGAGGACATCGGCGCCGCGGGCGCGCTCGCGGTGCTCATGCGAGACGCCGTTCAGCCGACGCTCATGCAGACGCTCGAGGGCACCCCGGTCTTCGTGCATGCCGGACCGTTCGCCAACATCGCGCACGGCAACAGCTCGATCATCGCCGACCGCATCGCGCTCAAACTGGGCGATTACGTCATCACCGAATCGGGTTTCGGGGCCGACATCGGCATGGAGAAGTTCTTCAACATCAAATGCCGCTATTCCGGGCTGGTCCCCGACACGGTGGTGCTCGTGGCCACCATCCGGGCGCTCAAGACCCATGGCGGCGGACCTCCCGTGGTGGCCGGCCGGCCGCTCGATCGAGCCTACACGGAGGAGAACCTGGAGCTGCTCGGCCGAGGCTGCGCCAACATGGAGCACCACATCCGCACGGCGCGGAAGTTCGGCGTCCCGGTCGTGGTGGCCGTGAACCACTTCTCCACCGATACCGACGCCGAAGTGGACCTGGTGATCCGGGCGGCGCGCGCCGCCGGGGCCGTGGACGCCGTGGTCTCGAAACACTGGGCCCACGGAGGGGCGGGAGCGGTTGAGCTTGGCCGGGCCGTGGTCAGCGCCGTGCAGCAGCCCTCGGATTTCCGCTTTCTCTATCCGCTTGATCTTCCGGTTCGGGACAAGATCGACATCATCGCGCGCGAAGTGTATGGGGCGGACGGGGTCGAGTTCGAACCGCTGGCCGACGAGCGTATCGACCTCTTCACCCGCCAGGGCTTCGCCAACCTGCCGATCTGCATGGCGAAGACGCATCTGAGCATCAGCCACGACCCGAAGCGCAAGGGAGTGCCGCGGGGATATACGCTGCCCATCCGCGACGTGCGCGCCTCCGTGGGGGCCGGCTTCCTCTATCCGCTGGTGGGCATGATGCGAACCATGCCGGGACTGCCCACCCGCCCCTCGTTCTACGATGTTGACCTGGATCCCGACACCGGGAGGGTGATCGGTCTGTTCTAGCGGGCGGGAATGCCGCTTAATCACAGATGGGAAGTGCCTACGTACCGCAAGACGAACATCGAGATACCACCTCCGAGGAGGCCACGATGCCGGCGCACCACCAATCAACGACCACGGCAGGAGCGGCGCGGGACCCCCACTCCAACCCGAATACGGGCATTCGCGCCGGGAGGCGCCGGATGCCGCGGATCCGCCCCGGGGCATCGCGGTTCTTCCTGCTGATGCTGGCAGGCACCCTGCTCGCGGCGACCGCCGTTCCCGGCCAGCAGCTCCACGCCCAGGACCCGCCGTTCCGATCCCTTGGCGGCTCGAGCGTGTCATTCGACGCCCGCGTGCACGCCCAATACGAGGCGCCAAGCGCGGAGGGCGCGGTTTCGTCGTTCTTCATGCGGCGCGCCTGGGTGACGCTGATCGGGCGTTACAACGACTTCGTCAGCGGTCGCCTTCAGTTTGAAGCGCTCGGGGGGGGAACGGTGCTGGATGCGTGGCTCACGCTGACCTTCTCCGAAGCCTTCGTCCTCAACATGGGTCAGTTCAAGCGCGGAATTTCGTACTTCTGGCTGGTCCCCAACTCGGATCTGCCGCTCATCGAGCGGGACGCCAGGGTTTCGGGCGTCGACGACTGTCCGGGGATCGGCGGGGTCTGTTCCTTCGGCAACCTGGCGTTCCGGCTCGGCTTGAACGGGTATGAGCCGGGGCTGAACCTGACCGGACGCCTGAGCAGCCGAGCGAGCTACCGCGTGACGATCACCAACGGCGAAGGCATCGACAGGAGGGACGCCAACAACTGGAAGTCGACCACCGCGCAGCTCTCCTTCGACCTCACCGAGGACAGCCGCTTCGCCGTCTATACCGCCTTCGACGAGACCCACTTCGACTACGGGAACGCCTGGACCCCGGCCTACGGTCTCGAGTTCGAAGCGGGAACATGGCGCGACGGGGGCCACCTGCTCGTGGGCGCGATCCGGGGGCGGAACTGGAAGGTCGGCCAGGACACGCCGTTCTCGGCGCTTCAGGCGATGGGGCTCTGGTACCTGCCGCTGCCGGAAGCCGCCAACTTCGAGGCCATCGAACCCCTGCTGCGCTTCAGCTGGGCTAGCACCCAGGATGCCGGTGGCGAGGATTTTTCCGGGTTCACGATTACCCCCGGGTTCATGCTGTACGCCTTCGGGAAGAACGGAATATCCACCAACCTCGACATCTACCGTTCATCGCTCGAGCGCACCGAGTGGTCGCTGAAGGTCCAGGCGTTCACATATTTCTAGCCGTCCATGGATGGAACCCCGCGAGCCCCGAGGGCGGCGAGGCACCGGGCTGGCGAGGGAACCCTCGACCGACCCGGCAAGGGCGCAAACCGGTCCCGGGGGATTGGGAAAGGGTCTGCCCCCATGGAGGAGGCTGTGTCTGGGAGAAGCCGGCTACATCAAGAGCCAGCCGGCCCCGGCAACGCTTCAGAAGCTCTCGAGCGCCTGTTCGACGGTATCGCGGACGGTCATGATGCGCGTGAACCCGCTCACTTCCAGAACCTCCCGGACGTGATCCTGCACCTGGCACAATGCGACTCCCCCACCCTGGGCGCGGGTCTTCTTCACGGCGAGGAGGAGAATGCGCAGGCCGGCACTGCTGATGTACGACAACTCGCCGCAATCCACGACCAGGCGGCTGGAACCGCCCTCCATGGCCTTGCTCAACTCCTGCTCGAAGGAAGTCGCGTTTACCGAATCAACGCGGCCGCTGACGGCCGCGATCACGGTGTCCCCGGACTGACTGGCTGTGACTTTCACGGATTTCGGTCCCCTGTCGCGCCCTACAGCGGCTGTGTGAGGGTCAGGCAATTTCGATTTCGCACGCGCCGATAGGATATCTCGTGCACGAGGTTCTTGGCAAGGTGGATCCCGAGCCCGCCGATCGGACGTTCGTCCACGGGAAGCGTGAGATCCGGAAGCGGGGCATCGGCCAGCGGATTGAAGGAGCGTCCGTTGTCTTCGATGCGCACCTCCAGGCGACTCTCTCCCAACTCGAGGTCCACGCGGATCTTCGGATCCTCGGGCTCCTTTTCGAACCCGTAGGAGACGACGTTGGTGATGATTTCGTCCAGGGCCAGACAGAACCTCTGCACCACGAGGTCGCTTACGCCGTTGGCTGTGGCGAAGCGCTCGAAGACCTCCACGACCCTTCGAGGCTCGTGTTGGTCCCTCCTCACATCAATCCCCAGAGTGACATCCATGCGTCGTTCCGCCGCTGCGCTACAGCGCCTGTGTCATTCTACGTCTGTTCCTCGCCAAGCCCCGTCCGACGTGCATCCGGGTATCGGCTACTTCCCCGGTTTTGTCGGCCTAACAACCTATAACGGAAGGCTGGAATGCGCATCCCTCGGAAGTGGTTGGCCGCCACCATCCGGCGGCAACGCGAAGGCGGCCGCGATCTCCGTCGTTCCCGAATGCGGGCAGGAGGAATCGTCGTTGTCGACGGAGGAATCGCTGAGACCGACGAGGGAATCGTCGTCGCCAGCGGGAAGTCGATGCCGCAGGTACGGGGATCGTTGTTGCCGAGGCCCTTAACCAGTAGTTTTGGGCGACATCAACCTCCGATCAGACGCTCGCGCCGGGCGCAGGCCGGCTCAGCGGCGCGGCATCGGAATCCTTGCCCTCTGGAGAGGATGAATGAAGAAGATTCTTGTGGTGGACGACGAGCCGGATCTCGAGCTTCTTCTCAGGCAGAAGTTTCGGCGCAAGATGCGTCGGCGTGAGATCGACCTGGTGTTCGCCAGCAATGGCGTTGAAGCGCTGGACAAGCTGAACCAGCAGGACGACATCGACATGGTGTTGTCGGACATCAACATGCCGGAAATGGACGGCCTCACGCTGCTCAGCCAGATCAACTCGCTGGATCTGGATCTGCGCGCGGTGATCGTGACGGCGTACGGGGACATGGAGAACATCCGCACCGCCATGAATCGCGGCGCGTTCGACTTCCTCACCAAGCCGATCAACTTCGACGATCTCGAGACCACCATCGACAAGACCATCCGTCACCTGCAGGTGATGCGCGAAGCGCTACGGTCTCGCGATGAACTGGTCGCCCTGCGCCAGGAGCTGGGCGTCGCCGCACAGATGCAGGACTCGATCCTGCCCAAGATCTTCCCGGAGCATCCCCAATACGGCCTGTACGCATGGATGACGCCGGCCAAGGAAGTGGGCGGCGACTTCTACGACTTCTTCCCGGTGGAGGATGACAGGTTTGCGGTGGTGGTCGCGGACGTCTCCGGCAAAGGGGTGCCGGCTGCGCTGTTCATGATGGTGAGCCGGACTCTGGTCAAGGGCTCCGCCCTTGGCGAACGTGAGCCCGTAAAGTGCATAACCGAGGTCAACCAGCTACTCTACGAACAGAACAAGGAGTCGATGTTCGTCACCATGTTCTACGCGGTGCTCGATCCGGCTTCGGGGCTTCTGGAGTACGTAAACGGAGGTCATAACCTTCCCTGTCTGGTCAAGCCTTCGGGGGAGGTGACGTGGCTGACGGGAGACAGCGGCATCGTACTCGGCGTGATCGACGAGTTCCCCTATCAGCAACACTCGATGCAACTGGAGGAGGGCGACATCGTCTTCTTCTACACGGACGGCGTCACCGAAGCGATGGACGAGGCCGGAAACCAGTTCGGGGACGACACGCTTCTCGACGTCCTGCGGGAGGCGGTCGGTTCGGACCCCGAGGATATGACACGCCAGGTTGTGGACGCCGTACACAGGCACGCGGGCGGCGCCCCTCAGTCCGACGACCTGACCTGCCTGGCGCTCCGGTACGGGGGCGCCTGATGAGAGGTGGTACCGGATGCCGGCGCAGAAGGTTCGCGAACCACGCCGCGAGGCCTCGCGGCGGTGCGGTCGCGGCCCTTCTCGCCGCTGCGGTCCTCATGCCGGGGCCGTCGCTGGCGGGCCAGTCGGAAGCGGAGGGCGTCTTCCCGGATTCGATCGTGTTCGGACAATCCGCCGCCTTCACGGGCCCCACGAGCGAACTCGGATCGAACATGAGGCTCGGGATTCTCGCGGCCTTCGAGGAAGCGAACCGGCACGGCGGTGTCCAGGGTCGGATGCTGCGGCTTCGCTCACGTGACGACGGATACGAACCCGAAGCCGCCTCCGACAACACCCACGCCCTCATCGCCGACGGAGTGTTCGGATTGGTGGGCGCCGTGGGAACGCCCACCTCGACCGCAGCGGAACCGGTCGCGACCGCCGGGGGCGTTCCCTACATCGGGCCGTTCACGGGAGCGGAATTCCTCCGGGAGAGGCCCGATTTCGTCGTCAACCTGCGCGCATCCTATTTCCAGGAGACCGAGGAGATGGTCGAGCGCCTCACCACGGACCTGGGTCATACGCGCTTTGCTGTCCTGTACCAGGACGACAACTACGGCAACGCCGGGCTGACGGGTGTGCGCCGTGCTCTGGGAAGGCGTGACATGGTGCTGGTCGCAGAGGGCGCATACGTCCGCAACACCACTGCGGTGAAACGGGCTCTGCTCGACATCAGGGAGGGCAACCCCCAGGCGGTGATCATCATCGGCGCCTATCAGCCTGCGGCCACGTTCATCAGGTGGGCGCGCCGCATCGGCGTGAACGCCGTCTTCGTGAACATCTCCTTCGTGGGCAGCAACGCGTTGCTGAACGAACTCGGGTCAGCCGGAGAGGGTGTCGTGGTCACGCAGGTCGTCCCCTTCCCCCAGGACACCTCGGTTCCCGTTGTGGCGCGCTACCACGAGGCGCTGGCAGTGGCGGACGCGGATGCCGTTCCCGGCTTCGTCTCCCTGGAGGGCTACCTGGCGGGACTTCTCATCGTGGAAGGACTCGACCGGACAGGCCCCGAACCGATCCGGGAGAGCTTCCTCCAGACGCTGCGGGAAGCAGGGCCCATTGATCTGGGCGGGTTCGAGGTCGAGTACGGCGTACGCGACAACCAGGGATCGGATCGTGTTTTTCTGACCCGGATCCAGGCCGGGCGTTTCCGGGCCATGGAGCGTCTGTCGCGATGACCTCCCCGGGTCAGGAGGGTCTGGACTCCAGAATCCACGCAGCCTTCGAGTGGGTTCTGGAGAAGCTGCCCCCGGGTTGGGGCGACAAGGTCCGCAAGGCCACCGGAAACCGCTTCGGAATCGCGAGCCAGATCTGGGTCGGCCTTGGCGGGAGCGTGTCCCTGACCCTGGTGGCCAGCTTGCTGGCGCTGGGCCTCATGACGATCGTCAATGCGAGCCAGCGGGAAGTCACCGGCACCTATATGCCGGGGATGATCGCCGCCTTCGACGTGGCGCGCAGCAGCTCGGAACTGGTGCGTGCGTCGCCCAGGCTGATCGCGGCCGATACGCCCGAAGATCTGGCGCTGGTCGACCTCGATGTGGTGCGGGAAGAGGAATTCCTGCGTACCCGCATCGGGGAGATGACGGGCGCCGGGCTTCAAGGGGAATTGCAGGATTCAGTGGTTCTCCTGGCCTCGAGTCTGGTGGAGAGCATCGACCTCATCCGCGAGTCGGTGTTTCGCCGGATGAATTATCGCGCTCAGGTGAGGGATCTCGAACGCGAGGTGCTGGAGGTGACGCTGGGAACCGAACTCCTGCTGGTCACCGAGATCGACGATCAGGAATTCTTCATGGAGACGGGCTTGCGGGAGCTCGCGGACCAGGCTGCGCCGATTTCCGCCAGAAACGCGCCCGCCGAGTTGGACCAGTACAGAGGGCTGCTCAACTACCAGGCGACACAGAACGAGGTTTCGGTGCTCATCCAGCGTGGGCTGACGCAGGACGATCCGGGCCTGCTCCAGACCAACCGGGAGCGCGTTACGGCGGCGATGGGCGACCTCGAGAACGCGTTGGGCGACCTGCGCCCCGAGACCGCTGCGCTGCTCACGCCCTCCTTCCAGGCTCTGGGCGACCTCTATTCGGCCGCAAACGGGATCTTCACGATTCGCACCCTGGAGTTGGCCGAACTGGCCGAGTCGGAGGAGTATCTCACACTGAACGAAGCGACCACCAACGACCTGCTCGCGCTCGTCCAGCCGCTGGTGGAGAACGCGGAGGTCTCGACCCAGGAGGCGGCGGACCGATCAGCCACCCTGCTGCAGGTCGGTTGGTGGACCATCCTCGCGGTCAACGTCCTCGCCGTGCTGGCGGCTGTTTTCGGAGGCTGGAAGTTCTTCGGTGAACGCCTCCTGGTCCGCCTGCGCCACCTCTCCGACGTGATGCGGCGCATGTCTCGCGGCGAACTGGAAGCGAAGCTGGAGATCGCCGGCAACGACGAAGTGGCCGACATGGCGGGCGCGCTGGAGGTCTTTCGCCAGCATGCCATCGAAGTGCAGCGCCTGAACCTGGTGGAAGCGCTCGCGACGGAGGTCCAGGACAAGAACGCGGAGCTGGAAAGCACGTTGGACGAGCTGCGGCGGACGCAGGAACAGGTCGTCACCCAGGAGAAGCTGGCATCGCTCGGCGCCCTGACGGCGGGCGTGGCGCACGAAATCCGCAATCCCCTCAATTTCGTCAACAACTTCGCGGCGCTTTCCGTGGAACTGATCGACGAGCTGCGAGAGGAGCTGGGTCTCGATGCCGAGAGCGGCAATGGTGATGGCGCGGGGCCGCTCGCAGCGACGGATGATGAAGAACTGGGCGAGATCGTCGACGAAATCCTGGGCGATCTGCAGCTCAACATCTCCAAGGTCAAGGAACACGGCGACCGCGCCAACCGGATCGTCGACGGCATGCTGGCCCACTCCCGCGACGAAGCCGGGCAGATCGAGTCCATCGACATCAACCTGCTGGTGGAGGAATACACCAAGCTCGCCTACCACGGCATGCGCGGCACCGATGCCACCTTCAACGTGACCATCACCCGCGAATTCGATCCCGATGCGGGCCGTGTCAACGGCATCGCCCGCGATCTCAGCCGGGTCGTCCTGAACATCGTGACCAACGCCTGCCAGGCTACGCAGATGCGCGGTAGTGAAGACGGCCGCGGGTACTCACCCACCCTGCTCGTGGCCACCGCAGGCCAACCGGACGGCGTGCACATCAGGATTCGGGACAACGGCACCGGCATCCCCGACAGCATCGTCCGCAAGATCTTCGACCCCTTCTTCACCACCAAGTCCGGCACCCAGGGTACCGGGCTGGGGCTGTCGATCTGCCACGAGATCGTGCGCGAGCACGAAGGGCAGCTTCTCGTGGACACCGAGCCCGGCGAGTACACGGAGTTCACCATCATCCTGCCGCGCGGGAAGCCTGTGGCTGCGTAGCGGTTCCCGGACTCCGGTACTGGATGGCCTCGGCAATGTGCGGCGCACCCACCCGTTCGCTCCGGCTGAGATCCGCGACGGTGCGGGCCACCCGCAGGATCCGGTGATAGCCGCGCGCGGAGAGGCCCAGAGCGCGCACGGCCGCGCGCAGCAGCTGGCGTCCGCGGGCTCCCGGGATGCACCAGCGTTGAATGTCTTCCGGCCCAAGCCGGCTGTTGTACAGGGTCGTTCCGCTCCGGCTCCCCCGCCGCTGCTGGCGTTCGCGGGCGCACGCGACCCGGGCTCGCGCCTCGCGGCTCGTCGTGCCCGTCTCCCGGGCCTCGAGTTGACCGATCGGCACGGCCGGCACGTGTACATGCAGGTCGATGCGATCCAGCAACGGGCCGGACACCCGGTTTCCATAGCGGAGGATCGTGGTCTCGCTGCAGGAGCAGCGCCCCGAGCCATCCCCGTGGAAGCCGCAGGGACACGGATTCATCGATGCGACCAAGGTGAACCGGCAGGGGTAGGTCACCGCCTGACTGGCGCGTGAAATCGTAACGCTTCCGTCTTCCAGCGGTTGCCGCAGGGCCTCCAGAACGTGCCGGCGGAACTCCGGGAGCTCGTCCAGGAAGAGCACTCCCTGATTCGCGAGACTGACCTCGCCCGGCCGTGGCACGCGCCCACCGCCGACGAGTCCGGCGTCGCTGATGGTGTGATGAGGCGCGCGAAATGGCCGGCGCGTCACCAGCGCCTCGCCGGAGGGCAGCCGTCCCGCCACGGAATGCACCTTGGTCGCCTCCACCGCCTCCCGCAGCTCGAGCGGCGGAAGGATCCCGGGCAGCCGACGTGCGAGCATGGTCTTGCCCGCTCCGGGCGGCCCGGTCAGGAGCATGTTGTGCCCTCCCGCGGCAGCCACCAGCAGAGCACGCTTCGCATGGTCCTGGCCCCTGACATCGGCCAGGTCCGGCAAGTCGGAAGCACCGTCACCGAGAAGGGCCATCCCGTCCACGGCGACCGACGGAATGGGGTCTGCTCCGGTCAGATGCCGGATCACCCCCGTCAGACAGGCGGCCCCGGTCACGTTCACCACCCCTGCCACGGCCGCCTCGCGCGCGTTCGCGGCGGGCAGTACAAGGCTCTTCACGCCACGACAGCCGTTTGCGATGGAGAGCGCTCCCCGCACGGGACGCAGTTCGCCGTCGAGCCCCAGCTCGCCCACAAACACGTGGCCGGCCGCTTCCTCGGCCGGGAGATGCCCCGCCACGACCAGAAGCGCGATCGCAATGGGCAGGTCGAAGGCGCTTCCGGTCTTGGGCACGTCGGCCGGCGCCAGGTTGATCGTGAGCCGGCGGTGCGGGATCGGGAATCCCGCACTGGCGAGCGCGGCGACGACCCGTTCCCGGCCTTCGCGCACCGCTCCGGCCGGGAGGCCGACGATCGAGAACGCCGGCAGGCCGGACGTCAGACTTGCCTCTACACTGACCGGAAAGCTGTCGACGCCGCGCAGGGCGGACGACCGGATCTGAGTGAACATCCTCCCCCGCAGCCATGCCTGACATCGCACCGGACGACGGGGACCTTCCCCGCGCCGCAGAAAGATGGTGTCGCTGCGAGGGCGTCCCCATGGCGGGATGGGAACACTTGATCGGATTCGGGTCGGGAGGCTAAAGGTGTCGTCTACTGGCGTGTACTGTCGTCTACTGACGACACAAGACGATTGCGCATCGGGACGAGCGGGGTTGCCGCGAACTGCTGCTAGGGGCCCGGGTTCTGAAGACCGAACGACAACCCGATACGGAACGAGAGAAAGTTGGTGTCGCCCCGGCGCGGAAACATGTCGATGCCTCCGCCCGGCAGATCCTCGATGTCAACCTCGGTCAGGTACTCGGCCACCCCGTTGCGGTGGTAGAACGCCGCCAGATCCAGGTCCAGGAACACTTCTCCGCGGACCAACCTCACCAGAATTCCCCCGCCGCCGCGCCAGGCCAGCGAGGAATCCTTGAAGTTGGTGGTCTCGCCGAAGCCATCCTCGTCGTGCTCGTCCACGCCCTTTACGTACGAATGCGTGAAGAAGTGGGCGAGCCCGACATTCCCCGCCAGGTACGGCCTTACCGGCCCGCCCGGCAACACCCATTCGGGGCCCAGGTTGAAAAGAAAGATGTCGTTCGCCGTCACCACGTCCAGCTGAACCCGACATCCCACGGTGATGCTGAAGCAGGCCGGCTGCGTGTTGGATCCATAGCGGATGAAGCCGAGATCCGCACGCAGGCCGAATCCCGCCGCTCCGGGCGGCTGGTAGCGCACGTTGACGGCCAGTCCCGGTGCCGTACCCACGGATTCAGCGAACTGTCCCTGAGGTTCGCTTAGGATCCCGCCGAGGCCCAGGAACCACCGCGGGACGGGCTCGGGAGCTTCCTGCGCGAGAGCATTCCCCGCAAGGGCCGCGAGCGCCGCCAGCTGCACCAGAACGAAACGTATGCCGCGCATGATCCAACCTCCGCGTACGGGGGACCCTTGCTCCGCCGAGGATAGTCTGGGCGAGGGCATCAAGGGAAACCAGTGCAGGAGTCGTGCCAGACCTCGCGGGGACGGCGCCGGCCGGGGAGCGGCAGTGCGCGGACCGCTAAACGTCCTTGGTCTCGCGCACCAGATCGACCATCGAACTCTTGGCATCGCCGAAGAACATCATCGTGCGGTCGAGATAGAAGAGCGGATTGTCGATTCCGGCGAAGCCCGGGCTGAGGCTCCTCTTCATGATGATGACGCTGCGCGCCCGATCGACGTCCAGGATGGGCATGCCGGCGATCACCGAGGCGGGATCACGGGCGTCGGGGTTGACCACGTCGTTGGCACCCACGATCAGCGCAACGTCGGTGGACGCGAATTCCGCGTTGATCTCGTCCAGGTCGAAGAGCTGCGTGTAGGGCACGTCCGCCTCGGCGAGGAGCACGTTCATGTGCCCCGGCATGCGCCCCGCCACCGGATGGATGGCGAACTTCACCTGGACGCCGCGCTCCTGAAGGAGGTCGGACAGCTTGCGAATGTCGTGCTGCGCCTGGGCCACCGCGAGGCCGTAGCCCGGCACGACGATCACCGACTGGGCGTAAGCGAGCACCATGGCCGCCTGCTCGGCGTCCACA
This sequence comes from Longimicrobiales bacterium, assembly GCA_965208255.1. Lineage (GTDB taxonomy): Bacteria > Gemmatimonadota > Gemmatimonadetes > Longimicrobiales > Gaopeijiaceae > BD2-11. The sequence continues at coordinate 2,219,879 of OZ242324.1, forward strand.
TCGCGCACCGTCTTGCCTTCTCCGGGGGTTATCCGGCCCCCGCCCCCGGTCGAGTCGGCGGCTCCGAAGGCGCCGAAGGCGACGTTGGCCAGCGACCGGTTCATCGCCTTGCACATGAGGTTGGTGAGGATCAGCCCGGCAGCGCCCACCAGCGCCCCCGAGATAATCAGGATCATGTTGCCGAGCACGAAACCGGCCGCCGATGCCGCGAGTCCCGAATACGAATTCAGCAGCGAGATGACCACCGGCATGTCGGCGCCGCCGATGGGGGTCACCAGCAGGATGCCGAGCAGGAGCGCCAGACCGGTGAGGACCAGGTACATCGTGACCGTGGCCTCTCCGCCGGTCACCTGCATCGCCGCGATGACGATAATCGCCAGGAAGAGGACCGCGTTCAGGGTTCTGGAGAACGGGAAGGTCAAGGGAGCGCCGGAGATGAAGCGCTGCAGCTTGCCGAAGGCGATGAAGCTGCCGGAGAGCGTCACCGCACCGATCAGCGTGGACAGCAGGATGGTGACTCCCGACTCGAGGCCCAGCGTCCCGCCCCCCAGCCGGAAGAACTCGGCGGCGGCCACCACCCCCGAAGCCCCGCCCCCGAGGCCGTTGAAGATCCCGACCAGCTGCGGCATGTCGGTCATCTTCACCGAGCGCGCCAGGAACGCGCCGATAAGCGATCCCAGCACGATCCCCACGGCGACGAGCTGCCAGCTGAGGATATCCTGCTCCATCAGGGTGGCGACGATCGCGATCAGCATGGCGAGCGCGGCCATCCGGTTGCCCTGCCGGGCCGTGGCCGGCGAACCCATCCGCTTGAGCCCGAACACGAAGAGGGTCGCGGAAAGAAGGTAGACGAGTTGCAGCAAGGTATCGGGGTTCACCGTGACTCCTCGGAAATCCGGGTATGCATGGGAGGTTGCTGGAGGGCGGGCGCGCGGGACCCACCCGGGCGGTCGGGGCCCACGCTACTTCTTCTGGCCGGGCTTGAACATCTCGAGCATGCGGTCGGTGACCATGAAGCCGCCCACCACGTTGATCATCGCCATGACGATCGCGACCACGCCGAGCACGGCTCCCGTGGTGTCGCCCGCCCGGGCGGCCACGACCAGAGCACCGATGACAGCAATTCCCGAGATCGCGTTCGCGCCCGACATGAGCGGCGTGTGCAGCGTCGGCGGCACCTTGGTGATGACTTCGAATCCGACCATCACGGCCAGGACGAACACATAGAGACCGATCATCAACTCACCCATGGGTTCTCCGCTGGGTTTGGGTTGCCTGGTAAAGGGCGGGCGGCCGGGCCGCGATCCGACGCGGGGCATCGGCGAGCCCGCAGGCAGGGGCGCGCGGTCGGCCGGGGAGTCCGGCCGGCCAGCAGTGGGTGCTCAATCAACTCGACAGACGCTCCCGGGCGCGAGCGTGCACGACCTCGCCTCCGTGTGTCACGCAGGAGCCTGAAACCACTTCGTCGTCGAAGTCGAGCTTCAGCTCTCCATCCTCGACGATGTCCCCGAGGAAGGAACTGACGTTGCGCGCGTACATCTGGCTGGCGTGCGTGGGAAGCTCGCTGGGGAGGTTCTCCGGGGCGGCGATGATCACCCCTCCATGGTGCACTACCCGGCCGTGCTCGCTCAACTCACAGTTCCCGCCGGACTCGCCTGCCAGGTCGATGATGACCGACCCGGGACGCATGGTCGCGACCATGTCCGAGGTGATCAGCACCGGAGCCCGCGCGCCGGGGATGTTGGCGGTGGTGATGACCGCGTCCATGTCCGGCAGCCGCCCGCCGATGAGCTCCAGCTCCTGCTGATGCTTTTCCTCGGACAGCGCGCGCGCATAGCCGCCTTCGTCCTCGGCGCCCTCGTCCAACTCGGCTTCCAGGAACTTGGCGCCCAGGCTCTGGACCTGTTCCTTGACCGCCGGGCGGATATCGAAGGCTTCCACCACCGCGCCCAGACGGCGAGCAGTCGCGATCGCCTGGAGTCCGGCCACGCCGGCGCCGAGAATCAGGACCTTGCCGGGGGGAATGGTGCCCGCCGCCGTCATGAACATGGGCAGGAACTTACCGAGGTGGGTCGCTGCGAGCAGGGAGGCCCGATACCCGGCCACGGTGGCCTGGGAGGAGAGGGCATCCATCTTCTGGGCCCGCGTGATGCGGGGCACCTGGTCCATGGCCAGCGACGTCACGCGGGCTTCCGCCAGCCGCTGCACCAGGTCCAAGTTGGCCATCGGCGAAATGAACGAGATCAGGACGATGCCCTCGGGAAGCGCCGCGATCTCGTCCGATGCCCCGTTCCCGCCGATGCCGGGCGGGTTGATCTTGACGACCACGTCGCTGCCTTCGAGCGCCTGGGCGGCGCTCTCGCACACCTCTGCGCCGGCCGCACGGAAGGCGTCGTCGGGAAAGGATGCCGACTCCCCCGCACCCGCCTCGACGGCGACCTCGATGCCAACCTTCGCCAACGCGGCGACTTCGGCGGGGACCAGCGCCACCCGGCGCTCTCCCGCACGGCTCTCCCGCAATACGCAAACCCTCATGCGCTTCTCCGCTGGAATGTCAGGATGTGCTCCTTACCGGGGCCCGGAGGCCGGCTTCGACGGCGTCCCCCGGAAAAAACCCCCCATTAGATAACGAGCCCGCGAGATGGCCGCAACGGGCGCGTGGACGTGGCCGGAAGACGGTGCCTAGCCCAGCCGCGCCGCCTCGAGCTGGAGTCTGCGCCACGCGAGGTCCACATGTTGCTGCCGGGTCCGCAGGTTGCCGACGGACAGGCGGAGAACGTAACGCCCATCCAGAACCGTGTGCGACAGGAACACCTCCCCGGAGGCGTTGACCGCGTCGAGGATGCGCTGGTTGGCCAGGTTGTGCCGGTCGCGTCCCATCCCCGGGTTCCGGTACCGGAAGACGACCAGGCTCAGCGTGGTCGAGCTCATCAGCTGCCATTGGTCCGAAGCTCGCACCCGGTCCGCGAATCGGCGCGCCAGCCGACAATGTTCGCGAAGCCGGTCCGCGAGTCCCCGGCCGCCGAAGTAGCGCAGCACGAACCAGAGCTTCAGGGCGCGGAAGCTGCGGCCCAGCGCAACGCCGTAGTTCATCAAGTCGCGCGTCTGATCCGTTTCGCCGCTCCGCAGATAGGGCGGGATCAGGGAAAACGCGTCGGAAAGAGCCTCGGGTCGCCGGCAATAGAGGAGCGCACAGTCCATCGGCGTGAAGAGCCACTTGTGCGCATTGAGCACGATCGAGTCCGCGCGCTCCCACCCGGCCAGCAGCGGGCGCAGCTCGGGCGCGATCGCCGCCACGCCGGCGTAGGCCGCGTCGACATGCATCCAGATCCCGCGTTCCCGGCAGATGGCGGCGATCTCCGGCAGGGGATCGATGCTCGCCGTGGAGGTCGTGCCGGCAACGGCGACCACCGCGACCGGACGAACTCCGGCGGCCAGGTCTTCATCGATGGCGGCGCGCAGGGCATCCGGCTTCATTTGGAAACTGTCGTCGGCCGCCAGGTGGCGCAGGCCCCGGCGCCCCAGCCCCAGGGTGACGACAACCTTGTCGATGGAAGAGTGGACGTGCTCCGAGGCGTAGACCCTGCCGGCCGGCAGTGCGTGAAGCCCCTGCTCGCCCGCTTCCGGAAAGGCGAGGGCGCGCGCAGCGGCCAGGGCGTACAGCGAGTTGTGCGAAGCCGTGTCGTTGACGAATCCGGCAAATGCCTCGGGGAGGCCGAGCAGCTGCCGCAGCCAGTCCGTCGTCAGGCCCTCCACTTCGGTAGCGGCGGGCGACGTCTTCCAGATCATCGCGTTCGCGTTGACGGCCGCGGCCAGCAGCTCGGCGAGAATGGCCGGGGATGAAGCCGTGTTGGCGAAATACGCCATGAAGCCCGGATGATTCCAGTGGGTGAGGCCGGGAACGACGCGTTCCTCGAAATCACGCAGGATATCCTCGAAGGATTCGCCCTCCCGGGGCGGCGATGACGCGAATGAGGCACGTACCTCGCCGGGGCGCACACGGGCCAGGACCGGATATCTTTGGCTCGAGCCCAGATAGCCCTCGATCCATTCGAGGATGTGCCGGCCGTGGGCCAGAAAGTCCTCGGGAGGCATGTCTCCCGCGTCCGCAACAGGCGGAGCGGCAACGCCGGGGTCGGATGCCTGCATGGACCCTAGCTTCCCACGATGTCCCGGAATTCGCTGCGGATCCCGTCGAGCCGCCCCGCGACCCGCGTCAGCAGCTCGTCGGTCACGGATTCGGGAACGCCCGGACCGGCTACCAGCGCGGAAACCAGGCTGTCGGTGTAGCCGACGGATGCATGCGTGACGCCCTGGTCGACGAGCCGGTTCAGGCGCAGCACCTCGCGCATCCCCGGCACGACATCCGGCGGCATGAGTGGCTCCGCGTACAAAATGCGGATGAGCGATACCCGAAGCACCTGAAACTCTTCGATGACCTCACCCGCCACCAGACCCCGCTGAGCCGCGAATTCGCCGTAGAGGTTCGCGGCCTCCTGCCAGACCGGCCGCACCCGGCGGCGGTACGGCCCCAGGACTTCGGGAAGGATGCTGACAAAGGTTTCGTAGAAGTGCTCGAGCAACTCGACCAGTTGTCGGGGCCGCCGCTCAAGTCGCTTGGTGACTTCGGAAAGCCAGCGGGCGACGATCTTGTCGCTCCTGGCAACCACCCACGCCTGCATCTGGACCGGGTCGAGCTGCGCGATCGATGGTCCGGTCCCCAGGGCATGCTCGGAGGAGTGAAACGTGTCCGTGGCGGAATCTCGGTGAGGAGGGGTGCCGTGGATCGGACGATGTGCCGACCGTGGTCGCGAACCAGGCGATGTCCCGGCCGGTTCGTTCTCAATCTTGCGGGTTGGGCAGCATCCGTCCAGTGCCGGCGGCGGAGACCAGCATGCCCGGCGCGGGTTCCCAGGCGACGAAACGAATCGACATCGTCGTGCCGACCCCGGGCGTGCTTTCCGCCCACACCCGTCCTCCCCAGGAACGCACCAGGCGCTGCACGATCGCAAGGCCGAGACCCGTACCCGTTGAACTCGTGGAGAACCTCGGCTCAAAGATGCGACCCAGCAAATGCGGTTTGATTCCGCGGCCATCGTCGCTGACCTGAAGGCACACTTCTCCGTCTCGGAAGGAGGCTCCGATTTGCACACCGCCGCTGGGCTTTACAGCTTCCCTGGCGTTCTCGAGCAGGTTGATCAGGACCTCCTTGAATTCGGAATCCCGCGCACGTACCAGGGGAAGACCGGCCGGTATGTCCGTGTCGATCACGATGCCCTGCTCGTTGCTCTGGTAGAGCGCGAGGATTTCCTCCACCGCCGTGTCCAGCTGCACGCCCTCCAGCGGGAGTTCGCTCGCCTTTCTGGGGGAACCGTAGCGGGAGAAGCTGCGGGCGATCTCCGCGAGCCGATCGATCTCCCGCAGGATCGATTCCACGTTGCGTTCCAGAATGTCCGAAAAATCGCGCCGCCGGTCGTGCCAGGCACGACGGACGTGCTCGATGCTGAGCTTGATCGGCGTGAGCGGATTCTTGACCTCGTGCGCCACCTGGCGGGCCATCTGGCCCCACGCCACGATGCGCTCGCTGCGCAGTTCGTCAGTCACGTCCTCGAGGCTGAGCACGACTCCGCGCGAGGGTCCATCCCGGGTGATCCGGCGTGCCCGCACCCGCACCCTGCGCCGCGTTTCCCGCGAACCAGGGACAGCGGGCGCGAACTCGGTGCCGGACAGCTCGAATTCGTGGTCGGCCCCCTCGCCACCGTCGTGATAGAAGCGCTCTACCCAGCGGGAGAGGTCGCGCGCCAGCCCACGGGTGGCCGGCAACGGCTCCCCCGGCCCCACCGGAGTTCCCAGCAGCGTCTGCGCCTGAGGATTCACCAGGGTCACCATCCCTTCCTGGTCAAGCGCGATCACGCCGGTCGCCGCTTCTTCGACAATCGCCTGTGTACGCTGAGTGGTGCGCACTAGGGCGCCGCGCGCCCGGTGGAGCCTCTCCACCATCCGGTTGAATGCCAGGAACACGGTACCGAACTCATCGGCGCGCGTCTCCGGCAACCGCACCCCCAGGTTCCCTTCCCCCACCCTCTCCGACGCCAGCCGAAGGGTGCGGATCGGGTTCGCCAGCCTCCGGCCCACCAGCAGCGCGAGCCCCAGCGAGAGCGCGATCCCGGTGACGATGGCGAACGCCAGCAACAGGATCAGATCATTCTGCTCGAAGGCCGTCGCGCCCGCATCCAGCGGTGCCGCGGAGGCCAGCACCTGTCCGGTCTGCAGTCGCCGGTACGCCAATACGAAGTCACCGCCCCAGCGGCGCACGCTCGAATGCACGAGCACCGCGTCGCCCTCCGCAAGAGATCGATCGACCTCCGCGGGCAGCCACGAGTACTGCACGCCCAACTCGAGGAAGGCCGGCCGGGAACTTCGGATCAACTCCCCGTCCTGGTAGAGAAGGAGGACCGTGCCCGTACTCGCCGGCAGCAGTTGGACCTGGCCCTGCACGGCGAGGAAGCTCTCGGCGGCGTCCGCCACGGCATGGTCGGCCAGCGCCTCGGCCGTTCGCACCACGGCCCTGTCCAGAGTGCGGGAGGCGATGGCGGCAAACGCCAGAGCGGGGATGAGGAAAAAGGCGAAGAGGGCGAGCGTCACCTGCACCCGAAAGCTGCGGCCGGCCCAGGGACCCAGCCGAATCGGCGCACGCAGGCGTTCCCGGCTGCTCCCCCAGCCGATCCCCCACAGACCGGCCACAATCAGCAGATCGAGCAGCATGACCAGCACGGTGCCGGCCACGAGCACCGCGACTCCGGGAAGTTCGACGGAGTAGTGTGCACGGTACCAGCCTTCGGGGAACAGGATGGTCTGCTCGCCACGCCAGCCCTGCGATGTTCGCATCCAGCGCGGAGCCTCCTCCGTTGGTACCGTGTCGTTCTCGTTGAGCGGCATCAGGGTCAGGACGCCCTCGCCGACCAGATCCCTGCCGAAGGGCACGTGCGGCGAAAGGGCCTTGCCGAAATCGCGTCGTGGAGGCACCGCAACCGTGATCACCGATCCGTCGGGCAACGCCGCCAGGCCGAGGTAGTGCACATCCGCCGACTGAAGCCGCAGGACGGTGGCTCCGAGAGCGGCTTCGTCCAGATAGTCGTCCACGATCGATGGACGAGGCTCGGAGAGCCCGATGCGTAACGCGTCGCTGGGCAGCCCGCCGGGGCTCCAGCGGTCGATCCAGACAGCAACTCCCTCGTCGGCGAGACCACTTGCGCGCCACGTGCCGTACAGAAGCCCGGTGCCGCGGGCTCCGCTCTCGTACAGGGAATCGGTTTTCTCGGACAAGCCCTCGAGGAGAAACTGCAGATAGGGATCCACCTGGTTGCCGAGCGTCGACAGCCGCTCTGCGGCAACCTCCAGTTGTGCCGCGGTGCGGTCGCCCCAGGTGAACGGCAGGGCGGCGCTCGCGGCGAGCGCCACAGTGGTCGCTCCCGTGCCAACCGACCCGCGCCAGGTGGTGGCGCGACGCAAACCCAGGCCGGTCAGTGCCACCGGAAGCGCCCACAGCGCACCCGCCCAGGCAGGAATGGGCGGCGACCCCAGGGACAGGCCGTTTACCAGCAGCCCGAGCACCAGTGCCAGAAGCAGGCCGGCCGCGACAAGAGACGGCCGGGCGGGCGCCGCCGACACGGAGCGCGTGGCGAGTCGAAGCGCCACAGCGGCCACGATGACCAGCGCGGTGGTGAGGGCACACTGGTAGAGCAGCCAGTAGTCCGCCCTGCCGCCCAGCTGGGATGTGGTCGGCGCAAGCGAGAACCAGTGGATGACCGCGGCGAACCCGATGCCGGCCAGGGCCGCGCACAAAAGCGGGGCGCCGCGCCCACGGTGACTCCGAGGCAGAAGCCCTGCGATGAACGCTCCCGCCAGCCCCAGCGCCAGCACACGGCCGAGCGTGCCCTCGGTCGTCCCGGGAAGAAGGAAGCGCGCCGGCGAGAACAGCCCGGAAACACCCAGCAGATCGCCGAATGGAAGCACCGTGGCCAGCAGGGCCAGGGACGCGGCGGCCAGGGACGCGTGATGTGGCGTTGCGCGAAGGCCGACGAGAAGCAGCAGCCAGGCCGCCCCCGCGAGGCCGGCCACGACTCGGCTCCAGGCCCTCCGAACCGACTCGAAGGCTTCGCTCTGGGTCACTTCCGCAATGGAAATGGAAAAGAGCGTTCTTCCCTGCCAGTTGAAGTCGCGTATGGCGGGACCCGTCGCCTGTTCGGAGCGCGTGACCCGGATCGCCCTCCCGACGTCGGCCTGGAAGCGGGTGGCGAAGGCGGCCTCCTCGTCGGGAAGGTCGGGAGGCATGTCGCTCTGCAGCAGCGCCACGGCCACCGCGGTCGCGCCGCTCGCGCCGACGCGTTCCGTGAAGTACAGGTAGCTGTAGACGGGGCCTTGACCGTAGACGTACCGGTCCCAGCCCGAGCGGGCGTCGAGCGGCGCCACCCCCTGGTGGTTCCCCGCCCAGGCCACAAGCTCCGTGCGCGCGTCGAATACGGCGACCGCCTGCACATCGGCTTCGCGCCGCACATCTTCCAGAAACGCCCAGTAACCGGGCGACTCGGGGTCGAGTTCCCGGCCGGCGACGCGAGAGACCGCCCCGGTCCCGCGGTCGATCAATGCCTCGAAGCGCTGGTCGAGGACTGCTTCCAGCCTTGCCTCGCGTCCGCTTCGGAAACGATCCCAGTCGCTGGCCACCTGACCGAACCGGGCGGAGCCTACAAGTGCGCTCGCGATCCCCGCGAGCAGGGTGAGGACGGCGGCGAGCACCCAGCGATTGCGACCGGAAGTGCGGGGCCGCATGTAGAGGATGCCCAGAACACCCGCCAGCGCACTCGCCACCAGCCATCCCGGAGCGGACCAGCGGGTCCACAGCGCGAGCGCCGCCACGCTCAGCCACAACAGCACCGACATCGCGGAAGGCCGTGCCCTGCCCTCCGGCCGCAGGAGGCCCCTAAGCGAAGAGAACATGCCGTTCATGACCTGGAGTCATTGCAGCTGTTCGCATCCTCCTCCGGGTCCCCGGATGGCCGGATCGGGAAGGCTGCGGTTGCTCCGCGATTCTTCGGATCGGTGACCTCCGGGAACCGGTTCGCAGGATCCGTCCCTCTGCTGGGGTGTAATCGGATGTCGCTTCGACCACTCGCGCAACGAGGGCCTCGCCCGTGCGACGCATTCTCTTCCGTGTACTTCTCCTGACCCTTGCCGGATCCCTCGCAGCAAGCCGCGCCTCCCCTCAGATCGCCGTCCTGGACCGGGGCGAATTCGAAATTGCGATCCACGGCACGGCAGTGGGAACCGAGACCTTCTCGATCCGCCGGATGGGAACCGGCGACGAGACGCGCGTCATCGCCGCCGGACAGATCCGCGCCGCCCTGCCCGGCGGTGCGAACACGATGGACATGCTCATGGAGCTGACCGGAACCCGGTGGATGCCGTCCGCCTATCAGAACAAGGTCGGGGGCGACGGGGCGCGGGAGATCGGCTTCGAACTCCGCGGAAGCCGTTTCGAGTCGCGAGTCACATCCGACGCCGGGGAGCAGGTGAAGGAATACCGGGCTCCACCGGGTACAAGGATCCTCGAGCGTGGTGTCGCGCACCATTTTCACTTTCTCGCGCCCCTGTTCGACACTGATCCCGCGGCCGTTCCCGTCATCGTTCCCCGGGACGGGCTACAGACGCAGGCCGAGCTGACCGCGGACGGAACCGTCGAGTTGCGCCTCGGTGGAGAGGTGATCCCGGCGCGGCACTACCGGATACGCGCCGGAGGCATGCTCTGGGAATCATGGCATGACGCGGAGGGCAGGGTTCTGAGGGTTGTCGAGAGCTCCACGGGATACTCCGCCACGCGCGTCACCCTTCCCGGGTCGTGAAGCTTCCGTACCCGGCCCGCCTCGCAGCAACGATGGATTTCGGGTCCTCCGGGCATCGCCTGCAGCAGTGAAACCCCGTCGGACCGAGGCTCGTACGTTTCGCGGCCACACGAGGCCGAAGTTCGCCAGTCAGCCAAGGGAGAACAATCCGTGTTCAGGATGACCTCATTCGTTATGTGCGCTCTGACGCTTCTCCTGAGTTGGGGGATACCCCCGCTTCAGGCCCAGGAAGTGCCTTCCCGCCTCACACTCGACGAAGCCATCCGCATCGCCCGGCTGGGCAACCCCGGCTTCCAGTCGGTTCGCAACGACTCGCGCGTCGCCGACTGGGCGGTTCGTTCCGCCTACGGCGATTTGCTTCCGTTCGCCAATCTGAGTTCGAGTCTCTCCTGGCAGGGGAAAGGCGAGCAGCAGTTCGGCAGCCTGACAACCAGCCAGCTGGGGTTCGGCAATGAACCCTCCTACTACTTTTCCAGCTACAATGCGGGGCTCAACTACACCGTCGCCGCCGAGTCGCTGTTTCGCCCGGGGCGCGAGAAGGCCGCGCGCAACGCAACGGTCGCACTCATCGACCAGGCCGAGGCCAGCCTCGTTCGCGACGTGACGATCGTCTACCTGGACGTTCTGCGCCAGCAGGAAGGATACCTGCTGGCCCAGCAGGAGCTGGAGCGGGCGCGGTTCAACCTGCGACTGGCAGAAGGGCAGTTGGAAGTGGGCACCGCGACCCCGCGCGACGTGCGCCAGGCCGAAGTGTCGGTTGGCCGCGCCGAGGTCACTCTTCTGCAGGCCGAATTCGCGGTGAGCAACGCCCGCATCGCGCTGCTGGTCACGCTCGGCGCCGAACTGCCGCAGGAATACGCGGTCGTGAGCGTGTTCGAGGTGCGCCAGCCGGTCTGGTCCGAAGAGGAACTGTTGGCGATGGCGCTCGAACGCAATCCGGGACTCATCGCCGAGCGCGCCAACGAGAGCGTCGCCGCGAGCGACGTGAAGATGGCACAATCATCCTACTACCCCTCCCTCTCCGTCAGCGCGGGACTGAGCGGCTTCACCCGCGAAGCGTCAAGCGTGGAATCGATGATCAGCCAGGCCCGGGCCGGCGTCATCGGCCAGCAACAGCAGTGTTATCTGCTCAACGAGGTGTACGGGCGTCTGGTCGATCCGCTTCCCTCGCAGGACTGCAGCGCGTTCGTCTTCACGCCCGACCAGGAACAGGCCATCGCAGCGCGAAACAACGCATTCCCATTCGACTTTACGCGCCAGCCGGCCCGGGCCTCCCTGACGGTGAGCGTCCCCGTATTCCAGGGCTTCAGCCGGCAGCTGCGGGTCGAGAGCGCACGCGCGGCACAGGAAGACGCACGCCATCGCCTGCGCGGCGCCGAGCTGGATCTGCGCGCGCAGATCGCTTCCAGTCTGGCGGCCGTCCGCACGGCCTATGAGACGGAGCTTATTGAGCAGCGCAACCAGGCGGTCGCGGCGGAGCAGCTCCGCCTCGCCACCGAACAGTATCGCGTGGGTTCCGCGAGCTTCCTGGACCTGGTCGAGGCGGAAACGGTCATGGCCCAGGCCGACCGCGAACGCGTGGCCGCTATATATTCGTATCACGACCTGCTCGCCAACCTTGAAGCGCTCGTGGGCGCGACGCTGCGGCCCTGACGTGTGCAGGGACGACGGGGAGGCGGTACGACTCGCACGCCCGGGATTCATGACTGCAATTCGAGAACAGCATCCAAATGACGCTTAGAGCAAAGATCGCCATCGGCGTGCTCGTGATAACGGTCCTCGCGGTCGCCGGAGTGCTGACGACACTCCAGTCGCGCAACAACGGCACCCAGGTGCGCGTCGAGGAAGTAGGCCGGCTTGACCTGGAGGCCATCGTTACCGCCAGCGGCAACATCCGGGCGCGGCGAACCGTCGACATCAGCTCCGATGTCTCGGGCCGCATCGTCGAACTCAACGTCGACGAAGGCGACGATGTCGAAGAAGGACAATTACTGCTGCGCATCGACCAGACACAGTTTCAGGCCGCCATGGCCCAGTCGCGAGCGGCTCTCTCCCAGCGGGAGGCGCAGGCGGCTCAGCAGAACGCCAGCATGATCCAGGCCACGCGCGAATACGACCGCATGCAGGGGCTGTGGACGCGCGATTCGACGCTGGTGAGCCGGCAGCAGGTCGACGATGCCGCGACCCAGGCCGAAGTCGCGGGAGCACTTTTCACCGCGGCCGAGCACGGCGTCGATCAGGCGCGCGCAACGCTCGCCGAGGCCGAGGATCGCCTGTCGAAGACCACGATTCGGGCTCCCATATCGGGAAAGGTCACCCGGCTGAACATCGAACTCGGCGAGACCGCCATCGTGGGTACCATGAACAACCCGGGAAGCCTGCTACTCACCGTCAGCGATCTGTCGGTGATCGAGGCGGTCATGCAGGTCGACGAGACCGACGTGCCGGACATCAGCATCGGCGACAGCGCCGCCTTGGAGCTGGACGCGTTTCCCGAAACGGAGTTCGCGGGAACCGTGACCGAGATCGGCAATTCCGCGATCCGGCCGCCGTCGAGCACGGCGGGCACGGGCCAGACGCCCACCATCGACTTCGAGGTCGTGATCACGCTGGAGGATCCGCCCGTCGAGCTGAGACCGGATCTGTCGACCACGGCCGAGATCGTCACCGAAATCCGCGACCAGGCTCTCGCAATCCCGATCATCGCGCTGACGGTGCGGGACCGTTCCGAGCGGGAAGATGAGGATGGGGGCGACGAGGAGGCCGGCGACGGTTCGGCCGAGTCGGGGAGCGCGCGTGCGGGAGAGAGGGATGAGGAGGAGGAAGAGGAAGGTGTCTTCGTGGTGCGGGACGGCGAAGCGCATTTCGTTGCGGTCACCGTGGGAATCGCGGGGCAGGAGTATTTCGAGGTGCTGTCCGGGCTCTCGGAGGGAGACACGGTGGTGAGCGGTCCCTATCAGCGCATCCGCGAACTCGGCGACGGCGAAGCGGTGCGAACCGACAGCGTCTCGGCGGAGCCGGACGAAGCGGCTTCGTGAGCCACCTGAGCCACCGGCGGACCTGAGGCTGTCATGCAGCTGTGGGAAGGCGTACGTCTGGCGCTGGGCTACATCCGGAGCGAGAAGCTCAAGAGCCTCTTCAGCCTCTTGGGCGTTATCGTCGGCATCATGTTCCTGATCGTGGTGGTCAGCGTCGTCGAGGGAATTGACCGCTACATCCGCGAGGACTTCTCGTCGATGATCTTCGGCGTCAACACGGTCTCGGTCCAACGCAGCCGCCCCGACATCGTCGACGGCGATCCCACTTCCGTCCGTCGCGCCGCGCGCCGCCCCTGGATTGAGTTCGACGATGCGGAAGCCATCCGAGAGCGACTGGAAACACCGGCTCTGATCGCCGTGGAGACAAACATTGGCGGCGAGGTGGAAGGACCGGACGGCCGCAAGATCGAGAACGCCCTTCTCGTTGCGGCTTCCCCGGAGTTGTTCACCATTCGCGACTTCGGAGTGGAGCGTGGCCGCCCGTTCTCCCAGGAAGAAGCGGGCCGGGGGGCGTCCGTCGCGGTGCTGGGCAAGGGCACGGCGGAGTTGCTCTTTGAAGACGAGGATCCGCTGGGAGCGACCGTCCGCATCAGGAACATCCCCTATCGCGTGGTCGGCGTGATCGAGGAACTGGGATCCATGCTCGGCTTCTCGCGCGACAACATGGTGGTGGCGCCCGCCCTCTCGCCGTTGAGACGCATCGTGCGACGGCGGAACTTCGTGGGTAGCGTGGTCGTCCAGACCGAGAGCCCGGAAGCGCTCCTGGCAGCGCAATCCGAACTTGAGGGGATCATGCGCGCCCGGCACGGCCTGCGCCCGAGCGAGCCCAACGACTTCGACCTGGAGACGGCCGAGGAAAGCCTCCAGTTCTGGGACAATATTTCCCGCGTACTCTTCGTGGCCTTTCCCGGCCTCGTGGCGATCTCGCTGGTCGTGGGAGGGATCGTCATCATGAACATCATGCTGGTGTCCGTCATGGAGCGCACGCGGGAGATCGGCGTGCGCAAGGCCATTGGCGCCCGCCGCAGGGACATCCTGATTCAAGTGCTGATCGAGACCGCCACGCTCTCGGGAGTCGGCGCGCTCGCCGGGATCGGCGTAGGCATCGCGCTCACCATGATCGTGCGCGCGGTCTCTCCCCTCCCGGCCGCGGTGGCGCCCCACTGGATCGCGCTGGGCATCGTGCTCGGCGTCTCGGTTGGCATCATTGCCGGGGTCTATCCGGCGGCGCGGGCGTCGAAACTCGATCCGGTTGACGCTCTGAGGTACGAGTGATGAGAGCCAGGCTGAGCACCCTCAACGAGGGAATCCGCATCGCGCTCTCCGCGATACGCGCGAGCAGGATACGAGCGAGCCTCACCATTCTCGGCGTCGCCATTGGCGTGTCGGTGGTCGTCACGATGGCGGCGATGATCACCGGCATCCGCTCGAGCATCTTCGAGTCCTTCGATGCCGCCGGTCCGGAAAACTTTTTCGTGATGCCCTTCGACTTCAGCGAAATCCGTCTGACCGGGGACGGCAGCGGCCGGCCGCCGTGGTGGAACCGGCCGGATCTGACTCACGAGGAGATCCGCCGGATCGAACGCCTGCCGGCCGTGGCGGAGGCGACCGTGGACTTCGACTTCAACGTCACAATGTCGTTCGAGGGACGCCGTGTCTCGGGCATCGCGTCCAGCGGCAACTCGGCCGGCTGGCCGAGCTACACCCCCGGGGAGTTCTCCGCCGGGCGCAATTTCGTGCCCAGCGAGGTGCAGCAGGCCCGGGCCGTGGTAATCATATCGAGCGCGTTGGCCGAGGAGCTTTTCGGCCAGCGCGACCCCATCGGGAAGAGCATCCGCGTGTCCGCGAACCGGCGCGGCGTCAATCCGCTCTTCCGCGTCGTGGGCGTGTTCGACACGGAAGGGAACGTGTTCTCCGAGGTCATCGATCACTTTGCGATCTTTCCCTGGACGAGCGCAGAGAAGCGGCTCAAGGCCAGAAACCCGTACCAGAACTTTCTTTCGCTTGTGGTCGTGCCCCACGCCGACTTCCACCGCGACGTGACCAAGGACCAGGTCACAACCGTGCTGCGCTCGATGCGGGAACTCGGGCCCGCCGACGACAACAACTTCGCGCTGGTCGAGTCGCAGCAGCTGATGGAAACCTTCGATCAGCTGACCGCGGTGTTCTTTCTGGTGATGATCGCTCTCTCATCCGTGGCGCTGATGGTGGGAGGGATCGGCGTCATCGGGATCATGATGATCTCGGTGACCGAACGAACGCGTGAAATCGGGATTCGCAAGGCGGTCGGCGCGACGCGGAACGAGATCCTGTGGCAGTTCCTGGTGGAAGCGGCAGTGCTGACGTTCCTGGGAGGTGCGCTGGGGCTGGCCCTGGGCGCGCTGGCAGCAAACGGGATCGAGGGGAGGACTCCGATTCCGGCGGCAATTCCGCTCTGGTCGATCATCGCGGCGTTGGGCTCGGCGATCGTCACCGGGATGGCCTTCGGCCTCTTCCCCGCCCTGCGGGGTGCGCGCATGACGCCGGTCAGGGCGCTGCGCTTCGAGTAGGGCGCCGCGTGGGGGCCCGGTGGGGGTGCAGCCCCTCCGGACTCGACGCGCAAACAGATTCCGCCGCCGCGCCCGAGGCACCGGCCGGCCCTCAGGGCGTCAGATCGCCGGCAAACCGCCGGATGCGGCCTGCCCGTCGCGGTTCAGGCAGCGCACGTCCACCACCAGTCGCCGCCAGCTGGGCACGCGGTCGTTGCCCACGCGCAGGGCGGTCGTCCGGGTACGTCCGCCCGCCTGAAGCCAGGGTCCCAGCCAGCCGCCGATCTCCGACGGCAGGTATCCCACCGGATCGCCGCCGGGCAGATGTACCCAAACCGCCACGCTGCCGCCGCCCGGTGGATCCGGAACGAGCACCAGCGAATCACCTGCGCTGAGGGAGTCGAGGTGCCGTTCGCGGCCCGCGAAAACGGTGCCGTGAACGGTCGAGCGGAACCGCGCCGGCGGGCCCGCGGGAAGTGGTACCTGGCTCATCGGCGATCCTTTGTCCGTGTGCACACCTTCAATCGAAACCCCGGGGCGGCTAAAGTTAGGCACTGGAAGTCATCCCGCCATGAGCAACCGACGCCGCTCCGATGGACCGCCCCGCCCTCTATTTCGACCACGCCGCCACAACGCCCCTGCGGCCGGAGGCGCTGGACGCCATGCGTCCCCACCTTACCGGCGCCTGCGGCAATCCGTCCAGTGTGCACCAGTGGGGGCGGCAGGCGCGCGCGGCTCTGGAAGGCGCACGGGCGGAGTGCGCGCGCGCGGTCGGAGTCGAGCCCGCGGAGATCGCCTTCGTACGGGGCGGCACCGAGGCCGACAACATGGCCGTGCTGGGGCGGGCCGCGGTCGCTGAGGCGGCGGGCGAGCGGCCGTGCACGATCGCGACCACGATCGAACACCCCGCCGTGCGGGAGGCCTGCGACCAGGTGGCCGCGCGCGGCGGGGAGAGCGTGCGCGTCGAGGTCGACCCGGCAGGAGAACTCGACGAGGACGCGCTGGCGGACGCGCTTTCCCGGGGAGCGTGCGTGCTCTCGGTGATGTGGGTGAACAACGAGGTCGGCACGGTGCTGCCGGTCGCTCGCCTGGCAGCCCGGGCGCGCGCGGCGGGGGTGGTGGTGCACTCCGACGCCGTGCAGGCGGTGGGCAAGGTGCCGGTGGACTTCGGCCGGGCAGGACTCGACCTGGCGTCGATGAGCGCACACAAGATCGGCGGCCCCCGGGGAGTGGGGCTTCTCTACCGCCGCCGGGGGGTCGAGCTCGCCCCCCTCCTCTTCGGAGGCGGACAGGAGCGCCGCCTGCGGCCGGGGACCGAGGATGTCGCGGGGGCGGTGGGGCTTGCAACGGCGCTCGCCCTGGCGGTGGACGAACAGATCGGGGAGACAGAGAGGCTGGCGGCGGAGCGCGACCGGCTGCAGGCGACCATCGTCGACGCACTGCCCGGGACGCAGGTGTTCGGCACGGAGGGCGAGCGATCTCCGCACCTCCTCAACCTGGGGTTCCCCGGGCTCCACGCGGCCACCCTGGTGATGGCGTTCGACCTGGCCGGAGTGGCGGTGTCCGGCGGATCTGCCTGCGCGTCCGGCAGCACGACCACCAGCCCGGTGCTGAGCGCCCTGTACGGCGAGGAGGCCGAGGGGCTGGCTTCGGTGCGCTTCAGCCTGGGCCACACCACTACCTCCGAGGAGGTCAGCGAGGCCGCGAGCCGGACGATCGGGATCGTAGGCCGCGCCCGCGAGCTGGCCGGCGCCGGAGCAGGTTGACGATGCCGGGCGAGCGGATCCTGGTGGCCATGTCCGGGGGGGTCGACTCCTCGGTGGCGGCCGCGCTGCTGGCCGAGCAGGGCCACCGGCTCATCGGCGCGACCATGAAGACCTTCTGCTACGACGAGGAGACGGGACCGTCACGCACTTGCTGCGGGCTGGACGGCATCATGGACGCGCGCCGGGTCGCCGATTCCCTGGGCATTCCCCACTACGTCTTCGACGTGGAGGAAGAGTTCACCCGAGACGTAATCGACGATTTCGTCTCGGAGTACGCGCGCGGACGCACCCCCAACCCCTGCGTCCGGTGCAATTCCAACACCAAGTTCCGGGACCTGCTGCGCCGCGGCGAACTCCTCGGGTGCGATGCGGTAGCGTCGGGACATTACGTGCGGGCCGGGGTCGTGGAGGGCGAGACCGCCCTCTTCAGGGGACGCGACGAGGCGAAGGACCAGTCCTACTTCCTGTGGGGCCTGCCGCGCGCGCTGCTGCCGCGGCTGAGGTTCCCGCTGGGTGAACTCACCAAGCCGCAGGTGCGCGCGCACGCCCGCGATCTGGGACTCATTACCGCGGCCAAGCCGGAGTCGCAGGAGATCTGCTTCGTGCCCACGGGCAACTACCGCGACCTGCTGCGGCGTAAGCTCGGCGAGCGCCACGACGCGCTCCGGCCCGGTAACCTGGTCGACACCCGCGGTCGTGTTGTGGGCCTCCATCAGGGCTACGCCTCCTTCACCGTGGGGCAGCGCCGCGGCCTTGGCGGAGGGTTCGACCGCAGGCTCTACGTGTTTGAGATCCGGCCGGACACGCGCGAGGTGGTGGTGGGCGCGAGGGAGGCACTGGAGTGCCGCGCGCTGCGGGTGGGCGAACTCAACTGGCTTACGGCAGAGGCACCTGCGGACGGCACCGTCGTGCACGCACAGCTGCGCTACCGGGCACCGGCGGTGCCGGGCCGGATCCGCCACGGAGGGAACGGATTGAAGCTCGCGCTGGAGGAGGCCGTGCTCGCGGTCACCCCCGGACAGTCGGCGGTCTTCTTCGACGGCACCGGCCGGATTCTGGGAGGCGGCCGCATCGCCACCGCGGCGATGGCGGGCGGGACCGCAGGACAGAGCGCTGGCGGACAGGCGCGCGCCGCCGCGGACGCCGTGCCCGGCCGGTGCTGAGCTTCCCCCGACACCTACTGCCCGTAGTGGCGCCCCCACTACCCGTAGTGTTTCCTGCAGTCCGAGGATGAGCCAGCACTGAGAGCGGCGAGGAGCCAGGCTGGCAAGGCGCTCCGAAAGCCGTCGCGGCCCCGCCCCCGCGTCAGTCCAGCGGCTCGGCTCCCTCCAGCAGCCGGAGGAGCTCTCCGTCGCTCGCGCCGCTCACCAGGGCTTCCGCCCCGGCCTTCCCCGCCGGTATCTCCGCCACCATCGCGCGCCTGGCCGAATCCGAACAGCAGCGGAAGACCACCCGCCCGGGGTGCGCCAGCCCGTAGCGGCCGGTGGTGGCGAAGGCCTCCCACCGGCGGAACGACCCGTTCAGAATCGTGCGTTGCATCTGCGTGCTCCCGCGCCGGGCGCGCCGTTGAACAGGACGAGGTAGATCCCCCCGACGGAGCGGGTGTCGCGGAACGTAGAGGCGCTGGTCATCGCATCGGCTAGTAGTTGAGTTCCGCGACTTCCGCGAACTGACGGATGGCTTCCTGGGCGTCTTCCGAGAGCGCCTCCGGAACCTCGACCTGGATTTCAACGATCTGGTCGCCGACGCGCGCGCCCTTCCGTATTCCGTGGCCGCGCACACGAAACCGCGCGCCCGGCTGCGTGCCCGCCGGAACCTTGAGCACGACCCTCTTGCCGTGCACGGTCCTCACCCGAATGCGGGTACCCATGGTGGCCTGCGCGATGTTGAGCGGCACGGTGACGAGGATGTCCCGCCCGTCACGCTGGAAGAATCGATGCGGCTTGACCTTGAAGGTGATGATCAGGTCGCCTCGGGCTCCGCCGCTGGCGCCGCGTTCTCCCTGCCCGCTCAGCCGCACTTTGGAACCGGTATCCACGCCCCGTGGCACGGTGACCCCGATCTTGCGGCTCTGGCGCACCGACCCCGAACCCTTGCACGCGTCACACGGATCGGTGGGAATCCTGCCCCGTCCCAGACACGCCGGACAGGGCCGCTTGACCGCAAACCCGCCCTGGCCGAAGGAGACGGTGCCCGCTCCCGAGCACTCCTTGCAGCGCGTGGTGGTGGTTCCCGGCCTGGCTCCGTTGCCCCCGCACGTGGCGCACTCCTCCGTCATGGGAACCGTGATGGTGACGCGCCCGCCCGTCACCGCCACCTCGAAGCCGATGTCCACGACGTACTCGACGTCGTTGCCCTTGCGCGGGCCCGTGGAGGATTCCCTGGTGGTCTTTCGGCCTCCGCGATCGAATATGGAGCCGAAGATGTCGCCCAGTCCGCCCAGGTCGTCGAAGGAGAACCCCTGTGCGGTCCCCGCCGGCCCCGCGCCCGGCCGTGCCGGCCCGCGCCGGTTGCCGCCCAGACCGAAGGCGCCCAGGCGGCGCATCTGGTCGAACTGCTTGCGCTTCGCCGTGTCCGAGAGCACCGCGTAGGCTTCGCCCACCTCCTTGAAGCGCTCGGAGGCCGAGGAGTCGCCCTGGTTGGCGTCCGGATGGTACCGCTTCGCGAGTCGGCGATACGCCTTCTTGATCTCCTCGGGCGTCGCCTTCTCCGAAACGCCCAGGGCCTTGTAGTAGTCCTTCGTCGCCGGCGACATCGACCGCAGCCGCTCTATCCGTGCTTGCGCACGCTGACGCGCGCGGGCCGCACCAGGTGGCCCTCCAGCAGGTATCCCCGCTGCAGCACCATGTCCACCGTGTCGTCCTCGTCCTCCGAGGAGGCGGGGGCCATCATGACGGCCTCCATGACGTTCGGGTCGAAGTCTTCGCCAGCCGGATCGAGCACCTCCAGGCCGGCGTCCGCAAGCGCCCGCAGCAGCTTCCGTTCCACGAGGTCGACGCCCTCCACGATGTCCTGGACGGACGCGGTCTCCGGGTCGAGCAGGGCCACCCGCTGCAGGTCGTCGATCGAGTCCACGAGGCCGCGCACCAGATCCGCCTGCGCCCGTGCCCAGGTTGCCTGCTTCTCGATCCGAACCCGCTTGCGATAGTTCTCGAACTCGGCCGCGAGACGCAGGTGGCGGTCGTTGAGGTGGTCGATCTCCCGCTTGAGATCCTCCCGGGTCTCCTCGGCCGTGTCCGTCGGATCCGCTCCGGATTCGCCCTCGTCAGAGGGCATCTCGCTGTCTGCTCCTGCGCGGGATCCATCCTCCCTGGAACCACTGTCCCGGGAAGCTTCCGGTTCCGGGGAATCGGCTCGGGAGTCATCCTGCGGGGCGCTTGGCTCGGGTTCATTCTGCGGGTGCCCGGAACCGGCTTCAGAAGCCGAGCCTGGATGGTTTTCAGACGTCTTCGGGCTCATCTCTCTCGTTTCGAATTGAGGCGTGGATCGCGCATCGGGTTCGCAAGGATACCCCGGTACCGAACGAGATGTCCAGTGGGCGGGTTCCGGCGTCACCCGGGGGGACCGACCAGCCTTCCGAAGGGTAGATTCCGGCATCTCCCCCGACGGCGTCCGTTGCTCCGGGGGTGCGAACGCGAAAACAGCGGAGGGACGGCGTGGCAGGTCGTGTCGGCGCGGAATCGTACATCGGGCCGGGCGAGGTCCGTAGCGATGCGGGAACCGCATGCCGCCGGGCGGCGGGCGTGTTCGACCGGGCGCTGTGACGGACCGGGCCCTGCGAATCGTCATCCTCGGGTCCGGGCGGATGGGCCGGTCGATCGACGCGCTCGGGCGCCGGCAGGGCTTCGACGTGCTGGCCCGCCTGGGGCGCGCGGATGTGGAATCGCGCCGGGAAGCTGCCCGCGACCGGATCGCCGGGGCCGATGTGGCGCTCGAATTCACCACGCCCGGGTCGGCCGTGTCCAACATTCGCCTGTGCGTGGAAGCGGGATGTCCCGTGGTCTCCGGCACGACGGGGTGGTCCGAACAGTTGCCGTCGGTTGCCGCCTGGGTGGAGGAACACGCGGGAGCGCTCCTGTGGGCGCCCAACTTCTCCTTCGGGGCGGTCGCCCTGCAGCTGCTGGCGCAGAGAGCGGCCGAACTCTTCGCCGGCGCTCCCGGCTTCGACACGCACGTTGTGGAGACCCATCACGCCGGCAAGCTGGATGCCCCTTCCGGCACGGCCATCGCCCTCGAAGCGTCGCTGGCGGATGGGCTGGGACGGCGCTCTTCCACGACATCGATTCGCACGGGGCACGTTCCCGGCACACACGAGATATTGATCGACGGCCCCCACGAACGACTGGTTCTGCGCCACGAAGCCCGCGACCGCGGCGTGTTCGCGGAAGGCGCGCTGCGGGCGGCGGCGTGGCTCGTCGGCCGCAGGGGGGTCCATACCATGCGAGACCTTCTCGCGGGAGAGGCAGGGTGAAGCACGAGATGCTCAACGGATGCGGCACGGCGCTGGTGACGCCGTTCCGGGAATCGGGGGAAGTGGACGAGGCGGCGTTGCGGTCGCTGGTCGACTGGCAGATCGAACAGGGCGTCGACTTCCTGGTGCCCGCGGGCTCCACCGGGGAGGCGGCGACGCTGTCGGTCGAGGAGCATGCGCGGGTGGTGGCGGTCACGGTCGAGCAGGCCGCCGGGCGGGTGCCCGTGGTGGGGGGAGCGGGGTCGAATGACACGGCCAAGGCGATCGAGCTGTCGCTCCGGATCGCAGCGGCCGGCGTCACCTACCTGATGCACGTTTCGCCGCCGTACAACCGCCCGCAGCAGCGTGGGCTGATCGAGCACTTCACCGCGGTGGCCGACGCGGCCCCGTGCCCGATGGTGCTCTACAACGTGCCCGGACGCACGGGCAGCAACATCGCCGCCGCCACCACCCTGGCGCTGGCCGAACACCCCAACATCGTGGGAACCAAGGAGGCCGCCGGCAGTTGCGATCAGGTCGCGGAGATCGCCCACCACCGGCCCGCCGGGTTCGCGCTCCTGTCCGGCGACGATTCCCTCACGGTCCCGTTCATGGCGCTCGGCGCGGACGGTGTGATCTCGGTGATCAGCAACGCCGTCCCGCGCGCCATGTCGGAGCTGGTCGGGGCGATGGCGTGCGGCGATCTGCAGCGCGCGCGATCCCTGCACTACCGCCTCGCCGACTGGATGCGGGTCGCGTTCGTGGAGTCGAACCCGGTGCCGATCAAGGCGGCTCTCGGGATGATGCGGCGCATCCATCCGAAGGTGCGGCTGCCGCTGGCCCCCCTTGCCGAGGCCAACCGCGAGGCCGTGGCGGCGGCATTGCGGACCGCGGAGGGGCCACGCGCCCCGCGCTTCGCGTCTCGGCGTACCGCACCACACGGCGTCCGGGACCGCTTCAGCCGGAAGCACGCGCCCGCGGAGACCGCCCGTGAGCCGTAAGGCGGCCGCTCCGGCACTCGGAAGAACGCTGGAGGAGCGCATCGACGCGCTCCACGGCTGGCCCGCCAGAGAGGCCCTCCCGGAGTTTGCCGAGGAGGTCGTGGCCGAGCTGCTGGGCCGCCTGGAAGCGGGATCGCTGCGCTCTGCGGTGCGGGAGAACGATGGCTCGTGGGCGGCGGTGCCGTGGGTGAAGCGGGGCATTCTGGTGGCCTTCCGCTGCGGGCTCATCACGCCGGTCGCCGCTCCCGGCGGTGGTCCGGTCGACCCCGAAGCTCCCTCCGCCTTCCTGGACAAGCACAACCTGCCCGTGCGCCGCTTCGCCGCCGGGGAGGGCGTTCGGGTGGTGCCGGGCGGCTCGGCCGTGCGCCGCGGAGCCTACGTCGGCCCGGGGGTGGTGTGCATGCCTCCCATGTACGTGAACGTGGGCGCCTGGGTGGGGGCGGGCAGCATGATCGACTCGCACGCGCTGGTGGGCTCGTGCGCCCAGATCGGGGAACGCGTGCATCTGAGCGCGGCGGCTCAGGTCGGTGGGGTCCTGGAGCCCGTGGGCGCGGCTCCGGTGGTCATCGAGGATGACGTGCTGGTGGGGGGCAACGCGGGCGTCTACGAGGGGACGGTGGTGCGGCGCGGCGCGGTCCTGGCCGCCGGGGTCATCCTCACGCGGGGGACGCCGGTCTTCGACCTGGCGCGGGAGGAGGTGTACCGCGCCGGCCCGACCCGGCCGCTCGAGATTCCCGAGAAGGCCGTGGTCGTCCCGGGGGGGCGGGGGGTCACCCGGGAGTGGGGCCGCGCGCAGGGGCTGTCCCTCTATACGCCGGTCATCGTGAAGTACCGGGACGCCGGCACCGATCTGGCGACCGCCCTCGAGGACTGGCTGCGATAGGAGCTGGACGACTAGCAGCGCGCGGACGAGCCCTCACGGCAATCAAGCGTTGCATCCGTGCCGGACCGCATCGCTCCGAGGTGCGGACTGCCGGAAGATACTGCCCGGCCGGAAGACACCGCCCTTCGCAGGATGCCACTACCGGTAGTGGGTCCCGCGGGTAGGCTCCGGCCCGAACGGGGACCTCAGCTGCCTCCCAGCATCCGGTAGAGAAGCGCCAGCACCGCCTGAGCACTGCGCTCGCGGACGGCGCGGCGCGCACCCGGAAAGATGCTCCGGCGCGCTTCGGTGCGGCCGTCCAGGCGGACCGCGTACCAGACCGTGCCGACAGGCTTTTCCGTCGACCCCCCACCCGGCCCCGCCACCCCGGTCACCGCCAGCCCCGCGTCGGCGCCGAAAGCCCGCGCCACCCCCTCCGCCATGGCGCGCGCCACCTCCTCGGACACCGCCCCGTGCCGGGCCAGCAGCTCGCCGGACACAGCCAGCTGGGCGCGCTTGGCCTCGTCGGCGTAGGTGACCACTCCGCCCAGGAAGTACTCCGAGGACCCCGCGCGCTCGGTGATGCGCCGCGCCACCAGGCCTCCCGTGCAACTCTCGGCAACCGCGAGGGTGCGCCCGGCCGACGTCATCTCCGCCGCGAGGCACTCGACGATGTCTCCGCTCGCGGCGTGATACCGGTACGGTCGCAGAACCGGCTCCACCAGCGCCTCCACCCGGTCGAGCCGGCGGGCGGCTTCGGGATCGTCGGGCGCCGCGCGCGCGCTCAGCCGCACATCGACCCCGGTGATCCGCGGCAGAAAGGCGATGGACACCGCACCCAGGTTCTCCGGGAGCCCCGCGTCGATGCGCTCGGCGAGAGAGGACTCGGCGATGCCGGTCGTGTGGAAGACGCGGTGGACCAGCGGCAGCAGACGGTCGCCCAGCCGCTCGCGCAACAGCGGCTCGACGCCCTCGGCGAACAGCCCGCGCATCTCCGAGGGCACGCCGGGAAGGAGCACGACGATCCGCTCCTCCACGTCCAGCACCAGCCCGGGCGCGGTCCCGACCCGATTGGGCAGAGCCAGTGCGCCTTCCGGTATCCGGGCCATGCGCTCGTTGCCGGCCGGAAGCGGGGTCCCGCGCCAGGTCGCCCATCGCGTCCGGAGTTCCTCGAGCAGTGCCTTGTCCCGACGAAGGGGCCTGCCCAGCGCCTCGGCCACGACTTCCCGCGTAATGTCGTCACCGGTGGGACCCAGGCCTCCCGAAACCAGCACCACGTCGGCCAGCTCCAGAGCGCGCGCGAGCGCCCCTCGGATGTCCGGCGCGCTGTCCCCGACCACGAATCTCGCCCGCACCGGAAGTCCCAGGCGCGCGGCCCGCCGCCCCATCCACGCGCCGTTGGTGTCGACGGTGAAACCGGCCAGGAGTTCGTCGCCCACCGCGACGATGGCGCAGCTGGCCGGAGGGGACGCCGTGCGGCTCAGCGGTGACTCCTCGCCAGGCCGCGGTTGCGCCAGAAATAGAGGCCCATCGAATAGATCGTCAGCACCAGCGCCAACAGGAGGGTCACGCCGATGAGTGCGCCGTGGACGTGGACCCACAGATCCCACATCGTCCCGCTCCAGCCTTCCTGCTCGGCAAAGCGGACCAGGGCGTACCAGAGCAGCACGGCTCCCATGAACAGGTTCTGCAGAAGGGCCTTGTACTTCCCGGCGCGGTCGGCGGCGATCACCACCCCGCGGCTCACGGCGAAGCCCCGCAGCAGGGTCACCATCAACTCCCGCCCCAGCAGGACCACCAGCACCCAGAGGGGAAGCTCGCCCCACCACGGGATCTCGCCTCCACCCGCCGGACGGTGCGAGACGATGTAGATGGGCACGAGGGTGGAGACCATCAGCAGCTTGTCGGCGATCGGATCCAGCAGCTTGCCCAAGTCGCTGATGAGGTTGTGCTTGCGCGCCAGGTACCCGTCCCAGACATCGCTCAGCGCCGCTGCCAGGAAGAGCCCGAATGTGGCCGCCAGCACCCTGCCGCTGGACGAGAGCGCCAGCAGGAAGATCGCGGGACAGACCGCAATCCGCGAAATGGTGATGATGTTGGGCAGATTCAGTTGGCTCGCCATGCCGGACCTCAGTGAAGCGACTTCACCAACAACCTGCTCACCGCCGCGAGCGTCTCGAAGACGCCCTTGCCCTCCGTGGCGATACTCTCGAAGTCCGGCACTCCGGCCGGGTTGAGCCGCGCGCGCAACTCCCCCACCGGAAGAATGCCGGGGAGATCCCGCTTATTGTACTGGATCACGAAGGGAAGATGCGAGACATCGTACCCGTGGGCGTCCAAGTTCTCGTAGAGTCCCTGCATCGCCTCGGCGTTGGCCTCGTCGCGATCGATCTGGGAATCGGCGACGAAGACGACCCCGTCGACGCCTCTGAGAAGAAGCTGGCGGCGACTCTCGTAATACACCTGTCCGGGCACCGTATAGAGGTGAAAGCGGGTTCGGAAGCCGCGAACGACCCCCACATCGAGGGCCAGGAAGTCGAACAGCAGCGTGCTGCCCTTCTCCGTGGACAGGGAGATGAGCTCTCCCCGGCTTTGCGGATCCAGCCGCGAGTGGACGTATTCGACGTTGGTGGTCTTGCCTCCCAGCCCCGGCCCGTAGTAGAGGATCTTGCAGTTGATCTCTCCCTGGGCGTAGTTCGTCATGGGCATGGGTCACGCCATCTTCTCGGTCAGGCCGGCCTCGAGACCCGCCAGCTGACGCTCCATCCGCAGCTCGATGGCCCGTGCCCGGTCGCGCAACAGCTTGCGGGGTTCCCAGGCCATGTAGTCCCTCAGCAGGGTCACCGTGTTCA
This sequence comes from Longimicrobiales bacterium, assembly GCA_965208255.1. Taxonomy (GTDB): domain Bacteria; phylum Gemmatimonadota; class Gemmatimonadetes; order Longimicrobiales; family Gaopeijiaceae; genus BD2-11. Next base: position 2,246,275 of record OZ242324.1, read on the forward strand.
CGGAAGCGCGGGCGCGCGCCATGTGCCCCAGGGCCGCGAGCCGACGAAAGACCCGGGGACTGAAGAGATCCCTCTGGTGTCGGGTCATCTGGTCGTGCGCGACCCAGACCGCGACGCCCCCGACGGCCACGACCAGCAGCGCGACCAGCCCGACCTTCTTCAACTTCTTGTTCATCCGGTGATTCCGCCCCCCGGCCGGTGATTCCGGCCCTTACATCTCGCGGCGCGCTTCGAGCGCCTGTGCGAGCGTATTCCCGTCCACGAATTCCAGGTCGCTGCCCACGGGAACGCCCGTGGCCAGCCGCGTCACCCTCGGTACCAGCGGCCGGAGCTGACGTTCGATATACACCGCCGTCGCCTCGCCCTCAACCCGCGGGTTGGTGGCAAGGATAACCTCTCTGACCCCATCCTCCGAAGAACGGACGCGTTCGAACAGCGAACGCAGGTTCAACTGCTCGGGTCCGATGCCGTCCAGCGGGGAGAGGCGGCCGCCCAGCACATGGTACACCCCACCGAACCTTCCGGTGCGTTCCACCGCTCCGACGTCGAAACTCCCCTCGACCACGCAGATCGTCGAGGCGTCGCGGCGTGGGTTGGAACATACGGCGCAGAGCTCCTCGTCGCCGAAGTTGCCGCAGCGCGCGCACGGCCGCACGCGCTCCGCCAGGACCTCGATGGCGGCGGCAAGGCGCCGGGATTCGTCCGACCCGCTGCGCAGCAGGTGATGCACCAGGCGAAGCGCCGTCCTGGGGCCGACTCCCGGGAGTCGGGAGAACTCTGCGGTGACCCGTTCGATCACCGACATCCGACATTCCCGCGCATATCTGCCGGATGCCCGCCGTCCAGGTCGTCCGCCAGCGCTAGAAGAGTTTGGGAAGTTGCCCCGGCATCGGAAATCCGCCGGTCATCTTCTTCATTTCGCTCTCGTAGTGCCGCCGCGCCTTGCTCTGCGCTTCCGCCACCGCGGCCAGAACGAGGTCTTCGAGCATCTCGACGTCGTCCGGCTCCACCGCGGAGGGCTCGATGGTAATCCTCCTCAGGCTGCCCTTGCCGTCGACAACCGCGGTCACCATGCCCCCGCCGGAGGATGCGCGCAGCTCGTGGCGGTCCAGGTTTTCCTGGAGCTCCGTGACCTGGCTCTGCATCTGCTGTCCCAACTGAATGAGCCGCTGCAGATCTTTCATCGAGGTGTTCTCAAGGCGTAGGTGAGGAACGGCGCTAGTCAACCAGTTCGAGATCGAGTTCTTCTACCGCGCGCCCCAGGAGTGGTTCCCGCTCCACCAGCTCCCGCAGACGCTCCTGCCGCACCTGTTTCGGAGACACCGCGCGGGGCCCGGAGGAGCCTGCCTGGCTGCCCTCCACCACATCGATTCGGGGCCTGTAGCCGAGCAGCTGGTGAAGGACTTCGGCGAGGTCGGTGGTCCCGCCCGGACGGCGCAGCCGGTCGAGCCCGGGGCCGGGGGCAACGGTCAGGCGCAAGTCCCGGTCTCCCACACGCTCGCGCCGGGCCCCGTGCAGAAAGGGTCCGAGGCCCGAGGGAATGCCCTTCCGCCTGGCAAGCAGGTTCTCGAAGGCCGCGACAGGATCGCCGCTCGCGGCAGGGGACGATGGAACGGACTCCGGAGCCGACGCGGCCGCGGCCGGCGACGCATGTCCGGCTCCGGCAGGCTGTGCCCCGGCTCCGGCAGGCTTTGGCTCGGCTGCGGCAGGGTATGGCCCGGCTGCGGCGGGCGCGTAGGACGCGTCAGCAGGAGGAGAAGGCCGAGGATCCCGTCGCTCGGAGGCGGTCGCACGCGCTCCCGTCTTCTTCGCGGGCTTCGGGCGAGACGCGGGCTTCGAGTAGGACGCGGGCTTCGGACGGGACGCGGACTTCGGGCGGGACCCGGTCTTCGAGCGGGACGCGGACGCGGGGCGGGAGGGCGCCGGATCCGGTTCCGTAGCCAGAGGCCCGGGCGCGCCTCCGAGACCCTCGATCAGATCCTCGATCCGGACGGTGCGATCGAGATGGCTCAGGCGCAGCAGCAGGAGTTCCACCAGGACGCGCGGCTGGCTCACGCGCTTGAGGCTGCCCTGCGACTCCAGATCGGCCGCCATCGCCAGCATGCGCACCAGATCGGCGGGTTCGAAGCCCCGCGAGCGCTCATCGAGGGCGGCGCGATACTCGCTGCCCGCCTCGACGGCTCCCTCGCCGTCCAGGCGGATGCGCAGGAGCAGGCGCAGGCTTTCCACCAGCCCGTGGTAGAATTCCACCAGGTCGTACCCTTCGTCCACGAGAGCCTCGACGAAGTCGAAGACATCCCGGTGACGGCGACCCAGCACAATGTCGAAGAGCTCGAGGAAGCGTTCCTCCTCGACCAGGCCGAGCACTTCCCGCACCGACCGCGACGATACCTCGCCACCGGTCAGCGCCAGGACCTGATCGAGCAGGGAGAGGGCGTCGCGCATCCCGCCGTCGGCCTTGCGCGCGATGATGCGCAGCGCTTCGGCGGAAGCCCGGGCCTCCTCGCTGTCGATCACCTGCTCCAGCCTGGCAACGATGTCGGCCACCCCGACGCGCCGGAAGTCGAACCTCTGGCAGCGTGAAAGGATGGGCGACGCGGACTGCTGGATGCGCTGGGGCTCGGTCGTGGCGAAGACGAACATCACCCGCGGGGGCGGCTCCTCCAGGATCTTGAGCAGGGCGTTCCAGGCCTCCCGCGTGAGCATGTGCGCCTCGTCGACGATGTAGACCTTGAAACGATGCTCGTCGGAGGGCGCGTACATGGCGCGCTCGCGCAGGTTGCGGGCGTCTTCGACACCCCGGTTGGAGGCCGCGTCGATCTCCACCACGTCGAGCGATGTGCGACCGCTCCAGATGAGCGTGCAGCTCTCGCACCTCCCGCAGGGTTCGCCGTCCTCGCCGCGGTCGGGGCAGTTGAGCGCCATGGCCAGGACGCGCGCCAGGGTGGTCTTGCCGACGCCGCGGGGACCGCAGAAGAGATAGGCGTGACCGGTGCGCACGGTGCGCACCGCCCTTCGCAGCGTCTCGGAAACGTGTTCCTGGGTTGCTACTTCGGCGAAGCGGCGGGGACGGTACTTGCGGGCTAGCGCGGTATGGGACAAGCGGATTCAGGTGCGGGAGCGCGCCGGTCGGAGGTGCGTCCGGGCGGTCGGCTGCGGATCGACTGGCGGACCGTGCTCCGCGCTCGGTGTGAAGTCGGGCTTCCACCTGTGAAGACGGAAGCGCCCCAGGTGAACCGCAGCCACGATCGCCGCACGTACCGCTGCTGCCTGCACGGCCCTGACGGGGTTCGGTGGGTCTTCGCTCTGCGGACCTGGGGCACGCCGGAATCTGGATTCGGGGGTGTCGCGCGTCAAGCGGAGTCGACGCTGCCGGACGGATGAGCCTCGGCTCGCGCTCTGTAGGCGCGGATGCTGCACGGGCCTGCGCTACAGGCGCCAGGCGTCGGCGACATGCTCGATGTGCGGAGCCTCCCGGGCCTCAGGGGCGCTCCCGAAACTGACCGCCACCGCGTCGAAGCGCAGCGACAGTCCTCGCAATCCCCCGCGGGCGCGCACCCACGCTCGGGCGACCTTGGCGATCTCGCCCCGCTTGTGCCGGGTGATGGCCTCGAGCGGATGACCGTAGCCCGTACCCCGTCGCGACTTGACTTCCACGAAGGCCACCGTGCGTCCGCGTCCGACGATGAGGTCGACCTCGTTGCGGCCGGCGCGATAGTTGCGCTCCAGCACGGTCCAGCCCGCATCCTCGAGATGGGCCGCGGCGATGGCTTCGCCTTCGCGCCCCAGGTTGCCGGATGTCGTCATGCATCAATCTGCGGCCGGGCAGCGGGCGATGGAATGGTCGTGCGGGACTCCGGCTACTCGAGCATCGGGATCCGGATGCCTTCCCGGTGGGCGGTCCGGAGGGCGACGGGATAGCCGGCGTCGGCATGGCGCGCGACCCCGATGCCCGGGTCGTTGGTGAGCACCCGCTCGATGCGCGCGCGCATCCCGGAGGTGCCGTCGGCGACCACGACCTGGCCCGCGTGCAGCGAGTAGCCGATGCCGACTCCGCCGCCGTGGTGGAAGGACACCCAGCTCGCGCCCGAAGCCGTGTTCAGCAAGGCGTTCAGGATCGGCCAGTCGGCGATGGCGTCGCTGCCGTCGCGCATGGCCTCGGTCTCGCGGTTGGGCGAAGCGACGCTCCCGGTGTCGAGGTGGTCGCGGCCGATGACGACCGGTGCGCTGACCTCCCCGCTGGCCACCAGGTCGTTGATGGCGCATCCGAAGCGTGCCCGGTCCCCCTGCCCCAGCCAGCAGATGCGCGCGGGGAGGCCCTGAAACGCGACCTGGTCGCGGGCCAGCCGGATCCAGCGGCACAGATGTTCGTCGCCGGGGAACATCTCCAGCACGAGGTCGTCGATGCGGTGGATGTCGGAGGCGTCGCCCGAGAGCGCGGCCCAGCGGAAGGGACCCTTGCCCTCGCAGAACAGGTCGCGGATGTAGGCGGGCACGAACCCCGGATAGGCGAAGGCGTTCTCCAGCCCCGCCTCCTGAGCGAACCCGCGCAGGTTGTTGCCGTAGTCGAACGCGACCGCCCCGGCCTCCTGCATCGCGACGATCGCCGCGCAGTGGTCGCGAATGGAGGCGAGTGAGCGGCGCAGGTACTCATCCGGGTCGGAGGCGCGCAGGCGCGCGGCGGCGGCGAGGGAGAGGCCGGCGGGAACGTACCCGGCCAGGGGATCGTGCGCGGACGTCTGGTCGGTGACCACATCCGGGGTAACCCCGCGCGCCACCAGCTCAGGAAGTACCTCGGCGCAGTTGCCGACCAGCCCGACCGAGATCGCGTCGCCCGACCGGGCCGCGCCCTGCACCCAGTCGAGGGCTTCCTCTAGGTCGTGGGTCATGCGATCGCAGTAGCGGGTCGCGATGCGCCGTTCGATGCGCTCGGCGTCGACCTCGACGCAGAGGATGGCCCCCCCGTTCATGGTGGCGGCGAGCGGTTGGGCTCCGCCCATGCCCCCCATGCCGCCGGTCAGGACCCAGTGACCGCGCAGGGATGTCCCGAAGTGCTTGCGCGCGAGCGCGCCGAAGGTCTCGTAGGTGCCCTGCAGGATCCCCTGGGTGCCGATATAGATCCACGAACCGGCGGTCATCTGCCCGAACATGATGAGGCCGCGCCGCTCCAGCTCCCGGAAGTGCTTCCAGGTCGCCCAGTTGCCGACCAGGTTCGCATTCGCGATGAGAACCCGCGGCGCCTCGGGATGGGTGCGGAACACCCCAACCGGCTTCCCGGACTGGACGAGCAGGGTCTCGTCGCCGGCGAGCTCGCGCAGGGTGCTCACGATGGCGTCGAAGGCGTCCCAGGAACGCGCCGCCTTGCCGGTGCCGCCGTACACCACCAGGGCGTCGGGAGCTTCGGCAACCTCGGGATCGAGGTTGTTCATGAGCATGCGCAGTGCGGCTTCCTGGGTCCAGCCGCGGCACGAGATGCGTCCTCCCCTGGGCGCCCGTACGGTGCGCGTCTTCTGCGTGCCGGTCATTGGCCTCCGCCTGCGCTTCGGGTGATGTCGGCGACGGCGCCCGACGCGACCACGTCCGCAAGAGCGTCCAGGTCCGAGGTCAGCGACCGGTCGCCCGCGAGCGTCGCCACGCGGGTCCGCACGAGGGCGTGAACCTCTTCGACACCAGGCCCCGACCGCAGCGGGCGACGGTAGTCGATGCCCTGGGCCGCGCACATGAGTTCCGCCGCCAGGATGCGTTCCAGACAGGATACCGCCCGCCGCGCCTTGCGCGCAGCCGCGAGTCCCATGGAGACGTGATCCTCCTGGCCGGCGCTGGTCGGCACCGAGTCCACGCTCGCCGGGTGGGCCAGGACGCGCATCTCCGAGAGGAGGTCGGCGACGACCACCTGCACCACCATCAGGCCGCTCTCCAGTCCCGGGCGACGGGCGAGAAAGGCGGGCAGCCCGAGCGACAGGTCGGGGTTGATGAGACGCTCGATGCGGCGCTCGCACATCGACGCCACGTCCGTCACCGCAATCACGAGCAGGTCGAGCGCCTGCGCCACGATCTGGGCGTGGAAATTGCCTCCGCTGAGGACCTCGCCCGACTCGCTCGAACCCCGGTCCGTCTCCGGGAACACGAGGGGATTGTCCGTCGCGCTGTTCGCTTCCACCTCGAGGATGCCGCGCGCATAGCCGAGCGCGGAGCGGGCCGCCCCGTGCACTTGCGGGATGCAGCGAAGCGAGTAGGCGTCCTGGACCCGCGGGTCGCCGAGGCGGTGCGACTCCCGAATCTCGGATCCCGCGATGAGGGCTCGCAGGCGGGTGGCCGACACCGCTTGTCCGTGGTGGGGGCGCGCGGCCTGGATCTCCGGGCGGAACGCCTCGGGCGTCCCCAGGAGGGCTTCCACCGACATCGCGCCGCTCGCCTCGGCGGTTTCCAGCAGCCGCTCCGCCGCCAGCAGCGCCAGGATGCCCAGCCCGGTGGTGGCCTGGGTTCCGTTGATGAGCGCGAGGCCCTCCTTGGGTCCGAGTTCGATGGGCGCGAGGCCCATTCCAGCCAGGACCTCCTCCATCCGGCGCCGCTCCCCACCCACTTCCCCGTCCCCCTCACCCAGCAGGCTCAGGGCCACATGCGCCAGGGGCGCCAGGTCACCGCTCGCGCCAACGGACCCGAACGCCGGGATGATGGGGTGAATCCCCTGGTCGAGCATCTCCAACAGGCGCTCCACGAGCTGGGTCCGGCACCCCGAGTGTCCCCGCGCCAGGGCATTGGCGCGCAACAGCATGATGGCGCGCACGCACTCCCGGGGGAGCGAATCGCCGACACCCGAGGCGTGGCTGCGAATCAGGTTGTGCTGCAGCGCGCTCCGGTCTTCCGGCGCGATCACGACTTCGGCGAGCCGCCCGAACCCGGTGGTCATGCCATAGACGGGTTCGCCCGATGCGATCAGTCGCTCGATCGTGGCGCAGGAGGCCCTCATGCGCCGGGCAGCCGCCCGGTCAAGCGACAGCCACACCGTGCCGGGGGCCGCGCGCGCCACTTTCTCCACCGCTTCCAGCGTGAGCGAGTGTCCGTCGATCAGGACTTCGGGCGAGGCATCCAATATCGGCTACATCAGGAGGGCGGTGGCGAGGCCCAGCAGAAGCATGAAGCCCAGAAAGTCAGTCGCGGTGTGCAGGAAGACGGAAGACGCAACCGCCGGATCGAATCCCATGCGGTGAAGCAGCATCGGGATGAAGGCCCCGCCGAACCCCGCCATCAGCATCGTGCCCCACATCGAGACCAGCACGACCAGCCCGAGGCGGGGATCCCCTCCCGGCACCAGCAGGCTCGCACCGGCCACGATGCCTCCGAGCACGGCCCCGTTAACAAGCCCCACGAGAACTTCCTTGCCCACCACCGACCGGGGATCGGCGCCCACATCGTCGCGCAACGCCAGCCGGCGCACCGTCACCGCCAGGGCCTGCGACCCGGCATTCCCGCCCATCCCCGCGATCACGGGCATGACGACGGCGAGGATCACGGCGCTCTCCACGGTATCGGCGTAGAGATACACCACCATCGCCGCTGCCGTCGCGGTCACCAGGTTCAGCACAAGCCACGGGAGGCGGGTTCGCACTGCCGCCAGCCAGCTCGCCCCCAGCGACTCGTCGTCCGAGACCCCGCCGAAGCGCAGGATGTCTTCGGTCTGCTCGGCCTCCATGACATCGAGCACGTCGTCGAAGGTGATGCGACCCACGAGCCTTCCCCCGGGTCCCACGACCGGCACGGTGGGCAGGTTGTAGCGAGCCATGAGACGGCCCACCTCCTCCTGGTCTTCGTCCGGGTTCACCGCCGCCACCACGGGCTCCACCAGAGTCGACACCGGGTCTCCCGGCTCGGCCAGGATCAGGTCGTCGAGAGGGACCGTCCCCACCAGCCGATCGCTGCCGTCCACGACGTAGACGGTGTAGAAGCCCTCCACCTCCCTTCCCTGCCGGCGGACCGCCTCGATCGCCTGGCCGGCGGTGAGGGTCTCGCGCACCGAGACCAGCGCCGCGGTCATGATGCCGCCCGCGCTCTCCTCCGCGTAGGCGAGCAGCTCGCGGATGTCGCCGGCCTCTTCGACCGGCATCTCGGCGAGAATGCGCGCCCGTTCCTCCGGTTGCAGATCGGCCACCAGGTCGGTGGCGTCGTCGTCGGCCAGCTCGCTCAGGAGCTTTGCACCCCGGTGCGGCGTCATGGCAGCCAGCAGATCCGCCGCCCGCTCGTCCTCCTCCATCTCGGCGAGGGTCTCGGAAGCCAGCTCGGCGGGGAGGGCGCGCAGGACCACCAGGCGGTCGGCGTCCGAGAGCGACTCCAGCACGTCCGCCACATCCGAGGGATGAAGCTTCGCCAGCATATGGTTCGCCTCCGCGATCTTCCCCTGGGCGATCGCGGCCAGCAGAACCTCCTTGTGGAGTGCGAGCGACTCTTGCGACGACACGTTGAATGGTCCGGAAGCGGGGGCGGGTTCGACGAGGCGCGGGAATCTTCGCGCTACCCGCCTTCGGCTGCAAGCACCCGCTTCACCAGCGCCTCCTGGCGGCGGAAGAAGTCGCTGTCGAAGCGATCCTCCCCGGGATGGTCGTACCCCAGCGCGTGGAGGGTTCCGTGGATCGCAAGCCGTACCAACTCCTCGCGCGCCGGCAGCCCCAGCTCCGCCGCCTGGCGCAGGGCCTGCGGGTACCCGATGTAGATGTCGGCCAGCAACGGGTCACCCGGGTCGTGCAGCGAAAAGGAGATCACGTCGGTCACCCGGTCGCGGCCCAGGTAGTCGCGGTTCAGGGCCCGGATGCGGTTGTCTCCGACGAGCGTGAGCGAGACTTCCCCGTCGCTGGTTCCTTCGTCGGCGAGCGTTGTGCGCACGGCGCGGGCGAGGATCCCGCGTGTTCCCGCAGGCGTCCCGGTTGCGGTCGTGGCCGGGATGTCGGCGTCAACCATCACCGCGGGCCCGGTCACGGTGCAGGTGGTCGGGGTCAGGGGGCGGAGGAGGAGGGCGCCCCGGGGGCAGCATCGTCGCCGGGGGCAGGGGCTTCCGCGGGTGTGTCGCCGGGCGTGCCTCCGTCCTCGCGAGCCTTGCTGATGTGCTCGGTTTCGGGGTAGTCGATGCGGCGGTGATACATCGCCTCCAGCACCGTCGCGAACTGCTCCTTCACGAGCGAGATCTGAGCGAAGGTCAGCGGGGCCTCGTCCAGCTGGCCCTCGGCCAGGCGGCTGTCCACGATGGCGTCGATCATGGCCCGGATGCGTTCCGGGGTCGGATCCCGCAAGGTGCGCGAGGCCGATTCGACCGGGTCCGCCAGCAGCAGCACCGCGGTCTCCATGGACTGCGGCTTGGGCCCGGCATAGTGGAACTCGGTTGCGTCCACGTCCTCTTCCCCGGCCTGCTCGAGCGCCTTGCCGTAGAAGTAGCCGATGCGCTGGGTGCCGTGGTGTTCGGCAATGAAGGCGGAGATGGTGGCGGGCAGCTTTTCCTGGCGTGCGAGCCGGACTCCCTCGGCCACGTGGCGCCGCAGGATGGCCGCCGAGATGGCCGGCTCCAGCCGGTCGTGGGGGTTTACGCCCCCGTGCTGATTCTCGATGAAGTACTGCGGCTCGAGCACCTTGCCGACGTCGTGGTAGTACGTGCCCACCCGGCACAGGAGGCCGTTGGCGCCGATGGCGGTACCCGCCGCCTCGGCCAGGTTGGCCACGTTGATGGTGTGGGCGTAGGTCCCCGGAGCCTCCATCGAAAGGCGCTTGAGCAGTCGGCGGTTGGGATCCGCGAACTCGAGCAGGGTCTGATCGGTGGTGATGCCCGTGAACCACTCGAAGGCGGGCACGAAGAGGAGCGCCAGACCGGCGCTTACGATGGCGTTTCCGGTAGTCCAGCCGATGGAGGAAAGCACGCCCGCGGCGGGCTGGATGCGGCTGAGCCAGAGAGCGAGTATGACGGTGGCGTAGGACGCCGCGATGATTGCGATGAAGGTCCAGCTCTGCGAGCGCCGGCGCACTACCCCGACGCTGAGCGCCGCCGCACCGCCGCCGACCATGGTGGTCACCATCACGTCCACGCTCTGGAAGGGCGTGAGCGACGCGGTGAGGGCCGCCAGCACCAGTGCGAGCATGAGCGCGAGGCGACCGTCCCATACCACCGCCACCGAGAGCGTCACGAAGGCCATGGGAAGCAGCTCGGGCGGGAAGATGGCTACCCGCGAGATGACGATGGCGGACACGAAGTAGGTGGCGAGCAGCAGGGACAGGAGCAGCATCCAGCGGAAGCTGGTGTACACCTCGCGGCGATAGGCCCACAGCACGATCCAGAGCATCCCGAGCAGCAGCACCCCCAGCAGGTACACCCCCAGCGAGGGCAGAAACCCCGTGGCGCTGGCGCCGAGCAGCCCCAGCGTGCGCAGTTGCTCCTCGTAGGCGCGCAGGCGGGCGAGGTCCTCACCGGTGATCTGCTGGTTGGCGCGCAGGATGGCTTCTCCGGCGAGCACGTTGGCGCGCGTGGTGGCGACGGACTGGCGGGCAGCCGCGCGCCGGGCCGCCGTGGCCACCTGGTCGGGCAGGTAGCTGAACTCGTGGAAGCGGATGAGGAGCAGGCGCAGGATCTCCGTCGCCTCCGGGGAGGCCTCCAGCGGGAGGAGCTCCGCGGACCGGTTGTACAGGTCGGTGGCCGTCAGGAGCTCGAGGGCGGAGACGAACCGCTCCCCGCCTTCCTCCAGCACGGTGATGCGGTCACCCAGGTAGTCCCGCGTGGGCGCGTCGACCAGGCCGAGCGGGATGAACTCCCGGGCGGCGCGGAGCGCAGCCCGGTGAACCGCCTCACGGACCACCGGATCCCGCAACATCTCCACCAGTGACGGGGCGGCGGCGATGTTTTCGCTCGCCAGCACGGAATCGAGCACGGCCGGATCCCGCCCCAGGGTTTCCTCGACCACGGCGAAGAAGCGGCTCAGGGCGTCCACGGTGGAGTCGCCCGCCTCGGGACGGTAGCGGTAGATCATCGGGACCGCGGCAACCGCCCCCGCCCGGTCGCGTTCCAGCTCGGTCTCCGACTTGGGGACCGCGAACTGGACCTCGGCGATCAGGTCGTCGGTCGCGACCACCCCCGCCTCGTACCCGCTCACGTCGGCGACCCGGGGGTTGGGCGGGAACCCGACGGCCACCATGAGGGCGAGTCCGGCGAGCATCACGACGCGCGCGCCGTGGTGCACGACCGCCTCCGGCCAGAGGCGCTCGGGCGGGCTCGACAGGACGCGCCAGAGCCTCACCCGGGCTCCCCTTCCGCGGTCAGCTTCTCGTACGCGCGGATGATGTGCTTCACCAGGCGATGGCGTATGACATCCACCGCGTCCAGATAGATGAGCGCGATGCCCTCGACGTCTCGGAGGATGTTTTCCACCTGCAGCAGACCGGAATCGGACCGGTTGGGGAGGTCGATCTGGGTCTTGTCGCCGGTGATCACCACCCGCGAGTTCAGCCCCAGACGGGTCAGGAACATCTTCATCTGGGCGCGGGTGGCGTTCTGCGCCTCGTCCAGGATGACGAAGGCGTCGGAGAGGGTCCTGCCGCGCATGTACGCAAGCGGCGCGATTTCGATGGTGCGATCGTCGAGTGCGCGGCGTACCCGCTCCGAGGGCATCATGTCCTCAAGCGCGTCGTAGAGCGGCCGCAGGTACGGGTCGACCTTCTCCTGCAGGTCGCCGGGGAGGAAGCCCAGGTTTTCGCCCGCCTCCACCGCCGGGCGGGCCAGCACGATGCGCCGCACCCGCTTCCGATAGAGGGCCTCCACCGCCTTGGCCACGGCCAGATAGGTCTTGCCGGTGCCGGCCGGCCCGATCGATATGACGATTTCGAAGCTGTCGATGGCCTCGACGTAGCGCCGCTGACCCTCGGAGCGCGGGCTGATCACCCGGCGCGACCCGGGCAGCGCGATGCGGGAGGGCTCACCCGCTTCCGCGGACGGAGACGGGCCGTCGAGCGCACGCTCGTCGGCGAAGCGCGCAATGTCCGAGGCATCGAACCCGACCCGCATGCGCGCCAGCTCGATCATGTGGCGCACGACGGGGACGGCCCTCTCCACGCCTTCGAGTGCGCCCGACAGCAGCAGCCGGTCTCCGCGCAGGATCACCCGGATGCCGAAGAGACGGGCCAACCCCTGCATGTTGGCGTCGTTGACCCCGGCCAGCAGGAGCGGATCGGCTCCTTCGGTGTCGAGGCGGTGTTCCACCATGGTCTGGGTCATGCCAGCTTCAGCGCCTCCAGCTCCGCCCTGCCGGGGTTTCCGGGCGCGGCTTCGAAGAGCGCCCTCGCCGCGGTCGTCTTCGGGAATGCGATCACGTCTCTCAAGCTTGTGGCTCCCGCGAAATGCTGCACGATGCGGTCCATCCCCAAGGCGATGCCTCCGTGCGGAGGAGCACCCGAGCGCAGCGCCTTGAGGAGGAAGCCGAAGCGCTCTTCGATCTTCCGGTCGTCCAGCCCCAGAACCCGCAGAACCCGCTCCTGCAACTCCGCGTCGTGGATGCGCAGGCTGCCCGACCCGAGCTCCGACCCGTTATACACAAGGTCGTACGCGCGTGCCCCGCAGGACAGCGGGTCCGATTCCAGACGCGGCAGGTCCTCTTCCGCCGGCATGACGAAGGGATGGTGGTTGAAGGTGATGCCCGCGTCGTCGGGAAGCGGGTCGAAGAGCGGAAAATCGAGGACCCACGCCCACGCGTGCTCCCTGTCGCGGGGCATGGCGGCCACTTCCCTCGCCCGCAGCCGCGTCGCCGCGAGCGCCGGCGAGGTAACCCTGTCCGGTCCGGCGGCGGCGAGGGCGAGATCGCCGGCACGCATGCCCAGCGCGTCGTAGTGCCCCTCGGCGAGGAAGCGGGCGAGCGGTCCCGAGCCGCCGCTCTCCGTGCGCTTCACCCAGAGCAGGCCGGGCGCACCGGCCTTCCTCGCGGCGGACTCGATCGTCCCCACCTGCTTGCGGGAAAGTGACGCGCCTCCGGGGATGCGCACGCCGCGCACGCGCCCGCCCCCGTCCAGCGCCGCGCGCGTGATGCGGAAGTCCACATCCGCAAACGGCTCCGACCAGTCCTCGATCTCGAGCCCGAAGCGAAGGTCCGGACGGTCGCTGCCGTAGCATTCCAGCGCATCCCTGTACGCCAGACGCTGAAACGGCGCCGGCGTGCCCAGCCCGGCCACCTCGGAAAGGCGAACCATCAACCCCTCGATCCACTCCAGAAGATCGTCCGGGGCGATGAACGACGCCTCAACGTCGATCTGGGTGAACTCCGGCTGCCGGTCGGTGCGCTGATCCTCGTCCCGGAAACAGCGGGCGATCTGGAAGTAGCGGTCGAAGCCGGCGGTCATGAGGATCTGCTTGTAGATCTGCGGGCTCTGCGGCAGGGCGTAGAACTCTCCCGGGTGGAGCCGGCTGGGCACCAGGAAGTCGCGCGCTCCCTCCGGCATGGGCTTCGTCAGGATAGGGGTCTCGATCTCGAGAAAGCCCAGCTGGTCGAGATAGTTGCGGGTCTCGAGCACCAGCCGGTGGCGCAGCTCCAGCGCGGCCTGCATGGGCGCGCGGCGCAGGTCCAGATGCCGGTGCAGGAGCCTCAGTTCCTCCGCGGGAGGCTCATCTCCCGGGTTCTGGTGCACCGGGATGGCGGGCGTGTCCGCGTCTCCCAGCAGCTCGAAGCTCGTGGCCTGCAGTTCCACCTCCCCGGTCGCCATGTCGGGATTGCGGGCCTCCGGGGGCCGCTGCACGACCTCGCCGCGCACCGCAATCACGTCTTCGGCGCCGAGCTTCCCCGCGGCCGAGAACGACTCCGGCTCCGTCCAGTCCGGGCCGAAGGACACCTGCACGATCCCCGAACGGTCGCGCAGGTCGATGAAGACCATGCCTCCCAGGTCGCGGCGGCGGTGAACCCAGCCCGCGAGACGGTGGGTGCGGCCCGCGTCGTGCGCGCGCAGGTTTCCGGCCATGCGCGAACGCCAAGAGGTGCGTTCCAGCATCGGATCAGTCATGTAGCCCTGGTGGGAAAGCGGGGAAAGCCGATGATTCGGACCGACAGCGAGTGCTCGTCGAGAATCTGGCGAGCGACGCCGGAAGATATGGCGAGGAACCCTCTTCTACGGAATCGCGCTAAGTTAGTCAGCGTGCGCCCCCGGCTCAAGCAAGGCGACTTCACCTGTTTCATGGGCGCCCTGCCAACGCGGGACCTCGTCGCTCCGGGGGCTCGCGCGGATTCATCCACGGACTGCCAGGACGACCATGGCGCGAGAAAAGAACGGCGACCGGCGCCCCGATCTGCTGGGACTCGTCCCGGAGGAACTGCGGCAGACCCTGCGCCGCCACTTCGACGAGCGGAGCCAGCCCGGGTTTCGCACGGAGCAGGTGGAACGCTGGATATTCCACAACGATGCGTCCGGCTTCGGCGAAATGAACGACCTGCCGAAGACCGAGCGGGAAGCTCTGGCGAACGCTTTTCGTCTTCAGGAGCCCGCCACCGCCAGCGTCTCGGTCTCGCGCGACGGTACGGTCAAGCATCTATGGCGGCTGTGGGACGGCGAGTTGGTGGAGTCGGTGCTCATCCCCACCCGCTCGCGCCTCACGCTCTGCATCTCGTCGCAGGCGGGCTGCCCTCTGGGATGCACCTTCTGCGCGACCGGCTGGTCGGGCTTCCGGCGCCAGCTGAGCGCCGGCGAGATCGTGGCGCAGTTTCGCGCCTCCCGGCGGTGGGCGCGCGGGCGTGACATGAGCGAGATCTCCAACATCGTCTACATGGGGATGGGCGAGCCTCTCGCCAACCCGCACGCGGTCTTCCCTTCCCTGAGCATCCTGAACGGCGGATACGGGGTCGGGGCGCGCCGGATCACGGTATCGACGGTGGGCATGGTCCCGGGGATTCGCACCCTGGCCGAGCGCCCGGAGCAGTTCGGGCTGGCACTGTCGCTGCACGCCCCCGACTCGGAGCTGCGGCGCGAGCTGATCCCGCTGGAGAAGCGCTATCCGCTGAATGAGGTGAAGGCCGCCCTGGAGCGATTCCGGCGGGTGCGCGGTCGCCGCATCACGCTCGAGTACACGATGATCCGGGGCGTGAACGACGACCTCGCGCTGGTCCCCGCGCTGGCCGGTTTCGCGCGCGACACGCACGCCTTCGTGAACCTGATTCCCTTCAACCCCATCCCCTACCAGCCGGAGTGGCGGCCGAGCACGCCGGGGCGGGTGCAGGCCTTCCGGCAGAAGCTCGAGACCAGCGGGGTGGCGGTGATGGTGCGCGAACCCCGCGGCCGCGACATCGACGCGGCGTGCGGTCAGCTGCGGGCGAGCCGGCTGGAGGTGATCGCCGGGTAGCGGATCCGGCCCGCCTCAGCGAATCCGGTCGCCGATGCGGTCCCAGCGAATGCGGCGAATCCAGGGGAAGGGCGTCATGGTGCCGCGTTCATACGAGTAGTAGATGAACATGGCGCGGCCCTCGAGCCGCCATCCCTCCAGCAGTCCCCAGTAGCGCGAATCCTGGCTCTCGTCACGGTTGTCGCCCAGCATGAAGTAATTGTCGGGCGGGATGATGATGGGACCCCAGTTGTCGCGGCTGGGACGGTAGGAATCCGCGTCCTCGCCGGGCACCAGGAAGGGCGTCTGCCAGGTCATGCGGATGTCCGAGTGGTCCGGGCTCGCCGCAATATGCCGGGCGTAGGGCTCGTTCGCCGCGGACCCGTTGATGTAGAGGGTCTTGTCGCGCATCTCCAGCGTGTCGCCCGGCAAGCCGATCAGCCGCTTCACCAGCATCATGTTCTCCTCGTGCGGTGGATCGAACACGAGGATGTCGAGGCGCTCCGGACTCGAGTAGCCCGGGATGCGAAGCGAGGTGCCGGGGATGGGCGAACCGATCGCGGCCCGGTTGACCACGAGGAAGTCCCCGAGCAGGAGCGTGTCCTTCATCGAACCCGAGATGATGACGAAGGTCTGCAGGACGAAGAACCGGATCAGGAAGAAGAGACCGCCCCAGATCAGGAGGACGCGCAACCACTCGCCCAGCGTCCCCTCGGAGTTGTCGGCCTTCGCCCCTGCCGTCCGATTCCGCGTGCGCCTCTTCTTGCTCATGACTCGTTGTCCGTCTGGTTGAGACCTTCGGCCCACTCCCTCAGACGCGAGAAGACCCCGCGCCAGCCCGGCTCCGGCACGGGGGCCGCAACCGTGTCCTGCACGAGCTCGGCCGTGCGCTCCGTCACGATGGCGGGATCCCAGGCGCTCCCGAGCAGCACGGTGATGTCGACGTAGGCGGTCGAGTCGGCCTCGTCCTGGTAGGCGGGGATGGCCAGAGCCTCCGCCACCATCGACGCCAAGTCGACGCGCCCCAGCCGTGCCAGCACCAGTGAGCTGTCCCGATCGAACGTGTCGGCGTTGCCGACCTCGACCACATCGAAGCCGGCATCGCGCAGGATCCCGGTGGCTGCCCGCGCCATCCCCGGGACGCCACCCGCGTTCAGCACCTCGACGCGCACCCGCTCGCGCGGATTCGCGGTCACGTCGGCGGTCACGGGCGCGGTATCGGGCGGCTCCCACCACTGAAGCACCGCGGAGCCCGCCAACACCGCCAGGCCGCCGAGTACGGCCACCAGGGCGAGCCCGCGCAGCAACCTAGCCATGGACCCGCTCCCTCAGAAGCGCCAGGAAGGCGGAGGTCTCGGGCCGGACGGCCCGGCTGACTTCGCCCAGGTGTCTCGTTCGTGCACCCGCCACCTCCAGAGCGACCTGGTCCAGGTCGCCGGGCATGCGCCGCCGGAGCGACGCCCGCCACTCGGCCCGGACCGCGCGCCCGGGTTCCAGGAAGTCGGCCGCATACAGGGCCACGCCCGAGGTGTCCAGGCCCGGGTGACCGAGGGTGTGGAAGGCCACCGCGCGCAGCAAGCCCTCGTCGCGGACTCCCTCGCGGGCGAGACGGCCGGCGGCGGCGGGCCCGTGCAGCAGCTTTCCCGGAAGCTCGGTGAACTCATCGTCCACCAACGTCCGCAGCTCCTCGGGATCGCCGTCCCGCAGGACATCGTGGAGATGCCCCAGCGCCGCCCATCGCACGACTTCGTCTTCGCATTCTGCGCGTACTACTGCCCATTCGCGCATAAGGTTCGACACCCGGGTCATGTGCCGGCGCCGGGACTGGCCCGCCTGCGCCCAGGCGGGGAGCGATCCGTTGGCGGCGCGAACGACGAGAGGATGGTTGCGCGGAGCAGTCATACAGGGGAGTAGATAGCGTATCGGGCCGGGAGTAATCAACCCCGGAGACGGCACTCGGGACCAGGATTCTTCGCCGGGGATGGCGCGTTGGCGCCCGCTTGCCGATAGCTTTGCCGTCATGCTTTGGGACAGTCTGCTGGTGTCGGCCACCGCCCGTGAGCTCTCGCGAGAGTTGAGCGGAGGACGGACGCGCGCCCTCCATATGGATCGCGGCGCGGGACGGGTCGTGCTGTATCTGCGGGAACGGACGGTGGTGTTCGGACTGCATCCGGCCTCCACGGGGCTCACCCTGACGGGCGAGGCGCCGCCGCCGGCGGGCGCCGTCCGGCTGGCCGGGATCGTGCGCGACGTCTCCGCGCCCGCGGATGAACGCGCCATCCTGATGGACGTCACGCGCCTGCGGGGGCGGACGCGGCGGACACGGCTCGTGCTGGAGCTCTCCCCGGGTCGGTGGAACGCGATCCTCACCGAGGGCGCCGACGACCGCATCCGGAGCGTGCTCAGACCGCGCAGCTCGGGCGAGCGCGACCTGCTGCCGGGCACGGTCTACGAGCTGCCGCGACCGTCGAAGCGCAAGGGGGCGAGCCGCCCGATGGCGCTGGCGACGTGGCTCGAGCTGCTCGAAGATGTGGAGCCCCGGCAACGGGTGGGCACCCTGGTTCGCAACGTCGCCTACACATCGCGCATGAACGCGCGCTCCTTTCTGGATTCGGCGGACGAAGCCGGTTCGTTGGAGGATGGCTGGAGGCGCTGGCGCGAATGGCGCCAGCTTCGGGAACCGGACCCGCACCTGCTGTCCACGACCCGGGGGGCCCAGCCCTATCCCTATGCCCTTCCGGGGATGGAGGGCAGCGCGCGCGAGACGCTCCTCGCCGCGCTGACGGACGGGTCAGAGGCGCTGGCGCGCGCGAGCCTGGTGCCGTCCGAGGTGATGTCGGCGCTGGAACGGCGCATCGGGGCAGCCGAAAGAAGGTTGGCCAGCCTGCGGGAACAGCTGGCGGGGCTCGAGGACCCGGCCCAAGCACGGACGATCGGGGACCTGCTCCTCGCCCGCATGAAGCTCATCCCGCGCGGCGCGGCGCAGGTTTCACTCGAGGGCTTCGAGGGCGGCTCGATCCGGGTCTCGCTCGATCCCACGCTAGCGGCCCACGAAAACGCCGCGCGCTACTACGCCCGTGCCGCGCGCTCGGAGCGGGCGGCCGCCACGCTTCCGGCCGAGATCGAGGAAGCGGAAACCCGGCTGGCCGCATGGTACGCGCTCTCGGGGGAAGCGGCGGCGGGGTCGGTGGATGCCGCCGAGCTGGAGCGGCGACTGGGGCTGCGCGCCCCGGGGAAGAAGCCACGGAAGGCGGCTGCCCGCCTCCCCTACCACCGCTTTCGCAGCTCCCTGGGCACCGAGATCCGGGTGGGCCGCGGGGCGAAGAGCAATCATGAGCTGACCTTCCACCACTCCGATCCCGACGATATCTGGCTGCACGCGCGTCACGCCTCCGGCGCCCACGTGGTTCTGCGCTGGCGCGGGCAGGGCAGCCCGGCGCCCCGCGACCTCGAGGAAGCCGCCATCCTGGCCGCGCTGAACTCGAAGGGCCGCACCTCCGCGACCGTCCCGGTGGACTGGACCCGCCGCAAGTACGTGCGCAAGCCGAGGGGGGCTCCGCCCGGCACGGTCACCCTCGAACGCGAGAAGACGGTGTTCGTGAGCCCGAATCCGGAGGTGGCGGAGCGGCTGAGGGTGGATCCGGACGCGGATGCGCTTCGGTAGAACGCGACTTGCGGTCAGCGTGCCTTCACCGGACGTGCCGTAGACACGCGCGCTTGGAGGGCAAGGGGTCGCAGGAAGTGTAATGCTTACCTTACATTATGTAGTGTGCGCATTACATTTCGTGCTGATCTGCCTGCCTATCGCCCGGAGGCCGGACCGTCCCGCTCCATCGCCTCCCTGAGGGCGGCGACGAAGTCGCGCACCCCTTCCGCGCCCTCCCGCTCGCAATGGTCGATGAGCGCGCTCCCCACCACCACCCCCTCCGCCGCGGCAGCCACGTCGGCGGCCTGTTCGGGGGTGGAGATCCCGAATCCCACCGCGACCGGGATGCCTCCGACCCGCCCCTGCACCGCCCGGACCTCCCGCCCCAGCGCGCGGCGCAGCCGGGTGCGCGCGCCCGTGACCCCGGTGCGCGAGATGTAGTACAGGAACCCGGCGCCCGCCCGGGCGATGGCGGCGACCCTCTCGGGGGAAGTGGTCGGAGCGATCAGGCGGATCAGGTCGAGCCCGTGCGCGGCCAGCCGGTTCTCCAGCGGGGGATCCGCGCCGGCCGGGACGTCGGTCAGGAGCAGCCCCTGGGCGCCGGCCTCCACGGCCGCGCGGGCGAACTCCTCCACCCCGTAGCGCAGGATGGGGTTGAGGTAGCTGAAGAGGACGACCGGCGTATCGTGCCCGGCGCGGAAGGCGCGCAGCACATCCAGCGTGCCCTCCGTGGTCATCCCCCGCTCGAGGGCCTGGAACGACGAGCGCTGGATGGTGGGCCCGTCCGCCAGGGGATCGCTGAACGGGATCCCCAGCTCGATGATGTCCGCACCGGCGCCCGCCATCCCCTGCAGCAGCTCCAGGGATTGCGGCGCATCCGGATAACCGCAGGTCAGGAACGGGATGAGCGCCGCCCGGTTGTCGGCCCCGCAACGCGCGAAGCACTGTGCGAAGGACATGCCGCTCATCGGTTGCCCGGCGATGACGCTTTCGGGCACGACGCCCCCGGGCGATGGCCCGCTTCCCGGCCCGGCAGCCCCTGGTAACACCGCGCGTTGTTCTGGTTGCTCATCGGCCTCGGCCTACTCATCGGCTTCGGCCCCCGACAGCCGCGCCACATGCGCGACGTCCTTGTCCCCGCGGCCGCTCAGGCACACTACGATCGGTCCCTGCCGGGCCAGCTCCGTCCCCGCCTCGAAGACGTGCGCCAGCGCATGCGCGCTCTCGAGCGCGGGAATGAGGCCCTCCAGACGGGAGAGCCGGTGGAAGGCGGCCAGCGCCTGATCGTCGGTGACGGTCACGTATTCCGCGCGGCCCTCGTCGAGGAGCCACGAGTGCTCCGGTCCCACTCCGGGGTAGTCGAGCCCGGCGGAGATCGAGTGAGCCGGGGCCACCTGTCCGTCGGCGTCCTGGAGCAGGTAGCTCATTGATCCGTGCAGGACGCCCGGCGTGCCCGCGGCCAGCGGCGCCGAGTGCCGGCCGCTGTCGAGCCCCTCGCCCGCCGCCTCGACGCCGACCAGGCGCACCTCCCCGAAGGGCACGAAGGCGTGGAAGATGCCCATGGCGTTGGACCCGCCTCCGACGCACGCCACCACCGACCCGGGCAACCTGCCCTCGGCGGCTTCCAGCTGGGCGCGCGTCTCCTCGCCGATGACGGCCTGGAAGTCGCGCACCATGCGCGGGAACGGATCGGGCCCGACCACGGAACCGATGATGTAGTGGGTGTCGCGAACGTTGGTGACCCAGTCGCGGATGGCCTCGTTGGTGGCGTCCTTGAGCGTGCGCGAGCCGGAGTCCACCGGACGCACCTCGGCCCCCAGCAGCTCCATGCGATAGACGTTCAGCGCCTGGCGCTCGACATCCTCCGTGCCCATGTAGACCACGCACTCGAGGTCGAAGAGCGCGCACACGGTCGCGGTGGCCACCCCGTGCTGGCCGGCTCCGGTCTCGGCGATGATGCGGCGCTTGCCCATCCAGCGCGCCAGCAGCGCCTGCCCGACGGTGTTGTTGATCTTGTGGGCGCCGGTGTGGTTGAGATCCTCGCGCTTGAGGTAAACGGGCCCGGCGCCGATGGCTTCCTCGACGCGGGTTGCGCGGTAGAGGGGCGACGGGCGGCCCGCGTAGTCCTCGAGCAGGGCGCGCAGTTCCGCGCCGAAATCCGGGTCGGCCGAGGCGTCCCGATAGGCCAGGGTGAGCTCATCCAGCGCGGTGATGAGGGTCTCCGGCACGTAGCGGCCACCGTACGGGCCGAAGCGGCCACCGGCGGTGGATGCGCCCGGGGTCACGCGTCACCTCCGTTGAGGCGGGCGGCCCGCACGAAGCCGCGCACCTTCGCGGGATCCTTCACGCCCACCCGGCGCTCCACTCCGGAACTCGCGTCGACGACGTGCGGGCGCAGAATCGACACGGCCTCCGCCACGTTGTCCGGGTTGAGGCCGCCCGCGGCCACGAAGCGCTGCCCGGGGGCGAAGCGGTCGCGGATGCCGGCCAGGCTGCGCCAGGGGAAGCGGGTACCGGTGCCGCCCGGCAGCTTCTCGTGCCAGCCGTCGAAGAGGAGGCCGTCGGCGACTTCTCCGTACCGGTCGAGCGCGGTCCGGGCGTCCGCCGCGTCGCGCACGGGCGCGGCCTTCCACACCGACCACGGGCCGCTGGCGCGCAGGCGCGCGACGGTGTCGGGGTCCTCGCGGCCGTGCAGCTGCACCACGGACGCCCCGGTCTCGCGCGCCGCCGCCACCGCCTCGTCGAGGGGCGGGTCCACCAGGAGGATCACCAGCGGCAGGTCGGCGGCTTCGGCCACCGCCCGCGCGGTGGGGATGTCCACGCTGCGCGAGAAACCGGGGGTGAGCACGGTGCCCACGTAGGTCGCGCCCGCCTGCGCGGCGACGCGGCCGTCGGCCGGGCGGGTGATCCCGCAGATCTTCACCTCAGGCAAGGGGAGGGGTCCGGTGGGGGGCGGATGGGGGGCGGCGGCGGCGCGCGGGGTGCGGGGGGCGGTGGCCGGGGGCCGCGCCTCCGGCTCGGTGGCGGCGGCGCGCGGTCCGCGCGGGACGCCGGTCAGGGCTGCCACCGCGTCGCCGGGGCGCGGACTCCGCAGGAGCGCCTCACCCATCAGGACGGCGTCCGCGCCCGCGGCACCCACGGTGGCCAGGTCCTCCCGGGTCGCCAGCCCGCTCTCGGAAATCACCACCACATCGGGCGGGATGCGGCGGATCAGCTCCAGGGTGACGGCCAGGCTCGAGCGAAAGGTGCTCAGGTCGCGGTTGTTGATCCCCACCACGTCGGCGCCGGCCGCGAGCGCCCGCTCCAGCTCCGCGCCGTCGTGAACCTCCACCAGAGCGGCCATCCCCAGCTCCCGCGCGCCGCTCAGAAGCTCCTCCAGAAGCGGGTCCTCCAGAATGCGCACGATGAGCAGCACCGCGTCCGCGCCCGCTCCGCGCGATTCCGCCAGCTGCACCGGGTCCACGAGGAAGTCCTTGCGCAGCAGAGGCCGGCGTACTCGCGCGCGCACTCGGCGCAGATCGTTAAGGCTCCCGCCAAAGTACGTGCGATCGGTGAGCACACTGATGGCCGACGCACCTGAATGCGCGTATTCCTCGGCCAGGTCCCGGGGATCAAGGTTTTCGCGAATGGATCCGGCCCCGGGAGAACGCCGCTTGACCTCCGCGATGACCGCCACATCGCCGGACGAACCTCTCAACGCGGTACGAAAGTCGAGGGGCGGAGGAGCCGAGCGCGCGGCCCGCGCCAACTCCGCCCGCGCAGGCCGAAGGGCTCGGACTTCGTCGCGCTTGGTGCGGACGATGCGGTCGAGAATGTTCATGCGCGCTGGACCGAACATCGGCCCCTGACGACGGAGTCCGCTGCGGTTCTTTCGGGATGCATCTTGCGCTTCGGTAAACCTTCGGGTAGGTTATTCGGGTCCTGTTCGGTCATCACTCTCGCGGAGCGTGCATCCGATGCCCCTGACCAAGCGACAGAAACAGATCCTGGATTTCATCGAAGGCTACCTGGAGGAGTGGGGGTACGCACCCAACTTCGAGGAAATCGCGCATGCCTTCGGATACGCTTCTCTGGCCACGGTCCACGAACACCTGAGCAATCTGGAGCGCAAGGGCTACATCCGGAAGGCCTACAACCAAAGTCGCTCCATCGAGATGGTGCACCGCGACGCGGACGCCGGCATCTTCGCGCTGCCGCTGCTCGGAGCGGTCGCGGCGGGTCTGCCCATCGAGGCCATTCCGGACACCGAAACCCTGTCCGTCCCGAGCGACATGGTCCCCGGCGGCGCGGAAAGCTACGTCCTCCGGGTCGAGGGTGACTCCATGATCGACGAACAGATTCGCGACGGCGACTACATCGTCGTGACCGCGCGCCAGGTCGCCCATGAAGGCGAAACCGTGGTCGCTCTGGTGGGGGGCGATTCCGCCACCGTCAAGAAGTTCTATCGCGAGCGGGGCTCCCGGATCCGCCTGCAACCGGCCAACGAGACGATGGAGCCCATCATCGTCGACGCGGCCGACGTGCAGATCCAGGGCGTCGTGGTCGGGGTGATCCGCAAGTACTGAGGTTCCTGCTCGACAGGGATAACCGACCGAATCGGGCCGGCTCAGACGGAGCCGGGGCGAAGATCGGTCACCTGACCGGCCGCGGCCGGACGGAGGCGAAGATGAGGATTCCTTTTGCAGTCGGAAGACTGAAGGGCGACTTCTCGAGAGTCGTGGTGGTGGGAGAGGATTGGGGGCCTGAAGACGTGCCTTTCTTTCGGGGCGCTCGGGTGACACGCAGCCCCGCTAGATTCCGCCCCCACTCCGGCCGGAACCCGACCCGTCCCGTCTGAGGTTCGGGTTGACGGTTGTTCGCTGCCGGAGCGGACGACGCGGGCAGATCTCCGTGCGGGACGGGACGGTTCGCGAGGTCGCGTTACTCGCCCTGGGCGCGGGTAGCTTCGCGCAGCTCGGAGAGCTTGCGGATCGCGAGCCCGCGGTCGATGGCCTCCGCTGCCATGGCGACCCCGTCCGGAAGCGAGTCGGCCAGACCTGCGACGTAGACGGCGCCGCCCGCATTGGCGAGCACGAACGAGCGGGCCGAGTCCCGGCGGCGGCCTTCGAGTACATCGACGATCACGACGGCGTTCTCCTTCGGCGTCCCGCCGCCGAGGGGCTCCAGACTCCCACGCTCCAGACCGAGATCGGCGGGGGTCACCGGATAAGTGGTGATCTCGCCGTCGCGGAGATCGGACACGGTGGTGGCCCCCGCCGGGCTCATCTCGTCCATTCCGGGCTCGCCGTGCACCACCAGGGCACGCCGGTGGCCGAGCTCCCGCAGCGCCGGCGCGATCAGTTCCAGCCAGGAAGGATCGGAGACCCCCACCAGCTGGCGGGTCACCCCGGCCGGATTGGTGAGCGGGCCGAGCAGATTCATGATCGTCGGGACGGCCAGCTCGGCCCGGACGGGACCGACGTGGCGCATGGCCGGGTGCAGCAGCGGCGCGAACATGAAGACGATCCCGGTCTCGGCCAGAACCCTGCCCATTGCGTCCGGCGTCAGCGCGATGCGCACCCCGAGGGCTTCCAGCACGTCGGCGCTCCCGCTCTGCGAGGTGAAGGAGCGGTTGCCGTGCTTGGCCACGCGCACACCGGCCGCCGCCGCCGTCAGAGCGGCCGCGGTCGACACGTTGAACGTGCTGACGCTTCCCCCTCCGGTTCCGCAGGTGTCGACCAGCTCGTGCCGCCGCTCCGACGCCACCGGGACCATGGCTCGGCGGAGCGCCCGCACCCCCCCGGCGATCTCGGCGGGAACCACGCCCTTGGTTCGAAGCGCGATGAGGAAGGCCGCCATCGCCACGGGCGTCGCCTCTCCGGCCATGATGGTCGCGAACGCGCCTTCGGCTTCCGCCGCGGTCAGGTCAGCACCCTCCGACACGCGGGCGGTGAGGGGGACAAGTTCCAGTTTCTTTTCGAGGACCATGGTTCGTGTCCGGGTCGGCGGCGGCAGGGAGAGGACTCGGGCGATGGTACCCAGGGGGCCGCACGCGGTCAACGCAGCGGTCACGGATCGCGTCGCGGATATTGAGTTGTGACCCCCGTAAACCTAGTTTCCCGGCGTCATGGCCCCGGGAGAACGCCGCTTTCGACTTACGCTGCACTACGACGGGACCCGTTTCTTCGGCTGGCAGATGCAGCCGGAGGTGCGGACGGTGCAGGGTGAACTGCAGACCACCCTCGAGCGACTCACCGGAGCACGCCGCACGGTGACCGCTGCGGGAAGAACCGACCGGGGCGTGCATGCCACGGGCCAGGTGGTTTCCCTCACCCTGCCTCCGCGCTGGACCGCCGCCACCCTTCTGGGCGCGCTCAACGCCATGCTTCCCGGGGACATCTGGGTCGCGGAAGCCCACCCCGCTCCCCTCGCCTTCCATCCCCGCTACGACGCCACCGCGCGCGAGTACGGATACCGGCTCGGTCTGGCCATAGCGTCCTGCTCGCCGTTCCACCGACCCTGGTGCTGGCCCCTCGCGCGCTCGGCCGGCGACACTGCACCGGCCGCGGCGGACCTCGATGTCGACGCGCTGCACGCGGCGGCCGCGCTCCTGCCCGGCGAGAGATCGTTCGCCGCCTTCGCCCGCGCCGGTCAGGAGCACCGGGGAGACCGCTGCACCGTTGCGGAGGCGCGCTGGACCCCATGGGAGCTGGGCGTCGAGTTCACCATCACCGCGAACCGGTTCCTGCACCACATGGTTCGCTACCTGGTGGGCACCATGGTCGATGTCGCCCGCGGACGCCGGCCGCTCGGCGACATGCGCGCGATGCTCGGCGGTGACCGCGAAGGTTTGGTCACGTCGCCGCCCGCTCCGGCCGCGGGCCTCTTTCTGCGCCGGGTGAGCTATCCGGCGCAGGCGGTCACGGACCCTGCGGCACTTCCCGACGCATCCGCGACCGGACCAGGCAGTGCCGCCACGCCGGCCGACGCCTCTCCCGAATCCGCCCGAAGCGTCCCGTTCGCCGACCCCGGCCTGTTAGATTCCGACACCGACCGCCCATTCGCAGGGAGCGCCAACCACTCATGAAGATCTTCCTCGACACCGCCGACCTGGGTGAGATTCGCCGCGCCGCCGCCGCCGGCCTCATCGATGGCGTCACCACCAACCCCTCCCTGCTGGCCAAAGTGGCCGGCGACCGCGACCCGATGGAGATCTTCCTCGAGATCTGCGAAGCCATCGACGGCCCGGTGAGCGCCGAGGTCGTCGCAGTGGACACGGCAACCATGATCGACGAGGGAACCCGGCTGGCCGCCATCCACTCCAACATCGCGGTCAAGGTGCCCCTCACCGAGGACGGGCTGGTTGCCTGCCGCGAACTCAGCTCGCGCGACATCGCGGTGAACGTGACCCTGTGCTTCTCGGCTCCACAGGCGCTGCTCGCCGCCAAGGCGGGCGCCGCGTACATCTCGCCCTTCATCGGGCGGCTGGACGACATCTCCCACGACGGCATGGAGCTGATCCGCCAGATCCGGGTCATCTACGACAACTACGGCATGGAGACGGAGATCCTGGCCGCCTCGCTCAGGCATCCGCGCCATGTCGTGGAGTCGCTAGAGATGGGCGCGGACGTCGCTACCCTGCCGCCGGGCGTGCTGTACAAGCTGATCCGCCACCCACTGACCGACCTCGGGCTGGCCGCCTTCCTGGCCGACTGGGAGAAACTGGGACGTGACCTCTAGCGACCCGGGCCGCGCGGCCGCGGCCGGGGCATCCAGCACAGCAAAAACCGCCTCGGACGGCTACGTGCATCCCCTTTCGGGGCGCTACGCCTCGCGCGAGATGCAGCACATCTTCTCGCAGGCGCGCAAGTTCACCACTTGGCGCCTACTCTGGATCGCGCTCGCCGAGTCGCAGCGCGAGCTCGGACTGGACATCTCCGAAGAAGCGCTGCGCCAGATGAGGGCCGGGGTCGACGACCTGGACCTGGACCGGGCCGCGGAGCTGGAGCGCCGGTTCCGCCACGACGTGATGGCGCACGTCCACCTCTTCGGCGAGGTTGCGCCCGCGGCGCGGGGCATCATCCACCTGGGCGCCACCAGCGCCTTCGTGGGCGACAACGCCGACCTGATCCTGCACCGGGAAGCCCTCACCCTCATCCGCGACCGCCTGGTGCGCTGCGTCGAGGCGCTGGCGGGCTTCGCGCACCGCTATCGCTCGCTCCCTACGCTGGCCTACACGCACTTCCAGCCGGCCCAGCCCACCACGGTGGGAAAGCGGGCGACGCTCTGGATCCAGGACCTGCTCCTCGACATCGAGGAGATCGAGTTCCGCCTCGGTTCGCTCCGGTTCCGGGGCGTGCGCGGCACCACCGGCAGCCAGGCCTCGTTCCTCGACCTCTTCGACGGCGATTCCGCCAGCGTGGACGCCCTCGACGACGCCGTGGCCCGGCGCATGAACTTTGAGCACCGCTACCCGGTGAGCGGTCAGACCTACCCGCGCAAGGTCGACGCCGCGGTTCTGGCGACGCTCGCGGGCACCGCCGCGTCCACGTCCAAGATGGGGCACGATCTTCGCCTGCTTTCGCATCTGGGAGAAGTCGAGGAGCCCTTCGAGGACACCCAGATCGGTTCTTCGGCGATGCCGTACAAGCGCAACCCGATGCGCGCGGAGCGGGTTTGCGCCCTTTCCCGCCACGTGATCACCTTGTATCAGGACGGCGCGTTCACGGCCGCAACCCAGTGGCTGGAGCGGAGCCTCGACGATTCCGCAAACCGGCGCGTCAGCATCCCCGACGCCTTCCTCACCCTCGACGGCGTACTGGTTCTGGTCGAAAACGTCTCCTCCGGGCTGGTGGTCAACGAAGCGGTGATCCGCCGCTCGCTCGACGCGCAGCTCCCCTTCATGGCCACCGAGACCATCCTCATGCGCGCGACCCGCGGCGGTGGCGACCGCCAGGCGCTGCACGAGCGCATCCGCCGCCACGCCCACGCCGCCACCCGGAGGGCCCGCGACGAGGGCGGAGACCCCGACCTGATCGCCCGCATCGCCGGCGACGACGCCTTCGGCCTGGGCGCGCCCGAGCTGGCCGACCTGCTCCGCGGAGAGCGCTTCATCGGACGCGCCCCCGAACAGGTGGAACGCTTCCTGGACGACTTCGCGCAACCTGTCATCGACCGTCTTGGCCCCGGCGCCCGCGCGCGCCTGGACGCCCCCGACATTCGTGTTTGACCCCACCTCAGCCATGGAGCCCGAGGAGAACGTGAAAACCATCGTCGATTCCGCCCTCCCCCTCCCTCTCCTCCACCGCGGCAAGGTGCGGGATGTCTACGAAGCGGGCCCCGACACCCTGTTCATGGTGGCGAGCGACCGCGTGAGCGCCTTCGACGTGGTCCTGCCCCAGCCCGTGCCGCACAAGGGCGAAGTGCTCACCCAGCTGACGGCGTGGTGGCTGGCGGGCTTCTCGGCCCGCTCGCCGGTGCCGGGCGCCGAGGGGGGCATCGACCACCACCTGCTCGCCGTGCGGCGGGACGAGATCATCGACCGGATCCCCGAGCTGGCCGACAGCGTCGACAGCTGGGCGCGCCGCGCGATGCTGGTGCGCCGCACCCGTCCGGTCCTGGTCGAGTGCATCGTGCGCGGCTACATCACCGGGTCGGCGTGGCGCGAGTACCGCCGGAGCGGCACCCTCGCCGGGGAGCCCCTGGCGCCCGGCATGATCGAGAGCGACCGCATCGAGCCGCCCATCTTCTCGCCCTCCACCAAGGCGCTGGAAGGCCACGACGAGAACATCACCTACGACCAGGTGGTGGAGACGCTCGGAGCCCCCATGGCCGAGACCCTGCGCGACCTCTCGCTCGGGATCTACAGCGCCGGCTCGGACACCGCGCGCGAGCGGGGCATCATCCTCGCGGACACCAAATTCGAGTTCGGACTGGACGGCGACGGCCGGCTTTTGCTCATCGACGAGGTGCTCACCCCCGACTCCTCCCGCTTCTGGCCCGCCGAACACTACGCGCCCGGCAGGGGCCAGCCCTCGCTGGACAAGCAGCCCGTGCGCGACTATCTGGCCCACGAGACCGACTGGGACAAGGCGCCGCCTCCGCCCGATCTCCCCGACCGCATCGTCGAGGAGTCGACCGCCCGCTACCTGGACATCTTCCAGCGGCTGACGGGCATCCCGCTGGCCGAGTACAGGGGCCCCAGTTTCGGATGAAGCAGATCCCGTGATCCGCAAGCGCGCGCGCCGCAGGCGCCTGCAGAGGGGCATCATCATCATCCCCTCCGCCTTTACCCTGGGCAACGTCTTCTTCGGCATCTTCGCGATGGTGATGGCGGACCGGGGCGCGTTCGAGTGGGCCGCCTGGTTCATCGTGTTCGCGGCCATCCTCGACACCTTTGACGGCGGCATGGCGCGCTTCACGCGCACGGGCTCGCGCTTCGGCGCCGAGCTCGACTCGCTGGCCGACGCCGTGAGCTTCGGCGTGGCTCCGGCAATGGTCATGTACAAGCTCTACTGGGCCGACGGCTCCTGGAGCTGGCTGCTCTCCTACCTCTTCGTGACTGCGGTCGTGGTCCGTCTGGCCCGCTTCAACGTGGAACAGGGGGGCGGCGCCAAGCGCTCCTTCCACGGCCTGCCGTCGCCGGCCGCGGGAATGATCCTGGCGACCTCGTACCCCTTCACCCAGACGGCCTTCTTCGAGGCGTATCTGAGCACCCTGCCCTGGACCCAGATCATGGGCATCATGATGGTGCTGCTCTCCGCGCTGATGCTGAGCCACGTCCCCTACGCCCGCATGCCCCGCCTGGGGCTCGGCACCCCCAGAACGCGCGTCAACAGCGCCATCCTCGCGGCGGCCATCGTCACCGCGATCATCGCCCCCCGCCACTACTTCTTCCCCGTCCTGAGCGGATACGCCCTCTGGGGCCTCCTGAAGTCGGTGGTGATCGGTTTCCTGGACCGGCTGCCCGAGCGCGACCCGCTCCTCGAAGTCGATGACGATGAGGATGAGCCCGAAGACGACGAAGAGCCCCGGCCGCTCGACTACGGCGGCCTCGGACCCCGCTACCGCGCCCGCAGGCGCAATCGACTTGTCCGGCGCCGGCGGACGACCCCGCCGGACGACAACGGCACGGAGGAAGAAACTTGAGCGCGTATGTCATCGAGATCCGCGTGACCCCCCGACGCGGATTGCTGGACCCACAGGGCAAAGCCATTCAGCACGCCCTCGATTCCCTGGGCTTCACGGGCGTCGAAGAGGTACGCGCCGGCAAGCTTCTGGTGATGGAGGTGGAGGCCGATTCGCGCGATGAAGCGGGCATGCGCGCCACGCGGATGTGCGAGAAACTGCTCGCGAACCCGGTGACCGAGGACTTCACCGTGGATGTCGCGCGCGCCGCCGCACAGCCGGAGCCAACGACATGAGAGCGGTGGTGGTGACCTTCCCGGGCTCCAACTGCGACTACGACTGCCTGCAGGTGCTGCGCAAGGTCATGGAGGTCGACACTCGCTTCATCTGGCACCGCGAGCGCGATTTGGGCGACCCCGACCTGGTGGTGCTTCCGGGCGGCTTTTCCTACGGCGACTACCTGCGCGCCGGCGCCATCGCGCGCTTCAGCCCCATCGTCGAGGCGGTGGTGCGCTACGCCGATCGCGGCGGGATCGTGCTCGGGATCTGCAACGGCTTCCAGATCCTGTGCGAGGCCGGGCTGCTTCCGGGCGCGCTCAGGCGCAACAACTCCCTCAAGTTCCGGAGCCACGACGTGCATGTGCGCGTCGAGAACACCGACACCGCGTTCACCCGCACGTACCACCCCGGTCAGGTCCTGCGTATTCCGATCGCGCACGCCGAGGGCAACTACATCGCGGACCCGGCCACCCTCGAGCGCCTGGAAGCGGAGGGACGCGCCATCTTCCGCTACACAACGCGCGAGGGAGCGACGGGAGAGGGCGGCAATCCCAACGGTTCCGCCAACGACATCGCCGGGATCGTGAACGCCGCCGGGAACGTGCTCGGGCTCATGCCCCACCCCGAGCGGGCGGCAGAAGGCATCCTGGGCTCCACCGACGGGCTCGGTGTGTTCGAGTCTTTGGTCGCGCACTGCGCGCGAGAGAGGGTCGCATGATCGCGCCCGCGAGCGGCGGCAACGGCAGCGGGCCCGCGGCGCCCGAGCCCCGTCCCGGAGACCCGGAGATCACCCCGGAGCTCGTCGCCGACCACGGGCTTACGCCGGAGGAATACGACAAGATCGTCGGCCACCTCGGGCGCACCCCGACCTTCACCGAACTCGGCGTCTTCTCGGCGATGTGGTCGGAGCACTGCGGGTACAAGAACTCCAAGCGCCTGCTCAGGCTCCTGCCCACTCAAGCCCCCTGGGTCATCCAGGGCCCGGGCGAGAACGCGGGGGTCATCGACATCGGCGACGGATACGCGCTCGCCTTCAAGATCGAGTCGCACAACCATCCTTCCGCAGTCGAACCGTACCAGGGCGCGGCCACCGGCATCGGCGGCATCCTGCGCGACGTCTTCACCATGGGCGCCCGCCCGGTCGCGGTTCTCGACTCGCTGCACTTCGGCGACCTGGATTCGAGCCGCGTGCGCTACCTCTTCGACGGCGTCGTGCGCGGGGCCGGCGACTACGGCAACTGCGTGGGCATCCCCAACCTCGGCGGCGAGGCCTACTTCGACCGCGGCTACGAGGGCAACCCGATCATCAACGTGATGTGCCTCGGCATCATGAGGCGCGAGCAGCTGATCCGGGGCGAGGCCCACGGAGAGGGCAACACGCTGATGGCGGTGGGCGCGCGCACCGGACGCGACGGCATCCACGGAGCCACCTTCGCCAGCGAGGAGCTGGGCGAGGACTCGGACGCCAGCCGGCCCCAGGTGCAGGTGGGCGACCCCTTCACCGAGAAGCTGCTGCTCGAGGCCAGCCTGGAGCTGATCCGGAGCGGCCACATCGTGGGCATCCAGGACATGGGCGCCGCCGGCATCACCTCCAGCGCCGCGGAGATGGCCGGCCGTTCCGGGAGCGGCGTCGTGATCGACACCGCGCAGGTGCCGATGCGCGAGCCGGGGATGACGCCGTACGAGATCCTGCTCTCCGAGAGCCAGGAGCGCATGATGGTGGTCGTGCACCGGGGCCGGGAGGATGAGGTCCGCAGGATCCTGAACAAGTGGGAACTCGAGGCGGCGGAGGTGGGCCACGTCACCGCCGACGGGCGCTTCCGCATTCTGGAGGACAGCTGCCCGGTCGCCGACATCCCCGCCCTGCCCCTGACCGAGGGGTGCCCGACCTACGAACGCGAAGGCATCGAGGGCGAAGAGGCGCGCGCGCTGCGGGAGATGGACCTGTCGCCCTACGCGGGCGGCGAGGGCGACCGCACCGCCGACTTCCTCCGCCTGCTGACCTCCCCCAACCTGGCCTCCCGCCGCTGGATCCACGACCAGTACGACACCACCGTGCGCACGGCCAGCGTGGTCCAGCCCGGCGGGGACGCGGGCGTCCTGCGGGTGCGCGGCACCCGGCGCGGCATCGCGGTGACCACCGACTGCAGCGGCCGCTACACCTACCTGGAGCCCGGCACCGGCGCTCGCATCGCCGTGGCCGAGGCCGCGCGCAACCTGGCGTGCTCGGGGGCGCTGCCCATGGCGGTGACCAACAACCTCAACTTCGGCAACCCGCTCAAGCCGCACATCTACTACCAGCTGCGGGAGGCCGTGCTGGGGATGGCCGAGGCCTGCAGGCTCTTCGAGACCCCGGTGACCGGCGGCAACGTCTCGCTCTACAACGAGACCAGCGGCACGCCCATCTACCCCACGCCCGTCATCGGCATGGTGGGCATCATCGAGGACATCGAGCGCGTTACCCGGCACGCGTTCCGGCATGAGGGCGATGTCATCGTGCTGCTCGGCCGCAACACCGACGAGCTGGGCGCCTCCGAATACCTGTACGCGATGCACGACATCGTGGGCGGGCCGCCCCCGCGGGTGGACCTGCTGGCGGAACGCGACCTCCAGCAGGCGCTCCTGGCCATGATCGGCGAGGGGCTGCTCCGTTCCGCGCACGATTGTTCGGAGGGCGGCTTGGCGTGCGCGCTGGCGGAGAGCGCGCTGCACGAGGGCGAGGACCCGGTCGGCATCCACGTCCGACTGGCGGACCCGCTGCCTTCCACCGCACTATTCTTTGGAGAGGCGCAGGGGCGCGTGGTGGTTTCCTGCGCCCTCGAGAGCCTCGACCGGGTGCGCCGGCTGGCCGATCGGTACGGCGTTCCCTGCACGGAGATCGGCACGGTAGGAGCAATCGGCGGCAGTTTCGTCGTGGAGAGCGCGAACGCTCGCATCGAGGCGGACATCAGGGAGGTGGGGGCGGTGTATTTCGGGGCTCTGCCCGAGCGCATGGACGCGCATCGCAGCAAGGGCCAGCAGCCTGGAGGCGGCACATGAAGCCCACACAGCAAGCACTTCCGATGGCCGGAACCGCAAAGCCGCAATCGAACCCGGCCGGCCCGGCGGACATCGCCAGCTCGCTGCTGGACGACCGACCGCGCGAGGAGTGCGGCATCTTCGCGGTCAGCGGCATCGAAAACGCCGCGGAACTCGTCTTTATGGGGCTCTACGCGCTCCAGCACCGGGGACAGGAATCCGCCGGCATCTACTCGATCGACCGGGCGGGGCGCGCGAGCGTGACCAAGGGACTCGGGCTCGTCTCCGATGTCTTCGACGCGGAAAAGCTGAGCGGGCTCGCCGGCGGCACCTCGGTCGGCCACGTGCGCTATTCCACGGCCGGCGGCAGCCTCCAGGAAAACGCCCAGCCCATCGTGGCCCGCTACGCGAACGGTCCGCTCGCCATCGCGCACAACGGCAACCTGACCAACGCCCTGGACCTCAAGGACCGGCTGGTGCACGAGGGCGCCCTCTTCCAGACCTCGAGCGACTCCGAGGTCATCGTGCATCTGATGGCGCGCTCGCGGCACCGCGACGTCGAGCAGCAGGTAGACGACGCCCTGGCCCACCTGGAGGGCGCCTTCTCGCTCGTGATCACGGTGGGAGATGCCCTCTACGCCGTGCGCGATCCGCGCGGGTTCCGCCCGCTCCTGCTCGGGCGCAAGGACGGCGGTCACATCCTGGCCTCGGAGTCGTGCGCCTTCGACATCGTGAATGCCGAGTACGTGCGCGATGTCGAGCCGGGCGAACTGCTGCGCATTCGGGGAGGCAAGGTCGAGAAGCTGCGCAGCCTGCGCGCCGCCCCCAAACCTTCGCCCTGCATCTTCGAGCTGGTCTACTTCGCGCGACCCGACTCGCACATCTGGGGGACCAGCGTGGACCGTTCCCGTCGGGCCTTCGGACGCCAGCTGGCGCGCGAGCATCCCGTCGAGGCGGACGCCGTGGTCGCCGTCCCGGACAGCGCGAATTCGGCGGCGCTCGGATACTCCGAGGAGACCGGCATCCCCTTCGAGCTGGGGCTCCTGCGCAACCACTACGTGGGCCGCACCTTCATCCGTCCCTCGCAGGCGGACCGGGACTTCGGGGCGCGCATCAAGTACAACCCGGTGCGCGAGGTGCTGGCGGGACGCCGCATCGTGCTCGTCGACGACTCCATCGTGCGCGGCACCACCAGCCGGAGTCTGGTGCGCTTCGTGCGAGGCGCGGGGGCGGCCGAGGTGCATCTGCGCATCGCGAGCCCTCCGGTGCGCAACCCCTGCTTCTACGGCATCGACATGCCCAGCAAGGAAGAGCTGATGGGGTCCGGCCACACCGTGGAGGAGATCCGCGAGGAGCTCAAGCTGGACTCGCTCGGCTACCTGTCGCTGGAGGGGATGACGAAGGCCGTGGAGGAGTTCGGCCCGTTCTGCGACGCCTGCTTCTCGGGGCAGTACACGGCGCCGCTGGTGGACATCGAGCGGCAGCTGGACAATTCGCTGCTGGCGCTGGCGCGCTGAGGGGCGTCCGGCAACGTCACACGTCCGGAGCGTCCGGTGGGAGCGTCCCCGGAGGCCCTCGTTAGACGTCCGGCGGCACCAACACCGCCGATGGAGCGCACCGACAGCCTTTGTCAGCCGCCCGGCGGCACCACCACTTCCTTCGTGTAGATGAGGTCGCCGAGCGGCGA
Source organism: Longimicrobiales bacterium (assembly GCA_965208255.1). Taxonomy (GTDB): domain Bacteria; phylum Gemmatimonadota; class Gemmatimonadetes; order Longimicrobiales; family Gaopeijiaceae; genus BD2-11. The sequence continues at coordinate 2,281,330 of OZ242324.1, forward strand.
GTTGTCGCCGTTCGCGGAATTGCCGGTCACGTGGAACACCACCGGCGACGGTGCCTCGGGCGCCACCCACTCGAAGCTCCAGCTGGCCACATCGCCGGGACCGAGTCGGCTCCCCTCGACCGTGTGGTTGATGTAGTCGACGCCGCCCTCGCTTCGCACGACGGTGCGGCCGTCCAGCGACGCCAGGCGCCCGGACGGCGAGCCCGTCCGCTCGCCTTCCTGGAAGCGCGCGGCGGCCTGGAAGCCCGCACTCCCCATCCCCTCCCCTTCCACGATCACGGTGACCACGTAGACGGCGCCCGGTGTGAAGGAGGCGGGGACGCCGTCGAGCAGGAGCGCGCCGCCCAGTGCGTTCAGCTCCAGGTCGAGGTGGCACTCGACGCAGGTGAGTTCGCCGAACCCGCCGGTGCGCGCGAGGGGCGGGCCGTCGGCGTGGGGGGCGGGGGCGCGCGGGCCGCCAGCGCGGGAACGGGGGGCTTCGGAGGTCGGAGCAGCCGCAAATGCACAGCTGGGGGAGAGGGCGGAACTCGCGCCGGGAGCGCCGGCACTGGAGTCGGCCACGGGCAACCCGCCTGCACCCGACATGGCCAACCCGGCGACCACACCCGCGATGGGCCACCGGTTCGGAATACGCAGATTACGCATTTTACGCAAAATACGTAAAACGCGACCGGCCGGGCCGGTTTTGCTGCCGACCCGGCCGGTGCGTCCGCCGTCTAGTAGCTGACCGGCCTCGAAGGCGGCAGCACCGCGCGGCCGATGGTGTTGGTGTCCGCCCCGAACCAGACCACGTTGGTGTTCGGGTCGTAGTACATGTGCCGGATGGTCCCGCCCCCGCTCTCGACCGCCACCGAGCTGATGTACTCCTCGGTGCGCGTATCGAAGCCCACGAACATGTTGGGCTGCACGCCCGTCTCCACGAACCAGACGCGGTCGTCGTTGTCGATGGCGACGCCGTAGGGACGCGCATCGCCGCCGCTCGGGTTGGCCCACTCGGTGACCTCGCCGCTGGCCGGGTCGACGCGGCCGAGGAAGCCGCGCGCGTAATCGACGTACCAGACGATGTCGTTGGAGTCGATCACCAGCCGCCGGGGCCGCGCGCCCTCGGGAAGCTCGAAGTAGGTGGGCTCGAAGCTGTCCGGATCGACCATGGCCAGCTGGTTGGTGCCGAAGAGGGAAGCCCAGGGCCGGTCCTGCGAGTCCATCTTGAGCCCGTAGGGCCGCGTCGACCCGCCGCGCGCGCCGGGGTTGGCCGGCATCTCGACCAGCCGCACCTCCCCGCTCTCCTTCCAGAACTTGCCCACGAAGTTGCCGCCCTGGACGGTGAACCAGAGGTCGCCGGCGGCGTCGAAGGCGAAGGTGTGCGGGTCGCGGGCGCGCTCGTCGGGCATCGGGAAGATCTCGATGTCGCCGCTCTCCGGATCGAGGCGGCCGAGGTTACCCACCAGGTTGCCGGTATACCAGACCATGCCGTCGTCGGCTACCACAACGGTGTGCGGGCCGGCGCCGTCCGGCAGGTCGAACTTGTCCATCTCGCCGGTCTCGGGGTCGAGGACCGCGGCGTAGTGGGAGCGCTGGCCGGCGAACCAGACGCGGCCGTCGGGGGCCACATACGGGTCACGGGGCCGGCTCTCTTCCCACGGCACCACCCACTCCTCCAGGGTCGGGTCGTTCTCTTGCGCGAACCCGCTGACGGGGGCCGCCAGCAGCATCAAGGACACCGCTACCATTGCACTGCAAAGGAATTTCATAACTCGGCCCTCCCGCCGGATTTCGAAGATGTCCTGCATACGTGGGGACGCTCGGACGATACTGTGAATCGAAGGCTCGGGCGCGGGCGCGGCAAGGCGGCAGGCGGTGGCGTTTCCCCGGAATGCTCCCGCGCGTCCCCCCACCACTATCGCTCGCGCGCATGCTTCGCCTCGCACACACCCGCTCCCATCGCAAGGACACATGGGCTTCTTCCGGCGTTGAAGCAGAGGGAAAGGGTTTCTATCTTGCGGAGATGGAGGGGTGGCAGAGCGGCTAAATGCACCGGTCTTGAAAACCGGCGGGTCTTTACCCACGTGGGTTCGAATCCCACCCCCTCCGCTCGCGAGCGGAGGGGGTGGGATTCGAACCCAGGGTTGAGGCTCCGGTGCTTCGCATCCTCGCCTCGCCTTCGGACCCGCTGCGCGGGGCCTCGGCTGCGAATCCCACCCCGGTCGTCTTCGAGGCCGACGGCGGGGCAACCCGGGCCGATGGCAGGACAACCCAGGCCGGCGGCCGGGCAACCTGTTATCCGAACTCGGGGTTGGGGCTCCGGGGACTCGCATCCTCGCTTCGCGTTCGGCGCGGATGTGCGGTTTCTGCGGGAGCGGGTTGGAGGGTGACAGGGAAGGCTGGGCCGGCGTTCGGGCATAACGCCGCCGAATGGGAAGGTTGAATTGAAAACGCGAAACGCACGCCACTCCACTCTGATGCTGTCGGTAGTCGTCGCCGCCTGCGGGGGAGACAACGACCGCACCGGTGATGCGCAGGTGCAGATCAGGGACAGCGCCGACGTGCGGATCGTCGAGTATGCAGGCGTGCCTGAGGTCGATCCGCCCTTCGCCCTGGCGGAAGAGCCGGTGTACCGCCACGGAGCCAACCCGGGAGACTACGCGTTCCAGCTCATCAGCGGCGGCCGGCTCTTCTCGGACGGAGGCGCGGTCGTTGCCGATCAGGGGAACAGCGAAGTGGTCATCCTGAGTCCGGACGGCACGATGCACGATGTGCTCGCCCGGCGCGGACAGGGACCGGGCGAAGTCATCTACCCCTACGCCTTGTTCGTTCTGGGCCAGGACAGCGTCCTTGTGCCTGACCGTCGCCTGGTTCGCGTCACGCTCTTCGCAGGCGATTCGGTCGCCCGCATCGCAGGCCTTCCTCAGGTCAGCCACCTCGGTGTGGCGGGGATCGCTTCATCCGGCGAGCTGATGATGTTCGACCAGGTACCCCACCGTTCCTGGGTCGGCATTGAGGAGGAGTGGCTCGCCGGGCACATGTCCCTGTTCAACACCGAGACCGGTGCCCTGGACACGGTCGCGTCCTACGATCACTTCCCGCGAGACACGCCGGGGCTGATCAAGCCGTTCAGAGCTCTTGGCGGGGTCACGGTCGCCGCCGGCCAGTTCGTCCAAACGAGGTCCGACAGGCCCGAGATCACCTGGCGTCTGCCGGACGGCACGGTGACCCGGATCGTGCGCTGGCGGCCCGAGCCCACCCTGCTGACCGAGGAACTCCTGGAGCCTGTCGAAGCCTATGAACGAATGATGGGCCGGATAAACTACGGAGTATCCGATGCCCGGGTCGAGGAGATCGTTCGGGAAGACATGTCCAGGTATCGCGCCATGATCGGCCAGCCGATCCCGCTCTACGGTTCCCCATTCGCCGACGCCGACGGAAACCTGTGGCTGCCTTCCTACCGGATGGCCTACCCGGAAGAGGGGTCGCCGTACACCGTCGTTTCGTCGGACGGGGATTGGCTGGGGCAGGTTGAGGCTCCGCCCAGGTTCCGAATCCTCGATGTGGCCGAAGGGCTCGTCCTCGGGGTGCAGAGGGACGAAATGGACGTGGAGAACGTCGTGGTGTACGGGTTGGTGGGCGGACCTTCGTTGGTGCGTCAATAGCCACCGTGTTGCTGAGCGCCGATGGCGGGTACGTCGGCACCCACCTGGCCGGTGCGATGGCGCACCCGGACGCCGGATCGGCGCTGGAGCCGCGGAACTTCTCCCACCAGGTGGGCGGTAGGACTACGGCAACGGCGTCGCGCACGCTTCCACGACGACTTCTCGTCGAGCACGCGGCGACCGCATGGGACGCGGCGGTTTGGGCGGCTACTCACCAGCAGTTCACCGGGAGGTGCAACCGTGGCGTTCCTGCGATCTATTTCTTGCGTGGTGATTCTTCTTGCCATAACGGCGTTGCCGGGCACCGGGCAGGTCCTCGAAGGGCCGGAGGGACCGGTCGAATTCATCGGGCTGGAGGGTTGGACTGCGCAGGGATTGTTCGATGCGATCCAGCAGACCGCTCCCGACCAGCCCATCCACGCCTGCGCGGCCACCATGAAGGGAGCGTTGGGCTTCGCCGATGCCGGCGTCTTCGGCTACATCGAGTCGACGACATCCTCGTCCGAGCGATACACGGTCATCATTGGTATCGAAGACCGGGCTCGAGTCCGGTACCGTACCGCAGGAAGCGAGACCGTCGCGCTGCCGGAATCCTGGCAGGCTCTGAAGTCCGTAGCCGATGAGGATCTTCGGTCTCTGGGCATGGCAAGGGAATTGTTTGATGTTCGGCATGATCGCGAGACCGCGCGGAAGTTGGCCGAGCTCTTCGACTCCGACCTGGCCGCCATCGAGCCCGTCTGGGAACTGATCGCGGCCCTGGATGGGGAGCAGGATCGTCTCCTGGCCCACGAAATACTCGCCAACGACGCGTCAGAGTGGTCGCGAGTGATCGCGGCGACTGTCCTCATGAACTTCGGCGAGGACGAGACCGCCTGGCACGACCTGGTTTCAGCCACGATCGATCCCCACGGGCAGGTCTCGGGGGCCGCGGTATCCGTTCTCCGGAATCTGGTTCAGATGGAGAGCGGTCGCCCTGTCCGGTGGGACGCAGCGCGCGAACCGATCGCGGCGGTGCTCGACGGCACCAATCCGTTCGCGTTCCAGGAGGTGGTGAACACCTTGACCGCTACCGGGATCGAGCCTACGTTGGGAAGGCAGCTGATCCGCGAAGCGCCGGACCTCCTGCTCGCGCACGTCGGCGCCCGGCATAAGATGACGCGCCAGGCCGCGATCGACCTCCTGAAGGCCGTGAGCGGTGAGGATTTCGGCCCGGACCCCGACGCCTGGCGGGAATGGCTGAGCAGTTCGTCGGATAGCTGACGGGACCAAACGGCCCGTCGGACGATTCCTGACGCAGTTGGAGTGACCTGCGCCGACCGGGCGCCGTGCCATGGTAGTTCACGAGGCCACAAACGCTCAACGATGCCCAGGGGCGAGGCAACCCGATGGGCGGGTTTCGAGTCAATAGCAAGTGTATCCCTGCAAGTCGAGCCTCGTGTCAATTGCAATGAGAAGGAGGGAAACGTCGATGAGAGTTCCAGGTCGGTCTTCGGATTTCCTGCAATCCCTCCAACGCCGCAAGCGAAGCGTCGCCGTCCTCGGCTGCGTGCTGGTGATGGGCGCCGGCGCCTCGTGCATGAGCACTACCGCCCTTCGACACGAGGCCATCGCCCTGGATGACCTCGTCACGCCTGGTGTCGTCGTCACGCCCGGCGAGGAGGAGGCGCCCCTGGTCGTGATCCCTTCATCCGTCAAGGCCCATCTGGCGGACGGATCCACGGTCCTGTTCCCGGACGGCGTCACCATCGAAGAGGCGAGGGTCACCGGCACCGGCGACCGCTACGACATTCGCCTCAGTCCGGTCGGTTCCGTCTCCGAGATACCGCGGGACAGCGTGATCGCCATGGAACGCTTCCGTACCGTAATCGATGGGGACAAGACGATAGCCTACAACTCACTCAGTACCCTGTTCGGGCTCGCGGCGGCGGCTGTAACCCTGCTGATTGCAAGATGAATTCCCGGGAGGCGAGAATGGCGCATCTTCAACACCGATTCATCCGCGCGGGTATCGTTTGCGTCCTGATGTCAGCCTGCATTCCCTACTACGGGCCCAGGGTCACCGAGTTGGCGCCCGCCACCCGACCGGAGGGCATCGCATCGGTGCTCGACCTGGGAGGCGATCCCCTTCAGGCGGAGGTACTAGCCCTGGAGGAGGACGCACTGATCGTCCTGATCGACCGGGTTCCGCAGCACGGCATGGCTGGGAGGCTGGCGCGGATTCCCTTCACCGGGATCCGGACCGCCGAATTCGCGAATGCCGACGACTTCGAGTACAGCGCCTGGACGTTTCTGTTCAGCCTCGGACCACCCGCACCGCCCGAAGCACGATCCCTCGTGCTGCACGACGTCACCCTGGACGCCGAGACCCACGAGCGCGTGCGACTGTTGAGCCGCTATCCGCAGGGCTTGAACGCGGAGCTGCTGGCGCGTCTCGAGGGCGTCTACGGCGAAATGGAGACCCTTGACATCGAGGCCTTGGGGAACAGGAACCGGTAGCTGAAGGCTGTGAGCGGCGAGGATTTCGGCGCAGATCCCGGCGCCTGGCGGGAATGGCTAAGCGGGTGAGCCTCATCTCTCCACGCTCATCCCCACGATCAGGCGTTCCTTCCTGAAGAGATCGATGCCCTGATGGGCGATGTAGAGGTTCAGGGGCTCGCCCCAGGCGGCGCGCACGCGTGAGAGCTGGAGGTTCACGCCCCAGGAGGCGTTCAGCACGAGCTCGGAACCGTCCTGGTTCAGCACCCCGAGACCGAACGAGGTGACGGGACTGATCCACCAGCTGTCGCGCTGGTAGAGCCAAGGCGGCCGGTACTGCAGGTTGGCGGCGACCATCCAGCTGGGTTTCCCCTGCCCCAGGGAGAGGGACGCCTCCGGGACGACGTTGAACGCTCCGAGGTGATCGCTCGGACCCCAGTCCGCGGCAACTCCGAAGATCCATTGGGTGTGAGGTCCTCCCAGGATGCCCGTGTAGGGGCGAAGTTCGCGTGCCGGGAAGCCGAGGGAGGGGTCGAGGCGGCTGTCGCCGTAGACCTGTTCCGGGTGATCGGCATCGGATTCGACGGAGGCGAGTTCGGGTTCGATTCCGGCGGGCGCGGGCTGGGCGTCGGTTGGCGCGGGCGCCGGTTCGGCTTCGGTTGGCGCGCGGGCCGGCTCGGGTGCGGTTGGTGCGGGGGCGAACTGGGGCGCCACCGGCATCACGGGCACATCCGGTGGCTCGGCCGCGACCGGGGTGGGAGCTTCGGCGTGGGTGGTCTCCTCGAGCGTCCTCTCCATCTCATCCAGGCGTGCGTCCACCCGCTCCGCCAGGCGGTCTTCCATCTCCGCCAGGTCGTCCCGGCTGAAATCCGGACGACGACTTCGGCGGCCTCCCACGAGGATCTTCAGGCCGGCGGACATCTGCCAGTTGTGGACGAGGTCGCCTGGATCCCTGACGTCTTCGAAATCCACGGCCGCGGCATCGAGGTGCGGCCCCGACATGATGTAGTCGCGCGCGGCCGCCGTCAGCCGCAGGTGCCGGCCCAGTCCGACATCGACGCCCCCGCCAACGATTAACGCCGTGCGATCGGCGGGGATGCTCTCCGCATCCGGAGCCAGGTCCGGACCGAATTCCATTCTGCCGGCGCCGGCCAGCAGGTGGGGCGAGAACAGCGCAGGGCCGCCCAGGTTGAACTGCGCTTCCCCGCCGTATCCCGTGATCCCTTCCTCCCATGCGTGACGGTCGTCGACGCCCCGCCAGTAGAAACCGCGCAGCCCCACGAGGGGACCGACCTCAAGCCCTGCGCGGAAGCCGGCGATGGACTGATCGTCGATGCCGAAGCCGGGATCGAAGGCCTGTGCGCCGCCGAAGGGTTCGAACAACACGGCGCCGCTGGACTGGGTGGTCCTGTATCGGCGGTCTCCTGCCCGATCCCGGTTCGGCCACGAGGTGTAGTCCGGCCCACCGAGCTGTAGCATCAGCCCCACGCGGAGGGCCAGATTCCTGCGCAGGGCGCCCGCGCCCGGATCTTCGGGAGGGGCCGGATCTCCCACGGACATGGGCACGGCCAGCTCGAGCGGATCGAGATAGTAGCGGCTGCGCTCCACCATCACCTCGCCCTCGAACACATCCAGCACCCGGGTCCGCAATCCCAATCCGTACCTGAGCTGGACGCGCCGGATGTCGCTGCCCGCCTCCGGCCGGAACCGCAGGATGCCCGCACCGCCCATGAGCACCGGCACCAGTGAGCCCCTCGCGAGCTCGATGGACATCTCGGTTCCGTAGGAGGCGATATCCAGAAGCTGGTCGGCCGGTGGCGTTCGCATGTCGGCCGCAAACGCCAGGCGGGACACGTGGGTCGAGCGGGAGTCGCTCTTCCGGTAGAAAGCCGTCAGGTCCACGTACTCTCCGAACCCGAGTCCCGCGGAACCGCCGAGGGAGCGTGCTTTGCCGAAGCCGAGAGACTCGTCCCACTCGGTCCAGGTGACGGAGGGACGGAGGTGGTAGCGCAGTTGCTGGGCAACGAGAGGGACGGAAGAAGATACGAGGCTGCAGGCAAGCAATCCGACCAGCAGCAGGCTGCGGGACGCCGGATGTCGTGCGTGAAATGGAATCGACTTTCTCACTGTAACCGGTATAGTCACGACGACTATCCTCCTCATATTGGTTGCCAGTCTCGCGTGCCCGGGCTCGCTTACGTTGCGTCGACCCGAAGGTTTCGGGTCCCGAACGCTCGATTCGAGGCTCCGAGGATCCGATTCGGGCCTTGCGGTCCCGGTGTTGGGTCGGGGCGCTGCTTGCCTACGGGTTAAGCGTTCGGACGCTCGTGAAATACCATGGCCCGCGGGCTGGGCATCTCATGGACAACCCCCGTTCCGCCTCCTGTAGTCCCATCCCGCCATTCGTTCGCCCCACGTCCGGGACCATCCTTTCCGGCACCCGCCAGATGGAGCCCCACGCGTCACCCGCGATCCGGTTCGGTTTACTCCTCAAGGCCGGAGATCCGGGAACGATGCCCAAGGTCAGAGATGCGATACGCTTGGTCACAGCCGACGGCTGGTTCCTGACAAGAACGCGTGGAAGCCACCGTCAGTACTGGCACCCAGTCAAGCCCGGAACCGTCACCATTGCAGGCAGAAGGAGCAAGGACTTGGCCCCCGGAACCTGGAAGAGTATTCTCAGGCAGGCCGGACTCGATAAGGAGAAGCACCGTGACCTACGCCATCGTCATTGAGCGAACCGACCACGGCTACTCCGCTTACGTCCCGGACCTTCCCGGATGCGTAGCTGCCGCGGACTCTCAGGAGGAAACGGAGAAGCTGATTCGCGAGGCAGTCGCCTTCCACCTGGACGCTATGCGAGAACACGGGGATCCCATTCCGGAGCCGCAGACGTCGGTCAGGTTGGTGGAGGTCCCTGCCGCGTCATAGGACGAATCCCCATCGCGGCAAGTTGGGTCGCGCCGGGATGTTCCTGTCGAGCTGCCCGCCGTTCAGGGGCTACCGCGGCCGCCCCAGCGGCCTTCCATCCAGCTCCCATCCCGGGTCGATCTCGATGCCGAGGTGATCCAGTGCCGTTGCGGCAACGTCCACGATGAACGCGGGTCCGGGGGGCGGCCAGTTCGCGGTGGCGGGACCGCTGGCCAGGATGAAGATGGTCATCTCTTCGGGGGAGTCCCCGCCGTGGCCGCCGTCGGCGCGCCTACCGTGGTCGGTGCTGATGACCACGAGCCAGTCCTCATCTGCGTAGCCGGGTCGGGCTCGGACCGCCTCGACCAGCATGCCCACATGGCGGTCGGCCAGCGCGATCGCGTCCCGGTACTCCGCGCCGATGGAGCCGTGCTGGTGGCTGGTCTCGTCGGGGTTGCCAAGGTAGACGAACATGGCGTCGGGGTCGGCGGTGCCGAGGTGGCGCACGGCCTGGGCGGTGAGTTCGGTATCGGCTTCGGCCCAGCCCAGGTCGTAGCCGTTGAGGACGACGCGCGTGTCGATTGACGCCGGGAGCACGGGGCCACCTCCCTCGAGTTCGGCCAGAGGCAGCCAGTCCAGGGCGGCAAAGGTCGCCAGAGCGGGCCGCTCGCCTTCGATGCGGGTGAGGAAGCTCGGCCAGGCGTCGTAGTCGCGGCCGGTGAAGTTGTTGTCGGTGACCCCGTGCTTTTCGGGCCACACGCCGGTCAGCATCGAAGACCACGACGGGCCGCTCACCGACGGTGTGGTGGTGCGTGCTTCCGCCGTGTACCACCCGCTCGCCGCCAGCGCGTCCATGTTGGGCGTCGAGACCTCGGCGAGCACGTCCGGCCGGACTCCGTCGATGCCGATGAGGAGGACCTTGGGGGTGGTCTGGGCCGCGGCCGGCGCGGGCGAGGTGGCGCAGAGGAGTGCGGCCATGGCAGCAGCACCACAGAGCAGTGCGGCCCTGCTCCACGCCCGGGCGAGGAACGCTACCACACCCGACACCCGGATGCGCGCCGCGAAGCGCGATCCGATCGTCCGCCGGCATCGGCATGTGGCTCTGTCGCTGTGGCCGGCAGGCCGGTGAATCACTGTGGTCATCGCTCGCTCACCAGGTCCACAAGCCGCTCCAGGCAGATGTTCCATCCCTCTTCGTGCCCTTCCCTGTCGTCGACCGTCGGGAAGCCGTCGTGGGAGAGCCGGATTTCGGTGCCGCCTTCGGCCCGCGCGAACTCCACCGTCACGAGGGTCTCCGCTCTCATCGGATGCGGCTCCTTCCAGCTCCAGGTGTAAGCCAGCCGGCGCGGCGGATCGACCTCGCGGTAGGTGCCGTGGGCGGTCACGTGACCGTCCTCGACCTCGAGGCGGATCGAGTAGCGTCCGCCTACGCGCAGATCGACATCCACCTCCACACCCGCGCTCGGATCGGGATGCGTCCAGTGTTCCATCTTCTCTCTGCCGGTCCAGGCCGCAAAGACCCGCTCGGGCGTTGCGGGGATGGTGCGGTCGAGATGCAAGCCTGTCGGGTTGGGATTCATGGAGATTTCGATGTGGATTCATGCATCGGATTCACGCGTCACCATATGCCATCTGATGTTTGGTCTGTCATGCGGACGCCTCGCGCGTCGACGCATCCCATTCTGCCATTCCCACGCCCCACCCCCAGCATCAGCTTTCTTCCGCAGGCGTCTTCGGCAAGACGTTGGGATCAGGGAGGCATTCGTGGCAGGCAGAATCGCTCTCGACTTTCGTACCCTTCGGTACGATATTGACCGGTGACCGGGGCTCAGTTCGTGAGGCGGACCAGACGATACGCCAGACGGACTGACTTGGAGGTACGTTTCGATCCCAGCCGCGGCAAGGGAAGCCATGGGTTGCTCTACCTCGGAGGGCGTCGCACGGTCGTGAAGCGCGGCGAACTGAAGCGGGGCACCCTTCGAGCCATGTTGAAGCAACTGGATATCCGCGAGGAGGACTTCTGATGCGGTACGCCTATCCATGTGAGATGACCCCTGAGGCGGACGGCGGGTTCTCTGTCTCGTTTCCGGACGTGCCGGAAGCCCTGACCTGTGGCGACGATCGGGCCGAAGCACTGGCTATGGCGGAAGACGCGTTGGCGGTTGCGCTTGGGGCCTACGTTCGTGCCCGGGAGGATATCCCGACGCCGGGACCTCTGCTATCGGGACAAGTCATCGTTGCGGTTCCGTTGGTGGTGGCGGCCAAACTCTCGCTCTACACGGCGATGCGCGAGCAGGAGCTTTCCAAGGTCGGACTGGCCGCACGCATGGGTCTCAGCGAGGGCGCGATCCGCAAGCTGATGAACCCTGGGCACCGGTCTCACATTCGGCAGGTCGAGAAGGCTCTGAGGCACCTGGGCAGGCGGCTGGTCGTCGAAGACGGGGCATCCTCGAACGGCGGCCCGATCCCGAAGGGGTCGGCCACAACCACGTAGCCGCCTACCGCAGAAACACGCTCTTGGGGATGAAGCCCGAGACGACCTGCGTGATGTCCACCACTTCGTTGATGCGGAAGTCCACCGCGATGCTCGCCAGCGAGAGCGCCTTCGCGGGCGTGAGCCCTTTCTCCTCGACCAGGAAGTCGACGACCGCCCGGGTGGCGTGTCGCGCGGCCCGGTCCAGGTCGACGTCGATGCCCATCAGGATGTAGTGCTCGTCGTTCTCGGCCATCGGCGCCTTGATGGAGCGGTCCTTGTGCACGGCGAGGCGGAAGGTGCCCGTGAGCGACTGCTCGATGGCGGTCCCGCTCACTTCCCCGTCGCCCTGCGCGCCGTGCGGGTCGCCCACGTAGAAGAGGCCTCCGGGGTGGAACACGGGCAGATAGACGGTCGTGCCGGCCTTCAGGTGCTTCACGTCCAGGTTGCCCCCGAAGGCTCCGGGCGGGGTCGACCCCTGGACTCCGGGCGCGGTCACGCCGGGCTCGCCCATCACGGGATCGGGCGCCACGGCGAGGATGCCCATGAACGGCTCGAGCGGCACATGGATGTCGTCGGCGAGGAACGCGACCTCCACGCCGTCCTCCACGCCTGTGTGAATGACGTGGCGACCGCTCTCCGGCGGGATGTCCAGCGCCGGATCGCCCTCCCGAAAACCGGGATACGCGGTCGAGAACACGCCGCTGCGCGCGCCCGTGCTGTTGATGCCCCAGTTGGCCCGCGTCTCGACGGAAAGAATCTCGATCTCCAGCACATCGCCGGGCTCCGCGCCCTCGACATGGATGGGACCGGTGATGACGTGGCTCCCCTGCCGGTCCCGAAGCCGCCCGTCGCGCGAGGCCCAGAAGTCCAGCACGTCCTGGTGGATCTCCTCCCGCGCGATGCCGAGGCCGGTGAGGAAGGCCACCGGCTCTTCGTCCTGGCCCGCCCCCGCGGAGGTCAGCGTGTTGACGCGGACGGTCTCCCCGGACTGCATCCGGAGCACCGGCTCCTTGTCGATGGGGAACCAGCCCCAGGCCACGTTCTCGGGGGTCGAGGAGACGAAGTGGTCGGCCTCGATGGGCTGCGTGGTGGAGGTGGGCTGGCTGTCGGCTGCAGCGTCGCTCGCTGCGTCGTCCTGCGGCGCGGCGCAGGCCACAGCCAGAGTCAAGGATGCGAGAGCCAGACACGGCAAGAGACAGGGGCTGGAGATGTCGGACTCACGATTAGACATGTCGGATTCCTCTTGAGTTGACGGAAGCATCTGTCGAGTAGCTGTCGCATCGATGCGGAACTTCCATGAAAACCGCTGGATGCGCACGGTGTTCAACGTGTGTCTCCCGACGGTCGATCGGCACGCATCCCGTCCAGGAGAGTCGAGGTGGTCTGCCGAATCAGCTCATCGACATCCACGGCGCCGAGGATCTGTCCCTCGATCAGCAGCGACGCCAGACCGTGCACGGCACCCCATGCCACGTAGGCCTGCAGGTGGGGATCCTGTCGCCTGATCGTTCCGTTCTGCTGGTGTGTCTGAACGACGCGCACGAGTTCGTCGAACAATGCGTCCGCGGCCTCGCGGAGCTCGGGTCGGTCCCCGCGAGTGATCGCCTCCTTTCCGTACATCAGGCGATAGTGCCCCGGGTTCTCGAGCGCGAACTGCACGTATTGCTCACCTACCTGCCGGAGCTGATCGATCCCTGCTCCCGGGGCTCCCGCGCCCACTGCTTCCAATCGGTCTCGAAGGCGGTCGAAACCGGCGGCGGCGACCGCAACCAGAAGCGCGGACTTGTCTGCGAAGTGGCGATAGGGTGCGGACCGCGACACGCCCAGGCGCCGCCCGATCGCGCGCATCGTCACGCTCACGGTCCCTCCCTCGTCGATCATCACAGCGGCCTCGGCAAGCAGTGCCGCCCGCAGGTCTCCGTGGTGATACGCGCTCCCGTCCAAGGCCATGCTCAAAGGTGACGAGCAATGTTGACGCTGTCAACGTCATGGGTTAAGCTGACAGCATCAACAGAGCCCGAACCTTCCAGGGGAGGAACAGCCAGGTGGCCGTCAACAAGGAGGTTACCGGATTTCTGAAGGCAGGCCTGGAGCGGGGCCAATGAGCCGTGTCACCATCGTCGACCGAGCCGAGGATACCGCGTCACTGCGGGCCTGCGCGGTGGAGCCGCTGGAAGCTGAGAGCTTCCGGCTCACCCGTCCGTCGCGCCATCTCGCGTTGCGGGACGCCACGGGCGCGCTGGTCGCCCGCTGTTCGCTCTGGAGGGCCCGGGATTCGCGCGCCGCGCCGACCACGACCGGCCTGATCGGTCACTATGCCGCTCTCGACGCCGACGCCGGCAGGGAGCTGCTGGAACTCTCCTCCAGCTGGCACCGGGCAGAAGGGTGCGACCGGGTCATCGGTCCGATGGACGGCTCCACGTGGCACCGCTACAGGCTGCTGACCGAACGCGGAACAGAACCGCCTTTCTTCCTGGAGCCCGACAATCCCGACGACTGGCCTCAGCACTTCACGGACGCCGGATTCGTTCCGCTGGCCACCTACACCTCGGCGCTCAATCCAGACCTCAACCGCGTCGATGCGCGTTCCGATCGTCGCCGGGCCGAACTCCAGCGGAACGGCATCACCCTTCGGACCATCGACGTCGAGCGCTTCGATATCGAGCTCGGGGCCATTCACGAACTGTCGCTCGTGGCGTTCGCCCACAATTTCCTCTATAGCCCCATCGGGCTCGATGCATTCCTGGCTTCCTACACTCCGATCCGGGCTCATCTGGTACCCGAACTCGTTCTTCTCGCGGAGCGCGAGGGGCACCTGGTCGGCTTCATATTCGGCATTCCGGACCTCATGGAGTCCGCCCGGGGGGAGCCCCTGCGCACGGTGATCATCAAGTCGATGGCGGTGCATCCGGCGTGCGGCGGAAGCGGTCTCGGCGGTCTGCTGATGGATGATTGTCAGCGGGCGGCACGAAGGCTCGGGTTCGAGCGCGCCATTCACGCCCTGATGCACGAGACCAACCAGTCGCGCAACATCTCGGCTCGCTACGGCAAGGTGATACGGCGCTACACCCTCTACGAGAAGCGGCTGTCAGCAGGATGAACATCAGCCGGATCCTGATCGAGCAGGCCACGGAGCGGCCCGACCAGCCCGCGATTGTGGAGGCAACAAGGGATGGCACGCGCACGCTCACCTTCGGCCAGATCGCAAAACGGTCGGCGCGGGCCGCCGCAATGTTGCGCGCGTCGGAACTCCGCAAGGGGGACCGGGTGCTCGTGTTTCAGCCGATGTCCGTCGAACTGTACGTCGCACTTCTCGCCATTTTCCGTCTTGGCCTGGTGGCCACCGTGCTCGACCCGTCGGCCGGGCGCCGGCACATCGAGCAGTGCTGCAGCATCGCACGGCCCAGGGCGTTTCTTGGCCCTGCCCGGGCACACCTGCTGCGGCTCTTCTGCCGTGGGCTGCGTCGAATCGAACGGCACTTTGTGACCGCGGGCCGGGCCCCTTTTGCTACCCGCTGGTCCAGGCTCGAACGCATCGCGCCCCTTCAGGCGATTACCGGCTGCGTTCCGTCGCACGACGCACTTCTCACCTTTACCAGCGGCAGCACGGGCGTACCGAAGGCGGCGGTTCGCAGCCACGGTTTCCTCCTGGCACAGCATGACGCCCTGGCGCGGGCCATCGATCTCGAGCCGGGCGAAGTGGACCTGGCCACGCTGCCGATCTTCGTGCTGGCCAACCTGGCCTCGGGCGTTACGACCGTCATACCGAAGGGCGATCTCCGGCGTCCCGGCTCGATTGAACCGGGCCCGGTGCTCGAGCAACTCCAGCGTCATCGCGTCACCCGGACCGTCGGCTCGCCTGCGCAGTACGACCG
This sequence comes from Longimicrobiales bacterium, assembly GCA_965208255.1. Lineage (GTDB taxonomy): Bacteria > Gemmatimonadota > Gemmatimonadetes > Longimicrobiales > Gaopeijiaceae > BD2-11. The sequence continues at coordinate 2,296,713 of OZ242324.1, forward strand.
GCTGCTTCAGGGTGCCCGGAACGCCGGGGGCACGGGAAGTGGAAGCGGCAGGGCACCCCTCGGGACGCTCAAGAAGCTCTACACCGGCGGTGCTCCCGTCTTCCCTCGACTCCTCCAGGAACTTCGTTTGGCGATGCCGCAAGGTCGCGTATTCGTGGTCTACGGCTCGACCGAGGCAGAGCCGATCGCCGACCTCGACTGGGACGACGCTCAACCCGACGACCTGGACGCGATGTCTGCCGGGAAGGGGCTCCTCGTCGGCAAGCCGGTGCAACAAGTCGATCTGCGCATCCTCGAAAACCGCTGGGGCGAGCCCATTCCGGCAATGAATGCGCGGGCGTTCGCCAAGCTCGCGTTGCCGGGGGGCCGAGGCGGCGAGATTGTGGTCAGCGGTCCCCACGTGCTCTCCGGCTACCTGAACGGAATCGGCGACGCGGAGACGAAGTTCCAGGTCGAGGGTGAGGTCTGGCACCGCACCGGCGACGCCGGCTATCTCGACGCCTCAGGCCGGCTCTGGCTCCTGGGACGCGCCGGCGCCGTCATTCGGGACGAACGTGGTACGATCCATCCCTTCGCGGCCGAATGCGCGGCAAGCCGGTTGCCCTGGGTCGAGCGGAGCGCTCTCGCCAGGCACAATGATGAGCGCCTTCTGGCGGTGCAGCTGGGAGCGCGGGCACCGGCGGATGCCGAGCGCCGCGTGCAGGAAACACTGTCCTGGGCGCAGCTCGACCGGGTCGTGCGCGTGCCCCGAATTCCCGTCGACCGTCGCCACAATGCGAAGATCGACTACCCCGCACTGGAGAAGGAACTGGAGCGCCATGTCAACTGATCTCCGAGGCGTAAGCGGCTACTTCGAGCGTCTGCTCGCCGAGCGTTCCCAGGAGGAAATCGAGCGGGATCTGATGCCCTCGCGCGAAGACATCCCACCGAGCGTCCCGCGCGGCGGCACGCCTGCGACGATCTCGCCCGAAGCGGTGGAGCGGCGCTGGCAGCTGCTCGACGTCGATGCGTCCGTGAGGCGTCGGCTCCTCGACGACATGACGCGCGAACAGATGCCTGTCTACAGCAAGAACATCGAGAACTTCATCGGTACCGTGAAGCTCCCGATCGGACTGGCCGGACCGTTGCGGGTGCGGGGCCTGTTCGCGCGAGGAGACTACTACGTGCCGCTCGCGACCACGGAAGCCGCCCTGGTGGCGTCCTACACGCGAGGGGCGCAGGCCATTACGCGGGCGGGCGGTTGCACTGCGGCGGCGATCTGGGAGGGTGTGACGCGGGCTCCGGTCTTCGCTTTCGACAGCCTGGTCGAGGTCGGCAGGTTCATCATGTGGGCCGGCAAGCACGCGGACAGGTTTTGCGAGATCGCCGCGTCGACCACGCGTCATGGCGAACTCACCCGCACCCGCTTCAGCGTGGAGGGCAACCACGTCTACCTGATCTTCGAGTACACCACCGGCGATGCCTCCGGGCAGAACATGGTCACGATCGCAACCGACGCGGTGTGCCGCTTCATTCTGGACCAGACACCGGTGCAGCCCGCCTACTGGTTCGTCGAGGGGAATCATTCGGGAGACAAGAAGGCCTCGCATCTCTCCTTCCAGAACGTCCGCGGAAGGAAGGTTTCGGCCGAAGTGACCCTCACGCCCGACATTCTCAAAGGACTCCTGAAGACAAGCGCCGGGCGAATGCTGGACTTCTACCGCGTCTCGGCGATCGGCGGGGTGATGAGCGGCAACATCGGGCTGCAGGGGCACTATGCCAACGGAATGGCGGCGCTCTACATCGCCTGCGGCCAGGACGCCGCGTGCGTGGCCGAGTCCGCCGTGGGGGTGACCCGCTTCGAGCCGGCGGGGGATGGCTCCCTCTACGCTTCCGTGACCCTGCCCAACCTCATCCTGGGAACGGTTGGCGGCGGCACCGGTCTGCCGAGCGCGAACGCCTGCCTGGACATTCTGAACCTCTCCGGGGCGGGCAACGCGGCTGCGCTCGCCGAGGTATGCGCCGCCCTGGTGCTCGCGGGCGAGCTGTCGATCAGCGCCGCCCTGGCATCGGATCACTTCACGCGGGCACACCAGACGCTGGCGCGGGGACCGCTGGAGGACCAGGCGTGAGCGCCGACCCCGGGCGCGGCATCCGGCGCTGGTGGGTGTACCAGAGGGAGCGTTTCCCGCTGTTTCAGCACGGGCCGCTGATCCTCGCCTTCAGTTTCAGCGCCGTCGCCTTCTCCTGGATGCTGCGCTCGCCCGCGGGATGGCCGAGCCCGCTGTCGATCGTGGTTGCCTTCGGTTCCTGCCTTGTCTTCTTCCTCCAACTGCGCATCGCGGACGAGTTCAAGGACGACGACGAAGACGCGCGCTACAGGCCCTACCGCCCGGTACCGCGAGGTCTGGTGACCCTTCGCGAGCTGGGCGGCCTCTTCGCGCTCGCCGGGGCGCTGCAGCTCGGCCTGGCCCTGTGGCTGGACCCGCGACTTCTTGTCCTGCTGCTCGTCACCTGGACCTACCTCGCCCTGATGAGCAAGGAGTTCTTCGTCGGAGAATGGCTGCGCGGCCGACACCTCACCTACATGGTCACACACATGGCCATCATGCCGCTCATCGACCTCTACGCCACCAGCACCGACTGGCTGGTCTTCCAGGGCCATCCTCCACCCGGGCTCTTCTGGTTTCTGCTCGCCAGCCTCTTCAACGGCATGGTGATCGAGATCGGCCGCAAGATTCGCAGTCCGCAGGATGAGGAGGAGGGAGTGCCCACCTATTCCACGGTGTGGGGTCGGCGGAGGGCGTTGGGCATGTGGTGGCTGGTGATGGGGCTCGCGCTCGCTTGCGCCTGCCTGGCCGCGCGCCGGATCGGGTTTTTCCTGCCGCTCGCCATCGCGCTCGGCGCGACCTTCGCCGCCGCGGTGCTCATCGGAGTCCGCTTCCTGCGCGAGCAGACGCCGGGAGCGGGCAAATGGATCGAGAACTGGTCCGGAGCCTGGACGCTGGTGCTCTACCTGAGCCTCGGGCCGGCACCGCTGCTCTGGCGGGAAATGGGATGAGCTTCGTTCTTTCGTTTTCGGACGGCGTCGATCTCGGCCGCATGGGAGGCAAGGCGGCAGTTCTCTCCTCGCTCTCCGGCTCGGGGATGAAGATCCCCGCCTGGTTCGTGATCACGCCGGCCGCCTTCCAAGCCGGCCTCTCGTCGGCCGAGCGCCGCGCCCTGCTCCAGGCCGAAGGACAGGAGGAGCTCTCCGAGTTCTTCGCCCAGGTCTCGCCGGCGCCCCGGGTTCTGGAGGAGGTGGAACAGCGCTTCGCAACGCTGTTTGGCGACACTCGCTACGTCGCAGTGCGCTCGTCGGGTATACAGGAGGACGGGGTCGAGCACTCCTTTGCCGGCCAGTTCGACAGCTACCTGTCCGTCACGCGGGAACGCCTTCCGGGACGGATTGTCGACGTATGGCGGTCGGGGTTCAGCGAACGAGTCCTGGCCTATCGGCGCGAGAACGACCTCGAAGGGTTGCCGCAGGCTCCGGCCGTTCTCGTGCAGGAGATGATCGACAGCGAGGTCTCCGGGGTCGCCTTCAGCGCCGATCCGGTGACGGGACGCCGCTCCGTGGCGGTGGTGTCGGCACTCCACGGCCTGGGAACGGCGCTGGTCGGCGGCGACGCCGACGCCGACACCTGGCGCGTCCACTCGGACGGAAGGATCCTTGAGCGGGACATCGTGGCGAAGAGCCTGGCGCACCGGCCGTCTCCCAATGGTCCGGAAGGCTTCGCGCTGCGCGAGATTGCGGAGCCCGCGGCTTCCGAGCCTGCCCTTACCGACGAGGAAGCGGCACGCGTGGCGGAGCTCGCGCGCCGGGCCGAGCGGCATTTCGGAAGGCCGCAGGACATCGAATGGGCGATGCGAGGAGGCGAAATCTTCCTCCTCCAATCGCGACCGATCACTTCCCTGACGACGACGCCCGATCCCGACGGCGTCCACAACATCTGGGACAACTCGAACATCGTCGAGAGCTACAGCGGCATCACCACCCCCCTGACCTTCAGCTTCGCGCTTCACGCCTACGAGGGAGTCTACCGCGAGTTCTGTCGGCTGCTCGGCGTGACCAGGAGCAACATCGCGGCCAACGATCTCACCTTCCGCCGCATGCTCGGGCTGGTGCAGGGGCGCGTCTACTACAACCTGCTCAACTGGTACCGCGTCATCGCTCTGCTCCCGGGCTACACCTTCAATCGCCGGTTCATGGAACAGATGATGGGCGTGCGGGAGAGTCTTCCCGATGAGATCACCGCCGCCGCATCCACCGCTTCCCGGTCACAACGTCTCTTCGATCTGCTCCGGCTGTGCCGCACACTGGCGGGCATGGCCGTCAATCAGGTCCGGCTGCCCCGCATGATCGCCCGGTTCCATGACCGGCTGGACCGCGCCCTCGCTCCACGGGAGCCACCTCTCGAGGCAAGGCGACTCGACCAGCTGGCCGCCGACTACCGCGCCCTCGAATCGAGTCTGCTGACACGCTGGGACGCGCCGCTGATCAACGACTTCTTCGCCATGATCTTCTTCGGCGTCCTCGGTCGTCTCACGGCCACGTGGTGCCCCGGCGAGGAAGACGAACACGGCTCCCTGCAAAACGACCTGGTGTGCGACCAGGGGGGCATGATCAGTGCCGAGCCCGCCAAGCGCATCGTCGAGATGGCCACCGTCGCGGCGCAGGATTCCGAGCTCGTCGAAGTGCTCTGCCACGGTGCCGCGACCGCTGCCGAACAGGCCGTGCGCGGGCACGACGAGTTGGCACGACTCTACAACGACTATCTGGCCACCTTTGGCGACCGGTGTCTAGACGAACTGAAACTCGAGTCCACCACCCTCTTCGAGGATCCGGAGCCGCTGCTGCGCTCCATCGGCCACGCCGCTGCCCGGCTCGCGCGCGGTCAGGCGTTCGATACCGGCATCCAGTCCGACGTGCGGCGGAACGCGGAAGAGAGGGTACGGCGGGTCCTGGTCCGACGCCCCGTGCGGCGCGCCATCTTCGCCTGGGTGCTTCGCAACGCCCGGGCCAGGGTGCGGGATCGCGAGAATCTGAGGTTCGAACGCACCCGCCTCTTCGGCCGCATACGCAGGATCTTCCTCGAGGTCGGACGCAGACTCTTCGCGGAGGGCATCCTCGACGATCCGCGTGACGTCTTCTACCTCGAGGTGGACGAGATCGTGGCGTACACCGAGGGGGCCGCGGCGTGCGACGATCTGCGTGGTCTCGCCGGTGTCCGCCGCCGTGCCTTCGAACGCTACGCCAAGCTCGAGGCGCCGGCCAACCGCTTCGAGACCTTCGGTGCTCCCTACATCGCCAACAGCTACGCCGGGAGCGACTCGATTCCCGGGGAACAGGATGGAGCCGGGGAAGAGGACGGACTGCGCGGCATCGGTTGTTGTCCCGGAGTCGTACGCGGCCGGGCGCGCGTGATCCGCGATCCGCGCGGGGCCGAGCTGAAACAGGGTGAGATCCTGGTAGCGGAGCGCACCGACCCGGGATGGATCATGCTCTTCCCGGCCGCCGCCGGCATTCTGGTCGAGCGCGGCAGCCTGCTCTCACACTCGGCGATCGTGGCCCGCGAGATGGGGATTCCCGCCATCGTCTCGATCCGCGGCGTGACGACCCGGATCGAGAGTGGCCGCTGGATCGAGATGGACGGTGCGCGCGGCACGGTGCGCCTGGACGCTGCTCCCGAACCCGCGACCAGGCCGGACCCGAGAGCCGCTCCATGAGCACCGAGGCGGCGGGGCGCGCCGACTTCTCGTTCATCCGGTACGCGCAGTGCTGGGAAGACGCCGATGTCCTCCTGGAGGCGCTCGACGTTGGTGAAGGGGACGTGTGCCTGTCGATCGCCTCGGCCGGAGACAACTCGCTCTCGCTCCTGTCCCGTGGACCGGCGCGTGTGATCGCGGTCGACATGAACCCGGCGCAGCTTGCATGTCTCGCATTGCGGGTCGCGGCCTACCGCGTGCTCGAACACGACGAGCTCCTTCAACTCGTCGGCTCACGAGCATGCAACGACCGGGAGGCGCTCTACGGACGTTGCCGGGGCGCTCTTGAAACCGATGCCCGAGACTTCTGGGATGCCCACCCGCACCTCGTTCGGGCCGGCATCGGCAGCGCGGGGAAGTTCGAGCGCTACTTCGCCACCTTTCGTACGCGGGTGCTGCCGTGGATCCACCCCCGGCATCGAGTCGACCGGCTCCTGGCGGGCGGCACCCTGGAAGCCCGCCGCCGCTTCTACGCCGAGAGGTGGGCCAACCGGCGCTGGGGACTGCTCTTTCGGCTCTTCTTCTCCCGTTTCGTGATCGGCAGGATGGGACGCGATCCGGCCTTCTTCCGCTACGTGGAAGGCTCGGTGGCGGAACGTCTCCTGTCGCGTACCCGGCACGCCTTCACCGAGCTCGACCCAGCGGCCAACCCCTACCTCCAGTGGATCCTCGCCGGCCGCCACACGACCGCCCTGCCCCACGCCCTGCGCAAGGAGAATTTCGACGCCATCCGAGAGAACCTGGACCGGCTCGAATGGCACGCCATGTCGATCGAACAGCTTCTGGCAGCCGAGCCCGAGCTTCGCGTCGATTGCTACAACCTGAGCGACATCTTCGAGTACATGTCCGATGAGAGCTTCCGCCAGCTGCTCTCCACCCTGGTCGAGCGAGCCCGCAATGGGGCTCGATTCGCCTACTGGAACATGCTGGTGCCGCGAAGCCGGCCGCCGGAGCTGGCCGATGTGCTGATTCCGAACCGCGAGCTTGCCGAGCGGCTTCACTTCGAGGACAAGGCGTTTTTCTACAGCCGGTTCGTCATGGAAACGGTGGCAGCTGGAGCCGGGCCGGAATGAGCCTTGCTGCCAACCTGCTCGCCATGGCGGTCATCCTCGCCGCGTTGGCGATTCTGCTGGCCGGGCTGAAAGCTCTGGAGCAGCGAGGCCGTCTCCATCCCGAGTCCCTGCGCAAGGGGGTCCACGTCGGCATGGGACTGGTCGTCCTTCCGCTGCCCTGGGTCTTCGACCGCGCCTGGCCGGTGATCGTTCTGGCGATCCTCGCCTGCGCCGCGATGGTGGCGACGCGCTCGATCCGCAGCCTGCGCGGCGGCATCGGAACCGTGCTGAGCGGAGTCGGGCGAGACAGCCTGGGGGAGATCTACTTCCCCATCGCCATCACGGTGCTCTTCATCCTCGGTCGCGCCGACTGGCTCCTTTACGTCGTTCCGGTTCTGATGCTGACGCTGGCGGACGCCGTCGCCGCCCTGGTGGGCGTTCGTTATGGGCAAATGCACTACCAGACTTCGGACGGCATCAAGAGCCTCGAGGGTTCACTCGCGTTCTTCCTGGTGGCCTTCTTCAGCGCTCACCTTCCCCTCCTGCTCCTGACCGACACGGGACGAGCCGAGGCCGTTCTCATCGCGACGATCCTCGCGCTCCTCGTCATGATGCTCGAGTTCACGGCGTGGCACGGCCTGGACAATCTCTTCATACCCCTCGGTGCACACGCCTTTCTGCGCCTCTATCTGGGAGCGGACACCGAGCTTCTCGTCTTCCACCTGCTGGTCGCCTTGCTCCTGATGGCCTTTGCCATGGCCTGGCGGCGCCGCAGCAGGCTCGACGACGCCGCCCTGATCGGAGGCGCGCTATTCGGGTACGCCGCCTCTACGCTGGGCGGTTGGCTGTGGCTTCTCGGACCGCTGGTCCACTTTCTCACGCTGAGCCTGGCCTGGCCGCGGTCGCGGTCCACCGAGGATCGTCCGCACACGGCCTACGCCATCCTGACGGCTACGGCCGCCGGGCTGTTCTGGCTGTTCGCCTACTCGGTCACCGGGGAGGAATGGCTCCTGATCCCCTTCACAGCCTCCTTCGCCGCCCAACTCACCATGTACGGGGTTTCGCGGTTTGGCTACCACCCCGACCGTGGACCACGTTCGTTGCGCCTGCTCGGCGATATCGGCCTCGGTTGGCTTCTCGTCTACTGCCCGGTCCTGCTCATCGCGTTCGCCGGCGGTGCCGAGGCGGGGGATCCCAACGCCCCGGGACTCGATGACCCGAGTCTCCTGAGCGACCTCGGTCTCGGTCTCCTGGCGGTCAGCCTGGTGGCGATGATCCTCTACCGGTTGGTACCGCGACTCTACGGTCCGCCCAAGCGCTCGGCCGCGATCAACCCCACCTTCGGAATCCTGGGCGCCGTGGCATCGTTGGTGGCCGGGCTGCGTTGGCTGATCTAGAGGGCTGCAGCGCAGGCAGCCTGTCGTAGACCTTCAGCATGGGACCGCACCCGAAATGTCCGGGTTCCACAAGCATCTCCAAGACGCCATTCGCATCAACAGACAACGCCGGCCGACATATGATCGGATGGCTGGCAGACCTGCCCGGAGAGCATCTGACCTGCTCATCCTCACGGAGTACATCTGCCTGCCCTTCGCGCTGCGTTTCGAGCGCCGCGGCAAGAGATTCAACGAGGCCGGGATCCCGATCATCCAAGACGATTTCGTATCCATGGAAGAGATCGGCGATGCTCATGATCCGCCCACGTACGCGCACCATGCGGGACGAAGCGAATTCGAGACCGTAAGCGCGGAGCTCAAGGAATACACACGATGTCTGAGAGACAGCGCCAGGACCCTGGATTTCGAACAGGCCGCCCGTGATACCGCACGGATGCTGACGGCTGTCGCGGAGCGGGAGGCCCGATGTGAAGCACACTTTGCCATGGTGCGGCACCTGCTGGAGTCCATCGGCCTCGCCGCCGTGAACGCGATCCGCTTCGCAGAGCTGAGCGCGGGCAGGACGCGGTTACTGTCCCGCGATCTGCTGATGTTCGAAACCAGAGGAGTGCGAGCTGCGGTCGCATTGGACCGGCGGGCGCAGGCGGTACACGCATTGGGCGTTGGCATCATCGTCAACGACGTTCCCTCGATCCCGTTTCCAGCGCTACGCGGTTCGCCCCCTACGCCGCCTGCTCCCCGGCGCTGGCCTCCCGCAGCGCATCCGCCATGATCCCGCACGCCGAACCGATCACCCCGATCCCGGCGAACATCGCCACCGTGGCCAGGATCCTCCCGCCGGCCGTCACGGGCTGGATGTCGCCGTACCCCACCGTCGTCAGCGTGACCACCGCCCACCACAGGCCATCGTACACCGAGCTGAAGACCTCCGGCTGCACTTCGTGCTCGAGGTGGTACATGCCGAACCCGGCCGTGAACACGACGATGCACGTGCCCACGAACAGCACACCGGCCTCATCCAAGGCGAACCGGAACGCCCTCGCCAGCTTGATCACGGCATTGGTGCGCGTGGCCAGCTTCGCCGTCGACACGAAGAGGCGAAACAGGCGGAAGGCACGAAGCGCCTTCAGATCGAATCCCGTGAACGCCCACAGCGGCAGGACGGCCAGGAAGTCCACGATCCCCATGAAGCTGAAGGCGTACTTCTTCCAGTCCTCCGCCCGCCGGATGCGAACCCACCACTCGACCGCGTAGAGCAACCAGACGCCCACACCGGCCCAGAAGAAGAACGTCGCAGCACCGGCCATGGCGTCCACCGTCTCCGCGGTCTGGAGGACGAGGTCCAGGCAGATGACGGCGATGACCGTGCGCTCGATTCGTTCCGAGAATGGAGAGGGTTGTCGCATTGGAGGTCTCCTGCGGGGTTGGTGGGGGGTGGGGGTCGGGTGGAGGTTGCCGGCGGGGTGGTGGCGGGACAAGGGAGGGAGCGGTCCACGCGGACAGCGCTCGGACCCGCTGATGGTCTGCTGAGCCCGACGTATTAGCTTCCGGCGGCGACTTGTGTTCGCCGATGAGTGAGCCAACCGCGTCACCGTGTTCTCAACCTCACCGAAGGCCCATGAGGATCACCAGGGTTCGGATCAGAAACTTCCGGGGCATCCGGGATCTCGAGATCGAGTTGGGCAAGGTCACGGTGTTGATCGGCGAGAACAACAGCGAAAAACGTCGGTGCTCGATGCCCTGAAGCTCTGCCTTCGAGAACTCGGTCCTCGGCGTCGTGCCGTGTTCGACACTCTGGATTACCATCTGACGGACAATGAAGCCGAGCCTACATCCGCGGACCCGATCCAGGTCGAGGTGACCTTCTCGGATCGGTCGGGCGAAGAATGGGACGACCGACTGGTCGCTCGCCTGAACCGCGTGCGAATCCTCCAGGTTGATGACGAGGCGTGCAACCACGTCCGCCTCCGGGTCACCTCCAATTACGACCAGGTAGCAAGGGAATTCGTCCACTCATCGGCGTTTCTGGATCTGGAGGGAAATGAGCTTGGTCGCGTCGGTCGCCGCGCGCTCACCGCGCTACAGGATGAGATCCGCTACTTCTACCTGAGAGCGCTCCGTGACGCCGCTCGCCACTTCGATGCCACGGGGCCATTCTGGCGACCCTTTCTCAGGGACTCGCAACTCTCACCGGACCGGAAGGCCGAAATCGAAGCGAAGCTGCAAGAGGTGAACGAACTCGTCGTTTCCTCGCACGCCAGTTTTGATCAGGTCCAGGCCGGGCTCCGCCAGGTACAGTCCGTTGTCCCGCTAGGCGCGGGCGAAGCCGTCTCCATCGAAGCCGTACCCGGCCGCAGTTCGACATGCTCGCAAAGGCCGAGGTCCAACTCGGAACGACGACAGGAGCGAAGATTCCCTTGGGCCGGCACGGTGAAGGAACCCAGAGCCTCGCGGTCCTGATGCTGTTTTCGGCATTCCTCGAAGCCCAGACGGAGGGAGCGGCGGTCCTTGCGTTGGAGGAGCCGGAAGCCCATCTGCATCCATCAGCGATACGGGCACTGTGGGAACTCGTGCGGGGGTTCACAGGACAGAAGCTGATCTCGACGCACAGCGGCGAATTGCTCGCCGAAACCGATATCTGCCACATCCGCCGACTCGCCCGAACCCGGAATGGGATCAAGGCGTTTCATGTGCCACGCGGCCTGCTCTCTCAGGAGGAGACTCGGAAGTTCAACTACCACATCCGCCATGCGCGTGGCGAACTGCTGTTCGCACGGTCCTGGCTCCTCGCAGAGGGTGAGACTGAAGCGTGGATCTACCCGGCAGCTGCACGAGCGCTTCGTTTCAGCCTTCACCGGGAAGGTGTGCGCGTGGTAGAATTCAGTCAGTCCGATGCAGGCATGCTCACCAAGGTCGCAAACGCGCTCGGAATCCCGTGGTATTGTGTCGGCGACGATGACACCAATCGGGCGAAGGTCGAATCCAGGCTCAGGGAGAATCTGGCCGGCGCTGCGGAGACGGACAGGCTGGTTTTTCCGTATCCCGACATGGAGCAACTCCTGAAGGCGAATGGCTACGCCAAGGTGTACCAACGACACCGGAAGAACCAGAAGACCAGAGCCGCCGCGGATGTCGCCTTCGAGATGGAGACCCTTGGCGAGGCTGGAGTCACCGCGGAGATCCGCGCCGTGCTGCGAAAGGTCGTTTCCCTCGCGAGAGCTGGCTCGCAATGATCACCTTCGAGAATCTCAACGAGAATCAGCGCCGCGCCGTGGAGTGGAACGACGGACCGCTCCTCGTGCTGGCCGGCCCGGGTTCCGGTAAGACCGGGGTGTTGACGCTACGGGTAGCCCGGCTGCTCGAAGAGGATGAGGATGCGGCGGCCTTGGCCCTTACCTTCACCAACAAGGCCGCCGCGGAAATGCGTGAGCGGGTGGACCAGCTCCTGGGCGAGCACAGCGACCGAGTGCAGCTGTGCACCTTCCACTCTTTTGCGGCCGACGTTCTTGGACAGCACGGAAGCCATGTGGGAATCCGGCCCAACTTCCATCCGCTTACTCGGGACGAAGATCGGATTGCCATCCTCGAAGAGGTCATCCAAGACCTGCCGGGTGATGGGTGGGAACTGCCGTCGGATCGGAACCACGTCCTCAAGCTCATTGATCGGCTATTCTCGGAATCGTACCCGGGTGAGGGCGAGTCCGTCTCGCTGACCAACACTCCCGCATGGCTTCCACGACTCTTTCGGCGCTACTGCGGCGCTCTGGTCAAGGCCAACCGGCTCGACTTCGGGAGCCTGCTCTACTTCGCAACCCAACTCCTCAGAGCAAAGCCGGCCGTTGCGCGCGTGGTTCGCCTGGGTTGGACGCATATCTGTGTCGACGAATTCCAGGACACCAACACGGCGCAGTACGACCTTCTTCGACTCATCGCGCCCGCCAGTGACCACAATCTGTTCGTCGTGGCGGATGACGACCAGCTCATCTACCAATGGAACGGCGCGAGTCCGAAGCGGTTTCGAGACCTTCGCCGGGACTATGACCTGAAGGGCATTCAGCTACCCGAGAGTTACCGCTGTCCGGCTGCGATCATCGCACTCGCGAACCGCCTGATTTCACATAACAAGCACCGATTCAGCGCCAAGAAGGCCCTTTCAGTACATGATCTGCGAAATCCTTACGGTGGAGCCGTGCGATTTGCCGATTTGCCGTCACCCGGGAGAGAGGCGGCGTTCGTGGCAAAGGACATTACGGAACGCGGACTTCGGCCGTCTGAATGTGTTGTCCTCGGCCGAACCAACCAGCTGATCCGAGGTGCCGCGGACACCCTCGAGAGAGCGGGGCTCGAAGCGTATGTGCCTCGAAAGAAGAGCGAGTTCGATTCGCCCGTCCTGGCAGTTCTCGTGGAGGCACTACGGTTGGCCAATTCCCGGCATGACCGGGTCATCCTCCGCAGGATTTGCCTGGCATGGGAAGGGCTGACTGGCGTGGCCATCGACCCGAGTGGCGTCCGGGCCGCGGCAGCACTGGTGGGAGGTGACTTCCTGCGGGCCTGGGTTGACGTAGCGGCTGCCGCTGGCAGTACCGAAGGCGCGCTCAAGCAAATCCGGACTGATCTCGTGGATCGGATGATGTTCCCGGAGATTGTCGATACCTTTCTCGACCAGGGATGGCGATCATGGCACGGTGCCGACCGCACCGAATTGACCGACGAGGAAGTCACAACCTGGAAGGCCCTGCACCACGACATCATCACCGAGTACGGGGCGCGTGTGCCTTTGAATACCTACCTGCAGCAATTGGATCTGTCGTCAAGGACTCCGGCACCTGGACCGAACGCACTTCGGTGCATGACGGTACACGCGGCCAAGGGCCTCGAATTCAAGCATGTCTACCTGATCGGCATGGCCCAGGAGGTGTTCCCGTTCTATCGGGCCCTGAAGAAGGGAGCGACCAGCCAGGAAGTGGAGGAGGAACGCCGGAGTTGCTTCGTGGCAATCACGCGTGCCGGCAGAACGTTGACGATGACCAGATCAAGGACATACTCCGGGTACATGAAAGAGGCGTCTCAGTTCTTGCGGGAGATGGGGATCGGGTAGCCCGTGCTGGCGCCGACTCACTCTGATCGAACCTCCTGAGGAAGCTGGCCTGGTGGAAGGCAGCCGCTCAACGGAACCGGACACGCCCATCGACCATCATCCGCTTCGCATCGGAATGCTTCATGCGCTCCTTGCGGGGGAAGCGGTTCATCTTGTGCGGCTTGCACATCAGGCAGCCGGATCGCTGGTTCTTCGTGTTCTTGCGCTTGTGATGCATTGCGTTCCCTTGTTCACCTTCGCTCACCACCACCACCACCGCCTGCCGATCCTGCCGCCCGATTCGACCATGGACATGTCCACGATCCAGCTCATGTCGGCGAATTCGCCCAGCGTCATTCCCGTGACGGGGGGCGTGAACTGCGGGTAAAACGCTTACGGCTCACCAGAAACGCTTACAAAAGCACGTCCCGCAGCCAAAAGCGTTTTCACGATTTCAGCGTCCCGGACGGCTTTCCGCCCCTCTCTTCCGGCTCAAGGGTGATGCGATCCAAAAGGGTCATTCTCTACGTTACCCGGAGGCCGGATCGGAGGTCAAACCTCCTCGTTGGCGGGGTTCTCGTAGCGGCGGTCGGACCATGGGTCGCCCGCGTGCTTACCGATCCGCGTCACTGCGCGCAACGGAATCGCCGCAGGCCCCCGATCTGGCGCCGGTCTCAGGTCTCGCCGTCGATGAGGCTCTCCCGGTTGCACGATGTCCTTCAGGCCCTCATGGACTGGGACCAGCGGGTGCCGGGGGCGAGCTCGGTCAATTCGGGTGAGGCGTCGGGGGACACGGGGGTTCGGTCGAGGGATGTCGGTTGCATGGCGGGCGCAGGTGGTAAACCCAGTACTGCGCCCACCGTCGGCGCATCCGCCCGTCGGGGGAACGGCGTCCGCCGGACAATCCCGGGAGCGGTAGAATGCGGGCGGTGAAGTCCGTCCCCGATTCCCATTCGGGTTTTGCTTCCAGCCAGGCACGGCCTTTCGTGCGGTGATGATGGATGCGCGCGGCGCAATCGCGGCTTTGGCCAACGTATTTCAGCACACCGTCTTGATACAGGGCGTAGATGCCGGGAGCCGACTCCCGGTCCCGATAACCGGGAACGGCCGCGAGCGGAGACGATCGGGCATTCCACTCGTCGTGCACAGATCCGCCGGAGAACCGTTGAGTATGCATCAGCATCAATCCTCGAGCATGGGGCCGTGGCCTGCGGCATTCTCGACCGCCACTTCCATGTACTCGCGAACGGCATCCGCGATGTTCTCCAGGGCTTCCTCTTCCGTCGCCCCCTGCGACGCACAACCCGGAAGGCCTGGAACCCAGACGGAGAATCCCTCTTCGGACTCTTCAATCGCAACCCGGTATTGCATCGTCCACCTCCAGCGTCACCCGGATCCAAGGCTGTCAACGAACGGTTCAGTCTAGCGTTTTCGGGCGTGGGCCGCGCCGTTCGGGCGAATGGCGGTCGTGGGGTGAAGGCGATCCCGCTGAGCGGAGCGACGAGGAGATTGATACCTGTCGTCACGGACCCCGCCCGCCGCGCCCACTCCCCGAACGGGGTCAGGCCGATGTTGCCATGGAAGCGCCCCGGATTCCGTCGAGATTGATCCGGCACCGGCGAGGTCGTCCGCTTCCAGGATCCGGGGTACCCGTGCACGACGCCGCATTCAAGAAGATGTTCTCTCATCCGCTGATGATCGAACTGCTCGTGCGCGGCCATGTTCCCGAATGGGGCAACCGAATCGACTACTCGACACTCGAGCAACTGCCACCGGAACTTGTCAGCGAGAGTCTGCAGCGGCGCTACCCCGATATGATGTGGCGAGCCCGCACCGGGGACGGCGAGAGTGACCTGCTCATCCTGCTGGAGTTCCAGGCGCGCCCCGACCGCTTCATGGCGCTGCGCACAACCACGTATGCCTGTCTTGCCCTTGAGGGTCTCGTTGAACACAAGGCGCTCGGCCGCGATGGTCAGCTCCCCGAGGTTGTGTCTCTCGTTCTGCACCATGGGGACAGACCTTGGAACGCTCCGGTGCGCCTGGCCGAGCTGTTCGGACGCTCCTCGCCGGGAATGTATCGACTGGTTCCCCGGCGATCGGCCGAAGAATCGGCGGCTCCCGAGGCATCCGACTTGCCTTCGATGGCGCTGGGCCTCGCCCGTGACCGGACTCCGGAGGAAATGCGGCCCGAGCTTGGGGCGCTGAGGCGTGCGACAGAAGCCTGCCGCGACGAAGACTTCGACCGGTTCATGGCCAGCTGTGTCCGGGCGATGTTAGTATCGAGAGGTTTCTCTGGCGAGCAACTGGAGGAGGCGATGACCATGGGAAGGGTCATGACGGCATTCGAGCGAGGGCTGGAAGAAATGGTCAGCCGGGGGCGCGTCCAGGGCATCGAGCAGGGACAGGCGCTGATGCTCCGTCGGATGGCAGCCCGAAAGTTTGGATCCGAGACTGCGGACGAGTTGTCCCGCCTGCTCGCCCGGCTTTCGGATCCTGAGCACCTCGACCGAGTGGCGAGCGCCATTCTGGAAAGCGATTCGAGCGAGGAATTCATCGCCCAAGTGCGGGAAATCTGACACTTCGGGCCGGCTTGGTGAGTCGGCCCATCTCCTCCCTGCGGACAGCCCGATCCCGCAGGAGACCATGCTCGCTCCCCCAAACCCTAACGTAACGGCGGAAGCGGTTGGGATTATATCTTGTGCGCTCACTTGATCTTACAGGATTGACGGGTCGGATTCCCGCCACTTGATTCCCGCCGAGTCGCGAGCGTCAGCCACGAGGCCTCCGGCGGGCTTCCAGTGCCTTCCGAAGCTGTCCTTCGTCGGCTCGCTGATAACACTGAAGCACCGTCTTGGCGGTCTTCCAGCCGCCAAGTTCGCAGAGGACCTTGAGCGGCTGCTCCATGAGGTCGGACGCAAACTTCCGTCTCAGCGAGTGCCAGCCTCTCCCGCGCTTCGGTTCGAGCTCGGCCAGCCTCTGTGCTTTGTACCACCAAGCTCGCACCAAGGACCGGCCCGCGCACTTCGAGGCATCCCTCGGTGCGGGCAGCACCGGAGTGTCGTCAAGTCCCGAAGTCCTCTCCCGAGCCTCCTCAAGGACGGCCAACGCCTCGACTGTCACCGGCGTCCGGTGCTCGTATCCTGTCTTCTCGTGCTCCGCCCGCCACCGCACCACTCCGCCTTCGAGGTCGATATCCGACCACTGCAGGTGACGGATGGCCCCGATTCGGTGTCCGGTCTCGTGCGCGAGCACGAGTGCGACGTGGAAGCGCCAATCGACCTGCCGGGACACCCCGAGAAGCGCCTGGTACTCCTCTTCGGAGAGGACGACCCGGGTGGGGTTCTTCTCCGTGGGCGTCTTGAGACCCCTCAGTGGATTCGACGCGAGAAGGAGCTTGCCCCGCTCGTCTCTGGACTTGGCCGCCCAGTTGAGCGCGGCGATCAGGAACTTCAGGTCGTGCTCGACGGTCCGGTCGGACACCGGCCTGCCGTTTGGGCCGACCCTGCCCGACCGCCTCGCCCGGATGAATCGGTCCCAATCCCGTTGTGACAGGGTGGCCGGGTCGCGGTTCCGTCCGAAGAACCGGAGGAACATCCGCGTCGCCGCCCGGTCCGACCGTTGAGATGTCTCCGCCTTGGTGGGCGTCACCTCTTCACCGTAGATTTCAAACAGCTTGTCCAGCGTGAGCGGTTCGGGCTCGGCCTCCGCCTTGCCGTCGGGCGCGTCGATGAAGCCTGCGGCGAATTCGTCCGCCTGCCTCTTGGCGCGTCCCCATTCGCGATGTTTGAGCGACCGGGTGAGCCTGCGCCCGTTCTCGCGCCACTCGATCTGGAACATGCCGGTCTTCGGATCCGGAAACACCCGGACCCGGTTCCGGCCCCACTCGCCGGCGCCGTAGCTCCGGCGCTTTCGTTTCGTGCGTGCCATCGTTCGATACCTCCGATTCGATGGACTGCACGATCTGCGCGCTTGAAAGCTCGCGCCGCTCGGGCGCGTCGTCCAGAGTTGCGGCCCGGGTCGGCTTTCGCGGCGAGCGCGACGCGGGGCCGTTCGTTTCTGCGGGTTACCGTGGAGCAAGATGGGTTAACGCTGCACGTTAACCTCTGGCCGGGGGATGCCCCCGGACCCCCGCAACGACATTCCGCGCGCCACCAAAAGAGGCTGGACCCGCGCGATCGGCGTGCGCGTCACGACCGCGGAGGCCGCGGAGATCGCCGAGCGGGCCGGAGCGGCCCGCATGACGAAGGGCGGCTACATGCGCCGCAGGGCGCTGGGGCAGCCGGTCCGCGAGGCGGGCGTTCACCGTCTCGGTGCCCGGGAGCGCGTCGAACTCCACCGGATCGGTCAATCTAAATCAGATCGCCCGCGCCCTGAACTCCGGGGCTTCTGCGCCTCCGGGGACTCTGGAGGCGGTCGAGCGGGTGGGCGAGCTTGCGGCTGATCTCCTGAGCGGCGAGGTGCTGGGCCGATGATCCCAAAGATCAACGGCTTGGGGCGGTCGTTCGCCGGGGTCGCGGCGTACTGTCTGCACGACGCTCCGACGCCGGACGACCGGAGTCCTGAGACCTCGGAGCGGGTCGCATGGACCGATACCCGAAACCTTGCGACGATCCGGGCGGAGCGGGCCGCGCGGCTGATGGCTGCGACCGCGAAGGCGGCCCCCGACCTCTAACGGGTGGCGGGCGTGGCGCGAGGGGGGCGCAAGCTGGCGAAACCGGTGCTGCACTATTCGCTCAGAACTGGGCGAGGGACGAGACGCCCAGCAGGCAGGAGATGAGCCGCGCGGGGGACGGGAGTCTGGAGGCTGCTGGGGCTGGAGGGCCACGAGGCGCTGATCGTCGCGCACGATGACACCCGGCACCCCATGTCCATGTGGTCGCCAACAGGGTCGATCCGGAGACCGGGAAGGCGGCGAAGCTCGGTAACAGCAAGCTCCGGCTGTCGCGCTGGGCCGAGGGCTACGAGCGACAAGCTCGAACTTCCCCTCGGCCACGCCCTGCTTCAGGACATCGTGCATCTCCCGGCAGTACGGGCACTGGAAGTCGGTGAACTCAATGAGCGTCGGCGGCCCATCGTTTGAAGCCAACTGCCCGAGCGCGTCCTCGGCGGCGCTCCGCGCGTCCCGCTCCGCGAAGTAGCCCTGCACCGCCGTCCGTAGCGGCCCCCTTGGACCCAGCACCGCGTAGCCGAGGAAGAACAGTACCGCAATGTTCACTTCTCTTTTTCATCATCTCCGCTCCGCTTCGAGCCGCCCGATGTAGTGCTCTTCATCAGCCGTCTGTAGCACCGTGTAGAACACGCCGGGCGGGCCGAAGGCCGTAGGAAAGCCCGGAAGGCTCAGTTGTCGCGCCTCACCGGACCACAGCGAGACGACGAAGACCTCGAACTCGTCTCGGGCCTCCGTCCACGCGCGCACCCAGGCATGGCCGTCCGGATCCACGATCAGCCCTCTCCAGCGCCAGAGCAGGTCCGGCGGCTGAGGATTGCCGCCCATCACGCGCCCGGCGATGTTGATGCCGGAGCGATCCCAGCGTACATCCCCGAAATCGGGCACATCCCACTCGGGCAGAGCGATCGAGTCCGTCTCTAGCGTCTCGATGTTCACGACCCAGAGGAACCCGCCACCGCCATCAGAGACGACGATGCAGCCTTGGTGGCGCGCCCAATAGGACCTTGCCTGCCTGCTGTGCATCTGCGCCATGCCCGCCTCGCGCGCCTCGCGGCTGCGCGTCGGCACGGCCCGCTCCCAGAGCATTTCGCTGCGGTTCAGGTCCGAGCGCCGCACGGTCCGGAGCTCAAGGCGACGCGGGCCAGTGCCCAGCATGTCCGCGCCGTAGACCGCCACGTCCTCGGACACCGGGCTCACGAACACGACACCGCGTCGGCCGAGGTTGAAGCCGAAGCCGGGCAACAGAGCAGACCAGAGGTACTCGCCCTCTGTATCGAAAAACGTCAAGTCGTTGCGGTCGTAGACGACCAGCTGCCGTCCGTCGAAATCCAAATGCCCCTCGGACGCATCGTCCACCCATGGGATAAGGCGCGGACGGGCGAACTCGCCAGGACCATCCCCTTGCCGGCCGAACGCGCGCCGCTCCTCGAGCTCTCCCGAGAGATGAACGATGCGCGCTCGCCCTTGGTCGTAGAGGAACAGGCTGTCGCCCGCAGCCGTGAGCCCGCCGTAAGACCCGATCCACTCGTCGATGCTACCACGACCGTAGGTGCTGGTCTCGGCGTACGACTCGGCCAGCCACCGTGTCTCGGATGCTGCTGGCACCCCGCAAAAGCTCGGAGCGCCTTGGGCCATCGCCGGTATCGCACAGGACAGCGCCGAGACCAGCACCAACGTGGGCTTTAGCAATTGCCGCTATGCCCCGTCGTGCACTCGTACTCGCACGAGTCGTCATCGACGCAGACTTCGCAAAAGTAGAAATAGCCGTTGTCCCAGCCGATCGTGATACTACATCCACTGCTGGCGCTTGCCGGGGTGGCCGTCATCATGCTGGCGCCTACGACGACGGCCAGCGCGAGCGCGGCTCCCCTGAGCAGTCTGCCGATGGCATCGTTCATTGGTTCCTTCCCCTTGGAATGATGTTCTCGGGCCGGGAGGCTCGTCCTCCCCTCGCCCAATCTGACGACCGAACGTATGAGTCTCCTATCGCCTTGTCAATGCAGCAGTTACGGCGCGATTGTACTGACATTGTGTGGAGGTTGTCCTTGCGATTCACCTACCTCTCAATCATCGGCTGAGGAAGCGGGCGTAGTGACTTTCGTCAGGCGGTATCACTCCCGCGCCAGGGCCTTCAAGGGCAGAATGGGGCGGGCGCGTTCGGTGCCCGCCGTCCGCGACCGCCGCGTCCCGGCCTTGCGCGGCAACGCCGAACAGCCCAACGTCCGGCAGGTCGGCGAACGGGTCCTCCGCCGCCTCGACGCGGCGCACGAAGTCCCCTTCCCGGAGGGATCGTTGGTACGGGAGCGACCCGGCGGGGAGGGCGGCATGGGCCTGCACATGCCGAACCGCCCCGATGCCGCACCAGGCATCCCAAAGGGCCGGGTCGCTCCCGTCCACGGCCCGGAGAGGCGGATCGGCACCGGCGATCCGCGGGCCGTGGCCCAACCCCAAGCCGTCCAGCGACTTGCGGAATCCACGTTCCGCACATCTTCGCGCCATTTCCCTGCACAAGCACCCCGATGTCGATTTCACACCTCTGGATCGGCAACGGGCTCCGCCGAACGGCGCTCAAATCCGGACTCCGGAAAGGCGGCGCGAACGCCGTGCCGAATGGATGTCGGTTCTGGTCGATCCCGCGGCCCGCAGGTTACCCGAAAACGCTCTGGAGCCCGCGGACACGGCCTCTGAGGCGAGCATGGAAGAACGCCGGTTGCGCAACACTCGCAGCGCCCTGCTGATTGGCCTGCCCCGCTTTCACGAACGAGTTGGTTCCTGGGGTCGATGGAGTCTGAGTGGTCTGCCTCTCGCTGGCGGAGAGGGGCGGTCGGATCGGACCCTCGTTTGGACGGCGGGTCTCCCGGCGTCCGAACGAGGGTGGGCAAGCGAAGCGCGGCAGCTCGGTCCGGGGCCGGGAGGTTCTGGTCGCGGGCCGGCGCGAGGATCTCGACCGAAACCAGAAGGGCGAGCGGGCCGGGCGCTGGGCAATACGCGGACTGTGACCGACATTCGCGCGAGGGTGCAGGCGGCGACCTGCCCGCCGGCGGTTCACGCCTGGTCCGGGCCATCGGCACGCCGCGCTGGAGCTTCCCGATGCTTGCGTTCGGCGTTACCATCGGGTGGTTGTTCCCGACGCTGGAGCGTTACGGCCTGTGTTCCCGCAGGAACGCCACGGGGATCGTGTTGGCGGGCCCATGGTGGATCCGCTTCGCGACCATTCAACCATGAGGACACAACCAACCATGATCGAGTTGGGATCCCGTCGCCATACCGGTGTGACGCATGTGTCATTGCTGGTTGCCACGATTCTCCTGTTAAATTGCCACCAGGAGCCGCAAACCGCGACCGGCCTGCAATGCGACCCCCATCCGGAGGACACCGCCATACGGGACTTCGCAGGCGCGTTCACCGCGCTTGAGCCTCTGGTGTTCGGCGCTACCGGCCCCAGCGCCGTGCTATCCATTAGGACTCTGAGTGTTTCGCCGTCCGGCCAACTCCTTCTGGCAGACAGCCGGAGCTTCAACCTGAAGGTTGCCGACGGCGAAGGGCGTATCGTCCAGGTGATCGGGGGTGAAGGCGAGGGTCCCGGCGAATTCACGGCCCTCATGGGTGCCGCCTTCCTGTCGGATGACCGGATCCTGGCCCTTGATGCCGGCAGAGTGCTCACGACGCTATTCGACACGACGGGCGAGGTCCTGAGTACTTTCCCGCTTCAGGACCAGTTGGACCCAAGAACCGTGGTGGCCATTGATGAGTCCACCTTCCTCGTCGGAGGCATCGTCAACACACCCGGGGAAGGGAATAACATGGCCAGGATCTATTCCCTTGACGGAACTAGTTCGGAATCGTTCCTGCCCGCCGACCAACTCCTCTTCGATACGCGGATGATCGTCGATGGTGTTTGGGCGGTCGCTCTACCGGGCGGCTCGCTGGCCCTGGGGCTCGATGTGACACCCACCGTCCATCTGTTCTCCGAGACCGGCACTCACATCTGCACGCAGGCGTCGGAGCCGCCTCACTGGTCGCAACTGCTGCCGCGCGACGAGCCGGTGGCCATGGATCAGGCAACGCGCGAATGGGTCCAGCAAGCGACCATGACCGTCGGAGCCGCGTATGTCGGCAGCAGCCTCTACAGACAGTACGGGAGTTCTGGAGATAACGGCGTGTCGTTGCTTGCCGAATATGATGCCGATCTGAATCTGCGGAACGTCTACACAGCGGTTCCGGGCCGGCTGGTCGGGGGCGATGACGAAACGCTTTTCTTTCTTGGCGGCGAGTCGGTTGATGAGACACGAGTTTGGAGGTTTCGAGCGCAGGGACAATAGGTCGTCCGGCGCTTACCCCTCGACCGCGAAGAGGCCGAGCGAGACGGACTGCACGATCGGCGCGAACGAAGGGTCGCGCGGGCGGGGGTTTTTCGCCAGTCGGGCAAGTATCGCGCCGAGGCCGCCGTCGCCGCCCAGCGGGTCTGACGCGGCGGTTTCATGACGGCCCCGCTTCTTGCGGGGTTTCCGTGGAGCCAGATTTGTTTTCGCTTCACGAAAACCTCTGGCCGGGGGGCTTCCCCCGGACCCCCGAACGTCCATTCCGCGCACCACCACGGGGCCGCCCGACATGGTCCGTTCCCGGAAGCGCGTCCGGAGCCGGACGGCGTGGCCGCCGCCCGCAGCCACCGTGTCCCGTCCTTTGCGCGGCGATGCCGAACAGCCCGGCGGCCAGCCCGGCGGCGAACGGGTCCTCCGCCCGCCGCGACCCCTGCTTCCTCAGCGTGAACGGCTCGGGCTCGGCTTGCGCCTCGCCCTCGATCTTCGGCCCGATGAAGTGCCAGCGTTCGATTCCTCCCGATTGATGGAATGCACGATCTGCGTATTGGAAAGCGCGCGTGTGGAAGGCTTCCTGACCATCCACTCGGCCGGGACCTTCGCTCGCAGCCACCGCTCCCCCCGGGTCATCCGACCATGGCTCATCGCCTTGCGCTTGCTCGCGTTGGCCCGGACCTATCGTCCCGTCCACCGAGACACCGCCTCGCCCCGCGACCCTCGTGTTCCTGGCGCACAACATCAAGCGGCTGCACACCTCGAATCTGCCAACCCGCCCCCGACCCTCTCACCTTCCTGTCTCATCCACTGCGCTTCTCCGGTGCCGACTCCTTCCTCTCACCGGCTTCAGTATTTTCACACCGCACTCCGTCCGAACCCGGCAAGACAACACGTTTTCGGAAGCCACGTTCCCCAATTCGTCGAACCGGTTTTTCTCCAGCAGCGGGTAGCGGAATACCTTCCTCCGCCTCGGCTCTATCGCCCCAAGGATTTGTGGTATCGCTCGCTCGTCGCCGTCCTCAAGAACCAGATCTACAGATGCCAAGGCGACCGGGAACCTGCTCATATTCGTGACGTTGACGGCCACGAACTCCTCGCCGTAGCTGGAGAAGCCTTTGACAAACTCAACCTCGTCGATCCCGCCGTCGACGAGCCAACTGTTGTCGACCTTCTTGAGGCGCGCAGTGACCCGAAGCCTGACCTGGTCATCAAGGAAAATCCGCCGTGCGGTCCAGATGCCAAGAAGCAGGCCTCCGAACGCCGCTACCGTAGTGATGTAGTCTAGTATGACGGGCAAGAAAGCTCCCTAGGATGAATGGTGGCTAACGACATGGTTTGGACCTGCCGCGCCGCTGGAGAAAGATCGTCGGCACGGGTCGCCGGTTCGCCTCAAGGCCGCATGGTTCCTCTCTTAGCCGACCGGCGACTTGCAGCCTAGGGCCGCGTGAAGGATGCGCGTCCAAGCAGCCCCCGGGAAGAGCGAAGGTGAGCGAGCCCTTGCCTGTTCCGCGGATTCCGCCGCAGGACGAGCCTCCCGGCGGATCGAAGAGGCGGAGCCCTTGCCAGCCCTGCGGCCACCGTCGAAACGTCTCACTGGTCATCGCCGAGTCGGCGGACGAGGGCCTAGACGCAGTAGGACAACATCCGGTTGGGGTGCACGGGGCGTTGCCCGTCCTTCTTCATACGGTCGTGCTACGGCAAGGTCAGCGGAGCTTTCCCGCCGAGGGCCATAAGCACTGCGGACCACGCCCACAAGCTCGGTTACGGCGGTGCAGTACGGCACTCCACAGCCCACGCTTCAACCCCTCGGTCCTCGTCGGGCCACCAAATGACGCGGCGAGTTGGGCGAGCACCTCCGCCACCGCCTAGTTCCGGCACCACGCACCGTTCGCGCGGAGGTACTCGTCGATGAACTCGTCCATTCTCTCTGATAGGACAGCCCAACATCCAGCAGGTCGGCGAACGGGTCCTCCGCCGCCCCGACGCGGCGCACGAAGTCCCCTTCCCGGAGGATCGTTGGCCCAACCTCAAGCCGTCCAGCGACTTGCGGAATCCACGTTCCGCATAGCTTCGCGGTATTTCCCTGCACAAGCACCCCCGATGTCGATTTCACACCTCCGGATCGGCAACGGGCTCCGCCCCAACGGCGCTCAAATCCGGACCTCCGGAAAGGCGGCGCGAACGCCGTGCCGAATGGATGTCGATCCTGGGCGATGCTACGGCTCGTCTGTCCGCCGTCCGGGGCCTCGGGTCGGCGGAACGGGCGGTCCAAGCCACCGATGAATGTGACCGGTCTGGTGACCCGGATCATGCCTCGGGGGTCCGTCGGCCCGGCATCACCCTTCGAACCTGTAACCCGTCTTTGGATCCCCGCTTCATCTGGTGAAGTCGGGGAACTGGACTAGGCGATTAGAGCCGTCAAACCAAGTAAAGCGCAGACCTGGGTTACGCGGGTCCATGACGACGCTCAGCGAGAGGGCCGACGCCGGTCCGAGGCGCCACGACCGAAGGCGGTCCCCGGTTGGAGAAAAAAGATCCTGACTTCTCCTCTGTGCACGGTCGACATACAAGGCGTTTGCCGCGAGAACGCGACCATCCTCGAACACCACGAAGTCGGCCAAGACCAGAACTCCCCTGCGTGGCTGACCAGCCGGAGTCACCGCCGCACGGAAGAGATCCAACGCTTCACGGGGTAAGCAGCCCTGGACAACTACTTCATAAGCGTTGGCACCTGTCACCCGCCATATCTCGTACGCCCTCGCGAAGCCGATGTACAGGTCACCATCCAAGCCCATCCTCGGAATCAAGTCCGCCTGCGTATTCCAGTAGAGTGGCCGCTCCCCCGCCCAGGACTCGTCAACATCCAACAGAACTTCGCTGTTACCCGTGACAGGATCATAGGCCACCAAGGCGGGTCGCTGCATCCGATTCCTCGTCTCCCGGGCCAGAACCCCGGGGTTGATGACCCTGCTTGACACGTAGACGAGCGATCCGTCCGTCGTGAGGTCGTTGGGAAAGAGCGGAAGTGCGTGTTCCTGCAGGAAACTTCCATCCTTCTCGAATACCAGGATGCTTCCCTGCCCGCCGCTGTCAGCCACGAAGACCCGACCGTGTTCGTCCATCGTGGCTGCGACCGGATTCTCGTACTCGCCGGGTCCCTTGCCCTCTCCGCCGATGATCCGTACGACTTCAAGGTCACGGTCCAACAGCAACACCTGCTTCGCCATTCTGTCGACGCCGAGAATGAATCCATCCGGGGTGAACTGAGCGGCATCTACAAGCGGTGCCGTCGCGTCGCTCATCGCGTCGCGGTGCGCGAGCACTCTTCCGTCCAGATCGTCGCGTGTCAGCGAGCAAGCATACACAGGCGCGTGCTGGGCCAAGGCCACCGGCGTCAACGCGAACGCCGTTCCCGGGAGCCCCAATGCAACGAGGAGCGACGTTACGCCGTAGATCTGGACCAACGAGCGGCTTGTGTCCGTCAGCTCAACCAATGAGTGACTCGCACGTGTCGTGGTACGTCTGGGTGATGGATTCCGAGCCGTCCGAACATTTCGTGTGTGTGGTTACCGTATTCTGGTAGCAGACGCCAGCCAAGTTCCAGTAGGTAAACGTGTGAACGTCCACGGTTGTCGAGCACGAACCGCTTGGCACAGCTGGCTGCGAGGTCCAACCGGCGACGGCAAGGACGCCAATGCACATCACTGCTTTGAGGAATCGGACGGTGAAGGAATGGCTGATCATCGACTCATCTCCTTGAGTGTAGGGAAGTTACGGTTTGGAATCATCATGAAGCATGCCACCGTGCTAAGGTGGGCACAAGCTTGGAGTCACGCGGCGCGAGCGGAACGCCCTTCGCAGTCGAGCAATTCAGGGCAGTCCAGCATCACGAGTAAGCCCACCGGCAGCCAATCGCATCCACACATCCGCTCGGAACTCTCCCATCGGCGGCTCTCCGTTGCGGATCCCGCCCGTGAGGTGCGCGCGCCATGAGGATGGCTCCATTGGGAGCCGGCGAGCACCCCGGTCGCTTCGAGGAGGCATCTCCCCAGCCCCTTGCTGACCCCATAAAGGCCGAAACGGGAGCGGAACCGGAACAGCGCGCAGGGATCGCGGGCGACGGGCTCACCGCGATGGCTGATCGCCGCATCGCTGACCGCCGCCGGACGACCATCGCCGCAAACGGCGACGAGGTTCCGGAGGCGGCCCCCGTGCTCCGCCGCGCCGACTCCGGAGCGGAAACCCGGGGGACTCACAGGGGGCTCCCCTTGCCAGTCCGCCACGTTCAACGTGGCGTAGGCTGTGACTGAAATAGCAGCGCCCTCGCGCCCGCGCCGGGCAAGGGTTCCGGGCATGGATGACGCAGGACTCGGGCGCTCCCCCGATGCCGGGCAGCGTCGTTACGGAATCGCGGTCCGGCCACGTGCCGCCGGTCCAGGATCCTACGGTCGGTGACCACGATGATCGAGTCGAAGGGCACGGCTTGAACCACGGCGGAAACGCGAATCCGGGTGAGCCACAACCGCCGATCCCAGCGTGGCCAAATAAGCTGTTCCTGACTCTACGCGGACTCAGGGTTGCGGGGCTGGAGTGGGGTGTTGTGCGTTGCGGGTAAACTGGCCGAATTCAAGATGCCCAGACGAGAATCGGCATCGGCTTGTGAAGACCCTACTCTTCGCGACCGGCCTCGACCGCGCCGATGTCGTACCAGTCGATCGCCCGCTGAGCAATCCCGTTTCGATCCGGTGTTCGCTCGACCAAGGCGACGAGGGTCGAATCCAAGATGTCGTAGCCGATCAGCCGGTCACGTATCTGGACCGTCCCTGCATACTCGGTGCCTACCCAGAGGTCGAAGTAGGAAAAAGCGTCGCGGTCCCGCCGGGTGGCGACCCACAGACGGCCCAAGTCGTCGTACATCAGTCCCTCCAGCAAGAACCAACTCTTCGGTTCCTCTCGGTATCCAGCAGCTTGCTGCTTCATCGCCGATGCCGACGCGGACCCGCCAAACATGCTGGCCATGCCCTCAAGGTGGGCCTCCACGTCGCGCTCGTTGGGAAACTCGACCAAGTAGTTCGGCGATTCGATCACGGTGGCAGCCAGACCGTCTCTGTCCTCCAGAAACACGAGTTCCCGCTTGCACGCATAGAGTACGTAGCCGCCGCTGGGCGTTGGTATCCCCGACCCCAACCTTCCGCATTCGGTTCTAGCGATTTCCTCCAGACCGCGCCGGTGCCAAAGTACCTCGCCGGATCGAAGCGACACCTCTACGAGCACGGTTTCCGCGCTTGGCGTCGTTCCCTCTTCCGGTTGGGTTCCCGGAGTCACTCCTAGCAGGCCCTCGCCGAAAAGACTGGTCGGCCCGACCGACCGGGGCCAGAACAACGAAGGCAACGACAGGTCCGACACCAATTCCCCATCGGTCTTGAACACCGTTAGCCGATCCTGCCGGGTGTCAACGACGCCCACGCGGTCGGTCGCGACTCTCCCGAGCCAAACCGGTCGAGTGAACTCGCCGGGGCCTTGGCCCTTCCTTCCGAACTCACCGATGGTCTCCTCAGGGGTGACGCACACCACGCGGAAATTGTACGAGTCGATCACACACGCCTCCCGCGCCGACGTCAAAGCAACACCGTTATCGCGACTCAGCGGTACAGGCGCGGAGGCAACCGGGACGAGTCTCTCCTCGGAGGGCGCTGGGTGGTCCCGCAAACAACCAGCGGCGGCGGTCGTCAAGGCGACCGCCGCCAAGCTGTAGATTCTCACGGAAGGTCGCAGCAACATCAACTGCAGAAACTCTCCATGCACTCGTCGAAGACTTCGGCACCCGTTTCGTAGTCCTCATCGTCGCTGGAGGCGATCATGCCCAGCTTGTGGCATTTTTGGAAGCACGGATCAAGCTGCTGCGCGGCGAGCGGAAGCACACAGACCGCCAAGACGGCAACGATGGCGGTCAGCCGGACGCGCCACGAGGATGTGGCCTGAGACAGGTGCAACTCCTTTGGGTTGTGAACTGCACGATCTGCGCAAAGGAAACTCGCACACGGCAGGCTATTTGACCAGCGTAGAGAGATGCTCGCCCAAGCCGACCCGAAGGACGGATTCCGTGCGGTTCGGGGCCGTAGCGCGGGTGTCCGTTCGACATCGGGGGCGACCGGACACGAAATCGTGTTTCCTACGGCCAAGCCACCGGTCTGCCATGTCGTTGGACGGCTTGCGGTTGCGTTCCGTCCGGACGAGCGGCCGTGACGCGCGGGCGCTGGCGAGCGTGGCCGGAGCGACCCGCCACTTTCGATGCCCGGCGTGCCATCGAGGAGTTCGTCATCGGACACGCCGATGCCGTCCTCCGCGTGGAGGTCGCTCCGGCCCAGCAATCCCTTCGGGAAGGCGGCCCGAGACCGCTAATGGCGGTCGCGGATGGTTTGGAAGCCACCACCAGCGGCTTTGAGCCCGTGGAGGGCGCCCGAGTTGGCTTGCACCGGTGTTGAACCATCCGTTAGGATCCTCCCGCCATGCGAAAGAAGAAGCCAAAGCGCAAGGAGCAGGGGCCGTCTTGGAGGCGTTCGCTCGTCAGGACGGCGTGCCTTGTCTTCGGCCTGCTGACGATCCGCGTCGTGGCGCTTCAGGCCTTCACCATAACATCCGGATCCATGGAGCCGACGTTGTCGGCGGGGGACTTCCTGCTCGTCAACAAGGCCGCGCTGGGCTCGCGGATACCGTTCACCGACATTCGCATCCCTGGCTACTCGGAGCCCGAGCGAGGGGAGATCCTGGTGTTCGATCCCCCGCACGAGGACACGCTGACCGTCATCAAGCGGCTTGTCGGCATGCCCGGCGACACCTTGGAGATGCGGAACAAAACCTTGTATCTGAACGGGCGGGCGCTGGACGAACCATATGTGCTGCACACCGATGGGGAGCCGGATTTCTCCGCAGCCCCGATGCTGTGGCAGAAGGAGTTCCTCGTTGATGGTCCGAGGGAGAACTATCGACCGACCCGCGACACCTGGGGTCCCCTCGTGATTCCCGACGGTCGCTACTTCATGCTCGGCGACAATCGGGACGAGAGTCTGGATTCACGCACCTGGGGGCTTCTGGAGCGCTGGCGCTTCGAGGGACGAATCATCGTCCGGTACTTTTCCTACAACCGGGATTCCTACCGACCATTCCCGTTCATCCGCGAGATACGCTGGAGCCGGATCGGAACCCGACCCCGATGACCGTTTCCGGGTGGCCCTCCGCCCGGATGCGGTTTTGAAAACACCGGGTAACAGGTAAGCTCCGCCCGGTCCGGTTGAGGAACGGGTGCTCAGTTGCGTAGAGACGGCGCTCGTTCCGGGCGAATCGTCCGTCGGGTGTCTTCGGCGGTCGCTTGAGGGCGACCATCCGGGCTGGCTCAACGGCTTTGCCAGATCGATCCCGATGATGGTAACCTCTTCCATGTGGATGCCTCCTCCTCAGATGGTCGACTCAGTCGCTTCAGTACCATCTTGGCACATCGCGATGCCGCCGGGAGGGGGCGTCCACTCCATCGGGAGTGTCCTGAACCACGCGAGGGAGGATCGACATGCGCAAGCTGTTGCTGGCTTGTCTGGCCGTCGCGTTGCCTTCGTAAGCGCAGGCCCAAGAGGCCCCGGACCGCTTTCTGCTCGAAGCCGGGATCGTCGGCGGCAACAGCATCGCTTGTCCCAGACGCTACGTCGGCATCAGCGGGCGGGTCGCCGGGCCGGTGTCGCTGTACGGGATGGTGGAGAACTACCGGTGCGCCGACTTTGCAGGGTCGGCGAACCGGATCGGCGGGTCGGTCCTCCCTCGGACGTTCCAGCTGGCTCGTTCGTCCGGCGTTGCGCGCGGGCATCGAATACGATGGAGGAGACGTTTCGCCGACTGCCGGTACGAGCCTGACGTTCGGACGGCGCTACGGGGCGCGCGTCATCCTCCACGTCGGAGACGGGTCCGACGATACCAACATCGTCCTCTTCCAGATGGGCGGGTACATTTCGTTCTGAGTTCCGACGGCGTGCCCAGAGGCGATGGGTTCGGTGCTCGGGTGCAGGCAAGTCCCGGAACGAGGCTGGACGGCCTTCCCGCAAGGGATCGCTGGTGCGGGAGCGACCCGAGGGGGCGGGGCCGGGGGCGCGCAAACGCGCACGGTCCCGAACCCGCAGCAGTCACTCAGACTGCCGGGTCGCTCCCAGCCCCGCCTTCGCGTTCCCTGCGGCCCCGGCTGCTCGGGACAACAAGGCGCAAGACCTTTGTGTGCAAGCGCATCCGCCGCCCCGCCGGTGCGCACGTCTGGAGCGCCAGGGTGCGCATCGGCACCCCACGTCGTTTTCGCGGGCGTATACGGTCCTGACCCAAGGTACTGCCGGTGCGCAAGTCACTTGGTGGAGGACTCCTGGGAGAGCGCCGACGAAGCGGTTGGCCTTCTCATGATAACACCCGCTTGCGCGCTTGCGGTCTGGCGCAGCCGCGACGGCTGATCGTCGCATCGCCGACCGCCGCCGGACGGCCATCACGCCGAACGTCGAAGAGGTTCTACGGGCGGCCCCCGTCCTCCGCCGCGCCGACACCGGCGCGGGAAGCCCAAGGGGTCTAAGGGGAGCGGAGCCCTCCCCTTGCCAGCCTCCGTGTTCAACACGGAGTCGGCTGGCTCCCCCGCCTTAGCGGTATCCGACAAGCCGTCCGCCGCCGTTACGGGCGGCTCGACCCAACGCGCCGCGCATCGGCGCGTTCGATGTTGCTCACCCCCCCAAGGGGACCCCGGCTTCGGTTGCGCTCGCCGCCGAGCGCCCGGGATCTTGCTTGCAACGTAAGCACGGGTCTAGCTTTGTTGCCGCGCAAGGAGGCACAGCCATGGCAAGCATCACGATCCGAAAACTCGACGATGACACACGGACCCGCCTGCGGGTGCGGGCGGCCGAAAACGGCCGTTCGATGGAGGAGGAAGTCAGGCAGATCCTTCGCAAGGCCGTCGGGCGCGCCGAGAGATCCCGAGATCTGACGAGCATCATCCGATCCTACTTCGGGCCGGAAAACGGGGTCGACCTGGATTTGCCCAAGCGTGATCCAGCGCGTGACCCGCCGTCCTTCGAGTGAGGTTGCGACCCATGTCCACGCTGCTTGACACCAACGTAGTCTCCGAACTGATGCGCGAATCTCCCGACCACTCCGTCGCACGCTGGGTCTCGGGCCATTCTGTGGAGGACCTGTTTC
This sequence comes from Longimicrobiales bacterium, assembly GCA_965208255.1. Classification (GTDB taxonomy): domain Bacteria; phylum Gemmatimonadota; class Gemmatimonadetes; order Longimicrobiales; family Gaopeijiaceae; genus BD2-11. The sequence continues at coordinate 2,328,224 of OZ242324.1, forward strand.
TGTCCGCCGTGAGCGAAGCAGAGTTGCGGTACGGTGCCGCCATCCTTCCGTTGGGTCGGCGGCGCGAGACGCTCTTCTTCAAGATCGAGGCGATGCTGAGCGACGCCTTCGAGGACCGGGTGTTGCCCTTCGACAGCGATGCCGCACGCGCTTACGGCTTCATTGCCGCCGCGCGCCGCTCCGCCGGGCGTCCCGTGGCTTCGGCGGATTGCCAGATTGCGGCCATTGCGGCGACTAGCGGGATGAGGCTTGCGACGCGCAACGTTCGCGATTTTGAGGACATGGGGATCGAGATCGTGAACCCTTGGGCGGAAGCATGAGCGCCTCCGCCTCTGGAAAGCGCGACAACCGGGGGAGGGCTCCCCTGCATCGCCCAAGAACTACACGGTCGTTCCGGGGGCTCGCCGTCTGATCTGGAAGAAGGATGAAACGACTTAAGATCGGCTTGATCCTCGCTCTGTTGGGCTGTAGGGATGGCGTAACGTCACCGCCCGAGGAACCGTTCATGACCCAAGAGCAGATCGCCGCATTCGTCCAAGGCTTCTTCAGCGAGCAAGTGTTCGTGTTTTATGAGTGGCCTCTGCTGCCTGTTGACTCTCCGCCGGGTGCTCCCTTCGCGTGGATCCGCAAGGTGAACTGCATGGGTGGCGGATCTGCGACCTTTGCGGGAACCGCGACCATCGGAGCGTCCGCAAGCGCCCGCCATATGGACTTCGCCGGGTTGCTGGCCGCGAAGCGCTGCACATTCACGGCCGACGACATCACCATCACCTTTGACGCCGACCGGAGCTTTGAGCAGGTGGGCCGGTTGGACTTCGCGGTCGCGGAGGACGTTGAGGACTTCTCGGTGTCATTCACACTCCGATCGTTTGGTGACTTCAGTTGGAACGTAGGCCACTCTTGGGCCGCAGGTGAGATTGATTGGTCTGGATCCTGCCCGATGGACCTCACGCTCACGGCCGATGTCTCGCTCGAAGCGGTTCAGAGCGGCGACTCTCGCGGTACCGTGACGGGGACGGTGTGCTGGCGACACATCCACAAAGCCGTCATCGTGTTCGGGAACTCGGTGCCGTATGCCTCATGACCCATCGTCATCGTGGCTTCGCCGGAGCGTGGTGCGTGATCGATCCCGCAGCCTCAAGGCGATGGCCGGTAGAGGCCACCCAAAGAATCGGCGTCATCCCACGTTTTGGATCCAGGTGGCGCGGATCTCATCGGCGTCCCAATCGCTTGGCTCCGATGCGGCTTTCCTGACATGATCGGGCACCAAGGTGCCCGGAAACCGCTTGCGGAAGCGATTCGACGAGGGAACGACGAAGACCAGCGTCGGTACAGTCGGCGAGGCTGGTCGCGATAAGACAAGGCGATCTTGCTTGGCGATCTCTTACTTTTTTCTCGCCCGCCCGGATGCATGTGGTAGCTTATGTGGATGATGGAGCAGGTATGAGCAGAGGCGGCATGCCGCCTCTGCGGAGGATCGCCTTGGCGTTCCTGATCTTCCTCGGCTGTGAGGACGACATCGTGATCTACGATGACTTCACGTCGCTCTCCGGGGAGTGGACCTCGACGTGGGAATACTGGCAGGCCGGCCCGACGTCATGGGTCTTTGACCTTGAGGAACACGGCAACGGCCCACTCACCGGAGCCTACGCCACCGACTACAGCTTCAAGGCAGACGTGCCCCGACCGGACACGCTTCGCGGAATGGTGAGAGGGGAATACGACAGCCGCGAGGGGCAGGTGTTCCTCGCCTTCACGATGGTGCGGGAGAGCGTTCGGCCCCGCACCGTGTCCTGTGAGCTTCGGGCTTGGGTGGATCAGTATGAGGAGAACATGGGTGGCGTCCTTGATTGTACGCCCTACCCGCAGCCCCTGAGGACCGGCCATCCGATCATCCTGAAGCTGAATGGCAGGGAAGGGCTAACGGGGGAGGGAGGGAAAGGAGGGGGATGACTGATGCATTGTGGGAACAGCTCTTCGTTCAGGTGAGCGAACTGGAGGGCGAAGTGTCCCGGTTGCGCGTTGAACATGCTCTATGATAGGGTGGAATCGGACCTGTTGCCAGGCACCGTTCAGAAGATGGGCACGGATGAAGGGGCCAATGCGGCCCGAGGCCGGAACGCGTTCATCCATGCACGCGATCAGGTCGCGGCCGTGCTGGAAGGAAAGGCGTCCCCGGAATGAGTCGGCGCAAGCTCTACCGGACCGTCCGATGGAAGCGTTGTGCCCGGAGTGCCAATCCCCTTCGGGACGCCCACACCACCCTCCTCGGCGGGTTCCGGCCGACCCAACGATCCCTGCTGGAATCTTCGATTGCCGTCCAATGCGGTGAATCAGAAGACTCCTCGACCGTTCAGGCTGTGCGCGCTTCCCCCGAAGGGGCTGGGCTGGGCATGCAGTCTTTCGTGAGGATGGCCCTGCGGCTCCGACGCAGCGAGCGCGGGCGTAACTCCATGCTCTCGCCCGCCAGAGACAAGCGGTTCCTCTGGATCATGAGGAAGCCACCCAGCGCAGTCTGGCCCGCGGCCCTTTCCAAGCGTAGCATTGGGGTCGAACGGACCGGAGTGTCGTAGGCTACGGCGAGTGGGTCCTTAGCGGCCGTCTCCAAGCGGGAAGAGGTGTTGACTTGAGCAGCCCGGGCGAATCCCAGCGGGACCGACCCTGCGGGTGGCGGGGTGCCACACCTGACGGCTCGTTGGCGGCTCTGCCCACTCTCCGGTCCGTGGTGGGATTGTGCGAACAACACGGGCACCGGGTCGCCGAACTGATTGCCACGATCAGGGCGGGGCACCACAGACCGGGCGTGGGTGTGATGGTAACGTTCACGGCTCCTGTCCGGCGAGACTCCCCGGAAGCGCACCACACTGAAGAAGTGGTCGGGAAGCCCGAGAGTGGTGAGTCTTCGTCCGCAACCGACGCTGCCGCCGAGCGATTAGAAGGAGCGAACAGGCTCCTCGGAGACGCGATCTCAGTGATCGACGAGTGCTTTGAACTCATTGCCTCGTCACGCCTAGCCGCCGCCAAGGCCGTGTCGACGATCAGTGCCGCCTACCGGCTTCAAGCCGATTTGCTGAGAACTCTTCACGAACTGGGCGCGATTGACCGCACCGCCCTTTCTTGCTATTCGGATCGACTCAAGTACGACTTCAATGCAGCGAAGCTCCTACTCGCCCGGCACTGGCTGGAGCACGGTCGCGACGAGGTCGACATCGGCAGGGTCACGAAAAAGCTGTACCATGGTGCCCTCGGTGCAGCCGACGTAGCGACCGAGATTGCCGTGATCGTTGATTCGGCCCGAGACTCGGGGCGACTAGGCCGCCATTCGCAAACTGGGGATCCGGTTTTCGTCAAGGTTGGACCGAATGGCCGAGTGTTCGTTCAGTTGGGTCGGAGATCGGACCCGCGACCAAAGCAGGTTCTGCGAATCGAGTTGCCGGATCGGGTGGAGTACGACCGTGTCGGCGCGCGCCAGCGGCGCTCGATGTCCAGCGTGATCCATTTGTCCAGTAGTGAGCGCGGCGATCCCAGGGACATCGCCTTGGATCAAGCTCTCAAACTGATTGACGACAGGTTGAGGAAGATTGACCGCGACCGCCCGCTGGGCGTCGACCCAGAAACCGGCCAGAACGTTTATGCCAAGGACGGTCGACGGGGTAGCTTCGTTCAGCTCGGCGAGCGCAAACGAAGTGGCCCACGACCCAAGATCGTGTCGCTGCCGGATGGCGTGACACCCGAGGATGTCGACCTCGAGGGTGCCCTCGACCTGCTCGATCAAGTCGTGTTGCGGCAGCTTGGCGACCACCCTGAGACGGGATCCCCCATCACGCTCCAGACGGATGGGCTGTGGGGGCCGTTCGTCTCGTGTGGAGCGCATCATGCGACCATCCCCGCGAGGTTCGATCCGATGGCAGTGACGCTTGAGGAGGCCGCGCGCTTTCTGGCTGCTAAGGATGAATTGAGGCTTTGGCTCCACGAATCGAGCGATGCAATCCAGGAAGCGGCGTCACCTCCGAAAGATGTGTTGGCATTGCCCGAAAATACGGGATTGATCGAGCGACAGCGCACCCTTGACCGAAGGACAACCGAATGGTTGTCGGGGCTCACAGAAGCAGAGCGCGCTCAGATCTTGGTCAAGCTTGAACGCGTCCGGGTCCAGCAGGAGCGCCTACCCCGCGAAGCTCATTTGCGCGGCGACATCGGCTCTGAAGCCTTCGAGCACTGGGTTGGACTCCTTGAGGCAGGGTATGAGGCGGTCAGGCAGTCCGTCCTGTCGTCCGGTGGCACGAAGCCGGTGTCCCGGGTGAGAAAGTTCCTCGACATCAGCTACAGAGCGAGAACGTGAAGTGGACCTGAATCCCGGGACCATGGCATGCGGCCCCCTGCACCAGGCTGCGGCCGACGGAAACACGGAAGCCTTGGCGACGCTGCTGGCGGCGGGCGGCAATGCCGATTCGCGAGGAGATGACGCCGAGACACCATTGCACGTGGCTACAAGCCCGGAGATCGTTGAAGTCCTGTTGAACGCCGGCGCGGACGTAGACGCCCGGATGATCTGCGGGTCGACGCCGCTGCGAATCGCCGCGCAAGAAGGGTTGGATGATGTTGTGGCCGCATTGCTCGCGGCGGGCGCGAACATCGGTCTCCGAGATGACGACGGGGCGACGCCCCTCCATGCGGCCTCCTTTTTGGGAGGTGAAGGCGTCGTGGCGCGACTTCTGGACGCGGGCGCGGAGGTGGATGTTCGCCAAGCGGCAGGGCAAACGCCCTTGCTCTTGGCTGCGGCCAACGGCCACGCGGGAATCGTGGAACTCTTGCTACATGCCAGGGCGGATGCGAACGCTAGAGACCGGGACGGCATGACGCCGCTCTTTGGCGCGACGAATGAGGGCCACGCGGGCATCGTGGCAGCATTGATAGAAGCTGGCGCGGATGTGAACGCCGCGAGAAGGGACGGAGACACGCCCCTTCACTTCGCGGCAAGCAAGGGAACCAACGATCTTCTGACTCTGCTGGAAGCGGGTGCCGACGTGGACGCCCGCAACAGGCAGGATTGGGCACCACTCCACTACGCGACGGCTGCGGAGAACCAAGCCGGGTTGAAGGCCCTGATCTCTGCCGGGGCAGACGTGGATGTTGGCTACTTTTCGGAGGATGGCACACCGCTTCATATGGCCGCGGCCAACGGTTTGGCGGACGTTCTGGAGGTGCTGATAGCCGCGGGAGCGCGCGTGAGCGTTCTGGACAAGGACCTTGCGACGCCGCTCCATAGGGCTGCGGCCACGGGAACCCCCGAGGTCGTGGCCCTGCTGCTTGACGCGGGCGCGAAGGTGTGGGACCAGATGGATATGAGCAGCAAATCACCTTGGCACATCGCCGAGCAGCGTGGGAAGGAAGACGACGACTTCCTTTTTTCCGACGCCTATTGGCTGCTACACAAAGCGAGCTTTCCTCCGTGAGAGCCATTTGACCCAGATGCGGGTCGTCGTGTGCCCGGAAGGCTCGAACTCCCAAGGCTTAGTTTTTCGTCTTCCCATCATTACCTGTTCCGGCTAACTCGGAAGCGCTCGCCATTTCGCGTGTCAGCACGGGGAAGCCGTGGTTCTCCCATAGACTCAACATCGCAGCCACCTCTGCATCTTGCCGAGCCTTCTTCGAGAACAGCCTAACGACCCGCGATGTCAGTTCGTCAGGGCACACTTGGACCGTGACGGCAGCGATACCGAACCCGAGCGCGATGCCTCCAAGAACCCACCAGGACCAAGACTCAAGTTCGATGGCATTCGCCGCAAGGCCTGTGAACATGGCACAGCCTGATACGAGAATTGGTACGACGATACGTTTCATGTCTCTCTGTTCATCCGGCCAAGTGTCTTCGCCGAGTGCATTTGGCGCGAAGCGTGTGTTTACTCTTACCTCTCTCCCTGTGGAAAGTGCCGGACCCCAACGCGCTTGAGAGTTGCGCGACATCCCTTGTCGTTGCTCACGAAGAACGCTATGGACCTGCCCCGCTTTCACGGACGGTTGGTTCTTGGGGTTCATGGTGTCTGATGTGGTCTGCTTCTTCCTTGCGGAGAGGGACGGCGGGATCGGACCCTCGTTCGGACGGCGGGTCTCCCGACGTCCGAACGAGGGTGGGCAAGCGAAGCGCGGCAGCCCGGTCCGGGGCCGGGAGGGTTCTGGTCGAGGGCTGGCGTGAGGATCTCGACCGATACCAAAAGGGCGAGCCGCCCCCTCGATCCGCAGACAGTCCGCGCCGAAGCGCGCAGTGCGACGGGTTCACCGTGATGGCTGATCATCGCCGACCGCCTCCGGACGGCCATCCGCCCATTGGGTTGCGGTTGTCCCGCTTTCACGGACGGTTGGCTTCCGGGACAAGCTCAATTCCGAATTGGAAAAGACTCTGAGCGGTGCCGATCCTCGTAGTTGACGATCACCTCTCAGCGGTACCGACCCTCGAAGTTCACAATCGTACTGTGGTCGTCGCCGAGCGCCACGTCCCAGCTGGTCCTGTCGAAAACATACGCATCGGCGTCGTAGCCTGAGATAGCAACCGTGTAGTTGCCGGCCGCCAGGCCCGCGAAGAAATACTGGCCGCCCGCGTCGGTCGTCGTGGTGCGGTCGGCCGTGCCCGAAAGCGTAACCGTGACGTCGCCGAGGCCGGCGCCCTGGACGCTCACCCAGCCGCTAATGCCGGAGGTGCGGAGCAGGACACCGGTGAACGACACCGTTACGGTCTCTCCGATATCAAGACTCACGTCTTGGGAGGTCGTCGCGAACTCGTAGTCGCGGGTGTCATAGCCGGAGATCGAGACCGTGTAGTCGCCGGGGCGCAGTTCCCCGAACCGATACATGCCATTGGCGTCCGTCGTCATCGTATGGCTCTCGTGCGCGGGGCCACCCGCGAGAGTCACCGTCACCCCGACAAGCCCTTCGCCCTCGATGATCACCTTTCCTTCGACTGCGGACGTGCGGATGTAGTGACCCCTGAAGTCCGCAACGCCAACCTGGCCCGCCTCGACATCGACCATCATGCTCGGGGGCTCGAATTCCACATCCTCCGGGACACCGCTGATGGTGACCGTGTAACTGCCGACTCGAAGCCCGGTGAAGGCGAAGCCGCCATCCTCGTCGGTCTCCATGGCCCCGCTCATCCCACCGGATGCGTCGTACAGGCCGACAGTAACTCCTCCCAGGCCCGTGCCTTCGACGGTGACTTGGCCCTGAATGTCTCCCGTGCCGTCTCCCGTGCCGAGGCGGACGCCGTCGAACACGACGACTGTGGCCTCGCCCACGCCAAGCGTCACCGTTGAATCGGTGAACGGAAACGCGAACTCGGTGGTGTCGAAACCTCCGGAGATCCCGACCGTGTAGCTTCCTGCCCGAAGATCCGTGAAGATGTAAAATCCGTCGTGGTCCGACACCTTGCGGAGGACCGGGCCCGTGCCCAAGAGCTTGACCGTAACCCCCGGCACGCCCTCTCTGTTCGCTCGCACCAATCCGAGAATGGAAGCTGTGGCGGTATCCGAAGGGGCCTCGACCAAGCTCAGGACGAAGCTGTCGGTGACCTCCCATCCTGCGCCCTCACAACGCTGATCCGCTCGGTATGCGATGGTATCGATCGGCCCGTGAAGGCGACACCTCCCGTGGCGAGGATCGTTGTACTCGGTCAGCATTGCGCCATCCGTATGGCTGCCGGTCACCACGGCTTCCCACGGATCCATTGGCAGACTCGGATCGCCTTCGATTGTCCAGATCCCATGAACGAAACCCGCCAAGTCTTTGATCTGGAGCGTGTAGGTCACGGAATCGCCTTCGAAGGCCGCCCTTCTCGCCGCGTCCACACCTACCATCCCCACCGCGCCCAATCGGTTGGGGTTGTGGGCACTACCAACATTGCTGGCTCTGGCTTCCCGCCATGTCCCAGAAGCGTTCGGGGGGTCGGGCTCCGATGTCAGGAATGCATCGGGAGAACACCCCGATTGAAGCAAGGACAGCAACAGTGCTCCCGCGCAGATTCGGCCTAGTTCTAGCCAGGAGCTTCTTGCCATCGTGAGCGATCACCGTTGTGGTCCCCTGCTGCGTCAACCAGAAAACGTACACCGTCCCAAGAAGCGGCGATAGGCGCGGGCTCAGCACGACCATGGCCGCTTCGCCTTACGGGAGGCTCCCCGAGGAACCCCAGAGCGTACGGTGGACTTTCAAGAATCCGTTAGTGCCCGTGGAGGACGCTGAACAGCCGACCTCGACGAGGTTGGGGTCGCGCATTGCCCATCGACTCCCCGCCTTTTGTCAATGCTATTCGGGCGGGGCTGTAACCCCGCGTCTGAGGGCCGGTCACGATGGTCGGTGTGTCGCCGGACAGCTTGGCGGGTGGTTGGCTTCGCCTCGCACAGTGGAGCGAGAGAAGGTACTCGGAGCCATGGTCGGTCCTCTTCGGGAGCTGGCCCCAGCTCGCTACCGGTCGGGAGTCCGCGCCGAAGCGCGCAGGCATCGCGGGCGAAGGATTCGCCGCGATGTCCGCCGACCGCCATTCCACGGTCCTCGGCACGATTGAGCATGTGGTTCTGGAGGCGGCCCCCGTCCTCCGCCGCGCCGACACCCGCGCGGAAACCTGGGGGTCACAGGGGGGGCGGAGCGCTCTCCTTGCCAGTCCGCAACATTCAACGTTGCGGAGACGACGTGTCGATGTGCAGACATGGCAGCCCCGGCAGGCCGTTGGAGGCCCACCGGGGTTCCGTTCCCGCTGACTTGAGCGGACGAGTTGGTCCGGAAGCAGACCAGCTCGCCACGCTCATGAGACTCGGCCCATCAGATCCTACCGCATCTCCCACAACCAGTTGTAGTTCAGCCGGACGTAATAGTACCCGCCGTTGAAGCCGAAAGGCGTGCTCTCGGGATAGCGTGCTCCAACGCCCAGCGCGTTCGGGCTCTCGTCTGGATACGTATTGAGCAGGTTCTGCGCGCCGAACGTGACCGCGGCATTGTCCGAGAGATCCAGCGCCATTTCGGCATCGACGATGAAGCGTCCGGGATAGGTGAACTCGTCGCCGATATCGTACCAGCCATCGTAGAGCGTGCCCCGCAGGAGTCCGCGCCACGGGCCGAAGGAGTGCACGCCGCTGAGCGAGGCGCGGAAGCTTGGGAGCGACTGCTCCAGCTGGAAGACGCGGTCGTCGTCCACAACCTCGGGGTTGCGCTCCGTGACCTCGGTGGCGGTGTAGTTGAAGAGGAAGTTGACGCTGGTGTTTCCGCCCATCGCCTCCGGGGAGTAGTTCAGCACGAAATCCCATCCCTGGGTGAGGGTCGAGAAGTCGTTGGTGAAGAAGCGGAACTCGGCCAGGTTGCTCGCGCTCGTGATGCCCTCGGACACCAGTTGGGAGACCTCGGCGTCGGTGAGCTCGAAGGTCCGGGTCTGGGCGAAGCGATCGTCGATCGCGATCCGGAAGTAGTCCCCGGTCAGCCGCAGAGAGCCGGCCTCGTACACGGCGCCTGCCGCGATGCTGAACGACGTCTCGGGCTCGAGTTGGCGCCCGCCCTTCAGCGCCGCGACGCGTGAGGTCGACGGGATGGTGCCGCGGTTGACCAGGTCGCCGATCTCCGAATCGAAGACGGTCGACACGTTGAAGGTGTTCTGCTGCCCGGGCGTCGGAGCGCGATATCCAGTAGACGCGCTCGCCCGCAGCGACATCTGGTCGGTGGCCGCGATGCGCGCGGACACCTTGCCGGTGGCCTGACCCCCGAAGTCGGAGAAGTTCTCGTAGCGGCCGGCGAGGCCGATGTTCCAGTTGTCGGTGACGCCGTTGCCGAGATCGAGATCGGCATAGACGGCGGTGTTCCTGCGGCTCCAGTTACCGGCCGCGAGCGGGCTGAACCCGGGGAAGCCGTTCGAGGAGGAGCTGAAGCCCTGCGCGGCATAGGGCCCGATCTGCCAGGACTCGTCCTGCCCCTGCCCGACCTCGAAGCGTTCCTCGCGGCGCTCGAAGCCGCCGGCGAGGTGCGTCCGGTCGTTCACTTCATAGGCCAGATCCAGGTTGAAGTTGAGCTCTTCCTGGTTGTAGAGGCCCGGATCGAAGTTGGTGGGGGTCTGCGGTCCGAGTGCCGCGTTGACGGTGTTGTAGATGAAGAAGTCGACGAGGTTCTTGCCGAAGCTTGTGCTGGCGTCCCACGAGATGCCGCTGTCGGTGCGGCCGCGGAGACCGCCCACGACGGAGGCGTCGAAGACGTTGCCGCCGAACTGGGGTGTGAAGCCACCGGGGAACATCTCCTGGAAGGAGAAGCAGTTCGGGTCGTCGAAGACCTGCCGCAGCGCCACCGGATCGGGCACGTTGTTCGTGACGTTCACGACGGGGCAGTTGGCGGAGCCGTCGAGGATGCCGTCGCGCGCGTCCAGCACGTCACCGATGAGCAGCGTGGCGCCGCCGTCGCCGCTGAACACGCCGCCGCGGGTGTTGGGGTTGCGGAAGAAGAAGCCGCCGTCGACCTCCTTGGTGCCGATGTTGCCGAAGGCGTAGGCCTGCTCGTCGTCGTCGAAGGTGTAGCCGGTGTTGACCCAGACCTTCAGGTCGTCGGTGACCTTGGGCGAGCCCCAGATCTGGGCAGTGGGCGTGCGCACCGCGGTGTTGCCGGCTGCGATCAGGCCCGCCGCGTCACCACGCTGGATGGCGCGGTCGGTGGGGTCCTGGTTGCCGTACTCGACGGTAATGTTGGCGAATCCGGACTCGCCGAGGGGCAGACCGACGTTGCCGGCCACTGAGAGTGCGTCGCCGTCGCCCTCGTAGAAGCTGCCCTGCTTGACCTCGACGCTGCCGCCGGAGCGGTCGTTCTTGAGGATGAAGTTCAGCACGCCGGCGATGGCGTCCGAACCGTACTGCGCCGCGGCGCCGTCGCGCAGCACCTCGACCTGGCGCAGCGCGAGGCCGGGGATGGACCCGATGTCGGGCCCCTGGGCACCATCCGAAAGGCCGCCGCCGAGCCAGGTGATGACCGCGCCCCGGTGGCGCCGCTTGCCGTTGAGCAGCACCAGGGTGTGGTCGGAGGCGAGGCCGCGCAGGTTGGCCGGCCGCGTGATCGTCGCTGCGTCGCTGATCGGCTGCATGTTGACGTTGTAGGACGGGACCACGGTGCGCAGCAGGAAGTCGATGTTGGTCTCGGCCTGATTGGCGATCTCGTTGACCGGGATCACGTCCACGGGCACCATCGATTCGGTGACGGTGCGCGGGCGCGTGCGGCTGCCCACCACCACCAGTTCGTCGAGGGTGAAGGTCACGATGTCGAGTCCCAGATCGACCGCGGTGGTCTGGCCGCTGGTGACCGTAACGTCTTCGGAAAGAAGTCCGTAGCCGATGAGCCGGACCTCGATGATATGATTTCCGGCCGCCACGTCGGGCAGTGTGAAGCTGCCGTCGGGGCCGGTGAATGCGATGATGTCGAGGGCGGGGACTTCGACTCGCGCTCCGCCGAGTCCGGCGCCGCTGTCGTTGCTGCGGACGGTTCCCTCGATGGTGCCCTGGGCGAAGGCCGCCGATGGCAGGGCCGTCAGCGCCAGTGCCAGAATTCCTCGTCTGATCATGCTGTTGCTCTCCTGTTGGGGTCTACGGTAGGACGGTACCTTCCGCGAGCTTGCGGACGCGTGTGACGCCCAGAAAATATGCCAATTAATAGCGTTGCAGGTGCTTCGCCGACAGCTGATGGAACCTCTCCTTGTGGGCGCGCTTTAAAGATGGCCCGGAACGATTCCGTGCCGTTGGTGTGCGCCATGCCGCGAACGTACTCGGTCACCAAGTGCTTGACCGTTTCGTGCGGGCGATCCCCGCCCTTGTAGGCGCTGGTGTCGTCCGTGTAGGGTTGCGTTGCGCGTCCGGCGCAACGTGCTCGTCCACCGCCCAGCGTCTCTTGTCCGTAATTCTCTTGTAGAAACCCTCGATGAAGCTGAAGACTTCGCCCCGTGCGTCGGCCACCATCGCGAACCGCCGCCGGTCGAGAAGCTCGCACTCCACCGTCGCGAAGAGGCTCTCGCACCACGCGTCGTCGTACGCATACCCACCGCCCATCGATTGCCCGAACGCCTGCAACGTGGTGAGGACGATCTGACGCGCGTCATTGCCACGGAGGCGTAGGGCACGCACCTTGCGCTTGCAACCGCCACAGCCTCGGCTGACGGCGGTTCCCCCCGCCTTCCCATCGGGTGCCAGTCCAGCCGGGAAGACGGAGGTTATGTTCCTAATGGGCCCTGGTCGACGAGAATAGGACCGCCTCCGTGAGTGAGCCGATTCCCGCCAATCGAACCCGTTTCCCCGCTGTCACGGCACGATCCAGCGGGGTCCAGTCCAACGGCAAGAAACGCAGATCGTGCAGTCCCAGTTCAACTTACGTGACTCCTTGCCGTGATTCTCCTTCCCCTGCCTCCGCCGTAACGTCAGGGTTACTCACCCAGACAAGCTGGGGGACCCGCCCTCGGCGTCGTCCGGCACTCGCAGCAGAGACCCTTCGCGCAAGATCGTGCCCTGCGCCACGAGGTCGTCCAGTACTTGCCGGAAGCGTCCGACGATCTTGCGCCCACCCTGCTTGAAACCGAATTGGCGCCTCGCTTCGGTGACCGCGTCGGCGGGCTTGATGCCGTAGCTCACCCGGACGGCGTGCACCAGGGCGGTCGCGATTTCCTCGGACGCGATGCGCGAGGGGTCGCGCAGGGACGAAGGGACGCCATCCCGGAGCCGCACCTCGGGGGCCTGGTGCTCAAGCCGCCAGAGGAAGTTGGACTCGTCGATCCGGTAGAGTCTCCGCCTCGCGCCCACCGTTGTAGCCGTCCGCATGTGTGCGCGGATGCGCGATCCGGCGCGGGCCACCCCTGCAGCCTTGCGGATCCGCAGGATCACCTCGTCGAAGTGGACCGGGCTCTCCACGTCGACCACCTGGGCGATCCACTGCGCCAGCCGGCCGGCAGGCACTTCGTGGAGAGGCGTGCTGAGGTAGCCGATGCCAAGCGAGACCATCCTGTAGGGAGCGGTGGGAGCGGGAATCTCCGGTTCGGGCTCGGGCGCTCTCTCGAGGGGCTTCGGGGGCGCGGGCTTCGGCGCGGCCCGTGGCGCTCCTCCCATCTTCGCGGAGCGGACCGCCATTCCCACCCGCTCGAGTTCCTGGTGCGGGTTGCGGAACCAGTCGGTGCTCCAGATGCGGTGGATCCTCCATCCCAGACCCTCCAGCACCTGCTGCCTCAGGCGATCCCGATCCCGGGCGGAGCGGGAGCTGTGGTAGGTGGCGCCGTCGCATTCGATGCCCAGGAGATATCGTCCGGGCCGCTCGGGGTCCACCACCGCCAGGTCGACGAAGAATCCGGCCGATCCTATCTGATGCTCGACGTCGTGTCCCAGGGCGCGCAGCCGGGCGGCGACCGCTTCCTCGAACGGAGAGTCGGCCTCCCTGCCGCTGGCCGTCGGAACGTCGATCACCCCGTGCTGCGCGTACTCCAGGAAGGTCTTGAGCGCCCGGACGCCCCTGGCCCCGGAGCGCCTCAGGTCCAGGTCCGCGCCGACGAAGTTGCAGTACACGATGCAGCGCCGGCGGGCCCGGGTGATGAGCACGTTCAGGCGCCGCTCGCCGCCGTCCCGGTTGAGGGGTCCGAAGTTCATCGGCAGATAGGCGCCGTCGACCTTGCCGTAGCCGATGCTGATCAGGATCACGTCGCGCTCGTCTCCCTGGACGTTCTCCAGGTTCTTGACGAAGAACGGTTCCTCAGGGTGGGCGGCGAAGAACTCCTCGTGCGAGGGATCGCGGCGGCGCAGGATGTCGACCTCGTCTTCGATGCGGCGTGCCTGGACGTTGCTGAAGGCCGCAACGCCCAGCGTGAGCTCGGGGATCTCGCGGGCGTGTTTCATGACGGCCTGCGCGATCGTCTTCGCCTCGGCGGTGTTGATGCCCCTGCGCTGGTAGTCGGCGTCGGGATCGTGGCGGAAGAGGAGGCCGGTATCGACCTTGCCGGCTTCGGGACTCGGGAAGACCACCAGGCGATTGTCGTAGAACTCGTGGTTCGACACCGTGATCAGCGACTCGTGGCGGCTGCGGTAGTGCCAGCGCAGCATCCTCTCGCGGGCCCCCTGGGCGCAGAACATGCCCAGGATGCTCTCCAGGTCGGCGGTCCGGCTCGCCTCCTCCTCCCCGCCGTCGCCCATGCGGTCGAAGAAGCTGGTCGGCGGCAGCTGCTTGCTGTCCCCCACCACGACCGCCTGCCTGCCCCGGATGATGGCCCCGAGAGCTTCGACCGGACGGACCTGGCTCGCCTCGTCGAACACCACCAGATCGAAGTCGACCGACCCGGGCGGAATGTACTTGGCGATCGAGAGCGGGCTCATCATGAAGACCGGCTTGATGCTCTGGACCGCCCTGCCCGCCTCCTGCATGAGCCGGCGGACGGCGAGGTGGCGGGACTTCTTCTGGAACTCCCGCTTGAGGACACCCAGCTGGCCGCCGCCGTGGTGGCGCGGAAGCTGCTCCCAGTGGCGCTCGGCGATCAGCGCCCGGTTACGGTGGAACTGCGCCATGTCCAGCTCGCGGAAGCGGTCGATGAGGCCTCCGTGGGTTGCCCCGTCGAACCGGGCCAGCGCCTCCTGTTCGCGGAAGGCGGCATCCAGCCAGGCGGCGTAGCAGGCGTGCTCGAAGAGGCCGGTGAGCCGGCGCGCCGCTTCCGGGCGTGATGCCGCGGCTCCGGCCACTTCCGGCATGCCCATTTCGGCGGCGTGCTTCTCCAGCTGGTTGAAGCGCACCACGTCGTACATGGAGGAGATGCGGTCGAGGGCGGCGCGGAGCCAGGCGTCCGAGGCTCCACAGGCGCGCTCCTCGAATGACTCGCCGGGCTCCAGACGCTCCGAGCGCAGCTCCATCGCATCGGCGAGGGCGTCCAGGGCCTCCGCCAGCGCCTCCGTCGCGCGTTGGCAGGCGTCGGCGGCGGCGCGCATTTTGGCGGGATCGGGGTCGGACTCCAGCAGGTCGTGGACCTCGTCGCCCACGAGCCCCGCGGCTTCGTCGCGGTGAAGCTGCACCAGCCAGGCCGCGGCCTCCGCAAAGGCGCGGTGCTTCTCCACCCGATCGCTCAGGCTCAGCGCGGGAAACAGCCGGCTGACCAGGTCCTTCCCTTCCTCGACTTCCCGCCGCAGACGCCCCGCCTCCAGGATGGCATCCACCAGCTCCATCTGCTCCCGGACGGTGCGGGGCATGTCCGCGCGGCAGAGTCCCGCGAGCCTCCTGCGCGCGGCGCGAAACGGCCCGGACAGGAAACGCCACCACTTCTTCCCGTACGCGCGGAAGGCCTGACGCTCCGCCAGCACGTTCTCGTCCCAGGCCTCGGGGATGAGGACGGCGTCGTGCCGCGAGCGGATCCCGGCGAAGGAGCCCGCGGCCTCGGCCACCCCCTCGATGCTGGCGGCTTCGGCGACCCAGGCCTGACTGCGATGATCGGCGCCCCCGAGCGCCGGAGCCTCCAGGGCCGTGCGCGCGGTGCGGATCATCCGCTCCACGTCCGCGGGCTTCAGCTGCCCGAACGTCCTGTCGCGGCCCAGCCGCCCGATCAGCTCCTCCGTCTCCTGCCCCAGCCGGCGCAATGCGCTCGATGCGCCCTCCAGGACGTGGCGCACCGCATGCTCGTCGGTGGGCACGAAGTGAAGCCGGCCGCACGGCCACCACAGGTGCCTGCAGGGGACTCCGATCGCGCGCACCAGCTCCTGGAGCTCGCGCGCCACCTCGCGCCGGCGAATGAACTGCTCGTCGCTCCACGACACCGAGTCCCGGATCGGGAGCCCCGGGCCGTCGACCTCCAGCCCATCCTCCCTCAGCTGCGCCAGACGGCCGACCAGGTCGTGCGGGGTCAGCCCGCTCCGTCCGACCGGCGAGTTGACCGCGCGGGCGTAGTCGTTCAGGCGATCCCGGGCCTCCTCGAGCAGCACCCCGTCCTCCGTCCCGCGCTCGACCTTCGGCCGGCCCATCGCCAGCGTGCGCTTCAGCTCGTCCAGCACGACCCGCTTGTTGGTCTTGTGGCTGTGCAGCTCCAGGCAGGCGTCGCCCAGGTGGATGGTGTCCAGGCGCCGCTTCACGACCTCCAGGGCGGCCATCTTCTCCGCCACGAAGAGGACCGTGCGGCCGCCGGCCAGCGCCTCGCCGATCAGGTTGGTGATGGTCTGCGACTTCCCGGTGCCCGGAGGCCCCTGGATCACCAGGTTGCGGCCCTGGATCGCGTCCCGGACCGCGAGCGTCTGCGAGCTGTCCGCGTCCATCACCGGATGGAGACCCGCCACCCCCTCGGCATCGTCGATGTGCTCGTCCTCGCCGATGTCGGGCGGCCCCGGCGCGAATCCGTCGCCGCCGAAGAGCTGCTGCACCAACGGGTGGTCGGCGGGCCGGCCTTCTTCCGGCCAGGTCTCCGCATCCAGGTCCTTGTAGATGAGCAGCTTGCTGAAGGAGAAGAAGTTCAGGTGGACGTCGTTGTGCGCGACCGTCCAGCGCTCCCTCTTGGCGACGGCCTTCTCGACCCGGAAGAGATAGTCCTCCACGTCGAGATCCTCCTCGGCCGGCATCTCCGGCAGGCGGACGCCGAAGTCCTGCTTGAGCTTGGCTTCGAGCGATAGGTTCGCCTCGATGTCGTCTTCGGTCCACCTGAGATTGAAGTTCTCGCGCAGGCTGGACCTGGTGAGCTGAACCGGGATCAGGATCAGCGGCGCGCGGCGCTCGGTGCTGCTGCTCTCGGACTCGTACCACGTGAGCATCCCGAGGGCGAGATAGAGGATGTTGACCCCCTGTTCCTCGATCGAGAGGCGGGCCTGCCGGAAGGTCTCGCGCAGGCGCAGATTGAGCGCGGCGCGGGGAAGCGCGGTCTGGAGCTTGTTGTCGGTGTGGCGCGCGATGGCTTCGTCGAGGCCGTCGTCGGGCTCGCCCAGCATGGCGAGGAGCTCGGAGGGGATGTCGCCGATGTCGTCCGTGGCCAGCTCGCCGGTTGCCGGGAGCGCCGTCTCCGCGGATGCGGGAAGGAAGTACATGACCCGCGGGCTCCGGGACGAGGATCCGTCGGGCACGGGCCCGCCCACGAGGATCCGGAAGAGCTCGCGCGAGCGCTCGTCCACAACCTCGATGCCGCGCCGCTTCGTGGGACGGAAGTTGAGCAGCGGGTTCCTGAGGGAGAGATCGAGGACGTCGCGGCGGGATTTCTCGAGTTCCTGCCGGATGGAGGAGAGGTCGGTCATGGGGGGGAGGGTGCGGGGATTGGGACTCATGCCGCAAGAGGGTTCACCAACGCTTCATCGTCCACCTCCAGGTGATCCAGTTTTAAGGCCGTCGACGAACGAATCTGGCCATAGTGGCCATCTGGGTGTTGTTTGGGTGATGACGCGGGAGGATCGCCGGCAGGTGTCACGGCCTTGAGCTTTACGGACTGACACCGACCGACCCGCTCCTCGTCCCCGTCAATGAGAGATCGAGCGTCACCTGGTCGTAGGGAACCCGCGGCACCAGCGTACCACGCGCGCCCGGCCGCAATTCCACGAGTCCGTATTGGGACATCGTCTTCAGGGTTCGCGAGAGGTTCGATTTGCTGCGCCCGGCCAGCGCCGCGAGCTCCGTCAGCGAACGCGGTCGCTCACGGGCGATCAGCTCCAGGAGATGCCGGTTATGCTCGGACAGCAACTTCGCGAAGCTCTCGATCGAGGTGAACCAGACCTTGGGCTCACCCTTCGCTGGCGTGCGCTCCCCACGGGCGATGGCCATGGTACGCGCCTTCATCTGGTCGTAGCCGGCGATGCCAATCTTCAGTGTCTTCATGGAATCGATCCTCTCTCTCGAAGCACGTGGTCCACTTCCTTCCAGAAATCTGCGACCAGCGTGGCCGCGTCCTCGTACTCGTACGGCCGAATCGTGCGCAGCCGATGCAGGTGGTCGCGCTCCGCCCGTTGTCCTCCGCCTGGGCCTCGCCGCTCCCTCACCGGGTGCGCATTGTCGAATCCGACCAGTCTGGCTCCGTCCGGCGCGTGCAGCGTCAGAGAATAGCGGAGGCCGTGTGGTCGTTCGGGCGTGACCTCGGTCCGCACCACGACGAACTTCACCCAGTGGCCCGTGTCGTCCACGAACAGGGTCTCATCGTGGAGGTCGAGTAGCGTGTCCAGCCCCGGATCCCGGGCAGGTATCGTCATCAGCAAGGTTATCACTTACTGATAACTACGGCAAGACCATCCCACTCCCAACCATGACGCAGCATCAGGTTGGTCGTGCGCGACCGCCCAGCCCTCCCTCTTCGCGACGGCGTTCTCGTGGTGTCCCAACGTTCCGACCCTCTCGCGGCGAGCCAAGGAAGTAATGTCTACATCACATACTGTAATGTTGACATCACTAATCAGCTGCTCGCGTGCGGCGCTCGGCGGCGACTACTGGCTGGAACCAGACGACTCCGAGTGGTTGGTCAGCGCTTGAGGGGGCCTCAAAGGAGTTCCCTGAAATCCCGTTCAGTAAGGCCGGCGTCTTGAACGATGCGGCCCATCGTGAAGGCATTGACCGGATTGTTGCGCGGAACCGTGAGGATACGCTCGCCATCGGTCATGACGATATGCTTGCCCTGGCGAGCGACGCGGAAGCCCGCCTTTTCGAGCGCTCGTACGGCCCGGAGGTGGTTGACACCGGGTATCCTGGGCACGGCCTATACGGCGACCTCGATCTCACGGATTTCCATGCCAGCAGCATTCTCGATTGCCACTTCCATGTACTCGCGGACCGCATCCGCGATGTTCGCCAGAGCTTCCTCTTCCGTCGTCCCCTGGGACGCACAACCCGGAAGGCCTGGAACCCAGACGGAGAATCCCTCTTCGGACTCTTCAAGGGCTACCCGGTATTTCATCGTCCACCTCCAGGGTCATCCAGATCCAAGGCCTTCAACGAACGTTTCAATCTAGCGCCTTCGGGCGTGGGCCGCGCTGCTCACCCCCTCATACGGAATCGCCGCAAACCGTCGCTCCGTTTGCTTGTCGGTGGCAGCGTCGCGCCTGAGTGCGTCAGGTGGGTGCTCTCGCCACGATCTTCACGATTCGGACAGGATCAAGAAGCCAAATGCTGTCCGAGAAGCTTGCGCGGAGGTGTCTGACCCTCTCAACCTTCTGTTGAGAAAGATCAGTTCGTCGCGTTGCCGACACCGGAGGACGCGCGACACGACGCCTCAAGGGTGCTCAGCGGATCTCAAGGCCGCCCAAGGAGCCACACCGAAGCTCTTTCGGAACTAGAAGGAAGACGAATGACGACACGGATGCTCCAAGAACTGAACGCCTTCTACGACGAACACGGTATCTTACCAGTCCGTTTTCGGTGCCCGAGCCGTAGGGCGTGCTCGGTCGATTCTCCGGACTTCACTGAAACCAAAGCCAGTTTGGTGGGACCGCTCTATGAAGAGCGGCGTCTTCCGCGATTGCTCTTCCTTTCACTGGACTCCGGTAGCGCCGAACGGCTACCAGAACGGCGGACGGCCGAGTTTCAACGCCGTGATGCTCTGGTCGAGGATGTCGCAGCGCTCCCGAAGCACAAACACTGGTACCGAACTCACGAAATGGCATTCATGCTACTCCGTCAGTTCAAGCCCGACCTCATGCACCCCAAGGAGACGAGGCCTTGGACCCCCCGAGACGTTCGCGTCATCAGCCACATCGCCCACGTCAACAGCGCAAAATGCTGCCAGAACAAGCATGGCCGCCGACAGGCTGATTCAACGTTGTTCGACAACTGCCGCCGATACATCCCCGGGGAGTTGACGATCCTCCGTCCAGATGTCGTCGTGACCCAGGGCGCCGAAGCGGAGGCCGCCGTCAGGAAGTTGATCCGTCCACCTACAACGAAGGAGTTTCTCTCCACCCCTCGCTACAAGTTTCCGGCCCGCTACGAAACCGGCTTTCTTAGTCTTGGCCGAGGGACTGACCGCGCTCTCTGGCTCCATAGCTACCACCCCGCAAACTTCGGACGCTTCAACCCGCAGCGCGACCAGTGCTGGCCCCGTTATGCGGAAGATGTCGGTCGCCTTTGGGACGAGAGATGCAAGAGGCATGGGTAGAGCAACCGGAAAGGACCCGCGTGTGCCAAGCAACAGGTTACGGCGGTCATTAGGAAACGAATGGATCCTACCGAACAGAACAAAGAGGGTTGGGGGGTATTAGTTGCCTGTCCTTCAGATGCTTGCGGCCATTGCTCTTGGTGTCTTCAAATTAGTATCGTGGCTGTTTTCAGAACACGAGAGGTCAAAAGCGGCTGCCATAGACAGAGCGAGAAGACAGCAAGCCAGATATAGGGTCATGGAGCGGCGCGGCAACACGATAGAACGTGTTGATTGTGGCCATTCTCATGAATCGATTGCGGCGGCTTTTTCTTGTCGACGAACAGCATGGGCCGATATAGAAGCTATTGATGAAACGGGACGGGTACGGCCTTTTGACTCGACGGAGTCTCAAGAATACCGACGAGAGCTTGAGAAGTGGAACGAGAAGCGAGAGGCACAGCGCCTGCGCGAGCGTCCGCTTGTGCGCCCGCCCAGAACGTCCGTAGCCCTTCGAGCCGGCAAACTAGATAGAACCGAAGCCAAGTACCGATTCGCCGTTAAGGGCTTCCGCACGCAGATCGAGAGGCACCGGGCGCAAACCTTGGGGCGCGAGTCCGAATGGGCTACGGCCCGGGCGTCGCTAAGCGAGGCAGTCGACGGCGCCCGGGAATCGATAGCTTACTGGCGTGCGCGGCTGGGCCAGGATCCGGGCAATCAGATGGTGACCGGCCAGTGGAAGACGGCAATCCAGTTGCACGCAAAGCTGCGTTCCGCACTCGGCAAACTCGACGGACGGGCCAATGTGCTTCTCAAGTTCTACCGCGACTGCGAGGCCAGAATCGCGGTCATGGAGCGGTACAACCGCGACATTGAGGAGATCCGTCGACTCGAACGGCTTTCCGGAAGCGCGGATACGGTGATCGCGGGGGCGGAGACCACCTTGGGCGGGATTGGGGCAAGCTTCCTGCGCGAGGCCCGGCAGGTAGGGGAGGTGATTGGCACCTTCGAACGCCTGCAGCTGAAGTCGCTTGTGGGCGAGGCGCCGCTCGAAGACATCGAGTTCCTGGCCGACCGGATCAACGAGTCCTCCGAACGGCAATTCGAAACAGTCGAACAACTGAGGCGGACCATCGAAGGATTCGCTGCACCGACCGGATCGTCGTGACTACCTGCTACACCGGCTCGTCTGCAGCGCAGGGTCGTTTGGCCTCGATTTGCGGAAGCGGTCGCTCAATTCGACGCTGGCTGCGCTCCAGTTTCATACTTCAGGCGCAGCAGTTATCGCATCTTGCGCATGGACAACCTCTTCTGCGACACCTTCAGCTTCCCCAGCTTCGCCCGGGTCCGCATCAACTCGCCTCCCGGCCGGTTCTTCTTCTTGAGGCGCGTTGCCCATCACGATGCCTTGAGGGGACCGAGAAGATCGCCAAAGTGAACAGCGGCAATTGGAGGCAGAACGATTCCCTGATTTGTAAGGATGGTCAATACGATAGTCACACAGAGCTTCACTGTAGCTTTCGCAAGGGCATTTATCTGGTATCGGTCAAACACTTGAGTTGCGTGGAACAAGGCGCTCCGCTTACTGTATAGCTCATCCTAACGAGGTTTGAGGTGCTGCAGACCGTTTCCCTCTAGCAAACGAAATACACCCTGGCGCAGACTGACTCGATGCATGCGTTGCAGAACGTTTGCCATCTCCTCGAGTTCGGCGTCGGCCTTTTCTCGTAGCGTCCCAATCGTATCGGCCAACCACTCCTTCTGTCTCTCACTCCACTTCTCATTCCGGATCAAGCCCTCAACTGCGGCCACTGCCAGCACAATCTTGGCTCGACGGTCTTCGGCAATCATCGCGAGATTGAGAAGCCTCAATGAGTTTATCAGGGAGTCAGGGTATTTCGCTGCGTCGAATGATGCTGCGTTGTCCGAGAGATGCTCTACAGCTTCCAGTAGCTGTCTGGGGTCACTGCTAACCGACAACGATGCGCTCGCGTGCATGAACCGCGACTTCCCGTCATCTGGTAGCACCTGTACCCCATGAATCTCCGGAGGCACTCTGACGTCATCCTCCAACTCCATTCTTCGTTGTAGATGTTCGGTGAAACGGCTGAGTGTCGTGTCTCGGCCGGCGTCGATACCCAAATGGGAACAGAGGCCTGCGATCGTAGCGAGTAGGCGCAGCCGCTCCCCAAACTCACGGGCACTCCCTTCCGACGAGAATCCGCGGGCTTCCAAGACAAGCCAGTCGGTCTCCGACATCGATCCTGACGGCGACTTGATCGATATCGGCCGACCCAGCGTCGTCGCGGTCAAGCAGCTCGCATCCGTATGGAGTCGCTTGCCGATCTGGACTTGCACCCGCACCAGGTAGGAATCGGCTTCTGGTGTTCCGAAGTCGACTACCATCCGCTCACCCCACCCCCTCATACGCCACCTCAAACACCACACTCCCCAGCCACCGCTTGAAGTCGGGGTTGTCCACGAACTGCTTGAACAGCTCCGTGTCGTCCTTCATGATGGCCATCATCACCCGGGCGA
Source organism: Longimicrobiales bacterium (assembly GCA_965208255.1). Taxonomy (GTDB): domain Bacteria; phylum Gemmatimonadota; class Gemmatimonadetes; order Longimicrobiales; family Gaopeijiaceae; genus BD2-11. Next base: position 2,350,803 of record OZ242324.1, read on the forward strand.
GCGCCCGGTCGTGCTCGATACGGGCGTTCTCGCGGTCCGAATTCTTCCGCGCGTTCTGGAACGCCGTATCCTCCGCCACCATGGCGGGGATCGTCTCCGTGATCATCTGGCGGACCCGGTCGGCGTCCTGCCAATCGATCCCGCCGAACATGTCGTTGAACTGATCGATGATCACCGACAGACGGTCGATCTCGACCTCGGCCTTTCCCCCTCCCCCCACTCCCGGCACCGGACCGATCTCCGTGTCCTCGTCCACCAAGAGGATCCCCTGCATCGCCCGCTTCTCGACCCGGTAGCTGTCCATGTCGATCGTCTCGAGGATGCCCTTCGACAGGTCCTCCTCCACCGGCGCGGGCAGCTTCGGGATCAGGAAGTTCAGGAAGATCGAGCGCTCCTCCCAGGCCTGGTTGTTGTAGGAGAGGATCGAGGAGAGGAAAGCGTAGGTGCGCACGAACCCCTTGGCTCCGCTCTTGAACGCAACCTGCTCGTCCTCGTCCAGTTCGTTGATGTAGACCTCCACGCACCGGTCGAGGATGGGGTCGAGCCGGTCGCGCTCCTCGCCGTCCAGGTACCGCTTCACGAACTCCCTGACCTGGTCGGGCGAGTACACCTGGGCGCCGTCCAGATCGCCCTGGAGGTCGTGGAGCTTGTTGGGGTCGGTCTCGTCGGCCAGGATCGTGGTGCGGTAGTAGTTCGAGAACGCCTCGGTGATGGTGTCCGCGTCGTTCAGGAAGTCGAGCACGAAGACATCGTGCTTTTTCTGGTGCGCCCGATTGAGCCGCGACAGGGTCTGGACCGCCTTGATCCCCGAGAGGGTCTTGTCGACGTACATGGTGTGGAGCAGGGGTTCGTCGTACCCCGTCTGGAACTTGTCCGCGCAGACGAGGAAGCGGTACGGGTCCTCCTGGAACCTCTCGGCGATCTTGCGCGGCGGGAACCCGTTCAGCGATGCCTCGGTCACCATCTCCCCACCGTAGTCCTTCTCCCCCGAGAACGCGACGATCGCCTGGTAGGGGCTCTTGCGCTCCTTCAGGTAGTCGCGGATGGCGTGGAAGTACTGGATCGCGCGCTCGATCCCGTTGGTGACCACCATCGCCCGCGCCTTGCCGTCGATCTTGCGCTGGGCGATGACCTGCTCGTGGAAGTGGTCGACCATGATCTCGGCCTTGAGCCGGATCGCGTGCTCGTGCCCCTCGACGTAGAGCCGGAGCTTCTTGCGGGCCTTCCTGACGTCGAACTCCGGGTCACCCTCCACCGTCTTGGCGAGCTTGTAGTAGCTCTTGATCGGCGTGTAATGCTTGAGCACGTCCAGGATGAACCCCTCCTGGATCGCCTGCTTCATGCTGTAGTTGTGGAACGGAAGATGCCGGACCGTGCCGTCGCTCTGCGGATCCGGGTCACCGAAGATTTCCAGCGTCTTGTTCTTCGGCGTGGCCGTGAAGGCGTAGTAGCTGGCGTTGGGCAGCAGCTTGCGCGACTCCATCAGGCGGTTGATCTGGTCCTCGTAGGTCTCGTCCTCCCCCACTTCGCCCGCCTGGCCAAGGGCCTTCGACACGGCGTCGCTCGTTTTCCCGCCCTGGCTCGAATGCGCCTCGTCGATGATGATCGCAAAGGTGCGTCCGCGCTGCTCGTTGCCGATCTCGTCGAGGATGAAGGGGAACTTCTGGATCGTCGAGATGATGATCTTCTTGCCCTGCGTGATGAACCGCCGCAGATCGCCCGAACGCTCGGCGTGCCCCACCGTCGACCCCACCTGGGCGTACTGACGGATCGTGTCGCGGATCTGTTCGTCCAGGATGAGGCGGTCGGTGACGACGATGATCGAGTCGAAGACGGGCGTCCCGTTCCTCTCCAGCGGGATGAGCTGATGGGCCAGCCAGGCGATCGAGAAGCTCTTGCCGCTGCCTGCCGAGTGCTGGATCAGGTACCGCTTCCCTGCCCCGTGCACGCGGGCGTCCTCCAGGAGCCGGCGCACCACGTCGAGCTGCTGGTACCTCGGCCAGATCTGGACCTTCTTCTTCTTGCCCGTCTTCGCGTTCTTCGACGCCAACACCTGCGCGTAGTTCTCCAGGATGTTGGACACGCTCTCCCGGGTGAGGACTTCGCGCCACAGGTACTCGGACCGGAGACCGTTCGGGTTGGGCGGATTGCCGGCCCCGCGCTGCCAGCCCCGGTTGAAGGGCAGGAACCACGACGCCTTCCCGCGGAGGTGCGTGCAGAAGTGGACCTCGTTCTCGTCGACCGCGAAGTGCGCCACGCAGCGCCCGAACCGGAAGAGGGGCTCGCGCGGGTTGCGGTCCCGCTTGTACTGCAGGATGGCGTCGTTGAAGGTCTGCTTCGTGAGGCTGTTCTTGAGCTCGAAGGTGAAGACGGGGAGCCCGTTGATGAAGAGCCCGATGTCCAGCGAGCGCTGAGCGTCGTCCCGGCTGTAGCGGAGCTGGCGGGTGACGCTGAACTGGTTCTGGCGGAAGCGTTGTTGGGCCGTTTCGTTCTGGGCGGAGGGCGTGCCGTAGAAGAGGTCGAGGTCGTGGGGGCCGTGCTTGATGCCGTTGCAGAGGACTTCGATGGTGCCGCGTTTGGCGATCTCGCCCTGGAGGCGGGCGAGGAACTTGCGGCGTGTGGGGCAGTCCTCGTCGAGGCGGAGGGCGGGGGCGGTGTCGGGTTGGGTGGTGTGGAGGAAGGTGCGGAGCTGGATGAGGTCGACGCAGTACTCGCGGTTGTAATCGTGATGGTTGCCGGGGGACCAGCCGCCGCCGCCGTAGGTGCGGGGAGGTTCGCCGACGGTGCGGCCGGAGGGGGGATCGCAGGGGTCGCCGGTGAGGGCCTTGCAGATGAGGCGCTCGAGGCCGCGTTCGGTGAGGTCGGTGGTCATGGGTGGGGGTGGGGGACGACGGCCTTAGAGTTCGCTTCTGGTTTTGGCGTGGTTTCTTGCGTGTCAGCGATAGCGAGAGGATCGAGATCAGCAAGGACGGCGGAAGCGTCCCGCACGTCCAGCTTTCCGGTGACGACATCGGCAATCAACCGGATGCGGTATTCGCGCATCAACGCGATCTGCCGCCGGGAGCAGGAAATGACCTTGTCTAGGGCTCCGGTCGCCTCCTCAAGATACCGGATAATCCGTTCTTGTTGTACGGGCGGCGGCAATGGGATTTTGATGCTGTAAAGCATACCTAAGGTGAGTTGGTTGATAGTGGAGGTTAGGAATGCGCCAGATTGATATTCAAACACTTGTGAATTAAAGACAAAACGCAAATAGTTGTTATAGTTGGACCTAAAAACAGTCATGAATGCGCCGAATGTCACTCCCGATGACGCTGAATCAATTCTAGCATTCTTTCCGATAAGGGCTCTGCTGCCGCTTCTGGAGCAAATGAGGATGTCCCCCACTCTTGTGATTAGGCGGTCAGGTACTGAGCATCGGACAAATACGTTATCCGCATCGACAATCTGATTCTCAGAGACATTCGAGGCTCGCAAAACGAGGACTCCATCCACTTCACATCCCACATCTTGAGGTGCGTAAGTCAGCCCGATTATGGCTTTGCCGACGTTTCGCAGTCTTCGCACCTCCCAATGCTCCGGCACCTCCCCCAACCACTCCACCCCGGAGTCCTTGTAGGCCGGATAGGGCTGGCCGGTTCGGACATCGATCTGGCCCGTGACGGCCTGGTGGATGATGGCCTGCCTCTGCTCCTCCAGCAGCTCGATCAGCCTTTCCTTGGCGCGGGTGTAGCGCCGGATGCGCCGGTCGGCGTGGTCAAGGAAGCGGACGATAGCCACCTGCTCACGAATGGGGGGAAGGGTCAAGCGACAGTCAGCGAGCAACTCTCGCGACAGCTCGGCAAACGTACTCCCGCGTCCAAGAGACTGCAGTTCCGAGCGCGCGAGTTTGAGCCCGTAGTAGAGGTACTCCGAAGTCGTGGGCCGGTCTGGAGTCAGCAATCTGCACCCTTGGTTCACGCAGCCCACGGAGCCCATGATCCCTAAGTGTCCAATCGGTGCCCGAATGGAGATGGCAACACTCCCCGCTGGCGCGAGTGAGGTGCCACAGGACTGGTGTCCCGACCAGGTGAGTTTCCGTGCGCTGTTGGCAATGTATCGATTCTCGAGCGCGCCCAGATCGTTGGGTGTGACCCATAGAAGATCGCCGTCCCAATACTCGGGGGTGCCGGAGGACGGAGTCGCTCCATTGATTATCCGCGCCAAGGTGCGGATCCGTCGCACCTGCCAGTGCTTGGGAATTGGGCCCAGCCGCTTGATGCCAGAGTCGCGGTATGCAGGGTAGGGCTGCAGGCCGTCCCATTTCATGCCGTTCGGTCCAGTACATCGAGGAGCAACGCGTCCGTCTCCCGCTCCACCGCCAATATATCCGCCCGTATCTCCTCCAACGTCCGCATCGGGTCGGGCTTGTAGAAGTACCGATTGAAACTGATCTCGTAGCCGATCTTCACACTCTTCGGCACGTACCAAGCGTCCTCGGCGTACGGAAGCACCTCACGGCGGAGGAACCCTTCGATGCCCCCATCCTCCTGTAGCGGGATCTGCTCCGTGTCTCGCAGTTCCGAATCGGGCTCGCACTCCACGACCCGGGATCTGGAATCGCCGCCAACCTCGTACAGGCCTCGAATGCGGTCGGCGACGGTGCCCCTCCGATGGACTTTCTTTACCACCGGCTCAGCCTGCTCGTCCCGCTCCGTTAGCCCCGCCTGGAGCAACTTCTTCCGCTTCGCGATGAGCTTCACGCGGCGCTTGGACAGCTCCAGTCTGACCGTCCCCAAGAAGACATTGAAATCAAGAAGAGGCCCAGGACCGAGTGTTTCCGCCACCCGGTCAACGGCATTCGCCAGCGCTTCCTCCTTGGCATCGTGGCACATCTCAAAGAACTGGTCGCACCGCTTCGCCGACAGATCCACCGCCAGCCGCAACGGCCGCTCCACCGTCACCTTCCAATACCCGAAGGCCTCGTTGTCGAAGATCTTGCTCTGCTCCGTCTCCTCGAAATCGAGGAACGTCTGGCAGATCCTCTCGATGTCCTCCGCCCCGAGTTCGCAGTTCTTCTTCCCCAGGTTCTTCCGCAAGGGCTGGAACCACTTGGTGGCGTCGATCAGCTGCACCTTGCCCCGCCGGTGCTCGGGCTTCCGGTTCGTGATCACCCAGACGTAGGTGGCGATGCCGGTGTTGTAGAACATGTTGAGCGGCAGGGCGACGATCGCCTCCAGCCAGTCGTTCTCTATGATCCAGCGGCGGATGTTGCTCTCGCCTTGCCCCGCGGAGCCGGTAAAGAGGGAGCTGCCGTTGTGCACCTCGGCGATGCGGCTTCCGAGCCTGGTCTCCTGCTTCATCTTGGAGAGCTTGTTGGCCAGGAAGAGCATCTGGCCGTCGCTGGAGCGGGTGACCAGAGAGTACTCGGGATCGTCCGCGTGCTCGATCAGGAACCGCGGATCGCGCATGTCCTTCTTGCCGCCCATGCGCTGCAGGTCGGTCTTCCAGCTCTTCCCGTACGGCGGGTTGGAGAGCATGAAGTCGAACTCGCGCGACGGGAAGGCGTCGTTGGACAGCGTGGAGTGCTCCGGGCCGCCCACGATGTTGTCGGCGGCCTCCCCCTCCCCCTTCAGCAGGAGGTCGGCCTTGCAGATGGCGTTGGTCTCGGCGTTGATCTCCTGGCCGAAGAGGTGGGTGGACACCTGCTTGCCCCGCTCCTCCGCGATCTGCTGCAGCACGTCCTCGGCCACGGTCAGCATGCCGCCGGTCCCGCAGGCGCCGTCGTAGAGCAGGTAGGTGCCGGACTCGATCTGGTCGGCGACCGGCAGGAAGACTAGGTTCGCCATGAGCTTCACGGCGTCGCGCGGCGTGAAGTGCTCGCCCGCCTCCTCGTTGTTCTCCTCGTTGAATCGCCGAATCAGCTCCTCGAAGACCGTGCCCATGCCGTGGTTGTCGAGGCCGGGATGCCGGACCGTGCCGTCGGTGTCCATCACCGCGTCCGGGCTCAGGTTGACGTCGGGCGAGGTGAGCTTCGCGATCAATGAGCCGAGCGCGTCGGCTTTGGAGAGCTTCGGGATCAGGTTGCGGAACTCGAAGTTCTCGAGGATGTCCTGAACGCTTGGCGAGAAGCCGTCGAGGTAGTCCTCGAAGTCGGCCTTGAGCTGCCTTTTGCTGTTCCTGGATCGCAGGTCCTTCAGGGTGAACTTCGAGGTGTTGTAGAAGGCCTGGCCGGCTGCGTCTCGTAGCGCGCTCTTCTGTTCGACGATGTCATGTTTATCGAGCCAGGCCTTCTTGTCGAGGACGGCCTGCTTGGTGGGTTCGAGGACCGCATCAAGACGGCGGAGGACGGTCATGGGAAGGATGACGTCGCGGTACTTGCCGCGGACGTAGACATCGCGGAGCACGTCGTCCGCGATGCCCCAGATGTAGTTGGCGATCCAACTGAGGTTGGGGGTGGTGGTCGTTGTTGTGGTCATGTCTGCGTGTGGTGTGCTCCCGATTCGTTCCGATTCGATGTAGCCGCGGGCACAGTATACCATCCGCCTCCGAGGCTCGCATACTACCCGGGCTTGGCAAGGTTCTCAGGCCGACGTCTGTGAGCCGCCGAGATTCGTGTCCTGAACCACGTGTCCGTTCAGCTGGCGTCGTAGCTCTCTTGCAGCAGGGGTTTCGCCCGTTCCAGATCTTCCGTTGTCCGGATGGTCACTTCCAGGTCCCCCGTCCCATAGTGTCCGATCTCTCGGACATCGCGGGTGAAGCTGTCGGCCAGAGTCACCGTATCCGGGTCCACCTTCAAGTACATGAGCACCGTACCCTCCCTCGGCCGTACATCAACGCATGCAAAGTTCTTCAACCTCTTGAAGGCGACGTAGCGCTTGAGGGTCTTCTCTTGAACGTCATCGCCGAGCGCCAATATGTGGTCGCGCAGGGCTCCATACAGGTCGAGGAGAGGCCCGTCGATGGACGCCAGGACCTGTGCAAACGTCTTCTGAGCGCCTCCCTTCGTGATTGTTGAACCACCTGCCGTGGCCCCCGTTGACGCCTGGCTCACGGCCGAGACGGCGTTGACCATCTCAAGCATCAAGAGGCCCTCTCCGAATCGCCGATACCGAATCAGTTCGATGTTGCGATTCATCTGTTCCACAGCGTGTTCGTCGTAGCGAGTGAAGCCACCCGCTATACAGAGCAACCGGGGCGCGGACCAGTCGATCAGGTCTGCGGTCTCTTCACCCAGCTTCCTAAGGACCAGGAGTTCGAATTCTGCGCGATGATCCAAGAGCCAATCAAGATAGAAGAGGCCCTGATTGATGACGTTCTGGTTGGTGGATCGCTTGTACTCGATGATCGCCGGGCTGTTGTTCTCGTCGATCCCCAGCGTGTCGATCCGGCCACCATGCTTTGGTCCGGTAACGTACTCGCTACCAAGTAGGCGAATCTCAAGCATCGCCTCCAAGTGCCGCTCGATGAGTTCATGAAGGGATCGTTCAACGGCTGAAGCCCTTCCAGGAATCTCGCTCGCTGGATCCTTGGTCAGGTCGAACAGCTTGATATCGGTTGTCATGCAAATCTCCCATGTTGCCGCCCCAGCCCCACTGCTGGGTCTTCTCGCTCACCCAGAAGGGCAACTTCGCCGGCGCTGCGTCGCTGGCCACTCACCAACTCCTTCAAATCCCTCTCAATCTCCCTCCACCCCTGCCCCAGCTCGATCGAGCAGACCCGGATCGACCGCCCCATCAGCTCGAAGCGGTAGTCGAAATCGCCATCGACCGACGCATACAGCAGCCACCCTTCCGGCTCGGGCGCATCCGCCGGCGCCGCCGCGGCCCAGTTCGTCACGTAGGCGAAGATCTGGTAGAGGTGGCCCGATTTCGCTCGCTCGACCCCGTACCGCGTATCCAGCGGACTGCTGTAGAACTTGGTGTCGACGATGATCGTGCGTTCGGGCGACCGCAGCACGATGTCGGTCTTCATGCCCGGAAGATGCCGCAGGTCCGTCTCGCTTCCCTTCGCCCCAAACCAGTCGATCCTGGGCGCGCTCACCCTGTAGTCCGTCTCCCGTTGGCAGAACGTCTTCACGAACTGCTCGAACACCAGTCCCATCTGGTGCTCGTCCTCGCGGAAGTCGCGGAACTGCGCCGTTCCCTCCTCTTCATTCACCAGGAGATTCTCGTGGATGATGCGGCAGAGGTGCAGGAGGAAGCTGTAGAACCGGTTGTTGCGGTGGATTCGGACGGTGCGGAACAGGCCCGCGGTGAGCCGGACATCCGAGACCGCGTCCAGCTTCCGGTACAGGCGCTCGGTGCGCCGCCTCTCGGCCGGATCCAGGGCCGCAACCAGAGTCAGGCGCCGCAGGGTCGCCTTGAGGATCCGGTTCTGCGGCACGTCGTAGCTCAATTCGTCGAAGGCGCAGTGCGTCTTGCCGTTCAGCAGCAGGTTCCGCTTCACCGTGGTCGCGAGATCGAGCTTGCCCTTGAGTCCCCGGATGTCCTCGTGGACGGCGAGGTAGTCGCGATCGAGCCCGCGGGAAACGACCCGCGCGACGCCTTCGTTCAGAACCTTGGCGAACAGGTCGACCAGCCCGCCGAACTGCTCGGATCCGACATCGACCGTCTCCCCTTCCCCAACGTGGTCCCAGGCGTAGCAGAGGAGATAGTAGATGTTCCTGACCGGGATCTTCACGCCAACAGCGCCCGGATCTCCCCGTCCACGTGATCAGGACGGTCAAACCAGTACTCCCGCAACAGGGGTTCGATCTCCCGCCGGATGATCGCTTCGTACCAGGACTCGTCGAATCCCTCCTCGTCCTCACCCGGGCAGAAGAAACTATGCCCGATTTCAAAGCCGGGACCGAGGTTCCTGCGGTCCTCGCGAATCTTCCGGTTCAGATTCGAGAGCCGGTCCACAATCTTGTTCACAAGATCCTCCTCCACCTCTGCCGAAAGGAGGAAATCACTGAACTGATCCATCCCGAATGCTGGCTCGAGCCGGATGAACGCGAAACGCCGCCGAAGCGCGTAATCGACCATGGCCAGTGACCGGTCGGCGGTGTTCATCATTCCGATCAGGAAGAGGTTATCGGGGACGAAGAACGGTTCTCCATCAGGTGAGTACGCAAGCGGGATGGCGAATTCAGGACCCCGCTTGTCCCCTTCGATCAGCATCATCAGCTCGCCGAAGATCTTGCTGAGGTTGCCGCGGTTCACCTCATCGATGATGAAGACGTGGCGTCTATCGGGATCCCTGGCCGCTTTGCGGCAAAACAGGTAGAAGACCCCGTCTCGCAGCTCGAATCCCCCTTCCTCCTTTGGCCGATATCCCTGGGTGAAATCTTCGTAGGCGTAACTCTGGTGGAACTGGATCATCTGCACCCTCTGGGGGACCTTGTATCCGATCAGGCTATAGGCCAGCCGCTTGGCGATGAAGGTCTTCCCGACACCAGGCGGGCCCTCGAGAACGATGTTCTTCTTGCGGGCCAGGGTGTCCACGATGTCATGGAACTGATCCTCGCCCATGAAGAGGTCATCGAGGGCGTCCTTTAGCAGGTAAGCCTCGCCTTCCTCGGTCGGTTCCTCTCGGTCCAGACCATCATCCTTCTTGCCATCGTCCCTCTTCTTGCCCTTCTGCTCCTTCTTGCCGCTTCCTTTTTCGGCTCGCCATTGCTCCAGCACGTCCTCGTCATAGAAGCTGAAGTTCTTCACCCGTCCGCGGGCCCGTAGCCGCTCGCGGACCTTCAGGATCTGACGATCGACCTCAAGCCTGTCCCTATAGTCGACCTCCTCGGGGTCCTGGCCGAACCTGATCCTGAACTTTCGGACGATCTCGCGCTTCAGGTTTCCGGTCGCGACCGACTCAAAGTGATTCGGAAAAAGCAGATAGAGAAGAATGTGGCGTAGTTGCCGGGTACCGGTCTCATCCTGATCTGTTATCCACTTCGCGAATCTCCAAGGATCGGAGAGCAACGCGTCTCTCTCCGGCATGGAAAGCCACTTCCAAGCCTTCATGGCGCTGATAAAAAACAGGAGTTCGCGCCATCTGTGAGTGCTGTAGGCGGGGCCCGGATGCACGACACCGTCGCTGAGAGCATCCTCCAGCTCCTCAGGTGCATCGGGAAGAGGCTGACCCGACCACTCCCAGACACGCCGGATCTGACGACGCTTGGTTCCTGGCTGCATTGAAGCCGGTATCAGGATCAGATACATCACCCAGAACATCTCTGCCGCCAACTGCTTCGCGCTGCCGGGCGCTGCAGCCAACTGGTGTTCCAGCTTGTCGAGAAACGTTCCTTCACCCTCTTCCAGATTCTCTACGAAGTGCTTAACGAGATATCCGACATTCTCCGATGTCCACAGGTTCTTCTCCGTGAACACGGATCCGTCATTCCGAAGGCACCGATCCCGCCAGCGGGCAGCCGCGCGCAGAACAGGGTGGTCGGACGATGGTTTGGGCATTGCGTTTGTGTTCTCCCTGGGGCGGGTCAACTGAGAGTGGTCGCAGGCGTGCCTTGGTGTGTCCCCGGCTCTACCGAATCGGCAATCGACAGACCAACCCTTTCACTCCATCTTGGGTATGGCAAGTACGATCACCGCATCTCTCTCTAATCGATAACATATGCTCCACATCTACGCAAACGTATAGAGAGCCCAGAAAATGGTCTCTCCTTCAGTCTTCGGACAACGCCTCCGCGAGGCGCGGACGGCCCGCAACTGGACCCAGGAGCAGCTTGCCAAGGAATCGGGCGTAACCGCCGCCGTGATCAGCCACTTTGAGACCGGAACCCGCCAGCGAGCGTCGGCCGACAACCTGGTCAAACTCGCCACGGCCCTGTCGATCTCGGTGGACTACCTGCTCGGCCGCACCGACCAGACGGAACTCCACGACGACCGCGTCCAGGCCACCTTCCGCCGCCTCTCGGACGCATCCGCGGACACGATCGACCAAGCGGTCCGCGTGGTCGAAGCCCTCCTCGACCGGGAAGACCCGAAGAAGAAATGAGCCCGCGCGAGCGCGAGGTCCGGCAATACGCCACCGACCTCCTCTCCCACCTGAGCGTCACCGGCGTCCCGGTCGATCCCGTCCGGATCGCCCGCCGCCAGGGGCTCGCCGTCGAGGAAGGTCCCCTTCCCTCCGGGGTCTACGGGGCGCTCTGGAAGAAGGGCAACCGCTTCGGCATCATCGTCTCCGACGCCTGCCCGACCCCGGGGCACCGGCGCTTCTCGCTCGCGCACGAACTCGGGCACTACCACATCGACGGCCATCTGGACGCCATGTTCGCGGGCGACACCGAGCAGGTGGCATCGGAGGGAGAGTTCCACCATCACGGGAAGAGCCCGCTGGAACGCGAAGCGGACTGGTTCGCCTCCGAGCTCCTGGTGCCGGCATCGCAGCTGGGTCCGCGCATCGACGAACAGCCCGCGTCGATCGGCACCCTTCAGTCCCTGGCGGATGAATTCCGGACCTCGCTCACCATGATGGCCATCCGCCACGCCGAGCTGACCGACCGGGCGACGGCTTCGATCCTCTCCCGCGATGGCCGGGTGGAATGGGTCTTCATCTCTCGCCGGCTCGCCCGGCACGACTGGTCCCGCGCGCTGCGAAAGGGCGATCCCGTCCCGCCGGGCACCGCAACCCGGAGCCTCGCGCGGGACCTCCCGGGGCTGTCCGGTGGCGAGACGCGGTCCGCGGCCGGGCCCGCCCGCGAGTGGTTCGACGGCGCGTCCCCACATCTCGAAGTCGAGGAAGACGCGGTCGAGATGGGGAGTTACGGGCGGGTGCTGACGCTGCTGGTGGTGGAGGGAGGGACAACCCTCACGTAACGTCAGGGTCAAGGGACCGCGAATCACGACAAGAGGTCATGTAAGTTCAACTGGGGCTGTACGATCTGCCATTCTTGTCATTGGATCGCACCTTAATTCAACCTGCAACGATAAGCGGGAAGAATCGCCGCAATCGGCGGAAGTGCGCGCTGAACGAATCCGGCTCGATCACGAACCGACACGGCTCCCGGAGCGCGTGGAGAGCTTGAAGGTCAGCGATCCCTGAAGCGTACGGACTTGCCGTTGCACGGCCGCAGTCAACTGCCGTCCCCACGCGATCATGCACTACATTGAAAAGAGCGGTGTGCCGCTCTCGTCGACGAGGACGGCGTCCTTCGTGGGCAGGTTCGCGATAGAACGCCAGTAATGGCGTAGTTGGACGAGGTTTCTATAGTTGCGCTCCCGGAGCTTCGCGTGCATCTCCCCCGTGGCCGTTGTCTCCACCTTCCAGTATTCCTCCACGAAGTCCCGCTTCCACTCCTTCAGCGAGCGGTAGCCCATGGCCTTGAGCTGGTCGCCCGCGAGGTAGCGGAGGAAGACGTACATGTCGGTGATGGTCACCGGGGCCGGCGTCAAAATGTGGACGCTCCTGCCGGCAAGGTGAGGCCTCCTGGGATTTTCCTCCAGGGCACGCGTCTTCTTCCACATGTCAACCGCACGCTTGGAGCCCTGCTCGAAGTGGGGACGGTCGAGATCCGGCAGCTGGAGGCTCTTGAAGTGGTGGGCTTCGTCGACGACGAGGTAGTCGACTCCCAGCTTTTCGAACGGCTCGGGACGCGAGTCGCCCTCTCCCCGCTCGACGATCGCGCGCTTGCGCTCCCGAAGAGCTGCGACGGCTCGAGCGATCACATCCTTCCCCTTGTCGCCATGCTCACCCAGGGCGAGTTCCTCTTGGAATCCTGCGATGCGGGCGTCGAGTAGTCGCAACTCCCAATGGGGGCCGACGGGTATGTTCCTGAACGCATTATGGGACATGATGACGGCGTCGTAGGCGGGCGTCTCACCTCTCTTCACCGCGTCCCCCATCGCACGCATACGCTGGCGGAAGCGGGTCTTCTTGCGGTCGCCCAAGTAAGTCTGCGTCGTCGCGACCAGCAAATCGGCGTCCGGGTACAGCTCCTTCCACTCCTTCGCCCACTGCCTGACAAGGGCCGGGGCGGCCGTAACGATCGGGACCTGCGCATGCCCCTGCTCCTTCAGCCGCATCACCGCCATGACCACCGAGAACCTCTTCCCCGACCCCGTGGGGTGGGCGACGAGGGTATTCTGGTTCATCATCCGCCACATGACGTTGAGTTGGTCGACGTGGGGCTTGAACGGGACTCTCGTGTCGCGGAAGTCCTGGTTGATCCGCTGGCCGAAACGACGATCCCTACTGAAGAAGGCGCCGTCCCAGATTCTAGGCCGGAAGGTGTTTCGGCGCTCGTTGTAGATTCGGCACATCTCGGCCGAGCGGCTCTCGTCACCGAAGATCCATTCGTCAAACTGTCCTTGGATGCGTCGGCGCATCCGTTGGGCGTCGATGGTGGCTTGGATGTCCATCGTCTTGCCGTCGGTGTCCGTCACTTGGGTCGGACGGCCGGCGACCATGTCCCGGAGTAAGCTGTGTACGCGGGCTCCCTTGACGGAGAAGATGCCACGGACATCCCTCTTCGCGGGGTCACCGCCTTGAGATGGGAGGCTGAGGTTGAGCCGGTTGTTCAGGTCGGTGACCTGGCCCCGCAGCCCGAAGAACTCGCGCAGGAATCCTCGAAAGAACGGCAACGGCACGTCGGGTGAGCTCATTGTGGCGCCGCCCATGTCCCGGACCCCGTAGTCCGGCACCTTCTCGATGCCCTCAAGCGCCGACTCCAGCGCCCTGACGTTGCGTTTCAGCTTCGGGTTCAGCGCGCCGGCGTTGCGCGCCCTGCGGAGCTTCAGCGCAAGGTCGCCCGACAGGTAGTCCTCGGCGGTGACATGGACGCCTTTGGCGGGATCGAAGTAGATGGAGTCCCCGAGTACCGCCTCGATCTCCGACATGTCTACGTTCAGGAGGGCGGCAATCCTGCCGAGGTTGATCGCCCCATGCTTGACCAGAGAGACCTCGATTGCGTCGGTGACGGTGCGCACATCCCCGAAGTCCTCGATGGGCCGGGGAGTAACGCGCCTGAAGAAGTACGGGGACAGCTCGATCTCTCCCGTCTCGGAGGAGATGGTTTCCAGCTCCGTGAGCTCCTCCCAGCCAAATATTTCTGGCCACTTGTTGGGACTGCGTGTCCTCCCGTTGGCAAGGACCTTCAGCGCCGTGATGTAGCCGCCCTCGACGAGGTTGTCCACAGCGTGATCGTAGCGCCTCTTGAGCTCCTCCCGGGCAGGCGCGAGCTCTGCATCCGGAGCGTGGGCGCGATTCAGGGCCTTCACCTTGCGGAAGGCGTCGCGGAGACGGATGTAGGACCGGAACAGCTTCGCCCGCTTCTCGTCCCGCGCGTTCATCGGGAAGGAGAGCTTTCTGTCCACAGCCGTGCGGCCCTGGCGCATGACGGCGATGTTGCCGTGCTCGTCGATGACCTGCTCGCCCTCCAGCGCCTGGGCCTTTGCGCGGGCGGCCTGAGCTTTCTTCCGGGCCGCCCGCTTCGCTCTCAGTGCACGACGGGAAGCCCGCCTCGCTTTCAAACGCGCCTGGTGCCCGCCCACCGACCCCAGGCTACCGCGGTGCCCCTCTCTGCTGCTAGAGCCCGTGGAGTCGGCCTCCGTCCGACGACTCCGGGTTAACGCAGCATCACGCGGAGTGGATCCGGTCGCGTTGCCCGGCACGCGCCCGCTGGCCCAAAGGAGAATAAATGCACCCACAAGCCACACGAAAAGAATAAAGGCGTCACCTCCCACTGACACACGGTAGACGAGTGGCGCGGCACCAGCGGCAAGCGAAATCACTTTCCCCGCCCGCTCGCCGGGCCACCCATACCTCCCCTGGATTCCTGACGTGAACACCAGCACGCTGAACCCGCTGAGTATGGCCAGAAACATCCAAGCCATGATGTCGTTGTCTTGTTGCAAGAAAAACCAACCCTCCACCAGAGACATGTAACTCTCCAAGCCCTGACTCTCGAATCAGGGCGGATGGCAGGCTTCAGCTTCGCGCGGAGGCTGCCTCTGCAAGTTATCACAATGAAGCGGCGGGACTTTGCCACAACTTCGGCGCCCTGGTTGGCACCCCGTCGGCGATCCGTCAAAGCCGGCGCCTCGACGAACGCCGCCGCCGAAATGGGTGACAAAAACGATCGCGCAATGCGACCAAATCGCTTACGCGACGGTCTCGTGTTACCGGGCACGTCAAATTACGGGATCGTGGGCATTGAAAATGTCAGGGTTGAGCCCGGTGGCGGGGGTTCGGCCATGGGATGTTGGGCGAAGGCGGGCAAGGGCCGAGAACGGGTTGGCTACCATCGCGTCTCCATTGAACGAAGGAGACGTGATGATCGGAAGAGAGACGCGGGTGTTGTTGCGGCACTATCTGGAACAGGGACTGAGCAAGGCCGCGGTGGCGCGGCGTTGCGGGGTCAGCGAGCGGACGGTGTACCGCTGGATCGCGGCGGGGCAGCTGGACCGGGAGCTGGACGACGGGCCGGTCCGATACGGGCCGAGGCGGCCCCGGCCTTCGCGGCTCGATCCCTACAAGGAGATCATCGAGACCCGTCTGGCCCGGTATCCGGATCTCAGCGCTGTGCGGCTGTTCGAGGAGATCCGGAAGGCGGGCTACGAGGGCGGCTACGACCAGGTGAAGCGGCATGTGCGGGAGGTCCGGCCGCTGCCGGAGCCGGAGCCGGTCAGGCGCTTCGAGACCCCTCCGGGGCACCAGGGGCAGGTGGACTTCGCGGAGTTCAAGACGCCGTGGGGGAAGCGGCACGCGCTGGTCGTGGTTCTGGGCTACTCGCGGCTGATGTGGGTCCGGTACTACGAGCGGCAGACGATGGCCGTGGTGATGGAGGGCCTGGAGTCGGCGTTCCGGTACTTCGGGGGCGTGCCCTCGGAGCTGCTGTTCGACCAGATGAAGGCCGTCATCGTGGAGGACAACCGGGAGGTCGGCGGGCGGCTGATGGAGAACACGGAGTTCCTGCGCTTCGCCCACCACTGGGGCTTCCGGATCCGGGCGTGCCGGCCGTACCGGGCGCAGACGAAGGGGAAGGTGGAACGGCCGGTCAGCTACATCCGGCGGAGCTTCTTCTACGGACGGGACTTCGTGTCGGACGACGATCTGAACGCCCGGGTGCTGGGGTGGCTCGGCAGGGTGGCCAACGTCCGCGTCCACGGCACGCTGAAGGAGCGGCCCGTGGACCGGTTCGAGGCGGAGAGGCCGCACCTAAAGCCCTTGGCCCGCTGGCCTTACCGGCCCGTGACGCCGCTGCGCCCCGAGCCCTCGAAGGAGCGGAACGAAGCGGCGGCGGACTCCCGGTTCGTCGAGGTCGAGCGCCGTCCGCTGGCCGAGTACGGCCGGATCGCGGGAGGCGTGCGGTGAGGCCGCCATCGCGCAGGGAGCGGATCGCGGCCCAGCTCGCCGACCTCAAGATGCCCGGCGCGCTGGAGGCGCTGGACGGCGTGCTCGCCGGGGTGGACGGGGGAGGCACGACCGCGGCCGAGGCGATCGAGCGGCTCCTGGCCGCCCAGATCGAGCTCCGCAACGGCCGGCGCCTCGAAGCCGCCATGCGCTCCAGCCGCCTGCCGTACGTGAAGACGCTGGCGGCCTTCGACTTCGCCTTCCAGCCGTCGATCAAGCGCGAGCAGATCGACGCGCTGCACGAACTCGGCTTCGTCGAGCGCCGGGAGAACGTCGTCTTCCTCGGCCCGCCCGGCGTGGGCAAGACGCACCTCGCGATCAGCCTGGCGATCACGGCGGCTGAGAGCGGCCGCAAGATCTACTTCGGCACCCTGACCGACCTCGTCGACTCCCTCGAGGAGGCCAAGGCCGCCGGCCGGCTCGACCGCCGCCTGAAGATCCTCACCCACCCGGCACTCCTCATCGTCGACGAGATCGGCTACCTGCCGGTGACCCAGAGCGGCGCGGTCCTCTTCTTCCAACTCGTCAACCGGCGCTACGGCAACGGCTCGACCGTGCTCACCTCCAACAAGGGCTTCGAGGAGTGGGGCCGCATCCTCGGCGACGAGGTCATGGCCGCAGCGCTCCTCGACCGACTGCTCCACCGCTGCCATATCGTCAACATCCGGGGCAACAGCTACCGGATGCGCCGCCACGCCGAACTCTCCAAGGCGATCCACCCCCTCGCGAGCCGAGTGGACGCCGAATCGCCTGCCTCGAAAGAGAGCCCCTCATGACGACCTCGCTACCGGCCCGCTGCCCCGCTCCGGTCGCTCCGCTCCCTCCGCGGAGCAGCGCTCGGACCCTGACATCTTCAATGCCCAATACCCTGACATTTTCGATGCCCATTGACATCTCGTGCTACAATCCCGGGCATTGGTACCCAAACCCTTGCCTGTGGGGCACTTCACCACTGCCCGCCCGCTCACTGCCCAGGACATCCACCGCCCGGGAATGCTCATGTTACCCTCGGTCTTCGGGAAACACTCCACTCGATCGAATTCCGGCCACAACACGGAGGCGCTCCGGAGTTCGACATCGCAACGGCGTTTCGCTTTCGCGAGACGCGCAGTCCTGATAGCCCTGTGGACCGTGGCCTGCGGCGATGGAGGCACGGAGCCTCCCCCTCCCGTCCAGCCCAACCGTCCACCCGCGCTTAGTGGCTCCATTCCGGGTCAGACCGTAGCGGTCGGAGAGACCGTTACGCTCGACGTGGCCCAATACTTCAGCGACGCGGACGGGGACCCGTTGACCTACGAAGCGTCGAGCCGGAACACCGCCGTGGTTACGGTCTCCGTTGCCGGCAGCGTGCTCTCGACAAGAGCGGTCGCCTGGGGAGAGACCACGGTCACGGCAACTGCTCGTGATCCCGCGGGAGGGGCGGGCGCAGCAAACCTTCGCCGTGACCGTTCCGAACCGCGGACCCGAGACCGTGGGAACGCTCGCGAACCGGTCGGTGGTGGTTGGGCGGCCGCTGTCCGTGGACGTGTCTTCCCACTTCAGCGATCCGGACGGCGACGCGCTCACCTACGCGGCAACCAGTTCAAGCGCGTCGGTCATCGTGGCGCAGGAGCCGGAGGGCCAGCTCAACATCCAGGCGGCGGCGCCGGACACCGCGGTTGTCACCGTTTCCGCCACCGACCCCGGAGGCGACAGCGCCGAACTGAGTTTCGAAGTAACGGCGACCCAGGAGCCGGTGGCCATTGCGGCCGTGGAGCCGGCGTTGCTCGTGGGGGGAGCACCCGCGACGATCACGGGTTCGGGCTTCTCCATCGCCCCCCTGGTCCCCACGCAAGTGCTCGTCGATGGGCTTGCCGCCGAAGTGACCTCCGCCACCGAAACGAGTGTTTCGATTGTGGTTCCCGCAAGCGATTGCCGGCCTCCGCGCAGAGCGGAACTCGAGGTCTCGGTCGGCAACCTGAGTGATGCTCGCATTCTTCCGGTGACTCCACTCAGCCAGGAGGATCTGCAGCTTCCCGAAGGCTCCTACCGCTTCTCGCCCGCGGGCAATGGCTGCGTCAACCTGCCCGGTAGCGCCGGCGGCGGCGAATACCTGCTCGGAGTGGTCTCGATATCCGAGGATCCCGCGTCTCTCACGCCCGTGATCCTCGAGGGTATTCCCGGAGACGCCACCATCGTGGCAGCGGCGAGCCAGGCCGTCCTCGCGTCAGCAGCGAGAGCCTTCAGGCCTCTGGCCAGGAACCAGGGGCGCATCGGAGGCGTCGCCGCAAGGGACGTGCGCACCCGGGCCTCCGCGACCGGGGGTCCAACGCCGGGAGCGCTCTTCCCGGGGCAGGATTCCCTTCGCATCGACCGCGTCGGGGCACACAACGAGAGGATGGCGAGGAACCAGGATCTGCTGAACGAGCTGGGACCCGTGTCGCGCTCGATGGCGGCAGCCGGTCGGCGGCGGCGCGTCGAGGTGGGCGATACGATCACGCTGGACGCTCGAACCGGCTCGACGTGCAGCGATGTTGACCCGGTCAGTGCGCTGATACGACTCGTAGGGTCCCACACCATCTGGCTGGAAGACCTCGCCAACCCCAGCGGGACCTTCTCGGATTCCGAACTCGAAGATCTGGATGCCTTCTATGCAGCGAACATAGAGGACGTTCACGACAGGTACATTGGTGACCTGTCGGATGTGGATGACAACGGAAAGATCCTCGTCCTGATGACGGAAAAGGTAAATCGCGATAGCAGCGCGGGTTACGTATCTTTTGCCGATCTTCTTCCAAAGAGCCTCTGCCCTGCCAGCAACCATGCCGAGATCTTTTATGGATGGGTGCCTGATCCGGAGGGTGTCGTCGCCTTCGCTGTCAGCAAGGAACAGGTATTGGAGAGCTATCCCTCAGTGCTCGCGCATGAGATAGCCCACATTATCCAGGGCAACGCGGTGGTTCTCGGCGGCGGCGAAGCCATGCGTTCCTGGGAGTTGGAGGGGGGCGCGACCCTGGCGGTGCAGCTGGTCGCCCAGGATCTGTTCGGACATGGATCGCGACAGAACCTGGGCTACGCGGAATTCGCGGTCGCCGAGCGCTGGTATCGTCCATGGGTCAACGGGATGCTTTTCTTCTTCGGCGGGAGCTTTCACGAGAGAATTCCGCACGCGCCCGAACAGTGCACCTGGATGGGTACGGACAGGCAAGGGAACAGCGGTCCGTGCCTCTCTCCTCAGACGGCGATCTATGGAATGCCGTCGATGCTCTTCCGATACGCCATGGATCGGTGGGGCGAAGAATACCCGGGCGGTGAACAGGCGCTGATGAGACGTCAGACCGAGTCAACCAATCGAGGTCTGGCCTGGCTGGAAGAAGTCGGTTCATGGCAGAGGGAGAGGATCCTCGCGGACTTCTACATCTCCCTGTGGGTGGATCTGCAGCCGGGGCTGGATGCCCCCGGCATGCGCTCCTGGGACCTCTACGACATCTTCAGCCGGTTTCCAGCCCACACACACCTCCGACCCTACCCCTCCAGCTCCAACACTCCCCGCGTAAGTGCGAGTGTTCGAGCAGGGTCATCCCTGTTCGTCCACTGGACGCCCGAGGGTGCGCTGGATCCCACCAGCATCAAGGTGACATCGGAGGACGGCGGTCCCGCTCCGGACCTCATTTCGGTGTGGGCCTACAGGATCCGGTAGCGGGGATGCGGTAACAACCCTCACGTAACGTCAGGGTTGGCGGTCCCCTCGGTGCCCCGTTTCGTGAGCCTTCCATGCCGCGTAGGTGTTTGGGATGTCCAGCGCCTTCAACCGGTTCCACGCCCGCGTCGCATCGGCCATGGCGGCATCCTCCTCGGTAGCGAAGTAGTCCGCGATGAAGTTGATGTAGCGGGCGTGAGGGATCCGGTCGTAGCGCTGCCCGCCGAGGCTCAGCTCCACATAGCGCCGCACCAGGTCGCCGTAGGTCAGTCGGCGGCCGCTCGCCAACTGTTCCTCGCGCCAGCGGTTCAATCGGTAGCGAGCCCCGGATCGCTCCTTGAACTCCGGCGCGAGCCTGGCGGCTTCGGTCACGAGAAACCGCTTCGTTTCTCTGTCGTTGACGTAGTTTACGACGGGCAGATCGAGGCTCAGTCCCTTTTCCATATCCCGCCGCTTCGATGCCGGTCTGGGCCTCCCTGGCGGCGAAACGATCCGTCCTGTTGCGAGGAAGGTGCGAATGGCCGCTTCCAGTTCATCCTTCCTCAAGCGTGTCGAACGGGGAATGCCGATCTGCGCGGCAAACTGCGCAAGCTCGGTCGCGTACCAGTAGCCCCGGTCGAATTGAGCCGTGGTCATGGTCTTCGAGAGAGATGTCTTCCTCGACATGAGTCGCCTGGTGTCCACTCGGTTGGCGCTCCACTCCATCGCACCGACGCCGACATGGCCATGGCGCATGCGGGCGGGGGCAGGCTCCCGAAAATGGGAGAAGCGGTCCTATGCCACCAGATGCGTGTTGCGAGGCCGTTCGGGCCAGCAGCATACTCCCCGTAGCCCTCCCGGGAGATCTCGCCGTGGGCCTACAGGATCCGGTAGCGGAGATGCAGCGGCAACCCTCACGTAACGCCAGGGTTGGCGGTCGCGTGCCACCGCCGCCAGAATCCCCGCATCCCGGAGTTCATGCCACGTTCCCGGGCGCACGGAGGCGCACCGCGTGAAGCGTTCGCAATTCCGTTCCAAGGAAGACCTGCGGTACGAAGTCGACGACCGGATTCCCAAGCCGCTCGCGCTTGCGTTCGGCGCGCAGTTCGGCGCGCTGGCGCTGAACGGGGTGGTGCTGATGCCGACGATCGTATTTCGTGCGGCCGGCGCCGAGGAACTCGTTCTGTGGGCGGTGTTCGCCTCGGTGCTGGCATGCGGCGTATCGGCGATCATGCAGGGCGCGCAGGTGGGACGGATCGGGGCGGGCTACGCCTTGACGCACGTCAGTTCGGCGATCTTCATCGCCGTCTGTGTAGAGGCGCTGCTTCAGGGGGGGCCCGGATTGCTCGCCACCCTGGTCGTCGTCTCGGCGATCGCCCAGGGGGCGCTTTCCGCACGGCTCTCGCTGCTTCACAGGGTTCTCACGCCCATCGTCACGGGCACGGTGCTCATGCTCCTTCCCGTCACCGTGATGCCGATCCTCTTCGGCATGCTGAACGAGCTGCCGCCCGGAGCTCCTGCGCACGCCGGGCCGCTGAGTGCCGTCGTGACGATCTCAGCCGTCCTGGGGATCGTCCTCAAGGCGAGGGGGACATTGCGTCTCTGGGCCCCCGCCGTCGGCATCGTCGCCGGTTCCCTGGCGAGCGCGTTTTTCGGAATCTACGACACCGCGCGCGTCGCCGATGCCGCCTGGATCGGCACCCCGCCCGGTCGGCTGCCCGGACTGGACCTCGGCCTGGGACCGGCCTTCTGGGCGTTGCTGCCGGCATTCCTCTTCGTGGCTCTGGTCGGCTCGACCAAGTCGGTCGCCATCGCGGTTGCGGCCCAGCGCGTGGCGTGGCGCCGGTCCCGGGCGGTCGACTATCGCGCGGTGCAGCGGGCCGTGGCCGCCGAAGGCGCCGGGAATCTGCTGGCGGGCTGGCGGGAACGATGCCCAACACGCCCCATGCGGGCGCGGTGGCCGCCGTCGAAATCACCGGCGTCGCGGCGCGCAGCGTCGGCGTCGCGGCCGGACTGGTCTTCATCGCATTGGCTTTCCTGCCGAAGGCGCTTGCGCTCCTCCTCGCCATCCCGGCCGCCGTCGTGGCCGCTTCCATCGCCGTGGTCATGGCGACGCTGTTCACGGTCGGGATGCGCGAAGTCGTGAGGAGCATGGGCACGAACCCGCGCAACGGCCTCATCGCGGGCGTCTCGTTCTGGGCGGGTGTCGCGCTGGAATTCGACATGATCTTTCCCGCCTTTTTCGCGGAGTTCGCGGGTGGCCTGTTGAGCAACGGGCTGACCACGGGGGGACTGGTGGCGCTCTTCCTCACCGCGCTCTCGGTACGGCGGAAGAGCCGGTTCAGGGGCAAGCTCGATGTGGCCGAACTGCCCAGGATCAGGGCGTTCAATCAGACGTTCGCCGCCCGTCACGGTCTCGAAGCGGTCCTGGGGCGGCTCGATGCGGCAAGCGAGGAGACGTTGCTCACCCTCATGCAGTCGCGCGAGGAAACGGATGGCGCGGAGGAGGCGCCCGGGCACGCGGGACGCGACCTGCTGCTCACCGCGCGCGAGGAGGACGGCGAAGCCGTGCTCGAGTTCAGGGTTGGCGCGGCGGGCAGCGACGAACTCAATCTTCAGGACCGCCTGGAGTGGCTGGAGGAGCAGACCGGAGCGGCGCGGGTGGAGCACGAGATCTCGCTTCGGCTGCTCAGACACCTCGCTTCTTCGGTCCGGCACCAGCAGTTTCACGACATGGACATCCTGACTCTGCGCGTTTCCGGCGCTGCCCCGAGTGGGTCCTGAAGTGGCGACGACGAGGCTTATCCTTGCACTCGCGGCCGGATTGGCGATCGCCGGCGGATGCCGACCGGGGTCCGACACCCGCGAACTGTCGCTGGCACATTTCCTGCCAGCGGATCACGCCCTGAACGAGGGGGTGTTCACGCCGCTGGCCCAGGAGCTCTCCGACCTCTCGGACGGCAAACTGACCGTCAGGCAGTTCCCCGCGGGCGTCCTGAACTCCTCACCGCCGGCGCAGTACTCGATTCTGTTGAACGGCGTGGCCGATATCGCACTCGCCATTCCCGCCTACACCGCCGACCTCTTTCCGAAGACCGACCTGATCGCCTACCCGGGCGTCTGCAAGACGGCGATGGAGTGCACCGAAGCCCTGCGTGGCGCCCGCTCCGTCCTGGAGTCGGAGTACGAAGCGAAGGTGCTGGGGCTCTGGAGCAACGACGCCCCGGTGCTGCTCACTCGCGACACACCGGTACGCAGGCTTGAAGACATGCGGGGACTCAAGATCCGGGTCTCGACCCGGAGCGCCATCCCGTTCATCGAAGCGCTTGGCGCCAGCGCCGTCATGCAGCCGGCCACGGAAGTCCACCAGAGTCTGACCACCGGCGTCATCGACGGTATCGCCCTATCCCCATCGGGCATCGTCGCGTTCCAGCTCCACGAGCCGGCCTCCTACCTGACCACCTGGCTTCCCGCGTCCGGGCTGCCGTTCGTTCTGCTGATGAATCAGGGCGTTTACGATGCCCTTTCTCCCGAGGAGCAGGCCTGGATCGACGAAGCCGCGGATGCTTCCCTGTCCCTGGCCGGAGCTGCGGCTTACGCGCGCGCCGGCGCCGAGGGCCTGCAGATGGCGGAGGACGCGGGTGTCGAGACCATCGATCTTCCGGAAAACGAGAAACGCCGCTTCGAGCGTGCGATCGCCTCTGTCCGGGAAGCAGGGCTTGGGCACCAGGTGGGCGACATGACCGTTGCCGAGGTCCTCCGCCTGTTCGGCGGGGCACGATGAGTCGGGATCGTCCACTTCGCAGCCGGCTGATGTGCTGGTGCGCGATTACGCGCTGACGGCAGCTTGAGGGCTGAGTCCCATACCGGCTAGCGAGGGAGCCCGGAGGCCGTAACCCTCACGTAACGTCAGGGTGGTCCTCCGCCAAGTCAGTCTTCCCGCAACCCCACCGGGATGTCTCGCCGCCCGTGCAGAACGCGCCACACATCGATGAGGTCGCCCTCCGTCAGGTAGAAGACGACATGCGGGTACGCCCTGACCGGCCAGGAGCGCAAGCCCGGCAAGTTCAGCTCCTGGCCATAGCGGGGAGA
The DNA here is from genome assembly GCA_965208255.1 of Longimicrobiales bacterium. Classification (GTDB taxonomy): domain Bacteria; phylum Gemmatimonadota; class Gemmatimonadetes; order Longimicrobiales; family Gaopeijiaceae; genus BD2-11. The sequence continues at coordinate 2,374,882 of OZ242324.1, forward strand.
CCCTGAATCCGGGTTCCCGGCAATGTGCCAGAAGGCTTCTTGAAGCGCATCGATGAAGCCGAGTGCCACCTCCGCTCCGGCGTCTTCCAAATACCCGGCGACCACCTCGTCCACATCCTGCCGGGCTGACGCCCGCAGGACCACGGACCTCGGGGTCATTCCTTCGAGCGGCGGCGAATCCCGGTGCGCAGTGTCTCGAAGTACGTGTCGTCGGCCAGGACCGAGGGCGGGGACTCCGCGCCTTCAATCAGGAGGCTGCGAAGGTGCGCCCGATCTCGATCGTCGCGAATCAGTTCCCGGATGTACGCGCTGCAGCTGCCGTAACCGCGACCCGCCACCTGCTCGTCGACGAATGTCTTGAGTTGGGCGGGCAGAGAGATGTTCATGGTGCTCATACCCGGAGGATAATCGAGTTTGGCAAGAATTGGCAACACCGGACAGGCCAGCCTCCTGCCCTGTGCATCCTCAACCGGTGCGGCTAGTCTTGAAGCGCACGCCGAACACCACTCGACCGAACACCCGGAAGCCATGCTCATCTCCTCCGCCGCCCGCCCCCTCCGCACCCTCATCGTCCTCCCCCTCGCCCTGGCAGCCTGCGGCGGCGACGAGAACGGCCCCGCCGATGCCGAAGTCGTCCTCCAGGACCCCGCCCAGATCAGCTACGCCTCGTCGCTGGGCGTCGACCTCTCCGCCATGCAGCTCCAGTCCTCCGGCCTCTACCTCAGGGATCTCGAGGACGGCACCGGCGATCCCACCGTGGCCGGTGACGTCATGGTGGTGCACTACAGCGGCTGGATCAACGACGGCACCCTCTTCGACTCATCCCACAACGCGGGACGCGAGCCGTTCACCCTCGTGGCCGGATCGGGCGGGGTCATCGCCGGATGGCAGGAAGGCCTTGTCGGCATGAGGGTCGAGGGCCTGCGCCAGCTTGTCATCCCCCCGCAACTCGCCTACGGCGTCCAGTCCCCGAGCCCCCTCATCCCCGCGGGCTCGGTACTGATCTTCGAGGTCGAGCTGCTGGAGGTGAACCCGTAGTCGCAGCGGATGCGGGCCCGGACCCCGGGTCGCTCCCTACAGCTTCGGCAGCGTGACCCCTTTCTGGTCCTGGTACTTCCCCTTCCGGTCCGCGTACGCCACGCGCGGCTCCTGGTCGCCCTGCAGGAAGAGCAGCTGCGCGATGCCCTCGTTCGCGTAGATCTTCGCGGGCAGCGGCGTCGTGTTCGAGATCTCGAGCGTGAGATGGCCGCACCAGGTGGGTTCAAGCGGCGTCACGTTGACGATGATCCCGCAGCGCGCGTACGTCGACTTGCCCACGCACACCACCAGCGTATCCCGCGGAATGCGGAAGTACTCGACGGTGCGCCCCAGCGCGAAGGAATTGGGCGGGATGATGCACGAGTCCTCGGGGATGTCCACGAACGAGCGGTCGTCGAAGTCCTTGGGATCGACGATCACGTTGTGGACGTTGGTGAACACCTTGAAGTCGGGGGCGACGCGGATGTCGTAGCCGTAGGACGACAGGCCGTACGAGATGCATCCATCGCGCACCTGTCCGGCCTCGAACGGCTCGATCATCCCGTGCTCCTCCGACATCTTCTGAATCCAGTGGTCGCTTCGGATGGGCATGCGGAATCGGGGAGGGATCGGGTCGAGTAGGATGCCCGCCCGGCGCCGGCGCGCGGCCCCCGGCGGACGATGGCGACGCCAACATAGGAAGACGGCCCTCGGAATCCAACCGCGGGCGCGGCGGTCGCTGCGCGCTTACCGGAATCCAACCGCGGGCGCGGCCGCAGGGCTCCAGGGCAGCCACCTGCCCCGGGGCGCCCGGATGCGAGCACGCCATGGGGTTTCCATCCGGGGATCCAACACACCGCTGCCTCGGGCGCCTGGATGCAGGATTGGGCAACAGCCGACAGACGCCCCATTGGATCGCCCGCCACAGGTGCGCTATGGTGGCGGGAACCGATATCTTTGCGGAGCCGCGGGTGTTCGCCGAGCATGGCCTTGCGCTCGCGCAGCCACGTTTCGATGCCTGAATCCAGGGGGATGTGAAGATGCGTGTGACGTCAAGCCTGCTGATGCTGCTGGTGGCGCTCGCCCTCGCCGGCGGCGCCGAACTCTCCGCCCAGGCCGGCTCGGGCCCCGAATCCGCCGATCCGGAGGCCATGGCCCTCGTGGACGCCTGGATCGAATCGGTCGGCGGCATGGAGACCTACGCGGGGTTTCACAGCGCTCGCTACATCTTCACCACCGAGCTCTACGACCCCGAGACCGGCCGCATGCGCCGCGCCCGCCCGCGCTACGTCACCATCGCCCGCACCGAAATGGGCGAGTTGGCGCGCATCGACCGCTGGGAGGGCAACGACTACATCCAACAGGGCTGGGACGGGGTCGCCGACTGGGCCGTCCGCAACGGTGAGCCGCTCGAATACGGCGACCGGGACCGCGACGAGGTGCGCTACGTGTCCGGCGACGTCAACTACTGGCTCGCCCTGCCCTTCAAGCTGCGCGACCCGGGCGTGAACCTCTCCTACCAGGGGCGCGACGCCGAGGGCCGCCACGACGTCATGGTCACCTTCGGCGAGGGGGTCGGCAGCGACGTCTGGCACTACTACTTCGAGGACGGGCGCACCTGGCCGGCCGAGGTGACCTACCAGACCGGCGGAACCGGTGGCGTCGACCACAACCGGTGGCGGGACCTGCGCACGGACGAGGGCTACCCCTACGTCGGCGCCCGCGTCCACGTGAGGCAGGGCCGGGTGTGGAAGGTGCTGCGCATGAGCGACGTCGAGATCAACCCCGCCGACCTCGACATGGCGGTATTCTCGCGCCCGTAGACCCAGGCCCGCGCTACCCGCTCAGCGCTGCTGGCCCAGAATCACATCCGGACGCCCCCAAAACCAGAGGGTCCGGACGGGGTTGGTAACGGCCGCGGCCCGCCCTACCCGCTCAGCGCCGCCATCGTCGAGCGTACGTGCTCGGCGCTCCCGTCGAGCATCGCCTGCTCCTCGTCGGAAAGGCGCAGCTCGACCACCTCCACGAGCCCACCCCTTCCCAGCTTGCACGGCACCCCGAGAAAGATTCCCTCGTGGCCGTACTCGCCCTCCAGATACGCCGCGCACGGCAGGATGCGGCGCTTGTTCTTCACGATCGCCTCGGCCATCTGCACCGCAGCCGCCGACGGCGCGTAGTAGGCGCTGCCGGTCTTCAGGTACCCGACGATCTCGGCGCCCCCGTTGCGGGTGCGGTCGAGGAGCGCGTCGATGCGCTCGCGCGGCAGCAGCTCCGTCAGCGGGATGCCGCTCACCGAGGTGTAGTTCACCAGCGGCACCATGGTGTCGCCGTGCCCGCCCAGCACCAGCGCCTGGATGTCGGCGACGCTCACGTCCAGCTCCAGCGCCACGAAGGAGCGGTAGCGGGCCGTGTCGAGCACCCCGGCCATGCCGATCACGCGCTCGCGCGGGAAGCCCGTCGTATCGAGCGCCACGTAGGCCATCACGTCCAGCGGATTCGAGACCATCATGATGATCGCGTCGGGCGCCACCCGGGCGATCTCCGACGACACCGACGCCACGATGCGGGCGTTGGTGTTCAGCAGATCGTCGCGCGACATCCCCGGCTTGCGCGCGATACCGGCCGTGACGATGAAGATGTCGGACCCGGCCGCAGACTCGTAGTCGTTCGCCCCCACCACCCGGGTATCGAACCCTTCGATGGGCGCGCTCTCCCACTGGTCCAGCGCCTTCCCCTGGGGGATGCCGTTGATGATGTCGATGAGGACGACTTCCTCCGCCAGCTCTTTCTCGGCCAGCCTCTGGGCGCAGTTCTCGCCCACATGGCCGGCGCCAACCACGGTGATCTTTCGTGCGCTCATGGAGTTTCTCGCGATCCTCCCAAAGGACAGGGTGTGAGTAGGAATTCGGCGGAGACGGGGCTGCGGCCGGTCACTACCCGCCGGTCTGGCTCAGCGCGATCAGGCCACCCGAGCCCTCGGTGCTGCCCTGCACCAGCCAGTGGCGCTCGGGCTTGATGCGCAGGGTCTCCTCGACGAGCGGCCGGATGTCGTCCCCGCGCCGGAGCGCGCTCCGCAGGTCGGTCTGGATCGAGCCGAAGAGGCACGGCCGCAGCTGTCCGTCCGCGGTGAGCCGCATGCGGTTGCAGCGGTCGCAAAAGTTGTGGCTCATGGGCGTGATGACGCCGATGGTGCCGGGCGCGCCGTCGAATCGGTAGTAGGTCGCCGGGCCGTTGCCCAGGGGGCCGTCCACGGGCTTCAGGTCGCCCAGCTGCCGCACCCGCTCGAGCGCCTCGTTGCACGAGATGAAGCTGTCCGCCGACAGATCGGTGTTGGAGCCGGTCGGCATGATCTCGATGAAGCGGATGTGCCAGGGACGCTCACGGGTGATGGCCGCGAACTCCGCGATCTCGTCGTCGTTGGAGTCGCGCATCAGCACGACGTTGAGCTTGATCGGGTCGAAGCCGACCGCCTCCGCCGCCGCCAGCCCGCGCAGCACCTTGTCGAGGGTGCCCGGACGCCGGGCGATGGTGTCGGCGCGGTCCGCGCGCAGCGAGTCGAGCGAGATGTTGACCCGGTCGACGCCCGCCGCCTTCAGCTCCTCGGCCTGCTTCTCCAGCAGCACCGCGTTGGTGGAGAGGGCGATGTTCTCGATGCCGTCGATGGCGGAGAGCATCCGGATCAGCGACGACAGATCGCGCCGCACCAGCGGCTCGCCCCCGGTGATGCGCAGCCGCCTGAGCCCCATCTTCGCCATCACCCGCACCACGCGCGCGATTTCCTCGTAGTCCAGGATCTCGTCGCGCTTGAGCCACGGCAGCCCTTCGGGGGGCATGCAGTAGACGCAGCGCAGGTTGCACTTGTCGGTGACCGAGATGCGCAGGTACTCGATGCGCCGCCCGAAGGAATCGACCATGGAGCGCGAGGCGGCGGCAGCGGGAAGGCTCCGCACCTTCGAAGAGGCCTGCGTGGTCTCAGCAATCATCGGGCGCTCCTGGGTGCGCGGCGGATGCTCACGGGTCGCCGGCGCCGGAATCGGCGGCCGGACTTCCGTCGGCAGGGGGAACCGTACCCCTCACCCACTCGGGGGCTCCCTCAACGTAAAACTCCTTTTTCCACACCGGAAGCCGCCGCTTGATCTCCTCCATGACGTAGCGCGAGGCGCCGTAGGCTTCCGCCCGGTGCGGGCTCGACACCGCCACCACCACGCTGACCTCGCCGATTTCGAGCGCGCCCAGGCGGTGCGTGACCCCCAGGTTGGGGGTGGAGAAGCGCTCGCTCGCCTCCTCGGCGATGCGGCGCAGCACGTCGAGCGCCATCTCCTCGTAGCCCTCGTATTGCATCCCCGACACCGAACGTCCGTCGGCGTGATTGCGCACCGTGCCCAGAAACAGGAGCACGGCGCCGTCTTCGGGCGAGCCTACACGCGCCAGCATGCGCGCGGGATCGAGCGGGGCAGTGGTGACCTCCGCGTAGGGCATTTGCGCGCCTATCCTCCGGCCACCGGCGGGATGAAGGCCACCTCGTCCCCGTCGCGGAGCCCGGTGTCGGCCGGGGTGTATTCGAGGTTGACCGCTACCGCGGGCTGCGCGGGCAGCGCGCTGAAGGAAGGTCCCCGTTCGCGCAGTGCGTCGATGAGGTCGGCGACCCTCGCGCCCTCGGGCAGATCTACCTCGGTCCGCGAGACGCCGGTCAGTTCGCGATATGCGGCGAAGAAGCGAACCTGGACCCGCACGGGCCCGTTCCCGGACTCAGTTGCCCGCTGTGTCGTCCAGGCGAACGACGCGGGAGCGGAGCAGCCTGGACGGCTTGAAGACCGGGACCGCGCGGGCGGGCACAGCTACCGGATCGCCGGTTCGGGGATTGCGCGCCATGCGCGCCTTGCGCCTGCGCACCTTGAAGGTGCCGAAACCCCTGATTTCGATGTTCTCACCGCTGGCCACGGCTTGCTTGATGGCGTTCAGGAAGCCATCCACGACCAGAGCGCAGTCCTTCCTGGTGATGCCGGGTCCGATGGCGTCCGCCACCTGCTGGACGAGATCCGCTTTGGTCATGCGAAACCTGTGGGAAATCAGAAGCTGATGAGAAGACATGTTTCGCCCGGGGAGATCCGCAGCCCCCACTGCGAAACTGTCGCTTAGATTTATGTTTTTGTCGCACCAGATGCGGTAAACGGACTCGCCGGGCACGGGGCTTAGGGTACGGGCAATCCAGAGGAGCGTCAAGCATGGCGGCTCCCCCTATGCTGCATACCACTTCCTCCCGCCACCACTGCGTCGCGCCGTGCAATATGAGCCTGTACGAGGCTCGCGCAAGGGGTGGCGAATTCGGTTTCCCCTGCTCCTAGGCGGACGCCTCCATGAGCGAAACGAAGTCGTCGAACAGATAGCGGCTGTCGTGCGGGCCGGGCGCCGCCTCGGGATGGTACTGCACGCAGAAGACCGGGAGGGAGCGGTGGGCCATCCCTTCCACGGTTCCGTCATAGAGGTTGACGTGGGTGAGGCGGAGTTCGGGTGCTCCCGGGATCTTGTCGCCGTCTCCCCCCCTGACCGCGAAGCCGTGGTTCTGCGAGGTGATCTCCACCGTGCCCAGCTCCAGGTTGCGCACCGGGTGGTTGGCGCCGTGATGGCCGAAGGGAAGCTTGAAGGTCTCCGCTCCGAAGGCGCGCGCGATCAGCTGGTGGCCGAGGCAGATGCCGAACACCGGCACGCCTTCGCGTGCGCAGCGGCGAATGGTCCCGATGGCCATCTCCACCGCGGCGGGGTCGCCCGGGCCGTTCGACACGAAAAGCCCGTCCGGCCGTTCGCGCGCGATGTCTTCCGCGGGCGTGTCGGCGGGGAGAACGGTCACCTGGCACCCACGCTCGGCCAGGAGCCGCGGCGAGTTGGCCTTCACCCCCAGGTCGTAGGCAAAGACCCGGAAGCGGGTCCGGCCCTCCGGCTCGACCACGTAGCGCTCCCGGGTCGATACCCCGCAGGCGAGGTCGAGCCCTTCCATGCGCGGATGGGCGCGGATGCGCTCGAGCAGCGCCTTCTCGTCGGTGCGCGCATCGGCGATGGCCGCGCGCATGGCCCCCGCCGCGCGGATGTGGCGGGTAACCGCGCGCGTGTCCACCGACTGGATGCCGACTACGCCGTGGCGGGTCAGGTAGTCCTCCAGCCCGGAGGTCGCCCGCCAGGAGCTGTGCGCGCGCGCCACTTCGCGCACCACGAACCCGGCCGCGGCGGGGCGCGCCGATTCCTGGTCGGCATCGTTCACGCCGTAGTTACCGATGAGCGGGTAGGTCATCGTCACCAGCTGCCCCGTGTACGACGGGTCGGTGAGGATTTCCTGGTAGCCGGTCATCGCCGTGTTGAAGACCACTTCCCCGAGGGTCTCTCCGCGCTTGCCCAGGAAGAACCCGTCGAAGCGTCGCCCATCTTCAAGGAGCAAGCAGGCTTCAGCGCGTCGGCGGGTCTGGATCAAGGGCGACGGAGCGATGGAGGGATGACGGCGGTTCGCGGGGCGGAGGAGCGTCGGCAGGAATCTAGGAAGGACGGTGCGGGCATCCAAGGGTACAGCGGACCGCACATCCGGGAGGGCTTGGGACCGCACGTCCGGGGGACGCACGGATCACACGTCCAGGAGGCCCACGAACGGCACATCCAACAGGCGTTCCGTTAGATTGGCGCATGATCTACATTCACGCCGACGAATCCTGCCTCGGGAACCAGTTCAAGGGCCGGCATCGGCCCGGGGGCGCCGCCGGACTGCTCGAGTTCTGGCGCGGCGACGCCTGGATTCGCAAGGACTTCTGGCTCTCCGAGCCCGACACCACCAACAACCGCATGGCGTTGATGAGCGCCATCGCGGGTCTCGGCGCGATCCGGCGGCCCAGCCGGGTCCGCTTCGTCTCGGACAGCCAGTACCTGGTGCGCGGCATGAACGAGTGGGTCCGGGGATGGCGCGCGCGCGGCTGGAAGCGCAAGAAGGGCACGGTCGAGAACGTCGAGCTCTGGAAGAGGGCGCTCGGCCTGGCGGAGACGCACGAGGTCACCTGGGAATGGGTCCGCGGACACTCCGGGAACCCCAGAAACGAGTACGTGGACGGCCTTGCGGTGCGCGCGGCAACCGAGCAACTGGACTCCGGCGGCGCCGTGACTTCGGGATTCGAGGAGTGGCTGGAGGAGCAGCGCGAGAAAAAGGAGCGCTACTGCGATTACTTCGAGAGCGCGCCGCCCGCGGACTGAGGGCGTCCGCTCGCTGGGAGTTCCCAGGGCGCCAGGAAGGCGGTGGGAAGGGTTAAACGAAGCGGCCCCCGGTTCGGCACACCGAACTCGGGGGCCCTCTTCTCGCTGCCGGCACCAGCTCCGTTGCTTGAACCCGGCCGCGTGCGGCCGACCGGCTCTGGTCCCTTTTCCCCTCGCCGCGCAACTGGCGGCTCAGGTGCCCCTTCGCTCTCGGGGCTACTGGCGGAGGACAGCGACCCCTCCACCGGCTCACCGGGGCTCAAGTCCCGGCTCGCGCCCGCTGTTGCGGCGTCCCGCCCAGCGAACTTCCTCTCCGAGCAACTCGCCAAGGATGACCATCGCCATCGACTGTGAGTCAGCTACGCTCGAAGCGGACGAACATCATAGGGCCTCGTTTCAGCCGTGTCAAGGGGTAGATGGGACGAATATCGGATGAATCTCAGGGCGGCGCCCGGGGCCGCTACAGGATGCCTTCCATCTCCCTCAGAAAGAGGCGCGCGTCGAGCCAGTAGTTCGGGTACGCGCGCCGCACGTCCTCGAGCGAGTCCGTGGAGACGAGCACCGCGTCGCGGCCCTCCTCCTCGAACACGAGGTAGTCCGCGGTGGCGTCCTCCAGTTCGTCCTTGTCGTAGGGGATGATGAGGGTCGCCCTTTCGACGGGCCTGCGCTCCAGCAGGAAGTAGTAGGCGCCGATGCGCTTGAAGGTCGACATGTTGCGGATGAGCTGCCCGTATTCGCGCATGCGCGCGACCACGTTGAGGCGCGAGGCGTACTCCCGCACCTCCCGATGAAGAGCCGATTGGGAGGAGGGTGTATCGGGCACCGTCGGAGATCCCTCTCTCAGCGCGAGCGCCGAACTGGCGAGAGAGAAGAACCGCAGCCAGTCCTTCCCGCCCTCGTTGAACTTGAGGGCGTGCTGAAGGAAGGCCCCCGCCGTTTCCACCGCGGTCGCCCAGGCGTGCTGCAGCCGCGAGCGCATCTGGACCTCGATGATCAGCCCGTTGTAGGCGTCATCGCTCTGGTAGCGGTAGATGAGGTGCACCCCGCGGTATCCGGAGGGCTTGGGGCGGCCGATGTAGTCCATTTCCCGGAGGAGCTTGTGCCCCGAGACCGAACCCACGTAGGCCTCCTGCAGTTCGCGCACCTGCTCGATGGTGTGGAGCGCGGCACGGCATCCGCCAAGGTCCTGCATCCTGGCGAGCTGCATGCGGGGGAAGCGGCGCAGCTTCGAGAGCGTCGACGGCGTGGTCTTGAGCCTCTGGGAAACCACAGCGTCGCTGACCACGCGCGTCGCCATGGGCCGCAGCCGGTCGTGCAGCTCGCTCAGCGGGAAGCCGTGGGCGGCTCTCCAGTTGTTGAGCACGCGCATGTCTTCGCGGAACTCGGGAGACTTCCGGTCCCGGTCCGCGGTGGCCAGCGCCTTGCCGGCGCGGTTGATTCGGCCGCGCGAGTATTCGGGAATGGTCCAGTCCATGGCGCTATCGAGAGGCGGTCGAGTCTGCTGCGGGCACGGCCTCGAGGGAGAACACCTCTGCGAAGGCCGAGACGACGGCGTCCTCGACCGCCGCCATCGACACGGAGCTGCCCGTGCACTCGGCGAGGGAGGTGACCTCGCGGTCGTGGATGCCGCAGGGGACGATGGTCGCGAAGTAGCCGAGGTCCGGCTCGACGTTGAGGGCGAACCCGTGCGAGGTGACCCAGCCCGAAGAGACCCGGATGCCGATGGCCGCGATCTTGCGCCCTCCGGTCCAGACGCCGGTGAGGCCGTCCGACCGCTCGGCCGGCACCCCGAACGCGGCCAGCACCCGGATGAGCACCTCCTCCAGGTCGCGCAGGTAGCGGTGCAGATCCCGGCGCGCGCGGCCGAGCCGGAGGATCGGGTAGCCGACCAGCTGCCCGGGCCCGTGGTAGGTCACGTCCCCTCCCCTGCCCGCCTCGAAGAGGTCGATGCCCCGCTCGCGCAGCTGGGCGTCGCTGGCCAGGACGTGATCGCGGCGGGCGCTCGACCCCAGCGTGAGCACGTGCGGGTGCTCGAGAAGGAGGAGCTGGTCGGGGATCTCGTCGGCGGCCCGGCGGCGCACCAGGTCGGCCTGCAGGTCGAGGGCGCGCGCGTACTCGACGCGGCCCGGGCGGGTGACCTCAAGGGTCGAGGGTTCTCGTTCCAGCGGGAGGGCGACGGAACGGCGGGCGGACGGAGGCGCCGCGCCGGGATGCCGGCGGGCCGGAGACGCGGCGGACCGAGACACGGAGGGCGCGGGCCGGCTAGGCGTCCTCGGGGAACTCTGCCAGGGTGGTCCGCAAGTCCGCGATGAAGCGGGCCGCGTCGGCCCCGTCGACGATGCGGTGGTCGTACCCGAGCGAGAAGAAGGCGCGCTTGCGGATCGCCATCGCGTCCTGGCCGCTGGCCGGGTCGGTCACCACCACCACCTTCTTCTCGATGGCGCCCGTCCCGAGGATTGCGGAGGTCCCCTTGGGGATGATCGGCATGCCCACCGCGGTGCCCAGCACCCCCGGATTGGTGAGCGAGAAGGTCGCCCCCTGGATGTCCCGCGGGTCGAGCTTCCGGGCCCGGGCGCGCGCGGCCAGGTCGGCGATGCGCCGGGCGATGCCCACCAGGCTGAACTCGTCGGCGTCGTGGATGACGGGCACGATCAGGCCGGGGTTGAGGTCGACCGCGATGCCCAGGTTCACGTTGCCGCGGTAGATGACGCTCGTGCCGGACACGACGGAGTTGACCATCGGGTAGTCGCCGAGCAGCCGGGCGCAGGCCCACGCGATGAAAGCGGTGTAGCTGACCCGCGCGCCGCGCGCCTTCCACGCCTCGCGGTTCTGACGCCGCAGCTCGTCGATGCGGGTGAAGTCGACCTCGATGAAGGAATGGACGTGGGGGGCGATCCGCTTCGCCACCACCATGTGGTCGGCGGTGAGCCGGCGGATCTTGTTCATGGGTTCGACGCGGTCGGCGGAGCGGGGGCGGAACTCGGGGTTGCGCACCTCACCGTAGAAGGCCGACCACAGGTCGTCGGCGCCGAGCGCGGGAGCGGGGGCGGGGGTGGGGGTGGGGGCGGCGGCGGCCGCAGCCGCATCCTCCTTGCGGGTCTCGATGAAGTTCAGGATGTCCTGCTTGGTCACGCGTCCGGCGTGGCCGGTGCCGGCGACCCGGGCGATGTCCACGCCGTGCTCGGCGGCGATGCGGCGCACCACCGGGGTCGAGCGGCGGCGGAGGCGTTCCTCGCCGGTCTCGGGGGTGGCGGGGCGGTCGGCGGTCGCGGGGGATGGCTCGGTCGCGGGGGCGGGCTTCCTGTCCGGCGTTCCGGCGAGGCCCGCGGTTGTGGCGGCGTCAGCCGCTTGCGCGCTGGCCGGGCTTTCGGCGGGCTCGCCGGCCACTTCGGTGGACGCAGCCTGGCCGGCGGCGCCGTCGGCTGCCGCACCTCCCGCAGCGTCGATCACGCCGACGATGGTCCCGACCTCCACCGTCTCCCCCTCCGGGACCGAGATCTCCACCAGCACCCCGCCGGTGGGGGAGGGAATCTCCGCGTCGACCTTGTCGGTCGAGATCTCGAGAATGGGCTCGTCCACCTCGACGCGGTCTCCAACCGCCTTCAACCAGCGCGAGACCGTCCCCTCGGCGATCGACTCGCCCATCTGGGGCATCGGCACTTCAATGCGGGACACGACAGTCACTCCGTTGCTTGCGGCGCGGTCGGGCTTCGGCGCCCGGCATCATCAGGACCCTCGACATCATCAGTACTCTACAAGATAGCGGCACGCGGCGACGACATCCGACACCCGGGGCAGAAAATAGTCCTCGAGCCCGCCCGCGTAGGGCACGGGAGAATCGATCGCGGTGACGCGCAGAATCGGCGCATCGAGCCACTCGAACGCCTGCTCGTTCACGCGCATGGCGATCTCGCCCGCGATGCCTCCGGTGCGGGTGTCCTCGTGGACGATCAGCAGTCGCCCGGTCTTCTTCACGCTTTCGGCGATGGCCTCGTCGTCCATGGGAAGCAGCGTCCGCAGGTCCAGGACCTCGACAGCCACGCCGTCGTCGGACTCCAGCGCCGCGGCCGCTTCCAGGCTGGTGTGCACCATGGCGCCATAGGTGACGATGGTCGCGTTCGCTCCCTCGCGCGCGCAGCGCGCCTTGCCCAGCGGAACCGTGTAGTCCTCCGCCGGCAGCACTTCCCGCAGATGCGGGGCCCGGTAGAGGCTCTTGTGCTCCTCGAAGATGACCGGGTCGTCGTCGCGGATGGCCGACTTCATGAGGCCCTTGGCGTCGTAGGCGGTGGCGGGATAGACGATCTTGAGCCCGGGGGTGTGGAAGAAGGCCATCTCCACGTTCTGCGAGTGGAAGGGGCCGCCCCGGTTGCCGCCGCCGACCGGGCCCCGCACCACCACCGGCACGCTGCCGCTCCCCCGGTAGCGGGAGGTGGCCAGGTAGTTGGTGATGACGTCGTAGGCGGGGGAGATGAAGTCCATGAACTGCATCTCCACCACCGGGCGGAGTCCCATGTGGGCGGCGCCCGCCGCGGCCCCGGTGAAGCCGGCCTCCGAGATCGGCGTGTCGATGACCCGTTCGGCGCCGAAATGGTCGAGGAAGCCGCGCGTGACCTTGAAGGCGCCCCCGTAGACGGCGATGTCCTCGCCCATGAGGAAGACGGAGGAATCACGCTCCATCTCCTCGAAGAGCGCTTCGCTGATGGCTTCGAGCATCGTCACCGGCTCGCCGCGCAGGGTCCTGGCGAGGTGCTCCGGCCTGGAGTCGCTGGTCATTGCCCGGTCCCGGTCAGGTTGCGGTTGCCAGCACGAGGCCGCGCTCCGGGGGATCGAGGCGATACCATGGCGGTGCGCCCGGATCGCCGCCGTAGACGCCGCCGAGCGCGTGTTCTCCGGCGGGAGGCGACTCCCCCAGGGCCTGCTCGCACGCTGCCCGCACTTCGGCCCGGGCCCGGCGGTCGACTGCGTCGAGGTCGGAGGGGCGGACGACCGGCTCATCGATGAGCCGGGCCCGGAACCGAGCCACGGGGTCGGACGGATTCTCGTCCCCGTGCCGCTCCGGGCCTTCCGCCGCCGTGCGGGGAGCGCGTCGCGAGACCGGGCAGCCCCGGGCCTCGACCAGGGTAGCGCCCTCTCCCGACCGCGCCCGCTCGGCCGCTTCGCGCACCGCATCGTGGACCGCCAACACGTCGGCGCCGTCCACCGAAGCGCTCGCGACGCCGTACCCGGCCGCCTTCTGCACGAAGTGCCGCGCGCGCGTGTGCGCCGCGGTCGAGGCTTCGGTGCCGGCCTGCACGATCACGATCAGGGGACAGCGCCGCGCGGCGGCGAAGTTGATGCCCTCGTGCCAGGCGCTGGTGGAGGTCTCGTCTTCGCCCGAAAAGACGAGTCCAACGCGGTCCTCGCCGCGCAGGCGGAACGCGAGGGTGACGCCCGCCATCACCTCAACCATGGTCCCGGGAAGCGCGACGGGACCCAGGAGGCCTCGGTCGAAGTCGGTGTAGCGGATGCCGGACTCGCGGCCGCGGGTCGGCGCCGGATCGCGCGCGAGATGCTGGCGAAAGAGCTCGAGCGGGGTCCCGCCGAAGGCGAAGAGGGCGCCCGCGTTGTAGGGGGTGGGCGCGATCACGTCCCCGGAACCGTCGTCCGCGATGCGCAGCGCGCGCGCGGCGCCCGTGGAGACGGCTTCGAATCCTCGTCCGCAGCGGGTATCCGCCGGGACCTGGCCGTGATCGCGGAGGCCTTCCAGTCGCGCGGCGGTGGCCCGATGGAGGGCGAGCGCCCGGTAGAGGTCGACAGGATCGGTGCGCCCGGCCACGGTCAGCGTCGAGCGGCCCCGCGTCAGAGTCCGTTGGGCGGGGGCGGCGTCCCGTCCGACTGCGGGTCGGGTGGAGGCGTGGTCTCGCCCGCCGCGGGGACCTCGACCGGGACGGCCTCGTCCGCGGGTGCGGCCTCTTCGAGTCCGGGAAGGACGGGGGTGGGCGCGACCTGCTGCTGGCTCTCGCGCAGGATGGAGGTCGGCGCCGCGGCCCGCGAAGACATGATGGACAACACCAGCGCGAGCGTCATGAAGATGGTGCCGGTGGTCCACGTGGTGCGCGTAAGCACCGAAGTGGCCTGGCGCCCGGCAAGAATCCCCTCTGTCGGGCTGGACCCTCCACCCATGGCGGCCAGTCCTCCTCCCTTCCCTGCCTGGAGGAGGATGACCACTCCGAGGATCAGGCCATCGAGTACGAGTAACAACAGCAGAAAGCCATACATGCGTCTATATCCGGCTCTTTCGCCCAGTTCGAGGAATCGGCGTAAACCATCGTCCCGGCCCGCCCCACTGTCAAGCGGTTTCGGCCCTGCTCAAGGCTCGATCGGCTCGATTGCTTCGGCGATGCGGGCGAAGGAGTCGGGGTCGAGACTGGCTCCGCCCACCAGCACGCCGTCGATGTCGGCGGGGGCCAGCAGCTGCGCGGCGTTGCCGGGATTCACGCTGCCCCCGTAGAGGATGCGCACCGAGGCGGCGCGCGCCCGACCCCAGGCCTCGGCGAGACGGCGCCTCAGGATGCCGTGCGCGCTGGAGGCGTCCGAAGGGGTCGCGGTCTCGCCCGTCCCGATCGCCCAGACGGGCTCGTAGGCGACCATCACGTCGTCCCCGGGGGTGAGCACCGCGAGCGCGGCGTCGAGCTGGCGCACGATGACCTCCCCGGCCCGGCCGGCCCGGCGCTCATCGAGGGTCTCGCCCACGCAGAGGACGGGAACGAGGCCTGCGTCGGCGGCGGCGCGCGCCCTGACAGCCGCGTCGTGGTCGCTCTCGCCGAACAGGTGGCGCCGCTCGGAGTGTCCGGCCAGGGCGTGGCTGGCGCCGGCGGCGCGCGCCATGGGGGCCGAGATCTCGCCCGTGAAGGCGCCGCGCGGCTCGGGGTGGATGTTCTGGACGCCCAGCTGCACGACGGGCCGCTCGGGCAGGGCGGACTGCGCGGCCGCGAAAGAGATGGCGGCGGGGAATATCAGGATGTCGGGCTGCGTCCCGGACCAGGAGGGGCGGAAGGCCTCGAAGAATCGGCGGGCGTCCTCGGGCGCGTGGTACATCTTCCAGTTTCCGGCGATGACCGGTTTCCTCATGCGGCCTCCAGTTTCCTCATGCGGCCTCCAGCTTGTTGGTGCGGATGCGCGGTTACGCGTCCGAGAGCGTCTCCACTCCGGGAAGCGTCTTCCCGGCCAGGAACGCCAGCGATGCGCCGCCGCCGGTCGACACGTGGGCGAATCCATCGGCGAACCCGGCGGCGCGCACGGCGGCCGCAGAGTCTCCTCCTCCGGCGATGGTCACCGCCCCGAAGGCGGTCGCCGCGGCGACGGATCGCGCGATAGCGGCGGTTCCGCCGGCGAACGGCGGCATCTCGAAGACACCCACGGGCCCGTTCCAGACGATGGTGCCCGCCTGCTCCAGCTCGCCCGCGAAGATGCGCCGGCTTGCGCTCCCTATGTCGCCGATGCGCTCCTCGGCTCCGACCGACGCCCGTGGCGCCTCGCGGGTCGCCGCGTCCGGGGCGATGCGGGGCGCGACCACGCAGTCCACGGGCAGTAGCACGCGGTCGCCGGCGCCGTCCATCAGCCGGGCCGCGAGATCGACGCCCTCCTCGTCGACCAGGGACCGGCCGGTTTCGAGCCCCAGCGCCCGGAAGAAGGTGTTCGCCATCGCCCCTCCGATCAGCACCCGGTCGGCCCGCGCGAGCATCTTCTCGATGACGGCGATCTTGTCGGACACCTTCGCGCCGCCAAGGACCGCCACGAAGGGCCGTCCGGGATCCTCCAGGGCATCGCCCAGAAAGCGGATCTCGCGCTCGAGGAGCAGCCCCGCCACCGCTTCCCCACCCCTGGCCCGCATCGCCAGAGCAAGACCGGCAGTGGAGGCGTGCGCCCGGTGCGCCGTCCCGAAGGCGTCGTTGACGAAGTGGTTGCCGAGGGTGGCGAAGGCGGCGGCCAGCTCGGGGTCGTTGCGCGTCTCGCCCTCGAGGAAGCGGGTGTTCTCGGCCACCAGGATCTCGCCGTTGGCGAGCGCGCGGGCGCGGGCCAGCGCTTCCGGTCCGGTCGCCTCGGAGCTGAAGCGCACGTCCTCGCCGAGGAATTCGCCCAGACGCGCCGCGACCGGCTCGAGCGAGGCTTCCGGTCGCGGGCGACCCCCGGGGCGGCCCAAGTGGGAGAGGAGGACCAGGCGCGCTCCGGCGCCGGTGAGCCGGCGGAGGGTCGGCAGGGTGCGCTCGATGCGGGTGTCGTCGGCGACCCGCCCGTCCCGCAGGGGGACGTTGAAGTCCACGCGCACGACGATGCGGTCGTTCTCGCGGGCGACGAGGTCGTTCAGGGTCTTCTTGTGCATCGCCGCCGGGCTCGCAGGTTGCGGCTCGCTCCGAAGGGCATGCAATACCCTTCCGCCAGGAGCCGCAGGGGGGTGCCCACTCGCTCGCCGGGACCGGAGTATCCTGGTGCGTCCGGCCCGGAACTAGACGGCGGCCGGGGACATCATGCGCTGGCCGACGAAGCGCACCAGGTCGACGACGCGGCTCGAGTAGCCCGCCTCGTTGTCGTACCAGGAGAGCACCTTCACCAGCCGGTCGTCGATGACGTTGGTGCTCAGCGCGTCAACCACCGAGCTCGCGGGGTTGCCGATGTAGTCGACCGAGACCAGCGGCTCGTCGGACACCTCGAGGATGCCGCGCATGGAACCGGCGGAGGCCTCCCGCATGGTCTGGTTGACCTCGGCGGTGTCGGTGGCGCGCTCGACCTCGGCGACGATGTCGACCAGGGACACGTCCGGGGTGGGCACCCGCACGGCCATGCCGTCGATGCGGCCGCGCACCTCCGGGATGACCAGGCCGGTGGCCCGGGCGGCTCCGGTGGTGGTGGGGATCATCGACACGGCCCCGGCGCGGGCCCGGCGCAGGTCCTTGTGCGGCTGGTCCAGGAGCGACTGGCCGTTGGTGTAGGAGTGGATGGTGGTGACCAGGCCGCGGCGGA
The DNA here is from genome assembly GCA_965208255.1 of Longimicrobiales bacterium. Lineage (GTDB taxonomy): Bacteria > Gemmatimonadota > Gemmatimonadetes > Longimicrobiales > Gaopeijiaceae > BD2-11. The sequence goes on from OZ242324.1 coordinate 2,392,126, forward strand.
AACCGAAGCGGTCGCTCAGCACCTTGACCACCGGAGCCAGGCAGTTGGTGGTGCAGCTGGCGTTGGAGATGATGTCGTGGCGGTCGGGGTCGTAGCTGTCATGGTTCACGCCGAGCACCAGAGTGACGTCGACGTCCTTCCCGGGCGCGCTCACGATCACCTTGCCGGCGCCGGCGGCGAGGTGCCGGCCCGCGCCCTCGCGATCACGGAAGAAACCGGTCGACTCGACGACCACGTCCACCCCGAGCTCCGCCCACGGGAGGCTGCCCGGATCGCGCTCGGCGAAGACGCGGATCAGGCTGCCGTCGACAACCAGTCCGTCGCCCGCGACCTCGACCGACCCCGGATAGGCGCCGTGCACCGAGTCGTACTTGAGCAGATGGGCCAGGGTGGCCGTGTTCATCAGGTCGTTCACGGCGACCAGTTCGATGTCGGAGGCGGCCTGCCTGGCGAGGGCGCGCAATACGTTGCGGCCGATGCGGCCGAATCCGTTGATGGCGAGTCGAGTCGACATGGATGGCGTTGTCTCCCGGGGCGTGTCTGAAGCTTCCTTGGGGAATCTGCCCGGACGCACCCCGCTGGCGGGTCAGAGTTCCAGGAACAAACTAACGCGGAAGCGCCCGCGCGAAGGTGACCAGCGCGACCCGGCCCACCCCGGCGCGGGCGAGCGTCTCGGCGGCCGCCCGGGCGGTGGCTCCGGTGGTCAGCACGTCGTCGACCAGGAGCACGTCCCGGCCGTCGGCGGGCGGCCCGTCGGCGGGCCGGAGCGAGAAGGCGTCGCGGACGTTGGCCATGCGCTGCTGCGGATGCAGCGAGACCTGGGTGTGCTTCTGGCGGCGGCGCTCGAGCACGTGCGCGAACGGCAGGCCGGTGCGCCCGGCGAGCGCCCGGGCCAGCAGCTCGGCCTGGTCGTATCCGCGACGGCGGCGGTGCGCGGACGAGGTGGGAACGTACGTGATGACGTGTCCCTCCAGGTCGTGGAGCACGGACAGCAGGCGGCGTTCCATGAGCTCGGCCATCATGGGGGCGAGCTCGCGCCAGCCTTCGTACTTGAGTCCGTGCACGAGGACGTCCGCGGGCGCGCGCAGCGCCACGGCCGAGCGCGCCAGCCAGAGCGCCTCCGGCCAGACCAGGCATTCGAGGCACGGGCGCCCCGGTCGGTGGCCGGTGCCCGCCGGGTAGTCGCAGCGCTCGCAGCGCGGTGCCGGAGGGGGACGGAGGCGGCCCCGGCAGGGCGCGCACACCAGGCCGCCGCCCGCAATGCGCGCGCCGCACGCGATGCAGGCGCTCGGGAGCAGGAAGTCCACGAGTGGAGCGAGTGCGCCCCGGACTGCCCCGAGACCTGTTCTTGTGGGCGGCGCCATCTTCATGCCGAGCGCGCCCGCTCCAGGGCCTCGCGCATGGCGGACAGCGGGGCTTCGCGTCCCCACCAGAGTTCGAAGGCCGCGGCGCCCTGGCGGAGGAGCATTTCGCCCCCGTCCATGGCGGGGATGCCGCGCTCCCGGGCGGCGGCCGTGAGGCGGGTTCCGGCAGGCGAGTAGACCATGTCCATGAGGGCTCCGACGCGGCCCAGGCGGTCGAGATCGACCGGGAGCGGGTCGTGCGCGTCCAGCCCGAGGGAGGTCGCGTTCAGCACCAGGTCGAAGGACTGCCCGTCCAGGGTCCGATCGTCGGTGACCACGCGCACGCGGGCGTCGCCGACCTCGCCGGCCATGGCCCGGGCCCGGGCGAGGGTGCGGTTGACCACCCACACTTCCGCGGCGTCTTCGTCGACGAGGGCGGCGATGGCGGCGCGCGCGCCGCCGCCGGCGCCCGCGAACAGCACGCGGGCGCCCCGCGCGGGCCCTTCCAGCAAGGCGCGCACGGCGCGGCGCGCCCCTTCCACGTCGGTGTTGTCCCCGCGGATGCGCGCGCCCTCGCCCCAGAAGGTGTTGCACGCGCCCGTCCGCCCGACTGCGGCAGCCGCGTCGTCGAGCGCGACGGCCGCCCGCCGCTTGTGCGGCACGGTGACGTTACCGCCCCCGCCGGCCCGCGTCAGGGTGCGCATCACCGGGGCGACATCCTCCGGCTGGCAGGCGATCGCCACGTACCTGCCGTCGAGTCCGGCGGCACGAAGCGCCGCGGTCTGGATGGCGGGCGAGAGCGAATGCGCCACGGGATTGCCGAGGATGGCGAAAACGCGCGCGCCGCGGGGCGGGGCCGGCCGGACCGTCATGCCGTGCCCTCGGCGCTCACTCGTCCCCTCCCGGCTCGAGACGGTCGAGAACCGCCTCGATCAGTTGTTCGAGCTGCGCGCAGGTGTCCCGGTAGTGCTCGTCGCTGCCGCCGAACGGATCCGCGACACCACCGGACAGGTCTCCGACGAATTCAGTGATCATTGCCGCGTAGCAGCGACCCTGGCTCAGCGCCTCCACCGCCGCCAGGTGCGAGGGAGACATCACCAGCACCAGGTCGGCCCACTCGAGTTCGTCCTCGCCGAGCAGGCGCGCGGCATGATCGTCCAGGTCGAGGCCGTGTTCGCGCACGGCGCTGTGCGCGCCGGCCGAAGCCGGGGAGCCTTCGAAGGCCATGGTTCCGGCGGATCGGACCCGGACGCCGTCCAGTCCCCGGCGGGCGGCGCGGGCGCGCGTGAGCACCTCCGCCATCGGGCTGCGGCAGGTGTTGCCGGTGCAGACGTAGAGGAGGTGGACGTCCTGCTCCGCGGCGTCCGGCGGGGCATCGCCCATTTCAGCGCGTTCCCCGGCCGGGGGACAGATGGCCCGCAGCTCCGACGGGTCCAGCGCACCGGCCCGCAGCACGACCGGGTCCGGTTTGGTGCAATCGACGAGGGTCGAGGCCTGGGCCGGGGGAATCGCGCCGGCATCGATCACCCACAGCCGCTCGTCCGCGCCGAGCGCGCCGGCCGCCTCCGCCGCCTCGGCTCCGGAGCGCGCCGGCCGGCCGCCGGGGGGATTCGCGCTGGTGGAGGTGATCGGGGCGCCCACCTCCTGCAGGATCTGCCGCACCACCGGGGCCGGGCTCATCCGGACCGCCACCCCGCCGCCCCCACCCCGCGCCCGGGCGGGAAAGCTGCGTCCGGGATCGGGCAGGACCAGGGTGAGCGGCCCGGGCCACAGACGCTCGGCGAGCCTGCGCGCGCACTCGTTCCAGGTGAGCCCGGGCGCCGCCCGCCGGTGGGGCAGGAGCAGGAGGAAGGGCTTGTCCGCATCGCGCCGCTTGAGCGCCGCCAGGGCGCGCAAGGGACCGTCCTCCACCAGCCCGCCCAGCCCGTACACGGTCTCGGTGGGGTAGGCCAGCAGGCCTCCCGACCGGAGGTGCCGGCCCACTTCCTCCAGTTCCCGGGCGGAGAGTCGTCCGTTCCGGCAGGCGATGATGCGCCGCCCGCTCACGCGCCCTCATCCGCCAGCTCGAGCAGGCGCTCCGCCAGGACGAGATCTTCCGGGCGGGTGACCTTGAGATTGCGCAGCGACCCTTCCACAATCTCGACCTCGCCGCCGAAGCGTTCCACCAGCGAGGCGTCGTCCGTACCCTCGACCCCTTCCTCACGGGCTCGCCGGTGGGCGCGTTCCAGAAGGCGGCGCGGGAACGCCTGGGGGGTCTGGGCGTGCCAGTAGCGGCCGCGCGGGGGGGTGCGGACGACCCTGCCGCGCGCGTCGACCTCCTTCAGGGTGTCCACCGCGGGCACGCCGGCCACCACCGCCCGTCCGGCCGCGGCCGCGCGCAGACAGCGCTCCACCAGGCCGCGCGCCACCAGGGGCCGCGCGCCGTCGTGCACCAGCACCACCTCCACACCGGCCGGGAGGGCGGCCACCGCCGCCGCCACCGACTCCCCCCGGGTGGCCCCGCCCGACACGACCCGGATGCGCGGGTCGGCGGCGGTCAGCCAGGCCGGGGGGCACGCGGCCCGGTCGGGGGGGAGGGCCACCGCCACGCACTCCACCCCGGGGGTCGCCAGGAACGGTCGAATGGCGCGCAGCAGGATCGGCTCCCCGTCGAGCTCCAGAAAGGCCTTGCGGACCCCTCCCATGCGCCGGCCCGCGCCCGCCGCCGGCACGGCGACCCCGGCCCGGCAGGGAGGCCGCCGGTCGCCCGGGGTCACCCCGCGAATCCGCCCCGCCCGCCGCTGCGTCCACCCGGGGGCGGGGCGGCGGCGGGATCGCCCTCGGCGGCGACGTTGTCGAAACGGGTGTAGGCGCTGTGGAAGTAGAGCGGCACCACTCCGGTGGGCCCGTTGCGCTGCTTGCTCACGATCAGCTCGGCCTTGCCTTCGAGCGAGTTGCCGTCGGCGTCGGTTTCCGCGTAGTACTCCGGCCGGTAGAGGAACATGACCAGGTCGGCGTCCTGCTCGATGCTCCCGCTCTCGCGCAGATCCGACAGCTGCGGCCGATGGTCGGCGCGCTGCTCCGGGGCCCGGCTCAGCTGGCTCAGCGCCACCACGGGCACCTCCAGCTCCTTGGCCAGCGCCTTGAGACCGCGCGAAATCTCGCTCACCTCCTGCTGCCGGTTCTCGCTGGTTCGGGACCCGCCCATCAGCTGCATGTAGTCGATCACCAGCATTCCCAGCTGGCTCTCGGCCTTCAGGCGACGGGCCTTGGCGCGCATCTCGAGGACGGTGTTGCCCGGGGAGTCGTCGATCCAGATGGGGCAGGTGTTCAGCCGTCCGGCCGCGGCGGCCAGGTTCTGCACTTCCTTCGTGGTGAGTTCGCCCCGGCGCAGCTTCTGCGCATCCACGCGGGCATCGGAGCAGAGCAGCCGCTGGACGAGCTCCTCGTTGGACATCTCCAGCGAGAACACGCCCACGGGCACCTGATGGCCGGCGGCGTGCCGCGCGATGTTCAGCACCCAGGAGGTCTTGCCCATCGAGGGGCGCCCGGCCACGATCACCAGATTGCCGCTCTGCAAGCCCCCGCTGATATGGTCCAGCCGGGTGAACCCGGTCGGCACCCCGGTGAGCTCGCCCTTGGCTTCCTGCAGCCGCTCGATGTGCTCGAAGGCGGGCCAGAGCAGCTCCTTGATGCGCACGAAGCCATCGCGGTCGTGCCCGCTGGCCACCTGGAAGATGCGCTGCTCGGCCTCGTCCACGAGCTGCTCGACGGAGCGCTCGCCCTGGTCGTAGGCGTCGCGGATGATATGCGAGGAAGCGTCGATGAGGCGGCGCAGGAGCGCCTTGTCGCGCACGATGCGCGCATGGTGTTCGATGTTCGCGGCGGTGGGGACCGCGTCCAGCAGCTCGGCGAGGTAGTCGTAGCCTCCGGCCGCCTCCAGCTCGTCGGTCTTTTGCAGCTCGTCGCTGACGACGATGACGTCGATCGCGTCGCCGCGCTCGAACAGGCGCACGACGGCGCGGTAGATGCGCCGGTTGGCCTCCGCGGCGAACATCGTGTCCGAGATGACTTCCACCGCGCGCGCCACCGCGTCGCGGTCGATGAGCATCCCCCCCAGCACCGCCACCTCGGCCTCGAGCGAAACCGGCGGCTCGCGGTCGTAGGTGTTCGTCTGTTCCTGCGGAACGGGGAGTGCTGTGGTGCTCACGCGCCTCGGCGGTTGGATGTGAACGGTCGGAAGGACCGGGAGCGAGTCTACCCGCCGGCGGACCGCCCGGTGCGGTCCATGGTGTTCCGCAGCAACTGGAGGTCGTCCCACACGGCTTGCGTCCAGCCGCGGTTCCTGAGCAGCGCCGCCGGGTGGTAGGTCACCAGCGCGGGCACGCCCCTGTAATCGTATATCTCGCCCCGGAGCTTGCCCAGAGCAACCTGCCGGCCGGTGATGAACTGCGCGGCGAAGCCGCCCACGGCCAGGATGACCTCCGGGGCCACCAGCTCGATCTGCCGCTCCAGGTAGGGCGTGCAGGCCTCGATTTCATCCGGCATCGGGTTCCGGTTCCCCGGGGGACGGCATTTGAGGACGTTGCAGATGTAGACCGAGTCCTTGCGCGACAGGTCGATGGAGGCCAGCAGGAGATCGAGCAGTTTGCCCGCCCTGCCCACGAAGGGAAGCCCGGTGCGATCTTCGTGCGCCCCCGGCGCCTCGCCGATGACGACCAGCCGGCCCCGCGGGTTCCCGTCGGAGAAGACCACCTGGGTGCGGCCCTCGGCGAGCCGGCAAAGCTCGCAGCCGAGCGCGGTGCGGCGAACTTCCCCGTAGTCGCCGGAGAGAGCAGGCGACGCCCCGCCGGCCGCGCCGGCCGCAGCATCCGGCCGCGCTCGAGCGAGCGCGAGCGCCTCATCCGCGTTCAGGCGACTGAACACGATGTCGCCCTCCCCCAGCTCCCGCCGCTGGCTCAGGTAGCGCGCCAGCGACCGCTTATCCACGCGTCCCGCCGGGGCTCACGGCGAAGTCTCGCAGGAGCGGCCCGCACGGGCGCCGGCCAGCCGGTCGAGCACCGCCTCCGCGATCTCGTACTTGGGCATGACCGGCAGCGCCTCGGCCGAGCCGTCGGGAGCCAGCAGGGTCACCGTGTTGCTTTCGCCGAAGGGGCCGCCGCCGGGACCGCCCGCGTGGTTGGCGACCACCAGGTCGAAGCCCTTGCGCTCCATCTTGCTCCGTGCCCGGGCGAGGAGATCGCCGGTCTCGAGCGCGAAGCCCGCCACCCTCGCTCCAGGCTTGCGCAGCGGAATGGTGTCCAGCGCGATGTCCGGGTTGGCGGTGAGTTCCAGCGACAGGGAGCCGCCTTGTTCGGCGCGCTTGATCTTGGCAGTGCGGGCGCGGGCGGGCCGGTAGTCGGCCACGGCGGCGGCGAAGATCACCACGTCCGCGCGCGGGATCGCCTCGGACACGGCGTCCAGCATGTCGCGCGCGGTGGTGACGCTGGTGCGTTCGACCCCCGGCGGGCGCGCCAGGTGGGTGGGCCCGGACACCAGCTTCACGCGCGCGCCCCTCCGCCACGCCGCGCGGGCGAGCGCGTGCCCCATCCTCCCCGACGAGCGGTTGCCGATGAATCGCACCGGGTCGACCGGTTCCCAGGTCGGCCCGGTCGTGATCAGGACGCGCTTGCCGACCAGAAACGGGTCGTTCTCGAGCGCCCGCCCCACATGCTCGACGATCTCGGGCGGCTCGAGCATGCGGCCCGGCCCCTCCCCCTCCCCGAACGCCAGCGGGCCGGTCGCGGGACCGGCGACCGCATAGCTCAGTTCGGCCTGCAGGTATGCGAGGTTGCGGGCGGTCTGCGGGTGCGCGTACATGCGGTCGTTCATCGCCGGACAGATCACCACCGGCGCGCGCGTGGCCAGGAGCGTGGTGGTGAGCAGGTCGTCGGCACGGCCGGCGGCCGCCCGGGCCATGAAGTCCGCGGTCGCGGGGGCCACGCAGACCGCATCGGCCTCCGCGCCCAGGCGGATGTGCATGGCCGCGCCCTCCGCCGAGAAGAGCTCGGTCAGCACCCTGCGGCCGGTGAGCGCCTCGAAGCTGAGCGGGGCGACGAACCGGTTCGCGCCGGCCGTGAGCACGACATCGACCTGCGCGCCCAGCCGGGTGAGGTCGCGCGCGAGCTGGACGGACTTGTAGGCGGCGATTCCGCCGGCCACCCCAAGGACGATTCGGCGATCGCGCCAGGGACGCCGCGGAGCGAGCGCGCCGGACACGGACTGCGCCTCCCCGCGGCTAGTCCGTGCCGTGGCCCCGCATGTGCAGCCGATACTCGATGCGGTCGGAGGTCAGCGCCTCCAGCGCCTTGGTGGTGAGCTTCTTCTCGTCGATGGGCATCGCTTCGCGCGGCATCGCATTGAGCTCTCGCGCGTACTTCGCGGCGATCAGGACGCCAAGGTACTTGCTCATGGCGGGTTCGGCGACTTCCCGGGGGGTAAACACGCGCATCCGGCTTCTCCAGAGATGGGTTATCCCTCTAATATATCAAAATCTCGTGCGAGAAGGGTATCGATCCCCCGGCGGAGCGACTCCGCGCTCCCCCGCTCGCCGCGCATCGCCCGGGTGCCGCCCCCGTCGCCACGCGCGATCGCCCGCACCGACTCCACGGTCGCGTCCAGGTCGTCGTTGACCAGTACATGATCGAATTCCGGCACCCGCGCCAGTTCATCGCGCGCCACCCGCAGCCGGCGGGCGATCTCGTCCCGCGGCTCGGTGCCACGTCCCGAGATCCGGGCCAACAGCGTCTCGAGCGACGGCGGCAACAGGAACACGGACACCGCCGAGGGAACGTTCGCGCGCACCTGGGCGGCCCCCTGGACGTCGATGTCCAGCAGCACGCGGCGCCCGTCGCGCCCGGTCAGATTGCGCCGCGGGGTCCCGTACAGCTGGTCGTGAACCCGCGCCCATTCGGCGAGTTCGCCCGCGCGCGCCATGCGCTCGAAGTCCTCCCGGGACACGAACTCGTAGGCGTCGCCGTCGCGCTCGCCCGGGCGGGGGCGGCGGGTGGTCACGGACACCGAGAAGACGAAGCGATCCGGGTCCGCGGCCAATTCACGGGCCACGGTGGTCTTGCCCACGCCGGTGGGACCCGCCAGCACGATGGGGCCGTCGGCGCGCGGCTTCCGCGTCACTGGACGTTCTCCAGCTGTTCGCGGATCCGCTCCACTCCACCCTTGAGCGACATGACCCACTCCGCCATGCGGGCGTCGTTGGCCTTGGCGCCGATGGTGTTGGCCTCCCGGTGCATCTCCTGCATGATGAAGCCCAGCCGCTTGCCGACCGGCGCTCCGTCGGCCTGGTCGAGGGTCTCCTCGAAGAGCTCCATGTGCGAGCGCAGGCGCACGATCTCCTCGTTGATGTCCCACTTCTCGGCGAGGTGGGCGATCTCGCGGGCGATCCGCTCCGGGTCCGCCGGAACGTCGCCGAGCAGCTCCTGAATGGCCGCGCTCAGGCGCCCGCGCTCCTCGGCGAGACGCGCCGGAGCCCGTTCTTCCACGCGGCCGAGTTCTTCGCGCATGCCGGCCAGCACGCCCACCAGATCCGCCTGCAGGCGTTCCCCCTCCGCCCGCCGCATCAGGACCGCCGCGCCCGCCGCCTCCTCCGTCACTTCGCGCAGGTCGCCTTCCTCGACATCGAATTCGGGGCGCGCCGGTTCCCTGCTCTGCATGACCCCCTTGAGCCGCACCAGCAGATCCAGCCCCACCCGGCTCTCCAGCCCCAGCTCCCCGGCGAGATCCTCGAGCGATCTCGCCCAGGCGCGGGCTCGCTCCACATCCAGCAGCAGCTCGGGCTCCGCGCCTTCGCCCGGATCCAGCGTGAGCGCGTAGTTGACGTGCCCCCGGGGCAGCGACGCCTTCAGCCACCGCTCGATGCGGGCGTGATGGCGCTCACAGCCGGAAGGCGTCCTGAGATGCGCGTTGAAGAAGCGGTGGTTGACGGTCCGGATCACCACGCGCAGGCGGCCCTGGTCCGTTTCGCGCGCGGCTTCGCCGTAGCCCGTCATGCTGTGTATCACGTTCCGCGCCTCAGTTCCACAGCGTCCACTTGATCCCGTAGATGGAGCGCCCCCCGGGGAGAAACCGCTCCGGGAAGTCCTGGAGCTCCCGCTCGGCGGTGAAGTTCTCGGTCAGCACGAAGAGATGGAAGGTCAGGACCCGGAGCTGCAGGCGAAAGTACCAGCTCTGGTGATAGGGCACCGTGAGAAACCCGGGCGCAGGCACCTCAACTTCAACGCCCTCTTCGTCGGGAAGCTCGCCCTCGGGATCCTCCGGCGCCATGAACGGCACCACCATGGGCTCGCGTCCCTCCACTCCGATTTCGGTCCAGATCTCGAAGTTCTCCGTGTCCAGGAACGTCCTGTGGTACCCGAGCTGCCCGTTCCAGCTCTCCTCGGGCAGATAGCGCCAGTCGGGCGCATCCTTGTCCCAGACCTGGTACGACACCGAGGCGTAGAGGCCGTCGAAGTACAGGGGCACCCGGGCGCTGGCTTCGATGCCCGAGCGAATTCCGCCTTCCTGCACCACGCCTGCGGAATCCATCGGGAACCCGAAGGGCGAGAGCCGGTCCTGCTCGAGCTCGACCTGGGCCGCGCCAAGGGACAGGTCGCGCCACGTGAACTGCGCCCCCACCCGGGTGGAGCGCCGCTCGGTGGTGAAGGAGACGGGGGGACCCGCAAGACGGGGGATCTCCGGGATGGTGTCGCGAGGATCGAAGAGGCGGAAGGGGACCCCCGTCGCGCCGTCCCGCGTCTCGCCGAAGAAGGAGAGGCCGAACACGGGTGCGGTCCACGCGCGCAGGCTTCGCGCCGAAAGGTCTTCCCCGAGCCACTTCTCCCGGTTCCAGTCTCCCTCGACCCCTCCCAGAAACGTGTTGAGGCCGGCGGCGACCTCCAGGGTCTGCTCGGGCCACGCGTCGGCGCCCATCGACGCCCAGCGTCCCGTGGTCCAGACACCCAGACGCTCTCCGAAGGCGTGCTCGGCGGCGAGCCGGATGCCCGTCTGGCCACGACTGAAGGAAGCCACGGTCGAATCGGGGTTTGCCTCGTCCACCGGAGCGGTCGTGGAGGATCTTCCGGTAAAGACCTCCGCGGTGACGCCGGGGAGCAGGTCGGCGCGGGCGCGCACGTTCCAGTCGCTCCTGCCCTGCTGCCCGGGCGTGTAGAGCGCGCTTGGACGCAAGGCCGAAATGCGGCGCAGCTCTCCGCGCAGGTTCACGCGCGATCCCAGGGGGCGGCTGTAGCGGAGCCACCCACCGGTCGTGGCTCCAGGCTCGGTGCGCCCGGTGCCCTCGGTGTCGAGTCGGTCGAGGGTGAACGCCAGGCTCCCGCCCAGCGTGGAGGGATGGGAGAAGGTCGCGCGCAGCATGTTGGTCTGGAGGTCGCCGGTTCCCACCTCCACCAGGGAATAGGGTCGCGGATCATCCACTTCCAAGCTGGTCAGTTCCACGCGCAGGCCATCGGTGGAACGGCGCACGCGCACGAGCTGGAAGCCGGCCAGGCCGACCTGCGCCAGGTCCGGGGCGCCGGCCCTGAGCGGGACCATCTCGAAGCCGTCGATATAGATACGCACCCGCCCGCCGCCACCTCCGAAGGCGGTGACGATGTTGGGGGTTCCGAAGTCGCCTCCTCTCAGTGCGATGGTCCCTGGAATTTGATCCAGAAGCTGCGCGAGCGAGAGGGCCTGGTTGCCGAGCAGCGCCTCGCGGTCCCACTCCCAGACCCCGGTGGCCCATCCGCTGCGGGAGGGATCGGGGAGTTCCGGGAAGAGGTGTACGACGAGGGAGTCCGCGAGTGAATCCGCGGCCAGGAGCGAGTCCGAAAGCGCGGCGAGAGAGTCGGGCAGCGGGGCGAGCGAGTCGGTTGCGGGCGCCAGCGAGTCGACGGCGGGTGCGAGCGAGTCGACGGCTGCAGTGTCGGCGGGCGGCACCGAGTCGGGGGGCTCCTGGGCCGCGGATCGCCCCGGGAACAGGCAGCAGAACAGGATGGCGTACCAGACGGCGCCGGATCGGGGCGCGCGCGGGAAGCCCCGGGGCGCCGGGATGGCCGCGCCCGGAGACGCGAACGCCCCGCCTCCGGGGGAGCGGGGCGCGACGGCCGTGTCCGGGGTCGATGTCACGCGGACCGCTTCCTGACCCACTCGATGAGCAGCCGGGTGGGAGCCCCGTAGCCGCCGGGCCGCTGGTAGGGCAGCTTCCCTTCTCCGTACGCGGTGCCGGCGATGTCCAGATGGGCCCACTTCGCATCCCCCGTGAACTCGCGCAGGAAGCAGGCGGCCGTGATGGTGCCGGCCGGGCGCCCGCCCACGTTCTTCAGGTCGGCGGTGTGGCTGTCGAGCTGACGGCGGTACTCCGGCCAGAGCGGCAGCGGCCAGCAGCGCTCGCCGCTCAGGTCGCCGGCGGCGCGCAATTCGTCCACGAGGGCGTCATCGGTGCCCAGAACCGCGGATGCGTGGTGTCCGAGCGCGATGACGCAGGCGCCGGTCAGGGTGGCGCAGTCCACGACGGCGGCGGGCTCGAAGGTGCGCGCGTACGAGAGCGCATCGGCCAGGATCAGCCTGCCTTCGGCGTCGGTGTTGATGACTTCGATGGTCTTGCCCTCCCGGGACCCGATGACGTCTCCCGGCTTGACCGCGCTTCCGTTCACAAGGTTTTCGGAGCTGGGAACGATGCCCACCACGTTCACGTCCAGGCCGAGGCGGGCGATGCCTCTCAGGGCGCCCAGGACGGCGGCTCCGCCCGACATGTCGAACTTCATGTCCTCCATGCCCTTGGCCGGCTTGAGCGAGATGCCGCCCGCGTCGAAGGTCAGCCCCTTGCCCACCAGTACCAGCGGAGCATCGCCGCGAGTTCCCCCGTGATACTCGAGGACGATCAGCCGCGGGTCCTCGGCCGAGCCCTGTGCGACCGCCAGGAGCGCCAGCATGTTCTCGTCCCGCATCTCCCGGGGCCCGAGCACCCGCACCCCGAGTCCCAGCTCGGCGGCCAGATCGCTCGCCCTGTCGGCCAGGTGGCCGGGCGTGGCCACGTTGCCCGGCCGCGACTGGAGGGTGCGCGCGAAGTTCTCCGCCTCCGCCATGACGGCTCCCGTGCGCGCGCCCGCGACCGTCGCATCGGAGTCGGATGCCGCCGCAATCTCCACCGCCTTGACCGTGGAGGCGGGCGGATCCTTCTCGCCGCGCCGGGTCTTCAGCTCGTCGAAGCGCCAGTTGGCGAGGACGGCGCCCTCCGCCACCACCTGGCCGAAGCGCTCTGGCTCGATCGCGGGAGCGCCCATCCCGTCGATGGTGACCCGCTCGATCCCCAGCGCGGACGCCTCGCGCACTGCGCGCGCCGCCAGCCGCCGGACGGTCTCGGGGTCGCAGTCGGCACGTTTCCCGGCGCCGAGCAGGAGCAGGCGCCGCGGGCCGGCCTCGCCGGAGTCGGCGTGGAAGAGATGGGCGCTGCCGGAGCGGCCGCGCAGATCGTCGGCCGCGCGGGCCACGGAGCGGCCCAGGACCGAGCCGGGGACGGCCAGCGCGGGTGCCTCCCGGCCCGCGAACAGGAACCCCGCCAGGAGCGGCGTGTCATGCCGGCCGGACGGCCCGCGAACGACCTCTACCCGCATGCGTCTCCGCCTACATGTGGTCGATCACGGCCTGTCCGAAGGCCGAGGTCGACACCTTGGTCGCGCCCTCCATCTGGCGCTCGAGGTCGTACGTGACCGTCTTCGCCGCGACGGCGCCCTCGAGGCCCCGGTCGACGGCGTCCGCCGCCTCTCCCCATCCCAGGTGCTCGAGCATCATGACCGCGGACAGGATCAGCGACCCCGGATTGACCTTGTTCTGGCCAGCGTACTTGGGCGCCGTGCCGTGGGTGGCTTCGAAGAGGGCCACCTCGTCGCCGACGTTCGCGCCGGGCGCCATCCCGAGTCCGCCCACCTGCGCGGCGCACGCATCGGACAGGTAGTCGCCGTTGAGGTTGGGCGTCACGATGACGTCGTACTCCGACGGCCTGAGCAGCACCTGCTGGAACATGGCGTCCGCGATGCGGTCCTTGACCACGATGCGCCCGGCGGGATCCGCGCCCTCCCAGATGGCGGACTCGGGAATCGTCTCATCTCCGAAATCCCGGGCCGCGGCCTCGTATCCCCAGTCGCGGAAGGCCCCTTCGGTGAACTTCATGATGTTGCCCTTGTGCACCAGCGTCACCGAGCTGCGTTCGCGCGCAACCGCGTAGCGCAGCGCCGCCGCGACGTGCCGATGGGTTCCGAACGGGCTGATCGGCTTGACCCCGATGCCGCTCTGCTCGCGCACGTTGGCGCCCATCTCGTCGACCAGGAACGAGCGCACCTTCTCCGCGCCTTCGCTGCCCGACGCCCACTCGATGCCCGCGTACACGTCCTCGGTGTTCTCCCGGAAGATCACCACGTCGAGCTTCTCGGGCTCGCGCATCGGCGAAGGCACCCCGGGGATGTAGCGCACCGGACGAATGCACGAGAAGAGATCGAGCTGCTGGCGCAGCGTCACGTTGAGCGAGCGAATGCCCTTCCCCACCGGCGTGGTGAGGGGACCCTTGATGGCCACCTTGAACTCGCGCAGCGCGTCATAGGTCTCGTCGGGCAGCCATTCACCCGTCTTCTCCTGCGCCTTTTCGCCCGCGTACACCTCCATCCACATGATCTCGCGCGAGCCGCCGTACGCGCGGGCCACCGCCGCGTCGACCACGGCGCGTGTGGCGTGCCAGATGTCGGGGCCGATGCCGTCCCCTTCGATGAACGGAACGATGGGCTTGTCGGGCACGTTGACTGTGCCGTTGTGAACGGTGACGATCTCGCCCGCGGAGGGCACCTGAGCGTACGTGTACTGTGCCATGAAGCCTGAGGGGATGTAGAATGTGGGAGTGAATTCCGGCGAGGCCGATCTCGCCCGGGTTTGAAGGACCCGCGAAGTTTACCGCGGGCGCCAGACGCTAACAAGCGACCGCCGGTACGCAAGAGAGCCCGGACGGGGATCATGGAGAGCCGAAGTGCGACGCACGACCCGGAATCGACGCCATGCCGGCCTGAAACTGGTACTGGTACTGGCGCCCTTCCTGCTCGTGTTGGTTCTGGGAATGATCGAGTGGTGGTTGCGCTCCCGGGGGTCCTAGGCCGGGCCTGTCCCATTTGCGACCCGGCATCGTCCCGGGAATGGGACGCCGCGGGGCGCGGCGCGGGCTCATGTCAAGGAGATATCGGTGGCACGGTTTCTGCGTCAGTTCCCCTATAATGTCCTGAAGCCCCGGGAGGGAATCATGCGCGGAATCCTCTGCAATGCGGCGATGGTGGTGGTGGCAGGTCTGGTCTGGATGCCCGGCACGTCGGCGGCTCAGGAATTCGCCGAGGAGTCTTCCCTGTCCTTCGCGGTGGGCGGGTCGGTCTGGGACGGGGTCGGAGTCGGGCTCGCCTACCGGTCGACCTCCCTCCCGTCGCGGACCCCCGCGCCGGCGACGGAGGTGTTCTATGGCATCGGGGTGAGCGATCGCTACTACTTCGATTCCTACACGGGATACGACTATTCCGGACCCCGATGCCGGTGGTACCGGGGCGACTACCTCTACGGCTGGGTCGACCGATACGACTACTCCGTGCACCAGTGCCGGCGCCGCGTGAGCCGGTGGGGGCTGGCGATCTCCTTCGGTCATGGATGGCACTACCCCGGCTACTACAGCCCCTGGTTCGCCTGGAACGACCCCTTCTGGAGCCCGTGGTACTCGTTCGATCCGTGGTTCGGGCGCGGATGGTTCGCGTTCGGATGGCGCAGCCGGGGCTACTACCCGGGGTACTCCTATCCCGTGTACCACGGCTATCCGGCCTACTACTCCTATCCGGTCCACTACGGCTACAGCTCCCACTACTACGGGTCACGCTACCAATACGGGAGCAGAGGCAGGCTGGCGTACGGATCCGGATACGTGAGCGGCTATGGTGCCGCTCCGGGGACCCGGTACAAGGAGAACCCGCGACGGACGGCGGTGGCCCGTACCGCGCGGGTAGCGCCCCGCACCGCCGCCGGGCGGGTTTCGGATCGGTCGGCGGCGGCCTCCTCGCCCGTGGTGGAAAGACGGCCGGGCGTGAGCACGCGACCGCGTGTCGTGCGTCCGGAGCCCGGATCAGCCAGGACCGCCCGGCGGCGAGGGTCTGGGGGGGCCACCGAGGCAGTTCGGCCCGGGACGCGGACCGCGACGCCGCGCATCCAGTCGCAACCCCGTACGCCGCGCGTCCGCTCGGGGTCGGATGCGACCTCCGTCCGGCCCGGGACATCGACGCCGCCCCGCGTCCAGTCCCGGCCCGGTACGCCGCGCGCACAACCCCGATCGTCGGCACCGCCCAACGTGCGCCCCCGACCGGCCCCGACGCCCCGCGTCCAGCCGCGGTCAAGCACCCCGCGTGCACAACCACGCTCGTCGGCACGGCCCAACGTGCGTCCCCGACCGGCTCCGACGCCCCGCGTCCAACCGCGCTCCAGCACCCCGCGCGCACAACCACGCTCGTCGGCACGGCCCAACGTGCGCCCCCGACCGGCCCCGACGCCCCGCGTCCAACCGCGCTCCAGCACCCCGCGCGCACAGCCGCGCTCGTCGGCTCCACCGAATGTGCGTTCACGACCGACTCCGGCCCCCCGCGTCCAGTCCCGACCCAGCGCCCCGCGCTCACGACCTCAGGCGTCGACACCACCCAGCGTGCGGTCTCGACCGACGACCCCCGCGCGGCGCGCACCCGCTCGGCCAACCCGCCCACCCCGCCGTCCCCCCGGCGGTCCGTAGGGTGCCCACCGCCTTCCGCGCCCCACCGGAGTGACCGGACCGATCGGGAGCGGCCGGACGGCCCTCCGGAGGGGCGCATCGTACGCGCTTGCGCTGGCCGGCCTGGCGTGGACCACCTCCTGCGGCGACGACGAACCGACCACCGGCCCCCCACCCCCCAACCACCCCCCGGCGGCCGAGCGTACGATCCCCGCCCAGAGCCTCAAGCCCTGGGACACGATCACCCTGAACGCGGCGGACTTCTTCAGCGACCCTGACGGGCAGCAGCTCGCCTTCACGACCACGAGCTCGGACACCACCGTGGCTTCCGCGTCCGTCATGGACAGCACGCTGACCATCTACGCCGCGGGACCGGGAACGGCCAGGATTACCGTGACCGCCCGCGACCCCGGAGGACTGGCGGCCGATCAGATCGTGGATGTAGCGGTCGAGCCGTTCTCCGACCGCCAGATCCTCATCCTCTTCCATGAAGCCACCGGCGGCCCGAACTGGTTCGGCCGGGAGGGCTGGCTCTCCGACGCTCCGCTGGAGGACTGGCTGGGAGTTGAGGTCGACGACGACGGCAACGTGATCGAGCTGGAGCTCTACCGGAACAACCTGGCTGGCACCATCCCGCCGGAACTCGCCGGGCTCTCGAACCTTACCCGCCTGCAGCTCGCCTCCAACCGCCTGAGCGGCCCGATTCCCCCGGAGTTGGCCGAGCTGTCCAACCTGTCCTTCCTCGGGTTCTTCAACAACCGACTGGAGGGCACGGCCCCGCCGGAACTCGGCAACCTGGCCAACCTCACCCAGCTGGAGCTCGACCGTAACCGCCTGACCGGCCCGATGCCGCGGAGCTTCCTGGAACTCGATGGGTTGAGGCGATTCTACTTCGCCCAGGCCAGTGGGCTCTGCGCGCCCGGTTCTCCGGAGTTCACGGCGTGGATCTCGGCCATGAAGGGCGGAGGCCAGGGGCCGTACTGCAACCAGTCCGACCTGCGCGTGCTGGAATCGCTCTACCTGGCATCCGGGGGCGAGAAATGGACAAACGCCACCGGCTGGGGCGAAGGCGCCGCCGCGGCTCAGCGGCACGGGGTCACCACCGACGCGCTGGGCCGGGTCACCGCGCTCGACCTGACCGGCAACGGGCTGACCGGACGCCTCCCCGAGATCCTGGGCCAGCTGACGCTGCTGGTCGAGCTCCGGGTCGCGGACAACGCGCTCTCCGGGCGTATTCCGCCGTCCCTCTCGGCGCTTCCACTTCGGTGGTTCGAGTACGCGGAAACGGAGCTGTGCGTCCCGACGGACGCCTTCTTCAAGGACTGGCTCGGCGAGATTGAATGGCATCAGGGGACGGGCATCGGCTGTGCCCCTCCATCCGATCGCGATGCCCTCGTGGCGCTTTACGACGCGACCGGCGGGCCCGACTGGACCGAAAGCCAGAACTGGCTGACCGAAGCAGCGCTCGGCGAATGGCACGGCGTCGAGACCGACTCCGAGGGCCGGGTGACGGCGCTGCGGTTGCAGAACAACGGCCTCGCCGGCCGGATTCCGGCGGAACTGGCGCACCTCTCCGCATTACGAGAGCTGAGTATCTGGAACAACAACCTGTCGGGTCCCATCCCCCCGGAGCTGGGCAACCTCCGCAACCTCACCAACCTCACTCTCTGGAACAGCGGCCTGTCGGGGACCATACCGCCCGAGCTCGGCAACCTCGCCGAACTGAGAAACCTTGTGCTCGCAGGCAACGGACTCACGGGCTCCATCCCGGCGGAACTCGGCAATCTGGCCAACCTCACCTCGCTCGGGCTCGACGACAACGCCCTGGAAGGTCCGATCCCGCCGGAACTGGGCAGCCTCGCCGCGCTGGAGTCCCTGACTCTCTCCCAGAACGAGCTGACGGGCTCCATCCCGCCGGAGCTGGGGAGCCTCTCGAGCCTCCGCGAACTGCATCTGGGGAGCAACGACCTCACGGGCTCCATCCCTCCCGTACTGGGAACGCTCGGCGAGCTGCGTACGCTGATCCTTTCCGACAACGACCTCACCGGATCGTTGCCTCCGGAGCTCGGCAGCCTGGGAACCCTGTTCTACTTGACGCTCGCCGAAAACAATCTGACGGGTCCCATCCCCCCGGAGCTCGGCGCCCTCGCGAGCATCCGATACCTGATCCTTGCCGACAACGGCCTGACGGGCGCGATCCCGCCCCAACTGAGCCGCCTGATCGGAGTACTCGATCTGGATCTGAGGGACAATGCCCTCACCGGTCCGGTTCCGGCCGAAATGGGGGGACTGCCGCGACTGGTGCGCCTGTCGCTGGGCCACAACGACCTGAGCGGTCCGATCCCGGCCGAAATGGGAGGAATGAGCCACCTCCTCGAATTCGACGTTACGGACAATGCCGGGCTCTCGGGAGCACTCCCGGAACAGCTCATGGAGCTGAAGATGGACGTGCTCGCGGCAGGGGGAACGGACCTGTGCGCGCCCTCCGACGACGCTTTCCTCCAGTGGCTGGGAACCATCCCCAAGAGGCGGGTGATCCCGTGTGAGGACAGCGAACCCGCGTCGGCGTATCTGACCCAGGCGGTGCAGTCGCGTTCGTACCCCGTCCCGCTGGTCGCCGGCCGGCCGGCGCTCCTCAGGGCATTCGTCACCGCGGCGCGTGCCGGCGGAAGCATGCCCCCGGTGCGGGCGAGGTTCTACCTGGACGGCGTCGAGACGCACGTGGCGGACATCGCATCCTCCGCGCTCCCCATCCCGACCGATGTGGACGAGGGCGATCTCGACGCCTCCGCCAACGTCGAAATCCCCGGCGAGGTCATCCAGCCGGGCCTCGAGATGGTCATCGAGATCGACCCGGAGGGAACCCTGGATCCGGCGCTGGGCGTGGCCAGGCGCATTCCCGCGGACGGCCGCAGCACGGTGGACGTGCGCGCGATGCCCATGCTGGACCTCACTCTGGTGCCCTTCCTTCTGGAGCAGACGCCCGATTCCTCGATCCTGGCAATGACCTCCGGCATGGCGGAGGATCCGGACGGGCACGAGCTGCTCCACGACACCCGGACCCTGCTCCCGGTCGGGGAACTCGCGGTGAGGTCCCACGAGCCCGTGCTGATCTCGAGCAACAACGCCTACGACCTGTTCCGGGAGACCGCGGCCATCAGGGCCATGGAGGGAGGGACCGGCCACTACATGGGCACGATCAGCGGGCGCACGACCATCGCCCGTGGCCTCGGGTTCCTTCCCGGACGGATCAGCTTCTCGATACCCGACTCTCGAATCATTGCCCACGAGCTCGGGCACAACCTGAATCTCCGTCACGCCCCCTGCGGTGGCGCCGGAGGTACGGACCCCTCGTTCCCCGAGCCTGACGGGTCGATCGGCGCCTGGGGATACGACTTCCGCCGCGGGAGGCTGGTGGCGCCCGGCCGGCACGATCTGATGTCGTATTGCGAACCGCCCTGGGTCAGCGATTACTACTTCACCAACGCGTTGCGCTTCCGGGTCCATGACGAGAAAGAGCGCGCGAGGCAAGCAGTTGCGGCGCCCGGCCGGTCGATCCTGCTCTGGGGGGGCGTCAACCCGGAAGGCGAACCATTCCTGGAGCCGGCCTTTGTGCTGAATGCGCCCGCGAGCGTCCCGCAGCCGGGCGGCGAATACCGGATTACGGGCCGCGACGCGCGTGGCCGCGAGGTGTTCTCGCTCCGGTTCGACATGATGGAGCCGGCCGACGGCGACGGCAGGCCGACCTTCGCCTTCATGCTGCCGGCGCAGGACGGATGGGCCGGGAATCTGGCCGGCATCACGCTCGCCGGCCCGGGAGGCTCGGACACGCTGGACGGGGAGTCGGCGCGTCCGATGGCCATCCTGCGCAATCCGCGAACCGGCCAGGTGCGTGGAATCCTGCGCCGCCTGCCCCCCGTCGCGCAGGCTGCCAGGGACGGCGCCGGCCGCGTGGCCGACCCGGGGCTGGAGGTGTTGCTCAGCCTGGGGCTCCCGGGCGCGGAGGCGTGGAGGCCGTAACAATGCGAGGCTTCGGCCCCGGGTTCAGGATGCGGGAGGCAGCGAGTCCGGCGCCGCCGGAGAATCGACAGCCGGCGCTACCGAGAAGTCGGTGAACATTCCCCGGCCGTCATGCCCGGAAAAGTCGCAGATCGCCATATAGGCGCCCGGTTCGAGTTCCACGGTCACGATCCGGCGCTCCCCGGGGTTGAGGCGCCGCTCCAGGACCCAGGCGGGAACCGTGTCTTCCTTCCGGCGGAAGTAGATGTTGTGCTCTTCAAAGCCGGCGTTCACGAAGCGTACCGGGTGCGGCCCGGCGGGAAGGATGACGGGCATCGAGATGGAGTACTCGTCCATCAGCACCTGCATGGTGTCCGCGGCCGTCGGCGAGGGTGCCGGGGTCTCGGCCGCCGGAACCGGTTGATCGTCGGCCGGTTCCCCGCATCCCCCCGCGGCGAAGCAGGCGGCGACGAGGGCCACCAGCCCTGAGGCGGCCGGGGACACCCGGGAGCGTGCCCGCCGCCGCGCGCCCGGCCGCACACGACCTCGCGGACGCAACCGGGGTGCCGCGGGCACGCGCACACGCTCCCGCCGGGAGGTGCCGCGGCGAACATGTCCTGGGGATTCCGGATACAAGGAAGCTGCGAGCCGCAGGAGAAGTGTCACCAGCGAAGGGAGCGCCTGGCCCGGATCGGGTCGGACACGTCGGCGGCGGCGCGCACGGCCTGTTGCGGAGGCCCCGCGACGGCCCGGACCGGCCAGCGACCGGCGCTGCCCTGCAGAGGCGCCGGTCGGAATCGAACCGACGATCGAGGATTTGCAGTCCTCTGCCTTACCACTTGGCCACGGCGCCAAAAGGAATGGGGAGCCGACGCGCGCGCTCCCCATCCCGGCTTTCGAAGAGCGGGAAACCGGACTCGAACCGGCGACCCCCACCTTGGCAAGGTGGTGCTCTACCAACTGAGCTATTCCCGCAAATGATGCATCATGACGTTAGAATCAGCCACCATGGGTGTCAACCACCGAGGGGGCGGTTTTCCCTGCCCTGCCCCGTGACTACCTTTGCTCGTTCTCGCCGGCCGCTGGCGCCCGGCCCGTGCCCACCAACTTCCCCCCGCTTCCCCTTGCCCCACCCTCCTCGCGGGCACCTCTCGCCGCCCCGGGTCCCGCTGCTGCGTCGGCTGGCGGCGCTCCTTCCGATGCTGCTGCTTCCGGTGGCCGCCAGCGGGCAGCTCGTCGGCGGACCCATGGTCCCTTCGGGTCACCTGCGGCTCGACATCGACGCCCACTACGTCACCTGGGACGAGCGCTTCGGCCTGCGGCACGACGGGGGATCGCTGATCGAGGAAGTGGAGCCGCTGGGATGGAACCTCAGCAGCGACGCGCTCGGATCGGACCGGCTGCCGGACGCCGCCATCACCGAAGCTCGACTCCGAACCCTGTTCGAGGACCCGGACTACCGGTTCAACCTGGGGAGCACGACGCACCTGCTCGCCGCCCACATCCGGCGGGTGCCGCTCGGTTTCCGGCTCGGAGTATTCCGCTGGCTGACGGTGGGGGCGACGCTGCCCATGGTGCAGCGCAAGCTCGACTCGGAGCTGGTCTACACGCCCGGGGACGCCAACGCCGGCCTGGCGCCGCCACCATCCGCGAGCGCTCCGTTCATGGCCGAGTACCGCGACGCTCTCTCACAGGCGCGCGCGGCAGTCGACGGGAGCTGCGGGGTGGATGACGGCTCGCCGGAGTGCCAGGCGGGCCGGGCCCTGCTCGAGCGGGGCGACGCGTTGGTGGCGTCCCTCGCCACGCTGTTCGGGGAGGCGGTTTTCTTCCCCCTGGAAGGCTCCGGCGCGGGCCAGGTCCTCGCGGACCGCATCGAAGAGGTCAGGAACAGCCTGTCGGAAATGGGCGTGACCGGTTTCACGGCCCAGCTGCCTCTCGGAACCCCGCTGGATCAGGCCGCCTTCGATTCGCTGGTGGTCGCTCCGGTGTTCGGGCGCAGCGGTCTGCCCCTGGAGGGAGTGGACGCGCTCTGGGAACCCGGCGATCTGGAGGTCAGCGCCGCCATTCAGCTCCTGAACCTTACCCCGGGATCGCCGGATGCCCCCGAGCCGGGACAGCCGTCCGACTCCGTTGCCGCCCTCGAGCAGGACTCCGGCGGCGGATTCGGCGTACGGCTGGGCGTGGCCGGCACCCTCCGTCTGGGAACCGGCACCCCGCAGGACACGATCCGCGACTTCCTGGACCTGGAGGACGCGGAGGGCCAGATGGACATCGAGGTGCGCGCGTTCGGCGGCGTCGACTGGGCGCGGCGTGTCGGGCTCGCCTTCGAGGCGCGCTACGGCATCGCCTCCCCGGTGTACGTGCGCCGGCGCATCCATGCGCCCGACGGAGGCTTTGCTCCGCTGCCGCCGCTGGAAACCGTGCAGTGGCAGCCGGGCAACTACCTCGAATACGCGATCTCGCCGCAGCTGCTGCTCACGCCCGAACTCGCCGTCGGCTTCGTCTACCGGTCCTACAGCCGAGGAGTGGACAGCTTCGCGGGCGACGCGGGAGATCTGGCGCCGCTCTCTCTGGAGACGGAAGTCGAGGTGCGGTCGATGGGTGTGGACGTCAGGTATTCCAGCTTCCTGGGAGGCGGCTTCCCGGTTGTCGCCCGCTTCGGCTGGGAAGCTGCGCGCAGCGGCGCCGGTGGCCGGACCCCGAAGCCGGGAAGGGTGCGCTTCGGGGCGAGTCTCTTCAGCAGGTTGTGGGGCGGAGGCTAGCGAACCGGGGATGAACCCGCGGGAGCAGCGGACGCTGCCTTCCGCGGAACGCCCTTCCCTGCCATCCGCAACAGCTCGCGGGCGTGGTCGCGGGAAGCCGCCGAGTCCGGATCGCCACCCAGCATGCGGGCGATCTCGTGTACGCGCGTGTCTCCTTCCAGGGCGCAGGCGCGGGTACGAATGAGGCCGTCCTCCGGCGAAAGGCGTTTCTCCACCAGCAGATGATGGCTCGCCCGCGACGCGATCTGGGCGAGGTGGGTGATCGCAAGCACCTGATGCGCCCGGCCGGTCCCCTGAAGCCGCGCGCCGACCGCGTTGGCGATCTCGCCCCCCACTCCTGCATCGATCTCGTCGAATACCAGCGTCGGAACCCGGTCGGCGGCGCCCAGAATCGACTTCAGGGCCAGCATCACCCTCGACAGCTCCCCGCCGCTGGCGATGCGGCCCAGGGGCGCGGGAGGGAACCCGGGGTTCAGCGAAGCCAGGAACTCCACCCGCTCCGCACCCCCCGGCCCCACTTCAGGCAGCGGGGTGAGCACGACCGAGAAGGTACCGCCCTCGAGCCCCAGCTCCGGGAACAGCGCCGTCACCTGCTGCTCGATCGAAGTCGCCGCCTTGCGCCGCACCTCGCCGAGGGCGGCGGCCTCCTGTTCCAGGCGAGCCCTCGTCTCCCGGATGCGCTGCTCCAGCGCGGCGATGTCGAACGAGCCGGCCTCGACCTCATCGAGCTCCGACCCCAGACGGCGCCCGGCCTCGATCACGTCCTCAAGCTCGGGCCCGTACTTGCGCCTCAGCCGGAAGATCCGGTCCAGACGGGCCCTGACCTCCTCCAGGCGGCGGGGATCGTGTTCCAGCGTGCTCGCGTAGTCGCCCAGGAAGCGGCCCGCCTCGCTGGCCGCCTGGTATGACTGCTCCAGCAGCTCCGCCACGTCCTCCAGCGACCCATCCAGACGAATGATGTCCGCGAGCGCCCCCTGCACCGCCCGAATGCGCACCGTGACGGCCGCGTCGCCGGCGTAGAGCTCGTCATAGGCGCCCGCCGCGGTGCGCGTCAGCTCGTCGGCGTGTTCCAGCCGGGTCGCCTCGGTCTCGAGCGCCGCGTCCTCCCCTTCCTGGAGCGCCGCGCCTTCTATTTCGCCGAGCTGGAAGCGGATGAAGTCGGCGCGCGTCTCGAGCTCCCGGATCCTCGCCTCCAGCCGCTCCCGCTCGAGCGCCAGTGCCTTCAGTTCGCCGAACAGGGTGGCAACGGCGCTCGCCTGCCCGGTTGCGCGCGCCAGGGAATCCAGCAGCCTGCGCTGTTCGGCCGGCCGGAGCAGGCTCTGGTGTTCGTGCTGTCCGTGCAGGTCGACCAGGTGGCGCCCCAGCTCGCGCAGGAGCCCCACGGTGGCGGCCGAGTCGTTCACCCAGGCCCGGTTGCGTCCCTGGCGCGCCACTTCCCGCCGCAGGACCAGCACGTCGCCGCTTGCCGTCAGACCCAGCTCGTCCAGCTTCTCCCGCACCGGGTCGCATTCCTCGACGTCGAAGGCCGCCTCGATGCGGGCGCGGCGGGCTCCCACGCGCACGACCCCGGGGGAGGCGCGCTCGCCCAGCAGGCACGACAGAGCGCTCGCCACCAGAGACTTGCCGGATCCAGTCTCGCCCGACAGGGCGTTGAGTCCCGGCGCCCCCTTCAGCGTCAGGTCATCGATGACCGCGTAGTCGCGTATGCGCAGCTCGATCAGCATGCCCGGACGGAATTGCCTGCGGACCGGCCACTGCGGGCCACCCCGCCGCCAGGCGCAACATAGACGCGCGCGTCCTCCACAATGTGTTTTGCAATCTCCATAAACTCATGCACCTGAAGGAGATTGAAGTGCCCAATTCAATTTTCGTCTCAGAGTAGAGAAGAAGGTGTATTCGGAGAAGCGAAGAAGCGGTACGCGCACCGTCCCGGTCCGAATCTCCACAACCGATCCCGGCACGACGGTCACAGCCTCTTGGCCGTCCACGGTCAGCACCAGGTCGCCCGACGGGTTCACTTCCCTGATGATGACGCGCTCGTCCGACGCCAGTACCAGCGGCCGCACGGCAAGCGTGTGCGGACAGATCGGGGTGACCAGAATGCAGTCCACCCCGGGCGCGATGATCGGGCCGCCCGCCGACAGGGAGTAGGCGGTCGAGCCGGTGGGCGTGGAAACGATCACGCCGTCGGCGCTGAAGCTCCCGATCTCGTCCGTGGTTCCGTCATGCCCCACGAACAGGTCGAGGCGCGAGACTCTGGCCGCTCCGCTGTTGTGCGCCACGAAGTCGTTGAGCGCCACCTGCGGATCTCCACGGTTGCCGTCCTCGTCGAGGATGGACGCTTCCAGGGTAGTCCGGTAGTCGAGGGTGAAATCGCCGCTGCGCAACCGCTCGAAGGTGGCGTTGAGGTCGGAGCCGGAAGAGGAAGTGAGGAAGCCCAGGTGCCCCAGGTTGATTCCGAGAACGGGGATGTCCTTGCCCGTGACCATGCGCGCGCCCCGCAGGAGCGTGCCGTCCCCACCGAGCGTCACCAGCAGGTCCAGCCCGCGGTGATCGAGCCGAAGAGGGCGCGTGTCCGGCGGCGCCTGCGCCAGGATGTCCGGCTCGCAGAAAAGCTCGATACCGAACGCGCGCGCCAACTCGTCGAGGCGCGCGAGCGCGGAAGGGATACGGGGTTGCCCCGGCAGCGCGAAGATGCCGATGCGGCGGACGGGGGGCTGCGCCATGGCGTCGTCCGTGGGTTATGCGCTTTCTCGTGTCGCCAGCACACGGATTCCGGGCTGCCGTTCCGCCAGCTGGTGGACTTCCCGCGCGATCCCCTTCGCGTCCAGTCCGACCTCCGCCAGCAGCGACCCTCTGTCTCCATGCTCGATGAAGTCATCCGGCAACCCCATCGTCCTCACGGTGGGGCGCGCTCCCGCGCGCGCCTGGATCTCGCGCGCCATGAAGGCGCCGAACCCATTGACGACGGTCCCCTCTTCGACCGTCAGGATGTGGGTGTGCGAGCGGAGCACGCGCCCGAGCATTTCCTCGTCGAACGGCTTCAGGAAGCGGCAGTTGACGACGGTCGCGTCGATGCCCGCGCCGGCCAGCTCGTCGGCAGCGGAAAGCGCCTCCAGGACCATGGTGCCGACAGCGAGAATCGCGATGTCCGATCCCTGTCGCGCCACCTCCCAGCTGCCGTACGGGACCGCCTCGATATCCGAGGTCGCCGGAACCGCGGCCGGAACCGCGTCGCGCGGGTAGCGGATGCTGTAGGGGCCGGCGTCGTGGGCGAGGCCGGTCTTCATGAGACCGATGAGCTCCTCGCCGTCCATGGGCGCGGTGACGGTCATGCCCGGCACCAGCAGCATGTAGGCGATGTCGAAGGCACCGTGGTGGGTGGGTCCGTCGGCTCCCGCCACCCCCGCGCGGTCCATGCAGAACATCACCGGGAGGTCCTGAAGGGCGACATCGTGCACGATGGAATCGAAGCCCCGCTGCAGGAACGTGGAGTAGATGGCCACCACCGGGCGCACGCCCTCCGTCGCCATGCCGGCGGCCGAGGTCACGCCGTGGGCCTCCGCGATGCCCACGTCGAAGTGACGGTCCGGAAACGCCTTGTCGAAGATGTCGGTGCTGGTCCCGCTCGGCATTGCGGCCGTGATGGCCACGATGCGCGGGTCGTCCCCGGCCAGATCGGTCAGCCCTCTGCCGAACACCTTCTGATAACGGGGCAGCCCGGCCGCCTTCTTGGGCGAGAGCCCGGTGATCTTGTCCCAGGGGGAGGACGCGTGCCACTTGACCGGATCCTCCTCGGCCGGCTTGTAGCCCTTCCCCTTCTGGGTGACCAGGTGAACCAGCACCGGGCCGCTCATCCGGCGGACCCGCCGCAGCGTGTTGACCACCGCGTGGATATCGTGTCCGTCGAACGGCCCGAAGTAGCGGAACCCCAGCTCCTCGAAGAGCATGCCGGGAACGAAGAGGTGCTTCACGCTCTCCTCGAACTTGCCCGTGGCTGACTGCATCACGTCGGCGATGCTCGTGGGGACACGCTGCATCAGCTCGCTGACCTGATCGCGGACGCGGTTGTAGAGAGGGTTGGTGATGACGCCGTTCAGGTACTTGTTCATCGCCCCGACGTTGGGAGCGATCGACATGTCGTTGTCGTTGAGGACCACGATGAGGTCGCGGTCGCTCGCGCCCGCGTTGTTGAGGGCTTCGTAGGCGAGCCCGCAGCCGATGGCGCCGTCCCCGATGACCGAGATGACGTCGAAGTCCTCACCCTTGTGATCGCGTCCGATGGCCATCCCGACCGCGGCGGAGATGGAGGTCGCGGCGTGTCCCGCGCCGAAGACGTCGAAGTCCGACTCGGCACGGCGCAGGAAGGGAGCCAGCCCGCCCTTGCGGCGAATGGTGTGCAGCTGGTCGTTGCGCCCCGTCAGGATCTTGTGGATGTAGGCCTGGTGGCCCGTGTCCCACACCACCCGGTCGCGGGGCGTGTCGAAGACGTAGTGAAGCGCCACCGTGAGCTCGGCGACGCCCAGGCTTCCTCCAAAATGTCCGCCAATCTGCGCCACGACATCGATCAGGCGCTCGCGCACCTCGCGAACCAGGTCGGGCAGCTGGGACCGCGACAGCTTGCGCACGTCCCCCGGTTGCTTGACGTAGTCCAGGATCGCCACCCCAATCACTCCATCTCTGGTTGTCTTAGTGCCGTGATTTCGATCACGGACTGCTAGTATAACCGCATTCGCGCCCAAACTGTTGCACATGGGGATCAGGGGTCGCGGAACGCCCCGGTCTCAGCGGCTCGGCCGCGCGGGCTCGTGGACGTACGCCTGCCCGGCGTGGCCGGCGTCCCGCGCTGCGTCCGAGGGTCCGGCGGCGAGCGGGTCGCGTCTCTACCGGCGACGGCGCACGACGTACTCCGCGATCGCCTCCAGGGGCCGGGAATCGAGGCCCGCCTCGGCCAGCGCACGGGTCGCCAGGGAGGCCTGCCGAAGCGCCCGGGTGCGGGCTCCCTCCAGCCCGTACAGGCTGACGTAGGTCGACTTGCGCAGGGCTTCGTCGCTCGGGTGCTTGCCCAGCCGGTCGGCCGAGGAGGTGGCGTCCAGAATGTCGTCCGCGATCTGGAAGGCGAGACCCAGGGCACGCCCGTAGCGGTCCAGGGCCTCGATCCGGCCTCGGTCGGCTCCGGCGGCCAGCCCGCCGATCCGGGGTGCCGCCGCCAAGAGTGCTCCGGTCTTGAGCGCGTGCAGCCGGTTCAGCCTGGACGGAGACAGGGTCCGGCCTTCGGACTCGAGGTCCAAGGCCTGCCCTCCGACCATCCCTCCCGCCCCGGCGGCCAGCGCGAGCTCGCGCACGATGTCACGTGCAACCCGGTCCGGACATCCCAGCGAGAGAGAAGCGCGCCATGCCTGAAGCGCGGCGCCCGGAATCAGCGTCGCCGCGGCCCGGGTTGCCTCCGGGGCTCCGAATACGCGGTGGGGCGTGGGCGATCCCCGGCGCAGATCGGCGTCGTCCATGCACGGCAGGTCGTCGTGCATGAGGGAGTAGGCGTGGATCATCTCGATGGATGCGGCCAGATCGTAGCAGGCGTCGTCGAGTTCGCGCCCGCACGCCGCGTACGCCGCCGCGCACAGGATGGGCCGAACCCGCTTGCCGTCGGTCAAAAGGCCGTGCCGCAACACCGGGGCGAGGGAAGACCCCACGCGCGGGGTCAGGGATGCGAGGGCTCGTTGGAGGGCTCGCCCGACCCGCCTCCCCTGCACCTCCAGGAAGGATGCCAGATCGAAGTCGCTGTCCGGCGCCGGGATCTCGCGCGCCGACGAGATCCCGCTCACCCGGCGTCGTCCCTCCGGCGAGCCTCGCCCTCGATCAGTTCCTCCACGCGCAGTTCGGCGGCGGAGAGCAGCTGCTCCGCGGCGCGAACGTGCCGGATCCCCTCCTCGAAGAGCGCGAGGCTCTGCTCCAGCTCGACGTCCTCGGCATCGAGGGCGGCAACGATGCGGTCGAGGCGCCGCAGCCGTTCCTCGACCGACATGGGCTCGGATTCGCCGGCGGCCTGACGGGGAGGCGGCGGATCTGCCGACGAGTGGGCGCGCTCATCCATCAGGGTTGCTCCGGACGATGGGGGTCGGGACGAGTACCGGTCACGCGGCATTCGACGTGGCCGTCGGCGACGCGCAGATCGAAGGAGGACCGCGTCGGGAATGTGGCGACGTCCCGGAGCACCCGGCCCGCCCCATCGAGCGGCACCGCGTACCCGCGCCGCAGGGTGGCCATCGGCGACAGGGCGTCCAGTCGCCCGGCGGCGTTCTCCATCCGGGCGCGCCGGGAGGCGAGTCGGGCGCCTATCGAGCCGGCCAGACGTGCGCCCCGGCCGCGCACCTGGGCGGCGCGCGGCTCTATCACCCCGCGGATCCCCCGACCGAGGCGGTCCGAGCGTGTCTCCAGGCCGGCCCGGTAGCGGTGCACGTAGCGCCGCAGACCGGTGGACAGGCGCGGTAGCAGGTCCGCCAGTCGGCGCGCCAGTGCAACGCGGTCGGGAACCACCGCCTCCGCCCCGGCCGAGGGGGTGGGGGCGCGCAGGTCGGCCACCAGATCCGCGATCGTGACATCGACCTCGTGACCCACGGCCGAGACCACCGGTACCGGACAGACGGCGATCGCGCGCGCCACCTCCTCGCGGTTGAAGGCCCACAGGTCCTCGAGCGAACCTCCCCCCCGCCCCACCAGGATCACGTCCGCCAGCCCGCTCCGGCCCATCTCGTCGATGGCCCGGGCCACATCCTCCGCGGCGCCGTCTCCCTGTACCCGCGCGCTCCTCAGCAGCACGCGCGTCCAGGGCGCCCGCGCCCCGATCACCGACAGGATGTCCTGGAGGGCGGCCCCGGTGGCGGAGGTCACCACCCCCACGCAGGCCGGGCACGCCGGCAGCGCGCGCTTGCGGGCGGGGTCCATAAGGCCCTCCGACTGCAGCTTGCGCCGCACCTGTTCGAAGGCCCGGCGCCAGAGCCCCTCCCCATCCTCCGCCGTCAGCCGGCGCACGCGCAGCTGGTACCGTCCGCGCGCCTCGTAGACCGTCACCGACCCGAAGGCCCGCACCCGGGTGCCGTCCTCCGGGTCGGCCGGCAGCCGGCGGGCGTCGCTGGCGAACATGACCGCGCCGATGTGCGCGGTCTCGTCCTTGAGCGTGAAGTAGCGGTGCCCCGCGGCGGTGCGGCGCCAGTTGCCGACCTCCCCCGCCACCCAGAGGGCCTGCATGCCGTGCTCGAGCAGCAACCGCGCCCGGCGGTTCACCTGCGCGACCGTCCACGGCTCGGCAGTGCCGCCCGGCCCCCCTGAAGCCCGCGTCGGTTCTTCAACCGGGGCGCCGGCCGCCGGGGCCGACACCTCCCCGCGCGCGCCGTGCCGGAAGAGGTCGAGCGACCCACCCGCCGCGGCCACGGGGCGGCTCAGGCTCCGTCCGCGTGCAGCCGCACGGCGGCGTCGACCGTGTTCGAGAGCAGCATCGCTATGGTCATCGGCCCGACCCCCCCGGGCACCGGCGAGATCGCGCCCGCGACCTCCTTCACCTCGTCGAAGACCACGTCGCCCGTGATCCGGTACCCCCGCTCCCGGGTCGCGTCCTCCACCCGGTTGGTGCCCACGTCGATCACGGTGGCGCCGGGCCTCACCATCTCCCCGGTGACGGTTCCCGGGCGCCCGATGGCCACGATCAGGATTTCGCCCATCCGGGTCACGGCCCCGAGGTCGGGGGTGCGGCTGTGGGCGACGGTGACCGTGGCGTTGCCCCCGGGCGCCTTTCGCATGAGCAGAGACGCCATCGGCTTCCCCACGATGTTGGAGCGTCCCACGATCACGGCGTGTTTGCCCGAAGGATCCACCCCGGATCGCACCAGCATCTGGATCACCCCGGCGGGCGTGCACGGGGCCAGCACGTCGGGCGCGCCGGTGGCCAGACGGCCCACGTTCACCGGATGGAAACCGTCCACGTCCTTCCCGGGCAGAATCCGGTCGAGCACCACCTGGTCGCGGATCTGGTCCGGCAGCGGAAGCTGCACGAGTATGCCGTGAATCGCCGGGTCGGCGTTGAGCCCGTCGAGCAGGCCCACCAGTTCCGCCTCGGGCGTCGAACCCGGCAGGGTGATCTGCCGGGAATGGAGCCCGGCCGCACGCGCGGCACGGTTCTTCATCCGCACATAGCTGTGGCTGGCCGGGTCATCTCCCACGAGCACGGTCGCAAGCCCCGGAACCAGCCCGTCCCGTTCCTTCAGAAGGGCAACCTGCTCCCGGAGCTCCTCGCGGATCGCAGCCGCGATCTCCGTCCCGGAAATGATGGCGGCGCTCATCGGGCGAAATCCACCGCGCGCGTCTCGCGGATCACCACGATCTTGATCTGCCCCGGGTAGCGCAGCTCCTCTTCGAAACGTCGCGCGATGCTCTCTGAAAGCGTGTTCATTTCCTGGTCGGATATCCGTTCGGGTTCCACCATGACACGCACCTCGCGGCCCGCCTGGATCGCGAAGCAGCGCTCCACTCCGGGATACTCGAGGACCGTGTTCTCGATCTTCTCCAGACGCTTCACGTAGCTGTCGAACATCTCCCGGCGCGCTCCGGGTCGAGACCCCGAGATCGCGTCGGCAGCGGTGACCAGAAACGTCTCCGCGTAGCGATGCGGTTCCTCGTCGTGGTGCGCGCGGATCGCGTTCAGCACCTGGTCCGGCTCCTGATACCTCTCGCAGAGCGCGTATCCCAGCTCCACGTGGGTTCCCTCCTGGTCGTGGGTCATGCCCTTGCCGACGTCGTGCAGAATCCCGGCCCGCTTGGCGATCTGCACATCGAGCCCCATCTCCGCGGCCATGCCGCCGGCCAGCAGCGCCACCTCCTTCGAGTGCAGGAGCTGGTTCTGTCCGTAGGAGGTACGGAAGCGAAGGTGCCCGAGCGCCTGAACGATCTTGGGGTGCACGTTGTGGATGCCCAGCTCGTAGAGCGCCTCCTCCGCGGCCGCGAGCATCGCCCTGGTCACGGATTTCTCGCTCTTCTTGACCTGATCCTCAATGCGGGCGGGGTGAATCCGGCCATCTTCCACGAGCTTGCCCAGCGCGACGCGAGCCACTTCCCGGCGGACGGGGTTGAACCCCGAAAGGATGACGGCTTCAGGGGTGTCGTCGATGATGACGTCGATGCCCGTCGCCTGCTCGAAGGCGCGGATGTTGCGGCCTTCGCGGCCGATGATGCGGCCCTTCATCTCGTCGGAGGGCAGCTGAACCACGGACACCGTCATCTCGGCGGTCTGCTCCGCCGCCATGCGCTGGATGGCCTGGGCGATGACCTTGCGCGCCTCGTGCTCGCCGGTCCGCTTCGCCTCTGCTTCGATGGCGCGGACGGTGTTGGAGGCACGCGCGCGCGCCTCGTCCTCCAGGTTCTTCATCAGGAGGCTGCGGGCTTCGTCCGCCGACAGGCCGGCCAGTGACTCCAGCGTCCGCTGGGCCGACTGCTCGGAAGCCTTGACCTCCTCGACGCGCCGGTCCAGCTCGCCGCCCCGCCGCTGGAGCGCCCGGTCCCGCTTCTCCAGGGCCCGCCGGCTCTCCTCGAGACGCGCTTCGCGCTCGTTCAGGCGGTCGAACTTGCGGTCCAGGGAATCCGATCGCGCGCCGATGCGGCGCTCCATCCCCTTGACCTCTTCCCGGCGGCGAGCTTCTTCGGATTGCCATGACTCGCGCAGCCGGTAGACCTCCTCCTTCCCCTGGAGGGCGGCGGCTTTGAGGGTGGTGTCGGCTTCCTCGTTGGCTCGGGCGACGATGCGTGACGCATCGTCGCGGGCAGCGGCGCGTTCCTTTTTCTGTCTGGCGCGCTCGAGTCCCCGTCCCAGCAAATATCCGGCTACGGAGCCGAGCGCCAACACGGCCGCCGCAAGCAAAATGCTCTGCGGGTCCATTGTATGCGCTCCGGATCAGGCGCTCGGCGCGCCTGCCAGTTTCATTCCCGTGGGGCCGTTCCGACCGAGGACGAAGCCGGCCCTGACCGATTTCGCGCCTGCGCCGTACCTTGGGCGCAGGGGCAAAATGTCTCTAAAACTCGTCACAATAGGAGGATGGAAAGGACCGGCGCAAGCGGCGCGGGGGGATCAGGACCCGTCGTCCTCCGTCAGCTCGGCTTCGACCTCTTCCGCGAGCGACGCGGAGCTGAGCTCCAGCCGCGCACGCAGATCGGCCAGATCGGCCTGAGCCTCAAAGTACTGCGCGGCGATGGAAAGCGCCGCGAGAATCGTGGCCTTGTAGGCGTCGATCAGCCCCGCCCGGCGATGGACTTCGCGGATGTTCTCGTCCACGAAGCTGGCGCACCGCTCGACATCCTCGCGATCGGCGTTGGATCGAAGGGCGTATGTCTCGCCGCCGATCTCGACCTTGTGGGATACGGCGCGGTCCGCTTCAGCCATCGTGCTCCTCCAGGAATCGAATCCGGGCCATCATCCTCTCCACAACCTCGCGGCCCCGTTCGAGTCGCTGCTGGAGCTCGAGTCGCTCGTCCTCCGCCGCGCGCAATCTCTCCAGCACGCTCTCGGGGCTCGCTTCGCCCTCGGCGACGGGACCGAGCAGCTCCATCAGCTCCCGGTGTCGCTCCCGGGCCAGCCGCAGATCGGCCCTCAGCTCCGCGCTCTGCCGAATCAGGCGCCGGACCGCCGATTCGAGGCGCGCGAAGGTCTCGCTGGCGTCAGGGGTTTGCTGCACTTGCTCTGGGTTCGACACCAAACCCCTCCTTGAGTCGCTGGACGAGACGCCGGACCGCGCGATCGACGGCGGCATCCGTCAGGGTCCGGCGTTCCGACTGAAAGCGCAGGCGGAATCCGACCGAGCGGCAGCCGCCCGGCACGTCTCCACCGCGGAACAGATCGAACACGGATACACCGACGAGGTACTGGCCTCCGTGCCTTTCGAGGGACTCCAGCACCTTCCGGGCCGGCAGCGAATCCGGAATCAGCAGGGCGAGGTCCCGCTCCACCGCCGGGAATGCGGGAAGCGGCTGGAAGGCGGGATCGGGCCTCCGGGCCCCGTCCCCCAGTTCGAGCTCCAGCCCCCAGACCGGACCGGCCCAGACAGGGGCATCCACCCGATCCGGGCGCACCTTGCCGGCGCCGCCCACCACCGAGCCGTCGGCCGCTCGCAGCACGTACTCGCACCCACCCTCGAAGAAGGAAGGGTCGAAGGTGCCGGGCTCCACCGAGTACTCCCCCGGGAGCGCGACCGCAAGCACCTCTTCGGCCAGACCGCGCAATTCCCATTCGTCCCAGGGCTCATCCCCGGCGGACCAGTGATGGGGCCGCCGCCGCCCGGTTATCGCCACCGCCAGCCGGTTGGTCTCGCGCGGCAGCCCGTCGGACCCGCCCTCGGCGAACACCGCGCCCAGATCGAAAAGTCGAATGTCGCGAGTTCCGCGCGCGAAGTTGCGTTCGACCGCATGCAGTAGCCCGAAGAGCAAGGTTCGCCGCAGGTGACTCTCCTCCGCGGAGACCGGATTGAGCACCTCCACCCGACCTTCCTCCGCAGGCGCGAACGCGGTGGTGTGCGCCTCCAGGAGCCCGCGGCCCACCAGGGCCTTCCTCAGGCGGTCGTGCAATCGAAGCAGCGGGTCGTCCGGGACCGTGCCCGGACGAAAGGCGCTCAGGCTGTCCGGAAAGCGATCGTACCCGTAGACGCGCGCGACCTCCTCGATCAGGTCGACCTCGCGCAGGGTGTCGTAGCTACGGTGCCCCGGGACGGCTACCTCGATGGCGCCGGCGGCCTGCCCGCACCGGTATCCCAGCGGCTCGAGCAGATCCACGATCTCACCGGCTTCGAACTCGACGCCCAGCAGCTGCTCGACGCGTTCGGGACGCAGAGTGACGACCGGCGCGCTCCAGGGCCGGGGACAGGCATCCAGAAGGGTGGCTGCCGGCTCGCCTCCCGCCGTCGCCACGATGATCGACACCGTGCGCCGAATCGCCCGCTCCAGCCCGGCGGGGTCGACTCCGCGCTCGAAGCGGTAGCTGGCGTCGGTCGACATGCCCAGAGCGCGCCGCACCGCGCGCACCCCCTTGGGATTGAAGAGGGCGCACTCCAGGAGGACATCCGTGGTGTCCGCGCTGATCTCGGACTCGCCTCCACCCATGACTCCGGCGATGGCCAGGGCTTCGTCCGGGTCGCAGATGAGGAGCATGCCGGCGTCCAGTTCGCGCCGCTCGCCGTCGAGCGTGCGCAACGTCTCTCGCGGCCGGGCCCCGCGCACCACGATCTCGGAGCCGGCGACCCTCGCCAGGTCGAAGGCGTGCAGCGGCTGGCCCAGCTCCAGCAGCACGTAGTTCGTGGCGTCCACCACGTTGTTGATGGGCTGCGCGCCCGCTGCCCGCAGACGGGAGGCCAGCCACTCCGGGGAGGGACCGACGCGCACCCCGCGCACTACGGCCGCCATGTAGCGCCAGCACTGCCGGGGGTCGTCGATGCGGACACGCACGCCCTCGGCGTCGACCGCCGGCGCCCCCGTGCGCACCGTCAGTTCGTGCTCGACCGCCCCGGGAAGGTCGGCCAGGCGGATGCCGCCTTCGCCGACCAGCTCGCGCGCCACCCCCACATGCGAGAGCAGGTCGCCCCGGTTGGGCGAGACCTCCACGTCGAGGCGGTGGTCGTCCAGGCCGACGGTGGGCGCGAAGGCGCTTCCCGGTTTGAACTGTCCCGCCAGCTCAAGGATGCCCCGGTGGTCGGTGCCCAGCCCCAGCTCGCGAGCCGAGCAGAGCATGCCGCGCGACTCCTCCCCGCGGATACGGACGCGCTTGATGCGCACGTTGCCGGGCAGCACGGCGCCCACCGGCACGAAAGGGTAGCAGGCGCCCGCGCGCACGTTGGGCGCCCCGCACACCACCTGCACCGTCCCGTTGCCTCCGTCGACCTCGCACACGGACAGCCGATCCGCATTCGGGTGCCGGCGCACGTTCCGCACACGGCCGATCACCACCCCGCCGATCCCCGCGGCCAGATCGGTGATCCCCTCCACGGGCGCGCCGCGCATCGCCAGCCGGGCCGCGATTTCCCCGGGAGGGAGGTCGAGCCCCGGCGCCACCGCCTGCAGCCAACGGCGCGAGACGTTCATGCGAACTGGGAGAGGAAGCGGATGTCGTTCTCGTAGAGCGTGCGGATGTCGGCAATGCCGTACTTGATCATGGCGATGCGCGCGGGACCCATGCCGAAGGCCCAGCCGGAATAGCGTTCGGGATCGATGCCCACGTTCTCGAGCACCGCCGGATCGACCATTCCGGCTCCCATGATCTCCATCCAGGCGGTCTCCTCGACGCTGCCGTCGGCGCGCACCACGCGTCTCTTCACGTCGACCTCGGCGCTCGGCTCCGTGAACGGGAAGTAGCTGGGGCGGAAGCGGACACGCGTGCCCGGCCCCCAGAACCGGCGCGCGAACTCCGAGAGGGTCGCCTTGAAGTCCACGAAAGTGATGCCCTCGTCCACCGCCAGCCCCTCGATCTGAAAGAACGCCGGCGCGTGCGTGGCGTCCCAGGTGTCGCGCCGGTAGGCCGGGCCGGGGGCCAGGATGCGCACCGGCGGCCTGTGCTGCTCGAGGATCCGGATCTGGACCGGCGAGGTGTGGCTGCGGAGCAGGCCCCCGTCCTTCAGGTAGATGGTGTCCTGCTCGTCGGCGGCGGGGTGGTCCAGCGGCGTATTCAGCGCGACGAAGTTGTACCACTCGGTCTCCGCCTCGGGCCCCCGCGCCCGGGTAAAGCCCAGACGCCCGAAGATGTCGCAGATTTCATCCACGACCCGGGTTACGGGGTGGCGCGCGCCCCGCCATCGATTGCGCCCGGGAAGCGTGAGATCCGGCGCCGGCGTTCCGGCATCGGCGACCTCGCGGGCCAGGTCGCGTTCGCGCTCTTCCAGCGCGCCGCGCAGTGCCTGCTTCAGGCGGTTCGCTTCGGCGCCGACGGTGGGGCGGGCTTCCGGGCTGAGGCGGCCCAGCTGACGAAGGATGCGCGAGACGCGCCCCTCCCTGCGGCCCAGGAATGCTACCCGAACCTGCTCCAGCGCCGCGGGATCACTCGCGCCGGCGATGGCGTCCTGCGCCTCCCGTTCCAGCGCCCGGAGCTCATCTACGAGAGAGCCGGCTTCGGACACGAAGGTGTCGGACTAGGAGCGCGGACCGCGCTCAGGCACCGGCCAGTCCCTGCTTGGCGCGGTCCGCGAGTGCGGCGAAGGCTTCCGGGTTGCGCACGGCCAGGTCCGCCAGCGCCTTGCGGTCCAGCTCGACGCCCGCCCGCTGGAGGCCGTTGATGAACCGGGAATAGGACAGGTCGTGCTGCCGTGAGGCCGCGTTGATGCGCGTGATCCAGAGCCGGCGGAAGTTCCGCTTCTTCTGCTTGCGATCGCGGTAGGCGTACTCCCAACCGCGCTCCACGGCGTCCTTCGCGGTGCGGTACAGCTTCTTGCGGGCGCCGAAATATCCTTTGGCCTGGCGAAGAATCTTCTTCTTGCGCCGTTTGCGCGCAGGGGCGCCGGTCGTTCTGGGCATGGGGTATTCCCTCCAGCGGCCTTATGACTTGGGAAGGAGACGGCCGAGTCTCCGCGCATCCGCGCCCGACACCAGCGTGGCGGAGCGAAGGCGGCGCTTCCTCTTCCGGGATTTCTTGGTAAGGATGTGGCTCTTGTAGGCCCGCATCCTGCGGAGCTTGCCGCGGCCGGTCCGGCGAATCCGCTTGGCCGCTCCACGATTGGTCTTCATCTTCGGCACGATCAACTCCTCGGAGCCAACACCATGGTCATCGTGCGCCCTTCCCTCACCGGGCGCGTCTCTATCTTGGAAGCCTCTTCCAGGTCCGCTGTGACCCGCTTCAGCACCTCCAGCCCGATCTCCGGGTGGGAGAGCTGCCGCCCGCGAAACATCATCGTCAGCTTCACCTTGTTGCCCTCGGCCAGGAAGCGGCGGGCGTGCCGGAGCTTGAAGTCGTAGTCGTGGTCGTCGATTCCGGGCCGGAACTTCACTTCCTTTATCTGTATGTGATGCTGTTTCTTCTTTGCTTCCTTGGCCTTGCGGGCCGCGTTGTACTTGTACTTCCCGTAGTCCATCAACCGGCATACGGGAGGACGCGCCGCCGGCGCCACCTCCACCAGATCCAGGCCGACCCTGCCGGCTCTGTCACGCGCCTCCTCGATGGAGACGATTCCCACCTGCCCACCCCGTTCGTCAATCAGCCGAACGGGACTGATCCTGATCTGGTCGTTGACTCGGATCTTCTGTTCCTTGATAGCCTGTTTCCTCCGCGGTTCATGCGCCTGCCTCCGGGCAGACATCGTGGGACAAAAAAACCCGGGCCACCCCGGGACACGAAACAGCGGGCTGATCGACGGCTGTTCACCGGTCGACCCGTCTCGTAACCCTGCGGCGCGGGGCGCCGAAGGTGGAGGGAACGTGCGATCCTCGCTTCCGCGTTGTCAACGGCCAAAGATAGGGATGCCGGGCCGACGGTCAAGCGCCGACGGTGTGCCGCAGGCGGGGGTGCGGCGACCGCCTGCCCTCCAGACCGTACCCGCCGCAGGGCCGGAAGCGCCGAACCGCGCGATATGGCGTCAGCGCGCGGGGACCTCGTCCCGCAAGCGTTTCAACCGCTTGAGATAGAGCCGCATCCCGGCCCAGTCGTTGGCCGCATTGAAGAGGTCGAAATACCGATCGGCCCTCTCCTGCCCGATCACGGCGGCCTGCCGCTCCCTCGTCTCCGCCTCGAACTCCTCGGCCAGCCGGGCGTCGTCCGCGCTCGGACCGGCCCGCACCCTGCGTTCCAGCCGGGTCAGCGCCCTGCCCAGCTCCTTCCGCCGGGCGTCGAAGTCGTCGTAGATGCCGAAGTGGGCGGCGGCGAAGCTGTCGGGATCGTAGACCCGCACCTGCTCCAGCGTCTCGTGCCAGGCCGCGGCGTCCACTCCGGGAGCGGGCGTGGGCGGGTGCACAGGAGCACGGCGATCGAGGATCACGCCCAGCGCGTCGCCGCACAGGAGCACGCCGTCCCGGTCATGCAGGTAGGCCACATGGTGGCCAATGTGGCCGGGGGTGGGGACGGGGCGCAGGAGGCGAAGCGGAGCGCGTTCCCCCGGGGCCCACGGACGGATGTTGCGCTCCGGTACCGGGCGCACCTCGCCCCACAGGCGGTCGTGGGCCTCGCCGAACGTGCGGCGGGTGCTGCGCACCAGGTTGGCCGGTTCGGCCAGGTGGGGCGCGGCATCCGCGTGCACATGCACGGTCAGCGCGTCGTTCTCGCTCACCAGATGCCCGGTGGCGCCGGCGTGATCCAGGTGGATGTGGGTGAGCAGGACGGCCCGCAGGTCGCCGATCGCAAGACCTCGCTCCCGCAGGCGGGCGCGCAGGGCGTCGAGGCAGGTGGCCGGTCCCGGATCTACCAGAACGGGCTCGGGGACCTCCAGCAGAAAGGACGAGATCGCGCCCTTTAGACCCAGATGTTCGAGGTCGAGGAGTTCGATCAACCGGGTTGCACGTAGGGGCGCTCTTCCGGTCCCACGAAGACTTGGCGCGGACGCGCGATGCGCTGCTCGCGGTCGTTGACCATCTCCTCCCACTGCGTGAGCCAGCCCACGGTGCGGGGGATGGCGAAGAGCAGCGGGAACATCTCCGACGGAAAGCCCATCGACTGATAGATGAGCCCCGAGTAGAAATCGACGTTGGGGTACAGGTTGCGCCGGATGAAGTACTCCTCGCCCAGCGCGATCTTCTCCAACTCGAGGGCGATGTCGAGAAGCGGGTTCTTGCCCAGCACCTCGAACACCTCGTGCGCCGTCTCCTTGATGATGCTGGCGCGCGGATCGTAGGCCTTGTACACGCGGTGTCCGAAGCCCATCAGCCTCCGCTCCCCCCGCTTCACGCTTTCCATGAAGTCGGGGATGTTGTCGGTGCTGCCGATCTCCTCCAGCATGCGCAGAACCGCCTCGTTGGCGCCCCCGTGGAGGGGCCCGAACAGCGCCGCCATCGCGCCGGCGTGGGCGGAATAGGGGTCGGACTGGGAGCTGCCGATGACCCTCATCGCAGTCGTGGAGCAGTTCTGCTCGTGGTCGGCGTGGAGGATGAAGAGGACCTCCAGGGCGCGCTCCAGAGCCGGATGGGGCTCGTACTCGCGCACGCCCACGCGGAAGAGCATCGACAGGAAGTTCTGCGTGTAGTTGAGGTTGTTGTCGGGGTAGGCGAGCGGAAGCCCCTTGTTATGGCGGTAGGTGTAGGCCGCGATGGTGGGCATCTTGGCGATCAGCCGCACAATCTGCTTCCAGCGATTCTCCGGGTCGTGGATGTCCCTGGCTTCCGGATAGAAGGTGGACATCGCCGCCACCGTGCTGATCGCCATCCCCATCGCGTGCGCGTTATAGCGGAACGCGTCGATCAGCTTGGTCAGGTTCTCGTGGATGTAGGTGTGAATCCCGACTTCGTCGCGGAAGCCGTCCAGCTCGTCGGATGTCGGCAGTTCACCCTTGAGAATCAGGTAGGCGACCTCCAGGAACGTGGCCTTCCCGGCCAGCTGCTCGATGGGATAGCCGCGGTACTGCAGGATCCCCTTGGAGCCGTCGATATAGGTGATGGTGCTGCGGGTGTTGGCCGTGTTCGAGAAGCCGGGATCGTACGCCATCATGCCGAAATCCGAGTCCCGGACCTTGATCTTGCGCAGGTCCATGGCCCGAATGACGTCGCCCTCGAGGATGTCGACCTCGTACTCGGCGCCGGTACGATTGTCGGTGATCGAAAGAGTGCCGTTGTGCGCCCCGCCGTTTTCCATGTCCGCCCTCCGCACGGGCTCGGGTCGAGCCGGTGCACGTCGTTATTGTTTCGTGGGCTCCCGGTCGCCGCAGAGTCCGCTTCCGCTTCGGGTTCCACCGTCGGAATAGTCTAACCTACAGCGCAAGCGGTGCGGTAGATGTGAGGCGCGCTGTTCCCCCGTCGCGTGCTTCCTTCGCCTTCGCCCGGCGTCCTCGCAGCGGGTCTCGCGCACAACGCCCCATTCCGTCATGGCAGCGCCCGGCCTTCGGTGTTTGGATTCATGGGTGCGAACGAGAAGCGCGGCCCGTGACCGCGCGCGGCGATCATCTGCAGGGAGGGGCAATGCGCAATTCAAGTGGTTTTTCTCTCATCGAGCTACTTCTTGTAACGCTCATCATCGGCATTCTCGCCACCATCGCGATTCCCCGGCTGACGTCGGCGCGCGACCGGGCCTTCGTGGCGACCATGCAGGCGGACCTGAGGAACCTGGCCACCCAGCAGGAGATCCATTACGCGGACGAACTGACCTACTCCGACGATCTCGACGACCTCGAGTTCGCTGCTTCGGACCGGGTAACCGTCACCGTCGTGGAAGCGTCAGGCACCGGCTGGTCCGCAACCGCGACCCACGCAGCCTTCGACAACACCGACGGATGCTCGGTGTATTACGGCGACGCTGCAGCGACCACGCTGGGTGCTCCGGCGGGACCCGGGGAGATCGCCTGCACCCGATAGGCGGGGCGAGCCAAGGCCGAGGCTGCCGGTCGCAACGCGATTGTCGATCGCGGAGCGCGCGGTTAGCGGACCGTGAAGCGAACCGTGTCGATCACCCAGGGCTGCAGCGGCACGTGCAAGCCGTCGGCGACGACCGCAATGATGGTGTAGTCGCCGGGCGCCAGATCGGTCATCTCGTATTCGGTCTGGGCCAGCCCGAAGTGGACGTAGCTGCCCTCCACCGCGGGGATGGGCTGGTCGGCGGGCGTGAGGTCGGCGTTGATCAGCAGGTGATGATGCCCGGTGCCGGGGTCCATGATTCCCGCCTCGACGACCTCGAGGTTCTCGACCTCGAAGACGACTCGAACGGAGTTGCCTTCGACCGTCGAGCCGTCGGCAGGCTCGGTGATGTGGACCGCCATCGCTCCTTCGTCCATGGCAGCCGCTTCGTCCGCCATCCCGGCGTCATCCATCGATTCACCCGCATCTCCCCCGCCACCGCAGCCCGGAGCGGCGAGAAGTGCGGCCAACGACCAAGGGCTCCATCTGCGAATTCCTGGCATGGTACCATCCGTGTTGACGGGGAATGGTTTGCGGTTCCGGGCGGGGCACGGCACTGGACCGCCGTCCGTGCCAGTATTGAACCGTACCGTGCCGCCCGGCAAGACCCGGGAGGCGCGAGGGACCGGCGGACAATGGTGCCCGACAAGACCTCCCCGGACATCCTCAAACTGCCGGATGATCTTGCCGGGCGCGTCGAGGTCGGCCAATCTGCTACTTCATGACCCGGCGCTTC
Source organism: Longimicrobiales bacterium (assembly GCA_965208255.1). Taxonomy (GTDB): domain Bacteria; phylum Gemmatimonadota; class Gemmatimonadetes; order Longimicrobiales; family Gaopeijiaceae; genus BD2-11. Next base: position 2,434,288 of record OZ242324.1, read on the forward strand.
CATGCGGCCTCGTGCAGCCAATCAGTCGGACACGCGTCCGGCAGGGGCGCGACCCTCATCGAAATGATGCCGACCACCCCAACAACAGGAGATGACGCATGCGCAAGCTACTCCCGATCCTCGTCATGATGCTCGTGCTGCCCGCCCAGGTCGCGGCCGCGCAGAGCGCGCAGATGAACTTCTTCCTCACCAGCGCCGGGTCCGGCGACGGGGCGAACCTGGGCGGCCTCCAGGGGGCCGACCAGATCTGCCAGGACCGCGCCTACGCGGTGGGCGCCGGCGACCTGATCTGGCGCGCCTACCTGAGCACGACCGGCGAGTCCGGGGAGAACGCGCGCGACCGCATCGGTGACGGCCCCTGGTACAACCACGCCGGCACCATGGTCGCCCGGGACATCGACGACCTCCACTCCGAGAACAACCTGCTCGGCAAGGAGAACTCGCTCACCGAACGCGGCGAGCCGGTGAACGGCCGGGGCGACGATCCCAACATGCACGACATCATCACCGGATCGACCATGGACGGCATGGCCTCCGACGCGGACGGTGACACCACCTGCGACAACTGGACCGGCAACGGCGGCGACGGCAGCGCGCTCGTCGGCCACCACGACCGCGTGGGCGGCGGGCAGAACCCCACCTCTTGGAACTCGGCGCACGCCTCGCGCGGGTGCGGTCAGGAGGATCTGCAGGGCACGGGCGGCAACGGCTTCTTCTACTGCTTCGGGATCGGCAGCTGACCGACAACCCTCCCGAGCGACAGCACGCATTTCCCGCGTAGCGGGGTCCCGCCGCCGGATCGTTCCGGGCGGCGGGACTCCCCTGCGGCTCGTTCAGGTCGGCTCCTCCGACACCTCTCCCGGCGCTCCCTCCCCGCCCCCCGGCCGCCGGATCCAGCCGATCACCAGCCAGGTGGCGCCCAGTACCGCGAGGGTCAGCCCCACCAGGGCCAGAGTGCGCGCCAGCAGCCCCAGGTCGAAGATCGGCCAGCGGAACGTATACTGGGTGAGCACGCTCCACCGCTCCGTCATCCAGTGCCACGCCGTGTGCGCGACCAGGGCGGAGAGCAGGATGTTGCCGATCTTCTCCTTGATCGCAAACCGGTAGAGCAGCTCCAGCGCCGGCACGATGATGAGGAGCGCCGCGAGCTGACCCAGCTCCACGCCGACATTAAAGGCAAGGAGCGAGGTCACCAGATGCGACCCCGCGAACTGCATGGTTTCGCGCAACGCGAAGGAGAAGCCGAAGCCGTGGGCCAGGCCGAAGGCGAATGTGATGATCCAGCGGGTCTTAACCCTGGTGCCCACGATGTTCTCGAGCGCCATGTAGACGATCGAGGCGGCGATGAGGGTCTCGACCAGCGGCGGGAACCAGAGGGTGTTGGGCGCGAAGTTGAAGGCGGAGGCGGCCAGCGTCACCGAGTGCGCGACCGTGAAGGCGGTGACGAGGATCACCAGCGAGCGCAACTTGCGCAGCGGCGCGACCAGGCAGAGCAGGAACAGCAGGTGGTCGATGCCGTCCAGGATGTGCTGGAAACCGAGCACGACGAAGCGCCACGCCGCCTGGTGCCAGCGGGGATCCAGGCGGACGACCCCGGGATGGCCCGTGTACTGGTAGAGCCGCTCCGAGCCCTCCGAGGGCACGAATCGCAGGATCGTATTCACCCGCAGCGCCAGCCGCTCCAGCCCGGGATCCATCGAGAAATCGGAGTCGGCGGAGCTGATGGGGTACTCGAAGAGGATGTCGAGCAGCGCCTGCTGCCAGACAAGCTGGGTTTCCGGAGCGAGCGGCGGCCCGGTCACATGCGCCAGCGCCGCCTCGTAGCTGGTGAACGAGCGATCCGAGGGGATCGAGGCGAGGGTCGCGACCAGCTCGGGAACGGGAAGCCGCTCCCCGTTCTCGAAGAGCTGAAGCGGATTGCCGATCCAGAGCATCGCCCCCTGCCGGATTTCATCCTCCGCCTCGGGGATGTCCAGGTATCCCGGCCCGAACGTCGGGAAGACGATGTCCTGCATGGTGTTGAGCGGCACCCGCACCAGAAGCCGCAGGCGGTCGCCCTCGGGCTTCACGAACATGCGCACGATGGCGTCGGCGGGGATGTCGTGAGGCACCGGAGCTCCCTCGAGCGGCGCGGAAGGGCGCGTCAGGCTGACGACCCCGGCGACGACGAAGGCGATACCGACGATGGCAAGGTGGGTTCTGCGCATGGCTGCGGAGCAAGCTGGGGCGCGGCGCAATCCTGGTTCGCGCGCCGTGATCGACGGCGGTGGCGGCCCGACTCGCAATCGTAACCGGCGAGGCCTTCCGCGAACAAGCCGATCCCGGGTCTCGCGCAAATGTGCGCGCGCGCTGCCAAGGCCGTATACTGAAGGCTGTCAGAGATCCCTCCTGGCGCTGCGGATTCAGCCATTATTTCGACAAAGGAGATGAAGGGATGAGACGAACACGCGATCTTCTTGCCGGAGCGATCCTCGTCGCCCTCGCGGCCGCCTGCGCGGAGGCCGGTACGCAGACTGCCGAGATGTCGATGGAGATGGGCGGCGGCGACGGCATGGCGCCGATGTTCGAGGTCGATCCCTTCTGGCCCAAGCCGCTGCCGAACCACTGGCTGCTGGGCGCCACCATCGGCGTGGCGGTCGATTCACGCGACCACGTCTACATCGTGCACCGCAACACTCCGGACCAGTTCGCCGCGCGCACCGAGATCGGGCTGGCGCAGGACCCGCCCCTCAGCGAGTGCTGCGCGCCGGCGCCCCCGGTTCTGGAGTTCGACGCCGAAGGCAACCTGGTCAACGCCTGGGGCGGGCCCACCGACACCGGCGAGTACGAGTGGCCCACCTCCAACCACGGGATCGTGGTCGACCACATGGACAACGTCTGGATCGGCGGCAACGGCGGCCAGGACAACCACGTGGTGAAGTTCACCCGCGAGGGCGAGTTCCTCATGCAGATCGGACGGTCCGGCATGCGCGAAAGCAGCATGGACACCGACAACTTCGGACGGGTCGCCAAGATCGCCTTCGACGCCGAAGCCAACGAGGCCTACATGGCCGACGGCTATCTCAACAAGCGCGTCGTGGTAGTCGACATGGACACCGGGGAGTTCAAGCGCTTCTGGGGCGCCTACGGCAACCAGCCGGACGACAGCTACGAGTTCATGCCCTATTCGCCGGACATCCCGCCCGCGCAGCAGTTCCGCGGGCCGGTGCACTGCGCCGATCCTTCACGGGACGGCCTCGTATACGTCTGCGACCGCGCCTCCGACCGCATCCAGGTCTTCCAGAAGGACGGCACCTACGTGGACGAGGTGTTCATCGCGCCCCAGACCCTCTCCCAGGGCTCCACCTGGGACGTAGCCTTCTCGCCCGACCCCGAGCAGACCTACATGTACGTCGCCGACGGCCAGAACATGAAGGTCTACGTCGTCCTGCGCGAGACCATGGAAGTGCTGTACAGCTTCGGCGACGGCGGGCGTCAGCCCGGCCTGTTCTTCGCGGTGCACAGCATCGCCACCGACTCGCAGGGCAATATCTTCACCACCGAGACCTACGAGGGGAAACGGGTGCAGAGGTTCGTCTACCAGGGCATGGGCACCGTCACCCAGATGAACATGGGCCCCGCCTGGCCCGGCGGCTGATCGTTGGATCTCTCGGCAGTTCCGGGCCCCTTCGCTGCCTTCGCGGAGGGGCCCTTTTTCGGCCCGGTCCGCGACACGACAGGCCCCCGGGGATTTCCGGATGAAGCTCCCCAACGTTCCCGGCCTTCGGCGTGTCTTTGAAATGGCGCGCGGCGGAGGCCGCGGGGTCGGGGCCCGAATGCCCCGGTCGTGGCCACAGGGAATCCTCAAATCTCCAGGATCCGAATCCATGTCGATGATTAGCCGGGCAGTCTTCCTGGCGCTGGGTGTGGCGGTGGTGGTGTCTCCCGCGGTCGCGCAGGATCAGCAGCTCCAGAATCCGCCTGATGGCGGAGCGGCAGTGCTCATGCTCGAAGCCGAGCATGTCCTGCCCGAGATGGACATCAGCCTCGATGGCAGGGTGGACGAAGCCAGCTGGGGCCGTGCGATCCCCATCACGGACTTCACCCAGCAGGAACCGGTCGAGGGCGGGGTTCCCTCCCAGAAGACCGAAGTGCGCGTGCTCTTCGACGAGGACGCCCTCTACATCAGCGCGATCCTCTACGACGACCCGGAGGGGATCGTCGCCTACCAGATGCAGCGGGACGCGTACCTGATGACCGACGACCGCTTCATGTGGATCCTGGACACCTTCAACGACGGGCGCACGGGCTACTTCTTCGAGATCAACCCCAACGGTCTCATGGGCGACGGCCTCATCAGCGGCGGCGGCCGAGGTGGCGGTGGCGGCGGCGGCCGCGGGTTTGGCGGCGGTGGAGCCAACAAGGCCTGGGACGGCATCTGGGAGGCACGGACATTCCGGCGGCCCGACGGCTGGTCCGCCGAAATCCGGATCCCGTTCCGCACCCTCAACTTCAACCCGGATGCCGACCGCTGGGGCATCAACTTCCAGCGCACCATCCGCCGCAACAACGAGGAGATCCTGTGGCGTGGCTGGCGTCGCACCGAAGGACTGAACAAGCCGATCTTCGCGGGTGACCTCGTCGGAGTCCAGTTGCACTCGATCTCGCGCGGGTACGGAGTCGAGCTCCGCGGCTCCGGAATCGCCAGCTGGCGCAACATTCCGCAGGCCGAAGCGCCCGCGGAGCCCACGACCTTCCCGAGAGACATAAGCCTCGACATCGACTACAACATCACGCCCAGCCTGCGGGCGTCGGCCTCCATCAACACCGACTTTGCCGAGGTCGAAAGCGACGAGCGCCGGGTGAACCTCACGCGCTTTCCACAACGCTTCCGTGAGCGGCGTTCCTTTTTTCTGGAGGGCTCCGGGGTCTTCAGCTTCGCGCCCCGTAGCAGCCCTCAGCCGTTCTTCTCCCGGCGCATCGGCCTGAACGCCGGTCAGGAGATCCCCATCGAGTACGGGACCCGCATGACCGGACAGGCGGGCAACTTCGAGCTCGGGTTCTATCAGATCGGCACCGGGAACCACGACTTTCCGGGCACCGATGGATTCACCGAGAGCATCACCCGCGAGCAGTTCTCTGTCGCCCGCGTGAAGCGGCGCATCTTCGAGCAGTCGACCATCGGCGCGATCTATACGCGACGCGCGACGTCAGCGGGGAATCCCGTCGGAGGCGAGGCGGCGGTGGTGCCCGGCGCCCAGCACACCGCAGGCGTCGACCTCTCCTTCAACACGCGCAACCTCCTTGGCAACAAGAACATGGATCTGGAGGCGTTCTACGTCTGGAACTCCAATCCGGATCCGACCGTGGCGCGCACCAACACGGACCTTTCCGCCCACGGCCTTCGCGTGAGTTTCCCCAACGACATCTGGTCGGGTCACATTTCCTACCGGCAGTTCGGCGACGACTACAGCCCCTCCATCGGATTCGTGCCCCGCAACGACTTTCGCCGGATCGAGCCGCGCATCGGCTGGTCGCCCCGGCCATCGTCCATCGACTGGATCCGGAGCCTCGACTTCTCCGTGCAGTTCCGGCACCTGGAGGAGCTGGGTACCCGTGTCGTCGAAGAGCGGGAATGGGACCTGAACCTGCTGGGCGTCCGCTTCGAGAGCGGGGACGGCTTCTCGGTCAATGCCAAGCGCACCTATGAATTCCTCGATTTCGGCTACGAGATCGTCGACAACGTCGACATCCTGGCGGGCGACTACACCAACTGGGAGTATTCGATACGCGGCAACACCGCCGGCAGACGCAAGGTCTCGCTCTACGGCTCGGTTTCCACCGGAGGCTTCTGGGACGGCGACCGGACCCGCTATGGAGGGCGGGTCTCGTTCCGGCCCAACCCCGGCATCAACATCTCGACCAACGTCGAATACAACGACGCCCATCTGCCGACCGCGGACTTCACCACCAGTCTCTACGAGCTGGAGACCGAGTGGAACCCGAGCCCCTGGGTGAGCCTCACCAACCAGCTGCAGTACGACAGCCGCAGCGAGATCGTCGGTTTCTTCGCGCGCGTGCGCTGGATCATCGAGCCCGGCAACGATCTCTACCTGGTCTACACGCACAACTGGCGCGACTGCTCGGTGGCCATGCCGAATACGGACTGTTCGCCGCTGGACGCCGACCCGAGAGCGGATCCCTGGCTGATGACGCTCTCCAGGGGTGGCGCGATCAAGCTGAACTACACATATAGGTTCTAAGCGTCGGCTTCCGGGAGGGGTTTGATCGTCGGTTCCCCCGGGACGCCGGCAAGAGGAGTTCCCGAGTCCCGGAGAGATGTCATGCGGTATTCCCGTCCTGCCCGCGCCACCGCCGCCCTCGTCTGCCTGACCCTCGCGACCGCCTGCGCTCCGCAGGCCGTGATGGACCAGCCGGCGATGGAGCGCGGCGAGGTCCCCCTCCCGCTGACCGGCCGCTCGGTGGTCAACACCGAAATGGGCATCGTCGCGACCAACAACCCGCTGGCGTCGTCGGTAGGCGTGCAGATCCTCGAGCAGGGCGGAAACGCGATCGACGCGGCGATTGCGGCCAACTCGGCGCTCGCGCTCATGGACCCCACCTCCAACGGCCTCGGCGGCGACCTGTTCGCCATCATCTACCTAGCCGAGACCGAGGAAATCTTCGGGCTGAACGCCAGCGGCTGGTCGCCCGCTGCTCTCGACGCCGCCTACCTCAAGGAGCTGGGGCATGAGAGCATGCCGCGCCGAGGCATCCACTCGGTCACGGTGCCCGGGGTGATCGCCGGCTGGGACGCCATGCGCGAGCGCTTCGGCAACCTCGACTTCGGCACCATCCTGGCGCCCGCCATCTGGTACGCCGAAAACGGCTTCCCCATCCACGAGGTCACCGGGCGCATGTGGGCCGGGTCGGTCGACATGCACCAGCAGCACCCCAACAGCGCCCATACCTACCTGGTTGACGGGAAGCGGGCGCCGAAGGTGGGCGAAGTGTTCATGAACCCGGACTTCGCGAACACGCTGCGGCGGATCGCGGCGGACGGCCGCGACGGCTATTACAAGGGCCCCACCGCCGAGGCCATCATCGCCATCTCCGAGGAGTTCGAAGGGCTGATGACGCTGGACGATCTGGCGGAATACGAGCCCGAGTGGACAGAGACCATCTCCACCACCTACCGCGGCTGGACGGTACACGAGATGCCCCCCAACGGACAGGGCATCGCCGCGCTCATGATGCTCGATCTCATGGAGACCCATCCGCTCGGCGAGTACGGCTTCCACAGCCCCGAGGCTCTGCACGTCATGATCGAGTCCAAGAAGCTGGCCTACGCGGACATGATCACCTACGTCGGCGACCCGCGCTTCAGCAAGGTCCCGGTCGAAGGGATGCTCGACAAGGAGCGGGCCAGGGAGCGCGCCCGGCTCATCGACATGAGCCAGGCGATGTGCTCGGTCGAGCCGTCACGCTTCGTCGGGCTCGACAACGAGGACGGCGGCGACACGATCTACCTGACCACGATCGACAAGGACGGCAACATCGTCTCCTACATCCAGAGCAACTACTCGGGCTTCGGCTCCGGGCTGGTGCCTCCGGGCACGGGCTTCATGCTCCACAACCGGGGGGCGCTGTTCACGCTGGACGAGAGCCATCCCAACGTGCTCGAAGGGCACAAGCGGCCGCTCAACACCATCATTCCGGGCCTCATGGTCAACAACGAGGGCGGGGAACGGATCGGCTTCGGCATCATGGGCGGCTTCAATCAGCCGCAGGCGCACGCGCAGTTCATCTCCAACATCGTCGACTACGGGATGAACATTCAGCAGGCGCACGAGGCGGGACGCTTCACCAAGGGCAGCTTCGACGGCTGCGACGTCGACATGGAGGTCATGGTGCCCGAGTGGGTGCGGGCCGAACTGACCGCCCTCGGCCACGAGATCAACGTGCGGCCCCCGCGCACAGGCACCTTCGGCTACGGTCAGGCGGTGATGGGCGACGGCACCGGCGTGCACTACGGCGCCTCGGAGCCGCGCCACGACGGAATGGCGATGCCCCAGCCCGCGCCGGTGTTCGCGAACCGGCGGTAGGTAGAAGGCGCGGCCCACGGAGGTCGCACTGCGGGGTGGCCCCCACCGTCACCTGATTGTGGGGCGCACAAAGGCCGGCCCATCCGCTGCGGCGGGGGCCGGCCTTTCTGTTGATCGTCACCGGGCGAGCCGGCGATTTCAGCGATTGTGCTCCAGACGTCCGAGCTCGCGCTGGACGCCGTCGAGGCGCCGGTCGATGTCGCCCAGAGACCGTCCGATCCCCTCGAGCGACCGGGCGATCTGGTCGCCCGAGCGTGACAACTCGCTCAGGCTGCGGGCGATCTGCGAAAGAAGGTTGAGCTGGGCGCGTTCCTGCTGTGTCACCATTCCCTTCCCCCTGGTTGGCGCGCTTCCCGGGCGGTCAGTGGCGCCGCCCGACGGGCTTTCGGGTCATACAGCGGGCACTGGTCTGGCGGTCCGCTTCCTCATCGAAAGAGAAAACCGGGCCTCGCCGCGAAATGTCTGCGGCGAGGCCCGGATCCGTCCGCACTCAGGCGAACGGTCTGCGGTCGCGTCGGCTTACCGGCTGCGGGCGCTGCTGTCGGTGCTCTCGAGGAAGCGCAGGGCCTCCTGGTAGCCATCGAAGGTGGTCCGACCCACCCATACTTCTTCGACCAGCGTCTCGTAGGCTTCGGTCGCCCGGTCGAAATCGCCGGTCTCGGTGCTCGCGCGCGCCAGACCCAGGAGCGAACGAGGCCGCTTCGGCATGCGCAGCAGCGAGGTTTCGAACATGCCGGCGGCGGCCTCGTGGTCGTCGAAGCCGGCCAGCATCTCGCCGTACAGCTCGTGCACCGGCTTGATGGGGCTGGCCGAGCCGCGCGGGGGCGCCATCGCCTCGACGGTGGCGACCGCCTCGTCCATCAGCTCGCGGGCAGCGGCCTCGTTGCCGCGGTCGGCTTCCAGCAACGCCGCCACCTGCTTGTACATGACGCCGGCGTAGCCGTCCGAGTCAGCGTCGTCGCTGAGCGCCTCCGCCGCCGCTTCCAGAGCCGTCCCGTTCCCCGTCCGCGCCGCGCTCAGCCCGGTGGCGAGCAGCTCGTGGCCGGTGGACTCGTCGGTGATGGGGAGAATTGCCCACTCCTCGGTGTCGACGATGTAGCGGGCCTTGAGGAGCGGCTCGGCGCCGCGCGGGCGAGCCTGCCCGGTCTCCTCCGAAGGGCCTCCCTCGCCGAACTCCAGGAAGGTCCCGGAAGCCATGCTCTCGATGCGCCGGATCCAGAGGCGCGCCTTCTCGTAGTCGCCGAGCTGGAGATCGCCATACTGGCCCCAGTCGAGCGAGTGGGTGGCGTCGCCCATGGGCTCGCCGGGCTCCCACAGCTCGCGGGCGGCATCGTAGGCGGACTGGTTGTGGCCGGAGACATAGTCCCACATGCCGTGCTGGATGAAGATGTGGGTCGGCATATGACGCGCGTGCGACACGGCCGGCGCGATCTCGGCGAAGCGATGCGCAGCTTCCAGCGCCAGCGGGGCGTGAAGCGGGTCGTCGAAGGAGTGGATGGTGTAGTGCACCGCCCCCGGGTGGTCGTTGTTGTCCTTGAACAGCTTGATGGCGATGGTTCCCGCCCGGACGTTCAGACGCCCGCTCAGGTCGCGGGTCGCGGCCACCGCGCTCAACATGGACAGGGAATAGAAGGCGGCCACCTCGGGGTCGTCAGGGTAGTCTGCGTACAGTTGCGCCATCGCCTCCATGTAGCCCACCCGGCGATCGACGTGCTCCCCGTCGCCCCAGAGGATCTCGACGGCGTTGAGGAAGCCCTTCTCTCGATCCGTGGGCGCCTTGGCGAGCCGCTCCGCCCGTGTGGGCGCAAGGCGTTGCAGGGCCTCGCGCGGTTCCGTCGGGTCCATTCGCGAAGTCAGCGGATGGTTGTAGGCCAGCGACTCTCCCCAGTACGCCATGGCGAAGTCGGGATCCGCCTCCTGGGCCGCGTGGAACTGTTCCCGGGCCTGAATCCAGCCGAAGCTGTGCAGGATCGCGACGCCGCGCAGGAAGCGGTCCTGGGCCTCGCCGGTCGCCGATGTGGGGAAGTCGATGACCCCAACGTTGTCGAACTGCGCCCGGGCCTGGCCCGCCGACAGGGCGAGCACACAGGCGGTCAACACAATGTTCCGTACCAGCTTCATCGGGTTCCTCCTCCTCTAGTGGCTTCCCCCGCCCATAACCACCCTGCTACCCGGGGGCGTGATTCAGTATAATGCCTTGGACTCGAATTCACACGCAAAAAGGAGGTGCCATCGTGTCCGAATCCCTCGCGGGGAGCGTCGCCATCGTGACCGGGGCGTCGAGCGGGATCGGCCGGGCCACCGCGGTCGCGCTGGCCGAGGCGGGAGCCGCGGTGGCGGTGGCGGCACGGCGCGCCGACCGCCTGGACGCGGTCGTGGCCCGGATCCGGCGGGACGGAGGTCGCGCCCTGGCCGTGGCCACCGACGTGGCCGACCGGGACGCCGCGTTCGCGCTCGTGGAGCGCGCGGCGGCGGAATTCGGTCCGGCGGACATCCTGGTGAACAACGCCGGCATCATGCCCACCTCGCCGCTCAGGGACATCCACCTGGACGACTGGCTGCGCATGGTCGACGTGAACGTGAAGGGCGTGCTCCACTGCATCGCCGCCGCGCTTCCGGCCATGCTGGAGCGCCGCCGGGGTCACATCGTGAACGTGGGCTCGCTGGCGGGGCGGCGCCCCTTCCCGGGGGGAACCGTGTATGCGGCCACCAAGTTCGCGGTGCGCTGCATCTCGGCCGGGATGCAGCTGGAGCTGTCGGCCGCGCACGGCATCCGGGTCACCGACATCCAGCCCGGCGTGGTCGCCACCGAGCTCATGGACCACATCCCGGACGCCGACACCCGCCAGGGGTTCATCGACCGCTGGAAGGAAAAGAAGCCCATGGCCTCCGAGGACGTGGCCGCGGCCATCCTCTACGCGGTCACGGCTCCCACGCATGTGAACATCAACGAGATCCTGATGCGTCCGCGTGACCAGCCGACATGAGCAGGCGCAGCGTGCCAGCTACCCTTCTGGCGGCCCCTCGGTGGCACGCGGCCAACCCGTGGCGAGACCGCTCGGCGCCGAAGGAAGGGACTCGTCCGGCGAGCCGAGCAGGCCGCGATTCCTCTACAGGAGCAGAATCGCGACCGACAGCACATACTGGTCCGGGACGTCCTTGACGAACTCGTAACGGAACTCCACGACGGTGTCGTCGGAGCCGACGCCGCCGACGGCGTTGAATCCACGAGCGGTCATCGTACTCGCCACTGTACCCGACCTGACGCTCTGCATGTGCCACCCGCCGCCGACGTAGCGGAGGAATGGAATGGGCATGATCGGAAGGGAGATGAGCACGTTGACGTTGCCCTCCCAGTATCGGCACCCGCGACAGTTGGTGGGAAAGAAGTAGTCGCCGGATGCCGCCAACCGGACGGGGATGGCAGGGATACCGAGCTCAACCCGGGGACCGACCCCGACCGTGCCTCCAAACACCTCCGAGGCGAAGGACAGCTGCGGCCCGGCCCGGAGCTGGCCCGATGCGGTCGAAGGAGTCGAGGCCGCCGCCACGACCCCGGCCAGGGCCAGGGCCGCGGCGATCGCGGTCAGCCGGGCCCGGCCGGCCGCGCGGCGATCCGTGGGCACCGTCATCATCCTCCACCCGCCATCATGCCGCCCGGCAAGGTGACCTCGCGGGCCGCCCCGTAGTGGATGCCGTTGAACAGGAAGGGGAAGGTTCCGTGCGACTGGGCGCGGAAGGTGATCTTGGGACCGAAGAGGAACAGGCGTCCCTCGCCGACGCGCGCTTCGGCGATTGAGACGCCGTCCTGCAGGTGGTGCTGGCCCCAGGCCCATCCGCTGCGCAGCGGCGCATCGGTGTCGAACCAGCCCACCGGGGTCACCCCCGCCGCCGAGCTCTGCAGGTTGAACACCGGGCTCCGGCTGAAGAGCACGTTGGCCCGCTCGCCGACGCCGGCGGACAGCGGGTGGGCGCCGTCCACGCGCAGGTCGAGCACCGAACCGGGTACGTAGTACTCCTCCGAAGGCAGCGGCAGAGCATCGGGTCCGAGGAGGTGGTTGCTCAAGGGCAGACCGGCATGGTAGGCCAGATTGGTGGAACTGCCGATGGCCACCACAGTCCCCCCGGCGCGGATGAAGTCGAGCACCGCCGGCGCGGTGGTCGCGGAGGTGAAGGGGCCGATGCGGCCGCGGAATTCCTCCGGAACGGTGGCCGCGAACTCGGGCGGCATCATCCTGCCTGCGTTTAGGCCGGGCATCGGAACCGCGCCGTCCTCGAGCACCAGCACGTCGAACCGGTCGATCAGGTTGCCCTGGTCGAGGTCCGGGGGGAAGACTACATCGAAGTCGAACGCGAAGTCCTCGAGGATCATGCGCGTCCAACCCGACGGCATCGAACCGCCGTAGAAGTCGCCGAGGGCGATCCTCGGGGCGGTGAGTTCGAAGGCTCGTCCCGAGGGCGCGGACTCGAGGCCGACAAAGTCGATGCCCAGCTCGGCCGCCATGGCGGTCACCGACGCTCCGTCCGCCCCGGCTCCGGACACGAAGAAGGTGCCCGCCGCGTGCTCCGCCCCGCCCGCCTGGAAGTCATCCCGCATCCAGTGCGCGCTCCCGCCCGCCGCCAGCACGCGGTTGACCGCGACGAAGGCGTCGTTGGCGTTGTGGCTTACCAGGTAGCCGGCGGCATCGGCCGCTCCCGCGACGGTGCCCGCGGGCGCCTCGGCCAGCCACTCGATCGGCTCGAAGGGGCCGTCGAAGCCGTCCAGGATGCGGTCGAACTCGACGCCCATCTGATAGGCGAGGGTCCACCCGGCGTTGTCGTAGGGCGCGGTCGGGGGAGCCCCGGGATAAGGGAAGTCGTTGGGGTGGTTCTGCGGCTCGAACATGTCGAGGACGTGCGGGCGGAACGCCTGGGCGGCCAGCACCACATAGGAGTCCGCGGGATAGCTCGTACCGGCCACCTCGAAGTCGGCGGTCGCGCGATGCACCTGCACGCCGCCCTTCAGCAGCGCGTTCACGAACCTCGTCGCCGTCGGGAAGTCCGGCTGGTCGGAAGGCAGGATGAAGCCGCGCGGATCGCGGTCCGCGGGGTCCCTGAGAAGCCGCTCGTAGTCGTCGCGCGAGCCTATGCGCGCGATAGTTTCGCTGGCCTCGTCGATCTCGAAGGGCAGCACCGTCCAGTGGTCGCGGCTGCCGCGCTCGATGGAGTTGGTCCCCATCCGCCAGATGTTGAAGAGCAGGTGGTCCTTGTTGCGCGAGGCGAAGTCGAGCACCGCGAGGTTGGCCGTCAGCGAGTAGTCGACGGACTGCCGGAAGTGCCACACCCCGGGCTCGACCGGAAGCGGCAGGTCCCCGTGGGGCAGCTGACGCCCGGGAAGGAACGGGATCTCGATGGGCGTCGGGTTGCCGATGGTCTCCGTCAACAGCCCGATCTGGTTCTTGAAGTAGGGCGTGGTGCGCAGGCCGCCGTTCCACCAGGTCGAATAGCTCGCCCCGCTGCGCATGGTGGTGCCCCCCTTCCCTTCCAGCACGAAGCGCTGGTGCATCGCCGAGCCGACCTGGTCGAGTCCGGTGAGGATGAGCGGATCCAGGTAGTGGTTGGGCGGATCGCGGAAGGGCGGCGCGAACATGACCGTGCCCAGCGGGCCGGTCTGGTGATGGTTGTAGACGATCTGCGGGAACCATTCGCGCGCGAGGATGCGGTTGATGTTGGTGCTCTCGGCGAGCGCCGACATGTAGAAGTCGCGGTTGTTGTCGTGGCCAGCGTACTTCTGGTAGAGCACCGGCGCGCCGCCCGTGCTGCGCTCCTCGGGCGTGTCGATGCGCATGTACCAGTCCGCAAGCAGGTCGTGTCCGTCCGGGTTGGCGTGCCCGACGAGCACGACCACGTCGTCCAGGACGCGCATCGCCTCGTCGTCGGTGCTGCTCACCAGCTGGTAGACCAGCTCCATCAGCTGCTGCGCCCCGAGCACCTCCGAGGCGTGCAGGCCGCCGTCGATCCAGACCACCGCTCTGCCCTCGGCCGCCATGGCCCGGGCTTCGGCCTCGGAGACCCCTTCCGCGTGCGCCATCCGCTCCGCGATCTCCTTGAAGCGGGCAAGATTCCGGTGGTTGGCGGGCGACGTGATGGTCGCCATCAACTGCTCGCGGCCCTCCTCGGTCTGGCCGATGGATTCGAGGATCATGCGGTCCGACTCCGCCGCCAGCAGCTCCCAGTACTCGGTCAGCGCCGCGTAGTTGGGGAGGACGTAGTCGGCCCCGATCTCGTGCCCGAACTGTTCGACGGGGGAGGTGACCCGGATGGCGGTGGCCATCTCCTCGCATGCCCACAGGACGGGCACGAGGAGCAGGGATACGGACGCCAGGTTTGCCCGGCCTCGGGTGAACAGGGGATTCCGCTCGATCATGCGCATGGAAACATCCTCTTCTATGGAAGCGCCAGGGCCATTTCCCGCCCGGCTCATGTGTGATTCTTTGCAGATGCGATCAGGGCAGTTCCATCTTCCAGAAGGCGATGCCGCCGGCCTGCTGTCCCACCTCCACGTCGCCCAGGCGGGAGAAATCGGAGAGGTCGAACACGTCCACCCTGCCCGGCTCGGCGCCCACGCCTTCCGAGCTCACGAAGGCGTAGCGCGAGTCCGGCGACACCTCCACCCCGTGCGTGACCGTGGTCGCGGTGGGAACGCGCGCCAGGCTCTCGCCGGTGCGCAGGTCGAAGAACTCCACCCCCGCTCCCTGCTTCAGTGTCGCTACCAGCAGCCGGCCATCGGGCGTGATCGCCAGGTTGTAGGGACCGGTGCCGGCCTGGAGCACCCGGGTCAGCGACCAGCTCTGGCGGTCCAGATGCAGGATCCGGTTCCCCGCGTTGCAGGCGACGTAGAGGCTGAACCCGTCGGGCGAGGGCTGCACCCAGGTCGGCGAGCATGGGGAGCCGGCCATGGCCCCCGCGCCCATCCCGCTCATGCCGCCGGCGATGCCTTCCGCATCGAGTGGGCCTTCGCGGCCGGGCGCGACCGAAAACCGGCGCACCACCTCGAACGTGCGGGTGTCGATCTCCACCACCTGCTCGTCCATCATGCAATTCGAGTAGAGGAAGAGGCCGTCCGGGGCCATGCGCGCGCCGTGGGGCATGGTGCACGTCTCGATCTGATCCACCTCGACCAGATCGGGGGTGTAGACCACCGAAACGGTGGAGGGTACATGTTCGCCGTGCAGGTTGAAGTTGACGACGAAGGCGTACAGTCCATCCGGGGTGAGGTCGATGGTCGCGGGGAAGTAGCCCAGCAGGATGGGCTCCGCAACCACCGTATCGACTCCCGCCTCGAACTTCCACAGCTTGCCGTCCGGGAAACCGTGCCCGGTGGTCATGTACAGATGGCGTCCGTCGGGAGAGACGCGGAGCCCGTGGGGCCCTTCGGTCTCGGTGGGGATCTCGCCCACCATGGTGGTCTGCTCCACGGAGAGCGTGCCGTCGAAGCGGATCAGGTGGATGAGGTCGGCCGACTCGGCTCCCACATAGAGCCAGTAGACGGCGCCCGGATCGGCCGGTCCCGCGGCCAAGCCACCACCCGCGGCCGTGCCGCCTCCGGATCCGGAGACACACCCGGCCAGGAGCAGCATCAGCGCAGCGGCGCCTGCCCGTGGTATCGACAACATCGCTGGCTCCTGGTCGCCGCTCGGCGCCTCTCGCGGGTCCGGCCGGAAGGGGATCGCGACCCGCGCCGCCACTTCGTCAGCCGGGGGACCGGGTGCGGCTTGCGCAGCGATCAACCGATCCTGCATCGCAACCGATCCCGATGACAAATTGTCTGTTCCGGGCCCGCATCGCCAGCGCCGACACCGGCCGCGCTACGGAGCCTCCCCCAGATTCCGGAGCAGCAGCGCGTCCGGATCCGGGTCCCGCCCCATGAAGGCCCGGAACATCTCGTCCGGCTCCCGGCTGTCGCCCTGGGCGAGGATCGCATCCATGAACGCAATCCCGGTCTCGCGCGAGAGGACCCCTTCCCTGCGGAACCGCCCGAAGGCGTCCGCCTCCAGCACCTCGGACCACATGTAGCTGTAGTAGGCCGAGGCGTAGCCCCCTGCAAAGAGATGGCTGAAGGTGGTCAGGATGTGGCTCTTGGCAAAGCGCTCATCGGGGGCGAAGGGCCTCATGACCTCTTCCGCGTACGACATCAGCTCCTGCATGCCGTCGTATTCGCGATGCAGCCGCAGGTCGAGGGTCGCGAACCCCAGCTGCCTCATCTGGACCTGGCCACCCATGAAGCGGCGCGCCGCCAGCATGCGCCGGTACAGGTCGTCGGGGAGGGGCTCGCCGGTCTCGTAGTGCCCGGAGAAGAGGGTCAGCGCCTCACGCTCCCAGGTCCAGTTCTCCAGGATCTGCGAGGGCACTTCAACCCAGTCCCAGGGCACCTGCATCCCCGACCGGGAGGGCAGCGGCACGCGCGAGGTGCAGTGGTGCAGGAGGTGCCCGAACTCGTGAAAGACGGTCTGCACGCTGCGGTGGGTGAGCAGGGCCGGTTTCCCGGGCACCGGCGGGGCGAAATTGCCCGCGATCATGCCCGTGTGGGGAACGAAGGCGCCGTTCGCCCGGGGACCTCCGGTGGTCAGGGTGGCCATCCATGCGCCCTGGCGCTTCCCCTTGCGCGGGAACCAGTCGGTGAAGAACGAACCCAGACGGGTGCCGTCCTCCGCGATCAACCAATAGGAGCGCACGTCCTCGTGCCAGACATCGCGGGCCGGCACCTCCTCCACGCGGACGCCGAACACCTGCTGCACGATCTCGAAGAGGCCGTGGAGCACCCGGTCGAGGGGGAACCAGGGACGGGTGACCTCGTCATCGAACTGGAAACGCTCGCGCCGGAGCGCCTCCGAGACGTACGCCAGATCCCACGGCTTCGGGGAGTCGAGCCCCATGCGCGCGGCCTTTTCCCGGATCATCGCGAGGTCGCGCTCCCAGTAGGGGAGGGTGCGCGTGCGCAGGTCGCTGACGAAGTCGAAGGCGCGTGCCCCGGCTCCCGCCATGGCGTCATCCAGGCGATAGTCGGAGAAGTCCGCGTACCCCAGGAGCCCGGCGAGCTCGCGTCTCAACTCCAGGATTCGCGTGATGATCGGGCGGTTGTCCAGCTCCCCTTCCCGGCAACGCCCCATGTACGCCCGGTGGAGCTGTCGGCGCAGCCCGCGGTCGTGGGCATACTTGAGGACCGGCTCGAAGGACGGGAAATCGAGCGTCAGCAGCCAGCCCTCCAGATCCTCGCCACGTGCCTTGTTGCCCGCCAGCTCGAGCGCGGTTTCCGGGATGCCGTCCAGCCTGGCGCGCTCGTCCTCCGGGATATGCAGACGATAGGCTTCGGTGGCGTCGAGGACGTTTTCCGAGAAGCGCTGCTGCAACCGGGAGAGCTCGACCCGGATCTCCTGGACGCGGCCGCGGGCTTCCTCGCCGAGGTCCGCCCCCGCGGATCGAAACTGGTGCAGCATCTTGTCGAGGTTGCGGCGGCGGAGCGGGTCGAGCGCGTCCGCTTCCGGGGTGCCCGCGAAGTCCCGCACCACCGCCCACAGGCCCCGGTGCAAGGGGAGCCGCGACCAGAAGGCCGCGATCTCGGGGAGGACCCCGTTGTAGGCGCGCCTCAGTTCGGGGGTTTCCGCAACCGAGAGCAGAACCGTGACCGGCGCCAGCTCCTCGTCGACCCGTTGAACGATATTGTCGAGGCGCTGAATGGCATTGTCGTAGGTCGCGGGTGACTCCGCGTTGGCGGCGAGGTCGTCGATGTCGCTCTGCGCGCGTTCCAGTGCGGCGCGAACGGACGCTTGCAGACCCGATGCGGTGATCCCCGCGAAGTTCGGCCGGGGGCCGTGGGCGGATTGGGTGGCGGCGTCCGGCATGGCGGGCAGTCGTTGGCGGAGGGTCAGCCGGTGGACGCGGACGGAGCCGGCGTCCCGCTGCCGCCCCGGCCGGTGGCCTCGACCGCGTCCCGGGGGAGGTCAGCCACCTCGATGACCCGCCCCTTCGTCCGCCAGCGCGCCAGGGTGTCCTCCTCCGCCTCGAGCCCGAGACCCCACATGGCGTCCCGGATGGCGGTGACCTGGTGGCCGCGCGCCTGGAGGCCGTCGATCGCCTGGGTCACGCACACGTCGCGCGCGACGCCCGCGACGAAGAACTCCGCCGAATGGAGCGCGCGCGTGATCGTCTCCACGAAGAGGTCGGCGGCCCGGTTGCCCTCGAACACGTCGAAGCGGTTCTTGCGGATCAGCACCGGCCGGGGCCGGCGGCGCCAGCGGGCCAGCAGCGCGTGCACTTCGGGAGGGGTGGCCTCCACCTGCAGAACCAGGCACTCGGGGGCGGCCAGCGATGGAATGATGTCCGCTCCGCTTCGCTCCACGGGGTCCGGCGACCTCCCCATGCAGTGGGGCGGATAGGTGCCCTGGCCCGGATCGGGGTTTTCGGCATCGATCTCGGCGTCGTCATGGCCGTGCCAGTCCGCCGTGTACACCACCAGCGCGGCGTGCGCGTGCATCCACTCGACGGCCTCGACCAGCCGGGGCTCGGCCGACACCGCGCCGGGATCGCGATCGTCGAACAGGTTGCGCACGTAGAGACGCCCGTCGGGCTGCATGAAGTCCCGCTGCACATCCACGACCCATCCGATGCGTGTCATTGCCGCCTCACTCCACGCGCGCGAGCGAAGGGTTCTCCCGATACCGCCGTCCCACCTTGGCGATCTGTCGTTCGTCGACCTTGACGATGTCCGCCGTGAAGTTGACCTGGTCCCGGATGAGCGACGAGCCCACCCCGAAGCCGTCCACCGGAACCCCGGCCTCCCGGAAGCGCCGGATCTTCTCGCCCTCGAACCCCCCCGAGACGACGATGCGCACATGGCCGAATCCGTTGCGGTCGAGGGCGTCCCGCACCCGGTGCACGAGAACGGCGTTCACGCCCCGGAGTTCCCCGTCCATCGAGCCGCCCGCCCCGGGCCCGGCCGCCAGCGAGCGGTCCACCATGTTCTCGCCCGTGTCCAGGCGGACGGCGTACAGCTTCTCGCCCAGGGCCCTGGCCACCTTCAGCGCCGTGCCCACGCAGTCGTTGTCGAAGTCCACCAGCGAGACGATGCGCGCCAGGTCGGGCACCCGGCGGGCGAGCGCCTCCGTGGCGCCGACCGTGTCCCCCGAGTACGCGGCGATCAGCGCGTGCGGCAGCGTCCCCTGCCCCCGCCCACCCCACCAGGCCCCCTGCGCGTCGGTGGAGACCCCGGCCGCCCCGGCCACACGCGCCGCCCAGCCGTCCGCCCTCTGCACCCCCCAGTGGTCGTGGCGGGCGGCAAAGAAGAGCACCGGCAGCGGCCAGGCCGCCTCGACCGCCCTGCGCGTGCCGGTGGTGATCCGGGTGCCGCGGGCGAGCACGCCCAGGTAGAGCGTCTCCAGGTGCGCGAAGGCCGGGTACGGCCCGGTGATGTGCATGACCGGCTCGAACGGGGCCGCCCGGTCCCCATCGCGCAGCGACCACACCTCCAGGTCCTCCCAACCGTAGCCTTCCGTCAGGCACAGCTTCAGGATGGCGACTGCCTCGTCGGTACCCGCGAGCAGCGCGTCCTTCTTCTGGAAGACCTGCATCGTGACCGCGGGCGCGCGGCCCTCGGCCTCGAGCACCTGCCGGGACCAGTTGAAGTACTGGTCGGTGTAGTGCCCGGCGCGCATCGTGGCCACGGGCAGGCCGAACACCTCGGGGGCAAGGCGTTCCGCCTCGCGGCGCGGCGAGGGAGGAGCTGGCGAATCGGCGGCTGCGGGCCCTGTACGGCTCATTCCTGAATGTCGGGCCGACGCACGTCAAATGGAAGGCGGAGCATCCGGCCGCGGAGGGTTTGCACCGGCTCGTCCAAACTGCGATCATCGGTACGATGACGATCCTGCTCGTGACCCTGGCCGCCACGCTGGCCGTCTCGGGGCTCTGTTCGATTCTCGAGGCGGTCCTCCTCTCCATCGACACCAGCTACGTCGAGTTGAGGCGGGCCGAGGGACGGCGTTCCGGCCGCCTGCTGTACGAGCTCAAGAGCCACATCGACAAGCCCATCGCGGCCATCCTCACGCTGAACACCGTGGCCCACACCGCGGGTGCCGCGTTCGCAGGGTCGCTCGCTTTCGAGCTCTTCGGCAGCGCCTGGGTGGCCGTCTTCTCGGGCGTGTTCACCTTCGCCATCCTGGTCTTCTCCGAGATCATCCCCAAGACTGCCGGGGCCCGCTTCTGCAATCAGCTCGCCCCGTCGACCGCCTACGTCCTGAAGGCGCTGACGTTCGCCATGATGCCGCTGCTGGTGCCCCTGTCGTGGGTGCAGCGGCTCGTCCAGGGATCCGGGAAGAACCCCGGCATCAGCCGCGAGGAAATCGAGGTGATGGCGCGGATGGCATGGACCACCGGGACGCTGGCGGAGGACGAATGGCGGGTGGTGTCCAACGTCATGCGCCTGGGCGAGGTCCCGGTGGGCGAGGTCATGACGCCCCGCACCGACATCGTCGCAATCGACGACGGCGCCTCGGTGGAGGAAGCGAAGGAGGTCATGCTCGACCACGGCCACCTGCGGCTGCCCGTCCACACCGGAACTCTCGACAGGATCGTCGGCGTGCTGGTGGCGCGCGACCTGTGGCGAGCGGACCAGGACGGCGTGACCGACATCGGCGATCTCCCTCGCCCGCCCATCTTCGCCCCCGTCTCAAGACCCGTTCAGGAGCTCATTCCGGAACTTCGCGACAAGGGCGCCAAGATGGTGATCGTTCTGGACGAATTCGGCGGCACCGCGGGGCTGGCAACCTTCGAGGACCTCATCGAGGAGATCGTGGGAGAGATCCGGGACGAGCACGAGGCGCACGAGCCCGCCGACTTCCACCTTCCGGGCGACGGGAGCGTCCGCGTCTGGGGAGGCGTCTCGGTGCGCGACGCGAACCAGCGGCTGCGGCTCGAGATTCCCTTCGACCAGTTCGACACCGTCGGGGGTTACGTCTTCGGAAGCCTGCACCGGGTTCCGCGGGCGGGCGACGAGGTGCCGGTGGCGGGCGGCCGCCTGCGGGTCGTGCGCATGCGGGGCCGGCGTGTAGAGTTTGTCGTATTTTTCCCGGCGAATGTCGCATTCAAGCAGGAAATGCAATGATTGCGGGATTCGCTGCCCGCAGGAATGGTTGACAGGCTCGCAAGCCGCTGATAACGTGCCTCGTGCTGAAAATGGTTGATCCGCTCGGGATGGGCCCGCCAGGGGCCCTGAACCCTCGGCGGAGGTATCTCCGGCCGGGTCCCGGAAGAAGTGTCTCCGGGAACCTGGCCGATTTTCTTTTGTGGTGCCCAACCCAGGCTTTCTGGAATCCGGGGGCGCGCGGTCCTCGCCACCCCCGAATCTTTCCCAATCCAAGCGGAGTGTGAACATGGACCGGAACGAGTACCTGTACGCAGCAGAAGAATGTCGGGACGAGATGGAGACGCACATCGATGAGATGGGCTCCCGCAACGGGCTGTCGCTGTCGACCGTCGACGACGTCATGCACTACGTGAAACAGCACAACGTCAGCTCGATTCGCCTCTGGTTCTCCGACATCCTGGGCTTCCTCAAGTCGTTCTCGATCACCCCCAAGGAGCTGGAGGGCGCCTTCGAGGAGGGGATGGGCTTCGACGGTTCCTCGATTCAGGGCTACAAGCGGATCCAGGAAAGCGACATGGTCGCGGTCCCGGTGCCCGACACGGCGCAGGCGCTGCCCTTCCTGTCAGGCGGGGGACGCTCGATGCGCATGTTCGCGCAGATCCGCAACCCCGATGGATCGGCGTACGACGGCGACCCCCGCAACATCCTGGTCCGCACCCTGGGCCGCCTCGAGGATCACGAGTGCACGACCATGTACGTCGGGCCGGAGGCGGAGTACTTCTACTTCAAGCACGAGAGAGGAACCGAGCTCCTCGATGACGCCGGATACTTCGACATCAACCCGGTCGATATCGGGGACGACATCCGCGAAGTCACCGTGTGCGCGCTTGAAGCGATGGGGATTCCGATCGAGTACCATCACCATGAGGTCGGCCCCTCGCAGCACGAAATCGACATTCGCTACCAGGATGCTCTGCGGATGGCGGACGGCCTCCAGACCTACAAGTACCTGGTCAAGGAGATCGCGCGCCGCTGCGGGGCGTTCGCGACCTTCATGCCCAAACCGCTCGCGGGACAGAACGGGAGCGGCATGCACACGCACCTGTCGCTGTTCAAGGGCGGGCAGAACGCCTTCTACGACGGGAGCGACGAGCACCACCTGAGCGCCATGGCCAAGCACTTCATCGCCGGCGTGCTGAAGCACTCGCGCGAGATGGCGCTGGTCACCAACCCGACCCACAACTCGTACCGGCGCCTGGTGCCCGGCTACGAAGCGCCGGTCTACATCGCCTGGGCCGAGCGCAACCGGTCGGCGGCCATCCGCATCCCGATGTACAAGCCCGGCAAGGAGGTCGCCACCCGCATCGAGGTGCGCTACCCCGATCCCACCTGCAACCCCTACCTGGCCTTCGCGGTCATGCTGGCCGCCGGCCTTGAAGGCGTCGAGAACGAGATTCCCTGCCCGGATCCGGTGACCGTGGACATCTACCACCTCACCGCGAAGTGGCGGGAGCAGATGGGGATCGACGCCCTGCCCCACGACCTCTTCGAGGCGGCCCGCGTCGGCCAGTTCAGCGACTTCCTGAAGAACGCCCTGGGCGAGGACGTGCACCGGAAGCTGATCGAGACCAAGATGGAGGAAGCGGACGAGTTCCGCCTGCACGTCTCGCAGCTCGACCTCAAGAGGCACTTGGTGCTGTAGGCGATACCAGAGAGCAGGACCGAGCCGGGGAACGACCCCCGGCGGCCGCAGGGTCCGGGCGGACCCTCAGCCGCCGGGGGTCGTTTCCGTGGTGGTGGAGGCGTCCTCCGACCGGGCCGGCCGGCCCGGCTCCGCCGAGCCGGCCTCGTCCCCCCCGGACGCGGTCTCGCGGGCGAGCGTGCGCTCCTCGCGCCAGAAGGAGATACCGAGCAGCACCGCGCCGCAGGTGATCGCGGAGTCGGCCACGTTGAAGATCGGCCAGTGCATGAAGCCGAGATCAATAGGACCGATGAAGTCCACCACCCCGCGGTCCCAGCGCACGCGGTCCACCAGGTTGCCGAGCGCGCCGGAGAGGATGAGCGCGATCGACACCACCTTGACCCGATCGCCGCTCTCGCTCTGGACGAAGAGGACGGCCAGCAGCCCCATCGCCAGGATGGTCACCGGAATGAAGAACCAGCGCGGATCGTTGCCGATCGAGATGCCGAAGGCCGCGCCGCGGTTGAAGGCCAGCGTCAGCGGCACGAGGCCGTCGAGGAGCTCCATCCGGCGTCCGCCGCCGAGCGCGCCCAGCGCCCAGCGCTTGGTGATGACATCCACCAGGAGAACCGCCGGAAGGATGGCGGCGAGAATTCGGAGTTTGCTGTTCACGTTTCCGGGAGGGTTGAAATGGAGGCGGCGGGAGTCGAACCCGCGTCCGCGAGTGGGTCCGGCAAAGCTTCTACGTGCGTAGATCGCTGTTGCGCTTCATCGGGTGAGCGGCCAGCGACCCGCCGAATCCCCGACTAGCCGTCGAGAGTCTCACCCGCAGCGCGACGGCGTCGCCACGGGCCAGCCCAACTTGTCGACGCCTTCAAGGCCTGCCTTGGGCGGGCGGGCCAGGAGACGGGCTGTGAGAAAACTCAGGCAGCCAATGCCATCTGGTTGTTGGCAATTGTGTTGTTTCCGGGTTTTTTTCGAGGCTTCCCGGACCTCGGCACGCTACCTCGCGTTCACCAAACACGTCGAAGCCGTTACGCCCCCTTCGGTCTGGTGCAGACGGCTCAGGGTCCGTTGCACGTTCTCCTTGCTGTGGTGGTCGCCGATCGCCGGCGCTCGCCGCGCTCAGGCGGCGCTCGCCAACTCCAGCTCAAGATAGCACTTCAGCACCTCTCGTGTTTCCTCCAGGGTGGTCAGGCTGAAAAGCCGGGTGCGCAGCTGGCGTCCGTTGGGCAGCCCCTTCGTGTACCAGCCCATGTGCTTGCGAAACTCGATGACCGCCTTCTGGTGATTCGTCTCGAAGTCCACTGCGTTCTGCGCGTGCTCCAGGCAGATGGCCAGGCGCTCGGCCGGACCCGGAAGCGGCGGAAGGCACTCGCCGTCGAGGGCCGCGCGGGCCCCCGCGAACACCCACGGGCTGCCGTGGGAGGCACGCGCGATCATCACCCCGGCGCACCCGGTCTCCTCGCGCATGCGACGCGCGTCCACGCCCGTCTTGATATCGCCGTTGCCCACCACCGGGATGTCCAGTGCCTCGACCAGGGCGGCGATCTCGTGCCAGCGCGCGTGGCCGGAGTACATGTCCGCCCTGGTGCGCGGATGCAGGGTGACCACGGCGGCGCCCGCGTCCTGGCAGCGCAGCCCGATGGTGACCGGATCGCGCGTCTTCTCGTCGAATCCGCTTCGGATCTTGGCTGTCACCGGCAGCGGCGTGGCCCGCGCCACCGCGCGCACGATGCGCTCGACCAGCCCCAGATCCCGCAGGCACCCGGAGCCGCCGTTGCGCTTCACCACCTTCTTGACCGGGCACCCGAAGTTGATGTCGATGAAGTCCGGGTGGTACACGTCCGTGACCAGCGCCGCCGCCTCCGCCATGCGTTCGGGGCGGGCGCCGAAGATCTGCACCCCGATGGGCCGCTCCTCCTCCTCGAAACGGAGGTAGGCGCGCGTCCGCTCGTTTCCGTGGCAGATGCCCTCGGCGCTCACGAACTCCGTTACCACCACGTCCGCGCCGAAGCGCCGGCACAGGCGGCGAAAGGGTGATTCGCTCACTCCGGCCTGGGGCGCCAGGAAGAGAGGCACATGCCCGCTGGGGGCGTCGGGAAGGTAGGGGAATCTCATGGAAGCAAGATATCACACTTCACCGCCGCCATGCGCAACGCGGCCCTCCCGGCAACCTGTGGAAGATGATCCTTGCGACGGCTTGCGGAACGGGAAATCGACACAGATAATGACGCAACCAATGCTCAGCGTCATCAGACTGCGGCCGCAGGCGAGGTTCGCCTGCCGATACGACAAAACGATCCACGAAAGCGACAGAAGACAGGGGCAGACCAACAGGACTCGTCCAGGACAATGGGAGCGGGCCTTGTGCCGGCAGCGAGGCGCGCGCCCTGGCGATTGCACGACCGAGACGCAACCACATCACCACCGGAGACACCATGCACTCTCGTCCACGCAGCACGAGCACCCGCGGCCTTGTGACCCGGATCGGTCGCATCGGCGCGCTCGGCGGCCTGTTCGCGGCCGTCCTCCTTCTCGCGCCCGCCCCCGCCCTGGCCCAGGAAGCCGCGGCCGAAGGCGCCTTTGTCCTCAACACCTTCTCGTTCCTGATCTGGGGCGCGCTGGTGATGTGGATGTGCGCCGGCTTCACGATGCTCGAGTCCGGAACGGTGCGATCGAAGAACGCATCGATGATCTGCCTCAAGAACATCGGCATCTACGCGATCGCCGGGCTCACCTACTACTTCGTCGGCTACGGCCTCATGTACGTCGACGTGGGCGGCTTCATCGGGTCGATCGATCTCTTCTACGGTCCGTCGGCCGACGAGGTCGCGCTGCTGGGAGGGGATGAGAGCGCGCTCGCCGCCGTGGTCGAGAACGGCTACGCGGCCACTTCGGACTGGTTCTTCCAGATGGTCTTCGTGGCGACCACGGCCTCGATCGTGTCCGGGGCGCTGGCGGAGCGGGTCAACATGTGGGCCTTCTTCGCGTTCACTGCGATCCTGACGGCCTTCATCTACCCGGTCATCGGCTCCTGGCACTGGGGCGGCGGCTGGCTCGCCGAGATGGGCTTCCAGGACTTCGCCGGGTCCACCCTCGTGCACTCCACCGGCGGATGGGCGGCGCTGGCTGGCGCCCTGGTGGTGGGTCCGCGCTGGGGCAGGTTCCGCAAGGACGGCACGGTCAAGATCATGTCGCCCTCCAACATCCCGGCCGTCACCCTGGGGGTGTTCATCCTCTGGCTCGGCTGGTTCGGGTTCAACGGCGGCTCCCAGCTCGCGCTCGGCGGCGCGGTCAACGCGCTGGCCATGAGCAACATCCTGGTGAACACCAACCTGGCGGCCGCCGCGGGCGTGATTACGGCCCTTGCGGTCTCGCGGCCCATTCTCGGACGCATCGATCTCTTCGCGGGCCTGAACGGCGCCCTCGCCGGCCTGGTGGCCATCACCGCCGGTCCCGACATCGTCGACGCCCGCTGGGCGGTGGCGATCGGCGCGGTCGGCGCGATCATCTGCACCATGGGTCTCAGGTTCCTGGAGGCGCGGCGGATCGACGACGTGGTCGGCGCGGTCCCCGCCCACCTGTTCGCCGGCATCTGGGGCACGCTCGCCACCTCGATCGCCGCAGGCGCCAATCTCGGCGTTCAGCTGATCGGCGTCGTGAGCGTGGGCGCGTTCGTCTTCGTCGTCTCCTATGTGGTGTGGACGGTGCTGGAGAAGACCATGGGCGTCCGGGTGTCCCGCACCGTGGAGGAGCTGGGACAGGATGCCGCCGAGCTGGGGCTGGAAGCCTATCCCGAGTTCGTGCTCATGGTGGATCCCGACGAAGGTCAGGACTACCGCGATCCCTAGCTCGTGGACAACCTGCCCGCCGGAACAATGAGGAGCCATTGACTGCGTCCTCGCACGCGTCCTTCGACCGCGGCTACCCCGACACCTCCCGGCCCGGAGAGGCCGGATCGGGTACGTTCGCGCGCTACGAACTGGACGGCCGCTTCTACGACGAGATGTTCCGCGGAGACGGAAGCCTCCGCGGCGTCTCGCGGCGGCTGGGTACGGCGCTGTCCCAGGGCGCGCCCGAGGAGCTGGCGCAGCTTCAGGAAGGCGTCGCGCGCCGCTTCATCCACGAGGGCATCACCTTCACCGTGATCGGCGCGGACCGGGCATCGGAACAGATCATCCCCATCGACTGCGTCCCCCGGCTGCTCACCGCGGAGGAATGGGACCACATCGACCGGGGCCTGAGGCAGCGCCTCACCGCGCTCAACCTCTTTCTCAAGGACATCTACAACGAAGGGAAGTCGCTGCGCGACGGGATCGTCCCCCCCGACCTGGTGCTGGGCTGCCCCCAGTACCGGGTCGAGATGCGGGGCGTGCAGGTCCCCTACGACATCTACGTTTCCGTCTGCGGTACGGACGTGGTGCGAACGCACGACGGCTTCGCGGTGCTGGAGGACAATCTGCGGGTCCCGTCCGGGGTCTCGTACATGCTGGCCTGCCGGGCCGCCATGAAGCAGGCGTTCCCGCGGCTCTACCGCGCGCACAACGTGCGCGAGATCTCGCGGTATCCGGAGCAGCTCTACGCCACCCTCGCCTCGCTGGGATCGTGGGCGGGTTCGCCGCGCGTGGCGGTGCTCACCCCGGGCCGCTACAACTCCGCCTACTACGAGCACGCCTTCCTGACCGGCGAGATGGGCGCCGAGCTGGTGGAGGGGCGGGATCTGGTCGTGCACGACGCCATCGTTTACGCCCGCACCGTCACCGGCCTCAGGCGGATCGACGTCATCTACCGAAGGGTGGACGACGACTTCCTCGACCCGGTCACCTTCCGCTCCGATTCCCTGCTCGGGGTCCCGGGCCTCTTCCACGCGTACCGGGCCGGCAACGTCGTGATCGCCAACGCCCCCGGCACCGGCGTGGCCGACGACAAGGCGGTCTACGCCTACGTGCCGGACATCATCCGCTATTTCCTCGACGAGGAGCCCATCCTGGCCAACGTGGACACCCACTTGTGCCGCACGCCGGAGGGGCTCGCGTACACCCTGGACAACCTCAAGGATCTGGTGGTGAAGGAGGTCGGCGGATCGGGCGGATACGGAATGCTGGTCGGCCCGCATTCCACGGCGGGCGAGCGTGAGCGCTACGCGGCGCGCCTGCGCGACCATCCCGACAACTTCATTTCGCAGCCTGTGCTCGACCTGTCCCGGGCGGCCTGCTTCGTGGACGGCAACCTCGAGCCGCGTCACGTGGATGTGCGCCCGTTCGTGCTCCGGGGCCGCACCGACACCTGGATCGCTCCGGGCGGCCTCTGCCGGGTGGCGCTTCGGAGGGGCGGGCTGGTGGTGAACTCCAGCCAGGGCGGAGGCTGCAAGGATCTCTGGGTGCTGCGCGACCGGGAGGCGCCGGACTGATGCTCGCCCGGGCTGCAACCGACTTCTACTGGATGGGGCGCTATTTCGAGCGCGCCGAGCACACCGCCCGGCTTCTCCAGTACCAGCTTACGCGCCTCGTCGACACACCCGCCGACGAAGTGGCGCTGGGCTGGAGAGTGGTCTACCGTGCCCTCGGACAATCGGCGCCCATCACCCCCACCGTCGCCGACGAAGCCGAATCCTTCATGCTCGCCGACGCATTCACGCTCGCCGCGAGCCTGGTCGAGGAGACCAGCAACCCCGACTCCATGATCTGCTGCTGGACCATGGCCCGGGACAACGCCAAACAACTCAGGCCCTGGCTTCCGGTCCAGGTCTGGACCTGCCTCAACCAGGGCTTCTTCTGGCTTCGGGACTGCGACTTCCCCACCGCCTGGGCGGAGGGACCGGAGGCGCTTGCGGGCGAGGCCATCGACCGGCTGCGGCTGCTGGCCGGGGTGGTGGATGCCCGCATGCCCCGGGACGACGCATGGCGCTTTCTGGAGTTGGGCCGATTCCTCGAACGTCTTCAGCACCAGGCGGCGCTGCTGGACGCCTGGGACCGGGTGGGCCGCGCTCCCGCGGACGCTCCGTCGCTGTCGTGGGCGGGGCTGCTGCGGGTTTGTGGCGCCTATGAGTTCTACTGTCGCACCCACTCCATGGTCATCCGTCGGGATCCGGCGCTGGCGCTGCTGGCCCGCAACCCGGAGCTGCCGCGGTCGCTCTGTTTCGCGGTGCACCGCATCGAGGAGCTCCTCACGGGAATCGATCCCAGGGGCGCGCGCTATCCGCTGGCGGCTCCCCACCGCATGGCGTTGCGCCTGTCCGCTGCCGTCGAGGCGGACCCGGGAAACGAGGGAGAATTCGGAGAGGGGCGGGATTCTCCCGAAGAACTGCTGAGGGACAGCCGGGCGCTGCACGGGATCACCGTGGCGACCTACTTCGACTACCCCGTAGAATCCGGGCTGCCATCGTGAGCACGCGCTTTTCCATCCGGCATGAACTGGAGTTTCGCTACGACGCTCCGGTGCGCGGATCGGTCATGACCCTCTTCCTGTCCCCGATTCGGAATCGCCGCCAGCAGTTGTACAACTTCTCGATCGAGACGGACCCCGGGGGCGCGATGTTCGAGTTCCGGGGCCCCTTCGGAAACCGCGGCCATTTCTTCGACCGGCCGGGCAGCCACCGGGCACTCCGGATCGTCGCCCGTTCGAGCGTCGAGGTCTCCGCTTCCGAGGCGCTCCCCGAGTGTCTGGAACCCGGTTCATGGGATGCGCTTGCCGCCGACGTCCGGACGCCGCACCTGTGGCTGATGCTGCAGTCGAGCCGCTTCGCGCAGCCGTCTTCTCCGGCCCTCGAACAGTTCATGGCGGCCCGCGGCGGCATCGAGAGGGGAGATGATGTCCTGGAGAGCGTCCGCTCCCTCGGATCGGTGCTGCACGAGGCGTTCGAATACTCACCCGGGACCACCGCTGCCAACTCTCCCATCGAACACATTCTGGAGTCGGGCCGGGGCGTGTGTCAGGACTATGCGCACGTCATGATCTCGATCCTGCGGAACTGGGGAGTCCCCGCCCGATACGTGTCGGGATACCTCGGACCCGACGGTGACCTTACTTCGTCGAACGAAAGCCATGCCTGGGTGGAATGCTGGTTGCCCGGGTTGGGATGGTGTGGCTTCGATCCCGCCAACGACTGCGACTGCGACCAGCGTCACGTGCGCGCCGCGATCGGCAGGGACTACGCGGACGTTCCGCCGGTGCGGGGCGTGTTTCGCGGATCCGCCAACTCCGCGCTCACCGCGCGCGTGGAGGTGGTCCCGGACCAGCCGGGCGGGATGGAGCACTGAGGAGATCAACCAGCGACTCAACCTGATGGAGGTCAACAAATGTTTCCAACGCGCGCACGCAGCCTGGTGTCCGCCCTCGCCTTCGCCCTCGTCCTCTCGATCGCAGGCCCCGTTCAGGGCCAGTCCGCCTCGATCGGGGCCGACGTCGTCAGCCGCTACGTCTGGCGCGGCACCGACTTCGGAGAATCGATGTCGGTTCAGCCGGCGCTGACGCTCGGCTTCGGAGGGCTGGAGGTGGGCGCCTGGGGCTCCTATTCCATCTCCGCCTCCGGAGCCGGCGCCAACGAGAACGACATCTGGGCCACCTATACCGTCGCGACCTCGAACGGCGCCTCGTTCTCGTTCGGCTTCACGGACTACTACTTCCCGGGCCCCGGGGCCGACGGCTTCTTCGTGACCGACGGCCACATACTCGAGTTGTCCGCATCCTTCACCGGGCCGGAGAGCTTCCCGATCTCGCTCTACGCCGGGAGGATGTCGCGGAACGACCCCGACAATTCCCTGTATCTGGAAGCCAGCGTTCCCGTGTCGGGCTTCGAGGACGTCGACCTGAGCCTGACGGCAGGGATGGTCGCCGGTGCAAGCGAGTTCTACGGGACCGAGGGGACCGCGTTCGTGAACCTGGGCGTGTCGGCCAGCCGAGACCTGGTCATCACGGACAGTTTTGCGGTGCCGGTGAGCGTCTCGTATATCGTGAATGCGAACCGCCTCGACGACGACCACATGGATCACGACCACGGGGCAGATCCCGACCGCGCCTTTCTCGTCTTCGGATTCAGTCTGTCCCCGTAGAGGCAGCGCCTCCACCGAGCCCGACGCGGGAGTGGCCCCGTTCGGGCAGCCAGAGCAAGGAGCCGGAGACACCGGAACTCGGGTGGCAAAGCGACAGGAAGTAGCGGGCATCGTGCTGGCGGCCGGTTCGTCGACCCGGATGGGCCGGAACAAGCTGCTGCTGGAGGTGGCGGGCGAGTCTCTCGTGCGCCGAGCCGTGCGCGTGGCGCGCGAAGCCGGCCTCGATCCCGTTGTCGTGGTAACGGGGCACGCGCGCGAGCGGGTCGAGCGTGAGATCGCGGACATGGACTGTACGCCCGTGTTCAACGCCGACCACGGCGCGGGCATCCAGACCTCGGCGGCTTCGGGTATCGCCGGGGTCGCGGGCGCGTGCGAGGCGGCGGTGGTGATGCTCGCGGACATGCCGTTCGTGACCGCGCGCATGCTGCGGACGCTGGTGGAGCGGTACCAGGAGGAAGCGCCGCCGCTGGTGGTGTCCCGGTACGGAGGCGAAGTGAACGCGCCGCCGATGCTCTACGACCAGGTGCTGTTCCCCGAGGTGACCCGCATGCGCAAGGGGTGCGGACGGGAGGTGGTGCGCCGCCACCACGACCGCGCGGTGCAGGTCGACTGGCCGGCGGGCCGGTTGCGCGATCTCGACCGCCCGGAAGACTACGAGGCCGTGGTTGCGGAACTCGCCCGGGCCGAGGAGGGCGCGGAGGCGGCGGGCGCGGCGGATGCGAACGAGGCGGGCGCGGCGGAGGGGGCCGGTGGCGGCGCCTACGGTGACGGGAGGTGACCGGCGACGTGCTCCGCCTGGCGGCGCGGATGGAAGCCGAGCGGAAGCCCTTCGCGCTGGCCACCGTGGTGCGGAGCGAGCGCCCCACCTCAGGAAAGCCGGGCAACACGGCGCTGATCGATCCCGGCGGCGCCATGCACGGCTGGATCGGCGGAAGCTGCACGCGCTCCGAGGTGATCCGGCACGCGCTGGAGGCGCTCCGCCTGGGAGAGCCCCGGCTGCTGGCCTTCGGGGCGGATGAGGGACGGACCGACGACCTGGTTCAGGTATCCATGTCCTGCGCGAGCGGAGGAAAAGTGGAAGTGCACATCAACCCGGTAATGCCGGCGCCCGTCCTGCTGGTGGCGGGCAACTCGCCCGTGGCGCTCTCCCTGCTCAGGCTGGGGAGTGCGATGGGGTACAGGACGGTCGCGGCCGCGGCCGCCGACGACGAGGTGGTACAACACGCCGACGACTACGCGCAGGACTTGAGCGCGTGGTCGGGACTGCTGGCGGCGCGTCCTCCCGGAACCCGGCTGTTCGCGGTCGTGGCCACCATGGGACGGGAGGACGAACGGACGCTGGCGCACCTGGCCGCCGCCGGGCCCGACTACCTGGGCGTGGTGGCGTCGCCGCGGCGGATGCGGAGCGTGCGCGCCGTGCTGTCGGGTCTCGGGCTCGGGGATGACGTGATCGGTCGCATTCACGGGCCGGCGGGGCTCGACCTCGGCGCCCGCCAGCCCGAAGAGATCGCCGTGAGCATCCTGGCCGAGATCGTCGCCGAGACCCGCACGGCCGGCGATGGCGAGCCGGGTGGGGTGGAAGGCGTGGGGGGCGTGGGGGCCGCGGTGGAGGCGGGCAGTTCGGGCGGCGATGGCGAGCAGGCCGGGGTGGCGCGCGGAGGGGGCGGTTCGGGGGGCGCCGCGGGCGCGGGCGGTGGGGACGGGGGCGGTCGCGGTGGAGCGGCCGCCGACTCCGACGGAACCGCCGCGGCCGCCTGGGCTACCGACCCGGTGTGCGGGATGACCGTGCCGGTGGCGGGGTCCCCTTCGGCGGTGCACGACGGCCGGACCCGTTACTTCTGCTGCGAAGGCTGCCGCGGCCTCTTCGAGTCGACCCCGGAGGCTTTCGCCGCCAACCCCGCCACGGGTCCGGCGTGAGACCCGAGATCCGCGCACTGCAGGAGGCGATGCGCCGGGCCGACTACATCGCCGAGCCGTCCATCGTCACCGCCGTCCACCTGGCGCGCGCCATGCAGAAGCCGCTCCTGGTGGAAGGGGACGCGGGGGTGGGCAAGACCGAGATCGCCAAGGTGATGGCCGCCCTCATGCAGACGGAACTCATCCGCCTCCAGTGCTACGAGGGCCTCGACGTCAACACCGCGCTCTACGAGTGGAACTACCAGAAGCAGCTTCTCCGCCTGCGCCTGGGAACGGATGAAGCGGGGAGCGACCACGACGACAGCGGGACATCCCGCGGCGAGGCCGCAGCCGCGCCCGACGAAGCCGGCAACCCCGGCCCACCAAACCCCGACGCACGCGCCGACCATCTGGAAGGTGTCATCTTCGGGCGCCGCTACCTGCTCGAGCGGCCGCTGCTGCGCGCCATCACCCGCGAAAAACCGCCCGTGCTGCTTATCGACGAGATCGACCGGGCCGACGAGGGCTTCGAAGCCTTCCTCCTCGAGGTCCTCTCCGACTTCCAGGTGACCATCCCCGAGCTGGGCACCATCCGCGCGACCCACCGGCCGCTCGTCGTGCTCACCTCCAACCGCACCCGCGAGATCGGCGACGCCCTCCGGCGGCGCTGCCTCTACCTCTACATCGAGCACCCGACCTTCGCCAAGGAGGTCGAAATCATCCACGCCAAAGTGCCGGGGATATCGAACGCCCTCGCCGCACAGATCACGCACGTCGTGCAGGGCCTGCGCTCGCGGCGCCTCATGAAGCCCCCCGGCGTGGCCGAAACGCTCGACTGGGCGCGCGCCCTGGTCACGCTGCATCAGGACCACCTCGACGCGGAGATCGTCTCCGAGACCCTGGGCTGCCTGGTGAAGGATCAGCACGACATCAGCCTTCTGCACGCGGAGGATGTCGAAACCCTTCTCGCTGGCGCGGGAGCCGGCTGATGCCCCAGCGCCCGCGGTCTGCGACAGTCGACTCCGCCAGCGCGCCGGCCCCCGAAGGCGCTGGACTGATGCCGGCCCTGGCGCCGGCTCCCGAGAAGGAACTCGTCGCCCACCTCGCCCGATTCTCCGCAGACCTCCGTCACGTCGGCGTACCCGTAGGCCTCCGCGACGAAATCGACGGCGCCGCCGCCCTCCGCTTCATCGACATCGGGGACCCGGAGGAGGTACGCCTCGCGCTCCGCAGCGCGCTGAAGATCCCGCGCCGCTGGTGGGCCGCATTCGACCGCCTCTTCGACGAGAGCTGGCGCCGCGCCGCCCTCCCCCGCCCCGCCCGCGACCGGAACGCCCGCCGCACGCCGCGCCGCTGGCGTGGCGACGAGAACAGTGAGGTGCCGCTCGCCCGCATCCGCCGCGAACTCGACGAACGGACCGGTAGCGCCGAGACGGAGGCCCCCGACGCCGACGGCGACCTCCCCGGCTACAGCCCGCGCGCCCTCCTGCGCAGGAAGGTCTTCGACGAGTGCACCCCGGACGACCTCCGCGACATGGAGCGCCTGCTGGAGCGGCTCGCGCGCCGCATCGCCACCCGCCCGAGCCGCCGCCTGGTGCCCTCCGAGCGCGGACCGGTGGTGGACATCCGCCGGAGCTTCCGCCGCTCCCTGGCCCACGGCGGCGAACTGGTCGAGCTGGCGCGCCGCGCGCGGGCCGTCGAGCTCCCCAGCCTGGTCGTCCTGTGCGACACCAGCGGGTCCATGGACGCCTGCTCCCGCTTCCTGCTCGCCTTCGTCTTCGCGCTGCGCAAGGTCACGCGCCGCACCGAGATCTTCGCCTTCAACACATCGCTCACGCGCCTCACCCCGTGGCTCCGGACCGGCGACGTGGCCGGCACCCTGGAACGCCTCGCCCGCAATGTGGAGGACTGGTCCGGCGGGACCCGCATCGGCGAATGCCTGCTCGCGTTCGTCGACCAACACTTGCGCCACACCGTGCGAGGCGATACCACGATGTTGATCCTGAGCGACGGGCTCGACCGGGGCGACACCGAGTCGCTGGAGACGGCCCTGCTGGCCATCCGCCGGCGCGCCCGCCGGATCATCTGGCTGAACCCGCTCATGGGCGACCCGCGCTATCGCCCGGAGGCCAAGGGCATGCAGACGGCGCTGCCGCACGTGGACCGGCTCGTACCCGCCCACAATCTGGAGGCGCTGGAGGCGGTGCTGCCCATGCTTGAGCGCTAGACGATGCGCGACGATCCCGGAATCGCCAGACTACGAACGCGCGATGCGGGGCTCATAAACGGAGAAACACCCGAATGAAAATCCAGGACGGCTTCACCATCGACGCGCCCGCGGCCGACGTCTGGGCGCTGCTCTCCGACCCCGAGCGGGTGGCAACGCTCCTGCCCGGCGCGAAGATGGGCGACAGGATCGACGACAACACCTACGCGGGCGGGATGTCCATGAAGGTCGGCCCCCTCGCGGTGTCCTACGACGGGACCGTATCCTTCCAGTTGAACAAGGACGAGCGGTCCGTGGAGGTGCGCGCCCGCGGCCAGGGCAAGAGGGGCATGGGCACGGCCGACATGACCATGACCAGCCAGGTGATCGCGCACGGCGACACGCGCTCCGAGGTGACGATCGATTCCGATGTCGTCGTGACCGGGATTCTGGCGCAGATGGGACGCGGCATGATCCAGGTCGTGTCGAAAAAAATGCTACAGGATTTTGTGGGAAACCTCACCAAAGCACTTGCCTGACCGGCAGAGGAGGGTTGAGACATGATTCCCCCGCAGTTCGACTATCACGCCCCCGGCTCGCTGGACGAAGCCCTGGGGCTGCTCGGCTCCCTCGACGACGCGAAGGTGATGTCTGGCGGCCAGAGCCTGCTGCCGATGCTGAAGCTGCGCCTGGCCTCGCCGGCGAACATCGTGGACATCGGCCGCATCCCGGGCCTCGACACGCTCGCGGAAGAGGACGGCTTCCTGCGCATCGGCGCGCTGGTCACCGAGACGCAGCTCGAGCAGTCGGCGGTGGTGGCGGAGCGCTATCCCATCCTGTTCGACACGGCCAAGGTGATCGCCGACCCGCTGGTGCGGAACCGCGCCACCATCTGCGGCAACGTCGCGCACGGCGACCCGGCCAACGACCATCCCGCGACCATGCTGGCGCTCGGCGCCCAGGTGGTGGCCACGGGACCGGACGGCGCGCGCACCATCGACATCGACGAGTTCTTCTTCGGGCTCTTCATGACGGCGCTCGGAGAGGGCGAGGTCCTGACCGAACTGCGCATCCCGGCGCCCGCGGCGAACAGCGGCGGCGCCTACGTGAAGCTCGAGCGCAAGGTGGGCGACTACGCCGTCGCCGGCTCGGCGGTGCAGCTCACGCTGGCCGATGACGGGACCGTGGCGAGCGCGGGCATCGGGCTCACCAACCTGGGCATCGCCCCCATCCGGGCGAGCGCCGCGGAAGACGCGCTCACCGGCCAGGCGCCCGGCGACGACGCCATCGCGGCCGCCGCACAGGCCGCCGCCGACGCCACCGAGCCCATCGCCGACCGGCGCGGCTCCGTCGAATACAAGCAGAACATGGCCCGCGTGCTCACCGCCCGTGCCATCCGCAAGGCGCTCGCGCGCGCAGGAGGATAAAGCGATGGCCAAACACAACATCACCGTCACCGTGAACGGCACGGCGCATTCGGCCGAAGTCGACTCGCGGCTCCTGCTCGTGCACCTGATCCGCGACGAGCTCGCGCTCACCGGCACCCACATCGGCTGCGACACCACGCACTGCGGCGCGTGCACCGTCCTGGTCGACGGCGCGCCCACCAAGTCGTGCACCGTCCTGGCCGTCCAGGCCGACGGCGCCGAGATCGGAACCGTCGAGGGACTCGCCGGCGCCGACGGCATGACCGCGCTGCAGGAGGGCTTCCAGCAGGAGCACGGCCTCCAGTGCGGCTTCTGCACCCCCGGCATGCTCATGACCGGGACCGCGCTGCTCGAAAGCAATCCGAACCCCAGCGAAGCCGAGATCCGCGAGGCCATCTCCGGGAATCTCTGCCGCTGCACCGGATACGTGAACATCGTCAAGGCGGTCGAATACGCCGCCGCGAAGACGGGGGAGGGCAACTGATGGCACCGAGAACATCCGCCAAGATCTGCGGCATGGGCCACTCCATGAAGCGCAAGGAGGACCCGCGCTTCCTGCAGGGCAAAGGCAACTACATCGACGACATTACGCTGCCGGGGATGCTCTGGCTGGACATCGTCCGGAGCCCCATCGCCTACGGCAAAATCAAGAACATCGACTCCTCGAAGGCGCTCGAGATTCCCGGCGTGCTCGCCGTGCTCACGGGCAAGGACCTGGAGGCCTACAATCTCCACTGGATGCCGACCCTCATGTCGGACACCCAGATGGTGCTCCCCACCGACACGGTCATGTACCAGGCGCAGGAAGTCGCCGGCGTGATCGCGACCTCGCGCTATGCGGCCGCCGACGGCGTGGCCGCGGTCGAGGTCGACTACGAGCCCATGAAGCCGGTGATGGACCCCTTCAAGGCGCTCGAGGACGACGCGCCGGTGCTCCGGGTCGACAAGGAGGGCCAGAGCGACAACCGCATCTGGCACTGGGAGGCGGGCGACAAGGAAGCCACGGACAGGATCTTCGACGAAGCCGACGTGGTGGTGCGCGAGAAGATGCACGTGCCGCGCATCCACGTGGCCTCGATCGAGACCTGCGGCTGCCTCGCCGACTTCAACCCGGTCGAGGGGCACCTAACGGTCTACATGACGACCCAGGCCCCGCACGCCATCCGCACCGTGCTCGCGCTGGTGGCGGGCCACGTGGGGCTCTCCGAGGAGAAGATCCGCGTGGTGAGCCCCGACATCGGGGGCGGCTTCGGCGGCAAGGTGCCGGTCTACCCCGGCTACGTGATCGCGATCGCGGCGTCGGTGGTGCTGGGCACGCCGGTCAAGTGGATCGAGGACCGGATGGAGAACCTCCAGGCCGACTCCTTCGCGCGCGACTATCACATGGACGCCGAACTCGCGGCGGACGCCAGCGGCAAGATCCAGGCGCTCCGCATCAAGACGATCGCGGATCACGGGTACGCGGACGCACAGGCTGCGCCCTCCAAGTGGCCCGCGGGTCTGTTTTCGATCTGCACCGGGTCGTACGACATGGAGCAGGCGTACGCCGAGGTCGACGCGGTCTACACCAACAAGCCGCCGGGAGGCGTCGCCTACCGCTGCTCGTTCCGCGTGACCGAGGCCGTGCACTGCATGGAGAGGGTCGTCGACACGCTGGCGCACAAGATAGGCAAGGATCCGGCGCAGCTGCGCGAGGAGAACTTCATCCCCAAGGAGGCCTTCCCCTACCACTCCCCGCTGGGCTGGGAGTACGACAGCGGCGACTACCAGGCCGCGATGGACAAGGCCAAGGACATGATCGGCTACGACGACCTACGCAAGGAGCAGGCCGAGAAGCGCGCGCGCGGCGAACTGATGGGCATCGGCGTGTGCAGCTTCACCGAGGTGCTGGGCGCCGGCCCGTCGAAGGACTTCGACATCCTGGGCATCAAGATGTTCGATTCGGCCGAGGTGCGCGTGCACCCGACCGGCAAGGCGATCGCCCGCTTCGGCACCAAGTCGCAGGGCCAGGGCCACGAGACCACCTACGCGCAGATCATCGCCGAGGAGCTGGGCCTCCCGGCCGCGCACGTGCAGGTGGAGGAGGGCGACACCGACACCGCGCCCTACGGGCTGGGCACGTACGCCAGCCGCTCGACCCCGACCGCGGGCGCCGCAGGCGCGATGGCCGCGCGCGCGATCCGCGACAAGGCCGCCAAGATCGCCGCGCACCTGCTTGAGGTGAGCGAAGAGGACCTGGACTGGGAGCCCGGCACCTTCTCGGTGAAGGGCGCGCCCGACAAGTCGGTGTCCATCCAGGACTGCGCATTCGCCGCCTACACCAACCTGCCTCCGGGGATGGAGCCCGGGATGGAGGCGACGAATTACTACGACCCGCCGAACCTGACGTTCCCGTTCGGGACGTATATCTGTGTGGTGGATATCGATCGCGGGACGGGGGAGGTGAACGTGCGCCGCTTCGTGGCGGTGGACGACTGCGGCAACATCATCAACCCGATGATCGTGCAGGGCCAGATCCATGGCGGGCTGACCCAGGGCATCGGACCGGCGCTGTATGAGGAAATGACGTACGACGAGGACGGGAATAACCAGGCCGGCTCGTTCATGGACTACCTGGTGCCGACCGCGGTGGAGACGCCCGCGTGGGAGACGGGGCATACGGTGACGCCCTCGCCGCATCACCCGCTGGGAGCGAAGGGGGTTGGGGAGTCTGCTACGGTGGGAGCGCCGCCGGCGATTGCAAACGCGGTGGTTGACGCGCTGGCGCACCTGGGGGTGACGCATGTGGAGATTCCGATCAGGCCGGATCGGCTGTGGGAGATTCTGAGGGAGAAGGGGGTGGCGGAGTAGGGGGGCGTTCCGCGTAGGCTTGATCGCAAGGAATCAGGCTCACGTGACGAGGCACTGACTTGGCCAGCAACAAGGCAATCGCGGAGCTCAAGGTATTCCTTGAGACAACACCGCCCAACTGCCCCGTGGTCATTCCGGGAATTGCAGCACCGCCCTACTTACAACGTAGCCTTGGTGGCCAATGGATCGTAGGCGTTGTCCCGAAGCGCTTACAGCTTCATTGTCACGTAGATGATGGTGTCAGGCGGTTCGAGCTCGATACCTCCTCGATCTCCAATCTCGGTGTTGGATTCCGGTTTCTCGAGTATTCCTGTAGGGACTGCGGCGAATCCACGAAGACCTATGCGCTCGTGACAGAGCTCAAGCCCGTGAACGCGGAGAGTCGTCAGAGTGCGGAGGTCGAGGTCATGAAGCTTGGTGAATTTCCACCCTTCGGGGCACCTATCGCCCGTCGAATTCAGAAGCTTCTCGACAAGGAAGACCTGGAGCTGTACCGGAAGGGGTCGCGCTCGGTAGCACAGGGGCTCGGAATCGGTGCGACAACGTACTTTCGTCGCATCGTTGAAGGTCGTTGGAAGCTCCTTGTGAAAGAACTCCGCCGTGCGGCTGACACGCTCGGTCATGCTGACTTGGATGTGTTTGACGATGCCCTGCAAGAGACGCAATTCGCCACTGCGGTCACGATGTTGAAAGATGCCATCCCGGGAAAGCTGCTCATCCTAGACGGCGAGAACCCATTAACTCTGCTGTATTCGCCTCTCAGCGTCCAACTTCACGCCCTGACGGACGAACAGTGCCTACAGCAAGCGGCTGACATCCAGATCGTGTTGACGGCCCTCCTGGAGAACATCGCCGATGTGCTGAAAGACCAGGAGAAACTGAAGGGCGCGGCGAACCGCCTTAAGCAGATCAGGAGACCGGAGTGAACGATGCGTGCGCGAATTGGACACGCTGGCTCAGATGCAGCATGTCGTGGCGGGGCTGATAGGGCGGCGGCTGACGTACCGGAATCTGGTGGCTGACAACGGGAGCCCCGCCGGGGTCGGCCTTGCTTCGGGATGTGTTCGGGCATAGCTTAGTGGTTGACACTTGGCCAAGATCCTGGAGCAAATTGACCGATGACCCAGATCGCGAGGATGGCGGTTGCGGGTGTCGAACCGCTGGAATCCAGAGACCAAGCTGGCGGACGCAATCTACAAAGAAGCTCAAGGGGTGGCGTTATGACAAAGAAACAACTTGTAATCGGCGACCTACCATCAGACCGGCCATACCCAGAAGACCGTTGGCCGGACGCGAGGATCAGCAAACGCAACCTCCTTGCCGTGATTAGAAGGGAGCAGGCCAAGATGCTCGAACGTCTGGCCGATATGGAAAGGCGCATCACTGACAACGCAGACAAGGCGCACGCCAAGATCGGATCGA
Organism: Longimicrobiales bacterium; assembly: GCA_965208255.1. GTDB lineage: Bacteria > Gemmatimonadota > Gemmatimonadetes > Longimicrobiales > Gaopeijiaceae > BD2-11. The sequence goes on from OZ242324.1 coordinate 2,475,025, forward strand.
ACATCGCAGAGTTGGGTGCCAAGGCGACTAGCATATGTGACCAGCTTGACGTTATCGACGATGACCTAAAGGTAGTGAAGGGGTCCGTTGAACGGCTTTCCAACGACTTGGATGAGCGGCAGGGGGCGGTGTGACCTACGGGCAAATCCAACTCCAGCACTCAGCGGTAAACGACGGGGCTCCCGTCACGCTTGACGTTGACATGACACCTATCCGCATACCCCCTCCGCTTCCGCATGGTGTTCGCCCGCAACCGGACGATATCACCATCACGGTTCCAATCAAATCCCGCGCTCACCGCTTTATCCATAGCATTCCACGGACAACGCTAGAGCCGATTCGCCTAGTCGCGGGCGATCATACCGGCAAGTGGTTTGTCAGTAAATGGCCAAGGATTACGGGCACGTCCGTGTGGTTCACTTTGGGATTCAACGGTATGATAGAATGAAGAAGGATCACAAACCTGCACCCGACCCCCACGCCATCAATCCCCGCTACCAAGGTCTACGTGACTAGCAAACCAGTCGCATCGCGAACGCGGTGGCCGACCGGCCGGGTGGAGGCCATGTGCCCGACCGGGCCGGCCCCTCAACCGTAAGGAGCGTAGATATGAACTTCGTCGATAAAGCCCTAGGGGAACTGGCCGAGGCTGAGACTGAGCCGTCCATACCCCTCGCTGGCTCCCACACTCACGTCACGGGTGCACGACAAGCCGCCATCAGGTTGCTCGTGAGAGGGTTCCTCAAGTGCCGTGAGATCAACCCTGTTGAGTTCCGCGAGTACGCGCAGGGCATCATGGGGGAACTTCGAAACTACATCCATCCGTACCTTGACGAGGGCACCCCCCGCGCGCGCGCCCTCCTTCAAGAGGTCCAACGAGTATCCGACACCATCCTCGCAGACTGACTTGACTTGCGTCAGGCAATTGATGCCGTTTTGCGCTATCTCGGCACGCTGGAATCAAACTTCTCGGAAGTCGGTTGGCTCCATGGGTGTATGTCGCGCCTCGCGGGGTGTGGGCTGGGAGTTTCTGCATGTGTGCGTGGACGACCCGGCCCGGGTCTCCTATACTGAGATCCTCTCCGACGCGCTAGCGGTGACGGTGACGGCCCTCACCGAGTGGTCCGTGGCCTGGTTCGGCGCGCTGGGCCGACCAGTAGAACGCGTGATGACGGACAACAGACCAACGGGAGGGGGCGAGGTGGCGTCGGGAACCGAAGTATGGATCGCGGAGTCACCAGGCCACCTGGTTCACTTTGATGGCGCTCGACTACTGGGGCCGTATGAAGCTGAGGCACGATGACAATCGGCCCGATCACGTACATCAGCATCAACCTGGGGCCGGTGGTCGGCGCGAACGATTTTCTCGCCGGCGTGCGAGTCGTGCCGGCGGGACGGAACGGCAACGTAGTGTTTGGCCGCAGTCTGAATGATGGCGAAACCGACTCCGGTGAGGGCATTTCCCTTGAAGTTGGGGAGACATTGGAATTCCCGGCGGAGAGCATCAGCGTCACGATGGCGGATGTAGACCGGTATTCCGAATCCGGCGACAGCGGATACGCCCCAGTCGCCAACGCAGTTTGGACATGGCTGGCAATTCCTCCGCGCGAGCAGGATCAGACCTTCGTCAACTACTTGGAGGCGGCGGCTCGGCGCTTGGACGCGGCCTACGTCCACTTCTCGGGCGCACTCCGTGGTCTCACCAAGCACCCCAGCGAAATGGGTTTTCGTGCAAGGGAAGCAATGTTCGACGCTCTCGGCGACGCCGAGTCCATGTGCGTCGCGCTTAGCCGGGCAATCGGGATGATTGACCGAGCCCCCACGGCGATCTCGGTACCATCCAGAGTACCCAAGGAGGTTAGCGCGATAAGGGTAGCGGTGCTTGCGATACGAAACGCTTTTGAGCACATAGACGAGCGTGCCGTTGGCAAGGCGCACCGGGAGGACCCGTGGGACGCCATGTCGGTATTCGATCAATCGGCGTTCTTCACCTCGGGGGTACTACGTTACGCGGGCTACACTCTCGACATTCGCGCCGAAGTGGTTCCCGCTTTGATCGCTGGGCGTCAATTCATTGTTGAGGCTGCCACGCGAGCGGGTTCCAAGAAGACGATCAACGTGCCGATCGAATGGACGTTTACCGAAGAATGACCGACTTTTCCGATCGTGACCAGGCCGACGGTCACGTCGACCATGCGGCGGGAGCCTCGAGGGTCTGCACGCTGCTCAGATGAAGTAGGGCGCTGTCGCCGATGACGTGGATGCGCGTGCCGAAGACGTTGCAGCACCGCCATCCCGACCTCATCTGGTCAGCGGACACCCTCGATGTGGAAGGGTTGTCTTCCTAATGGAATTCCAGCGGACGGTGGAGCGATTCATGGCCCTGCGCACCACCACCGGCTCCTTGAGTCCATCTACCTGGTGCTCTACCACGGCGACCGCCGTTGGAGTGCTCCAGATCGCGTGGCGGATCTGTTCGAGCGCTCGGATCCAGGTCGGTACCGCTTGGTTTCTTGGGGAGATGGTACGGGGAAAGACCCGTCGCGGGACGATCTTGCGGCGTTGGTGCTCGGCCTGGCCCGCGACCTCTCGGCGGAGGACATGGCCGCGCAGCTGTCGGCCCTGCGAACCGCGGTCGAAGAGTACGGGGATGCGGACCTGGACGCGTTCCTGTTCGAGATGATGTACACGATGTTAGAGTTGAGAAACTACCCGGAAGGACTGACTCAACTACGGGAGAGGACCATGGCTGAGATGGTAGACAGGTATCAGCGCAGTCTGGACAAGTTGGTCCAGAAGGGAGCTCGGCAGGGTCTGGTTCTGGTGTTGCGCCGAATCATCGCCAAGAAGTTCGGCGACGACACGGCGGGCCAGCTGTCCGCACTTCTCGACGACGTGTCTGGATCTGAAGACATCGACAGGGTAACCGACGCGCTGATCGAGTGTGCCACTGAACAGGAGTTCATCGAGCGGATGCAGATAGCCTGACTTGGCCGGCCGGCCAAGTCAGGAACTTCTCCCTTCGTCCTGGGTGCTCTCCAGCTGTTCGTGCTTGCGCCATGCATCCTCCATGGCCCGCACGAAGTCAATCAGATGGCCTTTGCCGGTCCGCCATGATTCCTCGTCGAGGCGACAGAACCACTGATGCGGGGCGCGACGCGTCGCAGGTGCATTCGGCGGCTTCTCAGCTTCGAACGGAATCGCTTCCTTCAGATTCTGGAAGTGATCATGACATAGGTCGACAGCTCCAGGATAGAAGGTGATCCGTATCTTCCCAGGTTCGTCAATCGTAACGGAATGCGATCCGCGCACCCGCACGTTGTCGGGCAGCGTGATCGTGCGCTGCAAGTAGGTGATGCCGGATTTCGTGAAATATGTTCGAAAGCTGTAGTTCAATGCCTTTTTCGCATCCTGCCACACTTTCGCCACTCCATGCTCTCTGGCCTTCTGATTCAAGTCGCGGTCGCGTGGAGCTGACGCTCTGCGAGGATCTCTTGCAGCCCGAACCTGCCTGGCCAACAGCATGTCATCGCCGCGGATGTAGCCATGGAAGGTCAGAAGCCTGACATCGATTCCCCTGTCCGCCAGATAGGCAACCATTCGATGGGCGCTGACATCCATCCCGAGGCCGACCAGCACCATCCTGACGGGCTTGATGGAGTCTCCTCCCTGACTTCCGTACCATTCCTCGAAATCTGCGATCTTGTTGATCCCGTTCTTGCCGGACCGCTCAGCGATCAAGATCGCGAGTTCCGGCTCCGACAGAGCCTCCAGGTAGCTGCAGTAGTCGAGCACCTGCGCAACGGCATTCCTTGTGAGCTTCTCACGTTTGAGCTCGAAGACCACGAGCCGACCATCCTCGTCGATGCCTAGGAGATCAACGAATCCGCCCTCCACCGGAAGCTGTCTGCCGACTAGGCTGAGTCCCCGCATCAGCATGTTGGGGTTCGCCACCAGGACGTCTTCCAGCATCTCTTCCGTCTCAATCCGCTGGGCGAAACCGAGTTTGGTTCCGACTCGGGAGGCCCGTTCGATCTCCCAGATTCCGATGTCAGTCTTCATGCGGTCCCTCCTGGAGGTGTCCCATCAGATGTCTCGCGGCGCCCCAGCCCGTCAGCGGCCGCAAGCAGAGCCTTCCATTCGTCGTCCAGCCGCTGATGAAGCAGGCGGTCGCGTTCGGCGGCGAGCTTCATCAGAGACAGCATCCGCTTCGCAAGCGTCACGAATTGGGCCAGGTTGATCGCCATCGGATTCCAGCCGCACAGCGCGGTCTTCAGGATATTGGCGGATGCCAGGGCTCCATGAGTCAGGGCCTGCATCTGTTCCCGCTTCAGTCTCTCCGAGATTCCCACCTCGCTGGATTCCGAATCGGTCGCGCAGGCCCGAATCCCGTGGTACGCCCACAGGATAATCTCGGCGATCGCGGGCGAGATCTTCATGGTCATGAAGTGCCGAAGGTCGTAGCCATTACTGTACATGTACCGCGCGACATCCTTGACCGGTACCGGATCGCCCCTCTCCCCCAGGGTGAATCCGGACTTCGCGCCGACGAGCAGAAACGGCGAGAGGAAGGGTGGCGGGAGGCCTTCGGTGTGAAGACATCCGAGAATCCGTGGACGACCACCTTGACCATGGCCTCAAGGACGTTGGACGAGCCCTCATGACCGGGCACTTTGATGACGCGCCACGCACCCCATTTGTCGATGAACGTGCAGGTTCCGGAGAGGATGTCACCTACCCCGAACACGAGGCCGAAGAGAGGATCGTGGCCAAGAGCGGCCAGGCGGTGGACGTTGGGCGTCAGCCCGACCTTCGGGATAATGACATCATAAGGCACCTTGGCCCATTTTTCCGCGGCAGTGGTCAGCTCGGCGATCCAGTGTTGAAACGCGTTGCGCTCAAGGTCGTCAGAGCCCTTCATCGGAGCGAGCTTCTTCGATTGCTCCTTCACCCAAGCCGTCAGTGGGCTTCCGCGCTGGGGCTGTCCTTTGAACTTCCCACCGGGTGTCGCGACCAGCAGATAGTCCGTCATCGCCCCGACGAGCACCGCCAACGCGACCACACGGAGGTCCCAGCGGTCCCACGGGGCAGGGCTGAATTCCGCGTCGAATCGACGTCGGATCTCGGCCGCCAAGTGCGGCGGCACCAACTGCGAGAGGGGATCGCCGGTGACCTCGATCCCGTGTTCGGCAATATACCGCTCCACGTCGCGGAGATACGATTCCCAGTTCGCGCCTACCTCCGGCAGCACAAGGTCGCTTGACGGATCGGTCGGCTGACGATCAACCCTTGTTCCCTGGGCGGAGGGCAGATCATGGGCCGCAACATCAGCGGAGGTACGCCCCTCGGCCCGCGGGCGCTCCGAGTCGGCATCGGCGTGGATATGCTCGATCATCGCCTCCAGGCGTGACAGCTCGACGGACTGCCGAGCAGACTCCGATTCGAGGACGTCAACCTGGCGCTCGAGCGTTCGCAGGGCGCCGTTTAGGGCATCGAGCTGGAGCCGCTGAGCGACAGCCGCCCACTCAGCTTCCGTCTTCGTGCTCTTGTTCATCGGGACGATTGACCGGCTGCCTCCGCCTCCAGATGCCGCTCGAAGCCGCCGGCTCTCTCCCCCAGCCTCGCGAGCGCGCCGGCCGACCGGGACAACAACGTCACTTCGCGGAATAGCCGATCGATGGCCTCACGGTTCCTGTCCGTCTCTCTGGATAGGGCCGCGACGCGTGCGCCGAAGAACGATATGTCCTCGCCAAGGTTGATGATCGCCCGCTGGTGGATGCGCAGAACCTCCTGCAGCATCAGCTCCCGCAGAGACGCCCGGTGGCGCTCGGACCGACTCAGAACCCACCGCACGCCCTTATGCGCGGCTCCACCGGCAACTATGACTACGCCGATGCCGGTGAGCATGGAGGACAGGCCGAGCATGCCACCCAGTCCGAGGGCCGCGAGTCCGGAAGTGATGCCGGCAGCGCTGAGACCGGTCACGCTGCCGCCAACGTAGATGGCCGCAATCGGAACTCCGACCCCTGTTGCTTTTGCCGCCATCGATTTCGCCGCCTCTCTGATCTGGGAGTCCGAGAGTTTGCCGGCGAAGATCTCTTCCTCCTTTTCGCAGGCTTCCTCCAGGACCATGACCATATCGTCCTCCAGCTGCAGCAGTTCGGCCAGCCGGCGGATTCCGCGTTGCCCGCGAACGAAGTCGCTGGAGGTCGCACGGCGAACCCGTATCGCATCCTTCATCAGCGAACACTTCAGGTCCAGCTTCTTTGTCGGACATTCGCGAGGGAACACGTTCGAGCATCTGCCCAACTTGAGCCTTGCCCTCCAGGCTCTGCGGATCCTCAAGGTACGATCGAACCGCCCGTCGCACGTCGGCGCTGCACTTCATCCGTGTCATCTGTAGCTGGATCTCGCACAGCTCCCGTTCGTCGATCCGGTTGTCGTCGAAGTGCACGAGCCAGACGAGGACGCTCAGGTAGCACTTCTTGAGGGCGTCCGGCGGATCCTCGACGAGGGTGTATTCGGGCGGCGCCGTCTTCGTCCCGTTTGCGTCCCGGCCCAGTACCCTGTCGGCACCCGGGAGCTTTTCGGCAGTCACTTTGACTGCGCGCCACCCGGCTTGAACAAAGCTTATGCCCTGTTCCTTGATCTCGTCCATTGGAGCCATTGGTCTTCCAGATTCGCGTGAAGGGAACCAAGCTACATGGTGAAGCGGGGGAGGTCCAGCGATCCGTCCTGGCATCGGCGGAGGAACTGGTTCGCGCCTTGCGACACATGGATGACCACCCATAATGCATTGTCGGGAATGCACTTCAAAGCAGACGGTTTGCGGAGCGAAAACAGCAGGCAGGAGCGTTTATGAGCGAGTTCGAGGAGCGAGCCGAGGTCGTGATCGGTCTCTTTCGTGATCTGTTTGGCTGCGACGGACGGAGATTCGGCAGTCCTTCGCTTGGCCTAATCGGAATCTCGGATGGGTTGGACGGCGTGCAGTGGAACGCGGCGTACTTCCGGTCAGGGCAGACCGCGACTTTGGGGGTCAACCTTGACGAAACCATCCCTGAGGGCCCGGAGATGGCTTAACAGTCAATCCTTGGCCCGGCCGCCGTCCCCCACCAACCCCGCAAACCCCTCCACCTCCCGCGACGACCTCAATCGCACGAACCGAATGTGCCCCCACCGCGGATCCGACATGTACGCGATCATGTCTCTTCGTTTCCGGGCGTGCTGGGTGATGATCCATCCGAGCAGTGAATCATGCGGTCGCCAGATCATGAAGTGGGGCCAGAAGCGCTCGTAGTTCGTTCCCCAGATCAGCTCCCTGGATCGCCAGCGCCTCCAGGTGCGGCGCAGGAAGCGCCAGACAAGGACCGGCAGCGGCAGATCGAGCCAGACGACGGTATCGAGCCGCGGCCAGAAGGTCCGCTGGGAGAACTTCGTGTAGGAACCCGCGACGACCCAGCGCTCGCCCCGGGTCGCCTCGCGAATTCGGCGCTCCAACTCGTCGGGATCCGTCGCGTTGAGGCCGACCCATCCGGGTTGCCAGTTGAGCGCGTCCAGCTCCACGAACGTCGCATCCAGCGCCTCCGCCAGCCTCGCCGCGAGCGTGCTCTTGCCCGATGTGCTGTTGCCGATGACGTGGATGCGCGTGCCGATGGTCGAGCGCGCTTCGATCTGCGTGTTCGGGACTGCCATCGGATCTCTCCGCTCGCATCGTTGACCGGCTATCCCCTGGCTTCGCGAACAGGAGCGAACGACTCGGAACTAGTCGGAAGCCGAGCTCTTCCGAGTTCGCTGCAGACATGTATCGGCCGCAACTCGCGACCCGCAAGCCTCCAGTTACACAACAAATCTGTTGACAACGAAATGGTTGTGTTTTCTCTTGTGAGCGGGAGACCACACCAACGGAGAATCATGAGCACCGAAACTGGCACCGTCATCCGCAAGTTCAATCCCGGACTGCTCCAGTCGGATGAGGAGATCAAGGAGCAGTTCGTGGTCCGCAGTCACGAACTGGACCTGGTGCTGGATGAGCTCCGGGGCAATATCGATTCTCCCTCTTGCCAGCACATTCTCGTGGTCAGTCCCCGCGGTCGGGGAAAGACCATGCTCCTGGCCCGGATCGCCGCGGAGCTGCGCAGCAACAGGGATTTCGTCGGGTCGCTGCTGCCCGTTCGATTCATGGAAGAGAGCCTGGAGGTCTTCAGCCTCACCGACTTCTGGCTGGAGACCATGTTCCATCTCGCCAACGAAGTCGATGAGCACGATGCCGCGCTGGCTCGAGAACTGCGCGACACCCGGGCCGCGCTGGCGCCGCGCTGGCGCGAGCAGATCATCGAGGCGCAGGCCCGCGCCGCCGTATTCGACGCGGCGGACCGGCTGGGCAGGAGACTCGTCCTGATCGTCGAGAACCTGCAGTCACTCTGCCGCGATGCCCACGATGAATTCGGCTGGCAACTCCGCGAAGTGTTGCAGACGGAGCCTCAGATCATCCTTCTCGCTTCCGCCACCAGCCGCTTCCGCGAGCTGGACGAAGTGGACGAGCCCTTCTTCGAGATGTTCCGCATCGTCGGTCTGGAGCCGCTGGATACCGAGGAGTGCAGTCGCCTGTGGAAGATCGTGAGCGGGAAGCCGGCGACATCGTGCGAAGTCAGGCCCCTCCAGATTCTAACGGGCGGCAATCCGCGCCTTCTGGTAATGGCCGCCGAGTTCGCCCGGCATCGGTCCATCCGCCGATTGATGTCCGAATTGGTCACGCTGATCGACGAGCACACCGAGTACTTCCGGGGTCATCTCGAGGTCCTGGCGAAGACGGAGCGGCGCGTCTACGTGTCGGTGATCGACCTGTGGCAACCATCATCGGCGAGCGAAATCGCAGCGCGGGCGCGCGTCGATATCCGGGTGGCATCGACTATGCTGGGGCGGCTGGTCGAACGCGGTGCCGTCATCCGGCAGGGTCGCGACCGGAAGCGGCTGTATTCGGCCGCGGAGCCCCTGTACAGCATGTACTACAAGCTGCGGAGGGAGCGGGACGAGGCGGCCGTCGTTGAGAACCTGATCAGGTTCATGGTGGCGTGTTACGGGGTTGATGACTTGTCGCGGCTGTCGCGTCCGCTAACCGCCGAGGCGGCGGAATCGGGAACGCTTCGCCGGGGAATCGGGCGAGCGCTCCGTCATCGACCCCATATCGTGGCGGAACCGCCCGCCGGGTCGACCTACGACGACATTCTGCTTCACGAGAAATGGCGAGCCATTCAACAGGTATCGGACCATTCCTGGTCCCGCGCGGAGGCCATCGCGGACCAACGTCTTCACGATGCCGTTGAAGCGGCGTTCGAGGCGGATGCGTTCGAGAAGGTCATCAAGCTCGTCGACGGATATGTAGCGTCCGGATGGGTCGATGTCCGGGAGTCAATGTCCGACATACGCACGGCCTGGACGACGTACCTGAAGGTTCGTGCTCATGAGAGATTGCAGAACCCCCGGGATGTGCTCGCGATCTCCGCCGAGGTCGTAGGACTCGCTCACAGCGGAGACATGACGGTCCTGGCCTGTATTGCTCCAACGCTGGCGTTCAGGGCAAACGCACAGCTGCGCGTCGGTGACTTCGCTGCCGCGATTGTGACCTGCGACGACATCCTTCGTCGTTTCGGCTGCTGGGAGGAGTCGCCGTTTGAGGAGGTGGTCGCGGATGCACTGCTTACCCGCGGATGCTCCAGCGCGCACCTGGATGACGATTCTCGCGCGATCCGCGACTACGAAGAGGTGATGCATCGATTTGGCGATAGTGAGCGCCCCGAAATCCAGTCGGGCATTGTGTCGGCACTAATGAACAAGGGCCTGGCATGCCGGCGCCTCGGTGACTCCGAAGAAGAGATCCGCAGCTACGATGGCGTCATTGAGCGCTTCGAGTCCGCTGATGTCCTGGATCTCAGACAGCATGCGGCCGTTGCCCTGAGCTTCAAGTGCATGGCACAGGCCCAGATCGGTCTGGCCGACGAAGCGCTCGACAGCTGCCGGAAACTGGAGGATGTCGCTCGCTTCTGGACGAGCGACAGCGAAGAGTTCCTTGGTGTACCCTGGGTCGCGTGGCTCAAGTGGCGCACGGCGGGCGCGACGGCTCTTGCGTTGGCGGTTCGAACCGAACATCGGGCCTCGATACGGCAGTTCCGGGCCGCCTACGCTGCCTTCCCGCCAAACATCGAGGGGACAATGAACGAGATGGTCCGCCTTGTGCCCGCGCTGGTTGGGGCAGGAGTCTCACCCTCGGATCTGCTGGCTGTCTTCGCCAGCGATACCGGCAGGTCCGCCGGCCTGCGGCCTCTCGTCGTCGCCCTTGAGGAACACGCCGGCAATCAGATTCGTGCTCCACGGGAAGTCCGGGAGGTGGCGGCCGACATCCGTGACCGGTTCATCGAGGCCGCAGAGCGAATGGGCGCAATGGTACGTTCACATGCCGGATGATTCCGCCCTCGCGGGGGTTGATGAACTTCCGGGCCGCCTTCACGCCGAGATCGACGAAGAAGTGACTGTCATCGAAGCTGAAGCGCTTCTGGCGTGCCTCGAACAGGTAGCCCTTGCCAAGTTCCAGCAGGAACAGTTGGAGCCGGTCGATGATGGCGGTCTCCAGATCGCTCTGGGAGTACGGGGGCGTCTCCTCCAGACCGAGGAACTCCAGCACCACCGGATCCTTGATCAAGTCCGACGCCTTTTCGACCACCTGTCCTTCGCGGGCGAGGCGGCGGATCTCCTGCCGACAGCAACGTCACGTGGTGGGACCAGCCGAGAGGGAATAGCTCGGCAAGCCGCCTCGTGAGGTTGGGAGCTGCGCTGATCAGACTTGGCGAGAGAGATTCAACGGACAGCGTCTGTTGAATCTTCGAGAGCGTCCCAGATCCGACAGACACCGTCTGTTGAATCTCGGTGAATACCTGATAGAACTCCCGGCATTTCCGCAGACTGGTGGGCGAGCAGCCCTTGATCCCGTTCGCCCTGAGCCTGGCCGCCAAACAATCACGATTACTGGCCGTCTGGATGAGGGTCAAGGAAGGGCGGGGTGCTCCGCTCCGATCTCCCAGCCTGAATCGTCAGAGGCCGACGATCTTCTTCACGATCTCAGGCATCAGAGCCTTCATGGTCGTGAAGCCCACGGGACCCGTGATCTCTTTGATCTTCTGCCACTGTCCCGAGTCGCGAATGTCGTCCAGAAACTGGTGCCCAGCATACGTCAAGGAGGCTGGATAGTGGTGTAGCCTACCGGGCTCATCTGGCTTCGACTGTATGGATGTGAGGGCGAGCACGATGAATCCAGCCTCCTCCAGCTTCCTGAGATGGTAGTTGATCGAGTCCATTGGAGTGCCTGGGGCAAGCATCCCGAGGTTCTCCAGCTGAGATCGAGAGGGGCCTTCAGCGCTCCACTTCTCTTCGATGTTGAGGAGCATCTCTCGGGCAACGTCGCGTGAGAATCGCATGGTGAGAATCGCCTGTTCATGCGGGCCTGAACCGCTTTGCTGAGGGGTAAGCGCCGATCAGGATTCGGCAGGCCTCCACTGCGGCACCGCCCCGCAAGCAAACCGGACCGTACTCCTGTATCCAGCTGACCATGTGCTTTCAATCGCCCCGGCGCTCGCGCGAGACCATGCTGACACCGTGTTCGCCACGTCCTGCGCCAGCTCCGAGTCCGCAACGTTCCCGACTACGGCCTTACCTCGCAGGTACGTGGTTTGGGCAAGGTCGGAGCAGGAGTTCGCCCATTCCTGCGATCCGAACCAGGCACGGACGATTCGAGCCACTTCCTCAGCCTCGGGCTCTGCCTTGTCGTAGAGCTTGGTTGCCACGAGATAGCTCACCACGCCCAGCATCAACGTCATCCACGCGGGTGCGGGCATGAGGCGAGAAGCGCCGAGCAACGCCGTCGTTCCGACCATTCCACGGCCGCCACCGCTCGCGACCCTCTTGAATCCTGCCCCATGTCTGGCCTCGTGAAAGCATTTCGCGAGCCCGACAATCGTGACCATGACCAAGAGCGGATTCGCGCCGACAAGCGCGGTCAGGCCCAGGCTCCCGACGATTTCGGAGAAGCGACGAACATCGGCCTTGTTCCAGCTCAGAACCAGAGCCAAGGCACCCAGGACCGCGCCGACGAATTCTGTGGCAGTGAAGGTGACCATGTCCTTCACCCAGGTGCGCGATATCCCCAGAGTCTCATTAAGGAAGCCCGCAACGGCGTCGAAGGATTCCTTGTTCAAGGTTACCACTGGCAATCCGCTGGGCGTGACCATGTCCTTCCACAACGCCGAGACGTACCCCTCCGCGCGCTGAAGCCACGGCTCGTCCGGCATCGCTTCTGCGATCGCCTTCCACGCTCCGACGACGTCATGACTTCCGTCGAAGATGCGATGGTCCCCGCCGTGTTGCTTCAAAGTGTTGTAGGCGAGGTCCATCGCCTTGTCATAAGGCGAGGCTTGCCCCGACGCGAAGACGCTCCGCGTCCACCGGTCCAGCCACACTGCGACATCGGTTGCGAGAAGGGTGTTTCCGACGTTGGCGACCGTGGACGTCACAGGTTTGTGTAGATGTCGCACCGGAACCTTCCGGACTGAATCGGCGGCAAGGCGGCCCGCGCGGGTGGACACATCGCTTACGCGTCCGCCGACTGCTCTCGCCGAACCGGCCACTCGACCTCCGAGGGTTCCGGCTGCCTCGCCGATGCCGGTTACGCCGCGCTTCATCGCCCCGGCCGCAGAACCCACGGCACCACGCAATCGAGCGGCCCGTCCAGGCTCCGACGCGTCCGTCTCAGGTGCCTCGCCTTCAGAAGCCGACTCGGGCCCCGATTGGGAGGCAGTGGCCGTGGCGGGCTGCTCGGTCTCGTCCTCCACGTCCATTTCGCTCAGTTCCCCCTCGTGCTCCGGGGGATCGTCGATCAGGCAGAAGTCTTCGGCCGCAAACGTCGGGGTTTCGACGCCGCGGTTGCCAGGATTCGCACCAATGGCGGCGACCTCGTCATGGTTCGGAGGCATGGCGGTTCTCGATCCCTCAGCGTGTTTCTGTCTTGGCGCTCCGTTGCTCCGCCAAGGTATGACCCCGCACCCGGAGCGCAACTTGCAGCGCCCAAGCAAGGGCAGGAGGTCGTCGAGCGGGTGGACGGCTTGACGCTGGTGTGGTGGACGCCTGATCGACATTTTGCTGCTTCACTTACCGACACGTGGCCGTAGCAGAGGACATCCCACCCACCGCCATGCTTGAAAGGCTCAACGCGTTCTACGAGTCGCACGGAATCTCTCCGATTGCCTTTCGTTGTCCTTCGCGTGCGTCCTGCTCCGCCAATTCCCCACGCTTCACGTCAGCCAAGGCGAGTTACGTGGGCCCTTTCTATGCAGACGAAGAACTTCCTCGCTTGCTGTTTCTCTCCCTGGACTCAGGTAGCGCCGATCCGGATCCGCAGCAACGCACAGCCGGAGCCGTCCGTCGTCAGAACGTCGCCACGGAAGTAGCAGCACTTCACAAGAGCAAGCATTGGTACCGCACCCACGAACTGGCATTTGTACTTCTCCGCCAGTTCAAGACGGGCCTCACGGTAGCCGATACGCGGCTCCATTTCGCCCACGTCAACAGCGCGAAGTGCTGCCAGAACAAGGACCACCGACGCCAGGCTGACAAGACGTTGTTCGAGAACTGCCGGCGCTTTATCCCTGGCGAGCTGCGTGTGCTGAGTCCCGATATCATCGTAACACAGGGCGGCCCGGCGAAGGACGCAATTCTCAAAAGCTTCGTCGTCCAGCAGCATTGTGTGGAGGCTGTAAGGCAGGATCGTTACAAGAACGACGCGCACTACGAAGTAGGCTTCATCGAGGTTGAGCCGGCGAAGACGAGCCTCTGGCTTCAAACCTACCACCCTGGCGACTATGGGCGTTTCAACCCCCAACGACGCTATGTTTGGCACTTATATGCGGATGTGGTCGGTCGGTTCTGGCGTTCTCCCGGTACGTGAAGGAGTAACGTGACGATCGACCTACGGGACATTCCCTTCTTGACGCGTGTCTCCGGACCCCGGGGAGGTGACCTTGCAGGACCGGTACGCAGGAGATGTAGGAGATTTCGGCAAGTACGGCCTGTTGCGCCGGCTTTGCGGCTCTGACAAGCATGGGCCGGCGCTTCGCCTCGGCGTGCTGTGGTATCGATTCGAGGATGCGACACCTGGTGACGGTAGATACGTTTCCTATCTTGAGCCACCTCGCGCCCAGGAATTCCGCAATTGTGATCCGGATCTCTTTCAGCAGATGCGCCGGATCGTACGCGGCGAGCGGTCGATTGCTGCGGTGGAGACCAGCGGCGTGCTGCCGCCGGGCACCGCATTCTTCGGCGACAAGTTGGCTTTCGGCCGAAATGAACGGAGGACGTCGAGGACGTCGAAGCGTCGGGAATGGCTTGAAGCCGGGCTTCGCGCCGTAGCGCCTGCCGACCTGGTGTTCGCCGATCCGGACAATGGCCTTGAGATTCCCAGCGTCGAACGACTGCGGGCCAAGGGACCGAAATACGTCTACTACGACGATCTCCGTGAATGCTGGGCTCGCGGACAGAGTCTCGTCGTCTATCAGCACATCGCGCGGAACCGCACGGCCGAAGAGCAGATAGCCGCTCGACTTACGGCGCTGCATAGGCACTTGGAGGATGCCAAGGGTACGCTCACACTTCGATGGCGGCGTTTCAGTTCGCGCGTGTACTTCGTGATCCCGGCCGCAGATCACGCCGAACGGCTGGCGGCGCGCTGCAGAGCTTTCCTCGCTTCTCCCTGGGGCCGGCACTTCACGTCCTACGGATAGGGATCGCGAAGATCGTAGGGCGCCCAACGAGGGAACGGCCGTGCTTGAGGGGCTACCCGGCCCTGACGGACCCCGACCGTTTGACTGACGCGCTGTTCGAGTGCGGCACGAGAGAGGAGTTCATCGAGCGGGTGCGGACGGCCTGAATCCGTCAGCGTCGGCGAGCAGAGCTTTCCATCCGTCGTCCAGCCGTTGATGAAGTAGCCGGTCGCGTTCCCTAGCGAGTTTCATCAGAGACAGCATCCGCTTCGCAAGCGTCACGAATTCGAGTACGCTGATCAGTATCCTCGGAGTCGGTTGCGGTTGAGACGCCTGATGCCTAGCGTAGTATGCGAAGGCTTTCGATCTTGCTCGTGCAGCCCGGGAGATACCATGTCTACGTTCGTGGTGGTTCGTCGTGTCCAAGCACCGGACACCCAGGCGTGCGGACCTCTCACAGCACTTCCTGCGGAGCAAGGCGCTTGCGGCTAGCCTGATCGCTCAGGCTCCCGTCAAACGAAACGATCTGGTCGTCGAGATCGGGCCGGGCCGTGGCATTCTCACCCGAGAGTTGGCGCGTCAATGCCGTGAGGTCGTCGCGGTAGAGTTCGACGGAGCGCTGTGCGAGACGCTTCGCACGCGCTTCCTGAGTGACAACCGTGTCATGATCGTCAGGTCCGACTTCCTGCGTTTTCGGCTGCCCGATGTCCCCTACAAGGTCCTGGGGAACATTCCGTTCAATCGGACTGCCGCCATCGTCCGGCGACTCGTCCAGGCCGATTCTCCACCGCAGGACGCCTATCTCGTGATCCAGCGTGAAGCGGCCGAACGGTTTGTGGGCAGTCCCTATTCCCGGGAGACTCTGTCCTCGCTGCTGCTCAAGCCGTGGTGGCAGATCGAGATCGTGCGACGCTTTCGCCGCGACGACTTCGATCCCCCTCCCGGCGTCGACGCCGTCGCGCTCTGGCTCGCACATCGCACAAGACCACTTGTGGACCGATTCCAGGCCGTGGACTACCGGCGCTTCATCCAGAGTTGCTTCGGTCGCGACGGCCGCTCGATCCGGCGGTGTCTGCGATCCGAATTCACGCGAACGCAAATCCAACGGCTGAGTCGAGATCTCAGGTTCGATCTTTCCGGACCACCGCGCGGCCTCACTTTCGACCAGTGGCTCGGCTTGTTCAGGTTCTGGAGGCTGACGCGATCGTAGGCGCCGATGCCGCATCGGCACACTACTAGCCAAACATTTGAGTAAGGTGTTGCGGTCCTATCAAAGCAGTTTCGCACAAGCAGAGCTGCGGGACCGCCGGGAAGACGTTGGAGCGGCGCTATCCCGACCTGATCTGGTCCGCCGAGACAAGGCGCTCCGACCCGGGGCGGTACCGCCTCGTCTCGTGGGGAGAAGCTGCGGAGGGTGCCCGGTCACCATACGACCTCGCGGCTCTGGTGCTCGGCTTGGCGCGCACCCTCTCGGTCGGGGACATGGCCGCGCAGCTGGCGGCCCTGCGACGGGCGGTGGAGCACCACGGGGATGCGGACCTGGACGCGTTCATGGTGGAGCGGATGGACACCATGTTAGAGTTGAGGGAATACCCGGAAGAACTGAAGGTGAGAGGAGCGAGGACGATGGCCGAGATGGTGGCCAGGTTCCAGCGCAGCCTGGACGAGTTGGTCGAAAAGGGGATGCGGCAGGTTCTGCGTCGTCAGGCCGCCCGCAGATTCGGCGAGGAGACGGCCGGACGTTTGTCCATGCTCCTTGAGGAACTGTCCGACCCCGAAGGCATCGACAAGGTGAGCGATGCGCTGATCGAATGCGGCACGGGGGAGGAGTTCATCGAGCGGGTGCGGACGGCCTGAATCCGTCAGCGTTAGCGAGCAGGGCCTTCCATCCTTCGTCCAGCCGCTGATGAAATAGTCGGTCGCGTTCGGAGGCGAGCCTCATCAGAGGGTGAGACGCCTCTCTTCACCTCCCAGGCTGCTCATCGGGCTCGCCCAGTCGCCCGCATAGATCGGCTGGCGCGTTTTGTGCCGGGACACGGGCATCTGTGGCCGGCTGCCCTCACCCACCCGCCCCACCTCGCCGCCCCTCAATCTCCCGTCGAACCCTCGCCACCTGATCAGCGAGCTCCTCTCTCGACGGCAGATACAGCTGGTACTTCGACGCGTAGATGTTGGCGTCCTCGGGGAGCGTGAGCTCGACCACGAACAGGAAGCCCTTGCCAAGTTCCAGCAGGAACCGTTGGAGCCGGTCGATGACGGCGGTCTCCAAATCGCTCTCGGAGTACGCTGGCCGCTCGTCGAGACCCAGGAATTCCAATACCACGGGATCCTTGATCAGATCGGACGCCTTCTCTACCACCTGCCCCTCGCGGGCGAGGCGGCGGACCTCGTTCTTGTCACGACTGAGCGCGAGTCGCTCATACAGGGAGCTGTCCAGTTGTCGCTTGAGTTCGCGGACGCTCCAGCCGTTGGCCGCGGCCTCGATCTCGTAGAATCGGCGGGCTTCGGGGTCTGTCACGGACAGGAGCGTGATGTAGTGTGACCAGCCGAGAGGGAACAGTTCGGCGAATCGTGCGAGGCCTGGAGACGTTCCAGGCGAGAAACCGGATGAAATCCGAGACAGCGTCTCGGAAATTGGAATTGGTCGCGGGAAATCCGAGACAACGTCTCGGAAATCGGGCCGGCCGCCAGAAACCCGAGACGGTATCGCTAGATCGTCACTGCCTGACGCATCGGCGACGATGTGTTCGTAGCCTCGGTAGAACCGCCGCATCTGCTCCAGAACGTCCACGGAAAAGCCCCGCCCGATCCTCTCCTTCAGAGCCGCCGACAGTTTCTTCAGGGTTTGTCTGCCATACTCGGCCCGATCTGCGCCCCTCTGTTGGTACTCCACGATGTACCATCCGAACAGCCAGTTCCGCACGACCAACGAGCGGTCGACGGCTCGGGCGGCGGAGCGCCGAGTCTCCTCATGCGCACGCCGGCACAGCTCGACGAGGCGGTCGAAATCGAATCGCTGGCTCACGCCGGCAACCCCATCCGTCAGGTGGCCCTCGACTCTGACGCTGTAGTCCTCAACGTGGCGCTCCAGCTCCGGCAAGGCGGGGTTCGCGTGGCGGCCAGAGGGACATCCTGCGAGGCTGTGAGCCCAGTGCCGCAAGTAAGTATCGGATCGTCGGCCGGGCGAATACATGGCGGAATGAGACTGATGACTCCGGGCGGTCGAAATCCGGCTGTTGGGCACACGGTGGTGCTCTACCGCGGCGACCGCCCTGGAGTGCCGCAGGACCACTTGGCTGCCTCATCGAGGCCGCCACGGAAGTGGCAAACCCCTCCACCTCCCGCGACGACCTCAGCCGCACGAACCGAATGTGCTCCCACCGCGGATCCGACATGTACGCGATCATGTCTCTTCGCTTCCGGGCGTGCTGGGTGATGATCCATCCGAGCAGTGAATCATGCGGTCGCCAGATCATGAAGTGGGACCAGAAGCGCTCGTAGTTCGTTCCCCAGATCAGCTCCCTGGATCGCCAGCGCCTCCAGATGCGGCGCAGGAAGCGCCAGACAAGGACGGGAAGCGGCAGATCGAGCCAGACGACGGTATCGAGCCGCGGCCAGAAGGTCCGCTGGGAGAACTTCGTGTAGGAACCCGCGACGACCCAGCGCTCGCCCCGGGTCGCCTCGCGAATTCGGCGCTCCAACTCGTCGGGATCCGTCGCGTTGAGGCCGACCCATCCGGGTTGCCAGTTGAGCGCGTCCAGCTCCACGAACGTCGCATCCAGCGCCTCCGCCAGCCTCGCCGCGAGCGTGCTCTTGCCCGATGTGCTGTTGCCGATGACGTGGATGCGCGTGCCGATGGTCGAGCGCGCTTCGATCTGCGTGTTCGGGACTGCCATCGGATCTCTCCGCTCGCATCGTTGACCGGCTATCCCCTGGCTTCGCGAACAGGAGCGAACGACTCGGAACTAGTCGGAAGCCGAGCTCTTCCGAGTTCGCTGCAGGCATGTATCGGCCGCGACTTGCGACCCGCACGCGACAGACCACCATCGGACGCGCGACGACACTCCGAACAACACCCCATCCTGCCATTCGTCCGCCCGCGGATTCCGGCGAGATTGGTGGCCCGCCAATCCCGGAGTTGCCGTGCACGATGCCTTCCTCAAGTCGGTCTTTTCCGAGCGCCACAATTCGGCTGGAGAAGGCCGGTTGGTCCAATGCCAAGGTCTGGCTCCGTCGGCAGACTACCTACGATCTGGTCCAAGCGCGCCAGCGCGAGCACGAGATCAATGTAGCGCCCCACCAGGCTCTGATCGCCACGCCCGGTTGATGAGCGATCATTCCAGCCATGGCTTGAGTCTCCGGCATCCGTCGGATCCAGCGGGTCGCTCTGTCTCAGGCGGGTATCCTGGTAAGACTGGGTAGTCTGGGTAGCCTTCTGGGTAGTCTGGGTAGCCTCTGGTCCATAGCCTGCTCCAAGCCCATGGAGGTCGCCGGATTAGGTCGAAGCTCCTTCCTCCCCCGCAGCCGCGTCATGTGGGAAAGCCAAACACTTGAAGTAGTCGCGGATGCGCTTGTAGTCCGAGTCCTCCGAATCCAGGAAGTTCTCCACTTCGCCCCGCACGGCCTCCGTGACCGCTGCGGTTGACCTGCCGGAGAGGATGTCGTCGCCGACGAGTGGGTGGGAATAGACGCTGAAGTAGTTGTATTCCCCGCCTTTCATTGGATACCTGTCGCGGTGGCGGCGGTCCACCGGCGTTTCGCGCATGAACGCCAGTATCCGGTTCACCATTTCCCCTCGGCCATTCGGTGGAACCTCCAGAAACACGCGAACCTCACGGAATTGAAAGTCGATGCCCCACCGAATATACGATCCGTCACTTCCCCACGCCTCCGCCTCTTCCAGATCCCAGTACAGCCAAGGACCCCACTTCTTCGTGTCCATTCCCCGATCCGTCAGCATCTGCCGCACTGCTTGCAGTAGTCGCCCCGGCTCCTGCCCGAAATCTCGCACCAGCCGCACGATGGTGCCGCGGTAGCGCGCATGGCGATCCGGCACGGTCGCCCCGACCATGTCGTCCCCGTCGTCGACAAGCATTCCGAACATGTGCCTCAACAAGGCTTGATGCCCGCTCAATAGCTTTCTGAAGTAGTGGCTGTCGTGTTCCTCCGGGCCGATCAGCCTGCCGACCGCCACGAGGTACTGCCGAACGAAGGCGGCCACTTCCTCCCGCTCGAAGGCGCCCCCGCTGTGCATCTCCTTGATTTGCGCGCCAACGTCCCTCCAACTCGCATGGGTGACCCGCAGGTCCTTCGGAACATCCGGGCCACAAGCACCCGCCACATCGAGAACGGGAACCTCGCTCGAGGTGGTCAGCAGGACGTTGTGGAGGGTGTATGCCGGGTATTCCTTGCGCAGCTTCTTGGCGTTTCCGCACACCTGGGCGAGATGTTCTGACTAATACCCGCCGGATTTGTTCTCGATGGCGACGATGTGCCGGTCCTGATCACTCTCCAGGAAGATCGTGACGTCGACGTAATGCAGCTCGCGGTACACCCGAACTCTTTGCCCGCCATGGTCCCTGATGGACTCGTTCACCCCGCCCAGAAACCAGTCCAGAAAGGCTCGGCCGACGCCATGGGTCTCGCCGGGGTCAAGCAACCACGCCAGCACGTTGCTGTGGCGGATCTCGTACTCCGCGTAGCGCAGGACATCGAATGCATTGAACTCCCGCCGCTTCGCATACTCCGCGTGGTACCGAAGGAATCCCGAGTCCCCGACCAGCTTGTCCAACTCCTTGTCCATCGTCTCCTAGTCCATCGGCGCGTCCTCTGGCCTCGTGTTCGCGTTCGTCATCCAGCCATCACCTCGGAGGCGGCTGATTGGCTAGTCCGCCAGCGGCCATCCCCATCAGGTTGCTCGACGAAGTAGTCCCAGCGGTTGCCGAGCCAAGAGGAGTTCATCGAGCGGGTGCAGACGGCCTGAATCTCCGGCATCCGTCGGATCCAGCGGTCGCTCTGTCTCAGGCGAGTTTCCGGGTAAACCAGGTAGCTTTCTGGGTAGTGTACCGGCGCGGCTTCCTGGACGAGCGGACGGCTCAGACACCTCGCCCGGGCTCCGGCGCAGCGACCCGAGTGAGCCGTTACGCACGCACGCGGGCAAACAACTCCGCTCCGCTGTCACAATCGATGATCGCATCGACAACCTCGTCGATCCGATCTGCGTCCGCCATGTCTTCCAGGATTTGCGTCAACCGCTCGGCCGTATCCGCCCCGAATTTCCTGGTCGCCAGACGCCGCACTACATGCGCCCGCTCCCTGACGCGGCCCTGCCGCACCCCGTCGCGGTGGACCTGGTCCCTCAACTCCTTCGCTCTCTCGTACATCTCTTCGTCCTCCGTAAACGACATCATCCGCCTCAGGTCCGCTTCGGGAATCTGCCACGCCTCCGCGGCTCCCGCTACCCACGAATACAGCGCCTGCTTCAGCTCGACGAACTCCGGCCCTCGGAACCGACGGATCAGGACCCGCAGGATCCGCCGAAGGTTCTCCGGCGTGGGTTCCCGCTCCATTATCCCGAGCGAGGTCACCGGGTCCCGCGACCTGGGGTCCTGCTCACCGATCCGCTGCAAGTCCAGCAGGAGATAGCTGAAGCTCGGCAGATACTGCGCCAGCGGTTCCGTCACAGGGGCGATGAGCGCTCGGATCCAGGAAAGTACCGTTTGGTCGCTTGGGGCATGCCCCTTCCAGCCATTCGTCCGCGCACGGATTCCGGCGAGATTGGAGGCACAACAGGGAATCCCCCGTTCTCCACCCGCCACAATTCCCACTTGTGCGAGATGCGGCATTGCCGCACACTGGCCATGCGGAACTTCACCACGCGGACCTACGAACGTGCCGCGCGCAAGCTGCTCTCAGAAGCAGACCGACAGGCCATGGAAGATCGGGAAGACCTGAGACCAGAGGACAAGAAGGCGCTGTCGCGGCTTGTGGCCGCGATCAAGGAAGAGGAATCACGCCGATGACTACGCAGCGCACGGATTTGGGACGCGAGTTGGAGGAGGCCCTTGGCGAAGTGCTCGCCCATGTGCGCGGTACGACACCCCTTCCCTGCCGCATCGTCGACGACCCCGCCGCCGAACACATCGTGGCGCTACGCAAGCGAATGAAGCTGAGCCGCCAGAAGTTCGCCGACAGCTTCGGGCTCGATGTGCGGGCCGTGCAGGAATGGGAACAGGGACGGAGGGTCCCGGACCGGGCGGCCCGCGTGCTGCTTACAGTCATCGATCGCGAGCCCGAAGCGGTGGTACGCGCTTTAAGCGAGTGAGGGGCCGCGCATCCAACCGACAATCAGCCGCTCGCCTCCGGGATACCAGCAGGCATTGGCGCGAGGGATCGAGAACCGGATAGACTTCACGAATGAACCTGGAAATCCTCGGCAACCTGGGCGAGTTCATCGGTGCAGTCGGGGTCGTGCTGTCGCTGCTTCTGGTCGCGCGCCGGATGAGGCTCGGCATCGAGCAGACGCGGCGCAACACGAAGAGCGTGCGCGCGGCCACCTTCAACGCGATGGTCGAGAACAGCATCCGCCTGCTCGAGCACGTCTTCCGCGACCCCGAACTCGCCGACTTCCTCGCCCGGGCAGCCGACGATCCGGACCGGCTCACGGCCGGGGAGCGGTTGCGCTGGAACTCGTACATGACGGCGGTCTTCCGCCACATGGGCAACCTGCTCTATCAGCACGAAACCGGGGCCATGGAAGAGAAGATGTGGGAGTCCTACCGTCGCTCCTTCAAGGAGCACCTGCTCAGCGAGGGCTGGGTGGCCTGGTACCTCGATCACCCCCACCTCTTCGACGAGCGCCTCGCGCACGAGGTGCACGCCCTCCTGGAAGAGCTGGCGAGCGAAGAGGTGCCGCACGCGGTGGCGTGGAAGGCGTCGCGATGAAGTTCCTGATTCGAAGTCGCACCGTCTTCCCGATGGCTCTGGCCGTCGCCTGCCCGATCCTGGCGACCCTGCTCGCCGTCCCGGCCGCCGCGCAGGATCGACCGCTGACCGCTGACCTGACCGAGGAGTACCGTGTGGGCGGCGCGAGCGCGAGTGAGGAGTGGGCCTTCTTCGGGCCCGCCCTGCGGGCGAGCTTCGACGAAGCCGGCAACCTGCTGGTCCTGGATGCAATGAACAGTCGGGTCGTCGTCATCGGACCTGACGGCCGACTGGTGCGTGTCGTCGGTCGCGAGGGCGATGGGCCGGGCGAGTTTCGGCACGTAAAGGCCCTGGCGGTGTGGCGCGACGGCCGCTTCGCGGTGCCCGACCTGGAACATGTCGCGATCCAGGCGTTCAGCTCGGACGGCGAACTGGAGCGGTTCGTCCGGATGGCCGAGGAGGATAAGCCTCTATCCTTCGCCCTCGGTCACGAGGAGATTCGGGCGGATCCGCAGGGCGACAGGATCATCGCTCAAGGGGTCGACGGGGTGCTGGTTGAAATGGCGAACTTCATGAATCGGTTCATGGGGCACGCGGAAGACGAGACTCCGCCGGGCGCCGATGACCGCGCGCTCGAAACACTGGACTTCTCCGGCGAGGTGGTGGCGCAGGAGCCGATCCTCCAGGGATGGCAGGCCCCTCGCCCCGAAGTGACGCTGTCAGCTACCGAGCTGGAGGACTGGCCGAAGGTAGTCGCGTCAATGGAAGACCGGTACTTCGAGCCAGGCTTTCACTGGGATGTGCTGCCCGACGGCACCATCGCCTACTCCGACTCCTCTGCCTACGCGATCAAGCTCGCCTCTGCCGATGGATCGGTGACGGACGTGCTGAGACGGCCGTTCTCGCCGCAGGGAGTGTCCCAACGCATCCGGCGGGCAACGGTCGCCTACCATCTCGACCGCCTGGAGGAGTTTGCACAAGACCCTCCCTCGACAGGCGTGCCTTTCATGACGCCGGACGTCGAGGCGCGCCGCCGCAGGATTCGGGCGCGCGGATTCCATCACGAAATCCCCGTGGTGCGGGGCTTGAAGGCCACCTGGGACGGTGGGCTGTGGATCCAGCGCCGGGGCGAGGATCCATGGGACGACGACGGCCCCATCGATGTCTTCAACGCGGATCGCGAGTACCTGGGCACGCTGCCCGCCGGCGACCCGGGGATGCCGGCCGCATTCGGACCCGATGGTCTCGTGGTCCACGTGGAACGCGATGAGTTCGATGTGCCAACGCTCGTTGTGAGCCGGTTGCACTAACCGCCCGACGTACGCTCGAGCGTCTCCACCCAGCGATACCCGTAGGTCGGAACGTAGGGCGCCCCGGTCACGCCTTCGGGGAACATATCGAACCTCTCGACGCGCAGGCGGTAGTCGTCTCCATGCCGGGGCTGGAAGCCGACGATCTCGCCGCGGAACGGGGCGCCGTTGACGACTTTGCAGTACCCGGGATGGCCGTCGTCGCATTCTACCCGGTGGCGATCCACGGTGATCTCCTCTTCCGGGCCCGCCGCCCTGGTTCTCGAGGAGATCTCGCCCAGCACGTATCGGCCATCGCGATACCTGTTGGCATCGAGGATGTAGCGATCGCCGGCCTCGTATTCGAAGCTGGTGATCATGTCGTCGTACAGCTCGCCGTCCACTACCAGGCAGAAGTCGTCGCCGGTGACGCAGGTTACCCGCGTCGGAGCCAGCACCAGGGTTGCGGAGGTGGACGGTGCGGGCGTCTTCTCCAGTTGCTCAATCAGGCGGTAGGCGTACTGCCCGGCATCCTGCGGCGGTTCATCCCCGCTCCAGGGATCGTATTTGCCGATCAGCAGACGATAGTCGTAGCCGGGCTCGTAATCGAATCCTTCGATTCCGTCGTAGAAGAAACTGCCGTCGACCACCATGCATGACTGCAGACCCACGCCGTAGCACTTGGCGAGTGTGGGGCCGACGGTCACCTCCCGTTCCTCAAGGTACTCCGGCCCGAGAGGGTCGCAGCCGACCAGGGTCAACGTGGCCAGGCAGAAGAGAGACAAGCTTGGGGTGGGCATTGGAGTCATCGCTTCTCTACCAACCGTCCCGCCAGGTACTTGTGGATGACACTCGACAATAGCGTCTGATAGGGGATGCCCTCTTCGCGCGCCTTCGCGTGTGCCCGGGAAAAGTCGAGTTCCGTTACCCGCAGGTTGACCCGTCGGGACTTGTTGAAGGTATTCCGGGCCGCTTTGGGTGCTGTCTCCATTTCACGCTCGGCCCCTGAAGCGGGCCTCAATTCACCCCGTTCGAACTTCTCCAGGATCTCCCGCTCTTCGGTGTTCAGCTGGTCGCTCACGATGATCGCCTCTTCCGGTAGTGCCTCGTCGCCTTTCGACTTGGAATGATGGTTTTCAGGAAACGCGTGCCGTCGGCGCTGGTCACGAACGGTACCAGGTAGAGGTATCGTTCGACGTTGACGACGTATATCCTTTGGCCCCTGTACCGTTCCTGATTTGGATGCTCCAGGACATCCACCAAACCCACCTGCTCGATCGCGGAGATGATGTGCTCGAACGAGATGCCTCGTTGCTCAACGAGTTGCTCGTTCTTCTCCACGTTCCAATCGAAGTCTGGACGCATGGACCAATCAACATCCAATGTGTGCGTTTTGTCAACATCTCGCCGCGACTCCCGGTCGCCGAGCGGAGGGACTCGGAAGCCGTATGGTCGCCAGGAGACCCTCGGCTGTTACCGTAGGGGGAAGGAGGAGCCAGTCACCTCACTACCCGGGGAAGGGATTCCATGACCGGTAAGCCGGATCGTGACGGGACGTCGCCCACTTCAGCCGGGATAGGGACAGCAATGCGTCAACGCGGCGAGTTGCCGGGAAAGATGACTCTGGTTCTCGCCGTGACCCTTATGGCCGCCGCATGCGGGCAGGACCGGCCGCAGGCGATCACCGTCGTGTCATGGGGCGGTTCCTATGGCCGCGCCGTCGACGAGGGCGCCGTCATCCCGTTTACCGAGGCGACCGGCATCCCCGTCAACATCGAGGACTACAACGGGGGCCTAGCCGAAATCCGCGCCCAGGTGGACATCGGCAACATCCACTGGGATGTGGTCAGCCTGGAGATCGCCGACGCGGTGCGGGCGTGTGACGAAGGGCTGCTGGAGCCGATCGACATGGACGCTTTGCCCCCCGGTCAGGACGGAACGCCCGCGGCCGAGGACTTCGTCCCCGAGGCCCAGACCACGTGCGGCGCCGGGTTCCTGTACGCGTCCACCGTGTACGCCTACAACGAGGACTACATCCCGGGGGAAAAACCCGCTGCGATGGCCGACTTCTTCGATCTGGAGAGATTCCCCGGCCGGCGCGGGATGCGGCGCGTGCCGCAGGGCAATCTGGAGTTTGCGCTGATGGCCGACGGAGTGCCGCGGGACCAGGTCTACCCAACTCTGAGCACGCCCGAAGGTCTTGACCGCGCCTTCCGCAAGCTCGACACGATCAAGGACGAGGTGATCTGGTGGGAGGCCGGCGCCCAGCCGCAGCAGATGCTGGCCGACGGGGAAGTCGTGATGAGCACCGCATACAACGGGCGCGTCTTCAACGCGCGGGTACTGGAGGGCCAGCCGTTCGTCATCGTTTGGGATGGCCAGCTGCTCGCCGTCGGCCAGATCGGGATCCTCCGGGGCACTCCGAGGCTGGAAGCGGCGCTGAGCTACGTGGGCTTCGCCACCAGCGCCGAGTCGCTGGCGCGGATCGGCAGCCGCATCTCCTACTCACCCACGCGCAGGTCCGGCATGCCGCTGGTAACGACCCACATACCGAGCGGCGTCGAGATTGGACCGCACATGCCGGCAACCCCCGCAAATGCCGCGCGCGCTCTGCTCTACGACTGGTCCTTCTGGGTCGACCACCAGGACGAACTGAACGAGCGCTTCAGTACCTGGCTGGCGCGGTAGGACACCCGTCCACCTACCCGCCGTCCTCCTGCGTCACCGCTCTCGTCCGGTATTTGTCGAACCACGCCTTGATGTAGAGCTGCGTCATGATCCGGTGCGACACCGCGCGTGAACCGTGGTACTCGTCCGGGATCTTGACGTGCATCGTCTCCTGACCCAGCACCTTCAGCGCCCGGTAGAACTCCTCGGCCTGGGGCATCGGGGTGCGCAGGTCCTCGACGCCGGAGAGCAGCATCGTGGGGGTGGTGACGTTGCCGACGTAGTGCAGCGGTGAGCGCTCGGCGTACTCCACCGGGTCCTCCCAAGGCATCGAGCGGAAGCGGCGGTACCAGCCCGATCCGTCCGTGGTCCCGACGAAGGAGTGCCAGTTGATGACCGGCCGCTGCGACACGGCGGCGCGGAAGCGGTCCGTGTGGCCGACGACCCAGGCGGTGAGGACGCCGCCGCCGCTGCTTCCGGTGACGAACATGTTGTCCTGGTCGATGAAGCCGCGCTCGATGGCCGCGTCGACGCCGGCCATGAGGTCGTGGAAGTCGTTGCCGGGATAGAAGTAGTTGATGCCGTTCACGAAGTCCTGGCCGTATCCGGTGCTTCCGCGCGGGTTCGTCCAGAGCACCGCGTAGCCGTCCGCCGCGAAGTTCTGCCAGTTCCAGTTCCAGCGCACGGTGTACATCGAGACCGGCCCGCCGTGGATCCAGAGCAGCAGCGGATACTCGCGCCCGGGCTCGAAGTTCGCCGGCTTCATGAGCCAGCCCTGCACCGGCCAGCCGTCGACGGACTCGGTCCAGATCTCCTCGACCTCGCCGAGCTTGACGTCGGCCAGGACATCCTCGTTGTAGTCGACCAGGGTCTCGAGCTCGCCCGGATTGTCCAGGTCGAAGGTGACGAGGTAGTTCGGGCGGTAGAAGGTCGAGTTGGTGGCCGCCACCCGGCCATTTTTCGCGATGGAGACGCCGGTGATGTAGTGAACGCCGTCGGTCACCTTGCGGATGTCACCGCCCGTGGACACGAAGTGGAGGTTCGACGAGCCCTCCTCGCCGAGCGTGTAGTAGAGGCCGGAGCCGTCGGGCGCCCAAGTGACGCCGCCGGGCGAGTTCTTCAGGTTGCCGGCGAGCATCCGGCTGTTGCCGCCGTCGGCGTCCATCAGATACAGATGCGACAGGTTGCTGTAGTTGTCGTTCTGGTCGTAGCCGGTGTAGGCGATCATGCTGCCGTCCGGCGACGGAATGGGGCCGTTGTCGGGACCCACGCGGTCCGTGAGGGTGGTGATTTCGAGCGTCGCCAGGTCGATGGCGTGGACCTCGGAGTTGCCGCGCTCGTAGCCCTCCTCGGGCGTGAGGTCGGCGCTGAAGTAGAGCTTCGTGCCGTCCGGCGCCCAGCGCGGATTGTTGTGCGAGTCGTCGCCGAAGGTGATCTGGCGCGGGGTGCCGCCCAGGTCCGCATCAACGATGAAGATCTGGGTGTTGCCCTTGCGCGTGTACCCGGTCCCGTCGCGCTGCCACGCGATCCGGTCCTCCACCACGGCCGGCTTCGCCAGGTTCGCGCCGGCCGGGAAGCTGGGCATCGTGATGGGCAGCGGGGACCCCGTCTCCGGGATGAAGCTCGTGAACGAGATCTCGGCCCCGCCAGGTGACCAGCGAATCCCTCCGGGGGCCCGGTCGAGGTTGGTGAGCTGCTTGGTCTCGCGCGTGTCGAGCCACATCACGTGGATCTGGTTGGTCCCGCTCTTGTCGGACAGGAACGCGATGCGCGAGCCGTCGGGCGACCAGATCGGAGACGACACCTCGAAGCTCCCGGTCTCGAGCTCACTGATCCGCCGGGTGGCGAGATCCATGATCATCAGCTCGCTCTTGTTGCGGTCGTTCATCTTGTCCACGCTGCCGCGCGTGAAAAGGATGTGGCTGCCGTCCGGGGAGATGCGTGGGCTCCCGACCGACTCCATCTCCAAATAGGTGTCCATGTCGAGGAGGCCGCTCGGCTGCTGCGCGGCGGACGGGGTGGGCGGCGCGAGAGCAGTGGCGAGGAGGATGAGCGCGGGGACGAGAAGCGCGGGAACGGCGGGAGAGTGGCGGCGGGCGGTCATGCGGGCCTCCTTGGGTGTTGCGTTTCGCGCGCGGCTTCAAGCCGACAGGCATGGCGCCGGGCGATTGGAGGAATCCTGGCGCCTGAACTTCGTGAAATCAAACGGTCCGCTGCGGCGTGCTAGAGCAGCTCCCACTCCACGCCGTCGAATTGGCGAACGAAATCGGCGCCGTACGCCGATGAAGGCGTCTGATATCCGGCCTTCAGGTCGCCGTTCAGCGCACGCGCTCCGATGGCCACCAGCGCCTTCGCGGTGAACCCGTAGGGATCGGGGACGCGCATGCGGGCGGCGGCGCGCCGGCCCTCGGCGTCCTCGATTTCCGCGACCATGATTCCGTCGCTGGTCCTGCGCGCTCCGTCACTGGGGCCCGGCGGTCCGCGGTCGACCCATCTGCGCAGCAGAGCCTGGACTGTCCGCCCGGCGAGAAGCCAGCCGAACCACCGGCTCAACCGCATCAGCTGCGGGATTCTTCTTCCCGCGCGATAGTAGGTCTCGATATTGGCGATGCCGGTCGACCACCAGGCCGTCGATACATCCGCCAGAGGGGTCACGAGAGCCTCAGCCGGTCCGCGACCGAAATCGAACTCGTGCTGCATGCTGCCCGCGGCGACCCGCGTGACGCGACCGTCGCGCCGAATGCGCATCGCGTTTATGCCCTCCAGCGCGGTCTTCATCGTGCCGCGGGAAGCTCCGGAACGGACCAGCAGACCCAGGCGCAGAACGCGCCCCCCGGGATGCCGCGCGGCCAGGTCGGCGATCAGGCAGTCGCTCGGCACGACATCGAAGCCGGCGGCGGGCAGTACCATGATCCCCGCTGCCCTGGCCTCCGCGTCCCGGGCCGCGAGCGCTTCGCAGACGGCGATCTCGCCGGTGATGTCCACGTAGTGGGTGCCTGTCGCGAGACAGGCCTCGAACATCGGCAGCGCGGTGCGTGAGAAGGGCCCCGCACAGTGCAGCACCACATCGATGCCGCCGAGGGCCGCCGCGATCCTCGCCGGTTCGTCCAGACCGAACGCCCGGGTCTCGAGCGGTGCGCTCCGGGACTCCCCGTCCGCCGCCGCGCCCGAGGGGTCGGGTACGGCGCCGCGGGTTCCGCCCGTCGCCGCGCTGACGGAATCGGCCAGGGCGCCGAGCTTCCCCGCATCGCGGCCGGCGAGCACGGGCGACACCCCGGCTTCAACCGCCTCCGCCACGACCAGCCGACCGGTGAATCCGGTCGCGCCGTAGATCATCAGTTGTTGTTCGCGCATTAATGACAGGAGACGATCCCTCCCCGAGGGCCCAGGTTAGCTCTTCCAGTTGCTGTCCGGCATGATGCGCCGCATGAATCCGTCGAAGCGCGGGACAGTTATACCAAGATTAGCGAGTTTATCATGAGCAGATAATATCGCCAGACTTGCTATGAACCCCATCCTCGCGGCCTCAGACGCCCGGCATCACTCTGATGTCGGGGCACCGCAGGAGCGATGCATCCGCCGTAACCAGGGTGAGCTCGTGCACCGCGGCCGTAGCCGCGATGAAGCGATCGGCGGGGTCGTCATGACCGACCCGGATGGTGCGGCTGGCCAGCGCGATGTCGAACGTCACGGGGACCTCGCGCACGCGCCGGACTGTCAGGGCGGTCCGGATCCAGCTCCAGGGATCGGGGCGGAGCAGCACGCGTCCCTTCTCGGCCAGCACCAGCGTTTCCCAGACGCTGACGGGCGAAACCGCCAGGGTGTTCGCCGGGTCGATCAGCTCGTTGCGCGCCCGGCCGCAGAGCCGTTCGGGATCCAGCAGGCTCCACAGCCAGATGTGGGTATCGAGAAGAAGAGTCACGGCTTGTCGACGCCGTTCGGCTTGTCCGGGCGCAGCGCGGCCCAGTCGTAGGGTTCGGCCGCCGGGGACACGATGTCGCCGACGATTTCGCCGACATCGCTCATGGCCCCCATCCACTCTCCGCTTCCGTCGACGTCGGGGCGCTCGCCGACCGCTGGTCCGGCCGCGTCGGCCTCGG
The DNA here is from genome assembly GCA_965208255.1 of Longimicrobiales bacterium. Lineage (GTDB taxonomy): Bacteria > Gemmatimonadota > Gemmatimonadetes > Longimicrobiales > Gaopeijiaceae > BD2-11. The sequence continues at coordinate 2,505,805 of OZ242324.1, forward strand.
TGGCCCGGACGTCGGACGCGGTGGTCGCAATGGTCGAATCGGCCCGGTACCGGGTGGCCATCCGGGCCCGCTCGCGCACGACGCCGAGCGAGGACCTCGGGGCTGCGGACCGCGCGAGCAGATAGCGCAGTTCGCCCTCGAGCGAACGATGGTTGGCCCTGGCTCGTGCCTTGAGCGCGGCGATCACATCGTCGTCCACGTTGCGAATGGTGACTACGCCCATGCGTCCCTCCGCGTGCGTCAGCGCAACGGTGCCGGCGTCGTCAGCGTACCTGGTGCCGGCCTCGTCGGTCAGTTGGTGACAGCGAAACGTAATGGAATCGCCTGCATTATGCCATCACCGAGCCCGTTGCCCTTGCACGCCGCGCCGAAAGAGTAGTACGGTTCGCCATCGCCGGAACCCAGAGGAAGACTCGGACAAGCGAAGGGAGACCCGCCCGGAATGATGAAAATGCCAGCTCGCACTGCCGCGATCACCCTTTCGGGAGCGCTGTTGTGCGTCACGCCGCTCACGGCACAGCACCGAAGCGTCCCTCCCCCCGCAGCCTACGCGATCGAGGGCGTGACGGTTGTCGGACCCGGTCTTCAGGAAGAGCCGGGCGTCACCATCATCGTCCGGGGAGGACTGATCGAGGCGATGGGCGCCGAGGTCGCCATTCCCGTGGACGCGGAACGGCTGGAGGGGGACTCCCTCTATCTCTACCCCGGGCTCGTCGACGCCGACGGCGTGAGCGAAGTCGAGTTTCCAGAGGCCCCGGAAGATGGGCCGCCGTCCTGGGCGCCAACCCGAATCGCCCAGCGCGTCACCCCGTACCGGCGCGTCGCCGATCACCTCACGGCGACCGGAGAGGCGCAGGGGGAGCAGCGAAGACGCGGGATCGTCGCCGCGGCGGTACACGCCGGTGACGGAATCGCCCCGGGTCGGAGCGCGGTCCTGCTGAATCGGGTCGACGCCGAAACCTCCCGTGAGCTGATCGCCCGCCCCGATGCCGGACTCTCGATGGCCCTCCAGACGGCACAGGGCGCATACCCGTCGACCCTTATGGGCATAATGGCCACGGTCCGCCAGGCGTTCCTGGACGCCGAGCGCCAGGCCACCCTGGAGAGCGCCTTCGCGAATGGGCGCGCCGGCATGACGATGCCGGACTGGGATCCGGACTCCGAGGTGCTCCGCGCGGTGGCGGCAGGCGAGACACCCGTGTTCTTCCGGGCCGCGGACTCGGAGGATATCCGTCGGGTACTCGGGCTCGCGGACGAGATCGGCTTGCGCCCGATCATCGTGGGAGGCGACGAGGCGTGGCAGGTCGCGGAGGAGCTCGCCGACCGGGGCGTTCCCGTCCTCATCGACACGGACTTCCCCGAACCGGATGAATGGGATCCGGAAAGCGAGGAGGCGCTCGAACCGGCGGCTTTCCGCGAGAAGCGCGAGCTGGAAGCGGTGTACGGCAACGCCGCCGCGCTCGAGGCCGCCGGCGTGCGGTTCGCGCTCACGAGCGGAGAAGGCGACGCAGACATGGTCGAGGGGGCCCGAAAGGCCGTCGAGTACGGGCTTTCTCCGGGTACCGCCGTTGCGGCGATGACCACGGCCCCGGCCGAGATCCTGGGTGTGAGCTCGCTCATCCAGGTCGACCAGGGCCGCCCGGCGACCTTCGTCCTGACCACCGGCCCGCTGCTCGAGGAGGGGAGCGAGATCGCCTACACCTTCGTCGAGGGCAGCTACGAGGTCGGGCCCGGATCCGGCGCCGGCGGCGGCGAGGCTCCCTCGGTCAACGTGACCGGCTCCTGGGAAGTGGAGGTGTCCGCGCAGGGGATGACGGTCCCCATGGAGATGGAGCTCCAGCAGGAGGGAAGCGAGTTCGCGGGCACCGCGGCCGCGGACATGTTCGGTGATGCCGAGGTGCGCAGCGGACGTGTTTCGGGCAACCAGGTCACGTTCCGCGTGGTCGTCTCGGCGGGCGGCCAGTCGATGGAGCTGTCGTTCGAGGCCGATGTGGAGGGTGATCGCATGGACGGGTCGGGATCGAGCCCGATGGGAGACTTCCAACTGACGGCCCGACGGGCTCCGGGAGGTGCGCGATGAGTATTCGGAAAATGATATGCGCGGGCCTGGCGATCGCGGCGATCGGCCTCTCCCGGGGGACGCCGGCCGCGGCGCAGGAGTGGGATGTGCAGCTTCCCGCAGGTCAGGGAAGCTACCCGACGGGCGACCTGTTCGTCCGGAATCTCGAGGCCGTGCACACGGCGGCCGGACCGGTGCTCGAGGGAGTCTCGATCCTGATCCGGGACGGGATCATCGAGGAGATCGGAGCCGGCCTCACGGCGCCCGACGGCGTGCGCGTGATCGACGGGACGGGCCTCACCGCGATGCCGGGCATCGTCGACGAGCACTCGCACACAGCCCTGTCCGCCGGCAACGAGGGCACCGCTCCCGTCGTCCCCGAGGTGCGTGTCCTGGACGCGCTCACGACCGAGGATTTCGGGATCTACCGGGCCCTGTCGGGCGGCGTGACGACCGCCCGCATCATGCACGGAAGCTCGAACCCCATCGGCGGGCAGAGCGCCGTGGTCAAGATGCGCTGGGGGATGGACGCCACCGACCAGCTGCTGGTCCCCGGGGCGCCGAGGTTCGTGAAGTTCGCCCTCGGCGAGAACGTGACCCGGAAAGGGGCTCCGCCAAACGCCAATTCCCGGTTCCCGATGAGTCGCGCGGGCGTCGAGGCGATCTACGTCGAAGCCTTCACCGCCGCGCAGGCCTACCGGGCGGAGTGGGACCGCTACCGCGAGAACCCGGGCGCCTTCCCCGTTCCCCCGCGCCGCGATCTCCGGCTCGAGGCGCTGGTCGACATCATGGAGGGACGCATCCGCATCCACGCGCACTCGTACCGCGGGGACGAGATCCTCATGCTCATCCGCGTCGCGGAGCGGTTCGGGTTCAGGATCGACGTGTTCACGCACGTCATGGAGGGATACCGGGTCGCGACCGAGATGGCGGAGCACGGAGCGGGCGGCTCGACGTTCTCCGACTGGTGGCAGTACAAGCGCGAGGCATTCGACGCGATCCCGCACAACGCCGCGATCATGCACCAGCACGGAGTGCTCACCGCGATCAACTCCGACATCCCCTCGCTCCAGCCCTTCATGCACCGGGAGATCGTGAAGCCGGTGAAGTACGGGGGCGTGAGCGAGCTCGAAGCGCTGCAGATGCTGACGCTGAATCCGGCGCGGATGATGTACCTGGACGACCGGGTCGGAAGCCTCGAGGAAGGCAAGGAAGGCGATGTCGTGCTGCTCGACGGATCGCCCTTCGACTCGTTCAGCCGCGTCGAGAAGACCATCGTGGACGGCATCGTCTACTACGACGTGGAGGATGAGGAGGGGACGCGGGGCGAGCCCGTGAGAGCGGTCACAAATGTGGTCGCGCCGCCGGCCACGCCCCGGACTTCGACCCCCGGGGTTGGCCCGGATGCCGGGATCGGGGCCGCGCCCGGGACGACCGGCGTGAACGGCGCGCCCAGCGCGAACGGTGCGAACGGAGACGCGGCACCGCAAACGGCAGCCGCCCAGGAAGCCGCCACGGCCCTCGTGGGCGGGACGGTTCACACGGTGTCGGGCGGGACCATTCCGGATGGGGTGGTGCTCATCCGGGGCGGGACCATCGAGGCCGTCGGCACCCGGTCCGAGGTACAGATTCCCGCCGATGCCGCCCGCGTGGAGGTTGCCGGACGGCACGTCTATCCGGGCATGATCGACCCGTTCACGACGATCGGGCTGCTCGAGTTCGGCGCGGTCGGCCAGGCCACCGACATCGCCGAAATCGGCGACTACAACCCGCACATCCGCGCGCTCGCGGCCGTGAACCCCTACTACCCCAGCCTTAACGTGGCGCGCGCCAACGGAATCACCACGGTGCAGACCGCGCAGGGCGGCGGTGTCGTTCGAGGAACGGGCTCGGTCATCCAGTTCAACGACGGCGACACGTTCGAGAAGGTGGCCGTGGCTTCGGAAGCGGCCCTGATCGTCGATCTGCCATCGGGCCCCGAGGGGGACGAAGATGAAGAGCCGGAGCTGGACAGCAGCGCCATGGAGGACCTCGTCGACCTGTTCGAGCGCGCCGTCGCGTACGGAGCGAACCCGTCGACCTCCGACGACCCGACCGCGCCCTTCGAGGCGAACACCTGGGGCGGCGAGGCCGTCCTGCTCGACGCGCTTCAGCCGGCGCTCGGCGGAGAGAGGCCGGTGTTCTTCTCGGTGGACACGGCCTGGGAGATCCGCACTCTCTTCGTCTTCCTGGACGCGTTTCCTGCGATCGACGCCGTGGTTCTGGGCGGACGCGAGGCCTATCGCGTGGCGTCCGACCTTGGCGCGCGCGACATCCCGGTGATCCTCACGGGCACCCTGCAGGCCCCCGGCGATCGCGATGTGGCGGTCACCTCGGGCTTCCGCAACGCCGGGCTACTCCACGAGGCGGACGTCGCGGTCTCGTTCTCGACGGCAAGCGACGCGGATGTCCGCAACCTGCCGTATCACGCGGCGCTCTCGGTGGGCTTCGGGCTTCCCGAAGATGCCGCGCTTCGCGGCGTGACCCTGGGCCCCGCGGAGGCGCTCGGCCTGGGAGACCTCATGGGAAGCATCGAAGCCGGCAAGCGAGCGGATCTGCTCGTCACGGACGGCTCCCCGCTCCAGTCCCTGACGCGGATCGAGCGGATGTGGGTCGGAGGTCTCGAGGTGGACCCCCGGGCGAACAAGCACGACCGCCTGTGGGAGGCGTTCCGAGGCCGGTAAACCGATGGCCTGAGTTCTCGGGTGCCGACCAGTACGACCAGGAGTTTGACTACACGAGCGCTCGTGTGTCCCTGGGATTGTCACTGCGTACGCCTTCGTACTCGATATGCCCGGTGCTCATCGCGGGTCTGGAGGGGGTCTGGTCGAGAGACACTTCGGACTTCCCCTATGGAAGCAAACCGGCCTACGGCGCCGGCTTCGCGGTGGGCCGCCCGCTCACCGGACCGGATTCCCGAGTGACTATCATCACCTCGCTGACCGCAACTATCGAAAGTCATGTGGTCGAGCGGATTATCGAGGGCGACATCGCGATCAACGAGAGAGAAACGAACGCGGTGGTGCAGAGCGGTGTCACCTTCGAGTTCGGAAGGGTGTTTGTCCGACCCAATGCCGCAGTCATTCTTGTCAAGAACGGCTGGGTGACCTGAGGAGCGCGGTTCGGGCTGAGGTTCTGAGCGCCACGCGCCTACGATGACTCCCAGCCGCTGCCCGGCATGATCCGCCCCATGAATCTGTCGAAACGGGGGACCGTAAATTCCGTGTCGCGGCGACGCGGGCTCCGGACCATCCGCCTGCAATCGGATATGTTGCCGGAACGACGCGCCCCCGGGTACCTTGGACGTTACGGGGAAGGGCTGTGACTCCGATCCGTAACAGTTACACCCGTATTATTGGGGGGTCTCCATTGCCAAATGCTGAAGTGGCCAGCCGAAGCGTAGCCCCCCTGCTACGTGGTCGAGGTCGTGTGGGACCTGCAGCCGTTCTGGCCTTGGTCGCTGCGAGTGCCGGGATGGCGAGAGCCCAGGACTTCACTGCCAACATCCCGGTCAGGTACACGGAGGCGTGCGATCTCGATCGATCGGACCTGGCCGCACGGATCATTGCGCGCAACGAGGGCGTCTACCCTCGTCGGGTTGCTCAGACGCCTGGCGGATGGCTCATTTACGACAGGTATGAGGAACAGGTCGTGGAGCTCGACGAAGACCTGCGGAGCGTCCGCAGCTGGGGCAGACAAGGTCCAGGCCCCATGGAGTACGAGGACCCCGTGGGCCTGGGACCACTGGACTCCGATCGTGTTGTGGTGGTAGATGGAAGCCCGCCCTCCCTGATCGTGTTCGGCCCCGGCGGAACCGAGCACCGTCTCGCCATTCGCGCGCGGCCCAGGCACGCCATTGTTGCGGACGGCAGAATACTGATCGCGACCGGCGAGGCTACGGTTCACGAAGTCACGACAGACGGCCAGGTGCAGACGCTGAACACCCGTCAGGACTTTGGTCTTCGCGAAAACCGTGGCGCGGGGGCTGCCGCGGCACCCCGGCTACGCGGAGACCACATGGCGTTTACGGGACCCTCGGCGATCTGGAGGTTGGGCACCGAGCCGCAACGGATCATCCAGCGATGCGTACATGATGACTTGCTGAACACCCTCGAAGAGGCTGTTCGTATTGACACTCCCTTCGGACCACAACCGTTCAATCTCACTACACTGCAGGATTTCCTGCCTCTCGGCACGGAGGGGTTCCTGGCTCTCGGCGGCCTTGTGGTGACAGGGAGGGCAGACCAGAGGCTCCGGCCCATCGAGCACTACGACTCCAGCGGGAGACTCAGGCAAGCCTGGCAACTGACGGGGTATCCAACAGTACGAGGCGTGTTTGACGAACGCACTATCGGCAGAATGCTGGTATGGAATGAGGAGGAGTTCGATGGAATCCGGCTAATCGAAGTTGATGGGCTTGGCTCACCTTCCCTCGAACAGCACGCTCATCCCCTGCTCGAAGACGATGTCGCGCGGGATCCCCGCTGAATCCAGCTGGTCGAGATCGGCCTGGAGCTCGGCGGGCACGAATCCCCTCTCCTCCATGAGCCGCGCGACGCCGTCGTAGTCGCCGTCCCCCTGGAGCGTGAGGATCAGCTCGCTCAGGCCGCTCACCGCCTGGCGCATCGCCTCGAAGTCGACGCGGTACTTTCCGGTGGCTTCTTCGCGCGTGAACGCGCCCTGCTCCAGGAAGTAGTTGAAGCGCACCATGTTGGCGCGCCCGTGCGCGCTCGCGGCGCCGAAGCGGACCGAGCGGAAGATCCCGGCAAGGAAGGTCACGTAGTGGTGCTCCACCGAGGGCTCCGTGATTTCGCCCCGCTCGAGAAGCTCGGTGACCATGTGCAGACCCACCACATCGGCCTTCCCTTCCTCCATCGGCGAAGCGTGCTCGCGGAGCGCCTCCCGCACGGTCCCCTGCCCCGTGATCGTGTTCTTGATGCCGAGCCCGTGCGCCACCTCGTGGAACATGGTGTTACCGAAAAAGGCGTCGAAGACGACGTACTCCTGCTGGTCCTCGACGATCAGCTCGCGCGTGATCGGCACCATGATCTCGTCGAACTTGGCCTGCATCGCGTTCTTGAGCTGGAGCCGGCGCGTTCCCTTGGCGAGCTGCACCTCCTCGTCGTTCGGCAGGTTGATGGCGATCGTCTTGGCCCCCGCGTTCGCGTCTCCGGCGTAGTAGACGGCGTCGTAGGCGTTCAGGTCCGAGTCCGTCCCCGGCGTCTCCGCCTTGTATTCGTCGGCGACGGGCAGGCTCTCCTGCAGGCTGGGGAGGAGCGCCGCGAAACGCGCGAGCCTCTCACTCCACTCCATGTCCTTGATCAGGACGAAGCCTTCGTGGGCGGCCTTGGCGCCGAAGAGCAGGTCCTCGTAGGTCTCGATCGGCCCGATCACGACGTCGATGGGGTTCTCCTTCATGTCAAGCCACGCCATGTCGCTCGGCTGATAGTCGTCGGATTCGAGGGCGTCGGCGCGCAGGCGCAGGTACGTCGCGAGTCCGGGGTCGCTCGCCAGCCCGGCTGCCTCGCGCAGCTTTGCCGCCGCGGCTGCGTGTTGTTCCGCGAAGGCGTCGTAGTAGGGCACTGCGTTCAGCGAACCATCCTCGCCCCGCCGCACGAGCGTGTAGAGGGAACGGAGCGCGTCGTTTTCCGCGGCCGCCACGTCGAATTCATCCGCCGTCATGTCAGCGGGATAGAAGTTCGCTCCGGCCGGCTTGGCTCCGACGCCGGCGATGAACGGACTGTCGGCGCGGAGCCGATCCCAGGGCCCGTAGTTGATCTCGATGTAGCGGCGCGCCGCCTCGTCACCCTGCGCCAGCGCGAGCGCCTCCTCCTTGTCACCGTGCGCCTGCATCCAGAAGACATCGTCCATCGGCTGGGACGCCTCGATCAGCAGGCGCACCACCTCGCGGTCGTCGTCCGACAGGTGCGAGAGGTCCGCTTCCAATCGAAACACCGCGTAGCCGTTCACGAGATCCTGTATGTTCACTCCACCATCTTGTATGCTCTCTTGTATGCTAGCCTGTATCTTTCCTGTATTATTCTGTATGTTGGCGCTGCTGTCTTGGACGTCTTCGGCATCTGCGCCCGGAGCGGCGCACGCGACGAGCGCACCAAACGCGAGGAGGGCGGCTGCGAGTCGCACACCGATGAGTTGCGAGGCGTTGGTCATTGCGAATGCTCCCGGCAACAGAGGACATGGTGGAAGATGGACAATAGAAGGCGAGAGCGGTTGCGATCAACGCTGCTTGTTGGACGGTCCGGAATCGCCTAGCGTTGCGATACGACCTGGAGGGACTACGCCAGCCATCAGTCCCGCAACGAATACAACCGGAGTTCGCGGGTGAGGCTTCCGCGCAAGAAGGAGTGAGACCGCGTGTTCGGGAAGGATACTAACTTCGGCCTCTGTCCAGTTAGTATAAGTACCTATAGAACAGCGGGTTAGCACACTCAGAACCACGGGCTCTAAAGCATGCCAGTAGGCCGTATCGTATCTGCCCGTCCCGGGGGTTCAATCTCGCGCCCCCGAATCGCCGGGGAGCAAGGATTCAGGGCTGTTCCTTCCGGCCCCGCTACGTTCCGGGCTTCAACAGCCCGGAGCCCTCGGGAGCCGCTGGGAGACACGGCCCCGGGAGCCCCCGAGACTTCCCCCCCCGCGAACCCTATCCGCAGGGCGGGAAACAGGCGCTAGCACGTTTCGCGCCCCGTGTCAATGGGCATCGAAAATGTCAGGGTATTGGGCATTGAAGATGTCAGGGTCCGAGCGCTGCTCCGCGGAGGGAGCGGAGCGACCGGAGCGGGGCAGCGGGCCGGTAGCGAGGTCGTCATGAGGGGCTCTCTTTCGAGGCAGGCGATTCGGCGTCCACTCGGCTCGCGAGGGGGTGGATCGCCTTGGAGAGTTCGGCGTGGCGGCGCATCCGGTAGCTGTTGCCCCGGATGTTGACGATATGGCAGCGGTGGAGCAGTCGGTCGAGGAGCGCTGCGGCCATGACCTCGTCGCCGAGGATGCGGCCCCACTCCTCGAAGCCCTTGTTGGAGGTGAGCACGGTCGAGCCGTTGCCGTAGCGCCGGTTGACGAGTTGGAAGAAGAGGACCGCGCCGCTCTGGGTCACCGGCAGGTAGCCGATCTCGTCGACGATGAGGAGTGCCGGGTGGGTGAGGATCTTCAGGCGGCGGTCGAGCCGGCCGGCGGCCTTGGCCTCCTCGAGGGAGTCGACGAGGTCGGTCAGGGTGCCGAAGTAGATCTTGCGGCCGCTCTCAGCCGCCGTGATCGCCAGGCTGATCGCGAGGTGCGTCTTGCCCACGCCGGGCGGGCCGAGGAAGACGACGTTCTCCCGGCGCTCGACGAAGCCGAGTTCGTGCAGCGCGTCGATCTGCTCGCGCTTGATCGACGGCTGGAAGGCGAAGTCGAAGGCCGCCAGCGTCTTCACGTACGGCAGGCGGCTGGAGCGCATGGCGGCTTCGAGGCGCCGGCCGTTGCGGAGCTCGATCTGGGCGGCCAGGAGCCGCTCGATCGCCTCGGCCGCGGTCGTGCCTCCCCCGTCCACCCCGGCGAGCACGCCGTCCAGCGCCTCCAGCGCGCCGGGCATCTTGAGGTCGGCGAGCTGGGCCGCGATCCGCTCCCTGCGCGATGGCGGCCTCACCGCACGCCTCCCGCGATCCGGCCGTACTCGGCCAGCGGACGGCGCTCGACCTCGACGAACCGGGAGTCCGCCGCCGCTTCGTTCCGCTCCTTCGAGGGCTCGGGGCGCAGCGGCGTCACGGGCCGGTAAGGCCAGCGGGCCAAGGGCTTTAGGTGCGGCCTCTCCGCCTCGAACCGGTCCACGGGCCGCTCCTTCAGCGTGCCGTGGACGCGGACGTTGGCCACCCTGCCGAGCCACCCCAGCACCCGGGCGTTCAGATCGTCGTCCGACACGAAGTCCCGTCCGTAGAAGAAGCTCCGCCGGATGTAGCTGACCGGCCGTTCCACCTTCCCCTTCGTCTGCGCCCGGTACGGCCGGCACGCCCGGATCCGGAAGCCCCAGTGGTGGGCGAAGCGCAGGAACTCCGTGTTCTCCATCAGCCGCCCGCCGACCTCCCGGTTGTCCTCCACGATGACGGCCTTCATCTGGTCGAACAGCAGCTCCGAGGGCACGCCCCCGAAGTACCGGAACGCCGACTCCAGGCCCTCCATCACCACGGCCATCGTCTGCCGCTCGTAGTACCGGACCCACATCAGCCGCGAGTAGCCCAGAACCACGACCAGCGCGTGCCGCTTCCCCCACGGCGTCTTGAACTCCGCGAAGTCCACCTGCCCCTGGTGCCCCGGAGGGGTCTCGAAGCGCCTGACCGGCTCCGGCTCCGGCAGCGGCCGGACCTCCCGCACATGCCGCTTCACCTGGTCGTAGCCGCCCTCGTAGCCCGCCTTCCGGATCTCCTCGAACAGCCGCACAGCGCTGAGATCCGGATACCGGGCCAGACGGGTCTCGATGATCTCCTTGTAGGGATCGAGCCGCGAAGGCCGGGGCCGCCTCGGCCCGTATCGGACCGGCCCGTCGTCCAGCTCCCGGTCCAGCTGCCCCGCCGCGATCCAGCGGTACACCGTCCGCTCGCTGACCCCGCAACGCCGCGCCACCGCGGCCTTGCTCAGTCCCTGTTCCAGATAGTGCCGCAACAACACCCGCGTCTCTCTTCCGATCATCACGTCTCCTTCGTTCAATGGAGACGCGATGGTAGCCAACCCGTTCTCGGCCCTTGCCCGCCTTCGCCCAACATCCCATGGCCGAACCCCCGCCACCGGGCTCAACCCTGACATTTTCAATGCCCACGATCCCGTAATTTGACGTGCCCGGTAACACCCCGGGGAGGGAGTTCGCCCCGCTGGGGTGGGCCGGGGCCGTCTCGGGGTGATCTCGCGCCCCTTGCGAGCCGTTCTCGAGGAAGGGGCAGCCCCTCGGGACCCGCCAGAACCCTCCCGGAGCCCGGGGACCCTCCCTGGGACCACGGATGCCGCCTAGCAGGGCCCTAGCGTAGTGCCGCTAAAGCGGTGTTGGCACGGTTGACCTTGGCCAGGATATCGCGGACGGTGGCGGTCCAGACGAAGGGTTTCGGGGCGCGGTTCCTGTCGTCGATGTAGGACGTGATCGCGTGGACGAGCTGGCCGACGCTGTGGACGGCGAGGCGTTTGAGCTGGCGCTGCGTGAGTTCGGAGAAGAAGCGCTCGACGAGATTCAGCCACGAGGACGAGGTGGGCACGAAGTGGAAGTGGACTCGGGGGTGCCGGTCCAACCAGTCCTTCACTCGGGCATGCTTGTGGGTGGCGTAGTTGTCGAGGATGAAGTGCAGGTCGAGTTCCGGGTCGCATCGTTTTTCGAGGGTGCGCAGGAAGCGAAGAAACTCCTGGTGCCGGTGGCGGGGCAGACACTGGTGGATGACCTCTCCGGTGGCGATGTCCAGCGCCGCGAACAGCGTCGTGGTCCCGTGGCGCTTGTAGTCGTGCGTCATGGTGCCCGCCCGTCCCTTCTTGAGCGGCAACCCCGGCTGGGTCCGGTCCAGGGCCTGGATCTGGCTCTTCTCGTCGAAGGAGAAGACGATCGGCCGCTCCGGCGGCGCCACGTAGAGCCCCACCACGTCGCGGAGCTTCTAGACGAAGCGGGGATCGGTGGAGAGCTTGAAGTAGCGCACCCTGTGGGGCTTCAGTCCGTGGGCGTTCCAGATCCGCCCCACCTGGCTGTGATGCAGCCCCATGCACTCGGCCATCAGGCCGGTGCTCCAGTGCGTCCCCCGCGGCGGCTTCTCCTCGAGCGTGCGGTGCACGACCTCGGCCTCGACCTCGGGCGTGATCGTACTTCGCGGCCGACCGCGGCGGGACCGATCATCAAGTCCCGCGAGACCCTCTTCGTCGTACCGGTCCAGCCATCCTTGCACGGTCGGCAGCGAGACGCCGATCTCGCGGGCCAGGGTCCGGCCCGGCAAACCTCCGGCCGAACCCAGGATGATCCGGGCGCGCTCCACGCGCCGCTGCGGGGTCGTGCGGGCTCGAACCCATCTCTCGAGCTCTTTGCGGTCCCCGGGTCGCAATCGAATCCTTCGCAGAGCAGGCATGGAAGATAGTCGCTTCTCCATGCGTTAACCATGCTACTTTATGCGACACTACACTAGCAGCTAACCGGTGATTCCGGGGTCCCCGGGGGTGAACGGAGAAAGCAGTCTCGTCCCCTGTTTGCAGCGGGAGTTCGCGCCCCTCCCAAGTCCACTCGATCTTCGTAAGCTTCACATGAGCCTCAGGGTTCAGTAGATTGGCGCGGCTGTTACGGGAAACGGACGCTCGCTAGGGACGGGAGAAGGCCTTATGGCTGACTACGACATTGATCAGTTCGACGGGTATGATGAGGTGGACGATTTGCGAGATCGAGTTGATGCCCTTGAATCCGAGATTTCAAGCCTCCAGGAGCAGTTGCGTTTGGCCGTCGGTCTCTCCTTGGGCTTGATGAATACCATCTTCGTCAAGGTCATGTCAGAAAGCGACGATGCGCAGCAGGCCTTTACGGAAATCATGGAGAATGCCATCCGAGAAAACATTAACGCCCCGCACAAGCGCCTCGAAGGGCCTGCGTCTTACATCATGAAGAGAATTCACAAACTCGTCAATCAGCCAACCGGGGACATGCTGTTAAGGCTTTTTGCTGGACCTCCCGGCGACGACCAGAATAAATCCAAGACGCTGTCGGGCGATTCCTCAAAGGGCCAGATTGGGAAGTGACAACAAACTGGAGCAGTCGCCACGGAGGCGGACATGGTTGATCCCACAGGTATCACCGCGGGCATGTCTGCTCTCAATGCGGTCCTTGAACTTACGGGCCATGAGAGCAAGAAGGAACTGAAAGAGAAACTTGAACAAGCGCAAAGGTATATCGTCGACATGCGCATGAAACAGTTGTTGCTCATGGAAAAGGTGGCGAACCTTGAGCGGCAACACTCGCAGGCTTTCAGGATTGGGAATTGAAAAGCAAGGACTACCAATTGTACTCTTTCAAACAGGGCAGCAGCCTAATTGCACGGAATCAGGATCTCCCAACCCAAGATCCGTGGGCAATCACCTATTTCTGTCCGAATTGCTTTGAGGATCGGAAGCTGTATCCGGTGCAGTTGACTGTCAATCCCAGAAAAGGTAAACAGGTGGGACGACTATCGTATTTTGTGTATCAGTGTCAGAAATGCCAGTTGCAGGTTGACACTGCGTGAAAAGTGCGTGATCCCCTGCCACCCCCCGCACCCGAACCCCACTTCCCCCTCCCCGCGACCCCGCCCCGAGCCGCCATCACTGCGAGAGCACGAGCTACACGCCCTCCCGGGGTTTGGTCGGGTTGCGTTGGCCAGTGACAAACGCTCCCACCGGGTGGTCAGGGCCAGTCGGGACAAGCTGCCCGGACCCTCGCGATGGCCTCCCGGACCCCGGCCAAGGGAAAAATGGCGCCTTGTAGACCCCCTTGGGACCGGATAGCTACTTGGCTATAGGGCTCCGTCAAACGTGCCAAGAATCGCTGAGTCTCCTCGGGGCCGTCCACCCCTGCTCCGCTTCCGCGGCTGTTGATAGAGAACCGGATCTGCTCTATGGGCTCATCGTCAAAACGCACGTCAAATTGCACAGGACCGCTTCTCGTGCCGCGCCCTATATCTGTGACAACAAAAATCTGCCCCACGATGCTCGTACACCCTATGGTGATCCCAGCAGCTTCAGTAGGCACACCGGTAGCTTCGGTAGAGGCCATAAAGGCTAGGATTGTAGAGTCGCCCATTATGTCGGTTTGTGCTTCCGTGATCCATCTTTCCATTAGGAGTTCCTGCGGCGGGGTCTCCATTGGGTCCTGCGGCGGAGTCTCCAACGGGGCTTCCTGCGGGCTCTCCCCTGGGGAGCCTGTGCCGCACGCGAGCCCGTTGGTTAGAGCCATCGTTGCCAGTATCAGGCCGTACCCTCGTTGCGTCATTGTCACAAGCTTCTCCCGGGTTTCCTGTAAACGACCTGGCCCTGTAGCGGAGCCCTCCAAAGTCAAGTCTACTGGTTTGCCGGGGGTGAAGGAAGGGGCGCTTCTCAGGGCCTATCGTGCTCCCGAAGGCTACGCCACCTCCAAGGTAGCGCCTCCCGAGAGAGTACAATACCTTCCGGTCCGTAATGGGAACCGGGGGATTTGGTCTATGGAGGGTTGTACCGGTCCGGGTTTTCTGGACAAGTGGACGGCTTAAACATCAGGCCGCCCTTCGGCTGAGCTTCTCGCGGGCGCGGGCCGGGGTCATGTACCCGTGCCGCTGGAGGAGCCAGCCGTTGTTGTAACGCTCGACGAAGGCCCCGATCACCGCTCTGGCCTCCTCGAGGGTTTCGAAGTGGTGCAGATAGATGCACTCCTGCTTGAGCGTGCGGATGAAGCGCTCCGCGACGCCGTTGCACTCCGGTTCGCCCACGTAGGCGGGCGTGGAGCGGATGCCGAGCCACTTGATCTCGGCCTGGAACTGCCTGGCCCGGTACTGCGAGCCCCAGTCGTGCCGCAGACCGAGACCCAGGGCGATCGCCTTGCCGAAGCCGCCCATGTGGGCCCGCACCCCCTGGCGGACCGGCTCCAGCGCCGCCCAGCGGTCGCCCTTCTTCGCGACGTGCCAGCCGACGACATCCGAGGTGCAGTGGTCGACGGCCGCGAAGAACCAGCACCAGCCTTCCGCCTTCGTCCAGAACCGCGCCGCGTCCGTGCCCCAGAGTTCGTCCGGCCTCTCGGTCCGGATCCGGCCGCTGTGGCTCCGGTCTCCGCGGGGATGCCCCCGCCGCACCGGCGCCAGCAACCCGTGCTCCCGCATCAGCCTCAGCACCCGGTTCTTGCCGGCCCGGATCCCCCTGGCCGCAAGCCGCGCCTTCACCTTCCGGTGGCCCTCGCCGAGGAACGGACTCGTTTTCAGCACCGCCCGGATCTCCGCGACCAGCTCCTCGTCGCTCAGTGCCGTCTTCGGGCCCCGCTTCCCAGGCTGTCGGCGATCGGACTCCGGATGGTCTCCGCGCCGGGCCCGCAGCTCATACACGCTCGAGCGTGCCACACGCCACGTCTCGCACACCATTGTCAGCGGGTACGGCTGGTTCGTCGCCGGACTCACCCGTCCAAGCGCCTCAAGAGCTTCCTCAGCTCGTCCCCGTACCCCCTTTTTTCGAGAAGCTCCGCCTGCAACTCGACCCTCATCGTCAGCTCTCCCAGCTTCGCCCGGGTCCGCATCAGCTCGCCTCCCGGTCGGTTCTTCTTCTTGAGGCCCTGCTGGCCACCCTCCAGGAACTCCCGCCGCCACCGCTCCAGCTCCGGCGGCGCAACCCGAATCTCCCGGCTCACCTCGCCGACGTCCTCCCCCCGCAACAGCCGCAACACCACCTCGGCCTTCCGCCGCGCGCTCCACCGCTTGGGGAGGCCGGCCGGCCTCCCCAAGCGGCCCGCGTCGTCCTGCTCGTCCGTACTCCGAGACATCCCTGCCTCCTTCTCTCTTGGACCCCGGATGGATGGCTAAACTACTGTCCAGAGAAATCGGGGGCACTATAGGGTTCGCTATCGCGGACAGGAGATGGAAGGAACGCCAACCGATCCGGGAGCGATTTGCTACCCTCCACGAAGGGAAGGAGTTTGCTCGGTCAATCCCGGAAGTGACTACGCTCCGGCAGGGCTGGCGAAAGAAATGGGAGGGGCCGTACAGCGCCCGTTGGTGGCTCGCCCTGGACGCAAACGGGCGAGTGCTCGCGACGGTGTCCAACTACCGGGGGGATGGTACGGCCCGTGGAGCTCCCTTATGGCGATCTAGACCCTTATAGAACAGGTACTTATGTCACACTTCAGGAGTCTGGTACGGAACCTAACGGGACGAGAGAAACGACAATTTCTCGTTTCGGGAAGAACCTCATCGGGAGGAACGCCCCAGGCTTCCGTAAGAGCGCCGCCGGCCTGGGCAGTGCCGTGGCCGCGGCCATCGGCAGCCAGGACTTCGAGTCGCTCGACGAAGGGATCCTCCGGGCCTGTCGTGTGACCGAGACCCGCGATCCGGGATGGACCACCCGATGAACACCGGTCAACGCAACTCGGCAACCCACGGGAGCGGGACAAGGCCCCGTCGCGTAGCCATCATCGGCGGAGGCGTGTCGGGGCTCGGGGCGGCGTGGGCGCTCGATCACCACCCGGACCGATTCGACTTCCGGCTCTACGAGGCGCGGGACCGGCTCGGAGGGAACGCGATCACCGCGGACATGCCGCAGCGTGACGGCAGCACGATTCCCTTCGACATCTCCGTCACCGCCTGCATTCCGTCGGTGTACCGGCACATCATGCTGCTGATGCAGGAGTACGGCATCGAGCTGATCGATACCCGGTTCAGCTACAGCGTGAAGTATCGGGGCGGCATCTATGCCCACGATTTCGACTCCGACATACGGGACCAGCTGCGGCCCGAGATTGAGCAGTTCCAGCGAATCCTGCGGCGTCTGCACTGGTTCGGCTGGCTGACCCGGACCCAGTCGAAGTTTCTGAACGCTCTCAATCCCTTCAACTATATCAGCATGGGGACGGTCCTGAATCTGGCCGGATTATCCGGGGACTTCAGGTACAAGGTGCTGAAGCCCATGTTTGTCAATTTCCTGATGGCGACCAACGTGTTCGACATGCCCGCGGCGCTTTTTTCACGATACCTCGAGTTCTTCGACATCGAGTCGGCCACACCGATGCAGACATGGGACCAGGGAACCCGGCGCATCTACGAGAACCTGTCCGCGAACTTTCGGGACCGGATCTACCTCAACCGGCCGGTGCGGAAGGTCTACCGCCATCCGTCCCACGTGTTGGTCGAGGACGAGGATGGCGCACGGGAGACCTTCGACGAGGTGATCTTCGCATGCAATGCGAACCAGACGCTGATGATGCTCGACGATCCTACGATGCTCGAGCGCTATATCCTGTCGTCGGTACGCTACGAGAGCGAACTCCACAACCATACCGTCATCCACTCCGATGCTTCGGTTCTTCCGGACAACGAAGTGAAGCCTCTGACGACGCGAAGCAACCACATAGAACAATACGGCGCCAGGCCCGACAACTATGAAATCACGTATATCATGCACAACCAGCAGCCGTGGGCCAACCGGTCCGACCGGCCGTGCCTGGTGACCTACAATCCGATCAGCCAGATCGACAGTCGAAAGATCATCGGAACATGGTGGTTCCAGCATATCGTGCATGACGTGCGTCATGTCGCATGGCTCGTGCCGCTATTCCGCAGGATCCAGGGCAGGAAGCGAACCTGGCACTGTGGGGCGCATACATTGATCAACAGCCAGGAAACCTGTTTCGTCAGCGGGCTCGCCGCCGCGACGCAGATCGGTGCGGATTATCCCTTCGACGATTCCGAAGCCAAGCGCTCGTTCAACCACTACGGGAGCATTCTGCACGGCTGGCGATTCCGGAAGGCGAGGGAGAGTACGCCATGAACACCAGTCGACGCAGTTTTCTTCGCCGGTCGGCGGGCGCGCTGGCGCTGGCTCCGATCGTCCCGGTGGGGCGGCTCGCGTTGCTCGGCGGGAGGGATGGCGCGGGCATTGGACCCGGGATCAGCACGACCGATGGCCGGGTCCCGGCGGCAGCCGGCTCTGTTTCGTCCCAGGAAGCCTGGGTAGCCCGCGCCCGCTCGGAAATCCCCGCCTCCACCGGCAACCTCTACTTCCAGACCGGCGGGATCGGCCCCTCCCCCGAGGCCGTCATCGACCACGTCCAGGAACGTCTCGCCTTCCAGAACGAGAGCCCTGCCGAAACCCGCATTGCTACCGACATGGCCCGCATCGAACCGGACCTGCGGGCGCAACTGGGCCGTGTATTCGGGGCCGGGGCCGACGAGGTCGCGCTCACCCACTCTACCTCGGAGGGGATCTCCATCGTCGCCTGGAGCCTGAACTGGACCGAGGGCGACGAGGTCGTGATTTCGAACACCGAACACCCCGCCAACGTCATCCCGTGGTACGTTCTGCGGGACCGGTTCGGGATCGTGATCCGCGAGATCGACCTGAGCACGGGGACGCGGCTCATAGACGAGGTGCGTGGCCAGCTCTCCGGGCGCACGCGCATGGTGAGCATCAGCCACGTGTCCCGCAACAACGGACGGACGCTGCGCACCGACGAATCCGCCGAGCTGGGCGCGCTGCTCCGCGCGCGCGGCGTGCGCTACCACCTCGACGGCGCGCAGGGACCCGGCTGTGTCCCCACCGACTTCCGGGCGCTCGGCTGCGACTGCTACTCTACGTGCGGCCATAAGTGGCTGCTCGGACCGAAAGGCACGGGCGCGCTTTTCGTGCGCCGGGAAGTGCTCGACGACGTGAGGCTCAGCTGGGCCGGCTCCCACAGCCACGCGACCATGGACTACGAGGGCGCCTACACCCTGCTCCCCAGCGCCGCCCGCTACGAGTTCGGCACCCGCGCCCTCGCGGACTTCGCCGGTTTCGCGCGCGCCGTCGAGTGGATGGAGAACATCGGCCTGGAGAGAGTCGAGGAACGGATCCAGTCCCTGGTCGACCACGCGATCGAGGCGGTCGACAGCACGACCGGACTCGGTGTGTCGTCGCCGCGCGCGCGGCCGGACCGGTCGGGCGTCTTCGTCCTCGAGTTGCCCGAGGGATGCGATGCCACGCGGCTCTACAACGATCTGCGCGATGAAGAAGACATCCTCGCCTCGCCGGTACGACGGCCGCGCGACTTCCGCCTCTCAATCCACTTCTTCAACACCCGCGACGAGATCGACGCGGCGATTGCGGCTATCGTTGCGCGGTGCGCCTGAACGCAGCGGACTCTCACCTTCGTGATCCGACCAAATCAAAGTCGGATGATCGGCTAAATGAAAGGTTAAGGTGCGTCCAAACGAAAATACAGCACCATCAAGTGCCACCTACCGCCTGTTTCGGGCCGTCCAGCAGCCGCCGCAGTGGTACCGCAAACCGCCGGTCGCCAAACGGCACAGTGGCTTCCCCATCGTAAAGGACCACGCCGCCAGCGAATCGCTCGCCCAGTGCCGCCTGGAGCTTGCGGAGGCCGCGAAAGTCCATTGGCCGCACCGTCCCGGACGCCTTGACTTCGACGCCCGCGACCCCGGTAGCGCCGCGCTCGATCACGATGTCGACCTCGGCTCCGTCCTTGTCGCGGAAGTGATGGAAGGACATGGGCACATCGTTCCAGCTGGCCTGTCGCCGAAGTTCCTGAAACACGAAGGTCTCGAGAAGCTGGCCGAACAACGTACGGTCATAGGCCAGAGCCGGACCGTCCAGGCCGAGAAGCGCGGAGACGATTCCAGTGTCGCAGAGGTGCAATTTCGGCCGTTTGATGAGTCGGCTCAAGCGGTTGCTGTGCCAGGCCGGAACGCGTTCAAGGAGAAAGACCCGCTCAAGCAACGTCGTGTAGTCGCGAATTGTAGGCCGACTCACCTCGAAGGGCGCGGCCAGGTCGCTCGCGTTGAAGATTCTCGCGGTCTGGCTGGCAGCACCGGCGAGCAGCCGCGGCAGGATTTCGAGCTTCCGTATGGCCGCCAGGTCGCGCACATCGTGCTGGATCAGGGCATTGACGTGATCGTTGTACCAGTTGGCGCGCCGGCGTCCCGGCGGGCGGGTGAGTGCTGCGGGATATCCGCCGGCGACGATGCGAGCGGGAAGTTCGTCGCCTAGCCGGGCTGTCTGTTCGATCGCGAAACCGCCCGCGAACAGGGTATCCAGGAAATCGGAGTCGCGTTGGCCCAACTCGCACTGCGCCAGAGGATGGAGCCGGAGCGTCTGCAGGCGACCAGCCAGCGACTCCGAGAGTCTCGGCACCAGAAGTACGTGCGTGGAGCCGGTCAGGAGGAAGCGTCCAGGGGTGCGACGCCGGTCGATCTCCATCTTGAGCGCAGTGAACAGCGAAGGCGCTCGCTGCACCTCGTCCAGAATGACTCGCGCGGGGAGGCCGGCTGCGAACCCCAGCGGATCCTCCTCGGCGGCGCTGCGAACCACCTCGTCGTCGAAGGTGACGTAACTGTATCCGCGCGATGCGCCTACGATCCGTGCCAACGTGGTCTTGCCGCACTGGCGGGGCCCGTGAATCAGGACGGCCGGCGAGTCGGCGAGCGCTTCGAGCAGATGCGGCTCGACGAAACGAGGATACAGCGTCGTGTCGATCATCGTTCAAACGTATCTTTCTTCTCGTCTAAATGAAAGAAACGATGTCATCCGATCGAAAGAATGAGAATGCCGATGCCGGGAATTGTCAAACATCGCTCCCCGCAGCTATGATAGGCGCGGACCGAACCGGAAGGAGGTAGAGCTGCCAGCAGCCCGCAGGATCCCCACCTACGTGTGGACGTTCCTGGCCCTGGTTGCAGGCCTGGCCGCGGGAGGTCTCCTTCCCGGGCCGCTCTCGCCCGTAGCCGAAGGCACCGCCACCGTGATCGCCTGGATCGTGGCCATCGTGCCGCTGCTGATCCTCGCGGCCCTGAGCCCGGCCATCGCCACCCTGGTGAGGCGCGGGCTGGCCGGGCGCTTCGCGGGGGCGGTGGTCGTCTGGTACGTGTTCACCTCGACGGTCGCCGGGCTCATCGCGCTCGTTACCTCCGCCGCCATCTTCCGCATCCCCCTCACCACGGGCGAGCGGGGCGTGTGGACCGAAGCCGCCGCCATGCTCGAGAGCCTCGGAGGCGGCGGGGCTTCGTGGCCGCTCCTGGCGATCCTCGCCGGCATCCTGCTCGGGCTCTTCGGCGCCCGTCACGATCCCACGTACCGGGTGCTCAAGCGCGTCGCCGACGCCATCGAGAGCGCGGGGAGCAGCCTGGCCTACGTGATGCTCCCGCTCATCCTCGCCTTCGGCATCACCCTGGGCGTGCGCTTCGGCGCCAGGCTCGGGCTATCGCACTACCTCACCATGACCGCCTACACGGCCGCGCTCGTGCTCGTCTGGTGGGCGTTCTACACGTTCGTGCTCGTGCGCCGGGTCGGCCGCCGGCCCGCAGGACCCGTCCTGCGCGAGTACTACCTGCCCACGGCGGTGTTCGCCGCGGGCACCTGCTCGTCGCTGGCGACGCTTCCCGTCAACCTCGCCAACGCCAAGCGGGTCGGCGTCCGCGACGAGGTGGCCGACTTCGTCCTGCCCTTCGGCGCGGTCGTGAACCTCGACGCCAGCGCGCTTGCCTACGTCGCGTACGGGCCCTTCGTCGTGAGCCACGTCTTCGGCCTGGAGCTCAGCTGGATGATGATGCTGGCCGCATGGCCGGCCGTCGTCCTGTTCACCATCGCCGCCCCAGGGCTACCGGCCGGCATGGGCACGGCGCTCTGGAGTGCGACGCTCTTCGCGAGCATCCTTGGGCTCGAGGGCCCGGCGCAGGGTGAGTTCATCGCCAGCTGGATCGCGCTCTCCGGAGGCATCCCCGACATGCTGCGCACCGCGACCAACTGTACCGGCGACGGCTACACCGCGATCATCTTCGATGGGCGATTCGACGAGTTCTTCGGGAGGAGACGTGGCTGAGGTTGGCGTGGACCTCTCGGCGGGCGCGCGGAGGCTCGTGAAGGTGAACGGACGCGTACAGCCGGGCGAAGCCGTGCTGGTCGTCACCGACCCGACGATGCGTCGCTACGCGGATGCCGTCGCCGCGGCCGCCCGCGAAGCCGGAGGCGCCGTCACGGTCTCCGTCATCCCCGTGCGGGACCAGGACGGGCAGGAACCGCCCCCTCAGGTCGCGCGCGCCATGACCGAGGCGGCCGTCATTTTCTCGCCGGTGCGCATCTCGATTACCCACACGCGGGCGATGCGGGCCGCGCTGGAAGCCGGGGCGCGGGTGTGCATGATGACCGCCTACACCGACGCGATCATGACCAGCGCCGCCCTCCTCGAGACCGACTTCGAGGCGCAGGCCGACGTGTGCCGGCGCCTGGGCGTGGCGTTCACGGAAGGTCGGACGGTGCGCCTCACCTCCCCGCGCGGCACCGACCTCCGCTTCGACATCGAAGGGCGCGTCGCCAACGTGCTGACCAACATCCCGGATCCCGGCCAACTGGCCCCCGTCCCCGACATCGAGGTCAACGTCGTGCCGGTCACCGGTTCCGCCGAAGGCACCGTCATCGCTGACGCCTCTGTGCCCTATCTCGGCATCGGCATCCTGGAAGAGCCCATCGTGTGCACGGTGCGCGAGGGGTACATCGTCGAGATAACCGGCGGGGCGCAGGCCGACTTCCTGCGTGAGCACCTGGAGTCGTTCGGAGACCGGCACTGCTTCAACGTCGCGGAGCTGGGCGTCGGCCTGAATCCGAACGCGCGCCTTACCGGAGAGATGCTCGAGGATGAGGGCGTCATGGGCACAATCCACATCGGCATCGGCACCAGCCACACCCTCGGCGGGGAGATCGTCGCCCCCACGCACTACGACCTGCTCATGTGGGAACCGACCATCGCCGTCGACGACCGCGTGGTTCAGCAAGACAGGCAGGTGTTGGTGTAAGCCCCTCAGACCGCCATGGTCCGCACGTCGTACAGGGGAATCCGCTCGTCCCTGGTGACCAGAACCAGATCTTCCACTTGCGCCTGCGCGATGAGCATCCGGTCGAACGGATCACGATGATGCTTCGGCAGGGCCGCGGCGCTCTCGGCGTGCGCGAAGGTCAGCGGCAGGTGTGCAAAGTGCTTTTCCTCGACGACCGCGCTCAGGTTGTCCGGGGCAACGAGTCGACCCCTGGCCTTCTTGATCGCGACTTCCCACCCCGAGACCGCGCTCACGAATACTTCGTTCCCGGGGTCGGCGATGGCCTCTCGGGTCGCCTCGGCGATTTCACGCCAGTCGGACACCCACCAGAGGAACGTGTGCGTGTCCAGCAGCAGCCGCATCGCTATACTCCGCCCGGAAAGAGCTCGAAGTTCTCGAACACCCCGATGACCTCTTCATCTTCCGCGTTGAAGTCCGGACCGATGCGGATCTGCCCCTCCAGTCCGCCCGGCTGCCGGCGCTCGAGTTGTTCCTCGTAGGGTATGAGCCGGAGCCATGGGCGTCCCGACTTGCAGATCACGACTTCCTCTCCCTGCCACGCCCGCCGCGCCAGACGCGACAGCTGTGACTTGGCCTCGTGCATGTTGACCTTCATTGGATTTCCATCGGCCGGATTTGGGCTAGCTAGGCCGGGCTAAGCTAGCAGGCCAGATGGGCATCGCCTAGCCTTCCTCGATCACGGCTGCCAGGCTCCCCAGATCGCGGATCACCGCGACCGCGAGTTTCTCCGCCCCACCCCCGTCCAGGCCCGCCGGATTGTGCCATACGACCTGGAGCCCCGCCGAGACCGCGCCCGCCACGTCGCGCGGGGAACCGGCCACGAACAACACCTCGTCCGCGGGCACGCCAAGGGCCTCCACCCCCGCATGATACATGCGCGCATCAGGCTTGTAGAAGCCGGCCGACTCGGCCGTGACCACCGAGCGGAACGGCGCTCCGATGAGCCCGGCCGCGCGCACGCCCAGCACCTCGGAGCAGTTGGTCGCCACCCCGATCGGCATCTCGCGTGCCAGGCGCCGCAACGCCGCTCCCGCGCCGGGCCACGGGGCCAGCTCGTCCCAGCGCTCTTCCATCTCGCGGGCGAATTCGCGCGGCAACCCGACGGCAGCCGCCGATTCTTCCACGAGATCCAGATACGGCACGTAGGCGCCGGTTCCGTAGGTGAGGCGCAGGTACTCGAAGCGCCAACGGCGGCCGCTCGCCTCGCTCCCCGCGATGTCGTCCCAGAGCGACCACGAATCCAGCAGCGCCGAAAGCAGGTCGAACAGGACGGCTCTGGCGGCAACGCTCATGATCTCCGCTCGCTCATGCGGTGCTGAAACGTTTCAGCTGAAACGTTCACAGGAAACTCGATCGGGCGGCGCAAGCGATTTCCGTGCGCCTCACCCGCCCAGATCCACCACCTGGAGGTTGCGCCAGCGCACCTTGATCCCGCCCCCGTCGTGGATCTGAAGCGCGATCGAGCCCTCGCCCTCGCCGATCGTCTCGTCTTCGAAGTCGACCATCCGGGTGCCGTTCAGCCAGGTGGTGACCCGGTCGCCCACCGCCCGGACCCGCAGCGTGTTCCAGTCGCCCATCTCGAGCGCGGCGTCGAGGGCCGGATCGGGCTGCACCAGCCAGCCGCGCCCGTACGACTCGTAGATTCCGCCGCTGAACAACCCGGGCGGCGCCACCTCCGCCTGCCAGCCGCTCACGACCGTGCCCTCCACACTGGAGCGGAAGAACACCCCACTGTTGCCGTCCGCTTCCTGCTTGAAATCCACTGTCAGATCGAAGTCTTTAAACGTCTGCTCAGTAGTCAGATAACCGTATTCAGCATCCGGGCCACTTTCACACACCAACTCGCCATTCTCGACGTACCAGCGCTCGGTTCCGTGCACGCCCCAGCCGTCGAGATCCTCGCCGTTGAAGAGCGATACCGGCCCCAGCGGCAGGACCTTGATGCTCCGGTACCAGACGTTTCGTCCGTGGTCCTGGAGCCCGATCGGGCCCGCCGCCGCCCGCCCGTAGCGTGGATAGGGCGCGAACTTGCTGGCCGCGACCCGTGCCTCCCATTCCGGGGAGCCCAACTCGTACTCCACCGTCTTCACGCCGTTCAGCCAGTGCTCCACGTGGTTGTTCGCGACGCGGATGCGGCCCTCGTTCCATTCGCCGGGCCCGTGCAGGGTCTTCTCGCCCGACGCGTGCAGATCGTAGTTGTCGCCGGTGAGATGAGTGTTCATGTCCATCGTGCCCATCTCGATGTAGGCGGTGTCGTCGAGCACCTGGTACTCGGGCGCGTTGAACCAGATCTCGGCGCCCTCCTCCTCGATCACGCGGTAGAGGACGCCGCTGTTGGCCACCTCCGAGAGCATGAACTCGAACCTGAGGTCGAAGTCCGAGAAGGATTCGGTCGTGACGATGTCGCCGCCCACGGGGACATCCGGATCCACCGCGGTCGCGCCGACCACCAGCATGCCGTCCATCACCGCCCAACCGGTGTCGGGGAAGGACTCGCGGTTGTAGCCGCGCCACCCCTCCGTGGTCTCGCCGTCGAAGAGAAGGCGCCAGCCGGCGGCGCGCTCGGCGTCGGTGAGAGTGTTGGGGCGTGCAGGCTGCTCCGCACCCGGGGTGTCCATGTCGGAATCGGGCCGCGACTCGGAAGCGTCGGTGCATCCGCCGCCTAGCACGGCCACCAGAACGCCAGCGATGGCCCAGCGCGTGCCCGGTCCGCGCGAGTTGCCTGAACGGGTCGCACCCACCGATGCGGCCCACTCCGCCTCAAGCGACCCCGCGCGGCGCCCCTGCGTGGCCCACTGGAGAGGGTTCGGGCCTCTGGACCCCGCACAAGTTCGTATTTTACGTATTTTACGCATTTTGTGTATTCCGATCATTTGAGCCCACCATTGGCCACCTGGGCCGCTACGCCCCGGGCATTGCCCCGTTGGCCTGTCAAGGCACCCGCCCCGGCAATCCATAGCTCACCAGCACCCGCTCGCGCGGCACGGCCCCGGAACGCGCGTCCGCCGCCACCGTCGCGCCGGCCGCTTCGGCGGCCTCGCCCCGCAGGATGGACCGGATCCGCCCGCTCGCCGGGTCCATCACGATGGCTACCGGTGACGCGCGCGTCTCCCGTTCCAGCGCCGTCGATCCCTCCGGTCCGGAGAGCACGATGCGCTCCAGCGCGGCGATGCGGTCCTCGGCGAACGGAAGGAGAAAGACAAAGCTGCCGCCGCCTTCGGAGGCAATCGCCATATCGAAGTCCAGCGCGAACGCACTGGCGCCATCTCGTGTAAAGCCTTCGACGCGGTATGGGCCGGAGCCCGAGGGCAGCTCTGCCGGGGCGTCGAGCGCGAATGACGGATCGAGGTGAAGCTCGCCCTCCGCGCTCACCCGGCCCCACAGCAGCAGCCTGCTGCCCCGGTCCTGGTCCTGGGCGGCCCGGGCACGTGGATTCGCTTCCGCCTGGAGCCGATACTCCAGCGCCTTCCTGAAGTTGTAGTCGCTGATCCACTGCGGATGGCAGTAGGACATCAGGTCGTGCGTCGCGGGATCCACCAGCTCCTCGGATCGGGCGTCGTAGCCGTGCACGCCGATGCTGCCATCGGCATACGGGTAGTCCGGATCCACCTGCCATGGATTCCCGCATGGTGAGTGATTGAGGCTCATGCTGTGGCCCAGCTCGTGTGCGAACACCTCGGTATCGGGAACGCCGAGGGCGACCCGGCCCTGCACCAGGGCAATCCCTCTGATGCCCTTGTCGCCCGCGCGGTTCACCACGCCATACCAGTATCCTGTGCCGCCCTCGGTCTTGCGAAGCAATTCGATGTCCTCAAGGATGGCGATCCATTCGGCTCCCCGCTCGGCATCCGGCTCGGCAGCTATGGCGAGCGGCTCGCGAATGGTGAGGTCAAGCTCTCCGACCGGAAGCACCGCCCGCATGAACTTCACGGGCGCAGCGTCGGCGTCCTGGACCCACTCCAGCACATCCGCGTCCCCGTCGGATGCCGCCACGACGGGCACGATCGTGAGTTCCAGGGGTGGCATCTCGCGCACATCGAGGGGTATCCGCACTTCGTCCAGCGCCGTCCTGGGCATGGTGCTGTCGGGATCGATCCGGAGCGACAACTCAACCCCGGGGCGCAGCGCGTCCGCGGGAACCGCCGCCTGATACCACTGGTCCAGCTGCCCGGGAGCGTGCTCGGCGAGGCCGCGGGACGATCCGAGCGCCATCGTCGCCGTGTGCGCCTCTCCCTCATCCACGAGGAACGTGGCCCGGGCACTCGGCCTGAAATCGTTCGCCCGGTCCGCCGTCGCGAAGACGCGCACCAGCGCTGGCCGCCCCGCGATCAGCGGAACCGCACCGTCGACGCCCTGGGCCGCCTGCGACAGGTGCGCATCCGCGACCGACACCGAGAAGAGCCCGTCGCAGGTCGGTCCGGAGCGCGTCTCGATCGAACCGAGCCACGTCTGGAACCAGGAAACCTCGGGGGCGCACGCGCCGCTCTCGTTCCAGTTGAAGTCGGTAAGCGAGGGCAGGTTGATGAGGACGCCCGGCAGCGCGCCCGCCAGTTCGTTGCCGGACAGATCCAGGCGTTCCAGTGCGCCGAGGTCCGCGAGTGCGCGCGAGACCGGCCCCGAGAACCGGTTGCCGGACAGGTCGAGCGCTTCGAGCTCCGTCAGGTTCCCGAGGTCCGAAGGAATGCGGTTCGCCAGCGCGTTGCCCGCCAGGTCGAGGCGCTTGAGGTCCGGGAAGTCCCCCACCGCGGGTGGGAGAGGGCCCGAGAGCCCGTTGTCCGGGAGATCCAGCGCGGTGACCAGACTGTCCTCCACGGTTATGCCGAACCAGGAAGACACGGGTGCGTTGGTGAGCCAGTTGGCATTGCTGGCCCAGTCGGACCCGCCTGTCGTCTCGAAGAACGAGGTGAATACCTCTCGCGGAGGCAGCGTGCATCCCCGGCCCCCCTGGTGGTTCACAATGCCCGCAAGCCACCCCTGAAATACACGATCGCGCGGGGAGCACAGGCTGGTTCCATGCCAGACGAAGTCCTCCAATGGGGCAAGCATGAGCTCGCGGGGGAGCGCCCCGCTGAGGCGGACGTTCCCGGAGACCGAGAGGCTCGCCAGCCTGGTCAGGCCCCCGAGCCGCGGCGGAAGCGGACCGAACAACTGGTTGTTGCCGAGCGCAAGGAACTCCATGTGAGCCAAGCGCGTGAGTGCAGTGGGGATCGAGCCGGAGAACCGGTTGGACGCGAGATTCAGCCTGACCAGGGCGGTCAGCCGGCCAAGGCGCGGGGGAATGCGCCCGGTCAGATAGTAGTTGCTGCCGAAATCGACGTATTCGAGGCGGGCCAGTTCGTCGAGCCACACGGGGAGTTCTCCCTCGAACTGGTTGCCGAACAGATCCAGGTGGCGCAGTTCGCGGAGCCGTCTGAGTGCCGGCGGAACCGGGCCGGTAAGCGAATTGCAGGTCAGCGACAGATAGTGCAGTTCCGTGAGCCTTCCGAGCTCGGGTGGGAGCGAGCCCGTGAACCTGTGTCCCCTGAGGTCCAGTTCCTTCAGCGCGACCAGATTCCCGAACTCGGGCGGGAGCGGCCCCGTCAGCACATGCAGCGGGCGCGGGGGCGTCAGCGTCAGATCGTAGCTCACCGCGAGGTCCAGCTTTTCGAGGCGGGTCAGACGGCCCAGCTCAGGTGGAAGCGAGCCTGTAAGCTGGTTTCGCGCGAGCGACAGGCTTCTCAGATTGGCGAGCTTGCCCAGTTCCGGGGGGATCGGCCCCGACAGTTCGTTCAGGTTGAGGGAGAGCGTCTCGAGGTTGGCCAGGTCGCCGAGTTCGGGCGGAATGCGGCCCGTCAACCGGTTCCCGCCGTTCTGCAGGCCGGCTGCCAGAGCGGGGGGTGTGGGCGCCCGCGCATCGGCCGCGAGGTCGACTCCGTGCGTCCGGGCGTCGCCGGCGTGCCTGGCCCACGACCACGAATGGAGGCCTCCGGTTGTGCCTGCGGATCCCGACCAGCCCCGGCCGGCCCGGCTCTGCGCCGTCGACTCGGGCGGAGTGGACGGCCGGTAACACCAGGTCACGTAGATCGCCGATGCATCGAGTCGCAGGTCCCTGAGCGCATCGAGACTGCCCAGTTCCGGCGGGATTTGCCCCTCCAGGTTGTTCGCGATGAGTTCGAGTCCCACCACCCGGCCTTCCAGGTCGGTCTCGACACCGTACCACTCCCCCAGCGGCGCGTCGCTGAGCCAGTTGCGGTGGTTCCTCCAGAAGCGGCCGCCGGTCGCATCGTACAACGTTTCCAGGATCACGCGATCCCTGGCGGCGCCGACCAGGAGGCTCACCGTCACCGGCGCGCTGCCCGACACCGATCCGGTTGTGGCCGTGACGACCCCGGTCCCTTCGCGCACCGCGGTCACCACGCCGGAGGCGTCCACGCGCGCCGCCCCCCGGTCGTTCGACCATTCGAACTCCGTGTTCGGCACCTCCTGCCCGTTTGCGTCCAGCGCCCGGGCCTGGAGCTGGGCCGTGCCGCCGATGGTGAAGAGCGTCACCCAGGCAGGCACCACACGCACCTCCGCCACGCTCTGTTCCACGGTCACCGTTGCGCCGCCGGACGCCGTGCCGACCGTGGCCAGCACCTCGGCATGCCCGTTCCCCACGGCCGTCACCAGGCCGGTCGGATCCACCGTGGCCACCGAATCGTCGCTCGACCAGTCGAACACGTGGGTGCCCGGCACCGCCTGGTCTCTCGAGTCCAGCGCCTCGGCCATCAGCCGCACCGTGTCCCCGAGCGCAACCAGCGTGGACGAGTCGGGCGACACCCGCACCCCCGCCACCATCTGCTCCACGGTCACCGTCGCGACGGCGGACGCCGCGCCGGCGGCGGCCGTCACCACCGCGCTCCCGTTCCCCACCGCCGTCACCAGGCCCATGGCGTCCACTCTTACCACGGTCCCGTCGGTGGACGTGTAGCCCACCGGCACTCCGGGCATCGCCTCACCGTGCTGGTCGAGCACGGTCGCGACGAGGCGAATCGTGTCGCTCAGCGCGTGCAGCGTCACCGACGAGGGCTCCAGGGTCACGGACGTGGCCACTGGCCGGGGCGGCTGCGGGGCGACTACCGCCGGCACTTCGTCTCCGCAGTTGATGACCAGGCACAGGACGGCCACCAGGTAGACGACCCTTGAGCAACGGCGGTTCGCGGCTCGGGCTGTCCCTTTCACCGATGCCCGCCTAGGCCGCAAGCGCCGCGACTCGGATCGCAGGAGGAACGCCCATCAGATGAGCCTCATCGCGTCCGGATCCCAGCGCACGATCCGGTCCTCGAAATAGCTGAGGTTGCAGGCCAGCGCCGGAGCCGCCGCGCGCAGGCCGAAGGTCGCGTCCTCGATGACCGCCGGGCCGCCCCGGATCGCCTGGAAGAAGTTGAAGAAGTGGTCGACGTGCGCGCCCCGGTATCCCGGTTCGACCTCGTAGCGCGCCTCCGCCGGCGGCCGCATGCGCACACGCGCGGGCAGACCACCCTCGTCCGCCGCTGCCTCCGCCATCTTCTCCTGCGAGAAGGCGTCCATGGGGTCCACCGCCACGTTCTTGCGCAGCACCACGTCGGTCCAGGTCACGTCCATGGCGCCCTCGCTGCCCACCAGCCGCAGGAAGGTGCTGCCCGAGGTCCCATCCACGAAATTGACGCGCAGCGAGAGGTTGAACCCCGGGTGCGCGTCCGTCTCCGGGTAGTCGAAGACGCCGAGGAGCACGTCCGGCACCTCGCGCCCGTCCTTCCAGTAGCGAAGGCCCCCCGCGGCCTG
The DNA here is from genome assembly GCA_965208255.1 of Longimicrobiales bacterium. Classification (GTDB taxonomy): domain Bacteria; phylum Gemmatimonadota; class Gemmatimonadetes; order Longimicrobiales; family Gaopeijiaceae; genus BD2-11. Next base: position 2,536,213 of record OZ242324.1, read on the forward strand.
GATGCGCGTCGGACCGCGCGAGCTGACCACGAAATGGAGGCTCGAGAAGAGATGGACGAAGAGGTCGCCGGCGACGCCCGTGCCGTAGTCGCGGTAGTTGCGCCAGCGGAAGACCCGCAGCGGGTCGTAGGGACGGTCGGGGGCCGGCCCCAGGAAGCGCTCCCAGTCGACGGTCTCCTCGGAGGCGTCGCCCGGGATCGGGTACTGCCATGCTCCGATGGGATCGTTGCGCGCCCAGAAGCCCTCGGCGTAGTTCAGCTCCCCGATCGCGCCCTCCTCGTACAGCTCCTTCGCCTTCTCGTTGCCGAGCGAGCTCATCCCCTGGCTGCCCACCTGGAAGACGCTGCCCGACTCCTCCTGGGCGCGGATCAGGTCGTGGCCCTCGGCGATGTCGTGCACCATCGGCTTCTCGCAGTAGGCTGCTTTCCCCGCCCTAAGGGCGTCGATCGAGATGGGCTGGTGCCAGTGGTCGGGGGTGCCCACGATGACCGCGTCGACGTCGTCGCGGGCGAGGACCTCCCGGTAGTCGCGCGTGGTGAAGATGTCGCCGTGGCGCTCGCGGGCGGCGTCCAGGCGGCCATCGAAAATGTCGCAGGCGGCCACGAGCTCGACGCCCGGGATGCGCAGTGCGGTATCCACGTCGGCCATGCCCATGCCGCCCGCGCCGACGACCGCCAGGCCGATGCGGTCGGAGGGGGCGACCTGGCCGGCGTGGTCGTCGCCTGACGAGGGCACGGGCCGGGACATCCGGCGGACGGTGCGGGCTTCCTCTCCCGCAAGGAGGGTGGGCAGACCCGCGGCCGCCGCCGACCCGGCCGCGACGGTCCTTACGAATTCCCGCCGGCTGCGGGAGCTGTTTCTTCTGGCTTCGCTCATGATGAGGACGGTTTGAGGAGTCGAGCACCGGGCGATCCAGCCCGGCGTCAGCCCGATAAAGTACCCAAGTACCGACTACGTCAGCAAATAGCGAGACCCGGGCTCTGAGTGCTCGCCGGGGCCAATGCGATGCGGGAGTTGAACTTCACGCCATGAGAGGCCGCGTCGGCTACCGCTCGGGCTCCGGACGCACCGGATGCGAAGACGTAGCAGGATCAGGGGCCTGGTCCGGGTCGAGGCCATCTCCAGAGTCGGCATCCGGCCGATTCTGAACATTCTCACTCGACCAATAGTACCTGCCATGGGCTGTCGAATCACCTCCAACCCCTTCAGCAGAGAGCCGATACGTGAACGAAACAGCAGTCCGGCTGTCGGGCGTCACCAAGTCGTTCGGCGCGCACACCGCAGTTTCCGACTTCGACCTCGACGTCCCCCGGGGCACCATCCTTGGATTGCTCGGCCCGAACGGATCGGGCAAGACGACGACGATCCGCATGATCATGGCCATCCTCCTGCCGGACGAGGGCTCGGTCGAACTGCTCGGCGGCTCACCCGACATGAAGCGCAGGAGCCGGGTGGGGTATCTCCCCGAGGAACGGGGCGTCTATCCGAAGATGAAGGTGATCGAACAGCTCGTGTTCCTCGGTGAACTTCGGGGGCTGGCACGGCGCGATGCGCAGCGGCGGGCGGCGCAATGGCTGGATCGGCTGGGTCTTGAGGAGTGGGCAGCCAAGAAGGTGCAGGACCTCTCGAAGGGGATGCAGCAGAAGGTTCAATTCATCGGGACGATCCTTCACGATCCGGATCTCCTCATCCTCGACGAGCCCTTCAGCGGGCTCGACCCGATCAACCAGGACGTACTGGAGTCGATCGTCCGCGAGGAGAGGGCACGCGGCAAGACCATCCTCTTCTCTACCCACCTCATGGAACAGGCGGAGCGCCTTTGCGAACGCGTCTGCATGATCTCCAGGTCCCGCAAGGTGCTCGACGGCGACCTCAAGGAGCTCAAGCGGCGGGAGAGGACCGGCGCGATGGCCGTTGAATTCGAAGGCGACGCCGGCTGGCTCCATCGGGCAGGCGTCGTCGATGCCGAGAAGGTGAACGGCGCCTGGCACATCCCGCCGAACCGGATCTCCCACGAGGAGCTGCTCGGCGCCGCCCTGCGCGAAGGGGTGAACCTGCGCCGCTTCGAGGTGCTGGAGCCCCGCCTGCACGAAATCTTCGTGCGCCACGCAGGGGAGGAGTCGGCCGAACCGGAGATGCGGCCGAGGGGAGGTGCACGGTGAGGCAGGTCTGGGTAGTGCTGCGGCGGGAGTACCTGGAGCGGGTCAGGACGAAGGGATTCATCATCGGCACGATCGCCCTTCCGCTCTTCATGATGGGGCTGATGGGGCTCAACGTCTTCATTGCGGTACAGGCTGCGGGTTCCGACCGCGAGCTGGCCCTGGTGGACTTCACGGAAAGCATCGGCGAGGAGGTGGCCGAGCGGCTCGACGGACTGGGCTACGACGTCGAGGTAGTGGGCCGGGAGGTCAGCCTGGAAGAGCTGGATCGTCAGGTCGTCGACGACGAACTGGAAGCCTACCTGGTGCTCGACGACCTCACGCTGTCGGAGGGGGTGTTCGCCTACCATGGCAAGGACTCGCCCGGCAGCACGCGCGTGGCCCTCTTCGAGTCCGCGGTGAACGATGTCGCGCTCGAGAACTACCTGGCCACGATCAGTACCGGGGAAGGCCTGCGGTCGCTCATCGAGGGCGGTCGGCTGGAATTCGAGTCGGTAGTCGAAGGCGAAGACCCGGCGGAGGCCGAGGCGGCCCGGGTGTCGGGGATCGCCTTCGGCTTCGGAGGAGCCTTCTTTCTGTACATGGCCATGCTGCTCTACGGAGCTTTCGTGCTCCGGTCCGTCCTCGACGAGAAGCGGAACCGGGTGGTGGAAGTGGTGATCTCGTCGATTACTCCGTGGCGGCTCCTGCTGGGCAAGGTGCTCGGAGTGGGGTCGATGGGGTTGACCCAGATGGGGATCTGGGCGGCGTGCGCGGGTATCCTGCTCCTCGTCGCGGCACCGATGGTCGCGGCCCGGATACCGAGCGCAGACCTGGCGCGCTTCGCCGAGGTCCTGCCGGGGCCGGACGTCCTGCTGCTCCTCGCCGTCTTCTTCCTTCTGGGCTACTTCCTCTATGCGTCCCTGTTTGCCGCGGTCGGGGCCATGTGCGCCACCGAGGAGGAGGCTGGCCAGGCGCAGTTCCCGGTGATCATGCTTCTCGTCATCCCGTTGATCCTGCAGTCGGCCACCCTGGGGGGAGGCTCCATGCCGTGGATGGACTGGTTGGCGCTCTTTCCGTTCTTCAGCCCGATCATGATGTTCCCGCGGGCGTTGGCAGGAGCTGTGCCCTGGTGGATGACGGGGCTGTCGCTCGTTCTCATGGCCGCCGCCGTAGTGGGCACTTCGTGGGTGGCCGGCAGAATATACCGCGTCGGGATTCTCATGCAGGGGAAGCGGCCCACGCTGCGCGAGGTGGCGAGGTGGGTGAAAGAGGCGTAGTCGGGTTCACGCGTGCCGCTCGATCCAGGCGCGCAGGCGTTCGGCCTCCCCGGCGGCGGTTGGATCGAGTTCCGCCTGGTAGAGCCGGCTGCGAATGACGAACAGGTCCATCGCGTCCGGCGGTGCATCCCGCGAGAGGATCTCGCGCACCTTGCCGAGGAAGAAACTGCCCCAGTCCGGCCTGCGTCCATCGATGTCGGTGAAGCCATACTCCTTCGCCAGTCCCCAGCTCGAGAACAGCCCGCCGCTCTTGTTGGCGATGTCGGGATCGGCGGCCAGCGCCGCGATCGCGCGGCCGACGAAGCACGGCGTCTCTGACTCGGCGAAGTACTCGTCCTTCTCGATGGCCGCGCGCCAATTGGCCTCCGTAACCCCGAAGTGGTCGAGCACCGCCTCCGAGCGCAGGAAGCCCGGGGTGACCGCCAGCGCCGTCACGTTGTGCGCGTGTAGGTCCGCGGCCATGGCGTAGGCGAGCCGCGCGACCGCGTTCTTGGCCAGGTCATAGAAGAGGTTGCCGCGGTAGCCGAAGGTGTCGCCGTCCGTTACCTCGACGATGAGCCCGGCGTTGCGTTCGACCATCAGCGGGGCGCCGTGGCGGCTGGTGATGATGTGGGTGTGGACGGCGCGCTCGAGCAACTGCATGCCCCTCGCGGTTGAGAGCTGCCAGAAGGGTGTGCCCCACTCGGTCAGCGCATCGCCGCCCCAGATGTCGTTGACCAGGATGTCGAGCCGGCCCGCCTCGGCGCGTACGCGTGCGAAGAGCTGCTCGACCTCCGACTCAACCGTGTGGTCGGTGCGAACGGCGATCCCCTGCCCCCCGTCGGCGGTAACCAGCTCCGCCGTCTCCTCCAGGGTCTCCGGGCGCCCGGGGGTGGCGGGCCTGCCCCGGACGCTGCGGCCTGTGCAGTAGACGGTCGCCCCCGCGGCCCCCAGCATGCGCGCGATGCCGCGCCCGGCGCCACGCGTCGCACCGGCGACGACGGCCACCTTGCCTCGAAGCGGGTCGGGCATGCTGGCTCCTTCAGGTGTTTTCCGGGATCGGCCCAATCGCGCGATGGAACGCTCTCGCCGCCGCGGGCGCGACAACCTATGCCGATGCCGATCCCCTGAGCAAAGGGTGCGCCCCGACTTGCAGGTTCCGGATCTCCCGACCCATGGTACGTCGATGCCGATGCAAAGCGAGATGAGCCAAGGCGATCGTCGCCCCAGGGCAACTCAAGAAAGCCACGAACGCCGTCCATGGTCCGCGTAGTGGGTGCAAGGGGACTCATTACCCTGGCGATGGTCGCGGCGGCCGGGCCTGGCTGCAGCGCGGATTCGCGCGGCGCCCGCGAGTGGGCGGGCACGGTCTACGACAGTGCCGGCGTTACGGTCGTCGCCAACCCCGAGGCCGGCCTGTGGACGGAGGCCACAGCGTGGAGGCTCGAGGAGGATCTGCGCATCGGCGTGGTGGACGGCGATCCGATGCGGGAGTTCGGGTCGATCGCAGGTGTGGCGGTAGACGTGACCGGCCGGATCTACGTCCTCGACGCAATGGCCCGGCAAGTCCGCATCTTCGACGCCGACGGCGAGTTCGTCACCGCATTCGGCCAGCGGGGAAGCGGCCCCGGCGAGCTCGCCTCGCCTTCGGCTGTCCTGCTCGGAATGGGTGACACGATTCTGGTACCGGATGTCCGCAATGCACGGGTCCAGCGGTTCCTGTCCAACGGACCGCCGGCCGGCCAGCTCCCGATGGATCTGACTGGCGGCATCCCCGTGGATTGGCACGCCCGGGATGGCCTCCTGCTCGAAGAACTCAGACCACATCCCTCATCGTCCAACGGCACAGCGCCCCCCGCCCTGGTGCTGCTCCGGAACAGTGCCCGCGAGGTCACTGACACGCTGCTTAGAATGGAGAGCAGCGGGTCGTTCTCCTACCGCAACGGCATGCTGCACATGGTGGCATTCGCGCCCGAGCCGCGATGGGCATTGCTCGAGGATGGACGGCTGGCCAGCGGGCGTCTCTCGGCCTACCGGTTTGAGATGCGGGATCCGGGCGGCCGGCTGGAACGCGTCGTGACAAAGTCCTTCCAACGGAAACCGTTACGCGACTCCGACCGCCGCGCACTGCGCGACCGCATACGCGCGGCGTACGGACGGGAACGTCTGCCTGCCGATCAGGAATCCATGATCCGCACCATGGAGTTCGGAACGCATTTTCCGACGTTTACATCACTCTTCGGCGGCCCCCACGGGACCCTCTGGGTGCAGCAGGCGCTTCAGGCTTCGTCATTTGATCCCGATGACCCTGTGGAGTTCGGCATACACGCCTTCGGTATGCCCGAATACGACATCTTCGACCGCGAAGGACGCTACCTGGGGACGACGACGCCTCCCACGGGATTCGATCCGATGATGGCCCAAGGCGAGAATCTCTACGGCGTCCAGCGCGACGATCTCGGCGTGCAGTACGTCGTGCGGCTGCGGGTCGTGCGTTGAACTCGCCGCTGCCAACCGGTCCGCGCGAAGAGGCGCGACGTCGACCTCACGGGGATGAAGATGAAGATTGGTGAATCACTCGCGACCAGGCTGGCTGCCATGGCGATCTCCGTGGCAGTCGCCGGTTGCGACTCCGCTTCGCCTTCTGTACACACCATACACACCGACTCTGCCGGCGTCCCCATCGCCACGGCTGTCGAGCCATTGTGGGGGCCCGGTGAAGGTTGGACCGTCGAACCCGAGCCGCTCCTCGAAATCGGCACGGTCACCGGCGCATCCGAATACCTGTTCACCGATGTGGTCGCGGCTGTGCGTCTGAGCAATGGCGATATCGTGGTTGCGGAACGCGCCGGATCGGAACTGCGCAGCTACGACGCGGCGGGGAACTTCCAGTGGCGGGCGGGCAGGTCCGGGGAGGGACCTGGTGAATTCAGGAGTCTCGACTTCCTGGGAACGACGACTGGCGATTCCCTGGTGACGTACGACGGAGCGCTGCTGCGAGCCCAGCTCTTCGACCCGAAGGGCCGCCTGGCGCGATCCTACCGGGTGGCGATCTCCGAGGGCGAGGCCGCCGGCCGGGCCACCATGGCCGACAAGGCGGTGGGTGTCGCGGACGGCCTGCTGGTCGTTCGCTTCAACGAGTCCGGCGGCGAGATTCCCACCGGCGTCGTACGATGGCCCCTGGAGCGTCTGGCCGCGCTGGACCTTGCGGACGGCGCCGTGAGGTCGCTGATCGTGTTGCCGGGCCACGAACAGGTCGTAGAGGCCCGGGAGGGAGAGGGTATTTCGCAAGGCTACTATGTGTTCTACAAGGGGCCGGAATACGGTGCCGGGTCCGGGCGTATCGCGCTGATCGACACGGAGGCCTGGTCGGTGCGCCTGATTTCACCCCACGATGGGGCGACCACGGCGGTCTTGGGGCGTGACGTGGCCCCGCGCTCGGCAACCGCCGCCCTCTTCGACCTCCATCTGGACGGCATCCTGGAGCTGGCCTTTGCGGAGCCGGACCAAGCCGCGGCGGAGGATGTCGAGCGGGTGCGGCGGATGTGGCGGGGATTCCCACGGGCGCCGCGTCTCCCCGTTCTCCGCTCCGTCCACGTGGATGGTGCCGGGCATCTGTGGCTCCAGCCGTACTACGTGGCCGGCGCGGAACCCTCGCCCCTCGAGATCCTCGCCCCCGATGGCACCTGGCTCGGCAGCGTGTCGCTGCCCCCCGGACTCCGGCGCGCCTTCATCCAGTACCAGGCGCCCTACATGGAGATCGGCGACGACTACGTCCTCGGCGTCTGGACCGACGAACTGGACGTTCAGTACGTCCGCATGTACCGGATCAACAAGTAGGCTGGGTCAGCCGGACTTTGCCGGTCCGTACCATATTCCATTGTCGCGATTAGTTTACCAACTGTTCATTTAGAACTTCCATGAACTGCTTGACGTAGTAGCTCCGGTCGGATACCGCGGCCCGGCGATTGAAGAGAACGGCGTAGTTGATCCCGTTGCCGCGCTGGTATACCAGCGCATTGGTGCCCCTGAGGGTGCCCGTGTGGAACCTCCACCACCCGCTATCCTCCCCCCCTCCGCGGCGGCGACCGATACCGTCTCCCCACACCTCGTAGGCCTCGATGAATGCAAGCAGGGCCCGCGTCGACGCGACCAGACCGGCGTGGCCGATCATGGCTTCGTGGTCCCATCCTCCATCCGGCCACCGGACCCGCCGGCCTGATGGTGCGAAGACGTTCGGGCCCGTTCCCTCGGCGTCGTACCATGGCTCCCGTTCGCTCCGGTCCCCTGGAAGGGTACGCCCCTGGATCACGTCCCCGGCGGGGACCCCGAGGGGCGCGAAGATGTTCTCTCGCACATAGGTCATGTAGTCCTGGCCGGACACTTCTTCGATGATGAGACCGAGCACGAGATAGCCGATGTTCGAGTAGGCGCTTTGGGCGCCGGGGTCGAACTGGAGCGGCTGGCCCAGGACAAAGCGAACCGTATTCTCCCGGCCGGGCGGGCTGGGAAGCGACATCGCCTCCGCGATCTCGATCTCGCGAAAGACCCAGTCCGGGGCAACTTCCCGGTCCCAGCCACCCTCGTGCCGGAGCAGGTGCAGAACCGTGATCTGCTCCAGCCGGGGATCGCCCAGCCGCGGGAACGGGTCCAGCGCGAGCAGTCCGCCCCCCGGCTGTCCGAGATCGAACACCGGGTCGTCCAGCGACAGCCTGCCGTCGGCCGCCAGCTGTCGGATTGCGGCGGCGGTGATCGGCTTGGTCACGCTGGCAATCCTCATCATCACGTCGCGAACCACGGGAATCCGGCGTTCGGCGTCCATGAAGCCGGTCGCCCCCTCATAGATGATATCGCCGTTCCACATCACGCCCAGCGCCGCCGCTCCGATGCCGTGTTGCTCGGTGAATTGTTCGAGCAGCGCGGTGTATTCCACCTCCCGCGGGCGTGGGGGCTCCGGCCCCGCGCCTCCATCGCCGCAGGCCAGGGTGCCTGCGACCAACGCGGCCAGCAGGAAGTTGACGACGTGGCGCCAGGGGCGTCCGGACGATTCGGTCTTGATCGTCATCCTCGCGAGCCTGTGCCCGTTCGTCGTTTGGTCATCGGGGCGGGAGCGAGGCAAGATTCCCCGGGCTCCCGCACTCCCGCAATCTTAGGTACACCAGTTGGGGTTACGAGGCCGGCGGCGGTGCTCCGAGCACGAAATCCCGCCTGAAATACAGCGTGCCGCGCTTCACCGTAAGCTCCACGGAGCGCAGGCTCTCCGGCCCGACCAACGGGTCTTCGCGCAGGAAGACGATGTTGGCGTGCTTGCCCGCCTCGAGCGTGCCGATCGAGTCTTCCAGCCCGAGCGCGACCGCGCCGTGGAAGCTGGCCGCCTTGAGAACGTCAATCATCGGCATGCCAACGTCCTCGTGCAGGTGGCGGATTTCGTCGAAGAGGGCCGGGAAGTCGGAGGCCGGTGGCGTCATGCCATCGGTGCCCGCGGAGACCATGACGCCGGCCTCGTAGGCGCGGCGGGTGAGCGCTACGGCATCGGCCGTCTCGCACCGGGGACGCACGCCTCGGCGACGCCGGTCGATGGGCGGAGAGCGAGGCCCGGACCGCGCCCCCGCGCTGTCCGCTGCCTCACCGGGCCGAGGAGCGTTGACCGTGTCGATCGCCGCCATGCGCCTCTGCCCTACCTGTGCGAAGACCCGGATGGTTGCGTCCAGCACCGTACCGTTCCGCGTCATCAGCGCGAACACCGAATCCACCGCCGGGTCGTTCAGGTCGACGTCGACGAACCCGGTGCGCCGCCCCTCCTGTCCCGCGCGAAAGACGTCGTCGGGGATCGCCGCGCTGCCGATACTGCAGACATGGGACATCGAGCGAACGCCCGCCCCCGCTACCTCGAGCGCCTGTGCCGGCCCGACGTGGGTATGCGACCACACGGGGATTCCCTGCCTGCCGGCCTCGGCCGCGATGGCGGCCAGCAGGTCGCCGCCGATCGCAGCATAGGTCTTGATGCCGGTGGCCCAGGTGCCCCGCGCCAGCGCCACGGCCTGCGCCAGATCGGTGTCCTCCGTGACCGCCTGCATCCACGAAACCGCCCCGGGCGTCTCGCCGGCCGCCGAAGAGACCGTGCGCGGATCGGTGAAGAAGTCGGGCCCCGCCATGAGGGCCGAGAAGTGCAGGTCGGGCGCGTCGATCTCCTTGACCAGCGACGCGCGTTGCAGGTCCATGAGGGAACGCACATCGCCCGCCATGTCCCGCGCCGTCGTGATCCCCGCGTAGAGCTGCCGGTTGAGGATGAACCCGGCCCGGGCGCGGTCGGCCTGTGTGGCCACATGGGTGTGCGACTCGACTAGACCGGGTATCGCATACCACCCACTGGCATCGATCACCTCGGCGCCCTCGCGCACCTCTTCGGCCAGTTCCCCTACCGGGACTACGGCGGTGATCGCTTCGCCCTCCACAACGATGGCCATGCCGGTCCTGGCTACGGCTCCGGTCCCATCGATCACGGTCGCGCCGTCGAAGATGGACCTCGTCGGGACGGTGGCCTGCTCCCCCGGACCCACCTGGGCCTCGAGCGTTCCCGAGAGCGTCATCACCAGGACGATCAGGGTCGGGATGAAACGGCGGGAAGTAGTCATCTTGTACTCCATCGTCTAGTCATGCCGACGCCGGCGCCCGTCGGACGGATCCGGGCCTGCGTCATCCCGGGCTGGGAGCCGACTCGGATGCCTGAGCCAGCGCGGCGCGGATGAACAGCCGCGCCGACACGAGCCAGAGCACCACGAAGAACCCGTTCAGGCCCAGGATCTCGACCACCGAACTGACCGGGGAGTGCTGCTTGCCGATGATCAGGGCGATCACGGCCACCAGCGCCTGGGCGAGCGCGGCTGCCACCATCGCGCGCGCCATTCCCCGCAGCCGGAAGCGGGCGATGACGGCTCCGATGATGCCGACGCCGATCACGCCCCCGTACGAGCGGTCGTAGGGGTCGCCCTCGACGCCGATGAGCCCGACGGCGCCGATCACCCATAACAGGACAAGAGCGGTCGCGAGTGCGCTGCCCACTGCGATCCGGCGGGCGGACCGGGTTGCGAGCGTCATGGCTTCCTCCTTCCGGGCACTCCAACTCTTCTTTCCGGGAACTCGACACCGGACATACTATACCCGCCGGAAGAGAAGCGATCCCGGTGACTGGTGGAGGCTGTCATGGACCGACGTAACTTCGTGAAATCCTCGGCCGCCGCACTTGGCGCCCTGCCCGCCCTCGCGACGCCGCTTCCCGTGCGCGGCGGATCCCTTCGCAGGCCCGCCGAACCCTCTCCGGTGGGTCACGGGTCCCGTATTTCCCCCCAGGCCACCGGCACCGCCCTCATCTACGACCCACGCTACCTCGACCACGTGCTCGTTCGACCGGACGGCGGCCGCCCCCCCGAGATCCCCGAGCGGCTGGTGCGCATGCGGGCCGAACTGGAGGCGCGCGGCCTCATCGAGGCGACGGTGCCGATCGCGCCGACGGTCGATCCCCTGCTCCGAATTCGCGCCCACCATGCCGGCGAACACGTGGATTCGGTGCGCCAGCTGGGCGTGACTGCGACCGTGGCCGAGCTCGCGGTATCCGGTGCCCTGACCGGCGTGGACACCGTCGCCGAGGGCCGGGCGCGCAACGTCTTCTGCGCCATCCGGCCTCCGGGGCACCACGCCAACAACACCGGTGCCGAGGAGGGCTTCTGTTACTACAGCAACGCGGCCATCGCTGCGAAGTACGCCCAGGAGATCCACGGTCACGAGAGGGTCCTGGTGATCGACTGGGACTACCACCACGGCAACGCCACCCAGAACGCCTTCTACAACGACCCCTCGGTGCTCTTCTTCTCCTCACACGACTGGGCCGCATATCCCGGAACCGGCGATCCGTCGCTCACCGGGGAAGGAGAGGGCACGGGCCTGAACATCAACGTGCACCTGGACTGCGGGTCCAGCGACGCCGACATGCTGCGCTACTGGGATAACGCTCTGTCACCCGCCGTGGCCGCCTTCGACCCCGATTTCGTGATCGTCTCCGCCGGCTTCGACAGCCGCCGCGACGACCTGCTGGGGTGCTTCGACCTCACCGACGATGCGTTCCGGCGCATGACCCGCATGGCGATGGACTACGCCGACAGCTGCTGCGAGGGGCGCCTGGTGTCGCTGCTGGAAGGCGGCTACAACCTGGACGGCACCGCGCTCGCCGCGGCGGCGCACGTGGAGACGCTGCTGGAGCACTGACCCCGACTCGCACTCGCGGACCGGCGCTCGCGCGCGGCTCCGCCGGTCACGCGCCGCGAGCCGTGCCCCCTACACCATCCGCGCCAGCACCCCCAGCAGCCGGTCCACGTCCTCGCGGTTGTTGAACATGGCGACCGCGGCGCGGAGCAGCCGCCCTTCTTCCTGGAAGGTGATGGCGATGCCCTCGTCGGTGAGCGCCTTCGCCAGAGGCTCGTGCTCGAGGCCGTGATGGAAGCTCACGATGGGTGACGGATTGCGCGGCGGGGTGAACAGCTGCATGCCCAGTTCCTCCGCTCCCGCGCGCAGCTCGCCGGCCAGGGCGTGGGTATGCCCGGCGATGCGATCCAGCCCCACGTCGGCGAGGAAGTCGAGCGCGGCGCCCATGGCGGCTACCGGACCGTTGGCCAGGCTCCCGTACTCGAACTTGGCGGCGCTGGTCCGCAGGCGGTACCGGTGCCCGGGCAGAGTCTCGGCCACCTGCCGGTGTCCGGAGCGGTCGGGCACCATCCATTCCAGGTGCTCGCGCCGGACGAAGAAGGGCGCGCATCCGAAGTCCGCGTGCAGCCACTTGTAGCCGTTCGCGCCAGCGAAGTCGACGCCCTCGTCCTGCAGGTTCACCGGGAAGGTGCCCAGCGCCTGGACGGCGTCGGCGTAGAGGTAGCCCTCGTGCGCGTGCGCCAGCTCGGCGAGGGCGGGCAGATCGTGGCGGAAGCCGTTCCGGTTGGACACCCACGCCACGCTGATGAGCCGGGTGCGCGCGTCCGTCCGGTGCTCGAAGTCCTCGGTGGTGACCACGCCGTCGCGTGTCGGCACCACCCGCAGTTCGACCCCCATCCGCTGCTCCAGCTGCCGGTAGAGCACGTAGGTGGAGACGAAGTGCAGTTCATCGACCACGATGTTGTCGCCTTCGCGCCAGTCCAGCGCGCTTGCGACGATGTTCTCGGCGTCGGTTGTTGAATAGAGGAGGGCGATCTCGTCCTCGTCGGCCCCGAACAGTCCGGCGAATCCGGTGACGGCCCTTTGCCGCGGGGAGGGGCCGGAACCGCCGCCCTGGCGCCGCATCTTGCCATCCGCGTAGGCATGCAGCGCATCCCGCACGGGAACCGGGATGGGCCCGACGGAAGCCGTGTTGAGGTAGGCGAGTTCCTCCGTCACCGGGAAGCTGGCGCGGACGCCGAGCGGATCGTCGAGGGACCGCGGAGGCGCGGGGTTCGGAGATGCGGGGTCCGATGCGGGCTCGGAGGCTGCGGCGATGCGCGTCGCCAGTCCTCCGGCGGGAAGCGCCGCCAGACCGGCGGCCGCGGTGGTTCGGATGAAGTTGCGGCGGTCGAGCGGCTTCATGCGGCTTCTCCCCTGAAACGGTCGGCCCTGGTCGCCTGGGCGATGGCTGACTGCGACCCGCGGATCGGGCCCGGACAGGCTAATCGTATGACGGGGGAGAAGCGGAGGCCAGCCGCGAGGAGGGGCCCTTCAGCACGGCTCGGGCGAGCGGGCGTGGCCTGCTACCGGGATGCTGCGGCCTGTTTCCCGGGGATAATGCGGCCTACTTGGTCACGAACATCTTGATGACGTTCGAGCGACCGTTCACCATCAGCTCCAGGAGATAGATGCCGGACGCAACCTGGTTTCCGTTGAGGTCCAGCCCGTCCCAGTAGGCTTCGTAGTCGCCCGACCTCTCGTACTCCATGTCGGACACGGGGAAGCCGTCGCTCCCCGGGTTGTTGAGCGCCGTGGGGGAAGCGACCAGCTGCTGGAGTACGTTGTAGATGCGAATCGAAACAACGACCGGCTCCCCATCCGAGAACAGCTCTTCATCCAGGCTGAAAGGGATGCGGGTTTCCGGGTTGAACGGATTCGGATAGTTCTGGCGAAGCTCGAATCCGGGATTCTGCCGGCTTCCCCGATCACCCGTTTCCTGGGCCGACGTCGGGTTGAGACCCGCGAGCGGGATGAGGAGGAGGCCTGTCAAGACGCGTAGAAAGCGTCTCATATCAACCTCCGCACAGGTTTTTCTGTGCAGTAGCTTAGGAACGATGGCCCTCCCAGGCACTCTTGACGACTTGACCCTGCAACACCAAGGCATGGTACGCTGGTCCGATGCTCTTTGTCAACCTGAGCGAGCGCGGACGCGGCGTGCCCGGTTGCTTCAATTAAACACCGCGCGGGCTCGAACGTTCACGTTCCGGGTCAAGCCCGGGAACCACGCGCGACCCCGGATCCTGGACAGGCTCGGCTCTGCGGCCGGGACACGATGGATCAGGAGTGCGTTTCCCTGCCACCGGGGACATCCCGTCCATTCCCGCGCCGCACCGTGACCCCGATCCGGTCGAAGCAGGCAAGCAGGGGGAGCAGGTGCCGGCGGGTGACGGGCAGAACCTCGCGGAAGTCCGCGGGGCCGAGCCCGGTTTGACCTCCGAGGCGTGCCTGCACCTCGCGGGCGCCCAGCCCGAGGGCGTCGGCGTCGGCGAAGAAGTCGTCGTTGAGCGCGACGATCTCGCCCGCCTGCTCGAGCAGCTTGAGGATGGGCCACAGGTCCGCATGATCGCGCAGCGCGGCGGGCAGGTCGCGGATGGCCGGCGGGGAGAGCCCCGCGGCCCGGTACTGTTCCGCCAGGGCTGATCTCACGCCTTCCTGCTCCGTGTTGAGAGAGGGCAGGAAGCCGGGTTCGCGCACCAGGTCGCGGTGGACCTCCAGGTCGCCTCGCTTCGCCAGGTGCGCGAGCAGGGCATCGGCGAGTTCCGCACCGGCGCCGGCGGGCAGAGCATCGCGCGCCTCGGGCAGGGGCATGCCGGGCCGGAGCGGCTCGGCACGATGGTAGTGCTCGACCCGGTGCCGGAGCAGGCGGCGGCCTTCGCTGGCCACGGCCGCGGAATAGATGGCCCGGGCGGTCGCGAACGCCGCCCCACCGTCGCCGGGAGGCAGAGCCCGCGGCGGATCGCCGGTGCGGACAGGCAGTTCCGCCTCCGGGATGCCCGCCCACCCCGCCAGTCCGAGCAGCGCGCCCTGACGGAGGTCCGGGTCCGGCCCGACGATGGCTCCCAGCAGCTCGCCCTCCCTGCCCTGCAATCGCGTCCGCAGAGGGGGTGAAGGCTCGGCCACGATCCCGCCTCCAATGGTCGTCATCGGCGAATAGGACCGCAGGACCACGTGGTCGCGGGCGCGCGCCACCAGGGGCGCCTCCAGGCGCAGCTGCGCCCAGGCCGACTGGCCCGCCACCATCTCGGTACGATCCAGCAGGAAGACCCGCGCCATCACCTCGGCCGTGCCCAGGTGAACCCGCACCCGCTGGCCGCGCTCGAGACTCCAGGGGGTGTCGGCAAGCAGCTCGATGCGCGCGGTGATGCGGTCGGTGGTCACCCAGGGATCGTCGCCGACCACCACCTGTCCCCGCCCCACCGCCTCCCTTCCCACGCGGCCGCCGGCGAGCGCGACCGCGGTGCGCTCCCCCGCGCGCGCTCTGTCGACCGAGCGGCCGTGCACCTGCAGGCCGCGCACGCGCGCCGCCACCCCGCCCGGCTCGAGCCGCACCCGTTGGTCGAGGAAGAGCGAACCCGACCAGAGCGTGCCCGTCACCACGGTTCCGGTGCCGCGCACCGTGAACACCCGGTCGACCGGCAAGCGCACGACGTCGGCGTCCAGACGAGCGCGCGCCCTTCCGCCCTCACGCTCGAGCGCCGCGCGCAACTCGTCCAGGCCGGCCCCGGTCACCGCGGAGGTCGGCACGATGGGCGCGTCCGCATAGGGGGTGCCGGCCAGCAGCTCGCGTACGTCGTCCAGCGCGAGCTCCAGCCACTCCTCTTCCACGAGATCGATCCGGGTGAGCGCCACCACCAGCCGCTCGACCCCGAGCAGACGCACGATGGCCAGGTGCTCGCGCGTCTGCGGCATGGTGGCTTCGTCGGCCGCAACCACCAGCAGCACCAGGTCCATCCCGGTCGCGCCCGCCAGCATGTTGCGGATGAACGACTCGTGGCCGGGGACGTCTACCACCCCGAAGGCCAGGTCGTCGCTCACCGGAAGTTCGGCGAACCCCAGATCGATGGTGATGCCGCGCCGCTTCTCCTCCGCCAGCCGGTCGGTGTCCACGCCGGTGAGCGCCTGCACGAGGGCCGTCTTGCCGTGGTCGATGTGCCCGGCAGTGCCCAGGATCAGCCGGCGCACGAGTGCTCCCGCGGGGTCAGGGCCGGACGCGCAAGCGAACCGCCGGGGTCGCGCGGCCGGTTGCGGTCCCGGCCCACGGGTTCAGACGGCTTCGCCAACGACGCTCTCGAGGAAGGGAAAGGAGGGCAGCGGACGGGACCCGGAAATGTGATGATGCACGTAGTTGCGGAGCACCTTCACGTGTGTCGCGACCCGGTCCAGCCCGTCTATCGGCTCACCCAGAAGAAGCGCCCCCAACTGTTCGCGCGCGCGTGGACCGATGCGGGGCCCCTCGGCGGACGGCTCCGCGCAGCCAGGACAGCGCACGCCTCCCGCCGCATAGTCCAGGCGGCCCACGGCGTCGTCGTCCAGCTCCTCACCGCACTCCACGCACGCGGTGAGTTCCGGAGCGTAGCCCATCAGCGAGACCAACGCCCAGGCGCTGGAGAGAATGAGGACCGCGGCCATCTCCGCCGGAGCCTCGGCCAGCCGCTGGAGCGATGCGTCGAGCCCGGCGAAGAGAGCCGCGCTCGGTTCCTCCCCGGCGTGGTGCAGGACCAGGTCTGCGAGCAGCGAGGCTCCGGCGAAGCGCTGCACGTCGTCGGCCAGGGCCCGGTGCGCGTGCATGACCGAGAATTCCCGATAGTTCTGCAGATCACGGTTGCGCCGGTAGTAGAGGACGAGGACCCCGGAGGAGAAGATCTCGGGAGGGGTGCCGCGCCTTCGCACGCCCCGAGCCATCACGCTCACCAGACCTCGCTCGCGGGTGAAGAAGCGGAGGACCAGGCTGGTTTCGCTGAAGGGATGCGACCTCAGCAGGATGGCGCGCGTGGAGAGGAGCGACATGCGCTACGCTCCGTGGTCATCGGAAAGCCCGATACGCGCCAGAAGCCGTTCGCGGCGGCGGCGATACGCTTTGCGCGCCTTGCTCCCGACCCTCCCTTCGCGCGCATAGGCTTCGTCCAGAATGGCCACTTCGCGCAGCAGCATGCGCCGCTCGTCGGCGACGGAGACCGTTGTCCGGGCGGGGTCGCGGTAGAACGCGTACAGCGCGAGCCAGGCCAGGACGGCGGTGAGGATCACGGCCATCCATTCCAGCGGCAGCTCCTCGGGCTCCTCCGCCATGAGCAGGCCCACTGCGTCGTCGACGATGTCCCCGCCGGCGTAGCGGCGATAGGTCACGCCCTCCTCCACTTCGATCGGCCGCTGCGGCTGGAGGCCGGTAACGGTGACCGGCGGAGAGGGTTCGAGGACGAGCAGCTCCATGGTCTCGGTGCGACCCGGAAGCGGTGCAACGAACTGGTGGCCCGGAACCGTGTAGCGGACCGCGTAGAGGCGCTCGCCGGGCGGCACCGGAGCCGTGATGGACATGCGTCCGTCGGCGAAGCGAACCGCGTCCTCGGCAAGGTCGCTCTCGCCGACTTCGAAGTCCTGCGAGCCCCCCAGCAGCGGATACGACCACACGGGCTCGTCGTCCGCCGGGATCAGGGTCCGGGTCCCGTCGTTCCGGATCTGGATCAGATCGACCACGCTCCATCCGCTGCCCATGTCCTGCAGGAAGAGGTTGCGCACCGACACCGTGAAGTCCGCGCCCCCCGGCGGGGCAGACTCGGTCTCGTACACCCGGATGACGTAGGTGCTGTCGAGCTGGACGACGCTGTTGACGGGGGTGCCGAAGTAGAGGATGTCCTCATACAGCGTCGAGGCGAAGAAGACGGTGCCCGATTCCGGATCCGGGACGCGGGGCAGTTCAAAGGCGAAGGATCCGTCGTCCGCGGCCGAGACCGAGTCGATCTCGCTCCCGCCGCCGAGCACCACCTCGTGCAGCGTCACCATGGCCGCTCCGACCTCGCCGTCGCCCAGCGTGACCCTGCCTCGCAGCGTCGCGGTCGCCTGCTCGCTGGTCGCGGATGCTCCGGGTTCCTGCGGCGTCGGCGCGGCACGGGCGGGGAGTGGTCCGAAGCCCGGCGCGGACAGGAGCGCGGCCAGCAGAAGCGCCCGGGGGTCAGGGCGTAAAGCGGCCAAAATCCTCGGGATGCAGGTTGCGCAGGTGTTCCTTCAGCTCCTCGGCGTCCATCCCCGGCGGAGATTCCTTTTCGACCTCCGCGGAGGTCGCGTCGTCGTCTTCCGCCACCTCGATCGAGGTCGTATGGAGGAGATCTTCCTGGGCGAAGATGCGCGCCTCGGTCCTGAGCGCAACCGCGATGGAGTCCGAGGGCCGCGCGTCGATGGAGACGACGTCGTCGTCCCTCTCAACGATCATCTCGGCATAGAAGGTGTTGTCGAGGACGCGGGTGATGAGCACGCGCTTCAGAGCGCCGCCGAGCCCGCCGATCACCGAGACGATGAGGTCGTGGGTGAGCGGCCGGCTGAACTTCATGCTGGCCAGCTCCATGGCGATCGAGCTCGCCTCGCCCGGACCGATCCAGATCGGGAGAACCCGCTCGCCCTCCACTTCCCGCAGAATGACGACGGGCGTGTTGGATGAGGGGTCAAGCCCCAGGCTCTGTACCCTGACCTCGACCAACGGTCCTCCTCGCGGGACCTTACCCCGCCGGCCGTCGCGGACGACCGCAGCAAGAAATGCGCCCTAGTAGCGGTAGTGGTCGGGTTTGTAGGGGCCGCCGACCGGCACGTCGATGTATGTCGCCTGCTCGGGGGTGAGCGTCGTCAGTCGCGCTCCCAGCTTGTCCAGATGCAGCCGGGCGACCTTTTCGTCCAGGATCTTGGGAAGGGTGTAGACGCGTTTCGCGTACTCGCCGGTGTCGCGTTCCTGCCAGAGTTCGATCTGCGCCATGCACTGGTTGGTGAAGCTCGTGCTCATCACGAAGCTGGGGTGGCCCGTGGCGCAGCCGAGGTTGACCAGGCGGCCGCGCGCGAGGAGGACGATGCTCTTCCCGTCCGGCCAGGTGATTCTGTCGACCTGGGGCTTGATCTCGGTCCACTCCAGGCCGGCCAGTCCGGCCACGTCGATCTCGGAGTCGAAGTGGCCGATGTTGCACACGATGGCGCCGTCCTTCATGCGGTCCATGTGCTCGCGGGTGATGACGGAGACGTTGCCCGTGGCGGTCACGAAGATGTCGCCGAAGGCGCAGGCCTCGTCCATGGCGACCACCTGGTGGCCTTCCATGGCGGCCTGCAGGGCGTTGATGGGATCGATCTCGGTGACGTACAGGTTGGCCCCGAGGCCGGCGAAGGCCTGCACGCAGCCCTTGCCGACGTCGCCGTAGCCCAGCACGACGCACTTCTTGCCCGCCACCATGATGTCGGTGGCGCGCTTGATGCCGTCCACGAGCGACTCACGGCACCCGTACAGGTTGTCGAACTTGGACTTGGTGACCGAGTCGTTGACGTTGATGGCGGGGAACAGGAGGCTGCCCTCCTCCGCCATGCGGTAGAGCCGGTGCACGCCGGTGGTGGTCTCTTCGCTCACGCCTCGCACATCGGCCGCGAGCGACCTCCAGAAGCGCGGATCCTCGGCCAGCACCCTGTCGAGCAGCCGTTCGATTTCCTCCTCTTCCTCGGAGGCTCCGGGGGCACGCGCGACTCCGGCTTCCGCCTGCAGTTCGCGTTCGACCCCGCGGTGGATGAGGAGCGTGGCGTCTCCCCCGTCGTCGACGATCAGGTCGGGGCCGCCCTCGGGGTGCGCGAGGGCCATCCACGTGCACCACCAGTACTCTTCCAGCGTCTCGCCCTTCCACGCGAAGACGGGCACGCCCGCATCGGCCATGGCGGCCGCGGCGTGGTCCTGGGTCGAGTAGATGTTGCAGGACGCCCAGCGCACCTCCGCGCCCAGCTCCACCAGGGTTTCGATGAGGACGGCGGTCTGGATGGTCATGTGCAGGGAGCCCGAAATGCGGGCGCCCGCGAGAGGCCTCTCGTCGGCGTACTCCTCGCGGAGCGCCATCAGCCCCGGCATCTCCTTGCGGGCGAGCTCGATTTCCTGGCGGCCCCATTCGGCGAGACCAGGGTCCTTGACCTTGAAGGGCGGCCGCGCGACGGCTGACCGGACCGGACGGACTTTCGTAAGCGGGGGCATGGGTTCCTGGGAACGCCTTCCGAAAATCGGAGTCAAGAGGGCTTGCTTGGGCGCAGCACGGCGAGTGTCACGCGCCGTGGAGGCTAGACCCCCGCTTGCGGGTGAAGTTCCGGCTCTCCCGGGGAACGGAGGGACGCCCGGGCGGCCGGGATCACATCCCCAGCGCCTGCCTCAGCTCCTCGACCTGATCGGACTTCTCCCAGCGAAACAGCTCGACCCCGGAGCCGTCCTTCCACCGCACGCACTCGGGCTCACGGCCGAAATGGCCGTAGACCGCGGTGGGGGTGAAGACGGGGCGCCTCAGGCCCAGGCGGCCGATGATGGCGGCGGGACGGAAGTCGAAGACCTCCTCCACGGCGTCCGCTATGCGCTCGTCCGCCGTTCCGCACGCGGCCGTGCCGAAGGTCTCGACCGCCACCGAGACCGGGCGCGCCCTGCCGATGGCGTAGGCGAGCTGTATCTCGCAGCGGCGCGCGATCCCGGCGGCGACCACGTTTCTGGCCGCCCAGCGCGCGGCGTAGGCGCCCGAGCGGTCGACCTTGGTGGAGTCCTTGCCGCTGAACGCTCCGCCTCCGTGGCGCGCGGCGCCCCCGTAGGTATCGACGATGATCTTGCGGCCGGTGAGGCCCACGTCCCCGCAGGGGCCGCCGATCACGAACCGGTCGGAGGGGTTGATGTGGCGGATACACCCCTCCCACTCGAAACGGGACCCGGTCAACACGGGGGCGATGACCTTTGCGGTGATTCCCTCGCCGATCTCCTCGTCGGTGGCCTCGTCGCCGTGCTGTGCGCTGACCACGACGGTGTGGACACGCGCGGGGCGGTCGCCGTCGTACTCCATGGTCACCTGGGTCTTGCCGTCCGGCCGCAGCCATGGCAGCAACCCCGACTCGCGCACGAAGGTGAGTCGCTGGGCGAGCTGATGGGCCAGGAGGATGGGGGCGGGCATCAGCTCGTCGGTCTCGTCGGTGGCGTAACCGAACATGAGCCCCTGATCGCCCGCGCCGCCTTCGTCCACGGCGGCGCCGATGTCCGGCGACTGCGGGTCGATCCTCGACTCCACCTGGCAGTTCCGCCCGTCGATGCCGTACTCGTCGCGGGTGTAGCCGGCGGCAAGGATGGTTTCGCGGACGATCTGCGCGTAGTCGAGGTCGTCGGCCGCCGTCGTGATTTCGCCTGCGACCAGGGCGAAATCCGTCGAGACGAGGGTTTCGCACGCCACCCGGGAGCGAGGATCCTGCGCCAGGAGGTGGTCGAGAATCGCGTCGGAGATCTGGTCGGCGAGCTTGTCGGGATGTCCTCCGGTAACCGATTCGGAGGTGAAGAGTCTCGTGCTCACCGGCCGGCCCATTGCTCCACCTGTTGGGCCCGGCGGCGGCGCAGGATCTTGCTCAGGCGATCGGCGACCTGGTCGAGCGCGGCGATGAAGTGGTCGGCCTCGCCACGGGCGACGACCGGCTCGTCTCCATTGAGTGAAAGATGGGCTTCCACGCGATGAACGTGGCGCTCGATCCGGAACACGACCTCGGCGGCGAGCAGACGCGGCTCGAAACGGACCAGCTTTCCGATCTTCTGGTTGGCTCGCTTGACTACGTAGTCGGACACGTCGCAGCGGCGAGCGACTGTCTTCACTGTCATCATCTCATCCCACCCCGGTTCCCGTTGGTTGATTCGGCCCCGTCGAAGGTAGAAAGGACGAGGGCACAGGTCTACGGGCCAAGCCGGTCATCGGTCGTCCGGGGGCGTGCGTCGCTTGAGGACGGCGTCCAGAACCCCGTTCACGAAGCGATCCGAGTGGTCGCTGCCGTAGCGTTGCGCCAGCCTGACTCCCTCCTGAATCGCGACCGCGGGCGGGACGCCATCCAGAAAAAGCATCTCGGTGACCGACAGGAACAGGATGCACCGATCGACCCGGCCGAGCCGCTCGATCCTCCAGTTGTCCAGCGCCGCGCTGATGGCCGCCCGCACCTCCTCGGCGTGCTCGGCAAACCCGCGCACCACCCGCACCAGGTGGGGCTGGCACTCGGGCGCCACCCTCCGGTTGGCCAGCGTGGTCTCGAGCGCATCCAGAACCGAGTCGCTCTCCGCCGCCTCCCATCGATAGAGCACCTGGAGCGCCCATGCCCGCGCGCGAGTGCGGTTGCGGCGGGATCGCTCATTCAAGGCCATGGCGCGCTCAGGCGAGCCTCTCGAACAACAGCGCCATCTCGACCGCGGCCGACGCCACCTCTCCGCCCTTGTCCATTCCGTCCGGATCGGCGCGGCGCTCCGCCTGCTCGCGCGTGTCCGTGGTCAGCACGCCGAAGACCACGGGGATGGCCGAACCGCGCGCGACTTCGCCCAGCCCGTACGCCGCCTCTCCCGCCACGTAGTCGAAGTGCGGGGTCTCGCCGCGAATGACGCACCCCAGCGCGATGATGCCCCGATGGGCCGCGCGCCGCGACAGGCGGGCCGCCGTCTGTGGAAGCTCCCAGGCTCCCGGGACCCGGCAGACATCGATGTCCTCCGGCGCGACGCCGTGTTCGGCCAGGCGGTGAAGGGCCCCGGCGAGCAGCTTGTCGGTGATCTCCGGGTTGAAGCGCGCCGCGACCACGGCGAACCGCATTCCCGATCCGTCAAGCGCTCGGCTGAAGGTGTTGGAGCCGGTCATCTGGTGTTCCCGGATGCGGAGGAGCCGCAATCCGAAGTCATGGCGCGAGCACGTGGCCCCTGGATCAGATCAGGTGGCCGAGCTTGGCGCGCTTGGTGTCGAGGTAGCGCTCGTTGAAGTCGGACGGCTCGATCTGGAGCGGCACTCTGCCGGTCACACGCAGGCCGTATCCTTCCAGGCCCACGATCTTGCGGGGATTGTTGGTGAGCAGGCGGATCGAGGTGAGCCCCAGGTCGAGCAGGATCTGCGCGCCGATGCCGTAGTCGCGCAGGTCGGGATCGAACCCCAAGGTGCGATTGGCTTCGACGGTGTCCTGGCCGTCGTCCTGAAGCTGATACGCCTTCAGCTTGTTGTGCAGGCCGATCCCCCTGCCCTCCTGCTTCAGATAGACGATGGCGCCGTGGCCCTCCTCCTGCACCTGGCGCATCGCGGCGCGCAGCTGCTGGCCGCAGTCGCAGCGGACCGAACCGAAGACGTCTCCGGTCAGGCACTCGGAGTGCATGCGCACCAGCACGTCCGCCCGCCCGTCGATCTCTCCCTTCACCAGCCCCACGTGCTCGCGGTCGTCCAGCGGGCTGCGGTAGCCGATGATGTCGAACTGGCCGAAGCCGGTGGGAAGCCGTGCGGTGGCCACCCGCTCGACCAGCCGCTCCTTCGCCAGCCGGTAGGCCACCAGCTCCGCGACGGTGATGAACAGCAGGCCGTGCTCCCGGCTGAACTGCTCCAGCTGGGGCCGGCGGGCCATGGTTCCGTCCTGGCTCAGGATCTCGCAGATGACGCCGGCCGGCTCGAACCCGGCGAGGCGGGCCAGATCCACCGAAGCCTCGGTCTGCCCCACCCGGCGCAGCACCCCGCCGGGGACGGCACGCAAGGGAAAGATGTGGCCGGGGCGGCGCAGGTCGGCCGGGCGGGTCGCCGGATCGATCAGCACCTCGATGGTCTTGGCGCGGTCGAACGCGCTGATGCCCGTGGTCACCCCGAACCTGCGGTGCGCGTCCACCGATACCGTGAAGGCGGTGCCCTGGGGGTCGGTGTTGTCCTCGGTCATGGGCGGAAGACCGAGTTCGCCGGCCCGCTCGCGCGTGAGGGCCACGCAGATGAGCCCGCGCGCGTGCTTGGTCATGAAGTTGACGGCCTCGGGGGTGGCGGCGGCGGCCGCGCACACCAGGTCGCCCTCGTTCTCCCGGTCCTCGTCGTCGGCGACGATGACCATCCTGCCTTCGCGAATGTCGCGGATGGCAGCTTCCACGCGGGAGTGCGGCACGGGGCTCAGCCTTGAGAAGAATCCGGGGTGTGAACTGACAGGAGCTTACCCACGTACTTCCCGATCAGGTCCCCCTCGACGTTGACCGAGGCCCCAGGGATGAGGGCGGCCAGGTTGGTGTGCTCCCAGGTGAACGGCACGATCGCGACCCGCACCATGTCGGGGCCGGGCAGCTCGCTGACGGTGAGGCTGACCCCGTTGAGGGTGATGGAGCCGTACAGGATGGTGGCGCGGGCCACTGCGGGGGGGATGCGGAAGGTGAGGAGGCGGGCGCCGTCTCCGGGGGAGGGATCGGTCCGGGAGACCAGCGACCCGACCCCGTCGACGTGGCCCTGCACCAGGTGGCCGCCGAGACGGTCGCCCAGGCGGAGCGCCTGCTCCAGGTTGACGGGCGTTCCCGCCTGGTAGGCGCCGGCGATGGTGCGCGCCAGGGTGGCGGGCACCACGTCCACGGCGAAGGTGGCGGCCTCCAGGGCGACGACGGTCAGGCACGCCCCGTCGACCGCCACCGAAGCGCCGTCCTCCTGGTCGCGCGCGATGCCCGGAGCACGAATGGTCATCCGCCGGCCCTCCTGCCGGGTCGTGACGGCGACGACCGTCCCGACTTCCTCCACCAGCCCGGTGAACATCAGCCGTCCCGGTCCAGGACCCAGAGGAGGTCGCGCCCGAAGGCGGCCGGCGGCCGGGCGGGTCGCCACCCCTGCCAGGCCGAGTCGTCCAGGCCGGGGAAGGCCTCGACCGAGCTGGCCCCCAGCGTGCGCGGAGCCAGGAAGAGGTACAGGCGCTGGACGCGCCCCTCGCGCAGGAGCGAGGACGCAAGCACCCCTCCCCCCTCGCACAGGACGGAGGTGAGCCCCTCCCGATGGCAGGCGTGCAGCACCGCGCCCAGGTCGAGGCCGCGCGGGCGGGCGGCGCCGGACACTTTCCCGTGTGCGCGCGTGGAGGCGTCGGCAGCGTCGGATTCCTGCATGCGCGCACCTCCAGCGGAGCGGTACGCAGTGCCGCTCGCGGAGTGGGGCACCGCGTGTACGGTGGCGCCCCGCCGACGAAGCGCCCGCACCCGGTCTTCGGGCGCGTCCACGCCCGTGAAGATGCGTACCCGGCCGCCACCGTCGTTTCGGAGCAGCCGGGCGGCCGGGGACATGCGGGCGCGGGAGTCCAGCACGATGCGGTCGGGCGCGCGGCGGGGCTCGGGGCGCCCGCGGGCCGTGAGGCGGGGATCGTCGATCTTCATGGTGTTGGCTCCCACCATGATCGCGTCGAAGCCGGCGCGCAGGTAGTGCACGTGCTCGCGCGCGGGCGCCCCCGTGAGCCCGGTCTGCTCGCCCGCCCGCGAGATGCGCCCGTCCAGGCTGAGCGCGAGCTTGAGGGCGACATAGGGCATCCTCGTACGCGCGACGTGGAAGAAGGCGGCATTGTGCGAGGCGGCCCGGGCGGCGGAGAAGGCGGGTCCGTCGACCCGCAGTCCGGCGGCGCGCAGAGCGGCGGCCCCGCCCGCTCCGGCACCCGGGTCGGCCGCGCCGAAGACCACGCGGGCAACCCCGGCGTCGAGGAGCGCGCGCGTGCAGGGTGGCGTGCGCCCCGTATGCGCGCACGGTTCCAGGCTGGTGTAGGCGATGGCGCCCCGAGCCCGCTCGCCCGCCTCGGCGAGCGCGTGCACTTCCGCGTGCGGCCCGCCCAGCTCCCGGTGCCATCCCTCTCCGACGACCTCGCTTTCCCGCACCACGACGCATCCGACCATCGGGTTGGGCGAGACCCGTCCCCAGCCGCGGCGGCCCAGCTGGACGGCGCGCTCCAGAAGGCTCAGGTCCTCCTCCGTCAGTCGTTCGCCCGGGGCCCGGTCGAGCACGCGCGTCCGCCTCTCCGTCATGAGGCCATCTCCGCTATCGCGTAATCCGCAGGCTCAGGGAGCCGAAGATGCTCCCGGCTCCCGCGTCGAAGGGCATGGTCGCCGGATCCGCGGGCTCGTCGAAGCCGGCGGCCCACCCGATCTCGCCTGTCACCTGCATCACCTGCCAGGTGCGGGAGAGGGCGCCGAAGAACAGGAGGCGATCCATTGCCGGCCCGGCGAGCGCGACACCGGCCGATCGCCCTCCCGAGGCAGCGGCCCCCTCGAGAGTCGCGTCACCGGAATAACGGTCCCAGCCCGCGCCGACCATTACCCCGGCGGCGGAGAGATCCTTCCCGATCACGGCCCGCACCGAGGTGGCGGCCGATTCCAGACGAAGGGCAGCCGGCGCTTCGTCGGCTCCCAGGCGGGCCTCTCCGAAGAAGCGGCGCATCGCGGATATCGATATCCCGGGGACGTCGAAGGATTCGCGCAGGAGGCCAAGGCGCCCGCCGATGCCCGCGGAAAAGGCATTGCCCTGGAAGCCGTCGCCGCGCGGAAGCCGGAGCATGCCCACGGAAGCGATTGCATCCAGCGCCAGAATCCCGCCGTAGAGAGGCGCGGTGCGAAATCCGTCGAACACCCCCACGGCGGCGTCGAGTGATGCCCCGGACACCAGGGACTTGAGCCCGGGAAGCCGGGAGGCGGAAGCCTGGTCGACCGCCGGCAGGGGGATGCGCGCGCCGGTGAAACGAGCGCTCACCGCCAGGCGCGGACCCAGCCCCCGGCGCCATCCCAGGGTGCTCGATGTGCCGGGAATCTCGCTTCCGCCCGACGCCGCCAGCCCCATCCCCGCCACCACCGCCTGGTAGGCTGCCGCGCCGGCGGCGCACCACGGAGCTCCCCCGGACGCGTCGCTGCATCGGGTGGTGAATTCAGCGACCTGCGCGCCCCCCGGGGACGCCAAGCCCGCGAGCAGGAGCACCAGCACCGCGACCGCGGCGGTCCTCACCCCAACTCCACCCCCGACCCCTCAACCACCTCCCCCGCCACCCACGCCTCCTCCCCCCGCGCGCGCAAGCGGGACACAAGACCGTCGGCCTCTCCGGGAGCGACCACCACCAGCATGCCCACGCCCATGTTGAAGACCCGGTACATCTCCGCGGACGCCACGCCCCCCGCCCGCGCCAAAACACCGAAGACGGCGGGAGGCTGCCAGCTGGCGGTGTCGACGCGCGCGCCCAGCCCCGGCCCCAGCGACCGCGGCAGATTCCCGGGGATGC
Source organism: Longimicrobiales bacterium (assembly GCA_965208255.1). Taxonomy (GTDB): domain Bacteria; phylum Gemmatimonadota; class Gemmatimonadetes; order Longimicrobiales; family Gaopeijiaceae; genus BD2-11. Next base: position 2,563,076 of record OZ242324.1, read on the forward strand.
CCCCTCCGGTGACGTGCGCCAGGGCGCGAACCGTGCCGCCTTCAAGTTCGGGAGCGAGCGAACCGAGGTAACTCCGGTGCACCGCCAGCAGCGTGTCCGCGACCGACTGCCCCGAATCGGGGAACGGGCTCTCCGCGTCGAGCCCCAGAACGTCGAAGACGATGCGCCGGGCCAGCGTGTAGCCGTTGGTGTGGAGCCCCGTCGAGCCCAGTGCCACCAGCGAATCGCCGGCACGCGTGCGCGACCCGTCGAGCAGCGCGCCCCGCTCCGCGATCCCCACGACGAACCCCGCCAGGTCGTACTCGCCTGGGGCGTAGAAGTCGGGCATCTGCGCCGTCTCCCCTCCCAGCAGCGCGCAACCGTTGTCGCGGCACGCGCGGGCGACGCCCGAGATCACCTGCCCCACCACCCCCGCGTCCATGTCGCCGGTGGCGAGGTAGTCCATGAAGAAGAGCGGCCGGGCGCCCTGGACCAGGATGTCGTTCACGCAGTGGTTGACCAGATCCGCCCCCACCGTGTCGTGGCGGCCCGAGAGGAAGCCCACCTTGAGCTTGGTGCCGACCCCGTCCGCGCTCGACACCAGCACCGGCGCCTCCAGCCCCTCGGGCACCGCGTACATGCCCCCGAACGAACCCATCCCCGAGAGCGTGTGGCGGTCGTGGGTGCTCGCCACCAGCGCCTTGATGGCCCGTTTCGCCTGGTCAGCGGCGTCCAGATCGACGCCCGCGGCGCGGTAATCCAGTCCCGGTGAATCGTCAGACAAGGCTCGCTCCTGTCGGCGAGGGTTGTAAGGCGGCCCGTTCGCCGAGGGCGCTCGCTCGCTCGGCCACTTCGCGGACATCCAGGTTGCGGAGACGATCGAGGGAGAAGGACTCGACCGCGAAGGACCCCATCACGGAGCCGTGGACGAGCGCCTCCCGCAGCGCGCCTCCCGCACAGCTTCCCAGCCCCGCCAGGTGCCCCGCGAACCCTCCCGCAAAGGCGTCTCCCGCTCCCGTGGGGTCCACCACCCGGGACACGGGATACGCGGGGCATCGGAAGGCGTCATCGCCGTCGAGGAGCAGCGCCCCCTGCGCTCCCTCCTTTACGATCACGCGCCGAGGCCCGCGTTCGCGCACCCAGCGGGCCGCGCGAACGGGATCGGCAATGCCCGAGAGCTGGTGGATCTCGGTGTCGTTCACCATCAGGAGATCGATGCGCTGCAGAAGCGACATGAGCGCGTCCCGCTCTCGCTCGATCCAGTAGTTCATGGTGTCGCACACCACCAGCTCCGGGCGTTCCACCTGATCCAGCACCTCTCCCTGGAGAATCGGGTGGATGTTGCCCAGCGAGACGATGCGCGCCTTGCGGAAGGAAGCGGGGATGGCCGGGCTGAAGTCGGCGAAAACGCCGAGCGTCGTGAAGAGGGTCTCGCGCTCGCTGAAGTCGGCGCTGTAGGCCCCTCCCCAGCGAAAACTCTCGCCGGGCGCGACCTGCAGCCCTGAAAAGTCCACGCCCCGCTCCCGCAGAAATTCCAGTTCGGCCAGCGGGAAGTCGTCGCCGACCACCGCCACCACCTGGACCGGCCGGTAGAGGCTCGCCGCGGCTGCGAAGAACGACGCCGAACCCCCCAGCACCTCCTCGGCCCGCCCGAACGGGGTCTCGACCGTGTCGAGCGCCATGCTCCCCACAACCAGGGCGGACATGCCGGTTGCCTCAGTCCTCCCGGCGTTCCATGCGGGTCGGAGCCTCCACGCCCAGCAGCGCGAGCGTGTTGCGCAACACCACGCGCACGGCTCCGGTGAGGGCCAGGCGCGCCGTCCTCAGCGCCCGGTCGTCGGCCAGCACGGCGAGATCCGGATTGCGGGTGGGATTCCCGGCGTGATACCACGAGTTGACCATGCCGGCGGTGTGCTCCAGGTACTCGCACACAAGGTGCGGCGAGCGCGCGCGGGCGGCGCGGCGCACCAGCTCCGGGAACTCGCCCAGCCGCCCCATCAGCTCGCGCTCGCGCGGGTGGTCCAGCAGGGACAGGTCGAGGCCCTCCGGGGTGAGCTGGTCCGGCGTCATGGAGTCGGGGTCCATCCCCGCCTTGCGGAAGATGCTGCACATGCGCGCGTGCGCGTACTTGCTCTTGTAGACCGGGTTGCGGTCGGAGTGGTCGAGGGCCGCGTCCAGATCGAAGACCAGGTGCGCCTCCGGCTTGCGCATCACGAAGAAGTAGCGGACCACGTCCGCGCCCACGGCATCGACCAGCTCGCGCAGCGTGGTGTAGCCCCCGGACCGCTTGGAGAGCCTCACCTCGACCCCGCTGCGCTCCACGGTGACCATCTGGTGCAGCAGATACTCGGGATACCCCCGCGGGCGGCCGAGCGCCTCGAGCCCCGCGCGCACCCGGTCGACGGTGCCATGATGGTCCGAGCCCTGAACGTTGATGACCTCGTGGAAGCCGCGCCGCCACTTGCTCATGTGGTAGGCGACGTCGGGCAGGAAGTAGGTGGGGCTGCCGTCGCTCTTGACCATCACCCGGTCCTTCTGGTCGCCGAAGGCGGTGGTCGTGAGCCAGGTGGCGCCGTCGCGCTCGTAGACGTGCCCGGTCTCGCGCAGCGCCGCGATGGTCGCGTCGACGGCGCCGTCCGTGTAGAGCGAGGACTCGAGGAAGTAGCAGTCGAAGTGCACGCCGAAGTCGGCGAGGTCGCGATCCTGCTCCTCGCGCAGCAGACGGACCGCGAAGCGCTCGCAGGCGGCAAGCCGTTCCCGGGGGTCCGAACCCAGGAACCGGTCACCCTCCGCAGCCGCGAGGCGCTCCGCGATCTCGACGACGTATTGCCCGTGGTATCCGTCTGCCGGGAAATCGGCGTCCACGCCGAAGTGGCGCAGATAGCGGCAGGCGACGCTCTCTCCCAGCCGCTCGATCTGGCGGCCCGCGTCGTTGTAGTAGTACTCCCGGTACGCCGCCCACCCGGTCCAGTCGAGCAGGTTGGCCAGCGTGTCGCCGAGGGCGGCCTGGCGCCCGTGTCCCAGGTGGAGCGGACCCGTGGGGTTGGCGGAGACGAACTCCACCATGACGGCCTTGCCCTGCCCCTCCCCGGAGCGGCCGTAGCGCTTGTCCTGCCGGAGAATCTCCGCGATCACCGAGGACACCCGCGAGGCCGAGAACCGGAAGTTGAGGAAGCCGGGGCCGGCGACCTCGACCGAGGCGATGCCGGTACCGTCCAGCTCCAGCCGTCCCGCGATCTCGTCCGCGATGCCGCGCGGAGGCCGTCGCAGCCGCGACGCGAGCGTGAGCGCAACCGAGGAAGCGATGTCGCCGTGATCGGGGTCGCGCGGCCGCTCCAGCCGTACCTCGTGCCCGGTGACACCCATTTCGGCCAGTGCCTGTTCGAGGATGTCGCGCAGCGCGTGCCGGCTCATGGTTGCGAACCGGGCTTTGTCCGACTTCCCGCGCCGCTCCCGGACGTGGATCCGCCCGAATCAGCTCCCGGTGAGCTCTTGCCCGAATCCGGGGATGCCGCCGCCGGTCCTTCTTTGCTCTTCTTCGGGGACTCCGCCGAGTCGCCACCGGACGCCTTCGCGGTCGACGCCGTTGCCGGTTCCTTCCCCGCATCGGCCGCTGCCCGGTCCTTGTATTCCTGGCTGCGGTGGTCGGTGATGTAGAAGCCCTCGCCCTTTAGGATGAAGCCGCTGCCGCCGGAGATCCTGCGCCGCGCCGGCGCCCCGCAGTCGGGACAGCTGGAAACCGGCTCGTCGGACATCCTCTGGAAGACCTCGAAGGCCTGCCCGCAGCCGGTGCACTGGTAGTCGTAGGTAGGCATGGGTGGTGTTTTCGGGGTGGCTCGACCCGCCAAACTAATGGTCTTTGCAGAGGACGGGAAACGGGGGCAGGCTACTGCCCGGCGTACCTCCCCCATTCCCGCATCAGGATGTCGCTGATCTCGCCAAGTGTTGCGCGGGCGCGCACGGCGGCCACCATGGGCGGCACCAGGTTGGCGTCCGTGCGCGCCGCTTCCCGAACCTGGTCGAGCGCGCGGGCGGCCCCCGCCCCGTCCCGGCGGGCGTGCAGCTCTGCCAGCCGGCCCCGCTGCTCGGCTTCGAGCGCCCGGTAGTCGGGGGCGCTGGCGGGCGGATCCTCGCCCTCCTGCACGTAGCGGTTCACCCCGACCACCACCTTCTCGCCCGATTCGACCGCGAGCTGGGCGCGGTACGCCGACCGGTGAATGTGGTCGCGCATGTAGTCGAGAGATTGCGCGGCCCCGCCCATGGCGGCGATGCGCTCCAGGTGAATGCGCGCTCGCGCCTCTACCTCATCTGTAAGCTCCTCGACGAAATAGCTCCCCCCCAGAGGATCGACCGTGCGCGCCACTCCGCTCTCGCGCAACAGGATCTGTTGCGTGCGCAGGGCGATGCGGGCGGATTCCTCGGTGGGGAGCGCGATCGCTTCGTCGTACCCGTTGGTGTGCAGCGACTGGGTCCCCCCCAGCACCGCCGCGAGCGCCTGCAGGGTGGTGCGGGCCACGTTGTTGAGGGGCTGCTGGGCGGTGAGCGTCGAGCCGCCGGTCTGGGTGTGGAAGCGCAGCCGCGCGCTCCGGTCGGAGGCACCGAACTCCTCCCGCATCAGCCGCGCCCACAGCCGCCGGGCGGCGCGGAACTTGGCCACCTCCTCCAGCAGGTCGCTGTGCGCGGCGAAGAAGAAGGACAGGTGCGGCGCGAAGTCCTCCAGGTCCACTCCGGAGTCGAGCGCGCGGCGCACGTACTCGAGTCCGTTGGCGAAGGTGAAGGCGACCTCCTGGGGCGCGGTCGAGCCGGCCTCACGGATGTGATAGCCGGAGATGGACACAGGATTCCACCGGGGCAGCTCGCGCGAACAGAAGGCGATGACGTCGGACACCAGTCGGAGCGATGGCTCCGCCGGGTAGATGTAGGTGCCTCGGGCGATGTACTCCTTGAGGATGTCGTTCTGCACCGTCCCGGCCAGCCGTGCGCGCGGCACGCCCCGCTCGTCGGCCAGGGCTACGTAGAGCGCAAGCAGGATGGCGGCGGTCGAGTTGATGGTCATCGAGGTGGAGACATCCTCCAGCGGAATCCCCTCGAAGAGCAGGTGCATGTCCTCGATGGAGTCGATCGCCACCCCGACACGCCCGACCTCGCCGGCGGCCATGGGGTGGTCCGAGTCGTAGCCCATCTGCGTGGGAAGGTCGAAGGCTACCGAGAGCCCGGTGGTGCCGCTCTCCAGCAGGTAGCGGTAGCGCCGGTTGGTCTGGGCCGCAGTGCCGAAGCCGGAGTACTGGCGCATCGTCCAGGGGCGGCCCCGGTACATGGTGCGGTGGATGCCGCGGGTGAAGGGGAACTCCCCCGGCTCGCCCAGGTCGGCGCGGGATCCCGCGCCGGACGACCCGGGGCCGTACAGCCGTTCGACGGGGATGCCGCTGTCGGTGGCCGGGCGCGGGTCGTCGCTCATGGTTCCGATCCGCCGCTGGAGTCGACCCGGGTGGCTTCGCGGCCGTCCTGGCCGTCACCGTCTCCCGCATCCTGCTCGAACTCGATCAGGAGGTCGCCCCGCCGAACCGATTCGCCTGCCGCGACGTGCACGCGGCGCACGCGGCCCGCGACACGGGCGCGCAGTTCGTTTTCCATCTTCATCGCTTCCACGATCACCAGTCCCTGGCCCTCGGCGACCTCCTGCCCCTCTTCGACGTCGACCCGCAGTACGAGCCCCGGCATGGGCGCGCGCAGGGCCTCGAGGCCGGCGGCCGCGGCGGCTCCATCCCCCCGCGCCCGGCGCATGCGCCAACTCCGCTCATCCGTGACCTCCACCCGGAAGGGGCGGCCGCGGTGGTGGATCTCCCAGGTCGCTTCCCCGACCCGGACGCCGAATACGCGGTGGGTGCGGCCCCCGACCGAGAGGCAGAGCGACCGGCCGCGGATTTCGTCGAGCACCCGCGCCTCCCCCTCGGCGCCCTCCAGCCGCGCGGTGCCGCCGTCCACTTCCACCTGCAGGACGCGTGCCTCCAGGGCTACATGGTAGCGTACGGTCTTTCCCCGCTTCCGGCCTCCGGCCCGGCTCACGGCAGCACCGCCCAGGTGGCTCCCGCCCTGCGCCACGCGGTGAAGGTCGGACGCCCGTCCGCATGCGGCCCCCGGGCGGGTTGCCGGCCGCGCTCGCCGTCCGCCAGCAGCGCCGCGGCCGCCGTCACCACCTCCAGCGTCTCCGCATCGACGTCTCCGGCGGTCAGCTCGGGATGATCCTCGATGAAGCGGATGCTCAGCTCGCCCTGCCGGAAGGCCGGGTGGCGCATCACCCGCCGGTGGAAGGGCACGCTGGTGGGCACCCCAACGATGGTCAGTTCATCGAGTGCGCGCGCCATGCGCCGCACCGCCGAGCCGCGGTCGGGCCCCCAGGCGACCAGCTTGCCCAGCAGCGGGTCGTAGTGGCGCCCGATCTCCAGCCCGGCGCGAATGCCGCCGTCCCAGCGCACCCCCGCTCCGGCCGGCACCTCGAGCGCCGCCACCCGTCCGGTGGCGGGCAGGAAGCCCTGGAAGGGATCCTCGCTGGTGATGCGGCACTCGACGGCGTGGCCGTCCAGGCGCACATCCTCCTGGGTGAACGAGAGCGCCTCCCCCGCCGCCACCCGCAGCTGCCACTCGACCAGGTCGATTCCGGTGACCAGCTCGGTGACCGGGTGCTCGACCTGCAGCCGGGTGTTCATCTCCAGGAAATAGTACTCGCCGTCGAGATAGAGAAACTCCACCGTGCCCGCGCCCACGTACCCGACCGCGCGCGCCGCCCGCACCGCGGCCTCGCCCATGCGCGCCCTCAGCTCCGGCGTGCCCACCGGCGAGGGCGACTCCTCCACCAGCTTCTGGTGCCGCCGCTGGATGGAGCACTCGCGCTCGCCCAGGTGGACCAGGTTGCCGTGCTCGTCGCCCAGCACCTGCACCTCGATGTGGCGGGGCGCGTCCAGATACCGCTCCAGGTAGACGACCGGGTCGCCGAAGGCGGCCTGCGCCTCGCGGGCGGCAGCCTCCAGCGCCCGCTCCAGCCCCTCCGGCCCCTCCACCACGCGCATCCCCTTGCCGCCGCCCCCGGCCGCCGCCTTGAGCAGTACCGGAAAGCCGATCTCGCGGGCCTGCCGGCGCGCCTCGTCCGGGTCGCGAACCGGACCCGGGGAACCCGGAATCACCGGGGTGCCCGCTTCCCGCATCAGCCTGCGGGCGCGCACTTTGTCGCCCATCGCGTCGATGGTCCCGGGTTTCGGACCGATGAACACCAGCCCGGCGTCCCGCACGGCGCGCGCGAACACCGCCCGCTCCGACAGGAAGCCGTATCCGGGATGTACCGCCTGCGCCCCCGAGCGGGTTGCGACTTCGAGCAGGCGATCGATGCGCAGGTAGCTCTCCGCGGAGGGGGCGGGCCCGATCTCGTGGGCTTCGTCCGCCGCGAGCACATGGGGCGCGGTTCGGTCGGCCTCCGAGTGCACCGCGATGCTTCGCACCCCCAACTCCCGGCAGGCGCGCACGATGCGCAGCGCGATCTCGCCGCGGTTGGCGATCAGAACCGATTCCAGCACCCGTGGCCCCTCAGAGCGGAATGTTGCCGTGTTTCCGGGTCGGGTTGGCGTCGCGCTTGTTCTCGAGCATGTCGAGGGCGCCGGCCAGCCGGGCACGGGTCTCGCGCGGGTCGATGACGTCGTCGACGTACCCGCGCGCCGCCGCGATGTAGGGATGCGCGAATCGCTCCCGGTACTCCTCCATGCGCGCCCTGAGCGCGGCGTCCGGGTCGTCGGCCCGCGCGATCTCCTTGCGGAAGAGGATCTCGACCGCGCCCTTGGGCCCCATCACCGCGATCTCCGCAGTGGGCCACGCCAGGCTCATGTCGCCGCGAATGTGCCGCGAGTTCATCACGTCATAGGCACCGCCGTACGCCTTGCGCGTGATGACGGTCAGCCTGGGCACGGTGGCCTCGGCGAAGGCATAGAGCAGTTTGGCGCCATGGCGGATGATGCCTCCGTGTTCCTGACCGACCCCCGGAAGGAACCCCGGCACGTCCTCGAAGACGACCAGCGGGATGTTGAACGCGTCGCAGAAGCGCACGAAACGCGCCCCCTTGTCCGACGAATCGATGTCCAGCACCCCCGCGAGCACCGCCGGCTGGTTGGCCACCACCCCGACCGCGTGTCCCCCCAGGTGGGCGAAGCCGGTGATCAGATTGGGCGCGAAGCCGGCGTGCACCTCGTAGAATACGCCGTCGTCCACCACGCGCCCGATGACGTCCTTCATGTCGTAGGGCTTGTTGGGGTTGGACGGGACTGCATCCAGCAGCGCCTCGTCCGCTCGGTCCACCGGATCCCCCGTCTCGCGACGCGGCGCGGGCTCGGTGTTGTTCTGCGGGATGTAACGGAAGAGCTCGCGCACGGAGGCCAGGGTTTCCGCTTCGGAGTCCCCCGCAAAGTGCGCCACGCCCGAGATCGACGCGTGGGTGCCGGCCCCGCCCAGGCTCTCCATGTCCACGTCCTCGTGGGTCACCGTGCGCACCACTTCGGGCCCGGTCACGAACATGAAGCTGGTGCCGCGCACCATATAGACGAAATCCGTGATCGCAGGCGAGTAGACGGCCCCGCCCGCGCACGGCCCCATGATGACGCTGATCTGCGGAATCACGCCCGAGGCGAGGGTGTTGCGCAGAAAGATGTCCGCGTAACCCCCCAGCGAGGCCACCCCCTCCTGGATGCGCGCCCCCCCGGAGTCGTTCAGCCCCACCACGGGCGCTCCGGTCTTCAGGGCCAGGTCCTGCACCTTCACGATCTTCTCGGCGTGAGCTTCCGAGAGCGATCCTCCGAAGACGGTGAAGTCCTGGGAGAAGACGTAGATCGGGCGCCCGTCGATGCGCCCGTGGCCGGTGACCACCCCGTCCCCGAGGACCTTGCGTTCCTCCAGCCCGAAATCGGTCGAGCGATGGGTGACGAAGCGGTCGAGCTCCACGAAGCTGCCGGGGTCCAGTAGCAGGTCGAGACGCTCGCGAGCCGAGAGCTTGCCGCGCGCATGCTGGGCCGCCAGACGCTCCTTTCCTCCACCCTGCTCCGCTTCACGGCGCAGGCGCCGCAGACGGTCCAGCTGCTCCCGCGTACTCACGGGAGGGGAAGCTCGGGCGGGACCGGCGTCACCCGGGTGAGGACGGGCGGACACCGGGACATCAGTAGACCCGAACCAGCTCCCGGTCCCGGATCACGACGACCTCGTAGACACGCGTGATGCGGCCGTCCTCCACGGCGAGGGTTCCGGTCGCGCCCTGGAAGGCGTCGATCTCCTCCAGCGCGGCCCGCACCTCCTCAGGCGTGCGCGCCCCCGTGCGGAAGGCGGCGAGGAGCAGGCCCATGATATCCCAACCGAGCGCCGGAACATCGCTGCGCAGGGACTTGCGGTGCACGGTCTCGTAGGCCCTCACGAATTCCTCGTGCGCCGCGTCCGCGCGCCCGGGCGGGCGTGCGGTCACCGTGAAGACTCCTTCGGTGAAGTTGACGTCGACGTCACGGAGCACCTCGGGCGTCGACCAGCCGGCCGTTCCCAGCACCTCGACCTTCAGGGAGTCGTCCAGGCCGTAGTGCTGCACCTGCCCCGCCACCTGCGGGATGTCCATCGCGGGCAGCGGCGGCAGCGGAAGCAGCACGGCGTCCGGGTCGATGCGGGTCAGCTCCGCGACCTCGGCGCGAAAGTCGAGCTGTCCCGGGGGATAGTAGAAGGCTCCCGCGAGAATCCCGCCGCCCACGCGGAAGGCCTCGTTGAAGGTCTCCACCTCGAAGCGCGCGTACGGGCTCGAGGGAGCGATCGCGACAATGCGCCGGATGCCCACCTCCCACGCCGCCCGGCCGAGCGCTCTCGCGGGGCCGGGGTCCGGCCCGGCCAGCGAATAGACGCCCGCCTGACCCTCGGGCAATTCCCGGGCGGCGGGAGCGATCAGCGGCACCGGGCGGCGGCGGCCCTCGGCCACCCGCGCCACCGCGGCCTCCTGCAGCGGCCCCACGATCGCCGACAGGCCGGCCGCTTCCAGCTCGGCGAGAGCCTGGCGGGCTTCGTCGAGTCCCCCACCGCTGTCGATGACCCGCACGATCGGCAGGCCGTTGCCCTCCGGAGCCGAGGCGACGGCGGCGCGCACGCCCTCCTCGATCAGCTCGGAATATTGCCGCATGACCGGAGAGCCCGACATGGGGAGCATGACCCCCACCACGGGGGTCGCGAGTTCGGGCTCGGGTTCGGGCGCGGGCGGTTCGGGCGCGGATACGGGTGGGGGTTCCGTGTTCTGCTGCCGAATCTCGGGCGGCGGCGCCCCTGTCGTCACCGGCACGCAGCCGGCAATGGCCGCGAGGACGGCCAGGGCTCGGACAAGGAGCAGGCTACGCATCACGGATAGGCGTTACCCCTCGGCCGGGGTGTCAGCCGGCGCGTCCTCGCCGCCGGCTCCGTCGGCCTCCGCATCGCCGGCGTCCCCGGCGTCGGAGGGAGCGGAGCCGGCCTCGGGGGCGGGGGCGGCCTCGGCGGCCGGAGCCGCATCGGCGTCACTCTCCGCCGCTTCCGTCTCCGCGGGAGGCTCCTCATCGCCGTCTGCGTCAGCTTCGGCATCGGGCTCCTCAACGATGCGCCGGCGGGGCTCGGTCGTCATCTCCACCACGATCCTGCGGTTGGCGGCATCCGACTCAAGCACCCTGAGGTCGACCTCGTCCCCCGGCCCGTAGTAGTCATCGAGCACCTGGCCATCGCGCACGCGACTGTGCGAGATGGGGACGAACGCCTCGACGTTCTCGCCGAGATCGACCACGACCCCCTTCTCCTGGACCCGCACGACCTTGCCCTCGCACTCCACACCCGGCGCAAAGCGCTCCGAGAGCCAGGGCCAGGGATCGTCGAGCACCTGCTTGATGCCGAGGGAGATGCGCTTGTTCTCTCCGTCCACATCGAGAACCATCACTTCCAGTTCCTGGCCCTTGTTCACGATCTCCGAAGGATGCTCCACCCTCTTGGTCCAGCTCATGTCGGAGACGTGCACCAGCCCGTCGATCCCGGGCTCGATCTCGACGAACGCACCGAACGAGGTCAGGTTGCGCACCTTCCCCTGAAGCCGCGTGCCCGTGGGATACTTGAGCGGAAGGGCCAGCCAGGGATCCTCCTCGATCTGCTTCATCCCCAGCGAGATCTTCTCGGCGCCCGGATCCACCTTCAGCACCACCGCCTCGATTTCGTCCGCGATGGAAACCAGCTTCGAGGGATGGCGGATGTTGCGCGTCCACGACATCTCCGAGATATGGACCAGCCCCTCGACGCCCTTCTCCAGCTCGACGAAGGCCCCGTAGTTGGTGATCGAGACCACCTTCCCGTGTACGCGCACGCCGACCGGGTACTTGAGGTCGATGTCGGTCCACGGATAGGGAAGAAGCTGCTTGAGCCCGAGCGAGATCCTCTCCCGCTTCCAGTCGATGTCGAGAACCTTGACGTCCAGCTCCTGGGCGATGTTCACCATGTCGGAGGGGTGCCCCACGCGTCCCCAGGACATGTCGGTGATGTGCAGCAGCCCGTCCAGCCCGCCCAGGTCGATGAAGGCGCCGAAATCGGTGATGTTCTTGATGACGCCGGCGCGCACCTGGCCCACCAGCAGCTCCTTGACCAGGGTCTCGCGCTTCTTGCCGCGTTCGGCCTCGAGGATCACGCGCCTCGAAACCACGATGTTGCGGCGCCTCTTGTTCAGCTTGATGATCTTGAAGTCGTAGACGTCGCCGACCAGGTCCTCGATGTTGGGCACCCGGCGCAGGGCGATCTGCGAGCCCGGCAGGAAGGCGTCCACGCCCATCAGATCCACGGTCATGCCGCCCTTGATCTTGCGGACCAGCGTACCCTCGATCGGCGAACCGCTCTCGTGGGCTTCCCGGATCTTCTCCCACACCCGGAGGAAGTCCGCTTTCTTCTTCGACAGGACCACCACCCCGTCGTCGTCCTCGAGGCTTTCGAGCAGGACCTCCACCTCGTAGCCGGGCTCGAGGTCGTCGCTGTCCCGGAATTCCTCCCGCGCAACCGCGCCCTCGCTCTTGAAGCCGAATTCGAGGATGACGGTGGTGTCTGTTACCCGCACCACCTTGGCCTGCACGATCTCGCCCTCGCGCACTTCCTGGATTCCGGACTGGTAGTCCTGAAGCATGGTGCCGAAGTCGTCGCGCGACATGGACGGGTCGTCGTCGTCCCTCGGGTCGTCCGACAACGCGAAGCCGCTGTCGCCGCGCGGGTCGGCGAAGAGTTCATCGGGGGCGTCGAACGCCGCGAAGTCTCCGAAGGCCTGGTTCGGGGGCGGCTGCACCTGGACGGTGTCGTCGGAATCTCCACCCTGTGAAGTATCCGTTTCCTGGGAACCGCCGGCGGGGAGGGCGGAGGAGGGTACGGGTTCGGGTGAAGGGGTGTGAGTGCCTTCTGTCTGGTCGGTCATTGGTTGTTGTCCCTGGCGCACCCCGCGAGGGGGGCGCCCTGTCTGGCCGGCCCCGCGCGGCGCGGTCCGGGTTCAGGGTTCACGAAATACGGCAAACGACTATTTTTGAGCAGATTAAGGTATGAACCACCCTTGATTGCGTCAATCACCACCCGGAAGCCGGAACCTCCGGTTCCAGGTCTTCGACCCGCTCTCGCACCAGCGCGAGGATGGCGTCCACCTGCTCTTCGAACGAGAGGCGGGTGCCATCGAGTTCGAACGCGTCGGAGGCTTTCTTCAGGGGCGCGGTTCCGCGGGTCGCGTCAATCCGGTCGCGGGCACGCAGGCGGGCGGCCTCCGCCGTCACCTCCGCCTCCGAGGCCGGCTCGTGTCCGGTCTGCAGCAAGCGGCGACGGGCGCGTTCGGCAACCCCCGCCACCAGGAAGATCTTCACCTCGGCCTCGGGGAACACGACCGTACCGAGGTCGCGCCCGTCACCCACCAGCGCCCCCTCCTCCCCCGCCTGTCGCTGCCGGTCGAGCAGCCACGCGCGCACCGCCGGCAGCCGCGCAACGGCGGAGACGTGTGCGTCGACTTGGGGGCTTCTCAGCTCGGTGGTCAGGGCGCGCGCGCCCAGCATCACCCGGAAGGCGCGCCCCGCGGGCACCATCCGCATGGGATGGGCGTCCAGATCGGAGGCGGTGAGCGCGGTCCACGAATCCGGCGGACGGCCCGACTCGAGCAGGGCGAAAGTGAGGGCCCGGTAGAGTGCGCCGGAGTCCAGGTGGCGGCAGCCGAGCCGGCGCGCCACCTCCCGGGCGGTGGTTGACTTGCCGGAACCGGCGGGTCCGTCGATCGCGATCACGGGGCCGTGCCTGCGCGCGCGGGCATGGGCAGGCGGTATGGACGCGGCCGCGGCACGGCCGGTGTCGTGAGCGGAGGCCCGCACGGCAGGCGTGGAGACGCGCTCGAGCATCTCCCAGAATCCGGGATAGCTCACGTCCACCGCCGCCGGGGCGTCGACGGCAATGGAGTTTCGAGCGAGCGCGCCGAGCACGCCGAAGGCCATCGCGATGCGATGGTCGCCGTATGCTTCGACGGGGCCGGCGAGGGGGCGGTCGGTCCCCTCGATCACCAGTCCGTCGGGCAGTTCCTCCACCTCTACGCCCAAGGCCGAAAGGTTGGCCGCGAGCGCGCCCAATCGGTCGGATTCCTTGACCCGGAGCTCCTCCGCGCCGGTGATGCGCGTGGTTCCGCGGGCGCGGGCGGCGAGCACCGCCAGGACGGGAACTTCGTCGATGAGACCCGGAATCTCCTCCGGCCGCACTTCGGCGCCGGTCAGGTCGGAGGGGTGGATGATCAGGTCGCCGGCCGGCTCCCCGCGCTCCGGCGACGATCGCATGTCGACCTCGATGCGCGCGTTCATCCTGTCGAGTACGGGGAGCAGTCCGGTCCGTGTCGGGTTGAGCCCGACGCCCCTCAGCACGATCCCCTCGCCCGCCCCCCCCAGCAGCGCGAGCGCGACCGGAAAGGCGGCGGACGAGAAATCACCCGGCACGACCACGTCCAGGGGATCCAGAGCCGGGGGCGAGGCGGTCAGGCGCACGCGATTGGCGCCGTCCTCGAAGGAGCTGGCCAACGCACACCCCGCGGCGGCCAGCATGCGCTCGGTGTGGTCGCGCGAAAGGCCGAGCTCGACGAGCCGCACCGGCACGCCGCCGGTCACCCCGGCGAGCAGGAGCGCGCTCTTCAACTGGGCGCTGGCCACGGGGAGGCGGTAGTCGAGGGCGCGCAGGGTCCGCCCTCCCCCGGTTACGCGCAGCGGGAGCCTTCCCGGAGCGTCGAGCGGGTCGAAGCGCGCGCCCATCCGCGACAGCGGGTCGGTTACGCGCCGCATCGGCCGGCGCCGCAGCGAGCCGTCTCCGGTGAGGGTGGCTTCGAGCTCCTGTCCCGCCAGCACGCCCAGCATCAGCCGCGCTGTGGTGCCGCTGTTGGCGCAGTCGAGGATCCGGGTCGGGGCGCGCATCCCGCGCACGCCCACCCCGGTGATGCGCAGCTCCCCGTCCGCCACCAGGGGCGGCACGCGCACGCCAAGCGCCCGGAGGATGGAGGCGGTCGCCTGCGGATCCTCACCCGTAAGGACGCCCCTGATGCGGCTCTCGCCGCCCGCGAGCGCCGCCAGCAGGAGCGCCCGGTGGGAGATGGACTTGTCGCCCGGCACTTTCAGTTCGGTCATCACGGCGTGGTCTCGCTCACTTGTCCGGGGGCGTGGGGGGCGGCGGTCCGGGATGGCGGTCCTCCGGCGGCGGCGCGCCAGGCGCGGGTGGACTTCATCCACTTGTCGATGGCCTCCAGGTCGCGCCGTTCGACCGCGGACGCCAGTTCCTGCGCGGCCCGCGCCAGTTCCCGGAGCGCGTCCCCGGCTTCACTGCGCGCGAGGAGGGGAAGCCACATGTCCGGCGAACTCGCCGCCAGGCGCACCATGTCGGCGCCGCCGGTGCCCAGGTCGGAAGGGGCGTGTCCGGACTGTTCGAGCACGCGCGCGAGGGCATTGGAGGCCAACTGGGGAAGGTGGCTGCACCACGACATGAGCCGGTCGTGTTCGGAGGCGCTGGTCCAGCGCGGACGGGCGCCCGCGCCCCGCCAGAGCGCCTCCACCGCGGTCCCCCCCACCCCCTTCCCCGTCAGCCAGACGGTTGCGCCCGCGAACAGGTCGGCCGAGGAGCGGGCGAACCCCGACCCCTCCCCGCCCGCCATGGGGTGGGACCCGGTGTAGCGGGCGCTCTCGCCGAGGGCGGCCATCGCGTCCTCCACCGGGGCTTTCAGGCTGGCCACGTCGGCCACGACCGCTTCCGCCGGCCAGCGGCCGCGGTGGTCCGCGAGCAGGCGCAGGGTCACGTCGAGCGGGGTGGCGTACACCACCAGGTCTGCGGCGCGCAGGATGGCCGCCGGGTCGGTTGCCCCCGCCTCGATGACGCCCGCCCGCTCGGCCAGCTCCAGGTCGGTCGCCGAGTCCGACGAAGCAACCACGCGCGGCGGCCGGTTCAACCTCCCGAGCGCCCGGGCAAGCGACCCGCCGATCAGCCCCAGCCCGACGATGGCGACCGTGCGGAAAGGGTGGTCGGGAGCCGGGAGGGGAGAAGGGTCGGCGGAGGAGGCCACCGAGGTGGCGCGGGGGCCGGGAGCGGGGTCGTCGCTGGCCGCGGGGTCACGGGGACGGACGCTGGCCGCGCCGGTGGGGTCGCCCGCCGGGCTCACCCGGCCCCCTTCCCCCCACCGCCGGCCGCGGGGGTCGGGGGGGCATCCCGGTAGGGCACTTCCAGGGTCAGCCCGTCCGACGCCACGGTGGTCGCGGGAAAGACCCGGCGGGCCTCGCGCTCGAGGCGCGCGGGGGCTTCGGAGTACCGTGCCGAGAGGTGGGTGAGGGCCAGGCGGGCCACTCCGGCGTCGCGGGCGACGCGCGCGGCGTCCGCGGCGGTGGAGTGGAACGTCTGGTGCGCCCGCGCGGTGTCTTCGCCGGAAAAGGTGCACTCGTGGATGAGCAGCTCGGCCCCGGCGGCGGCCTCCACCGTCGAGCGCACGGGCCGGGTGTCGCCCGTGTAGACCACCGTCCGGCCCGGCCGGGTCTGCCCGACCACCTCCTCCGGCCGGACCGTCCGCCCGTCGACCTCCACCGCCTCACCGCGGTGCAGCTTGCCGAAGGCGGGCCCTTCGGGCACGCCCAGCGCGCGCGCCTTGTCCACATCGAACCGCCCAAGCCGATCGTCTTCGCGGAGCGCATAGCCGAGCGCCGGCATGCCGTGGTTCACCCGGAAGGCGCGTACCTCGTACCCGTTCCGCGACACGCAGTCCCCCGGCCTCAATTCGCGGACTTCAACCGGAAAGCTCAGGCGGTCGAAGCCGAGGTGGACGGCATCCTGGAGCACGCGCCTCCCCGACACCGGGCAGGTCAGCAGCAGCGGCTCGCTCCGCCCCTGAAGCGCCATGGTGCGCAGCATCCCGGTCACCCCCACGAAGTGATCGGCGTGCATGTGCGTGACGAACACCGCCCACAGCGAGAAGCCCGTGCCGTAGCGCATCATCTGGCGCTGGGTCCCTTCGCCGCAGTCGAAGAGCATGAGGTCGCCCTCCCGCTGCACGGCGATCGCGCTCACGTTGCGGCGCACGGTGGGACACGCGGCCGAAGTGCCCAGAAACGTGACTCGAATCATGCCTGGCGCCTGAGGCGGGCCCGGTCAGCTCCGCACGTCCAGCCGCACGAAGAAGTGCCGGCCGGGGGCGTCGATGCCCGAGCCGTGAACGCGATACAACTCGTCGAAGAGGTTCTCGATCCCGACGGAGATGCGCAAACGATCACGCCAGGAGGCGCCGCCCCGGAGGGAGTGGACCTGGTACGCGGGGGTCCCGCCGTCCTGGATGCGGCTGTCGATCCGGTCGCGGAAGCCGAGGCGGGCCTGGTCGTCCGCCACCTTGCCGAAGTATTCGATCCAGGCCGAACCTCCGTCCCGGGACAGCGGCCAGCGCGCCCGATACGACAGCGTCGGAGGAGGAACGCGGCTGAGCGGCTCGTCCTGCAGGACGCCGTCCCGCGCCACCACGGCATCCCCCAGCGTCCACGAAGCCGACAGATCCAGCTGCCCGCGGGCGGGGAGCCCTGCCGAGAAGGCTCCCTCGATGCCGTCGATGGTGGCCGAGCCGATGTTCTGGATGGTAAGGATTGGCAGCAGGTCGGGGCCGTAGACGCTCTGCCCCTGGAAAGTCCCGAAACTGCGTTCCAGCAGGTCGTCGATGCCGATGCGGAAGACGGTCAGCTCCGCCGTCGTGGAGCCCCGGGCCAGGCTGGCGCCCATCTCCAGCGTGTAGCTGCGCTCCGGATCCAGATCCGGGTTGGGCAACGCGATGCCGCCGGGCACGTCGCCGACCAGCGTGAGATCATAGATGTTGGGCGCCCGAAACGCCTGGGCCGCCCGCGCCCTCAGCGACACCCCCTGCGCGGCCCGGTAGACCACGCCGAACTCGCCGGTGACGTTCCCTACCCGGGAATCCACATCGCCGCCGTAGTCGTCGCCCACGCGCGTGGTCGTGCGGTAGACGCTGCCGCGGCCGCCCAGCTGCAGCCGGAACCTCTCCCAGGGCTGGTCCACGAACGCGTAGAGCGCACCGCCGCCGAAGCGCGAGCCATCCGGGAATCGCCCCGTGGGCACCGCCTCCTGCCCACTCCAGCGGAAGGACGCGGTCTCGGCGCCCGTGGCCAGGTTCTCCTCCCGGCCGCTCGAGCGGGTCACGTTGTCCCACACTTCCAGCCCGTAGGTGACGCCGCTTCGGCCATCGCCGTGGATCGCCTGTCCCTGGACGTCCAGCGCGACCGAACGCACGTCGTCCGAGACGTAGCGGACGCGGTCCGACGGCACGACGATGTCATCCCTGAGTGATTGCCCACGGATCGAGCGGCCCTCGCGCTGCACCTGCCACGACACCTGCATGTCGAGGGTGGACATCCAGGGCCGGCTCGTGGCCAGGGTGCCCTTCAGGCGCGCCAGAGAGCGGTCCTGGGGCTCGAAGAGGTAGCGGGCGCTGCGTCCTACCCCGCCGCCGGCTGTTCCGGGAGCGCGGAAATCGACGTAGCGATCGTAGCGCGGGACATCGCTCTGCTCGGAATGCTGACCGGCCATCTCGATGCGCAGCCGGCGGGTGGCCTGGAGATCGAGGCGAAGGTCGCCGCTCCACTGGTCGTATCCGGTCGGATCCTGAGGCGGGAGCCCTCCGCCCGGCCTGAGGTGCGACCAGGAGCCGATGCTGCCCCCTCCGAAGAGCTCCAGCCCCGACAGGAAATCCGGGACCGCGGCCGCGGTCGAGACCCGCGCGCGGCTGCCGCGGGTGGCCCCGTCGAAGGTGTAGGAGCCCTCCGTCACCCAGCTCTCGCCGAGCTCGAGCACGTCTCCCGCGCGCCGCGTGATCACGTTGATCACCCCGCCCATGGCATCGGACCCGTAGAGCGTCGAAGAGGCTCCGCGGACCACCTCCATGCGCTGCATGACCTCGGGGTCCACGGAGGAGAGATACTGGCTCGGGCCCTGGCGGAAGGTGCCGTTGTTGAGGCGCACGCCGTCGACCATCAGCAGCACCTGGCTCCCGGTGAGGGCGCGCACGAAGGCGGCTCCCTGTCCCGCGGTGGTCTGCTGCACCACCACGCCCGGCTCGGCGACGAGGGCGTCGAGGAGGAGGCGGTTCGGCTGGTCCCGCAGTTCGGCGCGCCCGACCAGGTTGACCGACACCGCGAGTTCGTCGGTGGTGGTGGCGAGGCGGGTCGCGGTCACCACCAGCGCGTCCAGCTGGATGGCCGCCGAGTCCGGCTCCGTTTCATCCGGGGGCGCCTGCGCCACGGCGGGGAAGGACGCACAGAGGAGGGCGCCCACGCAGACCAGGGCACAGACCGGGCCAGGCAACTTCGGCATCGCAATCCTCTTCCTGTTCATGCCTGGGTTGCCCGTCACCGCGCGAGGCGAGTGAGGTTTCGGGGGTTGGGCCGCGTCGGAGCTGATGAGCCGTTGCACAGATGGGAGACGACGCCGGAATAGCCCGTCCACGGACGAAATGTTCCCGGTCGCGTCGGGCCCCGGAGGTGTACGCGGCACACATTCCTCGAGCCCTGTCGTCGCCTCCGGGCCCGCAGTCGGCGGAGGTCGGCGACAGGTGACATATCCTCCCGCGCGCGGTATCGTGCCTTCAACGGAACGAGCGCCCATCTCTGAAGGAGAGACCCGATGATGCCCAGCCGCCGCCAGTTTCTCGGATCCATGGCCGTGCCCGCCGTGGCCGCCGCCGGAATCCCCCTTCTGCCCAGCCGCCTGTCCGCGAGCGCCCGCGAGATTGCCGACGAGCTGAGCGGCTGGTCCGGGACGCCCGGTCAGGTCGCGCGCGACGAGGACTTCTGGATCGAGGTGGCCCGCGCGTTCACCGTCGACCGGAGCCTCATCAACCTGAACAACGGTGGCGTGAGCCCGTCGCCGCGCTGGGTGCAGGAGGCGATGAAGCGCCACCTCGACTACTCGAACGAGGCGCCGACCTACACGATGTGGCAGATCCTGGAGCCCCAGCGGGAGACGGTGCGCGCGCGCCTGGCCCGCGAATGGGGCGTGGACGCCGAGGAAATCGCCCTCACCCGCAACGCCTCCGAGGGCCTGCAGATCCTGCAGCACGGCTTCGACCTGGAGCCGGGCGACGAGGTCCTGACCACCACGCAGGACTACGGGCGCATGATCACGACCTACCGCCAGCGGGAGCGGCGCGACGGCATCGTCCTCAAGCAGATCCGGATCCCGGTGCCCGCCGAGGATCCGGCCGAGATCGTGCGGCTGTTCGAGGAGGCGATCACGCCGCGCACGCGCATGATCCTGTGCTGCCACATGATCAACCTCACCGGCCAGATCCTGCCGGTGAAGGAACTCACCGCGCTGGGCCGCCGCCACGGCATCCCGGTGCTGGTGGACGGAGCCCACGCGCTGGCGCACTTCGACTTCGATCTGGGCGAGCTGGACGTGGATTTCTACGCCACCTCGCTGCACAAATGGCTGTTTGCACCCCACGGGACCGGGCTGCTCTATGTGCGCAGGGAGCGGATTCCGGAGGTATGGCCGCTCACGGCTGCTCCGGAGAGCAGGGACGGCGACATCCGCAAGTTCGAGGAAATCGGCACCCATCCCGCGGCCAACTACCTGGCCATCGCGGAGGCGCTCACCTTCCACCAGGGGATGGGCGGGGCGCGCAAGGACGCCCGCATGGTGTACCTGCGCGACTACTGGGCGGACCGGCTGCTCCAGCACGACCGGGTGCGGCTGCACACGAGCCGCAAGCCGGGCTTCGCCTGCGGGCTCGCCAACGTCCAGATCGACGGCATCGATCCGGCCCCTCTGAACCAGTACCTGTGGAACGAGCATCGCATCATCGCGGTCGGCATCGGCCACGAGGAGTGCACCGGCTCGCGCATCACGCCCAGCGTGTACACGACCCTCGAGGAGCTCGACCGCTTCGGCGACGCGATGGAGCATGTGATCCGGCACGGGCTGCCGGCCTGAGGCGGGGCGACGGGCGGCGCAGGGACGTGGAGCCGTGTCGATATTACCAGTAATGGACAGTAGATACCAGTAGTTATCAGGTCACCAGCCCCAACAAAACGGCGGCGGGTCCGCAACAAGCGACCCGCCGCCGTTTTCGTGGTCGGCCTGGAGAAGCCCCAGCCGCCCTCCGGCCTTCGACCTAGGCGTTCGCCACGGCCTCGCCGAGGTTGTCGAGCGCCTTCTGCACCAGCACCCGCGAGGTGGCCAGGTTCATGCGCATGCGGCCGTCGCCGCCGGTGCCGTAGGAGTGCCCGGGATTCAGATAGATCCTGGCGTTCTCGGCGAACCAGCGCTGCATGATCTGCTCGGGCGTGACCCTCGACTCCGAAGTCCGGTTCTCCTCGGCCGCCTTCTCGCGCGCGCCGACCTTGTCCATCAGGCCATTCACGTCCAGCCACGCCAGGTAGGTGCCCTGGGCCTTCGTGTAGTTCACTCCGGAGACCCCCTTCAGGTGGGACTCGGCCAGGTCGTGGTTGCCGTCGATGTAGAGCAGGAGCTGGTCGAGCCACTCGTCACCGTCGGTGAGCGCGGCCCGGTTGGCCTCCATGCCCAGCGTGCTCAGGTCGGCCCGGGTGTAGGAGCGGGCGCGGGCCATCAGGTTGGGGTTGGTGGAGAAGTACCAGGCGGCCTTCATGGCGGCGAGGCTGAAGGTCTTGCTGGCCGCCTTGAAGGTCAGGCTGTTGTCGACGATGTCCTTGTCGGGCAGGCTCGCGAAGGGCGTGTACTTGTTGTCCGCGGTCACGAAGTCGCAGTGAATCTCGTCGGCGAGCACGATGACCCGGTTGCGGAGGCAGATCTCGCCCATGCGCAGCAGGTCCTCCTCGGACCAGCAGTTGCCGGTGGGGTTCTGGGGATTGCACAGGAGGAAGCTGTTGACCCGGGTGGCGCGCCGCTCGAAGTCGTCCCAGTCGACCTCGTAGCGCCCGTCCACCACGTACATCTCGCTGTCCTCGGCGATCGTGCGGGTGAAACGCAGGTCGCTGTAGAAGCCGTTGTAGGTTGGGGTGTTCATGAGCACCCTCGACCCCGGCGGCGAGAAGGCGTGCAGCGCCGCGATCAGCCCGGGGTGCACGCCCGTGGTGAGCTCGATGGTGGAGGGGTCGACCTCGAGGCCATAGCGCCGATGGTTCCAGTCGGCGATGGCCTGGGTGTACGACGCCGGGCGAACCAGATACCCCCAGTTCTCGTGCTCACTGCGCTTCGCCAGCGCCTCGGTGATGCAGGGGGCCGCGCGGAAATCCATGTCGGCGATGCCCATGCCGACCTCGATCCCCTCGCCGAACTGCTCGATCGCGCGGTCCCACTTGGTACAGTCGGTACCCCGGCGATCGTAGATCTCGTCGAAATCGAAGTCGGCCCGCGAAGTCGATGCCAGCAGTTCCGCCGTTCCTCCGAGCCCGCCCGGCCGGGCCCCGACCGCGCCGAGAACCGCCGTCGCTCCCGCGCCTCTCAAAAAGCTCCTGCGGCTGAACTGATTCTTCTTCGACATTGGGCCTCCTCGCCGGCGTGTCTTGAGGAAACGGTGCTCGTTTCCAGGTCGTGGTCTGGTTTCGACGGGCATAGTAACGCCTCGCGCCGGGTTTTTCACGCGCACGCCTGATCCAATGGAACGAGCACCGCCTTGAGCCCGGGCAAGAGCCGAGTGCCGGGAGTGGGATTTGAACCCACACGGGCCATGGCCCGGGGGATTTTAAGTCCCCTGCGTCTACCGTTCCGCCATCCCGGCAGGTGGGAGCCAGTGGGAATCTGGCTGAACCATTGAATTTACGCGAATGCGTGGTCGGGTTCCAGCCAATTGAGTCCCGCTAATCGGGCGGAGAGCAAACGCCCCGGCGGTCCTCAAGCGCCCTCCTGAGCTGCTCTTAGTCGGCCCGCTGGTAACATTGCAGCACCGTTCGGGCGGTCTGCCGGCCGACAACCCACCTCTGAGCCGCTCTAACTCGAGACAAGGGAGGGGGGCAGGTGGCGCAGGAAACGTCCGGCACCGATCAACGTTCAAGGACGCCCCTACGCTCCGACATCGGGAATCCCGCGGCTGAAAAGCACTTCGAAGCCCGCTCCGCTACTTGAGCCTCCGAGAGCGTCGCTCGCTGCCTGCGTCTCGGGCGGCAAACCTCGGAGAATCCCGCGCACCTGTCCGGTGCTCGGATCGAGCAGGATGGACACGGGCAGATTGGTATCGCTGTCCAGCGTCACCGAGCCGGCGGGTCCAGAGAGCGTGATGCTTGTTAGGCTGTCGGCCCAGCCAGGCTCCACCGGGAGAACGAAAGCGAAGGCTGAACTCCCGTCGCCGTCGGCCACTTCTGGCAAGCCAAAACTGAAGGAGAACAGCTCGTTCCCGGTATCGCTCCGCCCGGCGATCCGGTGCTCACCGGCGCCATTGGGCAACAGTGGCCGGGCGTCGACCACAAAGGATGGGTTGAGGAATGGTTCGCCATCCGAACTCATCCCTCCCCACAGCAGGAGGGACTCATCCCTTTGTGCGGTCAGGCTCGCCCCTTGGTCCGGACCCTCGTCGAAGAGTCGAAAACGGAGCGCGTTGGTGAAGTGATAGTCGCTGATCCACGATCGTTGGCAGTAGGACATCAGGTCCGGCCTTCCCGGCGAAGCCAACGCACCTCCATAGCGGAAGTCGTACCCCCAGGCGCCAATTGACCCGTCCAAATTGGGAAACGCAGGGTCCGGGCCCCCTGCCCGACACGCCGGCGCATGATACAGACTCATGGTGTGGCCGAGTTCGTGAACCAGGGTCGTCGGGTTCAGTCTCGAAATGAACACCCGTCCGGGGTGTTCCGCCGATCCTGCGACCCCTACCCTCCCCGGGTTCGACATCGTGCCCATGTAGTGGCCGGTCCCGCTCTCGATGGCCTGAATCGCTTTGGTCTGATCAAACAGCGCGTAGAAGTCGTGTTGCGAACTCGAAGTCAGCACGGGCGGGTGGGCCGTCACTTCAATGTCTCCGATCGGCAGCAGTGTACGGGTCTGCCACAGCAGCTCGTGGCCTTCCGGGTCCGCCTCCATCGCCCTGGCTATTTCAACGACCGCCCAATGGGGGTTGGCGCTCCACAGGAAGGGAACCACCGTCAAGTGGAGCGCGGGCATCTCCCGCACATCGACCGCGATACGGCCCGTCTCCGGGATCCGCTTCGCCACTCCGAGGCCGGGATCCAGCGTTCCCTCCGGGTCGATCTCGACTACCATTTCGAGGCCCGGCCGCACGGCTTCGCCAGGGATCTCGGCGTTGGACGAGCGTGACAGATCCCCTTCGTCAACCTCGGTCGGAATGGCCGCCGTACGCGCCGGAATATCCGCCACATGGACCTCAGTGCTGTCCACATAGAATCGAGCTCGAACGGGAGGGATGCCTGCCGTCGTGGAGCTCGCGGCGATGACGAAGACTCGGAGCAGCGCCTCTTCTCCGGCGACCAGCGGCACGGGGTACTCCCGCGACTGCACCGCCTGGGTGAGGTATGCGAAGGACGTGCTGTCGCTCGCACAGGTAGCAACCCGCACCCGCTGGATGGCTCCAAGCCAAGCCCGGAAGCTGGAATCGGAGGGTGCGCAGAGATCCGTTCCGGCGGTCAATAGCGTTTCGAGCCGACCAAGCCCAGTTAGTTCCGTTGGAAGGATGCCCGCCATGCCGGAGTTCCCGGAGAGATTCAGCGAGGTCAGGCGCGCGAGGTTGCCGAGTTCCAAAGGAACCGGCCCCGTGAGGGCGTTCCCTTCGAGCGGCAGCTTCGTCAGCCGCGCGAGGTTACCGAGTTCGGGGGGGATCGACCCCGTGAGACTGTTCCCTGCGAGCCGCAGTTCCGTCAGACGCGCAAGGTTGCCGAGTTCGGACGGGACCGAGCCCGTGAGATTGTTCCCTGCGAGCCGCAGCTCCGTCAGGCGCGCGAGATTGCCGAATTCAGAAGGTATCGACCCCGTGAAATCGTTCCCTTCGAGCCACAGTTCCCGCAAGCGTGCGAGGTTGCCAAGTTCGGGCGGAAGCGGGCCCGTGAGGCCGTTCCCTTCGAGCTGCAACTTGGTCAAGCGCGCAAGGCTGCCAAGTTCAGTCGGGACCGAGCCCGTGAGGGCGTTCCGATCGAGCTCCAGCCCCGTCAGGCTCGTGAGGTTGCCGAGCTCAGTCGGGATGGGTCCCGTAAGGGCATTCCCGCTGAGCGCAAGTTCCGTCAAGCTCGTGAGGTTGCCGAGCTCAGTCGGGATGGGCCCCGTGAGGCCGTTACTCGTCAACTGCGAGAGATTCAGTTTCGTCAGACTCGTGAGGTTGCCGAACTCGGAAGGGATTGGCCCCGTGAGGCCGTTGAATCGGAGACTCAATTCCGTCAGGCTCGTGAGGTTGCCGAGTTCGTGCGGGATCGACCCCGTAAGCTCGTTGAAGTCGAGTTCCAGTTGCGTAACCTGACCCTGGCCGTCGGTATCCACCCCGTGCCAGTCCCCGAGCGGCACGTCGGTCAGCCAGTTTTCGGTGTTCTTCCAGTTCGGCCCATCCGTCGCTTTATACAGAGCCACCAGAATATCTCGATCGGTGCCCGTGCCGGAAATCTCCGCGATCGTGATCTCCGCAAGCCCCGATGCCTCTCCCGCGCTCGCCGTGATCGTCGCCGTCCCTTCGGTGACCGCCGTCACCAGGCCCGACGTGTCCACCGTCGCTATCCCGGCGTCACTGGATGCCCAAGCAAACTCCGCACTCGCTACCGAGTATCCGTTGGCGTCGAACGCCAGAGCTTCCAGCCGAAGCGTGTCGCCAACAGCGGTGATGATCGCTCTCGGCGGCCCGACCACCACTGCGGACACCGCCTGCGTCACCGTCACCGCTGCGGAACCTGAGGCCGACCCCGCAGTCGCGATAATCGTGGCCACGCCCTGGCCTGCGGCTGTCACCAAGCCAGACGTGTCCACCGCCGCCACCCCGACGGCGCTACTCGTCCAAGCGACAGTCACCCCGGCCATAGCGCTGCCGTTCTGGTCACGCACCTCCGCCGCCAGCGCGACGGTCGCGTCCAACGCGGTCAGCCCGCCTGTGGCTGGGGTGACCGTGATCGTCGTCGGGAGGGCGGACTTTGGTGGTGGCGGCGCGGTTGAGCCGTCGCCGTCGCCGCATCCCCCCCCGAAGGCCACTGCTGGCAGCACAGCAAGCAGTCGGACCATGGTTCGATAACGACTCATCTGTTCCTTCTTAGGGGCAATCGAGGTCTTGGACCCTATTCCGGGCCCCACCCCAAACTGTCGAAGACGACCCATCCGCTGGGAGCCCGGTTAACCCCGATACTGCTACGCGCACCGGTACTATTGCAGACCCTCAGCCGGTCGGCGTCGTTGTTTGGGATGCCCTGTAACCAAGCGGCAAACTCGCGTGTCCCGGGGATGCAAAGCGCATTTGACCCCCCCAGTTGGAGCCAAGAGAGTTTCTGCAGCTGCAGAAAGCTGGATGGGATCGCACCCGTAAGGTTGTTTTCGGAGAGAAGCAGCCATGTCAGGTTGGCGAGGTCGCCAAGTTCAGACGGGATCGCACCCGTAAGGTTGTTTTCGGAGAGATCCAGCCTTGTCAGGTTGGCGAGGTCGCCGAGTTCAGACGGAATCGCACCCGTAAGGACGTTGTCGGAGAGCCACAGCCAGTCCAAGCTGGCGAGGCTTCCAAGTTCGGGTGGGATCGGACCTGTTAGGAAGTTGGAAGAGAGACGCAGTTCCTCCAACTTGGTGAGGCTCCCAAGCTCCGGCGGGACCCCACCCGTGAGAATGTTGCCGGAGAGACTCAGCCACCCCAACCCCGTGAGGCTGCCGAGTTCAGGCGGAATGGGCCCCGAGAGGTTGTTCCCATCGAGCCGCAGTTCGATGAGGCGCACCAGATTGCCGAGCTCGGGCGGGATCCCACCCGTTAGGGCGTTGTCGGAGAGCCACAGCCGGTCCAAGCTGGCGAGGCTTCCAAGTTCGGGTGGAAGCGGACCCGTTAGGAAGTTGTCGAAGAGCCACAGCCGCTCCAAGCTGGCGAGGCTTCCAAGTTCGGGTGGAATCGGACCTGTCAGGGCGTTGGAAGAGAGAACCAGTCCCTCCAAATTGGTGAGGCTCCCAAACTCCAGCGGGATCCCACCGGTGAGCATGTTGCCGGAGAGATTCAGCCACCTCAGCCTCGTGAGGCTGCCGAGTTCAGGCGGAATGGGCCCCGAGAGGTTGTTGCGACTGAGCTGCAGGCGCGTCAGGTTGGTGAGGCTGCCGAGTTCAGGCGGGATCGGACCCGTAAGGTTGTTGAAGAAGAGACCCAGCACCGTCAAGCTCGTGAGGTTGCCGAGCTCGACCGGGATCGGACCCGCGAGGTTGTTGGAGGAGAGACCCAGTTCCCTCAATCTCGTAAGGTTGCCGAGCTCGGGAGGGATCGGACCCGCGAGGTTGTTGGAGGAGAGTTGCAGCTCTTCCAGGTTGGCAAGGCTGCTCAGTTCGGTCGGGATCGGACCCGTAAGGTCGTTTGAGAAGAGTCTCAGGTCTGTTAGGTTGGCGAGATTGGCGAGTTCCGGTGGGATTTGGCCGGTGAGTTCGTTGTCGGCGAGATCCAGATAGCGCAGGCTAACGAGGCTGCCGAACTCAGGCGGGATCGGCCCCGAGAGCCCATGCGGCGTTCCGGATCCGCCGGCGAGATCGATGCTCACGACCCGCCCGGAAGCGTCCACATCTACTCCGTACCATTCCCCGAGCGGCGCGTCGGTCCCCCAGTTCTCGAGGTTACCCCAGTTGGTCCCGTCGGTGGCATCGTAGAACGCCACGAGAGTCGCCCGATCGGGGCTCTCGACCACCGTTATCCCGGAGGCCCCGCTCGCATCGCCGACCGTCGCCGTGACCGTCACCGTGCCTTTGGCCACTGCCGTCACTAGTCCCGAGGCGCCTACGGTCGCCACCGTGGCGTCACCGCTCGACCACGTCACGCTCGCGCCCGCCATCGCCTGTCCGTGCTGGTCGAGCACCTGTGTCGAAAGCTGGACCGTCGCGCCCACGGCCGGGAGTTCGGCGGTGGCGGGACTGACTGTCACGGTGGTCGGCCGGGGTGGATCGGGTGGCGGGGCGGTGGGTTCGGTGCCTCCGTCCCCGCAGGCCCACAACGCGGCGACCAAGAGCAGGACGAATCGAGGGTGGGTTACCATGGCGAGGAGTCTATGGATAAGGTTGGCCATCAGCCCTGTAGCACCGATTAGACTGGAAGCCGACAGTTGTATCGGCAAGGGGCGGCAGGGTTTGTTCGCGGCGGCCCAGCCAGATTCACGGGTTGGACCAACTACTGGAGCGAAACGGCATTCACGAGTTCGCGGGACGTGCTGCGGGCTCCACGCGGAGAAGCGGGACTAGCCGGGCATTCCGCGTGGGGTGTTACTGCGTGCTGATGGTGGGATGCCTGGAGAGGAATCGGCTTGGATGCAGCAATGCGCGAGGCCGTATCTGGACTCGATTTCGCCGCGAGGGTCTCTCGGATGCGGGTTGTCGAAGAACTGGCCGGAGCCTTCGAGCCTGTCAAAGACACAAAGGCGGCTGGGCGCGTAGGCGCGTGCGGCAAGTTGCGAGCAGGCAGTCCATATACAGAACGGGGCAGTGGTCGCGGTGATGGTACAGACGATGAACGGCGGAGACGCGGCGTCACCGCCGACGGCTTCAAACGCCACGGAGAAGCTGGGACTCCCGCCATCTCGTGCGTTATGCTCGCTAATCCGGTACGGCGGCGTCCGTCAACACCCAAGGCAAGAAACGCAGGTCGTGCAGTCCTGATTGACTTTAGACGATTTCTTACCGCGATTTACACCACCGGCACTCCGCCATCCCGGCCAACAGGTCCCAAGCTACGCGCGCAGCGTTTCCCTGTCAGCTTCGGACCTCCCGAACCCTGTCCAGATCGCCAGCAGGATCGCGCCCAGGAGCGCCCACGAATAGGCGT
This sequence comes from Longimicrobiales bacterium, assembly GCA_965208255.1. Classification (GTDB taxonomy): domain Bacteria; phylum Gemmatimonadota; class Gemmatimonadetes; order Longimicrobiales; family Gaopeijiaceae; genus BD2-11. Next base: position 2,591,529 of record OZ242324.1, read on the forward strand.
TGGCGAGCCCGGCCTCGAGGGCCGACACCCGGGGGACCCCGAACGGCTCGCCCGAAGCCGTGGCGGAAGCCGCCAGGATGGTCGGAATGAAGAAGGGGAGCAGGAACGGGTAGGTGCAGACGGTCATGTCGAGCAGGTTGGCGCGCCTGAGGCGCCCGATGCCGGCGCGCCTGCCCGCGTCCCTGACCAGGTCGCCGACGGCGAGAATCGCCATGACCGAATGCGTCGTCAGCAGCACCGCTACGCTGGTCACGCCGAAGATCCGGAGCTCCGCCGCGCGCGCGCTTTCGGCCTTCCGCCGGGCACCGCGCGCCAGGCGGTCCAGGATTCCCGCCTCCTGCGCCGCCCCCACGATGCCCATCAGGAGGATGGTGAAGACCACGATCCCGACCGCTCCCTCCATCCCGTCGAGGATCAAGCCGCGGGCCTGGAAGGCCTCCCGGTCGATGTAGACGAGGTCGGCCGGCGCGACGAGCCCGAGCGCCAGGGCCAGGACCACGGCCGCGGCCACACCCGCGAAGAGGCTCTCGACGAGGCCGCGTCCCCGCCACAGCATGCCGAACGCGGCAAGCGGCGCCAGCAGCATGGGGAGCGCGGCCGGATCGCCTGCGAGCACCGCGTCCTGCCCGCCCGCCGGCGCGGCCGGCGCTTCCGCACCTCCGAGCAGGGTGAGGACAAGGGCCGCGACCACCCCGGCGGGCAGCGCGTAGCGGAGCCGGCTGCGCACGACGCTACCCATGGGCGCGTCCTGGCTGCTCGCCGAGGCGATCGTGGTGTCGGACACCGGCGAGACGTTGTCGCCGAAGGTCGCCCCGGCCAGGATGGCTCCGATGAGGGCGGCCGGTCCGGCCTCGAGGACGCCTGCCGCGGGATAGAGGAGCGGAGCGCAGATCAGGATCGTGCCCAGGCTCGTCCCCGTCGCCGTGGAGAACAGGACCGCGATCAGGAACGACAGGAGGACGAAGCCTCCCCCTCTCACGCCGAGTTCGCTTCCGGCCCACACCAGGGAATGCACGAACCCGGACTCGCGGAGCACCACCGAGAAGACGCCCGCCAGCAGCCATGCGGCGACCATGAGCATCACGATCGGCCGCGACATCCCCCTGAGCGCGGCCGCGCTGTAGTCGGAGGCGCTCCTGGCCAGCAGCAGTCCGACCCCCAGCGCCCCCAGCAGGATGGGCCAGAGGCCGCGCTCGTCGGGGGCGCCCGAGAAGCCCAGCCAGGCCGCGCCGGCGGCAAAGACCAGGATGGGAGCCGCGGCGCCCGGGAGACCCAGGTGGAAGCGAAGGGGTGCCGTCGACCCGGCGGTCGGGCGCGAGGATGGCGGCGGATCGGGTGCGCGGTTCACGTTGGCAGGCGGGTTTCCTGGGTGAAGGGGCTCGCGGTATCATCGAGGATCGGCCCCGGACGGTCCAGTTTCCGGTGTCCCTCCCCGAGCGAAAGAAGGGTGCGCGCATGAGCGTCGACGATGTCTTCGAACTGTACGATCTGAGGGTCGAGGTGGTCGCCGGGGAGGGCAACATGGTGTGCAACCACCAGGCAGGCGACTACTTCGAGCTCAGCGGCGAGAACCTGTCCTTTCCGGCCGGCCAGACGTTTCCTCTCTACCCGCTCGCCGCCCTCCTTCCTCTTCTCCCCGCGAAGCAGCGCGACACCCACCCCCACGACTGGATGACCACGGACACCGAAATCGCCTGCCCCGACCCCCACTGCGGCGCCCGATTCCGCATCAGCCGTACCGGAACATCGACTTTCCGCCACAGCGAGGTTACCCGCGTACCGCTGGATCCGCGGTGACTCCCGCGCGGCCACCCCTCCGGCTGCCTCCCTCCGGGGTGATCCGGGGCTGCTGGCAGCTCTCGGACGGCCACGGCGACGGTTGGAGCAGGGAGCGCGCGTTCGCGGCTCTGGACGCCGCCGCCGCGACTGCGGGCCCTCTCGTCCTGGACTGCGCCGACATCTACACCGGGGTGGAGCGCCTCATCGGGGACTGGCTGGCCGAGCGGCCGGACAGCGCCGATGACGTCGTCGTGCATACCAAGTTCGTGCCCAATCTCGGCGCCCTGTCCGGCATCGACCGGGACTACGTCCGCCGCGTCGTGTTCCGGTCACGCGACCGCCTCGGGGTGAGGGCGCTGGACCTGGTCCAGTTCGCCTGGTGGGACCTGTCGCAACCGAAATGGCTGCGCGCCGCCGAGTGGCTCGCGGAGCTTCGCGAGGAGGGGATCATTCGCCATGTGGGCGTCACCAACTTCGACACGGTTTCCCTCCGCGCCCTTCTGGACGCGGGCATCCCGGTGGTGTCCAGTCAGGTCCAGCTCTCCCTTCTGGACCGTCGTCCCCTGACGGGTCTCGCGGACCTCTGCTTGGAACGGGGCGTTACCCTTCTCTGCTACGGCGCCCTCGCGGGCGGGCTCCTGTCCGATTCCGGCGGCGTAGCGCTGGATTCCCGGTCGCTGACCAAGTACCGCCTGATCGTCGAAGAGGCGGGCGGCCGCCAGGTCCTCGACCGGGCGCGCGCGACGCTCGCGGAGATGGCTGCCCGGCACGGCGCCACCATGGCGGACGCGGCGGTGGCCTACGTGCTGGGTCAACCCGGCGTCGGAGCCGCGATCGTCGGACTTAGCCGCCGGGGCCTAGTGGTCGACGGCCGCCGCGTGCGCCTCACTACGTCCGACGTGGCACGGCTCGAAGCGGCGGTGCCGGAACCGGTCGGGGGAGAGGTGTTCGAGGTCGAGCGCGACCGGGAAAGCCCACACGGCCGCATCATGCGGTACAATCTGAATCGGGCGCATTAGCGAGTGCGCTTGCGGACCATCGCGCGCCGCCCCAATTTTCCAAGTCCGTCCCGCCCATTCCCCGTGACAGCCGAACTGCGCGTCGGAATGGCGGGACATTTTGTGGTCAGAAAGCCGGGAGGGTCGCCGACGCGCCATGAACGAACCGCGCACGCCCCGCTATCGGCCGCCTCCGGCGCGTGGCCTGTACAACCCCCGCTACGAGCACGACAGCTGCGGCGTCGGTTTCGTGTGCGACATCAAGGGGCGCGCGAGCCGGGCCATCCTCGACGATGCCAACCGCATCAACTGCCGCATGGGACACCGCGGCGGGATCGGCTGTGAACCCGGCACGGGCGACGGCGCCGGCCTCCTCACCGGGCTGCCGCACCGGCTCCTCGACCGCGTGGCCCGGGACCAGCTGGGCATCTCCCTTCCCCCCGCCGGCCAATACGGCGTCGGCATCGCCTTCCTCCCGAACGATCGCCGCGAACGGCAGATCTGCAAGGAGCGCACCGAGGCCATCATCGCCGAACAGGGACAGCGGCTCCTGGGATGGCGCAGGCTCCCTTACAGCGCGGAACGCGCGGGGCTGACCCCGACCGCGCTCGGGTCGATGCCGCACCTCGAGCAGCTCTTCGTCGGAGCCGGCGACGGCTTCGCCGACTGCGCCTTCGAGCGCCAGCTCTACATCATCCGCAAATACGCCAGCCACCGCCTGCGCGGCGACCCCCGCCTCTCGGGCCGGGAGCTTCCCTACTTCTGCTCGCTCTCGTCGAACACCGTCATCTACAAGGGGATGCTGACGCCCCATCAGCTCTTCGAATTTTTCGACGATCTGCGCGCCGAAGACTACGAGTCCCACATGGCGATGGTGCACTCGCGCTTCTCCACGAACACCTTCCCGTCGTGGGACCGCGCCCAGCCCAACCGCGCCATGTGCCACAACGGCGAGATCAACACCCTGCTGGGCAACTGCAACTGGATGAACGCGCGCGAAGGCGTGCTGCGCTCGGAGCTGTTCGGGGACGAACTGGAGAAGCTCTTTCCGATCATCGAGCCCAACTGCTCGGACTCGGGGAACTTCGACAACGTGCTCGAGTTCCTGCTCATGACCGGACGCAGCCTGCCGGAGTCGATCATGACGATGATCCCGGAGGCGTGGCAGCAGCGGCCCGACATGCCGGCAGACAAGCGCGCCTTCTACGAGTTTCACTCCTGCCTGATGGAGCCCTGGGACGGTCCGGCTCTCATTCCCTTCGCCGACGGCCACTGCATCGGGGCCGTGCTGGACCGCAACGGGCTGCGCCCGAGCCGCTACTACGTGACCGACGAAGACCGCTGCGTCATGGCCTCCGAGGTGGGCGTGCTGCCGGTCGCGCCGGAGCGCGTGGTGAAAAAGGGCCGGCTGCACCCGGGGCGGCTCTTCCTGATCGACTTCGACGCCGGGCGCCTGGTGCCGGACCACGAGCTCAAGTCGGAGTGGGCGAGACAGCGGCCCTACGGGAAGTGGCTGGCGCGACAGCGCCTGGAACTCGGCGAGGCCGAGGACCCGCACGGCTACGACGAAGCGACGGCGCTCCAGCGCATGCAGGCCTTCGGCTACACGGCCGAGACCCTGCAGTTCATGCTCCTCAGCCTGGTGCGCGACCGGCGCGACCCGCTCGGCTCCATGGGCAACGACGCGGAGCTGGCGGCGCTCTCGGACCGGCCGCGCATGCTCTACGACTACTTCAAGCAGCGCTTCGCGCAGGTGACCAACCCGGCCATCGATTCGATTCGCGAGGAAGTGGTCATGTCGCTCGAGTGCTACATCGGGCCCGAGGGGAACCTCCTGGAGGTCACGGAGGAGCACGCGCACCGGTTGCGGCTGCCCCACCCGATCCTGTCCAACCCGCAGTTCGCCGCCCTCGCCCACCTGAGAGACCACGGCTGGAGATGCCGGACCCTCGACGCCACCTTCGCGCGGGGCTCGGGGAAGCGGGGTCTGCTCGCCGCCCTCTCCCGTCTCGAGAAGGAGGCTGACCGGGCAGTCGAGGAAGGATATCGTCTGCTCGTGCTCTCGGATCGCGGAATCGGGCCGGATCGCCTCGCCCTCAGCTCGCTGCTCGCCGTCGGCTGCGTCCATCACCACCTGGTGCGCACCCACCAGCGCACGCGCATCGCTCTGATCATCGAGACCGGCGAGGCGCGCGAAGTGCACCATCACTGCCTGCTGCTGGGCTACGGGGCGGACGCCATCAACCCCTATCTCGCCTACGAGTCGCTGTGGCGCGCGCGGCGGACGGGGCGGATGGACGACTACGACCACATCGGTTCCGACGACGACGTGGTGGCCGCGTACCGCAAGGGCGTGGGCAAGGGCATCCTCAAGGTGATGGCCAAGATGGGGATCTCGACTCTGCAGTCCTACAAGGGAGCGCAGATCTTCGAGGCGGTCGGGCTGGGACCGGAGGTGGTCAACCGCTGCTTCACCGATACCGAGAGCCGCGTGGGCGGGATCGGCTTCGGGGTGCTGGCGGAGGAAATCGAGCGCCGCCATGAGCTAGGCTTCGCGGACCATGCGCGGAGCAATGGACGGGCGCTGCCCAATCCCGGCGACTTCCACTGGCGCAAGGGCGGCGCGCGCCACATGTGGGATCCCGTCTCGGTGCGCGGCCTCCGGGTCGCCGCGCGCACCAACTCCCGGGAAGCCTACTGGCGCTTCTCCCGTCACGCCAACGAAGAAAACACGCGCAAGGCGACGCTGCGCGGCCTCCTCCGATTCCGTCCCACCGGTCCGCCCGTGGATCTGGACCAGGTCGAGCCCGAGGCCGAAATCGTGAAGCGCTTCGCCACCGGGGCGATGAGCTTCGGCTCCATCTCGCGGGAAGCCCACGAGTCGCTCGCCCTGGCGATGAACCGCATTGGCGCCAAGTCCAATTCGGGCGAAGGGGGCGAGGACGCGGCGCGCAATATCCCGGACCCGGACGGGGGCCTGCGCCGGTCCGCGATCAAGCAGGTGGCCAGCGGGCGCTTCGGGGTGACCATCGAGTACCTGACCGCAGCCGACGAACTCCAGATCAAGATCGTCCAGGGAGCCAAGCCCGGGGAGGGCGGTGAGCTTCCGGGGCGCAAGGTGGACGACTACATCGCGTCGATCCGGCATTCCACCCCGGGCGTGGGCCTGATCAGCCCGCCGCCGCACCACGACATCTACTCAATCGAGGACATCGCCCAGCTCATCCACGACCTGAAGAACGCCAACCCGCAGGCGCGTATCAGCGTGAAGCTGTGCGCCGAGATCGGGGTGGGCACGGTGGCCGCGGGGGTGGTCAAGGCGCGCGCCGACCACCTGGTCATCTCGGGCGACAGCGGGGGCACGGGCGCCTCGCCTCTCACCTCCATCAAGCACGCGGGGCTGCCGTGGGAGCTGGGGATCGCCGAGGTCCACCAGACGCTGGTGATGAACAACCTGCGCTCGCGGGTGACCGTGCAGACCGACGGGCAGCTGAAGACGGGCCGGGACGTGGCCGTCGCCGCGCTGCTGGGCGCGGAGGAGTTCGGCTTCTCGACCGCCCCGCTGATCACGCTCGGCTGCGTCATGATGCGCAAGTGCCACCTGAACACCTGTCCGGTGGGCGTGGCGACTCAGGACCCGGAACTGCGCAAGAAGTTCTCCGGGAAGCCGGAATACATCATCAACTACCTGTTCATGGTCGCGGGCGAGCTGCGTGAGATCATGGCCCGCCTCGGCTTCCGCACCGTGAACGAGATGATCGGCCGTGTGGACGTGCTGCAGGCCGCGCCGAGGCCCGGCCACTGGAAGGCGAGGAGCGTGAACGTGGACGCGCTCCTGATGCCGGCGCTGGAGCCGCCCGACTGTCTGGGGGTGTACTGCCGGCACGAACAGGATCACGGGCTGGAAGGCGCGCTCGATCACACCCTCATCCGCCTGGCCCGGCCGGCCGTCGAGGAAGGCAGGCCGGTACGCCACGACATGGCCATCTCCAACGCAAACCGGGTGGTGGGCGGAATGCTGTCCAACCACATCATCCGCCGCGTGGGGCCGCGGATGCTTCCCGACGACTCCATCCGCTTCCGCTTCCGCGGGAGCGCGGGGCAGAGCTTTGGCGCCTGGCTGGCGCGCGGGGTAACGCTGGAAGTCGAGGGCGATGCCAACGACTACGTCGGCAAGGGGCTCTCGGGTGGTCGAATCATCATCCGTCCGCCCCGGGCGTCCCGGTTCAAGGCCGAAGAGAACATCCTCGTCGGCAACGTGGTGCTCTACGGCGCCATCAGCGGCGAGGGCTTCTTCCGGGGCATGGCAGCCGAGCGCTTCTGTGTGCGCAACAGCGGCGCCACGGCCGTGGTGGAGGGCATCGGCGACCACGGCTGCGAGTACATGACCGGCGGGCGCGTGGTGGTGCTGGGCGAGACCGGGATCAACTTCGCGGCCGGCATGTCGGGGGGAATCGCGTATGTGTGGGACCCCGAGGACGCTCTGGAACGCCGCTGCAACATGGATCTGGTGGTGCTCGAGCGCCTCTCCGACGCGGACGAACGGGAGGCACTCCGCCGCCTTATCGAACGGCACCGGGAGTACACGGGCTCCGCCGTAGCGACGGCCATTCTGGGCGACTGGGACCGCCGCCATCCGGAGTTCGTCAAGGTGGTGCCGATCGACTACAAGCGGGCGCTGGAGCAGCGCGCCGCCGCCGGCCGTCCCCACGCGCTGCCCGTCGCGGGCGACGGCTGACCTCGAGCGTCATGGGCAAGGTCACCGGCTTCAAGGAATTCGCGCGCGAAGCGGCCCCCTACCGCGATCCGGCCACCCGCATTCTGGATTTCGACGAAATCTACACACCGCACGCCGATGACCGGCTGCGCACCCAGGGCGCGCGCTGCATGGACTGCGGCGTGCCGTTCTGCCAGTCGGACGATGGCTGTCCGGTCTACAACCTGATCCCGGAATGGAACGACCTCGTCTACCAGGGACGCTGGCGCGAGGCGCTCGATCGTCTGCACAAGACCAACAACTTCCCCGAGTTCACCGGCCGGGTATGTCCGGCTCCCTGCGAGGGGTCGTGCGTCCTCGGCATCGCCGATCCGCCCGTCACCATCAAGAACATCGAGATGGCGATCGCCGACCGCGGCTTCGACGAGGGATGGGTGGGGGCCGAGCCGCCCTCCGTGCGTACCGGCAAGAGCGTGGCGGTGGTGGGTTCGGGCCCGGCGGGGCTGGCGGCGGCCGCACAGCTCAACTCCGCGGGGCACCTGGTGACGGTCTACGAGCGCGACGACCGCATCGGCGGCCTGCTCATGTACGGCATTCCCAACATGAAGCTCGACAAGCGCATCGTGGAGCGCCGGGTTTCGCTGCTGCGCGAGGAGGGCGTCGAGTTCGTGACCAACGCGGCGGTCGCGGACGGAAGCGACGGGTCGCTGGACGTGCGCGAGCTGCGCGCGGATTTCGACGCCCTGCTCCTGGCGACGGGGGCCACGGAGGCGCGTGACCTTCCGGTGGGCGGGCGCGAACTGCCCGGCATCCACTTCGCCATGGAATACCTCACCGACAGCATCCAGGCCGGGCTGGGCGATCACACGCCCCAAATCCCCGCGACCGGACTTGATGTCGTCGTCATCGGTGGGGGCGACACCGGCACCGACTGCATCGGCACTTCCCTGCGCCAGTCGTGCCGCCGCCTGATCAACTTCGAACTCCTGCCGCGGCCCCCGCAGGAACGCGCCCCCGACAATCCCTGGCCCGAATGGCCGCTCATCTTCCGGGTGGAATACGGGCACGAGGAGTCGGTCGCCCATCTCGGACACGATCCGCGTGTCTACGCGATTTCGGCAGAGAGCTTCTTCGCCGGGCCGGACGGCAAGGTCGCCGGGGTACGCACCCTCGACGTCACCTTCCATGGAGGCCGCCTGCGCAAGATTCCGGGGAGCCAGCGGGAATGGAGCGCGCATCTGGTGCTCCTGTCGATGGGGTTTCTCGGCCCCGAGCACGCGGCTGCGGATCCGCTCGGCATCGCATACGACGACCATACGAACTACGCCGCGGAATTCGGTTCCTATGCCACGAACGTGGAGGGCGTGTTCGCCGCCGGGGACTGCCGGCGCGGACAATCGCTGGTGGTGTGGGCCATCCGCGAGGGGCGTGAAGCCGCGCGCGAGATCGACCGCTGGCTGATGGGCGCCACACGACTTCCCTGACGGTCGTCGACCCCTGTCGCGACGGGCACCGACAGCGCACTTTGTCCACTGTGGTCGCGAGCGCGAATCTCGCGGCACTTTCGAACCGCTCACCGACTCCAGGGAGGATCAGACATGCGCAGGTTCGCCGCCCTATTCCTGCTCGCCGGGGTACTCGGGCTCGGGGCCCCCGCGGAGGCGGATGCCCAGCTCCTCGAAGTGGGGGAGATGGCTCCCGACTTCGAGCTGCCCGGGGCCACCCGCTTCGGCGTGCTGCAGGACCCGGTTCGACTCAGCGACTACCGGGGAGAAACCGTCGTCCTCGCCTTCTTCTTCCGCGTTCGAACACGTGGCTGAACAGTTCAGATGACAGCGTACCGTGATCAGTACGCAAGCCTGTTCAACGAAGGTCGGAACGTCGTCGTCGTGGGCATCTCCAACGATAGCCCGGAAGAGCTGGGTTCCTGGCTCAAGGACGAGGACTTCCCCTTCCTGTTCCTCAGCGATGCCGGCACCGAAGGCGCCACCTACGAGGCCTTCGGCGGCGGCAAGCGCGACAACAACATGGTCGACAGCCGCTCGGTCATCGTGGTGGGTCCGGACGGAACCATCGCCGGGGTGATCCCCCAGTTCGCCCAGGTGGATCCGACCGCCTACGAAGAGCTGGCGGCGATGGTCGACGCCGCGACGCCGGAGCCGTAGGCCGGTTCCCGAACTCCACGTCCGTCCCCGGGTCACAAACGGGCCCGGGACGGACGTGGCTTCTGCCTGTCTGAGCGCGTTCGCATCGCGAGGCTGACGCTAGGCATCCAGGCGGAGCCTCCGCATCTCTCCTGAAGACGCCGCCCGGTTACGCGCCCCGGTGTAGCCTCATTTCACCCAATGGCCCTCTCCCCCTTCGTCGACCTCGTCCCCATGCTGATATGCGCCGATGTTCGCGCGTCAGCGCGCTTCTACTGCGATGTGCTCGGGTTCAAGGTGGTCGACCGGATGGACGATGTCGGCGCCACCGGTTTCGCCTCCCTTCGCAACGGCAAGGCGATGGTCATGCTGGCGAGCCCCACCTACATCCCGCGGGCTCCCCGGATCGAAGGACGCCACCCTCAGTCGGCGTACTACTTCTACGTGGAGGACGTGGACCAACTGCGGGAGTCGGTGGTGACAGCCGGCTGGCCTGCGACCGAATGCGTCGACCGCTTCTACGGCCTGCGCGAGTTCGAAGTGGTCGACCCCGAGGGCCACGTGCTGCTCTTCGGGCAGGACATCGGAGCTGGTCAGGCGCGGCATCCGTCCTCTACATCGAAATGAAACGGAGCGACCTGGGCGGGTCATCGCGCTGACCGTCGATGGCCCAGCAGTCTGCCAAAATGGCAGATTTCATCGTCTTTCGGCTGTTGAGTCTGCTAAAATGGCAGGGGCACGATCATCCCTACCTTCGGTAAGCGACACCGGCGAGCAGGGATGTCATGCTCCCGTACCCGACCAGATCGGGATAAGTGAAATCGGGCGGCGTCTTCGTGAAACCGAACTCGGATCCGAACTGCAACCCCAGCGTGATGTCGAGATGATCCGACAGGCGCACATCGGCGCCAGCGCCCACAACCCAGGCACCGATGAAGTCGTCCTCAACCACGACACACGCGTCGACGGGCCATTCGTCGCGTGCTTCTTCGTGACAGCTGCGCGCGGAGCCGATGAGCCCTCCGGTCGCGAAGTGCATGGCGCTCCAACCGGTTTCGAAGAACGTCGTTCTCCAGAGCAGCTTCACGTCGCGGTAGTCCACATGCCTGTGGAAGCGCCGTAGAGCGGCGTCCTCCAGACATGGCTCGGTCGCCCCGCCGCCTTGCCCGCCTTGGCCCCCGAAGGGATCGTCGTCGTCAGGCGGAAAAAAGCACTCAGCGTCCCTGTTAGCCTCTCTGCGCGGCGAAGACGCCCAGCTCCAAGCCCACGGACGTGGTTACCGATGCACCTGTCGTCCTCGCGTCATAGGGTACGTCTGGCCACCAGCGCGCGTGGTGCGATCCGGTATCAAGTGCTACCCGGCTCACGGCAGGGGTTGACACCATGCCGAGCGCCCCGAGCAGGATGACGAGCAACCTGTCCAGTGGCCCTCCAAAGCCATGGGGCTTGCGCGAAGTCGCCGTCTCGCGCGGTGGGGCGTTACGGCTCCCGCAAGGGTCTTCCGACCCCTGCCATCATCAGCAGGGCTGGCAAGTCGTCGTCGTTCTCGCCGCTGAAGATGTTGGTCACGAAGACATCGACCCCAAGCGACAAGTTCTGCCGCAACGGAACCCTGAAACCTCCTCCAAGGATTGCACTCAACCCAACCGGCGTCGTGCTACCGTTGCAATGGACATCAGCAATCCGCATCCAGCATGGCGGTACAGTATCCAGGGAATGGCCAGTAGACAGATGGACGTTCGGCGCAACGCCAACCATGGCAATCCGATGAGCAGCAGCACGGGAGTTCGATGAATCCTTTGCTCCAGGACGTATGGGTGACCTGCATCCAGTAGGCCCCGAGCCGCATGGCTTGTGGTCCGACCGGCCGATCCGTGAAGAGGCCAGCGGCGAACCCTGTCTTCTCGTGTCGAGTAGTGCCGACTCGCAAGTCCAGGGTCTGTCCCGAGAGGGGGATCGCGCCCAGGAGCGCGATGACTGTCAGGGTTGCCAACTTCTGCATGGCCTCACCTCCTGCTCGTCAGGACCCCGTAGCCCGGACGGCTCATGGGCGGTCTCGGACTTGACCGGCCCCGAGCGCCCAACTGGCTGCGGATCGCAGACCGGGTGCCTTGGCTGCCTCGCCGCTCTTCAGCTAACGAACGATCAGGACGGGTGACTTGTGACGCGGTACCGGAAGCCTCCGGGTGTCCGCGCTTAACCCGGAGTCCCGGTCAGGCCGTCGCCGCCGCCCTCCTCCGCAGCCACCCCACCGTCAGCAGCAGCGCCGCCGCGAACACGATCAGGAAGGTCGCCACGGCCAGGATGGCGGGGCTGATCTCTTCGCGGATGCCCGCCCACATCTGCCGCGGGATGGTGTTCTGCTCCACCCCGCCCAGGAAGAGCACGACCACCACCTCGTCGAACGACGTGGCGAAAGCGAATAGCGCCCCCGACAGCACCCCCGGCGCGATGAGAGGCAGCTGTATGCGCGCGAAGGTGCGCAGCGGCCCGGCCCCCAGCGACGCGGCGGCGCGGTTCAGCGTGGTGTTGTAGGCGGTCAGGGTGGCGGTCACCGTGATCACCACGAACGGGGTCCCCAGCGCCGCGTGGGCCAGGATGAGCCCGAGGTGGGTCTGGCCCAGCCCCATCCGGGAGTAGAAGAAGAACATCCCCGCGGCCGAGATGATCACCGGGGTCACCAGCGGGGAAACCAGAAAGCCCATCAGCAGGCGGCGCGCGGGGATGTGCGGGCTGGAGAGCCCGAGCGCGGCCAGCGTACCCAGGAAGGTGGCCAGCGCAGTGGCGGCGGTGCCGATCACCAGGCTGTTGACCAGCGCGCCCCGCCATACGTCGCTGGTCGCGATCTCCCGGTACCAGCGCAGCGACCAGGCTTCCGGGTCCAGCCTCAGCATGCCTTCGGTGAAGGTAAAGTAGGGCTCTGCGTTGAAGCTGAGCGGCACGATCACGAGAATGGGAGCCATCAGGAAAAACAGCACCGCCGCGCAAAACGCGACGTGCATCGTTCTTCCCGCCCGCTCCGCCCGGCTGAGCGCCCGCATGTCAGGCGACCCTCACGCCATCGGTTCCGGCCACCCGCTCGTAGAGCAGGTAGAGACCGATCACGCACGCCAGGATGATCGCGCCCAGCGCGGACGCCAGCCCCCAGTTGAGGGAGGTCTGCATGTGGTACGCGACCATGTTGGAGATGAGCTGGCCGGTGCTCCCCCCCACCAGCGCCGGGGTGATGTAGTACCCGATGGCCAGGATGAACACGAGCAGGCTTCCCGCCCCCACCCCGGGGAGAGTCTGGGGCCAGTAGACGCGCAGGAACCCCTGCGCCGGGCCGGCCCCGAGCGACGCGGCCGCGTCCATGTGCGAGCGGGGAATCCCGCGCATGACCGAGTACAGCGGCAACACCATGAACGGCAGCAGGACGTGCGTCATCGCGACGAAGGTGCCGGTCATGTTGTAGATGAGCGCGAGGCGGCCATCGTCGGACACCAGCCCGAGCGCGGCCAGAATGTCGTTGATGACGCCCTGGCCCTGCAGCAGCACAATCCACGACGTCGTGCGCACCAGCAGCGAGGTCCAGAACGGGACCAGCACCAGCGCCAGGAGCAGGCCGGCCCGGCGCGGCGGCGCATGGGCGATGAAATGCGCGAGCGGGTAGCCGAACAGGAGGCACAGCCCCGTGATGGTCAGGCTGACCATGAAGGTGCGCGCGAACAGACGCAGGTAAATGCGGCGGTCTTCGTCCTGGCGCGCGACCGATCCGTCGGGGAGCCGCCGCAGATCGACCGCGGCCAGGTAGTGACGGCTGGTGTAGCGCTCCCCGGCGGTGCGCACCGCGTGCCAGGTGCTGACCTCGCCCCACGCCGGGTCGATCCCGACGAGGGTCTGGCGCCAGGAGCCGTCGGGGGTCACGGGAAGTCGGCGCCCCGTCACCGCGACGACGCTGCGCATCCCCCCCTGCACCCGGTTGATCCGGCCGGCCACCCGGCCGATCACCCGCTCCTCCTGGGCCCGCGCCAGTTCGCCCGCGGCTGCGGCGAACACATCCTCGCCGGGCACGCTCTCCCCGTGCCATTCCTCCAGCAGCGCCAGCGTTTCCGGCAGCGCGTCCGCCACGACGGCGTCGTAGACGCTGCGGCTGAACATGGTCGCGAGAGGCGCCACGAAGGTCACGCCGATGAAGGCCACAAGCGGCAGAGCCAGCCCCACCGCCCGCAGGCGCGGCCGCCAGTCGCGTCCCCGCCGGATCGCTTCGGAGCTCACCGTCTCCCGCCTCCCGCCACCGGGCCTCCCCTCATCGCGCCAGCCACGAGCTGAAGCGCTCGTTCATCTCGTCCGTGTGGTTCACCCACCACTCCCAGTCGTTGCGCAGGGCCCGTTCCAGGTTCTCCGGATACGTGGGCATGTGCGGCAGCATGTCGATTCCCGCCTCGGCGTGGGTTCCCACCAGCGGCAGTCCGGAGTAGCGCGTCGGGCTGTAGGAGATGTTGGCGCTGACCCGGGCCATGGACCGGGGCGTTGTCGCGAAGGCCAGGAACTCGAGCGCTTCCTCCAGGTTCGGCGTCCCGGCCACGATCACCAGCTGGCCGAAATCCAGCAGCTGCCCGTCCCAGATGATCTCGAAGGGCTGGTTCTCCAGCACCTGGGCGTTGAAGACGCGGCCGTTATACGCCGTGGTCATCGTCACCTCGCCGTCGGCGAGGAGCTGGGGCGGCTGGGCGCCCGCTTCCCACCACACGATCTCGTCCTTGATCGTGTCCAGTTTGCGGAACGCGCGCTCGATCCCCTCGGGGGTGTCCAGCACCTGGTACACCTCCGCCGGCGGCACGCCATCGGCCATGAGCGCGAACTCCATGTTGCCCATGGGTTTGCGGCGCATGCCGCGGCGGCCCGGAAAGGTCTCCAGGTCGAAGAAGTCCTGGATGGTCGAAGGCCTGGGGCCGGGAATGTTCTCCCTGTTGTACACGATGGCGGTCGCGTAGAACTCGGTGCCGACGCCGCACTCGGTCAGGGTGCCGGGGAAGAAGTCCTCCTCCGGCGGGGTGCCGTCCGCACCTGGAGCCCAAATCGCCGGATCCAGCGGCTCGAGCAGCCCCTCGTCGCAGCCGCGCACCGCATCGGCGATCTCCATCGGCACCACGTCCCAGTGGATCCGTCCCACATCGACCTGGGCCCGAACCTCGGCCAGGCCACCGTTGTACTGGGCATCCCGGATGACGATGCCGGTCTCGGCCGTGAACGGCTCGTAGTAGGCGAGCTTGCAGGCGCGCGTGTAGGCCCCGCCCCACGCGCCCACGGTCAGGGAATCGCCAGCGTCGCCGCCACAGGCAGCGACCAGGACCGCGAGCACCAGCGCTGAGAGTCGGCGGGTCATGGGGCCTCCCGTTGGGCGCGCCAGCCAAGCGCTGAAGCGCTCGTTCACGCCGCGCCCTCCTCGCCCCCGTAGTCCAGCACCCGGCAGTCGGTCGGCGTCCAGCCCACCCGGATCCGGTCGCCCTCCAGCACGGCTCCCTGCCCCAGCACGTTGGGGATCTTGGCCACGAAGTCCGGGCGCCCGCATGTCTCCATGCGAATGCGCAGGTGGTCCCCCACGAAAGTGATGTGCTCGACAAGGGCGCTGAATTCGTTCGTGTACAGCCCCTCCTCGGGATGGATCTCCACCCGCTCAGGGCGGATCGAAAGGGTCACCGCGTCCCCCGGTTCGCACTCCACCACACGCAGCCCGGTCACCACCCGGCCTCCGACCTTTACCTCGCACAGGTCCCGCTCAATCGCGGCGACGCGTCCGTGCAGGCGGTTGTTCTCGCCGATGAAGCGCGCGACGAAGGAGCGATCCGGTTCCTCGTACAGGGCTTCCGGCTCGGCCACCTGCTCGACCATGCCGTCGCGCAACACGGCGATCCGGTCGGACATGACCATGGCTTCCTGCTGGTCGTGCGTCACATACACGATGGTCACGCCGAGCGTCCGGTGAATGCGCCGGATCTCGTACTGCAGCTCCTCGCGCAGGTGGCGGTCGAGGGCGCCCAGCGGCTCGTCCATGAGCACGAGCTCCGGCTCGAACACCAGCGCGCGCGCGATGGCCACCCGCTGCTGCTGTCCACCCGAGAGCTGCGACGGCCGGCGCTTCTGGAAGCCCTCCAGCCGGACCAGCCGGAGCGCCCTGTCGACCAGCTCCCGCCGCCGGTCGCGCTCGATGCCGCGCACGTCCAGAGGAAAGGCCAGGTTGTCCTCGACGGTCATATGCGGGAAGAGCGCGTAGTCCTGAAACACCATGCCGATGCCCCGCTTGCGCGGCGGCAGGGCGTGCACCGAACGGCCGTCGATGCGGATGGCCCCGGCAGTCGGCGTCTCGAACCCCGCGAGCATCATCAGACAGGTCGTCTTCCCCGAGCCGGAGGGCCCGAGCAGGCTCAGGAACTCGCCTCGGCGCGCGCTGAGGTTCAATCCCTGCACCGCCATCACCCGTCCGTCGTAGCTCTTGGCGATGTCTTCGAACTCGACGTGGGGGTCTACTGGGGTCGTCACCTGGCTGGTCCTGTTTGGCGGAAGCGGAGGATTGTGAGCCCAAGGATGCTGCGGGCAATGTAGAGTCGAGACAGGTTGTCGCAACGGCAGTCTCCCAACAGGCGTCCGCACGCACGCTTTTCTCCGCGCTCGCACGCCTTCTTCAGGCTCGCACACCTTCTCACGCTCACACACCTTCTTCTGGTGAGAAGCCTCGCCCGAGGGTAAGTTGAGCAGATGTTGCGTCGGTTTTCCGGGTGCGTTGTAGGCGCCGCGAGCACGCGCCTACACGGCCCCTCCCATCGTTGGTGCCGGTCCCGTCAACAGCGAGAAGGCCATGCTCCGCTCCAAGCCAGCTCAACTCTTTCCTCTTCTCCTGCTCCTTCTTGGGTTCGTGGCCTGCGGGGGCGAGGATCCCGTTGAGCCCGAGCCTGAACGGCCGCCCGACCTCACGGGCTCGTACACGCTGGAGTCGCTGTCCGCCATCATTACCGGTGGGCAGACCCTCACGCCGCCGCTGGTGACGGGCACCTTCACGGCGCAACAGACAGCGGTCACGGGTCCCGAGGCCTCCGGCACGACGATGTTCAGCCTGATCCTCCCGGACGGACTGGGCGGGACCACCCCTTTTAACGATCAGGGCACCTACGTCAATCGACTCGACGGGACCTGGGAACAGCACGGACCCGTGCTACAGGGCCTCGGGACCTACACGCTTCAGGGCGCCATCCTGACCGTTGAAGTCACCGAGCCCGCGCTCAACGTCGCCACCACCGTCTGGCGAAAGAACTGACGGTGGCGGGCGCAGTCCGCTCGGCGGAGGCCGACAGGTCGGGAGGGCGGAACAGGCGCCCCGGTCCGGTCGGCTGCCGCGCGGCGCGCATCCGCCCACTACGGCGTCTGGCCGCGACCGCGCTCATCGCGCCCTTCATGCTTCTCGCCGCCGCGTCGCTGACCGCCCAGGCCGGGCCCACGATCCGGGGCGTCGTGGTGGACGACGAGGAAGGCACCCCCGTCATGGGCGCGGAGGTGCTTGTGCAGTCGACTCCGTTGCGCGTCCTCACGGGCGAGGACGGCAGCTTCGAGGTGTCCGTGCCGGAGGGTGCAGCCTACATGCTGGTGGTCATCGCCGACGGCTACGGCAGCGCGGAGGTCACGGCCAATCCCGCCCGCACCGGGTCCGAGCCGCTCCGCATTTCGCTCGAACCGCTCCTCTTCGACGTGCCGGGGCTGACCGTCACCGCAAGCCGGACCACGGCGCGTCTCGGCGACGCCCCCGTAAGCGTCGCGATCCTGAGCGCGGAAGAGCTGCAGCGCCGCGACGTCACCAACCTCAGGGAAGCCCTCCCGTTCGCCCAGGGCGTCACCTTCAACGCCGGCCAGATGGACATCCGCGGCTCCAGCGGCATCGCCCGCGGCGTCGGCAGCCGGGTGCTCATGCTGCTGGACGGCCACCGGGCGCTCACCGGAGTGGAGTCGGGGATCGACTACAACATCCTGCCGCTCCTGGACGTCGACCGCGTCGAGATCGTCAAGGGCCCCAATTCCACCCTGTGGGGCACGAACGCCATGGCCGGCGTCGTCAACGTAATCACCCGTCCGCCCCTGGGGCCCCCGCGCACCGCCGTGCGCGGCTACTACGGCGTGTTCGACACACCGGGCAGCCTGAACTTCACCGACGAACGCCTGAGCATGCGAGGCCTCCAGATCCAGCATTCGCGGCAGATCGGGGGCGCGGGCGTCACGGTGTTCGCCGGACGCGAGGGATCCGACGGTTTTCGCCAGAACGGCGGCCAGGAGCGCTGGCAGTGGCGGGCCAAGGCCGTCTTCGGGGCCGAGTCGTCAAAGCCGCTGGAGGTGTTCGTCAGCGGGAAGCGCGAGGACCTGGAGGAGTTCTTCACCTGGCTCTCTCCCGAGCGCCGTCTCGAGGTGGATCCGGCGGATCTGGGCGACTGGAAGCGCAACTCCGATCTCGTCTTCGGGATGACGGCCACTCCGGTCGTGACCTCAACGCTCAAGCTGCAGCTGCGGCCCCAGGTGCAACACGTTCGCAACCAGAACCACTTCCACGACAACGAGGACTTTCACCGTTCCACGCGCTACGGCACCGACCTGCAGGCCTCGTTCTACTCCGGCGGGCGGCACGCGGTCACGGTGGGAGGCGAGGCCTCTCGTACGGACGTGGCGTCCAACTTCCTCAGCCCGACGCCGGCTGTCACCGATCTCGCGCTGTTCGTTCAGGATGAAATCGATTTCTCGGATCGGCTGCGCGGTTCCGCGGGCGTCCGGCTGGACTCGCACAAGGCATCCGTAGTCGAGGGCGACCTGGCGCTCAATCCCAAGGTCGGGCTCGTCTTCGAGGCCACCCCGGTCATGAGCCTGAGGACATCTCTGAGCCGCGGGTACCGGTCGCCCAGCGTCTCCGAGCAGTTCACCCGGACCACCACCTTCGGCTTCCGCGTCGTGCCCAATCTCGAGTTGAGGGGAGAATCGGCGTGGGCCGGGGAAGTGGGCGCCACCGTCGCCCCGAACGAACGGCTCTGGTTCGACGCGGGCCTCTTCTGGAGCGAGTATTCCGGCCTGATCGAGGTCACGGGCGCCCCGAACCAGACGCTAACCTTCCAGTTCCGCAACGTGGCCGAGGCCCGGGTGCGCGGGCTCGACGCCGGCATGCGCGTCAGGGTCGTGCCCCAGAAGCTCAACCTGCAGGCGAACTATCTGTTCATCGACTCGCGGGATCTCGACACCGGCCGGCCGCTCTCCTACCGGTCACGCCACAACCTGACGACGACCCTGTCCGGCTGGACCGATCTGGTGGCGCTGGACGTGCGCCACCGGAGCGAGGCGGAGACCGTCCTCGCCTATCCCCTGGACGACCGCGGGCCCATCACGCTGCTGGATCTGCGGCTCGCGCTCGAAGTCATGGACATGGACGTGCGCGCGAAGGTGGAGAACCTTCTGCAGGCGGAATACGTAGACGTGCAGGAACGCAATCCGGGGGCGACGCGAAGCTTCCGCGTCACGGTGACCTCGCGCTTCTGAGGCGGGTGGCAACCCGGGGCAACTCCAGGGCAATCCAGTGAGGAGTCGATGACGTTCCCGGATTCCATGAGCCTCGAGCAGCACTCGACAGAGGAGATTCCCGCCGGAGATTCGGCCCTCGTCCGCTTCCTCTACCCCGCCCCGGCCGAGCGCAAGGTCGGCAGGATCATCAAGTGGTGGGAGAAGCGGCGGCTTGCCTACAATGCCGTGGTCGCAGGATGCGGCATCGGCACGGCCGCTGTGGCGCTGCTCACCCTCAACCCTCCCTTCGAAGTGCTGATGGCGCTGGGGGCGCCGGGTCTGCCTTTCCTGATCATGGCGAACGTCTGCTACACGCTCGGATGGATGGTCGAGTCGCTGCTCCACAAGATCTGGGGACGCAGCCTGCGCCCTGTCGGACCGGCGCTGTTCCGGGCGGGGCTGACGCTCGCGGTCGGAGTTACGTTGGTCATACCCACGATCATACTCATGATCGCGTTCGTGGTCCGGCTGGTGACCGGAAACCTGTAGGGTCGAGGGCAGCCGGAGCCTCGCAATCTCTCGGGCCGAAGGCGTTCGCGAACCCGAAGCTGGTGCGCGAGAGAAGGGCAGGCTACACCGCTATCTCCCGACGATCTCCAGCAGCTCGATCTCGAAGATGAGGGTCGCGTTGGGGCCGATCACCGCGCCTGCGCCAGCCTCGCCGTACGCCAACTCCGGCGGGATCGTGACACGGACGTGGCTGCCGACCGACATCAGTTGGAGCGTCTCGCTGAATCCCTCGATGAGGCCGTTCACCGGGAAGGTGTTGGGCTCGCCCCGGTCATAGGAGGCATCGAACTGGGACCCGTCGGTGAGGGTGCCGCGGTAGTGGACGACGACCTGGTCATCAATCGTCGGCGTCGGGCCGTCACCCTCTCGCAGCACCTCGTACTGAAGACCGCTATCGGTGGTGATCATTCCGGCCTCATCGGCCGCGCATGCGGCGCAGGCCAGCGCCAGCAGGGTGAGCACACCGCGAAGTGGATTGCGCATTCTTGCTCCTTGGATGGTGGAAGCGTGCGCAGGAAGCTAACAGCCCGATGGCCTCCTCGCGCTTCGGCAGGGCGCGGCCGCATCATCTACGCCACATCCAGGGACGTCTGCAGGGTTCGGCGCACGAATCCGATGGCTTCGTCCACGCTCTCGGTAGCCGGTACGGAGACCGACGGGCGCTCCGTCCGGGCGGTGTCCCCAAGAAGGATGAGCGGGCGCCCGTAGCGGATCGCCAACTCGACTTCGGAGGCCGTACCCGAGGATCCCGGTAACGCGATGACGACATCCGACGACAGGATGTTGATGTGGTTGCGGGAACGGACGCCGGAACCGTCGTCGCCACGGGCGTCCAGATGGGTGCGGACGGCGAGTTCCACCCAGCGGTTGGGGTAGCCGGGGGGCGTTTGCGGGTCCGCATCGGCTCGGTCGGGGCGTGCATCCCCGGCCGGGAGGATCCCGATGACCAGTCCCTCGCGCTCATGCACTTCGGCGAACGCCCGCGAGACGGACTCCATGACGCCGCCTCCGCCCCCGGTCAGCAGGTGCACGCCCATCCGGGCCAGTGCGCGCCCCAGAGGCTCGGCGAGGTAGGCGTGTGGCGTGGCGCCGGACCCCATGACGCCGACCACGGGGATCTGGCGGGGCCCGCCGTGCGGCACTCTAGCGCGTCCCTCGACTCACCCGCTGCTACCTCAGCAGAATGAACCGCCGGTGAAGCGGCTGGACCGGGCGCGCGTTCATCGGATAGAGGGCCGCGAAGGCGTCGACCTGCGCCTGCGAGACCGCGATGTACTCGGTCATCACGACCCAGCTGACCACCTCGGAGCAGGGCGGCGTGGTGAGGGAGCCGGCGTAGCGGAAGTAGCCGCGCCCTCCGGGCAGGAAGGCGTTCGGATCGATACCGGCGAGGGGCGCAGGCGCCTCATCGACACCCGGTATGGCATCCCATATGGCCTGTGTGGCTGCGTGGGCTTCGCCGGCGTCCATGAAGACCCCGATCACCGCGAGGTCTCCCTCCTCGGCCTGATGCACAAAGTGCACCTCCATCGGGTAGGCCCCTCCGTCGACCGTGTGCTCGCTCGGCAGATGGAAATGGAACTGCAGCATGGAGAACTGCCGGCCCTCCAGGGTGATCGTATTCCCTTCGGCCATGTTGACCTGGACGGTGTGCCCATTGTCGACCACCTCCCCGTCCGTGGGCTGCCACTGGATCTCGAGCTCGCCGCCGCCCGCCGGAATCGCGCCCGTCAGGTCGATCGGGGACTGCTGCACGCCGCTGTCGCAGACCGCGAAGGACGGGTCCAGCCCGCCCCAGCGGTCGGGGCCGGTGTCGCCCTCGTAGCTCCAGTGAACTTCGCCGCCCCTCCGTCTCCTGCGCCTGTTCGGAATCCATTGGCTCCTCCGCATCCGCCTGCCCCGGCGCATCCGCCTAGCAGGCGTACCGGGCGCCTACGAGGCAGGCCATCGCGAGACCGGCGGCGAGTGTCTTCGGGAATGAATGATGTTGTTTCATGGGTTCCTCCGTGCTGTCCTCGGCGCAGCCGATCTGCTCGCCGTGCCCATCCCGCAGATCCTGCTCCACCGCAGGCATTGGGGATCAAGATGCTGCGCTCGAACGGGGGACGCAATCGGGTTTGATATGGACTTGCGGGATCGTATCTTGCGGGGTCGGATCGAGAGGGAATCCACGCCCAGGATCCGGTATGCAACCCAAATCAGCAAAGCTGACGGAATCCGGCCAGAACGCGCGGGGCGCGCGCCTGCCGCCCCGGGCGGGGACACCAGCCACCCGGAGGTCGCAGTGAGCAGGACCACGCCTGCGCGCGGGTACGGCTTCCACGCGGCGGCCGCGGTGGTGGTGGCCAACATGATCGGCACGGGCGTGTTCACCAGCCTGGGATTCCAGCTGGAGACCATCCAGTCCACCTTCCCGCTCATGCTGCTCTGGGTGGTCGGGGGGGTGGCGGCCTTCTGCGGCGCCATCACCTACGCGGAGCTGGGCGCGGCGCTGCGGCGGTCGGGCGGCGAGTACACCTTTCTGGGACGCATCTACCACCCTGCGGCGGGCTTCGTGTCGGGGTGGATTTCGGCCACGGTCGGGTTCGCCGCCCCCACTGCGCTGGCCGCGATCACCTTCGGCACCTACCTGGCCTCGGTCTTCCCCGCCCTGTCGCCCACCTGGCTGGCCGCCGGCCTGGTCGCCGGGGCGGCGTGGGTGCACTCGGCCACCTACGGCGCCTCGTCCCTCTTCCAGCGAGGCTTCACCACCGCCAAGGTCATCCTGATCGCCGCCTTCTGCGCCGCCGCGCTGGCCCTCCTCGACGCGCCCGAGCCCGTCGCGCTGCTCCCCGCCGCGGGGGACGGGCAGCTCATCTTCGGCGGCGCCTTCGCCGTGTCGCTCATCTACGTCTCCTACGCGTATACGGGCTGGAACGCGGCCACCTACCTGACCGGCGAACTGGACAACCCCGGGCGTACGCTGCCGCGCGTGCTCGCCGGCGGCACCCTGCTGGTCATGGTCCTCTATCTGGCCCTCAACTACACGTTCCTGCGCGCGGCGCCGATGTCCGAGCTGGAGGGACGGCTCGAAGTGGGCCACATCGCCGCGATGCACATCTTCGGGCCCCTCGGAGCCGACATCATGGGCGTGACCCTGGCCGTGCTGCTGGTCTCCACCGTGAGCGCAATGGTGATGGCGGGCCCACGGGTCCTGCACGTCATCGGCGAGGACTATCCGGCCTTTCGCTTCCTGGAGAAGAGGACCCCGTCCGGCATCCCCAGAGTCGCGATCCTCACCCAGGCCGCGCTGTCCCTCCTCTTCATTTTCAGCGCGTCCTTCGAGGCGATCCTCGTGTTCTCCGGCTTCACGCTGGGGCTGAACAGCCTGCTGGCTGTAGCGGGGATCTTTGTGTTGAGGAGGCGCGAACCGGCACTCGAGCGCCCGTACCGGGCCTGGGGATATCCGGTCACGCCCGTCGTCTACCTGGCGCTGACTTCGTGGACGCTGGTCTACATCCTGATCGACCGCCCGGCGCAGGGCCTCATCGGCCTGGGACTGATCGCCGCCGGGCTGGTGTTCTACTGGGTGGCGGGCCGCAGGACGGCGTGACGGCGCGCCAACTCGAAGACCTGACCCGCGCTAGCCGCCTCCGGCTCCGCTTCCAGCAGCCGGGCAAGCACGCCCGTCACGTTGGCCACCGCGAAGCTGATGCCGCCCAGGTTGCGGGCGGGAGAAACCACGGGGATCGGCCGCGGGAAACCCGAGGCGAGGAAAGCCGGGGCTCCCCGGTGGTCGGTTCCCACCCGCACGGAATGGCGGGGACAGCTCCAGTCCAGCAGCACGCCGATGGCGCCCGGTATTGACCCCGGAAGCCAGCGCAGGCCATCTCGCTCCGGCGTTCCCTCCTCTCCCGTTCGGCCACCGGCGGAGCGTGCCGAGACGACGAACGATCCGGCATCCGCAGCGCGCGCCACTGCCTCAGCGAGCCTGGCTTCATGCGCCGGATTCGTCGTCCCCAGGCTGAGGTTGATGAGTCGCGCCCGGTGCCGGGCCGCCCATTCGATGGCCCGCACCAAGGCGCCGCAGCTTGTGGCCAGCCGGTCGCCGAACACCTTCACGGCGAACAACTCGGCTCCGGGCGCCTTCTCCCTGATGGCGGCGGTGACGGCCGTTCCGTGGCCGAGCCGGTCGAGGTAGTCGTCGGTTTCCGTCCCGTCCCGCCCGATCGCCACCCCGCCCGCGACCCCACCCACATGCGGATGCGCCGCGTGAACCCCGCTGTCCACCACCGCGATGCGGGTGCCCTCGCCCCTGTGCTCCGCCAGGACGGCATCGTCCAGCCGCAGCTCGCGGTGTTCCCATTCTTCCATTCGTGACATGAGGTCGATGATATAGCCTTGAAGCGCCCGCGACCACGCGCAGCTGACAGGGAGACACCTTGACATGTGATGCACATGAAACCATGCTGTTCACATGTACAAGATGCTTCAGGTTCGAAACGTACCCGATAGCCTCCACCGTCGGCTCAAGGCTCGCGCCGCACATCTCGGCCTGTCCATGTCCGACTACGTGCTACGAGAGATCGAACGGCTACTGGAGAAGCCGACGCGCGAAGAGTTGTTCGCGAGAATCGCCCAGCTGCCACCTATTGACCTCGATCCCCCTCCGAGCGAAATCCTGCGGGAGGAGCGGGAAAGGCGTTAGCTCGACGTGATCGCCGTCCTGGACGCCTCCGCGGTCATCGAGCTGGTGCTCGGAACCCGGTCGGGGATGGAGATTCTCAAGCGAATCTCCGATCCGCAGCTCTCGCTGCACAGTCCCGAGCTCGTGGACATCGAGGTTCTCAACACGCTCCGGCGGTATGAGCTGGCAGACATCGTCCCGCCCGACCGGGTCGCCCACGCCATCGACAATCTGAGCGGTCTCGACATGCGCCGGCATCCGCATGGACCGATACTGCCGAGAATCTGGTCCTGGCGATACAACCTGACATCGTACGACGCGGCGTACGTCACACTTGCGGAAGTTCTCGATGCACCGCTGCTGACCACGGATGCCCGCCTGGCCGGAGCGCCTCGGCTTCCGGTTCGAGTGGAAGTGTTCGCTGCCCGCCAGCCCCCTCCCTCGAGCGACTACTGACTTCAGGCATCGAGGCTGGCCAGGCACGTCCCGGCGCGGGCGAGGACCGCGTCCTCCAATGCGGGAACGACCGGGTGATCCAGGCCCTGGGAGCGGGCGGCCGCGACGACACTGCGGAAGCGGTCCGGGATCTCCGCAGCCAGCGATCTGCACATGTCCAGCACTTCACCTCGTGCCAGCCCCGCCTCTTTGGCGAACCGCTCCCAGTGCCTCGCCCGAATGTAGCCGAGCCGGGCCTCGCCGCCGATCTTCGTCGCCATCTTGAGCCTTGGCGCATAGTGGCCAGGATAGGGAAGCAGACTCGCCACATCGTAGAGGGGAGCCAGAGACGCGTGCCTGCTCGGCCCGATCAGCATGGAGAAGTTCTTGGCGTGCGCATCGGTACCGCCGATGATCCAGTTCAGTGCAATGGCCCGCGCGAAGGTACGGGCATCGCGGCCGGGTCGGCCGGAATGCGTCCGAATCGCATCGACAAGCTGTCCGCACCCGGGGCCCCCGTCGCTCTCGTATTTCCTGGTCGGCGGGATCCCCAGCGTCTGGCACAGGTCCTCCTGGTGCACCCGAGCCAAGCGAGCAGGGGCAGTGATGCGGTCGTACCTCTCCACGACGATCGCGGTCTCGTCCCCGAACCGGGCCACCCGCGACCGGGCCGCGGGCAATCCGAGCGCGCGGGCCAGAGCAAGACACAGGTGTTCGTTCTCGCAGTGGCCCGGGAAGCCGGGGATCGGCGGCTTCAGGATGTGCGTGGTGGGCGTTGACCGTGTTCCGCAGCCGCGAGGGGCATCGACAGGGACAACGGATATGCGTTCTCCGCAAGCCGCCAGCCGGTGTCGTATGCGAAGGCGAGCCGGCCCCCGGCCTGGCGCGTGACGTGCCCCATGACGCGCTGGCTCGCCACCGCGACGAGCCGCTCGGTCACGGCTGCGCTCGACGGTGCGCTTCCACCACCGCGTCGATGTCACCGGCCTCGATCGGGGCATCGCCGGCCGAGACATCGGGGATGCCCTCGCCCCGGATCGACAGTGACAGGTCGAGCGCCGCGAGGGTCTGGAGCACCTTGCCCAGCTCGGCACGCGGCTTTCCTGCCTCAATGGCGACAATCCATTGGCGGCCAACGCCCGCGGCGCGCGCGAGCTGGTGCTGGGTCATGCGGCGGGTGCGCCTGGATTCGCGGATCATCAAGCCGAGATCGACGGGTGTGCGGACGTACATCGGGTTTCTCTGGTTGCGGTTGGTCGCCAACCAGTGTATCCGTTCGCCGACTTATTGGCAATGTCCTCGAACGGCGACATTCAGCTGAATGACCGCGAACGGCGACTTTCGTGTACGCCGTGCGAGCCGCGCCCGCCGCCATCACCGAGTCGTCCGCACGGCGTCACCCGTCGGTGGCTGGCCCCCCGAACAACCGGGCGAACGCCCCCCGTCCTTCCAGCAGCCCCGCGGCCGTCCCCTCCTCCACGATGCGGCCCCGCTCCAGCACCACCACCCGGTCCGCCCGCTGTGCCAACGCCAGCCGGTGTGACACCAGCACCGTGGTGCGGCCCCGCATCACCGCCTGGTAGCCCGCCATCAGCTCCCGTTCGGAAGCGGGGTCGAGCGACGAGGTGGGTTCGTCGAGCACCAGCACCGCCGGGTCGGCCAGGAAGGCGCGCGCGACCGCGACCCGCTGGCGCTGCCCGACCGACAGCTCCCTTCCTTGCTCGCCGACCTGGGTGTCAAGGCCGTCCGGCAGGGTCGCGAGGAAGGCGTCCAGCCCCACCGCGCGCACCGCCGCCTCCACCTCCCCGCCCGACGCCCCCGGCCGGCCGTAGCGGATGTTCTCCGCGATGGTGGTGTTGAACAGGAACGGCGCCTGCTCGACCGGCACCACCCGCGCGCGCACGTCCCGCAGCCGGAGTGCCCGCAGGTCGCGGCCGCCCAGCAGGATCCGGCCGCGGTCCGGGTCGAGTTGCCGCGACAGCAGGTCCACGATGGTGGACTTGCCGCTCCCGCTCGCGCCCACGACCGCCACCACCTCCCCCTCCCCCACGACCAGGTCCACCCCGTCGAGCACCGGATCCCCGCGCCCGAACGAGAAGCTCACCCCCTCCAGCCGCAGCTCCCCGCCCAGCCCCTCCGCGCTCTTCGGCCGCTCCGGCTCCCGCACGCTCACCGGCGTGTCCAGAATCACATGCACGCGCCCGAGCGACACCCGCGCCGTCGCCAGGCTCGCATAGAGCCCCATCAGCCCCTGTATGGGCCCGAGCAGCCGCATCTGGTAGGCCATGAAGGCGATGAACGTCCCCATCGTGATCGCCTCGGAGATCACCCTCTGACCGCCGTACAGGAAGATGATCGCGACCCCGCCGGCCAGGATCAGCCCGGGCAGCCCCCCCGCGAGGTAGGTCAGCAGCCGCATCGACATCAGCGTGCGGATGAAGCCGTCGTTCTTCTCGCGGAACCGCCTCTGCTCCCGCCGCTGCGCGTTCGACGCCACGGTGAGCTTGAGGCCGAGAACGGTCTCGATCAGGAAGCTGCCGATCTCGGCGCTCCGCTCGCGCAGCTCCGTGGTGATGCTCTCGAGGCGGCGGCGGTAGCGCACCAGGGCCCACAGGCACGGCGGCAGCATGATCAGGCTCACCACGAAGAGCCGCGCGTCCAGCCAGAGCAGGATCCCCACCGTCCCCAGCAGATACGCGATGTTCCCGAGCCACGCGAGCAGGCTCTCGGAGACGACCCGCTGGATCTCGCCGATGTCGTTGTTGATGCGCGACATGATGTCGCCGATCGGGGTGCGCGCGTAGAAGCGGGGCGAGAGCCGCTGCAGGTGCCGGTAGAGGGCGAGGCGCATGTCGAAGAGGATGTCCGCCGACGTGCGCGTGTAGCGGAGCCCCGCGACCACGTTCAGCCCGAATGAGACCACCGTGATGCCCGCGAACAGCGCCACGATGCGGGTGAGGGCGGCGGAATCCTGCCCCAGGAGGGCCGTGTCCACCAGGTCCTTGGTGAGGTAGGGGATGAAGAGCGAGAGGGCGGTGCCGGCCAGGCTCAGGGCGAACACCAGCGCCAGCCACTTCGCATACGGGCGCACGAAGCCGAGAGCCCAGCGGATCTCGCGATCGATGAAGCGTGCGGACCGGGGCCTTCGGGGTGCTGACCCGGGCCTGAGGGGTGCGGACAGACGCTTGCGAGCTGCCGACAGAGGCTTCCTAACCGCCGGAGCCGTTCCCCGCCGCGCCCGAGTCCTCCCCGGTCGCAGCCCCCGGCACCAGGATGAAGCGCGTCATGTCGGCGTCCAGCCACACGGTGCGCAGCAGGTCGTGCGTCTCGGCGTCGTAGACGTCGATGGTGTTGCCGGCGTTGTAGATGTAGAGCAGCTCGCCGTTGGAGCTCGGCTGGAGCGCCATGCGGGGCCGTCCGGGGAACTCCACCCGGCTCTCCACCCGGCGGCCTTCCAGGTCGAAGGTCCAGAACTCGTAGAACCCGATCTCCGAGCGAAGGCCGTACCCCGTGCGTCCATCCGGCGCCAGCTGGAAGCTGACCGGCTCGCTGGGCCCGAGCGTGTAGAAGTCGACGTCCTGCCCCGCCAGGTCCACCCGCGCGATGCCCATCATGCGCCGGCCCTGCACGGGATCCGTCATCCGGAAGAGGTCGGTGAAGATGCCCTCTTCATCGAAGGGACTGCGCTGAAAACTCAGGTTGATGCGCCCGAGCCCCTCTTCCAGGGGGCGCGACAGCTCCCACCGGTCCACTTCGGTGAAGTTCTCCGTCTCCACGGCGATGATGTCCCGGCCGAAGAAGTAGAGGAGCTCGCCGTCCGGAGAAAACATGAGGTTGACGCCCTGCCGCTGCTCGCCGTGAGGCAGGGGGATGGTGTCGGTGATCTCGTGCGAGTCGAGGTCGACGCGCACCAGGTCGAAGTCGCTGATCTCGAAGCGGTCGAGCAGCTTGGTGTAGCTGCGCACGGCCAGCAGCATGTACTCCCCGCCGGGGTCCGCCGCCATCGTGCGGATGCGCACCCTGGTGTTGCCCTCGCTCAGCGTGAACGAGTCGACGGAGCGGCCCTCCACGAGGTCGACCACCTCGATGTGCTCCATCGCGGCGTCACGGACGTACAGGGTTTCGTTGTCCGGCGCGAGATCGAACCGGTTCGGGATGCCGGTGGTGGTGGTGATGCGCCGCGTCACCTCCATCGTCGCCTCGTCGATCACGTAGACGGAGTTGTTGTACGCTCCCATGTAGATGGTGCCGTTGCCGCCCGACCGGGCTTCCTGGGCGGCCGTGGAGGCGGGCAGGAGCGCGGCCAGGGCCACAGCCGGGAGCCAGCGCCGCGTCAGGGGGCCAAAACCTGCCATTTTGTCAGACATATCTGCCATTTTGTCAGGTGTGACTGCCATTTTGTCAGGTTCCGATGGTTTGTGGGGGTCCGCGTGTTGGAGTGCGCGAGGCCGTCGCGTCCGGCCTACGGGAAGATCATCTCCAGCTTGCGCCAGTCGTTCTGCGCCGCCGCGCACTTGCCGGTCCAGTCCGGGCTGTGGTTCAGCTGGTCCGGAACGTGCGCGGGCCAGAAGCACGCGAGGTGGCAGTCGAAGAGGTCGCGTTCCACCGGCTGGCAGAGCCCTGCGGTGCCGCCCGCCTCGTCGACCTCCCAGCCCGGGGCGAAGACCAGCGAGCACCCCAGCGGGATGTGCGGGATCTCCGGGATCTCGGGGAGCCGCCCCCCGAGCGCGACGACGTCCTCCGCGTCTTCGTCAGCGCCGGCATTCGCCGCTGCGGGATCCACGGGCCCGGCCATCTGCTCGGCCGGAGGCACGGCGCCCTGGTTCGACAGGTAGGTCACCATCCGGTCCGCTTTGCGGTTGATCGGTTTCAGTGCCAAGGGTCTCTCTCCTCGTTGACTCGGTCCCGGTGGATCCGGCTCAGGCGTCGAAACGCGCCAGGAATGCCGGGTTGCGCTCCGAGATGGCTCCATAAACTCGAAGACAGGTGTCCGTCCAACTCCGCACCCACTCGCAGAAGTGCAGGTTCGGGGTTCCCGTGGTGCCATACCGGGTGTGGGCCTCGTGGTAGCATCCGCCGGCGCAGATGGGGCGGGCCCAGCAGGTGTGGCAGTCGGTCTTGCTGTTGATGTGGTGCTTCTTCAGGAAATCGTACTGCACGTCGGTGTCCACGCCCTCCGACACCGACCCGATCTTGTGCTCGTCGGATCCGGCGAAGCGATGACAGAGCGCCACGTCGCCGTCGGTCGCCACCCCCATGAGCCCGAGGCCGGCGCCGCAGGGATACGCCTTGCTCACGCCCTTGTGGATCTCCTCCAGGGTGTCCTTGACGTTGGAGAAGCCGTGGTGGCGGTCGGCGGCGGCGGCTTCGAGGAAGTCGGCCGCGAGCTCCTCGAACTGGCCGAGCATCTGGTCGTAGCCGGCATCGGAAATCGAGAAATCGCGGCACGACGAGCTGGTCACCGGCGCGAAGCCCACCTCCCAGAAGCCGATCTCCTCGGTCAGGTGGGTGAAGATCTGCTTCACGTCCAGGTTCTTGCTGGTGAGGGTCACGCGCGCGCCGATGGGACGGGTGCGATGGCGGGCGAGCAGATCCTTGATCTTGGGCAGGATGATGTCGTAGCTGCCCATGCCGTTGGAGAAGACGCGCAGGCCGTCCTGCACCTCGCGGGGCCCGTCGATGGAGACGGTCACGCCCACGCGGTTCTCCGCGATCCAGTCGACGATCTCGGGCTTGAGCAGGGTCGCGTTGGTGGTCAGGCTGAAGTCGACCTCCTTCCCTACTTCCTTCGCCCGCTGGCGCGCGTAGGCGACCGTGCTCTTCAGCAGCTTGAAGTTGAGGAGGGTCTCGCCGCCGAAGAAGGTGAGGTGCACCAGGCGGTTGGTGCCGCCCTGCTCGAACATGAAGTCGACGCTCTCGCGCGCGGTCTCGAGGTCCATGTAGCGGGGCTTGGAGTCGGCTTCCACGATGCGGTCTTCGCCGTACTCGTAGCAGTAGGTGCAGGCCAGATTGCACTTGCTGGTGACGTTCAGGACCATCGTGGTGAGCGGGAAGCCCTTGGGCGGCAGCATGTCGGGAGGGGCCGGGGCGGGCTTGCCGAGAACGCCGATGGCGCGCACGCCCATCAGTTCCTCGACGCGGTTGGCCACCTCTTCCGCGGGGAAGCGGCCCTCCAGCATGCCGAGCAGCTCGGCGGGCGTGCGGTTGGCCGTCTCGAGCGCCTCGAGCACCGCCCGAGAGGGGGCGTCGAGCCGGAAGATGGCCGCGCTCGGGACCAGGTAGAGGAAGGTCGAGTCCTCCGCCTGGAAGGAGTGGAACTCCCCGAGAGTGAGAACGTCCGGGGCCGGAGAGGCGCCGGAGCCGTTTGCGTCGGGGATCGCAGGCGCGGGCGCCAGGGACCCGTTGGCGGGCGCGGCGGCCCCCGTGTTCGCGGAGGATGCGGTCGGTGGGGCGATGCTGACAGTGCTCATTTCGGGCTACCTCCCATTCCGGGGTTCGGGCCCGGGGTTCGGCTTCCACGTCCGTTCGGACTTGCCGCCGGATCCTGGCTCGCTCCCGTGCTCACGTTCGCTCCCGCGTTGAAGCGGAGGTAGAGCGGAACGGTCACGACCAGGTGGGCGCGGGCCCGCAGAGGACGGTCGCCGTGGTCGTCATCCGCAAGGGTGGCCACCACCCACACGTCGCCGACGTTGTTGCGGTTGCGGTCGCGGTCGGGGTTGGGGCCGTCGACGGCCGGAACGAAGAGTCCGGTCTGGTCGATCGAGCCGACGAACTGGATGTCGTTGTCGTCGAAGGTGGCCGCGTACTCCTCGAGGCTCCAGTCGACCTCGACGGGCCCGAGCTCGAGGTCGTCGTCGGAGCTTGGGCGCCCGTCGGGGCCGTCGTCGAACGCGACCGCCTCAAACTGCTGGTAGCCCTTCGGGAAGACGACGCCGCCCACCCGGGCCATGCCGGTGCGCGGCAGCACCTGGATGCGGTCGATGCCGTCGTGCACGACCACCGCCTGCGTCAGGCTGGCGTCCCCCACGAAGACATCGCGGCCGCCGGGGGTCGCGTCGGAGGCCACGGTCACGTTGAGGGCGATCTCCCCGGAGGAAGCGCTGACCACCCGGTTGACGGTGAGGCCGGGTCCCAGATCCACATCTCCGGGCCCGACGCCGTCCGGGAAGCCCGCTCCGAAGACGCGCACCTCGCGTTCACCCCCGCCGAGCCCGATGGCCCGCGGATGCACGCCCGCGACCACGGTGGAGCCGACCGCGCGGGTCAGGCGCACATCCATGCCGATCTCGTCGTAGTCGCCCCGGAACCAGCGCCCGAAGATCTCGTTCACGCCGCGTTCGACGAACATCACCTCGCGCAGGGCGCCGTCAGCCTCATCGGACTCGAACGAGCGCCCCCGCCACTGGTAGCCGGTGTACACCAGCCCGCGGCCACGCCGGGTGACGGTCTCCCCGGTCGCCGGGAAGGTGTACCTGACCCGGGTGACGAACTCGTCCTGACCGCCACCGGCCGCAATGGTCACCGTACCATACGCCGCGCCGCGGCCGGGCTGGTGGCCGGAGAGGACCCACGTGCCCTCCAGGCGGGGGGAGCGCATGGTCGCCGACCACGCCGCCCATTCGGGGGTGTGGAGGGGGAAAACCTCGGACAGGTGGTCGACGGCGCGCTCCACCGGCTCGCGGGTGTCGGGCGCCTCACCGTCCGGGCCGGCATCGGCAGGCGTGGGACCCATGCGGTAGAACGACTGGAAGTCGGAGAGCGGGTAGTAGCCGCGGTGCGTCGACATGAGGAGCTCCCACTCCTCGCGCGTGCGCCGCTGGGTGATCACGCGCCCCATCGAATGGCACTGGATGCAGGTGAACTCGACCTCGGTGTCCGCGAGGTAGCGATGGTCGATCATCCGCGCCTCGACCTCGAAGAGGCCCGGACGCAGCTCCTCGGGCGCGAGCCCCTGGTTGTCCGAGAGGTACTTCACGATCTCGCGGGCTTCCTCGGGCGCGAGCGTGACGCCGTTGAGCGCGATCATGCGCTGCAGCGAAGTCTGCCATCCCTCCGGCGTCTTGCGCTCGAAGGACATGCGCGACATGCGCCCCTCCGAATCCGGCAGATGGCATGCCGCGCAGCGCGCGCGGATGGTCTCGTGCTCAATCGCGAAACCTTCCTCGTCGCTCTGGGCGCTGACGCCGGCTGCGAAAACGGACGCACCTGCGACGAGCAACCCCGCCAGGAGGCGCGCGCGGGTCAATCGAGGGCGGTGAACCATGCGGGGACCCGGAAGTTGGAGAAACTTTTGTTTACCGGTGTATGCGGCATAGGCATGATATCGCCTGCGGGGAAGGGAGACAAACGAGGAGATCCGACCGGACATGCCATGCCACGTCTTACGATTACTTTGACCAGCCGAGCGCACCGAGCCCTGAAGGACGCTGCGGCTCGGCAGGGACGCTCAATGGGCGCGATCATCGAGGAAAGCCTCGAATTGAGGGGTATCCTCCCCTCTGAAACCGCACGCGAGATCGTCGCTCTCGGGCGTTCGACCTCCGGCTTGAGTGATGAAGAGGCGATGGCCATCGCGGTGCGCGAAACCAGGCTTCACCGAACCGAGCACGAGGCTGACCAGAGCCAGAGGGGGAAGGCATGAACTTCGATGTCGGAGAGCACCTCGGCGCCACGGAACGCTCGGTGTCGGTGCTGGAGCGGGATGGACAACCCGTCCGTGCGGTCATCCTCTCCCGCCGCTACGCGACGACGCTCGAGGACCTGTGGGACGCAGTCACCAACAGCGAGCGCCTGCCCCGGTGGTTCCTGGCCGTCAGCGGTGAACTCCGACCCGGCGGCCGCTATCAGCTTGAGGGCAACGCGGGTGGTGTGATCACGGCCTGCGGGCACCCGTGGCATTTCGCGCTCACATGGGAGTTCGGCGGGGACGTGAGCTGGGTGGAGGCGCGCTTCTCGCAAGACGGACCCGGCCACGCGCGGCTTGCGCTGACGCATACGCAGCGGTTGTCGGAACACTGGATCCAGTACGGGCCGGGGGCCACGGGCGTGGGGTGGGAGTTGGGTCTGCTGGGGCTGGCGTTCCACCTCGCGGATCCGGACGCGCCGAAACCGGATGAAGTGGCCTTTGCGACATCGCGGGACGGCAAGGCGTTCATCCGGGGCAGCGGTGAAAGATGGGGGCAGGCGGCGATCGAGGCCGAAGCGAATCCCGCTGCGGCGCGGGCCGCGGCAAGGCGCACGATCGCGTTCTATACAGGGGAACCGGCGGAGTCCGCCTGACGGCCTACAGATCGTTCTTCAGCATCCCCTTGCCGAGGAGGACGGAGAGGGCGCCGAGGAAGTCCGGCAGGGAGACGGTGGCGACGCGGTCCAGATAGGCCTGGTACAGGTCGGGGACCTGGTCGTGCCGGCCGGCCATGGCAACGAGCGGCGGGAGATCGATGTCGCGGAGGAAGCGCACGCCGTCGGGGAGCGCGGGCGAGGCGAGATGCTCGTCGAGGACGATCCGTCGGCCGCGCACGGCTGGAAGCTGCAGGCGGCGCAGGCCGGCGGCGGGGCGGAGGCGGATCGCAGGGGCGGCGCGAAGGTCGCTGAAGGCCTGAAGGACGTCGGGATCCCGGCGCAGGGCCGCGATGTCGGGTTCGGTCGAAACCGGGATGTGGACTTCGGCGGACGGATCGAGGGCGGGGGTGTGAGCCGGATCCAGAGCGGGAGCATGCCCTGGATCCGTTGACGCGGACTCGCCGGAGGCTGGGACGCTTGAGGCAGGAGTGCCGGGCGCGCGGGTGAGTGGCACCGAACGCGCGGGCGCAGGGATGTCGCCAGCGGCCTCTGCGCGCGCGCTCCAGAAGCCGTGGCCGTGGGCCGCGGCGGCCTCGCGGTAGTACCGGGCGGTGTGGCGTCGATGGGCGAGCCAGGTCTCCCGTTCGCGGCTGTCGAAAAACTCGAGCGCCACGGGGTGCATGTCGGGCGTCGAGATGCAGGTGTGGACGGTAACCGCCGCCAGCCAGGCGGACGCGAGCGCCTTCTTGACCCCGACGGACGCGAGCGGATCGATGAAGCTGCCGGCGTCTCCGACAAGGAGGAGCCCGTCTCCGGCGAAGCGGGAGGCGGTGTACTGGGAGGCGGTGTGCCCGCTGATGTCGCTGGCCAGGTGGGCATCGGCCACCAGGCGGCGCGCCTCCCGGGTCTTTTCCAGTTCGGCCAGGTAGAGGCGGAGGCGGCCCTGCCCCTTGAGCAGCCGCGTCCGGCGGGGGTCGATCATCATGGTCAGGTAGCGGCGGGTGTCCGATACCGGCATCGACCAGGCCCAGCCGTCACGGTAGCTCTCCACCAGGGTGTAGGGCTCGGCGGGGGGCGCGTCCGCGTTCGAGCGCCAAATGCCGGCCAGGGCGACGGTGGCGTTCGACTGGTCGTGGACGCGCAGCTCCGGGTTGGCGATCACCCCCGAGCGGCCGGAGCAGTCGAGGACGAAGCGACTTCGGAGGGTGGCCCCGGCGCCGCGGGTGTCCTCGTACTCGACGCGGTTTGGCGGGTCCCCTGCTCCATCGCCGGCAGCGCTCGCCCGCACGACCCGCCGCACCTTCGCGTCCCGCCGCACCTCGGCCCCCGCTCCTTCCGCGAGAGCGAGAAGCAGTGCATCGAAGGCGTCGCGCACCACGTGATGGCCCACAGTCCCGGGCGCGAAGTCGGCGCGCCGGAGCGGCGCATCGGCCCATCGGACGAGATTGCCCCCGGCCGGAAAGAAGCCCGCGTCGTCGATCCTCTGCGCGACGCCCAGCAGGGCGAAGAGCTTGCGGGTGCTGGGCGGAACGGACTCCGCGAGCGCGGGATGTCCGGTCGGCGGGCGTGTGAGGAGCACGACCGAGTGGCCCCAGAGCGCGAGCAGGCGGGCCGTGGCGGACCCGGCCGGTCCGCCCCCAATGACAACCACCTCCACAGCGCGATCAGGAGTCACGGCGCAACCGTGCGCGGGAGATGGCGCTGGTTCCCCGGCTTTCATCCCGGCGCCCGGTCGGTGTGGCTCGGTTGAGGCTCTCTTGCTGTCCAGTTGCCTCTACGACACCGGCCGCTGGGGCGGCTCCACCTTCACCGACCAGAGCCCGGAGTTGGTGTCCGAGAAGAAGACGTGTCCCTTGAAGGGCATCGCGCTCCACACCATGGTCGAGTTGGGCACCCAGCCGTTCACGTCGGTGGACTTGTGGACCGAGATCTCGCGGCCCTGCGTGTACAGGTTGCCCATCAGCTCGCCGGAAACGTCGACGATGCGCAGCCCGCCCTCGTAGTACGCCTGGTAGAGGATGTCGTCCTCGACCCAGATGTTGTGGGTGCCGTACTCGCTGACCTCGTAGCGGGCGACCATCTCCGGGTTGTCGGGATCGGTGAAGTCGATGACCTGGATGTAGCCCTGGGTCGCGAGCGGTATACCGTTCATCCCGGTCTCGGGGTCATACGGCAACTGGTACGTTCCGCCGCCCCGGGGGCCCGCGTTGGCGAGCCCCCTCCTCTGCATGTTCTCGTCCCCT
Organism: Longimicrobiales bacterium; assembly: GCA_965208255.1. Classification (GTDB taxonomy): domain Bacteria; phylum Gemmatimonadota; class Gemmatimonadetes; order Longimicrobiales; family Gaopeijiaceae; genus BD2-11. The sequence continues at coordinate 2,627,867 of OZ242324.1, forward strand.
ACGAAGACGTAGAACCGGTCCGTGGACTGCGACCGGTAGGGGAAAATGGCGTGCGTGGTGCCGGTGGGCACCGCCAGCTCGGAGATGAGCACCGGGTTCTCCGGGGTGCCCCCCCAACGCCCGTTGCCCACGTCCACCGCCACCATGCCCTTCTCCCACTCGGCCGAGTAGGCGATGCCGTCGAGCACCCAGACGTCGTGCAGGCGGCTGTCGGGATGGTTGTATTCGCCCACCACGCGCGGATTGTAGATGTCAGCGACGTCGATGATGACGTACTTGTCACCGGCGGAGAGCACGTACGCGTAGTCGTCGTCGGGGAAGGCGTTGTGGACGCCGCCGGTGAGTCCTTCCACCACCTCGGAGGCGATGACCGGGTGGGCCGGGTCGGCCAAGTCGAGGAAGACCACCCCGTTGCGGCGGTTGGAGGCGCCCTCGCGGGTGATGGTGGCGTAGCGGGCGTCGGGGGACACCTTCACGTCGTTGACGGCGCGCGCGTCCACCTGCAGCGAGTCTGTCTTGAAGATGCTGCCCGGATTGGTGACGTCCCAGGCGTACGCGTACCCGTCCGACATCTTGGCGCCCGTGAGGGCGTAGTCGCGGCCGTCCCGCCCCTCGAACACCCAGAAGTCCGTGGTGCGCACGGTGGCGGTGCTCCCCTTCCCCACCATCGTGAGCTCCCGCACCGCATCGCGGCCGACGGCCTGGAGGGTCGCGCGCGCCGCCAGCGGGCCGGCGTTCGCCACGATCGTGTACACGCCGGGCACGTCTGCGACGAAGCGTCCGCGCGCGATCTGCCCGGGCGCGCTGGGCGCGATCATTTCCGCGTCGGGCACGGCCGTATGGGTCCAGGTGACGGGCACGTCGGCGACCACCTCGCCGGACGCATCGCGCGCCACCGCGGTGAGGTGCTGCACGTCCCCGGTGCGCACCTCGTCCACCAGCCCGGTTATCTCGAGCGTCGCCGCCGGAAACGCGGCCACGTCGTAGGCGGCCGTGCCGACCACTCCCTCCACGTCGGCCCGGATGGTGACCGCGCCCGTGCCGGTGGCGGTCACGTAGCCGAAGCGGTCGACGCTGGCGACGGACGGATCGGAGCTGGACCACGACACCACCGGGCCCGGCCGCACCGATCCGTCCGCGTGACGGGCGGTGGCGGTGTGGCGGAGGGTGGTGCCCTGGTAGAGGCGACCCGGCTCGGCGTTGACCTCCACCGAGGCCACCTCGGGCGCCAGCACCGTGAGCGGCACTCGCAGGCCGGGCGGCGTTCCTTCGTAGCCGGGCGGCGTCAGCAGCGTCACCACGATCTCGTACTCGCCCGCGGTCCGTCCGCGCACCGTACCCCCGCGCACGGTCGCCGCCGCGCGGGGCGCCACGGTGCGAACCTGGGCGTCCCCCACCACGCGGCCCTCGGCGTCGAGCGCCCGCACCTCGAACGGGACTTCCTCGCCCGTCATCACGACGACCGAGGCCGGCGACGCTTCGAGTCGCACGACGCTCTCGGCGCCGGCCTGCGCATGCGCGCGTGTGGGCGCGATCATGAAGATCGACAGGAGGGTCGGAAACGCGAGGACGGTCAGCCGCTGCATGGCGCACTCCAGCTTGGGTACAAGAGCCATGACGACGATACCCGCAATCGGCCCGGTTCGCCAGAATCCCCATGGCCCGTACCCGTCCGCACCCGACAGCCATCCCGCTCCGCCCGTCGAATCCCGGATGGTTGCCGGCCCAACGCCCCGACGCCCTCGCAGATTACACAAAATACGTAAATTACGTAATCCGCTGTCAGTCGGGCCGCGCCCCCCGTGCTGCGCGTTCATCCGCGCTGGAACACGTAGAGCCGCTACAGCACCATCAGTCCCGCACAGCCCCCAGACCGAACCGAAGCACCTCCTCGATCGAGGGGTGCAGAAACTCGTATCCGGTCTTCTCCGCCTTCGCCGGGACGGCGCGCTGCCCGCCCAGGAGCACGGTCCGCCCCATCTCGCCCATCAGGGCATGGACCGCCAGCGAGGGCACCGGCAGCAGCGTCGGCCGCCGGAGGACCCGGCCCAGCGTGCTGGTGAAGGTGGCGTTGGTGACGGGAAAGGGGGCCGTGACGTTGATGGGCCCGTGAACGTCCGGGGTGGCGATGGTGTGCAGGATGAGCCCGAGAGTGTCGTCGAGGCCGATCCACGGGAGGTACTGCCGTCCGCTGCCCAGCCGTCCTCCCGCGCCCGCCCGAAATGCGGGCAGCATCAGCTGGAGCGCGCCGCCATCGGGAGAGAGGGCGACCCCCTGGCGCAGGTGCACGACGCGGATTCCCGCCCGGCGCGCAGGTGCGGCGGCCAGCTCCCACTCCCTGCACACCTCCGCCAGGAAACCCCGGCCCGCCCGGCTCTGCTCGGTCAGCTTCTCGTCGCCGCGATTCCCGTAGTATCCGACCGCGGAGGCGCACACGAGCACCCTCGGCGGCCGGGAGAGCCGGGCCGCGGCGCGCGCGATGCACTCGGTTCCATCTCGTCGCGACCGCAGGATCGCCAGCTTCTTGGCTTCGCTCCAGCGCCCCCCGAGCAGCGGTTCGCCCGCGAGGTGGACGATCGCGTCGACGCCCTCGAGGCCGGCGTGGTCCACCTCCCTGCGTCTCGGGTCCCAGTACACAGCTCCCTCGATGGCCTTCGCCCGCGAACGGACCAGACGCAGCATGCGGTGTCCGCCGGTGGCGAGAAAATGCCGGAGATTGCGTCCCAGGAACCCGGAGCTGCCGCTGATGGCCACGGTGAGCGGCTGCCGCTGCCGATAACGCCGGTGCAGGGCAAGGTCGTTGGCGAGCCGCTGATACCGGAAGGCGAAGCTTCGTTCGAACGTGCGCTCGATCCTGCGCACGAAGGGCGCGGCGTCGACGTTGAGCGGCGGGCTCCAGTCGATCTCGTCCTCGATCCGGCAACCGCCGTTTCCATCCGATGCGAAGCGATGGGTGTGCACCCAGTGGTTGAAGGGGCCGCGCACCTGCTCGTCCCGGAAGAGGGCCCCCTCCTCGTACTCGGTGTGGCGCACGGTCCATTTCAGCTTGAGCGGGCCGGGGCCCACACGAACCGTGACCGTGCCTCCATCGGCAATCCCGCCCTCGCGCGCCACGACGCGCACGTTTTCCCACGGCGGCAGCAGGCGCTCCAGCGCGCCGGGGCGCATGTGCCACGCGAAGACCTCGGCGGGCGGATGCGGCAGACGGTGCGAGCACCGGAAGATGGCCATGGTTGTGGTACGGGATCAGCCGGCGGCGGCTTCCGCGGCGATTCGGATCGCGGAGACGCCGGCGGCCACGCCCCGGGGATGACCGTAGATGGCCGAACCGGCGACGAGCACGTCCGCGCCCGCGCCCGCGACCGCCGGCGCCGTCGTGGCGTCGACCCCGCCGTCAACCTGGAGCGCCGTGTCCTGGCCTCCGCAGGCGTCCAGCAGCTCCCGCGCCCGCGCCAGCCTGCCGAGCGCGGAGGGGATGAAGGCCTGTCCCCCGAACCCGGGATTCACGGACATCACCAGGAGCAGATCGATCTCGGGGAGGATGGCCGTGACCGACTCCACCGGAGTGGCGGGATTGATGGCAACCCCGGGACGCACCCCCGCGTCGCGGATGCGCTGGATCGTCCGGTGCAGGTGCGGACAGGTCTCCTGGTGCACGGTGAGGTAGTCCGCCCCGGCGTCGGCGAAGTCCTGGATGTAGCGGTCGGGCGCTTCGATCATGAGGTGCACGTCCACCGGGAGCCGGGTCGCGCGCCGCACCGCCTCCGTGATCGCAGGACCAATGGTGATGTTGGGGACGAAATGGCCGTCCATCACGTCGACGTGGATCCAGTCGACGCCGGCCTCCTCCGCCTCCACGACCTGCTCGGCCAGCCGCCCGAAGTCGGACGCGAGAATGGACGGGGCGATGCGAACCTTCATGCCGGCTGCCTCCTCAAGCGTTTGCCCTCACGGTTTCCCACCCGGCTCGATCGTGCGCACGCCTCCGGGCGCCGCGACCAGGGCCCGGGTGGTCATCCCCAGAAAGAGCCCGTGCTCAACGATGCCCGCGCGGGCACGCAACGCCCCGTCCAGCGCCACCGGATCGTGGATGCCGTCCGGAAAACGCGCGTCCAGAATGTAGTTGCCGTTGGACGTGACGTAACGACTCCCGTCGGCGGTCCGGCGCAGAGCGACCTCCGCCCCGAGCCCCGCCACGAAGGCCATGTGCCGGGAGGATCCGAAGCGGGTCACCTCCACCGGCAGCGGGCTGCGCGTGCCCAGACGCGGCACCACCTTGCTCTCATCCACGATCGCGATGAACCGGTCGGACGCCTGCGCCACGATCTTCTCGCGCAGCAGCGCGCCCCCCAGTCCCTTGATCAGGTCGCCGCGCGCATCCACCTCGTCGGCGCCGTCGACGGTCAGATCCAGGCGAGGCTGCGCGCGCAGGCGGGACACCCGGATTCCCAGATCGCGCGCGATCTCCGCCGTACGCCGGGAGGTCGGCACCCCTACGACGCCGCTCAGCCCGCCGGCGCGCACGCTGTCGCCCAGCAGGTCGAGGAAGAAGCGGATGGTGCTGCCCGTCCCGAGCCCGAGCACCATCCCGTCCCGCACGCTCTCGAGCGCCCGGGCGGCGGCGGCCCGCTTCAGGGCGTCGGTGTCGGCGGGCATGTTCCGGATGTCTCAACCACCCTGGGCGTCGTCGGTAGAAGGAATTCGTCGGGACGGGGGCGCGTCAGGACGGGAACCGGCTGAGGATCTCCTTCACCTGTCGCACGATGTCGAGCGCCTCCTCGAAGGGACGCTGCCACATGTTGCGGCCGAAGATGAGCCCGGTGGCTCCGGACTCCATCGAGATCCTCACCTTGTCCAGCATGTCGTCGTCGGAGAGCTTGCTGCCGCCGCTGACCAGCACCATGGTGCGGCCCGCCGAGCGGAAGACGCGCCGCGCGCCCTCGGCATAGGTGTGGACGATCTCCGCATACTTTCCGGGCTGCGCCGGGTTGGGGCCGACCGCGGGCGGGATCACCAGCTTGGCGATGTCGGCCCCGAGTTCGAGGGCCGTGCGCGCCGCGTAGTCGACCGCGTAGAGCGAGCTCGCGCCCCCCTTGGCGTCGATGGCCTCGCCGCGCGGATACGACCACACCACCAGCGGCATTCCGAAGCGCTCGCAGTCCTGGCGCACCCGGCGCAGCTGGGCGAAGTCGTCGTCCTGGCGCGGCGTGCCCACGTACAGCGTGTAGCCGACCGCGTCCGCGCCGATGCGCACCGCGTCCTCGACCGTGGAAGTGAGCGGCGAAAGAGCCTTCGCGGCCGACGGGATGCTGGTCTTGCCGTTCAACTTCAGGATGAGCGGCACCTGGCCGGCGTATTTCGGCATGTACTTGCGCGCGAGCCCGTAATGGCACGCGATCGCGTTGAAGCCGCCTTCCACCGCCAGCCGCCACTGGAACTCGGGATCCTGCGAGGGAGGGTTGGGAAAGAAGTCGATCGGACCGTGCTCGAGCCCCTGGTCGATGGGCAGGGCGAGCATGGTGCCGTTCCCGAGGCCGTGACGGTAGAGGATTCTGTGGAGGCGGGCGCGCTTGCCGAGGTCGATATCGAGGTCTTGGAGCGAGGATCGGGTCGTCGTCATGGATTCGTCGTGAAGGGGGCTGTCGTGACGGGCGGGTTGGCTATATTGGGGCGCCCAACGCGCCCGGAATGTATTCGGACGCCAACGGAGCGGAAAGGCGTTCGGACTACCCGGGGACCTCGTTCGCGCACACAGGCGCATCAGCAACCCGCACCGGCTTCAGATCGGAGAAGCAGATGATTCTCGTGACCCGCAAGGGCATCACCGAAGAGGAACTCGACCACATCCGCGAACGCGTGGAATCGCTCGGGCTCCGCACCCACGTGTCGCGGGGCGAGACGCTGACGGTCGTCGGGTGCATCGGCGACGAGGGGCGGCTGCAGCACGTTCCGCTGCTCTCGATTCCGGGCGTGGTGGCCGCGCACCCGGTGATGAAACCCTACAAGCTGGCATCCCGGGAATTCGCGGCGGATCCGACGCGCATTCCGCTGGGCGGGGTGGAGGTGGGGGGACGCGGTGTGGCGGTGGTCGCGGGGCCCTGCTCGGTGGAAGGCGGCGACATGCTGCACGAGACCGCCGCGCGGGTGCGCGCCGCCGGCGCGCACGGGATCCGCGGCGGGGCCTTCAAGCCGCGCTCATCGCCCTATTCCTTCCAGGGGATGGGCGAGCCGGGACTGGAGATGCTGGTCGAAGTGCGCGAAACCCACGGCCTTCCGATCGTGACCGAGGTCATGGACACCCGGCAGGTGGAGCTGGTGGCGGGCTACGCCGACGTGCTCCAGATCGGTACCCGCAACATGCAGAACTTCAACCTGCTGACCGAGGTGGGGAGGGTCCACAGGCCGGTCCTGCTCAAGAGGGGCATGTCCGCGACGATCAAGGACCTGCTGATGTCGGCGGAATACATCATGCAGCAGGGAAACAGCCAGGTCATCCTGTGCGAGCGCGGGATCCGCACGTTCGAGACCATCACCCGCAACACCTTCGACCTGGCCGCCATCCCGGTGCTGAAGAAGGAGACCCACCTGCCGGTGATCGCCGATCCCAGCCACGCGGGCGGCCGCCGCGACCTGGTGGCGCCGCTCGCGTTCGCGGCCATCGCGGCCGGGGCGGACGGTCTGCTGGTGGAGGTGCACCCGGATCCCGAGGCGGCCTGGTCGGACGGAGACCAGTCGCTGGACTTCGGCGAGTTCGAGCGGATGATGGGGCAGCTGGCGCCCTTCGCGGAGGCCGCCGGGAGGACGCTGGCGCCGCTGTAGGCAAACAGCTCGCTAGGGGCTAGGCGTCGCCGGCAGCTCCGGGAAACCATTCCTTGAGCGTGCTGCGGAGCTTGCGGAAGGCGGAATCTCTGCAGCCATCGGTCGAAACCTGCCCCGCGATCTCACCGAAGATCCTGGGCGAGCGTCTACGGCGGCTTGCGCGCGGTGCGCTTCGCAATGCTCTGATCATCGCTTCCTTCGGATCGCCGGGCTTCTCAAGCCCCGGGCCCCAGAGTCCCGCCTTGTCCAGCAACCCACGTAGTTCATCGTAGCTGCGTCCCCAGCCGAGGGCGTTCGATACCACTGATGAGCCCGACCAAACCCAAGCCTCCAGCTCGGGCTTAATCACAACGACGCGGGCCCGCTGTTTCCAACCATTCCGCGCCAACTCTCGCTCCAGGGCACCCTCAATCTCTTCGCGGGAGGAAGCGCTTCCACACCCATCACGATCGAAGACAACGAGAGCATGGGAGTATGCCCGGAGGAACTGCCTAAGGAAATTAACGGCGTCTACGCGGCATCCCGCGTCTCGGGCCGGGTGCCTTCTGATTTCGAAATCGAAAGGCCTGACGCCGAAAGAGGCTGCTCGATGGAACAACTTGGTCAACGTCTCTTCCATGTCCCGGTCGGCAACCAGTGCAATAAGCCCTTCGGCAGCTGTCGCCCTGTTCACCCAACCACGCCTCGGGCGAAGAGGACGTTCATGTTGATCGATCCCTGCCAGTCGGCCAGTACGGGATGCTCGCTTCCCCGCACGATATCGGTCGCGCCCTCTGCATTCTTGTCGAAGCAGAGCACCTCGGTAGGCTCGACTAGAGCAAGCAACGCCGGAGAATGCGTCGTTACCAGTACCTGGGCATCGTAGGCTGAGGACAGGGAGTCGCGGATCGCCTCCAGCGCAAGTGGATGGACACCGTTCTCGGGTTCCTCGAGCAAGTAGATTTCCCGGTTATCCGGAAGGTAGGCCAGCAGCGTAAGCGCCAAGAGCCGCATCGTCCCGTCGGAAGCCATCCAGGAAGGCACGTCTACGCCCGTTTCGTACCTCAGCATCAGGTATGCGTGTCGATCTTCCGGCCGCTCAATGACCACAATATCCCGCAGATCTGAAAGAACGGTTTGGACGTGCTCGAGCCACTCCGTGAAGTCGCTCGGATGGTCCTTGCGCAGCCGATTGATGGTCCAGGGGAGATTGGATCCGTCCGTCGCAAAGCCATTCAACCCGTATTCGGGAGGGCTTGATCGACGCATGTCCTGGCTGTCGAGAAAGACAGGCTTCACCCCGACCTCCAGCTTGCGTTTCACGAGCGTGGCCATCGGGAATTTCTCTGGTGATTCGGGCAGATTGCCGAACGTGGAGCGGTAAGGGCCAAAGGCAATGGTCGTTACCCAACCCTTCCCGGCTTTCGTCGCCGTTTCAACGTAGTAGCTGTCCGTGCGGTTAATCGATTTGCTCAGTACGGTCCTCATCCCTGGCCTTCCGCCCCCGATCAGGATCGTTGGCGGAGGATCTTGCGGATCCGGGAAGAACGTGCTCTGGACGGGTTGTTTCTTTTCCAGCCGCGGCATCAGGAGGCCCCGCTCGGATTGGATTCGTGCCCCGCCACGATCTTCCCTGATGCCCACCTCATAGCGGAAGACCCGGAAATCCTTGTCAGCGGGCAGTTGTCCCCTCAGTTCCTCGGGCACGTCGAACTCGATTGCCAACTCAAAACCCATGTTCCTTGCGGGCCGTCCCCAGACCAGGTCTTGGAAGTTCGATGTGCGACTTCGAACAGCACCTTCAAGCCCGTCGCGCACCAGGTCGCCCAGAAAGGCGATCGCGTCAAACAGGGTACTCTTGCCGCTCGCATTCGGACCGATCAGCACATGGAACCTGTCGAGAGACACATCCACATAGCGCAGACAGCGGTAGTTGAGTGCTTGGATGCGACGGATCATCGGCGATCGCCTTGCTTGCCAACGGTTGCCCGGCTGACGAACTGAACGATTCTCGTTGCGCTCGCGGCTGTCAATCCGGGCGTCGCCAAGCGACCCTCTACCAGAGCCCCACCTGGAGCGCGTCCCGCGCCTGCTCCAGCTGCTCCGCCACGGCCTCGCGCCCGGTGCTCCCGCTTACAACGCGCGCATCCGCCGACCGGACCGGATCGAAGACTTCCGTCACTCCGGGACCGAAGGCCTCGTGTTCCTCGGCGAGGGCGTCGGCGGACATCTCCGCGATCGAGCAGCCGAGCGCTTCCGCGCGGCGCACCACCCGTCCCACGACCTCGTGGCTTGTGCGGAAGGGCACGCCCTTCTTTACCAGGTAGTCGGCCAGGTCTGTCGCCAGCAGCGCGGGGTCCAGCGCGGCCTGCATTCGCGCGGGCTGGAAAGCTGCCCCGCCGATCGCTCCCGCCACCGCCGGCAAAGTGAGCTCCAGGGTGTCGACGGTGTCGTAGAGGGCGGCCTTGTCGTCCTGCAGGTCGCGGTTGTAGCCGGTCGGCAGACCCTTCAGCTGGATCATCATCGAGACCAGGTTGCCCACCAGACGTCCGCTCTTGCCGCGGGCGAGCTCGGCCACGTCGGGATTCTTCTTCTGCGGCATCAGGCTCGAGCCTGTGCAGTAGGCGTCCGAGAGCTTCAGGAATCCGAACTCCTCGGAGGCGAACAGCACCAGATCCTCGCACAGGCGCGAGAGATGGACCCCGATCATCGCCCCCGCGAAGAGGACCGAGACGATCCAGTCGCGGTCGCCCACCGCGTCCATGCTGTTGGGGGTCACGGAGTGGAAGCCCAGCTCCCGGGCCATCGCGGCGCGGTCGACCGCGAAGGGACACCCGCCGATGGCGCCGGCGCCCAGCGGCAGCACGGCGGCCTCCTCGGCGGCGGAACGCAGGCGGGCCCGGTCGCGCACCAGCGGCCAGACGTGCGAGAGCGCCCAGTGCGCGGCGCGCACCGGCTGCGCCCGCTGCAGGTGGGTGTACCCGGGCATCACCAGCTCCCGGGACTCCGCGGCGAGCTCGACGAGAGCGCCGCCCAGCCTAGTGACCTGGCGATCCAGGGAAGCGACCGCGTCCATGCCCCAAAGACGCACGTCGGTGGCCGCCTGATCGTTGCGCGAACGCCCCGTGTGAAGCTTGGAGCCCGCCTCGCCCACCTCCTCGACGAGCAGCCGCTCTACCAGGGAGTGGATGTCCTCGTCGTCCACGGTGGCGGGATCCATCCCCTCCAGGCGCGACGCCACCACCTCCAGACCGCCGTCGATGTCCTGCCATTCCGCGTGGGTGAGGACTCCGGCCCGCAACAGCGCCCGCGCCCACGTGCGGCTGGCCCGCACGTCCTGGGGCCAGAAGCGGAAATCCATGTCCAGAGAGCGGTTGAGGGGCACCATCTCCGGCGCCATCCCTTCGGAGAATCGTCCCCCCCAGAGGCCGTGACCCGAAGTGCCGGTTCCTGCGTCTGCGGGGTCGGTCACCGCGGGCAGGCCTCTCCCGCCTCCGGGTACTCGAGCGACAGGCTGAAGAGCTTGATGAAGCCCTCGGCGTCGGCATGATCGTAGTCGCCGGAGCCGGACTCTCCGAAAGAGGCCAGATCGCCGTCGTAGAGCGACTTCGGGCTGGTGCGGGAAACGCCGCGCGCCGATCCCTTGTACAGCTCCATCGTCACGCTGCCGGTCACGCGCCGCATCAGCACATCCACCAGCGCGTCGACGGCCTCCCGCTCCGGGGTCCACCAGCGGCCCTCGTAGACCAGGTCCGCGTACCGGTCCGCAACGAGGTCCTTCAGGGCGATGGAGCGCCGGTGCAAGGTGAGTTCCTCCAGCTCCTTGAGCGCCGCGTAGAGAATGGTCCCGCCGGGTGTCTCGTAGACGCCCCGGGACTTCATCCCCACCAGCCGGTCCTCGACGATGTCCGCCCGTCCGACGCCGTGCCGGCTGCCGGCGGCGTTCAGGGCCATGAGCAGCGCCACCGGGCCCAGCCGCTCTCCGTTGACGGAGACCGGGTACCCCTCCTCGAAGCCGATCTGCACGCGCTCCGGCTCATCGGGCGCATCCATCGGCGACACGGACCAAAGGAACATCTCCTTCTCGGGTTCGCAGGCGGGGTCCTCGAGCGGGCCGCCCTCGTAGGAGATGTGCCAGAGATTCTCGTCGCAGGAATAGAGCTTCTCCTCGTCCACTCCGGTGAGATCGATGCCCCTGGCCCGCGCATAGTCGAGGGCGTCCTCGCGCGAGGCGATGTCCCACTCGCGCCACGGGGCGATGACCTCGAGCTCCGGAGCCAGCGCACGGTAGGTGAGCTCGAAACGCACCTGGTCGTTGCCCTTGCCGGTGCACCCGTGCGACACCGCGTTCGCGCCCGCGGCCCGCGCCACCTCGACCTGCCGGCGCGCGATGATGGGCCGGGCCATCGAGGTCCCAAGCAGGTACTTGCGCCCGTAGACCGCCCCCGCGCGCAGCGTCGGCCAGACGTACGACGACACGAAGTCCTCGCGCGCGTCCACTCCGTGGAACGCCACCGCGCCCGTGGCGAGCGCCTTCTCGCGCAGCCCGGCGAGTCCCCCCGGCTGGCCCACATCCACCGCCACGCAGATCACTTCGGCGTCGTAGTTCTCGATCAGCCAGCTCGCGATGACCGACGTATCGAGCCCGCCGGAATAGGCGAGCGCCACCCTCAATGCCATGGTGTCTCTCTCCGGTAACTAGGCGCTGGCCTCCGCCCCGAGCGCGTCGGCGACGAAGCCCCGGATGACCTCCGGCTCGAAGCCGAGGCTGCGGCCGATCTCCTCCCCGTCCCGGAACAGGAGAACCGTCGGAACGCTGCGGATGGCGTAACGCTGGCACTGCTCCACCGAACGGTCGCTGTCGACCTTCACGACCAGCAGCCTTCCCCGCTCCGCCGCCGCGATCTCGTCCAGAAGCGGGACGACCAGCTTGCACGGGCCGCACCAGTCCGCGTAGAAGTCCGCGAGCACCGGAACGCCGGCCCCGAGCACGGTCGCCTCGAAGTCCTCGGCCTCGACCTTGATGGGCCGATCGACAAGAATCGGCCGCGAGCAGCTCGCGCATTCGGGACCGGTGCGCGCCTCCTCCAGCCCGATCGGGTTGGGCGAGCGGCAGAATGCGCATCTCAACGTGGTGAAATCGCTCAAGGACGGATCTCCCCGCAGTGTGGTTCGCGGCAGGCCGGATCCCGTTTCCGGCTGCGCGCAAAGGTTATCACGGGCGCACACTCAACGGAAGGCGTAGGTGAGGCTGGCCACGACCAGGCGGCCGATCTCGGGCGCGCCGATGAACTCCTGGTGACGGTCGTCGAGGAAGTTGGTGGCGGTGATCGCTGCGCCGGCGCGAGGCAGACCCGGGAGCGGGAAGCGTACCTGGGCATCGAGCACCGCGTACCCTTCCACGACTCCGGCGTAGACGCCCGCGTTGGCGTGGAAGCCGCGCTGATGCCTCATCCGCGCTTCGGCGGAGAAACCGGAGTTCGGGCCCTGGTAGCGGATGGAAAGACGGCTTCTCGTCTTCGGCAGATTGAGCGAGATGTCCCCCAGGTTCGAGCAGTCCGTCGCGGCACCTTCCAGGAAGTCGAAGCACTGCTCGCTGACGTGGACATATGCGCCCTCCAGAGAGAGCGCCGGAGACAGCGACACCTCCGCCGAAAGGCTGGCTGTCCAGAAGTCGACCTTGCCGTAGTTCCGATAGGTAAGCAGAAGACCGGGGGCCGTGACCTGGTCCGGCATGATCGTGCCGACCGGGAGCTGCGTGACGAGGTTGCTGAGGTCGTGAATCAGGATGTCCCGCCATTCGGGATAGACGATCCCCAGCCTGACCATCGGCTCCACGCGCTTTTCGATGAACGCGCGCGTGGATACGGGATCGAAGAAGACGGTCGGGGTCTCGAGCCGGAGCGGGCCGATGAAGTTGTCGATGGAAGACCGCCCGATCTGCGCCGAGATGTGCCCCCGGCCTTCGGCCTCGATCAGATACTGGAGCGAGAGCGAGCTGACGATGGTGGACTGGAGCGGATCGATGGGGCGGACGCCGATGGGACGGCCCAGCGCCTCCTCGCCCAGGAAGGGGGGTCGTCCGGCAGCCCACTCCTTCTGGTTGAAGAGGAGGAGGCGGGGCTGGAGTTCTCCCGGCTCGGGATTCCTGAAGAAGGGACGCAGGGGCCGGAGCGCCATGGGATCGCTGGCCGCCGCGATCTCGACCAGCATGTTCCAGAGCACCGACGGATCCGCCGGCAGCTTCTCGCCGGGGCGCAGCGGCGAGCGCATGCAGAGATCCTGGTAGCCGCCGGGGCAGCGGTCGTTGAAGGTGAAGCCGCCCTCGGGCACGCCCCTGGCCAGGACGTCGTAGATGAGCACGCCGGCGGTCATGCCGCCGGCCCTGAGATCCAGAAGGAGGTTGTCGGCGGAAGGCAGTGACGCGACGCGCGACGCGTTGGCGGCAATGCTGTGGCCGGCCGCCGGCCGGAAGATCAGGCTCGCCAGGGGGGAGACGTTCACGTCGTCGACCCGCGAGTGACGCTCTACCTGCAGGCCAGCGGCCAGGTCCAGCCGGCTGGAGAGCCGCGTGAAGGAAGTGAGGTAGCCTTCGCCCACCAGGATGCCGTCGGCGTCCTCGTAGACACCCGTCACCGTCCCGTCGGTGATGGGGCGCGTGTTGCGGAGGCCCAGGCCGTACCGAAGGTCCTGCCGGCCGCCCAGGCGGGTCGAATGATCGACCCGGCCGGCGAAGAAGAGCGATTGGTCTTCGATCGCCTGGGCGGTGCGGTAGAAGACGGCCTCCCCCGCCCCGCGGCCACGCACGGTTGCGTCGGCGGAGAGGCGGCCCCGGCGGTAGCGGGTATGCCCGTACCAGCGGGTCCAACTGCGCGCGTGGGCCGCCCCGAGCTCGGTGAGCTGGTTGCCGCGCAGGCGGTCGAGCCCGCCCTCCAGGACCAGGCCGTCGGGGTCGTCCGGGCGCAGATCGTAGCGGATGTCCGCCCCCCATCGCTGCAGTTGGTCGTCGCGTGGCGGCAGGAACGCGCTCTCTCCGCGCAGCCGCTCCTCGACCGGATCGGCGAAGGGCCAGTCGGTTCCGCGCAGATAGTGTCCGGACGCCTCGAAAAGGGAGCCGCCCCCGACCCGGTCGGCGTGGCGGAACCTGCCTCCCGCGAGCGCGCGGCCGCCTCCGAAGAGCGTCCCTTCGGTGCCCGCCGAGTCGCTACGGGCGGGGGGCTCAAGGCCATACGGGAACGAAAGCCGGGTTCGCTGATCGCGGTTCGAGCCCGACGGCAGGAGGCTGCCCGCGAAGGCGTCGGTGAAGCCCGGTCCCAGGAGTATCCTCTGCACCAGCCCGGTCTCGATCGGGAATCCGGGGTTGAAATGGATGACCTGGGCTTCCGCCGGCCGCGACAGCGGGAGGAGCGACAGCAGCGCCAGCGCGAGCAGGGGGATTCGCGGGATCGGTGGGTGTCGCGGAGACGCCGGCATGACTGGGGCTCCCTGGTGCAGGTCTCGCTCCAATGGAGCCAGGATGGAGGCGCGCGGGAGGGTGACGAACCGGGTCGGGCACGCGGGAAGTCGCCGGGTCGCGGGGTGCGCGGGAAGTATCCCCGCGAGGCGCAGTTGTTCCCCCTGGGGCCCGGCGCGGTTCTCGCGGAATCACTGGCGCGCGAGCCGGGGGTGGCGCATCATCCCCGATTGCGGCGTCCGGTGGCCTTGTCGGCGCGTCAGCCGCCCAAGCCATATTGTCAGTAGATGTCACCATATTGTCAGTAGATCGGCACCCGTGCCCCCTCTTCCCCGGAGTCCCGCAATCGAGCCACTCGTAACGCTGGATGCCGTCCAGGAGGCCCGGTCCCGCATCGGCGCCCGGCTGCATCGGACGCCGGTGCTGTCGTCGCGGCGCTTGAGCCGCCGGGCGGGCGTCCCGCTTCGGCTGAAGATGGAGAGCCTGCAGAAGACGGGCTCCTTCAAGGTGCGCGGGGCGCTCAACAAGGTGTTGGTCGCCGGGGAGGCGGCGCGGCGCGGGGTGGTGACGGTGTCGGCAGGCAACCACGCGCAGGCGCTGGCGTGGGCGGCGGGATGCGTGGATGTGCCGTGCACGGTGGTGATGCCCGCGGGCGCCTCCGAGACCAAGGCGCGTGCGAGCGCCGGCTACGGCGCCGAGGTGGTGATCGCCGACGACGTGCACCAGGCCTTCGCGCTGGCCGAGTCGCTGGCGCGCGACCGGGGGATGCTCTTCACCCACCCGTTCGACGACCCCGCCGTGATCGCCGGCCACGGCACCACCGGGCTCGAGCTGGCCGAGCAGGCCGCGGGGGTGGAGGTGGTGGTGGTGCCGGTGGGGGGCGGGGGGCTGATCGCGGGGGTGGCGGCGGCGATCAGGCGCCTGCGCCCGGAGGTGCGCATCTTCGGCGTGGAGCCGCATGGCGCGGCGGCCATGTCCGAGAGCCTGCGCATCGGGCGGGCGGCGCGTCTCGAGCGCGTCGCCTCGGTTGCGGACGGCCTCGCCCCACCCATGGCGGGCGAAGTCACCTACGCTCACGTGCGCGCGCTGGTGGACGATGTGGTGCGGGTGAGCGACGCCGAGATCACCGCCGCCGTGCGCGCGCTGGCCGAAACCGCCAAGATGGTGGTGGAGCCCGCGGGGGCGGCCGGGGTGGCCGCGCTCCTGTTCGGGCGCATTCCGGATGTGGGCGCAGGCCCGGCGGGCGTGATCGTCTCGGGCGGCAATGTGGACTCGAGTCTGCTGGCGGAGATTCTCGACCCAGAGCGCGCGGGGTAAGCTGCGGCCCCCTCCCGAGTTGCTCGCGCCGCATCCCCGGCAACAACTTCACCTCTTGACGCAGCGGCCCATCACCCCCCGAAGGAGAGAGAAGGACCTTGTGCCGATTCGTTTGCTACTCCGGCGATGAAACACCCGTCGGCCCGATCGTCTTCGGGGGAAGCCACACGCTCGTCAGGCAGAGCTACGACGCGAAGGAGATGGCCCACGGGATCCACAACGCGGACGGATACGGCGTCGGCTGGTATCACGAAGGGCGTCCGGTGCGGATCCGGGAAGCTCGTCCCATCTGGCACGACCCGGACCTCGAGGATGTGCTCTCGTCCGTTCGTTCAGCGTGTTCGCTGGCCCTGGTGCGGAGCGCGAGCCCGGGCATCCCCCTGGACCGGGGCGAAGTGGCGCCGTTCGTGTTCGAGCGCTGGTCCTTCGGCCTGAACGGATACGTGCGCAAGTTCCACACGCACGCGATGCGCACGTTGCGCTCGACCCTGCCCGACGAACTCTACACGCAGATCCGGGGGACATCGGACACCGAGACCCTCTTCCTGCTCGCGGTCGCGGAGGCGCGGAAGGGAGCGTCGCCGGGAACGGCGCTGGCGCGGGCCGCAAAGCGCGCGTGCGCGCTGGGGGTGCGCTGCATGCTCAACATGATCCTGACCGACGGACGGAGGCTCGCCGTGATCCGCACCTCGAACTTCGACGAGACCAACTCGCTGTACGTCGCGCACCGGCATTCGCTCGCTCCCGGGGGCACGCTGATCGCTTCTGAGCGGCTGGATGACGATGCAAGCTGGCAGGTCGTGCCGCCGCACTCGGTTATTGAAGTCACGGGAGGCGGCGAGCCGCGCATCACGGCGGTTGATGAACTGCTGCGGGGGCGGGTGCTCGCGTCTGTGAGCGCGGGCAATAGCGACACCCCGTAACGGCCGGCGGCCGCGCGCGGCACGTGACCGGAGACGGCCGACGCGATCCGGGTGATGGGCGGCGCGGTCCGGGCGATGGTCGGGACGGTGCCGGCGATGGGCGGCGTGATCCAGGCGGTGGCCGGCGAAGGCCGCACGGATTCGCCGGTGGACCCGGCCATGTTCCCCAGCAGGTCGCAATTGGACACGAGGATGCAGAGATGAGACGGTTGACGGTTGTTGCGACGGCGATGTTCACGCTGGTGACCGGCTGGGGCTGCGCCCCGGAGGCGCCGGCGGCCGAGGGGGGCGGGGCGGGTGCGATGGACGAGGCGGGCGCCGTCAGCGCGGAGACGCTGGTCGACCTGCGGGCCGCGGTCGGTGGAAGCCGCTCGCCCCAGTGGGCTCCCGACGGGTCGATGATCACTTTCGTATCGGGGGGTGGGCTGGGGGCGGTCGACACCGGCGACGGCGCCTTCCGGACGCTTACCGACGACCTGAGCCTGAGCGGAGTGGGCTCGCTCGGCGCGCCCCAGCCGGTGTGGTCGCCGGACGGCCGCTGGATCGCCTACACCTCCGACAAGAGCGGAGCGCCGGAGATCTGGCTCTGGTCGGCCGAGGACGGAACCGGCATGCGGGCCACCGCCGACGTGCAGCTGACCGGGCTGGCCGCGCGGGCCAACGGCCTTGCCTGGTCGCCGGACGGCACCCGGATCGCCTTCTCGGGCGACCGCTTCGGCAACATGGACATCTGGACGGTGTCGGTGCCGGACGGGAAGGTGCGGCGCGTGACCGACGACCCTCTGTATGAGGGCTACCCCAGCTGGACCCCCGACGGCGGCCGGCTGCTGTATGTGCGCATGGACGACCGCTGGGTCGACCACGACGTGATCGAGATCGACCCCGACGGCGGGAACCCGCGCACCGTCGTCACGGACACCGGCTTCTTCGACTACCGCGCGGGACGGGCGTTCGGGGCGGCGCAAGTCTCCCCCGACGGCGAGACCGTCCTCTTCCGATCCCTGCGGAGCGGCTGGCTCAACTTCTGGGTCGCGCCCCGCTCCGGCGGTGATCCGCGTCCCATCGCGCCATCCGACTACGACCAGAGCGACGCCCGCTGGTCTCCCGACGGTCGCTGGATCAGCTATACCGAGAACCGGGACGGCGTCCATTCGCTCCGCATGGTGTCGGCCGACGGCGGCGAACCCTGGGTGCTCGTGGACCCGGACGTGGGCGCGGCGCTCCGCCCGGAGTGGTCCCCCGCCGGCGACCGCATCAGCTACACCTTCGAAACCCCGGTGCGGCCGGCGGAACTCTTCGTCATCGACGTGACTTCGGGCGAGGAGCAACTCCTGCACAGCGAGATCGCCGCGGGCGCGGCGGACGGGCTCCACATGCCCGGGAAGGTTCGCTACCCGAGCACCGACGGGCTCACCATCGAAGCCTACCTGCACCGGCCTCCGGACGCAGCGCCGGGCGAACGCTTTCCCGGCGTGATGTGGATCCACGGCGGCCCCACCTCCCAGTTCGACGATCAGTTCCGCCGCCACCAGCAGGTCCACTTCTTCGCGCAGCGCGGCTACGTCGTGCTCATGCCCAACATCCGCGGCAGCTCGGGCTACGGCCTCGCGTTCGAGGACCTGAACAACGAATGCTGGGGCCACTGCGACCTGGAGGACGTGCTGGCGGGCGTCGAATACCTGAAGACCCTGCCCTACGTCGACCCCGACAAGATCGCGGTCACCGGCACCAGCTACGGCGGCATCATGACCATGGCCGCGGTGGCCTTCGCTCCGGATGTCTTCCAGGCCGCGATTTCGCTGTCGGGCTACGGCGACATGACCGACTTCCACACCGAGGTCCACGAGCTGCAGCACATCAAGCTGGTCGAATACGAACTGGGCCCGTATCCGGAGAATCGCGACATATATCTCAACAGTTCCGCGATATTTGAGGCTCATCGGGTCACGACGCCCACCTTCGTCATCCAGGGGGAGGGCATCGCCGCCGACTGGCGCCTGGAGGAAGGCGGAGCTCCCGCGGCCCTTGATTTCGCCCGCAAGCTCGATCAGCACTATAAGATCGTGCGCTACAAGTCGTATCCCGGCGAGGGGTATTATGTATATGGGCGCGATAATACGATCGAGAAACTTCACGACATGGCGGACTTTTTCGAGGAGTTCCTGGTCACGGAGATCGAGTATCCGGGCGAGAAGGACCAATAACCGCCCGGCGAAAGACGATCCGCGACCGACCTGGTGACAGCGGTAGGCAACGGGAGCGCGACCATCGCCGTCCCCTGACCATGATGGCCGCAGTTGCTGCTGGCGTGGCGGTCGCGCTCACGGCATGCGGTTCCGGGGACGACCGACCACCCGGATCCCGATCGGCTGCCGACCGGGACAGCGCGGCAGTCCGGATCGTCGAGAGCACTGCGCCCGCCTGGGACGCAGACCAGGGCTGGCGGATCGCGCCGATTCCGGAGGTTGTGATCGGGGCCTCCTCGAACCCAACGGATGGCCGGGACGAGATTCCGCTCTACCGCGTGCAAGGCGCCCGATTCCTCTCGGATGGTGGCATCGTCGTTGCGAACGCGGGCACCTCCGAAGTGATGGTGTTCGACGCCGGCGGCGCGCTCGTCAGTCGTTTCGGAGGGCGAGGGGAAGGACCTGGAGAGCTCCCGGGCATCGCCGGCCTTCACATTTGCGGCGGAGATTCCATCGCGGTTGTCGATGGACGCCGGACACTGCACCTGTTCGACAGAGATGGCACGTTCGCGCGACGGGCGCAGTTTCGGCTCGGCGAGCGCCCGGTGCCGGTGCATGGGGTCTCCATCAACTGCCGGCGAGCCCTGGTGCAGCAGCGCATCCGGATGCCCGCCGTCGATCGTCAAGGACTTACCGAGGATGTCTTTGCGTGGGCCGACTCGTTCTCCGAAGCGGCCGACACCGTTACCACGGCTGAACTGCTCGAAGTATGGACCCGGTCACTGGACGGAGGTGCGCGTCCGTGGGTCATCCCGTGGGGAACCTCCGGTCGCACGCACGCCACGTACAATGACGGGTTTGTCGTGGGGAATGGACGAGTCGCCGAGCTCCGAAGGTACGATTCCGACGATGGACTGCGGCTGATTCTTCGATGGTCCGCACAGCCCCGGGCGATTGGCGCGAGGGACCGCAGGCGCTATGGCGAGCGACGCATGGAGTTTCTCGCCTGGGCGCCACCCAACGAGCCGGAAACCCGGCTCCTGTTCCCGGCGCTCGACGAGTATCCGGACGTTCCGTCCACCAAGCCATTCTTCGACCAGCTATTGTTGGACGACGGGGGAGGAATCTGGGCCCGCGTCTTTCCCGATGAGTCCTTCGGCCTCTTCGACACGCGCCTCCCCGGCCCCCTGGTCTTCACGGAGACCTGGACGGTGTTCGACCCGGCCGGGGTCTGGCTGGGCGACCTTACCCTGCCGGAGCGGTTCGAGCTTCACGCCGTAGCCGGGGAGCGGCTTCTGGGCGTAGCCCGGGATGCGCTCGATACCGAAACCGTTCAGGTATTTCGAATCGTAGGGATGGGATCGGCTCAGGCTCCTGCAGGAGGTGCGAGATGACGCGCAAGTGGTTCGGACTCCTGATCGTGGCCGGGATGGCCGTCTATTCGCTCCTGGTGCTGCCCGCGCTCCCTGCGGAAATCCCGAGCCATTGGAACTTGTCCGGCGAGGCCGACAGCACCATGGCGAAGGCGCTGGGCGCGTTTCTCATGGTGTTTGTTGGAATCGGAGTCTGGCTGCTTTTCGTCGGCCTGCCGCGCATGGACCCGCGCCGCAGTCGCAACGCCGAGTTCAAGGAGAGCTACTGGCGGCTCTGTAATCTCGTCCTGCTTTTCCTGGCGGCCGCGCATGTTCTCGTTCTGGGGCTTGGTCTCGGATGGGATGTCGACCCCGTTCAGGCGATGCTTATCGGCCTCGGACTCCTGTTCGTCGGGATCGGCCCGCTTCTGCCACGCTTCTCTCCCAACCGGTGGGCCGGCATCAGGACGCCCTGGACGCTATCGAGCGACACCGTGTGGCGTCGGACTCATCGAGTCGGCGGGTACATCTGCGCGTTCTCCGGCCTCCTGATTGTGACGGCCGGCTTCCTCCCGCACCCCACGCGACTGTGGGTTTCCGCGGCCGCATTCCTAGCGATGGTGATGATACCGGTCCGTCTATTCGTATTTGGTCTGGCGGGAGCTCGGCAAGGGTCAATTCCGGCGATAGGATCGCTCGGGTTCCTGTGATCTGAAGGGCGGCCGCACAGCTGGCGACAAGGGAAACTGTAGAGGACGCGACCGACGAATCAGTGGGAGTGGGTTCGAAGGCGACCCTTTTTCGTGTCCCACCTGCAGCATAACCGAACCTGCATTGTTGCTTGTTGGTTGTCAGGCCCATAGGCTCATGCGCCCTCGCCAATCCATGAGCCTGAACATCGGGAAGCGCATGCCTCCTGCCGGACTCCCCGTATTGCGTGCCATCCCGAAGTTCTCGCGCTCAACAGGAGTACTCGCGAGCCGTTCTTCCTTGAAACGCAGCTTCGTGCGCGCCGGCGTAGCGTTGATCGCCCTCTGGACGGCGGCCTGCGGCGACGGCGGTACGGGCCCCGCGCCCGCTCCGGCTCCGAACCGGGCACCCCTGGCCAGCGGCTCCATCTCGCCTCAGACGGTAGCCGTCGGGGAGACAGTCGAGGTGAACGTGGCCAGCTATTTCACCGATCCGGACGGAGACGTGTTAACCATCGCGGCTGCGAGTTCGAATGCCGCGACCGCATCCGTCGCGTTGTCCGGCAGCAACGGTGACGGTGACCGCAGCCGCACGGGGAGTGGCGACCGTGACGGTTACGGCACGAGACCCGGGCGGGCTGTCGGCACAGTTGACGTTTACGGTTACGGTGCCCAATCAAGCCCCGGTCACGGTGGATGATGTCCCGCCACAGACCATCTTCGTCGGGGACACGGCTTCGGTGGACGTGGCCGCGTATTTCAGTGATCCGGACGGAGATGCACTGACCTATTTGGTGGAGAGTTCGGACGCGACGGTGGTCTCGGCATCGGTCTCGGGGAGCGTGGTTTCGCTGAGCGCGATCACCCAAGGGATGTCCACGGTTACCGTGACTGCTCGCGATGCTGATGGGCTGTCTGCACAGCAGAGCATCGCGGTGACGGTACCCAATCGGGCACCGACTACTCTCGACACGATCCCATCTCAGACTCTCTTGACCGGGCAGACGATGGAGCTGGACATGTTGTCCTACTTCACGGACCCGGATGGAGATGCACTGACATTCGCCGCTGCGAGCGCCAACACGGGCGTGGTATCAGTCGAGACTGGCGGAAGCACGGTGACGATCGCCGGGGTTGCACCCGGAACCACGAGGGTCACGGTGACGGCGACCGATCCTGCGGGGATATCAATCCAGCAGGTGTTCGCTGTAACGGTGCCGAACCGGGAACCGGTTGCGGTCGACAGCATGCCCGGCCACGCGTTGGAGCCTAGACAGACGGTCACGGTGGATGTGTCCCCGTTCTTCGACGATCCTGACGGCGAAACGCTGAGCTACACGGCAGCAAGTTCCAATGTGGGAGTTGCGACTGTTACGGTGGATGGCGGCTCATTGACGGTAGCCGGAGTTGCGGCGGGGACGGCGACGATCACCGTTACGGCTACGGATCCGGGTCAGCTGACCGCTCGGCAACGGTTCTCGGTGACGGTCAACGAGGCTCCCGAAGTTGTGGCAACCATTCCCGACCTGACCGTGACGGTAGGAGAAACACGCGACTGGAGGGGGGCTGACCACTTCCGCGACCCCGACGGGGACACCCTGACCTACGCCGTGGCCAGTTCCAATGCCGCCGCCGTCCTGGCCGCGACGTCAGGAGGCGAATTCGACATCCGTGCGGTGTCAGCCGGATCGGCGGTGGTGACGGTCACCGCAAGCGATCCCGGAGGCTTGAGCGCCCAATTGAGCTTCCGGGTGACGGTCGAAACACCGATGCCGGTCGTGATTTCCGGCATCGAGCCAAGTGTGTTGGTGGAGGGTCAGGAGGCGAGAGTCACGGGTGCCGGGTTCTCGGTGACGGCCGCGCAGAACCAGGTGTCCGTGGGCGGACGTAGTGCACGGGTGACTGCAGCGACCCGGACATCTCTCAGGATCACGGTACCCCGCGCGGACTGCCTGCCGCCGCGCCAGGAGGAGCTGCGGGTGGCGGTAGGGACAATGAGCGACGCACGAACAGTGGGGGTGACGCCGCAAAGCCTGGAGACTGAGCCGAGCGAATACTGGTATTCGTACGGCGGTAGCGGGTGCCTCCACTTGGCTGGGAGTGCTTCACGTGGTGAGTACTTGATCGGGGTCGTGTCCAGTTCGGAGGATCCGGCCTCGCTCACCGGCGTCACCCTGACCGGCACCCCTTGGGATGCCTCTGCAGTTGGAGCGGAAGGCGGCCGCATGGTCGTTGCGGCGGAGAGAGGGGCGGTTGAGGAAATGGGCCAGAGCGCAATGGCTCCTTTGGCTCAAGGGCCGTTCAGGTCGGCGGCCGCGTTCGACCAAGGGCCTGTCTATCCGATGGCGGGAGCCTCGGTTGGCGGCGACCCTGGTGAATGGCCGCTCGCCGACGACACCCTGCGGATGCGGCGGGCGCGGGCACACAACGATATCATGGCACGGAACGAGGCGTTGCTGCGGAGGCTGGGGCGCGCGACCCGCCCCGCGCTGGCGGATGCGCGGCGTGAACTCCAGATGGGGGATACGCTGAGGCTGTATGCGGACCATGACGGAACATGCAGTAGCGCCGTGCAGGTGCGCGCCGTGGTGCGCCTGGTCGGCAACAGTTCGATCTGGCTGGATGACCTCGACAATCCCGCAGCAACCTTCACCGACACCGAGCTGGTAAATCTGGATGCATTGTATTCGGCCAACATGGACCATGTTCATGATGCCTACTTCGGAGGACTGTCGGATGTGGACGGCAACGGTCGCTTCCTGGTGTTGATGACCAAGGAAGTGAATCGGGCAGGCGGTGTCGGAGGCTTCGTTTGGTCCAGGGATATCGTTTCCAGTGAATACTGCGCGACAAGCAATCAGGCAGAGCTCTTTTATGGAAGGGTCCCAGATCCACAGGGATCTGTTGGAGACGCGGTTGCCAAACAGGACGTGCTTGACTCCTACCCGGCGCTGATCGCTCACGAAGTCACGCACTTGGTGCAATCCAATGCTCACATCTACGGAAACGCCGCCGAACGGGGGTGGAAGGCGTCATGGGAGTGGGAGGGCGGTGCCACCCTCGCGGAGCAACTGGTGGGCTACCGCCTGTTCGGGCACGGCTCCGGCCAGGAACTCGACTGGAGTGCGCTTTCCCCATGGGACGAGAGGCGCCATTGGTACGCGGACTGGCTTGTGGAGATGGGTCAGTTCTTCGGATGGGACTATCGCGGCGATGGCGCTGGAAGAATCTCCGGTGCCCCGGAGGAGTGCAGTTGGGTCGGCACGGCGGACGAAGGCAACTCGGGGCCTTGTCTGCTGGATAGTCGAGCGATCTACGGCGTGCCCTCCATGGTCCTTCGCTACGCCATGGACCGCTGGGGCGGCGATTATCCCGGAGGTGAGCGCGCGTTGATGCGGCGCCTGACACAATCCCCAGCGCGAGGCTTTGCATCCCTGGTCGATGTCAGCCCCAGGAGAGCCTGGAGACCCGAGCAGATCCTCGCTGACTTCTACATTTCTCTCTGGGTCGATCTGCAAGGCTGGGAAGCATCCGGCATGACCACCTGGGATCTGCACGACATCTTCACCAATGTGCGGGAGAGCCTTCGCCTCCAGCCCTACACATCCTCCTCGCGCACCCCCCGCCTCACCGGCCGCCGTGTGCGGGCGGGTTCTTCCCTGTACTTCCACTGGACTCCGACCGGCGCGCTCCGCCCGACCAGCATCAAGGTCACGTCGCCGGGCGGAGGGCGATTGCCCGATCACATCTCCGTGTGGGCGCTGCGGGTGCGGTAGCCGGGAGGACGCCGGGGTCGTCCCCTCCCTCCCCACCAAACGGGTGCCGCCATCACCTTGTCGCGTCCCCACGAGCGCCCCGGTCCCGGCACCAGCACCGTCGACCGTTCCCGCACCTAGCTAGGCGGGCCACCTGTTCGCGCCACGAGCAAGAAGTCCCATCCAGCCATTGAGGCGGACTAGTGAAATCTAGTGTCATCCATGGTTGTCCAAGGAGTTCCATAACATCCTGTTGTTCAACACGTTAGATACGGTATCGCCTACTCCCTTCGACCGATTACGCCTCTTGTGATCCACTGCCATCCCGGCTACGATTAGGGAATGAATAATGTTACCAGCGCCCGCACCCAGCGCCGTCGAGGCAAGCCGAAGGGTCGCCATCCCCACAACCGGCTCTCTGCCGCCTTCGTGCGCTCCGCTCCGCCCGGAAGACACTGCGACGGCAACGGGCTCTACCTCTACGTCAAGAAGACCGGAACCCGCAGCTGGGTCCAGCGGCTCGTCGTTCGGGGCAGGAAGCGCGAGATCGGCCTCGGCAGCGTCGTCCTCGTTTCGCTGGCCGAGGCCCGCGAGCAGGCGCTGGCGAACCGGAAGCTGGCCCGTGCGGGCGGCGATCCGCTGGCCGAGAAGCGCCGTTCCCTCGGCGTGCCGACCTTTGCCGAGGCTGCCGTGCGCATCATCGATCAGAAGCGGGCCGGGTGGCGCAGCCCGAAGACCGCGAAGCTGTGGACTCGCAAGCTGGAAATGTATGTCTTCCCGCGCCTCGGCAACCTGCCGGTCTCGGAGATCACCAGCGGCGACGTGCTGGAGACGCTCTCCCCTATCTGGCACACGAGGCCGAAGGTCGCCCGCGCCGTCCGTCGGCGCATCCGCACCGTGCTGGAATGGGCCGTCGCCATGGACTTCAGAACGGACAACCCGTGCGACCGGCTCCTGCCGGTGCTCGGCGCCCAGCACGATATCGTCACCCACCGCAAGGCCCTGCCTCACGGCGAAGTGGCGGCGGCCATCGCGAAGGTGCGGGCGGCGAAGCCGGGGAAAGTTGACACGTTGGCGTTCGAGTTCCTGGTCCTGACGGCGTCGCGGGGCGGCGAGGTCCGCGGGGCGGTGTGGAGCGAGATCGACCGGGATGCGGGCGTGTGGACGATTCCGGCAAGCCGGATGAAGAGCGCCCGCGAGCATCGGGTGCCCTTGTCGGGCCGGGCGATGGAGATCCTTGCGGCGGCGCGGAAGCTGGGGAACGGTGAGAGTCCGATCATGTTCGTCAACGAGCGCGGCAAGCCCTTGACCAGAAAGCGGCCGGGACGGTTGCTCCTGAGCTGCGGAATCTCGGCGGTGCCGCACGGGTTCCGTTCATCGTTCCGGGATTGGGCCGCCGAGAAGACGGACCATCCGAGGGAGGTCGTCGAGGCGGCGCTGGCGCATGTCGTTCAGAACAAGGTCGAGGCGGCGTACCTGCGCACGGACCTGTTCGAGCGGCGGAGGCGGCTCATGGAGGACTGGGCGGCCTATCTGGCGGCCGGGAGAGCGGGCACCGGGAGCTGATCCGACCCCGCGACCGGGCTCGGAGGCCGTGTCGGGGCGTTTCGGGGGCATTTCGGCGAATCCCCGGGCCGCAGGAGCGCCTGAGAGCGACGATCGCCGGTGCCCGAGGGGTAGGGGTAGGGCGGAATGCGACGCTACGGCAGGCACGCCGTGGTACACGTTTTGGCCGTCGGTTGAGGCGGGCGACCAAGAGGCCGAGGAGCTTGCCCGCGACGGCTCGGTGGACGCGGTTCTGGACGGTGCCCTAAGAGGCGGTTTTGGCGGCTCCGCCGAGGGCCGGCTCACGCTCTTAAGGTTCGTAAGCCAGCCCACGCGATGTTCAACATTCGCGCTCTGGCGAGGGGTGCTGCCGCCCCCCTTCGATCCCCCCGAAAAACCGTCGCTCCGGCAGCGTTCGCGGTTAGGGAGTTCGCCCGCTTCCGCCTGGCCGAGCGTCCAGCGCGGCCAGTCACCGGATGTTCTCCTGCCGACCACCGATTACCGCCGGTCGTGGCCATCGGTCTCGCGGGTGAGTCTGCGTCATGACCGGCGGAGGCGCGGTCGGTGTTGCCACCGTTTCGGCGCCGGTCCCCCCGGCCTCCGGGACGGATTCCGCCCGTCCCTCCGCCGGGGTCGAGCCCCCTTCCCAACCCAGCAAGGCCCGGTCGTGCGCGACGTGACGCGCCCGGGGCCTGCTCTGGACGAGGAGACTCTGGAGGACGGCTCGGACGTGCACGAAATCGGTGTCTTCCACACGCTGAGTCTCGCATCGGCGGCTTGCGGTGGTCGACTACATCCACAGCGCCACCGCTCTTCTGCTTGGCTTCGGTTGGTCGGCGAGCAAGGTTCCCTATGGGTTGCCGAGGGCTCCTCCAGCTTCGAACTTCGTGCAACGGTGGGCTCGCACGGCCACATGCGGTGGGTGGGCCGTGCGGTGAGCGTTTGCTGGGATCCGGATGACGACAATTGCGACTCGTAGGAAGCGCAGGAACATGCTCTTGAAGTGCACTGGCCGCGCGCGTGGAGCTTGGATAGCGGCCGCGACTGTCTTGGTGCTCACCGGAGTCCAGGCATGCGAGATCCTCGAGATCTTTGACGACAACCCTGCCTGTCCTGAATGGGATCCGCCGGGCATCCTGATCGATGTCGTGGACGCGGCATCGGGAGGGTTTGTTCCCGGCAGCGCGAACCCGGCCGGCTTCGCCACCATAGGACGGGTTCGTGAGCCGATGGACCTGGTCTCGACGGTCCCTGGGGAAGAGCGCACCCAGCTATCAGGTGGTAAGGGGCCTCCGGGGGCGCGTTCGGAAGTTGTCGTTTACGATGTCGAGATTACAGCCGACGGTTATGAAACTTGGCGCACGAACGACATATCCGTTGAGCTGCACCGCTGCGGGTACCCTACTCGAACCGTGGAGATGACCGCCCGCTTGTTGCCGTCGCCACCAACGGGGTAGTCTGAACACTACGCCGTACCGGAGCGAGAACTCCTCGGAGGCTGGAAAACGGAGGTCCGGTCACGGTCGCCGCCACTTACGACGAGGGGGATCCCGCAGGGTGGTCTCCACTGGCGGGCGGGTCTTTTCCGACTTGACCGCAGACGCTGGCACATCCGAGAGCGTTCGAGGGCGTCGATCTACATCCCGTTCAGGAAACACGAACTGATAAGGGAACAACAATCGTATTGGATAACGTAACATAAGCATTAGCAACATGTTACAAAATCAATGCCCATCCAGCCATTCAGTGGCCCGTCCGATCCGCCGATCTTTCTCGGGATGCTTCGCGGCGATCAGCGTACACTTCGCAAACAATCGGGTCGGACGGACAATCGCGGGCGACCCGAAGCGCGCGGAGGCGACTGATTGCCGTCTCGCGTGAATCGCTCATACCTTGATCGAGTGGTGGCTCGACGAGCGCCGGACCACAGGGGAGAAGAGACATGGAGTGGTGGCAGCCGGTCAGCATGGCGGGAACGGTCGTCGTCACGTTGGTTACCGTGTTGACGTTGGGGTGGCGCGTTCTCGAAAGGATGCGACTGGAGAACCGGATCGCTCACGACAAGATCGGAGACAGCATCGCCAAGCTGCGCGACGACCTGACCCGTGACATCGGTGCGGTCCGGGGCGACCTCGATGGCAAGGTCGAAGGACTGCGCGATGATCTCCATGGCAAGATGGGAAGCCTGCGCGACGATCTCTATGGCAAGATGGGAAGTCTGCGCGACGATCTCCATGACGAAGTCAATGGTCTACGCGACGACCTCACTGGCAAGATCGAAGGCCTGCGCCTCGATCTCACGGGCCAGATCGACGGCAAGATCGGAGGCCTCCGCGAGGATCTGAGTCGCGATATCCACAGTCTGGGTGACAGGCTCGGTGCCGAAATCGCCACGAACCGGCAGGGGCTGGTCGGAGTGGGTGAGGGTCTCGCGGAACTCCGGGGGGAACTGAGTGGCGTGAATCGCTCGCTTCAAGACCTGCGCGAGGACTTTCGCACCCACGTCTACGGAGGGAACGCCGCCGCCTAGCGCTGACACCCCCACACTTCATCACAGTCTCCCATCCCTCTTCGCCCCGGAACGCCCTCCATCGGCGCTGCGGCCCTGCCGGGGTCCCTTCCCTTGGTGGCCCCCACCCCCCTTCGGTACTACCGTGGCGGGAGTACCCTCCCCTCCCCCTTCAAACGGGTGCCGCCAATGTCTCCTCGCCATCCCGACCCCGCGCCAGTCCCCGCGACCGGGCCCGACGCCACCACTGTGCGAGCCGTCGCAACCGTGCGACACCCCGCAAGCACGCCGACCGTGCCCAACCCCGCGAGCATCCCGACCAGGGGCGTCCCCGCAGCCCCCACCACCGCCCTGGCCACCCTCGCCCTCCTGCTCACCGCAGCCGTGCCGCCCCACCCCGCGACCGCCCAGACCACCGAGCAGAACGACAGTTCCGCGGCGGAGGCGCGTCGCACCAACTCGCTGCCCCTCATTCCAACGCGCACGCTGGACTTCACGACCGATGAGGGCACCTGGATCTCGCTGGATCTGTCGCCGGACGGGGAGACGATCGTGTTCGAACTGCTGGGCGACCTGTACACCCTCCCCGTCACGGGTGGGGACGCGATGCGCATCACCAGCGGGCAGGCGTACGACATGCAGCCGCGCTACTCACCGGACGGCTCGATGTTCGTGTTCGTGAGCGACCGCGACGGCTCCGAGAACATCTGGGTATCGGGCGCGGACGGGAGCGGGGCGCGCCAGCTCACCGACACCGAGCGGGAGAGCTACATGTCGCCGGTGTGGTCGCCGGACGGAGAGTACGTGATCGCCAACAAGGGCACCCAGCTCTGGCTCTACCACCGGGACGGGGGCTCGGGGGTGCAGATGACCGGGCACCGGGAGGACGGCGAGCCCGCGCCGCCCGCTCACCTGGGCGCGGCCTTCGACGCCGAACCGCGCTACCTGTGGCTGAACGTGCGCGGCGAGGTCGCGGGCGGGTTCGAGACCGTGAGTCGGCAGAGCCTCGTCAATTCCGGCGAGGTTCTCGAGTTCGGCCCCGACCACGCCACTGGGCGCAGCTCGGCCCGCCAGGTGGGGCCCTTCCAACTCGCCCTCCTCGACCGCGAGACCGGGCGCGTCCACATGCGCACCCACGAACACGAGGGCGCCTTCCGGCCGGTTCCGAGCCCCGACGGACGCTGGGTCGTGTACGCGACCCGCTGGGATGCGCGCGAGGCGCTGAAGCTGCTCGACCTCCAGACCGGCGGCGAGAGCTGGCTGGTCATGGACGTGCAGCGCGACGACTCGCAGGGCGGCGGCATGCGCGACCGGGACGTCTACCCGAGTTCGGCGTTCACCCCGGACTCACGCGCACTGATCACCAGCTACGGCGGCAGGATCATGCGGGTAGAGGTGCCGTCCGGCGAGGCCAGCGAGATCCCCTTCCGGGCGCACGTCCAACAGGAGCTGGGGCCGCTGGTGAAGTTCGACTACCCCATCAACGACTCCACCATGACGGTCTCACAGATCCGCGGCGCGCGACCGTCACCGGAAGGTCGCCGGCTGGCCTTCGCCGCCCTCGACCGCCTCTGGATCGCCGACCTGCCCGAGGTGGAGCACCCGCAGACCGGCGAACACCCCGACCTCACCGGGGCGCGACGCCTCACCACCTCCACGGACGTCGAGCACGGCCCGGTGTGGTCGCCGGACGGCCGCCACATCGCCTACGTCACCTGGAACGACTCCACCGGCGGCGACATCTGGCGCATCCCCGCCGAAGGAGGCGAGCCCGAGCGCCTCACCCGCGCCTCCGCCTTCTACGACAAGCTGGCCTACTCGCAGGACGGCTCCCGGCTCCTCGCCGCGCGCGGCTCGATGATGCACCGCATGCGCACCCTTGAGGACTTCGGGCGCCATCACCCGGCTTCCGAGATGGAGTACGTCTGGCTGCCCGCCGAGGGCGGCGAGGCCACCCGCATCACCTGGGTCGGCGCGAGCACGACCCAGCAGGGCCGCAACACACCCCATTTCGGCCCGGACCCGGAGCGCATCTACATCTGGGCGGGCTCCGAAGGGCTCCTCTCGATGCGCTACGACGGCACGGACGTGCGCACCATCGTGAAGGTCACCGCCCCCTCCGCCGGCCCGGGCGGGAGCGCCACTCCGGACGAGGTCGTGCTCTCTCCCGACGGCCGCCGTGCGATCGTGCGAGCCAACCGCAACGTCTTCCTCATCACCGTGCCCCCCGTGGGCGGGAATCCCGCCACCGTCTCCGTCGCGGGCTCCACCACCGTGCCCACCCGCCGGCTCACCAGGGTGGGCGGCGACTTCGTGGGGTGGAGGCACGACGGCGGCGCCGCCTACTACTCGATCGGGCGCTCCTTCTTCGAGTACGACATCGCTGCAGCCGACGCCCTCATCGCGGACTCGCTCGCCACGGCGCGCGCGGAGGAAGCAGAAGATGAGCCCGGGGGAGAACCTGGGGATGAAGCGGAGGTGGAAGCAGGGACGGGGGAACCAGATGAGGGCGACGAAGCCGAAGAGGGCACGGAAACGTCAGAGAACGACCAGGAAGCATCAGACGACGACAGCGACGACGAATCCTCCCCCATCTACACCGCCGCCCGCTACGACATCAACATCACCCTGGCAAAGGACAAACCGCGCGGAACCGTCGCCCTCACCGGCGCCCGCCTCATCACCATGCACGGCGACGAGGTCATCGCCCGCGGCGACATCCTCATCGAGGACAACCGCATCACCGCCGTGGGTGCGTCGGGCACCGTCGCCATCCCCGACGACGCCGAAATCCGCGACATGTCCGGCAAGACCATCCTCCCGGGTCTGGTGGACATCCACGCTCATACCTGGGTCGCCTGGGGCGTCCACAGGAGCCAGGTATCCCAGTTCCTGGCGCAGCTCGCGTACGGGGTCACCACCCAGCGCGACCCGCAGACCTCCACCGAGGACATCCTCGCCTACGGCGATCTGATGGAGGCCGGAGAGCTCATCGGCCCGCGCCTCTACTCGACGGGTCCAGGAGTCTTCAGCGCCGACCGCATCTCGAGCCTGGACGAGGCGCGGGACGTGCTGCGCCGTTACGCCGACCACTTCAATACGCTGACCATCAAGCAGTACATGGCGGGCGACCGCAAGGTGCGCCAGTGGGTCATCATGGCGGCGCGCGAGCTCGGCCTCACGCCCACCACCGAGGGCGGCTCGAACTTCACCATGAACCTGACGCTGGCCCAGGACGGCTACGCCGGCCTCGAGCACTCGCTCCCCATCAGCCCCTTCTACCGGGACGTGGTCGAGCTGGGGGCCTTCAGCGGGATGGTCTACACGCCGACTCTGATCGTCGCCTACGGCGGGCCGTCGGGACGCCAGCTCTACCTCACCAGCGTGAGCGTCGACGAAGCCGAGCGGCTGCGCTACTTCACGCCCCACGACGAGCTCGACAAGTGGAAGACGACCACCTGGTACCGCACCGATCAGTACCCGCACTTCCTGCATGCCGAACAGCTCGTGAAATGGATGGACGCGGGCGGACAGGCCGGGCTGGGCTCGCACGGCGAGGTGCAGGGGCTCGGAACCCACTGGGAACTGTGGATGATGGCCTCGGGCGGCATGGAGAACCACGACGCCCTGCACATGGCCACGCTCATGAGCGCCGACGCGATCGGGCTCGCGGGCGACATCGGCTCCATCGAGGCCGGCAAGCTCGCCGACCTGCAGGTGCTGAACTCCAACCCCCTTGACGACCTGCACAACACGACCGACATAGAGTACGTGATGAAGAACGGCCGCCTCTACGAGGCCGCGACCCTGACCGAGGTGTGGCCGCGCCGGCGTCCCCTGCCCACCCAGTGGTGGTGGCGGGTGGAGCCGCCGGAGGCCGGACCGCCGACGAGGCTGCTGCCGTAGCGGAGTGATACTGCTCGCACGCTCGTCGTGATACTATTTCCCGTCGCGACCCGAGAACTCACCAGACAACAAGGAGGCGCCCGATGCGCGTATCCATCGAATACTGCACCGCTTGAAACTACGAGCCCAAAGCCGTCAGTTTGGCGGCCACGCTCACAAAGCGATTCCACGGCGTCGACATCGAGATGATCCCGTCCAGCGGCGGCCGGTTCGAAGTCGTCGCCGACGGTCGACTCGTGTACTCCAAGGCCGCCAGCGGCCGCCATCCAACCCATGAGGAGGTCGTGTCGGCGATCGCGGAGGCGTAGTCTCCGTGGCCAGAACGGTATCCTCGGGCGCCCCACTTCACCAAGCGACAATCCCTACCGGGAGCCATCCATGCGTGACCAGCCCGACATGATCCTGATCTCCCCGCGGCGCGTCCCCCGACTCGCCGCGCTCGTTCTACTTGCGGCTACGGCGCTCGGCTGGCTGTTCGCCGGCGACCTCTCGGCGCAGGCTCCCCTCTCCGTCGGCCGCACCGTATCGGGCTCCATCGCCGAGGGCGACACCGCGCGCTACACCATCGAGGTTGGCGACGACTACTTCGTGCTCGGCGAGGTGGACCAGGTCTCCGCGGATGTCGACGTGCGCGTGCTGGCCGCCGGTGGAGAAACGCCCTTTGGGAACTCCGCCGGTCCCGGCCGCGGCGCCGAGCGCTTTGCGGTGCGTCCGCCCGAGGCCGGCACCTACGTCATCGAGCTGACCGCGGACGAGGGAGAGTCTGGTGACTACACCATCACCCTCCTCCGCCTCGAGCC
Source organism: Longimicrobiales bacterium (assembly GCA_965208255.1). Taxonomy (GTDB): domain Bacteria; phylum Gemmatimonadota; class Gemmatimonadetes; order Longimicrobiales; family Gaopeijiaceae; genus BD2-11. The sequence continues at coordinate 2,661,100 of OZ242324.1, forward strand.
GCTCGAGACCGATCCGGCCAGGCTCACCGACCAGCTCATGTCCCGCTACGACGGGGAGGGTTCGCCGGGCGCCGCGGTACAGGTCTGGCGCGCCGGCGAGACGCTGTTCTCGAAGGCCTACGGCATGGCCAACCTCGCCTACGGCATCCCGTTCGAGACGGACACCCGCACCAACATCGGCTCGACCTCGAAGCAGTTCACCGCCTTCGCCATCATGCTGCAGGCCGAACGGGGGCTGCTCTCGCTCGACGACGACATCCGCAAGCACATCCCCGAGCTCCCGGAGTTCGACCAGACCATCACCGTGCGCCACCTCGTCACGCATACCTCCGGCCTGCGCGAGTTCCTGAACCTGACGCGCATGACCGGACGGCGCCTGGACCGCGGGGACTGGATCGACCGTTCCGAGATCATCGACATCGTGCAGCGCCAGCCCGCGCTCCAGAACGAGCCTGGCGCCGAGTGGAACTACAACAACACCGCCTTCGGGCTGGCCGCGGTCATCGTCGAGCGCACCTCCGGGCAGGACTTCCCGACCTTCATGCGCGAGAACGTGTTCGAGCCGCTGGGGATGACCCGCACTCTGGTCCGTCCCTCGCCCCTTCACATCGTCCCGGAGATGTCGGAGGGCTACACGCCCGGGCCCGACGGCTTCCTGCAGGTGGGTGACCTGGGCGGTGCGGCCGGGGCCGGCGGCATGTACTCCACCCTCGGCGACCTGCAGACCTGGGTCGAGAACTACGCCAGCCCGCGGCTCGGCAGCGCGGAGACCTTCGAGGAGATGATGACGTCCTACGTCCTCTCCGACGGCGAGGAGACCGGCTACGGGTACGGTCTTTCCGTGGACGAGCAGCGGGGCCTGAGGCGAGTGCATCACGGAGGCGCCGACGTCGCGCACCGCTCCATGCTGGCCTGGTACCCCGAGATCAATGCCGGCATCACCACGCAAAGCAATCACGCCGGCTTCAACAGCTCGGTCGCGTTCGAACTGGCGGCGGCGTTCTTCGCGGACGCGATGGAGCCGGAGGAGAAAGCCGCGGAAGAGTCGGCCGGGAGCGCGTTTGATGCGGACGACTTCGATCCCGGGGACTTCGACGATTTCGCCGGCCGCTACGCGCTCGACGAGACCCCTGCCTTCATCCTCACCTTCACCCGGGAGGACGACACCTTCTACGCGCAGCCCACCGGCCAACCCCGTCTCGCGATGGTGCCGACGTCGGATACGACCTTCGCGATCGACCGCGTCGAGGCGACGATCATCTTCCACCGCAGCGACGACGGCACGGTGGGCCGCATGACGCTCGACCAGAACGGCCTGCACCCGGCGACGCGCGTGAGCGACGAGGGCGCGAGTCCCGAGGAACTGGCCGACTACGCGGGGCGATTCTTCAGCGACGAAGTCGAAACCTTCTACGACATCACGGTCGAGGACGGCGAACTGGTTATGAAGCAGCGCCGCCTGGACGACGCGACGCTGGAGCCCGGCCAGCCGGACACCTTCTCGGGAGGTGGCTTTACGTTCCGCTTCGAGCGCGACCGCAACGACCGGGTGATCGGCTTCTACCTGTCGAACGGAAGAACGCGCGACGTGCGCTTCGGGCGGGTGCGGTGATGATACTACCCGGGACCCCGGAGTGATACTACTCCGGCGTTGGAGTCAGGCTGATTCCGGCGTGAGACCGCTCAGGTCCTCACCAGAAACGCCAACGCGAGGCCGGGGAAGAGCACGAATGAGTACAGATTCCACACGACGAACCCCTTGACCAGCGTTCGGCCCCATCCTTCGCCATAGAACCTGCGCATAGCGATGAGGACGTAGAACGGGGATACGACGACGAAGAACAGCTTCACCCAGTTGCCGGTCGCTTCGCCGGGCACCAGCAGCGCCGCCGCAAGCATCAGGAAGGCGAAGGTGTGGATGTGCATGCCGAACACCAGGTGCTCGACGAAGAACCTCTTCCTGCGCAGGTAGCAGACCCCGAGGATCATCGCGAACACCGGGAGCAGGAAGAACATCGCGATCGGCAGGTTGCCGATGGCCTGCTGCAGGAAGGTCTGGGGGTCGTGGAAGAGGTCGATTGCGAGACCGCGCGTGTAACGGACGAGCCAGCCGGGCACGCCGCTGGCGCTCGCTTCCGGGTCCGCCGATGCGGCGAGGCCGCGAATTACCTGCTTCGCGACCGACGCTTCCGGCCTCCCCATGATGTCATCGACCTTGCGGGCGTGGTCGGGCCGAAGCTGATCCTTGAGGGCCTCAAGTTGGACGGAATCGGCCGCCTGAGCCTCCTGTTGATCCGCTTCATCCGCGGCGGGCAGCTGCACTTCCGCCGTTGCCGCCGGTTCGCCCCGGTCTTCCTGAGCGCCACCGGCGGGGACGCCATCCGCGCTTTCTTCCGCCATCGGCTCGCGATCGGCAAGCACGCTGTCCACAAATGCACCTACGCCCAATCCAGCCGGAAGCCCTCGAGCGACAAGCGCGCTGTCCACGACCGCCAGCACGCTGTCCGCCGCCGCCCGGGCGCTGTCGGCTACTGCGGGATCATCGCCGGCGTCCATCCGCACCTCCCCGTCCGACAGGTCGAGGTTCGACAGCCATCCCCCCGCTGAAATCGACAGCGCCAGGAAGAACAGGAAGCTGGTGAACAGGTAGAGCCGGACCGGCGACATGTAGGCCGCGCGGCGGTTGCGCGAAAACTCGCTCGACAGGTGTCCGGGCTTGAAGAGCAGGGATTTCAGCGTGCGGAAGATCCTCGAATCCAGCTCGAACATCTCGCGGAAGAACTCGTACACCACCGACAGCACACCGCGCATGTAGTCGCGGTCGTTCTGGCCGCAGTGGCTACAGAAGCGATCGGGGCGGCCGCTGCCGCAGTTGGGGCAGATTTCCGTCAAGACAGACCTGTACCGTTCATTCCGCGACGCAGACCGGCATCAGCGATGCCGGAATATATGGGAAGCGCCTGGCTGGATCCTCAGAACGGGTTCGTGGCAAATACCGAGAACTCGGGCACGAAGCCGCGCGAGTCCACCTTGAGCGCGCCCACGACCGCGGTGGCGATCTCCCTGGGCGTGAGCTTCTTGTCGGAGCGCTCGCGCTCGACGCCCGCCTTGGCCGCGAAACTGGTCATGACTTCGCTCGGGTTCACCAGCGTGACCCGGATGTCGTGGCGGCGGAGCTCGTCGCGCCAGCATTCGGTCATGCCGCGCAGCGCGAACTTGGAGGAGGCGTAGGCGGTGCGCCCGCCGCTTCCCCGGAGCCCCGAAGTGGAGGCGATGTTGATTAGCTCGCCGGTTCCCCTGTCGATGAAGTGACGGGCGGCCTCGCGCGCCATCAGAAAGGCTCCGAAGACGTTGGTGCGGTAGACCTTCTCGAGCTCGTCGAGCGTCATGTCCACCAGCGGCTTGAAGAGGCCGAAGCCCGCGTTGTTGACGAGGATGTCGAGGTGGCCGTTCTTAGCGATCACCTCCCGCACGGTGCGCACTGCGTCGTCTTCAGCACCGACATCGCCCGCGATCCAGTCCGCCCCGGTTTCCTCGGCGGTCAATTGCAGATAGTCCTTCCGGCGACCGGTAATGGTGACGTTCGCGCCCTCCGCGATGAGCGCCTCGGCGATGGCGCGGCCGATCCCTTCGGATCCGCCGGTGACCAGCGCGACGGCGTTGTTGAGTTGCATGGATGTCCCAGGGCTGGATTGGCAGGGCTGGCGGGTTACGGCGAGTTGCTGGCCCGTCCAGGCGGGGGGGTGATGGGGAACGCGGCGACGGCTTCGACGATCCCGCGCGCGACCAGTTCCGGCTGCGACACGATGACTCTGCGGTCGGCGGCGCTGGTGAGGAAGCCGGTCTCGATGATCACCGCGATGGTCATGGGATGCAGGGCGTGCTCGTAGCGGCGGAAGTTGAAGGCGTAGTAGTTGCGCATGCGCCGGGTAACGGTTGGTAGGCGCCTGATGCCGGTCACCTGGCCGTATTTCCGGTTGAGCAGGTCGACGAAGTCGGAGGCGCGGCCGGTGGCGTCGCGGCTCGGGGCCGCCACCCGGTAGCCGGTCGCACTGTGGTCGTTGCTCGCGTCCGCGTGGATGGCGATGAAGAGATGGGCGCGGTAGTCGGGCGGCACGACGGCGGGCAGGATGTCCACCAGGTAGCCCAGTTCTTCCAGCATGGGGGCGGCGTGGCGGGCGATCTCCAGGTTCACCTCCCACTCGGCGGTCCCGTTCCAGCTGGCGCCGTTGCGCCGCAGCCCGGACAGCTCGCGGGGGGCTTCCTCGGTTCGCCAGTGACCCACCTGCAGGGCGATGCGCACCGGGCCGTCGGGGGCGCGCCACTCCTCGGGGGTGGGGATGGGGCCGGGGTAGCGGTTGTAGTTGCGCCAACGGCGGCGCCGGGGGGCCTCCTGGGGCGGGGCCTCCTGGGCCTCCTGCACGGTCGGGGGGGTGGGGAGCGCAGGCCGCGGGGGGACGGCCACCGTTGCGACGGTCTCCACGGCTTCTTCCGGAGCCCCGGCCGCGGCATCCGTCGTCGCCACCGCCGGGGTTGGCGCGGTGAGCTCGCCCTCGTCCACCGAGGCCGCTCCCGCAGCCGACGCTTCGCTCCCGAAGAAGACTCGCATCAACACCATCAACCCCACCACACCGCCACCCATCCACCCGATCTTCTTCACGGAGAATCTCCCTCAGAGGTCATGCCACCCAGCGCCAGGGCGAATCGGCGCCGCTCATCCGTCCACCAGTGCACCATCTTCAGACCCGCCTGCCGCAGCATCGAGCACACCGCCGCCCGGTCGTACTTGCAGCTGATTTCCGTACACAGCTTCTCGCCCTCCCGAAAGAATATCACGGAACCACCGGGCAAGGCCACCGCATGCGCCGAGAGAGCTTCCAAGTGCATTTCGATGCGTGCTTTGGCCTCATTATACGAGGCGCGGTGGCGAAAGCGCGAGGGATCGAAATCGGTTCCGAAACGGGCGTTCAGCACCCGCAGCAGATTGCGATTGAATTCCGCGGTCACCCCTGCGGCATCGTTATACGCGGCTTCGAGCGATTCGAGCGGCTTGCCGGGTCCGGGCCGCAGATCCGCGCCCAGCAGGAACACGTCCCCGTCGCGCATCCACGCGCGCACGGCGGCAACCATGCGCGCAGACTCGTCGTGGTGGAAGTTGCCAACGGTGCTCCCGAGAAGCGCGTAGATGCAGGGCGCCGGCGGCCGAGTGGCCAGCGTCAGACCGCGCTCCATGTCCGCCACCTCGGGCCGCACCTCCAGCGTCGGGTACTCCTCACGCAGCCGGCGCGCGGTGTCGAACAGGAAGTCCTCGCTGACATCGACCGGAACATAGACCGCGGTTCTCCCCTGCCCCGTCATCGCGTCCAGCAGGATCCGCGTCTTGCGCGCGCTCCCCGCTCCGAGCTCGACCAGCGCGCGCGGTTGCACCTCCTCGACCAGCGCAGGCGCGATGCACGTAAGCAGACCACGCTCGGCGCGGGTGAGGTAGTACTCCGGCAGCCGGGTGATCTGCTCGAACAGCTCCGACCCGCGCTCGTCGTAGAAGTAGCGCGACGAAACGGTCTTCGGCGTGCGCGCCAGGCCGCGCGCCAGCTCGGCTAGCTCCGCGCGTCGCTCGCGCACCTGAACCCCGAGAAGATCTGCCTGCGCTGGGGATAGTCCCAGTTGCGGAAGGTGTTGCGGATGGCGCCCGGACGCGTGGCCCACGATCCGCCGCGCAGCACCCGGTACTCGTCCCCGAAGAAGACCTCCGAGTATTCCGGGTACGGGAAGGCTTCGAAGCCGGGATAGGGGAGGAAGCAGGACGATGTCCATTCCCAGACGTCACCGATCATCCCTTGGCAGCCCAGCGGCGACACGTTCCCGGGATGGCTGCCCGGCGCGGCCGGTCCGACGCGAACGGCGTCCAGGTTGGAGCGCGATGGCGTGGCGGGTTCGTCGCCCCATGGGTAGAGGAGCGCGCGCGACCGGGTCGGGTCCCAGCCGGCGGCGACCTCCCACTCCGCCTCGGTGGGGAGGCGCTTGCCGGCCGAGCGCGCGAAGGCGTCGGCCTCGTACCAGGAGACGTGGCAAACGGGCAGCGCAGGGTCGACCGGGGCCTCGCGCCCCAGGGTTCGGGTCCACCACGCGCCGTCCCGCCGGAACCAGAAGAAGGGGGCCTCGGCGCATTCGGCGGCGCGCCAGGCCAGCCCGGCCTCGCTCCAGTGCGCGTCGGTGCGGTAGCCGCCGGCCGCGATGAAGTCCATGAAGGCGCCGTTGTCGACGGGATGGCGGTCGATGAGGAAGGGCTCGACCCGCAACCGCGTGCGCGGGCGCTCGTTGTCGTAGGCCTGCGACCGGTCATCGGTGCCGATGAAGACGTCTCCACCCGGGAAGTGGACCATGTCGTGAGTCGCCGGCTCATCCCTCTGCCCCGTCCCATTCGCCGCACGCCGGCCTTCCCCGGGCCGGCGTCCAGCGAGTGCTGCGTACGGCGCGCCGTCCATCAACTGAAGCGTCTGCAGGATGGTCTCGTTGTGCTGGTACTCGTGCTGCAGCACCATGTTGAAGACGTAGCCGCCGCGCAGGAGCGGGGTATCCGCGCGCGGGTCGATCGCGTCCATCTTGCGGAGCACCGCGCGGCGCACGTCGTCCAGGTAGTCGAGGCAGGTCGCCCGGTCCGGGAGCGGCAGCCGGTCCCGGGTGGCGCGGGGATGCCGGAACGCGTCGTAGATCCCGCGCAGCCCCTCGGCCCCCGGCCCGGCGCCGTCGATGTTCTCGAGCAGCCACACTTCCTCGAAGTGCGCGATGTGGCCCAGGTCCCAGACGATGGGCGACATGAGCCGATTGTGCTGGCGCGTCACATCCGGGTCGGTCAGCGGTGCGACCAGTTCCAGAGTGCGATCACGAGCTTCGCGCAGCCGATCACGCAGAACCCGAAGATCGAGGGCGGGCCCCGTCATTGTCCCGGACCTCGTCTCTCGGCTACCATGGACCGCCTGTACCAGGACAGGCCCTTTGGGATGCAACCGGTTTGATGGACACAACCCCTTTGATCCGCGATTGAGATTTCGCCCCAGCAATTGAGACTTCGGTCAGGGAATCCGGGACATTGCCGAACCATAAGGTGCGGTTGCCGGGCGCGAACGCAAGCCGACGCCGGAAGCGTCCTCGAACCTGCGGGGTTCGACACCTGACGATGGGATCCGACTCGCCGGCCCCGCCTGCGCGCCAACACGGGCTCGTACACGAACCAGCCTTGCCGGTACGCGAACCAGCCCTGGGCGCCCGCGATGTCGTCAAGCGCTACGGCGCCACCGTCGCGCTCGACGGGGTATCGCTGGATGTGGCGCGGGGCTCATGCGTGGCGCTGGTGGGCGAGAGCGGATCCGGGAAGACGACGCTGCTCCGCTGCTTCAACGCCATGGTGAGGCCCGACGCCGGCTCCGTCGAAGTCGGCGGCCGTCTCGTCGAGTCGTTTGATCCGGTCGTGCTGCGCCGCGGCATCGGCTACGTACAGCAGGAAGGCGGGCTGATGCCGCACTGGTCGGTGCTGCGCAACGTTGCGTTGGTGCCCTGGCTGAGGGGAGAAGCGGATTCCGAGGATCGGGCCCGCGGGGCGCTGGATCGGGTGGGATTGCCGGCAGCGCGCTTCGGGAACCGGTGGCCCAGGGATCTTTCCGGCGGCCAGCGCCAGCGCGTGGCCATCGCGCGCGCCCTCGCTGGAAGCCCGGAGATCATCCTGCTGGATGAGCCCTTCGGCGCTTTGGATGCAATCACGCGCAGCGAACTGCGGCGGAGCTTCCACCAGCTGCGCGCGGAAGTGGGCGTGACGGCGCTGCTCGTAACCCATGACCTCCACGAGGCCGTTGAGCTGGCGGATGAGATCGCGGTCATGAAGGGCGGCGCCCTCATGCAGGCGGGTCGACCGGAGGAGCTGCTGGACACTCCCGCGCATGAGTATGTGGAGGACCTGCTCAAGCGGGCGGGGGTCGGGTGAGTATGGGACGCGTGCTGCTGCTTGCGGTTGCGGCCGCCGCGGTCGGGGGAGCAGCATCCGCGGGGCCGAGCCCTGTGTCACTCGCCGGGCAGCCCGCGCTACTCGCCCGGGAGTCCGCGTCGTCCTCCCGCCGGCCGGAGTCATCGGCCGACCTGCTTGGGTCACCCGCCTGGTCCTCTCAATCGCTCCAGGACGAGCGCGCACCCGTCATCGTCGCCTCCAAGCCCTTCGCCGAGTCCTACGTCCTGGCCGAAATCTTTGCGCAACTCCTCGAGGAGCGAGGCATCGCAGTCGACCGGCGCTTCGGCCTCGGGGCCACCGAAATCGCGTTCGGAGCGCTGCGCGAAGGCGCCATCGACGTCTATCCTGAGTACACCGGCACGGGCTTGAGCGCGATTCTGGGCGAGGAGCTACGAGCCAACGCCGAAGCTGTCTATCGCCACGTGGCGGAAGCCTTTCGCGAACGATGGGACGCGCGCTGGCTGGCGCCTCTGGGATTCGAGAACACCTACGCCATCGCCGTGCGCCGTGAAACCGCGGAGGAGTTGAGGCTCGCGACGCTTAGCGATCTGGCCCGCGAGGCGGGCGGGCTCCGGGCGGGCTTCACGCCGGACTTCATCGGGCGCTCGGATGGGCTTCCGGGACTGCGCGCCGCCTACGGGTTCGAGCCCGCGGAGGTGCTGCCCCTCCTGCAGGCGGTCAAGTACGAAGCCCTGGTCGAGTCCGGAGTCGACGTCATCGACGGGTATTCGACGGATGGACTGATCGCGGGCTACGACCTGGTCGTGCTGGAAGACGACCGCGGTTTCTTCCCCCCCTACGAGGCTGCGGGGCTTGTCAACGGGGACTTCTGGCGCCGGCGCCCGGACGCGATTGCCGCCCTGAGCGAGCTCTCGGGCCTGCTCGACGAAGAGCGCGTGCGGGAATGGAACCGCCGGGCCGAATCGGATGGCGAGCCGGTGGCCGAAATCGCTCGTGACGCCCTGGTGGAACTGGGGCTCGTGGCGCGGGCTGCCGGAGAGGTGGACCCGGCCGCCGCTCGAGAGCTGGATCCGGAATCGGCCGCGGCCGCCGAGTCCGTCCAGCCCCCGGTAGTCGGCCTCGCGACGTACATGTGGCGGAACCGCACCGACATCCTTGGCCATGCCCGCCGGCACATCGTGCTGGTGATCATCTCCCTGGGGGCAGCCGCGCTGCTCGCGATTCCCGCCGGGCTGCTGCTGGTGCGGATCGCGGGAGGCGCGGAAAGCGTGATCCGCGGCATCGGTCTGGTACAGACCATCCCCAGCCTCGCCCTGCTCGCATTCATGATCCCGGCGCTGGGGATCGGGGTCGTGCCGGCCGTAGTCGCCCTCTTCCTTTACTCCCTCTTCCCGATCCTGCGCAACACCTACACGGGCGTGCGCGACGCCAACCCGGCGGCGGTGGATGCCGCGCGCGCCCTGGGCATGACCCCCGCGCAACTCCTGCGGCACGTGCGCCTCCCGCTCGCTGCCCCGGTGATCATGGCGGGTCTCCGCACCGCGGCGGTGATCAACGTGGGCACGGCTACCATCGCGGCCTTCATCGGCGCCGGCGGCCTGGGTGATCCCATCGTGGCGGGTCTCGCCCTCTCCGACACGCGCATGATCCTGTCGGGAGCGGTTCCGGCCGCCGTGCTGGCGTTACTGGTCGACGCCGGGCTCGGCCTCGCGGAGCAGCGGGTGACGCCGGGCGGGGTGGCGGTGGAGTAGAGGCAGCCGGGCGTGTTCAAGCTCGCCGTGCGCGCTGACCGGCATCCGCCCGAAAAGTCCGTCTCTGGTCCGCAAAGGGGGGCTGCGGCAAATGCATGACCCATTGACACGAGACGCCTCGGCGCGGCTTCTCAGCATGTCTGAGAGGGCGCAATATAGTTTCCGCGGAAACTCATCTGGCACATGATCAGGATTCCCAAACCGGCGAGGTGACCGGCATCGGGCCCAGTGAGAGTCCATAACGGTCTCGTATCGCCCTGCGGGCAACTTCGCCCCAGACGCTCGCCCTGCGCTCAGTCTCGTCGCAACGCTTCGGTCGCACGGGAAGAGCACAACGGCCCGGGATGTCCCAAATCTACATCTGATAGTCCCATTCTGCCATTGACGGATTCTGGCGCCACGCTTCGGCGTAAGCCGAGATCCTCGCTGGAATGGTTGATAGACGGACCAGAAAGGCCCCTGCAAGGCGCCTTGGCGGCATTCTCCTCCACGAATGATCCAGGGAGTCGACATCTCGCCTCTCGGGGCATTGTAGAGGGTCGCAGATACTCCCGTTATATTTATACGTGCGACGAGGGTATCCCCATTTCAAGGAGCGATACAGTGATCATGCCCGCAACGACCCCCCGGAAGGATCATCCGTGGAAGAGCGAAGTGACTGTCGAAGGCGATAGTTCCCCATCGTGCGACGAAGAGGCTTCCGCATCCGATCATAACGATGAACTGCTCCTGCTGGGTGAGCGCATTGCGGACCTTGCGGCGAGCATCAACGCCGCTGAAGGAAGGATGATGACGCTACTCGCCGACTTCGATCGCCGCGGCGGCTGGAAGGACGGGTTCTCGTCCTGTGCCGAATGGCTTGCGTGGAAAACCGGCATCAAGATCGGACCGGCCCGCGAACGCGTTCGAGCCGCGCGGGCTCTGGAAGGCCTCCCGCAAACCGCCGACGCCCTTAGGAACGGCCAGCTCTCCTATGCCAAGGTCCGCGCGATTACACGCGTGGCCACCCCGGAGAGCGAAGGGACGCTTCTGGAGTTTGCGCGGGCGGCGTCAGCGGCGCGGCTGGAGCAGAAGGTTCGGATGTGGAAGCAGTTGTCGCGTGAGGGAGAGTTGACGGCCGAACAGGTGCGGCACCGCAACCGGGCCTTCTCGGTCTTTGTGGACGGGGACGGGATGTATGTCGTCAAGGGTCGACTCGAGCCGGAGGTGGGAGCGGTTCTGATGCGGGCCGTCGAGGCGGCAGCGGATGCGCTGTATCGGCGAGAGGAGAATGGCCGGGAGAGGGTCGGGCAAGATGAACGCGGCGAAGGGGTGAGGCACGAGGAGGTCACGGTTCGGGAGAAGCTCGCCAAGCCCACGCAGCGCTGGGCCGATGCCGTCGGGCTCGTGGCCGAGCGGGCGCTGGCGGCGGGGTTCGGCGAAGACTCCGAAGAGGGCACGGACGAATCGGGTACGCGCGCGGAGCGGTATCAGGTCGTCATCCATACCGAAGCGGCGACGCTGGCGGAAGAAGGCGAGCCTGGCCGCTCGGACCTCGACGGCGTGCGCGTTGCCGCGGAAACTTCGAGGCGCATGGCGTGCGACGCGGCAACAGTCGAAGTGGTGCACGGCAAGACCGAAATGATGGACGATAAGACTGGGATGGTGCGCGGCGAGACCGAAATGGTGCGACGCAATCCTCCAATGATGCATGATAGGGCCGACCTGGTGAACGAGACGGTGCGAATCGCAAGTGACATGGGAACCCGCGGGCCGGGCGCCAGCGGACCAGTGCTAAGCGTCGGGCGGAGAACACGCACGATCCCTCCGCACTATAGGCGTTCAGCAAGGTTCCGTAACGTCTCGTAATGCTGGCTAACATGCTGGCATAACTTGTGTTGTAGGTCTCTTGACCTCTCGGATGGTTTCGTGTAGTCTTGGTCATCTAGTGATAACCTATGGTGATAACAGGAATTCACCGGGAGCAAGGCATGACACGACCCAAAAGGCTGAGCGCCGCGTTCGTTCGGACCGTCAAGCGGCCGGGCCGGTACGGGGACGGTCGCGGCGGATACGGACTCTCGCTGCTGGTCAAGCCGACCGCCTCCGGACGGCTGTCGAAGACGTGGGCGCAACGGATGCGGATCGCCGGCAAGCCGTTCAACGTCGGCCTGGGTCCCTATCCGGTCGTGACACTGGCCGAGGCGCGGGCCAAGGCGCTTGAGAACCGGCGCGCCATCGAGAAGGGCATGGATCCCCGCAGCGGCGGCATGCCGACGTTCGAGCGAGCGGCCGAGAAGGTGATCGCACTTCACGCGAAGAACTGGAAGGGTGACGCCAGTGAGAAGCAGTGGCGGCAGTGTCTTCGGGACTACGTGTTCCCGAAGCTGGGACACAAGCGCGTGGGCGAGATCACGACCGCCGACGTGTTGGCCTGTCTGGTGCCGATCTGGAACGAGAAGCGGCCCACGGCGGCGCGGGTGCGCCGGCGCATCGGCGCGGTGATGAAGTGGGCGGTGGCCAGGGGCTACAGGGAGGACAACCCCGCGGGCGACGCCATCGCGGCGGCGCTGCCGAGGGGCGGCCGGCATCGGACGCACTTCCGGGCCTTGCCTCACGGCGAAGTCGGGGCGGCGCTCTGGGCGGTCCGGGAGTCGGACGCGTGGTTGGGCATCCGGCTGTGTCTGGAGTTCGTGGCCCTCACGGCGACGAGGAGCGGCGAGGCGCGGAGGGCGCTCTGGCCGGAGATCGACTGGGACCGCGCGACGTGGTCGGTGCCCGCCGAGCGCATGAAGACCGGGCGCGAGCACCGGGTGCCGCTTTCGTCGGGCGCGCTGGCCGTGCTGGAGCAGGCGCGGGAGATCGAGAACGGGTCGGGGTTGATCTTTCCCAGCTTCAAGGGACTGGAGCTGCGGAGCCCCCAGGTGGCGGGGGCGTTTCGGGATCTCGGGATCCCAAGCACGGTGCACGGGCTGCGCAGCTCGTTCCGCGACTGGGCCGCAGAGACGGGTGTGGACCGCACGGTCGCCGAGGCGGCGCTGGCGCACAAGGTCGGCGGGGTCGAGGGGGCGTACTTCAGGAGCGACCTCTTCGAGCGCCGACGCCGAGTCATGCAGGACTGGGCGGCGTATCTGGCGGCCGGGAGAACGGGCGCCGGGGCCTGATCTGACCCCGCACCGGACTCGGATACCGTTTCGGGGCATTTCGGCGAATTCACGGGGCGCAGGATCGTCTGAGAGCGCCGGTCGCCGGTGTCCGAGGGGTACGGGTAGGGCGGAATACGGCAACACGGGCGTAGAGCGGCGGGTCGCCCTCGCCGTGTGTCAGGCCGGCGAACAGTAGACCGAGAAAGCTCATCCTCGCTGCGGCCCGGAACCCGGCAATCGCGCCTCCCTCGGCGCCGATCAGCACCACCTTCCACCTCCGTAGCGCGGTCCGGCGGGCGACCGCGACCGCGTTGCCTCCATCCGCGGCGGCAGACCGAGTCCGACCGGCCTCGTCGGACCGGTTGCCATGCCTCTGGACGATCACTCCGCAGTTCGCCAAGGGGGGCGTTCTGCCACGCCGCTGGCGGCGGCCACTGCCACTTCTGGGACACCTGGGACAACTATAGACACTATGGACACATAGGAGATTTACTATGGGTTGACGGCTTTGCGAAAGGTCGTACAGCGTTCGGGCATGGAGACGCTCGAAAGGCAGTTCATTTCGCGGGTGAGCGCGTTTCTCGGGCGCTCGGGCTTGAGCCCGACGGCGTTCGGCAAGAAGGCGCTGGGCGACCCGAATCTCATGCGTCAGATCGCTCGTGGCCGGTCGCCGTCGCTGAGGACGGCGGACCGGATTCTCGCGTTCATCGCGGAGCAGGACGGTGAGTGCCGCCGTGCGCGGGATCCGCCTTCGACATCACCGACACCGGAGACCGACCTGGAGGCAAAGAGCAACGAGGAGGAGCAGGACCATGAGCGAGAACCCGACGCAACAGAGAACGAACCCGCCGACCCGCTTCCTGCGGCTGCCGGAGGTGCTGGAGCGCACCGGCCTGTCGCGGAGCACGATCTATGTGCGGCTGGCCGCCGGGTGCTTCCCCCGGCCGGTCGCCCTAGGCAGCCGGGCCGTGGGGTGGATCGAGGCCGAGGTGGACGAATGGGTCCGCGAGCGCATCGCCGAGAGCCGGTTCGAGGGCGCGCGGGCCGGTGAGCGCGGCGAGGCCGCGCGCGCGATCCCCGAGGCCGGCCGCCGGGCGGCACAGGCCGGCTCGGTTCGATGAGCCGGCGCGCTTCGCGGCGGCCGGGGAACAGCCCGTCGAACTCGTCTAAGGCCGGTAAGCCAGCCGACTCCGTGTTGAACACGGAAGGCTGGCAAGGGGGGGCCGCGCCCCCCTTCGAACCCCCGGCCTGTCGCGCCGCTGCCGGAGCAACGGACGCGCGGGGGCGACGCCCCCGCACCCCGTCCCCGGTGCGCTCATGACTGAGCATCGCACCGTGATGGTCGCCGCCCGGGTCACGCCCGCCGAGCACGCCGCTTGGAGGGACAAGGCGGCGGCGGCGGGGGTGTCGCCGTCCGAGTTGTTGCGGCGGGCGATGGCGCAAACGCGGACGTGGACCCCGCCCGCACGCGCCGTCGAGCGCGAACGGACCCGCCAGATCGCGCGCATCGGCAACAATCTGAACCAGCTCGCGCGGTGGGCGAACACACACGCTTCGACGGCCGAGGCCGTTTCGGTCCTCGCCCACCTCGTTTCGTTCGAGCGCGCGCTGCTCCGCGTTGCCCGCATCGGCGAGGAGGACGCCGATGCTCGTTAAGTTCCTGCCGCACGGCAAGGGCTCCGCCAAGGCCGCGGTCGAGTATCTCGTCGGCGAGCGGGACGCCGAGGGACGGGAGCGCGAGGGAGTCGAAGTGATGCGCGGCAATCCGGAGATGGTGGCCGCCGTGGCCGACTCGCTCGACTTCGAGCGCAAGTACAGGTCGGCCGTGATCGCGTGGGCGCCGGAGGACAAGCCCACCGACGAGCAAATCGAAGCCGTCCTCGACGAGTTCGAGAAGACCGCCTGGGCGGGACTGGAGCCGGACCGCTACGCGTGGACGGCGGTCCTGCACCGCGAGCGCGGGGGCGGCGTCCACGCGCACATCCTCGCCGCGCAGTGCGACCTTCAGACGGGACGTAGCCTGAACATCGCGCCTCCCGGCTGGCAACGGACGTTCGACCCGCTGCGCGACGCCTTCAACCACGAGCACGGCTGGAGCCGTCCCGACGATCCGGCGCGCGCCAGGGCGCAGCGGCCGGGCCACGTGGCCTACATCGAGGCGTCGAAGCTGCGGGCCGGGCTGGAACACGAAGCCGACCCGCGCACGCTGATCCGTGACTACCTGATGCAGCGCGTAGAGCACGGCGCGGTCAAGGACCGGGCCGACGTGGTCTCCGCGCTGGAGGACGTTGGCCTGGAGGTGCCCCGTCAGGGCAAGGACTACGTCACCGCCCGCGATCCCGACAGCGGGAAGCGATGGCGGCTGAAGGGAGAACTGTATGAACGAGACTTCGAGCCCGAACGACTTGACCTCCCGGCTGAGGAGCAGGCTGGAGGCCGACAGGAAGCGGATCGAGGAGACAGCCGCGCGAGAGCTCGCGCGGCTTGGAGAGAACTTGAGCGCCGTCGCAAGCGGCGCGCTGCGTTCCATCGAGGCCGATATGGCGGAGGCGACCGCGCGGATGCGCGAGCTGCTGATGCGCGCCTGGCTCCGGCCCCTGGTGGTCGGCATGAGCCTCTTTCTCGGCATTTGCGGCGGCAGTTGGGCGACGATGCACTGGCTGTCGAGGAGCATCGACTCCCGGATCGAAACCTTGGCGGAGGTGAACGTCCGGATCGTGCGGGCGCGCGACACCCTGGCGGTGATGCACGAGACGACCTGGGGCACCGAGCTGATCGAAATCAACGGGGAGCGCTACGTGGCGCTGCCCGCCGGCACGCCGGGCCGTCCAGCCTTCACGATGGACGGACGGCCCTACTTGAAGCTGTCGAGAGAGTGAGGAGGGAGTTGCGTGACCGACTTGGAACGGCGGCTGACGGCCGCCTTGGAAAGATTGTGCGAGCAATACGAAACGGAACAGCGGCGGCACTCCGGACAGATCGAAGCGTTGCGCGAACAGGTCGAAGCCTTGCAGCGGCAAGTCGAGCGGCTGAGCGGGCGGGTGACGGACTTGCCCGGATACTCCGGCACCTACGGCGCAGGGCCAAGCGGCGGGTGGAGATGACGAGGCGGCTGGTGGAAATGACGAGGCCGCGCGGACCGGAGCGCGATTCCGGACCGAGCCGGTGAGCGAGCCTCGGGGAGAATCGGCTACGTGCTATCCCCTTCCCCTTCCTCCGCAGGTCCACCCGTGGCCACTCGGTCCACCTCGGCACGAAAGAGGCTCGAGGGTTGGAAGACCGAGACGCTCCGAGGCGGGACCTCGACGGGTTCGCCGGTTCTCGGGTTCCGGGCCATGCGGGCCCTGTGATGCCGCACCTTGAAGGTACCGAATCCCCGAATCTCAATACCGTCGCCTCGGGCGAGCGCCTTATTCACGGCGGCGAGAAAGCCGTCGATTACGAGCGCATAGTCCCTCTTGGTGATTCCTGGCCCGATCGCTTCGGCGACCTTCTCAACGAGGTCGGCCTTGGTCATCCCTTCTCCTCGTCCGAGGTGTGACCGATTCTTGTCCTTGCATGGCAGTAACTTACATGCGTAAGACGTGCGTCAATAGCCCATGGCGGGGCCAACCGGCGGCCCGCAGGAGGTTAGCTGCTGGGAGCTCCCGGGAGACACCGCGAGGACTCAGAGTCGGCCTCGACCTGCACTGCACTCCGTTGAGGAGATCAACGGGCGTCCGTTGCAGTTGGCCGGCTCCGGTCGGGGCTAGTCGGGCACGGTGGTTCGTTGGGGGCCGCCCACACGGAAGCCGGCGCGCGGTGTCGAATCATGGCGCGCCTGTCGCCCGCGACGTTGTTTGGCAACGATCCGGCTTGAGTCAGGCGGCCAGCCAACCGGCTTAGGTGGGAGATCTCGGAGACCCTGCGAGAAGTGTACGCCGTTCTGCGAGGCCGTGTGCTGGAGGCGTGCGGCATTCCGGTCGCGCAGGTGGCCGAGCGCGCGGATGGCAAACCGATAACCCGAGGCGGCCTTTTATGGCCGCCGTGGAGCCCGGCGCGGAAGTGCGGGCGGAAGCCGCCGAGAAGCTGGAGACGTAGGTGCGGGTCGACATCCGGAACCTATGGGCGCATGATGTCCAAGGCCGGGCCACCGCTTACCGGGCGTTGAGGGCGGTCGAGATGCGCCGGGATGGCGACGTGCGCTAGAGGCGGTGGGACTCTCACGCCGGAGGCGGAAGGATGCTCAAGGGGATCATGCGCGGGCTGGCCGTTGTGGCGGGCGTGGCCTCGTTCTGGTATGTCGTGCTGGAGGTTCGCGAGGCCCGGGAGTTGGAGCGGGAATGGGATGCGGCGTGGGACGAGACCGAAGATCTAGTCTGTTCGGCACCGACCGTGGAGGTATGCCTTTACGAGTGCAGGTTCGTCCAGGCCATGCGGCAGGATCCCGAGAAGCGGGACACGCCGGAAACCGCCTACGCTGTCGAGCGGCACTTGCAGCAATGCGCGCGAAAGCTGAAGCTGCCATGAGGCCTGCTGGACCATGCATCGAGGTCGTCGCCGAACCACCCGACGCGGCGGCTGGACCAATTCCGACACCAACGGGCCACCGCACTCTCTGTCCCCTCAGGCGATCCGCCGAGGCGGCTGGTGGAAATGACGAGGCCGCGCGGGCCGGAACGGGACCATGGCCCGAGCCTCTGAGCCATTGCGGTTGCGCTAGGAGCCTCCGGCTGTTGTAGAACGGTATTCACCTGACAGATGTCCCCCACAGGGGACGGTGGCCAGACCGGCCTCACCGAGGTTAGTTGAGAAGAGGTCCAGTCCAATCAACAAACCACGGAGGAGAACCAGAATCCCTGCTACAGCTGGCCCAGGAGCTTGGCAACGTCTCGAAGGCGTGCCGGAACATGGGTCGATGCGAGCCCGTAGCGCTTGGGCCGAATCCCTATCTGAAGCGCAGGTTCGACGAGGTCTTGGACGGGCCTTTGAGTACCTCCGCTCGCGTCGTTCCAGTGGCGGCTGAACACCGTTCCGTTCGCCGAGCGCGGGATCTGGTTCAGGTTGTTGCCGATGCGGCCGACCTCCCGGGTGCGCTCGCGCTCGACCTCGGCCGCGCGGGCCGTCCACGTCCGCGTACGGGCCATGGCCCGCCGGATCAGCGCGGACAGGGGTACGCCCGCGGCTGCGGCCTTGGCCCGCCAGTCGGCGAACTCCGCTGCCGATACGCGGGCGGTGACGACGGCGGTGCGGCGCTCAGGGATCACGCCGCACCGACACGGGGAAGGGGGCGGCGCCCCAGGCGCGACCTCCACGGAAGCACGACGCGGGGGGGGTTCGAAGGGGGGGCGGGTTGTGCCCGCCTCGACGCGGCGCTGAGCCGCCGTCCCTCAAGGCAGCAAGGTGGAGGCGTTTGAGTCATTCGTGCTGCGGCCGAAAGGGACGGGGGAAGCCCTTGCTACGGAGCAGCAGAGGCAGGCTTTCTCACCGAGCCAATCTGGTAGCACTGTGGGGTCTTGTCGGTCACACAGGTTATCTTGGGGCGCCTGAGAGAATCTAACGGGCATCCCTGATCCCATCGGGGGTGTTCAAGAAAAACACGGAATCCGTCCCAGCCAGAGTAAATCAAGCGGCGGGCATCCCCGGGGCCGACGGGGCACCAGCCTACGACACCCTTCCCAAAGGAGAAGAAGAATGTCGATTCCGAACCCTCATCGCTTCGGGGATCTGATCACACCCGATGATGTTCTACAGCGCATCACCAAAGCCGACTGGCTCGCCGGAAGCGGGGAAGACGGCACAGCCTACTACTACGGCAGGTACAGCGCCCTGCTCTGCGCTTTTGACATGATGGGAGAGCTCATGGATCGGTCATCCAGGGAGGAGTTGATGCACCGCCTCGCGGAATGTCACGAACGTGCGAAGCGTCTTGACGCCTTCTCTGAGGATCGCCGTGTGGAGGAAGCAGGAAACTACTTCCTTCTGCTCGCCACACACGTTCAGATGGGCCTCGACACTAGGCCGCCCTTTCGCCCTCCATCCTCTAGCGGTAGTACCTGGCATTGAGTTGGCGCCCGCCCCTTGACGATATCGATGTCGGCGAGCGGGCTGGCGGCTGACGCCGTCGGGAGCGGCCGCAGACGCTCCAGCTCAACGTGATGAGCCCTCATATTGGCGGGGATGGCAGACGGTCAGGCCCGCATCGACGGTGCTCGGTCGGAACTGTCGAAGCGCGTTGGCGGCATCGAGGCCCGCGTGATCGGGGGCGGACCGTGAACGACGGTGCCAGGCGACGGCAGTGCCCCGTTTGGCCCCTGCTGCTTGCGCTGGCGGCGGGCTGCGACGCCGGAACCGTCGCCGTCGAACCCGATCCCCCGCGTCCGGAGACCGTCACGGTCGGCCCGTTGACGGCGACCCTCTCGGCCATCGGGGACACGATAAAGCTGACAGCCCATGTGACCGACCAATACGGGCAAGCCATGGCGGGTATCCCCGTCGCATGGTCTGTGGACTCGCCCGGCGTGGTGGCGGTGGATTCGACAGGCTTGGCGACGGCGCGGAGCAGCGGGATGGGGGTGGTGACTGCCACGGCGGGCGGCGTGTCGGGCTCGGCAACCGTGACTGTGGCGCAGACGGTGGCCGTGGTGGAGATAGTTCCCGGCGCCGCGACGCTGACGGCCATTGGGGACACGATACGGCTGGCGGCCGCGGCCATCGACGCGAACGGCCACGCGGTGGCGGGCGTCCCCGCCGCGTGGTTCAGCGATGCGCCGGAGGTGGCTTTGGTCGATTCGACCGGCTTGCTGACTGCGCGGAGCAACGGGACGGTGGCTGTCACGGCCACCGTGGGCGGCGTGTCGGGCTCGGCAACCGTGATGGTGGCGCAGACGGTGGCCGTGGTGGAGATAGTTCCCGGCGCCGCGACGCTGACGGCCATTGGAGACACGCTCCGGCTGACGGCCGCGGCCATCGACGCGAACGGCCACGCGGTGGCGGGCGTCCCCGCCGCGTGGTTCAGCGATGCGCCGGAGGTGGCTTTGGTCGATTCGACCGGCTTGCTGACTGCGCGGAGCAACGGGACGGTGGCTGTCACGGCCACCGTGGGCGGCGTGTCGGGCTCGGCAACCGTGATGGTGGCGCAGACGGTGGCCGTGGTGGAGATAGTTCCCGGCGCCGCGACGCTGACGGCCATTGGAGACACGCTCCGGCTGACGGCCGCGGCCATCGACGCGAACGGCCACGCGGTGGCGGGCGTCCCCGCCGCGTGGTTCAGCGATGCGCCGGAGGTGGCTTTGGTCGATTCGACCGGCTTGCTGACTGCGCGGAGCAACGGGACGGTGGCTGTCACGGCCACCGTGGGCGGCGTGTCGGGCTCGGCAACCGTGATGGTGGCGCAGACGGTGGCCGTGGTGGAGATAGTTCCCGGCGCCGCGACGCTGACGGCCATTGGAGACACGCTCCGGCTGACGGCCGCGGCCATCGACGCGAACGGCCACGCGGTGGCGGGCGTCCCCGCCGTGTGGTCCAGCCGTGCGCCGGACGTGGCGGTGGTGGGTTCGACCGGCTTGCTGACGGCCAGGAGCAACGGTACGGCGACGGTGACGGCCACGGCGGGCGGCATGTCGGGCTCGGCAACCGTGACGGTGGCGCAGGCGGTGGCGGCCATCGTGCTGGATCGCGATTCCATGACGCTGGCTGCCCTGGGGTTCTGGGACGGCGGTGAGTTGTGGGCTCGCCTGACTGACGCGAACGGGCACGTGGTGGTGGGCGTCCCCGTCGTTTGGTCCAGCGACGCGGACAGCGTGGCGGCGGTGGAGTCGGCTGTCACGGAAGGATTGGGGCCTGGTGGACGGCCGGTTGACGAATTCTCTTTTGCGCTGGTGACGACCGGATGGGAGGGTACTGCGACGGTAACAGCGACGGCGGGCGACGTGTCGGACTCGGCTGTCGTGACGGTGCTTTCCCCCCATTGCGCAAGGGAAGGCGCCAGCGTGGAATGCAGATACGACGTGGTGGTTGGCAGGTTGCATTCGCCCCTGTGGGGGAACCCGGCGGTTATCACGCCTGCGGATCCGTCTCGGCTTGACAGCGTGGCGTACGCGGGACGGGGACCGGAACTGTTCCTTTTCACGGCCCACTTCGGCAGTCACACTATGGAGGTTCAGGCCCACCCGGCCTACGCTACGGCCGATCGCGCGCGGGAGGCCGCCCGTTTTTTCGCTTCCGCCATCGGGAGGTTGCCGCGCTTCCTGATACACGGGGGAAGAGAGATGGAAATCAGCCCTTCTCCCTCCTTTGGGGCAGGTGCTAGTCCCTGCGGCGACTCATACCAATGGGAGGGGACCCAATCGAGTTGGATGAAACAGGGGGTCGTGGAATCCGTGGAAGAGGTGGCCCTACACGAAGCAGGTCACGTGGTGTTGGATTCGTGCGCCAGCTCGGCACCGGGGACCTTCGCTGGCTTCAGCCTCTCTCCCGGATGGTTGGCGGCCCAAGAGGCGGACGGCATGTTCATTTCGGGGTACGCCAAGGTGAATCCACGCAGAGAGGACGTGGCCGAAACGCTCTGGGCCTGGTTCGTAAGCCGGTGCGTTCCAGAGCGGCTGCATCCGGCTTGGAAGTGGTACATCGACCGGGGCATCCCCGACCGGCTGGCGTTTATGGACCGGGTGTTCGCAGCGGAGGGGTTCGACACGTCGCCCTACACCTGCGGTGTGGGATCGTGAGCGCCCCGTCCCGGGGTTCCGGCAGCGCGCGGATCGCGAGAACCGTCAACCGCGCGGCCGACTGAACGCGGGATTGAAGTTCGCGGCCCCTACGTCGGCCCGCTGATCGAGGCGCGGTTATGGTCCCGCCAAACGATGCGGCCTACACGCTGTTTCGGTGCAGTGGAATCAGATTCAACCTCACGGCAAAAAACGCAGATCGTGCAGTCCTAGTTCAACTTACGTGACTCCTTGCCGTGATTCCCCTTCCCCTGTGTCCGACCTCCCGGCACTCGTACACTTCTCAAGGTCCGCCAACTCCCCACCTGTCCGGGCCTGCGGGTTGTCTCCCGAAACCGGCGCGGATCGAAGGAGCCACGGCGAAGGCGTGACGTCGTGTGCCCCGCAACCAGGAGGCATCGACCCCATCGACGGATCGAAGCCCAAACCCAAGGTAGACACCTCAAGCCACAACCCCTAGTCTTCCAAGGCGTAGGCACGACGACATGGCTCACTCTTCAAGACGACATGACTCCACATCGCTGCTGGGCCGCCCTGATCCTCCTCGGTATCCAGATCGTGCTCTCTGGTTGCGCAACCCCTTATCAGCGATACGGCACCAGGGGTGGCTTTCAAGACGTTCAACTTGCACCGGACTTGTTCCGCGTTTCGTTTGTTGCCAATGCGTTTACCGGTACGCAGCAGGCTTACGATTACGCACTGCTTAGGAGTGCCGAACTCGCTCTTGCACAAGGCTTTACGCATATCGCTTTGGTCGATGAGAACAGCAGCCAGAGTCAGATGGCATACTACAATGAGTTCCTGCAATCATATCAGTATCTGAGTATGCCTGGCACGACCTTGCTCGTTCAAGCGTTCTGTGGTCGACCAAGCGACGTTTACTCATTGGAGGCGAGCTTCGTGGCCGATGAGCTAAGGCGCTCGTATGAGATAACCGCGACGGCGGCCAATGTCGTTGCCGTTGCTAGCCCCTCGGCGCGCAACTGCCGACAGGTGCCTACCAACCCTCGGTCGCGGCCAGACGACGAGATGCCGAAGAAGACCACTGCTTCTGGGTTCTACGTGACTAGTTCTGGCCACGTCCTTACGAACGCCCACGCGGTGGAGCACTGCCAGGAAGTACGCATTCCTCCCTCGGGCGTGGCGCAGGTGCAGGCACTCGACCGCGAAAGCGACTTGGCGTTGCTCTTGGACAACGCCGATCGGGAGTACCTTCCAGCGATGTTCAGAGAAGGACGCGGCATCAGGACCGGAGCCAGCGTGGTCGCAGTTGGTTATCCCCTTCAGGGGCTTGTTTCCTCCGGCCCGAGCATAACCGACGGCATCGTTAGTGCAACTGCAGGATTGGCCGACGACCGCCGGATGTTCCAAATGACTGCTCCGATCCAGCCCGGCAGTAGTGGTGGGCCGGTGTTGGATGCAGCGGGAAGCGTTGTCGGGGTCGCTACCGCGACACTTGACGCGATCGCGGTCGCACGTGCGACCGGAGCCATCCCGCAGAACGTGAATTTCGCGGTCAACGCGGGAACGGTGCGTGCCTTTCTCGACGCGGAACAGGTACCGTACGAAACCATCGCAGTGGACACCACGTTGTCTACGGAAACGGTGGCAGCGAGGGCACAGATGTTCACGGTGCGTATAGAATGCCGTGTTAGCCGTTAGCACTCCCGGCCCCACCTTGAGAGCGATTAAGGGCCTGCGCTCGATGGCCGACAACATCTCGGTGCTGCGCATCTCCGCCCCCGCTCCGGCGGCGGACGACCCATGAATTCGCATCCTCGAACTCTTCCGCAAACTTCTCATGCGGTCCAGTGGATTCCGTTCCCGAAAGAGGGATACCAATGGTGATAACAGCGTCAGCGGCATCACCACAAATAATTGTCATATTGTGAGTTACAGAGATAGCAGGTCGGACGATCCCGCCCCACATCCGTCGTGCGCTGGAGGAGCGTGACCGCGGCTGCCGCTTTCCAGGGTGTGCCAGCCGCTTCACCGAGGCCCATCACGTCAGGCACTGGGCTGACGGGGGCGAGACGAGCCTGAGCAATCTGCTGCTCCTGTGCCGGCGCCATCACAGGGCTGTTCACGAGGGTCAGGTCCGGGTATGCACGGATCGCGCAGGCCTGGCGTTGTTCTTCACGCGCAAGGGGCGGGCGCTGGCGGATGCGCCGGAGGCATCCAGGCAGACAATCCATTCCCGCGCTCAGGCGACTCCTGCCCCCGCTAAGGCGACTCTGGCCCGCGCTCTGTCGACTACTCCAGCGGCTTGCTCCACCGCTCTCTCCAACGGGGCAGCCCTATATGGGGATTCAGATGTTCCCTGGGCGATCGAAGCCGCAGCGCGGGAAGCGGTAGAGGAGACGTTGTAAGGCGGTGGAGGGGACGCTGCATAGCCGGAGGGGACGTCGTCGGGACGTAGAAGGGATGTGGTGGGGCGCGGAAGAACGTCTTGGATACTCGCTACCTTACAGGCGCTGCAGGAACCACCAGTGATGTCCCTCGGGGTCGCGCACTTCGCAGGTGCGTTCCTTCCAGTAGCGCTCGCCGTAGTCCTGGGTCGCGGGCTCGGTCGTGATGGCGGCGCCGGCCTCGCGGGCGTGCTCGCAGTGGGCGTCGACATCGTCTACGAATACGCACAGCGCCTGTGTGTTCACGCCATCGGCAGCCTGCGGCGATCGGGGATACGTCCGGCCGGGCGTCAGGCCCGCCTGCCCGACCATGATGAGACCGCCGTTCATGGCGAGCTGCGAGTGCACGATTCGCCCCTGGTCGTCTTCGACTCTCACGCGCACGGTGAATCCGAAGGCGCGGATCAGCCAGTCGATGGCGGCTGCGGCATCATCGTAGAACACGGCGGGCGTGATTCTCGGCCAGCCTTCGGGGGGATTCTTCATGGGGTTCTCTATGCGCAGGTGGTCGCGGGGGGTGTTTGCGGACTTGGAAGATGTTCGCGGATCTGGACGACGCCGCAAATGATGACGAGCCTGTGCACAGCGCGCCGAGATGCCCGACAGGCACCCTCACCGTCGCGCTGAATCCGCGCGCAGGCGCTGCAGTCGCCGCATCGCCACGATACCCGCCCAAGGCCCCAGCGCCAGCACACCGAAGGCGACGCGCCAGCCGTAGCGGATCTCGAGCTCGACCGTCATCCAGATCGTGGCGGCGGTGAGCAGGAAGCCGAGCGAGGTCTGGAGGGTGAGCGCGGTGCCGACCGCGTGCCGGGGCGCCACCTCCGTAACCACCGCGCTGAATTGTGCACTGTCGGCGACCACGGCGAACCCCCACACCCCCGCGACCACCGCCACCAGCCAGAACGGAGCGGCGAGCAGCCAGCCCATCACGGCCGCGCAGGCCCCGCTCACCGCCATCGACCAGATGGTCACGCGCTCCCGGCCCAGGCGGTCGGCCCAGGTGCCCGCCATCACCGCCCCCACCCCGCCGATCGCGATCGCGCCAAACCCCGCCACCCCCGCCAGCCCCGCGGCCGAGAGTGCACCGGCGTCTGCGGCGGCAGCACTGCCCGCGACCGTGCCGGCGGGAATGACCCCGCCCGCGCCAGAAGGGTCTCCGGCCACCATGCCGCCCAGGCCACCCCCGTCCGCGAAGTAATCCCCGAAGAAGAGCGTGATCGTCGCCCACATCGGGTAGAGTTCCCACATGTGCCCCAGGTAGCCCGCGATGGCGAGGCGGGTCTCGCGGTGGCGCAGCACCACCCCCGCCAGCTGCCAGGAAAAGGGCCGGCGCTCGAAACCGTAGGGCCCATCACGATAGGTCCCCAGCACCAGTAGCCCGCTCGCCGCGCAGGCTACCGACGCACCAACCAGCACCAGCGCCGCGCCCCCGCCCTCCACCGACGTGAGCAGGTACGGAACCGCCTTCCCCACCGTGAGCGCCCCCACGATCGTGCCGATGGCGAAGCCGCGCGCGTCCCGAAACCAGGTCGCGATCATCTTCATCGCCGGCGGATAGACCCCGGCCAGGAAGAAGCCCGTGAGAAAGCGCAGGACCAGCGCCGAGCCGTACTCCGGAGCGAGCAGCACAGCCGCGTTCACGCCCGCGCCCAGCAACGCCGAGACGCAGAAGTAGCGCGCCGCCGGAACGATGTCCGCGAGGTTCAGAAACGCCGCCACCGCCGTCCCCGCCACGAATCCGAGCTGTACGACCGTGGTCAGCCACCCCGCCTGCCCCTCACTCAGCCCCCACTGCGCGGCCAGCTCCGGCGAAAGCGCGCTGGCGGTGAACCAGAGCGACATCCCCATGAGCTCGGCCACGGCGAGCAGAACGAGGGTGCTCCAGGCGCCGCGGGGGATCTGAGTCACGTGCTATCGGTCTCTTTCGAGTGAAGTTGGGACCTTCCCCGATGGAAAGGAAGAGCGCTGGGCGGTGGGCGACGTGCTCCGCTGGTGTATGGCCGGATCAGGGACAGCTCCCACGGCGGGGTTGCGTCCTGCTCCCCGCCGATGCGTCTTTTCCGAGGCTCGCGCGTCTAACAGGGTAGATGGATGCCGACAGCACAACCACCCGAAGGAGAATCGACATGCGACTGCAACTCGCCCTGAACGTACGCGACATCGACGAAGCCGTGGACTACTACGGCAAGCTCTTCCACGCGACGCCGCACAAGCGCCGCCCCGGATACGCCAACTTCGCCATCGACCAACCGCCGCTGAAGCTCGTGCTCTTCGAGAACCCGCACGCTCCGGAGCGCATCAATCACCTCGGCGTTGAAGTATTTGACGCCGCGCAAGTGAGGGCGACGGGTGCCCGACTGGAAGAGGCCAACATCCTCACCGAGACCGAGGAAGAGGCCGTCTGTTGTCACGCCGAGCAGACCAAGGTCTGGTCCGATGAGCCGCAGGGGCTGCGCTGGGAGTGGTACGTGATCACCGACGATGCCCCGGAAGCCGGCGAGGTCTCGGCTTGCTGTGACGGGCGGGTGACGGGGCCGGCCGCTCTGGCCGCTGCCGCGCCTGCCGAAGCCGCGACAAGGTCTTGCTGTGGCGGCTGACGGCCCGCGACCCAACTCCGCACTGGCCGGAAAACGCCACGACGGGCTCGATTCTGGAGCAGCCGCTCAGGACTTGCGCTGGTCAGATTTCCAAAGCCGACTGCGCCGGTTTGTGGCCAGGCGCGTCGACTCGCGATGGACTGACGACGTCACGAGCGACATCCTGTTGAAGCTGCTGAAGAACCAGCACCATCTCGGGCAAGCGCGCAACCCGCTCGCTTGGGCCTACCGGGTCGCCGCCAACGCGATCGCGGATCACCACCGGCGCCGCGCCGTCGAATCCCGGGCCTTGGAGCAGGTGGGAGCCGAGGTCGCTTCCGTATCCTTCACCCGGGATGCAGAGGAACCAGAAGCAACTCGCCGGGCGATCGCGGCGTGCCTGATGCCGTTTACCCTGGATCTGCCGCCGAAGTACGCCGAAGCTCTGGTCCTCACTTCATTTGAGGGACTCAGCCAGACCGAAGCCGCGCGCCGACTCGGGCTCAGTGTTTCAGGAATGAAATCGCGCGTCCAGCGGGCACGCGCCGAACTGAAGCGCCGGCTGCTCAGCTGCTGCGAGTTTCAGCGGGACCAACAAGGGAGGGTGATGGACATGCGGCCTCGCGCGTAGCCAGCGGATCGACGCGGTGATTGCCCGTTTTTCCGGCCCTGCCTTGCCCGCGCCCCCCCCTACCGCATCACCCTCAGCGGCCCCTCCGGCGGG
Source organism: Longimicrobiales bacterium (assembly GCA_965208255.1). Lineage (GTDB taxonomy): Bacteria > Gemmatimonadota > Gemmatimonadetes > Longimicrobiales > Gaopeijiaceae > BD2-11. The sequence goes on from OZ242324.1 coordinate 2,688,352, forward strand.
AACAGCGTGAACCCTACCGCTTCCAGCCGCTGGCGGAAGCGCGCCACGTCGCCCTGGAACACGGCGTTGACGTCGTCGAGGATGGTATCCAGCGCCGTCAGGGCGTTGTTCATCGCCTGGCGCTCATTGTCGGTGGGCGCATCCCAGGAGCTGGCGAGCGGGCCGGCGGCGGCCTGCACCTGGCGCACCGTCGCCTGGCCGCCGCAGCCGCCCTGGCACTCGGGGCCGGTGAAGTGCACTTCCAGCAGGCCGCGCACGACCTCGGACACGGTGCGGCCTTCGGCGCTCAGGGCGTCGTCGTCCGCCAGGGTGGCGAGCACCACGTCCAGCCCGTCGAGGGCGCGCTCCAGCCGGCCCTGCGCCTCGTTCACGGTGGTGATCCAGCCGGCGACTTCCCTGCGCGCCGCGATCTTGGCCGCGCGCGCCTCAGGGTCGTGCGGGAAGCGGTGGTCGGGGATCACCTCGAGCGTCTGCGCCCCCGAACCGGCGCCGGCGTTCACCCGCACCGAGTAGGTGCCCGGCATCACCTCGATACCCCCGCCTTCGGTCTCGTCTCGCAGGTCCCACACCACCCGGTTGAGCCCCGGGTCGGTCGTGCCCATGAGGGTCCGCACCACCGCCCCGCCGCCGTCGGCGATCTGCACTTCGGCGCTCGCGACCATCTCGCCCGGCGCCAGCCAGTAGTGAATCAGCGCGCCGTACGGCCGCCTGGGCCCGATGAACATGGTGTGACCGACCGAGCGGTAGCCCGTCAGCCCCATGCCCTCCGACTGGGTGTGCTGGCGCACCGGGGCGACCGGCATGACCTCCACCGGCCGCGCGGCCACCGTCGCATCGGCCGCTAGCGCCCGCAGCGGCCGCACGTCGTCGACCACCAGCGCCGCGCGCCCGTGCGTCCCCAGCACCAGGTCGCCATCGCGCGCGTGCACCACGATGTCGCGTACCGGGGTCGGGGGCACGCCGGGGTGCTTCCACCAGCTCGCCCCGCGGTCGAGGCTCACGTACAGGCCGAACTCCGTCCCCACGAAGAGCAGGTTGGGCTCCTCCGGGTCCTCCTCGATCACGTGCACGAAGCCGTAGATGTCGTCGCTCGCGATCGCCTGCCACGACGCCCCGTAGTCCCCGGTGCGGTAGACGTAGGGCGTCCAGCTGCCGCGCCGGTGGTCGTCGTAGACCATGTACGCGGTCGCCGCGTCGTGCTTGCCGGGCTCGATGTGCGGGATCCAGGTCCCCTCGGGCACGCCCGGCACGTTCGCCTCGAGGCTGGTCCACGTAACGCCACCATCGCGGGTCACGTGCACCCGCCCGTCGTCGCTCCCCACCCAGATCAGCCCCTCTTCCAGGGCGCTCGGCGCGATGGTCAGGATGGTCGTGTGCTCCTCGGCACCCGAGGCGTCGATGGTGAGCCCGCCGCTCACGTGGGCCTGCTGCTTGGCCGGGTCGTTGGTGGTCAGGTCGCCCGAGATGACCTCCCAGCTCGAGCCCTGGTCCCGGCTCCGGTGCACGAACTGGCTGCCGATGTAGATCGTGGTCGAGTCGAAGGGGTCGGTGGCGAAGGCCGCGTTCCAGTGGAAGCGGAGCGTCTCACCCTCCGGAGCCGCCGGGCGGATCGCCTTGCGCTGGCCGGTGACCCGGTCGAAGCGCTGGAGGTTGCCGCGCTGCGACGACGAATAGCCGTAGCGCGCATCGCTCGGATCCGGCGCCGCCACGAAGCCGTCGCCGCTCACCACGCGGTGCCAGTGCGCGTTCATGACCCCGCGTCCGCCCCAGACATCCGAAGGCCCCCACCAGGAGCCGTTGTCCTGGAGGCCGCCGTAGACGTTGAACGGCACTTCGTTGTCGACCTCGATGTGGTAGAACTGGGCCAGCGGCAGGTTCTCGACGAAGCGCCAGTGCCGCCCGCGGTCATACGTGAAGGCGATGCCGCCGTCGTTGCCCAGGATCATCCGGCTCGGGTCGTCGGGATCGATCCAGAGCTCGTGGATGTCGCCGTGGATGATCGCGCTGGGCACCACGGTCGTGAAGGTGCGGCCCGCGTCCTCGGACACCGTCACCGCCCCGTGCAGCGAGTAGATGCGGTTCTCGTTGGAGGGATGGGCGCGCAGATCCGCGTAGTAGAAAGGCCGGGGCGCAACGCCAGGCGCGTCAGAGATGGTCCTCCAGCTGCGGCCGCCGTCATCGGAGCGCAGCATTTCGCTCCGCTCCGCCTCCACCAGCGCGTACACAACCGAGGGGTGCTCCGCCGGAATCGCGAGCCCAATGCGGCCGAGATCCCCTGGAGGTAGTCCATCCTCCTCCGTAAGCCGCGTCCACGTGTCGCCCCCGTCACGGGTGACATGGAGCCCGCTCCCGGGCCCGCCCGATTCGAAGATCCAGGGCCAGCGTTGATGCTCCCAGAGCGCCGCGAAGAGCTTGTCCGGGTTGGCCGGATCCATGATCATCTCGCCCGCGCCGCTGCGCTCGTTGGACTGGAGCACCGCCTCCCAGGTTTCGCCGCCGTCGCGCGTGCGGTAGACCCCGCGCTCGCCGCCCGTTCTCCAGGTCGGCCCCAGCGCCGCGACGTACACGATGTCCGGATCGGACGGGTGCGTGAGCACGCGATGGATCTTACCCGAGTCCTCGAGCCCCATGTGGGCCCAGCTCTCGCCGCCGTCGCTGCTCTTGTAGATGCCGTTGCCGACCCCGGCGCTGTTGCGCGGATTCCCTTCCCCGGTGCCCGCCCAGACGATCTCCGGATTGGGCTGGAAGACGGCCACTGCGCCGATGCTGCCCACCGGCTGGTCGTCGAAGACGGGGCGCCAGACGTGCCCGCCGTCATCGGACTTCCACACCCCTCCGCTCGCGGAGCCGACGTAGATGACGTTCCGGTCCGAGAGCACCACCTCCACGTCGGAGACGCGCCCGCTCATCCCCGCGGGCCCGATGGTACGCGCCTGCATGACCGAAAAATGCTCCGGAGCGACGCTCTGGCCCGCCACCGGCATCCCAACTGACAATATACTGACAACTACTGACAACTTCGTCCATCTCATGCGGCGCATCGGGATACCTCTGGGTTGGGGGTCCGGCTCGGTACTCGCGTTGAGGTCCGGGCTGGTACTCGCGTTGGGGCCGAGACTCACGACTCGCGTTGAGGTCCGGCTCCGTACTCGCATTGGGGTCCGGCTCAATCATCGGTTACGGGACGCGGCTCGGCTTCCTCGGGACGCTCAGGCGCTTCCCAGTCCTCGTTGCCGCGCACATACAGCTCGAGCCAGCGCAGCTCCTCCACCAGACGCGTGCGATGGTGCCGGGGCTCGGAAATGCCGTGCCCCTCGCGCGGGAAGAGGAGGAAGCGGCTGTCGACGCCCAGGTGCGTCAGCCCCGCGAAGAAGTTCATCGACTGCGCCATGGTGTCCGTCTGATCCCGCTCCCCGTGGAAGAGGATGGTCGGGGTGGTCACCTGGTCGAGATGGGAATAGGCGGAACGCTCGAGCCAGTGGTTCCGGTTCGACCAGGGGTCGCCGCCCAGGTACCAGCGCAGCACGTCGAAGTGGAAGCCGGTGCCGAACTCGCTCTGCCAGTCCGACACCATCGCCCCCAGGCTCGCCGCCTTGAAGCGGTCGGTCTGGGTGATGGTCCACCCGCCCAGGATGCCGCCGTAGCTCCACCCCTTCACCGCCAGCGAGTCCGGATCGGCGATGCCGGCGTCGAGCGCGTAGTCGACCCCGGTCATGACGTCGTCGTAGTCCCCTCCCCCGATGTCGTTCATGTTGCCGCGCAGCAGCTCATCGCCGTAGCCGGAGGAGCCGCGCACGTTGGGCTGGATGATCGAGTATCCGGCCGCGGCCAGGATCTGCGCATCGGCGTCGAAGCCGCGGGTGAAGACGCCCGCCGGCCCGCCGTGGATCTCGAGCACGAGCGAGCGCGCCTCGGGATTCAGGCTGCGGTAGAGGATGCCCTCGATGGGGAGCCCGTCGCGGCTGGTCCACTGGACGACTTCGGGCTCCGCCAGCTTCCTCTCGGCCATCCATGGATTGGCCTCGGTGAGACGCGTCGGGGCGCTCCCGTCCGTACCCGCAACGAAGAGGTCGCCCGGAGATGTGGGGCTCGACTGCGTGAAGGCGTAGCGCGTGAAGTCCGCCGAGAAGCTGGGCGAGGACAAAATGCCGTCCCCGGAGGAGACCGCCTCGAGTTCGCCCGAGTCCACGCTCAGCCGGTAGAGGTTGGCGACGGTCCGGTCGAGCCCCGCGAAATAGAAGGCGTCGCCGGAGGGATGCCACTCGGGCGTGCCCCGGATGTCCACCATCATGTCGGGCGCCATCTGACGCACGTCGCCGCTCTCGACGTCCATGACGTAGAGGTTGCCCTGGTCGAGCTCCCAGGTCTCGAGGTCGGGGGCGCCGAAGGCGAGCTGCGTCCCGTCGGGAGACCACGCCAGCGAGCTCTCCGGCGCCTCGTTGTCGGTCAGGTCACGGGCCTCCCCGGTGGCCACGTCGAGCAGGGCGATCTCGGAGAGGAAGCCGTCATTGCGCCGGTTCTCGTGGCGGTAGGTGTAGGCGACGCGCTCGGCTCCGGGCGCCACCGCGAACTGGGCGATGCGCAGGTTGCCGGTGGTGAGCCGGCGCGCCCCGGACTCCTCCGAATCCTCTTCATCCGCCGAATCCAGCGCGATCGTCCAGATGCTCGACCACTCGCCGCGCGTCTGCCCGTTGGGCGCTTCGTCGACGAAGATGGCGTCGTAGCCGTCCTCGCGCCGCTCCTCCTCGTCATCGGGGAGCGAGTCGTTGGCCACGTAGAAGATCGAGCTGGCGTCGCCCCACTGGAAGGAGCGCACCGAGGTGGGGTGCTCGGTCAGCGCGCGCGCCTCCCCGCCGTCCGTGCGGATGATGAAGACCTGCCGCGCGCGGTCCTCGCCGTCGCCGCTCGAACGCAGGAACGCCACCCAGCGGCCGTCCGGGGACCAGCGCGCGCCGGAGTCCCCGTCCTCCCCGGTGAAGCGGCGGGCGTCGGTGCCGTCCGCGTTCACGATCCAGAGCGACGTGGTGCGCTCGTTCTCGTCCCAGTCCAGTTCGGAGCGCGAGAACAGCACCCGCTCCCCGTCCGGGGACATGCGCGGATCCGAAACGCGCGTGAGGTTGATGGCGTCGTCGACGCCGAATGCCGTCTCCTGCGCCGCCGCCGAGCTGCCCCAGAGGGTGAGGATGATGGCGAAGAGCGCGAGAGCGGCGCTTCGATGTGCACCTTGCTGAGCCCGAATGACCCGTAGACCGTACATGTTCCCGACCTGCCGAAGGGTGACCGGATCCAGCTGGCGGACCCGCGGCCGCGCGGGCGTGGAGAGCCTCTCTCGACACTTCCGGGCGGTGCTGGCAATATGCCCGGAGCGGGATCGGGCCTGCAAGCTGGAGGATCCCTCTCCCCACTTGCCCATCGGCCCCTCTCCACAGAGCTTGCAGCGTCGCCGCACGAAGGCTCACGCCGACGTGCGCACGGGGGCGCCCGCCAAGCCGGAGCGGGCGGCTCACGGAACCCGGATCCGGCATACGCCAAGCGAGCACGACACACCATGACCCAAGAGCCACGCACGGCGCACCGGACGCGCCTGTTCACCGAGTCCGTCATCCGCGAGATGACGCGCGTCGCGCGCGAGTACGGGGCGCTGAACCTGGCCCAGGGATTCCCGGACTTTCCGGCGCCGCAGGTCATCAAGGATGCCGCCTGCCAGGCCATCCAGAAGGACATCAACCAGTACGCGATCACCTGGGGATCGCCGCGCTACCGCGACGCCCTGGTGCGCAAATACCGCGAGTGGTACGGGATGGAGGTGAACGGCGAGCGCGAGATCACCGTCACCTGCGGGGCCACCGAGGCGATGGCTTCCATCATGCTCGCGGTCATCAACCCGGGCGACGAGGTGATCGTGCTGGAGCCGTTCTACGAGAACTACGGTCCGGACGCCATCCTGTGCGAGGCGAAGCCCGTATTCCATCGGCTCGAGCCGCCCGAGTTCCGCCTGGACGCTGCGCGGCTGGAAGCCGACGTCACCCCGCGCACCCGCGCCATCATCCTCAACACGCCCAACAACCCGACCGGGCGGGTCTTCAGCCGCGAGGAGCTGGAGGGGGTCGCCGACATCTGCCGGCGGCACGACATCCTCGCGTTTACCGACGAGATCTACGAGCACATCTACTACGAGGGCGAGCACATCCCGCTGGCCACCCTGCCGGACATGCGCGAGCGCACGGTCACGGTGTCGGGGGCCTCCAAAACGTACAGCGTGACGGGCTGGCGGCTGGGCACCATCGTGGCGCCCGCCGACCTCACCGACGAGATCCGCAAGGTGCACGACTTCCTCACCGTGGGCGCGCCCGCGCCGCTGCAGGAGGGGGTCGCGGCGGCGATGAACGCGCTCGGGCCCGAGTTCTACCAGGACCTCAAGGAGAGCTATCGCGCGAAGCGGGAAGTCCTGTACCAGGGTCTGCTCGAGGGCGGCTTCCGCTGCTCGGCTCCCGAGGGCGCCTACTACATCATGGCCGACTTCTCGGACCTCTCCGACGAGGACGACGACACCTTCTCGCGCTCGCTGGCGCGCGACGCGGGGGTGATTCCGGTGCCGGGATCGAGCTTCTTCAACGTGAAGGCCGGAGACAGCACCTACGTGCGCTTCGTCTTCTGCAAGAAGATCGGGAGCCTGGAGACGGCGAGCGAGCGGCTGCGGATGTACGCGCGGGCGGGAGCGTAGTCTTGGCGTAGTCCGGAGTTGCTTTTGAGCAGCGGCCTGCCGGGCGCAGCAGGCTTGTGACTGGTTCCCGGGTCTAACCCCGGTCCAGCCAGTAGACGTTCTTGGTATGCATCCTCATGGCTCCGCACGGGTCCCTGGCCTCGACGGTCACGGTACCGATCCGGAAGCCTATGTTCGAGTTTGGCGCGACTCGTATCCTCCCACCTTCAACCCCGTCCACCCATGAGGCCCTGGCCGCGCCACCGGAGGAAAGCTCCCACTGGAGTTCATCTCCATCCTAATCGTGGAAGTAGTCCCGAATCTCCTTGCCATCCTGCAGGTCCGTCAGCAGCGGATAGTAGTAGATCTGGTTGTTTGTGAGGGGAATGAACGCGTCGTACAGCAGTGCGCCGGCGCCGTCATAGTCAGGGTACAGGAGACGAGGGCGCCGGTTGGAGTCGCACGTTCCGGAAGGGTGGGCAGTCCTGGCGGCGAACGTCTTCGAGACCTGCCTGCCGCGAGTCAGGCTCGCCACCACCGTGACCTCGGTAGCCGACCCGGCGGTACCCCCCTGCGTGATGCTCAAGGTATGAGATGCGGCATCGACGGCGACTCCCCAGGCGTCATTGGTGTGTGTCATCGAATAGGGATTGGCCCCCGCCATTTCGCCGGCCGGGAAGTAGAGGCTCAGATCCATTTCGTGGGTTGCGCCCATCTCCACACCAAAGTCAGGCATCGCGGCGATGACCTCCGCATGGGCGTTGATCTGAACCGTGAGTGCGTGTGTCCCGACGTAGTGATGCGTTGGGGTCTCCGATCCCGGGTAGTACCAGAACTTGGCCCTGACTTCATAGGTGCCGGGTTCCTGCAGGAACCAACAGCGGCGGTGGGTATCGTCGTCATGCTCGAGACAGAGCGAGTAGGGGAGGCTGAAGTCGGTCCGATGGTCGCCGATCTGCAGCGCGTCCGTGCGATCCCAGTCCCACCATACGTAGCTGCGGTGATCGCCGGTGCGATCGGCCCGCCGGAATTCGGCCGGCATCCCGATTTCGAGCGTGAGCTCGCCCACGATCTGATCGTGGGAAAGGCTCGTCGCATTGCCTTCGACGGTCTCCAGAACCGTATGAGTCGTGGCCTCCAGCAGGTTCCAGGCAAGCGGTTCAACAGCTGCTGGAATCCCTGTGGGGGGCTCGGGCACGGCCGGAGGCTCCGGGGCGGTCGCCGCATCCCTGCACGCCGACGTCAGAATGACCAGTAGTGCCGGAATTCGTTTCATGGCTATTCGGCGACCTCCCGCAGGGTCGCCAGCGGCTTGCGGCGCAGGACGCCGCGGCTGTTGGCGAGCCCGGTGACCACGGTCAGGGCGACCACCAGCAGCCAGACGCCGGCGACGCGCCCAAGCGGCAGGTGGAAGTCGAGCTCGAAGAAGAACACGACCAACGCCCAGGCGGACAACACGCCCAGAAGCGCGCCCGCCAGGCCGGCGAGCATGCCCAGGCTCGTGTATTCGGCGAGCAGCACCTGGCGTACGACCGCGCGGCGCGCGCCCAGCGTCTTCAGGAGGGCGCTCTCGCGCATCCTCTGATAGCGGGAAGTGGATAGGGATCCCACCAGGACCACCACCCCGGCGAGGGCGATGAAGAGGGCCAGGAAGCGGATGGCCCCGCCCACGCGCCCAAGGATGGTGTCGAGGGCCTCCTGGATGAGTGCCAGGTCGAGCACCGAGACGTTGGGGAGGCTGAGCACCAGGTTGCGCTGCATGCGCGCGCGGGCGTTCGGGTCGACGATGCGGGCGAGGCCCAGGTAGCTGCGCGGGGCCTGGTCGAAGACACCGGGCTCGGCGACCACCAGGAAGTTGATGTCGAAGCGCTCCCAGTCGACCTGGCGCAGGTTCTCCACGGTGGTGGTGACGGGGACGCCCTGGACGTCCCAGGTGATGCGGTCGCCGATGCCGACCCGCAGGTCGTCGGCCAGGTCGGCGTCGAGGGAGAGGCCGTCGGGGGGGTCGTCGCCGTTGTCGCCGTCGGCGGAGCGGTCGCCGGCCGCCCCCTCCCCCCACCAGCGACCGGCCACCAGCTCTTCGGTGTCGGAGAGCTCGGCGCGCGAGGTGTTGCGGTAGAGGCGCCGCACCGCCCAGCGGGCCGGGCCGCCGTCAGAGCGGTCGCGCAGGATCTCCGCGGCCGGGCGGCCGTTCAGGCTCGCGATGCGGGCCGGCACCACGGCGGTCAGCTCGACCGGCCCGCCGCCGGCCGCCGCCACCAGCCCGGTCACGCCATCCCGCTGGTCGGGCTGGACGTCGAAGAAGAGCAGGTTGGGCTGGTCCTGCCCGCCGTCCACCGAGAGCGCGCGGCCGAGGCTGGACTGCACCACGAGCACCGTGGTGATGAGAAAGGCGCCCAGGCCGAGCGCCAGCATGACCGCCGCGGTCTGGTTCTGGGGCCGGAAGAGGTTGGCGACCCCCTGGCGGACGGCGTACGAGGCGCGCGCGGGGAAGTACCGGCGGGTCAGGCGGGTGAGCGCCACCGCAGTTCCGTAGAGCAGGAGCAGCGCGGCGGTCAGCCCACCGGCGAAGGCGAAGCCGTGTTCGGGTTCCGGGGCCTGCCAGAGGCTGAGCAGCAGCATCCCGCCGACCAGAGCGGCGAAAGCGAACACGCGATCCAGCCGCGACCTCGCGGTAGCCTCGGGCTCGAAGTCGGCGCGCAGGGCCTGGAGGGGGGCGATGCCGCGGATGCGGAGGAGCGGGACGAGCGCAAAGAGCGCGGCGGCGGCCATTCCCGTCACCAGCCCCGCGACCACCGCCGTCCGGTCCACCCTTGCCTCGACCGTCACCGGCAGCACGTCGGTGATCAGCAGGGGCAGGAGGCGCTGCAGCCCGATCCCCCCCACCACCCCGGCGACCGAACCGATCAGCCCGAGCGCGACCGCCTGGAGGAGGTAGGCGTTGAAGACGCTCCGCTCGCGCGCGCCGATGCAGCGGAGTACCGCGACCGACGTGGTCTTCTCCTTCACGTACACGTGGATGGCGCTGGCGGCGCCGATTCCCCCGAGCAGCAGCGCGGTGAGCCCCACGACCCGCAGGAACCAGGCGAGCACGCGCGTGCCCCGGGTGAGCCTCCGAGCCTGGTCCTGCGAGGTCACCGAGGTCACCGCCTGGTTGCGGAAGAAGCGCCAGTGGCGGTCCTCCACGTCCTCCGGGTCCTCCCCCGCGGGCATGCGCAGGTAGATGTGGTGGCGGGCGACGCTGCCGAACTCGAGCAGCCCGCTGGCCGCGAGCTCGTCGCGGGCGACGAACACGCGCGGGCCGATGGCGCTCTGGAAGCCGATGTCGGTGGGCAGGCCGCGCACGGTGCCCAGGATGACGAAGGAGGAGGTGCCGACCTGCAGGGTGTCGCCGACGCCGACGCCCAGCTGGATGGGGATCGCCTCGTCCACGATCGCGATCCCGGGCTCGCCCAGGCGCGACCAGATCCCCGGTGGCGTCGTCTGCACCCGCCCGTAGAGCGGGAAGCCCCCCTCCACCCCCCGCACCTGGGTCAGCCGGGTGGCCCCGCTCCCCGGCGCGTACACCATGGACACCAGCCCGGTGACCCGGGAGAGACGCCCGCCCTCCGCGGCCACCGAGTCGGCGATGGCGCCCACGCTGTCGGAGATGGGCGTGTTGGAGCTAAGGCGCAGGTCGGCGCCCAGCAGGAGCTGCGATTCCTCGCGTATCGACCGGATCACGTCGCCGCTGAAGGAGTGCACCGCCACCAGCGCGGCGACCCCGAGCGCCACCGAGGCGGCGTAGGCCCCGATGCGGCGCATGCCCGCCCGGCCCTCCCGCCAGGCGAGCCGCAGCGAGAAGGGGATCACCCGGCCCCGCCGTTCCGGCGGTCCGAGTCGATGCGCCCGTCCCGCAGGGTGACGATGCGCCGCGCGCGGGCGGCCAGCTCCAGGTCGTGGGTGGCGAGCACGATGGTGGTGCGGCACTCCCGGTTGAGCTCCTCCATCAGCTCGACCACCACCGCCCCGGCCGCCGAGTCGAGGTTGCCGGTGGGCTCGTCCGCGAAGAGCACCAGCGGCCGGTTGGCGAAGGCGCGGGCGAGCGCCACCCGCTGCTGTTCGCCCCCGGACAACTGCGCCGGGTAGTGGCGCATGCGCTCCCCGAGCCCCACTCGTTCGAGCAGTTCGCGGGCCCGCACCCGCGGCTTGACCCGCGACCCCGACCCGCGACCGGCGCCCCGCGACGACGACCCGCGCGGCGCCAGCTCCAGCGGCACCATGACGTTCTCGAGCGCCGTGAGGGTCGGCAGCAGGTGGAAGGTCTGGAAGACGAAGCCTACCTTCTCCGCCCGGAACGCGGCCCGCTCGTCGGCGGTAAGGGCCGACAGGCGCTCGCCGCCCAGGCTGACGGAGCCGGTCGTGGGGGCGTCGAGCCCCGCGAGCAGCCCCAGCAGGGTGGTCTTGCCGCTTCCCGAGGGACCCACGAGGGCGATAAAGTCCTCTTCGGGGACGCTCAGCTCGATGTCGCGCAGAACGACCAGCGAGCGGCTGCCGCGCCCGTACGCTTTGCTCACACCTTCAGCGACGATCATCATGTGGAGACGCCTGGCGGCAATCGGCCTGCTCACGTTCCTGCCCGCGTGCGGGGGAGCAGAAGACCCCGGAGCGTTACGTTCGCCGGATCGGGAAGTTGCGGCAACGGACGCCGCCACGGAGGCCGCCTCGTCCTCCTCGCCAGCCGCGTCACAATCCGCCACCTCTACGACAGACACCTCGCCCGAGCGCGGTGTTGTCCTCTTCCTGGGCACGAGCCTCACCGAAGGCTACGGCCTGGGCAACGCGCAGGAACACGCCTTCCCCGCCAGGGTCCAGGAGCGCATCGACCAGGCCGGACTGCCCTTCCGGGTGGTCAACGCGGGCGTCGGCGGCGACACCAGCGCGGGCGGCCTGCGGCGGCTGGAGTGGCTGCTGCGCATGCCGGTGCGCGTGCTCGTGATCGAGCTGGGCGCCAACGACGGCCTGCGCGGACAGGACGTCGGTGCCCTGCGCGACAACCTCCTCGCCGTTATCGACCGGACCCGGGCCCGATACCCGGAGGTGGAAGTCCTGCTGGCGGGCATGCAGGCGCCGCCCAACCTGGGCGAGCGCTACACCGCAAGCTTCCGCGCCGTCTTCCCCGAGGTGGCCGGTGAAGCGGACGTCACCCTCATCCCCTTCCTCCTCGAAGACGTGGGCGGCATCCGCGGCCTCAACCAGGCCGACGGCATCCACCCCTCGGTGGAAGGCCACGAAATCATCGCCGAAACCGTCTGGGCCCGCCTGGAGCCGGTACTCAGAGGCATCGTCGCGCAACCCGACGATGAACGTTGACCCACCGGTGAAGTCGGCGATACCCTGACGGCGCGCGCGACCCCGACGACGCCCGCCGGCCCCGACGATGCCCGCTGACCGCAACGATGCCCGCTGACCGCGCATCCCCTTTCCGACCCCGGAGCACACCATGGCGGTGAAGTTCTTCAGTTTCCTGGCGGTGGTCTTCATCTCCCTGCTCCTCGTCGGGCTCATTCTTCCCGGCACCTGGGAGGTGGAGCGCTCGCTCGACATGCCCGCGGTCCCGGAGCAGGTGTTCGCCTACGTCGACGACGTGTCGCTCTGGGATGCGTGGACCGACTGGCCCGAAGCCGCCGCGGAGCGCTTCGGCCCGTCCAGCGGGGTCGGCGCGGGGCGGAGCTGGAACGACCCCGAGTTCGGCGACGGCGTCTTCACCATCGTCGAGAGCGTCGCCGGAGAGCGGGTTCGCTACCGGGTGGAGGTGGAGGGCGGGTCGATGGTCACCGAGGGAACGGTCGCCCTGGACCGCATCGAGGACGGCACCCGGGTGACCTGGCGCGAGACCGGCGACTTCGGGTGGAATCCCATCCTCGGATACGTGGCGCGGGCCATGGATCGCCTGCAGGGACGGGAGATGGAGGTGGGGCTGGAACGCCTGCGGGAGGCCAGTGCGCCCTGACCGGGATCCGGTTGCCCGCCCGGATCGGCTTCCGTCCGGCGGCCTAGTTCAGATGGCGCGCCATCTCGAGCAACTCGTCGTTGCTGCGCGTGCGTCCCATGAGGCCGAGGAGCTCGTTCATCGCTTCCGCCGCGGGCTTGTGCGACAGCTGGCGTCGGAAGGCGCGGGAGAGGGTGAGCGCCTCCGGTGCGAGCAGGAGTTCCTCGCGCCGGGTGGCGGAGGCGACCAGGTCGATGGCCGGGAAGATGCGCCGGTCGGCGAGCTCGCGTGAGAGCAGCAGCTCGCTGTTGCCCGTGCCCTTGAACTCCTCGAAGATGACCTGGTCCATGCGCGACCCGGTGTCGACGAGGGCGGTGGCGACGATGGTCAGCGACCCTCCCCCCTGCGCATCGCCGATGTTGCGCGCGCTGCCCAGGAACCGCTTCGGCTTCTCCATCACGCTCGCGTCCAGCCCGCCCGACAGCGTGCGCCCGCTCCCTTCCTCGACGTTGTTGTGGGCGCGAGCCAGACGCGTGATGGAATCCAGGATCACGACCACGTCCTGGCCCATCTCGACCCGCCGGCGGGCGCGTTCCATGGTGATCTCGGCCACCGCCACATGGCGTTCGGGCGGATAGTCGAAGCTGGAGGCGATCACCTCGCCGTGGCCGCACATCTCCATCTCGGTGATCTCTTCCGGCCGCTCGTCGACCAGCAGGATATAGAGATGGCAGTCCGGATGGTTGGCGACGACTCCCTCTGCCACGCGCTGGAGGATGGTCGTCTTCCCCGCCTTCGCCGGAGCCACGATCATCGCCCGCTGTCCCTTGCCGAAGGGACAGAAGAGGTCGATGACGCGGTTGGTGTGGTCGGGCTGCCCTAGGTGCGTGATCTCGCACTCGAGCTTGAGCTGATTCCTGGGGTGGAGTGCGCTCAGACGGGTGAACTCGGGGCGGTCGCGCAGTGAATCGGGCGGCTCGCCGTTGACCGTGACGACCCGCGTGAGCGGGGGCGCCTTGCCGTTGCGCGGCCGGTTGCCGACGTCCCCGGCGATCTCGTCGCCGGTGCGCAGTCCGAAGCGCCGAATGACCTTGGGACCGACGTAGACGTCCTGCTTGGAAGCCGTGTAGCCGAATTTCTGCAGACGGATGAATCCGGATCCGCTTCCGAGGACCTGAAGAATACCTAGGGGTTGCCTGTCCGACACGATAGGGGATAGGGGTTGCCGGGTGCGACGGGCTCTCGCGACCCTTGGAGCGCGGCCGCGAAACGGAGAGACTGCGGTACTGCTGTCATTACAGATTGGACAAGGTGCAGCGCGCGCACAAGGGCAACCGGCGCCGGAACGCCTCCGCGCCCGGCGCCGATTCCCCGCCCCGCCACCCTTCCGCCCCCGCGCCAGGACTACAGGCTCATGCCCCTCCAGGGCCGCCTGACGCGGTTCGACGTCCTCCAGGACACACCCCGTCCGGGTGCACCGCGCCCGACCGATATCCGCCGACCCACCGGGCCGACCGGCGCTCTTCCCACGGCCCCTCTCCGGCGCAGGCGGGCCTGGTCCTCCACCGCGCCGCTTACCTGCATCTCGCCGCCATCGCGCATGATCGTGAGCGTCATGGCCTCGCCCTCCTCGTAGGAGCGCAGGATGCGGCGCACGTCACCCGCCGAGTCGATGGTGCGGCCATCGATGGCCAGTACCACGTCGCCGGACTCGAGTCCCAGCGGGTTGTCCTCGTCGGCTTCCGTGACCAGTGCGCCCGTCTCGGCGTCGAAGTAGCGGCCCAGCCCGGGGTTCAGCGTCACCAGGCTGATGCCGTGCGACGCCCGCAGCCCCATCACCGCGACCGCCGAGCCTCCCTCGGGGAACCAGGCGTAGTCGTCCCACTGTTCGCGCATCTGCTCCGTCACTTCGCGGGCCCGCTCGCCGGCTTCCCGGGCGCGCTCGCGGGCCTGCTCCATGACTTCCTCCATCCGGTCCTCGTCGAACCCGAACCTCATCCAGGTCGAGCGGGGCTCGACGGTGGCCGACGCCGCCGTGCCGTCGCGCAGGTACCCCACTTCCACCTCTTCGCCGGGCTCCAGCTCGCGCGCCAGCAGCAGCAGCCGCTGACTGGGCACGGAACGGTCGGAAACGACGCGCTCTTCCAGGTCGGAGTCCGCCAGGGGCTCGAGCAGGCTGTGGCCGTCGAGCGAGGTGATGATGTCGCCTTCCCGGAGCCCGGCCTCGGCGGCCGGGCCGTCGTCGGTGACCCCTTGCACCTCGGCGCCCTGCGCGTCCGCGTCCGCCGGGCCCGTGCTCAGCCGGATTCCGAGCAGACCCCGCGACATGATGTTGCCCTGCAGGCGGAACATCCCCCGGTCGGGGCCACCCCGGCCGCGGTCCCGGTTGCGCTCCTGCGCCTCCAGCAACGATGGCGCCGTCAGCGCGATCAGCAGCCCGATCATCCAGAGTGCCGCGCCGATCCTTCCCGTTCGCCCGCTTCCCGTCTTCCGCTTCTTCCTCAACATGTGATCCTCCCTCGTTGTCCGGCTCGTCGTCGTCTGCGGTGACGCGCGTGGCGCCGGCGATCCTGCGAGAGCCCCCGGCGCGCGCCATCAGTCCATCAGACGCGAGGGCGGGCGGGAAGGTTGCACCGGGAAGCAGGGCAGAGGATGGCGTGGCGCCTGGTATCGCGTGTGCCCGAACGCCCCGAGGGAGGCAGAGTCGCGGACGGCACGGCCCCACGGACG
The DNA here is from genome assembly GCA_965208255.1 of Longimicrobiales bacterium. GTDB lineage: Bacteria > Gemmatimonadota > Gemmatimonadetes > Longimicrobiales > Gaopeijiaceae > BD2-11. The sequence continues at coordinate 2,703,756 of OZ242324.1, forward strand.
AGGTCGCTCACAGCCGCGTTGGTGCGCCGGCGGAGTTCCGGGGCCTCGCGACCGCAGTGTGTTGCCGTTGAAGCGCGGACCCTACCGCGGGAGCGCCAGCGCGACCAGTTCGGCCGCGTGGCCGCGGTCGCCCACCGCCACCACGATGAACTGGCGTCCGTCGGCCAGGTAGGTCATCGGGATGCCGGTCTGGTTGGCGGGCAGTTCGAACTCGTGCACGATCTCGCCGGTGGCCTTGTCGTGGGCGCGCAGCCTGTTGCCGCCCGACCCGAAGGCCGCGAACATCCCGCCGCCTTCTCCCGCGAATAGCAGCGTCCGGGTCACCATGGTGCCGCCCCGGTCGGGCTTGCCGGTGGGCGGGATCTCGACTCCGGCCAGCGCCGGATGCTCGCGCACGTAGTCGGGGGTATCGCCGTTGGGCCTCATCCAGACATGGTCGCCGGTGTTCAGGTCGATGGCGGTGATGCGCCCCCACGGCGGCTTGATCAGCGGCAACCCCTGCGGGCCACCGCCCCGCACGCGGCGGAAGGCGCGTCCGGAGATGAAGTCCATGCTGGAGATGTCCGGGTCGTTGATGAGCCCGTGCACCGAGGGCGAAGTGACCGAGGTGACGTAGAGGATGCCGGTCTCCGCATCGACCGAGCCGCCCGGCCAGTTGGCGCCGCCCAGCGATCCCGGGAGAACCAGCGTGCCCAGGGTGCCGTTCGGGTCGTCCAGGTCGATGACCGAGGGCGGGGTGTAAAGCGGCCCGATCACCAGCCGGGAAACCATGTCCAGCGCCTCCGCGCGCAGCTCGGCGGTGAAATCGATGAGGTCGTCCACCGACACGCCCTGGCGGTCGAAGGGGGCGGGGCGGGTGGGGAACGGCTGGGTGGGGGCAGTCCACTCGCCGGGCACGTCGCTGGGCGCCACCGGCCGGTCCTCGATGGGCCAGACCGGCTCGCCCGTGTAGCGGTCGAAGACGTAGGTGAACGCCTGTTTGGTGACCTGCGCCACGGCGGGAATGGTGCGCCCGTCCACGTTGATGTCGAGCAGGATCGGAGGCGCGGGCGGGTCGTAGTCCCAGATGCCGTGGCGGACCATCTGGAAGTGCCAGACGCGCTCGCCGGTGCGCGCGTCGAGGCACACCAGGCTCTGGGAGAAGAGGTTGTCGCCGGGGTGGTGGCCGCCGTAGTAGTCGCCCGTGGGGGCCTCGATGGGCAGGTAGACGTAGCCGCGCTCCAGGTCCGCCGAGAACGGGGTCCAGACGGCCGCGTTGCCGGTGTAGCGCCAGGACTCGTCCAGCCAGGTGTCGTTGCCGTACTCGCCCTCCTGCGGGATGGTGTGGAAGATCCACAGGCGCTCGCCCGTGCGCACGTCATAGCCGCGCACGTGGCCGGGGGGCATGTCGGGCTTCGGCGGCGAGCTTCCGGACGGCAGCGCGGTCCCCACCACGGCCACGTCGCCCACGATCACCGGCGGGGAACTCGAACCCAGCGGGTCGTTGTCGATGTCGACCTCGCGGGGACCGAAGTCCCTGCGCAGGTCGACGACCCCGTCCTCGCCGAAGGCCGGGTCGGGCCGCCCGGTCTGCGCATCCAGCGAGACCATGTGGTAGGCCGGGGTGATCACGAGGACGCGTTCGGCCTGGCCGTCGGTCCAGTAGGCGACGCCGCGTCCGGAGTTGGCGCGCGGGGCGGTCTCGGCGCGCACCCCCTCGTCCATGCGGTACATCCACAGGGTCTCGCCGGTGGCCCCGTCGATGGCGACCACCGCCCGGCGGTAGCCCGCGGTCACGTACAGGGTGCCGTCCACCGCGAGGGGGGTTACCCGGTAGTTGAACTCGGGCCGGTCGCCGAAGTTGCGCGACTCCCAGCGCCACGCGATCTCCAGGTCGGCCACGTTGTCCGCGGTGATCTGGTCGAGCGGCGAGTACTTGGTGCTCCCCGCATCACCCCCGTAGTAGAGCCAGTTGCCGCCGCTCGCCCCCTGCTGCGCAACGAGTCCCGGCGCGGTGGCCGGTCCCGCCAGCGCGGCGGCCGCGAGGACCACCATGGCGGGGAGGACGCGGCGGGGGGAGGGGCATCGATGGAGGCTGAATCGAATACGATTCGCGGCTTCGTGCATCGGGACTCCTGGCTGCGGGTACAGGCCACCTCTGGGCGCGCGGGCGCATGCCAGCGAATGTCGTGCACGGGGGACTGCTTCACAACTCCCCGATGCCTACATCGAGTGCCTCTTGAAGGACCACGACGAGCGACCCGATCGCTTTTCGTCCGGAGCGGGCTCCGGGGCCTCGGCATCAATCCGCGCAGGGTCGGCTTCCTCGACCGTGGGAAAGGCCTCCAGGGCCGCGGCACGAGACTCGTAGACCGGAATGATCTTGTCGAAACCGCTCAGCGAAACGACAGAGCGGATCGGTCCCGTCAGCCCGCACATGCCAATGGCCTGGTCGGCCTGCCGAAACTTCCTGGCGACCATCAGAATGACGCTCAGCCCCGCGCTGCTCATGTAGGAGAGGCGCTCAAGGTCGAGCAGCAAGGCCTTTTCTCCCGACGGGATGCCCGACTCCATGGCCGCACGGAACTCGGTATTGTTCACGCTGTCGACACGGCCCGCAGGCGCCGCGATCAGCACACCTGCCACTCTCTCCCAGCCTACCTGCAGACCCTTGCTCAGCGGGCGTTCCCCTTCATCACCTCGTCCAGGCTCGCCGCCGCGCTCGCGAACATTTGCGCCAGAAGCTCCTCGCGGCGTTTCATGTGGTCCTCGACGAACTCCCAGAGTGTGCCTTTGACCGCCGCAAGCGCCTGCTCGCGTACATCCGGGTCGAGCCGGTCGTGGGTGAACTCGTGCTTCTCGATCGTGAACTCGGCGATGTCGGCGATGTTGTCCCCCACCGTGTTCATGTCGACCGAGTTCGGAAGCTGCCCCAGAACCTCCTCCCTGGATCTCGATTCCCGGATGCCGTCGGCGAGGGCGCCGGCATCCTCCTCGTCGGAGATCGACCGCAGGCCATCGGCGATGGTCTCGTAGACCGGCATGATCTTGTCGAAGCCGCTCAGCGACATGACCGAGCCGAGCATCGCCGAGAGGCTGCACACCCCGATCGCGTTGTCAGGCCCCTGGAATTTCCTGGCGACCATCAGCAGGACGCGCAGACCGGCGCTGCTCATGTACGTGAGCTGCCCCAGGTCCAGGAGCAGGGCTCGTTCACCGGATGGGATGCCCGCCTCCAGTGCTTCGCGAAACTCCAGGCTGTTTGCGCTGTCTACACGACCCGCCGGGGAAGCGATCAAGACTCCGGCTCTCCGGGAAAAGTCTACCTGTATACCCATGATTTTGCCTGCAAGTGACGAGGCATTTGGACCAGAAAGCAACGACGCCGACAAAAACTGATGGCCCGATCGCTCGGTGTCAACAAGAATCGGGCTCGCCCCCTGAAACGCGTTGGGGCTCACCTAGCGGGCAGGACCACACTGCGGATCTCACCCGGTTGCGAAGGTTGAACCGGTTGAGGAACGGTGATATGATCCCGGCCCAATGGTAACATGCGGCGGAATAACAGCGGATTGACGCCGCCAGGATGCTCTTGGCTAATGTGACAGATCGAACTCTTGAGCCGCCCGGCCCGACGCTGGTCACGGGAGGGAACGGCTACGTGGGGTCATGGGTGGTGAGGCGGCTTCTCGAACTCGGCTTCGAGGTTCGCGCTACTGTGCGCGATCCGACAGATCCGGTCAGAACCGGACATCTCGGGAGAATCGCCGAGGCGTCCCCAGGCACGCTCGCCTTCTTCCGGGCCGATCTCATGGATCCCGGCGCCTTCGACGAGGCGGTGGCGGGGTGTCAACTTGTATTCCACACTGCTTCGCCGCTGGTGGTCCGGGGTGTCGAGGATCCGGTGCGGGAACTGATCGAACCCGCGACCCGGGGAACCCGCAACGTGCTCGATGCCGTCAACCGCTCCCGGTCGGTGCGGCGTGTGGTTCTGACATCCAGCGTCGCCGCCATCGCCGGGGACGCGGCGGACATGGCCGGCCTGCGGACCGGACGCTTTGACGAGAGCCACTGGAACGAGACCAGCAACGAACGCCACCAGCCCTACTCCTGCTCCAAGACGCGCGCGGAGCGTCTGGCCTGGGAAATCGCGGCAAGACAGGATCGCTGGGATCTCGTGGTCGTCAATCCGGGCCTCGTGTTCGGACCTGCCCTGAGTCCTCACACGCGTTCCGAGAGCGTCCGCATCATGCGCGACTTCGGCACCGGCTACTACCGCCTGGGCGTCCCCGGCATGGAGTTCGGGATCGTCGATGTGCGTGACGTGGCCGAGGGGCATGTTCGCGCGGGGCTCATCCCGGAGGCGAGCGGACGCCACATCCTGGTCAGCGAGTCGCTGACGCTGGGAGAGATCGCGGGTGTCCTCCGCGATCATTTTGGAAGCGGCTTTCCCTTCCCCCGCTTCAGGCTGCCGCGGATCGTGGTCCTGCTGCTTGCGCCGCTGCGCGGAATACCGCGCGCCGTGGTGAGGCGCAACGTCGGCTATCCCATCCGGTTCGACAACGGCTACGCCAGAACCGATCTCGGGATGAGCTTCCGGCCCGCAGCCGAAGCCATCGTGGACCATTTTCAACAGCTGCTGGACGACGGCTTCGTCCAGGCGCGCCCGCATCGCGCATCCAGCGGCCAGCGATCCGTTGCGCCCTCTTCCCGGCCTGGCCCGTGACGGCTCGATCCGGTTCCCTGCGCTCGCCCCCCGGGCCCAGGGGGCGCCGCATCCGCCACCTTCTGGCCCGCATCCGCGATTTTCCCGGTTTCCTGGAGGCCCTGCACAGGCAGTACGGCGCCATTGCCTCGTACAGTCTGCTGTCGCGCCGATTCTGCGCGGTGTTCGACCCCGATCTCATCCGGGAGATCCTGGTGGCGAAACGCCTTTCCTTCGCCAAGACCGTCGCGTACAAGGACATCCGACCCGTGCGGAACCCCACCCTGCTGACGGGTGACGGCGCCGACCATCAGCGGCGACGCAAGCTCGTGCAGCCGTCGTTCGGAAAGAAGGGGATGGACGAATACGCCAGGGTCATGCTCGACAAGGCCCGGCTGGTGCAGGAACGCTGGCGCGACGGTCAGCCGCTGGACGCCGCCGCCGAGGTGCATCAGATTGCCATCGCCGTTGCGGTGGCGTGCTTCTTCGGCCGGGACATGCGGGTGGATCCGAAGGTGGGCAAGGCGGTTGTGGATGCCATGACCTGGGACTTCGCCCTGGGACTACTCCCCTGCACGAATCTCCTGCGCCGACTTCCCTTGCCCGCGAACCTGCGCGCCAGACGGGCCTGGCGGGACATGGACGATGTAATCTTCGAGGTCATTCGCCGGGCAAGGGATCCATCCCAGGACCGCGCCGATCTGGTCTCGCTGCTGGTCACGGCGGAGGACGAGGAGGGTATCGAGCACCCCTTCACCGACGACGAGATCCGGGACGAGGCGCTCATCCTGCTGATGGCGGGTCACGAGACATCCGCGACGGCAATGGCCTGGTGCCTCTACTACATCATGCGCCACCCGCATGTACGCGACGCGATCGAACGGGAAGTGGACGGGATCGCGGCCGACCGCCCGCTGACGCCGGAAGACTACCCGCGGCTGCCCTACACCAAAGCTGTTTTTAACGAATCATTACGTATCGCGCCGCCTATCTACTTCGTCGGACGCGAAGCGCTGGAGGACTGCGAAGTCGGCGGGTATCGGATCCGCAAGGGTACCGTCGTGCAGCCCTGCATCCGCGTGGTGCACTGGAACGAGGGGCATTTCCGGCGGCCGTCGGAGTTCAGACCGGAGCGCTGGCTGGAGCAGCCTCCCGCCCATCCCCGCCATGCCTTTCTCCCCTTCGGCTACGGCCCGCGCATATGCATCGCCTGGGGTTTCGCGACCATGGAAGCCGTGCTGGTCATGGCCGCCATTGCCCGCCGCTGGAGACTGGAACCGGTTTCGAGCGCGCCGGCCGAGGTGGACTCGAAGGCTGTCTATGCCTGCAAGGGAGGGCTTGCCGCGATTCCGCGGAGGCGCCGCAATGGCCGCTAACCGGACTCTGGCGCGTGCGGTGTCCGCGGCGAGCACATCGCGTGGCTGCCGCGGACCGTACCGGAGCGAGACGGCATGAAGGGGCGCGCGTTCACCGGGAATCTTCCCCCGCCGCTGTCCCCGGACCGGATCCGGATGGCCAGAGAAGCCCATGGGGACGAGGCGGTGGACCGGTATCTGGCACATCTGCGCATCGGCGACCCGCTGGCCGACGCGCTGATGCTGCCCACCAACCAGCTGCCGCGTCATCGGGTCGACCGCCTTCTGCACACGGCGATCGACCGCGGGGTGGAGGCTCTCGACAATCCGCCCCCGGTGCTGACGGCACTGTTCGACGAGCTGGATGACGTGCCTTCGTGGGTGGACTGGCGGGAGATGCGCCACGCGAGCGCGAGAATCCTGCGTTCGGGGATGCTCACCGGGCTCGCGTTCGCAGCGTATGCGCTGCCTCACTCCTATCTGGCGACAGCGAACAAGGCGCTCGCCTTCACCGGACGGCTGGTGCGCGAGACGGCCCGGCGCTACGGCAGCACCGTTCGCTTCGTCCTGGAGTCGTTCATGCCCGATGGCCTGTGGCGAGACGCGGACGGATTCAGAATGGCCGTGCTCGTGCGCATGATGCACGCCCGCGTGCGGCTGGAGATTCTCCGTACCGGACGATGGGACAGCGCCCGTTTCGGCGTGCCCCTGAACCAGTCGCATACGGCCATGAATTCGGTCTTCTTCTCCCTGTATGTAGTCGATGGCCTTCGGCGCCTGGGTGTGCGCCTGAACCAGCGCGAACGGGACAGCGTCATCATGACCTGGCGCTACCTCAACCACCTGTTCGGTGTGAATCCCGACATCGGCTTCCAGTCGGAAAGCGATGCACGCGCGCTGGCGGACGTGGCCTTCAGTCTCGAATTCGATCCGGACGAGACGTCGAAGACGCTGTACCGCGCGATGATCGACGCCGGTCCGGAGTACATGCACATCAGGGATGAACGGCTGGCGCGCATGTTCACCGGCGTGGTTCGCCCCATGTCCCGCTACCTGCTCGGAGAAGGCATGGCGGAGCAGCTGGGTTATTCGGGGCGTGCCCGCAGCCTCCAGTGCCGGAGCATCATTGCCTTCATCAGCCTGGTGGAACGTTGGCCGTGGCTGCTCCCCGACCGGATCCGCAACTACATGGGCATTGAGTTCTGGCTCAGCACCGGGGACTACGAAGCCCTTCCCTGGGACCACCCGAACCCGGACGATGACGCCGGATGACGGCACCCACCTTCATCGTGAGCACCGGGCGGTGCGGATCCACCATGCTGTCCAACATGGTGCGCCGGCACCCCGACATCCTGAGCGTGTCGGAGTTCCTTACCTCGCTGGCGAGCAGAGCTCTCCGGGGCGGCCGCATGACGGGCGAGGCCGTGTTTCGGCGCCTGGACACGCTCTCCCCGGCCGGTCGCGCGCTGCTGGACAACGGACTGTTCATCGACGAATTCCTGTACCGGCTCGGTCCTGACGCCCGCTACCGGGCGGACGAGGTACCGGCCATCATGTGCGCCACGCTTCCGCACCTGAGCGACGATCCCGAGCGGCTCTGGGACGACCTGGCGGCGGCGCTCCGGTCCCGTGGCGAGGACTCGCTGGCGGCGCATTACTCCTTTGTGTTCGAGTGGCTCGCGGACCACTTCGGGAAGCGGGCCTGGGTCGAGCGCTCCGGGGCTTCGCTGCTGTTCGTCCCGGAGCTGGACCGGCTCTTCCCGGGCGCCCGCTTCGTGCACGTCTTTCGGGACGGGCGCGACACGGCGATGTCGATGCACGGGCATCACTTCTTCAGGCTGCGCATCGAGGCCGCCGAACTGCTGAGAATGGTCGGGCTCGACCCCTTCCATCCGGCCAACTGGCTGGGCACGAGCCCCTGGATGCCGTTCTTCGAGCGCTGGCGGTTCAGGTTCTTCTCCGCCGACCGCTACAAGCGCGCCAACATCCGGCTGACGTCGGCGGGATGGTTCTGGAGCCGGATGATCGAGCGCGGCACGGAGTACCTGAACGCGGTGCCCGCGGACCGCGTGCTGACCATGCGTTTCGAATCGATCGTTGCGTCGCCCGAGGAGGAAATGAGCCGCTTCATCAGCTTCGTGGGCGCCGGCTTCGCGGATGCCGGATGGCTGCGCGAGGTCAGTACCCTGCCTCGCCCCAGGACGCCGAGCTGGACCCGCCTGTCGCCGGAGCAGCACGCCCGACTGGCCGCAGCATGCGCGCCCGGCCAGGAGATTCTGGGGTACGAAAACACCGTCCAGCGATAGTTCTCACTCTGCTTGACCATCTCGACAGGCGCGGAATACAATGGCGATGACACGGGAAGATGCCCGCAAAGGGGGCACCTTGAAGACAAAGCACAACGGAGGCGCTCGGCCGCATGAAGGATGCCCCGTGCAGCATGCCGGCGGCGATGCAGCCCCGTCCCCGAAGCCCTCCGACTTCCCCGAGCCACCGGGTCCGCGCGGTCGTCGCCTGCGCAATCTGATTCGCAGGCTCCGCGACACGACCGGATTCTTCGCCGGGTTGCGCGAGGAATACGGGGATGTCGTCGCGTACCGGATCATGGACAAGCGCTTCTGCCTGCTCTTCCGGCCCGATCTGATGGAAGAGGTGATCGCCCGGGAACGCGACTCGTTCCGAAAGGGTTCGCAGGAACGCAAGACGATGGAGAACGACTGCATCATCACCGCCAACGGAGAGGACCACGAGCGGCGGCGCAAGCTGATTCAGCCATCCTTCACCCCCAAGTCGATCCAGGGCTACAGCGAGAAGATGGTCAGCGAGCTCGAGCGGGTGAGAGATACGCTGAGCGACGGCGATGAAATCGACATGGACGACCTGGCCACCGACCTGTCGCTGTCCATTGCGGGACGCACGTTCTTCGGAGACGACATGGGCGTCGATACCCAGCTCATGAAGGACTATCTGGTCTCGTTCAGATGGATGTGGGGACTGAGTCACGTCCCGTTCGAACGGGTGGCCAAGGCGTTTCCTCTTCCCCGGACGATCAAGGCCAGGCGCTGCATCGACGAATTCCACGAAGCGATCTACGAGAACATCCGCAGGACGCGCGAGAGCAGCGGGCGCACCGATCTCATCTCGCACCTGGTGGCGGCGTGGGATGCGGAGCGCCCCCACTGGGACTTTACCGAGGGCGAACTGAAGGACGAAGTGCTGGCGATCATCGTGGCGTCCCACGTGACCATCGCGGCCACGTTGACCTGGTGCACCTACCACCTGGGCCGCAACCCCGACGTGCGCGCCCGGCTGGAAGAGGAAGTCGACACCGTGCTCGGAGGACGCCTGCCCGGCTTCCATGACTTTCCCAGGCTGAAGTACACCAGGGCGATCGTGGACGAATCGCTGCGCATGACCCCACCCGTCACCTACCTGGGACGGGTCACCACGGAAGATGTCGTGATCGGAGGCTACTGCATCCCCGATGACACGATGGTGGAGCTGGCGATCCGGACGCCCATGCGGCAGGACGATTACTTCCCGGAGCAGGGCCGATTCAGACCGGAGCGCTGGCTGGTGGAACCAAAGCCCAAGCTGCCGAAGCTGGCGTATGCGCCCTTCGGTACCGGCATCCGCTTCTGCAGCGGCTTCAGATTCGCGCTGCTCGAGCTGGTGCTGGCGCTTTCCATCTTCGCGCAGCGGTGGCGATTCGACCTGACCTTCGAGGGATACCCGCCCATCGCGGACGTCATCTTCTACAAGTGCCGCGAGGGGCTCCCGGTGGTGGTCCGCCGACGCCCCGCCCAGGGATGAACCAAGGGTCCCCGCCAGAGCGGCAACCCACCCGCTGGCTCTCCTCCCTCGAGTCGGAAGCCATCGAGATCATCCGCGAGGGGATCGCGGGCGCCGCCCGGCCCGTCATGCTCTACTCGATGGGCAAGGACTCGTCGGTTCTGCTCCATCTGGCGCGCAAGGCGTTCTGGCCTGCGCCGCCTCCCCTTCCCCTGCTGCACATCGACACCACCTGGCAGTTCCGCGAGATGATCGCCTTCCGCGACCGCATGGTGGCCGAGGCGGGTGTCGAGTTGGTGGTGCATGTCAACCAGGAGGGCCTCAGGGCCGGCGTGGATCCGTTCTCGCACGGTTCGGAACGCTATACCGACGTCATGACCACCGAGGCGCTGCGCCAGGCCCTGGACGCCGGAAAGTACGACATCATCTTCGTGGGCGGCCGCCGGGACGAGGAGAAATCACGGGCGAAGGAGCGGGTATTCTCCTTCCGCAATGCGTCCCACCAGTGGGACCCCAAGGCCCAGCGGCCCGAACTCTGGAACCTGTACAACACGCACGTGCAGCGGGGTGAGTCGCTGCGGGTGTCCCCTCTTTCCAGCTGGACCGAAGCCGACATCTGGCGCTACATCGCGGCCGAGGGGATCCCGGTGGTCCCGCTGTACTTCGCGAAGAAGCGCCCGGTCGTCGAACGCGAAGGCCAGTGGATCATGGTCGACGACGAGCGCATGCCCCTCGACTCCGGGGAGGTGCCCCGGCGGCGGCGGGTCCGCTTCCGAACCCTGGGATGCTATCCGCTCACGGCCGCGGTCGAGAGCGACGCCGACACCCTGGGGGCGATCCTCGCCGAAACGCTGGCAACCCACGACTCCGAACGCCAGGGGCGCCTCGTCGACCACGACGGCGACGCGTCCATGGAGCGCAAGAAGAGGGAGGGCTACTTCTAATACTGGACGAACCAGGCACCGGAAGCCCGCACCCCATCGGCCTGTTGGGCCTCGGCATCTACCTGCCCGAGCGCATCATGACAAACGACGAATGGGCGGAGTATGTCGACACCTCGGACGAATGGATCGTGACGCGTACGGGCATACACACCCGCCGAATTGCAGGGGATGATGAGAATACGGCCGACTTGGCGCTGGCCGCAGCGCGGGCAGCCCTGGTCGACGGCGCCTTCGCGCCTGCGGATATCGACGAGATCGTCCTTGCGACCGACACGCCCGAGGTCTTCATCCCCGATACGGCGGCGTATGTCCAGACTCGTCTCGGCGCCGGTCACATCCCGTGCTACGACCTGGGCGGCAGCGGCTGCGCGGGATTCGTGCTGGCGCTGGACATCGCGCGCTCGCGGGCCCTCACGGACGGCCGCCGGGTGCTCGTGATCGGCGTGGAGCTCCTCACCCGGCTCATGGACTGGGAGGACCGCAACACCTGTGTACTCTTCGGCGACGCGGCAGGCGCGGCGGTCGTCGGACCGGGCCCGGGCGCGGTCGAAATCGTGGCTGCTACCGCGGGAACGGACGGCAGCAAGAGCGACATTCTCGGGGTGGAGGCGGGCGGCACGCGCATGCCCACCACCATCGAGCGGGTCGAGCAGGGGCTCCACAACCATGTCGTCATGCGGGGACGGGAGGTTTTCCGCGAGGCCGTCAGCCGCATGAGCGCGGCGTCCCACGAGGTTCTGGAGAAGGCCGGCGTCTCGATCGACGATGTGGCGCTCGTCGTGCCGCATCAGGCTAACCTCCGGATCCTCGATGCGGTTCAGAAGCGGCTGAACCTCCCCGATGAACGAGTCTTCGTCAACGTCCAGCAGTACGGCAACACAGGCTCGGCGTCGGTGCCCGTGGCCCTGTGGGAGGCCCGGGATCAGGGGCGGATCAAGCCCGGCGACCTGGTCCTGCTGACCGCTTTCGGCGCCGGGTTCCATTGGGCGGCGGCGCTGTTGCGCTTCTAGGCGGCCCGCGAACGGATTTGGTTCGGTGCATGTGGTTTGTCCCGGAAAGCCGAACGGTTAGAATCAGGCCGTGCTCACCGGAGTGCTGAACCTGAACAATCCGGAATACGCATGATCACATGGTTCTCCCGCTTGAATGGGACATCCCGGAATCAGGTGAAACCGGTTGATCTCGAGAGGAAAGCCGCCTGATGGCCCCTGCCCCGCCGCCGACCCGAGCTCCCCTGCGTTTCGTCCTGTGCGGCAGCGTGGACGACGGCAAGAGCACGCTCCTCGGCCGGCTGCTCTACGACTGCCGGCAGGTGTTCGCCGATCAGCTGCGCAAGGTGGAGGAGGATTCCCGGCGCTGGGGCACGCAGGGCGACGAGACCGATCTGGCCCTGCTGGTCGACGGCCTGCGCGACGAGCGCGAACAGGGCATCACCATCGATGTCGCCTACCGCAGCTTCGAGACCCCCCGGCGCCGTTTCATCGTTGCCGACGCGCCCGGACACGAGCAGTACACCCGCAACATGGCGACCGGCGCCTCGAATGCCGAACTGGCGGTCGTTCTGGCCGATGCCCGCAAGGGGATCCTGCCCCAGACCGCCCGGCACACCCGTATCGCGGCGATGTTCGGGGTCCGGCACCTCGTCCTCGCGGTCAACAAGATGGACCTGGTGCTCTGGGATCGAACCACCTACGAAGCGATCACGGCCGAATACCGATCCCTGGCGAGAGACGTGGGCGTCCAGGACCTGAAGATCATACCCATATCGTCACTTACGGGAGACAATCTGACGCGCCGCTGCGAGTCCGCGGCGTGGTATGCCGGTCCCACCCTGCTCGAGCACCTGGAGACGGTCGATGTCGAGTCGTCCGTTGACCGGGAGTCCTTCCGGATGCCCGTGCAGTACGTCAACCGCCCCACCCTCGACTTTCGCGGCTACAGCGGCCGGATCGCGGCCGGAAGGGTTGCCGTGGGGGACCGCGTGCGCATATCCCCGTCGGGAACGGAAACCTTCGTGGAGTCGATCGTGGTGTGGCAGGGCACCCGCGAGCAGGCGGAGCGGGGGGACTCCGTGACCCTGACCCTGGCAGACGAGGTGGACGTCACGCGGGGCGACGTGATCGCGGAAGCCTTCAATCCCCTGGGCGTGACCGACCAGTTCCAGGCCAACCTGGTCTGGATGAACGACCGCGCCCTGGTGGTCGGCCGTTCGTACCTGCTCAAGATTCATTCGCGGGAAGTGACCGCGACCGTAACCCGCATCAGATACCGGCTGGACGTGTCGCAGGGAAGCAGGCTCGCCGGCACCACGCTCGGCCTCAACGATCTGGCCACGGTCAACATCTCGACCAACCGTCCGGTCCCCTACGCGCCCTTCGACCGGTATCCGGGGCTGGGCAGCTTCATCGTGATCGACCAGGCCACCAACGAGACGGCAGGCGCCGGCACCATCAACTTCGCGCTCAGGCGCGCGTCCAACATCCGCTGGCAGGACTTCCACGTCACCCGCGAGGCCCGTCAGCAACTCAAGCTGCAGCGCGCCCGGTGCCTGTGGCTCACCGGGCTCTCGGCATCGGGCAAGTCCACGATCGCGAACCTGCTCGAGAAGCGCCTCCACCAGGAGGGGCAGCACACCTACCTCCTGGACGGCGACAACGTGCGCCACGGGCTCAACCGGGACCTCGGCTTCACCGAGGCCGACCGGGTCGAGAACATCCGCAGGGTGGCCGAGGTGGCGCGTCTCATGGTCGATGCGGGGCTGATCGTAATCGTGTCCTTCATCAGTCCCTTCCAGTCCGAACGGGACTTCGCCAGAGGCCTGTTCGAGCCCGGCGACTTCAGGGAGATCTTCGTCGACGCATCCATCGAAGCCTGCGCGGCGCGCGACCCCAAGGGACTCTACGCCAGGGCGATGAGGGGCGAGATCAGGAACTTCACCGGCATCGACAGCCCCTACGAGAAGCCCGAGCACCCGGACCTGCGCCTGGACACCGAGGACCTCGCTCCCGAGGAGTGCGTGGAGTCGATCCTGCGGCTGCTGGCGTGAGACGGCTTCCGCGAGCGCGTGCGGGTCGACGGCCGGCCTGCGCCGTCGTCGCGGTGTGGGTCCGAACGGCGTGGCCCGACCGTGGCTACCGGTCCACGCGAATCGTGACGATGTCCGCGTTGTGATACTGCTGGTGCTTAACGGATGACGCGTAGTAGCGAAGCAGCCGCAGCGACAGGTCGCGCTTGCTCTCGAAGTCGGGAAGGTCGCCGAGCAGGACGATCTGGTTCTCCAGGTTTCCCGCGTCGGTGGCCGCGCTGAACTCCAGAACGGCGCTCTGGCGGTCGTTGCGCGCAACCACGCGCAAACGCCGGTCCGCCGCATGGCTCCCCTCCTCCTCAAGCCGCACCAGGCTCAGCAACGCTTCCTCGGAGGCCGCTCTGAGACGTTCCTTTCCATCGCCATCCCATCCGTACTTCCCCGCAAACCAGACCACGAAGTCGTCGAGGGCGCGAAGGCTGTCCTGACTGAGCCGCATCTCCGTCCTTCGCCGTCGTGGCCCGGTCAGCTCCAGGAACAGGTTCAGCAGGAGGATGGTCACCCCGCCGGCGGTAAGTCCGTTGGCCAGCATCTGAGCGGCGGACGCGCCGAGGTACTGCGGGAATATCGCCTGGAACTGGATGCCGACGCCGATCCAGAAGGAGAATCCCGCGATCAGCGAGCTGTTACGCCCTCCGTCCGCCTGGAAAACAACGCGCATGCCGCGGGCGAAGACGAGCCCCATGGCAACCACGATGTAGGCACCCAGCACGGGCCCCGGGATGGACAGCACCAGGGCCGTGATCTTGGGAACGAAGGCCAGGCCGATGAAGGTGGCCCCGATGTAGACGCCCACCCTCCTGGCCGCCACGCCGATGCCCTCCGCCATGGCGATGCTGGCCGGATATGGCCAGATCGGCAGGACACCGGCGATCCCCGACAACAGGGTCCCCGCTCCGCAGGCGGCCACGGCCCCCTCCACCCTGCGGAAGTCGATCGCCTTCTGTTCGCGCCGCGAGAGACGCTGCATGACGATGGCGTCGCCGACCTGCCTGACCGTGATGACCAGGGTCACAAACAGAAAGGCGGGCAGGAGCAGCCAGAAGCTCGAGTCGAACCGGATGTCGAGGCCGGGCAACACGGCGGCGGGAACCCCGAACCAGCCGGCCTGGCGAACGGGCGCGAGATCGAAGATCCCGAAGAAACCGGCCGTGGTACACCCCAGGCCAAGAGCCAGCACCGGCATCCATGCTCTCAGGATGCGCGGGGCGCGCAGCATCAGCCCCAGCACGGCGACGGCCGTGACGACCGTGATGGTCGGCGCCGCCGCCGCGGGTGACTGCGCCGGCACATCGGTGAGCAGCGCGAACCCCATGGGCATCACCGTGACGGAGATGAGCGCCATGAGCGTGCCCGACACGACCGGCGTGATGATTCGCCGGAGCAGGACCAGGCGGGCCGCCAGACCCAGCTGGAAGAGCGCCGAGGCGATCACCAGCACCGCGAGCAGCGCGGGACCACCCGCGGCCAGCGCCAGCACCGCGACGCCGATGGAGGCTCCGGAGGCTCCCATGATCATCAGGTTGGCGCTCCCCATGCCCGCGACTCGCCGAGCCTGTACGATGGTCGTGAGCCCGCCGATGACCATGCTGGCGAAGATGGCCCAGGACAGGTAGGCGCCGGTCAGATTCGCAGCGCGCGTTACGATCGTGGTGACCACGACCACGGGCGTGCATACCAGGACGGCGACCTGAAGTCCAAGGATGAACGAGGCGGGATGCGGCGGCGGCTCGTTGGCCGCGTAGCGGAGCCCGGATAGCTGCCCTGGACCGGGTTTCACAGGCGTGGCTCCTGGGGTCGACGTAATGCCGGAACGAGAGGGGGCATGGCGAGTATAGCTACCGGCACGCGAATCCGGAAAACATCTGTGAGGCGACGCTGGGTCATGAACGCGGTTTCCCGCAGGAGAGACCAGGTGCATCGAACATTTTCAAGGAACCGGCGTTGAGCGCGGGCCCCGGACGCGGCCGGAGAGGGTCGGCGCGGGTTCGTGCGCTGGCCATCCTTGTCCTGGCGGCGGCGGCTCCGCAGGCGCCGGGAGCCCCTTCGCTGCAGGCTCAGGTATCGCCCGAGATCCTCCAGGTTCTGCAGCAGGGCGGCGCCTGGGTCGCCCTGGCCATCGAGGACGGCGTCGGCTCCTTCGAGAGCGGGCCCGTGCCCACCCTCGGGATCCAGCTTCGCGGCCAGCTGCGCATCTGGGAGGAGCACACGGGCAGCTGGCATGTCGTCATGCGCGATCTGGCGCGCGGCGACGACCCGGTCATCCTGGAGCGCCTGATGGTCCCGGGAGAGCCCGTGGACTTCGACTACCAGACCGGCATGCTGGGGCAGATCCAGATCGATGTCCGGTGGAGCGAAGCCCGCGACACGACGCTCCGCGTCTGGGTGGGAACGGAGCTTACGCCCGGGGCGGGAGCGGAACCGGATTCGGAACCGATTGCTGCGGATGCGTCCCGGGAGATGCCCGGAAATGCACACGGCAGCCGGGCAACATCGCCGGTACTGACATTTACTGGTGTCTACTGTCGTTATGCCGGGAGCCGAAGCAGCGTGCTACCGGCGGGACGCGACGGACTCCGCGAGCAGACACAGGAGCTCGTACATCAGCGACGCGCCGACCAGTGCGGTGCCCCCGCTCGGATCGAGAGGCGGGGCAACCTCCACCACGTCGCCCCCCACGAGGTTGAGGCCGCGCAAGCCGTGCAGGAGGGCGATCACCTCCCGCGTGGTTAGCCCGCCGATCTCGGGCGTGCCGGTGCCCGGCGTGTAGGCGGGGTCGATCCCGTCCACGTCGAGGGTGATGTAGGTCGGGCCGTCGCCCACCACCCGCCGGGCCTCCTCCACCACCCCCTGCACCCCCAGCTGCTGGAACTCGTCGATCCGCACGACCCGCATGCCGTGCGCCACCGAGAACTCGAAGCCGTCGAGAAAGTTCTGGTAGCCGCGGATGCCGATCTGGATGCACCGCTCGGGATCGAGCACGCCCGCCTCCACGGCCCGGCGAAAGGGAGCCCCGTGGTGATATTTCGAACCGCCGATCGCGTCCCAGGTGTCGAGATGCGCATCGATCTGCACCATGCCGAGGGGCCGGCCGACTCCCAGCGCCTTCATGATCGGATAGGTGATCGAATGGTCCCCCCCGGCGCTCAGCGGCACCGGCCCACCCACGCGGAGGCGGCTGAAGAGCGCTTCGATCTGCGCAACCACCTCGTCCAGATGATAGATGGTGTCGAACCGCACGTCGCCGACGTCGGCGATCCGGCACAGCGAAAACGGATCGACACCGGTAACCACGTTGATCCTGCGCACCACGTTCGACTTGTTGCGGATCTCGCGCGGCCCGTGCCGCGCGCCCGGCTGGAAGGTGACGCCGTGGTCGGTCGGTACGCCGACCAGCGCGATGTCGAGATCCTCGAGCGTCGTGGCGAGCGGAGCGCGCATGAGCGTGGTTCCGCCCATGAAACGGAAATCGTCGAGCGGCTTGTAGACTTCGCCCGTAACCGGCGAGACAGCATCGTAGAAGTCGTTCACGTTCAGTCTCTCTTGCGCGGGGAAGGTGCCGATCGTGGCCAGAGACCGGCTATTGCGTGTCTGTCTCGCGCACCCAAGAAAAACGGGGCCGGCCCCTGTGTGGGACCGGCCCCGTCTACGCCGACGCCCGCGGGCGCCGTCGCGGTCAGCCGGAGGATGTCGTGGTGGCGGTCCTGGGCGGCATGATCTCCTTCCACGCCGTCATGAAGCGCGCCATCTCCTCCTCGGTGCCGACCGATACCCGCAGGTGGTCGAGCATGGGCGGGAAGTCGCGGCCCACCAGCACGCCCCTCTCACGGAAGGCGGCCCGCACTTCGGCGGCCGGACGCCCGGTATTCACCATGAAGAAGTTGGTCTCCGAGGGAATGACGCTGTAGCCCAGAGCCTCGAGCTCGGCCACGGTCTGCTTGCGCAGGCGCAGCGTGGTCTCGCGCACCCACTGCTCGGACTCGGTGTCCTGGAGCGCGGCGACGCCGCCCCACTTCACCAGCGCGTTGACGCTGCCGGTGCCGTGGACGCGCATCTCGCTGATCATGTCGGCGGGCCCAATGCCGTAGCCGAGGCGCAGGCCGGCCATGCCGTAGATCTTCGAGAAGGTGCGCGCGACGATGACCTTGCGACCCTCGTTGATGTAGGGCACCGCCGTCTCGTAGGACGGATCCTCGACGAAGTGATGGTAGGCTTCGTCGATGAGGACCGGGATGTCCTCGGGGATTCCGTCCAGCGCCCGCCGGATGTCGTCCGCCGATACCACCATTCCGGTCGGGTTGTTGGGATTGCACAGGTAGAAGAGCCCGACATCCCGATAGTTCTTGATGGTGGCGTCGATCATCGCAGGGATGTCCTGCGAGTAGTCGTCGAGAAGCGGCAACATGATGGCGTCCGCGTCGATCCCGGAAGCGACACTGAACACGCTCAGGTAGGTCGGCCGGACGCCGATGACCTTCTTGTTGTGCCCGAGGTAGGTGTGCCCGACCACCCTGAGCGTCTCGCCGGAGCCCGCGCCGAGCAGGATGTTCTCCGGCTCCACGCCGTGGTGCTCGGCGATTTTCTCCTGGATGTCGCCGTCCGGATAGCCGTACCGGTTGGAGTACTTCCAGGCGCCGTTCATCGCCTCCATCATGGCCTCCGAGGGCCCGTAAGGGTTCTCGTTGGAGGAGAGCTTGGCGAAGGAATCGTAGTCGTACTCCTGAGGCGTCAGCCGGAGCGAGCGCGGCGGCGCATCCCATCCCAGCAGTCCGGCGGGCTTGAGCCCGGCATACCCCAGCGCCGCGGCCGCTCCTCCCATGAAGCGGCGGCGAGTAACGGAATTCCTCGAGTGCATGGCAACCTCCTCAGGCATGTGAGCGCGACGAACGCGAAAGGGACGTAATCCAGCCTATAGATTGGCCGCACGGGCCTGTGAACGCAAACCCTTTGACTGTGTCCGCGGAGCAGCCCATCAGGCGGCTCCGGCGGCCCGCGACGAGTAGTGCCGGCGGAAGAAGCGGCCGATGTCGTCGACCACCTGGTACATGACCGGCACCACGATCAGAGTGAGGAAGGTCGCGAAGATGATCCCGGCGATCACCGCGATCGCCATCGGTCCCCACCAGGCGGCCTGGTCCCCGCCCCAGTAGAGATCGGGAGTCAGGCTGCCGTACAGGCCGAAGAAGTCGAAGTTGAGCCCGATCGCGAGCGGCACCAGCCCGAGCGCGGTGGTCACCGCGGTCAGCACCACCGGCCGGAAGCGGGTCATGCCGCCGAGCACCAGCGCGTCCCGCCGGCCCACCCCGTCGCGCGCGCGCAGGATGTCGATGTAGTCGATGAGCACGATGGCGTTGTTCACCACGATGCCCGCAAGCGAGATGATGCCCACCCCGGTCATGATGATGCCGAAGGGCATGCGGAACACCATCAGGCCCAGCAGCACGCCGACCGTGGACATGAGCACCGAGGTCAGGATGATGAAGGGCTTCACCAGCGAGTTGAACTGCGAGATGAGGATGAAGCCGATGAGGAAGAGCGCCATCGCGAACGCGGTCATGAGGAAGGCCTGCGCCTCCGCCTGCTCCTCGTTCTCGCCCGTGTAGCGGATCTGGTATCCCGGCGGGAGCGACTCCGCGAACCCGGCGAGGGCCAGCTGCACCTCTCCCAGCACGGCATTGGAGTTGTAGCCGGCGCGCACTTCCGAAGACACGGTCACCGAGCGGTCCATGTCCAGACGCTGGATGGAGCCGGCGCCCTCCCCCACTTCCCACGATGCAACCGAGAGCAGCGGGATGGGATCGCCCTCCGACAGCACCGTGAGTTCGGCGAGCGTGCTGAGCTCGTCCCTGTCTTCCTCCGCCAGGCGCACGATGATGTCGTATTCGTCGTTCCCGGTCCGGTACTTCGCCGCTTCGATGCCCTGGATGGCGCCGCGGATGGCCTGGCCCACGCGCAGGGTCGAGAGCCCGTAGAGCGCCGCTTTCTCGCGGTCGACGCGCACGCCCAGTTCGGGGCGGGCGTCGTCGAGGTTGCTGTTGAGCCGAACCAGCTTGGCGTAGACCGGATCCGCCTGCAGGATGGCGATCACCTCGTCGGAGAGTTCTCCCAGCAGGTCCGGATCGGACCCCGACAGCTCCACGTTGACGGGCGGGCCGGTGGCGGGTCCCTCCTCGCTCTTGTCCACCGAGATCTCGGCTCCCGCGAGGTCGCTCGCGATGGATTGCTGCAGCGCCGCCAGGGTTGCAAAGGCATCCACCTGCTGGTCCTGGAACTCCACCATGGAGATGGTGACCAGCCCGGCATCCGGCCCGCCCGGGCCGCCGCCCATGGGGTTGCCGCCCCCGCCGCCGCTGCCCACGGTAGCCACCACCGACTCCCCGTCGATGGCAACGCCCTCGTAGTCGGGCAGCTTGGCCTCGATGCGGCGCACCAGCCGGTCGGTGAAGTCCGCGCGCGTGCCGGTCGGGGCATCCACGTCGACCATGATCTGCCGGGGCGGGATGGCCTCGGGGAAGTACTCGACGCCGGCGTTGAAGCGGCCGAAGAGCACGACCGTGACGATCAGCATGGCCGCGCAGCCACCCAGGACGAGGACCGGGTGGTTGAGCGCCTTCAGCAACTGGGTTTCGTAGAAGTGGATCGCGCGTTCGAGCCACCAGTGCTGGAAGAGCGTCGCGGCGCGCTTGATCACGAAGCGATAGAGGGCCCAGAGGATGCCGGCGGTGGCGAGCAGCAACACGGCCGTGAGCGGATTGGCGAGCCCGAAGGCGAGAATCACCCCCGCGCTCACGCCGATCAGGGTCAGGCGCGCCGCCCGTGTAAGCGGCGGAGGCTCCTCACCTTCCCGCAGAATGAACATCGAGCACAGCGTCGGGATGATCACCAGCGCCACGAAGAGCGAACTCGAGAGCGTGACGATGAGGGTCGTGGGCAGGTAGCTCATGAACTCGCCGGAGATGCCCGGCCAGAACAGCAGGGGCGCGAACGCCGCCAGGGTGGTGAGCGTCGCCGCGATCACCGGCCCGGCCACTTCGCCCGTGGCCTTCTTCGCCGCCAGCCTCCGGTCCCATCCGCGCTCCACGTAGCGGTAGATGTTCTCGACCACCACGATCGCGTTGTCGACGAGCATCCCCAGCGCAAGGATGAGCGAGAAGAGCACGACCATGTTCATCGACACGCCCAGCAGCCTGAGCACACCGAAGGACAGGAACATCGACGAGGGAATCGAGATGGCGACGAACAGCGAGGTGCGCAGCCCCAGGAAGAAGAGCAGCACGCTCACGATCAGGATGAGCCCCGAGATGATGTTGTTCTCGAGCGAGCTCACCATGGAGAAGATGTCCCGCGACATGTCCCCGGTGACCTTCACGGTCATCGCCGCGGGGAAGAGCGGCCGCATCTCCTCGATGACGGCCCTCACGCGGTCCGACGTCTCGATGATGTTCTCCCCCGAACGCTTGACGATGTCCAGCGTCACCACCGGCGAGCCGTCGAGCCGCGCGTAGCTCTCGCGCTCCGCGAACCCGAATTCCACGTCGGCCAGGTCGCGGATGTAGATCGGGCCCGCGTCGTCCGCGGTGATCACCAGGTCCCCGATCAGCTCCGGATCGTCGAACTCGCCGTCGACCCGCACCAGGAATCTCTGGTCGCCCACGTCGATGGAACCGCCCGGGATGTTGACGTTTTCCGCGGCGATGACGTCGATGACGTCCTGCAGCGCGAGGTTGTAGAACTGGAGCCGGGAGAGGTGGACATCCACCTTCACTTCGCGCTCGAGCCCTCCCCGGATGTCGACGCGCAGAATCTCGGGAACGCTCTCCAGCTCGTCCTTCAGGTCCTCGGCGATCTCCTTGAGATAGACCAGGCCGAAGTCGCCCGCGAGGTTCACCTGCATGATGGGCACTTCGGAGAAGCTGAACTCGACGATGCCCGGCTCTTCGGCGTCCTCGGGCAGCTCGGGTTTGGCCAGATCGACCTTCTCCCGCATCTGCTGGAGGGCCTCTTCGATATTGACCGTGGTCTCGAACTCTGCGACGACGTTGGAGTAGCCCTCGACCGACGTGGACGAGAGCTCCTTGATGTCCGAGATGGTGCTCAGTTCCTCTTCGATCGGGCGCGTGACCAGCGTCTCGATGTCCGCGGGCGACACCCCCGGATAGATGGTGTTCACCGCGATCACCGGGATCTCGATCTCCGGGAACGATTCCTTGGGAATCACCTGGTAGGAGGTCAGGCCGGTGATCGTGATGAGCAGAAGGAGCACGACCGAACTCGTGCGGTGCTCGATGGCGAAGCTCGTGATCACGAACTCCTTGAAGCGCGCGAGGTAGCCCGCGTCGGTACGGGGTCCGGCGCCGCCTTGCCCGGTCGCGGGCTCCTTCTTTGTACGGCCGTCCGTGGGATCAGACATATCTGTTTCTCATGGTCGATGAAGTGTCGGGGAAAGCCTCGAGTGTGGGGCGAGACTGCGCCCCATGGCTCAGTTGACGATCCTCACCCGGTCGCCGTCCGCGATCAGCTGCTGGCCGATCACCACGAGCCGGTCGCCGGCCGTCAGGCCCGCTTCGACAACCACGCGATTGCGCTGGGCCGGACCCAGCTCCACGGAGCGCGAGCGCGCCACTCCGTCCTCGCCCGGAGGGCCTTCGACCACGTACGCCACGTAGCCATCCTCCACCCGGACCAGCACTTCGCGGGGCACCACGATCACGTCCAGGCGCGTGTCGCGCACGATCTCGATGCTGGCCACCATCTCCGGCTTGATCAGCCCACCGGGGTTCTCCAGGGTAAATTCGACCGGAAACGTGCGGTCCTCGGGATCGACCGCGGAGCCCACGTAGGTGATGGCGCCCTCGAACGCTTCTCCATCGAGCACCTGGAAGGTCACGGTCGCCATGGCGCCCGGCCGCACGTCGAGCGCGTACCGCTCGGGCACGCCGCCGCGAATACGCACCGGGTCCAGATCCACCACGCGCGCCACCGGCGTCCCGGGCATGATCATGCTGCCCAGCTCGATGTCCCTGGAGTCGAGCACGCCCCCGAAGGGCGCGCGGATGATGGTCGCGTCCAGACGCGCGGAGAGCGCGGTCAGGCTGGCCGCCGACTGCTCGGCGGCGTAGCGGGCCTCCAGGTACTGCAGCTCGGATCCGACCTGATCCTCCTCGTAGAGCTGCTTGTACCGAGCCCAGGTCTCCTGCGCCAGGTCCGCCCGGGCGCGCGCCTCATCGACCTGCGCCCGCAGCTGCGTATCGTCCAGGCGGGCTACCGCCTGTCCCGCCCGCACGGGGTTCCCCTGATCCACCAGGATCGCCGACACGAGCCCCGGCTCGGTGGCCGACACCACCACGTCGCGGTTCGCGCGCACGTTGCCCGTCAGCCGGATCAGCTCCGTGAAGTCCGTGGGCGCGACCGGTTCGACCTCGACGTTGATCACGCGGGTGGCGGTCTCGATGATGGGCGGCACCCTGTCGCCGGCCTCCGCACTGCTGCTGCATGCGGCCACGACACCCGCCAATCCCAGCGCCGCTCCCCTTCTCATCCTCCGTCCTGCTCGATTCATTTTCTTCCTCGGACCTTCGTTTCGTTTTGTTCGCATCGTTCGAGCCCGGCGGCGTCCGCTCGGCCGGCCTCTGCTATTGCCCGTCCGCCAGCGTGAACTCCGAATCCACCATCGGCACGGAGCCGGTCGCTTCGTCGAGCTGCGCCCAGGCTACCAGATAGTCGTATACCGCCTGCGCGTAGTTGAACTCGCTCTGCCTGAGCGCCACCTCGGCATCCGTCAGTTCGAGCTGGCCGCTCAATCCTTCCCGGTACTGCGCGGCAGCGATCTCGAACCCGCGCTGCGCCTGCGCGACCGCCAGCTTCTGGCCCCGCGCCCGCGCCCGCGCCTCGTCGGCCAGTTCGACCAACGACTTGACCTGGCTGGCCGCCTGGTCGCGTGCAAGCCGCGACTGGGTCTCGGCCTGCCGCCACGCCGCCCTGCGCTGGTCGACCCGGGCGTCCTTGCGGAAGCCCTCGAAGATCGGGACGCTCACCGTGATCCCGACCGCCTGCGCCGACGCCCGCGACATCGGGTCGCCGAAGAAGTCGGGAGCCCCGTTCTGCTGGGCCTGGATCACGTAGTTGCCGAAGAAGGAGATGGTGGGCATGTACTGCATCTGTTCCAGCCGCATCTCGGAGTGGCGCAACCGCTCGGTCATTTCCAGCTGACGCAGGTCGGACCTCCGCTCCCATGCCTGCGTCACCCTCTGCTCGGCGGCGCCCTCCAGCGGCCCGGAACCCGCGAACGCGAGGATCGCGCGGTTGCCGGGAGTGTTCATCGCCGGATCGTCCAGGTCCATCGTTGCCAGGGAACCGGCCACTTGCAGGCTCTCCTGGTCATCAACCGCAAGTTCCACGGCGAGCACCCGGCGGAACTGCGTTGCGGCGTTCTCGGCGCGGCGCAGGTTCGGCTCCAGGTTGGCGAGCTCGACTTCGATGCGGAGCATGTCGTAGTCCGACGCCAGCCCCGCCCGGTTCATCGCTCGCGTTTCCTTGAGGGACTGGCGAACGCGCGTGACCGAATTGAGAGTCAGGCGCTCCTGCTCCTGCGCCAGCAGCAGATCGTAGTAGGCCAGGCGCACGCGCGTGACCAGGCTCTGGCTGCGCCCGCGCACGAATTCCTCCTGGATCGATGCCAGGCGCTGAGCCGCCCCCAGTCCGACGAAAACCCGGGCGTCGAAGAGGGGCTGCTCCAGGCTGATGCTCGTGTTCCAGCTGTTGTCCGCTCCGAACTGGACCTGGAGGAGCTCGTCGGGACCCGCATCGGGATTGAAGATAAAGGCCGGAAGGAAAGACACGGCGGGAGAGACGTTGCGCGTGTAGTCGGCGTTCATGCTGATGGTGGGCATGATGCCGCCCCACGCTTCCGACACCTGCTCCCGCGCCAGGTCCAGCGCAAAGCGCGCATCGCGCACGTCGCGGTTGCGGCGGAGCGCCATGGAGACCGCGTCCGGGAGCGTGAGCGCCTCGCCCGACGGTACCGCAGCCGCATCCGAAGTCGGCTGCTGGGCCCTCAGGAGGGCTGGCGACATGGTGGCCAGCGCCAGGATCAGCGAGAGAACAGTGTTCACGAACGTCCCCGTCGCCCGCGTATCCTGCGGGCTTCCCGTCCACTCTCGCCCTGCATCGTTAGTCATTCGTATACCTCGCTGTACTCGGTTGTCTGGTACTCCTGCGTCTCCTCGGCGCGGCTCTGTTCCGCCCGCTCGCCCGCCCGCGCTTCCCTCAGCAGCCTGCGCGTCCCCAGACCCAGCAGCATCCGTCGGGCGGAAGCTCGGTAGACTTCCCGGAATTGCGCCTCGCTCAGGCCCAGGAGGCCCCGCATGTAGATCGTGATCAAGCCGTGGGAGTGGGCCCACATGGTCATTCCCACGTCGCGGATTTCGGCCTCCGCCCTCAGATACCCGGCATCCACGCACTCCCGCACCCGATCCATCCAGAACTGATGCGTGGCGTGGGCATGTGCGGCCACTTCGGGCGGATAGTCGGACCAGCCGAAGCGCTCGGGCGAGAGGTACATCATCTCGTACCAGCGCGGATGGGTCAGCGCGAAATCGAGGTTCTCCTCCCCGGCCCGCCGGAACCGCTCCAGGGGCGTGGCGGCCGAGAGCGCCCGGTAGATGTAGGTAGCCGATTGCCGGTAGGCCTCGCGCACCATGTCGCGCAGCACCTCTTCCTTGCTCGCGTAGTGCCGGTAGAGAGCTGGCGCGGTCACGCCCAGCCTGCCGGCCAACTTGCGCATGGACAGTGCCCGGAGTCCCCCGCAAAGGTAGAGCTCGGTGGCATGGGTTCTGATGTCGGATCGCTGAATTGCCATGTGAACAGTGTAAACAAATCGCCCACCGGGTTCAACGGCTTTCCCTTGCCTGGGCGTCCCGCTCGGTCCGGCACAGCATTCCGCGCGCGTCCGCTTCCGCCCTCGGCGCGCGGCAAGCGGGCGCGCTCCGCAACGTGGCATGCGTCCCCGCGGTTTTCTACCTTCCGGGCGGGCTGGTAGTCTCTGAAAAGGCTCCCGCCACGTTGGAAGACCCCCGTCACGCCGTTTTTGCTGCCGGAGATGTCCCATGAAATGCTCTGACAGGCCCGTTCATCGGGTTCGCCGCCTCTCCCTCCTGCTCGCGCCGCTGGCCCTGGCCGCCTGTTCGGCCGGGCGCGCGGACCCCGGGCCCGCTCCCGCTCCTTCGGACGCGGACCGGGACGACGACGCCATGGAGTCCTACGCGGAGGTGATCACTGCCGACGCCGTCAGCGACGACGGCCTGTTCGCCGTGCACCAGGTCGACACGGACTTCTTCTACGAGATCCCCGTCGACCAGTTCGGACGCGAGATGCTGGTGGTGTCGCGCATCTCCCGCACCGCGGAGAACGTGGGCTGGGGCGGCGCCAAGGAGGGGACGGCGGTGGTGCGCTGGCAGCGGCGCGGCGACCAGGTACTGCTGCGCCAGGTGAGCCACGAGAACTACGCCGACCCGGAGAGCACCATCTTCCAGTCGGTGCTCAACTCCAACTTCGAGCCGGTCATCCACGTCTTCGACATCGAGACCGTGTCCGAGGATTCGTCGGCGGTCGTGATCCAGGTGAACGACCTGTTCGAGAGCGACGTCCCGCTCTTCGGCATTCGCCCGCAGCGGCGTGACGCCTACGAGGTTCGCAACCTGGACGGGGACCGCACCTTCATCGAGTCGGCGCGCAGCTTCCCGCGCAACATCGAGGTGCGGAGGGTGGTCACCTACCAGGCCACCGAGGCCCCTTCGGACGCGGAGGCCAACACCCTCTCCCTGGAGATGAACCACTCTATGCTGCTGCTCCCCGACGAGCCCATGCAGCCGCGCCTGTGGGACGAGCGGGTCGGCTTCTTCTCCGTGACCCGCACCAACTACGCGCTGGACGAACAGCGAGCCGAGCAGGAGCGCTTCATCACCCGCTGGCGCCTGGAGCCCTCCGACCCGGAGGCGTGGGCGCGTGGAGAGTTGGTCGACCCGGTGAAGCCCATCGTCTACTACGTGGATCCCGCGACGCCGGAGAAATGGCGCCCGTACATCATCCAGGGGGTGAACGACTGGCAGGTGGCGTTCGAGGCCGCCGGCTTCAGCAACGCCATCGAGGGGCGGGAGCCCCCTTCGGCAGAAGAGGACCCCGACTGGAGCCCCGAGGATGCGCGCTATTCGGTCATCCGCTACCTGGCGTCGTCGGTCCAGAATGCTTCCGGGCCGCACGTCCACGACCCGCGGACCGGGGAGATCCTCGAGAGCGACATTCAGTGGTACCACAACGTGATGAACCTGCTGCGCAACTGGTATCTGGTGCAGACGGCGGCCAAGGAGGACAACGCGCGTGGGGTGAAGTTCGACGACGAGGTGATGGGGGAGCTGATTCGCTTCGTGTCCGCGCACGAGGTGGGACACACCATCGGGCTTCCGCACAACATGAAGTCGTCGGCCGCGTATCCGGTCGACTCGCTGCGCACGAGCTTCACCTGCACGATGGGCACGGCGCCCTCGATCATGGACTACGCCCGCTTCAACTACGTGGCGCAGCCCGGGGACGATGCCTGCGTGCTGCCTCGCGTGGGCCCGTACGACATCTACTCGGTCCGCTGGGGCTACCGGCCCATCCCGGAAGCGGGTTCGCCGGACGACGAGAGGGCGACGCTGCACCAATGGATTCTGGACACGGGTGACGACCCCGTGTACCGCTTCGGCGACCCCAGTCAGGCCGACCCGGAGTCACTCACGGAGGCCATAGGCGATGACGCCATGCACGCCTCGGAGTTGGGCATCGCCAACCTGAAGCGCATCGCCGCCTCGCTGCGCGACTGGACCTACGAGGAGGGCGAGGACTACGCGCAGCTGCGCGAGCTGCACCAACAGATCGGCGGGCAGTGGAACCGCTACTCGGGGCACGTGCTCACCAACGTCGGCGGAGTGCGCTGGAACCGGAAGAGCCAGGACCAGGACGGCTACCCCTACCAGCGGGTGGAGCGGGAGACGCAGGAGCGCGCAATGGCGTATCTGGACGAGCAGGTCTTCCGCACGCCGTCATGGCTGATCGATCCGGACATCCTCGACCGCGTGCAGGGGTCGGGGGCACCGGACCTGCTGGGCGGCTGGCAGGCCTCCGCCCTCAACCGGCTGCTCGACGTGAACCGCATGAAGCGACTGATCGAGCAGGAGGCGTTCGACGGCGCGGAAGCCTACGGGCTGAACGAGATGCTCGACGACCTGCGCGGCGCGGTGTGGCGCGAGACCGGGAGTGGCGACGCGAGCGACGCCTACCGGCGCAACCTCCAGCGGGTCTACCTGGAACGCTTCGCCGAGCTGATGGAGGACGAGGACGCCCTCGCGACCGACATCGTGCCGGCCGTGCGCGGACAGCTGGGCGCGCTGGCCGGAGAGGTGCGCGCCGGCGCCGGACGCACCCGGGACCGGGCGACCCGGCTTCACTACGAGGACGTGCTGGTGCGCATCGATGCGATCCTGGATCCGGGGACGGACGGCTGACGCGAGCAAGGCCCTCGGCCCCCTTCCGGCCGCGCGCGTTCCGGCCGCCGTGGTGGCTGAGGAACGCGCACGCCCAGACCTTCGCAGGGATCTTCTACCGCCCGCGCGGCTGGGTCTGGGTCCCGCTCGAACGCCGCCGGCTGGACACCCCGGACGGCGACTTCCTGGATCTGGACTTCACGCCCGACCCCGGGGCGGGCGCCCCCATCGCGCTGGTGCTGCACGGTCTGGAAGGCTACATCCGCCGCCCCTACGCGGCGGGCGTGCTGAGCCGCCTGTTCGATGGCGGTGTGCGGGGCGTGGGGCTGAACTTCCGCGGCTGCGGGGGAGAACCGAACCGCACGGCCCGCTTCTACCACGCGGGAGACACGGGCGATCTGGCCTTCGTCACCCGGCACCTCCGCCACCGCTACCCCGGTCGAGCCATCGGCGCGATCGGCTTCAGCCTCGGGGGAAGCGTCATCCTCAAGTATCTGGGCGAACGGGGAACGGGCAGCCCCATCGCCGCCGCCGCGACCATCTGCGTCCCCTTCGACCTGGCGCGATCCTGCGACCGGGTCAGCCGCGGCTTCATGGGCGGCCTCTACACGTCGTACTTCCTTCGCTCACTGCGGAGGAAGGTGCGGGCCAAACAGGCGATACTCGACGGGATCGTCGACACCGGGCGCGCGCTCCACGCCCGCACGCTGCGCGAGTTCGACGATGCGCTCACGGCTCCGCTGCACGGCTTCGCCGACGCCGACGACTACTACGCCAGGTCGGACGCGCGCGCGTTCCTCGCGCGCATCCGGGTCCCGGCGCTGCTCATCCAGAGCCGCGACGATCCCATTTCGAGCCCCGCCGCGATTCCCGAAGCCGAGGTGGCGGCCAACCCGCATCTGGTGGCGGCCTTCGCTCCCGGAGGCGGCCACGTCGGCTTCGTCGAGGGCACGGTGCCGTGGCGTGCATCCATCCACGCCGACGGAGAAGCCGTCCGCTTCCTCGTGCACCATCTGAGCCTGAAACGCTGACTGCGGCTGCCAGAACCGACCTGGTGCCTCGCCCGCAACCGACCCCATCCCTTGACGAGTTGCGGTTCTGCTTGTAGCGTTTCGCGCGTTTGCTCCACGGGGCCACAACCAAGGCACCCTGAATTCAAAGCTTGAGAATAATCTGCCGTACGCATCATCCGCCGTAGCCCATCCGCCGTACAGGCCTGTTGCATAGTCTCACCACCGTCGGGATCGCGCCGCTTGAGCACCGTTTTGCCCTCTGCCGGTCCCGCGTCATCAGGAGGAAGAAGTAGAATGAGAACGACTGGAACCGTGAAATGGTTCAACGACGCCAAAGGGTATGGATTCCTGGATCCCGAAGGGGGGAACCAGGATTGCTTCGTACACTACTCAGCCATCTCGGGAGACGGTTTTCGCTCC
The DNA here is from genome assembly GCA_965208255.1 of Longimicrobiales bacterium. GTDB lineage: Bacteria > Gemmatimonadota > Gemmatimonadetes > Longimicrobiales > Gaopeijiaceae > BD2-11. The sequence continues at coordinate 2,733,568 of OZ242324.1, forward strand.
CTGGCCGAGGGCGACCGCGTCGAGTTCGACATCGTTGACGGCCCCAAGGGTCCCGCGGCCGAGAACGTGGTGCGGCTGGAGGAATCCTAACCACAACCGGAAGCGCTCCGGCGCTTCCTCCGACAATGGGCCGCGGTCCTCCGAAGTTATCCTGACGAGGCCGCGGCTCAGACCCGGAAGAAGGCTCGGCCCTGCCAGCTTTGGCGGGCCGGGCCTTCCCATTTCCCTCCCCTGAACTCCTCCAGCCGGGTAATCGTGTTGTTGAACACGGGGGTATCCGGCGTCACCTCGCCGGCGTCCGCCAGCTTCCTGAACCGTCCGCGGGTCACCCGTTGGACGCCCTTCGGGGAGCGGTAGTACACCGGCGTGTTGTCCACCAGCCTGGACCCGACCTCGGCCTCCAGCTCCTTCAGCATGTGCACCAGGGCGTCGATCGAGCAGCCCGACGGAGGCGTCACGCTCTCGTCCACGGCAACCGCCAGAAACCGGTCGTAGAGCCACGCCCGTCCCGCTGCCAGGGGGGCTCCATGAGCCTTCCACCGGGACAGGAACCCGTCCACCCGCGCAAGCAGCGCGGCGCGCTCCGGGCCGGACAGCGGATGCTCGCTCGCGAACACCCACAGCCGCGCCTGGTCGGGCATGCGTTCGAAGACGGAATCCGTTTGCTCGGTGGTTGTGTTCATCTATTCCTCGCGCGCGATGGAGTCGCCCAGACCCTTGCCCAGCAGGACCGCCATCCAGCGCAGATCGGGGGTGTTCTCGAGAAGGATCTTCAGAATCATGGTCAGCGGAATCGACAGGAACATCCCCAGCGGCCCCCAGACCCAGCCCCAGAAGATGAGGGAGAGGACGACGACGAGGGTCGACAGCCCCAGGCGGCGTCCCATCAGATTGGGTTCGATGATGTTGCCGAACACGGTGTTGATGCCCAGATACACGACCCCCACGCCGAGCGCGGAGCCCAGGCCGAACTGGATGAGCGCCAGCAGGACGGCGGGCACCGAGGCGATGACGGAGCCGATGGTGGGAATGTAGTTGAGCACGAAGCCGATGAGCCCCAGCAGCACCGGAAAATCGAGGCCGATGGCCGCCGCGAAGACGCCGATCGTGACGCCCGTGGCGAGGGACACCAGGGTCTTGATGGTCAGGTAGGTCTGGACTTCGCGAACGATCTTGGTCAGCCTGATCGAGTCGCCCCCGAAATCTCCCAGCGCCATGCGCAGCTTGCGGGGGAAGACGGCCGCCTCGGTCAGAATGAAGACCATGATCAGCACGACCAGAAAGGTGTCGGTCACCAGGGCCAGGACCCGCTGGATGGTGCTGGCGGCGAAGTCGAACGCCGCGTCGAACGAGAACAGGTCGGCAAGTTCCGCGAAGAGGTTGCCCACCAGGGGAAGCTCGACCTCGGCCAGCCTCGCCCCCCATACCTCCCAGAGCAGGAGCAGACGAATCTCGTATGCGGGATAGCGGGCCTGAAACTCGGCGAACGCCTGGCTGGCCAGCAGCAGCAGGCCTCCGAGAACGCCGGCCACGAGCAGAACGGAGATCAGAATGGCGAGCGGAGAGGGAACGCCGTGCCGACGCAGCCACATCATCACCGGAAGCGTGAGAATCGCGATGACCAGTGCGAGAAAGAACAGCGAGAGAATGCTGCCCGCCAGCTTCAGGCCGGCGACAACGACGACGACCGACGCAAGAACGCCCAGCACCCGGGCGCCTCGCTTGTCTTCGTGTCCTTCCAGCATTCGTGAGGCTCCTCAGGGAGGCCTGGACGGCGACGACGCCGTCATCGATTCGTGCGCCCTTCAACCACGCGGACGAGCTTATGTTCCCGCTTCGCAGTCGCGCCGGAACTCGTCCTCCGACCGCCGGCGGCGGGGCTCCTCTCTTGACCCCCGGGAGACCGCCCGCGTCACGAGCACCCTCTCCTACCGCCTCCGGAGGATCTTCCCGTGAGTGAGGCCGGAGCGTCCGGGCCCTACGCCCTTCCCGAGTCCGACGAGGCGCTTCTGCGTGAATGCAGGGTCGACACTCTGCGCGCCGGAGGCAAGGGCGGGCAGCACCAGAACGTGACCGACAGCGCCGTCCGCCTTACGCATCTCCCCACCGGGATCGTGGTGCTGGCCCGGGAGCGCCGCAGCCAGCACCGCAATCGGCAGGTCGCCCTGGCCAGGCTTCGCCAGCGCCTCGAGGAGCGCCTCGCGCCCAGGCCGAAGCGGATTCCCACGCGCGTGACCAGGGCCCAGAAGCGCAAGCGGCTGGAGGCGAAGAGAAAGCGCTCGCAGGTGAAACGATTGCGGAAAAAGCCGGAGGAAGAGGGTTAGGCGGCTCCCTCTGCTTTCGGATGGTCCGACATTTGCACCCTGTTTGGGGTGTTGTTTCGCCATTCGTACTCGCTTTCGCTTTTCCATAGGAGGCATCTCATGAAGTGGCCTTCAATTCTGCTAATCGCAGTATCTTTCCTCGTGACAACCCCTGTTTCCGCCCAGACTAGGCTATCGCTGATGAGCGGCCTGAATTCGGCATCGGTCAACCTGGATACCGAGACCCATCCGGGTTCGAGCGTCCAGCCGGTGACACGGATGTCCCACGGCCTGGCCGTCACCGTTCCGACCTCGGAGCGATTCGGGATCCAGCTTGGCGGCATGTACTCCCAGAAGGGAGGAAGCATGGAATCGATGGACGGCGCCACGTCCGCCATAGAGTTCGACTACATCGAGTTCACCTTGCTGGGCAGGGTGGGATTCCCGCTGTCCGGAGAGCGCGTGACCGCCCACCTGATGGCCGGACCGGCGCTGGCCTGGCAGGCATCCTGTCAGGTGGCCGTGATGGACGGCGGGCAGTCCATGGGCACCGATTGTCAGGACCACGGTCTGATCGCGAAGAACTACGATGTCGGACTTGCCGGGGGTGGGGGAATCGGGATCGGGCTGACCGGTCAGCTGCACGCAACCCTGGGAGCGCTCTACACATATGGGTTGTCCAACATTGACGATTCGGGCGGGTCCGGCACGCTGAACAACCGGGCGCTGTCGTTGAGGGCCGGCTTCGATTTCCCGATCGGCTGAGGCCGGGGTCCGCCGGTAACGCGCGCGGACCGCTCCGTTCATGATGGGCGGTCTGGACGTCGATAACACTCATCCAACCAAAGCGCGCTCCTCGCTGTCGGGGGAGCGCGCTTCGGACCTGCGGGTGGCCCGGTCCGGCACTCGACTTGAGGAACCGGACTATCGTCGCGTCATCCTCTCGATCCTCCAGACATCCACGTGGTCCAGGTCGAGGCTGTCCTGTCGGATCGTTATGAGACGATCGGCACTGAAGGCGGGTGCGGCGCGTTCCTTGCGCGGGGGTGCGGGAACGGTGCCGAGCAGTCGGCCTTCGGGATCGAAGAATTCCCACCGGTTCCCGGCGGTGCGGACCACTTCCACCCAGAGCTTCCCGTCGGGGGCGATAAACATGCCCTGGATGAAGGACTTCGCCTCCGGCCGGGTGGGTCGCCGGGGATCGCACTCGGCATCCGGCCGCTCCGCAAGGAGTTCCTCGAAATCCCGGTTTCCGGCCGCCCATTCCTCGTCCGAAATGGGCTCGGACGGAAGGGGACGATCGATCACGCGCAGGGTGTCGCCGTTGCGTCCGGTGACCGCAATTCGATAGGCATCGGTCATCGCCGAATACATCACTGCGCCGGGCCCGGGGTGCTGAGCCAGCCCCCGGCCGAACGGGATGGGGAATGAGGTGATCATGCCACCGTATTGGCAGATGATGAAGCCAGCCGGACCCGGCGGCGGCCGGAGCCATGACAGCGTGTCGCCCGTCTCCCCGCGGCTGTCGTGGCCGACAAGCACGGAGGTGATCCCGGTCGCATCCCCGAGAAGCCCGAATCGATAGAACTCGTCCGGGCCGACGGGCATGAAGCGGATACCGGCGGGGGAGCCGCTATAGCTCCCCTCGACCCGCTGTTGTCCCAGCCACTCGCCGTCGGCCGAGAACTCTCCGATGCGACCCAGACTGGAATCCAGGGTCAGGAGCCGGCCGCCCATCCATGCAACCGAATACAGACTTCGAAACTCACCCGGGCCATCACCGTTCCGCCCGAAGGTGCGTCGATGGACCCCGTCCAGGCCGAAGACCCGAACTTCGTGGTTGAAGCCGTCGGCCACGAACACGGCCTCGTCCGGCCCGAGAGCGGCGCTGTTGACTTGGCCGAATTCCTCCGGAGCGCCCGTTTCCGACAGGGACTTCGGCCCGATGGAGACGACCGGTACAAGTTGCCACTCAGGCGCGGTGCCGATGTTGGTCACCCGCACCACTCCGCCGACCGTGTCGGTCGTGATGGTGAGGCTGCCGTCGCCGGTCGGAGGTTCCCGGCTGCAGCCCGGGGCCATGCCCGCAAGGAGCAGCAGGAGGATGACCCGAGCGTATGAGGGCCTGCGTGGTGAGCCGAGGTTCATGGTGTCCTCTCCCGGGCACATGTCGCCAGGTACTTCGACAACACTAATGGGACCAGCGACAAACAACCCAGCGGTTGCCCCGGAGAAACCACCGCCGCTCCGACGCCGTCTCAAGGTCGACGCCAAGCTGCTCGCTCAGGGTCGTTTCATGGTCCGAATATTGCAGGAATATCGGCTGCCCGGACAGTGCTGTTGTCCGTGCGGCCCGGAAGCCCTCCTCCACTCATCCAAAGCGGGGTCCAAATGAAACGGTTTCCCACCCTCCTGCTGCACACACTCCTGACCGCCGTCCTCCTCTCGCTGGAAGTAACACATGTTCGCGCGCAGACCACGTTGTCGCTGACGGGCGGCGTGAACCGGACTTCCCTGAACGTCGGCGCCGACGGAGCATTCTCTCCGGACTTCGAGTCCCTCACGAGAATGTCCGTCGGTCTGGCAGCCACCATTCCGGTCTCGGACCGGTTCGGGCTCCAGCTTGGGGGACGTTACGCCCAGAAGGGAGGACGCCTGGACGTGATCGGTGTTCTGATGGGTGGCATGATGGGGGGGCTCGAGGACATACCCCCGGGCACTAGTTTCAATGCTGACATCAAGATGGACTATGTCGAACTAACGGTCCTGGCCAGGGTGGGTTTTCCGTTGTCGGGAGAGCGCGTTTCCGGTCACCTGCTCGCGGGACCGGCTCTGGGCGTGCGATCGTCATGCGAATTCGGTGTCAGCGTCAGCGGTCCGGACGTCTCCGCAATCGACGTCGGCAGCGACTGCGAAGAGATGGAGTTCGACTTTCGGCCGTTGGACTTCGGACTCGCCGGGGGTGCCGGAATCGACATCGGGTTGACCGATTCAATCGATGCGCACCTGGGGTTACTCTATACCCTTGGCTTCGCCGACATCAGCGAGGATGTCGACGACACAACGAAGCACCGGGCGCTCACGATTCAGGCCGGCCTGGCGATCCCCATCGGGTGAAGCCGAGCCGGGGCCCGGGCTGCCCCATCGACCATCACGGCGGAGAACCGACAAAGCATGGTGAACTCGGTGCGAAGACCTCACTCGGACGAGTACGCCGCCTTCTACGCGAGCTACGTGGCGGCGGTCGAGGAACCGCTGCTGCCGAGACTCGAGAACGAGGCTGCGGAGTGGCGTGACCTGCTCGCGGCCGTTCCGCCAGACAAGGAAGGGTATCGCTACGCCCCGGGGAAGTGGTCGATCCGCGAGGTGGTGGGACACGTCATCGATGCCGAACGGATGTTCAGCGTGCGCGCGATGGCCTTCGCACGTGGAGACGCGTCACACTATCCGTCGTTCGACGAGAATGCCTACGCGGCCGAGTCGGGCGCCGACCAGCGCACACTCGCCGACCTCTCCGAGGAGCTGTCAGCTGTCCGGACGGCAACCCTGCTGCTGCTGCGCAGCTTTCCGGAGGACGCATGGAACCGTCGCGGCGTGGCCAGCGGCAACGAGTTCACGGTCAGGAGCCTGGCCTGGATCATCGCGGGGCACTCGCGTCATCACCGGAAGGTGCTGATGGAGCGCTACCTGGCGTAGACGGCCCGGCGCAGTACGGCGCTACCCGGCCTCCCGCGCCTCCCGCGTCAGCGCCTCCAGCATCTCCATGTAGAACGCGCGCTGCGATGACTCGCAGCAGAAGGTCGAGTGGTGCGGCGATTTCACCGCGTGCCCTTGGGTCAGTGAGAATCTCAAGGGCCCGTGACAAAAGACCATGTTGCGCCTCCAAGGCGTTCTGGGCGTTCTGCAGACTGAGTGGAAGGCTGCTCTCGCTGTGTCCCAAGAGCAGCGCAAATGTCGCCGTTTGGGCATACGCGTCTGCGAATTGCGCGTCCGTTGCCTCTGGAAAGAGAAGCTCTCGCCACTCATTGGCCAAGGTGACGAGGGGCGACTCCGGGTCCGTCAGAGCGTCGGCTACATCATTTCGGAGCATGCGGCATAGTGGAGCGAGTAGTTCAGCGAGGCGTCTCAGGTCGACATCGCCTTCTCGGCTAGTCGGTATGAAGGGTTCCCAAAGCAGGAAATCCCGTAGCAGCGGCTCAAGGACGGGGGCATCCTGAGGGCTGACAGCGCCACTTCCCTCCCTGGTGATGTCGCCCGATAGCCGAGCAGATCTAGATTGCTCGCCATTCCGATACAGGACCCATTCGTTGCCGTCAGTATAGAGAATGTTGGGTATTGTGCTAAATCGTTTAAACTGCCTTAGATTGCGTCCGGTGAAGCGTCTTTGATTCGCACCCACCCCAGGAGCCTTCAGTTCAACGTAGCCGGCGAGCAAACCTTCGACGTGGACTGCGTAGTCAGGGCGGCCCAACCGACCAGACAAAGCCGCCTCACCTGTGCAAACGACACTGGAACCGAGTGTTACGTTGCCAATGACATCCAGGAGCGCCTCAAATGGGGCTCTCAACTGGTCCTCCGGCTGTCCGGGTGCAATCTGTGTAGTTTTCTCTTTCACTGCTGCTGCGAACACCTTGAGAGCGGTGTGGACAGAGGATGGGGTCACGACGTAGCCTCCAGTTCAGTGAAATCGGCAGGTTCAGCAACTGCGCGTTGATGCAACAAAAATCTGCCCGAATTGGCGCCCGAGTGCCACGCTCGGGGTTGCTCCCGCACAGCCATTCCTCCCTCAACCTCCCGTAGCTCCCGCGCCTCCCGGGTCAGCGTCTCGAGCATCTCCGTGTAGAACGCGCGCTGAGCCTGCTGGTCCTGAGTCAGCGGGGCCACTACGCCTTCCACTGCTCCCCGCAGACGGCCGATCCGGCTGGCCAGTTCACCGAATTCCCGGCGCAGGTCGCGCAGCCTGGCGGCGCGCGGGTCGGCGTCATCCGCGGCAATTCCTTCGAGCGCGTCATCGATTGCGGCCCCTTCGGCGGCGGCCCGGGCTCCGAGTGCGGCGAGTTCCAGGAGGGTGGCCGTCCAGGCGGCGCGCACCTCCGGCGACGCGGTGATTCGGGGGTCTTTGCGCAGCAGGAAGGGTTGACTGGACTCCACCTCCGCCGCCTCGAGCCGCGCCGTATAGGTACCGGGGACGGCCAGGGGACCGCGCCCGGCCTCCACCTCGTGGCGCATGTCCCATACCACCCGGTTCATCCCCTGCCCCGTGGTTCCTTCCAGCGTCGCGACGCGGGCACCGTCCTGATCTTCGATGGCGATGCTCACCGTCCCCTCCGCTGCCTCCTCGGAGAGCCAGTAGTCGAGGATGGCGCCGTTGGGCGGATTCTCGCCCCGGTAGTGGACATCGCCGGCGTGGGCGGCTCCGCCTGCTCGCCTGATCTGCGTGGCGGGCTCGATGGTGAACAGGTGGGCCGGGCCGGCCATGACTTCGGGCGTCAGCTCCTGGAGCGCGTTGATCTGGTCGAGGATCCAGATTCCGCGCCCGTGGGTCCCGAGCACGAGATCGTTGTCGCGCGGATGGATGACGAGGTCGTTGAACGGGAGCGTCGGCATCCCGCCCCGCAGCTCGGTCCAGCGCACGCCGCCGTCCATCGTGTAGAAGAGCCCGATCTCGGCGCCCAGGAAGAGCACCGAGGGGTTGCGCGGATCTTCGCGCACCGTCCGCAGCACGCGCCCGGCGGGCAGGTCTCCGGTGATCGAGACCCAGGTTTCCCCGTAGTCGTCGGAGCGGTACAGATAGTTGGCGTAGTCGTCGTTGCGGTAGTTGTTCCAGACCGCGTAGACGCGGCCCTCCTCGTGCCGGGAGGGCTCGATGCCGTTCACCCACGCCCCCGGAGGGAGGCCGGGAAAGTCGGGGAGAACGGGGGGCTCGTCCGAGTCGGACACGTCGCGGGCGGCCACATCGGTCCAGCGCTCGCCGCCATCGCGCGAGACGTGGAGGCGGCCATCGGCGGTGCCGGCGTAGATGAGGCCCTGCGTGAGCGGGCTTTCCGCTACGGCCGAGATGGTGGGATAGTAGGGAACCCCGTCGTCCAGAGAAGGCATGAGGTCGTCCGGCATCTGCCCCATGACCGGCAGCGTGCGCCGGTCCACGCCGGTGGTGAGGTCGCCCAGCGCCTGCCAGGAGTCGCCCTGGTCGGTGGTCTTCCACAGCGTCCGGGTCCCGGCGTACAGGGTGGAGCCGTCGTGGGGCGAGATGATGAAGGGACCGTCCCAGTTCGCGGGTTCCATGGCGTTGCCGAGGCGCTGCTCCTCGAACGTGCCCACCTCCCTCCAGGTCTCCCAGTTGCGGCGGCCGGCGATGTTGCCCCCGGGGTTGCCGGGTCGGATACTGGTGCGCTGCCCGCTCCGAAGATCCACGCGTGATAGTCCCAGATATTGTGACTCCGTATATATAATATAGTTGTTGGTTGTATCCGGTATATTCACGAAGCCATCTCCGCCCCCCAGCCGGCGCCAGTCGCTGTTGACGATTCCTTCCGCGCGGTACGTCTCGCTGGGTCCCATCCAGGAGCCGTTGTCCTGCAGGCCCCCATAGACGTTGTAGGGCTCCGCCATGTCCACCTGGACCCGGTAGTACTGGCTCACCGGCAGGTCGGAGATGTAGAGCCAGTTCAGGCCGCGGTCCCAGGAGATGCCGAGCCCGCCGTCGTCGGCCTTCATCACATGGCGCGAGTCGTCGGGGTTGACCCAGACCAGGCGGTCGTCGCCGTGCAGGCTCTGGGGCGGGACGGTGAAGGTGCGCCCCCCGTCGTCCGAGAAGGAATAGCTGTTCACCATGTAGATGCGCTGGTTGTCGCTCGGGTCGACCAGGATCTGGCTCGCATACATGGGCCGGGGATTCCAGTCGCTCATGAACTCCCAGGTCTCGCCGCGGTCTTCGGACCGGTAGATGCCGGCGCGCCGCTCCGTGTAGGCGGTGGAGGCGTTGTAGCGGTAGCCCTGCTCCACGCTCACGTAGACGATGCGCGGGTCACTCCGGTAGATGGAGATGCCGATGCGTCCCAGGATCCCATCCGGGAGCCCGCGGTCGATCCCCGGTCCCGTCAGTCGCTCCCAGCTGTCGCCGCCGTCCAGACTCTTGTAGAGTGCGCTCCCCGGGACGCCGCCGTGGAAGCCCCAGGGACGGCGCCGGCGCTGGTAGGTGGCGGCGTAGACGATAGCCGGATCTTCGGGGTCCAGCGCCACGTCCACGACGCCCGTGTCTTCGTCGATGTTCAGGATGCGCTGCCAGGTCGCTCCTCCGTCCGCGCTTCGATACAGGCCGCGCTCGTCGTTGGGACCCCACAGGTGGCCCATGGCGGCGACATAGACGAGATCCGGATCGTCGGGATGGAGAGCGATGCGTCCGACATGGCGGCTCTCGCGCAGTCCCATGTTGGTCCACGACGCGCCGCCGTCGGTGCTCTTGTACACGCCGTCGCCCCACGACGAGCTCTGCCGGTTCGCCCGCTCGCCGGTACCGACCCACACCACCGAGGTGTCCACCTGGTGCAATGCGATCGCCCCCACGGAGTGGGTGGCTTCGTTTTCGAACACCGGGACGAGGGTGATGCCGTTGTCGCTGGTCTTGTAGACGCCCCCGGTCGCCGAAGCGACGTAGAACTTGATGGGGTCGGACTCCGCCACGGCCAGATCGACGATTCGCCCGCTCATGACGGCGGGGCCGATGTTGCGGGGGCTAAGGGCGTCCAACTGTTCGGTAGTGACCTGGGCGCGCAGGGGACCTGTGGCCAGGATGCCAACGCAGACACAGGTGAAGCCGAGCAGCGAGGCAAGGAGCCGGCGAGGGTACAGGGAACGGCAGGTGGTCGTCGGATTCGGATGGATCATCGAACAGTCCGTGGCCAAGGGGATGCAACGCTGGGACGAATCTCAAATTCGGCTGTCGCACTGAGGTGATCAACCTCGCGTCTTCGGCCAACCTCCATCCCGGACGGCGCGCATCCGCCCGGCCGGTCGCTCATGGCTCCCGTTCTCTCCCGATCGCACCCGATTCTCCGTGCGACTCCCGTCTTGCCGCTCCAGCGACGTTACATTTGTCAGTTCCCCGGCCGGAACAAGTTTGTGACAGCCCTGCTTGTCGCCGACTGATGTTCCGGCGGTCCCGCAAGGAGCCTCGCGATGGCACGATCTGCCGTGTTGCTGGTCCTGCTTCTGTCGCTCCTGGCCGTCGGCCGGCCAGTCCTCGCCATCCAGGGCAATGTCTCGGTGGGTGGCCGCCTGGGAACGCTTGGCATGGGCCTGGACGTTGCGATGGCCTTGAACGAGCGGGTGGCGGTCCGTGGCGGAGCCGGCCTTCTCGGATTCAACGTCGATGTCACGGAATGGTCGAACCTGGCGAGCGACCGCACCGCGGAGCTGTCATTGCCGAACGCGCTCTTCTCGGTCGGCGCCGAGTTCCCGTTCGGCGTCCTGCGGGTGGGCGCGGGTCTGCTGATCAGATCCGGGGAACCGGCCCACGAAATCACGTACGGCAGCGGCGCGTCCATCGACATAGGCGGGGGCTACTACAGACAGCCGGACATCCGTACGCTCACCACGACACTCGTATCCCGATCGGTCGCGCCCTATGCGCTCCTCGGTTTCGCGCCGGGCCTGTCGCGCCGAATCAGCCTCCTGGTGGATCTGGGCGCAGCGTTTCCGCTGGGCGCGGGATTCGAGATGTCCGCCACAGGCGATCCGGAGGTGCTGGGTTCCCCCGGGTTCCGTGCCGACCTCGAGGCCGAGCGGCGGGAAACCGAGGAGGATGCCGGCGGGTTCCTCAACTACTGGCCCATCGTCAGCATCGGCCTGCGTCACGGACTGAGGTGAAAACGGAATGACTCGTCAGGACAAGACTCCGCTGGCTCCCCAGGAGGTGCTGCGCGTGATGGATGCCGCACAGGTCATCCACGAGCGGCGGCAGGCCCTGGAGGAGCACGAGGCCTTCGACCGCGAGGCCGCGATTCGGGACATCCAGCGCATGTACGAGGAGCTGGGCGACCTCGTGGACAGCGAGACCATCGAGAAGGCGCTCGACGACTACCTCTCGCAGCGCTACGCGTTTGCCCCAACGCCGCCGGGCGTTGGAAGAAGCCTGGCGCTCCTCTACATCCGGCGCAACTGGATCGCCCGGCGCGTGCTGTTGCCGGCCGCCGCGGCCGCAGCCCTCATCTGGGGAAGCATTGCGGGTGCGGGGATGATGGCCGAGCGGGCCCTGGCCGAGCGGCACGCCCGCCTGGCCACCCTGCAGGCAGAGGTCGTCCGTCTGCATTCCGCCGTGCTCGCGGAAGCCGCCGAAGACCTCGCCGGAGAGCGAGCTGCGAGCCTCGCCGGCGAGGCGGAATCGCGGATCGCGACTCGTGACGTCGACGGGCTCGAGGAGGCCGCCCGTCGCTATCAGGATCTGCTCGACACGGTCGCCACGGAGTACCGCATCGTCGTAACGGGGGGTGTGTGGCGCTATCCGGACGGGACCCGTGATGTCCGCAATCACTACCTGCTGGTCCAGGCGCTGGGGACCGACGGCGAGCCGGTATCGGTCACGATCCGCAGCGAGGAGACCGGCGACACGAGGCGCGTGCGGCAGTGGGGGGAGCGGGTGCCGCAGGAGGCGTATGACCGCATCGCCGCCGACAAAGAGGACAACGGTATCATCGACGACGAGGAATTCGGCTTCAAGCCCCGGGGATACGTCACCGCCGAACGCCGCTACGCCGACATCGGCCAGATTACGGAGTGGTAGCCATGCAGACCGGCAGAGATATCCACCGCAGGATGGTCCGGCGCATTCGCCGCGTCCGGAGCCGGCTGGATGAACAGGAGCGGGGCATCGACGAGCTGCAGATCGGGATGGCCGAGACGGGCGAGCGCAGGGCCGGGGCCATCCGTTCGCTCGCCGAGTTTCATCTCCCGGCGATGAAGGAAGACGCGGTGGGGACCACCATCGCCGAGATGGAGTCCAGCGTCCGCGCCATCTTCGACGAGAAAAAGGACCGTCTGCGCGAAGTCGAGAAGCGGATCCCCGGGCAGCGCGACGCGGTCGCGGCGGCCGAGGCCGCGCTGGCATCCGCGACGGAAGCGCTGGACGATACCGGCGAGGAACGGGCCCGACTGGCGCGCGTGGTGTTCGAGGAGCTTCAGGGCATTCCCCGTTGGCAGGGCCTCTTCGAGCGAGCGCGCCTGCTGGAGGCGAGGGTCGCCGCCTCCGGGAAGCGCCACGAGGCGGCCGAGCGCGAGCAGGCGGAAGAGGTGCCCGCGTACGACGGGGATGCCCTCTTCTCCTACCTCGCGCGCCGAGGCTACGGCACGCCCTCGGCAGCGGGCAACGCCCTCACCCGCCGCCTCGACCACTGGGTCGCCGACGTGACGCGGTACGAAGACGCCCGCGCGAAATACGATTTCCTCAACGCGCTGCCCGGTCATGCCGCCGCCGTGCTGAAGGACGATCGCGCGGCCCTCGCCACGGCGCTGCCTCCCCTGGCCCGCCTGGAAGAGGAGGTCATGGATCGACACGGGCTGACCCCGGTGCTCGCGCGTGGCGAGCAGCTCTACGCGGAGCGCGAGACGGCACGGCGCGTGGTGCGCGAGGCGGAGGTTGCGCTGCGCGAACTCACGGACGAGCTGGCCGCCCTCCACGACGAACGCGGTTCGTATTATGAGTCGGCGATCGATGGCCTGGAGGCGTTTCTGGAGGGCCGCACGCTGGACGAGCTGCTCACCATGGCTCGTGCCACCCGCGATCCGCGCGACGACGCCCTGGTGGCGGAGTTACTCGAGATCGACGGCCGGCTCGCCGAACTGCGCGCGGAGCTCGCCGCCCGACGACAGGAACGCTCCCGCCTGGCGAGCCGCCTCGCGGGCCTGGAGGAAATCCGCGACCGCTTCGAAGCCGACGACTGGAACGGGGGGCGGTCGCGCTTCGACGACGGCCTCGACATCAATGCCCTGCTCCTGGGCTTCGTCGCGGGGAGCCACTCTTCCCGGCACGTGCATCGGATGCTCGGGCGCAATCAGCACTTTCTCCCGGTCCATGGCGCCAGCCCGGGTGGGTTCGGCGGGGCTGGATTCGGGGCCGGGGGGTTCTCCAGCGGGGGCGGATTTGGGGGCGGCGGGTTTTCGACCGGGGGTGGGTTCTAGGGTGTAACCGAGTTCGTGCACGGTTCCGCCCCGCCGCGGATCGTCGCGCAACAGCAAGGCATTGCGCGGAATCCATGCCGGCCGCGGGACCGCGCCGATTAGTCCTCGTCGGCTCGTAGACCCAGAATCTCGGCCGCCCGATCCAGGTCGGCGGAGGTGTTCACGTTGAGGAAGGCGTGCTCCGCGCCTGCGACGGATGCGAACTGGTCGCGGGCCACCACGACCGGATCGTGCGCGCGCACGAATTCGCCCATGCCGAACCGGCCCGCCGCCAGCGATTCCTCCGCCGCCGCCACCAGGCCGACCGGATAGCAGCCGCACAGTGGCTCGATGCCCAGCGGGCCGGGGCTGGCGGGCACGGTCGGGCGCGCGGCGTCGAGGCGGGTGGTAAGGCGTGCCACCAGGGCGGACGGCACCAGGGGCAGGTCGCACCCGAGCAGGAAGACCCCCGCATCCCCCCGCTCCCCAGCCCACAACAGCGCCGCGTGCAGTCCACCGAGCGGGCCGGTGCCCGGCGTGAGGTCCGGGCGGACGGGAATGGTCGCAACGCGCCCGCCCCCGCGGTCCACGCCCCCGGCGGAAGGTGGGGCTTCGACTGGTCGGCCGCTTGCGGCGCAGGCCGATCGGGCACCGACGCGCCCATCCCCGCGAGCACCGTCCGCCCACGGCGACGGCAGATCTTCCACCCGGTTGGCGATCACCCCGGTCTCAAGACCGGCCGCCTGCAGGATGCCCAGCGCGCGCTCGAGCAGCGTCTGCCCGCCCAGCCGCGCCCGTGCCTTGGGGCTGCCGTAGCGGCGGCTCTCCCCCCCCGCCAGCACCACCCCGAACAGCCGCGGGCGGAGCCGATCCCCCCCGCTCAACGTCGCAACCGCGCGCGACCGACGCGGTTAACGAACGGCCGTGCCATGAAGTGCGCCACCGCCCACGCGAAATCGGCCTCCATCCCGCTCAGGTCCGCACCCGCGCGCGCCCCGCGTATACGTTGAAGCCGGTCGCGCGCGTGAACCCCACCAGCGTGACGTTGAAGCGCCGCGCCAGGTCCACCGCGAGCGACGAAGGCGCCCCCACCGCCACCACCACCGGCACCCCGGCCATGGTGGCCTTCTGCAGGAGCTCGAAGGAGGTCCGCCCGCTCACCAGCACGATGCGGTCCGCGAGGGGCAGCCGTCCGGCAAGGAATTCCTGCCCGATCAGCTTGTCCAGCGCGTTGTGCCGCCCCACGTCCTCGCGCAGCGCGAGCAGCCGTCCCTCCACGTCGAACAGCCCGCTCGCGTGGATGCCGCCCGTCTTCTCGAACACGGGCTGGGCAGCCCGCAGCGCATCCGGCAACCCCGTCAGCACATCCCCGCGCACCGTCAGGGTTCCGTCGGCGATGGCCGCGCATCCCTGCACCTCGATGGCCTCGAGCGACGCCTTCCCGCACACGCCGCAGCTCGACGTCATGTAGAAGTTCCGGTTCAGGAGGCCGGCATCGAAGGAGGCGCCGGGCGCGAGCCGCACCTCGAGCAGGTTGTACTCCTGCTGCTCGTCGCCGGAACAGTAGCTGATCTCCTGGATGTCGCGCCGGTCCGACACCAGCCCCTCGGCGAACAGGAACCCGGCCGCGAGCTCGAAGTCGTCTCCCGGGGTGCGCATCGTGACCGATACGCTGCGCGTCTGCCACCCGTCACCATCCGCGAAACGCACGCGGATCTCGAGGGGTTCCTCGACGGCCACGACATCCTGGCGCGTACTCCGGCTCCCCTCGTGCAGGCGCGTGACCCGGAGGCGGTTGATGCGGCGGCGCGGAATGATCATGGAGTAAGGTCAGCCGATCCGGCGGGGACGGTCAAGCAGCCAGCCACGACCGGTGCCGAGCACGGGTCTCGAGGCGCAAGGCCTCCGGCGCCGGGAAACCTCGCAACGGTGCCCGATGCGCGTCAGCGGCTCCGTACTTGCGGGACGCCGGAAAACCCGGGCAAGTTGACAGGTACAATCCGGACCCGCAGTCCTCCAGAAAAGGAGCCTCATCATGAAGAATCTGACCAAATCCTGGCGCGCGATCGCGCTTCCGGTCCTGATCCTCGCCGCGACCTCGGCGCTGGGCGGTGTCGTTCTCGCCGGTGTATCCAGCACCACGGACGAAGTCGCAAGCGCCGCGACCAGCTTCGTCGCCACCCTCGACGCCGAGGGCCGCGACCAGGCCATGTTCCCGCTCGGCGACGCGGAGCAGTTCAACTGGCACTTCGTCCCGAGAGAGCGCAACGGCCTTCCGCTGAAGGCGATGACGCTCGCACAGCGCACGGCCGCGCATCAGCTGCTGAAGTCGGCGCTGAGTTCCCAGGGGTATCTCAAGGCCAACAGCATCATGGAACTCGAGCGCATTCTCGGGATCATGGAGGGGCGCGAGGAGCGCCGCGATCCGGAGGACTACTATTTCGCCATCTTCGGATCTCCCTCCGCCGACGGTGCGTGGGCGTGGCGTTTCGAGGGGCACCATATCTCGATGAGCTTCTCATCCGCGGGGGATGCCAACCTCATCACCGGTCCCGCCTTCATCGGAAGCAACCCGCACATCGTACCCTCTGGCCCCAAGGCCGGCCTGCGCGTGCTGGCCTCCGAGGAAGACCTGGCCCGCGAGCTGGTGACGATGCTCTCCTCGAGCCAGCGCGGCTCCGCCGTGATCGCCGAGGAGGCCTACGACGACATCATCACCGGCGCCGAGCGTACCGTGAACCTCGACTACGCCGGAATCCGGGCCTCCGCGCTCAACGATGCCCAGCGGGCCCAGCTCGACCGGCTGATCGGCGAGTACGTGCACAACATGGACGACGAATCCGCGCACCGTTGGATGGAGCGCATCGCAGCCGGCTCCGACGACGAGCTGTACTTCGCGTGGGCGGGCCCCGCCGAGGCCGGGAACGGCCACTACTACCGGGTGCACTCGCCCGAATTCCTCATCGAGTACGACAACACCCAGAACGACGCCAACCACGTCCACTCGGTGTGGCGCGATCTGAGGGACGACTTCGGCGGGGACGTGCTGCGGCAGCATTACGAAGAGGCGCCGCACCACAATGACGCGGCGCCGCACGATCATCCGCACCGGTAACGGAACCGGATCTCGACCGCACACAGAGGAAAGACCGCGCGGCCGGCACAGCCCTGCGCCGCCAACACAGACCCACTACCGGTAGGGGGTAGCCTACTACCGGTAGTGGGTTTGCTCCTGATGGGCGAGGATGGCGAACAAACACCGAAAGTAGTACCTTACCTACTCGTACCCTACCCAACCGAGCCAAGAGGCGAACGTGCCGGACCGCAGCGCAATCGAATGGACCGACGCGACCTGGAATCCAACGACGGGTTGCACCCGCGTGTCACGTGGATGCGACCACTGCTACGCCGAGACCCTGGCCCGGAGGCTGCTGTCGACCACCTACCGCGCCCGCCCGCCAATGGTGGACACGCCCGCGAACCGGAGCGACCCGTTCGCGGTCCGGGTTTGGCCCGCTCGGCTCCGAATCCCGGCATCGTGGCGAGCGCCACGGCGAGTCTTCGTGAACTCGATGTCGGACCTGTTCCACCGGGATGTTCCGGAAGACTTCGTCCGACGATGCTTTCGCGTCATGCTCGACGTGGATCGACATGTGTATCAGGTGCTGACGAAGCGGCCTGCACGAGCGGCAAGATTCGCCGAACGCAACCGGGATCTACTGTCCGCCGGCCTCCCGCCCCACATCTGGATCGGCACCTCGGTGGAAGACCAATCCGTTGACTACCGGGTTCGGCATCTCCTCGGAGTGCCGGCGGCCGTTCGCTTCCTCAGCTGCGAGCCCCTGCTGGGTCCTCTCGACCTGGGATCCTTCTTGAATGGGGAGGGCGACGGACCCATCGGGGTGCATTGGGTCATCGTCGGCGGCGAGAGCGGAGCAGGAGCGCGACCGATGAGTCGGCATTGGGCACGGCTGCTTAGGGATCAGTGCCGGTCAGCTCGGGTGCCGTTCTTCTTCAAGCAATGGGGTGGCCGGACGCCGAAGTCGGGTGGACGAGAGTTGGATGGAGCGACCTGGGACGAGTTCCCGGACGAGGTCGATGCGATGGGATGGGAGGCCAATGGCGGCACCTAAGGGGACGCTCTGGCCGCGAGACGACCACACCGAGGGCAAGCACCTGGTGCTGAAGGAGTATCTGAAGGCCTGGTTTCCGATCCTTGGGATGGGGCAGGCGAACGGCCGGATCCTGTTCATTGACGGTTTCGCGGGGCCGGGCGAGTACGCCGATGGCGAGGAGGGGTCACCCGTGGTTGCCATGCGGGTACTGGCGGAGCATGGAGCGAAGCAGCGGATCAGCAAGGAAGTGGTCTTCGTGTTTATCGAGAACCACGCTGGCAGGGTGGACCATCTTCGTGGCATCGTGGATCGCTGGCGCCCGAAGCTCCCCGGCAAGACCAAGGTCCACGTGCTGGAAGACTCGTTCGAGTCGCGCATGACGGACGTCCTCCAAGAGTTGGAAGATCAGAAGAAGCGCATGGCCCCGGCCCTTGTGATGATGGATCCATTCGGCATCAAGCACATCCCGCTCACCGTGATCCGGGGGATCCTGGGGAACAGGCAGTGCGAGGTGTACGTCACGTTCATGTGGGAGGAGATGAACCGCTTCTTGACCACGACTGAATTCGAGCCTCACATGGACGCGCTGTTCGGCACGGCTGCCTGGCGACAGGCGGCGGACATGGCTGGTAGTGAGCGGCGTCGCCATCTCTACGCCCTCTACAAGGCCCAACTCAAGAGCGCGGGCGCAAAGCACGTGCTCCACTTCCACCTGTACAAGGGGAACGGTCTCAAGTACTCCGTCTTCTTCGCCACCGGCCACCCGCTCGGCTCGGACCGCATGAAGAAGGCGATCTGGAAGATTGCTCCGTTTGGGGACTTCAGCTTCAGAGGAGACGACTCTGATCAGATGGTGCCACGGACACGGCACGGCTACAAGCCGGTCGACCTTCGGGACAGGGAGTGACTGCGTGTTCTCTCCTCACTCCCCTCCTGGCGGCGGCACCTCCACGGCGGCGAAGTCGGCCAGGTCCTCCGGCCCGCGCGGGCCGATCTTCCCCTTGGACGATTCGAGCAGTTCGGCCGGGTCGTAGGCCACCCCGTCCTTGAACACCATGCGCACGTTGCGGGTGTTGCGGATGTCCTCCAGCGGGTCTCCTTCCAGGATGACCAGGTCGGCGATCTTGCCCGCTTCGATGGTGCCCAGGTCATCCTCCACGCGCAGGGCCGTTGCCGCGTTGATGGTCGCGAACCGGAGCACGGCGGCCTCGGGGATGCCCGACTTTACGAAGAGCGCCAGCTCCCTGTGCACCGAGAAGGGCGAGAAGAACTCGCCCGTGGACGGGTGGTCGGTTCCCATCGTGATCAGGTGCCCGCCCCCCATGTCGTAGAAGCGCTTGACGAGCTGCTGCTTGACGTTGTAGATGCGCTCGAACTGCTCGCTCACCCGCCGGGGCTCCGCGGCGAGGCGCCCCTCGATGAGCTCGCGGGCGTACGGGGTCAGGTAGCTCATCTCGTCCGCGAAGGGCTCGAAGATGTCGGGATCGCGCCCTCCGGAGTATCCGTACGCGCTCATGGTGGCGTCGTAGTTGACGCCCTCGTCCAGGTAGAGCTGGACGATGCGCTCGAACTCGGGCATGTCGGGGGTCATCTCCTCGAAGGAGTCGTAGGCCGAACGCTCCGCCGGCATCGCGTCCCCGCCCATGAAGTGCTCGATGCGGTCGATGCCCATGTGGATGGCGTCGCGCGGGTTCACCGAGCCCCGGAAACCCGAGCCCAGGTGGCCGGTCACGCTGAGGCCGTGTTGGTGGGCCCGCTCGATCAGCGCCTCCAGGTGCGGCGCCGTGATGGTCTTGGCCTTCAACCCCGCCACCCCCTCCTCGACCAGGGCGTCGACCTGGCGATGGATGTCCTCCGCGGTGAAGTCGGGATCCCACCCCACCCGCGCCGTGCCGAAGTAGGGGCCGGAACGGAGCAGCCGAGCGCCCACCTGCTCGCCCGAGCGCAGGCGCTCCTGCAGGGCGCGCATCTTGTGCGGGCTCGCCTCCCCGTTCGGGAAGGTGTTGGTGACTCCGTTGGCGAGGAAGAGCGCCGGATAGACGCCCGTCTCGTCGACGCGCCCCTCCCCCAGCAGGTCCAGGTGGAAGTGGGCGTGCAGGTCGATGAGGCCGGGGAGGATCACCTCCCCATCCCCCACCTCGACCACCGCAGCCCCCGCCGCGACCGCCTCCGACGCCGCGACGGCGTCGACGGCCGTGAAGCGCCCCTCCGCCACCACGATGCCCGGGTTGGGCACCACGGCGTCTCCGGTGCCGTCGAAGAGGCCGCCGCCCCACACGACCGTCACGTCGGACGCTGCGGGCGCCCCCTCCTGCCCCGCCGACGAGCATGAGGCCGCGAAAAGCACGAGAAAGGCGCAGGCCAGCACCGCGCGTCCTGCGGCGGTCCGGAAGCGCGTGGGGGCTGGTTCGCGCGACGATGGCTCGGTGAACGCGAGCTCCGCGCGGCCCATGGTGCTGCGATTGGCCATGAACCCGATCATGATGACATGCTCCTTGGAACTGTTTCGAAATAACGGCGTGTGTTCCGGGCAACGGGCGGTGGAATTCCCGGGCCTCGGTGCTGCGTGATCCAGCCCTCGACCCGGGAGATCCCGGCGCCTAACCCGAGATGTTGACGTTGTTGTTCACCTCGATGTCGGGCAGCGGCATGCAGCTGTAAGGCTGGAAGCTGTTGCCCTTGTGATTCACGCCCTGCGGGAACTGGAGATTGTGGCGGATCATGTCGCTGTGCCAGTGGCCTTCCAGGAAGAAGGTGCGTTTCCGCTCCTCGAGGATGGTCTCCAGCATGTTGTCGATCTCGCTCATCTGGATGTGCGGAATCCCGTAGACGTCGCGCACCCGGTTGAGCGCGTCGAGCGCGGCCTGCCCCATGCGCGCTTCGGCGATGATGAATTGTGCCTCCCGCCATGAGGCGATGGGAATGGGATCGCCGCGCGACGTGTACTTGAGCTGGTCCCACTGGTCGGTCTCGCCGTCCTGGCCCTTGCGCCCGGTGTTCATCACCGGCACGCGCGGATCCGGCATCCCGGCAACTTCCAGATCGCGCCACGCGAAGCCCACCGACAGGTAGTCGCTCTCGGTGCGATTGTAGGTCGAGTTCTCCCGCCGGATTTGCGCGGTCGAATAGTCCGCGTTGCGCACGAATCCCTCGGGAACCTGCTCCGCATCCGCGGCGGCTTCCGACAGATTCCCCAAGTCCAGGTTCACCCGCGCCCGGCCTACCCTCGCCATGTTGACGATGGATTGATCCGAGGCCTGACTGATCGCGGTCGTGAAGCGGTCCGCCGCCAGCTCCAGCACCTCGCGCGGCTGCATGAGCGGCCCGTTGTCGAGCGCCATCTCGCAGTAGTTCTCGCCGAGGTGCACCAGGCTGTAGCCCGCGTACGCGTTCAGCGTGCCCAGCACGTTGGACTTGCCGGGCACGTCCGCGTCGCTGAACTCGGTGATGCGGCGGACGGCGTCCTCCGCCAGGAAGCGCGCCCGCTGGAAGGGCGTGTA
Organism: Longimicrobiales bacterium; assembly: GCA_965208255.1. Lineage (GTDB taxonomy): Bacteria > Gemmatimonadota > Gemmatimonadetes > Longimicrobiales > Gaopeijiaceae > BD2-11. The sequence goes on from OZ242324.1 coordinate 2,754,640, forward strand.
GTAGCCGTAGTTGGTGGCCGCCCGGGAAGTCGAGCAGGCGCCCGACGTCGCCCGGATCTCGGTCTCACCGCGCCAGCCCCAGACATTGGAGCTCAGGAAGAAGTTGGAGGCGATGAACTCGCCCGTGAGAAACGCGTTGGTGGGAACCAGGGTGTTGAGGGCGCACTCGAACTCGCCCAGGGCGCTGACCATCATGGTGCCGGCCAGTGCCGGATCGTCGAGCGCCGCGTCCTCGACCTGCCCCGGAATCTCCACCTCGAGAAGGGATTCGCACGCCAGCGTTCCCGCAAGCAGAAAGCCGCTCAGGATCGCGAGCGTCCGGGAACCCCTTCCACGCCGGCGGCCGCGCGGCCGCCGTCCGATGTATTCGTCGTACCGTCTCATTTGCGTCACCTCGTGCCCCTGCGGAATCGATTCGCTGCTTCGAAGGTCGATCATCGTTTCCACCTCCTTCAGAAGCTGAGGCGCACGTTCGCCGTGAAGCTGGCGAAAGGCGGCATGACGGTTTGCTGATCCGCGCGGATGTTCCCGGTGCTGCGCAGCTCCGCGTCCCAGGACCATCTCCCTCCGAATCCTCCTGGAGGCATCACCCGGCCGTCGCGCCAGGTGCCCCACCCGTGAGCCTTGGTCCAGAGCATGGCCATGTTGCGGGCGGACAGGCTGATGACTCCGCGGGAAGCCCCGACGTGGGTGAGCAGGTCCGCGGGGATGGTGTGGCTCGCGCCGACCTCGCGAAGGCGCAGGTATCCGCCCTCGTGGAAGCCCATGGTGTTGTTCTCGTACTGGCGCCTGGCCTGTACCTCGGGAATGCAGCGGCAGATCACGGCCTCGGTCACGCCGATGTTGTGCGCGGCCCGCAGCTCGGAATTGAAGTTCCAGTGGCCGCCGTTGCCCTCGACGCGCGCGTACAGGCGCAGGTTGTTGATGCTGATGGTGTTGGTGATGCCGACCTGCCAAGTGGGCGTCGACGGGGCCCAGTGCACGTCGGGCGCGCCGGCGCAGTCCACCCCCGCGCCACCCGAGTCGATGCCTCCGACACCGGTTCCGCCGTCGCACATCGCCGAAGTCACGAAGCCTCCGGCGTCGATCTGCGCGGACAGTACACGCTTGGCGAAGAACGCGCCGATGGAGTAGCCCTCGTAGTGGGACTGCTGGCCGCCGGCCGGCACGAAGGAAAGCCCGCCGAGATCCTGGATCTCGTTGTTCATGGTGGCGAACTGGCCGCTGATGTCCCAGCTGAAGACCGAGGTTTCGACGGCTCTGAAGTCGATGCCGAGCTCGTTCCCCCAGGCTTTGACCTCGGCCAGGTTCACGATCTGGCTCCCGGAGAAGCCGGTAGAGGTGGGAACCGGGCGCTGGACGATGGCGTCCTTAATGGTGCGGTCGTAGCGGCTGAAGATGAGTTCCAGCCGTCCGCCCAACAGGCTCAGGTCGAAGCCGTACTCCAGCTCCTCGCCGCGCTCCGGCTTGAGCTGCGGGTTGCCGAAAGAGCCGGGTAGCAGGCCGGGCTGGTCGCCGAAGCCCACGCCTGGAACGTATAGGCGCGCCGCGTCGAAGGTGCCGGGCTGCTGTCCGGCGGCGCCCCAGGCCGAGCGCAGCCGCAGCTGTTCGATCCACCCCACGTCGAAGAAATCCTCCTCGCTCACGACCCAGGTGGCGCTGAACTTGGGGTAGACGGCGGCGTCGAAGTCGGCCCCGAAGGCGCTGTTGTCGTCGCCGCGCACGGCCGCCGTCAGGAAGATGCGGTTGTTCCAGTCCAGCTGCTGCTGGACGTAGGCACCCAGAGTGATGTTCTCAGTGAAGTTCTCGCCGCTGTCACGGTCGGCGCCGCCGCTCACGGTCGTGATGGGCACGGCCGGGAACTCCGATCCCTCGGCCTCGATGATCGAGGTCTGGCGCTGGTAGTACTGGACGCCCACCGAGCTGGTGAGCCGCATCCCGGGGGCCACGTCCAGGAACGCCGATCCGCTGTAGTCGAGGGTGGTGAAGCGGTTTGTGATGCGTGCCACGTCCTTTACGCCAAGACCGCGTCGCCCCCAGAAGTGGGAACGGCCCTCGGGCTGGCGCGGGATGAGCACCCAGTCGACGGCCTCGCCCCGGTCCATCCCGACGGAGAGGCGGTGCGTGGTCCAGTCCGCCGGGTTGTATCCCAGCTCCAGGCTCGTGGTGATACGGTCGTTGTCGGCCCGGGTGGTGTGCTTCGACCACTCCTCGGGCGGCGACACCATGAAGCCGCGCTGGGGCGTCTCGATCGTGCTCGGGAATCCCCAGATGATGCCGCTGAAGGGCTCCGCGCCGAACCCGCCGCGGTTCTGGGCGAGCCGCACGCGGTTCTGCAAGTAGCCGGTGCTGGTCTTGAGCGACACATCGTCGGAAAGCACCAGGTCCAGGTTGACCCGGGCGTTGAGACGGGTGGCGTAGTCGTAGCCCACGATGCCCTCGTCGTCGTCCCAGGAGAGCGACGTGTAGTAACGCACGTCCTCGGTACCTCCCCTCAGGCCCAGGTTGTAGCCCTGCTGGAGGCCGGTGCGGAAGATGGGCGGCCGGCCGGCATCGATCTCCTGCTGAACGAGGTTGAAGCCCTCGAGCTGCCCGGTGTTCGCGTTTCTGCGCCACTGGAGACCGTTCGCGCATGCCAGGGCGTCCAGCGACGCCGGGTTGTTGTAGCAGGAAGTCGGGTCTCCGCCCGCTCGCCCCGCGGAATTCTGGAGCCAGTTGGCCCCGCTGCGCACGCTGATGTCGAATTGGGGCTCACCCACCGCTCCGCGCTTCGTGATGATCTGGATCACCCCGTTGGAGGCCTCGGTGCCGTAGAGCGTGGCCGCGGACGGGCCCTTGATGATCTCGATGCTTTCGATGTCCTCCGGGCTCAGGTCGTTGAGGCGGCTGACGCGGGCCCCGCCGCGCACTCCCGGTCCGCCGCGCGGATTCGAGTCCATGCGGATGCCGTCGATGTAGACGATGGGGTCGTTGCCGAGCGACATGCTGGTGGTGCCGCGGATGCGGATCGGCGACCCCGTGCCGACCTGGCCGGCGGACGGCAGCACGATCATGCCGGCGGTGCGCTGGGCCAGGAGCGTCTGGACGTTGGTGACCGGTGCGACCTCGAGGATGGCGGCCGCGTCCACCGTCTCCACAACGTTCCCGATAGCCCGGCGCTGGGTGCCTCCGGCAGTGCCGGTGACCACGATCTCGTCGAGCGCGAGCGCCTCCTCGCGCAGGGCGATGTCGATCTCGGTCGCCTGGTCTGCGGTAATGGTGACGGTGCGGGTCTCGGTGCCGTAGCCGAGGCTCTCGAAGTTGACTTCGTGGCTTCCGGCCGGGACGCTCAGGATGTAGCGCCCGCTGAGGTTGGTGGCGGTACCCAGGTCGAGGCCCGGGATGTAGACCTGAACTCCGGCAAGGGGTTGGAGGGTTGCGGCGTTGACTACCTGGCCGACGAGGTTGCCCGTTTGGGCGGCGGCGGGCGTGCCGGAGGCAAAGACCACAGCCAATGCTCCGGCCAGGCAGGCAAGCGCCCGTGCGGACGGACGAAACTTACCCATGCGTACTCCTCTGGAGGCGCGTACTGCGAATGAACCGCCAGGAGGTGGACCCGTCGAAGAGACGGATCGCGAGGAACAGCTGCCTGGCGGGGGTCCCTAGAAAAAACCTGCACGCCTCCATCTTGATTCTACGACTCGGGTCGGGCGATGGCCAGCCGGACGCCCTCCAGCCGGGCGTATGCGGGGTTCCGGATCCGCTCGCTCGGGTGGCCCGCGCCGAGTGCTCCGGGCAAGGCGGACGGAACCGCGTCGCCGGGCGGGTTCCAATTGGACATGACCGCCGCGGGCCGTCAGAATCAGAGAGGTGGCCTTGGTTGATTGCCGCCCAGACAACGCCGACCCGGGAGGTGGCCGGTGGCTGCAGCAGCTGGACGCAGACTCGGCCGAGTCCGGGGCGCGGCAGCGCTGGCAGGGCTTCTGGCCGTGGCCTGCGCGCCGGCGGGCAACGCCTCCCCCCGCGAGATCCTCCTCGACCCGACGCTGCCAGTGTGGAGCGAAACCGCCCCCGACACCTTCCGCGCCCGCTTCGAGACCAGCGCGGGCGACTTCGCCATCGAGGTGGTGAGAGCCTGGGCGCCCATCGGGGCAGACCGCTTCTACAACCTGGTCCGCCACGGTTACTACGACGACGCGCGCTTCCACCGCACCGTGCCGGACTTCATCGTCCAGTGGGGGCTGGCGGGCGATCCCGAGATCACGGCCGCCTGGGCCGGCGAGACCATCCCGGACGACGAGGCGGTGGTGGCCAGCAACGTGCGCGGCGCCATCGCGTTCGCCTTCACCGAGCCGCACACCCGCACCACACAGGTGTACATCAACCTGGTGGACAACAGCCGCCTGGACGCCCAGGGCTTCCCGCCCTTCGGCCGGGTGGTGGAGGGGATGGAGGTTGTGGACCGCATCTACACGGGGTACGGCGAGAACTCCGGGGGCGGGCTGCGGCGCGGCGACCAGAGCGCGATCGTGGCGGGCGGCAACGACTATCTCGACCGCGAGTTCCCGATGCTCGACCGCCTGACGAAAGCCACGGTCGAGCCCGGAGGAGGACACTAGCAGTGCGACCCCTACTGGCAGGAGCGGGACTCGTCACGCGGGCAATGGCCGCAGGCAACGGGAAGAGAATCCGGTACTGGTGGCCCCACGTTCCATTGATCCTGGTGACGCTCACTTCCGCCGCGTGCGTCGTCGGCAACGTGGGACCGTCCCGCGGCGGACGCTCGCAGGGAGACATCAGGCGCCCGGAACTGGATCAGGTCCTCTCCGAGAGCGCCTACGAAGCCGTCGAGCAGCTCCGACCCTCCTGGCTCTTCTACCGGCGCACGCCCACCCTGGTGAACGCGAATCCGGAGCCGGCTGTGTACATCGACCAGGCGAAGCTTCTCTCGCTGGATGATCTGCGCACCATTCCCGTGCAGGACGTGGAGTTCATCCGATTCCTCTCCGCCCGGGACGCGACCACGGTGTACGGAACCGGCCACATGTGGGGCGCGATCGTGGTAGTGTCGCGCCGTCCCGGCGGGTAGGAAAGGCTTAGCTCGGAGGCGCGCGCCGGGTCACGATCATGATGGCTCCCGATGCGTGATCCGTGCCGAACCGCGTCGTAGCGTCGATGGGCGAGAGCAGCGAGATCCGCTCAACGTAATCGTCGCTAATGCCGGAAAGCTCCGCGAAGGGCATGCGTACCCCGTTCACGTATACCACGGGCAGGTTGTTGGAGTGATACGCGGTTATGGCGCCCTGGCGCAGCCAGGTGCGCCGGAGCCTCTGGATGGCGCGGAGGGCGTCCCCATAAGAGTCCCTGTCCAGCTCCTCTCTCGTGATGTCGCCCATGCCGCCGCCCGTGGACGGCCTGGCACCCTCGCCTGGCGCCACACAGCCTGCGAGCCAGAGCGACCCCGCGAGCGCCAGCGTACCAATCCACCGGGCCGCCATTCTACCAGCGCGCCCGCGTGCGGATGTCCCCGGCGACTTGCTCGGCGAACGCCTCCCGCTCCATGACCACCTGCTTCTTCCCTGCGCCCCGCCTGCGCACAGCCACCGTTCCCGCCTCGGCTTCGCGCTTCCCCACCACCCCCATGTAGGGCACCTTCATCACCTCCGCGTCGCGGATTCGGTAGCCGAGGGTGTCCTGGTCCTCGAGGCTGGCGCGGATCCCCTTCGCCCGCAGCTGATCGACCAGCTCGCGGGCGCTGTCGCTCCACACCTCCGAAACGGGGAGAACGCGCACTTGCTCGGGCGCCAGCCACACCGGGAAGGCGCCCGCATAGTGCTCCACCAGCCCGCCGATGAAGCGCTCCATCGACCCCAGCATGGTGCGGTGGATGACCACGACATTGTGGCGCTGGTTGTCGCTGCCCACATAGTCGAGGCCGAAGCGCTCAGGCATCAGGTAGTCCAACTGGAAGGTCGGCCCCTGCCACTTGCGCCCCAGCGCGTCCACCAGCCCGACATCCACCTTGGGACCGTAGAACGCGCCCCCACCGTTGTCGATCTCGTACGCCTGGCCGCGTTCCTCGAGCACCCCGGCGAGCGTGTCCACCGCGGCGTCGTAGACCGCCGGGTCGCCGATCGCCTTCTCCGGCCGCGTCGAGAGCGACACCTCGAAGTCGTAGCCGAACACGTCCAGCAGGTATTCCAGCAGGTCCAGCATGCGATGGTACTCGCCGCTGATCTGGTCCTCGCGCACGAAGAGGTGGGCGTCGTCCTGCGTGAACCCCCGCACGCGGAGCATCCCGTGCAGCGCGCCCGCGCGCTCGTAGCGGTAACAGGTGCCGAGCTCCGCGTAGCGCAGCGGCAGATCCCGGTACGACCGGCTGCGCGACCGGTAGATCATGAAGTGATGCGGGCAGTTCATCGGCTTCATGCGGAAGCGGTTCCCCTCGTCGTCCATCGGGGGAAACATGTCTTCGCTGAAGACCTCCAGGTGCCCGGAGGTCTCGTACAGCTGCTCGCGCGCGACGTGCGGGCTGTAGACGAGGTCGTACCCGTGTTCGAGCAGGGTCGTCTTGAGGAACTCCTCGACCGTGTGGCGCACCAGACCCCCGTTCGGGTGCCAGAGGATGAACCCGGCCCCCACTTCCTCCTGGACACTGAACAGGTCCAGCTCCTTGCCGAGCACGCGGTGATCGCGCCGGCGCGCCTCCGCAAGCCGCTCCAAGTGCTGGTTCAGCGCCTTCCTGCTGAAGAAGGCGGTGCCGTAGATGCGCTGCAGCATCTGCCGCCTCTCGTCGCCTCTCCAGTAGGCGCCCGCGGTGGAGAGCAGCTTGAAGTGCTTCACGTCGCCGGTCGACGGCACGTGCGGTCCGCGGCACAGGTCGAGGAAGGGGCCGTCCCGGTAGACGGTGATCACCTCGTCGTCGGCCATCTCCTCCAGGCGTTCGAGCTTGAGCGGATCGTCGGCGAAAAGCTCCCTGCCCTCCTCCTTGCTGATGCGACGGCGCTCGAAGGGATGGTCGGCCCGGGCGATCTCGCGCATGCGCGCCTCGAAAGCCTCCAGGTCCTCGGGGGTGAACGGTTCGTCGACCTCGAAGTCGTAGTAGAAGCCGTCCTCGATCGAGGGGCCGAAACCGATGCCCGCGGTCGGATGCAGCTCGCGCACCGCGGTGGCCAGGACGTGCGCGGCCGAGTGGCGCAGCACGGGGAGCGCGTCGTCGTCCCTGCTGGTGAGGATGCGCACTTCGGCGCCCGGCGATACCGGCCGGGCCAGGTCGACCACCTCGTCGTCGACCACGGCCGCCAGGGCGGCACGGGCCAGTCCGGGTCCGATGCTCGCCGCAACGTCTGCGGCGCTGCTGCCACGCGGCGTCTCGACGGGGCTGCCGTCGGGAAGCCGCACCTGGATGGATTCGTCAGCCATCAGTCTTCGGGGTTGCGGGAATCGGGGTTGTCGGGGTTGCAGACGCGGAAGATACACGGCGGCGCGCGAATTGTGCGCGTACAGGCGGCGAACGCGGGAGCCCGAACGACGAGGAGCCCGGACGACCTTCGCCGCCCGGGCTCCCGGATGTCTCGCTTCGCGGCCGGAACAGCGTCCGGGCCAGCGAGTTCAGGGCTGTCGCACGCCCAAGAGGGCTAGTACATCCCTCCGCCGCCCATGCCGTCCATGCCGCCGCCCATGCCGGCGCCCGCGCCCGCCTTCTCCTCCTCGGGCTGCTCGACCACCACGGCTTCGGTCGTCAACATCAGGCCCGCGATCGAAGCGGCGTTCTGGAGCGCGGTGCGCACCACCTTGGTGGGATCGATGACGCCCGACTTCACCAGGTCCTCGTAGGTGTCGGTCTGGGCGTTGTAGCCCCAGTTGGGGTTGTCGTGGCGGCGGATGTGCTCGACCACGATCGAGCCCTCGGCGCCGGCGTTCTCCGCGATCTGGCGGAGCGGCTCCTCAAGCGCCCGGCGCAGGATTTGCACGCCAACCTGCTCGTCGTGCCGGTCCAGCTCGAGGCCGTTGAGCGCGGCCTGGGCCCGCAGCAGCGCCACGCCGCCACCGGGAACGATGCCCTCTTCCACCGCCGCGCGCGTCGCGTGCAGCGCGTCTTCGACCAGAGCCTTGCGCTCCTTCATCTCGGTCTCGGTGGCGGCGCCCACATGGATGACCGCCACGCCGCCGGCCAGCTTCGCCAGCCGCTCCTGCAGCTTCTCGGTGTCGTAGTCGGAGGTGGACTTGTCGATGGCCACCTTGATCTCGTCGATGCGGCCCTTGATCTGGTCGGCGGCACCGGCGCCGTCGATCACCGTGGTGTTGTCCTTGTCGATCACGACCCGCTTGGCGCTGCCCAGGTCGGAGGAGACGGCGTTCTCGAGCTTGAAGCCGACTTCCTCGGAAATCACCTGGCCGCCCGTCAGGAGCGAGATGTCCTGGAGCATGGCCTTGCGCCGGTCGCCGAAGCCGGGAGCCTTGACGGCGCACACCTTGAGGGTGCCGCGCAGCTTGTTTACGACGAGCGTCGCCAGCGCCTCGCCTTCCACGTCCTCGGCGATGATCAGGAGCGGCTTGCCCATCTGCGCGACCTTCTCGAGGATCGGCAGGAGGTCCTTCATCGACGAAACCTTCTTGTCATGGATGAGGATCATGGGGTCGTCCATCACCGCTTCCATCCGCTCCGGATCGGTCACGAAGTAGGGCGAGAGGTAGCCGCGGTCGAACTGCATGCCCTCGACCGTGTCAAGCGTGGTCTTGAGGCCGCGCGCCTCCTCGACCGTGATGACGCCGTCCTTGCCGACCTTCTCCATCGCGTCGGAGATCAGCGCGCCGATCTCGTTGTCGTTGTTGGCGGAGATGGAGCCGACCTGGGAAATCTCGCGCTTGCCCTGCGTCTCGACGGAGAGGCCCTCGAGCTCGCGCACCACTGCCTCGACGGCCTGCTCGATGCCGCGGCGGATGCCCATGGGGTTGGTGCCGGCGGTGACGTTCTTGAGCCCTTCGCCGAAGATGGACTGGGCGAGCACGGTGGCGGTGGTGGTGCCGTCGCCCGCGACGTCGGAGGTCTTTGTGGCGACTTCCTTCACCATCTGCGCGCCCATGTTCTCGACGCCGTCCTCGAGCTCCACTTCCTTCGCGACCGAGACGCCGTCCTTGGTGACTTGGGGGGAACCGAACTTGCGGTCCAGCACCACGTTGCGGCCCTTGGGGCCCAGGGTGACCTTCACGGCCCTGGCCAGCTTGTCGACGCCGGCCTTGAGGCGCGTGCGGGCATCCACTTCGAATCTGAGATCCTTGGCTGCCATGCTTTCTTTCTCCTCTGTTTAGAGCCGCGAGCGGGATCCTGCCGCCCGCCGGCTCGTCGTTTTCCGGTTCAGCTTCCTGGGAAGCGTGGAGCTGCTAGTCGGTGATGATGGCCAGGATGTCCGACTCGCGGAGGATCAGCAGTTCCTCGTCGTCGACCGTGACCTCGGTGCCGCTGTACTTGCCGTACAGAACGGTGTCGCCGGCGGAGACATCGGGCGCGATGCGCGCGCCTTCATCGGACAGTCTGCCGGGGCCGACCGCGACCACGGTGCCCTGCTGCGGCTTCTCCTTCTGGGCCGTGTCGGGGATGTAGAGGCCGCCGCGGGTCTGCTCCGTCTCCTCGGCCGCCTGGACGACGACCCGGTCGGCGAGCGGGTTGATTCTGTTCGCTGCACTCGTTGCCATGCGTGGGTTCTCCTGTGGATGGTGGTCCGAATACAGGTTGCTTCCCGGCCGGATCTCCGGCGCGAGCGATTGTTAGCACTCGACGCCAAGGAGTGCTAACAGCCAAGAAAAGTACCCCGGAGGAAGAGGATGTCAACCCTTCCGGAGAGCCCGATCCAGCAGGGATGACGAGCCCGCGGGTTGGTTTACGGGACGCGGCAGGCAGGCAGGGCAGCCCCTGGACGATGCAGGTCCCGCCATCACGCTTGTAGAACGAAACCCATGCTTTCGTTGGGCAAGCATATCATGGGGCATCGCGAGGCAACCACGGCTCCGAGAGCGAGGCGGCGCTATTCGGGACGCTGAAGCAATTCCTCCACCGCGTACACGGTTCCTCCCAGGATGACCGTGCGCACCGAGCGGGTCGCGGCGATGTCCTGCAGGGGATCCTCGTCGAGGATGATCAGGTCGGCGAACGCCCCGGGAGCGACCACGCCAAGCCGGTCTGCGTAGCCGAGGGCTTCCCCGGACTCCGAGGTGGTGGCGCGCAGGACGTCGACCGGACGCATGCGGCCGTAGCGGACCAGAGCCTCCATCTCCGCGTGCAGGCTGAGGCCGCGCGGGATGATGGGCGAATCGGTGCCCACCACGATGCGTCCCCCGCCCTCCAGGACACGGCGCGGGAGGGAGGTCATCCGCTCGACCAGGCGGCGGGCCAGCTCCAGATCCGGCGGGATGCGCGCGCTGGCGGCGGCGTCCGGGAAGAAGGCCTCGACGCGCGGGTCGTCGAAGAGCTCCGGAGTTTCGGCTGCGAGCAGGCCATAGGCTCCGTAGATGCCGACCGTGGGGGTGAGGGTCATGCCCGATGCGGCCAGCAGATCGACCGCGTCCGCGTAGATGCCGTTGGTCTCGGAGACCTTGGTGGAGTAGCCGCGGCGGCTGGTGCCGCGCACGTGCTCGACCCCGTCCCCGCCGTACGCGACCGCGGGATAGAGCTCGTGGGAGGTGACCGGAACCCCGAGAGCGTGGGCTTCGGCGATGGCTCGGCGCTGCATCGGGTCGGAGAGGCGCACGTAGGTCTTGATCATGTCGTGGCCGAGGGCGGCGGCGCGTCCCATCTGCAGCTCGACCTGAGCGCTCGCGCCGAGTGCGGGGGCGTTGGGGTAGTAGATGCGGCTGCCGTCGATGGTGCCGCCGGTCCCGAAGGTGCGCGGCGCGATGCGACGGCCGGACTCGCCGGCCTCCTTGGCTTCGGTCAGCTCGTAGCCGTCGCACGCGGGGCAGCGGGTCGCGGTGACCCCGTAGGCAAGCCACAGGCGCCCCATGGCCTCGCCGTCGGCCAGGCCGCCGTGGGTGTGCATCTCGATCAAGCCGGGCATGACCACCTGGCCGGAGGCGTCCACGACCCGGTCGGCGGTGCGCGCGGGATCGCGGTCGGCCACCTCGGTGACGACGCCGTCCTCGATGACGATGTCCACGTCCCGGCGGAGCGTCTCCGCGCGGCCGTCGAAGAGGGCGCCGGCGCGCACCAGCACCGATGCGGGAGGCGTCGCCCGCGTCCAGGCGAGGGTCGGCGTGATGTCCTCGGTGGCGCCCGTGAGCGCGTCGACGCGGCGCAGGCGGTCGTCGCTCAAGTAGACGAGGAAGCGCGAGTCGCCGGTCCAGCTGGGGTCGTCGGCCGCCTCGTTGGTGAGGCGGCGGGGAATGTCGGCGGTCTCGCCCCCCGGGGTCATGGCGACCGTCCACAGCACGCCGTCGGAGATGTAGGCGACATGGCGGCCGTCCGGCGACCAGGCCGGGCCGTCGTTGGCGCGGCTGCCGACCGAGCCGTGGAGGGGCAGGTCGAGGTAGCGCTCGGCGGCCTGGAGGGGTGGGGTGGGGGGCGCGGGGTCCCAGCCCGCCCAGGCGGGCAGGTCGTGGGTGTGGCCGCCGAGGAAGACCGACGCCGGGCGCGACCCGCGCTCAGCAGCCCCCTGCGGCACGTTGGCGCGGATAACGTCCGCTTCGGCCACCCCCGCCGTTCCCGCCGCGTCCGCGGTGTGCAGGGGGCGGGCGGGCACCACCAGCGCGCGGTTCACCCCCTCCCGGAAGCGCCCCGAGTAGGGCAAGAGCGCGGAGACCAGCACGGAGGCGCCGTCGGGCGACCAGGAAGGCCGCCCCGCCCCGTTCAGCCCGGCGCGCAGGGTCTCGACCACCCCGGTCGCCAGGTCGACCGTCTGCACGGCCGTTCCGTTGGCGGAGCCCACGAAGGCGATGCGGCTCCCGTCCGGCGACCAGGCCGGCATGGTGGCGGCGGCCCCCTCGGTCACCCTGCGGTCGGTCCCCGCCCCCAGGTCGCGCACATACAGGTCGACCGACCCGCCCCGGTCGGAGGCGAAGGCCAGCCGGCCGCCGTCGGGCGACCACGCGGCGTCGGCCTCGATCCAGGGGTCGTCGGTGAGGCGCTCCAGCTCCCCACCGATGGTGTGCACCCAGAGGTCGCCCAGGGCCGAAAACGCCACCTGCCTCCCATCGGGCGAGGCTGCCGGGGAGACGATGCCGCGCACCTGGAACGGTCCGGGCGCCTCCAGGTCGCGCGGGCGCCGCGGGTAGCCGGTCCGGTCGAGGGCCACCGTGGCCGAGAAGGCTACGTCGCGGCGGCCGCTCCCGTCGCCCCGGCGCCGGCGCACCAGGCCGTCCCCGGTATGGAAGAGCTCGCCGTCCGCCGTCCACGCGGCGCGGAACGGAAAGACATCCTCCTCCTCGCCCGTGAGCGTCCGCACCCCACCCCCCGCGGCCGGCACCGCGTGCAGCCGGGAGCGTCCATCCCCTATCGAGTTAAAGGAAAGCGTGGCTCCGTCCGTACTCCACGAGGGCGCATTCAGCTGGCCTCCATCGCCTTCCGCGACCCTCCGCGGCTCCTCCGTCCCGGCCAGGATCCAGATGCCGGCCCGGTCCCCGTCCGCCGCGAAAGCGATCTCGTCGCCATCCGGGGAAAACGCGGGCCCGTACTCGTTGCCTGGCCAGTCCGTCACCCGCTCGGGCTCCGTCCCGTCCAGTCCCATCACCCACACGTCGTAGCTCCCGCCCCGATCCGACGAGAACGCAAGCCGGGCGCCGTCCGGCGACCAGTGGGGCTCGCGGTGATCGAATCGGCCCCGCGTGTGCTGGCGCAGACTCGTCCCGTCCACGCTCACGCTCCAGATGTGGTAGTTGCCGTCCCAGTAGGCCTGGAAGGCGATGCGGCTCCCGTCCGGCGACCAGGCCGGCTGGCGCGCGTCCCCGGCGGGATCGGTGAGCGCCGTGGCCGTCCCTCCGCCCGCAGGCATCACCCAGATGCGCCCGAGCAGATCGAGCGCGAGCGTGCCCTCATCCGGAGAGAGCGCGACGGCCACGTTGGTGCCCTCCGCAATCGTGACCTGGACCGTCCCCTCGGGCTCGCCCCGCGAGGTCGTCTGAGCGCCGGCGGGGGGAACGCCGACGAACGCGGCGGCGCACGCGACTACGAGAGCGAGTGCACGGCCCGCACCCGCCGGGGCAGTCCTATGGACAGCGAGCCCGGCCCGTGCGCGGAACCCGTCAGCTTCCTCGGCCGTGCAGGCGCGAGGCCTCGACAGCGAGTGCGACGCCATGTTTTTCGTCTTCGACACTGTATTATCTCCGAGCTGATCCATGTCCCTTGCACAATGCTGCCTGCAGGACGCTCCAGGGCATCCGCCGCGCGTCGCCTCCCACAGGAGCGTCACATCCTTGCAACTTGCGCCACGAACCATAATCCGTCAAGCAAGCATTCATATACTGCTCATATGTTGTATTGCCATTGTCATATTTCCGCGTATATAGCGGCCCAGTGCCCGGAAGCGCCCACGCAGCCCTTCAGCCATCGTCCATCGGCCGCACCCGGGCCGCGCGTAGCTCCGACAGCGGAATGGGAGCGCCGCCCCATGCCAGTCTGCCGCGGAGCGCGACGACTGTGGAGCGCCACCAACTATAGGCGACCACCGCGCTGGCCACCGGAAGCATCAGTCCCGTCCACCAGCGGAAGCGGGAGATTCCGGCGATGTGTATGGCGAGCCCCAACGCGAGTATTGCGGAAGCAGCGAACAATGCGGCGGCCACGGCGTCCCGGGAGGCCAGCGCGGCGCCCAGCACGAACGGCGCAATCCCGGTCCACAGCAGCCCGCCCGTCTGCACGAGGACGGCCGAGATCCGGTAGCCCTGGAAGGCGAAGAGGTTCTTCTCCATCCCCCGGACCAGAGCCCGGACCGACGGATACCACTCGCAGCGCACGCTCTCCGCGGCGGCCCGGACCAGATCGGAGCGCAAGCCGGACAGCTTCACCAGTCGACCCAGCTGATAGTCTTCGTCGGGGCGCAGGGCCACCCGCCTGTGTCCGCCGATGGCGCGATAGGAATCCGCCCGGAACAGGTTGTAGGCACCGACCCCGAAGGAGGCCGTGCTCCGGGGGTCGCGCACCTTCCACAGCTTCGCGTTGACGTGGGCGCCCCAGTGGAACACGATCACGCACGCCTCCAGCATGGGGCTCGGCATCGCCAGCGCCGGCAGGGCAGCGACGTGATCCAGTCCTTCGCGGAGCAGGTGGCGAACCCCGCGCGCGACGGCCTCGGATCCGAACTCCACGTCCCCGTCGGTGAAGAGCAGCACTTCCCCGCTCGCCGCGCGCGCGCCCCGCCAGGACGCGTGGTTCTTCCCGAACCATCCCGCGGGCAACTCCGTCACGTGGATCACGGCGAGGCGATCGTGGGCCGCGCTCAGCCGGTCGGCGATCTCGCCGGTGCGATCGTCGGAGCGGTCGTCGACGAGGATCACCTCGTAGTCCGGATAGTCGAGATCGAGCAAGGACCGGAGCGCCTGCTCCACGCCGCGTTCCTCGTTCCTCGCGGCCACGATCACCGACAGGCGGGGCAACGGCGGATCGCCGTCGCGGGGCGCCCCGATGTCCTCGAGGCGGGAGACATGCCGGTAGCTGTACAGGACGATGAAGATCATCGCCAGCCAGATGGCCAGGGTAACGGCGGCGGCGATTTGCATGGTTGTGGTGAGCGCCCGGGCTTGTCGTCAGCTCGCGCCTTCCGGAGCGATCGGTGCGGCCGAGGCTCGCGCACCCATCTCCAGAGCTGCGCGCAACTGCTGCCCCAGAGGGGTCAGCCGGTATCTCTGCTTGCCACTCGTGGGCTTGTCCGGGATGGTCATCTCGATGAGGCCGGCGTCGAGCGCCGGACGCAGATAGTTGACCACGAGGTTGCTCCGGTTTCTGAGGCCCAGTCCCTCGAGGATTTCGACACGGGAAAGATCACGGCGCAGGACCCCGGCCAGTTCCCTGACTTGAACCGTGGTCTTCTGTTCCCAGACCTGTACTAATCCTGTCTGATAGTTGTATGCCGTGGCCTGAGCTCTTGTATTATCAGGCCCTGTTCCGGGCTGTTCAATGGCTGCCTCGGCGGAATCTTGCATGGCAAACAGGCTATCCTGCATGGTGGCGAACTCTTCATCGTCCAGGGTGGAAGGCTGAAGCCGAATGGCAGGGGGACGACTGAAACTGGTTGTCACCTGGTCTCCGGACACCTCGATTCGAGGTGCTTCGACTCCATACTCGCGGCACAGCGATTTCATGCGCCGAATGCCCGAACCGACTCCTCCTGCCAGGCCCATGCGTGCGAGCATGCTGTAGAGCAGCGGATTGCGAGGCACGCTCTTGTTCCCAAGATCGGCTTCCGCCATGCCCTCGGGCAGGCCGCCGGGGCTCGTGATCTCCACGCGGTCCTTGAAGACATGAACCCGCGCCTGCTCCCGGGAACGGTAGTCGCGGTGCGCAATGGCGTTTGCGACCGCCTCGCGCAGCGCCTCCTCGGGCAACTCGGGCCGGCCCTCCCCTTCTTCCCCCCAGATGGTGAACTGGACATCGATTCTCCGGAGCACCCACGCGAGGACTCCGTCGGCGATCTCGGGGATCGAACCGTGAAAGTCCTCCCGTTCGAGGCTCCGGACCTCCTCCGTCCCCTCGAAGCGAGCACAGGAAACGTACGCGCTCTCCGTGAACAAACGGATGTCGTGGGCAAGCAGCCAGGCGCCAGCGTACGTCATCCGGTCTTCGTTGTCGACCAGGCTGAGGTTGCGCAGCGCCAGGATCTTGTGCATGGCTTCGGGGATCCTGGCCCGGCCGATGAACCGCTCCCAGACATCGGCATTGAGATGATCCTCCATGGAAAAGGTCTCGCAGGGCTCCTTGTCGAAGTGGGCGCGCCCAACCGCGTAGTAGAGATCCTTGATCTCCGCGTTCGTCAGTCGCCGGCTCTGCCTTCCCTCGCGCACGAAGGCGCGCCATCCGATGGAGTAGGGCTTGTACTTCTGGGCCGGGACGGTCACGCGCATGACCTCGCCCACCCTCTCGAGGTCCACCACGATCGGCGGGTCCGCCGACCGGGCTACGGTAAGCACCTTGATGCGCGTGCGGTTGTAGTTCCCTACGCCGACCACCTCGCCGGACTTGGAAACGCCGAGCAGGATGGTCCCGCCCTCGCGGTTCGCGAACGCGCACAGTTCCCTGCCGAGGTCCCTGCCGAGCGAGCGCTGGAACTCGATGTCCGGGCCCTCGCCGGCAGCGATCAGGTCGAGGAGCTCCTGACGGGTCAACGTGAAACCGGCGGTCCCGGACATGGCAGCCGGGGCCTCGTGTCTTGTATGCTCACTTGTATCATGGCCATGCTAAGGGCTGGTTCGCGCGGGTCGCGTTGTCAAGGGCCAGGGGTGGAGGTGGAGACTCACCCGGCCGGCTACGGACCCGCGCCACCTCCCCCGCCCGATGATTCGAGCACCGTGATCGTGGCCGTGCCGACGTAATTCGCACCCGCCCGCGTCGCCTTGGCCTGAATCGCTCCCGTTCCCCTCCCTGTGGCGGTGACCAGGCCGCTTTCGTCGACCGTCACCACCGACGGGCTGAGCGTGGACCAGACATAGTCGGTGTCCTCGACCTCGTGCCCGTTCGCGTCGAGGGCGACGGCGCTCAGGCGCACGGTGTCGCCAACCGCAGCGAGGGTGTCGGCCGCCGGGGTCACGCGCACCTCGGTCGCCAGCTGAGCGACCGTCACGCCGGCGGAATCGCGCAGTTCGCCGGTGGTCGCGAAGACGTCCGTGCTGCCTGTGCGCACGGCCGTGACCAGCCCCTCGGAATCGACGGCCGCGACGGCGTCGTTCTCGGACATCCAGGTCACGGCGGCGCTCGGGCCGGGGTGGCCGTTGGCGTCGACACCGGCCGCAACCAGCCGGATGGTGTCGCCGAGGGAGAAGAGCGTCGTTGCGGACGGCAGCACGTCCATCCCGACGATCACCTGTGAGACCGTGACGGCGGCGGCGCCGCTGGCTCCCGCCGCCTCGGCGATGATGTCGGCGGTGCCGTTTCCGGCCGCGGTGACCAATCCGTCGGCATCGACAGTGGCGACGGCGTCGTCTGCCGAGGACCAGCTGATGGTCGCGTCCTCGACGGGGTTGTCGTTGGCGTCAAACGGCGCGGCGGTCATACGTACGGAGTCGCCGATGGCGGCGAACGTGGCGGCGGCCGGCGATACGTCGATTCGCGAGGGCCGCTGGGCCACGGTGACGGAGGCGGTCCCGGATGCGCTGCCGGACGTGGCGGTGACGGTGGCGCTCCCGTTCTGCACGGCGGTGACGAGTCCGCCGGCGCTCACGGTCGCGACCGAATTGTCGTTGGTGCCCCAGCTGACGGACGCGCCGGCCATCGGCTGGCCGTTCTGGTCGACGACGGCCGCGGTCAGCTGGAGCGTCTCGCCGAACGACGCGAGGTCCACGGAGGTCGGGGAAACGTTGACGGTTGTGGCGACCGGAGGCTCCGGGGGCTCCGGAGGCGGGGTCACCCCGTTGTCTTCGGCACCGCAGGCGACGATCAACGCCAGCGCCAGGACGGGCACTGCCACGATGAAGGCGGGTCCGCCCCGCCACAGCTTCTGCATCCTCATGGCCTTCTCCTCCGGTCACAGGATCGGCTTGGGCTCACAGGTCACGCCCCTTAAGGATAACCCCGTAACGGAGGTCTGTTGCACGGTGTATCGACGCTGCCGCCCAGGGGACGAGCCCCGCAGCCCTGGGCAGCGCATGCGGTGGACGGCACGGCTCACCAACTATACTGTATGCTATTGTCTGTCTGGATATGTCGCTGAATATAGTGCCGCCATATCATAGTTGGAGGATAGTGAAGGGACGACTCTGTGATCGCAGATCGCGCCAGCTACCCAGCCAGATGCTCCCCCGCCAGCTCGAGCCCGATCAGCGTCAGCAGCGGTTCCACGTGGTCAAAGGCGGGCACGTGCTTCGCCACCAGGGGAGAAAACCCGCCTGTGCCCACGACCATGGGATCGAGAGCGTCCCACTCTGCGCGCACGCGTTCGATCATGGCCCCGATCGCGTCCATCGCGGTGAAGAAGATGCCGGAGTGGATACAGGTCTCGGTTCGCTTGCCGATGACGTGCCGCGGGGGAATGAATTCGACGGGAGGGAGCTTCGCAGTCCGGGCCGCGAGCCATTCCTTGCCGGACAGGAGGCCCGGGGCGATGACGCCCCCCTGGAAGCGGCCATCGCCGGTGATGCAGTCGAAGGTGGTGGCGGTGCCCAGGTCCACGACGATGCAGTCGCGGCCGAACAGGCGGGACGCGGCCATGGTGTTGGCGATGCGGTCGGCGCCCACCGTGCGGGGCTCCTCCACGTCGAGGGCGATCGGCAGGGAGGTCGACGCGTCGATGACCACGAGCTCCGCCGAGCCCAGCCGGGTGGCGGCCTCACGCAAGACGTCGGAGGCGGAGGGCACCACCGAGCCCAGCACCACGCGGCTGAGGGCGTCGGGATCATGACCGGCGGAGCGCAGCAGGGCGCCGAGCAGGAGCACGTACTCGTCCGGCGTGCGCGGCACGTGGGTGCTCACCCGCCAACGGTCCTCGACTTCCGGCCGGCCGGGGGCGAACAGGGCGAGCACGGTCTCGGTGTTGCCAACATCCAGTACCAGATGCATGTCGTGGTTCCTCGGGTGGTTTCGTCCCGGGCTGAGGTTGCCTCGTTCAGGTAGCGGGAGAGCGGTCGGCTTCCGGCGGTTCGGTGGCCGGGTGGGCTCCGGAGCCGGGTAGCGGGCGGACGCTGCCGGAGCGAATCTCGCGCATCCGCCCTCCGGATTCCTCGAACAGGAGCGCACCTTCGGAGCTGATGCCGCGTCCGATGCCAGTCTCGCCATGGCCGAGCACGACGGCGCGGCCGGCGAGCGCGTCGCGCCGGGCAAGTTCCCGGTGCAGCGCGCCTTCCAGCGCGACCGGTTCCGGAGCGAGCAGCTCCCGCATCCGGACGAGCAGCGCTCCCGCCAGGGCCGGCCTCGACACGGAGGTTGCACCCACCGCGCACAGCGAGGACGCGCGGTCGCGGAGCTCCGGTGGGAAGTCCGCCGCCCGCTGCGAGATGTTGATGCCCGTCCCGATCGCCATGCCCCGGCTCTCCGCGCCGCTGTCCCATGATTCGCAGAGGATGCCGCCGACCTTGCGGCCGGCAACGATAAGATCGTTCGGCCACTCGATCTCCGCCCGCAAGTCCGGGCAGACGTGCTCGAGCGCGCGGGCGGCCGCGATACCGACCAGGAGCGGGACGGCAGGATGTCCGGATGGGCGCGCGACAAGCACCACGGTCATCCACAGCCCGGCGCCGGGCGGGGACAGCCAGCGCCGCCCCTCCCTTCCCCGGCCGCGGGTCTGTTCGTCCGCGATGACCACCGAAAAGGGAGGCGCGCCGGCGCGGGCAATGCGTCGGGCGCGGTCGTTGGTGGAGTCGAGGCGGGCGTGCGCTTCGAGGAGCGGGACACCCCACCGCTCCGCCCACCGGCCGACCGGTTCGCCCTCCCAGACCCGGGATCCGCTGTCGCCGTGGTGTGATGTCGGCCGACCACCGGGAGCGGGCACGCCCGACCGACGCCCTACCCGATCCACAGGTACCCGAGGAAGAGCAGCCCCAGAATCCACGGATAGAGGGCGAAGCGGTGGAAGGAGCGCGCGCGCAGCACGGCCAGGAAGATCCTGATGGCGAGGAGGCCGGTCACCGCGGCGGCCACCGCCCCGAGCGCGAGCGGCAGGGCGCCGAGGGCCGACGCCGCCCCTCCGGCATCCATTACCTGGAGAAGAGTTGCCCCGAGGATGGCGGGCACAGACATCAGGAACGAGAACTCGGCCGCGTCGTCGGCTTCCACTCCCAGCCAGAGCGCCGCCACCACCGTCGAACCCGAGCGCGAGATGCCGGGAACCAGCGCAAACGCCTGAGCGACCCCGATCAACATCGCGACGCCCGGGCCAGGAGCCCCCGACGACGATCCGGCGTCCCCCGGTCGGACGGCTCCGCGCGCGCTCCACAGCACCCCGCCGGTCACCAGAAACGCCACGCCCGCCGCCGCCGGGGTCTCGAAGGCCGCCTCCACGACATCCCCCAGGAGAAAGTAGACCGCCGCCGCCGGGACATTGGCGAGCGCGATCAGCCCCAGGTACCGCCACGTCGCGGGGTCCAGCCGGACCGATCCGTACATCAGCGCGCCCACGCGCCCGCGATACGCGACGAGCACCGACACCAGCGTCGCGAAGTGCACCGCGACCTCGAATACCACGCCGGGAAGCTCGATCCCGAGCAAGGCCTGGCCGACGACCAGGTGTCCCGAACTCGACACCGGGAGGAATTCGGTAAGCCCCTGGACGACGCCCAGTACGACCGCCTCCCAGGGATTCATGTGGTGTCGGCCGGCTGCGCATGGCTCGCGGCTCGCGCCCACGCATCGCCGCGACGCGCCCGCTCATCGCCCGAGCGCGCCCCCCAGGCGTCCAGCACTCCCGCGCACTGGGTCTCGAGCGGCTGCAGGCCGTCGATGCGGACCGTATCCGGGGGCACCTGGTTGCGGAACCAGGTCAGCTGCCGGCGGGCGTAGCGGCGGGTCGCGCGACGGGTTGCGTCCAGCGCATCCTCGAGGGTCAGCTCCCCCTCCAGATACCCGAGGATTTCGCGATAGCCGGTGCCGGACATCCCGGGATCGCCCGCTTCGTAGCCGCATGCGGCGAGTATGCGGACTTCCTCGACCAATCCCCGCTCGACCATGGTTCCCACCCGTTCGTTGATGCGCCGGTAGAGTTCGTCCCGCGGCACCTCCAGCACCACGACCATCCCCCGGGGGGCGGGAGACGCGTTCCCCTGCCCCGCCCGGTGCCACCACGAGAGCGGACGGCCCGTGAGCAGGGTGATCTCAAGCGTGCGCTCGATGCGCTGCATCCCTCCCGCGACCGCGAGCGGGGCTCGTTCCGGGTCCAGAACGCGTACCCAGCGCTCAAGCTCCTCCACACGGCGCTCCCTCAGAAAGCGGCGCAGGCGCGCCACGCGTCCCGGGTCCAGCCGCGGCTCCTCGAAGAGCGGCTCCATCAGCGCCTTGAGGAAGAAGCCGGTCCCGCCCGCCAGCACCGGCACCCGGCCGCGCGCGCGGATCCCGCCCATCCAGCGGATGGCGTCGCCGGCGAACTCGCCGGCGCTGTAGGACTGGCACGGGTCCCGGATGTCGAGGCCGTGATGGGGGATGCGCGCGCAGACGCCGCTGGCCACCTTGTCGGTGCCGACGTCCATGCCGCGGTAGATCTGGCGCGAGTCCATGGAGATGACTTCCCCGCCCACCGCCTCGGCGACCGCAAGCGAGAGCGCGGTCTTGCCGGTTGCCGTGGCGCCGGTGATGGCGAGGAACTCAGGTGCGGCCAAAGCGGCGCTCCAGCTCGGAGAGGGGCAGGCGCACGGCGGTCGGGCGGCCATGCACGTCGTGGTGCGGAAGATCGGTGGCGAAGAGGCGGTCGATCAGCTCCCGCATCTCCTCCTGCGAAAGCTGCCGGCCCGCCTTGATGGCGCCCTTGCAGGCGAAGGTCATGGCGATGCGCTCGTGCTGGTTGCGGGCGGCGCGGACCAGCTCCGACCCGTGGGTCAGTTCGCCGATCATCTCGCGCAGGCAGCGCTCGGCGTCGAAGTACGGGTGCGGGTTGGGAACCGCGTGCACGATGATCGAGTTCCCTCCGAAGCCGTCCACTTCGAAGCCCGCGCGCGCGAGCATCCCGAAGAGCGGCTCGACGTGCTGATACTCGGCGGGCGGCAGGGTTAGCGTGATCGGAAACAGCAGGCGCTGGCCGGGCTGGCCGCCCTTGCCGAAGGACTCCAT
This sequence comes from Longimicrobiales bacterium, assembly GCA_965208255.1. Classification (GTDB taxonomy): domain Bacteria; phylum Gemmatimonadota; class Gemmatimonadetes; order Longimicrobiales; family Gaopeijiaceae; genus BD2-11. The sequence goes on from OZ242324.1 coordinate 2,776,508, forward strand.
CAGTTCCTGGAAGAGGATGCGCTCGTGGGCCGAATGCTGGTCGATCATCATCACGCCGTCGCGCACCTCGACGAGGATGTAGGTCCGGTGCAGCTGCCAGAGCCGCGCCGGCTCCACGGGGACTTCCTCGGTGGGCTTGACGGGGACGGCTGAATCGGTAGCCGCGGGCGCTCCGCTGGCGAAGAGCGCGATCTGCGCCCTGGCGGCTTCGGAGGATGGGGCTTTGGACGGGCCGCGGGTCCCGGGCGCGTACTTCGCGGACTCGCGCACCCTGTCGGCAGGTGCGTCCCGGCCGTTGGTCGGCGCGGGCGAGCCCGACGGCGCTGCGGCATGCTCCGGCCGTGCGGCGGCGTCTTCCGGCCGCGCTGCATCATCTGGCCGTGCGGCGACGTCTTCCGACCGGGCGGCGTCACCGCCGGGCCCGGCGCCACCGCGCGCGAAGGCGGTGTCGTCACCCGGGGTGGCCGCGTCCAGCGTGGCGGAGCTCTCCTCCCGCGCGAGCGCGCGGCGCACCTCCTTCTCGATGAAGCCTTCCACCGCGGTCCGGTCGCGGAAGCGCACCTCCAGCTTGGCCGGGTGCACGTTTACATCGACCTGCCCGCCGGGTAGGTCGAGGTAGAGGAAGAACCACGGGCGCACGGCCTCGCGAATGGTGGTGCGGTAGGCCCGGCGCACGGCGTCCCTCAGGCCCTTGTCCCGGAACGGCCGGCCGCCCACGAACAGGTACGTGCGGCGCGGGCCCGGACGCGCCTGGTCGGGGCGCTGCAGCAGGCCGCTCACCCGGCCAAGGTCGCTCTCTCCGGCGAACGCGAACAGCGAGGCGCGGGCGTCGGCGCCCCACAGCCGGCCGACGCGCCGGGCGAGGCCGGGATCGGAGGGCAGGTCGATCAGCGCGCGGCCATCGGAGGTCAGGGTGAACGCGACCCGGGGGTGGGCCAGGGCGAGCGAGGTGAGTTCGGCGGCCGCCACCCGGGTCTCCGCGGATCCACTCTTGAGGAAGCTCCGGCGGGCGGGCGCATTGAAGAAAAGGTTCGCCGCTTCGAGGGTGGTGCCGCGGGCGCGCGCGTGATCGTCGACGCTGGTAATGGTGCCGCCGGTCGCCCGAATGCGGGTGCCCGTGCCCGACGCGTCGCAGGTCTCGAGGGTCAGCCGCGACACCGCCGCGATCGAGGGCAGCGCCTCCCCGCGGAAGCCGAAACTGGCGACCCCGCGCAGCTCCCGGGCGCTGGTGATCTTGCTGGTGGCGTGGCGCTCGAGGCACAGGATCGCATCCTGGCGCCCCATGCCGAACCCGTCGTCGATCACCCGGATACGCTGCCTCCCGCCCCGCTCCACCTCGACCCGGATGTGCGTGGCGCCGGCGTCCAGTGCGTTCTCGACCAGCTCCTTCACGACCGACGCCGGGCGCTCGACCACCTCGCCGGCGGCGATCTGGTTCGCCACCGAGTCCGGCAGCACCTGGATGGGCGGGGTGGGCGGGGTCACGGCGCAGCCGGTGAGGGCGCGGCGGCACCCTCCGCCTCCTCGGCTTCCAGCCCGAAGAAGCGGAGGGCGTTGCGGGCCGTGTATCGCTCCACCTCCTCCGGGCTCTCCCCGCGCACGGCCGCCACCCCGTCCCGCACCCTCGCGACGTAGGCGGGCTCGTTGCGCCGCCCCCGGTGTGGTACCGGCGCCAGGTAGGGCGCGTCGGTCTCGATCATGAAACGGTCGGGCGGCACCGCGCGCAGCGCTTCCTGTCCGTCGAAGTTCTTGAAGGTCACGAGCCCCGTGAACGAGATGTGCCACCCGGCGTCGAGAGCTTCCTCGAGCAGCCCCATCCCCCCGGTGAAGCAGTGGAGCACTCCGCGCGCCACACCCTTGAACTCCGCGATCAGCGCGCGGGTGTCGTCGTCCGCAGAGCGCGAATGCACGACAAGCGGAAGGCCGGTCTCGGCGGCCAGACCGGCATGGGCGCGGAACAGCTCGCGCTGCCGGTCGCGCGGGCAGAAGTCGTAGTGGTAGTCGAGGCCGGTCTCGCCGACGGCGACCAGGCGCGGCTCGGCTTCCAGCAGCTCGCGCACCCGCCCCACGTCGTCCGGGCCGGCCCTGGCCGCCTCATGGGGATGAACGCCCGCCGTGCCCCACACCCCCCGGTGCGCCCGGGTAAGCCCCGCCACCCGCTCGGCGTCCGCCACCGACGACGCGATGGAGACCAGGGCCCCGACCCCGGCGGCCCGCGCCCGCTCGATGGTCTCGGTCCGGTCGGCGTCGAAGCGCCGGTCGGTCAGGTGGCAGTGGGATTCGAAGAGCATGACGGTCGTGGGCCCGGAGGAGCCGGCGCCGGCTCGGGCACGGCCCGGAATCCGGGATCTCGCGGCCGGATCATGTGGCGGCCCGGCCCCGCAGGCTCAGGCAGAAGCGCCCGCGACTCTCCGGCCTTTCCTGCCTCGCTTCTTCCTCTTCTTCGACCGGCCGGCCGGCGGGGTCCTGCGCACCGGCTTCCCTGCGTCCGCGCGCTGGGCTTCAACCAGATCCTTGGAGCCGCTCCAGCGCCGCTGGATCTCGAGCAGCGCCGGCGAAGCGACGAAGATCGAGGAGTAGGTGCCGACGACGACTCCGAGGATCAGCACGGTCGTGAAGTCGCGGATCACCGCGCCGCCGAAGATGAGCAGCGCCGTCAGCACGCCCAGCGTCGTGCCCGAGGTCAGCACCGTCCTCGGCAGCGTCTCGTTGATCGACCGGTTGACGAGCGCCACCGGGTTCTCCCGGCGGCCGCCTTTCGCGTTCAGGTTCTCTCGCACGCGGTCGAACACGACAATCGTGTCGTTCAGCGAATACCCGATGATGGTCAGGATGGCCGCCACGGTCGGGAGCGCGATCTCGACCCGGAAGAGCGCCAGGAAGCCGAGGGTGATGAGGCTGTCGTGCACGGTCGCGATCACGGCCGCCACGCCGAAGCGGAACTCGAAGCGGATGGCCAGATAGATGAGGGTCAGCGCGAAGGAGAAGATGATCGCGAGCGCTGCCTTCTGCTGCAGTTCGGCGCCGATCTTGGGGCCCACCAACTCGGTCCGCACCACCTCGATGTCACGATCCGGGAAGGCGCCCTGGATCTGCCCCCGGATCTCCAGCGCCACGGCCTCCACCTCCCGGTCTTCGGCCAGCGGGGCGCGGATCACGAACTCGTTGCCCTCGTTGCCGATGCTGGTGATGGGAGGAGCCTGGGCGCCGCCCAGCGCGGATCGCAGCTCCGCGGCCTCCATCGACTGGTCGAAGCGGACCTGCACCAGCGAGCCGCCGGTGAAGTCGACGCCGTAGTTCTGCCAGCTGCCGATGAGCACGATGTTCGCCACCATCGACACCACCGCGATAGCGAGCACCGCGGCCGAGAAGACGTAGGCCTTCCTGCGCGCTTCGATGAAGCGATATCGCGCGTTTCCGAAGAGTCTCATGATTCAGATGGTCTCGCGATTCAGATGCTGATGGGGTCCGTGGCCCTCTTACGGGACAGGTACATGAAGAAGAAGCTGCGCGTCACGTAGAGCGCGGTGAAGAACGAAGCCAGGATCCCGATCGAAAGGGTGACGGCGAAGCCGCGCACGGGCCCGGTGCCGAACTGGAAGAGGATCAGCGCCGTGATCAGGGTCGTGAGGTTGGCGTCGACGATCGCCGACAGGGCGTTGCCGAAGCCGTCCTCCACCGCGGTGCGCACGGCTCTTCCGGCATCCAGTTCCTCCCGTATGCGTTCGAAGATGAGCACGTTGGCGTCCACCGCCATGCCGACCGAGAGGATGAGCCCCGCGATGCCCGGCACGGTCAGCGTCGCCCCGAACATGGCCAGCCCACCCAGCACGAGAACCACGTACACCCCCAGCGCAAACACCGAAAGGATGCCCGCGACGCGGTAGTAGGTGCACATGATGATGATCACCAGGACGATGCCGATGATGCCGGCGATGCGGCCCTGGTCCACCGAGTCCTGCCCCAGCGAGGGGCCGACCGTGCGCTCCTCCATGATGCGCAGCGGAGCGGGCAGGGCGCCGGCGCGAAGCACCAGCGCGAGGTCGCTCGCCTCCTGCAGGGTCGAACCGCCGAGATCGATCTGCCCGCGGGCGCCGATGCGATCGCGGATGACCGGCGCGCTCACCACCTCGCCGTCGAGCACGATGGCGAGGAACTCGCCGACGTTCTGCCCGGTCACCTCGGCGAAACGGCGGCCTCCCCGGCGAGACAGTTCGAACTGCACCTGGGGGGTGTTGAACTGGGGATCGCGTCCGGAGACCGCGTTCTCGAGCATCTGCCCGGTGATGAAGGCGTCCTCCTGCAGGACATACATCTGACGATAGATCCTGCCGGTGAGGGCGATGGGATCCATTCCCCACTGGAGGGAGACGTCGCGCGGCATTGCGCGCTGGACTTCCGGGATGCTCAGGAACAGCTCCGCCGCCTCCACGTCTTCCTCTGCGACCAGATAGACACCGTCGTCGCTGCCCTGGTTCAGCAGCGCCGTAAACGGGCTCAGGACAGAGGAATCGTCCTCCTCCGCCTCGGCTTCGGAAGCCTCGTCCTCGGCCATCTGCTCGACCTCGGCGTCCTCCACGGCCTCCGCTTCGGCAGATTCCTCCGCGGCTGCGGAATCGCCTTCCTCCGCCGCGTCCGCGCCGAAGAGCAATTCTTCGATGGAGGACGTGGGCGCTTCCACGTCGCGGCCGAGGCTGCTCAGCGAATCGGCCCCGAGTGTTGCGACGATCACGCGGTCCAGCCGCGGCAGATCGGGTGCAAGGTCGACCCACGAACGCACCAGCTTGAACTCGAGGAAGGCCGCGCGCCTGATGACGTCCTTGGCCTGATTCTCGTCGCTGATGCCCGCCAGCTCGACGATGATGCGGTCGCTGCCCACCTTCTGGATGAGCGGTTCCTCGACCCCGAGCTCGTCGATGCGGGTGCGCAGCACCGTCTCGGCCCGATCGATGGCGTCGGCGCGCGCGTCGTCGGTGAGGGTGCCGTCCGGGTCGTCGATCTCGACTACCAGGTGCATGCCGCCCTGAAGGTCGAGTCCGAGCTTCAGGCCGTCCTGGTAGATGTTGTAGGCGCAGACCGCGAGGATCAGGCCGATGAAAATGATCCGGCCACGAAGGGACTTCAGCATGGCGCCACCACTGGCTCCGGGAGGGTTTCGCGGGTGTGTCCCGGCTCGCGCATTGCCCGGGGACCTCCTCTGAACCCGCAGGCTCCTTCCCGCGAGCGGGATGGGTAGCTATGTAAGCTCGCCAAGCGCCAAACCCGTGTCAATCTGACGTCGGATCAACGCGATGGCGCGGCGCAGGCCCCCTTCGGACTCCGACGGACCGGCACATGTGCGGCGTGACGGGTCCGGAGGGGCCGGCAGCCCCGGGACGCAACGCCCGGGACCGCCAGCCGGCTTGTCCGGTCTACGGAGCAGATGGTGTGGAGGTTTCCTCCTCAGCCGATGTTGGGGTTCCCGTTCCGCTCGGTGTCGGGCAGGGGGAAGCACTCCATGCCGCCGTAGGCGTCACCCACGTAGGGGTGCGTCCCGCTGGTGAACTCGGTGATGGTCCCCAGCCGGCGCAGCACACCCATCCGATGTCCCTCCACGAAGAGTTCGCGGCGGCGCTGCTCCTGCACCTGCGCCTGGATCTCCTGCTCGTTGCTGCTGGCGAAGTTGCCGGGCAGCCCCGCCTCCGCGAGGAGCTCGTTGATGATCCCGACCGCGGCCGCGCCCCCCTCCACTTCGGCGATGATCAGCCGTGCTTCGGTGTGGCTGGCGAGCCTGATCTCGTCGTCCCGGCTGGTATACTTCTGCTGGAACCACATGGGGGTGAGCCCGTCCTGCCCGAGAATGCCTTCGTTCGTGACATGGACTCGCGGATCGGGCATGCCAGCCCACTCCAGATTCCAGAAGGCCGGGTCCACCGAGACCGCCTGTTCGACATGATTGCGGTTGAAGATCTTGTTCTCCCGGACATCGGCGGCGGTGGAGCGAGTGATGAAGTACTCGAATCCCCCGGGGACCGCGCGGGCGTCGGCGAGCGCCGCCGAGGTTTGCCCCAGGTTCATCTGAGCACGCGCCCGTCCCACATAGGCCGCGTTGCGGACATCGGCATCCGACGACTCCAGAGCCATGCTGAAGCGCTCCCTCGCGATCTCGAATACTTCCGCGGGCTGCAGTTCGGGCCCGAGGTCGAAGGCCGCGCTGCACCATCCTTCGCCGAACGTCGTATAGCTGTAGCCCGCATAGAGCGCGTTCCTGGCGAGGAGCGCAGATCGGTTGGGAATGTCGCCGTCTGAGAAACCGCTGATGCGATTGATGGCGTCATCCGCTATGAATCGGGCCTGAGCCAGGGGCGAGTGCAGAGAAGTCGAGCTTCCACACCCCGAGGTCGCGAACGACGCGTCCAGAGGCCGAACGTCCCTGCGTTGATAGGGGACCTGGCCCAGGAAGGTCTGTGAACCCATGAATTCACCGGAGACCAGCCCGGAGAGCAGCGCGTACTGTGTATAGGCGCACTCAAAGGCGCCCTGCGCGCTTACCGTCAACAGGGAAGCGGCTGATGGATCGTCGAGCGCGTCGGCCGGGGTCTCCCCGGGGAGCGTCACCGACAGATCGCACGCTCCCAGCATAAGGGCGAGCAGAAGGAAGGAGGATCCTCCCTTCATCCTTTTTGGATTATCGAATATATCTGACATGTATTTCCTCCCTTGTATATTTAGCACTTGGTATCGCACGAGACACGGGCCTCAGAACCTGACCCTGAAGGACAGGAGGAAGCTGTGCGGCAGCGGAGCCTGGGTCTGCTGCCAGCCCCAGGGATTGTCCCGCGTGCGACGCGTCTCCGGGTCCAGCCCGGGCTGGCTGAAGCTGTCGTGGACCCACGGGGTCCAGATGTTGCGCCCACTCAGCGTGACCGCGGCCCGGGAAACGCCATATCCTTCGACGAAATCGCCGGGAAGCTCGTAGGTAAGGGAGAGCTCCCGCAGGCGGAGATGGTCGTCTCTCTCCATCCACGGGTGCTCGATGTCGAAGGTCTGGATCTCCGCGGCCTGGACCGGATCCAGGGTGCCGAGCAGATACAACTGCGCCCGCTCGGTGTTGCGGGTGTTGCGGTCGCGCTGCCAGGTGGTCGTGCTGAAGCGACGGCTCTCCCAGGTGTAGTTCCAGAGCGCGTTCAGCGTTAGCCCGAGGTTCGGAAGCGCGAGGGACTGGGTGAACGACCCCTGCCAGACGGGCCCGGGCGGCCCGAGAAAGTGGAAGGGCGCGTCGGAGCACGGGGTGGGCGTGCGCGCTGGCTCCGGTCCCTCGCACATGACGTCGACCAGGCGGGTCGGATCGTTCGCATCCCAACGGGCGGAGGCAATGTACTTGCTCCAGTATCCGCCGAGCGGATAGCCGGTACGATGCTGAAAACGGCCTCGGGTATCGGCCTGGATGCGCTCGCGGTCCTCGCCCAGAGAGACCAGCAGGTTGTCGTTGTAGGCGGCGGTCGCGCCAAGGTCGAAGCTCATGCTCGGGGTGCGAACCACTTGGGAGTTCAGGGTGAGTTCGATGCCCTTGTTGTTGACCTCCCCGACGTTGATGAACCGGGAGCCCGGGAAACCGAGCGAGGGCGCGACCAGATCGGCCAGGATCGCGTCGCGCGTCGTTTGGTTGTAGTAGGTGAACTCAATGCCCAGCCGGTCGGAGAATAGGCCCGCGTCGAACCCAAGCTCGAGTTCGGTGCCGACCTCGGGCTTGAGGTCCGGGTTGCCCAGATTGCCCGGAAGCAGAGCAGGCTCGTCGCCGGGCCCGGTGGTCGGCGAGTAGGTACGTACGGCCGCGAAGGCGTCGGGCTGCAGGCCGGACTTGCCCCACGCCGCACGCACGCGGAAGCTTTCGGCAAAGCCGACATTCCAGAAGTCCGCGTCGCTCAGCACCCACGAGGCGCTCAGCTTGGGGTAGTAGACCGCGTCGAAGGTCTCGCCGAAGGCGCTGTGGGCGTCACCGCGCACTGCTGCCGTCACGTACAACTGGTCGCGCCAGCCAATCGTCTCCTGGACGAAGAGGCCCGCACTCTTGGTCTCGACGAAGTCTTCGTCGCCCCGGGTCCGGGCGGCCGCGCCCACGGTGGAAACCGCGGAGTTGGGAAGTTCGTCTCCGCGAGACAGGACTGTAAGGCTTTCCTTGGTAAAGTACTGAGCCCCGAAGGACGTGGCCGATGTAATTTACGGAGTAAGATCGAAACTGGCCGTGATATTGTAGTCGAATGTGGATTGAAGCCCCCGGTCATATATGACGTCCTTACGTCCCTGACTGAGGCCGGCGTACGCGGGAAACCCTCCGGAGGGCACGCGGGGCCAGAAGCGGGACACCTTCGCATCGGTAAAGTCCAGGCCGGCCACAAGCCTGTGGGTCAGCCAGTTGAATGGACGATGGGTCGTGGTGACGGACGCGGTGCCCCGGTTCAGCTCCTCGGCAAAGTCGATGTCGTTCTGGGCCTCGGGAGGACCGACCATGAAGCCGCGGGATCCCGTCTCGCGCGATGCCGGGGTGCCCCACAGGAACATGGCGAACATTCCGTAGAGCCCACCCTGCCCGTCCGGCGCAAACCTTCCGTCACTGCTGATGAGGCCCAGATCCGCGGCGATGTCGAAGTTCTCGGAGACTGCAAGCCCCAGGTTGGTGCGGATCGAAGTCTTCTCGAGCTGGTTGTTGAGCATGTAGCCCTGCTCGTTGTCGTGGCCCACCGACAGGAAGTAGGTCAGGTCGTTGGTGCCGCCCGAGACGCTCAGATCGTAGTTCTGGAGGTGGCCGGTTCGGAACATCTTCCGGCCGGCGGCGACTTCCTCGGCGTACAGGTCCTGGCTGATGATCTGCCCGCCGACCAGGCCGTAGTTGGTGGGAATGCGCCCGTCCGGGTTGTTGAACCAGTTTCCGCCCTGACGGACGGTCAGGTTGACCACGGGCCGGCCGGTCTGGCCCTTGCGGGTGATGATCTGGATGACGCCGTTGGACGCCTCGGTCCCGTACAGGGTCGCGGCGGCGGGCCCCTTGATGACCTCGATGCGCTCGATCTCCTCGGGATTGATGTCGTTCAGGCGCGAGGTGCCCGCACCGCTCGAGGGCCCGGCCCGGTTGTCGGCGTTGATGCGGACCCCATCGACGTAGACCAGCGGCCCCGTGTTTGCCTGCCTCGTGCTCGATCCCTGGGTGAGGGTGCCGATACCGCGGATGAGGACGTTGCCGCCGGTGCCGACGTTGCCCCCTCCGATCTGCACGCGGACCCCGGCCACCTGTCCGGCCAGAAGCTGCTGGAGGCTGGCGGGCGCGATCTCCTCGATCTGAGCGGAGACCTCGAGGGTGCCCACGACGTTGGCGACCGCCCGGCGCTGCTGGCCCCCGGCGGTGCCGGTAACGATGATCTCGTCGAGGCCGAGTGCCTCGGAGGAGAGGGTGAAGTCCTGCACCACGGTCTCACCCGCGGTCACGGCGACCTGGGTGCTCACGGTGCTCATGCCGATGCGCTCGGCGCGCACCTCGTAGGTGCCCGCCGGCACGTTCACGAGCAGGTAGCGGCCGTCCTGGCGGGTGAGGGTGCCGAGACCCGCGCCGGCCAGGTAGACCTGCACCTCGCCGAGCGGTGTGCCCGCGGTGGCGTCGGTGACCTGGCCGGTGATGTTGCCCGTTTCCTGGGCGGTTGCGGGGGCTGCAACGACGAGGGCCGCGGCAGCGAGAAGAAGGGTGGAGGTTAAGAGGTTGGCGAGGCGGCATCGCCGCCCGCGTGAAGACAGGGTGTCCGAGTCAGTGGACCATCGTTTCGTCATGGATCCCCCCGGTGGTGAGAAAACGGAATCGAGCTGAGGTGGGGGACGCAGGCCGGATGGCCCCGGGCCTGATCGACGATGGTGCGTCAGGGCCCTCCTTGGGTGGGGATATGGTCAGGAAGCGGGCGTGGCCCGGGACTGCGGGGCAGCGGGATTCCGCCGGAGGAGAGGGAGAGAAATCCGGGCCGGGAGGAGCGCGGCGGACGCCGATGACCTGACCTCGGCCATCGTCAGGTCGCGGACGGAAGGCCGCAGAGCGCCGTTGGAGCGCCAGTCATCGGCGCGGTCACCGTGGCGAGCGACGGTGCGGACGGACATCGTCCGGTACGGCATCCAGTCTTCCCGGCTCCCGGTACAAAGGGAACCTCGAAACTACGGCGCCCCGTGCTCTGGCGCCATAAGGAGCTCCACAGCGTGACTGCCGGCGGATATGCTAACGGGAACCAGCGGCCGAGACCGCAAGCATGGACAACGCGAGCAACCGCGAGGGCAATTCATGTTGAATGACGCGACCGAGGCGGGCTTCCCGGCGGCGTTCCCTTCGCTGCGTTCCACGACACCCAGGCCAAAGCCGCGATCGAGGCGGCTGAACGGGTTGTGTAGCTTTCCCGAGATTTCATCCGGACGAGCGGTATGGAGGGCTCTGGTCCCGGTTCGACCTGACGCCAGGTCTTCCGCGGTTCGCAGAAGGACATCGCGGATTCGGCCCTTCTCGGCCCGTTACCCGCCCCCCTCAGTAACTCACCCCCTCCAACTCCTCCAGATATCCCACGCCGGGTAGCCGTGTGTCCCTGCCGAGCAGGTAGTAGTCGAAGAAGGCCTGCATGTCGGCGAGCATCTGCTTCGTATTGTCAAAGCTTCTGACGTAGAAGTTCTCGCCGGGATAGGCCTTGTAGCGGGCGGGCTTGTAGAGGCGCTGCAGCTCCCGGAAGAACTCGGTCATCTGGGGTGAGCCCGGATAGCGGCCCTCGCCATGGAGCACGAAGACGGGTACCCGGGCGTCGGCGATGTGGTAGTAGGGTGAGTTCGCCAGGTAGCGGTCCCGGTGCTCCGCGAGCCGCCCCATCTCCTTGCGCAGCTGCTGCAGATGGCGGAATTCGCCGTCCTCGAAGAAGGTGACCCGGTCGCAGTAGCCGGATGCCGCGATCACGGCCTGGAAGGTCTCGCCGCCGAAGCTCACCGCAGCGCACGACATGAAGCCCCCGTAGCTGGTCCCGGTGGTGCCAATGCGCTCCGGGTGGACATGGGGAAGGCTCCGGAGGTATTCCGCGGCCGCCACGGCATCCGCGAAGTCGCACTTGCCCCAGCAGCCGTCGTTGGCCTCCTCGAAGTCGCGTCCGTAGCCGGAGCTGCCGCGCACGTTGGGCAGCAGGACGACGTAGCCGCGCTGCGCGAAGTACTGGATCGCGGGTTCGAAGCTGTCCTCCCACTGGGACGTGGGTCCGCCGTGGGTCCAGACGATCGCCGGATGGCGGCCATCGTCGTCGCCCGAGCCTTCGGGCGGCTGGTAGAGGTAGGAAGGGATGGTCAGGCCGTCCCCGCTGCGATACTCCACCTTGGTGGGCGTGATCAGACGGTTCTCGACGCCCTCGACAGGCATCGAATCGGTCAGCCTCGACTCTTCGCCCGAATCTAGCGTGTGGACAATCAGATCCCCGGGACGGGTCGCAGTCTCGAGGATGTATGAGATGCGGCTGCCGTCCGGGGACCATTGGGGCGCCCCGACGATCCCGGATTCAGGACGGGCGACGACGCGGGACTCGCCGCCATGCGTAGATGCGGTCCGGAGCTGGTAGGTGCCGCCGTGGTTCTCGACCCAGGCGAACGAGGAGCCGTCGGGCGACCACACCCCGTCCGTCTGGTCGGCCTCGGCCGGAGCAAACGGTCTGGGCTCACCTCCCGAGCGGGGAACACTCCAGTAGTTGATCCATCCGGAGCGGTAGGACGGGAAGATCACCGTGGCGCCATCCGGAGAGACCAGGGGATAGCCGAAGGTGCCTCCCTCCCCATAGTCGAAGAAGCCCTCGTCGCGAACGACTACCCGCTCTTCACCCCCATCGGCAGAAGCCTCCACAATGGTGTGGTCCATCCATGCGCCATCGAGTCTCACAAAGAGGACAGACCGGGAATCGGGGCTCCAGGCGGGGTAGACCTCCAGCTCCGGACCATCGGTCAATCGCCGTGCGGCCCCGGAAGGGACGTCCACCGTCCACACGTCGTATTGGCCGTGGCGATTCCCCGAGAAGGCGATCCGGCCCCCGTCCGGCGACCAGGAGTAGCCCTTGATCAGGCGCCCTCCGTTGGCGGTGAGCCGGATCTCTTCTCCGTCCTCGCGAGACCAGAGCCAGATCTCCGGTGTGCCGCTCTTGTCCGACACGTAGGAGATCCACCGGCCGTCCGGCGACCAGCGGGGTTCGGCCGAAGCGAGGAAGTGACCGCTGCCCCCTGTCGAGACCGGCAGTTCGCTGAGCGCACCGCCTTCGGGACGAATCAGACGCAGGTTCGAGCCGCCCAGAAGAATCCACGCCCCGTCGGGAGCCCAGCGCGGGGTCTCTCCTCCCGTGGAAGAGGAGAGCGACAGGAGCGTCTCAACGGGAAGCGGCCCGGACGCGCTCTGGGCCGAGGATGGCGCCAGCCGCGTCGACGATGTCAGGGCCAGGCAGAGCAGGAGCGGGACGATTCCGAGGAGGTTCCGGGCGGGTCGTCGCATGGCAGTACTCCGGGAATGCAGGATGATACTTGTCGCGTGCGGACGTTCGGGTAGCATGGACCAGAACTTGCAGTAAAGGTAGGTCTGACGCAGGGTATTGCTACAGTTCCAGGAACCCGGAGTCCCGAGATGATGGATTCCGGGATCACGATCGAAAGAGCCCGCCAGACCCGAGCCTGAAGACTGGGGACCCGAGCCTGAAGACCGGGGGACCGAGCCGTTGAGCAGAGCGTGCAGGTTGGTCTTGGGGATGGGTAGCACACGTGGCCGTCGAACACGGATCCTAACGTCTGCGTCTTTGGCGGTAGTCATTTGGACCAGCGCGTGCGGCGAGTGGGGCACCGAGCCCGGTCCCGCCGATCCCCCCCGCCCCACGACCGTGGCGGTGGCGCCCGAAGCCGTGACGTTCACGGCCCTTGGGGACACTCTCCGGGTTGCCGCGGAAGTGCGCGACCAGACCGGGCGCGTGATGTCGGGTGCGCGCGTGACCTGGCTCTCCCGCAATCCCACGATCGCGGAGGTCAATCCGGCAGGGCTGGTGACGGCGGTCGGCAATGGTACGACCATGGTCGTCGTCCTGACCCGGCTCTGGGAGCTGCGGGGAAGCCGAGTGGAGGCGGCCGGCGAGAATGCGGACTCGGTCGCGATCAGGGTGAACGCCCCGTCGTTCACCCTGTCCGGCACGGTGACCGACGGCCGGAGACCCAGCCTGGTGTTACCCGGCATCCATGTGCGCCTGGAAGGATGGAAGCGGACAACCACGACCACCGATGCCGATGGGCGGTACAGCTTCCCCAACGTGGGGGGGACCTTGAAGGTGACGGCCTACGCGCAGTTCAGCTACGCCAGCCACACGGCGGATGTGAACGTGGACGGGGACCTGACGCGCGACTTCGCGATGGAACACAACGGCGTGACGCCATTCAGCGGCACATCGTGGGTCTCGCCGTCCGTCCTCGGATCCGACTCCACGTGGCTGCAAGGCGTGACGTACGCCGGCCGCGGGGTACGGACGGTGTATGACCGGCGGCGCAGAGACTGGATCCGCACCAGGGCGTTCCTGTTCGACGCACACATCGCTGAGCAGGTAGTGGAATTCCGGGTCAATTCAGAGTTCGGCGACGCCGAGGCGGCGCGGACGGAAGTCGACAGGTTCGCCCCCGCCGTCGGGCGGCTACCGGCGGCTTTCCTGTCGAATGTCGCCTCGGTCACCATCAATGGCGGCTATGGGACCTGGGGAGGAGGGTTGGACACCGAACAGGCCGGAATGATTCTCATCCACAAGCACTCCGCCTGGGACGCTATTCGCAAGGGCTTCCTCGAGGAAATCCTCCTGCACGAAGGCGCCCATGCCTCGCTGGATGAGGCTCACGCAAGAGCCGACGGCTGGCGCGCCGCGCAGGCGGCGGACGGCGTGTTCATTTCGGACTATGCCCGGAATAATCCCGTCCGGGAGGACATCGCCGAAAGCGTCGTCATGTACTTCGCGGTGCGTTATCGGCCGGAAAGCCTGAGCCGCGACGAGCGGTGGATCATCCTGACTTCGATACCGAACCGCCTCGCGTATTTCGAGGAGCAGGGTTTGGACATGTGGCCGTACGAAGCGACGGGTTCGCTCGCCCCGGGGCTTGAACCGGGCTCAGTCGCGAGCAGTCTCCAGCGAACAGTGTTCCCCGCACCCGAAGCGGCGGCGATTGCGGGCGAAGTTGCGGTAGCCCCAGGCGAAGAGTGGGCGTGCGAGGGGGAGCTTGAAGACCCACCCGAGCCGTGGACCGCGTGGGAGTACCCGCAGGAGTTGCTCGATGGCCAGCGCGCCCTCCCAGGTGTCGCGGGGGGCTGCGCCCGGCCCCACCAGCTGCAGCGCATCCTCGAAGCGGGCCGGATCGATCCAGGGGAAGCGAGCGGGCACTCCGTCCTCCTGATAGGCGACGATCTCGATCGTACCCGCCGGGTCACGGCGCCGCAGGAAGTCGATGAAGCGCAGGCATACGGCGCAGTCGCCATCGTAGATGACGGTGTAGCCGGTGGGCGCGCGCGGGATCATATGCCTCGGGGTTGCGGGTAGAACTCCTCGAAAACCTACCGCAACGGGCGAAACAGTGACAGAAACGGCAACCGCCAGGCTCGATCCGCTATCTTTGCGCCGGAGCGTATCGCATTCGCCGCCAGGGAAAAGCGTGGATACGACGGAGATCTGCCGCGAGCTGGAGCAGCGCCTCGGGCCGGGCCGGGTCGAGCGGGACGTGCCGCTCGGTCCCATGACCACGTTCAAGATCGGCGGGCCCGCGGACCTGTTCGTGCGGGCACGCACTGCCGACGAGCTCGCGGACGCCATCATGGCGGCGCGGGAACTCGGCATTCCGCACTTCCTGCTGGGCCGGGGCGCGAACATTCTCGTAGGGGACGGCGGCTTCCGGGGGCTGGTGATCCGCTCCGATGTGGGCGGCATCGATTTTCTCGATGACGTGCGTGTGCGCGCGGGCGCCGGGGTGGACAGCTTCCCGGACCTCATCCAGGCCACGGTGCGGCGCGGGCTGGGCGGGCTCCACCACTTCGTGGGCATCCCGAGCACGATCGGCGGGGCCATGTGGCAGAACCTGCACTTCCTCGCCCCGGAGCGGGACCGGACGGTCTTCCTCGAGGAGGTCGTGGAATCCGCGGAGATTCTCACCGAGGAGGGGGAGCGCAGATGCGTCGACCTGGAGTATTTCCGGTTCGGATACGACTACAGCATCCTGCACGAGCGCGACGACATCGTCCTCACCGCGACCTTCCGTCTTGAGCCGACGCCCGCGCGGGAACTGCGGCGGGTCATCCGCGAGAACCTGCGCTGGCGCAGCGACCGCCATCCCGACCTGTGGCTGTACCCGTGCGCGGGTTCGATCTTCCAGAAGATCGAGGGCATCGGGGCGGGCCGGCTCATCGACGAATGCGGGCTCAAGGGACGCTGCCACGGCAACGCCCAGATCTTCCACCGGCACGCGAACATCATCGTGAACCTGGGAGGGGCGACGTCCGCCGAGGTGCGCGCGCTCATCGATCTGTCGCAGGAAACGGTGGCGCGCGAGACGGGCTATGAGCTCACCCCGGAGATCGTCTTCGTGGGAGAATTCTGAGGCGGGGTTCGCAGGCTTTCCGATAGCCCTGACTTAGCTTAGTCCTGTTAGCTTAGTCCGCGCGACTTCTCAAGTCGCTCCGATGGGTCGGATCTGGCAGCTCGGCCTACGGCAGACCCAGCGCGACGTACTCCGCGGGATGCTCGCTGCCGCCAACGGCGACCACGATGTACTGCTTGCCCTCGTGCATGTAGGTCATGGGGCCGCCGGTCGTGCCCGACGGGAGGTCCATCTCCCACACCACCTTCCCGGTCGCTTTGTCGTAGGCCCGAAATTCCGTGCCCCAGTGGGTATCGGGGGTGCCGATGACCACGTCGCTTCCCTCCCCGATGAAGAGCAGCGCCGCCGTGAGCAGCGGTGCCGGCCGGTTCGCGTTCCCAAGCGGGGGGAGATCCAGGCCTTCGAGGAGCGGATGGTCGTTCGCGGCGTCGCCGTTGGGGGCCATCCAGAGGTGCTCGCCCCGGTTCATGTCGATGGCCGTGATCCGTCCCCACGGCGGCTTGACGATGGGCAGCCCGTCGATCTCGGCGCTCGGCCATCCTCCCTGCGTGCCGAACACCATCTCGCCCGGTTCATCTGTCCTGGACAGGCGCCAGACGTTGGGCAGCGTGAGGGAGACGGCGTAGTAGGTGCCGGTCTCGGGATCGAACGCGCCGCTGTGCCAATTGCCCGCGCCCCATGCGCCCGGCACGACGTAGGTGCCGATCTTTCCCTCGATCGAGCCTCCCTCCATCGGGGGCGTGAACAGCGGCCCCATGACCAGCGAATCCGCCAGGGCCAGGGCCCTCTTGTGGATCTCGGGGGTGAAGTCGATCAGGTCCTTCTCGGAGACGCCTTGGCGGTCGAAGGCGGGCGGCTTGCTCGGGAAGGGCTGGGTCGGGGAGGTCGCCTCTCCGGGCACCTTCGACTGCGGCACTTCCCTCTCCTCGATGGGCCACACGGGCTCGCCTGTCCGGCGGTCGAAGGTGAACAGGAAGCCGGTCTTGCTCGCCTGCATCACCGCGTCGATCACGCGCCCGCCCACGTTGATCCGTCCCAGCACGGGGGGACCGAGGGTGTCGTACTCCCAGATGTCGTGATGCACCATCTGGAAGTGCCAGATGCGCTCGCCGGTCGCGGCGTCGAGGGCCACGAGGCTGTTGGAGAACAGGTTGTCGCCGGGGCGGTGCCCGCCGTAGTACGCCGAGGTCGGAGCCCCCAGAGGCACGTAGACGATGCCCAGATCGTCGTCGGCGCTGAGGCAGCACCACGAGCCCACGTCCCCGGACAATTCGCGCGAGCCGTCGCCCCAGGTGTCGGCGCCGAATTCACCCTCCCTGGGGATGACGTGGAAGGTCCAGGCCAGCTCGCCTGTGCGGGCGTCGTAGCCGCGGATGTCCTCGGGCTGGCTGTCGCGCCATTCCGTGCCGGAGTCCCCGGCGCCGTCGACCGTGCCCGCGATGACGATGATGTCGCCGACCACGATCGGGCCCGAGCTCCAGTTGAACCGATCGCGGCCCTCGGGCACGAGGTTGACGCTGCCGCGGTCCCCGAACGACGCGACGGGCTTGCCGGTCTCGGCGTCGAGGGCGTGCAGCCAGGATCCGCGTACCGAGATGATGCGTCCGCCGGCATGCCCGTTGTCGGAGCTCAGGTCCTCGGCTCCGTCCCCGCTCCAGTACGCGACTCCGCGGAAGCTGCGTCCTCGGGCGTCCTCGATCGAGGCGGCCTGCTGGACCCAGCGGGTCTTCCCGGTTCCGGGATCGAAGGCTTCCACGAGACCCACCGCGTTGGGCGCGTATAGTGTCCCGTCTGCGAGAATCGGGGTTCCGCGCAGGTAGTTGTTGAAGGCGAGCTCGGGGAACTCCTCCTGCAGTTGCGCGTCGATGCCGGGCCGGCTCCATGCGATCTCGAGCGACGCGACGTTGTCAGCGTTGATCTGCGTGACCGGCGAGTAGCGGTTGAAGGAGTTCTGGCCGCCGTAGTAGGTCCACTCGGCGCTCGCCGGCGAGGCATCGCCCGGATCCGCCCCACCGCCGGCGTTCCCGCCGTCCCCCAGCCCGGCGTCGGCGCATGCGAGGGCAAGAAGGGACACCGCCACGGTGAGGACGGGCCCGACCACGGCCCGGCGGAACCTGCCCATGGCGAGCAGTGCGGCGACCGCCGTCCGCAGGTGGTGAACGCTCGCTTCCCCGCCGTCCGTTCGACGCGCGCGCATGGATGCCTCCTGTCCAAGGTGTCCTGCCTGCTCGGCCGCTCGCGTCAACGTAACGTTCGGCGCCGGGTCGCGCCCTGTCGATCGCCCCAGGTCTCACGCAGGATTGCAGGGAGGCGTTCGGGCGTGGTTGGCAGCCAGAGCCGAATCCATTCGTCCTGGCTTCGGGGGAGCGCGGTTCGTGGCGGGGAGCACCGTCACGACTGTGGAGACAGCACCCGAATGGTCCTTCGACGACCTTGGCGGTAGACGTGGAAGTCGGAATCCAGTGTCATGATGGAACCGTTCTCCGTCCGCTCGAGGATGCGCACAAGGCAAGCGTCGGCGAGTGACATCGGCACATCGGCGTACCGGCGAATGAGGGCGGTCACGGCGTTGGCATCGTCCGCCGTTCCGAGGACATCCACCACCCTCAGTACACCGCGACGGAGAAGCGCCAGGGGCAGGCTTGAATCAACGCCGACCCGCCGGAGCAGGAAGCACGCTTCGGATAGCACCGATTCAGACGTGAGCAGCGGAGGCGCCAGTGACTCGAATTGCTGGTGCGCCCACCGGTGATGTGTCTCATCGGCGTCTAGCAGAGCCACGATGGGCCCGGTGTCAACGATGACCGCTGGCTGCATCCGCGAGCATCGCCTCCCTGAGCAACTCCTTGTTGGTCGCCAGATCGCTGCGGCCACTTCGGAACGTGCCGACGAGATCGCCGGCAAGCTCGGCGCAACTGGGTAGCCGTCCCTCCGCATCCCGAGACAGAGCCTCGGCGAGGATGTCCCGCACCAGCGCGGAGCGGGTTACGTTGCGACGACGCGCCTCACTGGCGAGCGACGCGTGCAAGTCGTGAGGCAGCTTGACGGACAGGGCATTCATGGCCCAACCGTAATATGATATGCTGCAAGTCGCAATACCTGGTCCTCCCAAGAACCCCTAAGGTGCTCCTGATCGGGATCGGCCCGACCAGGCCCGCGAACCGGCTCACGGATGCGAGAAAAAAGCGGCCGAAAACAGAAAGACGGGCCGGGATGGCAACGGGAGCAGCTCGGGGAGCAGCTTCCCGATCCCGGCTGCGAGCGGATCAAGGCGTGGACCCGCGAGATCGGCCGCGAGCTGGTCGCCGCGTCTTCCCGGATCAGCGAGCCCAATTTCGCTTCCATCCACCCGGACGACCTCGCCTTTCTCTTCAGGGCCTACGACCGGCGGTTCCTCCAGGGCTTCGCGCGTCGGCGGCTTGCTCCCGGAGCCCTCGTGTTTCGCCTGTCGTCACGGATGACGCGCGCGGGCGGCAAGACCACCCGCCGCGTGAGCGCCGACGGCAGGGCCGACTATGAAATCGCCGTGTCCACGGAGATTCTCCTGAACGGCTTCGCGGAGGGCGATCCCCCGGTCAGCGTCGCCGGCCTTCCCTGCGCGAACCGCCTGGAGGCGCTGCAGCGGATCTTCGAGCACGAGATCGTCCACCTGGTGGAGTTTCTCGGCACTGGAGAGAGCAACTGCAGGGCACGTCCCTTTCAGGAGCTCGCCCACCGCCTGTTCCGCCATCGGAACCACACCCACAAGCTCATCACGCGGCTGGAGCGCGCCGCGCAGCATGGCATTCGCGTCGGTTCCCGGGTCGCCTTCGTCTACCGCGGCAGGCGTCTCGCGGGCCGGGTCAACCGCGTCACAAAGCGCGCCACGGTGCTCGTCGAGGACCCGGAGGGCGAGCGGTATTCGGACGGCGGGCGATACCGGAAGTACTACGTGCCGCTCAAAGGGGTGGAGCTGGCGGACGGCTGAGGTCCCGGCCGGCCGGACCACTGCCGGGCCGGGCCCGGGTCTCCGCGGACCGATGTCCGGGTTTCGCGCAGACCGGGATCACTCTGCGCGCATTTCCGCCCTGACAATGTTCAGAAGCGGGGCAGGCGCGATCTCGTGCCCACCCGGATGAACGAGCACGCGGAACGACACCCCGAGCTCCTCCAGAAGTGCGTCCTGGGCTTCCTCCTCCCGCCTGTCGCGGAACCTGTCTTCCGCGCCACGGACGAAGGTGACCCGCGAACCCTCGAGGCCTGCCCCAAGGGTATCCGGGGGCAAATCGGTGGCGAGGCCGGCTCCCCAGAGCACGAGCTCTTGCGCGGCCGGGCGGCCCAGCACCACCCAGCGGGACGCCGTGTGCGCTCCCTGGGAGAACCCGAGCACGACCCAGCGGCGGGCTGCGGGTGCGTCCGTGGTGGCCACCTCCCCCGCGAGCGCATCCAGGTAGGCCACATAATCCGCGATTTCGTGGTCCCGGTCCTCGCGCGTCATCCAGCTGGCCCCCACGCGGTGCTCCGGCCCGTGCCGGCCCGGGCTCCGGTCCACGTAGAAGCGCGAGAGCGCCTCGGGTACCACGACGATACGCTCGGGCGTGTCCAGGACCTCGAAGCGCCGCGCGAAGCGGCGGGCCGCCTGCCGGTAGCCATGAAGCGCGAACCAGACTTCATCGACCCCGTCGCCGCGGCCCCCCAGCGTATAGTAGCGGGCCGTGCGCGCGACCTGGATATGGCGCGTCGACAGTGGATGTCCTCTGCCAGCCATCACTCCTCCGGCGTCGAGGGGTGACGCGCGATGACTTGCTCGAAGATCTCGTCAAGTCGCGCCAGCCGGGCCTCTTCGTCGCGCAGCTCCAGGAGATCCTGCCGCCATTCCGGATCCGCCTGCACATGCGCTGCAAGCTGAAACGACAGCTCGCCCTCCGGATCGAACTTCGAAGACTCCGCGGATGATCGCTGCAGAGCGGACACGGCGGCCCGAAAGAGATCGATGGAGGCCTGTCGCCGCGCCGTCAGCCGGGGCCGCGGGCCGGGCTCGTCCTCGTACTCGGTGACCACGGCCTCGTAATACGGCTCGTCGGACTCGAGCCCGTCGTGAATCGCGAAGCGGCCCATGCCCTTCACCAGGATGAACGAGCGGCCGTCCTTGAGCCCGTGGTACCGTTCGATCTCGGCCAGCGCCCCTACCCGCCCCTCCTCCATGAGAAAGGGGCCGAGGCGGTCGGAGTCGTGATAGATGAGCCCGAAGTGCCGGTCGGTTTCGAGGCAGCGCGCCACCATGCGGCGATAGCGGGGCTCGAAGATGTGGAGCGGGAGCAGCTCCCCGGGAAAGAGGACGACGTCGAGCGGAAAGAGCGGCAGGCGGTTCATGGCGTGCGCTTGCGGGGCGTCGCCGGAACCCGCGGATCGTCGATCTGCACCCGCCCCACCCCGCGCGCCAGCAGGCGGCGAACGCGAATGAAGAGCAGGATGGCGACCGCCCCCAACCCCGCGGCCAGCCCCCACCAGAGGCCGCGCGCGCCCATGTCGGCCCCGAAAGCGAGCGCGGCGCTGATCGGGATCCCGAACACCCAGAAGCCGAGCGCGTTGAAGATGAAGGGCGAGCGGGTGTCGCCCGCGCCGCGCAGGACCCCGGCGGCCACCGCCTGGAGGCCGTCCGCGACCTGGAAGATCCCCGCGATGGGAAGGAGCGCCACGGCGACCGCGAGCACCCCCGCGTCCGCGGTGTAGACCCGGGCCAGCAGCTCCGGCGCCCCCAGGAACGCGCAGGCGGTCAGAACCATGAAGCCCCCGCCCAGCAGGGTCCCCGCTCCGGCGGCCCGGCGCGCCTCGACCATGTCCGCCCGGCCCACGGCGCGCCCCACCAGCACCGCCGAGGCGCCCCCGATCCCGAGCGGCACCATGAAGGCGAGCGCCGCCATGTTGAGCGCCACCTGGTGGCCGGCCATGGTCACGGTGCCCAGCCAGCCCATCATCACCCCGATGAGCGAGAAGGCGCCGAACTCGAGCTGCTGCTGGAATCCCAGCGGCGTTCCCAGGCGGATCATGCGCCCCAGGGCGAACACGTCGAATGCCTCCCTCCGGATGCGGACCAGGTAGGGCCTGAGGACGCGCCACGAGAGGGCGAGCAGGAGCGCCGCCATGAACCAGCGCGCCACGCTCGATCCCCACGCCGATCCCACCGCCCCCATCTGCGGAACGCCCAGGTTGCCGAAGATGAGCACCCAGTTGAGGAACACGTTCAGGAGGTTGGCGGCGACGATGGTCCACACGATGGGGGCCACCCGGCCCATGGCCTGCAGACTCTGGCGCAGCACCACGAAGGCATAGAAGGGCAGCATCCCGGGGATGGAGCCGAAGATGTAGCCGGCGCCGACCGGCACCACTTCGCCGGGCTGCCGAAGCCATACGAACACCGTGCCGGAGGGCAGGAAGAGCAGCGACGCGATCACGGCAAGCGCCAGCGTGAGGACAAAGCCGCGCTGGATGCCGCGCGCGACCGACTCCGCGTCGTTCGCCCCCACCCCCTGCGCGACGATGGGGTCCAGCGTCATCAGCATGCCGTTGCCGAAGACCACGATCGTGTAGAAGTAGACGTTGCCGAGCGCCACGGCCGCGAGATCGGTCGCGGACAGCCGGCCGACCATCATCGTGTCCACCACGCCCATCAGCATCATCCCCACCTGAACCGTCACGATGGGCAGCGCCAGACGCACCATGCTGGCGAGATTGGCCCGGCGCGGCACTAGATCCATGGGGAGTCCCGGGGTCCGCGTGGTGGCGAATGGGGAACGCGGCGCAAGGCTCGCAGGAGCGGGGCCTCAGAAATCCAGTATCGAGTCATCGACGTCGCCGGGATCGTCCTCGATGCCCATGCGCGCGGCTTCCTGGCCGCTGATCGGACGGCGCCCGGCGAACCCGGCATCCACCTCGTGCCACTGCGAGATGCGCGGCTCCCCGCGGCGCCAGCACAGGTACACCCAGCGGCCCTCGAACGTGGTCGGAAAATCGAGGAGACCGTGCTCGATGCCTCCCGCCGGGAACCGGATGCCCCTCCCCAGGATCTCTTGCTCGATGGAGCGCTGTATTCGGGAGCCCGCGCGTCCCGCTCCCTCGCGATGCTTGAGGAACTCGGCGTGATCGGGGTTGGTCGGGGCCATCACCAGACGTCCCCAGAGGGCGTCGAGGATCTTGAGTTGCTCGGCGTGGCGTTCCAGTTCGTCGCGCGAACGGGCGATGTCGTCGAGGACGCTCTCGAGCGCGGGCAGGAGGGCGTTGGCCTCGGGCAGGGTGAAGGCCTTGCGCGGGGAGCTCACTTTGCGCGCGCCTCGAGCGCAGCGAGACGCCGCTCGATCTCCTCCAGCTTGTAGAGGATCATCACGTGGGTCTTCCTGGCATCGATCCCGACCGGGCTGGCATCGCTTGAGATCTCGCGGGCGATGCGCCGGTAGTCGTCTGCGGATGGATGGCTGCTCATGCGTCGGCTCCTGTGGGTGTTGCCGCGAATCCTCGGGACGGCGCGACGGATTGGCAAGCGCGGTTCGCCGCCGGAGGGGGGATTCCAGGGTGAGCCGGGGCGGCCGCGGAGTGGCTCGGGCGGGAGAGATGGAAGCGGGGGCGCGGTGTCCGGGTTGGCGAATCGACAGTCGGTCAGCGATGTTGCCGGAGCGATGCGTTTCGACTCCGACACCTCGACACTCGACGGACGGCAGCCAGCCCGATGACCAGGATCACACGCAGGAAATTCGTCTCCGGAAGCGCCGCTCTGGCGATGGGCGCGACCGTGGTTCCGCGCCATGTGCTGGGAGGCCCCGGGTACCAGGCGCCCAGCGACACCCTGGCGATCGCCATCGTGGGCGCCGGCGGCATGGGAGCCGAGAACGCGCAGGAGCTCGGGAGCGAGCGCATCGTCGCGGTGTGCGACGTCGATCACCGGCTGGTGGAGAGCAAGGTCGAGGAGCGCTCGGTCGACCGCGACGGAAACCCGCGCGAGCCGGGAGTGCGCTGGAGGGAGCAGTACGCGGCGGCGCGCAAGTACTCCGACTTCAGGGTCATGCTGGAGGAGGACGACGAAGTCGACGCGGTGCTCGTCGCGACGCCCGACCACACCCACGCAGTCATCGCGGGGGCGGCCATGCGGGCGGGCAAGCACGTGTACGTGCAGAAGCCCCTGACCTGGTCGGTGCACGAAGCGCGCGAACTCGGCCGGCTGGCGGAGTCGACCGGGGTGGTCACGCAGATGGGCAACCAGGGCCACTCCAACGACGAGGCTCGCCTCATCAACGAGTGGGTGCAGGCCGGCGTGATCGGGGTGGTGCGCGAGGTGCACGTGTGGACCAACCGGCCGATCTGGATGCAGGGGCTGCCGCGCCCGGCCCCCCTGCCCGACGGCGGCAGCCTGACCGACCCTGACCGCTCGTGGTGGCCCGGCTCGGCGCAGGAGGCGGTCGCGTCGGGGCTCTGGGCCGACTTCAAGGCGCCCGGGCACGTCGACTGGGACCTGTACCTGGGGCCGATCACACGCGAGGTGCCCTACCACCCGATGTACCACCCCTTCCACTGGCGCGGCTGGGTCGACTTCGGGGTGGGGGCGCTGGGCGACATGGGGGCGCACCTGATCGACCACCCGTTCTGGGCGCTCGACCTCGGGCTGCCGCACGCGATCGAGGCAACCTCCACCCCCTGGGGCGGTCCGGTGGAGGACCCGGTCTCGTATCCGGTCGCCACCAAGGTGCACTTCGAGTTCGGCCGTCGCGGCCTCCTGCCCCCCGTCGACATGCACTGGTACGACGGCGGACTGATGCCGCGGCGGCACCCGTGGCTCCCGGCCGACGTGCCGCTGGACCGCGGAGGCGGCGTGCTCTTCGTGGGCGAGCGCGGGCTGCTGCTGCACGAGACCTACGGGCGCAACCCGAAGGTCTATCCGGAGGAGCTGCAGGAGGAGGCGGACGCCGTCCCGCCCACCCACGCGCGCGTCGAGGGCACACACGAGATGAACTGGGCCGACGCCTGCAAGGGAATCGGCGAGGCGGTCTCCCCGTTTTCCTACGCGGCGCCGCTCACCGAGACCATGCTGCTGGGGCTGGTCGCGCTACGCGCGGGACAGGGAGAACGCATCGAGTACGACGCCGCCCGCATGCGGGTGACCAACCACGAAAAGGCCAACCAGTACCTGGTGCGCGAGTACCGGGAGGGATGGAGCATATGATGGACCGACACATGGCCGGTGGAGGGATCCCCTGCGGGAGGAGCACGAAATGAGGACGCACCCGGCTGTATCCCGGCTATTCCTCGTGTCCCCTATCCTCCTCGCGCTCTTCGCCTCGCCGGCGGCCTCCACCGCGCAGGAGCACAACACGCTCACCGCCAACGAACGGGAGGCGGGGTGGCGGCTGCTCTTCGATGGACGATCGCTCGATGGCTGGCGCCGCTACGACGGGGAGCCCATGACGGGAGGCTGGGTCGCGGAAGACGGGGCGCTCGCGCATGTGCGCGGCGGACGCTCCATCATCACCGACGACATCTTCGAGGATTTCGAGCTGGTGCTGGAGTGGAAGGTCGAGCCCGGCGGGAATTCGGGTGTCTTCTACCGCGCGGCGCCGGGGGAGGAGGAGATCTTCCACAGCGCCCCGGAGCTTCAGGTGCTGGACGACGCCGGGCATGCCGACGGGCGCAGTCCGCTGACCAGCGCGGGCGCCAACTACGGTCTGCACGGCGTGCCGCGAGGCATCGTGCGTCCGGCGGAGGAGTGGAACCAGGTCCGCGTCCTGGTGCAGGGAACGCATGTCGAGCACTGGCTCAACGGCCAGAAGGTGGTGGAGTACGAGCTGGGCAGCGACGACTGGAAGGCGAAGGTGGCGGCGAGCAAGTTCGTCGAGTGGCCCGCCTACGGGCAGGCGGCGCGGGGGCACATCGGACTGCAGGACCACGGAAACCGGGTCTGGTTCCGCAACATCAAGCTGCGGGAGATTCGATGATGGGGACGGGAGGAATGCCGGCTCGGACAGCCAGGGTTCGCCGGATCCGCGAATGGCGGTGGAGCCCCGGGGGGCGGCGCACCCAACCCGGGGGCGGAGGACAGGCGGGAAGCGGGGGCAGACCGGCACGGATTGCGGCAGCCGCGTTCCTGGCCATGGTGCTCGCGCCCGCGGTCCTGTCCGCCCCGGTCGCGGCACAGTCCGGCAGTGACGTGGCCCGGGCCTGGCGGGAAGCCCGCGAGGCCGAGCTGCTCGACGACTTCCGCGAGCTGCTGACCTACCCGAACCGCGCCCGCGACCTCGAGGACGTGACCCGCGCGGCCACCTACATCCGCGACCGCCTGCGGGAGGCGGGCGCCGAGTCCGAGCTGCTCTCCATCGACGGGGTGGCGCCCGCGGTCTACGGCGAGCTGATGGTCCCCGGCGCGACCCGGACCCTCGGCATCTACGTTCACTATGACGGCCAGCCCGTCGACCCGTCGAACTGGACCCATCCGCCCTTCGAGCCGACGCTCTACACGGCATCGATGGAGGCCGGCGGCGAGCCCATCCCCTTCCCCGCTCCCGGAGAGGCGGTGGACCCGGAGTGGCGCATCTACGCGCGCTCGGCGGGGGACGACAAGGGGCCCATCGCGGCGGTGCTCCCCGTCCTGCACGCCTTCCGCGAGGCGGGCATCTCGCCCACGTCCAACCTCGTCTTCCTCTTCGATGGAGAGGAGGAGGCGGGCTCGCGCAATCTGGGCCGGTACATGGAGATGCGCGACGAGATCGACGAGGTCGACATCTGGCTCTTCTTCGATGGCCCGGCGCACCAGAGCGGACGGCCCCAGTTGACCTTCGGGGTGCGCGGCTCGATGGGGATGGAGGTCACGGTCTACGGCGCCACCCGCAACCTGCACTCCGGGCACTACGGCAACTGGACCCCCGACACCGGCAACATCCTGGCGCGCCTGCTCGCTTCGATGAAGGACGAGGACGGCCACGTGCTGGTGGAGGGCTGGTACGACACCACCGACCCCATCGGGCCGGAAGAGCGGGCCGCGCTCGAGAACATGCCCGACATCGAGGCCGACCTGAAGCGGGAGCTGGGGCTGGCCTGGACGGAGGGGGAGCCTGAGACGCTGCCCGAGCGGCTGCTGGTGCCGGCGCTGAACGTGCGCGGCATCACCAGCGGCAACACCGGGGCGCTGGCGCGAAACATCATTCCCAACACGGCGGTGGCGGCGCTGGGCATCCGGCTGGTGAAGGGCAACGATGGCGCCCACTTGCGCCAGCTGATCGTGGACCACATCGAGCGCCAGGGCTTCCACGTGGTGTCGGAGGATCCGGACATGGAGACGCGCCTGCGCTACCCGCGCATCGCCAAGGTGACGGGGGGCACCGGGTCGCGGGCGGCGCGCACGGAGATGGCCAATCCGTTCGTGCAGGAGATCATCGCGGCGGCCTCGGCGGCGGCCGACCGCGCCTTCGGGCCCGGATCGCTGGTGCTGGCTCCGGGGATGGGCGGGACGCTGCCGCTCTACCTGTTCACGGATGTCGCGGGCAAGCCGGCGATCAACGTGCCTATCGCCAACCATGACAACAACCAGCACGCGCCCGACGAGAACCTGCGCATCGCCAACCTGTGGTACGCGATCGATCTGTACGCCGCGCTGCTGACGATGCCGAGGGGGGTCTCGTGAGCGGGGCGGGCGAGGGACGCATGGCCGGCGCGGGGCGTCTTCCCGGCCAGCAGCCGGCGCGCCCGGGCGGTTCGGCCCGTGGACGCGCCCGGCATTCGTCGACGGGTCGGCCCTTGGGCCCGGCCGGCAGCTGCATCGATCGGAGGAGCTTTCTGGGGGCGCTACCGGGAGCGGCCGTGGTGGTGGGTGGGCTGCCGGGGCTGGGGCGGCTGGGAGGGGCGGACGGATGGCCTTTCGGGACGGCGAGGCGTGCCGGGATGGCCGGCGACGCGGGTGGGATTCCGGTGGGGGAAGGGCGTGCCGGGATGGCCGGTGGTCGTCGGCCGCGGGCGCCCGAGGCGATCGGGGTGCAGCTCTACACGGTGCGCTCGGTTATGACGACCGATCCGGCGGGAACGCTCGCGGCGATCGCAGGCATCGGCTACGAGGAGGTCGAGCTGGCAGGCTTGTACGGCATGTCTGCGCGGGAGATGAAGGCCATGCTGGACGCGGCCGGGCTGTCCGCCACCTCGAGCCACCAGTCCCTGGAGGAGGTGCGGGGAAGCTGGGAGGCGACCCTTGAGGCCGCCGTCGCGCTCGGCCAGACCCTGGTGGTGGTCCCGTCCATCCCGGTCGCCGAGCGCGACGGGGAGGCGCTGCGACGGATCGCGGACGACTTCAACCGGGCGGGTGAGGCCGCCCGCGCCGCCGGCCTCCGCTTCGGCTATCACAACCACGACTGGGAGATGCGCCCGGGCGCGGACGGGGTGCGCCCCATGGACCTTTTGCTCGACCGCACCGATCTGGAGCTGGTCGACTGGCAGATGGACATCTTCTGGACGGTGCACGGCGGCGCCGACCCCATGGCCGAACTGGACGCGCGCGCCGGCCGGGTGACCAGCGTCCACGTCAAGGATCGCACGGCCACCGGCGACATGGTCGACGTGGGCGCGGGGGTCATCGACTTCCGGACGGTACTCGCGCGCGCCGGCGAGCAGGGGCTGCTCCACCAGTACGTCGAGCACGACCAGCCCGGCGACGCGATCGAGAGCGTGCGCGCCAGCTACCAGGCGCTCGCGGCCGTGGTGTCCGCAGGCACGGGCAGCGACCCGCTCCCGCCGTCCGCCGCCCGGCCCGGCCACACGCACTCGGCCGCCCAGACCCACAACCCTGACGTAACGTGAGGGTTCACGCCCAGGAAACCTACGACGCTATCGTGGTGGGCTCGGGGGCGGGGGGCGGCATGACCGCCTACGTGCTCGCCTGCTCGGGGCTCCGGGTGCTGATGCTCGAGGCCGGTCGACACTACGACCCGGTCGCCGAGACGCCCATGTTCAACCTCCCGCGCGATGCCCCTCTGCGCGGGGGCGGCACCCGCCACAAGCCCTTCGGCTTCTACGACGCGACCGTCGACGGGGGCTGGGAGGTGCCGGGCGAGCCCTACTCCAGCACGGAGGACACCAACTTCCGCTGGTGGCGGGCGCGCATGCTGGGCGGGCGCACCAACCACTGGGGCCGCATCTCCCTGCGCATGGGCGAGTACGACTTCAAGCCGTACTCCCGGGACGGACTGGGCTTCGACTGGCCCCTCTCCTACGACGATCTCGCGCCCTACTACGACAAGACCGAGGCCCTGATCGGCGTCTACGGCTCGAACGAGGGGCTGGAGAACACGCCCAACTCCTCTCCGGACGTGCTCCTCCCGCCCCCCGCTCCGCGCGCCGAGGAGTTGCTGACCCAACACCACTGCCGCGACCTGGACATCCCCGTCATACCGGCGCACCTCGCAATCCTCACGCAGCGCCTCGACGCCGCCCGCATCGCGCGCACCCTGTGGCCGGGCAACGCCCTCGCGCAGCGGGTCACCGAGGAGTCCATGGCGGCGCGCGCGGCGTGCTTCTACGCCACCCCCTGCGGCCGCGGCTGCTCCATCAAGGCCAACTTCCAGACCCCGACCGTGCTCCTGCCCCCCGCCCTGGCCACCGGCAACCTGGACATCATCACCGACGCCATGGTGCGCGAGGTGACCATCGACGCGCGCGGACGGGCCACCGGGGTGCACTACATCGACAGGAACACCCGCCTGGACGAACATGCCGGCGCCCGCGTGGTGGTGCTCGCGGCCAGCGCCTGCGAGTCGGCGCGCATCCTCCTCAACTCGAAGAGCTCCCTCCATCCCGACGGACTCGGCAACGGGAGCGGGCTGGTCGGCAAGTACGTCATGGACACAGTGGGCGCCGGCGTCGGCGGCCAGATCCCCGCTCTGGAGAACATGCCCCCGCACAACGCGGACGGCGCCTCGGCGATGCACCTGTACATGCCCTGGTGGCTGTACCAGGAGCAGGCGCGCGGCCAGCTCGACTTCGCGCGCGGATACCACATCGAGTTCGGCGGCGGCCGGCGCATGCCCGGATTCGGCTTCATGGGCGGGCTCGCCGAGCTCACCGGGGGCAGCTACGGGCAGCGGCTGAAGGATGAGTGCCGCCGCTACTACGGCTCGTTCCTCTGGTTCGACGGCCGCGGCGAGATGATCCCCAACGAGGATTCCTACTGCGAGATCGATCCCGAGGGGGTGGACCGCTGGGGGATCCCGACCCTCAGGTTCAACTGGAAGTGGTCCTCCCACGAGCTGAACCAGGCCCGCCACATGCAGCACACCTTCGCGGACATCATCCAGGCGATGGGCGGCCGGGTCACCAGCGACGTGCATGACGATGGAGCGCGCGCGATCGCCGCTCCCGGCGTGATCATCCACGAAGTGGGCGGCGTGATGATGGGGGACGACCCGGGTACTTCCGTGCTCAATCATTTCTGCCAGTCGTGGGAGGTCGACAACCTGTTCGTGACTGACGGGGGGCCTTTCGTGTCGAACGCGGACAAGAACCCGACCCTGTCGATCCTGGCGCTGGCGTGGCGCGCATCGGACTACATCGTGGAACAGCTGCGCACCCGGAGCCTGTGATGAGCGACGAGCGAAGCGCGACGGAGGAAAGGCGCAGGGATGCGCTGCCAAAGTCGGATGGGGGTTCGCTGGCACTGCCGATGGCAGAACCGAGTTCGGGGACGTTGCCGGACGCGCCTGCTTCGTCGTCGCCGGCCCCGCGGACACGGGACGGGAGCGGACGCCCCGCGGCGAACAACGCCGGCATGGACCGACGCCAAGCGCTGAAGGTGATGGCGCTGGCCGCCGCCGCGCCCGGTCTTGCATCGTGCAGTCCCGGACCCGGTGACGAAAATGGCGCCGGAAACGCAGCCGTCGGAGCTTCCGGCATCCCGCCCGGCACCACCCCCGGCCAAGTCACCAACCCTCACGCACGCGGCGACCTCTGGGATCCGGACCTCCTCTCGCCCGTCGTGCCCTGGGAGCGGACGCTGGAGGCCGACGAGCTGGAATCACTGGCCGTACTCTGCGACGTGATCCTGCCCGCCGACGACCGCTCTCCCTCCGCCAGCGAGATGGGCGCGCACGACTTCATCGACGAGTGGGTGAGCGCCCCCTACGAGGCCCTTCAGGAAGGCGGCGTACTGATCCGCGGCGGCCTGGTGTGGCTCGACCGCGAGGCGCATACCCGTTTCGGTGGAGACGCGCCCTCATCCAGAAGGCGCTTCCGCGACCTCACGACCGCGCAGCGACACGCCATCTGCGACGACATCTGTGACCCGGAGCGGGCGGAGGGAGGGCCGTTCGAGGCTCCATCCATCTTCTTCGACCGGGTGCGCTACCTGACCCTCACCGCCTTCTGGACCACGGCCGAGGGCATGGACGATCTTCAGTACGTCGGCAATACGCCGCTCGCCCGCTGGGATCCGCCGCCGCCGGAAGTCCTGCGCCACATCGGGCTGGGTTGAACGGCTCTTCCACCGAGGACCACGCCATGGCTCCATCAGACGCCGGCCCGCCGGCCAACGCCGAGCGCCTCTTCCGGGGCAGCTGCGTCGCGCTCATCGCCACCTCGGTTGCGTTTGCGACCGTGGGCGCCGTCATGCTCGACCTCAAGAACGAGTTCGTGCTCACCAACGAACAGGTGGGCTGGATCGGAGGCGCGGCCCTGTGGGGATTCGCGCTCTCGCAGGTGGTCTTCGCGCCGCTGGCCGACACGCTGGGCTTCCGCACCCTGCTGCGCACCGCGTTCGCGGCGCACCTGATCGGCACGATCACGCTGATGCTCGGGGCGAGCTTCACCTACCTGTTCGCCGGGGCGCTGATCATCTCCATGGGGAACGGGCTGGTGGAAGCCGCCTGCAACCCGCTGGTGGCGGCGCTATATCCGGGCAACAAGACCGTCAAGCTCAACAACTTCCACGTCTGGTTCCCCGGCGGCATCGTGCTTGGCGGACTGGCGGCGTACGGGCTCGACCAGCTGGCGGCCGCGAGCGCGGGGCTGGAGGCACTCGGGGAGTGGCGCGTGAAGATCGCGCTGATCGCCGTCCCGACGCTGATCTACGGCCACATGCTGCTGCGGGAGAAGTTCCCGCCCACGGAGGGGGTGCAGGCGGGCGTTTCGGTCGGCGAGACGTTCCGCGCCGCGCTCACAACGCCGTTCATGCTGCTCATGCTGTTGGCCATGACGATGACCGCGTCCATCGAGATCGGGCCCACCCGCTGGGTGCCGGCGGTGCTGGAGGCGGGCGGCATCCCGGGAATTCTGGTGCTGGTGTGGATCAACGGCCTCATGGCGGTGCTTCGCCACCGCGCCGGAGCCGTCGTGCACCGGCTCTCGCCCCCCGGAGTGCTGCTGATCTCCGCGGCCATGACCGGGGTCGGATTGCTCGCCTTCAGCTACGCCTCCGGGGCGGCGGCCGTCTTCCTCACCGCGACCGTATACGCGGTGGGCATCTGCTACATCTGGCCCACCATGCTGGGCGTGGTCTCCGAGCGCGTGCCGAAGAGCGGCGCGCTGGGCCTGGGGCTGATGGGGGCGGTGGGGATGGCGACCACCGGGCTGGTGACCGCGCCGCAGATGGGCCGCGTCGCCGACGTGTACGCCCACGACCAGCTGCCGGTGGTGGAGGTGGTGGCGCTCTTCGAACGCGCCGACGGCGAGCTGGCGGCCGTGCCGGGACCGGACGCGAGCGCGGCCCGGGCAGCGGCGGCCGATGTTGTGGGCGAATACGAATCGGCCGGGGCCCTGCCCTCCCCCGCCACCGCCAACGCGCTCCGGCAGATCATCGACTCGGGGGCAGGCGCGGGGCTCACCGGAGATGCGCAGGCGATCCTGGGGCCGGCGGACAACTTCGGGGGACGCATCTCCTTCCGCTATCTGGTGCCGCTCTGCGGCGTCCTGGTCGTGATTTTCGGGGTGATGCAGACGCGCGCCCGAAGACAGGGCGGATACCGTGCGCGGCGCATCGCGGAGGCGGGGTGAGGCGGCCTTGACCCTCCGCTACGGCATGGTCGGAGGCGGACCCGGCGCCTTCATCGGTCCGGTGCACCGCATGGCGGCCGCCCTCGACGGCGAGTGGCGACTGTGCGCGGGCGCTTTCTCGGCAGATGCGGCGAAGTCGCGAGAAACCGGCGCCCAACTGGGGCTGACAGCGGATCGCGTGTCCGGGTCCTGGCGCGAGATGGCGGAAGCGGAGGCCGCTCTCCCGGAGGACGAGCGCATCCACGCGGTGGCGATCGTCACCCCGAATCACCTGCACCATCCGGTGGCGCGCGCCTTCCTGGAAGAGGGCATCCACGTCATCTGCGACAAGCCGCTCGCGGTGACGGTGGAGGAAGCCGACGACCTGTGCCGCCTGGCTGCGGGGACGGGCCTCGTCTTCGCGGTGACCTACAACTATTCCGGCTACCCGCTGGTGAAGGAAGCGCGCGCGCGAGTGCGGGGCGGCGCCATCGGCCAGGTGCGGAAGGTCGTGGTGGAGTACTCCCAGGGATGGCTTGCGGAGCTGCTGGAGGTGGAGGGACAGAAGCAGGCAGCGTGGAGGGCCGATCCCGCGCGCGGCGGACCGTCCGCCGTGCTGGGGGACATCGGATCCCACGCACACCACCTGCTCCGCTACGTGACCGGCCTGGAGGTGCGGCGCCTGTTTGCGGACCTGGGAACGGTGGTGGCGGGACGCGCCGCCCACGACGACGCGGTGGTGCTGCTGGAACTCGACGGCGGCGTCCGGGGCGTGCTGATGGCCTCCCAGATCGCCACCGGGGAGCGCAACCACCTGCGGCTGCGCGTCTACGGAAGCGAAGGCGGCATCGACTGGAACCAGGAGCAGCCCAACCGGCTGCGCCTGCTGCGCGCCGACGGGTCCCAAGAGGTGGTGTACCGTGCCGCCGGCGCCCGCTCAGCCCCCGCGGCGGCCGCCACCCGCCTCCCGGGCGGCCACCCTGAGGGCTTCGTCGAGGCGTTCGGCAACCTCTACCGGGAAGTGGCGCGGGCGGTGCGGACGCGTGACAATGAGCGTGGGTGGAGTGGTGATGCACGACCGGCGAACGGTCCGCCGGACGACAGCGAGGGGACCCCGCAGCCCGACTTCCCCACCGTTCGCGACGGCGCGCGCGGCATCCACTTCATCGACGCTGCGATTCGGAGCGACCGAGAGGGCGCGTGGATCGGCGCGCGCTACGACCCGCCGTGAGCCGATCTCGCACGCAACCGAACGGGAGCCCGTCACCCCGACCGGGAGTCTCATCGACCTTGCCATCCTCCACCGGTGAACGCGGTGCCCGCGAGGCGTGCGACGACCTTCAGATGGCGCCGGCCGAGATGCTTGAACTGGCAAATCGGGCGGCGGAGCTTCTGGTGGAGCGGATCGGGAATCTGCCTTCACAGGGAGCATGGGATGGCGAGTTCAAGCAGGGACTCGAGAAGGAGCTGATGCGGGACCCGCCCGAGGACGGCCGCCCCGCCGGGGAAGTGCTCGACACGGTTGCAGAGTCCATCCTGCCCTATACGCTGCGCCTGGATCATCCCCGGTGCTTCGGGTTCGTGCCGTCGGCGCCCACCTGGGCGGGCGTGGTCGCCGATTTCCTCGCCGCAGGGTACAACGCGAACACGATCACCTGGCTGGTCGCGAGCGGCCCCAGCCAGCTCGAGCTCGTGGTCATCGACTGGATCCGGGGCTGGCTGGGGTATCCGAAGACCGCCGGCGGGCTCATGACCAGCGGTGGCTCGGCAGCCGCTCTCGACGCGTTCGTCGCGGCACGGGAGAGAGCGGACAACCCCGAGCGGGCCACCGTCTACATGAGCGACCAGAGCCACAGCGCGCAGGTTCGGGCAGCGAGGATCATCGGGGTCCGGCCGGAGCATATCCGCAGGGTCGCGAGCGATGGGCGTTTCCGTCTGGATCTGGCAGCGCTCGCGCGCGCAGTGGCCGAAGACCGAGCGGCGGGGCTCAATCCCATCGCGGTGTGCGCCAACGCCGGCGCCGGCAGCACGGGCGCAATCGACCCGCTGGCGGAGATGGCCGACTACTGTGAAGACGAAGGCATCTGGCTCCACGTTGACGCGGCGTACGGCGGCTTCGCGGTCCTTACCGAGAAAGGCGGAAGTCTGTTGCGAGGAATGGAGCGGGCCGACTCGATCGGGCTGGACGCCCACAAGTGGCTCTTCCAGCCCTACGAGGCAGGCTGCCTCCTGGTAAAGGACGCGGCTACGCTCGAAGACGCATTCGCGGTGCCGCACGACATGCTGCAGGACACGATCTGGGGCGCGAACCATCCCAACTTTTCGGACCGTGGACTGCAACACAGCCGGTCGTTCCGGGCTTTGAAGATCTGGATTTCGGTCCAGACCTACGGCATGTCCGCGTTCCGGCGCGCCGTCTCACTGGGAATGGAACTGGCCAGCCGGGCCGAGCGCTACATCCGCAGGAGTCCGCTCCTGGAGATCCTCAACCCGGCTTCGCTGGGCATCGTGTGCTTCCGGGTGAACACTCCGGACGCCGGCCTTGACGCGACTCTCGTGGACAGGATCAATCGGGAAGTGCTCGCCCGCCTCTTCTGGGACGACCGGGCCTTCATATCTTCCACGAACCTCAAGGGCACGTTTTCGCTCCGGATGTGCATCGCCAACCACACCACCACCTGGGCTGACGTGCGGGAGACGCTCGAAGCCATCGAACGGTTCGGGGCGGAAGCCCTGGACCAGACGGACGCGGGCATCGCTCGGGACCCGCGACCCTCCTGAGCATCAAGATCGGCCAGCGGAGAATCAATGGCGAACCGGACCGCCCGAGCAGCCTTGGCGAGGGGAGTGGCCCGCGCATGACCCGCCCCGTCACCCTCTTCACCGGCCAGTGGGCCGACATGCCGCTGGCCGAGCTGGCCGCCAAGGCGAGCGCCTGGGGCTACGACGGCCTCGAACTGGCCTGCTGGGGCGACCACTTCGACGTGGTGCGCGCCGCGGGCGACCCCGGCTACTGCACCGCCCGCCGCAAGCTGCTGGAGAGCCATGGCCTCGGGGTGTGGGCCGTCAGCAACCACCTGGTGGGCCAGGCGGTTTGCGACCCCATCGACGAGCGCCACCGCGCCATCCTCCCCCCGCATGTGTGGGGCGACGGGGACCCGGAAGGCGTCCGCGCCCGCGCCGCCGAGGAAATGAAGATCACCGCGCGGGCCGCCGCCAACCTGGGTGTCGAGGTCGTGAACGGCTTCACCGGCAGCTCCATTTGGCACCTGCTGTATCCGTTTCCGCCCGTCTCCGAGGCAACCATCGATGCGGGCTTCGCCGACTTTGCGGCACGATGGCATCCGATCCTGGACGTCTTCGATGCAGCAGGCATCCGCTTCGCGCTGGAGGTGCACCCGACCGAGATCGCCTTCGACATCGCGAGCGCCGGGCGCGCGCTGGAAGCCATCGGCAAGCGCGAAGCCTTCGGGTTCAACTACGACCCGAGCCACCTCGCCTACCAGGGCATCGACGTGGTGGAGTTCATCCACCGCTTCGCCAACCGCATCTACCACGTCCACATGAAGGACGTGTGGTGGGCGGATCGTCCGATGCCCTCGGGGGTCCTTGGGGGACATCTGCCCTTCGGCCATCGGGATCGCGCCTGGGACTTCCGGTCACCGGGCCGAGGCAAGGTTCCGTTCGAGGACGTGACGCGCGCGCTCAACGGGATCGGTTACGAGGGACCACTCTCGATCGAGTGGGAGGACATGGGAATGGAACGCGAACACGGCGCGGAGGAAGCCTGCGCGTTCGTGCGGTCCCTGGACTTCCCGCCTTCGAGCGCGGCCTTCGACGCCGCCTTCGAGCGCCGGGAGGCCGGCGCCGACTGACCCACGCCGTCTTTCCGGGCCGATCCGGGATTCGCGCCCGGCCCTGGCGTGTCTCGCCGGCTACGAGCCCGGACGCCGCCCGTTTCACCCTCCGAACCCACCCAAGGTCAGCAAAGTGCTCGATAGATTCCGTCGCCTCGTCAGGCAACCCCGCGATCCGCTCAGCGGACAGTTCATCCCGCTTTTTCCACCTCTCGCAGTGCTTCTCGGCGCCCTTGCCGCGTGCGAATCCGAGGTCGCGGCGCCCGACGAAGAGGTCTTCGAGGAGGGCGAGATCACGTTCGACGCTTCCTCGCCCCTGGACTTCATCTACCTGAACCTCAGGGACGGCGCGCCGGTGACCCTCGCGGACCCCGCTACCTCCACGGACTGGCACATCGCATTCCGTCGCTTTTCCGTCCGCCTGAACAGCGGCATCTCCGGCCCGGGGGCGGTGTCGGGCTACAATCTGGCGAACAACGCGGGCGCGGCGGGAGACCGGATTGCGGCGTTGACGCCCGACGATGGGCTGGCCGTGTTCCAGGCGGTTACGGAAGCTGACATCCCGGCGTCCTCCGCCTTCGTCGAAGATGGCCTGGCGCCCGATCCCGGCTCCTCGTGGTTCCGCTTCGACCCGCAGGCGGGGACGGTGGTGGCCGACCCGCGCGTGGCCTGGAAGGTGCGGGAGAGCTCGGGACGGGGGCACGCGCTGTTCCGAGTCGTGGAGTTGCGGATGGAGGGACAGCGGCCGCTGGGACTCAACATCGAATACCGGCACCAGGATCCCGACGGCACCCTGGGGACGGCGGGTATCGCAAGCGCCGATCTCACACGAGGTCCGGCGTATCTCGGCTTCGCGGGAGCCGAACGGCCGCAGCCCGGGAGCTGCGACTGGGATATCGGCGTCTCGCCGGAGTTCGGCGTGCTGGTGAACGGCGATTGCGGGGCCGGAACCTTCCCGCTCGACGCCGCGCAGGACTTCACCACGCAAACGCGCGCCGACGACGCCCCCGAGTACGCGGACTTCCTGGCCGTAATCGCGGGCGCCTTTCCGGCCAGCGTCACCGACGCCGGCGGGATCTTCTGGTACGGCATCCAGAACAACAATCGTCTCTGGCCGACGTACAACGTCTTCCTGGTGATGGTGGACCAGGATGTCTACAAGGTGCAGGTCCACGACTATTACAGCGCCACCGGAGCGTCGGGGGTTCCGTCCGTGAGGTTCCAGCGGCTCCGATGAGACGGGCCGTCCGCGCGAGGCTCCTGACGGCTCTCGGAGTCACGGCCGCCCTGTCGGCTTCGGGCCTCTGCGCACTGCAGCAGGATGAGCCCGCCGCCCGCCGGGCGGGAAGCGTGCGAGACCAGGCGTCGGGCTCGGCCGTCGCCGAGGCCGGCGTGACCTGGATGCCGCCCGGAGAACCCGTCCCTTCCCGGGGCGAAGTCACGTCCGGCCACCTCGTTTTCTCCGATTCGCGCGGCGAATTCGAGCTGCCCGGCCCCTGGGGACCGGGAGGCACGATCGAGGTGACGGCCCTCGGATATGTCGCCCGCGTCGTGACCTGGGAGGAGGCCGCCGCGGCGGACTGGCGCCTGGGGCTGGCGCGAGATCCCCTGGCGCTCGACGAAGTGGTGGTCACGGCCAGCGTGCGCGCGCGGCGCCGGTCGGAGATCGCCCTGCCGGTGGAGAGCATCGAGGCGGCGGAGATCGAGGCGGCCGGCGCGGCGTCCGCGGATCGGCTGCTCGAGGAACTGCCCGGCGTGCAGGTGACCGGGAATGCGCCGACCGGGTCGAACCTCCTGATCCGCGGCATCGGCGGCGCGCGCGTGCTGGTTCTTCTGGACGGGCAGCCGGTCACCGGAACACTCATCGAGAACCGCGACCTGAGCCGCATGTCCCTCGCCGGCAGCGACCGGGTCGAGATCGTCAAGGGGCCCCTCTCCTCGCTCTACGGCTCGGACGCCCTCGGAGGCGTGGTCAACGTCATCACCCGGCTGCCGGCCTCCGGCTTCCGGCTGGACGCACGCGCGCTCTCGGGAGGGGCGGGCCGGCAGGAGGCGGAGGCGACCGCGAGCGGAGGGGGCCGCCTCCAGTACAGCATCACCGGGGGCTGGCGCCAGGAGAACCAGGTTCCGGGACTCGTCAGCGGTGGCCAGGACGCCTCCGCGCGCGTGTGGGACGGGCGCTCCCGCTTTCGCTTCGCCCTGACCGACGACTGGGAGATGCGCGCCGGGCTCACCTTCCTGCGCGAGCGACAGCGATGGCCGGTGGGCGGCGGGTTCTCGGGCTTCAACGACAACCGCGGCCTCTCGGGCTGGCTCGAAACGCAGTGGAGAGCCGGCCCCGGCGAATGGAGCGCGAGCGTCTTCGCCCAGGACTACGAACATCTCTACCGGAGCGCCCGCGGCGAGGCGCCCATCGCGGGAGACCGCTCCAACGCCCAGTGGGAGAAGCTGGCCAAAGCTGCCGCGGGCTACTCCGGCACCCGCGGCGACCACGACTTCGACGTCGGCATCGAGGGCGCGGTGCGCTCCATCGAGTCGCCGGACAAGCTGATCGAGGAGCGCGCGGCGGACGATCAGGTGGCCTTCTTCGTGCAGGACGCGTGGCGGCTGGGAACCACGGTCGTGAGCGGCGGGGCGCGCCTCACCCGCAACAGCCGCTGGGGATCGAACCTGGCGCCCTCCCTCGGGCTGACCCGCTCAGTCGGCGACAACCTCCGCCTGCGGACCGCCGTCGCCCAGGGATTCCGGGCTCCGTCGTTCAAGGAACTCGGCTGGCGGTACGTCAACCTGGCCGCGGGGGTCACCGTCCAGGGCCATCCGGACCTGGAGCCCGAGCGCTCGTGGAGCGTGTCCGGGGGCGCGGAGTGGCGCCCGGGAGAGAACCTGCGCCTGGACGCCGAAGTCTATTCCAACCGCATCGAGAACCTTGTGGAGCTCGGCTTCATCGGCAACGCGCCCAGCGGCCTGCTCGTCTATTCCCCGCGCAACCTGGCGGATGCGGTCACCCAGGGCGTCGAGCTCACGGTGCACGCGCTGCTGGGGGACGGCGAGTTCTCCGTCGGCTATGCGTACCTGGACGCGCACGCGGGGTCCGGCAGGCGGCTCGACCGGCGCGCCACGCACTCCGCGCGAGGCCGTGCCACCTGGACCGCCGAGGAGCTGTCGGGACTGCGCCTGGATGCGACCGCCCACTTCACCGGGAGCGCACCCATCATCCTGACCCAGCCGGACGGCACCACGATCATCCTGGGCACCCAGGAGCGATTCACGGCGGTGGACCTGCAGGCGGCGCTGCCCGTCGCGGACCACCTCGAGCTGCTCGCCGGCGTCGACAACCTCTTCGACGCCCGACCCGAAGGATGGCTGGGCATCATTGAACGCCGGTTCCGGACGAGCATCCGTCTCCGGGAGCTGTTTGCGGGATAGGGACCTGCCACGGCCCCCGGGTCATCGGCTGACCGGCCTCCCGCCGGCAAGCCGGCCCCGGGACCGGGAACCGATCCTTGATCGAGCCGGCCGAGCCCCGCCTCGAACCATCCTCCATCTTTCCGGACGGGGCGGACGGCCCTTATCTTCTCATGGTTTTCCTTCCCCCAATCCCCGGATCCTGGTGCGTCAATGACGAAACGAATGTTCCCAGCGATGCTGGTCGCCCTCCTCATCACGCCGGTCGTCTCGGCCGCGCAGGGCCTCTCCGACGACGACCTCGAGCCTCTCACAGCCCGCGTGGAAGAGGGCGTCCTGGAGCGCGCCAAGCTTGCCCAGGTCATGGTCGACAAGATCTTCTCGTTCTCCGAACTGGGGCAGCAGGAGATCGAGACCTCGGCATACGTCACGGGGATCCTGGAAGAGAACGGCTTCACCATCGAACGCGCGCCCGCCGGCATTCCGACCGCCTGGTTCGCCCGCTGGGGAAGCGGCAGGCCGGTCATCTCCTTCGGGTCCGACATCGACGGCATCCCCAAGGCCAACCAGAAGCCCGGCGTGGCCTACCACGATCCGCTGATTCCGGGCGCCCCCGGCCACGGCGAGGGGCACAACTCCGGACAGGCCGTGAACGTGGTGGCGGCGCTCGCGCTCAAGGAGGTCATGGAGGCCGAGGGGATCGCGGGCACGCTCGTGCTCTGGCCCGGGGTCGCGGAGGAGCAGCTGGGCTCGAAGGCCTGGTACGTGCGCGACGGCTATCTGGAGGACATCGACGTCACGCTGTTCACCCACGTCAGCAGCAACCTGTCGGTGAGCTGGGGCCAGGGCAGCGGGACCGGACTTGTCTCCGTCGAGTTCACCTTCGCGGGCGAGGCGGCGCACGGCGCCGGGGCTCCCTGGCGGGGCCGCAGCGCGCTGGACGCGGTCGAGTTGATGAATGTCGCCTGGAACTTCCGGCGCGAGCATCTGCGGCCCGACCAGCGCTCCCACTACGTGATCAGCGACGGCGGCGATCAGCCCAACGTCGTGCCGCCGAGCGCTTCGGTATGGTATTTCATCCGCGAGATGGACTACGAGGACATCAAGCGCAACTTCGACACCGCCATCCGAATCGCCGAGGGCGCGGCCATGATGACCGACACCGAGATGTCGTACCGGATCATCGGAACCGCCTGGCCGCGGCACTTCAACCGGGTCGTGGCCGAGACCATGTACGAGCACATCGAGGACGTCGGGCTGCCGGAGTGGACCGACGACGACCACGACTTCGCGAGCGCGGTGCAGGAATCGGTGGGGAGCGTTCCGTCGGGGATGCCGACCGCCCTGTCGCAACTCGGCGAGCCGGGGCCGCGCCGGAGCGGCGGCTCCGACGACATCGGCGACATCTCGTGGAACGTGCCCACGGTCACCCTGCGCTTCCCGTCCAACGTGCCGGGGCTTCCCGGCCACCACTGGTCGAGCGCCATGGCGATGGCCACCCCCATCGCGCACAAGGGCGCGGTTGCCGGCGCGCGCGTCATTGCCCGCACGGCGCTCCAGCTCTTCGCCCAGCCGGAACTGGTCGAGGAAGCCTGGACCTACTTCCGCGACGAACAGACCGCGGCCGTGGAATACATCCCCTTCCTCGGCCCCGACGACCCGCCGCCCATCGATCTGAACAAGGAGATCATGGACACCTATCGTCCGCTCCTTGAGCAGTACTACTTTGATGAGACCCGCTTCGAGACCTATCTGGAACAGCTTGGGATCATGTATCCCACGCTCTCGCGACCGGTTTCCGAAGATGACCGGCAGAGCAGCCCGGGGTCGCGTTGAGGACTATCACAACCGGAGTTTTCCGATGATCGAAGCCAGCCGAAGACTTCTCTCCGCCGCCGCCGCCATGCTGCTGGTGGCGAGCCTCACCGGCGCGGGCGGCCTCCCGGAGGCCGTCACGGAGCCCCCGGTCGACGTACCGCCGGTCGCATCGGCCGACGATCCCACCGAGGTGGGCTGGCGGCTCCTGGCCAGCCTCAACTACCGCACCGGCGAGAAGAGCGAGGACCTGGCCGCTCTCGACGGCAAGCTCGTCAAGATCCCCGGGTTCACGGTGCCGCTCGAGGACTGGGCGTCCTCGGCGACGGAATTCCTCCTCGTGCCCTATGTCGGCGCCTGCATCCACACGCCGCCTCCCCCGCCCAACCAGCTCGTCTACATCGAGATGGACCCGGGCAAGCGGGCGATGATGGACGGCTGGAACCCGGTGTGGGTCGAGGGCGTGCTCCAGATCGAGATGACGGAGAGCGTGTACGGCGCCGTTGGCTTCACCATCACCGGCCAGCGGGTCTATCCGTACGGTTCCTGATCCGCGACGTCAGCCATCTGCATGGATCGAGCGCGCCATCGCTGAGTCGAGGGCGCGCTTTTTCGTGGAGCTACGCTCCGCAGGGAGACCCCAATAGATGAGCCTCGCAATCGACGTCCGACGCCTGCGCTTCCGCTACGGCGGCGGCCCCTGGGTGCTGGACATCCCCGAACTGACCCTCGAACGCGGCGAACGCGCGTTCCTCTTCGGTCCGAGCGGGAGCGGCAAGACCACGCTGCTCGGCGTGTTGGCGGGCGTTCTCGAGGCAGACGAGGGCGAGGTCGGAGTGCTGGGCAAGGAACTCGCTTCTCTCTCCGGCGCGCAGCGGGACGCCTTCCGGGCGGAGCACATCGGCTACGTCTTCCAGATGTTCAACCTCATCCCCTACCTGTCGGTGCTGGACAATATCGCCCTTCCGGCGCGCATGAACGCGGGACGGCGGGCACGGCTGGACGGCGCGGGCGTGAAGGAGACCGCCGCCCTGCTCGCGGATCATCTTCACATCGGCGATCTGCTGAAGAAGCCGGTGACGGAACTCTCGGTGGGCCAGCAGCAGCGGGTGGCCGCCTGCCGGGCGCTGATCGGGGCCCCGGAGCTCATCGTCGCCGATGAACCCACCTCCTCCCTCGACTTCGACCGCCGCGAGGCCTTCCTCGAGCTGCTGTTCCAGGAGTGCGAGCGCGCCGGCGCCACGCTGGTGTTCGTCAGCCACGACCGCACCCTGGAGGGCATGTTTTCCCGCACCATCTCGCTTCCCGACATCAACAAGGCGGCGCTCTGATGCTGGTTCTCGATCTCGCGCTCAAATCGCTCCGCAACCGCGCCTTCAGCACCTCGCTCACGGTGGGGTCCATCGCGCTCAGCGTCGCCCTCCTGATCGGCGTCGAGAACGTGCGCGTGGGCATGCGCGAGAGCTTCTCCAACACCATAAGCCAGACCGACCTGATCGTGGGCGCCAAGGGGGGCACCATCCAGCTGCTGCTGTACTCGGTCTTCGGCATGGGGTCGCCGACGGCCAACCTGTCCTGGGATACCTACCGCGAGTGGGCCGAACACCCCGCGGTCGAGTGGACCATCCCGTACGGTCTCGGGGACAGCCACAGGGGATTTCGCGTCATCGGCACCAACGAGGACTTCTATCGCCGCTACCGCTATCGCGGAGGGCAGGCGATCGCGCTGGCCGAGGGCCGGGCCGGCTCGGAGGTGTTCGACGTCACCCTGGGTGCGGACGTGGCCAGCGAGCTGGGCTACGGGCTCGGCGACGAGGTGGCGGTCACGCACGGCATCGGCGAGGTGGGCTTCCTGAACCATGACCAGCTGCCGTTCGCGGTGGTGGGCATCCTCGACAAGACCTTCACCCCGGTCGACCGCGCGATCTATGTCACCCTCGAAGGCATCGAGGCCATCCACTTCGGATGGGAGGACGGGGCGCCGCCCATGCCCGGCGAGGAGCCCACGCCCGACGACGTGCTGGCGATGGGGGAGATCGAGATCACCCAGGTCACGTCGTTCTTCGTGGGCGCGACCAACCGGAGGGACGTGCTCCGGCTGCAGCGCGATATCAACGACTTCGAGGGCGAGCCGATGATGGCGGTCATCCCCGGGCTGGCGCTGAACGAGATGTGGCAGGGGATCGGCTACGCCGAGACCGGGCTCCGGGTGGTGACCATCTTCGTCGTCCTGGTCGGACTGCTGGGCATGCTGGTCTCGCTCTACACGTCGCTCAACGAGCGCCGGCGCGAAATGGCGATCCTGCGCGCGGTCGGGGCCGGGCCGAACCGGATCGTCGCGCTCCTGGTCCTCGAGTCGGTGTGCCTGGCCGCGGCCGGGGCGATCGCCGGACTGGGGTTGGTCTACGTGCTGCTCTCAGCCGGGCAGCCCATCGTGGAAGCGCAGGTGGGGCTCTTCATCCCGATCCGGCCGCCCGGATCCATCGAGTTGCTCTTCCTGGGCGCCGTGGTGGCAGCCGGGTTCCTGATGGGCTTCGTGCCCGCGCTCAAGGCCTACCGGACGGCGCTGCACGACGGGCTGGCGGTGCGGGTGTAGGGAGCTCAGCTTTCGGCCGAAGGTCGCGCGATGGGTCGTAGCGCACCACGCGCGGCGTAGCAGGAGCGCTCACCCGTATCCGTAGCTTCCAGCTACCCGCGGGTAATGGCACAGCTTCCCGCTGGCTCTCCAGATGCGGTCTGAGGCAGACCACACGTACAAGGTCCCGCCAACGACAGCCAAGGGCATCGCGACCATATGGATGGGAACGCCGAACATCGCGATGCCGGTGAAGACGACGGTCCCGGCTGCTCCGTGCACGGCCCGCGCGCCGATATCTCTGAACACTTTCTCGACGGCCTCGGCCGCCGTCCG
This sequence comes from Longimicrobiales bacterium, assembly GCA_965208255.1. Classification (GTDB taxonomy): domain Bacteria; phylum Gemmatimonadota; class Gemmatimonadetes; order Longimicrobiales; family Gaopeijiaceae; genus BD2-11. The sequence continues at coordinate 2,821,085 of OZ242324.1, forward strand.
TTCTTTCGCCTTGACCAGAAGGAAGTTCTCGACTGTAGTAACGGGGAGTTCAAGCAGCGAAGCAGCGATCGCACCCTGGGTGGCCGCTGCCGTCGTAGCTTGCACGCCGGCGATAACGCCCTCGGCGAAGTTGTCCAAACGGGCGCGGGAGAGATCGAGCGCGGTCATGTTCTCCGACCCGCGCGCCCGGTTCCACTCCATTCTCTCGAAGAGCACGTTGGCGATATCGCTCTCTCGGTGCGGAGCGTTCTCTACCGATTCGATGTGACTGAGATCACGCTTGCCGAGAAAGTCGGCAACCCTCGCCGACTCCGTCTTGACGCCATCCGGAATGAGGTCGTATAAGGCCTCGGCGCTGAAGTCTCCCCTGCGCGCGACGAGCGATTCGCTAATGCTCCTCGGCATTTCGGCCAACACTCGAGGTACCGCCGGAAACCAAGCCCCCAGTGCGGCAGCACGGCCTACCGCTTCGACTCCTGCCGAGGTGACGCGCGACCGCGCTGCAGCAATCTCCGATCGCACAACAAGCTTCGCGCGGTCGACGATGCCCATGACTGACCCTCAGCTCTCAGCCAGCCAGCGGTAGATCGCGCCCACGTTAAGCGGGAACCACTCTTCGTACTGGCCCCAGTCGGCGTAGTCGTCCAGGCGCACCTGGGCCATGGCTTCCTCTTCCGACAGGCCGTCGTCGAGCGCCGCCTGGACGGCGTCCCGCAGGTCCGCATAGTAGGCGAGCTGGCGCTCGATAGTGCCACGGTCCCCCACGTCTCCGTGTCCGAAGACGATGGTCTCGAAGGGGATCTCCATCAGCAGGTCCAGCGCCACGTAGAACTCGTCGAAATACCAGCCCGGGAGGTCGCGGAAGCCCACCCGGTCGTTGCTGACGAAGTCCACCGCGAAGGCGATGCGCTCCTCGGGGAGAAACGTCACGATCAAGTTGTCGCTGTGGCTCCGCCCCAGGTAATGCAGCTCGATGGCCCGGCCGCCGAAGCGGAGCGTCATCTCGTCGGAGAACGTCAGGTCCGGCGGCGGCAGGTCGGGATCGGCGCGCTCAAGCAGGATGGGAAGTGCGTTCTCCTGGGCGATGATCGGGACGTCGTCGCCGAACTCGGCCAATAGCGCGGGCGCCCCGGTGGCGTGGTCGGCATCGCTGTGGCTGTAGACGATGGCCGCGAGCGGCTTGTCGGGGACCGCGCCGCGGATGGCAACTCCAAGGCCAGCCGCCGCTTCCATCGAGATGGGGTCAACCGCCACCACGCCGTCGTCGGTGTCGACGAAGAACGCGTTGTGCGTGCCCGCGTTGTACCAGAAGACGCCGTCGGCGACCTGGCTGGTCGCGGAGTCCATCTCGGGAGCCTGTTCGGCTCCCTCGGCACAGGCGCCGAGGATCAGGGCGAGGGCGGTCGCGACCGGGACAACGGGTCGCAAGGAAGGCAGGGTTCGGATGGGACGGGTCATGCGGTCATCCTCCTCCGGAGGGAAACGTATCGAGCGAGTTTGCGGACCGAAGCCTCGCACCGCCGTTTTCAGCGGGTGGTAGGCCTCACAGGTCCAGTATCTGCAGCAGCTTGCGAAGCTGCGCGTCATGCCTTGCCGCCCGCTGCAGGTCCAGCAGGCTGAACCGTTGTTTCAGTTGATCAGCGGTGAGCGATGCTTTCGCGTATCCTGGCCACTGCTTCCGAAGCTCCCTCGTGGCAACCTGTGATCTAATTCTCCGCTGCTCATGCCCCTTGTGCAAGCGAAGCAGCAATCCCTCGAGATTGGGCTCCTGGAGAAGGATCTCCAAGCTCCACTTCTTCGCATTCTCAAAGGCATCACGTCCCGCCTCTCGATCCTCCTGGATGCGGTCGGAGTCGAGCAACACGAGTCGCTGCCCGATCTCCCGTTGTCCAGGGTGCTTCCTCAGACTTCGTCCAGCCTCTTCGATCACGGCCACGCTGTCGCCACCATTCCCCTGCTTCACCTTCAGGTGCAGATGAAGACCTGCCCCATCGCAACACCGCTGCAGAAACTGGACGAAGGCTCGGTCGCTCTTCCCTTCTACACCGATGAAGATGACTCGTCTGCGGGCGACCCGTTGTCGGCCGCGCACGGTTCGCTAACCGATCCTTGGGAGGCCGCCCAGCACGCCCGCTCGGTACTTGGGATACAGACGAGCGTCTCGGCGAAGGCCTCGTACATCCTGTGCGCCATAGACGCGGGTCGCACCCGTGTCGTCCTTCTCGACGATGAACACCTCGTCCTTCTCCAGATCATCGAGCAAGCCCACATGATGCGATGTCACCAGCAGCTGCGCGTTGTTGGGATTGCTGTCTCGTGACCTGAACCAGCCGAGAATCTCGGAGACGATATCTACGTGTAAGTCCCCGTCGATTTCGTCGAGAATAGCCAAGCCGGTCGCATCAAGCGCAAGCTTGAGGGGAGGAAGGAGGTGAAACAAACGTTTCGTGCCACTGGATTCGAACCGCAGAAGGACGGGTGCGTCCAACCCGTCGTGCTCGAACCAGACATCCTTGCTACCAAGACCATCGACGATATGCATGCCGCCAATGCCAAGATCGCTGCACCTGATCTGCTCCATCACCCAGCGCTTGGAGTCAGGATGTCCCTCCAACCAACCTACTACTGTCGATGTGTCAACCGAGAACCTTTCGTGGCCAACGATGTTCGTGCCCTCCAGCCAGCCTCTCATCTTCTGGACGATTTGCCTCGCCAGCGGCACGTTGAGCAGATCGAGCGTCGCAATCATCGATGTATCCGGTCGGACCGCCTTTAGGCGATCATCCCTAGGCGTGACACCCAGCTCGCGCGAAACGTAGATCGGCGTTCCCGGATCGGTGCGTTCGAACAGTCTTCGAGCTCGCCCCTTGGGGAAGTGGACCAACGCTTCATGAGCAATGAACAATGGGCCTACCAACCCGCCGTCTGTCTCATTGCGTCCGATCCCTAGTTCATAGCGGAACGTTTGGGGAGGCGCGCCTGGTGCCGATACGTCCCACTCGCCCTCAAGGCAGAACTGTGTTGGATCCCACTGCGTCTGCTTCGACAGGAAAGGAACCATTGGAATCGGCACTTTGTGGCTGACGGTGGTGGCGATTCGGATGACGTCAACGAGCGCGCGCAGCAGCGTGGTCTTCCCCGAGCCATTGGGTCCCAGGAGTACAGCGACGGAAGGCAGTCTGACATCAGGCTTGGCTGCGCTGCGCCGAAAGCAGGCAAGGTCCGGAGCTGTGCCCGGGATGCGCAAGTCGAGGGCTACTTCCTCGCGTATGGATCCGTAGTTGGATACCGAGAATCTGTGAATCATATGATCATCACAACGTTTTTTCGTTGAAGTTTGCATATAACATGGCACCAGTGAGTGTTCTTGACAAGGATTCGGTTCTCTTGGCGATATGTCGCGAAGTGCGCACGTCTGAGATTGCCCGGCGAACGAAGGGGCTACCTTGGCGCTCGTTCTCCGAAGAGGCCTCCCTTTCGACATCCGCTTCGTGGCGGCATCTTGGGGGTGGCATGGACATGCAACAAACCTCCCGCACGGAGTCCATCTTGAGCCAGATAGTTTCTTCCCTCCTCCACTGCGGAAAGCGCAGATACCGCCGGTTCGCCGGCCCCGCGTGGGTGGCCGTTATCGCCGGGTGCGTAGTACCTGAGTCAGATGTTACGGAGCTGGCCGTGGAGGAACTCGCCGTGCAGGCGGCATCCGGAGCCCGCTTCGCGTCGCTGGAGCGTCAGGGCGATGCGGTAGTGCTGAGCTGGCTCGAGCCACACATGGAGGAGGGCGAGGAAGTCTGGGCGCTCAAGGGGGCCGCATACGGCGACAAGGGTGTGGGCAAGCCCTTCGAGGTGACCCGCTCGGGCGGCGGAGTCTCGTTCTTCGTCAACTGGGCCGACTTCCCGGTCGTATGGCCCGTGGGCGGCGGGCGGCTGGCCGCGCACTGGCTCCAGCGGGGCGGGGCGTCCACCTACGACTACGGGGTTCGCGTCGCTTTCTCCGAAGACGGCGGGCATTCCTGGAGCGAGCCGTGGACGCCGCACGAGGACGGCACGCCCTCCGAGCACGGGTTCGTGTCGGTGTTCGGGCTGGGGCACGGGGACGCGGGGATGGTGTGGCTGGACGGGCGGCGCTTCTTCGAGGCCGACGGCTCGCGGGCGGCCAACCCTCGCATGACGTTGCGCTACCGAACGGCCGGTGCGGACGGGACCACAACCGCCGAGGTCGAGCTCGATGACCGCATCTGCGACTGCTGCCAGACCGACGCGGCGATGACCTCCGAAGGGCCGGTGGTCGTCTACCGCGACCGCACCCCGGAGGAGGTGCGCGACATCTCCGTAGGGCGCTTCGTGGACGGGAAGTGGACGGGCGGGGTTCCCGTGCACAACGATGGCTGGGTGATCCCGGGCTGTCCGGTGAACGGGCCTTCGGTGGCGGCCAGTGGCGACGTGGTGGTGGTGGCCTGGTTCACCGGCGCGGGCAACGTGCCCCGGGTGCGGGCGGCTTTCTCCGACGACGCGGGCGCGACCTTCGGCCCGCCGATCACCATCGACCTGGGGAACCCGGTGGGGCGGGTCGCGGTGGCAATGCCTCAGCCAGGGAGAGCGCTGGTCAGCTGGCTGGAGGACGAGCGCCTGTTCGTGCGCGGCATCACCGCGGACGGGAACCTGGGGCCCGCGCGCCTGGTAGCAGCCTCCTCCAACGCACGCGCGAGCGGCTTCCCGGCGATGCTCGTGGACTCCACGGACCGGGTCGTCTTCGCACAGACGGTGGTCGACCAGGGCATCCGCGTCCTGCGATCGCAAGAACCGTGGACGGCCTGGCAGGACTGAGACCGCACGACAACGGAAGTCTTCCGACTCAACCCGGTCCCTCCCGCTGGCGCCCGATCCTGCTCGTGCGCAACTCTACCGGGAGACCATCATGACCGATCAGCCGTTCGGTTCGGCAGGAAAGTTCTGGGTGCTGTCCCTCGCGTGGCTGCCGGCGGGGATCGTCGTCGTATCGCTGAGCCGCGGCGTGGCCCCCCCGATCACCCCCGAGACCCTGTTCATGCTCCCGACGGCGCTCATGTCGCTCGCGGTTACGGCCCCGTGCGGACTGCCGCTCGCTCTGGCCTTCCGGAAGATCTGGCGGACGGGGTCTACGCGCGCGGCCTGGACAACGTTCGCGATCCTCGCACCCCTCACGTCATTCGCGGCGCTCTTCGCCGGACTGCTCGGTCCGATTGCAATCGCCATCTACGCGGTCGTGCTCAGCGTCCCCGCGTGGATCGTGTACGCGGTCGTGCGACGCCGCTCAGCGTTATAGTCCGGGCGTCCCCGGGGGTGACGGGACCTCGTCCCTGGGCGCTTCGACGGTCCCCGTGCAGTAACTGAAGACGACCGGGAACCCACGACACCGGATCGCCTCCGTGCGCTCACGACCCTCGTCAGGATCGTAGTACGTCGTAATCGTCCGGCTATATCTGAAGGGCGCCGGGAATCGGAACAATCCGCTCAGCCCGACAAAGAGATAGAGCGCTACTGCGCACGCGATCATCGTCTTCTTATTGATGATGGTCTCCCGCGGGGAAAGGGACGGCATGAGCGGGCCGGTTGCCTTCCCAAGATACGGGGAAACGCCGAAGAGTGTGTCGTATTCACTCGCGCACTACAGGCCGGTCCAATGATCCCCGCCTGTCGGCAGCACGTCATCCATTCGATTGCCCGCCCGCCCATCGCATGACCACGCGCCTCAGGTCCGCCAGTTGCGGCGCGATGCGCGTGAAGCGCGAGGGCCTGTGCTGCCCCGCCGCCAGCTGCTCCGGCACGGGCACCGTACCCCCGATGGCCTCCTCCACGATATCCCCGAACTTGGCGGGATGCGCCGTGGACAGCACCACGCCGTGGGCGTCCGGCCTCCCGGCGAGGGCCTCCTCCAATGCGAGCCATCCCACCGCCGTATGCGGATCCAGCACGTAGCCATGCTCGTCGAAGACCCTCTTCATCGCCTCCCGCGTCTCGCGGTCGCTCCACGCGGACGCCTCCAGGCATCCCCGCAGACGGCCCAGGTCGCCATCGAAAAGCGCCAGGATGCGCGCCAGGTTCGAAGGCGCCCCGACATCCATTGCGCTCGAAAGCGTGCGCACCGACGCCCGCGGCTCATAGAGGCCCGTTCGCAGATACTCCGGCACGACGTCGTTGGCGTTGGTGGCGGTGACGAACCCGGCGGCGGCCAACCCGAGCTCCCGGGCCATGAGGCCGGCCGCGAGGTTGCCGAAGTTGCCCGACGGAACCGAGAAGATCAGCGGCTCATGCCGGTTCAGCTGCGCCCACGCGTGGAAGTAGTAGAAGGTCTGAGGCAGCAGACGCCCGATGTTGATCGAATTCGCGGATGTCAACGCGAGCGCCTCGCTCACCTCCGGATCGCGGAACATCGCCTTCACCAGACGCTGGCAGTCGTCGAACGCCCCCTGTACCGCTACCGCCAGCACCTGGTCGCCCAGCGTCGTGAACTGCCGTTGCTGGCGCTCGCTGACCTGGCCCTCGGGAAAGAGCACCACCACACGCGTCCGCGGGAGGCCCAGGAAGGCGTGCGCGACCGCCCCGCCGGTGTCGCCCGATGTCGCCACCATGACCGTCAGGGGAGGCCCGGAGCGCTGCAACCTCGACATCAGACAGCCCATGAAGCGCGCCCCCACATCCTTGAATGCGAGCGTGGGGCCGTGGAACAGCTCCAGGACATGGATGCGCGGGCCCAGCGGAACCAGCGGCAGCGCGAAGCCCAATGCTTCCCGCACGGCCGACTCCAGGATTTCGTCCTCCAGCTCCTCGCCGAGAAGATGACGCGCCACGGCAAGCCCGCATTCGATGGCACCGGCACCCCTCAGCGCCTCGACGTCGCCAGCGGAAAGGGGCGAGAGCTTCTCCGGCATGAAGAGCCCGCCATCGGGCGCGAGCCCCCGGAACAGCGCTTCGCCGAAGGAGACCGGTTCGGTGCGCCCTTCGGTGCTGACGAGCCTCAAGCGCCCTCCGGTCCGGCTTCCTCGACGCGCACCCCCTGCCGGTTGACGGGTGAGACGTAGGCCTCGCACTCGAGGGCCGCAGTCTCACCAAAAGCCCAGCGGATGCCCGCCGCGACATCTTCGGCCGTCTCGCGTCCGCGGCACAGCGCGAACACCGAGGGCCCGGACCCGGAGAGGGAGAAGCCGAGGGCGCCGCGGGCCATCGCCGCTTCCCTGGCCCGGGCGAACCCGGGGATGCGTCCGGCGCGCAACGGCTCGGCGATGACATCCCTGATGGAGCGCGAGATGAGGTCCCAGTCGCAGGCGTAGAGCCCGGCGGTGAACGCCGCGGTGTTGGCCCACTGCGTGACCGCGGCCTTGAGGGGCACGTGTTCGCCCAGAACGCGACGAGCGTCCTCGGTGCGGGTTTCCAGATGCGGGCGCACCACGACCACCCACAGCTCGTCGGGGACGGGAAGCTCCACGACCTGCAGCGACCTGCCGGGGAGGACGAGCACGATCCCGCCGTACAGGGCGGGCGCGACATTGTCCGCGGCCGGCGATCCGGAACCCGCCAACTCACCGGCCACCGCACACCGGAGCAGCTGTCTCCGGGAGAGCCCGGCCCCGATCACCCGGTCCGCCGCCACCGCCCCCACAACCGCACTGGAGGCACTGCCGCCCATCCCTCCCGCAAGCGGAATCCCCTTGTGAAGCTCGAGTGCCAGGCCCGCCGAATCGGCGCCGGCCATCTCCAGGACGGCCCGGGCGGCCGCCCCGGCACTGTTGCGGGCGGGGTCGCTCGGGATGGGTCCCACGTCGCCGGCGATGCGCTCGATGGTGACCCCTGGTTCGGGCGCGGCACGTGCGACCACCGCGTCGCAGGGCTGCTCAACGGCCATGCCGAACACATCGAACCCGCACGCGATGTTGCCGATGGTCGCCGGCGCCGAGACGCGCACGGCGGCCGCGGCCCCTGGAGATTCGGCCTTGCCGGTCATCGTCGGCCTGCCGGTCATGCGCCTACTTGAACACCCGGAAGAAGGCGCGGAACACCTTCCGGGCGGTCGGCGTCAGCTTCTGCTTGCGCCAGGCGTTGGCCGCGCGGGCGAAGACGTCGCTGCGCGTGGGATAGGGATGAATCGTGCTTCCGAGCTTGCCCAGACCGAGGCCCGCCGTCATCGCGAGCGTGATCTCGCCGATCATGTCCCCCGCTTGGGCGCACACCAGCGTCGCGCCCAGGATGCGGTCGCTTCCCTTCTTGAGATGGACGCGGAGGAAGCCCTCCTTCTCGCCTTCGAGGATGGCCCGGTCGATGTCGTCGAAGTGGACGGTGATGGTCTCGACGTCGTGGCGCGCCGCGATGGCTTCGTCCCGGTGGAGGCCGACGTGGGCGACCTCCGGGTCGGTGTAGGTCGCCCACGGGATGACCAGGCGGCTGGCGCGGCCGCGGCCGAAGAAGAGCGCGTTCTGCACGGCGATGCGGGCCTGATGGTCGGCGGCGTGGGTGAACTGGTGCTTCGACGCCACGTCGCCCACCGCGAAAATGCCCTTCGCGGTCGTGCGCAACTGGTCGTCGACCTGGATGCCGGTGCGGTCGTGGGCAACCCCGGCCGCCTCCAGCCCCATCCCCGCCACGTTGGGGGCGCGGCCGGCTGCCACCAGCACCGCCTCGGCCGCCAACTCTTCCTGCTCCCCGCCGTGTTCGACTTCAAGCACGGTAACGCCATCCTCGCGGCGGGCCTTTCGGATCGCCGCCGAGTTCAGAACGCGCACGCCATCGGCCTCGATCGCCCGCGTGACGATGGCGGCCGCGTCCCTGTCGTCGCGTGGCAGTGGATGAGGATCGGCGTGCACCACGGTCACGCGGCTGCCGAAGCGCGCGAAGGTCTGGGCGAGTTCCACCCCGATGGGACCGGCCCCGATCACCACAAGGCGCGGCGGGAGTTCCGTGAGCGAGAAGATGGTCTCGTTGGTGTAGACGCCGGGGCCATCGAGCCCGGGCACCGGGATGAGCGCCGCACGGGCGCCGGTCGCGATGATCGCGCGGCGAAAGTGGAGCTCGTCCTCGTTTACCCGAAGACGGTCGGGGCCGATGAACTCTCCATGGCCGAGGAAGACGTCCACCCCCAGCCCGGCGAACCGGGACGCGCCGTCGATCGGGCTGATCCCCGCACGCAGCCGGCGCATGCGCTCCATGGCGGCGGTGAAGTCGCTTGCGGCCCCGCCGGCCGCCCCCGCCCCCCCTTCCCCACCCGGACGACCATTCGTGGAGGCCGGGCGCGCCGCGTGCACCCGCCGGGCGGAGCTGATGACCGCCTTGGAAGGGACACACCCGAAGTTGAGGCAGTCACCTCCCATGAGGTGGCGCTCCACCATCGCGACCTTCGCGCCCAGCCCGGCGGCGATGGCGGCGCTCACCAACCCCCCCGTCCCCGCCCCGACCACGACCAGGTGGTAGCGGTCGCGGGGTTCGGGGTTGCGCCAGTCAGGCGGGTGCACATGGCCCACCAGTTCGCGGTTGTGCACGTCGTCCGGAAGTATCACCACTCTATCTGCCGACACGGTCTACCTCCCCGTTGTTGGTCTCATCAATCCCCCGTGATCTCCTTCAGCGCCCGCCGGGCGATGCGCGTGACCAGGGTGGTGACCACGATGGTCGCGGCCAGCCCGACCCCGAGCACCGTGTAGTAGCCCGCGCCCCGCGCCACCTCCACCCCGCTCGCCAGCGCGGCCACGTCGCCGATCACCTGGCCGTAGTAGACGTACAGCAGCGTCCCGGGAATCATCCCCAGCGACGCGATCAGGTAGTCCGCGAAGCGCACCTTGGTCAGCCCGAGCGCATAGTTGAGCAGGTTGAAGGGAAAGACCGGCGACAGCCGCAGCAGGAAGACGATCTTGCGTCCCTGCTCGCCGATGGCGCGGTCGATCGCGGCGAAACGCGGATAGCTTGCCACCTTGCTCTCGATCGCGGACCGGGCCAGGTAGCGCGCCACCAGAAAAGCCAGCGCCGCCCCCGTCGTGGCCCCCACGAATACGATCACCGTCCCGCGCGCGATGCCGAAGATGGCTCCCGCGGCGAGCGTCAGAATCGAGCCCGGCGCAAAGGCCACCGTCGCCGCCGCGTAGGCGCCCACGAAGACCACCGGGCCCCACACGCCAAGCCCCTCGATGTACTCCGCGAGCGCCGGGATGGCCCCGGCCAGCGACCTCCCGGCAAACACCAGCAGCGCGATCACCGCCACCGCCACGAGCGCCAGCAGCCACGGTCGCCGTCCCCGCGAGCCCTGCGTCTCCGAATTCGCCTCGGACACGTCGTCTCCTCCCCCTCATCGGGACCCGCGAGCACTCGCCCGGTCCCTTGTTTCTCCCTGCTCACATGGGCCCCAACCCCGCCGCGCCGCCCCGGGTCCCGACCATCGCCACCCGAATACCTCGGCAATATCCGCGCCACTTGCCGGATGCGGCCGGTTACGGTATTGAGGGGGGTTCGTCCGGCAAATCGCCGGCCCACTCCCGAGCCATCACAGAGGAGGGCCAATGAGCCCCGAACAGCGCGCCCGTCATTTCCGGTGGGACGATATGCCAATGGAAGAGGTGAAGGAAGGTCTGGGAAGGCGTGTGGTGACCGGCGAGCGCATGATGCTCGCGCACTGGTACATGGTCCGGGGCACCGTCGTCCCGTTGCACGCCCACGACAACGAGCAGATCGCCCACGTGCTGGATGGCGCGCTCCAGCTCTGGCTCGGCGAGGACGGGGACGAGGGCGAGGAGGTGACCGTCCGCTCCGGCGAAGTGCTCTACATCCCTTCCGGACTGCCGCACAAGGCGCTCGCGCTCGAGGACACGCTGGTGACGGATGTCTTCTGCCCGCCCCGCCAGGACTGGCTGGACGGCACCGACAGCTATCTGCGCTAACGGGGCCGCCGCTACTTGCCGAAGTTCCGCGGTTACGGTATTGAGAGGGGCCGCCCGGCCCACCTGCCGGCCCATTCCGCCATCACCGAGGAGCGCCAATGAGTGCGGGAACGAGCGTACGCCACTTCCGCTGGGACGACATGCCGATCGAGAAGGTCAAGGAAGGACTTGGACGGCGCCTGGTGACGGGCGAGCGCATTATGCTCGCGCACATCTACCTGGACAAGGGCTCCGTCGTGCCCCTGCACTCGCACGACAACGAGCAGCTCACCTACGTGCTCGAGGGCGCTCTGCACTTCTGGCTGGGCGAGGACGAGAGCGAGGAGGTGGTCGTGCGCGCCGGAGAGGTCCTGCACATTCCGTCGTGGGTGCCGCACAAGGCGGTCGCGCTGGAAGACACGCTGGACGTGGACGTCTTCTGCCCGCCGCGCCAGGACTGGCTGGACGGCACCGACGCGTACCTGAGATGACAAGTCGTGGGCACCCCCGCGGAAGACGCGTGCGCCGCCGCGGGGCGTGAAGGGAGTAAGGTGACATGGACCTCGGGCTGACCGGAAAGGTCGCGCTGGTGGCCGCCTCCAGCCGCGGGCTGGGACGCGCGGTGGCGGAGGAGTTCGCGCGCGAGGGAGCCCGGCTGGTGATGTGCGCCCGCGGCGCCGACGACCTCCACCGCACCCGCGACCGCATCGCGCGCGCCTCCGACTCCGAACCCGTGGCCGTGGCGGCCGACCTCACCGACCCCGAGGGCGTGCGGCGCGTCACCGACGCGGCCGCCGAGGCCTTCGGGCAGGTCGACATCCTGGTCACCAACACCGGCGGCCCGCCCTCCGGCCCCTTCGAGGCGCACTCCCCCGAGGCGTGGCGCACCGCCGTCGCCCAGAACCTCGAGAGCGTCCTCAACCTGACCCGCGCCGTCCTCCCGGGGATGCGCGAGCGCGGCTGGGGCCGAATCGTCAACGTCACCTCGATCGCGGTGAAGCAGCCGGTCGACGGGCTCATCCTCTCCAACAGCGTGCGCGCCGCGGTGACCGGCTTCGCCCGCACGCTGGCCAACGAGGTGGCGCGTGACGGCGTCACCGTCAACAACGTCATGCCCGGCTACACCCGCACCGCCCGCCTGGACTGGCTGGCCGGCCAGATCGCCGCAAGCGAGGGGATCGACCGGGAAGCCGCGTTCGACCGCTGGGCCAGCGAAATCCCCGCGGGCCGCGTGGGCGATCCCGCGGAATTTGCCGCGTTGGTTACCTTTCTCGCTTCTGCACGCGCGAGCTACATCACCGGCACTTCCATTCCCGTGGACGGCGGATGGATTCGAAGCTTGTTATGATGCCTCACCCGGATGCCCGCGAGCCAGGTGCCGGACCCGCCGGGATCCTCCGCTCGCCATCCCCAACCTGACCCCCATGACCGAGAACCACGATGGCCCTTGAGCTACAGCAATCCGAATTCATCTGGAAGGACGGCGAGTTCATCGCCTGGGAGGACGCCCAGGTGCACCTGCTCTCCCTGGCGGTACAGTTCGGCGTGTCCCTCTTCGAGGGCATTCGCTGCTACGAGTCCGAAGGACGGCGGGCCATCTTTCGTCTCAACGCGCACATCCGCCGGCTCTACAACTCCTGCATCGTCTACCGCATGGTGCCGCAGTATACGCAGGAGGAGTACGCGCAGGCGTGCGTCGACGTGGTCGCGAAGAACGAGCTGCAGAGCTGCTACATCCGCCCCATGGTGATCCGCGGATACGGCGCCGCCGCACTCGACCCGCGGCCCAGCCCCATCGAGTCGTACGTGGCGGCGTGGCCGCTGGACACCTACCTGGGCAAGGGTGCACTCGAGAAGGGCGTCGGGGTGAAGGTCTCGTCCTGGCAGCGCGCCGAACCCAACACTTTCCCCATGCGCGCAAAGGCGGCCGGCCACTACAACGCCGCCATGCTCATGAAGATGGAGGCGCACGCCGATGGCTACGCCGACGCCATCGCGCTGGGCCCCAATGGACTCGTGAGCGAGGGAAGCGGCCAGAACCTCTTCATGGTGGTGGACGGCGAGCTGATCACCCCCATCCTCGACGGCACCTCGCTGCAGGGCATCACCCGCGACACCATCATCAAGCTGGCCGCGGAGATGGGCATCACGTGCCGCGAGCAGCTGGTCGCCCGCGAAACCCTCTACACCTGCGACGAGCTCTTCTTCTCGGGCACCGCGTCGGAAGTGACGCCGATCACGAGCGTGGACCGCCTCCCGGTGGGATGCGGGACCGCGGGCGAGATCACGCTGCGCATCCAGCGGCGCTTCATGGACGTCGTCAAGCAGCGGGCGGAGGATCCCTACGGCTGGCTGACGCACGTGTAGGGACACGGAGGCGGCCGGTGCACCTCGCACATCTTCCAGGCGACCCGGATCTCGTACGCGCGGTCCTCCTTGCCCTGGCAGCGCCGGCAACCGACACAAGGAGCAGGCCATGACCCGTTATCGGAACCCGGAGGTGGTCCTCCGCCAGCAACCCGCCGCGGACCTGGTGGCAACCCTGATCGTCGCAGCCGCCACGGCCGCGGGTGTCCCCGCCCAGGGCGACGCCCAGGAGGCCGACGTCCTCACCATTGACCAGCTGCTGTCCATCGAGTCGGTCGTCTCCGGCTCGCCGGCCTGGTCGCCCGATGGCTCGTCGATCCTCTTCCAGTCCTCGCTCTCCGGCGGGCTGGTCACGCTCCCGCCGGACGGTGGATTCCCCACCCGCGTCCCGATGGAGATGGGCAGCTCGGGTCACTTCCTGGCCTCCCAGATGCCCGGCTGGTCCGCGAAGGGCAACTGGATCTCCTACCTGTCGGACAAGGGCGGCTCACCGGAGATCTGGATCTGGTCCACCCGCGACGGCACCGAGATGCAGCTCACCGAGCTCGGCGGGCGCATCAACTCGATGGCCTGGTCCTCCGACGAGCGCTCCATCGCCTTCGCCGGCGACCGCTACGGCAACTACGACATCTGGACGGTCGAGGTCGGCACTCGCCGCGTCCGGCGCATCAGCAGCGACAAGAACTACGAGGTCTTCCCGACCTGGACCCCGGACTCGCAGCGCATCCTCTACGTGCGCCTCGACGACGCCTGGGAGGACCACGACGTCATCGAGGTGGCTCCGGACGGCTCCGGCGCGCGCACCGTGCTCCAGGACCACGACTTCTTCGACTACGGCGCCGGCGCGACCTTCGCCTATCCGCAGGTCTCGCCCGACGGCACTCAGGTGCTCTTCCGCTCGCACCGCAGCGGCTGGATCAACTACTGGCTCGCCCCGATCGAGGGCGGTGAACCTCGTCCAATCTCCGCCGCCGAGGCCGATCAGAGCGGCGCGGTCTGGTCGCCCGACGGTCGCTCGATCGCGTACACCGAGAACCACAATGGCCACCACGACCTGCGCGTGGTCCCGGCCGACGGCGGCAAGCCCCGCATTCTGGTCTCACCCGACGACGGGGTGGTGTCGAGCCCTTCGTGGTCGCCCGACAGCCGCTCGCTCGCCTACCTCAGCGCCGACCTGGTCACTCCGCAGGATCTGCATGTCGTGTCCGTGGAGAGCGGCGAGAGCCGCCAGCTCACCTTCTCCCTGCCCGCCGGGAACTATGCCGAGCGGCTGGTCCTGCCGGAGAAGGTCCACTACCCCAGCACGGACGGATATTCGATCCCGGCCTACCTCTACCGCCCCGCCGGAGTCCCGGCGGGCGAACGCGTACCCGGCATCCTGTGGATCCACGGCGGCCCCACGTCGCAGTTCAATGACACCTTCCAGCAGCACGTGCAGTTCTTCGCACAGCGCGGATACGCGGTGCTGCTGCCCAACATCCGCGGCAGCTCGGGCTACGGGAAGGACTTCGCCGACGCCAACAACGGCTGCTGGGGCCACTGCGACCTCGAGGACGTGCTCGCGGGCGCCGACTTCCTGAAGGCGCAGCCCGAGGTCGACCCGGACCGGATCGGCCTGACCGGGACCAGCTACGGCGGCATAATGGGCATGTACGCGGCGGCCTTTGCGCCGGACGCCTTCCGCGCCATCATCCCGGGCTCCGGCTATTCGGACTGGGTGCACTTCTATCGCAGCGAGAACGAGCTGCGGCACGTCAAGCTCCTCGAGCACGAACTCGGGCCCTTCGAGACGAGCCAGGACGTGTGGCGCAACAGCTCGGCGATCTACGAGGTGGACAAGGTCTCCACGCCGATCTTCATGGTGCACGGCGAGGGCCGCTACCCGGGCTCGGACCAGTCCGAGATCTTCGCACGCGCGCTCGAGAACCACTACAAGCCCTACGAGTACACGACCTATCCGAACGAGAACTACTACGTGCGCGGCAAGGCCAATCGGCGTCAGATGCTGCTGGACATGCTCGACTTCTTCGACCGCTTCCTGCAGGACGAGATGGTCGACGCGGGCGCGCGAATGAAGTGAGGGAAGGCGCGCGGCTACCTTAGCTGCTTCGGCCGCACGTAATACTCAAGCGTCCCGCTGGCCCCGGGCAGATCGGCCCAGCGGTCGATCCTGAAGGCGAGGACGGCAAGGGCACCGGTGGGATACTTGCGCTTCATGCGCGCCATCTTCTTTGGGGGGCCGAAGACGGCATAGCGCCCGGCGAATTGGGCGATGCCCGGATTGTGGCCGACGACCGCGATGGTGTCGTCGGCGTCATCCTGCTTGACCAGCTGCTGGAGGATCGCCCGCGACGACGCATGGTAGAGCGCGCGGCGATGCACGACCGGGATCTCTCCCAACTCCGACACCATGCGCTCCCAGGTCTCGCTGGTACGGCGCGCCGCGGAGCAGAGCACCCGATCCGGAACCAGGTCATGGTCCCGCATCCAGGATGCCACGCGGGGAGCAGCCGCCCGCCCTTTGGAAGAGAGCGGCCGGTCGAAGTCCGCGAGCGTATAGTCCTTCCAGTCGGACTTGGCGTGACGAAGCAGGAGGATCCGTTTCAACGGCGACCCTCAGGGGCGTTTGCGCCGCCGCCACTTGTACCCCGGCGGGGCGGGCGCCTTCGGAAGACGCATTGGGTTGTCGGGTTTCTCGGCGGTGGGCGGCTTCGGCTTGCCGGGCTGCTGCACACGCGGCTTGTCGAAGACGCCTCCCTTCTTCGTGATCAGCTTCCAGATCATGATGCGAGCTCCCTGAGGATGCGAGGGGACGGTACACGAATACCGCCCGTTACGACAGGGGCGAGCCGGCCGTTTCGGTCCGCGCCACCCCGGCGAGCCCGATTCCTTCTGCTATGCATCGCCAGAAGGGAGCTCGAGAGTCCCCTCCTCTGTCGCCGCTCCCGTCGCCCTGCGCAACACCTGCTGGATGTCGAGCCCAAGCACCGAGGCCAGCCCCTCGAGCGTCCCGTAGGCGCCCCGGACCCGCTGGTTCAACGCGTTGGAGACGCCCTCGCCCTCCCCTCCGTCCATGACCACCAGGCGGTCGATATCGACGCCCCGCACCGCGCCCACCGCAATCTCGAGCAGCTCCGGAAGCTTCTCGGCCATGAAGACGGCAAAGGCCGCGTCACCTCCATCGCCGACTTCGCCGTAGAGCCGCCTGAGGACCTCTACCTGGGCCTTTCCGCGCTCGAGGATCGGCGCCGCCTCCCCCTGGGCGCGGGCGAATGCGGCCCTCTTCGCGGCCTTGGCGGGCTCCACCACGTCCGCGCGCAGGCGCTGTTCCTCGCGCTCGACGCGCCTCATCTCAAGGATCTTTTCGGCCTCGACCTCGGCTTCCTGCGCCTTGACGCGCGCAATCTTCTCCGCAGTTTCGCCTTCACGGTCCAGCTCTGCCTTGCGCACGCGCAACTCGTTCTGGGCCTCGGCCACCTTGATGGAGGCTGCCGCCTCACGAACCTGAGCGCGACGGCGGGCCTCGGCGCGGGCCTCCCGGGTGTCCGCCTCCGCCTGTGCCTCCGCGATCTCGGCTGACCGAATGGCCTCCGCCGATTTCTCGCGCCCGATGGCCTCAAGGTAGCCGCGCTCATCGCTCACGTTCTGGATCTTGAGGACGTCCAGATGGAAACCGAGCGAAGCCAAGTCCTCTCCGGCGTCGTCGGCCAGCGCCTTGGCGAAGCCGAGCCGGTCCTCGTTGACGGCCTCGGGGGTGAGGGTCGCGAGGACGCCGCGCAGGTTGCCGGTAAGGGTGTCCTGGGCCAGCTCGCGCACTTCCTCCTCGGTCTTCCCCAGAAGTCGCTCGACGGCGTTGTTGAAGACCCACTCAGGCTCGGAAGCGATCTTCACGTTGGCGATCGCCTCCACGCTGAGGGGGATGTTGCCCTTGGAGAAGGCGTTGTTGACCGACACCTCGATGGGGATGGTCTCGAGGTTCATGTGCTGCACGGTCTCGATGATGGGCACCCGCAGCGTACGCCCCCCGGAGATGGAGCGATACCCCACCCGCTCTCCGTCGGACGAGGTGCGGTTGCGGCCGGTGAGCACGGCGGCGCGGTTGGGCGGCACGATTACGATCAGGCTCTTGATGGTGATCACGAACACGATCACCGCCACCAGCACCACCAGGGCCATGGTCAGGGGCGCGGCGAGAAACTCCATATTATCCTTCCTCCTCTTGTATTATCCTGTATGGTAGACTTGGTACTATCTAATATGGTACGGCGCATTTCCCCGTCTCGGGGGGATCGGGATTCACCCGGGCGCAAGCCTCGGACCCGGGCACCCGGCCGAGGGCGGCATCAATCATCGATCAGCTTCATCTCCACCGGAACCACGGTCGCGATGCCCGATTCCATGCCGACCACCACCACCGACTGGCCCGGGTTGAGCACCCGATCCGGCGGACCGCTCGCGTCCAGTTTGGCGCGGATCCTGTGGCGCCGCTCACCGCGCAGCACCCGTATCGACCCGGCGCTCGCGGACGTGATCTCGAGCGACACCTCCGCGGTCAGCCCGACGAAGGACTGCTCCCCGATCATGGCGCCCGAACTCCCTCGCTTGAGGAACCCGAACGCCGCGCCGATCAGCGCCCCGGTGGCCAGTCCGGTGATGCCGGCGACGATGGCCGTCAGCCCGGGACGGCCGCCTCCCCACACCAGGTGCAGAAGGGTGCCCGCGGCCCCGAACCCGAACAGGGCGTAGACGACGGCGCGCAGCGAGAAGAGCTTCGCGACATCCCCGGCGTCCCCGATGCCGAGATCCGCGTCCGCGTCGATGTCCGCGTCAGCTTCCAGAACGTCGCCGAAGAGCGATAGAGCCAGAAAGCCGCCGCCCACGACGAGGCAGAAGATGTATGCTGCGAGCATGAGCAGCCTTTATTGCACAACCGTTGGGGGGCCGAAACCTACCGGTTTGCGCGCGACCGGCAAAACCCCGGCCCGGCCCGGTTCATCGACGCGCGGGTCTGCTCGGGCTCATCCTCCGCCTGAGCAGGAGTCGCACCCGCGCCGCGATGCCGTGCGCGCTCCAGTGAACCGGAACCCGCCAGCCCACGCCCGCCTACATCGCCGGCCGCGCCTTCAGCCACTGCTCCCACCAGTCGAGCTGGACCCAGGTTCGGTGCACCGTGCGCCAGGGGGTCCAGCCGCCGTGGTAGGACTCCGGATAGCGCACGAACTTGGCCGGCACCCCCTGCTTGTGCAGGGCGACGTACATCTGCTCGGCCTCCTCGATGGGCACGCGGTGGTCGGTTTCGCCGTGCACGAAGAGGGTCGGGGTGGTGACGCCGTCGGCGTGGATGATGGGCGACGAGCGCAGCAGGTTCTCCAGGCCGCGTTCCTCCCAGGGCGGTCCGTAGAACTCGCTTTCCTTGGTGCGCGGGATGTCGGCGACGCCGTAGTCGCTCACCCAGTTCGAGATGGAAGCCCCGGCGATGGCGGCCGAGAAGCGGTCGGTCTGGGTGATGACCCAGTTGGTGAGGTAGCCTCCGTAAGAGTAGCCGGTCACGCCCATGCGGCCGGTGTCGATGCGGTAGTTGTCGATGGCGTGGTCGACGCCCGCCATGAGGTCGTCGTAGTCGTTGAACCCCCATCCGCCCCAGGTGCCCCAGCGGAAGTCCTCCCCGTAGCCGGTCGAGGCGCGCGGGTTGGTGTAGAGCACCATGTACCCCTGCGCGGCCAGCAGCTGGCGGTCGAAGGAGAAGTCGTTGCCGTACATGCCGTGCGGCCCGCCGTGCATCACGAGGATCATGGGGAAATCGCCGCCGCCCGCCGCGTAGCCGCGCGCCGGGAGCATCCAGCCCTCGACTTCGGTGCCGTCGGGGCTGTTGAAGATGAGGTTTTCGGGCGCGGAGAGGTCGAGCTCGGCCACAAGCGCCGCGTTCACCTCGCTCAGGCGGGTCTCGGCGGCGCCGGAGACGGGCGCGACGTAGATGTCGCCGGGCGCGGTCGGGCTGGTGGCGCGGTAGGCCATGCGCGAGAAGTCGGCCGAGAAGGAGATGCCGGCGAGCCGGCGGTCGCCCTCGGTGACCTGCTCGACGTCGCCGCCGTCCACGGCCACCCGGAAGAGGTGGGTGTTGCCGCTCACGCCGGCGGAGAAGTAGACATGGCCGTCCGGTGACGCGACCGGCCCGCCGGGGATCAGGTCCCAGTCGGCGGTCAGGTTGCTCCGACCACCGCCGGCGTCGTCGAAGGCGAAGAGGTCGTTGGCCGCCCCGCGGTCCCGTCCCTCGCGGATGATCACGTCCAGCCCCTCGTTGCCGCGGACCACGATGCGGCCGCCGTCTGCCGACCAGGCGGGCGAGGAGTAGCTGTACTCGTCGTCGGTGAGGCGGGTGACGGCGCCGTCCAGGTCGACCGTCCAGAGGTCGGCGCGCTCGTAGCTGAGCTCGTCGCGCTGGTGCGTGTCGGCGGTGAAGGCGAGGCGCCGGCCGTCGGCGCTCCATGCCAGCCCGGAGGCGTCCACACCCAGGTCGGTCAGGCGGCGGGGTTCACCTCCGGGCGCCGGCAGCAGGTACACCTCCCGCGGGGGGGTGGCGGCGGGGTCGCGGGGGTCGGCCAGGTAGCCGCGGCGGTCGAAACGGTAGTTCATCCAGTCGTACATGCGCCCGTCGAAGCGCTCGGCCGTGCGGCGCTCGAAGTCCGACGCGTAGACCGGCTCGGGAGCGGGTTCGGGCGGGGTGGGGCGGGTGAACGCGATCCACTCGCCGTCCGGGCTGAACACCGGCGACCCGCCCAGCCCCTCGATCTGGAAGGCCTCGCCGGCGGGCTGGTCCATGCGCAGGAACCAGGTGCTGCCGCCGCTCTCGCCATCCGGGCCCGGGCGGTTCGATGTGAAGACGAGCAGGCGGCCGTCCGGCGACCAGCCGGGACCGGAAGCGCTGAAGCTCGGGCTGGTGAGCCGCACCGGTTCCCCGCCCCCCGCAGCGTCCGCGAGCCAGATCTCGCTGTGGCTCCGGTTCTCGTCTTCGAGGACCGACGTGATGACGAACGCGACCCGCGACCCGCCCGGCGAAATGGCCGGGCTGTTCGCGTTCTTCAGCCGGTAGTAGTCCTCGAGCTCGACGGGCCTCCGCTCCTGGGCGGCCAGCCCGGTGGCCAGCGGCTGCACGCCTGCAGCACCGAACGAGAGGAGCGACAGGGATGCCGCGGCGAAGGCAAGGCGGCGCAGGACGGACGAGGGACGCGGAATCATGGGATCCTCCGGGTGCGATGGACTTCCGTGCAATGTGAAGGGCACGCGCGCGGCAGTCCACCGGACGAGCGCACACGCGTCCATGGACAGTCCGCGGATGTCAACCGGCTACGGCTGCCGGGAAAGACGCTCCTTCAGGGCGCTCGGCGTGATGATCGGCACGGCGAAGATGGACGCGAGCGCCAGAAGATCCGCGTCACCGGTGACGAGCGCGTCGGCCTCGCCCGCGACGGCCAGGGCGAGAAACGGACGGTCGAAGGGATCCCGGCAGGCAGGAAGCGGCAGAGGTCCTTCCACCACCACCGGCTCGCAACAGGGGAGATAGTCCGCAAGAAGATCGTCCCGCTCATGTCTCGTCAGGCTGAACTTCGGATAGCTGAGTACCCTGATCAGTTCCGACGCCGTGTCGCGGCTGACCAGAGGCAGGATGGCCTTCGATCGCCACCTCCGGCGCAGCCAGCTCACGCTGCCCTCGGGGAAGAGCAGCGCCGACACCAGCACATTGGTGTCGAGAACCGTCCGTAGCGGCCTCATTCACCCCGGCGCGCCCAGGCCACGGCGCGGTCCACATCCGCCTCGGTCAGGCCGAGTTCCGCGAGTTTGTTACGAACCGCGTCGGCCTTTGTGAGCCGCACGGGTGTCAGGACAATACGGCCGCGCTCCCTGGTGACATCGAAGTACTCGGTGTCCGGAAAGGTGGAGATGACGGCCTTGGGCAGCGTCAACTGATTCTTCGAGGTGAGCTTGGCGAGCACGTTTCCTCCTTTCGTCGATCCACGAATACCGGATACAAGGATTCCTTACCCTAGACACAGGTGACTGCCGGTGGCAAGCCCTCGGGGGGAGGCGAGGCACGGCCAACTTGACCGCCGACGGGCGGTCCTGAATGGTACCCACAGGGAAGGTACCGACGTTCGAGGTTGGGTTTCCGGGACGCAGGTCATCAGCCTCCCGGCCGCGACGGCGGCCCGGGCGCACACGTGAGGCCATTGAACAGATGAGCGCTACGCAAGACGAGGCGGGGTCCTCCCGCACGTTCCTCCGGGTCCGCCACGCAGCGTGGTCGACAATGACCACGGCCACGTTCACGCTCGCGGCCGCGTGTGCGACCGATGCCTCAGACCAGTCCGGGGAAACTCTCGATGCCGCGGAAGCTTCCGATGCCATGGCCGCGGAATCGGCTCCGAGCGCTACCGGTGTCAATGGGCATCGAAAATGTCAGGGTATTGGGCATTGAAGATGTCAGGGTCCGAGCGCTGCTCCGCGGAGGGAGCGGAGCGACCGGAGCGGGGCAGCGGGCCGGTAGCGAGGTCGTCATGAGGGGCTCTCTTTCGAGGCAGGCGATTCGGCGTCCACTCGGCTCGCGAGGGGGTGGATCGCCTTGGAGAGTTCGGCGTGGCGGCGCATCCGGTAGCTGTTGCCCCGGATGTTGACGATATGGCAGCGGTGGAGCAGTCGGTCGAGGAGCGCTGCGGCCATGACCTCGTCGCCGAGGATGCGGCCCCACTCCTCGAAGCCCTTGTTGGAGGTGAGCACGGTCGAGCCGTTGCCGTAGCGCCGGTTGACGAGTTGGAAGAAGAGGACCGCGCCGCTCTGGGTCACCGGCAGGTAGCCGATCTCGTCGACGATGAGGAGTGCCGGGTGGGTGAGGATCTTCAGGCGGCGGTCGAGCCGGCCGGCGGCCTTGGCCTCCTCGAGGGAGTCGACGAGGTCGGTCAGGGTGCCGAAGTAGATCTTGCGGCCGCTCTCAGCCGCCGTGATCGCCAGGCTGATCGCGAGGTGCGTCTTGCCCACGCCGGGCGGGCCGAGGAAGACGACGTTCTCCCGGCGCTCGACGAAGCCGAGTTCGTGCAGCGCGTCGATCTGCTCGCGCTTGATCGACGGCTGGAAGGCGAAGTCGAAGGCCGCCAGCGTCTTCACGTACGGCAGGCGGCTGGAGCGCATGGCGGCTTCGAGGCGCCGGCCGTTGCGGAGCTCGATCTGGGCGGCCAGGAGCCGCTCGATCGCCTCGGCCGCGGTCGTGCCTCCCCCGTCCACCCCGGCGAGCACGCCGTCCAGCGCCTCCAGCGCGCCGGGCATCTTGAGGTCGGCGAGCTGGGCCGCGATCCGCTCCCTGCGCGATGGCGGCCTCACCGCACGCCTCCCGCGATCCGGCCGTACTCGGCCAGCGGACGGCGCTCGACCTCGACGAACCGGGAGTCCGCCGCCGCTTCGTTCCGCTCCTTCGAGGGCTCGGGGCGCAGCGGCGTCACGGGCCGGTAAGGCCAGCGGGCCAAGGGCTTTAGGTGCGGCCTCTCCGCCTCGAACCGGTCCACGGGCCGCTCCTTCAGCGTGCCGTGGACGCGGACGTTGGCCACCCTGCCGAGCCACCCCAGCACCCGGGCGTTCAGATCGTCGTCCGACACGAAGTCCCGTCCGTAGAAGAAGCTCCGCCGGATGTAGCTGACCGGCCGTTCCACCTTCCCCTTCGTCTGCGCCCGGTACGGCCGGCACGCCCGGATCCGGAAGCCCCAGTGGTGGGCGAAGCGCAGGAACTCCGTGTTCTCCATCAGCCGCCCGCCGACCTCCCGGTTGTCCTCCACGATGACGGCCTTCATCTGGTCGAACAGCAGCTCCGAGGGCACGCCCCCGAAGTACCGGAACGCCGACTCCAGGCCCTCCATCACCACGGCCATCGTCTGCCGCTCGTAGTACCGGACCCACATCAGCCGCGAGTAGCCCAGAACCACGACCAGCGCGTGCCGCTTCCCCCACGGCGTCTTGAACTCCGCGAAGTCCACCTGCCCCTGGTGCCCCGGAGGGGTCTCGAAGCGCCTGACCGGCTCCGGCTCCGGCAGCGGCCGGACCTCCCGCACATGCCGCTTCACCTGGTCGTAGCCGCCCTCGTAGCCCGCCTTCCGGATCTCCTCGAACAGCCGCACAGCGCTGAGATCCGGATACCGGGCCAGACGGGTCTCGATGATCTCCTTGTAGGGATCGAGCCGCGAAGGCCGGGGCCGCCTCGGCCCGTATCGGACCGGCCCGTCGTCCAGCTCCCGGTCCAGCTGCCCCGCCGCGATCCAGCGGTACACCGTCCGCTCGCTGACCCCGCAACGCCGCGCCACCGCGGCCTTGCTCAGTCCCTGTTCCAGATAGTGCCGCAACAACACCCGCGTCTCTCTTCCGATCATCACGTCTCCTTCGTTCAATGGAGACGCGATGGTAGCCAACCCGTTCTCGGCCCTTGCCCGCCTTCGCCCAACATCCCATGGCCGAACCCCCGCCACCGGGCTCAACCCTGACATTTTCAATGCCCACGATCCCGTAATTTGACGTGCCCGGTAACAACCGGCCCCGACTCCGGCCCGACGCTCGACCTGGAGACCGCGCTGTCCCTGGCCGCGATGCCCCTCTCCTGCGTGGATCGCCCACACGCGCTACGTCCGGACCGGGCCGGCTATCTGGACGACATCAGCTACACCCGGCGCCGGGACTTCGACCAGACCCGCGCCTTCTACGGCTGCTGGGACTGGCACTCGGCGGTGAACTCGACGTGGGCCATGGTGCGGCTGGTGAAGGAGATGCCGGAGCTGCCGGTAGCGCCGCTCATCCGCGAGAAGCTGAGGGACCATCTCTCCGAGGAAGCCCTCGCGGGCGAACTGGAGTATCTCACGGACAACCCCTCCTTCGAGCGGCCCTACGGCTGGGTCTGGCTCCTCCTGCTCCACGGCGAGCTGGCATCGTGGGACGATCCATTCGCCGCCAGCTGGGCCGAACGGCTGGAGCCCGTGGTAAGCCATCTGAGCGACCGTCTCGTCAGCTATCTCGAGGACCTCGAACGACCGGTGCGCACCGGCGTGCATCCCAACACCGCCTTCGCCATCGCGACAGCCCTGCAGGCGGAGGAGATGGCGGAACGGCCAGACATGGCGGAGCCTTCAGAGCTGGCGGAGGCCTTGCGTGCGTCCGCCGCACGCTTCTTCGGCGAGGACCGCAACTGTCCGGCCGCCTACGAGCCCGGTCGCTCCGACTTCCTCTCGCCCTGCCTGGAGGAGGCCGCGCTCATGGGGATGGTACTGGACCCCGAGGCCTACGCCGCGTGGCTCGACGGCTTTCTCCCTCCGCTTGACTCCGACGAGTTCGAGCCGCTCCGCGAGACCAACCCGGCGGGCACGGGGGAAGCGGGAGGAGAAGAACCCCCCGAGGGCGGAGACGTGGTCACCAACGATTCACTGAGGTCCGCGTACGGAACCTACTCCCACCTCATCGGGCTCGCGTTCACGCGCGCGGACGCCATGCTGCGCATCGCGGCGGCGCTACCCGACGGCGACCCTAGGGTCGCCGAGATGCGCGCACTGGCGACCGAGCACGCCCGCACCGGCTACGACACCATGTTCGACGCCGACTACGCCGGGTCCCACTGGATCGGCTCGTTCGCGCTCAAGTACCTGGTTCTGATCTCGCGGCCCGGATCCCGCTAGCCGGTCATCCCTCGATGGCCAGGGTCACGATTTCGCGGAAGCGCGCGACCGGATCGCGGCCCCGCGGCGTTTGCGTGAACACCAGCACGATCAGGTTCGTCGAGGGATCCACCCAGGCGCCCGTGCCGTCCGATCCGGTGTGGGCGCATTGACCCGTAGAGGCGTCGGGTTTATGCTACCTCACTTGACTTTACATGACATTACATGGGATTTCGGAAAGGCAGGACGCAGAGCAGATGACCCAGATCACCGCGCGGGTTTCCGATACGCTTGTCGCCGCACTCGACGCCGCGGCGAGAGGGCTGAAGCGAAGCCGAGCCGAGATTGTGCGGCAGGCACTGGAGAGGTACCTGGAGGATTTTGACGATCTCACCGTAACCGTGGAGCGGCTCCGCGACCCGTCCGATCCTGTACTGGACTGGGAACAGGTCCGGGATGACCTTCTCAGTTCAGATTAAGCGCAGCGCGGCCAGGGAAATGGCACGCATTCCGAAGCAGCATCGGGCTCGGATCGTGGAGGCCATCGACCGCCTGGCCGAATGGCCACATACGGGTGCCCCCCTCAAAGGGCAACATCGCGGACTCCGCCGAGTTCGCGTCGGCACCTACCGGGTGATCTACGAAGTTCTGGATGAAATGCTTATTGTACTTGTCGTGCGAGTGGCTCATCGGCAGGATGCGTACCGCCAATAGTGCAAGTCCCTGTTTCGGCAGGCGAACGAATTACCACAAGAGGCTTCCATGACTCACCTTCGCCCCAGCATCGGCTTCCTTTTCCTGATCCTGGCCGCCTGCGGGACGGACGATGCGCCCAACGCCGATGGCGCCCGGGTGTCGGATGGCGCGGCGGTGGCGCACAACGCCCACGCCCAGGGCACGACTGCGGCAACGGCACCGGACCTGCCCGGGGAAGGAGCGCTGGCCGCGGCCGGCGATGCGACCGCGACCCTGGCGGCTTCGCCGGCGCGGGCGGATGCCGATGCCCTGCCCAGGGCGCTGGTCTACAAGACCCCCACCTGCGGGTGCTGCAGCCTGTGGGTCGACCACATGCGGGAGGCGGGCTTCGAGGTGGACGCGCGCGACCTGAACGACATCATCCCGATCAAGATCGACGCGGGCGTGCCGCCCCGGATGTCGTCCTGCCACACCGCGCTGATCGACGGCTACGTGGTCGAGGGCCATATCCCTGCGGAGCACGTCAAGCAGCTGCTGGCGGACCGGCCGGACATCGTGGGCATCGCGGTTCCGGGCATGCCTATCGGATCTCCGGGCATGGAAGGTATCGCTGCTCGCCCCTACCAGGTCCTTTCCTGGGATCGCGAGGGCAACGTGGAGGTCTACGCCGAGGTGGATCCCCGGCGCTGAGCGGCACGCGATGCACGGCGACGCGATCCAACGCGGCTGCTTTGCCGCTCGACTGCAGGAGTCTGTCCACGGCTGTCGGCTGAGCCCGAAACTCTCTCCATGAACTAGCACGCCCTCCGCGCACCCTTGACAGCCCCGGATGGGGCGTCACATTCTCACGCAACTCATCGAGACCGGCTGAGGGACTGGCCCTGTGAAGCCGGGGCAACCGGATCGTTTTCTCTGGAAAGCGATCAGCGGTGCCAACTCCCGCGGGTTCCGACTACGGAATCCGAGAGATGAGTGCATCGGTCGGTTTCGCCGGCTGGCGCATCCAGGGGTTGGCACCGTGACCAACCTGTGGAGAGCCAGAATGGCAACGACCACCTCTTCTCCCCAAGCGTACCCGCTTCCGTATCCTCCCGCCCGTAACGGGAGCGTTCCGGACCTCAGGCAGCCCCCGCGCACCCGCGCCCTGCCGCCCGCCCGTCGTGGGAGCGTCTACATGCGTCCGGGATGGAAGCCGGAGCTGCAGGCGCGCTTCAGGGTTCCCTTCGAGATCACGGGACCGGAGGGCGCCCCGTTGCTGGTGGCGATGGGCGGGATTTCGGCGGATCGGCACGTCCTGGCCAACGCCGAAGACCGCTCTGAAGGCTGGTGGCGGAAGATCGCCGGTCCCGGGCTCGCGCTCGACTCGCGCGAGTGGCGCATCCTGGGCATCGACTTCATCGGTGCGCCTGGCACCATCGAGGCCGGGGCGCGCGACGCGTCCCGCCTGCAGTTCAATATCACCCCCGCGGACCAGGCGGACGCGGTGGTGGCCGTGCTGGACCACCTCGGCGAAGGGAGGGTGCACCGGACGATCGGCGCCTCCTACGGGGGTAACGCCGCGCTGGCTCTGGGCATCCGGTATCCCCGGCGCACGGAAGGCATCGTCCTGATTGCGGCCGCCCACCGCCCCCATCCCCTCGCCACCGGGGTGCGCAGCGTCCAGCGCGCGATCGTGGAGTTCGCCCGCGACCACGGCCGGGAAGCCGACGGCCTGGCCATGGCGCGGGCGCTGGCCTTCACCACCTACAAGACCGATGCGGGGCTGGACGCGCGCTTCCCCTTCGAGGCCGACCTGTCGAGCGGCAAACCGGTCCATCCCGTGGACCGCTATCTGCGGAAGCGCGGACGGGCGTTCGCCAGGCGGTTCGACGCGAGGACCTTTCTGACGCTGTGCGCCTCCATCGACCTGTGCGACCTCCGCCCCGAGGAGTTGACGGTTCCCTGCTGGTCGATCGCCTGGGAGGAGGACAGGTCGGTTCCGCTGTGGCTGGTCGAGGAGATGCACCGGCGGACGGGGGCCCGCTCGCGCCTTCGGGTGCTCCATTCGGATGGCGGTCACGACGCATTTCTGCTTCACGCACGCGAATACACGGCCGCTCTGCGGGAGAGCCTCGGGCTCTCCGTCGGCCAGGAGGTGTGACTGCAATGAACGGGAACTGTCCGAGACAACACACGGACCACGGGGGCGGCGACGACACGACCCGGCTCCCGGACCAAGGGGCGAACCCGCACCCTGCACACGCCACCAGCGCGGTCCGGGCCGGGCTCGCCGCCGATCCCGCCTACGGCGCGGTAATGCCTCCGCTCTACCTGTCCAGCAACTTCCGCTTTCCGGGACTGAATGACCCTCCCGCGTACGACTATACCCGGTCCGGCAACCCCACCCGGGAACACCTCACCAACGTGCTGGCGCAGCTGGAGGGCGGAGCGGGCGCGGTCGCGACCTCCTCGGGGATGTCCGCGGTCGCCGTCGCCCTCAACCTGGTGCGCGCCGACGACCTGGTGCTGGCGCCGCATGACTGCTACGGGGGCACGCACCGGCTGCTGGTGGGCCTCGAGCGTCAGGGACGGCTGCGCGTGCGCTTCGTCGACTTCACCGATCCCGCGTCGCTCGCGGCCGGCCTCGACGAGGGACCCCGCATGATCTGGGTCGAGACTCCCAGCAACCCGCTGCTGCGCATCACCGACCTGGCCGCGGTGGCGCGTGCGGCCCGGCGCATAGGGGCGATCGGCGTCGCCGACAACACCTTCCTGTCTCCGGCGCTCCAGCGGCCCATCGACTTCGGATTCGACCTGGTGGTTCACTCCACCACCAAGTTCATCAACGGGCACAGCGATGTGGTCGGCGGAGCGGTAATCGCGGCCGGCGACGAACTCTTCGAGGAGATCGCCTGGTGGACCAACGCCACCGGCGCGGCCCAGAGCCCGTTCGACAGCTACCTGGCGCTGCGCGGCGTGCGCACGCTCTTCGCCCGCACCCGAGTCCACGAGGAGAACACCCGCGCGGTGGTCGGCCTACTCGCTGAGCATCCCGCGGTCGCACGGGTGCACTACCCGGGGCTTCCCGCGCATCCCGGGCATGAACTCGCCCGGCGCCAGCAGTCCGGATACGGGAGCCTGTTCAGCTTCGAGCTGGAAGGCGGGCAACCCGCGGCGGAGAAGCTCCTGTCACGGCTCCGCCTCTTCACGCTGGCGGAGTCGCTGGGCGGCGTGGAAAGCCTCATCTGCCACCCGGCCACGATGACCCATGCGGCCATGGACGAGGCGGCTCAGGCGGTCGCGGGGATCGGCAAGGGCTTGCTCCGCGTATCCGTCGGCATCGAGTCCGCGGACGATCTGGTCGCCGATCTGAAGCAGGCGCTGTCGGCCTGCCGCGCCGTCGCGCCGGGGTGTGACGCCCACGACGGCGATGTCGTGCCCATTGGCTCCGCTGCGCGGGAAGGTGCCGTCCCGCCGGCGAGCATCGGCTCCAGGCGGATCGGCGCGGGCTAGGGCCAGCGCCAAAGAAGGGCGGGGATCAGCGCGACGGGCCTTCGGGCGGTCCGGTCCATGAAGGCATAGGTGTACGCCCTGATCTCCGAACCACTGGAGAATACCTCGACCAGATAGAGCGCCGAAGTCGGGAACTGCTCCAGCGCGTCCAACCCCCCGGGGGCGTAGACCTCATCGATGTAGACGGTCGGCTCGCCGACACGCCCACCCCTGGCGACGCAATGGTACGCGAATTCTCCCATGGGACAAGGCATCGTCCGCACGAAGGTGTGTCGATCCAGGAACTCGAGGCCGGTTCGAGCGCCCGAACTCAGCAGTGCCCCCTTGTCGAAGGCACGGATGAGCCCCCGATGCACGGAGGCGGCTCCCCGCCGTGAGCGCAGACGCGTCTCCATGGTCTCGACGTTGCGGGCCACGGCCGTAATGCCGTCCAGCAGGAAGGGCTTGGGCGTCAGCCCCACCTCCACCACCTCCTCTTCATGACCGGTCACGGTCACGGCCACCACCTTCGCTTCGTAGCCGATCTGCTTGATCGAGACCACCTGGGGCCCCGCCGTGACGTCCTCGACCACGAAGACGCCGGAGGAATCGGCAACGACCCCGTGTCCCTCCGCGTCAACCAGGACGGCCGCGCCCGGTATCGCCAATCCGCTCACGGCATCGTATACGACTCCACGCACCCGCACCGGCTGCGGGGTGGACACCACCGTCACGCTGTCGAGCAGCAGGGGTCTGGGGGTCAGCGCCACTTCGAGGAAGCCGCCGGCATCGCTCGCCAGATTCACGGTCAGGTCCTGCTTCTCGTAGCCGAACCGGGTTACGGAGATGACGTGCGCACCGCTGGCCACGCGGTCCATCGAGAATACGCCCTCGGCATCGGACGAGGCGCGGCGCTGCAGACCCTCGAGAAACACGACGGCGCCGGCGATGGCCTCGCCGGTGGCGATGTCGTAGACGATGCCTTGAAGCCGGATGCCGTCCGGGACTTGATCGCGTTCCTGCGCCTCGGCAGCCCCGGCGGTCAGAAAGAGACCCAGCACAGCGCAAGCGAGAGCGGTCGCTTCACAGACGATCCGGCGGACGGATCGCCGACCCCGATCGCTTCGGACCGCGTGGCGGAGCGTCATGCGCTCGAAGCCACACGGCAGCTCGACACCACTCACGGGCGGGGGCAGGATCACAATCGGCTGCGCTGGCTCGTGTTCATCATCGTCGTTCGATCCTAGCGGCTTCCACCGGGTCTCGGCAAAGGGCTCCGGGTTCATTCTACGAAGATCCTCGTTGACATCCGGGGAACCATCGGCTACACTCTCAGCTACGAAGAGTTTCGTGAACGGGAGCCCGAGGATTTGGCCTCCGAAAGCCATTACTTGTTCAAACCAACGCTGTACAAGGTTCAAATGGACGACAAGAGAGCGCGGGAATCGCAACGAAGCGCGCGCGAATCAGCCGAGGTGGCACGGGAACCGAATCGGTTCACGCACCGCGAACTGGACATCATGAGCGTCCTCTGGCGCCAGGGCTCGGGGACGGTGGCAGAGGTCCGGGACGTGCTTGGTGAGGACGTCGGCTATACCACCGTCCTGAAGATGCTTCAGATTCTCGAGGGCAAGAAGGCGGTTCGGCACGAGAAGGAGGGCCGCGCCCACCGTTACTTCCCCCTGGTCGAGTCCGTGACCGCCGGGGGCAGCGCCCTCCGGCGCGTCATGAACAAGATCTTCCACGGTTCCGCGGAGCTGCTCCTGGCGACCCTGGTCGAGGACCGGGAATTCAGCGATGAAGAGATCGCGCGCATGCGTTCGATCCTGGACCGTGCCCAGGAGAAGGAGGAAGACCGATGATCATGTGGATGGCATATGCGGCGGTGATCGGCGGTCTGCTGGCTGCCGGCGGGTGGGCCTGCGAGCGCCTGTTCGAGACCCTGGGCTGGCCGCGACGCTTCCCGTGGATCGCCGCGCTCACGCTTGCGGTCGTGATTCCTTTGTCCGCGCGCGAGCCGGCTCCCGTGCTGGAGGTATCCGCCAGCCCGCCGTCGGCCATCACGTCAGTGGTGGTGGCGGCGGACCCGCCAGTAGTGTCGGCCGCCAGGACGGGATGGGACCGGGCGGCCATTTTCGCCTGGGGGGGCGCCACTTTGGCCACGCTATTGGTGTTCGGCGCGATCCTGGGCCTCATGGCCCGCTCGCGCCGGCGCTGGCCCCGGCGGTCGGTGGACGGCGAGGAAGTCTACGTCTCGGAGAGCTTCGGGCCGGCGCTGATCGGCGTGACGCGTCCTTCCGTGGTCGTTCCCGAGTGGCTGTTCTGTGCAAGCGCGCGGGCCGGGAGCGTCGCGGTCCTGCACGAGCGCGAACACGCCCGTGCCCGAGACCACCTGACGCTCCTCTACGGCGTGTGCATCGCCGCTCTCTTTCCCTGGAGCCCTGCGATCTGGTGGATGGTCCGCAATCTGCGAGGCGCGGTTGAAATCGACTGCGACCGGCGCGTCATCGCCTCCGGAATCCCGGCGGACGACTATGGAAAGCTGCTGCTCGCCATCGGCGTGGGACGGAAGCAGCGGTGGGTGTTCTCGCCCGCCCTTGTCGAATCCAGACATTCCCTCGAACGGAGACTGAAGGTCATGGCTGCAAAGAAGATGAAGTGGAGCCCGCTGCGCGCGGTGACGCTGGCCGGTCTGACCCTGGCGGCGGTCGTGGTCGCCTGCGACACCAACGCACCTACCGCCATCGACGATGCGCTTCTCGACGTGCTCGCGAACCCGGAAGCGGAGGCCAGCGCAGACGGGTCCGTCAGCCCGCGTGACCTGACCGAGCGGGTCGAGCGCGTCAGGAGCAGCAACCCTGGACCCACGCCGCTGATCTTCATCGACGGTGTGGAGGTGTCGAATTCGGACCTCTCCCTCCAGGCCGGCAGGTACAGGGTCACGACCGGCGGCGGCCCAGACTCGCCACTGAGTTCCCTGAACCCCGACGACATCGACCGAATCGAGGTGATCAAGGGAGCGGCCGCGGTCGGGTTGCACGGTGAGGGCGCCGAGGGAGGCGTCATCCAGATCTATACGAAGCAAGCCTCGGAGCCGTCGTCGAGCGATACGCCGCCGCAGAACAGTTCGGAATTGGGTTTTGCCGTGGCAGCCGACAACTTCGAGTTGGTGATTCCGGGCCGCGCGGGAGACCGTGCACTCGAACTCCGCGAGTTCCGCCAGGCACGCGACCGTCTGGACGGAATGCCCGGCAAGCTGGCTCCCTCGTTACCGACCGACGTTGGTGCCGCAGACAAGCCTCTTCACCTCGCTTCCCCGACCGCCGACCTCCGTGCTTCATTCGGAAACGAAGCGAGGCCACTGATCTTCGTCGATGACGTGGAGGTTCCCAGTTCCGTCGGATCACCGCTGCATTCACTCGACCCGGAGGACATCGATCGAATCGAGGTCATCAAAGGAGGAGCTGCGACCGCGCTGTACGGCGCGCGAGCCGCAGAGGGGATCATCTACATCTATCGGAAGGAATCCTGGTAGAGCCTTCGACGGGTATTATTGCCCCCGTCCTGCCGGTCCTCCGCAACCGGCGCCTTGTGTGGTGGTGCATCGCCTGCGGAGTCCAAGAGAGCTATTGTGTAGCCCTTCGGCTCGCCATCGCGGTGAGGCAGCGCCGGTGGTTGGGCATTCGCGCCCACCCCTATCGAGTCCAAACTCTCTCGAACGGAGGTTGAGGTCATGGCTGCGAAGATGACGAAGTGGAGCCCGCCGCGCGCGTTGACGCTGGCCGGTCTGGCCCTGGCGGCGATCGTGATCGCCTGCGATACCGACGCACCCACCGCCATCGACGATGCGCTCCTCGACGTGCTGGCCAACCCGGAAGCGGCGGCCAACGCAGACGGATCCGGCAACCCGGTCTCGGAAGCCCTGCAAATCGGGGGCAACCTCGGAGACGGCGTGGCCCCGCTGATCTTCGTCGACGGTGTCGAGTTCGAGGGGGGCAGCGGGTCGCTCACCTCCCTGAATCCCGACGACATCGAGCGCATCGAGGTCATCAAGGGAGCGGCGGCCGCGGGTCTGTACGGCGAGCGCGCCGAGAACGGCGTCATCCAGATCTTTACGAAGGAGTCGTCCGCACCCTCGGGCGCGTAACTTCTTTTCGCCCTACCCGTCCTGCGTGACCGGCGCCTTGTGCGTCCCCCACTTCTCGAACCACTTGCGCAGATACAGCTGCGTGCGCAGGAAGTTCGAGGGCCGCGAACTGGTCCCGTGCCACTCTTCCTGGAAGCGGATCATGACCGTGGGCACGCCCTCATACTGGAGCGCCTGGTAGAACTCCTCGGTCTGGCCCATGGGGGTGCGCAGGTCCATCTCACCGGTCAGGAGCATGGTCGGCGTGGTCACGTTGCCGACGTAGAAGATGGATGAGCGGTCGATCCACTCCGCCGGATCCTCCCAGAAGGGCTTCTCGAAGGTGCGCGTGTAGCTGATGGCGTCCGAGGTGCCCATCGCCGACATCCAGTTCACGATGGGGCAGTTGGCGGACGCGGCCGTGAAGCGGTCGGTGTTGCCCACGATGTAGCTGGTCAGGATGCCGCCGCCGGAGCAGCCGTACACGAACAGGTTGTCCTCGTCCACGTAGCCGCGCTCAAGCATCTCGTCGACGCCGGCCATCAGGTCCGGGAAGTCGGCGCCGGGATAATCGTGGTTGATGGCGTTGGCGAACCCGGTGCCGTAGCCGGTGCTGCCGCGCGGGTTGGTGTAGAGCACCACGTAGTCGTTGGCGGCATGCTCCTGGAAGGCGAAGTTGAAGCCGCCGTTGTACATGCTGTGCGGACCGCCGTGGATGACGAGCATCATCGGATAGCGGCGCGACGGGTCGAAGTCGGGGGGCTTGACGATCCACCCCTGGATGCGGAAGTCGTCCTCCGAGTCGTACCAGATCTCCTCGACCTCACCGAGTTCGACGTACGCCAGCACGTCCGCGTTCACGTCGGTGAGGCGTTCGGTGTCGTCCGGGCTGTCGAGGTCGAAGCGGTAGACATCGCCGGGATCGTGCGCGCTGGAGATGACCCCGACGCCCACGCCGGCGTCCGAGAACGACGACAGGCCGAAGAGATGCTCACCCGAGGTCAGCTGCGTCACCCCGCCGTCCACGGATACGAAGTGGAGCTGCGCGTAGCCGTCGCGGCGCACGTTGAAGTAGAGCCCGCTGCCGTCGCGCGCCCACATCATGCCCCCGACCTGCCGGTCGTAGTCCCCGGAGATGACGCGCGAGCCGGAGCCGTCGCGATTCATCAGGTGGATCTGCTGGTTGCGGTAGGTGTCGCGGTGGGCGTCGATGCCGGTATAGGCGATGAGCGAGCCGTCGGGCGATGGCACCGGGCCGCCATCGGGGCCTCGCCTGTCCGTCAGCCGCCGGATGTCGCCGCTCGCCACCGCAACCGCGTAGATCTCCGATTCCTGCCAGTGCTCGGGCCGGTCCCAGTCCTCTTCCCGGTAGGAGGTGAAGTAGATCTCGCTGCCGTCGGGGCTCCACTGGATGCCGGAATGGTTCCAGTCGCCGTCGGTGAGCTGGCGCGCGGTGCCCCCCTCGGCGGGGACCACGAAGACGTGGGTCCAGCCGGTGTCGACGTATCCCTGCCGGTCGCGCCTGTAGCCGGCCCGCTCCACGACCTTGGGCTCGCGCACCCACTCGGCGCCGTCCGGACGACGCGGAAGCTGCACGCCTGCGAAGTCGGCCCGGTCCGGCACCCGGCTGGTGAAGGCGATCCACTCGCCGTCGGGGGACCACCGCGCTCCCGAAGGCCCGTTCTCGAGGCGCGTGATCTGGCTGACGGCGCCCTCGTCGTCCATCCAGCGGACGAAAAGCTGGGAGCCGCTGGGCTCGCCTCTCGCCGCAAAGAGGATGCGCGTGCCGTCCGGCGACCAGCGGGCCCCGCTGCCGTCGAGGAGGTGCCGCGCGCGGGTGCCGTCGGCGTTCATGATCCAGAGCGATGACTCCCGCCGGTCCGCCTGCGTTTCGACCCAGCCGCGCGTGTAGACGATGCGCTCCCCGTCCGGCGAGATGCGCGGATCGGACACGCTCTCCATGTCCAGATAGTGGGTGAGCGAGAGCCGCTCCTGAGCGGCCGCGGGGGTGGTGGCGGGCAAGACGGCGAAAGCCACCAGGGCGACCGCTGCAATCCGGGTGATGGTGCGTGAACGTCTCATCAGATGCTCCTCCACTTCCGTTTACTCACTTCTTCCTTTACTCAACGCCTTGCACCGGAATACTCATCATTTTGAGTAATTCGCAGCTCCGGGTAACTCATCGCGGACATTTGCTCTGTCCATTACATCAGACCGATCGCGGGAGCCCCGGAGGCGCCTGCCCCGGCCCCGATTCCCCGTGGATGATCAGCTCCCGCTTCGGATATGGAATCTCCACGCCCGCGTCGGCGAAGGCGGCGACCGCTTTCCCGGTAATCTCGTCGGCGATCCGGCGGCGGTTACGGGCCTCCAGGATCCAGACGCGCAGCTGGATCTGCACGTCCGAGGGGCCGAAGCCGCGCACGATGACGATGGGCTCGGGTTCGAGCTTCACGCCCTCCACCTTCTTCGCGGCCTCGATCAGCAGCACCTTGGCCCGGTCGATGTCGGACTCGTACGCCACCGAGAAGGGGATGCGCAGGCGAATGTCCTCGCCGGACATCGTGTAGTTGATGATGTCGCGCACCATGATCTGGCTGTTGGGCACGACGATGACCAGGTTGTCCGGGTTGCGGATCTTGGTGGCGCGCAGGCCGATCTCGATCACGTCGCCCCAGGTGCCGGTCTCGTTGGGCGCACTCCAGAGCTCGATGCGGTCGCCGACCTTGAAGGGCCGGTCCATGATCAGCAGCACGCCGGCGATCAGGTTCGACAGCGTGTCCTTGGCCGCCAGCGAGAGCGCGAGCCCCATGACCCCGGCGCCGGCCAGCAGCGGGGCGATGTTCAGTCCCAGCAGGTCCAGGGCCAGCACGACTCCGAGCGCCAGAACGATGAAGCGGACGGTGCGGTTGATGAGGGGAAACGCCGTCTCGTCGAGCGTCGTTTCGCCCTTGGCGACGACCCGCTCCTCTACCACGTCGAGGATGTCGCCAACGAAGCGGCTGAGCGGAAGAAACAGGAGTCCGACCCAGATCGCGAGGACCCAGTTCGCGGCCAGCGGCGCATCCCCGATCAGGTTGGGCATGGACCAGATATGGATGAGACGCCATACAGCCCAGGCGATGATCGAGAACAGCCCCGCGCTTAGCAGAAACTCCACAAAGTGGTCGTCGAGCCTGGTCTCGGTGCGCTGCACCCACCGCCTCTTCGCGCGGCCGAGAATCCCGCGGACGATAAAGTATACGACCGTAGCCAGGACGATCGTCGCCACGGTGGGCATCCAGCGTGGAGCCGCGAAGGCGAGCACGGCTCGCCACAACACGCCGATTTCGATGGACCCGAAGTTGAAACCCAGGAATTCCAAACCCGCCTCGCTCCGTGAAGGATCTGGGGATGACCGGCCCGTGACGGGGCCTGGCTGCCCGTGGCCGAACTCGTCCCGGCATTCGAGCGCATTCATCCACGGACTGCTAGCCTAATCGTTTGGTCGCTCGTATATCAACCGAACCGCCCGATCCCTGCCCCGGGCGGCCGCTCGCATGTGGGCCGAACGGACGCGGCAGGGCCGACAACCCCGGGTGGAACACCGTCGCAATGGGACTCCCGCTCTGGAGAAGATGCCGATGAAGGTGCGCGCTGTCCGGTCCGGCCCCACGCTCTCGGCCATCCGGTCTGTTCCGTGGATCCGCGCGATCCGGTTCGTTCCCTCGCCCTCCGCGATCCGGTTCGCCGTGTGGATCCGCGCCGTCCGGTTCGCCTCCTGGATTTGTGCACTCCAGCTCGTCGCCTGCACGGTGGGCGGGGACCCGGCCGACATCCTCCTCCTGGGCGGCTCGGTGGTCGACGGGTCCGGGAGCGAGGCGATTGCGGCCGACGTGGCGGTCGCGGGTGACCGCATC
Source organism: Longimicrobiales bacterium (assembly GCA_965208255.1). GTDB lineage: Bacteria > Gemmatimonadota > Gemmatimonadetes > Longimicrobiales > Gaopeijiaceae > BD2-11. The sequence continues at coordinate 2,858,196 of OZ242324.1, forward strand.
CGCTTCGTGGGGGACGCGGCGGGCGCGGGCATGGCGGCGCGGGACACAATCGACGCGCGCGGGCTGGTGGTCGCCCCGGGCTTCATCGACATGCATTCCCACGCCGAGCTCGACGCCGACCACGGGCGGGACGCGCGCGCCTTCCTGTTCCAGGGCATCACCACGGTCGCGCTCGGGCTGGACGGGGGCGGCTCGGCCTATGTGGCGGACCGGCTGGCCGAGTGGACCGCAGACGGGATCGGGGTGAACGCCTTCCTGTCCGTGGGGCACAACTGGGTGCGGCGGCAGGTGCTGGGGATGGCGGACCGCGCGCCCACCGAGGCCGAACTGGACGAGATGCGCGCCCTGGTGCGCAAGGGCATGGAGGAGGGCGCGCAGGGCCTCTCTTCCGGGCTCTTCTATCTGCCCGGCAACTACGCTGAGACCGAGGAAGTGGTCGAGCTCAACCGGGTTGCCGCCGAGTATCCCGGAGCCATCTACGACACCCACGACCGCGACCTGGGCGCCGCCTACCCGCCCTACGGCTACCTGAAGTCGATCGAGGAGGGCATCCGCATCGGCGAGGAGGCGGGCACGAAGGTCATCTTCAGCCATTTCAACGCCCAGGGGGCGCAAAATTACGGCCGGGCGCCCGAGGGAGCCGCGCTCATCGAGGCGGCGCGGGCACGCGGGGTCGAGGTGGCGGGCGCGCATCACTCCTACACCGCGACCCAGTCCAACCTGCGTTCCTACACGATCCCGAGCTGGTTCGTGGCGGGGGGCGACACGGCGATGCTCCGGCGCTTCGACGACCCCGACACGGTCGAGGTGATCGACCGGCAGACGCGCGAGATGCTCGCCATCCGGGGCGGGGCCGACCGCCTGCTGTTCGCCGACCGGCGACCGGAACTGAACGGCAGGACGCTCCAGGAGGTGGCCGACGAGCTGGGGATGGAGCCGTCCGCCGCGGCCCGCCACATCCTGCGCGAGGGGAACGCCGCGGTGATGAACCTCGGCCTCTACGACATCGAGAATGTGCGCTACCTGGCGCAGCTCGACTGGATGATGACCTGCACCGACGGGCGCGATCCGGGGCCGACGCGGCCGATCACCCACCCGCGCGCCTTCGGGTCGTTCTCGAAGAAGATCCGCGACCTGGTGCTCGACGAAGGCCTCATCAGCCTGCCCCACGCGGTTCGGTCCATGACCGGGTTGGCCGCCGACTTTCTCGAGTGGCGGGAACGGGGTTATCTGCGCGAGGGGTACTTCGCGGACATCGCCGTGCTGGAGCTCGACGCGGTGCGGGACATGGCCACGTACGAACGTCCGCACCAGTACTCCGAGGGCACCGTGCACGTGCTGGTGAACGGCGTCTTCGCGATCCGCGACGGCGAGGCCACGATGGCGCTGGCGGGGCGCGCGCTGGTGCGCGGCGGGGCGGCGTTCGAGGCGGGGGCGCCGTGAAGGCCGGACCGAAGGGGCGCGAGGTCCTGGTAACGGGCGAGGCGACGCTACTTACGCTCACCCTCAATCGTCCGCATCGGCTGAACGCGGTCAACCTGCCGCTCTATGCGAAGCTGCTCGCGGAACTGGAAGCGGCGGAAGCGGACCGCGGCATACGCTGCGTCATCGTGACCGGGAGCGGGCGCGCGTTCTGCGCCGGCGCGGATCTCAAGGCGCACGCCGAGACCCCGATGACGGAAGAGGAGCGGGACCGCTACGTGCAAACCGCTCAGCGCGCCAACGACCTGATTCAGACGATGGGCACGCCGGTCGTTGCGGCGGTCAACGGGCACGCAATCGGGGCGGGGCTCGAGCTGGCGTTGTCCGCGGACTTTGCCATCGTCGCGGAGGAAGCGAAGCTGCGGCTGCCCGAGATCGCGCTCGGCACCTTCCTGGGAGGAGGCGTGGTGTACACTCTGGCCGAGCGGGTTGGAGTGCTCAAGGCGCGCGAACTCGTGTACCTCGGCGACTTCTTCTCGGGAGCGGAGGCGGCCCGCATAGGGGTAGTCAATCGAGCGCTTCCGGCGGATGAAGTTCTCCCCGCGGCCCGGGAGCTGGCTGCGCGTCTGGCTCGTCGCGCTCCGATTCCACTCGCGGCGGCGAAGCGCCTCATCGGGCCGGCGGGAAGGCTGTCGCGTGAGCAGGCGCTGGAACGGGAGCGGGCGGCGCTCGAGGAGATCTTCCGAACGGATGACTGGGCGGAGGGGGTGGCGGCCTTCCGCGAAGGGCGGGCTCCAGATTATCGGGGTCGATGACCCTTCGGCGTATCTTCGAGCCCGCTTCGATAGCGGTGGTGGGCGCCAGCGCCAACCCGACGAAGAGGGGATACCAGATCCTGCGCGGGCTGGAACAGACGGGCTACCCGGGCCCGGTCTACGCGGTGAATCCCCGCGGCGGACATCTCCTGGGACACGTCCTGCTCACATCCGTGGACGCGCTGCCGCCCGGTGTGGATCTGGCCGTCCTGTGTACCCCCGCCGGGATGGCGCCCGACCTGGTGCGCGCCTGCGGCGAGCGGGGCGTGGGCGGGGTGGTGGTGCTCGCGGTGGGGTTCGGCGAGTCGGGATGCCGGGGCACGGTACTGGAGGCCCGCCTGGGCGAGGTGGCGCGAGCGCACGGCGTGCGGGTGATCGGCCCGAACACCTCCGGAATGATGAACCTGCACCAGGGTGTGAACCTGATCGGCGTGCGCGATGTGCGACCTGGCGGGATCGCGCTGCTGGTGCAGTCGGGCAACATCGCACTCGGGCTCATGAACGAGATTGGAGCGCGCACGCGGGAGGGCATTTCCGTCTGCTGCGGGCTCGGCAACCAGGTGGACGTGGGGTTCGACGAGGTGCTCGAGTACCTGGGCGAGGACGCGCACACCAGGGCGGTGATCGCGCATGTGGAGGGCTTCACGGACGCGCGCGCGTTCCTGCGGGCGGCCGCCCGGGTCACGCCCCGCAAGCCCGTGGTGGTGATCAAGTCGGGGCGGACGGCCGTGGGGGCCCGGGCGGCCCTGTCGCACACCGGCGCGGTCGCGGGTCCGTACGACCGCCTGCGCGCGGGGTTCGCGCAGGCCGGAGTGACCGAGGTGCGGCGTACCGACCAGCTGGTATCGGTCGCGCATGCGCTCGCGTCGCAGCCCGCCGCGGCGCCCGGAAGCGGGATCGCGATCCTGTCGGACGGCGGCGGGCAGAACACCCTCGCGGTGGACGTACTCACCGGGTCGGGGGCGCCGCTGGCGGATCTTGCGCGCGAAACCCGCGACCGGTTGAGGTTGGTGCTGGGTCCGGCCGCCGCGGTCGGCAACCCGGTGGACGTGGCGGGGGCGGCGGACACCGACCCGGGTGCCTTCGCGCGCGCCCTGGAGGTGCTCGCCCCCGACCCGGCGGTCGGGATCGTCCTGGTGGTGGGCCTCTTCGGCGGCTACGGCATCCGCTTCTCGGACCGCCTCACCGGCCCCGAGACCGAGGCCGCCCGGGCAATGGCGACCAGGATGCGCGCCCTGGGGAAGGCCATGGTAGTGCACTCCATGTACGCGAGCCACGATAGCCCGTCCCTGGAGGCCTTTGTCGACGCGGACATTCCGGTGATCGAGTCGCTGGAGGCGGCGTGCCGCGCGACGGTCGAGCTCGAGGGCAGGTCGCGGCGGGCGGGCGCAGCCCGTTGGGACCCGGACGGTCATACTGCGGCGCCCGACCTGAGCCGGGGCCGGTCAGCGACCTCCTGGATCGGTGCCCCGCCGCCCGACGCCGCCCCCGCCCCCCCACCCCACCCCTCGATCCGCACGGCCCGCGCGGAAGGGCGGATCACCCTGACCGAAATGGAGGCGCGCGCCGTGCTGGAGGCGGCCGGGCTGGCCTTCCCGGCCGCCGAGGTCGCCGACTCGGCAGACGCGGCGGCCCGGGCGGCAAAGCGCGTGGGGTGTCCGCTGGCGGTGAAGCTGCTCTCCCGCCGGATCACCCACAAGTCGGACGCCGGCGGAGTAGTGCTCGACGTGGCGGGGGGCACCGCCGCCGCCCACGCCTACGAGGCGATCATCTCAAATGCCCATGCATACGCCCGCGCCGAAGGTCTTCCTCCGGAAGCCGGTTCCGTACTGGTCACCCCGATGCTGCCCGCACCCACGGCGGAACTGCTCGTCGGCGCGTACCGCGACCCCCAGCTCGGCCCCATGCTGACCCTGGGAAGCGGCGGCACGGGTGTGGAGGTGCTGCGCGATGTCACACACCGGGTGCTTCCCATACGTCCGCAGGACGTGGAGATGATGATCGGGGAACTTCGTCTGAGTCCCCTGCTCACCGGAAACCGGGGCCATCCTCCCGTCTCTGTCCCCGCAATCATCCAGGCAGCCGAGGCCGTAGCGCGCAGCGTCATAACGTGGAGCGACATCGCCGAAGTCGAGGTCAACCCCCTGTTCGCGTACGGCGACCGCGCCGTCCCGGCGGACGCGCGCGTGATCCTGTCCCCTTCCTGACCACGCGCGTACGTCGGGCCCGGGGACGCGCTGCGCTTCGCGGCCAACGTTGCACGCCCGAGAGCAGCCACCGCATCTTGCCATCTTCCGAAGTACACGCGCCACCCTCACCCCGGAGACATCCGTGAACAAGAACTTCGTCATGGCCACGATCGCCGGCGCCGTCACCCTGTTCGTGCTGGGCTTCCTCATCTACGTGGTGCTGCTGGCGGACTTCTTCGCCAACGACGCGATCAATCCCGAGCCCATCATGTGGGCGGTGACCCTGGGTCAGCTGCTTTCCGCGGCGTTCCTCACCATCATCCTCGGCTGGAAGGGCGTCGCGAATGCGAAGGAGGGCTTTCAGGCCGGAGCCACCATCGGCGTCGTGATGGGCCTCGCCTTCGGCCTGATGATGTACGGTACGATGGTGGGCATGCACACCATGGCCACGCTCATCGGCGATACCGTGGTCTCGCTGGTCACCTACGGGATCGGTGGCGCGGTGATCGCGACGGTGCTCAACCGGGGAAGCGCCGAAGCCTGAAGCGGGGCTCGGGACCGCAACCACCCGAAGCCCTTGCAGGGGCACGGACGGACGCGCCTGGACTATAGACTACCGCTCGAACACCACCGCCAGCCGCTTCCGCAGCTCGTCCCGCACGTCCCGAAAAGCGTCGAGCTGCGCTTCGGGGCTTCCCGCTGCTGCCGCCGGATCCGGCAGCCCCCAGTGCACCCGGTGCGCATCCCCCAGCCAGACCGGGCACACCTCCTCCGCGCACAGCGTGACCACGGCGTCCACCGGACGCGCCACCTCGTTCACGCGCTTCGAGGAGTGCCCCGAGATATCGATCCCTATCTCGGCCAGGGCGGCGACCGCCTGCGGGCGCACCGAAGCCGGCTCCGAGCCCGCGGAAGACACCTTGACCCCGGCGGGCGCGAGATCGCGCGCGATTCCCTCGGCCATCTGACTGCGCGCCGAGTTTGCCACGCAGAGAAAAAGCACGTTCCTCGGCTCGAGAGCGCGCAACGCTTCGGCCTGGTCCCGCCATCCTGAACCGGACGGCGTCACCGACTCGGCCCTCTCGGGGCGCAGCCGACGACGTCCGGACGAGTGTCCTCAGTGCATGGCGCGGCAGAAGATTGCGGACTCCTTGCGAACGACCTGTCGACAGGGACGCACCTCACCGCCGTGCCGGATACGGGATCCGCGCCACGATCACGCGGACCTCGAAATCCTCCGCCCCCACCTCAACGAGGAACGTCGCACTCGCGCCAATTTCCGCCGCACGGAAGTCGTGGAAGCGCACGCCGCTGCCGGTGAGCTCGCCCCTGAAAGGCCGGTTTGCCGTGAGGTCCGCCCAGAGCACCGCTTCATCATCGGAGGCCCCCGTCGTTGTTGCCGGCCAGGGATAGTGTCCCGGGGGATTGAGCGAGGGCGCGAGTTCGGCGACTTCGGGAAAGTGATAGGACGAGAAGCGCGGCACGCCGTCCACCAGGCGTTCCTCGGCCCCCGCCACGGACATGGCCACCGCGTGCTGGGTGAGCACGTCTCCAAACTCCATGCCGCTCACGCTCTCGATGCCCGACAGACCCGGGGCGGTGAGGGAGTCGTTCAACACGGCGACGAACGCCTCGTCCTCGGCCAGCGAGGTCCCGGCCGCTCCGAACCAGTCGCGCAGAAAGCGATGATAGTGCCAGCCGCTTCCGTAGACGTTCCCCCGGTCCCTGGGCCTGAAGGTGACCGCGTTGGGACGATCCGTGAACGAGGCGAAGGCGGAAGCGGCGCGGCCGATGAGGTTGACGATGCCGTACACCTGCGGATACGCCGCATCGATCCCCGCCCTGAGCAGCTCGCCGGATACGCGGGCGTGGGCCGGTGGTCCTCCCGCAGCCTCCCACGCGAGACGCGAACTCATCTCCTTGGCGATCTCGGCCGTGCCCTCCTCGATCCAGGTCGGATGAAAGCCGGGATCCGTCTGGCCCGCTACGCCAAGGGAATGCCGCACCCGCTTGTAGAGCGAGCTGACGTGCTTCACCTCGTGTACGAGCCCACCGAAGGCCCAGTAGCGCTCGCTGTCGAGTTGCGCGAAGGCGCCGGCGCTCATGCGTACCAGCTCCATCTCGTTGGACGAGGCGCACGTCTCGCGGGGGAGCGAGTGGTCGCCTCCCCAGACAAAGGCCTTGATGCCGGCGAGCGCCGGATCCACGACCACGACGACCCGGCCATCGCCGTTGACGTCGCTCGTGCCGCCGAAGTAGCGCTCGATCACCGGGGCCCCGTAGTCCTCGTAGAAGGCGAGGATGCGATCGGCGTTGGCCCTGGATACCCCTGTCGCTTCGCCCGCGTCTTCGTAGACGGCAATGTGGTCGTTCTCGGTGACCAGGCGGGCGTTCAGGCTCGTATAGGTGTCACAGCGGTCCGACGCCTCGGCGGTGGGGTTGTACAGACGCAGCGTCCGGGTCGGCGGACTCGGCGCCCGGACCATGGCGGTGGCCCCCTGGAACTGGAAGGAGCGGTCGGGCAGCGTCTCCAGGCGTCCCGCCGCGGCCAGACGCGAAAACAGTTCGTCCTCCTGCCGCCGTATCTCCCGATGGAGGGCCGCATTGGCGTTCGCGATCTCCTGGATCTCCTGCAGTTCACGGTCCGGGATGACCTGGCGGAGCGCTCGCGCGGCGGAACCCCGGTGTGCGACCGGCCGTGTCGCCGCGGCGGTGACCGCCCCACTGCCCGCCGTATCGGCCTCGACATGCAGAGCCACGGGCAGGATGGCGGTGTTCCTGCCGTCGGTTCCCGCGAGCGTGACGCGGTAGTACGCACCCGCCCCGGGCGCTCGCACGTAGAAGCCGCATCCGCGGAGTGCGTCCGCCTCCAGAATCCGCACCTCCCCCATTCCCAGCCCCAGCGGAGCATCGCACGCGCGCAGCGTGAACTCGCGAACCACTTCCCCGCCCTCCGAGTCGGCGAGCCGCACCTCGAGGACGACGGTGGCGGTATCCGTGGGAACGCCGCGGATGGTGCCGCCTGAATCGAACCGCAGTCCCGCGGGCAGGCTGCTTCCTTCCCCGAGGCTCCACGCGTAGCCCTGCGTTGATCCTCCCCGGGCGCGCAGGCGGGTGAAGTACGGGAGCGTGAGCCGCGCGCGGGCGAGCGAGTCCGTTTCTATGGACAGCGGCAACCTGTCCGCGGTGGCCTGGAAATCCGCGGTGACGTTGCCCGCGGTTACGGCCAGCGCGTGCTCGGCGGCCGTGCCCAGCGTCCAGGCCGTCTGGGCGAGACCGGCCTCGTTTGTGACTGCCAGCCCGGGCGCCACGGAACCACCTCCCGCAGTCACCGCGAACCGTACCTGAACCAGCCCTGCGGGATGGCCGTTTGCGTCCGCCACGCGCACGACGGCCGCAAGCGGGAGAGGCTCGCCGATGAAGCCGGCCTGAAGATCGCCGCCCACCTTCTCGATTGCGTGCGGCTCCTGCGCCACGGTCACCTGGACCCGTGTGCTGAGCGTGCCGGAGGTGGCGGTCACGGTGGCCGTCCCCGGCGACATCGCCGTGACCACCCCGCTACCGAAATCGATCATGACCGTCCCCGGCCGGTCGCTCGTCCACGCCACCCTCTGGCCGGCCACGACATCGCCGTAGTGGTCGACGACCTCCGCCTGCAGTTGGTCGGTCTGGCCGATGGCGGTCAGCGTCAGGCCGGCGGGGGACACCATGAGGGCGGCGGGGATTCCCGGAGGCGGCCCCGCTGGACCGTCGTCGCAGGAAAGCAGCACCGCCAAGCACAGGCACGCGCGAGCCAGGCGGGGCAGCGCGAGGAACAGTTCCGTCAGAACTCGATACGGCATGGACCTAAGATAGGAAACCCCATGGTTCGAGCACGTTCGCGCGATGCGCCCGGTACTCGAACCGGAAGCCTGCTGCGGTGAAATGGACACGGAAGTCTGCCATTTTGGCAGATTCTCTCGGTTTCCGCGAGACTCGTCTGCCATTTTGGCAGACTTTGCCCGCGCCGCGCGTGGTCGGCCGCTAACCCGCCAGCACCGCCCCGCCGTTGACGTTCAGGATCTCGCCGGTAACGTGCCGGCCCAGTTCTGAGCACAGGAAGACCACCGGGCCCGCCACGTCCTCGGCGGTCGCGATGCGCCCGATCGGGATGGTGGCGGCGATGCGCTCCCGGCCGCCGTTCCGGAAGGCGGTGGCGGACATCTCGGTGTCCACCCACCCCGGCGCGACGCAGTTGACCGTGATCCCCCGAGGCGCAAGCTCGATGCAGAAGCTCTTCACGAACGACCCCATCGCGCCCTTGGCCGCCGCGTAGTCGGCGTGGAACGCCTCCCCCCGCTGCCCCGCCGTGCTGCCGATGAGCACGAGGCGGCCGTCGGCCCGCAACATGCGCGCGGCGCTCCGGCAGGTGTAGAACACCGAGTGCAGGTCGGCCGCGATGGTCTGGTGCCAGCGCTCGTCGCTGATGTCGGACACGGGCGTGTCGGCGGTCGGCCAGATCCCGTGGTTGCCGACGAAGACGTCGAGACCGTCGAATTCCCGGGCCGCGTGCGCGAACAACTCGTCGACCGCTTCCGGCTGGGACAGGTCGCCGCCCGCGGTCCATGCGCCCACGTCGTGGCGACGCACCTCGTCCGCCACGGCCTCCGCTTCGTCACGGCGGCTCCGGTAGCCGATGCCCACCGATGCCCCGGCCCGCGCCAACTGCAGCGCGACCGCCCTCCCGACGCCGCGGGATGCTCCCGTCACGAGGGCGTTCCTGCCGCGCAGGTCAATCAGGTCGTTCATCCGGCTCAACCATTCTCTCCGGGTCTCGAAATCCCGCCCCGGGCTCCACCCGGGCGCGCACGTGTGCCGCGCACGGCTCACTCCTGACCGGCCGGACCCGCTTACCGGACCGGAGCCCGAAGGACAGGGCGGACGAAGTATCGTGACATCGCGCCTTCATTGGTAGTGTCGCGCCGAATGATGCCGCCACAACGATCCGGACATCGCGGCAGCCCGGGCCGGGGCTCGCGCCGGACCTGTTCCCGGCGCACCCGCGCGCCGCCGCTACCGCCGCGGAATCACCCGCACGACACGGCCCTCGGCGTCGGTTACCAGCACCGGCCCCCGCAGGACATCGTCCCCGACCCGGTAGACGGAGGTGCCCACCCGCGCGGCGGCGCCCGTCCGGATCCCGGCAGCGCCCTCCCGGGTCCCGGCGCCATCCCCCGCCACCACGCCCGTCCCCGGCAGGCGGTAGGGATGCGCCAGGCTCACATCCACCGTGTAGCCCAGATCCGCCAGCGACTGGATCGTGATCGCGCTCAGCGAGGCGCCGATGGTGATGGTCGGCGTCATGACCTCCGCCTGCTCGTCGCCATCGAAAACATCCTCCCGCCAGTGGGCTTCGATTCGCTCCTCGACCGGAACCTTGGCGCCACCCGCGTAGTCGGCGCCGCCCGCGTCATCGAACGCCGCAATGGCCAGCGGGCCGGTGAAGTGCGGATCATCCGAGGAAGAGCCGCCGATGAGGTCGCGCCACAGGGTCCCGATTCCCAGGACATGGCCGATCTCGTGCAGGATGAGGCTCTCCAGCAACTCCAGTCCGGAGGTCGATTGCGCGTCGGCCCATTGCTCGAGGTTCCCCAGGGCTTCGGAGCTCACGATGATGCGCCCGACATAGGGCAGCCCCGACTGGTCGCGAATGCGACACACTCCCCCGAACGCCAGGCCGATCCGGTTGGTCTGCCGGACGTTCGCCACGATCACCAGATCGTCCGCGCTGGCCATGCGCAGCTCGGCGGTATCCTCACCGCACCCCAAGGGGGTGGTCTCGTCGAGGGTGACGTCGGTCAGTTCCGTCTCCGCCAGGACCGCCATCCAGTAGTTCGCCGCCCGCTCGAACGCCGCCGCCTGGGTCTCGTTGATCGGGTCGCCCGAGAAGATCAGGTCGATGTTGAACGACCCCGTGGCCGGGCCGCGCACGTCAACGCGATAGGATGCCCGGGCGCTCGCCCCTTCCGGATCGGTCGCGGTGACTGCGACCGTCGTTCGCCCCTCCCCCATCGGCGTGACCGTGATCCGGCTTCCCTCGGCGGCGACCGAGGCCACTGCCAGGCTCCCGGTTGCCGCGGCAAACGTCAGCGAGCGTCCGTCAGGGTCGCTGAAGTGGGATGAGACGTCGAGCCAGCCGGCTTCGCCCCCCACCCGCAACTGAATCCACGGCAGATTCTCCTCGACCACCGGCTCTCGTTCCCCGGCGGCTCCGGTTCGGCGGTGCCGCCGCCGCAGGCCGCGGCGGCAGCTGCCACAAACAGGAGCTGGGCGAGTCGGAGGGTTCTCATGCGCAGGGTTTCACTCCCACCTATACCCGAATCGCAGGTAATAGAACCCCCCGTTCGACCCGAACGGCGAATTGGGACCGTATCGATTGCCCGAGAAGACCGCGTTGGGATTCTCCTGCGGATAGTGATTCAGGGCGTTCTGTCCTCCGACCGTCACAGTCGCTGCCCCGCTCAACGGATACGACGCCTCCAGGTCGACAAGGTGGTTGCCGGGATAGGAGGTGTCGTCCCGGGAGTCGAACCAGCCGGCGTAGTAACTGAGCCGCGCCAACAGGCGCACGCCGCCGAGGGGATGCTTGCCGGTTACCAGCCAGCGGTATCTCGGGAGCCCTTCCTGGAGCTGCCGGATTCGGGTGTTGTTCACCACATCGGGATCGTACCGGGTGACGCGCGTGTCGGTGTGATTGAAGGCCAGGCTGAGCTCCGTATCGCTGGACGACGGGGGTGTCCAGGTCGCGACGACGTCGATACCCTGCGTGCGCGTCCGGAAGTCGTTGGTGAAGAAGCGGAAGTTCTGCAGGTTGGTCGCGCTCGATATGCCCTCCGCGACCAGCTGGGCCTTCTCCGCCTCCGTCAGGTCGAACGTCTGTGTGAGCGCCAGGCGGTCGGAGACGCGTACGCGGAAGTAGTCCGCGGTAAGCTGGAAGGGACCCGCTTCGATCACGGCACCCACGGCGAAATTCCGCGACTTCTCCGCGTCCAGAGGCTTGCCGCCACGCAGTTGGGCAACCCTCGACGTCGAGGGGATGGTGCCGTTGTTGACCAGGTCGCGCAGCTCGCGGTTGAACTGGGTCGACACGTTGAAGGCGTTCTGCTGGCCAGGTGTCGGAGCCCGGAACCCGGTGCTCAGGCTGCCGCGCAGCGCGAGTCCCTCCGCGAGCGCGTAGCGCGCGGCGAGTTTCCCGTTCAGCGTGGCACCGAAGTCCTCGAAGTTCTCGAAGCGAAGCGCTCCGCCCAGGTTCCAGCGGCCGTCCGCCGGGTCCAGCACCTCCGCGTCGCCGTAGAACGCGTAGTTGGTACGGTGCCAGTCCCCGGCAGCGATCGGGCTGAACCCGGGAAAACCGTTGGAGCCCGCGCTGAAACCCTGGGCCGCGTAGGGCCCGATGACCCACGACTCCTCCTGTCCCAGGCCGATGGTGAAGTGCTCGTCGCGCCACTCGGCGCCGCCCGCGACGTTGACCATGTCGCTTACGGCGTATCCCAGATCGACGTTGACGTTGACTTCCTCCTGCCGGTAGAGACCGGGATCGAACTCGTCCGGCGTCGCGGGGCCCAGCGACGCGTTGACGGTGTTGAAGATGAAGAAGTCCACCTCGTTGGCGCCGTAGCTGGCGCTGGCGTCCCACAGCAGTCCGCCGGCTGTCTGGCCCTTCACCCCGGCGACCACGGAGGCATCGCTCACGTCGGCTCCGAACTGGGGCGTGAAGCCGCCGGGGAACATCTTCTGGAAGGTGAAGCAGTTCGGGTCGGCCAACACATGGGAGAGAGCGGCCTGGTCGGGGAGCCCGTTGTTCACCCGGACGGTCGGACATTCCGCCGACCCGTCCGGGACTCCGTCGCGGGCGTCGAGCGCATCTCCGACAAGTAGCGTTTCCCCACCGTCGATGCTGAAGACCGCCGCGCGCGTGTTGGGATTGCGGAAGAAGAAGCCGCCGGTGACCCGCTCGCTGGCGTGGTTGGCGTGGGCGTAGAGCTGCGTGCCGCCGTGCAGCAGGTAGCCGAAGTTGCCCCAAAGCTTGACGTCGTCCTCGATCCTGGGAGAACCCCAGATCTGGGCGGGATTGCGCACATGCGTGTTCCCCGCGGACGTCAGCAGCGCGGCGTCCGAGCGCTGCACGCTGCGGCTGGTCGCGTCCGAGCTGCCGTACTCCGCGCTCAGGTTCGCGAACCCGAACGCGCCGAGTGGCAGGCCCACGTTGCCGGCCACGGTATACGACTCGCCCCCGCCGTCCGCGAACCCTCCGCCGCGCACCTCGAGGGCGCCACCCGAACGATCGTTCTTCAACTGGAAGTTCATCACCCCGGCGATGGCGTCGGAGCCGTACTGGGCCGAGGCGCCGTCGCGCAGCACCTCCGCCTGACGCAGGGCGATAGCCGGAATGCTCGACAGGTCCGGCCCCTGGGCGCCATCGGAGGTGCCGTTGCCGATCCAGAGGATGGCCGCCGCCCGGTGGCGACGCTTGCCGTTCACCAGCACGAGCGTATGGTCGGGCGCCAGCCCGCGCAGATTGGCGGGACGGATGACCTTGGCCGCGTCTCCCGTAGCCTGCGGGTTGATGTTGAAGGAGGGCACCACGGTCCTCAGCATGTCGGCCACGTCGGTGTCGCCCTGGTCGACGAAATCCGAGGGCGGGATGGCATCGATGGGCACCATGGATTCGGTGACGGTGCGCGGCCGGGCCCGCGTGCCGATGGCGACCACGCCCTCGAGGGCAATGGCCTCCTGCGCGAGAAGCATGTCGAGGTGGGTCGTGACCCCCTCGGTGATCACTGCCTCGCGACGTTCCGTGTGGTAGCCGATGAGACGGATCTCGACCCCCTGGACGCCTGCCGGCAGGCCTTCCAGCCGGTAGTGGCCCTCCGAGTCCGTGATGCCCCCGGTTCCCAGTTGCGGCAGGGAGATCTGGACGCCGGTCAGGGCCCGCCCGGTCGACGCATCGTGCACATGGCCCTCCAGCGCCCCCTGAGCCGAGAGCGCGCCCGCGGGCCAGAGGACGAGAGCCAGAACACGCAGAAGAGACTTCAGGATTCGCCTGACCATGGAGAAAAACTCCCGTTTTCCGGTCAAGGATTGGACGGGCTCGGTGCCGCAGCGCACAAGGGTCGAAGCATCGTATCTCCCTTGGGCTCATGTCCAGCCCCGCTGGGGCGGTTACTTGCGTAAACCCCGCTGGGATCCCATTGTGACGGATTGTTGTTCCATCTGTCCCTGCCGTACGGTGTTGCGGGGCCTCCTTCCCGCGAATGGCGGGAGAGTCTTCCCGGCCCGCCCGGCTCGTTGGTTACACCAGTTGTGTCCCCTCTGGCCGTATCCCCGCCAGCCGTGTCCCCGCCACAGGAGTCGCCATCGCCCGCATCCGATACCGAACCAACCAACGGCCCCTCCGGGGACGCACAGGCATGCTCTGCGTGCACGGCGAGCCCGGTTGAGCGTTCTTACAGCAGGTTCACTTCAGGAAGGAGGCAATGTGGACAAGAATTTTGCAACTGGAACCGTCGTGGTTGCCGTCGCGCTGCTCGTTCTCGGCTATGTCGAGGGCGCGGTAGGTGTCGGAGAAGCGGCCAACCTTGACCTCAACGGTATCCTTGGCCTCCTCTTTGCCGGAGCATTCTACACGCTTGTCCTTGGCTGGCGGGGCGTTGGCAACGCCCAGGACGGCTTCAAGGGAGGAGCGGTGCTCGGCGCTGTGATGAGCTTGATGGGCAATGGCATCATGAGCGGCGATGCGGTGATGGCACTCGTGGTTGCGGCGGTTGTGACGGGTATAGTCGGTGCCGTGCTGGGTGTTCTTGCGGCCAGAGGAAGCTCCGGCTGATCTCGATCCCTTAGGACGACGGCGGCCGCGGCCCGCAGGGGCCGCCCATTTACGCTTCGGGGCGCGGCCGCCGATCCACCTTCCCCCCTGGACCTCCGTCCCGGGCCGCATCTCCTTCCCGGTCCTTCGGTCACCGTCGCCGCCCGCATCCCCCTGGGCGGCTGAAATGCGGCTTGCCTCGATGACTTTCCCAAGGTAGCGTGCGCCCACTTCCGAGTAACGCTGGCGGCCTCCCGGAGACAGGAGTCGCATGATGTATCGCTTCCCCCGTTTTTCGCTCCTCGCTCTGGCCACGCTTTCCGCCCTGGCTCTCATGGGCTGCGGCCCAACCTCCCAGGCGTCGCCGGCAACCAGTTCCGACGGACCCTCCCATTCCGGGGTGGATGCCGTCTTCGCGGATCTGGACCGCGACGGCCCGGGCGCGGCGGTCGGAGTCCTGCTCGGGGGCGAAGTCGTGCATCGCGCGGGGTACGGCAGCGCGCACCTCGACCACAGCGTCCCCATCACGCCGGAGACGGTGTTCGACATCGCCTCCATCTCCAAGCAGTTCGGGGCCATGTCGGCGCTGCTCCTCGAGGCCGACGGCAAGCTGGATCTGGACGAGGATGTGCGCGCCTACGTCCCCGAGCTCCCCGACTTCGGGGTCCGGATCACGGCGCGACACCTCATCCATCACACCAGCGGCATTCGCGACTGGGTGCACGTGATGTCGCTGGCAGGGCTCGAGAGGAGCGACGTCATCTCCTTCGACAGGATCCTGCGCATGCTCTTCGAGCAGCAGGCGGTCAACTTCGACCCCGGCGCCGAGTACGCGTACTCCAACACCGGCTACAACCTGCTCGCCCGGGTGATCGAGGCGCAGTCGGGGATGAGCTTCCGGGCGTTCACCCGGCAGCGGATCTTCGAGCCGCTGGGAATGAGCCGCACGCATTTCTCGGACGATCACCTTGAGGTGGTGCCGGGTCGGGCCGAGTCGTATTCGCCGGATGAGGCCGCAGGCTTCGTGCGCCAGCCCAACCAGCTGACCGCGCTGGCCTCGAGTTCGCTCAACACCACCATCGACGACTTCATCCTGTGGATGCGCAACTACGAGACCGGCGAAGTCGGAGGCGAGGAGGTGGTGAGGACGATGCTCGAGCAGGGCGTGCTGACGGACGGCGAGACGCTGGCCTACGCGCACGGGCTCACCATCGGGGAGTACCGCGGGCTTCCCAACTTCGGCCATGGCGGCTCGTGGGCCGGATACCGCACCAACTTCGTGCGCTTCCCGGAGCAGGATCTGTCGATCGCCGTGTTCTGCAACGTGTCGGACTGCGATCCCGCCGGACGCGCACTGCGGGTCGCGGAGGTCTTCGCCGGTGAGGTGATGGGTCCGGCGCCCGAGCCGGTGGGCAGCGCCGAGATCACGGACGCCCCGCCGGCCACGCCGTCGGAAGCCCAACTGCGCGAATATGCCGGCCGCTACCGGAGCGCCGAGCTCGACATGACCTACGAGATCGTGGTCGACGGGGGTGCCCTGGTCGCCCGGCACTGGCGCACCGGCCCGTCGGCGCTGGCACCCGCAGGCGAGGATACATTTTCCGGCAACCCGCGCCTCTTCCCGGAGCTGCGCTTCAGACGGGACGGGTCGGGCCGGGTGGTGGCCTTCACGGTCACTGGCGGGCGCGTACGCGACCTGATCTTCGAACGGGTGGGGGGTTAGGGCGGACTACGACAGCCCGCCGTCCACGAGCAGGCTCTCGCCGGTGACGTAGGACGACGCGTCCGAGATCAGGAAGACCACCGCTTCGGCCACCTCGCGGGTGCGCGCGGGCCGGCCGGCCGGGATGGTGGCGCGCGCGGCCTCGTCGACCGGGTAGCTGTCGACGTAGCCGGGCAGGACGTCGTTCATGCGGATGCCGTCGGCCGCGTAGCGCGCGGCGTACATGCGGGTGAAGGCGCCCAGCCCCGCCCGGATCGCCGACGAGATCGGAAAGGCGGCGGTCGGCTGTTTCGCCCCGAAGGTGGAAATGTTGACGATGGAGCCCCCGCCCCCGGCCTGCAGGATGGGTGTCACCAGGCGGCTCATGCGCACCACGTTGAGGAGCAGCAGGTCCAGACCGTCGTGCCACGCGCCGTCGTCCAGGCCGAGCAGGTCGCCGCGCGCGGCGTGCCCGGTGTTGTTGACCACACCGTCCAGGCGGCCGAAGCGGTCGAGCGCGCCCTCCACCAGGCGGGTCAGGTCCTCCGGCTCGGTGACCGAGCCCCGGATGCCCCACCCCCCCAGCCGCCCCGCCAGCTCGCGCGCTTCCGCCGACCGCGACATGAGCGCCACCCGGTAGCCGCGCTCGGCGAGCAGTTCGGCGCACGCCGCCCCCATTCCCCGCCCCGCCGCGGTGACCACCGCGACCGGCGACCCGGCAGATCCGCCGGCCGCGCTCATGGAACGCGCACCCGCGAGAAGGTACGCCCGCCCCGCGCCCCGCCGCGCAGACGAGGGCGGCGGGCCGGCGGGCGACCTGCGCCCGAGGAACATGCCCCCGCCGCCCCGCCCACCACCGACCCGGGTGAACGCGCGAATCCTCCGCCGGGTAGGAGCGTATCGGTGACCGGACGCTCACCCCGCCATCCACAACCGGACTGAACGCTGCGCAAACTCCTCCTCGCACTCGGCATCAACGCGGCCGCGCTCTGGGCAGCGGCGGAACTGGTCGCGGGCATCCGGCTCGGCGACCGGTTCGAGGAGGTCGTGGTGGTCGCGGCGATCTTCGCCCTGGTCAACGCCTTCATCAGGCCGGTGGTGAAGTTCTTCGCCTTTCCCGTCATCCTCCTCACCCTGGGGCTCTTCACCCTCGTCATCAACGCCGGCATGCTCATGCTCGCCGACTGGCTGGCGGACGGCCTGGTCGTGGCCGGCTTCCCATCCGCTCTTCTGGGCAGCGTGATCATCTCGTTCGTGAGCGTGGTTCTGGGGTCCATTCTGGACGTCAAGGGCAAGCGGAAGTAGCCGGTGCCGGGCACGCATCCGTCCCGCGGATCCGGTAGTATCACGGGAGATGCCGCTGTAGTATCACACGGCGATGGACGGATGCTTCGCCCGGACATCCTCATCACGGCACCACCGGATAGTACCACACCCGCTGGATGAGCTCATCGCGCACGTGGTAGACCGCGAGCGAAGCCTGGGACCGCTCCTCCCCGTCCGGCGTCGTCCAGGATGCCCGTTCGCGCAGCGCCACGAAATCCCCGGTCACCACCGCGTCCTCGATCTCCGAGCGCACCGTTGGCTGCGCCTCGAAGTAGGTCGCCATGTAGTCCCGCAGCATCTCGCGGCCGCGGACCTCGACGGAGGTGATGCTCCCCTGCACGTTCACCCACTCGACGGCGGGCGACACCCATGACAGCATATCCTCGGCGTCGTGCCGGTTGAAGGCGTCGATCTGCCCCTGCACCACCGCCAGCGGCCCGGTCACCTCGACCTCGTTCTCCGAGCCGGCGGGCCCGGAGCAGGCCGCGCCCGTCCAGCCCGCCGCAAGAGCCGCGCAGGCCGCGGACAACGTCCCGATCCCGTGTCGGCGCACGCGGGTTCCGACTCGTCGGCGCGCACGATTCCAGACTCGCCGCCGCGTACCGGCTGCGTGAGCGCGACTCCGGGGGCGCCGACTCCGTCTGCGTTTCGCCGCGCTCCCGCTCATCCGTCAATCCTCCGCCAGAACCATCTCCGCGAACGTCGCCAGATCCGGCACTTCCAGATCGGGCCGGGCGCTCACCGGCATCGTAGCCCCCGATCCGCCGTAGGGGGAGACCCGGTTCACATGGACCGTGGCCAACCCGAGGCGTTTCGCCGGGGCCACATCGTGGAAAAGGCTCTGGGCGACATGCAGAATGGCGCCGACGGGCCGGCCGAGGCGCTCGAGCGCCAGTTCGAAGTTGCGCGCATCGGGCTTGTAGCTGCCGACCTGCTGGGCCGTGACGACCTCGTCGAAAACGACCCCGAGACGGCGCTCGGAGAAGGCGAACAGATCGTCGTCCACGTTTGAGATCACCGCCAGCCGATAGCGCGCCGCGAGGATGCGCAGCGCGTCGATGGTGTCGTCGAAGGGAGTCCAGCGCGCGATCGACTCGGGAAGCGAGGCCCGTTCCTGCGGGTTGGGGACGAAACCCAGTTCGCGCCCGAACTCGTCCACCACCCGGGAAAGGACCTCCCGGTAGGTGAGGTAGGCGCCGGCCTGGACGGTCGACTCGAAACGCGCGAACCGCTCCAGGATCTCCGGAGGGGAAAGTTCACGGCCGTGCGCGTCCAGCACGCGCTCGACGGCCTGCAGAATCCCGCTCTCCCAGTCGATGAGGGTCCCGTAGCAGTCGAAGGTGAGGACCCCGAAGGAGGACAGGTTCATCGTCGGCGCCAGGCTCATCTCTTCCTCTGCGCGCGCCGCTGCCGCGAGCGTGCCACCGCCTCTCCCACCAGCGGCCCGGCCAGCCCGCCGATGGTGCCGCCCAGCACCATCATGAACCCCAGCGGACCGAGGGTCGGGACCAGGCCCACCCCCGAGGCGATCGCCTGGTAGAGGCTCGCCAGGCCGAAGGTCACGGCTCCCGTCACGAACCCGATCACGGTGCGTCGCACGATTCGGTTCATCGGCCCTCTCCTCCGCTGTCTTCTCCGGCGGGATCGTCCGCCCTGGAATCATCCGCCAGCCCGCGTGTCTCCAGAAGATACTGCGCGGTGGCCCGGTACTCCGCGTCGGTCATGGTGCCCGGGGCCTCGTAGGGCATCGCCAGGCGAAGATATCGGGTCAGTGTCTCCTCGTCGCCCCGGGAGGCGAGGGTCGCCGCGGTGATCTCGGCCCCGACCTGGCCCTCCACATCGTGGCAGAAGGCGCAGCGCTGGGCATAGACGAGGGCGCCGTCGACCTCGGGGCCATTGCTGCAGCCGGTCACCAGCGCGGCGGCGGAGAGGGCGGCCCCGACCAGGACAGGTGCCACGAACGTTCGCGTCCGGCCCGTCACCGCCATCCGGTCGCATCCGTCGCGCTGCCACCCCCCACCTCAGCTCACCTCCACCGGGTGCGGAAGCGCCAGGTTGAGCAGGTAACCCTTCTGGTTCCAGGTGCCCTCCATGGGCTGGGTGTTGCCGGCCGCGTCGGTGGCGCGGGTGCGCAGCGTGTAGGCGCCGGGCGCGGCGTCCCACTCGAACTCGAAGCGCATCCAGGCGTAGCGCAGGCGAGGGCCGATCAGGCGAGCGGGGGCCCAGCTGGCGCCGTCGTCCGCGCTCCATTCCACCGATTCGACGGGACCATCGTTGGAGTAGGCGAAGCCGCGGATCCGTTGCCGCCCCGCGGGCATGCTCGCCGGCAACGGGAGCGCCAGCGCGCTCTTCACGGGCAGCGTCGTGACCGGGGCGCCGTCGGCGGGCGCGTACTGCTCGGCCGGCCAGTCCGGGCCGACCAGCACATACGAGCTGGTGTTGGCGCGCACCCAGATCGGCTCGGTGGACACCTGGATCTCTCCCACCCACTTGATGCTGTTGCTTCCGGCCCACCCAGGCACCACCCCGCGCACGGGGAAGCCGTGGTCCGGAGGCAGCGGCTCACCGTTCATCGACAGGGCGAGCAGAGTGTCCGGGTCCATCGCCTTGTCCACCGGCATGGGTCGGCTGAAGCCTCCGTCGTCGAGGCCCACCAGGTTCACCGCCACCGCCTCGGGCCGCAGTCCGGCCGCCTCGAGCACCGCCGCCAGCGACGGCCCCGACCACGCGGCGCACCCGATCGCCCCCGTGCCCCACTGCGTCCCCTCGGCCGCCTGACCCGTCACGCGCGCATAGAAGCCGCGCCAGTTGCCGGCGCACTCCAGGTACGCGATCACCGACTGGCTCGGCAGCGCGCGCAGATCGTCGAGACCGAGCTCGATGCTCCGTTCGATGCCATCGCCCGTGACCCGCAGCCGGTAGTCGTCCGCCGTGATGGGCGGGGTCGGGGCGTGGTTGCGCACGAAGAAGAGGTCGTTGGGGGTGATCAGCCCGTCCAGCAGCTCCAGCCGGCTCTCGAGGTTGGTGGCATGGCGGATGAAGGGATCGGGATCCTTGAACCATGCGGTCTCGATTTCGGGGTCGACGGCGCCGGCGTCGGAGCGGCAACCCGGCAGGAAGGCGGTTGCGCCGCCAGCGGCCAGCAGCGCTGCGAACTGCCGGCGGGACAGGGAGCCGAACGGCATCGCGAACGGTGCCTCGGGACTCGACGGCTCGGCACGTCCCGGCGCGGACCCCTCTGCGGCGGCACCGTCCGGAATCGACATCGGCCCGCCCGCGCTCTTCACGACAGCACCTCGATCTCGAGCTCCGTGGAGAACTCGACGCACCCGACCATGGTGCGGTAGACGGGGCAATACGGATGGTGAACCTCGTGCGCCCGCCGCGCCTGCTCCTCCTTTCCGGCCTCCATGCGCAGATGGTAGCGCACATGAACGGTGCGAATCACGAGCACCCCGTCCTCCTTGTCGATGCCTCCTTCGACTTCAGAGGTCAGGCGATCCTGCCCTGCCGGTATCCCGCGCGCCTCCAGCGCGCCTCCAAGGGTTCCCGTCAGTCAGCCGCCGGCCGCCGCCACGATGTAGTCGAGGGTGGTGGCCACCGGGGTCTCGGGCTCGACGCCGTAGTGGCTTGCGATCTCGCTGTGCACCCCGAACAGGACGGGGTCGGGGGTGGCCGGCAGATGCGCGTGGCGGAGCGGGCCCGCCTTGCGCTCTATGCGGACTCGGGAGGTGTAGACCACGGGGTTGGCTCCTTGCTGGCGGATTGCGTTGGCAAATGGATGCTGGCGGGTTGCGTTGGGGGCTCGCGGATTTCGGGGCTGCTCGCGGCTTGAGGGATAGCTGGCGGATCGACGGGCTTCCCGGCGGGCGGCCGTCGCACCCGGGCGGCGACGGCGCGGCCCTACACGGCGACCGCGCGGGACTCGAGCGCGTCCATGGCGGCGGCGACCGCGCCGGCGGTGTCGACCGCGCAGCCACCCGCCCCCAGGGCGTCCCCCACCGCACGGATGGTCCGCCGCAGCAGATCCGGCCGGGTGGTGACGTAGCCCATGTGTCCCACGCGGAAGTACTGGTCGGCCATCGCGGGGTGCAGCCCGGCCGCGACGATGACACCCCGCTCGACGATGCGCCCCACCAGGGAGGCGTCCACCCCCGCCGGATAGCGCACCGCGCTCAGGGTGTTGGCGCAATGGGCGTCGGTCGCGGGAACCACGCCGAGTCCCATGCGCGCCCAGGCCGCGCGCATCGCCCGCCCCGTGCGCGCGTGGCGCTCGATGCGTGCATCCACTCCCGCGAGCCCGTCCAGCCGGTCGGCGAGGATCTCGCCCAGCGCCACCTCGGCCGCGACCACCAGGTTGGTCGCCGGGGTGGCGAAGTAGCTCATGGTCCCCGCCTCATGGGTCTCCATGATGGGCAGCCAGACATTCCAGTCGAGGTAGAGCGGGCAGGGGGTGCGGCGCGCCCGGCTCGCCTTCATCGCGCGCGGACCTGCGACGAACAGCGCGAGCCCCGGCGGGAGCCCCATCGCCTTCTGCGAGGCAGTGAAATAGACATCGGCGCCCCATTCGGCCATCTCGAAGGCCTCCGCCCCGGTGGCGCAGACGCCATCGAATACGGAAAGCACGCCGCGCGAGCGCGCAACCGCGGCCAGGCCGGCCGGATCGACCAATACGCCGGTCGAGGTGTCCACATGGGTCGCGAACAGGACCTTCGCCGCGCAGGCGTCCAGGGCGGCTGCCACCTCCTCCGGCCCCGGCCGCTCGCCCGGCGGGCTGGCGACCACGTGAACCTTCACCCCGCGGTGTTCGAGCACCAGCCGCATGCGGTCGGCGAAGTAGCCCGTGTCCACGAGCAGCGCCTCGTCGCCCGGATCGAGCAGGTTCACCGCCGCGATGTCCATCGCCAGCGTGCCGCTGCCCGCGATCAGGAAAGGCTGGGCGCCTTCCCCGGCGCGCCACACCTCGCGCATCCGGCTCAGGGAGGTTCCGAGCGCCTTCACCGCGAAGGGCTGTCCGTGCCCGGGCGGCGGTATCGAAAAGGCGCGCAGTACTTCCGGGGAGACCTCGATGGGTCCGGGAATCATCAGCAGGGGACGTTCGCTCATGGCACCTGGCAGACGGTTGGGGTCCGGGTGGGCCGGGGCAGACAAACTCGCTCGCCCGGTGCCGAAGCTAACCAATCCGCCGGACCCCGGGAAAGCCGTTCGCGGTCCCGCATCGAGTGAGGACGGGCGCACCAGTCCGTGCCGGGATGCCGCCAACCTCCCATCCCTCCGGGCTTTCTGTTCCCTCCCCCGCTTCCCATTATGCCCGGCGGACACGCCCCATCATCCAGCGGAGAAACCCATGGCCCAGAATCCCGGCCGCACCCCGGCGGAATCCTCCGAATTCGACCAGCTCGAGCTTCCGGACCGCTCGGTGCGCGGCCTGCTCCGGCACTTCGGGCCGGGGATCATCCTGATGATGACCGGGATCGGCACCAGCCACCTGGTCACCGCGCCCACCGCGGGGGGCCGGTTCGCGTACGCCCTGCTCTGGTGCCTGCCGGTGGCCTACATCTTCAAGTACTACGGCTTCGAGATGGCCTTCCGCTTCACCAACGCCACCGGGAAGAGCCTGATCGAGGCCTACGCGACGGCACGCGGGAAGTGGCCGCTCTGGTACGTGCTCATCACCACCCTGATCCAGTGCGCGATCGGGCAGGCGGGGCGCCTGGTGGCGGCGGCGGCAGTCGTGTACTACCTGACCTCCGAGGTACTCGGCTGGCCCGTCACCCTCACCGGGGCGGCGGTGGGGCTGGGGGTGGTGTCGGTGGGCATCCTGCTCATGGGACGCTACAAGGCTGTGGAGAACTCCGCCAAGATCCTCGCGGCCATCATGGTCGTGTCCACGCTGGCGGTCTACTTCTTCCAGCCCGCGCCCTTCTCCGAGATGGGCACCTTCTTCCTGGTCGAGATCCCCGACGGCTCCTGGCTGGTCATCGCCGCCTTCCTCGGCCTCCTCCCCACCGGCATGGACGTCTCGCTCCAGGCATCGGAGTGGGGCAAGGCCAAGAAGGCGGGCATGAGCAAGATCCGCGACCGCATGGAGGAGATGGGGATCGCGCGTTCCTTCAACCCCTTCTCGCCGCGCCTCCGCGACCTGACCGTGCACACCGACCGCCTCCCCGCGCATGCGCAGGAGTACTGCCGGCGCTGGTTCCAGATCGGCCTCTGGGACTTCCGCCTCGGGCACGTCGTGTCGTTCGTGATGGCCGCCGTTTTCATGCTGCTGGCGGCCGTGTGGCTCTACCCCAGCGCGGTCGAGGGCCAGGCGGTGATGGGCGAGATCGCGGGCATCTTCACCAACTCTGTGGGCCCCGGCATGATGGGGCTGTTCATGTTCGGCGCCTTCGCGGCCACCTTCTCGACCGCCTTCAACTACTTCGACGGCTGGCCGCGCATCGTCGGCGCCTGCGCCCGCAACCTCTTCCGCGGCACCGCGCGCACGGCGGGCATCGACAAAAAGCAGAAGGGCTGGTACTCGGAGTACAACCTGTACCGGGCCACCATGATCTACTCGCTGATCGGCTCAGTGGCCGTGATCGCCGGGCTGCCGCGGCCGGTCTTCCTGGTGCTCGTGGCCTCGGCGCTGGCCTTCTTCATCGCCCCGGTCATCTTCTTCCTCAACTTCTACTACTGCCTGGTCGTGATCCCGAAGGAGGACCGCGCCTTCTACCCCTCCACCTTCGCCCGCTGGTTCGGCTGGTTCAGCCTGATCGTCTTCACCGCCATGAGCGTGCTGCTGATCTTCGCGCGGGTGTTCGAGATCCCGCTGTTCGGGGCATAGCCGGCCGCGCGGCCACGAGAAACCGCGAACCCGGGTTGACCGCATGCCGCAACGCGAACACAATATATCGCAATTGCGATACAGGAGGCTCGGATGAAAAAGCACAGTTCGATGCTCCACGTCCGGATGGACACGGAGATGAAGCGGAAGGCGACGGCGGCGCTGGCGGCCATGGGGCTGACGGCCTCGGAGGCCGTGCGGCTGTTCTTCCACCGAATCGCCGTCGATCAGGCCTTCCCACTCGAACTCAAGGTACCCAATGCGCAGACCCGCAGCGCCATGGCCGAGTCGGAGACAATGATGAGAAGGGGAACGGCTCGGTTCGAAAGCGCTGACGAAATGTTTGCGAGGCTTGAAGAAAGCGGCGGCCAGTAAGAGGACGCGCCCGCCGCGGCGCGTGGACTTCACGCGAGCCTTTCTCAAGGACTGGGAGCGGCTTTCGCGTTCGGGACGATACGACATGCATCGGCTCAAGGCAGTCATGCTTCACCTCATCGCCGACGAGGCCCCGCTCGGTCCCGAACGGCGGGACCACGCTTTGAAAGGCTCCTGGGCGCATCACCGCGAATGCCATTTAGGTGGCGATTTCCTTCTGATCTATCAGGTCGATGATTCGCCGAGACCGGGGGGCTCCATCAACTTCGTCCGCGCCGGCACCCACGCCGAACTGTTCAAATGACCGTCCGCCAAGGGACAACCTACCTAAAGGGCCACTCCGTCCCCAGCGCCACTCGCGGAAGGTCTGCAGAATTGGCAGAGTACGCGAACCAGCCGCAAGCACTCAGCAATTCAGAAAGCGCCTCTCTAGCTCTTCCCCCCTAACAACCGCTTGACCCACGGCGCCGCCAGCAGCCCTACGATGCCGACGATGCCGATGGTCATCGCGATGCTCTGGAAGAGAGGTGCCGGAGCGAGGTCCACCAGCCGCCCGGCCACCAGCCCGGCGAACAGGTTGCCCAGCGCCGCGCCCACAAACCACACCCCCATCATCTGACCCACCCGGTTCACGGGCGACAACTTGGTGATGGCCGACAGGCCGATCGGGGAGATGCAGAGCTCGCCCACGGTATGGAAGAAGTAGGTCACCACCAGCCACGCCGGGCTGACCAGGCTCCCGGACTCCGGATCGGCATTGGCGGCCCCCCAGGCCAGCACGAAGAACCCGGCCGCGAGGCCGATGAGCCCCATCCCGGCCTTCATGGGAATTGACGGGTTGCGTTTGCGCCGCTCCAGCCAGACCCACGCCGAACCGAAGACGGGCGCGAGCAGAATGATGAAGAAGGAGTTTACCGACTGCAGGAAACCCGCCGGCATGAGCCAGCCCAGGATGTTGCGGTCGGTGTAGTCGCGCCCGAAGAGGTTGAGGGAGGAACCGGCCTGTTCGAAGCCCGACCAGAACACCGCGATCAGCAGGAACAGCCAGAAGATCACGCCCAGCCGGCGGTTCTCTTCCCGGGTGTGGCCGCCCACGGTCCACAGGTAGACGAAGTAGCCGGCGATGATCACCAGCACGCTGTAGCCCAGCACCGTCGCGATCCCGGTCAGCGAGACGGGGATCAGCCCGCTCGACACCAGGTAGCCGAACGCCACGACCCCGACCACCACGGCGAAGAAGGTCCCGAAGAACTTGCGCGACTTCGCCGCCAGCTGCGCGGCGCCGTCCTCCGTCTTCAGGAGCCCCGCGTCGCCCAGCAGACGAGCCCGGTTCCGGTACTGGATGAGGCCCAGCACCATGCCCACGCCGGCCGCTCCGAAGCCCCAGTGCCAGTTGTAGCCCTCGGCGAGGAAGCTCGTGATCAGCGGCCCCAGCAGGGCTCCCACGTTGATCCCCATGTAGAAGACGGAGAACCCGGCGTCCCGCCTGGCGCCCCCTTCAGGATAGAGTTCGCCCACGATGGTGCTGACGTTGGGCTTGAGCAGCCCCGTGCCCAGGACGACGAAGACGAGCCCCAGGAAGAAGGCGAACGTGGAGGGCACCGCCATCGTGAAATGGCCCAGGGCGATGATCCAGCCTCCGACCCATACCGCCTTGCGCTGGCCCCAGAGGTTGTCGGCGATCCAGCCGCCCGGGAGCGCCATGATGTAGACCAGGCTCGTGTACAGGCCGTAGATGGCGGCGGCGGTCCCCGCGTCGAGTCCCATGCCGGGGTTGACGACCTCGGACCCGTCGCCCCTGAGGATGACGTGCGTCGTCGCCGTGGTCATGTAGAGGATGAGCAGGGCCCGCATCCCATAGTAGGAAAAGCGCTCCCACATCTCGGTGAAGAATAGGGTGGAGAGCCCTGCGGGGTGCCCGAACCAGGTTCGGCGCGCGGCAGCTGCGGATCGCGTGGTGGCGTCGTTCAAGGTCCGGGACTCCTGGCTTGGAGAAAAGTCGCCCGCAGAGTGTCGAGCGCTCCCAAACTTTCGAGCACCCGTAATGTGTTCAGCGCCTGGGGCGTGTCAGCGCCCGCAGCCGGTTCAGCGCTTGAAGGTGAAGGCTCCCGCCTCCTTCATGTCGGCGATCTCGTCCCCGCCGTACCCGAGCACGTCCCCGAGGATCTCGTCGGTGTGTTCACCCAGCAGCGGCGAGCGCGTGATCACCGCGGGCGAGTCGGAGAGCTTGATGGGGCAGCCGAGGTTCCAGTAGGAGCCACGCTCCGGATGATCGAGCTCCACATACATTTCGCGCCCGCGCACATGATCGTCGTCCGCCAGGTCCGCCGTGCTCATCACGGGACCGCAGGGCACATTCAACTCGTTCAGAATCGCCATCAACTCGCGCTTGGTGTACCCGCTGGCGAAGTCGTTCAGGATCTCCCACATCTCGCCCTGGTTCTGCCGCCGCACGCCGATGTCGGAGAAGCGCGGGTCATTCACCAGCTCCTCGCCGCCGACCCGGGTTGCGAGCGCCTCCCAGACGTGTTCCTGCACCACGATGTAGAGGTAGTCGTTGATGCCACCCGGCTTGCAACGGATGCAGTTGCCCAGCTGCCCGCCTCCGGAGTCGTTGCCGGCGCGCGGAGCGAAATCCTCGAACTCCTGGATCGAGAACTCGGGAAGCGGGCCCCGCGTGATGCGCTGGTGATCGCGCCACTTCACCCGCACCAGGTTCATCACGCAGTCCATCATGGCGCACTCCACGTACTGCCCCTTGCCGGTCTGCTCGCGATGCAGCAGTGCCGCGAGAATGCCGAGCGCCAGATGAACCCCGGTGCCCGAGTCGCCGATCTGTGCGCCGGTCACGACAGGGGATCCGTCGAACATGCCCGTCGTGCTCATCGAGCCGCCCATCGCCTGGGCGATGTTCTCGTAGGCCTTGAAGGCCGCATAGGGGCCCTCGGTGCCGAAGCCCTTGATGGAGGCCATCACCATGCGCGGGTTGATTTCGTGCACGCGCTCCCATCCGAACCCGAGCCTGTCGAGAACCCCGGGGCCGAAGTTCTCCATGAGCACGTCGCACTCCCGTACCAGCCGGGTGAAGACCTCCTTCCCGCGCTCGTTCTTCAGGTTCACCGTGATCGAGCGCTTGTTGCAGTTGAGCATGGTGAAGTAGAGGCTGTCGGCGTCCGGGATGTCGCGCAGCTGCTTGCGGGTGGCGTCCCCGAAAGGCGACTCCAGCTTGATGACGTCCGCGCCCATGAACGCCAGCAGCTGGCTCGAGGTGGGTCCCGCCTGGACGTGGGTCATGTCCAGAATGCGGATGCCGTTGAGTGCTTTGCTCATTGAAGGGTGGCTCCGATTGCTCGTTCAGGGTTGATGGATGGGGAGCGGGGCCCGGTCACTCGCTTCCGGCCCCGGCAATTGCCGGCCCCGGTCACCGCTCGCCGATGCCGCTCGCTCACTGGTGTCGAGGCCGTTCACTTGTACATGGTCTGGCGCTTGGTGCCCGGCGCCCATTCGCTCGGGTCGACCCAGATGTTGATCACGGCCGACTTGCCGCTGCTTTTCACCGACTCGCGCGCCCGCTGAAGCGCCGGCTGGATCTGGCCGGGATCGCGCACTTCCTCGCCGTATCCGCCGAGCATCTCCGCGAACTTCGAGAAGGGCACGTCGCCGAGCAGGTTGCCGACGTTGCCGCGCTCCTGCCCGTACTTGGCCAGCTGCCCGTAGCGGATCTGGTTCATCGCCGAGTTGTTGCCGATGACGGCGATGTAGGGAGCGCCGAAGCGGTTGCAGGTCTCCATGTCGAAGGCGGTCATGCCGAAGGAGCCGTCGCCGTAGTAGACCAGCACCTCCTTGTCGGGATGCGCGAGCTTGGCCGCCATGGCGAAGCCGGTGCCCACGCCCAGCCCGCCCAGAGCGCCCGGATCCATCCAGTTGCCCGGCGCGCGCGGCTTGACCGCCTGGGCGCTGATGGTCACGACGTCCCCGCCATCGCCGATGTAGACGGTGTCCTCGGTGAGGAACTCGTTCAGCTCCCACGCCACCCGGTAGGGATGGATGGGGTCGGCGTCGGAGAGGAAGAGCGGCATCAGCTTCTCGGTCTTCTCTTCCTCGATGCCGCGCAGGTGCTTCATCCAGCCCAGGCGGCGGGCCGGGCCGTCGCCCAGGTTGGAGCTGGCCTCGGCGAGGACGGCTTCCATGACGGCGCCGGGATGGCCCACCAGCCCGAGGTCGACGTCGCGGTTCTTGCCCACCGTTCGGTAGTCGAGGTCGATCTGCACGACCTTGGCCCCCGCGGGCAGGCGCTTCCCGTATCCCATGCGGAAGTCGAAGGGGGTGCCGACGATGACGATCACGTCGGCGTTGCCGAAGGCGGCGCCGCGGGTGCGGTGGAAGTAGTGGGGGTCGTCGGGGCCGAACAGACCGCGCGAGGCGCCGTTGGTGAAGGTCGGGATGTTCAGGGTGCGCACCAGGTCCCATGCCTCCTGGTGGGCGCGGCATCCCCACACCTGCTGCCCGAAGAGGATGGCGGGCCGCTCGGACTTGACCAGCAGGTCGGCGAGGCGCTCGATGTCAGCGGGGTCGCCCACGGAGCGGGTAGAAGCTCGATAGCGGCCCGGCTCGGGGATGGTCGCGCTGGCGAGCGGGACCTCGCGGTCGAGAATGTCGCGCGGGATTTCGAGGTAGCTCGGTCCCGGCGTGCCGGCGAAGCACTCGCGCGCGGCCATCGTCACCATGTCCGCAATGCGCTCGGTGGAGCGAACCCCGCCCGCGAACTTGGTGATCGGGCGCGCGATGTTGACATGCGGCAGGTCCTGCAGCGAGCCCATCTTATGCTGGGTGAGCGCGCCCTGCCCGCCGATGTGCAGCACCGGGCTCTCCGACCGGAACGCTGTCGCGATCCCGGTGAGCGCGTTGGTGAAGCCGGGGCCGGCCGTGGTGATCACGCACCCGAGCCCGCCCGTCTGGCGCGCGTATCCGTCCGCGGCGTGGGCGGCGACCTGCTCGTGGCGCACGTCGATGATGCGGATGCCCTCGTCGATGCACCCGTCATAGGTGTCGATGATGTGCCCGCCGCACAGCGTGAAGACGGTGTCGACGCCCTCGTTGGCCAGCGCCCGGGCGGCCAGCTGTCCGCCAGAGATGACGTCTTCGGCGCGGCTCTTGCGCGCCAGGGTGTCTTCGGCGGTCCTGGATTTCAGTGCGGTCGCGGTCGTCATGAACAGATCCTCCGTGATGGCTTTCGAATCGAGCCCGCGGGCCTCCCCGCGAGTCCGAGCAAAGCTAGGGAGCCGGTTGCGGCCTGCCAAGAATCGCCGCGTTCGGCCAGACAAGGTTTCAAGAAACGGCGTCCTCAGGCGTTATGATAGTGTGGGCGTGTGACCGGCACCCGTTGGACGATGCGGCACTTTCGGTCTGAGGATCTGTCTTCGGCACCTCCCCTGACGAAACGGCAGGCTCCCCCACTCTGTCTGCGGTTCCGGGCGCGCAACAGGTTGACGAGGATGGTGCGATGACTCGATGTCAGCTGAACGTCGAGGCGCAGCGTCCCTCCCCCGCCCTCGCGGCGTGCGCCCTATTCGCCGTATCGTGCGGCGGTTCCGAGCAGGGGAACGACATTGCCCTGGTTCCGCACGCCGAGTCGGTCGTCCCCTTGAGCGACGACGTCGGCATTCTCCTGGCCGACGAGGAGACGGTCTGCACGGTAGAGTCGTACGAATACCGTGTGTATTGCACGGACGTGTACGGTTCCGAGGTCGGGTATTTCGGACGGCAGGGCGACGGACCGGGTGAACTCCGTGACCGGTTGCCTGATCTGCTACGCGGACCGGACCGCACGATCGGCGTAATTGATTCCGATTTGAATCGGATGTCGGTGTTTGACCTGGCCTCAGGTGCGTTCGTATCCCAGGTACATCTGCCGGGCGCCTATTTCCAACGCGCTGCTTTCTCATTTTCGTCAACGCTGACCGGCAGCTCGTGGTTGATGCAGCGCGACTCTTCCGGCGCGATACGCATGCGCACCCAGTTTGCCGACGTGGATGTGGCATCCGGGGAGGTCGTGTGGGAGAGGGTCTACGACGACCGATTCAAGACGGACGCCCAATGCGAAGAGTCCGAAGCGTTGGAAGGGCTTTTTACCGGAAGTCTGTCTTCGCAGCAGACGGCTGTGTTCCCTCTGTGCCGCGGGCAGCTTCTGTTCTTCGCCAGCCGTGACGATGCTTCCGGCACGCTCGTCCAGGCGCCCAGATATGTGGTGGAGTATCCCAGCGAACGAGAGGTGCAGCAATACCTGGAGTCCGCGGGCGGCTTTGCGGTGGAAGATCGCTTTCGGCGCACGCCGAAGCCGTACCAGCGTTTGCCCCTGGTGTTCGACGACCATGGCAGGCTGTGGGTCGTCACAAACCGCGGGCGCGACGAAGGCGTCTCATACCTCGACGTGTACTCGGGCCCGGAATACTGGGGTGCGGTACGCGTGCGGCACGACGCGCTCGCGGTCGATGTGCTGGGCTCAACGCTCGTGGTGCTCGTGGACCGTCCCGTCGCGCCCGGCGATGCCGACGGCTACCCGGACCGCTGGGTCGACTGGTACGACATCAGCGAACTGGAAGCGCCCGGGTACGCTCCAGGGTCCTGAGGTTACGCGACTTGCGGAACCCGCGCCCGTTGAGCGCGCCAGCCCAGGGAGTCTGCCAGCCCAGGTCTCGCCTTGCGATGCCGCGGACGAGCGGATCCGAAGGCTTGCCGGCGCGGACGAATGACATTAGCATATCCCCAAATGGAACTTGTACAGATACCATTTGGTGGATGGCGATGAGATACGAGGAGCCGGTGACGGCTCTCAAGCCTCTGCTCGTTCGCGAGGGAGCGGTGGCCATGGTTCGGAGCGGCCTGCCGTTTTCGATGCTGGACGAGGTCGCGGCCGCCGCCGGAGTCGGGCGCCTCGCGCTCGCCCGAGTGATCGGACTGCCCTCCACGACGCTCGCCCGGAGGCGAAACGCGGGGTTGCTGGCGGCGGAGGAGTCGGATCGACTTGTGCGCGTGGCCCGTCTGGTTTCGCTGGCCCACGACCTGATGCGGGGCGATGGCGACGCCGCCCGCCGGTGGCTCGCGGAACCGCACGAACTGCTCGAGGGCGAGTCACCACTCGAACGGGCGTCCACGGAAGTGGGGAGCCGCGAAGTGGAAGATCTGATCGGGCGGCTTCGTCACGGGATCTTCAGCTAAGGGTGTGGCGAGCCTGATCCATGGATGGCGACTGGCCTCGCCGGAGTATTCCCGCACCGTCGAAGACATGCTCGCGGGGGAGGGAGCGCTGCGGTATGGCGGGCGCTGGCACAGCCCGGGGCGAAGGGTGGTCTACCTGGCAGGTAGTCTGGCGCTGGCGAGCCTGGAGTTGCTCGTTCACCTCAGGGTGCCGGATGTCCTGAGGGCATACCGGAAGCTCTGCGTCGGCATTCCCCCGGAACTCGTCAAGGCCGTGGATCTGCGGGAGCTGCCCGCGGACTGGGCCCGCACCAGCCTCCATCCCGCCACCCAGAGGATCGGGGATGACTGGTTGGATTCGCTCGAATCGGCCGTTCTCGCCGTGCCGAGCGCGGTGGTCATCGACGAGGTGAATTACATCGTCAATCCCGGCCATCCGGGTTTCTGCAGGCTCGAGCCGGCTAACCCTCCCGCACCCTCAGCACCAGCTTGCCGAAGTGGGCGCTCGCCTCCATCTGCCGGTGCGCCTCGGCCGCCTCCCGCAACGGGTAAACGGCGTGGATGACCGGCACGATGCGGCGGGCCGCGAAGTGCGGCACCACCACCCGCTCAAACTCGGCCATGATGTCTGCCTTCTCGGCGACCGGACGCGAGCGCAGCACCGAGCCGATGACCGTGTGCCGCTTCACCATCAGCAGGGCCAGGTTGAGCTCGGCCTTGAGCCCGCCCATCAGGCCGATCACGACCAGGCGGCCGCCGGACGCCATGGCTTTCAGGTTGCCCTTGAGGTAGGCCGCCCCGATGTGGTCAAGCACCACATCCACCCCCCGCCCCCCCGTGAACGCGCGCACCGCCGGGGCGAACTCCTCGGCCGTGTAGTCGACCACGTGGTGCACCCCCATCGCGCGCACGCGCTCCCCCTTGCCCGGCGAGCAGGTCACGACCATGCGGGTGTCGGGCACCAGCGCGCGGCACAGGTGAATAGCGGCCGTGTTGACCCCGCCTCCGCCGCCGTGCAGGAGCACCGCATCCCCGTCCCCGAGCCCGCCCAGCATGAACAGGTTCAGGTACGCGGTCACGTAGGTCTCGCAGACGCACGCCGCCTCCTCCCACGAGAGCGCCTCGGGGACCCGCACCAGGTGGCCCTCGTATGCGCACGCGAACTCCGCGTACCCCCCGCCGGCCACCAGCGTCATGACCCGGTCGCCGGGACCGAAGCGCTCCACCCCGGGGCCCGCCTCGCGCACCACGCCCGCCACCTCGAGCCCCAAGATTTCGGACTCGCCCGGGGGCGGGGGGTACTTCCCTTTCCGCTGGCTGATGTCGGCGTGGTTCACGGTGGTGGCCACCACCTCGATGAGCACTTGGCCCGGGCCGGGCTCGGGCACCGGAGCATCGCCCCGGCGCAACACGCCGGCATCCCCGAAACCGTCCATCAGCACCGCCTTCATGGCGTCCCCCTGGGCAAGATCAGCCCCGTAAGCGCTCCTCGCTGAGCCGCCTCGCGACCCGTCGTCCAACTTGACCGGACCTCTGGCGCGCATCATCCTATCCGAAGCTGCCTTGCCGTGCGAGTTGTGTCGTACGGGGCCACGTCGCGCGGCGGTGGGAACCGCTGCCGCGGCACGCCTCCTGTCATGCATTCCCTCGAATGGAGGAACCTCGATGAAGCTCTTGATGCCCCTGACCGCCGTCTTTGCCCTTCTCCTTCTCCCCGCCTGCGCCCAGGAAGCCGCCGAAGAAGCCTCCTCCGACATGGAGATGGCCGAAGAAGCCATGGCCATGGAGTCGATGGCGCAGGAGCCCGATTGCTTCCTGACCGGAGACCCCGAGGGTCGGCTCAGCTCCCACGAATCCGCCTCCACCTCATTCGGGGACGTCATGGTGAAGGTTTGCTACGGGGCCCCCCAGAGGAGGGATCCCAACAATCCCGAGATGACCCGGGAGATCATGGGCGCCCTGGTCCCCTACGACGCGCCCTGGCGCATGGGAGCCGACGAAGCGACGGCGGTCTATCTGAGCGCGGCCGCCAGCGTGGGCGGTGTCGCCCTGGACGCCGGCGCGTACTCCATCTACGCGGTCCCTGCCATGGGTGACTGGACCGTCCACATCAACTCGGTCAACGAGCGCTGGGGCATCCCGATCAACGACGACGTGATGGCCAACGACGTGGGCAGCTTCCCGGTCACGCCGGGCATGTTGGACGAGGCGGTCGATCAGCTGCGCTACAGCTTCGTGGACGCCGAGGGCGGCGCCGACCTGGTCATGGAGTGGGAACAGACCAGCATCAGCATCCCGATCCGGGCGGGCTGACGGGATAGTCTCCGGATCCTCTCAAGCCACGCGGTCTCCCCCCTTGGGGAGCCAGTTGGAATACCGCCGGTACGCGGGTTCCTCCCGTCCGTACCGGCGGTAGCACTGCTCCACCAGCCACTGCATCCACTCGTTGAATTTCTCGTCGCCGCTCCGGTCGCGGATCTCGTGGGTCCAGTCCTCGAGCCGCTCCCAGGAACCGAGCAGCGCTCCACCCATGAACTCCCATACCAGCTCCAGGGAGACCATGTGGCGATGGGCCATGAACCCCACCGATTCGAAGGTCAGGCAGACCAGCATGGCGGCGTCCTCATACTCGCTGCCGCGCTGCCGGATTTCGGAGCCGTCCAGGCCCGGCGGAAGAGTAAAGATCAGCCGAAGGGCGCGCGCCATGGGTGGATTCTGAAGGGAACGCGCAAGTTCGATGGCGGCGGTGGCGCGGCGCTGGATGCTGTACTGCTGAATCTGCAGGTAGCCGAAGAGGAACCCCGCGATCACGACCAGGACGCCGACGATCTCCGCGAGATTCCCCAGGGATTCGAGGTTCATCGTTCAGCCTGCACGGTCGAGGGAAAGAGGAACGGGCGCGGGCAATACTAGCATTCGGACGAGTCCCTCGACACCTGGCCGCGGGACGCAGCGCAACTCCTGCGGACGTGCTAGATTGCGGGCATCCACACGCACCCAACGAGGAGAGTTGATCGATGTCAACGTCGAACCCGGGGTTCACCGGCCGTGTCCTGCTGCTCGTGCTGATCGCCTTCCTTCCGGCCGTCGGCATCTACCTGTACGCGAACGGGGAGATCCGCTCGCTGCAGCAGGCCAACCAGGAGCAGGAGCTCCTGCGCGCCACAAGGGAAACGTCGGTGGAGTACAACCGGTTGCTGGAAGAGAGCCGCGTACTGCTGGCGACGCTGGCCGCGTTCCCCCAGGTCAACGGGATGCAGCAGCCGGAATGCACCGATGTTCTGGGGCGGGTGTTCGACCAGGCCAACCACCTCAACGGGATCTGGGCGATCGGCCTCGACGGGTACGTCGGGTGTGGCTCCGTACAGCCGGACGGGCTGCTCTACCTGGGCGACCGCACGTACTACATCCGCGCCATGAACGAGAACCGTCACATCATCGGCAGCTACCAGATCGGGCGCGTCACAGGACGCCCGGGCGTTGCGTCGGCGATCCCGGTTCCCGATGACAGCGGGATGCCCGGCGGGGTTCTGATCGCGAGCATCGACCTGCGGGCTCTGAGCGAGATCGCGCAGGACATGGAGTTGCCGGAGTCGGCGACCTTCACGGTACTCGACCGGGAAGGCCGGGTCCTGGTCCGCCATCCCGCCGCGCAGAGCGAGGGCGACACGATCGGCGCGATGCGGACGGAGGGATTCCCCGAGGCGGCCGACGAGCCCGGCATCGTGCACGGCAGCGACCTGGACGGGAGCATGTCGGTCTTCGCGGTCGCGCCGCTCACGGGTGAGGGAGCCACTCCCGAGGGGTACATCGCCATCGGACGTCCGGAGGGCCAGATCAGCTCGGAGGCATCCGGCGTGGTGAACAGGACGCTCGGGCTGGTGGCGCTCGCCGGTCTCGCCCTGCTCACGGCGGCCTGGGTCTTCGGCCGCTACATCATCGCGAAGCCGGCGTCCGGGGGCTGATTCGGGATGCACGCCTCGTCGGACGGGCTTCGATCGCCCGGCTCGGCACCGAAGCTTCGAATGGATTCTCGTCGGCGCCCCGCCGCCCCTGCCGGGCCGCGGGGCGTTTCGCGTAGCTGCCCCGGGAGTTCTACATTCCCGTTAAGGGAGTTCTACATTCCCGTTACCCGACCGTGATCGCTCGAGGTGCCGTCGCTGCGGGATTTGCGTGATATTCTTCCTGAGGCCGAAACGGAGTTGGCCGGCGCGGCCGGCGCCAGGCTGGCTTCCGCTGTTGCCCGTCCAGTGTCGACAGCACGAACCCGCAGGGACGGGATTCGATTGGGGCAGGAGTCCCCAGAATGAACATCTTGCAATAGGAGGATCGCCGATGTTTGCCAGAATTCGTTTGAATGCAGTTCTCGCGGTATTGGTCGCCGTGTGCGCCAGCGATCTGGCCGCACAGCAGGCCGCTACCATCACCGGGCGTGTGACCGGTGAGGGGGGCGCCGGCGTCGCCAGCGCACAGGTGGTGGTCACGCACGAGGTGACCGGAGTCCAGACAGGAGCGCTGTCGGGGAACGACGGCGGGTTCGCGGTAGAAGGGGTTCGTCCGGGCGGACCCTACACCGTGGAAGTGATCATGATCGGCTACGGCCGCCAGTCGGCCACCGGCGTCTCGCTGGAGGCGGGCCAGTCGCTGGCGCTGGACTTCAGCCTGAGCCAGGAGGCGATCGCCTTCGACGCCCTGGAGGTCTTCGCGACCCGCGCGCAGGACCGGCAGACCCCGGTGGCGTTCACCAACCTGAGCAAGACCCAGATCCAGAACCAGCTGGGTTCCCGCGACCTGCCGATGGTCCTTAACGTGACCCCCAGCGTCTACGCGACCCAGCAGGGGGGCGGCGCCGGCGATGCCCGTATCAACGTGCGCGGATTTAACCAGCGCAACACCGCCGTCATGATCAACGGCGTGCCCGTCAACGACATGGAGAACGGGTGGGTCTACTGGTCTAACTGGGATGGCCTGGGCGACGCCGCAACCAGCATCCAGCTGCAGCGCGGACTATCGGCGGTCAACCTGGCCACTCCGTCCATCGGGGGCACGATCAATGTCATCACCGACCCCGCAGCCGAAGGCGGCGGTCTCATGTACAAGCAGGAGTTCGGGCTCGGCAGCCTGGACGAGGGCGGCGGCTGGGGGCTGGGCAACAACATGCTGAAGGAGACCCTGGTGGTGAACACGGGGCCCATGGGCGCGTTCGCGGCCACGGGTTCCGTCGTCCGGAAGACCGGGAGCGGGATGTATACCGGCTTCGTAGGAGGCGATGCCACGTGGACCGACGCCTGGGCCTACTACCTGGCCACGTCGTTCCAAGTCAGCCCAAGCAACCGACTCGAGGCCTACGCGGTCGGCGCGCCGCAGCGACACGGCCAGAACATCTACAAGCTCAACCTGGCGAGCCTCGACCCGGACTTCGCGCGCTCGCTCGACGGGTTCGACGCGGGGGCGTTCGACAAGTTCCCCGAGGTTGGCAGGGGGCGGAGCCCCAACGTGGCCCCGGTCAGCGCCAGCTACGGCGGAACCCAGTACAACAGCACGGGCCCGGACGCGGGGCGGAGAGGCCGCTTCAACGACAGCTATCTCAACGAGCGGGAGAACTACTTCCACAAGCCGCAGGTCAACCTGAACTGGTACTCCTTTTTTGGGGACGGCCTGAGCCTCACAACCGTGGGGTATTTCTCCGGTGGCAACGGCGGAGGCACCGGCACCATAGGGTCGCCAAGGTGGAACTACGACTACGGCCAGCGCTTTCCGGACTGGGACGCCACCATTGAGCGCAACCAGTCGAGCGACGAGGGGTCCCAAGGCATCCTGCGCAACTCGGTCAACAACCAACGGACCTGGGGCGCCATCTCGAAGCTGCGGAAGAGCTTCGAAGGGGGTGTCACCGCCGAGATCGGCGTCGATTGGCGCACGGCCACCATCGCGCACTACCGGGAGGTGCGCGACCTTCTGGGCGGAGCCTACTACAATTGCGTCGACGCCCGCCCCCAATGGTGTACCCCCTCCGCATTCTGGACCGAGGCTGAGCATCGGCGGAGTCTGGGCGACAAGATCCACTACCACAACGAGAACACGGTGGACTGGCTGGGGGGCTACGTCCAGGCGGAAAAGAGCACGACCGCCGGGTCGCTCTATGGCATGGCCGGCTTGGCCCAGAATTCCTACACCTTCGTGGACTTCTTCAAACAGGACCCCACAGCCCAAGGCTACCTCCAACTCGAGAGCGGCAACATCCCCGGCTATCAGATCAAGGGTGGCGCTGTTCGCAATCTCAACGACGAGTGGTCTCTGTTCGGGAACGCGGGAATCGTTTCCAAGGTGCCGATCTTCGACGGCGTGATCGACGACAACAACGGCACGCTTCACGAGGATCCGCAGAACGAGGATTTCCGCTCGTTCGAGGTGGGGACACAGTATCGCTCCAGCAACCGGGCGGTCTCGCTGGACATCAACCTCTACCACACCACTTGGAGAAATCGGACGGAGAGGGGCTTTGTCCGCGACTTGGGTGGAGTCGAGGGTGTGGATGGGGTGGTCACCCTGCTAGGGGTGGACGCGCGGCACATGGGCATCGAAGCTCAGGCGGCCTATCAGCCGAGCAGCCTCCTGCGCTTCGACGCGGCGGTCTCAATCGGCAACTGGAAGTATCTGGAGAATGCCAGTGGTTTCTACCGCCCCGACGACCGATCCACGGAGTCAGTGTACGTGGACTTCTACATCGAGGGTCTCAAGGTTGCCGACGCGCCTCAGCGGCAGATGGCCGTCAGCGCGTCGGTCTTTCCGGCAGACGGTGCCTACCTGTCGTTGGTAGGCAAGTTCTTCGGCGACCACTATGCGGCGTTCAATCACCTGAACCGTAGTAATCCGGCCGAGAAGGGAATCCAGTCCTGGCAGCCCCCGGGTTACTCGGTCTTCGACCTGCACGCCTCGTATTCGCTCGGCAGCCTACTTCCGGTGGCGAACGGCGGCGACCTGCGCATCTTCGCCAACGTGTACAACCTCCTCGACACGGTCTACATCCAAGACGCCACCGACGCCTCCCAGTACAACAGCTACTACGAGGACGGCGACGTTCACGACGCGGACTCCGCGGAGGTCTTCCTGGGTTACCCGCGAAACCTGAACTTGGGGTTCCAGATCATCTTCTAGCCCCTGCGGCCGGCGACTCGGAAGAGTCTCGGCTCCGGCCGCTCAGCGAGCCCGGAAGGCTTTCCTGGGCTCGGCAGGCGGATACACATCGGCCCCTCCGGCGGCGAGCCGGCGGGGCCGATTGTCCTGCGGGGAAGGCGGACGGGCGATGGGCCCAGCAGGACTCGAACCTGCGACCGTCGGATTATGAGTCCGCTGCTCTGACCAGCTGAGCTATGGGCCCGTACTGAAACCGCTCGCCCGTCCGCGACTCCCTCGACACAAAGTACCCATGCGACACCCCTGCGTACAGGCGAAGCCTCCACTCGGCCGCTGCGTCCGACACACGAGGCCGCTGTGGCGGACAACGGAGGCGCCAGCGACAAACCTGGCCCGGCGAGATTGCGAGCGAGAAGTCTGCCGAGTCCATATGTTTACGGGCGTTTGCACCCAGGGGGATTCCGTTTGCGCGGTCTCTTGCCCACTTTGTTT
The DNA here is from genome assembly GCA_965208255.1 of Longimicrobiales bacterium. Classification (GTDB taxonomy): domain Bacteria; phylum Gemmatimonadota; class Gemmatimonadetes; order Longimicrobiales; family Gaopeijiaceae; genus BD2-11. The sequence continues at coordinate 2,897,524 of OZ242324.1, forward strand.
CCCCCCCACAGGCCGATTGGAGGCTGCCCATGAGCGACCGGAGCCGCGCATGAACGACGGCGAATCCCGCGTAACCGACCAGCGCGCCGCATGACCGACCAGGAGATCCTGGCCCGGTGGAAGGAGGAGGCCGCCCCGCTCCTCCCGGTGCTGCACGCTTTCCACGCGCGCGACGGCTACCTGTCCGAGGACGCCATTCGCGCGGTCTCGCACGGGCTGCGTATACCGCTCGCCGACCTGTACGGCACCATCACCTTCTATCACCACTTCGCGCGCGTCCCCGGCGGGTTGGACTGCCCGCGCGTGTGCACCGGTCCGGTGTGCGTGCAGGAGGGCGCCCTCGACATCCTCCGCGAGCTTGCCCCGGAGGGGGCGACCGGGATGCCGTGCTCGGGCCGCTGCGACGACCCGGTCCCGGTGCTGCGCGGACACCTCACCCTCGCCGGTCGCTCGGCCGCCGAACTGGTGGCCCGGCCCGCCCCCCTCCCCCCGCCCGCCCCCGAAGGCGCCGCCGAGTGTGTCTTCCGCACCATCCGCGAGCCGGGGCACGCGACCCTGGCGGGATACCGCCGCGATGGCGGGTACGACGGCCTCGAGCGCGCGGTGCGGAAAATGACCCCCGCCCAGGTGGTGGAAGCCATCGACAAAAGTGGGCTGGCCGGCCGCGGCGGGGCCGGCTTCCCCACCGGCCGCAAGTGGCGGGCGGTCGCGGAGGCGGAAGGAACCCCGAAGTCCATCGTCTGCAACGCCGACGAGGGCGAGCCGGGCTGCTTCAAGGACCGCGCCCTCATGGACTACGACCCGCACGCGGTCATCGAGGGCATGATCGCCGCGGGCTATGCAACCGGGGCGCACCGCGGGTTCATCTATCTGCGCTACGAGTATCCCGAGACGGAGGACGTCCTCGCGGAGGCCATCCGCGAAGCGGAGGAAGCAGGCATCCTGGGACCGTCCGTGATGGGGAGCGGCTTCGCCTTCGACCTCCACATCCGGCGCGGTGCCGGCGCCTACATCTGCGGGGAAGAGACATCGCTGCTGAACTCCATGGAGGGAAAACATCCCTTCCCGCGCAACCGCCCCCCCTTCCCCGTCACCCACGGGTTCGAAGACCTGCCTACTGTCGTCAACAACGTCGAGACGCTCGCCTCCGTCCCGCATATTCTCGCGCTTGGCGCCGAATGGTATGCGGGGCTCGGATTGAACGGCCACGCCGGCACCAAGGTGATCTCCCTCTCCGGGGACATTCTTCGCCCGGGCAATTACGAGGTCCCCATGGGCTTCCCGCTCGAGAGGCTGCTCTACGACCGGGCGGGCGGCCCCTTCGAGGGACGCACCATCCAGGCGGTCACGATGGCGGGGCTTTCCGGGGGATTCCTGGCGGGCGACGACCTCTTCGTCACGCTCGACGAGCCCGCCATCCGCGCGCGCAAGTCGTTTCTGGGCGCGGGCGGCATCATGGTGTTCGACGACTCGCGCGACATGGTCGAGGTGGCGCACGCCGCGATGGAGTTCTTCGCACACGAGTCCTGCGGCAAGTGCTTCCCCTGCCGGATCGGCACCCAGCGGCTCACCGAGCGGCTCGCCGGCGAGGCCGGACCCGACGCGGTGGTGGCGTGGGTGGACGAAGTTGCGGACATTGGGTATACGATGAAGGAAACCAGCGCGTGCGGGCTGGGCACCGCGGCTCCGCTGATCACCGAGAGCCTCATGCGCTACTTCCCGGAGGCGGTCGCGAGCCACGTCACTGAGACAGGACAACACCGATGAGCACGAACGGGACACGACCCACCATCGTCCTCGACGGGGAAAAGGTCGCCTTCACCCCGGGAGAGACCGTATACGAGGCCGCCACGCGGCACGGAAAGGACATCCCCACCCTCTGCTACGACCCCCGCCTGGACCCGTTCGGCGGATGCCGGCTGTGCGTGGTGGAGGTGGAGGGCGCCCGCGCGCCTGTCGCATCCTGCACCGCCCAATGCCAGTCGGGGATGGAGGTGCGCACCCGAAGCGCGCGCGTGGAGGTGCATCGGCGCACGCTGATGGAGATGCTGGCCTCGGAGAACCGGGAAGTGGACGTGGACGAACTCACCAGCCTCGCCTCGCAGGAGATGACCGAGCTGGTGGACCGCTACGAGGCGCGCACGGGCCGCTTCCAGGGCAGGAAGTCGGGCGCGAGCCGCCCCGACGATCCGAACCCCTTCATCATGCGGGACTACGACAACTGCATCTCCTGCTACCGTTGCGTGCGCGTGTGCGCCGAGCAGGAGGGCGACTACGCCATCTCGGTCAAGGGACGCGGTTTCGACACCCAGATCACCGTCGAGTTCGACGGCCACCTGAAGGATTCCGCCTGCACCTTCTGCGGGCAGTGCGTCCAGACCTGCCCGACCGGGGCGCTGGGCGACCTGAAGGCGCTGGCCCACCGGGAAGTCGAGGGCGAGACGAAGAAGACCCGCACCGTGTGCCCCTACTGCGGGGTCGGGTGCTCGGTTGACCTCCTGACCCGCGGCAACCAGCTCATCGGCGTGCAGCCCGCCATGGACGGCCCGGCCAACCTCGGCGCGCTCTGCGTGAAGGGGCAGTTCGCCTTCGACTTCGTGCAGCACCCGGACCGGCTGGCCCACCCGCTGGTGCGCGGCGAGGACGGGGAGCTGCACGAAGCCGGCTGGGACGAGGCGCTCGACCGCGCGGCAGAGGGCTTCCTGCGCGTTCGCGAGCGCTACGGGCGCCACGCCGTCTACGGGGTGGCCTCCGGACGGGCCCCGCACGAGGCCGCCTACACCATGCAGAAGTTCATCCGGGGGGGGTTCGGAACGAATCAAATCGACAACTGCAGCCGTGCCTGACACGCTCCCACAGTCGCCGGTCTGGCGGCAACGATCGGGCGGGGCGCAATGTCGAACCCGCTGGAAGACATGGAAAAGCCCGATGTGATCTTCTGCATCGGGACCAACATGACCGAGTGCCACCCCGTGGCCGCGACCCGTCTCAAGCGCGCCATCGCCAACGGGGCGAAGCTCATCACCGCCGACCCGCGGCGCATCGCCCTCGCCGAGCTGGCCGACGTCTACCTGCCGCTCCGGGTCGGCTCGGACGTGTCGCTCCTGCTCGCCATGGCCCACGTCATCCACCGCGAGGGCCTGACCGACCGGGGCTTCGTCGAAGGGCGCACCACCGAGGCGGAGGCCTTCATCGAGCACATCGAGAAGTTCACGCCCGAGTGGGCCGAGACCATTACCGAAGTGCCGGCGGCGGACATCGAACGGGCCGCCCTCCTCTACGGCAATGCGGAGCGCGGAGCCATTTACTACACGCTGGGCATCACCGAGCACATCTGCGGGGTGGACAACGTCCAGAGCCTGTGCAACCTGGCGCTCATGACCGGCAACATCGGCCGCGAGGGCACCGGCGTAAACCCGATGCGCGGGCAGAACAACATCCAGGGCGCCGGCGACTGCGGGGCGCTGCCCAACAACTATCCCGGCTTTCAGTCGGTCCTCGATCCGGTCTACCAGGAGAAGTTCGAGAAGGTCTACGGGCGCAAGGTGGACCTCGAGCTCGGGCCCACCAAGCCGCGCGCGCTGGAGGCATGCGGGGACGGCATCCACGCGATGATCATCAACGGCGAGAACACCGTCGTGTCGGACCCCGAACGCCACCACTGCGAGGAGGCATTGAAGAGCCTGGACCTCCTGGTGGTGATCGACATCTTCCTGACCGAGACCGCCGAACTGGCGGACGTGGTCTTCCCCGCCACGGCATGGGGCGAGACCGACGGCGTGCAGACCAACACCGAGCGGCGCGTGCAGCGGCTGCGCAAGGCGGTGGATCCTCCCGGAGAGGCGATGCCCGACTGGTGGATCGTCTCACAGATCGCCCGGCGCATGGGCACCCCCGGCTTCGGCTTCCGGAGCGCCAAGGACGTCTTCAACGAGCTGTGCGAGCTTTCGCCCATCTACGCGGGGCTGGACTGGGACCGCATCGACGGGGGAGAGTATCAGTGGCCCGTTCCGGAAAAGGACCATCCGGGCACGCCGATCCTGCACCAGGGGGTTTTCGAGAACGGGCGCGGCATCTTCAAGCTGATCCGCTACCGGGATCCCGCCGAGGTCATCAGCGACGAATTCCCCGTCTGGCTGACAACGGGCCGGCGCCTGCCCAACTACCACACCCGCACCCAGACCGGGCGCGCGGCGGGCATCGACTATCTGGCGCCCGGCGAACGGCTCGAGATCCACCCGGAGGACGTGGTGGACTGGGGACTCGAGGATGGCGGCTGGGCCAAGATGACCAGCCCGCGCGGATGCATGATGGTCAGGGTGGAGGCCAACAGGCGCTCGCCGCGCGGGACCGTCTTCACCTCCTTCAGCTTCAACGACGCTCCGGTCAACGAGCTCACCGGCGGCGGGTACGACCCCATCACGGACACGGCGGAACTGAAGGTGTGCCCGGTGAGGGTGGAGCGGCCTTAGGGCTCCTCCGATCCGAAGATCCGGTCCCCGGCGTCGCCGAGCCCAGGCAGAATATAGCCGTGCTCGTTGAGGCACCGGTCCATGGCGGCGGCGAAGACGGGCACGTCCGGATGAGCGCGCTGCAAGGCCTCCTCCCCCTCCGGGCAGGCCACCAGCACCGCGAGGCGGATGGTGCGCGCGCCATGTTCCTTCAACAGGCTGATGGTCGCGGCGGACGAGCCGCCCGTGCCCAGCATGGGGTCGACCACGATGAAGTGGCGCTCTTCCGCCCGGGGGACGTTGAAGTAGTACTGGACGGGCTCGAGCGTCTCTTCGTTCCGGTACAGTCCCACGTGGCCGACTCGTGCGCCCGGGAGAACGGCGGTGAAGCCCTCGAGCATCCCCAGCCCGGCGCGGAGGATCGGCACCAGCACCACATCCTCCTCACGCACGCGGGAGCCCGTGGTGGTCTCCAGCGGGGTCTCCACCTCGACCTGCCGAGTTGGGAGATCGCGCAGGACCTCGTAGGCCATGAGCGCCCCGATCTCGCGGACCAGGTCCCGGAACTCCCGGTGTCCGGTGCGCTGGTCGCGCAGGCGGGTGACCTTGTCCTCGACCAGCGGGTGCTCGACTACCGTGAGGTTGGTCAGGCCGGGCATGATGCCTCCGGGTGCGCTAGTTCCCCGACAGCTCCGGGAACCGATACACGATGACACCGCTGCCGGGGGCGTTGTCGACATCGACGTAGCCCTGGTCGACCATGTCGCGCAGACACTTTTCGACCTCTTCGAAGGACTTCCCGGAAGCCATCACGCCCTGGGTTACGGTGAGCTCACCGCCCTTCTTTTCGGCGGCCTGCAGCAGCACCAGCCTCAGATCGGCGGGCTTGGACAGGGCCGCGGGCGACGCGGAGCCGGTGCCGCGGGCGGCCAGCCGGGGATGCGGCAGGTAGCCCTTGCGCACGTTGGAATCGCGGATCAGCGACTTCATGCGAAACAGATCCACAAGCTGACCGATGCCCGCGAGGCCGAACGTGAACAGCCAGAGGAGCCCGGTTCCCCACTTTCCCATGTAGATGCGGTGGGCTCCGCAGACCCCCGCGAGGCAGAGGCACCAGAGGCCGTAGCCCAAGACTTCCTTGTATACGGGCTCGTAGGCCGGCACGTCCGGGAGGCTGAGGTTGACGTTCACCGAGATGTCTCTCTGGTCTCGGGCGACATGCTTGGAGTCGTGTTCCATCAGCAATGCTGCGAAGTGTGGGTGGGCGTGCAGGAAGGGATCGCGGCCCTGGCGAACTGCAACCTCGGAGAGTGCGTGCCCCGGCGGCCATTCAATGTCTCGCGATCACCGCCTCCGGTCCAGCCCCGGTGATCCCGGCACTCCGGCCGGTGCCGGCATGTGTCCGGCGCTCCATTGCTGCATACGAGCCTGACGCGGACAGGTGTCGGGATCGCCTGGCGAGGGTAGTATGAGGTGGCTCCCGGGTCCTCCGGAGGGGTTGTCGCGTGACCGATCCGCGGGAGGACACCTGCAAACCGCCGCTCGCCGCCCATGACCGAACTGGCCCTCTACCGGCTCCTCGATGTGCTGTTCGTCGTCTTCCACACGCTGCTCGTGGGGTTCAACGTGCTCGGGTGGGCGTGGAGAAAGACGCGGCGGCTGCATCTGCTGACCATCGGCGCCACGCTGCTGTTCTGGTTCGGGGCCGGGATGGTATACGGCTGGGGATACTGTCCGCTGACGGACTGGCACTGGGATGTGAAGCGCGCCCTGGGGGAGACGGGCCTGCCCGCGTCATGGATCAAGTACCATCTGGACGCGGTCACGGGCATCGACTGGAATGCGGGGCTCGTCGATGCGGTGGTGACGGGTTGCGCGCTGATTGCGCTGGGACTTTCGGTGGTACTGAACGCAAGGGACCGGCGCCGGTCCGGATGACGGAGCGCCGCGGGAGTGCCGGCATCTCATTGTTTTGCTACCATAGTGTAGGCGGGGTGGGAAGCGCGGAGCATGCGGGGTGGGACGCGCGAAGCCTCTCCGCCAACTACACCGCCCAATCGCATACAGCATTCATACAGGACCACATACAGGAAGCAGACATGAACGCTCGCGCCCTCATCATCATCGCCGCCGCAATGGCCCTCGGGTTTGCCCACGCTCCGCTTCAGGCGCAGGACGGCAAGGACATGGTCGCCGCCTTTATCGACGAGAACGCGGGCTCCTACGCGGGCATCGCCCAGGAGATCTGGGACCTCGCCGAACTCGGCTACCTGGAGACGGAGAGTTCCGCCCTGCTGGCCGGTACGCTGGAGGCCGCGGGCTTCGAGGTGGAGATGGGGGTCGCGGGCATTCCCACCGCCTTCGTGGCCAGCTACCGCAACGGTGACGGCCCGGTGGTGGGGATCCTGGCGGAGTTCGACGCCCTCCCCGGCATCAACCAGGACCGGAGCCCCGAGCGCACGCCCATCCCGGGCAAGCCGCAGGGACACGCATGCGGACATCACCTGTTCGGCACGGGCTCGGCCGCGGCCGGCATCGCCGTGCGACAGTGGATGATGGCGACCGGGCAGGCCGGTGAAGTTCGCGTCTACGGGACGCCGGCCGAGGAAGGCGGCGCGGGCAAGGTCTACATGGTGCGCGAGGGGCTCTTCGACGACGTGGACATCATGCTCCACTGGCACCCCGGCGACAGCAACTCCGCGGGCGCGTCCAGCAGCCTGGCCAACAAGTCGGCCAAGTTCCGCTTCTCGGGTGTGTCGGCGCACGCGGCCGGGGCGCCGGAGCGGGGACGGTCGGCGCTCGACGGCGTCGAGGCCATGAACCACATGGTGAATCTGCTGCGCGAGCACGTCCCGCAGGAGACGCGCATCCACTACGTGATCACCTACGGCGGCGCGGCGCCCAACGTCGTGCCCGATTTCGCCGAGGTCTTCTACTACGTGCGCAACCCCGACCCCGCCAACGTGCACGAGATCTTCGAACGGGTCGCGCAGGCGGCCGAGGGCGCCGCGCTCGGCACGGGAACCGAGATGGAGTACGAGGTCATCCACGGCCTGTACAACATCCTCATCAACGTGGCGCTGCAGGAAGCGATGCATGAGAACCTGGAGCGGGTCGGGGGCGTGCACTATACGGACGAGGACCGCCGCTTTGCCGAAGCACTGCGCAAGCACCTGCCGGACGACGCGCCGCCCCTCGAGTCGGCCGCCGAGATCCAGCCCTTCTTCGTGACCGAAGAGGGCACCGGGGGCTCGACGGACGTGGCCGACGTGAGCTGGATGGTCCCCACGGGCGGGGTGAACACCGCCACCTGGGTGCCCGGCACCTCCGCCCACTCGTGGCACGCGATCGCCGCGGGCGGCACGCCCATCGGCGAGAAGGGGATGGTGGTGGCGGCGAAGACGCTGGCGATGACCGCGATCGACGTGCTGACCCGGCCCGACCTGGTGGAGGCGGCGAAGGCGGAGCACTCCGACCGCATCCCCGAGGGGTGGGTCTACGAGCCGCTGCTAGGCGACCGCGACCCGCCGCTCGACTACCGCCTGCCGGCGGGATCCGGAGGCTGACGGGCAGCGCCGGCGACCAGCACGCACCAGAAAACGGTGCGCGCCATCCCGACGCGTAGGGTGAGAGCGGTCGCGTAGGAGAACTCAGGGCCGGTCGCGCAACGGAAAACGGTGCGCGCCCGGCCGCGTCGGCTAACCTCCGACCGCGAACTTCTGCACGCGTCTGCCCGTCGAGGCCTCGCCCACGTAGATGTTGCCGCGGGAGTCCACCGACATCCCGTGCGGCCGGAGGAACTGGCCGACCTGCCGCCCGCCGCGGCCGAACTCGCCCACGACCTCGAGGTCCGAGCGGCGCAGGATCCACACCTTGTGGTTGGTGCCGTCCGCCAGGTAGAGCCACTCCTGACCGGCGTCGGGTGAGAGCGCGACCACGAACGCCGACCCGGAAGCGCGCGTCAGCGGAGCGATGATCTTCTCGGTCACGTAGGCGCCGTCCTCCCGCTGGAACACCTGAATCCGGTTTCCGCGCCGGTCGGCGACATAGAGCAGGCCGTCCGCGGATCCGACCAGACCGTGCACCGTGGAGAACTGCGGCGGAGGCGGACTGTCCGCGGTGCGGGCGGCGTAGTCGTAGGCGGCCTCGTCATCCGGAGGCTCCCCGTAGGCGCCCCAGTGGCGGAGGTACGCGCCCGTATCCCCGTCGAACACGATGACCCGCCGGTTGCGGTACCCGTCGGCGATGAACACCTCGTTGGTCTCGGGATCGACCCAGATCCCGGCGGGACCGCCCAGCAACGTGGTGTCCCCGCTGCCCGCGTTCACGTCATACTCGCCCAACGTCATGAGGTGCTGCCCGTCACGCGTGAACTTCATGACCCGATGGTGCCGGTAGCTCCCGATCCAGACGTTGCCGTTGTGGTCGATGAAGAGCCCGTGCGAGTTGCGCGGGTATTCCGAGACGTCCTGGGTGGCGGGATCGCCCCATCCCTGAACCACGTTGCCCTCCGGGTCGATCTCGAGCACCACGGGGGCGGGCACGCAGCATTCGCCGATGGGCGGGTCCTGCACCGCGGAGGTCTCCTCCGGCGTCAGCGTCTCCGGAAGATGCGTGATCCAGACATGGTCGCGGTCATCGACGAAGACCGAGGTGATCGAGCCCAGGATCCAGTCGTTGGGGAACTCGCGCGGCCAGGTCGGATCGACCTCGAAGGACGGTGGTCCATCGCCGGAGGCGGCCGGATTCGCGGCGGAGACGGCCGAGTCCGCCCCCGGAGCACTCGACTCGGAGCAGGCCAGGGACAGGACAGCGAGCGCGACGACAGACCTGGGCAGGGGGGATCGGGTCATGGTTCCTCCACGGAGTTGCGAGTCTCGCTGGCTTCGCGGCCGATGCCGGCTCAGGAGAACGTACAAGAGGAAGGGGCTTCCCGCCCGTTGCGCCTCCTGAATCTCCTCCCCTTTCTCGCATCGGACGGCTCGTTTAGGATTGAGCGCGCATTCCTTGTCCCAACCCCTGGAGGAAATCGATGAAGATGGTTCGTACGCTGTGCTGCCTCGCCCTCGCACTCGCCTTCGCCACCACGGTTCAGGCTCAGGACCGTCCCGCCAGCCCGCGCGGAGAAGCCGCGACCCAGGTGGGCGGCGCGTACAATGCGGAAGGCGCCTTCGAGAACGGTTCGTGGGTCGTCGTGACCTACGGTCGTCCCATCCTGCGAGGCAGGGATCTCTTCGGCTCCGGCGACGAGTACGGGCAGGCGTTCCTGCGTGGCGCTCCGGTCTGGCGCGTCGGCGCCGACCAGTCGACCCGCTTCATGAGCGAAACCGACCTCATGTTCGGCGGTGAGCGCCTCCCCGCCGGCGAATACAGCGTCTTCGCGGAACTCAGCGAGGACGAGTGGACGCTCATCTTCGCCAACTGGGGCGTCAAGAACGATTTCCGGGAGGAGAATCCCGATGCGCTCTGGGGCGCCTACGGCTACACGCCGGACCGCGATGTCCTGCGTACCACCATGGATGTCTCCTCCATCGGCATGTCGGCCGATCAACTCACCATCATGTTCACGGAAATGACCCAGGAAGGCGGGGTGTTCACGGTCTGGTGGGATGATCAGGTGGCGACGGTGCCGTTCGAAGTCGCGCGGTAGGGATCGCCGGGCGCGCAGGCCGCCCGGGATCGAAAAAGAGACGGAGCCACGGGCGGCCTGACGGCCGTGCTCCCGTTCACAGCTTGCGCCAACTGCCGTCCCCGGACCAGCTTTTCGGCATCACGTCGGACAGCTTCCGTGCAAACAGGCAGGTGACGCGGTCATGAACGTTCAACCAACGATTGCGCCTCTTGGCGCGCTGTCCTCCCTGGTCCTCGTCGCGGGTTGCTCGCTCGCGCCGGGGCCATCCGTGCCTGCACCGGTCGCCGAGCTTCCCGACCGCTTTGAGGCGAGCGACGTTGCGGGCTCGCATGATGCCACGGAGTGGTGGACCACCTTCCAAGACCCAGCGCTCAACACGGTCATCGACTCGGTCCTGGCCGCCAACTTCGACCTGGCCGAGGCGGTGGCCCGGGTGCAGCAGGCGAGGGCTCAGGCGGGGATCGCGCGCGCCCCGCTCATGCCCGCCATCCAGGCCAGCGCGTCCGTCAGCGACACGGACACGCCGTCCAACGCCGGCTTCGGCCAGCAGTTCCGCGAAATCGCGGGCGACGAGGTGCCCGGCTTTCAATTCCCCGAGCGCCTCGGCATCGAGACCTGGTCGCTGGGCGTGGATTTCGCCTACGAGCTGGACTTCTGGGGGCGCGCCCGCAACGATTCGCGCGCGGCCGGACACGAGTACCTGGCGTCGGAGTCGGACTACCACGCGGCGCGCATCGGGGTGCTGTCCGAGACCATCACGACCTACTTCGAGATCGCCGATCTGCGCCGGCGCACGGCCCTGGCCCGCGAGACCGTCGACGTCCTGCTCGAACGGGAAGAGCTGGCGGAAACCCGCTACGACCGCGGCCTGGTCACCTCGTTCGAACTCTACCAGGTGCGCCAGGAACTCCAGAACACGCAGGCCGCGCTCCCCCAGCTGGAAAGTCAGCTCGTAAACGCCGAAGGGCGCCTCGCCGTCCTGGTCGGCGGCTTCCGCGCGAAACTCGACGCCATCCTCCCCGACTCGCTTGCGCCGCTGCCGTCGAGCGATCCGGTGTCGGCGGGGGTTCCGGCCGACCTGCTGGTACAGCGGCCCGATGTGCGCGCGGCGGGACTGCGGCTCGACGCAGCCCGTTTCACCATCGGCGCGCGCCGGGCCGAGATGCTCCCTTCCCTTTCGTTTTCGGGGACGATCGGGGTGCAGTCCGCGGAGGCCGACGGGCTCTTCAACGTCGACCAGTGGTTCCGCAACCTGCTCGGCAACCTGACGGCTCCGATCTTCCAGGGGGGGCGCATCCGCAACAACATCGCGCTCGCGCATGCTCGCTTCGGCCAGGTGGCCGCCGCCTACGGCCGCACCGTGGTGACGGCGGTGCACGAGGTGGAGGCGGCGCTGACCGCGCTCGGGAACGAAGGACGGCGCCACGACTTCCTGACCTCGCAGCGCGAGGAGGCCCTCGCTTCGGTCGAACTCCAGTCGCGGCGCTACGCGGCCGGAGTGGGGGGGTACATCGACTACCTGGACGCCGTGCGGGCGCTCCTGGGCGTGGAGTCGACGCTCGCCGGCGCCCGCCGCGATCTGGCCCTGGCGCGCCTCGCGGTGCACCGGTCGCTGGGCGGTGACTGGACCCCACCGCCGGAGGAGCTCGAAGGCACCCGCATGGTGCCCGCCACCGAGTCCGAAGAACAGGCCGATACCCCAAGACGAGGGATGAAATAGATGAGTCGCCGCCGGAGTTTTCTTATCGCCGCAGGCATCCTCGGGGGCGCCGTCGCGCTGGCGGTGGTCATGGTCGCCCTGCGTCCCGAGCCCCCGGTGCGCGAACCCCCCTCACGGGCGCCGTTCGTCACGACTGCCGCCGCGACCGCCCTCGAGGGCGCCATCCCGGTCTACAGCGCGGGCACGGTCCGCCCAAGGGCCGAAATCGATGTGGCCGCCCAGATCAACGGGAAGGTCGCGTCGGTGGCGCCGGCCTTCCAGAGCGGCGGACGCGTGAGCACGGGTCAGGTCCTCTTCCGCATCGACGACGCGGACTACCTGAACCGGGTGCAGCAGGCGCGCGCCAACGTCGCCGCACAGCTGGTCGCCCTCCTGCAGGCCGAGGAGGAGGCCCGCATCGCGCGCGCCGAGTACGAAGGGTTCCTGCGCCGGAGGGGAGACAGTGCACCTCCGGGCGATGCGAGCCCGCTCACGCTCCAGGAGCCGCAACTGGCCGCCGCCCGCGCAGCTCTGGCGCGGGACAGCGCGGCCCTGGCCGACGCGGAGCTGGCGCTGTCGCGGACGGAAGTGCGCGCGCCCTTCAGCGGCATCGTGCGTATCGAATCGGTGGATGTCGGGCGGTTCGTGGCCGCCGGGCAAGGCGTGGGCCGCTTGTACGCCGACGACGCCGTGGAGGTGGTGGTTCCTCTTTCCGACGCCGACGCGGCCCTTATTCCCGACCTCTGGATGCTGGCCGCGGGTGACGGTGATGCAAGCGTCGAGGCCACGGTCATCGCGGAGTACGGGGGCGGCGCCTACGCGTGGTCGGGATACGTGGACCGGGCCGAGGCCGCCCTGGACGAGCAGACCCGCACCATCGACGTGGTGGTACGCGTTCCCGGCCCGTTCGAGGGCGGTCTCGCAACCGACATGGCGAGCGACGGTGCGGAGGCGATGCCGGACGACGCCCCGAGCGGTCCCCCCCTGCTGGTCGGCCAGTTCGTGGAAGTGCGCATCGACGGAGCCACCCTGGAGCCGTACTTCACCGTGCCGCGCTCCGCGCTCCGGACCGGAAACGAAATCTGGGCCCTGCGCCAGGACTCCCTGGTCACCATCGTCCCGGTGGGGGTCCTGCAGCGCGCCGACGAGCTCGTGTACGTCACCGGTGAGCTGGCGGCCGGGCAGGCGGTGGTGCTGAGCGGCATCCAGTTCGCCACAGAGGGCATGGTGGTGCGCACGAGCGCCGACGGACCGGGATGAACCTGCCCGACGAGCCGCTGGACGAACATCCCCCGGAAGGGCATTCGCCGGAAGTACGCGGGCCCATCGCCTACATGGCCCGCAACGGGGTCGCGGCCAACCTGCTGATGTTCTTCATTCTGGCGGCCGGGTTCTTCTCTCTGCGCGGGCTTGTCCAGGAAGTCTTTCCCGAGATTTCCATGGATCAAGTCGTCATTTCGGTTCCCTATCCCGGCGCCACGCCCGACGAGATCGAAGAGTCGATCCTGCGCAAGATCGAGGAACAGATCGAGGCCGTGGACGACATCAAGGAGATCCGTTCGACGGCGGCCGAAGGGCGAGGGTCGGTGACGGTCGAATTACAGCTGGGTGCGGATGTGGCCCGCGCGCTCGATGACGTCAAGGCCCGGATCGACCGGATCCAGACCTTTCCCGCGGGAGCCGAGCGCCCCGAGGTCAGCGAGCTGACCAACCGCCAGAGCGTGATCCGCCTGGTGCTGTTCGGCGATGTCGGCGAGCGCACGCTTAAGGAGGTGGCGTACCGGACCGAAGATGCGCTTTCCGCACTCCCGGTGGTCTCCTACGTGGAGACGACCGGCGTTCGCGACTACGAGATCTCCGTCGAGGTGCCGCTGCACCAGCTGAGGGCGCTGGGCCTGACCCTCGGGGACGTCGCCAACGCGGTCCGCGGCGGTTCCCTGGACCTGTCCGCGGGAAGCATCGACACCCGGGATGAGGAAGTACGCATCCGCACCACCGGACAGAACTACACCCAGCACGACTTCGAGGAGATCATCGTCCTCAGCCGCGCGGACGGCACCGTGGTGCGCCTGGGGGACATCGCCGAAGTGCGCGACGGCTTCCGCGACGTGGACCTGATCACCCGGTACAAGGGCCGGCCCGCAGCCTACGTGGAAGTGTTTCGGACCTCGGACGAGAAGGTGCTCGACATCGTGACGGCCGTCGAGGAACACCTGGAGGAGGAAGTCATCCCCGCGCTGCCGGCGGGGGTGGAGCTCGAAGTCTGGAACAACACCGGACAGGTCTTCGAGAGCCGGCTCGGGCTGCTGGTGAAGAACGGCCTCATCGGCCTGGCGCTCGTTCTCCTCTCCCTCACCCTGTTCCTGGACCTGCGGCTCGCCTTCTGGGTGGCGGTCGGAATCGCAGTGTCCTTCGTCGGAACCTTCGCCGTGATGAACTGGCTGGGCGTGTCGATCAACATGATGACGCTCTTCGCCTTCATCCTGGCCGTCGGGATCGTCGTCGACGACGCCGTGGTGGTGGGCGAGAACATCTACGCAGAGCGGGAGAAGGGCTGGCGCGGGGTGGACGCGTCCATCCGCGGAACCCGCCGCATCACGGGACCCGTCATCTTCGCCGTTCTGACCACGGTGGTGGCGTTCTGCCCGCTGTTCTTCGTCCCCAGCGTAATGGGGAAGCTCATGTCGATGCTCCCCATCATCGTGATCTCCGTCCTCCTGTTCTCGCTCGTCGAGTCGCTGCTGGTGCTGCCGAACCACCTGTCCCATCTGCCACGCCAGACAACCCGCCTGCATCGAACCCGCGACCACCTGATCGTCCGTATCCAGCGGGGTGTGGACCAGCGACTGAAGAGCTTCGTGCGGGGACCTCTCGACCGGTCCCTGAGGGTCGCCACCGCCCAACCCGGGCTGGTCATCGCGACCGGGATCGCGCTCATCATTCTCTCCGTGGCCATGGTGCCCGCGGGCATCATCCGGGTGAACTTCATGCCCACGGTGGAAGCGGATCTGGTCACGGCGACGCTGGAGATGCCCGAGGGCACGCCTGCGCGGCGAACCTCCGAAATGACCGACTTCGTGGAGTCGGCGGGGCAGCGGGCCATCGCGCGGCTGTCCCCCGAAGGCGCCGGACCCCTTCTTGAAGGCGTCAACGTGACGGTCGGCCAGCAGGCCCAGCAGCTGCGGCCCATGGGAGGCGGGCCCGAAGCCGATCCGCGCGCCAACCTGGCGGCGGTGGAGTTCAAGCTCGTCACCGCGGAGTCCCGCGATGTCTCCGCAGCCGACTTCCAGCAGGCGTGGCGTGATGAGCTGGGTCCCCTGCCCGAAGCCAAAGCGCTCACGATAACGGCCGAGCTGCTCGACTTCGGCCTTCCGGTGCACGTCGACCTCTCCCACCCGGATCCCGAGCGTCTCGCGTCCGTCGCCGACACCCTGATGGAGCGGCTGCGCACGTTCGAGGGCGTGTTCGATGTCAGGGCGGACCAGGATCAGGGGCTCAGGGAGATTCAGCTCGACCTGCGCCCGGAGGCTCGCACCATGGGGCTGACCCTCGATGTCCTGGCACGCCAGGTGCGCTCCGCCTTCTTCGGCAACGAGGCGGTGCGCGTACAGCGGGGCCGCGAGGAGGTGCGCGTCTACGCCCGCCTCCCGGAAGAGGAACGCAACACCATCGCGGACGTGGAGGAGTACCTGGTGCGCACGCCCATGGGAGGCGAGGTGCCGCTCGGCCGAGTCGCCTCGGTGCGCCTGGGAAGCTCGCCCACGACGATCCGGCGCACGGACGGCGAACGCGTCATCACGGTCACCGCCGATGTCGACCGGGAAGCCGTCACCGGGCCCGAGGTGACGGACCAGCTTGCCGCCTCCGTTCTTCCGGAGCTCGCAGCCCGCGAGCCGGGCCTTTCGTACAGCTTCGGAGGCGAACAGCAGGAGCAGGTGGAGTCGTTCGGCGCCCTCGCGAGCGGTTTCGCCCTGGCCCTGCTGGCCATCTACGCCCTGCTCGCGATCCCCTTCGGCTCCTACACGAAGCCTCTGATCATCATGGCCGCCATCCCCTTCGGGATCATCGGCGCGATCGGAGGCCATCTGCTGCTGGGCCTGTCGATGAGCATGATGTCGATGTTCGGCGTGATCGGGCTGAGCGGCGTGGTGGTGAACGATTCCCTGGTCATGATCGACTTCATCAACGATCGCCTCCGGCGCGGCATGCCCGGCAAGGAAGCGATCATCGACGGCGCCAAGGCGCGCTTCCGACCGATCCTGCTTACATCCGTGACCACCTTCCTGGGCATGGCGCCGCTCGTCTTCGAACGCAGCCTGCAGGCGCAGTTCCTCGTCCCGATGGCGGCTTCGCTCGGGTTCGGAATCCTGTTCGCGACCGCTGTGCTGATGATGATCGTGCCCGCGCTGACCATGGTGCACCACCGGGTCACGAACCGGGGATCGGCGTCCCGTGGGCTGGACGAGACGGAGGTCGGGCCCGCGAGGGAGTTTTCGACCGCCTGAACCCCGGCGGGCGCCTCCAGGGTTACCGGCCGGTTCCCGCTCTCCCGAAGTCGGCCGCAAACAGCGCCCAGGTGTGCGGATCCAGTCGGACATCCGCCGGCTCGCCCTCCATCGGGATCACGAAATCGTGGGAGGCGGAATCCACCTCGACGGTGACCACCTGCGCCGGCAGAAGCTCCCGTCCCATGTAGACGCCGATCTCGAGCGGCATCCGGAAGAGATCCGTCTCCTGCACCTGGCGCAGCGCGACGCGCACCGCTCCGGCGCCGGAATCGTACGTCCATGACCCCTCGAAGACCGGATTGCCTCCCTGCCGCAGCCACTGGTCGAAGAAGGCTTGCAGGTCGTCGCCCGAGGTCTCCTCCATGGCCCGCATCAGGTCGTCGGTGGAGGCGGTGCCGTTCAGGTGCCGGGCATAGTAGGTGCGGATGCCCCTCTGGAAGGCCTCGTCGCCGACCCGCTTCCTGAGCATGTGCAGCACCCAGGCGCCCTTCTGGTAGGTCGCCACGCTGGTCACCCGCGACATGTCCTCGAGGCCGTCGTGGACGATGCGATAGTCGGGATTCTCGGCGTACCAAGCCCCGACGCGCTCCGCCGCCTGCCGCAGGCCCGTGACGAAGTCGTCCCTCCCGTAGGCGTGCTCGCGAAAGAGCAGGGTGAAGTAGGTCGCGAAGCCCTCGCTCAGCCACACATCGTCCCACTCTGACTCGGTGACCGCGTTGCCGAACCACTGGTGCGCGATCTCGTGGATGACGACGTTGCGCCAGCGCACCGAGCGGTCGCCCGTGACCGCGTTCTCGTTGTACATGAGGGCGGTCGCCGCTTCCATTCCCCCGCCTGTGGCCGGGGAGGTGATGTTGGCCAGCTTCTCGTAGGCGAAGGGCCCGACGTAGTCGTCGAAGAATGCAAGCACCCTGAGGGTGGGCACCGCGAAGTCGTGGAAGCCGGCGTCGCGGTCGCGCGCATACACCCAGGTCTGCACGGGCTTGCCCTCGAACTCGTCCAGGGTCTGAACCGCGAACCGCGCCACGCCGACGACGAACAGCCAGGGGGAGATCGGTGCCGACTGCCTCCAGTGGGTGCGCCGCATGCCTTCGCCGAGGTCCGTCTCCTCTACGACAACGCCGTTGGAGACGACCTGGTAGTGGGCGGGCGCGGTGATGACGAACTCGCACGCCGCCTTTTCCGCGACATGGTCCACCGTGGGCAGCCAGTTGCGCGCCCGATTGGGCCAGTTGTCGCTGAAGAAGGTGCGTTCGCCGTACTTGTTGGGCCCGATGCGGAGCCCCGACGCCGGAGCGCCCTCGTAGCTCACCGTCAACGAGTCCCGCGCGCCTGCGGTGCCGGCCCGGGGCAGCCGAACCGTGAGCATGTCGTTCTCGTGACGGTACTCGAGCGGACTGCCCGCGGTTGTGACCGCGGTGACTTCCATCCCCCGGCCGTCGGACCCCGCCCCGATCAGGTCCAGCGGCAGTTCCGCAATCCCGTCCGCCGTGAAACGGAACGTCACCGTCGCCCGTCCGGTGATCCGGTCGCTGTCATCGCGAAGCGTCAACTCGAAGCGGTACCCCTCGATATCGATTCCGGGACGGGGTCGCTCGACTGCGATCCCGCCGAGAGGGTGCTCGACGATGTATGGAGCGGGCGTCGCCCCGGGCAGAAGGAGCGCCAGAGCCCATGGGAGAGCGTGAAAGTATGAATGCATTGGACCTCCTGCGGAGCGGACCCGAAGGGATGACGCGGTCATGAAACCCGTGCGCAACAACCTGGCGTGAGGCGAACGTCCCTGCCAGGTATTGAGCCGGGACCTGCGGGCTCCGACGCGAGGCCGGGAAGCGACGCAGCCGCCTGATCCGACCCGCCCGACGATGCCTGGCGCGGCATCGGGTCAACCAGCGAGCATCCGGCCGACCGAGGGCTTCGGGCTCGAGCTTCGGGCTCAGGATTGACGCAACCATGATGGGATTTGACGCAGCGTTCACTTTGTTGCATCTATTAGTGAGTTCAGTTTGGGGAGACAATACAGCCGTTCAAGACGAGCCGCCGGAAACGAGGCGGGGGTGGAGTTGTGTGCAGCATCTGGACGCTTGAAAGTGCGGTTGCCTTTGTGGAATATACAGCCGGATAATTCAGCATGACGGGTCACCCTGGACAGCCGGGGGTCGCGTCGATGTCCGACGCTCTGTGCGTGGAGTGCGGCAAGCCGGTGCCGGTCCGTCGAGGAGGTACAACCTGCCGCGCCAAGTGCGCTCGCGCCCACCGGGATCGGGAAGCCCGCCGGGAGCGCGCCAGAGCTTCGGCGCGGGCTTGGCTCTACGCCCGCCAGCGCACCACCGATTCGGCTTGAGCCGCGACCGGCGGCGCCGCGGAAACCCCTCCGCGCGTCGTTCCCCGGACAGCCTGGCACGCGGGCGCTTCGGGCCTATCCCGGTGCCTCGTCCCCCTCGAACATCCTTCTGAGCGCCTTTCCGTCGGCGCCGCACACTCCACGCTCGGTCACCAGGCCCGTGACCAGCCTGCGAGGGGTCACGTCGAACGCATAGTTGGCGGCGCGCGTGCCTTCCGGGGTAACCCGGACCGTGCGCTCCACCCCGGCTTCATCGACGCCGCGCACCAGCGTCACTTCGCCCGGATCCCGCTCCTCGATCGGGATGTCGGCCCCGTCTTCGGTACTCCAGTCGATGCTGGGCGAAGGCACCGCCACATAGAAGGGGACGCCGTTGTCCCGGGCCGCGAGAGCCAGGGGGTAGGTCCCCACCTTGTTGGCGACGTCGCCGGAGGCGGCCGTACGATCGGTGCCCACGATAACGACATCCACTTCCCCGCGGCTCAGGAGATGGCCCGAGGCGCTGTCGGAGACGAGCGTGTGCGGCACGCCGTGCTGGCCGAGTTCCCATGCGGTCAGGCCGGCCCCCTGAAAGCGCGGGCGCGTCTCCCGCACCCAGACATGGATGTCGAGCCCTTCGTCGTGAGCCCGGTACATGGGCGCGGTGGCGGTACCCCAGTCGACGGTCGCCAACCAGCCCGCGTTGCAGTGGGTGAGCACGTTCAGAGGCCGGCCGGGTCGCGCCCCACGCTCCGCGGCCCGGTGGATCTCCCGGAAGATGTCCAGCCCGATGTCGCCGATGCTTCGGTTGATGCGAACATCGTCTTCGCAGAGGGCGTCGGCGAACCCATAGGCGGCTCGGGCACGTTCCGCGGGAGGCAGCGCCCGGAGCATGGCTTCGGCGTTCTCGAGCGCCCAGCGCAGGTTGACGGCCGTTGGGCGCGTTGCCATCAGCTGGCTGATGGACGCCGCAAGCGAGTCGTTCGAGGGGTCGGCGCGCATGGCGAGAGCAACCCCGTATGCCGCGGTCGCGCCGATAAGCGGCGCCCCGCGCACCACCATTGCGGAGATGGCGTGAGCGGCGTCGGCGGCGCTCGCCAGCCGACGGATGCGGAACCGGTGCGGCAGCAGGGTTTGATCGATGACCTGGACGTCGGCGCCCTCGCCCTCCGAGAAGATGCTGCGGTAGGGGATGCCGCCGACCTTCACCGCGTCCCCCGTTCACCTGGTCCGGGCGGGTCGGGAGAGGCGGAGACCGCGGAGACGTCTTCCTCCACCGCAACGGGACGATCCCGCACCCGGTCCACGACGCAGAGAAAGCCGAGCGCCTCTCCGGCATCGGCGAGGAAGCGGTGGACATCGTGCGGGGCCACGTATACGACATCCAGCGCCGATACCGGTTCGGTGGCGTCTCCCAGACGAACCGCGCCCCTTCCCTTCACGATCACGACCGCGTGGCCGTGCGCGTGGCGCTCAAGGGACGAATAGCCGCCGGGCGCGACCTCGAAGTATCGCAGCTCGAAGCCCAGGCCGGTCCTGGAGCTCGCGGGCTCCGCTCCGAGAAGCGCGTGGCGGGTCACGTCACGAAAGCGGGCCGGTCCGCCTTCCTCGTCCTTGTAGCGCCTGGGCTCGATGTCTCCCCAGTCCCCGGCGCCTCCGCGAATGATGCGTGACCTGCTCACCTGATCTCCTGTCCTGTCTTGCTCCCGGGTGGGCGCCGCGCCGGACGCGACGGATGCCCGCAGCCTCTTCACGGCGACTCGGCGGCCGTGGCCTCAAGGGCGCAGGCTGCCGCCTTCACCAGACGCCGCGCCGCGCCCTCCAGGTCCCGCTGCACCAGAAGGCTCCCCCCGATCAACAGCATGGTATCGGGCCCGTAGCAGCGGAACCAGTGGCCGGCCTCCGTGGCGTTCACTCCCCCGGCGGGCGCGGGAAGCGCACGGCGAAGTGGTTCCATCGGCTCCCGCAGGCGCCGGTTGACCGCGTGGCAGGTCTCTTCGGGCCACGAGAAGCGCCCGCCCGCGTTTACGTACACCACGATGTCGGCGCCCGCAACCCGGTAGAGGGTGCCCAGCAGCACGGCAGGGGCGATCCCCTCCCTCCGGCCGGGGGCGGTCTGGGCGTGGGCGGGATGGGCCATGACCGCCAGCTCGCGGGGGCCGGCGGCGACCCGGCGGAGCGCGTCCAGCCCCATCAGTCCCGGGCACAGCACGACGCCGGCAAGCCCCAGTACCGCGACCCGTTCCAGTCGTTCATCGAGGGTATCCGCCGGACCGGTGACGTTGGGAAAATAGGCGGTGCGCCCACCCGTCCGCGCGTTCTCGCCGGCGACCGCTTCCGCGATCACCGCGGTCCGTTCGGCAAACGGAGCCGCCCCCCGGACCGCCAGGCCGTGGTCGTCCTTCACCACATCGACGCCGGCGCGCGCAAAGGCGGCGGCCTGGCGGGCAAGCTCGCCGGAGGACAGCCCGATCGGCTTGATGGCGGCGCTCACCAGCGGCCGTCCGGGCGCCTTCACCAGCGCGCGTACACCTTCGACGCCGAAGCGCGGCCCGGGCAGCGACCCCAGGACGGCATCCGACAGCGTGAGCCCGACGAGGCGCACCCCGTCCATGAGCGACACGTTGCCGTATGCAACGTTGAGGACCTGGGTGAGCTCGGTCGTGGTGGCGGCGAGCGGGTACGCGATCGTTGCCAGCCATCCCCCTCCGCGCGCTGGCCGCATGCGCTCGATTCGCCCGATCATCCGCGCCTGAAGCCGGTCCCCGCCCACGCCGGGAGGTGCCTCCACGGTCTGTTCGCGCGCGATGGCGCCCGCGAGCGGCAGGGCATCGCCCAGCTCCCGGCAACTCAGCCGATAGCCGGCGCGGAGGCCCACGGCATCCACGGGTGACGCGAGGGATGTCACCGTGGATCCTCCTTCAGCCATCGCTCGAACCAGGCCTCCAGCCTCCGGTACATGTCGACCCGGTTCACGGGATCTCGGAAGCCGTGCGGTTCGCCGGGATAGGAGTGGCTCTCGAACACCTTCCCCTCCCTGTCGAGGATTTCCACCGCCAGCTCATACTGGCGGAACGGGGCGCGCACGTCCTCCTCTCCGTGCATGATCAGGGTGGGCGTGACGATGTTCGGCACGCGCGCCAGCGTATTGCTGATGGCGTAGACTTCGGGCCGGTCCCCGGGCGCACCGCCGTGTCCGGTCCTGATGAAGATCTTCCCGAGCCGGTCCGCGTTGGTGTAGGCGTCGGCGAAGTCATAGATGCCCGCCATGGGCACGGCGGCGTCGAAGGCCTCCGGTGCGCGGGCGATGGCCGCCATGCTCTGGATACCTCCGTAGCTGTAGCCGTAGATGCCGACCCTCCCGTTGGACCACGGCTGCGCGCGCAGAAAGTCGGCGGCCGCGGCCGCGTCCAGCGCCTGCCCGTTGGCCCAGTCCTCCACGCCCAGGTCCTGGAACTCGCGCCCGAACCCGGAGCCGCCCCGGTAGTTGACGGCCAGCACCACGTATCCCAGCTGCGCCAGATGTTGCTCGGTGAGGCTCAGCCCCTTGAGGTAGGAGTTGGTGCCGCCCCCGTGGACCATGACCAGCGCAGGATATTGCGTATAGTCCTCTGATATTGTCGCACCACTCTCCCCGGCAAATCCCGGAGGCCGGAAGAGGAAGCCCTGGATGTAGAGGCCGTCCCAACTGCGGTAGCTCACCTCCTCCGCCTCCACCAGCCCCCTCCACCGGGTCGAGAAGCGGGTGAGACGGCGCACCGCGCCGCCCGCGGCGGAGACATGGTCAACCTCCGTCCCGCGCGTTGACGTCGAGCGCAGGAAGACGAAGGCGGAACCGTCCGGGGTCGAGTGATAGGCGCGGAAGGACCCGCCCATGTTGGTCACCCGGGTGGCGACGCCGCCGGCCGCGGGCACCCGCCACAACTCCACCTCGGCGCGCTCGTGATAGGGGAAGAAGAGCTCGGAGCCGTCGCCCGACCACGTCACGGTGTGGTTGTGCAGCCAGTCGGTGGCGTGAACCTGCATGGGCACGACCTCTTCGGTGCCCGCTTCCGGGTCGAGGAGGTAGATGTAGGCGAGGTCCTCGTACCAGTACTCGTCCTTGGAGGTGCCGAGCAGGGCGATGCGCGACCCGTCCGGCGACCACACCGGCGTGGACGACGCCATCAGGCCGCTGGAGATCTGCCGCTCCTCCCCGGTCGCGACCTCCACCACCCGGATGTCGTCCTCCCAGTAGTCGCTCCGGTTCGAGTAGTAGGCGATGCGGGTCCCGTCCGGCGACCAGGCGGGCGCGAAGCGGAAGTCGTCCGCCGCCATGGAGGCGTCCGTGAGCTGGGTCGGCGGGCCGGAACCGTCGGCGGGAACGGTCCAGATGTCCTGGTGGCCCGAGCGCCCGCTGTAGAAGGCGATGGTGCCGCCGTCCGGCGAGGGCCGCGCGGCCCGTTCGTCGTCCGGGTCGTCGGTGATGCGGGTCGGCTCGCTCGATCCGGTCGCCACCCGCCACAGGTCCCCGCCGCTCGAGAACACGATGCCGGAGCCGTCGGCGAACCAGACCGGCGAGGAGCCCTCCACCCAGGGCACGGGCCCGGAGTCTCCATCCGCCGCCACCAGGAAAACCCCCGAGAAGTCCGCCGTGCTCGCGCTGACCGCGACGCGCGAACCGTCGGGCGAAATCGCGGCCTGACGGGCGCCCCGGTTGCGGGTGAAGATGTTCTCCCAGGTGAGCTCCAGAGGGTTGTCCTCGACCTCCGCGACGGATGTCGCACACCCTGGCAGGAGCAGGACGGGAAGGACGACCAGGACGGGCGCGAGAGAGAGAACGGGCGAGAACGCACCAGCGAAGATGGCCCGAATGGCCGTGGCCGGTCTGAGCTGCGTCGCGTCGCGCGCCGTCCTCTCTTGCGCCGCAGGCATCGCTGCTCCGGGCTGTGTGACGGTTCGCGCCCGCGTCGCAGGCCTGATCCGCGTCCACCATCTGATGTTCATCGCCGGTCTCCCGGGTTGGTTGCGCCGAGCGGGAAAACGTACAATAAGGGCCCGCGAGGGGCCCGGCATCCGTGGTCGGACCCGCGGGAGACCCCTCTCCCGCCACGATGCCCCCGGCACTCCGGGACCACTTGCCTGCCCCCACCAGACCCTGAACACCGCCACCCGGAGTGATCCATGAGCGAGCCAAACGCGGACGCGAACCAGGGGAGCGATTCCGCACCCCCTTCGGTCGAGCTGTCCATCCACATCGAGGCCAGCCCCGAGACCGTCTGGAGGATCCTCACCGTGCCGGAGCGCTACTCGGCGTGGATGGGCGGGCAGGTCACCTTCGAGACCCGGGTCGGGAGCCCGTACCGTGCCCTGTTCCCCCAGTACCAGCTGGTGCTGTCCGGCGAAGTGCTCGAGTTCGACGACCTCCAGCGCCGCTTCGTGCTCTCCTGGGGCATCGAGTCGGGTCCGCAGGCGGAGACCATGCCGGCCGCATCGTCGCGGGTGGAGTACCGGGTGACCGACGGCCAGGGCGGCGCGCACGCGGAGGTGCGCCACAGCGGTTTTCTCACAGCCCGCACCGCGCGCGAACACGAAGAGGGCTGGCGCTTTCACCTGGGCCGCCTGTCCCTTTCTGCCAACAGGACGGACCTGTCGGCGGGGCTGGCGCGCGCCCTGCCCGCGTGGTGGGCCGCCTGGAACGAACCGGACGAAGCCGTCCGCCTCAAGTCGCTGCAGGCCTGCTGCGCCCCCGATCTCGAGTTCCGCGACGACTGGGCGGTGCTGCGCGGCATCGAGCGCCTCAGCCTGCACATCGCCAACTGCCACCGCTTCATGCCCGGATGGCGCATCGAGCCCACCGGTGACGTGCGCGTGTGCCGGGGCGAGGGGCTGGTGGGATGGCGGTCCTCCGCCCAGGGACAGGGCACCCAGGAAGGCTTCAACCACGTGCGTGCCGACTACGACGGCACCCTGCGGCGGGTCGCCGGATTCCAGGCCGCGGGCTGACCGCGTGTGCGCGTCCCCTGCGCTCATCCTAGAATGAGAATCGGTACGCGGCGCCACGGCAGCTGACCGTTCGGGACTGTGGCGCGGCCGCAGGAGGGTTCGCACGGAGGCGGATATGCGGCAAGGATTGAACTGCAGGACGCGTTTCATTATCGCCGCACTTGTTGCGGCGGTCGGTCTCGCGGCGGCACCGCTGGCAGCCCAGGAGGCGCTCGCCTTCTCCGGCGAGGAACTGGAGCGCGGGCAGCGCCTCTACCAGGCCCACTGCGGGCGCTGCCACGGGGTCCTCGGGCTGGGCGGCGAGGGACCGGGGCTGGCGGTCAGCCGCCTGCCGCGGGCGCCCGACCACGCAGCGGTCATCGACATCATCCGCAGCGGAATTCCAGGTACCGGTATGCCGGGGCTGCGCGCCACCATCCTCCCCGACGAGGAAGCCGCCCTGGTTGCCGCCCACGTCATCTCACTCCGCCAGGCGCAGCTCGTCGAGATCCCCGGCGACCCCGAGCGCGGCCGCCAGGTCTTCGAGACCACGGGCGTGTGCTACTCGTGCCACATCGTCGACGGGCAGGGGGTCGGAATCGGTCCCGAACTGACCGGCATCGGCATGCGCCGGGGCCCCGAGTACCTGCGCGCCTCCCTGGTCGATCCCTCGGCGGAGCTTCCGGTGTTCCGCTCCGGGGCCCGCAGCGGGTTCGCCCAGTACCTGCCCCTGCGCGCCGTCACGCGCGACGGCAGGGTCTATGAGGGCATGCGCGCCAACGAAGACGCCTTCACCGTTCAGCTGATCACCGGAACGGGTTCGATCGTGTCGCTGCGCAAGGCCGACCTGACCGAACTCGAGAAGCGCTTCGGGC
The DNA here is from genome assembly GCA_965208255.1 of Longimicrobiales bacterium. GTDB lineage: Bacteria > Gemmatimonadota > Gemmatimonadetes > Longimicrobiales > Gaopeijiaceae > BD2-11. The sequence continues at coordinate 2,922,976 of OZ242324.1, forward strand.
ACTCCCTCATGCCGGCAACGGCAGGTCTTTCCAGCGAAGACGTCGACAATCTCATCGCATACCTGGCCAGCCTCGGAGGATGAGCATGATCCGGTTCGCAGCTATTCGGCCCGAAGGTCGCCCTGCCGGCTCGGCGCCTCGCCGCTCCCGGTGCGCGCGCGGATTCATCCACGGACTGCTCTGCGCGATCCTCGTCCCGGGATGCCAGGCGGCCCCGGATGGCACTGCCACGGAAGACCCTGTCGCGGACGGCACTCCCGGCCAGACCCACGTTCCCTTCGAGCGCCTCGTCAACGCCGACGCCGAGCCCCACAACTGGCTGACGTATTCCGGCAACTATGCGTCCCACCGCTATTCCCGGCTGGACGCGATCGACCGCTCCAACGTCGGCGACCTCAGGGTGCTGTGGGCCTATCAGATGAGCGGCGGCATCATCGAGACGACGCCGATCGCCGTGGACGGCATCCTGTACGTGACCGAGCCGCCCAGCACCGTGAGTGCCCTGGACGCGCGCTCCGGCCGCCGGATCTGGACCTGGTCCCCGGAGATGGGGCCGGACGTGCTCAACATCGGCTTCCCGCGCGTGAACCGGGGGGTCGCGGTGCTCGACTCGACGGTGTTCGTGGGCACGCTGGACGCGCATCTGGTTGCCCTCGACGCCCGCTCGGGCGCCGTGCGCTGGGACGTCGAGGTCGGCGACAACGCCATCGGATTCTCGCTCACCCTGGCTCCGCTGGTGGTCAAGGACAAGGTGATCGTGGGCGTGTCCGGGGCGGAGGCCGGCGTGCGCGGCTACCTCGACGCCTACGACGCCGAAACCGGCGAGCTGGCGTGGCGCACCTACACCATCCCCGCGCCCGGCGAGCCGGGGAGCGAGACCTGGGGCGGCAACAGCTGGGAGACCGGAGGCGGGTCCACCTGGCTCACCGGCTCCTACGATCCCGAACTCGACCTGCTCTACTGGCCCATCGGCAACCCGGCGCCCGACTGGAACGGGGACGTCCGCCCCGGCGACAACCTCTACACCGACTGCCTGCTCGCCCTCGATCCCGACACCGGGGAGATGATCTGGTATTTCCAGTTCACCCCGCACGACACGCACGACTGGGACGCCAACCAGATCCAGGTGCTGCTGGACGCCGAATGGGAGGGCGAACCGCGCAAGCTGGTGGTGACCGCCAACCGGAACGCCTTCTACTACGTCCTCGACCGCGAGACCGGAGAGTTCCTCCACGGCAGGGAGTACTCGAAGCAGACCTGGGCCGAGGGCCTCGACGAGAACGGGCGCCCGATCGTGATTCCGGGAACCGACCCCACCGAGGAGGGCAACCTGGTGTGGCCCAGCCTGCAGGGCGCGGCCAACTGGTTCAGCCCCAGCTACAGCCCGCAGACCGGCCTCTTCTACCAGCCCACCCGCATCATGGGCGCGGTCTACTTCAAGGCCGACGTCGAATATGTGCCCGGACAGCCCTACACGGGCGGAGGCGAACAAGCGCTGCGGGGCGAGGAGGCCAGCGGCGCCATCAAGGCGCTGGACGCCCTGACCGGCGAGCTCGTGTGGGAGTTTCCGCTGCTCTCGCCGCCCTGGTCTGGGGCGATGGCCACCGCCGGCGGCCTCGTCTTCGGCGGGGACAACGAGGGCAACATCTTCGCCCTGGACGCGGAGACCGGCGAGCCCCTGTGGAACTTCCAGTCGGGCGGCGCCGTGCGCAGCGGCCCGATGTCCTACGAGGTCGACGGCCGGCAGCGCATCGTGAGTTCGGCCGGCGGCACGCTCTTCGTGTTCGGGCTGGACTGACGCGGACGAATCACTCCCGGCATTCGAACGAATTCGTCGGCCGGCCGCTAGCAGCCTCCGGCCCCAAGCGGCCGCGAGGGCACGTAGCGCACCAGGCGCATGCGGTTGATTTCGCCCGCGTAGATGTTGCCGTCGAAGTCCACCCCCAGGAACTCGATCCCGGGCCCCACGTTCACGTCGTGCTGGGGCACGAAGCAGGTCACCCAGGCCTGCTCGGTCTTCAGGTCGCCGATGCGGATGCCCTTCTCCCAGCCGAAGTTGCTGCGCCAGGGATCCGGGGGACCGGTGCGCAGATCGCCAGACAGCCCGTCGCCGGCATAAAGGATGTCGTTGCCGTCGATGAAGAGGCCGCTCGGCTTGCCGTACTGGGTCCAGATGTAGAGCAGGCTCCCGTCGTCGTCGAAGACCTGGATGCGGCTGTTGCCGCGGTCGGCGACGTAGACGCGCCCGCGCGAGTCGATCTTGATGTCGTGGGGATCGCTGAAGCCGCCCGGCTCGCGACTCTCCGACCCGACCCCGCCCCCCACCGCGAGCAGGAAGGTCCCCTCCCCCGTCAGCTTCACAATGCGGTTGTTGCCGCCCCGGTGCCCATCCGCCACCCAGATGTCCCCTCCGGGCGAGATCGCCACGCCGGAAGGCCCGTTGAAGTGCGTCTCGTCGTCCCCGTGGACCCCAGCTTCCCCGATGCGCATCACCACCTCGCCCTCCCGGGTGAGCTTGAAGATCTGATGGCCCATCCCCATGCTCTCGCCCAGCTCGGCGCGCGCATCCCCGTGCGCCCCGCCTTCGCTCACCCACAGGAACCCCTCGGCGTCGAGCGCGAAGCCGTGCGGGAAGGCGAACAGCCCCGCCCCGAAGCTCTCCACCAGGTTGCCCTCCAGATCGAACTTCAGGATCGGATCGAGGTCCGTGCCGGCGCACTGGTTGGCGCCGCAGCGGTCGAGGATCCACAGGTGCTCGCCATCCGGATCCGGGATGACGCCGCTCACGATCCCGAGCGTGCGCCCCTCCGGGAGCTGCTCCCAGCCCAGCGTGGCCCGATACGGATGCGGGGCGCTGGTCTGGGCGCGCAGCGTCTCGCCGAACCAGCTCGCGGACGCGGCAAGAAGGAACGATAGAACCCGGCCCGCTCGCTGTGCGTTGTCCATTGTCGGCGCTCCTGTGGTTTGCGTGGCTTGCGGCGCGATCATCCTCGGCGGCCATCCGGGGCAATCTACGCAGCCGGGCGAAGACGCGCCGGAACAAGGAACCCATCACCCCCTCGGGATCGTATCACACAAAGCTGTCCCGCACCCGTTCCCCTTCCAGGTCAGCGATGCTTCCGCAAGCGAAAGGCTGGACCCTCCTCTGCTGGACCCTCGTTCTCCTCACTTATCCTGCGGCGCCCGCGTCCGCCCAGAGCGCGGACCGCATCTGGGCCCGGGTGCACACGGCCGAGGGCGAAGTGCACAGCGGCTTCATTCGCTGGGACCGCAAGGAAGCCGGCTGGGGCGACGTCCTCGACGGAGCCAAAACGCTTCCCGACGAGAACTACTTCGCCTGGCTGGAAGCCCACGACAGGGAACGCGCCACGCGCACCATCGAGCTGCGCGGCCATCGCATCAGCTGGTACGAAGTCGACCCCGATTTTCCGATGCAGGTGCTTTCCGGGGTTCGCTTCGGGCATCTGGATTCGCTGGTCGTCCTGGCCCCTGACAGCGTCGAGCTGATCCTCCGCTCGGGACGGCGTTACGAGATGGAAGCCCGGGGCAGCAACCTGGGCTCCTCTCTGCGCCAGGTCGTGGTAGGCGGGACTCAGGGCACGGAGGTCGAACTCGACTGGGACGAACTCGAGCGGGTGGTCTTCTCCGAGCCGCCCCCGGACGCGGTCCCCGCAGCCCGGCGGCTGCACGGTACCGTCGAGGACCGGAGCGGCAACCGGTTCACCGGATACCTGGCATGGGATCAGGACGAAGTCCTTGAGTCGGACGTGCTCGACGGCGAAGAGATGAGACGCCCGAACGACCGCGAAATCCGCTTCGACCGCATTCGCTCGCTGACCCGCATCCCCGAGGGCACGCGGGTCGAACTCTGGACAGGTGACACGCTGGACCTGACGGGCGGCAACGACGTCGCCGACGGCAACCGTGGCGTGCAGATCGCCGATCCGGAACTCGGGGTTGTGGTGGTCCCCTGGGCACGGCTGGAGGCGGTGCGCTTCCACCGGGGCGGCGGCGGCAGCGCGGACTACGGGAAGTTCGACGGCGGCCGCCTGCTCTTCGGCACCGTCGTGACCCACGAGGACGAGGAGATCGAGGGCGAGCTCCGCTGGGACGCGGACGAAGCCGGGACCTGGGAGATCCTGGACGGGGAGTCCGATGGTGTCAGGTACGGCATCGAGTTCGAATTCGTCCGCCGCATCACGCCCCTGGAGGAGGATGGAGCCATCGTCACGCTCGCCGACGGACGCACGCTGGAACTGAGCGGATCGCGGGATGTCGATGCGGACAACAAGGGCGTGATGGTCGCGTCGGACCCGCGGAGCGCCGCCGCGGCGGGCGACAGGACCTGGCGACTCATCCCGTGGGAGGACATCCGGGAGGTCCGCTTCCGGCCCGGTCCGGCGGACCCCGGGCAGGAGAACGATCGATGAACGGGCGAGACGCGGTTCGAGGCCTCGCGCGTGCGAGCATGGTCCTGCCGTTGCTTGGCGCCCTCGCCCTCCCGGCATCCGGGCAGGAGACCGATGCGGAGCCCGCGCAATTCGCCGACGACGCCTTCGCGGACCCGGCCGCGCGCGTGATCTTCCAAGCCGCGCACGCGAACTGGAAGTCGGTCGAACAGTCGGTTCTGCGCTACCAGGCGGTGATCCGGCAGAGGATGGCGGCCCGGATCCGGGCCCCGCTCAAGGACCGCGTCATCTATCGCGACGAGACCGCGGTGCGCGCGTTCTGGGATCATCAGTACGACGCGGTGGTGCAGGTTCTGGGCGCCAAGTCGCAGTACCCGGGGTGGTCCAGCGCCCGCAGCGAGGGCGACATGGACTGGCTCGACGATCTGGCCTTCGACGAGCCCTTCGATCCCGGCGGGGACCGCCTCCTCCTGGGAGACGTCGACTACGAACCCGGGGACGACTACTGGATCGCGCATCCGCTGGCCGAGGGCGCGGACAGCATGTACCGCTACGCGAGCGGCGATACGCTCACCCTTTCCTTCCACGACGGGCGCCGCCTGCGGACGGTGCAGCTCGACGTGCTGCCGCGGGAAGCCGACATCCACAGGATCTCCGGCACGCTCTGGATCGAGCCCGAGTCCGGGGCGCTGGTGCGGGCGGTCTACCGGCTCAGCCGCCAGATCGTCGCCGGCCTCCAGCGCACGTCGAACCAGATCAGCGTTGGAATAGAGGGGGGAGACGAGGGCGAGTCGGTCGGCTACATCCCCGGCATCCTGAAGCCCTGGACCTTCGACCTGTCCATGGTGGCCATCGACTACAGCCTGTGGGATTTCGAGGTCTGGCTTCCGTCGTACATGCGGGTGGACGGACTGGCCCGCATCGGCATCATCAAGCTCCCGGTCACGATGGACGTGTCCTACCAGATGGAGGCGGTGACGACCCAGTTCGACATGGACCGGCTGGAAGCCGCCCGGGAAGCGGTCGTCCGGCCCGATCCGCCCGCGGCCCCGGACCTCATCGAGCGGCACTTCGAGACGCGCGACGAGGCGATGGCGTTCGTGGCCGGGCTGCTGTCGCAGGAGGGAGGTGTCGAATACGAGAGCGCCGAAGAGGATGACTTCGCGCAGGAACGGGATGCGTACATCATCGCGCCCCGGGAACGGAGCCTGGTGTACACCAGCCCGGAGCTTCCGCCTCCCATCTGGGAGGATGCCGCCGGATTTCCGTCCGACCAGCAGCTCGGCGAGCTGTTCGAGAGCCTGGCCGAACTTCCCGCCGCCGATGCGCCCGGCAGACCCTGGTCCCTCAACTGGGGATGGGGGCGTCCGGGACTGGTGCGCTACAACCGGGTCGAAGGGCTGGCCGCGGGCCTCAACTTCGAGACGGGCCTCGGCGGACCGTTCACCCTTGACGCGACGGCCTTCCTGGGCCTCTCCGACCTCGAGCCCAGGGCGCGCTTCGACATCGAGCGCGAGACCATCCGGCGCCGAATGACGGTCGGGGTCTACCGCGAACTGGCGTCAACGAATTCGCGCGCCGGCAACCTGGGGTTCGGCAACTCCCTGAACGCCCTGTTCCTGGGACGCGACGAAGGCGAATACTACCAGGCGCTGGGCGCGGACCTGCGTTGGCGTCCCCCGGCCGACGCGCGGCAGTCCTTCGAGGTCCGAGCCTACGCGGAACGCCAGTCGGCGCTGGAGCGCAAGGCGGGTTTCGCCTTGTTCCACATGCTCGACGACAACTGGAATTTCCGACCCAACCTGGCTGCGGACGAGGTCGACGAGCTGGGGGCGGAGGTGCGGCTCTCGCCCTGGTGGGGCAGCGACCCCTTCCTGACGCAGATCGGGCTTGAGCTCTACGGACACGCGGCGCGGCTATGGCCCGCGGAGACGGGCGATCCCGCAAGCTACGGACGCGCCAGCGCCACGCTCCGGGCAGCCGTGCCGCTGGTGCCGCGCAGGTGGCGGCTTGGCGTCGAGCTGGCGGGCGGGACCACGTTCGGCGAGGCGACCACCCAGCGCGCCTGGTTCCTCGGGGGCACGCGGACGCTTCGTGGACACGCGCCCTCGGTGCTGTGGGGTCCGACGTTCGGGCGTGGTCGCGTCGAGGTTGCCCGCACCACCGACTTCGGTGCCTGGAGCGTCTTCACCGACGCGGGCTGGGCCAGCCACGTCGACGGCTACTATTCCGCGGATGCCGATCGGGACGCGATGGACCCGGGTGTCTCAGGGGACGGGTTGGCCACGGGCCGGCCGCCGACAGACGGCAGGCTTCTCTGGGCGGCCGGGGTCGGCGGCAGTCTCCTTGACGGACTGATCCGCGCCGACGTGTCCTATGGACTCAACGGACCCGCGCGCCAGTTCTGGGTCGCGTTCTACCTGGACTCGCTGCTCTAGAGGTGGTGGACTAGACTAGATTAGTTTAGCTAATCTCTGGTCAACCTCCGACGTAGCGGCAGCGGCCCATCCGGCAGCGAATCCCGGTCAGCTCCTGGCTCACCCTCTTGAGCCGCGCCCGCGCACCGGCGTCGTAGGCCTGGTCGTTGGCTCTGGTCGGCCTGAGCCCGCTGAAATACTGCCCGCTCTCGTAGTCGTCGGAATCCACCAGCTGCATCACGGCGTCCGCGCCCTCGTCGATGGTCGAGCGCGGCTCCACGCCTGCCCGCCGCACCATTCCGGTGGGCATGTAGGTCGCCGGATGCAGCGAGCCGACCACGATGCCGGTCCCTTCCAGTTCCTCGGCCAGATCGTGGGTGAACATGATCTGGGCGAGCTTGCTCTGGGCGTAGGCGCGGCGTCCGCTGAAGTCATTCTCGATCATGACGTCGGTGAAGTCGATCGGCGTCTGGGCCCCGGAGGAAACGTTCACGATGCGCGCCGGCGCGCTGTCCAGAATGCGCGGCATCAGCATGTGGGTGAGCAGGAAGGTGGAGAGGTAGTTGACCTGGAAGCGATACTCGTGGCCATCCTCCGTCAGCAGCCGCTCGTCCGGCGCGGAGCCGAAGCCGGCGTTGTTGATGAGCAGGTCGAGACGGTCGTAGTCGGCGAGCAGCGTCTCGGCGAACTGCCGCACATCCGCGAGCGACGCCAGGTCGGCGCGGTAGAAGCGGGCACTGCCCGGCCCCTCGGCGTTGATGGCGTCGACGACCTCCGCGCCCCGCTCCTCGCTGCGCCCGTGCACGATGACGTGATCGCCCCGGGCTCCCAGCCTGAACGCCAGTTCCCTGCCCAACCCCGACGTCGACCCCGTCACCAACGCCACCTGCTGATCGGGAGCGGGGGCGGCGGGCGCCTGCGCGAGGGCGTTGCCGGGCAAGCCGGCCCAGACGGCCACGAACAGGACGGCGACGAGCAATGCGTCCGTGAACCGGGAGGATACCTCCGCGGGCCCGGGGTCTCCGGCAGACCTCCCCTTGGCCGACCGCTGCCTGATTCTCGTCATGACCTGCTCTCCTTTTCGGGTCGCTTCCTAGACTCGGCAGCAAGTTAGGCCCGGCCTTCCCGGGGCGACAGAGCCCACGCCCAAGCCATTCCTCCCAGGCTCGCGAAACCGACCGCGAACCGGCGTCGTACGAGCCGCCGACTGTTCGACCACGAAAGAGCGGACTGACCAGGGAGGGGACGTTGATGAAGAGGAGATACATGAGACGGATGCTCGCGCCGATGCTGGCGCTGGCGGGGTTTGGAGCCGGGATACAGGCCCAGGAACAGGGATCCGGCGCGTCCGCGGGCGGTGCTCTGGTCGTACCCGGATGCTGCACCAGCGACGACGTGCCGATTCTCCCGGCGACGCGTGTCGCCGATGCGGACATCACGGTCGACGGCGCGATGGAGGAGGCCGCGTGGGGAGCGGCGGCCGTCGCCACCCGGTTCACCCAGTTCGAGCCCGACGAGGGCCAGCCCGCGAGCCAGCGCACCGAGGCGCGCGTCCTCTACGGCGCCGCCGCGCTGTTTGTCTTCATGCGGGCGCACGACACGAGCCCGGGCGAGATCGCGAGTCAGCTCACGCGGCGCGACCAGCAATCGTATTCCGATCTGCTGGGCGTGGTCATCGACTCCTATTTCGACCGGCGCACGGCCTTCCAGTTCACCGTAAACCCGGCCGGCGTGAAGCAGGACGTCTATCGCTTCGACGACACCGGCGAGGACGAGGGGTGGGACGCGGTCTGGGACGTCGCGACCACGCGCGACCAGGAGGGGTGGAGCGCCGAATTCCGCATCCCCTACTCCCAGCTTCGCTTCCGGGACCGGGAGGAACAGACCTGGGGCATCAACTTCGTGCGGCATCTCGCGCGCCGGGAGGAACTGGCGGCGTGGGCGCCCACGACCCGGGCCGACGGCGGCATCGTGTCGCGCTTCGGCGAGCTGCGCGGGCTTCGCAACCTCGATCCGCCGCGGCGGCTGGAGGTCATGCCCTATTCGCTGGCCCGTCTGCAGCGCGCTCCCGGCGATGAGACCAACCCCTTCTACCGGCGGAACGACGCGCTGGGATCGGTCGGCGCCGACCTCAAGTACGGGGTGACTTCCGACATCACCCTGGACGTGACCATCAACCCGGACTTCGGGCAGGTCGAGGCGGACCCCGCCCAGGTAAACCTGACCGCGTTCGAGACCTTCCTTCCGGAGCGCCGGCCGTTTTTCGTCGAGGGCGCGGGCATCTTCAACTTCGGCATCGCGCTGGGTGACGGCGACGGCGCCAACGAATCGCTGTTCTATTCGCGGAGAATCGGGCGCGCGCCGCAGGGATGGGCGGACCCGCAGGGAGGCTTCGCGGATACCGACGATCAGACCACCATTCTGGGCGCCTGGAAACTCTCCGGAAAGACGGCCGGCGGATGGTCCATCGGGGCGCTGCACGCGATCACCGCCGAGGAGCGCGCCGATATCGCCCCGGGCGCGGGCGAACCGTTCCAGCAGCCGGTGGAGCCGTTCTCCAACCAGGGGGTCCTGAGGCTTCAGAAGGACTTCGCGGAAGGCCGTTCGGCGGTGGGCTTCATCGGCACGGCCGTCAATCGGAACGCCGGCGTCGCCGAGGAGCTGGGGCTCAGGTCGGCGGCGTACACCGGCGGCGTCGATTTTCGCCACCGCTTCGGGGGCGACGCCTGGCAGCTCGAGGGCTACGTCCTGGGCTCGTACGTGCAGGGATCGACGGACGCCATCGCGCGGACGCAGCGCTCGCCGGCGCGCTACTACCAGCGTCCCGACGCGGGACACGTGAACTACGACGACGCGCGCACCAGCCTGGCGGGAGGCGCGGCCAACTTCGGAGTCATGAAGTTCGCGGGCAGCCCGTGGCGGGTCGGCACCGGCGTCCAGACGCGCACGCCCGGCTTCGAGGCGAACGATCTCGGCTACCAGCGCGATGCGGACTACCTCGTCCACTGGATGTGGGGCGGATACCACAACTCCACGCCCCAGGGCCCCTTCCGCAACTGGTCGGCCAACCTCAACGCGTGGAACGTCTGGAACTACGATCGGGACCGCGCCGGGACCGGTACCAACCTCAGCCTCAACTTCCAGCTCCAGAACTTCTGGTACGGATACGGGGGCGTGAACCATGAGCTGGGGGCCTGGTCCGACGGCCTGCTGCGGGGCGGGCCGCTCTTCCGGACCGAGTCGCAGACCAACTTCTTCGCGGGTTTCGGCAGCGACGCGCGCAAGCCGGTCCGGGTCAACGTCAACTCCTGGGGCAACGTCCGCCCCGAGAGCGATTCGTGGTCCGTCGGCGTCGCCCCGACGCTCAGCGTGCGGCCATCGGCCCGAGCTACCTTCAGCCTGGGCACCATGCTCAGCCGCAACCTCGACGACCGCCAGTGGGTCCGGCGCATCGACACCGGCGCGGACAACTACCTGTTCGCGCGCATCGAACAGACCACCGTGGGACTGACCGCCCGCGTGGACTACGCCTTCACCCCCAACCTCTCGCTGCAGGTATACGCCCAGCCCTTCGTGGGGTCCGGGCGATACCACGAATTCAAGCGCGTGGCCGACCCGCGCGCGGACCGCCACGCCGATCGCTTCGAGGCCGTGGAGGTACTCCCCGAGGGCAGCCGCTACCTCGCCGAGCTGGGAGGGAGCCCGGTCTCCTTCGGCAACCCGGACTTCAGCTTCAGGCAGTTCCGGTCGAACACGGTCCTCAGGTGGGAGTACTCCCCCGGATCCGCGCTCTACCTGGTCTGGTCCCAGGGCCGCAATGACTCCGCGAACACGGGCCAGTTCGATTTCGACTCCGACCTCCGCGATCTCTTCGGCGTCATGCCCGACAACGTCTTCATGGTTAAGCTCAGTTACTGGCTGTCCCGGTAGCGGGAGGCCGGCGGCCGCGAAGCAGGTGGGCCGGCGGCCGTGCCAGCGACGGGCCGAGGGCCGCGCGCGCAACGAGCCGCGATGAGGGACTCGAGAAGGATCCGACGGGCATGTTCTCAAGGAAGACCAGGCAGGAGCGGTTCGCCGCTCAGCGAGCCAGGATGGTCGCGAGGCAGCTGCGGCGCCGGAGTGTCGTCGATGAGGACGTGCTCGCGGCCATGGGGGAGGTTCCGCGCGAGCATTTCCTGCCCCGGGAGCAGCGCGCGATGGCCTACCAGGACCGCGCCCTCCCGCTGACGGGCGGACAGACCATGTCGCAGCCCTACATCGTGGCCGCCATGACCGAGGCGCTGGACCTGTCCCCGGGCGCGCGCGTGCTCGAGATCGGCACCGGCAGCGGCTATCAGACCGCGGTGCTCGCGCGCCTTGCCGAGGAGGTCTACACCATCGAGCGCCTGCCCGGCCTGGCCGCCGAAGCGCGCACGCTGCTGCGGGAAGCAGGGTGCGCCAACGTGCATGTGCGTATCGGGGACGGCTCTCTGGGGTGGCCCGACGAGGCGCCCTTCGACGCGATCCTGGTGACGGCCGCCGCTCCGGCCGTCCCGAGCCCGCTGGAAGAACAACTCCGCCCGGACGGCGGACGGTTGGTCATACCGGTCGGGTCGCGCCGGATTCAGCAGCTGATGCGCATCCGGCGCACGCGCGCCGGGACGATCACGGAGCGGCTCATGGAGTGCGCGTTCGTGCCGCTGGTGGGAGCGGAGGGCTGGTAGCGGCGGAAGCGCGCAGCCTCCCCAGCGCCGCCACCTCGGCCTCCGCCAACTCGCGCCACGCCCCTCGGGCCAGACCCGCCAGCCGGATCGGACCGAAGCGCACGCGCTTCAGTCGCTGCACCGGATGACCGACGGCGCGGCACAACCGGCGCACCTCCCGCTTGCGTCCCTCCGTCAGGACCAGCTCGAGAACGGACCGCGGCGAACCGCGTTCAAGGATGCGGGCGCGCACGGCGCGGGCGAGGCCATCTTCCAGCCTCACCCCGGAAACCAGACGCCTCAGCGCGTGGGGCGGGGGCACTCCGGCGACCCAGGCCCGGTACTCGCGCTCCACCCCGCGGCTGGGGTGCGCCAGCATATGTGCCCCTTCCCCGTCGTTGGTGAAGAGCAGCAGCCCTTCGGTGGCCTGATCGAGCCGTCCCACATGCGCAAGCCCGCGCATCGACTCGGGCAGCAGCTCGTAGACGGTCCTGCGGCCGCGGTCGTCGCGCCGGGTGGTGAGGAAGCCCGCCGGCTTGTTCAGCATCACCCAGAGCACGGGACCGGGCTTCACCCGGACGCCGTCGACGAGCACTTCGTCGCGTCCCGGGCGCACGCGGGTTCCGAGCACGGTGGCCGGCCGGCCGTTCACCCGCACCCGCCCGGCTACCATCAACTGTTCGGCCCGTCGGCGGGAGGCGACGCCGGCGCGCGCGATGAACTTCTGCAGCCGCTCGCCCCGATCGGGCCCGGTGGAAGCGCCCGGCGCGCCCGTCATGCCGCGGCGGGCCATGGCCTGGCGGTCGTTTCCCCGCCGAACATCTCCCGGAGGACCGTTCCTCGAGGGGTCACTCCGCCGCCGTTTGCTCCCCGGCGTCCTGCTCCTCTGCCGCGGGTTCGACCTCGAGCGGCCCTGCTTCCCTCAGCACGACCGGGAGCTCCGCGGGACGCGGCAGCTCATCGAGCGACCGCAGGCCGAAGTGTTCGAGAAAGTGACCGGTGGTCCCGTAGAGCAGCGGTCTTCCGAGCCCCTCGCCGCGGCCGGTGACCTCGATCAGGTCGCGGTCGACGAGGGTGCGAATGACGCCGGCGCAGTTCACGCCCCGGATGTACTCCATCTCGATGCGCCCCACCGGCTGACGATAGGCGACGATGGCCAGCGTCTCCAGCGCCGGGCGCGAGAGGCGCGGCGGGCGCGGCACCGTGTCGAAGCGCTCCAGGTAGGGGGCGAACCCGGGACGGGTCAGCAGCTGATGCCCGCCGGCGATCTCCACCAGCTGAAAAGCGCGCTCGCCGTCGTCGTACTCGCGGCCAAGTGCCGCGATGGCCTCGGCCACCACGTCTTCGTCCAGGCTATCGTCCGCCCGCGCGATCTCCTCCGCGGTCAGCGGGGCATCGCTGGAGAAGAGGATCGCCTCGACCACCTGCGCCGGATTCATGCGGCCTCCTCGCCGGCGTTTTCGGATTCCCCGGCCGAGGAAGCCCCCCGGTAGAGCCAGAGCTCGTCGAAGGGCCGGGTCTGGCGCAGGCGGATCTGGCGACGGCGGGCGAGTTCGAGCCCGGCCAGCAGCGTCATGACCCCGTGCATGCGCGCGCCCCAGGAACCGATGAGGCGAGAGAACTCGATTCGCGCAACGGCACGCAGCCGTTCCCGGATCAGGGTGATCTTCTCTTCCATCGAGACCAGGCGGCTGTGTACCCGGGGAGGGATCTGCGGCCGCGGAAGCTCGACCTCGAGCGCGGCCTCCCAGACCTCCTCCCATGTGGTAGCCAGCGGCGTATCACGCGGTTCGGCACGTGGACGCGGCGGAACGTAGCCCTTCCCCCAGCGGCGCATTCTGCGGGCTTCCATGACCTCCAGCCGGGACGAGATCTCGCGCACCTGTTCGTACTCGAGCAGCCGCCGCACCAGTTCGGCGCGCGGATCCTCGTCCTCTTCCTCCCTGCGGTGCGGAAGCAGCATGCGCGCCTTGATGCCGATCAGCATCGCGGCCATTTCGACGAACTCGCCGGCGCCCTCCAGCTCCGCCGCGCCGATCCCGCCGACGACCTTCAGAAACTGGTCGGTGATGGTGGCGATGGGGATGTCGAAGATGTCGATGTCCTGCTGGCGGATGAGGTGCAGCAGCAGGTCCAGCGGCCCCTGAAAGCGCTCCAGCGCGACCACGAACAGCTCCCGGCCCTCGCCGGTGCCGGCGTCGAACGGCGTCAAAGCCACAGGTCGATGAAACCCTGGGCCGCTCCCATGAAGAAACGGACCGGTGCGAGGACGATCGAGAAGAACGGACCCGGGAACAGGAAGAACACGGCGATGAGGATGAGCATGCCGAAGCGTCCGAGGCGTCGATAGGCCACGCCCAGGCGCGGGGGAAGCAGATGGTAGAGGACGTGCGATCCGTCGAGGGGCGGTATGGGCACGAGATTGAAGAAGGCGAGCACCAGGTTGATCAGGATGCCCAGCTCCGCGATGCGCAGCGCCACATCCATGGGCCCGGCGAGCGTCCCGCCGCTCAGCTGAGCGGCCTTTGCCAGCAGGGCGGCCAGCAGGGTGAACGCCGCCGCCAGGATGAGGTTGGCGGCGATGCCGGCCAGCGACACGCGGATGTCACCGCGCCGGTAGTTGTGATACTTGCGGGGATTGACGGGCACCGGCTTCGCCCAACCGAAGAGGAAACCGGCGTTCATGAAGTAGAGGCCGAGCGGAACCAGTATCGACCCGATGAGATCGATGTGCGACAGCGGGTTGAGCGTGATGCGCCCGAGTGAATAGGCGGTGTCGTCGCCCTCGCGCAGCGCGACCCAGGCGTGCGCGACCTCGTGGACGATGATCGAGAGAAGGAGGACCGGAATGAGCAGGAGAATGTCCATTGCACCCGGAAGCTACCCGCGGCCGCACCCGCCCGCTACCCGGTTGATTCCCGTGGTGGAATTGGGTATCCTCCGCAGCTTGCAGGGGAAGGACCGCACGATCCGAGGAACAGGATGCCGAACGTAAAGAGCGCCATAAAGCGGATGAACAAGAGCCGGGAGCAGAACACCCGCAACCGCGCGAAGCGTTCCCGGCTGCGCACAGCTCTCAAGAGGGTGCGCGATGCCACCGATGCCGAGACCGCCCAGACCCGTTTTCGCGAGGCGCAGGTCCTGCTGGATCGGGCTTCCTCTTCCCGCCTGCTGCACCCGAACGCCGTCGCCCGCATGAAGAGCGCGCTGGCGCGCCGGGTGAACTCGCTGGGCTGAGGTCGGTTCTCCCCGCCGGATCAATCCCGCGGCCTGAGGTGCACTCGCCAGGCTGACCTTCCGTGCGACCCCGGGGCACCCGCCTTTCTTGCCCGCACGCCTGCTCGTCCCAAGCTTCTCCGTGCACCTGTTGTCGGCGACCGGAGCCGCACCTCGCCCCCGGCCTCCCGCTTCGCCGCCCTGGCCCGGAGCGCGCCATGACGACCCAGCCTGCCCCGCGGGACCACACCGCACCCACCCTCCGCCCGGTCGCCCGTAGTTTCTCTTCGGCCATCGCCGTCGCCCTGGCCCTCCTCTTCGCGGCTCCGGCGACCGCGCAGGACGAGGAGTGGCGGCATCACGGAGGGAATTCCGCCGAGACCCGCTACAGCCCGCTGAGCCAGATCGACGCCGGCAACGTCGCCGGGATGGAGGTTGCGTGGAGCTGGGAGGTTCCCAAAACCGGGGCGCGGATTGAAGCCACGCCGCTGATCGCAGACGGCGTTCTCTACGGGACAGGCCCGTTCAGCATCGTCTTCGCCCTCGATGCGGCCACGGGCGCGGAGATGTGGCGCTGGGACCCCGCCATTCCGACCGAGGATCGCGGCGGCCCGCGCACCTGCTGCGGTGACGTCAACCGGGGTGCGGCGCTGCACGGCGACAAGGTCATCGCGGGTCTGCTGGACGGGCGCCTGGTCGCGCTCAACCGGGCAGACGGGTCGCTGGCGTGGTCGACGCAGACCACTCCTCCGGGGTCGGACTACACGGTCACGGGCGCGCCGCGGGTCGTCGGCAACACCGTGGTCATCGGCAACGCGGGCGCGGAGTTCGGGGTGCGCGGCTACGTCACCGCCTACGATGCCGACACGGGCGAACAGCTGTGGCGCACCTACACCGTCCCCGGCAACCCGGCGGACGGGTTCGAGAACGACGCCATGCGCGCCGCGGCCGAGACCTGGACGGGGGAGTGGTGGGTCGTTGGCGGAGGCGGCACGGTCTGGGACGGGATGGCCGCCGACCCCGAGGCCGGACTCCTGTACATCGGCACCGGCAACGGATCGCCGTGGAGCCGCGACAACCGCAGCCCCGGCGGCGGCGACAATCTCTACCTGTCCTCGATTCTCGCCCTCGACCCGGCGGACGGCGCCCTGCGCTGGCACTACCAGACCACCCCCGGTGACGACTGGGACTACACCGCGACCCAGCCGCTCATGCTGCTGGACCTCACCATCGACGGGCGCGAGCGCGAGGTGATCGTCCAGGCGCCCAAGAACGGTTTCTTCTACGTCATCGACCGGCATACCGGGGAACTGATTTCCGCCGAAGCCTTTGCCGACGACCTCACCTGGGCCACCCATGTGGATGCGGAGACCGGCCGACCGGTCGAGACCCCGGACGCCCGCTACGGCACGACCGGGCCGGTCTGGCTGTCGCCCAGCCCCGGCGGCGCGCACAACTGGAACCCGATGTCGTGGAATCCGGAGACCGGGCTCGTCTACCTGCCCGCCAGGAATGCCGTCTCCTTCTTCGAGCGGGAGGAAGGCTTCGAGTACACGGCGGGTGTCTGGAACACCGGCACCGTGCGCGGCAACGACGCCGGTACCCGTCCCGAGCGGCCGCCGCTGAAGGGTCCGTCAAACCTGCTTCTGGCCTGGGATCCCGCCGGGAACCGGGAGGTCTGGCGCGTGCCCGCGGAGGGACGCCACGGCGGGACGCTGTCCACCGCCGGTGGTCTGGTGTTCTGGGGCACCGGCTCGCGGCTGGTCGCGCTCGACGCCCGGACCGGGCGGGAGCTCTGGGGGGCCGAACTGGACGCCAGCCCCGGCTCCCCCGTGACCTACTCGGCGGGGGGGCGGCAGTACGTGGTGGTCGGCGCCGGGCAGGCGAGCGGGAGGAGGCTGCCGCGGATGTGGGCGTTCGCGCTGGAGGACGAGGGGCGGTAGGCCTACCCGCTACTCCTCGTCCCTCCACACGATCCTCCCGTCGACGATCGTCATCACCGCCTTTCCGGTCAGCTCGAAATCCGTGAAGGGTGTGTTGCGGCTCTTTGAGAGGAAGCGCGACGGCTCCACCGTCCATTTCCGGGCGGGGTCGATGAGGGTCACGTCGGCCGCGCTCCCCGCGGCCAGGGTTCCGCCCGGCAGGCTGAAGGCGCGGGCCGGGGCGGTGGTCATGCGCTCGATCACGGTGGGCAGGTCGATCACGCCCTCGCCGACGACGCGGGTCAGCACCAGCCCGACCGCGGTCTCCAGCCCCACGATGCCGAAGGGCGCGTCGTCGAAGGCCGACTCCTTCTCGTCGTAGTGGTGGGGGGCGTGGTCGGTCGCGATCACGTCCAGGGTGCCGTCGGCCAGGCCCGCGCGCACGGCGGCCACGTCCGCGTCGGTGCGCAGCGGCGGGTTCATCTTGGCGTCGGTGCGGTACCCCTCGACCGCCGCCTCGGTGAGGACGAGGTGGTGCGGGGACGCCTCCGCGGTGGCGCGCACCCCGCGCGCCTTCGCCTGCCGGATCGCCTCCACGCCCCAGGCGGTGGAGACGTGCTGCAGGTGGATGCGGCCGCCGGTGAGCTCGGCGAGCAGCAGGTCGCGCACGATGTGGATGTCCTCCGAGGCGTTGGGCTTGCCCACCAGGCCGAGGCGCGCGGACACGAGCCCCTCGTTCATGCTGCCGTCGCGCGAGAGCCCCAGGTCCTCGGGGTGGTCGGCGACCGGAATGCCGAACGGCAGGGCGTACTCGAGCGCCAGCCGCATCAGGCCCGAGTCCATGACCGGATGGCCGTCGTCGGTGATGCCGACCGCGCCCGCCGCCACCATCTCCCCGATCTCCGCCAGCTTCCTGCCCTCCTGGCCGACGGAGATGGCGCCCAGCGGGTAGACGCGCGCGCCTCCCGCCCGCCTCCCTTCCGCCACCACGAATCCCACCGAGGCCGGGTCGTCGATGGCCGGGCTGGTGTTGGGCATGGCGCACACCGAGGTGAAGCCCCCCGCGGCCGCGGCGCGCGCGCCGGTGGCGATGGTCTCCTTGTGCTCCCCGCCCGGCTCGCGCAGATGCACGTGCACGTCGATCAGGCCGGGCGCGACCACCAGCCCGCGCGCGTCCACCACCTCCGCGTCGCCGGGCCCCTCCACCTCGCCACCGCACTCCGCCACCCGCCCGTCCAGCAGGAGCAGGTCGCCGACCGCGTCCAGGCCGGCGGCCGGGTCGATGATCCTTCCTCCGCGAATCCACAGGGGCCGCGGGCTCATGCGACCCCCTCCGCCTTGGCCGCCTCGGCCTTCTCGGGCCGTCCGCCCGCCAGCAGGTAGAGCACGGCCATGCGCACCGCCACCCCGTTGGTGACCTGCTGCAGGATCACCGAGTGGGGCCCGTCGGCCACGTCGCTGTCGATCTCGACCCCCCGGTTCATGGGACCGGGGTGCAGGATGAGGAGCGGTTCCGGCGCCACCGCCAGCCGTGCCCGCGAAACCCCGTAGATGCGGTTGTACTCGCGCAGGCTGGGCACGAATCCGGCCTCCATGCGCTCGAGCTGGAGGCGCAGCACGTTCAGGGCGTGCGCCCACTCGATCGCCTCGTCGAGGCGATGGAAGATGCGCACCCCGAGTTCGCGCATGTGCGGCGGAATGAGCGTCGGGGGGCCGCACACGCCCACCTCCGCGCCCAGCGTGAGCAGCCCGAAGATGTTGGAGCGCGCCACGCGCGAGTGGCGCACGTCCCCCACGATGCACACCCGCAGGCCGGCGATGGCGCCCAGGTGGTCGCGGAGCGTAAGAATGTCCAGCAGCGCCTGGGTGGGATGCTCGTGCGCCCCGTCCCCCGCGTTGATCACGTTGGAGGGAATGCGCTCCGCCAGGAACCGCGCCGCGCCCGACGCCCAGTGCCGCATCACCACCATGTCGATCTTCATCGCCTCCAGGTTGCGGGCCGTGTCCACCAGCGTCTCCCCTTTTGCCACCGAGGATCGGCTCGCGCCGATGTTGACGGTGTCCGCCGCGAGGCGTTTCTCCGCGAATTCGAAGGAGATGCGCGTGCGCGTGGAGGCCTCGAAGAAGAGGTTGACGATGGTGATGCCGCGCAGCGTTGGGACCTTCTTGATGCGCCGCTCGGAGATCTCCTTGAAGGGCTCCGCGGTGTCGAGGATGCTGGTGATCCGGCGGGCGCCGAGATGTTCGAGGCCGACGAGGTCCTTGCCCAGCCCCGGCGCGGCGGGGGCGGAACGGCTCACGCGGCCTCCGGGGATGTCGTGACGATGTCCACGCCGAGCACCCCGTCGATGTCGGGCACCAGGACGTCGACCCGCTGATTGGGCAGCACCGTCACCGCCCGGCCCACGATGTCGGGCTGGATGGGCAGTTCACGGCCGGCGCGGTCCACCAGGGCACAGTAGTAGATGCGGGAGGCGCGCCCCCAGTCCATCAGCTCGTTCATGGCCGCGCGCGCGGTGCGTCCCGTGAAGATGACATCGTCCACGACCACCACGGCGCGGTTGTCGATGCCCCCCGGGGGCAGCTTCGACTCGCCGATCACCGGCCTGGGCCCGATCGCCATCAGGTCGTCGCGGTAGAGCGTGATGTCGATGGAGCCGCAGGGGACGTCGCTTCCGGTCGCGCGCTCGATCTCGGCCTGCAGGAGACGCGCGATCTGGACGCCGCGGCGGTGAATCCCCATCAGCGCGAGGCGCTCCGTTCCCTCGTTGCGCTCCAGGATCTCGCGCGCCATGCGGGCGACCGCACGCCCCACGGCATCTTCTCGCATGATCGGGATGCGGTACTGATCGGGCATGGTCACCGGCGGTGAAGGCTGGGTTCCGTCAGCGTTGCGGGCGCGCGAGGGAAGCTAGCGGGCGGGCTCGGCGACGCAAACACCGGGGTGCGCGCCGCCGAGCCGGGTTCGCGGGTTTCCGGTCGCCCCGCGCCCGCGGCTGCGATACCTTGCCAGCGGCATGCGGCTTGGCCGCTGCGCGCGCCTTCGGGCACCCACACCCGCTCATCTCCCAACCCTGCCGAGGACTCCCGATGCGGCGCACATCGTACGCTCTCCTGTTCGTCCTGTCCGTCCTCGCCTCCGCCGTCGGCCCGCTTGCCGCGCAGGGGGTCGAGGAGCACCCGGCCGTGGTCATGGGAGGTCTGCCCTTCACGCTCACGCTGGCGGGGGCGCCGGACGAGTCGAGCTGGTTCGAGGTGCGCGATGCCAGCGGCACCCTGCTCCGGTCCGGGGCCGTCGACGCCAACCAGTCGCTGGCGGTGCCCGATCTGGTCGTGGAGTCGCGGGCGGACCTGCCCCTGGAGGTGCGCGTGGGCGAGGCCAGCGAAACCGTCCGCCCCTACTACGCACCCGCGTGGTACTCCATCGTGCCGCCACTGGTGGCCATCCTGCTCGCGCTCATCTTCCGCGAGGTGCTGGCCGCGCTCTTTGCGGGCGTGTGGCTGGGGGCGCTGGCGTACTCGGGGTTCAACCCGCTGGCCGCCACCTGGCGCACGGTGGACACCTTCGTGGTGCCGGCCCTCGCGGACGACTCCGGGCAGACCCAGATCGTGGTGTTCTCGCTCCTGCTCGGGGGGATGGTGGGCATCATCGCACGCAACGGGGGCACGCTCGGGATCGTGGAGGCGGTGTCGCCGGTCGCCACCACGCCGCGGCGCGGGAAGCTGGCCACCTGGCTCGCGGGGCTCACCATCTTCTTCGACGACTACGCCAACACCCTCATCGTGGGCACGACCATGCGGCCCATCACCGACCGGCTGCGCATCTCGCGCGAGAAGCTGGCGTACCTGGTCGACTCCACCGCCGCGCCGGTGGCGGCCATCGTCCCGATCTCGACCTGGGTCGGCTACGAGATCTCGCTCATCGATCAGGGGCTTCAGCTCGCCGCGGAGCAGAATGCGGCCACGAACCCGGAGCTGGCGGCGTCGCTTGCGTCTTCGAGCGCCTTCACCGTCTTCCTCACGACCATCCCGTACCTCTTCTACCCCCTGCTGGCGCTGATCTTTGTGGCGATGGTGAGCTACACCAACCGCGACCTGGGGGAGATGGCCACCGCCGAACGGCGCGCCGCGCGCGGCGAGGGGCTGACCCGGCCCGGGTCGATGCCGGTCACCGACACGACCGACTCGCTGCTGCAGCCGGTCGAGGGCGCGCCCCGCCGCTGGTGGAACGCCGCCCTTCCGGTGATCACGGTCGTCCTCACCGTGCTGACCGGGCTGTACGTATCGGGGAGCGCGGTGACCGGCCCCGGCGCGCCGTTGATGGACGTGCTGGGGGAGGCCGACCCCTACGCCACCCTGCTGTGGGGCTCGCTGGCGGGGTGCGTGGTGGCCATGGCGCTCTCGCTCGCACAGCGCATCCTGACCCTGCAGGAGACGTTGTCGGCGCTGGTGGCCGGGATGAAGGCGATGATGACCGCGATGCTGGTGCTCATCCTGGCGTGGTCGCTGGGGGCGATCACCGGCGAGATCGGGACGGCCGCCTTCCTGGCGC
This sequence comes from Longimicrobiales bacterium, assembly GCA_965208255.1. GTDB lineage: Bacteria > Gemmatimonadota > Gemmatimonadetes > Longimicrobiales > Gaopeijiaceae > BD2-11. The sequence continues at coordinate 2,944,174 of OZ242324.1, forward strand.
AGATCCTGGGAGACGCCATTCCCTTCCAGCTGATTCCCGCGCTTGTGTTCGTCACGGCGGCGGCGATGGCCTTCGCGACCGGTACCTCGTGGGCCACCATGGCCATCCTGATCCCCCTCGTGATCCCGCTCACCATCACGCTGGCGGGCGGTGTCGGGTTCGACGGGGGCACCGGCCAGGTGGTGCTGCTGGGCGCAACCGCCTCGGTGCTGGCGGGCGCCATCTTCGGGGACCACTGCTCGCCCATCTCCGACACGACGGTGCTGTCGTCCACCGCCTCCGGCTGCGATCACGTCGATCACGTGCGCACGCAGCTGCCCTACGCCCTTCTGGTCGGCGTCGTGGGCATCCTGCTCGGCAACATCGGCACCGCATACGGTCTGCCGCCGTGGCTGGCGCTGCTGCTCGGCGTGGTCGTGCTGTGGGCCGTGCTGCGGTTCCGGGGAAGGTCCACCGAAGTAGAGCCGGCCGGATAGCGGATCGCGGGCTCGTATCGGAGAAAGCCCGGCGGGATCAGATTAGTTTAGTTGCCTTGACTTAGTCCGATATCCGGCGGCTCGCCCTGAAGAACGACCGCAGCAACTCCCCCGAGGGCTCGGCCAGCACGCCGGACGTCAGCTCGACCGAGTGATTCAGCCGCGGATCCTGCACCAGGTTGTCCAGGCTGCCCGCCATTCCCGCCTTGGGGTCGCGGGCCCCGAAGACGAGGCGTCGCACCCGCGCCAGAACGATCGCGCCGGCGCACTGGGCGCAGGGTTCGAGGGTCACGTAGAGCGTGGCCCCCGGAAGGATCTTCTGTCCGAGGCCGCGGGCGGCGGCGCGCAGCACGACGACCTCCGCGTGCGCGGTGGGGTCCGCATCGGTGCGCGTTCGGTTGTGCCCCTCCGCTACGACGCGGCCGTCCATCACCAGCACGGCTCCCACCGGAACTTCCGAACGGGCTTCCGCCAGCCGCGCCATCTCCAGAGCGCGGGCCATGAAGCTCCGGTCTCCGGGCCGGGCAGCGCCCTCCCCGCAGGAGCGGCTAGCCGAGCGGCCGGTCACGCCTCCCGCGTCCCTCGCGGGCATCGGCGATCCGCCGGGAACCGCGGCGCCAGCGGCGGCCCCGGTTTGCGTCGGCGGACGTTTCCGGCCTCGGGCCATCTCCCACAGGCCGCAGGAAGGCCGCCACCCTGCCCGCCACGGCCAACTCCTCGAGGCGGACCACGGGAACCGCGGGGACCTCCGCTGAACCGGGTTTCAGGACAGTGCCGGCGCGGTCGTAGCGGTAGAAGCCTGCCCGGTCGGTCAGATGGACCGCCAGGACGTCGCCATCCCGGATCTCATGGACAAGGACGGGCTGCACCAGCAGGAGATCGCCTTCTTCGTACCCGAGCGAGCGCGCCTCGTCTCCCGAGACCCTGACAAAGAACGATCCCGCCATGCCCGCCAGGCGGCGGTCGATCGCGTAGGAGAGCCGCGACTCCTCCTCGGGGACGTCGTCCCGGCCCCGCGGAATACGCGTGTAGCAGGGCACCGAGAGCGTCTCGGCGTTCAGGTCGAGGCCAACGATGCGCGCGCCACGTGAGCGGGACGGATCGCGCTCCAGGTATCCCTTGGCGGCGAGCGCCTTGAGGTGCTCGGAGACGGTCTTGGTGCTCTTGATGCCGAATTTCGCCCCGATCTCGCGAACCGAGGGCTGGTAGGTGTGCCGGCGCAGATAGGACTCGATGTAGTCCAATATCCTGCGCTCGATCTCGTTTGGAGGTGGGATCATGGACAGTTTTCGGCGGGCCGTCGATTCCTTTGGCCGGTCCGCCGAACGCCTGTGCGGAAGACCGGAAGGGGAGAAAAGCTAGGCCGCGCGGCGGTGGAGAGCAAGGAAAGCGTCCCGTATCGCCATGGTGGCGCGCACGCCCTTGCGGCACCTTGTTCCCGTACCTTGATTCGACAACCCTTTTGAGGGATTTGCTCGTCCCAATATCAGCGGATTCGCTCGTCCCAATACCATGGGGTTCGACCGTTCAAGTGTACTGTGGGGTATGCCTTGCGACGCCCCCGGCGGCATTTCGCATCGTGCGGGGAACGACCCGCTGAGCCAGCGACCCGAAGGAATCCGACCCATGAGTTTTTCCAGGACGACGCTGGGAGTTACGACCGTTGTGATCATCGCGGTGCTGCTCGGCGGCGGGATCTACCTGAGACTGCGCCCGGCTCCCACCGAAGAGGAGTCCGAAACCCCGGCGGAGACGACTGCGCTCGAAGTGCCGGAGGCCTCGCTGGAGAGCTTCGCCCGGCGGGCGCAACCGGTGACCGGGGCACGCGTGGAGCGCGATACGCTGTGGATCCGGATCACGGCGTCGGGGGGCGCGGCTGCGTTCCGGCGCGCCACCCTCCTGGCCCGCGTCGCCGGCCAGGTGCGGGAGGTCGCGGTTCGGGAAAACGATCCCGTGGATTCCGACGCCTTCCTCATCCAGATCGACACGACCGAGTACGCGCTGGCGCTCGCGCGGGCCAACAGCACGCTCACCGGGGCCCAGGCCGACTACGAACAGATCGTGCTCTTCGACGACGAGATCGCAGATCCCGAGGTGCGCGCGGAGCGGGCGCGCGTCGCCCGCTCCCGCAGTGGTCTGGACGATACCATGGTCAGCGTTCGCCAGGCGGAGCTGGAACTCTCGTGGACGCGCATAGGCGCTCCCTTTGCGGGCCGGGTCGCCGATCTTCGGGTCGTGCCGGGCCAGTTCGTGACCCAGAACGACGAACTGGTCACCGTGGTGGAGTTGGACCCCATCAAGGTCGAAGCCCAGGTGCTCGAGGGCGAGATCGGACTCCTGGAGGAGGGCCGGCGCGCCACCATGACCTTCGCCGCGTTCCCGGACGAAACCTTCACCGGCACGGTGGAGACCATCAACCCGGTCATCGACCTCGAGACCCGCTCGGCGCGCGTGACCGTATTGCTGCCCAACCCTGGCGGCCGGATCAAGCCCGGGATGTACGCGAGCGTGTCGCTGGACGCGCAGCACTTCACCGAGCGGATTCTGGTTCCGCGCTCGGCGGTGCTCGAACGCGACCGGCGCACCATGCTCTTCGTCTTCAATGAGGAGGAAGGGGAGATCGGCCGCACCGAGTGGCGCTACGTCACCACCGGGCTCGAGAACGACCAGGTGGTCGAGATCGTGGACAACCCGGAGACCTCGATGGTGGACCCCGGTGAGATCGTGCTGGTGGATGGCCACCACTTCCTCGGGCACGACGCGGCGGTCCAGCTCGCCGAGGGGGACATGCCCGCCGCCGAGGGGGAGGTGCCGGCAGGTGCGGAGCCTTCCGCCGGACCGGGACGATGAGCCGCCGGGAGGCGCTGTTTCGGCGCTGGCCGGGGCGGGACAAGGGGTGGAGTCCGGGGCGCTGGGCCGAACATCCGCGCGGCCGGCCCGCGCAACGTTCGCGAACCGGGACTCCGGGCATCGGTACGGCGTGCGTCCTCGCCGTATTGCTCGCCGCGGCACCGCTCGAGGCACAGGAGCCGCGCGTCCTCTCGCTCGATGAAGCCCTCGAACTGGCGAGACAGAACAATCCCCTGCTGCGCCAGGCCATCAACGAGCTGGAGCTGACGCCGGCCGGGATGCGGGCGGCGTGGGGGGCCTTCCTGCCGAGGCTCTCTCTGAGCCTGGGCACCAACGTCAACCTCAACCGGCGCCTGCAGGCGGAGGACTTCTTCGGCAACCCCATCGCCAACCCCAACGTGGAGTGGGTCACGGCTTCGTCGTCCTCCCAGTCGGTGTCCGCCCAACTCGATCTGTTCGAAGGCGGCGCGCGCTTCCATCAGCGCGGAGCGGAGCACGCCCGGGGCGTCGCCCGCGAGCGGAGGGTCGAGGCGGAGATGACCGCCACCTGGGCACGCGTTGCCGAGAGTTTCTATCTGACCATCCGGCATTCGGACCTCCTGGAACTGGAACTGGCGATTCTGGAGGGCAAGCGGCTGGACCTGGAGAGCACGCGCAGGCTCTTTGAACTCGCCGTCGGGACGCAGGTCGACGTGCTGGGTGCGGAGCTACAGGTGCAGCAGCAGGAGCGGGCGGTTCGCCAGGCGGAGAACGAGTACGCCAAGGCTGCGCTGGCTCTGCGCGCGGAGACCGGCGCGACGGATGTAGACGATTTCACCACCCGCGGCGCCCTTCCCGCACCCTTCGACCCCGCAGCGCTGGACGAAGCGGGCCTTATCGGCCGGGCCCTGGAGCAGAGCCCCGTCATCTTGCAGAACCGGGCGGAGGTGGATGTGGGCCGGGCATCGCTGAGCGCCGTCCGCAGCGCGCGCCTCCCCACGATCAGCCTGGGTACCTACTTCTACCAGAACGCTTACGGACAGGAGTACACGGCAGCCTTCAAGCCCTTCTCCAGCGATTCCCGCTACGCCCAGGCGCAGTTGAGTCTTTCGATTCCAGTCTTCACGGGCTTCTCCGCCGAGCGCAACATCGCCGAAGCCCAGGTTCAGCTGGCCAATGCCGAGGAGCAGATGCGCCAGACCCGCATGGAGATCGAGCGGGACGTGCGCTCCCGCCTCATCGACCTTCGCGGCGCCTGGGACAGCTACCGGCTGGCGGAACGATCGAGCGAGATCGCGGAAGAGCGCCTCAGGCTGGCGCGGGAGGGATACCGCCTGACAACGGTCACCTTCCCCGACCTGCAACTCGCGATCGAGGGGGCGGCCAACGAACGGCGCACCGCGATCAACGCCCGCTACGACTTCGTCGCCGCCCGCATTGCCCTCGAGCAGGTCGTGGGCGGACCGCTCGACGGCGGCACCCCGCTTCCCTGACGCATGTCGATCCCCGGTCCCCGACACATGTCGATTCCCGGTCCCTGACGAATGTCGATTCCCCGCATCTCGACGCGCCGGCCCGTTGCCGTGGCCATGCTCTTCCTGGCCATCTCCCTGCTGGGCATCATCTCCTTCCTGCGGCTGCCGATCGACCTGCTCCCCGACGTGAGCTACCCGCGCCTGGTGGTCTATACGACCTATCCCGACGTGGCGCCGGCGGAGGTCGAGCGGCTCATCACCGAGCTGGTGGAGGCCCAGGGAGCAGCGGTGCCCGGAGTCGAGAAGGTGACGTCGGTGTCGCGCGACGGGGTGAGCCTGGTGACGCTGCGCTTCGCCTGGGGCACGGACATGGACTTCGCCATGCTCAACGTGCGCGAGCGCGTCGACAACATCCGCGAGTTCCTTCCCGAAACCTCGGAGCGGCCGCGCATCCTGCGCATCGATCCCGAGTCCGAGCCCATCATGGTGCTCTCGGTGGCCGGGGGCACCGACCTGTGGGCCACCAAGGACTTCGTGGAGACGGTGTTCCGGCGACGGCTCGAACAGCTCGACGGGGTGGCGCAGGCGGCGGTCACGGGCGGGCTGGACCGGGAGATCCAGGTGGAGGTGGATCCCGACCTGCTGCTCTCGTACGGGCTCGAGATGGAGGAAGTGGCGGTCGCGCTCGCCCGGGCCAACTTCTCCGCCCCCGGAGGATCCATCCTTCGCGGGCGCTACCGCTACCCGCTGCGCACCCTGGGCGAGTTCCAGACCGTTGATCAGATCGGGCAGGTGGTAGTGGGACGCCAGCAGACCGAGACGGGCGGTCAGCAGGTGGACGAGGGCAGCTTTCGCCTGGTGCGCCTGGACGACGTGGCCCGGGTGGTGGATGGTTTTGCCGACCGCGAGTCCATCGCCCGCTACAACGGCGCCGAGGCCGTGGGCCTGCTGGTGTACAAGGAGTCCGGGGCCAACACGGTGGCGGTGGCCGACCAGATCCAGGAGGCACTCGAGATCCTGGCGCTCGAGTTTCCCGACATCACCGTGGACATCGCCTACTCGCAGGCGGGCTTCATCTCCGATTCCATCAGCAACGTCGTGCAGGCACTGGTTTTCGGGGGCATGCTGGCCTTCCTGGTGCTCTTCTTCTTCCTGCGCGATCCGCGCTATCCCTTCGCCATCGCGCTCGCGATTCCGATCTCCGTGGTGGGCGCCTTCGCGCTCATGGAGGCGTTCGGGGTGTCGCTCAACATCATGAGCCTGGGGGGGATGGCCCTGGGGGTCGGGATGCTGGTGGACAACTCCATCATCGTGCTGGAGAACATCTTCCGGCACCGGGAGGAGGGCGTACCGTCGGCGGAGGCGTCGGCCCTCGGGGGCGAGGAGGTACAGGGGGCGATCACGGCTTCGACCCTCACCACCATCTCGGTGTTCGGGCCGATCATCTACATCGAGGGGGTGGCGGGCGAGCTGTTCGGCGACCTGTCGCTCGCGGTGGCCTTCTCCCTGCTGGCCAGCCTGCTGGTGGCGCTGACGCTGCTGCCGGGGATGGCGGCGCGCTTCGTGGACCGGGCGCGGGCGTCCGACCGTCCAGCACGTGCCCGGCCGGACCGCCGCCGGGGGGTGTTGGCGAGGATCGGGCGGGCGATCCTGTGGGTCGTGGTGCTTCCCTTCCGGCTGATCGCGGGGGCCGTTGCGCTGGGGCGGGCGCTCGTGGGCTTCTGGTGGGAGGGGCTGGCGGGGGTGTGCGGCCGCCTGTTCGGGCCGCTGCTCGCCGCTTTCGATCGAGGGTTCCAGCGCTTCGCCGACCGTTATCACCAGCTCCTCGGGTTGTCGCTCGACCATCGCGGTCGGGTCATGGCCGTCTCCGCGGCGGCACTGGCGGCCACGCTCGCGCTCGCGCTCGCCCTCGACCGCGACCTGCTTCCGGACGTCGACCAGGGCGGCTTCCGCGTGCGCCTGGAGCTGCCGGAGGGCACGGGGCTGCCCGCGACCGCGCTGGCGGTGGAGGAGATCGAAGGGGCGCTCCAGAGCGACTCCGGCGTCGAAACCATCTTCTCGCGCGTCGGTGAGGACGTGCGCTCCTACATGGAGAGCGAGGAGACGTCAGGCGCCCACACGGGCAACCTGGAGGTCCGCCTCCATCCCGGCATCGCCACGGACGACGTGCTGGAGCGGGTGCGCGAAGCCGAGACCCGCTTCCCGCCCGGAGCGCTCGCCTTCGAGGCCGGACAGGCTACCGCCCTGGGCCAGGTGCTGGGCGGCGCCGACGCCGACATCGCGGTACGCATCCGGGGCGAGAACCTGGAAGAGAGCTACGCCTACGCCGAGGCGGTGCGCGAAGAGCTGTCGACGCTGGCGGAGATCGGCAACGTGCGCGTGGGCACCGGCCGCGGGCAGCCGCAGGTCCAGGTCGAGATCCTGCGCGACGTGGCCGCGCGCCACAACATCGATCCGCGCCTCATCGCCGAGGAGATCGAGCGCGCCATGCGCGGCGACCGGGCCACCGAGTTCGTCGACTTCGACCGCAAGATCGACGTGGTCGTGAGGCTGCCGGACGCCCTGCGCTTCTCCGCCGAGACGCTCGAGACGCTGCAGGTGCGCGGCGTGCCGCTGCGGGAGCTGGTCAGCGTGCGCGAGGCGTTGGGGCCGGCGGAGATCCACCGCGAGGACCAGGGTCGCGTGGTCACCGTCTACGCCGACGTGATCTCAGGCGGCCTGAACCGCGCCATCGCCACGGTGGAGCGCGAGCTGGCCGCGCTTCCGCCGCCCTTCAACGTGCGCGTCGACGTCGGCGGCGAGAACGAGGAGATGCGCCGCTCGTTCCGCGACCTCGCGTTCGCCTTTGCGCTCGCGCTGGTGCTCGTCTATATGATCCTGGCAGCGCAGTTCGAATCGTTCAGGCATCCGCTGATCATCCTCATCTCGGTGCCGCTCGCGCTGTCGGGCGCGGTGCTGGCGCTGGCGCTCGCCGGCCAGAGTCTGAACACCATGAGCCTGATCGGGATCGTCATCCTGGTGGGCATCGTGGTCAACGACGCGATCGTGAAGGTGGAGTTCATCAACCAGGCTCGCGCCCGCGGGGCCGCGCTGCGGGAGGCGATCCTGGAAGCCGGGAGGGTGCGCTTGAGACCCATCGTCATGACCACGGTGACCACCGTCTGCGGCCTTACGCCGCTGGCGCTGGGCATCGGTCGCGGGGCCGACCTGCGCGCCCCGCTCGCCATCGCGGTGATCGGGGGGCTGGTGGTGGCCACCGCGCTCACCCTCATCGTGGTGCCGGTGGTGTACTCGGTGGTGGAGAGCGGCCACGACCGTTTGCGGGCCGGGTCGCGGGCACCACGCGCCGCCCGGGCCGCGGAGGTGCTTCCGTGACCGCGGCGGGCAGGCTCCCGGGCCACCGGAGGGATAGAGCCGTCCGGTCGCCGGCGAGGGAGCCAGCGCCATGATCGGCGGGAGCATCCGGCGGCCGGTGGCGGTGGCCATGGGCTGCTTCGCGGTCGCGCTCATGGGCGCCAGCGCCTGGCGCAACATCCCCATCGGGCTGCTGCCGGACACACGGCTGCCCCGGCTGAACGTGAGCGCGGAATGGCCCGGCGCCTCCCCTGAAACGGTGGAGGCATTTCTCACCTCCCCCATCGAGGCGGCCGTCCAGCAGGTAAAGGGGGTGGAGAAGGTCATCTCCCTTTCCAGCGAAATACAGGGGACTGGAACCTCCACCATCGAGGTGCACTTCAGCCGCGACACCGACATGGACTTCGCGCGGCTCGACCTCTCCGAGCGGCTCTCGGCCCTCGAGGAGGAGCTTCCTCCTGCCGTGCGGCGGATTCTCGTCGAGCCGTACATCCCGCCCGAGTTCGAGTCCCGCAGTCAGCGCGGGTTCCTGCGCTACACCTATACCGGCCCCTATACGCTGGAAGCGCTCCGGGCGGACCTCGACGACCGCGTGACGCCGGACCTCTCGCAGATCGAGGGCGTGGCGCTGGTGCAGGCGAGCGGAGGGCGCGAACGCCTCATCGAGATCGAGTTGGACGAGGACCGGGTGAGTTCGCTGGGGCTCTCGCCGGTCGCGATCAGGGAACGCATCAACGACCTGGACCTGGTGCGGGAGGCGGGCGCGATCCGCGCGGGCGACCAGGAGCGGTCGGTGACCATCCAGAACCGCGTCGCGCGCGCTGACGAGATCCGGGGCACGGTGCTGCTCGAGAACGGGGGAACTCTGGTGCGCGTCTCCGATGTGGCGGATGTGCGCGACAGTTACGAGGAACCCCGGACCTACAACCGGATCGATGGCCAGCCCTCGGTCTCATTCGTGGTGATCCGCGAGATCGGCGCCAACACCGTGCGCGCGGCGGACGCGGTCAAGGCGCGGGTGGCGCAACTTGAAAGCGCGGGCCTCGCCGGGACGAGCATGATCCTCAGATACGACGAGAGCGAGGACATCAAGGAGCAGCTGACCGATCTGCGCACCAGGGCGCTGATCTCGGCCTTCGTCATCTTCGCGGTCCTGCTCCTCTTCCTGCGCTCGTTCCGATCCGCGGGGGTCGTCTTCATGACGATCGCCTTCTCGGTCCTGATCTCGTTGAACCTGATCTACTTCGGGGGCATGACCCTCAACCTGCTCACGCTCATGGGGCTGGCGATGGGGTTCGGTCTGATCGTGGACAACGCCATCGTGGTTCTGGAGAGCGTGTTCCGCCGCTGGCAGGCGGGGCGGGATGCCGTGAGCGCCGCGACCGAGGGCACCCGCCAGGTGGTGCTGCCCATCCTCACCTCCACCGCGACCACGCTCATCGTCTTCGTGCCCTTCGTGTACCTGCAGGGGGAGCTGAGGGTGTTCTATGTGCCGCTGGCGATCGTGGTGGCGCTGACCCTGGGGGCCTCGCTGCTGGTGGCCTTCACCTTCATTCCGGCGCTGGCCGCGCGCGTGCTGCCGAGGGTGCGGAGGGGTGAAGCGGAAACCGGTGCTGCCCATGGAGGCCGGCCCGGAGCCGCTGGCGCCTTCCCGGAGTCCGGCGCCCCGGACGATGCGCGCTCCCCCGGTCCGCCGGCGCTGCCGCGCCCGCGCGAGACGCCCCTCTACACCCGGATCTACTCGACCATCATCGGCTTCACGCTGCGCCGAGCCTGGCTGGCGGTGACTGTGGCGGTGCTGGCCTTCGGCGGGTCGTGGTATCTCTTCGAGAACCACGTCACGCGGGGGGTGCTCTGGGGCGGAGGGATGGGCCGCGACACCTACGTCTTCATCAACATCGAGCTGCCGCGGGGCTCCGACCTCGAGCGGACGGACAATCTCGTGCGCTCCTTCGAGGAGCGGCTGGCCGCGATTCCGGAGGTGGACCGTTTTTCGTCGAACGTGACCGGCACCTACGGGCGGATCACGGTCACCTTCCCGGACTCTCTCGAGAACACCGGCATCCCGATGGCCATCAAGGAACAGATGTTCAGCTACAGCCTGGGCTTCACCGGAGCCGAGGTGCGCGTGGTCGGCGTCGGCCTGGGATTCTACGGCGGAGGCGGGGGCGCTTCGCCGAACTATTCCATGAAGGTGCTGGGGTACAACTACGAGAGAGTGCGCGAGATCGCCGAAGATCTGGGCGACCGGCTCGCGCGCGTGCCGCGGGTGCGCTCCATCGACACCAACTCCGCCGGGAGATTCGTTCGCGAGCGCGCGACCGAGTTCGTGGTCGAGATCGAGCGGGACCAGCTGGCGCGCCACGACATGTCGGTGCAGGAGCTGGTCGCGCGCATGAACGCGGCCGTCGCGGGCCAGACCAGCCAGGCGCAGCTCAAGATCGGCGGCGACGAGGTGCGCTACGAGGTAAAGCTCGAGGGGTACCGGGACACCGACGTCCAGGAGCTGCTCGAGACCATCATCGGCACCTCGACGGGCACCGGCATCCGCCTGGGCGACGTGGTCTCGATCGCTCCCGTGGACGTGCTCGCCTGGATTCGCCGCGAGGACCAGCAGTACGAGCGCACCGTGGCGTACGAGTTCGCGGGCCCGCGCCGGCTGGGCGACCAGTACTACGACGGGATCATCGAGTCCACGGAGCTTCCGGTGGGCTACGTGATCGAGGAGGAGCAGGGATTCCGGTGGAGCGAGGAGGACCGCCAGCAGATCTACGCGGTACTGGCGGTGTCGATCCTCCTGATCTACATGGTTACGGCCGCGCTTTTCGAGTCGGTGCGCCTGCCGCTGTGCGTGCTGCTGACGGTGCCGATGGCGCTGATCGGGGTGTTCCTGATGTTCTTTTACACGGGCGCGTCGTTCACACGGGAAGCGTACGTGGGGGTCATCATGATGGGAGGCATCGTGGTCAACAACGCGATCCTGCTGGTGGACAACATCAACCGCGTCCGGCGCGAGTCGGGGGGCGACCTCCACGCCGCCATCCTGGCCGGCACGCTCGAGCGGGTGCGGCCGATCCTGATGACCACCGCCACCACGGTGCTCGGGCTGCTCCCGCTGGTGCTCTTCTCCGAGACGGCCGACTCCACCATCTGGAACGCGCTCGGCTACGCGCTCATCGGCGGGCTGCTGTCGTCCACGGTCTTCGTGCTGGCCACCACCCCGGCCATCTACCTGCTCATCGAAGGCCGCGGCGCGCGAGCCGGACAGGTGGCCGCGCGGGCCCCGGCAACCTGACCCGTGCGCGTTCGCTTCGCCCCGTCCCCGACCGGCTTTCTCCACGTCGGCGGCGCGCGCACCGCGCTCTTCAACTGGCTGCTCGCGCGCCAGAGCGCCGGGACCTTCGTGCTGCGCATCGAGGACACCGACCGCGCCCGCTCAAGCGAGGCGATGACCGGGGCGATCCTGCGCGGGCTCGAGTGGCTGGGCATCGACTGGGACGAGGGTCCTCTTTTCCAAAGCGAGCGGGTTGGCGAGCACGCCGCCGCCGGCCGGAAGCTGCTGGCCGGCGGGCATGCGTACCGTGACTTCTCCACCCCCGAGGAGCTCGCCCGCGACCGTGCCAACATCGCGGCCCTGGCGGGCGAGGCCACCCGGGCGGCCCGGAGGCGGGCGGAGACGCTGGCGCCCGGGGAGGCCGACGAGCGCGCGGCGGCGGGCGAGCCGCATGTGGTGCGTTTCCTCGTACCGGAGGGTTCGACCGAATGGAAGGACGCCGTCCACGGCCGGATGCGCTTCCGCAACCAGGACATCGACGACCTGGTCATCCTCCGCGCCGACGACAGCCCGACCTACAACCTCGCCGTGGTGTGCGACGACGCCCACGCGCGCATCGACATGGTGCTCCGGGGCGACGACCACCTGTCCAACACACCCAAGCAGATTCTGCTGGCGCGGGCCCTGGGCTTCCCGGTGCCCCGCTTCGGCCATGTGCCGCTCATCCTGGGGAGGGACGGCAAGCGCCTCTCGAAGCGCCACGGCGCCACCGACGTCGCCGAGTATCGGCGCGACGTGCTGCCGGAAGCGATGGTCAACTTCCTGGCCCTGCTCGGCTGGTCCCCCGGCGACGACCGCGAAGTCATGGACACCGACGAGATCGTCCGCCGGTTCTCGCTGGGTCGCATCCTGCGCAAGGGCTCGGTGTTCGACGCCGACAAGCTCGCCTGGCTGAACGGCCGACACCTGTCGCACATGGATCTCGGGCCCCTGGAGTCGCTCGTGAGCGCGCGCCTGGGCGAGGCGCGGCAGGCGGTGGAGGAGGCGATTCAGGACCGGCCCGACTGGTACGAAGGCCTGCTCGACATGCTGCGGACACGGGCACGCAGCATCGACTCGCTGGCTGGCAACGTGTTGCTGTACCTGCCGGGCGAGGTCCGGTACGAGGTCAGGGCGGTGCGCAAGCACTGGAAGCGCCGCGGGCAGGCCCGGGAGTATCTGGATGCGCTGCGCCAGTTGCTGCGCGAGTGCGAATGGGAGCAGGATGCGCTCGAGACGGCGCTGCGCGGCCTCGCGCAGGAGCTTGAGATCGGCGCCGGACGCCTGATCCACCCGCTGCGGTTGGCGCTTACCGGCCAGGCTGTGAGCCCGGGGATCTTCGACGTTCTGTACTACCTGGGGCGAGACCTCTCCCTCGACCGAATCGAAAGAGCGCTTGAGACGCTGGCCGAAGGAGAGGCGGATCCGGCGCCAGCCAGCCGGTCCGCCTCCGCCCCGGGTGACCGGGGAGGCCGGTGATGCGACCGGGCGTACCAACCGGCCGGCCGGGGCGGTCCGGCCCAGCGGTGTGGCCTCCGGCGCCCCGACGCGGCCCGGCAGCGCGATTCGCCCCCTTCGCCCTGGCCGCGGTGGCCACCCTTGCCGCCCTCGCACCCACGGCCCTTTCCGCGCAGCGGGCCAACCGAAGGGCGGTCGAGGTCATCTTCGACGCGCTCCCCCCGGGTGAACAGCCCACCTTCTTCGCCGAGCAGATCGGGCGCCCTCCCGGCGCCACCGGCCGCGCCCTGCTGGACGATGAGACCCGGAGCGCGCTGGAGCAACTCGGGTACGTCGAGGTCATGCCAGCGGAGGATGCGCTGCTCTGCCCCGACTTCCCTTCCCCCGAAGGCTGCCGCATCCGCGACGGGGGCGTGCTCTACCAGCTCGTCATGCCCGAACCGATCTCCAGCGGGCGGCTCTCCATGCGCGTGGTCCGCCTGATCGACGGGGCGGGTACCGACGGACTGATCCGGCGCGAAGTGTGGGACATCCTCATGGTGCCCGACGCCAACATGGGGTGGCGGGTGGCGCGCAGCCGCCTGGACACCGTCAACGACGGCCCATGGGCGCCGCCGGGTTAGACCCCCGCGCCCGCCGGCTCCTCCACCCCGTACCTGCGCCGCACATAGTCGTCCACGATCTCCTTGAACTCCTCGGCCAGGCCTTCGCCCTTGAGCGTGCAGTAGTGGGCTCCATCCACGTAGACGGGAGCCTTGGGTTCCTCGAAGGTGCCGGGCAGCGAAATGCCGATATCGGCGTGCTTGGACTCGCCGGGGCCGTTCACCACGCAGCCCATGACCGCGACGCGCATCTCTTCGACCCCGGGATGCCTCGCCTTCCAGACCGGCATTTGCGCGCGCAGATAGCCCTGGATGTCTTCCGCGAGCTCCTGGAAGAAGCTGCTGGTGGTGCGCCCGCACCCCGGACACGAGGTGACCTGGGGCTCGAAGTTGCGGATCTCGAGCGCCTGCAGGATCTGCTTCGCGACCTGCACCTCCTCGGTCCGGTCCCCACCCGGGCGGGGTGTCAGCGAGACACGGATGGTGTCGCCGATCCCCTCGAGCAGGAGCGGGGCCAGCCCCGCAGCGCTGGCGACGATGCCGGGAATCCCCATCCCGGCCTCCGTCAGCCCGAGGTGAAGCGCGTAGTCGCTCAGGGGCGCCAGCTTGCGATAAACGGTCACCAGGTCCTGCACCTTGGAGACCTTGGCGCTGATCACGATGCGGTCGTGGCCCAGCCCGACCTCTTCTGCGAGGACCGAGGAGCGCATCCCGCTCTCCACCATCGCATCGAGCACCACCTCCCCGGCGTCGCGGGGCTCGGCGCGTTTCGAGTTCTCGTCCATCAACTCGGTGAGCAGCCGCCGGTCCAGCGAGCCCCAGTTGACGCCGATGCGCACCGGCTTGTCGTACTCGATGGCCAGCCGGATGATGCTGCTGAAGTTCTCGTCGCGCCGCTTGGCGCCGACGTTGCCGGGGTTGATGCGGTACTTGGCCAGCGCGCGCGCACACGCCGGATGCTCGGCGAGCAGGATGTGCCCGTTGTAGTGGAAGTCGCCCACGATGGGGACCTCCACGCCCTGGTCGCGCAGTCGGGCCACGATCTCGGGGACGGCGCGGGCGGCCGGATGGTGGTTGACCGTGATCCGCACCAGCTCGCTTCCGGCGGCGGCCAGAGCGGCGATCTGGACGGCCGTGGCCTTGGCGTCGGCGGTGTCCGTGTTGGTCATCGACTGCACGACGACCGGGTGGTCTCCTCCCACCATCACGCCGCCCACGTTCACGGCCGCCGAGGGCCTGCGCCTCACGTGACTCATCTCGCTCCCATCGCTCCGGGTTGTCATTCGCGCTCGACAATGACAAATCTAGCACCCGGACGGCGGCCATACATGCGCGGCCGAACGCGGCGAGACGGGAGTCCGCCCGCTGCGAATCCCGGTGCAGGCGCGAGGCCGGCCAGCCAGGAATCCTTCTCCCCCCAATTCCGTGAGGAAACAAATGTCACAAGTGACGATCCGCGTCATCAGGAACGGACCCTGTCGAATCGATGGACAGATCGAACTCCAGAACGACGCCGGAGACCCCATCGAAACCCGTCCCGGCAAGGCGACCTTCCTGTGTCGCTGCGGCGGTTCGGCGAACAAGCCCTTCTGCGACGGAACCCACAAGAAAATCGGCTTCGAGGCGGACTGATGGGCGGGCGCGGGCCCGGACCCGGGCTCTCCTCGGAGGGCCCGAGGTTCGGGGCGCAGGCCGCGGCCCGGTTCTTTGCGATGATGCATCGAGGCGCGTGGCTCAGCTCCCGGGCCGTGACGCTTGCCTCGCTATTGGCGCTCGCGGCCGCTTGCGCGGATGGATCCGCTGGGGGCTCATCCACGGGAGATGCTTCCGGTCTCGCCGCGCGCGTAACGGCCCGGCTGGACGGCCTGCCGGCGCGTACCTCGCTCTACGCCCGCCACCTGCCCACGGGCCGCGAGATCACCATCCGCGCCGACGAGCCGATGAACGCGCTCAGCGTCATCAAGATTCCGGTCATGGTGCTCGCCTACCGCGACGCGGAGGCGGGGACGCTCGACCTCGACGAGCGCTACCGCATCCGGCCCGAGGATCTGCGCCGGGGCAGCGGCCTGCTCCAGACCTTCACGCCCGAGCTGGAGCCGACCTGGCGCGACCTGGTGACCCAGATGATCATCACCAGCGACAACACCGCCACCGACATCATGATCGCGCGCGTCGGCCTGGACCGGGTCAACGAGATGCTGTCGGAGCTCGGGTACGAGCAGACCCGCCTGCGCGCGACCACCGGCGACCTTTTCCGCCGGGTGTGGGTCATGGCCGATCCCGCCAACGCCGCGCTATCGCATCGCGAGGTCTTCGAGCGCGGCTTTCCCTCCGACCCGGAGGCGTCCGCGCGCACCTTCCGCTTCGAGGGCGACCCGGAGGAGTGGCTGGGCAGCATCAGCGCGCGAGAGATCGCTGGCCTGCTCGCGCAGATCCACAACGGCGAGGTCGCGTCGCGCACGTCGAGCGACGAGATGATCCGCGTCCTGGAGCGCCAGTTCTACAGCTCGCGCCTGCCCCGCTACATCCGCTTCCGCGCGTCGGTGGCGCACAAGACCGGCGACTGGCCCCCCTACGCCGGCAACGACGTCGGGATCCTGTACTACGAAGGCGGGCCGACTGTGATCGCCGTCTTCACCAACCAGAACACGGGCGACTTCATCGAGCTGGAGTCCGCGCTGGGCCGCATCGCCGAGGACATCGTCGACAGCTGGCGTTAACCGGACGCCGACGGCGGCGCGCGAAGGGTCTGTACCCACTACCGGTAGGGGGTACCCACGACCCGTCGTGGGTGTCCTCGCCCCCTCACCTCTGCACCCGGCCGCTGCCGCCGCCCTCCATCAGCGCCTCGACCTCGGCAACCCCCACCCGGTGGAAGTCGCCGGGAATCGAATGCTTCAGGCAGCCGGCCGCCGTGGCGAACTCGAGCGCTCGCCGGTCATCCGCGCCGGTCGCGAGCCCGTAGATGAACCCCGCGGCGAACGCGTCGCCGGTCCCGACCCGGTCGACGATGTCGGGCACCTCGTACCTGCGGCTGACGCTGAAGTCCCGTCCGTCGTGCAGGCACGCGCCCCAGGTGTTGTCATCGGCGCTCCGGCTCTCGCGCAGGGTGATCACCTGCTTCTCGAGGTTCGGAAAGGCGGCCAGCACGCGCTCGGCCAGGACTCGGTATCGCTCGCGGTCGAGGGCGCCGGCCTCGATATCCACGCTCGACTCGATCCCGAGCGAGCGCTGGCAGTCCTCCTCGTTGGCGATGCCGATGTGCACGTGCGCCACCAGCTCGCGCATCACCTCCGGGGCCGGTTTCCCGTACTTCCAGAGCTTGCTCCGATAGTTGTAGTCGCACGACACCGTCATCCCCCGCTCCCTCGCCCGGCGCACCGCCTCCAGCGAGAGCTCGGCGGCCGAGGCGCTCAGAGCCGGCGTGATCCCCGTGATGTGGAACCAGCCGGCGCCCTCGAAGACGACATCCCAATCGAAGTCAGCCGGGCGGGCGCAGGCGATGGACGAGCGGGCCCGGTCATACACGACCCGGCTCGGCCGCTGATTCGCCCCCGTCTCCAAGTAGTAGACGCCCAGGCGCCCGCCTCCCCGCCGGATGAGCCGGGTGTCCACGCCGAAACGGCGCAATTCTCCGACGGCCGCGTCGCCGATCGGGTTGGCGGGCACGACCGTGCAGAAGGCGGCGTCCAGGCCGAAGTTGGCCAGGGACACCGCCACATTGCTCTCGGCGCCACCGAAGGTCGCCTCGAGACGCGGGCTCTGCAGGAGCCGTTCGCGCCCTGGAGCCCGGAGTCGCAGCATGAGTTCGCCGAAGGTCACGATGCGCATCGGTGGGGTCATGGGCTCACTCCACGGACGACGGCCACGGTCCGCGCGGCCTCTTCACGGATCCGGTCGAAGGCGCCCTCGTTGATCCAGCTCGCCGGGGTGAGCCAGGAGCCGCCGCAGGCCAGCACCTGGTCGAGCTTGAGGTAGTCCCGGAGGTTCTCCCGCTTCACTCCTCCGGTGGGGATGAACTTCACCCCCGGGAAGGGCGCCGAGATCGCCTTGAGGAAGGCTGCTCCGCCCAGCGGCCCGGCCGGGAAGAACTTCAGCACGTCGAGTCCCGCCTCGAGCGCCCGCTGAATCTCGGTGGGCGTACATACGCCCGCATAGACGGGGAGCTCGTGCGCCTGACAGTAGTCGACCACCCGGGGGTCGAAGCCCGGCGAGACCACGAACTGCGCCCCGGCCTCGCGCGCGTCCGCTGCCTGCCCCGGTGTGAGCACGGTGCCGGCGCCCAGCAGGACGTCGGGCACCTCCGAAGCGATCCGGCGCATCGCTTCCGCGGCCGCCGAGGTGCGGAAGGTGATCTCGGCGCACGGAAGCCCGCCGTCCGCCAGGGCGCGCGCCAACGGCACCGCGCGGCCCGGGTCGCGGATGACGACCACGGGCACCACGCCCAGGCGACCCAGTTGTTGATTGAGGAGCGTCATGGCGACTCCCGGTCTTCGCCGACACCGGCCTTGGTCCCGGACGGCGCGTCCGCCATCCCCTCCACCGCCTCCC
The DNA here is from genome assembly GCA_965208255.1 of Longimicrobiales bacterium. Taxonomy (GTDB): domain Bacteria; phylum Gemmatimonadota; class Gemmatimonadetes; order Longimicrobiales; family Gaopeijiaceae; genus BD2-11. The sequence continues at coordinate 2,962,232 of OZ242324.1, forward strand.
ACAGCCCCTGCAGATACGCGGCGCCGAGCGCCCGATCGTACAGGCCGTAGCCCGGCTGGCCGGTCTCCCCCCAGATCATGCGTCCGTGATCGGGACGCATGGGCCCGGTGAACCCCACCTCGCGCAGGGCGCGGACCACTTCCAGCAGGCCCACGTCCCCCAGGCGCGACGGGTGGGGACTCTCATGGAATCGCCGCTCGCCGGTTACGCGGACGTTCCGGCAGTGGGCAAAGTGAATCCTCGATCCCAGGCCGCGGATGATCGCGGGCAGGTCGTTGTCGGGGCGGGCACCCAGGGAGCCGGTGCAGAACGTGACCCCGTTGGCGGGCCGATCCACGAGCCCGAGCAGCCGTTCGAGCGCCGGGCCGTCCGTGATGATGCGCGGCAGTCCGAAGACGGACCACGGCGGATCGTCCGGATGCATCGCCATCAGAACACCGGCCTCCTCCGCCACCGGCACCACGGCTTCCAGGAAATACGCAAGATTCTCCCAGAGCTGCTCCTCCTCCATCCTGCGGAACGCTGCCAGCAGTTCCGGGAGCCTCCCAGGCTCGGGAGGCGACCAGGCCGGAAGCGCCGCCGGGCCCCGGGCTGGATCCAGCGCGTCCAACGCCTCCTGGTCGTAGGCGAGCGTCGTCGACCCGTCCGCGAGCCGCATGTCGATGCTCGTGCGGGTCCAGTCGAGCACGGGCATGAAATTGTAGCAGAGTACCCGAACCCCGATCTCGCCCACGTTGCGCACGCTCTCGCAGTAGCGCTCGATGAGCCGGTCGCGCGAGGGCCGCCCCAGCTTGATGTCGTCGTGGACGGGAATGCTCTCGACGACCGCGAAGCGGAGCCCCGCATCCTCGATGCGCTCTCCCAGCTGACTCAGCTCGTCCCGCGGCCACACTTCCCCCGCGGGGATGTCGTAGAGCGCGCCGACCACCCCTTCCACGCCGGGAATCTGCCGGATCCGGGAGAGGCTCACCGGATCCCGGGGACCGAACCAGCGGAAGCTCATCAGCATGGGTCTCAGATGCCGCTGAAGACGCTGAAGCCGCCGTCGACGGGAATCACGGCGCCGGTCACGAAAGAGGCGGCATCGCTCGCGAGCCAGCGGACTGCCCCCGCCACCTCCTCCGGCCTCCCGAACCGGCCCATGGGGGTATGCTCGATGATGCGCCGCGCGCGATCGGTGTAGCTCCCGTCCGGATTCACCAGCACCGCCCGGTTCTGCTTCGCGAGGAAGAAGCCGGGCGCGACCGCGTTCACCCGGAGACCATCCCCGTACCTTCGAGTCAGCTCCACCGCCATCCAGCGCGTAAAGTTCTCGATGGCGGCCTTGGCGGCCGAATACGCCATCACGCCGCTCAGGACCCGGAGCGCCGCCATCGACGAAATGTTCACGATGGAGCCAGCACCCCGGGCGGCCATCGCCTCGCCGAAGACCATGGACGGCAGCACCGAGCCGTGGAGGTTCAGCCGGAGGGCCTCGTCGAAGGCGCCCGCCGGCACCTCGAAGATGCTCCGCTCGTCGCTGCGGGCACGCTGCACGTTGCCGCCCGCGGCGTTGACCAGGATGTCCGGGGTCCTCCACCGGTCCAGGAGTTCGGCCCGTGCCCGGCGAAGCGCCTCTTCATCCAGCACGTCCGCCTGGAGCGCGACGGCTTCGCCGATCTCGTCCGCCTGCGCCTGCGCTGGGGCACGACGGCGGCCCAGCACCGCGACCCGGGCGCCCGCACGCCCCAGCTCCCCGGCGATCGCGCCACCTAGCACCCCGTAGCCACCGCACACCACCGCCACCCTGCGGGTCAGATCGAACGGCTCGGAGCCCGCTAGCTGTCCATCGGTGCCGGTCACGCGGCTCTTCCCGCCCGCGCGCGCCTCTCCGGACGCCTTGCCGACCCGGCGTCCCTCCGCCGCCGCCGACTCACCGGCCCCGCTCGGCGAGCTGGCGCTCGATGGATTCGCGCATGTCGGGAAGATGCCGGAGCGCGTTCTCGAAGTAGATCTTGCGCAGCACTTCGTCCGGGAGGCCGATGCCGTAGATGTTGTAGCGGCCGTGGCCCGGCGAGCCGCCCGGAGTGCGGACCTGAGCCGGATGGAAGAAGTGCTCGTCGAACGTCTCCAGGAACCGCCAGTGAGGCGTCCAGAAGTCGTCGATCGTGCGGCGCCGGTTGCCGTCCGTGCCGAAGAGGATGCGGTCCCGGTACTTGAGGAAGAACTCTCTCCACAAGCGCGGCGCGCGGCCCAGATCCTGAATCGCCGCGGAGGTCTCGAGGTCGGCATTCGGGTAGGTGTCCAGAAGCGCCCCAAGCCTCCCCGGGTCGTAGTAGAGCATCGCCATGTGGCCGAGCACGAAGCGCGTCCGCGGATGCTTGGCGAGCATCTTCTCGCGCGCCACCTCGATCACCTCCCGGGGCGGACCCGAATCGTAGAGGTTGCCGCTCGTGTCTCCTGGATGACGCCACAGGCCGGCCTCGTAGCGCTCGTTGAGCGGGCCGATGGGATAGAAGCGCCCCACCGAGTCGCTGGTGTGGATCATGACCGGCATGTCGTGCTTCGCGGCCATCGCCCAGACGGCGTCGAGGCGGGGGTCGTCGGCCTGGATGAACGTGCCGTCGGGATCGCGCGCACCCTGGCCCAGCGCCTTCGAGACCTTGAGCCCCCTCGCCCCGGCCAGGAATCCCCGCTCCATCTCGCCGGCCATCCACTCGGACCAGCCCGGCTCGTTGATGCCGTCCAGGTTCAGGGTGACGAAGTTCACGACCCGGTCCCGGTAGGCCTCCCCCGCCGCCAGCGTGGAGTCGAGGTGCGTCCCGGTCCCGCCGTTCAGGTTGATGATCGCGCCCATACCGATGGAGTCCATGAGGGCGATCATGCTCTCGTACGCCTCGCGCGTCGTGAGCTCCCCGGCGTGCACGTGGAAGTCGATCGCCGGGTATCCGGCCCCCGTGATGTTCGTCCTCGGGAGCCGGAGGAGGATGTAGGGCATGGGCGGCTGCTCGTATCCGGGCGGCTCCCAGCCCTCGGGAGGCAGGGTAGCCTCCAGCGGCGGCATCGGCGGGATCCAGACCGCGCCCTCGGCCATGGCTTCGGGCGCGCGCGGGATCAGGGGAATGGGGGTGCCGTCCCGGGCACGAATGGTGTCGTCCCGCTCCTGGGCTTCGGCCGCCTGGATCGGGAGGAGAACGGCGAGCCCCGCGACGCACAGGGCCTGGGTGAAGTACGAACGACGCATGAGTCCTGCCTCCTGTTCCGGGCACCGGCGCCGAGGCGCCGATGCGGACGAATGACTTCGCTGTCAGCGGGTGCATGCACCGACCGCGAGGCCCGGTCCCCGCCCGCTAACCTCTCGGGAGGGCGCGTGCCATGTAGTCGACGATCGCCGCGCGCTGCTCCGGCGTGGTCGAGTTGATGAAGCCGCGGGTGTACTTGTCACCCACGAACAGCCGCCACTCCTCCTCGCTCCGGCGGGTGTTGATGATCCGGTCGGCGGAGTGACACAGGGTGCAGGTCTGCCGGACCAGTTCCCTTCCCGGGAGGTCGGGCAACTCCGCCCCGGCCATCCCGCCCATGAAACCATCCGGAGGCGGCTCGACCGGGGGAGGTGGCGGCGGGGCCTGGGGGTCCATCGACGGCGCGGGCAGGTCCGCGTCCAGCGCGAACGTGTAGACCCGCCCGGGCGCGTAGCTGCCCCCGCGGCCGGTCACCACCGACACGTACTGCCGGCCATCGAGCATGTACGTAACGGGATTGGCGAAGCCGGGCGCGAGCGGGAACTCCCACAGCATCTCGCCATCGTCCGCGCGATAGGCGTTGAAGGCGCCGCTGCCGTTGCCGTGGAAGACCAGGTCTCCGGCTGTCGTCAGCGTCCCCCCGCTGACGCCGCGCTGTTCGAAGTGGTGCCTCCAGCGCTCTTCCCGGGCGACGGGATCCCACGCGACCAGGAAGGCTCCCAGACCGCCCATCCCGACCACCATGGGGTCGATCTCCCGGTCGCGCGGCCCCGCCTGCGGCAATGCGGCCGGAAGTTCCGCGGCCATCGCATCGGCGCCCCGCACCGGTCCTTCCGCTGGCCGCCGACGTCCCATTCCGAAGCCCGGCTGCCCGGGCTCGATGGCGAAATCGGGGTCCACCGAGTACCAGCGGGACGTCTCCTGCCCCGGCAGGTAGACCAAGCCGGTGGCCGGGTTCCACGAGGTGGCGTGCCAGTTGTGGGCGCCGTCCGAGCCGGGGGAAATCAGTGCGCCCTCGATGCCGTAGCGCGCAAAGTCGGTCTCGATGGGCCGCCCGGTCTCGGGGTCGTAACCCGTCGCCCACGTGACCCGGGCAAACGGCTCCGCCGAGATGAACTCCCCGGTCACGCGATCGATCACGTAGAAGAAGCCGTTCTTGGGCGCCTGCATGATGACCTGCCGCTCGCGCCCGTCGATGACCAGATCCGCCAGTATGAGCGGCTGGGTCGCGGCGTAGTCCCAGTCGTCGCCCGGCGTGGTCTGGTAGTGCCAGACGTACTCGCCCGTGCGCGGCCGCACGGCCATGATCGAGGTGAGGTACAGGTTGTCGCCGCCCCCGGGGCTCCGGATGTCGCGCGCCCAAGGCCCCCCGTTCCCGACTCCAAAGTAGAGCAGGTCCAGCTCCGGGTCCCAGGCCATCCCGTCCCAGACCGTCCCTCCGCCTCCGTACCGCCACCAGGCGCCGGTCCAGGTCTCGGCGGCCCGCTCGAGGGCCTCGCTCTCGAAAGGCTCGGTCGGATCGCCCGGAACCGTGTAGAACCGCCATACCAGCTCGCCGGTCCCGGCATCGTAGGCCGACACGAAGCCACGCACGCCGAACTCGGCCCCGCTGATGCCGGTGATCACCATCCCGTCGACGATGCGTGGCGCCCCGGTGATGCTGTAGTCGTCGAGCGGGCTCCGCACCTGCACCCGCCACACCTCCTCCCCCGTCCCGGCGTCCAGCGCGACCAGGCTTCCGTTCAGGAGCCCCACGTAGACCTTGCCGTCGTAGAGGGCCACGCCCCGGTTGACCGGACCGCAGCAGAGGCTCGGGCCGCGCCGGTGCCGGATGCCGCGCGCGTCGGTCACGTATTGGGTCTGCGGGATCTTCGGGTCCCAGCGCCACTTCTCCTCACCCGTGCGCGCGTCGATGGCGAAGACGACGCTCCACGTGAGCGTCCCGTACATCGTCCCGTCCGCGACGATGGGACTCCCTTCCAGCTGGCCCGGGTAGGAGCCGGTGTCGTAGGTCCACGCCAGGCCCAGCCGGCCCACGTTGCCGGTATCGACCTGGTCGAGCGGGCTGTGGTGCGTGCCGTCCTGGTCGCGGCCATAGTTCAGCCACTCCCCGGGCGGAGGGTCGAGCAGGAACTCCTGGTTCGGGTAGCCTCCCGACTCCTGCGCTCCCGCGATCCATGCCCCGCCGCCGGCCACGGTGCCGGCGAGAAGCCACATCCATCGGTTGCGAATCAAGGCTGGGACCTCGCTCGGTTGGATGCCCGTCTCACCCGAAGAGTATGGACGCCGCCGCGCCCCTGCCGCAAACGCCCCCACCAGGAGCCGCACCCACGACGGGTAGGGGGTTCACCACTACCCGTAGTGGGTACCGGCGACCGCTTCACGCGCACGGCGGGCCTGCCGTTCACGTGCACGGCAGGTCGTCCAGCCGCCACCCCGACGACTGCAGGCGGTCGATCAGGTAGGGAACCCCGAAGGCGTGCGTCCAGCCGAAGACCCGGATTCCGCTCGACAGAGCCCAGTTGGGCATCCGGCCGCCTGCGAAGGGGTCGCTCTCCCGCCCGGGCAGGTGGCTCACGGCCTCCATCTGCGAGACCAGCTCGCGCTGCGTCGTGTAGCTCCTGAACGGCTGCGGCATCTCGTCGGTGCGCAGGTACACCGCCCGCCGGCACGCCTCCGTGAGGAACTCCTCCCCCCCGGTCAGGTCGTATCCGACCACGAGCGGGTGGATGCTCGCAAGCCAGGATTCCATGTCGTGGTCCAGGGGAGGGGCGTTGAGCAGGCTGCGGGCGTGCTCCACCTGACCGAGCTCCACCTCCCCGTCGTCGAACAGCTGGCGGTACCTTCCCAGCCCGTAGGTGAGGTAGTGCTGGGAGTAGCCGAAGCGGTCGATGACCATGCGGCCCCCCTGCGTCTTCTGCAGCTCGAGAACCCGGTTCACCCGGTGCCGCAGTTCCTCGAGATGGATGTCCTCCCGGGCCGCGTCATAGAGCTCGGCCAGGTTCCACACCGACAGGTAGAGCCGTCGTCCGGTGAGCCCGTGCTCCCCGAAGACCCGCTTCCGGTAGTAGTCGCCCGTCAGGCGCGCCACCTCGAGCCCCCGGTGATATCCGCTCAGGTAGTAGCTCGCGAGCCAGCCCGCGATCCAGACGTGAGCCGAGTACAGCGCGACCGCCTGCTGGTTCGCGTGGCGGGTGCCCATTCCCACGTAGGGGCTTCCCACGGGCGCCTCGAGTGACCTCCAGTAGTCCAGGGCGGCATTCGTGTCTCCCCGGTAGTCCGGTCCGGTGGGCCAGTGCAGGTTGTCCACGTCCATGGTGTGGCGGCTCATCGCCTCGGCCTGCAGGTAGTCGTCCCGGCTGCCCGTCCTCATGAAGTTGAACCACCACTGGAAGTCCTGCGCCGGCTCGTTGTTGCCCCATTGCACCCAGCCGCCGCCGCGGTAGTAGGCCTTCAGGTCGCCGTAGTCGAACATCCCGTACCACGGCGCCCAGTCCTGGTTGAAGCGCATGTAGCGGAACTTGTACTGGAGACCCCGTTCCAGCGCCGGAATCCGGTTGTCGGCGGTTGCGAAGGTCCCGTAGACCCCCGAATCGCGGTACCACTCGGGAGGCGCATGGGCGACGGGCGGGTCCAGGACCGCGTGCGCGGCTTCCCTCACGGCCGCGGGATCGTCGCTGCCGTCATGGAAGCCGAGCACCAGCTCGGTCGTCCTGGTGATGCCCCGGGCGAAGTTGCCGACCATGCCCCCGTCGGGCTGGTTGCTCGCCCGCTGGAAGCTCTTCGGCGGCTGGTCCGGAGGCCAGCTGTACGCGTGGAGGCGGCGCTGCTCCAGATCCACCGCGAGCTGATTCGGGTACTCCTCGAGCATCTTCCGGATTCCGATGCTCACCCCTCTCTCGCCGTCCGACAGATCGATCCATCCCTCCGCGCGCTCGGCTTCGGCGAGAAGGCGGTCGGAGGCGACGGTGGCCGCAAACCCGCCGATCCGTTCATCCGGGCCCGACTCGGGGATGGGCGGGATGCCGTCGGCGTCCGGGCCGGTCTGGAGCACCGAGAAGCTCGACGCCCCGGCGGTTTCCTCTTCCACCAGGGTCGGCTCGGCGCCCTCCCACCAGCGCCCGCCCCCGAGAGCCGTCCTGAACACCGGATCCGCGTCCAGCCGGTACGCGAGGCCGATCCCCGCCGAGGCGATCATGTCGTCGGGTTCGGTGATTCCGGGGTCGCTCGAACGTTCGGCCTCGTCGACGATCAGCGCCGCCTGGGTCGCCACGTCGCGGTGCTGGCGCCCCTCCAGCGGAGCGCCCCGGTCCGGGTTGCCCGTGTAGGTGATGGTGTGGAGGACCTTCAGGCGCGCCTGTCCCGCATACGCGTGGATGTAGGTGACGAAGGGGGAAGCGGGGTGCCCGGGCCGCTGGTATCGGTATTCGCCCTCGATCCGGAGGACGGCGTGCATCGGCCCCGATCCCCTCTCGATGAAGGTCTGATGGACCACGGCCGACGACGCGTCGACGCCTTCCGCGTCCACCAGGTCCAGGAACGATCCGCGCGCGCCGATTCCCTCGGCGATCAGGTGCCCGGGCCCGAAACCGTCGGCCGCCGGGTTGAACTCCACCCGGTCGATGAACCCGCTTCCACCCTTTTCCACACGCAGGCGCAGCGGCCCGGTGTCGATCTCGGCGAACCCGCGCTCCCGCTGATTGTTCACGAACCGGATCGGCGTTTCGGCCTCCACGGTTCGCCGAACCTCCGGCCCGTACTCCACGGTGTACTGCCCGGACCCGTCGGTGAAGAAGTCGACCCAGATCCACTTGAGGCTCCCGTCCGCAGAGCCCCATGTGGTCACCGGCGTGATTTGCGACGGGATCTCCTCCCCCGTTCCGTTCCGCACGCGCACGTTCCCGGTGGAACCCAGCTCCTCCTTCGGGAACGGAATCCCAAACGTGACCGGCGTCCCGGGACGCTCTCCCTCGACCGTGATCGGAATCCGCGCCGGGCGGTCGGCGCGAACCAGCAGGAGCACACCCGCGATGACAGCAGCGACGACGAGGAGTTGCCTGGTGTTCATGCGCTGCTCGCTTGAGGGTCCGTGTTCATGCGGCCCGCCGGGCGGCTGTCGTGGACGCGAGAACCCGTGCCATCGTTCATCACACCCGTGCCGCCGAGGCGGGGTCCAGGAGAAGCGTGGCGTTTCCGTGCCGTCGCAGTATCGACGCGGGGCACGCGGTCGCGACGGGCCCGTTCAGCGCATCGTGAACGGCATCCGCCTTCTGCCTGCCCGGAACGACGCAGCTGATGACCCGACTGCTCATGATGGCCGGGACGGTGAGGGTGAGCGCGCGTCGCGGCGTCTCCTCGAACGACGCGAACCAGCCGTCGTTGACCTGCTGCATGCGGCAGGCGTCGTCGAGTTCGACCTCCTTCACGAGGCGCGGATCTTCGAAATCGGCCACGGGCGGGTCGTTGAACGCGATGTGGCCGTTCTCGCCGATCCCGATGCAGGCCACGTCCAGCGGATGCGCCCGGAGGAGGCCCTCGTAGCGCTCGATCTCCGTGCCCAGGTCGTCGGCGTCGCCGCGCATCAGGTGCACGCTCCCCGGCCGGACGGCGTCCAGGATGCGCCCCTTCAGGAACCTGCGGAAGCTCGCCGGATGATGTTCTCGGAGCTCCGTGTACTCGTCCAGATGGAAGACGGTGACCCGGGCCCACTCGATCTCCCTGCCCCGGAGGGCCTCGAGAAACGACAGCTGCGACACCGCCGAAGCCAGCACCAGGTTGGCCCCTCCCCTGGCCGCGATCGCGGACGCCAGGTGACCCTCGACCCGAGCGGCGGCGGCCTCCCCCATGTCCTCGGGCGAGCCGTTCACCTCGACCCGCAGTTCGTCCCTGCGAAAGGACCGGACGGGCCGGGCCGCGGCCACGCGCGCCGGAGCGTCATGCCCCGCCATCGAGCGTCCGGTACGCGCCGTCATCCGAGCAGCCCCGTCACGGCGAACCAGGTGGTGACCAGCGAGAACACGATCACGGCGATCAACCCCGCGTTCCACCTCCGAGAAGCCAGGTGCTCCTCCCCCATCACCTCCCGCCGGTTCAGCAGGTAGAACGCCGGGATGGCCACGGCCGGAAGGATGGCCGCCTGCAGCGCCATGGCGATCACCATGAGCATCGGCGGCGTCTGGTCCAGAAAGACCGAACCGAAGGAGAACAGGAGCCCCAACCCGATCAGCCACCTCGACGAGCGCGAGCGCAGATCCCGCTTCCACCCCGCATAGTCGGCAACCAGCCAGGGCGCGATCAGCACCAGGGGAAAGACGGTGGACAGGCCCGCCCCGGAGATCCCCACGATCAGCAGGAAGGCCGCCAGGTCGCCCCCGATCGGCTCCAGCAGCCCGATCATCTCCAGGGTCGACTCCATGGTCATGCCATGCACGAACAGGGTGCCGGCCGCCACCGCCATCACCATCGCGCTCAGGAAGACCATCACCGACGCCGACACCAGCGCATCGCGCTTCTCGCGCCCGAGGTCCCTGACGGTCCACCCCTTCTCGGCCACCACGGTGCTGCGCACGATGAAGACCGCCGCCGAACAGGTGGTGCCCGCCATGGCAGCCACCAGGCGGCTGGCGTCCGGCGTGTCGGGAATGGAGGGGACCATGCCCGCCACCACCGCCGAGTAGCTGGGCGACACCATGAAGAAGACCGCCACGAAGCAGAAGACCATCAGGATGACAAAGGCGGTCAGAACCCGCTCGAAGAGCCGGTAGTGGCCGAACCATAGCATCGCGAAGATCCCGCTGGCGACCACCGCCACGATCCAGCCGGTCGGGACCACCAGCGCCCGCGACGGCGAGGCGAGCCGAACCCCTTCCTGGAGCAGCTCCGCCACGATCCCCATCACCCCCGTGAGCGCGACCAGCTCGCCCAGGACCAGCGCGACCAGCACGTACAGCGCCAGGACCTTCCCGACCCGTGGAATCCCCGTCTTGAAGCTCTGCAGCGCGGTCCGCCCGGTGACCAGCGTCAGGCGCCCGAACCCGACCATCAGCACATAGGTGAAGATCCCCGACAGCACCAGCGCCCACAGCAGGTTCATGCCGTAGCGGGCGCCCGCCATCCCCATGGTGGTGATGCTGCCCGTGCCGATGTTGTACCCGATCAGGAAGAGCCCCGGCCCCACTGCACTCAGTGCGACCAGGGCCCTCCCCGACAGCGATCGGCTTCCGCCGGGCCGATTCACGGCCTGCTTCCGCTCACGAGCCTTGCCCTCCGGCTCTGCGCGTCAGTGTCCGTTCACTCTGCCCGTATCAGCCCGGATTCTGCACCATTTCACCCGGCGACACGTCGATCTCCCGCTGCGGAATCGGATAGACCAACCGAATGTCCCCCGCCGAGAGGCCGGCCGCCCTCAGGGGCTCAAAGTCCGACATCACCTGCTGCGCCACCCCGAGGCGCAGCAGATCGGCCCAGCGCTTGCCCTCGGTGATGAACTCCAGTTGCCGTTCGAACAGGAGCTTCTCCTGGAACGTCCCCGACGTACCGGCGTCGATAGGCGACGCTCCGGCCCGCGCGCGCACCTGGTTGATCAGCCCGTACGCCTCGCCGCCCTCGCCGAGCGCCTCGGCCAGCATCAGCAGCACATCCGCGTAGCGGAAGACGGGGAAGTTGTTGTCCGCGTCGGCCTGCGCGAAGGGGATGCTCTCCCACTTCTTCACGTAGACGTTGCCTTCCTCCGAGACGGCGAAGGTCCCGCCCATGCCGCGCGCGTCCTCCTCCGCCATCATGTGCTGCATCGAGTGGATCTGGTCGATGCCCGGCGACAGGACCTGGGGCGCGTTGCCGGCGCCGACGCCTCCCGAACCGCCGAAGGGCGTGTAGTAGTCGGTGAACTGGCTCCCGGTCCCGGTGCCGCCCGCCTTGTACTGGAGCTCGAAGACGGACTCGGCGTTGTTCTCGTTGGCCACGCCCCAGAGGTCGGCGTAGTTGGGCAAGAGCGTATACTGCCCGGAACTCACCACCCGCCGAAGGGCGTCCGCCGCCTGGGCGGATTGACCGTTGGTCAGGTAGACCAGGCCGAGCAGGGTGTTGGCGGCGCCGCTGGTGGCGCGCCCGACATCCGCCCCGCTGTAGGACGCCGGGAGCATCCCCTGCGCGGTCTCGAGGTCCCCGGCGATCTGGGCGTAGATCACGTCCGCGCTCACCTGGTTCACCTCGACGTTGGGCGAGGTCACCGCCTCGACCTGCAGCGGCACGTTGCCCCAGAGGACCGCGAGGTGGTAGTAGAAGAGCGAGCGGATGAAGAGGGCTTCACCCGAGATCCGGTTGGCGACGTTCTGATCCTCGAGGTTGCCCACCCGGTCGAGGATGAGGTTCGTCCGGGCGATGCCCTGATAGGCAGTCGTCCAGGGAATGGACAGCTCCTCCTGGGTCGACAGCTCGCTGAAGTGCGCGATTCGATGGTACACCTCCGCGAGTCCTGTCGCGCCGCCCCCGTTCATCGTGTTGTCGGAGCGCATCTCGTGGAGGAGGACGTAGGACCGGTTGTAGGCGCCGTTGCTCGCCAGGGTGGCGTAGGCGCCGTTGATGGCCACGTCGAAGTCGGTTGGCGTCTGGTAGAAGTTCTCCACGTTCCGCTCCGAGATCGGACTCAGGAGCGTGAAGTCCTCACTGCAGGATGCGAGGAGGAAGACCACCGGGAGAGTCATTATGGCTCGTGTTCTCAGCTTCATCTTGATCTCCTTTGGCTAGAATCCGATTTCGGCGCCGAACTGGAACGCCCGCATCAGCGGATACGCCCCGTAGTCCTGCCCCGGCGTCAGTCCGGTCGACTGGACGCTCGCTTCCGGGTTCCAGCCCCAGTAGTCCGTCCATATGTGCACGTTGTTCACGGCGCCGAAGACCCGCACGCTGCCCGGCGCCCGGCCGAAGATCCCGCCTACGAGATCGGGCGGCACGTTCCACGAGAGCGTGATGCTCTTGAAGCTCGTGTAGGAGCCGTCCTCCATCTGGTAGTTGGAGGGGCGCGTGTTGCCGCCGTGGTCCTGGCGGTCCGGCTTGTGGTCCCAGCCGTTGCCCGGGTTCTCCGGCGTCCAGTAGTTGCCCACCAGGTTGCCGTACCCGTTGAAGTTGCCCTGTGCCGTCAGGTGACGGCGGGTGAGGTTCAGGACCTCGCGGCCGACGACTCCCTGGAAGAAGACGCTCAACTCCACATTCCCCACGGCGAAGCGGTTGAACAGGCCCCAGGTCATGTCGGGGTTGTAGCTGCCCAGCTCGGTGCGGTCGTCGGCGGTGATCTGCCCGTCGCCGTTGACGTCCTTCCAGCGGATGTCCCCGGGTGTGACGTTCCTCGAGTCGGTGGGGCTCGAGGCGATGTCCGCCTCGCTCTGGTAGATGCCGTCGTGGACGTATCCGTAGTATGCGCCGATCTCGCCCCCGACCTGGGTAATGTGCCGCACGCCCGCGACGCCCGCGGCCAGGATCGGGTCTCCCTCCGGGCCGAGCCTCACCACCTCGTTGGAGTTCATGCCCAGGCTCAGGTCCGTGGACCACTGGAAGCCTCCGACCAGGTTGCGCGAGGTGATCTGCGCCTCGAAGCCGGTGTTTCGGACCTCGCCGACGTTGGTCAGGACGGTGGCGAACCCCGTCGAGGACGGCACGTTCACGTTCAGGAGCAGGTCTTCGGTGTTCGAGACGTAGTAGTCGAAGGCGCCGTAGATGCGGTCCGCCATGATCCCGAAGTCCACGCCGACGTTGAGCTGCCGCGTGGTTTCCCACGTCAGCTCACGGTTGCCCAGCGTCCGCGGAGTGGCCCCGGCGACCACGGCGTCGCCCAGAACGTAGGGCTGGCGGCCCACCAGGCCGATCGAGCCGTAGTTGGGGATCTGGAAGTTCCCGGTGACGCCGTAGCTGATGCGCGGCTTCAGCTGGCTGAAGAGGGTGTTCCCGCGCATGAACGGTTCCTCGGTCACCTGCCATCCGAGGGACAGTGAGGGGAAGTAGCCCGTCTGATTCCCCCACCCGAAGCGCGACGAGCGGTCGGACCGGAAGGTCGCGGTCGCCAGATACCTGTTCAGGAGGGTGTAGTTGACCCGCCCCAGCGCGGAAACCAGTGACCACTCCGACTGTACCTGGTCTCCACCCGTGATCTCGCCGCCGTTGATCGTCCTCACCTGATCGTCGGGGAAATTCCGGGCGATCACGTCCTGTGTGTCGTCGAATTGACGCTCGGCGGTATACCCGGCCAGCACGTTGAAGCTGTGCGCGCCGGACGACCTGTTCCAGTTGAGGGTGTTCTCGAGCAGCCAGTTGCGGCTCGCGCCCGAGAGAGCCTGCGCGTACGGATCGGGGACGTTCTGCCCGCGGTACTGCAGGCGCGTTCCCTGGTAGAAGTGCCGGTTTCTGGTGTCGTAGTCGAAGCCGAAAAGCGCCCGGTAGCGGAGGTCGTCCCGCAGGTCCAGGTCGGCCGACACGCTCCCGAACACGCGGCCCGTCTGCATTTTGTCGTCGATGTAGTCCCGGGCGGCGAGGGCGTGGTTGGTGCTGGTCATCCCGTTGCCCAGCGCATTGATGCTGTTCTCGCCCCGCTGGAGGTAGTTGCCGTCGCTGTCATAGATGCGGGCGAGGGGAGACGACACCATGGCCGAGTAGATGAGGCCCGGCGGCCTGCCGAAGTAGGGCGCATTGGCCGCCTTGCGGTCGTGGTCGGCGTAGGCCGAATTGACGTCCACGTTGAGCTGAAGCCGGTCGGTGGGATCCAGGGTCAGATTCGCCCGCAGGGCAAGCCGCTGGAAGCTGGAGCCCTTGATGACCCCCGATTGGTCCATGTAGGAACCGGAGACGAAATAGGCGAGGTTCTCCGAGCCTCCCCGGATCGACGCGTCGTAATTCTGCAGGACGGCCTCGTCCAGGATGGCGCCGATCCAGTCGCTGTCGGTGCCGTCCCAGTTCACGTAGGCCTCCGGGATCAACTGCGATCCGCTCGCGCCGTTCTCGGCGCGGCCGGCGTTGTTGTCCGGATTGTAGAGCGGGTTGTAGTTGGGGCTCGCCGGATTGGTGGGATCCCGGCCCTGCTCGTAGGCGTTGTTGCGGGCAGCCTTGACGTAGTCGATGTTCTCGGCGGCAGTCATCAGACGGGGCCGATGGAACGCCGTCTGCAGACCGCCGTATGCCCGGAAGCTCACCTGCGCCGGCGCGCCGCGTTGACCCCGCTTCGTGGTGATCAGAATGACGCCGTTGGAGCCACGCGAGCCGTAGATGGCCGCGGCTGCCGCGTCCTTCAGGACCTCGATGGTTTCAATATCGTTGGGGTTGAGGTTGGCCAGCGGGTTGGCGCGCGTCCCGCCGAAACTGGCCCTCTGCAGACTCACGTCGCCCTCGATTGCCAGGTTCATGGAGTACGGCACCCCGTCGATCACGTACAGGGGCTCGGTGCCCGCCGAGATCGAGCCCGGCCCCGGACCAGAACCTGCGGGGCCGCTCCCGGCTCCCCGGACGACTCGGCCACGTTGACCCCGGCCAGCCGCCCCTGAAGCGCGGTCTGGAGGTTCGGCGTCACGGACGCCTGGGCGATTTCGATGCCCGGAACCGAGGTCACGGCGCCCGTCACTTCCCGGCGCAGCTGGGTGCCGTACCCCACGACCACCAGTTCGTCCAGGCCGAGCACGGTCCCGGCAAGGGTCACGTCCTGGACCACCGCCTCTCCCTCCGTGACCGTGATCTCCCGGCGCTCGGTCTCGAAGCCGAGGTACTGGAAGAGGACGACCTGGGGGCCGGCGGGGACGTTGATCAGGAGGTAGCGGCCCTCTTCGTTCGTGAGGCCACCGATTCCCGTTCCTTCGATGGACACCTGCACCGTGGCGAGCGGTTCGCCCGACTCGGCGGAGGTGACGGTACCGGTGACCTGGGCCTGCAGCGGTAGCGCCATCGCAACCACGCCGGCCAACAGACCCATCGAGATTCGTAAGTTTCCTCGCATAGTGCCTCCAGGGAGAGGAGAGTTGTGCAGGCCACGGCGGGACCAGGCACGTGCAGCCCGATGAAGGGACGACGGCACGCGCAAACCGACCGTCGCGGCATCAATGAGAACGTATTGCACCAAGGCAAGAAGCGCACCAGCGGGAGGCCCCTTGTGCGCCGGATCGCGCAGCCGAGCAGAGGAGGGCCGAAGGATATCTTGCCCCCGGCGGCGGCTGGCGCGGCCGCCTCTGTCCGAGACCCGCTGGACCCCGGCGGGAGATTTCCGGGGCCGGCAGAACCGCGTGAAGTCTACCTTCGCGTCGTGATCACGATCACGCCGTTCGCGCCGCGGCTTCCGTAGATTGCCGTGGCCCCGGCATCCTTGAGGACGTCGATGCGCACGACATCTCTGGGGCTGATGGCCATGAGCGCCGAACTCGCCGGCGTCATGACCGGCCGCCCGTCGATGACGAAGAGCGGCTCGCCGCCTCCCATGAACGAGGAAGCGCCGCGAACCCGGATCGATACCTCGCCGTTGCCCAGGCGCCGGACGGACACGCCCGGCAGGCGGCCCTCGATGAGGTCCATGATGCTCGTGACTTCCCGTCCGGCGTCCTCGGCCCTGATGGAGGACACCGCGCCCGTCACCTCATCCCGGTCCTGGGTGCCGTACCCGACCCGCACTTCGTCGTCGGAAGCGCTTCCGGGGGCGGATTCGGCGCCGTTCGGATCGGAGTCGAGACCGGGCGTGGCGAGGCAGCCGACCAGCAAGGCGGCCGCCGTCAGGAGGAAGCTGCTTTCGCGCAAGCGCCGGAACGCGGTCGGCGTGCTCATTCTTACCTCTCCTGCCCGGGGACCCCGACGCTCGCTGCCGCGACGGGTCGTGGATACCTACCACCGGTAGGGGAGTCGCGTCCCCCTTGTCAACTTCCCGCGCGCATCGCCTGCAGGGCCATCTTGAAGTAACGCAGCCCCACGTTGGGATCGTAGATGATGAGCCGCGCCCCGCGCCGGCCCAGCCGCTCCGGACTCGCCCCGGAGTACGCCATCAGGTAGCGCGCGAGCGCCTCGGGATGGTTCGCGGACACGAACTCCGCCGTCGACGCATCGTCCCCGGCGGCTGGCTCCGATCCCGCCGCTGCGGCCGCCGCCGCTTCCGACGCCTCCCCGGCCCGCCACGCTTCCGCGCGCGAAAACATCGCGTCCATCGGCAGGTTGGGCGCGTTCTCGTCGGCCAGATGGATCGAGACCTTCGCCATGATGGCGTTGTGGGGAAAGTTGCAGTGGAACGAGAGCGGAGAGTACGTCTCCCGGCCGGGTCGGAGCCGATCGAATTCCTCCAGGAGGTCATCCCGGTAGTCCGCGAAGGCCTCGCGGAAGCCCGAGTGCTCCTCTTCGTAGGGACGCAGCGCCTCCGGGGGCGCGCCCGTGAAGGCCCACGGGTCAGGGGTCAGGCCGTCGATTAGGCTCTCGAGGACGCGGGTGCGCTGTTCGGCCCGGACCTCCGCGCCCTCGCCGTCCCGCTCGTCTCCTCCGTCACCCGCGTCATCCCCGGACCGTTCCACATCGCCCGCTCCGGGCGCCTGCGCTTCTTCCTCCCGCAGCCGCACGTATTCCTCCATGAGCGTCGCAACCGAGAAGAGCAGCCACGGGTAGTCGCCCATGTTGTCGCTCCGCATGCGTCCCAGGTCCCGCCGGTAGAGCACTCCGAATCCCCAGCGCAGGTGGCTCCCCAGGATCGCGGCCTCGGCCAGCGCGAAGTGCACCCGGTGGGCGCGGTCCAGGGTCCGGATTTTCTCGAGCAGGCGGGGATAGGCGCTCTCGTCCGGATGGAAATGGGAGATGGCCATGAGCAGCAGGGTCTCGGCGCGCGCCACGAACTGGTGGCCGCTGCCGTGGGGGCCCTGCAGATGGCGGAGCAGCCCGGTGATGCGGTCCAGATTCCGGTTGGGATCGCCTTCGTCCCACGCGCGCATGACCATCACCGCCAGCACGTAGAAGAAGTAGTGATCCAGCAGGAGCGCCTGGACCCGCGGCGTGGCTCGGTCCGCCGACCATTCGGTGGCGAAGCGGTCCAGCATCAGCACCGGAGTGTTCTCGCGGGTGAAGTGGTGCTCCAGATGGTTCCACGAATGGAGGACGTGAAACCCCTCCTCGCGGCTGCGCACGTCGAAGTCGCGCACGAAGCCGTCGAGCACGAGCGGCGCGAAACGCCCCCGCAACACATGGGCGCGCATCCCGCTCCGCAAGCGCGCGAGACCCTTTGCGCCTCCGTCCGGCGAGCAGGCGCGCAGAATCTCGCGCCGGGTGCCGCCGGAGAGCGCCCCCGTCAGGAGCGAACAGGCTCCTTCGAATTCGGTCGCTACTGACCCGCCCCCCGGAAGCGCGCGCCCAGCCCTTCGCGGTCCATCGCAGCGCCGCGCAGGTACACCGCGTCGATCATGCGCGTGTTGGTGATGTCGTCGAGGGGATTGGCGTCCAGCACGATGAAGTCGGCGCTCTTGCCCGCCACCACCGTGCCGAGATCATCGGCTCCCACGAACTCCGCGGAGGTGCCGGTGGCGGCCACGATCACGTCCGCCGGGCTCATTCCGGTGCGCACCATGTCGGCCAGCTCCTGGTGCGCGGCCCAGGGCGAGCTGCCGTCGGTGCCGAAGGAGACGGTGATGCCCTCCTGGCTGAGCCGGTTCAGGTTGCGCGCCTGGATGCCGAAGAAGTCCTGCAGCTCGGGCCGGTCGAACGAGTTGGTCTGCATCAGCTCGACCTGGGCCGCCGGCACCGACCCCGCCAGCCAGCCCATGTCCTCCGCCACCCCGGGCGCGGGCAGGTTGGGGACCAGCACAACGTTCGGACGCTCCAGCCAGAGCGCGACCAGCTCGTCGTCGACGTCCATGTCCCGGATGCCGTGCGCGAAGGCGTCCACGCCGGCCCGCAGCAGCCCCTTCGCGTCCTCGAGCGTGAACACGTGGGCGGTCACGCGCAGGCCGTTGGCGTGCGCCTCGTCGATCACGGCCCCGTACAGCTCCAGGGAAAGCCGCTCGTACTGGCCGCTCCGGTCGTCCACCCAGATCTTCACGATGTCCACCTGGTCGGCGGCCAGCTCCCGCACCGCCGCGCGCGCCTCCTCCTCGGTTGTGACCCAGTGCGGCACCTCGCTGCGTCCGGGCTCGGGTGAGGTGATGCCCCGCCCCGCGCTCTGCGAGCGGGCGCCGTCGGGCACCATCTCGCCGCGCATCTGGAAGCCGATGTCACCCTCGTCCAGCCCCAGGCTCACCACCATCGACTGGCCGTAGTACGCATAGTGCTGGAGCTGGTCAGTGCGCGCATCGCGGTCGGAAGCGAGATGGATGTGCGCGTTCACGATGGCGGGCATGACCGTCTTGCCGGAGAGGTCCACGTGGGCCGCCCCGGCGGGCTCTTCCACCTCTCCCGCCGCGCCGACCGCGCCGAAACGTCCGTCCTCCACGACGAAGACGGCGTCCTCGATCACGCCCCCGTCGCCCACGATCACTCGGGCGCCCTCAAACACGACCGCGTCGGAGCCGCCGTCTTCCGGCGCCTCCGCGCACGCGGACAAACCCAATCCCAGGGAGAGCAGGGCGGCCGGGATCGCCACCGCACGCGTCTGATTCCTGGCTCCGTACATACGCACCTCACATCTGGATGGATATCTGATGAACAGATTCACAATATGGTTTCGGGCGCATCACCGCATGGATGCGCCCGGCATTCCTCCTGTTGATTCATCGCAGCGCACTCACTCGCCGCGAAACCCCCGGAGCTCACCGCATCGGACGGGTCCAGAGATTGAGCGGGATCAGCATGATCGGCTTGCGGGCCATCCGCTCCATGAACTGAGTGGTGTACATCCGGATCTCGGAACCCCAGGAATAGACCTCCATCAGATAGATGTCCGAGACCGCATAGCTCTCCAGCTCGTCCAGTCCCCCCCACGCCAGCGCCTCGTCCACGTAGACCCAGGGTTCGATGGCGCGCCTCTGCGGTAGACGCATCGGCTGCTGAGCGACTCCGGGGGACACGGAACCACCCGGACCATGGTGCGCCGATTCAGGAAGTCCAGCGGGGTGCCCGTCGCCGCGCGAAACAGCTGGTGCCGGTCGTACGCCCACGTCGAGGCTGCGGCAGCCCTTCGGCGGAAGCGCAGGCGGGCCTCCATCTCCGTGATGTTCTCGACCGTCGCCGTGACGCCGTCGAGCATGATGGGCCGGGGCGTAAGCGCCACTTCCATCATTGCGCTCGACTCGGGGTTGACCGTGATCGCCACCACCCTCTTCTGGTATCCGAACTGGGTAACCACGAGAAGCTCGGGCCCGGATTCGACATCTTCCAGCTCGAAGATGCCGTCGTAGCCCGTGATCACGCCCTGGCGGCCGTTCTCCAGGGACACGGCAGCCGACGGAATCGCGTTCCCGGTCACGACGTCGTAGACGACGCCCATGAGCCTGAACCGGACGTCGTCGGACTCCGGTTCCTGCGCGGACACGGGCCCGGCCAGGCACAGGGCGGCGGCGAGGACCAGGGGGAGGCTCGGCCGGGGGCGTCCCGTTTTGGCGATGCATCCTTGCATGAAGGTGCCTTCCCTGGAAGTGCGTGGACTGTCGGCGCGGCAAAGAGCCGCGTTTACTGCACTCCTCTCTTACTACTACGCAACCCCGATTGCTCCCGCCACTCCCGCAGCCTTACTTGTCAGTAGATGTCAGTATACACCAGTAGCGACTTCCGACGCCTTCGTTCAGAACCTGGCGAACAGGGATCCCTTCCCGTCGCGTCAATCCCCCGTGAGACCCCTCTCGTCGAGGGCCAGCAGCGTCCGGAGCAGCACGTTGGCGCCGTTGACGATGTCGGAATCCTCGGTGCGCTCCTCGGGGGCGTGGCTGATGCCCCCGATGGAGGGCACGAAGATCATCCCCACCGGGGCGAGCAGGGCGATGCTCTGGGCGTCGTGCCCGGCGCCCGAGGGCATGCGGCGCGCAACCAGGCCGAGATCGCGGGCGGAGGCCTCGAAGAGGTCGCGGATACGCGGGTCGGTGGGAGCGGCGCGGCTGGTGTAGAAGCGCTCGAATGCGAAGGTCACGGCAGTGTCGCGCGCGATTCGATCGCTACGCGCGCGGACCGCCTCGAAGACGCGTTCGATGCCCTCCATGGAGAGATCCCGGATCTCGAGCGAGAGAACCGCCCGCCCGGGGATGACGTTGGGCGCGCCGGGCTCGGCAACGAGCCGCCCCACCGTGGCCACCTGCCTGCCCGGCATGCCGCGGGCCGTCCGATGCACCATGTCGATGAAGCGCGCGGCCCCGACCATCGCGTCGCGGCGGCGGTCCATGGGGGTGGTGCCGGCGTGGTTGGTCATGCCCTCGACCCTCACGTTCCAGCGCATGATGCCGACGATGCCCTCGACAACGCCGATGTCAATGTCGTCGGTTTCCATGACCGCTCCCTGCTCGATGTGGAGCTCGAGGAACGCGGCGATGGAGCCGGATTCGCGGCGGGCGTCCGCCAGCCGGTCCGGGTCGCCGCCGAGACGTCGCAGTCCTTCCCCGATGGTGTAGCCGGAGGCGGTTTCGATGTCGAGTTCGGAGGACTCGAATTCTCCCGCCAGCACGCGGCTGCCGGTCTTGCCGCCTTCCTCGTTGGAGAATATGGCCACTTCGAGGGGATGGCGGGTGCGGTGGCCGGCCTCGGCGAGCAGGGTCGCGGTCTCCAGGGCGGCCATCGACCCGACCTGCCCATCGAAGTTGCCGCCCCTGGGCACGGAGTCGACGTGGGAGCCGAACATGAGCGGCGGGAGCGACGCGTCCCGACCCGCCTTGCGGGCGATCAGGTTGCCCGCCAGGTCGATGCCGACCTCGAAGCCGGCCGCGCCCAGATGGCCCGCCACCCAGTCGAGCGCCTCGATGTTCGCGTCGCTGAAGGCCACCCGGTCGATGCCGCCGGCGTCGTTTCGGCCAAGGGCTTCGAGCGCCCGCATGCGCTGGATGAGGCGGTCCTCGTCTACGCGAAGCTCCTGGCGGGGAGCACTGCGCGTGTCGTCGGCGGAACGTGGCATTCCGCGGGTAACGCGACCCGTTGCGCCGGCAACCTGGTCCGCGCCGTCCGGCAGGTATCGCAATCCGCCGGGCAGCGCCAACCCACCCAGAGCGACCGCGCCCAACCGCGAAAAACGCCTTCGGTTCATGCCGGCATCTCCGCGCACAGGGTGAATTCAGAAAGCCCGGACCGTCCCGCAGCTTGCCGAAGACGGACTGGCGCCGCAAGCGAAGAAACGAAACCGCGGCGGCGGTCGGGATCGCGTCCCCGAACCCCACCCGCCTGCCGGTGTACTCCGGCAACGATGAGCGACTTCGATGCCACCCCGAAAAAGCCCGCCGACTCCGTCACGGTCATCACCGAGCTGATGATGCCGAAGCAGGTGAACAACCTGGGCAACGTCTCCGGCGGCGAGGTTCTCGCCATGGTCGACCGCGCGGCCGCGGTCGCCGCCATCCGTCATGCGGGGCGCCCTTGCGTCACCGTGTCCATCGACCGCATCGACTTCAGGGAACCCATCCGCTCCGGCGAACTGGTCACCTGTTCGGCGCGGGTGAACTACGTGGGCACCACCTCCTTGGAAGTCGGCGTGCGCGTCGACGCCGAGAACCCGCTCACCGGGGTGAAACGGCACACCAACACCTGCCTCCTCACCTTCGTCGCCATCGACGACACCCACCGCCCGACCCCGGTGCCCCCGCTCGACCTGACAGACCCCGAGGACCGCCGCCGATACGAGGAAGGCCGCGAGCGGAGGCGGAGGCGCCTGGAGCTGACGTAGACGGTCATCCCGTCACGAAACCAGTATCCTCCCTGCTCTTGTCACTCCCGGCGCGAGTCCCCTATTATCGCATGTCGCGCTCGGGTTATTCCGGCGCATGTTCACATCGCGACTCTGGAAAGGAGGAAATCCGTGAGACGCAATACCTTGTTCGCCCTTATCGCTCTGGCGATGGCGTCGCCGACGCTGCTCGCAGCGCAGACGATTACGGGCACCGTGCGAGACCAGGCTACCGGTGACCCGGTCAACGCAGCCCAGGTCTTCATCGAGGGGCTCGACATCGGCTCGCTCAGCCAGGGCGACGGCCAGTACCTCATCATCAACGTGCCGGCCGGTACGCACACGCTCACCGTGCAGTCGATCGGCTACCGGTCCGAGTCGGTCGAGGTGACCGTCAGCGAAGACGGCTCGACCGTCCAGAACTTCTTCCTCGCCTCCCAGGCGCTGCAGCTCGACGAGCTGGTCGTGACCGGCACGGCGGCGGCGAGCCGCGTGCGGGAGATCGGTAACTCGGTGGCGGTCCTCGACGCTTCCGTGGCCGAAGTCCAGCCGATCCAGAACGTCTCGGATCTGCTGCGCGGCCGCCTGGCCGGGGTCGTCATCCAGCAGGGCTCCGGCGACGCCGGCGGCGCCTCCACCATCAAGATCCGTGGCAGCTCGACCATGCGCGAGGTCAACGATGGTCCGCTCGTCTACATCGACGGCGTGCGGGTCAGCAACCGCATGGAGAGCGGCTCGCGCGACGTCTCGCGCATCGACGACCTCGACCCGGCGATGATCGAGAGCATCGAGGTCATCAAGGGACCGGCGGCGGCGACGCTGTACGGCACCGAGGCGGCCAACGGCGTCATCAACATCAAGACCAAGATGGGAAGCGTCGGAGACGCCCAGTGGAACTTCACCTTCCGCCAGGGCGCGCAGTGGTTCCGGGATCCGGCCGGGCGTACGCCCACCAACTACGGCGTGAACAACGTCACGGGCCAGCTCGAAGCGATCAACATGTTCCGGGACTACCCGGCAGAGCAGGATCTCATGTTCAACACCGGACACGTCCAGTACTACGGCATCGATCTCTCCGGCGGGAGCGACCTGTTCCAGTACTTCGTGGCCGGATCGGCTTCTTCAGACCGGGGCGTGACCGAGGACAGCTGGGCGAAGAAGTACAACGGCCGGGTCAACGTCCAGGCTCAGCCCAACGAGGACCTCACGATCTCGGCCAACGCCGGTGTCGCGCTTACCCGCATCCGGCTGGGAGGCGACCAGCCGTATGAGGAGGCGATTCGCGCCACCCCGACCACCCTGGGCACCCCGCGCAGGGGCTACAGGCGATACACGCCCGAGGCGATGTACGAGAGGAACAACTACTACAACAACGCCAACCGCATGACCGCGGGCCTCACGGCGGCGCATTCCCCCTTCGACTGGTTCACCCACAGGTTCACCTTCGGGCTGGACGTGACCGATCAGCTGGAAGACCAGCTGCAGCCCTTCCTGACCCCCGAGTCGGCGCAGTTCTGGTCGACGAACGCGGCCGCGGGCGGACGCTTCGCCAACCGGGAGTCGGTCGTCTACACCACCTTCGACTACGCCGCCTCCGGCACGCGCGACCTGACCGAGGACATCCTCTCTACGACATCGCTCGGGTTCCAGGTCTACACGCGGACCATCGAGGACGTGTCCGCGGACGGCAACCGCTTCCCTGCGCTGGGCCTCTCCAGCGTGAACGCCACCGCCGAGCGCCTGGGTTTCGACGGCTTCGTCGAGAACAACACCGTGGGCGTCTACCTGCAGCAGCAGTTCGGTTGGCAGGACCGGTTCTTCATTACCGGTGCGGTGCGCGCCGACGACAACAGCGCGTTCGGTGAGGACTTCGACCTGATCGTCTACCCGAAGGTAAGCGGCTCCTGGGTGGTCTCCGACGGCGGCGCGGGCTTCGTCAACTCCTTCCGCCTGCGCGCCGCCTATGGCGAATCGGGCCAGCAGCCCGACGCCTTCGCCGCGCTGCGCACCTTCGCCACGCGCGGCTCTCCCCAGGGGTCGGCAACCGTAAGGCCGAACGATCCCGGGAACTCGGAGCTGGGTCCCGAGCGCGGCGTCGAGATCGAGGCCGGTTTCGACGCCAGCTTCTTCAACGACCGCTTGTCCCTGGACTTCACGTACTACGACCAGACCACCAAGGACGCCATCGTCGCGCGCAACCTCCCGCCCTCGACCGGCTTCCTCGCGCAGCAGTTCGTCAACATCGGCGAGGTCAGCAACCGGGGCATCGAGCTCGGCCTGAATGCACGCCTCCTGGAGTCCAACGCGCTGGACTGGGACTTCATCGTCAACGCCAGCACCAACCGCAACCGGATCGAGAGCCTGGGTCTTCCGTGCAGCGGAAAGCCGGAACTGAGGGACAGCTGCTTCCTTCAGCTGGGGTGGACCACCCGCCATCACGAAGGATTCCCGGTGGGCTCGCTCTTCGCGCCCAGCGTCGCCTTCGCCGAGTTCCTCCCCGGATCCGACCAGATCAACCGCGAAACCCTCCTCTGCCATTCGGTCGACGAGGACGACGACGCCCCGTATATCCCGTGCAACGAGGAGGCCTGGATCTACCAGGGCCATCCGGATCCCAACCTGGAGATTTCCGTAGGATCGTCGTTCACGATCGGCGAGCGGCTGACCATCGACGCCCTGGTTCAGGGCAAGATCGGCCAGACCAAGTACGATCTGCAGGGCTGGTGGAGGTACGGCGCCATCCAGCAGAGCGAACTCACCGCCTACCCGTTCGACCACGACATCCGCCACGTCGCCGAGGCACAGTTCGGTTCGACGGGCGAATACGACCTCTGGGTCAACGAGGCGTCGTTCGTGCGCTTCCGCGAGCTCTCGCTCACCTATCAGATGCCGCAGAACTGGCTCGGGGTGGTGCGGTCGACGCGCGGAAGCCTCAGCCTTTCCGCCCGCAACCTGGCCATGCTCTGGACCAACTGGACGGAGTGGCCGCACCACGATCCCGAGGTCGTGGACCCGAGCAACACCTTCTCGGGCAACCGCGAACCGCAGGAGGACTCCGCGGTTCCGCCGCTCACCTCGATCAACATCACCGTCCGCCTGGGCATGTAAAGGAGGCTTGTCATGATTAAGCAACTCATCAAGGCTTCCGCCCTGGTTCTCGCGCCCATCGCGTTTCTCGCTTCGTGTGACGCACTCAATGACCTGCTGAGCGTGGAGGAGCCCTCCCGGGTCGTGGCGAGCGACCTCGAGAACCCCAATTCGGCCCAGCTTCTGGTCGCGAGCGTTGCGAATGAATTCCGCTGCACCCATACCTATCACGCGGCGGCGAGCGCGATCACCGGAAACGAGTGGCGGGACGCTTCGAACAACACGGTTATGAACATCTGGGACGCCCGCGTCCACGACACCAGCGGTTACGGCTCCCAGTACGCAAGCGCCGACTGCGGCAGCGGGCAGCCGGCTCTTTACCGGCCGCTTTCGAGGACGCGCTGGCTGGCCGACTATGTGCTCGGTCTGCTGAATGAGTGGACGGAGGAGGAGGTTCCCGACAGGACGGCAATGATCGCCGAAGTGGCGATGTACGCCGGCTACACGTTCACGCTGTTCGCCGAGTCAATGTGCGAGTTGGTGGTGGTCGACAACGGGCCCGTCGTCACCCCCGCCGATGCCTTCGGCCTGGCGATCGAGCGCTTCGACCAGTCGGCGGCGGCCGGGGCCTCGGGCGACTTGCTCAACGCCGTGCGGGTCGGCAAGGCCCGGGCGCAGCTCAATCTGGGGCAGACGGCGGCGGCGGCGGGCACCGCCAGCGCGGTGCCGGAGGGCTTCGAGTGGCTGCTGGAGTACTCGAACGCCGAGTCCGTCACCCGCAACAAGCAGTGGGACTTCAACGTCGACGACTTTACCGCCACGGTTGCGGAACCCTACCGGAACTTCCCCTGCAATTTCCCTTGGCCTGACATGTCGATGGAGTGCATGGCCGAGTTGGATCCGCGCGTCGAGGTGACCGACCTGGAGGAAGGCCACCCCAACACGGGAATCGCGCTTTGGGTGGCCGAAAAGTATCCGAGCGCGAGTTCGCCGGTACAGTTGGCCAGCTGGGAAGAGGCGCAGCTGATCGTCGCCGAAGCCGCCATCGAAGCGGGGAACTACGGCCAGGCGTCGTCGATCTTCAACACGCTGCGTACCAACGCCGGCGTGTCGCCCCATATGGCCTCCATGGACATGAACGGCATGATGGACCAACTCATCGAGGAGCGCGCCGCGGAACTGTTCCTGGAGGGACAACACCTGTGGGATCTGAGGCGGCTGGGGATCCGGCCCTATCCGCCGATCGGACAGGACGACGGCTTCGGAGCCGTGTACGGCAACCAGCTGTGCTTCGACCTGCCGGCCACGGAATTCCAGAACAACACCACCATCACCGGCGGCTGATGATCCTCATGTGATCAGCAGGCTTCCGGGCGGGCGGGATGATCCGGAGGATCTGACTCCCGCGGAAGCAAAGAACCGGGGGCGGGCCGCTATCGGCCCGCCCCCGGTTTCTTTCTGGGGCCGTCAGACGACCCGCTCAGCGCCCGGTGGCGATCAGGATCACCCCGGACTGATGGCCGGTGCCCCAGCGCGTGGTGGCGTCGCCGGGACCGATGAACTCCATCCGCCGAATCTCGCTCAGGGGAACCTGGAAGAGCGCGCTCAGGCCGCCCGGCCGACGGATGTTGTCGATGTATACCACGGGGTACATGGCGCCGGCAGAGGTAAAAGAGTTGGAGCCGCGTGAGCGCAGCCAGGCCGGCCGGACGCGGCGGAGAAATTGCATCGCGGTATGTGCGTTCGCCCCTCGTTCGTCGATCTCGGCGCGCGAGACCTGGTTGGGGGGATAGGAGCGGACTTCGGCCTCCTCGCCCGCGGGAGAATCGGGAGCGGTGTCCGCGGGAGCACTCCCGGCGCCGCCGCCACAGGCCACGACCAGCAGCGCAAGCAGGGTGCGGCTGGCTGGCACATGAGCCGCCTTCGGGCCCGAACCGAAGCGGGACGCTCGGCAAACCGGGGATCCTGCGAAGTGCCGGGACTGCATTGAGGTCGGGAAGGTCATGATGCCCCCGGGGCAACGAAAGAGCGGCCTGGTGTAGTCTAGAGTTACACGACCCCCTCGGATATGTTCTGGATCATCAGGAAGAATCGAGCCCATGAGAAGGGAGGTACGCCAGCCATGAAAACCGGTGGTTTCCGGCAACGTGCGATCACGACCGCGCCCGTTTTCGCCCTCGCGCTGCTGTCGGGATGCAAGAGCTGGCAGCCGGTCATGGAGACCCCGGCGAACTGGATCGCCCGCGAGAGCCCTCCGGAGGTGCGCCTGACCGCCGCCACGGGAGAGCGGGTGACGATCCGGCGTCCGATCGTGGTGAACGACTCCATCGTGTCGGCGTCCGCTCCGGTGGCGGTCGGAGCCTTCGCGCCCCCCAGGCGAGGCGTGCGGGCGTCGGACGTGCACGGGCTCGAGGTCCCGCAGTTCGACCCGGTCAAGACGGCCGGTCTGGCAGCCGGGTTCCTGGCGGTCTCCATCAGCTGGGCGCGGACTGTCGGAAAGACCGGCGGCGGGCAGGAAATCCCCGAGCCGCCGGTGAACAAGTTCACGCCCGGTCTCCGGCTCCTGTGGAGGGTGATTCCATGACCGGATCGATACACGCCCGAACAGGGCAACCGCGGCGCGATCCTATGGGCAGCGGGCGAGGGCGTCGTCCATTCTCGGGCGATGCGCGCGCCTGGACGGCGGCAGCCCTGCTCGCCCTGTGCGCCTGCGAGGACGCCGCCGGGCCCACCCTGACCCCCGGTGGACGCTGCGGATCGGACTCGAACGCGGTCCCGACCTTCGCCGATCCCGCGTTGGAAGCCGGAGTGCGCGCGGCGCTCGAACTCGACGCCGCCGAATCGCTCACCTGCGGGCGCGTCGCTTCCCTCGAGTCCCTGGGCGTCAACGCCACAGGAATCCGGGACCTCTCCGGAATCGAGAACCTGACCGGGCTCACCGAACTATTGCTGGCCCAGAACGGGATCGAGGATCTGTCGCCGCTCGCCACGCTGACCGGCCTCGAGTACCTCGACGTGCGCGAGAATTCGATCTCGAACCTGAGCCCGATCGCCGGCTTGACCAGCATGTACGCGCTCAGCCTCGGCTACAATCAGGTCTCCGATCTTTCGCCCGTCCGCGGCATGAGCCAGCTCGAGCAACTCGGCGCGTCGCACAACCGGATTGCCGACCTCTCGCCGCTCGCGGGGCTCGAAACGCTGCTGCGGCTGGAGCTGTACAACAACGACATCACCGACCTCGGCCCGATCGCCGGCCTGTGGACGCTGCAGACGCTCGATGTGGGCCTCAACACCGTCCCCGACCTGTCGGCCCTGACCGAACTCGACAACCTCCTGATCATCGGCCTCGAACAGACCACGGTCACCGACCTCAGCCCACTCGGCGACATGATTCTGCTGTCGTTCCTGGTGCTCGACGACAACCGGGAGCTGAGCAACATCCAGCCGCTGATCGACAACCCCGGGGTCGGCAGGGACGACACCGTGTGGCTTGAGCGCACCTCCGTTTCCTGCGAGGACATCGAGTCGCTCAGGGCGAAGCGCGCCACGGTGACGTCGAACTGTCCATAGAAGGCCGGCGGCGCACGAAGGGCTTGCCCAGGCGACGATGAGTCTCCGACGGGGTGAAGCCGGCTTCGGCGGGCACCGGCCGGATACCTTTCCCGGTAGGCGGGCGCAGGCCCCGGTGTTGCTACGCTGAATTCGGTGCCTCTCCCTCGAGATGGGAGGCGGCCACATCCACCAGCTCCCGCGTCCCGGCGAAGAGCGGGGTGCGCTGGTGGATCCCACGGGGACGGATGTCCAGGATGTCCCGGGTGCCGTTGGTGGCCCTCCCGCCGGCCTGTTCCATGATCAGGGCCATCGGCGCCGCCTCGTACATCAGGCGCAGCTTGCCTTCCGGCTTCCCTCGAAAGGCCGGATACATGAAGAGCCCGCCCACCAGAAGCGTCCGGTGGATGTCGGCCACCAGCGAGCCGATGTAGCGCGCCGAGAAGCCCTTGGCCTCCCCGGGCGTCGGCTGCTTGAAGTGGCGCACGAGCTCGTGCTGGCGAGGATCCCAGCGCCGCGTGTAGGCCTCGTTGGTCGAGTAGTGCCGCGCGCTCGGCGAGGGCATCCGGATGTCGCGCCGGTTGAGGAGGAACTCGCCGCTCTCGGGGTCGCGGATGAAGCCGTGCACGCCCCGCCCGCTGGTGTAGACCAGCACCGTCGCGGCCCCGTAAAGGATGTAGCCCGCGGCGATCTGGTCGCGGCCTGGATGGAGAATCTCGGAGAGGGCGAGGCCGGAACCGGTCGCATCGTCGGAGCGGGAACGGGGCAGCAGCGAGAAGATGGTGCCCACCGGGACATTCACCCCCAGGTTGGACGACCCGTCGAGCGGGTCCAGCGCGAGGACGCAACCTCCGCCGGGATGACTCGACGGGATCGGCATGAGGTCCTCGGCCTCTTCGGAGATGATGCAGCACAGCATCTCGTCGGCGGCAACCTCCTCCACGACCGCATTGTGGGCGAACTGGTCGATGCGGGTGGCGGCTTCGCCGTGGACGTTGCGGTCGCCTGTGCGCGGCAGGGTGCCGGCCAGGCCCGTCCACCGAGAGCGCGCCACCACGCGGGCGATGCGGGTGCCCGCGCGGGCGAGGCCGGTTAGCACGGGGATCCAGTCGGCGGCGTCAGGAGAACGGGCGGCCTCTTCGTGGTCCAGGAACTCGTCGAGGCGGGGCGCAAGAGTGCGAGAGCGCATGGGCGGGGGGGGAGGGGACGGGTGTGTGCGTGGCGGATGTTCGGGCTGGCAATGTCGCACGAGGGGAGGTTCCGGGACAGGGTTCGGGAAGCGGGCGTGGCTCGGTCGCTGCGCCCCGCCCGCACGATCGCCACGACCTCGGCATCGAGGGCGAGCCGCGACGACGTTTCAGCCGAAACGCGCGCGCCTCTTCGGTGACCGGAAAGGCCTCGCGGGCCTGGCCTCCCCAGGCGTGGCAGGGACGAGCGCGCTCGACTCTAGCCCGAGCACTCCGCCAGCACCGGGCAGCGCTCCACCGAGAGCGTGAAGTCGCCCGTCGGGAAGGCGCGGACGCGCACGACGCCCTGGAGGTCGGTTCGCGCGAGGTCGGAGCCGGCGCGCTCGATGCGGTCGAGCACCACCCGGTGTGGATGCCCGTAGCGGTTGCGGGCGCCTGCCGAGACGACGGACAGCTCGGGCTGCGTGACCTCGACGAGCTTCCACGCGGTCGAGGTGCGGCTGCCGTGGTGGCCGGCCTTGAGGAGGACGAGGGGCGGGATGCGGCCTGCCTCGAGGAGCGCCTCTTCCACCGCGGCAGGGGCGTCGCCGGGAAGCAGCGCGGTGAAGTCGCCGTAGCGCAGCAGCACGACCACGGACTGGTCGTTGGCCTCGTCGCTGGCGGCATTGGCGGCGGCGCCTCCCGGGTGCAGCACCTCCAGGGTGACGCCGTCCGCGGAGACGCGGTCTCCGGCGCCCGCCGCGAACCAGGTGGCCCCGCGGGCCTGCGCCCGCTCCAGCGCGGCCACGTAGGCGGGGCGGGCGGCGGCGGCGCCGGGGTCGAGGACCCGGAGCACGGTGAGCTCGGAGAGGACGGCGTTGGCGCCTCCGATGTGGTCGAGGTCGGGATGGGTGAGAACGAGCGCCTCCAGGCGGGCGACGCCCCTCCTTCGCAGGTAGGGGACGACGATGCGTTCTCCGGAATCGAAGGTGCGCGTGCGCGGGCCCGTGTCGATGAGAATCCATCGGTTTCCGGGTGTGCGGATGGCCACGGCGTCGCCCTGTCCGACGTCCAGAAAGACCAGCTCCATGGCGCCGCCGCGTCCGATGAGCGCGGGAATGGGCCAGGCCACCAGCGCGGCCACGAGGCAGGCGGCCAGGAGGGCGGCGCGCACCCGGGGACGCAGGCGCAGGGCGAAGCCCCGGACCACGAGCGCGTACGCGGCCAGGGCGGCCGTGGCGGCCACGACCCACCAGCGGGGCGTCCAGACGGCGGCGCCGGGGATGTCCACCACGAACGAGACGATGGCGCCCGCGACCTGGAGGAACAGGTCGGAGCCCCCCGCGAAGATGCTCGCCAGGGGAAACGAGACGAAGGAGAGAAGGATGGAGAGGAGGATCCCCGGAATGGCGGCTGCGACCAGCGGCCCCGCGACCAGAGTGACCGGAATACCCGCGACCGCGAAATACCCGAAGTGCCAGGCGACCAGCGGGAAGGTCGCGGCGGTGGCGGCGATCCCCGAGGCGAGGCCGGTCCGCAGCGCCGAGGGAAGACGGGCGAGCCGGCGCGTGCGCAGGACCCGGCTCACCGGGGGCGCGAGCAGAACCAGACCCGCCGCGCCCGCGAAGGAGAGCTGGAACGCCACCGACACGATCGCGTCGGGGCGGGCCGCGAGCAGGGCGATGAAGGCCGTGGCGAGCGCGCCCAGCGACGAGATCCGGCGGCCGAGCAGGCGGCCTGCGGCGAGCGCCGCCAGGATGAAGGCGGCGCGGGTGGCCGCCACCGGGGAGCCGATGGCGAGCACGTAGGCCCAGCTGCCGGCGGCGGCGGCCAGCGGCGCCCGGCCGGGACCGAGCCCGAGGCGGCGCGCGAGCAGGTAGAGGATGCCGGCGATCACCCCCACATGAAAGCCGGAAATCGCGAGCAGGTGGGCGATGCCGGCGCGCGCCCACTGGTCGCGCACCTCGCGGGGCAGACGCTCGCGGCGTGCGAGGATGAGCGCCTCGCCGAGGCCGGCGCGGGCCGGGTAGAGCGCGTCGAGGCGGTCGCGCACCACCGCCCGCAGGCGCACCGGCAGCGAAACGGGCGGGGCGCCGGAGTCCACCTCGAGGGAGCGCAACACCAGCGTGCCCGCGTACTCGGGGGGCATGCCCCGGCGCAGCGGGCGCTTCAGCCACTGGCCGCCGGCGACCAGCGAGGTGGCGGCGGGCGGAACGGAGACGTCGTCGCGGACGACCGCGCGCACCCGGGCGCGGCAACCCCCGGGAAGGCCGGAGCGCGCCAGGAAGGGGGCCGCACCCTCCCCGGGCACCCCCTCGAAATAGCCGCGCAACTCCAGGGTGGCGCCGTCCGGCACGGCGAGCAGGCAGCTCCGGCCGCGCGCGCCGGCCGAGGCGGTGGCGTGGAGCAGCCCGGCGCACAGGGCGAGAAAGAGGCCGACGGGGAGGGCGCGGGGGCGGGGGATGCGGCGTCCGGTGGCCCCGGGGCGCTTGAATGCAAATATGGGCAGCGCGACCAGCGATCCGCCCAGCACCGCCGGCGTGAGCCACGCCGGCAGGTGAACCAGTGCCGCCCCCAGCCCGAAGGCCAGGGCCAGCCAGGTTACCGGGGGAACCCAGGTGTTCGGCTGTCCTCCTCGGCCCGCGGGCCGGTACGTATTTTACGCAAATTACGTATTTTCTGCGTCATCAGCGTCGTCCGCGTCGAACAGGTCGCGCTGAGTCAGGTCCGTGGCCCCTTCGGCGCGCGCCTCCTCGATGAGCCGATCGCGCAGGATCTTGCGCACCCGCAGATCGGTGTGGAGCCCGGCCAGGAGCATCACCAGCATCCCCACCAGGAGCGCCGCGAAGGCCACCATCGTCACCGGGAACCGGTAGAACCGGGTGAACCCCAGGTCCAGCGTGATGCGCTGATCTCCGTTCAGTGCCGTGAACCAGATCACCAGCCCGACAAAGGCCGCGACCCCGGCCAGCGCAAGCCATCTGCTCAAGTCGGCTCCGGAGGGCGTGACCCGTTGGCGAGCCGGCCCCTGAAGGTGGCTCCGGTGGTTCCGGTGAGTTCGACGGTCGCGTAGGCTCCGGTCAGGCTCGGGGACGCCGGGAAGGCGACCACCTTGCCGCGCCGTGTGCGGCCCAGCATCTGCCCCGGACCGCGCGCCTCCTTTTCGACCAGCACCTCCTCGACCCGCCCCACCTCGGAGTGGTTGATCGCGGTCTGGATGGATCGGGCGACCTCGATCAGCTCGCTCAGGCGGCCCGCCGCCTCGCCGTCTTCGATGAACCAGTTCGCCGGCATGCGGGTCGCGGGGGTGCCTTCGCGGGGCGAGTAGCGGTAGGTGTAGACGTCGTCGAAACGCACCGTGCGCAGGAGATCGAGGGTGTCCTCGAAATCGCTCCGGGTCTCGCCCGGGAAGGCGCAGATGATGTCGGTGGACAGCGCGATGTCGGGAACCCGGTCGCGCACCATCTCCACCCGTTCGAGGAAGCTCTCCACCGTGTAGCGGCGCAGCATGCGCTTCAGGGTGCCGTTGTTCCCGGACTGGGCGGGCAGATGCAGCTGCTCGCACACGGCGGGCTCGGAGGCCATGACCTCGACCAGCTCCGGCGTGACGTCGTTCGGGTGCGGCGACGTGAAACGTACGCGGCGGATGCCGGGGACGCGCGCCACGGCCGCGAGCAGGCGGGCGAAGCTCCAGTCGCCGCGGGCGTAGGAGTTCACGGTCTGTCCCAGGAGGGTGACCTCGGTGACGCCGGCGGCGGCGATGCCCCGGATCTCCGCCAGGACCTCCTCGGGACGGCGGTTTTTCTCGGGCCCGCGAACGTAGGGCACGATGCAGAAGGTGCAGCGGTGATCGCACCCCCGCTGGATCGGAACCCACGCCGAGATGCGCGACGTGCGGCGCTGCTCGAGGCCCTCGTAGTTCTCGGACGGATCCAGGGAGAGTACCGAGAGGCGCCGGCCGGGCTCGGAGAGGGCGTCAAGGCGCTCCGGCAGCTCGCGGTAGCCGTCGGGCCCCATGACCAGGTCGACGTAGGGCGCCTGCTCGAGAAGCGTGTCGCCCATGCGCTGGGCCATGCAGCCGGTGACGCCGATCACGAGATCGGGCTTGTCGCGCTTCAGGCCGTTCAACTGCGACACTCGGCCGAGGACGCGCCGTTCCGCGTGCTCGCGGATGGCGCAGGTGTTCACCAGCACCACGTCCGCCTGTCCCGGGGTTTCGGCGAGCGCATAGCCCTGCTTCTCGAGGACGCCGGCCATCAGCTCGCCGTCGCTGATGTTCATCTGACAGCCGTAGGTCTCGATGTAGACGCGTCGGGGAACCGGCGCGGGGGCGCGCTCGGCCGGAGCCGGGGTGGAGTGCGCCGGGAGCGGGGCCGGAGCCGGATTTACCCCGGCGATCCGGCGGTGCTCGCCGGACGTCACCGGCAGTCGGACGGCGGAACCGGACGCCGCCGGAGCGGTTTCGGCCCGGGCGCCCATCAGAAACTCGATGCCCGGAAGGAGAACGTGTAGCGCGAGAAGGACTCCGAGATCGAGTCGGTCGCGCGGGTGCCCCTCTCGTAGGAGAAGTCGACGCCGGCGATGATGAGGGTCTCGGTCTCGATCAGGTTCCAGCCCAAGCCGGCCGCGAATCCACTCTCGGTCGGGGTCGAGGGGTCGATGGAGAAGGGCAGTTCGGCCTTGCGGTAGCCGACGCGCACGGGAAGGCTGCGGCCGAACAGCCCCATCCCCGACCACTCGATCCCCCCTCCGAAGGACGAGACGGGGCCGCGCGCGGACGCACCCGCGCCCGATTCGGACGGACTCCAGTTGGCGCGCCCGTAGCCCACCGTCGCGGCCACCACCGGGGTGAGCATCGCGCTCGCCCCGACGCGGAGTTCCGTGGGGAGCGCGAAGCGGGCTTCCCCACCCTCGGTCTGGCCCACCGGGTTCGCCCGCAGGTCACCGGACCAGTTCATGCTGCCGGAGACGCGCAGGAAGTCGCGGAAATCCCACATGGCCCCCAGCCCGAAGGTGGCGCCCGTCATTTGCCAGCGTCCGCGCTCGCGAAAACGGTCGCTGGTCTCTTCGACCTCTTCCTCGACGACGCCGATGGAGCGCGAGAAGCTGCGCACCTGGGTCCCGGTGTGGTAGCCCACCGTGGCCGCGACCGACAGGCCTCCCGCCAGGACACGCGCGAAGCCGATGCGCGCCGCGCCCACGCTGCCGTCGGATTCGTAGGTGTCGGCGACATCGATCGAGTCCTGTTCCTGAGCGAGACGGAGGGTCCGTTCAGCCCTCCAGTTCTGTTCCAGGAGGCCCCCGTAGGACAGGAACGCGACCCCGTGGGTGCCTACCGGGTACGACGCCGCCAGCAGGGGGAAGCGGGTGCCTTCGATGGGAATGCTCTCGTCCCCGATGGTCGCCGCGCCGCGGCTGGGCTGGATGGTGATCGAGACGCTGGGCACGGTAATCCGGCTGGCGCGGGCCGGATCGGTGGGAAGCACCGCGCCGCCGAAGAGGCCGACGCCCACCGAGCCGAGTGCGCGCGATCGTCCGTCGAGCGGCTCGAGGGGAACGCCGAGGCCCTGGCTGCCGATGAGCGACTGGGCGGCGACGGGCAGGGGCGCGGCGAAGGCGGCGAACGCGAAGACGGCTGCCATGAAGGGAGGCACGGGCACGACCCGGGCGGCGGTGCGAAGACGGGCGCGGGTGCTCATCTCATGCTCATCCCGGAGAGCTGGCTGACGAGGATGCGAAGCACGGGCGGCGAACTCGAGTCGAGCCCCAGAAAGCGCATCAGCTCGAAGCTCTGTGGCTCGATGGCGGCCAGCAGAGCCAGCGTGTTGGGCGCCGGCACGCTGTCTTCGGTGACGCCCCGCGCCAGGTCCTTGACGAAGCTGGTGATGGGGATCTCCACCACGCTTCCGTCCTCCCCCGCAAAGACCTCCGGGGGCACCTGCAGGACCGGAGCCTGGATCGAGTGACCCAGGGGGGCGCGCGGCAGGTATTCGGGGGCGGGCACCGGGCGTGCGTCGACGAACAGCGTGTCGGTCGGGCGCAGCGATGCGTCGGTGGGTCCCGGGGTCAGGACCAGCGCCGCCAGGGTGATGCCGTCGGCGGTGAGCGGAAGCATGCACCGGCCCGACGGACAGACTGCGCCCTCGATGGCAAGCGAATCCGGCAGCTGAATCTCGAAGACGGTGCGCCAGGCCGGGGCGCCGCCGACCTGCAGCGTCCCTTCGGGCAGGGTGGGCCCCGGGCTGTAGATGAAGGTCAGGTGTTCGGAAAAGGTGTCGGTGGTGACCAGGGTGTCCGACCGGATCGACGGCATGGCGTCAAACACCAGGTTGGCCGAACGCACCTTCACGCGCGTGCCCGGCGTGACCATCTGCACCAGCATGCCGCGGGCTTCGTTGTCGGCATTCTGCCAGTTGTCGAGAGTGAGGGTGTCGATCGGGAAAAACGCGGAGTCCGACTCCGCCGGATCCCACACCGCCGTAGAGAGCGGCGTCGTGACCCCTCCCCCGGCGGCGGTCCAGGAAACCTGCTCCCCGATTGTGTCCACGGCGTGGAGATAGGTGGCGGATGGAGGATGCCAGCGCTCGCTGATGAGCGACGCGGACAACGTCACCGGTTCCGAGGGGGCGGCAAGGGTATCGAAGCGGAGGACCGCGCGGCCGCTCAGGAGTGTGATGTCGGAGTCGGTCACCGTGGTGCCAGCAGTGTCGCGCACGCTCGCGGAGGTGGGGATTCGGCCGAAGCGCACCAGCGTGCGCGCTTCCAGGGCCTGGTCGCCGAACTCGGTGGCGACCAGAGGAGCGGAAACGTCCGACGCGCGGCCGAAGCCGCCGAGTACTTGAACACCGCGGGCAAACCGGTCGTGGGAAAGATAAATCTCCGAGGTGACCACCGTGACCGGGAAGATCAGGCCTTCCACCGTGGTGGGCGTCTCGTTCCCGCAGGCGCCGGTGAGGAGCGCGGCCACGGCGGCCAGGAGCAGCCGGATTCGGGGCGCCGCGGCGCGGCGGGCCGGGGGGTGGTGGGCGGAGGCGGGCTTCACGATGCTCGTTCGGGGGTGGGGGAGGTCGCAATCAGCGGAGCGGCATCTCGCACACGTCCGTCGTGCACGTCTTCCAGGCGGAACGGCTCGGGCAGTAGCGTCGCCAGGCTCCAGTTCGCCGTCCCCTCGGGTGACTCGGAGCGCACGGGGAGCGCGGGCGCGAATTCCGCCAGGGCTTGCCGGCAGAGGCCGCACGGGGCGGCGGGCGGCCCGGCCGAGGTGCTCACGGCGATGCGGGTGAACGACCGGTGACCGACCGCCACCGCGGCGGCCAGCGCCGAGCGCTCGGCGCACAGGGCGAGCCCGTAGGAGGCGTTCTCCACATTGCATCCCGAGAACACGGCGCCGTCGGCCGTCTCGAGCGCGGCGCCCACCCGGAAACCGGAGTAGGGCGCGTACGCGCTCGTGCGCGCCGCGCGTGCAGATTTCAGAAGTCGCTCGAAGGCGTCGGTCATGCTTGCCAGATCCGCGGAAGTCGGCGGGTCAGTCCGGTCAGTATCTCGTAGTTGATGGTGCCGGCCTGGTCCGCCACCTCCTCGACCGTGATCTCTTCATCCCGGTCGGAACCGATAAATGTAACAATATCGCCAGGGCGCGCGTCCGGGACACGCGAGATCTCTACCACCGTCACGTCCATGGAGGTCCTTCCGACCAGCGGGACGCGCCTGCCGCGCACCAGCGCGTGGCCGCGGTTGCCGAGCGCGCGCGGCAGGCCGTCGCCGTATCCGATCGCCACGGTGGCCCACCGCTCGGGCCCAGGCGCGACGTGGGTGGCGCCGTAGCCCACGGAGCTGCCCGCCGGGACCTCGCGCACCAGGGTGATGCGGGCGCGCACCGCCGCCACCGGGGCGGGCCGGGGGAGGTCGGGGGCCGACGCTCCGCCGAACAGGAAAAGGCCCGGGCGGACCGCGCTGGCGGCGTATCGCGGCCGGCGCAGGACCGCGGCGGAGTTGCACGCGTGGACCCACGCGCCCGCAGGCGGGGACAGGTGGCCGACGGCTTCCTGCAGGCGCGCCCACTGCCGGTCGATGGTGCCCGCGGCCTCGTCGGCCGAGTGGAAGTGGGTGTAGCAGCCGCCCCAGCGGAGCGGGGGGCGGGCGAGCGAGTGCACTTCCCTCCCCCATGCCCCCGCCGTCCGCCAGTGGAGGCCGGCCCTTCCCATCCCCGTGTCGACCTCGACGTGGAAGGTGGCGCGGCGCCCCCGGCGGGTGGCTGCCGCGGCCAGGGTGCGCAGGCTGTTCAGGTCGGACACACACGCAGTCAGGTCGCCTTCCACGGCTGCCGCGAGGGAGGAGGCCGGGGGCGGGGTCATCACCAGCACCGGACCCTCGACGCCGAGCGACCTCAATTCCAGCCCCTCCTCCACCGTCGCCACCCCGTAGCCGTCCGGCTCCTCGGGCTCGAGGGCGGCCACGGTGCCGCGCACGCCCAGGCCGTATGCGTTCGCCTTCACCATCGGGACGACGGCGGCGGAGTCTCCGGCAGCTTTCCGGACGAAAGCCAGGTTGGCGCGCAACGCCGCGCCGTCGACCTCCACCCAGGCCCGCGACCGGGGGTCCGGAGGCATTTCGGTGGAAGATGAAGAGGGGCGGTCAGCCAATGCCATCGTGCGGCGATCCCTGGAGACGACATGCGGAAGCGGTTCGACCATCGGGCACGGCCGCACCCGGCAGCCGCGAGACCGGTTGCGGCTGGCGGGCTCGTCGGGACCGCGAGGTCCCGATGATCGGGCGAAAGGTGCCTGCGCCGGGGCCGAGGGGCAACAATCGACACGCGGCCGCGTGCAGGCGTCTGGACTTCTCCCCGAGGGTCCGGAATACTACCCTCCGGCGGCATGGCCCGGGTTCTCCGGCGGCGGGCGGCGGAGCTCCGGGGATCCGGGCCTCGCGCGCCGCCATCCCGATGGCCTCCCCGCACGACACCAGGACCATATCGTGGCAGCAGGCGACAAGATCATCGAGCAGTCATCCGAACCCCCGGCATCCGACGGAATCGCCCCTTCGGAAGGGGCTCTCGACCGCTCGCTCGCCATCGTGGAGTTCCTGCGCGCCCACTGTCCCTGGGACCGGGCCCAGACCCCCGAATCGCTCATCCCCTACCTGATCGAGGAAAGCCGGGAAGTGGTGGACGCGATTCGCTCGGAGGATGCCGGGGAGCTCGAGGGGGAGCTCGGCGATCTGCTGCTCAACGTGGCCTTTCAGGTGGTGCTGGCCGAGGAGGCGCGCGCCTTCGACCGGGACTCGGTGGTGGACCGGCTGGAGAGGAAGATGAGGCGCCGTCATCCACATCTCTTCGGCGAAGGGGAGCGGGAGGACTGGGAGGCGCTGAAGGCGCGGGAGCTCTCGAACGAGGAGAGCGTCCTTTCGGGCCTGCCCTCCGGGCTCGATCCCCTGCTGCGCGCGCATCGCATGCAGGAGAAGCTGAGCGGGGTGGGCTTCGACTGGGAAGACGCCGAGGGAGCTCGCATGAAGGTCGTGGAGGAACTCGAAGAGTTGCGCGTGGCGCTCGAACGGGGAGATCCCGGGGAGGTGATGGACGAGGCCGGCGATCTCCTGTTCACGGCGGTGAACCTCGCGCGCCTCGCCGGCGTGCATGCGAGCAACGCGCTCGCCCGCACCAACCGCAAGGTGGAAGCCCGGTTCCGGCGCGTGGAGGAGCTCGCCCGGGCCGACGGCAGGCGGGTCGCGGAGATGTCGCTTGAAGAACTGGACGCGCTCTGGGACGCGGTGAAGGCGGAGGCGCGGGTCAGGGCGTCAGGCGATTCATCAGCCGAGGGAAGGGGATGAGCTCGCGGATGTGCGGGCGTCCGGTCATCCACGCCGTGAAACGCTCGATGCCGAGGCCGAACCCGGAGTGCGGGAAGGTGCCGTAGCGGCGCAGGTCCAGGTACCAGCCGTAGGCTTCCGCGGGCAGCTTTTCCTCGTCGATGCGCGCCGTCAGCCTG
Source organism: Longimicrobiales bacterium (assembly GCA_965208255.1). Taxonomy (GTDB): domain Bacteria; phylum Gemmatimonadota; class Gemmatimonadetes; order Longimicrobiales; family Gaopeijiaceae; genus BD2-11. Next base: position 3,002,022 of record OZ242324.1, read on the forward strand.
TCGAGATCGTCTTCGCGCTGGCTCCCGCCGATGATCTCGCCGTAGCCCTCGGGGGCGATGAGATCGTTGCACAGCACGGTCCGGGGGTCGTCCGGGTTCTCCTTCATGTAGAAGGCCTTCGCCCCCTTGGGATAGTTGTAGACGAAGACCGGACGGTCGAAGTGCTCCGCGATGCGGGTCTCGTCGGCGCCGCCCAGGTCCGCGCCCCATTGGGTGTCGCTGCCGGCCGCGCGCACGATCTCCACGGCCTCCGTATAGCTGACCCGCGGGAAGGGCGCCTGAATGCGCTCGAGGGCCGAGAGGTCGCGGCCGAGCACCTCCAGCTCGCGGTCGCAGCGCTCCAGCGTACGCCCGACCAGGTACGTCACCAGCTCCTCCTGGAGGCGCATGTTGTCGTCGGAGTCGGCGAAGGCGACCTCGGGCTCGAGCATCCAGAACTCGGTCAGATGGCGACGGGTCTTGGACTTCTCGGCGCGGAAGGTGGGACCGAAGCAGTACACCTTGCGGAAGGCGGGACACGCCGCCTCCACGTAGAGCTGTCCGGTCTGTGCCAGGAAGGCGCGCTCGCCGAAGTACTCGGTCTCGAAAAGGGTGCCCGCGGATTCGCCGATCGCGCCGGTGAGGATGGGCGTGTCGATGCGGACGAAATCGCGCTCGTGCAGGAAGTCGTGGATGCCCTTCTCGACCTCGGAGCGGATGCGCAGGCCGGCGCGCTGGGCGGAGGAGCGCAGCCACAGGTGCCGGTAGTCGAGCAGGAACTCGACGCCGTGCTCCTTGGGCTGGATGGGGAAGTCCACGGATGCGCCCAGCAGCCGGACGTCCTCCACCAGGAGCTCGTAGCCTCCCGGCGAGCGTGCGTCCTCCTGCACCGCGCCGGTGACGGCCACGCAGGATTCCTGCGGGAGGGCGCAGCCGAGCTCCCAGGCCTCGGGGGAGAGCTGCTTGCGCAGCAGGACGCCCTGCACCAGGCCGGTGCCGTCGCGCACCACCACGAAGGCCACGCGGCCGTGGACGCGCACGTGCTCCACCCAGCCGCGTATCGTGACGCTTCGGCCGACGCTGGCGCCGAGTTCGCGTACGACGGTTTCGGGGGAAGCCATGGCGGTCTCCTGAGGTGGAAATCTGCTCGAGATCGACGGTCCCCGGGCGCGGGGCGTCGGTAGCTAGTCTGTCATGGTCCGGGCGTCAAGTCCAACCCGTGCGGGGCCTGTTGCATCCGGTGCTCGCCACGCACTGCACCGGTGTCGTGGCCCGGCGCGGTCGGGACCTGGCTGGATCACCTGGTCGTATGCTAGCCCACGGAACGAAGCTGCAGGCGGTCGCCGAATCGGCTGGTCAGCAGATGGCGCCGCATCGCGTTCCCGGGGGCGAGCAGGTCGGGGTCGCGATCGATGGTCGCGCGGGCGTGCTCGCGGGCGACGCGCATGAGGTCCTGGTCGAGGGCGAGGTCGGCGAAACGGAGGGCGGGCCGCCCGTGCTGCTGGGAGCCGAAGAAGTCTCCCTCGCCGCGCATCGCCAGGTCGGCGCGCGCGATGGCGAACCCGTCGTGCGTGCTGCGGAACACCTTCAGGCGTTCGGCGGCGGCCTCCTCCGCATCGGCGATGGCGACGCAGTAGCTCCGGTCCGCACCGCGCCCGACCCTCCCGCGCAGCTGGTGCAGCTGGGAGAGGCCAAAGCGCTCGCCGTGCTCGATGAGCATCACGGTGGCGTTGGGCACGTCGATGCCGACCTCCACGACCGAGGTGGCCACCAGCACGTCCAGGTCGCCGGCCAGGAAGGCGCGCATCACCGCGTCCTTCTCGTCGCCGGGAAGCTGCCCGTGCAGGAGGCCGACCCGGAAGTCCGGGAACTCCTCCGCGCGCAGGCGTTCCCATTCCTCGGTGGCCGAGCGCAGTTCCAGCTTGTCGGATTCACCCACCAGGGGATAGACGATGTAGACCTGGCGCCCCTGTCCGAGCTCATCCCGGACCAGCCGGTACGCCTCGCCACGGCGGGAGGGCCGCAGCCAGCGCGTCTCCACCGGCTTGCGTCCCGGGGGCAGCTCGTCCAGCACGCTGAGGTCGAGGTCGCCGTAGAGGGCGAGCGCCAGGGAGCGCGGGATGGGGGTCGCGGACATGATCAGGGTGTCCGGCATCGGGTCGCGCTGGCTCAGGACCATGCGCTGGCGCACCCCGAAGCGATGCTGCTCGTCCACCACCACCAACCCCAGGCGCGCGAACTCCACTGTCTCCTGAATGAGGGCGTGGGTGCCGGTCACCACGAGGCCGCTGCCATCGGCGAGGGCGCCGAGCACGCGGGCGCGCTCGGCGGCCCCCGTGCGCCCGGTGAGCAGCAGGGGCTCGACGCCGAGCGGCCGGAGCAGGCGTTCCAGGCTGCGGCCATGCTGTTCGGCGAGCAGCTCGGTGGGCGCGAGCAGGGCGGCCTGGTGCCCCCCCTCCGCCGCGAGCAGCATGGCGAAGACGGCGACGATGGTCTTCCCCGCCCCGACATCCCCTTGAAGCATGCGGTTCATGCGCCGGTCCGCGGTCATGTCCGCGGAGATCTCGCGCAGCACACGGGCCTGGGCCTCGGTCAGGTGAAACTCCAGCGAGGCGTGCAGGGGCCGGATGAGCCGGTTGGTGCGGCGAAACCGGATGCCGTTGACGGCGGTGGTGCTCCGGTAGCGGGCGTGGGCGTGCATGAGCTGCAGGAAGTAGAGCTCGTCCCAGGCGAGGCGTCTCCGGCCCTTTTCCGCCGCGCCGAGGCTGGTCGGAGCATGCAGCCTGGAGAGCGCCTCGGCCAGCCCGGGCACGCCGATCTCGCGGCGCTCTTCCGGGGACAGATACTCCTCTTCCTCGACCTGCCGCAGGAGCACCGGCAGGTTGCGCTCCAGCAGTTGGCGCAGAACCCACTGGGGCACGGCATCGGACGCCGGATAGACGACGAAGATGGTGCCGCGGGCTCCGGCATCGTCCCCTTCGGTGGCACCGCCGCGGTCGCGTCCGGATTCCAGAATGGCGAACTCGCGGGGCTGGATCTGGCGGCCGTGGAAGAAGCGCACGGTTCCGGACGCGAGCAGCAGGTCTCCCTTGTGGATCTTGCGGTCGAGCCAGGGCTGCCCGGGCCAGGCGCAGGTCATGTGGCCGGTCCCGTCCTCGATGACGGCCTGGAAGATGCGCAGGCCCTTGCGCGTGGGGATGACCCCGGAGCTGCGCACCCGCCCCACGACGACGGCGGAATCTCCCACCTCGAGTCCGGACACGGGCTGAACGGTGGAGGCATCCTCGTAGCGGCGGGGCACATGGTAGAGCAGGTCGCGCGTCTTGCGGATGCCCAGCCCGGCGAGGTTCTCCGCGCGCCTGGGACCGACGCCTTTGAGAAACTGGACCGGCGAGTCGAGCCTGGAGAAGGTCATGCGGGAGGTCCGAAGACGCCCTCCAGAAACGCGTTCGCGTCGAAGGGCTCGAGGTCTCCGGGGCCTTCGCCCACCCCGACCAGCTTGACCGGCAGCCCGAATTCCTGCCGGAGGGCGACGACGATGCCGCCGCGGGCGCTGGAATCCATCTTGGCGAGCAGGATCCCGCTCGGGTTCGCCGCATCCCGGAAGGCCCGCGCCTGGGCGAGCGCGTTCTGTCCCACGGTGGCGTCGAGGACGATGAGGGTCTCGTGCGGCGCGCCCGGAAGCCTGCGGGCGATGACCCGCCGCACCTTGGCGAGCTCGTCCATCAGCCCGGTCCGCGTGTGGAGGCGGCCGGCGGTGTCGACGATCACGACGTCCACGTCCCGCGCCCGCGCCGCGTCGATGGCATCGAAGGCGACCGCGGCGGGGTCTCCGCCGGGCTGTCCGGCCACAAAGTCGGCGCCGGTCCGGTCCGCCCAGATGCGCAGCTGGGAGATGGCGCCCGCCCGGTAGGTGTCGGCCGCGGCGAGCAGCACGCTCCTGCCCCGGGTGGCCAGGATGTGCGCCAGCTTTCCGGCGGAGGTGGTCTTCCCCACCCCGTTGACGCCCACCATGAGGTAGACCGCCATCCCCTGCGCGGGCTCGTGGAGAGAAACGGAGGACGTCGTGGAACCCGCCGGGGCCGCGTTGCGGGAAGCCCGCGGAGCGAGGATGCTCGCCACTTCGTCGCGCAGGGCGGCGCGCAACCCCTCCGGGCCGCGGATCCGCCCGCGCCGCTGGAGGACTTCGACGCGGTCCACCAGGCGCAGGGTGGCGTCGACTCCGAAGTCGGCGGCGAGCAGGCGGTCCTCGAGGTCCTCCAGCGTCTCCGGGTCCAGGCCGCGGGCGGTCGCGCGGAGGTCGGGGAGGGCGAAGCCCACGACCCTCCGCCACAGCGATCGGCGCTTTCCGGTCCCTTCGCGGGTCAGCCGGCCCAGGGGCGTCACGGGGGCTACCGGAGCCCCCGGCGCCGGCGACCGATCCACTCTCCGCACAGCACCGCCAGGACGAGAACGAACGGCGCCGGATGGGTGCGCAGCGGACTGCCGTTGCCCGCGCGCGCGCTGGCCTCGACGGCCTCACCGCTCGCGGCGTCGGCGACGGGCGGAAGGCGGAGGTCGCCGGTGTAGTGCTCGACGTCGAAACGTCCGCTCGTCTCCTCGCTTTCCGCGTCCGGAGAGAGGACGAAGTCATATGCGCCGGGGTCCAGCGGCGCGGTGCTGAAAGCCTCGGTGGAATCGACCGTCACCGTGGACTCGAAGACTGTTGCGCCGTCGCGGACGAGGCGTAGGGCGAGGTCCTGCCCGGCCAGTCCGGGAGCCTGCCAGCCGACAGGGCTGCCGCGCGCGACCACCCGCTCGGCGGGACCCGGTGGACCGGCGGTCGCAAGCCGCTCGCCGGCGAACAGCCAGTTCGCCATGCCGGCCCAGAGGGACCGGTAGGCGCGGCGCGGCGTCCCGTCTCGCGCGGCCCAGCGCCAGTAGCCCTCGGCCAGGCCGACCCCCATGCGTCTGCCCTGCTCGGCGATCAGGACGAGGGCGGCCTCTCCGGTGCCGCGCCCGGCGAGCCGCACCTGCAGCGCGGCCGATCCGGTCGGGCTCGTGGCGGGGTGCAGGGCGGTGAGGGGCGGCAGGGCGCCCAGGTCGAGGTCGACGAACTCTCCCGCCAGCGGGGAGGCGGGGAGGTCGGTGGCGACGTACCACTCGCCCTCGACAATGCCCGCCACCGCCACCCCACCCAGCGACGCGCCCGCCCGGTCGGCCGGGAAGATCAACAGACGCGGCGCGTTCCGTGCGGCGTCGCGCACCCAGTCGGGAGTGGTCGCGTCCACGCCGTGCAGCACCACGATGTCGGCATCGCCGAGGAGGCCACGCAGTTCGCCCTCGGTGACTTCCTCCGCGACCGTGTCGCCGCGCCCCAGCGGCAGATACCGCGACCCGGCGACGCGCAGGTAGCCGCGCGCCGGCAGCCCGGTCACGTCCTCCAGCACCGGGAGCAGGTAGCGGGGCTCCCAGTCCGGGCGCAGGGAGAGCAGGATCAGCCCGGCCTGCGGGGGCGCCACGCGCACATAGCGCACGCGCTGGTCGTCGTCGGGAAAACCGTCGCCGTCGAGCACCAACGCGGCCGTGTAGCGCACCAGTTCCCCGGTAGCGGGGGCGGGGAGGTCGACCGGCGTGCGCGCGACCTGGCCGGCCGGCGGAATCTCCACTGGGACCGAGGCGACCAACCGATCCTCCTCCCGCACGTCGATCCGGGCGGTGGCCCCGGGGGCAGCCTCGCCGAACACCGCTACCTCGGCGGCGAAGGGGCTCCCCCCCTCGGCGCGCGCGGGCGCGATAAAGTCCGCGATCCCTGCATTCGTCACTCCCGCGCCCACCACTTGCAGGTGCGCCTCCAATCCGGGCACCGCCGGCAGGCTGCCGAAGTCGGCATCGGTCAGGCGCCCGTCGCTCACCACGGTGACTGCGCTGGCGCCCGATTCGGCTGCCGCGCGCAGGGCCGGGAGGAGGCGGGAGGAGGTGGCCGCGGGCGCACTCGCCTCCAGCTGGTCGGCGGTGCTCGCCGTCACGGCATTGCCGAAGACCAGGATCCGTCCGCCCCCCGCGACGCGCCTCGCTTCGCGAACCGCGTCCGACCATGCCGTTTCCGCGCCGGGGGGGGCCGCCGCCATGCTGAGGGAGCCGTCCAGCAGCACGATGGCGCCATCGCCGAGACCGTCACCCGCGCCCGCCGGCAGGCGGGGATTCCAGATGAGCAGCAACACCAGGGAGATGGCCAGTGCCCTTCCCAGGGCCAGCAGACGCCGGCCCGCCACCGGCAGTTCCCGGCGATGGTAGACCCAGAAGGCGAAGCCACCTGCCGCCGCCAGCAACAGAAGCAGGGCGATCCAGGCAAACAGGCTCACTCTTTTGACCCGGCGTCAGCGCCGGACGGGGTCATTGTTCGTCCTGGGGCTCGACCCCGCCCTCGGCTGCCTCAGCGACCACGGAAGTGCCCGGCAAGCTCTGGCGGGGCACGAACGCGGGGCTGGCGAGAAGCGCGCGTCCTTCGGCGAGCCGCTCCTCCCACGCGGACCACATCGCTTCCGATATCGGCTCCCCGGGAGGGATGCGGATGTCCAGAGGATCCTCGACGCGGGTGTTGCGGCGCAGCTCGTAGTGCAGATGGGGCCCGGTCGCAAGTCCCGTCATGCCTACAAACCCGACCGTCTGACCCTGCCTCACGCGCGTTCCCGCGGACACGCCGGAGCCGAAGCCGCTCAGGTGGGCGTAGCGCGTCACGAAGCCGTTGCTGTGCCGGATCTCCACCATGTTGCCGTAACTGCCGCTCCAACCGCTGTGTGTGACCACCCCGTCGGCCGTCGCCATGACCGGAACGCCGGTGTTGGCGGCGTAGTCGACGCCGTTGTGCGCGCGCCAGGTCCGCAATACGGGGTGGAAGCGGGCGCTCTGCACGCGCGAGGAGATGCGGCTGTATTCCAGCGGCTTCAGGAGAAACTGCCGCTGCACCGACCTGCCCTCAGGGTCGTAGTAGGCCCCCTCGCCATCCCCCGAGGCATCGAACCAGAAGGCCCTGAACGGCGTCTCCCGGTTGACGAACTGCGCCGCCACGATGCGGCCATTTCCCCTCATGGAGCCGTCGGGACGGACGGCGCGCTCGAAAACGACACGATACGAATCGCCCGGCTGTACCTGCCGGTGGAAGTCGACTTCCCACTGAAAGATCCGGTCGAGGCCGTCCATGAGCCTGGCACGGTCGCCCGCGGGCATGAACTGCAGCGACGGGCTCCCCATCACGGCCATCCACAGACTCGAGCGGATGGCTCCCTCGATGAAGACGGTGTCGATCTGCACCGGAGTGCGCATCATCCGCGATGTCCAGCCCTCCCCGCCCCGCTCCAGATGCATCGTCGAATCCGGGCTGAGCCCCACCTCCACCGTGGTCAACGCGCCGTCGCGGCGGTTTCTCCAGTAGGTCACCGGGGTGCCCGCAACGAGCCGGCGAGGATTGGCTCGCTCCCCGAAGGCTGCGAGCAGGCCGACCCGTTCGTCCGCCGCAAGGGAAGCGTCGAGGAGCAGCGCGCCCAGTGTCTGGCCACGTCGCAGACTGACGTGTTCGGCCTCCATCGGAGGGGCGGCGGTCACTGTGGCCATGGTGCCGGCGTCGTACGTGGCGGACGCGCCGCCAGCGAGCCACGCGATCGTGCCCAGCCCCAGGGAGCCGAACACGATGGCCGCCAACACCTGGATCCTGCGATCCCCCGCCGCGCACATCATCCCGCGCCAGCGTCCAGGGTGCGCGTCACCATGTCCTTCCGATGCTTGGCGAAACCCGCGACCACCGGCTCCTTCCACGACCTCACCGTGTGAGCGTCACGAAGGTCGGCAGGTCCAGGACATCGACCGGGCCGCGGACGACCACGCGCTGCCGCTTGCGCGGCTGCACCGGCATTGGGGCACTGGAGTTCTTGTTCATGCTCGCTGAACTTCTGCCTGCGGCCGCCGCCGATTGCAGGGCGGCCGCCCTGGTCGGGCGTGGGGACGGCATGGGCGACCGCCGCCCATCCAATCCCGACGGAGCACCGTTGCTCCTCATCTCTGATCGCATTGCACGGGGTTTTTCGGACCCGTTGCCGAACCCCGTGGCGATGACCGTGACCCTCACGCTCTCGTCGAGCTGGGGATCGTGGACCGCGCCGAAGATGATTTCGGCCTCGTCGCCGGCCTCTTCCTGAATGATACTAGAGATCCTGGTCACGTCGTCAATGGCGAGGTCCATTCCCCCCGTGATGTTGATCAGGACTCCATGGGCGCCCTTGAGCGATACATCGCCCAGCAGCGGGGAGGAGATGGCCTTGCGGGCGGCCTCCTCAGCCCTGTGTTCACCCTGTCCCACCCCGGACCCCATGAGGGCGCCGCCACCGCAGGCCATCACCGTGCGAACGTCGGCGAAGTCGACGTTGACTTCTCCCGCGACCCGGATGAGGTCGCTGATGCCCTGGGTGGCGTGCAGGAGAATCTCGTCGGCCTTCTTGAGGGCGTCCTGGAAGCTGGTTCCCTTGCCGACCACGGTCATGATGCGGTCGTTGGGGACGACGATGACGGTGTCCACCGCCTTGCGCAGCTCCTCGAGGCCCTGCTCCGCCTGCCCGAGACGCTTCCTGCCCTCGAACGAGAAGGGCCGGGTGACGATGCCGATGGTGAGGGCACCCATCTCCCTGGCGAAGCGGCCGATGATGGGAGCGGCTCCCGTCCCGGTTCCGCCTCCCATCCCGGCGGTGATGAAGACCAGGTCGGCCCCCTGAATCGCCTTTGTCACCTCGTCGGCGTTCTCGTGGATCGCCTGGCGACCGATCTCGGGGCGGGCGCCCGCCCCGAGGCCGCGTGTCAGCTTCTTCCCGAGCTGGATGCAGATCGACGCCCTGGACTGACCCAGTGCCTGGGCATCCGTGTTCGCGGCGATGAGCTCCACCCCCTGGAGGTTTTCGTCGACCATCCGGTTGACGGCGTTGCCGCCGGCGCCACCGCAGCCGATCACCTTCATGCAGGCGCTGGGAGCCGCGCTTTCGTCATAGTCGAAGATCGTCATCTTTTTCTTCCTTGCTGGATGGATGTCTCTTTCCCTTCCCGCTCCTCGCTCAGAAAAACTCCTTGAGCCAGGTTCCAACCCTTCCGACCACTCCCGGGGTATGGGCGAGAGCCCCCTGTCCCGTCTTGGCAAACCGGTCCGCCCCGTACTGAGCCACGCCGACGACCGTGGAGAGGCGGGAGCGGTTCATCGAGTCGGCCAGCCCGCTGACGCCCGCGCCGGGCGTGCCGACGCGAACCGGGGTCCCCAGCATTCTCTGCACCAACTCGCCGATCCCGTCCAGAGCGGCGACTCCACCGGTCAGGACGATGCCCGTCCCCAGCGGAGCGATCAGTTCCCGTGCATTCAGTTCCCGCTGACACCAGGCGACGATTGCCGTGAGTCGGTTCTCGAGAGCGTCCGCGACTGCGGCGCGACCGATGCGGCGAGGTCTCGACGGGGTGGGCCCGGGGATTTCGATCATGTCCCTGGAGTCCACGAGCTCGGCCAAGGCGCATCCGTGGCTCTCCAGCACCCGGCGAGCCGCCTCGTACTGGACGTGCAGGTGCTGCACCAGATCCCAGGTCAGCGCGACCCCGCCGGTCGGCAGCAAGTCGGTGTAGTACGGCCTGCCATCGACGAAGATGGCCATCTGGCTGTTGGCTCCGCCCAGATCCAGCACCGCGACCCCGATCTCCCTCTCGTCCTCCCGCAGCACGGCGCGGGCAGCGGCCAGGGGCTCCAGGATGAGCTTCTCGACCCGGTAGCCGGCCCGGGATACGGCGCTGCGGATGTTGTTGGCGATCGCCGAGGCCCCCGTTACCAGGTAGACCTCCGACTCCAGGCGCGTGCCCGGCATGCCCACCGGATGGAGGATTCCCGACGTACTGTCGACCGTGTAGTTCTGGGGGACCGTGTGCAGAAGCTCGCGGTCGTGGGGCAGCGCGACGGCGCGCGCCACCACGTGCAGCCTTGCCATGTCGTCGGCCGACACCTCGCTGGAATCGATGGCGACCACGCCGTGAGAGGGGAAGGTCCGGACCTGGTCGCCGCTGATGCCGACATAGACGTTGGAGACCGTGCAGCCCGCCATGAGTTCGGCTTCGCGCACTGCCTTGGCGACGCGCTCTGTCATCTCCTCGACATCCTGCACGACATCCCGGTGCATGCCGTTGGTGTGAATCTGTCCGAGACCCAGGACCTCGATCCAGTGCGCGGGATACTGGCCCCTCACCTCCGCGATGAGAGCGGTGGTGCGCGAAGCGCCGATATCCAGTCCCGCGATCAGATGGGAAGGCATCTTCATCGCCTCCCGGCGCGCGGCCCGCCCGGAGGGGTGCGCCGCACGACCACTTGATCGCGGAAGCGGAGGTCGGCCACGGTCGCCGTTCGGTCCGGGGCTCGCGAAAGAGCATCCGCCAGAGCCGCAAGCCCCTCGCGCAGACGCCGCACGCTCAGCGGAGGTTCGAAATGCAGAACGGCCTCGGTCTCCGAGAGACGAGCCGTCAGAGTACCCTGCGCGGTCCAGGCGATTTCCGAGACGGACCGCGCGAAGTCGGGATGCAGCTCGCCCAGCCGATGCACCTCCCCGGCCATGGCCTGGATCTGCTGGTGTTCCGTGACCGTCAGCGTGCCGGTCTGCGGCTCCATGGGACGAAGGATGGGCAGGTCGAGTCGATGCAGGGCGGGATCAATGGGTAGGTACTCCCCCCCGGGATCGACGGGATTCAGGGCCGGGGTCGCCACCAGGGCGACCGGCCGGCGCTCCTGGATGACGATCTCCACGGTGTCTCCCGGCAGGGTTCGAACCGTGGCCTCTTCAATCAGCCGGTGGGTGCGCAGACGCCCTTCCAGAGAGCGCGCGCCCCCGCGCTCGTCCTGGTATACCGGAATCCACCGGCGGATTTCCTCGGAATCGAGGTAGCGGGCCCCCCGCACCTCGACGGCGGCTACGCGAAATCTCGCAAAACGCGCGAGAAGGTCGGGACCGTCGCCCAGGGAAGCCAGCGTGGCCCCCGCGAGCATGAGCGGAACGGTCAACGCAAACAACTTACGCATTGTGTCCTCCCAGGCGGCGAAGCAGCGCGGGACCCGTGGATTCGACGGATCCGGCGCCCAGGGTCAGGCATACGTCTCCGGCGCGCAGGGTGTCTGCCAGAGTGGCGGGGAGTGTCGCCAGTTCGGCGTGGTAGCGCGCGTCTCGTGCGCCGGCGGCGATCGCTGCCGCGCGTACGAGCTCTCCCGTGACGCCCGGAATGGGCGCCTCGCGCGCGGGGTAGACATCCGCAACCCAGATCTGGTCCGCCGCGGCGAGCGCCGCTCCGAGCTGGCTCGCGAAATCCCGCGTGCGCGAAAACAGATGAGGCTGGAATACGGCAACCAGGCGAGCCTCGGGAAAGCTGCCGCGCGCGGCCGCAAGCGCCGCGGCGATCTCCGTCGGATGGTGCGCGTAGTCGTCCACCACGGTCACCCCGCGCTCGCGTCCGAGCCGCTCGAAGCGACGGCGCACTCCGGTGAAGCCTGCGAGCGACCGCCGGATGTCGCTCCATTCGACCCCCATCCGGCGCGCGGCCGCGGCGGCCCCCAGAGCATTGAGCAGGTTGTGTGCGCCGGGGAGTCGGATCGACAGCTCGCCCCGATCCCGCCCGCGCTCGAAGATGCGCGCCCCGGTCCCGCCCGAGCTGGTGCGCACCCGCGTCGCGCGCAGCTCGGCGCCCGCGCTGAAGCCGTAGGTGCAGGTACGGGCGTCGAGGCCGGCAAGCAGCTTCGCGGCGCCCGGGTCGTCGGCGCACGCGCACACCGTCCCGTCGGCGGGGACGGCGCCCACGAAGCTGCGGAACGCTTCGCGCAGATGCGTGAGGTTGCCGTAGGTGTCGAGGTGATCGGCCTCCAGGTTCGTGACCACCGCCGTCCGGGGCGCGATGTGGTGGAAGGAGCGGTCGTACTCATCGGCTTCGACCACGTACAGGTCGCCGCGGCCGTAGCGAAGGTTGCCCTCCCACCCCGCGACCCGTCCCCCGACCAGCGCGGTGGGGTCGCGGTCGGCCGCCGCCAGGATCTCTGCGGCGAGCGCGGTGGTGGTCGTCTTGCCGTGGGTTCCGGCCACCGCCACGACCGTGCCGGGGTTGACCCACTGCCCGAGTGCCTCCGCCCGCTTGACCACCGGGATGCCCCGCTCGCGCGCCGCGCGCACCTCCGGGTTGGCCGGGCTGATGGCGGAGGAGACCACGACCGCGGAGACGCCGTCCAGGTGCGCCGGGGCGTGGCCGGTGGTGACGGGAATGCCCAGCGCCTCGAGCGACCGCGCGCTCAGGTCGCGCCGCAGATCGCAGCCGCTCACCCGGTAGCCGGAGCGGTGGAAGAGCTCGGCCAGGGCGCACATGCCCGCGCCGCCGATGCCCATGAAGTGCACCGTCCCCTCGCGCGCGTGGTCGCGCAGGCTCCGGGCGCTCATGCGGCCTCCCCGGAATGGCTCATCGATCGAGGCCCGCGCGGGAGCAGCTCGTTGAGCGCGGCGGCGATGTTGGCGGCCGCGTCGGGCCGGGCGCGCTCGCGGGCGGCCCGCGCCATCGAGGCGACGCGGCGGTCGTCGCCCGCGAGATCCACCATGGTGGCCCAGAGCGTGGGCGCATCCGTTTCGGTCTCCGGGAGGTGCAGCGCCACGCCCGCCTCGGCGAGCGCCGTCGCGTTGCGGGCCTGGTGGTTCTCGGCGGCGGTGGGCAGGGGAAGCAGGATCGCCGGCAGCCCGTGGACGAGAAACTCCGAGGTGGCCATCGCCCCCGCCCGGCTCACCGCCAGGTCCGCCGCGGCGAGCGCGCCCGGCATGTCGTGGATGTAGGGCACCAGTTGCACCCAGTCCGGCGACCCGACCCGGGCCAGCTCCTGCGACACCCGGGAAAAATGTGCCGGGCCGCTGGCCCAGAGCAGCTGAAACCCCTCGGGGCGTTGCAGCGCGCCACGCACGGCCTCCCCGACGCCCGTCGCGGTCAGGCGGTTGAGCACGGCGGAGCCCTGGCTGCCGCCCACCACGAGGGCGACCCGCCCCGTCGTCGACAGGCCGAAGCGGCGGCGCGCCTCTCCGCGGGTGATTTCCTCCGGGGGCCGCACCGGGTTTCCGCTCACCACCACTCTCCCGCGCACCCGGCGCGAAATCGCGTCCTTCGCCTCGGGATAGGCGAGGTGGATGCGGGCCGCATGGCAGCTGAGCATCCGCGTCGTGATGCCCGGCAGGCTGTTCTGCTCCTGCAGCACCAGGGGAATCCCCATGCAGACGGCCACCAGCCCCGAGGGTGCGCATGCATACCCGCCGGTGACGACCACCAGCTCGGGGCGCAATCGCCGGAAAGTCTCGACGACCTCGAGGACACTGCCGAGCAGCGACTGCATCACAGCGGCGTTATTCCAAAGGTGTCGGCGGTCGAGTCCCGCCACCTCCACCAGCGCATAATCGAGGCCGCAGTCCGGCAGCACGCGCGCTTCCACGCCGCGGCGCGAGCCGACGAAGAAGGGTCGGACATCGGGCCTGAGCGACGCGAGTTCGCGTGCGAGCGCGAGCGCGGGGTAGAAGTGTCCCCCGGTTCCACCACCGGAAAAGACGACCACGCTCTGGTCGCGCCTAGCCATGACTCGGCCTCGGATTGTCGGGAATGCCCCGGGCCACGGACAGCAGGATGCCGATCGCGGCCAGGGTGACCACCAGGTTGGAGCGCCCGTCCGAAATCAGCGGAAGCGGGAGCCCGGTCGCCGGCAGCAGGCTCAGGTTGACGCCCATGTGGAGGAATGCGTGCAGGGCGATGAGGCTGGTGCAACCGATCGCCAGCAGCTCTCCCAGGAGGTCGGCCGCGCGACGGGCGATGCGGAACCCGATCAGGATCAGGGCGACATAGGCGCACACCAGCAGGGCCACGCCGATCAATCCCCATTCCTCTCCGATCAGGGCGAAGATGAAGTCGTTGTGCGCCTCCGGCAGGAATCCGTATTTCTGCTGTCCCTCTCCGAAACCGACCCCGCCGATCCCGCCCGAACCAACCGCGATCAGCGACTGGTGCACCTGGTAGCCGGCCCCGGAGGTGTGCGCTTCCGGGTCCAGGAAGGCACCGAGACGCATCGCGCGGAAGTCGGTCCCGAACTGGTGCAGCACGACCGGCATCGTGAGCAGGCCGAGGAAGACGAAATGCCCCGGGCGCGCGCCCGCCGAGAAGACGATGATGCAGCCCAGCATCCCGATCAGAACCGCTGTGGAGAAGTCGGGCTCGAGCAGCACGGGCACCAGCATGGCGGCCCAGACCAGGAGGAAGGGACCCAGACCGCGCGTCAGGCTCCGGAACCGGTCCTTTTTCTTTACCGCGAGGACCGCCGTCCACACCAGGATCGCCAGCTTGGCGGCCTCGGAGGGCTGGAAGCTCGCCGGACCCACCTGCAGCCAGCGGCGGGCCCCGTTGCGCTCCGGGGCGAACGTTTCGGTGCCCGGAAGGATGATGAAGACCAGCAGCAGCCAGGCCACCAGCATCATCGGCCACGCCAGCGACTGCCACCTGCTGTAGGGGATCCGGGCGAAGACCAGCAGGAAGACCAGCCCGGCGCCGGCGCCCACGGCCTGACGGACAACGAAATGGTAGTCGGGAAGCCCCTGGCGCTGCGCCAGGAAGGAGCTCGCGCTGTAGAGGGTGACCAGACCGAACGAGAGCAGGAGCAGCGTCAGCGTCATGAGGGCCGCGCCCTCCCAACCGCGCGCGAGCCCGGGGCCGTCCGGCAGCGCGGCATCGCTCGCGGAGAGCAGGGGAGCGCGGTGGGTGGCTGTCGCGGACATTCAGGCCTCCCCTCTCGCGAGCGCGGCGAACCGGTGGCCGCGCGCCTCGTAGTCGGAGAACAGATCGAAGCTCGCGCAGGCCGGCGAAAGCAGGAGGACGTCGCCGGTCCGTGCATGCCGCGCAGCCGCGTGTACCGCCGCATCGAAGCCCGCGTCGACGCGGACCACGGACGCGGCCCGTCCCAGCGCCTTCCGGAGACGGAAGCGCGCCTCGCCGTAAACGATCACCCAGCGGACCCGGCCGCGGATGGCGTCCGCGAGCGGAGCGAGGTCCTCTCCCTTGTCCTGGCCGCCGGCCAGCAGCACGATCGGCCGGTCGAAGGTACGGATGGCGCCCGCCGCGGCGGCCACGTTGGTCGCCTTCGAGTCGTTCACCCAGAGAATGCCGTCCCGCTCGGCCACCGGCTCCAGGCGGTGGGGCAGCGGCGGAAAGGCCCGGGCGGCCGCGGCGATCGCTTCCGTCCCCGCGCCTGCGAGACGGGCCGCGAGCCCGGCGGCCATGGTGTTGGCGAGCCCGGCGCGGCCGGCCAGGGACACATCCGCGACCGGCATCACCCGTTCCCCGCCGTCGGACGCGAACATCAGCCAGCCGTCGCGCGTGTACGCGGCCCGCGTGCCATCGCCGCCGCCGGACCGCTCCCGCGCGGCCTCGTCGGCCTCGAAGAGGTAGCGGGTGCCCGGCACACCATCGTCCAGGGGCAGCGCGGCCGGCACTCCGCTCCCGAGCACCCAGCGGCTGTCCCGGCGCGCGTTGGCGAAGAGCCTGGCCTTGTCGGCGTAGTAGGCGTCCCGGCCCGGATAGCGGTCGAGGTGGTCGGGCGCCAGGTTGGTGACCACGCCGATGTCGGGGCGGAAACGGGAAACGGCGCCCAGCTGGTACGAACTCATTTCGACCACCAGCCATTCCGGAGCCGGGGTGCGCAGCGCCAGCTCCGAGGCGGGCGGACCCAGACCAGCGCCGATGTTGCCCCCCAGCCCGACCGACACCCCCGCCGCCTCAAGCATGCGGGCCGCCAGCGCCGAGGTGGTGGTCTTGCCGTTGGTGCCGGTCACGGCGATCAGCGAACTGCGGAAGAAGCGAAACGCGAACTCCGGCTCGGAAATCCACCCTTCCCCCGCCCTGCCGAGAGCGAAAAGCACCGGCGCCTCGGGCGGGATCCCCGGGCTGGCCACGACCAGTCGAGAGGCCGCGATCCGGTCCGCATGGTGACCGCCCAGCCGGACCCGCGCGCCCATGGCCTGCAGCTCCCGGGCACGAGCCCGCAGCGAAGGCGTGTCGGCGTCGTCCGAGACATGCACCTCGGCGCCATGCCGGAGCGCAAGCCGGGCGGCGGCCCGGCCGCTCGCCCCGAGGCCGACGATCGCGATGCGCTGTCCGCTCAGTGCCGCCATGAGATTCCGCCGTCCCGGAATACGTAAAATACGTAAAATACGTAATCTGCGAAGAAGCCATCGTAGTCTACCGGATCTTCAGGGTGCTCAGGGCGACCATCGCACAGAGCACCCCGATGATCCAGAAGCGCGTGACGACCTGGCTCTCCGGCCATCCGCGCTTCTCGAAGTGGTGATGGATTGGGGCCATCAGGAAAACTCTCCGCCCCTCGCCGTAGCGCCGGGCGGTGAACTTGAAGTATCCGACCTGAACGATTACCGAGAGCGCCTCCGCAACGAAGACGCCGCCCACGATGACCAGCAGGAACTCCGACTTCAGGAGGATTGCCATCACGCCGATGGCACCGCCCAGCGACAGGGCACCGGTGTCGCCCATGATCACCTGTGCGGGATGGGCGTTGAACCAGAGGAATCCGATCGCCGCCCCGGCCAGGGCGCCGGCGAACACCGTCAGCTCTCCCACCCCCGGCAGGTAGAGGACGCCGAGGTAGGCGGACGTGTCCACGCGACCGATGAGGTAGGCGAAGATGCCGAAGGTGGCGGCCGCGATCCCGCACAGCCCCGCGGCCAGGCCGTCGAGCCCGTCCGTCAGGTTCACCGCGTTCGAGGTGCCGGAGACCACGGTGGCCACGAACAGCACGTAGACCGGCGGGAAGAACACCGCCACCACCTCGGCGAAGAACGGGACTCCCGTCCAGGTCGCGGGGACGGGCCACACCGGGTAGAGCAGAAGGAACAGTCCGAGCGCCAGACCGAACGCCCACTGCCCAATCATCTTGTAGCGCGCCGCCAGCCCCGCGCTCGTTTTCCTGACGACCTTCAGGTAGTCGTCGAGGAAGCCGATGGCGCCGGTCCAGAGGAAGGTCGCGAGAACGACGAGGATGGCGACGTTGGTGAGCTCGGCCCAGAGCAGGGTGGAGACGGTCGCGGCGGCGATGATCAGCGTCCCGCCCATGGTCGGGGTGCCGGCCTTCTTCAGGTGGGTTTGCGGGCCCGTGTGGCGCACGACCTGCCCCAGGCGCAGCCGGGTAAGCCAGCGGATCATCGCCGGACCCAGCAGGAAGGTGAGCACCAGCGCGGTCACCATCGCCCCGGCGGTGCGGAACGTGATGTACGTGAACAGGTTGAAGCCGATGTGCACGTCGGTGAACCGGGGCAGGAGATGATACAGCATGGCTCACCCCGTCCCGTTGCGAACGGCCGGCCCGAAGTCGGCTTCGATGAGCGGGACCAGACGCTCCAGCGCGACGCCGCGGGAGCCCTTGAGCAGGATCAGCTCGTTGCCCTCGAGGTGCTCGCGCAGCAGCGCATATCCCTCCGCCGCATCGGTGCTGGCGAGAAGCGCCGTGTCCCGGCCCTCGCGTCCCGTCCCGCGCAGACGTTCGGCGGCGGCGGCGAATTCGCCCAGCGCCAGCACCACGTCCACCGCCCGCGACAGGGTCTCGCGCAGGAGCTGGTCGTGCAGCGCTTCGCTGTGGTCGCCCAGCTCGAGCATGCTCCCCAACACCGCGACCCGGCGGCCCGCGGACGGAATCAGCGAAAGCAGGTCGAGGGCGGCGCGGACGCTCTGCGGGTTCGCGTTGTAGCAGTCGAGAAGCAGGGTGAGGTCACCCGCGTGCAGCTGCTCACCCCGCATGCCCTGCGGCCTGTACTGCTCGAGCCCGCGCACGGCCGGCCCATGGGGCGTCTGCAGGAGGTCGGAGATGGCGAGCGCGATGAGGGCGTCGTAGACGGCGTGCAGTCCCGGCACCTGGAGGTGGACGCGCTGGTTGCGCCAGTCGAAGAAGTAGCGTCCCTGGGGGTCCGGCTGACGGTTTTGGGGTCTCAGGTCGGCGTCCGCTGAAGCGGACCAGCCGGCGACCCGCACGTTGGGGTGGAGTTCGCGTGCCTGTTCCGAGAGGGCTGGCGGCTGGTCGCCCACCACTACCGCACCGCGTCCGTACAACCCGGCGACCAGCGCCAGCTTCTCGCGAAATACCCCCTTCAAAGAACCCAGCTTTTCCAGATGTGCGTCGGAGACGGTCGTCACCGCCGCGATGTCGGGCTCCGCGATGGCGGTGAGGATCTCGATTTCACCCGGCTCGTTGGTGCCCATCTCCAGCACCAGCACTTCGGC
This sequence comes from Longimicrobiales bacterium, assembly GCA_965208255.1. GTDB lineage: Bacteria > Gemmatimonadota > Gemmatimonadetes > Longimicrobiales > Gaopeijiaceae > BD2-11. The sequence goes on from OZ242324.1 coordinate 3,020,325, forward strand.
GGCATCCGGGGCTTCCAGAAGAGTCAGGGGAAGCCCGATGCGGTTGTTCAGGTTGCCGGGGTTGGCGTGCACCCGGTAGCTGCGCTGGAGAGCGCCCCGGAGGAACTCCTTGGTCGTCGTCTTCCCGGAGGATCCGGTGATGGCCACAACCTGGGCCGTGTGGCGGCGGCGCCGATGGCGAGCCAGCTGACCGAGCGCAACCAGGGTGTCCGGCACTCGATACACCGGCAGGGAGGCTTCCAGGGCGACCGCCCGCGAGGCCACCACCCCCGCCGCCCCCGCCGCCACCGCGTCGTGAACGAAGTCGTGCCCGTCGAAGGTGTCCCCCGCGATGGCAACGAAGAGCTCACCCCCGGCCAGGGTGCGCGTGTCGGTGGAAACGCCCGTAAAGGTGGTGCCGGCGAATGCCGGGACATCCCGCAGTGCTAGCGCCTCCTGCACGCGCCGGTGCGTCCAGCCGAACGCGCTCATGCGGCCCTCCCCCCGGCGGCGGGGTGAGCGAGCACGATTTCGCGCTCGTCGAAGGGCAGCCTTTCGCGGCCGATGACCTGGGAGGTCTCGTGCCCCTTCCCCGCGAGGACCACCAGGTCCCCGGGCGCGGCGGTCTCGAGCGCCCGCCCGATGGCGGTGCGGCGGTCCGTCACGCGCTCGTACCCCGCCCCGCCCATCCCCGCGGCCACCTGGTCTATGATCGCGTCGGGATCCTCGGTGCGCGGGTTGTCCGAGGTGACGATGGCGACATCGGCCCTCGCCGCCACCGCCCGGCCCATCAGGGGGCGCTTGGCGGCATCGCGATCGCCGCCGGCCCCGAAGAGGACGATCAGGCGGCCCGCGGTCAGGCGCCGCAGGGTGTCCAGCAGGCAGGCCAGCGCGTCCGGGGTATGGGCGTAGTCAATGACGACCGGACAGGGGCGGCTGGTGACGAGTTCCATGCGCCCGGGGACCGCGGGGGCCCTCCCGAGTCCGTCCACGACCTCGTCCACGCGGCGACCGGCTGCGAGCGCGATGCCCGCCGCCGCCAGGGCGTTCTCGACGTTGAAGCGTCCCAGCAGGGGCATCGAGACGGGCAGCGCGGACCCCTCGAAGGACAGCTCGAAGCGGGTGCCCGCCGGCCCGAGTTCGAGCGAGGTGGCGGTCAGCGCGGCGTCCGCGTCCACGCCGTAGGAGAGACGGTGCCGCGAGCCGCTGTCGAGTCGAACCCAGGCGGGCTCGTCCGCGTTCACGACCACGGTGCCTTCAGGGACAACCAGCTCGACCGCGCGCGCCTTGGCGGCCCGATAGCCATCCATGTCGGGGTGGTAGTCGAGGTGGTCGCGGGACAGGTTGGTGTACGCGACGGCGTCGAGGCGAATCCCGTCGAGACGACGCTGGTCGAGCGCGTGGGAGGACGCCTCCAGCCCCAGATGGCGCACCCCCGCATCCGCGAGGGAGCGAATCCACGCCGAAAGCTGGACGGGTCCCGGCGTCGTGAGGCCTTCCGTGCGTGGACGCACTTCCCCGTCGGCGTCCACGAGCCCCAGCGTGCCGATCGCGGCGGACGGCCCGCCGACCTCGAGCAGATGGCGGGCGAGCAGCGTGGTCGTGGTCTTGCCGTTGGTGCCGGTAACCGCGTAGACGAAGATGTCCCGGGACGGATTGCCGAAGAACTCGTCGGCGGCCAGCGCCCCCGCCAGGCGGCCGTCGAGCACGACCACCTGCGGCACGGCCACGTCGGGAAGGGGTGTCTCCACCAGCGCCGCCACCGCCCCCCGCTTCACCGCCTCCCCGACGAAGTCGTGACCATCGTGCTCGGCACCCCGCCACGCAACGAACAGGTCGCCCTCGTCGATCCTTCGTGAATCGTGGCTCACCCCCCGCAGCCCGACTTCCCCCGGGACATCCGCCCCGGGAGCGAGCGCGCCGGCGGCCGTCAGCCGCTCGACGACGCGGGCGAGTGCAACGCTACGGGCTCTGTCCACGTTCGGGGCTCCCGACATCGATCAGGACGGTATCGCCCTGCATGAGCATCGTGCCCGCGGCGGGCCAGGTGCCGAGCACCGGCCCGGGAGAGTCCCAGACCACGCGCAGCCCGGCCGTGTGCAGGCGGCGCACGGCGGTGCGCGCGGACAGGCCGCGGATCTCCGGAACCACCACCTCGGTCCCCTCCGCGCTCACCCAGCCCGCGGACTCCGGAGTCTCGGCCGCCGCGAAGCGGATTACGGAGTTCTGGGGGGCGGGGCGGCGCGCGGCGTGGGCGAGCACCCGCCGGTCCACCGGTGGCTGCTGGGCGGCCAGGATGGCTTCCATGGTGGCGCGGATGACGGGGGCGGCGGTCGCGCCGCCGTAGTAGACGCCCTTGGGGTCGTTGAGCTTCACATACGCGAGCAACTGCGGATCTTCCGCCGGGAAAAAGCCGACGAAGGTGGCGAAATACTCGCCCTCGGCATAGCCGCCATCCGCACGGTAGGCGCGACTGGTGCCGCTCTTGCCCGCCACCGCGAAGGAGGTAAGACGCGCACGCGTCCCGGTCCCCGATTCGGTCACCTCGACCAGCACCCGGCTGACGTCCCGCGCCACCTGACCGTCGATCACCTGGCGAATCAGGCGCGGTTCGGGGCGCTCGATGAGCGATCCGTCGATTGCCCGCACTTCGCGGACCAGCCTGGGTGCCATCAGGCGGCCACCGTTGGCCAGCGCGCCATAGGCCATCGCGAGCTGCAGCGGACTCACCGAGATTTCATATCCGATCGCCAGGGAAGCGGGTGACTGCCCGGACCAGTCCTCCGGTTTGCGCAGGACGCCCGAGGTCTCCCCGGGAATCGGCAATCCGGTGGGCATGCCGAACCCGAAGTCGCGCAACATTTCGTACTGCTGGCGGTGGGACAGCCGCTCGGCCATCTTGCCGACGCCCACGTTGGACGATACCCGCAGCGCGTCCGCGAGGGTCAGTATGCTCGCCTTGGGATGCACGTCGTTGAGGGTGCGCCCGGCCACGCGCCAGCTGCCGTCGCCGATGTCGACCAGGTCCCCCAGCGTGCCCACCTCATTCGACAGAATCGCCGAGACCGTGAACGGCTTGAGGGTCGACCCGGGTTCGTTGGCGGTGTTGATCGCCGCGAGACCGGCCGCGTCGCCGTCACGGATCGACACCACCGCGAGGATCTCGCCGGTGGCCGGATCCGTGACCAGGATGTCCCCGCCCCTGGCCCCCGTGGTCTCGATGGCTTCCTGGAGCTCCTCGCGCGCGATTTCCTGAAGGTCCACGTCGATGGTGAGCGAGACGTTTCCACCCGGCACGGGCGGCCTCACCGGCACGGCGCGACCGGGGAGTTCCACGCCGCGCGCGTCCCGAAGCGTCATCTCCTCACCGGGCTGGCCGGTAAGGACCGGGTCGTAGGACTCCTCTATGCCCCCCGCGCCCCTCTCCTCCAGGATGGCGCCCAACACACCCGCCACCAGGTCCCCGTGCGGCCGAAAGCGCTCGTACTCGCGCCCCATGTATACGCCCCGGATGTCCTCCAGTCCGGCGCGCACGGTGGTCGGATAGCGACCCGGAACGACGACCCAGGTGGCGTCGGAGCTCGTGCGCCGCCGTGCCTCGGAGGGCGACAGGCCCAGCACGGACTGGAGTGCGGCCGCCGCCTCGGCCGCGAAACCGTCCTCGTCGCGCCTCAGTTCGCGCGGCGCCAGACCCACTTCCACCACTTCCCGGCTCTGGGCCAGCAGGACGCCGTCCCGGTCCAGGATGGAACCGCGAACCGATGGCACCGGGCGCGACATCTGGTGCTGTTCGGCGGACCGCTTTCGCCATTCGGTGTTGTTCACCTGCAGCACGGCCGACCGCCCGACGACGGTTCCGGCCGCAGCCAGCCAGACCATCAGGATGAGCCGGCGGGGCCAGTGCGATCTTGACACAAGCCTCATGGATTCACCCCCGACAGGTACACGATTTCATCGGTAGCCGGATTGTGCATGCCCAGAAGCTCGCGCGCTTCCGGGACCACGCGGCCGCGGCTCTCCAGATACTGGATCTCCCCCTGCAGATCCTTCCTCACCGCCGACACCACCTCGATTTCCTGACCCAGGTCATGCAGTTCCTCCAGCACCTCCAGGGCTCGCATCTGGCGCCATGTGACCACGCTGAGCGAAGCCAGCAGGGCTCCGACCGCGATCGCGACGCGCTTCGAGTCGCTCATCCTTCTCACGATGCCTTCCTCCACGCGCGCAGGCGCGCACTCCGGGCACGGGGATTCGCCGCGATCTCCTCGGGAGCGGGTCGCACCGGACGCCGCACCAGCGTCTCGCCCTCGGCCCGTCCGCCGCAGATGCATACCGGCAGGGCGGGGGGACAGGTGCAGTCGCGGCTCCAATCCCGAAACCGGTGCTTGACTTCGCGATCCTCGATCGAGTGATAGGAGATCACCGCCATCCTTCCTCCCGCCGCGAGGGCGTCGCGCAGGCTGTCGAGGCCTTCGCGGAGCGCGCCCAGTTCGTCGTTCACCTCCATGCGCAGCGCTTGGAAGACGCGCGCCTTGTCGCGCGGCGCCGGCGATCTTCGCATGGTGACGCGGAGCGCCGCGACCAGGTCGTCGCTGACCGCAAACGGCCTCTTCCGCCGCCGCCGGACGATCTCGCGCGCCAGCCTGCGCGCGCCACGGTGTTCGCCCAGCTCGAGAAAGACCCGGGTCAGCCGCCTGTCGTCGTAGGTGTTGAGCACGTCGGCCGCGCTCGGGGTACGCGCATCGGTTCCGTCCATGCGCATGTCCAGCGGGACGCCCCGGCGGAACGTGAAGCCGCGCCGGGCGCGATCCAGCTGGCGTGAACTCAGCCCCAGATCCAGCAGCACCCCGCTCACGACGCCCGCCTCAAGCTCCGGGGCTCGCGCAGCGTCCCGGAAGTCGGAGAGAAGGAAGCGTACCCGGCCGCCGAAGGTTGCGAGCGTCCGCTCGGCTTCCGCGAGTGCGCCGGGATCGCGGTCCACTGCGACCAGGTGGAGCCCGGAAGCCCGCTCCAGCATCGCGCGCGCGTGCCCTCCGCCTCCCACGGTGCCGTCCACGAAAAGCCCGCCACGCTCGGGCTCGAGAAGCGCGAGCACTTCCCGCACCAGCACCGGCGTGTGGTAGTCCTGCCCGACCGCATCATCGTCCGTTCTCCTCCGCATTCGCCGCTCATCCGAAGATCTTGTGCATGAACTCGGAGGCGTCCGGCACGCCGTCCTTCATGTGGGACTCGAAGAGCCTGGGGTTCCAGATTTCGATCCGGTCCAGCGAGCCCACCACGAGCACCTCGGCATTCAGTGACGCCGCCTCCTGCAGCCACCCGGGAATCAGAAACCGGCCCAGCTTGTCGGGCGTGACGGGCACCGCGAACGAGGTGATGCGGCGCACGTACGCGTCCGCGGTGGGATCCGAGCGCCGATAATCGATGAGGCGGTCCTGGATCTTCTCCCACGCCGCCTGGGGAAACAGGGTCAGCGCGGTATCCTGATACTGGAGCAGCACGAGAGGTCCGTCCCCCGCGGCACGCCGCAGCGGAACCGGCAGGCTCAGACGACCCTTGTCGTCGAGACGTTTCTCGTAGCGTCCCAGAAAACCGCTCATCGGTGGTAAATAATGGGGCTGTGGGGATGGAAGTGGAGACTGGTGGGAATCTAGACAGGGCAATGGGGAGCGCGCAAGCCCAGGGGGTGGCGGGCGGAATCGGACAGCAGCGGAAGCAGCTGCGGAAGGCGCAGAGGAGACCGCCCCGTATGCGGGGCAAAAAAAAAGCGCCGCGGACGAATCCGCGGCGCTTCGGCTACGAGGGGGAAGCGTGGGCGCTACTCCCCTCCCCCGCGCCGGATGATGGCGTCCTGGATCTCGACGTAGGTCTGCGCCGCGCCGAGAATCTCGGTCAGGTTGATCGAGTCCACGGTACCGGCGTACGCGCGGCCGAGCTCAAACAGCTGCAGGGCCTGCTGGAAGACCGGCAGCGACCGGCGCGCGGAATCGATGGTGTTGGGCTCCTGGAGCGACAAGCCGTGATTGTAGAGCGACCACCCGTGCCAGAAGTTGAGCTGCGAGTCCATGTTGTCCGAGACCTCGAACTCGCTCTTGGTCCTCTCCAGCAGTGAGATGGCGAAGGTCCAGTCGCTGGTCTGAACCCCGTCATTGTACGCCTTGCCAAACAGAATTCCCGCCACCACGTCCGGGGACTGCTCGTTCCGGTCCACCGCCTCCCTGAGGAACCCGACGGCGTCGTCGACATTCCCCGCCTCGAGGAGCCAGCTTCCCTGGCGGGCCGACAGGTTCGGGTAGTCGGGATCGACTCCCTTGGCGCTTTCGAGCGCCGCAATCGCTTCGTCGAGACGATCGTTGCGCTGCAGGGCGTCGGCCAGCTGTGACCAGAGCGCGGCTTCCTCGGGATGGACCTGCACCGCGCGCTGTGCGAAGTCGATGGCGGCAGGATCTTCGAGCTGCTGGTAGGCCCTGATGACGTTGATCAGCTGGGCGGGGGTGGTCTCCGCGCCGCGGGAATCGAAGACGTGCGTATACGCTTCAATGGCCCTGCGATAGAGGCCCTCTACTTCGGCATTCGGCTCACTCTGGCCCTCCATCGCCTGACCGGCCGCGGTGAAGGCGAACCCTCCGAGCTGCTCCCAGAGGTCATCGTTGGCCTCGTCCATCGCGATACCTTCCTCGATCAGGATCATCGCGCCTTCCGCGTTGCCGGCCGTCGCAAGATCGTACGCCACGCGCATGCGCACGCCGGCGCTTCCCGGGTTGAGCTCGAGGTAGGCAGTGTAGTGTCTCAGGGACTCCTCTTTCAAGCCGAATTCGGCAGACAGCATCCCCGCGAATTGGAGCGCGTTCTCGTTGAACGGGTTGAGGTCGAGGACCCGCAGCATTTCGTCCAGGCCCTCCTGGCGATCACCCAACTCCATCACCGCCCTGGCGCGGGCATAGCGCGACCCTTCGGAACCGGGGTTCCCCTCGATCGCCTGGTCGCAGTTCTGTAGGGCGTTGGCCCACTGCTGGCTTCCGAAATACTCCTGGCAGATGGCCGCAAAGCGCAACTGTTCCACGTAGCCGTCGAATACGTCGAAAATGTGTTCCGCGGCGAGCTCGTCGCCGTCATCATCCGGAACGGTGAAGTCGTCTACCGTGAACGACTCCCCGGACGCGACGCTCACGAACGAGATGGCGGTGAGGGACCAGTCGTCCTGCCCCTCCGTGTACGACCCGCACATGACCAGTTCTGCGTTGATCTGGGTGGCCAGCTGGCGGGCGCGGATGCAGTTCATATCATCGCGATCGATGTCGAACTGGCGCAGGGCGTCGCGGATATCGTTGCGCTCGACCGGCTCGTGGGTAGGCAACTGGTTGATGAGGTCGCGCAGCTCTTCGGCCACGTCCTCTCCGAAGCCCCGGCCGGAGTCCTCCCCCGGGAAGAGGTCGGGGATCATGACCCTGAAGCGCCCCTGGACTTCCTGTTGCGCCGACGCAAGCGCCGGCAGGAACAGGAACGCCGCGAGCAACGCGATTCCCAGCCGGGGGAATGCCAACCTTAAGAACATCGCTCCTAACTCCGCCAAGGTTACCGGGAAAGCTATGCAAACTATACCCACGCGCGGGATACGGTCAACCGACCCCGGCATACAAAGGGGGCGGCGACGCGCTACGCGTCAAGAGCGAACCGGGCTGGCCATGGAGCGCCGCCGGCGTGGCGTCCAATTTTTCTGTAACCCGGGCGGGCGCGTCAGGATCCCCGCCGCGCGGGAAGCGGTCCCTCATGGGCCCGAATGCGTTCCGCGAGGCCGGGCGACATCCGCCGGCTGGCTCCGGCGCCATAGTCGTACATCACCTGCACGGTGCTCCCGGACACCAGCAGCTGTCCCTTCCCCGATCGTACTTCGTATTCCATGACGAAATGCTTCTTGCCGAGGACGGATACCCGGATGCCCACGGTGAGGCGGTCCGGATACAGAACTCGCGCGTGATACCGGATGCGGGCTTCGGCGAGGATGTAGTCCACCTCGTCCGGTGTCCGGCGTCCGGCAACCTCCCGCCAGTAGGCCGCACGCGCCTCTTCGAAGTAGGAGAGCGCCCTGGAGTGATGGGCGTGGCCGCCCACGTCGATGTCCTGAAACCGGACCTGGACCGGGTGCTGGAAGCGGAACACCGACGGTCAGCGGCTCCGGGGGTCCCGGGACGCGGACACCCGCGCCCGGACGATCTTCCGCCCCCGGGGTCCCGCCGCGATGTCAGCGACCCAGAACGCGGATGGACCCCGAACCCGTGTCGACCAGGATGCTGCCCCGACCGTCGCCGATGGTGCCGCGCACGTAGGAGCGCCGCCGCGTGCTTTCATCGATCGGAACCTCCACGTCGATCGTGCCACTGCCCGTGTCCGCCTCGAAGCGCGCGCCCAGGTCGCCGGGGACGCGCAGGGTCACGCCGCCCGACCCGGTGTCCACTACCAGGCGGTCGACGTCGGCGGCGAGATCCAGTTCCACCCGGCCGCTGCCGGTGTCCACCATGATGTCCGCCGCCTCGACGGCCAGCAAGGTAATGCGACCCGACCCGGTGTCCACCTCCACCGATTCCGACCGGATGCCCGAGGCATCCACGCTGCCGGAGCCGGTGTCGACAAGCACACGCTCGCCGGTCACTCCCTCCACGGTGACCGCTCCCGACCCGGTATCCACTTCCAGATCCCCGGTCGCGCCCGCGACCCGCACCGACCCCGACCCGGTGTCTATGCTCAGCGGCCCGGAAGTTCCCGTCGACTCGATCGACCCCGACTGGGTATCGAGTACCAGGTCACCTTCGACATCGCGGACCTCCGTGGCGCCCGCTCCCAGGTACAGCGAGAAGCGCTGCCCGGGGGGCACCGCGATGGTCAGGTCGGCCCAGGCCTCGAGTCCGCGTCCCGAACTGCGAATGTCGACCCTGTCGCCGCGCAGGAATGAGCCGTGGCCGAAGGTCCCGTCGTCCCTGACCCGGACGCCTGTTCGGGAGTTTCCCCCCATGTCCCCGTAGACGATCCGGTCGGACGGATATCGGACACGCAAGGTCTGGCTACCCCGAATCCGCCCGGACTCGACTGTCAGGCGCTGCGCGTCGGCGCCCCGCGGCTCGACGGTCACGACCACCTCGCTTCCGGTTCCCGGGACGACGTTCACCGCGCCGGCCAGGTTGTACACGGCGACATGGTCGCCCGCGATCCGGTACTCCTCGGGCGCTGCCTGCACCGCCGTCCCTTCCATCGCCGACAGGGCGATCACGACGGCCAGCACGGCCCCTCCGGTCCACATGAGGCTCGTCTTCCTCGCGTGCATCGCTGTTCCCGTCATCGATGTCCTCCGTGGATTTTGTTGCCGTCGGCCTCTGAAGCGACCGGCAGCTGCGTAAGGGATGGCCGGGCGCCCGGCAAGCGCAGCGCGCTTATTCCGCCGGCCCCGTCCTGGCGCATGGGGCCCCTACGCGCGGGGCAGCGGGAAGTTTTGCCGCGCGGGAATCCATCCACAGGGCTGGCGGCGGGACGGCGGATCCGCCGTCCGTCAGTCGTCCGCGAGCATCAGCGGGCCGGACTTCGGGGGCGTCCAGGCGAAGACGCGCCGCATGAGCTTCTCGGCGTGCGGCGGGATTCCGTCGAAGCGCGTCTCCACCCCCGCGTCGCGCCCCTGCTGGATGATGCGCTCGATGAGGAGGGCGCCGGTGAAGTCCAGGCGGCCCACCCCGTTCAGGTGGAAGACGAGTTCGCGCAGGTCGCCCACCTCGGCGAAGGCGCGCGCGACCGCCTTCTCCAGAATGGGAGCCGATCCGAACCACAGAACGCCACGCGGCGCCAGGTGGAGCGCGCCGTCCGCGGTCCACAGGGACAGCTTCATCTTGCGCTCGCGCCAGAGATGGACCGCAAGCGAAAGCACCACGCCCACCAGCACGGCTTCCTCCACCCGGGGAACCAGGAGGAGGGTCAGGACGAAGGTCGTCCACCCCACCATCGCCTGGAGGCGGGAGAACCTCCAGATGCGGACCAGGTCCCCAACGCGAACCAGGGTCGCCACCGCTGTGATGACGATGGCCGCCAGCACGGGCCGCGGAAGCGGCGCCAGCACCGAGGCGAAGGGCAGGAAGATCAGCACCGCCACCCCGCTCACCGCCCCGCTCCAGCGCGTACGCGCGCCGGCGGACCGGTTGAGGCTCGAGCGGCTGAAGGAACCCTCCACGGGGAATCCGCCGGAGAGTCCCGAAATGACGTTGGCCATTCCCTGGCTGACGAATTCACGGTTCGGATCCCAGGGCGTGCGATCCTGGGCCGCGAAGGTCTGGCTGATGGACGTGGTCTCGGCGAAGCCCACCACGGCGATCACCAGCCCTGGAATGAGCAGCGACGGCAGTTGAAGCCAGGGCAGGCCCTGCGCTCCGGGGATGCCGCGGATCGGGATATCGCCGAGCACCGACCCTGCGTACTGGGTGGTCGTCGAGATGATCAGCGCCAGCGCGGTCGCGAAGAGCACGCCGGGCAGGCTGGGGTTGATCCGGCGCGCGCCCGTGATGACGACCACGGCCATCGCCGCGAAACCGATGCTCGAGGCCTGCCAGAGGCCGGGGTGGGTCATCGCCCACAGCGCCTGGCCCACCACCCCCTCCCCCGGCCCGATCACCCCCAGGGCGGTGGGCACCTGGGAGAGAACGATGAGGATCGCCGCCGCCGAGGTGAATCCCTGGATGACCGGCTGGGACATCAGGTAGGCGACGCCGCCCGCGCGCAGCAGGCCGATGAGGAGGCGGGCCGCGCCCACCACGAGCGCCAGCAGCGCGGCGAGCCCCACGTACTCGGCGCTGCCGCGCTCGGCCATGGGGATGAGGGCGCCAAAGGTGAGGAGCGCGCTCAGGGCGACCGGACCGGTGTGGAGGTACGGGGAAGAGGCGAAGAGCGCCGCGCCGATGGGCGGGAGGGCGGCGGCGTAGAGTCCGTAGTGGGCGGGCATACCGGCCAGCTCCGCGTACGCCATCGACTGGGGAATCAGGATGAGGGCGACGCTGGTCCCCGCGATCAGGTCGCGCCGCAGAACCTGGGCGCGGGACTCCTCGGACGTCCGCCCCGAATGCGCCCGGGGCTTCGGTTGTGGGGGGTGGCTCACCTGGACCTCGCCGTCGCCTGGCCGGTGGGCGGCTTCGTTCCGGAGGCAGATCCGGGGGCGTGCCATTGGCCCTCCCGGGCTTCACGCGCCAGCTCGGCGAGGAGGCGGTGGGCGCTGTCCGCCCTGGACGCCCAGAAGCGCGAGACGTCTTCGGCCTCGTCCCGGTAGCGCTCGTGCACGGCGCGCCAGCGCGCGGCCTCCCCGCCGAGCCAGTCCAGCGCGCCCTCGGGGCTCGAGGAGAGCAGCGCCTTCAGCACGAATCGGCGCTCCCCCGCGCGTCGGCCAAGCCCCAGTTCGCCGGCGCAGCGCACGAGGTCCGCGCGCGTCAGGAGCATGCCGGTACGCACGGGCGCGGTCAGTTGGCGCAGGAAGACGCTCCCGCCGCTTGCGCGCGGATCGGCCAGTGTGGGCGCTTCGCGCAGGTGCAGGGGCAGCCGGTCCGGGGCTCCCAGTTCCGCGGCTTCGGAGAGGAGGGCGTTCCGCAGCAGCGCGGCCCATCGCCGGTAGAAGGGGGGCGCGACTTCGGATACGGCGTACAGGTAGGGCAGAAGCCAGGAGAGCAGATGTTCCCAGAGGAGGGCCTTGCGGCTCTCGCGGCGCAGGATGCGGTCCGCACCGGCGGACTCCCGCGCTTCGGCGTCCACAAGTCCCGCGTAGAGGCCGAGCAGCGCGCTCAGGTGGTCAGGCTCGTCGGGCGCTTCCCTGCCCAGCGCGCGCCAGAAGCCCGCCACCCGGTCGGCCGCCTCACCCCCCAGCATCCCGTCCGCGCCTACATGGAAGGAGGCGAAGGGATAGAGCTGGAAGAGGAAGAGGTCGGTGTGTTCGGCGGGCCGCGGGGGATCCGGAAGGTCGAGGGCGCGGGCGATGTGGGCGTGCGCGGGGTGCGGAGGCTCGGCCAGCGTCGCCAGCGCGCGGATGAGCTCCACCAGCTGCTAACCTCCCGCAGAATCGTCCGCGGGCAGCTGGTACGCCTCGCGCGAAGGGCGCACGGGCCGGAGTAGCCAGTAGGGGCGCCGGGTACCGTCGGGGGAGACGCGCCCCGCCGGGCGGGTGTAGCCGAGCCAGGTGCGGAAGACCCGGCCGGAGCGATCGGCGTTGACGACGATGTCGCCGTAGGCATCCCCCGGGCCGGCCGCGCTCACGCGCACCGCCTGGTGCCAGCAGTGCGATCCGGAGATCGGGTCGGGGTGCACGGGGAAGGTCAGGTTCTGGTGCACGCCCACGTCGGTCCACCAGATGCGGCTCGTGTCGGCATCCGCGGACTTGTACGGCCCTCCTCCCTTGCGGCGCCTGAGCGACCAGTCTTCCTCGCCGCGTTCCAGATCCACGGTGGCCATGGCCTGGTTCTGGCCGTGGTCGGTGACCTTCCAGCGGCCCATGTGGTGGCTGCAGGCGACCACGCCGGGGCGAATCCCCTCGGTCACCCAGGCACGCACCACGAAATGGCCGATCTCGGTCTCGACACGCACCAGGTCGCCGGTTCCGACGCCGATTCCCTGCGCGTCGCGCGGGTGGAGCCAGAGCGGGTTGGTGTGGGCGATCTCGTCGAGCCACTTGGCGTTGGCGCTGCGGGTGTGGATCTGGATCGGGACCCGGAAGGTCGAGATGAGCACCATCTGGCCGTCTTCCAGGTTCTCCCGGTGGATGTGGCTGCGCGTGTATCCGGGGGTGGCCAGCTCGGGCCAGCCCCACTCCGCCAGGGTGCGCGACCAGAACTCCAGCCGGCCCGAGGGCGTGGGGAAGCCTCTCAGGATGCGACCGTCCACCTCCACCCCGAGCCGCCTGCGTCCGTCCGCGTCGCCGTCGACCACCGGGAGCGGGACCACGTTGGGGGAGTCGGGCTTCGGGGCGCGGGTGAAGGCGCGCCCGTCCGCATCGACACGGACATCCTCGTGTTCGGCGTCGGGAACCGGGTCTTCATGGAGCGCGCCCGTCCTGGCGGCCACCTCGAAGGCCCCGTAGCGGCGCATGTACTCGAGGGGCGTGATGCCCTCCCGGGCGGCAGCGTCGGGAAGTCCCGGGACGGAGTTCTCGAACATCCATCCGTAGTACTCGTCGATGCCGAGCTTCGTCCCGGGACGCGCGCGCGACTCGAAGAACGAGCGAATGCCCAGGTCGCCGTCGGGGTCGATGCGCCAGGTAAGGTCGATCCAGAACTCGTTCTCCTCCCACACCTCGCCCGGGTTGGCCTCCCGGGTATCGGACACGCTCTCTCCCAGGCGCTCGCGCGCGGCGCGCAGAACGGGCTGGCGGAAGCCCACCCACTGGCCCGCGTACTGCTCGTAGGAGTGCACGTCGTGGCGCTCGGAGCCGAGGCCCATGGGGAGGACGTAGTCGGCGAAATGGGCGGTCTCGTTCCAAGTCGGCGTGAGGGCGACGTGCAGGCCGACCCGCTCCGGATCGGTCAGCATCTCGATCCAGGAGAAGCCGTCCGGGTTGGTCCAGACCGGGTTGTACACGCGGGTGAAGTAGACATCGAGGAAGTTGCCGCTCCTCTTCTGGAGATGCGGCAGAAGGAAGGACATCTCCATCAGCGAGAGTGGATACTCGGCGGGCCAGGTGAGCTCGTTCCAGTGATCGGGGTGCCGCGGCAGGTGGATGGGACGCGGGACGAACTTGTTCCACGAGTTGGGATGGGTGCCGCCCTCGGTCGCGACCGCTCCCGTCAGCGCGTTGAGCAGGAAGAGGGTGCGCGCCACCTGCCAGCCGCCGAGGTTGCCCGCTGCCGCGCTGCGCCAGTTGTGGGTCGAGAGCCGGGTGCCCGACTTCGCGACCAGACGGGCCACGGCTTCGATGGCGCCCGCATCGACGCCGGACTCGCGCGCCGCGTACTCGAAAGTGTACTCGGCGTACATCTCCTCCAGCGTCTCTTCGAAGCGCTCGAAGTCGGGCGGAAGATCGGGGTGCTGCTCGGCCATGAACTCCCGCCAGTTCCACCAGCGACGCACGAAGTCGCGGTTGTGGAGCCGGTTCGCGACCAGCCAGCGGGCGATGGACAGGAAGATGGCCGCCTCCGAGCCCGGATAGGGAGACAGCCAGTGGTCGGCATGGGTGGCGGTGTTGGAGAGGCGGGTGTCGAGGACGACGAGCTTCGCCCCGTTGGCCTTGGCGTCGATGATGCGCTGGGCGTGCGGGTTGAAGTAGTGACCGGTCTCCAGGTGGCTCGACACCAGGAGGATGACGCGCGCGTGGCTGTGGTCGGGGCTCGGGCGGTCCATCCCCATCCAGAGGTGGTAGCCGGCCCTCGCGCCCGACGAGCAGATGTTGGTGTGCGAGTTGTGGCCGTCCACGCCCCACGCCGCCAGCATGCGCTCGGTGAAGCCGTCCTCTCCCGGGCGGCCCACGTGATACATGATCTCCTTCTGCCGCCCTTCCTCGAGCGCCCGGCGAATGCGGCCGGCGATGTCGTCCAGAGCCTCGTCCCAGCCGACCCGGGTCCATTGCCCGGAACCGCGCTCGCCGGCGCGCTTCAGCGGGTAGAGGATGCGGTCGGGGTCGGTGATCTGGTTGGCGGTCGCCGGCCCCTTGGCGCAGTTGCGACCACGCGACCCCGGGTGCTCGGGGTTGCCCTCGAACTTGCGCACCTCGAGCGTGTCGCGGTCCACATAGGCCAGCAGCCCGCACGCGGACTCGCAGTTGAAGCAGGTGGTGGGAACCAGCATGTAGCGCTTCTCGACCCGCCGGGGCCACGCACGCGAGTCGAGTTCCACCCAGTCGTTCCAGCGCTCTTTGGGCGGGAACGAGGCCAGGTGCACCCGGCTCGGGCCCGGGTAGAAGCTCTCGCCCCTGCCCTCCACCTCCCTGCGAGCGGCGGACACCCGCTCATTGAGGCGCTTCAGCTCCTCGCGGCCGCCGTTCTTCATGACCTGATCCTCACGACAGGGGGACGGCCTGCCCCGCCTGCACGTAGGCGTGCTCGTAGGCGAGCAGTCCCAGGAGCCCCGCCAGCAGGGCCGGCAGCCCGATCCAGGGGGCGGCGAGCCCGACCGCGCTCAGGAGGATGCCGGCCCGGAACCAGGCGGCGAAGCGCCCCCGGGTCAGCTCATGGACGGCGAGGTGCGCGTGCGCGGTGCCGTGCGTGATGGTGACCTCGCCCAGAATCAGGAGAAGATGGGCGGCGGTGAGGGCCGCGAAGCCGCCCGTCAGCAACGGACGCGCCCCGGGCTCCGCCAGCGGGTAGAGGGCGGCCGCGCCGGCGAGCAGCGCCTGCACCAGGAAGTGCGGCGGAAGCAGCGGGTTCTGCCACAGGTCCCGGGCCTTCGCCTGGGCGAACAGGTAGGCCGTGTACACCGCCGTCATCGCGGCCAGCGGGCCCCCGGCGAACGCCAACGTGCGGGCGACCCCGGAGGCTCCGGTCCAGGCGGCCGCCAGATGGACCGCCAGCACGGCTCCGAAGCCCGCCAGCACGACCCCTCCGCGCACCAGCCAACTTCGCCACTGGGGCCGGAGCAGGATGTAGTGAAAGCGCCACGGATGCTCCAGATCCCAGATCAGAAGGCCCGTGGTCAGCACCAGAAAGACCATGGCCAGCAGCGGCGCGCCGACGAGCCAGAGCGGGTCCGTCCACGACATCGCCCCGAAGAGGATGAGCAGCAGGGGCACCAGGTACGCCCCGGCCGCGATGGACTTGGTCCAGGTGTAGAGGCTGACCCGCGCGTCCCAGGGAGCGCTGTGGGGTACGTCGTAGCTCAGGATCGCGCCCGCGGAGGAGTTGCCCCATCCCGGGTGGCCGGACGTCACCTGATCGGGTCCGCTTCCCTGCTCGCTCCACATGAAGAGCCCCCCCTCGGGCCGTGCCGCCGCCAGGGGGTCAAGGGTCACCTGGCGCGCGTCCTTGTAGAAGAGCTTCGGGCGGGTCTCCTTCTCGGGACGCCGGACCGTGAGGGCGTCCTCGTGCACCATCTGGGTCACCTTGGCGAGCGGATCGTTGAGATCCCCCACCAGGATCGCCTCCGTGGGACACACGACCACGCACGCCGGCTCGAGACCCATGTCCAGCCGGTGCGCGCAGAAGTTGCACTTCTCCGCGGAGTGGTCTTCAGGGTTGATGAAGATGGCGTCGTAGGGGCAGGCGGCGATGCAGGCCTTGCAGCCGATGCACGCCTCCTTGTCGAAGTCCACGATCCCGTCGGACCGGCGGAACATGGCGGACGTGGGACAAGCCGTTACGCACGGCGCGTCCTCGCACTGGTTGCAGCGGGTTACCTGGAATGCCCGCCGGGTCCGCGGGAACTGGCCGGCGTCAACGTACTTGACGTAGGTGCGGGTGACGCCCAGCGGGACTTCGTTTTCGGACTTGCAGGCGGTGGTGCAGGCATGACAGCCGATGCACCGGGAATGGTCGATGACCTTGGCCCAGCGGGGGGGGCCGCTAACGTCCGGGTCGCCGGCACGCGAATCGCCCGTGGACTCGACCGGCGAGGGGGCGGAGGGGTTCACGATTCGGTCGACCAGGGTCCCTGGGAGTTGAGGATGGGAGAGAGCATCCGGCACGCCTGCCTAATCTATGTCAGGCCACCTGGGCACGGGTCGCCGGGGATGCGGGCGCTTCTTGTCGAGCCGCGCCCGGGCGCGCCGGAATGCTCTCCGTACTGCGTGCAGCTGTCTTCCGGCGACCTGTTATCCGGCTATGCGGTCCCGCAACGGCTTGCCGGGCTTGAAATATGCGTAGTTTTTCGCCGCGATCGTGATCTTTTCACCGGTGGCCGGGTTGGTGCCGGTGCGCGCCGCGCGCAACTTGACACCGAAGCTGCCGAACCCGGGGACCGTCACCTTGCCACCCGCATCGAGTTCTCCAGCGATAATGCCCGATCCGGCGCTTGTGTCGAAGATGCAATTGAGCACATCCGCTGCCTTCGCCTGGGAGAGATTGGCCTGCTGCGCGAGAGCGGCCGCCATTTCCTTCTTGTTCATTTCGTCTCCTGCGTTTGTGGTTGCACGCGACTCCACCGGACTGCCCTATCCGACGGAACGACAGGACAGGATACACGGAACGGAGCGATTGCGGAACCTCGGGCGGCAACTTCGCGCCGCTGCTCGCGCACAAACCGCGTTCGTGCTGCGGAGTCCTGCTAGCAAGAGCCCCTGCTCGCAACTGTGGCCTTCCGGTGACCTTTACCCCCGGCCATGGGCGCTGACGGATTCGAACCGCCGACCTCCTGCTTGTAAGTGGATTCTAGGGCCGGGTGATTCGCGGCAAGAAATCGTCCAAGTTCAATCTGGACTGCACGATCTGCGCTTCTTGCCTCGCGACGCCATCTGATTCCACGGTACTGAAGTAGCTGGGAAACGGCAACGAAATGGCGGGCATTCGGTCGCTTGCAACGGGCGTGTGTACCGTTGCTCACCGCATCCCGCATGACTGATTCAACCGCTGTGTCCACCTGGCCGCGGAGGGCAGGCCGCCTCGGGGCTGGCCGCGTGGTTCCGGTGCGTCGCACACTCGGTCGCATCGCGGTTCGTGCGCTTCGTGCACCGTCTCGGGCTTCGCGCCGTAATGCCAGGTGAGGGGGGGTGGGGAGCGCGGCTACCCGGCCAGCCGCGCTCCCGTATTCTGGCACTCGATCTCCGCGACATTCTGCGAGCCCCAGACGCGCCACCGCTTGCAGTCCCGGCCGGCGGGGGCCCGAACATGAACGCCTTGATGTGCCGGAACGCGATCAGCGCCTGCGAGAACGACACCGTGCGGGCCCGCGGCTGCACCAGCGGCCCGCCCGACGTCGCCGCCGCGATTCCCGCCAAAGGCGTCGCCTTCCCGCGCTCAGCGAGCCGGACGACCTCCGCTCGGCGAATGGCCTTCCGTACCTGGCCAGGAAGCCTCATCATCGGGTTCCGTGTCGCCCGGACCATGAATTGACCCTTGCATCCCTACCTCCTTACCGCCTGCTCGGGGGGGTCCGGGCGGGGAGCACCGCCTGACGTTGCTCATCGGAGATGCAGTCCCTCTATTGGTTCTACAGCTTGTGCTCGGCACTCCGCAGACTGAGGAGGCCCTCGACGATGCAGGTCCTCGACAACTGGAAGACGCGCGTCCCCGATTGCGTTGCGACCGCGGCCAGACGGGCGGCAGGCACCGACGGGCCACCAGCTGAATGTCTCCGCGCGTGGACCACGATGGCGCTGCTGGCCATCTCAATGGTCGCATCCCCGGCCGCCGCACAGGACGACTGCGCCTACCCAGAAGACTGGAACGACATCCAGTGGTTTCGGCGCTGCCTTGACGAGCACGGGCTGCTGGATGACTGGAAACCGTGGATCCTACACGAAGCCGCGTTCAGAACCGACAACCCGGCGATCGTCCAACTCCTTGTCGGAGCTGGCGCGGATCCGCATGGGGTGGATGATGGAGGGCGGACGCCGCTTCACCGTGGAGCGGGGAACGACAACCCGGTGGTCACGGCGCACCTCCTGGCCGCCGGTGCCGATCCAAATGCCTTGGACAACGAGGGCTACACGCCGCTGCACTACGCGGCTGCCAGCAATCGGAATGCACGGGTGATCGCACGAATCCTCGACGCAGGTGCTGATCCCTCGGCCGAGAGCAACGACGGACGAACCCCACTTCACTCCGCACTGCGCTACACGACTGTTCCCAGCGTGATCTCAACACTCGTCCAGTCGGGTGCTGCCGAGGGTCTGGCGTCCCTCCAACTCGCAGCTATCCAGCGCGATGACGCGACGTTGACTTCGCTGCTGGCGGAGGGGGCTGATCCGAACGCGGTCGATGGCTATGGCTGGAGCTCCTTGCATTTCGCGGTTCCTCTCGCCGGACCGGGAATCGTCGCCGCGCTCCTCGAAGCGGGAGCGAATCCGAACGCATCGACCGTCGACGGCCTCACCGCTCTCCACCTAGCGGCGCGACAGGCCAGCTCAGGAGTGGTTGCCGATCTCCTGGGTGCGGGAGCCGATCCCAACATAGCGGCGGGCGAGGCACCAGCCAGCGACGAGGAAGATGGAGGGACACCGCTTCACTTGGTGGCCCGATGGAGCGCCGACCCTTCGGTCGTTCTGGCCCTCCTGGACGGAGGCGCCGACGCAGCGGTGAGGGACGACAACGGGCGGCGCCCGGTCGATTTTGCCCGAGGCAACGGTGCGATTGTCGGAAGCGTCGCCTATCCACGGCTTCTGGTGGCTCGACCTACCGCGTTGGTGGTGGCGCGCGCGGCCACGGGGAATCTTCAGCTTGGTGACGGTGTCGGGTGGGGAATCGGCTACTACGACGAGTGGACCTACTCTGCGGAAGTGGGCCAGCGCGTCGTGATCACGATGGACTCAGAAGACGTGGATGCCTACTTGGTCGTGTTGCGGGACGACGGAGCCGAAGTCGCACGCGACGACGACGGAGGGGGTGACCTCAATGCCCGCGTGGAGTTTGAGGTCCCGGCGACAGGGCGGTACACGGTATTGGCTGCAAGCCTGTTCTCGGATACAACGGGGCGGTATACGATTCGGGTGGAGCGACCCACGGGCGGCGAGGAAACGCCTACCAGTAACGACCTCAGCCGGAAGGATCGCTCCGTACCATGAACGGCCGAGGCCGGGGCCCGACCGAATTCGTTCGGACCATCGTCGCGTTCTGTGCGGCCTTCATCGTCGTCCCGGCCGGTTCCCTTCTGGCCCAGGCCGTCCCTGATTCGGATTCTGCGATGGTTGCGGGCCGAGTGTTTCGCGACTGTCCGTCATGTCCAGAGATGGTCGTCGTCCCGGCGGGCACCTTCATCATGGGGTCTCCGGAGTCGGAGGAAGAGCGAGGGGACTCCGAGGGACCGCAGCACCGCGTAACGATTGGTACGCCATTTGCCATCGGGGTGTACCAGGTGACGTTTGCAGAGTGGGACGCGTGCGTGAGCGATGGGGCGTGTGGCGAACATCGGCCGGAGGACGAAGGCTGGGGCCGTGGAAGCCGTCCGGTGATCAACGTGAGCTGGGAGGACGCGCAGGAGTACGTGCGGTGGTTGTCGCGCGAGACAGGGGAGGGGTACCGGCTGCTTACGGAGGCGGAGTGGGAGTACGCGGCCCGGGCGGGGACGACGACGGCGCGCTACTGGGGGGAGAGCGAATCGGATCAGTGTCGCCATGGAAACGGGGCCGACGCCGAGGCTCGGCCGGAATACCCTGACCGGGATGCTTCGGCGTTCGTGGCCTGTTCGGACGGCTACGTCCGGACGGCGCTCGTGGGCCTCTTCGAGCCGAACCCGTTTGGTCTTTACGATATGTTGGGCAACGTGTTCGAGTGGACCCAGGATTGCTGGAACGACAGCTACCGTGGAGCCCCGAACGACGGGAGCGTGTGGCGTTCCGGCGACTGTTCCCGTCGTGTGGTGCGCGGCGGCTCCTGGTACGACCGGCCCAGTGTCCTGCGCTCGGCGAGCCGCGGCGCGCTCGGGATCGGGGGCCGGCTCTTCGCCCTTGGATTCCGTGTCGCCCGGACCTTGGATTGACCGAATCATGACTCCCACCAACCACAGCGCGAATCGCCGTGCCGGGCGATCCTCCTCAATGATTCCGAAGCCACCGTGGCGTTGCCGGCGTGACCTTTGGCGAACGCCTTTGCACCGGGCTGTGCTGTTTCGCGAAGGCCCCGTCATTGAGGCTCTTCTGGATGTGCCGGGCCGAGCTGACCCGACTTGCGGACCGCACCGTCGTTGTACTCGACGTCGCCGGGCCGAGGCGGCGGGGATGGCCTACTCCGGTATCGTGCGCACCGATGTGAGCTTTCAACGAGAGGCTGTGGGGGAGACGGTGAGAAGACATCGTCCCCGGCTCCTCTTCATCGCCTCTAACGTGGGCAGCGAAGACGTGCTCGCGAACTTGGCTGCCGCACTGGAGGCTCGCGGCGAGATTCTGCTTGTTCGGGCAGGGTTGATCGGTCGCATCGAAGCAGCCTCCCCGAGCGGTGGCCGAGGGTATCGGTACTATCCGATCCGCTGACGTCGATGAGAGCGCGGTCTTCATCGCAGTCTACCGTTTGTCTTGCGGTGAGGAGCGGCGCGGAGCGAGGAAGGCGCAAGAGGGCACCTGAGACGGCGACGATCAGCTCGATCTCTGTGGTATCGACCGCCTGCTGCATACTGTGGAAGGTCACGGTCGCCGAGCGCCGCTCCACCGCGGGCGCACGGAAGGGGGGTTAGGGGCCTGACACACCGCTCCTCCGCCGCTGCGGCGGCCGGGCGAGTGGTCCAGACGGGTTCTCCGATGCTTCCAGCAGGCCGCCGAGGGTCGCCTTAGACAGGCTCTAGCGGAGCGCGCAGGGCTGGCCACGAGTCCAATTAGCGAGCATGATTAGCGGACATGCTCCCACCCGGATCGCGTAAGTTCAACGGGGCGCTTAGCTCAGTTGGTTCAGAGCGCCTGCCTTACAAGCAGGAGGTCGCAGGTTCGAATCCTGCAGCGCCCATTGAACTTACGGGATCTAGGAGTGCGATGCCCGCTATTTATGCTCGCTAAATGGGTCGCGAAACCGGCTTCCGGCGGTCCGCCAGCGCCTGCCTGAGCTGGTCCTCGTCGGCCTGCTGGTAGCACTGAAGGATCGTGTGGGGCGTCTTCCAGCCGCCCAACTCGCAGAGCACCTTGAGCGGCTGATTCATGAGGTCGGACGCGAACTTGCGCCTCAGGGAGTGCCAGCCGCGACCGCGCTTGGGCTCCAGTCCCGCGAGTCTCTGTGCTTTGTCCCACCAGACGCGCACACGCGACCGGTCCAGGCACCTCGATGGGTCCTTCGGCGCGGGCAACACGGGAGAGCTCCCGGCTTTGGGGCTCCGTATCCGCGCCTCCTCCAGGACGGTGAGAGCGTCCGGCGTGATCGGTGTCCGGTGCTCGTACCCGGTCTTCTCATTCTCGGCCCGCCACCGGATGATCTTGTCCTGCATGTCGATGTCGGACCAGCGAAGCTGGCGGATCGCGCCGATGCGGTGTCCCGTTTCATGGGCGATCACAAGTGCCACACGGAACCGCCAATCAACCCGCGGCGACACCTTGAGCAGGGCCTCGTACTCCGCCTGCGTGAGTAGCACCCGGGTCGGATTCTTCTCTTTCGGCGCCTTGAGGCCCCTCAGTGGATTGGACTCGAGGAGCAGCCTGCCCTCCTCGTCTCGGGACTTGGTCGCCCAGTTGAGGACCGCAAGGAGGAACTTCAGGTCCCGTTCCACCGTCCGGGCGGACACCGGCCTCCCGCTCGGTCCGGCCTTCCCCGCCCGCCGGGCGTGAATGAACCGGTCCCAGTCCCGCTGGGAGAGCGTCTCGGGCTTTCTGTTCCTGCCGAGAAACCCGAGGAACATCTTCATCGCGGCCCGGTCGTACCTCCGGGACCGCCCCGCCTTGGCTGGCGTCACCTCTTCAGCGTAGATGTCAAAAAGCGTCTTCAGGGTGAGCGGCTCGGGTTCGGCTTCCTGGTTGTCCCCAGGCTTCGGGCCGTTGAATCCGGCGGCGAGCTCATCCGCCTGCTTCTTCGCCCGCGACCAGTCGCGGTGCTTCAGCGACCGGCTGAGCCTGCGTCTGTCCTCGCGCCACTCGATCTGCATAAGGCCGGTCCGGGGATCAGGGAAGACCCTCACCCGGTTCCGGCCCCACTCGCCGGCGCTGTAGCTTCGCCGGTCACGTTTCGTGCGTGCCATCATTCGATTCCTTTTTCGATGATGGACTGCACGATCTGCGCATTCGAAAGTTCGCTACGCCGCGGCTTCTCCGCCAGTCTCGGCTCGGCCGGTGCCGATGCCTTCCGGGGCAGGTCCTTCAGGGCGATCCTGGGCGCGCCGGGCCGACCGGCATTGGGGATCTTGCCGTCACGCACGAGCCGTCCGAGGTGGTCGGCGGAGTATCCGCTTTCGCGGGCGGCCTCGACGAGCGAGAACGTGGTCTCGTCCCTCTCGACGAGGGCGGCTTCGAGATCGGCGGCGCAGCGTTCGAGCGCGGCAGCCGGGGTGTCGCCGCCGTAGCGGCGGAGTGACTTGGCCTGCCTGCGCCATTTGGCGGGCAGGCCCTCGATGGTCGTTCGGTCCTTCATGCGCGTTACTCCCAGTCTCCTTCGGCGTCCCTGCGGAGCGCGTCGGTTAGGTCGTGGTCTCCGTCTCCTCGCCGGACGGACCGCTCGGCGAGATCGACGCGGCTGCCGAGATCGGCGAGCCCCGTGGCGCGGGCGACGCCGTAGATGGCGGCGGCGAGGGTGAAGACGGCGAACGCCGCGTGCAACGCGACCGGGACGCCGTGCCGGGCGAAGATGAGCGGCCAGTAGGGCGCGAGGTATTCGAGGCGGGATCCGCCGAGGAGGAGCGTGGATCCCACCAGCGCGGCGGTCAGTCCGGCGCTGATCTTCCAGGGTTGCATGGCGGGTTTTCTCCCTGACGGTCAGAGTTCGACGGAAGCCGGATCGCGGTCGGCGCGTCCCCCGGTCCAAGCGCCGTCGTCGCCTCGGCCCAAGCCGAGTTTTTGGAGCATGCCCGCGGCGGCCGGTCCGCTGGCGTGCATCGCGAACCCGGCAGCGGCCTTCGCCTTGATCGTCTCCTGGCTGTAATTGCCGGACGCGACCTCGATGTTGACCCGTCCGGTTCGCCCTTCGGCGTCCTCGTACTCGATCTGAGCGTCCGGATGGAGGACCCGTCCCTCGTCGTCGAGGGGCAGGCCGAGTTCGCGGGCGATGCGGTGCCGCTCGGCGTCAGCGGCCCGCTTGCCGTCCTTCTTCCGCGCCGATTCGCTCGCTCGCGCGACGTTGCCCTTCAGTTCGGCATCGAGTCGAACGCGGCGCACGCTGGCGCCCTGCCGGCGGAGCCGCTCGCGTTCCTGGGCGCAGGCGCGGTAGACGGCGGTGTCGTGGGCGGCCTGGGCGGACCGGATTCGGGGAATGACGATCTCCTGCCGGGGGTCCATGCCCCGCTCGGCGGCGTGCTTCCGGGCCTTGGCCACGCCCAGGGGGGTGAGGGTCAGGACCTTGAAGGACTTGCCTTTCGGTCCTGTGGCCGTGGTCTCGGCGACGAGTCCGTCGTCGATCCAGCCGTTGACGGCTCTTCGGGTCGTGTAGGGGTGTCCGCCGAAGCGGGCCTCGGCGAGGTCGCGGTAGGAGACCGCGCCGTGGACGCCGATGTCGGCCAGCGCCCCGGCGCAGCGTTCACGGAAGGAGATGGTGGACCCGCGCTCCCGATCCGCAGCGTATTCTCGGCGGTGGCCGTCCCGCATCCGGTTGGGTTTGCGGCTGGGTGGCGCGGCGGGGCGCGGGTCCGGTCCGGCCGTGCGGCCGAACGTCTCCTTGTCTCTCATCGGTCCTTCAGCGGCTCGGTCCGGCGCTGCGCTGCGGGACCGGGACCTTCGGCACGGGGACCTGTATCCGCTGGAATCCCTGCGGTCCGGGCACGCGGGTGGCGGCCGCGGCCATGGGTTCGCGCTCGGCGCCCGCACTCTCCCTCGCGGGCTCGCGCTCGATGTGCCGCGCGAGCACGTAGTCGGAGATCTTCTGCGCGTCGGCGGCGGCGCGCCGGATCTCGCGCGGGTCCTCTTCGAGCGCCTTGACCCAGCCCTGGACGTAGGCGGCGCCACGGCTCGGGTCGTGGCCGACTCCCACGCGCTCACCGGTCATCATGGCGCTGATCTCGGCCCGGAGTTCCTCCTTCGCGTAGTCGGGCGACCCGAACCCGCTCTTGATCCCCTGGACGAGCGTCTCGCGGTTCATCCGCTCCGGGTGCCCGGTGCTGTGGCCGAGTTCGTGGAGCGCCGTCTGGTAGTAGTGGTTGGCCGACGGGAACTGCCCGCGTTCGGGCAGCACGATCTCGTCGCGCTTCATGTGGTAGTAGGCGCGGTCGCCCTGGACGTGGCGTGTCGCCACCCCCGCGTCCTCCATGACCTTCTCGGCCGCCTGATGCGCCTTCCAGAGCGGTTCGGGCGTCGGGTTCGCGCGCTCGGGCAGCCCGTCGGCCTGCTCAGCATTAAATACAGTGTACTGGCGCACGAACGGTGCCTTGAGCTTCTCGTAGCGGTAGATGCGGTTGCCCTCGGCGTTCCGCTTCGGCTTCCCCTGCGCGTCGGTGATGGCGATCCGCTTCTTGTCCTGGAAGGAGAGGATGCGCGTGCCGCGCTCGCCCTTCCGGACCTGTCCGCCCCGTGCCTGGATCTGGCGGTAGGTGCCCCAGCGCACGTCGCCGTAGCCCTGCTCCTGCTGGACGGAGGCGAGGTGCAGGCTGTTGCCGCCCCGGTAGGAGCGGCCCGTGTCCACGTTCATGGGCATCACGCGCTCGCCCGGCGCCCATGGCTTCTGCCAGGGCGCGGTGCCCTTCCTGATCTGTTCGATGATCGCGTCCGCGAACTTGCGGTGGTATTCGTCGTGCTTCATCGACGGTCCTCCTGTCCGGCGCCGTGCGGGTCGTTCCAGGCGGCCGCGATCTCGTCCTCGGTCCCGACGTCCTCGGGGAAAAGGCCGTACTCCTCGGCCAGGTAGGCCCGGACTTCGAGCGTCTCGCCGCCGTCGCGCGCGAGTTCGAGGTCGAAGTCCTCGAACGTCTCGATGGGGATGGTTCCTCCGTTCCAGGTCATGTCTTCACCTCCTTCGGTGGGTGGGTGTGGGTTCTGCTTTCCCGTTGCGTCCCGGGCTGCGCTCCAGACGGCGCAGTGATCCAGTGGCCGGTGGGCGCGTCGTAGCCGCATACCTCGAGTGCGTCCTCGACGAAGCGTCTGCCGCTGCGGCGGGCCACGTGCAGGACGAGCGCGATCCCGTCGACGACGCCCCGGCAGGTGACCTCCCAGGGCAGCGCGTCTCCGGCCTGCATGGCGCAGCTCGCGAGCCGCGAGAGCGCGGAGCGCGCGTTGTTGGCGTGGATGGTGGTGAGCGACCCGCCGTGTCCGGTGTTGAGCGCCTGCAGCAGGTCGGCGGCCTCGCCGCCCCGGACCTCGCCGACGACGATGTGGTCGGGCCGGTGGCGCAGCGCGTGCCGCACCAGGTCGCGGATCTCGACGGGCGTCTCCGAGAGCGTGGCCCCGGCCTCGAACCGGAGGCAGTTCGCCCGGTCGATCCTGAGTTCGAGCGTGTCCTCGATGGCGACGATCCGCTCGTCTTGGGGCAGCAGTTCGATCAGCGCGTTCAGGAGCGTGGTCTTGCCCGAGCCCGTGCCGCCGGAGACCAGGATGTTCTGGCGGGACGCGAGCGTGCTCCGAGCGGCTTCGAGGATGTCCTCGGGGAGCGAGCCCAGGCGCACCAGGTCCTCGGCCGTGAACGCACGGCCGCCGAACCGGCGGATGGTGATCGCGACCTCGGGAGATGCGGGCGGCGTGCAGATGGCGACCCGCGAGCCGTCTTCGAGCCGCGCGTCCAGGATCGGCCGCGCGGCGGGATCGAGCCCGAGCGGCCGGGCGATGTGGATGGCGGCCCGGTGGAGCCAAGCGGCGGTGAGTGCGGGGGCGTCGTGAGGTTCGAGCTTCCCGGCCCGCTCGACCCAGACGTTCCCGGGACCGTTGATCATGATCTCCGAGACCTGCGCGTCTCCGAGCAGTTCCTCCAGGCCCGGAAGGAACGGAGTGAGGTGGCCGACCCCGCTCGCGCGCTTCATATCCGGCCCTCCTCGCGTTGCCGCCAGTAGCCTTGGGTCCTCGGCAGGTAGTGGGGCTTGAGGTAGACGCGCGTCGCCGGAAGCGACTTGACGCCGTCGTAGGGGAGGCAGACCGCCTGATAGTTGGCGAGCAGCCCGAACACGCGCGGGGTGAACACCGGCTCCCTTTGCTGCCGGAAGGACTTGCTCGCCCCGATCGTGCCGCGGCCCCCTCCGGCGCGTCCGGACAGGAGCGAGAACTCGGGCCTGCCCGTGGTCTCGGTGAACGTGTAGGAGGCCTGCGTCTTCATGACGGAGCCGCACATCTCGGACGCGATCTTGGCCGACGCCTCGTCCGAAAGCGACAGGAAGATCCGGGTGCGGAGCGTCTGGACGAGCGTGCGCCACGCCTCGCCCGACGGGAGAACGGAGCGGAGCGAGGAGATGGACTGCGTGGCCACGATCGGGATGCACCGGCACTGGCGCGTGAGCGCAAACGCCTTCTCGTCGCCCGAAGGATCGTCCTGGCCGACGGTGGCAAACGCCTGGTACTCGTCGCAGATGAACACGGCGGGCCGCATGTAGCGTTCGGGACGGCGCGCGGCCTCTGCGGGCCGCCGCAGCAGCGCCTGCATCCACGCGTTCTTGAGCAGCACGCCGATGGCGCGGGCCAGGGCCGGGTTCGCGCCCGCGGGCATGTTGAGCGCCAGCACCTTGCCGCCCTCGATCAGGTCGCTGAGCGGCGGCAGCCTCCGGCGGAGCCCCGGCATGGGTTGTACGGCCGGGACCTCCTCCTCGGCCTCGGTGTCATCCGCCCGCGTGGGCGGGGGATCGTCAGCCGGCGGCGGCGGACAGAACACGCCGGCGACCTCCGGCTGGTCGAAGAGCGAGAGGAACACGCTGATCCCCTCGACGATCGAGGTGCGGAGCTTGGCGTCGAGCGCCATCCAGTCGTGCAGGTACCAACGCTCAATGGCGTCCAGCTGCTCGGCGTACTCGCGCCCCGCGCCGCCGGAGACCGGCTCCGCCCGGTACTCGACCTTCAGCTTTTCGAGCAGCGCTCCGAGTTCCGGATCGAGGCGACATGCCACGTTTCCCGTGCCCGGCGCCACGTCCCACTCCCAGTCCCCGAGGGCCTTCTTGTGCGCCGTGAGATCCTTGGCGGCGATGACGGCCCGCATGGGGCACACCCGCAGGGCCTGCTCCTTCGCCTCGCCGATCTTCTTGGCGAACAGCTCGGCGTCGACCGTGCAGCGGTACACGTCGCGGAGCGTTACCCAGCTCCCCGGCAGGAGCCGGTGAAGTTCGACGATCCACCGGACGAGGTTCGTGTACGCCTGTTGCCAGAACGGTTCGCGGGACTTGCCGAAGAGCTGGTTGATGAGCGACGCCACGCCGTAGGCCATTGAGTAGGAGTCGAGCAGCGGATCGTCGAGCGGGTTCCACTGCCAGGACCCGCCGAGTCCGATTTCGAGGTAGTCGTCCTCTCGCTCGGCGTCCGCGAGGATGCTGCGTACCTGATGGCAGAAGTCACCCTTGACTTCGAGCACGAGCGCGCCCGCGCGGCGGCCGGGGTCGTCGGCCCGCCAGGAGAGGAGCTGCCGCGCGAAAGGGTACATGCAGGCGGTCGTCTTGCCCGTGCCGACGGCCCCGACGACGAGCAGGCCGGTGTAGAGTCCCTTCTCGGGGATCACGAGCCAGGAGGGCCGCTCGCTCTCCTGCGGAACGGTCGGATGGTGCAGTTCGCCGAGCACGAGCGAGGGCGCATCATCGGTCGCCGACGTGGGCCACTCCGGCAGCCTGCCCCGGTTCCTGCGCCTCGCGAGCGGCTGGAGCCAGACCCTCGCGACCGAGAGCGCAATGCTACCGGCGAGCAGCACGGCGACGCCGGGCGCGAGGAAATACCAGAGGTGGATCGCCCGGTGGAGGCCCGGATCGTGATGGGCGATCAGGTCGAGGTACGGGTTGCCGCCCGGACCGGGGAACGGCGCGACGAACGTGCGCCAGGCGAGCGCCGTCAGGGCCACACCGATGAGGACCAGCGTCCACGGTCTCATCGGTCCGACACCCTTCCCGGAGGGACTGCTGGCACGCTAGCGACCCCAGGAGGTCGGGGGCGGGTGGTGCGCAAGCACACCCGGCCTCGAACCCGTACCAGGCCCTCGGACTGGGGGGTCGCTAGCGTCACGGCCTGTGCCGCCCGCGCGGCACGGGCCGGCATGGCCGCCCCGGCGCAAGGCGTGTCCGCGTCAGCGGTTGCGCGCCGGTCCCGGTGCGCACTGCGAAAGCGCCGAAGTGCGCATCGGACGCCTGTGTCGTTTGCGCGTTCAGGAACGGCCGTATGTCGCGGGGCGCTCATCGGTATCGCGCCCCCTGGAGACGCACCGTCTGCCAGACGATGCCGCGGTCGATCGATCCGCGCCGGGCCTGCCGGCGCGCTTGGCTTTCGAGCGCGATGCTGCGCTTCAGCGCGGCTTGGAGGCCGCCGAATTCCTCGAGGATGTGGACCGCGCCCTGCAGGATCGCCCGCTCGATCCGGGCGAGTTCCTCCCGGATCTCCAAGTCGGGCTCGCCGCGGCCGGTGGGCTCGGCCCACCCGCGCGTCACGCGCCGGGCACGCTCGAGTTCGCGCGAGGTGCGGGCGACGGCGACGATCTCAGGCGACACGCCCCGGCTGCGGAGCGCGCGCCAGAGTCCGGCGTGCGCCTTGCCCCAGGAGCGGAGCGCGGTCGCGGTGTCGTGGCCGGGCTCGGCGTAGACGAACAGGGCACGCGTCGAGTCCAGCGCGACGGGCAGCTTGACGGGGAAATGGCGCCGGGTCGTGCCGGCGGCTCCGCGGTAGACCCGGACGGGCAGCACATCGCGCTCGATCCCGAGGGCCTCGAACGCGGCGACCTTCTCCTGCTCGGTCGGCAGCCACGGCAGGTCGGTGTGCTCGATCACGTAGTCGAGCGAAAGCAGGCGGCGCAGGAGCACCTCGGGGGACGCCTTGCGGCGGTGGCGAACGTGCTCCGCGCCGAGCGCGCGGTAGAGGCCCCGCGCGTAGATCCGGCACACCCGCCCGATCCCCCGGATGCCGGGCACGGTCTCCTCGGCGGCCAGGCCGTCGGCGATCAGCGCGAGTACGAGGCGCCGCGCCCGTTCGTGGTGCGTGTCCAGGAACCGCGTCGCCTGCGCGCGCGTGAACACGCCGCTGTGCAGGCACACGAGCGCGATCCACTCGGCCTTCTTTCCCTTCCAGCCGAGCGCCTCCAGCGCCTGCTCGCGGCCCTTCAGGTGCGCGATCACCTGGAGTCCTCCGTCACCAGCGCCCGGTCGGCCTGGAGGTAGGTGATGAGGATGCCCATCGGGTTGTGGACGACCAGTTCGGGCGGGATCGAGTCGAGGAACTCGAACCGGAGCGCGACGGACCAGCGCTCGCGAACGACCTCCTGTCCGACCGCGAGATGCACGACCTCGAAGTCCGCGGTTGCGCCGTGCGGTGGCTCGGGCGAGGGGTGGATGCGGAGCACGACGCGCTCGACCTGGCGCTCGGTCTCGGCCGTCCCGGCCGCCACGCTCGCGACCTCGTCGCCGTCGCTGGCGAACGCGGCGTTCGCGAGTTCGGTCGACAGGAACCGGAGGCTCCGGGTCCAGTACTCCTGGACGGTCACGCGGCGGCGCGAGTGGAAGTCGTTGACGAACCGGTTCAGGAAATACTTGGTGGTCGGATCGAGCGGATCGGCCTGGGCGGTGGCGGCCTCGTAGGCCAGGGCCTCGGCCCGTCCGACCTCGTCGACCCGCACCACGATGGGCTTGGGCGGCTCGGTGCCCGCGATCCGCAGCAGGACGAAGACGCCGAGGACGCAGCTCGCGGAGAGGAAGATCAGGATGGTGCGGAGCTTCCGGTTCGCCTGCACCACCTCGCCCCAGATCTCGGCGTACTCGCGGCCGGCGTTCCTGTCTCGTTTCATTAGCAGGATCTCCTCATGTCTTAGACGGGCTTGGCGGGGACGGCGGCCTTGCTGGCACCCTGCATGACGAGGGCGACGAACCCGGACCCGGCGGAGCCGGAGCCCGAGACCAGCATCGAGGCGAGTTCGCCGACCTTGAGTCCGGCCCAGAGGCCGGAGACGACGAGCGGCATGAGCACGACGGCCCAGAGCCAGAGCTCGCCCGCGTCGGCGGTGCCGGTGCCCATGAGGGCGTCGGCGTAGGTCGTGATGTAGCCGAGCCCGACGCCCATGAAGACGCGGAGCACGGCCCCGGCCACGACGCCGTAGAGCGTGTAGACCAGGAGCGTGCGGAACCATCCCCAGAACAGGAACGAGAGCGGCTCGAAGAGCAGGAACGCGATGAACACGGGACCGAGCAGGATCGCGATGGCGATGGCGACCTGCGCCCAGATGACCTGCGCGTAGGTGATGCAGAACAGCGCGAGCAGGCAGACGACGAGCGAGGCGCCCATCCCGACCGAGACCAGCGAGGAAAAGATCACGGTCACGCCCGATGTCAGGATCGAGAGCACGTTCCCGCTCGACCAGGCTGTGCTCAGGTGCGTCGAGTACGCCTGCACGAGCGCGGCCATCTCGCCGTATCCCGCCGACACCACGTCGGAGAGGAACAGGTTCTGGAGCCAGGCGCCTCCGGCCGCGATGGTGGCCGGGAACGTGAGCCCGACCCCGGGGATCGGGACGATGTAGTAGTGGAGCATCGTGCGGGGGATGGCGATCCCGATCACGAGCTTGATGATCTCCCACGGCTGGAACGTGCCGCTGAACGCGATCTTCAGGCCCGTCCAGGCGACCATGACGGCGGCGAGCCCGCCCCAGAGCTGGAGCCCGAGCGTGTGCACGTCGGGCGCCGCACCGCCGACCACGGTGTCGAGCACGACGTCCAGGAAGCTCTTGAAGTCCTGGAGCTGATCGTCAGGGATCTGGGTGGGAACGTTCGGATCGATGGACTGCTGCATGGCGGACGCCCCCTAGTTGCTGCCCGCGTAGAACGACGGGATCTTGAGAAGCAGCCCGTCGCGGAGCGCGGTGCGGTTCCGGGAAGCGGCGCCGCGGAGCGTGCCCGCCATCGCGTTCGCGCGCGCCCGGCTCTCGCTCCACGCGGCGAGTTGTTCGAGCCGCGCGAGTTCGGCCAGTTGCGCCCGGCTCGCCTCCTGGGCGGCCTGGTGGGCGAGCACCTGGGCGACGCCCGCGTTGATCCGGCCCTGGCTCAGCGCGGCCGCGACCTCGGCCTGCTGGAGGGCCGTGTTGGACAGGTTGCCGTTCGCGGTCAGTCCGGCGAACGAGCCCTGCGCGCTCTCGATGGTCTCGGCGAGCTCGGACGCCGCGTCGAGCGTCGCGTAGTCGAGCACCCGCTGCCGGTCGGCGGCTTCGCGGGCGCGGCGGTAGTCTTCGGCCGCGCGCGCCGCCGCCGCGGGCGGCTGGTCACGGAACAGCGCGAGGATGTCGGCCTCGCTCACCCGGTCGGCCGCGCCCCGGGCGCTCCGCCACAGTCCGGTGAACGAGCGGCCGCCTCGTCCGAAGCCCCGGACCGCAGCGACCGTCTCGCGGGCCGCGCCCTGGAAGTCCGAGCCCCAGGAGAGCCCGTCGCGCACCAGTCCCACGGGCTCGGCGGCGAGCCGGGAGAACGGTGCGAGGAGCGCGTCGATCTCGCCGCGCGCGGCCCGCTCCATGTGGTCGAGCTGGTCCTCGAGCTCGGTGAGCTGGCGGGCCATCGACCGGATCTGGCTGACCTGGTTCGTGATCTGCCTGATCTGATTCGCGATGATCGTGGCGCGCTGGATCCAGCTGCCGAAGTCGAGCTGGGCGCTCGCGGGCGCGGGGCTCGCAATGGTGAGCAGCGCAAGGAAGACAGCAGGGGTGAGGATGCGGTGGAGCATGGGAGAGTCCTTTCGTGTCATCGGTGTGCGTTGGGGGCTGGGACGAGCGCGTCGGCGGTGAACCAGATGCGGAGCCGGTGGCCCGCGCGGATCGTGATCTCGGGCATCCGGTTCAGGAACCGGTCGAGGACGGAGGTGGCGCTGCCTCCGAGTCCCTGGCCGATGCCGGCCCGAAGGCCGTAGGGCGAGGCTCCGGCCAGCGTGAGTCCGCTGAGCGCGCCGACCGCGCCCGCGGCCGCGAACGTCGAGAAGTAGTGGCGGCTCACTCGGTCCTTGAGCGCGCCCTCGCCCGCCTGGTTCAGACCCGCGAACTCAAGGTCGACCCAGCTTCCGTCGGGCATCAGCAGCCGGTGGAATGCGACCGCCAGACGGCTCTGGTCGCGGTTCTGCACGGCCCGGGCGGTGCCGGCGACGCGCGCGCCGCGTGGAACGAGGACCCGCTGGCGGTCGGCCGAATACAGCGGCACCGACACCATGGCGAGCACGGGTCCGGGGAACTCGCCAGAGAGTTGGGTGAGCAACACGGCTTCGAGGAACGAGCCTTCCCGGATCCGCTCCCAGCCCGGAGGGTCCAGCGGCCGGACGCTGAGGCGCGGCTCCGCCGTGCCGGGGACGCGAGTGCCCTGCTGTGCAGCTCGCGGCGAGCCGGTCACGAGTCCTTCGGCCGCCAGCGCGGCCTGCATCTCGGCCTCCAAGGCGGCGACCGACTGTCCGAAGGACGCGAGCATCGCGTCGAGCGCCGCCTCGGGCGCCTCGGGCTCAGCCGCCGGCGGGCGGGTTGGGTCCCGCGCTTCGTTCGGGTCCCTGTAGGTCCGGGCAACGGGGAGCGAGCGGAGCGAGCGCGTCCGCCGCTCGATCGCTTCGAGCCGGAGCGTCTCGCGAAGCTCGTACTCGGCCTGGACCATGCCGGCCGCCCCCTCTGCTCCTCCACCCGCTCCGCTGTCGCCACCGGCTCCACTCTCGCCACCGGCCCCGGCCGTCTCGGCCTCGGCCTGGCGGCGTTCCCTGTCGGCGCGGGCATCGTCGGCCGCAGCCCGCAGGACCTGGCGCTCCGCCTCGGCACGCAGCCGTCCTTCGAACGAGCGGCCCGCGCGGTCGTCCACGGCCTGCGCCTCGAAAGGGGCGGGAGCCATCGGATCCTCCTCGGGACCCGTGAGCGACGACGAGAACAGCATGCCGGCGATGAGCACGCCGATCAGCGCGATCCCCGCCTTCGTGATGATGCCGCCCGGCAGCGCGCCCTTCGGCTCCTTGATCCACTGCTTCCAGCGGCTCATCGCGCGTCCCGGGGCTCGAACCGCCAGCGCAGCCGCTCGTCCCCGATCTGGAGCCAGCCGTCGCCCAGCACGCGTCGGGCGACGTAGAGGCCGTCCTCCGTCAGATCGAACGCGACCAGGCTCGGCTCGCCGTCCCGCAGCTCATAGAGCGCCGGCGCCTCCTGGGCGCGCGAGCGCAGATAGGTGAACTGCCCGTCGTGCCACATCGCCTCGACGAGGAACGGACGCTTCGAGGCATCCCGGTCCAGCCGGTACTCGAACGCGAGCCGGGTGGGGTAGGAGGCGCGGAAAGCCTCGATCTCCGCGTCCGCCGCTGTCTGCGCTCTGCGCGCCGCCTCGGCCGCCTCCGTGGCCATCTCCCGGTATGCGGCGACCTCGCTACGCGCGACGAATGCGGGAAGGCCGGTGCCGGACATGCCCGCGGCCTCCGGTCCGTCTTCGACCCGGACGACCAGGTGCGGGGGTTCGTCGCCGTGCTCCTCGACCAGAAACGAGTAGATGCGGCCCGACTCGCAGACGAGCGCGATGTTGGTCGCCGCGTCCTCGGCCAGGGGCTTGAGGTACGCGACGTTGGCCGCACCCGTCAGGTGCCAGTACTCCGAGTCGCCGGCAACGAAGTCGAGGATCCTCTCGGATGCCGGGAGCACGATTACCGTAGTATGTCGCACGCGCGCGCGTATCCCGTGGATCCGGTCCTGGCCGTCCTCGGCGGCTGGCACCCGGAGGAAGGTCGCGTCCCCTTCGGGCTGCTTGGCGGCTTTGTGTTCTTGAGCGGTGGCCGGGAGTGCCAGCAGGAACATCAGTACAGCAGTCGTGATCGGTAGCCTCATGGGGTGATGTCCTCCTTGGACATAGGGGGTTGGGGATTGGGGCTCGCCAGGACTTCGAGCGCCTTGCCGAGTCCGTGCCTCTCGACGGCCTCGGCGCGCTTCTCGGCGTCCAAGGGCGAGGACGTGTAGAGCCAGTAGCTCTCCGGATCGACTTCGAGGCGGAGCACGGCCGCCTCGTCGGGCCGCCGGAGATACAGTTCGCGCTTCGGCGTCAGCTCCCGGATCCGCCCGACCTCCGACTCGTTCAGCCGGAACAGGTCCCCGACTTCGTCCGGCAGCTCGGGGTTCGCCAGGAACAGCTTCGTCGGGATCGACTCCAGCAGCGCCGATGCGCCGGGGGTCCCGGTCATGTCCACGGCCGACTGCGTCGCGAGCACGAGCGCGGCGTTCTTCTTGCGCCACGTCTTGGCCGCCTCGGCCAGATAGGCGAGCACCGCCGGGTCGGCCAGGTAGCGCCATGCCTCGTCCACGACCATCAGCTTGAGCCGCGCGGCCTCTCTGGGGTCCTCGATCTCGAGGCGCATCCGTTCGAGCAGGTACGAGAGCGCCGCCTCGCACAGGTCCGCGTGCTCGGCCGCGCCCGCCAGGTCGATCACCTGCCAGTCGCGGAACTCGAGGTCGGCTCCGCCCACCGGCGCGTTGTCGAAGAACCGGCCCCAGGCGCCGTCTCCGGTCCAGCGGCTGAGCGCCGGCCACATGGCGGCCGGAAGCGAGCCGGTCAGCACGCTCAGCGTGCGGCGCTCGGCTCCGAGCGCGTACAGGTCCTCGATCCGAGAGCGGATCTCGCTCGTGTCCGCGCCAGTCGGCTCGTAGCCCCCGAGCTTCAGCAGCCGGAGCACCCAGCCGGTCAGGAACTGAAGCGTGCGCGTGCCCGCTGGAAGCGCGAACGGCTGGAGCCTGAGCCCGGACTCGGCGTCGCCGCCGGGCGTGAGTTCGAGGTAGTGGCCACCGAGGAACCGGGTCAGCCAGCGGTACGAGCCGCCGAGGTCCAGGATCAGGACGCGCGGGCCGTACTTGAGCGCCTCGACCAGCAGGAAGTTGAGCGCGAAGCTCTTGCCCGAGCCCGTCGCGCCCAGGATCAGCGTGTGGCCCACATCGCCACGGAAG
Source organism: Longimicrobiales bacterium (assembly GCA_965208255.1). Taxonomy (GTDB): domain Bacteria; phylum Gemmatimonadota; class Gemmatimonadetes; order Longimicrobiales; family Gaopeijiaceae; genus BD2-11. The sequence continues at coordinate 3,056,021 of OZ242324.1, forward strand.
AGGTCGTAGTGGTACGCAGTGCGCCACGGCGTCTCGAACACCGCGAGCGACTCGCGGTCCAGGTGCTTGCACCGGGCCGAACCCCTGGGCGGCCCGAACACCGGCGCCAGGCACGCGGTGAGCCCGGCCGAGACGAATATCGTCCTCACCTGCCGCTTGCGCGGCTGGGCGGGCAGCCGCGAGAACCATACGGGCAGCTGGCCGTAGCCCTCCCGGACGGCCTTCGCGTCGTGCGCGGCGAACAGCCGGCGCACGTCGCCGTCCAGCCGCTCGATGTCCTCAAGCTCGCCGTGGAGCGCGACGGTAAGCGCGGCCTCGCCGTAGGCCACGCCGTCGGCCTCGAGTTCGACGAGCGCGGCGCCCAGCCGGTCCGACTCGACCGCGGCGGCCGAATCGACCATCGCCGACGCCGTGCCCTCGGTCTCCTGCACATGCGCCATCATCGAGTAGCGGCGCGAGAAGTAATGCCGCTGCGCGCCACGGATCCGCCGCCGTGCCGCCTCGACGGTCCACGGCCGCCATTCGAGCGAGACGGTCAGCGTGGCATCGAGGCAGTAGAGATCCTTGAGCAGGTTCGCGTGCGCCTGACCGGGGGGCGACAGCAGCGAGTAGAGGATCACCGGCTCGCCGTCGAGCCTCAGGTGCGAGCGGTCGGCTTCCAGCTCCGAGAGCGCGAGCCGCCAGTTCATGCCGCTGCCGGTCGCGCCGTCCCACGCCATGCCGGGGCGGTTGATGAGTTCGGAGAGTAGGCGGGACGCGTCGGCGGCCCCCAGCATCTCGACGGGCGCGTGCTCGGCCACGAGCGAGCGGCCCGCCTCGACCATCGCCCGGAACCGGCCGGCCGCCGCCTCGATCTCGGAGGCCAGGTACGTCGGTGCCCCCTTCCTCCTGCGCTTGCGCAGCCGAGCGAGCCGGGCCAGCGGGCCGGACCGCGTGCTCCTGGCCACCGGGCGCAGGCCGGACCCGAGTGACCAGACGACGTAGGCGTCCAGCCGCTGCACCCGCTGGGCCAGGAACGAGCGGCGTTTCCGTCCAGAGACGGCCGCGATCTCGGAAACGTTCGCATCCGCGGGACCGGCCATCGCCGCCGGGCGCCGGAGCAGATAGAAGTAGAGGCGCGCGCTCGGGTCGAGTCCCGACAGCAGCCGCTGCCAGAGCCCCAGCACCCGGTCGACCTGCTCCGGCGTGCGCCCGTCCACTGCGGCGGGCCGAAGCCGACCCGCCGCGATCAACTCGCCCGAGCGCGTCAGGCAGGTGCGGCCGTCGTCGAGCCAGCCCCAGTAGGGCAGCTCCTCGGCCAGCGAGCCCGCCGCCTCGTGCGCCCGAAGCTCCTCGGCGACCCTCACTCGCCGCTCCCCCGGATCTTCAGGTGCCACGGCTCGTCCGCCCACTTGCCCGGATCGAACCGCGCCGGGTGGCGCGACGCCGCGCGGAGCACCGCGAGCATGGCCGGGTCCTTGCGGCCCGCCAGCCAGCCCGCGCCGTAGCAACCGGCGAAGATGACGCCGCCCGCCACGAGCGAGGCCGTCGCGTTCCACACCGAGAGCGCGAGCGTCGCGCCCAGCAGGAACAGTCGGCGCTCGACGCCCAGCACGGTGAGCGGCCGGTTGAGCGCGGCGTAGCCCGGCCAGCGCCTTAGGCCCCGCATCAGAACAGCCAGGCCAGGAAGTTCACCGCGCCCACGGCCATCCCGATCCCGAAGATGATCCCGGCCAGCGTGCGCTTGCTGCCGCCCTCGCCGAACGCGAACATCAGCCCGCCCACCACGATCGCGATCAGCGACAGCCCGCGCGCGATCGGTCCGGTGAACTGCGTCTGTAGCTCGTCCACCGCCTCGACCCAGGGGCTCGTGCCCTGCGCCCAGAGCACACTCGGCGTCAACGCCAGCAGCGCGGTCCAGGCCGCCGCTTGGAGTGCTCTCAACAGCTTTTTCATGTCTCTCTCCTCCTTGGAGGTCAGTCGCGTATCGCCGAGGCGTCCCTGCCCCGGCTCTTCTCCAGCCGCCTGCGCACCCATTCGTCCACCTCCGCCTCGATCCAGCGCACCACCCGGTCGCTCAGCCAGATCGGCGCGGGAAAGCGACCCTCGGCCGCCCACCGGTAGATCGTGCTCCGCCCCAGGCTCGTCCGGGCCTGCACCTCCGAGATCCGCAGTAAACGGGTCGCCGGCTTCGTGCTCTCACTGCTGCGCTTCCTGGTCATCGCTCCGCTCCGCTTCGCCTTCCTCGCCCGCGCCCCGGGCCTGCGTCTGCCTCGCCGCCCGGGCGGTGCCCTGGCGCCGCCCGAGTCCAGCTCCCAGGCGGCCATGAAGGCCAGAATCCGGTCCGCCGTCCGTAGCGACGGCGAGCGTCCCCGCTCGATCTGGCGCAGCAGGTTCGGGTCGCCCACCGCCAGCATGCCGAGCGTCGTCGGACTCATGCCCGTGAGTGCCAGAAACGCGTTCAGCCGTGTGTTGAATTGCTCCTCCAGCGTCGCCATGTGACTGCCGTTCCAGCCGCGTCATGCCCGTAACGTTGAAGCGGTATTTGCAAGGGAGTCAACTCTTAGGAAATCTCCTAAGTGTCTCTGGTGTCTATAGTTGTCCCACGTTGTCCCAGAGCCGTCGGAGCCCGTCGCCAGTGCGGTGGCGGAGCGCCCCCGCGAGCAACGGAATCCGAGGCCGATGTGGTGGGGTGCGAGGCTCGGCGGAGGGAGCCGAGCCCTGGGTGCGGCCGCGCTCGAACGCCCGCGCGGGAATCGGATGCCGTCCGGGAAGCCGAGCGGGTTGCCCTGAGGAGGGGACCGCGCCAGGTGAGCCGGTCGAGGCCCGGTGGGGAGTGGGAATCCGTGCGCGGCCCGGCCGCACGCGTCTTGGAGTGCGCCGCCGGCGGGCGGCGCTACGGTGCCTGCGGACCGTCGTTTGCGGAGGCCGGGATCGGGGAGGCGGACGGCGCCGCGGTCGCCGCAGTCCCCCTGACGCACGCGAACCGCGGCACGCATTTCGGGGGACCCGTCACGTCCGGGGCCGTCAGTGCGTGATCACGGCCCGGTACTCGGCTGCGTCCCTGAGCCCGTAGTCCTCGCCCGTGACCTCGAGGACGCGAACCCGGTACAGCGGAAGCTGGCCGCGGTCCGGCACCCGGAACCGCACGAGGGGACCCGGCCGCAGGGAGCCCGCCACGATGATCTGGCGCGGCGCGGACGACTCGGACTGGTACAGCGCCAGACCGGGACCGGACGCGCGCGCGGTCTCGATGCCGGGACCCTCGAGCCGTATCAGGACGCCGATGTCGCGGCTGCCGGGCGGCGGGGCGAACTCGACGGTCAGGTATCCCGGATCCGGCGGGGCGTCCACGAGGGTCGGCCCCACCAGATCGCCGGTGCACGACCAGATCGTCGCCGCGGCGAAGAGCATGGCGAGCGGCCATCCGGCCCTGCCCGCCCGGCGGCGCTTGCGGCGAACCGGTGAGCGTCCACGGCGCCTGGAGTTGCCCCGTCGTTCGGCCGCGGCGCCGCCGGCGAGGGCGGCGTCCGAAGCGGGAGGGGAACCGGCAGGCGTGCCGCCGCACCGCGCTTCACCCCTTCGGCAGCGCTCGATCCAGGACAGCAGGTCGCCGAGATCGTAGCGGCCGTTCCGGTTGCCCAGGCGGTCGAGCGCGGCCTGCCGGGCCGCGCCGAGCGTCCGCTCGCCGAACAGCGCGGCGGCGCCCTCGTCCGGGGTCAACCCGTCAACGGCGGTCAGGGCCTGACCCGCGAGGACAACCGAGTCGCGGGCCGCCGAAGCGTTGGCCGCGTCCCCCGCGCTCTGTTGCCAGTCCACCTTGTGCTTCGGGTCGTGGCCGAGGCCGGGATGTGCCAGCTCAGCGTCCACGCCGGTCGCGGCCGACCGAATCGTGCCGCCGTTGAGTTCGAGCGTGCTTGCGAGCACCGCGATGCCCCGGGTCGACTGATTCGGCTGCACCACCACGTGGGCAAACGTCAGCTTGCTGCCGCCGCCACTCGCGTAGCGGGCCCACTTCTCGCCCCAGTCCGCCGGATCCATGTCGATCTTCAGACGGGGCGCGCCCGTCACCTCGACCGCCTCGCTGAAGGTCACCGTCACGCGGATCGTGTCGCCCAGGCCGTAGGTATCATCCGCGCCGGCGTCCGATGACACCTTCACGCCGGTCGCCTCCGGTGGCGACGGCCCGTCGATCGTCGCCGAGACGGAGTTCGACAGCGGCCGCCCGTCCGGCGTGCAGATTGCGCCCGCCGCCGAGCAGTCGGTCGTCGCCTCCAGCGTGACCGTCACGGCGTCCGACGAACTCGGACGCACCGTGATCGTCCAGCGCCGGTTCCGGTCCTGCGTCACGCGCCGCGCGCCGGTCACGCGCCCGTTCGTCGCCTCCAGCGCCTCGTCCCGGAGCTTCCTGTAGGACAGCCCCGCGAAGTCCTCGCTGAACCGAAGCTCGAAGCTGAACTCCTCGCCCCCGCCACCGTGCGAGGCCGGCACGTCGCGGAACGACGCCGTGAGCGGCGGCAGCCGCGGCGCGACCGGCTCGGTCGGCGCGCTGACAAGCGTCTCGTCGTTGCCCGCATCGTCGGTGAACGTCACGCGCACCCGGATCGCCGCACCCTCGTCCTCGTCGGTCAGCGTGTAGCGCGCGTCCGTCGCGCCGGAGATGTCCGCTCCGTCCGACAGCCACTGGTGGGCGAACACCGCGCCGCTCAGCCCGTCCGGGTCCTCGATGTCCTCCGTCGAGGCGGTGAGCGTCTCGCCCACCCGGACAGTGCCGGAGATCGTCGGCGCGCCCGTGGCGGGCCGGTTCGGCCGGGCCGCCACCGGCTCGGTGGCCGCACTGACGAGCGTCTCCTCGTTGCCCGCGTCGTCGGTGAACGTCACGCGCACCCGGATCGCCGCGTCCTCGTCCGCGTCGGTCAGCGTGTAGCGCGCGTCCGTCGCGCCGGCGATGTCCGCTCCGTCCGACAGCCACTGGTGGGCGAACACCGCGCCGGTCAGCCCGTCCGGGTCCTCGATCTCCGCCGTCGAGGCGGTGAGCGTCTCGCCCACCCGCGCCGTGCCCTCGATCACGGGCGCGCCCGTGGCCGGCCGGTTCGAGGGTCCCGCCACCGTCGCCGTGGGCGAGTTCGACAGCGGCCGCCCGTCCGGCGTGCAGATCGCGCCCGCCGCCGAGCAGTCGGTCGTCGCCGCCAGGGTAACCGTCACGCTGTCGGAGGAGCGCGGACGCACCGTGATCGTCCAGCGCCGGTTCTGGTTCTGCGCCACGCGCTCGGCGCCCGTCACCCGCGCGTTCGTCGCCTGCAGCGCCTCGTCCCTGAGCTTCCTGTAGTCCAGTCGCCCGCCGAAGTCCTCGCTGAACCGCAACTCGAAGCTGAAGTCCTTGCCGCGCCCCTCGTGTTCGGCCGGCACGTCGCGGAACGACGCCGTGAGCGGCGGCAGCGGGGGCGCGACCGGCTCGGTCGCCGCGCTGAGGAGCGTCTCCTCGTAGCCCGCGTCGTCGGTGAACGTCACCCGCACCCGGATCGCCGCGCCCTCGTCGGCATCCGTCAGCGTGTAGCGCGTGTCCGTCGCGCCGGCGATGTCCGCGTCGTCCGACAGCCACTGGTGGGCGAACACCGCGCCGCTCAGCCCGTCCGCGTCCTCGATGTCCGCCGCCGAAGCGGTCAGGGTCTCGCCCACCCGCGCCGTGCCCTCGATCACGGGCGCGCCCGTGGCGGCGTTGTTCTCCGGCCGCGGCACCGTGTTGGCCACCGCCTCCGGGCCGAAGCTCTCGATGGCGAGTCCGTCGGCGTCGCGCAGCACCGTGCCGCCCGACGGCTGCACGTAGGCCACCGTGACCGTCTCGCCCCACCGCACCGGCGCCGCCAGCCGCAGGTCCACCGTTTCGTCTTCGCGGGACACGCCCCCGGTCTGCCGCACCTCGCCGTCGACCAGCACCGTGTAGTCCGCGCCCGCGCCCGCGTTCAGGATGTCCTTCGTGAACGCGAGCGTCACGCCGCGCCCGTCCGCGGGCGTCGCCGCGCTCTCGAACCGGGCCGGGCCCGTGTGGCCGGTTCCCGGCTCCGACCACGCGCCCGCACCGGCGGCGTTCCGCGCCCGCACCCGCGCCTCGTAGCTCCGCCCCGCGGCGAGCCCGCCGATCGTGACCGAGGTCCCCGTACCCTCGTGGCGGTGGTCCGTCCAGTCTGCCGCGTCCGCGCGCCGGTACTGCACGTCGTAGCCCGTAACCGGCGAGTTCGCGTCGGGCTCCGTCCAGGTCGCCTCGACGCTGGTGTCGGACACCCGCGCCAGCGTCGGCGCACCGGGCGCCGCCGGGACCGCCGGCGCATCGTTGTCCACCGGCGTGTCCTCGACATCCGCAAGCTGGTTGCCGTCGATGTCCCACAGTCCCGACTCGCCCTCCGGCCGGGTGTAGCTCACCGTCACCGTCTCGCCCGCGGCGAGGTCACGGCTCAGCGTCAGCTTCAGCTCGTGCGGGTCGCCGGGCGAGAACGCGGCGCCCGTCACCGTCACGCTCCCGCCCGACGCCGTGACCGTGAACCACTCGCTCCGTGGCTCCAGGTCCTGCGCAAACGGCCGCCCGGCGCTCAGGATGACGCTGCCCGTCGACGCCCTCTTCAGCCAGGATGAGCCGCACCGGTCCGCACGCTCGTTCGTCACCGGCCGGTACATGAGCGTGTCGGCGTCCGTGCCGTCGAGGCTCTGCAGGGGCGACGCGGCGGGCTCCTCGTAGGTCACCGTGAAGTCAGGATCGCAGGGGTACACGGCGTCGTTCAGGCGCAACACCGCCGTCGAGCTCTCCACGCCGACGGTGGCGACGTGGACGCGGTAGTCGTCTCGCTCGCCCATGTACAGCGGATCGTGGAGCGCGAACGCCTCCGGCGCCGGCAGGCTGCCCGGATCGAGGGGCTTGTCGTAGGTCAGCGCAAGCCGGACGCCGTACACGGACGCCGATTGCAGCGTCGGTGCGCCCGACCCCTTGGCGGTCAGCGTCGTGTCGAAGGGCGCCGCGGCGTTGCGCGCCTTGTCCCGGATCGGGTTCGCCCCGGGCGAGTAGGTTACCGCGAACTTCTCGTCAGAGGCGGCGCCCCGGCTCAGCGCCAGGAGCACGTTGCGGGCCGCGACCGCGACATCGGAGATCGTCACGGCGTCGCTGCCCACGGTCACCGCGAAGTCCCCGGCCGCCGGCACGGAGGACTCGTCCAGCGCCTCGTCGTACGTCAGAACCATCTTGGACTTGCCGCTCTCCGTCTGGGAAACCGCGCCGCCGACCAGCGTCGGCGCGACGGCATCCCCAACAACCACCGCCTGGAAGAACTCGAACGACAGCACCTCGGGGTTTCCGAGGGCCGCGCTCGCGCTGCGCAGCGGGTTCGTGGCCGGCTTCGTGTAGTACACGTAGGCCCGCTCGTGCGCGCGCACCGAACCGGCCAGGATCACGGTGACGATCCGAGCGCTGAGGGCCGCCGTGCCCGTGCCCGGGATCTTGCGCACGTCACCGTTCGCATCGTGCGTGTCGATCCGGAACGCGCTGCCCGCCGGCGCCGACGTCAGGTCCAGCGTCCCGTCGAACGCCACCTTCAACGTGTCCAGCACCACGGTGGCGCGTACCGGCGAAGGTCCCCCCTCGTCCGGCGTGTTGTTCGTCACCGCCAAGTCCACGAACTGCGGCGCCCGGTTGCCGCCGGTGTCCTGCAGCAGAATGCCGTCGTAGGTGAGCGTGACCGTCTCGCCGGCGCGCGCCGGCGTGCCGAGCGTGAGCCTCAGCGTCGAGCCCTGCACGGTGATCGCTTCCGGGTGCTGGCTCGCGTTGGGGTTGGCGTTGTGGATGGTGCCGGCGCCCTTCACCGACAGGTAAAGGGCCAGCTCGGTCTTGTTCACCGACGGGTCCAGGGCCTTGTCGAAGGTCACCGTCAGCGTCGCGCCGTTCACGACCGCCTGCGAGACGGTCGGCCCCGCGACGCTCGTCCTGCTGCCGTCGACCTTGTGCAGCGTGTCCCCCGCGGTCGGCAGGCCGGCCTTCGTCAGATCCGCGGGGGCAGCCGTGACCGCGCTCACCACCTTCTGACCCGCGTGCGGCTCGAACACCACCAGGTTCGACCCGCCCGTCTGCACCCACACCCCGTCCGTATCCGCGTCGGCGGACTTGACCCCGTACTTGAAGCGCAGCACCCTGCCGCTCTGCACAACCGCGGGCGGTCCGATCACCTGCCGGCTGTTGCCCATGTCGCTGTCGTCGTCGCCGATGTCCAGGCGCAGGCGCACGTCACCGCCACCCGTGACCACGACCGGGCTGCTGAACTCCACATCGACGAGGATCGTGTCGTTCTGGATGTAGGTGTCGTCCCTGCCGTCGCCGTCCGCGTCGTGCGTCGGCTGCGAGACGATCCGTACCAGGCTGATCACCGGCCTGTCCGACGGCGCGTTGGTCACGGACCGGTCGGTGAACGCCGGCACCGGGTTCTTCGCGTTGTCGGCGTCCCGTACGGGGTTGGCGTCCGGCTTGGCGTAGCTCACCTGCACCGTCTCCCCACCCATCGCACGCCGGGCGAGCGTCAGACTCACCGTCGCATCCGAGATCGCGACCCCGGTCGGCGTCTGGTCCGCGCCGATCCCCTTCACCGTGAACGCGGACGTGCCGGGCACCGAGCCGGCGTCCAGACCCCCGCTGAACGTGATGGTCAGCGTCGAGCCGTCCACCGCCGCGGAGGAGAACGCCGGCGGCGTATTGTTGGTCACCGGCTCCCTGACGATGTTCAACGCCTCGTTGCCCGTCAGGTCCTTGAGCCGCTCGCCGACCGCCCCCGGTCTGTTGTACCACACCCACGCCGCCTGCCCGTGCCGGGCCGTCTGATCGAGGTTGACGGTCACGGTGGAACCGGAGATCGAGGCGCTCGACGCGAATGCGCTTGCGTCGGCGACGAGCGCGCTGAACCCGAAGCTGTTCGACGTGCCGGTCGCGTCCAGCTCCTCGTCGAAGACCACCGTCAGCACCGCCCCGTTGATCGAGCTGCTCGCGAGCCCCGGCCGGTTCGTGTCCGCCGGCGTGTCGTTGGTCACCGCCTTGCCCGAGAAGCCCGGCACCTCCTCCATCGCGTTGTCGGCGTCCTTGAGCCGGTTGGTGCCCGGCGTGTAGCCCACCGTCACCGCCTGGACGCGCAGCACCGCCTCGGCCAGCGCCAGCGTCACCGTGGTGTCGCTGACCTCCACCGGATCGGTCTCCGCCAGGTCCGCCGTGTTGCCGGCCACCGTCACCGCGAAGTCGGTCCCCGTCGGCTTCGAGCCCGCGGCCTCGTCCAGGCGGCCGTCGAAGGTGATCGTCAGCGTCGAGCCGTCCACGGCCGCGGAGGAGAAGGCCGGCGGCGTGTTGTTGGTCACGGGCCTTTGCTTCACTTCGTCAGGGTCGAGGAGGTTGCCCGAAAGGTCCTTGAGCCGCTTCGCGGCGTCATTCGACTGCACGTACCACAACAACACCACTTGGCCATGGCGGGCCGCCGTGGGGAGGGTCACGGTCACCTCGGAGCCGGAAACGGAAGCGCCAGACGGGATCTGGCCGACGTTGTCGAGGTTGACCCGAAACTGGTCCCCCGCCAGCGTCACGGTTTCGTCCAGCGCCTCGTTGAAGGTGATGGTCAGCGCCGTCCCGTTCACCGCCGCGCTCTCGAACTGCGGCCGGTCCGTGTCCGCCGGCGTGTCGTTGGTCACCGCCTGGGCAGTGAAGCCCGGCACCTCGTGCATCGGCCCGTCGGCGTCCTTGAGCTTGTTGGTCCCCGGCGTGTAGCCCACCGTCAGCGTGTCGATGCGCAGCACCGCCTCGGCCAGCGCCAGCGTCACCGTGGTGTCGGTGACCTCCACCGGATCCGTCTCCGCCAGGCTCACCGCGCTCCCGCCCACCGTCACCGCGAAGTCGTTGCCCGCTGGCCTCGAGCCCGCGGCCTCGTCCAGGCCGCCGTCGAAGGTGATCGTCAGCGTCGAGCCGTCCACCGCCGCGGAGGAGAAGGCCGGCGGGGTGTTGTTGGTCACCGACTCCCTGACGATGTTCAACGCCTCGTTGCCCGTCAGGTCCTTGAGCCGCTCGCCGACCGCCCCCGGTCTGTTGTACCACACCCACACCGCCTGCCCGTGCCGGGCCGTCTGATCGAGGTTGACGGTCACGGTGGAACCGGAGATCGAGGCGCTCGACGCGAATGCGCTTGCGTCGGCGACGAGCGCGCTGAACCCGAAGCTGTTCGACGTGCCGGTCGCGTCCAGCTCCTCGTCGAAGACCACCGTCAGCACCGCCCCGTTGATCGAGCTGCTCGCGAGCCCCGGCCGGTCCGTGTCCGCCGGCGTGTCGTTGGTCACCGCCTTGCCGGAGAAGCCCGGCACCTCCTCCATCGCGTTGTCCGCGTCCTTGAGCGTGTTGGTGCCCGGCGTGTAGCCCACCGTCACCGCGTTGACGCGCAGCACCGCCTCGGCCAGCGCCAGCGTCACCGTGGTGTCGCTGACCTCCACCGGGGTCGTCTCCGCAAGGCTCACCGCGCTCCCGTTCACTGTCACCGCGAAGTCGGTGTCCGCCGGCTGCGAGCCCGAGGCCTCGTCCAGGCCGCCGTCGAAGGTGATCGTCAGCGTCGAGGCGTTCACCGCCGCGGAGGAGAAGACCGGCGGCGTGTTGTTGGTCACCGCCTGGCCAAAGAACTGGTCCACCTCGTTGCCGGAGCGGTCCTTCAGCCGCCGGGCGGCGTCCGAGGGCGGGGTGTACCAGATCCTCACCTCCTGGCCGTGGGCGTTCTGGTGCCCCGTGTTGAGCGTCATCGTCACGGTCCGCCCATCGATGCCGGAAACCTGGTCCGGGTTTCCGGCAGCACCCGCCACGCTGATGTTGAAGGCCGCGACGAGCGGCACCGAGCTCTCGTCCAGCGGCTCGTCGAAGGTGATGGTCAGCGCCGTCCCGTTCACCGCCGCGCTCGTCACGGTCGGCCGCGTCGTGTCCGCCGGGGTGTCGTTGGTCACCGCCTGGGCGGAGAAGCCCGGCACCTCGTGCATCGCCCCGTCGGCGTCCTTGAGCCGGTTGGTGCCCGGCGTGTAGCCCACCGTCAGCGTGTCGATGCGCAACACCGCCTCGGCCAGCGCCAGCGTCACCGTGGTGTCGCTGACCGCCACCGGGGTCGTCTCCGTAAGGCTCACCGCGCTCCCGTTCACCGTCACCGCGAAGTCGGTGCCCGCCGGCTTCGAGCCCGCGTCCTCGTCCAGGCCGCCATCGAACGTGATCGTCAACTCATCCCCGTTCACCGACGAGCTGGAGTACGCCGGCGGCGTGTTGTTGGTCACCGCCTGGCCAAAGAACTGGTCCACCTCGTTGCCGGAGCGGTCCTTCAGCCGCCGGGCGGCGTCCGAGGGCGGGGTGTACCAGATCCTCACCTCCTGGCCGTGGGCGTTCTGGTGCCCCGTGTTGAGCGTCATCGTCACGGTCCGCCCATCGATGCCGGAAACCTGGTCCGGGTTTCCGGCAGCACCCGCCACGCTGATGTTGAAGGCCGCGACGAGCGGCACCGAGCTCTCGTCCAGCGGCTCGTCGAAGGTGATGGTCAGCGCCGTCCCGTTCACCGCCGCGCTCGTCACGGTCGGCCGCGTCGTGTCCGCCGGGGTGTCGTTGGTCACCGCCTGGGCGGAGAAGCCCGGCACCTCGTGCATCGCCCCGTCGGCGTCCTTGAGCCGGTTGGTGCCCGGCGTGTAGCCCACCGTCAGCGTGTCGATGCGCAACACCGCCTCGGCCAGCGCCAGCGTCACCGTGGTGTCGCTGACCGCCACCGGGGTCGTCTCCGTAAGGCTCACCGCGCTCCCGTTCACCGTCACCGCGAAGTCGGTGCCCGCCGGCTTCGAGCCCGCGTCCTCGTCCAGGCCGCCATCGAACGTGATCGTCAACTCATCCCCGTTCACCGACGAGCTGGAGTACGCCGGCGGCGTGTTGTTGGTCACCGCCTGGCCAAAGAACTGGTCCACCTCGTTGCCGGAGCGGTCCTTCAACCGCCGGGCGGCGTCCGAGGGCGGGGTGTACCAGATCCTCACCTCCTGGCCGTGGGCGTTCTGGTGCCCCGTGTTGAGCGTCATCGTCACGGTCCGCCCATCGATGCCGGAAACCTGGTCCGGGTTTCCGGCAGCACCCGCCACGCTGATGTTGAAGGCCGCGACGAGCGGCACCGAGCTCTCGTCCAGCGGCTCGTCGAAGGTGATGGTCAGCGCCGCCCCGTTCACCGCCGCGCTCGTCACGGTCGGCCGCGTCGTGTCCGCCGGCGTGTCGTTGGTCACCGCTTGGGCGGAGAAGCCCGGCACCTCGTGCATCGCGCCATCGGTGTCCTTGAGCCGGTTCGTCCCCGGCGTGTAGCCCACCGTCAGCGTGTCGATGCGCAGCACCGCCTCGGCCAGCGCCAGCGTCACCGTGGTGTCGCTGACCGCCACCGGATCCGCCTCCGCCAGGCTCACCGCGCTCCCGTTCACCGTCACCGCGAAGTCGGTCCCCGCAGGCTTCGAGCCCGCGGCCTCGTCGAGGCCGCCATCGAACGTGATCGTCAGCGTCGAGGCGTTCACCGACGCAGAGGAGAACTGCGGCGGCGTATTGTTGGTCACCGGCTCCCTGACGATGTTCAACGCCTCGTTGCCCGACAGGTCCTTGAGCCGCTCGCCGACCGCCCCCGGTCTGTTGTACCACACCCACGCCGCCTGCCCGTGACGGGCCGTCTGGTCGAGGTTGACGGTCACGGTGGAACCGGAGATCGAGGCGCTCGACGCGAATGCGCTTGCGTCGGCGACGAGCGCGCTGAACCCGAAGCTGTTCGACGTGCCGGTCGCGTCCAGCTCCTCGTCGAAGACCACCGTCAGCACCGCCCCGTTGATCGAGCTGCTCGCGAGCCCCGGCCGGTCCGTGTCCGCCGGCGTGTCGTTGGTCACCGCCTTGCCCGAGAAGCCCGGCACCTCGTGCATCGCCCCGTCGGCGTCCTTGAGCCGGTTGGTCCCCGGCGTGTAGGCCACCGTCACCGCGTTCACGCGCAGCACCGCCTCCGCCAGCGCCAGCGTCACCGTGTCGCCGCTGACCACCGGGGCGGTGTCCGCCAGGCTGGCAGCCCCGCCGTCCACCGTCACCGCGAAGTCGCCCCCCGCCGGCTTCGAGCCGGCGCCCTCGTCCAGCGGCCCCTCGAAGGTGATCGTCAGCCGGTCCCCGTTCACCGCCGCGGAGGAGAAGGCCGGCGGCGTGTTGTTGGTCACCGCCCAGCCGGCGTTGATGTGGGTCGGCGGAACCAGGTTGCCGGAAAGGTCCCTGATATTCTGGGCCGAGTCAGCCACAATGCTGTACAGCACCGTCACCGTCTGGCCGTGCCGCGCGGCCGTGGCGAACGTCAAGGTCACGGTGCGACGGGAGACCGAGACACCCGTGGCGAATTGAAGAGCGCCGCTGCCGATACGGTGCCTGAACCTGCTCGCGCCGACCGTCACGCTCGTATCCAGGTCCTCGTCGAAGGTCACGGTCACCGTCTGCCCGTTCACCGTGGTGCTCACGCGCCTCGGCGGGTCCGTGTCGCCGGTGGCGTTGAACACCGGCTGGCCGGAGAAGTCCAGCACTTCGTTGCCGCTGGCATCCTGCAGCGGTTTGCTCGCCGGTTTGGCGTAGCTCACCGTGACCGCCTCGCCTTCGGCCACCGACTCAGCCAGGGTCACGCTCGCGGTGGCGCCGTCGATCGTCACGGCCGCGCTGGCGCCGTTGATGGTCCGCGCGGCGCCACTCTCGGGCGTCGCGCTCACGGTGAACGCGCTGCTCGCCGACGCCGAATCCGCGTCCAGGCTCCGGTCGAACGTGACCCTCAGGTCGGTGCCGCTCACCCACGCGCTGGAGAAGGCCGGCGGCTCGCGCGACAGGCGGCCCTTGATCGCGATGAACGGTATGGACGCGAGGTTAAGGCCACTCCATGCACCATCGTCCTCCCGACCTCGTCCAGCGTTTGCAATGCTCCATCCGCTCGCCCCGCCCGCGTCCTCGCTATCACTGGCTGTCAATGAGAAGCGCACCTGATCCGACGCGCCTGCGGAGGTGACCTCGAACACTAGGGCGTATGTCGTGTTGGGAAGCAACCTCGCGCCCGCGGGCGCGGTGAACGTGCCGGTCGACAACGAAGCCGGGTTCTCCAGCACGTGCAGGCTGGTGGTGGGACTGCCGGATTCCGTGTTGTAGACGCTGACAACGAAAGTGGGAGAACCGTTGGTGCTAAGGATCCTGACGTCGACTCCAGAGAGCCTGTAACCCGGCGCGTAGTCCCCGGTGGTGAAGGCTAGGGCCAGGCCGTAGTTGATGCCCTCGATATTGCCGACCCCTACGCTGGCGCCTTGATGTACGGCCTGCCCGGTGTTGCTGACGAGCGTGGTGTCGGTCTGGGCCCAGGCCGCCTCGGCGGTGAGCAGCAGGGCGAGCGCGAAGGTGAGCAGGCACGCCGCCGCGCGCCCGAAGCACGCGAGGCGGACGGGCGCATCGGAGCCGCCGCGGGAGAAAGCAGGCCCCGCCGCACACGGAAGGCCCAAGCGCAGCGCCCGCTTCCGGCGCCGCGATCTTCCAGCCCTCGATATCTCGCAACTTCTGAGCATCCACGCCTCGTCCGTCGAGCCGGCACGGCCGACCGACGACCGAACCGCGCAGGTTCGCAAGCAGATTTGCTCGCGATACCTGGAGATATCGGGAGTTGTATGTGAGCACGTATCTCATTAGCCTTCAATGGGTTATGACCAATACACACCCAGCACGAGTGACCGATATTCCCACGTCGGCCACAGGAGAGGCACAGTCCGGCGAGCGCCTGAGGGCGTACCTGGAAACCGCCGCCGACGGCTCCCTCAGCGCCAACACGGTGCGGGCCCGCAGGGCCGACCTGGGACGGTTCGCGGCGTGGTGCGCCGAGCGGGGGCTGTGCCCGCTCCCCACGCGTGCGGCCACGGTGGCGGCCTACATCGACGCGATGGAGCGCGTCCGTGCGCCCGCCACCGTACGCCGCTACGTCTCGAGCATCGCCGCCGCGCACAAGGCGATCGGCGAGCGGAGTCCGTCGCAGCACGCCGAAGTGCGGGGGGCCCTACGCCGGATGCGCCGGCGCATGGGATCCCGGCAGACCCAGGTGCAGGGCCTGACCTGGAAGCTCCGCGAACGGCTGCTCGAGGGGGGCGGCGACCGCCTGATCGACATCCGGAACCGCGCGCTCCTGTCCGTGGCCTACGACGCCATGCTGCGCCGCTCCGAACTGGTCGCGATGGAAGTCGTTGATGTGACGGCGGATAGGGGCGGATCGGCCTCGCTGCTCGTGCGCCGGGCAAAGAACGATCCGGAGGGCCGCGGGGCCGTGCTGTACCTGCACCGCGACAGCGTGAGGCTCCTCAAGGAATGGCTGGACGCGAGCCGGGTCACCACCGGGCCGCTCTTCCGTTCCGTGCGCAAGGGCGGCGCCGTGGGCGGAAGGCTCGATGCGAGCCAGGTGCCCCGGATCTACCGGGCGATGGCCGCACGCGCCGGGCTACCGCCCCGGATCGTCCGACGCCTCTCCGGGCACAGCCCCCGGGTGGGAGCGGCCCAGGACATGATCGCATCGGGCATCGGGACCGCGGCCATCATGCAGGCCGGGCGCTGGAAGAGCTCCCGCATGGTGCAGCGCTACGGCGAGCGCCTGCTTGCGAAGCGCAACGGCGCCGCGCAGCTCGCGCGGCTCCAGAAACGCCGGTGAACCCCGGACCCGGGGGCCCCGGCATTTGCCCGGTTCAAGGCTGTTACCGGGCACGTCAAATTACGGGATCGTGGGCATTGAAAATGTCAGGGTTGAGCCCGGTGGCGGGGGTTCGGCCATGGGATGTTGGGCGAAGGCGGGCAAGGGCCGAGAACGGGTTGGCTACCATCGCGTCTCCATTGAACGAAGGAGACGTGATGATCGGAAGAGAGACGCGGGTGTTGTTGCGGCACTATCTGGAACAGGGACTGAGCAAGGCCGCGGTGGCGCGGCGTTGCGGGGTCAGCGAGCGGACGGTGTACCGCTGGATCGCGGCGGGGCAGCTGGACCGGGAGCTGGACGACGGGCCGGTCCGATACGGGCCGAGGCGGCCCCGGCCTTCGCGGCTCGATCCCTACAAGGAGATCATCGAGACCCGTCTGGCCCGGTATCCGGATCTCAGCGCTGTGCGGCTGTTCGAGGAGATCCGGAAGGCGGGCTACGAGGGCGGCTACGACCAGGTGAAGCGGCATGTGCGGGAGGTCCGGCCGCTGCCGGAGCCGGAGCCGGTCAGGCGCTTCGAGACCCCTCCGGGGCACCAGGGGCAGGTGGACTTCGCGGAGTTCAAGACGCCGTGGGGGAAGCGGCACGCGCTGGTCGTGGTTCTGGGCTACTCGCGGCTGATGTGGGTCCGGTACTACGAGCGGCAGACGATGGCCGTGGTGATGGAGGGCCTGGAGTCGGCGTTCCGGTACTTCGGGGGCGTGCCCTCGGAGCTGCTGTTCGACCAGATGAAGGCCGTCATCGTGGAGGACAACCGGGAGGTCGGCGGGCGGCTGATGGAGAACACGGAGTTCCTGCGCTTCGCCCACCACTGGGGCTTCCGGATCCGGGCGTGCCGGCCGTACCGGGCGCAGACGAAGGGGAAGGTGGAACGGCCGGTCAGCTACATCCGGCGGAGCTTCTTCTACGGACGGGACTTCGTGTCGGACGACGATCTGAACGCCCGGGTGCTGGGGTGGCTCGGCAGGGTGGCCAACGTCCGCGTCCACGGCACGCTGAAGGAGCGGCCCGTGGACCGGTTCGAGGCGGAGAGGCCGCACCTAAAGCCCTTGGCCCGCTGGCCTTACCGGCCCGTGACGCCGCTGCGCCCCGAGCCCTCGAAGGAGCGGAACGAAGCGGCGGCGGACTCCCGGTTCGTCGAGGTCGAGCGCCGTCCGCTGGCCGAGTACGGCCGGATCGCGGGAGGCGTGCGGTGAGGCCGCCATCGCGCAGGGAGCGGATCGCGGCCCAGCTCGCCGACCTCAAGATGCCCGGCGCGCTGGAGGCGCTGGACGGCGTGCTCGCCGGGGTGGACGGGGGAGGCACGACCGCGGCCGAGGCGATCGAGCGGCTCCTGGCCGCCCAGATCGAGCTCCGCAACGGCCGGCGCCTCGAAGCCGCCATGCGCTCCAGCCGCCTGCCGTACGTGAAGACGCTGGCGGCCTTCGACTTCGCCTTCCAGCCGTCGATCAAGCGCGAGCAGATCGACGCGCTGCACGAACTCGGCTTCGTCGAGCGCCGGGAGAACGTCGTCTTCCTCGGCCCGCCCGGCGTGGGCAAGACGCACCTCGCGATCAGCCTGGCGATCACGGCGGCTGAGAGCGGCCGCAAGATCTACTTCGGCACCCTGACCGACCTCGTCGACTCCCTCGAGGAGGCCAAGGCCGCCGGCCGGCTCGACCGCCGCCTGAAGATCCTCACCCACCCGGCACTCCTCATCGTCGACGAGATCGGCTACCTGCCGGTGACCCAGAGCGGCGCGGTCCTCTTCTTCCAACTCGTCAACCGGCGCTACGGCAACGGCTCGACCGTGCTCACCTCCAACAAGGGCTTCGAGGAGTGGGGCCGCATCCTCGGCGACGAGGTCATGGCCGCAGCGCTCCTCGACCGACTGCTCCACCGCTGCCATATCGTCAACATCCGGGGCAACAGCTACCGGATGCGCCGCCACGCCGAACTCTCCAAGGCGATCCACCCCCTCGCGAGCCGAGTGGACGCCGAATCGCCTGCCTCGAAAGAGAGCCCCTCATGACGACCTCGCTACCGGCCCGCTGCCCCGCTCCGGTCGCTCCGCTCCCTCCGCGGAGCAGCGCTCGGACCCTGACATCTTCAATGCCCAATACCCTGACATTTTCGATGCCCATTGACAAAGGCCCCGTGCCTATCTTTGCTCACCCCCAATATAGCTCTCGATACCTCCAGTTATCGGGAGGCATTTCTGTAATGCTTATGGCCTTGTCGTGATCAATCCGTGGCCGTCGCGGCACAGCTCGTAGCATGTTGGTGACTTTCGGCACAATTCGAGCTATCCTCGACTCCGCCGGCTCGGCGCAGTGCGTCCGGACCGATCGGCCGGAGTCCTCCCTTCAGCTCCGCCTGACCCGCCAGCGAGTGGAGCACTGAGCGATCCAGACCGGCCGGGCGCGGTGCGTCCGGCGACCGCATCTCGCGGCTGAGCGCGGCGATCCTGCGCACCAGCGGGGCGCCGGGGCTCCGACGACACCGACCGCGAGCGCACGGCGATGAAGAAGCTCGGCGACGACGCGGCCAACCCGACCCACATCTTCAACGCCCACGGCGTCGGTTACCGCTTCGCGAGGCCCGAGGGTGCTATCGCGTAAGAAGGCCGCGACAACGGGTCCACCCGCGTCAACGGGTGTCCTTGATGACAACCGGAGGGGAGCGTGCTGTGATCACGCGGGACGCTCCCGGCCCCATCCTGCCATTCGGTTCCGGCTTCGCAGGGGACAACTTGGAGGGAACCGCGACGACGAAGGGTGGAGGAATGCAGGAGAGACGAATGGGAGACAAACGGTACGACGGCCCTGAGCACGAAACCCGTCGCGATGCGTTGCGGCAGGTCTGGCTTGACGGTTGGACGGAGGGCGCGATGTGGATGTGGCGTAGAACCCGACAAGCCCTCCGCCAGGACGGTCAGCCTGAATCGGTCGAATGTAGTGTCATCCACCACGTATCGTCGGAGCTGCGTTCATCGGATGGAGGTGTCCGGGAACCCGCCGACCTGGTGCGATGCCGCTGACGGTACCTGCCGCCCGACCTTGGGTGCGCCGTCCGGCTCTTGCCTGTGCAGCGTGAGGTCCTAAGGGCAGCCTGAAAGGACATGGACGCGGCCGTCGAACGCCAGACCGTGATCGCGCCCGAATGAAGGGACGGGACGGCTCGTTCTCGTGTTCGAGTGCCACAGCGGGGTACGCAGGAGTTGCGGCCTGGTACGACCCCTACCGCACGGCGCAAGCCTGAGGTCCAGGCATTTCGGGAATGGATCCTCAGACGGCCGCAGACGAGCGACCTGGCCAAGGAAAACCAGGATTCTACCACCGGCCCGAACCATCCCTGCGAGACCTCTGCTGCCCTGCATTCCTTCGCGGTTGGGGATCGAGTCGTCTCGGAACGTGGGTGGAACGCGGCCGACACAGGGCCTCGATCCTCCGGCATCAGAAAGCGAGCGGTGAATGTGGGGGCTTCCGACAACGCGGACGCACCAACTCGGTCGCCGATCCCGTGACGCTTCGCAGGGGCCTGTCCCAGCTCAACGAACCAGCCCTCGGGGAAACAGTCTCGGCAGTCCCAAGGGCGCAGGATCGGTCTTGTAGCGTTGGTGCCTGCCGGGGGTTCCTCTTCGTTCGCTGGCCTAGAGCCATTGGTTAGATTCACACCACGGGTCAGGTCGCTGGGAGGAACTCGGTCGCGGGTGGATAAGTATGGAACTCAATCGGGAGTACGCACCCCTGTCCGCGGTACGCTTTAGGGATGGCTGGCGCGACGACGAAATGCGGCAGGCGATCGAGCGCCTCGATGCCGGTGAGAATGTCGACCTCTACGTCGGGGCGTTGTTTCATGGGATCCCGGGATAAGGACGCGGACGCGCGACGGAGGATGCAGGGGCATCACTCGCCTGATGATGCTGCGCGCCGACATATGACGCCAGCGAGCAAGGGCGAGGCCGATTATCTCCAAGGGATCGCGAGCTGGGAGGACTGCCTCAAGGCAACCGACACGGTAGGCCGTATCACTTCCTGGGTCGACGCGGTGAATTCACTTCACGCCGCCGTAGCTTCACCCCACATCTCCCTTCGCAGTGCAGCCGATGCGTACTACAAGCTGGGCCTTCTTCATATGTTGGATTCGGAACCCCGGAGGGCCTTAGACTATTTCAAGGGATGCCTCTCGATCAACCCTCACGCGGCCGTTCACGACGTAATCGGAACCGTCTACGGCATGTTGAAGGATCACGAGAACAGCGTATTCCACTACAGACAGGCCATCGCTTTGGGAGGAGCCTCGTACGTTAGTCTAGGTCGAGCACTTCTGGCGATGGGGCAGACCAAGGAAGCTATCGAATGTTTCGACACTGCGATCTCATCGAAGCCAAGCGCCAATGCGCTGTTCTGGAAGGGGAATGCTCATCGACAGGTCAGGGAAGTAGATCACGCGATGGAGTCCTACTTGGCCGCGTTGAACGTACACGACGAAGACGCCGAAGCTTGCCAAGCACTGGCTGAGGTATTCTTGGAAGACAAGAACGACGCGGTTACAGCACTGGTATGGTTCGACAAGATGTACACGTTACCCGATACTACATCCGCGATTGACTATTGCCGCACCAGAACCCCGTTTGCCGCCTACTTCTGTGAACGTTACCCCAAAGCCTCAATGAGATCCACAGCTTTCGAGGCGCTGTGCGCACTTCGACGGGCAGTTCTTGAAGTGAAGCAGCTGCTATATTGCAATAGCCGAGATACAGCGGTCCACTACACGTCACTCGAAACGTCGAAGGCGCTCATACTGGACAAGTCTCCCTTTCGTGTTCACAGGGCTGACAGAATGAATGATCCATCCGAAGGCGCCATTCTGAGCAGGGTAATCGGCGAAGGAGTCGCGGAGTTTCTCGGCGGCAACGACGAGCAGGGATTGCCGTCAGCCTACATCGGGAGTTTTGTTGTCAGACCGGAAGACCAATCCATTGGCCCACCGGCCGATGACGACCTTTTGCACTGGCGACTATACGGAAGAAGTGACGGAATCGAGGCAAGCGGTGCGTGTCTGGTGTATCCCTGTAACATATTCTCACAGACAATGAGTAGACATGAAACCGCATCATTGTATCACTCACGTGGACTGTTTGCCGCTCCAACCATCACGAAGTATGTACCACGATGGCAGGCACTGACGCCGCGGCTTTATGAAGTCGCATACGACGGTGTCCGCGCCGAAGGACTGATTGAGAGGATTCGGCCACCACTGCGTCGCATAGCAGAACTCAAGCGTACTGTTCCGTCGAACGAGGAAAGAACAGTCTTGTCCAACTGCGTGAGGGTGCTCCTTGAGGAGATTCGATACCTGTTCAAGTCTGGTCAGTTCGAATACGAGGGAGAAGCCCGCGTCGTCGTGACCGTTTGGCCACATGACCAAGGAATCAAGAGAGACCCGGAAAGCGGTACCGAGTTCATTGAATTGGGACGGAATGTGTATCCCATTGCAGTCGCGTTAGGTCCATGTGCGGCGGAGAATCCATTCACGGGCCTAGAGGCGCAACGATCGAACCTAGAGGTGCGGAGATCGCGCGTTCCTTATGGGCGTCCGCCCCCGCCAAGATCAACCAGCAGTGTCGACGGAGTGACGGAATCGTAAGGATGTTGCCTTTGGGGTCGCAAGTCGAGCGGCTGAGCTGGCGGGTGACGGACTTGACCGGATACTCCGGCACGTACGGCGCAGGGCCAAGCGGCTGGTGGAAATGACGATCCGGCCCGGGCCGGATCGGGATTCCGGGCCGAGCCGGTGAAATGGCTTCGCTCTAGCATCTAGCGGAGTCGGTCGAGCTTGCCCGCGGTGTCAATTCAGCCCTCTCTGGGTCACCACGGGGCCTTCGCCGATCACCGCCAAAATGCGGTTCTCAAGGATCCGACGCAGTTCTCTCGGCTCGGTCCAAACGAGATGATTGAAGTGGCTAGTGTCGAACGCGAGGTGCTGCAGTTTGTCCTTTCGACACGAGGAGACGACATCGAGTCCGAGCCCCCGCGCGAATCCGGCTTCGTAGTAGACACTACCTCGCGCGCCAGAGGCCCCTTGTGTGAAATCAGCTACTAGGAACCTTGAACGACGGATCTCGGCGATGATCTCGTCGTCAATCTTGTTCAGATGCTCCTTCCGGTCGATCCTCAGGGGCTGGTAGCCAGCGTTGCGCACTGCTGGCTCGATTCCGTTCTCAAACACGCCATCCATGCTCTCGTGAAACCACATGGCGACAAAGACTTGGGCGAGATCCGGCTCGGTCACCAAGTCTTCGAGATGGGTGTATCCGTCCACCGTCACTCCATAGCCGACGTTCCTGGTGTGAAAGCCCCACCCGCGACGGGGCAGGTAGTCGTCCAGCAAGTACAAGAGCTCGGTAAGGCTCCGTAACTCTGCCGATGCCATTGCATAACGTGCAATATCAGTGACCCCGTCCCATCGGATCGGAATCGGCTCCCCGATGGACGACGACTGTCGAGCAAGCCATTGCAGCAGCCGCTGGGCGCTCTGATAGGGCTCAAGCGAACGACGAGTCTTGGCAGATCGGATTGCCTCCTCGGTAATGAGCGGGGCTTCCTCGCCCTGGGCACGCTGTTCCACCAACCAAGTCGTGAGACGTGCTCGCTCAGGATCTGTCAGTTCCTGTATCAACGATCTGGCGTCGTCGGCAATCCGATAGTGGCCCCCGGTCCGTGGTGATCGAACCGTTAGGACTGATCCGCTCTGATCCTCACGCACGGTGGCTGGGTGTTCAAACCCCCAGAGGGGACATTCGTCTCTAAGAGCTGTCACTGGCGCTCACACAGTTTCCCGCGCATGCAGCCGCGTGAATGTGATTCCTGACCCACATGCGCGGAGGCCATCGCGATAAGGCTAGCGGGGATGGATTTCCCATGACGTCTGTTCCTCGTTCATCCGGTAGTGTGTCACGTGATCGCCGACAAGATGCACTGGGTCCAGCGGATGCTTGGCGAACGGGTTGTGGTACACAGCCAAAGCATATTCGGGGTCCGGCCCGGACAGACCGAAAGGAATCGCGACGCCATCGAAGAACTCGCGCATCACGGCGATGGAGGACACCGATGTGTTCCTCTCGGGATTCAGCTTCGCGTCGGGGCCTTGCTGGTAGCGGCCGAACCTAACGAGCGAGCCCGGACCTGCGGACGAACCGACGGGGATACGCACGACATCCAAACCGCGCATGGCGGTGAGCACGGCGTAGTGGTCGTCGTGCAGGCTGCACGGTGTACGGTTGTACACGACCATCATGCCCGGGTCAGGCAGTCCAAGCGCCTTCAGTTGATTGTTGGCCTTCGTGATCACCTGACGCAGCCGATGTCCCGGTTTGCCGCCGAGCACCCCTGACCCCTTTCCCTGTGCTGCTTCCCGTTCCTCCGGATTCGAATCAAATTGCTTCACCTCCACAACGATACCAGCACCATTCCCCAACTGGAGGCGGAAATCGGGCACCTTGCTGCCCTCCGCCACGGAGTGCTCGTCAATCCTCGCGACACGCCAGCCCTGAGACTTGGAGAAACGGAAAAAGAGTTCTTCGGACTCGGTCATCCGGCGTTCTATCTCGCAAATGAGGTTTCGAGTTGTTCCAGAGGCCAAAGATAACAGGCCAACCGCGTCCGCGAGTCGGGCGATCCGTCGCGACCGGGACGGTGCCCGCGCCGATGCGCGTCAACTCCGCCCGCCCCGAAGCCTGCGGCTCGACTGCCTGTGTCGTTGACCCTTCACGCGCCCTATTGGGGGAACGTTTGTTCCAGCAACTCGTAATCCGTCACGAAATCCAACATCTCGCGCGCCTTGCCGGAGAATTGCATTGGCACGATCTGCTCCGGTGACCAACGCCGAACGCAATTGCAACCGGTCCACGGGGATACCCCACGAAGTCCGCGAGCCGTTGCGGATTGCCTCGGAGATAGGAGATACGGTCAAGGCGCTTCTGCAATTGCGTTCGCTTCCCGTCCACCGTGCCCGCAGAGAATTCCCGTGCACGGGTATGGAAACTCCGGCGGCCTGTTGCATCGTTGGACACCGCGTCAACGGTCCCGCCAAGTTCCCGCTATTCGACCCGGTTTTCCCGCTGTTCGAGCACGACAAGCCCGATCACGGCCTCACGGCAAGAACGGCAGATCGTGCAGTCCTGGTTAGACTTAGACGATTTCTTGCCGGGATTCAGGCCCTCTCTCAGCGTGAAGAGCATGGTCGTCAACGGCATCCCGGAGGATTGGGGGGGATCTGGGGATCACAGGTCGATCTGGCGGAATTCGCCGCGCCCCCCATCGGCGATTCCGTCCGTCAAGTCGGACTCGTTGAGCTGGTCGGAATCATGAACGCGAACAGATCGACGAGCAACTTGAGAAGGTCTGGAAGCCGACGATTGCAGCGCTGCCGGAACGGCCTGCGGGCTCACCGCCAGTTACCGTGCATCATTCGCCGAACCTGCAGCAAGTGGGGGAGTACCGGGAGCGCGGCATTCCATGTGTCATCGCGCACCCCGCCCGATTGTATATGGCCCATCCCAAATGGCCGAAGCAGTCATCGGACGAACCGGATGCCCGGACGTTGTACTACGCCCACAGGGATGTCGGAACGCACCTGGAAAGGTGGACAAGGGCCGCCGCCGAGAGCCGGGCCGACTGCTTCGTGCTGGACAATGTCCCCGAGCTGTATCATCCCCGATACCGCAACAACTGGCTGCAACCGCTCAAGTAGTCCCAGCCCGAAGAAACGACCGATGTCCTCTGACGGACTCGTCATCACCGGCACCACTCCGCCCGGACAGGAAAGATCCGCTAACGTCGGTTAGCGGAACGCCATCTTGCGGCCTCCGTTACGGGAAAGAGGGTTGAGTGGAGGAGGGATGAGCAAGGAGACTGCCGTTGCTGCGGGCGAACCCGATGCCCCAAGGCTCCGAGAGCCGCATGTTCGCCGGCTCGTCGACGCCGCCCGGGCCTCCCACAACGCCAGCACGCGCCGCAACTACCACGCCGCCTGGCGCCGCTTCCAGGCGTGGGCCGACGGGGAGGGTCTGGGTGCCATGCCCGCAGCCCCGGAAACGGTGGCGGCGTACCTTGCCTGGCGGGCCGACGAAGGCCTGTCCCCCGCATCGCTCCGCATGGACCGGGCCGCGATCCGCTACCATCACACCGAGGCCGGACAGGCGAACCCGGCCGACACCGAAGGAGTGCGCCGAGTGCTTCGCGGACTCACCCGTCAGGCGGCGTGGGAGGGTCGCACCCCGAGGCAGGCCGCGGCCCTGACGGAGGAAGGTCTGGCCGCGATCCGTGCGACGGCTCGGCTACCGCGCACCGGCCCCCGCGGCCGGACCGAGCGGGACCGCACCGCCCGCTTGCGCGGTCAGGTGGACATCGCGCTCGTATCGGTCATGCGGGACGCCATGCTTCGGCGCTCCGAAACCGCCGCGCTCAGGTGGGTCGATGTCGAGTTCCGTCACGACGGATCCGCCCGCGTCACTGTCCGCCGCTCGAAGGGCGACCAGGAGGCGACCGGGGCCACCCTATACATTGGGAGATCCGCGGCGGCGGATCTGCAAGCGATCCATCGCCCCCATTGCTCGCCGCAAGCCCGAGTCTTCGGACTCCGTTCCGGCCGCGCCGTGTCGAACCGGATCGCCATGGCCGCGAAGGCCGCGGGGTTGGTCGGCCGCTTCTCGGGACATTCGCCGCGGGTCGGGATGGCCCGCGACCTGGTGGCCTCGGGCGAGGGGCTCGCCGCCGTCCAGGTTGCCGGACGCTGGACTTCGGCCCAGATGCCGGCCCACTACGCCCGCGGCGAACTGGCCTCGAAGGGAGCCGTGGCTCGATTCCATCGCGAGGACTAGCCTGGTAGACCCTTGATTGCGGCCGACCCCGCGGTGGGAAGCTTGATGACCAAATGCGCCTGCCGCTCCCGGACAGAGCAAGCGTAGATCAGGGAATGGCGTTCCAGCGAACGCTACTCGCGATAAACCCAGTTATCGCGAGCGGCCTCGATCTCCCAGTCGAGGACGAGCGGGAGGCGTGTGGGATTGGTGCGAATCACGATACACGTGAGAGCCGCTTGACCCGAAGCAAGGGACGGTGGCAGAGTCCCTTGCTCCCTGTCCGCAGCCAGGTGACAATTGGAGCGGCGTACGCCACCGCTACGGTGCGGTTGCCGTTCGCCGCGACTTAGGGACGATTCGGCCGGGGCGTTGCTAGCGGTTCCGGCAACTACTGTTCTCGAACATCTGGTACGATGACGAAACAAGGGAAGCCAACCGCAGAATCCTCGGCGCTTTGGCAGCGAGCCTTTGGAGAAGAAGGCTCCGACGAGAACGTATCTCGTCTGGTGGCGTCACTGCGTGTTGTCCGAAGGAACGTGGGCGCGCTGACATCTAGAATCGCCGTGAGCCTGCCCGGACTCACGATTCACGACGTGTCCCATCTCGACGCGCTGTGGGAGGTTGCGAGTACCGTCGCAGGGAGTGATTTCCCACTGAATCCTGTCGAGGCATACGTCTTCGGTGCTGCTGTGTTGCTTCATGATGCAGCCCTCTGCTCAGAGGCGTACTCGGGAGGCAGAGAGGGCTTGCGCGAAACGCTCGCGTGGCGTGACGCATACGGACGACTTTCGCGCACCGCAAAGGGTATTGGGGATTTGGACCAAGAAGCGGATTTCGAGGCGCTTCGGGCCTTGCACGCATCTCAGGCGGCCCGGCTGGCGGTCGAGCCATGGAGGGATGACGAAGGGGAGCTGTACCTCATTGACGACCGGGAGCTACGCGAGAACTACGGCCAATTGATCGGAGACTTGGCCTCGTCACATCACTGGAATATCGAAATGGTCGTGCGGCGGTTTAGGACGCCCCGTCCGGCAGCCGCTTTTTTCCAAGCCGATTGGATCGTGGATTCACTCAAGATCGCGTGCATGCTAAGAATCGCGGACGCTGGCCACATGGATGGCAGTCGGGCACCGTCGTTCTTACTTCGAGTCCTTCAGATGAACTCGTTGTCGAGAGCACATTGGAGAGCTCAGAACCACCTCGGAAAGCTCACAGTCAGACGGGACGACCCTACGCAGCTCGTGATTGCGTCGATGAGGCCGTTCCTGCGATCCCAGTCAACGGCTTGGTGGGTCGCATTCGATCTTATCGAAACCTTCGATACGGAACTCCGGCGCTGCAACGAGGTGCTCCGCACTTCGCCCGGTGGGCCGCGAACCACGTTCACCCGAAGAAGCGTGGCTGGAGCTGGGCGAGTCAGAGAGCTGGTCCAATATGTCGAAACTGTGGACTGGGAGCCTACGGATTCGACCGTCCACGTATCCGACGTTGGCGAGCTCGTGACGAACTTGGGCGGTGACCAGCTTTACGGGAAGGACGCTGATCGCCTCCATGTCGCGCTGCGGGAGTTGATCCAGAACGCAGCAGACGCGATCGGAGTGCGGCGGTCCTTGCCGGGCTGTGGCGAATTCGCGGGCCGTATTGTCGTGCGACTGAACGGCCGGGAAGACGGAGGATGGATTCTGCGGGTGGACGACAACGGGGTGGGCATGTCTCGGACGACCCTAACTACCGATTTGCTGGACTTTGGCCGGAGCTTTTGGGCCAGCGAGCGAGCAGCGCGCGAGTTCCCAGGCGTCCACGCGTCCGGATATACACCGATCGGTCGCTTCGGGATTGGGTTTTTCTCCGTCTTCATGGCGGCGGCGAGGGTCGACGTCTTCACAAGGCGGTATGATAAGGGACTCGATCATGTGAGGTCTCTCTCCTTCGAGAACGGTCTTTCGCTGCGACCAACCCTTAGTGCCAGGAAGCCGGGCGACATGGGAATGGAGTTGTCCACTAGGGTAGAAGTTGAACTGAAGCCGGGCGTTGTGGAGGACCCTGAGCGGATTCCCATACGGTGCAGCATACAGGGCCATGAAGACTTCGCGGTGACGTTCGAAGGCTACGTCGCGGCGATGGTTTCCGGTATTGACGTGCCGGTATTCGTGGAGCGGGCGGGCCGACGGCGCAGGGTACACGAGCGGTTTCCTCCCGACCCCGGCAGACAAAAAGAATGGCTTCAGACGCTGTCATACGTGAACGCAGGAGTGAACCAGGCCGCGAACGCTGGTTTGACGCGAGCACTCCCCAGGCTGCGGGAGATCCGCGATGACCACAGGTGCTACGGATTGGCCGCACTCGATGTACTGGGGCGGCGTGGCGGCGTGTTCGTGTCGGGCAAGGCCGTCGGTGGTCTGGTCCAGCCGCATGCGCGCTATCACGATCCTTTCGTCGGACTGATTGACCACCTTCCAGCTACGGCGGGGCGGGCGGCCGGCGAAACGGCGGCCCCATCGGAGAGCATCGCAAGGTGGATGTCGGAGCAGATCCGCCTGCTGAGCACAGCAAGGCTGTCCAAGGAAGAGTCCATAGTCGCTAGCTATTCGGTTTGTGAGTTGGGATTCGACCCTCTCCAAGTTTTGCAAGGGTTGTGGCTGTCTTCACAAGGCGGTGTCGCGTTCGCGCCCCTAGGTCAGATTGCGAACCACCTAAGGAATGGTGGGAGGCTGGGGTTCCCCATTTTGCACTCTGTCGAGAACCACTTGGATTCCCACTCGGGCCAGTTGACGATACCTGACATTTGGAGTTGCGTTGTGATGAAAAACGGGAAGTTCAACCACGCGACGCTGTCATCGGAAGTCCCTTCCGAGCCGAACTCGCTCGTCGGCGTTGTTCATCGCGTGCTCGACATGGCAGGGGAGAAGCCAACGTGGTCAAGACTCGACAACGCCTATCACAACAACCTCCTCGGCCCCGGTTATCTCCTCGAGGTTCGCCTATAGGACTGGGGCCGGCGGCCCACAGGCTGATAGCCGTTCGGTCGGGAACGGTGGGCACCACCAGCAGCATCATCGACATCACGCTCAGCCTCGGGACAGACGATGTCTTCGTTTTGCGGTCGCAGGAATGGTAGGGGAACGGCCTCTCGCCTGTGCAGCGTGCGGTCATTCGCGCGGCGCTGGAGGGCAGAAGCGTGGCCATCAAACGCCCGACGGTGATCGCACCCGGATTCAGGGAGGGAACGCTGGTGCCGGTGTTGGAGAACCACAGCGAGGTGCGGAGTTGCGGAGCAGCAGCTCCCTGACTACGACCACTACCGCAAGGCGGAAGCCCGAGGCCGAAGCCGCCGAGCAATCGACCCTTCGTGAACTCCGAGGTGCTACATGTAGTAGCTGTAGCTGATCGGCGGTCGCTCGCGCTCGTCTAGGTACTTAAGAATGCTACCAACCTGCCGGGCGCAGTGAAGTGTGATCGGATACTTGCCGTCGAGCTGTGTATTGTTCCAATTCATCTTGGTGAGTGCCAACGTCTCCTCGGCTATCCTGGTGGGGGACTCCTCCGATTGCGCAGTATTGATCCGTAGTGGTTGCGGCACATATAATCCTGGATAGGTTTGGTAGTATTCAACGGAGCCTCGAGTGTACAGCAAGTGCTCTGTCCTAGACAACGAGATCAGCGTCCCGCGGTGTGGCGGGTAGAGTCCTTGACGGAACAGCCGAAGGTCCGCGTCGTGAATAGTGACACAATCGAGCGTCGAGACGCCATTCGCCAGGGCAGCGGACTCGAAACCCTCAAGCTCGTCCGGCCGAATACGTGATGTCCGATGCAGGACCATTCGAGCAGGAGCGTGTCCCAACGCTTCCTTGTATTCCGCCAGGGCCCTGGACAGTAACTCTTCAGCCTGGGCGGATTTGAGAAACGGCCGCCTATCGCGCTTATCGACGTGAGCGGGCGTACCTCGAAGGATGACACTGTTGCCAAGCTCGTCAAAGATCTGAGCTAGACTAGTGTGCAGAACCCTATGGTCTCGACTCCTGAAAAAGCCTATTCCCGCGTAGCAAGTTCCGGGCGCATTTGGATCCACTGGAAGTCGCCAGGGCACTGTCTGGTTCGCCTTGTAATAAAGCGCCGTACAGAAGTTCCACGCTTTGGTGGCGTCGTCTTGCATTCCCGGCGGATTGGGGTCAAGGGATTTTGCGCGCATGAGTTGCAGCGGCACGCCTAGGTGAAGACAAGCGGCCTTCAGGTATCGCCGGAAGTTGGCTTCGACTAGGTCCTCCGGTTCAGGGTCCTCGACGTGATCTTCTGCGGCCGGCATGCTTACCTTCGAGACAACATCGTAGAGGTCATCGGGAATGACGCAAACGACCACGTCAACAGTGCGGTTCTGACAAAGGAACTTGACATGAGGACGGAAGAGCTCTACCGCCGCCTTGACCCTCCGATTGAACTTCTTGATCCTGACAACGCTGCGAATGTCTTTCTTGGAGATGGTACGCGTGATTTCACTCTCTAACGCCATCGTAGCACGGAAACCCAGGTGTTCGTTAAAGCCGCAAAACGCCGGAAACAGAGTCGGTTGCCGAGCATTGAGCTTGGCCGGGATCCGCCCGTGACATCGTCTCATCCAAGTCTCTAGGCTCTCGATATCGTCACTTATGCCGACGGCACCGATCCACAGACGATCTCGGCGAACCTTCAACACCGAATCATACACATCAAGTTGTTCGATCCCCGCTCGAGGGCAGACATGCCGCCCGCGGCCGAACTGCAATTCCGGTTCTGTCAGATTCTGAAGCTTCACAAGTCGACCTCATCGAGCGGGACTACACCACTTGGGTCTAACAGCTTCTTCCGAATCGACGCTCTCTCGCCGGCTCGCCAGGCATCGTCGTCGAGGTGAGGAAGCCCCTGAAGTGATATCAGTGCTCCGAAGGTGAGAAAAGGATAGATCGATACACTCTGGAAGAGATCGGGGTGCGCACGCCACTGGAGGAAGTGAGCGAGGAATTTGACGTGGTTGAACACTGTTTGGTTCTTTTCCATGCGCTTCAAGAAATTGACTCTTTCCGGACCCCATCGAAATTGCGAATAGCCATCGTAGCTGAAGAACCACTCCGGTTTGACCGAGGCATACCATTCGGAATCAAACGTGTGAAAGGCGGGCCGAAAGGCAAGGTGCTTGCAGTAGTAGGTGTCCTCAGGTGCGTCACGTTTAGACACATGCTCATAAACTACGCGCTTCGAACTTTTGTGGCCCGTCCACGCCTCTTGTCGCTTCTGTTGCGCGTCGTCGTGGGGACCAAAACAGAATAGACTAGCGCGGTGCTGCCAAAAGACGCCGCGGTGGTGGAGAAGTTGTTGCAGGCAAAACCGTAGGAGGCTCTTGAATGCGCGTCGGTAGTTGTTGTCGACACTGTGATACTCGTTCGTGGCCAATTCCGTCACCGTTCCCGGATCGACCAGCTGGGCCAACGGAAGATCACGTTGGTGTAAGTCATGGAACGTGACGATCTGTCCATCGTACACGATCCAATCCGAGGAGAATCTCAGCCCGCGCTCGCTGAGGCACCTCCTTGCCCGTTGACGCGGGTTCCATTTCGCCGAGCGCTTGTTGGGTTGAAGATCGGGAATCGTGTCGCCAAGGTACAGCCGAGATGGAAAGGAGATCGGAAGCAAGTTAAGCCAGCCCGGGCCCGCGGTCGAGGCCCTTGAACTGGACGATGAAGGCGTTGAGCGGAACCCAAGATCTACCTGCAGGGCTTCGTCCAACGCAGAGAGCTCCGCCGCGCCAAGTGTTGAGACGGCTCTCAGGATGTCTGTGTAGTCGAGAACATCGGCTTGAGGATCGAAACGTAGCTTGCCCTCGAGATCGGCATCAAGATCAAGGCGATAGGCGTTCTGTTTTTTCGTCAGAACGAAGAAGCGGAGATGCGGATACGTTCGGTACGTGCGCTGTCGGATACACGTTCTGACCGTCTCGCGGATCTTCGAAGCGGTCGCGCGGGCGGTAACCTGGATACCGACGCCGGCCGAGGGATCACCGAGATCTATCCCGGGGAAGTTTCTCTCCTCGGAATTGAGATTGCGGAGCCCCGGGAGGTCTAAGATGACCTTGAGCACCGGGCAAACGATGGCCTCAGACAGCCGGTGGATGTCAGTCTGGCCCATCGCGCCCGCGCCCGCTACCACCGCGGAGAGGTAGGCTAGGCTATCTCGGATCCTGTTGTGGGTTTCTTGGATCTCCATCGGCGTTGCCCGTCATCATCGCCCTGCGAAGATGGGCTTTGCGGGTTCACGTTGACTAATCATTGCTAACAAGCACGGAACCACTGGCCGCGATCAGGGATCATCTGCAGTGGCCAGCTGCTCTGCCATCATGTCCAATTTCTCGACTACCTCAGGATGTATCTCATCCCAGAGCATTCCGACCGCAATTTCGTAGTATTCCGCTTCATCTATCCGGAGTCGAGCCGCTTCACAAATTTCCCCCAACACACCCTTTCCTTTTCTCTGGAAATAATCGTCCCCAAATGGGTCCTGGTAGATCGCCGGGGGGAACCGGTCCCTCATATACCTCTCCGCCCTATCGACCGCCGTCTCATCAGCAAACGACCTAAGCCACCTTAGGATAGCTTCGGGATGGATCAAGTAGTTCTCGATCTCATACTGCTGCCACATCATCCCCATCATTCCTTCGGGACTGGAACCCTCTGCGGCCCCTTCCTGCCTATTGTTTCGATCACGAAGCTCTACTCCCCTCAACTCCGGCACACTGAGACGCATGGCGGCGAAGTGTCCCTTCGCTGTCCATGGATCCTCAGCCATTGGCTTCCAAAACGGCTGCTCCAGAAACTGGCACATGGCGTGCTCTAGCACCGCCGCCCAAGCCCGAAGTATCTCGAGGTCCGTGGTTCCTTCAACGTACAAGATTCGTCCGAGCTGCTGCGCCATCACTAGCTCAACGTTGTCCAAGCGCAATGTATCGACCAACCGCTGTGGCTGTTCGATCTGGTATAGCCTACCGGACAAGAGGCGTAGCACATCAGGCCGCGCTTGCCTTATCAGCCGCTCCGAATGCGTCGCAATGATCAATTGCCATCCGTGACGTCGAGCTCGTTCTCTCAAATCACGGTAAAGTCTTTCCTGCAAGACAATATGCAGATGCGCATCCGGTTCATCGATCAGCATCACCGACCCGCGTTGCTGGAAGATGGACGCATATATCATCACGATCTGCAAGAAACCCGCCGCGCCACTACTATAATCTAGACTTAACGTGGCTGAGCTTTCACGATACCCAGCCAAGATCTCGTCCGCGCCCGCGCTTGGCAACGTCAATTCGTAGCCGAAAAGACTTGCCACGATTCCCTGGAGCTCCGTCCATTTCACGGGATCGCCGCTGACGCTTAGAAGAAGATTGCGCAGCA
Source organism: Longimicrobiales bacterium (assembly GCA_965208255.1). Taxonomy (GTDB): domain Bacteria; phylum Gemmatimonadota; class Gemmatimonadetes; order Longimicrobiales; family Gaopeijiaceae; genus BD2-11. The sequence continues at coordinate 3,089,038 of OZ242324.1, forward strand.
CGGTCCCTCCCTGTCCTCTTGCCAGCCGCGCGGGGACTACTTCAGGCTGATACGGCGGCTCTCGCAAATCCACTCCTGACATCGGTGGGATGTAGGTCGGAACAAAAGGATTCTGCCTGTATCCGTCCAGAACCGACTCTGACACGTCGCGCGTAGGTCGCACACTCACACTGGCTCTATCATTATAGAGGACCTCGAAACCAAGCACCTCGCCATTGAGATGCAGCCGAATTGACACCGGTTCGGTTACGTCCCTCGCCGGCCACAATTGATCCCAGTCCACCAACGGAATTGACGAAACACTCTTTGGATGCAAGGTGCTGCTGGGATAATTTCCATCTTCGTCGCGAGCAAGATCAGGATTATACTGTGCCCAGTGAGATGCGATCTCTGACCAAAAGGAAATAGCCTGCAGAAGCGTGGTCTTGCCGCAGTTATTCGGCCCAACGATCACCATGTGCTCGGCGACTGTACAATCGAGCTCCTTGAACCGTTTCAGATTCCGGATCACTACTCGCTCAATCACGCCTGTTCTCCTTTGGTACTCGGAGCGGTGGAGCCTGATGCCATACGACACATCCCCGTCGAAGCCAATAGTGGCAATCACACGGCAACCCAGTGACTTGGACGGACGGCGAGAGCGACAGGCGACCGGAGTTGTGTTCTCGGATACGCCACCGACGCCTCGCTTCAGGCGATAGGTCCAGATGGATCACCTGGTCGCAAACCCGTCGGGAACAGACGATCGCCGCATAAAACGGATGTCGACGCCCTCCGATGATGTAGATCGTGTTCCGCCTTGGAGTGGACGGCAAGTCTTCGACCCATTCCGTCCGGTAGGGGTGCAGCCGAGCCCACGCATTCCACAGCAGCCTAATCATTGGTGATGTTGTTCCGCACGAGCAGACTGTGGTCGCCAGCCGCCAAGTACGGCTGCAAGAGACGGTGTGGCTTCTCTCCGATCGTGCCATTCTCGAAAGAGCCATGAACCAACCGGAAGCGTTGCGTATTGAAATCTCTGTTGGCGTCAAGACGGAACCCGGCGACTCGCGCCAAGAAGTCGTTGAACGCGAGACAGGATGCCTGCATGTTGACCGACATCACCGCTGGCTGGTTTTCACCGACCGCTGCCAGGTAGCCCGCGAGGCGCTGCTGGTCGTAGTACGCCGGATCCGCACGGCGCCACAGTTCCGCAGTTACCTGATCCATCGTGTAGGCGCCGCGCGAGAGCAGGCTGCTGCCCTCGGGATGAACGTAATGCGCCACTGCGTCGGCCGAGTGGATACCCCCATCTCCATCCGCGTCGAGGTCTACCCCGACATCGAAATATGGGATCAGGTACGCGCTGGCGATGCAGTCCAAGTGATAGCGACCGAAGGCGGTGTCCACACACCCGAAGATCACATCGCAATCAACCAGCGCATTCACAATGGTGGCCGAATCGGTGACTCCTTCAAGCGCGTGAACGACCGTCCCAAGGCCGATCCGGTCTATCGCGTCCCTTAGAGCGAAAACCTTGGGCGTTTGCCGCTCGGCATCGGCGGATGTCCCGTTGACAATTCGGTTCAGGTTAACGGCGTCCAAAGCATCGTCGTCGACGATGACCAACTCTCCAACGGCGTTACGGGTCAACAATTCCACAACGATGCTGCCGGTACCGGAACAACCTACTACTCCAACTCGCATCCCCCTAAGCAGCTCGAGCGTCCCCTGTCCGAACGTCTGCTTTAGCCGGGATTCGTGTGGCTCCGCCGGTGCCGACGCAGCAAGCTTCCAGCATTTGATGTCGTCACCTACAACGGCGACCGTGTGTATCGTCGCAAATGTTCCCGTTTCTTCGATCGTCCGCGCCCTGATCAATCCGTCAGCTCGCATCACAGCGGCTCCGTGGGGCCTCCCGTCATCGAACCAACCAGAGACGGATGTCAGCAGCATTCGATCGTTCTTGTCGTCGATAGGAGAAAACCACGCCTCGCCTTCGGGATGGGAGTGTATCGTAACGAGCGACTGATTCCGTCGATCCATCTCAGTGATCAGTTCGGGGGACACGGTCTCGGCAAAAGGCCACAACACCTCGTCGGGTCGCCGCCGGCATTCCTCGTAGGGAGGGCAAATGATATCTGCGACTAGTAGGCGCCGCCCAAGCCTGCCAGTGCCGCGGTTGCAAATCAGAACCGCAGCCGCTTCCAATCCGTCTCCCGGAAACAGGTAATCCATGAGGACGGCGTGCGAACCTGCCGTCATCGCCAGGGTAGTCTCGCTCACCGACCCACCTCAGAACGCAGTTGCCGCTTCACGTATTCGACATGGCTAACCAGGGAATCGACGCCGGCTTCCCAACCGTAGTGTCGCGACCAACGTTGCCACGATCTTGTGAAATGCGACTCTGATGCCAGTCTGTTGATGCCTGCTCCGTTGGACCGTGCCAGCGGAGGATCAAAAAAGAACATGTCGAGGGCAGATCCCGGATAGCCGCTAGGAAGCAGGATCATGAGGGTTGATGTCTGACGGTCGTATCCCTCCGGGACGGGGAAGTCCTCGATCAACAGGCCGTGCTTCCCGGGCCCTTCTGAGATGATGGACCATCGGTCTCCGTAGTTCGCAGCAAGGTATTCTGAATCCTCCGACGGCAACGCGACCGAACCGGTCATCGACCCTGCTGCGCCTGGCGACGAACAGATTCGAATCGCTCAATACCCGGCGCACTCAAGTCAACCCAGTCTCCATCCACCTTGATACGCTTCCCGCCGCAGAGCTTCTGGTTCAGCGACCACTCAGCGAGGTTCTTGCCAGCCCGTGCAAGAATCTCCTCACCGTTGATCTTCTCGGTCTCGGACGTGTACTTCTCGCGATCGAGCCGATACCGATAGGTCCCTCCCTTTGGCGGCCGACGCCCGTGCTTACCGCATTCCTCCACGTCAATTGGTCCTCCGCCATCCCCAGGAGGAATGACGAAGTACGAATCGGTCTCCTGTACGACAAGCCGAACGTCGTCGAAGATCTCAACGTCGACGCCGTCCGGGATGTCTGCGAACAGACGCCCGTCCGGAAACTGCGGATCATGTGCCTTCAGGGCTTGAGCTTCGATTTTCGCTCGAGCCAGCGGGATCTCGTGAGCGCCGTTGAACTCCGGCCTGAGTTCCTTCCGAAGGGGAGGATTGTCTTCGATCAGGCTGTCGCCGAGAACGAAGCTCTCGTTACCCTTGATGAGGAGGTGGTCCTCAGGAGATATGGGGATGTCGATGCCATCTTCTCGATTGAGAAACAGGCGTTGCGGAGAACTGCCAGCAAGGTCGTATAGCTGAGCGCCGCTGACGAGGCCCGAGGGAATCTGCTGACTCTCGCGGCCGATTCGAATCACCACCGTCATTTCTTTGGCTCCGTTATGCTCAGGTTGTCTTCGAACCCGCAGGCCCGGGGATCCCCCACCGTCGGCTCGAAACGGGTCCAGCCTACCAAAATCGTACCCGAAGGAGAGGCTCGTCAAGTTAGCCGTGTCCTCGGATAATGATCGACAAGAGACGGCCGGCCGGATGCCTCGACCCGGATGCGTCCATGTGAGGCCGTTCTCCGACTTTCTCGGTACGGCGGACCCAGATTTGACCCGACGGCAAGAAAGGCAGATCGCGCAGTGCCGGTTGAACTTAGCCGATTCCCTTACGTGACTTGCGTCTCGGGGTACTCCGCTACACGACCGGGCTCACAGCCAGTGTAGCGCACCCGGTTTTTCTGGACACCCGTTTAGCACGGTTCAACGTTACGGGGTCTGGAGAGAGGGGGTGCGAGGATGTCGGAGAAGCCGACGGAGACCGGGAGCGAGGGTCTGCCGAAGCGCTGGAGCGCGGGGCGGAAGGCGGAGGTCGTGGTGCGGCTGCTCGGCGGCGAGGACATCGGCGAGGTGAGCCGGGAGATCCGGGTGCCGCCGCCGGAGCTGGAGCGCTGGCGGCGGCGGTTCCTGGAGGGGGCTCGTGAGGGCCTGAAGACGAAGAACGCGCCGGACGGGGAGCTGATGCGGACGCGTGCGAAGGTGGGGGAGCTGACGATGCGGGTGGAGCTTCAAGCGGAGCTCCTGGAAAGAGGGGGTTCGGGGACGAACTGAGGAAGCTCTTGAGGCGCTTGGGCGGGTGAGTCCGGCGACGGGGCGGGCGTAATCCGCTGGTGCCTCTGTGCGAGGCGTGTCGGGTGCCTCGTTCGAGCGTGTACGCGCTGCGCTCGCCACTCGGTGGCGGGGAGAAGCTTGGCAAGCGCGGCCCGAAGACGGCGCTGAGCGACGAGGCGCTGGTGGCGGAGATCCGGACGGTGCTGTCGGAGAGCCCGTTCCTGGGCGAGGGGCACCGGAGGCCGAGATCAAGTGGCTGGACATCCGCTCGACGCCCGCCTACGTGGGCGAGAGCCGGAGTGCAACGGCATCGTCGAAGCGGTTCATCCGGATCCTGAAGGAGGAAGTGCATATACCTGAACGACTTCGAGACGCTCAAGGAAGCCCGGGAGGTGATCGGGGCCTTCGTCGAGCGCTACAACCGCGGCTGGCTCCTCCAGCGGCACGGGTACCTGACCCCGGCCCGCGCCCGCGAGGAACTCAGCCGCAGGGCGGCCTGATGGTTTAAGTCGCCCCTCTGTCCAGAAAACCGGCACCACTACACAATCACGCGCTACCCGCTCGTGGCTCTTAGAAGGGGATCGCGAAGCGGGGCTTCCGCTTCCGCGACTCAAGCTGTAGGCTGGTGGGTCGCTATCTTCCAACAAGCCATACGGAGACCGGGATCACCCCACCAGCATCGTCACCCCTAAGGAGAGTTCCATGAGAACCTACAGGATCTTCATCAGCCACTCGTGGGCTTACGAAGAGCAGTACAGAAGGATTGTCGAAATGCTCGACAATGCCGCGCGCTTTTCGTTCGTGGACTACTCGGTGCCCCCAGACGATCCCATCCACGGCGCTGATGACGATGAGGCGCTGCGGAGGGCAATCCGCAACCAGATGTCCCCATGCCACGTCATCCTAATCCTAGCGGGTGTGTACGCCACGTACAGCAGGTGGATCAACGAAGAGATCGACTTGGCGGAATCAGGATTTTCGGACAGCAAGGCTATCGTTGCGATCGAACCTTGGGGTGCGCAGCGAACTTCGGCTCGGGTCAAGGGCGCAGCTGATCGAACCGTTGGGTGGAACACTAGCAGTATCGTCCGTGCCATTCGGGAAGTGGGCTAGTGACCGACTACGAACGCCGTGAGTTGTTTGAGATCTACAAGCTCCATGCAGAATCGGCGGATCGAGTAAGCGAGCGCCGAGAGCGCGCGCACCGGCTCTATGTGACCCTGTTCGTCGGGCTGGCCTTGTTTCTTGGGGGGCTTCTCCAGCTCGGCATCGACGGTGAACAAGTGAGAATTGTGCTTCGCTTGGCAGGTTTTGCGGGCATGATTCTGGCTGCGTCTTGGTATGTGGTCGGTCGATCGTATCGGCAGCTCAACTCCGGGAAATTCAAGGCACTACACGACTTGGAGAAGAAGCTGGCCTACCCTTTCTATACACGCGAATGGGAGCTGCTGGATGGGGGCAAGAGCGCCGGCCGTTACTGGAAGCTGACGGTGGTGGAGAGTGTATTGCCCGTCGTTTTCTTCCTGCTGTCTATCGTTCTGGCTTGTTCGTTCCGGTGAACGGCGGGAACACGACCGGATGGCTAGAGAGCGAGCCTTCGAGGCGCCGACGCGCAGGCGCGGGGTAGCGATAGACGGCCGGGCGGCGGATCGGGATTCCATCAACTCGCACAGGAAACTTGGCCCCAGGTAGGATGTGCTGCCCAATCAACCAGTACGCTGCGGTCACCATGGCGTTGACCGAGGGGCTGCCGACCTCCGCGGGGCTTCGAAGATCGCAGCACCCAACGCTGAAGAGCGTCTCGTACCGGACAGCCTCGCGCCGGTGGAGGGTACGGCTCCTTCCATGTCGTCGCACCGGTACCCCTACCCCCGTGAAGGGCAGTGTCAAATGTCCGCCAAATGTCGGCCATTTGACCCGATTTGTCCGCTATTTGAGCACGGCAGACCCGATCACGGTCTCGCGGCAAGAACGGCAGATCGTGCAGTCCTGTAAGACTTTTGGACGATTTCTTGCCGGGATTTCACGCCATCTGGGAGACCTTAGAAGCGTGAGGTTTCTGAACCGTTCCTGGTCGGTCTGCGTGCAACATTGAAGCGCCGTCTGGGCCGTTCGCCAGCCACCGAGTTCGTCGGCATGTCGGTGCATCCGGTAGCTGTTGCCTCCGATGTTGACGATGCGGCAGCGGCGGAGCAGCCGGTCACGTGGGCGGTCCCGATTCTCTCGTCCGTGCGTAGGATCTCGGCCATCGGGCTAGTGATTTCCGTGCATCACTCCCCATAGGCCCTTTAGATTCGAGAGTACGCGCTCACGCACTTCTTCCGGGCCTGTCCCGCGAATGCTGGCGATCTCTCTAAGCACTTTCACGACGCTCGATGGACGAGCTGGCTGCTCGTCGAGCTGGACAAAAGGCCCATCGGATTCCGTCAGCATTCGATCCAGTGGAATCTCCTGGACCAGACGTCTACCCCGTCGGGACCGTACCATCGCTGCATTCACTGAGAAATATGCTCCGATAGCGACCGCGTGCGCGAGAATCTTGAGCGACCCCGAATACCAGTGGAGTATGACCGGACCCGGCTGATGTTCCCTCAGCGCAGCAACGACGTCCGCCTCTGCCCGGCGACTGTGAATCGTGAGGATCCGCCCGCCTGCGTTCGTGCAGTGCTCCAAGAGCGACTGGAAGATCGCGCGCTGTTTCGCACGATCGGCAGGTCGCACCACAACCTTGTAATCGAGGCCGATCTCTCCGACGTACTCCGTCTCGGGGAGCTTGCGCTCAAAGATGGGGATCTCCGAAGCACGTTGAATAGCAAGTTCGGGATGTAGGCCGACTGCCGGTCGGACGTATCGGAGGCCATCTGTCAGCCGCTTCATCGGGTCAAAAACCGACGGCGTGTTCGTGACGGCGATGCTATGGATTCGATTCCGTTCAGCTTCTAGTATGACCTGCCGCGGATGCTGGAATAGATCGAAGTGGCAGTGCGCGTCGACGAGCGCTGTGGCAATCATGCTGTCTGGCTGAGGAAGGACGCGACCTCGGCAAGGCCCCGGTCATGCACCTCCCGGAAGTCGGGGGCTGAACCCTCGGAAGAGGGAAGGGGGCCTGCCGAGAGAAGGTCTGGGATCGAGATCCCGCCCGCTCGATTGTGGATTGCCAGTTGGAACCCCTTGAGGTGCGTGGCTTCCTTGTCCGTGAGGTCCCTACCAGGATTCCGGATGTCCAGACGATACTCGCTTGCTTCATCGAGGCCAACAGTGCTCATCGCGGCTCTCCTGATGATACATGGGACACAGTATCCGCAGTGGGCCTCCTTGGCCGAACTCCGCGGATTGGGGCTGGCGCAGGACACGCTCCCGCTCGCCAGCCGCTTCACTACGTCGAGGTCTCTTGCAAGCGCCAGCATCTCACCCTTCGTCTGGAACACATACGGCAGTTCGATCGGTACCCGGATCGCGAGGCCGTGTAGTAGCCGACGATACAGGCTCACCGTGTTCGGGTGAGTAGTACGCGTGCTGAAGCTCCCGATCCGACCAGGAGTGAGCGGGACGTTCAGGCTGATAAAGCCGTTCTCGGGGACAATCAGCGGTGCGGAATCCCCGATAGCCGCCGCCGCAAGTGTCCCGAACGCCAAGAACAGGATGGTACGAGCACGCTGCGTGTTCTCCTTGCCAGCATGCTCTGTCAACCGAGGCGGGTTCAGCGTCACCCTCATATGCTTGAGGCGCCGATCCTGATATTTCTTGGCCAGCTCGGCCTCCAGACTGAGTTGCGCCGGGCTCAACCAACGAGCAAGACCCTCCGGCACATGACTCACGAGCAACAGATTCCGTCTCTTTGCAAGCGCATCGGCGGCCCCAACAAAGGAATCCAACCCTCCCGAGAACAGGCACACGGCGTTGAGTGGGTCGGACTCGTTCTCCGTGCCCTTGCGCTCGATCCTGGGGCGGCGCGGCCGATTCGGTGCGGGAACCTCCTGTTCCCGCAGCTCGATCCGCCATCGATCACCGCTCAGAAACGAAAGGAGTTTGCTGAGCGTCTGCACCTGGGAGGACCACAGTCGCACATCGGCCACTGGAACGTGGAGAACTATCTGCCTCGTCCAATCATCGTAGCCGTCTCGTCTTCGGAGAAGTCGGAGATCCGCGCAATAGGCGGCTGCCGAGATCCGGTACAGGTCCAGCGCCGTCTGGGGCGGTTTGAGTTGGAGGTCGTACAACCCCACCTCACGAGCGCTCCTCTGACGGCTCCATAGGTGCTTTTCCTTGATCTCGGACTCAGGTTGGTTGCCGCCACCGTGGAGCGCGAAGAAGAGCGTGTCCTTAGGGGCGCCCTTCGGCGCATACTCATCGGCGCGGCCGACACGGAGGACAACGTGACGTTCACTCATTCGTCTTCCAGAAGCCCGTACGCGTTAAGGATTTGTCGATCAATGAACTGTCTCCCTTCTGGCCCATTCCAGTCGATGGCCAAGACGTCCCGGCCCTTGAAATCCAATCGGATGGTCTCAAGAACGACGCTTCTGATTTCGCTCAGGATCTCGTCGCACCGTTCCACCGTGCTGCTGCCGTCTTCCACACGCTGCGATAGCCTCAAGAGCAGGTCACTCGTGATGTACCGGGCGATGAAGTGCTCAAGGGCATGTTGGATCCCATCGGCATCCAGCGCGTCGAGAGCGTTGATCCCCTCTTCGAGCACGCCGTACTGCTGGAGGAGTTCGTGGAAGGCGTCGAGCCCAGCTTTGCGCGCAGCCGCTTCGTCAGCGCTGTCGGGTGACGGGAGCAACCTCTCAGCGAGACCGATCAGTAGGTCGTCTGCTGGCCTTCCGATGTACTCGTCGAGCCTGAGATTGCGGAGTGCTCGGTCGACGCCGTGCCGCGCGACATCTGCGAGAAAGCCACCGATTCTTGAGCCAGCAGAGCGCCCGGCTACGGATCCCCGCGCGGCGTTCCACGCTCCGCCACGGGTTCTGACGTAGTGCCCTGTGATGCTTCGGACCCGTCTCGTAGCGGAACCGCCCGTTGCTCCGCCACTCGCGAGCCGCCTCGTCTGCCGGAGCAATGAACTCCACTTGGGTGAATCTGTAAGGCGTGGAGTAGGCGCGTCGTGGCTGCTGGAATCGCCGTCTACGATTCCGTCGTGTGGCTCAGTGCCTCCGTCATGACCGGACTCCGGTTCCGGATCAAGGTCCGGTGCCCATGGAGGCAACAGGGGGTTCCGGCCTGTGGGTCCTCCAGAAGAGTTCGATGTGCCCATGTCAACCTGCCGCCTTCAACGTTTTCTCAGCCATCTCCGTGGCACGCTGGAGCAGGCCCTTGCCTCTCTTCCAGCGGGCGAAGATCGCATCTCGAGCAGGATGGTGTTGCTCACTAGTGAGCACCGCGGCGAGCAGCGGGGGCACCCAGCTAGCAATCGACGAGACTGGGAGACTACGCACGTACGCAACGAGCTGGCCTTGGAGTTCCGGCCTCACTTCCACGAATCGGAGTAGGCCGGCCAAGGCTGAATCGGGCTTCTTCATTCCGCCGACCGTGCTCGTGTGGCGAGAAAGGGCGTCGAACACGCCGCCCGCTTCCACCGGCGACAGATTCTTGGCATGTGTGATGGCCACCCGATGGCTCACCTCGGAAGAGATTAGGAGCTGCTGAAGGACGCTTCTGGCTGCGGAGCTCAGCTCGGCGACGAACTGATTGATCGCGCCGGTTCGTTCGCGCGCGAAAAAGAAGTACGGAGTGAGGCTTGTCCCGGCAAGCCGAGGCTCAAGAGCCAGCCACTGTCGCACCCATTGGTCGGCAACCCACGGCATGACCTCCGTCGGAAGCTCGACCTCGGCCTGCTTGTCCTTCTCTCCGTCGCCACTCCTACCCGCATCTTCCTGGGTAGCGCCTTTTCCTGCGCCGCCAATCACCTTGGCGATCGTCGCGGTCGACGAGCCGGACTGTTGGACGTGCCACGCCTCCAACTGCCGGATCTCGTCTGGTTCGCCGCCTTGCGCTGCTTGCCACGCCCCGAGGACCTGAAAGAGCGAGGGTTTGAAGTACTCCAGCAGCATTAGCTTGGCCGTGAGTCGGCGGTCTAGGTCCACCCCCCGCGCCTCGGCCATCTGGAGTCGGAGCAGGAGGGTGTTCAGAAAGCGCTTCGTCTGGCGCGGATTCCCGTGCACGCTGGCTGAAAGAACATCCCCTACTTGACCTGCAAGCGACAAGTCCTCCGCGAGATCCTCTCCAAGCGCCTTCCCAATGAAATCCTCCGCCGTCTGAAGGGAGAAGACGACTTCGGTCCCAACCGATGTGGCCATATCCCTGCGCACCTTTTCGCAGCAGGCCGGAAAATCCTTCCCGAGGTGGAGCTGGGCAAACAGGAGATTGACGTAGGTGGCGATCTCGGCTCGGGACAGCGGGGGCACATAGACGGGTACCTGGATCAGCTTCTCCAGGTACTCCCGTCCGAGGTCGCTCGACGGGTAGTTCGCCTGTACCTCCGGATCCACTGCGGTCACGTCTGGAAAGTGTTGGCGAACAGCGCGCCGAACGAGTCTCTCGTCAGCGGCGATCACGAAGGCCATGCCTGGGACGAATACGAACAACCGGATGGCCTCCAGCGTTGCCATGATCGTTGTCGGGATGCACCGGTCAAGGTCGTCGATGAACACGACCACTGACCGGATCCCTGTCTTCCTGAGAAGCTCCCGGAAGTCCTTCTCGAAATCCCGAATCGTGCGTCGGATTTCGTCCTCTCCTTCGGGAGCCTCTTTGAGGATCTCTTGCACCCTGGGGGCTGCCTGGAGTCCACTTGCGAGCATGGCGGCCTCGGGAGGAAGGCCTTGGGTCAACATCGCTGCCGAGCCGACCAAACCGGTCAGTCGAAACCAGCTCACCCGCTTGACGAGCTTTCCGATCGCCGTTTTCAGCTCTTCGCTCAGTCCCTCCTTCTCGTTCAAACGGTCCAGGATGGTGCCGAGGATCGCAGCCTTGGCGTCCTCGTAGCCCTCGAACAGCCAGCCGTTGAAGTGCACGCAGAGGATCTTCTCGTCTTTGTCTAGGGCTTCGCGTGCGAGGTTCAAGACCGTCGACTTGCCAGAGCCCCAGTCGCCGAAAACGCCAACCGTCACTGGAAGAAGGTGGTCGGCACGGACGGTGGCCTCGATGGCCGCAACCAGGTGCTGGACGTTGAGGAGGTCTAGCTCTGATTCGCGGTCAGACCACACTGTGAGCCTCTCAGAGGTATCGTGGACTCGATCGAGGCGGATCCCATGTGACTCACGGTCGGCGTAGACGAGTAATGCAATCTGATGAAACGGCCGCGGAGCTAGTGGCCATACGAAGCCTTACGGGAGTGGGAGGAACTGGCGCGCGCGCATACCGAAGATGAAGACAATTGGTCCGAACCGGAAGACCGGATTCCCAAGAGGGGCCTTAGCCGGCACGTAGGCTCGCACACGACCTCTGAAAAGGTTGAACCCTCGGGAAGATTCGGTGACCTTGGCGGCTCCAGCTCCTGGCTCTCGCGACCGGTTAGCAAAGGGGGGCTGCCGACACGAGTTGGTTCAGTCCACCAACACGGACCCGGGTCGTTGACCCGAGAACTGAGACGACCCAAACTCCCGCTATTCGACCCGGTTTTCCCGCTGTTCGAGCGCGACAGGCCCGATCATGGTCTAACGGCAAGAACGGCAGATCGTGCAGTCCTGGTTAGACTTAGACGATTCCTTGCCGCGATTCATGTCCCCTCTCAGGGGATTGTAAGGCAGGCGCTCTGAACCAACTGAGCTAAGCGCCCCCGGACGCCCTCCAGGCGTCGTAGCGCATCCGGAGGGTTCGTACCGGATTGGCATCCTCGTGAGGCAGGGTATTCGTCGGGATGGCGGAAATGTAGAGGTAGTACTCCCCGTCGTTGTAGGGCGCGCGCAGGTTCTCGGGATGGTTGTCGGCGAATTCGCCCAGCGCGTTGTCCGGATCCGCGGCGAGAATGTAGGCGACGTGCGACGTCTTGCCGGTGCAGTCGGCGTAGACCTCCGGCAGGGGCTCGGTCTCGCAGGTGCAGCGGCTGTCCCCGCCCAGTTCGTCGGCCCTCTCCATGGCGCGCATGACCCGGTCGATGACATCGTCACTGCCCTCCTGCATGATGCGCGCGGACTCCGTCAGCGCTTCCGTGGTCGCGATGATGTTGCCCTGAACCGAGTAGAGGATGTTGTCCGAGCTGTGCCCCTGTATGTCCAGCGACACCTGGCGGTTGCCGGCGCCCGATCGCCCTGCGGTGCGGCCCTGCATGTCGATGATGCCGAACTGCCGGCGCTCGATGTCGGGATCCTCCTCCAGCATGCCGATGATCTCGGCGGGATCGGTCCCGTTCTGCAGCTCACCGAAGATGAGCTTCTGGTTCTCGTGGGTGCGGTCCACGCCCGCCTGGGCGGCCGCCACGGCGACGCCGGGCACCACCACCGCCTGCAGCAGCTTGAGCTGGTCGGGGCCGGTCGCGGCGCAGGTGGCGGAGGCGATCACCACCCGCCCGGTGTTCAGATCGATGGCGATGATCGACCAGGTGGCGAGGGCGGTGGAGGGGACCAGGAGGAGAAAGGCAAGAGCGAGAAGCAGGCGTCTCATGGGGCCCTCCGCAGAGTATTCAGTAGGAAGAAGCCGCTCACGTCCCGCCGGGGGACGCAGGCGAGAGTGCGGCCGGGGCCCGGACCTCGGGCCCCGGCGCACATGAAGCGGGAGGTTACGAGCCGCTCCGCGCCGGCCGGATGCTTCGAACCGAGATGGTGGTTTCGTGCAGACACGGCGAACTCTCGGTCAGGACGCCCTGGACAACCACCTCGGTCCCCATCTCCCAGTCGCCCTCCTCGCCTTCCAGCGCGTAGACGTCGCCAAACTCGCCGAACAGCACCGAGCAGGGCTCGCCCACATGAATGAGCTGCCCTCGGCGGGTCAGAATGCCGTTCTCGTCGGTGGCGTGGAAGTAGTTGGAGAGCGCGAGCGGCCGGAAATAGAAGTCGAAGACGATGAACACCGTCGGACGGTCGAGGTGCGCCCACTCGGGAACCATGACGGACATGTCGATCCGGCCCCGCTCGGTGGTCAGCTCCTGGCCGATCTCCTCGAACCCGAACTGGGCGGCTCCGAGCCCGATGCGCGTCGGGGTGATGGCGGGCAGTCCCCCGGTGTTGATGCTGACGCGGGTGCCGGCGGGACCCGTGCGCGGACGGATCGACTCGATGCGGCGCGACGGCGCATGGCCTTCCACCACTTCGGCCTGCGCCGCGGCCTCGCGCGCACCGGCAAGAGCGAGTACGAGGAACGGAATCGATATCGCCAGGCGCGCGGTCGGACGGGCGCGTGCGATCCGGGACGAGTTTGGAACCAGGGACATGATCATCCTCCTCGCCGAATGGTTCGGCGGTGCGAGGTCAACTTGCTACATCGTACTCCAGAGCACGGAGCCGGGCCAGTGGAATGGCGTGGGTCGAGCCGGCCGCACAGGGGACCGGAATCCAGGCAGCGCAGATGCGGCGGAGGACCGCTCGGCGCAGCATGAGTCCAAGCTTGCGGAGCACCGCGAGGAGCTTCCCGTGACGCCGGCGCTAGAGGACGAGCGCGAGCGGCAGAAGCACCAGATAGCCGAGCACCAGCAGCAGGGGCGCCGCGGTGATGGACCCCTGGGCGAGCAGGGCATAACCCAGGACGATAACCAGCAACCCGGCGAGGCCGAGGATGCCGTTCTTGCGCGAAAAGCGCAGTGAGCCGGCGCCGCGGTGGGGGCTTCTGCCCCGGTTACGGGACGCCCGGCGGTTGGTTCGCTTCCTTGCCATGATCTTCAAGATCCTGCCGGTCGCGGGGCGGGTCAAGCCAGAAGGCGGGATCATCCGGGAGTTCGGTGGCGCGCAGGCGCGCCATGCGCCAGCGTCCGCGGCGACGTCGCACGACCACCAGGACCGCGAGCAGGGTGCCCAGAAAGGCCCAGAAGACGAGCGACTGGGACATCACCAAGAGCCAGCCATAGCGCCGGCGCACGTATCGGCCCCAATCGCCCTCGAGCTGCCCGCTGGTGACGCCGAAAGTACGACGTAGCGCCGCCTCGAAAGAGTTGCCCTCGCGCCAGCGGGAAAGGAAGAGCGCAAGGCCCCGCTCACCGCCAGCCGCCACCAGGTACTCGACTGCGGTCGCGGAGAGCATGTACGCGACTTCCGCGGATGCCCGGTCGGCGGGCCACTGCAGGGCGAGCGAGTCCAGCGGGGGCGTGCGGCCTCCCGCCATGGCGATGCGCAGACGCCACCCCTCGGCCGCGTTCCATCCCCCGGAGGCCCATTCGGCATACCCTTCCGAGAACCATCTCGGGACGCGCAGGCCACGCAGGTATCCGTGCAAACCCAGGTGCGCCCATTCGTGCCTCAGCACGCGCTCCTCGCTCCAGCCGCGTGTGCGGTCGTCGGCGTACATGGGAAGGACGATGGTGCCGGTCGAGGGAATGGCCACCCCTGCGCCCCACTCCGGGACCTGACCGCCGGCGAACTCAAGGAAGTCGGCCTCGGCAGCTGCGAGGTAGACGGTTGCCGTGGCGGGGATGCCCGGTGGCAGGCCCGGCAGGCCCGGCGCGTTCATCAGCAGGTTCAGGACGCGTTCGGCGCGCAGGGAATCGCCCGAGGCGTAGTGCAAGGTGATCCCGGATCGCGTCAGGGCGGAGTAGCGCGCATCCTGATCGGGGGGCGTGTCCCGGGGCGGCAGTGGCGACAGCGAGGACAGGCAAAGCAGGAGGACTGCGGGAAGGCTCATCCGGATCCCCGGTGCGTCCTCGCCCACTCCGCCACTTCGGCCAGGTCGGGAGGCAGGGACGAACGAAAGCGCACCCGCGTCCCCAGCACGGGATGCGTGAAGGAGAGGGCGCACGCATGCAGGAACTGCCGCCCCGCCCGGCGCGCCACCTCCCCCGCCCAGCGCCGGGCGGCCCCCCCCACCCCCCGCTCCCACCCCGCCCCGTATGCGGGATCGCCCACCACCGGGTGTCCGATGTGCGCGAGGTGCACCCGGATCTGGTGGGTGCGCCCGGTCTCGAGGCGCACATCGAGCAGCTCCGCGGCCTCCCAGCGCTCCCGTACCGCCAGGTGGGTGACCGCCCGGCGCCCCCCCTCCACCACCGCCATGCGCTGGCGTGCCCGGGGATGGCGGCCGATGGGGGCATCGACCGTGAGGGAAGTGTCGCGCAGGTGCCCCCACGCGGCCGCCAGGTAGGTGCGGCGCACCTTGCGTTCTGCCAGCTC
Organism: Longimicrobiales bacterium; assembly: GCA_965208255.1. Taxonomy (GTDB): domain Bacteria; phylum Gemmatimonadota; class Gemmatimonadetes; order Longimicrobiales; family Gaopeijiaceae; genus BD2-11. Next base: position 3,104,392 of record OZ242324.1, read on the forward strand.
GCGGGAGAGGGCCCGGTGCGCTACGTCATTCTTGGCCACCACCAGCAGCCCGGAGGTGTCGCGGTCGAGCCGGTGCACGATCCCAGGGCGCAGCCGCCCCCCCACCGCGGCCAGGTCGCCGACGTGGTGGAGGAGCGCGTTCACCAGGGTCCCCCGGGGGTGACCCGGGGCCGGGTGCACCACCATGCCGGCCGGCTTGTCGACCACCAGCAGCGCGTCGTCCTCGTGGACCACCGAGAGGGGGATGTCCTCCGGTATCAGGGCGACCGGGTCCGGCGGCGGGATCTCCACCTCGACGCGCTGCCCGGCCGCCACCGGCGCGGACTTCCTGACCGGCCGCCCCCCCACGAGCACGAGGCCGCGCTCCACCAGCCGGGCCGCCTGCGTGCGGGAGAGGTCGAGGCGGCCGGCCAGCCATGCGTCGAGGCGCCCGTGGCGACCTTCCCCGACGGTGAGGGTCTCGCGCCGGCCGGGGGGTGCGCTCACGACGCCGGCCGGTCGGCCGAACCGGCGCGCTCGCCCGGCGCTCCGGCCCACGTTGGGCGCCGGAGGAACGGACCGGGAGGGCACGGCGCCGACCGCACGCCGGTCTAATTGCCCGCGCGCGCCAGCGCGATCGCGGCGCGGGTGCCGTCGAACGCCACGTCCCTGCGGTTCGTGTAGGGTCCCGCGGCGCCGTGCTCTTCCCCTGCCACCACGAGGTCCACCGCCAGGGTCTCGCCCGCGATGAAGGCGCGGTGGCGGGCCGCGGCGGCGCACACGCCTTCCGGGCCGGAGATGGCGAGGCGGATGCGGTCGGTGACCTCGAGGCCCGAGTCCTTGCGTAGCCGCTGCACCCGGTTCACCAGCTCGCGCGCGAGGCCCTCGGCGCGCAGCTCGTCGTCCAGCGCGGGATCGAGGGCGGCGGTGAAGCCGTTTGCCGCGCGCACCACCAGGTCGCCGCGCGCCACCTCCGCCACCTCCAGGTCGTCGGAGCCGAGCGGGTGTTTGGTCCCGTCCACCGAGATCGAGACCGCCTCCCCCCCACGCCAGCCGCGCAGCTCCTCCTGCCCGAGGTTGCGGATGGCCGCGGCGGCGGCGTTGCTGTGCCGCTGGAAGCGAGGCCCCAGCGCGCGGAAGTTGGGACGCGCCTCCAGACGAACCAGGTCGCCCGCGTCGTGCACGAATGCGACCTGCTTGACGTTCAATTCCTCCCGCAGCACCGCCAGCACCTCCTCCCGGGGAGCAACGCCACCCGGCACGACCGCATGGAGCGTCCGCAGCGGCTGGCGCACCCGCACCCCCGCCTGCTCGCGCGCCGCCCGCCCCAGCGTCACCAGCTGCCGCACGGCGTCCATCTCCTTCTCCAGCTCCTCGTCCAGCCGCCCCTCGTCGGGTTCGGGCAGAAGGGCCAGGTGGACGCTCTCGCCGCCGGTCAGGGCCCGGTGCAGCCAGTCGGCGGTGAACGGGGCCGCCGGAGCGATCAGCAGGCTCACCGTGCGAAGGGCGAGGTGCAGGGTGTGGAAGGCGGCGTCGGCGTCCGCGGCTCCGGTCTTTCCCCAGAAGCGCGGCCGGCTGCGGCGCACGAACCAGTTGGAGAGGTCCTCGTCCACGAAGCGGGCGACCCTCCGGCAGGCGAGGGTGAACTGGTAGTTGTCCAGATCGGACCGCACATCGCGCACCAGACCATGCAGCCGCGAGAGCATCCAGCGATCGAGGAGGGACGCCTCGCCCGAAGCCACCCGTCGCTCGAGTTCGCAGTTCCCGGCCGCGACCTCGTTGGCCGACGCGCCGCCCTCGGAGGACCGGCTTGCGCTATCAGATCGCCCCTGGTGCGCGGGCTCGCCCACGTCCTGCCCGTCTTCTTCCCCGGGCCGCCATCCCTCCACGTTCGCGTACAGCGCGAAGAACCGGTACGTGTTGAAGAGGGTGTCGAAAAACTTGCGCGCCACCTCGGCGATGCCGCGCTCGTCATAGCGTTTGGGCACCCACGGGTTGCTCACGGTGACGAAGTACCAGCGCAGCGGATCGGCCCCGTAGGCGCCCACCGCCTCCCACGGATCGACCGCGTTGCCCTTGGTCTTCGACATCTTCCGACCCTCGGCGTCGAGCACCAGATCGTTGACGAGAACGTTGCGGAAGGCCATCCCCCGCCCCAGCATCGCCGAAATGGCCATCAGCGAATAGAACCAGCCGCGGGTCTGATCGAGCCCCTCGCTGATGAAGTCGGCGGGAAAGTGGCGCTCGAAGAGGTCCTGGTTCTCGAAGGGATAGTGCCACTGCGCGTAGGGCATCGACCCTGAATCGAACCACACGTCGACGACCGGGGCGGCGCGGCGCATGGTGCCGTCGCACGCGCGGCAGGGCCAGGTGACCTCGTCGATGAAGGGCCGGTGCGGGTCGAAATCCGCGCCCAGCGGGCCCGCGCGCTCCTCCAGATCGGCCAGGCTGCCGATCCACTCGGTGGTGTCGTCGTCGCGGTCGCAGACCCAGACCGGGAGCGGCGTGCCCCAGTAGCGGTCGCGCGAGAGGGCCCAGTCCACGTTGCCGGCCAGCCACTCGCCCATGCGTCCCTCGCCGATCTCGGGCGGGTACCAGGACGTCTCGCGGTTGATGGCGAGCATCTCCTCCTTGAGCGTCGAGGTGGCGGCGAACCAGGATTCGCGCGCGATGTAGAGCAAGGGGGACTGACAGCGCCAGCAGTGCGGGTACGAGTGGGTCACCCGACCGGCGCGGAAGAGGTTTCCACGGCGGTCGAGCTCCTCCACCAGCAGGGGATCGGCGTCCTTGACGAACATCCCCCCCACCTGCGGCAGCCCCTCGTGGAAGCGCCCCGCGTCGTCGATGGAGCGCATGAGGGGCAGGCCGTGGCGCTGGCCGGCGGCGTAGTCGTCCGCGCCGAAGGCGGGCGCGATGTGCACGATGCCGGTGCCGTCCTCCGCGGTGACGAAGTCCTCGAGGATGATGCGCCAGGCCGCCCCGGCATCGTCGGGAACCGGCACCACCTCCAGCGGCCGCGCGTAGCGCACGCCCTCGAGCGAACGGGCATCGTGTTCGCGGATGATGCGCGCGTCCTCGCCCAGCACCCGCTCGACCAGGTCCTTCGCCATGATCACGCGGCGCCCCTCCGTCTCCGCCTCGGCGTAGGTGAGCGCGGGGTTGAGCGCCAGCGCCACGTTGGAGGGCACCGTCCAGGGCGTGGTGGTCCAGGCCAGGAAGGCGCGCCCATCCGGGTCGGGCTCACCCCCCTCGGTGAGGAGCGGCGCGAGGAAGAAGAGCGACGGATCCTCCACTTCGCGATACCCCAGGGCAACCTCGTGGGAGCTGAGCGCCGTGCCGCAGCGGGGGCAGTAGGGCACGCTCTTGTGGCCGCGATAGAGGAGCCCCTTCTCCGCCAGTCGGCTCAGGATCCACCAGACCGACTCGATGTAGCTCGTGTCGCAGGTGACGTAGGGGCGGTCGTAGTCGAGCCAGTAGGCGACGCGCTCGGAGAGCGCCTCCCAGTCGGCCTTGTAGGTGAAGACGGAATCCCGGCAGGTGCGGTTGAAGCGCTCGATGCCCACCGCTTCGATCTCGGGCTTCCCCGAGATGCCGAGCGTCTTCTCGGCCTCGATTTCGACCGGAAGGCCGTGCGTGTCCCATCCGGCGATGCGGGTGACCTTGCGCCCCTTGAGCGCCTGGTACCGGCAGGCGAGATCCTTCAGCGTGCGCCCGAGAACGTGGTGCAGGCCGGGGCGGGCATTGGAGGTCGGCGGCCCCTCGTAGAAGACGAAGGGCTCGCGCCCCTCGGCAGCCTCCATGCTGCGGCGGAAGAGGTCTTCCTCGCGCCAGCGATCGAGGGTCTGCTGCTCCAGTTCGAGCAGGGTGGCGGGCAACTCCGGATAGCGCATGTGCCTTAACAATCCGTGGATGAGTCCGCGCGGACATCGCGATCGGCGAGGGGTCGGGCCGGCGAGGCGTTCACGGACGGCTACGCCAGCGAGGCGATGACCGCGCGGGCCACCGCGGTGAGACCGGGCTCCGCCTCCATGGCGACCCCGATGATGGTCGGAACGTCCACCTCCTCGAGCGCGTCCGGGAGACAGACGTCGGTCACGATGGAGAGGCCGCACACCCGCATGCCCATGTGGCGCGCGACGATGACCTCGGGCACGGTGGACATCCCCACCACGTCCGCGCCCATGGTGCGGAGCATGCGGTACTCGGCCCGGGTCTCCAGGCAGGGCCCGGTCACGGCCACGTAGACCGCGCGGGCGAGCGGAATGCCCTGCGCGAGCGCGGCGTTCAGAGCGACCTGCTGCAGGCCGCGGTCATAGGGCTCCGACATGTCCGGAAAGCGCGGGCCCAGCGCATCCGCGTTGGGACCCACCAGGGGATTGTCGCCCAACAGGTTGATGTGGTCGTCGAGCACCACGAGCTGCCCCGCCGGCCAGAGCGGATCCATGCCGCCGCAGGCACTCGACACCAGAAGGGCGTCCGCGCCCAGGGCGGCCATCACCCGGATCGGGAAGGTCACCTGCTGGAGGGTGTAGCCCTCGTAGCGGTGAAAGCGGCCCTGCATGGCGACCACCGGCACGTCGTCCAGCGTGCCCAGCAGCAGGCGGCCCTCGTGGCTCTCGACGGTCGAGATCGGGAAGTGGGGCAGCTCGGCGTAGTCGATGGCGCGCTCCACGGCGATCTCGCGCGCGAGGCCGCCCAGCCCGGTGCCCAGCACGATCCCCGCCTCCGGCCGGAGCGCGCAGCGGGCACGCACCGCCGCGACGGCCTCGTCGATGCGGGCTACCAGGCCCGCCGCGGAGACCGCGGTCATGCGGCCGTGTGCGCCCGGCGCGCGGGCGGGTTCGGGCGCGGCCCCAGCAGCGCCGTACCGATTCGGACCATCGTGCTTCCCTCCTCTATGGCGATGCGGAAGTCGTTGGTCATCCCCATCGACAGATGTTCCCCCCGGTATCCCTCGATCGACCGCAGCTCCTCGTGCAGCCGGCGCAGGCCGCCGAACGCATCGCGCAGGACGCGTTCGCGCCCGGTGAACGGGGCCATGGTCATGAGCCCGCGCACCGCCAGCCCCGGCAGCTCGGTAATCCGGTGGACGGCCTCCCGGGCTTCCCCGGGGGCAATGCCGCTCTTGGCGGCCTCACCCGAGGTGTTCACCTGTACCAGCACCGGAAGCGGCGCGGCACCCTCGGGGGCGAAGCGGTCGAGGCGCTCCGCCAGCCGCACCGTGTCCACCGAGTGAACCAGGTCGCAGATTCCGATCACCCGCGGAGCTTTGCGGCGCTGCAGGTGCCCGATCATGTGCCAGCGCGGGGCCGGGCGGCCCGCCAGCGCCTGCACCTTGACCTCCAGCTCCTCGACCCGGTTCTCGCCGATGTCCCGGAGGCCGGCCCCGATCGCCGCTTCCACGGCCGCCAGCGGGTGGCTCTTGGTCACGGCCACCAGCGTCACGTCGGCGCCCGTGCGCCCGCTTCGGCGCGCGGCTTCCTCCACCTCGTCGCGGATGCGGGGCAGAGTCTCCTTCAGCGTCTCGGAATACGTCATTCCAGTTCAGTCGCCCATAAACCAAAGGAACCCCGCCGGAAGCTCCGGCGGGGTTCCTGTCCGGCTCGGACCGTCCGAAGCGACTATCGCGTCTGGAAGGTAATCGGAATCGCGATCCACACCGGCACGATCTTGTCGAGATTGAGCGCCGGGGTGAACCTGAACACGTTGGCCACGCGCAGGGCCGCCTCGTCGAGCGATGCGTGCCCCGACGTCTGCGCCACCAGGGTCCTCTGCACCATGCCTTCCTCGTCGATGAAGAAGTGCACGTTCACGGTCCCGCCGATGCCCGCGTCGCGCAGGATCGGAGGATATTCCCGCTCGAGCGCGCGCTGGACCTCCCGCTCGTTGGTGAGGTCGGGGCGGACGGTGTAGGGCGTAAAGGTAGGCGCCGACGAGATGTCGACGGCCTCCTCGTCGGGCGGAGGAGGCAACTCCTCGACCGGATTGTCCTCGAAGGTGGTCGTCGCGATCGTGATGTCCTCGCTGATGTCGGCCGCCGCGATCACGGGGGTCGCGGGCCGGCTGATCGCCTGAGGCGGAGGCGGAATCTCGATCTCGGGCGGGATGTTGACCGCCTCGAATTCCTCGGAGTCGAAGGAGACGTCCTCCGCGGTCATGCTCGGCAAAAAGGCGAACAGGGCGAAGTGGAGCACGGTCGCGGCCACCACCGATCCCCAGAACCAGGTGTTGAACGACTTCTTGAAGCGGTCGTTCGCCGTCTCCAGAGGCTGGGTCTCCTGCACCTGTACAAAGTCGTTGTCGCTCATCGTCTCTCCCTCGTCATGCGGCGTTCCAACTCGGTCGCGAATACCACCCGGACCACGTTTGCTTCCTGCAGTTCCTCCTGGACCTGGTTCACGAACTGATAGGGCACGTCCGTGTCCGCGCGCAAGGAAATCACCAGACGCCGGTCCGAGTCCGCGTACAGCGGGGCCACGATGTTGGACAGGGCGGCCATGGTGATGGTGCGGTCGTTCACCCAGACCTCCCCGTTGCGCTCAACCCACACGTGGAGAATGTCCTCTCTCTTCTCGTCGATCTTCTCGGCGGCCTGGGCCGCGGCCCACTCGATGGGCCGCTCCTTGCTGGTGCGGAACACGGTCGTGACCATGAAGAAGATGAGAAGCAGAAAAGCGATATCGGCCAGCGACGAAGAAGGGATCTCGTCGGAAGCCTTCGATTTGCGCGAGAATCCGCCTGCCTTGATACCCATCGGCTAGTCCTCCAGCAGCTGCAGGGAAATGCGTTCCGCCCCGGCGGACTGCAGGGCGTCGAGAACATCCACCATGAACTTGTAGGGAGCGTTCGGGTGGGTCTTGACGGCGGCGATCAGGTTGGGGTTCTCGGTCACGCCCTGGCGCCAGATGGCCTCCACATCGTTGGCGCGCACCTGCTGAACCTGCGTGCTCTCTCCCCTCTTCACGTCCACCAGGCCGTTGGGAAGGACCGAGAGGTGCAGGATGTTGCGCTGACTCACCTGGACTTCTTCAGCCGACTCGGGGAGCACCACCGCAAGGCCACTGTCCTTCGGGAAGACCGTGGTCACCAGAAAGAAGATGAGCAGCAGGAAGGCGATGTCCGCCATCGAGGAGGTGGGGACCTCGTCGCTGACTTTGGATTTCTTGTTCTGCAGTACGGCCATCCTGGATCCTCCCGCCGGTTGCGGCTGTTCCGTAATCCTTAGTTTACCAATCCGTCGCCCGCATCGTTCCCGTCACGCCCGCGTCAGGAGAGACTCGGCGGGGGCGGAGAAAGCGCAGTGATCGGGTCCCTGGCGACCACGGTCAACTCTCCCGCGTTCTCCAGATCCCAGGTGACGTTCAGGATCGCCTGCGTACCCTGCTCCATGTCCACGATCAGCTTGTCGATGCGCGTGACGAAGAAGTTGTATCCGATGTTGACCGGAATCGCAATCGCGAGCCCGGATGCGGTGGTGAGAAGCGCCACCTTGATCCCGCCCGCCACCAGCGTCGGATCCACGCTTCCCGCAGCCTCGATCGACGCGAAGGCGAGAATCATGCCCGCCACCGTGCCCAGAAAACCCATGAGGGGCGCCACGTTGGCGATGGTCGCGAGCACCACCAGCCCACGCTCCAGAAAACCGAGTTCGATGGTGCCGACGGTGCTGACGGCCTGCTCGATCTCGCCCTCGCCCACCTCGCGCCTTCTGATGCGTCGGAGCCCGGCCATGAGGATCGCCGACGCGGGGCCCCGCTTGGAGCCTGCCGCGGCGATGGCGCCGTCGATGTCCCCCGAGCGAGCCAGGTCGTCGACTTCCGCCAGGACCTTCTCGGTGTCCTTGTGAGCCGCCCACAGGGTCCAGAACTTGGCGATCATCACGCCGAGAGCGATGAGCGAGCACAGAACCAGCGGATACATCATCAATCCGCCGTCGGCGAACAGGGTCAGGAGTCCGAATTGGTCGTTGGCCACCGAAGCCTTCCTTGTATCGGGATTCGACCGGGATCGCGCTTTCCCGGGCAGGCGGAACTCTAGCGAGCGCGCACCGCACACGCTACTTCAGCAGAGCGAAACTATTCGCCCATCGGCCGGCCTGTCAACGCCGAAACCCCGCCAGGAGGCGACGCCATGAACGCAATCTCCCGCACATTCGGCCGGTTCGCCGCCCGTGCCCTTCCCTCGATTGTGGTGGTGCTCCTGCTCTCAGCCGCGGGCGCGCCTCCCGCGGGAGCCCAGGAAGCGTCCGACCGCCCGGTCTGGCGCCCGGTCATTCTCGGCACCCAGGCCATGGTCGCCGCGGAGCATCCGCTGGAGGCTCTGGCCGCCGAGGAAGTGCTCAGGGCCGGCGGCAACGCCTTCGACGCCGCGTCGGCGGTCTTCTACATGACGACCGTCGTGGAGCAGCACCAGGCGGGGATCGGGGGCGACGCCTTCATGGTCGCGTATCTCGCGGCCGAGGATCGCGTCCTTTTTGTTAACGGGACGGGTCACGCGCCCGCGCTCGCCACGCGCGAGTTCTACGAGGAGCAGGGCGGGATCCCCAGCGCCGGGCCGCTGTCGACCGACGTGCCGGGGGCGGTCGGCGCCTTCGAGCTGGCCCATTCGCGCTACGGCAGCCTGCCCAGGGAACAGGTGCTGGCGCCCGCGATCCGCGCCGCGCGCGAAGGGCATCCGCTCGACTTCTGGGTGGCCGGGCATCACGCCCGTTCGGTGGAGAAGATCTCTCCCTATCCCGCCTCGCGGGAGCTGCTGATGCCGGGCGGCCGGCTGCTGGGCGTGGGCGACCTGTATGTGCAGGAGGATCTGGCCCGCTCCCTGGAGGAGATCGCGCGCGAGGGCGCCGACGCCTTCTATCGGGGACGGCTGGCGCGCATGAGCGCCGACTACTACGAGGAGCAGGGGGGGCTGCTGCGCTACGAGGACCTTGCGGGCTACGAGGCCGAGGAGGCGGAGCCGATCCAGGTGCGCTACGCGGGGCTCGACGTCTACCAGAGCGCGCCCAACTCGCAGGGCATCGTCATGCTCATGGCGCTGAACATCCTCGAGGGCTTCGACCTGGAGGCGATGGGCCACAACTCCGCCGAATACGTGCACGTGGTCACGGAGTCGATGAAGCTGGCTTTCGCGGACCGGAACCGCTACGTGGCCGATCCGCGCTTCAGCGACGTGCCGACGCAGGAACTGTTGTCGAAGGACTACGCGGCCGCGCGGCGCGGGCTCATTCGCATGGACCGGGCGATGAGCGTGGCGCCGGCCGGCGATCCCCGGGGGATGGCGGCGGTGGCCGAAGGACAGGCCGCGGAGTACGAGAGCGGAGTACAGGACGTCTCGCGGCCGCAAGTTCTCTACCGCGAGGACGGCGAGACCTCGTCGTTCTCGATCGCGGACCGCTTCGGGAACCTGGTCTCGGTGACGCACAGCGTGAACTCGAGCTTCGGCAGCGGCATGGCGGTCCCGGGCGGCGGCTACTTCCTCAACAACCGCATGCCGTACTACGGCCTCGAGCCCGACGACGTGAACGTGCTCGAGCCGGGCAAGCGCACCCGCCACACCATCAACCCGGCGCTGGCGCTGAAGGACGGGAGGCCGTACCTGGCATGGAACACCCCGGGGGGCGACAACCAGCCGCAGGCGATGCTGCAGGCGTTCCTGGCGGTGGTGCACTTCGGCATGAACGTGCAGCAGGCGGTGGAGGCGCCGACGGTGACCAGCACGGCCTTCCGCGCGTCGATGTATCCGGGCCGCATGCGGGGGATGCTGACCATGCCGGAGGTGTTGTACCAGGGCGCCGGGGAGGCGCTTGCGGCGCTGGGCCACCGCGTGGAGGTGAGCCCGCTGCAACAACCCTACCGGCAGGCCGCGTCCGGGGCCGGGGCCGTGAAGATGGTGATGATCGACCCGGAGACGGGGGTGATGTACGGCGGGGTGAGCCCGGCGAAGAGCGATTACGTGATTGGTTGGTGAAAGGAGAGAACCATGCGCCCACGACCCCAGACTCCGCCCGAGCCCACGGACGAAGAACTCAACGCCTACATCCTGACCCGCTACAGGCTCCTCGGGATCGACATCTCGGTGCTTCCGGAGTCGGACGAGGATGCGCCGATGGACCAGGAGCGGCTGCTTGAGAACGGTCGCTCGATCCTGCGTCAGGATGTCGAGGCGGCCAACTTCCCGATCGACCCCCAGTTCAATCTGCCGAATGCCTTTCCGGCGCCGTTCGTGGCGTGGACCGAGGAGGAGGGATCATGAGCAATCTTCCTGCTCCCCGGGACGAGCGGGTTTCGCGCCGGTGGTTCGTGGAGCGCATGGCGTGGGTCTCCTCGGCGGCCGCGGCCGGCACCCTCTTCTCGCGCACGCCAGCCGCCGCCAGTCCCCGCGGCCCTGCGGTGACCCCGGAGGCCTTCCAGGCGGACGTCGGGCTCCAGGAGGTCGACGACCTCACGCAGCTGACCATGTCGGAGTCGATGACCCTGATCCGCACGGGCGCCCTCGACCCGCGTGAACTGGTCGAGGCGTACGTCGACCGCATCGAGGCCTTCGACGAGACCTACCAGGCATACGCCGACCGGCCGTCGCGCGAGACGCTGGTGGCGCAGCTGGACCGGACGCCCGCGGACGAGCGCCGCGCCCCGCTCCGGGGCATGTGCCTCGCGCCCAAAGACAACTGCTACACGGCGGATCTGCTGACCGAGGGCGGGTCGCTGGTGTTCGAGGGCTTTCAGCCGGACTACGACGCCACCTGCGTCTCGATGATGCGCGCGGCAGGCGGCCTGGTGGTGGGCAAGGCGCAGATGGGCAACCTGGCCGGCGGACGGGCGCGCGTATACGGAACCACGACCCCGACGACACGAAACGCCTGGAGCCCGGACGACGTGCGCTACAGTCCGTCGGGGTCGTCGGCCGGCACGGGCACCGCCGTGGCCGCCCGCCTCGCGGTCGCTGGCCTGGGCACGCAGACCGGGGGCTCGGTCATCGGGCCTTCCAACGCGCAGGGGCTGACCGCCGTCAAGCCCACCTTCGGGCGCATCTCTCTGCACGGCATCATCCCGCTGAGCTACACGCGCGACCACGTCGGTGTGATGGCTCGCGACGCCTTGGACGCCGCCATCCTGCTCCAGGTGTGCGCGCAGCCGGATCCGAATGATCCTCGCACGCTGGGGCTTCCGCGGCCGCCCAACTACGCGCTCGCGGCGACACCGTTCGGGGGCGACCGTCCGCGCGTGCGCTGGCCCACCCGGATCGGCGTGTGGCCGGACTACCTCGGTGGCGACAACGAGCGGGTGAACCAGCTCAGGCGCGACTTTCTCGCCGAACTCGAGCGCAACCCGGCGGTGACCATCGTGCCGGACGTGACCCTTCCGGACGACTGGGAGGCCTTGACTTCACCGCCCTTGGGCGGCTCCCACGGCGATCCCACCGCGTTCTTCATCGAGCACCTGCGGGAGGACGTGCGCAACTTCGCGGACCGCCTGCCGCGCTTCCTCAACGGCATGCTCCAGAGCGCCGACACCTACGTGAAGGTCCAGCAGGCGCGGAATCTCCTGCGCCACCGCATGGTCACCCAGCTCTTCAACCAGTGTGATGTCGTGGTCACGAGTGCAGGCGGTGCGTTCGACGGGGTGGGGCTGCCGCTCGCGTGCATGCCCATCGGGTTCGACACCGACGAGACCACCGGGGCGCGGGTGCCGCGCGGGGCGACGCTGGGGGCGCCGCCGTTCGGTGAAGAGCGGTTGCTGGCGGTGATTGCGGCGTACCAGGCGGTGACGGACTTCCACAGGGAGCAGGCGCCGGATCCCGCGGGGTAGGCTACGCTCTCGCCTTCCGCTGTCCCCGGACGACGTAGAGAAGGAAGCCGACAGCGGCGAGTAGCAGCCCCGCGCTGATGGGCGATGAGATGAAGATGAGGGGATCTCCCTCTGAGAGGATCAGCGCGCGCCGGAAGTTGGACTCGAGCATCGGGCCGAGGATGAGCCCGAGGAGCACGGGGATCACCGGGTAGCCGAGGCGGCGCAGGACATAGCCGAGAACGCCGATGCCGACGGCGACGTAGATGGCGAAGGTAGTTCGCTCGGAGGTGAACGCGGCGACCACCGCCAGCGGCGCGATCGCCGGGAAGAGCACGCTCTTCGACACCCGCGTGATGCGCGCGTAGAACGGAAGCAGCGTCAGGCCGAAGATCAGGATCAGCACGTAGCTGGCGAAGTAGGCCGTGAAGAGCGGTGCGATGAGGTCGGCGGCCTCGGTGAAGAGCTGGGGGCCGGGGGTGATGCCGTGGATGACGAGTCCGCCCAGGATCACGGCCGTCACCGCGTCGCCCGGGATGCCCAGCGCCAGCAGCGGAATCAGCGCCCCGCCGGTGACGGCGTTGTTGGCGACTTCAGGGGCGATGATGCCTTCAGGCGCCCCTTTCCCGAAGCGTTCACGGTCCGGAGAACTGCGGCGGGCTTCGCTGTAGGCAAGGAAGGCGGCCATCGCGGCGCCGGCGCCGGGCAGGGCTCCGACCGAGGATCCGATCAGCGAGTTCTTCACGAACGGCTTCCATCCTACGCGGCGCACTTCCCGCCACCAAGCGAACGCGCGGTCCGAGCCGGTTGACGGATGCTCATGCGCCTGCGACGGAGGCCGGCCTGCCTGACGGAACACCTCCGTGAACGCGAAGATGCCGATCACGACCGGAATCAGCGGCAGCCCGACGAGGAGGTCCACCGAGCCCAGGGTGAAGCGCGGCACGGGCACCAACGGGTCGATGCCGATGGTGGAGAGCATCAGGCCGATGACCGTGGCGGCCATCCCCCTGGCGAGCGAGTCGCGCGAGACGGTGGCGACGGCGACCAGCGCCAGCACCACCAGAGCGAACATCTCCGGGGACTGGAAGCGGAGCGCCATGCGCGCCAGCTGCGGGCTGAAGAGCACCAGCACCACGCCCCCGGCCAGGCCGCCCACGACGGAGCTGAAGGTGGCGATGCCGATGGCGGTGCCGGTGCGGCCCTGGAGCGCCATCGCGTGGCCGTCGAGCATCGTCATCGCGTTCGCGGGCGCTCCGGGAATGCAGAGCGCGATTGCCGCGACCGAGCCGCCGTAGAGGCCGCCGGTGAAGATGCCAATCATCATCACGATCGCGCTCGCGGCGGAGAGCTGGTAGGTGAGCGGCAGCAGCAGCGCGATGGCCAGGGTGGCGGTGAGGCCCGGGATGGCGCCGACGGCTATCCCCAGCAGGGAGCCCGCCACCAGGGACAGGAGCAGGGTCGGGTCGAGGAGGACTTCGAAGCTCATCCGAGGATGCCCGCCGGCAGACGCGCGCCGAGGATCACGCGGAAGAGGAGGAAGATGAGGAGAGTCGCGCAGGGTGCCAGCACCAGGATCGTGCGGCGTCCGGCACCGAAGCGCTCCGCCACCGCGGCGGTGTACAGCAGGGTCGCGAGGACATAGCCGAGGGTCTGGAAGAGCGCGGCGTAGAGGATGGTGAGGCCGATGACGGTCCAGGCGCGGGTGGGTGGTCGGGCGCCGGCGGCTGCGGGCGTGGACGGGCTCAGGGGTGCCGCTGGGGGCGAACTCGAGTCGCTGGCGGCAGAAACATATGTTTGCCGGGCCTTGCGCCATCCGGAGAGCGCGATGCCGGCGGAAAGAAGCGCCAGCGCGACGGCGAGCCCGATGGGGACGAGTGCGACACCGGGGTCGCCGGAGGCCGTGAGCCCGCGTGCGCCGAAGCCATAGACCAGGGCGAAGATGAAGAGGGCGATCTCGAACCCGTGACCGGGGCGCTTCGCCTTCCCCCTCCGGTCCCTCTTTTGTTCGCCACTTATGCCGTTTTCTGGCGGACAAGAGAGGGGTTGGGAGCGGGCCGGGATTGCGTCGGTGTCGGGAGCGCCGGTCGCGGAACCTGAGGTATGTCCTTCTCCGGCGGACTCGCCCCTCTCCTGCGTCACGACACCAGCTCCCTCACGCGATCCATTTCGAGACCGGCGCGTCGGCTTCCTCCAGCGGCTGTGTGACGACGTCGAGGAGGAACGGGCAGGGGGCGGTGAGCGCCTCCTGGACGGCTTCGCCCAGCTCCTTGGGATCTTCAACGCGGCGTGCGCGCATGCCGTAGGCGCGGGCTATAGCGGCGTGGTCGGAATCCTTGAAATCGACCGAGAAGTAGTCGCTGCCGCGGCTCTTCTGGCCCGCCTTGATCCAGCCGTAGCCGGCGTTGTTGCAGACGACGAGGGTGACCGGGAGGTCGAGGCGCACGATCGTCTCGAGTTCGCCGGCGGAGATGCCGAAGCTGCCGTCGCCCATGACGCCGATTACTCGGCCCGCATCGGGGCGGGCGTAGTGCGCGCCGACCACGGCGGGGAGCGCGTACCCGAGGGCCCCGAAGGCGCGCGGACTGGCGAACCACCGGCCGGCCCGGGGGAGGCGCCACCAGGCGGAGAAGTAGGGACACGGCGTGCCCGGGTCAGCGAGGATGACGGCACGCTCCGGAAGCCGCGGCAGCAGCTCGGCGAGCAGGCGCTCGGGGCGGATGGGCCGCTCGTCGGACGCGAACAGCCCGGCCACGCGAGCGCGGTGGGCGCGGCGGGCGGCGGCGATCTCGGCGGGGTCGAGGCGGGGGGTGGCGGCCGCCCGGCCGTGCAGTTCGGTGGTGAGGGCGGCGAGACCCTCGCGCGCGTCGGCCTGCATGCCGGCGGCGAGCGGGTAGCTCCGCCCCAGGACGGCCGAGTCGGTGTCGAGCTGGACGAAGCGCGCGTCGCCCGGGCGCGGGAGGGTCCACTTCTCGGTGGTCACGGAGCCGGTGGAGCACCCCACGTAGAAGACCAGGTCGGCCTTGCGCACCAGCTCGTGGCGCCAGGGCAGGCCGCCGTTGCTCCCGATCACCCCGAGGGAGAGGGGGTCGGTCTCGGCGATGCTCCCCTTGCCGGAGATGGAAGTGGCCACGAAGGCGCCCAGTGCGCGGGCGAGCTCGCGCACCTCGGTCCAGGCCTCCGAGCGCAGCACGCCGGCGCCGGCCACGATCAGTGGGCGGCGGCTGCGTGCGAGCTCGCGGGCGACGGCACGCACCTGGTCGGGGTCGGGGGGGAGGCGCTCGGCGGGGTAGCGGCCGTAGCAGGCGTCGCCGTGCACGGCCGAAGCGGGGACCGAACCCGCCTGGGTGTCGAGGGGGAGGGCGATCTGGCAGGCGCCGAGGCGGCCGGTCGAGGCTTCCCGGAAAGCGGCGCGCGTCATGCCGGGGAGGTCATTGGGGGTGGTGGGGGAGAACACGCGCTTGGTCACGGGCGTGAAAAGGGCGGCCTGGTCGAGGTCGGTCAGGGTGCCAACGCCTCGCTCGGTCGTAGCGATGTCCGAGGTGAGGCACACCATCGGCACCGACGACTCGTTCGCCTCGGCGACGCCGGGGAGGATGTAGGTCGCGCCCCCGCCGCTCGGACCCTCGCACACCCCTACCCTGCCGCTCAGGCGCGCATACGCGTCGGCCATGAAAGCGGCGCTGCGTTCGTCGCGCGTGAGGACGTGGCGGATGGTGGACGACGCGGCCAGCGCCTCGTACCACGGGAGCGAGGTGTCGCCGCACAGGCCGAAGATGGTGTCGACGCCAAGGTGCTCGAGGACGCCGACCAGAGCTTGGCCGCCGTTCATGATGCGTCCGGATCAGCCATGCGACCGGCAGACTGGCGCACAGACGCCACGCGGAGATTCGCATCGCCGTTTACCGCCTCGACCGATCGGCCGCCGCGGGCGGCAAGTCCCCGGTCTTCGCTCACGCTCCCTCCAGCGCGGCAAGCAAACCCTCCACGCGCGGCGCGAGATCGGCGAGGTAGCCGCGCACGGCGGTGCGCCCGCGCCACGTCGCTCCCACGGCCCCGGCCCGGGCCCATTCCTGGAACTCGGGCGCCTCGGCAGCGGCTTGGCAGGCGCTCTCCAACGTCACAAGTCGCTCATCCGGCGTGCCGGGCGGCGCCATCAGCATGCGGAAGCTTCCGTACTCCAGGTCGTAGCCGAGCTCGGCGAAGGTCGGGATGTCCGGTACCAGCGGGCTCCGCTCCGGCGCCATCAGCGCGAGAACCCGTAGTTCGCCGCTGCGCACGTACGACATCGCTCCGGGGAGGCTGGAGACGATGGCATCCACTTCGTCCCCGAGAATTGCGCCGAGCTGCGGACCGGAACCTCCCTCGTAGGGGATGTGCCGCAGGCTCACCCCCATCGCCTGCTCCATCGCCGCGGCGTGCTGATGCCAGACCCCCTTCTGCCCCACGTTTCCGACCGCGATGGTGGCCGGGTTGGCGCGCGCGTCAGCCTCGAACGCAGCCAGGTCCGCCCATCGATCCGCGGGAACGATCAGGGCGCTGGGGTGCTCGGTCACCATGCAGACCGGCTCGAGCTCCCTCCAGTCCACCGGCGCCAGGCCGAGCAGCTGGACGCTGAGCGCGTCGTAGGTCATGGTCCCGAGCGTGTATCCGTCCGCGGGCGCGTTCTGCACGACGGTCAGGCCCACGGAACTGAGCCCTCCCGGGACGTTCTCGGTGACCACCCCGACGCCGATCTCCTCCTCAAACCATCTCATGAAGCCGCGCATGGCGGTGTCCGTGCCCCCGCCGGCCCGCCACGGGATCACGTGACGAATCTCGCGGCTGGCGTCGGGATAGCCGGCTTCGCCATCAGATGACGGGACCCTGACGACCAACACGACGAGCGCCGCCAGCGCGAGCACGATGAAGGGGATGCGGAGGGGCAATATGCGAGGCAGCGGTGCGAGGGGACTCGGCTCGGCGGGCAAGATACCATCTGTTTTCTGCGGATGCGAAGGACAAGTCGGTGCGAGGAATAGCGGAATGGCCCCATGCGCCCCGTGTGCCTGCCGGAATACAGAGGCGAGCGAGGAGGCGGAAGGGCGCGTCGACCTTCGTGGCCGGATGAGCCCGTACTCCATGGCCGGAATCCGGCCGCGCGCGTACACTAGCAGGAAGCTGCACACCCGCCGTTCCGCCTTTGCCATGAGAGGTCGTCATGTCCGGCAGCCGCCTTTTTTCCGTACGCTCAGTGGCCATCTGCGCCGCACTGCTCGCCCCCCTGGCTCTGCTGCCGGGCACCGCGCTCGCCCAGGACACCCCGGTCAACGCCTCCGACCACCCGCTGCTGCGCCCCTTCTCGTGGCGCTCGATCGGGCCCTACGGACAGGGCGGACGGGTGGACGACCTGGCGGTGCATCCCGACGACCCGCACACCTACTACGTGGGGTTCGCGACCGGCGGGCTGTGGAAGACGACCAACAACGGGACCACGTTCGAGTCCATCTTCGACAGCTACGGGACGCACTCGGTCGGCGCGCTCGCGGTCGCGCCATCGAACCCGGACATCGTCTGGGTCGGGACCGGCGAGGCCAACAACCGGCAGAGCTCGTCGTTCGGGGACGGCATGTACAAGTCCGAGGACGGCGGCAAGAGCTTCACCCACGTGGGGCTGCGCGAGACGCAATCCATCGCGCGGGTGATCGCGCATCCCGACGACGCGGACGTGGCCTGGGTAGCGGCCAACGGCCACCTGTTCGGCCCCAACCCGGAGCGCGGCGTCTTCAAGACCACCGACGGCGGCCGGTCCTGGAGCCATGTCCTCAGCGTGGACGAGAACACCGGCGCCACGGACCTGGTCATCGACCCATCGAACCCCAACACGCTCTTCGCGGCCACCTACCAGCGGCGCCGGACAGCGTGCTGCTTCGTGGGCGGAGGGCCCGGAAGCGGCGTCTGGCGCTCCGACGACGGGGGCGAGAGCTGGAGCCGGCTGAGCGGCAACGGTCTCCCGCGCGGCACCATGGGGCGCGTCGCGCTGGCGATGACGCCGGCCGATCCCGATGTCCTCTACGCCCAGATCGAGGTCGCGGCGGACAACGAAGAGCCTCTCACGGATGAGGAGAGGGCCGAGTGGGAGCGCCTGGACGACGAGGACGCGCTGCCCCCCGATCCCCAGTACAACGGCATCTGGCGCTCGAGCGACAAGGGCATGACCTGGGAGTTCCGCTCGAACGAGAACGGGCGCCCGATGTACTTCAGCCAGATCCGCGTCGACCCGGCGAACCCGGACATCGTCTACGTCGTCGACCAGAGAGTGCACAAGTCGCGCGACGGGGCGCAGACCTTCGAGGTGCTGGACGGCTACGGGCACGTGGACCAGCACGCGCTCTGGATCAACCCCGAGGACAGCGACCACATCATCCTCGGCAACGACGGCGCGGTGGACGTCAGCTACGACCAAGGCGAGACCTGGGAGGCGCTCCGGCGCTGGGACGTGGGCCAGCCGTATCACGCGAGCGTGGACATGCGGCGCCCGTACTACGTGTGCACCGGGCTCCAGGACAACGGCAGCTGGTGCGGCCCGAGCGCGGTCCGGACCGGCGAGATCCTGAGCGAGGACTGGTACCGGGTCGGGGGCGGGGACGGCTTCTACACCGCCGTCGATCCCACCGACCACACCGTCGTCTATTCCGAGTCCCAGAACGGCAACATCCGGCGCCTGAGCCTCGCGACCGGCGAGCAGGTCAGCATCCGGCCGCGGGCCCCGAGCGAGAACAACCCTTCGTCGAACATCGTGCCCATGCCTGATCGGGACACCGAGATCCGCTGGAACTGGAACACGCCCTTCATCCTCTCGCCGCACAACCCCGACGTCGTGCACGCGGGCGGGAACCGGTTCTTCACGTCGATGGACCGGGGCGAAACCTGGAAGATGAGCCCGGATCTGTCGAGGAACACGGACCGCGACATGATCGAGCTCATGGGCCGTGCCAACGCCCTGCCCCGCTGCAACCAGATGGACCGCAGCCAGGAGTGCATCCTCTCGCGCAACGACGGCGTGAGCTCGTGGGGCGCGGCCGTGTCGCTCACCGAGTCCCCGCTGGTGCCGGGGCTCCTCTGGATGGGCACCGATGACGGCAACCTCCAGGTGAGCCGGGACGGCGGCGCCAGCTGGAGGGAAGTGGGAGAGAACATTCCCGGAGGGACGAAGGGCTACTACATCTCGCGGATCGAGGCCTCGCATTTCGACGCGGGAACGGCCTACGCCTCAGTCGACGGCCACAAGAGCGGCGATCTCGCGCCCTACGTCTATGTCACGCGTGACTATGGCGCCAGCTGGGCGAATATCACGTCGAACCTGCCGGAATACGGCAACGTCAATACTGTGCGCCAGGATCCGCGCAACCGGAACCTGCTGTATGCGGGGACCGAGTTCGAGTTCTTCGTCTCGCTCGACGAGGGCGGGAGCTGGCGCCGCTTCATGACCGGGCTCCCGGTGGTGCGCATCGACGACGTGCTGGTGCATCCCCGGGACAACGATCTGGTGCTGGCCACGCACGGCCGGAGCGTGATGGTCATGGACGACATCACGCCGCTGCAGCAGCTGACCGCCGAGGTGATGGAGCAGGATGCGTTCCTGTTCGAGCCGCGGGAGGCGGTGGCCTGGAAGCAGAACCGGATGCGTTCGCGCTCGGTGACGGGCGACAAGGTGCTGCGGGGGGACAATGCGCTGCCGGGTACGGCGATTCACTACTGGCTGGCGGATGAGGTGGATGCGGAGGATGTGACGTTGACCGTCACCGAAGTGGTGACCGGGGAGGTGTTCCGGGACTTGGCCGCCACCGGGGACGAGGGGATCAACAGGGTGCAGTGGGATCTGCGGGGGAATGTGCCGGAGGAGGCGCCGACAGGCGGCGGCTTCGGGTTTGGTGGGCCGCAGGCGCCGGTGGCGGGGCCCGGGATGTATCGGGTGACGCTGACGGTGGATGGGGAAGAGTTTTCCGAGCTGGTTACCGTGCTGGAGGATGTGTGGATGGGGGAGGGGTAGGGGCTCGCTTTGCCTTCCGCCTTGGTCTCGAAAGCGAGGGCCGCGTCTGATGTTGCGCGGAGGCCAGCGGTGATGCATTCTGTCTGTTCTAGGTGGAAGCGGGTGCCAGAGCAGAGAGTAACCTCATGTCGTTTCGCCCTTTTGGCGTGGGGCTGTGGTTTCATCTCCCGTTGCTTCGGGCCAGGCCCGTGGCTTGCTTGGCGCGGGGGATTGCTCCTTTGGGGGTAAGGGAGTTCACGATGATCCGTTTCCATTTGGAGAATTGTCGTAGCAACGTGTGTATTTTCACGCCACAGGCAGACTGGATCGGACGAGAACCGTAACCCATATTTGTCATACTGTTCGAACGAAGATACACACGATGTTGTAATACCCCTCTAGCTGATAGGAAAGCTTCGAATGAGTATCGAGCGTATCAAGAAAGGTCTGGGTGAACTTACTAAACAGGTCACTTCACGAGGGCGGTTATATATCGTTGCAGTATTTGTGCTAGTCGTAATTGTCTTGATCATGAACCCAACAAACCTCCGGCTCGAGTTTCCCGGAGGAAACCTCGTAGCGATCAATGCTCGACATATCCAGTATGACCAGTTATTGGACAGCATTTATTCGGACGAGAACTCAAAGAATTTTCTCATAGCGTGGCTTGCAAATAAGGACATATTTCACGTCGAGGATGACCGTATGGCATCCGCACTCCAAGGCATCTGCCAGGACATTCCAGATGAACCACTGAACGAGAAGCTCAAGCTCTCACGAGAGTGTGCCGAAGAACCCATTGCTGCCGAACTTAGAGACATGGCAAACAATCGCGAAATACCCTTCCATTTCATTGGTCGCGAAATATTCGTCGGCGTACCCAACCTCGCGGATCAGCCTCGAGCCGGTAGTGCAAACTATTGTAGAGGATCAGAACTTGTGGATCGCGAAATCCAACTCTTGCACCCAACGATAACTCACAGGCGCATCGAGATTGCGGTGGATGGAGGACCTTATGCTACATGCTCAGGATTCGGTGACTCGGCAGAACTACAGCTACATCGAAGCGATGCAGAGCAACTCTTTCCGGATGCTTTTTCCTCCAGACTCCTGTCGGCGATCGTCATCCTCATCGATTGAGCGGTGTTCGCGAGACGGATGGGCAGCCGACCCGGACCGGCCGGCGCCGGCGAGGACTCCGGCGCCGAGCATGAGGGCGAGAGCCAACAGACATGGGATTGGACGACAGCGTCCCGTTGCACTCATCACACACACTCCCCCAAGCGGGCGCCGGCTTCGTGTCCGCACCTGCCAAGAGCCGCATCGCAACCTCTCGCAGCCCGCTGTCACCCCTTCATCCGAGTCGCAACCGGCTCGTCACCCGCGCCCGGAAGTTCACCTGAGCGTTAGTGGTCGAGATCCGAGACCACTTCCAGCGGAAGCTTCCATGCTGCCAGGTGAAGAGAGGTGCCACCGGCGACGGTTCGCTGGTTCGGATCGCCTCCCGCCGCGAGCAAGACGGAGACTGTGAAGGACATCTGGATCGCGGCCTGCGCGGTACGCACGTTCAGCGTTGTCCTTACGCCCGACGCCCGCTTCACGCGGACCGTGCGCGTTGGATCTGTGATTCTGGAACGCGACTGGTGATCGCCGACGACACTCCTCCGATGCACGCCGACTGGTTCAGCGACCTCTTCGGGTTCGAGGAGCGGTCCCCGGAGCAGGTCCGGGCCCGCCTGGAAGTGGACGGCACCGTCCTCCGGTCCCGCGAAAACGGGGCCAGCTACCGGATCGGAATGCTGGAGACGCCATCGCTCCGGGAACTCCGAATGCGGGCGGGCCGGGCTCGAGCTGACCAGCCTCCGGTTGCCCCGGCTTCCACAGGCCCCATCCGGATCCGCAATGTTGTGGGCGAGGCGTGCGCGCTTCACGCCGATCCCCGTAACGCGGGCGCGCTCTTCCAAGTAGCCTCCCAGTTCAACCTGCTGGAGATGGTATCGCCGGGTGTATCTCCCGAAGATGGCGTTACCCGTTACGTCTATGACCGTACTCAGGGGCCGGCCTGCGCCATCGCCGCGGGGGCTGCCACGGTCTATCGGAACTACTTTGCCATAGTCGACGGCAAAGAGGGCCAGGACGCCGACCGGCAAATCGATTGCCTACGCGACGTTCACCAGACCCTCTCCCCCGACGGCCAGCCTCTCTGGGAGATGCGCAACGGCTACGCGCTGCCCACCGCGTCGACTCTGACGCACTTCAACCGGCGTTCCTCCGAGCTCGGCGAAGACGGCCGAGACGCGCTCCGCGGGGCGCTCCGCATCGGCATCCACCGGGATGTCGAGGTGACCAGGTCCCGATCGCGCCACCTCGTGTCCCAGGCCTTCTGCTCGGCGCTCCCGCTGTCGTATAGCCACTACAGCAGCCCGGAGTGGGAATCGTTCGCCCGGCTCATCCTCGAGGCCGCATACGAGGGCACGCTTCTGGCCGCCGTCGAGAACGCCAGCCGCAACCCGGGCACGCCCGTCTACCTTACCCAGTTGGGCGGGGGCGCATTCGGAAATCGTACCGGGTGGATCGTCGCTGCGATGGAGCGCGCCTTCGACCTGCTCGCGGACAGCGGGCTCGATGTGCGCATCGTTCACTACAACGGGGTCAGCGATCGTTTCCGGGGTCTGGAGCGCGGCTGAGATCGACCCGTCCATGCCCGGCACCTCCACCCTCCCGCTGGAACCTGCCCAATCCATCGTTCCGCCAGAGCAGATCCCGGCTCTGGTAGTTGTCGGCCGCAATGTCCAGGTCGCCGTCTCCGTCTACATCATGGTAGACGCAGCCATCTGATCGGGTTGGCCCGGTCGTCCCGATGACCGGACAAGACGGATGTCGTCAAATCCCTGAACGCCCGGTTCCCAGCGTTCTCGATCAATTGGAGATGGTATCCCTGGTAGAGTCCCGTTTCGGTCCCTTCACCCGTCCGGGTGACACCACGCCCTCACCCCTCCCGACCCTCTGCCATGCGGTACCCAACGCCCCGCTCGGTGAAGATGTAGATCGGATTCTCCGCGTCGTCGCCGAGCTTGCGGCGGAGCTTCTTCACGAAGGTGCGCACCGGCTCCGAATCCCCTCCGACGCCGCGGTTCCAGATCCGACGCAGCAGCGTGTCCGTGGTCACAACCCGGCCCGCGTTGAGCGAGAGCAGGCGGAGGAGTTCGTACTCGGTTGCGGTGAGTTCCAGTCGGCGACCGGCCAGGCTCGCTTCGCGCCGGTCGTAGCGGATGCGGAGGTCACCCGACGCGAAGGGGCCCGCGTCCGCGCGCCCGCGCAGCGTCGTCCGCACCCTCGCCACGAGCTCGGTCGGCGAGAAAGGCTTGACGATGTAGTCGGCCGCGCCGGCCTCGAGCGCCCTGGCGATGGTGTCGTCCCTGCTGTAGCCGGAGATGAAGATGACCGGCAGGTCGGAGAGTTCAGGGATTCTCTCCATCAGCTCGATCCCGTCGGCGCCCGGAAGCATCAGGTCGAGCAGGACAAGCGCGGGCTGCTCGATCCGGATCAGGCGCGACAGCTCCGCCGGATCGCCGGTCACGAACGGCGCGTAGCCCGCCCGCGCGAGAGCATGGCGAGCGAAGCGCAGCGTCTGAGGGTCGTCGTCGACTACGAGGATGCGGGTGCGCTTGCGCCCTTCCGGGGATTCGCGCGAAGAACCGCGGCCTGAGCGGACCGGAGCCGCTCCGGCCACCGGTACCGTGAAGGTGAAGCGCGCGCCCTGGCCCAGGCCCGCGCTCTCCGCGCGGATGCGCCCTCCGTGCGCCTCCACCAACCCCTTGCAGATGGCCAGCCCCAGGCCGTGGCGCACCGCCTCGTCCTCCCCGTCGCCGCGCGTGTGTTTGCGAAACAGGAACGGAAGATGCTCCGGCGCCACGCCTCGGCCCTGGTCGGCCACCGAGATGGCTACGTGCTCGCCGTCGCGCACCGCCTCGACCCCGATGGGAGACGACTCCGGCGAATGCCGTGCGGCGTTGGTGAACAGGTTGGTCAGCACTTGCACGATGCGCCGGCGGTCGGCCATCACCGGGGGCAGATCTTGCGGCAGATCGATGAGGATGGTGTGCCGGCCGCCGCCGCTCAGGAACGTGTTCCTCGCCCGGTCCACCATGGCGGCCACCCCCGAAGGCTCGGGCGAGACCGACAGCGTGCCCGACTCAATACGCCCCGCATCCAGAAGATCACCGATGAGGCCTCGCATGTGATCGGCCTGGCTGCCGATGATGCGGACGAACTCGCGCTGCTCGGCCGGGTCCAGCTCAGGCAAGACCTCGAGCAGGGTCGCGGCCGCACCCTTGATGGAGGTGAGCGGAGCCCGCAGCTCGTGACTGACCAGGCTGAGGAACTCGGTCCGAGACCGGTCCAGTTCCTCCAGCGGGGCCAGATCCTGCAAGGTGACGACGATCGACTCGACTTCGCCGTCCTTCCCCCGGATCGGGGTGGCGTTGGTCAACACCTTGACGCTCCGGCCGTTGGGTACCGAGAGCTCGATCTCCTCGGCGCGTATCCGCGTCGCGCGACTGAGCTCGTCGGCTAGCGGGAAGTCGCCCAGGACCATCTCGCGCCCGTCGCTGAACCGGCATGTCATCACCTTCAACAAACGCTCCGGTGGAGTGTCGAGACGCTCCGCGAGCCCCCTCGCCTCCCTGTTGAACACCGTGAGCTCGGCAGTCCGGGCGTCGAGGACCACAACACCCACCGGCGAGGTGTCGATCAGGGCCTCCAGACCCGCCCGCGCCAGGTGCTCGTCCTGATATGCGCGGGCATTGGCGATGGCGGTCGCCGCCTGCGACGCGAACATCACCAGGGTTTCTTCGTCCTCGTCTGTCAACTCCTGCTCTCCCTTCTTGCCGGCGAGATGGAACATGCCGACTTGCACGCCCCGGTGGTGCATCGGGGTCGCCTGAAAGGCGTTCGATCGCCAAGGGTGGCGGGAAAGGCCGAGCGATTGAAGGTAGCCGCGCAGGTCCGCCACCCTTAGCGGTCTGGCGAGGTCCCGGAGGTGTTCGTAGAGCCGCATTCGGTCTGGCCACTCCAATATTTTCCGATGTTCCTCCGGGAGAAAACCGGAGGAGACGAAGTCCTGGAGCTCTCCCCGGTCATCCATTGTCGTGATGGCGCCGTAGCGGGCACCTGTCAGCGTGCGGGCGCTGGCGACGATCTCATGCAGGACCGTATTGAGGTCGAGGCTCTTGCTGATGCGCAGGCTCGCCGCGCTCAGGCGGGACATGCGGTCCCGAAGCGCAGCGTTCTCCTGTCGGAGTTCTTCGCTACCGTTCAAGGGTCAATCCCCGACGCCTTTGGCCTGAAAACGGGTTATCGCCGTCCTCGAGAGTGTGCTCGATTCGTGATGCGCCACTCCGCTCTCGGCGCACACGAGCCTGTAGTTCATCGACAATACACGTTATCGCCACGTTGAGTGTCCGGCTCGCCACAACAAAAACACACACCAATCGCTATATTGTCTGAATAGCGTTCGTTTCATAATGAGCCTCAAGCAGTTCTGGCGTTCCAGCCCGCAAGGCGCCCCATGATCCCACTGTATCACGAGACGCCCGCCCTTCGAGCAACTGTCGAGAGGCTGCTCGGTGATGCTCCGCTGGCGCCCACGGATTCGCGTCACAGGTTCGGCAGGCTTATCGCCGACGCAGATGCCGGGATCATCTGTCTGCGCGGATGCACCGCAGCCGACCTGAAGTGGCTTCTCACGGTGGCTTCTCCAGGAATCCTCGCGCCTCCGTGCATCGTGATCACGCCCTTGTCGATAGGGAGTCTTCAACGGCTCCGGGGGATCGAAGCCAGCCGGCTTCACGTG
The DNA here is from genome assembly GCA_965208255.1 of Longimicrobiales bacterium. Taxonomy (GTDB): domain Bacteria; phylum Gemmatimonadota; class Gemmatimonadetes; order Longimicrobiales; family Gaopeijiaceae; genus BD2-11. Next base: position 3,130,022 of record OZ242324.1, read on the forward strand.
GTGTGGACCGAGGAAGTGGACGACCGCCTGGTCGACGTGCTCGCCGAGATCGAGCCCTGGTATGACGATCCGCTGCGGTTGCTGGGACATCGGATGCTCGCCGCAAGCTCGCCCCACCGGTCGGTTGTCGCGGCCGTCAAGCGCATCTGCAACCTCTCCGGCGGCCGCTCTCTCGGCCCTCCCGAGACGACGGTCATCGAACTGGCATCCGCGGTCGGGGTCTCGGCAGACACCTTCCGCCGCCACTGGCGAGAGGGCGTGCCCCTCACCTGCGGCCCCAAGCTGCTGTTGAACTGGGCGGTGCTCCTGTGGGCGGTTCGACAACGCCCCAAGGGCAAGTGGGACGCCATCGCCAGGCAGGCGGGAATCAGCCGACGCACGCTGGAGCGCTACGGCCAACAGCTTGCCGGTTGCACACTCGCGGAGGCGAACTGCGACCCGCGCCTGCTCAAACGCCCGTTCCGGGAATGGGCCGCAGGCGTCTCGGCGGTCACGCTGGAAGCCGCACCAACGCGGGGCGGACCGGCGCAACGCGACCAACAGGCTCATTTATAGTCTCATCCTCAAGTCCATGTGCACAGATATTGGTGACTCATGATTACAGGTAAGTTGGCAGGTGCACTCGTAGGTTCGCAACATCAGAAACAGACGACACTACGACATTATCAGACCATAAACCTCCCGATTGGGGGGTGCCCGGCCACCGGGGGGATGTCCGCGCGCTGTCCTGGTGCTGCGGAACGATCTTGACGTACCGACCGATTGTGCGTCTCATTCCGGGTCATTGGTCCGCAGTTCAGTGTTGTCCAATACGCACCAATCGGGCTCATATATCCAACCAGTTCAGGGTCATATATCCAACCCAGGATGCCCCCCCATGCCCATCTCCCCCGTCATCGTCATCCCCGGCATCACCGCGTCGGACCTCCACGACGAGTACGAACTGCCGCCCGAGGCTGTCTGGACCACCGCCCTCAGGCGCCGCTACGACCGCGTCACGCTGCATCCGGAGGACCAGCGCTACGAGCTGCGCGAGCCAGCCCGGGTCATGCCCCGCGGCCCCTTCCCGCTCATCTACGAGGACCTGATCGAGGAGCTGCGCGACGGGCTCTCCGAGGACCAGCCGGGGCCCGTGCCCGTGTTCCCCTTCGGCTACGACTGGCGCATGCCGCTGGACCGGACGGAGGAGCGGCTGGCGGCATTCGTGCAGGAGGTCATTAGCCGGACGCTGCTCATGCGGCACTACCGGGACGACGAGGCGTTTCGCGCCAACCCCAAGGTCTCGCTGATCGGCCACTCGATGGGCGGACTGATCATCGCGGGATGCATCGAGCGCCTCGTCGCCGGGCGCATCGAGAGCGCCACGGGCAGCGGCTCCCTCGTCGACAAGGTCGTGACGCTGGGCACGCCCTTCCGCGGCTCGTACGAGGCCATCCTCAAGGTCGCCACCGGGACCAGCGAGCTCGGGGACGACTCTGGGAAGGTCCGGGAGCGGCGCATGGCGCGGATGACGCCTGCCCTCTACCACCTGCTGCCGGAGTCGGCGGGGCCGATCGCGTCCCATGACGGCATGGCGGTGAACTTCTTCCGGCCGGATGCGTGGCAGCCCAACGTGGTGCAGACCATCGAGCATCAGGTCCGCGACTGGGATGTCACCGGGATGGAACTGTTCCAGCAGATGCTCGACGGGGCACGGGCGCACCGCGACCGCGTCTCCGGGCTGGAACTGGATGATGCCGGCAATGACTGGCTCGCCATCGCCGGCGTCGACTCGAAGACCCGCGTGGGGCTCCGGGTGGTGCGCGACGAGAACGGCTTCCCGCGCTTCGACCTCAGGGGCGCGGAACGACGGAACCAGTGGGACTCCGACATCGAGGGCGACCGGCGCGACACCGGCGACGGCACGGTCCCGCTCGCGGGTGCGATTCCGGCCTTCCTGGACGAGGCGCAGGTGGTATGCGTCACCCCCGGCGACTTCGGCTACTGGGAGATCCACGACCGCGCGCTGTCCGCCGCCGCGGGCTTCCACGGACTGCTGCCGAAGATGAACATGCTGCACCGGCTCATCCTCCGCTTCCTGCTTGACCGGGGCGACCCCTACGGCAACACCTGGGGACGGCGCCTGCCCGGGGTGACGGAGTGGAATCCCCCGCTGAAGCTGATGGAGAGGGACTGAGGCCGACCCGTCCTCAGCAGCGCATGGCGCGGGGCGTCTTGCCTAAGTCCATCGGGAAACGTGCTTTGCCACTCAGGGCGTCCAGATTTGACATGGTTTCGGGCGAGAGATACCGTCACTTATCGGGGCGTTGCCCTCGACCCTCCCTCGAACCCCGGTGCGCTCATGATCGCGTTGTACAGTGACACACGTGATTTGCGGGACCGGATCGAAGGCTTGCTGGCCGACGCGGAGCTCTATTCCACGCTGGACCGCGACGAATTTCAATCGCTCATGGCCGCCACGGACATCGGCGTCGCCGGATTGCGCCGCTGCTCGAGTTCCGATGTCGCCTGGCTGAAAGGGGTGTTCGCGCAGGGTCTCGCCAGGCCATCCTGCATCGTGGTTACGCCGCTGTCGCTGGCTCGTCTCCAGCGGCTCCGGAAGGCCGAGTCGCACCGGTTTCAGGTCGTGTGGGAGGAGGAAGCGCACGACCACCTCAGACCGACGCTGCGCCAGGTCAATGTGATGCATCGGGATCCGCTCCGGCTGCTCGGCCGTCGCATGCTCTGGGCCGACTCGCTCCACTGGTCCATGGTCAGGGCGGTCGAGCGCATCTGCAGGCTGTCGGACGAGTGGCGCTCCAGCCCGCCGGCGAAATCGGTCGGGGATCTGGCGCGGGACATCGACCTGCCCGCCGAGACCTTTCGCCGTTACTGGAACGACAACATGCCGCTGCGGTGCGGCCCCAAGCAGCTCCTCAGCTGGGCGCTTCTGATGTGGGCCCTGGGCGAGTGGCCGAAGGCTCGATGGGACGCCATCGCGACCCGGGCCGGCGTGCGCCGGCGCACCCTCGAGCGGCATAGCGTGCGCCTGGTGGGATGCACGCTCTCCGCCGCGACCCGCGATCCGGCCCTGATGCGCCGCCGCTTCCGGAGGTGGGTCGCGCAGGTGTCGGACGTGAGGCCGCCGGTCGCTCCTCCGCTCCGGCCGGCCACGCAACGTCCGCGAGACGTGCACGTCCAGCGTCAATGGGAAGATGTCGTCGGCTCCTCCGGCCTCTTTGCCGCCGGCCGGCGCTGGTCGGTGCTGCCGGGTTCACCGGGCCGCCGGGACATGCCGGTGGACCTGGTCACCCAGGCGATGATGGCCGGGCAGTAGTCGCCGGGCGAAACGTCTCGCTTCCAGGACGGTCCCGGGCGCGTGCCCGCACCTTCATCGCTGTTTGGGCTCTCCGATTCGCGCAAATCCTCCCCGGTCCGCACATTGATCGTCCTGCGGGGTGCAGGGATCCGTTCAACCGCCGGCTGCCGCCGGACCCCCTCCACGGAGGTGACGTCAATGAAGATCGAGCGCACGGGTTTGACCCTGTTGGTGGCCTTCGGGCTGGTTCTGCTGCCCGCCTGCGCGGCCGAGGGTCCGGGCGGCGATATGGCATCGGAGTCGTCGGGGCCGGTGGTCAAGGGAGGCGACGACCGAACCGGCGAATACGACCCCGTTCCAAGCTGGTGGAAGCCGGCGCCCGACCACGTGGAACCCTGGGGATGGGGGCAGGTCTCGGGCGTGGCCGTCGACCACCCGGACCGCGTCATCGTCGCGATCTGGGGGGACCGGGACGCGGACGGGAACGAGCGCGAGGGCAGCACCAACTACGTCGTCGCCGTGGACCGCGACGGCAACATCACCGAGAACTGGACCCAGTGGGACTCGATCTTCAACAAGCCCCACCAGGTCTACATCAGCCCCTACGATCCCGAGCGCCACGTGTGGATCGTGGAGCGGGGCGGCGGCAGGGACGTCAACATGCAGGTCCTCAAGTTCTCCAACGACGGCAGCGAGCTGGTGATGCGGCTCGTGGACCGGGACCACCCCAGGACCCGGGCGGAGGCGCGCGCCAATCCGAACCCCGACCCGTTCGAATACGGCGACCCGTCCGTGATGGCCTTTCTCCCCAACGGCGACTTCCTGCTGGGCGACGGCTACTGGCACTCGCGCATCATCAGGTACAACGCCGAAGGCGAGTATCTGTCGGAGTTCGGCGAGCTGGGGAGCGGCCCGGGGCAGTTCGACCTGATTCACGGCGTCGCGGTGGACCGCAACCGCCGGATCTACGTGGGCGACCGCACCAACAACCGCATCCAGATCTTCACGGAGGACGGGGAGTACATCGAGGAGTGGCCCGATGTGTCGGACCCGGTGGGCGTGTTCATCGACGAGAACGATGCGGTGTGGGTCGTGTCGGCGATGCTGAACCGGCTCCTCAAGTACAACATGGACGGCGAGCTCCAGTACTACCTGGGCACCTTCGGGGGCACCCGGGGCGGCTTCCCGGGCGGCCTGTCGCGGCCGCACCAGATCGATGTCGACGACGACGGCAACCTCTACATCGCGAGCTGGGACGGCGGCTGGATGGACAAGTACATTCCGAAGCCGGACGCGGACCCGGGCAAGCTGGTAGGGAGGAAGCTGGTTCTGGAGAACTAGGGGAGGCGCTTGACGGGCAACTCTTAGTCATGAATGTTGTATTTAAGCAACATCAATGGCTTCTGAACAGGATGTCGTCTACATGCCTGTCCGACGCAAGACCGCATCTTCTCCGCCCGCCGCAGTCGAGGGGGCCCTGAGGCGGCTGGGCCGCAATATCCGCATCGCTCGCCTGCGCCGTCAGCTGCGGATCCAGGACCTGGCCGAGCGCATGGGCGTCTCGCGCTTCACGGTCGCGGATCTGGAGAAGGGCAAGCCCGGCACGTCGGCAGCCGCCTACTTCGGTGCGCTGTGGGCCCTTGGCCTGCTCGGCGATGCTGAGATCCTCGCCGATCCGGATCATGACGAGGAAGGCCGCATCCTGGAGAGCGCCCGCGCCCCCCGGCGCGCGGCCCGTCCCAGACGCCTGGACAATGACTTCTGAGCGTACATGCTACGTCTTCGTGGTTCTGCCGGGGAAGACGGAATTCACCGTTGCGGGCAGGTTTCGTGTCTCGGCTGCCCGCTCGGGTTCCCCCGTCGGCGAATTCGTCTATGGGCGGAGCTATCTCGCACGCCCTGATGCCGTCGAACTCGATCCCATGGAGCTGCGGCTCGCCGAGCGCGTGTACCGCACGGGACGCATGGGGGGATTCTTCGGTGTCATTCGCGACGCGATGCCGGACTACTGGGGACGTCTGCTCATCGAGAGGCATTCCGGCAGTACGATCCCGGAGGAGTTCGACTACCTGATGCTGGGGCCGGACGACCGCGCGGGCGCGCTCGGGTTCGGCCTGCAACTGGAGCCTCCGAGGCCCCGGAGGCGCTTCAATGCGGTGGTCGACCTGTCTCGGCTTCAGGCGGCTGCGCATGCCCTCCTGGCGGACAAGTTCGAAGTGACCGGGGCCGTCGCCGATCGCGCCCGCGAACTTCTTCTCGCAGGCACATCGATGGGCGGGGCGCGCCCCAAGGCCGTGGTCGAAGCCGAGGGCGCGCTGTGGATGGCCAAGTTCGGCCAGGAAACGGAGCGCTGGAACCTGCCCCGGGTGGAGCACGGCCTGCTCCGGCTCGCGCGGCGATGCGGGCTGGACGCGGTCGAGAGCCGGGTCGAACGCGTCGGCGATCGGGACGCGCTGCTGGTGCGCCGTTTTGATCGGGAGGGGACGGGGGACGGCTATCTGCGCCATCGCATGGCGAGCGCCCTGACCCTCCTGCGAGCCGATGACTCGCCCACCGGCCGCGGGCGTTGGTCCTACCTCGCGCTCGTGGACGAGGTGAGACGGACCAGCGCGTCTCCGCGGGAAGACCTGCGCGAGCTGTTCGGCCGGATGTGCTTCAACGCCGCGGTCTCCAACCTGGACGATCACCCGCGCAACCACGCCATGCTGGCGCGGGGCCGCGGCTGGCGCCTGAGCCCGGCCTACGATCTCGAACCGATGCCGGTGGTAGCGGTCGAGCGGCGTGACCTGGCCATGGTCTGTGGTCCCCGGGGGCGCTGGGCCAACCGGTCCAACCTGCTCGCAGGCGCCGGGCGTTTTCTGCTGGGGCGCGACGAGGCGGAGGCCATCTTCTATCGTGTAACGGAGACGATTCGCGGCTCCTGGCGCAATACGATGCACCGGGCCGGGGTGAGCGGACGAGACCGCGAACGCATTGAGAGCGCCTTTCTATACGACGGGCTGTTTCTGGATGCGGGATGAGAGCCCGCCCGTCCAGCGTACCCGCATCTCCGCAGCGACCTCTCTACTACTCCCCCGCTCGCCGAGACCCACGGTCCGGCCCAAGTGCCGAGGCTCGGCGGTATAACGCCAGGATGGCGGCAACGGCGCGGGCGGTCGATACCCGGATTTGTTCGCGCTGAAGCGGACGCGTATCATGTTCCCTTCCGCGTTCGACCATCTGTGAGGGTGCTTGCCATGCGTCGCCGAATATCGAGTGTACTGCCGACTGTAGTTGCCGTGCTGGCTCTCGGACTCATCCTGTCCCCCGCGCATCCGCTCGACGCCCAGTCTCCGGGCTCCGCCGCGGGAATGACGGGACCCATTCTGGACGAGAACGGAGAGGAGATCGTCGCCACCTTCTCGATCGTCGCGCGTGATCCCGCCACGGATGAACTGGGGATCGCGGTGCAGTCGCGGGCGTTCCGCGCGGGCGCGATCGTTTCGTACGCCAAGGCGGGGGTCGGGGCCATCGCGACCCAGGCGGCGGCCAACCAGACCTATGGGCCGCGCGGGCTGGAACTCCTGGAGTTGGGTCTCTCGCCGGACGAGGTGGTCGAACACCTCACGGGGGCGGATCCCGGGCGCGACCGCCGGCAGCTGGCCGTGATCGACGCCGAGGGGCGGGTGCGGGCTTACACCGGATCGAGCACCAGCGCCTGGGCCGGGCACATCGAGGGCGAGAACTTCTCGGCGCAGGGCAACATCCTGGCCGGCGAGGCGGTGGTGCAGGCCATGGCGGAGGCGTTCGAGTCGTCGAGCGGTCCCCTCGCGCTCCGCCTGATGGACGCCCTCGACGCCGGCGAAGCGGCCGGAGGTGACGCGCGCGGCAAGCAGGCGGGCGGGGTGCTGGTGGTGAAGCCCATCGGCGACTCGGGACGCACCACCGATCGCTGGGTGGACGTGCGCGTGGACGACCACGCCGAGCCGTTCAAGGAGCTGCGCCGCCTGGTGAACATGTCGGTCTCGCGCATCCACTCGCGGGACGCGCGCGAACTGGCCGCGGCGGGCCGCTTCGACGAGGCCATCGCGGCGCAGCAGGAGGCGATCGCGATCGTGCCCGGCGAGGATCAGCTCATCTACGGGCTGGCGCGGCTCTACGCCCGTGCCGGCAACGCGGCCAATGCAGTCGCGACGCTCGAGGAAGCCATCGGCATCGACACGCGCTGGCGCGGGCTGGCCGCGTCCCAGGCCGACTTCGACAACATCCGCGACAACGCGGAGTTCCAGAGACTCATCGGGGGCGACTCCGGAGGACAATGACCATGAGATTCCAGAGGATCATGACTATGAGCGTTCGTGCATTCTCCCATTTCCGCGCATCCCCCGTGCTCCGCGCCTGTCCCGTGCTCCGCGCCTCCTTCGCCTTCATCGTCCTTGCCATGCTCCCTGCCTGCGCCGGCGACGTGACGCTGGACGTAAGCGCCGATGGAGCCATGCGGGAGCGGAGCTACGTCAATCCGCGCTCGGCGTCCGATCCCGATGTCCCGCCTTTCAGCGCCGGCGTGATGGTGGGCAACACCTTCCATGTGTCGGGAACCCTCGGGTTGGGGCCCGACCAGACGGTGCCGGAGACTGCCCAGGAAGAGGCCCGCAACGTCCTCACCAACGTGCAGAACACGCTCGAGTCCGCGGGGCTCACCATGGACGACCTGGTGTCGGTGCAGGTGTACGCCTCGGATGTCGCGGACTACGGCGCCTTCAACGAGGTGTACCGCACGTTCTTCACCCAGGAGTATCCGGCGCGGGCGTTCCTGGGTTCGGGTCCGCTGCTCTTCGGGGCGCGCTTTGAAGTGCTGGGGTTCGCGGTCGCGCGATAAGCCTCAGAACGTACTCACCAGTTCCCGCATGCGGCCCTTGGTCGCCTCGTCCGGCAGTCGCCCGAGCGCCGAGTGCATGTTCTCCACGAGGTGCACGGGGTTCGAGGTCTCGGTGAGCGCGCAGGTCACCGCCGGGTGCGACAGCACGTATTTGAGCGAAAACTGCGCCCAGCTCTCGCAGTCAAATTCGGCCGCCCATTCCGGCAGCGTGTGCGGCGCGACCCGCCCGAAATAGCTGCCGTTCATGAAGGGGCGGTTGGTGAGCACGGCCAGCCCCAGATCCTGCGCCAGCGGCAGGATCCTCTCCTCCGCGAGCGGCTCCATGACCGAGTAGTTCACGTGCACGAAATCGAACGGCTCGCTGCGCATGAAGGCCTCCAGCCGCTCGAAGTTGCGGTACGCCGAGACCGTCACGCCGATGTAGCGCGCCTCGCCGCTGTCCTTCCAGGCGCGCACGTTAGGCCAGTGCACGTCGAGGTCGCGCAGGCTCTCGACCTGCAGCAGATCGAGGGTGGGGCGGCCGAAGAACCGCTGGGACTGGCGCATCTGGGCGATGCCGGCCTCCTCGCCCTCGGTGTTGATCTTGGCGGCCAGGAAGAGGCTGTCCCGGAACCGGGGCTGGGTGAGGAGCTGGCCGAACTCGCGGTCGATCTCCACGGTGCGGGGCGAGGTGTCGACCACGCGGCCGCCCTGCTCCAGCAGGGTGCTGAGCACGGCTTCCAGCGGCTCCGTCCCCTCCGTCGGGATCTCGAGGACCGGCTTCGAGGAGCCGAAGCCGACGATGGGCAGGCGCTCGCCGGTGCCGGGGATCTCGCGGGTGGGGAGGGCCTGCCGGGGCGGGAGGCGACCCGGCAATGTGTCCCCGTAGCGAATCCCGGGAGCGGGGGCTCCCTCCTGCGCGCCCGTTAGGCCGCGGGGAAGCGAGAGCGCGGCGCTCAGCCCGGCGAGCTGGCCGAGGAATCTGCGACGGGTGGTTGGGTCTTCCGGGTGCATCCTGCCTCCTCTTCCCATTTTTCGGCTCGGCGTCTGACCGACCTGCGCCGTCCGTCCTGTCTGCGCACAGGTCCGTTCCGATCTGCGCAATCTGCGGTCGCGGGAGTTGGTTGGCGAGTGTGGGGTTGCTTATGATCCTCTCCCAGCCCTCAAACCTGGAGTACATCCATGATTCGCAGAACCTTGATGGCCGCGTTGGTCCTGGCGGTGGCCGCGCCGCTCGCCGCGCAAGCACCCGACGGCTGGCAGATGCGCCTCGACCGCAGCACCAGCGCGACCGACCCGGACGACGTTCCCGACGTAACCGTGACGCCCGCAGACAATGGGTTCCAGGTGGCCACCGGCCCCGCCGTGGTGATGTGGAATCCGGCCAACACGGCTGAGGGCAGCTACACCATCCAGGGTACGTTCCACATGCTGGAGCCGAGCGGACACACGAACTACTACGGCCTCGTCTACGGGGGCGGCGACCTCGCCGAATCCTCCCAGAACTACCTGTACTTCCTCGTCGGACAGAACGGAAGCTACATCCTGAAGCATCGAGCCAACGACGACGTCGTGCACGACATCATGGGCCGCACGATGCACGACGCGGTCGCCATGCCGGACGACAACGGTCAGTCCACCAACCACCTGGAAGTCCGGGTGGGCGCCGACGAGATCGAGTACGTGATCAACGGCACGGTGGTGCACACCACGGAGAACTCGGGCATGGCCGGCCTTACGGACGGAATCTGGGGCGTGCGGGTGAACCACCAGCTCCCCGCCATCGTCGTGGAGGGCCTGGAGGTGACGCGCTAGGGAGTATTGCCGGCGCCGACCTCAGCGCTCAGGCGTTGACGACGGTCAGGGGCCGTTCGGCGGACGTCACGGCTCGTCGGAGGCAAGCCGCGTGCGCTCCCGCAGCAGCCGCTGGTAGTCTTCCTCGCTCAGATAGGTGATCCCCACCCATGCGTGCGACATCTCGTCCACCCCGCGCGCGCCGAACAGCACCCACTGGTCCGGATCCGGGTTGATCGGGTTGCCCGAGGAATTGTCGAACTGCGAATGGAAGAGGAGCACGGTTCCCTTGGGGAGCAACGGCTGCACATCGTCCTCGTAGATGTAGGCGATCTGCCAGTTGTGGTTGTACTGGTCCACGCGGCTGAGCATCTCGCGGCGCCCATCGGGATAGATGGCCTCCATGGACATAGCCGTGCCCCGCATGTGCATGTGGGGCCGGAAGCTCTGCAGGAGCGCCGGCTGATCGAGCACGTAGGCGTGCTCCAGGGTGAGGAAGCCGTGCGGCGGGATGATCAGATCGCGGGCGCGCGGGCCCGTGGTGAAAGTGCCGTCGATGAGGTGCCGCTGCTCGCCCGAGGACGACAGCTCGGGCTCGTAGTCCGGAGGATAGAGCCAGACCCCGGCCTCTACTACATCCTCGGGCACCGGGGTGCCGATCGGGAAATAGTGGAGCCCCCACGAGATCTGCGCCGGTCCCGGGAGAAGGAGCTTGCCCACGCCGTCGGGCAGCTTGTCCCAGCGCTTGCCGACACCCATGCCGACCAGCTCCATGCGGTAGCCGTCCTGCACGAAGCGGACGTGCCCGTGGTGCACGACCTTCACGCCCAGCGGATACGAGGGCTTGAACTCGGCCGCCTTGATCCAGCGGCGCTGGTCGAGCCCTTCGAACTCCACGGTGTGGTCCCACCACTGGTCCTGGCCATTGGCGACGACCGTGAAGGGCTCTGAACGCACCACGAAGTCGGGCGGACCCAGCTCGGCCTCGAGCTCCCACTCGTACGCAGGCGGGAAGTCGATGGGCGGCGGCATGTCGGCAGGGTCGCCCTCGGGGGCGCCGGCGTCTGCCCATTGCACGATGGTGGCGATCTCGTCGTCGCTCAGGGAGATGTCGTTCTCGTAGTCCTGGATGCCCACCGTCTTGTCGAGGTGCCAGGGCGGCATGATGCGCTGTTCGACCCGGTAGCGGATGAGCGGCGCGAAGGGCACGGTCTGCTCGTAGGTGAGGAGCGGCATGGGGCCGATGCCGTCCGCCCGGTGGCACTGCTGGCATGAGCGCTGGATGATGGGCGCGACATCGCGGGAGTAGGTGGGTGCGTCGTTGTGCACGGAGCCGGCGCCGTTCGAGTCGCTGGCGGCTTCGTCCGCATTCTGCGCGGCGGCGGGTGTCCCCCACGCAAGCCCGAGGACAAGCGGGAGGGCCACGAGGGCCGAGTTCCTGCCCCGCCCGAATGCCCGGGGAGCGAAGCGGCCGGCGGTGTGGATTCTGTCGGTCATCATGCTCTCTCCAACAGTGGGTGAAGCTGTCCGGGCACCGCGTCGGTCCGGAAGTCGCGGCTCATCGGCCCACCTCCACATGCAGGTATCCGTTGGTCCAGCAACACTGGAATTCGAACTCCGGAATACGGTTGAACGCAAGTACGCGCACGACGTAGCTGCCCGGCTCGCTGAAGGTCGCGTCGGTGGAGACCGCCGCGCCGCCCTCGGCGCTCCACGCTTCGAGGGGGACTTCGGCTTCTGGCTCGCGGAACGTTACCCGGCCGGGTCCGCGGTGCTTGAACCACCTGATGCGGATGGGCCGCTGGTCGTCGGGGAAGGTGCCGTCGCGGTGGGTCCACGCGATCAGGCGCACGGGCTCGCCCGCGGTCGCGCTCATCGGTCCGGTCGAGATGCCGGCGGGACCCTGGGCACGGGGGCCGTCGCTCGCCAGCCGCAGCACCGGCGAGGAACTCTCCCTTCCCGGGAAGACCCAACCGTTGATCTGGTAGTGCGGGCTCCGGATCCGTCCCGGTACCGAGTACGTGCGCCCGTCGTGGCGCAGGTTCCACACCACGTCGCCGTCGCCGAAGTCGGACGGAACCGTAACCGTGAAGACCCCCCAGTGGCGGCGGTCGCCCTGGGGCACGGGGAGGAAGTGGGTGGGTTGGACACCGTCGTGGACCGCGGGCTCGATGAAGTTGTCCGGCCCCACGGGAATCTCCAGCACCTCCTCGGTGTTCACGTTGAAGTAGCCGAAGGAGAGGGCGTAGGAGCCGTCCGGCATCCGGTACCAGCCCTCGAAGATGGGGATGACCGGGCCGCCCGACGGGCGCAGGAAGTCCAGGTTGAATTGGGTCTCGCCGGGTTCCGCGACGCGCCGCTGGGATGCGCGTGGGAGTTGGGCTTCGAGGGGCGGTGGGAAGCAGATGGCAGTCGCGATGACGGCCAGGGCGAGCGCGAATACGGGACAAACTGCCGTCCATCGCCTGAAACGGGGCCCGCCGGCGGCGGCGAGCGGCATCGTCATGCGGCGCGCCCGCCGCTCGCGACGAGCACCGTCAGGGAATGTCCCACCCGCGTTTCCTCCGATCACCGGCTGTGCCCCTCCCTCAGGGCTCGCTCAGCTTGAAGACGTAGAGGGCGTTGTGGCCCTCGGGACTCACCAGCTCCGGGGTCAGGAAGGTGGGGATGCGCCAGGGGCTGCCGCCGCCGCGCGCGGTCGCCACCGCGACGAACTGCACGCCGTCGACCTCGTAGGAAATCGGATATCCCATGACCGAGGTGCCCAGGCGGCTCCGCCACAGAACCTCGCCGGTACGCACGTCGTAGGCGCGGATCCAGCGGTCGAAGTCGCCGACGAAGACCAGATCGCCCGCGGTGGTCAGCGCCGCGGTCAGGAAGGGCGAGTGCTGCTCGACGCTCCACACTTCGTCGAGGGTGGCTACGTCGTAGGCGGCCAGCTTGCCGAAGTTGCCGTCCGTGCCGGGCATCTCCATCCAGGCACGGTCGCCCTGGTTGCCGCCGGAACCGGGCTCGAGGATCGTCTCGCGCCCCGCGATCTCCATGCAGCTCTGGCTGAGCGGCGTGACCAGCAGGCCGGATTCCGGATGGTAGCCGCTCGCGGGCCAGTTGTGGCCGCCGGCGGTCGAGGGACACACCGAAAGCCATTCGTCTACTTTGGCGTTGGCTATATCGTCTCTATATTGCACGGCGCCTGTATTATAATCTACATTCAATATATTCTGATATACAGTCTCGGTCAGTCCCAGGAACGCGCCGTCCCTGCCGTCCAGTTTCCAGAGGATGCCGTGCTTGCCGATGGAGATGACCGTGGGTTCGCCGTTCACGTCCAGCAGCACGCGTTCGAGCGCCTCGTCCATGTCCAGCGACTCGCCGGGGACGTGGATGTAGTACCAGGCGATGCTCCCGTCCTCGACGCGCAGGGCGAGGGTGGAATTGGCGTAGGCGGTGGAGTCGGCCGTGGTCAGGCCCCGGCTTGCCGCCACCCAGGGCTTGGCCTGGGCGGTGCCGAAGTAGACCAGTCCGAGCTCCGGATCCCAGCTGCCCGTCATCCAGACGTCGGCCCCGCCGCGCAGCTCGAAGGGCAGGTCGCCCCAGGTGTCGCCGCCGGGCTCTCCGGGACGGGCCACGGTGTAGGTGCGCCAGAGTTCGCGGCCGGTGCGGGAGTCGTGGGCGGTGATGAAGCAGCTCTCCTCGTAGAAGCGGCCGCAGCCGTTGATGCCGTTGATGACCCTGCCGTCGGCCACGATTGGGCCCGTGCTGTTCGAGTAGCCCTTCTCCGGGTCGGCGATGCGGGTCTCCCAGCGGACGGCCCCGGTGGCGGCGTCGAGCGCCACCATGTGGGCGTCGGCGGTGGCCACGTAGACCATGTCCTCCCAGATGGCGAGGCTGCGCAGCTGCCCGCGCGGGCCGCCCTCCCCGAAATCGCGGCGGTATTCCCACAGCGGAGTGCCGTCGGCCGCGTCCAGCGCCTGCACTACGTTGCCGGGATTGCTGAGGAAGAGAACGCCGTCTCGCACCAGGGGCGCCTGCTGGCTGCGGCCGTCCTCCATCCCCCACGACCAGGCGAGCTGGAGGCGGTGGACGTTCGAGGCGTCGACCTGGTCGAGCGGGCTGTACCCCCACGAGCCCGGGTTGCCGCGCCAGTGCAGCCAGTCCGCCGGCGGGGGGTCTGCCAGGTCGGCGTCGGAGGCGGGGGCGGGGGCGGCGGGGCGCCAGGTGCGGGTGGTGCCGGTGGGGGTTTCGGTGACGTCGCCGACTCCGCCCGGAGGCGGCCCGGTCAGCGCGTGCGGCGAGTGCCCGGTGCCGGGGCGGCCGGGGGTGGGGGGGATGACGGCGGGCGTGGAGATGTCCTCCCGGGACGTGGACGCATCTCCGGGCTGTGACGGCGCGGCTCCCGCGGCCGGTACGCCCCCGAGCGAAGCCCCTCCCAGCACCCCCCCGTTCTCCCTGATGATGTACGCCACGACGGCCGCGTACTCCCCGTCGCTCAGGGACTCGGGTGCGTCCTCCGGCATGGTCGACCGGATGTTCTCGAGCAGCGCGCCGATCGGCTCGTTCCCCCAGGCCCTGCGGAAGCCCCGGCCAGCGAGTTCCGGAGCCTCGAAGTCACCCCGCAGGTTGGCCAGGTGGCAGTCGGCGCAGGCGTCCCGATACACGGCCTCGCCCGCTTCCGCCTGCTCGTGGGTGTAGACCGGCACAGCGGTTGCATCGGTGTCCTGGCCAACGGCCGGGCCTGGGCGCGCTGCGGCAATGACCGCCAGCGCCGGCACCAGAAGAAGACGACAAGGAACAAGAGGCCTCATGTATGGCGCCACGACACATCTCGCCTGCAACAGGGATGACCGTTTCATCCTCAGGATGCCCCGGCTCGGCGAGGGATGCAAGCCATATCCATCCAGACCCCAACAGGAGCATACCAGCATGATCAGACGAGGAATCCTGGCGCTGGCGCTGATGGCCCTGCCATCGGCGGCCTTCGCGCAGGGCACCATCGAGGGAACCGTCCGCAGCAACGACAGCGGCGCCGGACTCGGCGGAGCGCGAGTCGAAGTCCCCGCCCTCGACATCATCGCATTCACCGGCCCCGACGGCAGCTTCACACTGCCCGACGTGGCGGCCGGAAATCATATTATCGAGGTCCGACTCATCGGCTACGGACTTCTTTCCGAAGACGTTACGGTCACCAGCGGCCAGACCACCGCGGTCGAGCTGGGGCTCGACATCGTGACTTTCACGCTCGACGAGCTGGTGGTGGTCGGCAGCCGCACCCGGCCGCGCACCGTCACCGAATCCATGGTCCCCGTGGACGTGATCCCGGTCAACGAGATCGCCAACCAGGCCGAGACCAACATCGACTTCCTGCTGCGCACCGTGGTCCCGTCCTACAACGTCAACATGCAGCCGATCAGCGACGCGGCGACCATCTCGCGGCCGGCCAACCTGCGTGGCCTGGCCTCCGACCACACCCTGGTGCTGCTCAACGGCAAGCGGCGTCACCGGGGCGCCGTCATCACCTGGCTGGGCGGCGGCCTCTCGGACGGCGCCCAGGGGCCCGACATCGGGTCCATCCCCGGCCTCGCGCTGCGGCAGGTCGAGGTGCTGCGCGACGGCGCTGCGGCGCAGTACGGTTCGGACGCCATCGCCGGCGTGCTGAACTTCATCCTGAAGAACGACCGCTCCGGCGGCAGCGTCGAGGTCAAGCAGGGCAGCTTCTACGAGGGCGACGGCGACGCGCTCTCGGTTGCCGGCAACGTCGGTTTGCCCCTCGGCGAGTCCGGCTTCGCCAACATTACCGTCGAGTACGGCAACCAGGACCCCACCGACCGCGCCATCCAGCGTGGTGACGCGACGGGCCTGATCGCAGCCGGCAACACCGCGGTGCGCTCGCCCACGGCCCAGATCTGGGGCTCGCCCAAGGTCACCGACGACCTGAAGGTCTGGGTCAACACCGGCTACACCTTCGACGACGACGAGCAGGCCTACGCCTTCGGCAACATCGGCAGGAAGGAAGTCGACGGCGGATTCTTCTTCCGCAACCCCAATACCCGCGGCGGCGTGTTCAGCGGAGACGGCGGTAGTACGCTCCTGATCGGCGACGTGCTCGACGCCAGGGACGGCATCCTCGACGGCTCCGCCAACTGCCCCGTCGTGAACGTCACGAACAACGTGCCCGATCCGGTGGCGCTGCGGCAGGTCTTCGACGACCCCAACTGCTTCTCCTTCCAGGAGATGTTCCCCGGCGGCTTCACGCCCCAGTTCGGCGGCAACGTCTTCGACGCCTCCGTCGTGGGA
This sequence comes from Longimicrobiales bacterium, assembly GCA_965208255.1. Taxonomy (GTDB): domain Bacteria; phylum Gemmatimonadota; class Gemmatimonadetes; order Longimicrobiales; family Gaopeijiaceae; genus BD2-11. The sequence continues at coordinate 3,146,245 of OZ242324.1, forward strand.
GGTCTCCGCGGCCGCACCGACAGCGGCATCTCGTGGGATGCGAGCACGAGCTTCGGCAAGAACCAGGTCGACTTCTTCATCTATAACACCGTTAACGCGGCACTCGGACCGCAGACCCCCACCAACTTCGATCCGGGCCTCTACAACCAGGAAGAGCTCAACTTCAACCTGGATCTGGCCTATGAAGTGAACGACCGGACGCACCTGGCCGGCGGCTTCGAGCGCCGGGAGGAACGCTTCGAGGTCGGACAGGGGCAGGACGAGTCCTGGAAGATCGGCCCGTACGCCGCCCAGGGCTTCAGCTCCTCCTCGAACGGCTTCCCCGGGTTCAGCCCGCTCGCGGCCGGCAACTGGAGCCGCAGGAACACCGCCGTCTATGCCGATCTCGACCTCGGCAACGGCGTCACCGACAACTGGAACATCGGCCTCGCCGGCCGCTACGAGAACTTCTCGGACTTCGGAGGTCAGGCCACCGGGAAGGTGTCCGCGCGCATCGCGGCTACCGAACAGATGTCGCTGCGCGCCAGCGCGAGCACGGGCTACCGGGCGCCGACGCCCGGGCAGCAGAACACTTTCAACGTGTCGACCGTCTTCGATTCCGAGATCGGCGACCTGGTCAACCGCGGCACCATCCCTTCGACCTCACGCGTCGCGGCGCTCAAGGGCGGGCGCCAACTCGAGCCCGAGACGTCGTTCAGCATCGCGGCAGGCGCCGTGTACGAGGCAGGCTCTCTGCGGCTGACCGGGGACTATTTCCGGATCGCGATCGACGATCGCTTCGCCCAGACCCGGACCTTCGAGCTCACCGACGCCGAGGTCTCCCAACTGGTGTCCGAGGGCATCACGAGCGCAAGCAACCTGGCCGAGTTCCGCTTCTTCACCAACGACTTCTCGACCCTCACCCAGGGATGGGACTTCGTGCTGAACTACTCCCCGGAGGCGATGGGCGGAAACACCAGCGTCAACTTCCTCTTCAACTACACCGCCACCGAGGTCACGGAGCGCAACCCCGAGGTTGTGGACGACGACCGCGTCTTCCAGCTGGAGCAGTCGCTCCCGAGCTTCCGCGCCTCGCTCAGCGGCGTGCACTCCTTCGGCCCGTGGCGCGGACTCCTGCGGGGCACGCTCTACGATGGCTGGTACGATATCGGCGACGAGTTCACCTATCCCGGGCGCTTCATCGTCAATGCCGAAATGGCGCTGGATCTCTCGGACAACGCCTCGGTCACGTTCGGCGCGCAGAACCTGCTCAATACGTATCCGGACGAGAGCCCGAACGCGTTGGGCGTGGGCGCGCGCTATCCCGAGAGCACGCCCTTCGGCTTCAACGGCGGTTACTACTACGTGCGGCTGAACTACAACTGGCTGTGGGAGACGCGGTAGGGTCTACTCGCCGAGTCTCAGGAGCGCGGCGAGCTGACTCTCTCACGGATTCGCTCGTCCGCTTCCAGCAGGCGGGCAAGGAACCCCGGTGGGCCTGTGATGGGCCCGCCGGGGTTTCCACGTCTGCACATTGCCACGCCGTGTCCGCAGTTTGGCCCGTGGACGAGGGGAGTCCAGCGACGGAGGTCGGGTCGCTCGCCGGATCAGCCGGCGTTCCGCGTGAGTCGCAGCACTTGTGGATGCTCGACATCCAGCTCATCCCGCCAAACGCCGAGTACGGTCTCCATGGTGATGTCCCTCACGCTGAAGCGGTCCGGAACCTCGATGGTCCCGAGCCAGGTTCCGTCGGCATCGAGAATGAGCCATTCCTGGGGCCGGTCCTGTTCGCTTACGCCCCGATAGAGCTCCAGCCAGATCGCCCCTGATGCGTCGAGCAGCATGTTGTTGAATGCGGGCCGCGTCGCTGGAGCCGCCTGCGCCTCAAAAAAACGACGAAAGCGCGGCGGCACCGGCATTCCCGGAGGAAAGCTCTCGTCGTACATGGCTTGCCGTTCCGCGTCGAATTGCTCGCCGGTCAAGTCCAGGGGATAGTCGGGGATGCGCAGGATGCGGGCGAGATTCCCTGCGTGGTCCAATTCCTCAACCTGCATGAGGTCTGAGGACCCGTAGTAGACCCGTGAGCCGAGCGCCGCCGTTTTCGAGGTATTGCCGAACATGGCGGGACCGCTCATGTAGTCGTCCTCGGAAGCCAACTCAAACGACTCCCTGCCCAGCCTGACGCCGATGCTGTCGACCCAGGCACCTTCCAGGCTGAAGCGGACGAGTGCCGTGGGTGGGCGTATCCGTTCTGCGCCGGCCTCCTCCAGCTCGATCCCGAAGTAAGACTCGGCGAGCAGCGTCCCGTCCGCCAGGAAATGGATTTCGAAAACCTGTGGGGGCAGCTGGAAGGTGCGGACCAACTGCATATCGGGACCCACGACGGTGACCCGTCCGTCGGTGTCGAGCGCGAGAGCCGTGTCGGCCACCAGCTCAACCCGCCAGAGGTTGCTGAACTCTCCAGGGCCCTCCCCCGGCCCACCCAGCGCCCCAAGGAACTCCCCGTCGCGCGAGTAAAGGCGAACCTGCTGGGACCCTCGATTGACAACCACCAGCGAGCCGTCCGGCCGCTGCTTCAGGCCGCGGATGCGGAAGAACTCATGGGCCGGGCCGCTGCCGGAGAGCGCGAGGTCGACGAGCGGATCCGGATCGATGCTCCAGTGGCTCGAGTCACCCCAGAGGGGGCGCGTCGCCTCGAGTATCTCTATCCCGGCGCTATCGCGCTGGACGATCAGGGGCGGACCCGAGTCCGGAGCTCCGCACGACATGGTCCCGCCCAGTATCAGAGGCAAGAGGCGGCATATCGTCGGGATGCGGTGAGATGGCATCGTCAATTGCCGTTCGATTCGTCACGCGTCAGCCGCAGCACCTGAGGATGCTCGACGTCCAGTTCATCGCGCCACACGCCGAGCATAGTATCCATCCGGACCTCCATTACCGTGAAACGGTCCGGGACTTCGACGGTGCCGAGCCAGGTGCCATCCGCATCCAGAATGAGCCATTCCTGGGGCCGGTCCCGTTCGCTCGTTCCCCGGAACAGTTCCAGCCAGACCGCCCCGGAGGGGTCCACGAGCATGTTGGCGTAGGCGGGTCGGGTCGCCGGAGCGGGCAAGTCTTCGACGAGCTGCCGGATGAACGGCGGCGCGGCAGTTGGAAGTTCTTCGAGACGGGCATCCCGCTCAGCCCCGATCCGGGCGTCACTCAGATCCAGGGGATAGCCGGGAATGCGCAGGATGCGCACAAGATTCCCGGACATGTCCAGCTCTTCCACCTGCATCGCGTCGGACGGACCTCGAAAGATGCGCTGTCCCAGCGCCGCAATATGAGATCCCTTTCCGAAGAGAGGCGCGCCGGACGCATAGTTTTCGCCGACGGACACGTAACTTTCCGACCCCGGGGTCTCGCCGATGTCGCCGATCTCCACTCCGTCGAGACTTACGAGCGCGAGAACTTCCGCAGGCCGAATCAGCCCGCTGGCGGGTGCCTCCGGCAATGCAGGCGAATCCGCCACCGTCAGGATGGTGCCGCCTCCCAGGTAATGCAGGGACCTCGTGTTATCCGCGAGGTCGAAGGTCCGGACCAGCGCCAGGTCGGGAGCGACCAGGGTGACGCGTCTGCGGGCGTCGAGGGCCAGCAGGGTGTCCCCGGCGTTCTCGATCCGCCAGAGGTTGCGGAATTCGCCGGGGCCGTCTCCCGGCCCGCCAAAGGATCCCCTGAACTCGCCGGTCTCGGAGAACATCCGCACGTCCTGCGAACCCCGATCGGCCACCGCGAGAGAGCCATCCGGACGTTGCTTCACGCTCCGAGCGCGATAGAACTCGTGGTTCGTGCCGGTGCCGGACAGAGTGAGGTCGAGGAGCGGTTCCGGGTGGATATGCCAGAGGCTGGCATCGCCCCAGAGGGGCCGCGTCGCTTCGATGATCTCGATGCCGGCGCTGTCCCGCTGGACGACGAGGGGCGGGCCGGAGTTGGCGTCGCTGCATGCGACGATCGCGCACAGCAGGAGCAACCCGGCACTCCGGGGATCGGCGGTCGAATGTGTCGGCATGGTCATTTCCGCTCCAGGGATATTCGGATGTCTCAGTTGCGCGTCAGTCGCAGCACCTGCGGATGCTCGACATCCAGTTCGTCTTCCCAGACGCCCAGCACTGCGTCCATTGTGATGTCCGAGACGGTGAAGCGATCTGGAATCTCCACGGTCCCGAGCCAGGTGCCGTCGGCGTCCAGCACCAGCCATTCCTCCGGCTGGTCCTGCTCGCTGTCTCCCCGGTGGAGTTCCAGCCAGACCGCTCCGGAGGGGTCGACGAGGATGTCGGTGAAGGCGGGTCGGGTTTCTGAAACGGGAGCGGCTTCGAAGGGCGCCCTCAACGGGTGGCCGGGCGATAATCTGTCGAGCATAAAATCGCGCTCCGAGGCGATCTGGGCATCGCTCAGGTCCAGAGGATAATCGGGGATTCGCAGGATGCGGACGAGATTCCCGGACAGATCCAGTTCCTCCAGTTGCATCATGTCGGACGAACCCTTCAAGAGGTGCCAGCCCAGGGCAGCGACGTGAGATCGTTTGGCGAAGAAGTGCGGCGCGGTCCCGAGGTACGAGCCGTCGCGGACGAGTACGTAGAGTTCGGGTCCCCGCATCTCGCCGATACTGTCGATCTCCGTTCCCTCCAGATCGAAGAGAACGAGAGGTTCCGGGCGCCGAACCAGTCCGGCCAGGCCATCCATCGGTAACACCGGCCTGGATACCTCCGGCAGGATCGCGCCCCCACTCAGGTAGTGCAGGTCGATCGTCCAGGGATCGACGTTGAAGGTCCTGACCACCGTGAGATCGGGGGCGACCACGGTGACGCGCCCGTCGCCGAGGGCCAGCAGGGTGTCGCCCCCGTTCTCGATCCGCTGCAGGCTTCGGAATTCGCCGGGACCGTCGCCGCTCCCACCGAACGACCCCAGGAACTCGCCGGTGGCGGAGAACACCCGCACTTCCTCCGAGCTCCCGTCGGCTATCATGAGGGAGCCGTCTGGCCGTTGCTTCATGCTGCGGGCTCGATAGAACTCGTGGGGCGGGCCGCTGCCGGAGAGCGTGAGGTCGACGACCGGATCCGGATCGATGCTCCACAGGCTCGAATCGCCCCAAAGCGGCCGCATCGCTTCGATGATCTCAATGCCGGCGCTGTCGCGCTGGACGACGAGGGGCGGACCTGAATCCTCGGGAGAGCAGGAGATCATCGCGCACAGCAGGACAAACGCGGCACCGCGGAGATGGACAGTCGAGTGTGAGGACATTTTCCTTCCTGGCCGATCGAGATCGGACATCTCAGTTGCGGGTCAGCCGCAGCACCTGCGGATGCTGGACATCCAGTTCGTCCCTCCAAACACCGAGGACGGCGTCCATTGTGATGTCCGAAACGGTGAAGCGATCGGGGATCTGAACTGTTCCGAGCCACGTCCCATCGACATCCAGCACCAGCCATTCCTGGGGATGGTCCTGCTCGTGCGCTCCGCGGAAGAGCTCGAGCCAGACCGCCCCCGAGGGATCGACGAGGATGTCGTTGTAGGCGGGGCGTGTGTCCGACGCGGGCGCGTCTTCGAACCCCTGCCGAAAGGGAGAGCCGGGCGGACTTCGATCGAGAAAGAAATCCCGCTCTGCGGCAATCTGGGCGTCGCTCAGGTCGAGCGGGTAGTCGGGAACGCGCCGGATGCGCACGAGGTTTCCCGACACGTCCAGTTCATCCACCTGCATCGTGTCGTTCGAACCCAGAAAGATGCGCCGTCCCATGGTCGCGACGTGGGATGACTTGCCGAAGAATACGCCGACCGTCCCGCCGGATACGTAGAGCTCAGGTCCCCGTGTCTCGCCGATGCTGTCGATCAGCTCTCCCTCGAGATCGAAGAGGACGAGCGGATCCGGGCGCCGAATCCTCCCGGCGACACCCGCCTGTGGCAACACCAGCGCCCGCGGCTCCGGGAGGATTGCTCCGCCGTTCACGTAGTGCAGGTCCAGCGTCAAGGGCGCGATGTTGAAGGTCCGGACCACGGTCAACTCGGGCGCGACCACAGTGACGCGTCCATCGGAATCCATGGCCAGCAAGGTGTCCCCGGCATTCTCGATCACATACAGGCTCCTGAATTCACCCGGACCCTCGCCGCTCCCGCCGAACGACCCCAGGAACTCGCCGGTCGCGGAATACACCCGCACTTCCTCGGAGCTTCTGTTGGCAAGCATGAGAGACCCGTCCGGACGCTGCTTCATGCTTCCGACTTGATAGAACTCGTGGGCCGGGCCGCTGCCGGTAAGCGTGAGGTCGACGACCGGGTCCGGATCGATGCTCCACAGGCTGGAGTCGCCCCAGAGCGGCCGCATTGCCTCCACGATCTGGATGCCGGCGCTGTCGCGCTGGACGACGAGGGGCGGGCCGGAGTCGTCTTCGGCACAGGCGGAAACGCAAGGAAGGAGCAGCAAAGCTCCCCAAAGGTACATCGAAGTCGGGCGGATCATGGGCTTCTCGGGCTGGTGCAGTGTCATTCGATAAACGCACACTTCCAGGTCAGCCCTCCCCCGAAGGCCTCCATGAAAATCAGGTCAACATCCTACCAGCTCCACTCCGGATCCACGGCCTTCACCACCATGCCCAGCGTCTCGTACTCGCGGTCGGTGCGGTCGGGGGCGTGCGCGGCCGCGGAACGGTGGCTCTGCACCACGATCACGAGGTCGCGCGACGGGATGATGTACGTGCGCTGGTGACCGGCCCCGGACGGGTTATAGGCGTCCGGCGGAAGCTGGGGAACCCGTCCTCCTCTGCCCTCCTCGTCCGCCGTGTTGAGCCAGAAGAGGCCGCCGTAGTAGGGCTCCTCCCAAGCGGGCGCGGGCGAACGCACGAAGTCCACGAACTCCTCGGTGAGGAGCCGCTCGCCATTCCACATCCCCCGATTCAGATAGAGCATCCCGAACCGCGCCCAGTTGCGGGCGGTGCCGTAGTTGTAGCCGGTGAGCAGGAAGTTGCCGTAGGGGTCCGTCTCCATGATGAAGCGGCGGATGCCGATCTTGTCGAAGAGGGCGCGCTGCGGCCAGCTCAGGTACTCCTCGCCCAGCTCGTTCTCGACCGTGCGCTTGACGATGTAGCCCAGCGTCCATGGGTCGGAGTTGCGGTAACGGCCGACGGTGTTGGGCGGGAACTCCGCGTCGCGGCTGACCGAGAACTGGAAGGCGTCGATGGGCGCCACATAGCCCATGCGGTGGTCCACCTGCCCCGGGACGAAGGACGCCGCCATCTGCTCGGGGGTGGCGCCTGAGTTGCTGAAGCGGAGGCCGCTCGACATGCGCAACAGATCGGCGATGCGGATCTGGGCGCGCGGGTCGCCGTGCGAGTTCTGCCACTCGGGCACGGGTGCGGGCTGCCAGATCTCCAGGTGCCCCATCTGAATGAGGCGGCCGATCAGGGTCGCGGTCATGCTCTTCGCCATCGACCAGCTCTCGAGCTGCGTGTCCTGGTGGATGCCGGGGCCATAGTTCTCGGCCAGGACGCGCCCGCGATGGACGACCAGGAAGGCGGCCCGGTTGTCGCCCTCGGTGAAGAAGGTCTCGACGGCCTGGTCGAGCAGCACGCCGTTCACTCCCTCGGGCAGCGGCTCGTCGGGGAGCATGTCACCCATGGGCCAGGGGGTGGACTCGGCGTCGGGGAGCGCGCTGGTGACTTCGCGCGGCGTGAAGAACACCCCGTCGGTGTCGGGCGGGAGGATCACGCAGCCCTGGTCGCCGAAGTGCCGCGCGCGCGCCGAGACCCCGTTCTGCGAGACGGTGACGATGCGCCGCTCCTCGTCCACATCGAAGACCAGGCTCCCGCTCTCATAGTCGCCCACCTGCTCATCGGTGTGGAGTACGCTGCCGTAGAGCGCCTCGGTCCGGTCACGCTCCGATACCCAGATGCCGGAGCAGTAGCGCTTGGCGGGCCCGCTGAGCAGGTAGTAGAGGGGCGGGCCGTCCGGGGCTGCGGCTGTCGCCGCGGGATCGGCGGAAGCTGCCGAGCCGGCATCTGCCTCGGTGCATGCGAGCAGGGGCAGGGCAACGAACACGACCGAACTGATGACTGCGATCCTTCTCATGGTGCCTCTTCTCCCATCGTACCTCATGCGCCGCGGCAGAACGCTGTCGGCGATCGGGTTGCCGCATCACCGGGACTGGAGTTGGTGATCGGGCGCAACCGTCATCCCGGCAACATTCCTCCGGGCGTTGCGGCCACGCAAGGAATGGCCGGGCCTCTCTCGCCTGCTGCGCGGTCCAGATCAAGGCGTCCCGGCACATCCGGGCGACGGGCTGGACAGTTCGTGCTCCCAGGGTCCGCATGGCCTGCCCCGGGAGAGCGTCCATGCCCGATGATGGTGCGAACACGTCTTCAGCCTCATTGAACTCGCCGGACGCGCTGAAGATTCCCTCTCTCGTCGCGCAGCCCTGGGGCTGGAACGTGATCCTCAACCCGCTGCATCCGGACTTCGAGCGCGTGAGCGTGGCGGAGGCTGTCGACGTAGTTTGGGATGGACGCTTCCTGTGATGCGAGCTTCTTCTGGAGGACTTCGATGCGCCTGATCCGTCCCCTGCCTGAGTCCGGGCACAACCTGACGATGATCTTCGCTGCCGCCCTGTTGCTCGCCGTCCCGCTGCCGGGGCACTCCCAGACCCGCTCGCCCATCGACGACGACACCCGCTGGACTCTGGCGGGGGCGGGCGACGTGATCATGAACCGCCGCGTGATGCAGTTCGATCATCCCGGGGATCCCGCCTTCCAGGATTTGGTCGACATCATCCAGGGCGCGGACGCCGCCTTCATGAACCTGGAGCAGTCGGTCTTCCGGCTGCAGGAGTTCACCGGATGGCCGGCGGCCGAGAACGGGGGCAACTACGAGGTGGGCTCGCCCGAGACGCTGAAGGACCTCGTCGACATGGGCTTCGACCTCTTCAACCGGGCCAACAACCACACCACCGACTACGGGGTGGAGGGCATGCGCCTTACCGGCAAGCTCATGGACGAGTGGGGACTGGTGCACGCCGGCGCCGGCGAGAACCTGGGATGGGCCAGCCGCCCCGGATACCTGGAGACGCCGAAGGGACGTGTCGCGCTGATCGGAATGGCGTCGAGCCACACGCCGATGTCTCGCGCCGGTCGGCCCGGACCCACCGTGCAGGGGCGGCCGGGGCTGAACACGCTCCGGCTGAACACCCGCCACGAGGGATCACCCGCGACCATGGAGGCCCTGCGCGAGGTGGCCCGCGCGCAGGGTGTCGAGGTGGCCGACGACGAGGGAGTCTCGGTCCGGGCCTTCGGGATCACCGTGTATCCCGGAGACGAAGACCGCACCATCGTCACGCTGAACGACGTCGACCGCGAGCGGGTACTGCACGAGGTGCGCAACGCCACCGATCAGGGCGACTACGTGGTCGCCAACAGCCATTCGCACGAGCCCGGCAACGCCTTCATGGTGCCGCCGGACTGGATGGTCGAGTTCGCGCGCCAAGTCATCGACGCCGGGGCCGCCACCTTCATCATCCACGGCCCGCACCAGCTGCGCGGCGTGGAGATCCACAACGGCCGGCCCATCTTCTACTCGCTGGGCGACTTCATCTTCCAGAACGAGACCATCGACCCGATGCCGTCCGACCAGCGCGACCGCTACGGCCTCCCGCTGGACCGGCTCGCCTCGGAGATCTACGACGAGCGCTTCCAGGTCGACGAGGACGGCAACCCCACCACCGGCTTCCCGACCGATTCGCGCTGGTACGAGAGCGTGGTCCCGGTGGTGACCTTCGAGGGGAGCGAGGCGGTGGAGATCGTCTTCCACCCCATCGAGCTGGGCTGGAAGGCGCCCCGGTCACAGCGGGGCACGCCGCGCATCGCCCCCGAGGAGTTGGGGCGACAGATCATCGAGCACCTCGCGGAGCTGTCGCGGCCCTTCGGGACGGAGATCGTCTACGAGAACGGGGTCGGGGTTTGGCGGCGGTAGGCAGGAATGACGCTCCATGAGCTGCTGGACTTGCACTACGGTGCGGATGGCGACGAAGCATTGCGCCGGATGCTCGACGAGCGTGCCGATCCCAACCGGCGAAGCGAGCCGGACAAAGAGACCCCGCTCCACGTGGCCACCCGCCGGCGGCGTGTCACCGCCGTGGAGATCCTCCTCGCCTGCGGCGCCGACATCGACGCAGTGACAGCGGGCGGCAAGACCGCGTACGCGCACGCCGTACGGAGGGGATTCGATGAGGTTGCCGCCCTGCTGGCGCAACACGGGGCCAGCACCGATCTGAACGCCGCGGATCGATTTGCGGTGGCGATCGTCAGCGGACGCCTCGATGAAGCACGGAAGATCCTCAAAGCCTGCCCGGGCGTTGCCCGGACCGCCAACCCCGAGGAAGACCGGCTACTGGCGGATGTCGCCGGCCGCAACGACCGGGAGGCCGTGCAACTGCTGATCGAGGCGGGCGCGGACCTCACCGCAACAGGCCTCGACTCCGGGACTCCCCTGCATCAGGCCGCTTGGTTCGGCCAGCCCAGGAACGGGCGTCTCCTGATCGATGCCGGCGCACCACTCGATATCTTCGACGTCGTGCACGCGGCCTCGCCCCTCCATTGGGCTGTTCACGGTTCCTGTTATTCCGGCGCCGCCGATGAGCGCCAGGATGTCTACGTGGAGCTGGTCGAGATGCTGCTGGAAGCCGGATCCAGGCTGTCCTATCCGGATGATCCGGAGGGCGACGCCTACAAGCAACGGCTCCTGCGAGACGCGAGCCCGCGTGTCCGGGAGGTGTTGCGGCGAGCAATCGCATGAATCCGAGTGCGCCCTGGGTGGCGGACGGTCGCCAGCCACGTTGCGCTGACGCTACCTCGCGACATCGTAGACGGTGATGATGTGCTGTCCCAGGTTGCCCACGCGTACTCCGAGAAGCACGTCGTCCGTCGCACGGTATAGCCTGAACCCGGACGGCAATGAGGCCGTTGCCATCGGAGATCCTTCCGGCGAAAAGACGTGCCAGGTCACGAGATCACCGGACTCCACTACGGACTCGTTGGGCTGGACCCAGATCGCGCCGTTCTCCGTCACGACCAGGCGACGGAGCGCCGGTCGCGCGTCGGGAAGGCGCATCGGTCGGCGGGCGTCGCGGATTCGATTCAGCCGGGCTTCGTCCGCGCCAGACACATCCCGCGCTTCATAGTAGTTGCGTCTATCTTCCGCAGAGACCACGGGAGGCGCATACCCCACCTCCACGACACAATCGACGTCACCCGACGCCGCAAACCTCGTCAGCGTATACTCGCCGGAATCTGCGTACCAGACACCGCCCCGCCCGTCGGGGCCCCAGAGCGGACGACGGGCGAACGGGGCGTCACTCAGACCATTCTGGAAGTACACTTCGATACCGGGAACCTGAGCCAGGACGGTCCAGTCGCCGTCATCCACGCTCCAGCGCGTCAGCGCAACTTGACCGCGAGCCCGCACACCGCTGCGGCCCTCGATGGCCTCCATCAGGGACTGGGCGAATCCGCGATACGAAAGGTTGTACAAACGTCCTTCTGCGTCGAACGTCAGTTCCGGTATCTGACCCAATTCAGCCGGCGGCGGAAAAGGAGTTGTGGAGATCAACTCGCCGAAGGCTGTAAACGTGGACAGACGCCACTGTCCGTAGTCGATCGCTCGAACCGTGTCCCCGGCACCGATTCCGAGCTTCACGAGGCCCGAGAACTCTCCGGGTCCCTGGCCCTGCCGGCCAACACCTCGTCTCCGCACCCCGGCCGTGTCGAATACGACGATGGAATGGGCGCTTGCGTCCGACACATACAAGTGACCATCCGACGCCCGATCAATGTCGAAGACCTGGCCGACAAACGGTTCGACGTCCACGTCGCGCCCGATCTCCAGCATGAGCTGCGGATGCCACGTCGGGAGTCCGAGGAGCGACGGGTTCTGGTGTCGGACGCGCGCAGGGGACGAGTTGGAGGCGATGCATGTGCCTGCGATGGGAGTGTCGGAAGGAGGCGCGCAGGCGCTCAGGAGCAGGAGGATCGCAGCGAGATGGCGTCTCACCCCGCCTCCCCGTCCAACCGGCTCACCACGAGCGTCGGCACGTCGAGTTCATCGCGTTCCAGATGGACCACGAGACCATCGGGTCCGAACGCGGCGGGCATCCCCGGGGCACCGGCCGGCAGCGTGCCCAGGTACTCGCGATCCGCGTTGAAGACATCGATCTGCCTCATCGCAGCCAGCTGGTCTTCTTTCTGATAGGCATCAAGAGCTCCCTTTCGTCAGCAAACAGCGTCACTATCAGGGCGCTGCTGGTTCAAGGCTGCTGACCACGGCCCGCGGAACGTCCAGTTCGTCCTCGCGGCGCAGCAGTACGACGTCCCCTCTCGCGTCCAACAACTCCTCGTTGGCCGCCAGCTTCACCTGGAACAATGGCGTGAACCGCTCCATGTCCCACACCCGCCAGGTCACGCTGTCCTGGTCGGTGAAGTGGTAGTCGCGCACCCAAAGCCTCTCGTCGAAGTCGACGAACAGCTGATCGATCGGCGGTGCCAGTTCGTTCACCGGCCAGTTGTCCATATTGGGGCGCATTGTGCGGAGGCCGGCCAATTGCTCTTCGGGAAACACCTCGCTCAGCATCTTCGCCATTCTCAACGGTCCACCCGCCCTGTACTCGCGGACCGCACGCAACTGGTCTCTGGAGGGCCGAACTGCAGGGGGCATGGGAATGCGGCCGACTTCGCCTCCATCCCATCCGAACACCCCAATCGCTTCCTGGTCGGTCTCGGCGATGGCGACGCGATCCGAAGAGGCCACCATCAGGGTGGAATGCCCGAAGATCACGCTGCCACTGCGCTGAGCCTCGTAGTAATGTTCGGAGCCCTTGGCCTGGGCGACGACCTCGACTTGGCCTGCGCTGTCCACTGCAATGTACTCAATCGCGTTCCATGTACGTCCCCGGTAGCTGCGCCTGTTCTTGCCTTCCCTGTCACGGAAGACGATGCGACCATCCGGGTGAACCGCCACCGGCCGTGCGTCCATGACGCCGCCCTTGAACGGGACCGTGTTATAGCGCATGTCGCCCACGTACTCGCCGCTGTTGTCGAGGAACACTACGCGAACCCGGTAGTTGTCCTCAAGCGCGATGCCCTGCGGGCTACGCAAGGCCCGTTGGATACGGCGGAACTCGTGCGGCCCGCCACCCTCCCGGCCGAACATCCTGGTTTCCCCGGACGCCATGTCGACGAAATAGACCTCAGTGCGTTCGACCAGAACCATTCCGGAGTCGGGAAGGAAGAACCCGCCGGCGATGACCGAGAATGCGTGGGCGAGCTGTGGAAGCTCAGATGAGTCGAATATCGAAAGTCCAGGGACAAGGGAGCGGCTCGCCTCCGGTCCCGAGGGTCCGGGGGAAACGGGCTGGAAGCCGAAATCGATCCGCGTGCCGAGGGCTATCCACACAATCACAACCGGGATGATCCACGCTGCCCAGAATCGCAGCCAGCTGGACTTCTTCGCAGCACCCATAATGGCTCACTCTCGTCAGAAATCAATCCCAATGGGACAAGTCAACCGCAGCCGTTGTTGCCACTGGTAGACCATATCCATCGATATCCGTCTTCATAGGCCCACATAATGGTATTCGGCCGCTGCTGTCAGCCGTCGCCTTCCAGAAACGTTAACGGCTGAACTCCGGTCTGGACAGCCGGAAAGCAGACGCCTCACGACCTCGTACGGCGCGCCCCGCGGAATCCCGGTCCCAACCCTGACGTTACGTCAGCCTTAGCCTACCGCACCCGTTCAAGGCTGCTGACCACGGCCCGCGGAACGTCCAGTTCGTCCTCGCGGCGCAGCAGTACGATGTCCCCTCTCGCGTCCAGCAACTCCTCGTTGGCCGCCAGCTTCACCTGGAACAATGGCGTGAACCGCTCCATGTCCCACACCCGCCAGGTCACGCTTTCCTGGTCGGCGAAGTGGTAGTCGCGCACCCAAAGCCTCTCGTCGAAGTCGACGAAAAGCAGATCGATCGGCGGTGCCAGTTCGTTCACCGGCCAGCTGTCCATATCGAGGCGCAACCCACGGAGGTCGGCCAATTGCTCTTCGGTCCTGATCCTGCTCAGCCTTCTCGCGATTCTCGACGGTTCGTCAGCCCTGTACTCCTGCACCGCACGCACCTGGTCTCTGGACGGCCGAATGGCCGGCGGCATGGGTATGCGGCCGATTTCGCCTCCATCCCATTCCAACACCTGGATCGCTTCCTGGTCGGTCTCGGCGATGGCGACGCGATCCGAAGAGGCCGCCATCAGGGTGGAATGCCCGAAGATCACGCTGCCACTGTGGCTCGGCTCGTAGTAGTATTCGGAGCCCCTGCCCTGGGCGACGACCTCGACTTCGCCTGCGTTGTCCACTGCAAGGTACTCGATCGCGTCCCATGTTCGTCCCCGGTAGCTATCGAAATGCTTGTCTTCCCGGTCACCGAAGACGATGCGACCATCCGGATGAACGGCCACCGGCGGTGCACTCATGAGGCTGCCCTTGAACGGAGCCGTGTTGTACCGCATGTCGCCCACATACTCGCCGCCGTTGTCGAGGAACACTACGCGAAGCCGGTAGTTGTCCTGGAGCGCGATGCCCTGAGGGCTACGCAAGGCACGTTGGATACGGCGGAACTCGTGCGGCCCGCCGCCCTCCCGGCCGAACACCCTGGTTTCCCCGGACGCCATGTCGACGAAATAGACCTCGGTACGTTCGACCAGAACCATTCCAGAGTCGGGAAGGAAGAACCCGCCGACGATGACCGACAACGCGTGGGTGAGCTGTGGAAGCTCCGATGAGTCGAAGGTCGAAGGACCGGGGACAAGGGAGCGGTTCGCCTCGGGTCCCGAGGGTTCGGGTGAGACGGGCTGCGAGCCGAAATCGATCCGCGTGCCGAGGGCTATCCACACAATCACAACCGGGGTGATCCATGCTGCCCAGAATCGCAGCCAACCGGACTTACTCGCAGCACCCATAGTGGCTCACTCTCGTCATAACTTCATCCCAATGGGACAAGTCAACCTACAGCCGTTGTTGCCACTGGTAAACCATATCCAGCGATATCCATTGTTATAGGCTCATATAGTCGCACTCGACCGCTGCCGTCAGCCGTAGCCTCCCAGAAACGTTAACGGCTGAACCCCGGTCTGGACAGCCGGTAAGGCAGGTGTCGCCAGACTTCGTACCGCCCGCCCCGCGGAGCTCGGTCAGAACCCTGACGTTACGTCAGCCTTGTCTACCGCACCCGCACATACTTGCGCAGCATGCGCGGCCCCACCTCCGCCCCGTAGACGTTGCCGAATGCGTCCGCCGCCACCCCTTCGGCCCCGGTGGTGCCCCGCACGTACACGTGCCAGTCGGGGTCGGGGATGAAGGAGGTGACCAGCCCGTCCACCACGCTGCCGATGCGGATCCCGCGCACCCAGCCGGCGTTGGGGATGCCGCCGCCGGTGGAGGACTCGGAGTCGGCGGAGTAGAGCACGTCGTTGGCGTCGATGAAGAGCCCGCTGGGCCGGCCGAACTGGGTCCAGGTGTCGAGGTGGTTGCCGTCCTGGTCGAAGATCTGCAGGCGGTTGTTCTTGCGGTCGCCGACGAAGAGCCGGCCGCGGGAATCCATGGCCAGCGCGTGGGGATCGCGGAACTCGCCGTTCTCGGCGCCGGTGCTGCCCCACTCCATGATGAAGTCGCCGCCGCTGGTGAGCTTGACGATGCGGTTGTTGCCGCCCGTCCCGTGACCGTCGGCCACGAAGATGTCGCCGTTGGGGGCCACCAGCACGTCGGAGGGCTGGTCGAAGGTGTCGGGTCCGGCGCCGGCCACTCCGGCCTGACCCAGGCTCATCATCAACTCGCCCTCGGGGGTGAACTTGTGCACCTGGTGCCCGCGTCGCTCGCCCCCGCGCGCATCGGTGACCCAGAGGTTGCCGTCGGGGTCGACATGAATGCCGTGCGGCCACTCGAACATCCCCGCGCCGAAGCTCCTGAGCAGGTTGCCATCGACGTCGAAGAGGAGGATGGGATCGAGGTCGTCGTGCCCCACGCAGGTGTTCTCGCTGCAACGCTCGGCCACCCAGATGTTGCCGTCCGCGGCGGGGTATACCGCGCTGGTGGCGCCCCAGGTGCGACCCTCGGGCAGCTGACCCCAGACACCATCCACGGTGCGGTACGGGTTGGCCGCGTGGTTCTGGGCGAGCGCGGGCATCGCGAAGGTGAGGGACAGGGCCAGCAGGAACAGCTTCTTCATCGTCACATCTCCGGTCGGGAAAGCACGCAGCGTACGGTCAGGCGAGTCGCGAAGGGGCAATGTGGTGGTTAGGGGCGTGCCCCGAAAGCGGGGGCGGGAGCCGCGCGGCCCTGGTCCAATCCCCTTCAGGGGAACCCCGGAGGCGGCGCCCGCCGCCGCGTAGCCTGCTCGAACGCATACGCCAGCTCGATCAGGCGGGGCTCGCTGCAGTTGGCTCCGGTGAACCCCACGCCGAAGGGCGCGGGACGGGCATCGAATCCCTCCGGGAAGGGCGTCGCCGGCTCGTTGGGCACGAAGCCGAAGGGCACCACCACGATCGGAGTTCCGGAGCGGGCGGCAAGGCCGGCGCCCCGGCTGCCCGGCGTGAAGATCGCGTCCAGATCGTGCTCCGCGAGCACCGCATCGATGCCCCGGGTGCGGCTGAGCAGCTCGTCGCGCGCCATGTCCGCTTCGTTGCGGGCGCGGTCCACCTCTACATCCATCTCGTCTGAGATGTCGAAGCGCGACTGGCCGTACCTGGCCGCGCCGGCGTCCACGTGCTCAAGGTTCCACTCGCGCAGTTCGGTCAGCGTCTTCACGGGAGCGTCGGAGCCCAGGCTCTCCAGCCAGGCGTTGAAGTCGCGCTTGGCGCCGTACTTGAAGTTCACCGAGCAACTCTGGTCGGAGCCCTTCGCCTGGTGCGCGCCGGCGCAGAATCCCCAAGTGGCAAAGTTCGAGTCCGGGTCGGGGTGGGCGTAGCTGGGCACGTCGGCGGGATCCACGACCACCGCGCCCTGCGCTTCGAGCACCGCGATCGCCTCCTCCATCAGGGCGGCCTGCGCCTCGGTAAGCCCGCCCCGGGTGCCCTCCTCTCCGTCCAGCTGGATGGGGTCGTAGTAGAAGGCGCGCGGGATGCCGATGCGGGCGCCCTCGAGGCCGTCGAGGTTCAGGAACTGCGTGTAATCCCGCCCCGGTGGGGGCTCGCAGATGCCGGTGGCGAGGTCGTTGGGGTCGGGGGCCGCGCTCTCCATTCCGCCCAGCATGATCGCCGCGTCCGCCACCGTGCGGGTCATGGGGCCGGCCATGTCGTGGTCCAGGGTGACCGGCGCGATGCCCCAGCGGCTGATGCGCCCGAGGGTCGCCCGGATGCCCACCAGCATGTTCGCGTTGGACGGGCTGATCACCGAGCCCCCGGTGTCGGTGCCGACGTTCCCGGCCCAGAAGCTCGCGGCGGTGCCGACCCCCGAGCTCGAGCCGCCCGTGCTGAGCGCGGGGCGCCCGTCGTTGGTTGCCGGCCGCGGGTCGCGGCGCGGATCGTACGGGTTGTAGGCGAACCCGGTGAGGGCGTTGTAGTTGCCCGGCATCTGCCTGGGTGAGCCCGCCATCCAGTTGGCGAACTCGGTGAGGCCGGCCTTGGCGATGATGATCGCGCCGGCGTCCCGCAGGTTCGTGGTCAGGGTGGCCTCGTACGGCGGCACGTACCCCTCGAACGCCAGCGCACCCCCGGTGGTGGGGAGGTGGGTGGTGTGGATGTTGTCCTTGAGCGCCACCGGGATGCCGTGCAGCGGCCCGCGCACCTCGCCCCGCGCCCGCTCGGCGTCCAACGCCTCCGCCTCCGCCAGCGCGTTCGGGTTGATGGAGACCGCCGCGTTCAGTTGGTCCTCATAGAGCCCGATGCGGACCAGGTACTCCGTCACCAGGTGGCGCGAGGTGAGCTCCCCGCGCTCCATCGCCGCCTGCAACTCCGGGATGCTGGTTTCGACCACGGAGAGGCTTGCCTCTTCCGTGCGCGGCGCCTCGCATCCCGCCAACCCGAGCAGAAGCAGGGCCGCAGGTGCCCGACGGACCGGGCCGGCAAAGGTGTCGCGGGAAGCTCCGAGCTCACGGGCGGGGGAAGAAATCATCCCGGGGATGAAGCGACGGAGGATACGCATTGCTTTGCTCCTTTCCGGCGCCCGACGACGATGCCCAGGCTCCGGTGCACGATTTGCCAGCGCCCACTCCCGCGATTGTCGCCTTCAGAATCCGAGCGACGCAGTCTCCCGCCGCACGTCGCCCGCCGCGATCATCAACCCCGTTTCCGGGTCGCGCCAGGTCACCGTGGGTGCGCACGCGCGCCAGTTCCACAGGCCCCAGGATTGTACGTCGTGCCCCATCGCCCGCAGCGCATCCGCCGTCTCCGCCGGGATGCGGTCCTCCATGCGGAGCAGCGCGGGACTGCTGTTCACCTCGCTCCCGCTGGCCGGGAAGTTGTAGCTGCCGAAGCGGGGCTGGTCCAGGGCCTGCTCGGGCGACATCCCCCACACCACGACGTTGAGAAAGACCTGCAGAAGCGACTGCAGCTGCTGATCGCCGCCCGGGGTGGAGAGTCCCATGAACGGCTGCCCATCCTTCATCACCAGCAGGGGCGAATTGGTGTTGCGCGGGCGCTTCCCGGGCGCCATGACGTTGGCCAGTTCCGGATCCAGGTTGAACTGGCCCATCCGGTTCCCAAGCCCGAAACCCCATCCCGGGATCATGGGCGTGAAGGTGTGGCCATCGCTCTCGGTCAGCGAGAACAGGTTGCCTTCCGCGTCCATGACGCTCAGGGAGGAAGTGTCGATGGAATGGGCCGACGGGTCGGTGTCCGCTGTCCTCGACGCCACGAAACTCATCGGCGCGCCGTCCGCCACGGCCGCCATCCCCTGCGGATCGCCCCAGGGCGGCATGTCCTGAAACGCGCTCTGCTCGTCGATGAGCCCGATGCGCTCGCGCGCGTACTCCTTCCCGTACAGCCCCTCCGGCGCGGGCGCGAAGTCCGGATCCCCCACGTACTTGTGGGCATCCGCCATCGCCAGGTCGATGACCTGGGACAGGAGGTGGATGTACTCCGGCGTGTTGTAGCCGAGCGCGCGCAGGTCGTAGTTCTCGAGCATGTTGAGCATCAGGACGATGCGTGGTCCCTGGCTCCATCCGTCGCCCGTGTAGACGTCGTAGCCGTTGAAGCTCGTGCCCAGCGGCTCCTCCCAGCGACTCTCGTAGTTCGCCAGGTCCTCATAGCGCACGATTCCGCCCTGCTCCCGGAAGAAGCGGTCCACATCGCGCGCCGGATCGCCCCTGTAGAAGGCGTCGCGCGCGGCACGGATTCCTTCGGCGCGGCTTGCGCCCGCGGCCAGCGCCTGTTCCTCCGCCTCCATCATGTAGCGGATGAGCCGCCCCAGATCGGCGTTGAGCATGAGGTCGCCCAGCTCCTGCTCGCCGACCCCGTTCTGGAACCAGAATTCGGTGTTGTAGGGGAAGGCGAGGATCCCCTCCATCTGATCCTCGATCATCCACTTCTGCATCTTGTAGAGATGATAGCCCTCCTCGGCGATGCGGAGCGTCGGCTGCGCGGCTTCGCTGAAGCTGAGGGTGCCGAAGCGGTCGAGCGCGGCGAGCCAGACGTCGATGTCCGCGGGGATCAGCGCGTTGTTGACGGGCGACTTGCCGTGTTCGAGGAAGTAGTCGAGGGTGGCGAGCGCGGGCGAGGTCCCGGCCCCGACCCGGGTGATCACGCGGCCCTCGGCTCCACTGTAGAGGATGAGCGGCGCGACCCCGGTCCAGCCCGCGTAGTCCATCTTGAGCGCCTTGAGCGCCATCCCCGCGGTCACCCCCGCGTCGAAGGCGTTGCCCCCGGCCTTGAGCACGTCGTAGCCGGCCTGCGTGGCCAGGTAGTGCCCCGAGGAGATGACCCCGTGGGTGCCCATGACGCGCGGCCGCATGGCCTCGACGTTGTCGGCGTCGTGAACATGGCCGTAGCTGTTGAACGGGGCGATCGTGGCGAAGACGCCTCCCTCCGTGGCGGAGGCAGCCTCTTCCGCAGCGCCCGTCCCCGATCCGCGCCACGCGATGAGAGCCAGGGCCGCGACCGCGGCCACCCATACCAGATGCTTCATCGCGTCATCCTCCTGTTTCTGCCGAAGACGGAGACGCGGCCAACTTCCGCTCGCCGCCTGTAGTCCTGAAGCTACTCCCGGGGATCGTCCCGGCAACCAGACAGCCGATCCGCGTTATCTTCCGTCCTCGACTCGCCATTCCCGGAACACCGATGGCCGACAACGACACTCGGATGCCGACCAGACCTGCAATCCACGCCGCGGTCGCGGACGCCCGCGCCGTGCTGTTCGACTTCGATTTCACGCTCGCGGACTCATCCGGGGCGGTCGTGGTCTGCATGAATCACGCGTTGTCCTGCCTGGGGCTTCCGCCTGCCCCGGAGAACGCCATTCGCCGGACCATCGGCCTCGACCTCGTCACGGCGCTCGGGAGTCTTGCGGGCGAGGAATGGAAACCACGGGGGCAGGAGTTCCTCGGGCACTTCACGAGCAAGGCGGACGAGGTCATGGTCGCCGGCACCGTCTTTCTGCCCGGCGCTGCACGGGTGCTCGAGACGCTTCACGGCGCCGGGTATCGGCTCGGAGTGGTGTCGACCAAGTACCGGCACCGGGTCGAGGAGGCACTGGAGCGGGACGGGTTGCAGACGTTCGTCGAAGTGGTGGTCGGCAGCGACGACGTGCCCCGGCCCAAGCCCGCACCCGATGGCCTGATCAAGGCGGCCGGCGCGTTGGGAATCGCGACCGCTGACTGCGTCTTCGTGGGTGATTCCGAAGTGGACGCGAAGGCCGCGCGGGATGCGGACATGGGCTTCGTCGCGGTGCTGACGGGGACGACGCCGGCGGAGAAGTTCGCCGGGTATGCGCCGCGAGCCGTATTCGCAGCGGTCGGGGAGATCGTTCCGGGGTAGCCGCCACGCTGGCGCTGTTCTCGCGGCCAGCGCTCTCTGGCGGTCGGGCGTCGGGCTCGGCTATGGTGTCCTTCTTCGCCGAGCCGCCGACCCGGAGGACGCCATGACCCGCCTGCTGCACCTCCCTGCCCCCATCCGCACCGTCATCTCGCCCAGGGTGCTTCTCGCCACCGTCATGTCGGCCGGCCTGATGGGGCCGGGACCGCTCGCGCCCGGCCTGGCCGCCCAGGACATCCTCATCAGTGGCGGCACCGTTGTCACCTCGGAAGGGCGGTTCGACGCCGACGTGCGCGTGCGGGACGGAACCGTCGTGGAGATCGGGAGCGGGCTGGCCGCGGGGCCGGGGGCGCGCGCGATCGACGCCACCGGGCTGCTGGTCATGCCGGGCGGGGTGGATCCGCACGTCCACCTGGGGGGCAGCCGCCGCGACGACTACCGCACCGGGTCGCAGGCGGCGCTCGCGGGAGGCATCACCACCATCTCGAACTTCGCCTTCCCGGCCGAGGGGCGAACGCTCGCCCAGGCCATCGAGCGCGAGGCGGCGCTCATTCGCGAGCAGGCGATCGCGGACGTCATCCTGCACGCGGGCATCAACGACCCGCTGTCGCAGGAGGCCCAGATGGCGACCCTCGCCGCCGAGACCGGCCAGACCAGCACCAAGATCTTCATGGTGCGGGCCGACTTCGACGACGACGTGCGCGGCTACATGGCGACCATGGACGCGGCGGGGGGCGCCGGCATTCTGACCATGGTCCACTGCGAGGACGGTCCCATACTGGCGCACGCGGTCGCCGAGCTCACCGCGGCGGGACGCACCTCGCTCGAGTACTTCCCGGACAGCCGGCCCGTGGTTGGCGAGGTGGTCGCCACCCATCGCGCGGTCGCCATGGCCGAGGCCACCGGGGCGCCCATCTACGCGGTCCACGTCTCCTCCGCAGGCGCGCTCAGGGTGCTGCAGGATGCCCAGGACCGCGGGCTCAGCGTCTTTGTCGAGACCCGCCCCATCTACCTCCACTTCACCCGGCAGCGCTTCGAGGGCCCGGACCGCGGCCTCTACGTGGGGCAGCCGCCGCTTCGCGGACAGCGTGACCAGGACGCCCTGTGGGCGGGCATCGCCAGCGGATCGGTGCATGTGCTCGGCACCGACCACGTCGCCTACCGGCGCGACGAGAAGATGGACCCGTCGCAGACCATCAGCCGGCACCGGGCCGGCCTGAACAACCTCCAGGTGGTGCGGCCGATGCTCTATTCCGAGGGCGTCGTCAAGGGCCGCATCTCCGAGGAGCGCTTCGTGGCGGTCACCTCGACCAACGCCGCCAAGCTCTTCGGGCTCTATCCGCGCAAGGGCACGATCGCGGTGGGCTCGGACGCCGACATCGTCCTCTGGGATCCGGACGAAACGCGCACGGTGCGCGACGAGGACATGTTCTCCGGGACCGGCTTCTCGGTCTACTCCGGGACGGAGGTCACGGGCTGGCCCGTAATGACGCTCCGCCGGGGCGAGGTCGTGTACGAGGACGGAGAGATTCTGGCCGGGGCGGGCAGCGGGGAACTGTTGCGCCGCGGGAGGTGGCAGGCGCCGTAAGGTCGGTTCGTCGGATCGACGCAACCGCGGAGTCGGTCCTACGGCTACAACCCTGACGTAACGTAAGGGTTTGGCGACGCAATTCCCTTTGCGGCGGTGGGTTCGGGGCGCACCCCAGGCCCGGCGCTGCTGGCTCGGCTGCACTCCGCGGCGTATCATCGTGGTTCCTGCCAAGACCCGATCCACAGGAGGTTCGACCCATGCGCAAGGGAATCCTCGCGTCGATCATCGCCCTGTTTCTGCTCGCAAGCGGCGCCTGCGCCGATTCCGCCCAGGAGGCGCCCCAGGAAGCGGAGGACTCCGGCGAGGAAGCCGCGCAGACATCCGGCATGGTGCGCGTCGTCATCTCGACCGAGTTCGGCGACATCGAGGTGGACATCGACACCGAGAACGCGCCGGGCACCTCCGCCAACTTCCTGAGCTACGTGGACGCGGGCCACTACGACGGGGGCCAGTTCCATCGCACGGTCACGATGGACAACCAGCCTGACGACACGGTCAGGATCGAGGTGATTCAGGCCAGCGTGAACGAGGAGTTCGCCGAGCAGGGATTCGACGCTATCCCCATGGAGCGCACCTCGGTCACGGGGCTCCGCCACGTCGACGGCGCCATCTCGATGGCGCGGGGGCAACCGGACAGCGCCACCTCCAGCTTCTTCTTCTGCATCAACGACCAGCCGTCGCTGGACTTCGGCGGCAACCGCAACCCCGACCTTCAGGGATTCGCGGCGTTCGGGCAGGTGGTGAGCGGGATGGATGTCGTGCGCACGATCCAGGGGCAGCCCGTAGAAGCCCAGGCGCTCACCCCGCCGGTGGGGATCATATCGGTGCGGCGGGCGGACTGACCGGAAGGGACGCAACCCCTTTGGACCAGCCGACCGGTCCTACCTGATTGCCGCGGTGCGTAGGTAGACCAGAGCCGCCCCCAGGACGAGGCGGATGGCGCGCCCACTCAGGCCACTACGCCTACCCGTCGACGGTCAACCGGGTGGTGACATCGATCGGGGTCCTCCCCGGCAGCTGCACGGTCAGGATCAGGTCGTACTCGCCCGGCTCGACATCCGGAAGCGTGAGTTGGATGGCGCGGAAGACCGTGCCCAACTGGTCGGGCCCCGCTTCCTCCCAGCTTAGCTCCAAGGGTGCTTCCGGGGTGGTCAGGCGCAGGAACTGCGTCGCCCGCGCGAGCAGTCCGGGGTTCGCGTCCTGCATGGTGATCCCGACGATCGCGCTCTCTCCGGTCTGGAGCCCGTAGACCTCCCAGCCCGCCACGAAAGGCTCGCCCGAACGGACGCGGGTTGAACCCAGCACCCGGGGCAGAGCCTCGTCCAGACTTTCCGGCAGATCGCCGGCGGGCTCGAGCAGTACTACGTCGGAGATGGCCGCGAGTCCGAACGGCAGGTCCTCCTGGCGCACGCCGCCGCGCACCCGCCAGCCCCGGTCGTCGGCATCTTCCAGGACTTCCAGGCCGAAGATGTAGCCGCCATTGGGAACCCGCGCGGTGACCACACCCTCGCGCGCGGTTCCGCGCTGGTCGATGAGCCGCTCGCCCTCCGGGGTCAGCACGAACATCCCCGACTCCACGGCGCTCGCCGACGCGGGGGGCGGGGGCGGTGGGGCGGCGAAGGCCGCGAAGGGATCGGCGCCGGGAGCGGTTTCGCGCACCGTCGGCCGGGCGGGCTGCTCGGGCGGCGGCGCGGGCTGGTAGCCCGCCACCACCAGGAGCGAGTCGCCCCGCCGGAAGCGCGCCACCTGCGCGTCCATGGTGGTGATGATCGGCGCGTACCAGGCGGCGTAGCCGGTCCACGGCGCCCGGTCCTCGATTTCCCACTCGCGCACGGGGATGCCGGCCGGATCCTCCAGGAACATCCCCGCGGGCATGAACTCGCGCCCGTGGGGATGGTGGCGCCCGATGATGAAGCGGTTGTCCTGCAGTACGGCCGTGGGAGGTGCCGCTTTTCCGCGCTCCCATCCCGTCTCGCCTCCGTATCGGGCGACCAGCTCCTCCAGGTCCTCCTCCCAGGGAATGTCGTATGCGTTCTCCGCCGACTCGCGGATGCGAATCAGCGTGTGGCGCGCGTACTGCTCCGCCTCACGGTCGTTGCCCTCGACCAGGTAGAGGGGATCCGCAAGCAGCCAGAGCTGTTCGCGGAGCGCCGCCTGTTCCGCGGGATCCGCATCCTCGAAGAGCTCGCGGGCTTCGTCGTCCAGGAGGTATTCGAGCGTCAGCCATCTCTCCCGCTCCTCCTCGGGCATCCGCGGGATGGCGTCGCGGAAGACGGCTTCCGCCTCGATGCTCTCGCCCTGCGACTGAAGCAGGTATCCCTTGAGCGTCAGGCACCACCACTCGTCGTCGGGGTGACACCGCTCCGTCAGCCCCTCGGCCCGGAGCAGTTCCCCCTGTTCCCGCAGGTAGTAGACCCGCTGCCCCAGCACCCACTTGTCGCGCGGGATGCGCGAGGCGATGCGGCCGAGCGTCCGGAGCATGTCCATACGCGCCATCTCGACCTCGAGCGGAGCGGGCTCCACCGGGGGCGCTTCCCCGTCCCCGTGCCGGAGGCACAGCCGGCCCACGAGAGCATCGCACTGGCCTCCGAAACCGCTCCACTCCGGAGGAAGCCGCTGTTCCCGATAGCGCTCGAACTCCTTCTGCTCCTGCTTCGCCTCCTCGAGCAGCGCGATCGAATCGGGTTCGGGGTTCGCGGATTCCTCCTGGGTGGCGCGCGCCGGCAGTGGCGTAGCGAGGCAGATCAGGACGGCGGCAAGACCGATGCGTCTCGCGAGGTTGGCTGGGCAATGAGTCATTGGCAAAGGCTCCCCGGGGAACGTGACTGTCCCTTCTAGGATGCGCGGCCGGGGCGAAGGGTTGACGGGCATCCTTCGCGCGGCCTGTCGGATGGTCCTGCTACCCGGCGTCGGGGTTGTGGGTTCGGCCTCTCCCGGCACGAGCATCGCGGAAGACAGGTTCGCGGCTCTATACTCGGGAGAGCGATCTGCCCGTCTCCGCTTCCCGAGCTTCCCAGGCTGCGATGTCCGCCATTCCGCTGCTTCTGCTTCTTGCCGCTCCCCAGCAGCTCCCCGAACCCTTCGAAACCCCCTGGAATCGGGCCATCCCGAGCATCGTGGAACGTCCGGAAGGAGCGCGACTGACGGTTCCCGACGGCTTTCGCGTGAACATCTTCGCCGACGATCTCACCGGCCCGCGGCGTCTTGCGCTGGCCGCCAACGGCGATGTCTTCGTGGCGGAGAGCCGCCTCGGCGTGATCACGCTGCTGCGCGACGGCGACGGCGACGGCGTGGCCGAACACCGGGAGACCTTCGCCGGGGAACTGTTGCGGCCGTCCGGGATCGCCTTCCACGACGGCTACATGTACGTGGGCAACAACGACGCGGTGGTGCGTTTTCGCTACACGCCAGGCCAGACCCGGGCCGAGGGTCCGCCCGAGCGCGTCGTCGATCTGCCGGTCAGCAGCGACGCCCTCGACTACGACACCGCCGAGCGCCTGGGCATCGACGTCAGCCGCACCATCGGTTTCAACCACTGGACCCGCAACCTGATCTTCGCCCCCGGCGGCGAGCGGATGTACGTGGCCGTCGGCTCCGCCACCAACGCCATGCCGGGCTCGGACCCGCGCCGGGCCGCCATCAACGAGTACCGGCCCGACGGGTCGGGTTATCGGGTGTTCGCGGGCGGGCTGCGTAATCCGGTTGCGCTCGCGTTCCATCCCGTCACTGGTGAGCTCTGGACGGCGGTGCATGAGCGGGACCATCTCGGGGACGACCTGGCCCCGGACTACGTCACCTCGGTCGCGGACGGCGGCTTCTACGGGTGGCCGTATGCGTACATCGGACCCAACCCGGAGCCGATCCTGAACGGGGCGCGGCGCGACCTGGTGGAGCAGACCCTCGTTCCCGACGTGCTCCTTCCGGCCCACGCGGCGCCGCTGGGGATGGTATTCCACACCGGGGAGGGCTTCCCCGCGGAGTACCGCCACGACGCCTTCGTGGCGCTGCACGGATCCATCAACCGCCTGGACCTGAAGGGCTATTCGGTGGTGCGCATCCCGTTCCGGGACGGCCGACCCTCCGGGCCGCCGGAGGACTTCCTGACCGGTTTCATCGTCCGGGACGACGACGAGAAGGAGGTGTGGGGCCGCCCCGTGGACGTGCTTCAGGCGCCGGACGGCTCCCTGCTCGTCTCGGACGACGCGGGAAACCGCATCTTCCGCATCCGCTTCATTGGATAGCAGCCGGGGGCTCGGCGAGCGTCCGCTGTTCCGACGCCCCGCGGTGGACGGCTAGGGCAGCCGCAGCGCCCGTGCCAGGGCCCGGCCCGCGCTGCCACCGGTCTCGCGATTCTCCGCTGGCCGGGGAACCGCCCCGGCGATGGCCGCGCGCAGGCCCGCTCCGTCGACGTCCTTGCGGAGCATCCCCCGGCTCGCCACCGAGACCCGACCCGACTCCTCGCTGACCACCACCACCACGGCGTCGGTCTCCTCGCTCAGCCCGATGGCGGCGCGGTGCCGGGTGCCCAGCGTCCGGTCCGGAACCGGCACGCGATTGAGCGGCAGAATCGCCCCCGCCGCCTTGATGGTGTCCCCGGCAATGATCACCGCCCCGTCGTGGAGGGGGGAATTGGGCGTGAAGATGGCGCCCAGGATCTCGCGGGAGACGCGCGCCTGCAGACGGCTGCCGCTCTGGGCGTATTCGTCCAGTCCGACCTCGCCCTCGACGGCGACCAGCGCGCCGATCTTCTTGCTCGAAAGGCGCTCAGCCGCGCCTGCGATCTCCTCCACCACCTGGCTTTCCTCGAGCCGGCTGAACAGCTGCAGCATGCGCGCCTGGCCCAGCCGGGCGAGGGTGGATCGAATCTCGGGCTGGAAGACGACGAGCGCGGCGATGGCCCCGTACTGGAAGACCGCGTCCATGATCGACCGCATGAGGTCGAGACCCAGCAGGCGCGCGACGGCGTAGATGCCCGCGATCAAGAGCCCGCCCAGCAGAATCTGCATGGCCCGGGTGCGCTGGATGAACAGCAGGATGCGGTAGAGAAGCGCCGCGACGATGAGGATTTCGAGGATGTCCAGCCAACCGGGTGCGAACAGCGCGAACAGATCCCCGATGCTCATGTCGTCTCAGACGCGGAGGGAGACCAGGAATGCATTCGAGCGGGCGGGGGTCGCCTCCTGCCGGTCAAGGATCGCCTGCGGGCGAGCCCCTGGTTCGCGCGGCGGGCTCCTCCACCCTCGTGGATGAGACCGGGACCGCCTCCTCCGGCTCCCGGAGGGGATCCGGCCTGCCCCCGGATATCGACTGCGTCGCGCCGTCGAGCTGCTCGCCGGCTTCCGGCGGCTCGCTTCCGTTTTCCTCACCCGGGATGGGCGGCTGCTCGCGCGACATGGGCGGCAACGGTTCTCCCTTGTCGATCAGCTCGATCTCCCGGCGACCCAGGGTTTCGCGTTCGAGAAGCGCCTCGGCGATGATTTCGAGCAGATCCTCGTGCTCTTCCAGCAGCTCGCGGGCGCGGCCGTGCGCGCTGTCCAGAAGGTGCTTGACCTCGCTGTCGACCAGCTCCGCGGTGTGTTCCGAGATCTCGCGCCGCTGGACCAGTTCCCGGCCCAGAAAGATCTCCTGGTCCGAATCCCCGACCGCCATCAGGCCCACGCGTTCCGACATGCCGAAACGGGTCACCATGCGGCGGGCCATGGTGGTGGCGCGTTCGATGTCGTTGCCCGCCCCGGTCGTCACCTTGTGCGAGCCGAAGCGCATCTCCTCGGCCACGCGCCCCCCGAACAGCATCACCAGCTGCCCCTCCAGCCACTCCTTCGTGTACGAGTGCCGGTCCTCCTCGGGAAGACTCGCGGTGAGCCCCAGGGCGCGCCCGCGGGGAACGATCGTGACCTTGTGCACGGGGTCGAGGTAGGGAATTCGCAGCCCCAGCACCGCGTGCCCCGCCTCGTGCCAGGCGGTGAGCTCGCGCTCGGACTCGGTCAGGACCAGGCTCTTGCGCTCCGCCCCCAGCATGACCTTGTCCTTCGCCAGCTCGAAGTGGACCATGGCGACCCGGTCGGCGCCGTCGCGCGCGGCGACGAGGGCGGCCTCGTTGCAGACGTTGGCGAGATCCGCGCCCGACAGGCCGGGCGTGCCCCGCGCGATGACGGACAGATCCACATCCTCCGCGAGCGGGAGCTTGCGCGCGTGCACGCCCAGGATGCCCTCCCGGCCCTTGATGTCCGGGGAGTCGACGATCACCTGCCGGTCGAAGCGGCCGGGGCGCAGCAGCGCCGGATCGAGCACGTCCGGGCGGTTGGTGGCCGCCAGCAGGATCACCCCGTCGTTGGACTCGAAGCCGTCCATCTCCACCAGCAGCGCGTTCAGCGTCTGCTCGCGCTCGTCGTGCCCTCCCCCCAGGCCCGCGCCCCGGTGACGGCCGACCGCGTCGATCTCGTCAACGAAGATGATGCAGGGCGCGTGCGACTTCCCCTGCTCGAAGAGGTCGCGTACGCGCGACGCGCCCACGCCCACGAACATCTCGACGAAGTCCGAGCCCGACATCTGAAAGAAGGGACGTGCCGCTTCGCCCGCGACAGCCCGCGCGAGCAGGGTCTTGCCGGTGCCCGGGGGGCCAATCAGGAGCACGCCCTTGGGGAGCCGGCCGCCCAGGCGCACGAAGCGCTGCGGGTCCTTCAGAAACTCGATGACCTCCTGGAGCTCCTCCTTGGCCTCATCCGCGCCCGCGACATCCTCGAACGTCACCTTGGGCGTGTCCGGAGAGATGAGCTTGGCCTTGGAGCGGCCGAACTGGAAGGCCCGGTTGCCCCCGCTCTGCAGGCTGCGCACGAACCAGATCCAGATCCCCGCCATGAGGATCCAGGGGAGAAACGCGAACACCCGTTCCATGACCGGGACCCGCGCGGGCCTCGCACCGATGACCACGTTGCGCGCCTGGAGCTCTTCGAGCAGCCCGTCCGTGACTTCGCCCGGAAGCATGGAGACGAAGCGGCTCGTGGTTTCGCCGTCACGGTTCACCGGGGTGCGCAGTTCGCCCTCCACGCTGCGCGAATCGACGATCGTCACCTCGCGAATGTTTCCGGAGGCGAGCTGTTCGCGAAACTCGGTGTAGGTGAACTCGACGCCCGCGTTCCCGCCGGATCCGAAGATCTGCATGAAGAGGAGCGGAACGAGCGCCAGCAGAATCCAGAACGAGGCGGTGCGCGACAGCCGGGAGAACCTGCTGCCGGAATCGGGTTGTTTCTGTTCGGAATCAGGCATTATTCAGAGTACTCTGGGACCACCGGCCCATGCCCTCAGATGCTTGCGATGAAGGGAAGATGCCGGAAGTTCTCGCTGTAATCGAGGCCGTAGCCCACCACGAACTCCGGGGGGGCGTCGAAGCCGACCCATCTGGGCTCGTGTTCGATGCCGTCCCGGCGCTTGTGAAGAAAGGTACACAATTCGAGGCTGGCCGGTCCGCGCGCCCGGATGATGGGCACCAGGGACGCCATGGTCTTGCCGCTGTCGATGATGTCGTCCACGAGGATGACGTGGCGCCCCTCGAGCGACACTTCGGGATCGTAGAGGAGCTGCACGTGCCCCGAGGATACCATACCCGTCCCGTAGCTCGAAGTCACGATGAAGTCGACCTGAACGGAGTGATGGATGCAGCGCACGAGGTCGGCCACGAACATGAACGAGCCCTTCAGCAGGCCGAGCACGAGCAGTTCCTCGCGCGGATCGTAGCACGCCGAGATCTCGTCGCCCAGCTCCCCTACCCTGTCCGCGATCTGCTTGCGCGTGAAGATAATGCGGCCCAGGCGGTCCCGGCCGGCGCCCCGGAAACCGTCAGTCAGTGGCGTCATCGAGATCCACTCCCACGTAGAGGATTGCGTCTTCCGGCGCGGGCCGCGCCTCGATCGACCGCGCCACCCCCGGCACCCAGAGGACGCGGCCGCCCGCATCCGCCAACACGGGCTGGCGGGCGCGCGCGGGCCGCGGCACCCGCGCTTCCCCGAACACCTTCTTGAGCTTGCGGGTGCCGGCGCCGAGGCGAATCCGGTCTCCGGGTCGCCAGCCGCGGAACAGTATGGGGAAGCGCAGCGCCGGGATCGAGAGCCTCTCTCCCCCGACGGGGCCCCGCGTCGACCAGCGGGCGACGAAGACCGCCCCTCCCGAACGGCCCTCGGCCTCGCCCTCGCCCGGAGCCGGAACGGCCACGAGACGCGTGTGATCGCGGGCCCCCTGCTGGAGGGTGGTCCCGGCCGCGCGCGACAGGAGCAGGCGTTCGAACGAGCGCGACAGAACCACTCCGCCGGGCAGGTCGAGCGACCGGCCGCTCCCGCCGGAGGAAGCGAACCCGGAGGCCAGGTCGGTAGCGCGAGCGTCCAGGTGGGCGCCGACCTCCGCGGCCAGCGCGCGAATGATTCTGGCGCGCACCAGCGGATCGTACTGCAGGAGCGCGTCGCGGCTGAACGAGACGCGCCCCTCGCTGCGACGAACGCCGAGCCCCGCAAGCAGCGTCGGGATCACCGCGCGCCAGACCCGCTTCTCTTCCCCCGCCAGGCGAGCCAGACGGTGGAGGGCCCGGCGGGCGCCCGGCGCGATGCGCTCCTCGGCGAGCGGCAGCAGTTCCCGGCGCACCACGTTGCGCGGGACCTCGGGCGACCGATTGGTGGGGTCGGTCCGGTGGCGCAGGCGGGAGACCGAGGCGTAGGCGGCCAGCTCCCGCTTCCAGAAGGGAAGCAGCGGCCGGTACAACCCCGGCTCGCGGGTGCGGGGAATCCCGGCCAGACCGGCGAGCCCGGTGCCCCGCAGGACCCGGTAGGCGACCGTTTCGGCCTGGTCGTCCGCGTGATGGGCGGTCAGCACCCAGTGGCTGCCGGTCTCGGCGCGCGCCTCCTCCAGAAAGCGGTAGCGGGCCCGGCGCGCCTCGGTCTCGTTGGCGGGCGCGCGGTCGACGGCTCCCGACACCAGCGGCAGGTCCCAAGCGCGCGCCAGCCCTCTCGCCCAGCGGGCGTCGTCGGCGCTCCCGGGACGCATGCGGTGATCGAGGTGGGCGGCGTGCACCTCCAGGGACGGGAGCCCCGGGGTGAACCGGAGAAGGTGAAGCAGGACGGTGGAATCCAGGCCGCCCGAGAGCGCCAACAGGACCCGTTCGCCGGAGGCAACGACCCCGTCCGCGGCCAGCGCGGCGCGGACGCGGGCAGCCAGCGACCGATCCGGGCCGCTCATCCCGCCACCTCGCCGGTGGTCTCGGCGGCACCGGATCCGGCGGCCGTCAGGGCGGGCGGGGGTGGGCGTCCGGTCTCCTCCACCAGCACTTGCGCCAACCGGTCGAGGCGGTCGGACTGGATGCCGTCCACCCCCCACGAGAGCAGCCGACGCATGTCGGCCGGGTCGTCGATGGTCCAGACGTGAACCGGGATGTTGCGGCGGTGCGCCTCCTCCACGAAGCGCGGCGTGACCACCTGCAGGCCCTGCCACGCATCCGGCACCTGGAGGGCGTCGGCGCGCGGCGTGTACAGGGCGCCGAACGGGCGCGCGTGCAGCAGGTAGAACAACCGGATCTGGCGGCGGGAGGCGCCGTGCGGGCCGCGGTAGCCGTGGCGCGACGGCCTGGCGCCCTCCAGCTCGGCGGCCATCAGCACCCGGTCGCGCGCGCCATGGCGGCGGATGGTCTCGACCAGCAGCGGCGCGACCCCGGGCGTCTTGGCCTCCACGTTCATGCGCGTGGCGGGAAAAGTCTCGAGCACCTCGTCCAGCAGCGGAATGCGCACGCCCCGGCCCCGGAAGGCGGGTTCGCCCGCCAGGTCGCGGAAGCGATGCCCGGCGTCGAACGAACGCACCTCGCTCCACGGAAGCGCACGCACGGCGCCGCTGCCGTCGCAGGTGCGGTCCACGGTGGCGTCGTGAATCACCACCACCCTGTCGTCCGCGGTGCGCCGCACATCCAGCTCCAGGATGTCGGCGTCCCACTGCTCCACCGCGCTGGTGAAGGCCGCCATGGTGTTCTCGGGCGCCAGCGCGGCACCTCCCCGGTGTGCGATGAACAGGGGCGCTCCCGCCAGGTACGGATGACCGGGTCGGCGCGCGGGCAGGGCGTCCCATCCCCGCCGGAGCCCACGCGGTGAACGCCGACGGGCCGGCTCCGTCAATCCGCCGCGGCCTGTTCCAGGCGCACCCGCTCGGCCGGGGTGACCTCGTACAACAGCGCAAGCACCAGGTCGATGAGCGGCTCGGTCATCGACAGTTCCCGCGTGCTCTGCTCCACGTCCCATTCGGGATCCTGCTCGCGCAATTCGGTGCGGAGCGTCACCACCCTGCCGGCCAGGAAGTTGAGGATCTCCTCCACGATGGCGGGGTGCGGGTCGGCGGGAGTTCCCTGCTCGTCGATGGACTCGCGCAACAGCAATCCGCGCACGAAGGCGAGGAAACCCGGGAAGGCCTGCTCGGTGAAGGGGCCGTCGTCGAGCCGCTCCTCGCCGGTGATGTTTTCCCACTCCAGCTCGTTCCAGTACAGCTCGCGAGCCTCGTCCAGATAGTAGGCGCGCCGGTCCGGCGACAGGGGAACGGCATCCTCTTCCGGAATCCGCAGCGGGCGCTCGAGGACCTGAGCCATCCGCGCCTTGCGTCCGCTCAACTCACGCTCGATCAGATCGGTCATCGTCCTGTTCGTCGCTTTCGGGTGTTTCCAACCATGCCGCGACGGGGGGGTCGCCCGGCCAACATACCCGCCAGCGGGAACGGCGGCAAAGGTCTGCTGCCGGTAGCGGTTATCCAGCCCCGGATCGGCCGAACCGACCGGCCGTGGACGGACGGCGTCCGGCCTGCGAGATCTCGCGGACGGGCGGCCGTGTCGCGCATGGCACGGACGAATGTGAAACCCCGCAGGGACGGCAAGGTCCCTGCGGGGCGGGAAAGCTGGTGATGCCGGAGGAGGGACTCGAACCCCCGACACGCGGATTATGATTCCGCTGCTCTGACCAGCTGAGCTACTCCGGCGGGGACATCGCGAAAACGCTAGTTTTGAGAAGATGGCGTGTCAAGCGGCACCGTGGAGGGGCCGCGCTGATCCTGACCCTGGCAGGGAACTCCCGGCGGCAGCGGGCACGGCCCGGCGTTCGCGGAGTTCCGGAGGGAGCAATCCGAATGGACATCCCGATGATCATAGGCATCGTCGCCGCCGGCGTCGGCCTCCTCACCAGCTTTCGCGTCCTCTGGGAATACGAGCGGGGCGTGGTCTTCCGGCTCGGCAAGCTCACCCGGGCCAAGGGACCGGGGCTCATCTTCCTGGTGCCGTACGGTCTGGAGCGCATGAAGCGGATGGACCTGCGCATCGTGGCGCTGGACATCGCGCCCCAGGACACCATCACCAAGGACAACGTGAGCGTCACGGTCAATGCCGTGGTGTATTTCAAGGTGACCAATCCCGCGAAGGCCGTGGTTGAGATCGAAGACTACTACTTCGCCACCTCCCAGCTGGCGCAGACGACGCTCCGCAGCGTGATCGGCCAGTCCGAGCTGGATCAGCTGCTCGCCGAGCGCGAGCGCATCAACGAAATCGTGCGCGACATCATTGACGAGGGAACCGATCCCTGGGGCATCGAGGTCACCGGCGTCGAGATCAAGGACATCGACCTGCCCAAGGAGATGAAGCGGGCGATGGCGAAGCAGGCCGAGGCCGAGCGCGAGCGCCGCGGCAAGGTGATCGCGGCGGCGGGCGAGTTCCAAGCCTCCCGCAAGCTGGCCGATGCGGCGGCCATCATCCAGGAATACCCGATGGCGCTGCAGCTTCGCTACCTGCAGACCGCCGTCGAGATCGCCGCGGAAAACAATTCCACCACCGTCTTCCCGATTCCGATGGAGCTCATGTCGGCGGGATCCGCTGGCAAGGCGAAGGCGGTTGCGGAGGCCGCGGCCGAAGGGATGCCCGCGCTCCTGCCGGAAGGGGCCACCGGGCAGCTGCTCGCGGATGCGGTGCGGCAGATCGCCGAGTCCGGGGCGGAGTCGAAGCAGGCCGTCGGGGGGGAGGAGGATCCGGCCTGAGGGCCTGACGGGAGCAGGAGCGGGAAGGCCGGACCGGCTACCGGTTTTCGGTGGAGTCCCCGGGCTCCTCGCCGCTGACCTCGTCGGCGAAGCGGTACAGGATCTCTCCCTCGCGGATCATCCCGTGACGCTCGCGCACGAGGCGCTCCAGCGTCAGCGGATCGCTTCTCAGGGAGTCGGCGCGCGCCGTGAGCGAATCCACCTCCGCGCGCAGCAGATCGAGCGCGCGCTGCTCCGCCCGAACACGTCCGCGCGCGGATCCCAGCTCGAACATCGAGTGTTCGCCGCCGAAGACCGCGTAGTAGACGGCGGCGCCGGCGATGGCCGGCAGCACCAGCTTTCTCAGGACTCCCAAAGCGACCTCCCGGGATAGGATCCCGCGGCCCCCAGTTCCTCTTCGATGCGCAGCAGTCGGTTGTACTTGGCCACCCGGTCGCTGCGGCTGGCGCTTCCGGTCTTGATCTGTCCGGTTGCGCGCGCCACCGCCAAGTCCGCGATGAACGTATCCTCGGTCTCCCCGGAGCGATGCGAGATCACGCACCGGTAACCCGAGGCGCGAGCCAGGTCGATGGCGTCCATCGTTTCGGTCAGGGTGCCGATCTGGTTCACCTTGATGAGGATGGCGTTCGCGACCCCGTCGCGGATTCCCCGCCGCAACCGCTCGCTGCTGGTGACGAAGAGGTCGTCGCCCACCAGCTGCACGCGCGCTCCAACGGCCTCGGTCAATACCCCCCATCCCCCCCAGTCGTTCTCGCCCAGCGCGTCCTCGAGCGACGCAATGGGGTAGCGGCGGGTCCAGTCGTCCCAGAACGCCACCATCGCCTCCGGGTCGAGGCTGCCGCCGCCGGACCCGTGCAGCACATAGTCGTCTCCCTGCAGGAATTCACTGGCGGCCGCGTCGATGGCGAGGACGATCTCGTCGCCGGGCCGGTAGCCGGCCCGCTCGATGGCCGTGAGCACCACCTCGAGCGCCTCCTCGTTCCCGCCCAGGTCGGGAGCGAAGCCGCCCTCGTCGCCCACGGCGGTGTTGCGGCCCGCTTCGGCGAGCACGTCCCGGAGGGCGTGGAACACCTCCGTCCCCATGCGCAGCCCCTCGGAGAAGGTGTCGGCGCCCACCGGCATGACCATGAACTCCTGGATGTCCACGTTGTTGGGTGCGTGGGCGCCGCCGTTCAGGATGTTCATCATGGGGACGGGGAGGACGGTGGCGCCCTCTCCGCCGAGGTAGCGGTAGAGGGGCTGCCCGGCCTCGCGCGCCGCCGCGCGCGCCGTCGCCAGAGACACGCTCAGGATCGCGTTCGCCCCGAGCCGTCCCTTGTTGGGGGTGCCGTCGAGTTGAACCAGCGCGTGGTCCAGCGCACGCTGCTCGCGGGCCTCCCTGCCGCGCATGGCCGCGCGGATCTCGCCGTTGACGTGGCCCACCGCGCGGCGCACCCCTTTGCCGCGGTAACGCGCGGGGTCGCCGTCGCGGAGCTCCACGGCCTCGTGCTCGCCGGTGGAAGCGCCGCTGGGTACCGCCGCGGCCGCGCGCGCACCGCTCGCCAGGGTGACTTCGGCCTCCACCGTTGGGGTGCCCCTGGAATCCAGGATTTCCCTCCCCTTCACCTCAGTGATCGCGGACACGGCTCCTCCTCCCCTCGGGTCAGGTTCCCGCAGCCGGAGCGACGGTGGACGGCCCGGCCATGAGACCCGCGACCGCCTGCCGCGTCCGGTCGCGCAGCGCGCTGCGGTCCGCCATGGCCAGGCCCTCCACTTCGATGGGTTCGCCGACCCGCACCTCGATCGCGCCCGGTCGGATCGCGTAGCTGTGTTTGCGCATGACCGCACGGCTCCCCACGACCGCGACCGGCAGAACCGGCGCCTGTGTCTGCAGCGCCAGCACGAAGGCGCCCTTCTTGAAGGGCTGCAGCTCCCCGGTGGGCGACCGGGTGCCTTCCGCGAACAGCACGACGTGAAGGGTGCGCTCGCGCAGCTGCCCGGCCGCCCGCTGCAACGACTCGATCGCGCTCCTCCGGTTGCGGCGATCGATCGCGATATGGCCGCACCGCAGAATCGCCTTGCCGAAGACCGGGACCGAACGCAACTCCTCCTTGGCGACAAAGCGCAGCGAGGTGGGGAGGGTGGCGAAGAGCGCGAGCACGTCGAACCAGGACTGATGGTTGGAAACGACAATCTGCGAGCGCCGCGGATCGACGCGCTCGAGCCCGGTCGAGGTCACGGTCACGCCCGCGGCGCGCAGGATGACGGCGGACCAGTGCTGCGCCCAGTGTCCGCAGCGTCGCCGGCGCCAGGCGGGCACGAGGGAGGAGAGCACGATGATCACCGCGTAGTACCCGGTGATGGCGATGGCGGCCAGCGCCACCCAGCCCATCCGCAGCATCGCTACTCCCGATCCGGATTAACGATCGTCCGGGCGCCCGCCTTCGGTGGCGCCGGAACTCCGCGCGCGAAAGTGATCGAAGCCCGCGCCGTCGGCCTTCAGGTCGTCGGCGCCCTCGCCCTCAAGTCTAACGCCCGCGCCCGTAGCGACAATTCCGACCCGCGTGAGAGACAGGCCGAACGCGCGCCGGAAATCGGTCGCGACCGGATCGGCGGATCCCGGCGGCGCCGCGAAGCAGATCTCGTAGTCCTCCCCGCCGGCGAGGGCCAGCGGCAGCGCGCGGCGGCGCGATCCCGCGGCAGCCACGGCCTCCGGGGCGACGGGGACGAGGCTCGGATCCAGGATGATGGCCGCTTCGCTCGCCGCGGCGAGGTGGCGCGCGTCTCCCGCGAGGCCGTCCGAGAGATCGATGAGAGCCGTCATCCGGATGCGCTCGGCGAGCCAGCGAGCTTCTTCGAGGCGCGCGACGGGAGCGGCGAAGGCCCGCCGCAGCGCGGGATCGGGCTCGCGGCCACACTCCCACTCGCGCACCGCGGCGGCGCTGGCGCCCAGCACCCCCGTCACCCAGACCTCGTCGCCTGCGCGAGCGCCGCTCCGCAGCACGGGCCGCCCCGCCCGGCCCAGAGCGACCACGTTCACCACCACCGGGCCCGGAGAGCGAGTGAGGTCACCCCCGACGAGCGAGCAGCGCGCGCGTTCGCACGCTCGCCGGATGCCGGTCCGAAACCTCTCCGCGAGGCCTGGCGCTTCCGCGTCCGGGAGGGCGAGGGCGACGAGCACGCCGACCGGGCGCGCGGCCATCGCGGCCACGTCGCTGAGCGCGGCCGTCACGGCGCGGTAGCCCGCCTCGTCGAAGCCGATCCAGCCGCGGCGGAAGTGTACGTCCTCCAGGAAGGCGTCGGTGCTCACCACCCAGCCCCCATCGAGCACCGCGCAGTCGTCGCCCGAACCCACCAGCACCTCCGCTCCGGGCGGCGGTCCAGCCGACTGGAAGGACCGGATCAGGTCGAACTCGCCGCCCGGTCCCAGCAAGCTCAACGAGTTGCTTCCTGGTCGAAGGTGACGAAGGGCAGGCCGAGGCGACTCTCTCGGTCCGGTCGATGGCGGATCGCGGCCGCAAGGCGGGCGATGACGTCGCCGGGCACCAAACCGGGCCCTTCTCGTCCGAGCACCGCGGCGACCCCGGTCAGGTGCAGCGCAAGCCCGCCGGCCACCGGCGGATCACACCCCTGCGCCAGCAGCGAACCCGCGACCCCGCTCAGCACATCCCCCATCCCGGCCGCGGCCAGGTCGGAACTCCCAAGCGCACCCACAAGAAGTCGCTTCTTGGGGGTGGCCACGACCGACGGGTTGCCTTTCAGCAACACCGTGCACGACCACGCCGCCGCCCGGTCGAGAGCCAGTTCATGCGCTGGATCGGGAGGGTCCGGGACAGCCGCCACGAGCCTGCCCATCTCCCCGCGGTGGGGCGTCAACAGCACCGGCCGCGCCCGTCCCAGTTGGTCGAGCGCGGGACCCGCTCCCGCCGCCACCAGGTTCAGCGCGTCGGCATCGAGCAGCACCGGCGCGTCGCCCGACGCCTCCAGGACGGCCTCCAGGCTGGTCGCAGCTTCGGGGGCGACCCCGAGCCCGGGACCCGCCACGAGCGCGGTCGACCCCGCCGCGGCGCGCGTGAGCGCGGCACGGTCGGCCGTATCCACGAACACCGCCTCCGGGACCGCGCTCTGCAGCAGGTGGCGATTGGCGGACGTGCTCGCGATGCGCACGAACCCCGCGCCCGCCCTCAAGGCCGCCCGGGCCGCCATGATCGCCGCGCCGGCCATCCCCGGCGCGCCCGCCAGCAGGAGCAGCGACCCGACCTGGTGCTTGTGCGTGTCGGGACGACGCACCGGCAGCACTTCTTCCGCCCATCCGGGCGTGACCACCCGCGCCCCGAAGGTGGCGGCCGGGACGGGCGGGAATCCGATCTCCACCGCCACCAGGCGCCCCGCGTGTGCGCGCCCCGGCTGAAGCAGAGAGCCCAGCTTGGGCCAGCCGAAGGCAACCGTCAGGGCGGCCCGGGCGGCCGTTCCGGGGACGGCGCCGGTATCGGCGTCCACACCGGACGGAATGTCGAGGGACACCAGCGGCCTCTCGGACTGGTTCATGCCCTCCAGCAAGCGCGCCTGGGCGGCACGCGGAGCCCCGGAAATCCCGGTGCCGAGCACCGCGTCCACAAGCACGCCGGCGTTGGCGGTCGCGCGCTCGATTTCGGGTCGCGCGTCCTCGGCGGTCGCGTCCAGCAGGGGCAGCGGCCACTGGTGCAGCAGGCGGGCGTCGGGGGGACGCGACGAAGCCTGGACGACGGTGACCGGGCGGCCCCACCCCACCAGCGCGCGGGAGAGAGCGAGGCCGTCGCCTCCATTGTTGCCCGACCCCGCGAACACGACGACCGGTCCCTCCGGAAAGACGCGCTCGAGCACCAGGGCGGCCGACCGCCCCGCGTTCTCGATCAGGGTCCGGGCGGGAACACCGAGCCGGTCGATGGCGAAGTGGTCGAAGGATGCGGCTTCGGCGCCGGTGGGAGCGTGGACTTCAGGATCGCCGAAGAGGATCCTCCAACGACCGCGACGGCTTCTGGAGGGAGCGCCGCGGTTCCCGGTCACGCGTGGCGCCATCGACAAGAGGAGCGAAAACTACTTGTAGCTCTGACCGATGCTGCGGCCGAAGGTGATCTCGCCGTTGTCGATTCTGATGTTGAAGCCACAGTCGGGATTGGAACAGACCCACGCCTTGTATCGAATCGAGGCGCCCTCGCGTCCGTAGTCGGACATGGGGAGCAAGAGCCCCGCATTGCACTTGAGACAGGAAGGAAAGCCGCGCTCTTCTGACATGTCCCCTCTCGGAAGGTCTCGAATACACGAAACCTGTTGAATGATTCAGTTTCAGGTGGGGCTATGCCCTGCCCCACGGGTAGTTGTGCTCGAACGCGTCCTCGAAATCGTACACGCCCCTGAAATCTTCTGGAGAATCTCCATCCTGCTTCAGGAGGATTCCGCAGTCGACCAGGTCGAAGACGATCCTGCCCAGGTCCTCGGTGGCGTGGACGCCCCAGTGTTCCAGAACCGTGCGCGCCATCGGGCCGTATTGCTCGAGCGCGAGACACCTTACCCCTTGCGCAAGCTCCGTGCCGGAGATATGGCGCCGCTTTTCGAGCGAGTCCGAGACCGACTGCAGCGCGGAGAGCACGAACAGATATGCCTTGACATGGAAGCGCCGGTTGCGCCCATGGAGCTGGACCAGGATGTCCTCGGCAATCTGCGGGTCGTTCATGAGAGAAATCTGAAGCGATTTCCCGGGAAGCGCCAGACCCGTACATTGGGGGGCGACGAGCCGTTTCCCGTTGCGGGACATGGTATTGCGAGCCTGTCCCCAATAACTGGCGAAGTCAGCCGACCGGAGCAGTCTCCGCCCGCATCGGGAATGTCGCACTCATCTCGCGCACTTCCCCGCGCACCTCCCGTAGCACTTCCTCATCATCGGGACTGAGCAGAACCCGAGCCATCCAGTCCGCGATGAGGCGCATCTCGCGGATGCCCATGCCGCGGCTGGTGAGCGCGGAAGTCCCGAGCCGGATTCCGGACGTGACCAGCGGCGACCGGTACTCGCCGGGCACGGTGTTCTTGTTGACGGTGATGTCCACGCGCGCGAGAGCCTCCTCCGCCTGCGCCCCCGAAATGCCGGCCTGTCCGAAGTCGACCAGGATCAGGTGGGTATCGGTGCCGCCGCTCACCAGACGGAACCCGCGTTCCATCAACTCGGCCCCGAGGGCACGCGCGTTCGCCACCACCTGCCGCGTGTACAGGGCGAACTCCGGAGCAAGCGCCTCGCGGAACGCCACCGCCTTGGCCGCGATGACGTGCATCATGGGGCCCCCCTGGGAACCCGGGAAGACCGCCCGGTCGACGGCGCGCGCGTTGTCTGCCGGCGACAGGATGAGACCGCCGCGCGGTCCGCGCAGGGTCTTGTGCGTCGTGGTGGTCACGACGTGCGCGTGCGGGATCGGACTGGGATGCACGCCGGTCGCGACCAGGCCCGCGATATGGGCCATGTCCACCATGAGGATGGCGTCCACTTCGCGCGCGATTTCCCCGAACGCGGCGAAATCGAGGGTGCGCGGGTAGGCGCTGGCCCCCGCGACGATCAGTTGCGGGCGTTCCGAACGCGCCTGGTCGCGCACGAGGTCGTAGTCGATGAGCCCGTCCGACTCGCGCACGCCGTACGACGACACCCGGAACCATTTGCCGCTGACGTTGACCCGGGATCCGTGCGTGAGATGGCCGCCGTGGCTGAGCTGCATGCCCAGAAAGCGGTCTCCCGGCTGAAGGAAGGCGAGAAAGGCGGCCAGGTTGGCCTGAGCGCCGGAATGCGGCTGAACGTTGGCGTGGTCGGCCCCGAAGAGTTCGCAGGCGCGTTCGCGGGCCAGGGTCTCTACGACATCGACGTGCTCGCAGCCTCCGTAGTAGCGGCGTCCGGGGAGCCCTTCCGCGTACTTGTTGGTCAGCACCGAGCCCGTTGCTTCCAGAACGGCCCGGGACGCGAAGTTCTCGCTGGCGATCATCTCCAGCTGATCCAGCTGGCGCGACTCTTCCGCCTGGACGGCCTCGTGGATCTCGGGGTCGAAACGGCGCAGGGAATCCGGGGACACGTTCTCGCCTGGCTCAGGTGCTCATGGAAACCGCGCGCCGCGCGTGGGAGCCGTGCTCGGCGCTTCCGGGGCGGCGGGCATCCGCCAGCTTCTGGAGGGCGACGCGGTTCGAGGCCTCGGCGGCGGTGATGCCGTCTTCACGCGCTCGACGAAAGACGTCCAGCAGAACGTCGTAGATCGCGGCCGCCTTCCTGCGGGTGCGTTCGGCGGACCAGCCATGAAGCTCGCCGTACACGTTTATGAGCCCTCCCGCGTTGATCACGTAGTCCGGGGCGAACAGAATGTCCCTCTCCTGCAGGGCGTTGCCATGTCGCGGCTCGGCCAACTGATTATTGGCCGAGCCCGCCACAATGTCCACGCGCAGGCGGCCGACCGTCCGGTCATTGACCACCCCGCCCAGTGCGCAGGGGGCGAAGATGTCCGCGGGCACGTCGTAGACTTCGTCCGGGGCGACGGCGGTGGCCGCGAACTCGTCCACCACGCGCCGGACGGATGCGGGGTTGATGTCGGCGACCGTGATGCGGGCGCCTTCGGCAGCGAGTTCGGAGCACAGATGGTAGCCGACGTGCCCCACGCCCTGGACGGTGACATGCGCGCCCTCCAGGGAAGCATCGCCGTAGCGCTCCCGCGCGCACGCCCTGATCCCCTGATAGACGCCGTGGGCGGTGGCGGGAGAGGGATCCCCGGAACCTCCGCGAACCCCGACCACCCAACGGGTTTCCGCGCGCACGAACTCCATGTCCTCCACGGAAGTGCCGACATCCTCGGCCGTGATGTAGCGCCCCCCCAGCGACTCAACGGCACGCCCGTGGGCCCGGAAGAGCCGCTCGCGGTCACGGGTGCGCTCGTCCGCCAGGATGACCGATTTGCCCCCGCCCAGATTAAGGCCGGCGATGGCCGCCTTGTACGTCATGCCGCGCGAGAGACGCAAAGCGTCGACCAGGGCCTCGCGCTCGCTGGCGTACCTCCAGAAACGGGTTCCT
Source organism: Longimicrobiales bacterium (assembly GCA_965208255.1). GTDB lineage: Bacteria > Gemmatimonadota > Gemmatimonadetes > Longimicrobiales > Gaopeijiaceae > BD2-11. Next base: position 3,188,918 of record OZ242324.1, read on the forward strand.
CCCAGAGCCGGGCCGAGCGTCGTGTCGTGGATGGCAATGATGCCTCGGTAGCCGGACTCGGGCTCTGACCAGAATGCCAGTTGATCGTGGCGGTGGGCCGCCAACTCCTCGAATATATGCATGGTCGATTCCTCGTTTTTCCTTGCGGGCGATCCCGCACCGGGCGCCAGCGCCGGTCACCCGGTCGGGACCGTGGCCTCAAACCCGCGCGCCGCAATGAGGCGCAATACTTCGCCGGTGGCCTCGCAGATTCCCATCCCGCTGGCGTCGCGCATCAGCTTCTCGACGGGATAGTCGCGCATGTATCCGTACCCCCCGAAAATCTGAACGGCTTCGCGTGCCACCGATACGGCTGCGTGGCTCGCCGCCCACCTGGCCATGTCGGGCGTCGCCGCGAGGCCGGGGCGGTCGCTCCACGAGGCCATGCCGACTCCCGCCCCGGCGCCCCCGGCTTCGAGAGCAGCGGCGGTCTCGCGCACCAGGGCGCGCGCCGCCGCGACCCGGGTCGCCATTCCGGCGAGCTTGTGCCGGATGGCTCCGAACGCCGTGAGCGCGCGCCCGAACTGCTCGCGCTCGCGGGAGTACCGGGCGGCGTGTTCGAAGGCCGCCTGCGCGATGCCCAGGGCGACCGCCGCGCCGCCCAGCCGGGCAACCGGTAGCGCCCGCGCGGCGTACTCGCGCCCACGCCGCGGGCGCCCGATCACCCGGCCGGCGGGCACTGGTACGCCCTCCAGTTCGATGTCGACGATCTCGGCCGCGCACAGGCCCAGGGTCTCCCGGCGGTGTACGGCGCGGTATCCGGGTGCGGCGGTGTCCACCAGGAAGGCGCCCGCGCGGCCCTCTCCCCCGGCTTCCGGGCCGACGCGGGCGAAAACCACGGCGGCCCCGGCGCTGTCGCCGTCCACGACCCAGCGCTTGCGTCCGTCGAGCCGCCAGCCGTCGCCAACCGGGGTCGCCGTGGCGTCGCCGGCGTCCACGGCGCCATCAACTCCGAGCTCCCCGAGGGCGAACGCGACCAGACGCTCACCGGAGGCGATGCCGGGCAGAATCTCCCGTTGCAGGTCATCCGAAGCGTGCTCCAGCACCAGGCTCGTGACCGGCCCGTTCTGCATCGACACCGACAACGCGAGGCTCGCGTCTCCCCTGGCCAGTTCCTCCGTGGCAGCCAGGTACGTCCGGAGGTCGAGCCCGAGGCCGCCGAATTCCTCCGGAATGCGCATCCCCAGCAAACCGAATTCAGCGAGCATCCCGACGACATCCCCGTCCACCCGGCGGTGCTCGTCCCAGGCCGCGGAGCGCGGGCGGATTTCACCTTCCGCGAACTCCCGGATCATCTCCCGGATGGATCGCTCCTCCGGGGTCATGGATCACCGCGCATCACGGGGCCTCCGCGGGCGGGGGCGAATGACCGGCGGCGCCGGGGACATCGCCGCGAGCCGGCGTGCGCGGCACCGGAACGCTACTCATGGACGTAGAATCCGCGCCCGCTCTTACGCCCCAGCCAGCCGGCCGCCACGTACGTGCGCAGCAGCGGCGCGGGGCGGTAGCGGTCGTCGCCCAGCTCCCGGTGCAGGACCTCGAGGATGCCGAGGCAGGTGTCGAGCCCGATCAGATCCGCCAGCGCGAGCGGCCCCATGGGGTGATTCATCCCCATGGTCATGACCGCGTCGATCGCCTCCGCCTCGGCCACGCCTTCCATGAGGGCGAAGATGGCCTCGTTGATCATCGGCATCAGGATGCGGTTCGAGACGAAGCCCGGGAAGTCGTTGACCTCCACCGGCGTCTTGCCCATCCGGGCCGCCAGCTCCAGCACCGCGCGGACGGTCGCATCGCTGGTCCTGAGCCCGCGCACCACCTCCACGAGTCGCATGACCGGCACCGGGTTCATGAAATGCATGCCGATGACGCGGTCGGGGCGGGCCGTGCGCGCGCCCATCGCGGTGATGGAGATCGACGAGGTGTTCGAGGCCAGGATCGCGCCGGGCGGAGCGAGCCTGTCGAGCTCGGAGAAGAGGGGATACTTGAGCGAGGCGTCCTCGGGAACCGCCTCAACGGCCAGCTCCACCCCGGAGACGGCCTGTGCGAGATCGCTGGTCGCCTCGATTCGGGCCAGGGCGGCAACCTTGTCGTCTTCCTGGAGACGGCCGGACCGGAGCTGGCGATCCATGTTGCGTCGGATGCCCGCGGTTCCCCGCGCCAGCTCATCCTCGGCAATGTCGTAGAGGGCCACTTCGAGCCCGGAGAGCGCCGCGACGTGGGCGATGCCGTTGCCCATCGTCCCGGATCCGATCACGGCGATGCGTCGCATGGGCCTCCTTTCGGCCACGAAGGTACTCCGGCTGTTACGTCCGTTCGGGAGCCGCCCGCAGCCGGAGCGCGATCACCATGGCCACCAGCAGTTCGATCGCGTCGCCGAACGCAAAGGGCAGTACGGCGTTGCGGAACACCGCCATCGGAGCGGTGCCAGTGAGCAGGGCCAACTGGGCCGCGCCCGCCAGGTAGATGGCGAGAAGCCCCGCCACCAGCGACAACAGGATGCGCGGGGCGCCCGCGTCCCCGGGACCGGCCAGCCACCCGCACACGCCGGCGGCCAGCGGAAAGGCGAGGATGAAGCCGCCCGTCGGGCCGGCGAGCGCCGCCGGGCCCGCCGGAATCGCGGCGAACACGGGTACGCCGCCCACCCCGAGAAGCACGTAGGCGGCCATGCTCGCCGCTCCGGCCGAGGGCCCCAGGACCAACCCCGACAACAGCACGAACAGCGGCTGCAGCGTCATCGGGACCGGAGCCCAGGGCACCGGCACCGCGGCGTAGGCGGCCGCGGTGGTGAGCAGAACGAAGAGCGCCGCGGTCAGCGTCCGCCGACCCGTGGCAACCGACGCCATCCGCACCAGAATCCCCTGTCTCGGGCTCAACTCTCCAGTCCGCATCCTGTCCTCCCGTGGTTCATGTTCTCAGCAGGTTCCGTGCCGTCCCCGGTCGCCGCGCAGGTCGGACTGCTGGCGGGCCGACCCTCCCGCACCCGGTGCCCGAAACCGTCACGCGCGCTCCACCGCGAGCGCGACCGCGTTGCCGCCCCCGAGGCAGAGCGTGGCGAGTCCGGTCGCCGCGTCCCGGTCCTCCATCGCATGGACGAGCGTGACCAGTATGCGGGCCCCCGAGGCGCCGATGGGGTGCCCCAGCGCGACCGCGCCGCCGTTCACGTTCACCCGTGCCGCATCCAGATCCAGCGCGTCGATGTCCGCGAGCGTCTGCACCGCAAAGGCTTCGTTGATCTCCACCAGGTCGTAGTCGTCCACGAACTTGCCGTCCGCTTCCATCACCCTGCGCACGGCGAAGATGGGGGCGAAAAAGAGGTCGCGCGGCTCGGTACCCGCTGACGCGTAGCCTGTAACGCGTGCGGCCACGGACAGGCCGTGCGCCCGGGCGAATTCCATGGACGCGACCACCAGGGCGGCGCCGCCGTCGTTCAGCCCGGGGGCGTTTCCGGCGGTGACCACCAGGTCGTCCACCTCTTCGGGAGCGTCGTGGGAGAAGGCGGGACGCAGCCGCGCCAGCGCCTCCAGCGAGGTGTCGCGCCGGGGTCCTTCGTCCGTGTCGACCAGGGTCGCGCCCCGGCGCGCCGGCGCCTCGACGGGCACGATCTCGGACCGAAAGCGCCCTCCGTCGATCGCGTCCAGCGCCTTGCGGTGCGACGCCAGGGCGAACGCGTCGGCCCTCTCGCGCGTGATGTCCGCCCGGGTCGCGGTGTATTCCGCATAACCGCCCATGTGGCGGCCCTCGAAGGAGCACCAGAGGCCGTCGTGGATGAGGCCGTCGCGCACCTCCTGATCTCCGAACTTCACGCCCCCGCGGTGTCCGCGCAGGTAGTAGGGCACGTTGGACATCGATTCGAAGCCGCCGGCGACGACGGCGCGCGCGTCGCCCGCCCTGATCGCCTGCGCCGCCAGCATCACCGCCTTCAGGCCGGAGCCGCACACCTTGTTCACGGTCACGGAGGGGATGGTCGCGGGGAGGCCCGCGTTCACCGCCGCCTGCCGGGCGGGCGCCTGTCCCTCTCCGGCCGAAACCACATTGCCCATGACCACTTCGTCGATGGCGGACGGATCGATGCCGGAGCGCTCCACCGCCGCGCGCACCGCGACAGCGCCGAGCGCGGGGCCGGGAAGCGGGGAGAGACCGCCCAGGAAGCGCCCGATGGGGGTGCGGGCGGATCCGAGGATGACGGGAGCTCGGGATTCGTTTTTCATGTGTGTTCCATCCGGGCCTCGGTCGGAGGTCCGTCCGATCCCGTGACAAATCATCGGCCGGCAGCAAGCGCCGGAGGCAGTCGCTTCACGGAGCCGCCGGGGCAGCCCCTTCGTGCGGGAAGGCAACTCCTCAATTTAATCCATTCGGTCGACCGGGTCACGCCCTGCCGGCCTGGCGAGACGCCGTTGCAGCGCCCGAAGGTCGCGGACCCCCCGCCGTTCCGCCTCCTCCAGGAGGCACCTCAGGATCCCGGCCGCCGCGCGCGCGTCTCCCAGGGCGCGGTGACGTCCGTGCACCTCGACGCCGAAGCGGCCGCACAGGGCGTCCAAGTGATGCCGCCGCTGGGACGCCAGCAGTCGGCGGGACAGCTGCTCGGTGCAGAGCATCTGCACGCACGGCGCCTCCCCGAGCGCCTCCCGCAGCTGTCCGCCGACGAAGGCCCAGTCGTGATCGACATTGTGGGCCACGAAGACACGCTGCTCGATCCGGTTCCGGACCTCGCCGGCAATGTCTGCGAAGCGCGGCGCGGTGGCGACCCGGGCCTCGCTGATCCCGGTCAGACGGGTTACGGACGGCACGATGCCCCGTTCCGGGTTGACCAGACTCTGGAACTCCCGGGTGACAACCCCTTCGCGAAGCTCCACGATGGCCAGCTCGATGATGCGGTGCCCGGCCTTGTAGGCACCTCCGGACGTTTCCACATCCACCACGGCATAGTCCAGAAAGGCGAGCGATGAATTTGCCCCGGCCAGCCCCCGGATCAGGCGCCAGCGTCCCTCGCGGTCCAGGCGGAACCGGGGATCGGGACCCAGGAACGACGCAAGCAGCTCGGGCGACTCTTCGTCGAACGCTCGCAGCTCGGTCGCGCGCCGGGCGAGTTCGCCGGGCTGAAGCGGTCCATCCCGGAGCAATTGCGCGACCATCTCGACCCATGACTGCCGGCGCGCGCTCATGTCGCGACACGCTCCACCACCTCGGCCAGGCGAACGAAGTCGCCGGGCGCGAAGGCTTCGGGGCGAAGCCTCAGATCGAGGCCGCTGCGCGCCTCCACCTCCGCCACCGCCGGGCGATCCAGCCGGTAGGCCGGCTCGTCCCGGAGGATGCGCTGAAACTGCTTGCGCCGGCGCTGAAACGCCGCACGGGTCAGGACGCGCACGGTCTTTTCCCGCGCCTCGGAGGTCCGGGGAGGATGGAAGGGCCGAATGCGCACCACGACCGAGTCGACCCGCGGGACCGGGCGAAACGCCGTGCGCCGCACACGCAGAAGACGCTCCACCCGCGCCACCATCCGGACCCCCACCGACAGCGCCCCGTAGGTACGCGAGCCCGGGGGCGCCAGCATGCGCGCACCGACTTCCTTCTGCACCATTATCACGATCTCGGCCGGCCGCGGGCGCTCGAGAAGCCGAAAGACGATCGGCGAAGTGCGGTTGTAGGGAATGTTGCCGATCACCTTGAGGGCGGAGATGTCGTCAGCCAACTCCGCGATGTCGGTGTCGAGGATGTCTCCGTGCACCAGGGTGACGTCGGGACGCCCGCCCACTTCCTCGCCGAGGCGCGCGACCAGCTCCCGGTCCAGCTCCACAAGCACCAGCCGCCGCGGCAACCCCAGCAGATGACGGGTGAGCGCGCCGGTCCCGGGCCCGATTTCCAGGACCTCGTCGGTGGCCTGGACATCGAGCGCCCTGACGATGGCCCGTTGAAGATTGGGGTCCACCAGAAAGTTCTGGCCGAGGGACCGCTTCGGCCGCACGCCTCAGAGCCTCAGCGCAATGGCGGTGCGGTCGTCAGCCGGGATCGCGCGCGTCGGTTCGGCGGCGAGGCTGAAGAGCGCGTCCACGAGAGCCGCCGGACCCCGTTCAACTTGCTTTCTCGCTTCCGCGAGCACGGCCGCTTCTCCACTGCGCGAACCGCTGGTCGCCAGCAGGTCCGAGAGGCCGTCGGTAAACAGGAACAGGAGATCCTCCCCGGCCATCCAGGTGACGCTGTCCTCGGAATACGATCCCGGACCCGCAATCCCCACCGGCGGGTCGGTGGCCATCAGCCGCCGCTCCTTTTCGCCCCGCCGGAAGATGAACGCGTGGGGGTGACCCGCATTGGAGTACACCAGCCTGCCCGCAGCCGGGTCCAGCACGGCGCAGAACAGAGTCAGGTACATCTCGGTGGTCTCGAGCTCGTCACGGAGCGCGTCGTCCACGTGGCGGAGCACCTCGGCCGGGCTCTCGATTTCGCCCGCGAAAATGGAAGCGGCGGAGAGGGCGAGCGCCATGATGAGGGCGGCGGGGAAGCCGTGACTCGACACATCGCCGATCATGACGCCGAGCCTGCCCCCGGAAAGCTTGATGAAGTGGTAGAAATCGCCCCCCACCTGCTCTGCCGGCTCAACGCGCGCCGCCACCTGGCTCAACCCCAGCTGATCGACCGGCTGAAGCAGCCGCATCTGCAGATTGTGGGCCAGCTCCATCTCGTGCGCCATCCGGTCCCGCGCGCGGCTCTCGCGGAAGAGTCGATGGTTCTCGAGCGCCGCGCCGATCTGGCTGGCGATGGCGGTCAGCAGCTTGCGGTCTCCGGCCGAGAAGGTGCCGCGGCCCCTGCGCCCGAACAGGTTGACGACGCCAACCGTGCGCGCCTGCCCCGCCTGCGGCGCGTACTGGATGGGCACCGAAAGGGCCGATTCGGAGCGCAGGTTGGGAGCGACCGCGGAGTGGCTGCCATCGGCGCCGGTGCTGATGATCGCCTCCCGCTCGCGGAATACGCGCGCGGTGAGCATGTCGCCGGCGGGATCGAGCGGCCCGTCCAGCCCGGCGATGCCTTCGGCGGCAACCTGGTGCAGGAGCCCGTCGTCGACGTCGTAGACCCACAGCGAGCCCCGGCGGGCGCCCAGGACATCACATACCTCGTTGAGGATGATGCGCGCGGCTTCTCCCAGCTCCAGGATCGAGCCCAGGATCTCGCTGATCGAGTAGAGCAGGTTGATTTCCTCGTAGCGCGCCGACAACTCGCCGCCGAGGAAGCTGATCTCCTGTTCGGCGTCAAGGACCCGGACGAGCTGCGAGCAGAGGAGGTCGGCGGCCGGAGCCAGGGAGAAATCCGCCGGGCGGGCCGTCAGCTCGAGGTTGCGGCCCTCGCGCGTGCTCAGTCGGCGGGTCAGGGCCTCGGCCTGCTCCGCGGGCGGGTGATCCGTCTCCTCCGGATACACCGAGCGGCCGGAGTCCAGATCGTGGACGCTCAGCCGCCAGGGGAAGCTGCGGGCAAACTCGTCCAGCATCGCGCGGGCCGGCCGCGGCAGCCGCGGAGCGCCGGACTGGCTCATTCGCGTCGTACCGGATCGCGTCTCAGCAGCAGGGTGACGGCATTTCCCCGCTCGTTGAAGGAGACCTCGTCCAGCAGTTTCCGCATCAGGAAGATCCCGCGTCCGTCGGGCTTCGGGAGACTCTCGGGAGTGGTCGGATCCGGGACGTGCCCGTAGTCGAAGCCCGGACCTTCATCCGTCACCCTGGTGATGATGGCCTTCGCCGTGATCGTCAGCTCCACCCGGACGCGCTTGGACCGATCGGCGCCGTTGCCGTAGAGCATCGCGTTGGAGAGCGCTTCCGTAAGCGCTACGCGAAGATTCATGCGCGCGCGGCTGGCTCTTCGCTCCAGTTCGATGGCGCGATGACAGCGCTCGATCACCTTCTCGACCGCGTCTTCGATGTGGAGGACATCGCTCGGCAGGTGAAAGATCAGGTCCGGATCCATCCGCCGCCGCTCGCGCTGGAGCTCAGTCCCCGGACGAAACTCAGCCGTCCTGAAGACCGTCTTCGCGGGAATCCACGATTGTGAACAGCGTGTCCAGTTTGGTGAGCTGGAAGAGGGTGCGCAGGTCTTCGTTGAGTGCGGCGAGCCGGAGCTCCCCACCCTGCTCCCGGACCTTCTTGGACAGGGACACCAGGACCCCCAGCCCGGAAGAGTCGATGTAGCCGGTCTCGGCAAAGTCGATGAGGAACTCCTGGTCTCCCGCGCGCAGCCGCTCGAGCACGACGTGTTTGAGTTCCTGACGGTTTGCCACGATCAGGTGGCCGGTCACGCTGACGACGGTGATCGGACCGGATTGTTCTACGATGAAGGGCATGCCGGGCTCCGCGTTTTTCTGATGGAATCCGCGCTGGGTCGGCCGACGGTGTGGAAGGTCGGGCGAAGTGCGGGGCAGTTTACTAGGATGCCGCTACGGCAGGCAAGCCGCGCTGCGCCGGACGGCGGCGCCATCATCCGTCCGCGCCCCGCTGTTCCCGGAGCTGCGCGCGAATCCGGCGGGCCACCAGAGGGGAGACGAACCTGGAGACGTCCCCGCCCAGGACAGCAACTTCGCGAACGAGGGAAGAGGAAAGGAACGCGTAGGACACGTCCGGCATGAGAAAGAGGGTCTCGGCGGCGGGCCACAGCTGGCGATTCATCTGAGCCATCTGGAGTTCGTACTCGAAGTCCGACACGGCCCGCAGGCCGCGAATCATGAAGCGCGCCCCGCGGGCGCGGACGAAGTCCACCAGCAGGCCCGCGAAGGAAGTGCACTCCACGCGCTCATCCTCCCGAAACACTTCCTCCAGGAGGCGCACGCGCTCCTCGACGCTGAACAACTGGCGCTTCGACTGGGTGGAGGTATGCGCCACCGCGACGATGACCCGGTCGGCGACGCACAGCGTGCGCCGGACGATGTCCTCGTGTCCCAGCGTGACGGGATCGAAGGACCCCGGATAGATGGCGACCAGATTCCTGGCAGCGCTCATGCGTCCGCCTCCGCAATGGTCAGCGTGGTGTCTCCGTACACACGTTGCCGCAGCCGAAGGCCGGGACAACCCGTCAGCTCCTCCCGGGAACGATGCTCCACCCAGAGGGCTCCCGCAAACGGCCGCTCCCAGTAGTGGTCCAGCAGACGACCCGCCAGACCGCGATCATAAGGGGGATCGGCCAGCGCCAGGTCGATCTCGTCCCGCCGCATGCGTTGCGCGTAGCGCAGGGCGTCGGCGCGCACCACGCGCGTCTCGGCCTCCACCCCCAGGAGCTCGATGTTCGCCCGCAGGACCCGCAACGCGCCGCGGGCAAGGTCCACGAAGGTGACGTGGCTCGCGCCCCGGCTCAGCGCCTCGAGCCCGAGCGCCCCCGAGCCCGCGAACAGGTCCACGACCCGGGCGCCTTCCACGTCGACCCCGAGCGCGGCCATCCAGGCCTCACGCACCCGGTCGGTGGTCGGGCGCACGTCGCGTCCGCGCAGCGGCTTCAGCCGGCGCCCGCGCCAGCGGCCCGCAATGATCCTCATGCCGGCGGCTCGCCCGGGGGCCGCGCCGGGCCGATGGCCGCGAGTTGGGCCTGGACGAGCGGGACGCCGCGGTAGTTGTCCAGCTTGAGACGGAACACCGCGTCCACGGGTCCCGCCTCGAGCGCCGCGGGCTCGACGCGGTCCGCCATTCCGAAGCCGATCGCCCCGAGCGACGCCGTGCGATCGCGCAGGCGCATCTTGAGGTGGGCGCCCTTCAGCACCCTCACCCGCCCGTCCACCGTGACCCCGCGCGCCAGGAAGAGGGGCCGCGGGTTGCCGATGCCGTGAGGTCCCATGTGGCGCAGGTAGCGCACCAGCGGCTCGGTTACCTCCGCCAGGCGGATCTCCGCGTCGGCAACGAGGCGCGGGCGCAGATTCCGGTCCGCCAGCGCCTCCTGCGCCGCCTCGTTGAAGGACGCCCGAAAGGCATCGATGCGCTCGGGCGCGAGGCTCATCCCGGCCGCCTGCCGGTGACCGCCGAAGCGGTCGAGATGGCGCCGACCCCGGGTGATGGCGGCCAGGATGTCGAAGCCGGGAATGGAGCGGGCGCTGCCGCGGGCGGTATCGCCGTCGACCGACACCATGATGGTCGGCCGGTGGAGCCGTTCCACCACCCGGGAAGCGACAATGCCGATCACGCCGGGGTGCCAGTCGCGCGACGCCAGCACCAGGCCGTAATCGCGGCGGGGATCGTAGGACGGGGCAAGCCGGGCCAGCGCTTCGTCGAGGACGCGCGCCTCCATCTGCTTGCGCTCGGTGTTGTACGACTCCAGCGCACCCGCCAGGCGCGCGGCCTCGTTCGGGTCGTCGGTGAGCAGGAGGTCGAGCGCGCGCCGCGATTCGCCCACTCGTCCCGCCGCGTTGATGCGGGGCGCCAGAGTGAAGCCGATGCGGCCGGGGGTGACCGGCCCGCGCACCCGCGCGACCCGCATGAGCGCGCGCAGCCCGACGTTGTCCGATTCCGGGAAGACGTCCAGGCCGTGGCGCACCAGGACGCGGTTGTGGTGCGAGAGCGGCACAAGGTCGGCCACCGTGGCGAGCGCGACCAGCTCCACGTGCGGGAGTGCCCCGAGGGCGGGCGATTCCGTCATGCGGCCCAGCAGGCGCGCGAGCTCGAACACCACCCCGGTTCCCGAGAGGTCCTGGTTCGGATAGCCGCAGTCCTCCCTGCGCGGGTTGACCAGCGCAAACGCGCGCGGCAGGGTCCGGTCGGGGGTGTGGTGATCGGTGACGATGACGTCGATGGACGCCCGCCGGGCCTCTTCCACCGCCCCGTGGGCGCGCGTTCCCGAGTCCGCCGTGACCAGGAGGGTCGCCCCGGCCTTGCGCGCGGCCTCCAGCCCCGCGGGGCCGAAGTCATATCCGTCACGGAGGCGATGCGGCACGAAGGGCACCACCCGTCCGCCGAGCGAGCGCAGACAGCGCGTCAACAGGGCCGCGGCCGCGATGCCGTCCACGTCGTAGTCGCCGTGCACCAGGATGGTCTCGCCCCGGTCGACGGCTCGCAGAATCCGTTCGCACGCCGGCACGGCATCGGCGAGCAGGGCGGGATCCGGCAGTGCCTCCAGCGCCGGGCGAAGGCAGGAGCGGGCCGCGGCCGGCTGGCCGAACCCGCGCACGGCCAGCACCACGCACATCGCCCGCGGGAGATGGAGCTCCCTGCCGAGGGCTGCGACCTCGCGCGCGGGCGGCGCGGGCGTGACGCTCCAGCAGGGCGCCGGAGCCGGCGGGAGCGTCCCGAGCTTCTGCGCGTTCACGCCAGCGGCCCGGGGATGCGGGGAGGAGTGCGCCTGCGGACGGCTAGTCTTCGGCGCGCGGGGCGAAGATGATGCCGCACGCCTCGCAGCGGCGGAGGGAGTCTCCCACGCCCACCTCCGCCTGGATCTGCAGGGGAACCATGGAAAAACATCGCCCGCACGCTCCGTCCGGCGTAATGGGAATCACGATGGCGCCCTTCCGGTTGGAGCGCAGGCCCTCGTACATCTCCAGCTCCCTGCGACCGACCCCGGAGGCGCAGGACTCCCTGCTGAGCCGGAGCGAGGCGAGCGAGCCCTCCGCGTCTTCCCGCTCCTGCTCGATCTCGCGCCTTCTGGGTCCGGCCTTTTCCCGTTCGTCCGCCAGCTCCCGCTCCAGCCGTTCGGCCTCCTCTTCCAGCTTTCGCATCTGGTCCAGATAGGTCAGGGCTTCCAGTTCGTCGCCGTCCACGGAGCGATTCAGAAGATCCATCTCCGCCCGCACCGCCGCTTCCTGACGGAGGTTGTGCACCTTCAACAGCCGATCCCGGAGCATCCTCAGCCGATTGCGCTTGTCCTCGGCCGTGCGCTCGAGCCTGCGCTCCGCGACCCGCAGCTCCCTCAGCCGGGTACGGGCGCGCTCGATCCTGGCCCCGAGTTTGCGCTCCTGTGACTCCAACTCCTCCAGCAGCGGGCCGAATCCCTCGATACGGGAGGTGGCACGCTCGATGTCGGCGTCGATTTTCTGTAGCTCCTGCAGCGATGCGTAGGTCGGCACGGCTATGGTTTCTCCTCAGTGGAAACGGTGCGCTCGCCGGGACCCCTGCGAGGCCGAACTGCCGAGGTCCAGTCGGATGCGTCGATTTCGCGCTTGCTCCTTTGCAGTTCCTCCAGCTCGGCGACCAGTTGCCGCTTCCGCTTCTCGTCCAGCTCGCGGGCAATCGTGGTTCTCAGCTCGCGCGCCCGCTCGGCCAGCGGGGCGCCCCGCATCCTGCCTGCCGAATCATCGAGCACGCGAGTCCCCTGACCCACTTCTTCGCTGCCGGCGAGCAGATCCGCAAGGCGAGCGGCGGCAACCGCCTCCATTCCCTCCGGGGCCCGGTCCAGTTCCGGGCTCTCGGTCAGCGCTCGGAATATGGCGCGGTTGGCTGGGTCGACAAAGTCCTCCGGGCCTAGCAGCTCGCTGGCGCGGTCGATGAGCCGGCGCTCGTTCAGCACCACCTTCAGGAGCTGGCGCTCGGCGCCCATGAGCGGCTTCCGCACGCGCCGAACCCGCGTGGGCGGATCGGCGGCGATGCCGGCGGCGGCGTGGGCGGGCCCTCGCGCGATCTCCTCTTCCAGCGTCCCCCGGCGCACTCCGGTCCGGTCCGCCACCCGGGAGATATAGATGTCGCGGAGCGCCGGATCGGTAGTCGCCCGCAGGGTGGGGAGCAGGCGGTCCACCGCGTCCCGAATGCCGTCGATCGAGGACAGCCGGTCGCGCTTCGCCAGCATCTGCAGCTTCCGGTCGAGCACGTCGACCGCATCCCCCACGTACCCGAGCAGCGCCTCCCGCCCCTGGCGGCGCGCCACCGAGTCCGGATCCTCGCCGCCGGGCAGCGTCACCACGGAGGGATGGATGCCCGCGTTGAGCAGGACATCGGCGGCGCGGAACGTGGCCCTGAGGCCGGCCATGTCGCTGTCGTAGAGGAGGAACGCCTTCGGTGCAAAACGCGCCAGCAGGCGGGCCTGAACCGAGGTCATGGCAGTGCCGAGAGCGGCGACCACATTGGGAATGTCGTGCGCCACCAGGGAAACGACGTCCGTGTAGCCCTCCACGAGCAGCGCCGCACCCTCCTTCCGGATCTCGTGCCGCGCGCGATTGAGCCCGTAGAGTTCCTCCCCCTTGCGATAGACCGGGGTCTCCGGGGAATTCAGGTACTTGGCGCCCTTCCCCGGCCCGAAGAGCCTCCCCCCAAAGGCGATGACCTTCCCCGTCAGCCCCTCGATGGGGAAGATGATGCGGCTCCGGAAGCGATCGTAGGGCCCCTCGGAGCGCTCGCTGGTGGTCACCAGGCCCGCGTCCAGGAGGGTGGCATCGTCGATGCCGTGCTGCGCGGCGGCGGCGCGCAGGCCGTGCCATTCGTCCGGCGCGAAGCCGATGCCGAAGCGCTCCGCCGTCTCGGCGTCGATGCCCCTCCCCTCCAGGTATTCGCGCGCGGGCCGGCCGGTTTTCTCATCGGTGAGTTGCTGCCGGTAGTATTCGCGGGCGAAGGCGTTGGCTTCGTACAGGGGCCGGTTGGGATCCTGGGATTCCGGGCGCGCCTTCACTTCGCGCACCGGAACCCCCGCCTTGCGTCCCGCATACTTGACCGCTTCGGTGAAATCGAGCCCCATCCGCTTCATGACGAAGGAAAAGAGATCGCCGGATTCTCCGCAGCCGAAACACTTGTAGAAGCCCTTGGAGGGCACCACGTAGAAACTGGGCGTCTTCTCCTCGTGAAAGGGACAGAGCGCGCGGTAGTCCTTGCCGGCCCTCTTGAGCGGGATGTGTTCCCCGATCACGGCGACGATGTCGGACCGGGCCCGCACCTGCTCGACCTGGTCGTCGGGGATCATGCGAGCGTCACCACGGTCACGCCCGTGCCCCCCTCTCCCACGCCGCCGGAACGGTACTCCCGCACACGCGGATCATCCTCCAGCACCTCGGCGACCATGGCGCGCAGGGCGCCGGTGCCCTTCCCGTGGATGAGTCGCAGATCTGACACGTCCGCCACCACCGCCCGGTCGAGAATGCTCCGCAGGCGGGCGGCCGCCTCGTCGACGCGCATCCCGCGCAGGTCGGAGTCGAGGGGGGGCGGGTCGGCCACAAAGGTGGAACGGCCCGCCGGGCGCGCCTCCGGGCGGGCCGGGTCCGGGGCGGGTTCGATACCCCCGAGCGGCACCTCCAGCCTGACCCCGCCCCGGGCCTCCACCAGCGCGCGGCCGGGGCGGATCTCCACCACCGTGGCGGTCGCGCCCCCGCTCGCGAGACGCACCGGGTCGCCGGGGCGGAGGGGGGTCGCGGGGGGTGGCGGGGGGGCGGTAGGGGGGTGGGGGGCGGGGGGGCGGTGGCGGTGGCGTTCGGCGGCGGCCTCGACCCGCCGGCGCGCGCCGCGGACGGCCTCTTCCCCGCCGGTCCTGCCGGCGCGCACCTCGGCGATGGCGTTCTCGACCTCGCGGCGGGCCTCGAGCAGGATCCTGCGCGCCTGGGCGCCGGCGCGGCGCCGGGCATCCCGCTCTTCCCCGGCCATCTTGCGCTCGCGAGCTTCGAGCGCGGCGCCGAGCGCGGCGTTCTTCCTGGCGCGCCCTTCCACCTCTGCCTCCCTGGCGGCGAGGGAAGCCCTGGCCCTGGCGGCATCCGCCTCCAGGCGCTCGAGGCCCTCCAGCAGCTGCTCCATGCGTAATTCATCTCGCGAGAGACGAGCCTCGGCTCGATCCATCAGCGAGTCGGCGAACCCGAGCGAGCGCGCGATGGCGAGCCCGTAGCTGCGCCCGGGCCTTCCCTTGCGAAAGCGATAGGTGGGCTCGGTGCGCTCCGGATCGAAATGCAGCGACCCGTTGACGATCCCGCTTCCGGGCGCATCCAGCTGCTTCAGCTGCCCGAGATGCGAGGTGACCACCACCCGTGCTCCCCGCTCCTCCAGCGCCTCCAGCACCGCGACCGACAGGGCAGCTCCTTCATCCGGGTCGGTGCCGGTCCCCATCTCGTCGATGAGCACCAGCGCGGTTTCGTCGGCCCGCGCAAGGATGTCCTTCAGGTTGGCGAGATGGGCGGCGAAGGTGGAGAGGTCGCGTTCCACCGACTGCTCGTCTCCGATGTCGGCAAAGAAGCGGCGAAAGACGGGGATCCGGGTACCGGGGCCCACCGGGGGCACGACGCCGCACTGCGCGAGCACGCAGATCAGGCCCACGGACTTGAGAAAGACGCTCTTGCCGCCGGTGTTTGGGCCCGACACTACCAGCACCCGTTCCTCCGGCTCCAGGAGCAGGTCGAAGGGGACGGCCTCCAGGTCCTGCCGCAACGCGAGCAGCGGATGGCGTCCCTGAACGATGCACAGCGCGTGTTCCCCCCGGGGCAGCAGGACCGGGACGTGCCCCGCCCATCCGAGAGCCGTGCGTGCGCGGGCGTCGAGCGAATCGAATTCGATCAGCGCCTCCTGGCTGCCGGCCAAGGGGTCGCGCAACGGGGCGAGCGCGCGGGTGCACTCCGCCAGCACCCGGTCGATCTCGCGCGCCTCGGCCGACTCCAGCTCCCGCACCCGGTTCATCAGTTCGATCGCCAGGGGCGGCTCGATGAAGAGTGTGGCGCCGGTGGACGATGTACCGTGGACGACTCCTCCGACATCGCCCCGTCCCGCGCGCCGGACGGGAATCACGTATCGGCCCTCGCGCACGGTCACGGAGGCGTCGGGGATGATCCAGGCAGCGGGAAGGGTGCGCACGTAGGACTCGAGTCGGACCACAATTGCGCCGCGACTTCGCTTCAGTCTGGCGCGCAGGCGCGACAACTCCGGGCTCGCCGTATCGAGCACCTCGCCGGTCCGGCTCACCGTGCGCAGGATGCGCTCCTCCAGGGCGCGGTCGATCAGCAGGCGGTCGCGCAACGGAGCCAGCAGGGGAAGCGGCGCATCCGCTGCCGACAGGTCGCCCGCGAGCTCGCGGGCGGACCGCAGCAGAACGCCCGTCGAATAAAGCTCGGGCGGTGAGAGCACGCCTCCCGGAGCGCGCAGCCGGCGCAGGGCCGCGCGGGCATCCGGAATCTCCGACAGGGATCGGGCCGCGCCGGCGAGACGGCCGGTTTCACGTACCCGGTCGAGTTCGCGCTGGATGTCGCCGGGGCGGGTCGCGGGCCTGAGAGCGAGTACGGCGTCGCGTCCCGCATCGCTGGAGGCCGCGGCCGCGACACGTGCAAGCACTTCGGGCAGCCCGAGAACTTCGAAGGCGTGTTCCATCAGGATGGCACGTTCATGCACCGCCCTATCGTACGGCGCGGGCGGCTGGTCGCGGATCGGAGAAGGAAGGTATTCGGGGCTTCCGGGAGGGTCAACGCGAGACCGGCGTCCGGCGGCTCCGGTTGCGGCCGCAGCCACCGGCAGCGTGCCCCCAGGACCGCGAAACGGGCCGGCATGATCGTGAAACGTCCCATTCGGCCATGGGAGAGCCCGCCTTTCCCACCTAACCTATGTGGGACCCGTCCCCGGGCCTGCCGGCGGCGCGTTGACTTCCTCGAAGGACGGAGGTGCGGGTTGGACCAGATAGCGGAACGCATCAGCCGGGTGATGTCCGAGACCGCCATGATCGCCGCCAGCCTCGACACGCTTGTGCGCAGGCTCGGGCGGGAGGGCGAGACGGAACCCGCGGCGGCAGAAGTCGTCGAGGCCGTGCTCCACCACCCCGACCGCTACCGTCTTCTCGACCCCATGCGCGGAGCGTGGACCGCCAGCGACCTGCACCGGGCCCCCGGGGCCTACGGGAATGCGCTCGCGGAGCAGTACTTCACGCCGTGCCCGTGGGTGGTGCTCCTCGATGTCGACGATGGCCGGTACGCGCGCGGCGACCCTCTCGCGCGTTGGCACCACCATACACTGGCCTGTCTCGCCCACAGCTTGGACGTGAAGTCGCCGTCCGCCGTCAACCGCTGGTTCCGGCTGTTCCGGGAGCACCGGCGCCTGCGGCAACGACGCAACGCGGCGGGGGTGCGCTTTGCCTACCCGGCCGCCCGGTCGGGAACGAGACGGAAGGTTCCGGCCCACCAGCCGTCTTCGGCATCGTCGTCCCGGAGACGGAAACCGAAGGACGCGGCCTCGTAGGCGAAGTCACCTGATTCTTCCGCGAGAAGCCCGGAAACCAGAAGCCACCCGCCGGGCGCCAGGGCGGCGGCGAATCCGGGCAGAAGGGACGTCAGCACCCCGCTCTCGATGTTCGCGGCCACGCCGTCGAGGAGACGGCACTCCATGAGCCATGCGGGCGACACGTCGCGCTCGTGGATTTCGACCACTTCACCGACCCGGTTGGCACTCACGTTGTCGCGGGCCGCTGCGCACGCGAGGGGATCGTTGTCCGCCGCCAGCACGCGCGCGACGCCGAGCCGGGCCGCCGCGATGGCGAGGATTCCGGAGCCGGTCCCCACGTCGGCGATGACAGCCCCGGGACGCACCGCGGTGTCGAGCAGCCGCAGGGCGCACCGGGTCGATGCGTGCCGGGCGGTGCCGAACGCCACGCCGGGATCGAGGATGATCAGCACGCCTCCATCCGGCTTGCGCGGGACGTCCCAGGTCGGCGCGACCGTGATCCGGCGGCTGACCCGCGTGGGCCTCAGCCCTCGCCTCCAGGTCTGCGCCCATTCCTCGTGCGGCTGCCAGTGCCAGCGCAGGTCGACGGCGTGGCCCGCTGCCTGGTTCAGGTCGCTGCCGAGGGCGACGAGAAACGCCGGGACGTCGACAGGGGGCGGGAAGTGGGTGACCAGCGTCCCGTCCGCCTGCTCCACCACCGCCCGCGCTCCCCTGCGCACGAGTTCAGCGGCCAGCAGGCCGGCCGCCCCGGAGTCGGGTGCGCCGGCGACGACGCCAAGCCAGCGATCCGGAATCATGGAAAGGCGGAGGGGATCTGCTACGGGACGAAGGCTTCCTTCACGCGGGCCCAGAACCCCCTCCTGCCTCGCCCCGCATGCTCCGGAACCGGGTCCTCCACCTCTCGCAGCCTTTCCAGCGCTTCCCGCTGCTGCCGGTCGGGATCTTCGGGGGTCCAGACCACCACCCGCACCAGCTGGTCGCCTTTCATGCCCCCTTCCAGATCGGGCAGGCCCAGACCGCGCATGCGCAGCACCTGGCCACCCTGGATCCCGGCGGGCACCGAAAGGGGCGCGCTTCCCCCGACGGTCGGCACATCAACGCGATCGCCCAGGGCGGCCTGGGTGAAGGTCACATGAAGCTCATGGACGAGGTCGTTGCCCTCCCGCTTGAAGTCCGGATGGTCCTCGACGGCGATCAGGACGGTGATGTCACCGCGCGGCCCTCCGCGCGGCCCGGCGTTCCCCTGGCCCCGCAGGGTGATATAGTTCTCCGAGGAGACACCCGCGGGCACCTCCACGGTGATGGTGGATTCCTCGCGCACCCGTCCCTCTCCGCGGCAGGCGGGACAGGGGTCCCGGATGGTTTCTCCCTCTCCCCCGCACCTGCGGCACGGTTGCACGCTCACGAATTGTCCAAAGGGGGAACGCTGGCTGATGCGTTCCTGGCCGGTGCCGCCGCACCCCGTGCAGGGCGTCGGTCCCGCACCGCGCGCGCCGGTGGCGCCGCAGTCTTCGCAGGGCTCGAGCAGGCTTACCCGGAGCCGCTTGTCGACTCCGCTCGCAACCTCCCCCAGCGTGAGCGAAAGACGCAGGCGAATACCCTTCCCCCGCCGGCTTCGCGGGCTCCCCGACGGTTGGCGGCCGAACAGGTCGCCGAACCCGCCTCCGCTTCCGAAGTCCCGCATGAAGATCTCGATCGCGTCGGAGAAGTCGAAGCCGCCGAAGCCGCCTCCTCCCTGGCCGCGGTTGAGTCCCTGCTCTCCGTACCGGTCGTAGAGCTCCTTCTTCTCCGGACTGCTCAGGACCTCATAGGCGCGGGTGACCTCCTTGAAGCGCTCCTCTGCATCCCGCGACCCCTGATTGCGGTCGGGGTGGTGCTGCATCGCCAGACGGCGGTAGGCCTTCCGTATCTCCTGCACGTCCGCACCCCGGGACACGCCCAGGGTCTCGTAATAGTCTGCCATTGGGACCCCGCGCTCAGCGCAGAATGTCGTTCACCAGTGAAGAAGTGTAGCCCACCAGGCTGATGACCTTTTCGTAGGGCATGCGCGTGGGGCCGATGACCCCCACCACCCCCTTCAGCCCGCCAACATGATACTCGGCGGTCACGAGCGTGAACCCCGAAAGCGCTTCATCCCGGTGCTCCCGGCCGATCGTGATGCGCAATCCGCCGCCGTGACTGCGGTTGCTCAGCACGCTCTCCATCAGCTGGTTGCGTTCGGTCAGTTCGATCAGGCTCTTGAGTCGCTGGCCGCTGGTGAACTCCGGCTGGCTGGCGAGGACCGAGGTCTGCCCGAAGAGCACGGGAGAGGCGCCGGTTTCGGGCCAGTCCAGCAGCGACTGCGCCGACTCCATGAAGATGTTCAGCAGTTCCGTGGCGGCTTCGCTGCCCGTACCCGGATCGCGCAGGCGTTCGGGGAGCGACTCCCTCAGGTCCGCGAAGGTGAGCCCGGCGAGACGCTCGTTGAGGATGACCGTCAGGGTCACCAAGGTGTCTCGCGGAATCTCCAGCGGAAGGTCGACGTAGACCGTGCGCACCAGGCCGTTGCGCACCGTGGCCACCATGAGCGCCTTGTGCGAGGAGAGCCGGATCAGCTCGATCTTTTCGAGTACCGCCGAGTCCAGGCTGGGGACCAGCCCCAGCCCCAGCTCGTGGCTGATCAGGCTGAGGGCGCGAGTGGTTCGCCGCACCAGACGCTCGATCGGGGAGGCGGCATCCGGGTCAAGCTCCTCCTCGATGCGGTCGCGCTCCGCGTCCGTGAGGGGCGCGGGGCGGATGAGGCGGTCCACGAAATAACGGTAGGCGACATCGGTTGGGACCCGCCCGGCGGATGTGTGCGGCCGGGCCAGGTATCCCTTCGACTCCAGCTCCGCCATGGTGTTGCGGATGGTGGCGGCGGACACGCCCAGCTTCCAGCGCCGGTTCACGGAGTGGCTGCCGACCGGGCCGGCCGTGTCGACGTAGGTGCGCACGACCGCCTCAAGAACCCGCCGCTCCCGGGTGGTCAGCTCTTCCCGAACGACGATGCGCTCCCGCAGTCCCCCTGTCCGCATCGTCATTCCATGTCCTCTCGATTCGTCACCGCTTCATCCAGCTCGAGGGCAAGGGCATCGAGCAGCAGCCAGCCCTCGACCGTCAGGCGAAATCTGCCGGCTTCAGCCCGGGCCAGGCCCCGGCGAATCCATCGCTCCGTCACGGCGGCGGCCCTCGCGGGAATCGTCGCCAGGGGAACGCCCCCTCGGGCGCGCAGCCCCAGCCAGATCCGCTCCAGGCGCAGTGCGGCCTGGTCCAGCACCTCGTGTCCCGCGATCGCGGAGTCCCCCTTCGCGACCGATGTACTGTATTCCTTCCAGTCACGCAGGTTCCAGCGGCGCAAGGGCTTGCGAAAGCTGTGCGCGCCGTTGCCCAGACCCAGGTAGGGACGGCCCGACCAGTACACTTCATTGTGTCGGGACGTCCGGCCCGGGAGGGCGAAACTGCTGACCTCGTAGTGAAGGTAGCCCGCCCCGGTCAGCTGTTCCACCGCTTCCAGATACTCGTCCCGGTACCGCTCCCCGGAAGCGACCCGCTCGCGCCCGTCGGCCACCGCCCTTCCCAGGGGCGTCGGCGCCTCCACGGTCAGCCCGTAGAGACTCATGTGCTCGACGCCCAGGTCGAGCGCGCGTTCGAGGTCGTCGCGCCAGTCGCGCTCCAGGTGCCCGGGGAGGCCGAAGATCAGGTCTGCGCTCACATTGTCGAAGCCGGTCCGCCGGGCGTTGCGCACGGCTTCGCCGGCACCCGCGGAACCGTGCAGGCGTCCCATCCAGCGGAGCGACGGCTCGTGGAAGCTCTGCACCCCCAGACTGACGCGATTCACCCCCGCTTTTCGCCAAGCTCCGGCGATGTCGGGGGTGAAGCTCTCCGGATTCGCCTCCGCGGTCCACTCGAGTCCGGGGTCGCCGAGAAGGCAGGAGCCCAGCAGGGACGCCAGCCCGTCCATCGCGGGGGCGCCGAGGAGGGAGGGCGTGCCTCCCCCGACGTAGAGGGTCTTGAGCGGGTCGGGAAAGGTGAACAGCTCCTCGCGGCGGATCTGGTCCCACTCGGCGGCAACTGCCTGCGACCAGGTTTCGTGTCCACCCTCGCGGTCGACCGTCACGGCGAAATCGCAGTAGAAACAGCGGCGGGCGCAGAAGGGCGCGTGCACGTAGATGGACGATGTCGCGCCATCCACCGGAAACGGCACTTCCCGAGGTTGCTTCCCGCACCTGCTGCCGGCAGCCGAAGGGACTTCGTCCATGGCCGTCAGGTCGGGGATCTGGCGAAGCGCAACCCGGAACCCCGTCTCACCCATCCGTGAACCTCCATGACCGACAGGGTGGCCGACGCGGTCGCGACGTCCAGAGACGCCCGGCGGGCAAGGATGTCGATATGGTCGGGCCCGGCCTCCAGCGCGTCCCACATGGCCCGTTGGCGGGCGTCCAGTCCGGAGGGGATCCGGTCGTGTGCGCGCACTTCCGGTTGCGCGTCCGCGAGGCCGCTTCCGAGGAGGACGTCGCGGGCGTTCGTAACCAGGCCGGCTCCATCGCGGATCAGGGCGTGGGCCCCCTCGCTCTGGGCGCGGCCGACCGTTCCCGGAACCGCGAACACGTCCCGGCCGATGTCCATGGCGTGGTCGACCGTGATCAGGGCACCGCTCTTCCTCGCGGCCTCCACGACCACCACGGCCTTCGATAGAGCGGCGATCAACCGGTTGCGCCGGGGAAAATGATGCGGGAGAGGCGCTTCGCCGGGGAGAAACTCGGAGATCACCAGACCCCGCTTCCGGATGTCCTCGAAGAGTCGGCGGTGGGAGGGTGGATGCGCCCGGTCGGGCCCGCACCCCAGCACCGCGATGGTGCTCCCGCGCGCGGCCAGGGCCCCCCGGTGCGCGGCGCCGTCGATCCCCAGCGCGAGCCCGCTCACGACCGTTATTCCCGCGCGGGCCAGTCCTTCCCCCATGCTGCGCGCCATGCCGCGTCCGTATTCGGTGGCCTTGCGCGAGCCGACCACGGCCACCGCGGGAGCGTCCAGCAGGGAGGGATCTCCGCGCAGGAAGAGGAGCGGCGGCGGATCGTGCAGGTGGTCGAGCCGCTCCGGAAACCCGGGAAGGCCATATCCTGTCGCCAACACCCCGATGCGCCGCGCGGTGGCGAGCACATCCGGGAGTGGGCGCAGGGTCTCGCGCCCGCGGCGTGCGCAGCGGGCCTTCGCCGGCAGCTTGTTGACGTCCACCCCGAGCGCCGCACGCGCGGAACCGTACTTGTCGATGAGTTGCCGCAGAGTCACCGCGCCGAGTCCCTTGTGGAGGGTCCAGCGAATCCGGGCGACGACCTCGTCGTTCATGACATCGAGCGGAGCGTCCGCCAAGGGGGACGTCGATGGACCGGGCACGACCGTCAGCTCCGCCGGGTCCGACGCCAGAGTGCTTCGCAGAGTTCGTCGAGACCACGGTGGGTCACCGCCGAGACCGTGAAGCGTCCCCAGGCGTCTGGTGCGTGGATGCAGGGAGCCGGGGCCACAGGGTCCAGGACGTCCATCTTGGACACCACCAGGCAATGCTCCCTTTCCGCCAGCGCGCGGGAGTGGCTCCCCAGTTCGGAGCGCAGCCGCCCGTATTCCGCCTGCGGGTCGCTCGAGTCGGCCGGGATCAGATAGACCAGCGTGCGGGTTCGCTCGACGTGGCGCAGGAACCGGAGCCCCAGTCCCTTGCCCTCGTGCGCCCCCTCGATGATCCCCGGAATGTCGGCCAGCACGAAGGATCGGAAGTCGGGGAGGCGCACCACGCCCAGGCTCGGGACAAGCGTGGTAAACGGATACGCCGCCACCTTGGGCCGCGCCGCCGAGACGCTTGCCAGCAGGGTGGATTTGCCGGCGTTGGGCTCGCCCACCAGGCCGACGTCGGCGATCAGCCTGAGTTCCAGCTCGATGCGCCGGGCCTCCCCTTCCTCGCCGGGCTCCCACCGCGTCGGGGCCTGGTTGCGCGCGGTGGCGAAGCGGGCGTTGCCCCGCCCCCCCCGCCCCCCGCGCGCGACCACCACCCGATCGCCGGCCGCGACCAGTTCCGCCATCAACTCCGAAGTGGCGGCGTCCCGCACGGTGGTGCCCGGTGGGACGGACACCACCCGGTCGGCCCCGCTGCGGCCGGTGCGGTTGTTTCCCCCTCCGTGCTGCCCCCGCTCCGCCCGGTAGTGACGCCGGTAGCTGAAGTCCAGCAGGGTGGAGAGCTGGGCATCCGTGACGAGCACCACATCCCCGCCCCGGCCGCCGTCCCCCCCGGACGGCCCCCCGCGCGGGATGCCCTTCTCCCGCCGGAATGCCTCGGCTCCCGACCCGCCGGTGCCCGCGGCCACCTCGATGACGGCCCGGTCGACGAAGATCCCCTCGCCCACCCCCTACCCCTCCATCCCGACCGGACGTGCGGCCTCTCCGCCATCCCCGCCGCCACCCTCCCATCCATCGCCCGCCTCCGGCCGCACGCGGGTCCGCCCGCCGCGCCTCCCTTCCCGCCGGCGGGACAGGACCCGTCGCCATGTGGCGCGCGCAGCCCGGCTGCGGGGATCGTCCATGAAGGGCCCGGCGACCTCCAGGGTCTCGACCAGCGCGCCCGCCGGGGCGCCCAGGTTGAGGGCGCCGCGGAGGTGCGAGTACAGCTGGGGACCGGCGTCGGCCACGGCCAGCAGGGCCACGATGCAGTACTCGCGGACGAGCGGCGCCAGCCCGGGACGGCCGAGGACCTTGCCGTAGCCTTCCACAACCATCCAGCGCTCCAGGTCGGGGTGCAGGCGCCGGATGTTGTCGCGCAGCTCGCGGTACCGCGTGGAGTAGACGCGCCGGCACAGCGCCGCGCCCCGCCGCGCCCATCCCGGCCAGTCGTCGGGGCTCGCCTCCGCGCGCGGCGTCGGCTCCACCTCCCGCCATTGCGCCAGCGCGCGGAGAGCGGCCGGGTAGCCGAGGAACAGGTAGCTCTGCAACAACGCCTCTTCCACTTCGACCGGACCGGCGGCGCGCGCGGCGTCCACCAGCGCGGAACGGAGAGCATCCTCCCTTCCCGAGGCCAGCGCGGCGCTCACCCTCACCAGCGAACGCTCGGCCGGAGCAAGCGACTGCGCGGCCGCCGCCCTTTCTCCAACCGGGCCGGTCACTGCCTCATCTCGACCCGGAATGCGCTCTCGATCCGTCCCACCTGCACCCCCAGCGTATTGAACACTTCGATTCTGCCCCCGGCGAGGGCGGAGACATCGTCCGCATCCGCGGCGCCCAACTCCGCCAGCACCCGGATGAGGGCGACGTCGCTCGCCCGCCGGGCCCCGTCCTCCACCTTGAGGGCGAAGCCCATGCCGCGCCCGCGCACGCCTCCGCAGTACACGCCCTCGGCGCCCGTCTTGACGAACACCCGGCCACCCAGCCGCTCCATGACCGCCGTGCAGGCGCGGCCGGTTCCCGCCACCGCGAACGGATGCCCCGTCATCGCGGCTACGATGCGCGCCGCCGGATCTCCCGCATCCGCCGCCGCCGTGAAGCGCGCGAAGGATGCCGCCATCTCCCCCAGCGACAGCGCGAAGGTCACCACGCCGCATCCGTCGGTGCCGGTCACAAGCTCCGATGCGGCCACCCCCGTCCAGCGCGCGATCTCGGCGAGCATGCGCTGCTGCACGGGATGGCCGGCTTCGAGGTACCCCTCCGGGGGCCATCCCCGCGCCACCGCCAGGGCGAGCATCCCCGCATGCTTTCCCGAACAGTTGTTGTGCACGGCGCCGAGCCGAGCCCCCTGCGCCCACAACTCGCGAGCCCGTTCCGGTCGCAGCGACGGGTGCGGCCCGCAGGCGAGCGCGCCCTCGTCCAGCCCGGCCCTTGCCAGCATGCTTTGCGCCAGAGCCAGGTGCTCGGGTTCGGCGTTGTGGGACGCGCAACACAGCGCGAGTTCCTCTTCCGTGAACCCGAACCGCTCCACCACGCCGTCCTCCACCAGCGGAAGCGCCTGAAAAGGCTTCGCCGCCGACCGGTAGAACGCGACCTGCCCCGGGTCGCCGCAGCCGCCGATCAGCCGCCCGCGGGCATCGGCAACCGCCACGTGCACCCGGTGCACCGACTCGACGGCGCCACTGCGCGTCACCCGGACACAGGGTCCGGAAGCACCCCGGCGCGCCGATCCGGTCGTGTCCCGGCTCACGAAGGCTGCGGGCGCGGTCCGCGACTCGCACGAAAAAGAAACATCGTTTCTCCGGGCGATGGAATGGCAGGATGGGCCCACCGGCAGTCGAAGGCCGGCGGATGGGCCCTCAGAAGGATCCCGTGCCCGGGGAAGCGTCTCCGGCCACGCCGTCCGACGCCGCACCGGCGCTCGTCGCAAGGGACTCTTCGGCGGCGACCCGGTCGAACAGGTCCTGTTGCGATCGCGCGCCGGCCAGCAACTCGACGGCGCGCGCCAGCGGGGGATCGGCCTCCATCAGCCGCAGGAATTCACCTTCCGCACCCGCCCGCCTGAGGGCGATCTCGCGCTCGAGATGGAACCGGATATAGCGTTCCGCGCGCTCCAGCTCCGCAGCCTCCGCGTCAATCCCCTGCGCCGCGAGGTGCTGCCGGAAGCGCGCGAAGTCGGCCGCCCCGATCGCGGAGCCGGGAGGCAGGTCCGGCCGCTCCTGAATATGGAGAACGGCGAACTCGAACAGCGCGTCCCTGAACCCGCGTCCCTGCCGCCCCAGTCGAAGCACAGCCCCCTCTTCGGCGTCGGTCAGGGTATCGGGCAGCACCTGCAGGTCCGGGGTGATGCCGCCGCCGCCGAGCAGGTGTCTCCCACCGAAGGACCGGTACGGCTGACGGTCCCCGGCGTCCGACCGCTGCACCCACTGCCCGGCCAGCGTGAGCACGGCGTCGTCGAACGCCGATTCGTCGAGCCCCCGGTCCTTCTGGATCGAGCGTCCCGACGGCGTGTACCAGCGCGCCGTGGTCAGCTTGAGCATGTTGCCTCCGCTCAGCCGGTAGAGCGTCTGCACCAGCCCCTTCCCGAACGAGGTCGCCCCCAGCACCAGGGCCCGATCGTGGTCCTGAAGTGCGCCCGCGACGATCTCCGACGCGCTCGCGCTGCGCCCGTCGATCAGGACCACCAGGGGAAGTCCCGGGAAGGATTCGCCCTGCGATGTGCGGAGGACGGAGTTCTGGCCCCTCGTGCGCCCGCGCGTCTCGGCGACCGTGAGTTCCTCCCCGAGGAAGAGATCGGCCAGGGCAACGCCCTGATCCAGCAAGCCGCCGGGATTCCCGCGCAGGTCCAGGATCATCCCGGTGGCTCCGTCCTCCACCAGCTCCTCGATGGCCCCCTCAAGTTCCTCGCGCGCGCTCTCGCTGAACACCCGAAGGGGGACATATCCCACCCCGTCCTCGAAGAGATGGGTGAACGGCACGGAGAGGATCTGCACCGTGGCCCTCTCCAGCGTGAAGGGAATGGGCTCCTCGATCCCCGGACGCCCGATCCTGACGTCCACTTCGGTGCCCGGCCGCCCGCGCAGCGACATGACCGCCCGGTCCGGATTCCAGCCCTGGGCGGATTCGCCTTCGACCTCGACGATGCGATCACCCGCGCGAATGCCCGCCCGCTCCCCCGGGGTGCCGGGCAGAGCGCTCATCACCGTGATCCAGTCCCCCTGGCGCACGATTTCCAACCCCACTCCGGCGTACTCGCCATCCGTGCGGATGCGGAGGTTGGACCATTCGTAGGCGCTCAGGAACTCGGTGTTGGGATCGTCGAGCTCGTCGATGACGGCGTCGATGGCGGTGCCGTAGAGCTCATTCAGCTCGACGGGGTCGACGAAGTCCGCCGCCACCCGGTCGAGCACCTCTTCCAGGAGGCGCGCCTGGAAGTAGACGTTTCGATCCTGGGCGATGCCCTGCTGCAGGAACCAGCCGCCAGCCAGCAGGGCCGCTGCCAGGATGAGGCCCGGAGCGAGCAGGGAGCGGGAGAATCGCATGGGTGTCACGACTCGGCTCAAGGCGGGTCTCGGACTTCCCGCGTGGCTGGTTCACGCGCGGGAACCGGGGTTCCCCGCGTCGGATTTCCCTGCAAGGACGGCAACAGGAGCCTGCCGGTTGCTAACCCCGCCCGCGCCGAAGGTTTCCGGACCCGGCGCGGGCGATCGTCACCGGCGCCGGCGCCACGCTCGGGCGCTGGCCAGGACCTGCTCCACGTCCGAGTCATCGTTGTAGACGCCTACCGAGAAGCGCAATACTCCGCTGCGGATCGCCAGTCGGACGCCATCGGCGTTCAGGTGCTCGTGGAGGGCGTTCATCGCCGGATCGTCTGCCGTGTAGTGCCGGCCGCCGCCGCTCCTGCCGACCGTCACGATGTGCGCCCGGCGTGGCGACGCGGCCCCACCCACCACGGGCAGGCCGAGCTCGACGAAGCCGGCAGCCAGCCGCCCCGCCAGCCGGCCCACATGGGCCTCGATGGCCTCGACCGTCCAACGGCGGATCAGCCGGAGCGCCGCGCGCGCCGCCACCGCGCCCAGGTAGTTGTAGTTGCCGACATCGAAGCGCAGGGCGCCCGCGCGGTAGCGAAGCTCGTCGGCGGAGAAGGCGGTCTCGTGGGCCCCCTTGAGATCGATGCCGTAGCGGGCCACGTGACCCGGGATCAGGTCGTCGGCCAGTTCCCGGCGCACGTACAGGAATCCGAACCCGTAGAGCGAGAGCAGGCACTTCTGGGTCGCCACCGCGAGGGCATCCACCCCCGGCGCGCGCACGTCCGTGACCGCCGCCCCCACCGACTGGGCCGCGTCGACCAGGGTGAGCGCCCCCACCCCCCGCGCCGCCGCCGCGACCGCGGCCATGTCGGTCGTGAAGCCGGGCGCGAAGGAGATGCTCGGCACCGTGACCAGGCGGGTGCGCCCGTCCATGGCCGCCACCATCCCCTCCACGGGCACCTCCCCGTCCACCGGCTCCACCGCGCGCACCTCCACCCCCCTCGTGCGGCGCAGGTTGTACCACAGGTAGATGTTGTTGGGATGCTCGAGTTCGGGGCAGAAAACCACGTTGTCCCCCGCCCGCCAGGGCAGGCTGGCGGCGAAGAGGTTGAGCCCGTCGGAGACGTTCTTGGTGATGGCGATCTCTTCGGGGTCGGCCCCGACCAGGGCGGCGAAGTCGGAGCGGGCCTCCTCGACCACCGCCCGCAGCTCGTCCTTGTCGCCTCCCGCGTGCATGCGCGTCTCGAGGTGGGCGGCGGCGGCATCCCGCACCGGTTCCGCGAGCAGGCAGCGCGCACCGATGTCGAAGTACGCCCGGCGTCCCGCGCCCGGAAAGAGCGCGCGTACCGCGGGGTTCACGAGCCCGCCCCGGAGGCAGTGGCCGCGGATCCGGCCGGTCCCGCGGCATCGGTCGACTCGGCGCCGCCCGCGAGCCCCTGAGTATCCATGTCAAGCGGATGCCCGTTTTTCGTCGAGCGACGTGTCTCGCAGCGCCCCTCGCGACGCTTCCGCTTCGGTGCCTGTTCTTGCCCGGCTCGATCATCCGTGAACGCTCCCCGCCGGGCTGGGCGTCGGGAAGGCCGGGCAGGAGTATTCCCGCGGCGGGTGCGCCGTCCAAGTACGGTCCTGCTGCACCAGGGCGTTGGCGAGGATGAGGAGCTTCCGCATCACGGCCGTCAGGGCGACCTTGGGCGGCTTGCCCCGAGCCACGAGCGCTTCGTACTTGCGCCCGAGGTCGGGATTGTGCTGGACCGCAGCCAGTGCGGGCATGTACAGCAGCTGGCGCACCCGGCGCCTGCCGCCCTGGACGAAGCTGCGTCCCTTCCAGTGTCCGGACTCCCGGGTGACCGGAGCCAGTCCGGCGAGGCTGGCGGCGCGGGCGCCGGTAAGGGTGCCGAGCTCCGGCAAGTGGACGATCAGTCCCGCGGCGGTGATGTCCGAGATGCCCGGGATCGAGGTCAGGATCTCGGCCCGGCGCTCCAACGCCTTCTCCTCCTCCACCCGTTGCCGGATCTCGGCGTCGATGAGCTTCAGCTGGCGCTCGATCTGCCTCAGCCTCTGCCTGGTGACCCGCTTGCCCACGGGAGTGCGCAAGTGCCTGCCGCGGTTGGAGGTGGCGGTCCGGTCCTTGCGCAGCGCGTCGCGGATCTGCTGGAGCTCGGCAAGGTCGCGCTGCCCCTCGGACTTCGCCTGAGCCGGGCGCAGATCTTCGATGGCCGACGCCATGATGGCCAGCATCCGGGCGTCCACGGCATCGGTCTTGGCTCGCTGGCCGAGGGACCGGGCGAAGGACCGGACTTGGAAGGGGTTGATCGCATACATGGGGAGTCCGGCCTTCAGGAGGGTGTCCTCGAGGTCGCGGTGGAAGGCTCCGGAGGGTTCGTACGCGATCCGGTCGATCCCGGAGCCGATCCAGGCGATCAGCTTCCGGAAGCCGGCCCTGTCGTTCGAGAACCGGGACGCTCTCCCCTCGGGCGCCGCGAAGGCGTCGAGCCAGTCCTTGGAGATGTCGATCCCGACGGTGCGACGGTTGGTGCTCATGTGTTCTTCCCTTTTCCTGTGCTTGTCGTGCGAGCCTCGATGCTCAAGTATCCATTCAGGACGTGGGAAAGACGGTGGCGACCAAACTCCCGCACGGCCCTTGCGGCCAGCGACCCCAACGGCCCGACCACCGTCTGTGCTGGATGCCCGCTCCGGCTCGCTCCGCTCGCCTCTGCGGGCATCCAGCACACCGGGCCATCCCCGTGACCCGGACCTGCAAATCAAGCAGGAATCCCCAAGAATGGAAGAGACAAGCGACCCCGGGCGCCGATGCACCCGCGCCCCGTCCCGCCACCAGCGCCGTCCCGACCATGTCCCCCATGATGTTCAACGTCGTGTTCCCCATGTCGACCAGCCTGTATATGCCGCCCACCATGGCGGCGATCTCGATGGGCAGGTTGAATGCCTGCACGTAGACCAGGGCCACCACGAAACCGCCGCCCGGGATCCCGCCCGATCCCTGCGAGAGCAGGAGCCCGATCGGCAGGATGGCGAGCAGCGCCTCCGGGCCGAACTCAACCCCCGCCGCCTGCGCGGTGAAGACCAGCACCGCCCCGAGCATGACCGCGGTGCCGTCCTTGTTGAGCTGCGCGCCCAGCGGAAGGGTGAAGCCGTAGACCGACCGCGGCATGCCGAGCCTGTCCGCCTTCTCCAGACCGACCGAGAGCGAGGCCAGGCTGGAGGAGGTCGCCGCCGTGGTCGCCCACAGGGCACCGGTCTCGCTCAGGAAGCGCCGGGGACGCTGCCGGGTCAGCACGCGCAGCACCAGCATGTATCCGCAGAAGATCATCGCCTGGGCGCCCCACACCCCCGCAAGGAAGCGCGCCAGCCCGCCGACCAGTTCGGCCCCGTAGCGTCCGGCGGTCACCGCGATCAGGGCTCCGATCCCCAGCGGCGCCAGCAGCAGCACCAGGTCCACCAGGCGGCGGAAGAGGTCGGCCAGGTCGCGGTAGGCCGCCTCCAGCCGGGCGCGCGCGCCGCCGCCGAGCATCAGGGTGGCCACGCCGATCGCGAGCGAGGCCACCACCACCTGCACGATGTTCCCTTCCGCGAAGGCCTGGAACAGGTTGACCGGGATCATGTCCAGCAGGATGTCCCCGAGCGACGGAACCGCCCCCACGGCCTCGTCCACCGGCGTGGTCAGCTCCATTCCCGCGCCTGGACGAAGAAGCGCCATCGCCCCCATCCCCGCCGTCAGCGCCACCAGGTCGGTCGCAACGAACCAGGCCATGATCTTCGCGGCCAGCCGCCCGAAGGCGCCCACGCCCGAGTGGGCCGCCAGTCCTGCCAGCAGGTTGAAGCACACCAGCGGTACCGCGGCGAGCACCAGGAGGCGGATGAAGAGGTCGCCGACCGGCTGCAGCACGGCGGCCCGCTCGCCCAGCAGCGCGCCGACCACGATCCCCACCGCCATGCCGGCGAAGATGCGCGCGCCCGGCCCGAACCGGCGGCCCCTCGGCTCCGGCGGTGGACTCATGCCCGATGGACCCGGCATCCCGGCTCCGGGCCCGTCAGTTCCAGGCTCCGGCAAGCTCCAGCGCGCGGTCGAGCAGGAGGCCGTAGTAGTCGGCCACGTTGTCCGCCGTGAGCGGAATCCACTCGTCGACCTCCACGGGATTGCCTTCGAGGACCTCGCCGTTGGGCCGCAGCGTGTGGCCGATGTTCCACATGAAGCCGACCACGGGCTGTCCGCCGGGCTCGAAGGTCAGCGTCTCCTCCCACTCCCAGGTGTTGGAGTAGCCCCCGGGCGGCATCCCGACCACCGGCCCGAGCCCGTTGTCGGAGATGATGGAGACGAACTGGTCCAGGTGGGACCCGCCGCTCGGCCCCGAGATGATCGCGATTGGCCCGCGGAAGTGCACCGGCCCGGGCTCGAGGATCCCGTCCGAGTCGCGCGGGGCGTGCGCGCTCTTGAACGGTACCGCGTTGGAGTAGGCGTCGCCGCGCGCCAGGGCCGGCGCCACGTCGGTCTCCAGCCAGTCGAGCAGCCAGGTGCCGTCGTCGATCACCTCCGGCACCCCCGAGTCCATCGCGCCCTCCTCGGCGGCTTCGGCCCGCTTGTCGTCGATGAAGGGCTGGATCACGTCGCTCAGGCGCAGGTTGCCGAACGTGGTCCTGAAGGGGCGCGGCTGCAGGCGCTGCATCGCGTAGGGCCCCAGCGAGCCGCCCCGGCTGCGGGTGACGTCCATCACCAGGGTGTGGTCGAGCAGGTCGTTGGCGGCCGCGTACTCCACCAGCCGGTCAACATCCGGGACCATGGTTTCCCGGAACCCGTACCACACCAGCACCACGTGCCCCGCCGGGACCACGGGTACCAGGAAGTCGTAGGTGGGGGTGTTGAGCACGTTGCGGGTGCCGGGATAGCGCGGCTCGGAGAGACCGGACCAGGCGAGGTCGCCGGGCTCATGCCAAGGGAGCCCGTAGCGCGCCTCGGACCCGTCGCCGTCGGCCACCACCAGCGTGAGCTCCTCCGGGCGCAGGGAGGGCGGGAAGACGGCGCTGGAGACGGTCATGGCCTCCGCCAGCTTCCAGCGCAGCCCGGCCACCGTGGAATGGGGCACGTAGACGGCCGCGGCCTCGTGCCACGCCTCCACGGGCATGCCGTTTACTTCGAGCACCCGGCTGCCGACAGGCGGCCCGTCCACGCCCTCCGCGACCTCCCCCACGAAGTAGAAGGGCTCCCCGCCGCCGTAGTCGGGAAAGACCCTGACGCCCGCCTGGCGGGGCTCGGGGGCGCTCCCCCCGCTCACCTCCAGGCCGGCGCTGTCGGACAGTTCCAGGCCGCCGGGAACCAGGATCACGTCGAGGTGGCGATCACGGCGCGCGGCGCTGAGGGCCGCCAGCGCGTAGTAGAGCTCCTCCTCGGTGTCGGCCGCGACGACGCGATCGCGAAGCGCCCGCATCGCCTCCAGCGGATCCAGCCCCAGCGCCTCGTTCTTCACCGGCGAGAAGGCTTCGCGGGCCTCGGTGCGGGCCACGATGCTCTCGAACAGGGCGGCACGCATGCTCTCGTCGCCGACGCGCCACGCAGCGGCCTCGGAGCCTCCCGGAGCGGCGTCGGCACAGCCGGCGGCGAGGGTTGCGGCCAGCGTCAGGGCAGCCATGCGCGTTGGGAAGGTCCTCATGCTCCTCTCCGATTCAGGTTCCCGGCCGAGGCTCACCGTCCTCCGCGGAGGACCCGAAGACATCCGGCAGGCGCCGGCTCAGGCAATCGAGAATCCGCGTCTGCACCTGATCCGGCGTACCCAGCCCGCTCACCAGCTCCACACGTTCCTCGGCCCCGGCGAGCTCAACATACCCGTCTCTTACCGCGCGCAGAAAGCCCGCGCCCGCGCCCTCGATGCGATCCTCGCTCCCTCCCGCGGCCCGGCGCCGGGCCACGCCCTCCTCCACCGGCACGTCGAGTACCAGATAGAGATCCGGGCGCAGATCGCCGGTCGCGATCCTCATCGCCGCCCGCACGCGCGCAAGGTCCAGGCCACGCCCATATCCCTGGTACGCCAGCGTGGAGAGGTCGAAGCGGTCCGCGATCACCATCTCGCCGCGGGCCAGCGCGGGACGCACGACCTCGCGCACGAACGCGGCGCGCGCCGCCAGGATCAGCAGCAGCTCGGACTCGGCGGGCATGTCCAGATCCGTCCTCGCCAGCACCACCTCGCGGATGGCCTCGCCCACACCCGTCGATCCCGGCTCGCGCGCCAGGGTGCAGTGCACCCCGCGCTCCCGGAGCCATTCCGCCAGGAGTGCCGCCTGCGTGGACTTGCCCGCGCCCTCGCCCCCCTCGAGCACGACGAAGCATCCCGTCATTCCGGAGCGCCGTTCATCTTCCCGGCGCCGCCGCGCACGGTATCAGGGCAGGCGCAGCGCAATCCGCGCCGGAGGCCCAACCCACTACCGGTAGTGGATGACCCACGACGGGTAGTGGGTACCCGGCTCCCCGCGGGCAGCCCGCTATTCGTAGTAGTCAACGCCCAAGTGGGTGATCTGCTCCTCCCCCGCGAGCCAGCGCAGCGTGTTCTTCAGCTTCCAGTGCTGGATGAAGATGTCGTGCTCGGGATAGAGGCCGGGCGCCGTCTGGGGGCTCTTGAAGTAGAAGGACAGCCATTCCTGGATGCCGCCCAGACCACAGCGCGACGCCAGGTCCAGGAAGAGCGCCAGGTCCAGGCAGATGGGCGCCGCCAGGATGGAGTCGCGGCACAGGAAGTCGATCTTGATCTGCATCGGATATCCCAGCCAGCCGAAGATATCGATGTTGTCCCAGCCTTCCTTGTTGTCGCCGCGCGGCGGATAGTAGTTGATGCGCACCTTGTGGTAGATGTCGCCGTACAGCTCCGGGTACATCTCCGGCTGCAGGATGTGCTCGAGCACCCCCAGCTTGGAGACTTCCTTGGTCTTGAACGACTCCGGGTCGTCGAGCACCTCGCCGTCGCGGTTCCCCAGGATGTTGGTGCTGAACCAGCCCGACAGCCCGATCATGCGCGCCTTGAAGCCGGGCGCGAGGATGGTCTTCATGAGGGTCTGGCCGGTCTTGAAGTCCTTGCCGGCGATCGGAATCGAGCGCTCGCGCGCCAGCTCCTCGAGCGCCTCGAAGTCGGCGGAGAGGTTGGGGGCGCCGTTGGCGTAGGGAACGCCCTCCATGAGCGCCGCCCAGGCGTAGAGCTGGCTGGGCGCGATGTCCGGATGGTTCTCCTCCATGCCCTTCTCGAAGGCGGCCAGCGAGGCGTGCACCTCGCCCGGGCGGACGTACACCTCGGTCGAGCCGCACCAGATCATGACCGCCCGCTCGCACCCGTGTTCCGCCTTGAACGTGCGGATGTCGGCGCGCAGCTGCTCGGCCAGATCGCGCTTGCTGGTGCCGGTCTTGGTGTTGGGACCGTCCAGCTTCTTGACGTAGTCGGTGTCGAAGACGGCCGGCATGGGCTCGATCCCGGCCAGAAAATCCCGGATCGGGTCCAGATGCTGCTCCTTGTGAAGCACGCCCGCGCGCACCGCGCTCTCGTAGCCGTTGTCCGGGATCGGGTCCCAGGCGCCGAACACCAGATCGTCCAGCTCCGCCAGCGGCACCAGCTCCCTGATCAGCGGGGAGCGTCCCTCGGTGCGCTTGCCGAGGCGGATGGTGTTCATCTGGGTGAGGCTTCCCGTGGGCTGGGCCAGGCCCCTGCGAATCGCCTCCACTCCGGCGACGAAGGTGGTGGCCACCGCGCCAAAACCCGGTAGCAACACCCCGAGTGGGCCGCTTGTCGGCGGAATCCGTTGTGGTTTTCTCACTTGGTCGAGTCCCCTGCCTGGGGTGATTGTCACCTCCCCTCCCGGCGGCACAAGGCCGACGGTCAGGGAGCCATGATGATGCGCGACTTCGCGCCTTCCTCGATGGCCTTCGATATGCCCTCGTTCACGCGGCCCAGCACCCGGTCGAAGTTGGCCTGGGCCGCCACCAGCCCCTGGTACGCCGGGCTGGACTGGAGACGCCCGAACACCTTCCCGTATTCCTCGGCCACTTCCGGCGGTGGCTCCTCGCCGGCGCGCACGCTGCCGGCCACGTTCTGCTCCAGCTCCGTGAGCTCGTTGCGCAGGGACACCAGCTCGCGATCGTCATCCGCGCGCCGCGCGGCGCGTTGCAGGTCCTGATACTGCGGGGTCCGGCCCAGAGCGAGACCCAGCTCGCGCGCCATCTCGTCGATTCCAGCCATTGAGCCTCCTTTTATCGGTCCTCGTTCCCGTGCAGTCGGTGCGCCAGCACCATGCGTTCGCGGTCCGCCAGGTCGGTGACGACGCGCACCGGGGCAAAGGCGCCCGTGTCGCGGACCAGGCGCACCACCCGGTCCGACTGATCCGCGCCCACCTCCAGCGCCAGCAGTCCTCCGGGCGCCAGATGACGCGGCGCGCCGGCGACCAGCGGCGCCAGGACGCGCATGCCGTCCGCGCCCGCCTCCAGCGCCAGCCGGGGTTCCCAGTCGCGCACCTCGGGCTCCAGGCCCTCCAGTTCGGTGCCGGGAACGTAGGGAGGGTTCGAGACGATCACGTCGAAGCGGTCGCTGCACCCGACGGGTTCGTACAGCGCTCCCGCCCTGAACTCCACCGGAGCACCGTCATGGTATTGATCACTGTTCAGGGAAGCCACCTCGAGCGCGTCCCGGCTGATGTCGGTAGCCACGATGCGGGCGAAGTCGCCTTCGGTGGCGAGCGCCAGCGCCAGCGCGCCGCAGCCGGTGCCCAGGTCGAGCGCCCGGAGCCCGCCATCGGCCCGACCGGCGGCCCACGCCAGCACCTCGCCCGCCAGCAGCTCGGTTTCCGGACGGGGAATGAGCACGCGGGAATCCACCGCCAGATCCAGTCCCCTGAATGCCGCGCGTCCCAGGATGTACTGGAGGGGCTCGCGGCGGGCGCGGCGCAGCAGGAGCGGCTTGAAGGCGGCCAGCTCGGACGCCGCGAGCGGCCGGTCATGCTGCAGGTACAGCCCGAGGCGCGGCACCTTCAAGGTGTCGGCGAGCAGGTGTTCGGCGTCCAGCCGGGCGCAGGGCACCCCTTTCTCGTCCAGGTAGTGCGCGCTCCACAGAACCAGGTTGAGGACGGTCCACCGTTCCTCCCTCCCGGGCACGCGGCCGGAGGGACGCTCGAGCGAGAGCGTGCTCACCCGTCCTGCAGCCGCTCGCGCCGCTCGGCCAGGCGCAGGGCGCCCAGAAGCTCGTCCAGCTCGCCCTGGAGCACCGATTCGAGCCGGTGCAGGGTGAGCCCGATGCGGTGATCCGTCACCCGGTTCTGGGGAAAATTGTAGGTGCGGATCTTGGCGGATCGATCTCCCGATCCGATCTGTGACTTGCGCTCCCGCGAGCGCTCGGCCTCGCGCTCGGCGATCTCGCGGTCGAGAAGGCGGCTGCGCAGCACCTTCATGGCCTTGGCCTTGTTCTTGTGCTGCGATTTCTCGTCCTGGCAGGTGACCACCAGGCCGGTGGGCTCGTGGGTGATGCGCACCGCCGAATCGGTGGTGTTCACGGACTGCCCGCCCGGACCCGAGGAGCGAAAGACGTCGATGCGCAGGTCGTTCGGGTCGATGGCGACGTCCACCGGCTCGGCCTCCGGCAGCACCGCGACCGATGCCGCGGAGGTGTGAATGCGGCCCTGGCTCTCGGTGACCGGAACGCGCTGCACCCGGTGCACGCCCGACTCGTAGCGCAGAGCCCCGTAGGCTCCCCGGCCGCTCACCGTGAAGACGGCCTCCTTGACGGCGCCGGGGATGCCTTCGGAGAGGCTGAGGAGCTCCACGCTCCAGCCGCGCCGCTCGGCCAGCCGCTGATACATGCGCATCATCTCGGCGGCGAACAGCCCCGCTTCGTCGCCGCCGGTTCCGGCACGTACTTCGACGACCGCGGCTCGATCGTCCATGGGGTCGCGGGGAAGGACCAGCTCCAGGGCTCGCTTCGCCAACGCTTCGAGCCGCTCTTCCAGCTCTTCGACCTCCATGCGGGCGAGTTCACGCACCTCCGCGTCGTCGGGATCGGCCGTGAGTTCGCGCGCCGTTTCCAGCTCCTCCAGGACGCTGTCGATTTCGCGGGAGGTGCGTGCGACGGGATCCACCTCGGCGCGCTGGCGGCTCAGGACGCGCAGGCGCCCGAGGTCGCGCACCACGTCCGGGTCGGCCAGCTCCGCGTCGAGTTCGCGCAGACGTTGCTCCGCCCCCTTCAGGCGCGTGCGCACCTGATCGAGGCGCTCCAGGGGTCTGTCCAGAAACGTGGTTCCGTGCGCCATGCGCGGCGATGCCCGGGTCGTCATGGGGGCAACTGAAGGCCCGGCGCGGCCGCAGGGAACGACGCGCGGCCGGCCGGGACCGGGAGTCCGTAGTATAGATTTGGCCCGACGGGCGTTCAATGGCCGATACGGGGCGGGGGACGTCGCGAGCGGACGAATACGAGCAGCAGGAGCAGCGCCGCCGCGGCCCCCGGCCCCGCCACATCCCCGGTGCGCACGTACCAGGTGGGCGCGTCCGCCGCATCCACCCGGGCGGTCGTTACACCCGCTGCCGGGCCGGTGATGCGCCCGCGTATCCGGCCCGCGGGATCGACGAAGCCCGCCGGTCCGAAGTTGGCCGAGCGCACCACCCCAGTGCGGGTCTCGATGGCGCGCATGACCAGATGGGCCTCGTGCTGGGCGACCGCGAAGGTGCCCGCGCGCGCGAACCAGGCGTCGTTGGTAATGTTGACCAGCACCCGCGCCCCGGCGCGGCGGAACGCCCGGGCGGCGCCGGCGAATGCGGCCTCGTAGCAGATGAGCGCCCCCACGCGATGGACTCCCGCGTCGAACACCGTCCACGCCCCGCCCGCGCGCAGCGGATTCTCTCCCTCCGCGGAGAACACCCCCGCCAGGGGCACCCGCTCGACCCACGGCACCAGGCGGCGCTTGTCGTAGGGGTCGCCCGCCAGCCCGCCCGGGCCGGCCAGCGCCGCCGAGTTGTACCGCCCCGCCCCCCGCTCCGCCGCGCGCACCGCGCCAAACAGGACGGGCGCCCCCATCCGCCGTGACAGGTCCCCCAGCCCCGCGACCAGTTCCGGCTGGTCCAGCCCGTCCCGGAAAGTGCCCTCCGGGAGCACCACCAGGGAGGGCGCCGGCGCCCCGGCGGCCTCTGCCGCCAGAAGCGCGTCCACCGCGGCGAGGGCCTCCGGGTCGGAGACCACCTCATCCAGCCCGCCGCGCAGGGTGGTGCGCACCGCGGCCACCACCGGACCCGGCCGCACCTCCAGGTGGCGGACGCGCCAGATCCCCCAGGCGGCGGGCACGGCCGCGACGAGGAGGGCGGCCGCCAGCCATGCGCGCGCGGACCCGAGACCATCCAGAAGCCGCCGCGCGCGCCCGCCGGCCACCACGGCCTCCGCGACCAGACCGTTCACCAGCGCCAGCCAGAACGTCACCCCCCGCGCGCCCGCCAGCTCGGCGATCCCGGCCAGCTCGGGGTATCCCGTGAGCGAGGTGCCCAGCCCCAGCCACGGGTAGGCGAGCGTCCCCGGGACGTGCGCGACCCCCCACTCCACCGCCGTCCACGCCAGGGGCAGCGCGCACCAGAGCGGAATCCGTCCGCCACGTCGGAAAACGCCGAGCACCCCGCACGCAAGCGCCTGCGACAGCCCGAGGAGCACGACGGCGGTGGCGTAGACAAGCGGGGCTGCCGCCGTCAGCCGCGCGAGTGCCGGAACCATCCAGTGCAGCAGCAGACCGTAGTGCAGCAACCCGAACACGAAGCCGATCCGCGCCGCCCGGCGCGGCGTGCGCGCCCCCCAGGCCGCCAGCGACAGGGGGACCAGCGCCAGGAAGGACGGCGCCGCAAGGTGGAAGGGCGGAAAGGCCGCGAAGAGCAGGACGGCGGAGGCCGACGCCAGCCACCATTCCCGCGGGCTCAGGCCGAACAGCCCCCCCATGCCGCTCAGCTCCGTCCTTCCCGGCCGGAAATCAGCCACCGCGCGAACGTCTGCGGCCGCCCGGGGGAAGGCTCAGCGGGGTTCCATCTCCCCGGGGGCCACGCCACCGAACATGAGCTGCAGCCCGCCCCGGACGGTGAAGTAGCGCAGGTCGTCGGTCAGTTCGTAGCGGCCCTGCCAGTAGAGCCGGGACCATCTCCAGAGCGGATACTCGAGCCCCACATGCGCATTCACGCCCGGGCGCACCGTGTCCAGCAAGTCTTCGATGAACGTGCCGTTGATCGCCTCACCCTGCCCGTCGAGAACGTGCACCGACGCGCCCACCCCCAGGAAGCTGAGCCATCCGAAGGGAATGTTCCAGACGATGTGCGAATCGACGCCCACCACCAGGTCGTTCCAGACGATCTCGCCGAGATCGACTTCCGTATCGTCCCCGTACCGGCCCACCTCGCGGGCGATCAACTGCTCGATACGCCTCTCGATGCGGGACACCTCGTCGTGCTCCAGCGGCGACGACCAGTAGGTCACCGAGGGCGAGATGCGGAGCCCCGGCCCCAGGTATCCCAGGTCGAGCCGCACGCCCCAGGTCCCGGTCTCCCCGCGCACCCCGTGGATGTCGTAGGCGGGGAGGTATCCGGCTTCGAAGCCGATGCCCCGGAAGCTCAGGTGCTCGTAGTCGAAGTCGGCGAGCTCCTGGGCGGCCGCGGGTACGGCCATCCGGAGGGCGACCGCAATGGCCGCCAGGACGAGCGCGACGCCTCTCATCCCCTCTTCCCGGGGGCCGCCGTGTCCGCCCGCCGTCCGTGCCTCATCGGGTGATGACCTGGACCCCCTGCGGCGGCGTGAAACGGAACGCCTCGGTCCCCAGTTGGGGGTTCGGCTCGAATCCGGCCAGCTGCACTTCGCGCAGGTTCCCGTTTTCCTCCTCGATTTCGGTACGCCGGATGAACCGCGTCCGCTCATCGATCCAGACCCGTGCCTCGCGATAGGCGGACGGCTCGCGGGGAACCAGCCGGATGACGTGCGTGGGTGCGCCGTCCAGCTCCTCGGCGCGCAGATACTCAGGGGCGTATCGAGTCCCCGGATCCGAAAGGAATTCATGGTGGAAGTCGAAGCGGTCCTGCCCGCCGGAGGTCATCGGCGAGCGAATCACCTGCCCCGCGTCGCTGCTCGGGAAGTAGACCCACAACCACTCTCCGTCGGCGACCACCAGGTCACCCTCGGGGTCGGTGAACCACATGGCGAAGCGGTCGGGCTGCTGCTGGCACATGCGCCCCCGGGAGCGCGTCACCTGGTTCAGCAGCGGGGACGTGAGGGTCTGCCGGAAGTCGGCGCAGAACCCCGTCAGCGCGGAATACTCGCCGGAAGCCCGTTCGAGGATGGCCACCGGATCCGTAGCCTCCTGTATGGCGAGGGCGGCGCCCGGACCGGCTGCCGCGCAGAACACCGCCAGCAGAGCGGGGAAGGTGTTTTTCATGGCACGCCATACCCGCAGCCGAGCACGCCCGTTCCGGCGCCGATGCTACCGCAACGCCTCGATGTCGTCGAGCCCCATCAGCACTTCGCGCGGCTTGGAGCCGTCGGGAGGACCGAGCACGCCCGCCTCGTGCAGCTGGTCCACCACGCGCGCCGCGCGGCCGTAGCCGATGCGCAGCTTCCGCTGCAGGAGGGAGGTCGAGCCCTGATTCTGCCGCACGCAAACCTCGGCGGCAGCGAAGAAGAGGTCGTCGCGTTCCACCGGACCGTCGTCCGCCGCGCCGTCGCCCTCGTCTTCCCGGGTGCGAACCATGGCCAGGATATCCTCCTCGCCGGCAAGGTCGGGCATTTCGCCCGCGTCCTCCCAGTGGCTGACCAACTGCCGGAACCAGCCCGTAAGCCGGTTCGTATCCGATCCCGGCACGAAGGCGCCCTGAATGCGCACGGGCTCGCCCTGGCCGGGCGGCAGGAACAGCATGTCGCCGTTCCCCAGCAGCGCGTCGGCGCCGTTCTGGTCCAGGATGGTGCGCGAGTCGGTCTTGGAGGCGACCCGGAAGGCGATGCGGCACGGGAAGTTGGCCTTGATGAGCCCGGTGATCACGTTCACGCTGGGTCGCTGGGTCGCCACCATGAGATGGATGCCGATGGCGCGCGCCTTCTGGGCGAGCAGCGTCAGGGGCCGTTCGACTTCGCCCTGAACCGTCATCATCAGGTCGGCGAGCTCGTCGATGATCACCACGACGAACG
This sequence comes from Longimicrobiales bacterium, assembly GCA_965208255.1. Classification (GTDB taxonomy): domain Bacteria; phylum Gemmatimonadota; class Gemmatimonadetes; order Longimicrobiales; family Gaopeijiaceae; genus BD2-11. The sequence goes on from OZ242324.1 coordinate 3,230,147, forward strand.
GAAGGACGCCATCCTCGTAGGGTTCGTCCCCGGGCTCTTCGCCGGGCGCGGGCGGGCGCGGCGGATGGCGCAGGGGCTTGCCATCGCGCACCATCTTGTTGAACTCGCCCAGCGAACGCGCGTGGTTGGCCGAGAGCACCGCGTAGCGCCGCTCCATCTCCATCACCGCCCACTTGAGCACGCCCGCGGCCTCCGTCGGATCCGTGACCACGGGATGGCGCAGGTGGGGAAGGTCGGCGTACACCGACAGCTCGACCATCTTGGGATCGACCATCAGGAGCCGAAGCGATTCGGGCGAGTGCGAGTAGACCAGGCTGGTGATGAACGCGTTCAGGCAGACCGATTTCCCCGATCCGGTGGCGCCCGCGATCAGCACATGGGGCATGCGCGCCAGGTCGGACACAAAAGGGTGTCCCGTCAGGTCCTTCCCCAGGGCGAGCGGCAGGGCGGCCTTCGAGGAGCGGAAGGCGGTGGATTCGATAATGTCCCGCAGGTAGACGATTTCCGGCTCGGGATTGGGGATTTCCACGCCGACGGCGCCCTTTCCGGGGATCGGGGCGACGATGCGGATGCTCCTGGCCTTCATCGCCAGCGCCAGGTCGGCTTCCAGGTTGGCGATGCGGTTGACCTTGACCCCCGGCGCGGGCACCACCTCGAACTGGGTCACGACGGGACCGGTCGTGCGGCCGCCGATTTTGCTCTCCACGCCGAACGAGCGGAGCTTCTCCACCAGGATCTCGCCCAGCCGCGAGAGCTTCAGCTCCATGCGGAAGGGGTCCTTTGGCTCCGGGGCATTCAGCAGATCGATCGAGGGCAGCGCGGGGCCGGTCTGGTCTTCCGCCAGCCGCTCGCCGGCGGCCTCCGCCGGGGTGTCCTCTTCCGAAGCGGTCGCGGAGGGCGCCGGTGCCGGCTCCGGCGCCGGGTCGGGCGACACTTCGGGGGGAGGGTCGGGCGACACTTCCCCTGGCGGGTCGGGGGGAACCGTCCCGTCCAGCGCGTCCACGGCCCCGTCCAGGACCTCCGCGACATCCTCGGGAATGCCCCGGCCCGCGCCCCGCCTGGCCGTCGCGCCGCCGTCTTTCCGGCCCTTGCGCGTCGCCAGCCATGCGGCCACCCTCTCGCGCAGACGGACGGCGGACCATGCCGACTTCAGAAGACCTCCCAGCCAGCGGAGCGGGTTCCAGTCGAGGGTGGCGACGAGCAGCCCGATCAGGAAGCCCGCGAGCAGCAGCGCCGTTCCGAGCCAGCCGATGACCGCGCTCAGGCCGCCGGCCACGGTCGACCCCAGCCATCCCGCGCCGCCCACGCTCCCCAGCAGCGCGGCGACGCACGCGGCGATGATCGCCAGGCCGGCCGTCAGCACCGCCGCGCGCACGGAGGTGCGGGTCGTCGTCCATGAGCCCGCGCGGAGTCCCCCGAGCGCCAGCAGGATCGGGAGCGCAAACGCCGCCCCGCCGAGCGCCGCGGTCGCCCCTGCCCGGAACCTGGCACCCAGCAGACCGATCGCGTTCCCCGACGGAAACCACGCCTCCGCCCGCGCGCCCAGGACCGAAACCGGGAACAGCGCCAGCAGCACGAACAACGCCAGAACCAGCATCGACAGCGCCAGGATGTCGGACTGCTGACTCCGGGAGAGCAGGGCGCCCTCCCCCTTTTCGCCCGAGCGTGCGCGCCGACGCGGCGGTGCCTTCCGGCGGGCGCGTCCTCCCGGCTTCCTGCGCGCCGCCACCGCTTACGCCGCCTCGCTCATGAGGCGATCCACCAGGCTGGTGTCGACCGCTCCCTTCACAAAGCGCGGATCCCGCAGGATGCGGGAGAGAAAGCTCAGGGTCGTGGGCACGCCGTCCACCAGGAACTTGTCCAGGCTGTGGCGGGCGCGGTCGATCGCCTCCCGGCGGGTGGCCGCGCTGACGATCACCTTGGCCAACAGCGAATCGTAGTAGCGGGGAACCGTGTAGCCGGCGTAGACGTGGGTGTCGAGGCGAATGCCCGGTCCCGCCGGCGGGTGGAAGACATGGATCGTTCCCGGAGCCGGCATGAAGTCCCGCTCCGGATCCTCGGCGTTGACCCGGAACTCGATGGCGTGCCCGCGGTGGATGGCAGGCTCGGACGGAAACGAGAGCGGAGCCCCGAACGCGACCCGGATCTGTTCCTTGACCAGGTCCAGGCCGGTCGTCACCTCCGTGACCGGATGCTCGACCTGGATGCGGGTGTTCATCTCGATAAAGTAGTAGGCCCCGGTCCGGTCCAGCAGGAATTCCACCGTGCCCGCGCCGGCGTATTCGATGCCGGCGGCTCCCCGCACCGCGGCGCGGCCCATTTCCTCCCGCAACTCGGGTGACAGTCCGTAGGCGGGCGCCTCCTCGATCAGCTTCTGGTGGCGCCGCTGCACGGAGCAGTCGCGCTCGCCCAGATGCACCACGCGGCCGTGCTTGTCCCCGAAGACCTGAATCTCGATGTGGCGAGGCCGCTCGATGAGCTTCTCCAGGTAGACCGAGGAATCCCCGAACGCCGCCTGCGCCTCCATCCGGGTGGAACCGAAGACCCGCTCCAGCTCGCCGGCGTCGCGCGCGATGCGCATCCCCTTGCCGCCCCCACCCGCGGCGGCCTTGACCATCACCGGGTACGCGATCTCGTCCGCGAGCCGAAGGGCTTCGCGCACGCTGTTCAGCGCCTTCTCCGAACCCGGCACCGTGGGCACGCCGATCTCCATCATCGTCTCGCGGGCTACGACCTTGTCGCCCATCGCCCGAATCTGGTCCGCGGTCGGGCCGATGAAGGTGATGCCGGAGGCGTCGCAGATCTCGGAGAACTCCGCGTTTTCGGCGAGCAGCCCGTACCCCGGATGTATCGCTTCGGCGCCGGTGATTTCCGCGGCGGCGATGATCCGCGGGATGTTCAGGTAGCTGTCGGCCACCGACGGCGGTCCGATGCAGACCGCCTCGTCCGCGAAGCGCACGTGGAGCGAGTCGCGGTCGGCTTCCGAGAAGACCGCCACGGCCTCGACACCGAGCTCATGGCACGCGCGGATGATGCGGAGCGCGATCTCGCCCCGATTGGCGATCAGAACCTTGGAGAACACCCTTGACGCTCCCTCAGCGCGCGTGTCGGGTCGAGCCCGTTGAAACCCCGGCGGAAGGGCGCGGGGCGCTCAGACCGGCGCCACCCTGAACAGGACCTGCCCGTATTCCACGGGCTCGCCATCCTCCACCGGAATCTCCTCGATGGTCCCGCTGATCTCGCTCTCGAACTCGTTCATGAGCTTCATCGCCTCGATGATGCAGAGCGTGTCCCCCTCGGAGATTCTCTGTCCCGTACTGACGTAGGGAGGCGCTCCCGGGGCCCCGGCCCGGTAGAAGGTACCCACCATGGGCGACTTGATCTCGATCAGCGTCGGGTCGGGCTCGCCTTCCGGGGCCGGGTCGGCCGAGGCGGCGGGCGCCGCCGGGGACGCGTCCCCTGTGGCCGGCTGCTCGACCGGTGCCGTCGCCGGCGCGGATCCCGCGTCGGTTCGGGCGGGGGCCGGAGGAGGAGTCTTGCTGATCCGCACACGCGTCGCGCCGCGCCGGATCTCCACGGTGTCGATGCCGCTCTCATCCACCGCTCGTATGAGGCGCTCGACGAACTCGGCGTCGATCATGACGTCACCCGGGTCAGGTACTTGTCTTCCCTGCGATCAACCCGGAGCACGTCGCCCTCCTCCACGAAGAGCGGAACCTGAACCACCGCTCCGGTCTCCAGGGTGGCCGGCTTGGTGCCGCCCTGGGCGGTATCGCCCCGCAGGCCGGGCTCCGTGCCGGTCACCTCGAGCTCGACGAAGGCGGGCAGTTCCACGGCGATGGCGGCGTCGTCGTGGACCAGAACCTCGCATTCCATGTTCTCCTTGAGGTACTTCAACTGCTCCTCCCCGACCATGCTTCCCGAGACGGTATGCATGTCGTAGGTGCGGAGGTCCATGAAATGGAAGAACGCGCCGTCGGTGTAGCTGTACTGCATGGGACGGCGCTCCAGACGAACACCCCTCACCCGTTCCCCCGCCCGGAAGGTCTTCTCGACCACGTGACCGTCAAGCACGTTCTTGAGCTTCGTGCGCACGAAGGCGCCGCCCTTGCCGGGCTTGACATGCTGAAAATAGGTGATCGCCCACAGGACACCATCGATGTCCAGGATCATGCCGTTGCGAAAATCGGCTGTAGTGGCCATGCAGCCTCGATTCAGTTGGTTTGCGGTCCGGAACCGAAATCAATCCCGGGACAGGTGTGCCAGAAGCCCCCGAAGCGCCAGAAGATAGCTTTCCGCGCGAAAACCGGCGACCACGCCCGTGGCGATGGGCGCCAGATACGACCGATGGCGGAAGGATTCGCGCGCCGCCGGGTTGGACAGATGCACCTCCACGAAGGGCCTGTCGATTCCCGCGAGTCCGTCCCGCAGCGCGACGCTGGTGTGCGTGAACGCACCCGGGTTGATCAGAACCCCGTCGACCCGGGGCGCGGCTTCCTCCAGATAGTCCAGAATGGCGCCTTCCGAATTGGACTGGAAGACCTCGATCTCCGCCCCCAGCTCCCCGGCCAGCCGACGAAGCCGGTTGTTGATGTCCTCCAGCGTGTCCGAACCGTATACCTCCGGTTCGCGTCGACCCAGGAGTCGCAGGTTGGCCCCATGGATGACCGCGATCCTCATGGCGTCTCCCCGCGTGCTTCGTCGGCCGCTGCATCCGGCGCCAGCGCCTCGATCGGAATCACCCGCAGGCCGTCACCAGGAGCCGGGGCGACTTCCAGCATCTTCACGGTCACCCCGCTCGCGCCCGCGCTCCCGGAGCGATCGCCCGTCGTCGAAGCGCCGGAGCCCGCCGACGGGGTCCCGGGAAGCTCCCCGCCCGGCCCGGTTTCCGACGACGTCCCTCCGGATGCTTCGTCGCGGCTCCTCCGGCGCAGGCGGACAAGATGGCTCGCAAGCTCGTCGTCTCCCGGTTCGGATTCGAGAAGACGCTCGTAGACCGCGATCGCCTGGGCGTCGAGCCCCTGCTGCTCGTAAAGGCGGCCCATGGTGCGGGTATAGATGCCCGCATCCGCCGCCGTCCCGGAATCGCCGGACGGCGCTCCGGCCGGGGTCGCGCGGGAACGCGCGCCTCGTTCCTTCCCCTTGTCCGCAGGCGCCTTCCCTTTGTCCCCGGGTGGATCGGTCCATCCTTGCGCCTCGCGCCCCGCCTCCCGCTTCCCGGTCTCGCGCGCGGCGGCCTGCTTCTCCCTGGCCTCGCGCGCGGCAGCCTGCTCTTCCTCGCTCTCGCGCGCCGCGGTTTGCTTCTTTTCCGCCTCGCGCGCCGCAGTCTGCTTCTCTTCGGCCTCGCGGGCGGCGGCCTCCTTCTCCTCGGCCTCGCGGGCCGCGGTCTGCTTCTCCTCGGCCCTGAGGGCCTCCGGGTCGACCGAGGCCAGCCCGCTGTCGGTGTCGGCGCCCCAAACGCCCGCGTCCCCGACCATCCATGACTCGTCCGGGAGCTCGGCATCGCCTTCAGTCGGCGAGACCGGCACCGCGGGATCCCCAGCTTCCTCCGTGAGCGGACCGACGGCGGCCAGCACCTGCCGCGCCTCCTCGTTGCCCGGATCGAACTCGAGCACGCGCCGGGTCGCGGCCAGGGCGCCCGGATGGTCCGAGACATCCCGGGCGATCCGCATCGACACCACATGCGCGGTCGCAAAACCTGGATGGCGGCGGAGCCCCTCTTCGAGCAGGAGCCTGGCCCTCTGCAGATCTCCCGCCCGCCTGTAGGCATCCGCCAGGGGCACGAAGGAGCGGCCCTGCGGGTCCTCCGGAGAGTGGAAACAGGAATAGAGGCTGCGAATCTCCCGCTCCAGCGACTGATCCACAGGCAGGCTCTCGGAAAGAGGGAAGACGCTGACGGCACGGGAAACCCGGTGCCCGCGCGTGTTTTTCTAGGGAGAGGCGCACGCACGCTAGCCGGGAAAGGTATGGAGCGGCCGCGAAGGGTGTCAACGGATTACGAGCGGCGCCTCGCTTGAGAGCCATGGGCCATTCCCGTAAATTGCTTCCTTCGCGGGAATTCCCGCGATTACGCCATTCGGCCGGACCGGACACGCCAGGAGACGCCTCGTCATGATGCGAACCATGCGGGACAACACGAAGTGGATCATGATGATCACCGCACTCGCGTTCGCCGCGCTGATGGTCTTCGAGTGGGGCATGGACATCACCGGCCGCACCGCGGGGCTGAGCGAACTGGGCGAGGTCGACGGCGCGCCCGTTCTGTACGACCAGTACCAGTTCGCCTACCGCAACCTCTACGAGCAGACGCAGCTGGGCCAGGAGGAGGCGATCACCTCCGACCAGAACCTGGAAATCGAGGATGCGGCCTTCGACGAAGTCGTGACCCAGATCCTGATCCAGCGGGAACTCGAACGGCGCGGCATCCGGGTCAGCGACGACGAGATCCGCCAGGCGGCGCGCTTCAGCCCTCCGCCGCAGTACCAGGCGCTCGAGGGCTTCCAGACCAACGGCGTCTTCGACATGCAGAAGTACCAGGACTACCTGGCGACGGCCGCCGAGAGCTCCCTCCTGGTGCTCGAAGCCTACTACCGCGACATCATCCCGCGCACCAAGCTAATGCGGCAGCTGAGCACGGGCATCTATCTTCCGGATGCTGCGCTGTGGTCCGCGTACAGGGACGAGAACGAACAGGTCGAAATCCGGTACCTGTCGCTGGATCCGGCGATGCGCTTCAGCGACGACGAGGTGGAGGTTACCGAGTCGGAAGTCGCCGCGTACTACCGCGAGAACCGTGACGAGTTCGCGGTGGCGCCCCGGGCCACCGTGGTCGCCGTCGTGATCGACAAGGATCCCAGCGCCGCCGACACGGCCACCGCTCGCGAGCGGGCCGAAGAGATCCGCCAGGAGATCATCGAGGGAGCCGACTTCGCCGAGCTGGCGCGGGAGGAATCCGCCGACGAGGGTTCCGCCGCCCTTGGCGGGGACCTGGGCACCTTCCCCCGCGGGATGATGGTCCCCGAGTTCGATTCGGCGGCGTTCAACGCTCCGCTGGAGACGACGACCGAGCCCGTGGGCACGCAGTTCGGGTGGCACCTCATCGAAGTGACTTCGCGTACCGCGGACTCGGTGAGCGCGCGCCACATCCTGGTGCCCGTGGAGCGCACCGACGCCTCCGAAATCGAGTTGCTCACCACCGCCGACTCCCTGGAGGTACTGGGCGAGAACCTCCCCCTCAGGGACGCGGCGGCCGAGCTGGGGCTGGAAGCCGCTCCGGCCGACATCACCGAGGAGTTCCCCTTCGTGCTGGGCGCCGGCCAGGTGCGCGAGGGATCCGAGTGGGCCTTCGAGGAAGCGGAGGAAGGGGACGTCAGCCCCGTCTTCGAAAACGCCGAGGCCTTTTACGCGCTGGAACTGGTTGGCCGCGAGCCGGCGGGGGTCCTGTCACTCGAACAGGCCCGTCCCGCGATCGAGCGGACCCTCAGGCTGGAAAAGAAGCTCCAGCGCGCGCTCTCCCAGGCGGACGAAGCCGCTCTCGAAGGGGGCACTCTGGAACAGATCGCGGCGCGTCTGGAGGCCGACATCGAGGAGTCTCCTCCCTTCTCGCGCAGCGACTTCGTGCCCGGGCTCGGGCGCCAGAACGCCATCATCGGCACCGCGTTCGGACTGGAGCCGGGCGAGCTGAGCGGCGTCGTGGAGGCCAACGGACGCGCGTTCGTCATGGAAGTGACGCAGCGCATCGCGGCGGACAGCACCACCTGGGAGGAGCGGAGGGTGGTTCAGCGCGCGATGGTGGCGGGAACGCTCGGCCAGCAGCGGCTGGACCAGTGGATCGTCAGCCTGCGTGAGCGCGCCCGCATCGTCGACCGTCGCCGCGAGGTCTTCCGCGCTCAGGAAGAAGCCGCGAACCAGACACAGCTTCCGCTGGGCTTCTAGGGAGGAGCTCCGGGCTCCTCAGGCCGTCGTCCCGGCTTCCGCTCCGGCTTCGGTGCGGCTGCCCAGCTTACGCGGCTCTCCACCCTCTTCCGAGCTCTCCGCAGCGGGCGGCGGTGGCACCATCGTGGGCTGCTGCGGAGTCTTCAGCTCGCGCTCGATGTCCCGCACCGAACCCTTGAATTCGCGGATTCCCTTGCCCAGGGACGAGCCGATTTCCGGGAGGCGCTTGGCGCCGAAAAGAAGCAAGAACACCAGGAAGATCAGGATGATCTCCCACATTCCAAGTCCACTGAATCCCATGACAGCTCCTTCCCGCTGATGACCGGCGAAGCTTGCTGGTCCGTTCGAAGTGCTCGGTCAATCTAACTTATACCGGCGTCTCGCGCGCCGGGTCCGGTCACGCTACAGCCAGGCGCGAACGATCGGCGCCACGATCCCGATGCCTGCCAGCGTGAGCACGTTGAAATGAAATGCCAGCGGTCCCAGGGTAATGTCAAGCGACACCAGACCCACGGAAACCGGGCCCAGACTCGCCGATACGGCGGCGGTGAGGAACTCCCGGGTCGCGCTCTCGGGCATGAACTGCGCAAGGCGGGTAAGCACGCCGCCCAGGATGAAGCCGGACACCACGACCACCACAATCCGCGAGTAAGACCTCCTGCGAGCTTCGAGCAACTTGGCCAATTGACTACCTCCGACCGCGGGACCTTCGCCCGCGGAGTCTGTTAAGCGATTTCACCATCGCGGATGGGTGTCCGGGACCTGCCGTTCATCGACGTCGATCGATCACGTACGCGATCGAGGTGAGCAGCGCCTGCTTCGCCGGGCCGGCCTCCAGATCGTCCAGCGCCGCCGATGCCCAGCCGGCGTAGCGCTCCGCCCCTGCGCGCGCGTACTCGAGTCCTCCGAGGTCCCCCACCAGTTCGATGAGCCCGGCGATCTCCTCGTCGGAAGGATCGCGACGGGAAAAGAAGTTCCGAATCCGCTCCCGTTCCCCTTCCCCCGCCACCTTCATCGCCCCGATCAGGGGGAGCGTCACCTTCCGCTGCCGCAGGTCGTGACCCGTGGGCTTGCCGGTTACGGCCTCGGTCCCCGTATAGTCCAGAAGATCGTCGGCGATCTGAAACGCCATCCCGAGATTGTGCCCGAAGCGCCTGAGCGCCGCGCACTGCGGACCCGGGCCGGTGGCCAGCGCGCCGATCTCGCAGGACGCGGCCATCAGCGACGCGGTCTTGGCCGCGATCAGGGCGTGGTAATCCTCTTCGGAGAAATCCAGGGCGTCGTAGGAGGTGAGCTGGCGCATCTCCCCGAGGCTCATCTCGTTGGCGGCGACGGCCAGGCAGCGAAGCACCTCCAGATTGCCGACGCGCGTCAGCTCGGTCACCGAGCGGCTGTACAGGTAGTCGCCCATGATGATCGCGACCTGATGGGTCCAGAGTGCGTTGACGGTCGGAAGACCGCGACGCAGCACGGAGTGGTCCACGGCATCGTCGTGCACCAGGGTCGCGAGGTGGACCAGCTCGACCGCCGCGGCCAGAGTCACGGCGGGATCCCCGTCCCCTCCGCAGATCCGGTCCGCCAGGAGCACCAGCGTGGGGCGAAACATCTTGCCGCGCATGAGCAGCAGGTACTGGTTGACCTCGTCGGTCATCCCCAGGTTGGCGCGCACAATGCGCCGAAGCTCGTCGTGCACGCGCTCCAGTTCCTCACGCACCGGCTCCTGGATGTGGGCGAGCGTGGTTGGGGTCTCGGTGGCGGGCTGGGTCAACGACCTCTTCCGGAAAGGGGTGAAGCTGGGGTCACGCGGGGTCGCGGGGCGCTCGATCCTCCGACTCGCCGGTCGGCCTGATCAACGCCCCGCCGAGAGCACGGAAGCGCGCCCCGACATCCTGGAAATCGATGTCGATGGCCAGCGTCTTCCTGTAGAAGTCGTACGCTGCCTCCGGATTGCCGGACGCTTCCTGCGCGCGCCCCATATAGTAGTAGATTCCCAGGAATTCGTCTTCGCTCCCGCGGGGCAGCTCGAGGGCTCTGGCCAGCGCGCCGGCCGCGAGGTCGGGCTGACCCGCGTCGAGAAAGCAGCGACCCAGCATCTCGTACGCCGCGGCGCTTGCTGGGTCATTCCGGATGGCCCGTTGAAACTCGCCGATGGCCTCCTGGCCGAGTCCCATGGTCCGGTAGGCGGTGCCCATGTCCTGGTGCGTGCGTGCGTCGCCCGAAGGCAGGCTGCGGACGAGGCGCGCCCTGAAGCGCGACACTGCGGCCGTGAAATCCTCGCCAGGCTCGGCGTGCTCGTCCTGCTCGGTCAGCCGGGTCCCAACCGAAGCCGGCTCCTCGTGCAGGATCATCGCCCCGAGGTCCACGTAGCGCGCGGGCGACCCGGATTCGTGGGACGCGTCCCCGGGACCGGGAGACGGCTCCGCGCCCGGAAGGTCGCCGTCCGGGGGCGGGAGCGTGGCGGTCATGCGCGCACCCCCGCGAGCAGAGGCCCGCGCAGCCGGGACGGGTCCGGGTCCACAAGTCCGAGCCGTGAGGCGGCCGCGGAAAGCACCAGGGCATCGGGGATGGTTCCGATCACCTCGGTCTGCGTGACGCGGCCGCCCAGACGGTCCACCTCCGCTTCAATGGCTTCGAAAACGCGCATGGGCGGTGTGCTGTCCATGTCTTCCAGGTTCATGGAGATCTGAAAAATATCGCTGGAGGGCAGATATAGCCCCAGAGCCCTCAACCCGACAAATCCGCCGCCGGTCTCGCGCAGTCGGCGCGCGATTCCCCTCACCTGCTCAAGCGACAGACCCGCCACGCAGACATTCCACGCGAGGAGGGGCGGCCGCGCTCCGACACAGGTCGCGCCGGCGGTCGGATGAATGCCCGGATGACCCCAGGACCGAGGCAGAATATCGGGCTGGCGGCCGGCCGGAAAGCCCCCCACCAGCGCCTCGAACCCGCCCGCACGCAGGGACGAGAGGGGGCGGCCGCCGCCGGCGGCCCCGTAGAGGTACACGGGTACCCCCATCCCGGCCAGCCCTCGCGCGACCCGGTGCGCGCACGCGGCCGCCTCGTCCATGCCAAGGCCCCGGGCCGGGATGAACGGGAGCACGTCCAGGGCCCCCACGCGCGGATGCACGCCCGCGTGCCGCCGCATGTCGATGGCTTCGACCGCCAGCCGCGCAACCGACAGGGCTGCGCGCTCGACGACCGGCGGGGTGCCTGCGAAGGAGATGACCGAACGATGGTGGTCCGGGTCGGCGGTACGGGCCAGCACGTCGGCGCCTTCCGCGGCAATGACCCGGGCGAACTCGCGAACCAGAGACAGGTCCCGGCCTTCGCTGAAGTTGGGGACGGCTTCGAGGACCGGCGTCATGTCGCGATTATACCCCGGCGCCGGCGCCCTCACAACCCGATCCGGTCAGCAGAGCCGCCCGGCCTCCGCCGGATCGGAAGTTCCGCGATCCGGAGTCAGGTGCCGTTGCGAACAACCACCGCGGGCACCCGGCGCTCCAGGCCCACGTTGCCGGGCTGCAGCTGGTGCGCCCAGTCGAACACCATCACCGCGCCATCTTCCAGGAATCCCTGGTTGGTAATCCGCACCGCGGCGTAGTGGCGCCCGTCCGCCCCGGAGTAGCGAAGCACATAGGTGGTCGCGGACAGTGCCTCGACCGCCTGGCTGGTGTAGTCCCCCGCGGGCGCGATGGTCACGTCGATGCATCCGGCGTCGCTCCCGGGTCCGCACTTGAGCTGGCTGGTGGAAAACACCCGGCTGTGGATCTCGGCGCCCGGGCCGGGAACCAGCCACCACCCGCTCCGATCCTGTTCGAACCGGAAGTGGCGATCGGCCGCATCCCCGTGAACGATGGGACCTTCCTGCTCGTTCAGCGGGAAGCGAAAGCCCGAAGACGACGGCGCGTCGAGATAGGAATAGATGAGCTCGCCGTGGTAGTCGGGGCGCGGGGTCGCGCTCGCGACCGGACTTCCGCCGCTCTCGTGCCCCTGGTCGTCGAGGGCGGAGACGAAATAGCGGTAGGTCTCGCCGTTGCTCGCCCGCAGATCGAGAAAGCCCTCGGAGTCCGTCTCACCGAGAAGGAAGGTCTCTTCGCCCTCCAGGTATACCCGGTAGTGCGAGAAATCCGCGGTGGCGCGAGCGTCGTCGCTCCAGGTGAGGAAGACGGATCCATCCAGTGCCGTCGCCAGAACCGCGACCGGCACCGAGGGTGGATCCGGCATCGGAACGGCAACCTCGACCAGGTGGCTGGAAGGCGTTTCGAGACCCGAAGCGCCGACGGCGGCCACGTAGTACTCGTAGGTCACGCCTGCCGCCACGTTGGCGTCCCGGTACTCGCAGGCGCCTTCGGCACAGCTGGTCACCTCGGCGATGAGAAAGTAGTCCGGGTCCGTGATGCGCCGGGAGTAGACGCGGAAGGACTCGCCGTCCCAGCCGGCCGCAAGGGTCCATGTGACGGTGACGACCCCGGCGAAATAGTGGGCATCCACCGCCCGGGGAGGCGCGGGAGGATCGTCCAGACTGAGCAGCACTCCGTCCTCGTCGCACGCAAGGGTGCCCAGCAGGAGGCAGACTCCAAGGCATCGAGCACATGTTCCAACCGCATACCCGTGACCGAACATCGGCGCCTCCTCATGGCATCCCCGGGGACCTCGCGGGCTTCTTCGCCCAATAAGCCGTGTAATCCTGCACGAGGCGTGCCACAACGTCGGCATCCGGCGCCGGGCGTTCACGCAAAGACGGGCTCGTCTCACCGCTGCCGGGCGTAGCGGAAACGCAGACCCGGGTTCAGCGGAATTGGCGCTCCAGGGGGTCGGTGGAGCGGTCGTACTGCTGATAGTCGAACTTCAGATCGCGATTGTCGCTCAGGGCCACCTCGAAGCGGAACGCCCAGTTGCCCGTAACGGTGCGCCTGAAATCGAAGTTGGCTTCCCAGCGGTGCATTTCGCGGGTGAAGGTAATCATGTGGTCGCTGAAGGACCCGAGTGCCATGTCGTAGGACGTGCGCCAGCTCGCCCGCCACAGCTCCGTGGGCTCGAAGCGGACATTCAGTTGCAGCATCTGCCGGGCCAGCTGGGACTCGCGCGGGCGCTGTAGCGAATAGGAGACACTCGCGTCCCATCCACCACCCCTCGAACCCCGCTGGGTACTCTGGCGCCCCACGTCGCGCGAGGCATCGCCGAACCCGGGCACGACCTGGCTCTCGTCGAGACCGCTGGTCGCCATGAAGGGATCTTCGTCCTCGAGCAGGTCCTCCTCCTCCTCTTCCGGCTCCGACTGCGACGCACCGTCGCCTCCGAGACCCATCAGCCCTCCGATCCAGCGCAGCGGGGGAGAAGCCGCGTTCAGGGAGAACGAGAGATCGAGCCCGGAAAGATGGGGCGCGAACGTCCTTCCCTCCTCTCCCTGGCCACCCTCGTCGAACAGCAGGTGTTCCATGGAGATCTGCAGTCCGCGCAGGAAGTCCGAGCTGATGCTGTTGGAGAGGGTGGTGGTCGTGAAGCCGTCCGTGAACTGGCCGAGCGAGTCCGCGCGCACGAAGTCGTAGTTGACCGCACTGGTCTGAAGCGACAGCAGCTGAACGATCTCGGCCCGCTCCCTGCGCCGCGGCTCGCCGGTGAGGTCGGGAGGAGCTTCTTCTTCGCCCTCCTCCAGTTCTTCCTCGGTTTCCCGTTTCGCCTCGAAGGTCTGGTTCAGCCGGATCCGCATCTCGTTCTTCGCGCGAAACTCCCCGCGGCCGAAGACGGCGTTCTGGACATCGGACTGCATCACTGCGGGGGCGTAGGAATAGTCGAAGCCGGGCGAGAGTTTGTGGCGGATGGCGGAGAAGCCCCCCACGCCCGGCCAGAGACCGTAGACATCGGTCTTCAGCCCGGCCCCGAAGGAGAGGCGGGTGGGCGCGGACACCAGCGACCCCGCCTCCGGAATCTTGTTCGACTGCATCGCCCGGCCCGACATGGACAGGTTGGGCGTGATGGTGGTCGTCCCGACCAGGCGCTGCTGGTAGCTGAGGGTCTGGGACCAGGTGAGGTCGGTGCTGCTCAGATCCGCGCGCTCCGGGAAGGCGCTGTCGGCCATCGGCGCGACCACACGGCCGAACCAGGCCTCCAGCCGGTCGGCTGCCGCCAGGCCGGCGTCGGGCGCGAGGACCTCCAACCCGTCCCTGGTCACGGACTCGTTGAAGTTCAGGCTGTGCGACAGCGAGAGCGCGCCCAGGCTCAGGCTCGACGACAGTCCCCCGCGCGTGTTCTGCTTGTCCGCCAGGCTCTCCTTGAAATCGCCCGGCGGCTGATCCAGCCGGTCCTCGATGCTGCGCGTGTAGTTCCCGCTTCCCGTCCAGATGACGTTGTTGTACCAGCTCTCCCGCGACGACGGAGCCGAGAAGAAGGTGATGGGCGAGAGCGACAGGTTGGCCGAAGGCAGCGTGAGCGACACCCGGTCGTCGGACAGGAACTGGCGGCGGTTGGCGCTGAGGGAGACGTTGCCCCAGTCGAAGCGGCGGTTGATCCCTCCCTGCGAGTCGATCGACTGCGTAACCTCGCGCGGGTCGAAGGAGTTCTGACGCACGAAGTCCGTGGAGGAGGCGTAGCTGGACCTGACCTCGAACCGGGTGCGCTCGTCGAGTTCCCAGTTGTGCGAGGTGCTGAAGGCGAGCGTGGTGCTCCCGCCCTCGCGCCAGAAGTTGCGGAAGTTGATGTTGCCGCGCAGAAACTGCCGCAGCCAGCTGTAGTTCAGGGTCCCGGTCACGCCCACGTAGTTGTCGGCCCACCAGTCCATCGCCACCGATGCGTCGGCGTACTCGTTGATGGCCCAGTAGAAGCCCAGGTTGGAGACGCGCCGGCTGTAGCCCGCCGAGCTGCGCACGATGTCGTTCACGCTGAAACGCGGCGTCAGGATGCCGCTGGCGCGTCCGCGCTCGATGCTCTGGAACATGAAGGGGAACCAGAAGACGGGAACATCGGCGAAGTAGAGCTTCACCGATCTCGCAACCAGCATGTTGCCGGCCACGATCTTGATCTCGTTGGTGTCGAACCGGTAGTGCGGATGATCAAGGTCGCAGGTGGTGAAGCCGACGTGCGCCCCATGTACGATCTCGGGTGTCACCGAGGGCAGGTCGCCGCTCACGATCCAGGGACTGCCCGATTCCGCGAACTGGGTGCGTGCGCTGTAGGCGGTGCCGCGCCGGCTGTTGAGGTTGTAGATCATGGAGGTGCTGTTGAGGGGCTCGCCCTCGCGCCCCGTAAACACCGAAGGGCCCTCGGTCCAGAGCAGGCTCGTGGAATCGCTCATGGTGATGGAGGAATCGGCCTCCAGTTGCATGCGCTCGGCGCCCTCCCGGAAAAACCGCGCGCGCGCCTCCGGTGAACCGTGGAGGACGACCCGGCCGCCCGCGCCGAACTCGAGCCCGGTACCCTCATATTGATTGGCCTGGTATCCCGGAAGCGAGAGCAGGGTGTTCATGACCGAGTCGGGACCCGCGGCAACCCGTGGAGGGGGCCGCTCCGTCGAGTCCGGCAGCTCCCGCAACGAGTCCGGGAGCGGCGGGGCGGCCAGGCGCTGGAGCAGCTGGAGAACCTGTACCCGGGCGGAGTCCACGGCCACCGTCGTGTCGGCCGACTCCGGCGGGGGAATCGAGTCCGGGCTCTGCTGGCCGGTCGCCGGGAGGGGCAGGCCTGCCAGGGCCAGCGCAAGAAGCAGAGCGACCGCCGGGCGCGGCAGTCGGCGGCGCGGGTCCGGCGCTCGGTCGCGCTGGAACAGGATGGCCGCCCGGGCGTGACCGCGGGTCATGACCCTACTCCGCCTGGACGGAGTCCGAGGGCGGCTCGGCCGCGGCGGCGATTCTCTCCTCGCGCTTCCGGTAGATCATGACCGAGAGCAGGATCGAGAATTCGTACAGGATGATCAGCGGCACCATCATAAGCAGCGTCACCATGATGACGTCACCCGGGGAGATGAGCGCCGCCACAATCGTGATGAGCAGGATCGCGTGCCTGCGTTTGTCGCGCAGGAACGCCGGCGTCACGAGGCCCAGTACGCTCAGGATCATGACCACCACCGGCAGCTCGAAGATGATGCCGAACGCCACCAGGAGCTGAATCGAGAATCCGAAGTAGTCCTGGGCGGTCCACTGGGGCGCCATGATGTCCGTCTGGAACCCGACCAGGAAGTCCAGGCTGATCGGCAGCGCGATGTAGTAGGCCATCACCACGCCCAGAATGAAAAGCACCAGCCCCATGTAGAGCGAAGGAACGATGACCCGCTTCTCGGCTTTCTTGAGCGCCGGCGCCAGAAACGACCAGAGGTGGTAGATGATGATTGGGAACACCAGAATGAACCCGACCAGGATCCCGTACTTGAGCGTGATGAAGAATGCGTCGGTGGGCTTCAGGTTGATGAGCAGCTGATCCTCACCCATCAGCGCCTGGTACGGTCTGAAGAGCACCTGGAGCAGTCCCCCGTAGTGCACCAGCAGAAACCCTCCCACCGCACCGATCGCCAGCGCCAGCAGGCTCCACAGGATGCGCCAGCGAAGCTCCTCGAGGTGGTCGAGAAAAGGCATCTCTCCGGCTGGATTCGGGGTTTTCGTAAACATGCGATGCGACTCTGCGGGTTACGGCCCGACCGATGATCGCCGAGGGACACCGACGCGGCGGCGGCGGAATGTCGACGGCAACCAGCTTCCGCTGACGTTCCGCGCGGGCCTCAGATCGGAAGTTCGACCTGGTCCCTGGCCCGAATGCTGCGTTCCCGCCGGAGGTTCAGGTCCGCGATCATCTCTTGGAACTCTTGGATGTCTTGGAAGTTCCTGTACACGGACGCGAAGCGCACGTAGGCCACCCGGTCCAGCGGTTTGAGCGCTTCCATGACCATCTCGCCGAGGCGCGAACTCCTGACCTCGCCCCCACCTTCAACGGTGAGCGTGTACTGGATGTTTCCGGCGATGGCGTCGATGGTGGAAGGAGAGACGGGGCGTTTGGCGCAGGCCACCTGAATGCTGCTCACGAGCTTCGCGCGTTCGAAGTCTTCGGTGTCGCCGCGGCTCTTGAGGACCCGTAGGGGCCGCTCCTGGATGTATTCGTAGGTCGTGAAGCGGCCCGCGCATTCCTTGCACTCCCGGCGGCGGCGTACAGCCTGCCCCTGCCCGGTCGAGCGGGTATCAACCACGTGATTGTCGCGGCAGCCGCAGTGAGGACACCGCATCCCGCACCTCCCGGAGGGAATATCGCTGGCGGGCAGCGCCGGTTTTTTCGACAGCCGTTATCGCAACCGACGGGTGACCGACCCCTCCCCGGACCCGTACCCGTCCCGCTAGGGGATTTCCTGAAGTTTCTGCTGCGCGAGTTCCGCGACATCGGAATCCGGGAACCCGCTGATCACTCGTTCAAGCAGGGTGCGCGCTTCTTCCGTTTCTCCGAGTTCGTCGTGGAGAAGCGCGGCACGGTAGAGCGCCTCCGGAACCCTCGGGGAGCTCGGGTACATCTGGGGAATGCGCATGAACCCGCCGATCGCGTCCTCGATGCGTTCCTCCTGCAGGTCGAGATCGGAGAGGAAGAAGGTCGCGTCCCCGGCGAGTTCGTGATTCGGGTAGGTGGCCAGGAACTCGTCGAAGCCGCGGCGTGCCGTGACGTTCGACCCCCGGTTGTACATCAGCAGGGCCGCCTCGAAATGGGCTTCTGGACCCTCGGCCTCGTCCACCGGCAGCCCGGCTGCGCTCGAATCCGGAATGACGACCGGCGCCCGCTGCATCATTTCGACCTGGTCGCGCAGGGAGGCCAGGGCACGCTGGCTCTGGCCTTCGACCTCGACGAGGATCAGAACCTGCTGCAGGAGTTCATCCAGCCGCTGCAGGACCTCGCGGCGCAACTCCAGATAGAGGCCGGTCTGGCCGGAAAGAGTGTCCTGGCTGGCGCGAACCAGTGCCTCGAAATCGGCCAGCTCGCTCGCCTGTCGCGCGGCGAGGTTGGCGACCTCTCCCTGGAGAACGCGGATGTCTCCCTTGGTGGCGCACCCTGCACCCGCCAGCACGGCGACGAGGGCAATCACGAAGACTGGTCGCGGCACGGCTGTCGAGTTGCGATGCACTTGCCGGCCCGATGGATCCCGGGTCAGGCGGCTACTCGCCGCCGCCCGGAACCTGGATCTGGTTGCCGCCGGCCGTGATCACGAACTCGTCGCGCCGGTTCTGGGCCCAGGACTGCTCGTTGCTGCCCTGCTCGCGGGGGCGCTCTTCGCCGTAGGAACGGACCTCGAAACGTGAATCGCCGAGCCCTGCGTTGACCAGGAACTGGCGCACGGCTTCCGCGCGCCGGCTGCCCAGGGCCAGGTTGTACTCCGAGGAACCGCGCTCGTCGGCGTGTCCCTCGATGCGAAGCTGCACCGCGGGGCTTGCGCGCAGTACGCGAACCTTGCGCTGGAGCACGCCCTCGGCGTCGCTGCGAATCTCCGCCATGTCGAAGTCGAAGAAGACCATCGCAGTCAGCGCCTCGCGGGCGGCTGCAAGCGCCTCGGCCCGGCGTCGCTCCTCTTCGGCTGCAAGGCGCGCCGCTTCCTCCGCCGCTCGGCGGGCCGCGTCGATGGAATCCTGATTCGGGCCCTCCTCAACGGGCGGGGGAGGGGGAGGGGGAAGCTCCTCCTGCCCGCACGCGGCGACGAACAATCCGGCAGCGACGACGGAAATGATGAGACTCCGGTGCAACATCGCGACTCCTGGAATATGGTTCGGGTGCAATTGCCGGCCACGCCTAGCCCTATAGCTACGAAATCACGGCCTTGCGCGCAACATGCAGGGGGGGCTCCTCGCGGATGGGACCGAGGGATCGCTTTCCGCGTGGGGATTCAGGGGCTGGTCACGCGCGCGGTACAGCCTGGAATCCGAGCCTCCCGGACGGCGTTGCCCGCACCTTTCCGCCGCGGGTTCGTCCTCTGAACCCGGGCTTCAGTTCTCGCGGGCCTGAGCCCGGCCCGTGGCCAGACTGGGCGACCAGTCGGGCACCCGCGGCCTCACGCCGGTGAGCACGGGACGGACCCGGCCCGTGACCGTGTCCACCACGAAAAGCCCGAACCCCCAGTCCCGTTCGCCCACGAAGACGAGGTGCCGGCCGTCGGGCGCCCAGCTGGGGTCCTCGTTGTTGCCCTCGTATGTGAGCTGCAGCAACCGTTGTCCGCGGGCTTCCACATCGGCGATGAGGATGTGGTAGCTGCCCCGGCGGTACCGGCCGTGGAACGCGACCCGGTCGCCCGCGGGAGCCCAGTCCGGCGAGGTGTAGTAACCGCCCTGCCCGTACAGATAGGGAGAAACCAGGTCGGGCCGGCCACCGGCCTCGGCGGGCATCACATAGATCTGCGGGATCGCCACCCCCAGCCGGTTGGAGTTGAAGGCCAGGCGTCCGCCGTCGGGGGAAAACGAGGGCGACAGGTCGTTCCAGCGCCCCCCGGTGAGGCGCCAGAGGCAGCAGTCCTCGCGCACGCGATACGAAAAGAGGCCGCTCTCGGCGCCGTCGGCGAGGGCGAAGATGATCTCCTCCCCGTTCGGATGGTACACCGGGGTCATGGGCTGGCCGGTGCGGTTGAACTCGAGGGCCCGCGCCTGGCCCGTGGCGAGTTCCATTTCGTGGATCGCGGGATCCCCGGTTGCGAACGACAGAAACGTCAGGTGGGAGCCGTCCGGGGACCACGAACAGGACATGGTGAGCGAATCATAGTTGGTGAGCCGCCGCAGGTTCTCGCCGTCCGAGTCCACCACGTACAGTTCCTGGGCACCGGACGCCGTTTCCATCGAAAAGCAGATCCGGCTGGCCGCCATCCCGGGTTCCCCGCTGATCCATTGGACCACATCGTCGGAGATCTCGTGGATCGCCATGCGAAACTCTTCGGCGTCGGGATTTGGAAGCGAAAAGCGCGCCCTCTCTCTGATTTCCGAGAAGACGACGTCGTGAAGTTCCACGACCAGCACGAATCGGTTG
The DNA here is from genome assembly GCA_965208255.1 of Longimicrobiales bacterium. Classification (GTDB taxonomy): domain Bacteria; phylum Gemmatimonadota; class Gemmatimonadetes; order Longimicrobiales; family Gaopeijiaceae; genus BD2-11. Next base: position 3,250,046 of record OZ242324.1, read on the forward strand.
CCCAGCCCCTCGACCTGTCCGGTCACGAGCCAGTCGGCGCCGAACTGGTCCCACAGGCCGTAGTCCACGTCCGCTCCCCGGGGCGCGAACGGAATCGAGTCCATCATCTCGAAGCGGTCGCTGTAGCGCAGGTCGCGGGCGATCACGGCTTCGACCCGGGGCGCGACCGTCAGACCACCGAAGCGGCCCGTGAAGGGGCTGATCGCCAGGGTGGGCACGTAGCTTTCGTAGACCACCCCCAGGTGGCGAACCGTTCCCGGGATGGTGTCGACCTGGGCCGCCGCCTGGCCGGCGGTGCCCGCCAGCAGTAGCGCCAGGAGCGCCGTGCCCCCTCCCAGGGTCTGCCTGCACCCCGGTGGGACATGGTGCGGGATGTCGCTTGCGGTCCGGACGGCAGTCCTCATATGACGCTCCTCCCTACGTGACCGGAGCCGATTCCTGACGGCCCGGGGATGCCGGTGGCGGCCGGCGTCGCGCCGGGCTGAAGGTAAATCGGAACGGTGCATGGTCGAGTTGCATCTCCGGGGGCAGCGGTCCGAAACGCCCGCCTCCGGCGCATTCGGTGGCCTCCTGCACGGCCAGGTCGAAGACAACGCTCCTGGAACTCTCGGAGATGCGAACCGTCGTGTCGATCACTTTGCCCTCGCGGTCCAGCACGAAGTCCACCGAAGCGGTTAGATCGGCCCTGCCCGGAGGACGGAAGCATCGGCGCATCTGCCGCTGCATGTTGGCATAGTACTCCGGGAAATCCCGTTCCACGCCCCTCATGCGCACATCGAGATCGTCGGTGCCCGTGTCGGGTTCGTCCATGGGAGCCGGTTCGGACTCCTCCTCCACCGGCCGTGTCTCCGGTTCGGGCTCGGGCGCGTCGGGGCGAGGCGGGGGCTCGGGCTCCGGTTCGGGCTCCAGCACCGCTTCCGGCTCCTCCTCGGGAAGGGGCTCGGGCTCGGGCGTGTCGACGGTGAGCTCCTCCTCCTCGGGTACCGGGGCGGGTTCAACCTCGGAGGCGGGCGCCGGCATGGCGACCAGTTCCAGCTCGATGGTCACCAGCTGCACGGGCTCGGGCTGGAGGTTGGTCGCCACCACCAGCATCAGCAAGAGCCCATGGAGGCCGACCGAGAAGAGGACCGGAGACTTGCCCGGCCCGCCCCTTCGCCGTCGCGCGCTTCGGTCCACCGCCACTCCCTGTGCTAGCGGCTCGCGTCGGGTTCCGCGATGATCGCGAAGCGGATTCCGTCCTGCCGCGCCAGCTCGTGGATCTTCGCGTACACCCGCACCATGTCCCCATGGTTCGCAAGCGAGTCACCCTGAATGTAGATCTGCCCCACGTTCCGTGCGGCCACCACCTGGGCCAGCACGGCCTCGAACTCCTCGTAGCTCACGACCGTCTCGGAGATTACGATTTCGCCGTTGGCGCGAACCGCGACGATGAAGGGCTCCTCGTCCGCGGTCAGAGGAGCGACATCGGCGCGCGGCAGGCCCACCTCGATGCCTCCCTGGAGGATGGGGGCGGTGATGATGAAGATCACCAGCAGCGTGAAGGCGACGTCCACGAGGGAGGTCACGTTGATCTCCGCGCGCAGCGGCAGATCCTCGCGGCTGCCCCCGGACCGCCGCCCGCGGCTCAAACGTGGCCCTCGCGCGCGAGCGTTCCGATGAACTCGCTCGAGAATCCCTCGAGTTCACCGGTGACCAGGTTCAGCCGGGAGACGTAGTAGTTGTAGGCGATGACCGCGGGGATGGCGACGAAGAGCCCGGTCACGGTGGTCACCAGGGCCTCCGCCACCCCCGGCGCCACCGCGGCGATGTTCGCCGAGCCGCTCGCGGTGATTCCGCGGAAGGTGTTCATGATGCCGATGACGGTTCCCATCAGCCCCAGCAGGGGCGAGATGGAGCCGATGACCGCGAGCCACGTGAGACCGTGGGCAAGGTCGTCGCGCTCGTCGGACTCCTCCTTCTGCAGCACCAGCCGAAGCGCCTCCAGCTGTACCTGGCTCAGCCCCTTCTTCGGGGAAGCGCCCTCGCGCAGCGCCCCCGGACGCAGTTCGCTGAAGAAGTTCACCCCGTGGCGGAAGAGGCGGCCGTAGGGGGACTCCGGAAGAGCCAGGATCGCGGTATAGGCTTCCTCGAGCCCCCGCGCATTGGATACCGCGTCCAGGAACTGGTTGCCCTGGGTCTGCACCTGCCGGAACTGGAGATACTTCCAGCCGATCACGTACCAGCTGGCCAGGGAGAACACGCCGAGCACGGCCAGCACCACCAGGGTGGGCGCGCTCGCCCCGATGACCATGTCCAGCAAGGTGGCCGGGGGGCGGCTCTGGAGCGCGAGGATCCCGATCACGGTCATTGGGGTGCAGTCCTCCGGCTCTTCGGGGTCACGGGGGCCGGGAACGGAGAGCGGCCCTTGCGATGGCGAAATCCGGGAGACACTACCCCTCGCCCGCTCCGTGGGATCCTGGCGTACCGGGAGCCACCCGTCACGGTCGGGGAGCCGCCGATCACGTTCCGGCAACCCCCGCCTTCCAGGGGCGCAGGTACTCCGGTTCCCACCTGCGCGCGTCGTCGACGGGTGGCGCGGGCATGAGCGTGAAGAGGCGGGCGAGTCCTTCGGCGGTGGGAATGCCGACCGGGGGAGGAGCCACGGGCCAGCCATGCCGCTCGATCGCCCGGGCGTGTCGAAACGCGCCGTCGCCGGCAAAGACCGCACCTTCCGGGATGGCCGAGGCCAACACTTCGCCCAGACGGGTGGCGGTCGGAGGCATCAGGGTCTCGACGGAGGCGGGACCCACCCGGAAGCAGCCCGCGTACACGCGTTCTCCGCGCGCGTCGAAGAGGACGTAACACGGCGTCTCGGGCTCCAGAGACTCCACCGCTCCGTCCTCGTGGGCCCTGCGCCACCCCGCCGGCCCCGACCATCCGGCGGGGAGCCACACACCCGCCGAAGCCGCCGCGGAAGCCAGGCTGGAGTAGGCCCATATCGGGACTCCGCATCCCTCGGTCAGCCCCTTGGCGGTGGCGGCGGCCACGCGCACGCCGGTGAAGGACCCCGGGCCGCTCCCGACCACGATGCCCGCCAGGTCTCCCAACTGGGCGCCCGAGGCCACGAGCACCCCACGGATCGCGGGCAACAGGCGGGCCGCGTGTCGGCGCGGACTGCGCAGAAAGGCGCGCGCCAGCACCTGGCCGTCCGCGGTCACGATGACGGACCCCAGACGCGACGAGGTGTCAAAGGCGAGGATGGTGCGGCCGCGTCCGTTCATCGGGCCGGCAGCCCGGGCGGATGTCCGGTGCGCAGGAGGTTCACCGCGCGCACGGTGGCACCGGGCGTCGGCGCGCTCAGAGAGATCTCCCAGCGATCGGGCGGAAGTACCGCGCGCGCCTTCTCCGGCCATTCGACGATCACGATCTCGCCCCGGTCGCCAAGCTCGAACCACCCGAGCTCCGCCAGTTCGGATTCGTCATTCAGCCGATAGAGGTCCAGGTGCACGACGGTTCGTCCCCTCCTCCCCGGATATCGGAAGACCAGATTGAAGGTCGGCGACGGCATGACCTCGCGCACCCCGGCTCCGCGGGCAACCGCCCGCGCGAAGACGGACTTCCCGGCGCCCAGCGGTCCGCGCAGCATCAGGAACACCGGGGGTCGCACGGAGGACCCGATGCGTTCGCCCCAACCCGCCAGTTCCTCCTCGCTCAACACCATCCCGGTGTCCCTCACCGGGGCTTGGGCCGTGTCAGGGGCGTCGCGGCTCACCTCCGAGCGCCTTCGCCTTCGAGGGAGACGCGCAACTCGAACAGCTGATCGCGCAGCATCGCAGCCCGCTCGTACTCGAGCGCATCCGACGCCCGGCTCATCTCCTCTTCCAGAATCTTCACGTACTCCTCGCGGTTGACTTCATCCGAATATCCCGGCCGGGGTTCCGCCACCAGGACGGCCGGCTTCTCGCGCGCATCCGCCACCCGGGTGCTGAACTCGATTTCCTCCACGCTCTTCACGATGGTTTCCGGGGTGATCCCGTGTTCCCTGTTGTGGGCGAGCTGAATCTCGCGACGCCGATTGGTCTCGTCGAGGCACTTCGCCATCGACTCGGTGATGGTGTCGGCATACAGAATCGCCTTGCCGCGAACGTTTCGGGCGGCCCTGCCGATGGTCTGAATCAGCGAACGGGCGTCGCGCAGGAAGCCTTCCTTGTCAGCGTCGAGGATCGCGACCAGGGACACCTCCGGCAGATCGAGCCCCTCGCGCAGCAGGTTGATGCCCACAAGCACGTCGATCCTGCCCAGCCGCAGGGCTCTCAGGATGTCCACCCGATCGATGGTGTTGATCTCCGAATGCATGTAGCGGACGCGCACCCCCAGCGACTGCAGATACTCGGAGAGGTCCTCCGCCATGCGCTTGGTGAGGGTGGTGACCAGGACCCGCTCCCCGCGGGCGGCCCGCTCGTGAATCTCGGCAAGCAGGTCGTCGACCTGGCCGCGCACGGGACGCACCTCCACGTCGGGATCGATCAGCCCCGTGGGCCGGATGATCTGTTCCACCACGACGCCCTCCGACAGCCCCAGTTCCATGTCGCCGGGGGTCGCCGAGACGAAGACCGCCTGGTCGACAACGGATTCCCATTCGTCGTACCTGAGCGGCCGATTGTCCAGGGCGCTGGGCAGTCGAAAGCCGAACTCGACCAGGGTATCCTTGCGCGCCTTGTCGCCGTTGAACATCCCGCGGATCTGCGGGAGCGAGACGTGCGATTCATCGACGATGGTGAGGAAGCCCTCCGGGAAATAGTCCAGCAGGCAGGACGGCCGCTCCCCCGCCTGGCGGCGGCTGATGAAGCGCGAGTAGTTCTCGATGCCGGGGCAGGTGCCCACCTCGAGCATCATCTCGATGTCGAAGTTGGTGCGTGATTCGAGCCGCTGCGCCTCCAGCAGCTTGCCCGCGCGACGAAAGCGGAAAAGCTGATCGGCCAGCTCCTCTCGGATCAGGGGCACCGCCTCCTCTATCGTGCGCCGATGCGTGACATAGTGGCTGGCGGGATAGATGGCGGTGCGTTTCAGGGAAACGATCGCGTCCCCCGTCAGGGGCTCGAAACGGGTGATGCGCTCGACTTCATCGCCCCACAGTTCGATGCGGATGCCCTGCTCCTCATAGGCCGGCAGAATTTCGACGGTGTCGCCCCGGACCCTGAAGGTCCCGCGCTCGAAGGCAAAATCGTTGCGGCTGTACTGGATGTCGACCAGTCCCCGCAGCAGTTCGTCCCGCGGCACCGTCTCCCCGGCGCGCACTTCCAGCATGAGGGAGCGATAGTCGGCGGGGTTGCCCAGGCCGTAGATGCAGGAAACCGACGCCACCACGATCACATCGTCGCGCTCGAACAGCGAGGAAGTCGAGCGGAGTCGCAGCCGGTCGATGTCCTCGTTTATGCTTGCGTCCTTCTCGATGTAGGTATCGGTGGACGGGACGTAGGCCTCCGGCTGATAATAGTCATAGTAGGAGACGAAATATTCGACCGCGTTGACGGGAAAGAGGGCCTTCAGCTCCCCGTAGAGCTGAGCCGCCAGGGTCTTGTTGTGGGACATGACCAGCGTGGGACGGCCATGGCTCTGGATGACGTGCGCCATGGTGAGCGTCTTCCCGGTGCCGGTCGCTCCCAGCAGGGTCTGGAAGCGGGTTCCGCGCCCGATGCCGTCGGAGAGCTCCGCGATCGCGGATGGCTGGTCTCCCGCGGGCCGGAAGGGAGAGTGAATCTCGAACCGGGGCACGAAGTCAGGCCTCGATCCTGTTCGCCTCGCCCTTGCTCTCCCGTCGCTCGACCGTGAGCACGCCCTTCACCTGGTTCACGGCCTTGAGCACCTTTTTCAGGTGGGACCGATCCTCCACCTCCACCTCGAACTTGCCGTTCATGCCGGCCTTGTCGGACTGGACGTCCGCGTTCTGGATGTTGGTCCCCGTGTTGCTGATGGCCTTGGCGATATCCGACAGAAGTCCCCGGCGGTCGACGGCCCGGATGTGGATCCTGACCACCCGGGTGTCTCCTTTTTCGGCCGTCCATCTGATGTCGATTCTGCGTTCGGGGTCCTGGGAGAGATAAAGCACGTTCGCACAGTCGGTCCGGTGAATCGAGATGCCGCGCCCGACCGTGATGTAGCCGATGACGTCGTCGCCCGGCACGGGCTGACAGCACTGGGAGTAGCGGACCATCAGGTTGTCCACGCCCTGGATGCGCACGCCCCGGTTGGATGGACGTATCCTGGCGGCGATGCGCCGCAACGTGGAGGGCGCCTGGGCGCCGGGCGTGGTCTCCCGGTCCGGGAAGAGAGCCTTGAGCACGGCCGCCGGTCCCACGTCCCCGCGCCCCAGGGCGGCCTGCAGCTGATCGAAGTCGGGATAGCCCAGTTGTCCCGCCGCATGGTCCTTCGCGTCGTTCCCCGGGTTGGGAAGGCGTCGCTTGCGGAGTTCCTGCTTCAGGAAATCCACTCCCAGCTGAAGCGCGGAGGCGAACTCCTCCCTGCGAATCCAGCGTCGGATCTGACCTCGCGCCCGCGACGTCTTCACGAAGGCAAGCCAGTCGCGGTTGGGCCGCTGCTTCGGGTTCTTGATGATCTCGACCGTGTCGCCGTTCTTCAGCTTGCGCGACAGCGGGGCGATGCGTCCGTTCACCCGCGCGCCCGCGCAATGGACGCCTATTTCGCTGTGGACGGAAAACGCCAGGTCGATCGGAGTCGCGCCGACGGGAAGCTGTTTGACTTCGCCCTTCGGGGTGAAGACGAAAATCTCTCCCTGAAAGAGATCCATGCGGAGGAACTCCATGAATTCCTCCGGCTCGCTCGTGTCCTTCTGCCACTCGAGCACCTGACGAAACCAGGCGAGAGCCTCCCCGACCTCGTCCTTCCTGGCGTTCTTGCCTTCCTTGTAGCGCCAGTGCGCGGCGATCCCCTGCTCCGCCGTCAGGTGCATCGCCTCGGTGCGGATCTGGATCTCGTAGCGGCGCCCGCGCGGACCGAACACGGTGGTGTGCAGGGACTGGTACATATTGGACTTCGGGGTCGCGATATAGTCGCGGAAGCGCTCCTGCACGGGTGTCCAGCGGTTGTGGATGACCCCGAGCGCGGCGTAACAGTGTTGAACCGAGTCCGTAATCACCCGCAGCGCGAGCAAGTCCTGGATCTCCTCGAAGGGCAGGTCGTCGGCGCGGATCTTCTTGTGGATCGACCACAGATGCTTGGGTCTGCCCGTGACATCCGCGAAGGGGATGCCGGCCTGGTTCAGCATCTCCACCAGCGGACCCCTCATCTCCATGATCTGCCGCTCCCGCTCCCGGCGGCGCTGCTGAATCTTCTTCTTCAACCGGTTGTAGTCGTCGGGCTCGAGAAATTTGAAGGCCAGGTCCTCGAGTTCCCACTTGATGGCCGCCAGTCCCAGTCGATGGGCGATCGGGGCATAGATGTTGCGCGTCTCCAGCGCGATTCGTCTTTGCTTGGCCGGTCGCAGGTGCTCGAGGGTACGCATGTTGTGGAGCCGGTCGGCCAGCTTGATGAGGATGACCCTGGCATCCTGCACCATCGACACGAGCAGCTTGCGATAGTTCTCGACCTGGCGCTCCGCATTCGACCGGAAGCGGACCCGGCCGATCTTGGTCACCCCGTCCACGATGCCCGCAATCTCGGCGCCGAACTGAGCCTCGACATCGGTCAGATCGACAGCGGTGTCCTCCACGACATCGTGGATGAGGCCCGCGGTGATGGAGGCGCCATCCAGGCGAAGTTCCGCAAGGATGGTGGCGACACCGATCGCGTGGGTCACGTAGCTGTCGCCGGATGCGCGCCGCTGGCCGGCGTGGGCTTCGGTCGCGAGCCGGGACGCCCTTCGAACCTGGTCGACGTCCAGCCGGTCGGCGTACTCCGCGATGGCCTGAGCCAGGGGCGCGGGCAGATCCCGAGCCGCGCTCTTTGCGATCGTGGCGGTCGAAGTCGCCATGGAGACCCTGCGAAGGAGAATGCGGTGTACAGGTGCGTTCGGGTGACGCCCGACCCGTGAACATAATCGCCCGCCGGCTTATCCGCAGCGACCTGAGGACCCGCGACAGAACGGCCGGCGGCGGCATTCGGCCCAGGCTCATCCCGGAAGGTCGGCTACATCAGGCCGTCCTGGGCCAGCGAGCGAAACGTCTCGCCTGCGATGATCACATGGTCGAGGACGGGAATCCCGACGGTGCGGCCCGCCGCCGACAGCTGTCGGGTCACCTCCCGGTCCTCGGCGGAAGGTGCGGGGTTTCCGGAGGGGTGATTGTGCACCAGGATCACCGCCGCCGCGCTCTCCACGATCGCCTCCCGCAACACTTCGCGTGGATGGATCAGGGAGGCGTCCAGGATTCCGCGGGTGATGAGGACCTCGCGCAGGACGCCGTGCTGGCTGTTGAGCAGCAGGGCGTGGAACTCCTCGTGGCGCAGGTCGCGCATCCGCGGAGCCATGCGGGCATAGATGTCGCCGGGTCCGCGAACCGGCTCGCGGATCGCCAGGCGCTCCCGGACGCCGCGCCGGCCCAGCTCCAGCGCCGCCAGCACCCGGGCCGCGGTCGCTCCCCCGACGCCGGCCACGCCTTCCAGCAGCCCGGCTGGTGACGAGCCCATGCGCGCCAGCGAACCCTCGCACCGCTGCAGCAGGGAATCGGCCACGTCCATCGCGCTCGCACCCCGGCTCCCACTGCCCACCACGAGCGACAGCAGCTCGCGGGTCGCCAGCCCGTGGACGCCCACCTCCCGCAGGCGCTCGCGCGGACGGTCGCCGCGCGGCCACTCGCGCATCGGGCGGCGGGCCGTCAGGCGGCGCGCCCGTGGCACTTCTTGTATTTCTTTCCCGAACCGCAGGGACAGGGCGCGTTTCGCCCCGGACGGGCCTGAACGGTGACCGGCTGGGGCTTGCGTGCTTCTCCGCGATTGGTCGCCAGCGCGGATACGTCGGTCGCCGGACCCGCCGCGGCGCGCGCGCTGGCGGCCACGCCGGTCGCGTCGACCCGTCCGGGCCCGCCCGCCCGGCGCGCGCCCGGCCTCGCGGGCCCTGCCCTGGTCGTTGCGGCCGACGTCTCCTGCGGACCCGTGTAGGTAAGCCGCTGTCCCCCCAGGGGGCGCCGGCGGGGCGTGGGCTGCTGCTGCTCGACCCGGGCCCGCAGGATGAGCGACGCCAGGGTCTTGCGGAGGTCGTGCATGAGGTCCACGAACATGTCGTAGGCCTCTTTCTTGTACTCGACCAGTGGGTCCTTCTGTCCCCAGCTGCGATAGGAGATGGAGGCCTTGAGGTGGTCGAGGTCGTACAGGTGGTCTTTCCACTTCTGGTCGATCACCGACAGCAGGATGTAGGAAGTGACGCGTTCCGACGCTTCGCCGAATCCCTCGAGCTTGCGTTGGAACAGTTCCCTTCCGGCGTCGATCACCATTTCGGCCACGTCTTCGCGGTCCACATCGGGATCCGGCTCGTCCTCGTCGGGCAGCTCGCTCGCCAGCACGAGGAACTCGAGCAGCAGGCGCCGCTTCAGTCCCGCGAGATCCCACTCGTCTTCGGCAGCCGAAGACGGCACATACTCGTCGACTGTGCTCCCCAGGGCGTACTCGATCATCTCCCAGATCTCGCCCTTCAGATCCTCCCCGCCCTCCAGCGCGAACAGGCGCAGGTCGTAGATGACCTCGCGCTGCTGGTTCATGACATCGTCGTAGTCGAGAAGTCGTTTGCGCGCCTCGAAGTTGTTGCCCTCCACCCGCGTCTGGGCCCTTCCGATCGAACGGGTGACCAGCGGGTGCGCGATCACCTCGCCTTCTTCGGCTCCCAGCTTCTCCATGGCGCCCGCCACCCGGTCCGACATGAACAGGCGCATCAGGTCGTCTTCGAGCGACAGGAAGAACTGCGAGCTTCCCGGGTCGCCCTGACGCCCGCAACGCCCCCGCAACTGGCGGTCGATGCGGCGTGAGTCGTGGCGCGCCGATCCGAGGATGTGGAGACCACCGATTTCGATGAGGTAGTCGTCGGGCCTTTTCTCCAGGTCCAGGGTCACCCGGCGGGGATCGACCGGATAAAGTTCGTCCAGGTCGAGTCCCCGGGTCCGTGCCCAGCCCACGGTGCGTGCGTCCCTGACCCCTTCGCCCAGTTTGATGTCGGTGCCGCGTCCGGCCATGTTGGTCGCGATGGTGACGGCTCTCGGGTGCCCCGCCTCGGCCACGATCTCCGCCTCCCGCAGATGCTGCTTGGCGTTCAGCACGTTGTGGCGGATGCCGCGCCGCTTGAGCATGCGCGAGAGGGTCTCGGAGACATCGACGTTGGTGGTTCCGACCAGGACGGGCAGTTCCAGCCGGTTCAGATGCTGGATCTCGTCCATGAGCGCGTTGTATTTCTCGCGCACGGTCCGGAAAATGAGGTCGTCCCGGTCGTCCCGGACCACCGGCCTGTTGGTCGGGATCACCATCACGTCCAGACCGTAGATCTGGTGGAACTCGTTTTCCTCCGTCTCGGCGGTTCCGGTCATCCCCGCCAGCTTGTCGTACATGCGGAAGTAGTTCTGGATGGTGATCGTGGCGAGCGTCTGGGTCTCGCCGCGCACCTCCACCCCCTCTTTCGCCTCCACCGCCTGGTGAAGCCCGTCGCTCCAGCGCCGGCCCGGCATCTGGCGCCCGGTGAACTCGTCCACGATCACCACCGCGCCGCTTTCGCCGAGGATGTACTGCTCGTTGCGATGATAGAGCGCGTACGCCTTCAGCAACTGGTGAATGACGTGGATCTTCTGGCTCTTGGTCGCGTACTCGCCTTCGAGCTCCTCGATGCGCTCCCGCCGGTCGTCGACCGAGAGCATCTCATCTTCCTCGAGCTCGCCCATCTCCTCGGATAGATCCGGCACCACGAAGGCCTCCGGATCCCCGGGGGACAGCGTGTCCAGGCCCTTGTCCGAGAGGTGTACGTTGTGCCCCTTCTCATCCATCGCGAACAGCAGGAGCTCGTCGATCTCGTGCAGGCGCTTGTCGCGCATGTAGTCGCCTTCGACCTTCTGCACCAGCTTCTGAATCCCGGGATCCTCGGCGAACAGCTTGAGCAGACGCTTGTTCCTGGGCGTCCCGCGCTTGACCGCCAGCAGGCTCTCCCCGGCGGAGTACTCGTTGCCGCCGTCCAGTTCGCGTTGAGCGGCGGCCACCAGCTCGCCGGTGATCTTCGCCTGCTGCCGGTAGAGCCTGCCCACCAGGGGGGCCATCTGCTTGAACGGGGTCGAGGTGTCACGCCCGACCGGACCGGAGATGATCAGCGGGGTCCGGGCTTCGTCGATGAGGATGGAGTCGACCTCGTCGATGATCGCGAAGGAATGCCCCCGCTGTACCCGCTGCGCCAGGTCGTGCACCATGTTGTCGCGCAGGTAGTCGAACCCGAACTCGTTGTTGGTCCCGTAGGTGATGTCGGCCCGGTAGGCCTGCCGGCGCTCCTCCGAACCGGGCTGGTGCTCGTCGATCACCTCCGTGGTGAGGCCCAGCGATTCGTAGATGTAGCCCATCCACTGGGCGTCGCGGCGGGCCAGGTAGGAGTTGACGGTGACGAGGTGCGCACCCCGCCCGGCGAGGGCGTTCAGGTACAGGGGCATCGTCGCGACCAGGGTCTTGCCTTCGCCCGTGGCCATTTCGCCGGCCTTCCCCTCGTGGAGAGCGATCGCCCCGATCAACTGGACATCGTAGGGAATCATGTCCCAGACCAGGTCGTGCCCGGTCACCCGCACAGTGGACCCGACGAGCCGCCGGCACGCTTCCTTGACGACGGCGAAGGCTTCGGGAAGAATGTCGTCCAGAGCCTCCTCGAGTTCGCCCAGATGGTCTTTCTCGAGTTCGGAGATCCTGAGGCCGAGGCTCTCCCGCTCCGCCGGATCCTGAGACCGGCTCTTGCGTTCGCGAAGGGCCTGCACCTGGTTGAGGACGGGGTCCACCCGTTCCTGGATGCGCGCGCGAAATTCGTCGGTCTTTCCTCGCAGTTCATCCTGCGAGAGCGTCGACAGTCCCTCGTAGATCTCGTTGATCTCGTCGACCAGGGGCTGGAGCTTCCTCGCCTCGCGGGCGTGCCGATCTCCGAATACCTTCTTGGCGAATGCCTTGAACATCAAACCGTCCAGCGCGTCTTGCGCGTCATGACATGGCGGCGACCGGCTCCCGATCCACTTCCTGAAGCCACGCCGGTGGCGGCGACATGCTCGCGTGCCGCTTGCCGGTAAAGCTCTTCCCGCTCGGCGATGGCGCGGACCGCGTCGGGCACGAGGTACCGAAGCCGGCGTCCCTCGCGGAACCGGGCTCGTATCTCGCTCGACGAGACGTCGATCCGGGTTACCGGGAGCTCCTCGTACTCCACTCCCGGGGAGGGGACACCTCCGAACGCCGATCCCCCGGGCACCATCACCACGACCTGCGCAAGGCGCGCGATCTCGTCGGGTTCGCGCCAGCTTCGGAAGGCTGCCGCCTGATCGGGGCCGATCAGCAGAAAGAGGCGAGTCGCGGGATCGGCCGCCACAATCTCCCGCAGCGTGTCGACCATGTAGGACCTGCCTTTCCTGCGGACCTCGAGGTCGGCGACCGCGAAGCGTTCATCACCGGCCACGGCCGCCCGGGTCATTGCGAGGCGCACCTCGGGGGAGGTCACCGCCGAGGCGGGCTTGTGGGGCGGGTGTCCGCACGGAATCCAGGCGACACGCCGCACGGGGAGGGCGTCGAAGGCGTCCTGAGCCACCATCAGGTGCCCGATGTGCGGCGGATCGAAGGTTCCCCCGAAAAGCGCGACGCCTCCGGAAGCGCGCTCACCCGACATCACGGACCTCCTGGGCCTCCGGCGACTCCGGGTAGCGGTCCAGCAGCCGCTGGCGCGCCTCGGCTGCCTCTTCCGCGTACTCCAGGCGCTGGTAGGTGCGATAGATGAAGAGCAGAGCAGCCGGCGCGGCGGTCGTGTCCGGGTAGTCCGCGAGCGCCTGCTCGAAGTAGATGAGCCCGGAATCCAGCAGGCTCCGGTCGAAATAGAACTCTCCCCGGCTGACGTCCTTCCACGCCAGCTTCTCGACCATGACGCCGCGAATCGAATCCGCCTCGGCCGCCTGTTGCGACCCCGGGTAGTCGAGCGTCACCGCCTGACAGGAGGAAAGCGCCTGCACCGTGTACTGCTGGTCCCGATCCAGGATAGGGGACAGGCGCGAGTGCGAGCGGCACAGTCCCAGCGCGGCCTCGGTCATGAGCTCGTGCGTCGGATACGTACTCGAAAAACGAACGAACTCGGAGTTCGCGGTGATGTAGTCCCCCTTGTTGAGATACGCCTGCGCCAACAGTATGCGGGCCTCGGCCATCTGATCGAACCCCGGCGCGCCCTGCACCAGACGTTCCAGCGCGGTCACGGCTTCATCCCAGTCCTCGCGATCGTAAGCCTCCCGCGAGTACTCGAGGAGCTGGGAGGCGGTCAGGCCGGCGTAGGGCGGAGCGGAGGAACACGCGGCACACAGGCCCAGGACGAGCATGGACAGCAGCGGGATCCACCCCGTTGCGCGCACACTTCTTCTGCCCGTCACCGACACTGTGTCCTCCTGAAAAGCACCAACTCCTGATCCCTCAGTGAAGAATCGCGAAAGAAGGCGGGCGCGTCCATGAACGGATGACTCATCCTGCCTGGTAAAAATCCCGAATCGCCCGGGCAACCCGTGCTGCGCGCTTCGCCCCAAGTTCCGGGAACACCGGGAGGCTCACCACGTCTCGGCATGCGGCCTCGGCCACCGGCAGATCCCCGGAGCGATACCCGAGTTCGGCGAAACAGGGCTGCAGGTGGAGTGGTCGCGGGTAGTACAGCCCGGTCTCGACTCCCCTCCTGCGCAGGTGGTCCCGGAGCCTGTCCCTCTCGCGCGCGCGAATGGTGTACTGATGGAACGTGTGGAAGTTCCCGGTAAGAACCCGGGGGCGACGGACGCCCGGGACCCCCGCCAGCAACTCGTCGTAGGTCGCGGCGTTCGCCCTGCGGGCCTCCGTCCAGCTGGCCAGGCGGGGCAGTTTCGCGTGCAACACGGCCGCCTGCATGGAATCCAGACGGCTGTTCACGCCGACCGCGTCGTAGCGGCCTCCACCCACCCCTCCATGCACGCGCAGCATCCGCAGCCGTCCAGCGAGCGCGTCCTGGTCGGTCAGGATCAGACCGCCATCGCCGAAGCCTCCCAGGTTCTTGGTGGGAAAGAAGCTTACGGTTCCCGCCACTCCCGAGGCCCCTGCGCGCGCGAGCTCTCCCGCGGGCGTCTGCTGCCAGGCTCCGAGCGACTGGGCCGCGTCTTCGACTACCCGGGCACCCCGTTCGTCCGCGAGCTCGAGCACTTCGGCCATGGGCGCCATCTGCCCGAACAGGTGCACGGGGAGGATGACCCGGGTTCGGTCGCTCCAGCAGGCGCGCACGGTATCCGCATCGAGGTTGAAGGTCACCGGGTCGATGTCGCAGAATACCGGCCGGAGGCCGGCGTTCCAGACCGCACCGGCGGTCCCGAAGAAGGTAAAGGCGGGCACGATGACCTCGTCCCGGGGCTCGAGCCCGAGCGCGCGCAACACGAGCCAGATCGCGTCGGTGCCGTTGGCGCATCCGACCGCGTGACGTACGCCGACCTGTTCCGCGACGGCTTCCTCGAACGCCTCGACCGCGGGTCCCAGCACGAACCTCTGGCTCTCGACCACGCCGGCCAGCGCGCGGTCGATCTCCGCCCGCATGGTGTCGTACTGCGCCGGCAGGTCGACCAGAGGAGTGCCCGTCAGCACGCCCACTCGAGGTCTTCCGGCCATCCCGGAGGGCCGCTGCCCCGGCCGTCCTCCTCCTCCATCACCGCACGCCCCTCGTCATCGCCCACGGACACCCCGAAGCGCAGCTGGTCGATCCAGTGCTCGGCGCGGCGGGCGAGCGCCCTGGACGCCGAGGGATCCTCCCGGGCCGCCCCTCTGAAGGCATCCACGGCCTCGCCGCAGCGGGCGAAGGACACCAGGAGCTCGCCCAGCTCATAGTAGGCCCGGGCGAGGTGGGTCCGGGGTTCGCCCCGCGTCACCGTCTCCTGGATCAGGGTCAGGGCTCCCTCATGGTCGCCGTCACGACGTACCTCCTGGGCGAGATCGTAGGAGCACTTGCCGATGTGCCATCCGGCATCGCGCTGTTCCGATGTCGGCACCGCCTCCAGGAACCGCCCGTAGAAGGCGAGCGCGGACTCGCAGGCCCCCACCTCTTCGTAGGCGAGCGCCGTTTCGTACAACACCTCCGGCACCGAGTCCCCCGAGAGGGCTCGCTGGAAGAAGACGAGCGCGCGCGCGTGTTCCCCGTTGGCCGCGTAGTGCGACGCCAGGGGGAAGGCCAGACGCGAGAAATTGACATCGGGGTTGAGCTCCACGGCGGCCTCCAGGGCCGACGCCAGGGCGAAGCGATCGTTCTGGTCCTGGGCGGTGCGCGCCAGGCGAACCAGGTCGGAGACCGCCTGGTCGGCGAGATCCGGTTCCACCGCGATGGCTCTCCGGTAAGCCTGCCTGGCCTCGTCCACCCGCCCCAGGCGGGCGTAGGCGTGCGCCACCCGCAGATGCGCGTCCCCCGAGTTGGCCCCGCGGCGCACCGCCAGCCGGTACTCGGCGAGCGCTTCCTCGTAGTCGCCGTGTGCCCAGGCCTGGTCACCGCGCAGGGTGGCGCCGTCCTCCGCCGCGCCCGCGACGCAGGCCGAAGCCGCGACCGCGATCAGGCAGCACCGCCGCAGCCACCCGCCGACCTTGACCTTTCTGCTCTCAGACATGCGTCCCCTACCGGGCTCGGCCCGCCGAGGTTCCGGAAGGCGGGCTACGCCCCATCCGGCAACGCGGTTACGCGAGGCCACCCTTGACGATCCATCCCACCCCGCGGCGGGAAGCAGCCCGCGCCTTCGTTCCCGCGGTGGCGTTGCGGGCATCCACCAGGGTTCTCGAGTTCGCGACGATTTCGCCCATGTCGAAACACGAATGATCGGTAAGGATCAACACCACATCCGCCTCACCCAGAAGCGAGGACGAGAGCGCGGCCGATTCCCGCACGCCGGTCCGTTCGTCGTTGAGCGACGGCACATGGGGATCGTGGTAGAGCACGCGGGCGCCAGCTTCTTCCAGCAGCTCGATGATGTACAGCGCGGGAGATTCCCGTACGTCGCCGATGTCCCGTTTGTATGCGACCCCCAGAATCACGATCGTGGATTCCCTGACCGCCCTGCCCTCGTCGTTCAGGGCATCGCGAACCTGGTCGACCACGAATCGCGGCATGCTCGCGTTGATCTCCGACGCCAGCTCGATGAAGCGGGTGCGGAAGTCGAGCGTTCGCATCTTCCAGGACAGGTAGTGGGGATCGACAGGGATGCAATGCCCCCCGAGACCCGGACCCGGGAGGAAGCGCATGAACCCGAACGGCTTGGTGGCGGCGGCCTCGACCACTTCCCAGATGTCCACGCCCAGCCGGTCGGCGATGAGGGCGGTCTCGTTCACCAGCCCGATGTTGACCGCCCGGAAGGTGTTCTCCAGGATCTTGCTGAGTTCGGCCACCTCCGCGCTCGACACCGGAACCATGCGGTCGATGAAGCGGCTGTAGAATGCCGCGCCGGCGGCTGTACACCGGGAGGTCACGCCCCCGATCACCTTCGGCGTATTGCGGGTCGTCCACACCTGATTGCCGGGGTCCACCCGCTCCGGCGAGAAGCAGAGGAAGAAGTCTTCGCCCGCCTCCAGTCCGCTCCGGGCCAGCTCCCCGAGCACCACTTCGCGGGTCGTGCCCGGGTAGGTGGTGGATTCCAGCACGACCAGCTGGCCGCGTCGCAACTCCGCGGCGACCGAGGAGGCGGCCGCCAGGATGAAGGAGATGTCCGGGTCACGGGTCTTCGACAGCGGCGTGGGTACGCTGATTGCGATGACGTCGCATTCCGCGAGCCGCGACATGTCCGCGCTCGCCTGGAGCATGTCTTCCCCGAGAAGTGCGGCCAGGCGACTGGAGGAAACGTCCCCGATATGGCTCGCGCCGCCGTTGACCCCCGCGACGACGGACTCGTCGATGTCAAAACCAAGGACGCGTATTCCGGCTTCGGCGACGATGGCGGCAAGGGGCAGTCCAACGTAGCCGAGGCCGACCACTCCCATGGTGACATCGCCGGAGCGGAAATGCTCCAGCATCGGATCCCGCGTGTGCTCCTTCACGGCCTGCGTCCGGACTCCCGAACCGCCCAGGACGGGCGCACGGAGAGCGAGAACCCGGTCAGGCTTACCCGCTCAACTGGAAACGCGGCGCCTTCCTGACCCTTCCGGCGGAAATACAGCGAGTGCACACCCGGGCCTTCCGGCGCTTTCCACTCTCGTCGAGGACGCGAACCGTCTGGAGGTTTGGAAGCCACCGGCGCCGGGTCTTGTTGTGGGCGTGACTTACGTTGTTGCCGGTCACCGGCCCCTTGCCGCACAGTTCACACACTCTCGCCATCTGCTCGCCTGTCCGTTGAACCGCCGCAGCGGAATCTCTGGTTCAATGTGGGTGGGCCGCCGCCCCCGCGGACTAGGCGAGGACAGGGACTGCCGGGATCAGTTCCCCGGGGGAGCAGTCTCCTCCGCTTCCGGAGTACTCTTCTCGAAGTGGGTCAATTCCAGGTAGATGTCCGCGAATTCGGCCTCGAGACGTCCGGTCGGAGTGCTCTCGAACGCCCCCTGAGCCTCCCATGCATCCAGCGTACTGTCGTTCATGATGTGCAGCGTACCCACCACAAAGGCGGCGGTCTCGCCGGAGGACACCGTCACCGGCACGGAATCTCCGGTCAGCTCCGGTCCCATCTTAACGAAGAAGTTGTCCTCGTTGGGAAGCTGGGTCCAGAACGCCTCGTCGCCCACCCGGCTGACCACCGTGACGTCGGGCACCCGAAGCAGAGCCCCCTCGAACTGCAGCGCATTGGTCTCCAGAGACGAAATCGTGATCTGGATGGCGTCCGCGAACGGATCCTCCTCCGGGGCGGTCACAACGGCACTGGTCGTCCCGACCGCCGTCACGTTAAGCCAATAGAGAAACCCTGCGATGCCCAGGAAGGCCACGATCATGAGTGGAAGTGCCGCCTTTTCGGCCGCGCCCCGGCGTGATCCGAGATCGAGCATGGTCCGGTGCCCCTGCGTTTTGAGGTTAGTCTCGTTCCACGAGTTCGATTAGAGCCATCTCGGCCGCGTCGCCCCTGCGGTGGCGCAGCTTGAGGATACGCGTGTACCCGCCGGGACGTCGGGCAAAACCCGGAGCGATCTCGTCGAACAATCTTCCCTGAACTTCTCGGTCCGCGATCTTTCGCGCAACGAGCCTGCGGGCATGAAGGTCGCCCCGCTTGGCCAGCGTAATCAGGCGCTCCGCATAGGGACGGAGCTCCTTCGCCTTCGCGGTCGTGGTCTCGATCCTGCCGTGCCGGAAGAGCGCGGTCGCCATGTTGCGCAGAACCGCCCGCCGGTGGCTTGCGGTTCGAGAAAGGCTGCGTCCGGTTTTTCGATGGCGCATGGGTCTTCGAGGCTCAGCTGGCGGTGGCCGGCGGCCGATGTCGGAGTCTAGTCACCGGACGGTTCCTCGGAACCGGCGGAAGCATCTTCCGCCAGGAGCCATTCGCCGTCCGGGCCCGCCGTGAGCGGCATTCCGAGTTCGATGGAGTGTTCGCCCAGGAATGCGAGCAGTTCCTCCATCGATTTCTGGCCGAAGTTGTCGATGTTCAAGATCTGCTTCTCGGTGCGCCGCACGAGGTCGCCAAGCGTCCGGAGGCTTTCCTTCTGCAGCGAGTTGCGGGACCGCACCGATATCTCCGTCACTTCCTCGATTGGCCGCGCCAGTTGCATGCGGATGCGCGCGGGAAGCGGGACCGTCCCGGGGACACCCGGCTCCGGAGTGCCGTTGGTGCTGAAGTTCAGCATGTACTCGAGGTATCTGCGCACCAGTTCCGCGGCATTGGCCATCGCCTGCTCGGGGCGAATGGATCCATCGGTCTCCACCCTGAACGACAGCCGGTCGAAGTCCGTGCGTTCGCCGACGCGGGTCTCCTCGACCGTGAAGTTCGCACGGCGTACCGGATTGTAGATCGCATCGATCGGCACCAGGTCGACCGGAGTTCCCTCCGGACGGGAATGCTGGTCGGAGAGCACGAAGCCGCGGCCCTTGTTGACGTACAGCTCCATGCTCAGGCTGCGGTCGCCCTCCAGGGTCAGGATGTGCTGGTCGGAATCGAGCACCTCGACCGACGCCGGCGCGTTGATGTCTGCGGCCGTAACCGATCCCGCGGCGTCCACGTGGACGGTGAGCTTGGCTTCATCCACGTCCTCGTCGAGGGTGAGCACGAGCGCCTTCAGATTCTGGATGACCTGATGCACATCTTCCACCACACCCTGAATGGTCTGGTGTTCGTGCACGACCCCTTCGATGCGGAATGCCCAGATGGCAGCGCCGCGGAGCGAAGAGACCAGCGCGCGCCGAACGGAGTTGCCCAGCGTGTAGCCATAGCCGCGTTCGAGCGGCTGAATGACGAATTCCGCGGTCTTTCCTTCGTCGCTGAACCCCGTCGCCTCAACGTGCTCGGGAAGTACCAGCCCGGTCAGATCGATCTCCACGCTCCCCTCCGTGGCATCTTCGACAACATCCATTGGATGAATGGGAAACCCCCGTCCGGATTTTTTCCGGAAGTCAGAATCACTTGGAATAAAGCTCCACAATCAACTGCTCCTGAACGGCCATCGGCACGTCCTGGCGGGTTGGGCGCCGGAGCACCCGTCCCACCCGCGTCTTTTCGTCGACCGCCAGCCACTCGGCGGTGTCGGGACGCACGCGTGACTCGAGGCTGGCCTGGACCGGCAGCAGATCCCGCGACCTTGCCTTGATCGCGACGTCATCGCCGCTGTCCACCGCATAGCTGGGTACGTCCACGATGCGGCCGTTCACTTCGACATGGCGGTGACGGACCAACTGGCGCGCCTGACTCCGACTCACGGCAAAGCCGAGCCGGAAAACGACGTTGTCCAAGCGCCGTTCGAGCGCCACCAGCAGGTTCTCTCCGGTCACGCCGGACCGGTGCGCGGCGGCGTTGAACAGGTTGCGGAACTGCTTCTCGTGCAGCCCGTAGATACGCTTGGTCTTCTGCTTCTCGCGCAATTGGACCGCGTAGTCGGAGCGCTTCCGGCGACGGGCCTGCGCCGGGCCGTGCTGACCGGGCGGGTACGCCCTGCGCTCGATCGGACACTTCTCCGTGTAGCACTTCAGGCCCTTCAGGAAGAGCTTCTGCCCCTCCCGGCGACAAAGCTTGCAAACAGGTCCGGTGTACCGCGCCATGCGTTTCTCTTCCTATACCCGGCGCTTCTTGGGCGGCCGGCAACCGTTGTGTGGCAAGGGGGTCACGTCTTCGATCGCCATGATGTGGAGCCCGGCCGCGTAGAGTGCCTGGATGGCCGACTCGCGGCCCGACCCGGGACCCTGCACGCGCACGCTCACACGTCGGACCCCGAGGCTCACGGCCTCGCGTCCGGCCTGCTCGGCGGCAACCGTGGCGGCGAAGGGAGTCGATTTCTTGGAACCCTTGAATCCGGCCTTGCCGGCGCTCGACCAGACGATCGTGTTGCCCGCCGAATCGGTGATGGTGATGATCGTGTTGTTGAAGGTCGCCTTGATGTGTGCGACGCCTTCGGCTTCCACGACCTTCTTCGTGCGCCGGACTCGAGCCGGCTTCCGTCCTTTTGCCACGCGCGTTCTTCCTCGGCCCTTACTTCCTGGGAGCCTTCTTCTTGCCGGCGATGGCCCGGCGTCGGCCCTTGTGGGTGCGGGCGTTCGTGTGAGTTCTCTGCCCCCTCACGGGCAGTCCGCGGCGATGACGCAGTCCGCGGTAGCAGCCGATGTCCATCAGCCGCTTGATGTTCATCGACACCTCGGTCCTGAGCGCGCCCTCGACCTTCAGCTCCGTCTCGATCTGCCTGCGAAGCCGGCTGACATCCTCGTCGCTGAGGTTGAACGTGCGCCGGTCGGGGTCCACGCCGGTCGCGTCCAAGATTTCCCGGGCGCGGGTGGGGCCGACCCCGTAAATGTAGGTGAGCGCTACTTCGACGCGTTTGTTTCGCGGAAGATCGACGCCTGCTATTCGTGCCACGGCTCGCGTTCCGAAACTCGGGAGACTCTTAGCCCTGCCGCTGTTTGTGGCGGGGATTACGTGCGCAAATGACGCGGACAACACCACGCCTGCGGATCACCTTGCAGTGCTCGCAGATAGCCTTCACGCTGCTCCGCACTTTCATTTAGGCTGCTCCAGGGCGCTGAGGTGGTCTGCTTCACTGCACAGAAGTTGAAAGATAACCGAAGGTCCGTTGGGACTCAATGGGGTTTTCGTCATGTGGGGGCGGGCACGGGACGTTCGGCAGCGGTCAGCACCCGTGCTCCCCCTGCGGTGACGGCTACGGTGTGCTCGAAGTGAGCGGAGCGCGAACCATCGCTGGTCACCACCGTCCACCCGTCATCGAGGGTGCGGATGGACCCGGCTCCGGCGCTGAGCATCGGTTCGATCGCCAGAACCATCCCCTCGAGCAGGCGCGGTCCCTGTCCGGGACGGCCGAAGTTGGGCACCTGGGGCGCTTCATGCACCTCCCGTCCCACTCCATGGCCGACCAGGTCGCGGACGACGGCGAACCCGGTTCCACGGACGGTTCCCTCGACGGCCGCTCCGATGTCTCCGACATGGTTTCCCGGCGCCGCGGCGGCGACGGCCCGGTCCAGCGCCTCTTTCGTGACCTCCAGAAGGCGGCTTGTCGCGGCGTCCACCTCGCCCACGGTGAACGTGCTCGCCGAGTCGGAGCACCATCCGTTGAGCTTGACGCCGACATCCAGCGAAAGGATGTCGCCCTCCTGCAGTTCGCGGCGCGGGCTGGGAATCCCGTGTACCACTTCCGCATTGGTCGAGGTGCACACGGCGCCGGGGAAGCCGTAGAGTCCCTTGAACGCCGGCACCGCGCCATCGTGGGAGCGGATGAAGTCCTCGCACAGGCGGTCGAGCTCGGCCGTCGTGACACCGGGGCGCACTACATCCTCCAGCACCCCCAGCAGTTCGCCGATGATGGCTCCGCCCCTGGCGATCTCGCCGATCTCGGCTTCGCTCTTCAGTCGGATCACGTCGTTCCGTTGGACCTCGGCCCGGACTCCGCCGGCGCCATTCGGCGCAAGGCGTCCCGAACGGCCTGATACGTCGCTTCAATGCCCCGCGTGCCGTCGAGGCGGGCCATCGATGGCCTTCCTTCCTCGTAGTACTCGACGATGGGTTCGGTCTGCGCCTCGTACACGCGGAGACGATTCAGGATTGTCCGCGGGCGATCGTCCTCCCGATGGATCAGGGGCTTTCCGGTCTCGTCGCAGACTCCGTCCACGCGCGGGGGATCGTCGTGAATGTTGTAGACGCGCCCGTTCGGGCTGATGCGGCGCCCGCCGATCCTGCGCAGGACCACCTTCTCGGGTACCTCCAGGACGACGACGCTCTCCACCGCCCGCCCCGTGCGCGCGAGCGCCCGGTCAAGCGCACGCGCCTGCGGAAGCGTGCGCGGGAAACCATCGAAGAGGATCGGTGCGTCGGGGGAAAGCCCGGCCAGGGTCTCTTCGACCAGGGCCACGATCACCTCGTCCGGAACCAGTTCTCCCGCGTCCATGTAACGCCGGGCCGCCTCACCCAGTTCGGTGCCGGCCTGACGGGCGGCGCGGAGCAGGTCTCCGGTGGCGATCTTGCGGAAGCCCAGATCGCGGATGAGCTTAGCGCTCTGCGTCCCCTTGCCGGCACCCGGGGGGCCCAGGAAAACGGCGATCACGGCGCTTCATCTCGGGCGACGCTCACGCGGGACGCATCAGATATAGCGTCCACGGCCCCGCATCTTGACCCGCCCCTTCTTCATGAAGCCGTCGTAGTGGCGCAGAAGGAGGTGCTGCTGCGCCTGCTGCACGGTGTCGAGGCCGACGCCGACCACGATCAACAGGCTGGTGCCCCCGAAGAAGAAGGTCTGGATGTTGAACCAGTCGAAGATCCAGAAGGGCAGCAGGGCGATGATCGCCAGGTACATCGAGCCGGGAAGCGTAATGCGCGTCAGGACCCGGTCGATGTACTCGGCCGTGCGCGCGCCCGGCTTGACCCCGGGGATGAACGCTCCCTGCTTCTTCAGGTTCTCCGCGAGATCCACCGGGTTGAAGATGATGGCGGTGTAGAAATACGTGAAGAAGAGGATCAGGAGGGAGTAGCTCCCGTAGTAGAGCCAGGTCCCCGGCTGGAAGAGGTCGGAGATCTCGCGAAGGAAGCCGGCGCTTGAGAACGCCGCGACCGTGCCCGGCACGATGATGAAGGACTGGGCGAAGATGATGGGCATGACGCCGGCCGAGTTCACGCGCAGCGGAACAAAGCTCTTCTGGCCTTCACGGATGCGTCCGCGCCCCATGACCTTGCGTGGTATCTGCACGGGGATCTTGCGGGCCGCCATGGTCATAGCCACCACCCCCGCGGTCACCCCCACTACCACGGCGCCCAGCGCGCCCAGGCCGACCAGGCTGATTTCCCCGACCACGAACGACTCCCAGGTCCGGCCGATGGCCGCCGGGAATCCCTCGATGATGGAGAAGAAGATCAGCAGCGACATGCCGTTGCCGATGCCGTGTTCGGTAATCTGCTCTCCCAGCCACATGACGAAGACGGCGCCGACCGTGAGCGCGATGACGGTGGTGAACATGAACAGGACCCCGGGCGTGCGCACCGCACCGGGAATGCTGGACAGGAACACCGCGTAGCCGTAGGCCTGGATGACGGACAGCACGACCGTCGTGTAGCGGGTCCACTGGGTGAGCTTCTTGCGCCCCTGCTCACCTTCCTTCTGCAGCTTCTCGATCGTGGGGACCACCGCCGAGAGCAGCTGGAACATGATCGAGGCGGAGATATAGGGCATGATGCCGAGCGCCAGGATCGTGGCCCGGCTGAGACCGCCCCCGACGAACATGTCGTAGATCCCGAAGAGCGTATTGCTCAGCTGCCCGAACTGCTGACGCAGGACGTTCACATCGAGGCCGGGCACGGTGATGTGCGCCCCCAGCCTGTAGACGAGAAGGATGAACAGCGTGAAGAGGATCTTCTGCTTCAGTTCCGGGACCCGGAACAGATTGGGAATCGGGTTGGCCATCCTTTACCCCGTCTCGCGGTTTGGCGTCAGCGGGCGCCGGACACGGTGACCGTGCCCCCGGCGGCTTCGATCTTTCGGCGCGCCGACGCGCTGAACGCGTGGGCCTCGACATGCATCACCCGTTCCGCTTCACCCGTCCCGAGCACCTTGACCGGCTTGCGGCCGCCGCCGGACACGCCTGCATCGACGAGCGTCTGCAAGGTGATCCGGTCGGTGTCGATCCGGTTGAGGTCGCGAAGGTTGATGACCGCGTATTCGACGCGTCCCCGGTTCGTGAATCCCCGTTTGGGGATGCGCCGCTGCAGAGGCATCTGTCCGCCCTCGAACCAAGCGGGAACGGTACCGCCACTTCTGGACTTCTGACCGTTGTGTCCCCGGCCGGCCGTCTTGCCCAGCCCGGAACCGGGGCCGCGTCCGACGCGCTTGCGCGTCCTGCGTGATCCCGGTACGGGGCTCAGCCGGTGAAGTTCTGACATTCGGTGCGATCTCCGTCGGTTAGGTGATTTCGGTGACTTCCACCAGGTGGCTAACCTGGCGGATCATGCCCCGGATGGCCGACGTTTCCGTGTGGACAACCGACTGCTGGTGCCTGCGGATCCCGAGGGCGCGCAACGTCCGCCGGTGCGTGCCGAGCCTTCCGATGCCGCTGCGCACCTGCTTGATTCGGATCTTCCGCGGTGTGTCGGACACGGTTCTATCCTCCCAACTCTTCGACGCTGATGCCGCGCTCGCGAGCGATCTGCTCGGGCGTGGCCAGCCGCCCCAGGCCGTTGAGCGTCGCCTTGACCACGTTGATGGGGTTGTTCGAGCCGAGACTCTTGGTCAGGACGTCGGTCACCCCCGCCGCCTCCAGCACGGCCCGAACCGGACCGCCGGCGATCACGCCGGTTCCGGGCGCCGCCGGACGCAGGAGCACCCGCCCCGCACCCCATCGGCCGATGATCTCATGGGGGAGGGTACCACGTACGATCGACACCGTCTGCATGTTGCGCCGTGCCCGTTCGAACGCCTTGCGGATGGCCTCCGCGACGTCGCTCGCCTTGGCCAGCGCGACGCCCATGTTGCCCTTCTGGTCGCCCACCGAAACCAGCGCGGTGAACGAGAAGCGGCGCCCGCCCTTCACCACCTTGGCAACGCGGTTGATGTGGATGACGTTCTCGACAAGCTCGCTCTCGCGCGAGCGGTCGCCGTCCCTTCTCTTGTTTCTGGCCATCAGAAGTCCAGCCCTCCCTCGCGCGCGCCCTCGGCAAACGCCTTGATTCTGCCGTGATACTGGTAGCCGCCGCGGTCAAATACCACGGCGCTGATGCCTTCCGTGCGCGCTTGCTCGGCCAGCATCCTGCCCGCGGCCCGGGCCCGCTCGACTCCGGGGTTGCGAGACTCGGTCTCGAACGCGCGGAGCGTTGCGGATCTGGTGGAAACTCCGACCAGGGTGCGTCCAAGGTCGTCGTCCACCAGCTGCCCCTCCATGTGCTTCAGCGAACGGAACACCACCAGCCGCGGGCGGTCGGCGGATCCGTTCACGCGCTTGCGCACCCTGCGATGCCGGCGAATGCGCTGCAGACGCCGGCTCCTTCTCAGTTTCGAACTCTTTGCGGTCACGATTTCCTCGCTCTGCGGGGCACCTACGATGCGGCGGTCTTGCCGACCTTGCGTCGGATGTGCTCGCCCTGGTAGCGCACGCCCTTGCCCTTGTACGGCTCCGGGGGCCGGAACGACCGAATTTCCGCCGCCACCTGCCCCACCATCTGCTTGTCGATCCCATGAACCACTACAAGGTCCTGGCGGGGGCACTCCAGCGTGATCCCCTCAGGTTCCGGGTAGTCGATGGTATGGGAGTATCCCAGGCTCAGGACCAGTACCTTGCCCTTCTTCTGCGCGCGGTAGCCCACCCCCACGATCTCAAGGGTCTTGGTGTACCCGTTCGTCACGCCGTCCACCATGTTGGCGATGAGCGCGCGCGTGAGCCCGTGAAGCGATCGGTGGGCGCGGCCGTCGGAGGGCCTCCGCACGACAACTTCACTTCCCCCCACATGGACGGTCATGGCGGGATGGACGTCGAGGGTCAGTTCGCCCTTCGGGCCCCTGACCGTCAGGACGGGCTCCCGGTAGTCCACGGTCACTCCGCCAGGGATGGCGACCGGCAGTTTACCTATGCGCGACATACGTTTCCGTCGTGGTTGATGGAGATCCGAGCTACCACACGATCGCCAGCACTTCGCCGCCTACCCCTTCCCGGCGCGCCGTGCGGTCGGAGAGCACACCCTTGGAGGTCGACAGAATCGCCATCCCCAGGCCGTTCCTCACCCTGGGGATATCCTCCCGGCCGACGTACCGCCGCCGCCCGGGCGACGAAGACCGCTCGATGTGCCGGATGACGGGGCGGCCCTCATCGCGATACTTCAGATAGACGCGAAGAACCCCGTGGGCTCCGTCGTCGAGTACCTTGTAGCCGAAGACGAAATGGTTCTCGCCGAGCAGCCTGGCAATCTCGATCTTCATCCGGGACACGGGCATGTCCGCCCAGCGGTGGCCCGCCTGTCCGGCGTTTCGCAGCCGGGTAAGCATGTCGGCAATCGGGTCCGTCATCATGTCGAGTCTCGTCCCTCCGTCCTTCCTGGTTCCGAGCGCCTCAGGCGGCGCCGTTCTGTCCGATGATGACCGGAAGCGAGCCACGGAACGGGAAGCCCAGCTCGCGCAGCAGCGCCAGAGCCTCGTCGTCCTTGTTCGTGCTCGTCACCACGGTGATGTCCATGCCGTGGATGCGGTCGATCCTGTCGTAGTCAATCTCGGGGAAGATGATCTGCTCGCGAACCCCGAGACTGTAGTTGCCGCGGCCGTCGAAGGACTTCGTGGACAGCCCGCGGAAATCGCGAATGCGCGGTATGGTGGCGCTGACCAGGCGATCCATGAACTCGTACATGCGGCGCCGGCGCAGCGTGACCCTGACTCCCACCGGCATGCCTGCCCTCAACGAGAAGTTGGAGATGGACTTGCGCGCCCGGGTGATGACCGGCTTCTGCCCGGAGACCACGGACAGTTCCTCAACCACGCTGTCGAGCAGCTTCTGGTTCTTGCTCGCTTCGCCGACGCCGACGTTGAGGACGACCTTCACCGGGCGCGGAATCTGATTGACGTTGGTGAAGCCGAATTCCTGCCGAAGCTTCGGCTGAACCGTTTCCAGGTAGTGCCGGCGAAGCCGGGCTTGCGTCTCCATCATAGTACGAATCCGTCTCTTGTCGTCACCCGTTTATCTCGGCGCCGGAATGGGGTTGCCGGTCTTCACCGCGATACGTTCCTTCACGCCTCCTTCCTCGAGACGCATGCGAACGCGGCTGGCCTCTCCGCTGGCCGGATCGATCAACATCACGTTGGAGATATGGATCGGAGCCTCGAAGGTGATGATCCCTCCCTCCGGATTGGCCGCCGTGGGCCGCTGGTGGCGCTTGCGCATGTTCACGCCCTCGATCACAACCCGATCGCGGTCGCGGATCACCCGAAGGACGGTCCCCTGCTCGTCCCGGTGGTTGCCGCGGATCACGCGGACACGGTCGCCCTTCGCAATCCGGTGCTTGTGTCCGGCCCGGCGCGCTCCGGTCTTCTTAAGCATCAGAGCACCTCCGGGGCGAGCGAAACGATCTTCATGTAGCGCTTCTCCCTGAGCTCCCGCCCGACCGGTCCGAAGATGCGTGTTCCCTTCGGCTCGCCGTTGGCGTCGATGAGTACTGCGGCGTTGTCGTCGAAGCGAATGTAGGAGCCGTCGCGCCTGCGCACTTCCTTGGCGGTTCGCACCACCACCGCGCGCACGATGTCCCCTTTCCGCACGCCGGCATTGGGAATGGCGTCCTTGACCGTGAGCACGACCAGGTCGCCGACGCTGGCGTAGCGGCGGCGCGAGCCCCCCAGGACACGGATGCAGAGCGCCTTCTTGGCGCCCGTATTGTCCGCGATCCGGACCATCGATTCCTGTTGGATCATCGCCGGCCTATCCTTCGGCGCGATCGACCAGCTCGACCACCCTCCACCGCTTGGTGCGGGAGAGAGGCCGCGTCTCGACGATGCGCACGGTGTCACCCATGCGATACTGGTTGTCTTCGTCGTGGGCGTGGTACTTGCGGGTCCGCTTCACCTGCTTTCCGTAGAGCGGATGGGCGAACTGGCGCGCGACCAGGACGGTCACCGTCTTGTTCGCGACGTCCGACACCACCACTCCCGTACGCGTCTTTCGCCGGTTGCGAGTTCCGCTCGCGGCGTCCGCTGTCGCCGTCATTAGGCGTTCTCCTCGGTCATGGCCGGAGCCGCCGCGAACTCGCGCTCGCGCTGCACGGTGCGGACTCGGGCGATATCCCTGCGCAGCCGGGAAAGCATCCTGGGGTTCTCGAGTTCCATGGTCGCGGCCCGGAACTTGAGGCGGAACCGCTCCTCCCTCAGTTCGTCGAGCTGCTCCTGGAGCTGCTGGTCGGTCATATCGCGAATGTCTTCGATGTCCATGCCCAATCCCCTCAGGTTCCCAACTGCCGTTCGCGCGCGACGAAGCGGGTCTTGATGGGCAGCTTGTCGGACGCGAGCTGCATGGCGCGCCGGGCCACCTCCTCGTCGATGCCCTCCATCTCGAACATCATCCGTCCGGGCTTGACCACCGCCACCCATCCTTCCGGGTTGCCCTTCCCCTTGCCCATCCGCGTCTCGGCGGGCTTGGATGTAACCGGCTTGTCCGGAAAAATTCGAATCCAGACCTTTCCGCCTCTCTTGATGTGCCGGGTCATGGCCACACGAGCCGACTCGATCTGGCGATTGCTGATCCACGCGGACTCCACCGCCTGGAGTCCGTAGTCGCCGAAACTTACCCGGTTTCCGCGACGCGAAACCCCGCGCATCTTGCCCTTGTGCTTCTTGCGGTACTTGATCCGCTTCGGTGCCAGCATCTGCTATCGTCCTTGAGAGGCCCGCCAGCGCGCGGGCCGGGTTTCGTTCGCCTGCACCCTCACGCTCCCGTCGAGTAGGTCCGGCCGCGGCGCTCGTCCACCACTTCACCCTTGAAGATCCAGCACTTCACCCCGACCGTACCGTAGGTCGTATCCGCTCTCACGCTCGCGTAGTCGATGTTCGCCCGCAGGGTGTGCAGGGGGACGCGACCCTCATGATACGCTTCGGTGCGGGCGATTTCCGCGCCGCCCAGCCGGCCGCCACACTGGATCTTGATTCCCTCCGCCCCCGCGCGGCGCGCGGATTGAACGGCGCGCTTCATGGCGCGCCGGAACGAAATCCGCTGACGCAGCTGGTGCTTGACGTTCTCGGCCACCAGGCGGGCGTCCAGCTCGGGCTGCTTGATTTCCTCGACGTTGACGGAGACTTCGGACTTGGTCAGCACGCCCAGTTCGTCGCGCAGCTTGTCCACCTCCGCGCCCCGCTTGCCGATCACGACGCCCGGCCGGGCCGTGTGCACGGTCATG
This sequence comes from Longimicrobiales bacterium, assembly GCA_965208255.1. GTDB lineage: Bacteria > Gemmatimonadota > Gemmatimonadetes > Longimicrobiales > Gaopeijiaceae > BD2-11. The sequence continues at coordinate 3,279,679 of OZ242324.1, forward strand.
ACGATCTTGGAGGGCTTGCGGTCGATCTCGACGCGCGAGATGGCCGCGTGTGCCAGACGTCGGTCCAGATACCGTCGAATGGTCTCGTCTTCCTGAAGCAACTGCGGGAACTCCTTCTCGGCGTACCAGCGGGACTGCCAGTCCTTGACGATGCCCAGCCGGAACCCGTGGGGGTGTGTCTTCTGTCCCATCCGCCCTACTCCTCGCTTTGGACGACGATCGTGATGTGACTCGAGCGCCTGCGGATCGGGGCCGCCCTTCCCATGGCCGCCGCCCGCCAGCGCTTCGTGGTACGCCCGCCATCAACAAACGCCTGCCTGATCACGAGTTCATCCACATCGAGCACCTCCCCCTCCTCTTCCGCCCTGTATTCGGCGTTTGCCACCGCGGAGCGCAGCGTCTTCCCGACCGGCACCGACGCGGCCTTCTTCGAAAACCGAAGGATCGCATAGGCCTGGTTTACGGGAAGGCCCCGGATCTGATCCACGACCAGCCGAACCTTGCGGGGACTCATCCCGATGTATTTCGCGACCGCTTTGGCTTGCATCTGATATTTCGTGCAGAGGTGACCTGATCCGGCCCTATCGAGCCTTGGAGCGCCGGTCGGCGAGCTTGCCCCCGTGCCCGCGGAAGAGCCGCGTGGGAGCGAATTCGCCAAGCTTGTGGCCCACCATGTTCTCGGTGACATAGACCGGGATGAACTTGTTGCCGTTGTGCACCGCAACCGTATGGCCCACGAAGTCCGGCGAAATGGTCGAGGCGCGCGCCCAAGTCTTGATCACCCTCTTCTCGGCGCGCGCGTTCATGAGCTCCACCTTGCGCAGAAGCTTCTCGTCGATGTATGGGCCCTTCTTTACGCTGCGTGGCATGGCGGCTTCCTGGTTCGCTTCCTCTCGTTTCGCATTCGTCTAGGAACGGGTGGCCTTGCCACGCTTGCGTCCCCGGACGATCAGCCGGTTCGACTCCTTCCTGGGATTGCGGGTCTTCTTCCCCTCCGGCTTCCCCCAGGGAGTGACCGGGGGCCGGCCTCCGGAAGCCTTGCCCTCGCCCCCGCCCAGGGGATGGTCCACGGGGTTCATGGCGACGCCCCGCACCTTGGGACGACGCCCGCGCCACCGGCTTGCTCCGGCCTTGCCCAGCGACTTCAACTCGTGGTCGGTGTTGCCGACCTGGCCGACGGTGGCCATGCACTCCATGCGTACTCGCCGGACTTCCGTGGAGGGGAGACGCAGCGTCACATAGTCCCCTTCCTTGGCCATGATCTGCACGCCCGCCCCTGCCGATCGGGCCATCTGGCCACCCTTCCCCGGCTTCAACTCCACGTTGTGAACGATCATGCCCAGCGGAATGCGGCCGATCGGGAGGGCGTTGCCCGGCTTGATGTCGGCGTCCGCGCCCGCGACCACCTCATCGCCGACCGCAAGGCCGCGCACATGCAGGATGTAGCGCTTCTCGCCATCCGCATAATGGATGAGGGCGATGTTCGCCGAGCGGTTGGGGTCGTATTCGATCTCGGCGACGCGGCCCCCGACGCCGACCTTGTTGCGCCTGAAGTCGATGCGCCGGTACCTGCGCTTGTGGCCGCCGCCCCTGCGGCGCACGGTGATGCGGCCATGGTGGTTCCGCCCGCCCTTGGAGTGCAGGGGCTCCGTGAGCGACTTCTCCGGTCCCTTGCGGGTGGTCACCGTATCCCTCACGATCGACCGGAAGCGGGAGCCGGGTGTCACGGGTCTGAACTTCTTGATCGCCATGGCCCGCTCCTCAGCCCATTTCGTAGAGTTCGATGTGGTCGCCCTCGGAAAGCTTGACGACCGCCTTCTTGAACGACGGCTTGCGGCCGAGACTCCAGTCGCGGCTCATCTGTCCGAGGAACGAGCGACGCATCTTGCCCGCGTATCTCATGGTGCGCACATCCTCGACCTGTACGTCCCAGAGCGCTTCCACGGCGCGGCCGATCTCGATCTTGTTGGCCTTCTGGTTGACGATGAACGAGTAGACGTTCTCGGACTCCATCTGGGCGGTCGTCTTCTCGGTGACCACCGGCCGCACGATTACATCCCAGGGATCACGCATCGCCATCCTCCGTGTCTGCGGCGGGCGCGGGCGCCTCGTCCGCCACCGCTTCGGCCCCGAGGGCTTCGGCCTCGATCACGAGGGTCGCCGCCCACACTACGTCGTACGCGGACTCCTCGCCGAAGGGGCGCACCCTGACGCCTGGCAGGTTGCGGGCCGAGAGATACACGTTGCGCTTGTTCCCGTCGGTCAGCAGCAGCACCTTGCCCGACGCTTCGAGGGCGGCGAGGCAGGCGGCCAGGCGCGAAGTGCGCGGGGTGTCGTAGTCCAGGGACTCGATCAGCAGGACGCGACCGTCCTCCGCGCGCGCGTTCAGGGCCGATCGCCGGGCCAGCGCACGTACCTTGCGGGGGACGGATGTGCGCCAGGAGTGCGGTTGCGGAGGGAAGGCGAGGCCGCCACCCGTCCACTGGGCCGCTCGAATCGTTCCCGCGCGTGCGCGACCGGTGCCCTTCTGCCTCCAGGGCTTGCGGGTCCCGCCGGAGACGGCCGCGCGGTTCTTGGCCGCGCCCGTTCCCTGCCGCTGATTGGCGAGCTGGGCCCGCACCACCTGGTGGAGCACGCCCTCGTTCACGACTCCGTCGAACGGGACCGCCGGCAGCGTCCGATCTCCGACCGGGCTGCCGTCAGACTGGTAATAGTGCGCCGTATGCATGGCTCTAGTGGCTGATGAAGACGTAGCCGCTGCGCGGTCCGGGAACGGCGCCCCGGAGGAAGATCAGGTTCCTCTCGGCGTCGACCCGAACGACTTTCACATTGCTCAGCGTCTTGCGGTTGTTGCCCATGCGGCCGGGGAGCTTCTTTCCCTTGATGACCCTCGACGGATCCGTGCCGGCTCCCATCGACCCGGGGGTACGCGACATGGGGTGACCGTGCGTGGCGGGACGTCCCACGAACCCGTGCCGCTTCACGACGCCCTGGAACCCCCGCCCCTTGGTGTTGCCGGTGACCTTGACGGACTGGTTGGCAGCGAAGAGGCCGACGGTGAGTTCCTCGCCGGCCTCGAAGGCTTCTTCGTCCGCGACCGGGAACTCGCGCAGAACGCGCGGCGTCACCTCCAGGCCGGCCTTGGCGGCGTGGCCGGCCTCGGCTCTGGTGGCATGCCTGGCCTTGCGGGTGCCGAAGCCGACCTGGACCGCCCGATATCCGTCGGTGTCCTCGGACTTTACGCACACTACCGGGCAGGGCCCGGCGCGCACCACGGTAACCGGTACCACCTGACCCTCATCGCTGAAGATGCGGGTCATCCCGACCTTGCGTCCGATCAATCCCGCCATGGTCCCCCCTAGTCGACCTTGATCTCGACATCGACGCCCGCCGGCAGATCCAGCTTGGTCAGGGCGTCGATGGTGGCCGGCCGGGAATCCACGATGTCGATGAGCCGCTTGTGCGTGCGCAACTCGAACTGTTCCCGGCTCTTCTTGTCGATGTGCGGCGAGCGCAACACCGTCCAGCGCTCGCGCCGCGTCGGCAGCGGAACCGGACCGCAGACGCTGGCTCCGGTTTTCTCCGCGGTGCGCACGATGTCGGAGGCGGTCTGGTCGACGATCCAATGATCGAAGGCTTTCAGTTTGATGCGAATCCGGCCACTCATTTCTGGTAGACTGCTCCGTTGCCTGCCACGATCTCGACACTCTTCGACCGGGGGACCTGGTCGTAGTGCGAGAACTGCATGGTGTACACGGCCCGCCCCTGACTCATGGAGCGGAGCGAGGTCGAATATCCGAACATCTCCCCCAGCGGCACGCTGGCTCCGATGACCCGGGCGCCGTCGCGCTCGGTCATGCCGCCAACTCGTCCCCGCCGGGAAGACAGGTCTCCCATGATATCGCCCATGTAATCGCCGGGCGTAACGACTTCCACATCCATGACCGGCTCGAGCAGAACCGGCCGGGCCCGCCTCACGCCTTCCTTGAGCGCGATCGAGCCGGCGATCCTGAAGGCCATCTCGCTGGAATCGACATCGTGAGACGATCCATCCACGAGCTCGACCTTGATATCGATGAGCGGATAGCCCGCCACCGTCCCGCTGGACATGGCGTCGCGCATCCCCTGTTCCACCGGACGGATGAATTCCCTGGGGATCCTGCCGCCCACGATGCGGTCCTCGAAGACGAAGCCCGCGCCCTTGGGGGCGGGTTCGACGTTGATCACCACGTGGCCGTACTGCCCGCGTCCGCCCGTCTGGCGAACAAATCTCCCCTCGACCTTCGCGGCTGAACCGACGATTGTCTCCCGATACGCCACCTGTGGCCGGCCGATGTTGGCGCCGACCCGGAATTCGCGGCGCAACCGGTCGACGATGATCTCGAGGTGCAACTCACCCATGCCGCTGATGATCGTCTGGTTGGTCTCCGGATCGGTGCGCACCCGGAAGGTGGGGTCTTCCTCGGAGAGCTTTGCCAGTCCCTGGGCCAGCTTGTCCTGGTCCGCCCGGGTCTTGGGTTCGATGGCAACCGCAATGACCGGCTCCGGGAACTCCATGGACTCGAGGATGATCGGATGGTCGGGATGGCACAGGGTATGGCCGGTGCGCACGCCCTTGAGTCCGATGGCAGCCGCGATGTCGCCCGCGAAGACCTCCTGCCGCTCCTCGCGCTTGTTTGCGTGCATCTGCAGGATGCGGCCCACCCGCTCACGGCGACCCCGGCTGGCGTCGAGCACGTAGCTGCCGCTCGGCAGCGATCCTGAATACACGCGGAAGAAGGTGAGCCGCCCCACATAGGGATCGGTGGCAATCTTGAACGCGAGAGCCGTAAAGGGAGCGTCGTCGGAGACCTCCCGCGACTCGGAGGCAATGCCCTTGCGACGGTAGTGCCCCTCGATGGGGGGAATGTCGACGGGAGAGGGCAGGTAGTCGATGACGCCGTCCAGGAGCGCCTGGATCCCCTTGTTGCGGAAGGCCGATCCGCAGAATACGGGAAAGATGTCGCTCCTCAGGGTGGCCTCGCGGACCGCCCGCCGAACTTCTTCCTCGGTGAGCTCCTCGCCGGTGAGGTACTTTTCCAGCAACTCGTCGTCGTGCTCGACCGCGGCTTCGATGAGTTCGTGGCGCAAACTCGCGATCGTGTCCACCATGGAATCGGGCACCGGCCCGTGATGGAAGCGGGAGCCCAGGTCGTCCTCGTAGATGATCGACTTCATGCTGACGACATCCACGACGCCGGTGAAGAGCTCGCCCTCACCGAGCGGATACTGGACCGGGTGGGCGTTGGCTCCGAGGCGCTCGCGCATCATGGACACGACCTGCTCGAAGTCGGCGCCGATGCGGTCCATCTTGTTGACGAACGCAATGCGGGGCACGCGGTAGCGGTCGGCCTGCCGCCAGACCGTTTCGGACTGGGGCTCGACGCCGCCTACCGCGCAGAAAACCGCGATGGCTCCGTCCAGAACCCGCAGCGAGCGCTCGACCTCGGCTGTGAAATCGACGTGCCCGGGGGTATCGATGATGTTGATGCGGAAGGTCGAGCCGTCGCGCAGCCAGGCGCAGGTGGTGGCGGCGGCGGTGATGGTGATCCCCCGCTCCTGTTCCTGCTCCATCCAGTCCATGGTGGCGGCACCCTCGTGCACCTCGCCCATGCGATGGACCCGGCCTGTATAGAACAGGACCCGTTCGGTGGTCGTGGTCTTGCCCGCGTCGATGTGCGCCATGATGCCGATGTTGCGCAGACGCTCTAGCGGTGTGTGCCTGGGCATCCGATGTATTCCTTCAAGTACGGGTGTTTCAGTCGTCGGTGCGCAAAAAAAGCGCAGGAACTCCGAGGCTACGAGCGCAGAGTCGGCCGGGCGAACCCGCCTGCCGGTTGGAAGCCGTCTGCCTCGTGTCGCGAGGATCCGACCTTCCGGGACCTCGCTACCCCGGCGCCAGCCTGCGCGCCGCAGTTGGGAAACGGCTACCAGCGATAGTGCGCGAACGCCTTGTTGGCTTCTGCCATCCGGTGCGTGTCTTCCTTCTTCTTTATCGTGCTTCCCTCGTTTCGGCTCGCGGCCAGAATCTCGGCTGCGAGGCGACCCGCCATCGACCGCTCTCCCCGCCTGCGGGAAAAGTCGATCATCCACTTTATGGCCAGCGCCTGGCGTCTCTCCGGGCGGACTTCGATCGGCACCTGATAGGTGGCGCCGCCGACCCGCCTGCTCTTAACCTCGACCGCAGGCTTGGCGTTGTTCAGGGCCTGGTTGAACACCCCCAGGCCGGGTTGTCCGGAGCGCTCCTCCACTACTGTGAGCGCGTCGTAGAAAATGCTCTCCGCCGTGGACTTCTTGCCGTCCAGCATCAGGCCGTTGATGAACTTCTGGGCCACAATCGACTCGTAGCGCGGGTCCCCCGCGGTCTCTCTCTTCTCGGCACGCGTGCGGCGGCTCATGAATCGATCCTATCGCTTCCGCGAACTGGGGGCGGCGAGGGCCGGTGTCCGGCCCGGAATGGAACAGTGCATCGTTGAATCGGCCGCTACCTGGGTTCCTTGGTTCCGTACTTCGACCGACCCCGGCGACGATCGTCCACTCCCGACGTGTCCAGCGTTCCGCGCACCACGTGGTAGCGAACGCCGGGCAGATCCCTCACCCGGCCTCCCCGGATGAGCACGATGGAGTGCTCCTGGAGGTTGTGTCCCTCGCCACCGATGTACGAAGTGACCTCGTAGCCGCTGGTCAGCCTCACGCGCGCCACCTTGCGCAGGGCCGAATTGGGCTTCTTCGGGGTCGTGGTGTACACGCGCGTGCACACGCCCCGCTTCTGGGGGTTCTTCTGGAGGGCCGGCGCCTTGTTCTTCCTGCGAACGGAGCGGCGCCCCTTGCGGACGAGCTGGTTGATGGTCGGCATGCGATAGGTTTTTGGCGGTCAGGCCTTCAGGTCATGAGGAGCGATCGCTTCGCGCCCAACAGGTGCCAAGCCGCGTCCGGGAGGGACTCCCGGCGAGCCGCCAAGCATATCCTGTGCAGCTTTCAAAGATACGAAACCGTTTATTCGTGTCAACGCCATTGGGCTATGCCGGCCCCGTGACCTACTCGAGCCCGGCCTCTTCCGCCGAGAACCCGGCCAGCAGGCCTTCGGGCTCGGCCAGAGGCAGGATCTCCTCGTCGTAGAACTGCTGTTCGACCATGAACTCGACGTGCTGGTACCGGTGAATTCCGGTTCCCGCCGGAATCAGGTGGCCGATGATGATGTTCTCCTTGAGCCCCTTGAGCTGGTCGCGGGCACCCCGTACCGCCGCGTCCGTCAACACTCGCGTGGTCTCCTGGAAGGAGGCCGCGGAGATGAACGACTCGGTCGTCAGGCTGGCTTTTGTGATGCCCAGCAACAGGGGCTCGGAGCGCGCCATCTTGCTCTCTTCGGGCAACTCCTCGTTGAGCGCGAGAAACTCGGCTCGATCCACGCTCTCGCCTTCGAGGAACGTTGTGTCCCCGGAGTCGGTCACTCGGACCTTCTTGAGCATCTGGCGCACGATCACGGCGATGTGCTTGTCGTTGATCCTGACTCCCTGCAGTCGATAGACCTCCTGGATTTCGTTCAGGAGATACTCCTGGACCGCGCGGGGCCCCTTCACGCGCAGGATATCGTGCGGGTTGATCGGTCCCTCCGAGATGCGGTCGCCGGCATGTACCAGGTCGCCCTCGTGGGCGCGCAGGTGCTTGCCGACCGGGACGTCGTAGTTGCGGGGATCTACGTGCTCCGGCGTCACCACGACCTTGCGCTTTCCGCGCTTGATGTCCCCGAAGCTGACCCGCCCTTCGATCTCCGTGATCACAGCGGGATCCTTGGGCCGACGAGCCTCGAACAGCTCCGCCACGCGGGGCAGACCGCCGGTGATGTCCCGGGTCTTGTATACCTCGCGGCTGATCTTGGCGATGGTTTGGCCGGGCATGACCCGCTCGCCATCCTTGGCCATGAGCTGAGCGCCTACCGGGATGATGAACTCGCGAGCCTTCACTTCTCCTTCCCGGATCTCGATGGCGGGGTGGAGCTTCTTGTTCCGGTCTTCGGTGACGATCATCTGGCGACGGCCCGTGGTCTCGTCCAGCTCCTCCCTCATGGTCTGATCTTCGATGATGTCGGAATACCGGAGCGTGCCGGGGCAGTCCGCGACGATCGGTTCCGAGTACGGGTCCCAGCTGAAGAGCAGCCCGCCCTCTTCCACCACGTCGCTTTCCTGAACCGCGAGGGTGGCGCCGTACGGGACTGCCAGCCGGCTGCGGACGGTTCCGGTCGCCGTCTTCAGAATGATCTGGCCCTCCCGGGAGGTCACGATCCGCTCGCCCTGCCGCGGGCCCTCCTCGATCTCCACCGTCGTCACCCGCTCAAGCCCGGCGATGCCGTCGATCTTCGACTTCCGCTGCGTCTGCGCGGCGATGCGGGCCGCGGTTCCGCCGATGTGGAACGTGCGCAGGGTAAGCTGGGTCCCGGGCTCGCCGATGGACTGCGCGGCCAGGATGCCGACCGCCTCGCCCACGTCCACCATGCGCATGGTGGCCAGGTTGCGGCCGTAGCACGTCTGGCAGATCCCGCGCTTGGTGGCGCAGGTGAGCACCGAGCGGATCCGCACGGACTGAATCCCCGCGTCGTCTTCGATGGCCTTCGCCTGGTATTCCTCGATGAGGTCGCCCTTGCCGACGACCCGCTCGCCATCGATGGGATCGATGACATCTTCCAGCGCCACGTTGCCGGTGATGCGGTCGGCAAGGGGCTCGATGATGTCTTCCCCCTCCTTGAGCGCCGTCATCTCGACGCCGTCGACCGTGCCGCAATCCTCCTCGGTTATGGTCACATCCTGGGCAACATCGACAAGGCGGCGCGTGAGGTAGCCCGCGTCGGCCGTCTTGAGCGCGGTGTCCGCGAGCCCCTTGCGCGCCCCGTGGGTGGAGATGAAGTACTCGACAACGCTCAGCCCCTCCCGGAAGTTGGACTTGATGGGGGACTCGATGATTTCGCCGATTCCGCCGGTCAACTTCTTCTGCGGCTTGGCCATCAGGCCGCGCATGCCGGCCAGCTGGCGCATCTGGTCGCGGTTTCCGCGGGCGCCGGAGGTCATCATCATGTAGACCGGGTTGTACCCGTCCCGGGAGCGCTCCAGATACCGCACCATCTCTTCCGCCACATCGTTGTTGGCGTGTGTCCAGGTGTCGATCACCTTGTTGTAGCGCTCGCCCCGGGAGATGAAGCCGGCGTCGTAGTGGTCCCGGAACCGGGCCACCTTCTCGTCGGCTTCGGCCAGGATGTGGCTTTTCTTGAGCGGGATCTCCAGGTCGCTGATGCCGACGCTGATCCCCCCCAGGGTGGCGTACCGGAAACCGAAGTCCTTCAGATCGTCGAGGAAGCGCGTGGTGGGGAGCAACCCGACGTCGGTGAAGCAGCGGAACACCAGATCCCCGAGCTGGCCCTTGCCCAGCGTCCGATTCTCGAACGGCATGCCGGCGGGAATGATCGAGTTGAAGAGCACCCGTCCCGCGGTGGTCCTCACCCACTCGCCCTCGGACGTGCCGTCCGCAGCCTTCTTCGCCGCCCAGAACCAACACAGCGAGTGGAACTGGAGACGGTCGGTGACAACCGCCATCTCCACTTCGCCGAACGTGCTGTAGCGGGGCGCATCGCGATAGAGTTCGTCCAGCTCCCCATCGGCCTTTTCCCGAACGGCGACGGACGCCTTGGCGTTGTTGGCGTCGCGCTCCAGGTCCGAGATGGAGAGAGGAGGTTTGGTCAGGTAGTAGCAGCCGATGACGATGTCCTGGCTGGGGGCCGCGACCGGCCGGCCATTCGACGGCAGCAGGATGTTGTTGGAGGAGAGCATCAACACCCGCGACTCGAGTTGCGCCTCGAACGAGAGCGGCACGTGCACCGCCATCTGATCGCCGTCGAAGTCGGCGTTGAAGGCCGCGCACACCAGCGGGTGGATGCGAATCGCCTTCCCTTCCACCAGAACAGGCTCGAAGGCCTGGATGCCGAGGCGGTGCAGGGTGGGCGCCCGATTCAGCAGGACCGGATGGTCCCGAATGATGTCTTCCAGAACCTCGTAGACCTTGGGGTCGTCGGCTTCGACGATCTTCTTCGCGCGCTTGACCGTCTCGGCCTCGCCGCGCTTCTCGAGTTCGTGGATGATGAACGGCTTGAACAGCTCCACCGCCATCGCCTTGGGCAGGCCGCACTGGTGCAGCTTGAGCTCGGGCCCCACCACGATGACCGACCGGCCGGAGTAGTCGACGCGCTTCCCGAGGAGGTTCTGTCGGAAACGGCCCTGTTTGCCCTTGAGCATGTCGGAGAGGGACTTCAGCGGCCTTTTTCCGCGCCCGCGGATCGCCTTGGATCGGCGGCCGTTGTCGAACAGCGCGTCGACCGCCTCCTGCAGCATGCGCTTCTCGTTGCGCAGAATGACTTCCGGAGCCCGCATTTCGACCAGCTTCTTCAGCCGGTTGTTGCGGTTGATGACCCTGCGGTATAGGTCGTTCAGGTCCGACGTCGCGAAGCGTCCACCGTCGAGGGGCACCAGGGGCCTCAGGTCGGGCGGAATGACCGGAACCACGTCCATGACCATCCACTCGGGACGGTTGCGCTGGTCGGGGGTCAGCCCGGAGTTGCGCAGGGCGTCCACCACCTTCAGGCGCTTGAGCTTCTTCTTCTTGCGATGCTGGGAGGTCTCGGTCCTGATCTCGTGGCGCAGCCAGTCGGCGAGGCGGTCCAGCCCCTTGCCGTCCGCATTGCGCTTGCCGATGGCCACGTTCGGAGAATCGAGCTTGCGCAAGAGGCTGCGGACGGCTTCCGCCCCGATCTCCGCCACGAAGTTGTCGTCGCCCTCCTCCCGGGCCTTGACGCGCAGATCGTAGTACTCGTCCTCGTCCAGGAGGTCCAGGAATTCGACGTCCTGGCCGCCGGGGTGGGTCACCACGTAGGAGGCGTAGTAGATCAGCTTCTCCAGGTTGCGCAGCGTCATGTCGACCAGGTATCCCAGCTGGCTGGGAAGCGTCTTGAAGAACCAGATGTGACACACGGGCACGGCCAGCTCGATGTGCCCCATCCGTTCGCGCCGAACCTTCGAGAGCGTCACCTCGACGCCGCAGCGGTCGCAAACGTGCCCGCGGAAGCGAATGCGCTTGAACCTTCCGCACGAGCATTCCCAGTCCTTCACCGGGCCGAAGATGCGCTCGCAGAAGAGCCCGTCGCGCTCCGGCTTGAAGGATCGGTAGTTGATCGTCTCGGGCTTGGTCACCTCTCCGTACGACCAGCCGCGGATTTCCTGCGGCGAGGCGACCTTGAGCTGGATGAAGTCGAAGTCGGTCGTACCGCTTGTCTCGCGGAACCTGGGAAAGTCGATCATATGGCGTGCACCCCGTGCGTTGAGGGTGTCAGTGCGATGCTCACGATCTCAGTCGTTCTGATCGAGCGTTACCGAGAGGCCCAGCGCCTTCAGCTCCTGCACCAGCACGTTGAAGCTCTCGGGAATGCCGGGCTCGGGCAGGTTTTCTCCCTTGACGATCGCTTCGTATACGCGCGACCGACCCATGACATCGTCCGACTTGACGGTAAGTATCTCCTGCAGGGTATGAGCCGCGCCGTAGGCCTCCAGCGCCCATACCTCCATCTCGCCGAACCGCTGGCCCCCGAACTGGGCCTTGCCGGCCAGCGGCTGCTGCGTGACCAGGGAGTAGGGTCCGATGCTGCGCGCGTGGATCTTGTCGTCCACCAGGTGCGACAGCTTGAGCATGTAGACCATGCCGACGGTCACCGGGAAGTCGAAGGGCCGCCCGCTGCGACCGTCACGCACCACCGCCTTGCCGTCCGGGCGAAGACCCGCGGCGTCCATGAACTCCGCCACCGCCGCGTCGATACCACCCGACGCCGGGGACTCGGATCGCGCGAGCTTGTGGGCCGCCGGAAATGCTTCCTTCATCGGCGTCGCGCGCCGGTCGGCGTACTCCTCGGCGGCCTCCACCAGGAAAGTCCTCAACCGGTCGAAGTAGGCCCGCGCCGCCTCCGGCAGGTCGAGTTGCGCGTAGTCGTCCAGCGAGCGGCCCAGTCCGGTCGAGCCCTGATCGCCGTTGCCGGCCGCACCCGCTTGCGCGGGCAGGTCTCGAAGGGCGCCCGTCAGCTGCTCGATGTCCGCGGCGGTCGCGGCCGGGAGGTCGGCGCCGATGCCCAGGGCCCGGGCTCCCCACTTGACTCCCGCCATCTTGAGGAGCAACCCGACCTCATCCTCGCTCGCACCCTGGAACACGGGTGTCTTGGCGCCGAATTCGAGCACCCACGCGGCCCATCCCAGGTGGGTTTCGAGGATCTGGCCCACATTCATCCGGGACGGGACTCCCAAGGGGTTGAGAACGATCTCCACCCGGGTGCCATCCGGCAGGAAGGGCATCTCCTCCTCCGGCACGATGCGCGCGATGATGCCCTTGTTGCCGTGACGCCCCGCCATCTTGTCGCCCACCGCGATCTTGCGCTTCTCGGCGATGTATACCTTGACCAGCTGAACCACGCCGGGCGGCAGCTCATCCGGCTGGAAGACCTTGTCGATGTGCTCCTCGGTGTCGCTGTGCACCTTGTCGATGCGGCGGCGGGATTCGTCCACCACCGAGCGGATGCGCTCGTTGATCGACTTGTTGCGGACCTTGAGGCTCTCCAGCTCGACCTGCGCCAGATTCAGATTCGCCAGCACCGCCTTGGTGATCTTGCGCCCCTCCTCCAGAAGGGGTTCGATCACCCCCCGCTTCAGGCAGAGCGAAACCGTCTGCAAGTGGAGGAGCGCCCTGAGTTCGTCGTCGCGGACTTCGGTGATGCGAGCGATGTCCTCGCGCTCGGTCATCCGTAGCTCACCGATCCGCTGGCCCTGTTCCTTGTCCAGAAGCGGACCGTCGATTCGGCGCGAGAAGATCTTCACGTCGATCACGGTCCCCGACATTCCCGGGGAAAGGCGCAGCGAAGAGTCCTTCACGTCCTTGGCCTTCTCACCGAAGATCGCGGTCAGCAGCTTCTCCTCCGGCGAGAGTTCCGTCTCTCCCTTGGGTGTGATCTTGCCGACCAGAATGTCCCCGCTCTTCACCTGGGCCCCGATGCGGACGATTCCCCGCTCATCCAGGTTGGTGAGGTTCTCGTCGGCGACGTTGGGGATTTCCCGGGTGATCTCCTCCGCGCCGCGCTTGGTGTCGCGGACGTGGAGTTCCAGCTCCTGAATGTGAATCGAGGTGAACACGTCGTCCTTGACCAGCTTTTCGCTGAGGACGATGGCGTCTTCGAAGTTGTGGCCGTACCAGGGCATGAAGGCGACCAGGACGTTGCGGCCAAGCGCCAGCTCGCCATAGCTGGTGGACGGTCCGTCGGCGATGATCTCGCCCGCCTCCACGATCTGGCCGCGCTCAACCAGCGGCCGCTGGTTGATGGCCGTGTCCTGATTCGTGCGCCAGTATTTCTTGAGCGCGTAGGTGTCGAACTGCGAGAGCCGCATTAGGGGCTGGTCGGCCTCCTTCACCTTCACCGCTCCCGTGTCGATGACGATCTTGTCGGCCGTGACGCTGACGATCTTCCCCCCGCGCGTCGCCGTAACGACCGCGCCGGAGTCGCGCGCCAGCTTGCGCTCAAGTCCGGTCCCCACGAGGGGGGCGTCCGTGTAGAGCAGCGGAACCGCCTGGCGCTGCATGTTCGAACCCATCAGCGCGCGGTTGGCGTCGTCGTGCTCGAGGAAGGGAATCAGGGCCGCCGCGACCGAGACCAGCTGTGCCGGGGCGACGTCCATGTAGTCGATATCGACGGGCGCCAGGAGCGGGAAGTCACCGCGCTCGCGGCACAGCACCAGCGGATTGCGGAAGGTGCCGTCCGGGTTGAGGGGCGCGTTGGCCTGCGCGATTCGCACGCGCTCCTCTTCATTGGCGGAAAGCCATTCGATGTGACCCGTGGCGCGCCCGTCCACCACCTTGCGGTAGGGTGTCTCGACGAAGCCCAGCCCGTTCACGCGCGCGTAGGTGGTAAGGGACGTGATGAGGCCGATGTTGGGACCCTCCGGGGTCTCGATCGGACACATGCGGCCATAGTGGGAATAGTGGACGTCGCGCACCTCGAACCCGGCTCGCTCGCGGGTGAGGCCTCCGGGACCGAGCGCCGACAGTCGCCGCTTGTGGGTCATTTCGGCCAGAGGATTGGTCTGGTCCATGAACTGGGACAGCTGGGACGAACCGAAGAAGGCCTGAATGACCGCCGAAACCGTCCTGGCGTTCACCAGGTCGTCGATGTTGATCTTGGCGGGATCGGTGTTGATCGACATCCGCTCCTTGACCAGCCGCGCCATGCGCGACAGGCCGACCGACAGCTGGTTGGCGATCAGCTCCCCGACGGTGCGCACCCGGCGGTTGCCGAGGTGGTCGATGTCATCCGTGTGCCCGTGTCCCTCGCTCAACTCGACGAGGAAGCGCAGGATCTCGACGAAGTCCTCCCGCGTCAGCACGGTGGTCGAAGCCGGCGTCGCGAGGCCCAGGCGCTGGTTGATCTTGTAGCGTCCCACCCGGCCCAGGTCGTAGCGCCTCGGGGTGAAGAACACGCTTTCGAGCGCGGCGCGTGCCGTATCGACGTTGGGCGCCTCTCCGGGACGCAGGAGCGAGTAGATCTGGAAGAGCGCGGTCTCCTCCGATTGGGTCGGATCCTTGGCCAGCGTGCGCTTGACGATTGGGCTATCGGCCCTTATGGCGCCTTCGCGCGACGCGGGATTCCCGGTTTCGGGTTCGGCGGCATAGACGCGGACGCTGTCGATGTCCAGGCGCGCCAGCGTCTCGACGTCCGCTTCATCGAGCTCGCTGGTGGCCTCGAGAATCACTTCGCCGGTCTCGGCATCCACCACATCGTCCGCCAGCACCGAGCCGCTCAGCGTCTGGAGCGCATCGGCGATGTCGCCGACCGGGACGTCCTTGCTCCCGAAGAAGAGGCCGTAGATCTGCTCGTCGGTTCCGAAGCCCAGAGCCCGCAGCAGCGCCGTGGCCGGGAACTTCTTCTTGTCGATGTGGACGTAGCAGATGTTGTTGATGTCGACCGTGAATTCCACCCAGGAGCCGCGGAAGGGAATGATCCGGGCACTGTGCAACTTGGTGCCGTTGGGGTGGATGCTCTGCTCGAAGACGACGCCGGGGGAGCGATGCAGCTGACTGACCACCACGCGCTCGGCCCCGTTGACGATGAAGGTTCCCAGGTCGGTGAGCAGAGGCAGGTCGCCGAGATACACCTCCTTCTCGATGATATCGCGCGCGCGCCGCTCTTCGCCGTCGAGATCGTCCCAGACGACGAAGCGAAGCGTCGCCTTGAGGGGCGCGGCGTAGGTCATGTCCCGCTCGATGCACTCCTCCTGCGAGTAGCGGGGCGTGCCCAGCTTGGACGAGACATACTCGAAGCTGAAGTTCTCGTTCACATCGGAGATCGGAAAAATCTCCTGGAACACGCGGTCGAGCGAGAAATCCCAGGGATCCTCGGCGACCGCGTCACCGTGAACCAGCTTGCCGAAGGACTTGAGCTGTACGTCCAGGAGATTCGGCATCGGCATGACCGAATCCAGCTTGTCGAAACTGACGATGGGTCGAGCGGTGTCGCGACTATCCAACTAGACTCCCCCTTTGGCCGCACCCTGTCCGGACGGGCGGTTGCGGCAAATCGAACGGGAAACACCTGACGACATCCGGCAGTCCTCCCGAGGGGACGGCCGGCATGCGTGCGGCGGGAGGGAACGGCGGCGCAGCGCGACGAACCGCGCGGCGCGACCGTACCCCGTCTGCCGAGGAGTTGAAGACGGACCGCACCTACTTGACGGTGACCGTCGCGCCCGCCTGCTCCAGCTTTGCCTTGACCTGCTCCGCCTCGTCCTTGGACACGGCTTCCTTCACGGCGTTGGGAACGCCGTCGACGAGCGCCTTGGCTTCCTTCAGCCCCAGACTGGTCACTTCGCGAACCACCTTGATGACCTGGATCTTCTTGGCGCCGAAGCTGTCGAGAACGACATCGAACTCGGTCTGTTCCTCGACTTCGGCTTCGGCTTCCGCCGGGCCCGCCGCCATGGGCGCGACCGCCACCGCGGCCGTGACGTTGAACTTCTCCTTGAACGCATCCACGAACTCGGAGAGCTCGAGAACAGTCATGTTGCCAATGTTATCGAGGAGTTCCTGCTGATTGATCGCCATCTCGCTGCTTTCTCCCTGATTGGTCCCGGCCTCTGCCGGGGGTTGGTGACTCGACTCGCCACGCGCCTGCGCCGCGTTTCCGCCTGCCACACAGCCGGGCGCGGCGTCCGCGGACTCAGTCTTCCTGAATCTTCTCCCTCAGTGCATCCAGAAGGCCGGTGAATTCCTGCAGTTTGCCCTCGAGTGCGCCCACGAAGGCCGCCATGGGGCCCTCCAGCGCACCCACCAGCTGTGCCATCAGCACCTCGCGCGCCGGGAGCGTCGCCACCTTGAGGAACTGTTCCTCGCCGATGACCCTGCCCTCGACCACACCCACCTTGAATGCGGGTCGCTCCTGGTTGTCCTTTGCAAAGCTGACCAGCACCCTGGCGGGCTCCACCGCATCGGCCTTGCCGAGCACGACGCCGGTGGGACCGGAGAGGTGGTCGTCCAGGCCGGAAATCTCGAGGTCGTCGAAGGCCCGCTTGACGAGTCGGTTCTTCACGACCCAGTAACGACCTCCGCTTTCGCGGATCCGGCGGCGGAGCAGCGTCATCGATTTGACGTCGAGCCCCGTGAAGTCGGTCAGGTAGAGGGCGCCGGCGCTCTCCGCCTCGCTCCGGAATTCGTCGGTAAAGGCCTGCTTCTCGGCTTTGTTCATTGGTCAGCTCCGCCCGAACTGGTTCGGGTCGAGCGGCACTCCCGGCCCCATGGTGCTGGCAAGCGTCACGCTCCTTACGTATGTGCCCTTCGCAGCGGAGGGACGGGCGCGCAGCACCGAGTCCATGAAGGCCCCCAGGTTCTCCGAGAGCTTCTCGTCCTCGAACGATGTCCTTCCGATGGGGGCGTGCAGATTGCCGGTGCGGTCAACGCGGTACTCGATCTTCCCGCCCTTGATCTCCCGGACGGCGCGCCCGACATCGAAGGTCACCGTGCCCGCCTTGGGATTGGGCATGAGGCCGCGCGGCCCCAGAATGCGACCCAGAGGACCCACCTTGCCCATCATGTTCGGAGTCGCGACCACCGCATCGAACTCGAGCCATCCCTGCTTGATGCGGTCCAGGTACTCGATTCCGAGGTAGTCGGCGCCTGCATCCTGAGCCTCTTTCTCCTTTTCTCCCTGCGCGACCACGAGAACGCGCATCTGCTTCCCCGTTCCATGGGGAAGCACGACCGTGCCCCGCACGATCTGGTCGGCGCGGCGGGGATCGACGCCCAGCCGGGCCGCTACCTCGATGGATTCGTCGAACTTCGCGAACGACAGGGTCTTCACCAGGGCCACGCCCTCCGCGACGGAATGCGTTACCCCCGTCGGGACCTGGGCCCGGGCTGTCCGGATTTTCTTTCCGCGTCTTGGCATTATGGGACTGAGCCGGCTTGTTTGGCCCTCCCACTCCTGGCGGCTCGCATGGAGTGGTTCGTCGGGCCTTACCAGACGACCTCGATGCCCATCGAGCGCGCGGTCCCGGCGATCATGCGCACGGCCGAGTCCACGTCGCTCGCGTTCAGGTCTGGCATCTTGGCCTCCGCGATCTCCTTCAACTGGTCGACGGTCACCTGGGCGACCTTGGTGCGGTTGGGTTCGCCCGATCCCTTTTCCAGTCCGGCCGCCATTCGGAGCAGAACCGCCGCCGGCGGCGTCTTGGTGATGAAGCTGAACGACCGGTCGGCGAAGACGGTGATCTCGACCGGGATGGTCGTGCCCTGCTGCTGCTGGGTCTTGGCATTGAACTGCTTGCAGAACTCCATGATGTTCACGCCGTGCTGGCCCAGCGCGGGACCGACCGGGGGAGCCGGATTGGCCTGCCCCCCGGGCACATGCAGCTTGATGAATCCAACGACCTTCTTCGCCATTTACGTTACCTGGTCGATAATCCGGTCCGAGACCGGAAGCGGTTCGGGCGCGCTCGGCAGCCGAAGTTCCGCCTCCAGCGCGGTCGCCGTTCAGTATCCCTTGAGCTGAGCGAAATCGAGCTCGACCGAAGTCGGACGCCCGAAGAGCGAGACTTCCACCTTCACCTTCCCCTTGTCCGCATCCACCGACTGCACCGTCCCCGAAAAGTCCGTGAACGGGCCCTGGGTCACCTCCACGGCCTGCCCGATGTGGAAGGGCACCTCCGCTCGGGCCTCCTTTTCCTCCTCGGTCTCGATCCCGAGGAGCTTGCGCACCTCATCCTCGCTCAGGGGCTGAGGCTTCCTGCCTCCGCCCACGAACTTGATGACGCCCTTTATCTCGTTGATGGCGTGCATGGTCCGGGAATCCAGCGCCATGTCTTCGCCGACCTCGATGTTCACCAGGACGTATCCGGGATAGAGGCGGCGCTCCACCTGAACCCGCTTCCCCTTGCGGATCTCCATGACTTCCTGGGTGGGCACCAGGGTTTCCAGGATCTCGGGGTTGTAGCCCTCCTCGATCTTGTGATCGATGAACCGCTTCACCTTCTTCTCGTGCCCCGAGTAGCTCTGGACCACGTACCATCTGGACTCGCTCATGAGTCCCTCACGCTCCGAAGAGGCCCATGACGAAGTTCACGACGAAGCGCACGACGCCGTCCATGGCGAAGATGACGAGCGAGATTGCGATCACGAACAGGATCACCACCCAGGTCGCGTTGCGCAACTGACCCGAATCGGGCCAGGTAACTCGCTGCAACTCCGTCCACGACTCGCGCGCGAACGTCGCCGAATTTTCGATAATGTTGGGCATCCTGCGTCTCGGAGATCGCTACTTGGTTTCCTTGTGCCCGGTGTGCGTGCGGCAGCGCGGGCAGTACTTGCGGTAGTGCACCCGCCCGGGATGCAGACGCTTGTTCTTCCGGGTCGTGTAGTTGCGCTCCTTGCACTCCTCGCACGCGAGGATCACGCGGTCTCTGGCCACGGGACTACGCGATCACCTCGGTGACGACACCGGCGCCAACCGTGCGGCCGCCCTCGCGGATCGCGAAGCGAAGTTCCTTGTCCATGGCGATGGGGGTGATCAGCTCGACCTCCATCTGCACGTTGTCGCCCGGCATGACCATCTCGACTCCGTCCGGGAGCTGGGTTGCGCCCGTCACGTCGGTTGTGCGGAAGTAGAACTGGGGCCGGTAGCCGTTGAAGAACGGCGTGTGCCTGCCGCCCTCGGCCTTGGTGAGGATGTAGACCTCCGCCTTGAAGTGCGTGTGCGGCGTGATCGATCCGGGTTGCGCGAGCACCTGGCCACGCTGGATCTCGGTTTTGCCGACACCCCGGAGCAGAAGCCCCGCGTTGTCGCCCGCCTGGCCCTGATCGAGCAGCTTGCGGAACATCTCGACGCCGGTCACGACCGTCTTGCGGTCCTCGCCCATTCCGACGATTTCCGCCTGGTCGCCGACCTTGACCACGCCGCTCTCGATCCGGCCGGTGGCCACCGTGCCCCGGCCGGTGATGCTGAACACGTCCTCTACCGGCATCAGGAAGGCCTTGTCGATGTCTCTCTCGGGCTGCGGGATATAGGAGTCGATGGCGTCCATGAGTTCCTGGATGCAATCGACATCGGAGCCCTCTCCCTGGGCCTCCATGGCCTTGAGCGCGCTTCCCATCACGACGGGAAGGTCGTCACCGGGGAAGTCGTACTCGGAGAGCAACTCGCGTACTTCCAGCTCCACCAGCTCGAGCAGTTCCTCGTCGTCGACCATGTCGACCTTGTTGAGGAAGACGACGATGAAGGGCACGTTGACCTGGCGGGCCAGCAGGATGTGCTCCCGCGTCTGCGGCATGGGGCCGTCGGCGGCCGACACGACCAGAATCGCCCCGTCCATCTGGGCGGCTCCGGTGATCATGTTCTTCACGTAGTCGGCGTGGCCCGGGCAGTCCACGTGGGCGTAGTGACGGTTCTCCGTTTCGTACTCGACGTGCGCCGTGGCGATCGTGATGCCGCGCTCCCGCTCCTCTGGAGCCTTGTCGATCTCGTCGAAAGCAATCGCGTCGCCACCATGCTTCTTGGCCTGCGTGAAGGTGATCGCTGCGGTGAGCGTCGTCTTCCCGTGGTCAACGTGGCCGATGGTGCCGACGTTCACATGCGGCTTTGTCCGGTCGAACTTCTCCTTTGCCATTTCTCCGCTACCTCACTCCGTTCGGTTCAGGTGATCGTGGTGTCAGAGCCCCGAAGGCCCCGGCAAGCTCTGGCCGGGATTTGAACCCGGGACCTCTTCCTTACCAAGGAAGCGCTCTACCCCTGAGCTACCAGAGCGCTGCTCCCTCCTGCTTCGGGGTTGAGAGCGGGAGACGGGACTCGAACCCGCGACCCTCAGCTTGGAAGGCTGATGCTCTAGCCAACTGAGCTACTCCCGCCAGAATCGTTTTTCGCAAATTGGAACGTTGAAGCGCCCAGTGGTGGGGGGAGGATTCGAACCTCCGAAGGCATTGCCAGCAGATTTACAGTCTGCCCCGTTTGACCGCTTCGGTACCCCACCGAACATTTCTCTCGAAAACTCCTTTGTTCGGAGCGCCCCTTCGCGCCCCCGGCTGCGGAGCAAGAATGCCCTCGGGCACCTGAGGCGGGCCCTTACAATCAAGCCTCGAAAGGTAACTGTCGGTACGGGAGAGGTAAAGGGGTGCTTCGCAGTCGACCGACCGCGGCCGGAGGATGCGCCGGCGACGACCAACCGGGCGGCATCCGCGGGCTCCCGGGATCGGCCGCCGGCAAGCTGGCGAAGGGACTCGAACCCCCAACCTGCTGATTACAAATCAGCTGCTCTACCTGTTGAGCTACGCCAGCGCGCGACTACTGCTACCCCGGACCGTGCCGGAAGTCAACGGTCAGCGGGCGGCCGCGGATCCGACGCTCGAGCCCGCGTGCTTCCAGCGGGTTCCGCCAGGGGAGTCCTCAAGCACGATTCCCTCGGCTGCGAGCTGGTAGCGGATGGCGTCCGCGCGCCCGAAGTCGCGCCGGGCCCGGGCGAGGTCGCGCTCCGCGACCAGGCGATCGATGCGCTCCCGTTCCGATTCGTCGACCTGGCGTCCCGCCAGTGCCAGTTCGAGCAGGCCCAGAACCTCGTCCATCGAGGCCAGAGCCTCTTCCGCAGATTCCCGATCGGCGCTCCGAATCGCGCCGGCCGCGTCGTCCAGGGCGGTGTTGGCCTCCTTGACGAAGACGAAGAGCGCGGCCAGGGCACCGGAGGTGTTGAGGTCGTCGTCCATCGCCTCGCGGAAGCGCGTCAGGGCCTCGCCGGCGAGCCGGTTGATCCCCGCGGACGGGGCGCCGGGGCCGGTGGGCGTGCGCGCAAGGCGGTCGCGGAAGTCGAGCAGTCGCTGTACGGCGCGGCGGGATGCCTCCAGCCCCGCGAAGGTGAAGTTGAGTTCGCTGCGGTACTGGGCGGACAGGAGCAGGTGCCGGATCGCGGCGGGCTCGAATCTCCCGGTCAGCTCCGGGAGGGTGTAGGTGTTGCCGAGCGACTTGGACATCTTCCGGCCCTCCACCAGAAGATGTTTCACATGAATCCAGTGGCGCGCGAAGGTCTCGCCGGTCGCGCCCTCCGACTGGGCGATTTCATCCTCGTGGTGCGGGAACATCAGGTCTTCGCCGCCCATGTGAATGTCCAGCGTGTCACCGATCTCGCTCAACGCCATGACCGAACACTCGAGGTGCCAGCCGGGCCGGCCCCTGCCCCACGGGGAGTCCCAGGCCGCACCGGCGTACTCGTCCTCCGGCCGCGCCGCCTTCCAGAGCGCGAAGTCGCGGATGTCGTCCTTGTCGTACTTGTCGTCGGCGACGCGCTCCCCGGGCCGCAGGGCGTCCGGATCGATGCCCGAGAGCCGACCGTACGTCGGGAATCCCGCAATCCTGAAGTACACGGAGCCGTCGGAGGTCGGGTAGGCGAGCCCCCGTTCCACCAGCCGGGACACGAACCCGGTCATGTCGCGAACGTACTCCGTTGCCCGGGGGTGGCTGTCGAACGGTCGCATGCCGAGGGTCTCGGCGTCGGCGAGGAAGGAGCGCACATGCGGGGCCGCGAACTCCCGGATGGACTGCCCGGCCTCTGCGGCGAGCTGAACGATGCGGTCGTCGACATCGGTGAGGTTCACCACGAAGCGCACCTCGTAGCCCCGCCACTCCAGGTAGCGATGGAGCAGATCGTAGACGAGAAAGGCGCGGAAATTGCCGATGTGCGCGCGCCCGTATACCGTGGGGCCGCACCCGTAGATGCCCACCCGCCCCGGACGGAGCGGTTCGAAGCGCCGCAACGAGCGCGTCAGCGTGTCCTGGATGCGAAGGCTCATGCCGGTTTCCGGGAGAGGATCGAGGTTGAGGTTGGGTTGTTCACCGGGGTCGCTCGGTCATTGGAGGATGCGGACTTCGAAGACGCGCCAGGCTTCG
This sequence comes from Longimicrobiales bacterium, assembly GCA_965208255.1. GTDB lineage: Bacteria > Gemmatimonadota > Gemmatimonadetes > Longimicrobiales > Gaopeijiaceae > BD2-11. The sequence goes on from OZ242324.1 coordinate 3,302,201, forward strand.
TCCTCGCGAATGAAGCCGACGTAGACGCCGTGTTCCACCAGCTGGGAGACTCCTTCGTGCACGACGGTCCAGCGGAGCTCCGCATACCCCTGGAGTGGAGATCCGCCGACTTCGGCAACCCGCTCCAGCCGGGTCGATTCGGTCCGGTGGCCTCCCAGATAGTCACGCAAGACCGCGACCGCCTGGCGTCGGGAGAGCGAGAGGTGGTCCTCGCCCCTCACCCGCAAACGGATGCCGCTGGCCACCAGGATCTGCACGAAGGTGTCGGTGGAGCCTCGCTCCCACATGCGCGCCAGGTTGGTGGCCGCCCCCTCGAGCGATGCCTGGGGCGCCGGGGCGGGTGCCGGAGTGGAGGCACAGAGCACCGCGCTCAGCAGGGCGACGAGACCCGTCGAAGTTCGGCGCATTGGGTGCGGGGTCGTCAACATGGGCCGCCGCCGGCCGATGCGAGGTCGCGCTCGACGGCGTCGAGAGCGGCGCGGGGATCGGGAGCAGCCGTCACCGCCCGCCCGATGACGAGGTAGTCGGCTCCGGCTTCGCGGGCACGACGAGGCGTCGCGACGCGGCGCTGGTCGTGGAGAGACTGATGGGGCAGGCGGATGCCCGGGGTGACCAGGACGAGTTCGTCCCCGAAGCGGCGCCTGAGAGCCGTCGCCTCCAGGGGAGACGCGACCACTCCGTCGAGCCCGGCCGCCCTCGCCCGCCCGGCGAGCCCAAGGACATGGTCCTCGGGGGTCATGCGCACGCCATCGGGTCCCGGCGGAATCGACGATGTGCCCAGGGATGTCAGCATCGTCACCCCCAGCAGCCGCGTTCCGTCCGTCGCGGCCTCGGCGGCGGCCTCCATCATGTGTGCCCCTCCCGCCGCGTGCACCGTCACGAAGTGCACGCCCATCTCCGAAGCGGCGGCCACGGCACCGGCTACGGTTTGCGGAATATCGTGCAGCTTGAGGTCCAGGAACACCTGCTTTTCCCGTTTGCGGAGACGGTCGACGACAGAGGGCCCTTCGCGGGTGAAGAGTTGCAGCCCGACCTTGTAGAAGTCGGCTCGCCCGTCCAGGCGATCGACGAGCGCCAGCGCCTGGTTGGCCGAAGGATAATCCAAGGCAAGGATGATGCCGTTCACGACGCGCACGCCTCCCGGCCGGCGGAGTGAGCCCCTTCCCCGGGGCGCCCGACCGCACCCACCAGTTCCGTTACCGCGCCGATCCCCTGCCGGCGTCCGTAGGCACGCAGTCCGCGCACGATGCGCGCCGCCGACCTCGGATCGGCGAAGGTGGCTGTGCCCACCTGGACCAGTGAAGCCCCCGCGAGCAGATACTGTATGCAATCACGGTGCCCGCGGACACCTCCGACGCCCACCAGCGGGGCGCGGACGCGGCGGCTCGCCTGCCACACGGCGTGAACCCCGACCGGGAGCAGCGCCGGGCCGCTGAGTCCCCCACCGCCGGCCCCGAGCCGGGGACGCCTGGTCTCCGGGTCGATCACCATGCCGGGCATGGTGTTCACCAGCGTGACCCCGTCGCCCCCCGCGGTCACGGCGGCAGCGGCAGCCGCGCCAATGTCGGGTGAATTCGGGGCCAGCTTGACCAGAAGCGGCCGCGCAGTGAGCTCGCGCACCCGGGAAACCACGGTGGCCAGCATGTCCGCGTCGAGCGCGAAGGGCACGCGTTCCAACCGGACGTTCGGGCAGGAAAGATTGAGTTCGAATCCCAGAAACCCGGCCTCCGGTTCGAGGTGTTCCACGACCCCGCAATACTCCTCCACCGTGTGACCCGCCACGCTGACGAAGACCTGCGCGCGCCTCAGCCGCGCCGCCAGCCACGGAAGCTTCTCGGCCTTCACGCGCTCCACCCCGGGATTGGCGAGCCCGACCGAGTTGACCATGACGCCACCGCCCTCGCTGACCCGGGGCTCCGGGTTGCCGACGCGCGCCTCCATGGTCACGGACTTGGTGACCAGGCCACCCAGCCGGTCGAGTTCCACCACCTCCGCCAACTCCCTGCCGAAGCCGCAGGTGCCGGCCGCGAGCATCACCGGGTTCTGAAACCTGGCCCCGAACAGCTCCTGTTCAAGTTGCACCGGCTTCGCTCTCCGATGGGGACCGTCCCCGCCCGGGGGATGAGTCGAACGCGCGCAGGGTGTCCCTTCGGGAGAGCGTATCCCTTCGGGGAAGGGAGTCGCGCGGGAGGATCGTGTCCGCCTGCGGGACGGTGTTGGGAGCGAAGAAGGGGTCGGTCGAGGCGGCCCCGGGGACGTTGCGGCGGAGCGAGTCCGCGCGCAGCGAGTCGAGTCGCAGCGAATCCAGCCGCAACGAATCCAGCAGCAGCGAGTCCCCCGCTTCGAGTCGGCGCAGCAATTCCTCGGAGGCGCGGATGCTGTCGAGCGTTCGGGCAGCTTCGCGCACCGCGACGTCCCGGTTAACGGCCTCCGCCGCGATTCGCTGGTGCAGGATCGCCAGAGAAGCGCCCAGCCGGCCCTCGAGCAGGGTGTAGTCGGCCGGCCTCGCCATGGCTCCCTCGGACGCCAGAACGTAGATGTTGCCCTCCAGGCCGCGCAGGCGGGCAGCGAGCGGTTCCCGTTCGTCCGCATCGTCGGTCAGCGCGAGGGCGGCCATCACGGCCTTGGCTTCCCAGGCGGAGCCGCGATCCCGGTCGGCGTACAGCGTGAAGAGCTGCCGGGCCAGGCGTGGCGAACCGAGGCTGTCGCGCGCCAGCTCCGCCCCCGCAAAGAGAGCGAGATGGTCGCCCGCCGCGGCCGCACGCTCCACAAACAGACCCACATGCTCCATGTGGTCGATGAGCCGCAGCGCTTCGGGAAGCGGGAGGGCGGGAAGCAGAATCGACCGGACTTCCTCGAACTCTTCGAGGCCATCGATGGAATTCAGCCGCCAGCGGGCGAGGGCGATGCGTGCCTCGCGCGCGGTCCTGTCGTCGCCGCGCGCCACCTCCCGCGCCATCCCGCGGGCCGCCACCGTATCGCCGGCGCGGGCGAGCAGGCGCGCGCGCTCGAGCCGGGCCCGGCTTCGTCCCGCGGGCGCCCACCCGCTGCGTTCGGCTGCGGCGAGCATGGCCGCCGCGGGCCCCGCCCCCCAGAGGGTGGAGGCTCGTTCGACGGCGGCGAAGACGGTGTCGGCCCACACCTCCCCGGATGCCTCCTCGAGCACGCTCGTCGCACCCGCGAGGGCGTGCTCGAAATGGTCGTGTTCGAGCCCGCGGCCCAGTCGCTCCATGCCAACCGGGACGCGCAGCGCCCGGGAAGCATCCTCCGACCGGCCCAGGCTGGCCCAGCCCTCCTCCGCGCGTCCGGCTTCGAAGCCGGCCCGCGCCCTCCAGAGGTGCGCCTCCGCCTTGAGTCCCGGGTCCGCCACCTCGACCAGCGCATCGTCGAGGAGTCGCATGCCGAGGTCGCGCCGGCCCGTCGCCAGCGCCACTCCCCCCAGGTGCGTCCGGGCACCCGCGCGCAGGCTCGAGTCGCTCGAGATCGCCAGCAGTCGCTCCAGGGCCGCCTGCGACCGCGTCCAGTCTCCGCTGTGGAAGTAGGCGCGTCCCATGATGTAGAGCGCATCATCGGCCCAGCGTCCGGCCTGGTCCGACCGATAGCTGCGGGCTGCCTTGTCGATAGCCTCCCGGTATGCCGAAGCCGCCTCGACCGGCCGGGCCTCGAGGCGGGCGGCCTGGGCTTCCTCGAAGGCGCGTCGCGCATTGTAGAGCGAATTGAAATAGGCACAGCCCACGACCAGAAACGCGCTGAGAACCGCGGCCGCGACGGCCGGATTCCCCCGGCGCCGACTCCTCGTCACCGGTTCTCCCTCATGGCTCGCTGCGCCTCCCGCTCCTGAGTCCGGCGTCGCAGCTTCTCCCGCTTGTCGTAGAGCTTGCGGCCTCGCGCGAGGGCGAGTGTCAGCTTCGCGTAGCCCCGACGCAGGTAGAGATCCAGCGGGATCAACGTCAGCCCCTTCTCCTCGACCCTCCCGATCAGACGCCGGATCTCGGCACGCTTCAGGAGGAGCTTGCGCGGGCGCTCCGGATCGGCATTCCAGTGCGTCGCCGGCTCGTACGGACTGATGTGCAGTTTGTAGAGCCACACTTCGCTGCCCTCCAGACGGGCAAAAGCATCCTTGAAGCCCACCTTGCCCGCGCGCACCGACTTCACCTCCGGCCCCTTGAGGACCAGACCCGCTTCGAGCGTCTCGAGCACCTCATACTCGTGCCGGGCTTTCCGGTTGCGGGAAATGACGAGTCGGCCCCCGGATTCCGCCTTGGTTCCCTGCCCCACCGGTGTGCGCGCCAGCTGCTAACAGTCCGTCGATGAAGCCGCGCGAGCACCTGGAGCGGCGAAGCGGCGGGCCGGCCGGGCGCCCGAAGGGCCGCCCGCGAGCGCGGTCGAGCCGCAAGGCAGGGCGGAGCGAAGCGAGCCAGCGCGGATGCGTCGTCGCCCGAATGCCGGCACGAGTCCGTCCACGGCCTGCTAGTAGATCAGGACTGGCATGCCCACGTCGACCAGGTAGTAGAGTTCGCGGGCCGCCTCGTTGGTCAGGCGTATGCACCCGTGGGAGATGCGCCGCCGCTCCGGATCGGGATCGAGCACCAGCTCAGGCTGGAAGGTGCCGTGAATGGCGATGCCGTCACCCAGATAGATCGCGGTGGTCCCCAGGGCGCGCGGGATCGAGCGGGACGGATGCTGCCGCGGGGGAACCGGAACCCCCCTTTCGACGAAGTGCCAGTCGGGCGCGACCCAGACCGGGTCCCGTTCCTTGTGACGAATCTTCATGATCCCGCGTGGCGTGGAGAAATGCCATTTCTGACCGGCGCCATCGAGGTTGAAGCCGGTTCCCGTGCCTGCCGGCGCCGACCACATGGCGCGCTCCCCCTCCATCACGAAGAGCCGATTCTCGGCTAGGTGAACGACGACGTATCGCTCGTGGGAGGGGAGGAACGACCTCCCCAAGACAACCTCGCGCGCCAGCATCCGGGAGCGGTCCGTAACCAGCGGGTCGCCATCCAGTACCTGTCCCGACACCGCCGCGGGAGCGAGAAGGCCGATGAGCAGCACCCCGCTTCGCAGCCACACCCCGGCGACGCCCTCAGTCGCCGGGCGGCGCCAGCTCGTCCTCAGCCTGTTCATGATGTTCCCCGTTGTCCTGCGTTCCGGCGTCACGCACGACTTGTCGCGCGGCGTCGCTCGCAGCCCGGTAGGCAGCTTTGGAGGTCTCGATGCGGTCCTCCAGCTCGGCGCGCGCATCCAGCGCCGCCCGGCGACCCGCGTCCACCGCCCCCTTAACCGACTCCATCTGTTCGCGGACCTGTTCGCCGGCGCGCCCCAGCTTCTCCTCGAGGCCTTCCTGGACCGTGTGTACCCGTTCCTGGGCGACATCCCGCAGCGCGCGCGCCCGCGCCTTCAAATGCTCCTGGGTCTCCTTGCCGGACCGGGGAGCGAACAGCAGCGCGATCCCGGCGCCCACCACGGCGCCGAGCAGGAAAGCGCCCGTGTTGGAACCTCCTTCACGCTCGATTACGACGAGCGGTGCATCTTCTCCCTGGGACATCCCGCTCCTCCCATGCAAATGCGCGGCGCCGCCGCGGCTGTTCCATCCTGATACAAACTAGGGTTTCAGCAAGGGGAAGCCTACCCTGCGCCCCGTCGTTTCCCGCGTTCCCCCGATCCACCGGCTACCTGCCGGAAATCCTCCTACACCTGCCAGGGGTGATTGGCTTCCTCGACGCGGGGAGCATCGTAACCCGCACGTCCCAGAAGGCCGTGCACATACCGCTTGCCCAGCTCCACGCCCGGCTGCGTGAGGGGGTCGACGCCGTAGAGAAAGCCGGCGTACACCGTTGCCGCCTGAAAGAGCAGGATGAGTTCGCCGAGCGCTTCGGCGTCGAGTCTCGCCAGCCGGATGGTCAGGTTCGGCCGCCTCCGCGTTCGCAGCGCGGCCGCCGTCGCCGCGTGCTCGACCGCGACGAGATCGCTGAGCGTGTGGCGCTCCGGGAACGTGAAGGCCGGCGACGGCGGGGCCGCTTCGCCGACCGGCACCGGATCGTCGGCAGCGTCGACGGTGAAAAAGCACACCACCTTGTCCGCCGGGCCGTCCATGAAGAGCTGAAGCAGCGAGTGTTGATCGGTTGCCCCGGTCGCCGGCAGGGGCGTGGGTCCGGATCCCGCGGCGTCGGCCTCCCCGGCCTTGCCAAGCGACTCGCCCCAGAGCTGCTGCACCCACAGGGCGAAGGAGCGGAGGCGGTCGCAGTAGGGCATGAACACGTGCACGCGCTGTCCGCGCTCGACATCGGCGCGGTACAGCAGGGTGGCGACCACGCCCGCGGGATTCCGGGTCAGCTCGCCCGTGCGGCACCGCTGCTCCATGCGCGCCGCGCCCCGAAGGATCGCCTTCACGTCGAGGCCGGCCGCCGCGGCCGGGAACAGGCCCACGGCCGACAGGACCGAGAAGCGGCCGCCCACGTTGGGCGGGACCGGCAGGCTCGGGATGCCGGCCGTTTCGGCGAGTCGGCGGAGCGGCCCCCGTTGCGGATCGGTGGTGAAGAGGAGGTGCTCCCGCGCCCGATCCGCGCCGACGGCGCGCGCGAGGCGCTCGGAGACCACGAGGTACTGGGCCAGGGTCTCGGTGGTCGAGCCCGACTTGCTGACCACGTTGAACAACGTCTTCCGCATGTCGAGGCGCGCCAGCAGGGCGCCCATCGAGTGCGGATCGATGTTGTCCGCCACATGGAGGCGCGGGTGGGGGCCGACGGCCGCGAGCGCGCCACCGGTCGGCCGGCTACCGCCGAGCGCGTCCCGCAGCGTCCGGGCCCCCAGCGCCGATCCTCCGATCCCGAGAACCACGAAGTCGTCGAAACGCCCCCGCAGCCCCGCGGCGGCATCAAGGATGCGGGCCGTGGCCTCCGTGGCGCGCGGGAGGTCGAAGAACCTCATGCTCCCGTTCGCGCGCGCCCGTTCGCTCTCCTCGTGCGCCTTCCGGAAGCGGGCGCCCAGATCGCCGGTGAGTCGCGCCGGATCGACGCCGCCCTCGCCTTCGTCGATGGCGAGGAGATTCCGGTAGTCGACGGTGAGCGCGCTCATGCGGATGACGAAGGAAGAGGAGCACCCCGCGGCCCCGCGCACGCGCCTTCCACCTCCAGGGTGAGGCCGTCGAAGGCGGGCCGGATGCCCTCCGGGAGCCGGCGGCAGAGATCGTCGTGCCCGACCCGGTGGGTTAGGTGGGTGAGGTAGGTCCGCCGCGCTCCCACCGCCTGCGCCGCGGCGACGGCTTCCTCGATGTTGAAGTGGGTCGGATGGGGATCTCCGTACCACAGTGCGTTGAGCACCAGCACATCCACTCCCCTGAGCCCTTCCAGCGCCGCCCGCGGCAGCCGCTTGCCGTCGGTCACATACCCGAGTCCCCCGACGCGGAAGCCGTAGGAGCGGATCCCGCCGTGGGGCACCCCGAGCGGCAGAAAGACCTGGTCGAGGATCTCCACCGGTCTCCCCTCCCGGAAGGTGAACACATCCAGTTCCGGGACGAAGACTCCGTCCGAAAACCGGGGGCGCTCCTCGAAGATGTATGGAAAACGCCGCCGAAGCTGGCGAGCGACCGATCGGTGCATCCAGGCGCTGATCCTCCCTCCGTGGAGCGCCGTGAACACCCGCAGGTCGTCGATACCGTGGATGTGGTCGGCGTGCGCGTGCGTGAACCACACCGCTTCCAGGGACGAGACGTTCTCGCCGAGAAGCTGGAGTCTCAGTTCCGGGGGCGTGTCGACCAGGAGCCGGCGGTTCCCGAAGCGGAGAAGGGCGCCGTGGCGCGTGCGCCTGTCGCGCGGGTCGCTCGAGGTGCACGTGCCGCAGCGACATCCGATCACGGGCACGCCGTAGGAGGTGCCGGTTCCGAGGAAGGTCAGCGAAAACGACATGGGGGGCTGCTAGAGCTGTTCTACCAGCATGGTGTTGGTCGACCCCCTCTCATGGAAGGGATATCCGGCGGTAACCACGACCGAATCGCCCGGCTTCCCGACCCCCGCCCGCACAACCGCCTCCTTCCCGTAGGCGGAAAGCGCCGAGTAGCTCACCGGCACGTCGGTCGCGAGCGTCGGCCATACGCCCCAGACGGGTGCGAGCTGGCGAAAGGTGCGTGGCTCGGTGCACACGGCGAAGATCGGGACCGGCGGGCGGTACGACGATACCAGGCGCGCGGAGAAGCCGCTGCTGGTGATCACGATCAGGGCGGGCGCGTCCAGTTGGCGGACGGCATCCACGGTGCACGAGGCCACTGCGTGTTCGCGCCGGGTCGCGCCCCCGCGCTGCCAGTCGTCGGGACGGGCGAGATAGCGGGGACCTTGAGCCAGCACGCCGGAGCCCTCGATCTCGCGGATGATGCGGGCCATCGCTTGCGCGGCGTGCACCGGATACTCTCCGACCGCGGTCTCGCCGGACAGCATCACGGCGTCGGTGCCGTCCAGAACCGCGTTGGCGACGTCGGACGCTTCGGCGCGCGTCGGGCGCGGGCTCTGGATCATCGAATCGAGCATCTGGGTCGCGATGATGACCGGGCGGCCCGAGTAATTGGCCAACTGGACGATGCGCTTCTGCGCCAGCGGCACCTGCTCGAAGGGAAGCTCCACTCCGAGGTCGCCGCGCGCGACCATGACGGCGTCGGTCGCCTTCACGATCTCCTCGATGGACGCCAGGGCGCGCACCAGTTCGATCTTGGCCACCACCAGGGCGCGTCCCGCGACCTTTTCCTTCAACTCCTTGATGTCGGCGCTTCGTCTTACGAATGAGAGGCCCACGTACTCGACCCCGGCCTCGAGGGCGAATTCGAGATCGTCCCGGTCCCGCCTGGTGAGCGAGGGAGTGCTGAGATTGGCGCCGGGCACGTTCATGCCCTTGAAGCTCTTGAGGCGGCCGCCGCACTCCACCACGAAGCGGGCCTTGCCTCCGCCCTTGCCTATGCAGCGCAATTCGATCAGCCCGTCGTCGAGGAGCACGCGGTCCCCGATCACCACGTCTTCCGCGAGGTGCCGGTAGGTCGTTGGGATCTCCCCGGCGAGGACGGTCTCCTCGGGGGCGATCACCACGTCCTGGCCCTCCGCCAGGAAGAGGGGAGCGTCCAGCTTGCCCACGCGGATCTTGGGTCCCCCCAGGTCCACGAGAATCGAAACCGGCGTGCCCGCTTCCTCGGCCGCGCGCCGGATCAGGGCCACGGCTTCGAGGTGATCCTCACGGAGGCCGTGAGACATGTTCAGGCGCGCCATCGTCATTCCCGAGTCGACCAGTTGTCGGACCACCCCGGGTGAGAACGTGGCCGGGCCCAACGTACACACCAACTTGGTTCTCAGCATCGGTTTTCCCCCTCCCCCCGTATGTTGTGGCGTCGGTGGCCCGGCCCACGCAGCCGTGTTCGATGTATGGAGCGCCGTTATTCTAGTCTGGTTTGGCCGAAATCACAGCGACCACCCGGTCCGCGCGCGGTGCAGGACGCCGCGGGGCTTCAGGAGCCGGGCTCTCGCGCACGACCGGGAGTTGGATCACCTTTCCCCATGAACGTACACCACATCGCCAACGCGCACCGAGCGCGCTCCGCAGCGCAGCGGCTGGCTTCGTGCGGGCGCCTTGCGCTCGACTGCGAGGCGGCCGGCTACCACCGCTATTCCGACCGGCTCTGCCTGGTGCAGCTCTCCACCCCTGGGGACACGTGGCTCATCGACACCCTCGCCCTTGATGCCGGCGGGGTGTTGCGAGAGCCGCTGGAAGATCCCGGACGCGAGATCATCATGCACGGCGCCAGCTACGATCTGCGCCTGCTGTCGCGGGACCTGGGGATCCGCGTGCGGGGCATCTTCGACACGCAGGTTGCGGCCGCGCTGATCGGGGAGACGGCGCTGGGGCTGTCCCGGCTGCTGGAACGTTTCCTCGGTGTTCATCTGCCCAAGAAATACCAGCGGGCCGATTGGGCGATGCGGCCGCTCCCCGCGGAAATGCTCGAGTACGCCGCGTCCGACACGCGCCACCTGGCTCCCCTGGCAGACATCCTGCGCGCGCAACTCGAGGAGAAGGGGCGCCTCGCGTGGGCGAGCGAGGAATTCCGCTGCCTCGAGCAGACCGCCCTCGGGAAGGAAGCTCCCGATCCGGATCCGGCGTCCCGCGTGAAGAACACGCGCCATCTGGCCCCGCGCGCGCTCCAGAGGTTGCGTGCTCTGTTGAGCTGGAGGGACGAGATCGCCCGGCGGAAGGACAGGGCGCCCTTCCGCGTGGCCGGCGACGATGTCCTGGTTCGACTGGCCGAATCCCCGCCGCGCTCGGTCGGGGAACTGGGCCGCCGGCGTGGCCTGTCACCTGTGCTGGCCCGCACAGAGGGAGGGAGACTGTTCGAGCACCTGGATCGCGCGGACTCGATCCCGGAAGCGCGTATCGCTCCCCGGAAGAGACGCCGCGAGGGGTCGTTCCCTCGACTCTTGCCGGAAGCCGAGGAACGTGCCGGAAAGCTGCGCGCAGCTCGGGCCCGCAGGGCACGTGAACTCGGCCTGGACCCGGGGCTCCTGCTTCCCAACAAGACGATCATGGAAATCGTCCGCGCCGATCCCCGTTCGCCGGACGAGCTCGCCCGCGTCCCCCATGTTCGCGCCTGGCAAGTGGAAGCACTCGGCGGTCTGGCTCTGGATGTCCTGCGCGGCTGAGAGTCCGGGTTAACGGGCTCGGGTACTGGCGAAAGCCTCCTGATTCCGGCTATACTAGTCCTTTATAATCGCAGGCTGCGGGAATCTGGGCAGCGATTGCTTCTCCCACGCTTGCTTCGTTTCATCCGGGGATGTGATGACGTCGGAATTACTCGAAAGAGACGACCTTTCCGTCTACGTGGTCGCGGGTGTACCGAAGAGCTTCAAGAAGAAACTCGCCAAGTATCTGAGCGAGGAATCGTCCGGCGAGGGCAACCTGATGCTCCTCGACGAGAACATGACGGAATGGCTTCTGGCCCGTCTCAAGGGCAAGAGGCGTCGCAGTCACGAGCAGACGCCCGCGTCATCCGCATTGTGGCGTGCCTATCGGTCTCTCAGCGCCGCCAGGTATCACCTGAGCGACCAGCCCCTGGAAGGGCGGATCCGTGAGATCAGGAGCGAGATCGAACGGCTCTGGAGAATCACCAGCCCGATTCACGACACGGACGAGGAAGAGAACTCTTCCTGAGAGCGAGCGGCCGCGCCACGGCGTTCGCTACTCTCCCCGCGCTTCCAGCTCGCGCTTGTAGTCGATGCAGTAGCGGGCGTGCGGCAGCGCGTCCAGCCTCCGGAAGTTGATCGGCTTTCCGGTGGCCTGACACCGGCCGAAGTTCTCCGGATCCGAGTAGAGTCGGCGCAGCGCGTCCTCGATGCGGTAGAGATACCGGCCTTCCTTGGTTGCGAAGAGCGCGGCCTTTTCGCGCTCCATCGCCTCGGTGCCCTGGTCCGCCATGTGGTCGGTGTAGCCGGCGAGATTGGAATCGCCCGACGCCCTGTTCTCCTTCGCCATCCGGTCGAACAGGCCCAGGGACTTCAGCGAGCGAGAACGCTCCTCCAGAAGCCGCTTCTCGAGGTGCGCCAGTTGCTCCTTGGTGAGAATCGCCACAGTCTGTACCTTGGTAGACGGTTGTGGGGCCCGTCGCTGACGGGCTGCCGAAACCGGGACGCCTTTCGTCCGAACGCCAGCAAATTACAATAATCCGACGGGGTTTCCAACGTGCTGGGCGTCCATGATCCCGGGCCCCGTCGTCCCGGCGGGGCGCCTGCCCCCCGCCTGAGCCTCAATCCGACCCGGCCACCCCGAGACGAGTTCTGTGGACACGATCGCCTGTAAACGTTGCGGCAAGGAGTCGGCCGCGCTGGAGAAGGCCCCCTTCCGCACGGAACTGGGCGAACGGCTGGTGAGCCGCATCTGCCGGCTGTGCTGGGCCGACTGGCTCCAGCACCAGACCCTGTTGATCAACCACTACGGGCTGGACCCGCGCGAGGCCAGCTCGAGGAAGTTCCTCTACGAGCAGATCGAGCAGGTGCTGCTCGGCGACGGGGAGGCCGAGCAGGTGGACACCTCCCGGAAGGGCGAAATCGAGTGGTGAGCGGGCGGGTCCGCCCCGACTCGACCCCGGCGGCAACCCGGTTCAGGTCGTAAGCACTTCCTCCACCTGAACCAGCGCCTCTTCGAGTTCCTCCCGTCCGATTACGAGGGGCGGCGCGAAGCGAATGACCTGCTCGTGGGTCTCCTTGGCCAGGATGCCCCGGTGCCAGAGGGCTTCGCAGAAGGGCCGGGCCGAACCCGACGACTTCCTGATGACCAGTCCGATCATCAGTCCCCGCCCGCGCACTTCCTCGATGTGCGGTGAGTCGATGGCGCGCAGCCTTTCCATGAACCACTCGCCCAGCCGGGCGGAACGCTCGACCAGCCCCTCCTCGACGAGGACCGACAGCGATGCGCGCGCAACGGCGGCCGCCAGCGGATTGCCGCCGAAGGTGGACCCGTGGTCGCCGGGGCGGAACACGTCCATGAACTCCGAGTCCGCGATGGCCGCCGAAACGGGGTAGACGCCGCCTCCCAGAGCCTTTCCGAGGATGAGCACGTCGGGGCGCACCTCCTCCCAGTCGCAGCACAGGAGCTGGCCGGCGCGGCCCAGCCCGGTCTGGATTTCGTCGGCGACCAGAGCCACCTGATGCCGTGAGCACAGGTCGCGGGTCGCGCGCAGGAAGCCGTCCGGCGGCACGATGACGCCGCCCTCGCCCTGGATGGGTTCGACCAGGAAGCCCGCGGTGCAGTCGGTGATGGCGTCGCGCAGGGCGTCGATGTCCCCGTAGGGGATGCTGCGGAATCCGGGCGTGAAGGGGCCGAAGTCCCTCCGGTACTCGAACTCGGAGGAAAAGCCCACGATGGTCGTGGTTCGGCCGTGGAAGTTGTTGTCGCAGACGATGATCTCGGCCTTGTCGGCCGGGATGCCCTTCACCTGGTAGCCCCACTTGCGGACCGTCTTGATCGCGGTTTCCACGCCCTCCGCGCCGGTGTTCATGAGCAGGGCGCGCTCGAAGCCGGTGAGCTCGCACAGTTCGCGGAGGAACGGTCCCATCTGGTCGTTGTGGAACGCGCGCGAGGTGAGCGTCAGGCGCTTCATCTGATCCCGCGCGGCGCCGATGATGCGCGGATGCAGGTGCCCCTGGTTGAGCGCGGAGTAGGCGCTCAGCATGTCGAGATAGCGGCGTCCCTCGACGTCCCAGACCCAGACGCCTTCGCCCCGTTCGAGCACGACCGGGAGCGGGTGGTAGTTGTGCGCGCCGAATCGATCGGCTTCATCGAGATAGGAGGATGTGATCGCCTGCGTTGCTGTGTCGGGCATGTTCTCGGCCTCCCGACGCGGGCCCGGCGGGACGGGTCGCGTCAGCGTGTCGATGGGGAGCCGCCGCGAAAGGTCACCGGCGGAAACGGGTTCTCGTTGACACTGAGCTGAAAGACGTCGGGGCGGGCATAATGGCCCACCACGTCGAAGTCGAACTTTCCGCGCGTGACCGCGTCGGGATCGAGGCGGGCGTGGAGGATGCCCTCCTGGTCCCGGAGAGGGCCCGCCAGGCACGCCCCGGACGGGGCATAGATGGCGCTGCCGCCGGCGCAGAGGCGTTCCGGCCAGCCATCGAGTTCGCCGGCGATTTCCAGGTCGGCGGGGTACTGCGCGCGCGTGGCGTACTGGTTGCATCCGAGGACGAAACACCGTCCTTCGAGGGCGATGTGCCGGAGCGTCGCCTGCCAGCGCTCGCGGCCGTCGGCGGTGGGGGCGAGGTAGATATCCACGCCCTTGGCGTACATGGCGGTGCGGGCCAGCGGCATGTAGTTCTCCCAGCAGATGAGGCCGCCCACCCGGCCCAGGGGAGTGTCCACGACCGTGAGCGTGCTGCCGTCGCCCTCGCCCCAGATGAAGCGCTCGGCGGCGGTCGGCTTGAGCTTCCGGTGCTTCCCCAGCAGCGAGCCGTCCGGACCGAAGTAGAGGAGCGTGCAGAAGAGCGTGCCCCCGCTGTAGTCCGCATCCCGCTCCACGACCCCGACGGCCAGGTAGACGCCGTGGGCCGCGGCGGCCTCGCCGATGCGATCGGTGGCGGCACCAGGGACTTCGACCGCCCCTTTGAGGTATCGCTCCCAGGTCCGGCGGCCTGCCGGGGAACGCCCGCCCACCGACGTGCCGAAGGCCAGCCCCCACGGATACCCGCCCACATAGGCTTCCGGGAAGAGAACCAGCTGGGCTCCCTCTGCGGCGGCCTCGGCCGTGAGCGCGTGCACCTTCCCGAGCGCGGCCTCCAGGTCGAAGGGGACCGCGGCCGCCTGAACCACCGCGACTCCGATGCCGTCGTTCTCGTTCATCCGGTTCTCGTCCAATTCGTCGGTTCGGGAGGCTCCCGGAACGCCTTCCGCGTGATCATGTCCCGCGCCGTTCGATTCCGCGTCCCATGGAGGCATAATGCATTAAGCATATGCTTCGCGCGACAGGGCCGGGCACGGTCAGCCTCCTCGATAAGCGATCTCCGCGACCACCTCGCCCACGACCTCCAGCGTTACCGGGCTCACGTTCGCCGCGACATCGTTCGGAGTGTGCCAGAGCGAGTTGTCGGGCCCGTACTCGAAGTCGATGATGTTCACGGTCGGGATGCCGGCTTCGTTGAGCGGCACATGGTCGTCCTGGATGGGAGGACGCACCGTCATCGGGAAGAGGCGGCCGTAGCCCAGGTCGCGCGCGATCCCCCAGACGCGTTGCACGACGCGGGGAGCGTAGCGGGAGGAGTAGCCTTCCACGGGAAAGCCGGGATCGCGGTCCCCGACCATGTCGAGGAGGACCGCATAGCGTGGCTGGCCGCCCAGGGGCTGCCCGGCATAGCGCTCGGAGCCGATGAACATGTCCGCCGTGGTGGGGCCGTAGTCCTCGCCGTCCACCAGGAGCAGGTCGACGCCCACGGGCGGCGGCTGAAGCGAGAAGAGTTCCGCCAGCGCCATGAGCACGGCCACACCGGAAGCACCGTCGTTGGCGCCCGGAACCGGCGTGTCGCGGTCCTCGGGATTGGGGCTCTGGTCCGAGATGGGCCGGGTGTCCCAGTGGGCCAGGAAGAGCAGCCGGTCGGGATCGGCGGCGTTGAAGCGGGCCAGGACATTGGCGAGCGGCAGGGTGTCGCCGGCCGTCGTGGCGTGAGCGAAGCGGTCGACGAGGACCGTGTCGGCGTGTGCGGCGAGCTGCTCGACCATCCACTCCAGCTGCGCCGCATGACCGGCCGTGCCCGGCACCCGGGGCCCGAACGCCAGCTGCGCCTCGACCAGCTCGAACGCACGCGCGCCCGGAAAAGCCGGTCGCGCTACCCGTTCAGCAGGTTCGCCGGCCCGCTCCCCCCCGCACGCGAGCGTCGCCGCCAGCAGAAGGGCCGAGCACCCGGAGACGCGCGTCATGCCGACACCTCGGCAGCCGGCTCAACTGCACTCGCTGAAGCCGCACACATGGCACTTCACACACCCCTCCTCGAAGGAGAGCTGGCCGGTGCCACAATCCGGACAGCTGCCCAGATAGCCCGACGGGGAGGAGCCGCTGTCCGAAGACGCGGGGCTCGGGGAGGCCGCGCCCGCCGCCGAAGTCACAGGCGCGGCGAGGATGAACTCCTCCTGGATGCCGTCCTTCTCCTGGAGGTAGTACTCGATCGCCTGGCCGATGGCGTCGGGGGCGGAAAGGACCTTGCGCAGGCCGAATCCGACGGCGCGGTCGCACGAGATGCCGCGAAGCTGATCGCGCACCGCGGTGATGGGGATCCCGGACCGCAGCGCGAGCGAGATCAGGCGCCCGATCGCCTCGGCGTCGGCCATGGCCGCGCCGCCGGCCTTGCCCAGCGTGCAGAAGACCTCGAAGGGGCGTCCGGTCTCGTCCTCGTTGATGGTGACATAGAGATCGCCGAGCGGACAGTCCATCTTCACGGTGCGTCCCTTCAGCAGCGCGGGGCGCTTGCGCTTGTGGCGGCCGGCGCCGGCCAGGCGGTCGCGATCACGGTCACGGCGCTCGAACTCTTCGAGCTTGCCGCGCAGGCGGTGACATTCCTCGCGGGCGTCCGCCAGTTCCTGCTCGATGTCGCTGGTCGTTTCCGGCTTCTTCTCGGTCTTGCCGGTCGAGAGCACCTGCATGGGCCGGGACCCGTCGCGGTACACGGTCACGCCCTTGCACTCCAGCTCGAAGGCCAGCTCGTAGATCTCGCGGACATCCTCCGGCGTCGCCTCGTGGGGGAAATTGGTGGTCTTGGAAATGGCGGCGTCGGTGTACTTCTGGAAGGCGGCCTGCATGCGCACGTGCCACTGGGGCGTGATGTCGTGCGAGGTCACGAACACGCGCTGCACGTCCTCGGGGACTTCCTCGTGGTGAATGTGGCCGCTCTCGGCGACCCGCTCCATGAGTTCCTCGGAGTACCAGCCGCCCTCCCTGGCGATGCGCACGAAGTCTTCGTTGACATCCGGCATCAGCACGCCGGCCTGGTTGCGCATGAAGGCCACGGCGAACAGCGGCTCGATGCCCCCCGAGCACCCGGCGAAGATGGAGATGGTCCCGGTGGGCGCCACCGTGTCGAGGTTGCAGTTGCGCAGCGCCCGCTTCGGCCGGACGCGGCTGCCGTCGGGGCGGCGGGCACAGCTCTCGTCCGGTCCCCAGATGGATTCCGGCCAGGCGCCGAACACACCCCGGCGCTCGGCCAGTTTTTCCGAAGCGACCTTGGCTTCCTCGTCGATGAAGTGCATGACGGTTTCGGCCAGCTTCACCGCGGCGTCGGAGTCGTACGGGATCCCCAGCCGAACCAGCATGTCCGCCCAGCCCATCACTCCCAGGCCGATGCGTCGAATGTTCTCGGCCAGCTCGGTGATCTGGGGCAGGGGGTAGCGGTTGGCGTCGATGACGTTGTCCAGGAAGTGCACGCAGAGGTGAACCACCCGGCGAAGCGCGTCCCAGTCGATGGCCCTCCCGGGATCCTCGCCCCACGAGAAGCCCCTGCGCACGAACAGGCCGAGATTGAGGCTCCCCAGGTTGCACACGTCGTACGGGAGCAACGGCTGCTCGCCGCACGGATTCGTGGCCTCGTACCGGCCCAGCGCCGGCACCGGGTTGAATTCGTTGGCCCGGTCGATGAAGAAGACGCCCGGCTCTCCGGTCTTCCAGGCGCCCTGCACGATCATGTCGAAGATCTCGCTCGCATTCTCGCGGCCCACGACATCGCCGGTGCGCGGGCTGATGAGGTCGTAGTCCTCGTCATTCGCCACCGCCTGCATGAAGGCGTCGGTAATGGCGACCGAGATGTTGAAGTTGGTGATCTGGGAGGTGTCGTTCTTGCAGGTGATGAAGGCGCGGATGTCGGGGTGGTCCACCCGCAGGATGCCCATGTTCGCGCCCCGCCGGGTCCCTCCCTGCTTCACGACTTCGGTGGACGAGTCGTAGAGGCGCATGAAGGACACCGGGCCCGAGGCTACCCCCATGGTGGAGCGGACGGTATCGCCCTCGGTGCGCAGGCGGGAAAAGGAGAACCCGGTGCCCCCTCCCGACTGGTGGACCAGCGCCATGCTCTTGAGGGTGTCGTAGATGCCGCACTCGCCGTTTGAGAGGGCGTCGTCGACGGGAAGCACGAAGCACGCCGAGAGCTGCCCGAGAGGCCGCCCCGCGTTCATGAGCGTGGGGGAATTGGGCTCGAACGTGCCCGTCGACATGAGGTCGTAGAACTGGCGCGCAACCTCGTCGATGGCCGCATCCGTCGCGCCATGGCGGCGATCCTCCTCGGCGATCACGCGCGCGACCCGCCAGAACATGGTCTCGGGTTCTTCGACGGGCTCACCCTTCTCGTTCTTCTTGAGATAGCGGAGCCCGAGCACGACGCGGGCATTCTCCGAGAGGGTCGCTCGCGGGAGGTCGGCGGGGGGTACGTCGTGCGCCGGCGGCGCGTCTGGAGATGCGGGTCGTTGGGCGGACATGCCTTCCCTCACAGGATCAAGATGTGGAAAAAGAGGTGGAAACAGCCCCTGCTGTTTGTGCATAACATTCAAGAAGTACGCCAGCAGGGATGTTGGCTTGTGGAAACTGCTCGACACCCCGAGGAACACCGTATCTAGTGGCTTCGATGTCTCCGGGGTGCCGTATGTCGCGTATGATCGAACAGAATAGGTGCCTCGCGCGCGTCGCGCAAGCGTATGCCGGGTCGGGGCAGTGTACCGGATGAACCTGGCCGCATGCCCTCCGGACGCCGGTCTCCCAGCCGGCGGCGCCGTCCTCTAGAACGCCGATCCCAGGCGCAGATGGAACCGTCCCTTGCGCACGCGGAACCCTGCTCCGGGCGGATCGTCCTCGGCCCGGAGAGGAAACGCCACCCCAACGCGCACGTCGGTGGAGAGGGTCCAGAACGGCAGCGCATTCACGGTTACCTCGAGTCCGAAGGAGGCGAGGGCAGCCCGTTTCGGGCTCCGGGAGGGTTCGGCCTCGCCCTCCGGGCCCCAGGCGTTGCCCGCATCGGCAAACAGGCTTGCGCCGGCCCGGTCGAAGTACAGGGGCCAGGCCCCGAGACCCCGGCGAATGAGCGAGAGCGGAACACGGTACTCGGCCGACGCCGACCAGGCGATGCGCCCCCGGCGGGACGCGGAGGAATAGCCGCGCACCGGAAAGAGGAGGGGCGAGCCTCCGAAGAGGGCGAAGCCGGTGATGCGCTCGCGCGTGCCGGCGGCATCTCCCACCTCGAAATGAAAGCCGTCGGCGCCGGGCCCGCGCGCAATGCCGCCGCTCGCGCGCAGGGCGAGCACCTGCTGGGCGAAGCCGACGTTGCCGAGCGCCCGGTAGAGCGACAGCCGGCCGGTCATCTCCTCGAAGCCGTGGTCGGCGGAGGGGTTGCCGGCGAGTTCGTCGGGGAGATCGAGCACGCGCGCCACGCGACCCCGGACGACGCCGGAAACGCCGTCTGCGCGGGTCATGGACATGGTGTGGGCGCGAGCGGTGGTGAATCCAAGGGTCGCGGCCAACTCCCCGACGCGCCGGGTGGGTCGGTTGAGCCGGAAGGTGGTGGAGGGCTCGAGGGTCGCGTCCAGCAGCTCGGAGGACACCCAGTTGTGGCTGGCCTCGAGGGTGAGGCCGATGCGGTTGCGGAAGCGCGCCCGCTGGAGGTCCACGCTCAGCTGGACGCGCCGTTCCCTGTCCACCACGTAGAGGGTGTCCACGTCCCCGTTCTCGCGCTCGCCCAGGGTGAGGCCCGCGGGATCGTAGAGCTGGCCCGCCGAGAGGGTCACCACAGGGTTGCCCAGCGCCGCGGTCGTATATCCGAA
Organism: Longimicrobiales bacterium; assembly: GCA_965208255.1. Lineage (GTDB taxonomy): Bacteria > Gemmatimonadota > Gemmatimonadetes > Longimicrobiales > Gaopeijiaceae > BD2-11. Next base: position 3,321,506 of record OZ242324.1, read on the forward strand.
GCGGCCCTCCCCGCGGCGCTTGTCGGGGATCAGGCGGCCCCAGGTCCAGAACGAGTGCCGGTCGACCAGGTCGCGGCCGGATGTCGAGAAGCCGAAGGCGCGGCCGATGACATCGCGCTCCCGGATCCTTCGCGGCGGGGAATAGAGCGGCTGCCAGTAGGTCGGGAGGAGCGAGCGGAAGGCCCGGTACGGCCTGCTCTCGGCTTCGATCGCGGCCTGAAAGCGCTCGGGCGAACGATCGGCGCCAACGAGGAAGCGCGGGTCGCCCGCAAAGGGCTCGAACCAGTCGTCCGGGTCGTAGGGAACGCGCTCGATGTCCCAGCCGTCGTGGTGGTAGACCGAGTAGTAGATCCACTCGCCCGCCGGGTCGATGGACGGGTGGGCGGCCCCGGTGAGCAGGTTGGTGACCTGGCGCACCGCCCCCGGGCGACCGTCCCCGTCGATGGCGGCCGCGAACAGGTTGGGGATCCCGGTGCGGTCGGAGGACCACAGTAGGGTGCGCCCGTCGGGGGACCATGCCGGGCTCGCGTCGACGGCGCGGTCGTCGGTCACCCGTGCGACCAGCCCGCCGCCGGCATCCAGGATGACGACATCGAAGCGACCCCCTGCCCGCCACTGCGATGCGGCGATGCGGGAACCGTCCGGCGACCAGCGCGGAAACGCCCAGTGGACGCCCGGATCCGCCGCCGCCAGCGGGTTGACCTCGCCGGTGGCCAGCTCCACCAGTACGAGCCGATTGGTGCCGTCCCCCTCCTGTACCGCGACCACCCGGTCGCCATCCGGGTGCACGTCGGGGGAGGCCAGGCGTCCACCGCGGGTGAGGCGGGTCACGCCGCCGTCCGCGCCGGCCCGGTAAAGGTCGGAGTAGATCCGGTAGCGGTCCGCCAGCTCGAACTGGGCGAAGATCACCCCGCCGTCGGGCGTCCACGAGAAGCTGGACAGGCCGTTGGTGCGGGTGAACCGGCGCTCTCCGGCGCCGTCGAGGTCGCGCAGCCGCAGATGAGCATCCGAGCGGCCGTCCGCGAGCGCAAAGGCCAGGCGTGCCCCGTCCGGCGAGACCCGCGGGTAGAGCGCCTGGCGCGCCCCGCGGGTCAGGGCCTCGCCGGTGGTGAGCGGCTGCACGGCGGCGAGGGAATCGGCGAGGGCGCGGTACTCGGCGGCGAGGGACGCGCGCCACGCCTCCCACGCCTCCGAGAAGGAGATGCCGAACGCCGAGCGCGCCGCGGCGTCGATCCGGTACGGCACCAGCTGGCCCGCCACCTCCTGCACGAGCTGCTCCATCCCCAGGGTGTCCGTGCGTTCCATCAGGAAGTGGAAGAACTCGGAGCCGTAGACGTAGGGACGCAGACCCGCCGGCCACACCGGGCTCCTCCCCGAGACCGCGGACAGCGGTTCGAGGTCGTTCTCCAGGACGCCGGTGCGGAGCACCATGTCCTGCCACGTGCCATGGACCCGGCCCGCGTCCGTCAGCGTGGACTCGTAGTAGGTGGCGATCCCTTCGGTCAGCCAGGTGGGCGTCGCGCGCCCGGGAAAGAAAGGCCAGGTGGCGGGGTAGCGGCCCAGCACGGCACGCAGCAGCCCGCCCAGCCCGCCCGCGGGGTCGAGGTGGAAGATGTGCACCAGCTCATGCGTGACCACCAGCTCCATCCACTCGTCGAAGTAGTTGAGCGAACCTCCGTCAGCGGGCGGGCGCGCAAAGAGGGTGATGCGGTTGCCGGGGACCACGTTGGCGAAGCCGTTGGAGTAGTCGGCGTGGTCGGTGAGCACGATGTCGATGGCACCCGGCGGAGGCGCCGTGAACCCCGAGGCAAGCTGCGTGTACGCCCGCTCGGCGCGGTCGGCCAGCCGGGTCGCCAGCGGATGGAGGGCTTCGGGAAAGGTGATCCGGAAGTGTTCGGTGTCGAAGGTGCGCCAGTTCTCGTCGGGGGGCACCTGGCCGGAGGCCGGGGGGGATGCGGGGAGCGTTCCGGCCAGGAACAGCAGCGGCAGGAGCCACCTTGTCAGGGCGCTGCCGCGGGCGTCACTCTTGTCCGGGAAACGGCATAAACGGGTTGTCATCGCATCATGGAAGCCAAGGCAGGCATCTGGTATCGGCTGGGGTACGCCTGGGAGACCGCGCGCATGGGTTCGGCGGCCTCGAACGGCGTGGGATCCGACCGGAGACGTTCGCGCTTCCGGTCTGGAAATGGGAGCGCGCCCTCCGCCGCGCGCAAGCCCGCCTCCTCACTCCTCTGGGGGAATCTGCTCGGCGAAGCCGGCGGGCTGGCCCGGCGCGCGGTGGGGAGACGAGCCCGTCGCGCCTCGCGCGGCGACCTGCCGCGGGCGGCGCTCGCGGGAGCCGGGGCCGCACTCACGGCGCGCGCACTCGGTTCCCTGCTCGCGGACGAAGCGTCCTCCGGGGACGATCCCGGGCTCGGCCTGGAGCTCGTGCAGGGCGCGGCCGAGGGACTGGCGCTCGCGGTCCTGAGCCGCCACCTCCCCGGCGGCCGCCTGCTGCAGGTGGGGCTGTGCGGCGCGGCGCGGTACGCGGCGGCGCCCCGGGGCGGGCTCCCGCGCGTCATCCGCCCCATCGCGCCCGCGACGGTCCGGACGCTGTCCGCGCTGGCACCGGAGGGCCGCCGTGAGCCGGGACTGCTCGAACACGCGGCGTTCGCGGCCGCGTTCGTCCTGCTCTACCGGCGGGGGACGCGCTGAGCCAACCAGCAGCCCGCGGACCGTGCGGCCTCCGGCTCTTCACGCTCCACCGGGCGTAAGGGAGCCCAGCACCCGGGCGCCCGAAGCCCCTGTCGCCTCCGGCGCATTGGCTGGCAGGCCGCGCAGGTGCGCCCACGCGAGCACCGCGAAGCAGGCGGCTTCGCGTGCTTCCGGGTCGAGACCCAGTTCCGACAGATCGCGCACCGGGACGGGGGCGAGCCGGTCGGCGATCATCCCCGCCAGAACCGGGTTCAGCGCGCCGCCGCCCGCCAGCAGCACCTCGCTCACTCCGCGGGGAAGCACCCAGCGGCGATAGGCATCGGCGACGGAAGCGGCGGTGAACGCGGTCAGCGTCGCGACCAGGTCCGCCCAGTCGCGCTGCGTGACCGGTTCCCGGCGTGCCACGAGCCTCTGAACGAATGCGGTTCCGAAGACCTCGCGACCGGTCGATTTGGGCGGCTGGCGGCGCAGGAACGGGTGATCAAGGAGCTCTTCCAGCAGGTCAGCGTCCACTTCGCCCGCCGCGCCCAGTTCACCGTCGGCGTCGAAGGTCCGGCGACCACCCGTGGCCAGCTCCGCGGCGGTGTCGATGAGCGCGACTCCCGGGCCTGTGTCGAAGGCCAGTACGGGTTCGTCGCCCGAAGCCGCGCGCAGCCAGGTGACGTTAGCCATCCCTCCCAGGTTCTGGAGCGCGCGGGGTCGGTCGGAAGCGGAGAAGAGCAGGCGGTCCGGCCAGGGAACCAGCGGCGCCCCGTGGCCGCCGGCCGCCACGTCGCGTGTGCGGAAGTCGCTTACCACCGGGATGCCGGTGATCTCGGCGATGGTCGCGGGATCGCCCAGTTGGAGGGTGGCGCCGCGACCCTCCTTCGAAGGCGGGTCGTGCCACACCGTCTGACCGTGCGAGCCGATCGCCGCAACCGACCGCGGGTCCACCCCGGCGCGGGCGCACCCGGCCAGCGCGCAGCGCGCGAAGCGCTCGCCCAGGACGGCGTGCAGGCGGGCCAGCTCGGCCGCGCCGCCGCTCTCGATCGCGCGGCGGATCGAGTCGCGCTCCTCCGATCGGTAGCGCTCGCTGTGGAATCCCAGCAGCCGCCACGAGAACGCCTTGGGCGTCGTTCCGCCCACCTCGAGCAGGGCGGCGTCGACGCCGTCGAGCGAGGTGCCCGACATCATCCCCAGGACCTTCATGACCGGGGCAGTCACGCGGCGGAGGTGGGCCTGCGGCGCGTCCGGCGGCACCTGTATCGCGATCCGGTGGCGGTCATCCGGCTGCGGCTGCATCGCGAGGCAGCGGTCATCGGGCGGCGCCGGGGACATCCGTCACCCGCCCCCCGCTCTCCTCGAGCAGCGCGCGCGCCTCCTCCGCGCCCACCCCGCTCCGGGCCATCACGATGGCCGTCTTTACGTGGCCGCCGGCCTCCCGCAGCAGCTCCCGGGCCGGCTCCCGCTCCAGCTCCAGGGTGGTCATCAGGATGCGCTCCCCCCGGTCCTGGAGCTTCCGGCAGGTCACCTGCAGGTCCACCATGAGGTTGCCGTGGACCTTGCCCATGAGGACCATGGCGCCGGTCGTGATGGTGTTCAGGACCAGCTTCGTGGCGGTGCCCGCCTTCATGCGCGTGGAGCCGGTGATCACCTCGGGACCGACCAGGGGAGCGATGACGACGTCGTGGGTGGCGAGCAGCTCCGCGGACGGAGGCGTGCATAGCAGGAAGCCGGTGCGGGCGCCTCGTTCGCGCGCACGGCCCAAAGCGCCGTGCACGAAGGGGGTGGTGCCGGAGGTGGCGATGCCGAGGACGAAATCGGCGGAGGCCACGGAGAGACGGTCCATTTCGCGGGCCCCGTCGCGCGGGTCGTCCTCGGCCCCCTCGCGCGCCCGTACCAGCGCGTCGTGGCCGCCCGCGATCACGCCGACCACCATCGATGGGTCGGTCCGGTAGGTCGGGGGCATCTCGGCCGCATCGAGCACGCCCAGCCGCCCGGACGTACCCGCACCCACGTAGATCAGCCGGCCGCCCCGGCCGAACGCATCCCGCGCCAGCTCCATGGCCCGCGCGATTCCGGCAGCCTCTTCCCCGACCGCCGCCGCCACGGTGCGGTCCTCCGCATTGATCAGCGCCACTATCTCCGCGGGCGACAGCCGGTCGACGCGGCGCGAGCGCGGATTGCGCTGTTCGGTCAGGCGATCATCCAGCATGTCGTGCGTCCGGCCTCGGGCCAACGTAGGCTCACCTTTCTCCATTAGGACAAAGCTAGCGACAGCGGGGCCTTGACGCGTCCCGGGACCCCGGATGCCGGGCGGAGTACTATGAAACGGCTGGAGGTCTTCATCATCGGGGATGAACGTGGCCCTAACGGAGGCGGCATGGCACGACCCAAGGCACACATCTGGGCAGACGGACGTGTCATGGCACGTCGGAGATCACGCGTCTGGGCAGTGGGTTTGTGCGCGATCCTGCTGGCCGTCTGCTCGGACGACCCGGCGACCACCGCCCCGCCCACTCCTCCTCCCCCGCCGCCTCCCCCCCTGGAGCCCTTCGCCGCAGAGCGGGCCGCGCTCATGGCCCTCTACAACGCGACCAACGGGACGCAGTGGCATGACCAGCGGAACTGGACGAATACCGGCAGCCTCCGCGACTGGCGGGGCGTGTCGACCAACTCCGCCGGCTTCGTCACCGCGCTGTCGCTCCCGGACAACAACCTCTCCGGCACGCTCCCGCCAGAACTCGGGGATCTGACAGAACTGAGACAACTGGATCTCGACGACAACCAGCTGACGGGTCCGATCCCGCCGGAACTCGGGGATCTGCCCCAATTGAGACGTCTGGTTCTGGGCGCCAACCAGCTGACGGGTTCGATTCCGCCGGAGTTGGGCAGGCTGAGCCAGCTGACCATGCTCGATCTGGGCAACAACAGCCTGAACGGGACGATCCCTGCTGAACTCGGATCCCTGCCGCGTCTCGACTCCCTGCTGCTTCATCGCAACGAGCTGACCGGCCCCATTCCCCCCGAACTGGCGAACATTGCCTCCCTGCGGAGGCTGCTCCTGGCGTTGAACCAGCTCACGGGTCCGGTGCCGCCGGAACTGGGCAACCTGGCGAATCTCACCTACATGAGCCTCAGCCGTAACGAGTTGACGGGGACGATTCCGCCGGAACTTGCGAAGCTGAGCGCGATTCAGGTTCTGTCGGTTTCGCGCAACAACCTCACGGGGACGATTCCGCCCGAGCTGGGAAATCTGGCCACCCTGGAAGGGCTGTATCTGTACCAGAACCAGCTCACCGGCCCAATCCCCGTCTCGCTGGGCAACCTGTCGGAACTGGAGACGCTCTGGATTCACGACAACGGTCTTTCGGGCCCATTGATCGAGGAACTCGGCAACCTCGCGGGGCTTGCGGACCTGCGAGCCGCAGACAACGAGTTCAGCGGCAAGCTGCCCCGCAATCTCGGCAGACCCCGCGGCCTGGCCCGACTCGAGCTCGAGGGGAACCAGGACCTGGCCGGCCTGCTGCCGCGGAGCATGATCGGCCTCGAGTTCCTGCAGGTGTTGTCGTACGGGGACACCGAGCTGTGCGCTCAGGTCGACGAAGAGTTCCAGGAGTGGCTGCGCAAGGTTCCGGAGGGGACCAGGAGGGATTGCGATACCGAGCAGGTCGAACGACTTGCTCTCGCCGATCTCCACGACCTGACCGAAGGCTCATCCTGGGCGAACCGGGCGGCGTGGGGGACGGACGCTCCCCTCGGAGACTGGCACGGCGTGGCCACCGAGGACGGGCGCGTCGTGAGTTTGGCCCTGTCCGCCAACGGCCTGTCCGGTCCGCTCCCCCCGGAGATCGCCAACCTCACCGAACTCAAGGTGGTCGACCTGGCCGAAAACACCCTGTCCGGTGCGTTTCCGAGCTCCATCGCCGGCTTGCGGGAACTTGCCGAGCTGCGCCTGGGCCGGAATCCGGGGCTGGAGGGCGCGCTGCCGTTCGCGCTCCGGCAACTGGAACGGGTTCGCGTGCTGCTCCACGATGACACCGCCCTGTGCGCGTCTCCCGCGCCGGACTTTCAGACGTGGTACGGCGCGATCAAGCAGACCGCCGGCGCCGTCTGCGACAATCCCGATCAGGTCACGGTATCCCTGCCGATGGTCTACCTCACCCAGTCGGTCCAGTCCCCATCGCGGAGCGTGCGTCTGGTGGCTGACCGGGACGCGCTTCTGAGGGCATTCGTCACGGCCGAGGAACCGCGAGGCTTCTTCGAGCCCGAGGTCGTCGCGGTATTCACCGGACGGGACGGGAGCGAGGTCCACCGCGCGGTCATGACCCGCGATGCCAACCAGATCCCTGCGGAGGCGGACGAGAGCGATCTTGAACTGTCCTACAACGCGTTGATCCCCGCCGAGATCGTCGTCCCGGGCGTCGAGATGGTCGTCGAGGTCGACCCCGAAGGCACTCTGCCCCTCACTGCCGAAAGCGAAACCCGCTTCCCAGCCCAGGGATCGGACTCGCTGAACGTGGTGGAAGTGCGGCCGATGCAACTCACGCTGGTCGCGGTCATCGCGGCTGCGGAGCCCGACACGTCGGTTTTGACCTGGGTCCGCGGCATCTCCGCCGACAGTCCCGAGACAGGACTGCTGAGGCACGCATTCCCGTTTGCCGAGTTCAGCGTCCATCCGCACGAGGCCTATCACACCTCGCTGGATCTCACCACCTCGGCCGGGCAGGTGTCACTGTTCGGGGAACTCGAGGCGCTGCGGGCGTCGGAGGGCGGCACGGGCTACTACTACGGGGTCGCCGCCGACCTGGGGTCCGTCGCCGGTCGGGGGCAGTTGCCCGGTCGGGTGAGCGTCGGCGTGGCGAGATCGACCACGCTGGCGCACGAAGTAGGACACAACCTCTCGCTCAGGCACGCGCCCTGCGGCGATCCCAGCGGCGTCGATCCCAACTACCCCTACGAGGACGGAAGCATCGGCGTGTGGGGATACGACTTCCGCAATGGAACGACGGTGCCTCCCGACCGCGGCCAGGACATCATGACCTACTGCCGGACGTTGCCCTGGCTGAGCGACTACTATTTCGAGAAGGTGATCGACCATCGCGCACAGCTGGGCACGGACACCGCGAGCGCACACGTGGCCGCAGCGGAGTCGCCCGCCGATATGCTCGTGCTCCGGGGCGGAATAGTGGATGGCGAGCTGTGGATCGAGCCGGTGTTCTCGATGCGCGCGGCGGCAAGGCTTCCCGCAACGCTCGGTGCCTACCGGATTCGGGGGACCGGCTCCGACGGCCAATCGCTGTTCTCGCTGGACTTCACGCCCAGGGAGGACGGGCACGGTGGCAAGCACTTCTTCTTCACGGTGCCGATCGAGGCCGACTGGGAGGACGCGCTCGAACGCATCGCGCTGACGGGGCCGGAAGGTGAGGCATACGTGGACCAGGCCGACGAGCGCCGCATCACCGTGGTCACCGAACCCGGGACGGGACGCCTGCGCGCGATTCTGCGGGACTGGGAAGGGGCGCTGCCGGACGGGCTGCGTGACGCGCGCGATCTGGACGTGAGTATGACGCGCGGGCTCAAGGAGGCGGTGCGGCTGAGGAGGTGACGAAGGGGCCGGGATCCCTCGTTCCTCACCCGATCATCCAAACCCTGACGTAACGTTAGGGTTTCAATACATCCAACACGACAAGCGCATACGCGCTTCGCGCCTGGCCCTCACGGAGACGGCATGACACGTCGGAGATCACGCGTCTGGGCGGTGGGCTTATGCACGGTCCTGCTGGCCGTCTGCTCGGAGGAAGACCCGGCGATAACCGCGCTGCGCCAGGTCGAGCAGACCGATACGGCCGACCGGGCCACACTCATCGCCTTCTACGGCGCGACCGGGGGGCCGAATTGGGACGACAGGAGGAACTGGCACACCCCGGAGAGCATCAGGAACTGGGAGGGGGTATCGACCAACTCGGCCGGCTTCGTCACCGAGCTGTCGCTCTCCGGCAACGAGCTCTCGGGAATGCTTCCGCCCGAACTCGGAGATCTGGCGCACCTGCGACGGCTGAATCTGTACGGCAACCAGTTGACGGGCCCGATCCCGCCGGAGTTGGGAAGACTGAGCGAGCTCACCAGGCTCGATCTGAGACACAACAGGTTGAGCGGGACGATCCCGGCTGAACTCCGGGCACTGTCGCGCCTCGACACCCTGCTGCTCTCGAACAACCAGCTTTCCGGCTCGATTCCGGGCGAGTTGGGGAACCTGCGTTCTCTTCGAAGGCTGCTTTTGGGGTTCAACCAGCTTTCGGGCTCCCTGCCGCCGCAACTTGGCAACCTGGGGAACCTCGCCTACCTGAGCGTCAGCCGTAACGAGCTGAGCGGCACGATTCCGCCCGAACTGGCGAACCTGTGGGCGGTTCAGATCCTGTCGGTTTCGCGAAACGATCTGACGGGTGCGATTCCGCCCGAACTGGGAGACCTGGCCGCGCTGAAAGGGCTGTATCTCTACGAAAACCAGCTCACCGGTGAAATACCCGCCGCGATGGGGAATCTGTCGAAACTGGAGAAGCTCTGGATTCACGAAAACGAGCTCTCCGGACCTCTTCCCGAGGAACTCGGCAACCTTGTGGCGCTTCAGGATTTGCGTGCGGCAAACAACGAGCTGAGCGGCCAGTTGCCCCACAGTCTGGGCAACCTCCAGGTCCTGGCCCGAATCGAGCTCCAGGGCAACGCCTTGAGCGGACAACTCCCGTCCGTCATGGGCGGGATGCGCTCGTTGAACAGGCTGTGGCTGGAGGGGAACCATGACCTTTCCGGCCTGCTCCCGCGGAGCATGCTCAACCTGAAGTCCTTGCAGGGTTTGTCGTACACGGGAACCGACCTGTGCGCTCAGGTCGACGAGGAGTTCCAGGCGTGGCTGCGCGCGATTCCGGATGGCGACAGGTCGGGTTGTGATGTCGCGCGGGTCGAACGACTCGCGCTCATCGGCTTACACGATATGACCAGCGGCCCGTCCTGGGCGAACCGCGGGGCGTGGGGGACGGATGCACCCATGGAAGACTGGTATGGCGTGGCCACCGAGGGGGGACGCGTCGTGGAGGTGGCGCTGCCCGACAACGGCCTGTCCGGTGCGCTCCCCGCGGAGATTGCAAACCTCACCGAGCTCACGGTGGTCGACCTGACGGGAAACGAACTGTCCGGTGCGGTTCCGGGCGCCATCGGTGGTCTGCGGGAACTTGCCGAGTTGCGGGTGGGCCGGAATCCGAGGCTTGAGGGCGCGTTGCCGTTCGCTCTGAGGCGGTTGGAGCGGGTTCGCACGCTGCTCCACGACGACACCGGCCTGTGCGCGTCCCCTGCGCCGGACTTTCAGGCATGGTACACCGCGATCGAGCAGACCGCCGGCACGATCTGCGACAACCCGGACCAGGTCACGGTGGCCATACCCATGGTGTACCTCACCCAGTCGATCCAGACCCCGTCCGGGACCGTGCGTCTGGTCGCCAACCGGGAGGCCCTGCTGAGGGCATTCGTTACAGCTCATGAACCGCGAGGGTTCTTCGAGCCCGAGGTGGTTGCGGTGTTTACGGGCCCGGAAGGGGACGAAATTCACCGCGTGGTCATGACGCGCGATGGCAACCAGATGCCTGCTGTGGCCGAGGAGGGCGATCTTGGAACATCGTACAACGCCATCATTCCCGCCGAGGTCATCGCCCCGGGCGTCGAGATGGTCGTCGAGGTCGACCCCGGGGGCACCCTGCCTCTCACCGCCGAAAGCGAAACCCGCTTCCCGCACGCGGGCTCCCGGCTGCTGAACGTGGTGGAAGTGCCCCCGATGGTGCTCACGCTGGTGCCGTTCATGGATGCGGCGCAGCCCGACTCGTCGGTGCTGGAGTGGATCCGCGGCATCTCCACCGACAGCCCCGAGGTAGCATTGCTGAAGCATGCATTCCCGTTTGCCCGGTTCGATGTCCGGCCGCACGAAGCCTATTTGACGTCGCTGGATCTCACCACAAGGTCCGGGCAAGTGGCAATGTTTGGAGAACTGGAGATGCTGCGAGCATCGGAAGGCGGCTCGGGCCACTACTACGGGGTCGCCGCCGACCTGGGATCCATCCGCGGCCGGGGAGCGCTGCCCGGCGCGTTGAGCATCGGTATCACGAGTCCATTCACGCTGGCACACGAGGTAGGTCACAACCTCTCGCTCAGGCACGCGCCATGCGGAGGCGCCCTCGGCACCGATCCGGCGTTCCCCTACCCGGACGGTCGTGTCGGCGTGTGGGGATACGACTTTCGTAGCGGGTCAGTGGTGCCTCCCGACGGCGGCCGGGACGTCATGAGCTACTGCCGGTCGTTCCCATGGCTCAGCGACTTCTACTTCGAGCAGGTGATCGACTATCGCGCGGAGTTGGCGGCGAGCGCCCTCCTGGCCGCATCGGACCCGCCTTCCGACATGCTCGTACTGTGGGGCGGAGCGGTGGATGGCGAGCTGTGGATCGAACCGGTGTTCTCGATGCGCGCGGCGGCGAGACTCCCCGAGGCGTGGGGTCCGTACCGCGTTCGAGGGACTGCGTCGGATGGTCGAACGCTCTTCTCGCTGGACTTTGCACCCACCGAGGACGAGCACGGCGGCAAGCACTTCTTCTTCACGGTGCCGATCGAGGCCGACTGGGAGGACGCGCTCGAACGCATCGCGCTGACGGGGCCGGAAGGTGAGGCATACGTGGACCAGGCCGACGAGCGCCGCATCACCGTGGTCACGGAGCCTGGGACGGGGCGCCTGCGCGCGATTCTGCGGGACTGGGAAGGGGCGCTGCCGATCGGGCTTGGTGCCGCGCCCGACCTGGAGGTGAGCATGACGCGCGGGCTCAAGGAGGCGGTACGGCTGGGGAGACAACCCTGACGTAACGTTAGGGTTTGGGAAACATCTGGCACGGCAAACGCTTACGCGCTAATCTTCGCGCCCGGAAAACGCGGCCCTTGGTGCCCTCGCCATCGAGGTGCGATGCCTGTCCGCCTCCCGGTGTCCGCTCGCGCAAGCGGGTTGAATCGGGGATCGGACGGAGCGTTCTCGCGTTGCGGACAAGCCAGGGGAGTGCCATGGAATCGGAACCAGAACGCGCCGGGCCGGGCCGGATCGCGGGCGAGGCCGGCCGAGAGCGGCCCGCACCTCACCCGCTCGGGCGCGCCGGCCGGCTTGCCGCGACCGCGCTCGTCTGGCTGGCATCGGGCCTGGTGCTCGCCGGGTGCTCCGATCCTCCTCCCGCCGACCCTCCCCCGCCCGGCGCCATCGCCTTCGGCGTCTACGGAGACGGGCCGTATTTTCCCTGGGAGGAGCCCCGCGCCCAACGGCTGCTGGCGGATGCCGACTCGGCGGGCGTGGACTTCCTGATCCACATCGGGGACATCCTCGGGACACCGTGCACGGACGAGGAACTGGGCGACCTCGAGAGACGACTGGCCCGGGTGAACATGCCGGTCGTGTACACGCCGGGAGACAACGAGTGGGCGGACTGCCACGCGCGGGATGCCGGGGGCTACGACCCGCTGGAGCGGCTGGAGAAGCTGCGTGAGATATATTTCGATGATCCCGGAACCAGCCTCGGCGCAGTCCCGATGCCCGTCACATCGCAGGCGAAGGATGCCGAATTCGAGGAATTCCCCGAGAATGCGCGCTGGACCCGGGGCGGCTTCGTCTTCGCCACCCTGCACGTGGTCGGGTCGTTCGATGCAACGGCGCAGTTCCCGGAACGCGACCACCGGCACGACCAGGAGGTAGCCCGCCGTAGCGAGGCGGCGCTTGCCTGGGTGGATGCCGCCTTCGACGAGGCGCGAGCCACGGGAGCCTCCGGGATTGTGCTCGCGGCCCACGCCAACGTTCGCCTGGAGAGCGGGGGCGGGGACGGCTACGGGCCACTTGTCCGCGCGTTGCGCGATCAGGTGGCCGCCTTTCCCGGAGACGTCCTCTTCATCCACGGGGACACGCACACGTACCGGATGGATCAGCCCCTGGCCGACGAGAAGGGGCGTACACTCGCGAACTTCACGCGTCTCGAGACCTTCGGCTCTCCGGAAATAGGCTGGGTCCGGGTGGTGGTGGACACGGTGAAGGGTGAAGTCGTCGAAATCGAGCCGCGGCTGATGCGGCGCTGGTTCTAGCCAGGGGGGAACCCGAACCGATGAACTCAGGCAAGGCGGCCGGCGGAGACCGGTCCGGCACCGGGCTGGTCCGCGAACTGGGGCTCATGGGGCTGGCGGCGACCGGGATCTGCGCGATGCTCGGAGCCGCCATCAACGTGATGCCCTTCATGATCCAGCGCAGCATCCCCGGAATCGGGCCTTGGGTGCTGCCCGCGTACCTCTTCGCGGCCGTTCCGGCGGTCCTGGCGGCCCTGGCCTACGCCAGCCTGGGTTCGGCGATGCCGCGGGCGGGAGGCAGTTACGTGTACGCGAGCCGGGCGCTGAGCCCGTACTGGGGCTTCGTGGCCAGCTTCTCGCAGTGGTTCGGGCTCTCGATCGCGATCGGGGTCGTGTCCTACATCCTGATTCCCTTCCTGCGCGACATCGCCGGCGCACTCGAGTGGGTCGCCATTGCAGGCGCGCTCGACACCAGTGCTGTTCGGGTGGGACTGGCGCTGGCCTTCCTGTGGACCTTCGTCCTGGTCAACGTGCGCGGGCTCGCGCTCTACGAGCGCACCCTGGTGCCGATGATGTTCCTGATGTTCGCGCTGGGCGCGGTGGTAATCGTGGCCGGGTTCGCCTTCGACCACGGGGACTTCGCGGCCGCGCTTGCGGCGACGGAGGGCCGGGCGGTTCCCGAGGAGATCGTGCCGGCGCTGAGGCCGAGTGTCCTGCTGGCGGCGTCGGTGCTGCTCTTCGCCACCTTCATCGGTTTCGACTCCATCGCCCAGGCCGGGGGCGAGGCGAAGAATCCCGGGCGCAACCTGCCGCTTGCAATCGCGCTCGCGATCACCATCGTGGGGGGCTTCTACTTCCTCTTCACGGCGGCGGTGTACCATGCGGTCCCGTGGAGCTTCATCGCCGCCGAGGCCCAGCTGCGGGATCTCACCGCGCCGGGACTGCTCGGGTATCTGCTCCCCGCGGGATGGACGGTGGTCATCGTCGGCGGGGCCGCGGTGGCGCTGATCAACGATCTGCCGGCGATGTTGCTGGCGGTTTCGCGCATGATGTTCGCCTGGGCCGAGGACGGCATCTTCCCCAAGGGGGCTGCCGCAGTGCACCGGCTCCGGCGCACGCCCCACGTCGCCATCGTCGCCAGCGGGGTCATGGCATCCGTCGGCATCGTGGGAAGCGACCTGGCGGGCGATTTCTTCCTGGGGATCGACATCCTGGTCATCTCGATGCTGGTCAACTTCGGGCTCATGTGCCTGGCATTGCTCACGCTGCCGCGGCGCAACCCCGACCTGGCGGCGCGCGTGACCGTGCTGGCGGGAGGCACGGCGCGGACCCTGGTAGGCGGAGCCGGCGTGGTCCTGCTCGGGACCTTCCTCGTCGTGCAGGTGACGCGGGACCTGACCACCGAGGTCGCGGCGTGGTACTTCCATCCCACGTGGGTGTGGCTGTTGGTGATGGCGGTGGCTTCCGGGGTCTACTGGTGGAAGATGACCGCGCTCAGGACCTCCGGCGCGGACGTGGACCGTATCTTCCGGGAACTCCCACCCGAATGAGCGTCGAGCACCGGAGGTTGGCCCCCGGGCTGCATGTGTCCCGGGTGCTGAACGGGCTGTGGCAGGTCGCGGACCAGGAACGCGGCGGCAGCCGGCTCGACCCGGATGGAGCGGCGCGCGCGCTGGAGGCCCATGTGGAGGCGGGCTTCGACACCTTCGACGTCGCCGACCACTACGGCTCCGCCGAGATCATCGCGGGAAACCTGGCGCGACGGCGCGCGGGCGTGCGTGTGCTCACCAAGTGGGTGCCGTCCCCCGGGGCGTCGTCGCGGACCGAGGTGGAGGCGGCGGTCGATCGTTCACTCCGGAGGATCGGGGTGGAGCGCATCGACCTGCTCCAGTTCCACGCCTGGAACTACGCCGACCCGAGCTGGCTGGACTGTCTGTTCCACCTGGCCGGCCTGAAGGCGGAGGGGAAGATCCTGCACCTGGGGATGACCAACCTGGATGCCGTGCACCTGAACATGGCGCTGCACAGCGGCATCCCCATCGTCAGCAACCAGGTCTGCTACTCGCTGCTGGACCGGCGCGCGGCCCAGGCCATGACCGAGGTGTGCCGGACCCACGGCGTGCAGCTTCTGGCCTACGGGACGCTCGCCGGCGGGCTGCTGAGCGACCGCTGGCTGGGGCGGCCCGCGCCGCCGATCGATGACGCGCTGACCTGGTCGCAGATGAAGTACCGCCGCTTCGTGGACCAGGCGGGGGGATGGGACCGGTTCCAGGAGGTGCTGCGCGCGGCGCGGCGAGTCGCCGACCGGCTGGGCGTGTCAGTGGCAAACGTGGCGGGACGCTACGTGCTCGAGCAGCCCTGCGTGGCCGGCGTGATCGTAGGCGCCCGGCCGGGTGGGCGGAGCTACCTCGACGACAACCTGCGGCTCTTCGACTTCCGCCTGGACGAGGAAGCTCTCGCGGAGCTCGACCGGGCCGCAGCTCGCCTGGACTCGATCCCCGGCGACTGCGGCGACGAATACCGGCGCCCGCCGTACCTGACGGCGGCAGGGGATCTGCGCCATCACGTAGACCGCTTCCCCGCCCCGTACCCGGTGCGGCACGGCAGCGACGGGCGCGCGCGGGTCTCGTCCGGAACCATGTGGGAGGAGGTCGCGGGCTTCAGCCGCGCCGTGAAGAGCGGCAACCGCATCCGGGTCGCGGGCACCACGGCAACCCACGGCAGCCGATTGATCGGTGGCGGCGATGCCGGCGCGCAGACCCACTTCGCCATCGACAAGGTGGAGGGCGTGCTCAATTCCCTGGGCGCCGGGCTCTCCGATGTGGTGCGTACCCGGCTCTACATCGCGGACGTGGCCGACTGGGAGGCCGTGTCGCGCGCGCACGGCCACCGGTTCCGGGAGGTGCTGCCCGCCAATACCCTCATCCGCACGGGTCTGGTCGGCGAGGGCTACCGCGTGGAGATCGAAGCCGAAGCGGAGGTGGAAGCGCAGTAGTCCCGCGCGGACATCCCCGTCGCGCGCTGCCGGGTCACATCATTTCCTGCAGGAAGCCCGGCGTGAAGCGGATCAGGTACGTGCTGAGCACGGTGAAGCTCCCGGTGACCAGCATCAGGCCGATGGCGATCAGCAGAACGCCGGATGTGACCTGAATCGCGGGCAGCAGATGCCGGAAGCGCTGAAACGCGCGCAGGAAGACATCCACGGCGAGCGTGGACAGGAGAAACGGCACCGCCAGCCCCATCGAGTAGACGAACAGGTATCCCACGCCCGCCCACATGCGTTCGGCCGTTGCGGCAAAGGTGAGCGCCGTCCCCAGCATGGGCCCGATGCACGGCGTCCATCCGGCCGCGAAGGCGGCCCCCACCCCCAGCGTTCCCAGATGACCGATGGGTTTGTCGTTCAGGTGCACGCGCCGTTCGCGGTCCAGCGCGGTCAGCCGCAGCACGCCGGCCAGGTACAGCCCCAGGATGATGATGATCACACCGCCGATTCGCGCGATCCACACGTCGTAGGCGCGGAAGAACTGGCCCAGGAAGGAGGCCGACGCGCCCATCAGCACGAAGATCAGCGTGAACCCGGACACGAACAGGAGGGAATGGGTCAGCGCGGCGCGCCGGTCCACGCCGGCGCGCAGGTCTTCCAGACTCATGCCCGTGATGAACGAGAGATAGCCCGGCACGAGAGGAAGGACGCAGGGGGAGAGGAAGGAGATCGTTCCCGCCAGGAAGACGCCTGCCAAACCTATCGAATCGGTCACGGTCTGCGTTGCTCGGTCTGAGGTTGAGCTTCGGATGACGGCGCCGGAACGGTTTCCCGTGGTCCGGTTCCCTCCGGCACCGGGCCCGAGCGGGCGCGTCTGGCTTCCACCCAGGCGCGGACGCCCGCCGTCACGCCCAGCCACCCCAGAAGGGCCGCGAAGGTCCAGGCCACGGTGCGGGGGAAGAAGGCGGACAGCAGCGCCATTCCGATCAGGATGCCGGCCGTGGTGCCCAGCACGGTGCGCGCCTCCCGCTCCAGCAGACGGCGGCCGGCGATGGCGTCGCCCAGCGTGGAGCCCGCGCGCACCAGGTCACTGATGCGCCATCCGCCGCGATCGGGGGAATGGCGCCAGTGCTCGAGTCGCTCCACGAGCCGTTCCGGAGGTTCGATGGGGCGCGTCTCGGGCTCCGTGGCGGGGTGTCGCGCCATCCTTGCGTGACCGCTGGAGGGCAGGACGATCTCGATCGACGAGGCCAGGTCGGCCAGGAAGAGGCCTTCCAGCTGCCGCGCCAGCTTGCGGTCGAGCACGCCGATGTCGATCTCCCAGTTGCCGAGCAGGCTGGCGGCGTTGAGGTTGCTCGATCCGATGCGGCTCCAGACGCCGTCCGCGACCGCCGTCTTGGCGTGAATCATCGGCCCCTGCCACTCGAACAGCCGCACGCCCGCCTTCAGAAGATCGCGGTAGCCCCCCCGCGCAAGGCTTCCGACGAGCGGCCAGTTGTTGTGGGCGGGAACCAGGATGCGCACATCCACGCCGTCCCTGGCGGCGGCGGCCAGCGCTTCCGCGACAGGCCGAGGCGCGATGAAGTAGGGATCGGTGATCCAGAGTCGCCTGCGCACGCTGGCGGCGGCCAGCTGCGTGACCCGGTAGACCCGGGCCCTCCAGGGTCTGCCCTCGATCACCCAGACGGGGGTCTGGCCCGCTGCCTCCGGTACGATCCCGTCCAGCAGCTGCGGGGGCACCGGGTCGCCGATCTCATCCCACAGCCGCGCGAAGGCGCGCGCCGCCGCCAGCGCCGCCGGCCCCCGGATTTCGGCTCCCGTGTCGCGCCAGGGAGCGTGTTCCTGGCTGCCGGCCCACTCGTCACCGACGCAGAACCCCCCGACGAAGGCCACTTCACCGTCGACGCACACCAGCTTGCGGTGGTCGCGCTGAAGAACACCGAAGGGATCGCGCAGGCCGGGCCGGTTGAAGGCACGCACCTGGACGCCCTTCTCGCGGAACGGCTTCCAGTAGCGGCCCGGTGTCGCCCAGCACCCCACCCAGTCGTATAGGACTCGCACCTCGAGACCCTGCTCCGCCTTGGCGACGAGCGCATCGCGGAAGGCGCGGCCGGTGGTGTCGTCGCGGAGGACATAGTTCTCGAAATGGACGAACCGGCGGGCACCCTCGATGGCGTCGATCCACCTCGCGAAGGTGTGTGGACCATCGAAGTTCAGCCGGATGTCGTTGTCGTCGATGCGGGGCGCCCCGGCGGAGCGGTCCATGGCCTTCGCGAGAACATCGTAGGGCGTGACTTCCAGACCGAGGGGAAGAGTGGATGTCCGCCGCGGCGCTCCCGCGAAGCCGGTCTCGGCCGTGCCGATCGGGGCGCGCTGCCGCTCCGCAGGCTGGACGGCGCCCGGCGCGTCGGCGGGTCGGGGGCGGGCGGAGGCGCTCACGATCCCGGATCCGCGATCGCGTAGGAAATCAGTTTGTAGACCAGGCGGGCCACCAGAAAGTCCGGCGCCCGCAGGCCCGGAATGGGCGCCAGTTCCACCACGTCGGCGGCCATCACCCGGCGTTCGGCGAAGACCCGGCGCAGGAAGCGCAGGGTGGGATACCAGGCGCCGCCGCCAGGTTCCGGCGTGCCCGTGCTCGGCACCAGCGACGGGTCGAAGTAGTCGACGTCGAAGGTGAGGTACACCAGCGGACCGAGCGCATCCAGGGCGCGGTCCATCCAGGTCTCGTCCTGCTCCATCTCGTCCGCGAAGATCAGCGTGACACCCGGCTCGCGGCGCGCCACCTCCATCTCTTCCAGGCTCACCCCGCGCAGCCCGACCCCGACGATGTCGGCGTAGTCCACGACCCGGGTCATCGCGCAGGCGTGCGAGAAACGGGACCCGTCGTGGGAGGCGCGCAGGTCCGCGTGAGCGTCGAACTGAAGCACGGAGAGGCGTTCCCGGTCGCGCACCGCGGCCGCGCGGATGGCGGCCGAAGAGATGGAATGCTCGCCGCCGAGCATGGTCACGAAACGACCCTCGGCCGCGTCGTACACAGCCCCCCAGGCCTCTTCCAGCTCTGCCAGGGCGGCGGCGGGTCCGTCGCGGGTCAGCTCCAGAGAGGGAAGCGTGTGGATGCCGGCGGTACACGGCTCGGCATCCAGCTCGTTGTCGTAGAGCTCGACGTAGTGGGACGCGTCCAGGATGGCGCGCGGCCCGTAGCGGGTTCCCGTGCCCCAGCTGGTGGTGGCTTCGTAGGGCACGGGCAGGATCAGCGCGCGCGCCGACGCGAAATCGCTCGTCGCCTCGTCGAGGCCCAGGAACGTGCGCGGAAGCCCCCAGCTCAGTCCCGCCAGGGCTCCGGGAAGAGATCCGATCGCGGCATCATCGACGGCGCCCCGGCCCGTGCCTGGAGACCTCAGATTCGGCATCGCCCGACGCCCGCTCAGATGCTCTCGATGGGGCAGGTCAGCCCTTCGTCCTCGAGCTTCGCCCCCGCCTGCCGGCAGTCGGCGCACAGCCCGTAGATCTCGAGTTTGTGGCGGGAAGGTCGAAAGCCGTGTTCGCGCGCCACCTGCTCCTCCAGCCGGAGGATCTCGCTGGAGCGAAACTCGGTGACCCTGGCGCACGACAGGCAGATGAGATGCTCGTGCACCGGTTGGCGCGACAGACGATGCTCGTAGCGCTTGAATCCTTCCCCGAAATCGTGTTCGTCGACAAGCTTGGAGCGCACCAGCAGATCGAGCGTCCGATAGATGGTGGCCTTGCCGATCCGTTCTCCCCGGGCGCGCAGGTGGCCTTCGATCTCCTCCACCGAGAGGTGCTCGTCGGAACCGAATACGACGTCGGCAACGGACGCGCGCTGCTGGGTCATGGGAAATCCCTGATCGCGCAGATACCGGCCGAACAGGCGTACGAAGGGGTTGGCTTGCGTCGTCTTCATAATCCTTGGACCCTGACGCGCTCCTCAAGTTCAGCCACGAGGCGGTCCAGCGCCGCGTCGTCGCCTTCGACGACAACCTCGCGCGGCTCACCGAGCTGGAGCGACTCGCGCCGCACGACACCGCTGATCACGCGCGCAAGGGAATCCGCGGGGGCAAGCCCCTGCTCGACCAGTTCGGGCTCCACGCCAAGGTCGAGCCCACGCCTCCTGGCCAGGTAGGCGGCGGTGAACAGTCGCCGACGCCCGGCCTCCGCGAAGCAACTTATCGCAACCAGCCCGCGCTCGCGCCGGCCGCGCGTCATCGCGGGGAAGATCCAGAGGCGATCGATGGAGTGTGCGCTCAGACGACTGCGCACCAGGGCGATGGTGGTGGCGAGTCCTTCGGGCACGCCCGGGTCGGCGGGGTCGGGCATGCCGGAGCCTGCTTCGTGGTCGCGGTCTCCGGCCGGCCGCGCGGAGCCGCCCCCGCCGCCGTCGCTCACCCGCGCACCAGGGCGCGGGCGGCGTCCACCACGTCGGCGCGCACCTCCTCCAGGGGGCGCCTCACGAGTGCCCCCGCCGCCTTGGCGTGGCCGCCGCCGCCGAAGCTCCTGGCGATGCCGTCCACGTCGATCGCACCGTTCGATCGGAACGACACCTTGGTCGCGCCCTCGTTCGTCTTGCGAAACAACATCGCGACCTCCACGCCCTTCAGGGCGCGGGGATAGTTCACCAGTCCCTCCAGGTCGTCGCTGGTGGCCTTCAGATCACGATACGCCCGGTGGGGCACCGTGATCCAGGAGAGGCCATTCTCGGCCCGCAACTCTCCCAGGCACTCCCGCAGCAACTCGAGTCGGCGCAGCTCCATCGACTCGAAGAGACGCCGGTGAATCCCGACCACATCGACGCCCCGCCGCACGAGCTCGGCGGCCATGAGATGGCTGTCGGGGGTGACGTTGCTGTAGGCAAAGGACCCCGTGTCGTCGACGATGGCCGCGTAGATCGCGTTGTCGATGGCGGGAGTCCAGCGCGCTCCCGCGGCCAGCAGGATGTCGTACACCAGCTCCCCGGTCGCGCACGCCCCGGTGTCGACCAGGCGGTCGCCGGGGATGGGGCGGGTGGGGGCGGTGTGGTGGTCGACCACCACGGTGGGCCGCCCGTCGACCATCGGCTTCACGCGGCCCAGACGGGGCAGGTCGCCAGCGTCGACCACCACGATCACATTCGCGTCCGCGCACGCTCGCGCGGCGGAGGAGGAACTCGCCGACAGGTGCCACTCCTCCTCCGGAAGCAGGAAGCGATAGCGCTGCGGCAAGGGTGTCGGCGGAACGAACCAGCCCTCGGCGCCCCGGTCGCGCAACCACGCGAGAAGCGCGACCGCCGATCCCACCCCGTCGGCATCCGGGTTCATGTGGGTCGTGAGCACAACGCTGTTTGCCTGGGCCAGGCGGGCCGCGAGCCGCCGGGCCGGGTCCCGCCGGTGGGATGGGGTCTGGTATCGCATGCTGGTCGGGGAACTCGTCGTTGAAGCCTGTCAGTCCCTGCGGGCGCCTGACGCGGGCCGTTGGGGTTTCGCCAGCCGTCGAGCGAGCTTGGCGAAGGTGGACACCAGGTGCACCGCGTGTGGAGAGGCGACGCCGGAGACGCGGGCGGAACCGAGCGCCTCCAGGAAGGCATCGGGCCGGTTGGGGTGGGCCGGCAGTTCCACATGGGCTCTGCCCACCTCCCACAGGCTGTGCGCGTCCGACCCTGCTCCGCCGGGCAGATTCCGGCGCTCCGCCAGGTCGGCGGCGGCCTGATTGAGGGCCGGGTCGTGCAGCCTGGCGTTGAACACCTCGATGATGTCGGAGTGATCGGCCAGTTCTTCCGCGTAGCGCCCTGCGCCGCCCTTGCCCCGGGCGTACGGGTGGGGCAGATACACCAGCCCGCCCTGCTCGCGAACGCGCGCGCACACCTCTCTGGCCGGCGTCTCCTTGGGGATCTCCTCTTTCAGATAAAGGCCGATCACGTCGATGCCTTCCGCCGTCTTCACCTCTTCGCCGGGGATGATCCGGTCCGGATGGCGGCGCGCCATTTCGCGCGCGGCCCAGAGTCGGTTGTGGTCGGTGATGGCGATGCGGTCCAGACCTCGCTCGATTGCCCTTGCGAGCACCTTCTCCGGATCGCTCAGGCAGTCCCAGGACGCATGCGTGTGCAGATGCATGTCGATGCGAAGAATAGGGTTCTCCGGCATCGTCACTCCCGCTCCCGTCGAATCCGCGCCATGAGATCCGCCAGGAGTTCCAACGCACGCTGCTCGAGCTCGGCCGGAGTGCCGTCGTTGGGGATCACGTGATCCGCCATCCCGAGTGTTTCTCCCGCGTCCGCCTGGGTGCTCATGATTCTGGATGCCTCCTCCGCGCCGAGGCCCCGCGACCGCTCCAGACGCTCCAGGCGAACGGCGGGCGGCGCGTGGACAACGATAGTCACGTCCACGCCAGCAGCATAGCCTGTCTCGAAGAGCAGCGGGATCTCGGCCGCCACCAGCTCCTCGCCCCGGCGGCGCTGCTCCCCGAGCCACCGCTCGCGCAGCTCCCGAATACGCGGATGCAGGATCGATTCCAGCCTCCGCCGGGCCTCCTCATCGCGGAACACCCGGTCCCGCAACCGGCCGCGGTCGAGTCGCCCGTCGGACCCGAGCACGTCCTCTCCGAACGCGCGCGCGACTTCCCGCAGGCCATCCGTCCCCGGCTCCACCACCTCGCGCGAGAGTTCGTCCGCGCTGATCACCGGCACGCCCGCCCCGGCCCAGGCCTCCAGCACGGAGGACTTGCCGGAAGCGATGTTGCCGGTGATCGCGACGCTCAGCATGGACGTACTCCAGACCGGAACAGGCGCCGATCGCGACAGGAGCCGATGGACAGGTGTGGACACGCGCGAGCATCCGCCCATTCGGAGGAGGGAGGCGAGGACTCCGTCATCCTGCGCTTCCGCCCAGGACATCGAACAGGTAGACGATGGCAATGTACTTGGCGATGAGCCCGACGGCGCTCCAGGCGAGCGCCCGGACGGCGCCGAAGCGCGACATGCCGGCAACCAGGAGCATGTTGGGGGACGAGAGCGGAAACAGGTTGAAGGTGAAGATCGCCCAGGTGCCCCAGCGTCCGATCAGGCCGCTGAACTTCGTGTAGCGCTCCCGCCCCAGGAAATCCTCCAGAATCCCGGTCCCAACGGCGCGGCCGATGCCGTAGTCGATGGCCTGGGCGGCCAGCGCGGTCGTGACCGCAAGCAGGACCAGCACGCCGCCCGAGTGTCCCTCAAGTTGATAATAGGGGACGAGCGCCTCGACCGGCATGAGCAGGAAGAAGAGGTATCCGGCGAAGTGGACGGTGACGAAGGAGCCCAGTCCGGGAGCGCGACCGGCGTAGAGGGCCCGACCGACCGTGGAGGACACGAGCGCCACCGCGATCAGGACGGTGACTGCGCCGATCAGGATGCGCGCGCGCCTGCTCATGCCGTCCGACGACCCGACCCGCTTGCCTTCACCTGCCGCGCCGCATGCGCGCCGCCCAGCGCAGGAAGCGCTCCGCCTCCTCCATGGGGGGACGGGCGTGTGGATCGCCGTAGGCCGTATCCAGCCGCCAGCGAAGGAAGGAGGCCGAGGGAAGAGGGAGGAACGGGGGTCGCCGGTACCAGCCTCGGCGACGGAACGCCCATCCCGCCGTTAGGAGCGCGGGGATCACGGAGGGGCGGCGAAGCGCCAGCACGACGAAACTCCGGTAGATCCCCAAGGCGTGTAGCTGCTCCGCGGGCGAAGTGGTGGACAAACGATGGTCTGAATCTAGTCGATCGCCGGGCCGGCGTGACGACGGGCCGCGGTTTGCCGCGCGACGACCGGGTCGATCAGCCGGAGGACGAGGGCGGCGATGGGCGCGTCACGGAATCAGTCGGCGAGTTCGGGCCGGTTTCTGAAGTGTTCGAGCGCCTCCGGGTTCGCCAGCGCCTGCCGGTTTCGCACCGGCTCCCCGTGGACCACGGCTCCGACGGCCAGCTCGACGATCTTGCCGCTCCGGGTGCGGGGAATGTCGGATACCTCGAGAATCTTCGCCGGAACGTGACGAGGGCTTGCGTGCTCACGCAGCCGTGCGCGAATCCGGCCGCGAAGACCATCGTCGAGGACGTGCCCGGCACGCAGGCGGACGAAGAGCACCATGCGCGCCCCGTGCGCACGGCGCTGGCCGATGGCGATCGCCTCGCGCACCTCGGGCAGCGACTCCACGACCCGGTACACCTCCGCCGTCCCGATGCGTACGCCAGCCACCATCAGGGTCGCGTCGGAGCGGCCGTGAATGACGTATCCCCCGCTGGGGGTTCTCTCGATGTAGTCGCCGTGGTGCCATACGCCGGGAAAGCGGCGAAAATAGGTATCGCGGTAGCGTTCGCCGCCTTCGTCGCCCCAGAAGCCCAGCGGCATGGAGGGGAAGGGCCGGGTGCACACGAGTTCTCCCGTTCCCCGCTCCAGCGGACGGCCGTCGTCGTCGTACACCTCCACCGCCATCCCCAGCGTGGGTCCCTGGATCTCCCCGGCGAAGACGGGATGGGTGGGCAACCCGCCGACGAAACAGGCGCACAGGTCCGTCCCCCCCGACACCGAAGCCAGATGCACGTCGCGCTTCACGTGGTCGTGGATGTAGCGAAAGCCCGCCGCATCGAGGGGCGAGCCTGTGGACAGCACGGTGTGGAGCGAGTCGAGCCCGTGAGTTTCCCGGGGGCGCGTGCCCGCCGTGCGCAGCGTGCTGATGAAGCGGGCCGAGGTCCCGAGGTGGGTCATGCCGGACCAATCGGCAAAGTCGAACAGGGCGCCGTGATCGGGGAACGCGGGCGAACCGTCGTAGAGAAGGATCGTCGCGCGCGAGCCGAGGATGGAGACGAGCCAGTTCCACATCATCCACCCCAGGGTCGTGAAGTAGAACACCCGGTCTCCCTCTTTCACGTCGGCGTGCAGGCGCTGCTCCTTCAGATGCTGCAGCAGGACGCCGCCGGCGCTGTGGACGATGCACTTGGGCGGGCCCGTGGTGCCCGACGAGAACAGGATGTAGAGCGGATGCGCGAACGGGAGACGGGCGAAAGGGATGTCCGCGGGCTCGAAGGGCGCGATGAAGTCGGAGAAGTCGATGGCTGCGGAAGGATCGGGGAAGGGGCCGCGGGCCGCTCGCGCCTTCCCATCCGCGCCCCGGACGCGCACCACCACGACGCGCTCCAGCGAGGGAAGTCGGGCCGCCACGGCTGCGAGCTTGTCCGCTGTGGAGTACCACCTGCCCCCGTACCGGTAGCCGTCGATGCCGATCAGGAGCCGGGGCGCGACCTGGCCGAAGCGGTCCACCACGCCCTCCACGCCGAAGTCCGGGGACGCGCTGGCGGTGATCGCGCCCAGGCTCGCGGCCGCCAGCACGGCAGCGATCGCCTCCGGAAGGTTGGGGAGCAGCAGCGCCACGCGGTCTCCGGGCCGGACGCCGGCGGACTGCATCCCCTGGACCACGTGCGACACCAGGTCGCGGAGCTCTCGCCACGAAAGCGTCGCGTCCGGACCCGCTTCCGAATACGCGATGACAGCCGGGGCGGAATCGGCGCGCTGCAGCAGGTTCTCGGCGAAGTTGAGCCGGGCCCCCGGAAAGTAGCGCGCGTCCATCGGCTCCGGTCCCGCCTCGAACACCGTATCGCCCTTGTCTCCCACCACCCCGCTCCAGTCCCAGAAGGCGTCCCAGAAGGAGGCCTGATCCACAAGCGACCATCGCCAAAGGGCTTCGTAGCCGGGATCGATGTCGTGCCCTCGCCGCGCCAGAAACGCGCGGAAGTCGGTGAGGTTGGCGGCGTCGCGCCGGGCCCGAGCGGGTCGCCAGATCGGAGAGGTCATCGTGGAAGCAAAGCCTGGCAGGCGGTGAGCGGCGTTCCGGAATTGAACCTGATGGTCCGGGGAGAGGCGTTTCCGGTATCTTAGGTTCGGAAGATGGCAACGGGGAATCGGATGATGGCAATGCGCCGTCGTATGATGGAGGTGCGGAATCGGATGAACGCGACAAGAGAAAGAGGCACCGGGAGGAACGCAAAATGACGGCAGCCGCTGATCGCCGGGCCTCAAGCCCCGGGTTCCGCACCGCGGCGGCGCTGGTCGCCGTGCTCTCGGCGGCGTGCACCGCGGCCTCCGCGCCGTCGACGGATGGGCGGCTGCTGATCGATGGCGGCACCGTGGTGGTCATGGACGACCCCGGCACCGTGCTCGAGGGGGGCGCGGTGCTCGTGGAGGGGGAACGCATCGCGGGCATCCTGGCCCCGGGCGACCCGCGGCCCTCCGATGTGGCCGTGCTCGACGCAACCGGACACCTCGTGATCCCGGGGCTGGTGAACACGCACGGGCACGCGGCGATGTCGCTCCTCAGGGGACTCGCCGACGACCTGCCGCTGATGACCTGGCTGGAGGAGAACATCTTTCCGGCCGAGGCCGCCCTGGTGAGCCCCGACTTCGTGTACTGGGGGACGCTGCTCTCGAGCATCGAGATGCTCAAGAGCGGGACGACCACCTTCGCCGACATGTACTACTTCAGGGACGACGGAGCGAGGGCGACCATCGACGCGGGCATCCGCGCGGTGCTCGGTCCGCACGTGATCGGCTTCCCCACCCCGGACTTCCCGTCGCCCGCGGCCTCCCTCGCGGACGCCGCCGACTTCATGGAGCGCTACCGGGACCATCCCACCCTGACCCCCGGGGTGGCCGCCCACTCGCTCTATACGACATCGCTCGAGGACGTGGCGGCCTCCGCGCGGCTGGCGAACGACTACGGGGCTCCCTTTCAGATCCACACCGCCGAAGACGCGGGGGAGTTCGCCACGGTGAGCGGCCTTACCGGGATGGGGGTGGTGGAGGCGCTCGAGTCCATCGGCGCGCTCCGCCCGGGGGTGGTGCTCGCCCATTCCATCTATCTCTCCGACGAGGACATCGCGCGCATCGCGGCGAGCGGGGCGGGCATCGCCCACAACCCCGAGAGCAACCTCAAGCTGGGCATCTCGCGCGCGGCCCCGGTCGTGGAGGCGCTGGCCGCCGGCATCCCGGTGGGTCTCGGGACCGACGGTCCGGCCAGCAACAACGACCTGGACCTCTTCGACGAGATGGACACCGCGGCCAAGCTCCACAAGTTCACCAACGGTGATCCCACCGCGCTCCCCGCCGAGACCGTGTTCCGCCTCGCCACCATGGGCGGCGCCCGGGTCCTCGGTCTGCACGACGAAATCGGATCGCTCGAGCCGGGGAAACGCGCCGACGTCGTGCTCGTCGACACGCGCCGAGCCGGGCTCACCCCGCTCTACAACGTCTACTCGCACCTCGTGTACGCGACCCGCGGAAGCGACGTGGCCACGGTGCTGGTGAACGGGCGTGTGGTGGTGCGCGAGCGCGAGGTGGTGACGGTGAGCGAAGCCGACGTGATCGACCGGGCGCACGCCTTCCGGGAGCAGGTCGTGGAAGTGATGCGGGGGGTGGCCCAGCCATGACCCATCAGCCGCCATCCCCACGACCTGATTCACCGGGCCGGCCGTCTCCCGAGTCCGGCCATCCCGCACGCAACCGGCTCGCGCACGAGACCAGCCCCTATCTGCTGCAGCACGCCGGCAACCCGGTGGACTGGTATGCATGGGGCGACGATGCGTTAGACCGCGCGCGCGCCGAGGATCGGCCCATCCTCCTCTCCATCGGATACTCCGCGTGCCACTGGTGCCACGTCATGGAGCGGGAATCCTTCGAGGACGACGGGACGGCCGCGCTCATGAACGAGCTCTTCGTGAACATCAAGGTCGACAGGGAGGAGCGGCCCGACCTGGACGCGATCTACATGCGCGCGGTTCAGAGCATCACCGGGCAGGGGGGATGGCCGCTGACCGCATTCCTCACGCCGCAGGGGCTGCCCTACTACGGGGGGACCTACTTCCCGCCGGAACCCCGCCACGGCATGCCGTCGTTCAGCCAGGTGCTCGAGGCTGCGGCGCGGGCGTACACCGGGCGCAAGGCCGAAGTCCGGGAGGCCGCAAGCCGGATGCGCGGGCTGCTGGAGCGGTCGATGTCGCCTCCGGATGCGGGACAGGCTTCACCCGACGCCGGGCTGCCCGGAACCGAGCTGGCGCGGGCCGCCTGCGAGAACATCGCCCGCAGCTACGATCCGATCCACGGGGGCTTCGGACGCGCACCCAAGTTCCCCCAGCCCATGGTGCTGGAACTCATGTTGCGGGTTCACCGCGCCTCGGGGGACGACCAGCTGCTGGCCATGGCGACGCATACGCTGCGCAAGATGGCGCGTGGGGGCATCCACGACCAGCTGGGCGGAGGATTCCACCGTTATGCGGTCGACGGGCGCTGGCTTGTGCCGCACTTCGAGAAGATGCTCTACGACAACGCGTTACTCGCCAGCGCCTACCTGCAGGCTCATCTGTGCACGGGTGACGCCGAGTTCCTCGAGGTCACGGAGAAGACGCTGGCCTACATGCTCACCGACCTGCGCGCGCCGGACGGAGGGTTCTACTCCGCGCGGGACGCGGACTCGGAGGGGGAGGAGGGACTCTTCTATGTCTGGACCGCGGAGGAGGTGGACAGCCTGCTCGACCCGACCACGGCGCACCTGTTTCGGCGCTGCTACGATGTCACCCCCGCGGGCAATTTCGAGGGCCGCAACATCCTCCACCTTCCCCACGGCCGGGAGGCTGTGGCGAGGGCCGAGGGGGTCACGCCCGCCGAGCTCGACGCCGCTCTGGAGCGGGCATCTGCCGCCCTCCTCGAAGCCCGGTCGCGGCGCGAGCCGCCGTTCCGCGACGAGAAGGTCATCGTGGGCTGGAACGGGTTCGCGATTCGCGTCCTGGCGGAAGCCGGCGCGGCCCTGGGACGGCGCGAGTACGTGCGCGCGGCCGAGCGGGCGGGGGAGTTCATCCTCACCGAACTGCGGCGCGACGGGCGCCTGCTCCGCAGCCACAAGGACCGCCCCTCGGAGGTGGGGGGATTCCTGGAGGACTACGCGTCGCTGGCGGGTGCCTTCCTGGCGCTGCACGAAGCGACGCTCCGGGCCGTCTGGCTCGATCGCGCGACGGAGCTGACCGAGGCGCTCGTGGACGGATTCTTCGACCGCGCGAGCGGACTCTTCTACGACACGCACAAGGACGACCAGGCGCTCGTGGTGCGCCCCCGCGACGCGACCGACAACGCCACCCCGGCCGGCAACTCCCTGGCGGCCGAGGTTCTGCTTCGCCTGGGTCGCCTTCTGGATCGGGAGGACCTTCGCGCGCTGGCGGGTCGGGTGCTGGCCGGCGAGGGGGCGGCAATGGCGCGCTTCCCCAGCGCGTACGGGAGGCTGCTGACCGTAGCCGACGCCTTCGACCGGTCCGGCGTCGAAGTGGTCATCGAGGGCGACCCCGACCACGACGCCACAAGGGCGCTGCTGCAGGCGGCGCACGGCCGGTACCTGCCCGACCGGCTGGTCACCGGCGACGAAGCGGGCAGGACGCCGCGGGCGCCCTGGCGGCTCGAGGCCGGCGGCATGGACGACGGAGCGGCGCGCGCCCATGTCTGCCACGACTACGCCTGTCAGCGACCCGTCACCGATGCGCGCGCGCTCGCCGGCCAGCTGGATGCCGCCGGAGCGCGCTGACACAACACCCGGGCGGTTGCGCTGGTTGGACCGGGTTGCCCGCTCCGGCTATGTTTCGATGATCCGCTCTCTTCAGCACAAAGCGCTCCGGTGCCGGCACGCCGAGTGCAGGCCGAGCACCCGCGACACCAGAATCCGTCTGCGCACGCCGATCGTCCGCGCGATTGATTTCACATAGCCCACATGGTACCAGACACTCGAACCCTCCCTCCTGACGCGCCCGCCGGTGGCCGCAGAAAGGCCTCCGGCGACGGGCTCGCCCTTACCTCGACGCAGCTGATCGAGTTCTACCGCATCATGGTGACGTCGCGCAGCATCGACGACCGCGAGATCACGCTCAAGCGGCAGAACAAGACCTTCTTCCAGATCTCGAGCGCGGGCCACGAGGCCATCGGCGCGGCCATTGCCGCCCACCTCAGGCCCGGCCACGACTGGTTCTACCTGTACTACCGCGACCGGGCGCTCTCCCTGGCGCTGGGCCAGATTCCGCTCGAGCACTTCCTGCAGGCCGTGGGCGCCGAGGCCGATCCCGCATCCGGCGGCCGGCAGATGCCCTGCCACTTCTGCGATCCGCAGCTCAACATCACGAGCATGTCATCCCCTACCGGAACGCAGTTTCTGCAGGCCGTGGGATGCGCCGAGGGTGGCCGCCGGGCTGCCGGGCTCCCGGAAATGCGCGAACGGGTCGGGCAGGTCGAGGACGACGAGATCGTGCTGGTCTCTGCGGGAGAGGGCGCCACCTCGGAAGGCGAATTCTGGGAGGCGCTCAACACAGCCTGCACGCTGAAGCTCCCCGTGCTGTTTCTGATCGAGGACAACGGCTACGCGATCTCGGTTCCGGTGGAGGTCCAGACCGCCGGCGGCAGCATCTCCGGGCTGGCTTCCTCCTTCCCGGATCTCTTCATCGCGAAATGCGACGGCACCGACGTCATCGACAGCTACAAGGCCAGCCGCGCCGCCGTGCAGCACTGCCGGCGGGGACGGGGACCGGCGCTCGTGCATGCCTTCACCATCCGGCCCTATTCGCACTCGATGTCCGACGACGAGCGCGCGTACCGAACGGTGGAAGAGAGGTTCGCCGAAGAGGAGAGGGACCCGCTGACCCGCACCCGCCAGCTGCTCCTGGACCTCAAGGTGGCGACCGCCGAGAAACTCGACCGCATCGAAGCCGAGGCCCACGTCGCCGTTCGAGAGGCGGCCACCGAGGCATTGGGGCATCCCCAGCCACCGCCCGAGCGGGCGCTCGTGAACCTCTACTCCGAGACCGCGCCTCCGACGAAGGCGCAATTCGACACGGAGGCATCGGCGGAGTTCGACCCTGAAAGCAAGAAGCTGACCATGGTCGACCTCATCAACCGCTGCCTCGGCGACGAAATGGAGCGGGATCCGCGCATCGTCGTATTCGGCCAGGACATAGCCGATGCTTCACGTCCGGAAGCCCTCGAGCAGGTACAGGGCAAGGGCGGCGTCTTCAAGGTCACACACGGGCTCCAGAGGCGCTTCGGAAGCGATCGCGTGTTCAATTCTCCGCTCGCCGAGGCCAACATCGTCGGGCGCGCGATCGGCA
The DNA here is from genome assembly GCA_965208255.1 of Longimicrobiales bacterium. Classification (GTDB taxonomy): domain Bacteria; phylum Gemmatimonadota; class Gemmatimonadetes; order Longimicrobiales; family Gaopeijiaceae; genus BD2-11. The sequence continues at coordinate 3,352,420 of OZ242324.1, forward strand.
TGGCGGCGCGCGGGCTCAAGCCCGTCGTCGAGATCCAGTTCTTCGACTACATCTGGCCGGCGTTCATGCAGATCCGCAACGAGCTGGCCACCATGCGCTACCGCTCCAACAGCGCATTCGATGCGCCCGTGGTCATCCGGGTGCCCTTCGGCGGCTATCTGACGGGCGGAGGCATCTACCACTCGCAGACGGGGGCATCGCTCTTCACCCACACCCCGGGACTGCGCGTGGTCCTGCCCTCGAACGCGCTCGATGCCAGCGGGCTCTTGCGCACCGCGATCCGGTGCGACGATCCCGTCATCTTCCTGGAGCACAAACACCTGTACCGGCAGGTGCACAACAAGAGCCGCGAGCCCGGGACGGACTTCATGATCCCGTTCGGGAAGGCGCGCGTCGTGCGCAAGGGCGCGGACCTCACCATCGTGACCTGCGGCGCGCTGGTGAAGCGAAGCATGGACGCGGCCCGCGTGGCATCGGAACGCGACGGCATCGAGGCCGAGATCGTGGACCTGCGCAGCCTGTCGCCCTTCGACATGGACGCCGTCGCGACCTCCGTGCGCAAGACCAACCGCGTTCTGGTCGCCTACGAGGACGGGCTCTCCTGGGGCTACGGAGCCGAGATCGCGGCCCGGGTCGCCGATGAGCTGTTCGAGTGGCTCGATGCGCCGGTGCGTCGAATCGCGTCCCGCGACTGCTGGGTCGCCTACGCGCCGCAGCTCGAGGAGGTCATCCTGCCGCAGGTCCCCGACGTGGTGTCGGCGATTCGGGAACTCGCGGCTTTCTAGGGCCGTCTTCCAGGGCTCTGCCCGCGGCCCGCAGGGCGATCCGGGAACGGGGCGCTGCCCGACTTCCTCAGTAGATCCTGAGCCCGGGATCGATCTCCTGCGCCCAGGCGTTGATCCCCCCCTCCATGTTGAGCACGTCCCGGTAGCCCGCGCGCCAGAGCTGGTTCGCCACGTCTCCGCTGCGGACGCCGGTGCGGCAGTGGACGACGATCTCCCGATCGCGCGGGATCTCGTCGAGACGGGCGCCCACTTCGCGCATCGGAATCAGCACCGCTCCCCGTGACGCGAGGTTGGAGATGTCCCATTCGTAGGATTCGCGCACATCCAGAAGGAAGGGCGGGGTCTCGCCCGCCAGGCGGTCGCTCGCTTCGATCACGTCAATGCTTCCGGGACCCGACGATTCACGGGCTTCCTGGTTCGCGGACGGGGTCATGGATTCGGCCTCCGGCGCAACGCCGCAGAAGAGTTCGTAGTCGATGAGTTCGGTCTGTGTCGGCTCATCGCCGCACACCGGACAGGCGGGATCGCGTCGAATGGAGACCTCGCGCCATTCCAGATCCAGGCCGTCGAAGATGAGCAGCCGCCCCGCGAGCGGACTCCCCCGCCGGAGGATCAGCTTCACGGTTTCCAGCGCCTGCAGCGAACCGATGACACCCGGGACCACCCCCAGCACGCCGCCCTCGGCGCAGTTGGGCACCAGGCCTGGCGGCGGGGGCTCGCGGAACAGGCACCGGTAGCAGGGTCCGCCCTCGGTTGCGAACACCGATGCCTGCCCTTCCCACTGGTGCACGGAGCCGTACACGTTGGGCTTGGCGAGCATCACGCAGGCGTCGTTGACCAGGTAGCGGGTGGGGAAGTTGTCGGTGCCGTCCACGACCACGTCGTAGCCCGCCAGCACGGACAGGGCGTTCTCGCTGTTCAGCCTTGCCGCGTGGGCGATGACCTCGACGTGGGGGTTGGTCTCGGCCAGCCGATCGCGGGCGGAGTCGAGCTTCAGCCGGCCCACGTCCGATTCCCCATGCAGGATCTGGCGCTGGAGATTGGTGGCGTCGACCTCGTCGAAGTCCACCAGGCCGAGCGTTCCCACCCCGGCCGCGGCGAGGTAGAGCGCCACCGGCGAACCCAGCCCGCCCGCGCCCACCACCAGCACGCGGGCGACCTTGAGCTTCCGCTGCCCGGCCAGGCCGACCTCGGGCAGGACCAGGTGTCGCGCGTAGCGGAGCAGCTCCGGCGGCGACAGCCGGCCCTCCGAACCCTCCGCGCCGGTAGTGCCCAGCCGCCCTTCGGAGGCGTGCACCCTCATCCGGCCCCCGGCGCCGACTCGGGAATCACGCGGTATCCGCCGCGCATGGTCACCCCGAAGGCCTCCATGTCGTTGCGGTACCGGGCCAGCTCGTCCGCCGGCAGCCCGGCCGCCGAACCCAGGTCGAAGAGCACGCGGCTGAAGTGGAAGTAGTAGTAGGGGATGTTCAGGGTGCTGCGGTCGGCCCAGATGTCCCGGTAGCGCAGGCTGCGGGCCATCATGACCTCGTTCGACAGGCGCCGCGTGCGCTCCAGGTCGACCCACTCCCCTCCCAGGGCGGCATCGGCCCTGACGAAGCGCTTGTCGGCTTCGATGTCACGCAGGACGAGCCGGGTCGCGAGCCCCTGCCGCACCCCGTAGTCCTGCAGCCCCAGCGAGCGGATGATTCCCCCGGTCCATGCGAAGTAGATGGGGCGCTCGCCGATGCTGTCGCGAATGATCGCCAGCGCCACCTGGTCGCCCCGGTTCAGGTAGGTGCCGCGCGGGTACTGCACCACGACCGGTCCCAGGCGGACGTTCGCGTCCTGCTGGGTCGCCGCTCCCTGAATGCGGTCGATGTCCTCGGGGGCGAGCGAAAGGACCGGGCGCACCGGCATGCCGGACGCGTGATAGAGACCGGCCACCCGCTCGTCGGGCTCGAAGGGCCGTTGCCGGCCCGGCTGGGTGAGCTCCTGCAGCTGCCTGGGATACCACTGCGTGAACAGGTACTGCCCCACGATGACGGTGACATCCCGTCGAATCCCCTCCACTTCCTGGAGATACCAGAGCGGAAAGGTGTCGTTGTCTCCGTTCGTGAAGAGGACGCTGTAGGGCTCGACGCTCTGCAGCAGGTCGTAGGCCCAGTCGCGGGCCGCGTAGTCCCCGGCGCGGCTCGCCCAGCGCCAGTTGGCTGCGAGGGGGACAAGGGCGACCAGCAGCGCCAGGGTGGTGACGACGCCGAGCGCCAGCCGGGTCGCGATCCTCCGCACCCGGCTCATTGAGGCCGGCAGGCTCCACTTCAGCCGCCCGGTGAGCGTGTGCCAGGCCCCGGTGAGCCCGATCCCCGCCAGGACCCCCCAGACGATGAACCCGGCGATGTAGAAATAGTCCCGTTCGCGCACCTCGTGCAGCTCCGGATCGACAATCTCGGGCGCCAGCGAGTAGCCGTACTTGAAGTTCAGATAGATCACCAGCACGACCGTCACGCTCGCCGTCAGTGTTCCCATGTAGAGGAAGAGGGTTCGGTCCACCCGCCAGATGACGAACAAGCCGAAAAAGCCCAGGGCCAGGAACAGCCCGGTGAGGGGCGCCCGCGTCCCGCTGGGGACCGGAGACGGATCCAGCCCCCGGGCCCACTGCCAGTCGAAGTACTGGAAGTAGTTCTGGAACTGCGCGGAGAGGGGCGCCTGGCGCTGTGTGAGCGGTGGGGGCGCGTACTGGTCGCGCTTGAGGACGGCGGAGAGTCGCGCGCATCCCGCGTTGCCGGCGGTCGTTACCGCAGCCGCGACCTCGCCCGCCGACGCGCACAGAGGATCGCCCTCGTTGATCACCGGGCGCTGGGCGGCGCGAATGGGCAGGAACACGTTGAAGGAGAGCCCGACCACGATGAGGGGGAGCGCGCGCACCCACAGGTCGCGCCTCAGCAGCACCTTCGGAGCGGTCATGAGCAGCATGATGCCCAAGGCCGGCACCGGCAGGAGCGACATGGTGTGGTTGGACCAGCCCAGAATCATGAGATAGCCCGCCACCAACAGGAGGCGCGCGCTCCCGGGCTCGTCGCGGCGGTCCCGCCAGCGCACCGCAAGCCAGGTCACCGCGGCGATCACCAGCACGCTGACCGTGTAGACCTTCTCGTTGACCACGGACTGATTCCACACGGTGAACGCCGTGGCCCCCAGAACCGCGCTCGCAGCCGCTCCGACCAGCGCCCGCCGGTGGTCGCTCACAAGCCCCCACACGATGCGGTGGGCCACCAGGAAGAAGAACCCGCTCGCAGCCGCGGAGGTGAACGCGGCCAGCAGGTTCACCCGAACCGCGACTGGAAGGCCCAGCGGGGACAGCAGAACGATCCACGCCCTCGCCAGCACCACGAAGAGCGGGTTTCCGGGCGGGTGCGGGATTCCGAGGATGTACCCGGTCGCGATGTACTCGCTCGTGTCCCAGAACGCCGTGGTGGGGGCCAGCGTGGCGACGTACAGCAGGAAGATCGCGGCGCCGGCGATGACGGCGGCGAGGTAGGGCGGGCGGTGCTCGTTCATATCAGGGAAACCCGGAATCCCGGGTCAGCGCCCGGGCACCTCGAAGCCTTCGCTGGTCTCAACCGTGGCTCCCGACTCCAGATCGGTAAGCCTCAGCCGAACCGAATAGATACCCGGTTCCGGCTGAACGAGGAAGAGGTCCAGTGCGAGAGCGAGCGGGAGCCGATCTCCTTCTCCCTCCAGAACCAGACGTCCTTCGGAATCCACCCGGGCATCGTCCAGTCCGGGACGGACACGCATCGTGCGGCCCGCGGTGTCGAACACCTCCACCGTCGCCGCGTAGCGGTAGGCGCCCTCCGGGTCGGGCCCGAGCCCGCGCGCGGCCCCTGAAATCCGAAGGCTGCCATCGCCTGCGCTCTGGACGGCGAGACGGGAAAGTTCGAGCCTGCGCACTTCGACGGCTTCCGGCACCCGTCCCTCCCGCTGAACCATGCCGCGGAGGCGGCCGTAGGCCCGAAGCAGCTCCGTGTCGCCGGGATTCATGTTCAGGGCCCGCTCCAGGTTGGCCAGCGTGCGGTCACGCACCGTGGGGTCGAACTCGGCGCGGGGCGCCTGCAGCAGTGACAGCGCGCGCCACGCGAGAGCATCCAGCGGCTCGAGCACGACACGCTGCTCGAGAGAGGCGATGGCCCGGGCCGTGTCCCCGGCCGCAGCGAACGCGAGCGCGGCCTCGACGGCCGGGTCGGCTACCGCCACATCGACCCGCTCCGGCAGAACCCGCACCACGTCCCGTCGCGGGTCGCCCCAGGAAATCACGTATTCGAAGCCGGCGCTCAGGCTGAACTGGTGGGCGGTGTACGGCGCCAGGCTGAAGGTGACCCGCTGGCTCGACACCGACCTGACCTCGTTCCGTTCCTGGGCCGCGATCTGGGCCGTGTTGACCGGAATCACCAGGTCACGAAAAGAGAAACGGAGTGCCGAGTTCCCTCCGATGGGGACGCGCAGGGATGCCCCCAGGTCCAGTCCCCACGACGTGGACGTGCGCGATGTCCATTCGATCTCCTCGCCGGGCTGGTGCGCCTCCATCTGCGCGAACGCGTCCCGATGTCCCGGGGAGAGATCGATGGTCTGGGTGAGCGCAACGGTTCCCAGGTTGTAGGCCAGCACGCCCTGCCCGCGGTCCCACTCCGACAGCTTCATGCCGATGCCGAATCCGACGCCGTAGTAGTTCGTGCTGCGCGAGATGTCCTCGGGGGCGGAGAGCGCACCGGAATAGCGCGCCACGGTTCCCGAGTGACCAGCGAGCAGCGTCAGATAGAGCCCAGCCCCGCCGACGGGATTGTGGCGCAGCACCACCCGGGCCTCCGGGCCCAGGCCGGTGGTTTCCGTCCATCGGGTCTGGCTCGGGAGGTCCGCGAGGGTCTTCCGGGTGACGAACTCGTCGTAGAAGGTCCCCACCAGGCGCGAGCCCAGGCTGCCCTCCACCGACCAGCGCGGCACCTGGCGCACGACCGCGGCTTCCTCCTGGCCGGCGAGCGCCGCGGGCGCAGCCGCACACGTCAGGAGCATCAGCAGCGAGCCGACAGGCATCGGATGACGCGTGCACCGCCGGTCCGGGGAGGTCCCGCCGGCGCGCGCGCCGACCCGCAATCCTCGATGTTGAGACCGTCCCTTCATGCCTAATGATGGACGCACCGGGCGCCGCGCGACAAGGCTGCCCGCGGGGAGGGCAACCGTCACGAACCGCCCGGCGCGCGCGCTTCAGGCGCAACTCATCCCACCGTCAGCGCACTTCGAAGAAGGCACTGTCGGCGCTGAACGCGGAGAACACGCCCAGCGCGCCCCGCACGTTGGACGGAGGTTCGTTCAGATCCCGGGAATTCTGGTTGAGGCCCTCGTACAGGTCGGCGTACTCCTCGTTGACCCGGTAGAGCCTGACCCGATGGCGACCGAGGTAGGAAAGCGATCGAGGGCTGACGAGGGCGCTGTCACTCGCAGTCGGGCGCTGGACGAAGCGCCGGGCGAACCCTCCCCCGAACGGGCTCTCGGCAAAGGGCGTCGGATCGGCTTCGATGTTGTCGACCACGACGTAGTGAAGCGCGCTGGCGGAGTTCTCCCAGCGCGCCGTCAGGCCTTCCCCCGCGCTGGGCTGGAAGCCGCCGCCCGGGAAGCCGAACTGGGGGGGCGCCATTACGGTCGCCGACAGCGACAATCCCTGCGGCGGGACCGGAACCACCGTCTCCGCGGTCGCGATGCGGTCGCCGTGTGTCGCCTCCAGACGGAAGACGTCTCCGACTTCGACCATCAGGTCGCTGCCGGGATAGTGATACCGGCCCGGCTCACCCTCCGTGGGAACCAGATCGAACCGTTCGCCCTCGCGGAAGATCGCGATGCGCGCGTCCGCGACCGGAGCGGCGGTGGCGGTGGAATCGGCGTCGATGGGGAGCACGCCCGTCACGGCGACCTCGGTGACGGGCTCCCCGGCGAACAGGAAGGCCTGCACGACGAAGGTATCGGGTGTCTCGGGCGCGAAGGCCAGGTCCGTGTCGCACGCGATGGCCGCGGCTCCCGCGAGAGCGGCGATGAACAGCGAAGCGATTCTATTCCTCATGGTCGTTCTCCTCTACCGAAAGCCCGCGCGAAGCCCGATGCTGGGCGTGAATCCGAGCGTTGTGACGTCCGTGACCAGCATCGGCAGGTCCGTCAGGTCGAACTGGCGATACCACACGTTGTTGCGTCCGTAGACGTTGAAGAGCGAGAGGTTCACCTCGTAGAAGAACTCGCGCACTTCGAAGCGGCGGCTCGCGGCCAGGTCGAGGCGGTGATAGGCGGGCAGGCGCTCCCCGTTCTTCGCGCCGACGTGGATGTAATTGAGCGTGCGCCCGTCCAGCAGCGTGATCGGGTATTGGGCCTCGGGAACCGTGTACGGCCTGCCGGAGCCGTACACCCATCCCCCGGTCAGCGTCCAGCGGCCCAGCTGGTAGCTGCCGACGGCCTTGACCTCGTGGCGCTGGTCGTGGCTCGCCGGAAACGCGAGCCCGTCGTTGAACCCCGCCAACTCATGTTCGACGTTGGCGAGGGTATAGCCGATCCAGCCGGTGAGGGCGCCGCGCTTCTTCTGCGCCAGCAGCTCCACGCCCCGGGCCGTCCCGGTGCCCTCGAAGAAGAGTTCGGCGAGTTGCCGCCCGGGAGCCCGGCGCGACCGTGTCGAGAATTGTGCGACGCCTCCCAGGTCGCGCACGTAGGCTTCGACGTCGAACAGGTAGTCGTCGGTCTCCCAGGCGACGCCCGCGATCCAGTGTTCCGCGGAGGACGGCGCGATGTTGTCTCCGGCGAGGATCCAGAAATCGCGGCTGCCCTCCAGGATGTCCTCGTTCTCGACCCGCTTCACGAACTGGTTGTAGCGGCCCCAGGCCCCGGTCAGGGCGAGTTGGTCGGTGAGCGAGTAGCGTGCCGACGCGCGCGGTTCCCAGTACGTCTGCCCGGTCCCGTCGTAGTTGGTCACCCGCAGCCCCGCCGTCAGGTCCGCGCGTGCGGAGGGCGTCCAGGAATGCTGGAGATACCCGGCGGTCAGGTTGCTCTCGCCGTCCAGGTTCAGGGTCTGCGCCGAGTCGCCGCGCAGGCGCGTCAGGGCGTAGGCCACGTCGCTCCGGGTGAACTGGGCCCCGAACCCGATCTCGGAGGACGGGAAGGGCCGCCAGGTGTTGTCCACGCGGGCCGTCAGGTCCTTCACGCGGTTGTCCTCGTCGAATCCGCGCGCGACCTGTGACGACGCCACGTCGAGCGTCGCCTCGGAGAAATACTGCGAGTACGCGAACAGGGCGTCCGTCGCCAGCCGGCTGCCCCACTGCCGGGCCCAGCGCCCGCTCACGCCGCGGTTGCCCCAGTTGGAGAGGTCCGCCCGGTCCGGAGTCAGCCGCGTGTCGCCGGCCGGGGTCGTGATCTCCTGTCCCAGGGTCGACTTGTCCAGGCGGTCCTCCCCGCCGTACACGGAGAGCGTGAGGACATCCTCCGAGGTGGGCAGGAAGGTGAGCTTCGAGTTCAGGTCGTAGAAGTAGAAATCGGGCTCGAAGGTCTGCTGCTGGAAGTTGCCGAAGCGGCCGAGGCCGCCCCCGAAGCCTCTGCCCGGCCCCGCCACTCCGGCGTCCGTGTCGTCGGCTCCCTCCAGCGTACCGAAGATGTCGTTGTACAGTGCGGTGCGCATGAGATCGGTGTACGACCGGCGCGCCGAGACCAGCCACGACCCCTTCCCGCCCAGCGGAACCTCGGTCACCGCTCGGGCGCTCAGCAGGTTGACCCCGCCCGACATGCGGAACTCTTCGGGGTGCCCCGACTTGCCCACCATCTCGACGACGCTGGAGGTGCGTCCGCCGTACTGCGCCGGGAAGCCCCCTTTGAACAGGCGCACATCCTGGACGGCATCCGAGTTGAACGCGCTGAACACCCCGAAGAAATGGTCCACGTGGTAGACCGTCATGCCGTCCAGCAGCACCAGGTTCTCGTCGGGGGTGCCTCCCCGTACGAAGAGGCCTGAGGTCGCGTCGTTGGTGCCGCTCACGCCCGGAAGGAGCTGGAGCGTTCGGAAGACATCGGTTTCACCCAGGGAAGGCAGTGTGCCCAGCCTCTGGGGCGATAGCGCGATCTGTCCCGCCGCCTCTCCCTGCGCGACGATGTCGGTCGCGGTGGTGGCGGTCACGGTCACGCCGTCGATCTCGATGGCGCGCGGAACCAGCAGCACCGACAGGTCCGGGCCCGTCTCGGCGTCGAGCACGACTTCCCGGGTCTCGTAGCCGAGGTGTTCCACCCGCAGGACGCGATCTCCCGACGGGGGCAGACCGATCAGGACGAAACGTCCGAACTCGTTGGTGAAGACGCGGTAGGCGTGGTCGTCCACGGACACCAGAACGTTGGGCAGCACTTCGTTGCTGACCGAATCCCGTACCGTGCCCACCAGGTCGACCTGTGCGGCGGCCGCAGTCGGGCCCCACGCAAGGGTCAGGGCGATCAGGGCCCCCAGCCGCCCCGACGAAACGACATCCCGCAAGCTCTTTGGAATCACTCTCCCAGGCTTCATCCCTCCTCCTCGTCTTCGAGTCCACAGCCCGCCCACAGGAGAGATGACGCCTGCGTCCGAAAGGGTTGCCCCCGTGCCGCTGGCCCCGCGGCAGATTCGTTCTTCGGCGGCGGCGGGTATGCAGGGTGGCATCACGCTCGCGAGGCGAGACTTCGTGCGAGGCCCGAATGGCGCCGGAAACAGTTCGGAAAGTTGAGGCGCGGGCTCCCGAACCAGGAAAACGAGCGTCCGAGAGTGCCCGGGATCAGTTCACCGCGGCGACCAACTCCCCGTCGCGAAGCTCAAGGACCGAGCGGAAGTGATCGCCCGGCGCGGCCTGCCCGTCGATGCGGGCGCGCAGGAAGTCTCCGGTAACGCCCGCGATCCGCTCCGCCGAGCCTTCCACCACGATGTCCGCAACGCTCCCCGCCCGGCCGCGCCGGTAGCGCTCGTTCTTGGTCAGCGCCATCTCGCGGAGCACCCGGGAGCGGCTCGCGGCGACGTCGCCGGGCACCCGGTCGGGCAGGTCGGCAGCCGCGGTGCCGCGACGCACGGAGTACGGGAACACGTGCAGGTAGGTGTAGGGGAGCTCCTCGACCAACGCGCGGGTTTCCTCGAACTCCGCCTCGCCCTCGCCGGGGAAGCCGACGATGATGTCGGCGCCGAGGCCCAGCGGGCTCATCCGCTCCGCGATCTCGAGGACCCGCCTGCGGTACGCCGCGCGCGTGTGCCAGCGCCGCATAAGCCGCAACACCCTGTCCGAGCCGCTCTGCATGGGAACGTGTAGATGCGGAGCGAGACGGCCGTCCGAACCGGTGAGAAGCGCCAGCAGGGCGTCATCGATTTCGGTGGCCTCGATCGAGGAAAGCCGGATGCGCGCGGGCACGGCCTCGAGCAGGCGCTCGCACAGGGACGCCAGCGTGGTGCGCGGCTCCAGGTCCCGGCCGTAGTGCCCGATGTGGATGCCGGTGATGACCAGCTCGGGATGGACACGCGCCAGAGCCCGGGCCTCCTCCACTACGTCGGCGGGAGGACGCGACACGGAAGCGCCCCGCGCCAGCCGGGTGGCGCAGAAGGAGCACTTGCGGTCGCACCCGTCCTGCACCTTCAGCCACGCCCGGGTGCCACGGGCGTTGCGCAGGAGAGGTCCGGACGCGGAAGACGGCGGCCCGAGCGCCATATCCAGAGCCGCCAGCTCGTTCGACACCGCGCGCGCGTCCTGGCCCGGCACCACGCCGTCCACCTCCGGCATGTTCCGGTAGTCGTCTTCGCGCAGGGCGGCGGAGCAACCGGCCACCAGAATGCGCGCTCCGGGATTCTCCCGCCGCAGCCGGCGCACCAGTCGGCGCGCCTCCGCATCCGCCTGGTTGGTGACGGTGCAGGTGTTCACGACCAGTGCATCGGCCTCGCTCGCCCGCCGGACGGTGCGGGCGCCCCCGAGCTCCAGCTCCTGGCGCATGCGCTCGGTGTCGTACTGGTTGGCCCGGCACCCGAAGGTGTGGAACCAGACGGTGGCCTTCGCCGGCTCCCCCCGGCCGCCGGTCTCGGGCCGGACCGGGAGCTGGATCACCGGCCCGCTCCGATTCGGCGGATCGCCGCGCCGGACTCGATCTGGCGGATCGCCGGGGCGGACGCGCTCGCGGCGGCACGACGCGCACATCGTGCGGGCCGAATGTCGGTGTGGCCTGGTTCCATGAGCGCGAATTGTCGGAGATTCGGTCGATGCCCACCCGGCGCCAAGTGGCCCCGACGCACCGTCGTTCCTGAAATGATGCGGTTGAGCGTGAGAATAAACTAGCTTGTGCCCATGACCTTCGGATACGGGCCGGCACTTCGCTTTGCGCGCAGCTTCATGACGGGCTGGGCGCCCGTGGTGGAGCGGGAGATCCACATCGAGCGGGACGGGCGCCGGCTCCCCGCCTCCCTGCTCCTCCCCCGCGCGGCGGTGCGGCGGGCCCACCCGGGACGCCGCCGGCCGGCTCCCGTCTGGGTGGTCCTGCACGGCATCACCCGCTCGGGCCGCGGCCACCCCTACCTGGTCCGTTTTGCGCGCGCGGTTGCTTCGACCGGGCAGGCGGTGCTGGTGCCGGAAATCCCGGAGTGGCGCGAAATCCAGCTCTCCACCGGGGCCACTACCTCCACCGTCGCGGCCTCGCTGGAGGCTCTGGAGGGTCGCCCGGAGCTCGCATCACGGCAGGTTGGGCTGGTGGGCTTCTCCTTCGGCGCGCCCCAGGCCATCATCGCCGCGGCCGACCCGTCGCTGGCCGGGCGCATCGCCGGAGTGGTGGCGTTCGGCGGCTACTGTTCCGTCAAGGAATCCTCGCGCTTCCAGTTCGCCGGGGTCCACGAACTCGACGGCAGGGAGGAATCGCTCGCCCCCGACCCGTACGCGCGCTGGGTCGTGGGCGCCAACTACGTCAATCGGATCCCCGGGCACGAGGGTGCGGGAAGGGTGGCGGAGGCACTGCGGGCCCTGGCCGCCTACACCGGCGACAACGACCTGCTGGCCACCGACCCGGCGATGGAGCCCGTGCGGCAACGCCTGGCCCGAGGCCTGGACGACGGGGAGCGGTCGCTGTTCGAGGTGCTGGCGCCACCCGTCGGCTCCCTCCCCGACCCGGTCGGGGGCGCGCGCCTGGCCGAGGGCCTGGGTGGAGTGATGGCGGACATCCCGGAGTTGAACCCCGTCCCGTACCTCTCCCGCGTGAAGGCTCCGGTGCGCCTGCTGCACGGCGCCGGGGACCAGCTCTTCCCCTACACCCAGACCATCAAGCTGGGACGGGTCTTCCCGGCCGGCGCGGACGTCACCACCACGATCACCGGCCTGTTCGCCCACTCCTCGGGGCGCGAGCGCACCTCCCTGCTGCGCACCGCTTCCGAAGCGTTGCGCTTTCTGAACGCGCTCGCCAGCGTCTTCCGCCTGGTGTAGCCGGCCGTTCCTCCCGAACCCCCGCCGCCATCGTGATTCCCCCGCGCAACCCGGTGCAGACCCAACCGGCGGCGTCCTCCATCTCCGGCTGGGTGCGCCGCGCAGGCGGCATCCGCTGGTTCATCCAGCGATTCGGCTTCGCGCAGCTCTTCCTCAAGCCGGCCCGCTGGATCCTGGCCCCGCTGATCCTGCGCCTCCTCGGGAAAAGGCACGTCGAGTACCGCGGCGCCTCCCTCCCCCTTGTCTACGCCCGCCACAACGTGACCTGGGCCAACGAGCGCTGCGTCGAGCTGGCACTGGCTCGCGCGCTCATGGCAGGCGTCCGGCCCGAGCGGCTGCTGGAAGTGGGGCACGTCACGCCGCATTACTTCCAGGGCGACCACCTGGTCGTGGACAAGTACGAACCGGGATCGCTCCAGGTCGACATCCTGGACTTCGAGTCCGCTGAGCGCTTCGATCTGATCCTCTCCATCTCCACATTCGAGCACATCGCCTTCGACGAGCCCGGCGCCCCCCCGGCCACCGACGCGGTCGCCGCCAAGGTGGGCGCCGCCCTCGACCGGTGCCGCAGCCTGCTCGCGCCGGGCGGGCTCCTGGCCATCACCGTGCCGCTCGGCTACAACCCCGCGCTGGACGCCATGATCGCCCACGACGAACTGGGGTGCTCCCGCGCCACCTGGTACAAGCGGGTCACGCGCCGGCGCTGGCGGCAGGTCCCCCGGGCGGAAGCGGTCGTCTGCAGGTACGGCAGCCCCTTTGCGTTCGCCAACGCCATCCTGCTCGCCGAGTGGGACGCCGAACCGTAGTCCGCTTGCCGTTTCGGGAAGCACGCGGCCATGTTCGCACGCGATCCGACAGTGCCGCCGGAAGGCCGCGACATGGCATCGATCTTGCGCCTCCCGAATTCGACCCGGACCCGGACCGGCGCCTGTGCCGCGTCCTGTCGGGCGAGCGCCCACACAACGGCGTCCGCCCTCCGTGAACAGCCGTCCCATCATCCTCTTCCCACCGATTCCACACACCAGCCACCGCCATGAATACAGACTACTCCGACCTGAGCGCGATCTTCCTCAACTGCACCCTCAAACGCACCCCCGAGAAGTCCCACACCGACGGCCTGATCGGCATTTCGGCTCGCATCATGCGCAAACACGGCATGAGCGTGCGCGTGCTCCGGCCCGTCGACTACGATCTCGCCTTCGGCGTCTGGCCCGACATGACCGAGCACGGCTGGGAGACCGACCAGTGGCCGGAGATCCTGGAGCAGGTGATGGCTGCGGAGATCCTGGTCGTCACCTCCCCCATCTGGCTTGGCGACAAGTCGTCGGTGTGCACGCAGACCATCGAGCGCCTCTACGCCGCCTCGGGACAGCTCAACGAGCACGGGCAGTACGCCTACTACGGCCGGGTGGGGGGCTGTCTCATCACCGGCAACGAGGACGGCGCGAAGCACTGCTCCATGAACATCATCTACTCGCTGCAGCACCTGGGCTACACCATTCCCCCGCAGGCCGACGCGGCATGGCTGGGCGAGGCCGGCCCGGGACCCTCCTACATGGACCCTGGATCCGGCGGACCCGAGAACGACTTCACCAACCGCAACACCACTTTCATGACCTGGAACCTCATGCATGCAGCGCGCGCCCTGAAGGACGCGGGCGGGATCCCCGCGCACGGCAATCAGCGTTCGCTCTGGGATGCCGGGGAGCGATTCGACTTCGAGCCCGCCCGGCCCGCGGCGGCGCCCTGACGCGGTCCCGGATTCCCCCGGTCCGGCCGCGTTGCCCTCGCCATGTTGTCAGTTATCGACAGTGATATTGTCAGTATTCGACAGCTCGCTCCCACCAGCCGTGTTCTCACCGCTCGGAAGCGCACCTCTTCCACTGGAGCAGACGAACGCACGATGCCCTCCGAATCCGGACATCCGATGACACCCCGCATCAAGTCGCTCATCCGCATGGTCCCCGACTTTCCCAAGCCCGGCATCCGCTTTCGCGATGTGATGGGCCTGGTCGAGAACCCCGAAGGCTTCGAGGAAGCCATCGAGGCGCTGACGCGGAGATTCGCCTCCGCGGCGCCGGACGCCGTGGTCGGGATCGAGGCGCGCGGCTTCATCTTCGGAGTCCCGGTGGCGCAGCGGCTGGGGGTCGGATTCGTGCCGGTGCGGAAGGCGGGGAAGCTGCCCGGCGAGGTGGTGGGCGCCGACTACGCGCTCGAATACGGCACCGGGCGCCTGGAGATGCAGACGGGCTCGATCCGTGACGGCATGCGCGTCCTGCTCATCGACGACCTGGTGGCCACCGGCGGGAGCGCGGCGGCCGCGATCAAGCTGATCCGCGGCATGGGAGGCGAAGTGACGGGCGCCGGATTCGTGGTGGATCTGCCCGAACTCCCCGGGCGGGAGCACCTGGAGGCGCTGGACGTCGAGGTCTTCGCGCTGTGCACGTTCTTCAACGCCGATCCCTGACCCCGCCAGCGCGGCAGGACGCTCAGCGGGCGCGCGGAAAAATCTCCGGCGCAGGGACGTAGAAGGCACCGGGAAACTCGTCTTCCACCAGCTTGAGCTTCCCGGTCCACTCCTCGATGTCGATGCGGTACACGCTGGTGCGCCTGAGTTCGCCCTCGGTGATGGCGCGGTAGTCGCGGTCCGGCCTCAGCTCCGGCGCGTACTTGTCGAGAAGCATCTGCAGCGCCTCGCGCGCCTCCGCGGGATCCTCCACCACGCACCCGGTCCCGAACGCCGTCACCCCGGCGAACTCGACGCTGAACTCGAGCGCCTCGTCGGCGGGCAGCAGGCGGCCCATCTCGAAGGCCGAAAAGCACACGGGCACGGGGCGGGACAGGATTTCCCGGGTCAGCCCGGTGCGCGCAGTGTGGATGTAGACGGCGTGGCGGCCGGAATCGTACACGAACAGGTTGCTGTTGAGGAACGGCTGATCGCCGCGGGTCACGGCAAGAACCCCCACGCGCGCCTGCTCAATGAGGCTTCGGGTCCAGGCATCGTCCCGGGCGCGGTCCCGGCGACGGATATCCGTTCTTCCCCGTTCCGGCATCCCGCTACATCTCCAGCTGCACGCCGATCCCCGCCGCGCGCGCCCGCTCGTAGACGAGCTTCGCCGTGGACATGTCCTCGAGCGCCAGCCCCAGGTGGACCGCGATGATGCGGTCGCTCTCCGCTCGGCGTCCGGGGGCCTTGCCCGCGATCACGTCGCCGAGCTCCGCGTCGGGCATGGGCATGTCCTGGAAATAGCCTCCCTTGCTCTGGTAGTAGGCGAACTGCGCGGTGTCGTCGGTGGTCAGCAGGTCGGCTTCCCGGAACGCGTCCCCCTGCCAGTAGGAGTCGAAGTCCACCGGGGAGGCGAAGGCGCCGGGCGCGAGCCATCCGGGCGGAATGGCGGGGTCGGGATCGAGCAGGATGGGTCCGCTGGTCACGACGATGTCCATTCCGCGCACCGCCTCCGCAACCGTCGCCACCGGCCGTACCTCGACGCCAAGGCTGTCGCCCATTTCCTCGGCATAGGCGTGCATGACGGCCTCGTCGATGTCGTAGGCGTGCACCCTCTCTACCGGGAACAGGGTGCAGAAGGCCTCGAGGTGGCTGCGTCCCTGGACCCCGCAGGCGACGATTCCGACGCTCGCCGCATCCGGCCGGGCAAGGAATTTGCCCGCAAGCGCGGACGCGGCCCCGGTGCGCATGGCCGTGATCCAGGTGGCGTCTATCACCGCGAGCGGCAGCCCGGTGTCCGGGTCGTTCAGCGCGATCAGGCCACTGATGTAGGGCAGTCCGTGCGCGGGATTGCCGGGATAGGCGGAGACCCACTTGATCCCCGCGGCATCCTGCCGCTCGACGTACGCCGGCATCGCGTGCAGGAAGGAATCCGGGCGCGGATGGATGCCCGGCTTGGGCGGCATCTCCACTCTTCCCGCCGCCTTCTCCCGGAACATGAACTCCAGCGCGTCGATGATCTCGGCCATGGAGACGCCGGCTTGCTCGACATGGGCGCGCGACAGATAGAGGATGTTTCGCTCGGACATGAGGCTGGTCTCTCGGGTGGGCGGGGATCGGATTGCGGCCGATGGACGACCTGTTGCGGAGGGTGAGCCTGTTCGGGGTGGAAGTCCGTTCGGGATGGAAGCCTATTCGGGAACCGGCGCCAGGACGGTCACGTCCTCCATGACGGCCCCCTCCAGGACGCCGTCGACCACGTCCATTCCCTCCACGACCCGGGCGATGATGGTGTAGTTGTGATCGAGACGGGGGTTGTCCACGAGGTTGACGAAGATCTGGCCGTCGCCGGTATCGCGTCCCCGGGTCGAGATGCCGACGGTGCCCCGCACGTGTGAGCGCATGGTCAACTCGTCGCGGGTGTAGGGTCCGTCCCCGTGATACTCGTTCGCGCCCGGGCTGCCCCCCTGGATGACGAAGTTGGGAACTACCCGGTGGAAGGTGAGGCCGTCGAGGTACCCTTCACGGGCCAGGCGGACGAAGCGCGTCGTGTTGGCCGGCGACTCGAAGGGAAGGAGTTCGAGCACGATCTCGCCGCCCCCCGCCATGCGGATCACGGCCCGGGAGACGGCCATCTCCCGCATCTCCCCGTACGTGGGCATGGGCGCGCGCTCCGGGGGCGACGGGCGAGCCCAGCGAAGGTCGCTTCCGGTCCAGTCGTTGCGGAGGAATTCGGCGACCCGCGCAACGACCGGATCGTAGTCCTCCATGTAGGGCTGCACCCGGTCGAGATCCTCCACGGAACCCAACTCCCGGACCCTTTGCAGGAGCTCCATGCGCACGTCCCGGTGGGTCTCCCTCCGGTCTGCGCTCATGCGCTCGAGCGCATCGAAGACGGCCGAAAGCGCATCCGGATGCGGACTTCCCGCGAGCGAGCGGCTCGCGGTCATCACCAGCTGGGGATCGTCCGCGCCCAGGGCGTCGATATAGACGGAGTCGGCGTCATGACCCACCAGCGGCGCGAGCCCGGCGATGGCCGTCTGGCGGACGTTCCAGTGCTCGTCGCCGGCCAGCGTCAACAATTCAGGTACCAGTTCCAGCCGGGCCGCGGCGCGCGCGGCGTACATGCGCATCTGCCACACCGGATGGGCGGAGAACGCCGGAAACCGGCGGCGCGCGGTGAAGGGAGAGACACCGGCGAGCGCCACCAGGGCGTGCGCCGCCCGGTGCCAGTCGCCCACCGAGACGGAGTCGGCCCGCCCGACCAGTGTGTCCAGTGGCGCCAGAGCGGTTTCGGGCGGACACCCGGCGAGGCGGTCGATGGCCTCCAGCGCGACGTGCGCGCTCGGGTCCTGCAGCAACGCCACCAGCTCGGTGCAGGCCAGGCTCCCGTCCACCCGTTCGCTCAGGGCTCTCACGGCTTCCACCCGCACCAGGTGACTCGCGTCGGCGAGCGCCTGCGCGAGCGGAGCCCGCACCTCGCCGAGCGCGCCCTCCTGGATGGCGAGCACCCCCAGCCGGCGCACCTGCGCGTCCTCGTCGGCCAGCGCCGCCTCGATTACGTCGTCGGAAGGTCCTCCCGCACCCACCAGTCCCGCCAAGGCGAGCCGACGCACCTGCGCGCCCTCCTCGCCATCCGCCGCCCGGTAGCCGGCCAGCTGCGCGAGCGCAGCCAGCACAGGGGGGGCAGGCGCGACCTGCGATTGGGTGCGAACCAGGTTTTCCAGCGCGCGAGACCCGCCAAGGATCACGGGGTGGGGGAGGGACCGCAGGGTGACGGCGCCGCCTCCGGCGAGTCCAGTGACAAGGATCTGGAGCAGCAGGTCGTAGGCCTGCCGCACCTCATCGGGATTCTCGTACGAGAGCCGGCCCATCGCCTCGAGCACCGCGCCGCGCACCTCGGGGTCTCTCTCGAAGGAAGAGAAGTTCGTCAGCGTAACCATCGCCCGGCGAGGGTCGCTGCCGGCAACGGCCTGGGCAATGGCGTTGACCGCTTCCGCCCGAATCTCGGCGTACGGGCTCTCCAGCAGGGACCCGATGTCCACCAGAACCGATGGATTCTCCTGCCGTCCCAGCGCGCGCACGGCGATCCGCTGCACCTCCGGGTCGGGCCAGGAGATGCCCTCCAGGAACGTGAAGTGCGCCGCGGGATCCCGTGAACGGGAGTCCTCGGTCGCGAGGACGCGGTGCAATACTTCCTCGCTCCCGGCGAGCCGCCGCCGATCCCCCGCATCCTCCCCATCCCCGCACGCCGCGACCAGACCGCAGCTCAGGGTGACCACGCAGGGCAGCAGCCTGCCGCGCCCCGAGCGCCCTGTCCGCCTCATGCACCTCATTGAATCGAGCATCCCCTCTCGCTTTGTGCCTTTCGTTCGTGTCGTGCCCAGGTCGCCCTGTCGCCCGCCCCAGCCGCGTACCCTGCACCCCCGGGCGGCGTTCGCCTGTAGCGAAACACGGGATAGATTAGAGTACGTAGCCCCGTTGACAAGAATCGCACGCACGGGTGCCGCGATCCTGCCACCAAAACACCGGACGTGACACGATGGCAACCGCTACCACGGCCACCGGTCTCGACACCGCACTCGCCGATCCGCTTCGCCAGGCACTCCGCCGCCTCCGCGGCCGCGCCACGGTCGGCGATGTCATGGCCGCCACCGGACTCGCGCAGGCGGACGCGGAAACCGGCCTGAAGAAGCTGCTGGAAACCTATCAGGGACACGTCGAAGTCGGCGAAGAGGGCGACATCGTGTACGCCTTTCAGCGCCGCCTGCTACGGCGCGACCACACGCCCCTCTGGGTCCGCTTCCGCTCGACCGCCGCGCGCGTGCTCAAGACCGCCTTCAAGGTCTGGATCGTCGTGATGCTGGTGGTCTACTTCGTCGTCTTCGTCACCCTTCTGATCGCCGCCGTGATCGCCGCCTCCCGCGGCAACGATCGCAACGGAGGCTCCATCCTGGGTGGTGGGCGGCACCGCGGCGGAGGCTTCAACTTCCCCTTCCTGTTCTGGCTCTGGACCCCGGACTGGCGCCTGGGCCAGCCCTACTACGGGAGCCGTTTCGAGCGCCGGAGCGGGAAGAAGGTCCCCTTCTACAAGAAGGTGTTCGCCTTCGTTTTCGGTCCCGACCGGCCGCGCCCGAGCCTGCGCGACCGCGACCGCGGCGTCATCCGCCTGATCCGGGCGCGCAAGGGCACCTTGACCGTGCCCGAGCTTGTGCGCCACAACGGGCTGACGGTCCCGGAGGCCGAGGAAGAGATGGGCCGGCTAATGGGCGCCTACGGCGGCGATGTGCACGTCTCCCGGGGCGGTGAGCTGGTCTACAGCTTCGGCGATCTGCTGGTGAGCGCGCACGGCCGGGTAAAGGTGCGCGAGCCCGCTCCCGCCTGGCAGCGCCTCGAGAAGGCCGCCGAGTTTACCGGTAACAAGACCGGCACGAACGTGCTCGTCGGTTCGCTGAACGGCTTCAACCTGCTTGCCGCGCTCACCGCACCCGTGCTCATCTTCCCGCCCCTCGGACTGGGCGGGCTGGGGGCCGAAATCGGCCTGATCTGGGTGCCCGCGGTGTTCAGCACGCTCTTCTTCTCGGTGCCGCTGGGCAGGTGGATCGGCCACAGGGCCGAGAACGCCCGCCGCCGCCTGCGCAACGTCCGCAAGGTGCTGCTTGGCATGGTGTTCCGGCAGAGTCTCGCGGGCGGATCGCCTCTCTCGGCCGAGCGCGCCACGGACGACGTGCGCATCGCGCTGGTGGACCCGAACATCGGCGCGCCCGACGTCCGCACCCAGCTCCAGAAGATGTCCGCCGAGTTCGACGCCGAGGTGGAGCCCGCGGACTCCGGCCAGATCACCTATCGGTTCCCCGCCATTCGCTCGGCCCTGCTCGGAGGAGAGGAGGTACGGTCCGCCCTCCGCCTCGACCGGCGCTCGGTCGGCCGGGTGGTCTACTCAAGCGGGGACACCCCGGAAGAGGAATCGGCGCGCGCCCTGGCTAACTTCGACCGGGAGCTGCGCAAGTCCGTGTCCGCCTCCGACAACGTGCGCTACCTGGACGACTTCGAGCTCGCGGGCATCGACACCCCTTCCCCGGCGAGCAGTCGAGTGAAGCCGGGGCGCCCAGCGAGGCCGAGGCGCTCCCCGAGGTGGTAGACCGTTCAGGCGCCACGGGTGTGCGGATGCCGGGCGGCGTCCGCCTCTCCGGTGCCCCTGCGGTCCGTTTGCTGGCCACCACCTTCGCGCTCCTCGTCGTACCCGTCTCGCTGGCCGCCCAGCAGACCGACGACGGCGGCATCCCCGCGCTTGCCGTGCTGCCCCACGACGAGGCGCCCGAAGCGCGCGCGGTCCGCACGCCCACCGACATCCGCATCGACGGCCGGCTTGACGAGGCGCCCTGGAACGACGCCGCGCCGGTGACGCAGTTCACCCAGATGGATCCGAACGAGGGCTCCTCCGTCAGCGAGCGCACCGAGGTCCGGTTCCTGTACGACGACGACGCCCTCTACGTGGGCGCGCGCCTGCTGGACTCGGCACCGGTCACCACCCGCCTCGCCCGCCGGGACGCGGGCGTACCCGATTCGGACTTCTTCACGGTGACCGTCGACAGCTATCACGATCACCGCACCGCCTATCGCTTCTCGACCAATCCTTCGGGGATGAAGCGCGACGAGATCCTCAGCGGGGGATCCGGCATCTTCGGCGGGGGCGGAGGGGACGGGCGCGGGGACAGTTCCTGGGATCCGGTCTGGGACGTCGCCACCTCGGTCACCGACGACGGCTGGTTCGTGGAAATGCGCATCCCCTTCAGCCAGCTGCGCTTCAGCACCGATGCGGACCAGGTGTGGGGCCTCCAGATCGAGCGCGCCATCAACCGCAACCAGGAGCGCGCGGTCTTTTCCTTCACGCCCAAGCTGGAACCCGGCGGCGTGGCTCGCTTCGGGCACCTCAACGGCATCGAGAACGTGGCGTCGGGGCGCAGGCTGGAGATCCTGCCGTACGCCGGACTCAGCGCCGAGTACATTCGCCAGGCGGCGCCGGCCGACGTGTCGTTCGGCAACCCGTTCCGCTCCGGCTCGGACTATTTCGGGCGCGCCGGCGCGGACCTCAAGTACCGCCTTGGCTCGAACCTCACCCTCGACGCCACCGTCAACCCCGACTTCGGCCAGGTCGAGGTGGACCCGGCGGTGATCAACCTGACCGCCTTCGAAACCCGCTTCGACGAACGGCGTCCCTTCTTCGTCGAGGGCGGGGAGATCTTCCAGTTCGCGCGCGGGGGACCGGGGGGCAGCACCGGGCGTCCGCCCACCGTCATGTACTCACGGCGAATCGGCCGCCGGCCGCAGGGACCCATGGCGTCGGACGCGGTCTTCTCGGACGCGCCCACCTCGACCACCATCCTCGGGGCCGCCAAGATCAGCGGGAAGGTGGGCGACGGCTGGTCGGTCGGGCTGCTGGAGGCGGTGACCGGGCGCGAAATGGCCCCCTACGTGGACGCGGGCGGGACGCGCGGCGAGACCGAACTCGAGCCCGCCACCAACTACCTGGCCGGCCGGCTGCGCCGCGACCTCAGGGACGGCCTCACGCAGCTGGGCGCCATGGCCACCGCCGTCAACCGCAACCTTTCCGCCAGCGCCCTGGACGATCGCCTGCACTCGTCGGCGTACGTCGCCGGGGTGGACTTCATCCACGAATGGGACGACCGCTCCTGGCGCATCAACGGCGCCCTCTCGCAGAGCCTGGTCTCGGGCAGCGAGGCGGCCCTCCTGCGCACCCAGCGCTCCTCGGCCAGGTACTTCCAGCGCCCCGACGGCAACCGCGCCCTGGACCCCGACCTGACCTCGCTCGGCGGCCACTACGCCATGTTCGACGTCAACAAGCAGTCGGGGTCGTTCACGGCCCGGATCGCCATGGCGAGCATCAGCCCGGGCTACGAGGTCAACGACATCGGCTTCCAGACCGAGGCCGACCGGATCATGCTCGACACCCACCTCACCTGGCGCCAGCCGCGCCCGGGCACGTGGCTGCGCAACTGGGCGGTCTCCGGCGGCCCGGACGGCAAGTGGAACACGGCCGGCGACCGCCTGCACTCGGAGTTCAACGTCAACCTGAACTGGCAGTGGCTGAACTACTGGGGCGGCTCCGTCCGGGGGGCGATCCGGGCCCCCACCGACAACGACCGCCTCACCCGCGGCGGCCCGCTTGCGCGCGATCCCCAATACTACGCCGGCAACGCAAACATCTCTTCCGATTCGCGGCAGCCCGTGAGCGGACGGGCCAGCTACAACTGGGCCTTCGACGAGGTCGGCTCCTGGAGCCACACCGGATCACTGAACGTCTCCTACAAGTCCGGCGAGAAGCTGGAGCTGCATCTGGGTCCCAGGCTCACGCGCAGCTACGCCGAAGCCCAGTACGTGACCTCCCGCGACGACCCGCTGGCCACCGGCACCTTCGGCCGGCGCTACATCTTCGCCCCCATCGATCAGACCACGCTCTCTCTCGACACCCGGCTGAACGTCACCTTCTCGCCCACCCTGACCCTCCAGGTCTACGCCCAGCCGCTCATATCCAGCGGAGACTACGGGGGGCTGAAGGAATTCCGGGCGCCCGGGACCTTCGACTTCCTGCGCTACGGCGAAGGCGCCGGCACGATGTACCGGCTGGACGACGGCGGCTTCCTGATCGATCCCGACGGCACCGGCGCGGCTCCCCAAATCACCATCCGCGACCAGGACTTCAACGTGCGCAGCCTGCGCGGCAACGCGGTGCTGCGCTGGGAGTGGAGCCCCGGCTCGACCCTCTTCCTGGTGTGGCAGCAGCGCCGCTATCACCGCGCCCTCCGGGACGCCTGGGACCCCCGCGCGGCCGACGGCGTCGGCGACTTCGATTTCCGCTACGACGCCGGCGAACTCGTGCGCATCCGACCGGACAACATCTTCCTGGTCAAGGTGAACTACTGGCTGAACCTGTGAGGAGGTGGGCTATGGCTCAGCATGAAGTTCATGAAGGGCGACCCACGGATGAGAAGAAGAGCTTCGCGGAGCGGGCGCGGGCCTTGCGCCGGAGGCTTCGTTCTGACACTGACAGCACGGAGACGATCCGGACGGATCGCGACCGGGACGGACCTGGGTAAACGGAACAAGTCGTCTACCCGAACAGCCGCTCATCCCACCGGACCGGCTTCTCGGGTCCCGTTTGGAGCAACGGGAACTCGGGATGGTCGGCGTTGATGATGACGTTCCGCTCCAGACGTGTGACAACCGAGGGCACCAGGAGGATCGCGCTCCGACATGCCGCGTACCAGTCGTGCCCGAACCGGCGCGCCGAAGAGCTCCCCGGCAGATGCCAGCCCGGAACAGCGTCGATGTCCGCGGACTCGTAGCTGGTGCCGACCGGAATGACGATCTCGATGAAACGCTGGTTTGCGGGCGGAACACCGTTCCATCGAACCAGCATCCCGAGCATGGCGGTCGAGTAGTGCTCCGAGGCGTAGATGACCCGAGCTCCGCGCTGGTGCCAGCGGCCGTCCACGTTCCTGGCTCCTTCAGGACTGTAGATCCTCCACCTGCCCAGCGGATCACCGATCCTGAAGGCGCGGAGAGGTTCATGTAGTCGGCGCGGAGAGGTCAAACGGCCACGCCGGCTTCCGCGCGTCGCACGAGATCGAGCACGACATCCGCCCCGGCGGAGCAGGAGACCGCCATTTCATAGGGCGTGGCCCCGTCGAGCAGCGGATGGGGACGATGGAGAAACGCATCCATTCGTCGCTTGTCTCCGTGTAGCGCGCGCCCCAGCGCATGGACCACCCGTCCGAGCTCGTATATCCTCTCACTGTGTCGGCGAGAGAGAGGCTTTCCGGCCTTGCGGTGACGACGGAGCGTGGCTTCCGAGACCACGGTTCCGATGACGCGCGATGTTCCGAGCAACTCGTAGAGCGCGGAGACACAACTCGTCGGGAGCCCTGCAGCGATTCGGCGGGCCAGAGCGACCTCGTCCAGGCGCTCGGCGTCGGTCAGCTTCAACAGCCGACCGAGCTGCACGGTCTCGCTTCCCTCCATGCAGTCGGGACTGGCGTAGGCTTCGAGCGCTTCCACGATCGGCTCCCATGTGGCGATAAACGTCAGATGACGCCAATGTAGCGATCATGTGACGGACGCGCTGCCCTGCCAAGCCGCGAAACTTGAACCAGACCCGCTTAGGCGGGCTTGACTATGGACTCGTTGCTCACGTTCAGGATCCGCAGTGCCGGCACCATGGAAGCTCCCTGCGGTGCGAAATCGTATATCACAAGCTCGGGGTGATAGCTGTCGAACGCCTGTCCGAAGAAGACACATGCCGCGTTCGACGCGCACGGAAGCACGTGCACTCGCCGAACACCGTGAGCGGTGTGCAACTGGTGCAGTAGCTCCTGCATTCGCTGCCGGAATGAAGCGCCATCGACCGGGTGGCCTAACGCGCCGTTGCCTTGGTATTGCGGTCGGGCGACGACGGAAACGGTGTCCATCCCAAGAGACTCCGCAGTCGACTGCATCGCTTTCGGCACCGCCGTTAGTCCAAGCAACAAGGAGACCTCGTCCTCCGAATCCGTTAGCGGTTCGAGACCCCGGATTGCGAAAAACTCGCCCCGCGGCTCGTTCGCCGGCCAATACCACAGGCCGTTCTCGCGGTACCGCAACATCGGTGTGATGTCGCACTTGTTCCCGAGCTTCGCACCGAGTCCGATCAGAGCTGGCATCAAACCCATCGCAAACAGCGCCGCGCGATACCGCTCTCCGTGCGTCTGTTGCAAGATGTCATTCGCTGTCTGCTGCACCGCCGTGGCCATCACCTTCCAATGGTCGTCCTCTTCCAACGACCGAAGGACCTGTTCGTTGTCATTCACCGTCCGGAGTTTACCGTCGAGCCGCGCTCCAATGGGCTTTAGCGCCCTCCCCGCCTGCTTGGACGATGGCAGCGCGACTCTCTGCCGATGAATGGTCCATGCCACGCAGAAGGCTGGCATCGATGCGAGGGCTAACCCGTCGAGCAGCTCGGTCGCCGTCTCGCAGAAGCGACGCCGCATCGCCGAAAGAACGGACGCCGGATAGTCGGCTTTGGCGATCGTGTCCACCAGTCGGTGGTGCGTGTCGCAGAGAAGCAAGATGTTCTCAGGGTCGTCCGCGAGGTCACCAGACAGGTGCAGTGCGCCACGGGTGCCTCTCTCCGACGACGCGACGTTGTGAGCCAGGATGGCGAAGTTACCCCGTTCGTGAGTGACAGGGTCTTCGGTCAGGTCCATTCCACACCCCTCGAACATGCAGCGGCCGTGAGCATCCAACAGCACCTGGTTACGTGTTGGCACGCTGATCGTTGCGCCGCGGCCCTTCTTGCGGGTCTTCCGCTCGAGGCCCTCGAAGAACGCCCTCCAACCTGCATCCGCCTGTTGCTTGCGCTGGCCGCACGACTCCCGCCACGCCGCTGTCAACGCGGCCAAGTTGCCGATGTGTTCGTCAGTCATCGTGTGGCCCTGCCAGCACCGCAGTTCCATCCGGGCGACCATGCCTTCGTTGTACGCCCCCAGAGCGCTGACGCTCTCTGCCGCGGAGAGACCGAAGCGCGAAGCCGCAACCACCATTCCACCCTTCAGGAGCACAGCTACGACTGCTCCCGGTCCTTCGTCCATCAGCACACCGACGCTGTCCCACGACACCAGCGCCCTCGCGTCCTTGGCGTGGTCCTTGACCGCGTCGAGCTCTGTCATCGGCGGTTCGCGCGTCTGCACCACCGCCGACTCCCGGGGATCAACCATCGCCATCGCCCCCACACTCCTCACGCAGCGGCTTGAATCGCCACCGTGTTCGCACGAAAACGCGGGTCTTTTCTGTCCCTACCAACGCAAAGGCCAGCGGCCGCCCCGGGTTCGCCCGCAGGCACGCGGCCCAATCTTTCCTATCGATTCCCGATGGTGTCGGCACCGGCTCCGGATGCGTGTGCCAGGTTCCGAGGTATATCGACCGGTCATCCGAACGGGCGAACGTCCTGCACACGACCCGCTGATGCCCAGGGTCGCAAAGGGTAAAGGAGAACCGTGTGCGCCGGTCGCAACGCATCGGGGTAGTGACCTTCTCGATCCAGATCTCCCGCCGGTCGATGGATGTTGTGCCTATCAATACCCCGAACGACTCGGTCGCGTCCGGCCCAGTCTGTCGATGTGCACACCAGACGCCCGTCACTTGATCGCTCACATGTACACGCTGACCGTGTCCGCCAAAACGTTGCACAGCGTCACCCCCCACACAGGTCGCAGTTCCGGTCATGCAGTGGCAAGACCTGCAACGACTCTCCGAAGTGCCGGTATCGCCGCGTTATCTTAAGACGCGCTCGCCTCGCTTCCGCAGGATCCCCCTTCCAGCTCGCTTTCGCCGAATACGCCACATCACCTGCGAGAAAGCGAATGGCCAGGTTCGCGGCCATCGTCGCCGTGTAGCTCGCCGCGATACCATTGTACGGTAGGAACTGCGTGCCGCAGCCGCCCTGCCTGCGCATCACGACCTGTCCCGGCTTCAGGAAACTCAGGTTCGACGTGAGGCCCCGCTTGAGCGTCTCGGGGTCCACATAAGCGCAATGCCAGCACCCCTTCATCCGGGGCAGCGCGAGGATCGCATGGCCGCCGATCCCGTAGCCCTCGAGCCAGCAGTTCATCACCGGCACGCCCAAGGCTTCCTGACGGCAGTATTCCGCGAAGATCCGCTCGACTGTCGGCGAACCGATCGCGATCACTACGAGGTCGAATGGTTGTAGCACCTCCGGATCCCGTAGGTTTTGTAGTGGTTTGTTCGAAGGTGTCACTCTCGTCCAAGGGTGCTTCAGAGCAATTTCTCGTGCGAGAGCCAGGGTCTTCAAGCGGCCGAGGTCCCTCATCGAAAGGACATGGCGATAGAGGTTTTCCTCCGAGAATTCCTCGGGATCGGAGACAGTCAACTTGCCGACCCCAGCTGACGTCAACCGGAGGGCAAGCTCGCTTCCAACCGACCCGCAGCCGACTAGCAGGACGGAGTTCTGGCTCAAGTCCAGCGAACCGCCGCCCCGAGGCACCAGCGATTTCCGCGACATCGACCTCACTCGATAGGGTGTCGCCGTCCACCCAGCGGCCCCCGCCTGCTCCTCCGATGCCGGCAAAGGACCGGCCGCGCCTGACCGCCACCGCACAGCGAACATCGCTTCCCCACCGGGAATGGGTGCGGAGAAGACTACCCAATGGTCACGACGGCTCTTCTTGCGCAGCCTTCGGAGCTTGTGATGGCTAGCAACGTTGGCCTGCCTGACGGCACGGAAGTACCAGGGCAACAGTTCATCGCGGCTCGCGGGTGCCGGCTCGAGGCCGCTCAAGCGGACGCCGAGTCCCTTCCCAACTGCTTGGCGCAGATTCCATTCGGCCACGCCGCGTACCGATGCCGATTGCCGGTGGGCGGCCAGTTTCTCCGCCAACGCGACGGCCGTTCTTCGCAGGAGGTTCGAACTGGAACTGGCCCGGGGCGGTCTAAGCTGCAGCCCTGTAGGTTCCTGGCCGTTCCAGACCACGAAGAGCTCATTGATCTCCCCGGCCTCTTCCCGGCAGAGGATCTCCCAATGAGCGTCGAACTCCCGCAGTTGCTCGACCCGGTTGTACTCCGAATCCTGTATCAGGTGGGTTAGCGTTTCGACGTGCTGTCGCACCGTCTCCCGATACACAAGTGCCGGTCGGTCGGTATTGATAGCGGTCGATCCCGGATCGCCGATACATACCTCCCGCAGCCCTCCGTTTCTTTCCGCCCCGACGTGACCAAGCTTGCCGTCGTATCCGCTGGCGAGCCAAAAGACTGGGGTACGAAGCAAAACGTCCGGGAAATCGTGAACCAGCGCTATACGCCGTTTGCCAACATCGAACGTTAGGGTCAACCGGGACGCGCTGGCTGTCAGTTCGGCATCGTAACCTGCTTGCTCCAGGCAACTGCGGATGTCCTCGGGGTCAAGCACCCTGCGAGTGCCTCACGACTCCCGCAGTTGGGTAGATTGCTCTCTTGGCGCTGGAGCCACCCTTCGGCGAATCGGGTACCTTGAAGTCAACGCCGAAGAGTTCGTTCAGGATCTTGCATTGCTCTCGCTCGTCGCTCAACCCCTCAGCCTTCTCCAGCTGTTCCTTTAGGCGGTTGAGCTTGTTGTAGAGCTGCGTGCCCGTGTCGAGCCCCGAGCCGTAGAAGATGTCCCGGTACGGCTCGACTGGCAGATCAACGCGGACACGGTACTTCCCGTCTTCCTCTTCATCGAAGTAGCCAGCGTCCAGGATCGCCTCCACAGTCGCGCGCAGTGCCTCCAGATCCTGGGAGGCGCCCTCCGTGCTGAACGACGACTCCAGGTCTTGTTTCACCATGACGGTGAGTCCGATCGAGAATACCTTGGCGCCGACCGTGTCGCTGAACTGCTCGTCGCGCCAGCGCTTGAAGTAACGCACCAGCCGATAGAACTGGTCGCGCATATCTTGCGCCTCGTCGTCGTCGCAGTCACTGAAGTCAACGATCCAACCCATTAGCCCGAGGGGATCCGCAATCGCCCACTCGCGGTTATTCTCGTCCGAGTTCTTCTTCCCCACCGCGAGGTAGTGCTGGTCACCCAACCTCTTGTAGATGATGAGGTCGATGTGGACGTTGTCGCCGGCGTAGTCGGCGGTCACGCACGGCTTCTTGATCTTCGCATTCTTGAAGCCCCGTTTCTCAAGAGCCTCGAGTGCCTTCTTTTTCGGCGTAACCGGGTTCTCCGGCGCGGTATCCACGTCAATCACCAGCGCACGGTCGATGTCGTAGTCGCCCGAGACCGGGATGATTCCCGTGTGTGTTTTCAGCGATCCCTGGATGAAGTTGTGCACGATCGGGTAGCCGGCGTCCTTGAATGCCTTGGTGACATCTCGCTTGATGCTGTCGTCGCGGTCCCGTGCCTTCTTGTAGGCGTCATCCTTGCGGCCCAGCTTAATCTTGTCGTGGAACTTGTTGAAGTGGGTCTGGATGCCCATTCGCCCCTCCTGAACTAGGTGATTGTGGTGTGGAAAACCGCTTGTCGGCCGCAACCGCCCCGGCGTTGGTTTGTGGAAACTCCCCTTGTTTCTGATTAAGCACTGCGCTAGCTTAAAAAGCGGATGGCGCGGGATTCGAACCCGCAAAGGCCTCGCAGCCGCCGGGACCCACCAAGAGGCCCGGAGTGTTCGCCAACACAAAGCCCATCCAGTTTTGCCCCTCGGTGGTCCGTCAACCGCCGAGGGGTATTATTCTGGGGGGAACCTTAACGATAATGGGTTTTCGGAGTGCGCGCAAGAAGATGGGGGCAAAAACCACCGCTCCTAGTGGTAGAGGGAAGCCAGTTATGCCGGATGTAGTGGTGGCGGCCTTACGGCTGTTGTTGGAGAGCAGGTCCTACGCCACTTCGCACTCGCTCCTCGTCGCCATCGTGTAGCCGCGACACCCGATGGTCCTGTTCCCGCCCCTCAATCCCGCGTAACCACCACCCGGAAGCCGATGTACTCGCGCCGGACATCGGGCCCCGCAGCGCCCCGGATCGCCGCGCGCACGTTGCGGATCGGATCGCTGAACGAACCGCCGCGCATCACCCACAGGGCGTCGCCCTCGAGGCCCTCGCGGTCGTCCGCTTCGTCGTAGGGGTAGGGCTGCCAGGGGCTGCGGGTGCGCTCCCAGACGTTGCCGCTCATGTCGGCGAGCCCGTGGGCGCATTCCGGGCACACCATTTCACCCACGGCCGTCGCGACGCCCGAAGCGACGTTGGCCCGATCGGGACGCACCTCGTTTCCCCAGGGGAAGATGCGTCCATCGCCGCCGCGCGCGGCCTTCTCCCACTGCGCCTCGCTCGGCAGCGTCACGCGCCATCCCTCGGTGAGGCGGCCCTTCAGCTCTGGGGGGGTCGCCGGAGAGTTGCGCAGGAACTCCTCCAGCCAGCGGCAGTAGGCCAGCGCGTCCGGCCAGGAGACGAACGACGCCGGAAGAAGCGCCGGACCGGCGAGCGCCTGTGAATCGGCTTCGTAGCCGGTGGCTTCCGCGAAGGCGCGGAACTGGGCGACCGTAACCTCACTGCGGCCGATGAAAAAGGTAGGCACATGGACCGTGCCCTGCGGCTGCACCGCGCTCCAGCGCTCGATGTCGTAGGCGAGGGTGTCGAGGCCCGGATCGCTGCCCATCAGGAAGAGGCCTTCCGCTATCTCCACGAAGCCGAGCAGCGGGTCGTCCGGGAGATAGCCGAGATCGGCGCGGTAGCCTGGAAGCTCGGGAGAAGAGCCCGCGGATTCGGCGGGAGCGGTGGCGGTTCGCCCCGACGCCGATACCCCGGATCCCACCCGCGCCATCTGATTCCGATAGTCCAGCCACACGCCCGCGAAGATCAGGCCCGCCGCCGCAAAGGCCGCCACGAGCCTCACTGCGCCTCCCCGAGCCGCTCGCATGCGAACTCCCAGCGATGGGCGCAGGCGCGCGCGTAGAGCTCGGGTTCCGACATGTCCATCAGATTCAGCCCTCCCTCGCGCAGAAGCAGCCTCAGATCCAGCGGGCGCGGCGGCGCGCGGCTAACCACCGAGGGATCGAGCAGGTTCACGCAACCCGCCTGGAACTGCGCCGCGCACGCCCGCGCGAAGTAGCCCAGCGCCAGCTCCGCGTCCGGCTCCACGATCCGGCCCTCGACGTAGTGGGCGCCCAGCTCGTTGCACGCCCAGCCCGCGTTGTCGGCGCAGTAGCTGGCTTCGATGCGCACCAGCCGCTCGCAGGCGTTGGGCCGCCCTTCCGCGCACGCCTCCTGCCAGAACGGCAGCATGTCGCCCCGGTGGGGGCCGTCGGTGCGTCCGGTCGCGGTCATGACGGCAAAGAAGGATGTCCACACCACCATGTGCACCAAGTTGGCCGTCGCCCAAGGCGCCTGCGCCCTGCGCCGGATGCGCGGACGACTCTGGAGGGAGCGCACGAACCGGTCGATCAGCGGCACGCTCAGGTTGAGCAGCGGCACGCACAGCAGCTTGTCGTAGAAGGTCGGCGCGCCCACCGTTTCGAGGAACCAGAAGAGCCCGAAGACCCCAACCCCGTAGAGCGCCCCGAAGATGGCCTTGCCGGTGCGCGTGCGCGGCGAGGTCGACGGGTCGGTGACCAGAAGATGCAGCCCCAGGAAGACGGCGGCCGGAATCTCGGAGTCGATGAAGTACGGGACCCCTGTCGCTGCCCCGTAGAGCGCGCTCAACCCGAAGATCGCCGCCGCGGCGAACCCCGACACCAGGGTGACCCGGAAGAAGTACATCACCACCAGGCCGAGCCCGAAGAGCAGCAGGTAGATCGCGGGGACGAAGGTGAGAGTGGTCGCGATCTCCTGCCCCCACGTCAGGTCGCTGGTCCCCGTCGCGATCAGCACCAGCGAAAACAGCCCCAGCGAGAACGCCGAGGGGTTGAAGATGTGCGTGCGCCGCCCCTCGCGCCGCCACTGCACGAACGCCTTCCCCAGGAAGCCCGCGCCCACCATCAGGAACTGCAGGTAGAACCAATCGTCCGTGAACCAGAGGAAGAGGTTGGTGCTGAAGATGATGGGAAAGGGCCCGAAGCCGAGGACGTAGCGCTCGCCACGCGACCACGCGAGCAGCATGTCGAAGACGTAGGCGAAGACCAGCTGCGCCAGCAGGAGCCCGGCAAAATCGTAGACCGGTCGCCAGTACCAGCCCCAGACGGCGAACACCGTGAGCTGAACGAGCGCCTGCAGGTAGTGCTGAGGCCGCAGGACCACCTTGAAGCCCCGGGATGCGCCGGCGCGCGACAGCCTCGCGAACAGCACCGCCTGCCAGGCCAGCAGTCCGGCGACCGCCGCCAGGAACGCGAAGGTCAGCCGCCCGTTGCCGGCAACGCGGGGTGTGAGCGAGAGGAGCAGGAGGCCCAGCGACAGGAGGAGCGGAACCAGGAAGACGCGGCCCAGTTCCCTGGCCCGAGACCGGGGTCTCGTTCCAGGCTTCGGCGGCTTGCTGCCGGTCGGAGGGCTCTCGCTCCGGCGCCGCCCGTGCTTGCGTTTCCTTGCGGCCATGATGTAGGAGGCTTCTACGTTACCCGTTAGCTTGCGTGGCCCTGAAAGGCGGATTCGTCGGAGGAGAGATGATGCACATCAATCGACGTAACATCCCTGCAAGTCGACCCGCGCCTGCTGAAGAGGCAGACCGGGTTGGCGTCGCGCAAACGATCCAGCGGCTGCGTTCGCTGCGCGAGGGTGTCGAGCTTCGCGACCTGAACTGGAAGGAACTTCGCGACCGGGGACGCCGCTGACGGTACCCCTCTCCCCTCAACCCGGCGGGCGCTGCGGTCCCGTCTCCGCAGGCAGCCCCAGCAGGCTCCAGTCGTTCCAGGAGCCGTCGTAGAAGCGGGTTTCGTGGCCCATCAGGCGCGAGACGAAGTAGTTCACGCTGGCGCGCATCCCGATGTAGCAGTAGCTGATGACGGTCTCCCCCGGATCGATGCCGGCGCGCCGGAAGAGCGCCTCCATCTGCTCGCGCGAAACGAAGCGCGGTTCCTCTCGCGAGAGGATGAACTCCTCCCAGTAGACGTGGCCCGCGCCAGGGATGTGGCCCGGCCGATAGGTGCCGTCCCGCCCGTTGTCGTCCCCCGTGTATTCGTTGTCGGGGCGGCCGTCCAGGAGGGCGAATCCGGCGCTGTTGCGGCGTTCGTCCACCCACTCCGCGTCCACGAACACGTCGTCCTGCAGGCGAGGCTCGAAGGCGCCGCGTTCGCCCGTCACCGGGCCGGTGGCTACTTCCCGCTCCGCTTCCCGCCATGCAAAGAGCCCGCCGTCCACCATGGAGACCCGCTCATGGCCGAGGTGCTCGAGGGTGACGAAGGCGCGCGCGGCGGGGATGGGCGTTCCGTAGAGGACGACGTGCAGGTCGTTGGAGATGCCCGCCTGCCGGAAGACCTCGACCACCTGCTCCAGTGGGGGAAGTTCGACCAGCCGTTCACCCACCTGTGTCACGATTTCCTGGTAGGGCAGGAAGCGCGCCCCGGGAATGTGCCCCTCCAGGAAGGTCGACTCCTCGTACTCGACGTTGAGGAGCAGGATGCCGGGGTCGTCGAGGTGCTCGGCGAGCCAGTCCTCGGTGACGAGGAGAGGGTGGGTTTGCTGTGCCAGGCCGGAGGCCGGCAGCAGGAAGATCCCCGCAATCAACCACAACCACCGGGCACCGCGTCGCTTGATTCTCATGGCCCTGTCTCCCTGTCGGGTGAGACGTCGTTCTCGAAGGCTTGCCTGCCGGGGTCAGGTGAGACTCGCGGCGGGTTATGCCGGATCTTCTACCGGAGGTCCGCCACGGTCTGCACGGGTTTGGCCGCGGATCCCGAAGCTGGCTTCGCGGATCCCGGCGTCGCGGCCGCGCGCCGCTTGCGGCCCATGTACGAACGTAGCGCGGGCGGCAGCGAACCGATGCGCGCGGCACGCTCGATCTGGTTGGCGATTGCGTCTTCGTATTCGGCCAGCTGCACGAAGGCGCCGGCTTCGTAGGCCGCCACCGGGACGCCGTCCCGGTAGACGACGCGGCTTCTGGTGCTCTTGGCGATGCGGGGTCCCGGCGTGAGGATGCCGGTGAGGTTGAGGGGGTCGGCGGCGCTGATCGGGAGCGGCCTGCCCGAGGGAGCCTTCCGCCGGATGCGGCGCACCAGACCCACCGCCTCGGGGAGCGCGAACTGCTCGCCGGACACGCCCGCCACGAAGCGGCCGCCCCTCACGTCGCCCCTGGCCTCCATGCGGCGGAGGGCGCGCACCAGTTGCCACCAGGGTAGGGTGCGCGGCTCGTTGTCGAGAAGCCTGCGGAAGACCACCCCGTAGCGGCGAAGGAGGGCGCGCGCGACCGAGGAGGCGCGCGCCTCCCCCTCCCCCGCCCCGCCCCCGCGACCGGGCGGGTCGCGGCGCAGGAGCGACCACCGCCCCGCCGAGTCCACCCCGAAGGCGACCGACGACCGCCTCCGGTTGCGGCCGCCCCGGCGACCCGATCGGCCCTTCGCGCCGACCGCATTGGCCGCCCGGGACGCATGCGGCGCCGGCCCGAGCGGCTTGCGCCGGTCGGAGGGCACGAGCAGCGCGCGCAGGCCGGTGAAGCTGTCCGCGGTGGCCAGGCCGGCGGCGACCAGTTCACCCAATGCCTCCTCCACCCGGGTGGGGAGCAGGCCGGACGCGCCCACCAGCTCGTGGAAGAAGGAGGCGCCGCGATCGGCCAGCACGTCGTGCACCGCCCGGCCGTGTGCGGAGAGGAGGGAGGCGGCGCCGTTGGCCGAGGGATCCCCCGCGGCCGCGAGATCCCCACCGGCCACGGGATGGTCGCGCGCCACGGCGTCGCCGCCCGGACGCAGCCACACCTCCATCCGGCTGCGGTCCAGGAAGGCGACCGGGGTGGCGGGGAGCGGGCCCCGCACCGGGGGTCCGTTCCCCGACGGCGGAGACATGCGCGCCCAGGTGACGCGCCCCGCCATGCAGACGGCATCCAGCAGCCCGGGGTCGTACTTCGCGACCCGCCGGCCGAGCACGTCCGCCTCCCACGCGCCCGCGCAGGTCTCGAATCCCTCGAGCTGGGCGAGCACGCCGGCCAGCCCCTCCACTCCCGCCGCCTGCTCGCCCTCGGCGACCCTCTGCCACGCAAACAGGAAGCGCATGAAGTCGGCCTGCGAGACCGGCCGGATCTCCGCCCGCAACCGGTTCAGGGTGTAGCGGTGGATGCGGGCCAGCAGGCGGCGCTCACACCACTCCGCCCCCGCGTCCGGGCTGGTGAAGGCCCCCCGCAGCACGAAGCCCTCGCCCTCGAGCGCGAGCAGCGCCGCGTCCACCTCCGGTTCGCCCACCGCCAGCGTATGCGCCATCTCGCCGGCCGTGACCGGACCGCACATCTGGAGCCGGCCACGCACCAGCTCGCGCACCGCCTCCTCGCGACTCCACTCGCGCGCGGCCAGGTCGGCCGGCGGCGTCAGGACCGGCTCGAGCCGCGCCTCAGGACCGGTCACGGCGAGCACCTCCGGCAGTCGCTCGGCGCTCACCCACCAGGCGGGACCATCCGACCAGGCCGCACTGCCCGCTCCAGTGCCATCGCTCTCGCGGCCCTCCACGTCGCCCGGCCTTACTCTCGCGACCTCGCGCGCGTCGGCGCCATCCGTTTTACGCATTTTACGCATTTTACGTAAATCCAACCGCCCCGCGCGCCCGGTCGCGCACAACTCCTCGAAGAACCCCCGCCACGAACCGCCGCTCCCGCCTGCTGACGCCCCCCCCTCCTCCCCTTCCGCCGCCGTCAGCACCCCTGCCGTCAACAGCGCATCGTGCAGCTCGTCCGCATCGCGCGGATCGGGCCACACCTCCTCGCGCACGCGCTGGATCGCCGCCGGGTCGAGCGCGCCCAGCTCATCCGCCGACGAGGGCTCGAACGCCCGCCGGGTCTGCACCGCCCGCGCCCGCCGCTCCTCCAGCGGGGCGTCG
The DNA here is from genome assembly GCA_965208255.1 of Longimicrobiales bacterium. Classification (GTDB taxonomy): domain Bacteria; phylum Gemmatimonadota; class Gemmatimonadetes; order Longimicrobiales; family Gaopeijiaceae; genus BD2-11. The sequence goes on from OZ242324.1 coordinate 3,388,084, forward strand.
TCCAGGAACGAATACGGGGCCGAGTTGAGGATCTCGTGGCTGAGCACCGAGGGCTCGGGGGTGTCGCGCGTGACGTAGCGGATCTCGCCGGAGAACACCCGGCGCAGCACGGCGTCCAGCTCGCCCATCGCCATCGCCTCCTCCAGGCAATCGCGGAGCGTCTGGCGCACCAGCGGATGATCCGGGATCTCGCGGTCGCCCCCGATGTTCTCGAGGCACGCGGCCGCTTCCGGGAAGGCCGCGGCCATCAGGTCGTCGGCCTCCATGCGCTGCAGCGGGGGCGGCACCTTGCGGCCCGCCCGGTTGCGCAGCACCGCCAGCGAGATGGTCGCGTTCCAGCGCCAGCGCGTCGGAAACACCGGCGAGTCGATCAGCGCCTGCACCAGCGTCCGCTCCAGCGTATCCGGATGCACGTAGCGGAAGACGTCCTCCAGCGGAAAGGAATGCTGGGGCCCGAGCGAGAGCAGCACGCCCTCCTCGGTGGCCGCGGCCTGGAGCTCGAAGTTGAACTGGCGGCAGAACTTCTTGCGCAGCGCGAGCCCCCACGCCCGGTTCACGCGCGAGCCGAAGGGCGCGTGCAGGATCATCTGCATGCCCCCGGCCTCGTCGAAGAAGCGTTCGAGCACCAGCGTCTCCTGCGTGGGCAGCGCCCCCAGGATGTGCTTCGCGTCGCGCAGATAGTGCTGGATCTGGCGCGCGGCCGACTCCGAGAGGCCGAGCCCTTCGAGCCACTTCGCGGCCGCGTTCTCGTCTTCTCCATCGAGGCGCGTCTCGACATCCGCCCGCAGCCGCGCCACCGCGCTCGACAGCTCTGCGCTCCGTCCCGGCGCCTCTCCCAGCCAGAACGGGATCGTGGGCGGCTCCCCGTGCGCGTCCGCCACCCGCACCGTGCCGGAGTTGACGGCGAGGATGCGCCAGGAGGTGTTGCCCAGCTGGAAGATGTCGCCCGCGGAACTCTCGATGGCGAAGTCCTCGTTCAGGGTGCCGATGAAGGTCTCCTCGGGATCGAGCACCACCCGGTAGTCGGCGTTGTCGGGGATGGCGCCGCCCGCCGTGATCGCCGTGAGGCGGGCCGCCCGGCGCCCCTTGATGCGTCCGTTCACGCGGTCGCGGTGCACGAGCGCCCCGCGCCGTCCGCGCCGGGTGACGAAGCCCTCCGCCACCATGTGCACGACCTCGTCGAAGTGCTCGCGCGGCAGCTCGCGGTACGGGTACGCGCCGCGCCAGAGGTCGAAGAGCGCGTCCTCCGACCATGGCTCGCACGCCGTCTCGGCCACGGTCTGCTGCGCCAGCACGTCGAGCGGCTGGGGCATCATGATGAGCCGGTCCAGCTCCCCTTCGTTCACCGCCCGCACGAGCGCCGCGCACTCGACCAGGTCGTCGCGCGAGAGCGGGAAGAGCCTCCCCTTGGGGGTGCCGCGCACGGTGTGCCCGGACCGCCCCACCCGCTGCAGGAAGGTCGAGATCCAGCGTGGCGAGCCGATCTGGCACACCAGATCCACGTGCCCGATGTCGATGCCGAGCTCGAGCGACGCGGTGGCCACCAGCGCCTTCAGGGTACCCGCGCGCAGCCGGTCCTCGGCGTCCAGGCGCGCCTCCTTGGAGAGGCTGCCGTGGTGCGCGGTGACCGCCTCCTCGCCCAGGCGATCGGTCAGCCGGGCTGCCAGTCGCTCCGCCATCCGGCGCGTGTTGACGAACACCAGGGTGGTCTTGTGGGCCTCGATCGACTCGGTGAGCCGCTCGTAGACCTCCGACCACACCTCGTGCGACATCACCGCTTCCATGGGCGACGGCGGCACCTCGACGGCCAGGTCCATGGCACGCCGGTGCCCCTCGTCGATGATGGTGCAGTCGCTCTGGCTGCCCAGCAGAAAGCGCGCGACCTCGCTGACCGGCTTCTGGGTCGCCGACAGCCCGATGCGCTGCAGCGGCCGGCCCGTCACGTGCCCGAGCCGTTCCAGGCTGAGCGCCAGGTGCGACCCGCGGCGCGAATCGATCACGGCGTGGATCTCGTCCACGATCACCGTGCGCACGGTGCGCAGCATCGCCCTGCTGCGCGCGGCGGTCAGGAGCAGGTAGAGCGACTCCGGCGTGGTGACCAGGATGTGCGGCGGGGTGCGCAGCATCGCGGCCCGGCGCGAGGACGGCGTGTCCCCGGTGCGCACGGCGGAACGGATGCGTACGGCGGGCAGTCCCGCCTGCACGGCGCGCTCGCGTACGGCGGCGAGCGGCTCTTCCAGGTTCTTGTGGATGTCCGCGCTGAGCGCCTTCAGGGGCGAGATGTAGAGGACCCGCACCTCGTTCTCGAGCCCGTGCTCGAGCCCTTCACGCAGCAGCTCGTCGATGGCGTTCAGGAAGGCGGCCAGCGTCTTCCCGGACCCGGTCGGGGCGGCCAGGAGCGTGTGGCGCCTCTCGCGAATGGCGGCCCAGGCGCGCTCCTGGGCGGGAAGCGGGGTCCCCAGCGTCTCGGTGAACCAGCGCTCGACGATCGGGTGGAAGGGCAGTGTCATCCCCGTCTTCTAACCCCTTTGCAGAACGGGAAGCCACGCGACGGCAGCGGACCTTCGCGGACAGGATCGACGGTTGTTCGACCGCCGCCATCGGACGGTCGGCGGAACCGTAACCCGGACAACCGACACCGGCAACTCGCTATAAGGGTATTGTAAGGATGCCCATCGAGAATCCGGGGCGTGGTACGCCTCTTGCCCTCGGTGAGCGCGGAAGCCGGCCTTTCGCTCGACGGCGTGGGTCCCGAAGTCCCGATCTCGAAACCGCCAGGAGAATCGAATGAAATCAGGATGGTGGATCGTCGCAGCCGCGGTCCTCGTGCTCTCGACCCCGCTCGCCTCTTACGCGCAGGACCCGCCTGCACCCGCCGTACCGCTCGACACGCCGATCCTGCTGAGGCTGGCGCCACCCGAGGGGCAGGTGTCCCGCTACGCCCAGACCACACAGGCGGAAGTGGAGAACCCGATGATGCCGTCGACCCCTGTCATGAGCATGCGCACTGATCAGACGCAAACCGTCCTTGGCGTGGCGGACGAGGTGATCCGATTGCGGACGGCCATCGACTCGGCCTCCACGACGATGGCAATGGCCCCGCCCGGGACCGACATGCCGGACTTCTCGGGAAGCGTTCTCACCACGGAAATGGACACCCGTGGCCGGATACTTGGCGTCATCAGTACCGAAGGAATGCCGGACGTTGCCGGGTTCAGCCCGGAGAGCCTCTTCCGCGAAGCGAGCTATTTCGTGTTTCCCGAGGAGGAGGTCAGCCCGGGGGACTCCTGGACCCAGAACGCGCCGATGAGCCTTCCCATGGGCGCCGCTGGAGCGATGTCCATGGAGGTCGAGATGACGTACACCTTCGTGAGCCTCGAAGGCAGCCTCGCAACCCTCTCCTTCGAGGGTCCGATCGACATGCAGCTGGACGCAGGGATCGGGGGAATGACGGCCACCGGAACCATGACCGGAACGATGGTCGTGGACCTCGCCGAGGGCCGATTCCAGAGCCAGTCCACCCGCGCCAGCTTCGACATGAGCATGGCCGGAATGACGATGCAGACGAACGTGACGACCACGATGGAACTGCAACCGGATCCCTGACGCCGAATCCCTGATGCCGGATCGCGGGACGTCGCGCGCCGAAGGCCCATCGGCGGCAGTGCGACGGGAAGACTAGTCCACGACGATCCCGTGACCCTCGCGGCGGCGGTCGCCGCCGACCAGTCCCACGCGCGGAGCCACTACGTGCACGCCTCCGAAATAGAGGTTCTGCTCCTTCCAGGGCGACACGTCCCACTCCGTCCCGAGCGCCGCCATCGCCTCCTCCGGGAACCCCGGCTCGACTTGCAGCAGCTCCCCATCGAAGTGCATGCGCGGGAAGTTGGTCGCCTCATCGGGGGAAAGACCGAAGTCCAGGAGCGACGAAACCACCTGGAACACCGCCGAGGGAATGCGGTTGCTCCCCCCGGTGCCAAGAGCAGCCAGAACCTGGTCTCCGTCCAGCAGCAACGCGGGCGACATCATCGACGCCACCCGCTCGCCCGGCTCCGCGGCGTGGAACCCGGCGGGATGGAGATCGACCTCGCCCATCATGTTATTGAAGTGGATCCCGGTCCCGGGAACGAAGTACGACGACCCCGACCCGTTCGACATGGAAAGCGCGGCGACATTGCCCTCGGCGTCCGAGGCGTTCAGGTGCGTGGTGCCGTGAACGGCGTGAACGAGCGGTGCATGGATGCCCTCGAGCAATTGCGCCTGGACGGGATCGCGCGGGACCGCCTCTCCTGCTCTCAGGCGGACCGCCTGCTCGAGCGCCCGGGCCGTTGCGCGAACGTGCTCGAGGCTTCCCCAGCCGCAGCCCGACAGATCGGCTTCTTCCTGCAGCAGCAGGCGAAGCGCCATCAGCGACCCGCCCAGCGCGGGAGGCGGGTTGGTCAGGACCCGTCGCCCGCGATACCCGACGGAGAGGGGACGGCGCTCGATGACCTCGTACCGCGCCAGATCCTCGCGCGTCATCAGGCCACCGCCCTCGAGCATGTCGCGTTCGATGACCTCGGCGAAGTCCCCGCCATAGTATCCCCGCGGATCGCGCGGGAGGTGTTCCAGAAAATCCGCCAGATCAGGATTGCGGCTCAGCGTGCCCACCGGCAGTACCTCGCCGTTCTGCAGATAGAGAGCGCCACCCATCCGCGAATCGCGCAGCACGGGAAACATCAGCTGCAGGGAATCGGATACGAAGGGGGTGATGCGAATCCCGGCCCGCGCAACGGCAACGGCCGGCGCAACCACCTCCGCGAGGGGCAGCCGCCCCAGGCGCTCGTGCACGTGCACCAGGCCCTTGAGGGTGCCCGGCACCGCCGCTGACGCGAGCCCGATGGTGAACTCCTGCAGCACATCTCCGAAGAGGATGTCCACCGGATAAAAATGGCGTTCGCCTTCACCCGGCGGATCAATCAGGCCGAGACCCGGAGCGGAGGCGATGAAGTCGAAGAGGATCTCCTCGCCGGAGGCAGTGCGCGCCAGCACGAACCCCGCGCCCCCGAGGCTCGCCATGGTGGGCTCCACGACGGTGCTGGTGAACGCCGCCGCCACGACGGCATCGAAGGCGTTGCCCCCGGCACGGAGGATGTCCGCGCCGGCCTCGGAGATGGCGGGGTGTCCGGAAGAGAGAAGTCCTTGCATGGCCCGGAATGTACCACGGCGGGCGGGCGGCTGTCACCGACTTGAGGATGTCCTTCATCAGATGTTATCATGATTTGATACTGTGATAACATATGGAGAGGTGTCCCGGCCCGTGATCAGAACTCAGATCTCCGTAGACGAGGAGATGTACGCGCGCGCCAAGGAGGCTGCTCGCCGCCAGGGTATCTCGCTGGCGGAGCTGTGCCGGAGGAGCCTGGCCGAGACTCTGTCGCGCGAGCCCGTCTGTCATCCCTGGATGGCGTACGTGGGCACCGTCGAGGGCCGGCCGGAAGACAGCGCGAGTGTCGACGAGGTGGTCTACGGGCGCGAGTCGCCGTGACCAACCCCAAGGTCTTCCTGGACACGGGAGTCCTCATCGCGGCCCTCAACCGGCGCGACCAGCATCACGAGCAGGCGCGCGCGCTGTTCGCGGGGCCCGCGCCGCGCTGGCATACCTCCGTGCTGGTGTGGTCCGAGGCGTACTCGTGGTTCCTTCATCGGCACGGAGAGGGGTCGGCCCGCACGTGCAGGCTGTTTCTCGACAACCTGGACGGCCTGATCGTCCACGAGGGGACCGCCGCGCTTCACCATACCACCTGCCGCATGCTCGACCGCATGCGCGGAGCGCGCCTGACCTACGTGGACGCCTCCAGCCTGGCGCTGATGGAGCAGCACGAGATCAGGACTGCGTGGGCGACCGACTACCATCTCGGACTGACCGGGGCGGAGGTGCTGCCGCGGGTGTGAGGCGGCTGGGATCCCGCCCTCCCAGGGCCTGCGGGCTGGATTGCGGCCAGGCGCATCGGCGCCGCCCCGCGCCTATACCTTCGCCTGCCGCCATTTTCCCCGCTTGAACAGCACCGCGGCCACCACCGCCAGCGTCGAAAACGACGCCGTCATCGCGATGAACACGCCGGTCGTTTCGAGGCCTCCGGGGAGGGAGAGGCCCCAGGCGAGCGGGACCTCCCAGAGCCAGAAGCAGAAGAAGTTGAGGATCGTGGGCGTCCACACGGCCCCCGCCCCGTTGAACGCGGCCGTGAGCACCATGCCGTACCCGTAGAAGACGAAGCCGATGGACACGATGCGCAGGCCGGTCACGGCGACGACCGACGCGCCCTCGGTTCCGCCGAACAACCCCACGATGCCCGGCGCGAAGGCGATGAAGAACACGCTGATCGCGCCCAGGAAGGCGAAGTTCATCTTGCACGAGATCCAGGCGGCGCGCTCGGCGCGTTCCGGGTCCCCGGCCCCGAGCGCCTGCCCAACCATGGTGGCCGCCGCGTTGGAGAGTCCCCAAGCAGGGAGGATGGCGAACAGGATGATGCGGATCGCGATCACGTATCCGGCCAGCGCCTCGGCCCCGAACAGCGCCGTCACGCGCGTGAGGCCGATCCAGCTGGCGGTGGCGATGAAGGTCTGGAGCATCCCCGTCGCCGAGAGCCGCACGAGCTGCGCCATGAGCGCGGGCTGGATGCCGAGGTGCGGCAGCCGGATGCGGAGCCTGCCCCTCAGGCGGAATAGCGTGTAGACCTGGACCAGCACCGCCGTCCCGCGGCCGATCGTGGTCGCGACCGCCGCCCCCTGCACCCCCAGCTCCGGGAACGGTCCGACGCCGAAGATGAGCAGGGGGTCGAGGACGATGTTGAGCCCGTTCGCGATCCACAGCACGCGCATGGCGATCGCGGCGTCGCCCGCCCCGCGGAAAGCGGCGTTCTGCAGAAACAGCAGCAGGATGACGACGTTGCCGCCCAGCATGATGCGCGTGTAGGGCACCCCGATCGCCACCACGTTCTCGTCCGCGCCCATCACCTCCAGGATGTCCGGCGCGAACGCCACGCCCGCGATGCCGAACACGAATGCCAGCGCGAGTCCCAGGACGACGGCCTGCGCGGCGGCGCGGGACGCCCCCTCTTCGTCGCCTCCACCGATTCGGCGCGACACCACGGCCGTGACCCCGATGCTGAGCCCCATCGCGAGCGTGTAGATCAGCGACAGCACCGACTCGGTGAGCGCCACCCCCGCCATGGCCTCGTCCCCGAGCCGGGAGACGAAGTAGATGTCGACGACCGCGAACAGCGACTCCATCACCATCTCGAGCACCATCGGCACGGCGAGGAGGATGACCGCGCGCCGGATGGGGCCGCGGGTGGGGTCGCCCCCGGTGCCGCGCACGGCGTGGACGAGGACGTCCCACCAGGTTTCGGCGGTAGGTGCTTCAGCCCGGTTGTCGCTTTCCTGGTTCCTGTTCATGGCGGCGGAAAGCTAACCGGATTCGGGCTGGAGCCGATGCCGCGCAGGCAACGCACCGGGGAACCCCAGATCGAATAGCGCCTGGACAGCAGACTGGTTCGCTTCCCCCAAGCCGCGTCCCGCGGGACTAAGGGTCTTGACGTGGCCGCGCCAGTTCCCAACATGCTTGTTGCCAACGAATGCGTTGCCAACAATTCTGATGCAAAAGGGATGGCCCTGCGAAAAGCAGGAGAGTGAACCAGCACGCGATCGTGATCGGGCCGCGGGGTAGCGGTAAGACGACGCTGTTGTTGCGGGTCGCCCTGGAGGTCCGGACGGATCCCGATCTCTCGTCCCGGCTGCATCCGATCGTCTTCGCGGAGGCAGGGGAACTGCAGGGAATCGCGGATGACATGGTGGCCGAGCTGGGCTCTGTGGATTGCCACACGCGGCTCATTTACCACGGCCGTGACCCCGATGCCCAGCTCCATCGGGATCCTGGGCCTGACGTTACATCAGGGTATCGGTGGCGGGACGACGGGCGGCTTCACTTCTCGTCGCACTCGCGATTCAGACGTGCCACTGAAACTCGGCCGTGCGGGTCAGGCTCCAGGAGGCGCGGCTCCCGGGGCTTGAACGGGATCGTGAGTCCCGTCGGCTTCCTCCTGCGCCCCTTTCGCTGCCGCGGCTCGAAGCGGGGTTTCGGCATCCCGCACGGCTGCCGCCCGTGCCATCGCCACCTCCTGCGCCCGGGCGAGTGCGGCGAGCACACTCTTCACCGACGGCTCGCCATCCGGGATTCTGCCTGGTTGTCCTGGCATGTGTGATCTTCTCGTCGATTCGTATTCGCGCCCTCGGTAGGCTGTCGTCCGGGGCGAGTCGAGGTCCCCGCGTGCCATCGATCGCCCGGCAGGGCGTGGTTCGCGGACACCTTGCCAGTCCGGTGACTGTTCGATGAGCACCGGCGGATGCACCGAACTGTCGTACACCTGCCACTCGTCGGCAACTTCCCGGTACAGGCTGCGGAAGTTCGCCCAACCGCGAACAAAGCGGCGGCGCACCACGGCCTCGGGTATGTCGTGACCACCCTCCTTCAGTCTTTGGGCAACCCGCTCGACGGCGTACCCCGCAGACGGAAGCCGGAGATAGATGATCGCGACGCGGTAACCCCTCGCCTGCCAGCGCCGGATCCTCGTTGCATAGGCCCGACCGCTCAGCGTGGTTTCGACAGCGAAGTCCATCCCGATGGCCACGTACGCATCCATTTGCCGAAGCGCGATCCGCCCGGCCTGTTGCGCGGCTGCGGCCGGGTCCTCGGGACTCAGGTTCGCTGCGATATCGTCGCCGTTCACGAAGGGCGGGTTGCCGGCCTCCCGCCTCAGAAATTCCGCCGCGAACGTAGACTTCCCCGCGCCGTTCGGCCCCGCGATCACGATGATCCTCATCCGTCTGCCTCCACCGCTCCCAACACCTCCCCTACCGAGATCCTCATCCGGGTCGTTGCCATGGCGACGGCCGGGTTGAACTGGTAACCGTGCGTGAGACGGAGGCATTCGACGAACAGGGAGAGGCGGTCGGGATCGCCGTTCAGGTCGAGGAAAGGCTGGTCCATGAGAAGTCTTGTCGGTCGGTCACCGAGGTCGTCAGCCAACCGCCCCCTTTGAGGGCAGGAGGCACGCAGGACGGGCGCATGACTCAAGCGGCCAAACCTATCGGAACACCGGGGAATCACGCGACTCCGCTGGCGCACGACGAGAGTGCGAGACCGGTGTGCGAGCCGGGCGTGGGGTCCAAGGCTGGAGAAGCCTTCAGGGCCAGGCTAGACTTGGCCGCCCCATCCCATGGCGAACGAACACCTCACCAGAGAGAAACGCCCATGTCGCAGGCGGCCGAGATCGTCGCACAGCTGAAAACGTCGCACGGCTACATCAGGAAGATGATCTCGATCTTCGAGAAGGAGGACGCCGGGTTCGCCCCCCAGCCCGAACTCTACACCGTCGCCGGCCACATCGCGCACGCCGCGGATTCGGTCGAGTGGTTCGTGGATGGCGCCTTCGGGGAAGGGTGGAACATGGACTTCGAAGGCCTGATCGCCGCGGCGCGGGCGGTGGAGACGCTCGAGGAGGCGATCGCCTGGCTCGACCGCGCATTCGAGAAGGCCATCGCAACCTTCGAGGCGGCTTCGGACGAAGACTTGGCCGCCCCGATCCCCGACCAACGCATCATGCCGGGCGCGTCTCGGTCCGGCATTGTGGTGCCCCTCGTGGATCACACGGCGCACCACCGGGGCGCGCTCACCGTGTATGCGCGGCTCCTGGGCAGGGTACCGAAGATGATGTATGAGTGAGCCCGGCGAGGGGGATTCGGGGAGGAATCCAATAACCCTCACGTTACGTCAGGGTTTGAGGCCGGCACGCGGGGAGGGGTACGGCGTCGTGCGGCTGATGCTGGACACCCACGCGATCGTCTCGGTAGACACTGCATTGGACGAGATACGGCATCCGCAGGACTCCTGGTAGCGGCGCGTTAACCGCGCTTTTTTCGCATTTCCGGCTCCTTAAGTCTCGAAAACTCCCACTTGCGGCATGAAACGACTCGTGGGGCGTAGTAAATTGTCATGAACCGCGTGGGTCGCCGGGTTGAATTGGACACCGTGCCCCGGAGTTCGAGCGCGTTATCTTCCGGTGAACAACTGGAGGAGGCGACCACCATGGGAGCGATCGCGACGGCGTTCCAGCGTAGCTTGGACGACATCAGGCGGGAGGGACGGCAGGAAGGTCAAGCACGGCTCCTGCACCAACTGGCCACTCGGAAGTTCGGTCCTGAAATCGCCGACGAGTTGCAACTAATGCTCAAGCGAACTTCGGATCCGGAGCGGATCAGCCGGATCGCCGCGGCAGTTCTCGACTGCGACGCAGCCAGCGACTTTCTCGCGCGGGCCAGAGGTGTGACCCCTCTCCCAGCCTGATTCTCGCGTCAGGGTCAGGCGTCCCTCCGCGCTTCCCCGCCCCCCGTCATCCCGTCCACCGTGGTCGCGGCCGCCATGTGGGCGATCACGTTGGTCGCGGAGCGGAACACGTCCGGCACGCGGTCGATCCCTAGCAAAATGCCCAGCCCGGCAACCGGCACGCCCACCACGTCGAGCGCGGGCGCCATCGTCACGATGCTGGCGCTGGGCACCGGGGCGACCGTCATCGAGGCGAGGAAGATCGCCAGCACGGCCGCCGCCATCAGTCCCGCGTCGAGCGGCACCCCGTACATCGCCGCGAGGAACACCAGCGACGTGCTCTGAAAGAGGGCGCTCCCCGGACGGTTGATCGAGGCCGCCAGCGGGAGCACCAGCGAGAACGTGCTCTTCGACAAGCCCAGCTTCTCCGCTTCCTGGAGCATCATCGGCAGCGTTCCCACCGATGTCGTCGTGGTGAAGCCCACCGTGTAGGTGCCCACCGTCCCGCGGATGAAGCGGCCCGGTCCCATCCCGCCGAAGATGCGGACCATCGGCAGGAGCACGACGGCCTTCAGGATGAAGAAGCCCACGACCACGGCGACGATGAAGACGGCGAGGTTCTGAAGCATCGCCATCCCTGTCTGCGCGATCACCGGGGCCGCGAGGCCGAAAACGCCCACGGGCGCCGTCCACAGAATCCACGTCATGAGCTTGATGAGCGCGTCTCCGAGCGTTTCGGCCAGGGACGTGAGCGCCTCCCGCTTCTCCTTCGGCAGCGTCGTCGCGGCCGCGGCAAGCAGGACGACGAAGATCAGCAGCGAGAGCAGGGATCCGTCGGCCGCGGCCTGGATGGGATTGCGCGGAACCAGGTTGACGAGGAAGTCGACCACGCCCGGCGTCGCGGTGTCCAGTTCCGTCATGGGGGTCGGCGGCGGCACCGGGGCCGTGAACGTGAGCGCGAGGCTCATCACTCCCATCCCGATCAGGATCGCCGGCAGCGTCGTGACCCAGAAGAAGCCCACCGCCAAGCCCCCCAGCCGTCCCAGCCTGCGCAGGTTTCCGATCCGCGCCACGCCCACGAACACGACCGCCGCCACCAGCGGGATGACGACCATCTGGATCGCGCGCAGGAAGACTTCCCCCAGCGGTGCGACCGCCTCGGCCGCCTGCAGCAGTGCCGGAGATCCCGTTGCAGAAGCTGCGATCCCGAGCCCCAGTCCGAGGGCCAGCCCGATGAGGATGGCGCGTGTGTTCACGCCGCGGGCCGTCTCACCCGAACATCCAGGTGTTCGAGTGCCCGCAGCACGATCCTCGGCCGGAACTTCGGCCGGCGCCGGCCGAACCCGATTTCGGGGAAGCGCTCCATCAGCACCTCCAGCGCGATTCGGCCTTCCAGGCGCGCCAGCGGGGCCCCCATGCAGTGATGGATGCCGCGGCCGAACGAGATGTTGGCCTTGCCGGGCCGGGTGATGTCGAGTTCGTCGGGGCGCTCGAATTTCTCGGCGTCGCGGTTGGCCGCGCCGAGCAGCAGCACCAGCACCGTCCCCGCCTTCACGGTTCTGCCACCCACCTCCGCATCGCGTACCGTGATCCGCCGGATCTGCTTCACGGGTGCGTCGAAGCGCAGGAGTTCCTCCACGGCCGACCCGACCAGCTGGGGCTGTTCACGAAGCAGCGCGAACTGATGCGGGTGATCGAGCAGGGCCAGCATTCCGTTGCCGATGAGGTTCGTGGTGGTCTCGTTGCCGGCCACCAGAAGGAGCCGGAGCATCGCCTTGGTCTCCTCGGTGTCCAGCTTCGAGCCCTCGTCCTCCGCCTCCACCAGCCTGGAAACGAGATCGTCCCGCGGTTCGCGCCTGCGCTCCTCGATGATCCTGGTGAAGTACTCGGCGAACTCCCTGTCCGTTTGGAGCACCTTCGCCTTTGCGTCGGGCGACATGATCGGCTCGAGCACGCGCGTCCATCGATCCGCCCAGAGCTTGAAGCGATCGACGTCTTTTTCCGGTACGCCGATCAGCCCGGCGATGACGATGCTGGGCAGCGGCACCGCAAAGGCCTTGATGAGATCGAATTCCTCCGCGTCTCCGACGGCGTCCAGAAGCTCATGGGCGCTCGCGCGGATATGGCTCTCCATCTTCGCCACCACGCGGGGCGTAAACGCCTTGTTGACCAGTCTGCGCAGGCGGGTGTGTTCCGGCGGGTCCGTGGCCAGCATGCTCTGCTTGAAGGTCTGCCGCGCAGCCAGGGACGAATCGCGCCGGGCCTGAGCCATGTTAGGGTCGCTGCTGAAGCTCCTGTAGTCACGAAAGATCTGGTCGACATCGGCGTACCGTGTGACGACGACATAGTTGGTCAGCCGGCTCCGATGCAGCGGGTCCCGCTCGCGCAGCCTGCGATAGATCGGGTAGGGGTCGTGGACATACGCCTCCGAGAGCGGCTGCCACACGACGCCGCTGCGAAGCCATTCCTCGGCCAATCTGGCTCCCATGCGGAGCCGCTGGAGGCGTTTCACGTGAGCATCGTCCTGTTGATGAAGCCCTACTCGAGCACCCGATCCCCGATCACATGCGTTGCGTGCTCCCACTCCGCCTGCGGAGCCGGCCACGCGCGATCGCGGACGCGGCGCAGGTAGGTGATCTGAGCCAGATGATACAGGTAGTGCTGCGCCATGTGGATGACGTCGGAGCCGAGCTGCGCGGTCGTCTTGCCGTCCAGCGAGGTGCGCTCCGCGAACAGGTCCGCGTCGCTCTCGCAGGCATTCACCTCGGCGATGATCTGCTCCTGGATCGTGCGCATGCGCGCCGCGATCTCCTCCGCCGGTCCAAGGCGATCCTCCGTGATGACGGGGACGATGCCCAGGCGCTTGAGGAACCAGATGTCGACCCGGTACAGGTGCCGGCAGATCTTGCCGACGCCGCGAACCTTCTCGCTCGGGCTCCAGTCAAGGTCCTCCCTGGAGATGCCGTCCAGCACCATGAACAGCGGCTGGCGCGCGGCTTCGAAAATCTCAATCGTCTCGGCGATCTTGCTCATGCGGTTCGGGCCTCTCATTTCCTGACGCTGTGGCATGATGTCGGTGCAGGCATGGGAATCGCGGGCTTCACCCTGATTCGGTCGTGGGTGCGGGAGGAAACTGCGGTTGTCCCCACTCCCGCGCCAGCGTACGATCAACCAGTCGGAACCGGTGATCCCGGTCGAGCAGCGGCGAGCCTGCCTTGCCCGATGCGAGGTCCGGTTCCGCCATGGACCGCGAATCCCGCCGGGAACCGCGGATCCAACCCTGGAGAGCACATCCCACCATGGACCTCAGCGGGAAGGGAGGACACATGGCCGAGCGGTCACCCCCCATCGTTCAGAATCCCCACTCGGGCGCGCCACCCGGAGATGCCCCTTGGGACGGCGTGCTGGCGAAGCTGCCGGGACGGGGCAACGTCTCTCGCCGCGAGTTCATCAAGGGCGTCATCGCGACCGGCGCCTCGGTGTCGGCGTTCGCGTACTTCGCGGGCCCGGCGGCGACGTCCGCCCGCGCAAGCGTCCCCCGGCTGGTCTCCATCAATGTGAACGGACGTACCCGGCGGGTCGACGTGCTGCCGCAGGAGACCCTGGCCATGACGCTCCGCTACAAGCTGGGGCTCACCGGCACCAAGCTGGGGTGCGACCGGGCGGAGTGCGGCGCCTGCACGGTCATGATCGACGGCGTCTCCCACTACTCCTGCTCGACGCTGACGCAGCGGGTGCGCGACCGCGAGGTCGTCACGGTGGAGGGCCTCGAGAGCGAGGACGGCACGCTGCATCCGGTACAGCAGGCCTTCATCGACGAGCTGGGTCCGCAGTGCGGGTTCTGCACCCCGGGGCAGGTCATGGCGGCCGCCGCCCTGCTGGAGGTCAACCCGAGCCCGACCCGGGAAGAGGCGCGCCGCGCCATGTCCGGCAATCTCTGCCGGTGCGGGGCCTACGACCACTACCTGAACGGGGTCATGCGCGCCGCCGGAAACGGACAGGCCGTCGCGGAGGAGGTGTCCAGTGGCTGAACTCATCGGCAGGGACTTCGCGCCCCCGGACGTCATCAGCAAGGTCACCGGCAGAGCCCGCTACGCGGAGGACTTCCGCGCCGACGGCATGCTTTTCTGCCGGCTCATCACGAGCCCCATGCCCCACGCCCGGGTGCGCGCCATCGACGCATCCGAGGCGCTCGCGATGGACGGGGTGGTCGCCATCCTGACGGCCGACGAGGTGCCGGAGATCGAGGCGCCCGGCAACCCCATCCTCACCAACACCCCCCACTTCGTGGGCGAGCCCATCGCGGCGCTGGCCGCAGTCGACGAGACCACCGTGCAGGACGCCATCGCGAAGGTGAAGCTCGACCTCCAGCCGCTGCCCTTCGTGGTGGACCCGCTGGAGAGCCTGCGTCCGGGCGGCCCCAACGCCCGCGAGGAGGGCAACACCTCCCAGCGCGGCGAAGGCATCTCGGAGGTGAAGTGGACGGAGGAGGACTTCGCCGCCGCCTCGGGTGGCGAGCTGCCCATGGGCGAGGTCACCACGGAGTGGTCCTACGGGGATGTCGAAGCCGGTTTCCGCGACGCCGCGCTGGTGCTCGACGAGACCTTCGTCACCGCGGGCACCTCGCACCACTCGATGGAGCCGCGCACGGCGATGGCCTACTGGCAGAGCGGCAAGTGCCACGTTTTCGGCTCGAGCCAGAGCCAGAGCGCGGTGCTGAACGGCTTGGCGCGCTACATCGGCATCCCGCCCGAGGACCTGGTCTTCGTAGGCGAGTACTGCGGCGGGGGATTCGGCTCCAAGGGGAGCGCCTACCCGATCATGTCGGTGCCGGCGCACATGTCCCGGAAGACGGGCCGGCCGGTGATGATGCGCATCAGCCGGGCGGAGGAGTACGCCATCGGCTCCGCCCGGGCCGGCTTCCAGGGCCGCATCCGCATGGGTTTCCGGCGCGACGGGCGGATCAGCGCGGTCGACCTCTTCATCGTCCAGGAGAACGGGCCCAACAACGGCTTCGGGGACTTCAACAGCGCCGCCGGCGCCGTCACCATCGTCTACACGCCGCCGGCGATGCGCTTCCGCGGCATTCCGGTGCTCACCAACACGCCCGCGCGGGGCGCGCAGCGGGGCCCGGGCCAGAACCAGATCGCCTGCGCGGTGGAACCCCTGCTCGACAAGGCCGCGGCCCAGCTGGGCATCGATCAGCTGAACATCCGCGGCATCAACGCCCCGGACTCGAACTCGCTCTACGGCGGGGGCCAGGTGCCCGTCACCAGCGCTCATCTGGGCGAAGCGCTCGCCAGGGGCGCCCAGCGCTTCGGATGGGAGGAGCGGCGCGCGCGCAGCGGCCAGCGCCAGGGATCGCGCGTGACCGGGGTCGGGATCGGCCAGGCCTACCACGGTGCGGGCCAGAGCGGCCAGGACGGGCTGCTGCGCATCGCGCCGGACGGCAGGCTGCACATCCACACCGGGGTCGGGAACCTCGGCACCTATTCCTACGCCGGCACCTCCCGCGTCGCGGCCGAGATGCTGGGATACGAGTGGGAGAACGTCGAGCTGGTGCGCGGCGACACCTCGCGCAACCTCGCTTCCAGCAGCGCGCAGGTCGGCAGCAACACGACCTTCACCATGACCCGCGCCGGCCACGCGGCGGCGATGGACGCGCTCGAGAAGCTGAAGGCGATCGCGGCCATGGAGCTGGGCGGCTCGCCCGGGGACTATGACGTGGAGGAGGAAGCCACGTTCGCGCGCGCCAACCCCTCGCGCCGCATCAGCCACGCCCGGGCCGCGGCGCGGGCCATCGAGCTGGGCGGGCGCTACAGCGGCGAGGAGTTCCCCGACGACCTGAACGACATCACCAAGCGGTCGGTCGCGAACCTGGCCGGCAGCGGCCTGATCGGGGTCGCCCGCGACAACCTTCCGCGCAACGACGTTGTTCCCGCGCTCGCCGCCGGGTTCATCGAGATCGAGCTGGACCTCGAGACCGGCATGTACGAGATCATCGACTACCTGGGGGTGGCCGACTGCGGCACCGTGATCCATCCCATGGGGTTGGCGGCCCAGGTGAGGGGCGGCGCGGTGATGGGCTTCGGCATGGCCTGCCTCGAGCGGCACGTCTACGACACGCGCTACGGGGTGGCCGGCAACATCGGCTTCCACCAGGCGAAGCCACCGTCGTACCTGGACGTGCCCTCGCAGATGGACTGGGACGCCACCGATGTCTTCGACCCGCAGAACCCCGTGGGTGCGAAGGGTGTGGGCGAGCCCCTCATGGGATGCTCGGCGGCGGCTCTGTTGTGCGCCATCTCGGACGCGCTCGGGGGACACTACTTCAACCGCATCCCGGTGGTCCCGGACATGATCGTGAACGCCGTGGCCGAGCAGCCCCCGTCGCACCGGCCGCTTCAGGTCAACACACAGTGAGGAGGCGGCCATGATGAAGGACATGATGCCCCACTTCGATCTGGTTCAGCCGACCGATGTGGAGTCGGCGCTGGATCTGCTGCGGGAGCACGGCCGGGACGCCTGGGCGCTCGCCGGCGGCTACGACAGCTTCGACTGGTTCAAGAACCGAGGCAAGCAGCCCACCGTTGTGGTCGACCTGGAGGGACTCGACGAGCTGAAGGGCGTGCGCGAGGCCGGCGACGGCATCGAGATCGGCGCCATGACCAGCCTCACCGATGTCGAGAGCGACCCGCTGGTGCGCGATCGCTACGGGCTGCTCGCGGAGGCGGTGAGCGTGGTGGCGAGCCCGCAGATCCGCAACGCCGGCACGCTGGGCGGCAACGTCTGCCAGGACACCCGGTGCTGGTACTACCGCTATGGCATGCCCTGCTACCGGGCGGGCGGCAACATCTGCTACGCCGGCACGCCGGAGGGGATGAACCGCGAGCACGCGCTCTTCGGCGCCGACCGCTGCGTGGCGGTCACCCCGTCCGACTCGGCCCCGGCGCTGGTGGCGCTGGACGCGGAGATGGTGGTGCGCAACGCCGGCGGGGAGCGGGTGATCCCGGCCGGGGAGTTCTTCATGGGGCCGGGCGTGGATATCACCCGCATGACCGTGCTCGATCCCGACGACCTGCTCACCGCCGTGCGCATCCCCGCCCGGTGGGCCGGCGCTCGCTTCTACTTCGAGAAGGTCGCGGACCGCAAGACCTGGGACTTTCCGCTGGTGAACGTGGCCGCGGCGTTCAGGGTGGCCGATGGCCGCGTTGAAGACTCACGCATCGTGCTGGGCGCGGTCGAGTGCGTCCCTCGGCGCCTCACCGAGGTCGAGGATCTGATCCGCGGCCGCGTGCCGAACGAGAGCACGGCGGCCGAGGCGGGCGAACTCGCGGCGCAAGGCGCGAAGCCGCTCAACTACAACCACTTCAAGATCCCGCTGGTTAAGAACCTTACCGCGCGCGCGGTGCGGAACGCCTGAGGCCGACGCAGGCTCGCATTCAAGAGCCCCGCCTCCGCGATCATGCGGGGGCGGGGCTCTTTCGCTTTGAGGGCTTTCCCTACGGCCTGAACCGAATCCACTTCGTCATACGCCGCTGCGAGACCTCCGCGCCGTACACGTTGCCCTCGTCGTCCACCGCGACCCCCTCGGGCCCGCTGAATCCCATCACGTTGGCGCGGTCGTCCGGCAGGAAGAAGTGCACCCATCCCTGGTTCGCGTCGCCGATGCGGATGCCCTTCTCCCAGCCGGCGTTGCGCTGTCCCGTGAACTCGTTGGGCGCCGGGCTCGACTCGGAATCGGCCACGTAGATGTTGTCGTCGGCGTCGATGTAGATGCCACTCGGTCGCCCGAACTGGGTCCAGATGGCGAGGAAGTTGCCCTCCTGGTCGAAGAGCTGGATGCGGTTGTTGTAGCGGTCGCCAACGAAGATGCGCCCCTGCGAGTCCATCGCCAGCGCGTGCGGGTCGCGGAACTGCCCGGGCCCGTAGCCGAGCTCGCCCCAGGTCTCCATGTAGGTCCCGTCGGCCGCGAAGCGGACCACCCGGCCCCTGGTGCGGTCGTGCGAGTCCACCACGTAGATCTGGCCGTTGGGCGCCACCAGCACGTCCGACGGCTGGGTGAAGTGGGTGGGCGGGTCGCCGGCCTCACCCGGCGTGCCCAGCGTCATCAGCAACTCGCCTTCGGGGGAGAACTTGAGCACCGAGTGCCCCGTCGTGGTGGCGCCGGTCCGCCACGCATCGGTCACCCAGACGTTGCCCTCATGGTCCACGTCGATCCCGTGCGGCCACGCGATCATGCCGCCGCCGAAGCTGCGCAGCAGGTTCCCTTCCTTGTCGAAGAGGAGGATGGGATCGACATCCGAGCCGACACAGGTGTTCGCGCCGCAGCGCTCCGCTACCCAGATGTTCCCGTCCAGCGCGATCTCCACCGCGCTCGTGGAGCCCCACTCCCGTCCCTCGGGGAGTTCGCCCCAGCCATAGACGGGCCGGAAGGGGTTGGTCGTCACCGACTGGGCCTGCAGTGACGGGACCGCGACGGCGAGCGCCGTGACGGCGAAGATTCCAAAGGCGATCGTGGCGCGTGTCCATCCAGTCATCGGTCGGGTCTCCGGGTGTGTGCGGTGGGTGATGTGTGCGTTGGCCGATGCTCGCCATCGGCGGCAGGCAGACAACGCCGCTACCGCGCTGCCATCGGCACAGCCACGGTACGCAAGGGAGTGTGGGGCGACAAGTAGAACCGGTCGAGCACCGGCGTCACGAGCGTCCGCACGGCAATCTCGATGAGCGCCACCACGGGTTGGATACGCCATTGAGCAAAATTACTCAGTAGCGTCACCGGACCACGACAGACCGGTCAGCGCCTTCCGCCGTCAAGTGCCTCGGTCACAGGCACGTCGAGGCTCTCGAAGCCCGCGTGGCAGTGAAACGCCGGCCCCGGCGCCGACCTTCTGGCTACCGGACCCCGCCCGCCTCCAGCCTGCCGTCCACGAACACCCACGCCGGCACCACCCTGTAGTCGAACGGATGTCCTTCCAGGATGACGAAGTCGGCGTCCTTGCCCGTCTCGATGCTGCCGATGCGGTCGTCCAAGTCGAGGAGTTCGGCGGCGTTCAATGTCGCCATCCGGAGCGCGTCGACCTCGGGCACGCCGTTTCGGAAGGCCCAAGCCGAGTTGAGGATGGGTTCACCGCCCAGGCGCCCGATGGGTGAGGCGCGCCGGGACGCTCCCGGGCCGTAAAAGGCCACCTTGACCCCCGCGCGGTTCAGGATGGCGGGCCCCTCCACGGTCCAGCCCTCCCCACCCCCGCGGATGTCCGAAGCGTAGCTCCCCGAGTTGCCCAGGATGACGCCCACATCCGCCGCCGCGAGCCGGTCCGCCAGCCGGTGCGCCTCCACCCCGCCGGTGACCACCAGCCGCAGGCCGTAGTCTTCCGCGATGCTCATCGCCTCCTCGATCTCGGCGACCCGGTCGGCGTGGATCAGCGCCGGCACCTCCCGCCGGAGCAGCGGCAGCAGCGCCTCCATGCGCGCGTCGTATTCTCGCGCGTCGCCCATCTCCTCGTAAGCCTGCGCCGCGTCGAGCGTCTCGCGGATCATCGCAGAGGCGCTCTCGAGCGTGAGCGCCGCGCCCGATTCGTCCGTCCATTCCCGCAACGCCGAAGCCGTGAGCGCAAACACCATGCTGGCCGGCTCGCGGCGCACCATCTTCTCGAAGTCGAGGCCGGGTGTCTTCACCACCACCCCGTTGCCCCCGGCCAGATTGCGCGTCCCGGGCGTGACGTGGATGGCCGTCACCCCGATGGCCGTGTTCACCTGGTAGGAGGGGAACCACGGGTCGACCCCGTACAGGGCGTTCATCTCCGGCACGATCGGCGCGGTGATCTCGTCGTTCTGCACCTGCCACTTGAGGTCGCCGATCCAGTCGTTGGCGAAGGCGCGCGCGATCACGGTACCGGGCATGACCACCCGACCCCCCACATCCATGACCGGGATGCCGGCAGGCGGGGCAGCACCGCCATCCACCTGAGTGAACCGGCCACCCTCGACCACCAGGGTCGCGTTCTCGATCGCCCCCCCGCTCACGGTGAACACGTGCGCGCCGGTGATCGCGAACGTCTCGTCGTCCGCGGTGATCGCGCCGGTCACCGGCGTGAAAGGCCCCACCGCGCGCGGCCGCTCGGGCTGGAGCACCCGGTCGCGCTCGTACTCCACCCGCCCGTCCACGAACACCCGCTCCACCCGGTCGGCGGTGAGGTCCAGAAAGTGCCCGTCGAGCAGCACCAGGTCGGCGTCCTTGCCCGCCTCGATGCTCCCCACCCGGTCCTGGAGCATCATCGCCCGCGCCCCGTTGATGGTCATCACCTCGAGCGCCTGCTGGTCGGTCAGGCCGTGGCGCGCCAGAAACGCCCCGTATTCGCGGAAGTCCTTGAAGTGCTGGTTCGACATGTCGGTCTGGATGCTCGCGTACACGCCGGCGTCCAGCAGGTCCTTCAGCAGGTTGAGCGGTTCCGGATCGTTGTAGTACTGGACGATCATCATGGGCCCGATCACCGGCACGATCTCCGTCCCGGCGAGCATCTCCGTCAGCGGGAAGACCTCCTCCGCGTGCGCCAGCGCCAGCCGGTCGAAGAAGCCGTACTTGCGCGCGATGCGGAACACCATCATGACCTCGCTGGGATAGTGCGAGTGCGCGTGCACCATGACCTCGCCCCGGATCACGGCCGCGAAGGCCTCCAGGCGCTCGTCTCGCTCGGGCGCCGGGCCTTCCCCGGCCGCGTGCGCATCCTGTTGCTCCACATAGATCTGCGCGCGCCGAAAGTAGTCGTCCGCAGTCGCGTACCACCCCATCACCGTCTGCGGCGTCTCGCCCGGGCGCAGGTTGATGAGCGGGCGCACGGCCATCTTCAGGTCCACGTAGGGCTTGAAGATCATCTCCGGCCCCGGCGTACTCTTCATCTTGAGCGCCACCGACTGGCCGCTCGAAATGATGCCGCTCCCCGAGCGCGTGATCAGCGATGTGATTCCCCCGGAGAGCGCCACCTGGATCATGGGATCCTCCAGGTCCAGGTGCTCCACCGCCTTCCACTCGGCGGTGACGGGACCCGGGATGCGCGTGCGGCTGGAGCGGTCCAGGGCCAGGTGCGCGTGGGCGTCGATCATCCCCGGAATCACGACCTCGGCCTCGTACACGCGGGCGTCCGCGGGAGCGTCCACCGACGCGCCCACCGCCTCGATGACCCCGTCGCGGATCAGGATCTCGCCGCCCTGTATGGTGCCGCTGGTGACGGTATGGATCGTGCCCGCGCGGATGACGACGGGCTCGGACTGTGCCGACGCTCCGCCGGGGGAAGCCGCCGCCATGCCTGTGGCCAGCGTGAGGATGAACAGGCTGCGCATGCCGTTCCGAGTCATTCGTCGTTCTCCTTCTGCAAACGGACGCCGGAGTCATGCACCGACTCCGGCAGATTCATCTGTTCTCCACGCGATCCAGGAATGGCCCGACCTCCAGCAGCACGATGTCGTCGCGCCTCCGCAGCTCGCGCAGGAAGGGGCCCTTGTGGCCCGCGCCATACGTCAGCAGAAAGCGAGCCCCTTCGCCCTGGTGCCGGTCGAGCGAGCGCTCGATGTACGCCCAGTGCGAGGCGTTGATGGCGTCCCAGCCTCCCGGACCCAGGTCGGCGTCGAAGAGACGCGCGTACACCTGCATGCGGATGTCGTAGGCATCGTCGTAGGCATCGGTGTGGATCCAGCGGGGATCGTCCCCGGTGCCGGCGGCGAGCGCCTCGGCCGAAGCCGTGGCCGCGGCCTGGTATTCGGCCCAGGCACCGGCCCGTTCCGGGTCCCGCGAATACGCATCGAGATACGCCGCCCGAAAGTCGGACATCGGCTCCGTCCAGCCGGCCGTGGGGATGACCTCGAAGTCCAGTTCGCGCGTCAGCGGGAAGAGCGCGTCCATGTATTCCGGGAAGACGCGCGTGCGGGGCTCTTCGACGGACCCCGAAGCCTGGTACTCGGCCCAGGCGCGGTCCCAGCGGTTGGGCGGAATCTCGGTGAGCCAGTAGTCGGGGGCGATCTCGCGCACCAGGTCCCGGACGACTTCGAGGCTGAAGGCTTCGCTGGTGACGTGGCCGCCGTGGATCATCCCCAGGACGACGACTTCGCTGGGGATGTGGGCTGGATGGTCCGAGGCGCCCGCGCCGCCGGTCGACGCGTCCGCGAGGCCGGAGTCTTCATTGGTCGCGTCCGCCAGGCCGGAATCCTCGCCCCCTCCGACCGGAACCAACTCCACCAGGGTCCCCGAGATCTCGTTGGCCACGAAGACGCGTCTGCCGTCCGAGTGCGCCCGCATCACGATGGGCTGCTCCCCCACCTCGAGGGTCTGCACGACCGCCCGCGCCTCCAGATCCACCACCGAGACCGTGCTCCCGCCCGCGTTGTTGACCACAGCGTGGCGGCCGTCGCCGGGCACGACCACCGAGAACGGGCGCGGGCCGAGCCCCTCCGACACCCGGCCGATGACCGCGAACGACGCCGTATTGACGAACACCACCTCGTTCGACCCGCCGCACGCCACCACATAGGTGACCTGGTCCGGGGTGAGCGCGCCTCCGGGCGGGCCTGGACACACCTCGACCGTGGCGTCGGTCTCGCCGTTGAGCAGGTCGATCACCGAGACGGTCCCCGCATCGAGGTTGGGCACGAAGGCATGCGACCCGTCCCACATCACGTCCGCCGGATAAGGCCGGTCACCGGTCACGTGAGACGCGATGGGCGCGCCGGCTTCCGTGTCCACCACCCACACCAGGTCCGCGAACTCGGAGGTGACCCAGGTACGTCCCCGAACCGTCCCCGGTGAGAACAGCGACGGGCCCGACCCGATGTTCCAGACAGCCCCCTCGACCATCCGTCCGCCGGCGTCCAGCCTGATCAGCGTCGAGTCGGTGAACTGGCTCACCAGCCAGCCATCGCCTGCGCGGACCAGGTCAAGCGGAGTCGAACCCGCCTCCCAGCGAGCCACGACGGCGCCCGCGGCAAGATCCACGACCGCGATCTGCCCATCCCCGCTGAGCGCGACGTACGCGGTGTCGCCGTCGTCGCTGAAGCGGATGCCGTGGGGGGCCGCGCCCACCTCGATGGTGGCTCCGACCCGGTAGGGTTCCGGCGCCTCGGCAGCCGGGTCGCCCTCACCACACCCCGGCATGACAGCGCCCAGCGCCGCCAGGGCCAGCGGGCTGCGAACACAGTTCCAGGTCATGCCTGATCCTCCTCGTCAGCGGATCGCCCGATTCACCTGCCCCGCAGGCGATTCGGAAGTGGGGCCGGGTTCCGTGCGCGTCGCGTCACTGCGTGCGGCGCCGGCGCGAAATCCCGAGCTTGCGAAACAGGGGTTCAAAGTGTGGAGTATTGGCCCTGAGCGCACCCGACACCTTCAAGCCGGACATCCCGCCATGGCTTCCTCCCGCCACGACCTCCATCTGCATGAACAGCTTCTGCTCCTGGTGCTGCGCGACCGCAAAGGCACCGTGGACTACCGCGCCGGCTTCTACAACGTCGCCATGGGCGGAGCCATCCTCGCCGAGCTCGCGCTCGCGGGCGTCATTCGCATCGAGGAGAGCAAGAAGGCGTTCGTCGAAGCGACACCGGTCACGGGCCGTCCCCGAGACGAGGTCATGGCCGAAGCTCTCGAGCGCGTGCGCAACTCCAAGCGGCGCCGTCGCGCTTTCGCCTGGGCATCGACGTTCGGCAACCTCAAGCGCCTCCGGCACCGGACCGCGCTGGGCCTTTGCCGCCGGGGCATCCTGCGCACGAAGGAGTCGCAGATCCTGCTCGTCTTCAGGCGCAAGCTCTATCCGACCCTCGATCCCGGACCCGAGCGCAAGCTGCTCGAACGCCTGCGCGAGGCCATCATGGGCGACGACGAAATCGAACCCGGACTGGGCGTCGTGCTCTCCCTGGCCCACGCCACGGGCTCGCTCAAGATCCACTTCGAGCGCAAGGAACTGAAGGCGCGCAAGGCGCGGCTCAAGGCGGTCAGCGCGGGAGAGGCCTTCGCTGCGGAGGCCGGGCACTCCGCCCGGGCCGCCCATGAGGCAGCGAAGGCAGCGGTTGCCGCGACTCAGGCGGCGGTAACTGCTACCCAGACGGCCATCGCCGTGTCCTCGTCCTGATCCGACGGCGACCCGGCCTCCAGGCTCAGGCCGGCTGCAGCTTCCTCAGATCCCTGAACCGGATCAGGCGGCGCCGTTCCTCGTCCCAGAGCGCCAGGTTGATGAGCTTCAGCGTGTCCCGGATGCGGACTTCGCGCGCTACGTGGAACTCCTCGTTCTCTTCGTGCGCCCGCTTCAGCTTGTAGTTCGGGATGCGCATGCTCATGTGGTGCACGTGGTGGAAGCCGATGTTCGCCGACAGCCATCTGAACGGAGCGGGAAGGTTGAGGTAGGAGCTTCCGTAGAGGGAAGCATCGTAGTAATCCCAGTCCTCGTTCGTGTCCCAGTAGGTCTGCTCGAACTGGTGCTGCACGTAGAACATCCAGACGCCGGCCATGGAAGCGATGAGCTGCACGGGTGCGTGCGTCAGCAGAAGGCGCCGGTATCCGATCGTCTCGCCCAGCAGCACCACCACCGCCACGAGCGCCAGGTTCGTCCAGAAGACGCTATGCCACGCCTTCTTCCACTTCGCCGGGGCATCCCAGGGAAACCTGTGCTTCATCAGGAAGATGAAGATCGGCCCCACTACGAAGAGCACGAACGGATGCCGGTACAGCCGGTAGCCAAGCCGGCGATACCAGGACCACGACAGGTACTCGCGCACGGTGAAGGTGTCGATGTCGCCGAAGCCGCGGAAGTCCAGGTCGCCCGAGTGTGCGTGATGGTGGGCGTGAGTGCGCTTCCAGTAATCGTACGGGGTGAGGAGCAGGACGCCGATGCAGCGGCCCACCCACTGCCGCGCGGTGTGCGAGCGGAAGAAGGATCCGTGCCCGCAGTCGTGCTGGATCATGAAGAGCCGCATCATGAACGCGGCGGTCGGCAGCGCGAGCAGGATCGTAAGCCAGTAGCCGACCTCGAGGCTGCGCATAGTCGCATACCAGAGGACGGCGAACGGGATGGCGGAGGTGAGCAGCTGGCGAACGCTGGCGCCGGTGTCCGGGCCCCAGTACGGCTTCAGGATGGCGTTCCAGCGGGCGACCTTCTCGCGGTCGGGCGCACGGGTCATAATCTAGTCCGTTTGGGTCGAGGGCGTGGGAATATCAGGCTCGGGAGACGCGACGCTCAGCGCCGGATCACATCTCCGGGAAGCGCGGGCGCGTGCACCGGATCGCGGCGCACCCGGGTCGCCTGCTCGAAGGCGTAGCCCAGGGCAAAGAGCCGGGCCTCGCTGAAGGGCCGGCCGAAGAACGAGATCCCGACCGGGAGCCGGTTGCTTGTATAGCCGGCCGGCACGATCAGGTCGGGCAGCCCGCTCAGGTTGGCGAGGTTGGTGGCGGACGGCGAGGGGTTGGGTGACGACGAACCCCGGTAGACTCCGGCCTGGCCGGGTCGGGTCGGGGAGGTGGGATAGACGATGGCGTCGAGGTCGTTGGCGTCGAGAAGCCCCTCCAGGTTCGCGCGCACCAGCGGCAGGCCGTGATCGCGCATCGCCTTGTACAGGTAGTCGTCGGGCGTGCCGGTGTTCAGCTCCTGCTCGAAGAGGCGCCAGCGGGTGGGGTTGGGCACGCCGCCCTCCGGGGGAGCCGCGAGGATCTTCGAGGCGCGCTCCATCATCTCCTCGAGCGTGCGCGGATACCCGGGCGCCAGTTCGGCGAGGTATGCCTCGATCTGCGGCTTGAACTCGCGCCAGCGGATGGTCTGGTAGTACTCCGCCTTGGCCTGCAGCAGCCAGGGCGGGTAGCGCACGTCCACCACCGTCGCCCCGGCGGCGCGCATGGCGTCCAGCCCCGCCTCGATGATCCAGTCGACCTCGTCGTCGTAGCCGAGAAAGTCGCGCGCGACGCCGATGCGGGCGCCGTCCAGCGCGTCCGCGTCCAGGAACGCGGTGTAGTCGGTCTCGGAGCGCCCCTCGCTGGCCAGCGTCGCCTCGTCGGCGGGGTCCACGCCGACCATCACGTTCATCATCGCCGCGACGTCGTAGACGTGGCGCGCCATCGGACCGGCGGTGTCGAAGGAGAGCGCGAGCGGCACGATGCCGTCGCGGCTGAGCAGCCCGTGGGTGGGCTTGAGCCCGGCGATGCCGTTGGCGGTGGAGGGGCCGCGCACGGACCCTCCGGTGTCGGTGCCGATCCCGAGCTGGCCGTAGGAGGCGGCGATGGCCACGCCGGTCCCGCCGGAGGAACCGGACGGGTTGCGGGTCGGGTCGTGCGGGTTCAGCATCGGACCGTCGACAGAGCTGAGCTGCACCCCCGAGGCGAACTCGCTCATGTTGAGCTTCGCCAGGATGATGGCGCCGGCGTCGCGCAGCTTCTGCACGATGAAGGCGTCGTCCGGCGGAATCGAGCCCTTCAGGAGCAGCGAGCCCGCGGTGGTGGGCATGTCGTCGGTGTCCACGTTGTCCTTGAGCAACACCGGAATGCCGTGCAGCAGCGAACGGGGGCCCTGGCTGCGCCGTTCTTCGTCGAGCGCCCGCGCCCGCTCCAGCGCCTGCTGGTTGAGCGTCAGGATGGCGTTGAGCTTCGGCCCCTGGTCGTCATACGCCTCGATGCGCGCGAGGTAGAGTTCGACCAGCCCCTCCGAAGTGAGCGTCCCCGCGTCGAAGCCCGCGTTGATGTCGGCGATGGTGGCTTCGGAGAGCGGGATGGACTGGCTCGCGACGGCCGCCGGCAGGACGGTGGCGGCCAGGCAGACGGCGAGCGCGCGGCGGATCGAGAAGGGCTTCATGCGATGTGGGCCGGGGTTCTGGGCAACGAGCGGGACGTGCGACCAACTACACACAAACTGCCACGCCACGGGCGGTGCGTCCACCAGACGCGCCGAAGACCACCTCACGGCTGACAGGCGCCCGTCACCGGGCCGCCCCGCGCCGAGCGGCGTCCACCTCCGAACGGACCTCAGCGGAGAGCCCGGAACAGGCGGTCGGCAAGCGTGAGCAGCACCGGCGTGCCCACCGTCATCGTCAGCAGGCCCACGATCCGCAGCGAATCGCTCTTGTACTCCACGTCCTCGGCGTGCATCACCATCACGTAGCCCGCGGTGGTCGAGATCAACCCGGCCATGGCCGCGGGAAAATAGCGGCCGCGCGACTGCCTCGTGCTCCCGGTCCTCGACGATGCGACGCCTCCGATGGCCCCGGGGAGGCTCAGCGCGAACACACCGGTCGAGATCGTCCCCAGGTCGCCGCAGCGGCTCGTGAAGCGCCTGCCGTGCGTGGTGGGCTCACTCGACACACACTGCTTGAGGACCAGATACCCGAGCCCCACGCCCGCCGCGTTGGCGAGAACCGAGCTCCCCAGGACCTTCGCCCAGGGGTGCGACGCCTCCTCCAGCGACCAGTCGTAGGCGCCGAGGGAAGGGCCGAACGGGTTGTCCCGGTTCGGGAGGCTGGTGTCGCGTGACTCGATGAGGAGCGCGCCCCCGGAGGCCCGGTTGCCGAAACGTGTGACCGCTTCCAAGGGCGAGAGCACCTCCACCCGGTCGATGTCGCTCAGGTCGAGGCTCGAGTACAGCATCCCCGGATCCGCCACCGGCACGCCGTCCAAATAGACGGACACTTCGTCGCATTCGCCGGCTCCGCTTCCCCGGTACTCGACGCACAGGTAGTCGCCGGGCCGATTGCCACCGCGCACCCGCACGCCGGGCATGCCTCCACGCAGAAGGTCTCCCAGCTGCTGGCCGCCCCGGGCCGCGAGCTCGATCTCCTCGGTGGGGATCTCGTTGATGTCGAACCCGGAGGTCAGGCGGCGGCGCTCGACTTCGCTGAGCGCCTCCACCACCAGGGGCTGGAATTCAATGGCGCGCTGGGACATATGCGCGTTCACGCGCAGATCCCTGCCCGGCTCCACGGCCACGTGCTGCGCATACTCCCCATAGGCGATGTGCTCCATCACCACCACGCGCTCGCCCACGGGGACGTCCATGATGTGATAGGTGCCGACGGGTCCGGAGATGTCCTGCAGAACCCCGTCCGTGGTCGTAATGCGAACCACCACCCCGACAACCGGCTGGAAGGTGTCCTGGTCCAGAATGCGGCCGAAGACGGTGCCCGTGCCCTGTGCATCGAGGGCGCCGGCAAGCAGCAGCGGGAGGAGCGCTAGCGCGCCCCGGAGGCCCCTGGCAGCCCGTCGACGAAGTCCCCCCGGCACTCGGGCGGCGCTGCATCCGCGGACTGCGTCAAGCGGTGGTTTCACCTGTCCTCGCCCATCTCGACGGCAGAATCGCCGCCATGGGAATCTACGAGCCCCTTCCATGCCTCAAAAGATGTTGGTCTCGACGGGGACGTCCTCGCCGAAGCGATTGTGGCGGAAGGCGGTCACATCGACGGTGTGCGCCTGGCCGTCCGCGATCAGCTCCGACACCGCGCGCCCGGTGGCCGGGGCGTGCATGATCCCGTGCCCGGAGAAGCCGCACGCGTCGATCCAGCCGCGTGCTTCGGGATTTAAGCCGATGATCGGGCTGTTGTCCGGGGTGACGCCGTAGTACCCCCACCAGCTCCCCCGGCGGTCGACGCCGAGGTCCTCCCACCAGGGAAAGCGCTCGACGCCCGTGAGGAAGACGTGCTCGAGCCAGTCCCAGTTCACGCCCTCGGTGAATCCGTACGCCTGGGTGAGGTCGTCCAGGCCGAACAGGACGCGGTCGCCTTCGCTGCGCAGGTACACGCCGGTCGCGAGGTCGATGGTGAGGGGATAGGTGCGGGTATCGCGCACGGGCGCGCTGAGGAAGATGTTGATGCGCTTCGGCCCCACCGGCATGGGAAGCCCCGCCAGCCCGGCGACCGTGCCCGACCAGGCGCCCGCGGCGTTCACGAAGTACGCGCACGAGACGGTCTCGCCGCCGCACTCGACCCTCCACCCCTCCCCTTCCGCCCTCACCCCGGTAACGGGCGACGAAAACCGGTAGCGCACCCCCAGCTCCCGGCCCATCGCCACCCAGGCGTGGGTCGCCATGTGCGGGTCGATCACCCCGTCCCACGGCCCGTAGGTGGCGCCCGCCAGCCCTTCCGTGTCGAAGTCCACGTAGCGCTGCGCCTCGACCGGGTCCACCACCTCCACGGGCGCCCCCAGGCTCTTCTGCAGCTCGACCGACTCCAGGTGCCGCTCCCACTTGCCGTGCGGCACCAGCAGCAGGTAGCCGATGTCCCGGTAGCCGACCTCGTGGCCGTGGCGCTCGGGGAATTCCCGGTACACGGGGAGGGAGTACATGGAGAGCCCGATGTTGGCGGTGGTGGTGAACTGCACGCGCACGCCGGCGGCGCTCCTGCCGGTGGAACCCATGGCGGGGGCCACGTCCATTTCGGTCACCAGCACGCGCAGGCCACGCCGGGCCAGGTGCCAGGCGCAGGAGGCGCCCATGATGCCGGCGCCGGCGACGACGACGTCGGGGTTCTTCAATTCCCGGAGAGCGCCAGCAGGCTGCGGGGGTCGACGCTGGTGGTACCGTAGCGGACCACCCAGTGCAGGTGCGGGCCGGTCACCCGGCCGGTGGCGCCCACCCGCCCGATGGGGGTTCCGGCCGTGACCGTGTCCCCCGCCTCCACCAGCTGCTCACTCAGGTGAAAGTACCCGCTCAGCAGTCCGCCGCCGTGGTTCAGGTAGACGATGTTGCCGGCCAGCAGGAAGCCGTCCACCAGCGCCACCACCCCGTCGGCGGCGGCCCGCACGGTGTCCCCCGGCGCCCCGGCCAGATCGAGCCCCATGTGGCGGCTCGAGATCTGCCCGTTGAACTCGCGGCCGGTGCCGAAGCCGCTGGTCACGCGGGAGTCGCGCGGCAACACCACCCCGGGACTCCACAGCCGCGGCGCCTCGTGGGCCTCGCGCGCCACCTGGTTGGCCCTGGCCTGGTCTTGTCGCAGCCGTGCCTGGTCCTCCTCGTTCAGCGGCGACCCGAAGCGCGGCGCCACGGTCAGGCGCTCGTGCTCGTACTCTCCCTCCACGATCGCGATGCGCAGGGAGTCAACCTGGGTGCGGCCGTCCGCGTAGCTCGCCGACACCCAGGCATCGATCGAATCCGTGGCCCCGATCGGCACCGGCGCCAAGCTCACCAGCACAGCGCTGGCGGGTGCAGCATCGTCTGCGGGTGCGGCATCGTCTGCCGATGCTGCCTCGTCTGCGGATATCGGTCCGGAGGTCGCCGGCACGGGACCGGCCGGCTGGAAGTGCAGCTCCTCCCCACCGGCCTCGCCCATGGCAGACACCATCCCGTCCACCACCGGCGCTGCCACGCGTATGACGAAGAGGTGGCCCTGGACGGGCAGCGCCGGCTCCCAGCTGACCTCGATGGGCGCCAACTCCGGCAGCGGGGGTTCGCGGAAGCTGAGAAACAGCAATCCCGCGACCCCGGTCAACGCCAGACCCGCGAGCCCGGTCCATACGCCGCCGTGCGGCCTCATCCTGCGCTTGGGCGCCGCCATCGCCATCCGTTGTCCCCCTTTTGCCTGCCAGTCCGACCGCGCCCGCCTCCACGCGGCGTTCTTCTCCCATGAGCCGGGTGGGTCTCGAACCCACGACCTACGGATTAAAAGTCCGTTGCTCTGCCAGCTGAGCTACCGGCTCGACCACAATTATACATGGCAGCCCGCCCTCCGAGCCATCTACGCCGAGGCGGCCTGCTCGGCGTCCCCCCGCCCCATCCCCAGCTCCAGCTGCTCCATGCCGAAGGTCAGGCGGTGATGGGGCGTGGGGCCGAGGCGGCGGAGGGCGGCGCGGTGCTCCTCCGTACCGTACCCCATGTTGCGCTCCCAGCCGTATTCCGGGTAGCGGGGCGCGAGGCGGGTCATGAGGCGATCGCGGCACACCTTGGCCACAATCGAGGCGCAGGCGATCGAGTGCACCAGCGCGTCTCCGCCAACCACTGCTTCGTGTTCCCAGGCCAGGTCACGCATCGGCAGCCCGTCCACCACGATGTGGTCCGGCCGACCGGGCAGGCGGCGGATCGCCCGCTCCATGGCGCGCGCGGTCGCCCGCAGGATGTTGATCTCGTCGATCTCGCGCGCCGAGGCGGCCCCCACGGTTACGGCGGCGGCCTGCTCCCGGATCCGCCGCGCCACCTCCTCCCGTTCCCGGCGCGAAACCCGCTTGGAGTCATCCGCTCCCTCCACGCCGACCCCCCGGGGCAACACCACGGCGGCGGCCACTACCGGACCCGCCAGCGGCCCCCGTCCCGCTTCGTCCACGCCCGCGACCCCGAAAAGACCGCGGCTCCAGAATCCGCGCTCGTAGTCGAGCGGGATCCGGAGCCGCGAATCAACGTTCTGTCCCGGCGTCATCGCCGGAATGGGGTCAACGGGTCCGCTTCTCCGGGATGCGCGCCGCTTTCCCGCGCAAGCCGCGCAGGTAGTAGAGCTTCGCCCGTCTCACGCGCCCGCGCCGCACCACGTCGACGCCCTCGATCCAGGGCGACAGGTAGGGGAAGATGCGCTCCACCCCGATTCCTCCCGAGATCTTGCGCACGGTAAAGGTCTCGCCCATGCCTCCGCCGCGCCGGGCGATGCACACGCCTTCGAAGACCTGAATGCGCTCCTTGCGGCCCTCGCGAACCCGGTAGCGCACGCGCACAGTGTCGCCCGCGGCGAAGGCGGGAAGATCGGTGCGCACATGCTCCTTGTCGAGTTCCTGCAGAAGATCGGCCATGGTCCACCCCCTCAGGCGCTGTTCAGCCGAGAAGCGTTATCGATAGCAGTAACGGTCGTGCCGCAGGGGAGAACGTCCCCCATGCAGCATGGAAAGCTAACGCGAGCCGATTCATACGTGAAGTGCGGGGTGCGCGGTACGACGCGCTGAGGGAGGCGACTCCGAGCTAGCGCCCGAACAATCTCCCGATCGCACCCACCCCGACGGCGATGCCCGAGGTGAAGCTCTGCGTGCCTCCCTCGCCAGGTCGGTCCCCGGCCTCCCCGCCTTCGACCCCGAGAGCGGCAAGGGCCAGGCCCGCTGTCCCCAGGGCCACGGCGGCACCGAGCACGACGCTGCGCGCACTGGAGAACTCGCGCACCTCGATGCTCGCGAGACCGTCCCGAGCCACCTGCAGCGTGTCGTACTGCACGACTTCGCGGAAGGCGCCGATCACCTGACGGTTGCTGGCTTGAAAAAAGATCGTGTCCCCGAAGCTGATGATCAGCCCCTCGATCGCCACGGTCTCCGGCGGCGAGTTGGGATCGACGATCGCCGACTGGATCGGCACGCGCAGCCGGGCCACGGAGCCGACGGGCGCTTCCTCTACCAGCCGGTAGGTATAGCAGCCGGAGACGAGCGGCACGCCACAAAGCAGAGCCGTGAACAGCATGCGGCGCAGCGCGCCCAACCGATCAGAACGCCACATCGAGATCACGTGTCAGAAGCTGGTTGAAGGCATAGACGAAATGCCAGGGATCACCGGGGAATATCCCCCCGGATTCGTTCACCAGGTTGCGGTCGTCCACGTCCACGATCACGTGGACGTCGAGCGGTTCGGAGCCCAGCGATTCCGCCTGCACGAACCACCGACGATCGATCGAAATATCGATCACCCGGTCGAACGGGACCTCGTGAAGGATCGTGTCCGATCGGACGACCTGGACCCTCGTAACGCCGGACTCGTTGACGCCGGCCACGAACTGCGTCGAGTAGATCACCCGTACCTGTTGGCCCGCCTCGCCGTTCATCTCGAAGAAGATGTTGCGAGGCGTCGGGTCGTCGAAGATCTCGCAACCGGAGACCGCGACCAGGGCGACGGCGACGAGCAGCTTCTTCACGGCGGATGCGCGACTCACGACTACTTGTGGCACAGGCGACAGGCCGAAACGGCGGGGGCACCCTCGAAGCGAGGGCACCCCCACCATTGTCTCAGCCGCCGCAACCCAGTCCGTTCAGGTGGCAGTTGGCCCTGATCTCGATGATCGAGATCGGGAGCATGGTGCCGGGTGCCGACGAGGCGGCGGAGGCGCCCTGCCACTTCGAATCCTTGAGTCCCCAGCGGTACATGTCCGCAAGGCGCAGGCCCTGCAGCAACACGTTGACGCGGCGCGTGTGCTGGAGCATCTCCATCTCGGAGATCTGACCGCTGTAGGGCGTCAGGCCGTCCAGCGCGCGGATGTGGTTGATGTGAGTGGTGAACGCACTCGAATCCATGCTCTTGAGCGCGTTCTCCGCCAGAATCAGGTGCATCATCCGGGCCGAGGCCAGCGTGAGGGGCGGATAGATGCCGCCCTTGTCCAGGTAGCTGCCGCCCTTCCACTGGTTCAGCCACTTGATGACCGCCGGATCATCGACGCCGTCGATAGGATCCTGCAGCGCGATGCCGTTGATGTCGTTCTGGTCATCCACCGTCGCGATCGACAGGTCGATCTGGTTCTCCTTGCGGTCGTTGACCCAGGAGGCCATGGAGTTGGACCGGCTGGCGCTCGAGAACGTCAGGTTGTAGGTCCAGTCCGCGGCGACGTTCGCAAGCACGTCGTTCGCGTCCGCCCCGGCCTCGGCCGAAGACGCCAGCCCGTCCCCCGAGGGCGACGGGTTGATCACGTCCCAGATCGCCCGGGATTGCCGGGCGCGGGCGCGCAGGGCCTTGGCCTGGATGGCCATGTCGGTGGCTCCGACCTCGTTGAAGCCGGAAATGGCGGTCGAAAACCTCTCGATCGCCCCGTCCAGGACCTGATACATGTTCTCGGCACCGATAGGCGCTCCGCTCTCGGTCTTGTCCGAGAACGCGAAGTCCTCCTGAATCTCGCCGATCACCATGTACATGATGCCCGAGTACAGGTAGGCCCGGGCCAGATCGGTCTTGATCGCGGTGGAGGGGTTGTTCCCGTGGTGTTCGGTAAGGATTTCGATCGCTTCGTCGCTCATCCACCGCCCCTGCCCCATGGCGGGGAACGGGCCGTCGATGAACTCGTTCAGCGGATCGGACACGAAGCCCAGATCGAGCGAGAGCCAGGCGTCCCTGGATCCGATCCAGCGCATCTCGTCGGACGCAACCAGATACGGCTGCCAGGACTGGGAAACAGACGACGAAACGAGGGTGAGCGTTCCGTTGACGACAGCGGCGGCGGCGGCTTCGGAGCGGATGTCCTCCTCCACCAGGCTGTTGGGGTTGTTGACGTCCAGGATGTCGCAGCCTCCGAGCGCGAACGCGGCCAGAAGGGGTGCGACCCAGGCTTTGATGTTTCGATTCTTCATGAGTTTCTCTCCTGGATCAGAACGTGAAGCGCGTGGACAGCGTGAAGCGCCGCGGCACCGGAATGCCCCAGCCTTCCGTCGAGTCCAGGAAGTTGCAGCTCAGGCCCGAGTTGCAGCGCCCGAGAACGTTGCCCTCGGGATCCATGCCCGGGTAGTCGCCCAGCATGAAGAGCCTCAGATTGCGCACGCCCAGGTTCACCGTGGCGGTGGACATGCCCCAGCCCTCCACGATCGTCGCCGGCACCCGGTAGGTGAGCGACAGCTCGCGCACCTGGATCCAGTCGGCGTCGTAGACCCCGTTCATCCCGCTCATCGGCGACAGGCCCTCGACCTCGTGGGCCCACGCGACCGCGGCCTCCAGCCGCTGTTCCGCGGACGATCCCGGGTTCAGCATGGTTGCGTAGAGCTCTGCGGAGCGCGGCGTGTTGCGGCCGATGAAGTTGTTGGCCCGCCGGAACATCCCCGAGAGATCCTGCACCTGGTGACCGAACTTGTACTCCATGAGCGAGTTGAGCTCGAAATTGCCCAGGAACGCCAGGTTGAACCCGAACGAACCGGCGAAATCGGGGGTGGGCTTGCCGAGATGAGTGTCGAGCAGCCCCGTGCCGCAGTTGTGCGACGCCAGCCCGCCGTTCGGCGTGCCAAAGGTCTCGTTGCCGATCGCCAGCGGCTTGAAGCTGTTCGGGTTGCGTGGCTGGCTGAAGTATGCGAGCGCCTGCTCACGCGTCGGAGCCACGCACTCGCCGCTGACCGGAGAGAGAATGTTCAGCGGAATGTCCAGGTCCGCGACCCTGGCCCCGAAGAAGGCCCCGGGCGTGTAGCCCTCGGTGAGGAAGTTGCGGTAGCGCGGGTAGCTGCCGCCGGTCTTGAGGGGAGGAGCACCGCCCATGTCGGTGATCTCTTCCTTGAGGTAGGCGGTGTTGGCGAAGACAGTCAGCGAGAGACCCGGCCGCTGGACCAGGGCGCCGCGCACGGCAAGCTCCAGGCCGGAAGCCTTCACCTCGCCGATGTTGTCCAGCTGCGTCTGCGTGAATCCGCCCGTCACCGGGAACTGGCGCGCCACCATGGCGTCGGTGACCGTGCGATCCCAGTAGGTCGCCTCCACCGACCACAGGTCGTTGAAGAGCCCCAGGTCGGCGCCGAACTCCCACTCGGTGGACACTTCGGGCTTCAGCTGGTCGTTGCCCAGGTTGGAGGGCTGGACCCCCGGACCCACCTCGGTGCCCAGCGAAGAGAAGGTCGTGAACTTGTCGAAGGCGCCCGGCTGCAGCCCGGAGGTGCCGAAGGCCCCCTTGATGCGCAGGGAGGAGAAGGTCTCGCTCTCCCACATGTCGCTGGGCACGACCGCGAAGTTGGCCTTCGGATAGAACGCCGTGTTGAACGCCTCACCGAATGCCGAGTTGGCGTCCCAGCGGGCACCGACGGTCAGGAAGAGCCAGTTGTCCCAGCCGATCTGGTCCTGCAGGTATCCGCCGAGCTGCGTCACCCGGAGCCAGTTCTCGTAGGAAGACTCGGAGCCGAGCGCCGAAAGGGTTTCAAGGCCCGGGCCGGGGAAATCGCGTCCGCTGCCGCCCGCCGACTGCCGCTGCCGCAGGAAGCCCTGGCCACCGAAGAGGAACGTGTTCTCGATCCTGTCGGTGCTGAAGATGTAGGATCCCTTGACGTCCGCCGTGATCTCCCGGCTGCGGTCCTCGTTGACGTTCCTGCTCCCGTCGGGCGTCGAGCCCGAGTAGCCGTCCACGTTCCAGCGGTAGGGCCGGAAGGAGACCGCGTCGTCGGAGGTGAAGTCGATGCCGAAGGTGCCGTCGAGGCGGAAGTACTCAGTGGGCGTGAAGTTGATGTTGGTGGCGCCCGCGAAGTGCTGCGAGTTCACGAAGTTCAGCTGGTAGGCGTTCTCGCGCAGGGTGGCGAAGGCCGGCTGACCGTAGTAGTTGACCTGCCCGAGGTTCGAGTCGTCGTTGGCGAGCCGCAGCTGCGACATCAGCGCGGACGAGAACACGCCGTAGATGTTGTTCGAGTTGTCGGGCGTGTGGTGCTCCATGTCCGAATAGAGCGTGGTCACGCCGATGCGCAGATTGTCGCTCGGCACCACCGTGAAGTTCGAGTGGATCGAAGCGCGGCGGTTGGTGTCGTTCTCGGGCTCGGCTCCCTCCACCGGCTCGAAGTTCCGCGCGGCGTCATAGGGACCGTCCTCCCGGGCCAGCCGGGCGGAGGCAAAGTACTGGAACACGCTGGATCCGCCCTGAACGGACCCGGAGTAGGTCTGGCCGAAGCCGGTGGTGAGCAGGTCGGGAATGGTGTTGCGCTCCACGGGTTCCCAGGGCGACACGGTCTGTCCCCAGCGCGTGGACATCCGGGTCACGGCATCACTCAGCCGTTGGGCGTCGCCGTCTCCCGTGCATCCCGGGCTGGCGCACACGCGCCCGGCGAAGTCGGCGACCGGCAGAATGCGGTTGGTCGGTACGGAGATCCCGGTGAGGTCCGACTGGAAGGTGAAGCGCGGAGCGCCGACGTTGCCCCGCTTGGTGAAGATCTGGATCACGCCGTTCGACGCTTCGGTCCCGTAGAGGGTCGCGGCCGCGGCGCCCTTCAGGATCTCAACGCGCTCGATGGACTCGGGGGGAATGTCGTCCAGACGGGACGGGTTGCCCTGGCCGTTGAAGTTCTGCACGGCGGAGCGATCCACCCGGATTCCGTCAACGTAGACGATAGGCTCGTTGAGCTGCGAGAGCGACGCCGACCCGCGGATGCGGATGCGGGCGCCTTCGCCGGTGTAGCCCGAGGAGGGCAGCGCCACCACGCCGGGCTCGCGGCCGGCGATGAGCTGGCTGAAGTCGGAGATCGGAGCGTTCTCGAGCTCGGCGGCGTCGAGCGTCGCGATGCTGTGGCCGAGCCTGCGCTTCTCGGTGGCGACGCCGGTTCCGGTCACCACGATCTCGTCGAGCGCGAGCGCGGTCACGGCGATGGCGAAGTCCGCGTTGGAGGTCTCGCTCGCCACCACCGTCACCGTCTGCGAGGCGGAGCGGTAGCCGACCAGCTCGACCGTGACCGTGTGCTCGCCGACGGGGGCGTTGAGCAGCAGAAACTGACCGTTGGAGTTGGTGAGGGTCCCGATTCCGGAGCCCTCCACGTACACCTGGGCGGAGGCAAGAGCGCGACCGGAGCCTTCCTCCGTGACGCGGCCCGTGATGACTCCGCCCTGCTGGGCGCTCAAACCGGGCAC
Source organism: Longimicrobiales bacterium (assembly GCA_965208255.1). Lineage (GTDB taxonomy): Bacteria > Gemmatimonadota > Gemmatimonadetes > Longimicrobiales > Gaopeijiaceae > BD2-11. Next base: position 3,425,908 of record OZ242324.1, read on the forward strand.
GATGGCCAGGCTGACCGCCAGCAGGGAGAGCACGAAGGCACCCCATACCTCGCTTCTTGGACGTTGTTTGCGTGTCATGCGCTGCTCCTTGTTGGAAGTGCAACCATACCTTGGCACCCCGGCACTCACAGCCGAGTCAATAAATAGTGCCAAATCGCAAATTGCTGTCAACACTCTGCGGGGGATCGCCAGCCTCTCCACGCGGGGCTGCAACGAGAGGCTGGATCCCACGGTCCGCGCCAGGCGGGCGCCCGGCGGTCGGTCTTGCTCGGAGATCGGGGCGAAACTCGCTGTCAGGCGGGGTCTTTCCCCTTGAGGTCGGGCCGGCGTTCGGCCGTGAGGCGTGCGGCTTCGGCTTGACGCCAGGCGTCGATGCGCGCGTGGTCGCCGCTGCGAAGCACCTCGGGCACCGGGTGGCGCCGGTACTCGGCCGGCCGGGTATACGAAGGAGCGCTCAGGCGACGGCCGTCGTAGAACGAGTCCGATGCCGCCGAGTCATGGTCGCCGAGCGCGCCAGGCAGCAGCCGCACCACGGCGTCGGCCACCACCAGCGCCGCGGCCTCGCCCCCGGACAGGACGAAATCGCCGATGGAGATCTCCTCGTCGGCGAGGTGGTCGGCGACGCGCTGGTCGACGTCCTTGTAGTGACCGCACAGGAGGGTGATCGACGGCTCCAGGGAGAGCCGCACGGCATCGCGGTGCGTGAAGAGCCGGCCCCGCGGGGAAAGCAGCACCACCCGTCCGGCCCCGTCGAGGGAGTCCACCGCCTCGAAGAACGGCTCCGGCTTCATGACCATGCCGCCGCCGCCCCCGTAGGGCGCGTCGTCCACGGTGCGGTGCCGGTCGCGGGTGAAGTCGCGCAGGTCGACGACCCGGTAGCGAACCAGGCCGTGGCGCGCGGCCCGGCCCGGGATGCTGGTGGCCAGTGGAACTTCGAAGAATTCCGGGAAGATGGTTACGAAGGTCAGCCGCATGGGAGGGTCGGCCTGCGCGAGGGCACCTGCATCCGACGTCACCGCCCGCCCGCCTTCAGAGATCCAGCAGGCCGTCGGGCAGATCCATCACCAGCCGCCTCCCCTCGCGGTCCAGCTGGCGCACCATGTCGCGCGCGAACGGGATCAGCACAGTGCCCGACTCACGCGCCACCTGGAGCAGATGCACCGGGCTCAGCTCGTAGACCTCCGCGATCTCGCCGATCGGCTCCCCGTCCGCGGACTGCACGCGCATGCCCAGGAGGTCGTGGTAGAAGACCTCGCCTTCCCCGAGCGGCCGCAACTCGGCAAGTGGCCGCAGCACGTAGCGGCCCGCCAGCCACTCGGCCTGGTCCCGCGAATCGATGCCCTCCAGCCTGATCAGAAAGCCGCGCTTGAAGGGACGGACCGCGCGCACGCGCACCGCGGCGCCCGCGGCATCCGGTTTCTCCCCGGACTCGTCCGCCAGATAGAGCTCCGCCCCGGCGGCGAACGCTTCATCCGGATCCGCCGTCAGCGGCCACACAAAGAGCTCGCCCCTGGTGCCGTGGGCTTTGTTGAAGTGCCCGACGACCAGGTGCGAAGGAGGGGCGGAGTCCATTCGGGACCCCGGGACTACGCAGATGCCCCGGCGTCGTCGCCAGCCTGGGCTTCGGGCCCTGCCTGCGCCTCCGCTTCGGCCTGACGCCGCTTCGTCAACTGCTCCGAGCGGCGCGCCTTCTCGGCGGCCGCATCCACCTCACCCACGGCCACGCTCTCGTCCCCGCCCTTGCGCGCCTTGTTCAGCAGCGATCTGACGGTGTTCGAGGGCTGCGCGCCACGGCCCAGCCAGTAGTCCGCGCGCTCCAGATCGACGACCACGCGGGCGGGCGTGGAAAGTGGCTTGTAGTAGCCGATGGTCTCGACGAAGCGCCCGTCCCGCGGCGAGTCGCCGTCCGCCACCACCACCCGGTAGTGGGGAGCCTTCTTCCGGCCCATTCTGCGAAGTCGAATTCGTACCGCCATGTGTCTCCTCGGTTTCGTGCCTTGCCGCCGGCTCTTCCGGACGGTCAGCGCACCTGGTTCAGCGGAGGCGCCATCCCCCGCATCTGCTTCATCAACTTCTTCATTTCCTTGAACTGCTTCAACAGCCGGTTGACCTCCGACACCGGCCGGCCGCTCCCGCGGGCGATGCGAATACGGCGCGAGCGGTTGAGCAGGCGCGGTTCGCGCCGCTCCGTGGGAGTCATCGAGAGGATGATGGCCTCGACATGCCGGATCTTCTTCGGATCGACGTTGCCCATCGGCAGTTTGCGCTTCATGCCGGGGATCATCTTCATGAGCTGCTCCAGCGGACCCATGGCCTGCACCTGGCGGAGCGCCGTCAGGAAATCCTCGAGGGTGAAGCGTCCCTTGCGCAGGACGTTTTCCTCGATCTTGGCCTGGGCCTCGACGTCGATGGAGCGCTGGGCCCTCTCCACCAGCCCCACCACGTCGCCCATCTGCAGGATGCGTCCCGCCAGCCGGCGGGGGTCGACCCGCTCCAGATCGTCCAGCCCCTCGCCCACCCCCACGAACTTGATGGGCCTGCCGGTGACCCCGCGGATCGAGAGCGCCGCTCCGCCGCGCGCGTCCCCGTCCAGCTTGGTGAGCACGACGCCGGTGAGGCCCAGCGCCCGGTCGAAGCCCTGCGCGATGTTGACGGCCTCCTGCCCGGTCATGGCGTCCGCCACCAGCAGCACCTCGGTCGCGGCCAGCTCCGTCCGCAGGCGCTCGAGTTCGGCCATCATGGGCTCGTCGATCTGGAGGCGGCCCGCGGTATCGACCACGACCACGTCGCAGTTGCGGGCACGCGCCTCGTCGAGGGCGGCCCGCGCCACCTTGACGGCATCGTCCTCGCGCGCGCCCGCGTGCACGGGCAGGCCCCCGCGTTCGCTTAATGTACGCAGCTGCTCGCCCGCCGCCGGGCGGTACACGTCGCAGCCGGCGAGCATCGGACGGCGTCCCTCGCGCGCGATCAGGCACGCCAGCTTCACCGCGGTGGTGGTTTTCCCGGAGCCCTGCAGGCCGGCCATGAGGATCACGGTGGGCGGCTTGCGCGCCCAGGTCAGCTCGGCCACGTCCTCGCCCATGAGCGACGCCAGCTCGTCGTGCACGATCTTGACGACCTGCTGTCCGGGCGAGATGGAGCGGATGACGCCTTCGCCCACCGCCCGCTTCTCCACCCGCTTCAGGAAGTCGCGGGTGACCTTGAAGTTGACGTCCGCTTCGAGCAGGGCGCGCCGCACCTCGCGCAGCCCCTTGCGGATCATGGGCTCGGTGAGGATGCCGCGCTGGCGAAAGCGTCCCAGCGCCTTGTCGAGCCTGCTGCCGAGGCGATCGAACATGATCGCTAGACGTGGATGATCTGTTCGCGCCTGGATCCCACCGAGACGATCTCGATGGGCACCCCGGTCAGCTCCTGCAGGCGGTCGAGGTAGCTGCGCGCCTCACCCGGGAGGTCGGCGATGTCGCGGCACTCCGTGGTGGGCATCCGCCAGCCGGGATGGCGCTCCAGCACGGGCTCCACCCGGGAGAGCGACCATGTGTCGGCGGGGAACTCGGTGGCGGTCTCGCCGTCGATGCGGTAGGCGGTGGCGATCTGGATCTCGTCCAGGGAGTCCAGCACGTCCAGCTTGGTCACCGCCAGGCTGGTGAGCCCGTTCACGCGCGCGGCGTAGCGCGCCTGCACCGCGTCGAACCAGCCGCAGCGGCGCGGGCGTCCGGTGGTCGCGCCGAACTCGCCGCCCAGCTCCCGCACGCGCTCGCCCATCTCCTCCTCGAACTCGGTCGGCAGGGGGCCGTTGCCCACCCGCGTCGTGTACGCCTTGACCACGCCCAGCACCGCGCTGATGGCGGTCGGGCCGACCCCCAGCCCGGTGGCGGCCGCGGCCGCGGTGGTGTTGGAGGAGGTCACGAAGGGATAGGTGCCGTGGTCGAGGTCGAGGGCCGTCCCCTGCGCCCCCTCCATCAGCACCGAGCGCCCGGCCGCGAGCGCCTGCACGATCTCGAGGCCGGTGTCGGTGGCCAGCGGGAGGGTGCGGCCCGCCAGTGCGAGCGCCGCCCACACCCGGGTCTCGAGCTCCGTGGCCGCGAACCGGCTCACCTCCAGCTCCGCCAAGGCATCCCCCATGGCCCGCTCCACGAGGCGCTCCAGGCGCGAGGCGTTGCCCAGGTCGGTGACGCGCACCCCGCGCCGCCCGGACTTGGACACGTACGCCGGACCGATTCCCTGCCCGGTGGTGCCGATCTTCTCGCGGGCGCGCACTTCGGCGGCGTGGTCGAGCGCCCGGTGGTAGGGCAGCAGCAGGTGGGCGCGCTGGCTGATGCCGATCCGCCCCTCAAGCTCGATGCCGCGCGCCGTCAGGGCATCGTATTCCGCGAAGAACTTCGGCAGATCGAGGACCACGCCGTTGCCGAGCAGGCAGCGCTTGCCGGGATGGAGGATGCCCGAGGGAATCTGGTGCAGGATGAACTCGTCCCCGTGCACATGGACCGTATGGCCGGCGTTGGCGCCGCCCTGGTAGCGGGCGACGATGTCGGCCGCCTCCGCCAGCACGTCGACGATCTTGCCCTTGCCCTCGTCCCCCCACTGGCAGCCGACTACGACCGTGCAGCGGCCTCGGGCAGCGTTCGTCGACACGGTCAAACTCCCGGCGCGTGCGAGGTAGAGCGGCTCGCGCCCGATCTCATGCGGAGGCGGACCCGGAGAGCGCGCCCTCCGGCTTGAGCAGCCCGGCCCGACGCAGCACCGCCTCAACCTCCCCGCCCTTCCCCACCGGGAGCGGCCTGAGCGGCGGGCGGGGCGACCCGCCATGTCCCCCCAGCAGATCCATCGCGGCCTTCACCCCCGGCACGCCGAATCCCGCCACCAGCTTCTTGTGGACGGGCGCCACCTGCTCCTGAAGGCGGCCGGCCTCGCTGGTGCGGCCCTCCGCAAAGCGCTGGAAGATCCCGGCGCTTTCGGCGGGGGCGAGGTTGGCGACACCCAGGATTCCGCCCGCCGCGCCCAGCTCCAGGGCGGCATACAGCCCCGCGCCGTTGCCCACGATCACCGCGAAGTCCCGCTTCGTGCAGTCCAGCAGCTCGGCGACCTTCTCCAGGCTGCCGCGGGAATCCTTGATGCCGACGATGTTGGGATGGCGGGAGAGTTCGGCCACCAGCCCGGACGGGAAATCGAGGGTGCTGAAGCGCAGCGGCGCCTGGTAGATGAGGACCGGAACCGGGGAGGCGTCCGCCACCGCGGTGTAGTGGTCGCGCACCGCCTCCGGGGTCATGGCGCCCAGGTAGTAGGCCGGCGGCTGCACCAGCACGGCATCGGCGCCGGCAGCGGCGGCTTCCCGGCCGAGCCCGATGGTGCCGCGCGTGGACTCCACTCCGGTTCCGGCGATCAGCAGGCGGTCGTCGGTCATGACGTCGGCGGTGGCCTCGATGAGGCTTCTGCGCTCCTCGCGGCTGAGCAGCACCGCTTCTCCGGTCGATCCGGCGATGACGATTCCGTGCACCGGATGCGCCAACCAGCTCCTCAGGTTGGCGCGCATCGCGACGATGTCCACGTCTCCGGTCACGGGATCGAAAGGCGTAACCGCGGGGATGAAGACTCCGGACAGGTTCATGACTCCGCTTCCTCCGTCAATACTCGGGCGTTGCGTTTCCAGTCGAGGCCCATGCGCGCCCGTACCTCCGCCATGGTCTCGCGGGCGATGGCCGAAGCCTTCCCCGCTCCTTCATCCAGAATCCGGAGCACCTCCTCCGGATGCGCGCGATAGTGCGCGGCCACCTCCCGCATGGGCGCGAAGGCTTCGTCGATTTCATCGGCGAGCATGCCCTTGCACTGGACGCACCCGCGCTCGGCGGTGCGGCACTGGTGGGCGATGTCGTCGAGCCGCGCCTGGTCCGCGAACTGTTCATGGAGCGAATAGACGTTGCAGACCTCCGGGCGCCCGGGGTCGGTCCTGCGGATGCGCGCCGGATCGGTCACCGCGCTGCGCACGCGCCTGCGGATCTCGTCGGGTTCGTCGAGGATGCCCACGGTGTTGCCGAGCGACTTGCTCATCTTGGAGCGGCCATCCAGTCCCACGATCCGGCCCGCGCGAGGAATGTAGGGCTGGGGCTCCGGCAGATACTTGCCGAAGCGGGCGTTCCACTTGCGCGCGATATCCCGGGTCAGCTCGAGGTGCTGGCGCTGGTCTTCCCCCACGGGCACCACGTCGGCGCGGTAGAGGAGGATGTCGGCGGCCTGCAGCACCGGGTAGTTGAGGAGCCCCACCGGCACCGACTCCATGCGCTCGGATTTCTCCTTGAACTGGATCATGCGCTCCAGGTCGCCGATGGGGGCCACCGAGTTGAAGAGCCAGCTCAGTTCGGTGTGCTCGGGGACATCGGACTGCACGAAGATGATGGAGCGCTCGGGATCGAGGCCCGAGGCGAGAAAGCTGATCGCGAGATCGAAGACCGCCCCGGGGAGCGCCCCGGGCTCGTAGGGGCCCGTGATGGCGTGCTGGTCCACGATGCAGTAGATGCAGTCGTAGTCTTCCTGCATGGCGGCCCACTGGCGCAGCGCACCCAGGTAGTTACCGAGGTGGGCTTCGCCGCTGGGCTGCATTCCGCTGAAGACGCGCGATCCCGGAGGGGGCCGGGTACTGGCGTGGGTCATGCGCGAATCGGGTGTGGGTGAGGGGCGCCGGGAAACCCGGGATCGAGGGCGGGCACTTTCGCGCCGGCAAATCCGAGAAACACTCGCCTCCAAGTTAGCATCCCCCGGGATGCCATCAAACCGGGCGTCCGGGGCGAATCGAGTGCAGGAAAATCGGACCCGGCGGGAAACCGGGTCCGATTGGGTCCATCCGTGTGACGGCGCCACGGCCAGGCGCGGCGTTCACCGTGGGACAGGCCGGTCAGGCGCGGCCTTCACCCGGGGTCGACCGCTAGGCGCGCGCCCTCACCTCGATCCTGCGGGCGCGGGTCTCCGGCGCCTTGGGGACATCCACCTTCAGCACGCCGTCGCCGAACTCGGCGGCGATGCGCTCGACGTCCGCCTTGCGCGGCAGCGTGAAGGAGCGGCTGAAGCTGCCCATGATCCGCTCGGAGATGTGCATGTGGCGCTCGGCGTCCTCCGCCTGGCGCTCATCACGCTTCTCGCCACGGATGGTCAGCACGTTCTCCTCGACCTGGATCTCGACGTCGTCGGGCGACACGCCCGGGAGTTCCGCGGTCACGAGGATCGAGTCCGCCGTCTCCGCGACGTTCACCGGCGGAACCCAGTCCGTGTTGATGAAGGCTCCGAAGGGGAAGGCCGGGCCGCTCGGAAAGACGGAGTTGAAAGCCCTGAACATCTGTGTGGGCGAGAGCGGACGATGCCTGGCGATGGTCGTCATGTTTCCTCCATTGGGTCTGGTTGATGACTGATGAACGCGTCTTTCGGTCCCGTGAAGCTTGAATCCGGGGAACGCGTTCGGTCTCGCCAGGGGCAGGGAGCGTGCCAGTTGGAAGTCTGCCAAAATGTCTGACGACACCGGTTTGCGGGCATGCGAGCATGCCAAAATGGCAGAACTCTTTGAGACAAGTCTGCCAAAATGGCAGACGACAGGGTGCGCCGACCGGTGGTCAGTCCAGGAGGGTCAGGGCCAAGCGGGCTGCGCCGCGCTCGGGAGCGACGGCGCGCGGGAGCAGACGGCCGCCGGCTGAGGCGACCAGGTGCTCCAGGTCGGCGCGCAGGGGGCCGTCCGGGGCGATGAGGCCGCCGGTGAGGGCGACGTGGGGCGGGTGGTCGGACGCGGACGAAAAGAGATCACGGATGGCGGCGGATAGTTGATCGCCGAGGGCATCCAGGGCGCGCCGGACCACGGTGTCGGCGGCGGTGTCCCCTGAGCGGGCGGTGCGGATCGCGAGGGGCGCGAGGGCGGCGATGTCGGCCTTGGTGGCGGATTCCGCCCAAGCGGGCAGGTCGCGTGGGCGGGCGAGGGCCGAGTGGTCGAGGACCGCGGCGGTGAGGGCGGTCGGGGAGGCGCGACCGTCGGCGGCCCACGCGATGGCCCGTAGGGCCGACAGGCCGATGTGGTAGCCGCTCCCTTCGTCGCCCATCACCCCGCCCCACCCGCCGACCTGGAGGCGGCGGCCGTCCTCCCCCACCCCCAGCACGACCGAGCCGGTGCCGGCCACCACCACGATGCCCGGGCCGGCGCCGAAGGCGTCATGGAAGGCCGCCTCCACGTCGGTGCCGACCCGCACCGCGTGTGCGATCCCCTCCTCGCGCAGGGCCGCCTCCACGTCGCGGCCTGCACGCGCCCGCCCGGCGCCGGCCAGCCCCGCCCACAGGGCCGGGAGCGGGAGGGCCACCCCGGCCGCGGCGGCGGCGCGGCGTACGGTCGCGGCGACCACGCGGGCCGCGGCGGCGGGGCGGTGGGGGCGCACCAGGGCGGCGGGGCCTTCCGCCCGGCCGACGGTCGTGCCGTCGCGGGTGACCAGCAGGGCGCGGGTGCGGGTGCCGCCCCCGTCGACGCCCGCGACGCAGGATCGGGTCACGGGCGAGGGGGTGACCGGGACTCGCTTCACATCCGCGCGCGGCGGGCGCGGCCGTGAAGCAGTCGACCGAGGTGCATCAGGCGCACTCGGAGCGGTCGACGTACCCATCAGTGGCGTTCCGCAGGAGCCGTCGACCGCGCCGCCCCCAGCACCATCCCCACCACCACGGTGATCGCCGTCCCGATGAGCACGAACCAGGGCCACGCCACCTTGTCGGGGAAGAAAATCCAGATGCAGGTGACCACGCCGATCCCGGCCACCATCCCCACCCCGGTTCCCCGCGCGGTGGCGCGCCGCGACAGCACGCCCAGGGCGAAGGCGCCCAGCAGCCCGCCGTAGACCAGCGAGGCGACCGCGAGGGCGACCTCCACCGCGCTGGTGCCCGCGCTCAGCGGGATGAAGAGGATCGCGCCCCCGACCAGCAGCCCGGCCCACATCAGGGTGAAGAGCTTGCCGGCCCGCAGAATGCGCGCGTCGTCGTCGATCCCGCGGGCGGGAGCCCAGAAGTCATAGGCGGAGGAGGACGCGAGCGAGTTGATGGAGGAGGAGAGCGACGACATCGCCGCCGCGAACACGCCCGCGATCAGAAGCCCGGTGACGCCGGGAGGCAGCTCCTCGACGATGAAGCGCGCGAAGATCTCGTCGGAGGCGTCGAAGGCGCGGTTCTCGTAGAAGGCCCAAAGGCCGAGTCCCACCAGCAGGAAGACGGCGAACTGGCCCACCACCGCAACACCGCTCCCGATGAGCGCCCTGCGGCTGGCCGCCAGGTCCTTGCAGGTGAGCAGCCGCTGGACGATGAGCTGGTCGGTGCCGTGGGAGGCCATCGCCAGAAAACCGCCCCCCAGCAACCCCGCCCACAGCGTATACGGCACCGAGAAGTCGAAGGACAGGTCCACGATGCGGAGCTTCCCGGCCTCTCCCGCCTGCGCCAGGATCGCCCCCCATCCCCCATCGACAAGCCCCTGCAGGACCACGACCGCGATGGCCGCGCCCAGCAGGTAGAGCGCCATCTGCACGGCATCCACCCAGACGACCGCCTTGATGCCGCCGAAGTAGGTGTAGACCACCGTGAGGGCGCCGATGACCAGGATGGAGAGCGGGTAGGGCCAGCCGGTGACCAGCGCGAGCGGGATGGCGGTGGCGAAGAGGCGCACGGAGTCGGCGAGGAGCCGGGTCACCATGAAGATCGCCGAGGTGAGGCGCCGCACGCCGCTGCCGAAGCGGGCGCCCAGGAGGGCGTAGGCGGTCTTGAGGTCGCCGCGGTAATACGCGGGCAGCAGCAGGGAGGCGACCACCAACCGGCCGGCCAGGTATCCGAAGGTGAGCTGCAGGAAGCCCAGCGTGCCCAGGTACGCGACCCCGGGGATCGACAGGAACGTCAGCGTGCTGGTCTCGGTGGCCACCACCGACAGGAGCACCGCCCCCCAAGGCAGCCTGCGGTTCCCCAGGAAGTAGTCCGCCCCGCCCCGCTGGCGGCGGCCCAGCCAGGCGCCCCACGCCGTCGTGGCAGCCAGATAGGCCACCAGTACGGTCAGGTCGACGCCGCCGAAGCCGCTCATGGGCGGGATGCCCGCCGGGTGCCAGCCGCGCGCCGCTGCCGGATCCAGGCTGGCGAGGCCGTCAGGCGGACACCGCAGCGACCGACAATGAGCCCGTCGGGAAGGATCACGACGGCGGCCGCGGCTCGATTTCCCGGTCTGTCACCGCCTGGGCGGCGAGGTCGTGCACCTCCCGCCGCAGCGGCACGTGCCGGGTGTTCTCGCGGGTCGGGTTGACCCGGTTCAGGAGCAGCACCACGGCCAGGTCGAGCTCGGGGTCGATCCACACCGAGGGCCCGGTGAAGCCGGTGTGGCCGAAGGCGCGCCCGGTGAAGAACCGCCCGGCCGACGAGTTGCCGGAGGGGGTGTCCCAGCCGGTGGCGCGGCTCGCGCTGGCGTCGTGGCGGCGGGTGAATCCGCCCAATGTGGCGGACTCCACGATGCGCACCGCCTCCGCCCGGGGCGCGCTGCAGGGCGTACCCGGCGTGCCGTCGCAGGCCCCCGCGCGGCCTCCGTCCAGCATCATGGCGGCGAACACGGCGATGTCACGCGCCGAGGAGAAGAGGCCGGCGTGTCCGGCCACGCCCCCGACTGCCCAGGCGTTCTCGTCGTGGACCACGCCGCGCACGTGGACGCCCCTGTAGTCCGCGTCGATCTCGGTGGGGGCCACGCGCCCGTGAAGCGCGGAGTCGGGGCGGAAGCCGGTGTCCTGCATCCCGAGCGGCCCCCAGACGCGCGCGGCCAGGAAATCGTCCAGCGGCTGGCCGGTGATCTCCTCGACCGCCCAGGCCACCGTCATCATGCCGATGTCCGAATACACCGTGCTGTCGCCGGGCGCGTAGTCGAGGGGCAGCTCGGCGATGGCCTGCTGGAACGCCTCGACGCCCGCCATCTCCAGGAAGAAGCGGCGGAAGGGAGGCAGGCCACCTCGGTGCAGCAGCAGCTGGCGCACGGTGACCGCCTCCTTGCGCGGGTCGCCCTCCGACCACCACGGGAGGTGGCGGACCACGGGGGCGTCGAGGTCGAGGCGGCCCTCGTCGATCAGGATCATCGCGGCGGTGGTCGTGGCCATCACTTTGGTGACCGACGCCATGTCGTAGATGGAGGAGGGGGTGGCGGGGGCGGATGCGGGATCCCAGTCCAGGCGGCCGTAGCCGCGCAGGCGCACCAGCTGGCCGTGGCGCACCACCGCGAGCGCCGCGCCCGGACTGGCCGAGTCGGCGATGGCCTCGAGGATGCGGCGGTCGAGCGCCTGCAGCACGGCCTCCGACATCCCCGCGGCCGCGGGATCACCTTCGAGCGGGGAGATCTGCCCCTGCGCCTCCTGGCCCTCATCCGCGGCGCGCGCGGCGGTCACGAATTCGAGCGGCTGCACGACCCACGAAGGCACGGCCATCAACGACTCGCGGACCGTCGCCGCCTCGGGAAGCGCCTCCCTGCGCAGCCCATCGCCTGCCGCGTGATCCGGTGGAATGCTGATGGGAAGCGTCCCGGAAATCTCCGCGGCCCCCATGAGCGCAAAGGCGCCGGCGCGCTGCGAGACCTCGTGGCTGCCCCACGCGATCAGGTAGCTGCCCAGGTCCTCGAAGGCGCTCAGCGAATAGGGATTGCCGAAGGAGGAGACCACCACAGCGCCGCGCCCGGACAGCTCGCGCACCATCTCGCGCAGCGCATCCGGGACCGCCACCGAGCCCGCTCCGGCGAACGGCGGCACGTAAACGTTCAGGAGCACCAGGTCCGCGTTCTGCGCGGCGGCCCGCACCGACTGGTAGGCCGCCGGATCCGATCCCTCGTCGAGGCGGCGGGTCAGGAGGGCGTCCACGAAATGCGCGGCCACCCGGTCGAACTCGCGGCCCGCCACCAGGTCCTGGTCGCGGGCGTAGGTGACGCTCACTACCCGGCCGCGGGCGGCGGCGGGGAGCGGGACCAGGCCGTCGCGGTCGCGCACCAGCGTGACCGAACGCTCGGCGGCGAGGTCGGCAAAGACCAGGTGGTCGCCCGAACCCGCCAGCTCGGCCACGGCCGTCAGGTCGACGGTGCGGCGATCGTGGAGCCCCACGCGCGCCTTCGCGGCCAGCAGCCGCCGCACCGACCGGTCGATGCGTTCGCGCGCCACCCGCCCGGTGCGCACGGCGACCTCCACCGCATCGATCGCCTCGACCACGTCCTCCGGCGCAAGCAGCACGTCCGAGCCCGCTTCCAGCGCCAGCACCGCCGCCTCTCCCGCGCCGTATCCGCGCGAGATGGCGCCCATCCTCAGGGCATCCGTGAAGATCAGGCCATCGAATTCCATCTCCTCGCGCAGGAGCCCGGTGAGAAAGTAGGGGGAAAGCGTCGCCGGCACGTCGTCTCCGAGGATGGCGGGCACCGCGACGTGTGCGGTCATCACCGCGTCCACCCCGGCGTCCACGGCCTGCCGGAACGGCACCAGCTCCATCACGTCCAGGCGCTCCTTGTCCGCGGTCACCACCGGGAGCTCGATGTGCGAGTCGGTGCGGGTGTCGCCGTGACCCGGAAAATGCTTGGCCGTGGTGAGCACGCCCCCTGCGCGCGCGCCCTCGATGTAGGCCGTCCCGAGCCGAGCCACCGCCTCCGGGTCCTCTCCGAAGGCACGGGTGTTGATGATGGGGTTGTCGGGATTGGAGTTGACGTCGAGGACCGGGGCGAAGTTCAGGTGAACGCCGAGCGCCCGCGCCTCGACCGCCGTGATGCGCCCGTACTCGTGGGCGAACGCCGGGTCGCCGATGGCGCCGAAGGCCATCGTCGGCGGAAAGCTGGTGCCTCCGCCCTGCGGGAGCAGCGTGGGCAGCGCGTAGGAGTGGTTGACGCGCATCCCGGGACCCCCGTTCTCGAAGTCCGCGGTGACCAGCAGCGGGACGCGGGCGGCGTTCTGGAGGCGGTTCAGCAGCGAGGCGTAGGAGTGGGGCGAGCCGATGGAGATGACGACCCCTCCGATGCCCTCCTCCGCCACCCATCGCTCCAGGGTGCGGAAGCTCGCATCACTCGACGAGGCGTACGCGCCCGGAATCCAGGGAACCACGAGCTGCGCGATGCGCTCGCGCAGAGACAGCGATGCGAGCGTCTCATCCACCCATGTACTCGCCCGGCCATCGAGTTCATCGTAGTAGGCAGGCTCGGAGGCCCCCTCAGGCACGCTGGCATCCTGAGCCGGGCCATTGCAGGCTGCCGAGACGGCAAACAGGAGGAGCAACGCGACCGGCCTCGGCCACCGGACGGCCATCCCGACCCGCCCTGGAGACGGCCCTGCGGGACGAACCCGCCTGGTGCGCCTCACGTCCGCTTACCGGCCCCGGACGGGCAGCTGGATCCCGTCTCCGATGTCGAAGAGGGGAGGCAGGCGCGTGGGCGTGCGCCCGCGGATGGGGATTTCGCCTAAGAGCGCCCGCGCGGCGGCGAGCTGGCTGACCTCCGATGCGCTCCAGGCCAGCATGTAGGCCTGGGCTTCGGGGATGTCGGAGAGCAGATAGGGATTGCCGAAGGAGATGACGATGTGCGGCACGCGCCTCTCGGCCAGGGCCTGGACGAATTCGGACAGGGGCTCGGGCACGTTCGGCCTGTCGTCGGTGCGGGCCGCGAGTATGTAGGCGGACACGATGACCAGGTCGGCGCGAGCGGCGCGCGCGAGCAGTCGCTCGTACTCGCTGTCGTCGGTATCGGAGTGGACGGACTCGGTGCGGAGCCGGCGGTAGGTCTCGCGCACGCGCGGGTCAAAGTATCGTCCGGCGAGCAGGTTGCTCCGGTTGCGGTATGTGACGGAAAGCACGTTTGCGGTGCGGGTTCCGCGCAGGGAGAGCAGGTTGCGTTCGTTGCGCAGCAGCGTGATGGAGGCCTCGGCGATTTCACTCGCCCGCTCGAGATGCTCGGGAATCCCGACCTGGCGGTGAATCCGGGAAATGTCCGTGTAGCGCTCGCGATCCAGCCCCATGCGTTCCTTCAGAGCCAGGATCCGGGCCACCGAGCGGTCGAGGCGGGCTTCGCTGACGCGGCCGGAACGAACGGCGGCGACCAGGCTCTCGCGCGCCTGGCGCGGGTTCTCGGGCATGAGGAGGATGTCGGCGCCGGCCTCGAGCGCCCGCACGATGGCGTCGCGCGCTCCGAAGCGACGCGTGATCGCGGCCATGTTCATGGCGTCGGTCACGATGAGGCCCTCGAATCCCATCTCGCCGCGCAGCAGATCGGAGAGGACCGCGGGCGACAGGGTGCTGGGCATCGAGGCGGAACCGGTGACGGAGGGGATGGACACGTGCGCGCTCATGACGGCGCCCATGCCGGCGGCGACCGCCTCGCGGAAGGGCCGCAGCTCGATCCGGTCCAGGCGCTCGCGGTCAACGCGGATGACCGGGAGGGCCACATGGGAATCGACCCCTGTGTCGCCGTGGCCCGGGAAGTGCTTGCCGGTCGCGACCGCGCCGTGCTCCTGGAGCCCGCGCACGAACGCGGCGCCGAGCCGTGCCACCTCGGCGGGGTCCTCGCCGAAGGAGCGGGTGGCGATGACGGGGTTGTCCGGGTTGTTGTTGACGTCCAGCACCGGCGCGAAGGGAAGATGGACGCCCACCGCGCGCGCTTCGACGGCGGTGATGCGGCCCATCTCCCGGGCCAAGCGCTCGTCGCCCGTTGCACCCACCGCCATAAGCGACGGGAACAGGGTGGCGCCCCCGAGCTCGATGTCGTTGGGCAGGTAGACAGCGCCGCGCATGCGGTATCCGGCCCCGCTCTCCAGATCCGATCCCACCAGCAGCGGGTACTTCGCCAGCGCCTGCAGGTTGTTGATCTTGGCGGCCACCTCCGATGGAGAGCCCACCGACACGATCACCCCCCCGACCCCGTCATCGCGGACGGCCTCCGCGATGCTCTCGAAGTCCTCGGAGCCCGCAGGCGCGAAGTCGCCGAGCATCCACGGCATCAGCAGCTGGCCGGCCTTCTCCTCGAGGGTCATCGACTCCAGGACCGAAGACGCCCAGATGCCAGCTGCCCCGGAGGCGGATGCTGCGGAAAGGTCCGCTTCGGCGGAGGCCCGCGCGGCGCCTGGCGGAGACGGAGCCGCAGACACGGGAGCCCGATCCGCGGAACCTGCGGGCGCGGGATCCGGAGTCGCCTGATCAGCCCGCGGGGAAGCCGGACTACCGGTCGGAGGCGGGGCGTCGCGGTCCGCGGCTTCCGTGGATGCGGGCGGTTCTACCGGCGCGCGACCCGACGGACGGACGGTGCTGCAGGAGACAACGATCGGAACGAGCGCCAGCAGGGAGGCGAGGCCCGTCGTACGAAGGAGCGCCGCGCGGTTCGAACCGGACGTCGCCCGACTATTCAGTGCAAGCACCGGTTGACGACTTCTTCTCCCCGGACGAAGTTGACAGCCCGCTGGCCATCCATGGACTGCTGGAATCGAGGACTGGCGCAAGGTAATGGTTTCCGCAGGAATCCGACAATCGCGCATCGCCGCAGGTCTCGTGGCGGCAGGCGTCGTCCTTCTGGTCGCGACTCTGGCCGTTCGGAGCTGGAGCGCGCCGGACACGGGGGCGTCCTTCGCTGTGGCCGCACCGGCGGCCGTCGATACCCGCCCCGGCATCGAAATCCTGCTCGCGGACTCGATCCACCTGGTGGAGGGCCTCCGCGCCGGGCTCGTGACCAACCACACCGGGATCGACAGCCGGGGCGTCTCCACCATCGACCTTCTGCACCAGGACGAACGCGTGGAACTGGTCGCGCTCTATTCTCCGGAGCACGGCATCCGCGGCGAAGCCGAAGCCGGCGAACTCGTCGACAGCGGCATGGATCCGCGCACCGGGCTCCCGGTCCATTCGCTCTACGGATCGATCCGCAAGCCGACCCCGGAGATGCTCGAAGGCGTCGAGGTGCTCCTCTTCGACATCCAGGACATCGGCGCGCGGTACTACACCTACGTCTACACGATGGCGCTGGCGATGGAGGCGGCCGGAGAGGCCGGCATCCCCTTCGTGGTGCTGGACCGGCCCAACCCGATCGGGGGCGTGGAGGTGCAGGGGAACGTGCTGGATCCCGCATTCGCCTCCTTCGTGGGCATGTACCCCATCCCCATGCGTCATGGGATGACTCCGGGCGAGCTCGCGCTACTCTTCCGGGCCGAGTTCGGAGTGGACGCGGAGCTCCGGGTCGCGCCGCTCGGGGGATGGAGCCGGAGTGACGGGTTCCCGGACACCGGGCTTCCCTGGGTGCCGCCTTCGCCGAACATGCCGTCGGTGGAGAGCGCCCGTCACTATCCGGGCACCTGCCTGTTCGAGGGGACCAACCTGTCCGTGGGCCGGGGCACGCCCATTGCCTTTCAGCAGATCGGGGCGCCCTGGCTGGACGGGGAGGCGCTGGCCGCGAGCCTGAACGACTACGGCATCGCTGGGGTGCGCTTCGAGCCGGCGCGCTTTGTCCCGGAGAACCCGGGGGACGGCAAGCACGGCGGAGTCGAGGTGGGGGGCGTGCGGCTGGTCGCCACCGGTGCCGGGTACGACCCGACCGAGGCCGCCGTGGCGGCTCTCATCGAAGCTCGCGCTCTCTCGGGCAACCGATGGGAGTGGCGGGAGGCCGCCATCGACCGGCTGGCCGGCACCGACGGGCTGCGATCGGCGATCGACGCAGGCGCCTCGCCGGCGGATGTGCTTGCCGGATGGGAGCCGGACCTGAACGGCTTCCTCAGGGTTCGAGAGCGGTATCTCCTCTATTGAGAACCGATTTCGAAGAGCTCACCCCGGTGCCGGAACTCACTTCCGAGCTGCTCGCTCTCCATGACCTCGTGCGCGTGAGCGGGCTCGAACGGCGGCGCTTCAGCGCGAAGGCTTACTGGGACCTCCTGGGGCCCATCCTCGACGGCAGCGCGGCGCTGGCGTGCGAGAGAGTCGGCGAAAGCGCCGAGGGGCGGCCGCTGCGCGTGGTGTCGTTCGGCGAGGGCGAGGTGGCGGTGCTGGCGTGGTCGCAGATGCACGGCGACGAGAGCACGGCGACCATGGCGCTGGCCGACATCTTCTCGTTTCTGGCCCGGCACCCGGAGCACGCCCTGGTACGGGCGCTTTCCCGCCGGCTGAGCCTGCACTTCGTTCCCATGCTCAACCCCGACGGCGCAGCCCGCTTTCAGCGCCACAACGCGGCCGGCATCGACGTGAACCGGGACGCCCGGCGCCTCGCCACCCCGGAAGGGCGCGCGCTCAAGGCCGTGCACGACCGCGTACGGCCCGATTTCGGATTCAACCTGCACGACCAGAGCACGCGCTTTCGCGTCGGGGACTCCGGCCGCATGGCGGCCATCGCGCTCCTGGCGCCGGCCCACAACGCCGAAGGGGAGGTCACGGAGGGCCGGCGTGCGGCAATGCGGGTGTGCGGGGTGGTGGCCAGGGCGGTCGAGCCGCTGGTGGGCGGGCATGTCACCCGCTACGATGACGCCTTCAACCCGCGGGCCTTCGGCGACCTCATGGGAGCGTGGGGCGCGAGCACCATCCTGATCGAATCGGGAGGATGGCGCGACGATCCGCAGAAGCAGCACCTGCGCAAGGCGAACTTCGTGGGCATCCTGTCCGCGCTCGCGTCGGTCGCGGACGGCAGCTACGCGGAGGCCGACCTCGCCCTGTACGACCGGTTGCCCCCGAACGGGCGCATGGTGAGCGATCTCCTGCTGGCCGGCGGCACGCTGATCGCGCCCGGACTGTCTCCGGTCGTCGCCGACGTGCTCATCGAGTACCGCGACCCCCTGACGCGTTCGGGCCCCACCATCGTGGAGGTGGGCGACCTAGCCGGGACCCAGGCACAGGAGACGGTTGTCGCGGAGGGTCTGTACGTGATCGCGGGCGAGGGGCATCGCGCCCCGGACGGGAGCGCGCGGATCGGTCCGGACGTAGCCGCCGACCTGGTGGTGGCGCGCGACCCCGCCGGACGTGAGGTGATCGGGAGGATCGGCCGGGACCGTGCAGAGGGGTCTGAGTAGCGATCACCAGCCCACTCGCTCCTGCCCCGCGGTCGGTTGCCCGGGAGTCAGGGGGCTTCGTTCGAACCCGTCGCGTCGACCACCGAGTGGTCCGATACGTTTACCCGGCCCTCCACACCCCGCACGACCGCTCCCGCGCCGACCAGAGACCCATCCAGGCGCGCTCCTTCCACCCGCGCGCCCGCGCCCACGATGGTGTTGGTCAGTCGGCTGCCGACCACGCTCGCGCCCCGCTCCAGCGTGACGTTGGGACCGATAACGCTCCTCTCGGCGACCACGTCCTCGCCCACCAGCGTCGGTTCGATGAGGGAGCAGTCCTCTGGACGAGCGGAGCTCGAGACGGTCGCCGCGCCGGCCTCCAGCAGATGGCGGTTGGTCGCCAGCAACCCCTCGGGACTGCCGCAGTCGTGCCACGACTCCACCGGCGCCGTGCTGATGCGCGCGCCGTGGTCCACCATGTACTGGAAGGCGTCCGTCAGGTAGTACTCCCCCGACGAGCTCGCAGGCGAGGCCAGCACGTGGTCGATCCCCTCGAACAGCGGGGCGTGGTCGCGGATGTAGTAGAGGCCGATGTTGGCGAGGCGGGAGATGGGCTGCTTCGGCTTCTCGACGATGCGCGTCATCGCTCCGTCCGGGTCGGTTACGACCACGCCGTACTTCCAGTAGTCTTCGACCTCCTTCGTCCAGATGACCGCGCCCCATTCCGCTGAGAGCGTCCGGGCGGGAGACAGGTCGGCCTCGAACAGGGTATCGGCGAACAGGATCAACAGCTCGCCATCCGCAAACGGCTGCGCCAGCTTGACCGCCCCTGCAGTCCCGTCCTGAACGGCCTGAACGACATAGTGTACGCGCAGGCCCGGATATGCCTCGTCCATGTACCGGCGGATGAGTTCGTCGAGATGGCCGACGATGAACACCATTTCCGTGACCCCGAAGCGCACCAGGTCGTCGAGCAGATGAGCCAGAACCGGTCTCCCGGCCACCCGCACCAGGGCTTTGGGCAGGAGATGGGTGTGGGGACGCAACCGCGTTCCCTTGCCCGCAAGCGGGATGACAGCTTTCATGCCATGGGTCCCGTGTTAAGTTGGTCGAGTGCCGTGGGATTGGCTGGTTGAATGGAATTCGTACGCGCGCCGACGTAAGATAAGGCGTTCGGAGTTGCCTCTGTACAGCGAATCGGGCTTCCCAGGGGGGGACGCTGAGCCAGGAACGATCTTTCTCGGGTCGTCTCAAGCATGCGCTTGTGGCGGCCACTGCGCGAACGTCGGCCGACGCCGCCGATCAGCGTCTCGTGGGCCGTACCTACGCGATTCCCTTCTCGCGCGTATGGGATGCGGCTCTCGACCTCGTTCGCGGTGAACTGCCCCGCTGGCATGCCCGCTGGTGGGATGAGGAAGTAGGCGTCATCCAGGCTCTCAGGCGGGGGCGCTTCTCCCGCCGCGCAAGCGATATAGTCATCAACGTCCGGCTCGACGAGGAAGGGCAGACTCGCGTGGATCTCCGTTCGACGTCGCGCTCCAGGCGGCTGGGAGACTTCGGAAGCAACACCCGGCTTATCGGCGCATTCACCACCGCGCTGGACCGGAAACTCACTCCGCCGCGGACGCCGCCGGTTCGGGCTCTCGAGAGCGAAGAGTCGACCCCTGTCGATGCCGGCGAGAGCACGGAGCCCCCCCCGGCGGGCGCTGCTGCTCCCGTCGAGGCCGCCGCGGCCGAAACAGACCCGGGCCGCGACCAGAGCGGCGCCAGCCGGCGGGACCCCGGCGCGCGAAGCCGACCCGCCAGCCAGCGTGGACCCCGCTCCCGAAGCCTCACCGCCAGCGGGCGGCGCGGCCGGCGCGACCAGGGCCACCGACCAGGTTACAGGAAACAGCTCCTTTCCCGAGGCGACCGTTCGGCATCCGACGAAGGGGCTGTCGCAGAAGCCGACCCAACGGGTTCGATCGGGAGCCGGGAAGCGAGCCGCCGCCCGGGTAGCGGACGGGGAAATCGCGCCCGGAGCTCACGCGGCCGAGGACGGCGGAGGCGGTAGTGCCGGAGTCGGCGCTGACGGACTGCCGTGGCCGGGAACCGCTGTGCCGGCCCTCCGGCACGACGTAGCGCGCGGGAGAGCCGACCCGTTAGCGGAACCTTCCTGCCGGCTTCATCCGGTCGCGACCGCCGCATCCACGTGTTCTTCGCCCTCCGAGCGCGCGATGATGGCGGCGCCGCACGAATCGCTGTACACGTTGACCGCCGTCCGCGCCATGTCCAGCGGGCGGTCGATGGCGAGCATGGCTCCCACGATCAGGGCGGCGTTGGCGTTCCCGCCAAGCCCGATGGCCTCCAGCACGATGAAGATGACGACGAGGCCGGCCGAAGGCACCGCGGCCGCGCCGATCGACGCGAGAAGCGCGGTCAGCACGACCGTGGCCTGTGTCATGAAGGTCAGGTCCGCCCCCAGAGCCTGGGCGATGAAGAGCGCCCCAACGCATTCAAAGACCGCCGTTCCGTCCATGTTCACCGTGGCTCCCATGGGCAGCACGAAGGACGACACCTTGTTCGAAACCCCAACCTTCTCCCGTACGGTCTTGATCGTCACCGGAAGCGTGGCGCCCGACGAACTGGTCGAGAAAGCCACCAGGAGCGGTTCGAGCATGTTGCGGAAGTGCACGATCGGCGAAATGGGCCGCCCCGACGCAAGGCGTCCTCCGAAGTACAGCAGGAGCGGCAACGTGATGAAGAGGTGAATCGTCAACCCCGAGGCGAGCGTCGCAACGTACTTGGCCAGCGTTCCGAAGGCGTCGAATCCGGTCGTACCCACCATCCTCGTGATGAGGGCCAGCACACCGATGGGCAGCAACTTGATGATACCGGACGTGAGTGCCATCATCGCCTTGAAGAAGGCGTCGAAGATGTCGGTGACGATGACGCGCGGGCGTTCCGGCAGGGTCGTGATGGCGGCGCCGAAGACGATGCAGAAGAAGATGATCGCCAGCATGTCGCCGGTTCCCGCCGCCTCGACGAAGTTGATCGGCACGATGTCGAGGAGCAGCTGGATGAACGAATCCGGGGTGTCGACGATCATAGGATCGTTGGAGGCCTCGACGATGCTGGACCCAACTCCGGGCCGGATGAGGTTGACCATGAGGAGCCCCGTGGTCGCCGCCAGGAAACTCGAAACCACGTAGTATCCCAGCGTCTTGCTGAACAGGCGGCCGACGGCACGGCCTCCGCCCACCGACGCCACCCCGGAGACGATCGAGGTAAGGACGAGCGGCACGATGATCATCCGCAGCAGTCGCATGAACAGTTCGCCGATCCAGCCGATTGCCTCGGCGCCGGCTTCGCCGAAGGTCACCCCGGCGAGCGAACCCAGGATCATCGCGGCAAGGACCTGCCAGTGCAGCCGTCGGTAGAAAGGAAGGTCGGGATTGTATTCCATGGGTATCTGCTCTGAGGAGGGGATGAAACGGCGTCTTGAGGCGAGGTTGGCGTCGTCCCGGGCGGCAACGTGGTGCTCGGGACCGCGTTTCGTCAAGCTCGTGCGCCCCTTTCTCGCCATCGTCGCGCTCATGATGGCGGTTGCCTGTTCCGGTGAGCCGGGCAACCCCGGCAGTGTGCGCGTCGAGGACCCCGCTCTGGCTCCGCCCGACTCGCTCGCCGGCAACCGGTACGAGCGCCACCTGGCCTTCTTTGCGTTAGAGGACGAGAGCCCGCTTGTGGTTGCCTGGTCGTTTTCGGCCAACACCCGCGAGGACGCCGTGGATCGCGAGGCGCGGATCTGGCTGGCGCGCGGAGGAGTGTGGGACGCGTTCCACCAATCCTCGTGGGAGACCCCCGCGGCCCGGGCCCCGTGGCGCATCATTCCCCACGAGGGTGTCCGCATCATCGTGGGAGAACGGGATGCGCTGACCGCCCTCCTCTACCGCGGCGCGGGCCGGGAACTGGAGATGTGGCTCGGGGAAGCCCTCGCGGGGTGGACCAGCCGTCCCGGCGAACTGATCCAGATGAGGGAGGCTTCGACGATTCTGTCGGACAACGCCGTGGCGGGGACACTGGTCGACCTTTCCTTCGCCCGGCAGGCCTCGGGCGCGACACCCGGAAGCTGGGCGCTTCTCATCTCCGAGGACATCCAGGTCTTCCTGCGTGGGCCGTTTGACGCGGCCGCAGACTCCACGTTCTACGGATGGGGTACGCTGCGCGCGCGGAACCTCGACTGGCCGAGCGTCGTGGTCACGGCAACCCGGTCAAGGGCGTTCGAGCCGGCCCGGCGCGACGTGCCGGTGGCATGGCGCTTCCAGTCGCCCGACGCCGACCTTACCGGGAGAATCGAGGCCATGAGCACCCACATGGAGGCCGGCGAGGGACCCGGTCCTCAGCTGCCCCTGATCGCCATCTCCGAAGTAGAGGGCTCCATCGTGATCGACACCGTCCCCCATCGGGTGCGCGGCGTCCTCTACCATCGCGCACCCTGAGCCGCAACGCCCCTTGCTCGAGAGCCTGATCGCCCCGCTGCTCACCATCGCCTTCGGTGCGCTGGCGGGCGGGCTGACCAACTCGATCGCGATCTGGATGCTCTTCCACCCGTACGAGCCGTTGCGCGTCCGCGGCCGCAAGATCGGTTTCCTGCAGGGCGCGGTCCCCAAGAACCAGCCGCGCCTGGCCGCAGCCGTCGGCCGAACGGTCGGAAACCGCCTGCTCACCGAGTCCGACCTGGAGCGGACGTTTGCGGACGAAGAGTTCCAGCGCGCCTTCGACCAGCGCCTGGGCGAGTTCGTGGACGCTCTGCTTCTGAAGGAGCGCGGCTCCATCCGGGAGCTGCTGCCGGCGGCGATCCTGCCGGAGGTGGAATCGGCGCTGCACCACTCGGCGGGCCGGGTCCGCGAGCAGATTGCGGACTACCTCGACTCCGCGGACTTCGAGAAGGCGGTCGCCGACCGCGCCGGGTCGGTTGTCGAAGCGCTCTCGGACGTGCCCATCGGGGGGGCGCTCACTCCCGCCCGCAGCGCCGCGCTGGCATCGGCGCTCGATGGATGGATGGAGGGCACTCTGGGCAGCGAGGGATTCTACCGGGCGGTGGACGACTACCTGTCCTCGGCGGCCCGCTCGCTGCTCTCTCCCGGAAAGACCTTCGAGCAGACGATCCCGCCCGGAATGGTGGCGACGTTCGAGCGGGGGCTGGCCAACTACCTGCCGCTGGCCATCGCGCGGCTCGGCTCGCTGCTCGAGGACGAACGGGCGCGCGCCCGCTTCGAGCGGGGCATCCACGAGCTGCTGCAGCGCTTTCTGAAGGACCTGCGCTTCCACCAGCGGGTGGTGGCGCGCCTGGTGATCACCGAGGACGCGGTGGAGCGGGTCCTCGACGCCATCCGCGAGGAGGGAGCGGAGCAGATCGCGCACATGCTCAAGGATCCCGCGGTCCAGGCGGCCATGTCGCGCGGCATCAACGACGCGGTCGTCGACTTCCTGCGGCGTCCCGTCCATGAGGTTCTCGGTGAGGCCGACAGCGAGAGCGTGGTCGCGGCGCGCCAGACGATGGCCCACTGGGTGGCCTCGACGGCTCGCGACCCGGCCACCCGCAGCTTCCTGGTGGGAAAGCTCGAGGCGGCCCTGCACGAAGCCGGAGCACGCAGCTGGGGCGAGATCCTGGAGCGCGTTCCTCCCGCGTCGATCGCGGGCGGGCTGGTTTCGCTCGCCCGCAGCGACGCCGCCGCCGGACTGATCGACAACACCAGCCGCCAACTCGTCGACACCGTCCTCGACCGCCCCATAGGGGTCCCCGCGCGCTGGCTCCCGGAGGGCGCCGCCGATCGGATCAAGGAGGGTCTGAGCGCGCCGGTATGGGAGTGGTTGCAGGCCCAGGTACCCGCGGTCGTTCGCCAGATCGACGTGGCGCGGCGCGTCGAGGAGAAGGTGCTGGCGTTCCCCGCCGCCCGCATGGAGCAGATCGTGCGCCGGGTGACGGAGCGGGAACTCAAGCTGATCGTGCGCCTGGGCTACCTGCTCGGAGGCGTGATCGGCACCGTGCTGGTGCTGGTCACCCGGCTGATGGGATAGCGCCGGAGCAGGCGTTCACGGACGCCGCTCCCCTACTTCGACAGATCGAACGGTCCGCGCGTCCGCTGGCGGCGGCGGTGCGACCCTCGCTCCTGTTTCTTCTGCAGCAGGCCGAAGAAGGTGAAGTGGCGGGTGGCCCGGGCACGCGGGAGGTTCTTGCCCATTCGCTCTTCGACCTCTTCCAGGGTCGAGCCGGTACCGGAGGAGAGCCCCAGGTAGATCCCGAGCCCAAGCGCGAGCACGCCACCCAGTATCTTCAGGAGCAGCATTCGGTCCTCCCGGGAGCGCTCAGCGCCGGAGCGACTCCGGCAGCAGGAGGAGCGCCAGTCCGGTGACCAGCATGATCGCGACCGCGTTGGTCCCCACCGCGACCAGTGCCACCACGCCCCAGAAGACGACGTGGGTGAAGATGTAGCCGCCAGGCACCCAACTCATATTCCCTCGCGCGAGAGCGGTTCGGTTGTTCGTGAAGGGGAAGTGCTTCCCCCGATGCACGCCCAAATATGGGCTCCGCGCGGGGGCCTGTCCATCAGGAGGGCCGATCGCCCTCCCCGGGCGGGGCGGCGCGCGTCTCCTCGATCAGCCAGTCCAGATACCCGGGATTCCCGCCCGAGACGGGAAGCGCGAGGATCTCCGGGACTTCGTAGGAGTGGAGTTCGCGCGCCCGCTGCGTGAGCGATTCGACCCGGTCGGTGGTGGTCTTGAGCACCACCAGCGCCTCTGCCTCCTCCTCCACGGCGCCCCGCCAGCGGTACACCGACGTCACCGCCGGCACTACGCTCCCGCAGGCGGCCAGCCGCTCCTCCACCAGGGCGCGGGCCAGCTGCAGGCCGGCTTCGGCTCCAGGGGCGGAAATCAGGACTACCCGGTGGGCGTCGGACACCCGATGCTCCCGCGACTCCGGACCGTGCCGCTCAGCCCGCGAACCAGTCGCGGCCGATGTTGGCTTCGTCGTACAGCGAGTCGATGAGCGCGCCGTAGCGCTCCTCCACGTTCCGCCGCCTGACCTTCTGGGTCGGGGTCAGCGTCCCGTCCTCGATCGTGAAGGTCGCTGCCAGGAAGGCGGCCTTCTTGGGCGTCTCGAAGCTGGCCAGGCCCGCCAGTGTCTCCTTGACTCTGCCCCCCAGGAACTCCTGGCACCGTGCATCACGGAGCAGCTCGGAGGGGTCGGAGGAGTCGACCCCGCTGGCGGCGGCCCACTGGTTCAACTGCTCGAAGTCGGGGACCACGAGAAGAGACGGAAAACTGCGCCGGTCGCCCACCATCACCGCCTGCTCGATGTACGGATCGAGCTTGACCCGGTTCTCGATGGGCTGTGGCGCGATGTTCTTCCCGCCCGCCGTCACGATGATGTCCTTCTTGCGGTCGGTGATGCGCAGGAAGCCGTCCTCGTCGATCTCGCCGATGTCGCCGGTCTTGAACCATCCTTCCTCGTCGATGGCTTCGGCGGTCGCTTCGGGGCGATTGAAGTACCCCTTCATGACCTGCGGCCCGCGAATGCAGATCTCCCCGTCGGAAGCGATGCGGATCTCCGTGCCCGGAACCGGCTTGCCGACGGTGCCGATGCGGAAGTTCTCGAAGGTGTTCAGGTTGGTGACCGGGCTGGTTTCGGTCAGGCCGTAGCCCTCCAGGATCTGAAGCCCGGCGGCGAAAAAGAACTTGTTGATGCCTGGAGAGAGGGGCGCGCCCCCGCTCACGAAGAATCGCAGCCGGCCCCCGACTCCCGCCTGCAGCTTGCTGAAGACCAGCTTGTGCGCGAGGGACTTCCGGACCCGTGTCCACCACCCTGGAGTGCGGCCTGCCAGCACCGCGTCTGCGTGCGCGAGCCCCACGGACACCGCCCAGCTCACCAGCAGCCCCTTGACCCCCGTCGCTCCGGTCACCGCGTTGTAGACCCGCTCGTAGAGCCGGGGAACCGAGGCGACCACGGTGGGCCGTACGATCTTCAGATCCTCGGCCACGGTCGTCATGTCGCGGGCGTAGGCGATGCTGCATCCCACGCTGAAGAAGAGGTAGTCTGCCATGCGTTGGAAGACGTGCGACAGGGGGAGGAAGCTCAGCGTCGAATCGGTGTCCGAAACGTCCAGCAGCGTGCGGCACACGCGCACGTTTGAGCCGATGTTGGCGTGGGTGAGCAGCACGCCCTTCGGATTTCCGGTCGTGCCCGAGGTATAGAGGATGGTCGCAACCGACTCGGGCCGGGCCGCGAGCGCCTCCTCTCGAAACGCCTCGTCGCTCAGGCCGATCGGATCGAGGCGCACGAAGTCGTGCCACGCCATCGCACCCTCGGGAACTTCGCCGGGGGGGTCGAAGACGATGATGTGGCGGAGTTCGGGACACTGGTCCCGGAACTCCATGAGCTTCTTCAGCTGGACCTCGTCCTCGGCGAAAACGGCCCGGGCTCCCGAGTCCCGCAGGATGTAGGCGATCTGGGGCGCGGTCAGGCTCGGATAGATGGGGACGTCCCGGACCCCCGCGCACAGGCAGGCGTAGTCGGCGAACGCCCACTCGGGGCGGTTGGCGGAGAGGATGGCCGCCGCCTCTCCACGCTCGATCCCCAGAGCCCGCAGCCCGCCGGCTGCGGCCCGGGTGGTCCGGAACACCTCGTCATACGAGATCCGCGACCAGGTCAGATCGGCACTCGGAGCCCTCAGCGCAGTCGCGCTGCGGAATCGCTCGACGGCCTCGAGAAACAGGCTGGTAAGCGTGGCCGAGGTCACGGCGCCCCCGGGATGGAAGCCGGAGTTCGGTTCCGGATGCGGGTCGTGACGCGGATGTCGGTGCGCAGCGACTTGAGGACGCTGCAATACTTGTCGCGCGACAGTTCGACCGCGCGCTCCACCCGCGCCGCGTCTTCGGGTCGGGGCCCGGAAACGGTGATGTCGAGGCCGACCCGGGTGTAGCGGCGCGGATGATCTTCCGCGCGCGAACCGCGGACGGTGAAGTCCAGTTCCTCCAGCGGCACCCGCGACTTGCGAAGAATCTCCTCGATGTCGATCCCCATGCAGGCGGCGACGCTCAGCAGGAGCGTGTCCATCGGGGAAGGCCCGCGTTCGCCGTTTCCATCGATGGTCACGGCCGGACCGCCGCCCTCCGATCGACCCTCGTAGGCCCGGCCCGAGCCCAGCCAGGAGAGGTGGACCTTTCTATCCGTCTCCATCCGCGGCCCCTTGTTCCAGTTCACGCTTCAGCGTCGCCAGCGTGCTGCGGGCATGGGAGATGTGCTGCTGGTACTCGGGACCCCGGGGCGGGTTGGCCAGGAAGGTGCTCAGGTGATCGACGGCGGCCTTCTTCTGGCCGGCGCGGCGCAGCAGAAACCCGAGCCCGTAGTGGGCCCCGGCCGTATCGGGGTGCTTGCGCAACACATGGCGATAGGTCTTCGCCGCCTCGTCCGACATCCCGATGCGGGTGTAGACCATGGCGATTTCCTGCAGGATGATCGGGTCTCCGGGAGACTCCTTCAGCGCGAGGTTGAAGGAGTTCAGGGCATCCTGGAACTTGCCCTCTTCAACGAGGGCACGAGCATCATCATGATAGTCTGTCCTGTCCGGGCCCGAGCGCCCGAAAAGACCTTTTATCCAACCCATGTCGTACGTCGTCGCGGGGCAAGGAGGAACAGAAACGGTAACTGCCAACGGCAGCGAAAACTATCCGTAGCCGAGTTGGGAAGCAAACACGGTGCGCCGCTAACGGAGACGCCCCACCAGCGCGTCCGGTTCTCTCGCCAGCACCGTCAAGTCCTGGCTGGAAAACGTTTGTTCCGCCTCTGGAGAAGCGCCCAGGAGCACGACGCGTCCGGCGCGCGCGACAGTCCGCGACGCCTCGTCGAGCAGAAGTTCGCCCCACGAGCCGGAGAGCGCGATCCCCGACAGCGACC
This sequence comes from Longimicrobiales bacterium, assembly GCA_965208255.1. Taxonomy (GTDB): domain Bacteria; phylum Gemmatimonadota; class Gemmatimonadetes; order Longimicrobiales; family Gaopeijiaceae; genus BD2-11. The sequence continues at coordinate 3,453,838 of OZ242324.1, forward strand.
CGTCGCGCAGCGGCAGTCGCTCGGATGCCATGAAGTGACTCGCCCCGGGAGGCGGCGTGAAGCCGAATCGGGGGGCGAGCGCCACGACCTCCACATCCGGAAGCAGGGCCGCGAGGTCGGACGCGCGCCCGGCCAGGCTGCCCGCAACCGCGATCAGGGCGGGACCCCGGGCCACGCCGATCAGCGCGGCCAGACGCAGCGTCTCGCTTCCGGAGGAGTCTCCGGACGCCGGAGGGGGGACGGCGTACGCCCGCCGGCGGGACCGCGAGCGCGGTGGGTCGCGAAGATCCGCGACGCCCTGCTCGACCGGATGGAGGGCGCGGCAGTTGGAGCAACCCAGAAAGCCGTCGAGCACCCTTCCGTCTTGCGTTTCGTCCGCGCGCAGCACAAGCCCGAAGCCCGGGCCGCAACGCGGACAGATCAGACGCTCCGTGAGCTGCGGATTCATGGTTCAGCGACGGAGGCGGAGGACGGCCGCTCGCGTCATGTGCGCTCGATCTGCAGCAGGGGGATCTGGACCGTGGCGGGACGGGTGGCCAGGAACAGGATGGCTTCGGCGACCTGTCCCGCCTCGAGCATTCCTTCCCGCGGCGGAAGCCCCGGATGGCGGTCCCGGTCGATGGAATCCCAGATCGGGGTGTCGCACGCGCCCGGCTCGACCAGCGAGGCTCGCACGCCCGTTCCGCGGATCTCCTCCCGCAGCACCTCGTGCATTCCGCGCAGCCCGAACTTGGAGGCCGAGTAGGCGCCGTTGTCGGGGAACGCACTTCGTCCCGCAACGGATCCCACCAACACGATGTGCCCTCTATTCCGGCGCAGCATGCCGGGGAGGAAGGCCCGGGCAAGGAGAAACGCGCTCCGCAGGTTGACGTTCCAGCTGCGCTCCAGATCCGCCAGGGCGGTCTGGTGAACGGAGGCGAGGGAGAACACGCCCGCCGCGTGGACGAGGATGTCGGGGGAATCGCCGAGGCGGGCCGACACGTCGGCCGACATGGCCTTCACCTGACCGGCGTCCGCGAGATCCGCCGGGATGGCGTGCCCGCCGATTTCGCCTGCGAGGCGGGTGAGCAGGTCGCGCCGGCGCGCCACCCCGAAGACCTCCGCCCCGGAGGACGCCAGCAGTCGCGCGCAGGCGGCGCCGATGCCGCTCGTCGCCCCCGTCACCAGTGCGGAACGTCCGGCCAGTGCGCCCGATCGCCCGCGCAGCTCTCCCATCGGCGAGCTAGTCCGGCTGTCTGGAATTCAGCGCCAGGGCGAGGAACTCGTCGCGCGTGCGCGGATCCTCCAGAAACGACCCCCGCATCGCCGAGGTGAGCGTCGAGGAGTGCTGCTGTTCGACGCCCCGCATCATCATGCACAGGTGGTGCGCCTCCACGATCACGCCCACCCCCTGCGGACGCACGCCATCCCACAGCCCCTGGGCGATCTGCTCGGTCAACCTCTCCTGCACCTGGAGGCGGCGGGCGAAGACGTTGACGATGCGCGCCGTCTTGGACAGCCCGACGATCCGTCCGTTGGGGATGTAGGCGATGTGCACCTTGCCGAAGAACGGCAGCAGGTGGTGTTCACACAGGGAGTACATCTCGATGTTGCGCACCAGCACCATGTTCTGGTGGCTCTCCTGGAAGAGAGCTCCGGTCATCACCTCTTCGGGTGACTGCGCGTATCCGCTGGTGAACAGCTCCATGGCGCGCGCGACCCGTTCCGGCGTTCGGACCAGTCCCTGGCGGTCCGGATCCTCGCCGATTCGACGGATGATCTCGGCAACCAGGTCCTCGAACGAGGCATCCGTCAGCGAGGGTGACGACCCGGCCGACTCCGTCCGATCCGGGCCAAGGCCGTTCCCCTGCAGGAGTCTCGCCCGCCGGCTACTCACCCGAGTATTCCGCCCGGTTCCTGGGCGTCTCCCACAGGACCAGTTTCACCAGCTCCACCTCCGGAGGCATGCGCTCCCGCAGCCTGTGCCACATCGCCACCACCACGTTTTCCGTGGTGGGAATCGTCCCGTCCAGCCAATCGACATCGATGTTCAGGTTGGCGTGGTCCACCTCCGCGATCACACCCTCCTGCACCAGATCACGCAACCGTTTCAGGTCCATCACGTAACCCGTGGCCGGGTCGACCGGCCCCTCCACGGTCACGTCCAGCTCGTAGTTGTGGCCGTGCCAGTTGGGATTGGCGCAACCGCGGAACACCTCCTGGTTGCGCTCCTCGGACCAATCGGCCCGGTACAGCCGGTGGGCGGCGCAGAAGTGAACTCTCCGCGTGATCCTTACGCGCGGCATTTCTCCCATCCCTCTGCGGGCACGAGGACGGCTATCAGAAAAACGGGAGACCGGCGCCGCAGTGGACACCAGCCTCCCGGCGTTTCGGAGAGGATATTTGAAGCCCGGGTTCGAATCCTTGGCGACCTCCCCGCGACTTCCGCAGTCCCCCGAGTCGGGGCGTTGCGTCCGGCGCGGGAGCCAGTCCCGGCCTCATTGTGTTGGCTCAATTATCGATGGTCCCCGAAACGCACGGGCAATAGTAGCGACGCCAAACGCGTTTGTCCAACGGCCGGCGGTCGGCATCATCGCTCCGGCGGTCGTGGAGCCGCTGACTCCGGACCGTTTCAGTCTTCGGTCCGCGACTCCCGGCCGTCGAGCAGGCCACCGGCCACGCACAGCTCGGCGTTGGCCAGGCACGCCCCGGCGGCGCCCCGAACACCGTTATGCACGACCGTGACGAGGGCCAGATCGTGTGGGGGGGCGGAGCGTATGCGGCCGACGCTGACCGCCATGCCGCGCGAGGCGCCGATATCGAGTCGCGGCTGTGGCCGGTCGGGCTCCGGGCGCACCGCCAGGAACCGTTCCGGGAGCGTCGGGAGGTCGGGCAGGGACGGGCGTGGCCGGTAATCGAGCAGGCTGCGCTCGACCTCCTCCGGCTGCGCCGGCGTGCGCAGCTTCAGGAAGACATGCGCCATGTGCCCGTCGAGCACGGGCACCCGATTCGTGCTGGCGGCGACCCGAATCCGGGTACCGAGGATCTTGTTGAGCTCGGGGCCGACCTTCTCCGCCTCGCCCGAGATCCAGGGAACGACGTTTCCGGACATCTGCACCGCGCCCGTGCCGTTGAGCCCGGCGCCGGAGAGGGCCTGCAGGGTGACGATCGTGGCCTCTTCGATCCCGAAGCTCCTCTCGATCGGGGCGAGCGCCAGCGCAACCCCGGCGACGACGCAGTTCGGGTTGGCCACCAGCGCGCCTCCCCGGGCGAACCAAGGCTGGGCGCGCGTGCACGCCAGGTCACCGGCATTGATCTCCGGAATGATCAGGGGCACATCCGCGCGCTGGCGGTGGGCGGAGGCGTTGGAGCAAACGACATGGCCGGCCCGGGCGAGGGCGGGTTCCAGGTCGGTTGCGACCGAGCGCGGCAGCGCCGAGAGCACCAGGCGGCTGCGCAGCGGGTCGCGAACGGTGCGTATCGGCAGCCCGGAGGCGGCGCCCGGGATATCCCCGGTCAGGTTCCAGCGCACCACGTCGGCATAGGCCTGACCGGCACTCCGCGACGAAGCCGCGACCTCGGCCAGCCGCAGCGAGGGGTGCCCGGCGAGCATCTGTACCAGACGCTGGCCGACGATTCCCGTGGCCCCGAGCACGGCCACCGGCAGGCGTGGGTCCCGTGCGTTGCCGGAATGCAACATCAGATCCTCCGGATCCGGGTGGTCTCGTCGGACTCCACAGGTTTGAGGTAGTCCAGTCAACGATAGCGAAGTTCCAGCGGCCGGCCATGGGGTGTGACGGCGAAGGGGGACTCCCTCCGCCTCTGCGCTTCATCCTCCCGGAGACGCGGATTCGATCGGAAGATTCACGGGTGTCATGTAGAGGGAACGAAGCGTGCTGCGATCCCGCGCGCTGGGGACCGGCGGCAGATTCGGACCTGCCCACATGATGTCGGACGGATCCGGTGAATGGCTCAGAATGCCCAGTACGTGTCCCATCTCGTGGATCACCAGCCGATCGAGCAGCTCCTGGTCGCCGGTCCGGCGGATGACCACGCGGTAGATCACCTGCGAGGTCTCGCCGTCCCGGCGCGGCCAGGTGCGCAGCGCGCCGCGGGAGGGGTTCAGGCACCCGAGCGTCGAGGCGGCGCCCGTCACCGGCCCCACGCAGTCCATGGGGGTCGACAGAACGCCCGCCGCATCGTGCCAGCGCAGCACCGCGCGCGCCTCGCCCAGGTCGGCAGTCTCCCGCAGTCGAACCTCGCCGAACACCGCGGCCGACCGCCATGCCCGCACCGCGCGCTGGAAGGCCGCCCGCAGATCTCCGGCGCCCGTCAACTCTTCGCCCAGGAACACCGGCACCACCTCGCCCCGATCCCAGTGGAAGGTGCGGGGATGCGCGCCACCATCGGTCCCGTAGACGGCCAGGCGGAAGTCGTAGGGGCCCGGAAGGGCCGGGATGACGGGGCTCTCGCAGGCGGCGGCCAGCGTCGCACACGCGAGGACGGCCACCCACCACTTCGCACCGGCGCCCCGCGGCGGGTTCACGGAGTCCCCCGCACCGGTATCGACAGGTGGACGAGCAGTCGCGTCACCCCGCCCGCCCCCGCGCCCGCATCGGCCAGCGGGGCCGGATCGAACTCGTGCCACTGCGCCTCGGCCACCCCGACCGACCGCAACGGACCGGGAAGGCGATACCCGAACCCCGCCGAGAACAGCACGCCGGGGTCCTCGCTCTCTTCGAGCAGATTCACGTCGCTGCTCAGGTACAGTACTGTTCCCGCTCCGGCACGCAGATCCACCCCCGGCAGCTGCCACATCGGAACCCGCACCCCGGCCAGGATGTGGACGGCGGTCATCCGGCCAGCCGACCAGGAGCTCCCCCCACCCTGCCCGGCCACGTCGGCGATGCTGGCGCCCGAGCGGACCTCGAGCGCGAGCGACGGGCTGGGCCGGGCCGCCAGGGCCAGCTCCACGACCGGGGCGATTCGCGGCCCCACCTCCAGGTCGCGCGCCACCGCCTCGAGTTCGGCCGGCACGACGGCCGTCCCCCGGGCGAAGGGCGTCGAATACACCGCGCCCACGCGCACCTCAATGGCGAACGGTATCTGGGCCTCGCCCGGCGCTGCCGATTGCGCCAGCAGCGCCAGATGGAGGAGCCCTGCGTGCCACGGCCCGCGAGGCAAGCCCTTCACGCGCCCTCGGGCGGTGTGCGATAGGAACGGAGGAGCGCCAGGTTGCGCCGGTCGTTCGACACCACGTCGTCGCCCTTGGGCGTCTCCAGCAGCTTGGGTACGTCCCGGAACCGCGCGTCCGTCATGAGGCGCCGGAAGGGATCCTCGCCCAGCGCACCCTCGCCGATCATCTCGTGCTGGTCGCGGTGGGAAGCGAACGGGTGCTTGGAGTCGTTCAGATGAAAGAGTTCGAGCGACGCCAGGCCGAGCTCGCCGTCAAAGGCCCGCCAGACACCCTCGTAGTCGAGGACCAGGTCATACCCGGTCGCATACGCGTGACAGGTGTCGACGCACACGCCCACGCGCTGATCGAGCGGCGCGCCCACGCCCGCCCGAATCGCGGCGAGGTGCTCGAACCGTCCGCCGACCGAGGTGCCCGCTCCCGCGGTCAGTTCGAGCAGGACACGCGGCCCGTCGGGGCATCCCTCCAGCGCCTCCGCCAGCGCCGCGGCGTTGCGGGCGATTCCGCTCGCCATGTCGCCGTCGGTGGCGTGCCCCGGGTGCGTAACCAGACAGTCCAGTCCCAGGGCGCGGCCGCGCCCCAGCTCCGCCCGGAAGCTGTCCAGGGATCGGCGCCGGAGCCCCGGATCGGGGGACGCCAGATTGATGAGATAGGAGTCGTGCGCAACGGCACACCGGATGCCGTTGGCCGTGCGCGCCTTTCTGAAGGCGCGAATCCGCTCGTCGGCCAGCGTGGGCTCGGCCCAGCGGTTCGGTTGCTTGGTGAAGAGCTGGAGGTTGAGCGCGGTGATGTCCCGCGCGCGCTCCGGCGCTCGTTCGACGCCGCCCGCTACGGAGACGTGAGCGCCGAGCTCATCGGCGATGACGGCGGGAGAGGACACCGCCGCGGTCTGCCCGGACCGGGCGTTACCAGCTGGACTTGCGGACCCCTGGGATCTTCCCCTCCAGGGACCACTCGCGGAATGCGATGCGGGAGAGGCCGAACTTCTGTATGTGGCCGCGCGGCCGCCCGGACGTCCCGCAGCGGTTCCGGTACCGGGTCGCGCTTGAATCGCGCGGCAGTTTCCGCAGCGCCCACTGGGCTTCGCGCTTCTCTTCCGTCGACTTGTCGGGATCGGCGATGACCCGCCGAAGCTCGCGACGGCGCTCCGCGAAGCGCTCAATCAGTATTGCGCGCTTCAGGTTCTGTTCGATCTTGCCTCTTTTTGCCACCTTTCCGCCTTCCTTGAGTCGCCTCTCTTTCGCCCGAGAGCCGGGAAACTACACGTCCGCCGGGTCGTTCTCCAAGTACCCGTCGCGATCTAGCTGGGGGACGAGTCCCGGGAACCCGCCAGCATCGGCCCCAGCGGCCGCCCCCCGATCAGGTGCATGTGGAGGTGGTAGACCTCCTGGCACCCGTCCTCGCCGCAGTTGACGATCAACCGGTAACCGGTTTCCGCAATGCCCTGCTCGCGGGCAATCTGCGCGGCGACCGAGAACATGCGGCCCAGCACCGGCTCGTCGGTGCCGCTCACCTCGCGCGCGCTCGCTATGATGCGGTTGGGCACCACCAGCACATGCGTGGGCGCGGCCGGCGCGATGTCGCGAAACGCCGTCACCAGGTCGTCCTGGTAGACGATGTCCGCCGGTATCTCCTTTCGGACGATCCGCGAGAAGATCGTGTCGCCTGCCATCGCCGACCGGCTACTTCGCGTCCGACTTGTCCGCGTCGGACTTCTTGCGCATCTGGCGCGCATAGCGCTGCTGGAAGCGCTCGACGCGGCCCGCCGTATCCACCATGCGCTGGGTGCCCGTGTAGAACGGGTGCGACGAACTCGAGATCTCCAGGCTGACCAGGGGATACTCGTTGCCGTCCTCCCACTTGATGGTCTTGTCGCTCCTGATGGTCGATCGAGTCAGGAACGCGTAGCCGTTGGACGCGTCCTGAAACACCACCGGGTGGTACTTCGGATGGATTCCTTCTTTCATTCCATGGGCTCCGAGAACTCTGGTCCGGATGCGGCCGCCGCTCCCGGGCGGATGGCCGACAGCCGACAAGTTTACCGAAACAGGGGACGGCGGGTCAACGCCTCGGGTCCTGTCCCTCAGGCGGCGTCAGCCTGAAGCTGCGCAGGATCTCATCGTCGGGGGGAAGCTCGTCGGAACCGGCGGGATAGCCGTTCAGCTCCAGGATGTACGCCATCACGTCCACGTAGGTCTGGCGCGGAAGTCCTCCCGGGTTGTCGTCCGGCATCGTGCGGCGCAGTTCGCGGTAGAGATCGCGGGCGGTGCGGCGTGCCCAGACGTCCGTGAACACCGGGCCCTTGAACTCGCTCGTGTAGTGGCAATCCGAGCAGACCTGGCGAAACGCGCGCTGGCCGCGGCGCGCCTGTGGCTCCGTGTAAAAGGCGACCAGAGCCGGAGACGCATCGGCGGATGATGCCTCCGCCGGCGGAACGGTCTCGGCGACGGGAGCCGCCTCACCCTGGGCCGGCGTCTCGACCGCCGAGGACCCCGGAGACGGGGACGCGGGCGGTGCTTCCGGAGGTCCCGCACACGCCGGAATCAGCAGGACGACAAAGACGAACCACATGCGTGATGACATCGGCGGCACTACTCCTCCGTGACCTCGAAGACGAACATCATGCCCGCGTGCAGATGCTCCGCGATGTGACAGTGAAGCATCCACGATCCCGGATTCGACATCTCCACCAGCAGATCCATGGTCGACCCGACCGGAAGGATGGTGGTGTCCTTCCACACCAGGTTGGTGTTGGGGATGCCGTCGCGCTCAACCACCAGGAAACGCTGCCCGTGAATGTGGATGGGATGGTTCATCGGGTGAAACGACTCGGGATCGTTGAACACCCGGATCTTGACGATGTCGCCCACGCGGAAGCGCCAGTCGATGTCCTCGTTCTCCCGGCCGCTGCCCGGTTCCCGCAGGATCCAGGTCACCTGGTTGCCCGTCGAGAGCCAGTTCATCATCGGCATGCCGTCGTTCCACTCCACCGGCGGCACATAGAAGGTGTCGGCCTCCATCGACGCCACGATGGGCACGGGGAGGTCGCGCACCCGGACCGTGGTCACCAGCTCGTAGTCCACCGACCTGCCCAGCAGGGCGCGGAAGGGCTCGATGTCCTCGGCCACGTCCGCGTTCTCACGCAGCTCGGCGAAGGCGTCCGTGACCTCATCGTCGACAGCGGGACCGTTCACGCTCACCACCGCGAGCGTGTCCTCGTGCGGGTAGAAGGTGCCCCGGAAGTGGTTCACGGCCTGGATGGTGTTGGTAATGCCGACTTCACCGGCCTCCGGAAAGCGCACGTCCACCACGTAGCGCTCGGCGGGGGCAATGACCACGCTCTCCACCCACATCTCCCGCTCGAACTTGCCGATGTCGGAAGCGACCAGCTTCACGCGCGCGTTGCCGAAGCGGACGTTGAAGGTGCGGGTGTTGGCGACGTTGGTGAGGTAGAAGCGGACCACCTCGCCGGCGCGCGCCTCGATGCGGTGGTCGTCGACCCCGTTGGTGAGCATCACCGTGCCGAAGCGTCCCATGAGCGCGTGGGTCGGGGCTTCCTCGCCCCAGGGGATGAGGCCCTGGTCGTCGATGAGGATGTCGTCGAGCACCAGCAGCTCTTCCCGGTGGGCGGGACCGTAGTAGTCCGCGGTCAGCGGCATCACCAGCAGGTTGCCGTAGAGGCCCAGGTCCTGCTGGACGTCCTCGCGCATGTGGGGGTGGTACCAGAACATGCCCGCGTCGGGCACATCCACCTCGTAGGTGAAGGTCTCGCCTTCGGCGATGGGCTCCTGGGTGAGCCCGGCGACGCCGTCGAAGCGGTTCTCCAGCCGGATGCCGTGCCAGTGGACCGTCGTGGGCAGCTGGATGCGGTTGGTCACGCGAACCATGATGCGCGAGCCCCGGTCCGCCTGGATGAGGGGACCGGGATACTGGCCGTCGTATCCGAGCATGGCGTAGTCGCGCCCGCCGATCGTGCGCCGGACCACGGACACGTCCATGTCGAGGGTATCCCCATCCTCCATGACCACGCGGCGGCTCGGTTCGGCCGGCGGGAACATGGCGGGGTCCATGCCGTCGCCGATCAGGAAGGGGCGCACGGGCGGGATTGCGTTCTCGAGCCCGGGCACCATCGGCATGGCCGTCGACATCGGCGGCATGCGCCAGCCGTCCGCCTCGCCGTGTTCGCCGTGGCCCATCATCCGGTGTTCCTGGGCCGCGAGCACGCCCGGGAGAGCGGCGACGAGAAGGATCCAGCGCAGATGCTTCGCCGCTCGAATGCCGGGCGGAGTTCGTCCGCGGGCTGTTGGGAAGCGCACCGGCGACGGCCGCCTCAGTCGTACCCGTAGGCGGCGCAGTTCTCCTGTTCGAAGGCGCCGTGCCCCGCCATGGTGTGCATCTGCCCGCTGCGCGACATGCCGCGCATCACAACCGGGCCCGTCCACATCTGGGCCTCGGGATCGTCGCCGGGCTCCAGCGTCACCACGAGCAGGAACTTGTTCCACCGGGCCCGGCCGCGAAGGGGCCCGCCGTCCGCCAGCGCACCGATGCGCTCGACCCTGTCCAGATCCGGCGTGGTCAGCCATCCCACATAGACGCCTTCGCGTGGCGCCATCAGGCGCTCCACCGAGAGCCATACGTCGAGCAGGTAGCTGCCGTCCCCCGCGAGCGTTACGCCGAATGGAGAGTCGGCGAAGGTGACCTCGCCAAGCCCTACGGCCAGCCCGGTGCCCGGAAGCCTGCGCGTGCTCACCACCGGGAAGGCGTAGTAGGCAGGCGCCTCGACGGGGGCGGCGGATGCGGGCAGCGGGGCGGCGGATGCAGGCGGTAGCCCCCGTCGCACCTCATTTCGGCCGAGGTCTTCCGCGAGGGAGCATGTGCCCGGAGGAATCCCCGTCACCGGGTCCCCGTTCCCCGGAGCCAGCGCGGCCATCAGCGCCAGCAGCAGCGTCTCGCCCATCATCGGACTACGGCTCCTCGCTCACCGGGCGCGGACGGACCTCGTCCCACTTCTGGACGCTGGAGATGTCCGGCATCCCCCAGTCCTCGCCGTTCCAGCCCTGGAACCCTTCCATGCGGAAGGTCCAGAACCCGGTGCTCATGTCGCTCACCACGATGAGCCCGTCTTCGTTGCGCACGTCCACGCCGAACGCGCCGTTGAACACCGGATTGCGGAAATCGCGAGCGTTGGGAGGTCCGCTGTAGGTGTCGTAGTAGCCCACCGTAACCGGGTTTGTCGGATCCATCAGGCTGAAGATCTGGAGTCCGTCGAGGTATCCGGAGACGAAGACGTACGGCCAGCGCACCTCGTGGTTGTGCACCAGGTTCTGCCAGTCCGCCGTCCAGGCGGAGATGGGCCGGCTGATGTTGGTCTGCGTGCCTTCGAGCGCGGGCTGGAGATCGAAGATGCGCAGCGGCGCGAACTGGTACTCGGTCTCGGCGACCACGTAGCGTCCGTCCGGGCTGGGTGTGAAGGTGTGGCCCGAGCGGACGCCGCTGATGCCCGTCATCGTGACCACGAGTTCCGGGTTGTCGAGGTCGCTGATGTTGTAGACGTAGTAGCCGCCTGTGCCGCCGCCGTAGAAGCGGTCCTGCCCGGTGTCCGGATGATACGCGGCGTAGAAGTCGTGATAGCCGCGCCCGCTTCCCTGTCCAAGCGGGGACTCGGGGACGGGAATCCGCCCCGCCAGGGCATCCGAAGGATCGCCGTCGACGGCCTTCGCCATGTCGTAGGCGTGGGCGAACGGGCCTCGCACCGTGCTCAGGAGCAGCACGCGGCCGTCGGAATGCTTGTAGATGAAGATGTTGTGGAAGCCCCCGGGCAGCTCCGGCTCGCGGATGCGCGCGACCTCGCGCACCGTGGTGGGATCGGGAAGCCCGGTGACGTCCAGGATGACCGCGCCGAGGTCGGGGTTGGGGCCGCCCTGGCCGAATTGGAGGGACTGCACCACGTAGTAGCGGTCGTCGAGTTTAAAGTACTTGACGTCCATGCCGCCGGTGCGCTGGTGCAGGTCCTGGTTCTCGATGCGCCAACGGTAGATGACCTCCGGCTTCTCGGGGTCCTCCAGGTTGATGATGTCGGTGCCCTTGGGACCCACCTCGCCGTACACCATGCGCGCCACGTACGCGTAGGGACGGTGCATTTCCTGCTCGAGTTCGATGTCCGCGATGCTCAGCTGCGGGCCGAGCGGGACGTGGCCGAGCACGTCCATGTTGTCGCTGCCCGGCTTCAACGGCGTCCACTGGCCGGCCGCGGGCGCAACCGCCAGAGCAAGCGCCAGAACGGCGACACCGGTCTTCACGAGGGTCGAATGCACGGCTCTCGTTCGCATGGCGAACTCCTTCGGCAAGGTGGCAACAGGTTTTCCGGGACCCGTGCGGCCCCGACCGGTCATAGTAACGTGATTCGGACCTCGCGCGCACGGGCGGCGAGGGCCCGGTTCCCCGGGGACACGCGCGGAACGCGGAACGCGCACGGCCGGGTCATGCCGGCAGGAGTCCCGGCCGCCCGGCCTCGACGACGAACGAGGCGCGGGTCTCGATGGGAGCTCCGGGCCGCGTGACCCAGGGGACGATCCGGTAGTCGGCGGCCAGGCGATCCGGGGTCGCCGAACAGCGAACGTAGCCCCGCTGGGCATTGAAGAAGTGGATGTGCGGGTTGCGGGCAAGCGTGTCGCCGGTACCTGCGCGGGTGTCCTCCCCGTCTCCCCCGGAGCTGATGGATGTGCCCACCAGCTCGGCGCCCACGACACTCGATGACGGGTTGCGCGGGTCCGCCTTCAGGTCCGCCGCCCAGTTGCTGTGGATGTCGCCGGTGAGCACCACCGGGTTCGCCGGCCGGGTCGCGTCCAGGAAGGAAAGCAGCCGGCCCTGCGCCTCCGGATATCCGTCCCAGCGGTCCATGGAGACGGTGGGCTCGCCGTCCCGTGAACCCTCCAGCCGGGCGATCATGACCTGGTTGGCCAGGACGTTCCAGCGGCTCCCCGACTCCGCCAGGCCACCGAACAGCCACTCCTCCTGCTCCGCCCCCAGCATGGTGCGTCCGGGCTCGAGGGCCTCGGGGCACAGCGGGCCATTGGTGTCGCCGCACGCCTGGTCGGAGCGGTACTGGCGGCTGTCCAGCACGTGGAAGTCGGCCAGGCCGCCGAAGTGCAGCCGCCGGTACACCTGGATGTCCGGCCCGCTGGGCATCGACGAGCGGCGCACCGGCATGAACTCGTAGAACGCCTGGAAGGCGGCCGTGCGCCGCAGCAGCAGCTGGGCGGGAGACTGGTCGTCCTCGGCGACGTCCGCCGCCCAGTTGTTGTCCACCTCGTGGTCGTCGAAGGTGATCACCCACGGGAACGCCGCGTGGGCGGCCTGCAGGTCCGGGTCGGACCGGTAGAGGAGATAGCGGGCGCGGTAGTCGTCGACGAAGAACACCTCGCCCGCCTCGTGCGTGCGCACAAGGTTGTCGCCGTACCCCACTTCGTAGATGTAGTCGCCGAGGTGGAAGACCAGGTCGAGCTCCTCCGCGGCCATGTGGCGGTACGCCGTGAAGTAGCCGTGCTCGTAGTTCTGGCACGAAGCGAAGGCGAAGCGCAGGCCGTCGGCGGGCGTGCCGGGCGCGGGCAGGGTGCGGGTGCGGCCGACCGGGCTCTGGTCGCTCCCGGTCACGAAGCGGTACCAGTACGGCCGGTCGGGCTCGAGTCCCTCCACCTCCACGTGGACGGAGTGACCCAGTTCGGGGACCGCCAGTTGGGTGCCCTGGCGAGCGATGCGCGAGAAGGACTCGTCGGCCGCCACCTCCCAGCGCACCGCGACCGGTTCCGTCGCCAGACCCGCTTCGCGCATCCCCTCCCCCGACAGCCGCGTCCAGAGCACCACCCCGCCGGCATCCGGATCGCCCGACGCGACCCCCGACGGGAAGGGCGAGGAGGCCAGCTGCGCCGCGCGGTCGCCCCGGCAGCCACTCAGCGAGCCCAGCGCCACGATGCCCGCCACATCGCGGCCGATTCTCACGAAGTCGCGCCGCGACAGGCGGGCGGCGGTCAGGTCGTACCAGTGCGCTTCCCTCGTCTTCACGGCCGTCTCCCGGGGCGTGGGTCGATCGTCGTTCGCGTGAACGGTGGCCGCTCATATTATGGAACATCCCTCCGGGAACCCAAACCGGTATTTTCCAACTCACCTCCAGGCGCGGGACAGGATGCGCGACTCTTTGCGAGCAGTGACAACGTTGGTCGCTCTGGTCGGGTTCCTGCCGGGGTGTACCTCGGCGCCCACGCCCGAGGAGTCCGACCTCTCCGCCCTTTGCTCCACGGGAGCCCGGGGCGCCCGTTTGGCCGGTGGTGCGGCCTCTCCGGCGGGACGGACGCCGACCGATCTCTTCTGCTTTGACCTGCGTGCAACCGCCGCCGCCGGGGAGGCGTGGGGCGTGGTGGAGCTCGGCCGCGTGCCCGGGCCCTTCGGGGTCACGGTGACGGCCGAGGGACATCATGTCCACAACCTGACCGCCCGGCTCCGCGGGCTCCCGGATCCGGCGGAACTCGGGCCGTACGAAGCGTACGTGGCCTGGGCCACCACGCCCACCCTGGACCCGGTGATTCGCCTGGGTCCGGTGGGCAACGGGCTCAACCGTCTCGGCCGCATCTCGTTCAACAAGTTTCTGATCCTGATCACCGCCGAGACTACCGCCAACGCGACCGAGCGCGAGGGACGCCTGGTGCTCCGCGGCCGCTCCCCGAGCAGCCTGATGGAAGCGCACGACCTCCTGGCCCAGGCCCCCGAGGCGCTGCGTGCTCCCGAGGGAATGTCCCATGACCACGCCGATGGCATGGACGGATCCGCCTGGTCCCTGCCCCCCATGTACGCCGGCCTGCCGATGCTCCCGGGCATCATGGCTCTCCGGCCGCGCGTGGGCGCCTACCTTCCCGAAGCCCCGACGCCGGAGGACCTTCCGCCGGTCCAGCCGCGTCAGCTGGTGCGGTTGGGCGACGGCGGCACCCTCGACCTGGAAGCCGATTTCGTCCGCCGCGACATCGGCGGCCGTCCGGTGGTCATGCTGGCGTTCAACGGCCAGCAGCCGGGCCCCCTCATCCAGGTCCCCGAGAACGCGACCATCTTCGTCAACTTCACCAACCGCACCCCGCTGCCGACGGCGATCCACTGGCACGGAATCCGCCTCGACAACCGCTTCGACGGAGTTCCCGGCGTGACCCAGGACCCGGTCGAGCCCGGGGAGACCTTCCGCTATCAGATCCATTTTCCGGACGCCGGCATCTACTGGTATCATCCCCATCACCGCGAGGACATCCAGCAGGAGCTGGGCCTCTACGGCAACATGCTGGTGGATTCGCCGCGCCCCGACTACTACAGCCCGGTGAACCGTGAGGAAGTGCTGATGCTCGACGACCTCCTGCTGGGAGAGGACGGCATCGTGCCCTTCGGCGAGACCTCGAGCAACTACGCGTTGATGGGGCGCTTCGGCAACATCCTCCTCGTGAACGGCGAGCCGGACTACACGCTGCGCGCCCGCCGGGGAGAGGTCGTGCGCCTTTTCCTCACCAACGTGTCCAACACCCGCACCTTCAACCTGTCGTTCGCGCGGGACCTCGACGCCCCGCTGCGCACCCTCCCCGTCAAGGTGGTGGCCTCCGACGTGGGCAAGTTCGAACGCGAGGTGATGGCCGAGAGCGTCGTTATTTCTCCCGCCGAGCGCTACGTCGTCGAGGTGCGCTTCGACGAGGCCGGCGAGTACGCGCTCACCAACCGGGTACAGGCCATCAGCCACAGGGAGGGCGTCTTCTTCAGCGAGTCGCGGGTGATGGGCACGGTTTCGGTGGATCCCGAACCCGCCGAAACCGATCACGCGCACGCCTTCCGCACCCTGCGTGAGAACGCGGACGTCGCCCGCGACATCGACGCCTACCGGGTACACTTCGACCGCCCCGTCGACCATTCGCTCGATCTCACCCTCGAAGTCGAGGATCTGCCCCGCGCCGTCGAGCAGTCGATGCTCTACGACTGGGTCTACTTCAACCCGGTCGAGTGGAGCGGCACCATGCCGGTCATGAACTGGGCGAGCGACGCGGGACAGGCGCACTGGATCCTGCGCGAGCCCGGCACCGGCCGGGAAAACATGGACATCCGCTGGCGCTTCCGCGTGGGCGACGTGGTCAAGATCCGCCTTCACAACGACCGCAACGCCTTCCACGCGATGCAGCACCCGCTTCACATCCACGGGCAGCGCTTTCTGGTGCTCGCGCAGAACGGCGTCCCGAACGACAACCTGGTATGGAAGGACACGGTGCTCCTGCCGACGGGCTCCACCACCGACATCCTGCTGGAGCTGTCCAACCCCGGACGCTGGATGGTCCACTGCCACATCGCCGAGCACCTGGAAGCCGGGATGAAGTTCGTCTTCGAGGTCGATCCTTGAGCCCTCGCGGGAGACTTCTGCCGGTGCCACGGCCATGCCGCGCGCTCGCCATTCCGAACGCGTACCCTGCCCGTGCCATTGTGCGGACCTTCCCGGCCCTGCCTTATTGATCCTCAGGTTACGACATCCAGTGGAGGACGACCCATGAGACATCCGCGCGAGCCCCATGCCCCATTCGCGAACACGGTCCTGCTTGCCGCCTTCGTGGCGCTGGCCGCGGCGTGCGAGGCCCCTGTCCAGCAGGAGCCGGAGGAGGCCCCCGAGCCGGAAGCCGCCGCTGAACCTGCGGTCGACGCCGCCCAGCAGTTCGCCGATCTGGTCGCCGTGGATGCCGACCCGGTCGCGCTCACCGGGGTGAAGCTCATCGACGGCACCGGAGAAGCCGCGCGCGACGGCCAGACCGTAGTGATCGCGGACGGACGCATCGCGGCGGTCGGAGCCGACGGCGAGGTCGACGTACCCGACGGCGCGGAAGTGCTCGACCTGTCGGGGCACACCGTGATGCCGGGGCTGATCGGGCTGCACAACCACAGCTTCTACACGGCGTCCGGCGGGCGGGCGGCCCAGCTCTCGTTCAGCGCCCCCCGGCTCTACCTGGCCTCCGGTCTGACGACCATTCGCACCACGGGAGCTCGCGCGCCCTATGAGGAAATCAATCTGCGCGAGGAAATCGAGGCCGGGCTCGCCGTTGGACCGACCATCTTCGTCACGGGACCGTACCTCACCGGGCAGCGGGGAAGCCGCACCATGGCGCAGCTGGACGGCCCCGAATCGGCGCGGCGGGTGGTGCGCTACTGGTCGGAGGAGGGCGTGAGCTGGTTCAAGGCGTACACCTGGATCAGCCGGGCCGAGCTGGGCGCCGCGATCGAGGAGGCTCACGCCCACGGCATAAACGTCACTGCGCATCTTTGCTCAGTGGGTTACAGAGAAGCGGTCGCGCTCGGAATCGACAACCTGGAGCACGGCCTCTTCGCCAACAGCGAGTACGATCCGTCCAAGCAGCCCGACGAGTGTCCCCCGGGCTTCCGCAACACCTACGGGGAGCTGGACGTCAACGGCGCCGAGGTCCAGCAGACCTTCCGCGACATGGTCGACAACGATGTGTCGATGACTTCGACGCTCGCCGTCTACGAGATCTCCGTTCCGGGCCGGGGCCCCCTCGATCCCCGGGTCTGGGAAGTTCTGGCGCCCGAGGTGTCCGCCGACGTGCAGGCGCAGTTCGACCAGATCCGCGCCGCCGGACCCGGGTCGGGCGTGGGCCTCTCCCCCGAGCTCCTGCGCATCGCGATGGACTACGAGTACGCCTTCGTGCAGGCGGGGGGCCTGCTGGCGGCCGGCGTCGATCCCACCGGCTATGGCGCGGCGCCTCCGGGACTGGGCGACCAGCGCAACTTCGAGCTGCTGCTGGAAGCCGGCTTCACCGCCCCCGAGGTGGTGGAGATCATGAGCGCCAACGGCGCCCGCGTGCTCGAGATCTACGATGACGTCGGCAGCGTGGAGCCCGGCAAGCGCGCGGATCTCGTGGTCGTGGAGGGCGATGCCGAAGCCGACGGGAACATCCGCAACACGAGCATCGTCTTCCGGCACGGCATCGGCTGGGACAGCCCGGCGCTCATGGAGTCGGTGCGCGGCCTGGTGGGGATCCGCTGACCGCGATCGAAGCAAGCTACCCGGACATCCCGAATCAACATCGACGCGCCCTCCCTGCGCTCCGAGCAGTCGCGCAGACGGCGCCCCCTGAAACCACAAAGGCACGCCCGTGAAGCTCAACCGATTCGAAATGGAGCGCTGGCAGTCCGTCTTCGAGCACCGCGTCCGCTACAACCTCTCCGAGAGCGGCGTCGACCCGCTCACTCTGGAGGAGCTGCTCGAACTCACGGGCGTCGAGAACCTGGGAGCATCGACTCTCGGATACGGCCAGTCGAACGGTTCGGACGAGCTGAGGGAGCGCATCGCCGCCCTCTACGACGACGTCTCGCCCGATGAAGTGGTCGTCACCACCGGGGGCGCGGAGGCCAACATGGCCGCCTGCTGGCAGCTCATGGAGCCGGGCGCGCCGGCGGCCGTCATGGTCCCCAACTACATGCAGGTGCCCGGGCTGGTGCGCAATTTCGGCGGCCTGGTGCGCCCCTTCGAGCTGCTTGAGGAGGACGGCTGGCAACCCGACCTCGACCAGCTGCGCGCCATCCTCGACGACGACGTGCGCTTCATCCTGCTCACCAACCCCAACAACCCAACGGGTGTGTCCCTCACCCCCGAGTCGCGCCGGGGCATCGTCGAGGCTGCCGAACGGGCGGGGGCATGGATCCTCTGCGACGAGGTCTACCAGGGCGCGGAAATCTCCGGGGTCACCACGCCCTCCATGTGGGGCGAGTACGAGCGCACCATCGTGACCAACTCGCTCTCGAAGGCGTACGGGATGCCAGGGCTGCGCATCGGCTGGATCGTCGCTCCGGCCGACATCACCGAGACCCTGTGGGCGCGCACCGACTTCACCACCATCACCCCGGCGACGCTTTCCGACGTTCTCGCGACCGCGACCCTCGCCCCGGCGGCTCGCTCCCGCATCCTGGCGCGCACCCGTTCGATCCTGCGCAACAACCTGCCGCTGGTCACCGACTGGATGGAATCCTGCAACGGCCTCTTCAGCTACCACCGCCCCGACGCGGGCGCGATCTGCTACATCCGCTACGACGCCCCCGTCAACTCGAGCGAGCTGGCCGAAAAGCTGCGCGCCGAGAAATCCGTGCTGGTGGTGCCCGGCGACCATTTCGGCATGGATCGCTACCTCCGGCTCGGGTTCGGCCCGCCCGAGCACGAGCTGCTGGAGGCGCTGGAAAAGATGGGAGACGCGTTCGCAGAAGTGGTGGCGTAGCCCGCGGTTACAGGGAGCCTCGCGGAGCGACCCATTCGACATCCTGCCCCGTCGCGAGCGCGATCGTATCGAAGTCCGAGTCGTAGTGAAGAAGGGTGGCGCCGGCAATCTCCGCTGCGGCCGCGATGATCAGGTCCTGGATGGGCAGCCGGTGCTGCCCCCGGCGGGCGAGTAGACCCTGAACGGTGATCGCCCTCTGGAAAACGGCCTCCGTAAGGTCGATGCGCCGATAAGCCAGCGCCCGTCGAGCCCGAGCGCGCGCATGCTCGGCATGGTTGCGGGTCGAGTAGAGGACCTCAAGGTCGACGACGGCGCATGTCGCCGCCCGGCCTGATTCGATGATCGGCACCACTCGCGCCCCGACCCGAGGATCCCCCATGCGCGCCAGCGCGCTCTTGTCAATCAAGTAGGCGACGGGCGTTTCCTGCGGTGTCAACGACGCCAAGCCTTGGCCATGACGGTTTCGTTGGCCAGATCAAGCCCCTCCATGCTGGAGAGCGCCGCTATCTCCTGGCGCCTGGCCTCGCGCCGCAGAACTTCGCGCAGCGCGGTGTCGATGGTATCCTTGATCGAGGCTGTCCCAAGCAGCAGCCGAACTTGCTCGATGAGGCCGTGGTCCACTTCGACGCTGGTCTTCCTCAATCGAAAGCCTCCAGGAAAGAGCAAAACGCAATATACTGAGAATTCTAAGCAAGATATCCCAAGCGGACAAGACGGGATATCGAACCACGGGATCCACTCCGAGCCTCCGACATCTCACCGCCAATGCATTGACCACCCGGAACGGTTAGAATCTGAATCCCGGCAAGGATGCGACGTTCCCGGATCCCCTGGTGTCCACATGCCCGAAACCTCCGGCCGCTTCCTCTCCCTGGACGCGTTCCGGGGCCTGACCATCGCAAGCATGGTGCTGGTCAACAACCCGGGCAGCTGGTCCTACGTGTACGCGCCGCTCGCCCACGCCGAGTGGCACGGCTGGACCCCCACCGACCTCATCTTCCCGTACTTCCTGTTCATCGTCGGCGTTGCCCTGCCGTTCTCCTTCCGGCGCAGGCTGGCTGGCGGCGCAGAACGCCTCAACCTCTTTGCACACGTCGCCCGCCGCTCGGCAATCCTGATCACGATCGGGCTCGCCATGCGCGCGATCCCGGATTTCGACTTCGGCGAGATGCGCCTCTACGGCGTGCTCCAGCGCATCGGGCTCGTGTACTTCGCCGCGGCCGGGCTGTACCTGTGGGTCTCGGCGCGAGGGCTGCCGATCACCACCACTGCCCTGCTGCTCGGCTACTGGGCCGTCATGATGCTCGTGCCGGTTCCCGGCTCCGCACCGGGCGACCTCTCGCCGGACGGCAACCTCGCCGCCCATATCGACCGCATCCTCATGCCCGGGCGGTTGTGGTCGGGCAGCTGGGACCCGGAAGGGCTGCTCTCCACCTTCCCCGCCATCGCGACCTGTCTCCTGGGCATCTTCTGCGGCGAGCGGCTCCATTCCGGGCGTCCAGGCCGCCAGCTCGCCAGGGAGATGTGGGCCGCGGGCACGGCGATGGTCGCGCTCGGACTTGCCTGGGACCTCCTCTTCCCGATCAACAAGAACCTGTGGACCAGCTCCTACGTGGTCTTCACCGCGGGGACGGCGCTGCTCGTGCTGGGCACGATGTACTGGATCCTCGACGTCAGGCGGTGGCGGGGCGCCTGGAGCGCGCCGCTGGTGGCCTGCGGCATGAACTCGATCGCCATCTTCGTCGCGTCCGGCATGGCCGCCAAGACGATGGCCCGCATCGACATCGCCGGTGCAGAGGGTTCATCCCTCTACGACTGGATCTTCCGCAACGCCTTCCAGTCCTGGGCGGGCGACTACAACGGCTCGCTGGCGCTCGCCCTCGCGCAGGTCGCGTTCTGGCTCACCGTCGCGTGGCTGCTGCACCGGCGCCGGATCTACATCAAGATCTGAGGTTCAGGGTCAGGATCCGGAATCACTGCCGATCGCAGAGCCCCCGTTCGCATCACCCACATGCTCCCCAAGGGTCGAGGACGGCGATGCCGGCTCCATCGAAGTCGCGGACATTCCTCGTCGCCACCGACGCGCGCATGGAACGGGCGATCGCCGCGATCTGACAATCGATCTGGGAGATCGGGCGCCCCGCCCTGCGTCGTTCCGCGGCGATGCTCGCGTAGGCGCGCGCGGCATCACGGCCAAACGGCAGCACGCGGTCCTCGAACAATTCGCCGAAGGCATGATCGGCAGCTTCGAGGAGCCCCCTGCGGCGCTTCCCGCGAGGAAGGAAGGCGATCCCCGCTCGAACCTCTGCCTCCGTCAACGAAGTGACGAAGAGATCGCGAGGCGGGCGGGCGTTCAACCAGGCGACGACGGCGGGCTCGGGGCTGGGACGCATGAGTTCCGAGACGACGTTCGTATCGAGAATCACCATCGCTGCGGCGGTCTCAGTCGAATCGAAGCGGCTCGCGCATCGGCTCGCGCGGCGGGACCTCCAGTTCCACGCCACCCAATGGCGCAAACAGTTCCACGAGCGCGCTACCCAACCCTTCCCCCGGTGACGGCGAGCGAGCGACCGCTCTGCGCAGGATGATGCGTGCTTCCGCCTCCATCGAACGTCCGTGCTCGGCCGCCCTTACCCGAAGTCGTGTCTTCACGCCTTCCTCCAGATTCCGGATGGTAATGCTCGCCACGGGTGCCTCGCCCTATTGCCGGAAGGTGCCTTGATTCACTGCCGATGGGTAACCTGATGTAACGAAGCCGCTCGCTCAAGATACAAAGTGATTGCGTTGATTGCAATGCAATCACCCGTCAGGCCTCTCAGACCTCCTCGAGTTTCTCCTCCAGCAGCTGATAGGCGATGGGCAGGAAATCGCGCTCGCTGATGATGCCGATCAGCTTGCCGTTCTTCTCCACCGGCAGGGCGGAGACGCGCTTTTCGCGCATGATCCTGATCGCCTCGAGGGTCGAGGTCTCGGGCTCCACGGTCACCACGTCGGACGCCATGATGGTGCGGATCGGATCGGACTCCGAGGTGCCGGGGGCGCCGGATGCGGCGACCAGGCGCAGGATCGACCGGTACGAGACCAGGCCGACCAGGGTGTGGTCGTCGTTCTCCACGAGGACGTGGCGGATGTTCTGCTTGTCCATCAGGAAGGCGGCCAGCTCGATGGGCTCGTCCTCGTGCACCGTGAAGAGGTCGGTCACCATGTACTGCTCGACCTTCAGGTAGTTGTAGCGCCAGCCGCCCGCCTCCCAGATCTCGGCCGGCTCCCAGGTGTGCGCGGGACGCGGATCCCGTTGCCGGTGGGCCATCCCCGAGGTGAGCGCCGTCATGCGCTCGGCGGCCGTTCCCTTGCCGCTCATGCTGCGCAGCGACTTGAGCTGCCAGGTCGCGCCGGTCATGCCGGACTCGACGCGCCCCTGGACGATCCCCAGATAGTGGTCGATCTCGGTCTGCTCGATCTCGAGTTCCTCGAGCCCGCTCCGTGACAGTGGAAGCAGTTCGCCGAGCAGGAGATCGCGGGCGCTGACGGTCTCTCCTGTGAGCCAGTGGAAGCCGGCGTCCAGACCCCTGCGGCTGGCGGCCACGAAGTTGGCCTTGGCGTAATCGAAGTCGACCCGGCTGGCCACGTCTCCGTATTCCCGGGCGCCCCCGAGCACGAGGCCGATCCAGAAGGCGGCGTTGGCCACTTCGTCCATGATCGTGGGACCGGAGGGCAGCACGCGGCACTCGATGCGCAGGTGCGGCTTGCCTTCGCTGATCCCGTAGCAGGGGCGATTCCAGCGATACACGGTTCCGTTGTGCAGCTGCAGCGCCGGGAGGCGCGGCACGCCGCCCCGTCCGAGCACCTCGAAGGGATCCTCCGTCACCTCTCCGGTCAACAGCACGCGGAAGCGCGCGATGTCGTCCTCGAAGAGCTCGGTCACCGACTTGTTGATCCAGCGCTCGCCGAAGCGCACGCGGGTGCTGGTCTGACGCAGGTGGGGGGTCGCGCTGCGCGTGTCCATCGACTGCTCGAAGAGCGCGATGCGGGTCTCGTTCCAGAGCCGCTTGCCGAACAGGAGCGGCGAATTGACGCACGCCGCCAGAACCGGCGGCGTCACCAGCTGGGCCACGTTGTAGAAGCTCGGAAACTCCTCCGCGGAGACCTGCAGATGCACCTGGTAGCTGGTGTTGCACGCCTCCACCATCACCGAGTCGTGCTCGACGAAGATCTCGTCGGTCCCCTCGATGCGCAGCCGGTACGACGATCCGCCGCGGATGCGGTTGAGCGCATCGTTGAGGGCGTGGTAGCGGGGCATGGGCGTGATGCTGTCCATGGACAGATCGGACTTGCCAAGCGTGGGCAGGATGCCGCACAGCACGACGTCCGCCCCTTCCCGTTGCGCGGCAGCGCGTGCCTGCGCGATGCGCTCCTCGATCTCGACCTCCATGGCCCCGAAGCAGCGGCCCGTGAGGAGCTTGGGCTGCAGGTTGGCCTCGAGGTTGAAGAGCGCCAGTTCAGTCGTGAAGGTGTCCTCCGGAAGATGCTCGAGCACGTCCAGCGCGACGGCGGCCGGCCGCCAGCCGCGGTCCACCAGGAAGAACTCCTGTTCCACGCCGAAGCGGCGCACGCCGGACTCGATCATGCCCTCGGAGAGCATTCTCTCGAGGGCCTTGAGGTCCCTCAGAATCGCCTTGGTGAAGGCGCGGATTTCCGCCGAGTCCCGTCCTGTGTCTGCATCCAGGCGTCCCATTATGCCTCGTCCGGTTGAACGGATGGAACCGCTGACGGGCGTCCGCGTTCGGCGGGCGCCCTCGGGCGGAGTTTATCCAAGACCATCGCGCAAAGCGAGAGGCTGGACGACCGGTTTGCCGCACCTCTCCCCCGGAGAAACTTGAGCCCGTGCCGCGGAGAGGGGCGGGCGTCGGCATGGCCGGCCGGCCAGCGCAGATTCGCAGCCGGTTCGTCTGCTATTCGCTGAAGGTCGCGATCTGCCGAAGGGACTTCTTCTCGATGACCGGCACCCTGGCGTCGTCCGCCGGATACCCCACCACCAGCAGCAGGAACGGGCGCTCGTTCTTCGGCCGGCCCAGGATGCGGTTCAGGAAACCCATGGGACTGGGGGTGTGGGTCAGGGAGGCCAGCCCGGCGTGGTGGAGAGCCGTGATGAGCAGGCCCGTGGCGATCCCGACCGACTCGGTGACGTAATAGTTCTTGCGGCGGGTGTCGTCGGGCAGCAGCGCGTAGCTCTCGGCGAAGATCACGATCAGCCAGGGCGCGACCTCAAGGAAGGGCTTGTGCTCGTCGGTGCCCAGGGGTTCGAGCGCCCGCAGCCATTCATCCGGCGCCCGTTCCCGGTAGAAGGTCTGCTCCTCGTCTTCCGCGGCCTCCCGGATCCGTTTCTTCACCTCGGCGTCGCTTACCACGACGAAGTGCCAGGGCTGGTGGTTGGCGCCGTTGGGAGCAGACCCGGCGGCCAGCAGGCAATCCTCGATGATCTCGCGCGGCACGGGACGCGATGAGAAGTCGCGCACGGTGCGCCGTCGCCGGACGTCCTCCCTGAAGGCGCGCGCGCGGGCCCGCATCTCCTTGACGGGATACTCCCGATAGTCTTCCAGCGGCATCAGCCTGACGCTCATCTGCGGCTCTCGATCATGTCGACGATCATCCGCCGGCTCTCGGGATTCCACTGCGGCGCTTCCTGTCCGCTTGCGATCTCGAGCCCGAGGTAGAAGACCAGCCGGGCCAGCCGCGCCCCCTTCTCGGCGTCGATCAGCTCCACCTCGTCGCTCGGCCGGTGGTAGTCCTCGTGGGTTCCGTTGAAGAAGAAGAGGACCGGGACGCCGTTGCGCGCGAAGTTGAAGTGGTCCGAGCGGAAGTAGAAGTTCTCCTCCGGCCACAGGTCGTCGACGGCGGTCATGCCGAGCTCCGGATGCGCCGCGTTGACGCGTTCGAGAGTCGTCCCCAGGTCCGAATGCTCCTTGCCGATGGCCACGATGGTGTCGGGCCAGTTGCGGCCCACCATGTCCATGTTGAGGTTGGCCACCATGCGCCCCGAGCCGACCGGCTCCGGCGGTTCGTCGGCATAGGCGCGGCTTCCGTGCAGGCCCCGCTCCTCCCCGCTCACCAGCAGGAAGACCGTCGAGCGCGGCGGCGGCTCGTCGAGCGCGGCGAATGCCTGGGCGATCTCCATGACTGCGGCCGTCCCGGAAGCGTCGTCGTCGGCGCCGTTGTAGATGCTGTCCCCGTCCGCGTCGGGCTCCCGCACCCCCACGTGGTCCATGTGGGCGCTGAACACGACGTACTCGCCGCGCAGTGCCGGGTCGCTGCCCGTCAGGACGGCGGCCACGTTGGGCGCGTCGATCGAGGGGGC
The DNA here is from genome assembly GCA_965208255.1 of Longimicrobiales bacterium. Taxonomy (GTDB): domain Bacteria; phylum Gemmatimonadota; class Gemmatimonadetes; order Longimicrobiales; family Gaopeijiaceae; genus BD2-11. Next base: position 3,478,655 of record OZ242324.1, read on the forward strand.
GTCGGCATCGGCCTGCCGCGGCCGGAAGGAGTAGCGATGAATGAACTCGCCGCCGCCCCCGCCGGGCTCGAGCCCCATCGCCGTGAATTCTTCCGCGATCCAGAGCGCGGCCTCCTCGATCTCCGGGCTGGGCGTGGCGCGTCCCCGCATGGAGTCATGGGCCAGAACCGCCACCCGTTCCAGGAAATCGGCCTCGGTGATGGTCGCCGCGGCCGCCCGCGCGTCCTGGGACGAGTCGGGGACCGGGGCACCTGCCTCGTCGTCGCCCGCGCACGCCCCGAGCGCCAGCGCGCCCAGCATCCCTCCGAACACTCCCCAACCGGCTGCCTTCGCTCTCACGGCTTTGCTCCTCGTAACGGCATGTCTAGCTTCTCGGCCAGGGGACATCCCGAACCTTCGTCCCCGACCAAGATAAGCGCCCCCTTGCCGGATCGCCCCCATGGAATGGATCGCCTCTCCCGAAGCCTGGATCGCGCTGGGAACGCTGACGGTTCTGGAAATCGTCCTCGGCATCGACAACATCGTGTTCATCACCATTCTTTCAGGCAAGCTGCCTCCCGAGAAGCAGCCCTTCGCGCGCCAGCTCGGTCTCGGGCTCGCGATGCTCACCAGGATACTGCTGCTGTTCTCGCTGGTGTGGATCATGCGCCTGACCGTGCCCCTCTTCTCGGTATTCGGGCACGGCGTTTCCGGGCGTGATCTGATCCTGATCGCCGGCGGGATGTTTCTCCTGATGAAGGCGACGACGGAAATCCATCATCGGCTCGAGGGAGCCGAGGGGAAAACCGAGGACGCGGGCAAGGCGCGCTGGGGCTCCTCCTTCGCCGGCGTCATCACGCAGATCGTGGTGCTGGACGTCGTTTTCTCGCTCGACTCGGTCATTACCGCGGTCGGCGTGGCCGAGCATGTGCCGGTCATGGTGATCGCCATCGTGATCGCCGTCGGCGTCATGATGCTCTCGGCGGAGCCGCTGGGAGCGTTCGTGCTGCGCCACCCGACGGTCAAGATGCTGGCGCTCAGCTTTCTCCTGCTGATCGGCATGTCGCTGGTCGCGGAGGGCGTCGGCCACCATGTGCCCAAGGGATACATCTACTTCGCCATGGGCTTCTCGGTGCTGGTGGAGATGCTGAATCTGAGGGCGAAGAGGAAACCCAGGGCTCCGGTGGCCTTGCGGGCGCCGTATCACCCGGCGGATCAGCCCGGATCCACGGAGGGTTAGCGGCCAAAATCAGAGCCCCCGAACCCGTGTCCGCGGGCCCGGGGGCTCACCACCCCACCACACATCGCGACTCTGCCGATACTCAGTCCTTCGGACCGGCCAGGGGAGCGCCCGGAAAATCCTTCGCCACAGCGATCGGTCGAGCGTCACGCGCCAGAAGCCGCAAAATGCGGGCTTCCCTGTGCCTCCCTTCGTCCTCCGCCCTCGACGCCGCTCTTCCCAGATGCCTGATTCGTTCTTCCGTGCTCATGCCATCCCCCTGTGTCCCGTGGCCTACGCGAGAACCGCGCGCCCGGTTTCGGCCAGGTCCGATTGGTGCCAGAGCAAAATGCAAGAGTCATGCCAATATTCGACCACCCGGCCCCCGGGCGTGGCCGCGCGGGTTTGCCATGCGGACCCGGCTCCGGTAGGCTCAGGACTCGCGCCGCGACCGCTGCGCCCCGACCGGCCTTCGCCCCGGAGAACCAGACCGTGAGCAGCTCCTCCCGACACTCGTTCTTCCGCCGCTACCTGCTCCCGGGATTCGTCTTTCAGTCGGTGGTCATCGCGGGGGGCTACGGCACCGGACGCGAACTGGTGGAGTTCTTCCTCACGCAGGGTCCCCGCGGCGGGCTCATGGCCATGCTGCTGGTGTCCATGGTGATCTGGAGTCTGACCTGCGCGGTCACCTTCGACTTCGCGCGCCGGTTCTCCACCTACGACTACCGCACGTTCTTCAGGCGCCTGCTGGGCTGGCGCTGGTGGGTGGCCTACGAAGCCGCCTATCTGGCGTTCCTGATGCTGGTATTGGCGGTCATCGCGGCCGCGGCCGGCAGCATCCTCGAAGAGACCTTCGGCATCAGCTACGCCGCTGGGGTCGTCGGCATGATCGCGGCCATCGGCTACCTGGTGTTCCGCGGCTCCGCGACCATCGAGCGCTTCTTCGCCGGCTGGTCCTTTGTACTCTACGCCGTGTTCATCGTTTTCTTCATCCTCTGCTTCGTCTCCTTCGGGGGCGAGATCACGGAGAGGTTCGCCGCAGTCCCGACAGGCGATGGCTGGTTCCTGGCCGGAGTGCGCTACGCCGCCTACAACCTCGCCACCATTCCGGGCCTGCTGTTCGTGATGCGGCACGTCGGCACCCGCCGGGAGGCGGTCTCCGCGGGCCTGCTCGCCGGCCCGATCGCCATGATCCCCGGCCTCCTCTTCTACCTCGCCATGGTGGGACAGTACCCGGAGATCCTGGACCGCACGGTCCCCGCGAACGCGCTGCTCGAGACCCTCGGCATGCGCTGGTTCCAGCTCGCGTTCCAACTGGCGCTGTTCGGAACCCTGATCGAGACCGGGGCGGGGATGATCCACGCGGTGAACGAGCGCGTCGCGTCGGTCTACAAGCGTCGCCGGGCGCAAATGCCCGCGCGCCTGCGCACCGGGATCGGGGTGAGCCTGCTTGCCGGGGGCGCCCTCATCGCCCAGTTCGGGCTGATCGACCTGATCGCGCGCGGCTACGGGACCATGACCTGGGTCTTCCTGGCCGTGTACGTGGTGCCGGTGCTGACCGTGGGTCTGTGGAAGCTGGTGCGAAGAGGCCGGGGCCCACCCGCGCGTCCCGGAGAAGCAACACTTTCGTAACAGTCACGCCCCGCGTCCTATGGGGCGGTACCGGTCCGCCCTCACGTCGGATAGGTTAATATGGTGCGAATCTCACACTTGCCTGACCGGGCCTGTCGGGACCCGCGATCATGGCGCAATGGAAGCATCATCCGTAGGGGGAGCCGAGAATGAGACGCAGCATGTCCACCCTGGTGCCGATCCTTGTAATCGCCTGTGGCGGCAGCGGCGGGAGCTCCGGCCGCGCGGTCATCCAGAACAAGGGATCGGACACGCTGATCACCGTCGCCCAGGCGTGGGCGGAAGCGTACAGCACCGTCGACGGGGACGTCGCCGTGGCGGTCTCCGGAGGCGGCTCCGGAACCGGCATCTCGGCGATGATCAACGGCACCGTGGACATCGCCAACTCAAGCCGCAAGATGACCGCCCGGGAGATTGAAGCGGCCCGCGCGAACGGAAACGACCCCGTCGAGCACCTGGTCGGCCACGATGCCCTCGCGGTGTACGTTCACGCCGACAACCCCGTCGATCAGCTGACCCTGCAACAACTGGCGGACATCTACGGAGCGAGCGGCGCGCTCGAGCACTGGAGCCAGCTCGGCATCAGCATACCGGGGTGCGACTCCGACGAAATCGTGCGCGTCAGCCGCCAGAACAACTCCGGCACCTTCGCCTATTTCCGCGAAGCGGTCCTGGACAACGAGGACTTCAAGCTGGGATCCCACGACATGCACGGCTCGAAGGACGTGGTGCATCTGGTCTCGCAGACGCCGTGCGCGATCGGCTACAGCGGGATGGCCTACGCGATCCCCGAGGTCGGGATGCCCTGCGTGATGAGCAGTACCGGCGACCCCTGCGTCACCCCTTCCATCGAGAGCGCACTCGACGGCAGCTACCCGATCGCCCGGCCGCTGCTGATGTACACCTCCGGCAGTCCCGTTGACCAGGTGAAGAACTACCTCGACTGGGTGCTGGGCGAAACCGGCCAGTGCATCATGCTGGAACTGGGATACACCCCCGCGATACCCACCCGGTGCGCGGAGTAAGCCGGGGACACCGTTTCCTGATCAGCTCTCGATGAATCCGCAGGCGCTCGCCCGCTCCCGCGACTTCGACCACCGCGGCCGCGCCTGGTACCTGGACCGCGCCGTAACGGTGTTCGTCTTCATCGGCGGCACCTCGGCGATCCTCCTCATTGGCGGGATCTTCGTATTCATTGCGCGCGAGGGGCTCGGGTTCGTGTTCACCGAGTTCGACGCGGGCGAGTTCTTCGGGTCCATCGCCTGGCGGCCCACGTCGGCGCTGGAACCCACCTACGGCGCGCTGGCTCTCATGGTGGGTACGGCCAGCATCACGGGGCTGGCGATGGTAGTGTCGATCCCGTTCTCGCTGGCGGCCGCCGTGTTCATCGGCGAGTTCGCGCGCGGGCGGGTGCGCGAAACCCTCAAGGTGCTCGTCGAGCTGCTCGCGGCGATCCCCTCGGTGGTGTGGGGGTTCATCGGCTTCAGCATCATGAACTCGCTGATCATCGACATCTTCGACGTGCCCATCGGGCTGAACGTGCTCAACGCGGGCATCATCCTGGGGCTGATGGCGGCGCCCATCATGACCACCATCGCCGAGGACGCCCTCAAGGCGGTCCCAGACGGCTATCGGGAAGCGGCCGAGGCGCTGGGCGCCACCCGCTGGCAGGTGATCTGGAAGGTCGTGATTCCCGCGGCGAAGAACGGTCTGGTGGCGGCGGTGCTGCTGGGGGTGGGGCGCGGTTTCGGTGAGACCATGGTCGTGCTCATGGCGAGCGGGCACGCGATCAACATTCCCGACGGCGTGTTCGATTCCGTGCGCGCGCTGACGGCCACCATTGCGGCGGAACTGGGTGAGACGGCCGTCGGCTCCGATCACTTCAGGGCGCTCTTCACGCTGGGCATCCTGCTCTTCCTGGTGACCTTCGCGATCAACCTGACGGCCGATACGATCATGCGCGGAATCCGCAGGAAGGGACCGCGGGCGGGTCCATGACGAGCACCTCGGAGCAGCTGTTCGCCGGCACCTCGCTGAACGTGCGCGACTACAGGGTCGAGTGGCTGGTGCGCAATCTGCTCGGGCTCATGACGGCGCTGCTCATCCTCCCGGTAGTGATCATCATGGCCCTGCTCGTGGTCAGGGGCGGCTCCGTCATCTCGTGGGAGTTCCTCACAACGGCGCCGGTCGACGGCATGACCGCCGGCGGAATCTTCCCTGCCCTGGTGGGGACGGTCTGGCTGGTGGCGGTGGCGCTGGTCGCGTCCGTGCCGGTGGGTGTGGCGGCCGCCGTGTACCTGAGCGAATACGCCCCCGACAACTGGCTCACGCGCATCATCAACCTCGCCATCATCAACCTGGCCGGGGTGCCGTCGATCGTTCACGCGCTCTTCGGGGTCGGGGCGTTCGTGCTCTTCTTCCGCTTCGGCACCAGCATCCTGGCGGCGAGCCTCACCCTGGCGGTGATGACGCTCCCGGTCGTCATCGTGTCGACGCGCGAATCGCTTCAGGCGGTGCCGCGGGCGTTCCGGGAGGCCTGCTGGAACATGGGGGCCACGCGCTGGCAAACCATCCGGCGCATCGTGCTGCCCAATGCCCTGAGCGGCATCCTCACCGGGATCATCCTGGAGGTGTCGCGCACCTCCGGAGAGACTGCTCCGATCATGTTTACGGGCGCGGCATTCTTCCTCCCCTTCCTGCCGCAGGGCGTACTGGACCAGACCATGGCGATGTCGCTGCACCTGTTCGTGATCGCCACCCAGGTGCCGGACGCACCGGAAGCGCTTCCCTTCGGCGTGGCTCTGGTTCTGATTTCCATGGTGCTGGTGATGAACGCACTCTCCATCGCCTTCCGCATCTACGTGCGCGGCAGAAAGAAGTGGTAGCGGACGTGGCGCCGAACCGGGGAGGAGCTTCGCCCGATGCGGCTCCCGCCAAGGTGGTCGTGCAGAACCTCACGATTCGCTACGGGCGGCACGTGGCGCTGCGAGGGCTCGATCTCTCCATTCGCCGGAACGAGATCCTGGGCATCATCGGTCCCGCCGGCTCGGGCAAGACCTCGTTCCTGCGCGCGCTCAACCGCATGGACGAGTTCATCCCCGCGATGGAGGTGGAGGGCCGGATCACCTTCGATGGCCGCGACATCCGGCGCGTGCGCAACGTCTATGCCCTGCGCAGCCGCATCGGCGTGGTCTTTCCGCTCCCGGTGGGCCTCCCGCTCACGGTGTACGAGAACGTGGCGCTGGCTCCTCGCCTGCGGGGCGTGCGCGGTAAGAGCGCGCTCGACGAGATCGTCGAACGGTGCCTGCGGCGGGCCGCCCTTTGGGAAGAGGTGAAGGACCGCCTCGACTCGCTCGGGAGCCTGCTCTCCGGAGGCCAGCAACAGCGCCTGACCATCGCGCGCGCGCTTTCGCAGGAGCCTGATCTTCTGCTCCTGGACGAGTTCTCGATCGCCGTGGACCCGGTCACCACGATGCGCATCGAGGAGGTGCTCAAAGAGCTGAAGGACGAGATGTCGATCGTGCTGGTCACCAATCTGGTGCAGCAGGCGAGGCGCCTGGCGGACCGAACCGCATTCTTTTTGACCGGCGAGCACGTCGAAACCAACGACACCGAGCGCCTTTTCAGCGGCGTCGTCAAGGATCCGCGCACTCACGACTACATCGAGGGACGCTTTGGCTGAGTCGGCTTCTGCTCTCGCTCCTGCTGCGATCGCGACCCGCGGTCTCAATCTCTGGTACGGAGACTTTCAGGCCCTGTTCGATGTGAACCTGGATATCAGGCAGGGCATCATCACCTCGCTCATCGGCCCGTCCGGCTGCGGCAAGTCCACGCTGCTGCGGAGCTGCAACCGGATCACCGAGCGGCTCGGATACGTGCGCACCACGGGAAGCATCGAGATTCTGGGCCAGGACATCTACGCACCGGAAGTCGAGCTGGTGCAGGTGCGCAAGCAGGTGGGAATGGTGTTCCAGCGCCCCAATCCCCTGCCGCTATCCATCCGCGACAACATCATCTTCGGCCACCGCCTGCACGCCCGGGGCCAGCGCGTGTCGCGCTCCCGCCGGAAGGAGCTGGTGGAGGAGGCCCTGCGCCAGGTGCTGCTCTGGGACACGGTCAGGGATCGGCTCGACGACATGGCCACCGAGCTGTCGCTGGAGGAGCAGCAGAAGCTCTGCATCGCGCGGCTTCTGCCGGTGAAGCCCGCCGTGCTGCTCATGGACGAGCCCTGCTCGGCGCTCGATCCCAAGGGTACCGAGGCGGTGGAGCAGCTGATCCGGGAGCTGCAGGGCGAGTTCACGATCCTGATCGTGACCCACAACATGGCCCAGGCGCGGCGAACCAGCGAAGAGACCGTGTTCATGCTGATCGGCAAGGTGATCGAACACGGCGCCACCGAGGATGTCTTCCTGAGCCCGCAGCATCGGCAGACCGCCGACTACATCGAGGGCCGCTACGGCTGATCCCGCGGGACCGGGCGCGGGAGTGCGTGCCCGAGACCCGGCGTTCGCGCGCACCATGCCCTTGGCTGGCGCGACCTGAGAAAGCCTCGCCGAGGAAGGAATACGCCCGACAGGATTCGAACCTGTGACCTCTGCCTCCGGAGGGCAGCGCTCTATCCAGCTGAGCTACGGGCGCGTGTCGCGGCCATGACCGCGTGCTCCCCCGCCGCGGAGCGCACGGAATAAGCCGAGTTCTGTCCCCGCCCGAAGACGGGGGAGGATCATTTATCTGGGACCGGCATCGCTGCCGGCCTCGTGCGGCCTACCCGGGACTCGGACGGAGCGGGCAACTCCTCGTCCCCTATTCGGCCTTGCTCCGGGTGGGGTTTGCCATGCGGCCCCTGTTTCCAGCGGCCCGGTGCGCTCTTACCGCACCGTTTCACCCTTGCCTGTGCCCCCTTCGGGGCCATCGGCGGTCTGTTCTCTGCTGCACTTTCCGTCGGCTCACGCCGCCCGGGCGTTACCCGGCACCCTGCCCTGTGGAGCTCGGACTTTCCTCCAGCGGGCGAACCCGCCAGCGATCCTCACTCGTGCGCTCCGCTGCTCCCGGTTTCCGCGGAACCCGGGAGGCGGGGGCAAGAAAGCTATAGGCGCAGGCGGCCGGAGTAAAGAAATGTACGAGCCGGATCGCGTGCGGCCGGTCTCGTGGCAGTCCGGTCTCGTACTCCGGTCTCGTCGCACCCTGGTCTCGCCGCACGCTGGCCTCGTCGCACCTTGGACTGGTCGCACTCTGGTCCGGAATCGGGAGATCGGTACATTGGAGCCTGAGCAGGCGGGGGCTCAGGGCTCGGCCGTACCGACCAGCCCCCGGAACCCCGGCGAGACCCTTGTGAGGCCGGGAGACCCCTGCGAAGACCGGGGAGGAGAGAACGAATGAGAGCACTGACGTTCGACAGGCTCCGGCCCCTTACCCCTCGGGGCGCACAGGGCCGCGTGGGCGAGGCTCCTCGACGCCCGCCGGCGCGACCGTCGGTGCTGTTGCACGCGGTACTCGGGTTGGCGCTCGCCGCCTGCATCGGCTGCGGGGATACCTCGCCGGCGGAGGGAGCCGCGTTTCCGGAGTCGTGGCAGTACCGGGATACACCACCCCCCGTCACCGCGGCCAACGGAATGGTCGTCTCGACCGACGAACTCGCCAGTCAGGTCGGCGTCGACGTCCTGAGGTCCGGCGGGAACGCGATGGACGCGGCCGTCGCGGTGATGTTCGCCTTGGCGGTGGTCAACCCGGAAGCGGGGAACCTCGGAGGTGACGGGTTTCTGGTGCTTCGGACGGCGGACGGCGAGGCTGCGGCTCTCGATTTCCGCGCCCGCGCCCCCTTCGCCGCAACGCGGGACATGTACCTGGACGACGACGGCGAAGTCACGGAGGATGTCGTCGTCGGCCACCTCTCTGTCGGCGTGCCCGGAACCGTCGACGGAATGTGGCAAGTCCATCGGCGCTTCGGCCACCTGGAATGGGCCACGCTCCTCGATCCCGCGATCGAGCTTGCCGGAGGCTTCCCCGTGCGGCCCCGCTTCCTGAACTCTCTGGGCGACGCGATGGTAGCGGCCCTTCAGGCCTTTCCGGCCTCGGCGGAGCAGTTCCTGCCCCGAGGTGGCCAGCCGCCCGCCGTCGGGGACACGCTCCGCCAGCCGGACCTGGCCCGGACGCTGAGGCGTCTCCGCGATCTCGGCCGCGACGACTTCTACCGCGGGGAAACGGCGGAGCTCATCCTCGGCGAGATGGAACGCGGCGGCGGCATCCTCACCCGCCGGGACCTCGCCGAATACCGAGCGGTCTGGCGCGAACCGGTCGCGTTCGAATACCGGGGCCACACGGTCATCTCCATGCCGCCCCCGTCGTCCGGGGGCGTGACCATGGCGCAGACCGCCGGGATCCTGGAGCGTTACGACCTTGTTTCCCACGGCTGGCAGTCGGCGGCGACGATCCATCTGCACGCCGAGGCCTGGCGTCGAGGCTACGCCGACCGCAACCACTACCTGGCGGATCCGGACTTCGTGGAAATGCGGCTGGAGCGCCTGACCTCGGCAGCATACGCGAGGGAGCGGGGAGCAACCATTTCGCTGGATGCCGCCACGCCGTCCTCCGAGGTCGGGCCCGGACTGGAGGGTGCGCCGGGGGAAACCGGGACGTCTCCCGGCGCTACGGTCCCCGACGAGGGCGAAAACACGACGCACTACTCGATCGTCGATGCCGATGGCAACGCCGTGTCGGTCACCACGACCGTGAACTCCTGGTACGGAAGCAAGGTCACCGTCACCGGGGCGGGTTTCATTCTGAACAACGACATGGACGACCTCGCCGCCAAGCCCGGCTCCGCCAACCAGTTCGGCCTGGTGCAAGGCGAGAACAACGCCATCGAGCCCGGGAAGCGGATGCTGTCCTCCATGTCGCCGACCATCGTCCTGGCGCCGGATGGAGAGCTGGGAATGGTCACCGGCACCCCGGGTGGCGCGACGATCATCACCACGGTATTCCAGACGATCTCAAACGTCGTGGACTTCGGGATGGATGTCGTCGAGGCGGTCCAGGCGCCGCGGGTCCACCACCAGCACCTGCCGGACCAGATCTTCTACGAGGCGGGAGCGCTCACGCCGGCCACCGTCTCGCGGCTGGAAGCGCTCGGTCACGTCGTGGTCGAGCGAGGAGGGCTCTCCGGCGATGTCCAGATGATCGTCGTGGTGGACGACCTGCTCACCGCATGGTCCGATCCCCGGCGCGGGGGAAGGGCGCTGGGGTACTGAACCCGGCCCCTGACGGCCCGCGGCGGAGGCCTGCGAGTGGCGGTGTGGCCACCGGACCATTCATCCCCTTGCACGGGGTATCAACAAGCCGGAAACTCAGGCGGAATACGCCTTGTACACCAACCCAGGGGACACAACGCAGATGATTGGAGATAGAGTTGAGGCGGCGCTCAACGAGCAGGTCACGCATGAGTTCCATGCGAGCCAGTACTACCTTTCCATGAGCGCGTACTTCGAGCGCACCGGATATCCCGGATTCGCCCACTGGATGCGCATGCAGTCGGACGAGGAGCGCGAGCACGCGCTGCGCATCTTCGACTTCGTGAACGACCGCGAGGGCCGGGTCACGCTCGGCCGAATCGACGCCCCACCCTCGGAGTTCGGCTCGCCCCTTGAGGTGTTCCGGGCAGCGCTGGCCCACGAGCGCAAGGTGACCGCGCTCATCGGCGAACTCTACCGCCTCGCCGTGGAAGAGGCCGACTACCCCACCCAGGTGATGCTGCAGTGGTTCATCAACGAGCAGGTGCAGGAGGAGAAGGTCGCCTCCGACATCGTCGACCGGCTGCGCTTGGCGGGCGACAACAAGTCGGCACTTCTGCTGCTCGAGACGGAACTCGGCCAGCGGCCGGGCGAGTCCGGGGAGTGAAACGAGCGCCGGCGCGACGCCGGCGCCCATTCTCCGGATCGATCAGCTTCCGCTCGGCGCGTCCTCCGCCGTGGCGGCGCTCTTCATCTGAAACGCACCGCTCTCGACCACGCCCAGGATGAAGGCCGACATGCGGTTGCCCTCGACTGCGGCCTTGCGCGCGATCTCCCTGATCTCGGGCTGATCGTAGTACTCCATCCGGCGACCCAGGGCGTACGCCATCAGGTTGGCGGTGAAGTGGCGGATCAGCGGTTCGGGGCGCTCCAGCAGCACCGCGAGCAACTCCTGCGGGCTGGTCACGTCGCTTCCGTCGTAGAAGGTTCCGCGCGTGTCGAGGGGGATGCCGTTCTCGCGGATGCGCCACTTTCCGGTCACGTCGAAGTTGTCCAGCGCCAGACCGATCGGGTCCATGAACTGGTGGCATGCGTTGCACACCGGGCTCGCGCGGTGCTTCTCCATGCGCTCGCGCGTGGTCAGGATGGTCGTGCCCTCGACCGCCTCGGTTTCCTCCAGGTCGGGGACGCCCGGCGGGGGAGGCGGAGGCGGCGTGCCCAGAATCACCTCCATCACCCACTTGCCGCGCAGCACGGGGGAGGTGCGGTTGGCCACGGACGTCAGGGTCAGCACGCTGCCGTGGCCGAAGATGCCGGAGCGGCGATCGTCCGGGTACTCGACTCGCTGGAACGCTTCGCCGACGACGCCGGGAATGCCGTAGTGCTTTGCCAGCCGCTCGTTCACGAAGGTGTAGTCGGCCGTGTACAGTTCGAGGAAGCTCCGGTCCTCGCGCACCAGGTTCATGAAGAGCAGTTCCGTCTCCCTCGTCATGGCGTCGGCGAGCTGCTGATGATAGTCGGGGAACATCAGGCGGTCCGGATGCACCAGATCCAGGTCCTGGAGGCGCAGCCACTGGTTGGCGAAACGGGTGCCGAGCGCATCGGAGCGCGGATCGGCAAGCATGCGCCGGACCTGGTCACGCAGGTCGGCGGAGAGCTGGCCGCGCTCGGCCATGGAAACCAGTTCCCGATCGGGCGGCGTGCCCCAGAGGAAGTACGAGAGCCGGCTGGCCAGAGCCAGTTCGCTGATGCGGTAGCTGCCGTCGCGCTCGCTGCCCGTGACCGGTTCGAAGCGGAAGACGAAGTCCGGGCTCGCCAGAATCGCCTGCAGCGCGAGCCGCACTCCGGTCTCGAAGCCGCCCGCCTCCTCGCCCTGGCGGTAGAACTCCATCAGGTCCGCGGCATCGAGCTCCGTGAGCGAGCGCCGGAAGGCGGTCGAGCCGAGCCGGGTCACGATGTCGCGCGCGCAGGTCTCCGCCTCCTCCGGAGCGGTGGGCCGACAGGTGAAGATGCGGCGGCGCACCGGGTTCTCGGAGACGCCGGTCACCTGGAACGGGCCGGCGATGGTCAGGTCCTTGATGTGCGGGAGGGCGGTGATGCCATACCCGTCCGCGCCGATGCGGCGATCGGCCAGCGACCAGTCGTGGCGTGACATGAGGTCGGGCACCGGCCCCTCGAACTGCTTGAGGAACACCGCCGAGATCTGGTGCGGCCCGGCAGTAACGAAGAACGACTGGCTCTCCTGGTTCGCTCCGTTGGGGTCGGCCACGTGCATGAACTGGTCGACGTTGAGCAGCGCCACGCGCTCCCCGTCGATGGAGATCTCGATCTGCTCGCCCTGGGTGACGTTGCCGAAGAACTCGCCCGTGGTGGTGTGGTCGAAGGCCATCTTGACGCGGTACTCGCCGTCGGCGGGGAAGTTGTGCAGGGCGGAGATGCCGCCGCGGGTGCCGAAGGGCGCCCCGTCGATGCGCTCCCATTGGGAGAAGTAACCGGACTTGGAGTACGTGGTCTCGCTCGGGAGCACTTCCAGATTGCCGACCGCCAGCCGGCTGACTTCGGCGGCCGCGTTCAGATAGGAGTCCATGAGCGTGGGGGAGAGCAGCTGGACGTCGGCGATGTTGTCGAAGTTGGCGCTCTTGGTGTCGAGCGGCAGGTAGAGGCCGGCGTCGATCCTGAGCCCGAGAAGGTCCTCGACGGAGGCCTCGTACTCGGCGCGGTTGAGGCGCTGGAAGGTGCGGCTGCCGGGGTTGGGATTGCGCCGAGCGGCTTCGTCCAGAGTGGACTCGAGCGTCTCTACCAGGGCCAGCAGCGAGTCGCCGCCCGGTCGGGGAAATCCCGGCGGCGGCATCATGCCGGCACGCAGCTTCATGATCATGCGCTCGGCGACCTGGGCGTTGTCGGTCGCGTTTTCGACCTCGAAGCCCTGCAGCGTGGTGTTGCCGGTCAGGAGGACGTCGTTGTGGCACACGACGCAGTACATCTGCACGACGTTGGTGAGGTTTTCCGGGGTGGGATGCGCCGCGCGCGCGGGCTTTGCCGAGAGCGCGAGCGAGACGTCGCCCGCCGGTTTCACGCCCTGGGGCCCACGGTCGAAACCGGAGATTCCGGGCTCGATGCCCGCCATGGTCACGCCGACCGCCATCAGCCCGGCGACAAGTATCCTCATCGTGCCTCCCCTCGATGGAAAACGCATCGAATCATGCGCGGCGCCGGCGCGAAATCGGACGCACCGGCACAAGCTTCAATAGCGGGGGAAGAGGGGGCGTTGTCAAGCGTGTTTCGTCGCCAGGCGACCGGCACCCGGGATCGCTTGCGCGGGCATCGCGCGGGGCGGCACTATCGACCTCTGGGCGATTGTTTACCCACCCCTTGTCCGGGAGGCCTCCGATGCGCGTCACAACCACCCTGCCCCCAGTAGCCCGTGGACAAACTCCGCCCGGCATTCGAGCGGCGATGCATCCGCGCTGGAACGCTGCGCCCGGCGTTGCTTTTCGGCCCAATGGCGCTGCCTGTCCGCCACATCTCCGCGCCGCCGCTGTGGCGGCCGCCGGTCTGCTGGCGGTCTCCCTCGCGGCTTCCGCCCTCCCCGCTTCCGCCCAGGACGGCTGGGACGTGCGCCTGCCCCGCGGGGAGACCCGCGAGATCGACTTCACCACCACCGAGGGGACACGCATGTCGGTGGACCTGGCGCCCGACGGCTCGTGGGTCGTGTTCGACCTGCTGGGGCACATCTACCGGGTGCCCGTGGAGGGAGGAGCGGCCGAATCGCTCACCCAGGAGAGCGGGGTGGCGGTGAACTACCACCCGCGCATCTCGCCGGACGGCACGAGCATCGCCTTCATTTCCGACCGTGGCGGGCAGGACAACCTGTGGCTCATGGACGCGGACGGCGGGAACGCGCGGGCGGTCTTCCACGACCTTGACTCGCGCGCGGTCACCCCGGCATGGACGGCCGACGGGGAGTTCATCGTGGTGCGGCGCGACCCGATCGCGCGGGGCGGTGTGGGCGAGAACGGCCTGGGCATCTGGATGCACCACCGGAACGGGGGCGAGGGAACGCGGCTGGTGGACGACGGCGGGGCGCACTGGCCGTCGGTGTCACCGGACGGGCGCTACGTCTACTACCACGACGTGGAGGGGGGGCGGGACCGGGACGCGCTCGACGGCGCCTACCAGATCCGCCGGTTCGACCTGCGGACGGGGCACATTCTCGACATCACGAGCGGCACCTCCTACAGCACCGGGGCGGGACGGCGCTCGAGCGGGGGCGCGTTCGCCCCGGAAGCCTCCCCGGACGGACGCTGGCTCGCCTTCGCACGCCACCTGCCGGCGGCCACCGTGTCGTTCAAGGGACACCGCTTCGGCCCGCGCACCGCGCTATGGCTGTTCGACCTCGAGACGGGAGCGGAGCGCAAGCTGGTCGACCCGATCAACATCGCGGTGGAGAGCGGGGACAAGAGCCTGCGGGTCCTGCCCGGGTATTCCTGGTCGGCGGATGGGGGCACCATCGTGATCTCCGGGGGCGGGGCCATCGGGCTGGTGGACGTGGCGTCCGGCGACGTGCGCCAGGTTCCGTTCGAGGCGCGGGTGCAGCGCACCATCTCGGAGCGGGCGCGGCTCCAGTTCCGCATCGAGGACGGCCCCTTCGAGGCCGAGTTCCTGCGCTGGCACACCGCGTCGCCGGACGGCGGCACGGTCACGTTCCAGGCAATCGGGCGGGTCTGGATGGCCGACCTGCCTTCGGGTACTCCACGGCGGGCCACGCCGGAGGACTTTGCGCCCGCGCAGGAGTTCGGACCGGCGTGGTCGCCGGACGGGGAGTGGATCGCCTTCACGACCCTCGACGACACCGGGGGCGGCCACCTGTGGAAGGTACCCGCCGGGGGTGGCACGCCCGTCCAGGTCAGCGCCGGGCGCGGGGAATACGTGCACCCGGCGTGGAGCCCGGACGGGAGCGAGATCGTGGTCGCGCGCGGGGCGGGGGCGACCCTGCGCGGGCGCACCGTCACGCACAACCCGTGGTGGGACTTGCAGCGCTTCCCGGCCGGCGGGGGAGAGGGGGTGCATGTGGTGCGCGTGGCGCTCCCGACCGGCAGCGGCCCCGAGCGGGTGCAGCGGACGGCGATCGTGGCCCCGTCGTGGGGTCCGGACGGGCGCATCTTCTACCCGGAGATCACGAACGCAGGAGTCGAGGTCCGCTCGGTCGACCGGGACGGCGGGGCCAGCCGGATCCACATGATCCTCGAGTCCGCCGAGGAGGTCGCGCCCTCCCCCGATGGCCGCTGGCTGGCCTTCCAGGAAGCCAACGACATCTGGGTGACCCCGCTCGCGCCCGCGGAAGGCGCCGGCGGCCCGGTGGCGCTCAGCCGGAGCGACAGCTCCCTGCCCATCGAGCGCCTGAGCCGCACCGGTGGCCTGTTCGTGCGCTGGCGCGATGCTTCCACGGTCGAGTTCGGCAGTGCCGCGCGCTACTACCGACACGACCTGGACGCCCAGCGCGCCGACACCTTCGACATCCGGCTCGAGGTGCCACGCCGCGAGGTCTCCGGCCGGGTCGCGCTCACCAACGCGCGCCTGGTCACGCTGGCGGGCGACGGCCAGGACGAGGTTCTGGAGCGCGGCACGGTGGTGGTGGAGGGGCGCCGCATCGTGTGCGTGGGCGAATGCGACACGGCGGGCGCCGACCGGGTCATCGACGCATCCGGCCGCACCATCGTCCCCGGGTTCGTCGACATGCACTCGCACAGCAACCGCGAGCACCGGGGCCACCGGCCTCTGCGCGACTACGAGGCCGGTATCTATCTCGCGTACGGCGTCACCACCCGGCTCGACAACTCGCTCTGGGCCCAGAACGCCTTCCCCACCGCTGAACTCATCCGCGCCGGGCGCATGATCGGCCCGCGCAGTTTCAGCACCGGCGATCCGCTGCCCTACGAGGAGCTCTCCGATTACGCCGCCACCGACGACGCCATCGAGCGGCTCAAAACCTGGGGCGCGGTCTCTCTCAAGCAGCACTCGCACCCCAGGCGCGACCGCCGCCAGTGGATCGCGGATGTTGCCCGCGACAAGAACCTGAACCTCACGGCCGAAGGCTACGAACTCGAGTACAACCTGGGCCAGGCGATGGACGGCTACACCGGACAGGAACATCCGATGAGCGTCATTCCGCTCTATTCGGATGCCGCGCAGTTCTTCGCGCAGACGGGCACCGTGTACTCGAATCCGTTCATGTTCGACAGTCCCACCGCAGCCAACATCGAATACTGGTACGCCGAATCGGATGTCTGGCTGCACGAGAAACAGCGCCGCTGGATGCCCTGGCGGATGACCGCTTTCCTGCGCCGGCGGATGCTCAGGCCGGAGACCGACTACAGCTTCCCGATGATCGCGCAGGGGCTGGCGGACATCGTGGCGGCAGGCGGAAACGGCGCGCTGGGCGGACATGGAGAGCACCACGGCACCAGCATCCACTGGGAGGTCTGGATGGCGGCCTCCGGTCTGGGCCCCCTCGGAGCGTTGCGGCTGGCGTCATATGGCGGCGCCTACTTCCTGGGAGCGGAGCAGGACATCGGCTCACTCGAAGCGGGGAAGCTCGCGGACCTGCTCGTGCTGCGCTCCAACCCCCTGGACGACATCCGCAACACCATGGACATCGAGTACGTGATGCAGAACGGCGTGCTCTACGAGGGCGATACCCTCGACGAGGTGTGGCCCGAGACGCGCCCCTTCGGCCCGTACTACTGGATGGACGAAGATGCGCAGACCGCCGACGACCGCCCCGTGGACGCGTGGCTCGGAAGGGGAGGGTAGACCAGCGCGAAAAGGCCGTCTATCTCATAACACCGCCCGAGAGGATGGCCGACGCCACGAGGGCCATGCCAGCGAAAGTGGCGCCAGCCGCCGCCAGGAATGAAGCGAAAGTCGAAGACGCTCGGCTGTACCCATGAACGATAACGTGGTCTATCCCCACCAAGGGAAAAGAGAGGGTCGCACGGGAGCCATGTTCCGGACGACCGGGCGCTTCCACGGTTCCTGAAATCACAAGGGCCGACGCAGTCCAGCGCACAGTCGTCACCCTGGAGAAGTCGATTCTCTCTCCCCCGGATTCGGGAAGCATCTGGACACCCCGAATGTCGCCGATGACCCGCGCTTCCGCGGAGGGGGCGACTGGCAACGTTTCCAGCCACCCGGGGGGCATGGGGATCCCCTTCGGTATCGATATCGCGGGGACTGCCACGGATGCCGCGGCCAGCACACATCCGGAGGTCATGAACGAAGCTGCCAGGGCGGCCGCGACGAGTGCTCTCATCTCAGGTCATGCCCCCAATAGTCAGGCCGATAACCAACGCCCAGGCAACGACCGCACCCAGCGCGGCACCCAGAGCTGATCCGATGCGCACGCCCCAGACATCCTCCTTGTTGGGTCGCGACTCGGTCAGCAGGTGGCTCACATCCTCGTAGGGAAACGAGAGCGCCTCTCTCTGCCCGTGGTTGGGCGACCCCGGTCGATCGATTCGCCCGTCGATCTCAAGTGCCGCCGGGGTCCAGCGCACGTTGAATACCTCCGAGAATCTGAATTGCCCGCCTCCGGCCTCCCGCTCGAACACAACGCCCCGGATGTCGGCGAAGACAGCGGGTTCTGGTGCGGGGTCGACGGGGATACGCCACCGCTGGTGGTGATGACAACCCGAAATCAGGGAGGAACCGAGGACGCCTGCCGCCACCACGCCCGCATACCGCCTGCTCACCATGGTGTCCTTCTCCTATCGCTGTCACGGTCGCTGCGCTACATGGTTGGCCTGCAACCGCTACCGACGGAAAACGGCCCTGGGCAGTTTCGCGCACAGCGGCTACAGGTAGGAAGTCGCATTGAACCGCATGCACTGCATGCGGCGTGCCAAGCGCAAGAGGCTCGCGGCGAAAGGGGGATCGGCGTCCGACTTCTAGCGGAAAATCGCCTTGGGCAGTTTCGCGTGGGCGGTCCGGGATCAGGTCCGGGTCGGTTCCCGCCAGCAACAGCCGCTCCAGCCCGCGAACCCGAACGCCAGGAGGGCGCAGAAGAGGAGTGGACCGGAGAGCCGGGCGGGCGGGCAGACCCGGCGCCCGGCTCCGGTCAGCACGAAACGCAGTTGTGGTTGTTGATGGCGCCCATGCCCTCGAGCAGCGCGATGGTCTCCGGGAAGGGCTGGATGCGCTGCACCGGGCCGTTGGCCATGTCGACCACGGTCTGGCCGCGCCGGCTCACCGCCATCACGTCGGCGCCCTTCTCCACCAGGTAGAGGATCAGATCGTTGTCGCCGCGCGCCGCCGCAAAGTGCAGCGGGGTGTAGCCGTTGTGGTCGCGCGCGTTCACGTCGGCGCCGAGTTCCTCGAGCAGCAACTTGACGGACGGCATCCAGCCGTTGGGGACGTGGATGTGCGACACGCCCGCACGCCCGGCCCCGTCACCGCCGCTGTACCCCACCCCGGAGGCCGCGTGGATGGGGAACACGCCCGGACCGCCGGTCGGCACCGGGGGCAGGCCCGACGGATCGACCCGGTCGCCGCCGCCACCGCCACCGTAGCCACCGCGTCTGCGCGAGGGCGGCCTGCGGCTGGGGATGGTGGGATCCGCCCCGTACTGGAGCAGCAACCGCATCGCCTTCTCGTCGGTGCCGTGCGCCGCCCGCCAGAAGGGAGTCGCCCCCCACATGTTCACGCTCAACTGGGCGAAGTTGTACTCCAGGTACCAGAGGTGCCGGTCCAGCTGCACGTTGGGGTCGGCGCCCGCTTCGAGCAGCGCTTCCATCACCTCCAGGTGGCTGGTCTCCTGCTGCTTGAAGGCCTGCTGCTGCGGATAGCGCGTCTTGGGCGCGTACTGGGTGTTGATGACGGCGAAGAGCGGGGTCGATCCGGAGAGATCGGCCAGCCTGGGGTCGGCGCCGCGCTCGAGCAGTTCCAGCATCAGATCGAAGTGCCCGTTGATGGCCGCGATCAGGAGCGGGCTGTTCTTCTCGCCCGTGCTCAGCTGGTTGATGTCGGCCCCCGCGTCGAGCAGGGCGTACACCACGTCCCGGAAGCCGTCGCGGCTGGCGTGCAGCAGCGCGGTGAGACCGCCCTGGTTCCCGACCATCTCGTGGTACGAGAGCGCGTTGGTCTCGAGCAGCGCGAGCTGGTTTTCCGTCATCTGCTGCTCGGTGGCCTTGCCGATGATCTCCTCGGGAGAAAGCGACTGCACGCGCCACGCCGCCTCTGACGCCGCCTGCACCTGCTGCGGCGTGGGCGCCCACAGGCCCGGGTTGTCGGACTGCGCCCGGAAGGACTCCAGCACCTCGTTGCGCGCCGCCCTTGCCGCCCTGTCCACCGCGTAGCGGGTGGGCATGTGGAGCACGTTCTCGGTCAGCGAGACGTCCGCGCCCAGCTCGATCAGGGTGTTCACGGCCACCAGCCGGTTGAATCCCGCCGCGAAGATCAGCGGCGTCTGCCCCCACTGGTGGTCGCGCGCGTCGACCTGCGCTCCCCCGGCGGCCAGCGCCCGGATCGCCTCTCCGCTCCCGGCCTTGGCGGCCAGGTGCATCGGGGTCACCCCCGTGCGCGATGTCGCCACGGCCGGATCGGCGCCCGCTTCAACCAGCAGTGTGATCACCCCGGCGTGCCCGCCGCGGGCCGCCATGTGCATCGGTGTGTACGCGTCGTTTCGGGTCAGCGGCCTCAGGTTCGCCCCCGCGTAGATCAGCACCCCGGCCAGCGCGGCGTCGCCGTTGTCGGCGGCCCAGTGCAGGGCGGTCAGGCCGTCGCTCTGGGGGGCGTTCACGTCAGAGCCGCTCCTGAGCAGCTCCCTCACCTCGTCCAGGTCGCCCCGCATGGCCGCGTCGGCAACCGGGGAGTCGGGGGGAGTGGCGGCGGTCGCGACCAGCAACACCAGCAGCGCCGCAACCACGTCAAGGCGGGGGCGCGCACTTCCTCTTACATCCTTCATCTCGCCTCCGGCAATTGCTGGACGCGGCCCCCCGGAAGCGGGGGACCGATCCGGATTCGTCAGCTGCTGCTGGCCTGCGCCGCCAGCGAGGACGGCAGGGACAGGGCGAACTCTCCGGTGCTGTTGCCGAAGCCGTCCATGTCTTCGAGCCCCAGGGCGTGCAGCAGGGTGAGCATCGGGTTCGCCAGCGGGGTGCCGTCCGGCGCCTTCAGGTGCAGGCCGCCCTCCAGCTGTCCGTTGGCGCCGCCCAGCACGATGAAGGGCACCCGCTTGTGGTTGTGCAGGTTCGGGTCGCCCATCGCCGATCCGTAGAGGATCATGCTCTTGTCGAGCAGGTTCGAGTCGCCCTCCTCGATGCCCTTCAACTTCTCAAGGAAGTAGGGGAGCGTGCTCACGTGGTAGCGGTTGATGAGGTTGAATTCCGACACCGCCTCCGGGTTGCCGCCGTGGTGGGAAGCCGGATGGAACGGCTTGTCGGTGCCGCTCTCGGGGAAGACCCGCGCCGAGGAGTCGCGCCCCATCTTGAACGAGAAGACCCTCGTCATGTCGGACTGGAAGGCGAGCGCCTGCACGTCCCACATCTGCTCGACGTGCTCGCGGAAGGAATCCGGCACCCCGGCCGGCGCCTCGGGCAGCTCGCGGGACTCGCCGGTCCGGTTCTGCGCCTCGGTCATCTCGATGCGCCGCTCGAGCTCGCGGATGTTCTCCATGTAGCGCTCGAGGCGGGCCTGGTCCTCAAGCCCGAGCTCCGTCTTGAGGCGCGCGGCGCGCTCGGCCACCCAGTCCAGAATGCTCCGGTTCTCACGCCGCCGCGACACGCGCTCCTCCGGGGTGCCGCCCGCTCCGAAAAGCTGGTCGAAGGCAACCCGCGGGTCGCGGATGACGGGCAGCGGCTCGGTGGGTGAGGCCCAACTGATCGAGTCGGTGTACACGCAGGTGTAGCCGTACGCGCACCCGCCCGACTGATCCACGTTCTCGATGCACAGCTGCATCGATGGAATGGGGGTGTCCTGGCCGAAGCGCTGCGCGTACAACTGGTCCATCGACGCGCCGATGTACACGTCCGAGCCCTCGGTCTGCCTGGGGTGGGCCTGGGTCAGGTAGACGGCGCTGGTGCGGAAGTGGTCCCCCCCGATCTCCTTGGGCTGGAACGCCTCCGCCATCTGGCAGTCCGTGTTGGACACGATGGTGAGGTAGTCGCGGTAGGGCTCGAGCGAACTCAGCGCGCTCGCGCTCAGGTCGAAGCTGCGGCCCAGCTCCGCCGGCGACCACAGGTGCTGGGTCGCGCCCCAGTCGTTGGAACCCGCCGCCCCGTGCACCATTTCGATGGCGACCAGGCGCGTCTTGTCGACCGCGGCCTTCACCTCCCTCCAGCGGCCCCCCGCCGGGACCATGGCGTCCAGAAGCGGCAGTCCCACCGCCACGCCCGCGGCTCCGCGCAGGAATGTTCGCCTGGGGATGTGCTTGCCCGTGATGAAATTCATCGTCCAGCCCTCCAGAGGGAGTCAGTCCATGTCAACCATGCATAATAACCAGCGCAGGCTCCCGGCACCATCGAGCCGGGAGCCGCGCCGCAGTGCTCTCACACGAGCCCCACCTCGCCCTCCGCGTGCCGGCTCCGGCGCACGAAGATCAACTCTTTACCTGGACACCCGAGTCGTTCTCCGCGTTCGCTCAGCCGCCCAGGTTGGGGTTGCGGTTCACCTCGTTCTCGGCGATGGGGAAACAGGTCGCCGTCGGGGCCTCCGCGAAGAGGGGAGACAGCTCCTCCCACGCCGGGAAGGGTGCCTCGCCCGGCGAACCGTCGGCGGCCCAGCGGCGAAGGTCCACCAGTCGGCGGCCCTCGAGCAGGCCTTCGATCATGCGCTCGGTCTTCAGGGCTGTCCACGCCGCTTCGAGACTCATGGCGTCCCACGGCGCCAGCGGCTCCCCGGTGTGATCGCTGATGTACATCGAGCGCACCTGGTTGATGAGCTCCATGGCGCCCGGGTAGTTGCCGTCGCGCAGCATTCCCTCCGCCCGGTACAGAAGCATCTCGGCCCCCGTGCCGAGATGGATCGAGGTTTCCGGATCCAGCCAGGTAAAGTTGCTCCAAGGGACCTGGCCGAACCCCTGCAGCGATGCGTTCGCGAAGGGCTGGTCGGGGATCCTGTGCCACGCCACCCGGGGATCGCCGGATTCGGCATAATAGCCGGTGCCCGGAACGGTCACCGGAAGATCGCTGGCCTCCAGCGGCAGCAGCGAGCGGATGTTGGGCGGGGCCTGTTCACCGAAGAAGGTGAAGAGGAGGGTGAACTGCCGGTAGGGCTCGTCGGCGTTGGCCCATCCGACCCGGCTGCGGGTCGCCTCGAAATCGGGATCCGGCCGGACCTCGAAGACGAAGTTGGGCGGCACCTGGGCGGCGTCGCTGAGCGCGCCTCCCCAGTCACCCTTCGCCACCCGAACCTGCGCGCGTCCCGCGTAGGCCGCGTTGGACTGGGTGGAATTGGCGGCCGCGCCCAGCGCCGCCGTGAAGTGCTGCTCCGCGTTGTCGAGCGCCGCGCCGGGGGGTTGGGGCGCGCCCGCGTCCTCCAGCCACTGGCACCAGTTCTCGCCCAGAATCCGGTAGGTGTAGCCGGCCCAGATGTGCGCCTGGGCCAGGTTTTCGCCCGTCACGCCCCTCTCCAGTGCGCTCCTCGCGATGAAGAGCGCCTGCTGAACGTTGTTCCAGTCCCCGTTTACGTCCTCGGGCGGGAGCGAGCCGCCCTGAATGCGCGGGCTGTGGGAGTTGGTGTCTCCCCCGGGGAAGAGCACACGCGTGATGACGGAGGTGGTGTAGAACACGAAATTCGCGGTCTCCAGCACCATGCGCTCCGCCCCGCGAACCAGCGCCGCGTGCGAGGTTTCGTCGTCGAGGAACTTGTCCTGCACCGGGCCGGGGTTGGTTACTTCGCATGCTCCCGCAAACGCCACCAGCAGGAGCGCGGCCGCCGTCAGTCGTCGGTTTGTCCTGGTCATGGTCCGCCCTCCTCTTAGAACTGGATCCGGAGCGAGGCCCGGAAGCTGATGGGGATCGGGTTACGGGCCGCGATGGCCTGCGCGAGATCCTGCCCTCCCTGGTTGCCGCGCATCTCCGGATCGAGGTAGGGCATCCTCTTCCATGTATAGGAGTTGTTGAGCGCGAGCGTGAGCAGCGCGCTGCTGATCCGCTCGGGGAAGGCGAAGTCCACCGGCACCTGGGCACTCAGGCTGCGCAGCCTGAAGAAGTCCGCGTCCCAGGTCAGGTAGCCGGAGTCGATCAGGCTCGGCGTGCACCGGGCTCGCCAGAGTGCGGGCGTGCTGTCAAGGAGGGTGATGTTGGTGTTGTTTTCCTTGTCCGCATAGTAGGGCCAGCAGAGGGGCATCTTGCCGCCCCGGCTGATGCCGCCCGGGTGCACGTTGGAGTCGCGCAGGAAGTGGCCGCCCTTGAATTCGCCGCTTGCGGAGATGAAGATCCCGCCCGGGAGACGCAGGCTCGTGCTGGGACCGATGTTGTGGGTCGGGAAGTTGGGGCCGTAGATGTGGTTCCGCTCACGGACCGGGTCCGCGATCTCGTCCGGATTGGCGACATAGTCGTCACGCACCACCGGAACCGGCTCTCCCTCGATGATCCAGGTTCCCTGGCTGGCCTGGAAGGGCTGGGCACCGCCCAGATCGAGCACTTCGGACTTGTTGGTGGAGATATTCAGGCCGAGGTTCCACTCGTAGTTGGCGCTCCGGTAGGGCGTGGTGTTGATCGCCACCTCGAAGCCCTCGTTCTTCAGTTCGCCGATGTTCTGCAGCTGGCTCGACTGGAAGCCGTTGGACGGGATCTGCAGCACCGCGAAGAGCGCGTCGGTCGTGAGCTGGCGGTAGAAGGTGAAGTCCACCGCCACACGATCGTCGATGAAGGACGCGTCGAAGCCCACCTCGGTCTCGGTGGTGACTTCGGGACCCAGTTCCGGATTGCCCAGGTTCTGCGGGAGGAAGGCGGGCCGGTCGTTCAGTCCCGCGGCCTCCCAGGTGCGCACGGCATCGAACGCGCCCGGCGCGCGGCCCGACCTGCCCCAGGCGGCGCGCAGCTTCAGCGAACCCATTCCGGGGTCCCAGAAGTTCTCGTCGGAGAGCACCCAGGAACCGCTGATCTTGGGATAGACCTGAAGCCCGAAGCCCTCGCCGAAGGCGCTGTTGCCGTCGACGCGCACGCCGCCGGTGATGAAGTACTTGTTGTTGATGTCGAAGACGTTCTGGAAGAAGAAGCCCGCGTTCCAGACCTTCTCGCGCTGTTCGAACCCCTGCGTTGCGGCCGCAGAGTTGACGGTGGGTTCCTCCGCGCCCGGGAAGCCCTCGCCCCAGGCCTCTACCGTGTGCTCGTCGTCGCCGACCGCCTGGCCGCCCCAGGAGAAGTTGGACCGCAGTCCGTCCGTCAGGTCGAAGCTGTAGGTGCCGACGTAGTCGAAGGTGATGAGGCGGTTCTGCCAGTGGTGGTTGAGCAGTGCGCCCCTGGGTCGGAAGCGGAACCCGAAGGGACGCAGGTTGCGCGAGTCCTGCTGCAGCCAGTCATAGCCGATGGTGAAGCGGTTGGTCAGGTCCGCCATCGGCGTGTAGGTGAAGGTGCCGCCGGTGGTGAAGCGGTCGATGGTGTGGCGGATGTCGAAGGCCAGCACGCTCGCCGCGATGACGTCCGGCGAGTCGTCGGTGAAGTAGTTGGCCTTGCCCCGGTAGACGTTGTGGCCGAGCCCCTGCGCGTTGCTCTGGGAGAGCTGCTGCGCGGACTCGCTCGAGTACGCTGTGTTCCACTGGATCTGGAAGTTGGGAAGCGGCGTGAAGGTGAAGTTGCCGCGCGTGACCCACTCGTCGCTGAACTCGTTGGGCAGGTAGCCCTCCTGGTCGGAAAAGGCGCCGGAGACGAAGTACTGCAGGTTCTCAAGGCCGCCGCGCACCGAGGCGATGTAGTACTGGTTGTGTCCGGTCTTGATGAAGGGCTCCATGCGCAGATACGGGAAAGGCGAGTCCGGGTAGTTTCCGAACTTGCGGCTCCACACCGCGCCCTGCTGGCTCTCGAGCGTCCACTGGGGCGCGCCCACCGATCCGCGCTTGGTGAAGATCTGGATCACGCCGGCGGACGCCTCGGTCCCGTAGAGCGTCGTCGCCGCCGAGCCCTTGATGATCTCGATGCGCTCGATGTCGTTGGGATTGATGGAGTTGAGCGGCGTCTTCGAGGTGTTCGATCCGCGGATGCCGCGGTTGTCGGGGGCCGCCACGTGGGCCAGCGGCTCGCTGCGCATGCGCACCCCGTCGATGTAGATGATGGGGTTGTTGCTCATCGAGACGCTCGAGTTGCCCCGCAGACGAATCGCGGGGGCCACACCCAACTCGCCGCCGGTGGCGCTCAGGTCGAGGCCCGGAGCCGCGCCCTGGAGCAGGTCAACCATCTGGACCGGCTTGTCGGGTAGTTCCGTGACGTTGATCTGGGCGATGGAGTTGCCGATCTCGCGCCGGCGGGCCGCGCCGGCGGTGCCGGTGACCACGATCTCGTCGAGGCCGAGCGCGAGCTCCTCGAGCACGAAGTCGGCGGTGACGGTCTCACCCGCGCCGACCGTGACCTCCTGCTCGGCGGAGCCAAGGCCGATGCGCTCCGCGCGCACCGTGTAGGTGCCCGGCGGCACGTTGATGATCAGGTAGCGCCCATTCGCGCGGGAGAGTCCGCCGAGGGCCTGGTCCGGAAGGTAGACCTGTGCTTCCGAGACCGGTCCTCCCGAACCCGATTCGGTTACGACCCCGGTGATGCGACCGTTTTCCTGCGCCGAGAGCGGTGGCGCGAGGAAGAGGGCCAGCACACCCGCGGCCAGCAGCATGGTTCGCCAGGGTGAGTGCATGGTGCGTGTCCTCGTCTGGGGGTTCCGTGGCTGATACTCCATATCGTCATCCTCCTCCGCCGCACGATGATGCGTGCTCCTCTGCCGGGGCGCGCATGCTTCCATCCTCCGAGCGCGGACCTCCCGTCAAACGCAAAAAGGGCCGAGGCCCATGTGCACGGGGGACTTCCGCCCAACGGACAGACTACGGCGCGAGTATCCCTCTGTCAAAAAGGGACCGGCCGAGCCGGGGCGTTGGCGAATCGGCTGCCCCTCGGCAGTTCTCTCCCCTGCGAATGCTGTGCGCCCGGGCGGGTGCACCGGCCCGGAGTTCGGGCACGGCGACGGCCGGCGGTGCGGCGTTAGCCTCCCTCGATCGTGGCCTGCTCCACGTAGTCGAGTTCGGGAAAGTTCTCGGTCAGGTAGGCGTTGCCGCTGGCCTGGATGTTCTGCTGAAGAGGGCCATTGCCCTGCGGGGCGCCTTCGCCGTAGCCGGAATAGAGGTTGTCCACAACATCCATCCCCTCGACCACCTGGCCAACCGGGGCGAATCCGGATTCGTCGAGGCGGCTGTTGTCCACAAGGTTGATGAAGACCTGCGTGGTGCGTGAGTTGGGCAGGCTGGTGGCCGCGAAGGTGAGATAACCTCTGAGGTTGCTTTGCGTTACCGGGTCGTCGGGGATGGCGTAGTTCCTCCAGGCCCCCGTAACGTACGGATCGCCGTTGATCCCGAACTGGGCCATGAAGCCCTCGATCACCCGGAAGAAGCGCACCCCGTCGAAGTACCCGTTCTTGACCAGGACGTAAAAGCGGTCTGCTCCGTTCGGCGCCCACGCACGATTCACCTCCACCACGAACACGCCTTCGTTGGTCTGAAAGCGGGCGCGGTAGACGTCGGGTGCGGTCTCGGCGAGTTCGGCCGGCCTCATCAGCGGATTGGTCAAGTCGGGTCCCTCCGTGTCATCGCTTGCGTCGCCCGCGCATCCCCACAGGAGCGCCAGCCCCAGTACCGAGGCTCCCAGTCGCGTGCACGTCGTGAAGTGAGTCATGTTTCCTTCCCCATGAGGTGATCGTCCCGGATCAAGTCCGGGGTAGTCGCGTGTGGAGTCCCGGGTGGGACCTGGTTTCGTCCTCGAACTCGAGGCTCCAGTCGATGGACAGGCGCTGGCGGGGCGCGCCAGCCGAGGCCCGAAGATAGCCCGGGGACGGAACTCGTGCGAGTGTCGCGGGCGGTCAATGCCGGCCCCGACGGACATCCCCTTCACCGACCTGGCGCGCGACCTGGGCATCGACCTCGCACCCCGCGGACATGGTGCGGGCGTCCGGCCCCGGGGGCGTGACGCGCCACGACCTTGCCCGCGAGCCTTGCCGGTCAACTCCCCCGTCGGCTACGGTGGAGGATGGCGTTCTGGTGCGCCCCGAGCCCGGTTATCCACAATATTATCCACCTTGAGCCAAGAAACATGTCATTTGTCCACACCGGAGAGGCTCCGCGCTTCTCTCCAGAGAAGATGCAGAAGGTCAATCTCTTTGAGACGCCCCAGATGTTCTGCGACGTATACTGTCTCGAACCGGGGCAGGAACAGAAGGTTCACGCGCATGCGGGCGCGACCAAGTTCTATTATGTGATCGAGGGCGAGGGGCTCGTTACGATCGGTGCCGAGACGCGTCGGCTGGAGGCGGGAGGACTGGCGTGGTCCGCACCGGATGAGCCCCACGGGGTGCGCAACGGAAGCGACGAGCGACTGGTTCTTCTGGTGTCGATGGCCCCCAACCCCAACGCGCCGTAGGAT
Organism: Longimicrobiales bacterium; assembly: GCA_965208255.1. GTDB lineage: Bacteria > Gemmatimonadota > Gemmatimonadetes > Longimicrobiales > Gaopeijiaceae > BD2-11. Next base: position 3,506,320 of record OZ242324.1, read on the forward strand.
CGATTGGGAGAGCGCGGCGCCTGGTAGCCGACGCGAGACGCCACGACCGGGACGACGCGAGGGGCCACGGCGGGCTCGAAGCCTGGCGGGTGCCCGGCAGGGCGTGACCGTCCGGGGAGCATGACCGACGCCCCGGGAGCAGGGCGGGAACCGACCGGAGGTGCACCATGAAACGGAGGATTCTTTTCGCCGCGGCCGCGGCGCTGCTGGTGACGGTCGCGCAGGCGGCGGCCCAGGACGCGGACCGGCCGCGGGCCCGCGATCTGGGGGTACCGTTCGACGGCACACCCGGCTCGCTGAACGCCATCACGGACGTGCCCGGGGTCACGGTGGGACACGCCACCCTCATCCGCGGCAGCGGCCCGCTGGTGGTGGGTGAGGGGCCGGTGCGCACCGGCGTGACGGCGATCTGGCCGCGCGGCAAGGACGACCCGGCGCCCGTGTTCGCGGCGTGGTTCTCACTCAACGGCGATGGCGAGATGACCGGCACCACCTGGGTGGAGGATCGCGGCATGATGGACACCCCGCTGATGATCACCAACACCCTCAGCGTCGGGATCGTGCACCACGCGGTCATCCGCTACGGGGCGGCGAAGAGCGTGGAGACGGGAGATGGGGCGTGGCTGAACGCGCTGCCGGTGGTGGCCGAGACCTGGGACGGGACGCTGAACGACATCCGCGGGCAGCACGTGACCGAAGCGGACGCGATCGCGGCGATGGAGTCGGCGACCGGCGGACCGGTGGTCGAGGGGAACGTGGGGGGCGGGACGGGCATGCGCTGCCACCGCTTCAAGGCCGGGATCGGCACGGCCTCGCGGCTGGTGGAGGTCGGGGAATCCAGCTACACCGTCGGTGTGCTCGTGCAGTGCAACTACGGCTCGCGCGACCTGCTGCGGATCGCGGGGGTGCCGGTGGGGATGGAGATTCCGGATCTGTTGCCCGAGCGGCCGGAGCCGGGTGATGCGGCCGAAGCGCCCGCCGCGCCGCCGCCCGCCAACCGGGACGGCTCGATCATCGTGGTGGTGGCCACCGACGCGCCGCTCCTGCCCAACCAGCTGAAGCGGGTGGCGCGGCGCATCTCCCTGGGCCTGGCCCGCAACGGCAGCGTGTCCACGGGGGGGTCGGGGGACATCTTCATGGCGTTCTCGACGGCGAACCGCGAGGCCACCGTGACCGGAAACGGGACCGCACAGCTGGAGATGCTCCCCAACGGCCGCCTGGACGGCATCTTCCGCGCCACCGTGGAAGGCACCGAGGAGGCGGTGATCAACGCGCTGGTTGCCGGCGAGACCATGACGGGGGCCAACGACTGGACCATCCACGCCCTCCCGCACGACCGGCTGCGCGACATCCTCAGGAAGTACAACCGGCTGGTGGGGGGCTAGATGGCCGACTCCGAAGGCCGGGGAGCCGCCCCGTGACCGAAGCCGATCTTGCGCGCGCGCTGCTCGCGGCCCGTGACCGGCGGAGCACCATTCAACCGCCCGCCAGCCTGGTAGCGGGGCTCGATCTCGAGGGCGCCTACCGGGTGGGGGCAGCGCTCGATCGGGAGCTCGACGAGCGCGGCTACAGGCGGGCGGGATGGAAGGTGGGGTTCACCAACCGGACCATCTGGCCACGGTTCGGTCTCACGGAGCCCATCCTCGGCCCGGTGTACGACCAGACCGTGCAGGACGCGACGCCCGTGGCCGAGTTGTCGCTGGCCGGGCTCTGCGCGCCGCGCATCGAGGTGGAGGTCGTGTTCGGGATCGGGACCGAGGGGAACGTCGCCGACTGGAGCCGACCCCGATGGATGGCCCTCGGCTTTGAAGTCGTCGATTGCCACTATGGCTGGAACCTCACGCCTGCGGACTCGGTGGCCGACTTCGCACTGCACGGAGCGCTGGTCGTCGGTGCCCGCATCCATCGCACCGCGTCGCTGTTCGCGGACCGGATCGAACAGCTTGACCGACTCGAGGTCCGGCTGTTCCGGAACGGGGAGCCGGTGGCGCGGGGATGCGGCAAGGACGTGCTCGGCCACCCGCTCGCGGCGCTCGGGCATGTGCCGCGGCTGGCGTCGCGCTTTGGCGATGGCTCGCTTGCGGCGTCCGACTCGATCGTCAGCACCGGCACGATGACCGCGCTCGCGCCGCTCGCGCCGGGAGAGCACTGGCGGGTCGAGACCGAGGGCGTGGACCTCCCCGGCCTCGAACTCGTGCTCACGGAGTAGGCTCGAGACGGCTCCCGTCCGGCACAATCGGCTACGCGCCGGCCCCGGATGTCCTCCGGGCGGCTCCCGAGCAACCCGGGGAGGCTCAGGCGCGCAACTTGCGCGACCCGAACCAGACCCCCACGACGCCGATCACCGGGTTGAGCCAGGCGAACCATGCCGGTTGGCGGGCGCCTGCGGTCGCCTCCATCATCGAGACGTCGTCGGGACGCATTCCGGTTGCCACCTCCACCGGCATCAGCGCCGTAACCACCCCGAGCACAATCACCAGGCCGATCAGAATCGTGGCGGCCCGCCGATCGTGTGCCACCCGGGCGCAGGCGAGTCCGCCGATGTACGCGGCCACGAGCCCGAGCACGATCGACCCGATGGCCCAGCCGCCGGATACCTCCCACGAACCTGGCTGGAAGGCACGCGAGGGCCCCAGCGTCAGCCAGAGAAGCGAGAAGAGTGCGAAGAGCGCGGCGGCCATGGCAATGTAGCCGACGATGGCGGCGAGGATGTTCCTGGACATCATGTTTCTCCTGACAGAGTTTCGAAGCTGTGGATGTGGCGATGGACGGGCGATTGGCGTGGGCCCCGCGGAGAGATCCGGGTCGTCGCCGCGTTCCCCCCGGGTCAATACCGCCCCAGCCGTTCCCGATACGAGAGCATCTCCTTCCGCAACACGGGCGCGAGCAGGTACAGCCCCAGGAGATTCGGAATCGCGACCACGTAGATCATCGCGTCCGAGAGATCGATCAGCGCGGCGAGATTGATGCTGGCGCCCAGAACCACGAAGCCGCAGAAGAACAGCTTGAAACCGGCCTCCACCGACCGGTGCTCGCCGGTCAGGTAGGTGAGCGCCTTCAGGCCGTAGTAGCTCCACGAGATCATGGTCGAAAAGGCGAACAGCACGGCCGCGACCGAGAGAGGTACCGGCGACCACGAGAGCGTGCTCTCGAACGCCGTCTTGGTCATCTCGATGCCGTTGATGCCGGCATCGGCCAGCGCCGGATCGTAGACCGTGGTGATGATGACCAGCGCCGTCATGGTGCAGATGACCACCGTGTCGATGAACGGCTCCAGCAGGCTGACGAAGCCCTCCGTGCAGGGTTCGTCGGTCTGCACCGCCGAGTGGGCGATGGCGGCGGACCCGAGGCCGGCCTCGTTGGAGAAGACCGCGCGCCGGAAGCCGATGATCATCACCCCGATCATGCCGCCGCCGATGCTTTTCGGCGAGAAGGCGCCCTGCCAGATCTGGACGATGGCGGCCGGCAGCTGGCCGGCGTTGATGCCGATGATCACCAGTGCCGTCAGCACGTAGAGCACCGCCATGAAGGGAACCAGCTTCGAGGTGACCCGGGCGATGCTCTTGATGCCGCCGACGATGACCATCGCCACGGCGACGGCCATGAAGACGCCCAGCAGCCAGGCCTTGTCGCTGAAGAAGCTGCCCTCGGCGCCGGTCACTTCGATGAGGATGGCGGCGGCCTGGTTGGACTGGAACATGTTGCCGATGCCGAGACAGCCGAACACCATGGCGACGGCGTAGAACATCCCCAGCCCGCGACCGACCCCGGGCAGATTTCTGAGCTCCAGACCGCGCTGCAGGTAGTACATGGGTCCGCCGCTGACGGAGCCGTCCGGGTTGGTGTGGCGGTATTTCACCGCCAGCGTGCACTCGGCGAACTTGGTGCTCATCCCGAGCAGGCCGGCGATGATGAGCCAGAGCGTGGCTCCGGGCCCCCCGAGGGAAATCGCCACCGCCACCCCGGCGATGTTCCCGATTCCGACTGTGCCCGACACTGCGGTCGCGAGCGCCTGGAAGGGGGTGACCTCGCCCGGCTGGGACGGGTCCATGTAGCGCCCCCTGACGAGGTCCAGCGCGTGCCGGAAACCGCGGACGTTGATGAAGCGCAGATACAGGGTGAAGAACACGCCACCCGCGATCAGCCACGCCACGATGAGAGGCACCTGGGCGCCGCCCACCGGCACGGCGTAGAAGATGAATCCGGCCACGGCGTCGGTAACCGGCTGCATGAACTCGTTGATCCGTTCGTCAAGACCCATGGATGGTGTCCTTGATGCGGGATGGAGGGCCGGCGAACACGTCGTCAGTCCGCCAGAAGGGATGTGATGCACGCCACGTTGACCGCGTCGTCGACCGATGCGCCCCGGGAAAGGTCGCACCAGGGGCCCGCAAGCCCCTGCACGATCGGGCCCAACGCCTCGGCGCCGGCGAGGCGCTGCACAAGTTTGTAGGCGATGTTGCCGGCGTCCAGATCGGGGAAGATGAGCACGTTGGCCCTTCCCGCCACCGGGGAATCCGGGAGCTTGCGGCGGCTGACCGCCTCGACGAGGGCGGCGTCGGCCTGCAGTTCGCCGTCGGCGGGGATATCCGGATGTAGCTCACGGAACCGGGCCAGGGCGTCCCGCACCCGCTCCACCGAGGGTCCTTCAGCGCTCCCGCGGGTCGAGTAGGAAAGGAAGGCCACCCGGGGTTCGTCGCCGACGATGCGCCGCCGGGCGCGGCACGACGCCACCGCGATCTCCGCCAGCTGTTCGGCCGTTGGATCGGGCACGATGGCCGAGTCGGCGAAGGTGAGCACCTCGGGATCCGGGCCGCGGAAGGGCCGCACGACCATGAAGAACGAAGAGGAGATGGTTGTGGTCCCTTCGGCGCGGCCGACGCAGTGGATCCCCGCCCGGATCACCGCCGCGGTGGTGTAGACGGCCCCCGCCACCCCGCCGTCGGCCTCGCCGGTGCCGACCATGAGCGCGCCGTGGTAGAGTGGATCGCGGGCCAGCCGGCGAAGCTCGCTTTGGTCGAGATCGGCGAAGCGCTTCAACCCGCGCAGCGCGGCCGCACACTTCTCGACTCGCGCCGGATCGGCCGGATCCACGACACGCACCCGGTCGGCGCCGGGGTGGTCGCCCGGACGGAACTCCCACTCCCCGGCAGGAGCCAGCAGAAGGGGATCCGCGAGCCCGCTCGCGGCCACGTTCAACGCGGCCGCGCGGATTCGCGGATCCCCGCCCTCGGGGAACACGACGCGCCTCGGTCGCTTCCCCGCGCGATGCCGCACTTCGTCGACGAACGTCACACCTGCCCGTGCGGTCAGCGTCCCAGGACGATCAGGGTGAGTTCAGACTCGTGCGAAGCGTGGCTCCGCGGCGCCCCCCTCTAGGCTCCTCCCCGGATGGTCGGGTTGTTGAAGGTCTCGATGATCGGGATCGGGACGCAGGTCTGGTCTCCGTACGATCCACCCTTGACGCCCAGCTGGTACGGCTCGCCGGGAGCCGGAACCAGCGGCAGGTTGAGGCGGTGAATGTCGTACGCCCGGAAGCCCTCGAACCACAGCTCGCGCTGCCGCTCGTCGATGACCGCCTGGCGAATCTCGGCATCGCCCATGCCCATGAAGTGCGGCAGTCCGTGCGCGTCGCGCAGCCCGTCGATGATGCGCACGGCCTCGTCGCCGCCCACCACCTCGGCGATGATGAGCTGCGCCTCCTCCCAGCGGGCGATCGGCATCGGCGAACTCGCTGACGGATACTTGCTCTGGCCCCACACGTTGCCCGGCGCCCAGCCGGTGTTCTGGCCGGTGTCGTAGGTAGTCGTGCGCGGATCAGGTACGCCGCCGGTCATCAGTTCCCGCGTCCACGGAGCGACGCCGAAGTTGAAGTTGAACAGGTTCGTGGCCCAGATGCGGTTGTTCAGCCGGTTGGGCGAGTCCGAAGGGTAGATGTCCATCCGGAAGCCCTCGGGCACCTGCCTGGCGTCGGCGACCGCACCCTGACCGTCCCCCTGGTACAGCTTCACCCGGGCACGCCCCACCAGCGCCGCGTTCGCGATGTCGCCCGCTCCGGAACTCTGAGCATGCTGAAGCGCGTTCGAGAAGCGTTGTTCCGCCTCGGCGAAGGCCTGCACTGCGGAAACCTCCGGGCCGCTGTCCAGAGCGATCGAGCAGTGCGCGGCTCCCAGCATGGAAAGGCTGAACCCGGCCAGCAGCGAGGCTCGGGCGAGCCGCTGGCTCCGCATGGCCACCTCGGCATCGCTCCAGCCCTCCAGCAGGCCTGCCAGGTTGTCCGCCACCCAGCGGGCGCGCGAGGCGGGCACGTACGCGGAGGGCAGGCCCGCGGTGCAGTCGTTGTCGGCCCAGGCGTTCTGGCCCTGGGGGCGGCGACGGTCCAGCGACCAGTTGTCGCCGCCGGCATTGGTGTCTTCGTACTCGTCGCTCAGGTTGGCGGTCACGACCAGGAACGCGCCGTGGGCGCACAGGAAGTCGGCTTCGAGGCCGTTCATGAGAGCGCCGGCCTGGGAGGGAATTTCCACATTCTCCGAGAGCAGGCGGCTGGGGTCGGTCACTTCCAGAAGGCTGTCAATGTCGCACGCGGCGGAGAACGCCAGCAGCACGGCGCACGCGGAAGCCCGGACTATCACTGGAACAGTCTTGATATGCATGATCATCTCCTCTTTGTCGGGCTCAGAAGCTGAAGCGGACGGAAGCGGTGATCTGCTGTGGCAACGGCAGGTTGTTCTGCGCCATGAAGGCTCTGCCGCCGCTCGAGAACATCACTTCGGGGTCCGAAGCGGTCCAATCCGTCAAGGTGAAGAGATGCTGGGCCGCAAGCTGCAGGACGGCGCGGCTCGAACCGAAGCGGTACTGCTCCGGCAGGTCGTAGGTCATGGACACCGCCTTGAGCCGGATGAAGCTCACGTCGTTGACCCACGAGTCGATGATCTGATCGCTGCTCTCGACCGTCGCCTTCATGATCGGATCCCACTCCTGCGGATGGTGGTTCGACCGGCAGACGCGGTAGAGGCGGCAGCGCTGGCGAAGCGTGTTGTCGAACCGCTTGTGGCCCTGCTCGGAGGTGATCAGGACGTGGAAGCGCAGGTTGCTGCCGATGGCGATGTCGGACGTCAGCGACAGCTCGTAGGGCGCGATGGCCCGGCCCAGGAAGACGCGCGGCGCGATGGTCGTGCCGCCAGCGTCGAAACAGGGCGTGGTGCCGCCCTGCCCGTCGCTGCACTGGGCGTTGACGGTGTTGCCGTTGGCGTCGAGGTCCGAACTCACCACGTCCACACCGAACCAGCTGTAGGGCGGATGGCCCACCCGGTGTTCCATCGAGCTCCAGCTGTTGAAGACGATGGTGGTGTCTCCAGCCTCGCCGGAGAGCTGCAGGATCTCCGAGCTGTTGCTGGAGAAGTTGAGGCCGACGTCCCAGCTGAGGCCTGCAGTCTCGACGAGCTGGGCGTTGAGCGAGAGCTCGAGCCCCGAGTTGGTGATCTGGCCCGCGTTGACGAACTGGGCTCCGGTGAACCCGCCGGAGGGCGGCAGGTCGCGTTCGAGAATCGCGCCCCTGGTCAGCTTGTTGTAGTACGTGAACTGGAGACCCAGCCGATTGTCGAGGAGATCGGCGTCGAATCCGACTTCGGTCTCCTGGCCGACCTCGGCGGTCAGGTCTTCGTTCCCGACCGTGTTGGGCGTCACGCCGGCCGTGCTCCGGGGCCCCGTCACCGCGGCCCAGGTGCGCAGCGCCGAGAACGACGCGGGCTGCTCGCCCGACTCGCCCCATGCCACCCGCAGCCGCAGGGTGCTGAGCCACGAGGGCGCGCCGTCCTGGAACCAGCCCTCTTCGTTGATCACCCACGAGAGCGACGCCTTCGGGTAGGTCACGAACCGGATGTCGTTGCCGAAGGCGCTGTTGTTGTCCACGCGCACGGCGCCGGTCAGGAAGAGGCGGTCGTTCCACCCCAGCGTCTCCTGCAGGTAGGTGCCGAGGGTGTTGTCCGAGATGCGGTTGTTGGCCGGCACGCCCGGGATCGAGGTGGAGGTGATTGTGCTCAGGCCGGGGCCGGCGAACTGCTGGCCGGTGGCCGAGAGGAAGGTCGTCGTGCGGGTATAGTACTGAACGCCCAGCGAAGTGGACGTCGTCAGCGCTGAAGAGACGTTGAGGTTGGCGGTGGTCGAGAAGTCGGTGGTCGTGCGGAAGTGGGTGAAGTGCCCTTCGTTGCGGAAGCCCTTGCGGTTGTTCGCGCCGAGCGACACGACCGCGGTGTCGCTGGTCTGGAATTCGCGGAAGGCCACGTTCTGCTCGCCGGTGAAGTCGAGGCCCGTGGTGAGCCGACTCGTGAGGAAGCCGAGCGCCTCGTGGTTGAAGGTCAGGCCCCCCGTGAACCGGTTCAGGTACTGGTGGTTGAAGTTGGTCTCGTCCCGGACCGGCATGTCATAGCGGTTGTAGCCGTGCAGGAGTTCGCAGCCGAAGCTGTTGTTGCTCGACCGGCACCAGTGCTCGGGCAGGAGCCGGGGACTCCCGAACTCGACGCCCTCGGTGATGCTCCCGAAGCCGTCGCGGACCAGGCGGTCCCGGCTGTTGGAGTACCCCATGTTCACGGCGAGACCGAGATTCTCCGAGAGTTCGGTCTCGATGTTGGTGCGCAGGTTGAACTTCTTCTGCCAATTGTAGTTCAGGATCCCGGTCTCGTCCGCATAGGTCCCCGAAAGGAAGTAGCGGGTGTCCGCCGAGCCGCCGCTCAGGCTGGCGCTGTACGCCTGGACGGCGCCACGGGTGTAGATCTCGTTGCCGAGCCCCCCGTGGTAGTCCAGCATGTTCAGCGTATGGATCTGCCCGTTGCCCGGGTCGGTCCAGTAGTTGTCGTAGCCCACCTTGCCCTGCGGGTCGGCCATCCAGTTCACGCCCTGGCGGACCATGATGTCGACCCGGGCGCCGCCCTCCTGGCCCCGCTTGGTGATGACGTTGATGACACCGCGCGACGCCTCCGTCCCGTAGAGCGTAGCCGCCGCCGGACCCTTGAGCACCTCGATTCTCTCGATCTGCTCGGGGTCCAGCGTGGTGAGGATCGAGCGCACGCCGGCGTTGTTGCCGAAGGTGTAGCCCGTGGTCTCGTCGTTGTTGGCCCGCACGCCGTCGATGTAGATGAGCGGCTGGCCGTTGAGCGAGAAGGTGGACGCCCCCCGGATGCGCATGCGCGGGCCCTGCCCCACCATGCCCCCGCCCATCATGTTTACGCTCGGCGTACGTCCGCGGAGGAGCGTCTGCACGTCGTCGACGGGCGCCACCTCGGTGATGGCCGCCGCCTCGATCGTCCCCACCGAGTTGCCGATCGCGCGCCGGCGCGTCCCGCCCGGAACGCCGGTGACGACGATCTCGTCGAGCGCGAAGGCCTGCTCGGACAGCAGGAAGTCCTGCACGACCGTTCCGTCGGGCGTGATCGTGACCTCCATGCTGACGGTCGCATACCCGACCCGCTCCGCGCGCAGGGTCTGCGGCCCGTCGGGCACGTTCTGGATCAGGTAGCGCCCATCCTCGTTGGTGAGACCGCCCAGGCCGGTGCCTACGACGGACATCTGGACCGCTGCGATGGGCTGGCCGGTGCCCGCGTCGGTGACCGTCCCGGTGACGGTGCCCTGGATGCGTACCAGGCGCACCTCCACTTCGGCGGGGGTCACCTCCAGGACCAGAGTCGGCTGCGGGTCGAACGATACCGACTGAGCGGCGGTCGCCGGAGCGAAGCCGACGAACAGGAGAAGGAGAACAATAAAGGGTCTCACAGCAACCTCCCCGGAGTCTCGGGACTCCGACTGCGGTTCCGGTAGAGCCTGCCAGGCGGGTCGCAGCTGCGGAGGAGCGGCGCCGATCGCGCGCTACTCCGGGTGCGTGTCGGAATCCGGTTTCGCGTCGGATTCGCGGCCCGCGAGGCAAGGCGGAAAGCCAATCTCGCCACCCCAACGCATTCCCCCTCCCGTGCATGGCCTGCGGATGCAATTCGACGTGCAAGCGTTGGGGGGGACGAGCAATCTCTGATTGTGGGGACTGGGCTGCCCGTGCGCAAACCTGTGCCCCGGGATCGCTTACGCGCCGCGCGAAGAACGAGCCCGGAAGCGCCTCGCAGATGATCCCGGGGCGGGTCTGCCGCCGGAGCCGTCAGTCGCCGCGCCGGTAGACCGTCTCTCCGCCGACGATGGTTTCGAGCACCTGGATCTCGCGGATGGTCAGGGGGTCCACCGTCAGCGGGTTGCCGGACAGGATCACCAGATCCGCCAGCTTGCCCGGCTCGATCGACCCCTTGATGTCCTCCTCGAAGTTTTGCCAGGCGGCGTCGATGGTCATCGTCCGCATCGCCTCCAGGGGCGAGACGCGCTCCTCGGGCCCCAGCACCTGGTCGCTGCGCGTCAGCCGGTTGACCGAGACCCAGATGAGCTGCAGCGGATCGACGGGCGTCACCGGGGTGTCGTCGTGCACGGTGAAGCGGATGCCCCGGTCGATGGATGACCTGAGAGGGCTGATCCCGGCCGCGCGCTCCGGTCCCATGAAGATGTCGCGGTGGCGGTCGCCCCAGTAGAACACGTGCCCGACGAAGAACGAGGGCGTGATGCCCAGTTCGGCGATCTGGTCGAGCTGATCCTTGCGCACCATCTGGCAGTGCTCGATGCGGTGACGGGTGTCTTCGCGGGGAAAGTCGGCCTGGGCTTCGCGGAAGGCGTGGATGATGTCGTCGATGGCGGCGTCGCCATTGCCGTGGATGGCGATCTGGTAGCCGGCCCGGTGGAGCTCCTTGACCATGGCCGTGAGGTCCTCGCGGCTGCGGGCGGGGTAGCCGCGCCACTCGGAGTCGCCGTTGAAGGGCGTGTGGTAGGGCTCGGTGAAGTAGCCGGTGAAGCCCTGGTTGGAGCCGTCCTGGACGATCTTGATGCCGCCCAGCTTGAGCCTCGTGTCGCCGAAGCCGGACACGAAGCCGCCCGCCTCCGCGGGGGAGGGCACGCCGGGCGCGGCCTTGCTCACCATGGTGACCACCCGGAGCGAGAGGAGCCCTTCCCGCTCGGCCATCTGCAGGTCGGCGACGTTCTCGACCGAGCCTCCGGTGATGACGGTGGTGGTCACCCCCTGCTCCACGTAGATCTCGACGGCGCGGCGGAAGCCCTCCAGCTTCTGCTCGCGGGTGGCCGGGGGCACGATGCCCATGACCATCCAGGCGGCGGTCTCCTCCAGGACGCCGTCCGGATCGCCGGTGTCGGCTTCGTGGCGGATCACGCCGCCGGGGGGCGGCTGGGTCGCCGCGGTGATGTCCGCCATATCGAGGGCCATGGTGTTGGCCACGCCCAGATGGCCCGACGTGTGACTGATGTAGATGGGATGCTCGATCGACACCCGGTCGAGGTCGTGCCGGGTGGGGTGGCGCTGGTCTTCGAGCAGGGTGTCGTCGTAGCCCCATCCCTGGATCCACTCGCCCTCCGTGGTCTCGCCGGCCTTCTCGCGCAGGGCGTCCACCAGGCCTTCGATGTTCTCAACGGGACCCATGGGGGGGCTGTTCAGGTTGACGGTGGTCACCGCGATGGCTCCCGCCCACGGAAAGTGGTCGTGGGGAGCGTAGAAGCCGGGCGTCATCGTCCTGCCCTCCAGGTCCACCAGCCGGGTGTCGGGGCCGATCAGCGCCACCATCTCGGCGTCGCTCCCGACCGCCACGATTTCGTCGCCGCGGACCGCTACGGCCTCGGCGGACGGGGCGGCCTCGTCCATCGTGATCACCTCGCCGTTGACGTAGACCGTGTCGACCTCGAGCACCGGCGCCGGCAGGGTGCACGCGGCGACCCCGGCCGCCGTCAGGGCGATCACGGTTCGATGCAGGATCCCGGAGTGGTGTGTCCGCTTCATCGTCGGTCCTCGCGTCCTGGGGGAATTCGCCATGGTGCGGCGCGGTCGTCTTGCGTTTCGGCCATCATTGGCGCGGCCGTCTTGCGTTATGGCTATCGTCGATGTCCGATTCGTCTTGCGATTTGATGATCGATGGCAATGCCGTCTTGCGATCTGTCTATAGTTGCCAGAATCGTCTTGCACTTGGCCTGTCGATGCCAACCTCGTCTTGCGCTGCTGGCCCGGGCCTCAGATCCCCCGGCAGCCGTGCTCGATCCCGGCCTTCACGGCATCCACCAGCTCGTCTACGTCCGCCTTGGCGACGATGAGGGGCGGAGCCATGTTGACGGTGTTGTTCAGGCCGGGGACGCTGCGCGTGGTCTTACCCACCAGCACACCCTCCTCGGCCGTCTTCTTCACCACGGCGACCATCACGTCCTCGCTCACGGGCGTCTTCGAGACCTTGTCCTCCACAAGCTCCACGCCGGCGAACAGGCCCCTTCCGCGCACGTCACCCACGTTCGGGTGGTCGGACAGCTCGCGCAGGCGGTCCAGCAGATACGCCCCCATCACGCGGCTGTTCTCGATCAGGTCCTCTTCTTCGATGATGCGCAGGTTCTCGAGAGCGGCCGCGAACCCCGCCGTGCAACCGCCGTAGGTGCTGATGTCCCTGAAGTAGTGGAATTTCTCGCTCGGGTCCTCGAGGAACTTGTCGAAGACCTCCCCGCGCACGGCCGCCGCCGAGATCGGCGCGTAGGAACTGGCCATGCCCTTGGCCATGGTGACGATGTCCGGGACGAAGTCGTAGTGCTCGTAGCCGAACATGGTCCCGGTGCGTCCGAACCCGCATACGACCTCATCGATAATCAGAATGATGCCATATCGGTCGCAGATTTCCCGGACAATCGGATAGTACTCCTCCACGGGAGGAATGACGCCCCCGCCGGCGGTGATCGGCTCGAGGATGACCGCGCCCACCGTATCCGGCCCTTCCTCCTCGATGGCGTCCCCCAGGGCGCGCGCGCACTCGATGTTGCAGTCCGGATAGGTCTTGCCGAAGGGGCAGCGATAGCACATCGCGTGGGGAATCCCCGCAAACCCGTCGGGAAACGGCCCGTACGCCTCCTTGCGCTCCTCCTGCCCGCTCGCCGCCAGGCAGGCGATGGTGGTCCCGTGATAGTCGCGGTCCCGGTAGAGGACCTTGTGCTTCCCGGTCCCGTTCAGGTGCGCGATCTGGCGCACCATCTTGATCGCCTTCTCGTTGGCTTCCGACCCGCTGTTCGCGAAGTAGAGGTGGTCCAGCTCCGGCAGCCATTCCGACAGCGCGCTCGCGTACTGGGCCGCCGGGACGGTGCCGACCACGCCCGCATAGTACGGCAGGCGCAGCAGCTGTTCGTACACCACCTTCGCGATGCTCTCGCGCCCGTGGCCCACGTTGACGCACCAGACGCCGCCCGACGCGCCGTCGAGATATTCCTTCCCGTTAATGTCCCGTACGCGCGCGCCCTCGCCTGCGACAAACACCTGCGGATCCTGGGTCTCGAAGACGCTGTGCTGAAACAGGTGGTGCCAGAGGTGCTTCCTGTCCTTCTCGATGATGTCCTGGACGTCGTAGTCGGCCAGCAACGCCTGGGTATCGGACATTTGTTCTCCTCTTCGCTCCGGATGCTGCCGGAAGCTCTGTGAATTCGACGTGTTCCAGCCCGGCTCGCGCCGCTAGTCCAGGCTCAGGTGTGCATATTTCTCCAGATGACGGGTCGGCATCGCCAGCGCGTCCCGGCGGAAGGGCTCCGCGAGCACCTTCGCGCCGCCTTCGACCACAGCGTTGATGACGCAGGGCTGTCCGCTGGCGACCGCATCGCGCACCACGTCCTGCACGTCGCGGTAGTCGTCGACCCGGTAGCCCTTCGCTCCCATCGCCTCGGCCACCTTCTCGAAGTCCGGATTGGCGCGCAGGTTGGTGCCCACGAACCGATCGCCGTAGAAGTCGATCTGGTTCTTCTTCTCGGCGCCCCACTCGTGGTTGTTGATGACGACGGCGATGACCGGGATGTCTTCGCGCACTGCCGTCATGACCTCGCTCAGCCCGCTGATCCCCCAGGCGCCGTCTCCCTGGATGGCGAACACCGGCGCCTCGGGCTTGCCGACCTTGGCGCCCAGCGCGGCCCCGTAGGCGAAGCCGCAGTTCCCCCAGGTCAGCGCCGCGAGGTGCTGGCGGGGACCGTCGAACCGGAGATAGCCGTTCGTGATCGAGCAGGTGTTGCCGATGTCCGTGGTCACCAGGGCGTCCCCGGGAAGCGCACGGGTGAACTCCCAGAGGAAGCGCCGGGGATGCATGAACGCGTTGGTGGACGAGGACCAGTTCTCGAGCTCCTCGTCCCACGCACGCTTTTCGCGCGCGACATCGGCGATGCGCTCCTCGTTTCGTCCCGGGTCCGGAAGGGCCCCGCGGAGCTCCTCGAGCAGCTCCGTCGCGTACTCCCTGACGTCCGCGACCGAGAAGAGCGCCGGGATCTTGCTCATCCCCCACTGCCTGGCGTCCCGGTCCACCTGAATGAGGATGGCGTCCTCCGGCCAGTAGGTCATGTCGTACTGGGGCAGCAGCCCGAACACTCCGAGCCGGGTGCCCAGCGCCAGCACGACGTCGGCCCTGGCGATGGTGCGCATGGCAGCCTTCGACCCGCAGTAGCCGATGGGCCCGCACCCCAGCTCGTGGCTGTAGGGGAAGGTGTCGTTGTGCAGATAGGTGTTGACCACCGGGGCGCTGAGGTGCTCGGCCAGTGCCCTGACCTCCTCCAGGGCGTCGCCCTGGCACACCCCTCCTCCGGAAACGATGACCGGATAGCGGGCCCCCTTCAGAATCCGGACGGCCTCCTCGATGTCGGCGCGGGGCGGACGGCCGGCGCCCAGGGTGGGCGTCGCGAAGATCTCCTCATCGATGTCGCCGTAGAAATAGTCCCTGGGGATGTTGAGCTGCGTGGGGCCGAGCTCGAGCTTGGCGCGGTAGAAGCAGCGCCGGGCCAGCTCGCCCATGCGCTCGGGACGGTTGACCCGGACCTGGAAGACGGTCTGGGCCTCGAACATGGGCATCTGGTCGAGCTCCTGGAAACCGCCCGTGCCGATGCCCAGGGATCCCGTTTCCGGCGTGAGGGCGACCACGGGCGAGTGCGCCCAGAAGGCGGCTGCGATCGCCGAGACGAAGTTGGCCGCGCCGGGGCCGTTCTGGGCGATGCAGGCCTGGGGCTTCCCCGTGACCCGGGCCAGCCCGTCGGCGGCGTGCGCGGCGGCCTGCTCGTGGGCCACCGGGATGAACCGGATGCCCGCGTCCGGAAACAGGTCGAGGGCGTCCATGAACGCCGATCCCACCAGCCCGAAGACATCCGTCACGCCTTCGGCGACCAGCGTCTCCACCAGCGCCTCGGAGGGAGTCATTCTTCTCTTCGCCATGTGCAGCCTCTCAGTGGTCGGCGTTCCCGCCGATGGTCGATCCGTGGGAGTGAAGTAGTAGGGGCGCGCCGCCACCGCTGGCAAGGCGAGGCGGGCACGGGGTGGGACGCCGGCTTGACGTGGCATGACGGACCGGCGTACGGTTGCCCGAGTCAATGTCAAGCAGGCCCGGAGGGAGTCATGCGCAGGTCGAGTCAAGCCCTCGCCGTTTTCGCACTTACCTTTTCAGTTGTTCTCGCGGGTTGCGCGGCCGAAGCCGACCCCGCGGACACCATCTTCCACGGTGACAACATCGTCACCATGGACCCGCAGCAACCCACCGTGGAAGCGGTCGCGGTGCGCGGCGAGACGATCGTCGCCGCCGGATCGATGGACGAGGTGATGGCCCTTCAGGGGCCGTCGACCCGGGTGGTGGAGCTGGGCGACAACGCCCTCCTGCCCGGGTTCGTCGACTCGCACGGCCACTTCATGGGCGCGGGGCGCGACCAGACCTCCCTGGGGCTGCACCCGCCGCCGGTGGGCGACGTCAACAACATCGACGACCTCGTGCGCAAGGTGCGGGCATGGATCGACGAGCACGACATCCCCCCCGGCGAGGCAGTGACCGGGCGCGGCTACGACGACTCGCTGCTGGAGGAGGGCCGGCACCCCACGCGCGAGGATCTCGACCGCGCGTCGACCGAGCACCCGATCGTCCTCACGCACGTGTCGGGCCACCTGACCACGACCAACTCCGCCGCTCTCGCCGTCAGCAACATCACCGCCGACACGCCCGATCCGCCCGGCGGCCACGTGCGCCGCATCGAGGGTTCGATGGAGCCCAACGGCGTGCTGGAGGAGACCGCCCGCGGGCTGCTGGCGATCGACCGCTATGGCACCCCTTCGACGATGGAGGAGATGGATGAGCTCATCCGCCGGTCCATCGACGTGTACCTGGGCCACGGGACGACCACCATCCAGGACGGAGGGACCGCTCCGGAGCAGGCGGACATGTTCCGGGAGGCGGCGGCCCGGGAGCCATTCAAGGCCGATGTCGCGGCTTTCGTCCGCAATCGCGCCATGCCCAACGAGGTCCCGGACGTGCCTTACACGCGCGGATACGAGAACGGCTTCCGCGTGGCCGGGGTGAAGCTCATGCTCGACGGCTCCCCCCAGGGGCGCACGGCCTGGGTCACGATCCCATACGAGGAGCGGCCCCCGAACACGCCGGAGGACTACGTGGCGTACGGTGTCATGGACCCCGACGATTACAAGGCGCAGGCGGACCAGCTGATCGAGGCGGGCATCCCGATCATCGTGCACGCCAACGGCGACGCGGCCATGGATCTCATGATCGACGGGGTCGACGAGGCGGTCGCGGACATGGATCCGATGCCCGACCACCGCTCGGTCATCATCCACGCCCAGCTCATGCGCGCGGACCAGCTGGACCGGTCAGCGGTGCTCAACATCGTGCCTTCGTTCTTCGCGGCGCACGCCTTCTTCTGGGGCGACTGGCACCGGATCAGCTTCGGCGAGGATCGGGGCAACAACACCAGCCCGATGGGTTGGGCTCTCGAACGGGGGGTGAACTTCACCATCCACAACGACGCCTCGGTGGTCCCCCCGCACATGATGCGCCTGGTGTCGATCGCGGTGAACCGCAAGACCCGCAGCGGGCACATCCTGGGGCCGCACCAGCGGCTGACGGTGATGCAGGCGCTGCACGCGGTCACGCTCGGGGGCGCCTACCAGTACTTCGAGGAGGACACCAAGGGCTCGATCACGGTCGGCAAGCAGGCCGACCTGGTGATCCTGGACGAGAGTCCGCTCACGGCGGACCCGGCGAACCTGGAATTCATCCCGATCCTGGAGACGTTCTCGCGGGGCCGGTCGGTGTTCGCGATGTAGTTCCGAGCCTGAGTCGTGGGGCTCCCGGCGAAGGGAGCCCACGGGGACCGGTCCTCCCGCGCGAGGGGACCGGTCCCCTCTCTTGTCGCAGACCGAGGGAGGGAGGGAAACCGTAGTGAATCGGAAGCCGGCCGTCACTCTGCTTACCGCCTGCCTGCTCGCCGCTTGCCTGCCCGCCGCCTGCGGGAGGGCCGCGGAGGGGCCGCCACCCGACGCGCCCGGGCCGTCCGTCACTCTGGCCGTGGTGGGCCAGGCGCTCATCGAGCACGACCCGCGGCAGTACCTGGAGGCGCCGCTGGCCACGGTGGCGCCGATCCTGGCCTCCGCGGACGCGGTCTTCACCAACCTCGAGGTGGCGGTGGCGGGGCCCGGCTGCGACTGCCCGCCCACCCGCGACGACGTGTTCTTCCACGGGGCGGGACCCGAAGTGCTCGACTACCTGGCGGAACTCGGCGTCACCCTTCTCTCGCTCGCCAACAACCATTCCTGGGACTACGGGGACGCCGGGATCGTCTCCACCATCGAGGAAGCCGAAGACCGCGGATTCACCTACGCGGGAACCGGGCGCACGCTGGCGGATGCGATCGCGCCCGCCTACCGGGACGTGGCCGGACTACGGATCGGGGTGGTCGCGCTGGCTACGGTCAACGCACCGCCCGATGCCGCCGCCACCGAAACCACCCCCGGCGTCAACATGCTCTCGCCGGGGGATGAAGGCGCCTGGGACCGCAACCTCGACAGGGTCCGGGAAGCCGCCGCGAACGCGGACTTCGTCATCGCCTACCAGCACTACCAGGTCGACGCGGAACCCGGCTGGCAGGAAGACTGGGCGCGCGCGACGGTGGAGGCCGGGGCGGACCTCCATGTCAGTCACGGTGAACCGCGTCTCTCCGGCATGGAGGAATATCGGGGAGGGCTCATCCTCTACGGTCTCGGCAATTTCATCTTTCACAGCAGGACGGAGATCGGGAACTATCCGCCCGAGACCTGGCAGAGCGTGGTGGCGACATTCACCATCGGACGGGACGGAGTTCGCGAAGCGGTGTTCACGCCGGTCGTGCTCGACGAAGGTGAGCCGGGGGACCTCTTCTTCGAAACGCGCGGCTACCCGGAGGTGGCCCGGGGCCAGCTCGGAGCGTCGATCCTCCGCCGGCTGGCGGAGCTCTCAGCCGGGTACGGAACCCTGCTGGATGTCGGCGAGGGCCGGGCTCGTTGGACCGCTTCGGGCGAGGGGCGCCTCAGCGCACGCTGACGGAACGGATCTCGTCCGAGCCCAGGAAGCGGTCGCCCTCGTTGGTGTACCACTCGCGGTAGCGCGGCAGGCGCAGCCCGCCTCCCTCGGCCCGCCCCTCGAAGGTGATGTACTCGCCGTCGTTGACGCTCGCGTCGTGGTAGAAGCGACACCCCACGAGCTCCGCGGAAGCGGGGTCGAAGTAAAAGTACCAGGTGTCGCCGCCCACTTCCGGTTCGTAGGTCACCCGCACCGCATGAACGTCCCGCCCTTCGAACGTCGTCTCGGCCACCTCCGGGTCCAGGCGGGCGCCCGGATCCGCAATCTTCATGGGCAGGCCGGCCAGAAAGCCGTAGTAGCTGCGCCAGAACATCCCGCCTTCGCGGTCGAGACGCATGCGCGCGCGGGTCTCTTCGTCCGGCGAAGGCTGGCCGTCCACGCTCGCGGACCAATCCTCGCCGGAAACCTCGTATTCGATACTCGATCCAGCATATCGGCCGGAAAGGGCGAAGTCGCTCTGGTCCGCACCGAAACGGAGTTCCACCGAGACGCGCTCGCCGCCGTCGGAACCGGTGCCGAACCAGACCATCTCGATCGCTCGCGATCCCCACACTCCACCGGGGTCGTGGAACGCGATGGAACGCTCCACCAGCTGCGCCGCCGGAGCATCGACCGCGTCGCCGCCGCCCGGCGTTTCGTCCCCGGCGTCGCAACCGAGCGCGGTGAGTAGCAAGAGGAGGCTGCCGAAAGGGCGGCCGGCGAGTCTCCGGCGCGGGTCGAACAGAAACGAGTGCACTTGGTCCTCCGGGTCCCGGGACGGCTGAGAGTTTCGTTGGTGAGGCGGGTGCTCTCTCTCGAACCGGAAAAGAACGAACCCCCGGGGAGTCGTCCCCAGGGGCTCTGCCGAACTCCGATGCCCCGCCAGGGACTCGAACCCCGAACCTACTGATTAAGAGTCAGTTGCTCTACCAGTTGAGCTAGCGAGGCGGGTAATGTCGCGCCGGGCAGGAAACCTGCGCCGCGGCGCGCAAGGGGTCAAGGGTTTCGCAACGCGGAGCATCGCGATCCAGCACGCATGCATCGCCAATCGAATGCCGGAGAGGAGTTCTCCCGGGGTCTGCTAGAACGCCGGCAGCCCGGTCATCGCCTGCCCCAGGATGAGCGAATGGATGTCGTGCGTGCCCTCGTAGGTGTAGACCGACTCCAGGTTGGCCATGTGACGCATGGCGGAATACTCCACCAGGATGCCGTTGGCGCCCAGCAGCCGCCGGGCCTCCCGCGCCACCTCGCACGCCATGTCGCAGTTGGCGCGCTTGGCGAGCGAGACCTGCTGCGGCGTGGCCTTGCCCTCGTCCTTCAGGCGCCCGACCTGAAGGGCCAGCAACTGCCCCTGGGTAATGCCGGTGAGCATGTCCGCGATGCGCACCTGCTGGATCTGCTTGGCGCCGATCACGGTGTCGAACATGACGCGTTGTTTGCTGTAGCTGAGCGCCTCGTGGAAGCAGGCCATGGCGGCCCCCACCACGCCCCACGCGATCCCGTAGCGCGCCTGGGTAAGGCACATGAGCGGGCTCTTGAGGCCCGCGCTGCCCGGCATGAGCGCGTCGTCCGGGACGTGTACGTCCTGAAGCGCCAGTTCGCTGGTGTCCGAGGCCAGCAGCGAGAGCTTGCCTGTCTGGTCGCGCGCGCTGAAGCCGGGCGTGTCGGTGGGCACGACGAACCCGCGGATGCCCCTGGGGTTGTCGGGCGCGTCGGTCTGCGCCCAGATGACGGCGACATCCGCCATGGAACCGTTGGTGATCCACATCTTGGTGCCGTTCAGCACCCATCCGTCGGCGGTCTTCTTCGCCGTGGTGATCATGCCGCCCGGGTTGGAGCCGTAGTCGGGCTCGGTGAGGCCGAAGCACCCGATGGCGTCCGCGGAGGCCAGCCGGGGCAGCCACTCGCGTCGATGTTCCTCCGAGCCGAAGGCATGGATGGGATACATGACCAGCGCGCCCTGCACCGACACGAACGAGCGCAGCCCCGAGTCCCCGCGCTCGAGTTCCTGCATGATGAGCCCGTAAGCCACGTTGTTGAGTCCGGCGCAGCCGTACTCCTCCGGCAGGTTGGCGCCGAGGACCCCCAGTTCACCCAGGCCGGGAATCAGCGAGCGGGGAAACCTGCGTTCGTAGTAGGCTTCTCCGATGATCGGGATGACCTCCTCCTCCACCCACTCGCGGATGGCGTCCCGGATCATCCGCTCCTCTTCGCTGAGAACGGAATCCAGATCGTAGAAGTCGAATCCCTGAAATCTCTCTGCCATAAGGGTGCCTTTGTCGCCGAGGGTAGCTCAGATGCGAAGAGAACCTAATGAAAAAGCGGACTGACTCCGAGACCGCCTTGCCCGGCGTCCATCGGGGGAGTTGCGGCTACCTCAGCTGTCGCTGGCGGGATAGCGTTTCCGGTTGGAGCGCTCGATGCCGTAGAAGATCTCGCGTGCCAGTTTGCCGCCGATCCAGTAGGCCGCGATGACGGTGGCGATCCAGCCCCCGATCACCACGTCGGTCGGACGAATCACACCCCAGATGTAGCCCGCCACGATGGCCGCCAGAACCGTCGCCGCGATGCGTGCCCTGCGGGCGGCGATCAGCCGTGCGCGGGAGCGGCAGCCCACACACCAGAGCAGCCGGTCGACGTCGCTGCGGTCGCGGAGTTCGCCGCAACGCGAGCACTGGACTTCGTCTGCGATCGAGTCACGAAAACCCATGGGTCGCTGTCCTTCCTGTCAGAGCATTTCGCCGGGAACCGGTACAGGCTCAGGTGCCGGCATACCGCCGCGAAAGGATGTCTTCACCGGCCTGCCACGGCAAGATGTCGCCTATTGCGTTGGTGTCGGGGGTACATGTATCGTCGATTCCCTTCGCCGGGAGCAGATGTAGCCGGAGCACCGGACGGTGCCCGCGCAGTACTGGCTCCACTGATGTTGGAAAACGGCACCGAAAGTCGAGACGAATGTATATGATCCTTTTCGAGTATGATCCCAGGAAAGTGGCCACGGGCGTGGCTCTGATTGCATTGGTGGCATGCGGTGACGTCCAGGACGTTACCGAACCGGAGCCGCCGCGCGCGGCCGCGCTATCGATCGCCCCGGCCACGGTCGCTCTCGGCGTCCCGGGTGAGACGGCGGAGCTCACGGTCACCGTGCTGGACCAGCACGGCAATGCCTTCACCGCGCCGTTCACGTGGACGAGCGACGATGCATCGGTCATCTCGGTGGATCAGGATGGCCGGGCGACGGCGGTCTCCAGGGGAACGGCGACGATCAGGGTCGTGGCGGGAGATCTGAGTGCCGTGGTTCAGGCGTCGGTGAACCATTCGTCGACCGACGGAGTCTGCGATCGCACCCCGCAGGTTCGCGACGCCCTCATGGCCGCGACCAGCCGTTCAGACTGCGCACAGGTGAGCGCGGGACTGCTTGCGCGCATGAGGCGCCTCGATCTCAGTGGTCCGCACGAGGACGCCACTTCGGCGTCGGCCGCCGATTGTGCGGAAGCAGTCGCGGATGAATTCGAACGCGGCGGCACAACGGGCGCGTGCGCGGCAGGGCCATCCGGTCCCGGCGGGCTCGGCATGGTGTCCATGGACATGGCGGCAGCCGACGGGGAAGATGGGCGCATCACCTCTCTCAAGAACGGTGACTTCGAGGGGCTGAACAGTCTGCAATTCCTGGATCTCAGCCATAATTTCCTGAGAGAGCTTCCGGACACCATCTTCGCCGACGTCGCAAGCCTCGACACGCTCAACCTTGAGGAGAGCCTGCTGGCAGCGTTGCCCCAGGGTGTGTTCGGAGCACTCACCGAGCTGGAATACCTCGATCTTTCCGGCAACGCGCTGACCGCTCTGCCCGACAGCAGCTTCAGCGGGTTAACGGCCCTCAAGAAGCTCTATCTGGACAACAACTGGCTGACCACCGTGCCCGAGGGGATTTTCGCCGATCTCACGGCTCTGAATACCCTCTGGCTCGAGTACAACGCGCTGGGGACGTTGCCCGACGGCGTCTTCGACAACCTCTCCGAGCTGAAGGCGCTCGACCTGTCGGGGAACCTGCTGTCCGCGTTGCCCGACAGCGCGTTCGACGATCTGACCAACCTGGAGTTCCTGACGCTCTCCGGCAATCGCCTGACCGAGTTGCCCGAAGGCGTCTTCGACAATGCGACCGGCCTGGAGGAGTTGTATTTCACCAGCAACCGGTTGGGAACCCTGCGCGACGGAGTCTTCGACGCCCTGGCCGAACTCCGTTTCCTCTCAATTGCCGGAAACAGGCTGACGAAGCTGCCTGACAGCGTCTTCGCCGACCTTACGGCCCTCGATACGCTGACCGTGACCCGGAATCGGCTGAGCGAGCTGCCGGAGGGCGCCTTCGACGACCTGACCGACCTCGACTACGTCAGCTTCTCGAACAACCGCGTTACCGAGTTGCCGGACGGCCTCCTCGACGACCTCACCAGCCTGACTACGCTCTGGATGCAGAACAACGGGCTGACCGCCTTGCCGGAGGGAGTTTTCGACGGCACGCCCGACCTGGAGTTCCTCTCGGCGTACGGGAACGCGCTGGCAGAGTTGCCCCGCGGACTGTTCGCAGGCATGTCGGGACTCGAGACGGTGTGGCTGGACGACAACCTCGTCGATCCGTTCCCGCTCACACTGGAAGCCGTGCGAACGGACAACGAGGACCCGCTGGCGGAAGGCCCCGCCCAGGTCGGCATCGTCGTCCGGGAAGGCGCCCCGTTCGACATGCGCCTGGTGTTCGGCGCCCGCGGGGGCGAGCCGCGCTCGACGGTCGTGTCGATCGCCGCGGGAGATACGCTCAGCCGACTCGTTACCGTGACCCGCCGGGAAGGCAGCGTCTCGCAGTACATCCAGTTCGACTCGCTTCCGGCGACTCCCACCGACGATTGTGAAGGCAACCTCTGCTTCGAGGGCATGACACCCGTCGCCGGCGACCCGCTGGTGCTGGTCAACCCCCCGGATCTGAAGGTGGAAGCGCAGGCCGCCTACCTCGTCCAGGCTGCCCAGTCCTACGCGGGCAGGGTACCGCTGGTCGCGGACCGCGAGGCGCTGCTGCGGGTCTTCGTGAACGCCGACTTCCTGAACTCGTATCGGCCGGCGGCGCGGGCCACCTTCTACCTCGACGACGAGGAGATCCACGTTGCCGACCTGACCCCGCCTTCCGGGCTTCCGAGAAGGGTGGACGAGAGCAGCCTGAACGCTTCCTTCAACGCCATGATCCCGGACTCGGTGGTTCAGCCCGGGGTGGAGATGGTGGTCGAGATCGACCCGGACAGCACCCTGTCCACGCTCGCCGGCAGCCAGATGCGCATTCCCGCGACGGGTCGCGAGGCGCTCGATGTGCGCACGCTGCCCCCCTTGGACGTGACGCTCGTCCCGGTCGCCTTTTCTTCCGAGGTGAGCAGGGGCGACAACGAAGCGGTGGCCGCGCTGGTGAAGGAGATGGGCGCCAGCAACTCCCACGCGGCGCTGCAGGAAACCCGAACTCTGCTGCCGCTTTCCGAGTTTAATATCAAGGTGCGTGAGCCCTACACCACGCAGGCCGACACCCTGGAGGAGGGCGGGGTCGGACTCCGGGACGAAATCCATCTGCTCCGATTCATCGAAGCGGGGGGCACCAACGAGTACTACCACGGCATCCTGGCCTGGCCGGCCTCGCGCTATCCCTTCTCCTGGGGCTTTGCGGGCATCGCGTACATCGGCGGGTGGGCCGCCCTTACCCTGTCACACATTGAAGGGGTCTATCGCGGCGACGGACTCTTCGGCAGCACGCTGGCCCACGAGCTGGGCCACAACCTCACGCTCCGGCACGCTCCGGGCTGTGGAGCAGGGGGGCCCGATCCGAACTACCCGTACACCGACGCGTTCACGGGCGTCTGGGGCGTCGACTTCAGCACGGGAGGCGACTTCGGCAGGCTGATCAGCCCGGCTCGCTACAGGGACTTCATGTCCTACTGCGACCCGGTGTGGACCAGCGACTTCAACTTCACGAAGGCCCTCGAGTACAGGCTGGCGCTTCCGCCGCCGCCCGCCGCCGCTCCCGGAGGAAGGGCAGTCGAAAGCACGCTGCTGCTGTGGGGTGGAGTTCACGACGGAGAACCATACCTGGAGCCCGTCTTCGAGTGGGACACCCCGGTGAAGCTTCCGACGTCACCCGGACCATACCGGTTGGAAGGGGTCGACGCGGCAGGAACACGCGTGTTCTCGATGAGCTTCACGCCCGACAAGGTCGACCATGGCGGTGCGGGATTCCTGTTTGCGGTTCCGGCCGGGGAGGGCTGGGCGGACGAGCTCGAGCGCGTCACCCTCACCGGGCCCGAGGGCTCGACCACGCTCGACCGCGACAGCGGCACCGGCGGCGGAGCGATCGTCACCAGCCGCTCCACCGGGAACATCCTCAGCATCGTGCGCGACTGGTCCAGGGTGCGCCCGGAATCACTCGGCAGCCCCGCCGAGGTTTCGGTGAGCCGCAGCGTGCTGGTGCGCGAGGTGCGCGAGCGCCAGAGGTAGGCAGGCGCCTGCGAATCGTCCCCGGGGCGGAAGGCCGGCCGGCCATCTCCGCCCCGGGGGCCATCGATTTCAGTTCAGCGCGCGGATCACCGCCTGGGCGTACTCCTCGGTGGATGCGTTGCCGCCGAGGTCGCCGGTCACCGTCTCGCGCTCACTGAGCACCTCCTGCATGGCCCCGCGGATGCGGGCCGCGGTCTCCGGCTGCCCGATGTGGTCGAGCATCGTGCACGCAGCCAGCATGAGCGCCGTGGGGTTGGCGATCCCACGCCCCGCGATGTCGGGCGCCGAGCCGTGGACCGCCTCGAACATCGCAACGCCCTGGCCGATGTTGCCGGCGGGCGCCATGCCCAGCCCCCCCACCAGCCCCGCCATCAGGTCGCTCACAATGTCCCCGAACATGTTCTCCATCACCAGCACGTCGAAGGCGTGCGGGTTCAGGACCAGCTGCATCGCGGTAGCGTCGATGATGCGGTCCTCGAACTCGACGTCGGGGTATTCGTCCGCCAGCTCCCTGCCCACGTCCAGGAACAGCCCCTGGGTGTACTTGAGGATGTTCGCCTTGTGCGCCAGCGTCACCTTGCGCCGTCCGTGCCGGCGGGCGTACTCGAAGGCATAGCGGCAGATACGCTCGGCGCCGAAGCGGGTCACGATCATGACCGACTCGGCGGCGGCCCGGGGATCGCCCTCCATGCCGATGTAGTGCTCCACCCCGACGTACAGCCCTTCCGTGTTCTCGCGGATGAGGACCAGGTCGATGTCCTCGTAGCGGCCGCCCGGGACGAAGGTGCGCACCGGCCGCACGTTGGCGTAGAGGTCGAACTCCTTGCGGATGGCGACGTTGATCGACCGGAAGCCGCCCCCGACCGGCGTCGTCAGCGGCCCCTTGAGCGCGACCCCGTTCGCCCGGATGGAATCCAGCGTGGGCGCCGGCATCGGATCGTTCACCCGCTCGAGCGCCGCCATCCCCGCCAGCTGTTCGTCGTAGTCGAGTCCCGCGCCCGCGGCGTCCAGCACGGACAGGGTGGCGGCCGTTACCTCCGGGCCGATTCCGTCTCCGTGGATGACGGTGATGGTCCGGGTCATTGGATGATTCCCAGTGTGCGTGGATTCGCGAATACCTTCGCCCCGAGTGGCGGTGCATGATACGCCGGCGATGCTTCGGTGAGCCAGACCCGTACACAGGCTCGCCTCTGGCACATGAGCGCTGCAGGAGCCCGGTACAATACATGCAGTGACTAGTCGCCAGAGGACACCCGCCGGACCACGATCCTGAACATACGGGGGCACCAACGATGACCGATCACGAGAAACACACCTGCGGCGGACACGACGCCGGCCATGTCCACGACCTGGACTGTGGCCACGAACTGGTCATGCACGCCGGCCACCTCGACTATGTCGTGGATGACCACCTGCACCACCCGCACGGCGACCATTGCCACGACCACGGCCCGGCCGATCGTCGAGCCTGAGCCGGTTCTTCCCGCACCGGCTGCCGGGTCGCCATCCTGCGCGGCCCGGCAGCCCGTCCCCTACCCCTCCTCCGGAACCGGAATCCCGTACCGGCGCAGCGTGCCCTCCACCGTCGGGCGGCCCAGGCGGACCCGGCTGCCCTCCAGCAGGTACGAGAAGACATAGCCTGTACCGAGAAGCAGGATGCCGATGAGGAAGCAATACATGACCGCCCGGTCGGGATAGGTGTCCTTCAGGTAGCCCACGTACATGGGCCCTATGATCCCGGCGGCAGCCCACGCCGTAAGGATCGTCCCGTAGATCTTGGACATGTTCTTCGAGCCGAAGACATCCACGACGAACGACGGCATGGTGGCGAATCCTCCGCCGAAGCAGAGCAGCACATAACAGACGAGCGCCGAGAAGATCCAGGGGTTGGATTCGGTCATGAGGATGCCGAACACGACCATCTGGCTGGCGAGGAGGATGCGGAACACGCTGACCTGTCCCAGGCGGTCGCAGAGAGAGCCCCAGAGGAGTCGCCCTACGCCGTTGCAGACGGAACTCACCGCGATCAGCGTCGCGCCGTATTCGGCCAGCATCGCGGGACCGATGCTGGGGTCGGCCAGCCCCCACACCTCCTGCAGGAGCTCGGACTGAAAGCTGATCACCGAGATTCCGGCCGCGATGTTGCAGAAGAACACGATCCACATGATCGTGAACTGTGACGTGCGCAGATAGGGCGCGGCCGGCTCGACCCTCTCGGGCGGCGGCGATCTCGAGCCATCCCCGGACGCTGGCGCCGGCGACTCCGGCGGATCGCTGAGAAACAGGCTGGACGGGATCAGGATGCAGGCGAACACGATCCCCAGCCACAGGAAGACCTGCGCCAGATCACCTTCCGTCCGGACCACGAGAAGAGGCGCCAGTCCCTTGCTGAGCAGGAGCGCTCCGACGCCGAAACCCATCACCACGATGCCCGTGACCAGCCCCTTGCGATCCGGGTACCACTTCGCCGCGGTCGCGACGGGCGTCACGTACCCCATCCCTATGCCCGCGCCGCCGATGACCCCGTAGCCCAGGTAGAAGAGCCAAAGGGCATCCAGCGACAACGCCAGGCTGGCGACCATGTAGCCGGCCGAGAACATGGCGCTTCCGGCCAGAGCGAGCGCCCTGGGTCCGACCCTGGGCAGCGCCTGCCCGGCAATCGCCGCTGACACCCCCAGGCAGAAGATGGTGATGCTGAACGCGGCGGCGGTTTCGCTGAAGGTCCAGCCGGAGTCCCGCACCAGCATGGTCTGAAAGAAGCTCCAGGCGTACACCGTGCCCAGGCACAGCTGGAGCACCGTGCAGAAGAGGACGATGACGCTTCTTGGAGCGCGCACGATGCGGTCCGCCTATCTCGAGCGCTTGACCGCGGCCCGCCACTTCGGGGGCGGGGGGCCCTGGCCCGCGGCGTGACTCATGAGCCGCGCCATATCCCCGATTTCATCCCTCCGCGTCAGGATCGCGCTGTCGGACGCCTCGTCACTGTTGCGCGCCAGCCGGATCACGAAGGTGAGCAGTTCCTCCAGCGGCTTCGCGGTCGACTTGACCAGCCAGATCAATGCGAGAACGCCCACAACCAGGATGATGCACAGCAGGTAGATCTGCTGGCCCACGGCCCGCTGGATGTTGAGCGCCAGCAACTCCGTGTCCATGCCGACGTGAACCGTGCCCGCCACCCCGGACAGAATCGGGCTCCCCACCTCCACGAACTCGCCCAGGCCCGGAAGGCTTCGCTCAACCGCCTCGGTGGACGTGTGGTCGCTCGCCAGAATCTCTTCGGGTATGCCGGGAACGAAGGTGTGCGCGAGGAACTCGCCGGTGTCGCTGACGATGTAGATGTAGCGGATGCTCTCGATCTCCACGAACTGATCGATGAGCGACTGCAGGGTGGCCAGGTTCCTGTTCAGGAGGATGTCCACGCTGGCGTCGGCGATGTTGTTGGCGATGTTCGCGCTGTTGCTGACGTACTCGGTCTCGAGTTCGCTGGAGACGGTGCGGATGGAGAGCAGGAAGATGGAGAGAACGACGAGCGCGAAGAGGGCGAAGACGCCGAAGCGCAGCCTGCGGAAGAGCTTGTGAACCGTCATGAGATCGCGAACCTGGCTTCCCAGTCCTCGAGGGGCACGAAGCGGTCCCCTTCCGGCACCGTATAGTAGACCCGGTCGAGCCCCTGCCGGCGGCTGGGCCCGAAGGACACGCGCTCTCCGACACCGATGTCGTAGTTGCGCACCGCGAAGACCGCCTCTTCTATCCGCGAACGGTCCGGCTCGTCCCCCATGCGCGCGATGATCTCCGTGATGAGCTTCGCGTTCAGGAACCCTTCGAGGCTGACGAAGCTCTGCGGAAAGGGCTGGTAGGGCTCGCCTTCGGCGATCCTGTCCACATCCTCCGGAGGCTCCGGATTGTAGCGCTCCATCAGCTCATGATACTCGCGCACGGCCGGCAACGAGGTGTCCTCGTAGCTCGGAACCACCTGCGAATTCACCAGGAAGCGGGTGTGCGACTCCGGGTCGGCGCGTCCTTCGCGCATGAGGGCGAGCAGGTTCTCGCTTCCCACGAAGGAAACGTTGGCGACGGGGATGTGGAGCCCCAGGTCGGCGGCATCGCGAGCGAAAGCCGCGCACGCGGCGTAGGCGCCTATGCAGATCACGGCGTCCGGAGACTGCGCCTGCAGGATCTCCACCTGCGCCCGCATGCTGGCCTCGAACTGGGTGCCGCGCATGTAGGTGGCCTCGCCGGCCATGGTCTCTCCGTGTGCGGCGAGCGCCTCCCGCACACCCGCCCAGCCGCTCCGGCCGTAGGCGTCGTTCTGGTAGAAGACCGCCACCCGCCGGCGCCCGATGCGCACGAAGTTGTCGACCAGCCCCGCCGTCTCCTGCCGGTAGGAGGCGCGCAGATTGAAGGCGAACTCGCCGTAGGGAGGCTCGCGCTGCGGCTCCGCCCCGGTGAAGGGAAAAAAGAGATAGACCTGCTGATCGCGGAACTGCTTTAGCAGGGGAAGCACGCGGGTTACGGTAGGCGTTCCCACGTACCCGAAGAGCAGGAAGACGCTCTCGTCCTGCATGAGCCGGATCGTGTTGGCGACGCAGGGGTCGGGCTGGTAGCCATCGTCGTACAGCTTGAGGACGATCCTGCGGCCGTTGACTCCGCCGTTGTCGTTCACCTGGTTGAACCAGGCCATGGAACCGCGGTAGAGCTCGGTGCCCAGGCCACGGGAGGGACCCGAGAACGCCGCGGACACGCCCAGCACGATGTCGCCGGCCTGCGCAGGGCTGGGGCGCCGGCCAGGATGAATCGCAGGACCCGCGGACGCGGCCAGCGGCCTGGCCCAGGGAGCCGCCACAAGCGCAGCCAGCCCGGAGCGAATGAGGGACCGGCGTGTCAGAAGTCCTGAACGGACCGCACCCTCGCCCTTGCTGACCCGGCACCCGGTCATGCGAGCTACTCCCTTTCGTTTGTTGACAACGGCCGGGCCGGTCGCCCCGGCAAAACACCCTGCAATCCCCTGTCTTCGGCGTAGCCGCTGAATATAGTAGTGCCCGGCCCGGCTCAACTCAATGAGGTGCTCAACCGACAAAACGATGCGCAGGGCCGACAAAACAGGGCATGGACGGTAATGAATCGCAGCATGCATGCGCCATGCAGAGTGCGCCCAGGGGTTCCCGCCGACGATCCACATACCGCATCACGGCTCGTGCACGAATCTTGCAGCGGTTTCGGTCCACACTTGTGGACTCCGCCCGACCTTCCGATAGACGCCGGGCTTGCCAAGAATGGAGCCGGGCTAGCTATTTGTGGGTTGGGGTGCTCGGGTGGTCGGCCATGACCTCTAACCTGGATTCCAGGGACGTGCGTTCAGCCGCAGTTTCCGAAAAGACGAGATGGGTCCCGCGTTCGGCGTGGCACGCCAGGCGACTCGGAGCGCTCGTCGTCGGCCTGTCGGTCACCGCTCTGCTTACCACGTGCCGTGACCCGGTCGAGCCTCCCGTAGAGCGGGTGGCGTCGATCGAGTTCTCCACGGCAGCCCTCGAACTGGTGGCGTCCGAGGCCGGGAACACGCTCTCCTACCAGGGCGCCGTCGACCTGGCCAACACCGGCAATGTGGCGGTCGGCCCGGTGAGCCTGTTGGCCCGCACTGCCCATACGGGCGGGGTCGCCGTGCCCGGCCTGGTTCCGCAGGCCTCGCCTTCGGAGATTCCGACCCTGAACCCCGGCGCGAGCGAAACCATTTCCATCGTGGTGACGGTTCCGGACGCCGCGCAGGTCGGCGCCTACGAGGCCACCCTGGTGGCACTGGCCGGCAGCGAAGCCCGCGCATCGCTGGGACTTCGCTTCCAGGTGGAGCGGCGGACGGGGCCGGTCGACGGCACGCACATTGCCATCGCGGCCGGGAACACGCGTATCCGCCAGGGCGACGTGGTGCGTTTTTCCGCACAGGTCCGAGACAGCACCGGGGCCGAGGTGGCGGGAGCTCCGGTCACCTGGCGCACGGACCCGCCGGACGCCGGGCTGTTCGACGCCGATGGCCGGTTCGTCGCCTACGCCCCG
Organism: Longimicrobiales bacterium; assembly: GCA_965208255.1. GTDB lineage: Bacteria > Gemmatimonadota > Gemmatimonadetes > Longimicrobiales > Gaopeijiaceae > BD2-11. Next base: position 3,537,345 of record OZ242324.1, read on the forward strand.
GGGGACATCACGGTAGTCGCGCACACAATGATCAACGTCGGCGGCGCAACGCGCCCGGATTCCGCCACCACGCCGGTCACGGTGCGGGCACGCGGACTCTCGCAGTCGCTCCGCGTGGCGGGGCGGGGCCGCGTCGACGACCGCTACACCTCCGATCTGTGGGTGCATGGCGACCACGCCTACACAGGCACCTGGGGAAGGCGCGCCGCTCTCCCGGGCAACCTTCTGTATGCGTGGACGCTGGACGCCGAGGGGGTGCCGACCCTGTCGGATTCGATCGTGGTCGACGCGCGCACCGTCAACGACGTCAAGATCCGCGCGGACGGGCGGCTCGGGGTGCTGACCCACGAGGGCGACCCCGAGAGCCTCAACGGGGTCACGTTCTTCGACCTCACCGACCCGGCGCACCCGCAGGTCGTCAGCCGCTTCACGGAAGGTCTGGCGGACGGCGTCCACAACGCATGGCTGGAGGGCGACTACGCCTACCTGGCTCTGGACCCCTATAACAGCGGCCTGCGCATCCTCGACATCTCCGACCCGTCCTCCCCCCGGCTCGCCGCCAGGTTCTACGGGGGCGAGAGCCTGCTCCACGACATCTACGTGCGCGACGGGCTCGCCTTCCTGTCGCACTGGGATGCCGGACTCATCATCCTGGACGTGGGCAACGGCATGGCGGGAGGATCGCCCACCAATCCGGTGGAAGTGAGCCGCCTGAAGGACCTCGGTGGCCAGACCCACAACGTCTGGTACTGGCCCGAAGCCGGCTACGCCTTCGTGGGCGAGGAGCAGTTCGGCTACTCCCTGGGCCCGAGCGGAATCCTGCACGTTGTCGATCTGCACGACATCAGCCAGCCGCGCGAGGTCGCGACCTACGAGGTCGATGGCGCCTCGTCGCACAATTACTGGCTGGACGAGGACACCGGGACCCTGTATCTCGCCTGGTACGAACGAGGGGTACGGATTCTGGACGTCAACGGGGAGCTGATGGGCCAGCTGGAGTTGCAGGGCCGCGAGACCGGTTTCCTCCAGTACGGGACCGAAACCAACTACTGCTTCCTCGGCGCCGAGGACACCTGCACGTGGGCGCCGCAGCTGCACGACAACGGCAAGCTCTACGCCGCGGACATGAACCACGGGCTCATTGTTCTGGAACCCGGCCGGTAGCGGGACCGGTCCGCCCCCGAGGCGTCGGAGGCGCCGGAGAGGGGTCGGCGCCGCACTCCTCGCGGCCGCCTGCGGCGGTGCGGCGGACGAGCCCGGGGACGCGCCCCGCCTGTACGTCACCTCCGGGTTCACCGACGAAATCCACGTGCTGGACGCGCGCGACGGGACGACCCTGCGCACTGTCTCGCTCGACCGCCGCCGCACCGAGACCGACGAGCCCCACGGGGTGACCGTCTCCCCCGACGGCCGCCACTGGTACGCCACGCTGGCCCACGGGCATCCCACCCTGTGGAAGTACGAGACCGATGGCGACCGGCTGGTCGGCCGCCTCCAGCTGGACATGCCGGGCGCGGCGCGGGTGAACCTCACCCCGGACGGCAGCCGCGCCTTCATCCCCGACTACTGGCGGGGCGGCCTGGGGGAGGAGAGCCACGTGGCCGTGGTGGACGTCCACGACCTGACCGTGGCGGCCCTGCCGGTGGTGTGCCCCGCCCCCCACCACGCCGCCGTCGACCCGGCCGGGACGCGGGTCGCCGTGACCTGTTCGCTCTCCGACGAGCTGGTGCTGATGGACGCGGCCTCGGCGGCAATCCTCGCCCGCGTCCCGGCCGGACCCGGGCCCGCGGCGGCCGGAACGCCGCGCTACACCCCCATGAACGTCGCCTGGAGCCCCGACGGCGCCCGCTTCTTCGCGACCATGGCGGGCACCGGTGAGGTGCGGGCCTTCTCCCGCGCGGGACAACCCGAGGGCGCCGTCGCGGTGGGACGCATGCCTGCACAGATCGCGGGCTCGGCGGACGGGCGGGTGCTGGTGGTGGCCAACCGGCGCGGCGGGTCGGTCTCGGTGCTGGACGCCGCCGCCCTCACGGAGGTGCGCCGTATCGAACTGGCCGGCGCGGCGTTCCCGCACGGGGTCGCGCTCGACCCGGCCGGCGAGATCGCCTACGTGACCTGGGAGGGCCGGATCGACGAGCCCGGGGGAGTGGCCGCGCTCCGCATCGGCACGGGCGAGGTGCTGTGGAGACGCGAGGTCGGCGTCTTCACTCTGGGGGTGGCGTACCTTCCCGGTCGCGGGAGGGGTCGAACGCGAGCGCCGCCGAATTGATGCAGTAGCGCTGGCCGGTGGGGGCGGGGCCGTCCCCGAACACATGGCCGAGGTGGGCATCGCACGCCGCACACAACACCTCGGTGCGCCGCATGAAGAAGCTGCGGTCGTCCGCCAGGCGGATGTCGGAACCGTCGGCGGTGTCGCTGAAGCTCGGCCATCCCGTCCCTGAATCGTACTTGTCTCCGGAGTCGAACAGCGGGGCCTCGCAGCACACGCAGCGATAGAGCCCCTCTTCCTTCAGGTTCCAGTAGGTTCCGGTGAAGGCTCGCTCCGTCCCCTTGCGACGGGTCACGCGAAACTGCTCCCGCGTCAGACGCTGCTTCCATTCACGGTCGCTCACGCGAACTCCGGCTTTCTCGTCCTTCCCCATGGTCTTCACTCCCGCATCAGCGATGCACCGGGGACAAAATCCCCGTAGTCGAGTTCGTCATCGTCCTCATCGTCGTCTTCCTCGTCCATCTCCATGAGCGACACTGCAGCCGCCGTGCCACGCGGCAGCGTGAAGCGAATCGTGGTTCCCTCCTCGATCACGCTCTCCGCCCACACCTCGCCTCCCATGGCGATCACCAGATGGCGCACGATCGCCAGCCCGAGCCCGGTCCCTCCCTCCGCCCTGGAGCGGGCCGGATCCACCCGGTAGAACCGTTCGAAGATGCGCGGCAGGTGAACCGGCGCCATGCCGCTGCCCGTGTCGCGCACCGACACCAGGATGCGGTCCTCGTCCTCCATCCCATGACTCTCTCCGGGCTCGACTTGCACGCGGATCGAGCCTCCGTCGGGGGTGTGCCGGAGCGCGTTGTCGAAGAGGTTCTGGAAGATCTGCGACAGCCCGCGGGCGTCCGCGATCGCGATGCCGCTTCCGTCGACATGCAGCCGCACACTCGATTCGGAGACGCGTGGTCCGGTCTGCACCCAGGCTTTGACGGCGACCTCCTCCACCCGGACGGGTTCGGACTGGGGCACCCATCCTCCGGATTCCAGGCGCGACAGGTCCAGCAGATCCTCGACGAGCCGCTGAAGACGCACCGTATTGCGCCAGATGAGATCGAGGAAGCTCTGGCGGAGAGCCTCGGGGGGATCGTCCTCCAGGAGGGTCTCCGAGAATCCGCGCACCGCCGTGAGGGGCGTCTTGAGCTCGTGGGAGGCATTGGCGACAAAGTCGCTGCGCACCTCTTCCAGGCGCCGGACTTCACTCACGTCGACGAAGGTGATGACGGCGCCGCCCGCCCCCAGCGGCCGGCCCGACACCAGGTAGCGGTTCTCGCCCAGGTGAACTTCGCGCGCGCCCACCGCCTGGGAGGGAGCCGCCTCCATGACCACCCTGAGCTCGGCCGAGCGCACGAACCGGCTCACATGCGTCAATGCTGGAACCGGCTCCACATCGAGGATCCGCATCGCGGCCTCGTTGATCCGCACCAAACGGGCATCGGCGGTGAGGGCGACCACGCCTTCGTTGATGGCGTTGAGCACGTCGCGTACCTCGTCGCGCTCGCCGGCGAGCTCGCGGATGCGCTCGTCCAGGTCCGAGGTGAGGCGGTTGAAGGCCTCCACCAGCTCGGCGAGTTCGGTCATGCGCGAGGACGAGAGCGGCTGCATGCCCGCCGCGCCCGCGGCGACCAGGCGCGCGCGCGCCGCCACGCGTTCGAGGGGGTGGGCCAGGGCGCGGGCGAGCACGTACGAGAGACCCAGCGCCAGCAGGATCGCAACGGCCCCCGCACCCGCAATGGCGCCCTGGGTCTGCCCCACCGCGGCGTCGATGTTCTCCAGCGGCGCGGCCAGACGCAGAACGACCGGCTCTCCGTCGAAAGTCAGCTCGGTCGCTCCGTAGAGAAGAGCGACGCCCACCGTGGCACTCCGCCGCTCGGCGAACGTGGTCGAACCGGCCAGGGCCCCCTGCACCTCCGGACGGTCACCGTGGTTCTCCATCGTGCGGTAGTCCGAATCGGAGTCGGCCAGCACGGTCCCGTCGGGCGCGACGACCGTGACGCGGTAGTCGATGCGGTCCCGCATGCGGTCCGCCAACTCGTGCAGATTGGCGAAGCTGCCGGCGCCTTCCTCGAGCAGCAGCTGCGCCAGCCCGAGATCCCTGGCGAGGTCGTTCTTATACGACTCGACCAGCTGTCGGCGCAGACCGGTCCCGATAATGACGACCGAAGCGGCGACCAGGATGCCCACCACCGCCACGAAGCCGAGAAACAGCCCGTGGTGCGCACGCAGCCTCATGGTGACCCGGGTCATCCCTCCGCGTCGGGGAGCCGGAACTGATAGCCGAAGCCGCGCACGGTCTCGACCCAGTCGCCCACTTCCCCGAGCTTGGTGCGCAGCCTGCGGACGTGCATGTCCACCGTGCGCGTGTGGATGTAACCGGACACGCCGGGGCCCACCGCCCACGCGGATTCGAGCAGCTGCTGGCGGCTCTGGGTCCGTCCGCGGCGCTCGACCAGCACCCGAAGCAGCCGGAACTCCGTGGGCGTGAGGCTCAGTTCCCGCCCGTCGAGGGTGACCTGGTGGCCGGTCAGGTCGATGGCGAGAGGCCCGGCGCGCAGAATCTGTCCCGCGCCGCCCGTATGGGTGGAGCGGGCGCGCCTCAGAATCGAGTGCACCCGCAGGATGAGCTCGCGCGGGCTGAAGGGCTTGGTCAGATAGTCGTCCGCGCCCATCTCCAACCCTTCAATGCGGTCCTCCTGCTCGCGCTTGGCCGTGAGCATGAGCACGGGAAGGTGGCGGGTCGCGGGCCTGCGGCGAATCGTGCGCAGGACCTCGTCGCCCGACTCTCCCGGAAGCAGGCGGTCGAGGACGACGATGTCGGGCATCTCGCGGTCGATGGACGAGAGCGCCGACGTACCCCGGGACACCGTTTCCACCCGCAGCCCGTCGCGCGTCAGCTGATAGGCGACCAGCGCAGCGATATCGGCCTCGTCCTCGACCACGAGAACCCGGGGCGGGGGATCCGATGCATCCGGGGGCTCCCGTCGTGCCGCATCCCTCACCGAGTCAGTTGTTTCCACGCTTCATTCTCCATCGAGGACTAGTCCTCCACCATGTAGGCCAGGCACCAGGCGCCCAGCCCCACGTGGGTGGCGAAGATCGGGGCCGCCGGGCCGCCGAGGATGTCGACCTCGCCGTATCGCGCCCGCAGGGCGGTCGACACCTGCTCCAGCATTTCGGGGCACCCGACGTGCACCACGCCGAAGCGCAGCTTCTTCGCGCCGGCCGGGATGCGGTCCTCCAGGAGGCCCATGACCGCGGGGAGAACCTTCCTGCGTCCGATCACCTTGCCGACCGGACCGACCTTGCCCTCGTCGGTCAGCGACAGGATGGGCTTCACGCCCAGCATGCCCCCGACCCAGGCCTGCCCCTTCCCGACCCGGCCGGAATGCAGCAGGCGGTCGAAGGTGTCCACAGTGGCGAAGATGCCCGACTGATCGCGCACCCGACCGAGTTCGGCCAGGATCTCGTCGGCGGACATCCCGCTCTCGGCCAGCTCAGCCGCCTTGAGCACCATCAACCCTTCGAGGACGGACACGCCGCGCGAGTCGAACAGATGCACCGGCACCTTGCCGAAGGTGCGCGCCGCGGCCTCGGCGGAGCCGAAGGTGCCGGACACGCCGCTGCCCAGCAGCACGCCCAGGATCCGGTCGCCGTCCTCGGCGGCCCGGGTGAACCCGTCCACGAAGGCCTGCGGCGGAGGCTGGGACGTGGTGGGGAGCTCGCCGCTGGCGTCGCGCATCTTCTCGTGGAAGTCGTCGGCCGTGATGTCGATGCCGTCGCGCAAAGGCCGGCCCTCGTCCACCAGGATGGCCGGGACCACGTGGATGCCGTGCGCCCGGATGATGTCCTCGGGAAGGTCGTTGCCGCTGTCGGTCACGATCGCGAAGGGACGCCGCACCAAGCTCTGGTGGCCTCCGCCGCCGTGGCGGGCCGCCGCGTGCTGCGCGCGCATGTCCTCGGCCTTCTTCGTGGCGAGCCGGCCCAGGGTGCGGAGATACGAAAAGACGCCCTCGGGACCGTCGGTGTGGATGTGAATCTTCAGCAGCGTGTCCGAGCTGACCACGATGATCGAGTCGCCGTGGCGGCGCAGTTCCTCGCGCACGACGGTCGACGCCGGCAGCGCCTCGCCCCGCACCAGCGCCTCGGTGCAGTAGCGGTACTGCTCCTCGTCCTCCGGGTACTCGATGTTCGCGACCGCGGCCGGGACATCGGCGTAGTCGGTCTCGTCCCCCGCCACGATCGGGTCGCCGTTGATGAGCAGGAGCACGCCCTCCAGCATGTGCACGAAGCCGCGTCCGCCCGCGTCCACCACGCCGGCTTCCTTCAGCACCGGAAGCAGGGAGGGTGTGCGCTCGAGCGACTCCCTGGCCGCGTCCACCAGCTGGTCGACGCAGTGAAGGAAGTCGTTGGCGGACAGCTCCTTCGCGGCCTCCGCCGTGTCGCGGATGACGGTCAGAATGGTGCCCTCGACCGGATCGTCGAGCGCGGCGTACAGGTTGTCGATGCCCCCGCGGAGCGCGCCCGCGAACCCGCGCGTGCCCACCCGCCGGCGCCCCTTCAGCTGGGCCGCGAAGCCCAGCAGGAAGTGCGACAGCATCATCCCGCTGTTGCCGCGGGCGCCGAGCAGCGCCGCCTCGGCCGCATCGTCCGCAACCGCCGACACCTCCCGGTCCCGGTTGCGCCGCATCCGGTCCGAGATGGCCTCCACGGTGAGCGCGAGATTGGTGCCGGTGTCGCCGTCGGGCACCGGAAAGACGTTGATGCGGTTGAGTTCCTGGCGCTGCTGGCGGGTGTACTCGCAGGCGGCGACCAGTGAACGGCGCAGGCGCGGCCCGTCCAGGTAGGCGATGTGCGTGCTCAACGGCGTCTCTCGGGTTGCGCAGCGGGGAGAACCCTCGCCGGCGGGGCCTCAGTAGCGCCCGCGCGCCCGCTCCTTGCCCGGCAGGATCTCCAGGCAGGTGGTCCACCACCCGGTGCGAATGGTCGTGATGAACTCCTCACAGATGCCCTCTCCCGCCATTTCGCGGGCCAGCGCCTCGTGATCGTAGTGGACCGGCACGAACTCGACGCTCAGCCGGCCGTCCTCCGCCGATACCATAGCATACCAGACGCACCTTCGCCCGTCGTTGGCCGGACGCCCCAGCGCCCCCGCGTTGACGTACCAGCCCTCGCGCGCGAAGCGCCGGGTCCAGTGGACGCCCGTGTGTCCCCCGAGAATCACGTCGCAATCGGCGTCCGACGCGAGCCTGGCGAGAAAGTGCGAGGGCGTGGTGGTCTCCCACAGGAACTCGTTGACCTGGCGCGGACTCCCGTGACAGGCGAGGACGCGCAGCCTCCCCAGCCGGAAGCGGATCGCGGGCGGGAGCGCCGCCAGCCAGCGGCGGTTTGCGGCGGACGTGTTGGCGAGCGCGTAGTCGTACGCCAGCCGCGCGTAGTGATTGTCGCGCGGGTCGGTATAGCCGCAGCGGCAGTCGTCCAGACCACGCCCGATCGAGTCGTCGTAGTTGCCCTGCACCACCCGCACGCCCTCGCGCCGGAGGATCGGGAACACCTTGTCGGGACTGGGCCCGAAGCCCCCGAGGTCGCCCAGGCAGAAGAGCGCCTCCGCGTCCCGGGCGCGCGCATCCTCGACCGCCGCCGCCAGCGCCAGGTGGTTGGAGTAGATGCCGCCGAACACCGCCACGCGCCGGAAGCGGTCGGGCTCCGCGGGGGCGTTCACGTCCACGGCCCGAGGCCCGGCGTCCCGCCGCCCCTTCCCCGCCCTCGGTGCTCGCGCGGAGTCGTCCACGAACAGCTAGAAGTCGCTGGGCGCCGCCGTGTTGGCACAGATCGACCCGTTCAGGTAGCAGGTGTAGCAGGCCTGTTCGGACAGCGACGCCGGCCGCGCCACCGCTTCGCCGAGGGTGTCGCCCAGACGCGCGTCCGGATAGTCGAGCAGGATGGGACAGACGTGGACCCCGGCGGCCGTGACCAGGCGCGCCCGCGTGCACAGAAGCTGATCGACATCGAAGCCGTGCAGCATCTCGTGCGTGACCCGCATCGACGGAGCATACCCGCTGGTGCGGCGGGCCTCCTCGCCGATCAGCAGCGGCGGAATGATCTTCAGCCGGGCGCGGTCGTACCCGATGCCGGCCAGGAGCCCGCGGAAGCCGCCGAGGATGCGTCCGGTCTCGGCGTCGGGCCAGCTCTGCATCGCGGTGATGATGGGCAGGAACCCGGCGCCGACCAGAAGCCGCACCCCCTCGATGCAGCGCGCGAAGGTCCCTTCGCCGCGGATGGCGTCGTTCATCTCCGGGGTGACGCCGTCCAAGCTCACTCTGAGCTCCAGAGAATACCGCGACCCGGCGGCCAGCCGGGCCAGCTCGCGCACCGTGCGTTCCGGCATCAGGGTCGCGTTGGTGAGGACGGTGGCGGGCCCCAGCGCCAGCGTATCCTCGAGGATGCCGCACATCTCGTGATTCATGAAGGGCTCGCCGCCGGTGAAGTAGTACTCGTTTACCCCCATGGGCACGGACTCGGCGAGGGCGTCGGCGACCTGGCTCCGGGTCATGAACCAGAAGGAATGGTTGTCGGGACTGCAGGAGATGAAGCAGTGCCGGCAGCGCAGGTTGCACACCGTGCCGCTCACCTGGAACCAGAGCTGATCCAGGGCGCGCAGAGGCACCTGCGGAGGAGCGTCGGGAACGCTTGGCAGGGCCGCGATCCGGCCTCCGCCAAGGCCGTTGGCGGTGGTGGACGTGCTCGGAAGGATGTTCAGGTCTTTCATTGATGATCAGCGGCTCCTGGGACCGCTCTGTCCGTGCTCTGAACCTAGCGCATGAAGCGGGAACACGCGCCAGCCAGTGATTCCCGCGGCAATAAACGGGCCTGCGCGCGTTCTTGGACGAGGATCGGCCCGGAAGTTTATCCTTCGGGTCGCGCGGAGCGGCGCATGGCTCCGCCACGAATCACGACAGAGAGCACCGCGAATGCCGGCACACCTGATGACGGGCAAACACCGCGCAGCCGGTCCTCCCACCGGACCCGCGCACATCCGCCGGTGCGGACTGCCCGCGAGGCGTCGCCGCGCGCGCCGGTCGCCCGGCAACGTCGCGGGCATTCTGCTCGCGGCGATCGTGGTCCCGTGCCTGCCGGGCTGCGGGCCGGACGACGGAGCGGTCGCGCCGCCCTCCGCCGTGCCCGGAACCGTCGAACAACAGGTGGCCGGCGTTGTTCTGTCGCCGGCCGCGGACACGCTGCCGGCCATCGGGGACACGGTGCGGCTGACGGCGGCGGCGGCGGATGCGAACGGTCACGGGGTCTCGGATGCTTCCTTCACTTGGGCGTCGAGTGACCCGGTGGTGGCGACGGTGGACACGGCGGGCGTCGTGCAGGCGGCCGGAAAGGGGCGTGCCACGATCACGGCGACGACCGGTTCGGCATCGGGCACCGCCCAGGTGACCATCCCCGGACCGGTACCCTTCGACCCTACGCGTCCGCCCGCGGATCCCACGCCCGTGTCGCCCGAGGTCACGGCCTGCCGGGGCTGGGAGGAATGGTTCGTGGGAGACTACTCCTACTTCAACAATGTCTGGAACAGGCTGGACACGAGGGACTACGAGCAGTGCATCATGCGGCGCACCCTGCCCGGGCTGGTCGACAGAATGGAATACGGCTGGCGCTGGCGCTGGCCGATGAGGAGGGGACAGGTCAAGGCCTACCCGGAGGTCATCTACGGGCACAAGCCCTGGCATCCACGGTCGACCACGCCGGAGCTCCCGCGACGCATCGACGCCATCGAGGCCCTGGAGGTCGACTTCGAGGCCTATCTCACCGTCGAGGGAACCTACAACCTCTCGTTCGACTTCTGGATCACCCGCGACGACCCGCCCAGCGTACCCGGCATCACCCACGAAGTCATGCTCTGGCTGGATCATGACTTCCGACCCGCCGGACAGGAATTCTATGTCGGCCCGGTCCGGCTCGACGGCGCCCTGTGGGACCTGTACCACTGGCCGGAGAGAGTCTGGTTCGACGCCGATGGAGACCCGACGCTCATGGCCGACTTCATCGCCCTGGTGCGGCACAGGGACCTGCATGTCGGTTCCGTGGACCTTCTGGCCATCTTCCGCTACCTGGCCGACGGGGGCTACCTGCCGGCCCACCACTACCTGACCGCCATCGAGTTCGGCAATGAGGCGATCAGCGGCACCGGCGAACTCTGGCTCAAGGACTTCCGGGTGCACATTCGCTGACGGGACGCTCGGGCGGCCCCTTCCGCGTCACCCAGGTGGCTCGAGCAGGAGCGCGATCGTCAAACCGGCCGCTCGGTCATCTACAGGTACTCCACCGCCAGCCCGTCGATGCGGGCGTAGCTGCGCCGGTCCCGGGTGGCCACGCGGTAGTCGAGGTGGACGGCCGTGGCCGCGATCATGAGGTCGTGGCTTCCGACCGGCCTGCCGCGGCGCCTGTGCTGGGCCGCCAGGGTCGCGTGGACGCCGGCGACGCCGGAACCGAAGGGAATCACCGGCAGCGCCTCGAGCCATCCAGAGACCATGCGCTCGGCCCGGACGCGCCGCGTCCCGCCCAGCCGGTGAACACCGTGGAGCAGCTCGGAAGCGGTGATGGCCGCGATCGCGACGGGCTCATCCCGCCGGTCGGGGTCCGCGAGGACTTCCGCCAGGTCCAGGCGACCTCTCGCGGCGGCGATCAGGACGCTCGAGTCGATCAGGAGTCCCATCGGCCCTCCGGAATCCCGGCCCGGTTGAGAAAGGCGATCCCCTCCTCTACGGCCCGCAGGTACTCCTCGTCGGCAGACCGGCGGGCGGCTTCGCGCGCAAACGCGGCGAACTCGCGCATCGTCACGGCGCGCTCCTCCACGGGACGGATCTCGGCGACCGGCTTCCCGCTGCGCTCGACGACGTAGGCGGCGCCCTCCTCGCGCACCCGGTTGACCAGGGAGGCGAAGTTTCGCGCCGCGTAGGTGGCGCTGACGGCGGGGGAGGCGGCAGGTGGCTTGGACATGACCTGAAAATACATAAAATATGTAATTTACGCAATTTGAGGAAACGGCGGAGACGCCAGGACCGGCGATGGACGGTTGCGGAGAGCCGGAGTGGCACCCGAGGCCCGCCAGGACCACGGTGGCCGGAAGGCCCCCGCGGGAACCTTGACGCGCCCGGTGAAGTGTAGAAAAGGTAGAATCTTCGGGAGTAGTCCCGCCCTAGACCCCGGTTGGAGCACGAACCCGCGTGACCCAGGCAGCAGCAGCCCAGACCCTGACGCCCGACGCCCCCGAGCGTTTCATCAACCGGGAGCTCTCGTGGCTGGCGTTCAACGAGCGCGTGCTGGCCGAGGCCTCGAGCCCCCGCCATCCGCTGCTGGAACGGCTGCGCTTCCTCTCCATCTCCGCCACCAACCTCGACGAGTTCTACATGGTGCGCGTGGCGGGACTGAAGGCCCAGGTGGACGCGGGCATCTCGACGACGACCCCCGAGGGAATGACGCCGGCCCAACAGCTCGAGGCCATCGACCGCCGCGCCACGGCGCTGATGATGCGCCAGCAGAAGCGATGGCGCGAAATGCGCGAGGAGTTGCGCGGCGTCGGCATCGTCATCGCACACCCGAACGAGTTGGACGGGCCCGCCCGCGCCGCCCTCGACACCTATTTCGAGGAACAGATCTTCCAGGTCCTGACCCCGCTGGCCGTGGATCCGGCCCATCCCTTCCCGTTCATCCCCAACATCGGGTACGCGATGGTGCTGTCGCTGGCGCGGACGCGGGACGGCACCGGGATGCACGCCCTGCTCCCGCTGCCCTCCCAGATCGACCGTTTCATCGCGATTCCCGGCGAGAAACACCGCTTCATTCGCCTCGAGGAACTGATCGGGATGCACCTGGACAGCCTCTTCCCGGGCTTTGCGGTCAGGGAGACGGGGTATTTTCGCGTGATCCGCGACAGCGACGTGGAGATCGAGGACGAGGCCGAGGATCTGCTGCTGGAATTCGAGTCCGCGCTCAAGCGCAGGCGCAGGGGCCGGGTCATTCACCTGAGAGTGTCCCGGGCCATGTCGGGACCCATGCAGCGGTTCCTGATGCGGGAGCTGGATGTCGGGCTCGGGGACATCTTCCGCGAGGGCGACCTGCTGGGGCTGGGAGACGCCGCGCAGCTCATCGGGGACGATCGTCCGGATCTCGTCTTCCCGCCCTACAACGCGCGCTTCCCGGAGCGGATCCGCGACTTCGGAGGGGATTGCTTCGCCGCCATCCGCATGAAGGACATCCTCGTGCACCACCCGTACGAGAGCTTCGATGTGGTGGTGCAGCTGCTGCGCCAGGCCGGCGAGGACCCGGCCGTGATCGCCATCAAGCAGACGCTCTACCGGACCAGCCATGACTCCCCGATCGTCAAGGCGCTGATCGAGGCGGCGGAGGCGGGGAAGAACGTGACCGCCCTGGTCGAGCTGAAGGCCCGTTTCGACGAGGCCGCCAACATCGCCTTCGCGCGGGGCATGGAGCGGGCGGGGGTGCACGTCGTGTTCGGGGTGGCGGAGCTGAAGACGCACGCCAAGATCTCGCTGGTGGTGCGACGGGAGGGCGGGTCGCTCCGCTCCTACGTCCACTTCGGCACGGGCAACTACCACCCGGTGACGGCCAAGATCTACACCGACCTGTCCTATTTCACGTGTGATTCGGCGCTGGCGCACGATGCCGCGCGTGCATTCAACTTCATGACCGGCTACGCGCGTCCGGAGGGCCTGGATCAGCTCGCGATCGCGCCCTTCACCCTGCGCAGCACGCTGCTCGAACTCATCGCCGGCGAGGCCGAGCGAGCGCGCCGGGGAGAGCCCGCGGAGCTGTGGGCCAAGCTCAACTCCCTGCTCGACAGCGAGGTCATCGACGCCTTATACGACGCGTCACGCGCGGGCGTGAAGATCCACTTGGTCGTGCGCGGCATCTGTTGTCTGCGCCCCGGGGTCCCCGGGCTCTCGGAGAACATCACGGTGACCAGCATCGTGGGCCGGTTTCTGGAGCACTCGCGCGTCGTGTGCGTGGGAGGCGGCGCGAAGCTGCCCTCGGACCGGGCGAAGGTGTTCATCTCCTCCGCGGACTGGATGCCGCGCAACCTGGACCGGCGCGTGGAGCTGCTGGTTCCGGTCACCAACCCGACCGTGCACCGCCAGATCCTCGACGAGATCATGGTCGCGAACCTGAAGGACACCGGGAACAGCTGGCGCCTCGCCGCCGATGGCTCATACGAGCGGGTGCCCGACGGGAAGCGGCCCTTCAGCTCCCACGACTACTTCATGAACAACCCGAGCCTGTCCGGGCGGGGCAGCGCGTTGGAGAGGGACCAGGGTCCGGTGCTGCGGCTGCATGCGGAGGGGGAGGGGAGGGGTTAAGGGCGGGTCGGGGTCCGTCGCCTTCAGGAGTGGGACCCGCAGACGCTGCTCGACCGGGGCGCTTCCAGTTCCGGTACAGCCTAAGCCGTCCGCTCCCGTCCTCCGCGAGCTCGGCTGCCGGCGGGCCGGAGCCGGGTGCCCAAATCGACATTCGCGTGTCCCGTCTCGCCATTGGTCCCTATTGAGCGCCCGCGACTCCCTGCGGGTGGGAGGAGCCAAGCTGCGCGGAACACGGCGGCTTGAACTCACATTGGACGCATCCCATCTCGCCATTGGTCCGGATTCGGGAGCACACAGCTCTCTGTCAACCTGACCCCGGCCCGTCGTGGAACCAGCGGTCCCGAATTCACATCGGAACGTCCCATTCTGCCATTGACAGGTTTGGGATTCGCGATTTAGGAGAGTCCGATATCGTGAGCTCCGCAGCCCGCCAACGGCGCTGACGGACGCGCTGACTGCGTTCGCGGGCCCATCCCTCTTCCGAAGGTCTCCCAACCCCGGTTCGGCCACTGCAGGGCATCCTGAGAGGTCGGTTTCAGTGCTGTTATATTTGTACGTAAGTCATTGTACAATCGCATGTTGGGAGGAATCATGATCGCATCGCAGGATGTTCTCTACGACACCCAAAGGAAGCCCTCTCCGGGGCCCGCGATGGTGCGGGAACGAGTTGGCCAAGGAACAAGTGGCCGAGCCGGAAGCCCTGGACGAGGACGCGACGACGACCTTGCCCGGCTGGGCGAGCGAATAGCGGAGTTAGCTGAGCGCATCAACGTGGCGGAAGCGCAGATGATGACCCTCATCGCGGACTTCGATCGCCGCGGCGGCTGGAAGGACGGCTTCGGCTCCTGCGCCGAATGGCTCGCCTGGAGGATCGGCATCAAGATCGGCCCGGCGCGCGAACGGGTCCGGACGGCGCGTGCACTGGAGAATCTGCCTCAGACCGCCGACGCTCTGCGCCAGGGCAGCATCTCGTATGCGAAGGTGCGGGCGCTCACGCGCGTTGCGACTCCGGAGCGCGAGGCGGAGTTGCTCGAGTTCGCACGCGCCGGCTCGGCGGCGAAGCTGGAACGGACGGTGCGCATGTGGAAGAAGTTGTCGCGCGATGAGGAGCTGACGGCCGAGCAGGCGCGGCACCGGAGCCGGGCGTTGTCGGTGTTCGTAGACGGCGACGGGATGTACGTGGTGAAGGGGCGGCTGGAGCCCGAGGCCGGTGCGGTATTGATGCGGGCGGTGGAGGCGGCGTCCGATGCGCTATACCGGTCCGAGAACGGTGCCGGCGATGCGCGGGATGCCGGCGATTCGCATGCTGCCGACGAGTCGAGCCCGAAGCCGAAGCAGCGCCGGGCGGACGCCATGGGGTTGCTCGCAGAGCGCGCGCTGGCGGTGGGGTTCGGGGGTAACGAGCCCTGCGACGAGTTGCAGACCGAATCCCCCGACGATGCGCCCCAATCCGAGGAGGAGCCGCAGACTCAATCCCGCGAGACATGGCAGGACCAATCCCGCACCGGAACGCCCGCCTCGCGCGGCGTCGAATCCGGCACCCGCGCCGAGCGCTACCAGGTCATGGTCCATTGCGACGCGGCGACTCTCTCAGCCGAAGGCGAGCCCGGGCGCTCGGATCTGGACGGGATCCGCGTCTCCGCGGAAACTTCGCGGCGCATGGCGTGCGATGCAGCGGTGGTCGCAATGGTCCGCGCGGGGGACGGGTCGGTGCTGAGCGTGGGCCGACGGACGCGCACCATCCCGCCGCATATCCGGCGGGCGCTGGAGGAGCGTGACCGTGGGTGTCGGTTCCCCGGCTGCGGGTGCCGATTCACCGAGGCGCATCATGTGAAGCACTGGGCCGACGGAGGAGAAACGAGCCTCAGGAACACGCTGCTGCTCTGCCGGCAGACGCGGGCAGTTTCACATCCTATTGCAGGGATTGACGTTACGATTTCGGTTGGCCGGATTCCCGCCAATTGACTCCCGCCAATTGGGATCTCAGACGCAAACCCTCCGGCGGCTGTCCAGCGCCTTCCTGAGTTGTCCCTCGTCGGCCCTCTGGTAGCATTCAAGGACCGTGTGGGGCGTCTTCCAGCCACCGAGTTCGCAGAGGACCTTGAGCGGCTGATTCATGAGGTCCGAAGCGAACTTGCGCCTTAGCGAGTGCCAACCCCTGCCGCGCTTCGGCTCCAGCTCCGCGAGCGTCTGGCCTCTGTGCCACCAGATGCGCACCCGCTCGGCGCTGACGCACTTGGAAGGCGTCCTGGGCGCGGGAATCACCGGAGCGTCGCGGCTCCCAGGGGGTTCCCTTCGTGCCTCTTCCAAGACGGCGACCGCCTCGGCGGTCACCGGTGTCCGGTGCTCGTAGCCGGTCTTCTCATGTTCCGCGCGCCACCGCACCACTCCGGCGTCAAGGTCTATGTCAGACCACCGGAGGTGACGGATGGCACCGATCCGGTGTCCGGTCTGATGCGCTAATCACCGTATTTGCTTGTGGGTGTTGATGTTACGAGGTTGGGCGTGCGGATTCCCGGCGATTGATTCCCGCCGATTGGATCAGGTGCCGACCTTACGGCGGTTCGCGAGCGCCTCCCGGAGCCGATCCTCACTGGCTCGCTGATAGCACTGAAGGATGGTCTTGGTCGTCCTCCAGCCGCCGAGCTCGCAGAGCACCTTGAGGGGCTGGTCCATGAGGTCGGAAGCGAACTTCCGCCTCAGCGAGTGCCAGCCGCGCCCACGCTTGGGCTTGATCCCGGCGAGCTTCTCGGCCTTCTCCCACCAAGCACGGGCCATCCAGCGGCTCACACACGAAGTGGGATCCTTCGAAGAGGGCAGCACCGGAGCGTTTTCGTCCCCGGAGTTCTTCCGCCATGCGAGTGCCAGGGCGGCGACCGCTTCGTCGGTCAGCGGCGTCCGGTGTGCGTAGCCGTTCTTCTGGTGTTCGGCGCGCCACTGCACCATGCCGCCGTCGAGATCGATTTCGGGCCAGCGAAGCTGCCGAATGGCCCCGATCCTGTGCCCGGTTTCGTGCGCGAGCACGAGCGCGACATGGAACTTCCACCCGACCCGGCGGGACACCTTCAGTAGCGCCCGGTATTCCTCCTCGGAGAGGACGACCCGGATCGGGTTTTTCTCCTTGGGCGTCTTGAAGCCCCTCAGGGGATTCGCTTGCAAGAGCAGCCGCCCACTCTCGTCCCTCGACCTCGCGGCCCAGTTGAGAACGGTGAGCAGGAACACCAGGTCGTGCCGAATCATCTGGTTGCCCACGGGCCTTCCGCTCGGGCCGACCCTGCCCGCCCTGCGGTCCCGGATGAACCGGTCCCAGTCGCGCTGGCAGAGTGTTTCGGGCTTCCGATCCCTTCCGAAGCAGCCGAGGAACATCTTCATCGCGGCCCTGTTCTGCAGCCGCGACCGCCTGCCCTTCGTGGGTATCACCTCTTCGCCGTAGATGTCAAAAAGCCTCTCCAGGGTGAGCGGCTCCGGCTCGGCCTCCTTCTTGCCGTTGGGCTCCGGCCCCTCGAACCCGGCGGCGAACTCGTCGGCCTGCCGCTTGGCCCGCGACCAGTCGCGGTGCTTGAGGGATCGGGTGATCCTTCGCCCGTTTTCCCGCCACTCGATCTGGAGGATGCCGGTCTTCGGGTCGGGGAACACCCGGACCCGGTTCCGGCCCCACTCTCCGGCGCTGTAGGAGCGCCGACTACGTTTCGTGCGTGCCATCATTCGATTCCTTTCCGGATGATGGACTGCACGATCTGCGTGTTTGAAAGGTGGCTACGGCCGGACTTCTCCGCCAGTCGCGGTTGCGGCTCGGCTGGCACATGGGCTTTCCGGGGGAGGTCCTTGAGGGCGATCCTGGGCGCGCCGGGCCTCCCGGCGTTGGGGATCTTGCCGTCTCGGACGAGTCGTCCGAGGTGGGTGGCGGTGTATCCGCTCTCTCGGGAAGCCTCGACGAGCGAGAACGTGGTTTCGTCCCTTTCGACGAGTGTGGCTTCGAGATCGTCGGCGCAGCGTTCGATCGCGGTGGCCGGGGTCTCGCCGCCGTATCGGCGGAGCGACTTGGCCTTCTTGCGCCAGTCGGCGGGCAGGGCCTCGACGGTCGGCGGGTCCTTCATGCGGCGCTTCATTCCCAGTCTCCTTCGGCGTCCCTGCGGAGCGCGTCTGCGAGGTCCAGGTCTCCTTCTCCCCGCCGGACGGACCGTTCGGCGAGATCGACGCGGCGGCCCAGGTCTGCGAGCCCGGTGGCGCGGCCGACGCCGTAGATGCCCGCGGCGACGGTCATGACGGCGAACGCCGCGTGCAGGGCGACGGGCAACCCGTGGCGTGCGAGGATGAGCGGCCAGTGGGGGCTCAGGTATTCGAGGCGGGCTCCGCCAAGGAGCAGAACGGAACCGGCGAGCGCGGCGGTGAGTCCCGCGCTGATCTTCCAGGGTTGCATGGGCGAGGTTCTCCCTTCGGTCAGAGTTCGACTGAGGCGGGATCGCGGTCGGCGGGACCCTTGAGCCAGGAGCCGCCGTCGCCCCTGCCCAGCCCCAGCTTTTGGAGCATGCCCGCGGCGGCCGGTCCGCTGGCGTGCATGGCGAACCCGGCGGCGGCTTTCGCCTTGACGGTCTCGCGGCTGTAGTTGTCGGACGCGACCTCGATGTTGACGCGGCCGGTGCGCCCCTCGGCGTCCTCGTACTCGACCTGCGCGTCCGGGTAGAGCACTCGGTCCGCCTCGTCGATGGGCAGCCCGAGTTCTTCGGCCACGCGGTGCCGCTCGGCGTCGGCGGCCCGCTTGCCGCTCCTCTTCCGCTCCGACTCGCTCGCGCGCGCGACGGCGCTCTTGAGTTCGGCGTCGAGGCGGACGCGGCGCACCCGCGCGTCCCGCCTGCGAAGCCGCTCCCGTTCCCTGGCGCAGGCGCGGTAGACGGCGGTGTCGTGGCTGGCTTGCGCGTCCCGGATGCGGGGGATTTCGATGCGCTGGCCCCGGTCCATCCCCCGCTCGGCGGCGAGTTCCCGGGCGTCGGACACGCCGGCGGGGGTGAGCGTGAGGATCTTGAACGGATTGCCGTTCGGGCCGGTGGCCGTGGTCTCCTGGACGAGCCCGTCCCGGATCCACGTGTCAACGGCCCGCCGCGTGGTGTAGGGGTGCCCGCCGAAGCGGGCCTCGGCGAGGTCGCGGAAAGAGACCGCGCCGTGGACGCCGATGTCGGTCAGCGCCCCGGCGCAGCGTTCGGGGAAGGGGATGGTGGACCCGCGCGCCCGGTCCGCGGCGTATTCTCGGCGGTGGCCTTTCCGCATGCCTTGGCGATTGCGGCTGGGTGGCGCGGCGGGGCGCGGGTCCGGTTCGACCGTGCGGTCGAACATTCCTCTCCCTCTCATCGGTCCTTCAGCGGCTCGGCCCGGCGCCGCGCGCCGGGACAGGCATCTGCGGCACGGGGACGACGATCCTCTGCGGTCCCTGCGCTGGCGTGCGCACCGCCGCGACGGCGACGGGGTCGCGTGCGGCGATGCGCTCGCGGTGCCGCACCAGCACGAAGTCGGAGATCTTCTGCGCGTCCGCTGCGGCGCGCCGGATCTCGCGGGGGTCCTCCTCGAGCGCCTGGATCCAGCCCTCGACATAGGCCGCGCCCCGGCTCGGGTCGTGGCCGACGCCGACGCGCTCGCCGGTCATCATCGCGCTGATCTCGGCGCGGAGCTCCTCCCTCGCGTACTGGGGGGACCCGAACCCGCCGTCGATCCCCTCGATGAGGGTCTCGCGGTTCATACGGTCCTCGTGGCCGGTGCTGTGGCCGAGTTCGTGGAGCGCGGTCTGGTAGTAGTGGTTGGCGGAGGGGAACTGGCCGCGCTTGGGCAGCACGATCTCGTCGCGCTTCATGTGGTAGTAGGCGCGGTCGCCCTGCACGTGGCGGACCGGAACGCCCGCATCCTGCATGACCCGCTCCGCCTCCTGATGCGTCTTCCAGAGCGGCTCGGGGGTGGGGTTCGCGCGCTCGGGCAGTCCGTCGGCCTGCTCGGCGTTGAACACGGTGTACTGCCGGACGTAGGGCGTCTTGAGCTTCTCGTAGCGGTAGAGGCGCTTACCCTCGGCGTTCTTCCTGGGCCGCCCGCGCTCGTCGGTCACGGCGATCCGCTTCTTGTCCTGGAAGGAGAGGATGCGCGTGCCGCGCTCGCCCTTCCTGACCTGACCGCCCCGGTTCTGGATCTGGCGGTAGGTGCCCCAGCGCACGTCGCCGTAGCCGTGCTCCTGCTGCATGGCGGCGAGGTGAAGGCTGTTGCCGCCCCGGTAGGAGCGGTCGGTGTCCACGTTCCTTGGCATGACGCGCTCGCCCGGCTGCCACGGCTTCTGCCAGGGCGCGGTGCCTCGCCTGATCTGCTCGATGATCGCATCGGCGAACTTGCGATGATATTCGTCGTGCTTCATCGCTCGTCCTCCTCCCCGGCGTCCCCGTGCGGATCGTCCCATGCGGCCGCGATCTCGTCCTCGGTCCCGACCTCCTCGGGGAACAGGCCGTACTCGTCGGCCAGATAGGCCTCGACTTCGAGCGTCTCGCCGCCGTCGCGGGCGAGTTCGCGGTCGAAGTCCTCGAACGTGTCGACGGGGATGATTTCGATGGGGATGGTTCCGCCATTCCAGCTCATGCGTTCACCTCCTTCGGTGGGTGGGTATGGGTTCTGGTTTCCGGTTGCGTTTCGGGCCGCGCTCCGGGCGGCGCGGTGATCCAGTGGCCGGCCGTCGCGTCGTAGCCGCATACTTCGAGCGCGTCCTCGACGAACCGGCGACCGTCCCGGCGGGCCACGTGCAGCACGAGCGCGATGCCGTCGACGACTCCCCGGCAGGTGACCTCCCAGGGCAGCGCGTCTCCGGCCTGCATCGCGCAGCTCGCGAGCCGCGACAGCGCGGAGCGCGCGTTGTTGGCGTGGATGGTGGTGAGCGATCCGCCGTGTCCGGTGTTGAGCGCCTGGAGCAGATCGGCGGCCTCGCCGCCCCGGACCTCGCCGACGACGATGTGGTCGGGCCGGTGGCGGAGCGCGTGGCGCACCAAGTCGCGGATCTCGACGGGGGTCTCCGAAAGCGTGGCGCCGGCCTCGAACCGGAGGCAGTTCGCCCGGTCGATCCTGAGTTCAAGCGTGTCCTCGATGGCGACGATCCGTTCGTCTTCCGGCAGCAGTTCGATCAGCGCGTTCAGCAGCGTGGTCTTGCCCGAGCCCGTGCCTCCGGAGACCAGGATGTTCTGGCGCGACGCAAGCGTGCTCCGAGCGGCTTCGAGGATGTCCTCGGGCAGCGAGCCCAGGCGCACGAGGTCCTCCGCCGAGAACGCGCGGCCGCCGAACCGGCGTATGGTGATCGCGACCTCGGGACTCGCGGGCGGGGTGCAGATGGCGACCCGTGAGCCGTCTTCGAGTCGGGCGTCGAGGACCGGCCTCGCGGCGGGATCGAGCCCGAGCGGCCGGGCGATGTGGATGGCGGCGCGGTGGAGCCACGCGGACGTGAGGCCCGGTGCTGGGTGGGGTTCCAGTTTCCCGCCCCGCTCGACCCAGACGTTGCGGGGTCCGTTGATCATGATCTCGGAGACGCCGGGGTCTTCGAGCAGGGATTCCAACCCCGGTAGGAACGGGGTGAGATGGCCGACGCCACTCGCACGCTTCATATCCGGCCCTCCCCGCGCTGCCGCCAGTACCCCTGCTCCCTGGGCAGGTAGTGGGGCTTGAGGTAGACACGCCGGGCCGGGAGCGACTTGACCCCGTCGTAGGGGAGGCAGATCGCCTGGTAGTTGGCGAGCAGCCCGAACTGGCGCGGGTCGAACACCGGCTCCCTCTGTTGCCGGAACGACTTGGTCGCGCCGATCTGGCCGTCGCCGCCTCCGGCGCGGCCCGAGAGCAGCGAGAACTCGGGCTTGTTCGTGGTCTCGGTGAACGTGTAGGACGCCTGCGTCTTCATGACGGAGCCGCACATGTCGGACGCGATCTTCGCCGAGGCGTCGTCGGAGAGCGACAGGAAGATCCGGGTGCGGAGCGTCTGGACGAGCGTGCGCCACGCCTCGCCCGAGGGCAGCACGGAGCGGAGCGAGGAGATCGACTGCGTCGCGACGATCGGGATGCAGCGGCACTGCCGCGTGAGCGCGAACGCCTTCTCGTCGCCGGAGGGATCGTCCTGTCCGACCGTGGCGAACGCCTGATATTCATCGCAGATGAACACTGCGGGCCGCATGTAGCGGTCCGGGCGGCGGGCGGCCTCCGCGGGCCTCCGGAGCAGCGCCTGCATCCACGCGTTCTTGAGGAAGACGCCGATGGCGCGTGCGAGCGCCGGGTTCGCCCCGGCGGGCATGTTGAGTGCCAGCACCTTGCCGCCCTCGATCAACTCCGAGAGCGGCGGCAGCCTCCGGCGGACTCCCTGCATGGGCGGAGCATCCGGAACCTCCTCCTCTTCCTCCCCGTCCGTCCGCGTGGCCGGGGGATCGTCCTTCGGCGGTAGCGGACAGAACACGCTCGCGACGTCGGGCTGGTCGAACAGCGAGAGGAACACGCTGATCCCCTCGACGATCGAGGTGCGGAGCTTGGCGTCCAGCGCCATCCAGTCGTGCCGGTACCATCGTTCGATGGCCTCGACCTGCTCGGCGTACTCGCGTCCCGCGCCGCTTCCCTCAGGCTCCGTCCGGTATTCGATCTTCAGCTCCTCGAGCACCGCTCCGCGTTCCAGGTCGAGCCGGCACGCCACCGTGGCGCTGCCGGGCGCCATGTCCCAGTCCCAGTCTTCGAGAGCCTTCCGGTGGGCGTTGAGATCCTTGGCGGCGATGACGGCCCGCATGGGGCACCGCCGCAGGGCCTCCGCCTTCGCCTCCCCGATCTTCTCAGCGAACAGCTTCGCTTCGACCGTGCAGCGGTACACGTCCCGGAGCGTGACCCAGCCCCCCGGCAAGAGCCGATGAAGTTCGACGATCCAGCGGACGAGATTGGTGTAGGCTTGCTGCCAGAAGGGTTCGCGCGACTTGCCGAAGAGCTGGTTGATGAGCGACGCGACGCCGTAGGCCATCGAGTAGGAGTCGAGCAGCGGATCGTCGAGCGGGTTCCACTGCCACGAACCCCCGAGCCCGATTTCGAGGTAGTCGTCCCCGCGCCCGGCGTCTTCGAGGATGCCCTGGACCTGGTGGCAGAAGTCCCCCTTCACTTCGAGCACGAGCGCGCCCGCCCGCCGGTCGGCATCGCCGGCCTGCCAGCGGAGCAGTTGCCGCGCGAACGGGTACATGCAGGCCGTGGTCTTGCCCGTGCCGACGGCTCCCACGACGAGCAGACCCGTGTACAGTCCCTTCTCGGGAATGACGAGCCAGGAGGGATGCTCGCTCTCCTTCGCGACGGTCGGGTGGTGCAGTTCGCCGACGACAAGCGAGGGCGCTTCGTCTTTCGGCGAAGTGGGCCAGGCCGGGAGCCTGCCCCGGTTGCGGCGGCGCGTGAGCGGCTGAAGCCAGACCCGCGAGACGGAGAGCATGACGCTGCCGGCCAGCAGCACGGCGACGCCGGGCGCGAGGTAATACCACGCGCGGATCGCCGTATGGATGCCCGGATCGTTGTGGGCGATCAGGTCCAGATACGGGTTGCCGCCGATGGGCGGGAACGGCGCGAGGAACGCGCGCACCGCGGCCGCCGTCAGGGCAACTCCGATGAGGACGAGCGTCCACGGCCTCATCGGTCGGACACCCTTCCCGGAGGGATCTCTGGTGCTGGAGCGACCCTGGGCGGCGGGGGGCCGAGTTGTGAAAACACACTCGGTCCTACGCCGCACCGAGCCCTCGGCGAGGGGGGTCGCTCCAGCCACGGCCGATGCGGCCCGTCCGGCAGCGGGCGGGCGGGCCGCGAGGCCGCAAGACACCACCGCGCAAGCGGATGGACGGAAGTCCGCATGTGAATCGCCGGAGGACCGATTCGTGAAACGACCCCCCGCGTCGTTTTCACGCCGCGGTGCGGCATAGCGAGCACGCCGCTCATCGGTAACGGACCCTTGCGAGGCGCTCGGTCCGCCATGCGGCCCCGCGGTCGATGGACCCGCGCCCGCCCCGCCGGCGCGTCCGCTTCTCCAGCGCGACGCTGCGCTTCAGCGCGGCCTGGAGGCCGCCGAACTCCTCGAGGATGTGGACCGCGCCCTGGAGGATCGCCCGTTCGATCCGAGCCAGTTCCTCGGCCGTGCCGGCTTCGGGCTCCGCGGGACCACCGGGCTCGGCCCAGCCGCGCATCACCCGCCGCGCCCGCTCGAGTTCTCGCCCGGTGCGGGCGACGGCCACGACCTCTACCGACCGGCCCAGTCGCCGGAGCGCGCGCCAGAGTCCGCGGTGCGCCTTGCCCCACGAGCGTAGCGCCGTCGAGGTCTCGTGGCCGGGGTCGGCGTACACGAACAGGGCGCGCACCGAGTCGAGCGCCACAGGCAGCTTCACGGGGAAATGGCGCCTGGTGATCCGTGCGGCTCCCCGGTACACGCGCACGGGCAGGATCGAGCGCTCGATCCCGAGCGCCTCGAACGCGGCGACCTTCTCCTGCTCGGTGGGGAGCCAGGGCAGGTCGGTGTGCTCGATCACGTAGTCGAGCGAGAGCAGGCGGCGCAGAAGCACCTCGGTCGAGGCGCCGCGGCGATGGCGGATGTGCTCGGCTCCGAGCGCCCGGTAGACCGGGCGGGCGAAGATCCGGCCGACCCGGCCCATGCCGGCAACGCCGGGCTCCGTCTCTTCGCTCGCGACCCGGTCGGCGATCAACGCGTGGACGCCGCGCCGGACCTGTTCCGGATGCGCGTCCAGGAACCGTGCCCACTGCGCGCGCGTGAACACGCCGCTGTGGAGGCAGACCAGCGCGATCCACTCGGCCTCGCGGCCCGTCCAGCCGAACGACTCCAGCGCCTTCTCGCGCCCCTTGAGATGCGCGATCATCGGTCGCCCCCGGTCACGAGCGCCCGGTCGGCCCGCATGTAGGTGACGAGCAGCCCCATCGGGTTGTGGACGACCAGCTCGGGCGCGACCGAGTCCAGGAACTCGAACCGCAGCGAAAGCGTCCAGCGTTCGCGCCTCAGCTCCTGCTCGCCGCGCAAGTGCACGAGGTCGAAGTCCGCCGTCGCGCCGTGCGGCGGCTCGGGCGCGGGATGGATACGCAGCACCACCTGCTCGACTTCGAGTTCGGTGTCGGCGGTGCCCGCCGCGACGCTGGCGACCTCCGCGCCGTCCCTTTGGAACGCCGCGTTCGCGAGATCGGTCGACAGGAACCGGAGGCTCCGGGTCCAGCTCTCCTGCGCCGTCGCCCGGCGCCGCGAGTGGAAGTCGTGGACGAACCGGTTCAGGAAGTACTTGGTCGTCGGATCGAGCGGATCGGCCTGCGCGGTGGCCGCCTCGTAGGCCAGCGCCTCGGCGCGGCCCACCTCGTCGACCCGGATCACAATCGGCTTGGGCGGCTCCGCGCCCGCGATCCTCAGTAGGACCACCACACCCATGACCATGCTCGCCGAGAGCAGGATCAGGATCCTCCGCAGCTTCCGGTTCGCCTCGACCGCCTCGCCCCAGATCTCGGCGTACTCACGGCCGGCATTTTTGTCTCGTCTTATCATCGGCTTCTCCTTCGGACTCAGACGGGTGGCTTGGCGGGGGCGGCGGCCTTGCTCGCCCCCTGCATGACGAGCGCGACGAACCCGGACCCGGCGGAGCCGGAACCGGAGACGAGCATCGAGGCGAGCTCGCCGACCTTGAGTCCGGCCATGAGGCCGCAGACGACGAGCGGCATGAGGACGACGGCCCAGAGCCAGAGCTCGAACGGGTCCGCCGTGCCGGTGCCCATCAGCGCATCGGCGTAGGTCGTGATGTAGCCGAGTCCGACGCCCATGAAGACCCGCAGCACGGCACCGGCCACGACGCCGTAGAGCGTGTAGACCATCAGCGTGCGGAACCATCCCCAGAACAGGAACGAGAGCGGCTCGAAGAGCAGGAACGCGATGAACACCGGACCGAGCAGGATCGCGATGGCGATCGCGACCTGCGCCCAGATCACCTGCGCGTAGGTGACGCAGAAGAGCGCCAGCAGGCAGAACACGAGCGACGCGCCCATCACGAGCGTGACCAGCGAGGAGAAGATCACGGTTGTTCCCGCCGTCACGATCGAGAGCAGGTTGCCCGTGGACCACGCCGCGCTCAGGTGCGCCGAGTACGCCTGCACGAGCGCGGTCATCTCGGAATACCCGGCTGACACCACGTCGGAGAGGAACAGGTTCTGGAGCCAGATCCCGCCTCCGGCGATCATGCCGGGGAAGGTGGATCCGACGCCGGGGATCGGGACGGTGTAGTAGTGGAGCAGCGTGCGGGGGATCGCGATCCCGATCACGAGCTTGACGAGATCCCAGGGCTGGAACGTTCCGCTGAACGCGATCTTGAGACCGGTCCAGGCGACCATCACGGCGGCGAGCCCGCCCCAGAGCTGGAGCCCCAGCGTATGCACCTCGGGTGCGGCTCCACCGACGACGGTGTCGAGCACGATGTCCAGGAAGCTCTTGAAGTCCTGGAGCTCGTCGGTGGGGATCTGCGTGGGGACGTTCGGGTCGATGGACTGCGGAGGCAGTTGCATGACGGGCGCTCTCCTACCGGTAGAACGAGGGGACGCGGAACAGGAGCCCGTCGCGGAGCGCGGTCCGGTTCAGTGAAGCGGCGCCCCGCATCGTCTCGGCGAGCGTGTTCGCGCGAGCGTGGTCGTCATGCCAGCGACTAAGCCATTCGAGGCGGGCGAGTTCGGCCTGCCTTGCCCGGCTTGCCTCGGCGGCGGCCTGGTGGGCGAGCACCTGTCCGGCGGCCGCGTTGATCCGCCCCTGGCTCAGGGCGGCGGCGACCCGTGCCTGTTGAAGCGCGGTGTTGGACAAGTTCCGGTTCGAGGTGATGTCCGCGAACGAGCCCTGCGCGCTCTCTATGGTCCCGGCGAGCGCGGCGGCCGCGTCCAGCGCCGCGTAGTCGAGGACCCGCTGGCGGTCGGCGGTCTCCCGGGCGCGGCGGTAGTCTTCGAGCGCCCGGGTCGCGGCCTGGGGCGGAAGGTCCCGGAAGAGACCGAGGATGTCGGCCTCGCTCACCCGGTCGGCCGTGCCGTGGGCGGTGCGCCAGAGGTTGGTGAACGAGCGGCCGTTGCCGAAGCGCCGGACGGCGCTGACCGTTTCCCTGGCCCGTCCCCTGAAGTCGGACCGCCAACCGAGTCCGTCGCGCACGAGTCCCACGGGATCGGCGGCGAGGTCGGAGAACGGTTGCAGAAGCGCGTCGATCTCGCCGCGCGCGGCGCGCTCCATGTGGTCGAGCTGGTCTTCGAGTTCCGTAAGCTGGCGGGCCATCGACCGGATCTGGCTGACCTGGTGCGAGATCTGCGTGATCTGGTTCGCGATGATCGTGGCCCGCTGGAACCAGCTCCCGAAGTCGAACTGCGCGCTCGCGGGAGCGGCATTCGCGAGCATCAGAACGGGGACGAGAAGAACGGGGATAAGGATGCGGTGGCGCATGGGGGAGTCCTTTCGTGCTATCGGTGCGTGGTGCGGAGGGGGGCTGGAACCAGGACATCCGCGGTGAACCAGATGCGGAGCCGGTGGCCCGCGCGGATCGTGATCTCGGGCATGCGGTTGAGGTACCGGTCCAGCATCGAGGTGGCGCTGCCTCCAAGCCCCTGGCCGACGCCCGCTTGAAGTCCGTAGGGCGAGGCCCCGGCGAGGGCGAGCCCGCTCAGCGCGCCGACCGCTCCGGCGGCCGCGAATGTCGAGAGGTAGCGCCGGTTGACCTGGTCCCTCAGCGCGCTCTCGCCCGCTTGGCTCAGGCCCGTGAACTCGAGGTCCACCCAGCTTCCGTCGGGGAGCAGCAGCCGGTGGAACGCCACGGCGAGGCGGCTCTGGTCGCGGTTCTGGACGGCGCTCGCGGTGCCCACGACGCGGGCGCCGCGCGGGATCAGGACGCGTTGGCGGTCGGCCGAATACATCGGCACCGACACCATGGCGAGCACCGGGCCGGGGAACTCGCCGGAGAGTTGAGTGAGCAGCACCGCTTCGAGGAACGATCCCTCGCGGATGCGTTCCCAGCCCGGTGGATCAAGCGGCTGGACCAAACGGCCGAGCTCGGATGTGCCGGACGGGGCTGGACTGGCCTGAGGCGCTAAACCGCCCGCGCCGGGCGCGAACTCTCCGCTTGCCAGTCCTGCGGCCATCTCGGCCTCAAGCGCGGCCAAGGACTGCCCGAGCGACGCGAGCGCGCCGTCGAGTGCCGCATCGGGTGACTCGGATTCCAGCGAAGACACCGCGGCCCGATCCCGGACCCGGTTCGGATCCCGGCGGGACTGCGCGACCGGGAGCGAGCGGAGGGAGCGCGTCCTGCGCTCAACCTCCTCAAGCCGGAGCGCCTCGCGAAGCTCGAACTCGGCCTGGCCCATGCTGACTCCAGCGCTGCCGGCACCCTCGTCTGCGTCTGGCCGATCCGGTTCCTGCCCGTTGTCATCGGACGGTTGCCGCTCCTCCCGGTCCGCATCGGCCGCCGCCTGCTGGGTCTGGCGCATCGTCTCGGCATCGAAGCGCCCGTCGAGAGAGCGGCCCGTGCGGTCGTCCACCGGCCGCTGCTCCTCAGGCGCGGCTCCCCCGACCGTCTCGTCGGGACCGCTGAGCGTCGAGGAGAACAGCAACCCCGCCACGAGCACGGTGATCAGCGCGATCCCGACCTTCGTGACGAGACCACCGGGCAGCGCGCCCTTCGGCTCTTTGAACCACTGCTTCCAGCCGCTCATCGCGAACCCTCCCCGGGCTCGAACCGCCAGTGCAGCCGCTTGTCGCCGATCTGGAGCCATCCGTCGCCCATGACATGGCGGGCGATGTAGAGGCCGTCCTCCGTCAGATCGAACGCGACCAGGCTCGGCTCGCCGTCCTGGAGTTCGTAGAGCGCCGGGGCTTCTTGCGCGCGCGAACGGATGTAGGTGAAGAGTCCGTCGTGCCACATCGCCTCGACCCGGAACGGACGCTCGGACGCCCGTCGGTCCAGCCGGTACTCGAACCGAAGCCGTTCAGGGTAGGAGGCGCGGAACGCTTCGATCTCCGCGGCCGCCTGCTCTCGCGCCTCGGCGATCCCGGCTTCG
This sequence comes from Longimicrobiales bacterium, assembly GCA_965208255.1. GTDB lineage: Bacteria > Gemmatimonadota > Gemmatimonadetes > Longimicrobiales > Gaopeijiaceae > BD2-11. Next base: position 3,566,058 of record OZ242324.1, read on the forward strand.
GCTTCCTCGCGCGTTGCTTGCGTGGCCGCCACCGCTTCAGCCGCCATCTGCCGGTAGGCTTCCACTTCGCTTCGGGCGACGAACGCGGGTCCGCCCGCGCTGCCGGACATCTCAGCCGCCTCCGCGCCCGCCTCGACGCGCACCACGAGATGCGGCGGCTTCTCGCCGTGTTCGGAGACCAGAAACGAGTATATGCGCCCCGATTCGCAAACGAGTGCGACGTTCGTGGCCGCGTCCTCCGCCAAGGGCTTCAGGTACGCGACGTTGGCCGCGCCGGTCAGGTGCCAGTACTCGGAGTCGCCGGCCACGAAGTCGAGGATCCGCTCGCTGGCCGGAAGCACGATTACAGTCGTATGCCGCACGCGCGCGCGGAGCCGGGGGATCCGCTCATCGCCCTCCTCCGGCACCGGCACGCGCAGGTAGGCGGCATCGGCGCTCGTTTGTTGCGCGCAGGCGTCGCCGGGCAGCGCCAGCAGAAGCAGCGTGAGCAGGACAACGGCGATCCCGAGCAGGATCGCTGCGGTTGGTGTCTTCATGGTGTCACTTCCCTTTCGTTTTGTGGGTGGAGTGGGATGGATCCGGCCGGGCGAGTGCTTCGAGCGCCCGGACCAGCCCGTGTCTCACCACGGCTTCGGCGCGCCTCTCGGCGTCCAGCGGCGAGGACGTGTAGAGCCAGTAGCTCTCGGGATCGACTTCGAGCCGGAGCACCGCCGCTTCGTCCGGGCGGCGGAGATACAGTTCGCGCTTCGGCCTGAGCTCCCGGATCCCGGCCACCTCCGACTCGTTCAGCCGGAACAGCGCACCGGCTTCGGCGGGGAGTTCGGGGTTGGCGAGGAACAGCTTGGTGGGGATCGATTCGAGGAGCGCCGAGGCGCCGGGCGTCCCGGTCACGTCCACGGCGGACTGGGTGGCGAGCACGAGCGCGGCGTTCTTCTTCCGCCACGTCTTGGCCGCCTCGGCGAGGTAGTTCAGCACGGCGGGGTCCTGCATGTACCGCCACGCCTCGTCCACGACCATCAGCTTGAGCCGCGCGGTCTCGGCCGGGTCCTCGATCTCCAGGCGCATCCGCTCCAGGAGGTAGCCGAGCGCCGCCTCGCACAGGTCCGCGTGCTCGGCCGCGCCCGCCAGGTCGATCACTTGCCAGTCGCGGAACACGATGTCCGCCCCGCCCGACGGCGCGTTGTCGAAGAACGCGCCCCATGCGCCGCCCTCCGTCCAGCGGCTCAGGGCGGGCCACATCGCGGCCGGCAGCGAACCGGCCAGCACGCTCAGCGTGCGCCGCTCGGCTCCGAGCGCGTACAGGTCTTCGATCCGCGCGCGGATCTCACTCGTGTCCGACCCGTCGGCCTCGTACCCTCCGAGCTTCAGTAGCCGGAGCACCCAGCCGGTCAGGAATTGGAACGTCCTTGTGCCAGCGGGCAGCGCGAAGGGCTGTAGCCGAAGCGTCGGCTCCGCCTCGCCCGGCGCGAGTTCCAAGTACCGGCCACCCAGGAACAGGGTCAACCAGCGGTACGAACCACCCAAATCCAGGATCAGGATGCGGGGGTCGTACTTGAGCGCTTCAACGAGCAGGAAGTTGAGCGCGAAGCTTTTGCCCGAACCCGTCGCGCCCAGGATCAGCGTGTGGCCCACGTCGCCCGCAAACAGGTCGTAGTGGTAGCCCGTGCGCCATGGGGTTTCGAGGACTGCCAGCGATTCACGCCCGAGATGGCGGCTGTTCCTCTCGCCTCTCGGCGGTCCGAACACGGGCGCGAGGCAAGCCGCGACCCCGGCGGATACGAACACCCTCCGCACCTGCCGGCGTCTCGGCTGGGCCGGGAGCCGAGCGAACCACGCGGGAAGCTGGCCGTAGCCTTCCCGGATCACCTTCGCGTCGTGCGCGGCGAACAGCCGGCGCACGTCGCCGTCCAAGCGCTCGATCTCTTCGAGTTCGCCATGGAGCGCCACGGTGAGCGACGCCTCGCCGTAGGCCACCCCGTCGGCTTCGAGTTCGACCAGCGCGCTCCCAAGCCGGTCGGACTCGGCGGCCGCCGCCGAATCGACCATCGCCGCCGCCGTGCCCTGGGCGTCCTGCGCGTGCGCCATCATCGAGTAGCGCCGCGCGAAGTAGTGGCGCTGCGCGCTCCGGATCCGCCTCCTCGCCGCTTCCACAGTCCACGGTCGCCATTCGAGTGAGACCGTCGTCACCGCATCGAGACAGTAGAGGTCTTTGAGCAGGTTCGCGTGCGCCTGCCCCGGCAGTGAGAGGAGCGAGTACAGGATTACCGGCTCGCCATCGAGTTTCAGGTGGGAGCGTTCGGCCTCCAACTCCGACAGCGCGAGCCGCCAGTTCATACCGCTCCCCGTCGCGCCGTCCCAGTAGGTGCCGGGCTTGTTCGTCAACTCGGAAAGGAGGCCGGACGCCTCGTGCGCTCCCAGCATCTCGACCGGCGTGTGTTCGGCCACGAGCGAGCGGCCCGCGTCGATCATGGCGCGGAACCGGTCCGCGGCCGCCTCGATCTCCGAGGCCAGGTAGGTCGTTCGCGTCTTGCCGCCGCGCTTCCGCCGTCGCTTGAGCCGTGATAGCGGTCCCGACCCGGAACTCCCGACCGGACGGAGCCCCGGGTTGTGCGACCATACTACAAAGGCATCGAGCCGCTGGACGCGCCCGGCGAGGAACGCGCTTCGCTTGCGCCCCGACAGGGACGCGATCTCCGAGCCGCTCGTCTCTGGACCCTCGCCGAAGCTCGGGCGCCGGAGCAGGTGGAACTGGAGCCGCGCGCCGGGACCGAGGCCCGAGAGCAGCCTCTGCCAGAGTCCCAGCACGCGGTCGATCTGTTCGGGCGTCCTCCCGTCGATCACGGCGGGCCGGATCCGGCCCGCCGCCACCAGCTCGCCCGCACGGGTCAGGCAGCTTTGGCCGTCGTCGAGCCAACCCCAGTAGGGCAGCTCCTCGGCCAGCGAACCTGCCGCCTCAAAGGCCCGGAGTTCGTCGGCGACCCTCACCGGGAACCCCCGCGGACCACGAGGTGCCACGGCTCGTCCGCCCACTTGCCCGGATCGTACCGGGCCGGGTAGCGCGCCGCTGCCCGAAGCACCGCCAGCATCGCCGGATCCCTCCGGCCCGCCAGCCATCCCGCGCCGTAGCAGACGGCGAACACCAACCCGCCCGCCACGAGCGAGGCCGTCGCGTTCCACACCGCGACCGCGAGCGTCGCGCCCAGCAGGAACAGCCGCCGCTCGACGCCCAGCACCGTCAGCGGACGGTTGAGCGCCGCGTAGCCCGGCCAGCGCCTCAAGTCCCGCATCAGAACAGCCAAGCCAGGAAATTCACAGCGCCGACCGCCATCCCGATCCCGAAGATGATCCCGGCCAGCGTGCGCTTGCTGCCGCCCTCGCCGAACGCGAACATCAATCCGCCGACGACGATCGCGATCAGCGACAACCCCCGTGCGATCGGCCCCGTGAACTGCGTCTGTAGCTCGGTCACCGCATCGACCCACGGGCTCGTGCCCTGCGCGTGGAGCACGCCGGGCGCCAGCACGAGCAGCGCGGCCCACGCGGCCGCCAGCTTCGTTCCAAACATCTTCTTCATTCCGTTCTCTCCCTGTTGGGGTTCGGTCGGGCACCGCCTCGCGCGACGCCCCGTGTGTTCGCGATTCGCTCGCGCATCCACTCCTCGACTTCCGACTCGATCCAGCCCACCGCGCGTCCACCCAGCGAGACCGGTCGCGGGAAGGTCCCCGCGGCCATCCGCGCGTAGATCGTTGGCCGCGCCAGACCCGTCCGGGCTTCCACCTCCGGAAGCCGCAGGAAACGGATCGGCGTGTTCGTTCCCGGTTCCATCGGTTGCTCGCTCCCCACTCTGCTCCGCTTCGTTCTCCTCGTCCGCGGCGAAGGCTCTCGGTGCCTGCGGCGGGGCGGAGCCCGGGCACCGCCCGAACCCCTTTCGTGACTGTCGATGAACGTCAGCACCTGGTCCGCGATTCTGAGCGACGGCGAGCGCCCCTCCGCGATCTCGCGCATCAGGTTCGGGTCGCCCACAGCCTTCAGGCCGAGGGTCGTCGCTCCCATGCCGGTTTCCTCGAGGAATCCGCTCACCCGGGAGTTGAACTGCCGCTCCAGAGTCTCCATGGCCGAACTGCTCCCGCGTCTTCATGGCCAGAACGGTGAAGAATTGCTCTCTAGGAAGACAACCGTTAGGGAATTCCCTTGTATCTCGTAACGTCTATGGACGTCTCGTAAGGGGATGAGCCCGGTGGATCGCGGCGCCAGTGGGGTGGAAAACACCCCCGTTGGGTGCTCGCGGCCGGTCTCGGCGGCGGTAGGCGGGGACCAAGCCGGGAGGCCGGGTTCGATCATCCGGTTGGCGTGGCGCGGATCTGTCTTGAGGGACCGGTCAAGCGAAGACGGTGCGCGCTGGGGGCGTCCCCGGCGCCTACCCAGCGCAGCCGGTTCCACCGGTGTCCTAGCCGGCTTGCGGAACCGGCCGGAAGCGGGGTTATTTCAGCCCATGGGACGCAAGAAAAAAAGACCCGCCGCGCGGCTCGATCCGGTGCGTAAGCGGCTGCTCCGGCTGCTGACGGCGAAGGGCTCGAACCTGCGCACCGCCTCGGTCGCCATGGGCCGCAACGACGCCTACCTGCAACAGTTCATCTACCGGGGCACGCCGAAGGTTCTCGCCGAGGACGACCGCGAGATCCTCGCGGAGCACTTGGGCTGCCGGCCGGAGCTACTCAAGCACGGCCGTAGTTTCCGGCTCTCGACGAACGCCACACGGCCTTCGCCGCCCGACGACGCCTACGCTGCGCCGGTCGGCTACAGCGCCGTGCCGGAGGCGGATCTCAGAGAGGAGCCGGACGCGGAACCCTGGAACGGCGAGCTGCGGGTGACCGGAGATGCGTGGATGTTCGCCGATTCGTTCATCCGCCACCGGCTCCGGGCCGATCCCGGCGACCTGTGGATGGTTGAAGTGGACGGGGATTCGATGGAACCGCTGCTCTCAAGCGGTGACCACATCATGATCGACGTGAGCCGGACGGTGCCCGCACCGCCCAGGATGTTCGTGATCTGGGACGGCATCGCGCTCGTCGCCACGCGGATCGAGCACGTGGCGCACTCCGAGCCGCCCCGCGTGGTCCTCAAATCGGTCAATCCCGAATACGACAGCTACGAGCGGCTCGCCGAGGAGGTCCGCGTCGTCGGACGGGCGGTCTGGATGTCGAAACGGTTGTAGGGGCTGGCGGGCGTCCCTCGTAGGATTCGGCGCGAGCGGGAGGACGCTATATTGCATCATCGATTCCTGACGTGGAGAGCGTAGTGCCATGAAGATCCAGCTCGTGGACGGCCGCCGAGCCGATTCAGCAGCGGGCGGAGCTTGAAATGGGAGCGGCGACAGTGAAGCAGCCAAAGACTGTGGTGCCCGACGATGTCCTAGGACCTCTCAACGAGTTCGAGCTGAAGGCCGCCCCGCGCCAGCTGTTCCTGCGGGGCGATGCGTCGCTGCTGGAGGGCGGCCCTCGAATCGCCGTGGTGGGATCCCGGCGCGCGTCGTCGGAGGGCTTGGAATTGGCCCGGCGGATCACCGAGATGCTGGTATCGCGCGGTGTCACGGTGGTGAGCGGGCTCGCGTTGGGGATCGACACCGTGGCCCATGAGACGGCGATGACCAATGGCGGCAGGACGGTGGGCGTACTGGGCACACCGTTGGATCGGTACGCGGTACCGCGAAATCGGGGCCTCCAGGACGCGATCGGAAAGCGGCATCTGCTGGTGTCGCAGTTTCCCAGCGGTCAGCAAACGCATCGGTCGAACTTCCCCTTGCGCAACAAGACCATGGCTCTTCTGTCCGACGCCACGCTGATCGTCGAGGCGGCCACCAACAGCGGGACGAGGCACCAGGGCTGGGAGGCGATCAGGCTTGGGCGGCCCGTGCTCTTTCCCAAACGGTCGCTCGAAAAGCAGTCGCCGGACTGGGCCGACGAGATGATTCGCTACGGAGCTTTCAGCTTCGATGCAAGAACGCTTCCGCTGGTCCTCGACGATCTCCCTTCCCGATGCGTCGGGTCGGCGTCGCGTGCGGATGACCTACCGTTCTGAAGGTGTTCCGTTCGGGTCCGTGGCCGCGTACCGTCCCGGTCGGCCTCGCTCCGGTGACACGGCCATGACCCGACAAGGTTGGGAACTCGTCATGGACCTGAAGTTCTCCGATCCCGTGAGAATCAAGAACATTGCTGCGTGGATGGCGTCCGATCACGGTAGAGAGTTGTTCCCCACCTACTTCGGCTCCGATGTCGTGCTCGTTCCGGCACCCGGTCATGCCCCTCGAGCCCGGGGAGGCAAACCGCGGTCAACGACCGTCGAACTCGTGCGGTCCATGGAAGCGGAAGGGCTTGGAAGGCGGAAGGAATGGCTTCACCGGATGGAAAAGGTGCCGAAGTCCGCATGGTCCCGTGGAGACCGGCCGACGCAGGAACGCCACCACGCAACGATCAGCCTCTCCGTACCGCCTGTGCTGGGGTTCGACCCCGTCGTCAGAATCACGGTTGTGGACGACGTGATAACCAGCGGCGCCACCCTCCACGCGTGCGTTCGCCGAATGGAGGAAGCGTTCCCATCCGCGCAGGTCGCAGGCTTCGCCGTCGTCCGCACCATCTCCGGCGTAACACAACTCCCAACGGCCTTCGCCCCCGTTCCGGAAGGCGAGGGACAAATCGTCCTCAACGCCGATGGTAGCACACAGCGCACGCCATGAGCGCCCTCGACCGATGCCTAAGGAAAGCGTGCGTTACGGTCCCGGTCCCAGGTCGCCTACTTCCGGCGACGGGACTGACCCAGAGCCCGCAGATACCGACTCGTCGCCAAGGCCATTCAAGACCATGATCACAGGCGAACTCAAGGCCAAGATTGACAACATCTGGAACACGATGTGGTCCGGGGGGATTTCCAACCCACTCTCGGTCATCGAACAGCTGACCTACCTCCTCTTCATCAAGCGGCTCGATGAGCTGCACACGCTCAAGGAGAACAAGGCCGCACGCACCGGGAAACTCATCGAGGGGCCAATCTTTGCTCCCGATCAGGACGCCATTCGCTGGTCTCGCTTCAGGGAGACTGCTCCCGAGAAGATGTTTGCGACCATGCGAGATGAGGTGTTCCCTTTCATGAAATCCCTGGGGCAGAGGGGGGAAGACGATGCCCAAAGAGGCTCGACGTACGCACACCACATGAGGGACGCCCTCTTCATGATGCCCACGCCCCGCGTGCTGGCAAACGTGGTGGATCAACTTGACGGCATCGACATGGCCGACAGCGACACCAAGGGCGACCTTTATGAGTACATGCTCGGCAAGATTGCAACCGCCGGGCAGAACGGGCAGTTCCGCACCCCGCGTCACATCATCAAGTTGATGGTCGACATGGTCTCGCCGACACCTGGGGATGTCATCTGCGACCCGGCCTGCGGCACGGCGGGTTTTCTTATCGCCGCTGCCGAGTATCTGGTCGAGCACCATAGCGAGACTATCTACAAGGACACCGCCGCCCGCCGCCGTTTCAGCGAAGACACCTTCCACGGCTACGATTTTGACAGCACGATGCTGCGCATTGGCAGCATGAACATGCTTCTGCACGGCGCGGAGAATCCAGACATCCGCTACCGGGATTCTCTCGCCCAGGCCGACGATGACGATACGGAAACGTACTCCCTCATCCTCGCCAATCCACCCTTCGCCGGAAGTCTCGACTACGAGTCCACCGCCAAGGACCTACAGCGGATCGCCAAGACGAAAAAGACCGAGTTGCTGTTCCTCGCGCTTTTCCTCCGCCTGCTCCAGACAGGTGGACGCGCTGCGGTGATCGTGCCCGACGGTGTGCTCTTCGGATCAACCAAGGCGCATAGGATCCTGCGCACGATCTTGGTCGAGGAGCAGAAGCTCAACGCCGTCATCTCCATGCCGTCCGGCGTCTTCAAACCGTACGCCGGGGTCTCTACGGCCATCCTTCTCTTCACCAAGACCAACTCCGGCGACACGGACCACGTCTGGTTCTACGACATGCAGGCGGACGGTTACTCGCTGGATGACAAGCGCACGCCGCAGCCAGAGAAGAGCGACCTTGGCGACATTCTCGCTCGCTGGCGGAACCGCGACGCGGAGCGCGAGCGGGCACGGACGGACCAGAGTTTCCTTGTGTCGAAAGCCGAGATCGGAGGCAACGGCTACGACCTGTCCATCAATCGCTACAAGGAGGTGGAATACGAAGTGGTTGAGCACGATCCCCCCGCGGTGATCCTGGAGCGGCTGGCGGAACTGGAGGGGAAGATCGCGCAAGGGCGTGTGGAGTTGCAGAGGATGTTGGGATGACTTGGCCGATCTCCACGATTGGTGAGATTTGCGCGGTCGTGTCAGGGGCGACTCCCAAGACTGGCAATCCAGATTATTGGGATGGAGATATCCCTTGGGCTACTCCCAAGGACCTGAGCGAGCTCCGTCACAAGTACCTAAGCGACACCTCCCGGAGGATCACGGAGGCTGGCCTCCAGAGTTGCTCTGCGAGGATGCTGCCTGCACAGTCCGTCCTGTTGAGTTCGCGGGCACCTATCGGCTTGGTCGCGATGAACACGCTGCCCGTCTGTACCAACCAAGGATTCAAGAGCATGGTCCCGCGGGACGGCTGCATAGCCCCCGACTATCTCTACTGGTGGCTGAAGACCCATCGAGAAACGCTCGAACACAAGGGGCGCGGGGCGACGTTCAAGGAGGTTTCCAAGAAGATCGTCGAAGAGATTCCGATTCCTCTCCCACCCCTCGCGGAGCAGAAGCGGATTGCGGGGATTCTGGATGCGGCAGATGCCCTGCGGGCCAAGCGCTGCGAGGCCATCGCTCAGCTCGATACTCTGCTTCAATCCACCTTCCTCGACATGTTCGGTGACCCCGTCACCAATCCCAAGGGGTGGGAGGTCCGCAAGCTGAATGAAACGAAATCAAGAATTCAGATTGGCCCATTTGGGTCACTCCTCCACAAAGAAGACTACATCGTCGATGGTGTGCCGCTGGTGAACCCGATGCACATCGTATCTGGGCAGATCTGCATCGATAATGAGCAGACCGTGTCTGAGCAGAAAGCTGCGACTCTCAGCACCTATCGCCTTCAAGCCGGTGACGTGGTCATGGGGAGGCGCGGAAAGATGGGTCGATGTGCCATCGTCTCTGACACCGCGGCGGGCATGCTCTGCGGTACCGGCTCACTGTTCGTTCGCCCTCACCCGGACGAACTTTCAACATGCTTCTTGGCAAGGACGTTCTCCAGCGAGTCGATGAAGGGTCTCCTTGAAGGACTCTCGCAGGGGGTCACGATGCCGAACCTCAATCGAAAGATGATCGAGGAACTCAAGGTCGGACTTCCCCCTCTCGACCTCCAACACCGCTATGCCGCGATCGCAGAGTCCGTCGAACAGCAGAAGGTCCGCCAACAAGCCCACCTTTCGGAACTCGACACCCTTTTTGCATCTCTCCAGCACCACGCCTTCAGAGGCGACCTCTGAGTCGCGATGGAGATCTCCGCGAACTTCGACTTCCTGAGGCAAGAATTCCCGCATGTGGCGGAGAGCGCGAGTTTCGCGGAGCGGCACGTCTTCGGTGACCCACGGGCGTCGTGCTTCCATTCTCGGCACGCACTTGAGCGCCTGGTCAAGCGCATCTACAGGGTCGAGAAAGCTCTGAAGCCACCGAGAGTCACCAACTTGGACGGCTACCTCGGCGACCCTGCGTTCCGCGAACTCGTGCCCACCATCGTGTGGCGGAAGGCTGAATTCATCCGGCAGGCGGGTAACGTGGCGGTTCACGGCAACAAGCCGCCGGCGCCGGAAAAGGCGCTGGCTGTCCTACGCGAACTTTATCACGTTCTTTATTGGACGGGCCGGACTTACCTGCGCAAAGGCGCTGAGAGTCTGCGAGGCACGACCTTCGACGAATCCCTCGTCCCAAGAGTGGAACTGACTACCACCCCAGCGAGCCTCCAAGAGTTGGAGGTGCTGAAGGCGCAGCGGGATGCCGCGGCGGCGGCTCACAAGGAGATCGAGAGCGAACTGGAAGCATTGCGTGAACGCCTCGCCGCCATCAAAGCAGAGAACGAAGCCGTTGACGAGACCCATGACTGGAACGAGGGAAAGACCCGGCGCCTGTTGATCGACTTGGCGCTCCATCGAGCAGGTTGGCCGCTCGATCGGAAAGGCGACCGGGAATACGAAGTCACCGGGATGCCGCACGAGTCGGGGATCGGCTACGCAGACTACGTCCTGTGGGGAGACGATGGCAAACCGCTGGCCGTGGTCGAGGCAAAGAAGACTACGGTGGATCCGAAGGTGGGACGGCAACAGGCGAAGCTCTACGCAGACTGCCTGGAGGCAATGCATGGGCAGCGGCCGGTCATCTTCTACACCAACGGCTACAAGACCCGCTTGTGGGACGACCTCTTCCATCCACCTCGCACAGTTGCCGGATTCTACAAGAAGGACGAGCTGGCATCCCTGATCGTGCGCCGAGCCCAGCGAGAGGCGTTGGATGTGGCGCGGGTAAGGGACCGGATCGTGGACCGCTATTACCAGAAACGCGCGATCGGGAGCATCGCGGAACAGCTCGCATGTGCAAGGCGCAAGGCACTCTTGGTGATGGCCACCGGCAGCGGCAAGACCCGGACAGCGATCGCGCTGGTGGATCTCCTGCACCGAGCGGAGTGGGTGAAGCGAACGCTTTTCCTGGCAGACCGGCGGTCACTGGTGAAGCAGGCGGTGAACGCGTTCAAGGCACATCTGCCGGAATCGAGCCCGGTGAACCTGGTGACTGAGAAGGACAGGGTCGGTCGGGTTTACGCCTCCACGTATCAGACCATGATAGGATTGATCGACGAGTCGGAGGGCAACGAGGCCCGGTTCAGCGTCGGGCACTTCGACCTCGTGATCATCGACGAGGCGCACCGCTCCGTTTACCAGAAATACGGAGCGATCTTCCGCTATTTCGACTCGCTGCTCGTCGGGCTGACCGCGACACCACGAGAGCAGGTGGATCGGAACACCTACGCACTCTTCGATCTGGAGCCCGGCGTTCCCACGGATGCCTATGAGCTGGAGACCGCTGTCGCGGATGGTTTCCTCGTGCCGCCGCGCGTACAGCAGGTGGATCTCAGGTTTCCACGTGAGGGCATCGAATACGACGACTTGAGCGAGGAGGAGAGGGAGCAGTGGGAGGGCCTCGATTGGGGCGACGACGTGAACCCCGACGCTCTTCCGGACAGAGTCAACGCGTCCGCGATCAACAACTGGCTCTTCAACGAGGACACGGTGGACAAGGCGCTCCAGCACCTCATGGAGCACGGCCACAAGGTCGATGGCGGCGACCGGCTGGCCAAGACCATCCTGTTCGCCCGCAATCACGAACACGCGGAGTTCGTCGAGAAACGGTTCAACCGGCACTACCCACAGCACGCGGGACACTTCGCGCGCGTCATCGACCATTACGCGACGTACGCGGAGAGCCTTATCGACGACTTCTCACAGAAGAACAAGGCTCCGCATTTGGCAATCTCGGTGGACATGCTCGACACAGGTATCGACGTGCCAGAGGTGGCGAATCTGGTCTTCTTCAAACCGGTCTACTCGAAGATCAAGTTCTGGCAGATGATCGGACGTGGAACGCGGCTCTGCCCAGACCTTTTCGGACCGGATGAGGACAAGCAGGATTTTCGCGTCTTCGACTTCTGCTTCAACTTCGACTTCTTCCGCGAGAACCCGGATGGGATCGAGGCGGGTGGGGGAGTGCCGCTCGGCACCCGCCTCTTCCGCTCTCGCGTCCAACTCCTATCCCATGTCCAGACGACGCCTGTTCTGGACCCGAACATGAAGATGGTGGACTCGCTGACCGACAGACTTCACGGCGAAGTGGCCGCGATGAACCGTGAGAACTTCATCGTGAGAATGCATCTTGAGGCGGTGAACCGCTTCCGTGACCGGAAGGCGTGGGAGCAACTCAGCGACTCCGATGTTGAGACACTGGAGTTGGAGGTCGCTGGACTTCCGAACGAGATCGAGCCGGACGACATCGAGTCACGACTGTTCGATCTCACCGCGCTGCGTATGCAGCTTGCCTTGGCCGAAAGCGACGCCCCAGCATTCGAGAGTCGTAGACGACGGGTCGTCGAGATCGCCATGCTGCTCGAAGAGAAGAACGCGATTCCCGCGGTGAAGACTCAGCTCGGCTATCTGGCTGCCGTACAGAGGACCGATTTCTGGGAAGGAATCGGTCTCGGTGGTCTCGAAGACCTGCGGCTACGGCTGCGGATACTTGTCTCCTTCCTCGACAAGAGGAAGCGTAAGATCGTCTACACGGACTTCCAGGACGAGGTCGTGGGGGTTCGAGAAGAACCGGCGATCTACATGCCGAAGATGACCGGAGCTCAGTACGAGAGGAGGGTCAAGGAATACCTGCGCAGTCATCTCGATCACCTGGTCATCCACCGGCTGAGGACCAACCAACCACTGACGGATGCCGACCTGAAAGGGCTGGAATCGACCTTGGCCGAGATCGGGGAGGAGGACGGGGACACGTTGCTGTCAGGGCTTCTGGCGCGCAGTGAGTCGCCATCGCTCGCTCACTTCGTAAGGAGCCTGGTGGGGTTGGATCGAACGGCTGCGCGGGCCGCGTTCTCAGGTTTTCTGGCCGACAGGAGTCTCACAGCCCCCCAGATTCGGTTCATTGAAATGGTGATCGACCAGCTCAGCGCCCGAGGGATCATTGAAGCCTCGGCGCTCTACGAGCCACCGTTCAGCAACCTCCATGCGGAGGGACCGGACGCGCTATTCGACGGTAACGCGGAGGTCATTGAGGGCGTTTTCGAGGTGCTCCGGCAGGTCAATTCAGGACTGGTTGCTTAGTCGGCTTCGTCGGAATACCGCGCTTCAATGAGGCCGGGACGGTGCGACCGGGTACACCTTGGTTGGCGCGCTTCAATGAGGCCGGGGCGGATCCGCCCCGGAAACGAGTCTCTGCATCGTCTCCGTCAGGGACACCTCTTCCTCGCTTCAATGAGGCCGGGGCGGATCCGCCCCGGAAACCGTGTGGGTGGGGGGGGGGAAGTGGCGCCGGGCGTTCTTGTGGCTTCAATGAGGCCGGGGCGGATCCGCCCCGGAAACAACGCACGGATCCAACATCTGCACACTGGTGAGCACGCTTCAATGAGGCCGGGGCGGATCCGCCCCGGAAACTCGACCTGAAGCTGATCGACCGCCTCCAGCGCAAGAAAGAGCTTCAATGAGGCCGGGGCGGATCCGCCCCGGAAACGCGGCAAGCTGTCCAGGCGCGGCAAGCACTAGCAGAAAGCAGCTTCAATGAGGCCGGGGCGGATCCGCCCCGGAAACCGGGATCGTTGGGTCACCCACGGCTATGTTCCACGTGCTTCAATGAGGCCGGGGCGGATCCGCCCCGGAAACTGTGATGAACGATTTCATCACTTCGCAAGCGGCGGCCGCTTCAATGAGGCCGGGGCGGATCCGCCCCGGAAACATGTCAGAAACCACGCCTTTTCGACGACGGCCGTCGGCGGCTTCAATGAGGCCGGGGCGGATCCGCCCCGGAAACTTAAGCGCGCGCGGGGGAGACTACCAGAACAGAACAGCTTCAATGAGGCCGGGGCGGATCCGCCCCGGAAACACGGCACCCCGGGCTGGACGCGCACGGCCGTGGTGCTGCTTCAATGAGGCCGGGGCGGATCCGCCCCGGAAACTGCCCCTCCGCCAACCCGTTGGGCAAGAGCGGCTTGCCGGATGAGTTGCGAGCGGTCGACTCTCCGAGCCAAGCGAGAACCTGAATTCGCGTCGCGGATAGGTATCTACCACGGGCTAACTCCTTGGCATTCTGTAAGAAGCGCGTACGCGACCGCTCCGTGAGAATTCCTCCGCATCGGAGCTCTCGCCGAGGCGACGGCGGGTGCGCTAGACGATAGTAGCCTGTCGCGTGGGTGCTTCATAGCTCTTTCCCAGGCTCTCCACCCGGGGCTTGATCTTGTCTGCCGGACCCATGTCCAAGATCAATACATGGTCCTCGGTCGGCTTCATGAATTCTTCGAGTCGGATGGTCATTTCGGCACGACGCCGGGCCGTGAGCCGACACTGGAACACCGACAGCTGTAGCCAGTGTCCGTATCCCTTCATCAGGTTGAAGATTCGCCGCCAGCGCTTGGGATCCGAAATGTCGTAGGTCACGAGATAGAGACGTTCCTTTGCCATGGCCGACTACCTCGGAAGATAGTGCGGGTACTTGACGATTTCGCCCTGGAAGTGACGGGCAAGCAGTCTGGCCTGCACCTCCAGCATCCGCCTCATGGAGACCCGGTATCCGAACAGCGGATGCGTGGTCACTTGTTCGAGCCGCCGCTCGAACGCCGCGATTAATGCCTTGCGACCTTTCGGCTTGAGAGAGCACGCCGGTCCGTTCGACACGAAGTCGGCGAGCTTGACCTCACCGTTGTTCACCACTTGAATCACGCAGGAATCGGCAAGGATTGCACGGAACGGCTCCATCAGATCCAGAGCCAGCGCTGGTCGACCGTGGCGCGGACGGTGGTAGAGGCCCATGTACGGGTCAAGACCGGTCGCAGATATCGTCGTCGTCAGCGTTCTGGCAAGCAGCGCATACGCGAGCGACAGCATGGCGTTGACCGGATCAGTGGGCGGACGCCGGTTTCGGGTCGTGAACGAGAACTCGTCGAGACCTTCCGCCGAGCTTGGCGCGAGCATCTTCTGGAAGTGGGAGAAATAGATGGCCGCCGCCTCTCCCTCGAAGCCGAGCAGCTGCTGGACATCCTTTACATGCAGCACCCGCCTGGCGATGCGCTTGAGTCCTTCCATCGCGTCCTGCTTCTCTTCAGTGCCGCGTTCGGGACGCCAGTTGCGGCGAAGCATGGTGCGGGAATTCCGCACCTTCGCGCTGACGAGGTCACGGGAGAACGTCAGACTGCGGCGGGCGCTGAATGCAGCCCTGTACTGGGCTTCGCGGACAGCGGCGTTTCCGTTTCCTGTCCCGATGGTATGGCCCAGGAACCACCCACCGGTTGAGAACCACGACACGGGGATCTCCGCCCGCATCAAGGCGTGAAGTGCAGGTGTCGTCACGGAAACGGGACCGAACAACGCCACTTGGGACACGTCGATCATCGGCACCTCGACGGTCTTGTCCTGCGACTCGACGATGAGACGTTCTCCCTTCTTGCGCAGCCGCGAGCGCGGGGTTTGGACGTAGAGCGGAAGGGCGGGATCATCCGATGGATTGAGCGGCCGGGGGGGATAGCCTCGGTTGAACAGGTTGGTCTCGTCCGGCAGGCAGATGCCGGCCAACGAACATCGGGGACACTTAGGGCTGTTTTCGAGCGGCGCTGGACGTGTTCGTGTCTGCGCTGCGGCCCGCAGGTCGCGAACCGCTTCGAGCGTTCTGGAGCGAAGGTCCTCGTCCAAGTTGACTCGCACCCGCTCCCGGGAGCCGACGTACCAGATCGCTCCCTGCTCGACTTCGTATCCGTTGTCCTCCAGAATCATCGCCTGAACGCAAACCTGAACCCGTTCCGGTTCGTAGGCACCGGCCGCAATGTGGGGACGCTTGCCTTTCTTGAAGTCCACTGGCATGACCACGCCGTCGCGGATGTCGAGGACATCCATCTTCGCGATCACGCCGAGGCGTTCCGACGACATCGTGACCGAGCGGGCCTGCGACTGTTCCTCGTCGAGCTCGTCTGGAGAAGGGAGGCGGCCGCCTCCCTTGTCGACGCGTGTGTGCGCACGCTTGCCTTGGACAGTGTCCGCGCTGTCGGCCCACTCCCCCTCCACCCATTCCAAGTAGGCTAGCCGGGGACAATAGACCCACTCGTTGACCATCCGGGCGGGCACAAGAGGCGTCTTGGAGTCGGCCGGGGGTGGGGGAATCGGCAATATGAGCTGGGTGCGCTCGCTCATGCTTCGGACACTGTCATGGCACTGGCACCACAGAGAGCACGCTCACCCTGCGTCGCTCCCGAACATCCCGAGCCCGAAGTGACTGGCATATCCCAGAGCCAACGGTCCCCGCACCACTCGTGGAAACTCGATCTCCAGCAGGCCTCCTCGCGAATCGGGCTGCGCCTCCCGTCCGCGCGACCGGAACCGGTAGAAGTTCAGGGCACGTCGTGGTGTTCCGGCCACCAAGATTTCCGACAACTCCGTCACCTTCACGTCCTCGCTGGCGATTCCGCGATGTCTAAGGAGCCGTCGCAACTCGCCCGCGTACCCGTGCTTCTTCAGGTGACCCGAAGCGAGGAACGGTGTAACGCTGCGCCACCGTCGTGACGCGGCCAGCACGCGAGAACTCCCGTCAAAGTCTTGCGGGCGCCCGAATCCCTCCAAAGCAAGGCGCCACTCGTCGAGCCTGGCATCATTGCTCGAGTGCCGCCGCTCTTCCATTGGAGTGAGCCAGATGCGTGTAACCCTGTCCAATCTGGATCGAATCTCTTCATCCATACCACTCCCAATGAAGACCGTCACGTGATCGATCCATCCGTCGTCGTCCGCGTCCTCCGGCAGCCAAAACGCAGCGGGATGCGCCGGATCATGCACCGGCCTGCCGTCTCCGTCGCGGCCCGAGACCTGCCACGGCGCCAATGGATACCGCCTGCCCGTCGCTTCATCGGTCCCCCAGCCGAACTTGGACATGGCTGCCGCACGCATCACTTCCCCGATCTTGATGGCGTCCTCGATCCGCGGACGTGGGCGGCCAGCCAGCAGATAGCGGGCGACTGTGGGAAGCTCCGGCTTGGAGTTTGCGTTCCTGCGTCCTGCGAAGGGCCGAGGAAGAACACCGGGACGAACAGTCGGGGCTCGGGAGTAGATGGCCTCGTAAGCTGCAGGCGGCTGATTCCACTTGCGATTCTGGAGGTCGGCGGTGTCCAGCGAGAGAGCGTCCACCAGGCGCGCGGGAAGTGTGTCCACACCGCCTTTGCCCTTCGCACGAAAAGACCGGCCTACCTTGCTCTGGAGCTCGCGCTTCGTGGGCGGCTCCTTCAAAGAGGCTTGGATTCGCGCGGATTCGTGGGCGATGAGACGCGTTCGCTCGACTTGATAAGAACTGGCGGAGCGCGGCACCAGCAGCCGACACCGCTCGCCCTCGAAGCCCCGTTCGGCTGGGCCACAGTTCGGCTCGCACCCAGCTTCCGTGAGAACCCGGCACTCGGTCCAGCTCTCCGCTCTACCGAGGTATCCGATCCCAGACGCGAGGTCCTTGGCGAGATCCAGCAAGTTCTCCTCAAGCGTGACGCTTCGCCATAGCACCCTCACCTCCGCCCCGTCAGCCAGGTGTAGAAAAGCGTCGAAGATGAGTGTCCTGGACTCCGACTTGCCCTTCCGAATCGGCATGTAGTGACGAGTATGGGAGTGGATGGCTCCGTCGGGAAGGTGGAATACGGGAAGATCTTCGGCGAGCGTGTCGATCAGCAATGCAAGTTCGCCCTCACTCCAGCGCTCCCGGTCACCCTTGCGCCAGTAGCAGGCGATGAGAGCGCGCAGGATCCGCCAAGGTTCGGGCGGCCAGGACACGTCGGCTTCGTTGACGTTCCGGCCCCAAGGAGTGGCGTGGTATCGGCCGGTTGGAAACCGAAAGGCGAGTCCGAACACGAGAGCTACTTTCGATAGATGACGGTGAGGATCCGGGTTTCGCCGAATTGGCCCGATTCGCCAATTCTTTCGATCAGCATCGGGAGTTCTGCTTCGATTGCGGCGAGGGTCGGCATCTCGAACCCGGGCGGGCGGGTCACTGGTTCATCGACTACCTCGAGGTCGCATGCGGTTCGGAAACGCAACCCCTCGGCGAGGAACTTCTGGATCTTGAAGAGAGCCAGCAGGACCAGCATCCTGTTCACGTCGTCGCCAAGACCATAGGCTCGGATCTGCCGGAGATCCAGGTTGAAGTAGGCGGTGATGCGTTCGGCAGTCCACTCGTCTCGCGCGAAGGGCACGTTCCCGAACCCCCTGGCTGTGTCCCCCTTCGGGTCCACCGAGTCGTTCTTCACCCCACCGCTGACCGCGCGCCTAGCCCCGTCGGCCTCCACGAAGGCGGACAACGAGCGAGGAAGACGCAACCGTCCACCAGCCAATTCCTTCTTGGCCAGGAACACCCCGTGTAGCAGCGCGTTGGCGTCGAATTCCAGAAGCACCTTGGCGAGTTCACGCAGGTCGACCCGTCCCTGTTCGAACTGCGCCAACCGCTCCTTGAGGATCTTGAAGACGCTCCGGTCCTTGCCTTCGAGGATGTATGGGGAGTTGAGGCGGTGAGCTTCGATCAGTGAGTTCGTCAGGTGCTTGCCGACCTCGTCCTCGACCTGCACCACCGGGAGACCTCGCAGTGGTTCCGCCCAATCGTCTAGCACTTCATCCCAGCAGACGGCTTCGAGGCGGTTCGCCATTGACTGGGCGCTCTCGACGAGTACCGTCTGTCCGTCACCGTTGGGCGATTCGTAGACGGCGTGCCCCAGATTCGGGAAGCCCGTGGGCTGGAAGCGGCTCCCCTGAATCGGTCGTAGCCGGGCCTCAAGCAGGAGCCGTGGTTCATTCGTGATGGGAGTCAGGTCAACTGACATTCGGTGTTTCCTCCGATGAGTGATTTGCGCTGTCGGGAAGCGCACCGGGGTACGCTCGCCGCAGCAAGCTGGCCAGGCCGTGATAGGAGATTGGGATCAGCATGGCCGCGGCCATGCGGTCGGGCCGTGCGCCGACACCGATTCGGCTGCTGCGCAGTGCGGCAAGGCCGCTGCCGGACTGAACTGGGTCGTAGGGCGAGATCAAGCCGGACGAGCGAGCCCTTGAGAATGCTGAGCGGACCGCCCCGGCGATTTCCCGGCCGTCCCGGCTGGCCCCGCCCGCACGGAGCGGGCCGAGAAGGTCCGGCGGCAGGGGCATCGACCCCTGTGACGGAATCGCGCCCACCCGGACGAGGGAGTCGTCCAGAGAGAAGATCGGCTTGAGCGCTGCGTACGCAAACGGCAAGGTGACCGGTGCCGGTTTGGTGTCAGACTCCTTGGCCGGTAGCCGGACGGGCTGCGTCCATACCATCCCAGCAAGCAGTTCGGAGCAACGCGTGTCGTCGAAGTTCCCGGTCAGAAAGGCTGCGACATCGGACAGCCGTGCGAAGGTAGCGCTGCCCAGCGGCTTATCCTCCAACCGGCGAATGGAGGCTTCCACGATGCGGCGGTCCAGTACGGCGATCATGTTCCGCATCAGTCCTCCGTGGCCCCAGACGACCGTCGGCGGGGTGTTGTCGGCAGCCCAAGCGCGACGGTGTAGCAAACGTCCGCCCCGAAAGAAAGTCCTCCGTTCAAATCCGTCACCGGGTCCGTTGGTCAGCGGGGCAAAGTGAGCGGCCATCGGGGGGATTCCCCAGTTGTCCGGCTCCGACTCCGCTGGGCCTGACCTTTCTCCGTATGATGGGGGGATACCGATCCCGGCCAGCGCGGCGGCAACGCGGTATTCCGGACTCCCGTCGTCGGCCCGCAGCAGCCACGACCGGGACAACAGCGGCGGGGGAGCCACGACATCCCGGCTCTTCGGGCTAGCGCTCAGCCACGCTGCGAATCTCCCCAGCGCTATCAATGCTTTCTCCGTACCTTCCCCGCTGTGGTCGCCGTCCGTCATCGCGAATAGCGCATTCTCCAATTCGTGCATCGTGGCCTTGGCGCGGCCCGGAGCAGTCTTGTTGCCCGCAGCACGGCGCGCAGCCTGAAGCCACTCACCGACCTCCAAATCGGCGATAAGGTCTGGTCTTCCAACCCGAGGTGTCCGTATTCGACCGAGGGGAGTCGCCTGATAGGGCAAGCTTGGCCCCGGCTGAACGAAACTGTAGCGCTCGAAGCCAGTGATGCCGCGCGAGACACCTAACCCGGATTTCTCACAGGGTGGCGGATTCGGGTGTGGAATGAAGGATTGAGGCCGTGGTTGGGCGGGTCAACCGGGTTGCAGGGCGGGAAGGGTCCCGGTTTCGTCGTGTGAGAGGCGAGAGACGGGGAGAACTGCTGGCTGAAGGGGTCTTCACTGCTCGCGAGGCGCACGGGTCCCGGCGGTCTTGCCGAGAGGATGTCCGGAGTGCGTGGGAACTACGCTGGCAAACGTGCGTGGACCCGGGCGAAGGCGGTCGCGGAGGGGTGTGCGGAGTCCATCGCGACCTTGAGCCGCCGGATGGAGACGATGACGCGGGCACCGATCTTGAGGAGCTTGAGCCGAAGGGTTCCGGCGGTGGCGCGGGCCAGGCGCGTGCCGTGGAGCGCACGGCGCAGGGCGTCGAAGAGGATCGAGGCGAAGGCGGAGAAGAGGAGCCGGAGCTGGTTGGCGGCGAAGCGGGAGGCGGAGGTCCGGTCGGAGAAGAGGTCCAGTTGCTGCTCCTTGATCGCGTTCTCCATGTTGCCCCTCGGGCAGTAGATGCGCTCGTAGACGGACCGGGCCGAGAAGGTGTCGGGCAGCGAGGTGACGACGAAGCGGGGGTTGGACTTGCCGGGCAGGTGCTCGGCCTTGGCGACGACCCGGCGCGTGCGGGACCAGCTTGCGAGGGTGGCGTAGAGGAACTCGGTGAACCGTCGGGCCGACCGGCCCCGGCGCTCCGCTGACGCCGCGGCGTCAGCCAACTCCGGGCCGATCTTCTCGACGAGCCGCGAGTTCCGGGCCAGGCCGATTACGTAGTCCACGCCGTTGTTCTCGCACCAGGCCAGGATCTCTTCGCGGGCATAGGCGGAATCGGCCCGAAGCAGGATCTGCAGTCCCGGCCACCGTTGCCGGAGCCGTTCGACGATGCGGCCGAGCGGCCCCCTCACGCCTCCGGCGGGATCCGCGTTGCCCGGCCTCAGCAGCGCGAAGAGCGGGCGGCCGCCGCAGGTGATGTACAGCGGCAGGAAGCAGTAGTGGTTGTAGTAGCCGTGGTAGAAGCCGCCCTCCTGGCGGCCGTGGACTTCGTCGTCGGTCGAATCGATGTCCAGCACGAGCCGGGACGGCCGCCTCCCCTTCCAGGCGTCGATGAACGACTCGAGCAGCACGGCCTGCAGCGCGTCCGCATCGTGCTCGATCCTGTGGTACCGCCCCGGCGCCCCGGCGGGAGGTGCATGCTCCAGACGGTTCAGCGTGCTCTTGCCCGCCAGCGCCGCGCAGTTCCTGCGGCGGCCCTCGAGCTTCCCGGAAAACAGCGCCAGCAGCGGGTCGTGCCGCAGCTCGTCATGGTCGTTGAGATCCTCGTATCCCAGCGCAATGCCCATGATCCGCTGCGCCACCAGCGTCTCGACCGAGTGTTCTGTCAGGCGGGCATCGCGGTGGTCCGTGAAGCACGCGGCCACCCGGTCGACGAGCCCAATGGACCGGTCGGCCGCTCTGAGCAGCAGCGCTCCCCCGTTCGAGGTAATCGATCCGCCGTCGAACGCCGCGGTCACCTTCCGGCCCTGGCACCCTTGAAATCCGAACGAAACGGGTCTACACTGTGTCGGCATCGGTCCTCTGGTGTGGTGACTGTCAAGTTTGTGCGGCACATAAACTTAACAACCCCCGGAGGCCGATGCCATCTTATTGCTGTGAGAAATCCGGGCTAACTGCTCGACCGCCCGGGCAGCGCCGAGCCCGTCCCGGGCGGTCCTGCCTCCAACGGTCAGTCGGCCCTCAGCGAACAAAGCGCGCACCTCGGAGTATCGAGCGGGTCTTTTCCAGATCGGGGTCCATATTTCTCCCCTGGGGCGGTGGGGATCGGCCGACGAGAATACTCCAGACCCTGCTTGAGTCGGCTCAAATGAGAACGGGAAAGAGGCTCTCCGTTGACCGTTAGAGTCCCAGCGGCGAGTCAGCGCGCCAGCGAAGACGATTGTTCCCTCCATCGTCAACACAACCTCCCAATGATTGAGAGGATTCTCCCCGGCATACCCCACTGTGGCGTTGGGTCCGCCGCCACCAGGATTGAACATACCTATTGACCCGCTGGTTTCGAGCCGAACTACGGTCTTGAACAAGGCCGAGCGTAGGCTGCGTTCCGAATCGGCGCACGGTTGTCCTGTATCAAACGAAAACAGCTGCTTAAGTGCTGCGGCGAACCGTACACCGAAGTCTCGACTCCCATCCACTCCACCCGCACCAAGTAAAGGCGCGGCCTTCGCAGCTTGCTGCCCCGGAGAGATCACGAAGCAGGAGTCGACGTACGCGACATGTGCATCACCAATGGTGGACCGAAGGCTCGGCAGCAGCTTCGCCTTGGTGACCTTTGCCTTCGCGTCAACGAGCTTCTTGCGCTCTTGGACTTCACGCTTCTCTTCCCCCCGCAACGTCTTCGCTCGTCGACCAAGCGCTTTGGATTCAGCACGAAACCGATCAAGTGTGACGAGATCGTCATTCGACCTTAGTTGGCGAACGGAGGAACGCATGAGTTGAAGACGGCTACTTGCGCTCTGGTCGATTTCCCTTATGAGCACTGCGCCCTCACGAGTGGAAGATCCTCCCTCTTCACCCTCAAGGAAGCCAGCTCTCCCATTCCACGGCCCGATCACTGGACTCGGCGCGTAGTCTTCCAAAAAGAACCGTAACAAGTCACTGCGCCCCAGCGATGTCCTGAGATGGAACCGCTCCTCTGCCCACCAGCCCCGTACATTCGGGTCCGCAGGTTCACCCGCCACACTGTTGGTCGCGGATGACAAGAGCCGAAGCACCCCCAAGGTCTTCAAGTACGATGCGAGTGGTGTGGGTGAGCACGCTTCGAGCGTCAACCGGTCAGGCGTCATCGTACTCTCCCGCCGCTTCCTTGCCGGACGCTCGCCAGTCCGCGAGTCGCAGCACGGTTTCCAGCCACGCTAAACGGAAAGGACCGTAGCGCGCCAGCAGTTCCCTGGTCCGCTCAGTCCAGCTTTCCCCGGTCGTTTCGTCCAACCCCAACTCCATGATGGATAGGGTCAGGTGTCCGCCGTGCCAGCGTTCGGTTCCACCCAGTTCAAGAGATGGAAGTTCGTCCCCTTCCCAGATACCTCGGGCGAATCGTGCGCCGGTTCGCTCGGGCGCCTTGGGAGCCGACTCCCGTGGCAGTGCGCGGAGATTCATTCGCACTTTGCCATGATGAGCAGCGATCAGGAAAGCGCATAGGTCAGCATCCCGAGACCACTTCTCGTGAGCGAGGTACGCCAGCGCAGAGGCCAGTTCGTGCCGGAAATAGGGACGTCCGTGACGGTTCCGCTTCACGGTCTTGGCCAACGCTACACCGGCGGGCACAGAACACCCATCCAGCCCGCCCCACATGGTTTCCTGGAAGACCTGATGCACCTTGCCCAAGTCGTGCCACTTGGCCGCGCGCGCGAGCATCTCACGGGTCGAACCGTCCACTTCGAGCGCCGCACAAAGGCGTGTGACTTCGACAACCACGTGCCGCAGATGATCCGTGAGCCTCACAGCACGTCCGGTCGCACTGCGCGGATCATCGTCGTGCCCTTCGGATTCTCCCTCCGAACCATAGGGCACCCCTTCGGCCAGATCGACTGAAACCGGAATGTGCTTTCGATCACCGGTGAATCCCAAGGTCTCGTGATATCCGCCCGCCCTCACGTCGGCTAAGACAGTCAACCCTGGCCAAGGCGGCTCGTGCAGGGGAACCCAGCCCGGCAGAGTGGATGCGGCCCACCCTCCCGGAGACCGCCACTGCGGATCCCGAACAAAGAAGACAAACCCCAAGGCCTTCTTCGCGGACTTGAACCAAGTGCTTGCCTGCCCGATGGGCACCGCGCAGAGTTCCCGTGCGCTTGGCTTCAGAGGCGCGTCGTCGGGTACGGACAGGTCCCGCCAGAAGACCCGAATGTCCGTGTCGTCGGCATCCCTGACGTACGGAGAGATGTCAACGTCAAAGCCGGTAAGGTCGGCGTCCGTGTCGAAGAGGTCGTCGAAATCCTTCCGTCGAATAACACGCAACGCGGGATCGATCTCCCCAGGTGGAGGGAGCTGGGCTGGCGCGACGTCCGTAAGCTCCTGAAGCGTGTCGCGAGCTTGCCGCAGCTGGTCGGCTTCGTAGGGCAGCGACTGGGTCGTGGCTAGCTTCTCGGCCTGCTTGTTGTCTCCGACAATCGACCCGAGAAGGTCGATCCAGTAGATTTGGGCACCGGCTTCCACTTCCGCGCGGCGATTTGCCCGCCCGAATCTCTGTACCATCGATGCCCAAGGGGCCAGTTCTGTGAACATCACCGCCGCCGAGATGTCCACGCCCGCCTCCACCGCCTGAGTGGCGATCACGATGATGTCCGATGCTCTCGCGGTGCCCACAAACCTCGCCATTTCGCGTTCCCGGTCCCCCGGCCGAAACCGCGAGTGGAGAAGAGCGAGTTCAGGACACCCCCTTTCCCGCCCGGCCAACCTCCTTTGGATCTGCGCGTACAACTCCTGCGCCCGTTTGACCTGGTTCACGATCACGAGCGTCATCTGTCCTGATCGGTGAGCTTGCAGCACAGAGTCCGCCAGCTGCGCAATGTACGCGCTCTGCTCCCGAACGACGCTTGAAGCGGGGGCGTCGCCAACCCGGCGGAGGTGCTTCGGGGCCTCGGCCAGCTTGCGCAACCTGTCGTCTGTTTCCGTTGCCGGGTTTACGCGGAACACCCTCGTTGGGGCAGGATGGTCCACCGTTGCGAGCCATTCCGGTACGAGCGTCGCAGATATCCACAGACTTCGGCAAGGGTGCCCCGCCGACCGGTCTTCATCGGTGGCCCTCGTGGATTCTTGGCGCCGGAAGGCCTCCATCTGGGTGGAGGTCGCTCGACCGGCTCCCATCAGCTGCACCTCGTCGAACACCCACTGAGCGTCCTGGTGCAGCATCGCGAACTCCATCGGCCAGAGGGCGCGCGAGGATGCGTATCCACGCATTAGAGCCCGGCTGAGCAGCATGTCCTGCGTGCCCACGATGATCGCGGGGCGTTCGGGAGCCTCAAGCCACCGTCCTGAATCGACTCCCCCCATCAGGACGTGAACGTGGTCAGCGCGCGGAAGTAAACCACTCGGGTCTACGTCAGCAGCTTCAAGGTGCTCCAGCCACCTGCGCACCTCAACCTGAATCTGATCGACGAGCGTCCGCATTGGGAGGCACCATACGAGTCTCCTCGGTGTCCGGTCGGGCTCCCGGAGCCTGTGATGCGCCCAGGCCAAGGTGACCCCAGCGGTCTTGCCTGATCCGGTAGGGGCGATGAGAACCTCCGGCCAAGTGCCTTCGGCAAGCGTCCGCTGCCAAGCAAACGGCTCATATGACTTGCCGAAGGCAGCGGCAAAGAGATCGCAAAACGCCGTGCGCGGCGAGCCGGCACGGAGGGGCACGGGAGTGGTCAAGTTCGTTGGGGCTGGGGTTGGGACGGGAAATGAGACGAACGATACGCTGGTGGCCGTACGGAGGAAACACAATAGCCAGCCAGGGGTCGTGGAGGCGCAGCCAAGAGCAGCCGCTCCACGGGAGCCAAGGAACTGTCAACGCGCCATCGACCATCGCGGAAACTCTCACTCAACCAGCTAAGGCAGCTCACGCGTGCCACGGAGTGCCTTTCTCCCCAGCGTTCGTCGTGCCGAGCCGAACGGTGGGAGATGGATCGTTGAATGCCGGACACACGCCACAACCCCTTGGTGGACGGATTCATGCGCTCGCCATCGGCTGGAGGCTTTCGAGGAAAGCCCACGCGATCAACTGCTCGACCTCCCCCAGCCATTCGACAGCCTCGCCGTGGACGGCCAGCGCCGGCAGCAAGGCCATGATGACCCACGGGCCGTTTGGAAGGTGGTCGCGGAAATCGCCGGGGTCGCATCCGTCGATCAACCAATGGGCCGCCGCCACCGTATCGTGCCATGCGCGCCGCGGGCCGGCGCCACCGCCTTCCGCCACCGCCAGCTCCGCGATGGGCTGCTCGTCCGGGGCAACGATGCGCGCCCTCAGGACGCGGGGGCCGTGCGGATGCGCGAGCACATGCAGCCGCCACGGATCGTCCGGCCCCCGCAGTGGCGCGGGGGTCGCGAGCCCACCCGCCGCCGCGATCAGCCGTCCGTATGCGCGCGTCATGCTGTCGGCATACCCGGAGCCATCCGACTGACGGTAGTGCCCGGTGTTCGCGTTCCAGTGTTCGAGCCTCACTCGAGTCGATTCCCACAGAATGGTTTGAAGGGTCGGCTTGTCTGCCATCATCACGGCCGGTTTGGGTTCGACCTCCGACCGAAGCACCATCAACAGTACAAGACTGTTTACGTCGCGCGCGAGTGGCGCAGGGCTCTTGAGGCCAACGGCCCCCGACACGGCTGAGGTGCCGGACGAGGCGCTCACCGGAGAACCGGTAGTTTGGGTAATGCCCCTAACCGACGTGAAGGTCCACCCCGGTCTCGGCTGTCGAAGAAGTCAAATGCCGCCGCGAGGGAGCCGGGCCGGACAGGGGCTCGGCTGGCAGCAGGCGGCCTGACGGACAGGCGGAGATGGGCTGCTAACCCGGGGATCTGAGACGACCGGGAGTCCCGCCAATCGAGCCCGTTTTCCCGCTGGTGCGGTGCGATGCAGTCAGACCGGCGGTCAACTGCAGGAAACGCAGATCGTGCAGTCCTGTAATACTTTAGACGATTCCCTGTCGTGATTCACGCGGACCGGCACCCGCTGTCCGGTCTCGTGCGCGAGCACGAGCGCGACGTGGAAGCGCCAATCGACCTGCCGAGACACCCCGAGAAGAGCTTGGTACTCGTCCTCGGAGAGTACGACGCGGTTGGGGTTCTTCTCCGTGGGCGTCTTGAGACCCCTCAGGGGATTCGAAGCGAGGAAGAGCTTCCCCCGCTCGTCCCTGGACTTGGAGGCCCAGTTGAGCACGGCGATCAGGAACTTCAGGTCGTGCTCGACGGTCCGGTCGGACACCGGCCTTCGGCTCGGGCCGACCTTGCCCGCGCGCCGCGCCCGGATGAACCGGTCCCAGTCCCGCTGGGAAAGCGTCGCGGGACTGCGGTCCCGTCCGAAGAACCGGAGGAACATCCTCGTCGCCGCCCGGTCGGACCGTTGAGATGTCTCCGCCTTGGTGGGCGTCACCTCTTCACCGTAAATGTCAAACAGCTTCTCCAGCGTGAGCGGCTCGGGCTCGGCCTCCGCCTTGCCGTTCAGGTCCGGGCCTACGAACCCTGCGGCGAACTCGTCCGCCTGCCGCTTGGCGCGAATCCACTCGCGGTGCCCAAGCGACCGGGTGAGCCTGCGCCCGTTTTCTCGCCACTCGACTTGGTACAGGCCGGTTTTCGGATCGGGGAACACCCTCACGCGGTTCCGGCCCCACTCGCCGGCGCCGTAGCTCCGGCGGCTTCGTTTCGTGCGTGCCATCGTTCGATACCTCCGATTGATGGACCGCACGATCTGCGCGAAGGAAACCTCGCGTCGGAAGCTCGTCCGCGCCAGATTCCCGTTTGCCTCGGAGGCGCAGGCAACCCTCCCGCCCTTCGCCGTGTCACAGGGTTAATCAAACGCCCCCGCGCCACAGGGTGCTCTCGATGGCCGAATACTTCGCCGACAACCGTAGCCGCGCCCCGACTTTGCGGCGACCAGCAGGTCCGCATCGGACACTATGCCTACCGTGGGCAGTCACCGCGGCCGCTCTTCTGGCAACCGGCGTGGTGCCGGTCAATGCGCGCGCGCAGGCCGTCGTGGAGAACACTCTCGCGTCGGCTTGGACGACCACCGCCGAGTGGACCCTCGAAGAGGACCTTCGGATCTGGGGGCCGCCCGATGGACACCTGAGCCTGGTCCGTGCAGTGGCCGCCGATTCCCGGGACAACATCTACATCCTGGACTACGTGCAGCAGGAAATCTACATCTTCGACGCCGCGGGCGAGTTCGTGCGGACGATCGGTGGTCAGGGCGATGGTCCAGGCGAATTCCGGGATGCGCTGGGACCCGCCATCGCACCGGGAGACACACTCTGGGTTGCGGACCAGCGGGCGCCGCGCTATTCGGTTTTCGCACCGGACGGTACGTTCATCGGAACGAGGCTCCGCCGGGGGGCCATGGGCGGGGGCAGGATCACCGAACGTTGCACGATTGCGCGGGACGGCAGTTATATGGAGTGGTGGACGCGGTTTCCGATGGAGGAGCGGAGCGGCGACATGTCCGCCATCGACCTCCTCCATTTCCATCCGATCCGGGTAGCCCCTGATGGGGCGAAGCAGGACACTCTGCCGTACCTGGAGTTCACCCAGCAGATGGCCGACATGCCCTCGCTGGGCATGAGGCGCCCGGTCCGTTTCGGTCCAAGTCTGGAGAGGGCCCTGGGTTGCAACGACGATGTCTGGTTCGCGCCCGGCGAGGAGTACCGGGTCTACAGGCGTTCCCTGGCCGGTGACACAGCCTTGGTGTTCACGCTGGAGGGAGTCAGGCCGGCGGCTGTCGACGAAGCCGACCGCGACGAGGTGCGCGCGCCGTTCGAACGGCGCCCCAACCCCGCGTTGCTGGGAGACTACCTGCGGGCCTTGCCGGAGAACAAACCGGTCATCGGCGGCCTCTTCGTGGATGGCGCTGGCCACGTCTTCGTGGTTCCCGAAACCTCACAGGTCGACGCGGGCACAGCAATCGATGTCTTCCGCGACGACGGCGTCTTTCTGGGGCGAGTCGCGGTTCCTGAGGCGGTCAGGATCGACGCCGACAAGGCCTATGCGACCGGGGACTACCTCCTCTTCGCGGGCGAGGATGAAGCCGGCACTCCTTACGTGACCAGGCTGAGGATTCGGCGATGACGATTCCGGCGGCAGATCCCGCTACGCGTCGAGTACTGGTTCGCCGAACGCCAACCGCTGACTCGCCCGCTGAAGGCGCGATCCATGGCTTGCGGGGCAGCCGCCGTGGTTGCCCGGTGGGTGGTCGGCTGGTCGCCGCCCGCTGACCCGCAGTTTCTGCGGGGTTCCGCGGAGCCAGATGTGTTTTCGTTTCACGAAAATCTCTGGCCGGGGGGTGCCCCCGGACCCCCGCAACAACATTCCGCGCGCCACCCAAGGAGGCCGCCCGTCATGGCCCGTCCCCGGAAGCCCGGGGCCGAGCGCAGGACGCGCATGATCGGCGTGCGCGCGACGACCGCGGAAGCCGCCGAGATCGCCGAGCGGGCCGCGGCGGCCCGCATGACGAAGGGCGGCTACATGCGCCGCAGGGCGCTGGGGCAGCCGGTCCGCGAGGCGGCCGCCAGGTTCCGGCCTTGCGCGGCAACGCCGAACAGCCCAGCGTCCAGCAGGTCGGCGAACGGGTCCTCCGCCGCCCCGACGCGGCGCTCAACACCCTTCCGGGACGGATCGCTGTTCAGGGAGCGACCCGCCGGGGAGGGCGGCATGGGCTTTGCACATGCCGAACCTCCCCTATGCCGCGCCGGGCATACCGAAGGGGCGGGTCGCTCCCGTCCACGGCCCGGAGAAGCGGATCGGCACCGGCGATCCGCGGGCCGTGGCCCAACCCCAAGTCGTCCAGCGACTTGCGGAGCCCGCGTTCCGCACAACACAGCGGCATTCCGCTGCACAAGCACCCCGATGTCAAATTCACACCTCCGGATCGGCAACGGGCTCCGCCGAACCGGGACATTGTCTAATGCCGATAACCGGGACGTTTTCGTGCCGATTGACATGGATGTCGATCTTGGCCGATCCTGCGGCCCGCAGGCTACCCGAAAACGCTCCGGAACCCGCGGAAACGGCCTCTGAGCCGAGCATGGATGAACGCCGGTTGCGCAATACTCGCAACGCCCTGCTGGCTGGACCTGCCCCGCATTCTCGAACGGTTGGTTCCTGGGGTGGAATGGCGTCTGAGTTGGTCTGCCTCTCCTTGGTGGAGAGGGGCGGTCGGATCGGAGCCTCGTTCGGACGGCGGGTTTCCCGGCGTCCTAACGAAGGTGGGCAAGCGAAGCGCGGCAGCCCGGTCCCCCTCCGCAAGCTCGATCCCGACCGCCTTCCGCATGGCTTCCCCTCGTTGACAGTCCTCCCGATCCCGCACGAAGATGAACCAGGCAATCCTGTACCGAAACCGTGTCGCGTAATGGATGGACGTTCCTGCCGTCCTCCTCCTTGCCGAAAGACACCGTGTGCCTCCAATTGAGTCGGTGCCTGCGTTGCCTGGCCCACCAACTTACGACTACGAGCCGACAATGAGAACTGATGCCCGCAACTGCCCATGTGCCGTGTGGCAGCGCCTCGCGAGTGCTACGCTTGTTGTGCTGGTCGCCGCCTGCGGAGAAGGGGGTACCGAACCCGAACCGCCGACGACGAACCGGGCGCCGGTCGCATCGGGCCCGATCCCGGACCAGGTTGTCCAAGTCGGCGACACGGCCACGGTCAACGTGGCTCCCCACTTCACGGATCCCGACGGGGACGCACTATCCTACGACGCGTCGGCGGCGGACCCCTCGGTGGCCGCCGTCTCCGTTTCGGGCGCGACGATCTCGATCGCCGCGCTCGCGACGGGCACTGTGGCCATCACGGTGGCCGCCTCCGATCCCGCAGGGCTCTCCGCCACCCAGACCTTCGAAGTCACGCCTCCGGTCGCCACCCGTATCGACATCCTCGTATCTCACGACCCCGACGCCCGCGATGGATGGGCGAGCCGGGATACGGCGGTGGCGTGGTCCTGTTCGGGCCACTGCGCGTGGGTACGCGGCTCCGTGACCGACCAAAACGGTGCTGAGATGGGTGTTACGCCAACCCTCACGTTCGGAGGAGGCGGCACTGAGGTCGAGTACTCCTGGCAGCGCGGGCAGGCGGTGGCCGCGATCGTTCAGGAGAAAGGGAGCCGCTACAGAATCCAGTACCCGCATCAGCCGGCTTCCCCTCTGATGCTCCCGGTCGTCGCGACGTATCAGGATCTCGCCGACACACTGGTACATGTGGCCACCGGACGCCTGGAGCGCGGTGCTGCGAAGATTCCGCGGGATTTGACGCTGAGCGTCGGCCAGACGCTCGACGTGTCCACCGATGGCTGGTTCACCGACCCGACCGCCGCGTTCGTGCTTCGACTCGAACTAGATTCCGACATTCCGGCGGTGTCGTGGTCCGAGGGAGTGTTGCGGGTCACGGGGCGGCGCAGCGGACTTGCGGGACTCGTCTACTCGGCCCGCACCGCGGACTACATGTCGGAGGATGGCTGGATGGCGGTGGCCGTTGACTATTGCCATGAGCCCGAGACCGTTCACGAGCGCGCGCCAGCGTCCGCGACGTTTCGCATCGAGTTGAGGTTCGAGGGCGACTGGAGTGAGTGCGCGCGCCGTGTGATCGGATTCGCTGCCGGGTTCTTCGAGGCCGCGCTTGCTCCGAACGACCAGCCGCCGTTCGTGATCGATGTGGGGTACGACATCGGCTGCCCGGGGTTTGCCTGCGCGTGGGTCTCGGGCTCGGTCGTGGAGCGTGACGATCGCGGCTTTTACATCGATGGCGGCCGCGTTGTGTGGCAGTTGTCAAACCTGTTCGAGCCTGTTTTCGGTCGTGTCCCGACGGAGGAGGACTACCGGGTGGCCCTCCACGAGTTCGGTCACGTCTTCGGGATCGGCACATATTGGTGGCGTGGCACCAACTCGGCCCCCGTGCTCGTAAACCCTGCCACGAATGGTGTTCTCGATACGCACTTCCCCGGCCCACTAGCCGTGGAGGCGTTCAACACGGCGGGCGGCGAATCCTACTCGGGCGGCAAGGTGCCCGTGATGAACAACCCCGCGGTGGCCGGCGTCAATGGACACTGGCGGGACATCGTCTGCGGCGAACTGATGTCCTACTGCCGCGCCGGAATATTCCAGGCGGTATCGGCCATCACCCTCGGCGCACTCGCCGACTTCGGCTGGCTTGTCGATATGAGTGTCGCGGAGCCCTACGCCTTGCCCTCCCCCGACGTGGCCGCCATGCTGACCGACACCGTGCCTTGGAATCTCGGCAAGGACGTGAGGGTGCCAGGAGGCTAGACTTAGACTAGTTCGTTAGTTTGGGCGCGCTGCTCAATTGGCGGATGATATCCGCGCGTCGCTCCGGTGGACGGGTAGTGTTCATCGGTGCCGCGTGTTCGGGCGTTCGGCGCGGAGAAGGCTCTTGCGGGGAAAGGAATCGACATGGGCGAGACATGAGCAAGCGACTTGAGGACTGGTGGTTAGCCATCAACGAAGACGGGCAAATCGTTGGAATCACGCTAGATCGGCAATCCGCCCAGATGGCGCTTTCTGGGACTGGCGGGAGGCTAGGGCGTGTGAAGCGGCTGTTTGATCTTCAGGAGTTCCGTCGTGGACAGCGTGGAATGACATGGGCCGCAAAACAGGCGGGGACCCAGTACAACGCGCAGCGGCGAGCGGAACAAAAGTGGGATTGCTGGCGGTGTGGTCGCCGCATAGAAATCGGCACGACCTACCGCGACCTTCGTTACGGCGCTGCTGTGCTGCGGGTGTGTCAAGACTGCTACGAAGGCTTGTCTCCGTGAGCGACGGTCTACGGGGATTGGCTTATGGGACCCTCCTGCTGGCCACGGCGACGCTGGGCGGAGCGCCGATTGCTGGGTTGGAAGCGCAAGCGGGGGGTGATCTTGATCGCTTTCAACTGTTTACGAGCTGCGCACCGGTGGTGCCTTCTGTCATTCCTCCTACGGATGCTTGGAGGCACCACTGGGAGAACATCGGCCTTCGAGAAGACGCAGTGCGTCGTGCGGTCACGAGCCGCCTGAGGTCAGCTCGGATATACAGCGAAGAGTTTAGGGGTTCCCTCCTGTCCATCGAGGTTGGCATCAGCAATCGAGCCTTCCATCTTGACGTTAAGTTCCACAAGCTCCTCAGGGATGCGTACACTGACATCGACGGTTTTGCGGTGACATGGAGTAACGGGCTTACCAGCATCCTTGGTGCATCGGCTGCCAGTCAGATCCTGGGTCATTTGTCCCAACTGATGGACCGATTCATTGACGATTACCTTCGGGTCAACGCCGAGGCCTGCTGATGCGCCCGGCACAGGAGCTGCGCCCGGCGCAGGAGAGAATTGCTCGATCGCCATCGGTGGGCAACACGCAGATGTGTCGTGGCGGTTGACACTTGGACTTGATGCGACCGGGATTACCGTCATTCGAGGTTACGACTTCCCACCGTTTTGGAACGCGCGAGTCAGATCAGCTCCAACGGCAAGAAGGGCAGATCGTGCACTCCTGGTTGAACTTACGTGACCTCTCGCCGTGACTAAGGCCTCGTGGATGCCGCATGCCTAGCAACGTAGCCGCTTCCTCGTGGCCATGCGCATGGACACCGTGAGCGGCCGACTGAACGGCCTCTGGACTTCGCGACCAGCTATTGGCCGGTGGGTACCCGTTGCCACCGATGACGACCGTAAGAGCACAGGCGCTCGCCGTCTGGTGGAACTTCCACCCCAGCGCGCTTCCATGCGGCTGAGCCGACCATCACCAACGCGAGGGCTCCACACCTCGGCGAGGGCAGGGAACGGTGAGTCTCTGGGACTCAACACGCCCGAGAGAACCGGGCAGAGGCACACCTTGTTGGACAGGCGCATTGAGAGGAGCCTCGGACATCCCGGGGATCCGCCCACGATGGCTGGTGCGAACTGCCTTTGGAGTCCCGCCATTCTAACTCGGGTTCCCCGCTTTTGCGGATCGGTCCAGCAAGATCCAGTAGCACGGCAGGAAACGCAGATCGTGCAGCCCTGTAAGTTGTTAGACGATCTTCTGCCGTGATTCTGGCCTCAGGCGATCCGCCGTAACGTCAAGGTTCTCGCTCTCCCCCCGGGGCAACACCTCCGGGAGCCGCTGAACCTCCTCCACGCGCTCGCCTGGTCCAAACGAACGCGACCCTCACCCGGCAGGCATGGCGACGGTCGGCAGATCCGCGATGCTTCAGAAGGGCCAGAAGATCGGGATCACGAGCATGACCACCGCGAACACGACAGCGGTCAGGGGCAATCCCACGCGCAGGTAGTCGGTGAACCGGTAGCCGCCGGGTCCCATGACGAGAACGTTCGCCGGATGGGACACCGGGCTGGCGAAGCTTGCCGATGCGGCCATCGCCATAGCCATCATCAGGGGGTATGGGGAGATGCCCAGACTCTCCGCCGTGCCCAGCACGATGGGGGACATGAGCACCACGAGGGCCGCCGTCGGGATGACCTGAGTGGCCAGGGAGGTAACGAGGAACAGGGCGCCCATGGCGGCGAGGGGCCCGAAGTCCCCAACCGTCCGTACCACGGCCTCCGCAAGCAGCGCCGAAGCGCCCGCGTCCTGCAGCGCCACACCCAGGGGAAGCATCCCGGCGATCAGGAAAACGGCCTGCCACTCGATGGACCGGTAGGCCTCTTCCATGGTCAGACACCCGAACAGGACCATGAGGGCGGCGCCTCCCACGGCCGCGATGGAGATCGGCAGCCACCCCAGAAGGACGGGCCCCAGCGTGACGCCAAGGATCAAGGCCGCGACCGGCGCCTTGCGACGCCGGGGTGGCTTCTGGACACCCTCGGTCAGAACGAGGAAGTTCGGGTCCGAGGCGAGGACGCGGAGGTTCTCGCGAGGTCCGTGAACGAGCAGCGCGTCCCCGGAGCGCAGCGGCAGGTCGCGGAGTCCGGTTCGATGGGGCCGCCCCTCGCGCCAGATCGCGAGCACCATCAGCCCGAACTTCCTGCGGAAGCTGAGCTGACGGAGCGATTGCCCCACGAGTCTCGTATGGGGTGAGAGGACGACCTCGGCGATCCCTACGTCCTCGGTTTCGAGCGCGGGGTTCTCCTCCGTCCCCTCGACCTCGACCTCGAGCTCTCGAATTCCCTTCAGTGTGGCCAACCCTTCGGGCCGGCCTTTCACAACCAGCAGGTCCCCTGCCTGCAGGTGTTCGCCGGGCTCAGGCATCTCGATCATCCGGCCCTCGCGAAGCATGCTGATCACCCAAAGCCCCAGAGCGGCGCCCAATCCGCATTGCTTCAACGTCTGGCCCACCAGGAAGGAGTCACGGGGCACCCGAACCGCAAACAGTTCTTCCTGGAGGCTGTAGAGGTCGATGTGGTCGGCGGGGGCGACGGTCAGTTCCTCATGTGCGCCCAGCTCCTCGACCTTGTCCGGTGGGCCCTGGACCAGCAGCGTGTCGGCGGGCTGAAGAGGCAGATCCTGCAGGGGAGCCGGCAGGGGCGTCCCGTCGCGCCGGATCGCCATGACGCGAACCCCATAGCGGACGGAGAAGTCCACGTCGCGAAGCGTGCGTCCGGTCAGCTCGGAGCCGCCGGGTACTCCGATCTCCGCGATTTCGAATTCGGGAGAGTCGAGCACCCTTACGCCCAGCCCCTCTTCCTCGATATCGAGCGCGGCGCTCTGGCGCAGCTGGTCCAGCCGATCCACCGGCCCCTGAGCGACGATGCGGTCTCCCGCCCGGAGACGGAAGCCCGGTCCGGGCGAGGGTCGGGGCCGCCCGTCACGTATGACGGTGATGGCCTGAAGTCCGGCCACGGACCCGAGCTGGATTTCCCCGAGGCTCTTTCCCGCAAGGGGCGAAGCCTCAGGCAGTCTCAGGATGATGAACCGCTCATTCAGCCCGTAGATGTCCGGCAGCACCCGTTCATCGTCTCCCTCGGGACCCACGACCTGGATGCGTCGTTTCGGCAACAGCCTGGGGACGGCCACGAGGATGAAGACGAAGCCCGCCGCCATCACGACCAGTCCCACCGGCGAATAGTCGAAGAGTCCGAACGGCTCGAGACCCTCGTTCCGGAGTGCCTCGGCGACCAGAATGTTGGGTGGGGTGCCGATGAGCGTGGTCAATCCACCCAGGAGACACGCGTACGCGAGTGGCAGAAGAAGCCTCGAGGGTGGGATTCGGGTCTCCTTCGAGAGATCCATGATGACGGGCAGAAGGATCGCCGCCACGCCCACGTTGTTCATGAAGGCGGACGCCACGCCGGCCGTCGCCATGATGACCAGGATGATGCGGGTCTCGCTTCCGCCCGCAAAGCGTATGACCTGTCGTCCGACCAGGCTGGCGATCCCGGTGTGCGCGAGTCCCCCACTAAGCACGAAAACGGCCCAGACGGTCACGACCGCCGGATTGGAGAACCCGGCGAGTGCCTCGGCCGGTTCGATGAGCCCGGTCACGGCAAGGAACACGAGCGTGAGGAGCGCGACCAGGTCCATTCGGAGTCGCCCGTGCATGAAGAGGACGACGTCCACCACCAGAACCGCCAGAACGAGAACGAGTTCCACCGTCAGCAACCGGGCCTCACGCGCCGCACTAGCTGGGCCAGAAAAGGGGAATGAAGAGGGTGGCCGTGACCAGCAGGATGAGGTTGAGCAGGCCGCCGACCTTCACGAAGTCCATGAAGCGATATCCGCCCGGCCCGTAGATCATGACGTTGGTCTGATAGCCGAAGGGCGTCACGAAGGAGGCCGATGCGCCGAACATGACGGCGACGAGCAGCGCGTACGGATTCACGCCGCCCTGCGTGGCCGAGAAGATCGCCACCGGGGTGAGCATCACGGCCGTCGCGGCGTTGGACACCACGGCGGTCATCACGGCGGTCATCAGATAAAAGGCCGCGATCAGCCCTACCTCGCCCAGCGGCGACGAGACGGTCACCACCCAACCCGCGAGCAACTCCGCCGCCCCGGTGGTCTCG
Source organism: Longimicrobiales bacterium (assembly GCA_965208255.1). Lineage (GTDB taxonomy): Bacteria > Gemmatimonadota > Gemmatimonadetes > Longimicrobiales > Gaopeijiaceae > BD2-11. Next base: position 3,602,671 of record OZ242324.1, read on the forward strand.
AGCGCCAGGCCGAGCGGAATCAGGCCGGCCAGCACGAAGATGACCAGCCATTCCACCTCCCCGTAGATCTCCTCGACGTGCACGCAGCGCGTGAACACCATCAGGATCACGCCGGTGAGCGCGGCCGTCATGATATCGAGCACACCGAAGCTGGCGCTGAGCACGACGCCGGCCATGATCGCCGCGGCTACGCCGGCCCGCGGCCTGTTCCCCGCGTCCGCCTTCACTTCCGCCATGGGGACGAACCCGGGATCCTCGGCGAGACGCTGGAGCGCGCTCGCCGTTCCGCGCACCAAGAGCAGATCGCCGACGCGGAACGAGATGTCCGCCAGCCTTTCCTGTACGGTGACGCCGTGCTGCTGTATGGCGATCACCGTCGCATCGAAGAGTTGTGCAAAGCTCAGATCGCGGAGCGTCCGGCCTACGAAACTCGAGCCGGGGGCCACGAGGACCTCGACCAGCCGGCCGCGCCCCCCCGCCCGGTCGAGCTCGTGCTCATTCCGTTCCCTGGGGGTCTCGAGTCGCTGCCGGCGCGCGAGCTCGAGAAGATGTTTGGCGGGACCTTGCACGTAGAGGATGTCGCCCGGACGTATGTGACGATCTCCGTGCGGCGCGGTGATCTCCTGGTCGCCCCGTTCGATGTCCAGCACTGTGACGCCATAGCGTTCGCCCCACCTCAGCTGGGCCAGCGAGCGGCCGTTCGCGGGCGAGTCTTCCGGGACGTGCAGTTCCGTGACGAAGCGCCGGACGTCGTACTTGGCGGACAGGTCCGGCGGCCGGAAGCGCCGCGGAAGCAGCACCCGGCCCGCAGTGAACAGGTACAGCAGACCCACGGCCAGACAGATCAGGCCCAGCGGGGTGATCGAGAACATGCCCAGGTCGTCGAACCCCCGCCTCATCGCTTCGCCGTGCACGACCAGGTTGGTGGTGGTCCCCATCAGAGTGACCGTGCCCCCGAGAATCGAGACGAAGGAGAGCGGCATGAGATACCTGGAAGGGGGCTCCTCGGCCTGCTCGGCGAGCGCGACGAAAACGGGCAGAAAGACCAGCACCACGGCGGTGGTCATCAGAAACGGGGACAGGAGCGCACAGATGAGGCAGAGCGCGAACATGCGGGCGTACTTGCCGCCGAGGGGCGCGGTTCGCGCCCATGCTCCGATAGCCGACACGAGACCGGTCTTGCGGAGTCCCAGGCCGAGTACGAGCATCGAGCCGACGGTCACGGTAGCACGGCTCGACAGACCCGAAACCGCTTCGGCCGGCGTGAGAATGCCGGTCAGGAGAAGGACGACCGGGACCGCCATCGCCACCTGGTCCACCCGAAGCCGGTCGAGGGCGAACAGGACGAGCACCGCCAGGGTCAGACCGAGCACCAATGTGATGTCGAGCGTCATGTGGCGTTACTCACCTCTCGCCTGTCCCGGCGCTTCCTGGCGGGTGGCTGAGTATGGCCCGCCCCGGGCACCACGCCGTACCTTGAGCCCGGATCGCCACGAACCCCGGAGGTTGCGATGAAACACCGTTTTCCGCCCGATGTTCACCCGGCTCCGAGATGGGTCATCCCGGGCATCCTCGCTCTGGCTTTCTCGTTCCCGTTCGCGACGGTCGCCCCTGCGGCGGCGCAGGCGGAGTCGGGCACGGTCCGCATCGTCCAGACGAATTCGGCCGGCGACAACGTGCATATCATCGACCCGGCCACGAACGAGGTCGTGCAGATCATCGAGGGAATCCCGAAGGCGCACGGCGTCGCGGCGCAGCCGGACGGGAGCGTCCTCTACTTCAGCAACGAGATCCACCGCACGCTGGAGATCGTGCCGACGGACGTCATGGAGGTCGCGGACCGAATCCCGCTCTCCGGGCGGCCACACAACGTCGCGATCAGCAACGATGGCCGGAAGGTGTATGTCGCCATCATCCAGGACTGCAGTTGCGTCGATGTCGTGGATCTCGAAAAGGGCGAGGTCGTCAAGTCGGTCCCGACGCTGGGAACGGTACACAACGTGTTCATGTCGCCCGACGGGCGGCACGTAGCGGCGGGGATGATCGGCGCGCGCACCCTGACCATCATCGACACCTCGATCGACGAGGCGATCTGGTCGCTCCATTTCAGCGGCCGCACGACGGGCGGCTACGCGGACGGGGGCGTGCGCCCGATGGCGTTCGAGACCCATCCGGACGGCTCAACGAAGCGCCTGTTCATCCAGATCTCCAACTATCACGGCGTCTACGTGGTGGACTTCGCGCAGCGGAAAGTCGTCGAGAAGCTGGACATGCCGAGCCTCCCGATCTCGCGCGTGACGAACGACGCGCTCCAGGGATCCCCGGGCCACGGCCTCGCGGTTTCGCCCGACGGACGCCAGCTGTGGTCGACGAGCAAGCCCAACGGGCACGTCTACGCATGGTCGCTGCCGGACCTCGAATACCTCGGAGGCGTCGAGGTCGGCCACATCCCCGACTGGCTGACGATGACCCCGGACAGCCGCTACCTGTACGTCGCGAACGCCGGTTCGAACGACGTGTCGGTCGTCGATACGCAGGAGATGAGGGAGATCGCTCGCATTCCGGTGGGCCAGGTACCGAAGCGCAACAAGACGGTGGTGTTCCGTTGAGCCGCGTCGGGCGGTCCGGCCTCGCACTTGCCGTCGCGCTGATCGCGTCGCTTTCCGGTGCCGGCGAGGTCACCGGCCAGGTCCCGCTGAGCTTCGAGGACTACCGCGAAACGGTCGAGCCGATCTTCCTGGCCGACCGGGGCGGATGGGGTCCCGGACGTGCGCCCTGCGCCACCTGCCACGCCGAGCAGGGCACGCCACTGCGTCTGCAGCGGCTGCGCGAGACCGCCGAGGGGGAGGTCTTCTGGTCGGAAGAGGATTCCCGCAGGAACTTCGAGGTCGTCTCCCGCCTCGTCACCCCCGGAGACCCGGACCGCAGCCGGCTCCTGAGGAAACCCCTCGTGGAGTCGGCCGGCGGCGCGCCCCTCCATGTGGGCGGGAAGTTCTTCGAATCGAAGGAGGACCCGGAATGGCGCGCGATGGCCGACTGGGTCGCAGCGGCGGATCCTGTCGAGGCCGCGTTCGGACCGCGTCTGGACGCCGACTTCTTCCGTGACTGCGTGCAGCGGGTCTTCCTCGACAAGCGCCCCGGCGACGTGGAGTGCATCCACTGTCACGCGTCGGGCGTGCGCGGCTTCGCACCGCCCATCCCCGAGGGCCGCGATTTCTGGAACGAGGAGGAGACGCGGCGCAACTACGCCATCGCGCGCCGCTACGTGGAGCCCGGCGAACCGATGATGAGCCGGCTCCTGACGCATCCGCTCGCGCCCTCGGCGGGAGGGGACTACTTCCACGGCGGTCCCCGGCGCTGGGCATCGACGGAAGACCCCGAATGGCAGATGCTGGCCGCCTGGGTGCGCGGCGAAACCCCCGCATGCGTGGTCGGCGAGGGCGATCGCTGACGAGCAAGCGCGGGGAGAAGGCGGATCCCGAGGGTTCGTGTACCTCCGGGACAGCCCCCCGGACGGGGTGACCGAGATCCGCACAGGCCCGTTTCGGGTGACAGTCAGGTATATTACCGTGACAGGGGAGCGATTTTCCGCCAGTTCCGAGGGGTAAACCAATGAAAGAGAGTTCCGCCGAGCTGCGACGAGAGAACGAGGCGCTCCGGGAGCGTGTCGCCAGGCTGAGCGGCGCCATCCTGCGCATCAGCGCCAGCCTCGACCTCGACACGGTGCTGCGGGAGGTCGCGGATAGCGCACGGGCCCTCACCGGGGCGCGATTGGGCGCCATCGTCACGGTTGATGAAGCCGGGCGTGTCGAGGATTTCGTGACCTCCGGCTTCACGCCCGACGAGAAGGACCAGATGGCGGGCTGGTCGGAGGGGTCACGGCTCTTCGCGCACTTCCGGGACCTTGCGGCGCCGCTTCGTCTGTCGGACCTGCCGGCGTACGTCCAGGCGCTCGGCTTCTCGCCGGATCTGATGTGCTCAAACACAATTCAGTCGGTGCCTATGCGGCACCGCGACGTGACCGTAGGCAACTTCTTTGTGGCCGAGAAGGAAGGAGGCCAGGAGTTCACGGGCGCCGACGAGGAGGTCGTAACGCTGTTCGCGTCGCAGGCCGCCACCGCGATCGCCAACGCCCGCGCACACCGCGCCGAGCAGCGGGCTCGGACCGACCTGGAGACGCTGATCGAGATCTCGCCCGTGGGGGTCCTGGTTTTCGACGGCGGGACCGGTGAGCTCATTTCCGTCAACCGGGAGGCGCGCAGGATCGCCGGAAAGCTGGGCCAGCCGCTGCAGGAGTTGCAGCGCATGACCACCTGGCGGCGCGCGGACGGTCGGGAGGTCACCCTGGGGGAGTTCCCCATGGCGCAGTTGCTGAATATTGGTGAGACGGTGCACGCCGAGGAAATGACGTTCACCGTCCCCGACGGCCGGAAGGTGACGACGCTCATGAACGCAACGCCGATCCACGCGGACGATGGGACCGTGGAGCGGGCTGTGGTCACGCTGCAGGATCTGGAGCCGCTGGAGGAGTTCGAGCGGCAGCGCGCGGAGTTCCTGGGCATCGTGAGCCACGAACTGCGGGCGCCGCTCATCTCGATCAAGGGCTCGACGGCCACCGTGCTGGGCGCTTCGCCGCTCCCCGACCCGGCCGAGATGCTGCAGTTCTTCCGGGTCATCGACGGGCAGGCGGACCAAATGCGCGGCCTGATCGCCGAGCTCCTCGATCACGGGCGCATCGTAACGGGCACGTTGTCTGTCTCGCCCGAGCCGGCGGAGGTCGCCGCGCTGGTGGACCAAGCACGGAGCACGTTCGTAAGCGGCGCCGGGCGGCACGCCCTGAACATCGATCTGCCGGAGGACCTGCCGAGGGTCATGGCCGACCGCGCGCGCATCGGCCAGGTTATCAACAACTTGCTGTCGAACGCGGCAAGGCATTCGCCCGAGTCGTCGCCCATCCGGGTCAGCGCTGCGCGGGAGGGTGTGCATGTGGCGATCTCGGTGACCGACAAAGGCCGGGGCGTGCCGCCGGACCGGCTGCCACACCTGTTCAGCAGGTACACCGCCGCGGCGAGCGGTGAACGAAAGCCCAGGCAAGTGGGGGCCGGCCTCGGCCTGTCCATCTGCAAGGGGCTGGTCGAGGCGCACGGAGGCCGCATCCGGGCTGAGAGCGAAGGCCCGGGACGCGGCACGCGATTCACCTTCACGGTTCCGGTCGCCGACGAGACACGCGCGGCGCAGGGTTTGGCGCCGGAAAAGTCCCGCCTGGCCGTGGCAGGGCGGGGGCAGACCCGCATCCTGGTGGTCGACGACGACCCGCAGATGCTGCGGTACGTGCGCGACGCGCTCACGGAATCGGGCTACGCCCCGGTCGTGACCGGCGACCCGGAGGAGGTGGCCGGCCTCGTCCGGATGCACAAGCCCGGGTTGGTCCTGCTGGACCTGCTGCTGCCCGGTACCGACGGTATCGCTTTGATGGAGGAGGTTCCCGAGCTGACCGACCTGCCGGTCATCTTCATCTCCGCCTACGGCCGGGACGAGACGATCGTGAGGGCGCTGGATGCGGGCGCATCCGACTACGTGGTCAAGCCCTTCTCCCCTTCGGAACTGGCGGCGAGGGTGCGCGCCGCCCTGCGCCGTGTAGCCGGGCCCGAGCCGTTCGTCCGCGGGCAGCTGACGATCCACTACGATCAGCGCCGGGTGGCCGTTGGCGGTCAGCCCGTGCAGTTGACTCCCACCGAGTACGAACTACTCCGCGTGCTCTCGGTCAACGCGGGGCGCGTTGTCACGCACGAGTCGCTGCTGCGCCAGGCGTGGGGCGCACGACACCGCGGCGCTCCCGATCCCAAGCTCGTCCGCGCCGTCGTGAAGCGGCTCCGCAGCAAGCTGGGCGACGACGCGGCAAACCCGGTCTACATCCGCAACGAGCGCGGCGTCGGATACTGCATGCTCGGAGATCGAGCCTGAGTAGGGGGCTCCTCCAGATCGACAAGCACCCTCAGAGCGACGGCATCCGGACGGGCGTGCCCGAAGAGTCCACGCTGGTGGTCGTCGGCGCGGCCGCCCCCTGAACCCGGCCTGTACCAGGTTCAAGAGGGCGTTGCGCGGAGCCTATCCGGACGATGAACCGATTTCCACATGCACGCTGTACCAGTCGAAACTCTGACCGGAGGCGTCCAGCGTGACAGACTGCTTCTCGCCCGCCGCGAGGTCGAGCCTGGGCGTCGGGCCGAGTTCGGTTCCGTTGGAGAGGTGAATTTCGACGCGCACGGCGGCCACCGTTGCGTTGGTCGTGTTGGTTACGGTGCCGTTGAACCGCCGGCTTGATGCATCGTAGCTGAGAACCAGGTCCACGCCGCTTCGGGTATCGGTCGCGGTCTGGTCGGAATTCCAACGCGTGCCCGACTCGCCCGGTTCGGTGAGGCTGTCGGTGCAGGCGGCCACGATGGCCAGGAGCGCCAGGATCGCGGCACGGGATGCTGTATGTCTAGTCATGAGTCTCTCCTTCGTTGTTGTCGTTATCGTGCTCGAGATATTCGTGAGAGCGCTGTGCGCTGTGCTCCCGCGGCTGCTCGTGTTCGCCCGGTCCTGCACCCTCGACGGCGTGCTCGTCCTCATTGGGTGCTTCCGGTTCGGGCGCCACCGCCGGGGCGAACAGCGGGGCAAGCACCAGAACGCCCACCGCACTCATGCGCCGCCAAGGGGACGATGGCGCCTGGGGCGAACGGTGTCCGGTCATGAGCCTTCGAACGCGCCGCTCCAGCTGTGAGCGACGCCTTCCGATGCACGGAACCGGAGTGCGCCGGTCCCTCCGAACCACCCATCCGGCCACCTCGGCCAGGCAGCTCGCCATCGCGAAACGGTCATCGACCTGACTGGCCGCCCAGTCGTCGCACAGCTCCTCGGCGGCGAATTGAACCTCGCGCGCGGCAAGCCGGAAGAGCGGCTGGAAGAAGAAGACCGCCTGGAGGACGTTCAGAACGGCCAACCGGATCGGGTCGCCGCGCAGATGGTGCGCGACTTCGTGACCGAGAAGCGCACGGAGCTCTCCTTCGTCCAGCTCATGGAGCGCGCGTAGGGGCACGCAGATCTCGCGACGGGCCCCGACACCCAGGGCAATAGCCGACCCCAGGTTGTCGCTCTCCGTCAGACGGGGCGCCGGCGCCAGGGACGCCCTGCGGCTGAGTGCGGCCAGCGCGCGCGAGGCCCGCGGGTCCGTGACCGACTCACGCTCGCCGAGGCGGTGACGCAATCTCCCCAGTCGAAGGAGGTAGAGGGCGAGCAATCCCCCGGCGAACACAACCCACAGTGTGCCGGCGGAGCCGAGCCAGCCCGGGGGGAGCACAATCTCGGCGCCGTGGGCTTCGTCGCCCGATGGCGAGAAGATGGAAGCCACGCCGTCCAGGTGGCCCGGTTCGCCCTGGGAGTGGCGCTCCTCGCCGGAGATGAACGTGGGCATGGGCAGCCGCCAAACCGCAGAATCGGACGCGGTCACGGCGTGGACCGTCGGAGTGATCAGGCTGGCGGCGAGCGCCGTGTGCCAGATCGTTTCCCTCAGCCGCGCACGGGCCTCGGGGAAGAGACGCAGGCCCAGCCAGGCGACGCCGCACCACAGAGTGCTGTGGATGAGGAATGTGAGCAGCCACTCCGTCATTTCGATTCCCTTTTCCGCTTTCTGGACACCATCGCCTTGAGACCCTCCAGGTCGTCCGGGTCGATCTCGCCGGATCGTACCAGGTGGTTCACCAGCGCCGTGCTGTCACCGGAGAACAGCCGCGTCACCAGGTCGGCCACCATGCTTTTGCGGACATCCGCCTCGGCGATCGCGGGCCGGTAGATGAACTGTCGTCCGTTCGTCCGGTGCTCCACGCACCCGTACTCCTCCAGCTTGCGCAGCATCGTCTTGATCGTCGTGACGGCGAGGCGCCGCTCTTCAAAGAGCGCCTGGTGAACCTCGATGGCCGGGGCCTCGCCGCGCTCCCAGAGCACACGCATGATGGCAAGTTGCAGGTCTCCCAGTTTCCGCTTCCGCTTCATCGCAGGCTCTCCGTCGATGTGGCCGGGACGATTATTCGGGTAGTTACTACCGAAGTAGTCACTCACGGGTTCCCCAACCGCTCCGCTACCTCGACCTGGCCGCGAGGTCGGCCTCGAACGCATGCATCTCGCCACGCAGGATCTGGAGCTGGTTGTACACCGGCCGGTAGGCCGCGTCGCTCGGGCGGGCGGCCTCTCCACCTCCGTGTTCGCCGGGCCCTTCGCGCCCGCCATGCTCGATGGCGCCTTCGCCGCCCTCTTCCCTGCCCTCTTCGCCACCCTCTTCCCCGCCCGTGCCGTGACCCGCCTCGATGCCGGCTTCGGGGTGACTGACCCACGCGCTGAAGTCGTTTCCAAAGGCTCCCAGTTGGACGGGCACGGTCTCGCCCGGACCGACATCGATGCGCCTCGTCGGGCCGAGCTCGGTGCCGTTGTCCAAATGGACCTCCACGCGCACCTGGGGGAGAGTCCGAGTGGTTGTGTTCGTTACCGATCCGACGAAGACCTGCGTCGCCGGGTCGAACTGCAGACCCAGACGAGCCCCGTTCGCGAAGAGCTTGTCCTGTTTGGTCATCTTCGACATGTAGGCACCTTCCTCCTCGTCGCCCCCTGGCCTGCTCGCGCCATGCTCGAGGCCGCCGCGCCCGCCCCCCTCGGCGCGGCTTTCCGGGCCGCGGTGTTCGCCAGCACCCTCGACACCCTCGTGGCTCTCGCGCCGGCTTGCCTGCGGGCGTGATGCGTCGACCGGGAGCCCCGACCTCACGCGCATCTCGCGGAGGTCCGCACGGGCCTGTTTCACGAGATTGTAGAGATTGTCCGCATTCGCGCGCTCCTGCGCCGCCTGTTGCTCTTGCAAGCCGGGTGCCAGAGCTATTTCGTCGTCCACGTGCGCGGAAAGAGCGGCCCCGGCCATGCCGAGCGCCAGCAGGAATGTCAGTGCGATCTTCATCATCGTCTCTCCTCGGAGTTGGGTAGCGACCCGCGGCGTCACTCGCGCCGTTGTACGACTACCACACTAGTTGACGACAGTAGTAGTCGGTGCGGATCGCAAAGGTTCCGTGAGGGGAAAGGCTCTCACTCTTGCCTATGAGAGTTTCGCAATCCTGGGCGCAAACCGTGGCGCGTTCACCCCGGCGGAGATCGACGCCCCGCGCGCCCGGCTGGCACAGGGTCGCGGCCACGGAGGAGAGTCCGCTCGTCTCCACGCGCCGCAGCGTTACCGTCGTCGGGACCAACGACCGAGGCTCCGTTGGCAGCCTCGATATCCAACCGGTACTTGGGGTTCCGGCTGCGCCGCCTCTTCTTCGGGCGTGGCCCTTGTCGTACGCGCGTGGCCTTCTTCCTTCGCTTGGGCGGCTTCTGGTTCTTCGGCGGGCGCCACTTCTTCATTGCACGATGACCTTTTTCGAGATGCCCCGGGGTGGAGGCATGGCCGTGGTCGGGAAAGGCTCGCCCCCGCCCGGCGAACCGGGCAGGGGCGCCCTTCTTCTATCGGAAACGCAACCTCCCGCGGACGCCGACGGTGTGTTGTGGGGCACCCAGCGCGCTCTCGCGCACGAACGCCATCTCGTTCCCGGTGCCGGTGCGGAAGCCCTGCGACAACTCCAGGGCGAGCTTCCCGCGCTGCATCTCGAGCGTCACTTCTCCGATCTGCTCGCTGCCATCGACCGTGACCTCGCCGTATTGGCCTTCGGCCTTGAGGCGCACGCTGCCCGCGCCCGAGAACCAGGCCATGTAGGGATGCACGCTGGTCATGGTGGTGCCGTAGGTGCCTGGGCGGTGGTGACCGAGTCTCTCAACGTCGCCGCTCCGGTACCTCCGGGATGCCAGAGCTGAAGAGCACCTCAAGGCGCTGGGCCTCGGACGCGCCGAACGCGCCCATCGCCGCCGTTTCGGGTTCGCGCAGTATTGCCCGCACCTGGCCGGTAGCCGGGTCGCGCAGGATGGTCATGGGCGAGTAGCTCGCCTCGTCGAGCGCCACAGACGCGTAGCCCCCCGCTAGCGAGATGCTGGTCAGGGCGTCCGTCCAGGTTACGGGCACGGCGAAGACAAAGCTCGACCGCCCGTCATCGACGTCCGGGATGTAGGGCATATCGAAGCTGAACGAAAACGCCTCGCCGCCGGCGTCCGTTCTGCCTCGGAGCTGGAACTCACCCCCCATGGGCGGGAGCTTGGGAATCGCGTCGACCACGAACGCCGGCTCCAGAAACAGCTTGCCATCAGCGTCCCTCCCCCCCCACACTATGACCGACCGCGTCTTATCCGCGCTCGCCTCGGTCTCGGCTTCCAGGCGATGGCTGAGGCTGTTCGACACGTGATAATCGCTGATCCAGCCTCCTCGACAATAACTCATCAGGTCGGTTGCATACGGCGAAAAGAGTCGGCCACTGACGCGATCGTACCCCCACGCCCCGATCCGGCCATTGCGGTCGGGGAACAGGGGGTCCGGGCCCCCGGCGCCACCACACGGCGCGTGCCGAAGATTCATGTTGTGTCCGAACTCGTGGGCGATGGTGCGTGATAGCGGGATCGAAAAGCTGGTCCATGAGCCGATGCCATCGGCGACCCCCAATAACCCCCACTGCGGAGCGGGTGCCATCATGGCCAGCCAATAACCGGCCCGGCCTTCCATAAGCCGAATAGCTTCTGTGTCACGCATCAACTGGAAGCCGTTATCGGTCGAAGTCACCACCGGATCGTGCAACATGACGTCGAAATCCCCAATTGGGAGTAGAGCCCGAGTATCCTTGAACATGGGATGCCCCTCCGGGCCGTTCGTCATGCCCGCAGTGATTTCCAGTATTGAGGAATCGGGCTCTGCCTCGTACAGGAAGGGTACCAACGTAAGCTGGAAATCCGGCATTTCGCGGACGTCCACCGCCAGACGCCCGGTCGCCGGCATCCGTTTCACCATGCCCAGAACCAGGCCGAGAGTGCCGTCCGGATCCACCTCGATCACCATCTCCAATCCAGGCTGCAGGACATCGCCCGGAATGTCGACGTTCGCCGAGTGCGCAAGCGAACTCTCGTCGAGTTCGGTTGGCAGGGCGGCGCTGCCGCCTTCGATCTCCACCGTGTGCACCTGTTCGTCATTGCGGTAGAAGGTGGCGCGTACATCAGGCATCCGCTGGCCTTCCGCGTAGGGCGAGAAGACGAACACCCTGAGCAGCGCCGACCTTCCGGCAACGAGCGGCACCGGAAACTTGAGTGACTGAACCGACTGGGTCAGATACGCCGTCGCTCCGAATCCGCACCGGGCCACCCGATGAAACTCTATCTCGTTCAGCCAGGCGAGGAACTCCTCGGTTTCAGGCGTACAGAGGCTGGTGCTTCCCGCCCTGAGGCTCTCAAGCGCATCAAGAGCCACGAGGGAGTTGGGCAGAGGCCCGGAGAGTCGGGGATTCAGGGTCAGCCAAAGCGATCCCAACTCGGTCAATGCCCCGAATCCGGCCGGGATTGCGCCCTCCAGGTCGTTCTTGTGCAAAGATAGTGTCCGCAGGTTGACCAGTTTCGCGAGTTCCTCGGGGATGGCGCCATCCAATCGATTGTTGTCGAGTTCCAGCCGGCGCAGATTGGTGAGGTCGCCCAGTTCGGCCGGTATTCCGCCGACAAGGTCGTTGTAGCTGAGGTCCAGACTCTCCAACTCGGTCAGCTTGCCAAGTTCGGGCGGTATCGACCCGAGCAGGTCGTTGGCGCTCAAATCGAGCCAACGCAGATTGGCAAGTTGCGTGATCGCGGTCGGTAGTAGTCCGCCGAGGCCCGCGTCCCGCAGATATAAATGCTCAAGTTGTGTGAGTCTGGCGATCTCCGGCGGCAAGGCACCACCCAGATTGAAGGATCGGAGAGACAGTATTCTCAGTTCCGGCAGATCATACAGCTCGTCCGGGAGAGGGCCGGTCAGCGCGTAGCTCCCGCCGAGGCCCAGGTAATTGAGGCGGGAAAGGCCGCCAATTTCGCGTGGTATCCGACCCTGGAGGAAATTCCAGCCGAGGGACAGGCTCGTGACCTGACCGTCGGAATCCGTGCTGACCCCGTACCACTCCCCCAGGGGCGCGTCGGTCAGCCAGTTGTCGTTGTTCGCCCATTTCGGGCCGTTGGTGGCCTCATAGATGGCAGCGAGAATGTCGTATTGCGATGTCGGTGGGCATACCCTGCCCGATCCTTCGTGCTGCCCGATCCCGTTCAGCCATTCCTGGAACTCCGCGTCCTCGGGTACGCACAGCCTGGTGTCCGAGTAGCGCAACTCTTCGAGTTCCAGCGCCGTGAGCGATTGGGGCAACCTGCCCGCCATGCCGCTATTGCCGGAGACGTCCAGTCTCGTGAGGGCCGACAGCTTGCCCAGTGAATCGGGCAGAGAGCCCGAGAGAGTGTTGTCGGAGAGATCCAGACTCACCAGGACCGAGAACTCCACCAGCGAATCAGGCAACTGTCCCGAGAGTCCGTTTTCGCTCAGATCCAGACCCGATACCCGGCCGGCGGAGTCGACCTCGACTCCATGCCATTCGCTCAGGACCGCATCGCTTAGCCATCCGCTCGAGTTGGTCCAGTTGCCGAGAACTCCGCCGGTCGCCTCGTACAACACGCTCAGGACCTCGGCGTCCGCCTCGGAGCAATCCGGCCCCGACACCTGGGACACCGAGTCCGTCCATTCCGAGAAGCGTGCGGTGCTGGGTATGCACAGACCATCATTGCCGCTGAGATCGAGCACTCGAAGTTGTGACAGGGTAAGAAAGGTCGACGGAATGATCCCGGTGATCCGGTTGTCGTTGATCCATAGTCCGGTCAGTCTTGTGGCGTCGGCGAGTTCGGCGGGTACTTCGCCGGTCAACTCGTTCTCGCCGAGTCCCAGAAACTCCAACGCGCTGAGGCTGCCCAGTTCCGGAACGACAGGACCCTTCAGGCCATTGTCCGACAGCGTCAACCAACGGACTTGTCCCAAGCTGTTTGCCACCACCCCATACCACTCGGTCAAAGCGGCGTCGGTCAACCAGTTGTCCTTACGCTCCCAGTTCGGCCCGTCCGTGGCGTTGTAGAGTGCCACGAGCGCCTCCCGGTCAGTCTCGGCGACGGCCACGGCGCGGTCAGCCGATAGGGCCGGCATTAGGGGCGGTGCCATGACTTCGTCTTCACAAGCCCACAGGAACACCGGAGCGAGAAGCCCGCATAGCCGCCCTGCTTCCTTCACTGGGAATTCAGTTCTCATTGCCAAGGCCTGGATCCTCCCTTTCTAGCGGAACTGTATTCGGCCCCTGATCCCCACCGCGTGCTCCGCCGCGCCGAGCGTGCTCTCACGCCGCGTTCCTTCGAGGCGCAGCCCGACGCCCGAGCCGAGGTCGTAGCGCACGCCGCTTGAGAAGGCGCGCGTCCCGCTCCCGCCGAGGTAGAAGCCGCTGTACGGCGTGCCCTGGAAGCCGGCGATCCCGTAGGCCACCTCGCCGTCCACGTTCGCACCCATGCCCAGGTCGTGGCCGCCCACTGCATCGGAAACGCCGCGCTCCCAGAGCTGACTCACCCCGCTCCTGTGGTCGCCGTACGCGGGCGCTACCCGGACCTGCAACCCCTGGCCCGGTGCCGCCGGGTCGAACATGAGCATGCCGCCCAGGCCCCATTCCTCGTAGCCGTCGCGCGCCGAGATCACGAACCGTCCGCGGCCCTCCGCGGTCAGCCCCAGGCCGGAGTTCGTGTAGCGGAGCCCACCGCCAACTTCGGCGCTGGTGCCGTTGATGCCGTCCCCGTTGTCGTGGCGCATCCCGCCCTCGAGCACGAACGCCATCTCGTGACCCGTGTCGGTGCGGAAGCCCTGGGTCAGTTCGAGGGCCAGCTTGGCGCGCTGCATGTTCAGCGTGACCGCCTCGATTTGCTCGCCGCCCTCGACCTTGACCTGGCCACCCCATCCTTCGGCCTTGATGCGCACGCCGCCCGCGCCGCGCGTGAGCAGCTGGTAGCTGGCGCCTCCCGCCCCCGTCAGCGTGCTGGCGGGGCTGGTGCGGAGCCCCTCCCGCTCGTCGTCGACCTCGATGTCGCCCCGGCCGATCCCGGCCGAGCCCCACACCGAGGCTCCGCGCGCGCCGGGGAACCATGCCACGTAGGGATGCGCGCTGGTCATAGTGGTGCCGTAGGTGCCCTTAACCGGTCTGGCGCCGGTCTTGTCGGTGAAGTCGAAGCTGCCCGAGTTGTACGAGCCCGCGACACCCGCCAGGATGTCCGACCCCACCCGCGCGTCCACGCCGACGTGGGCGCTCACCATGTTGCCCTTCCAGTCGAGAGCGCTCGCGCCGGGCTCGCCCATGTAGTGGTACTCGCCCGCACCCCAGCTCCCGAGCTGCATGCCCGTGGCCGACTGTTGCTGCGGCGTGTCAGCACCGAACGGCATCTGGAACGAGGTGCCGCCGAATAGGGCGGCGAGACCGGCGCCGTCACTCTGGCCGATGCCGGGGCCGCCCGGCCCCGGCGCGGACAGGCTCGCGGCCATCGACGAGAGTCCGTTCGTCTCCACGCGCCGCTGCATGCCCGTCCCGCTGGCCACCGCGTCCACGCGGCGGGCGATCGCCGAGACCGTGCTCGAGGTCATCGCCGCGGCCACGTGCGGCAGCACGCGCGTGTTCAGCCGTCCCGCCCGCCCGACGGGATCGTCGGTCTCGGCCGATGCGCTCACCGACGGCGCGCCGGCCCCCACCCGGTTGATCGCCGAGACGCGGTAGTGCCGCCTACTCCCCGGCAGCAGGCCGGTGTGCGAGAACGTGGTGGCCCTGGACCCGGTATTGACCACCAGGTCCGTCCACCCGGCGCCGGTCTCCGACACCTCGACGCGGTAGCCGGTGACGGCGGCACCGCCGTCGTAGGCGGGCGCGGCCCAGAACAGGTCGATCCGGGTGGGCGAGACCGCGGTGGCCACCAGCCCGGTGGGCGCATCGGGCACGGTCGCGTCGGTAATGGCGCTCGCCACCCGCGACGCCCGGCTCACGCCGATCCGGTTGATCGCCGAGACGCGGTAGTGGCGCCTGGTGGCCGGCTCCAGCCCCGTGTGTACGTAGGTCGTGCGCGTGTTGCGCGAGTTGGCCACCAGGTCATCCCAGCGGGTGCCCCCGTCTTCGGAGACCTCGATCCGGTAGCCGGTGATGCTCGCGCCCCCGTCTCTCGTGGGCGCTAGCCAGGAAAGCTCGATCCGCGAGGTGCCGTCGGCGTCCGCGTCGAGACTCCGGGGCGCGCCCGGCACGGTGGCCTCGGTGGTTGCGCGCGCGAAGTTCGAGAACGGCCCGGTCAACACTGCGGTGTTGATCGCTGCGACCCGGTAGTGCCGCGTGGTCGCGGGCTGGAGGTTAACGTCGGAGAACGTCGTCCCCTTCGAGTTGGTGTTGCGGCGGACGATCCGCCAGGTCCTGCGCTCGTCGTCGGAGGCCTCGATCCGGTAGCCAAGGATGGGGGCGCCGCCGGTGTTGCGGGGCGCACTCCACGACAGGTCGATGCGCGAGGTGCCCACCGCGCGGGCCGTTAGCCCGACTGGTGCCTCGGGAGTGCCGGCGTACGTCTCCGTGCTCGTCGGGAACGACCGCTGGCCGGGTCCCACGCGGTTGATCGCCGCCACTTGGTACTCGTAGGCGGTGGCCGGCTGGAGGCCCGTCGTGTCCGTGAAGGTGGTCGCCGCCGAACCCGTGTTTCGAACGATCGGGATCAACGTGCCATCCTTGGGGCCGCGCCAAATGGTGTAGCCGGCGATTCGCTCCCCGCCGTCGCTGGCCGGCGCGTCCCAGGCGAGGGTGATGCTGTTCGGTCCCGTCGACCGCGCGCGCAGGTTCCGGGGCTGGCCGGGCGGTGCGGCGCGGGTGGTGCCTCTGACCGCGTTCGAATAGTTCCCCTGCCCCTGGGCGTTGAGCGCGGCCACCCGATAGAACCGGGTCGTGTTGGGGGCGAGATCGGTGTGCAGGTAGGTGGTGGCCGTGCCGGTGGGGCCGGGTACGAGGAAGGTCCAGTCCGGGGTACCGGTGGAACGCCACTGGATCCGGTAGGCGGTAATCGGACTCCCGCCGTTCGAGGCCGGGGCCCTCCAGGTGAGGAGGATACGGTCGCTCCCCCCCACAACGGGCGCAATCGCCGTGAGGCTCGTGGGCGCGCCCGGCACCGTGACTTCGGTGGTCGCATGGGCGACGCTCGACCAGGTGTCAATGGGCATCGAAAATGTCAGGGTATTGGGCATTGAAGATGTCAGGGTCCGAGCGCTGCTCCGCGGAGGGAGCGGAGCGACCGGAGCGGGGCAGCGGGCCGGTAGCGAGGTCGTCATGAGGGGCTCTCTTTCGAGGCAGGCGATTCGGCGTCCACTCGGCTCGCGAGGGGGTGGATCGCCTTGGAGAGTTCGGCGTGGCGGCGCATCCGGTAGCTGTTGCCCCGGATGTTGACGATATGGCAGCGGTGGAGCAGTCGGTCGAGGAGCGCTGCGGCCATGACCTCGTCGCCGAGGATGCGGCCCCACTCCTCGAAGCCCTTGTTGGAGGTGAGCACGGTCGAGCCGTTGCCGTAGCGCCGGTTGACGAGTTGGAAGAAGAGGACCGCGCCGCTCTGGGTCACCGGCAGGTAGCCGATCTCGTCGACGATGAGGAGTGCCGGGTGGGTGAGGATCTTCAGGCGGCGGTCGAGCCGGCCGGCGGCCTTGGCCTCCTCGAGGGAGTCGACGAGGTCGGTCAGGGTGCCGAAGTAGATCTTGCGGCCGCTCTCAGCCGCCGTGATCGCCAGGCTGATCGCGAGGTGCGTCTTGCCCACGCCGGGCGGGCCGAGGAAGACGACGTTCTCCCGGCGCTCGACGAAGCCGAGTTCGTGCAGCGCGTCGATCTGCTCGCGCTTGATCGACGGCTGGAAGGCGAAGTCGAAGGCCGCCAGCGTCTTCACGTACGGCAGGCGGCTGGAGCGCATGGCGGCTTCGAGGCGCCGGCCGTTGCGGAGCTCGATCTGGGCGGCCAGGAGCCGCTCGATCGCCTCGGCCGCGGTCGTGCCTCCCCCGTCCACCCCGGCGAGCACGCCGTCCAGCGCCTCCAGCGCGCCGGGCATCTTGAGGTCGGCGAGCTGGGCCGCGATCCGCTCCCTGCGCGATGGCGGCCTCACCGCACGCCTCCCGCGATCCGGCCGTACTCGGCCAGCGGACGGCGCTCGACCTCGACGAACCGGGAGTCCGCCGCCGCTTCGTTCCGCTCCTTCGAGGGCTCGGGGCGCAGCGGCGTCACGGGCCGGTAAGGCCAGCGGGCCAAGGGCTTTAGGTGCGGCCTCTCCGCCTCGAACCGGTCCACGGGCCGCTCCTTCAGCGTGCCGTGGACGCGGACGTTGGCCACCCTGCCGAGCCACCCCAGCACCCGGGCGTTCAGATCGTCGTCCGACACGAAGTCCCGTCCGTAGAAGAAGCTCCGCCGGATGTAGCTGACCGGCCGTTCCACCTTCCCCTTCGTCTGCGCCCGGTACGGCCGGCACGCCCGGATCCGGAAGCCCCAGTGGTGGGCGAAGCGCAGGAACTCCGTGTTCTCCATCAGCCGCCCGCCGACCTCCCGGTTGTCCTCCACGATGACGGCCTTCATCTGGTCGAACAGCAGCTCCGAGGGCACGCCCCCGAAGTACCGGAACGCCGACTCCAGGCCCTCCATCACCACGGCCATCGTCTGCCGCTCGTAGTACCGGACCCACATCAGCCGCGAGTAGCCCAGAACCACGACCAGCGCGTGCCGCTTCCCCCACGGCGTCTTGAACTCCGCGAAGTCCACCTGCCCCTGGTGCCCCGGAGGGGTCTCGAAGCGCCTGACCGGCTCCGGCTCCGGCAGCGGCCGGACCTCCCGCACATGCCGCTTCACCTGGTCGTAGCCGCCCTCGTAGCCCGCCTTCCGGATCTCCTCGAACAGCCGCACAGCGCTGAGATCCGGATACCGGGCCAGACGGGTCTCGATGATCTCCTTGTAGGGATCGAGCCGCGAAGGCCGGGGCCGCCTCGGCCCGTATCGGACCGGCCCGTCGTCCAGCTCCCGGTCCAGCTGCCCCGCCGCGATCCAGCGGTACACCGTCCGCTCGCTGACCCCGCAACGCCGCGCCACCGCGGCCTTGCTCAGTCCCTGTTCCAGATAGTGCCGCAACAACACCCGCGTCTCTCTTCCGATCATCACGTCTCCTTCGTTCAATGGAGACGCGATGGTAGCCAACCCGTTCTCGGCCCTTGCCCGCCTTCGCCCAACATCCCATGGCCGAACCCCCGCCACCGGGCTCAACCCTGACATTTTCAATGCCCACGATCCCGTAATTTGACGTGCCCGGTAACAGTTAGAGCAGCACGGCCGCCTTCACGTCGCTGATGTCGCGTTTGACGCAATCCATGTCGGCGTCGAACAGCGTCAAACGTTCCTCCGCCAAGCCCAAGCGGGCGAGGATCTGTTCGAGCTGGATGTTCACCTGGTCGAATTGCGCGATGAGTCGCTGGAACTGCTCTTCGCTCACGGCTGCCTCCTGTTGGCTCGACGGGAGGGCGCTTCCCGCTCCGCCAAGTTGTTGCGGGCGTCCACCTCGCTCTTGCCCTCGGCACCAACGCCGCGCCGAAGCGTACGATTCCTGGGGGTCAGGGGTGGAGGGCGAGCACGGCCGGCATCCGCTGGACAGTTCGGTTTGGCTCCAGGTGTTGTCGACGCTGACCGCACCCGTCCTCATTCATCCCTCTTTCCATATCCTTCGGTCTATGAGCTGGCCGGTCTCGCGATGCTGCCGGATCAGCCGCGTGATCTGCGCGCGCGAGAGGCCGGTGGCCTCCATCAGCTCCTTCTTGACCGGCGTCTTCTCCATCTTGGCCAGGTTGTGGTAGTCGTACCGTCCCAGCGTGAGCTCGATGAACCGGTAATCGTTCCGGTGATCCGTGGGTTGCCTTTCCGTCATGGGTGCTGCCCCCTCCTTGAGGCCTTACCACAACACTTTCGTCCGGCACAATCATCTCGAGCCCGGACTGGCCGGCCATGAACCGACTACCCACCGCCGCCGCCTCCCATCTCGACAGTTGGGGTGAGCGTGTACCCATGCCTCTTGCGCCAGGACAGACAGGCCTCCGCACGCCCCCTGATTCGTTCCGGCCTTCGCAGACGGCTACAGAGCTTTCGGCCTTCGCGTCCGCGATTCGCGTTTCAGCGACCGGCTCCCCGGTCTCCGCGCGCGTCGGGGCTCGTCCATCCCCGGTTTCGGCGGGCCTCGCCGTACCTTCAATCGGCGGCCGTGCCACTCCGCCTTGTACTCGAACTGACGCAGCAGTTCGCTGCTGGCGCCCTCGACCTGGATCTCGCGGGCGTCGTGCACGACGCCGGTCGTGGTCTTATGCTGGAGATCTCCCAGGCGGTTTCTGACCTTGCGCGCCTGGTTGCGCATGAGGGCGAGGGCGCGCTTGCGGCGTTCCGACCCGAATTGACAGCGCGCCAGCTGGCGCTCAAGCCGCGCCAGGCGGCGTCTCGCAGTCCTCAGGGACTTGCTCTCGCGGATCACCTGCTCGGGCCCGCCGTTGATCGACACCCTGATCTCAGCGCCGGTCTGGCGGACCGCGGCCCTGGCCGTCCTCGGCTCGACGGGGGTGAGCAGCGCGCACTCGAACAGGCACGAGAGCATCCAGCGGTTTCCGGCGTCCAGCCAGGCGCGTCCCGAGAGCAGGCCGAGGGTCTTGCGTCCGGGCGGCCCCGACAGCCTTCCCCGGGGCAGCCTCCCACCCTTCCAGCGCACCGAGCCGAGTTTGGGCAGCCACACCCCGTTGCCCTCGAAGCGGATGCCCTGGTTGCTGAAGTAGATGGCGGGCTCTCTCCCGATGGCCTTCAGCCGGGGGAACCCGCTTCGCCCGCGTCTGCCGGGCTTCCTGAACCAGGTGCGGAACGCCCGGTCGAGATCGGCGGCGACGCGGTAGGTGGCGCTGGCGGGGAACTCCCGGTGCTCCGGCTGCCGCTGCCACTCGCGCACGAAGGCGCGCATCTCGGTCAGGGACAGGCGCCGTCCGGTTTCGCCGTACCTGAGTCGAGAGGCGGCGAGCAGGGCGTTGGAGAGTTCGCGCAGGCCGTTGCGGCACCGCAGCAACGCCGCGTCCTGCGAGGCATTCGGGTAGAGCCTGCAGCGCCAGCCGACGTAGCGCCGGGAAGCTGATCCAGTCACCGTTTCGGCATCGGCTCGAAGGGTGCCGGCTCCGCAACCGGATCGTACGGCCCGGGTGTGTTGCCGGAATGGGGATCCCACACCGAGTCGACCCACTCATTGAATCGGCGGACGATCCGCTCCGGATCCTCGGCCGCCTCCGCGAGCGTACATCCTGCCATCCGAATGAAGCTTCTCTCCAGCGTGCGGCGCTTCAGGCCCACCTGTTTGGCGATGGCGGTCCAGCCGTGTCTCGCGCGGGCGCGCACCACCCAGAGGGTGACGGACCAGCTCAGGAATTCCTTAACGCTGCACCGGAGCGGAACTTCCTCCTTCCAGTAGATCCGCAACGTCGACTCGGCTACCCCGATCGCGCGCGCCAACTGACCGACGGAGTTCTCCGGGACAAACGGAGCGCCGGCGGGATCTCTGCGCAGGCGACACGCCCGGATGATCGTCTCCCTGACGAACGGTCTGAAGGAATGCTCGGAGACCAGCCTGAGACCGAGACGCCACATCGGACCCCAACTCACCCTCCCAAACTCCTGGAGGATTTCGCCGAGGCGGCCTTTGGCCTCGTCGGCCCACACGATCTTCAGGCTGCCGGAGCGGAGTGGATACAATCGTCGCAGGCAGTCCACGTTGAGGTCCGCCACCACGACGCATGGCGGACTCAGAGGCCCGAAGGCCGATCGCAGCCATTCGACTTCGCCATCGGAGCAGGTCGCAGTTGCGTATACCGTCGCGCAGATGCTCGTGGGAGGCGCCAGGAGTGTTTCTCTTGAATTCACTCGCTCAACGGCGACACCGGCGAGCACCCGCTCCAGGCGGTCTCCACGCTCGCCGTCCTTGCAGTACAGCATGTAGGCCAGTCGGTCCGATTCCATCCGTGCGATCCCACCTTGACAAGGCGCCGGGTCGACCCAGGCACCCAATCCCTGCTGGAATGAGTCTTGCCACACCAGTATGGTACGATCGGTCGCATTGTCAATCAGGAGCCGGGACAAGGTCGCGTTTCGATTTATAATACGTCGTTATTGTCGTATGTGACGAGGGGGAAACCTGGTAGTGTTGGCGGCAGGGGACGCGTGACAGTTGCGGGACTGTTTCGTGATAGCAGCACGACATCGTTGACTATCTGTCGATTTAGTCGCATTCAGAAAACAGTGGTCGACCTCAACAATCCGTGGAATTTAGCCGATGAGCCCCTGCCGTGGAGCAGGGTGATAGTCCGTAACTGCTTACGAAATATGAAGGTTCCGAAATTGGCATCACCTTTGCCTATCCGAGGGCACGTGACTCTGTCCAGCCACTTCCAGGCCGGTTTTCCTTTCCACCACCCAGGAGATTCCATGAATCGACTCAAGCTCTTCGCCACAGCAACGCTGATGGCCCTGGCCTTCACCGCCTGCGACGAGGGCACTCCACCGCCGGTGGAACCGCCCCCGCCGCCGACCCCCGTAGGAACGATCTCCGGGGCGGTGACGATTGAAGGCACGGCCGCCAGCGGCATCACCGCCACCCTCTCGTCTGGTGCGACCACCACGACGGGCTCGGGTGGGAACTTCGCCTTCTCGGGCGTGGAAGCCGGGACCTACACGGTCACCATCAGCGGCTTCCCCGAGGATGCGACGTTCGCCGAGGTGACGCAGTCCGCGACCATCGCGACCGATGGTCAGAACGTCCAACTTACCTTTGCCGGCGAGTACATCCGCTCCTCCGCGGTGGTCGGCAACGTGGTTGCGGCCGACGCCATGATGAGCGGCGGCGACGGCCAGCCCGAGACGCTGGCGGGCGTGACGGTCACGCTCGGCGGCGAGTTTGCCATGGGCGAGACCATGGAGACCGACGAAACCGGCGGCTTCGCCTTCACCGGGCTCCGCGCCGGCACCTACACGGTCACGATCTCGGACTTCCCCGAGGACGTCTCCTTCGAGACGGTGAGCGTCGAGATCGAAGTTGACGTGGGCGATGTGGGCCAGGCCGACTTCACGGGCCACTACATCCGCACCTCGGCGGTCGAGGGCCAGGTGATCATCGAAGGCGAGGGCCTTGCCGGGGTGACGGTCACCCTGTCCGGCGGACCCGCCGACGAGAGCTACACCTCGATGACCGACGCCGACGGCATGTACCGGTTCGACGAACTGCGCCCCGGCGACTACACGGTCTCGATCGCGGACTTCGACCCGCGGGACTACGAGTTCGCGGCCACGTCGCAGGACGTGAGCGTGGACCTGGATGAGACCGGAACGGTTTCGTTCACGGGCGTCCTGCTCCGCACCTCGGGCATCAGCGGCCGGGTGAGCGTCGAGGGCATGGGTCTCGAGGGCGTCGCGGTCACGCTTTCGGGCGCGGCTGACGACACCACGACGACCGACGCGGGCGGTCAGTACGCGTTCGCGGGCCTGGCGGCCGGCGACTACACGGTCTCGATCGCGGTCGAGAGCGCGGCCTACGTGTTCGGCTCGATGAGCACGGACAGGACGGTCGGCGACGACGAGTCGGCGATCGTGAACTTCGAGGGCGCGCACGCCACCACGGCGAGCGTCTCGGGGATGCTGTTCATCGACGAACTTGACAATAACGACATGCACGACGAAGGCGAGTATCCGCTCGCGCACGCCGGCATACCGGTTGCACTGGTGGGCCCCGGGGTCAATGACCAGCGGCTGAGCGCGACGGGCCCGGATGGCAGCTTCATGTTCTCAGGTCTGCGCGCCGGCTCGTACCAGCTGGTCGTGCCGATCGACGCCACGGTGAGAGCGGCGCTCGCGGCCAACGACGTCGAGTACGGCGGACCGGGGACGGGCTACGCCTTCGCCCTCGATGTCGGCGAGACCAAGACGCAAGCCGTTCCGTTCGACATCACGCACACGAGGGTCAACTTCAGCGTCGCGCTGAAGCACGGCGACGACGACGGTCCGGCGCTCGAAGGCGCCACAGTGGACCTCTACTCGGACGCGGCCGGTGAGACCAAGGTCGGCAGCGGCGAGACCGGCGCGGACGGCTCGGCGATGATCAGGGTCGATCGTGACGATACCAGCGGTAACATGGTCTACGCGCAGGTCTCCGCGGCCGACTACCATGTGGCCGCCGAGGGATCGCAGGCCGTGACGTGGAATCCGCAGTCCAACATGCACGCGGCCTCCAACGAGGCCGACATCGTCAACCTGAACGTCGAGGTGAACGTCACCGGCACGACGGTCGAGACGTCCCGCGGCGGCGGAGTCGAGCTCGGCGGCTGGGCCATCGAGGTGATGAGCGGCGACGAAGCAGCCGAAGGCGCGCCGGAGGCGCTGGGCGACGACGGTACGGCATCGTTCGAGAGCCAGGTCGAGTACGCCGACCTGCCGGCAACCTTCACGTTCGCGGTCGCCGAAGAGCAGGACGACGACCTGGACAACGGCGAGATGATCGCGGCGGAAGCGGTGCCGTACGAGCATGACGGGCTTTCGCTGGCCGGCGCGCAGGACGTTGCGATCGAGGCCAGCTTCGCGACCCAGACGCTCATGGTCTACGTGTACCACGAGAAAGACCAGGTGGAAGGCTTCACCGGCACTGCGCTGGGCGACGACGAGATGATGTCCGGAGTGCTCGACGTCGAGGTCCGTCAAGCCGGGTCCGGCACCCGGACTCGCGCGATTTCGAGCGAGGACTGGGACGCGGCCGAGAACACGAGCGACAAGGACGGCGTGTACACGTTCGCGCACCTGCCGTCCAGCCTGGACGTCATCGTCACGGCGAATGCGGCGGGCGAGAACGTCATCATTCACGGCTCCGACCAGCTTGCCACCTACGAGGATTTCGACGACAACGGCATCCCGAATACAAGCAGCGTGTTCGGCGAGCTGGGCGGCTACCACCACACGGTCGAGCTCTGTCCGATGCAGGCCGGCAGCGGGTGCGGGTCGTTCGGCTTCATCAGGACCTACACGGTGGACGGACAGGCGTGGAAGAACGTCCGCGAGATGGACAGCGACGACGGCTTCAAGTCAGAGGACACGGTAGTCAAGGATGCCGGGATCACGGTCTCCATGACGCCGGTCGCTGACAAGAACCTCGAAGGCGAGGCCGCCGAGGGCGAGGACGAGTTGGACTTCGGCAGCATGGCAGATGGCGCCTACTCCGTCGGTGTTCCGGACGACTGGATGGCGTCGGCCGGCATGGACGGCGACGAGCTGCCCGAGGAGTTCCTGCTCGCGACCACACTCACGGGCGACGACCACCTCAACATCGACGTGACGCCGACGACAGGCTTCCTCTACGGGATCGTGGAGAACCAGGACGGCGTGCCCGCGGAAGGCGTGACCGTCAGCGTGAACGGCGTGGACGCGTCGGACCCGACCGACGAATTCGGTCGCTACGTCGTCGAGGGCTTCAGCAAGCAAAAGTCGCCCAAGGCGGCCATCGAAGTGAAGCTTTCCGGGGCGGGGTACGCCTCGAAGACGTACTCCTCGGCAACCGAATCCCACAAGGTTCCCGATTTCGAGGCGAACAGCCCGGCGGAGTACGACCTGACCGTCACGGGCTCCGGCTCAGCGGCCACGTTCACCGGCACCGTCACGGCGGCCGGCGGCGGAGCGCTTTCGGGTGTGGAGATCACGGTGGACGGCTCGGACTTGCTCAACCCGAACGCGAAGTCGAAGGGCAGCAGTACGGATGACATCTACAAGACGGGAGCCGACGGCACGTACGAAGTGATGGTGGAAGCCAACGGCGCGGACGTTACCCTGTCGGCATCCATGGACGGCATGTCGTTCCAGCCCGGCGAGTACACGCAACAGGCCAGGGCCGGCTCGTTCCCCGGACCCAACTTCACCGGCTTCGAATACGCCACGATCCTCGGCAGGGTGACGGTGGATGGCAAGCCCCAGGCGAACGTCAAGGTCGAAGCGCAGGGGACGAGAGAGAAGCCGTATTCCGACGTCACCAATAGTGCCGGCGCCTTCAGCATCAGCGTGCCGTACGGCAGCTACACGGTCACGGCTGTGAGCGCGGGATACAGCTACTCGTATCCGGGTAATGTGAGCACAGCGCTGACGATCAACCTCAGGCCCGGCGAGGACTATCCCTTCAACATCGCGGCGGAGATAGCGGAAGGCGGCCGGCCTCCGAGAATCACCACGACCAGCTTCAGCTACGAAGAGAAGACAGGGTCGAAGATCGGCGACATGAAGGCGGTGGACGACGACGATGATGAGGCGACATTCACCTGGGCCGGGTCGAACAACCGCCTCCACGTCACCGGTGACGGCGCACTGCGGTGGGTAGGATCACCTCCGTCCCACAGCAAGGTCGCAGCCAACAACAAGTACACGTTGGATGTCGAGGTAACGAGCGCCGGCGATGACGTTGGCACTAGTACCACAGCGGAAGGAGAAGTCACGGTCACCGTGACGTCGAGCGACAATGTGGTCGTGACGCTGAAGCTGGACCCGGCCAGTATCTCCGAAGCTGGCGGTACGAGCACGGTAACCGCGACGCTCGAGGATCCGGCGCCCAGCGAGTTCTACGTGACGGTCGCTGTCAGCGATCCGAGTGAGGTCAAGCTCAGCTCCAACAAGACACTGACCATCCGGGAGGGCGAGACGAGCAGTTCCGGACCCCCCGTGACGATCACGGCGATCAACGATGACAACGCGTATAACCCAGGCGATGAGGACGATGACTACAAGCGGGCCGTAACGGTGTCAGGATCCATGTCGCCCAGGATCACCAACATGGAGGTCAAGTCCGCCAAGCTCTTGATCGAGGACGACGACCTCGCGTACGGCAAGATCGCACTTAAGCTGACCCCCACGTCGATTGACGAGTCGGGCACTGGCAACGTCACCACCGTGACCGCAAGCTTGAGCACCAGCGGGATAACGTTCCCGAGGGATGTCACGATTACGGTGACTGCTGTCTCCGACTTCGGCCCGGATGGCGTGCTTGGCGGCGGTGACGACGTCACTAATGCGACGGTGAGTGCTGCTAACGCTGATCTGACAATCGCGGCTGGTGCAAGAACAAGCACGGGTACAGTCACGATCACCGCAGACGACGACGACGATGTTGTCAACACGGTGGTGACCGTGCGCGGAACGACTGCTTGGGACCATGATGGCGACGGCACCAACGCTGAGATCGAGGTGCCGGAAGCCAGTCAGCCTGCAAGCGTCTATCTGACCGTCACCGACGATGACGTGGCACCGGGTATGCCGGCCGATGTCACTGTAAGCGATGTATCGACCGGTGGCTTCGAGGTGAGTTGGGAAACACCGTCGAGCTTGGGCACGATTGACGGGACTGACGGCGATGCCACCAGTAACATCACCTACCAGGTCCGCTACACACCGACCAGTGAAGCCAATGATCCCACCACGACAGACGCTGAGTGGGATGTGCAATGGGGTGCGCAAGTCTCGCCCCATACAGTCACCGGGGCGACCTTGGTGGAGAACAGGAGTTACACGGTTCAGGTTCGTACGGTGCTCACGGTGGGTGCTGACGTGTTGAACAGTAGCTCCGTGACCAGAACCTTTACTGTGCCCTCCTCTTCCTAATCTCAACCCGGGCTAATCCCCGGCAGCAGTGAAGACGGCCCCCGCCCGGTCCGCCGGGCGGGGGCCAGTTGTTCCCATCGAAGACACACACACCGAAGCGCCTCCCGGGGAGCATCTCAAACAGTCGATTGCGCCATGAAGAAGTGGCTACCGACGAAGAACGAGAAACCCCAAAGCGAAGGAAGCAGGCCACGCGGGCACGGCGATCTGTGCGACCGAGGAGGCGGCGGCGCAGCCGGAATCCGAAGTGCGGCGCGCACGAAGCCCAGTGAACCCCTTCCACACCGGGAACCGACCACTCGAAAAGAGGCAGCACGATGATCCCGAAACAGCTTGATGTGGCAGCCCGTGCGGTCTTGGCGGTCGCCGTGATCTGCGGGTCTATGGTTCCTCCCGCCGCCGCGCGTGCCGAGGAGGTGTCTCCAGGAGGTTCGGACGACAAGGTGGTCAGACCGGTCGCGGGAACCGGCACGACGGACGCGGCCGTCCGTCCCCGGATCAGCAGGATGACGCATGATTGGACCGGTTTCAGGCAGGAGGAATTCCGTCTCGAGATCCTTTTTTCGCAGGAAGTGACGGGTTTCACGGTCGACGACGTCCAGGTCTTTGGGGCGACGAAGGATGGCAACTCCTTTACGCCTACCACCGGCCCCGCCAGGCGCTACTTCGTCACGATGAACACGTGGCCCAACCACGAGGCCCAGGTCATCGTGACCATCAACGGGAACGTGGCACACAACGACGATGGCGAGGGCAACAACGGGGATGTGTACACGTTCCACGCGGACACCCGGGCGCCTAGGCACCTCAATGCCGAAGTGGACGGCAGGGAGCTCACCGTCACCTTCAGCGAGGACCTGGATGAGAGCACCGTCCCGCCTACCAGGAACTTCGACGTGTTCGTGACGCGGAACGGCGGCCGCGACGTCGAAAGGGTGTCGGGGGTCGTTGTCGATGGGTCGGCGGTGATCCTGACGCTGGCGCGCGCGGTGCGCGCCGGCGACGACGTCGAGCTGGACTACGACGCCGACGCGGGCACCCGCGCGCTCAGGGACGAGGCCGGCAATCTCGCGCCTGACATCGGCGCGTTGTCCGTGGTGAACGAGACCGCCGAAGGGGAGGTGCCCGGTCGGCCGCGGAACCTCACGGCGACGGCCTCCGGCGCCACGGCGATCGACCTGGACTGGGATGAGCCGCTGGACAGAGGCAGCAGCGCGATCATCGGGTACTTGATCGAGGTGTCGACAGACGGTGGCGCCACCTGGTCGAACCGGGTATCGAACACCCGGAGCACCGCGACCCGGTACCGCCACACGGGCCTCACCGCGGGCAGCACGCGCCACTACAGGATCTCGGCGATCAACTCCTACGACACGGGAGCGCCCTCCGGCGTCGCTCGCGCCACGACGGAGGAGGAGGAGCGCGTCCCGGACGCGCCGTCACGATTGACGGCGGCCCCCGGGGGGACGTCGACCATCGAGTTGAGCTGGACCGCCCCCTCCTCCAGCGGTTCAGCCCCGATCACCGGCTACCGCATCGAGTGGTCGGAGACCGGAATCGGAACCCGCGGGTGGACGCTGCTCGTGGGGAATCACAGAGCCACCTCATACACCCACACCCGCCTCAGCCCGGGCACCACCCGTCATTATCGCGTCGCGGCGATCAACACGGCGGGCACGGGCCCCTGGTGTTACCGGGCACGTCAAATTACGGGATCGTGGGCATTGAAAATGTCAGGGTTGAGCCCGGTGGCGGGGGTTCGGCCATGGGATGTTGGGCGAAGGCGGGCAAGGGCCGAGAACGGGTTGGCTACCATCGCGTCTCCATTGAACGAAGGAGACGTGATGATCGGAAGAGAGACGCGGGTGTTGTTGCGGCACTATCTGGAACAGGGACTGAGCAAGGCCGCGGTGGCGCGGCGTTGCGGGGTCAGCGAGCGGACGGTGTACCGCTGGATCGCGGCGGGGCAGCTGGACCGGGAGCTGGACGACGGGCCGGTCCGATACGGGCCGAGGCGGCCCCGGCCTTCGCGGCTCGATCCCTACAAGGAGATCATCGAGACCCGTCTGGCCCGGTATCCGGATCTCAGCGCTGTGCGGCTGTTCGAGGAGATCCGGAAGGCGGGCTACGAGGGCGGCTACGACCAGGTGAAGCGGCATGTGCGGGAGGTCCGGCCGCTGCCGGAGCCGGAGCCGGTCAGGCGCTTCGAGACCCCTCCGGGGCACCAGGGGCAGGTGGACTTCGCGGAGTTCAAGACGCCGTGGGGGAAGCGGCACGCGCTGGTCGTGGTTCTGGGCTACTCGCGGCTGATGTGGGTCCGGTACTACGAGCGGCAGACGATGGCCGTGGTGATGGAGGGCCTGGAGTCGGCGTTCCGGTACTTCGGGGGCGTGCCCTCGGAGCTGCTGTTCGACCAGATGAAGGCCGTCATCGTGGAGGACAACCGGGAGGTCGGCGGGCGGCTGATGGAGAACACGGAGTTCCTGCGCTTCGCCCACCACTGGGGCTTCCGGATCCGGGCGTGCCGGCCGTACCGGGCGCAGACGAAGGGGAAGGTGGAACGGCCGGTCAGCTACATCCGGCGGAGCTTCTTCTACGGACGGGACTTCGTGTCGGACGACGATCTGAACGCCCGGGTGCTGGGGTGGCTCGGCAGGGTGGCCAACGTCCGCGTCCACGGCACGCTGAAGGAGCGGCCCGTGGACCGGTTCGAGGCGGAGAGGCCGCACCTAAAGCCCTTGGCCCGCTGGCCTTACCGGCCCGTGACGCCGCTGCGCCCCGAGCCCTCGAAGGAGCGGAACGAAGCGGCGGCGGACTCCCGGTTCGTCGAGGTCGAGCGCCGTCCGCTGGCCGAGTACGGCCGGATCGCGGGAGGCGTGCGGTGAGGCCGCCATCGCGCAGGGAGCGGATCGCGGCCCAGCTCGCCGACCTCAAGATGCCCGGCGCGCTGGAGGCGCTGGACGGCGTGCTCGCCGGGGTGGACGGGGGAGGCACGACCGCGGCCGAGGCGATCGAGCGGCTCCTGGCCGCCCAGATCGAGCTCCGCAACGGCCGGCGCCTCGAAGCCGCCATGCGCTCCAGCCGCCTGCCGTACGTGAAGACGCTGGCGGCCTTCGACTTCGCCTTCCAGCCGTCGATCAAGCGCGAGCAGATCGACGCGCTGCACGAACTCGGCTTCGTCGAGCGCCGGGAGAACGTCGTCTTCCTCGGCCCGCCCGGCGTGGGCAAGACGCACCTCGCGATCAGCCTGGCGATCACGGCGGCTGAGAGCGGCCGCAAGATCTACTTCGGCACCCTGACCGACCTCGTCGACTCCCTCGAGGAGGCCAAGGCCGCCGGCCGGCTCGACCGCCGCCTGAAGATCCTCACCCACCCGGCACTCCTCATCGTCGACGAGATCGGCTACCTGCCGGTGACCCAGAGCGGCGCGGTCCTCTTCTTCCAACTCGTCAACCGGCGCTACGGCAACGGCTCGACCGTGCTCACCTCCAACAAGGGCTTCGAGGAGTGGGGCCGCATCCTCGGCGACGAGGTCATGGCCGCAGCGCTCCTCGACCGACTGCTCCACCGCTGCCATATCGTCAACATCCGGGGCAACAGCTACCGGATGCGCCGCCACGCCGAACTCTCCAAGGCGATCCACCCCCTCGCGAGCCGAGTGGACGCCGAATCGCCTGCCTCGAAAGAGAGCCCCTCATGACGACCTCGCTACCGGCCCGCTGCCCCGCTCCGGTCGCTCCGCTCCCTCCGCGGAGCAGCGCTCGGACCCTGACATCTTCAATGCCCAATACCCTGACATTTTCGATGCCCATTGACACTAACCCCAGCCCCTCGGAGCTACCGGCGAAGGGGTGCGAGACGTAGCCGCCGCGTTGTCCGTCATCACGCGCTCCACCCGCACGCCCAGCGCGGCGAACCAGCCAGCCCACCCCCGGCGAGGCCCAGTACCATCTTGGCACATTGGATGCCGCCGGGAGGGGGCGTCCACTCCATCGCTCAAGTTGCTCTCCGATCTCGGCGGCTGGAAGTAGGCCCAGACCGCGGCTCTTCCGTGCGCCGGGATCGCTTGCGCCCAGTACCCGGATCGGATCAATTCCGGTTCCGCACAAGCCCGCGTCAACCGTACTGTTAGCCAGGGCGCCTCCATGAAATGCTGTATCGGTAGCTTCCGCTCGCTTTCGGCGAACACTGACAGCCCTGTTCGCGGCCGCGCGACCCTGGTCATCGCGGCCGCGATGCTCGCCCTGGCGATTCCTGCCCTCACGAACATCGTTGTGCCCGCGCCCCTCGACGCCCAGGAGCCCATGGGCATGTACTCGGGCCCCACGGTCCTGCGCGCCTCGCGCCTGCTCGACGTCGAGACCGGCGAGATGCACGCGGACGCTGTGGTCGTCGTCGAGAACGGGCTCATCACCGCGGTGAATCCCGCGTCCGTCCCGGATGTCATGCACGACATGGACCTGGGCGACGTCACGCTGCTGCCCGGCTTCATCGACACGCACACGCACCTGGGCGGGGAGATCAGCGCCACCTCCTTCACCGATGCCGTGACCCGCACTGAGGCCTACGAAGCCTTCAACGCCGTCAAGTACGGGGGCATCACCCTGCGCGCGGGCTTCACCACCGTGCGCGACTTCGGCGGCGACGTAACCGTCGAGCTCGGCAGGGCGGTCGAGCGTGGCGACATCGTCGCGCCCCGCGTCATCCCTTCGCGCAACTCCCTGGGCATCACCGGCGGCCACTGCGATGTGACGGGATACGCGCCCGGCATCCGCGAGGGCGGCCCGGAAGAGGGCATCGCGGACGGGCCCTGGGAGGTGGTGGAGGCGGTCCGCTACCAGATCAAGCACGGCGCCCAGGTGATCAAGACCTGCGCGACTGCGGGCGTTCTGTCGATGGAGGGCCCGGTCGGCGCGCAGCAGTACACGCTGGAGGAGCTGACCGCCATGGTGGAGGAGGCCGCCCGCCACGGCATGAAGGTGGCCGCGCACGCGCACGGCCCGGAGGGCATTCTGGCCGCGGTCCAGGCCGGCGTGGCGTCGATCGAGCACGGGTCGATCCTTACAGACGAGATCATGGACCTGATGATCGAGAAGGGAACCTACCTGGTACCGACGAGCCATCTGGTCGACCGCATCGACCTGGACCAGTTGCCGCCGCTGGTGCGCGCCAAGGCCGAGGAAATCATGCCGCTGGCGCGCGAAAGCCTCGGGCGCGCCATCGAGCGCGGCGTGCCCATCGCCTTCGGGACGGACGCGGCGGTGCTGCCGCACGGCGAGAACGCGGGTGAGTTCGCGGTCTACGTGCAGATGGGGATGAGCGAGCTGGACGCGCTCCGCAGCGCAACCATCCACGCCGCCGATCTGCTGGACACACCCGACCGGGGCCGCCTGTCCGCGGGCATGCTCGCCGACGTCATCGCCGTCCCGGGCAACCCGCTCGACGATATCGAGATGACGAAGAATGTGCTCTTCGTGATGCAGGGTGGACGCGTGATCAAGCACGTCGTGGGCGGGCGAGACATGCATTCGATGGGACGGTGACACGGTGAGTGACTGATGTCGTCCCTCCACGATGAGCTGCGGGCCGGCGTCCGGTCGCTCTGCGCCCGCTTCGACAACGACTACTGGCGCGCAAGCGACGAAGCCCGTGCCTACCCCCACGAGTTCGTCGACGCGCTCACCGAAGCGGGCTATCTGGCGTGCCTGATCCCCGAGGAGTACGGCGGGATGGGGCTCGGCATCCGGGAAGCCAGCGTCATCCTGGAGGAGATCAATCGTTCCGGCGCGAACTCCGCTGCCTGTCACGCGCAGATGTATACGATGGGCACCGTGCTCCGGCACGGCTCGGAGGAGCAGAAGCGCCGCTACCTCCCCGCGATCGCCTCCGGCGAACTCCGCCTGCAGGCCTTCGCCGTGACCGAGCCGGACGCCGGCTCCGACACCACCCGCATCCGCACGTTCGCCGAGAGGCGGGGGCGCCGGTATGTCGTCACGGGACAGAAGGTCTTCATCTCGCGCGTGCGCCAGTCCGATCTCATGATCCTGCTTGCGCGCACCACACCGCTGGACGAAGTGGAGAAGCGAACCGGCGGCCTCTCGGTGTTCATCGTGGACCTGCGCGATGCCGGCGACGCGATGAGGGTGAAACCCATCGACACCATGATCAACCATGAGAGCTGCGAAGTCTTCTTCGATGGCATCGAGGTGCCGGCCGGGAATCGCATCGGCGAGGAGGGCCGGGGCTTCCGCTACATCATGTCGGGGATGAACGCGGAGCGTATTCTGCTGGCTTCGGAGTCGGTGGGGGACGGGCTCTATTTCGTGGATCGCGCATCCGAATACGCCCGCTCCCGGCGCGTCTTCGACCGGCCCATCGGCGCCAACCAGGGCGTGCAGTTCCCGATCGCCGACGCCTACATGGACGTGCGCGCCGCAGCCGCGATGCGGGACGAGGCGGCCCGGGCCTTCGACGCGGGCGAGACCCGCGGGGACGGCCCCAACATGGCCAAGTACCTCGCCTCGCGCGCGGCCTGGAAAGCGGCCAACGCGGCCATGGACGCCTTCGGCGGCTGGGGGATGGCGGCCGAATACGGGATCGAGCGCAAGTTCCGCGAGGCGCGCCTGTATCTGATCGCGCCGGTCGCCAACAACCTCGTGCTCAGCCATGTGGCGACACATGTGCTGGGGATGCCGAGGTCGTTCTAAGGGCCGCGCGCGATGAACGACGGAGCACGCGCAACGGAAGGGGCGGGGGGGCCCGGGCATTCCCATGCGCGGCTTGGCTGCCGTTCGATCCTGTTCGTTCCGGGATACCGTCCGGACCGCTTCGGCAAGGCGCTGGCGGCCGGGGCGGACGCCGTGTGCATCGACCTGGAGGACGCGGTCCCTCCGCAGCGGAAGGCGATGGCGCGCGAGGCCGCAGCGCGCTTTCTGGCGGAGAAGCCGGCCGCGAGGTCCCCCAACGACATCGGCCCGCCCCACCTCATCATTCGCATCAACGATCCAGACACGGACCTGGGGCGAGCGGACGCGGAAGCGCTCGGCGGAACGCGCCAACCCGACGCGTTCATGATCCCCAAGGTCAGGACGGCGGCCGGGGTGCGTCGAGCGGTCCGACTCCTCGGCGACGGCGCACCGTTGTTGGCTCTCGTCGAGACGGCGCTCGGACTCGGGAACGTGGCCGACATCGCGCAGGCGTCACCGGACGTAGCCGGGCTGGTCTTCGGCGGCTTCGACTTGGCCATCGAACTGGGCGCCGACCCCAGCTGGGAGCCGCTTCTGTACGCGCGCTCGCGCGTCGTCCACGCCGCCGCCCTGAGCGGACTCGACGCCATCGACATGCCGTCCCTCGGTTTCCGGGAGATGAGCGAGTTGCGCGAGGAGGCCGGCAGGGCCCGTTTCCTGGGTTTTGCCGGAAAGATGGCCATCCATCCGGCGCAGCTTCCGGTCATCCACGAGGTGTTTACCCCTTCGGAACTCGAGGTCGAGCGCGCGCGCCACATTCTGGACGCGGACCGGGAAGCGGGCGGAGGAGCCGTCGCACTCGAGGGCCGCATGGTGGACCGGCCGGTCGCCGAGGTGGCGAGGCGCGTGCTGGCCCGGGCGCGCGCGGCCGCCGCCCGAGGAGCAGGCAGGTGAAGGAATCGGCGGATTCGACCGGAGGCGAGAGGCGCACCCGGGTGCACACCGACATTCTTGCGCCCGGGCCTGCCCAGGCCATGCTCGGCCTGCTCGACCGGGATCCGCAGGGCATCGCGGAGGGCGACCCGCTCCCCCTGGGATGGCACTGGCTCTACTTCAGGCAGCCCTGCCGTGCCTCCCGCCTGGCGCGCGACGGACACGAAGTGCGCGGGGACTTCATGCCCGACGTCGACCTGCCCCGGCGCATGTGGGCGGGCGGGACGCTCCGGTCGCTCCGACCGGTCTCACTCGGCGAGGCGGCGGAACTCCGGTCGGAGATCGTGAGCGTCACCGAGAAGCGCGGCAAGAGCGGCCGCCTGGTGTTCGTGGTCGC
This sequence comes from Longimicrobiales bacterium, assembly GCA_965208255.1. GTDB lineage: Bacteria > Gemmatimonadota > Gemmatimonadetes > Longimicrobiales > Gaopeijiaceae > BD2-11. The sequence continues at coordinate 3,637,380 of OZ242324.1, forward strand.
GGGCCACACGGTGCTGCAGGAGGGCCGCCGGTGCGTGGAAGAGGAACAGGTGATCGTCTACCGGGAAGCCGCGCCTGGTTCGGTCAAGGCCGCTGCCTCGCCTCAAGCCGCCCAACAGCAGGCAGATGCACGCGGCAGAGAGGGCGGTGCGGCTAATGCCGCGGGCGGGCGCGACACGGCAGGCAGCAGCGGCGGGCGTGCCGGTCCCGCTCCGGAATGGTCCGAAACCTTCCTCCCCACCACAGTCACCCTCTTCCAGTTCTCGGCCCTGACCTACAACAGCCATCGTATCCACTACGACCATCCCTACGCCACTGAGCAGGAAGGCTACCCCGGGCTCCTGGTGCATGGGCCGCTTACCGCACTTCTCCTCCTGGACACCGCCCAGCGACACAGCCCGCGTTCGGTGAAGCAGTTCCGCTACCGCGCGCTGACACCGCTCTTCGTGGATCAGCCGATCACGCTTGTGGGCCAGGCGGCTCCTGCCCCGACGGACAGATCCGGCCCGCAGCGAGAACGCATCGTGGAGGCACTCGCCCCGTCCGGCACGGTCGCGATGCGAGCGCGGGTGACCTGACAGGCATCGTACAGGCGCTCGCTCCGTCCTGCGCCTTCGCGATAGGAGGGCAGGTGGCCTGAAAGGTGCGCACCGGCTGCCCGCCACCCCATCCTTTCCGCTACCTCACCCTTCCCGGGCCATCCCCACCTGAACGATCCGGGGCCGATCAACGCCCGCGACCCCGACATACTGGAAGACCGCCGCATCCACCTCACGGGGCCGGGGCTCCTGGACGACGACCGACTCGGTGCCCAGCAGGAGCGCGGCAAACGGAGCCGCCTGACTCGCGGCGGCAGGATCGCTCGGAAACGTGAACTCCAGGTCACCGCTCCCGAACACAATCCGCCCGTGCTCATCGGTGATCCAGATCTCGGAAACCCCCGAATCGCGCGCGACCTGCGCAAGCGCGCCGTCGATCTCCTCCTTTCCCATCCCTGATCGCAAAGCGGCGTCGAGGTAGCGCGCCGCGAGCATCGCGGCCGCCACCATCGCCCTATTTTCCTGATCACTGAGTTTCTCGGTCATGTCGCTCCCTTCCATGAGATCTGTTGCGCGGATGTGCTCTGAGAGGACCGCCGGGCCGATCACATCACCCTTGATCTCGACCGTGCCCCTGAGCTCTGACTGGGTATAGCGCGCATCGATATGCGCAGATGACTGACTGCGGCGGTCTCCCATCACTGCAGCCCGGTCGCCAGCGCCACCCAGATGGCCACCATGCCGATCGCCACCAGACCCAGGTAGAGCGGGAAGGTGTGGCGGATCCAGTCCTCGTAGCGGACCTTCGCGGCCGCCAGGATGGCCATCAGGGCGCCGTTGGTGGGCGTCAGCAGCTCGCACAGCCCCGCGCCGTACTGGTACGCCAGCACGGTCACCTGGCGCGACATGCCCAGCAGGTCGGAGAGGGGCACCAGCAGCGGCATGGTGAGCACGGCCTGTCCGCTCACGCTCGGCACCGGCACGTGGATGACGGCGTGGGCCGCCACCATGCCGAAGGCGGACGCCAGCACCGGCAGGCCCTCCAGCGGCGTGAAGAGCGCGTTCACGATGGTATCCACCACCCGGCCATCCTGCAGCACCACGTAGATGGCGCGCGCGAACCCGATCAGCAGCCCGGCGAAGGTCATCTCGCGGAAGCCGCGCACGTACGCCACGGTGGTTCCCTCCACCCCCATCCCGGCCAGCAGGCCCACGATCACGCCCATGATGAAGAAGGCGGCCGAGAGCTCGTTGAAGCCCCAGCCCCACACCACCATGCCCACCACGGCCAGGATGAACGACGCGCCCACCAGTCCCAGGATCCCCCAGTCGGACGAACGCATGCCCTCGGCCCCCTCTTCGGTGACCCCCTCGGCGGGCCCGCGCGTGCGCTGGGCATAGCGCATGGTCATCGCGATCCAGAATGTGAGCGCGATCACCAGGAACACGATCCGGAAGGGTGCGCCCGACGCCAGCGGGAGCTCCGCGAGTTGCTGCGCGATCGCCACCTGGAAGGGGTTGATGGGGCTGAACGCCGAGCCCACGAACGCGGCTCCCGCGCTCATCGCCACCGCCACCATCGGCGTGAAACCCACCCTGCGCGCCAGGATCAGCAGCACGGGGATCAGCGGGATGATCTCCTCCTGCAGGTTCTGGACGACGCCGCCCACGGCGAAGGGGACCGACACCACCGGGATGATGAGCAGATCCCGCCCGCGCAGGGTCCTGATCAGCGACGTCACCCCCCGCCGGAGCGCTCCGGTTGCGTCCACGACCATGAAGGCGCCGCCGATCAGGAAGACCAGGAAGATGATCTCGGCCGCGTCCGCCATCCCGCGCGGCAGCGCCACCATGGCGTCGAACAGGTTGACGGGGTTGGACTCGACCTCCTGGTAGGTGCCCGCCACCACCACGACGCGGCCGGTTGCCTCGTCGTCGCGGCGCTCGTATTCGCCGGCGGGGAGCACGTAGCTGGCGGCGGCGGCCAGAATCACGCAGACCGTCAGCAACACCAGCGGATGGGGGACCCGAAGCTTCATGGCGCCTGCCTCCTCTCCATCCACTGCACCAGCGCGTCCTGCGCGACGATCAGCACGTGGCCCTGCCCCGGAAGGATGTCGAGCGTGACCTCCGCCCCCGCATCCTGCAGGCGCCCTGCCGTGTCTTCCGACCCTTCGACCCAACGGGCGTCGCCCTCGCCCACCATCATCCAGACGGGCGTCCCGGCCAGCGGCTCCAGCGATTCCTCACCCGCGTAGCGTCCCGGCATCGCGATGATGCCTCCCACCCGGTCCGGCACCGCGAGCGCCGCGTGAAAGACCCCGATCCCGCCCGCAGACGCGCCCGTCATGACGATATCGCCCGCTGCACCGGCGAAGTTCGCGTCAATCCAGGTCATGACGGCGGACATGACGGCCGCGGCATCCTCGTCCAGGTCCGGACCGTAGGTCTCCACCCCGACGACCGCGTATCCCGCCGCCGGCGCCGCCTCGTCCCAGTAGGAGTCGATCAGGCCGAGCAGGAGGCTCGCATCCCCGGCGCCCCAGGGGAACGCCAGTACGACGCCCCTGGGATCGACCTCCGGGCGCACGACCGCAATGCTCACGGTGGACCCCGACTCCATCGGCAGCCGGATCCACTCCGGGACCTGCGGTTGCCCGGTTGCGATGTCGATGCCGTCGTCGGCCCCACACCCGAGAGCAAGCGTGACCAGGGACGCCGCGAGTGCTCCGGCAGGGGGCACCGTCCGGGGTTGAGGCACCGCGCTCATCGGCTCCCCCGGTCCCAGAAGTCGACGGGCCGGTTGTCCATCCGCCAGGCGTCCGGGTCGACCCACCAGTGCTCCCCGTAGGCTTCCTGGTTGGGCCACACTTCGTCGAGCGTGAGCGCGTCCCGCACGATGCCGCCCTGCACCACGTACATGATGTCGGTGGTGTTGCGGATGTCGTCGAGCGGGTTCGAGTTGAGCACTAGCAGGTCCGCGAGTTTGCCCTCCTCGATCGAGCCGATGTCTTCTTCGGCTCCCAGGAACACCGCGCCGTGCATGCTCGCGACCTCGAGGGCAGTCATCGGGTCCGTGGCCGACTCGACCATCCAGATCTCCCAGTGCGAGCCGATGCCGTGCGCCTGCCCGTGCGATCCGATCGCGCCCCGGCCGCCGGCCTCGATCACGTCCATCATCCCCTGCGCGATGAGCGGGAAGGAGTAGTCGGTGTCGGGACGCTGCCAGCGCCGGCGCATGTGGGGGATCACCTGACGCCAGGGCAGCCATTCGCGCTGCTTGGGATCGAGCCAGACCTCGCTCTCGGCGAAGAAGAACTCCTCGTTCCAGGGCCCGATGCCGCCCACGATGAAGGTGGGGGAGTAGGTCGCGCCGGTCTCGCCGAGGAAGCGGCTCAGGTCGCGGTACATGGGCAGGTAGGTCATCGGGTGCTCGAACGCCGTTTGGCCGTCCATGATCATGCCGATGGTATACGGCGTGTCGTTGTTTTCGGAGGTGACCATCAGCCCCTTCCGGCGGGCGATGTCCGACACCCACTGGCGCTGGTCGCGGCGCGGCTGCAGGTACTGCTTGAGGGCGGTCGCGCCCCACGACGTCAGCCGGTTGATGTTCTGCTCGGCGACCTCGTAGCTGGTAAGGTCGTTCTGGCGGGCGGCGTCGCCGCGGTAGAGGGGGTCGCCGGTGGAATACGTTCGCGGCCCCACCACCTCGCCGGCGCGGATGAGCTCGGCGCTGGCGAAGACGTTCTGCGACCACATCGAATTGTCGAGGTTGGTCGTGACCCCGTAGGCGAGATAGATGGCCGACTCGAAATCACGCTTCGGGATGAGCCCCTTGTGCTCGCGGTAGTGGTGGGCGTGCATGTCGATGAAGCCGGGGACGATGGTCTTTCCGGTCATGTCCATCGTCTGGTCGGCCCCGGAGGCGTCGCATTCGCCCACGCAGACGATGCGGCTGCCGTCGACGAGCACGGTGCCGTTTTCGTGGACCGCCCGGTTGTCCAGCGTAACGATGCGCGCGTTGGTGAAGGCGAGAGTGCCGGAGGGGATGCGCCGCTCGACGCTGAGCCGGATGGCCATGGTGTCGGTGGCGCCGGCGGCAGCGTCGTGCACGAAAAAGCTCTGGCCGCTCCCGAACTCGAGCCGGTCGTTGTCGAGCCAGCGCGGAAAGAGGCCGCCCTCGGTAGTGAGCTGCGTTACCGGCACGGGCGCGCCGGTCTTCTCGAGCGCCACAGGCTCGCCGCCGATCCCGCCCGGCGGCAGGGGGGCCAGGAAGACGTTGTCGCCCTCCTGGAAGGCCACCCGATCGCCGTCGGGCGAGACGACGAACTCGTCGCCGAAGGGGATGGTGGCGTGCACCCGCCGGTCGGAACCGTCCGCCGCGACCGACATGAGCGCGGTGACGTTGTCGTCGCCCGCCTCGTGTCCCGCCGGGAAATAGACGCGCCCCTCGGGGCCCAGGGAGGCGCGGGTGATCTGGCGCCGGTTGCCGAGCAGCCCCCCGGCGCCGCTCGGGATGGTCGTGATCCGCTCCTCGGCGCCGCCCGCGGCAGGAACCCGCCAGAGCTCCCAGTACGGGTTCTGGGTCGCGGACCGCGCCCGCGAGGCCGCCCCGCTCCCCCGCGTCACCACCAGCTCCGACCCGTCGGGCGCCCACACCGGGTGCACGTACTCGGAGGGGGAGGTGGTCAGCTGCTCGGGAGCGCCGCCGCCGGAGGGGATCTTCCAGACATGGCCGCCCTCTTCGCCGTCCCAGGTGGTGTACGCGACCCAGCGGCCGTCGGGCGACCAGGCGGGCGAGTACTCGAACGGTCCGTCCCTTGAGGTGAGGCGGGTGGGGGCGCCCCCGCCGGCCGGCGCGGTCCAGATCCGCCCCACGGCCTGGAAGGCGACGCGCGAACCATCCGGCGAGAGAGCGTACCAGCGGAGCATTCTCGCATCGAAGGGCCCGTCGTCGATGCGGAAATTCGCGCGCGTCATCTCCGAAACCGTGCGTTCCACGCGCGCCGAGAAGGGGACGGTGGTCACTCCCCCGCTGGCCACTTCCAGCCTGCGGATCTTCCCTCCCTGCGTGAGGACGATTCCGGAGCCGTCCGCCGTCCAGCCGTAGCCCGGCAGGATGCGGAGCGTCTTGATGCCCTCCGCGTTGTCCACGGTGATCGGGTCCATGGCCACATGCTCGCGCCCCGTCTCCAGGTCCCGGATCCAGAGGGCCGTCCGGGGTCCGAAGGTGTGGCCCCGGTAGGAAATGGTGCCCCCGGCGATCCGCCGCGCGAAGGCCAGGTAGCGGCCGTCCGGGGAGATCTCGGCGGCGTAGGCGCTCCCGCTCGAGGCGCGCACCTGCTGGGCCGCGGTGCCGCTGGTGATGTTGACGATCTCGCCACCGCTCAGGTCCTTGCGCCGCACCTGCCAGTGACCCGCGAGCGCGTCGCGCCCCTGGAGGCCGGGCGGCCCGGTGTAGACGTGGAAGTAGAGGTAGCGGCCGTTCCTCGACGCCGAAGGCCAGGCTGCCGAGGGCTGGTCGTCGATGACCTGAATCCCATCGCCGCCGTCCCGATGGTACATCCAGATGCCCCCGCCACCCCCGCCCGGCGCCGTATTCTGCCGGCGCACGAAGATGTAGTTCCCGTCCGCCGACCACGCAGGCTCCACGGCCCGGATGGCGGCGTCGATGAACACCGCACGCGGGTTGGACCCGTCGGCGTCCATCACCCACAGGTTGTTCTGCCCCTCCCGGTCGCTGATGAAGGCGATGGTCGACCCGTCGGGCGAATACCGGGGGTGGTAGTGGGTGGCCACCCCCGTCCCCCCGGTGAGCAGCTCGGCATCGCCGCCTCCCTCGGCCGCGACGCGGTACACGTGGCCCAGCAGGTCGAAGACCACCCAGCGGCCATCGGGCGAGATGTCGAGCGACATCCACGTCCCTTCCTCGGTGGTGAAGTCGATGTCGCGGGTCTCGCCCCGGGCGAGGGTCACGTCCCATTCACCGTTGTCCCCGCCCCCGGCCTCCTGGGCAGCAAGCGGGAACGCGAACATGAGAAGGGCACCGAGGGCGATGGCGGGAGAGCCGCCGGCGACCCCCCGGGGAGCAACCATGGCTGTGAACAACGATCGGATCGCGGGAAACGGACGGGGAGGGCGCATGGATGTTCTCTCGCGGTCAAGGAGTCGCGTTCTTCAACAGAGGCGAGCCTGAAACTCTCCATCCCGGGTTCAGGGATGGCACCTCTGGAGATAGAGCGCGGGCCGCTTCCCGAGCAAGGTCGATCCACGCGCCCCCCCGCGGGGAGCGAACGACTGGCGGGCTTCCCCGCGGCGGACCTACTCCCGGCCGCGCCGCCGCCGGAGCGACTCCCGCCGCTGGCGATAGCTCGTGTACATCCCGGAATCGGACTCGCGCACCTGCGTGGGCTCGGAGAAGGCGGTCAGGTGCAGGGCGACCCCCTGATGAACCAGAGCCCCCGCGATCGCGCCCCTCGCCACGACTCCCACGTCATGCCCGAGCGCAACGGCCGGGTGCACATCGAACGCCCCTTCCAGCAGACGGCTGACGAAGGCCCGCGCGCGCTTCCGTTTCGCCGCCCGGTCGCGGGCGGTCGGCCGCTCCATCGCGTCGATGCCGTAGCTGCGCACCAGCTTGGGGAAGAAGGCCGCGAAGGTTTCGGCCTTGTCGAAGAGATCCATGCCGAACTGCCGGGCGCCGGTGACGAAGATGGCTCCGACCTGATCTGACTCCAGGGACAGCTTCTCGACGTAGTCGTCCAGCGTGGCGCCGTGGCGCTCGTAGATGGCGCTCATCGCCTCCGTCGGCGAAGAGGCTTCCATCCGATCGGCCTTCGCGCGCACGGAGTCCCATACCGCGCCCTGGTCCGAGCGCCGGGTCCCCGTCGTGCGCATCGATTCGTGCACGGTGCTGAGTCTCTGCGCGCGCCCGCGGCTGTATTGCACCCGCTCGGTCACGGTGAAGTCGGGCCGGCTGTAGCCCCAGCGCCCGGCCTCCACGCACGACACCGGGATGGTCGTGGTACGCTTGGCCGGTACCAGCAGGGTGAGGTTGGCGATCCGGTTCTGCTTGGCGCCCACCAGCTCCTCGCCATCGACGATGAGCACGTCGGCGTCGGACCGGTTCCTGACCGCGAGATTGGGGACGCTGCCCCCCTTGTCCACTTCCCGGACCGAAACCAGCTCGGTGCTCAGACCCTCCTCGAGGAGCAGGTAGTGGACGGAGTTCTCGACGTCGGAGGTCAGCGGGAAGACGGTCAGGCCGGCGAAGTGGTTGGGCGTTCCGATCGACAGGCTGGAGAGCGCGGCCTTGACGCTGTCGATGGGCGTTTCTGTGGTGTGGCCGGTGGAATCGGCAGGGGGCGGTTGGCGCATGGTGGTGTCTCCTTGTATGTTGTCAGTAATCACCAGTTGATACCAGTATAGGTGACCAGCTGACGCATGTCAACAGTAGTTGTCAGTTATCATCAGTAGACGACACCTCGAAGCAGAATCAGGGACGCCAGCAGCCTGCGAGGCACAGAATGGGCAGCTACACGACGAAAGAACTGGAGCGCGACACAGGCTTCGGCCGGAGGACCATCGCCTACTACGTGCAGGAGGGTCTGCTGCCACGGGTGGGCCGCCGCGGGCCGCGCACCCGGTATCCGGAGCTGGTGCGGGATCGCCTGCTCTTCATCCGGCGCGTGCGCGAGGCGGAGGCGGAGGGTGAGGTCGGGCCGGTCACCCTGAGCAACCTGCGCGAGCTGTTCAAGGAGCTGCCGCGCGGGCTGGTCGCAAACGTCGCCGGCGGCGAGACCCCGATCACGCCCGACATCGTTTCGCTCTCCGCCGCCGAGCAACGTTCGATGGTCGACCGGGTGAGCGCGCTCAGGGAACGGCTCCTGGCCACGCCGCCCGAGCCGGCCCTCGCCTCCCCGGCTGCCCCCTTCCCTAAGGACGAGGCATTGGAAGTTCGGGCGGAAGCGCCTCGAGTCCTAGATGAGCACCAGGAGTACGGGATGCGGGCCATGGATGAGCCGGGTGATCCGTACCCGGTCGCCCTTCGGTCATTGGGATCACCGTTCGAGGACGAAGTCGCGGCCGACGCCATGAGCCCTCCCGACCCGGACGAGGACGCCGATACCCTCGGGAAACAACTGTCCTGGGTGCTGAACGAGCTTCAGGCCCAGGCCCGCCGCCGACGCGAAGGCGCCCCGGACGCGGTCGACACCTGGTCGCAGGTCGAGATCACCTCCGACCTCCGCCTCTCGATCCGGGGAATGGCGGAGGAGGACGCGTTCCTCCTGCGCGTCGCCGGCCGCCTGCTGCGCCAGGTGCTGGAGCGCCGCAGTTCACTGGCGGAGGGAAGCTTCAGCGAAACCGAGGAATAGGCGCCGGATCCGGCGGACGCGGAGCCTGCAGGCTGTGCAGCCGAGCCGCGATCCGGCCGCAATCGCGGTGGAGAGCGCCTGTCGCGCGATCGATCTGGACCCCACCGACATCCGGAGCGCGCGGCCCGTCGGAGGCGGGTGCATCAACCAGGGCACCGCCCTTCGCACCACCCGGGGCGACTTCTTCCTGAAGTGGAACCGGCAGGCCGATCACCGCTTCTTCGGCGTGGAGGCCGAGGGCCTGGAGGCGCTGGAGGCCGCGGACGCTGTGCGCGTGCCGGCCGTCATCGCCGCGAGTAGGCCCGATGACGAGGTCGCCTGGCTGCTCCTCGAGTGGATCGAGGAGGGTCGGCCCGGCAGAGAGGGCTGGATCCGGCTGGGGCGGGAACTGGCCGCGCTGCACCGGCATGCGGGCCCGGCAGGGCCGGGGGCTCGCTTCGGATGGCCCGACGACAACCTGATCGGGTCGCTGCCGCAGCCGAACGGGTGGAGCGACGAGTGGGCCGGCTTCTGGGCGGAACGCCGCATCCGGCCGTTGGCGAGAGAGCTGCGCGCGCGGGGTGCCCTCTCGGCGGCGCAGGCGGCCGTCGTCAAGGCTGTGGCGGCGCACGCGGACGAACTGCTCGGTCCGGCGGTGGCGGGCGACGGCCCTTCCCTGCTGCACGGTGATCTCTGGTCGGGCAACGTGCTTTTCGCCCGCGACGGCGCCCCCGTGCTCATCGATCCGGCGGTGTACGTCGGGCACCGCGAGGTGGACCTCGCCATGGCGGATCTGTTCGGTGGGTTTTCCGGGGTCTTCCGCGAAGCCTACGACGAAGCCTGGCCCCTGCAGCCGGGGTACCTGCGGCGGCGATCCGCCTACCAGCTCTACCCGCTGCTGGTGCACGCGCGGCTCTTCGGGGGCGGCTATGCGGCGTCTGCGGTTGCGGCGGCCAGGGCTGCGCTGGGGAGATAGGGCTGCGTTGGGGAGATAGGGCTGCGCTGGGGAGATAGGGCTGCGTTGGGGAGATAGTTCGCGTGCGGCCTTGGCCGAAGGGTGGCGGTGGCGCGCGAAGGGCGGGCGTGCCGGAGGGCAGGCCGACTCCGGAGCCGTGTCCGGCGCCAACCTCCGTCGTTTTCCGCCGTTTCGCCCGGTGCAGGCCGAGGCCATATCATCCTTGCTGAGGTCGTAGCCCCCGTGATCAGGACGGCTCATGCGGGGTGGCGACGCGTGGCCGCGGGCCGTACGGCCCTGGGGCGAAGCGATCCTTCGTTCGAGCGGTGAACTCCTCAGGGAGGCAAGATGCGATTGACGCGGATCGGTGTGGTCCTCTTGACGGGGCTTCTCGCCTCGGCGCCCCCCGCCCTGCAGGGACAGGACGGCGTGCCGCGGGTCACGCTGGAGGAGGCGCTGGACGCATTCGCCGCGAACAGTCTCGCGCTGCGCATCGCGCGGGCCGAGGCGGCGGAGATTGCGGGACGGGCGCGCCAGAGTCGGAGCTACGCCAACCCCGCCATCTCGCTACTGCGCGAGGATCTGAGCCGTTCGGGCGAGGACTACTGGGAGACGACCGCGGGGCTGATGCAGCGCATCGAATGGCCGGGGCGTACGGCCGCCCGCGGCGTGGCCGCCCGCCACACGATCACCGGGGCCGGCGCCCGGTTTCGTGCCGACTCCCTGCAGCTGGTCTTTTCCGTCCGCGAGGCCTATGTGGCCGCCTGGCTTGCGGAGGAGGCGGAGCAAACGATCGGGCAGGCCGCGGAGATGATCCAGGTGGTGACGCGAGCGGCCGAACAGCGGCTCGAGGCGGGCGACATTTCGGGGTACGAAACCCGTCGGCTGCGCCTCGGCCGCATTCAGGCCGAGAAGGATGAGGGCGACGCGGAGCTGCGGACGCGCGCCGCCCGCAGGCTGCTGGCATCCCTGATCCTGCCGGAGGCTTCCCTGCAGGAGCTGGGACCCGCCGATGCGATTGTGGGCATTCCTCCGGCCATCGCTTCCGGGACCGCCCTCGATGCCCTCCCCCGACGTCCCGACCTGGAGGCGGCCGCGCGGGAGCTGGACGCGGCCAGAGCCGGGCACAGGGTCGCGACCCTGGGATGGGTGCCCGATCCGACCCTCAACCTGGCGTACAAGGAGCACGCCGACGGCTTCAAGGGCGCCACGGTCGGGGTGGACCTGCCGCTGCCGATCTTCAACCGCTCGGGGGGCGCCCGGGACGAAGCCGCCGCGCGCGAATCGGCGGCCCTCTCTAGCCTCGATCTTCTCCGGCGCCGGGCCGAGCTCGACCTGGTGGACGCGTCCGACCGATACTCGGTCGCGCGTGAGCGCCTGGAGGGCACGGGCGAGGGCATCATGGCCGAGGCCGAGGTCCTACTCTCGGCGGCGAGGGTGGCGTACGATGAAGGCGAGATGACGCTGGTGGAGTTTCTGGACGCGACCGGCGCCTTCCGGGATGCCCGGCTCAGCGCGCTCACCCTTCGGGCGGAAGCCTGGCTCGCCTACTACAACCTGCTGCGCGCCATGGGTGGAGCCGCGGAGGAGGAATCATGATGAGGCGAGTGGGGGTGGCGATGGCACCGGTGCCGGGGGTCGCGACTGCGCTGAGGCCTGGGTCCGCCGGCGCGCTGGTGTGCGGGATCGCCGCGCTGTGGTGCATCGGCTGCGGTTCGGGCACCGATGATCTTCCGGCCGAGCCCGACCAGACCTTTGCCGGGGGCGCGGTCGTAACGCACTGGACCGACGCGCTCGAGCTCTTCGTCGAGTATCCGCCGCACGTTCGGGATGAGGAAGGCGACGCCTGGGCGATCCACCTCACCTGGCTCGCGGACTGGGCGCCGGTCGAGGAGGGCAGCCTGACGCTGGCGCTGGAAGGGCCGGGAGGGGCGCGTGAGGAGATCGTCATGCCCGCGCCCAGCCGGTCGGGCGTCTTTACGGTGGCGCCGGTGCTGCCGGTGGCCGGAATCTGGCGCGCCGACTTCACGCTTGCCGCGCGCGGCCGGGACTACCCGGTCCCGGTGGGCGAGCTCGAGGTCTTCGAGAGCGTCGACGCCCTGGTGCCGGAAGAGGACGTCGGGTCCGGCCTGATCACGCTGCTGAAGGAGCAGCAGTGGACGATGCCCTTCGCGGTGGCGGCTGCGGAGGAGCGCAGCATTCCCGGTTCGATTCCGGCGGTGGGAGAGATCGTCGCGCCCGCCGACGGCCTCGCCCACGTCTCCGTACCGGTCACCGGGCTGGTGGTCGTGCAGGGGCCCACGCCCGCCCCGGGGGATGCGGTCGCCGCCGGGCAGACGCTCGCCCTCATCGCGCCGACCAGCCTGGACGACTCGTTCGCGCGCATGCAGGTGCGGGTGGCGCATTCCGAGCGGGAAGCAGCGCGGGCAGAGCGATTGTTCGCCGCCGAGGCCATCCCGGAGCGCCGCCTGCTGGAGGCGCGGCACGAGCTGGAGGTGGCGCGCGCGGCCTTCGCGGCCGTGGGCGGGATCCAGGCACCGGAGGGCGATGAGGCCGCGCACCTTTATGCGCTGCGCAGTCCCATCGGCGGGGTGCTCTCGGAGCGCCATGTCGCGCCCGGCGAGCAGGTGGAAGCGGGCGCGCACGCCTTCACGGTGGTCGATCCGGCGACGCTCTGGTTCATCGCCCGGCTGCCGGCACGGGAGGCCGCGGCGGCGGGCGGGGTGCGGGAAGCGTGGTTCACGGTCGAGGGGGCGGCGGCCACCTACACCACCGACCGGGTGGTCTCCGTCGGCACCGTCATCGACCCCGAGACCCGCACCCTGCCCCTGCGCTTCGCCGTCGCCAACCCGGATGGGCAGCTCAAGGTGGGCATGCTCGCCGAGGGGCGGCTGCTCACGGGAGAGCCGGTCACCGGCGTCGCCGTCCCGTCCGCGGCGATTCAGGACGAGGACGGGCTCGGGGTCGTCTACGTCGAGGTGGGCGGGGAGAGCTTCCAACGGCGGGTGGTCGAGCCAGGCCCCTCCGACGGCTCCTGGACCCTCGTCTCCGGTGTGACCAGCGGCGAGCGGGTGGTCACCGCCGGCGCCTACCAGGTGTTCCTCGCGTCGCTGGGGGACGCCGAGCTCGCCGACCACGGGCATCCGCATTGACGGGTACCGGCTGATGGCCTCGACGCCCGCCGGGCGGGAACGGACGACCGGCATGCTCGACGCGCTGGTGGGCGCATCGCTCCGGCACCGGCTGCTCACCGTCGGCGCCGCGGTGGTCGCGCTCGTTGGGGGAGGATGGGTCGCGGCGACCCTTCCGGTCGATGTCTTCCCGGATCTCACCGCCCCCACCGTCACGGTGCTCACGGACGCCCACGGCCTGGCGCCCGAAGAGGTCGAAAGCCTGGTGACCTTCCCCCTCGAGACGGCGGTGAACGGAGCTCCGGGCGTACGCCGGGTGCGCTCCAGCTCGGCGCAGGGCATCAGCATCGTCTGGGTGGACTTCGACTGGGGCACGGACCTGTTCCGCGCACGCCAGATCGTAAACGAGCGACTCCAGCTCGCGGTGACGCAATTCCCCGAGGACGTGACGGCCCCCGTCCTCGCCCCGGTCAGCTCGATCATGGGCGAGATTCTGCTGGTGGGCATGACCGCGCCGGAGTCGCAGCTCATGGAAGCCCGCACCGCCGCCGACTGGATGGTGCGGCGCCGGCTGCTGGCCCTGCCGGGCGTGTCGCAGGTGATTCCGATCGGGGGCGAGGTGCGCCAGTACCAGGTTCTGGTCGATCCCGGCCGGATGCGGGCGTACAGGATCGCGCTCGACGAGATTCTCGCCGCCGCCGCCGCTTCGAACCGCAACGTTTCGGGGGGCGTCTACCGTTCCGGAGGCCGGGAAGTCCTCATCCGGGGCCTCGGACGCGCGCGCGGCCTCGAGGAGATCGGCCTCACCGTCGTCGCGGTGCGCGACGGCGTGCCGGTGCTGATCGAAGACGTCGCCGAGGTGCGCATCGGCCCGAAGATCCGCTTCGGGACGGCCGCGGTGAATGCGGAACCGGCGGTCATCCTCTCGATTCAGAAGCAGCCGGGGGCCAACACGCTGGAGCTCACGGAGCGGGTCGACGCCGAGCTGGACGCCATCGAGGCCGAACTTCCCGCAGGCGTCTCCTTCGCGCGGGCCATCTTCCGGCAGGCGGACTTCATCTCGCTCGCCGTGGAGAACGTGGTCGAAGCGCTCCGTGACGGGGCGGTGCTCGTCATCGTCATCCTGTTCCTCTTCCTCTGGAACCTGCGCACGACGGTCATCTCCGTCCTGGCGATTCCCCTGTCGCTCGCGCTGGCCGTCATCGCCCTGCTGCTGCTCGGGGGTACGATCAACACGATGACCCTGGGAGGAATGGCGATCGCCATCGGCGCCCTTGTCGACGACGCCATCATCTTCGTGGAGAACGCCTACCGGCGGCTGCGCGGCAACCGGCAGCAGCCGGAAGACATGCGGACGCCAACACTGCCGCTGATCCGCTACGCCGCTCGCGAGATGCGCGATCCGATCGTCAACGCGACCCTCATCATCACCGTCGTGTTCGTGCCGCTCTTCTTCCTGTCGGGCGTGGAGGGCCGCATGCTGCGCCCGCTCGGACAGGCCTATATCGTGGCCATTCTGGCTTCGCTGCTGGTGGCGGTCACCGTGACGCCGGTGCTTTGTTCCCTGCTCCTGTCGGGAGATCGCTCGCTGGCGAAGAAGCAGGAGCCCTGGCTGCTGCGCGGGGTGCAGCGCGTGTACGGCAACCTGCTGGAGGCGACCCTGCGCCGCTCCGGTGTCGTCGTGGCGGGGGCGGGTGTGCTGCTGCTGGGCACCCTGGCGCTGATTCCTTCGCTGGGAGGCGAGTTCCTGCCCCCGTTTCGAGAGGGCTCACTGACCATTTCGGTGGTCAGCGTTCCGGGCACCGCGCTTGCCGAGTCGGACGGGATCGGAGCACGGGTCGAACGGCGCCTGCTCGCCCATCCGGCGGTGGTCTCCACCTCGCGGCGGACCGGGCGGGCGGATCTGGACGAGCACGCACAGGGTCCCAACGCCTCCGAGATCGACGCGCGGCTCGATCTGACGGGTTCCGACCTGGACGACGTCCTGGCGGAGCTACGGGCCGACCTCACCGGGTTTCCGGGCACGAGCGTCACGGTGGGACAGCCCATCGGACACCGCATCGACCACATGCTCTCCGGGACGCGCGCCGCCATCGCTGTGAACCTGTTCGGGCCTGAGCTGCAGCCGCTGCGCAATATCGCGGCGGAGATCGAGACGGTGGCCGGCCAGGTCGCCGGCCTGGTGGACATCGCCGTCGAACGGCAGGCGGACGTGCCGCAACTCCAGATCCGGGCGGACCGCCGCGCCATGGCCCGCTACGGCGTCACCCCAGGGTCGCTGACGGCCGCGGTGGACGTGGCGTTCCAGGGAGAGGAGGTCTCGCTGATCCGCGAGGGCCAGCGTGCCTTCGATCTGGTCGTGCGCTACGCCGACGAGCACCGTGCGGACGCGGATGCCATCCGAAGCACGCTGGTGTCGACGCCGGCGGGTGCGACCGTCCCGCTCTCCCAGCTCGCATCCGTCGTGCCGGCCCGGGGGCCCAACACCATCAGCCGCGAAAACGTCCAGCGGAAGATCGCGATCAGCGCCAACGTGGCCGACCGCGATGTGGTGAGCGCGGTGACGGAGCTGCAGGAGAGGGTGGCGGCGGAGGTGGCGCTGCCGCAGGGGTACTCCCTTCAGTATGGTGGCCAGTTCGAGAGCGGGCAGGCGGCCACCCGGCGCATCGCCGTCCTCTCGTTCTTCTCGATCGCCGCGATCTTCCTGGTGCTGCTGCGGGCCTTCGGCAACGCCCGCACCGCGCTGCTGCTCATGGCCAACCTGCCGCTGGCGCTCGCGGGCGGGGTGGCCACGGTCATGCTCATCGGCGGCACCATCAACGTCGCCACCCTGGTCGGCTTCATCACCCTGTTCGGCATCGCGGTGCGCAACGGCATCCTGCTGGTCAGCCGCTACAAGCACCTCTGCGGCCACGGTCTTGCGCTCCCGGGCGCCATCCGGCGGGGGTCGGCGGAGCGCCTAAGTCCGATCGTGATGACGGCGCTCACCACGGGGCTGGCGCTGATCCCGCTCGCCCTCGGCATCGGCGAGCCCGGGAAGGAGATTCAGGCTCCGCTCGCGGTGGTCGTGCTCGGGGGCCTGATCACGTCGACCTTCCTCAACATGTTCGTCATTCCCGCGCTGTTCCTGCGGTACGGCCGATTCGGAGAGGAAGCGCGCTAATGCAGGATGTTGCGTGACCTCAGGTGGGCGGCCACCGGACCGACCATGAGCGGACGGATGCGATAACGGGACCGAGCCGTGCTGTCCCCGGCCGCTATTTCCGCCGTCGGCTGCTCCCCGGCGGCATCCCGGGCCTGCTCGATCACTCGGCAGTCCTCCAGCGACCGGAGGAGGTGCAAGCTCTCGGGGCTCGAGATCCTGGAGATTTCGCAGTATTCGTCCGGGGTCAGGGTTCCGTGGTCAAGGATGGCCTTGAGGGCGAAGCTTTGCGTCCGGTCGAGGTCCTCGACGCCCGCCTCCAGCGTGCTCAGCGGCTGCACGAGGAGGCTCCCCGGGGTCGAGGTGAAGTCCGCCGCACGCAGCCAGTGGAAGAGCGCCAGGCGAACCGACCCCTGAGAGGCGCGGTGCAGGCGCTGGAAGTAGTCCGCCTCGACGAGCCGTTCCTGCTTCGCCGCGCCCCGCAGCCGGCGTGTCCGGCGCCGCAACGCCGCGCGCCCGTCATGTGGTTCGGCGAAGCCCAGGGGGAGCCCGCTCAGCCGGTGCCGGGCCAGAACCGCCTGCTTGAGCTCTTCGGGCGACAACTCTCCCAGATTCACGCGCTCGATATCGTGCACGAAGGCGGGCGCGCGCTTCTCGACCAGCTGCCAGGCCGATGAGGTCATGGCCGTGATCCAGAAAACCCTCGATTCGGTGCGCGACATGAAGGTCAGAAGCCGTTCGAACAGCCTGCTCCCCGCGGGCGTGCGCATGTGAAGATGTTCCGTCGCCTCCAGGATGACGAAGCCGGGAATCGACCCGGGCGGGGCCTTCAGAACACGCTCCGAGAGGGAGTCGAGATCGCGCGCGTGCTCGAGACCCAGCCATCCGGCCAGACGTTCCGCGAGACGCGCCTCTGTCGGGACACGCGTGGCGAACGTTCGCCGCACCCCGTCCGGGGCCTCTTCGGAGAGGCGACTTGCCACGACATTCAGGAAACTGGTCACGCCCGCGCCGGGCGATGCGATGACGACCAGGGACCTCGGCTCCCCGGTCGTTCGCCGGCCCCAGGCCGCCTCTACCGCGGCCAGGGCGCCATCCCGTCCCGCCAGCAACCGCCCATCGGTGAGCGGCTCGAGGGAGAAGAGGCGCCTGTATACGACCGGGAGCGCGCGCGGGTAGGCCTCCGCGTAAGCGAGGGAGTGTTCGCGGCGACCGGCGACGGCGCGGGGCGCCGGACCGAGACCCAGGCTCGCGCGGAGTTGACGAAGGAGCGCCAAGGCCCAGGATGCAGCCGCGGTGGCGCGGGCGCCGGCCTGAGCGGACAGCCACCGTGTCCGCTTCCGCGCCCGGGCGAACCCGGCCGCCAGAACCGTGCGAGCCTCGAGATAGCCCGCCGTCATCCGGTCTGCGGTCGCCTGCTCGATCAGCTGGCGCGAACCGCCGCCGACCTCGGCGGCGACCTTGTCTTCGGCCGCTACGAGGGCGTCAAGCAGAAGTTGGCGCGCGGTCGCGGCCTTGGTGGCGGCACGAACCAGGCCGTTGGCAACCAGCGCGGTGGGATGCGGCGCGTCGGGATCGCGCCGATCCGTCGCCTCCGCGACCGCTGCTTCGTAGCCGTATCCCGACACCTCCCGGAGTTCGGCCACCTCCAGGCGTGCCCGGCGCATGGCTTCGCGGATGGCCGAAGGGGCGGCGTGCAAGCGTTCCCGGCGCAGGAGATCGAACGCATGGAGGAAGGTCTCGCGCAGGCGCACGGTGCGGGGGTCGACCCCCGGCTTTCGCGGGACATCTCCGGGCGCCGGGATGTCGTGAAGGGCCAGCGCTCCGGGCATCCGATCCCGAACCTGGTCCAGGGCCTGGATTCCTTCCTCGACCGTGCCGGTCAGCGCCTCGAACAGGGCGTCGGGCTCCGGAAGGTTGTCCTGGATGCGCGCGAGAGCCGCGTCCGTCCGTTGCCGTGCAGCCTCGAGCATCGCCGGCAAATCCTCTTCGCCGGCGGACAGGCTCTCCGTACGCTCCCGGCCCCGGCCCAGTTCGGCCGCGACGTCCGCCAGCACCGCATCCGCGTTCCGGACGAGGAGCGACCAGCTGCCTCGTAGCTCGCCGAGAATGCCGTCGACGCCCCGCCGCATGGCAACCAGACTGCGGTACAGCTCCAGCCGGGCCACCGCTCCCGCCGCCCAGGCATCCCATTGGGCGGCCAGCTCCCGCTGGCGTCCGGGGCCCGGCCGACTGGAGGGCGGATCGGCCGCGAAGGTGCCGGCCACGGCGACCGAGGCTGCAAGCAACTCCTCCAGGTGCCGGAAGTCGGCGCCCCCGGCGCTCCGGCAAGCCCGTTCGACCTCGTCGATGAGGGCCTGCAGTTCGGTTTGCAGCGCCGCTCCGGCGTCATGGTGGATCCGTGCTTCGTCAGGCAGTCGCTCCTCCGCCGGGTGGGCGGTCCGGTCGGCGGCGGCGGCGGCGCGGGATGGCTGCAGCACCGCGGCCGCCCACTCGGCCCATGCGCGCTCGAGGCGCCCGAGCCATTCCGCCCGGTCGCGCTGGCTCTGCCGGAAGGCGCTCGCCTGCGCGCGCAGCACCACCTGATCGAGGTGCTGGCGGGCCAGCCGAGCCACCGGGACGAGGCGCATCCGGCCCCGCCACACGACCGGGCCGAGCACGCGCGCGACGGCCCGCTTGATCGTGCGGATGGCACCGATACCGGAGACGTGCGCGGCGGGCGGCCGGGAAGCCGGCGCCTCCAGCATGGCCGGCAGCTCCGCCAGCGACGCCCGCGCGCCATCAGCGGTCGAGGCGAGCGAGCGCTCGAGTGTGGTCGCGGCACCCGATCGGGCCAGCACGACGCGGATGGGCTCGATGACATCTTCTGAAACTGCATCGCGATACCGCGCCGGCGCTCCGGGAGCATCCTGCCCCCCGTCGCCGGCACGCTCGTCCCGGCCTCCGTCCGCCACGGGCCCATCCCGGTCTCCATCACCGAGACTCGCACCCTCCGTTTCCTCGACGGCGAGGGCGCCGAGCGCCCGCTCGTGCGCGGCTGCGGCTTCCTCCAGCGCGACGCGGATGGGCCGCCACACATCCTCATCGTAGCGCCCCCAGGCTTCCGCGAAGGGTTCGTGCACTGCGGCGGAGATGCGGGCCACGATCCCGGTATCGCCGCGCGGGTCGATGGGATCGCTCCGCGCGTCCGGCGCGGCACCGGGCCCGTCCCTCGGGGGGGGGCGCACGTCCGGCCCGGTGTCTTCCGACGCAGCGGAGGCTGCCGGCTTCCGGGGCGCGGCGCCGCTCATCGCGCGCCCCGCTCACCCGAGACGGACGCCTCCGGCGCCTCGACCATCGGATACCAGTCGTGCTCCGGCATGAGCCCTGCGGCGCGAAAACCGTCGCGGGCGCGCTCGGTGATGTCGCTCTGCATCAGGAACTCGAAGCGGGGATCCAGCACGTAGGCCTTCACCCTCACGCGGGTGACGAAGGTGGTGCGGAACTCGTCTCCCACCAGCACCACGATGGGTTTGCTGAGAAAGACGTACTGAGAAGTGACCGCGGCCTCGAAGGCGATCTCCCTGGCCTTGCGCTCGTCCACGCGACCGGGCAGGTACAGATCGGTCACGACCTGGCAGTTGAGCTGCCCGGCGTTGGCGTTGGCGACCTGCTCCTCCACGACCTGCGAGTTGGGCACGGTCACCAGGTTGTCGTCGGCGGTCACGATGCGCGTCGACCTGAGGCCGATCGACACGACCTCTCCGTAGGTGCCCCCTACGGATATCTTGTCGCCCACCTGGAAGGGCTGGTCGAAGACCACGATCAGGCCTCCGAACACGTTCTTGAGCAGGTCCTGCGCCGCGATGCCGAGCGCCAGGCCGAAAGCTGCGCTCGCCGCGAGAAGCCCCTGGGCGTCGACCCGGAAGACCGTGCTCAGGATGAGGTAGCCCGCGATCCCCCAGAGCGTCATGCGGGTGATGGGGATGAGCCACTTGATGGAGAGGCGGCGCTTGACGCTTCGTTCGGCCAGCGTCTCAAGGATCCATGCCAGCGCCCGGATCAGAAAGTGAAAGACGACGATGACGACGAGCGACCAGAAGATGCCGACCCCGAGGCTGCGGACTTCCTCGGTCGCCCCCTCCAGATCGAGGGCCGCGCCGACGGTGTCGGCCTGAGCCGCAGCCGCCGGGCCGCCCTGCTCCATCGCGTCCAGGCGGGATAGTATCAACTGCTGTGCCGCTGTGATATCACTCAACTGGGCGGCAAGCGAGTCGAGGGTCGCCTGAGACGGGAGACTCTCCTGCTCGGCACCTGCCTGCGGCTGAGCGCCAGCCGCGGCATCGGCTTCGGCTCCGGAGTCGGCGCCGAGTTCCGCCCCCGGATCGCCCTGCTGTTGGACTTCCGTGTCCACCTCGGTTCCGGAGCCAGCCGGCTGTTCCGTCCCGGTAATCACCACGGTCCCGGGGTCCGAGTTCATCGGCGCAGAGTCGCCGCACGCCGCGGCCACGATCAGGAGCAGGATCCCGCTCGCAACGCGCGAGAGCAGCCTGGCGGCGTCGCTGTTCGTGTCTCGTACGGCCATTTGTCGGCGGGTTCTCCCGGTATGTCGGTGGCAACTCTACATTACCCGCGCGCCCGCCGTGCGCCTACCCCCGGCGTTCAGCCGGACAGCGAGAGCGTCGATCCCGGCGCCTCCGGCAGCCCGCGCGCCTTCCACAGGTAGTAGACGACCGGGAAAAGCAGAAGCACCACGGCACCCGACGTCACGACCCCGCCCACCAATGGCGCCGCAATCCGCTTCATGACGTCGGCGCCCGCGCCCGTGCTCCACATGATCGGCATCAGTCCGATCACGTCGGTCGCAATGGTCATCATGATGGGCCGCACGCGCTTGATGGACCCGGCCCGAATCGCCTGCGCAAGCGCCGCGCGATCCGTCAGCAGCCCGCGGTCGCGGTAGTCGCTGAGCGAGAGCTTCAGGTAGAGCAGAAACACGATCGCGGTCTCGGCATAGAGGCCCGCCAGCGCGATGATCCCGATCCAGACGGCGATGGAGAGGTCGTAGTTCAGCAGCTGCAGCAGCCAGAACGACCCGGCGACGGCAAACGGAACGCCCAGCAGCACGAAGCAGGTCTCCGTCACGGACCTGTTGGTCAGGTAGATCAGGACGAAGATCAGGAGGAGGGTCATCGGAACCACGTACATGAGACGCCGCTCGGCGCGCTCCAGGTACTCGTACTGCCCGCTCCACGCGATCGTGTACCCCGGCGGCAGCGCGACCCCGGCCGCGACCGCCTCCCGTGCGGACTCCACGTAGCCGCCCATGTCGACGTCGCGCAGATCGACGTACACCCAGGCGTTGGGCTTCGCCCCCTCGCTCTTGATGCTCGGCGGACCCACCACGTACTCCATGCCCGCCAGCTGTCCCAGCGGCACCTGGTGACCCTGGGGCGTCGTCACCAGGACGGCGCGCAGCGCGGGCAGATCGTCCCGCAGCTCACGGCTGTAGCGCAGGTTGACCGGATGACGCCTGAGGCCTTCGACCGTCGTCGTCACGTTCATCCCGCCGATGGCCGTCCGGATCACCTCCTGCACGTCCCTCACGGTGAGTCCGTGCCGGGCAATCGCCTCGCGATCGATGGCGAAATCAAGGTAGTTGCCCCCCATCACCCGGTCCGCGTAGACGCTGGCGGTCCCCGGGACATCGCGCAGCACATCCTCGATCTCGCGCCCCAGCCTTTCCAGCTCGGTCAGATCGGGACCGGCGATCTTGACGCCCACGGGCGTTCGGATTCCGGTCGAGAGCATGTCGATCCGGCTCCGGATGGGCATGGTCCAGGCGTTGGTCAGCCCCGGAATCTGCAGGGCGGCGTCGAGTTCCTCGATGAGGCGCTCGGGCGTCATCCCGGGCCGCCACTGGTCGCGCGGCTTGAGGGCGATGGTGGTTTCGATCATGGACAGGGGCGCGGGATCGGTCGCCGTTTCCGCCCGCCCGACCTTGCCGAAGACGTGCTGGACTTCGGGGAAGGTGTAGATGATCCGGTCGGTCTGCTGCAGGATCTCGCGCGCTTCGGTGATCGAGACCCCGGGGAGCGTCGTGGGCATGTAGAGCAGGTCGCCCTCCCAGAGCGGAGGCATGAACTCCGATCCCAGGCGCGACAGCGGCACGGCGGTCGCCGCCAGCCCCAGCACCGCGGCGGCGAGCACCCACGCCCGAAACCGCAGAGCCAGCGAGAGCACCGGCCAGTACGCCCGGGCCAGGAACCTGCCCACCGGCGTGCGCGTCGGCGGGCGGATCCTCCCGCGCACCCAGTAGCCGACCAGCACCGGAACCAGCGTCACCGACAGGAGCGCCGCGGCCGCCATGGCATAGGTCTTGGTGAACGCAAGGGGCTTGAACAGCCGCCCCTCCTGCGCCTCGAGGGTGAAAACCGGCATGAACGAAACGGTGATCACCAGCAGCGCCAGGAAGAGCGACGGGCCCACTTCCCGCGCCGCGGAGGCGACAATCTCCCAGTGCGGCTTTCGGCCACCGTCCTGGGCGAGGCGCCGGTGGGCGTTCTCGACCATCACGATCCCCGCGTCCACCATCGTGCCGATCGCGACGGCGATCCCCCCCAGGGACATGATGTTGAGCGTCAGCCCCTGCAGGCGCACCACGATCAGCGCCATCAGGATCCCGACCGGCAGCGCGATCACGGCCACGAGCCCGCTGCGCAGGTGGAAGAGGAACAGCAGGCACACCAGGGCCACGATCACGAGTTGCTGCGCGAGGCTCATGCGGATGCTGCCGACCGCCCGGTCGATCAGCGCGCTGCGGTCGTAGGCCACTTCGATCTCGACGCCCTCCGCCAGGCCCGGCGCGACCTCCGCCAGCTTGTCCTTCACGTCCCGGATCACCCGCCGCGTGTCCGCGCCGGAGCGCACCACGACGATGCCGCCGACCGTCTCCCCCTCTCCGTTCCACTCGGCGAGCCCGCGGCGTCCCTCCGGCCCCAGGCTCACGCGCGCGACATCTTCGAGCAGGATCGGCGTCCCGTCCGCGCTCACGCCGAGGCCGATCCGGCGAATGTCGTCCACCGACTGGATGTAGCCGAGGCCCCGGATCATGAATTCCCGCTCGGCGACTTCGATGAGGCCGCCCCCGACATCGCTGTTGCTCTCCTGGATGGCCGTGCGGATGGCGGAGATGGACAGATCGTACGCGCGCAGGCGATTCGGGTCGACCGTGATCTGGTACTGGCGCACGAAGCCGCCCACGCTGGCCACTTCCGAGACCCCGGGCACTGCGGTCAGCTCATACTTGAGGAACCAGTCCTGCATCGCGCGCAGCTCCCCGAGATCGTGGCGGTCCGACCTCAGCGCGTACACGAAGGCCCAGCCGACGCCCGTGGCATCGGGTCCGAGCCGGGGCGTAATGCCCGGCGGCAGCTGGTCGGACAGGGAGTTGAGGTACTCCAGAACCCGGCTTCTGGCCCAGTAGAGGTCGGTTCCGTCCTCGAAGATGACGTATACGAACGACACCCCGAAGAACGAATACCCGCGCACCACCTGCGCGAACGGCGCCGCCAGCATCTGGGTGGCCACGGGATAGGTGACCTGGTCCTCGACGATGCGCGGCGCCTGGCCCGGATACTCCGTCTGGATGATGACCTGGACGTCGGAAAGATCCGGGATGGCATCGATGGGGGTGCGGGACAGCGAGAAGATGCCCGCGACCACGACGGCGAAGGCGCCGACGAGGATCAGGGGGCGGTTCCTGATGGAGCCGTCGATGATGCGAGCGAACATTGTCGGGCCTCCGTCAGCGCGGGGGGCGGGTACCGGAGGGCGAGCCCGGCATCGCTTCCGTCTCGCCCGGCGGGGGCCCCTGCTGCGAGCCCGGCATCTCCCCGTGCGGCATCTCGCCCTCCGCGGCGGGCTCCCCGGACTCCGCGCCGCTCAGCAGCTGCGAGATTGCGGCCTTGAGGTTGGCGTCGGCGTCGATGAGGAACTGGGACGAAACCAGGACCTGCTCTCCCGGAGCCAGCCCGGACGTCACCTCCTGCATCCCCTCGCTCTCGGTTCCGAGCGCGACTTCGCGCGGCTCGAACACGCCGCCGCCCCTGGCCACGATCACCACGGCGCGCGTTCCGCTGTGCAGCACCGCTTCCGACGCCACCATCACGGCGTCGGATGCGCCGCTGGCCCGCGCCGTCACGTCGACGTACATCCCGGGCCGGAGCCGCAGATCGGCGTTGGCCACCTCCACGAACGCCGTGAGCGTCCTGGTCTGCGAGTTCACCGCGGGACGGAAGAAGAGGATGTGCCCGTCCCATCGCCGGCCCGGGTACGCGTCCGCCTCGACCTCGACGGCCTCGCCCTCCCCCACATGCCTCAGATCGTCCTCGTAGAACTCGGTCTCGGCCCACAGGATGGAGTGATCGGCGATCTTCAGCACCGTTATCCCGGGCTCGATCCGCATCCCTTCCATCGAGTCGCCCATCTTCTCGACGATGAAGCCGGTGGCGGGCGAGAAGACCCGGACCGTGCGCGCGACGGCCCCCGATTCGGCGAGCTCCTCGATCTGCGCCTCGGTCATGTCCCAGTAGAGCAGGCGCTCCCGGGTCGCCTCCAGGAGGGACTGCGCGCGCTCGATGGCTTCCGGATAGGCTCCGCTGTCCCGCAGACGCCCGACGTACTCCATCGCCCCGATGAATTCACGCTGTGTCGAGACCAGTTCCGGGCTGTAGATCTCGAAGAGGACGTCGCCCCTGCCCACAGTCTCGCCCACGTTGTTCACGCTGGCCTGCTCGATCCAGCCTGCGTACTTGGTCTGGACCGAGACCACGCGCTCCTCGTTGTGCGCCAGGATGCCGACCGTGCGGATGAAGACGGGGAGCGAGCCGCGCTGCACCTCGGCCGTGCGCACGGCAAAGTTCTGCAGGAAGCTCGGGCTCACCCGGACCTGGCCGTCCGCGAGGGCGTCGTCCTGGTAGACCGGAACCAGGTCCATCCCCATCGGGGACTTGCCCGGGCGGTCGGATGTGTAGTTCGGATCCATGGGCGCTCGCCAGTAGAGGATCCTGCGTTCACCCGCGCCCCCGGCAGTCGACGCATCGGCGGCGCCCGCGCGCGCTTCTCCGCGGGACGCGGGCACCCCGCTCTCACCGGCTCCGGGCGGTGCCTCGGCCATGGGCTCGCGCGGCAGGATGCGCACCAGAAGCAGCGTCCCGCCCGCACCGATCACCACGCCCAGCGCCACGATTGCGGCGAACTGAAACCTCTTTGTGTTCCTCATGATCCCTCCTCTTCCGGAGATGATGCCCCCTCCTCCGGAAAGGGCGAGCCGATGGCTCGTTCCATGTCGGCCAGCGCCTTCATGTAGTCGGCCCGCATGCGCGCGAGGCCGAGACGGACGTCCAGCAGAACGGACTCACTGTCCAGCAAGTCCAGCACGCCCGTGACACCGGCCGAGTACGCTTCCTCGGTCGCGCGCAGGGCCTGCTCCGCCTGGGGGAGCAGCGCGCGTTCGAAGAGGGCCAGCTGCCCCTCGATGGTGGTCAGCCGGAACGCGGTCGAACGGACGGCGAACGCCACCTCGTTGACCGCATCGCGGTACCCTTCCTCGGCGGCGGAGAGGCGCGCGGCGGCCTCGCGCATGCCCGCGTCGTAGCTGGACCTGAAAACGGGAATGCTCGCGCCCAGGGTGAGGCTGTAGGTGTCGCGCCCGTTGTCGGGGGGCGGATCGTTGCGACCCGGATCGTCGCGCCGGTCCAGGACGCTCCCCCAGGCGACGCCGATGGAGAAGTCCGGCCGGTACCGGTGACGCGCCAGGCGCACGGCCCGTTGGTTGCTCTCGATCCGCAGCCGGGCCGACCTCACTTCCGGCCTGGCCCCGAGCCCGTCTGCCCGCAGCTGCTCGTCATCGACGCTCGCCAGCGGGCGCTCCCCGAGCTTGATCGTCGGGACGGGGGCGTCCACCGCCCGATTCGCGAGGATGTTGAGCGCGGCTTCGAAGTCGGTCCGCTGCTGCAGGAGTCCGCGCCGCCGGCTCAGGACCCGCGTGACTTCCGCCTGAAGCTTGAGCACCGCCTGCTGCTGCCCGAAGCCCTGCGAGTAGCGGGCCTGGGTCAGAGCCTCGTAGTGGATGAGGAGTTGCTCTTCCTCTCCGGTGATTCGGAGGGCTGCATCCAGGTACGCGAGGTCGTAGTAGGCCAGCTTGACCTGGCGCACGACTTCGGCCCTCTGCTCTTCGTAGGCCTCGCCTCGACTCTCGGCTTCGGCCTCGGCGATCTCCCGGCGATCCGACAGCGTTCCGAACCAGGGGAATGCCTGGCTGAGCGACACGCCGGACGTTTGCGGCCCGACCCGGGTCTGGGGGCCGCGCAGGTGCTGGGTGAAGGCAACCATCGGATTCGGCAGGGCCGACGCCTGGGGGACGCGGGCACGCGCCGCCTGAGCCTCCGAGAGCGCTCCGCGCACGCGGGGGTTGCCTCCCAGTGCTTCCGCGATGAGCGCGGCGAGCGCTGGATCGCCGTTGTTCGCATAGGGCGGCGTCTGCGCCGTAGCGCCGGACGGGCCCAGGGGATCCGAAAGTGCGATCGCCAGAGCGATCGTCAGGATCCGCTTGGTATACATGTGCACCTCGCCATCGGGATGTCGATACGTCCCGTGAGGGGATGGGCGGGTGCGAAGACGTTTGTCCCGTAGTGGAGAGGGACTACGCTGCGCGACGGGCCCGCGCCGGACTGCGGAAAGGGCCGCCTCCAGGCATGGAGACGCTCGCGCGAGTCAGGCGGCCTTCACGGGTTGCGCCCCGAACGGAGCGCGGACGGTCAGGCGTGGTGGCGAGGCGGGGGTGTTTCGACGCCAGTCGTGATGGCGACGGGGGTGGATGCGGTGACGAAGTCCGCCCGGACGAAGACGGCCGGGAGTCGAACCAGGATGGCCGTTTGCGCGGTCCGGGCGGAGGCGGCGCTGCAGGCCGCGAGGATCATCAGGCAGCCGCCGCTGTCGCCGTGGTGCTCCCCGTGCGGCGTCGCCGGCGCCTCTTCGGTGGGGAGATGGTGGTGGCCGGGGGGCGGCGGGGCGGGCGGATGCGCCGGGGCGTGGTGCGCCGGGCCGGTCGCGTGGCGGGCGGGGTCGCCGGTGCCGTGCGCGAGGTCGCCAGCCGCGTACGCGGAAGCGAAGGTGCGCGGGCCGGCGTCGAGCATGGGCGCGGGCGCACCCATGTCACAACGGAGCGCGGCCACCTGGGACCAGGACAGGGCCGCGAGGGCGAGGAGAGCTGCGGTGCGGCGCATGAGTGCAATGTGCGCCGCGCAACGGCGGGGCGTCAACACGGCGGTCTTTGGGTCAGTCGTCCCTGCCCCCCGGAAGGTACTGCGCCGGAATCGGGTGGTCGGGCCCTTCGCCGAGCCAGAAGATCGACACCACCCACCAGCGCGACCCGTCGTTCATCAGCTGAATCGAGTTGATGCCGCGCGCGAACGGCTCGGCATCGCTTGCGCTCCGGCGCGACTCGTAGCTGCTGAAGGCGTGCGCGATCACGCCGTACTCCTCGGTCACGCGGTGGATCTCCACCTCGTGGAAGCCGTTCGTTTCCAGCGACTCGCCGACGCCTTCCGCGTACTCGTCGGGCATGATCACCCGGCGCGCGTAGGTGGAGCCGCCGCCGGGACGTCCCACCGGGCTGAGCGTCGCGCCGGGCACGAACAGCGACCGGAAGCGGTCCCAGTCGCGCGCCACGCCCGCGTCGCCCGAGATGACGTCGTAGAGGGCCGTGATGATCGCGTCGATGGACGCGACGTCGGCCGGGTCGGCGGCGGGCTGCTGGGCGGTGGCGGGGGCGGCGGCGCGTGCCAGGCCGATCAGAAGGACGGCGGCCAGCCGTGCAGAGGGCCGCCACGGCCTCCGGGAGAACGCGAAGGCCGGGCGGCTCCGGTTTCGCCGGATCACATGATCACCCGCCGCATGTACTGCCTGACCTTCTCCATGTACTTCTCGAAGAAGTGCTTCTGGATGTCGTTCATGTCGAGTTCGCGGCCCTGGATGTAGGCCTGCTCGATGTCGCTGGTCATGTCGAGCGGCGTGCCCGTCGTGATGAGGAAGGTCGCCTGCTTGCCCGGCTCAAGGGAGCCGACGCGGTCGTCGAGCCCCAGGAACTCCGCGGGGTTGATGGTCACCGCCCTGAGCGCCTCGTCCTCCGGCAGCCCGAACGCAACCGCCACCCCGGCTTCGAAGGGCAGCCGGTTCGAATACAGCGACCCCGAGCCGCCGGAGATCGCGAAGCGCACCCCCGCCTCGTGCAACCGCGCCGGCATTGAATAGGCGCCGTCGTAGCCCTCATAGTCCCGACCGGGCGCCGCCATCGTCGATGTCAGGATCACCGGAACGTCCTCGGCGACCAGGCGGTCCGCCACATGGATGGCGTCGCGTCCACCCCGGATGACGATCCTGAGGTTCTCCTCCTGAGCCCAGGTGACGGCGTCGTTGATCTGCGCCGCGCCGTCGGCCGCGACCACAACGGGAAGCTCCCCGTCGAAGACCGGCATCATCGCCAGATAGCGGGAGTCGCTGCGCACCTGCTCGCCGGCGGCGACCGCATCCCGGTACGCGCGCGCTTCGGCGAAAAAGACCTTGAGCTGCTGAACCTGGTCCTCGTAGCTCGGCGGATCCTCCTGCTGCCCGAAGCCGAAGCCGCCGAAGCCACGGAAGCGGCGGGGATTCGGGTTCGGCCAATTCACGTTGAGCGCCGCGGCCGACTGCATCGACATCTCCTCCCAGCTCCAGCCCTCCAGGGCAAGCGCGGAAGACATGCCGGAGACGAGTCCGCCGTCGGGCGTCGTGAGCGTGGTGAGCACCCCGGCCGAACGCGTCGTGCCGATGTGCCGGCTCTCGGCGTTGACGGCCACGTCCGCGCGCACGTTCGGGTTGAAGTCCCCCAGTTCATTGATGTCGTTGGAGACCCCGACCGCCCCGATCTCCGCGATCCCCACCGTGCTGTAGGCGTCGATCAGCCCGGGATAGATGTGCTTTCCGGTCGCATCGACCACGCGGGTCCCGTCCGGAATCTCCAGGTCGGCGCCGACCGCGGTGATCAACCCGTTCGCGAAGAGGATGGTCCCGTTCTCGATCACACCGCCGGTGACGGTGTGAATGGTCGCTCCAGTCAGCGCCATCGGCTCGGCCTGCGGGGGCACCGTCATGCGCACCTGGGCATCGATGGTCGCCGGCGCCAATGCCCACAGCGCCAAGGCCGCGCAGGCGGTTGCGCCCGCCCGCGACCAGGGCCGCTTCATCGCTCCTCGCTGCGTCGTCCTCATCAGTTTCTCTCCGTCTGAGCGTTCCGGCCGCCGCTTTCCTCCACGGACAGGATGGCCTGGATGAGCTGCGTGCGTTCCTGTTCGATCCGGTCGCGCATGGCCGCGTCCTCCTCGAGCGAGAAGTAGCGCCGGCCGTCGATCCACGTCTGTTCGGCGCGCGAGAACTGCGACAGCGGGTTGCCGTTCCAGACCACGAAGTCGCCGTCCTTGCCGGCCTCCAGCGAACCGACCCGATCGTCGATCGCCATCGCCTGGGCCGACCCGTTGGTCACCGTCGAAAGCGCCTGCTCGGGTGTCAGTCCCGTGCGCAGCAGCTTGCCGGCCTCCCAGTTCATGCGGCTGGCGATCTCGCTGTTGTCCGAGTGCAGCGAGGTGACGACCCCGGCCTCGATCAGGATGCGGGCGTTGTACACCGTCGCGTCGTAGGCCTCCATCTTGAAGGCGCCCCAGTCGCTCCAGACGACCGCTGCGACCCCGGACGCGGCGAGCTCGGGCGCGATCTTGTAGGCCTCGACGCCGTGCTGCAGCGTCTGGACCCGGAAGCCGAACTCCTCTGCAAGCCGGACCAGCGCGAGGAACTCGTCCGCGCGATACCCGTGCGACGAGATGAGCAGCTCCTGGTTGAGGATGTCCAGGATCGCCTCCATGCGCAGGTCGCGCCGCGGGGGCAGTCCCTCCTGGTTCTCCTCCCACTGCTGCCACTCGCGCTCATAGTCGCGCGCGGCCATGAAGTGGTCGCGGATGATCTCCTGCGTCCCCATGCGGGTGTCGGGATAGCGGCCCTGACGCCGCTTCGGGTTCTCGCCCAGCGCGAACTTCACGGTGCGGGGCGCGTTCTCCAGCTTGAGATCCTCCGGCAGCGAGCCCCAGCGCATCTTCACGAAGACGTTTTCGCCCCCGATGGGATTCGCGGAACCGTGCTTGATGTGCGCGGTGGTCAGGCCGCCGGCCGCCTGCCGGTACATCCAGATGTTGTTGTGGGTCACGACGTCGCCCATGCGCACCTCGGGGACGATCGCGAAGCCGCTTTCGTTGACGGCGCTCACGCCCGAGTGGATATGCGGGTCGATGAGCCCCGGCGTGACGTGCTTGTCGGTCCCGTCGATCTCCACGGCGCCGCCCGGCGCGTCGAGGTCCATGCCGACCGCTTCCACCGTCCCGGCGCGAATCAGCACGTCGGCGCCTTCCAGAATGCCCTGCGGACCCTGGGTCCAGACGGTCGCGTTGCGCACCACGACGGCGGCGGGTTGCTCGGGGATCGAGGTGCGGCCGTAATCCATCATCGGCCGGATGAAGGGCAGGTCGATCTCGGGCACGTCCATCGCCACCGTACCGCGCGCCGGGCCCTCGAACGGCTCGGTGCGCATGCCGCGGAAGGACGGGTCCGCCCCGTTGGGCAGCGAGGTCCATCCGAAGAAATCGTCGCCCCGCACCGAGCCCGACAGGAGCGCCATGCCCTGATAGCCGAGCGCCTCGCCGTTGAAGCGGACGTCGATTCGCCCGGTCTCCGCGACCGCGCTGGCCGATTCGAGCTCGACCCGCGCGCCGCCCGGGAGTTCGGGCCCGGTGCTGGCGATATCGAGGTGGCCGCGCAGCCGGTTCAGGGGACCCTCCAGGACGAGAACGGCTTCGAAGCCCCACTCGTCGTCCGAGGCGATTTCCCAGCTCCCCCGCGGATCGATCTGGGCCGGGCGGGTCACGCCGTAGACCGTTCCCTGCACCCATACGTCGCGAACCGTCGCCTCCTCGGCGAAGAGGTCGCCCTCGCTCACGATCAGGTTGGCCACCTTGCCCTCGGCGATGGTCCCGTGGGTGCGATCGATCCCGAGCCAGGAGGCCGGCGTGGTGGTAAGCGCCGCCAGTGCATCGTCCGCCTCGAGCCCCCGCGCCACGGCGACGCGCAGATTGGGCAGAAACTCGTTCAGCGACGACAGGCCGTCGGTGGTGATGGCGAAGCGGACTCCAGCGTCGGCCAGCTGCCCCGCGCTGGTCGGCGCCAGGTACCAGTGGCGCAGGTCGGCGAGGGAGGCATCGAGCGCAGCTCCCGGATGACCCACGTCAGGGGCGTCCGGAAAATCCAGCGGAACGATGAGGGGATCGCTTCGCCCCCGAAGCACGTCGATCAGCCTGTATTCGAGGCCGTTCCCCCGGTACCACGCATCGAGCCCGAACTCCGACGCGAGACTGTGCGCGCGGAGGTATTCCTCCTCGCTGCCCGTCTCGAAGATGACCGGCTGGTCGCCGTCCGCCGCGTCTTCAAGCGCCGCCAGGGCTTCGCTCGTCTCCGGAGGCAGGAAGGCGCGGCCGCTGGACTCGTAGGCATCCCAGGCACGCTCATACCAGTCGGCATCCATGAACGTCTGCTTCATCAGCGCGATCGTGCCCATCGCGGAATTGGGATACGATCCGCCGAGCTCGAAGGACCGCTGGAAGCCGATGGCCTGCGCGATGTCCGGCCTGAGCACCCGGTCACGCACGCCCGCGTCGCCGAGATTCACCAGTGAGGCCGTCCCGCGAAAGATCCCCTGTTTGGGAACCGCGAGCACCGCGCCGAAGCCCTGCGAGCGGAGTGCCGCGCGCCGGTCGGCATCGTCCTGGAGATTGCGGGTGGTGGAGAACCACGCCCGCACCTGCGGATTCCAGTGCGTGGGGCCGACGTCACCGCCTTCCGGCACGTCGTCCATTCCGAGATCCGCGTGTGCGTCGATGAAGCCCGGGTACACCGTAAGCCCCTCGAGATCCCAGACCCGCGCGCCAGCCGGCGCGTCCCCGTCCCCGACCTCCTGGATGAGGCCGTCACGGATCACGATCGTCGCATCGTCCATGACCTGGCCCGGCCCTGTCACCACCCTCGCACCCACCAGGGCGTGGTATCCCGTGCCGTTGTCGCGCATGCCCTCGACCGGCTGAGTCCGGGTCGCCTGCTGGGCCGCGACGCCCGTGGCCAGGACGGCCGCGAGCCCCATGGTACCGAGTATCGCCTTCACAGAACCTCCCATTTGTCACCCCTGCGTGAAATCGCCTCGTGTCCAAAGCCCGACCGGCTCGGCCTGAGCCCGTCGGGACCGAGTAACACTGATGAACTAGTCTTCCCGTGGCGTCCGGTCAATCGGCGGTTGGCGCTCGAGAGCGGCGCGGCAGGGTAGCGGAATCGGGGCCCGGGGCCCGGGCGGACCTGGGCAGCGTATCGAGCCCGACATCGGTTGCGGCTGCTGCTCGCGGGAGCGCGGCCCGGGCTTCGAGCCTCTTGATCGCGGCCGAGACCGCCTGACCCCTGGCCTCCTGTGAACCGATACTCCTCAGCACCTCGCGGAGCCGGGGCAGCGCTTCCACGGCGTGAATCTCGGCGAGCGCGTTGGCCGCCTGCGCGCCGGAGGGCCCCTCGAGTGCGCCTGCGAGCGCCTCGATGATCGGTGCTCTGTACCCGCCGTCGTCGGCCTTGAGAGGTCCGAAATCGCCGTCGAGCGCCGCGAGCACGGTGTCGACCAGCTCTCCTTCGCCCAGCTGCCTCAACGCCGCGGCGACCCTTCCCTGAACGGGCTGGCCATCGGCACCCTGAGTGTCCCCGAGCAGGGGAATGAGGGGGACGATCGCATCCGAATGCCCGATCTCGGCGAGGGACTCGATTGCCCGGGCCCTGAGCAAGGCGTCCTCGTCCCGGAGAACGGATGCGAGGGCGGGGATGGCTTCAGGATCTCCGAGTCGCCCAAGCGCGGCGGCTGCGTCGCGTCGCGGCTCGTCACCCTTCCAGAGGACAAGCTTGTCCTTGATCTCGCCCCCCGGCGCATAGAGGCGCCGGATGTGGAGCCGGACATCATCCTCATAGGCCTCGCCTTCGTGACAGACCTGCTGCAGGACTTCGGCGAAGAGGTCGAACAGAGTCCGCAGCTGCGGCAGATCCTTGATGACGCCGGTCGACTGGAAGTGGAGTTCGTCCACGCCCGCGGGGAACTTGCTCAACCACCCCTCGTGGGCCTTGACGGACAGTCGAATCTTCGGCTGAGCGGCGATGAGGCGGCGGATCTTGTCGTTGTCGAAGAAGCGCCGCACGCGTCCGGGCGCATTGCCCTTGATGACGAAGTCCTCATCGAAACGAGGATGGCCAACCTCGATATCCTGCATGCCCAGCCCCTTTCCCAGTTCGCTGAAGAGGCTCGCGCGGTAGATCTCGAACCTGAAGCCTTCCGGATTGAAGTAGGGAGCGCGGAGACGGGTGTAGGTCTGGCTCGATTTGCCGGTGCTCACCGTGTAGGTATCGAGCGTGATGATCCAGTCGTCGGCGCGCGCCTGGACGGCGGACGGCGTGAAGAAGTCTCCTTCGTGGAAGCGGCCGCCCACCTCTGCGGAGAGCTTTTGCCAGATCTCCTTCCGACTCGGCCCGAAGAGGGACTTGAGGAAGCTCATTCGGCGGATTCTCCAGGTCTCATCGCAACCGTACCACCGGGTGTTTGACCTTCAGGTCGGTCTTCCGTTGCAGGTCGTGAACGGTAACGCACAGCCAGCGGTTCTCGTCAACCGAGTAGGTGACGCGCAACCGGGGCGCCGCTCCCTTCCCGGGCGGGCTTAGCGGCAGCGCCGGGTCCGCTTCGTTGAGGCACAGGCAGAACGCCCGCTCGCCCGCCGTCCCGGGCGTAAAATAGCGGGAGCCGTTGGGGCGGTCGGTCCATTCGACCGGACGCCCGGCGACGCGCCCGACCTCGCAAACGAAGAGGTTGATGTGCTGCTGGCCGTCGAAGCCGGGGGCGTAGTAGCGCGTCACGAAGTCGTCGGACGTCGGAAAGCACGTGCCTCCAGGGATGAGCAGCTCGTACTCGGCCTCTCCGCCATCGTCGGGCAGCAGGCGAAGCGCGTAGTCGTGGTAGATGAAGTCCTCGACATGCGCACCTCCCGCGAAGATGCACGCACCCCGGGCAACGCTCGCGAAGGGAAGCCATTCGCGCACCTTCTCCCGGCCGAGCACGTCGCCCACGACGTTGCGTACTTCCGGGAGTAGGGTGGACCCGCCCTCGAGGATCACGTCGTCGATATCGCGCGGGAACACGCCGTGCCGGGTCCGGAGTTCGGTCAGCAGGGCCTCCAAAAGTTCCCGCATCCGCGCGTAGAGGTCGTTCCCGGCAAGAATGTCGCGCAGGACGTCATAGTCCAGCCTGCCGAACGACTCGTTGCGAAAAGTGAAGTCGCCCTCACCGCCGGCGCTCGCGAACAGCTTTACGCGCTCGGCTTCCCACCGGAGCGCGACCTCCCACTCGGGCCAGTCGTGCAGCGCCGACGGCACGAAGCGCTCCAGAATCCAGCCGTCGACGTCGTCGCCTCCGAGCTCCACGGCCTGCTTCGCCAGCACCTCCGCCCGCCCGGTCTCCGCCGTGCGCGCGCCGTGGGTGCGCACCACGGCGGCCTCCATCGATCCACCCCCGAAGTCGAAGGCCACGAGGGTGG
Organism: Longimicrobiales bacterium; assembly: GCA_965208255.1. Lineage (GTDB taxonomy): Bacteria > Gemmatimonadota > Gemmatimonadetes > Longimicrobiales > Gaopeijiaceae > BD2-11. The sequence goes on from OZ242324.1 coordinate 3,672,225, forward strand.
TGGGTCGCCCGACATCCACGCCGTAGCCGAGCGCGGCCGCAACGGGTTCGTCGAGCGTTCGGAACACGATGCCGGTCGGCCTTCCCCGCAGGCGCGCCCACATGCGCTCCCACCAGCCACGCCGCTTCAGTCTCCGCACGATCGCCTGCAGCTCGGCCCGGTAGGTCTCGTAGAAGCCGCTCGGGGTGGCGATGGTGATGTCGGTGACCTCTTCGTCGAATCGCGCCTCGAGGGTGCCGATGACCTGGCGGAGAAAGAGCGAAGCCACATCCTGAGCGGTGAAGCTCCTCCCCCCCACGCGCGCCATGGCCCGGCCGCTCTCCATCCCGAGGTAGCGCTTGAAGCCACGCACGAAGCCCGCCGCCCGTCCGTCCCAGTTGTAGGTGACGGCTTCCTGTCCGATCAGGACCTTCTCGCCGTCCCCGTCCATGACGCATACGCACGACGGCATGACGGGCGTTTGCGTGACCGGCTCGAGCTTCGCGAGGTCCGGCAGGTTCACGATATGCGGCCGGCCCGACCGGTCTTCGCAGATGGTCGTGTTCGAGGTGCCGAGATCGATGGCCCAGTGGGTTGGCATGGATGAATCTAGTGTCATGATGTATGGTGTCGAGTTCGCCGGGGTCACTCCGGTTCGCTGCCCGCTTTGCGAGCACCGGACACCTCCGATCAGACGAGAATCACAGGCCAACCAGGAATCACAGGCGATGGGTCGACACAGCTCCGATCAGACGGCTGCGGACCAAGGCGCGCACGCGCGCGTTCCCGGGATCCCGGTGGGACTGCTCATCGCACTGGTGATCGCGCTGCTGGCGGCGCTCGGCATCGGTACCCGCTACTACCTCCAGGGGGACCTGAACGCCATCCATTGCCTGTTCAGCGTGTTCTTCTCGACCAACCTCCTCATCTGCTACTGGGAGATGTGTCTGTTCTTCCGCAGGGACTATGTCGAGGCGCGCGCGGAGTATTGGCGCAGATGGCGGAAGGAGACCGGCCGCACGCCGGCAGTCGAATTCCTTACCACCAGGGTGCCGCTGAGCCGGATCCTGTCTCCGACGGTCTGGGCGGATGCCTGGGCAACGTACTCGATGATCGATTCTGCGTACGAGGATCGCAGCACGTTCGGCTTCAATGTCGATATCGGCAACGGCTTCGTTACGCCGATTCCGACATTGATCCTGTATGCGACCTATACGGTCGGCCTCCTGCCCGCCATCGTTGCCGGGATCATCGGGGCGATGCTGTTCTGGCAGTGGGTCTTCGGGTCGTCGCTGTACTGGGTGAGCTTTTTCATGGCCCGGAAGCAGAGGCGCATCACCAGGGGCGAGCTGTACGCCTACGTCATCGGGCCCAACGCCATCTGGGTGTTCATTCCGATGTTCGGACTGCACGTCTCCGTTCGCCTGATCCTGGACGGGACCTACGGCGTGCTGGGGTTCTGATCACCGGTTGGCGCCGCGGATCGGGATGGGATTGACACGGGCGTCCCTCGCCGCCATGTGGTGGGGCCGAAGCATCGCGTGAACTGGACATGACAGACGACTGGTCATATTATATGTCCATATCATAGCGGAGAAAGGAACCATGAAGACACAGCCGAAGGCGGAGGGGAGCACGGCGCTACCCCGGAGGATCGGCGCGGCGCGATTCAAGGAGCAGTGCCTTGCGTTGCTGGATCGGCTCGGTCCTGACGGCCTTGTGGTTACCAAACGCGGCAAACCGGTTGCGCGGGTGTTGCCCTTCGATCAGGACTCGGCCAGCCTGATCGGCAGCCTGCGGGACAAGCTCGAGATCAGGGGGGATATCATGTCCACGGGGACCCGGTGGGACGCGGAGTGCTGAACCTCGACACGCATATCCTCATTTACGCCCTCTGCGGAGAACTGGCCGAAAACGAGCGTCAATTGCTGGCCCGCACGCAGTGGTCTGTTTCCTCCATCGTCTTCCGGGAGATCGCGAAGCTCATCCAGCTGGGCCGGGTCGAAGTGGACCTCGACGACCGGCTCGTGGTCCGAACCCTGAGTCGTATCCGCTCGTGGCCGATCGATCTGGCCGTGGCTCGCGCTTCAACCCGACTGGATTTCAGGGGCGATCCGGCCGACGAACTCATCGCTGCGACCAGCGTCGTCCACGGGATCCCTCTCGTCACGCGGGACGCGGTGATTCGCAAGTCATCGCTCGTGCCCCTGGCTCTTTAGACCGCGGGGAAGAGCCATGCTGCACAGGGCGGGACACGGGTCGGTTGAAGTCGTCGCCGGGGTCATGTTCAGCGGCAAGTCCGAGGAGCTGATCCGGCGGGTGCGGCGCGCCCTCATCGCCGGCCGGCGGGTGCAGCTCTTCAAGTCGCACCTCGACGACCGCTACGGCGGCCAGTTCCGCATCTCGTCACACGACGGCCGCCAGATCGACGCCGAGCCGGTGTCCAACTCAGTCCAGGTCGCCGAGAAGGTGCACCCGGAAACCCAGGTCGTCGCCATCGACGAGGCCCAGTTCCTGGACGACGGCATCTGCGAGGTAGTCGATGCGCTGGCGGATACCGGGATGCGCGTCATCGTGGCCGGCACCGACATGGATTTTCGCGGCGAGCCCTTCGGTCCCATGGGCCTGCTTCTGGCGCGCGCGGAGCGCATCGACAAGCTGCACGCCATCTGCGTCGTGTGCGGGGATCCGGCCACGAGGAACCAGCGTCTCATCGACGGGAAGCCGGCGCCCGCGGAGGGCCCGACGATCCAGGTGGGAGGCGCCGAGACGTACGAGGCGCGCTGCCGCCGCTGCCACGAGGTGCCCAAGCGGGACAGGGCGCAGAGGGAGTTGCTGCTGAGAAAAGGAAGGGGGTGGGAGGGGGTTTAGCTCACCTGCCCCGGCCGTGGTTGGCGGCCGTACACTAGCCCCCCGGCACCCGCAGAATCGGGTAAACCTCCCCGGCACGCAGCTGATCCGCCGGCAACCCCCAGTTGGCGAAGCCGTCGTCGGACTGCGGCTCCAGCAGGCTGAACAGCAGGCGTCCCAGCGGCTGGTCGGCGCGCGCCAGCATGTCTCCGGAATCCGGGGTGACCCGGGCCGGCTCGTAACGCCCGGACAGGGTCTGTTCGTTGTGCCCCTGGAACGGCTGCGCGGCCGTGCGCACCGAATCGATGCGGAACGCTTCCACATCCAGGGGCGCCGTCCCGGCCGGCTCGAGCGCGATGCCGTGCGCCGCGAGCCGCGTGAGAACCTCCTCCAGGCCCGCGGGAACCAGGTAGGCCTCGGGTACGCGCTCCCGCAGCGTCGGCGCGAAGGTCCCGTACTCGTACATCGGCGCGACGTACTGCGTATCGGTACGCAGGAGCAGCGGGCGCCCGGTGAGCGGGTGTGCCTCCTCGATCGTGGCGCCCATGAGGATGTCGACCGGTGCGGCCGAGCGTTCGGGCACGGCGCGCAGCGCCAGCGAATCGCCCACCACCGAGGCGGCATCGGCATCGGCCACGATGCGCCGGACATCGTCCGCGTGCTCATGCACGTAGTCCAGGATCTCTTCGACGAAGTACAGCGTGGCGAGCACCCGCTCCTCGAAGGACGCGTAGGAGTAGGCCTCGCTCAGAATCGCGATCCTGTTGCGCAGGCCAATGTAATTGTTGTTGAACCGCGGACGGTGGTCGAAGGTGTACCAGCCGGGCTCGCCCCCGCCGCGCGCGAACGCGTTTCCGTAGTAGTAGTACTCCCAGCCGTGCTTGTCCCGGATCTCTCCGGTCAGGTGCGGAAGGAGCCCCTCCCGAAGAAAGTCGTCGATTTCGGCAGGGGTGTTGGGGTGGAGCGGAGGCGAATAGGTGATGTGGTAGGCGTGCTGCGTCCCGTTCGTGGTATGCAGATCGACGGCCACGTGCGGATCGTACTCGCTGAACAGCCGCGCCACCGACCGCGCTTCCGGCGAGTCGAGCTTCATGTGATCGCGGTTCAGGTCGTAGCCCTGGGCGTTCGGCCGCTGCCCCATCCCCCCGATCGGCCCGTGCTGGCGGCCACGGTTGGTGAGGGTCACCCGCTCATTGCCGTCCGCGTTGTAGATGGGCCCGATCAGCAGCACCATCGACTCCCGCCATTCGCCGTGGCGGCCGGCCATCAGGTCCCGCAGCAGCATCTGGAGCGCCTCCTTCCCGCACACTTCGCCGCCGTGGATGTTGCCCTGCAGATAGACGACCGTCCTGCCCGACGCACGGACCGAGGCGGGGCTCGCATCCTCGACGTCGCCCACTACGGCCAGGGGAAGCGCCCGTCCCTCGTTGGTATAGCCGAATGTGGTGTAGTGGACCGACGGCGAACTGGCCGCCGCGCGCTGCAGGAAGTCCACGACGTCGGCGTGGGAGCTGGTCTCGCGATAGTCCGTGCGCTCCGCGCGCGTGAGAAATGAATCGTCGGGAGCCGGGGAGCCGTCACACGCCGCGACCACGACCGTGATCGCCGTCAGCACGCAGGCAAGTGCCCGCGAGCATGTTTCTGAACTCGTCATGTGTCACCGCGCTATTTCGATGGTCGGGTCTGTTGCGCCAGGCATCCCCAACCTATGGTCCGGGATCCCCGTTCCACCAACCGGTCCACATCCCCGCACCGGAAGCAGCTTGCCCAAACCCGATATCGCGCAGCGTGCTGCTCTTCCCGTGGTGAGCGTACCGGCCATCGACCCATGACGAACGGTTCGCACCGGCGGGCCACGGCGGATTCCGGGCTGTGGAAGGGGCTGAATCCCGGGATGGCGCTGGCCGCCAAGGGCGTCGTCCTGGCCTTCGTGCTCGCCACGGTCTGGGACGTGGACGCCGCCGGCGCCGTCTTCGGCCGCCTCCGCGACTGGATCGAGGGCACGCTCGACTGGTTCTACATCGTGGCCGTCAACGCCGCCGCCTTCACCTGCCTGTTCTTGGTGTGCAGCCGGTTCGGCAGGATCCGGCTCGGCGACGACGCATCCCCGCCCGAGTTCAGCACCACCTCCTGGATCGCCATGCTGTTCTCGGCGGGCGTCGGGATCGGGCTGCTGTTCTTCTCCATCGCCGAACCGCTCTTCTATTTCGATGGCAGCCAGGCCGCGGGCTACCCCAACAACCCATTCGCCGACCTGGCGGGCGCGGTCCTACCGGACGAGCAGCGCGCCGCGCACGCCATGCGCGTTACCTACTTCCATTGGGGCATACACGGATGGTCCGTATATGTCCTGGTCGGGCTGTGCCTGGCCTACTTCGGATACCGCAAGAAGCTGCCGCTGACGCTGCGCTCCGCCCTGTACCCGCTCATCGGCGAACGGATCTACGGCCCCATCGGTGACCTGGTGGACCTGCTGGCGGTGTTCGGCGGGGTCTTCGGCATCGCAACCTCCCTGGGCCTCGGAGCAAGCCAGATGGCCACCGGGCTCGACGTGCTGCTCGGCGTCGATCCGGGTCTCGTCACGCAGGTCGCGCTCATCGCCGCCATCTCGCTGGCGGCCACACTGTCGGCGGTATCCGGCGTGAGCCGCGGCATCCGCATCCTGTCCGAGTGGAACATCGTTCTGAGCATGCTCTTGCTCGGGTGCTTCCTGTTTCTGGGCCCCCTCGCATGGCTCGTCGAATTCATCGGCACCTCCGTTGGCGAGTATGTGTGGCGCCTGGTGCCCATGGGCTTCTGGATTGCCGATGATCCGGGGCAGGCCGCCTGGCAGAACGCCTGGACGATCTTCTACTGGGGATGGTGGATCTCCTGGGCGCCCTTCATCGGCACGTTCATCGCCCGCATCTCCCGCGGACGCACGGTGCGCGAGTTCATCCTGGGCGTGATGTTCGTCCCGACCGGCCTGGTGCTGGTGTGGTTCGGGATCTTCGGCGGCAACGCCATCCACCTCGAACTCACCGCCGCGGGCGGCGTCGGAACCGCCGGGATCATGGAACTGGTGCAGGCGGCGAACTACGAAGCCGCGCTCTACGCAACCATCGACCGGATGAGCGACGTCGGCTGGCTCACCTGGGTCTTGTCCGCCATGGCCACCTTCCTGCTGGCGACGTGGTTCGTTACGTCTTCGGACTCCGGCACCCTGGTCATCACCACCTTCCTGAGCATGGGCGACCCTCACCCCCCGCGGCGTTTCCGCATCGTCTGGGGGCTCGGCGTGGGCGTGGTGGCCGCCGTGCTCCTGCTCGCCGACGGCCTCCAGGCTCTGCAGACCGCAGCCATCGCCGCCGCCCTGCCCGTGAGCGTGGTGCTGCTATTCATGATCGCGGGGCTGCTCAAGTCGTTGGTGCGGGATGGGTGAGGGAGTGAGGGGGTGATCTAGCCGACGAGCTCGATTCTCAGATTGAGACCGAGCACCTGCGCGGCCGCAGTGAGCGTGTCCAGACGGATGTGGTCGTTATCGGGGTCCAGAATCCGATCAAGTTGGCTCCGGCTCGTGCGCATCGCTCGAGCCATGGCACTCTTGCTCATCTGCCTGCTCTCCATGGCTTGCGCCAACTGCCAGGCCAGGACGCGTTTCACGGCAATGGCGTTGGTTTCCTCGAGGGTTCCCTCCTCTGCCAGGTAGTCCTCGAAGGACGAGCCGATTCTCCCTTTGTTCTCTGTCATGATGTGATCTCCCTTGCTCGCTTCCTTGCGAGGTCCAGGTCTGGCTTTGGGGTCTTCCGCGTTTTCTTGATGAACCCATGCAGCAGCACCATCTGACCTGCATGGACGACGAAGATCACACGCGCGATGCGGCCGTCTGCGATGCTTGATCGAACCTCGAGAAGCCCGCCACCCAGCGTCCGGCAGAGCGGCATCCCAAGAGGCCAACCGAATTCGACGGTCGCAATGTCCCGCCCAACGATGCGCCTACTCTTATCGTCGAGAGCGTGGAGCCAGTTCTTGACCGGCTCCCTGCCACTGGGGCTCTGGTAGAACGCCGCCGGTAGCTTCTTGAGTTCCCGCACATGCACCTCATCATACGGTACACCGTACCATTTATCGTACATCTGGTCAACCGGGAGATCGCCATCACTCGGCGAGTGAGGACCGACAAAATGCTACATCGGTCCCGTCAGGGTTCCATCAGCAGATGAGGGGAGGAGAGGAGGCTCCGGGGAGGCCTTGGGCCCGCTAAACCCTTACGTAACGTCATGAGGTGTGATGTTTGTATCGTTATGTGGTCGTTGGGGTTACGTGTTCGGCAACCCGGATTCCCGCTGATTGACTCCCGCTATTCTCGACTCCCGTCGCGACCCGCGGCGGCGGGCTTCCAGAGCGTTCCGAAGCTGTCCTTCATCGGCTCGCTGATAGCACTGAAGCACCGTCTTGGCGGTCTTCCAGCCTCCGAGTTCGCACAACACTTTGAGCGGTTGGTCCATGAGGTCGGAGGCAAACTTGCGCCTCAAGGAGTGCCAGCCTCTCCCGCGCTTGGGTTCCAACCCCGCCAGCTTCTGGGCTCTGTCCCACCAGGAGCGTACGAGCGTCCGCCCCGCGCATCTCGAAGCGTCCCTCGGCGCAGGTAGCACCGGGCCGTCGCAGGTCCCGAGGCTTCTACGTCGCGCCTCCATGAGGACCGCGCTGGCCTCAGCAGTGACCGGTGTGGAGTGCTCGTATCCTGTCTTTTCGTGCTCCGCCCGCCACCGAACCGTTTCCGCTTCAAGATCGATATCCGACCACCGGAGCTGGCGAATGGCCCCGATGCGGTGTCCTGTCTCGTGCGCGAGCACCAGCGCGGCGTTGAACCGCCAGTCCACCTTTCGAGAGACGCGGAGCAACGCCTGGTACTCCTCCTCGGAGAGGACGACCCGGGTGGGGTTCTTCTCCGTGGGCGTCTTCAGGCCTCTCAGGGGATTCGAGCCAAGGAGCAGGTTGCCCTGCTCGTCCCTCGACTTGGCGGCCCAGTTGAGCACGGCGATCAAGAACTTCAGGTCGCTTTCGACGGTCCGGTCGGACACGGGCCTGCCGCTCGGGCCGATCCTGCCCGCGCGCCGTGCCCGGATGAACCGGTCCCAGTCTCGCTGAGAGAGCGTGGCGGGACTCCGGCCCCGTCCGAAGAACCGGAGGAACATCCTTGTCGCCGCCCGGTCGGATCGTTGAGATGTCTCCGCCTTCGTGGGCGTCACCTCTTCACCGTAGATGTCAAAGAGCCTCTCCAGCGTGAGCGGCTCGGGCTCCTGGTGGCCGTTCGGCTCCGGCTTTGCGAACCCGGCGGCGAACTCGTCCGCCTGCCGCTTCGCGCGCCGCCAGTCGCGGTGTTTCAGCGACCGGGTGAGCCTGCGCCCGTTCTCGCGCCACTCAATCTGGTACAGGCCGGTCTTGGCGTCGGGGAACACCCTCACGCGGTTCCGGCCCCATTCGCCGGCGCCGTAGCTCCGGCGGCTTCGTTTCGTGCGTGCCATCATTCGATTCCTCCGATGATGGACTGCACGATCTGCACGGCCAAACTTCGCGGAGATAACCCATCTCCGCCAGCCGGGCGCCGCCTGCGCGGGCCAGGTCGGGGTTGGCAAGCGCTTGGTCGCGGGCCCCGGGAGAGCGAGACCGGGGGGCACCCTCGTGCGATGCTGAATGGACGACATGAACGGCCGAGCAGGCCGGGACGCGTGCTTTACAGGTTGGGGCGCGCGCGCCAATATCGTGGCGGAATCCCGAACAGCGTCCAACACGGGGAGGTTCCGCATGCAACCACGCAAGATCCCCGACGCGGTGCGCGGAGAGATCATCGCACGCGCGTGGGACGGCGAGACGTTCGCACACATCGCTCGGGATCTCGGTGTATCGTCGTACCGAGTGGGGCGGATAGCGATGCGCGAGGGCGGCTTCCCCACCAGGGCCGAGCTGGTCCGGTTGCAGGGCGACGCGATCTGCGCTGCCTACCAGGAGAGCGGCAGCATGGCGGAGGTTGCGAAGCGGTTCGCGCTTTCGGAACAGTCCGTCTCGAACACGCTGCACGCGCGTGGCGTTCGGACGCGGAAGCCGAGGCGGCGGTAGCGGTACCAGGCCTGATGAGACCTCCTGTTGTCCCATACGCGACGATATCGATACCTTCTACGCCAAGCGCGACTGCAAGACGATCCACTTCCCGCCCGTGATCGGAGTGTAGGGCCGATCGTTATGGAAAACACCCGTGGAAAAGTGGAAAACTGGCACGGCGGGAGCGATTTAGCGGCAGAAGCGTGACGACGGCTGTGCGTGAGCGTTCCCTACTGGACATGGGCCGTCACCCAGCCTCGCGGGGGAACGATGGCGAGTATAGAAGGGAAACGGCCGATCACGGGTGCACGTCGCACACTGGAACGTAAACGGATTCAAGTGACCCGCGAGCCCCGAAACATCCTTGAGGGGATCGCGCATGGCACTACAGTCATCGTCCAGAGCACCGGGGAGGGGGACGTGTTCCTCTTGGAGGGAGCGGAGGGGGATCCAACCCGCGAGGACGATGCAACCGTGCTGGCAGGGTATCCGGTCTTTCGCATGACGACTTGGAGGGTCGGCACCCATCCCCTCTGGGCGTGGCGTGGTGACGTTTCCGCCGTGCTCACCGTGCGCTGGTGATGTCGCGAGTGGGATCTTCGCCTGACCTCCGCGAGCCGAACGACGAATCACAGCGCGAGTTCGTGGAAGGCGTGCTGCCGGGAATGGACGGCCCGGGGACGACAGGAAGACCAGGCCGCCACGGTGCCCGCTGGGCCGTGGCTCCCGCCGCCGCCTCGGCCACGGGAAGGAGGCCCGTCGATGGCAAAACAGGTGATCGAAATCGAAGGGACCGTCATCGAGGTCCTGCCCAACGCCACGTTCCGGGTCCGGCTGGAGAACGGCCACGAGATCCACACGTACCTCTCCGGCAAGATGCGCCAGCACTACATCCGGGTGCTGGAGGGCGACCGGGTCAAGTGCGAAATGTCTCCCTACGATCTGTCGAAGGGCCGCATCACGTATCGGTACAAGTAGTTCGCAGTTCTCGGACGGTCCGCTCGGCCCCGCGTCGATGCGGACATGACGCGTTGGAGTCCGAAGTGCTCGACCGCCTTCGGAAAGCTGCTACGTCGTCTCTGTTCGAGCAGGCGGTGTCACCCTCCTGATCGCCATCGTATATGGCGGGAGCGATGCCGCCAGGGGCCAGCCCCATCCACGCCTCGGACTGCCGGGTCCGGCGAAACCCGGCCGGAGTGTACGGCGTAGAGCTTGTAGCGGATCGCTCGACCGACTGGGCTGGCCCGCAAGCCGACGGCGTTGAGCGGTGCTCGGGATCGGCGTCAGGCATCGCGGGCCGGGAGGCGTTCATCGCCGCCTTTCGGCGCTCACGCCTACGCCGCACTGGGCTGTGAAAACGACGCGGGGGGTCGTTTCACAAATCGGCCCTCTGGCGATTCACGCCGGGCTTTCCGTCCATCCGCTTGCGCGTTGGTGTCTTGCGGCCTCGCGGCTCGGCCGCCCGTTGCCGGACGGGCCGCACCGGCCGTGGCGGGAGTATCCATGTCAAGCGGATGCCCGTTTTTCGTCGAGCGACGTGTCTCGCAGCGCCCCTCGCGACGCTTCCGCTTCGGTGCCTGTTCTTGCCCGGCTCGATCATCCGTGAACGCTCCCCGCCGGGCTGGGCGTCGGGAAGGCCGGGCAGGAGTATTCCCGCGGCGGGTGCGCCGTCCAAGTACGGTCCTGCTGCACCAGGGCGTTGGCGAGGATGAGGAGCTTCCGCATCACGGCCGTCAGGGCGACCTTGGGCGGCTTGCCCCGAGCCACGAGCGCTTCGTACTTGCGCCCGAGGTCGGGATTGTGCTGGACCGCAGCCAGTGCGGGCATGTACAGCAGCTGGCGCACCCGGCGCCTGCCGCCCTGGACGAAGCTGCGTCCCTTCCAGTGTCCGGACTCCCGGGTGACCGGAGCCAGTCCGGCGAGGCTGGCGGCGCGGGCGCCGGTAAGGGTGCCGAGCTCCGGCAAGTGGACGATCAGTCCCGCGGCGGTGATGTCCGAGATGCCCGGGATCGAGGTCAGGATCTCGGCCCGGCGCTCCAACGCCTTCTCCTCCTCCACCCGTTGCCGGATCTCGGCGTCGATGAGCTTCAGCTGGCGCTCGATCTGCCTCAGCCTCTGCCTGGTGACCCGCTTGCCCACGGGAGTGCGCAAGTGCCTGCCGCGGTTGGAGGTGGCGGTCCGGTCCTTGCGCAGCGCGTCGCGGATCTGCTGGAGCTCGGCAAGGTCGCGCTGCCCCTCGGACTTCGCCTGAGCCGGGCGCAGATCTTCGATGGCCGACGCCATGATGGCCAGCATCCGGGCGTCCACGGCATCGGTCTTGGCTCGCTGGCCGAGGGACCGGGCGAAGGACCGGACTTGGAAGGGGTTGATCGCATACATGGGGAGTCCGGCCTTCAGGAGGGTGTCCTCGAGGTCGCGGTGGAAGGCTCCGGAGGGTTCGTACGCGATCCGGTCGATCCCGGAGCCGATCCAGGCGATCAGCTTCCGGAAGCCGGCCCTGTCGTTCGAGAACCGGGACGCTCTCCCCTCGGGCGCCGCGAAGGCGTCGAGCCAGTCCTTGGAGATGTCGATCCCGACGGTGCGACGGTTGGTGCTCATGTGTTCTTCCCTTTTCCTGTGCTTGTCGTGCGAGCCTCGATGCTCAAGTATCCATTCAGGACGTGGGAAAGACGGTGGCGACCAAACTCCCGCACGGCCCTTGCGGCCAGCGACCCCAACGGCCCGACCACCGTCTGTGCTGGATGCCCGCTCCGGCTCGCTCCGCTCGCCTCTGCGGGCATCCAGCACACCGGGCCATCCCCGTGACCCGGACCTGCAAATCAAGCAGGAATCCCCAAGAATGGAAGAGACAAGCGACCCCAGGCGAGGGGTGGGGATGGCGTGCACATCCCAACCGTCGCCGTGCCGTATGAGGCATGCCGAATACGGGGGTCGCTCCCGCCACGGCCGCACACTCTGGAACGGCACCGCCGTTCGTGCGGCCGTGGTACAACCGCAACGCGGGCAGCGATATGCGGAGCCCCTGCCCGCGCACATGGACGCGGTGATTCCGTGCACATGCCCCCCGATGTCGATGTGCACGCGCGGTACGCCACCGACCCCGGCCGATCAGAGGTCAAGATCTCAAGCGCATGGAGGCTGCTCCTCGCGCACACCGATCGTGCGAGTCCTGCGCTCGGCCTCGGGCTTCCGGGGACGGACCATGACGGGCGGCCTTTCCTTTGGGTGGCGCGCGGAATGTCGTTCGGGGGTCCGGGGGATGCTCCCCCGGCCAGAGGTTAACGTAAAGCGTTAACCCATCTGGCTCCACGGAAACCCGCAGAAACGAACGGCCCGTGTCGCGCTCGCCATGAAAGCCGACCGGGCCGCAACTCTGGACGACGCGCCCGCCCGGCGCGAGGTTTCAAACGCGCAGATCGTGCAGTCCATCTTCGAGGAGGAATCGAACGATGGCACGCACGAAACGAAGCCGCCGGAGCTACGGCGCCGGCGAGTGGGGCCGGAACCGGGTCCGGGTCTTTCCGGATCCGAAAACCGGCCTCTTCCAGATTGAGTGGCGCGAGAACGGTCGGAGGCTCACCCGGTCACTCGGGCACCGCGACTGGGTGGGAGCGAAGAAGCAGGCGGATCAGTTCGCCGCCGGGTTCATCGACGCGCCCGACGGCAAGGCGGAGGCCGAGCCCGAGCCGCTCACGCTGGACAAGCTGTTTGAAATCTACGGTGAGGAGGTGACGCCCACGAAGGCGGAGGCGTCCCAGCGGGCCGACCGGGCCGCGACGAGGATGTTCCTCGGGTTCTTCGGACGAGGCCGCAAGCCTTCAACGCTCTCCCGGCGCGACTGGGACCGGTTCATCCGGGCGCGGCGCGCGGGCAAGGTCGGAGCGAGCGGCAGACCGGTGTCCGACGCGACGATCGAACACGATCTGAAGTTCCTGATCGCCGTGTTCAACTGGGCCGCCAAGTCGAAGGACGAGGAGGGCCGGCTGCTCCTCGGCTCGAACCCGCTGAAGGGTCTGAAGACGCCAACGGAGAAGAACCCCACGCGGGTGGTGTTGGCCGAGGAGGAGTATCAGGCGCTTCTCGGGGTGTCCCGGGAGGTGGACTGGCGCTTCCACGTCGCGCTCGTGCTGGCGCACGAGACCGGGCACCGAATCGGGGCCATCCGCCACCTCAGGTGGTCGGATATCGACCTTGAAGCCCGAGCCATCCGGTGGAGGGCCGAACACGAGAAGACCGGCTACGAACACCGGACTCCGATGACGGTCGAGGCAGTCTCCGTCCTTGAGGAGGCGCGAGAGCGGAGCGCCGGGATCGAGGTTGCTCCGGTGCTCCCCGCACCACGAGATCCGTCGCGGTGCGCGGGCCGGACGCTGGCGCGCTTCTGGTGGAACCGAGCCCAGAAGCTCGCGGGACTCGAACCCAGGCGTGGGCGGGGCTGGCACTCGTTGAGGCGCAAGTTCGCCAGCGACCTCATGGACCAGCCGCTCAAGGTCCTCTGCGACCTCGGAGGCTGGAAGACCGCCAAGACGGTGCTCCAGTGTTATCAGCGAGCCGACGAGGGACAGCTTCGGAAGGCACTGGAAGCCCGCCCGAGACCTCGCGGCTGAGGCTCGCCATTCGGCGGGAGTAAAATAGCGGGAATCCGGCCGACGGAACGCGTAACAATCAGTGATTGAACGAGATACAGATTCGGTAACGCATGACGTTACGTTAGGGTTGAGGAGAATCTGGCACCCGCCCCTCTCGCGGGAACGTCTTCAACCGAATCGCTCCGGTTCGCCGAGCGTCTTGGGTTGAACTCTGCCGGGTTTGCCTTCGAAAACCAGCTCCCGCGGCGTGGGCCGATAGACTCTGACAACGGCAGGCGGCTGCAGTTCGTCCAGGAGCTTCTCGATCTTCGGCATCGTGTTGATGAGGTTGGCCGCGAGTTCGCCTGCGGGAGCGTGGTTACCGACCAGAATGAGCATCCGGGCCTGGGATTCCACCAGCGCCCGGACCTCTCGTGGACGTCGAAGGATCCTCTTGTCGCCAGAAACGATCACCCAGCCCTGTTGCGCCACACGAGGAATCCACACTTCATCTGGAGTGTCGGGCTCGAAATGAAGGTCATGCCGTTCGACCGCGAAACCTGCGCGCTCAAGTGCGTCCGGCAGGATTCGGCGCCCTAGATCCCGATCAACGAAGAAGACCCTGGTCAAGCCGCTTTTTCGTAGAGCACGGCATCGTGAATCTGGGTGATTCGGAGGCCATAGTCCTCAGCAAGCGCGTCGACCGTCTCTCCAGCGTCAATCCGGGAGATCAGCGCCTCGGTTGAGATGCCGGATCCAGCGATGGTTGGGCGACCAAATGAGATCCGTGGATCGATGACTATGGTCTTCCGTTCCTTGGACCAACCGGGCGGCAGCGGATAGAGCCTGAACGGAAGCGCGCCTTCATCTCGCTCAACCCGCTTCAAGTATTCTGCGAGAATCCGGCGAAGCGCCATTTGACCTGATTTCGACAGCGAGATCAGCCGGCCAAGACGCTCTAGCAGGATTTCCTGGCCGGACGTACGCAGTTCGTCTCTGAGCAGGAGACGATCGATTCCGAGTTCTGCCTCGGCGAATGACAGGGCATCACGCACCGCCGTCATCTTGACCCGATGAACGGTGCGCAGTGCGCGAAGGACGTGCGCCTCCACGAGGTTGTTGAAGGACAGCCGATTCCTGGCTCCGGCGGGCGTGTGGATAAGCGGCTGGGAAACCGCCGATTCGTTTCCGCGGCTGGGGCTGGGGCCCAGCACCCAATACCTGAGGGTCGCGGGTGGGATGCCGAGGTAGCGCGCGCCCTCGAGGACGGTGTAGGCCGGGACATTCCGAATGTCGCGCGGTCTGATGCGGTCGCCGTTCATCGACCGGCGGGGTGTGCGAGTCTCGTTGAGTGTGGTGCTCCGGTGTCGGGAAATCGAGGCGCGATCATGGCCATAGAGTACGAGAAACGGGCGGAAGGGAGCAACCGGAATCGGAGATCCGCCACCCCCTGCTTGTTGCATCCTCCGTCGCCCCGGTAGCTTGACCCGGCCATCCCCGCTCCCAAGAAGCCACAGGAATGCTGCCGTGAAGCGCCTCCCACTTAAGCCGTTTCTGCTCGTCGCGACGCTCTCCGCCATTGCTCCCGCCCTGACCGACGCGCCCTTCGTCGCGCGGGTCTCGTCTCTCACGGAAGTCATGGACGTGGACATGGCGGACCTGGGCCCGCTCGCATCCACACTCCACGCCCAGACGCCGGTCACCCTCGACTCGGCCTTCCTGGCCGGCTACTCCTGGCGCAACCTCGGTCCCGACCGCGGCGGCCGCTCCATCGCAGCCAGCGGCGTCAGGGGACGGCCCCAGGAAGCCTACTTCGGCGCCACCGGCGGCGGCCTCTGGAAGACCATCGACGGCGGTGAGAACTGGTATCCCGTCACCGATTTCCAGATCAGCACGGCGTCGATCGGCGCGGTCGCGGTCGCCGAAACCGACCCCGATCTCGTCTTCATCGGCACGGGCGAGACCTGCATCCGCGGCAACATCCTGCCCGGCGACGGCGTGTACCGGAGCCGCGACGGGGGCGAGACCTGGGAGCACATCGGCTTCCGCGAGTCGCACGGGATCTCCAAGATCCGCATCCATCCGACCGATCCGGACATCGTCTATGTGGCGTCGTTCGGGAAATACGGGGTGCCGAGCGAGGAGAGGGGCGTCTTCAGGAGCACCGACGGCGGCGACAGCTGGGAGCGGGTCCTCTTCCGCGACGAGCGCACCGGCGCCATCGACCTCGCGATCGACCGCAACAACCCGGACGTGCTCTACGCGTCGCTCTGGGAGGCCTTCCGCAAGGAGTACACGATGTCCTCCGGAGGGCCGGGCAGCGGAATGTTCAAAAGCGTCGACGGCGGAACCACCTGGACCGAGATGACCCGCAATCCGGGGATGCCGGCCGAGGGCGTCGTGGGGCGCATCGGGGTGGCGGTCTCGAGCGCGAATTCCAGCCGCGTCTACGCCCTCTTCGAGCACGACGACGGCGGGCTCTTCCGCTCGGACGACGGCGGCGACAGCTGGGAGCTCATCAACGACGAGCGGCGCATCCGGCAGCGCGCCTTCTACTACACGCACGTGTTCGCGGACCATCACGACGAGGACGTGGTCTACGTGCAGAACACCTCGTTCTTCCGCTCGACGGACGGCGGCGCCACCTACGAGGTCATCAACAACGGCACCCACGTCGACTTCCACGACTTCTGGATCGATCCCGACGACCCGGCGCACGTCGTGGTCGCCAACGACGGCGGCGGCGCGGTCAGCTACACCACCGGCAGCGAGTGGACGGACCTGGAGTTCTCCACCGCCCAGTTCTACCACGGCGTCACGACGGCGCACATCCCGTTCCACATCTGCGGATCGCAGCAGGACAACAGCACGCTCTGCCTGCCGTCGGACTGGAATGCGGGGCGTTTCGCATCGGCGCTGGCCGACACCGCGGGTGACTCCAGAGCCCGCGCGCCCGCCATCACTGCCGGTTCGATGGACGTGTTCTACCGGGCCGGGGGCGGAGAGCCGGGCTACATCGCGCCCGATCCGAAGGACCTCGACGTGTTCTTCTCGGGCACCAACAACGGCCGCTACATCGACAAGTTCAACCGGCGCCTGGGCACCTCGCGCGAGGTCAATCCCTACCCCTGGTTCTACTCCGGGGAGCCCGCATTGGACATGGTCGAGCGCTGGCAATGGACCTTTCCCATCATCTTTTCGCCCATCGACCCGAACGTGCTGTACGCGTCGTCGAACCGGCTCTGGCGGACCACCGACGGCGGCACCAACTGGGACGTCCTGAGCCCCGACCTCACCCGCGCCGACCCCATGACGCTGGGCCGTTCCGGTGGCCCCATCACCGGCGACATGAACGGTCCCGAGGTCTATGCGACGATCTTCGCCGTCGGTCCCGGCAAGGTCGACATCGATGTGATCTGGACCGGGTCCGATGACGGGCTCGTGCACGTCACGCGCGATGGGGGAGAGAACTGGGTCAACGTCACGCCCGCCGACATGCCCGACTACGGGCGCGTAAGCCTGATCGACGCCTCGGCGTTCGACGCGGGGCGGGCCTATGTCTCGGCGCGGCGCGCGCTGCTCGATGATTTTCGGCCCCATATATGGAAAACCGATGATTTCGGCGAGACCTGGACTCGAATCGTTGACGGAATCCGGGACGACGCCTACGTGAACTCCATCCGCGAGGACCCGAACCGGGCGGGGCTGCTCTACGCCGGCACCAACCACGGCGTCTACATCTCCTATGACGACGGCGGCTCGTGGCAGGAGCTGAACCCGGACCTGCCCGACATCCCGATCACCGACGTGATCCCCGAGCACGACGAGCTGGCGATGGCGAGCCACGGGCGCGGCTTCTGGATCCTCGACAACGTGGCGCCGCTGCGGCAGATCCAGCCGGGGATGACGGAACGGGACCTGGTGCTGTTCGACCCGGCCGCGGCGTATCGCTCGGCGAACGGGGTGGTGCTCTCGTGGTGGCTGGGAGATGAGCCCGAGGACGCTACGCTGGAGATCATGAACGGGTCGGGCGAGGTGGTGCGCACGTTCGCGCCCGCGGTGGATGGCGAGGAGCGCGACCGCTGGGCGGGACCGGCGCTGCCGATGGAGGCCGGGCTGAACCGGCTGCGCTGGGACCTGCGGACGGATCCGCCCGCGACCTTCCCCGGAATGATCCTCTGGGGCGTGCGCACGATGGCGCCCACGGTTCCGCCGGGAACGTACACGGCGCGGCTTACGGCCGACGGCCGTTCCGAGACAACGGAGGTGGAGGTCCGCCGCCACCCCTGGATCACCGACGTGACCGATGAGGACCTGGTCGCCCAGTACGAGTTCGGCGTGCAGATCCGCGACAAGGTGCACGAGGCCAACTCGGCCGTGATCGCGATCCGGAACGTGAAGACCCAGCTGGACGAGCGCCTGGAGGCGTCGGACGACGAACGACTGGCCGATGCGGGTGAGCGACTGCGGGAGAGCGCGTCGGCGGTGGAGGCGGACATCTACCAGGTGCGCAACCAGTCGAACCAGGATCCCCTCAACTTCCCTATCAGGGTGAACAACCGTCTGGCCAACCTGCTGTCGATGTCCGAGCAGGGAGACGGACGCCCCGGGAGCGGCATGTACGCGGTCTACGAGATCATGGTGGAGCGGCTCGAGGGCCACCTGACGCGGCTCCAGGCCGTCTGGGAGGACGAGCTGGCCGAGGTCAACGCCGAGCTGAGGCGGCTGGGGATGGATGAGATCGTGCTTGAGGAGGGGGCGGGGCTGGTGTCGTGAGAGGGAGCGTGAGCCAAGCCTGACGTGACGTCAGCGTTTTGGGAGGAGGGAAGCATGAGCAAGGAACCCGTTGCAATGGTCGCGGCTGAAGACCTCAGCTCGTGGATGGAGACGGAATACCTCCTGCACTCGCCGAAGAACGCGCGGAGACTGAAGGAAGCCATGGCCCGGGCCGACGCGGGGAAGGGAGACCCCGTGGATCTCGAGGAACTGCGCAGGCTCCTCCGGCGGGTCGAGGAGTGACTCGACCTCAGCCCATCTGCCACTCGACGAGATCAAGCATCAAGACGCCTCAGGTAAGACGGCCCTCGTTGTGACTGAGGCCGCTGTCGGACGACTGGCGAAGGATATTGTCCGCGGCGTGATCGGCTGATTACTACCCCGGTGGATCCTCCGTCCCTTCCCGCAGAACCGCGAGATAGCGTTCATAGGCGAAGATCTTGCCTCGTCGCCGGCCCGTGATCTCGCGCACGATGTCGAGTTCTTCGAAAAGCCGGAGCACGGCGGCCACGGTCGGTGCGGACAGGCCGGTGCGCGACGCGAGGTGGCGGATGCCGCCGATTGGACGTTGGACGAGAGAGTGGTGCACTCGAAGCGCCGAACCCGCGCGTCTTCCTTGGCGCCCGATTCGCGTTCGATCTTCCCGGATCGTTTCGCTCGCGGACCGAGCCGTCGCAACCGCTCCTTCCGCTACCTCGCGCACGCCCTCCAGGAAGAACCGCAACCAGGCTTCCCAGTCTCCGGTGTGCCGGATGTCGTTGAGGAGCTGGTAATACGTGCTCCGATGGCTCTTGAAGTACAGGCTGAGATACAGAAGTGGCTCCCGGAGAAGTCCGGCATCACACAGCATCAGGGTGATCAGCACTCGTCCGAGTCGGCCGTTGCCATCGAGGAACGGATGGATGGTCTCGAACTGCACATGTGCCAGTCCGGCCTTGACGAGAACGGGAAGTCCATCGTCCGTGGAGTGGATGAAGCGCTCCAGGTCGGCCATGCATTCCTGGACATGGTTGGGTGGTGGTGGCACGAAGGCCGCATTGCCGGGACGCGAGCCGCCGATCCAGTTCTGTGATCGCCGGAACTCGCCCGGCATCATGGCCGCCCCGCGGCCGCTCGCAAGCAGCTTGGCGTGCATCTCCCGCATGAGGCGATTCGCCAACGGAAAGCCACCCCGCAGGCGCTCAACGCCGTGATTCAAGGCCGCCACGGCGTTCGACGTTTCCCGGACATCACTGACAGGGGCGCCGGGCACACCCCCCGCTTCATGGAGCATCAGGTCGGCCAGCGAAGACTGGGTGCCCTCGATCTGAGAAGACAACACGGCTTCTTTTCGCACATAGCCGTACACGAAGAGGGCTGCATCCGGCAGCAACTCCGTGACCGCATCGAGCCGCCCGAGGGCGGTCGTGGCCGCTTCGAGCGGACGCCGGAGGCCCTCGCGGAAATCGACTTCCGGGACAGGCGGGAGAGGCCGGGGCACGAAGGCTCGCACGGTTTCCCCACCACCTGCGGTCACTTCGTAGGTACCTGTGGATTCGCGGCGCATGCTCTGTGGGCTCTCGCAGCCGACGAGTTCCATCCGCTCTCGTGGCGGCAGGACTTCGCTGGAAGTGGAACCGACGGATGGATCCCAAGATGGCGCCACTGTAAGAAAGATTCAAGGCGTTTGCTTTCGTTAGCTCCTCGATTGGGAAATAGTTTTTGCTAACGGCGCCCAATCCATCCATCTACCGAAAGCATATGACCGTTCGCTTTTCTTAGCATCCTGGTAGCGAAGAAGCTTTTCCTTATGGGGGTGGTCACTGCCGGGGTTGTGCTGCCCGACCAGTCAAACCCTGACGTAACGGCGGAAGTGGTTGGGGTTTTATCTTGTGCGCTCACTTGAGTTTACAGGATTCTCAGGTACGTTTCCCGCTACTTGACTCCCGCCGAATCGCAAGCCTCAACCGCGAGGTCTCCGGCGGGCTTCCAGTGCCTTCCGAAGCTGTCCTTCGTCGGCTCTCTGATAACACTGAAGCACCGTCTTGGCGGTCTTCCAGCCGCCCAGCTCGCAGAGCACCTTGAGTGGCTGGTCCATGAGATCGGTCGCGAATTTGCGCCTCAACGAGTGCCAGCCTCTCCCACGCTTCGGTTCCAGACCCGCGAGCGTCTGGGCCCGGTACCACCATGCGCGCACCAGCGACCGGCCCGCGCACTTCGAGACATCCCTGGGCGCGGGCAGCACCGGAGTCTCCTCCAGCCCCGAACTCAACTCTCGCGCCTCCTCAAGGACGGCCAACGCCTCGGCCGTCACCGGCGTCCGGTGCTCGTAGCCGGTCTTCTCATGTTCCGCGCGCCACCGCACCACTCCGCCTTCGAGGTCGACGTCCGACCACCTGAGTTGACGGATGGCCCCGATTCGGTGTCCGGTCTCATGCGCGAGCACGAGCGCGACGCGGAACCGCCAGTTCACCTCGCGGGACACCCGTAGGAGCGCTTGGTATTCGTCCTCGGTAAGGACCACCCGCGTCGGGTTCTTCTCCCTGGGTGTCTTCAAGCCTCTCAGCGGATTGGCTTCCAGGAGCAAGCGGCCCTGCTCGTCCCTCGATTTCGAAGCCCAGTTGAAGACTGCGATCAGGAACTTCAGGTCGTATTCGACGGTTCGATCCGACACCGGCCCGCCACTCGGGCCGACCCGGCCCGCGCGCCGCGCCCGGATGAACCGGTCCCAGTCCCGCTGCGAAAGCGTTGTGGGCTTCCGGTCCCTGCCGAAGAACCCGAGGAACATCCGCATCGCGACCCTGTCGTGCCGCTGGGTGTGCTCACCCTTGGTGGGCGTCACCTCTTCACCGTAAATGTCAAACAGCGTCTCCAGCGTGAGCGGCTCGGGCTCGGCTCCCGCCTTGCCGTTCAGCTTTGGACCGACGAAGCCGGCGGCGAACTCGTCCGCTTGCCGCTTCGCTCTCACCCAATCGCGGTGCTTCAGCGACCGAGTAAGCCTGCGCCCGTTGTCGCGCCACTCGATCTGGTACAGGCCGGTTTTCGGATCCGGAAACACCCTCACCCGGTTCCGGCCCCACTCGCCGGCACCGTAGCTCCGGCGGCTTCGTTTCGTGCGTGCCATCATTCGACTCCTCTCGATTGATGGACTGCACGATCTGCACGGCTAAACTTCGCGGAGATAACCCATCTCCGCCAGCCGGGCGCCGCCCTGCGCGGGCTAGGTCGGGGTTGGCAAGCGCTTGGTCGCGGGCCCCGGGAGAGCGAGACCGGGGGGGTCACCCTCGGTCGATGCTGAATGGACGACATGAACGGCCGAGCAGGCCGGGACGCGTGCTTTACAGGTTGGGGCGCGCGCGCCAATATCGTGGCGGAATCCCGAACAGCGTCGAACACGGGGAGGTTCCGCATGCAACCACGCAAGATCCCCGACGCGGTGCGCGGAGAGATCATCGCACGCGCGTGGGACGGCGAGACGTTCGCACACATCGCTCGGGATCTCGGCGTATCGTCGTACCGAGTGGGGCGGATAGCGATGCGCGAGGGCGGCTTCCCCACCAGGGCCGAGCTGGTCCGGTTGCAGGGCGACGCGATCTGCGCTGCCTACCAGGAGAGCGGCAGCATGGCGGAGGTTGCGAAGCGGTTCGCGCTTTCGGAACAGTCCGTCTCGAACACGCTGCACGCGCGTGGCGTTCGGACGCGGAAGCCGAGGCGGCGGTAGCGGTATCAGGCCTGATGAGACCTCCTGTTGTCCCATCTGCGACGATATCGATACCTTCTACGCCAAGCGCGACTGCAAGACGATCCACTTCCCGCCCGTGATCGGAGGTACGGCCGATCGTTATGGAAAACACCGTGGAAAAGCGGAAAAGCTGGCGCTGTGGGAGCGATTTAGCGGCAGAAGCGTGATGATGGCTGTGCGTGAGTGTTCCCTACTGGACGTGGGTCGTCTCACCCAGCCTCGCGGGGGAACGATGGCCAGTATTGAAGGGAAACGGCCGATCACGGGTGCACGTCGCACACTGCAACGTAAGCGGATTCAAGTGACCCGCGAGCCCCGAAACATCCTTGAGGGGATCCCGCATGGCGCTACAGTAATCGTCCAGAGCACCGGGGAGGGGGACGTGTTCCTCTTGGAGGGAGCGGAGGGGGATCCAACCCGCGAGGACGATGCAACCGTGCTGGCAGGGTATCCGGTCTTTCGCATGACGACTTGGAGGGTCGGCACCCATCCCCTCTGGGCGTGGCGTGGTGACGTTTCCGCCGTGCTCACCGTGCGCTGGTGACGTCGCGAGTGGCATCTTCGTCTGACCTCCGCGATCCGAACGACGAATCACGGCACGAGTTCGTAGAAGGCGTGCCGCCGGGAATGGACGGCCCGGGGACGACCGGAAAACCAGACCGCCACGGCGCCCGCTGGGCCGTGGCTCCCGCCGCCGCCTCGTCCACGGAAGGAGGCCCGTCGATGGCAAAACAGGCGATCGAAATCGAAGGGACCGTCATCGAGGTCCTGCCCAACGCCACGTTCCGAGTCCGGCTGGAGAACGGCCACGAGATCCACACGTACCTCTCCGGCAAGATGCGCCAGCACTACATCCGCGTGCTGGAGGGCGACCGGGTCAAGTGCGCAATGTCTCCCTACGATCTGTCGAAGGGCCGCATCACGTATCGGTACAAGTAGTGCGCAGTCGCCGCCGCGGTCGATGCGGACACCACGTGCCGGAGTCCGCCTTCGCAAGGGTGCTACGCTCTATCGGAGCGGGCAGTGGTCACCCTCCTGATCGCCGTCGTCCATGGCGGGGACGATGCCGCCAGGGGCCAGCCCCATCCACGCCTCGGACTGCCGGGTCCGGCGAAACCGACTCGACAAGCTCGTGCGTCGCATTGGCAACCTGACGCTGGTAGCCTATAACTCCAAGCTGAGTGACCGGGCTTGGGCGAAGAAGCAAGAACTGCTCGGGGAGGACCGCTTGGAGATGAACAAGCGCCTCCTCAAAAAGACAGGGAACACGACACTTGGAACGAAGCGGAAATCAGTCGCCGAAGTAGGCAACTGGCGGTCTACGTCAACAAGATCTGGCCACACGCCGACGCACTTCGACGTCAGTTGGGGGTGGGCGGGGACCCGCAAGAGAGGGCACCGTTTGACCCAACAGGCAGTAGCGAAGGGGATCAGGAATAATACCCCCTTCGGTCCCGCCATTTGACGCCGTGAGGGTCGAGTGCCGGACATCGGGGCCGATCACCGACGGATCGGCCAACGGCCAACGTGCGTACGGCGGAGCCGCCTGTTATTCTGACGCTCGCGTGATTTCGTGCCGTGTGCCGCCTGGACTGCTAGAGGTGCAGCCTGCTTTCCCACGACGACCACTACCGGGCGGTGTTCGAGGCCTCTCCGGACGCCACGCTGATTGTGGATTCCGAGGGTCTCATCCTCGACGTCAATGAGCAGGCGGTGCGGATGTTCGGGTGGAGCCGCGAAGCGCTGACGGGTGCTTTGGTCGAGCGGCTTGTTCCATCCAGTACGCGGGGAGCGCACGTCGAACACCGGACGCACTATGTCCGACAGCCGCGAAGCCGACCGATGGGTGCCGGACTCGAGCTGTACGCGGTGCGCAAGGACGGCACCGAGTTCCCCGTGGAGATCAGCCTGAGTCCCAGGACCCCGCCTCGGGGGGCGGGCCAGGTCATCTGCGCGATCCGGGACATCTCGGCATGGGAGCGGATGCGCAAGCGGTCCGGGTTGATGGTGGCGGCGATGGAGCAGGAGCGGAAACGCCTGTCGCTCGAGCTGCACGACGAGGTATTGCAGTGCCTCGTATCGCTCAAGGTCCGGATCAAGCTCATGCGGGACGAGACCGACGACGGGAGACGTGCGCGGGAGGGCGAGCAGATCAGCCGCGAGATAATGGACACGTTCAATGCGGTGAAGCGATTGATCCGCGGGCTCCGGCCGCCGGAGCTCGAGCACCAGGGATTGGCGGGCGCACTGCGCGACCACTTCCACCTTCTTCGGGATTCCGGCGGCTTCCAGGTGGATGCCCGGGTCGGCGATGTGGACGACGAGTTGGACGAAATGACGGCTCTGACGCTCTACAGGGTGGTCCAGGAGGCCGTCGCCAACGCCGCGCGGCACTCCGGCGAGCGTTCGGCGATGGTCCGGGTCGCGTCCGGCGGCGGCTATGTGGTCGCCGAGATCCGGGACCGGGGCCGGGGGTTTGAGCTGCGGGATCCCGGTTCCGCGGAGCCCTACGACCATGTGGGCATTACGGGCATGACGGAACGTGCCGCCATGGTCGGCGGGGACCTGACGATCGAGACGGCCCCCGGGCGCGGCACGTTGGTTCGGCTGACCATTCCCACCCGGGGCGCGCGAGCGATGCCGGGGGTCCGCGAGCCTTGAAGAAGATCCGCGTGCTGTTGATCGACGATCACAAGGTCGTGCGCGCCGGACTCAGGGCGTTGCTGGAATCCACCGGCCGGATCGAGGTCGTCGGCGAGGCATCTTCGGGCGAGGAGGGCGTGGCCGGGGCGGAGCGGCTCGAACCCGATGTCGTCGTCATGGATCTGGCGATGCCCGGCATGGGCGGCATCCGGGCCACCCGTCGAATCACGGCCCTCGACCTCGACACCAGAGTTCTGGTCCTGACCGTGCACGATGAAGAGGATCAGCTTGCGCGGGCGCTCGAAGCCGGGGCGGCGGGCTATCTCAACAAGTCGGTGGCCGATACGGATCTCATCGTGGCGATCGAAGCCCTGGCCCGAGGGCATTCCTACTTTCCGCGCCGCGCTGCCGCGCTTCTAGCACGCAGGCAACGCGGCCACGTCCGGGAGGCGCCCGGGCTCGACGCCCTGTCGGCGCGGGAACGCACGGTGATCGAGCTGTTCGCCCGCGGATTCACCGCCAGCGAGGCGGCCAAGAGGATGTTCGTGAGTCCAAAGACGGTCGAAGGATATCTGGCCCGCGCGCGCCGAAAGCTGGGCCTTACCGGCCGCACCGACATCGTGCGGTTCGCCCTCGAAACCGGGCTGCTGCGCGGCAACGAACAGGAGTAGGCGCGGCACAGCCGGCGGGCCGCCGAAGGCCCTGCGGGGATTTTCCCGTCCCGGGGATCAGTAGTTTTCCCGTCAGCAATTGCGGGAATCTCCCGCTAACGTCGGGTCGCGGCACCCCGCATCTTTGTTTCGAGACGTCGGGACGACGGTCCCGTCGAATGCCATGGGAAGGAGGTGCAGCACGATGCAGCACGCCACCTCCGATCCCAGAGGACTCCAGCGGCCGCCTTCCCCCGGAGGCACCTTGGTGAAGAGAACAGGCATGACGGTTTCAGGTTCAGGAGAGATTCCATGATGCGGAATAAGCGGGCTTGGGATCTTGTGGTTGCCGTCCTCCTCGTGGTGGGTTCCCTGTGGGCCTGGAGGACGATCGGGATCAATCGGGGGCTTCGAGCTACCCTTCAGTACGCGGCAGCGCTTGCAGAGCGATCCACGGTGCGGGACCGCCTGGTTGGCCTACGCGTCCCCTTACACTTCCTTCACGAAACCATCGGGATACCCGATGATGATCGTGATGTCGTCGCAGCCCGTCTACTCTGGATCGTCGACCTGGAACGGTGCGCTAACTGCCTGACCGGTGGTTTCGGGATCTGGAACGCACTGGCCGAAGACTCCTCAGTGAGCCGCCACCTGCTGGTGCTTGGTGAAGGAGAGGTGCCGGGCCACGCAGATCGAGCACTGCGCGGTACGACTATCGCTACGGGATCTCGAGAAGAGATAGAGACAGTTCTGGGACCGATTCTGCCCAACACGAAAGCTCTTGTGGATCACAGCGGAACGATCCTGATGTTCGATTCGAGAGCTGCGGCCTCGGAGTGCGGCTGGAGCTTCGAGGCTCAGGTCGGAGCCCTACGCGGGGTTCTTGCCAGCAACGTCATCCGCAGTCAACCCCAAGGTCCCAAGGAGGACTAAGATGAAGAAGATCACACAAGTCATCCGTATCGGCGCCGCGTTGGCACTCGCGTTGGCGTTGGCGGTCGGTTCCACCGTCAGCGCTGGGCCCGTCAGCGCGAGCGACTGTGACTCGGATCCGTACTGCCACTGGCTACCTTATTCCGGTTCTGGATGCGACGTTGAGCCGTGCTACTCCACCTCACAAATCTGCTGCCTTCCGTAGTCTCACCCTAAAGGGATGTGACGAGCCATGGCGACCGACAAGCGTAAATCGCGGTTGATGTCCAACTCTGCCGCATTCCTGACGGCACTCCTTCTCTGGGCCTGCGGGGAAGCGGAGCGTCCCGCCGCATCGATGGCTCCCGTTGACGCGACCCTCGAAGAGGTGTTTCTCGTCGACGGTATCATGCAACTTGGCGAAGCCCCCTCCGACTCGATTGCAGAGATCGGGGACTTCGTCGAGCGGCGGGGCGGTGGCTATGTGATCGCTGACCGGTTCCTGCCGCGGGTGCGGAGCTATGACGAGGTGGGGCGGCTGACGGCTGCCTTCGGGAGATTCGGAGACGGTCCCTTCGAGTTCCACCGGATCAGAGCCGTGGCGGAGACACCGTCAGGCAGGATTGTGGTAGCGAGTTCCCGCCAGTCCCACCTGACCTACCTTACCAGTGCCTTGGTTCCCGATACCATGGTAGCGTTGCCGGCGAGTGCCGCCGATCTCTTCCCGTTAGGAACTGACCTGCTCGTGCGGATGAACGCGGGAGACCCTAACGAAGTTCTGATCAGCCATCCACCACTCCTTCACCGGATGGCGCCGCCACAGTCGGTGTGGAGCAGCTACGAACTCCCGTTCTCTCCTTTGGAAAGGCCCTATTGGGGCTCATTCGCGCGGTTTCCGGTCGCGGTCAGTGGTGCCTCGACATTTGTCATGTCCGGGCTAGAGTACCCGGTCACGATAATCGACGGCGCGGGGCAGACTGTTGGTACGTTGGGGGCCCCGTCCGCCTCGTTCCGGCCGATTCCCGAATTGGAACTGGGCGCGCTGGCAAATCTCGGGAACTACGGGACTACGCTGGGGGAGTTTCTCGCGAGCTTCGACGTCATTGATCGTATTGACGTGGTCGGTCCGCACCTGATCCTGACACGCGCCCGGCTCGACCACGAGCGGCCCATGCCTCCGTTTCAGATTGTGCACACGTCGCTCGAGGTCTACGACCGGCACACCGGAAGCAAGCTCTTTGAGGATGTCCCACTTCCGGAAGGATCCAAGGTCTTGGGCGGAGGACGGTTTCTGTACCTACTACTCGATATGCACTCTCCGCCCTGGCGGATCGCGAAGCTGCGGCTCTCGAAAAACCCGGGCTGCGACATGACGGGGGAGGACGGTTGCTATGGCGGCGGTGGCGACGACGACGAGGATGAGCACAACTGATGATCACCGGCCTAGGGGTTACGGTACTGGCGCTCGCGCTTCAGCAGGGGGAGCGCCGGAGGCGTGGTTCGAGACAGCGTCGATCTTGAGCCGGTGGCGTACGCTCGCGTGACGGTCTTTGTAGACGGCGCGGAAGCGCGCGAGGCGGTCTCGGACCGGTATGGGGCGTTTGTGGTGGCGGGTGTGGCGGGTCCGGGTCCGGGCGGATCGAGGTGGCGGGACTGGGTTACGAGCTCTGGACGCTCGATTACACCAGTTCTGCCACCCGATCCGCTGGGTGTGCGGATGCCATCAGGTTCGTATCGTGTTGTGACTGCTGAGCTTAGAAGTTCAGCACGCCGGATTCCCGCCGTTTGAGTCCCGCCAAATGGAATTCTCATGCCTGAACCCCGCGGCGGCTTTCCAAAGCTTCCCTGAGTTGTCCCTCGTCGGCCTGCTGATAGCAGCGGAGGACCGTCTTCGCGTTCTTCCATCCGCCCAACTGACACAAGACCTTGAGGGGAAGATCCATGAGATCGGAAGCGAACTTCCGCCTCAGCGAGTGCCAGCCGCGACCACGCTTCGGTTCGAGACCGGCGAGCCTCTCGGCTGTCCGCCACCTTTCGCCGAGCATCCAGGGCCTCACGCAGATTGAGGGATCCTGCGTGGAGGGCAGCACCGGAGCGTTGCCTCTCGCGGGGTTTCTCGCTCGCGCCCTCTCAAGGGCGGTGATCGCCTCGTCGGTCAGCGGCGTGGTGTGCTCGTATCCGGTCTTCTCGTGCTCCGCGCGCCACCGGATGGTCCTCCCCTCGATGTCGATATCAGACCATCTCAGCTTGCGGATCGCGCCGATGCGGTGTCCCGTTTCGTGCGCGAGCACGAGGGCGACGTGGAACCGCCAGTCGACCCGGTGGGACACCTTCAGAAGCGCCCGGTACTCCTCGTCGGAAAGCACGACGCGGAGCGGGTTCTTCTCGACGGGCGTCTTCAGGCCCCTCAGCGGATTCGATTCCAGGAGCAAACGGCCCTGCTCGTCCCTCGACCGGGCGGCCCAATTCAGGATCGCGATCAGAAACCTCAGATCGTATTCGATCATGCGGTTCGACACGGGCTTCCCGCTCGGACCCACCCTGCCCGCCCTGCGCTCCCGGATGAACCGATCCCAATCGCGCTGGGAAAGTGTCTCCGGCCTTCGGTTCGGTCCCAGGAACCCGAGGAACATCCGCATCGCGACCCTGTCGCGCTCCTGTGTCCGCTTCGCCTTGGTGGGCGTCACCTCTTCGCCGTAGATTTCAAAAAGCCTTTCCAGCGTGAGCGGCTCGGGCTCGGCCTTGCCGTTGGGCTCGTACATTGCAAGGCCTGCGGCGGCTTCGTCGGCCTGCCGCTTGGCTCTCACCCAATCGCGGTGTTTCAGCGACCTCGTGAGCCTGCGTCCGTTCTCTCGCCACTCTATCTGGTAGAGACCGGTCTTGGGATCGGCAAACACCCTCACCCGGTTCCGGCCCCACTCGCCGGCGCTGTAGCTGCGCCGGTCCCGCTTCGTGCGTGCCATCATTCGATTCCTCTCGTGATGGACCGCACGATCTGCGCGTCCGAAACTTCGCTGAGCGGTGTTGCTCGCGCCAGATCCAGCCCTGCCCGGAGCCATCAGCGGCTCGGACCCTGATCGCGGTCCGGTCCCGGGCGGCGCATCAGATACGGAGGCCGCGCGGTCTCGCGACGGCGGATGTCCCGGAATACTCGGCCAAGCGTGTCGCAAGCGCGTCGAGCCGCTCGATTCGCATCTGCAAGGCTTCGTACTCCGCGCTCTGCCGCTCGACGTGCTGCCGCAAGGCTTCGATCTCTCCGCCTTGCCGCTCGACGTGCCCTTGCAAGGCTTCGACCTGCTCGGAGTGCCGCTGCTGTTCCGTTTCGTACTGCGCGGACAGCAGATGTCCGAGTGTGTAGATCTATTTGTGCCCGTTGGACTTACGGATTCCTCCGCTCGGATTCCCGCCGATTGACTCCCGCCGATTGGGACTCTCAGACACCAACCTTCGGGCGGCTATCCAGCGCCTTCCGGAGTTGTCCCTCGTCGGCTCTCTGATAGCACTGAAGCACCGTCTTGGCGTTCTTCCAGCCCCCGAGTTGGCAAAGGACCTTCAGCGGTTGGTCCATGAGGTCGCTCGCGAACTTCCGTCTCAGCGAGTGCCAGCCCCGCCCGCGCTTGGGCTCCAACCCCGCCCGCGTCTCCGCCTTGCACCAAAACCACTGTGCCCAGCCGCTGCTCATGCATCTGGTGGGATCCGTCGCTGCGGGCATCACCGGAGCATCGCCGGTGCCATCACTCATCCGCCGTGCCACCTTCAAGGCCGCGATCGCCTCGGCCGTCAAGGGCGTGGTGTGCTCGTAGCCCGTCTTTTCGTGCTCCGCGCGCCAGCGGATGGTGCTGTCCTCGAAGTCTATATCCGGCCAGCGAAGCTTGCAGATCGCTCCGATCCTGTGTCCGGTCTCATGGGCAAGCACGAGCGCGACGTGGAATCGCCAATTGACCTGCCGTGACACTCGAAGGAGCGCCCGGTACTCCTGGTCATCGAGAACGACCCGGTTCGGGTTCTTCTCGACGGGCTTCCTGAGGCCCTTGAGCGGGTTCCTGTCGAGGAACAGGCGGCCCTGATCGTCCCTCGACCTCGCGCCCCAGTTGAGCACCGCCATCAGGAACGTCAAGTCCCCCTCGATGGTGCGGTTGCTCACCGGCCGGCCAGTGAAACCCGCCCTGCCCGCTCGCCGCTCCCGGATGAACCGATCCCAGTCGCGCTGAGAGAGGGTGTCGGGCTTGCGGTGCCTGCCGAAGAACCGGAGGAACATGGCGGTCAGGACCCTGTCGCGCTGCCGTGTGCGCTTCGCCTTGGAGGGCGTCACCTCCTCACCGTAGATGTCAAAAAGCGTGCCCAGGGTGAGCGGCTCGGGCTCGGCGTCCTTCTTGCCGTTCAGCTCCGGGCTTGCGAACCCCGCGGCGAATTCGTCCGCTTGGCGCTTCGCCCTCGCCCAATCGCGGTGTTTGAGGGACCGGGTGAGCCTGCGCCCGTTCTCTCGCCACTCGATCTGGTAGAGGCCGGTCTTCGGATCCGGGAACACCCTGACCCGGTTCCGGCCCCATTCTCCGGCGCTGTATGCGCGCCGACTACGTTTCGTGCGTGCCATCATTCCATTCCTCTCTGGATGATGGACTGCACGATCTGCGTGTTTGAACGCTGGTGCGGGCGAGGTTCTTCCGCAAGTGGCGCCTCCACCGGCGCCTTTCGGGGCAGGTGCCTGCGGGCGATCCTGGGAGCGTTGGGCCGCCCGGCGTTGGGGATCTTGCCGTCGCGGACGAGCCTTCCGAGGTGGGTGGCGGTGTATCCGCTCTCGCGGGCGGCCTCGACGAGCGAGAACGTGGTCTCGTCCCTCTCGACGAGTGTGGCTTCGAGGTCTTCGGCGCACCGCTCGATCGCCGTGGCCGGGGTGTCGCCCCCGTACCTGCGGAGCGCCTTGGCCTGCTTCCGCCAGTCGGAGGGCAGCCCTTCCACGGATGCGAGCTTGGTCTTCCGTGTGGCCTTCCGGGTCATTCCCAGTCTCCTTCTTCATCCTGTCGGAGTGAGTCGCCGAGGCCGGGGTCCCCTTCACCGCGCCGGACGGATCGTTCGGCGAGATCGACCCGCCGTCCGAGGTCGGCGAGCCCGGTGGTTCGGGCAACGACGTAGATCGCCGCGGCGAGTCCGCCGAGGATGAGCACGACGTGCAGCGCCAGCGTGAGGCCGTGCTCGGCGAGGATGATCGGCCAATGAGGCGCGAGGTATTCGAGCCGGGAGCCGCCGACCAGGAACGCCGATCCGGCGATGGCGGCGGTGAGTCCCGCGCTGATCTTCCAGGGCTGCATCTTTGGGTCCTCCCGTGGGTCAGAGTTCGACTGAGGCGGGATTGCGGTCGGCGGGTCCGCGCAGCCACGAACCGCTGTCACTTCCGAGACCGAGTCTGCCGAGGAGCGCCGCTGCGGCGGGTCCGTTGGCGTGGAGCGCGAACCCGGCGGCGGCCTTGGCCCGGACGGCCGGTTCGCGGTAGTTGCCGGAGACGGCCTCGATGTTGACGCGTCCGGTTCGTCCTTCGGCGTCGGTGTACTCGATCTGGGCGTCGGGGTAGAGCACGCGCCCCTCGTCGTCGGCCGGGAGTCCGAGTTCGCGGGCGATCCGGCGCCGTTCGGCATCGGCGGCCCGCTTGCCGCCGTTCTTCCGCGCCGCCTCGCTCGCTCGCGCGACGGTGCTCTTGAGTTCGGTGCCGAGCCGGACGCGCCGCGCGGCGGCTCCCCGGTCGAGAAGCCGCCGCTTCTCCTTCATGGAGGCGCGGTAGACGGCGGTTTCATGTGCGTCCTCCGATTTGCGGATGCGCGCGAACGGAACCTGCTGACCGGGATCCATCCCCCGTTCGGCGGCCAGCAGCCGAACCTCGGCCCTGCCCTCTTGCGTGAGCGTCAGGACCTTGAACGGGTTGCCCTTCGGGCCGGTGGCCCGGTGCTCTTCAACCCAGCCCTTGCGGATCCAGTTGTTCACGGCACGCCGCGTGGTGTAGGGGTGGCCGCCGAAGCGGGCCTCGGCGAGGTCGTGGTAGGAGACGGCGCCGAAGACGCCGATGTCGGTGAGCGCCCCGTCGCAGCGTTCGGAGAAGGAGATGGACCCGCGCGCCCGGTCCGCGGCGTATTCTCGGCGGTGGCCTTTCCGCATGCGTTCGCGATTGCGGCTGGGTGGCGCGGCGGGGCGCGGGTCCGGTTCGGCCGTGCGGCCGAACGTGCCTCTCCCTCTCACGGGTCAGCGGCTCGGGCCGAGGTTGCGCTCCGGGACCGGGAGCTTCGGCACGTGTACTTGTATCCTCTGGGGTCCCTGCGTGGGCGTGCGGACCGCCGCGACAGCCACGGGGTCGCGTGCGGCCACGCGCTCGCGGTGCCGGACGAGCACGAAGTCGGAGATCTTCTGCGCGTCCGCTGCGGCTCGCCGGATCTCGCGCGGGTCCTCTTCGAGCGCCTGGATCCAGCCCTCGACGTAGGCCGCGCCCCTGCTCGGATCGTGGCCGACGCCGACCCGCTCGCCGGTCATCATGGCGCTGATCTCGGCCCGCAGCTCCTCCCTCGCGTACTGGGGGGACCCGAACCCGCCGTCGATGCCCTCGATGAGCGTCTCGCGGTTCATCCGGTCCTTGTGGCCGGTGCTGTGCCCCAGCTCGTGGAGCGCGGTCTGGTAGTAGTGGTTGGCCGAGGGGAACTGTCCGCGCTTGGGCAGCACGATCTCGTCGCGCTTCATGTGGTAGTAGGCGCGGTCGCCCTGGACGTGGCGGACGGGGATTCCGCCGTCCTCCATGACCCGCTCGGCCTCCTGGTGCACCTTCCAGAGCGGTTCGGGCGGCGCGTTGCTGCGCTCGGGCAGTCCGTCGGCCTGCTCGGCGTTGAACACCGTGTACTGCCGGACGTAGGGGACCTTGAGCTTCTCGTAGCGGTAGAGGCGCTTGCCCTCGGCGTTCCTCCTGGGCCGCCCGCGCTCGTCGGTCACGGCGATGCGCTTCTTGTCCTGGAAGGAGAGGATGCGCGTTCCCCGCTCGCCCTTCCTGACCTGTCCGCCCCGGTTCTGGATCTGGCGGTAGGTTCCCCAGCGCAAGTCGCCGTAGCCGTGTTCCTGCTGCATGGCGGCGAGGTGGAGGCTGTTGCCGCCCCGGTAGGAGCGGTCGGTGTCCACGTTCCTTGGCATGACGCGCTCGCCCGGCTGCCACGGCTTCTGCCAAGGCGCGGTGCCCTTCCTGATCTGCTCGATGATCGCGTCGGCGAACTTGCGGTGATACTCGTCGTGCTTCATCGCTCGTCCTCCTCCCCGGCGTCCCCGTGCGGATCGTCCCAGGCGGCCAGGATCTCGTCCTCGGTCCCGACCTCCTCGGGGAACAGGCCGTACTCCCCGGCCAGATAGGCCTCGACTTCGAGCGTCTCGCCGCCGTCGCGCGCGAGTTCCCGGTCGAAGTCCTCGAACGTGTCGACGGGGATGATGTCGATGGGGATGGTTCCGCCATTCCAGCTCATGCGTTCACCTCCTTCGGTGGGTGGGTATGGGTTCCGGTCTCCGGTTGCGTCCCGGACCGCACTCCCGGCGGCGCGGTGATCCAGTGGCCGGTGGCCGCGTCGTAGCCGCAGACCTCGAGCGCGTCCTCGACGAACCGCCGGCCTTCTCGGCGAGTCACGTGCAGCACGAGCGCGATGCCGTCCACGACGCCCCTACAGGTGACCTCCCAGGGAAGCGCGTCGCCGGCCTGCATGGCGCAGCTCGCGAGGCGCGAGAGTGCGGAGCGCGCGTTGTTGGCGTGGATGGTGGTGAGCGACCCGCCGTGTCCGGTGTTGAGCGCCTGCAGCAGGTCGGCGGCCTCGCCGCCCCGGACCTCGCCGACGACGATGTGGTCGGGCCGGTGGCGGAGCGCGTGGCGCACCAGATCGCGGATCTCG
This sequence comes from Longimicrobiales bacterium, assembly GCA_965208255.1. Lineage (GTDB taxonomy): Bacteria > Gemmatimonadota > Gemmatimonadetes > Longimicrobiales > Gaopeijiaceae > BD2-11. Next base: position 3,706,306 of record OZ242324.1, read on the forward strand.
ACCGGCGTCTCCGACAGCGTGGCCCCGGCCTCGAACCGGAGGCAGTTCGCCCGGTCGATCCTGAGTTCGAGCGTGTCCTCGATGGCGACGATCCGCTCGTCTTCCGGGAGCAGTTCGATCAGCGCGTTCAGGAGCGTGGTCTTGCCCGATCCGGTGCCGCCGGAGACCAGGATGTTCTGGCGGGACGCAAGCGTGCTCCGAGCGGCTTCGAGGATGTCTTCGGGCAGCGATCCCAAGCGCACCAGGTCCTCGGCCGAGAACGCGCGGCCCCCGAACCGGCGGATGGTGATCGCGACCTCGGGAGATGCGGGCGGTGTGCAGATGGCCACCCGCGAGCCGTCTTCCAGCCGGGCGTCCAGGATGGGCCGCGCGGCGGGATCGAGCCCAAGCGGCCGGGCGATGTGGATGGCGGCGCGGTGGAGCCACGCGGACGTGAGATCCGGTGCTGGGTGGGGTTCCAGTTTCCCGCCCCGCTCGACCCAGACGTTCCCGGGACCGTTGATCATGATCTCGGAGACCTTCGGGTCTTCGAGCAGGCCCTCCAGGCCCGGCAGGAACGGAGTGAGGTGGCCGACGCCGCTCGCGCGCTTCATATCCGCCCCTCCTTGCGCTGCCTCCAATAGCCGGTCTCCTTCGGCAGGTAATGGGGCTTCAGATAGACCCGGCGGGCCGGGAGCGATTTCACCCCGTCGTAAGGGAGGCAGATCGCTTGATAGTTGGCGAGCAGCGCGAACTCGCGCGGCGTGAACACCGGCTCGCGGGACCGCCGGAACGACTTGCTCGCGCCGATGGTGCCGCGCCCGCCTCCGGCCCGTCCCGACAGGAGCGAGAACTCGGGCCTGCCGGTGGTCTCGCTGAAGGTGAAGGAGGGCTGGGTCTTCATGACCGAGCCGCACATCTCCGAAGCGATCTTGGCCGACGCCTCGTCGGAGAGCGACAGGAAGATCCGTGTGCGGAGCGTCTGGACGAGCGTGCGCCACGCCTCGCCCGATGGGAGCACCGAGCGGAGCGAGGAGAGCGACTGCGTGGCGACGATCGGTATGCAGCGGCACTGCCGCGTGAGCGCGAACGCCTTCTCGTCGCCGGAGGGATCGTCCTGGCCCACGGTGGCGAACGCTTGATATTCGTCGCAGATGAACACGGCGGGCCGCATGTAGCGGTCGGGCCGCCGTGCCGCCTCGGCGGGCCTTCGGAGCAGCGCCTGCATCCACGCGTTCTTGAGGAAGACGCCGATGGCGCGTGCGAGCGCCGGGTTCGCCCCTGCGGGCATGTTGAGCGCGAGCACCTTGCCGCCTTCGATCAGGTCTGCGAGCGGGGGCAACCTCCGGCGGAGCCCCTGCATGGGCGGACCCTTCTCGTCCTCGTCGTCTTCGCCGCCCGCACCGCCGCCCCCGGGTTCCGGCTTGGCAGCCTCCGGCGGCGGCGGGCAGAACACCCCCGCCACTTCAGGCTGGTCGAACAGCGAGAGGAACACGCTGATCCCCTCGACGATCGAGGTGCGGAGCTTCGCGTCAAGCTCCATCCAGTCCTTCAGGTACCACCGCGCGATGGCCTCGACCCGCTCGGCGAACTCGCTCCCGGCACCGTCCTCAACCACCTTCCTCTTGAAGGCGATCTTCAGCTTCTTGAGCCGCTTTTCGAGTTCCGGACCGAGCCGGGACGCCATGTTTCCGGTACCGGGCACCTGCTCCCACCCCCACTTCGTGAGTTTTTCGGAGTGCTCGACCATGTCCTTGCGGGAGATGATCGCCCTCACCGGCCGGAGGTCGTTCGCCAAGTTCTGCGCCTCGCGGATCCTGTGCCTGAGCAGGTCCGCGTCCACCGTGCAGCGGTAGATGTCTTGGAGCGTGACCCAGCCGCCCGGCAGGAGCCGGTGCAGTTCGATGATCCAGCGCACGAGGTTCGTGTACGCCTGTTGCCAAAACGGCTCCCGAGACTTGCCGAAGAGCTGGTTGATGAGGGATGCCACGCCGTAGGCGAGCGAGTAGGAGTCGAGCAGCGGATCGTCGAGCGGGTTCCACTGGATCGAGCCGCCGAGCCCGATTTCGAGGTAGTCCTCGCCGCGCCCGGAGGCTTCGAGGATGCCGCGGACCTGGTGGCAGAAATCCCCTTTGACTTCGAGCACGAGCGCGCCCGCGCGGCGGCCGGGATCGTCGGCCCGCCAAGAGAGGATCTGGCGGGCGAAGGGGTACATGCAGCCGCTGGTCTTGCCGGTGCCGACGGCGCCCACGATGAGCGTGCCAGTGTAGAGCCCCTTCTCGGGAATGACGAGCCAGGACGGCCCCTCGCTCTCGCGCGGAACGGTCGGATGGTGCAGCTCGCCGATTACGAGAGCGGGCGCTTCGTCCTCGGGCGAGGTCGGCCATTTGGGCAGCTTGCCCCGCCGCCGGAACCTGAAGAGCGGCTGGAGCCAGACCCGCCAGACGGAGAGGATGCACGAACCGGCCAGCACGACCAGAACGGCAGGCCACGCGTAGTACCAGATGCGGACGGCGGTGTGCAGGCCCGGATCGTGAAAGGCGATCAGGTCGAGATACGGGTTCGCACGCGGGAACGGTGCCTTGAGCGCCTGGCCGGCGACCGCCCCGACCGCGCTCCCGATGATGGCGAGGGTACCGGACCTCATCGCTTCAACCCCCTTCCTGGAAGGATTGCTGGCCCGGAGCGACCTCCCGTGGAGGACGGAATGGACGTGTCCATGCCGATCCTCCCCGATGGCACGCCACGCGTCCAAGGAGGGGGGTCGCTCCGGCCACGGCCGCAGACTCTCGCACGCCGCGACCGCTCGTCCGCCCGTGGCGCAACCGCAATCCGCCCAGCGACATGCGGAACCGGTGGCCTGTCCGCTCAGAGCGCGGTTCCGTGTCCGCCGACCCCCAACGTCGAACGGACACCCGCGCTACGGCCCCGGTCCCGCGCGATCCGGCGGTCAAGACAGGCCTCCGCGAAGCCGTCCAGAACGCCATGCCGTGAAGCCGTCGACCGCCGTGCCGGCGGCCTGGACCCGCTTCTTGAGTTCGGCGATCCGCACGAGGCAGCTTTGGAATCCGCCGAGCTTCTCGACCGCCGCGTCGTCCATGCCGAGGATCGCCTGTTCGATCCGCTTGATTTCGCGGCGGGCCAAGTCGGCGGCATTCGCCTCGGCGGGTGCGTCGGCCCAATGCCCGAGCACGTTGCGAGCTCGCGCGAGTTCCGGCGCGGTTCGCACGACCGCGGCAACCTCGACGGACAGCCCCCGGACTTGGAGCGCGTGCCAGAGCCCCCGGTGCGAACGGCCCCACGAGCGGAGCGCCGTCGCGGTGTCGTGGCCTGGATCGGCGTAGACGAACAGGGCGCGGCGCTCGTCCAGCGCGACGGGCAGTTTGACCGGGAAGTAGCGCCGGGTCTCGCGGGCGGTCCGGCCGTACACTCTCACGGGCAGCAGTTTGCGCTCGATGCCGAGCGCTTCGAACGCGGCGACCTTCTCGGGCTCGGTCGGGAGCCAGGGGAGCTCCGGGTGGTCGATGACGTAATCGAGCGAGAGAAGACGGCGCAGCAGCACTTCCTCGGAAGCCGTCTTGCGGTGGCGGATGTGCTCGGCTCCGAGCGCCCGGTAGACGGGCCGCGAGTAGATCCGGCAGACCCTTCGTCCGTGCAGCGTCTCCTTCGCGGCCAACTTCTGCGCCGTGATGGCCCCTACGAACCGGCGGGTCGTGCGGCCGCGGGTCTGGAGCCACGCTGTGAGCTGCGCAGGCGTGAACACGCCGCTGTGGAGGCAGACCAGCGCGATCCACTCGGCCTTGCGGCCCGTCCAGCCGAACGCTTCGAGCGCCTTTTCGCGGCCCTTTAGATGCGCGATCATCGGTCGCCCCCGGTGACGAGCGCCCGGTCGGCCCGCATGTAGGTTACGAGGAGCCCCATCGGGTTGTGGACGACAAGCTCGGGCGGGACGGAGTCGAGGAACTCGAACCGGAGCGAAAGCGTCCAGCGCTCGCGCCTCAGCTCCTGCTCTCCCCTGAGATGCACAAGATCGAAGTCGGCCGTCGCGCCGTGCGGCGGCTCGGGCGCGGGATGGATGCGGAGCACGACCTGCTCGACTTCGAGCTCGGTGTCGGCGGTTCCAGCTGCGACGCTCGCGACCTCCGCTCCGTCCCTCTGGAACGCGGCGTTCGCGAGATCTGTGCTCAGGAACCGGAGGCTCCTCGTCCAGCTTTCCTGCGCCGTCGCTCGCCGCCGCGAATGGAAGTCGTGGACGAACCGGTTCAGGAAATATTTCGTTGTCGGATCGAGCGGGTCGGCCTGCGCGGTGGCCGCCTCGTAGGCCAGCGCCTCGGCGCGGCCCACCTCGTCCACCCGGATCACAATCGGCTTGGGCGGCTCCGCCCCCGCGATCCTGAGCAGGACCACCACGCCGAGCACCATGCTCGCCGACAGCAAGATCAGGATCCTCCGCAGCTTGCGGTTCGCCTCGACCGCCTCGCCCCAGATCTCGGCGTACTCGCGGCCCGCGTCACGGTCTCGTTTCATCATCGGCTTCTCCTTGCGGCTCAGACGGGGGGCTTGGCAGGGGCGGCGGCCTTGCTGGCCCCCTGCATGACGAGGGCGACGAACCCGGACCCGGCGGATCCGGAGCCGGAGACGAGCATCGAGGCGAGTTCGCCGACCTTGAGACCGGCCATGAGACCGCAGACCACGAGCGGCATGAGGACGACGGCCCAGAGCCAGAGCTCGAACGGGTCCGCCGTGCCGGTGCCCATCAGCGCATCGGCGTAGGTCGTGATGTAGCCGAGCCCGACGCCCATGAAGACCCTGAGCACGGCCCCGGCGACGACGCCGTAGAGCGTGTAGACGAGCAGGGTGCGGAACCATCCCCAGAACAGGAACGAGAGCGGCTCGAAGAGCAGGAACGCGATGAACACGGGACCGAGCAGGATCGCGATGGCGATGGCGACCTGCGCCCAGATCACCTGTGCGTAGGTGACGCAGAACAGCGCCAGCAGACAGACCACGAGCGACGCGCCCATCACGAGCGTGACCAGCGAGGAGAAGATCACCGTGGTGCCGGCGGTCACGATCGAGAGCAGGTTGCCCGTGGACCACGCCGCGCTCAGGTGCGCCGAGTACGCCTGCACGAGCGCGGTCATCTCGGTGTAGCCGGCCGACACCACGTCGGAGATGAACAGGTTCTGGAGCCAGATCCCGCCTCCGGCGACCATGGCGGGGAAGGTCGATCCCACACCGGGGATCGGGACGATGTAGTAGTGGAGCAGGGTGCGGGGGATCGCGATCCCGATCACGAGCTTGACGATGTCCCAAGGCTGGAAGGTGCCGCTGAACGCGATCTTGAGACCGGTCCAGGCGACCATGACGGCCGCGAGCCCGCCCCAGAGTTGAAGTCCCAGCGTGTGTACGTCGGGCGCGGCTCCGCCAACAACGGTGTCGAGCACCACGTCGAGGAAGCTCTTGAAGTCCTGGAGTTGGTTCTCCGGGATCTGCGTGGGGACGTTCGGGTCGATGGACTGCGGAGGCAGTTGCATGGCCGGCCCGCCCCTACCGGTAGAACGACGGGATGCGGAACAGGAGCCCGTCCCGGAGCGCGGTTCGGTTCAGCGAAGCCGCGTCCCGCATCGTCACCGCCAGCGCATTCGCGCGAGCGCGGCCGTCATGCCAACGGCCGAGCCACTCAAGTCGGGCGAGTTCGGCCTGCCTCGCCCGGCTCGCCTCGGCGGCCGCCTGGTGCGCGAGCACCTGTCCGGCGGCCGCGTTGATCCGGCCCTGGCTCAGGGCGGCGGCGACCCGTGCCTGCTGGAGAGCTGTGTTGGAGAGGTTGCCATTCGCGGTGAGGTCGGCGAACGAGCCCTGCGCGCTCTCGATGGTCCCGGCGAGCGCAGCCGCCGCGTCGAGCGCCGCGTAGTCGAGCACCCGCTGCCGGTCGGCCGCCTCGCGGGCACGGCGGTAGTCCCCAAGCGCCCGGGTCGCCGCCTGGGGCGGAAGGTTCCGGAAGAGACCGAGTATGTCGGCTTCGGTCACCCGGTCGGCCGTGCCATGCGCTGTACGCCAGAGGTTGGTGAACGAGCGGCCGTTGCCGAAGCGCCGGACGGCGTCCACCGTGCCGCGGGCTTGTCCCGTGAAGTCGGATCGCCAACCGAGTCCGTCGCGCACGAGGCCGACGGGGTCGGCGGCGAGGTCCGAGAACGGTTGCAGGAGCGCGTCGATCTCGCCGCGCGCGGCGCGCTCCATGTGGTCGAGCTGGTCCTCAAGTTCGGAGAGCTGGCGGGCCATCGCGCGGACTTGGCGGACCTGGTTCGAGATCTGCGTGATCTGGTTCGCGATGATCTGGGCGCGCTGGAACCAGCTCCCGAAATCGAACTGCGCGCTCGCGGGAGCGGGGTGCACGAGCGTCAGCAGGGGGACGAGAAGAACGGGGATGAGGATGCGGTGGCGCATGGGGGAGTCCCTTCGTGTTATCGGTGCGTGGTGCGGATGGGGGTAGGAACCAAGACATCCGCGGTGAACCAGATGCGGAGCCGGTGGCCCGCGCGGATCGTGATCTCGGGCAGCCGGTTCAGGTACCGGTCCAGCATTGAGGCTGCGCTGCCCCCGAGTCCCTGGCCGACACCCGCTTGCAGTCCGTAGGGCGAGGCTCCGGCAAGCGTCAGCCCGCTCAGCGCGCCGACTGCACCGGCGGCGGCGAACGTCGAGAGGTAGCGCCGGTTGACCTGGTCCCCGAGCGCGCTCTCGCCCGCCTGGTTCAGACCGGCGAACTCGAGGTCGACCCAGCTTCCGTCGGGCAGCAGCAGCCGGTGGAACGCAACGGCGAGGCGACTTTGATCCCGGTTCTGGACGGCGCTCGCGGTACCGACGACGCGGGCGCCGCGCGGGATCAGCACCCGCTGTCGGTCGGCCGAATACAGCGGCACCGCCACCATGGCGAGCACCGGGCCGGGGAACTCGCCCGACAACTGGGTTACCAGCACGGCTTCGAGGAACGAGCCCTCGGGGATCCTCTCCCAGCCCGACGGGTCCTCGGGCCGGACAAAACGCCCAGGCTCGGATGTGCGGAACGGGGCTGGGCTGGCCTGAGGCGCTAAACCGCCCATGCCGGGCGCGTATTCTCCGGCGGCCAATCCGACCGCCATCTCGGCTTCGAGGGCTGCCAAGGACTGCCCGAGGGACGCGAGCGCGCCGTCGAGAGCCGCATCGGTAGACTCGGGTGCGGGCTGTGACATCCCAGCCGCATTTGAGGTCCGGTTCGCATCCCGGTGGGACTGCGCGACGGGTAGCGAGCGGAGCGAGCGCGTCCTGCGCTCGACCTCTTCGAGCCGGAGCGCCTCGCGAAGCTCGAACTCGGCCTGGCCGATGCCGACTCCAGCGCTGCCGGCACCCTCGTCCGTGTCTGGCCAGTCCGGTTCCTGCCCGTCGTCATCATCAGACGGTTGCCGCTCGCTGTCCGCATCGGCCGCCGCCTGCTGGCTCTGGCGCATCGTCTCGGCATCAAAGCGCCCGTCGAGCGAGCGGCCCGTGCGGTCGTCCACCGGGCGCTGCTCAGTGGGCGCGACTCCCTCGGCCGCGTCGTCGGGACGCGACAGCGTCGAGGAGAACAGCAGCCCCGCCACGAGCACGGTGATCAGCGCGATCCCGACCTTCGTGACGAGACCACCCGGCAGCGCGCCCTTCGGCTCCTTGACCCACTGCTTCCAGCCGCTCACCTGGAGCCCGCCTCTGGCTCGAACCGCCAGTGCAGCCGCTTGTCGCCGATCTGGAGCCATCCGTCGCCAAGAACATGGCGCGCGATGTAGAGCCCGTCCTCCGTCAGATCGAATGCGACAAGGCTCGGCTCGCCGTCCTGGAGTTCGTAGAGTGCAGGGGCTTCCTGCGCGCGCGAGCGGATGTAGGTGAAGAGCCCGTCGTGCCACATCGCTTCGACCCGGAACGGACGCTCGGATGCCCTCCGGTCCAGCCGGTACCCGAACCGCAGCCGTTCGGGGTAGGAGGCGCGGAACGCCTCGATCTCCGCAGCCGCCTGCTCATGCGCCTCGGCGATCCCGGCCTCGGCTTCCTCGCGCGCCCGGCCCGCGGCGGCCGCAGCCTGGGCCGCCATCTCGCGGTAGGCGGCGACCTCGCCCCGGGCGACGAACCCGGGAGTGCCGGACATGGCCGCCGCCGCCGCGCCCGCCTCGACGCGCACCACCAGGTGGGGCGGCTTCTCGCCGCTCTCGGCGACGAGGAACGAGTAGATGCGCCCCGACTCGCAAACGAGCGCGACATTCGTGGCCGCGTCCTCGGCCAGCGGTTTGAGGTATGCGACGTTCGCCGCGCCGGTCAGGTGCCAGTACTCGGAGTCACCGGCCACGAAGTCGAGGATCCGCTCTTCGGCCGGGAGCACGATGACCGTCGTGTGGCGCACGCGCGCGCGGAGCCGGGGGATCCGCTCCTCGCCCTCCTCCGGCACCGGCACGCGCAGGTAGGCGGCATCGGCGCCCGGTTGCTGCGCGCAGGCGTTGCCGGGGAGCGCCGCAAGAAGCAGCGTGAGCAGGACAACGACGATCCCGAGCAGGATCGCGGCGGTTGGTGTTTTCATGGCGTTACGTCCTTTGCGTTCTTGGGGGTGGTGTGGGATGGGTTCGGCCGGGCGAGCACTTCGAGCGCCCGGACCAGTCCGTGCTTCGCCACGGCTTCGGCGCGCCTCTCGGCGTCGAGTGGCGAGGAGGTGTAGAGCCAGTAGCTCTCCGGATCGACTTCCAGACGGAGCACCGCCGCCTCGTCCGGGCGGCGGAGGTAGAGTTCCCGCTTCGGCGTCAGCTCCCGGACTTGGGCCACTTCCGAGTCGTTCAGCCGGAACAGCGCGCCGGCTTCGTTCGGCAACTCGGGGTTGGCGAGGAACAGCTTGGTGGGGATCGATTCGAGGAGCGCCGACGCGCCGGGCGTCCCGGTCACGTCCACGGCGGACTGGGTGGCGAGCACGAGCGCGGCGTTCTTCTTGCGCCACGTCTTGGCCGCCTCGGCCAGGTAGTTCAGCACGGCGGGGTCCTGCATGTACCGCCACGCCTCGTCCACGACCATCAGCTTGAGCCGCGCCGTCTCCGCCGGGTCTTCGATCTCCAGGCGCATGCGTTCGAGCAGGTAGGCGAGCGCCGCCTCGCACAGGTCCGCGTGCTCCGCCGCGCCCGCCAGGTCGATCACCTGCCAGTCCCGGAACTCGATGTCCGCCGCGCCCGATGGCGCGTTATCGAAAAACGCACCCCAAGCGCCGCCCTCCGTCCAGCGGCTCAGCGCGGGCCACATCGTGGACGGGAGCGAGCCCGCCAGCACGGTGAGCGTCCGGCGCTCCGTCCCGAGCGCGTAGAGGTCCTCGATCCGCGCGCGGATCTCGCTCGTGTCCGACCCGTCGGCCTCATAGCCTCCGAGCTTCAGGAGCCGGAGCACCCAGCCGGTCAGGAACTGGAACGTGCGCGTCGTCGCGGGCAGCGCGAACGGCTGTAGCCGAAGCGTCGGCTCCGTCTCGCCCGGCGCGAGCTCCAGATACCGCCCCCCGATGAACCGGGTCAGCCAGCGGTACGAGCCGCCCAGGTCCAGGATCAGGATGCGGGGGTCGTACTTGAGCGCTTCGACCAGCAGGAAGTTGAGCGCGAAACTCTTGCCCGATCCCGTCGCGCCCAGGATCAGCGTGTGGCCCACGTCGCCCGCGAACAGGTCGTAGCGGTACGCCGTCCGCCACGGCGTCTCGAACACCGCCAGCGATTCACGACCGAGATGGCGGCAGTTCTTCTCCCCTCTTGGCGGTCCGAACACGGGCGCGAGGCACGCGGCGAGCCCTGCCGACACAAACACCCTCCGCACCTGTCGCTTGCGCGGCTGGGCCGGGAGCCGGGCGAACCACGCGGGAAGCTGGCCGTAGCCTTCCCGGATCACCTTGGCGTCGTGCGCGGCAAAGAGGCGGCGCACGGCGCCGTCCATCCGCTCGATCTCTTCGAGCTCGCCGTGCAGCGCCACGGTGAGCGACGCCTCGCCGTAGGCCACCCCGTCGGCTTCGAGTTCGACCAGCGCGCTCCCCAGCCGGTCCGACTCGGCGGCTGCCGCCGAATCGACCATCGCCGCCGCCGTGCCCTGGGCGTCCTGCGCGTGCGCCATCATCGAGTAGCGGCGCGCGAAGTAGTGACGCTGCGCGCCCCGGATCCGCCTCCGCGCCGCTTCGACCGTCCACGGCCGCCATTCGAGCGAAACCGTCGTAACCGCATCAAGGCAGTAGAGGTCTTTGAGCAGGTTCGCGTGCGCCTGCCCCGGCGGCGACAGAAGCGAATACAGGATCACCGGCTCGCCATCCAGCCTCAGATGGGAGCGCTCCGCCTCAAGCTCCGACAGCGCGAGCCGCCAGTTCATGCCGCTACCCGTCGCGCCGTCCCAGAAGGTGCCGGGCTTGTTCGTCAGTTCGGAAAGGAGGCCGGACGCCTCGTGCGCTCCGAGCAGCTCAATGGGCGTATGTTCGGCCACCAGCGAGCGGCCCGCATCGATCATCGCCCGGAACCGGCCCGCCGCCGACTCGATCTCCGCGGCCAAGTAGGTCGTTCCCGTCTTGCCGCCGCGCTTCCGAAGTCGCTTGAGCCGCGATAGCGGTCCGGACCCGGAACTCCCGCTGACCGGGCGAAGGCCTGGGTCGTGCGTCCAGACGGCGTAGGCATCGAGACGCTGGACGCGCCCAGCGAGGAACGCGCTTCGCTTGCGCCCCGACAAGGACGCGATGTCCGAGCCGTTGTCCTGCGGACTTTCGGCGCGGCTGGGACGCCGGAGCATGTGGAACTGGAGCCGCGTGCCCGGACCGAGGCCCGAGAGCAACCTCTGCCAGAGTCCCAGCACGCGGTCGATCTGTTCGGGCGTCTTCCCGTCGGTCACGGCGGGCCGGATCCGGCCCGCCGTGACCAGTTCGCCCGCACGGGTCAGGCAGCTTTGGCCGTCTTCGAGCCAACCCCAGTAGGGCAGCTCCTCGGCCAGCGAACCCGTCGCTTCGTAGGCCCGGAGTTCGTCGGCGACCCTCACCGGGAACCCCCACGGACCACGACGTGCCACGGCTCGTCCGCCCACTTGCCCGGATCGTACCGGGCCGGGTAACGCGCCGCGGCCCGAAGCACCGCCAGCATCGCCGGATCCCTCCGGCCCGCCAGCCAGCCGCCGCCGTAGCAGACCGCGAACACCAAGCCGCCCGCCATGAGCGAGGCCGTTGCGTTCCACACCGCGACCGCGAGCGTCGCGCCCAGCAGGAACAGCCGCCGCTCCACGCCCAGTACCGTCAGCGGACGGTTGAGCGCGGAGTAGCCGGGCCAGCGCCTGAGGCCCCGCATCAGAAGAGCCAGGCCAGGAAGTTCACCGCGCCGACCGCCATCCCGATCCCGAAGATGATCCCGGCCAGCGTGCGCTTGCTGCCGCCCTCCCCGAACGCGAACATCAGCCCGCCGACCACGATCGCAATCAGCGACAGCCCCCGCGCAATCGGTCCCGTGAACTGTGTCTGAAGCTCGTTCACCGCATCCACCCACGGGCTCGTGCCCTGCGCGTGGAGCGCGCCGGGCGTCAGCATGAGCAGCACGGCCCACACAGCTCCCCGCATCGTAGTCAGCAACGTTCTCATCATTTCTTTCCTTTCCCTGAAGGGTCAGTGGCGACGGTCTATCCGCCGCCCCGGGTGTCCGCGATCCGCTCGCGGATCCACGCGTCGATCTCGGCCTCGATCCAGCCCACAACGTTCTCGCCCAGCTTGATCGGCTGAGGGAAGAGCCCTTGGGCGACCCACCTTCGGATCGTGCTCCGCGAGAGGCCGGTCCGGTCCCGTACCTGCGACATCCGCAGGAGGCGGATCGGCGGTCCGTTTTGCTGCTCGGGGTTCTCGGTCATGGTTCTGCTCCTGTTTGTTCTCCCGGTACTCGTCGATGGCTTGCTCTGCGGAAGGCACCGGGGTGGATCCCGGATGCCGCCCGAGTCCCCGTCGTAGTTGCCGATGAACGCCGGAACACGGTCCGCCGTCCTGGACGACGGCGAGCGTCCGGCCCAGATCCGGCGCAGCGGACCCGGGTCGACCAGCGCCCTCACGCCCGGCGTCGTGGGCCTGACGCCCATGCATTCCAGAAACGCGCTCACCCACGAGTTGAATAGCTCCTCCAGCGTTGCCATGACTGCCGTTCCAGCCGCATCGATGCCCATAACGCTGATGACGTGTTTCCAAGACCGTCAACACCCGGCAAATCGCCTAAGTGGTTATGCTGTATCATGATGGGTCATGCGGGGTCAGGCTTTGCGGACGGCTCCGCCAACGGGGCGGCAAAGCACCCCCGTTGGGGCTCCCGAAGCGGCGATGCGAGGCTCGGCCACCACGGGTCGGCCCCGTAGGGCGGAACACGGCCGGAGTGGCCGGAACCGAGGACCGGAGAAGCGCGTCCTCGGATAAGGTTCGTCGTGCCATCGCGGGCAGGGGACACGGCGGCGGGCGGGCCTTTCGCCCTAGAGAGTCGCTACCGCGCGGCCTCCGCTTATATTGATGGGACCGACCGACTCGCCATGGAGGACACGGAGGGGGATGAACAGCCTGCCCGAGAGGATCATGGAGTACGCAGAGGCCAAGCCGATTCAGATGGACGACCTTCTGCACCTCGGCGACCGGACGGCGGTGGTCCGGGCGCTATCCTGCTTGGCGTGCTCGGAGCGGATGCTGCGGATCTGCCAAGGCGTCTACATGCGTCCGATCCAGACCCGTCGTGGCCGGGCAGCGCCGGGGAAGGAGCCAATCAAGTTGCCCCGGTCCCAAGCTCGGTTCGGCCCGAGTCTTGCTAAGACCTTCTTCCAGCCAGCTGCATTATCTGGTCCGGCGTTCCCGGCCAGAATGCGTGGGGTGCCTCCGGCGAACATCCGCTCCAAGCTGCCGGAGACTCTTCCCTTCGACCCAACTGATCTGAGGCGGTAAGAGCCTTGCGTTCTTCGTTTCACACCAAGTGGAAGCCGAAAAGGCCCTCGGCGAAGGCGACCACCGCGTCAGCCGAGCGGGCCAAGTTCCAACGCCTCCTGCGGGAGCTGTTCCAGTTTGACTGCGCCGACCTGGATTTCGGCATCTACCGGATCATGAACCACAAGCGTGAAATCCTCGATGACTACATCGACCGAGAGCTGCCGGAAGCGATAGAGGAAGCGGTTGGACGGGGGGCTATCCGTACGGAGGACGAACGCTCGGACGACTTCAGGGCGACGCGGGAGAAAGCGATTGAAGCTTTCGGCCAAGACGCGTTCGCGCCCAGCGGGGAACTCGTCGAGTATCAGGAGACCCCGCTTGGCCGAGAGTACATCCTATGGCGTGAACGGGCTCTGCACTCGGAACCCGCTGAGGACGTTCGCCGCGACATCTACAACCATCTGTACTCGTTCTTCAGCCGCTACTACCAAGACGGCGACTTCGTTCCGAAGCGGCGCTACTCTTGGGAGCACCCTTATGTTGTCCCCTACAACGGCGAGGAGGTCCACTTTCACTGGGCGAATCGAGACCAGTACTACGTGAAAGCTGCCGAGCATTTCAGGGACTACAGGTACCGCACTCGTTCTGGAGTTTCTGTTCGTTTCTTCCTGCGCTCGGCAAACGTCGAACAGAACGATGTCAAGGGCAAGAAGCGGTTCTTCTTCCCGATACCGGAAGATTCAGCTTGGAACGACGACGATCGTTCACTTGAGCTGCCTTTCGAGTACCGTACGCTAACGTCCACCGAGGCCCTGGAGATCGGCAGAAACGGCCAGCAGGAGGCCATCATTGAGCGAGCGGAAGCGCTCGTTCCAGAGGGGCTGATCTCCAATCCAGAAGCGGCCACGGCGTTGCTTGATCGCCGCAAACGTGACCACGACGGCGAAGCCACCTCGACCTACTTCACCTACCATGCCCGTCGCTTCGCGCGGCGCCGGACCTCGGACTTCTTCATCCACCGCGATCTTGAAGGATTCCTCACAAGGGAGCTCGAATACTATCTACGGTCGGAAGTCCTGAACCTCAGCTCACTAGCGGTGGGCGGCGAGGCGCGGGCCGACGCATGGCTCGACAAGATGCGTGTGATCCGCGAGGTCGGCCGCAACATCATCGATTTCCTCGCGCAGATCGAGGGCTTCCAGAAGATGCTCTGGGAGAAGCGCAAGTTCGTAGTGGGAGTCGACTACTGCGTGGCCGTCGGGCTGATTCCGGAAGAGCTTCTCACTCCCATCCTGGCATGCGAGGCGCAGTGGGGGGAGTGGGACGCGCTCGGATGCGCCGGCAACGACGACACCCTCTTCGCCAGCGACGATGGTCCAGAGGCGCGGCGTGAATTCCTGCGGAGCAATCCCGGAATCGTCCTCGACACCCGGCATTTCGACCTGGGATTCGTGGACGACCTGCTGGCCGCCATTGAAGACATCGACGAGAAGACGGCTGGCGTGGCGATTCGCACCGAGAACTGGCAGGCGCTGAACCTACTGGAGGAGCGGTACCGCGAGGCGCTGTCCTGCGTCTACATCGATCCGCCGTACAACACCGCCGCCTCCGCGATCCTCTACAAGAACGACTATAAGGACTCCTCCTGGTTGACGCTGATGGCCGATCGGCTGTCCTCGTCGCGGAAGCTGCTCGCACCGTCGGGCATTCTGAGTTGCGCCATCGACGACGAGGAGGTGACGCGACTGCGGATGCTCTTGCAGGACCTGTTTCCGAAGGAGCTGGGGACAGTCGTGGTGCGCTCCAACCCGGCCGGGCGAAAGTCACGAGGACAACTGTCGCCGAGTCACGAGTTCGCGCTGTTCTTCGGGAACAACGGGGCGTCACCGGGCTCGCTTCGGAAGACCGAACGCGAGCTGGCGCGCTACCGATTCGAGGACGAGATCGGTCGCTACGATTGGAACAACTTGATACGGCATGGGTCAAACGACCGCCGCGAGGACCGGCCCAAGCTCTTCTTCCCCATCTATGTGGGCAAAGACGACCGGATCCGGGTTCCCAGGCTCCAGTGGGTGGCGGAGAAGCGCCAATACGATGTCCTTGAGGACCCTCGCGACGACGAAGTCGAGCTCCTACCCGTCAGAACTTACGGTGACGAAGTCGTAGAGAAGAACTGGCACCACGGGCCCGAGAAGATCATGACGAATCCGGGTCAGTACCGCGTCCGACGGAAGGGGTCTTCGATAGACATCGACTTCATGATCCGAATGGACATGACCGCGATCCCCAAGACATGGTGGGGCGACGCCCGCTACGCATCCTCCAACCGCGGCCCCAGAACGATCAAGGACCTGTTCGGACGGAAGCCGTTCGACTACCCCAAAGCCCCCGGTCTGGTCGAGGACTGCCTTCGCGTATGTGGACTGGACCCTACCTCCACCGTCCTCGACTACTTCGCCGGCTCCGGCACCACCGGCCACGCCGTCATCAACCTCAACCGCGAGGACGGCGGCTGCCGCAAGTTCATCCTGGTCGAGATGGGCGACCACTTCGACACGGTTCTCCTGCCACGCCTCAAGAAGATCGCCTTCTCCCCGGAGTGGAAGAACGGTCGGGCGCAGCGACCGGCGACCCTCAAGGAGGCGAAACGCGGCCCCCGCATCATCAAGTACTTTCGCATGGAGAGCTATGAGGACGCGCTCAACAACATCGAGTTCGAGGAGCCGGAAGAGGGTCTCTTCGGCCTCGAGGACTACATGCTGCGCTACATGCTCCAGTGGGAGACGAAGGAGAGCGCGACGCTGCTGAACGTGCGGGCGCTGGAGCGTCCGTTCGACTACACGCTCCGGCTCGATGGCAACGGGGAAGGCGCCGAGACGGCGGTCGACCTGCCGGAGACCTTCAACTATCTGCTGGGCCTCGCCGTGCGGACGCGCCGGGTCTACGATGACGAGGGCCGCCCCTACCTGGTTTACACCGGCAGTACCCGGGACGGGCGAAACGTCGTTGTAATCTGGAGAAACACGGGTGGGTGGACCATTGAGGACCGTGAACGAGACCGCAACTTCGTGGCGGCCAACCACATGACGGGGGGAGCGGACGAGATCTGGATGAACGGCGACTCGATGGTCAAGGATGCGCGGTCTTTGGACACGGTTTTCAAGCAGCGAATGTTCGGCTCGGCACGCGGCTGATGGTTAGAGGCAGACGAGCGGGACGCGCCCCGATGGCTTCGCCCAGAACGCTCTATCAGCTCGAATCGCAACTTATGCTTCTCGGGTGGGCTAACCGACAGTTCGGGTTCGAGTCCAACGAAAAGCTCTTCGACACGATGAAGGAGGCGGGGGAAGGGTACGACTCGGACGGCCGCAGCCACGTGGCTCGTATGCTCGGCAGCCGGAACCGCTGCTTGGTCCCCCCTCGCGACTTGTCACGCTACGACGACAACGTGCGGAGCCACCTGGATTCCATCAACCGAGGGAGGCGCGAGCCGATCATCTTGCGGTATTTTCAGCAGCTCGCCGCCCTCTACGCGGAGCTGTTGCTGCACCGGCGCTCAACCGCCCCCGAGGCTCTCGCCCGCGAGATTCATAGCTACGTGCGACAGAAGGTTCACGCCCGGCACAGCACGTACCCGATTCGCGGGATCGAACCGGCCGACCTGAACAAGCTCGTGTTCTGGATGGCGACGGGCAGCGGCAAGACGCTGATAATGCACTTGAACTACCTCCAGTTTCTGCACTACTGCGGTAGCGAACGCCTGGACAACATCATCCTGATCACGCCCAACGAAGGCCTGAGCGCCCAGCATATGGCCGAAATGGCGGCATCCGGCATTCCGTCGACTCGTTTCGGCGACACCGGACTGGTTGCGGGTCATCCCAGAACCGTCCGGGTGACTGAGATCACCAAGCTGGTCGAGAAGAAGAAGGGGAAGGGGACGGGTGTCAGTATTGAAGTGGACGCGCTCGGCAACCGTAACCTCGTCTTCGTTGACGAGGGTCACCGGGGAGCGAGCGGCGAAGCTTGGCGCACGGTGCGCGACGCCGTGGCTGAGCACGGCTTCACCTTTGAGTACAGCGCGACTTTCGGTCAGGCGTTGGCCGCCGCCCGGGACGACAAGCTCACTGTCGACTACGGCAAATCGATTGTCTTCGACTACTCCTACCGCTACTTCCACCGGGACGGATTCGGGAAGGATTTCCGAGTCCTCAACGTGTCGGGGGACGATCCCCCGCCGGAACTCACCGACCTGCTTCTCCTGGGCAACCTGCTCTCCTTCTACGAACAGCTCCGCGCCTACCGGGAGAACGCCACTGACCTGCGCGCCTACAATCTCGAGCAACCGCTCTGGGTCTTCGTTGGAGGCAGCGTCAACGCAGTTTACAGGCGGAAGAAGCGGGACACCAGTGACGTACTGGCGGTGCAGTTGTTCCTCCACCGGGTGCTGAGCGAGCCCCTCTGGGCCCGGGATGGCATCGACAAGCTCCTGCGGGGAGAATCCGGTCTGACCGCGGCTTGGAATGTGGATCTGTTCTCGGGCCGCTTTCGCGATCTGGCGGAGAAAGGGGACTCCCCGGAACGGATCTACGCGGACCTGCTTGGCACCGTGTTCCACGCCGATGGTCCCGGTGGTCTTCGGCTGTGCGACATCCGGGGCGCTCCCGGTGAGCTCGGCCTGAAGGCGGTAGGATCGGACCACTACTTCGGCCTCACGTACATCGGTGACACGTCAAAGTTCAAGAAGCTGGCCCAAACGTCCGGCGCGGGGATCATCATGGAGCAGGACGCCGTGGGAGGGTCGATGTTCGATCAGGTCAACGAGACGGGGGCTACGGTCAACGTGCTGATCGGTGCGAAGAAGTTCGTTGAGGGCTGGAATTCTTGGCGCGTCTCGAATATGGGGCTCATGAACGTTGGGAGGGCCGAAGGTTCGGAGATCATCCAGCTCTTCGGGCGCGGAGTGAGGCTTAAGGGCAGGGGGATGTCGCTCAAGCGAAGCACGCATCTGGAGGGCCCGCATCCGGACAACGTCGGCCTTCTGGAAACCCTCAACATCTTCGCGGTCCGGGCGGACTACATGAAGAAGTTTCGCGAGTATCTGGAGCGCGAAGGGCTAGAGGCACAGGATCCGGTGACCCTCCGTGTTCCCGTGCGGGCGAACGAGGACTTCTTGGGCCGAGGGCTGGTGGTCCCTGCTCTTCCCGACGGGAACGATTTCGAGATGGAAGCCAACTTCGCCCTCGACCCGGCCACGATGATTCCGGCCAGGGTGGATCGCGCCACCCGAGCGTCGTCATGGGAGAGCGGTGCCAGTGGACAGGAGACCGGCGAGGGATCAGCTGGCTACGAGCGGGCCGCCGGGGAGCTGCCGCTGGGCCTCGTGGACTGGGAAGAGGCCTACCTCGATGTGATGGAACACCGCCGTGTCAGGGGCATGCGGCCCATGGCGATCCCCGGGGCGGATGCTCTGAAGTCGGTCGTGGAGAACGCGCCGGTCACTGTATTGGCGGACGAGCACGTCTTCGAACCTCGGAGTTGGCACGATCGCGAGGACCTGCAGGCGACCGTGCATGCCGTGCTCCGGCGGTGTGCGGATCGGTGCTGGCAAGGCGAGCGGCAGAGGTGGGAGGGCGAGCGCATGAACTACCGTGAGGTGGACGAGGCTGATCCCAACCTGCTCCTGAACGTCGATCCTGCGCTGGCGACAATACCGAACGCCGACTCCCACTACGTCGTGAGCGTCCCCCAAGCGGACGCCAACCTCAGAGAGCGGATCGAGGACCTCATCAAACAGCACCGCAAGCTCTACGAACAGGACCTCGGGGCGCTCGCGCGAATCTACTTCGACCGCCATCTGTACCAGCCGCTCCTCATTCAGGGCTCGAACCCGGACATCAGGGTCTCTCCCCCGCCGCTTAACGAGAGCGAGACACGACTCGTTCGTGATTTGCGTACATTTTGGAAGGAACGAGGAAGCGACCTTCACCCCGAATCAGAATTGTTCCTTCTGCGAAACCAAGGCCGCGGCCGCGGCGTTGGGTTCTCTCTGGAGGGAACCGGATTCTACCCGGACTTCATCCTGTGGATGATATCGGGTGACCGGCAGCGTGTGGTTTTTGTCGAGCCACATGGAATGATCCACGCGAAAGCATACGAGGAGGACGAGAAGGCTCGGTTGCACGAGCGGTTGCCGGCGCTCGCAGAGGGAATTGCACGGCGGAGTGGCGTGGGCGGGAAAGTGAGCCTTGATTCCTTCATCGTATCGGCCACAGAGTATGATGAGTTGCGTCGATGGTACGGCGATGGAAACTGGACGATGGAGGACTTCGCCAGACGGCACATTCTCTTTGCAGATCGGGAGTGTACATATTTGGAAACACTGCTGACAGACGGCGGAGTATGAATATAGAACGGCTATGGAAGGTACTGGAAACTTGCAAACAAATCTCAAGAATGCCGTCGTGGGGTTGGGGATTGTTGTTTTTTGCGTCTGTTGCTGCCCTAGGATGGTACTCGTTCTATCAGGTGTACGGGATATACGTAACAAATGCCACGAATAACAGCGAATTGATCTCAGCATTAGAGGCTAGACTAGAAGAGTACGAAGGGTGCCGAACAGGATCGCCGTATGGTGATCGTCCACTGAGGGTTACTTTTTCCGATAATCGTGTCGCATACGTCAATTTTTTCCACTTCACAATGCCGACTTCAGACCTTCCTAGTCCGGAGTCAATGGAGACATTGGGTCCTGCTGTGCTTGAAGCACTCGCGAGCGCTCTGATATCGAACATCCTAACAGAACTTGAATCTGTGACCATAGTATATGCGAGGGATAATCGCGAAAAGTTGGAGAATATAATTCACGATAGTGTTAGGCCAACGTTTGAACAATTTGCCTTCAATCTGATCCACTTCAATCTGCTAGAATTCTGCGAAGTATCTCCATACAGTACCACAGGCGTCCAAGAACCATGAACGTCCTCATGCGATCGAGTCCGGACGTCCATGCCGCAACTGCAGCGCCCGCCCGGCGGCTCTTCGCGAGCCGGACGTGGCGGGGTCCCTCCCCCCGGACCTACGCGGCGTCCCTGATCTCGACTCCACCCCCATCTTGCGGAGCTGGCGGAGCTGGATGGTAGTAGCCTCCCTGCGTGCGGGCCGCTGCCCAGGCCACCTGCGACAGCCCGTCCCGCAGCCACGCGTTCCCCCTCTAGCCTCGCCGTGGACGGCCAGCGCCGGTAGCAGGGCCATAATCAACCACGGGGGGTTTGGAAGGTGGTAGCGGAAATCGCCGGGGAGCATCCGTCGTTCATCGACGGGGCCGCCGCCACCGCCTTCTGCCACCGCCAGCACGGCGATGGGAAGTTCGTCCGGGGCAACGATGCATGCTTGCAGGACGGGCGGACCGTATTGATGCGCGAGCACGTGCAGCCGCCACGGATCGTCCGGTCCGCGCAACGGCACGGGGGTCGCGCACGCACCTGCCACCACGATTAGCCCGTCCGTACGCTTGCGTCATGCTGTCGGTCAGTCCGGAGCAGTCCGACTCACGGTAGTACCCCGTGTCCGCGTTCCAGTGTTCGAGGCTCACTGGTCGACTCGCCACAGGATAGTTCGAAGGGTCGGCTTGTCTTCCATCGTCACGGCCGGTTTGGCTTCGACCTCCGACCGAAGCACCATCAACAGTACAAAGACAGTTCACGTCGCGCGCGAGTGGCGCAGGGCTCATGGGGCCAAACGGTCCCCGACACGGCTGAGGTACCCATCCGAGGCAGCTCAGCGGGAACGTAGTGTGGGTTGCCCCAAAACTTCCTGAAAGCCCACCCCGGTCTTTCTGTCGAAGGAGTCAATGCCGCTGCGAGCGAGACGGGCCAGACAGAGAGTTCGGCTGGCCAGCAGGCGGTCTGACGGACAAAGGCGAGAGCCACCAGGCGTGCTAAGCGCAATCGTCGCCCCCTGCCCTTGCTATACTAGAATGGGCTTCAGACAGCGGGCCGACCGCGATACGACCAGTAAGTTGTTCCAATCCTTCGAGAGGACCGAATGAACCCTGACATCGGGATATGGCAGATTGACCCGACTTCCAAGGACGGGCGCAAGCTCGATCTCACCGAGAGAATGGAAACGGAAGAGATGCTGGAAGCCGTGCTGGTCGCGAATCCCGAGATCCTGATGAGTGGACTCACCCTGGTCGGCAGACAGGTCCCGGTCGAGACCGGATTCATTGACCTACTCGGAATCGACGAGGACGGTCGCTTGGTGGTCTTCGAGCTCAAGCGCGAGAAGCTCACACGAGCCGCCGTCGCACAGATTCTAGACTACTGCACTTGCTTGGAGACCCTGCCGGACTCGGAAATCGGAACTCTGGTGGCCGAGCGATCCGGCAAGGACGGGATCAAGAAGATCGGGGACTTCGACGAATGGTACGGAAGCCAGAGGGGAGAGTCCATCAGGCCCATAAGGATGGTCCTCGTCGGCCTCGGACTCGATGTGAGCGCCCACCGAATGGTTTCCTATTTGGCGGACAGAGGTGTCGACATCCGGCTGGTGACCCTCCACGGTTACGTGCATGGCGGTGGTATGCTGTTGGCCAAACAGGCACGGGCGACCGACGATCCCCGCCCGTCGCCCGTAGGCCCTCCTCGAGCTCCCGACCTGAATCGGAAGGCCATCGAGCACGGAGTGGCCGACATTTGGAAGGATGCCCGTCAGTCACTGGACTACAGTGTCCGAACGTACTACACGAAATTCGGCATCACGTACCTGCAGCGGAATACCACTCTGCCCGAGGACGTGGGTGTCCGTGGATCGCATTCGGTAACAATTGACGAACCAGGGACGATACGGGTCACTTTCTATCCGGCGGCTGTCGATTTGTGTCATGAGGAGTTCGAGCAGCTGAAGGATGAAATTCCATTCGAAGCTGAGAAGCCGCCGAACGCGCCTGCGACACGTCGCGCTCCGAATCAATGGTACTGTCGGCTTGACGAGCAGGCATGGCAGAACAGCAGGGCCGATCTGATTGAGTTTGCGCGAGCCGTGGAGGACGCTTGGCGCGCGCACGAGCGTATGGTGGCGGATCGTTGAATGCCGGACACCACGCGACAACCCGTTGGTGGACAGATTCATGCGCTCGCCATCGGCTGGAGGGTTTCGAGGAAAGCCCAGGCGATCAACTGCTCAACTTCCCCCAGCCATTCGACGGCCTCGCCGTGGACGGCCAGCGCCGGTAGCAGGGCCATGATGACCCACGGGCCGTCTGGCAGGTGGTCGCGGAAATCGCTGGGGTCACATCCGTCGATCAACCAATGAGCCGCCGCCACCGTATCGCGCCATGCGCGACGCGGGCCGGCACCACCGCCTTCCGCCACCGCCAGCTCCGCGATGGGCTGTTCGTCCGGGGCAACGATGCGCGCTCTCAGGACGCGGGGACCGTGCGGATGCGCGAGCACATGCAGCCGCCACGAATCGTCCGGCCCCCGCAGTGGCGCGGGGGTCGCGAGCCCACCCGCCGCCGCGATCAGCCGTCCGTATGTGCGCGTCATGCTGTCGGGATACCCGGAGCCATCCGACTCACGGTAGTACCCCGTGTTCGCGTTCCAGTGTTCGAGCCTCACGGGTCGATTCCCACAGATTGGTTTGAAGGGTCGGCTGTCTGCCATCGTCACGGCCGGTTCGGGTTCGACCTCCGATCGAAGCACCATCAAGAAAAATACATGACACTTCGTTCAGCGCGCGAGTGGCGCAGGGCTCTTTGGGCCAACGGCCCACGTACCACGGCTGAGGGTCCCAGACGAGGCGCTTACCGGGGAACCGTAGCTTCTTGGATGGTGCCCAATAAACGACGTGAAAGCCCACCCCGGTCTCGCTGTCGAGGGAGCCAAATGCCGCCGTGAGCGAGGCGGGCCAGACAGAGATTCGGCTGGCCAGCAGATGGTCTGGCGGACCTAGGCGGAGATGGGCGACTAACCCGGAAAACTAAGACGACAAAGCGTCCCGCCAATTGAGCCCGTTTTCCCGCTGGCGCGGTGCGATTCAGTCAGACACGAGGTCGACGGCAGAAAACGCAGATCGTGCAGTCCCAGTTAGACTTAGACGATTCCCTGCCGTGATTCGCTTCACCTGCGGCTTGCGCGGACAACTTCCGCAAGGCCCTCGTCAACTGCTCCTCTAACGCGGTCATAAACCTCCTTTACTCGTTCGACAGCTTCAACGCCGGAAGGTGCCCCGGTTCCACCCACCAGGGCGGATCGTCCAGCACCCCGTCCGGCACCACCACGAACCGCTCGCCCTTGATCACGTGGAACACGAGCCCCCAGGTGTCCACCTCCAGCTGGGCCAGCGTCCGCCGTGCGTCCTCGATGTCCCGGTTCAATTCGGCGCGGGTCACGATCCGGTCCTGAATGCTCCCCGCCAACCAGCGCATCGTCCCCCAGCTTCCGGCGAAGAAACCGATCCAAAGACTCAGGCCGACGATCAGCGGCCGTTGCCACGCCTTGACCAGCAACTCGCGCATCTTGCCGGTCGCCTCCTCCGTATCGCGCTCGATGGTACGCACCGCGCTCCTCGCGACGCGCCGCGAGTTCTCGGCGAGCCTTTCGAGCTCGCTCGCGGTCAACTCCTCGATCTCCCTGCGCTCGCTCTCCAGCCGCTTCCGCAGCCGTTCGGTCAAATCGTTCGCGTTGGAAATCAACTCCGTACAGTTCTCCTTTCAGCCGCCACCGGTCTCCGGTTTCGGGGTCCAGCGCGGTGATGTACTCCATGCCCTGGCGCGGCACTTCAAGGCCCGCCTCCCGGAGCGCGGCGACAACATCGTGGCGGTCTTTGACCGCACCGTGCTCGACACGCTGGAGCAGGTAGTCCCGGATCAGGTCGCGGGGGGACGATTCGAGCCGTAGTCCGGCCCGCAGCCGAGTCGCCTCGATGTAGGCGCGGTGGCCGGGGTGTTGCACTCTGGCTCGCTCCGGGTCGTCTGGTCGGCTCCAGCCGTGCTCGTGGTTGAAGGCGTCTCGGAGCGGATCGAACGTCCGCTGCCAACCCGGAGGCGCGATGTTGAGGCTTCGGCCGGTCTCCAGGTCGCACCGAGCGGCGAGGACATGCACGTGAGCGCCGCCGCCCTCCTCACGGTGCAGGACGGCCGCCCAGGCGTAGCGGTCGGGCTCCAGCCCCGCCCATGCCGTCTTCTCGAACTCGTCGAGCACAGCTTCGATCTGCTCGTCGGTGGGGTGGTCGTCCGGTGCCCAGGCGATTACGCCGGAGGTGTACCTGTGCTCGAAGTCGAGCGAGTCGGCGACCGCGGCCACCATGTCCGGGTTCCCGCGCAACACCTCGACGCCCTCGCGCAGCTTCCCGGCGGCGTCCCGCTCCCCGAGGAGGTAGCCTGCCGCCTTGCCGGCTGAGCCGGTCCCGTGCGCGAGAAACTTAGTGTGCATCGCGCTCCGGGCTCTCGAACCGAGCCAGCGCGCCGAGCACCCGCTCGATGGCAACCAAACGGGCGAGGACCTCGACGGCCTCGGCCGCCCCCTTGTGGGTATTCGCCCACTTGGCGATCTGGTTGAGGTTGTTCCCGATCCGCGACACCTGCCGGGTGCGCTCGCGCTCGACCTCGGCCGCGCGTGCGGTCCAGGTCCGTGTACGGGCCATGGCCCGCCGGATCAGCGCGGACAGCGGCACGCCGGCGGCCTTCGCCTTTGCCCGCCAGTCGGCGGACTCGGCCGCCGACACGCGGGCGGTGACGACGGCGGTGCGGCGCTCAGGCATCACGCCGCACCGATACGGGGGAAAGGGGGCGGCGCCCCCATCCGCGACCTCCTCGGGAGCGCGAACAGCGGGGGGTTCGAAGGGGGGGCGGGAGCCAGCCCCTCGCCAGCCCCATTGTATGACAATGGGTAGGCGGACCGCCTGAGGTCAGAATCCCGGCAGGAAGTCACGTAAGTCTAATCAGGACTGCACGATCTGCCATTCCTGCCGCCGCGCCATACCTGATGCCACCGTACTGAAACAGCGGCGAAGTCGCGGTCAAATGGCGGGACTCTGGGGTGGCCTCCAGCCGATGCCGCCTCTACTGTCGTGAGGCCCCGGCCGATGAGGTCGCCGCCGCTGTTCTAGTTCTAGTCTTTCAGCAGCAACCCCGACTTGAGCGCCAAGTCCACCCAATCCGACCGGTCGCGCAGCTTGAGTTTTTCCTTCAGGCGGGCGCGGTAGTTCTCGATTGTCTTACGCGCCAGGGACAGCCGGTCGGCGATCTGGCTCGCGGTATAACCTCTGGCGGTGAGTCTCAGAATCTCGCGTTCCTGATCGCTCAGGGAGGCCAGGGGGGATGCCGGCTGAGCGTCGAATTCCTGCCGCCTCCGCATGTAAAGCTGGGTTGCCTCGCGTGGCATCGTTGTCCGTCCGGCGGCGATCAGATCTACGGCCCGGATCAAGTCTTCAGGCCCCCGGCTCTTCCTAATGAACCCCATCGCGCCCGCGGACATGATGGGTTCAAGGTACTCCTCGTGGTCGTGCCTGGTGAGTATCAGGATCCCTGCGCCAAGGTCCAGCGCGCTAATTCGCCGAGTTGCTTCGATGCCGTCCAAGCGAGGCATGTCGATGTCCATCAGGATCACGTCGGGCTCAAGCCTCTGTGCCAATCGAATCGCCTCTCGACCGTCGGCCGCCTCGCCAACCACCTTCATTCGACCTGTACTCTCGATGATCGCCCGAAGACCCGCCCGCACCATCTCATGGTCGTCAACGATGAGCACCTTCGTGTCCCAGCTCACAGCTCTTCCTCTGCCGTAGCCCGCGCGGCCACCGGAACGCGAACTCGTACCCTGGTACCGTCGCCGCGGATGCTGCGCACCTCGAACACGCCGCCGATCATGGCGGCGCGTTCACTCATCCCCAGGAGTCCGATGCCGGCCCCCGACGAAGCGACGGCGGCGGTATCGAAACCGACACCAGCGTCCTTAACTTCGACTTCGATCCAGTCGGAATCGCGGGTCACGGTGACGAGAGCTTCGTCGGCTTCAGAATGCTCACGTGCATTGGAAAGGGACTCTTGGACGATACGAAAAAGGGCAAGTGCGTTCGCCGGGTCCAGGCTACGCCCCACATCGATGAGATTGCCGTGAACCGTGAACCCGGCCTCGGAATACTCGCGAAACAGTATCCTCAAAGCGAAGTTCAGTCCGAAATGCTTGAGTTCCAGCGGCGTCAGACCTCGGCAGATCCGCTCTATGGACGCGATGGTATGATCAATTGCTGAGCTCAGCTCCAACAGGTCGTCGTCTCCCGACAGGCCCTCCATGTTCCGCAAGGTCGTGAAGCGGTGCTTGATGAAGACCATCCGTTGGACGATGTCGTCGTGCAGTTCGGCAGCGATTCGCGTCCGCTCCACTTCCACAGCCTCCACTCTCGCCATGGACATGCTGCGCCAACGGTCAAATCGGGACAGGTCTCGAACCGTGCAGACAACCATCGGTCCGTCACCGGCGGGTTGCCAGGGCGTGAGAGCGATTTCCACTGGGAACTGACTTCCATCTTTTCGTTCCCCTTGCAGGAGCAAGCCGTGTCCCATTGGTCGAGCACGGGGTCGGAGCGCGTATTCCGCCCTGAGTTCCGCGTGGTGCGTGCGGTGCTGGAAGGGCACCAGGATATCGACAATCAGTCCAACCAACTCATCGCGATCCCATGCGAACATGGACGTAGCTCGCTCGTTGACATACCGGATCACGCCCGCATCATCCACCACGAGGATAGCGTCCGGCGACGCGTTGAGGACTTCTCTGAGTAGGGTGTCCGCGAGCATGACGCATTGTAGCAACCCAATCGGCAGCATGCCACACCGGAGGACTTGAAGCGCGAAGACTGCCGGAGGACGCTGAGTCCGCCAGGGGTCCCGCCGCCGCTCGCAGCGTCTCCGCTGATTCGATCTCACGAATCCCATGGGTTCACATCCCCCCCGCAGCCTGTATTTCGCTGGGGCGGCTTTCGTATGTAGATCCCTGCGACACCCAACTCAAGATTGCGTTCGAGCCGGTCTTTCTCACCAAGACCCGCTCGGATTCCGCCTTCGGGCGTCCCCCCGGGCCAGCGCTCAGAGAGCGTTGGACGACAAGCAGTTGCGGGGTCGACGCCGGACCAGCCAGGGTGCCGAAGACATACTTTTCGGCTCCGCTGTTGGCCCAACCCATGCCTGCCGCAACCTCATCGAACGAGCCCGCTTTGCGAAGATGCGCCCAGCCGCGCGAGGCGTCCACGTCCAGAGCGATTCCCAGAGCCGAAAAACGCATCCCGCTGTCCCGAGCGTGTCCGGCGACGAGGATCTTCGCATCTCTCACCGCGCGCGATACCTCGGGTAGATTCGACCAACCACACGACGACGATCCGAGAAACACGAGCACGATCTCGTCTTCAACGCCGGTTGCGGCTACGCTGCCGGGCCGGTATTCCCGCGCTTCGCGCGCTGGAACGGCAAGCTCGATGTCCACCGTGGGTATCAGACCCAGAGTGGCAAGAGCGACCCCCGCAACCGATCCCACCGTGAACACCGCACCGGCGATCCATGTCCTTGTCTTGCGACTCATTGCGTCACCCCCTTCGGCGCGGAGGCCATCCTGATCAATTGGGAATCACCGAAGGTCCGCACCTCGATCCGGGGGTACGGGTCCTCGTACAGCGCGACATATCCTCCCTCGAAGGGAATGGCCCTCGGCACCTCATCGCCGAGAAAGGCTCCGGCACCGGACTCGGAGTCCAGCAGGTAACTCTCGATGGCAACTGTCCGTCGAACCATGCTGGCGTGGCCCACCTGAACCAGCAGGTGGCCTTCTGCAACGGGGTGAACCGAGCCCAGGACATCCCATTGATCCGGGCGTCCCTTGCGAACGTAGTTTCGTCCTCTCTCGTTTACCCCTTGGTAGACGGGCAGCCCCGAAAACGATTCGAGCGTCGAGGCCCACACGAGCGAGCCGTCAAGCGAGTCGAAGGCCCGGATCAGCGGAATGGCGCGATGGCCAAGCACCACCACGCCGTGTCCACCGTTCGCGCATGCCAAAGCGCCCTCGGCGAGCGACATCTGTATGAGCCAGTTCTCGTCCCGGTAGCCTTCGCCGAAGGCTGGCGCTACCGAGTCGGCTCCCAGTCGCAGTTGATGGACGAGCGTGTTTGCATCCTGGCGGTAGCCGTTGATGAAGACTCGCCCGTCGCGCATCGAGCAGACCGCGCGGGGGCCGACCGGGGCTTCGATCGTCTGGATCGCGCTCCATCCGTGCTCGGTGGGCGCGAACATCTTGACGCGCTGGTCGCGCGACGCGACCAAAATCCGCCCATCGCCGAGCAGTTCGATGCCGATCGCGTGCCGAAGTTCAGATGGTCCGTCTCCGAACCCGCCGAATTTGTGGACGAAGCGACCGAGGAAATCGAATGCCCGCACCTCTTGCGCTTGCTCGTCGAGAACGTAGACAAAACCGGCTGTGTCGACCGCTACATCGGCGACGCTTCCGAAGACCGAGGGATCCGAATGTTCAGCGTCATCCATCCCTGCGGCGCCGATCTCGACCAATACACCTGCGTTGCGGATCGCGTCGCGCGCGGCGGTCCACTTCGCCAGCCGCTCGGGTGTCATGTCCGCCGGAACGCTATCGCGCGTGATCGGCGTGGCCCACTCGCTGCCGGGAATCCGACCGGGCAACGGATGCACCGTTTCGTTGTTGCGCGGACCGTCACAAGCGCCCGCCGCGAACCCAAGCGCGGCCACGCTCAGGAACACTGGGAAGAATTGGGGTGGTGGTAGGAATCGAGTCTTCATTATGGCCTCACAATCACTTGAACTGGGTTTGAACGGGACGCGGCTCCGAAGTAGCCGAAGATGCCTTCGTCGCCGGTGAGCCCGAAGCTGGGCCACGGCCGGATCACCAAGCGGTCGTAGCGGAGCCGGGCGAAGCGGGCAAAGTTCTCGTCGAAGCCGACGAGGTGGAGGTCGAGGCGGAATTCGGGAGGCCGCCAGATATTCTGAGGCGCACTGGCGTCATAGCCCCTGACCATGATGCGGGCGTGCTCGGCTGCCGGGTTCAGCTCCCTGGGGACGAGGTGCTTGATCCATCGGGGCTCCTCGCTCACGTTGCCCGCGCTGTCCACGACGACCTGCACGACATTGGCGGCCTCCGCCACGATGAACTCCACCCCGGCGGGGGTCTCGTATCGCACATCAACGCCGAAGGTGTCAGCGGTTGGCGCGGCAACGAACTGCACGGATGGCTCCACAAGCACCGGAGCGACCGGAACGGCGGCAGCTCCTGAGAAGCCGCCGAGTTCCGTAGTACCCGACAGGGTGTACCGGACACCCACCTCGATTGGCTCTGGAAGCTGGGCGCGCAAGCAGGATACAGGCCCCTTCCAGGCCACCGACCCGGATATCAGACCGCACGCCCAAAGTCCCTTTGGCGTATGCGAATCGGCATCCTGGACAAAGGTGGCCGTCCATCCCGGACCGGACAGCTGGGCACCGACCACCGGTGGATCTCCCAAGGTGTCGCGGTGTGGGTAGGTGGCAAGCAACGTGGCGGTGTCGAACCCCGCACTGATCACGGCGGCGATCGCTATGGCGTTTTCGTCGGGGACGAAGACTTCCGTCGGGTGCGTGTAGTCGCACGCGCCTGCGGCCAGGCCGCCAAGCGCCGTCAATGCGGCGATGAGCCTTGGCGCGGCCCGCCCACGGCGGTTGGCCCCGTGGTGCCGAGCGTTTCCTTCCGAATTGTCATACATGACGAAATCCCTTTCTCAAATCGTTTGGTTTTGGTCCCTAGAACCGGAATTCGAGGCCCAGGAACGGGACCATTGGTAGCTGTGGGGCGTACACGCGCTCAGTCACGCCGTCGGTGCGCTGCTCCGGCGCGACGCCAACCACGTTGGGAAGGCTGAAGAGATTGGCGATGGAAGCGAAGGGCGTCAGCGTGCCGCCGCCGAACCAGTCCACGTCCTTCGAGCCCCGCCAGCCCACATCGATCCGCAGGTAGGGCGGCAGCGTCGCGGAGTTGTACTCTCCGGCGAAGTTGAGCACATCGTCGTAGAGACCGCCCACCCGCGTGTCGGGGGACATGTAGGCGACGAACGGCAAGAAGGCCACGATCGGCGTCGTCGGCTGTCCGCTGCGCGCCGAAAAGCGCACCGACCAGGTCGAACCGCCACGTTGCAGGCTCGCACTCAACTCGCCTTCGTGATCTCTGTGAAACCTCGGCGTATAGGTGCGGCCGCCAACAGATCTGGTCACTTTGGCCCAACGGTAGCTGCCGACCACGGTTGCCCCGCCGCTGGCCGGAGACCAGCTCCAGGTGGACTCCAGCCCCTTGGCCGTGCCGCTTCCCAGCTCGCGCTTGGACGGCTCGACGAGCATGAGTGACTCGATGGGATTGTTGTTCAGGGCGGGAAGGCGGAGATTGTCCATCCGCCGGGCGAAGGCCTCCACCCGAACGCGCACCCCGTGGGTGCCGCCCTCCCAGCCACCGGACACTTCCGAGTTCCTTAGAAGCGGACCCTCCTGGACCGGAGCCAGGAGGTCGTAGGCCAGATAGCTCGCCGACACCGGTTCTTCGCTGCGGATCGACGACAGCGCCTGATGTGACCTGCTGGCGGATAGCCAAGCCTTCCACCTGGGCCGTTGGTACGACATCTCCGCGAAGGGCGACAGCGCCCCCTCGACGCCGAAGAAGTGGTCGGCGCGAAGGCCCCCTCCAACCGCAAACCCGCCGCCCAGGGTTGCCTTCGCGCTGCCGAATGCAGCGACCCGGGTCGCCACGGGCGAGAGATCGAACGCCTCGAAGAGGTCGTGCGGGTCGCTCCCGTCCCACTCCCTGCCGACCGCGCTGTGCGCCGCCTCGAAACGGGTCGCCTGCACGCCTCCATCGAGCGTCAGGTCGCCGGACTGCCGCCGGAGTCGCATTTCGGCCCGGTACTCGCCCATCATGCCGCGGATGATCGAGGAGGTGTCCGCATCCAAGGTCTTGCCCCGAAACACCGTGTAATCGCCCGAGAACCGGCTGTGCCCGACGCTCAGGTCGACCAGGGTGGCCGAGCCGATTCGGTCCCGGTAGTGCGCGGCCAGTGCCATGTTCCCCCAAGTCGCCCTTGAGGCCCGGCCGAGCGCCGCGTCTCCCTCGGGGATGTCTTGGGGCCTCGAATCGAGGCCTTCGTCGTTCCAGTAGCCCGTCAGCGAGAGTCGGCGGACGCCCCCGAGGTCCTTCGTGAACTTGCCATGAACGTCGCCGAATGAGTACGGCACCGTGGAGTTGTCCAGAATCGCCCCCAGCCCCGCCGTGAGGAGGTCGATGTACGAGCGTCTGGCGTCCACGAGGAACGACGCCGACCTACCCACCGGTCCCTCGGCGGACATGCGCAGCGAAGCGATCCCCAATGAGCCGCTTGAGCGAAAGCTGTCCCGCGCTCCATCCCGAGTGGCCACGTCGATGGCGCCTGAGAGCGACCCCACCGCCAGCGCTTCGCTCGACGATCCCGTGAGCAGCGTCACGCGATTGACGGCCTCGGCGTTGAGCGCCGCCACGAATCCCCCGACATGGAACGGGTTGAAAATCCGCACTCCGTCCAGGAAGACCGGCGTACCCTCGCTCACTCCGCCCCGAATGAACGGTGCCGCCACCCAGTCGGACGCCGGTGATGCGGCGGGGGAAAGGGACGTGGCGCGGAGTACGTCTGTCTCCAGTATGACGGGCTGTGCGCGCACCAGTTCCCGGTCGACCACGAAGGCTCCCGGAGATGACGACAAGGGGTCGGCCGCCCGACGTGCATTGATGCGAATCTCCTCAAGCGCGATCGGCTGCGGTTGAAGCAGGATCGTGAGTTCCCCGTCCAAAGCCTGCCCCAATTCCATTCGCCAGGGCGCATATCCAAAAGCCTCCACGGTGACGATGCCGACGGCATCGCCAGCATCGAGTCCCGCTATCGCGAAGGCACCGAATCTGTCGGTGACCGTTTCAGTTGGTGGAACCTCCTTGATCTCGACCGTCACCCGCGCGAAAGCGACCGGCTCCAGGTCAGTGCTGTCACGGACCACTCCGGTCACCGCCGCCTGCTGCACGGCTACGGCTAACACTGTTGCGGCTATGCTGATCATCCATTGTCTCCTTTCTTCCTTTGTTCCTCCCTAGAGCGCGGTCGAATCAGGGGGCGGCAGGTCAGCCCGCGCCCGCCTCCCCCTGATTCGAGGCGGACCCTAATCGTCGTCCTCTTCGCCGCCATCGCCGCCGCCAGGCAAGGCCTGACCGCAGGAGTAGGTGGCACACTCACCGTCGCCGATCCAGTCGCAACCAGTGTTGTAGCCAGCGTTCATGACGCACTGGTCACTGGTCCAGAACTGCCACCAGGGAGCCGGATCGCACTCGTCCTGCTCGCAGGTCTCGGCGGACTGCGCGTAGGCCGGCACAGGCCCGACGGTCCCGCCCACGGCCACACCCGTCACGAAGAGCGCGGCCAGTGCCAGGAAGGAAAGTGCCCTCATCATTGGAATCCTCCTGTTCTGAGGGTTGGTTGTGAAGGCCGCGAAAAACCACGGCCAGTTGACGCAACAAAGTTGGGCCATTGCCGCAGAGCCAAGTAGAGTGCCCGACACCCCACTTGCGAGGGAATCTCCCCACACTCCAAGGGGGTTTATCGGAAGTGGTCGAGAGCAGTTGACCGCACGGAATCCGTCGTCACGGGCACTTGCAAGCAACAATGGCCGAATCCCAGGGGCGCGGGTTCCGCTCCTATGCCGGGCGCGGGGGGGGGCACGCTGCTGGCGGCGGCGTCCTTCGACTGCTTACCGGGCGGCGATCACCTCGAACTGAAGCCCTCGGGCTGAGGAAGCCCCCCCGGCGTGCGCGATGCGGATCGTGTGCGCCGGGGGGCATGAGCGCGTCAAAGGCGCGGATGCCGCGCGTTGAGCCGGCCCGTTCACGGACGCGGCCCACGGGCTCGTTGGGCGCTGCTACTTCAGACAAGCAAGCAAGCAAGCAAGCAAGCAAGCAAGCAAGCAAGCAAGCAAGCAAGCAAGCAAGCCAGCATACTCTCCGTGGCCACACTTCGCGTGTCCCCAGGAGAGGCTGGCGGGGGGCCGTGCCCCCTCTGACCCCGAAACGGAAACGGCGCGCCAATAGCGCCGGACGCGCCGTTTGGGAGAAGATCCGCTCCAGCGAGGCGGAGCGTGCCGAGTGGCACGCCAAGGCGCGCTCGGTGGGCTTGACGCTGTCGGATCGGGTCGGCGGCGGCCACAAGGCGGCTGCCGAGGCGGTCGAGGTCGTCGCCCACTTGGTCGTCATTGAGCGCGTGCGCTCCGGGCTCGCCGACCAGCCGGTGCTGATGCCACGCGCCGACACATGGCGGACGGTTCGCCTCGCGGGAGTCCTCTGCCAATGATTCGCGCACCTCTGGCGCCGTGGGTCATGGCCGTACACGCCCGCGAAATCGACAAGGGGTGCCGATGCGCACCCCGGCGCCCAAGACGTGCGCACCCGACGGGGCGACGGAAGCTGCTGCGCGCAACAGTCTTGCGCCTCGCTGTCTCGGGCGGTCGGGGCCGCAGGGTTCACTCGGACGGGGCTGGGAGTACCCGGCAGTCCGAGGGACTGCTGCGGGTTCGGGGCCGGGCGCGTTTGCGCACCCCCGGCCCCTCCCCCTCGGGTCGCTCCCAGACCTGCGATGCCTGCGCGGGAAAGCGGTTCGAGCGCCGCTTCGAAGCGGCGGACCACCCGTTCGCCGACTGACTGGCCGTGGGGCTGTTCGGCATCGGCGCGCAAGACCGGGACGAGCCCGTCCCGGATCGCCGTTTGGCCTTCCCGCACGGGATTGCTGGACCGGGAGCGACCCCAGGCGGGGGTGGGATGGCCGTGCACATCCCACCCGTCGCCGTGCCGTACCAGGCACCCGAAGGGATGGGTCGCTCCCGGCAACGGCCGCAAGCGCCCGCGCGTCACGGCCGCCACGGTGCACTCGCCGCAAATGCAATGCAGTCGGCAACTTGCGGAATCGGCGGCGTGTCACATCCGAGCGTGATTATCGTGCACAACGACCCCAATGTCACTGGGACACTCTGGATCGGCAACGGCCCCCGTCCACGGGCGGTCAAATCCCGCGCCCGTGGAAGCGGCTCGAACGCCACACCGAATGGCCGTCGATCGTCCCTGCCGGACCCATGGATCGGAGCACATCCTCCATCTCGACCATCCGGTGGAGGCAGGCTTGGAAGCCGCCCATTTCCTCGACCGCCGCGTCGTCCATGCCGACGATGGCATTCTCGATGCGCGTGATCTCGCGCCGGGCCGCAGCGGCGGTCCCGGGCGGGTGGATGGGGCGTGGAGCCGTTTCCGTATTGGTCCAGTTTCCGAGGATCGTCCGCGCCCGGTCAAGCGGTCTCCGGGCGCACGCGACCCCGACGACCTCGACCGACAAGCCCAGTTGCCTCAGTGCCTGCCAGAGCTTCCGGTGCCGGTCCCGCCACGAGCGGAGCGCGGTCGAGGTGTCGTAGCCGGGATCGGCGTGGACGAACACGGCGCGGCCCGAGTCCAGCGCCACGGGCATCCCGCGCGGGAAGTAGTGCCGCGCCCCCCCGGCGGCGCCCCGATAGACGCGGACGGGCATGAGCGAGCGCCCCAGGTCGAGCGCCTCGAACGCGGCGACCTTCTCCGACTCGGTGGGCAGCCAGGGCAGGCCGGTATGCTCGATCACGTAGTCGAACGAGAGCAGGCGGCGCAGGATCACCTCGGTCGAGGTGATCCTCCGGGTGCGGACGCCTTCGGCACCGAGCGCCCGGTAGATGCCGCGAGCGCAGATCCGGCAGACCTTCAGGTCTCCGACCATCTCCTCGGCGGCGAGCCTTCTCCGCGTCAAGGCTTGCACGAACCGGAGCGTCTTGAAGCAGTCCATGCCGAACCACGCCGAAAGCTGCGAGCGGGTGAACACGCCGCCGTGCAGGCTCGCCAAGGCGACCCACTCGGCCCGGCGGCCCGTCAAGGCGAACGGCTCCAGTGCCTTCTCGCGCCCCTTCAGATGGTGGATCAACGCGACCGCCGTCGGTCGGTGGCTTTGCGGTACATGAGGGCTCCCGCTCCCGCAAGTGTAGGACTCGGACTTCGTAGTAGGTTCAAGTGCTGGTGAAGGTATCGCTGCCGGTAGGAATCGGGAGAGCGCCTTCGGCGGCGTCAAGTCGCATCCGGCGGGCAGCCGTCCAGAGCCGTCCGGCGCGTTCCCGGATGCGGAACGGCCTCCGGCAGCCGCTCATCCATCGCTTCCAGTAGAGTCCGGCGAATGCCCTGGGTGCGGTTCGAGAAGCGAACGGCGCGGTTGCGCACTGGTCAAGCAGCCTTCGTCCAGCGAGATTGCGTTGCGCAGATCGTGCAGTCCATCGAGAGAGGAATCGAACGATGGCACGCACGAAACGAAGTCGGCGCTCCTACGGCGCCGGCGAATGGGGCCGGAATCGGGTGAGGGTGTTCCCTGACCCGAAGACCGGCATTTTCCAGATGGAGTGGCGCGAGAACGGTCGCAGGCGCACGAAGTCGCTCAAGCACCGTGACTGGACGCGCGCGAAGCGGCAGGCCGACGAGGCCGCCGCGGGCTTCGCGGTTCATGAGCCCAACGGCAAGGCGGAAGCCAAGCCCGAGCCGCTCACTCTGGGAACGCTTTTTGAAATCTACGGCGAAGAGGTGACGCCCACGAAGGGGAGGCGGACGCGACAGCGCGACCGGGTCACGACCAGGATGTTCCTCCGCTTCTTCGGACGGGACCGAAGACCCGAGACACTCTCGCAGCGCGATTGGGACCGCTTCATCCAAGCGCGGCGGGCGGGCAGGGCCGGACGCTCGGGCAAGCCGGTGGGCAACCGGACGATCGAATGGGATCTGACGTTCCTGATGACGGTGCTCAACTGGGCCGCAAGGTCGAGGGACGAACACGGACGGCTGCTCCTCGACTCCAACCCGCTCAAGGGCCTCAGGAAGCCCAAGGAGAAGAATCCCAACCGGGTCGTCCTCAGCGAGGACGAGTACCAAGCCCTGCTCGGGGTGTCCCGGCAGGTCGGGTGGCGGTTCCATGTCGCGCTCGTGCTCGCGCACGAAACCGGGCACCGGATCGGTGCCATCCGCGGGCTCCGCTGGGGAGACATCGACATCGAAGGCCGCGAGGTCAGGTGGCGAGCCGAGCATGAGAAGACGGGGTACGAGCACGTTACGCCACTGACCGCCGAGGCGGTCGCCGCCTTGGAGGTGGCGCGGAGGATGGGTATCGGTACGGGTGACGCGCCGGTACTGCCTTCGTCGAGCGACGCGACGCGGTGCATGAGCCGCGTTTGCGCGTTTCAGTGGTGGAAGAAGGCCGAGACCCTCGCGCGACTGGAGCCGAGGCGGGGACGGGGCTGGCACTCGCTCCGTCGCAAGTTCGCGTCCGATCTCATGGACCTGCCGCTGAAGGTGCTTTGCGAGCTTGGCGGTTGGAAGAAGGCTCAGACGGTGCTGCGCTGCTATCAGCAACCCAGTGCGGTACAACTCAGGAAGGCTCTGGACAACCGCCGACGCAACGGCGGCGGCTGATCCGAATCGGCGGGAACCAATCGGCGGGAATCACGACCTCCAACCTCGTAACGCCAAACACCACAGTCAGATGCAGACTTCATAGCATTTGTTGGGTAGGCTGGCTTGTCGCCCTAACAGCGCCCGACGAGCCCGTGGGCCGAGCCCGTGAACGGCTCAGCTCAACGCGCGGCATCCGCCTCTCCGATGCGCTCATGCGCTGCCCGGCGTCTCGGAGTTCGCGTTCCATGAACCGCGCAATCCGGGCGGGAGCGAACGCCTCTCCCCGGCGGCATCCGAGCGCAACCGACTCGGTCCTGTGTCCCGTCAAGCCGCAGGACCCGCGCGCACTTTCGCGGTCGTCAAGATGGGCGATCGTATCGCCCGCTTCCCTGTTGAGCGGCTGTGTCAGCGTCTCCATACCCGAGACGTTGAACAACCGTCCTTGAGGCAGTCAACCCTTCGGAAACCTCCTCTTGTCCGGTAACGTTCGAGGTTGTCCGGTAACGTAAGGAAGCCTCGGGAAGCCGCCGCCAGCGGCTTGTCGAAAGCGCTTCCCCCGTCGGCATCTGGCGAGCCTGTCCGTGCTACCGGACATCCCCATACGGGCGACCGTGCCAAAGTGTTTCGGCAACGGGCGAGATCCCCAGGGCAGGCGCTGGCCGACCTACAATGCTCCCGCGATCAATCGCGGTTCGGCGATACCTCCCACCCCTCGTCGGGGAGATGCGAACGACTCAACTCATCGACGCGCAGCGGCCAGCCCGGCATCGCCCGGTCCATGATCTCCCGGAAGCGCTCGTTGTGGCTCGGCTCGACGAGTTCTTGGCCAGTTCGGAGTTGAGCCCGATGCGGCGGGCCGCCGCGTTGCACGTGCCCCACCGACTCTTCATTCGGCGGATACGCCAGTCGTCCACGCGCACGCCGATTCCGGGGTTCCCACTCGGCGAGGATCACGGGGACGCGCTCGCGGAGACGAGCCCGGTACCAGCGGTACAGCATGGCTTCGCGTGCGTCCCGCCCGGTCGCGGGCCGCAGGCGCATGCCCGTCCGACCGGTGGACTCGACCACGGCCAGCCGGTAGCGCCGACCCTCGAACCAGTGGCTCTCGCCTGAGATGAACTCGCGTCGCGACTGGCGGGGCTGCCGGGTGCGTGGAACGAGCGAGTTCGAGCGGACGAGCGACATGTGGGCCTTCGCCGGTCCTCTCATCCGCCACGAGTTCCGCGCAAGGCCCGAGGACCTGTAAATGATCACGGGCGACGGCGACGCGATGGAGCCGCTGCTCAAGCGGCGACCGCATCCTCATAGACGTGAGCCTCAAGGTGCCGGTCCCGCCCGGCATCTTCGTCATCTGGGACGGCATGGGGCTCGTCGCCAAGCGGATCGAGCACGTCCCCCACTCCGATCCGCCTAGGGTCGTGCTCCAGTCCTCAACCGCAAGTACGACAGCTACGAGCGTTCCGTCGAGGAGGTCCGGGTCGTCGGACGCGCCGTCTGGGTCTCCAGAAGGCTGTAGCGCGCACGCAGACCACTCGGATTATAGGCCGCGCCGAGTAGATGGCCCATTTGCTCGATGAGCCCGGAAGCGGGCATCTTTCGGGCAACCAAGGCGGCCGCCGGTCCGGAAACGCGACGGCACCCCCCTTCGATCCGGGCACTCCCGAGGCCTCAAGGAAGATGCGAACGAGAATCCCGCCAGCCGACGCGAGCAGAGGCAGGCCGGACGCTCGCTTGCCTCGTTGCGACATGGGCCGAGGGCGGGCGGGGCCGTCGGGTTGGATGCCGGCGTTGGCAGCCGCGCTGTTCCTCGCGGTGCTGGGGTCCTGCGATTCGGATCCGGTGGTCGAGCCGGAGGCGGCACTCGAAATCGTGCCGGACTCCGGGACCTTGACCCACCTCGGGCAGATGTTCGCGTTCTCCGTTCAAGGCGGCGGCACGGTTCGCTGGAGCAGCCTGGACGGGGCGGTGTTCACGGTGGACTCCGACGGCACGGTGACGGCGCGCGGCAACGGCGTGGCGCGCCTACAGGCATGGACTCCCGAGTCGTCGGACCATGCGCTGATTCACGTGCGCCAGGACGCGGCCGCGCTAGAGGCCATCGGGAGCGGGCAGCGCACGACTCCGGGACAGCCGCTTCTAGAACCGGTGGGCGTACGCCTGCTGGATGCCGGAGGCGCCCCGGTACCGGAGGCGGCCGTTCGGTTCGAGCCAGCCCCGGGCAGCGGGCGCGTCGAACCGAGTGAGGCGACCAGCGACGGCGCGGGTGTGGCGAGGATCGTGTGGACGCTGGGGCCGACCCCGGGGCGGCAGACGCTGGGCGCCGTCGCGGCGCAGGGCGGCGCCAGCGTCGAGATAGAGGCGACGGCGCTGGAGCTCGACGAGGCCGCGGCCTCGTTGGAGGTGCGCTCCGGCGAAGATCAGTGGGCTCTGGCGGGGCATGCCCTGCCGGATTCCGTCAGGGTGCGCGTCGCTGACGAGATTGATCGACCGGTCTGGGGCGCGACGGTTCGGTTCGAGCCCGAGACGGGGAGCGGCCGCGCGGATCCGCCAATGGCGGTGACCGACAGCCTCGGGCTGGCGTCGGCCGTGTGGACGCTGGGGCAGGAGCGTGGCGCACAGCAACTCGCGGCAAGAACGGCAGATTTGGAGGTCGTCGTCGAGGCGGCGGCGGTGTCGGACCAAGGGGCCTGTAACCGGACGCCTGCGGTGAGCGCGGAGATCGTCAGGCAGACGGGCGTCGGAGACTGTGCGGACGTGACGGAGGACATGCTCCGGGGAGTCATTCGCCTGGTGCTCGCGGAGAAGGGCATCGGACGGCTTCGGGGTAGTGATTTCGCCAAGCTTGTCGGACTGGGAGAGTTGAATCTGAGCGACAACGAGTTGACTGAACTGCCGCCAAACGTCTTTGAGGGCCTGTCGAGCTTGAGGCGGTTGAATCTGAACTTCAACGAGTTGAGGCGACTCCCGCCGGGGACCTTCAAGGGTCTGTCGAGCCTGGAAGAGCTAGTGCTGTGGCGTAATCGCCTGACGGAACTGATGCCGGGCACGTTTGCGGACCTGGACGCGCTCTTTAGACTCCGGTTCGACTACAACGAACTGACGGAGTTGCCGGCTGATCTCTTCGATCAACTTCCGAACCTGAAGATCCTGGCTTTCGGCGGCAACCGGCTAATCTCGCTGCCGGTGGACATCCTCGCGGGGTTGTCTCACCTGGAACACCTCGACATCGGGGAAAACAGGCTGACCGAGTTGCCGCGGGGCCTGTTCTCGGAGACTCCGCAACTTAGATGGCTCGCCGTGGATGCCAACCAGCTGACCGAACTGCCGCCGGGGCTGTTTTCGGACACGCCGGCGCTCCAACGGCTTTTCCTGCAAGGAAACCGGCTGACGATGCTGCCGCCCGGCATCTTTGACCGACTCCCGGACTTGTTCCGGCTGGACTTGCGCGAGAACGAGGTTGCGGAACTGTCCCCAAGCCTCTTCGCCGGGATGCCGAAGCTCGCGCAACTCAGCCTTGAGTATAACGAGCTTGCGGAGCTGCCGCCGGGCTTGTTCGGGGGCCTGTCGGAACTCGAGTGGATCACGCTCCAAGGCAACCCCGGGGCGCCCTTTCCCGTCCGGCCGGAGTTCGTGCGGATCGATGGCGACCTGCTGGCGCGGGGTCCGGCGAGAGTGGTGGTGCGGATACCCACGGGCGCTCCGTTCGCGTTCACGGTTCTGGTGTCGGTCCAGCGCGGATCGACGTCTCGTGAAGCCGTTCCGCTGCTGCCCGGCGACACGGTCAGTACCGCCTTCGAGGTGTCGGCCAACTCGGACGGCGGTGCGACGCATCTTGGGTTTCCGCCGCCAGCGGAAGTGAGGGTGGCTGGCTACGAAGGCCTAAGACTGGCGAGCGGCGAGGAGTTGGTGCTGTTCGCCGAGGCCGACAACCAGAGCCCGGTGGCCCGGTCGCGGGTTCCGGATCATCGGCTTCAAGTAGGGGGTCCCTCGGCCGATCTGGTGCTCGCCGACTACTTCGACGATCCCGACGGCGACTCGCTGGCCTACTCCGTGGAGACGACCGAGTCCGGGGTG
The DNA here is from genome assembly GCA_965208255.1 of Longimicrobiales bacterium. Taxonomy (GTDB): domain Bacteria; phylum Gemmatimonadota; class Gemmatimonadetes; order Longimicrobiales; family Gaopeijiaceae; genus BD2-11. Next base: position 3,746,833 of record OZ242324.1, read on the forward strand.
GTGGCCGCGCGGGTCGAGGACGGGGTGCTGTGGCTGGATCCGATGTCGGTGGACACGATCGAGGTCGAGGTCACGGCAACCGACCCCGATGGATTGCTGGCGACTCGTCGGTTCCGAGCCTGGGTGGTTCCGGCACCCGACCCCGACGCGTTCAACATCGAACTGTACTTCGATCCTGAGTTCACGGCGGAGGAGGAAGCGGCGATCCGGCGAGCGGCGGATCGGTGGATGGAGGTGGTGACCGGCGACCTGCCGGACGTGCCGATTCAGGGTCCGCTGAGCGAGTTCTGCTCCGATGGACCGTCGTCGCCGCGGTTCGTGGGCGTCATCGACGACCTATTGATCCGCATGAGATTCGTCGCAGGGCGGGGCAGGGTCGGGGCGACCGCCGCAACCTGTGGCGTACGGGAGTCCGGGCACGGGTTCATTGGCGAGAATTCGTTCTCCCTTTGGTACTTTCGCAACCCAGACCCGGTTCTTGACCGACTGTACGAGTCTGCACTCCACGAGATCGGTCATGTGCTGGGGTTCGGGACGTGGAAGTACGATTCAGCCCCTCCGGCTTGGCACGCACTCTTCCGGGCCGGAGGCGGGGACGGGCACTTTGCGGGTCCGCTCGCGATCGCGGCGTTCAACGCCGCGGGCGGCGAGGCATACTCGGGTGGCAAGGTGCCGCTCGAGGACAGGATACCCTTGGTGAACGTCCACTGGCGGCAACGTGTGATCCCCCGCGATGTCATGGCACCCTACGGGGACTCCCTGCTGACGGCGATCACGGTGCAGACGCTGGCGGATCTGGAATACGAAGTGGACGTGAGCAAGGCTGATCCGTACACGCTGCCCGGGACGGCGCAAGGCGATGCCGGTGGGGATGCGGTGGAGGCGGAGGGGGCAGGCGTGGAGGTGCCGATGGACGCGGTCATCGAGGTGCCCGTGGTGGTCGTGGACAGGAACGGCAACGTGGTGCGAGTCATCCGGCGCTAGCGCTCGAACCCTTTTCAGGCAAGGGCGCCTGACCGACTCCGGGCGCCCCCCCCGGTCGGCTGACCTTCGTTCGCAACGTTCTCGCCCCCCGGGCCGCCGCCCAGCCCCCTTGCGTCTTCGCGGGGTTCCGATAGGTTCCTGCGCCTTCTCTTCTCGGCCGCTTCGGGCCACGACCCTCTCCCGACCCCCCTTGTCCAAGGACACCCCTGCGCAATGACCTCATTCCGACCGGTCCCTTCCGCCCATAATCGGCTTCCCATCGCACGTGGCTCCACGAGGCCCGGCGCGGTTGGCCGGGTCCTCCCGATTCTGGCCGCCTCGCTCGCCCTGGCGGTGGGCGCCGATTCCGCGCAGGCAACCGTACCCTACATTCCTGCGGCATCCGATACGCTGAGGGTGACGTTGTCACCGCCCGACGGCGGCACGGTGGACGAAGGCGCAACCGGCCACTTCGAGGTGGCGGTGGCGGGGAGCACCGCCGCCGGGGCCGTGACGGTCCAATACTCGGTCGCGGGCACAGCGCTGGCCGGCGAGGACTACACCGCGCTGTCGGGCGAGGCGACCGTGGCGCAAGGAGAGAGCGCCGTGCGGATCGCGCTCGAAGCGCTGAAGGACGGCATCCTCGACAAGGGCGAGACGGTGGTGCTCGCGCTGACCGGCGCGACCGGCCCCGGCACGGTGCTCGTGGATCAAACCGCGGCCACGGCGACCATCGCGGACAACGGATCGGTGACCATCGCGCTTTCGGCGGTGTCGGACACGATCGGCGAGGGGTCCACATGGAACTCGGCGGTGACCATGTCGACGCCGGTGGCGGACCGGGTCTCGGTGCGCTGGTGGACGAAGGACGGCACGGCCCTGGCGGGGCGGGACTACGCGGCGGCGGACGAGATCGTCTCGTTCCAGCCGGGCGAGACGTCGAAGTCGATCAGCGTGGAGACGCTTCAGGACGACAACACGGAGGCCGTCGAGGTCTTCTACGTCTCGCTGGGTCTGCCCGTCGACGCGGCGCGAACCGGAATCGAGAGCGCCTTCAGGATCGATCCACAACCCCAGTCGGCGTTCATCGCGTGCAGTGATGTGGCCTTTCCGCCACCGTTTCCGAAGGTGTTCATGCTGCTCCACCCGGTGAAAGCCGGACAGGTGATCGACACGGTGGCCGCCAAGACGACGGACGGCATTCCGTACTACGAACTGAAGGGGGGAGACAACAAGTTCACGATCAACTCGCTGACGGCGGAAATCTCGACGACGGCTGCCCTGGATCCGGAGTTGTACAAATTGGAAGTGACGGTGCATGACGAATGCGGTGCGAAGGCGAGCGTCGACGTGAACGTCGACGTCAAGCAGCCAAACCGGTCGCCGAATCGGGTGGGGACGATTCCGCCCGGCACGGTCGAGAAGGATAAGAGCAAGTCGGTGGGTGTGGCGGACTACTTCAGTGATCCGGACGAGGATCCGCTGACGTATACGGTTGGGGCGTCGGATGCGACCACGGTGGGGGTCAGCGTTGCCGGTAGCAAGGTGACGTACAAGGGACTGAAGGTGGGGAGCGCGATTGTGACCGTGACGGCCACCGATCCGGGAAACCTCTCGGCCGAGCAGAAGTTCACCGTAACGGTTGAGGAGCCGCCCGAGCCGCCGACGGTTAAGCGTCCTATCGGTGACCTGACGCTGTACGTGGGCGAGGGTACGACCCGGGAGGTGATTGACCTGTCGACTGTGTTCAGCGATCCCAACGGAGATGCTCTCGAGTACGAGGTGGCCTCCTCGGACACGGATGTGGCGACTGCCGTGCTGAGTGGAACGAAGCTGACGGTGACGCCGAAGGGTAAGGGCGATGCGACGGTGACTGTGACGGCGACGGATCCGGGCGGTCTGTCGGCGCAAGACGAATTCGAGGTTGATGTTCCGAACCGAGCGCCGGTGGTAGTCAAAGCAATCGGTGACCTGACGCTGTACGTGGGCGAGGGTACGACCCAGGAGGTGATCGACCTCTCGACCGTGTTCCGTGATCCCGACGGAGATGACCTCGGCTACACGGCGGTCTCCTCGAACACGGCCGTGGCGACCGCGACGGTGAGCGGGAGCACGCTGACGGTGACGCCCAAGGGTAAGGGCGATGCGAGGGTTACCGTGACGGCGACGGATCCGGGTAAGTTGACGGCGCAAGACGAATTCGAGGTTGATATTCCGAACCGCCCGCCGGTGGTAGTCAAAGTAATCGGTGACCTGACGCTGTACGTGGGCGAGGGTACGACCCAGCCGCGGATCGACCTCTCGACCGTGTTCAGCGATCCCGACGGGGATGACCTCGGCTACACGGCGGTCTCCTCGAACACGGCCGTGGCGACCGCGACGGTGAGCGGGAGCACGCTGACGGTGACGCCGAAGGGTAAGGGCGAGACGACGATTACCGTGACGGCGACGGATCCGGGCAAGTTGACGGCGCAAGACGAATTCGAGGTTGATGTTCCGAACCGAGCGCCGGTGGTAGTCAAAGCAATCGGTGACCTGACGCTATACGTGGGCGATCGCCCGAACACGGCCGAGATCGAAATCGCCGACGTGTTCAGCGATCCCGACCGGGACGTTCTCGGCTACGCGGTCGAATCCTCGGACACGGATGTGGCGACTGTGGTGCTGAGCGGAACGAAGCTGACGGTGACGGCCACGGGCAAGGGGCGTGCGAGGGTTACGCTGACGGCGGACGACGGGATGGGCGGGACGAAGGCGCACGTGTTCGAGGTGCGGGTTCCGAACCGGAGGCCGACTGCCGTGGGGACGATACGGGATCGCCCCGTTGAGGTTGGCGAAAGCCGCTCGGTGGACGTGAAGCAGCACTTTCGCGATCCGGATGGGGACACACTGACGTACACGTCGACTTCGTCGGATGCGAACAAGTTGACGGTGAACAGGAGCGGAAACCCGGTCAGGTTCACGGGTGTGGCGGAGGGCAGTTCGAGGGTGACGGTGACGGCGCGGGATGGCGGGGGCCTGACTGCGACGCAGCAGTTTGACGTCGATGTCTACGAACCGGCGCAGCCTTGCACGATCACCGTAGCGGATTCCGTCTTGTCGGTGCCCGAGAATGCGGGTGTTGGAACCGGGCTCAGTGGAGATGTCCGGGTGACGGCATCGGACTGCGGGACGTTGCGCTATGCGCTTTCGGGCACGGGTTCGGGGGATTTCTCGGTTTCGGCGGCGAGCGCGAACGACGACGCCGCGAAGATCAGAGTGAAGCGCGCGCTGAATCACGAGGGCCGGGACACCTACGATCTGACGCTGACGGTGAGTTGGGGATCGGTGAGCGACGCGGGCGATGTGGACATCTCGGTGACGGACGTGAACGAGGCGCCGAAGCCGAGCGGCACGATCGGCCGACAGACGGTCAGGGTCGGGCGGGCGGGCTCGGTGAACGTGACCGGCTACTTCACGGACGAGGACGCCGGGGACCGGCTGACCTTCACGTCGAGGTCGTCGGCGACGGGCAAGCTGACGGTGAGCGGGAGCGGGAGTCCGGTGACGCTGACGGGCGTGGCGGCGGGGAGCGCGACGGTCACGGTCACGGCGCGGGACCGCGGGGGCCTGACGGCGACGCAGACGTTTCCGGTGACGGTCGATCCGGCGCCGATACCGTGCGGGATCACGGTGTCGGACGGAGCTCTTTCGGTGCCGGAGGACGCGGGCGTGGGGGCCGGGGTCGACGGCGAAGTGACGGTGACCGGGACCGGGGATTGCGGGACGCTGAGCTATGCGCTGACGGGCACCGGCGCGGCGGATTTCTCGGTGGCGGCGGCGGGCGCGAGCGACGACGACGGGAAGATCAAGGTCAGGCGGACGCTGAACCACGAGGGTCGGGACGCGTACGATCTGACGCTGACGGTGAGCGAGGTGGGTGGCGCGGCGACCGGCGCGGGCGACGTGGACATTACGGTGACGGACGTGAACGAGGCGCCGAAGCCGAACGGCGCGATCGTGACGCAGAAGGTCCGGATCGGGCGGCCGGGCTCGGTGGACGTGACGGGCTACTTCACGGACGAGGACGCCGGGGACCGGCTGACCTTCACGTCGAAGTCGTCGGCGACGGGCAAGCTGACGGTGAACGCGAGCGGGAGTCCGGTGACGCTGACGGGCGTCGCGGTGGGGAGCGCGGCGGTCACGGTCACGGCGCGGGACCGCGGGGGCCTGACGGCGACGCAGACGTTTTCGGTCACGGTGGATCCGGCGCCGACGAAGCCGTGCGGGATCACGGTGTCGGACGGGTCTCTGTCGGTGCCGGAGGACGCGGGTGTCGGGGACGGGGTGGACGGCAAGGTGGGGGTGACGACGACCGGGGATTGCGGCACGCTCGACTATTCGCTGTCGGGCACCGGGTCGGCGGACTTCACGGCGGCGGCGGCCGGGTCGAGCGACGACGACGCGAAGGTCAGGGTCGCGAAGGCGCTGGATCACGAGACCAGGGCCTCGTACGCGCTGACCTTGACGGTGAGTTGGGGATCGGTGAGCGACGAAGGCGAAGTGGGCATTTCGGTGACGGACGTGAACGACGCGCCGGAGGTCGTGAGCGCGATTCCGGCGCTGACGCTCAACTCGGGCGACTCGAAGGTGGTGGACGTGTCGAGCCGCTTCCGGGATGCGGACGGCGATGCGCTGACCTACGAAGCCAGCTCTTCGGCGGAGGCTGCGGCAACGGTGGAGGTGAGCGGGAGCGGGGTGACGGTGACGGGTGTGTCGCCGGGCGAGTCGCGTGTGACGGTGACGGCGCGGGACGGGCGCGGCGGGTCGGTGAGTCAGGACTTCACGGTGACGGTGGAGAACCAGGCCCCGGAGATCGTGAGCGCGATTCCGGCGCTGACGGTGCGCGCGGGCGATTCGAAGGCGGTGGACGTGTCGGCACACTTCCGGGATCCGAACGGCGACGCGCTCACCTACGCCGCCAAGTCGTCGAACGAGGTCGCGGCGACGGTCGCGGTGAGCGGGAGCGAGGTGACGGTGACGGGTGTGTCCGAGGGCGAATCCGAGGTGACGGTCACGGTCCGCGACACGCACGGCGCCGAGGTGTCGCAGGTGTTCACGGCGACGGTGGGGCCGGACAACGAGGCCCCGGTTGTGGCGAGCGCGATACCGGCGCTGACGGTGGCGGCGGGCGAGACGGCGGTGGTGGACGTGTCGGCGCACTTCAGCGATCCGGACGACGATGCGCTGACCTACGAGGCGGAGTCGTCGAACGAGGGGGCGGCGACGGTCGCGCTGAGCGGGAGCGAAGTGACGGTGACGGGTGTGTTGCATGGCGAGTCGCTGGTGACGGTGACGGTGCGCGACGGTCGCGGGGGTTCGGCGAGTTCAGGATTTCGCGGTGACGGTGCCGAACCGGCCGCCGGAGCCGGTGGGCTCCCTGGATCGAGCGGTCGCGTACCGGGGCGTGACGACGACGGTCGAGGTGTCGGGCGCGTTCAGCGATCCGGACGGAGACGGTCTCACGTACCGGGCGGTTCCGGCGGACGGCGGCATCGTGACGGTGAGGGTGAGCGGAAGCCGGGTGACGCTTCAGGGCATATCGCGCAAGTCGACGACGGTGACAGTGACGGCGGACGACGGACACGGCGGGACGGCGCAGCAGGCGTTCGAGGTCGAGGTTGCGAACCACCCGCCGGTGGCGGTGGGCAGGATCCAGCCGCGGACAGTCGCTCCCGGAGAGCGCTTCACGGTGACGCTGTCGGACTATTTCTGGGATACCGACGCCGACGCGATGACGTACACGGGTGTGGTGTCGGACTCCACGGTGGCGGACGTGTCGGTGGAGGGCGAGGAGCTGGTGGTGGTGGGCGAATCGCGGGGCCGCGTGGTGGTGACGGCGAAGGCGCACGACGGGCACGGCGGGACGGGGTTGCAGGGGTTCTGGTTGACGGTGACGAACGGGGCACCGTCGTTCGGTGCGGACGCGTACGAGCGGTCGGTGGCGGAGAACTCGGCGGCGGGCACGGCGGTGGGCGATCCGGTGTCGGCCACCGACGGCGATGGCGACGACGTGGCGTACAGCTTCCTAGCGGGTGGGGACGCGGCGCTGTTCGGGATCGACGCTGCGAGCGGTCAGATCGCGGTCGCCGAGGGTGCGGCGCTGGACTACGAGAGCGGGACCACCGCGTACGCCGTGCGCGTCGAGGCGAGCGACGGCACGCTGGCGGACACGGCGGCGGTGACGATCCGGGTGACGGACGTTCCCGCGCCAGGCAGGCCGGACGCGCCGGTGGTGACGGGCGGTACGGAAGAGATGGCCGTGTCGTGGAGCGCGCCGGAGAACGAGGGGCCGGAGATCACGAACTACGATCTGCGCTACAGGGCGAAGGCGGACAGCGAGTGGACGGACGTGTCGGCGCTGGGCGCGGTGTTGGCGCGCACGATCACCGGACTCGAAGCAGGAACGGCGTATCAGGTCCAAGTCCGCGCGGAGAGTTCGGAGGGCGCGGGAGCGTGGTCGGAGCCGGGCGAAGGGACGACCGAGGCGGCCAACGACGCGCCGTCGTTCGATGCGGACGCGTACGAGCGGTCGGTGGCGGAGAACTCGGCGGCGGGCACGGCGGTGGGCGAGCCCGTGACGGCCACCGACGGTGATGGCGACGACGTGGCGTACAGCTTCATCTCGGGCGGGGACGCGGCGCCGTTCGGGATCGATGCGGCGAGCGGCCAGATCACCGTGGCCGAGGGTGCGGCGCTGGACTACGAGGGCGGGACCACGGTCTACACCGTGAGCGTCCGTGCCAGCGACGGGACGCGTGCGGACACGGCGGCGGTGACGATCCGGGTGACGGACGTTCCCGCGCCGGGCAGGCCGGACGCGCCGGTGGTGACGGGCGGCACCGAAGAGGTGGCGGTGTCGTGGAGCGCGCCCGCGAACGCGGGGCCGGACATCACGAGCTATCATCTCCGCTATAGGGCGAAGGCGGAAAGTGACTGGACGGACCTGTCGGCGCTGGGAGCGGTGCTCGCGCACACGATCACCGATCTGAATGGGGGAACCACGTACCAGGTTCAGGTGCGCGCGATCAGTTCGGAGGGCGCGGGCGAATGGTCGGAGCCGGGCGAGGGGACGGCCAAGACGGCCAACAGGGCACCGTCGTTCGACGCGGACGCGTACGAGCGGTCGGTGGCGGAGAACTCGGCTCCCGGCACGGCGGTGGGCGAGCCCGTGACGGCCACCGACGATGACGGCGACGACCTGGCATACAGCTTCCTGCCGGGCGGGGAGGAAGCGCCGTTCGCGATCGTGGCGGCGACCGGCCAGATCAGGGTGGCCGGCGGCGCGGAGCTGGACTACGAGAGCGGGACCACGGTCTACACGGTGAGCGTCCGGGCGAGCGACGGGACGCGTGCGGACACGGCGGCCGTGACGATCCGGGTGACGGACGTTCCCGCCCCGGGCAGGCCGGACGCGCCGGTGGTGAAGGGCGGTACGGAAGAGGTGGCGGTGTCGTGGAGCGCGCCGGAGAACGAGGGGCCGGCGATCACTGGCTACGATCTCCGCTACCGCACGAAGGCGGACGGCGAGTGGACGGACCCGTCGGCGCTGGGCGCGGTGCTCGCGCACACGATCACCGATCTGAATGGGGGAACCACGTATCAGGTCCAGGTGCGCGCGATCAGTTCGGAGGGCGCGGGCGAGTGGTCGGAGCCGGGCGAGGGCACGACGGAGGCGGCCAACCGCGCGCCGTCGTTCGACGCGGAGACCTACGAGCGCGAGGTGCCGGAAAACTCGCCGGCCGGAACGGCGGTCGGCGAGCCCGTGACCGCCACCGACGATGGCGGCGAACTGTCGTACAGCTTCGTGACCGGAGGCGAGGCTCCGTTCGAGATCGACGCGGCGACGGGCCGGATCACGGTGGCCGAGGGCGCGGCGCTGAACTACGAGAGCGGCGAAACGCAGTTCACGGTGGCCGTCGAGGCGAGCGACGGCGAACTGGCGGATATCGCCTCGGTGACGATCCGGGTGACGAACGTGGACGAGGACGGCGTGCTCACGCTGAGCCCGGAGGTGGCGCGGGTGGGCGTAGAGCTCACCGCGACGCTGACGGACGAGGACGGCGTGCGCGGCGCGGGCAGGAACCGCAAGTGGCAGCGCTCGGCGGACGGCAACTCGTGGAACGACATCGGCACCGGCCGGATGTACAACCCGGTCACGGCCGACGCGGGCCGATGGCTGCGCGCGGTGTTCAACTATGCCGACGGCCACGGTCCCGGCAAGCGGGCCGTGAGCGAGCCGGTGAAGGTGCTGGCGGCGAACGCGGCGCCCGCCTTTGAAGCGGACACCTACGAGCGCGAGGTGCCGGAGAACTCGGAGGGCGGCACGAAGATCGGCAGGCCCGTGAGGGCGACCGACGGCGACGGCGACGAGCTGGTCTACGGCATCGTCGGCGGCGGGGACGGCGCGCCGTTCGAGATCCACGCGACCACGGGCCGGATCAAGGTGGCCGCGAACGCGGCACTGAACTACGAGAGCGGCGACACGCTGTTCACGGTGCGCGTCGAGGCGAGCGACGGCGAACTCGCGGACACGGCCTCGGTCGCGATCCGGGTGACCGACGCGGACGATCCGGGCGAGGTCGCGCTGAGCCCCGAGGTGGCGCGGGTGGGCGTCGAGTTGACCGCGGACCTGACGGACGAGGACGGCGCGCACGGCGCGGGCAGGAAGCGCAAGTGGCAGCGCTCGGCGGACGGCAACTCGTGGAACGACATCGCCTCGGGCCGGAGGTACACGCCCGTGACGACCGACGAGGGCCGGTGGCTGCGCGCGGTGTTCGAATACACCGACGGCCATGGGCCGGACAAGCGGGCGGCGAGCGCTCCGGTGAAGGTGCTGGCCGCGAACGCGGCGCCCTCGTTCGCCGCCGTGTACGAGCGCGAGGTGCCGGAGAACTCGCCGGGCGGCACGAAGGTCGGCGCGCCGGTCGCGGCGACCGACCCGGACAACACGTCCCTGTCCTACAGCTTCGCCTCGGGCCGAGACGAAGCCCTGTTCGAGATCGGCGCGGCGACGGGCCAGATCACGGTGGCCGACGGCGCGGTGCTCGACTACGAGAGCGGCGACACGCTGCTCGCGGTGCGCGTCGAGGCCAGCGACGGCGAGCTTGCCGACACCGCATCGGTCAAGATCCGGATGACGAACGCGGACGATCCCGGCCAGATCGCGCTGAGCGCGGACGTGGCGCGGGTGGGCGTGCGGCTGACCGCGACGCTGATGGACCAGGATCGCTCGGTCGAGCGGAGCAAGATGCGGACCTGGCAGCGTTCGCCCGACGGCGCCGCGTGGACGATGGTCGTGCAGGGCGCGGCGCGGCGCTTCTACACCCCGACCGCAGCCGACCGGGGCCAGTACCTGCGCGCCGTGTTCACCTACACCGACGGCCACGGTCCGGGCAAGCGCGCCGAGAGCGCGGCGGTGTCGGTCGTCGGAGCTTCGACGCCGGTCGTCTCGTTCGGCGCGGCCAGCTACACCGCCGCGCCGGGAGGGTCCGCCGATGTCGCCGTGCTCCTGTCGCCTGCCGCTTCCTCGGCGCTCACGGTCGGGGTCGTGGCTGGAGACAACACCCACACCGTCATGTTCCAGCCCGGAGCGAGTTCGGCCACCGTGGCCGTCGGCACCGCCGGGCTCTCGGCATCCGACACGCTCGCGGTCCGGTTCGGCGCCCTGCCGGACGGGGTGGCCGTGGGCGTGCCGGCCACCACGCGGATCATCGTCGCGGCGGCCGCCGGGGACCGGGCCCCGCGGTCCGTGGTCGAGGACGGCTCGCCGGTCGAGCTTGAGGTCGAGTACGCCCAGGCGGAGTACTCGGCGGTCGCGGGCGGGCCGGTGACCGAGGTCACGGTGCGGGTGAGCCCCGCCGCCGACCGGCGGGTGGCCGTGCCCCTCACGGTTGGGCAAACCGTCTCTCTGGAACCCGCAGTGCCGGACTCGGTCGTGTTCGAGCCCGGCGACTCGCTCGCGGCGTTCATGCTCGATGTCCCGGCCAGAACCGAGCCCGGCCTCCTCGCGCTTGGGCTCGGAACCCTGCCCGAGGCCGTCAGCGCGGGCAGCGTCGCCTCCGCCACGGTCGACATCGCGGCCGGGGACACCGGCGCGCTCCGGGACGAGGCGTTCGAGGTCGGGCTCGCCGTCTTTGGGCGCGCCGTGGCCGAGGGCGCACGCCAAGCCGTCGGCGCGCGCATCGATGCGGTCATGCGGCCAGACCGGGGCCGATCCGGCACCGGCGTGCCCGGATCCGCAGCCGAGTGGACCGGAAGCGCCGCGGGCACCCTCGCCTCGCTCGCCGGGCTGCCGCTCGGCGCATCCTCGTCCGCCGACATGGCGCGACGACGCTCCGGGTCGCTCGAACTGCCCACGGGCCGCGAAGTCGCCGGGCGCCTGCTGCCCCGCGTCTCGTTCGCCACCGGCCTCGGGCCGCAGGCCGCACAAGGACGGCCACGGTTCGGACTCTGGGCCGAAGGCTCCACGCAATCGTTCCGGGGCGAGCCCGGCATCGACTACGACGGCGGGCTCCGTGCGCTCACCGTCGGCGCCGACGCGCGCATCGGCTCCTCCGGGCTGCTTGGAGTGTCCCTCATGCGCAGCGACGGCGACCTCGACTACGGCAACCGCTCCGTCGATGGCTCGCTCGGACACGCCATGAACAGCATCCACCCCTACCTGTTCCTCCAGCCGTCGCCCAGGATCGGTCTCTGGGCCATGGGCGGATACGGCAGCGGAGATGTCGCGGACGACGACCGCCAAGGCGACACCGGCGCGTCGCTCCGCATGCTCGCGGGCGGCGTCAGGGTGCCGCTCGCCCGCAGCGGCGCGTTCGGACTTGCGCTCACCGGCGACGCGTTCACCGTCGGCATGCGAGCCGACGACGGCGGGCGCGAAGGCTCGGCATCGCGCGCACGCGCCCTGCTTGAAGCGTCATGGACGGCGGGCGGCCTCAAGCTCGCCACCCAGGCGGGTGCCCGCTATGACGCCGGGGACGCCGACACCGGCGGCGGCGCCGAGACCGGAGCCTCGGTCGGATACGCGGGCCACGGGCTCGACCTCGACCTCCGGGGCAGGCTCGCCCTCGGGTCCGGAAGGCACCGCGAATGGGGCGCCGCGCTGCGGCTCGCGTTCGATCCCGGAACACGCGGCGAAGGGTTCCGGCTCGCGATCAGCCCCGGGCACGGACGCGACCAAAGCGGGATACACGGACTCATGGACGGCCGTGCCCTCCAAGCCATGCCGACCGCGACACCCGGCCGGCAATGGCGTCTCGATGGCGAGGTCGGCTACGCGCTCAAGAACCCGGGCGGCGGTGGAGCGCTCGACAGCTACACACGCCTCTCCTCCCACGGCCGCAACCGCTCCTTGTCGTTCGGTACCCGGTACGGCGTCAACCAACTGCTCCGGCTCGGCATCGAAGGCTCGCGCAGCCAGCTACCCGGACAAGACCCCAGCCTCGGACTCAGACTTGCACTCGACTTCACCTTCTGAACCGTACCGGACACAACCACGGGGGGACACAGGTTCTTGCACGGAGAAGACTACCGAAACTTCCCGCCAATCAACCCCGTGATTCCGGACAGTTCGAGCAAATGGAACCAGACACCGCTCAACGGCAGGAATGGCAGATCGTGCAGTCCCAGTTTGACTTACGTGATTCCCTGCCGCGATTTGGACCTTAGGCGCTCCGCTGGGTCAACGGGAGTAGCAATTGCCGGGCCACGACTGCACCGGCAAGTCCACGATCGCAAAAGCCCCGACCGCCTGCATCGGGCGCGGTCAGGGCTTTGCGTAGCTGTCGGAGGGCAGGCGCCGGTGCGCTCCCCTGCCAGCCCGCCCTTCCTCGCGTTCCGCTTATCAGAACTCCGTCAGAACGGCGATCACCAGAATCACCGCCAGCGGCAACGGGCTGGCGGCCAGAAGCCAGAGTCGCTTGGGCTCGTATTTCAGGTGCATGTAGTAGAGCGCCACCAGCAGAGCCTTCCACACCGCCATCAGGATCAGGCCTGTGGCGAGCAGCCACTGGGGCAGGGCGAGGAATGCGTATCCCACCTCCGCCATCGTCAGAACGAACAGTACGAACCAGATCAGGAAATATCTGGGTTGTTCTCCGTTGCCTGCCATCCGGGTATCTCCTTGGGTTTCGAGCGGCGGCCCGCCCCGATGATCAGATCAGGTATACGATGGTGAACAGAAGGATCCAGACCAGGTCGACGAAGTGCCAGTAGAGACCCACGATCTCCACCGCTCCGTAGTTGTCCTTCGAATACTTGCCCTGCCAGGCCCGGTACAGCACGAACCACATGCACAGAATCCCGATCGTGACGTGGGTGCCGTGGAATCCGGTCATCGTGTAGAAGGTGGCGCCGTACAGGGCGGCTCCCTCGATCTCGTGCGCGACGCCGTACAGCTCCGCGACGGGAACGAACCCCTCCTGGGCCAGCAGGATGTACTCGACAACCTGAACCCCGACGAAGAACGTGCCGAGGAGAATCGTGACCAGAAGCCAGAATCGGAGCCCCTTCTGGTCGTCCTGCGTGATCGCGGCATAGGCCTTGACCATCGACACACTGGAGCAGATCAGCACGAAGGTGTTGAATGCCGTGAGGGGCACGTTCAACACCACTCCAGGCTCGGCGAAATGATCCGGGTGGGCGAATCGCAGGATGATGTAGGACCCGATCAGGGCCGTGAAGAACATCACTTCCGACAGCAGGAAGATCCACATTCCCAGCTTGACGTTGTAGATCATCATGCCCGGCATGGGGTGCCGGTCGGCTGTCGAGGCGGTGGCTTGGCTCATGCGTCAGCTATCTCCTCAAGGTCCCGGTCACTGGACGGGATGCGGCTTGGCTCAAAAGGTGGGCGGCGGCGTGCGGCAGCTTCAGTCTCCTACGGGCTGCGGCTCGGGAGCCGGCGCCCCGACTTCGGGCGCGGGAGGCGTATCCTGCAACCAGTAATCCTCTTCCACATCCGGCGCGGAGTACTCGTAGGGCCCGCGGTACACGATGGGCACCATCTCGAAGTTTCCGTGCGGCGGCGGCGACGGCACCGTCCACTCCAGGGAGTTGGCCTTCCACGGGTTGTTGCCGGCCTTTTTCCCCTTCCAGATGCTGATGACGAAGTTGAGGGCGTAGATCGCCTGAACCGCGACCAGCGCGAATGCGCACACCGTGATGAACTGGTTGATCGGCTGCAGGGGCTGCAGGAACTCGTATTGCGTGGGGTCGTAGATGCGCCGCATGTGTCCCTGGATTCCAATCGTGTGCATGGGCCAGAACACGAGGTTGTACAGGATCAGGGTCAGCATGAAGTGGATCTTGCCCCAGGTCTCGTTCATGATGCGCCCGAACATCTTCGGATACCAGAACGTGACGCCGGCGAAGATCGCGAACAGGCTGCCGCCGAAGAGCACGTAGTGGAGGTGCGCCACGATGAAGTAGGTGTCGTGGATGTAGACGTCGACCGGGGTCGAAGCCATGAACACGCCCGAGAGCCCGCCGATGATGAACATCGACACGAAGCCCAGAGCGTGCAGCATGGGAGTGTGCAGGTGGATGTTCCCCTTGTAGATGGTCCCCAGCCAGTTGAACACCTTGATGGCCGACGGCACCGCGATGACCATGGTCGTGATCATGAAGGTGGTGCCCAGCATCGGGTTCATCCCGCTCTGGAACATGTGGTGACCCCACACGATCCATGACAGGAAGGCGATGGAGACGATCGCCAGCACCATGGCGTGGTAGCCGAAGATCGGCTTGCGCGCGCCGTTGGCGAGGATGTCCGAGGTGATGCCCATGGCGGGCAGGATGAGGATGTAGACCTCGGGGTGCCCGAAGAACCAGAAGAGGTGCTGCCAGAGCAGCGGCTCGCCGTCGGTGGCCGGCAGGAAGAACCCGGTCCCGATGGTCTGGTCGAAGAGCAGCATGATCAGCGCGCCCGCCAGAATCGGAATCGCCAGCAGGATCAGGATCGCGGTGATGAAGAGCGCCCAGGTGGCCAGCGGCATCCGGAACCAGGTCATCCCGGGCGCGCGCATGTTGATGATGGTCGTGATGTAGTTGACCGCGCCCGCCAGCGACGCGAAGCCCAGGATGGTGAGGCTGATCAGCCAGAGCTGCTGCCCCAGGTAGACGCCGGTGTATTCCCCGCTTGCGCTGAGCGGAGCGTAGGAGGTCCAGCCCGCGCCGGCCGCGCCCCCTTCGACCGCGAAGCTCACGAGCATCAGCAGTCCCGCCGGGAACGCCATCCAGAACGAAGCCATGTTGAGGCGCGGGAACGCCATGTCGTCGGCACCGATCTGGAGCGGGATCAACAGGTTGCCGAAGACCCCCACCAGCAGCGGCATGATCGCGAAGAAGATCATGATGGTGCCATGCATGGTGACCAGCGAGTTGTAGAACTCGGGCAGCATGATCGCGCCGTTCGGCGTGGGTGCCATCATCTCGTCCGGCAGGAGCATCCCTCCGGGCATGGGCTCGCTCGGGAAGCCCAGCTGCCACCGGATCATCATCGCCAGCAATCCCCCGACGACGAGAAAGAACAGGCTCATCAGGAGGAACTGGATGGCGATGGTCTTGTGGTCGGTCGAAAAGATGTAGCGCCGAATCCACGGCATCTCGTGGGCGTGCGCGTGCGCGTCCATCACTGGTCCTCCTGATCTTCGGCGTCGTCGTCAGCGTCGGCGTCCGCGCTCTGGGACGCGACCCACGCTTCGAATTCGGCCGGCTCGTACACGTTGAGGGTTCCGCCCATGGTCGTATGGAGGTTGCCGCAGAGCTCCGCGCATCCGATGGGATACGCGCCCGCGGCGGTCGCTTCGAACCAGACTGTAATGTCCATTCCGGGCACGGCATCCTGTTTCACCCGCATTTCAGGCAGGAAGAACGAATGCAGCACGTCCTCGGACCGGAGAGTGATGTTGACGGCCTGATTCACCGGGATATGCATGATGTTGATCGTCGAGATGTCGTCGGCGGTGCCGGTGACCCCGTCCGTGCCGGCGTAGGTGATCTCCCATTCGAACTGCTTCGCGTTGACGATGTAGTCGAGGGCGTCGGAGGGCACGCTGTCCGGGTTCTTCATCATGTTCCACGAAGGAATGCTGATGAAGGCCAGTCCCAGAACGGCGATGGAGGGGACGACGGTCCAGATGATCTCCGCCTTCGTGGACCCGTGGATATAGGTGGCCTTCTGTCCCTCGCGGCGCCGGTAGCGGACGACGAAATAGACCAGGAGCGCTTCGGTGACCACGAAGATCACGCCCGTGACCCAGAGGATCGCGTAGTACAGAAAGTCTACGTCCGGCCCAAAGGTGGAAAAACTCTCGGGGAGGAACCAGCTCATGTTGGTGTTCTCCTGCTCGCTGCCGGGGATGGTGCCGACCGGGCTGGGTGCCCGACCGCGTGCCGGGCCGGCGCTCCGCCGTGGAGGCGCCGGCCCTCCCTCGGGGCCTCGTGTCTAATGGGTCTCGGGAGCGAGAGCGTGGGCGTGGGCTCCGGGACCGTGGGGATCGATCGGCTCACCCATCGGCACCACGGCGTTGGCCGCCATCGACTCCGAGAAGGAGAAGCTCACCATCGCCGCCTCGCCGGTGGTGACGGTGACGCTGGCGGTCTGCGTTCCATAGCGCTCGTGCCAGGCCTCGACCACGTACTCGCCGGGCGGCAGCATGCCCAGATCGGCGCCGCCGTCCATGTCCGTGACCCCGTGGAAGGGGTGGTCCAGCACGCCCACGTAGGCGCTCATCCAGCCGTGCACGTCGCAGCGCACCGGGACCATCACTTCCGCCAGCGGGAAGCTGCGGTTGGTGTCCATGTTCACCGGCTGGCTGACGTTGAAGCCGCGGTTTTCGCTGGGGGAGGCGTTGATGTTGTGCGGCAGGCCGTCCGAGTTGCGGAAGGTGAGATCCTGCCCCGACTGCACGCCCACGACCCGGGGGGCATAGCGGCAGCCGATCTGGTCCATCACCACCGCGCCGCCCGGGGTCGGGAAGTTCATGCTTGCGTCGACACCCTCCCTGACGTAGACGAAGACGTTGGCCAGGCCGCCGCCGTCGCCCACCACGACCTCCTCGGCCATCGGGGTATCGGTGTAGTGGGCCGCGCAATTCGGCTCGGACGCCATGTCGATCACATCCATTTCGGGCGCCATGCCCTCGAACATCACCATCGCGTTGATGCCGCCCGCCGTCGCCATATCGACGGGAGAGGCCATCTCCTCGCCGGCGGCCTCCTCTTCCATGCCGCCGCCGGCCTCGCCGCCGCCGCCACCACCGCACGCGATCGCGAACACCGTAGCGGTGGCCATCACCATGGTCCGACCGCATCCAGACAGGTCAATCATTCCTTTCCTCCGTGCTTCTATTGGGACTTCGATGTCTACGCGTTGCCTTCATCCGTGCCTCCGGCGCCTTCGCTTTCGCGCTTCCGGGCCCGGGCTACCACCAGTACGCCGAGCCCCGCGGTGAGCAGCGTCGCGATCAGCGGCGCGACCACCACCGTGGCTGGCGTCGGTTCCTGCAAGAAAATGTAATGCCATGAACTGATCGAGCCCCGGGACCTCGATTCTCCGTTGTCGCCGTCCCAGGCAGCGAAGCCCACCGGCACCGGCTCGCCGATGCGGAACTGCAGGTCACCCGGATCCTCGGTCTCAAGAGCGCGGCGGAACATAACAGCCCAGCGCCCCGCCGAAAACGCCGCCTCGGACGCAAGCGACTGGCTCGCGTCGCCCTGTGGGGCCATGGTGCCCAGCCCGCGGGCGTCCGCCTCCTGCGCTGCGCCGGCCGTGCTTTCCCAGTGCCACAGGTACACCGGCTCCAGGGGGTCTCCCATGAGGAAATAGGGCTTGTCCATTCCCTCGGGGATTTCCATGGGGAACTGGACGTACAGGCCGTCGGGCCGCGGCCCCGGTTCCATGTCGCCCTCATCCGGTCCCACCGCCGCCAGGACCTGTGCCTGGAAGTCGGCCCAGGCGGAATCGGGACTCTCGGAGTGGTCGCTCCAGGAGACGTGCACCGCGAGCTCGCCGCCATCGTGCAGGGCGCGCACCCACAGCCCGGCCACCTGCGGGACGAACCAGCGCGGGCTCTGCAGGATCTGTCCGCCCATCGGGATGTAGAACGGTTCCGCCGACTCCCACATCGGGTCGTCGACGCCCTGCGGAAGGGGCGCATCCTCCACCAGACCGGCCCGGATCACCTCGGTGATGCCCGGCGGGTCCTCGGGCGCGAAGCTGCGCACGTAGTGGGAGAGGTTCCACAGCTGTTCGTCGGTGATGACGCCGGCGTCGATGAGGTCGGTGAACGACGGCATCGGCGTCCCGTCCAGGCCGGTGCGCAGCCGCTGGTAGATGTCCTCCACCGTACCGCCGCCGTTGAAGTACCAGTTCTCGGTCAGGTCCACCGAGTAGATGGGCATGCCGGTGTCGTCCACCAGCGTCGGGGAGGAGGTGCCGTCGCCCCGTCCGTCGGCGCCGTGGCAGCGATTGCACTCAATGAGCTCGTAGACCTCCCGGCCGTCTGCGAGGGCTTCCTCGGTGGCCCGGGTCGGGCTGCTGAAGGTCAGGGGCTCGGGAGCCTCGCCAGCGGCGAAAAACCGGGAGAAGCTCTTCAGGTAGTCGACGAGCGCCAGTCGCTCTTCGAGGCTGAGCTCTTCCTCCCATCCCGGCATGGTCGTGCCCGGCATGCCCTCGTTGATGACGCGCATGATGTCGTCGTCGGTGGGAAGCTGCCCGCTCGCGGTGGTGCGGATCTGGTAGAGCGCCTGGGTGAAGTCGCGCGGCCTCGGCAGCATGTAGGTCGCCGCGTAGCCGTCGCCGAGGCCTTCGTAGCCGTGACAGGACGCGCACCAGCGGTCGTAGACCTCGCGCCCGAGCGCGTTCTCTTCCTGGGCGGCCAGTGGCGCCGAACCGACGCACGCCATCGCCGCGGCGAATACGAAACCGGGGAACACCGCGCGAGCCCGCATCAGTGCTCCTCCCCTTCGGCGCCCTCTTCCTCCCAGGTGCGCGGCTCCCAGCCGGTCTGTTCGTAGAGGTAGATGATCACCTGCCAGATCTCGTCCTCGGTAAGCAGGTCCTCCCAGGCGGGCATCGCCGAATCCCAGGGCGTGGCCTCGCGCGGCAGCCCGGGACCACCCTTGGCGATGCGCCAGAAGACGAAGCTCTCCGTGAGCTGCACGATGGTGCCCGGATCCTGGAAGCTGAGCGGCGCCGGGTTGAAGGCGCTCGCGAAGTGTCCCTGTCCATCCAGCGCGTCGCCGTGGCAGGGCATGCAGTTCTGGACGTAGATCCGCTTGCCTTCCTCGTAGTGCTCGTCGAAGTCGCCTTCGTGCCGAAGCGGGTTCTCGAGCCCGTTGAGAACCATGGTCTCGCCCCGGAAGTCGATCTGACTCGGAGGCGCGGGATGCACTGAGCGCAGCGCGGCGGGCGCCGACACCGTGGGGCGTACCCGGTCGAAGGTCATGAAGGCGACCAGCAGGGGAATGGTGACCATGAGCGCCGTGCGCAGGATCTTCTGGCGCGGATCGACCATGACCCGGTGAATCGGCGCCTTGAACTGCTTCCAGCGCTCTTCGGAGTCGCTGACCCAGATCAGCACCCCCACCACCACGGTCCCCATGTACTGCAGGACGACCGTGCCGGGCACCGGCGCGCTGGTGACGCCGAAGAGCGGCGGCAGGAGCCAGATCCCCCATTCGAAGAGGGCGTACGCCAGAACCACGACGATGGCCGCCTGGCCCAGCGGATGCTTCCAGGGCTTGGTGTTCATCGATTCTCCTCCCTCACCGGCGCGTCTCCTATCTCTGCGATGCGAGGAACTGCACGATCGCCTCGAATTGGGCGGCCGGGATGTTCCCGAAGATCGGGGGCATCAGACCGAGCATCGCCTCGAACCCCTCGGCCGCCGACGCAGTGGGATCGAGGATGGACGTCCGGATTTCATCGGCGGTCAGGCGAGTGCCCATGCCCTCGAAGGACGGTCCGAGCGGCGAGGGTCCGGTGAGCGTGTGGCAGGTACTGCAGGTGTGCTGAGTCAGAAGCGCTTCCGGGTCGAGGTCTCCGGTCGGACCCAGCACCGAAGCGGCAGGCGCGGCTGCCACCACGCCGGCGGCGGCGGGAGCCGCGTCACCGCCGTCTCCGATGTCCGCCCCCGTGACCGTCACTTCTCCCCCCAGGGACTCCAGGTAGGCCACCAGCGCCCAGATCTGGGCCGGGGACAGGGTTCGGCTCGCGTCGATCATGATGGGAGCGAACCCCTCCACCAGGTAGGCCGGGGGGTCCACCAGCGAAGTATGCAGGTACTGCTTGCAGTCCTGCCCGGCCACCCTGTTGACGCAGCGCACGCCGATGAGCCCGGTCCCCTCGTGATCGGTGAGCAGATTCGGGGCGCGCTCGCCGAGCCCGTGACACGCCGTGCAGCCGCCCGCGCCGTTGTACAGGGTTTCTCCCGCGGCCACGAGCTCCTCGGGCGAAACGTCGTCTCCGAAGACCAGGTCCTCGGGCACGTCCGACTGGATCTGCGGAATGGCGTTGGCGACCCAGGTGAACACGCCAAGGCAACCGATCACCACGGCGAGGATACTCAGGTTGGTCTTTAGCATCTGCCCTCCGCTATCCCTCGCCGGTTGCCGGCTGAAGTTCGCTCCGGATGCCGCCTGCGGCAGAGCCCTGCCCTGCCGACGAAATCACGGGTTGCTCGGCCAGCGAGCCGAGCCAGAAGATGAAGGCCACCAGCCCGAAGAAGATGAGCACGCAGGAGGAGATGACGATGGCCGAGTAGCCCAGCGCCGGAGTTGCCGCCCACGGGCTCGTGTCACGAATGACCTCGAACACGTGCCAGTGCTGGCGGATGCCGCTGCGCGCGAAGCCCATCAGGCCCATCAGCCACGTAAACGTCACCGCCAGGATGAAGAGCGCGTACTGGGACCGGGCCGGCATACGGCCCCACTGGATCTGCCCGCGCGAAGTGGCGCCGCGCAGCATCAGCACGTCGATGGTGATCACGCCGATGATGCACGCGAGCACGGTGAGTACCTGGAAGACCGAGAAGTCGATGCGCACGAGGGTCGGCACCATGTAGCCGTAGATGCCGTAGAACAGCACGATCGCGGAGGCCACAACGAAGATCGCGCCCTGTACGATGGTGCCCGTGCGCGCCCACGGCACCACCGGCTCCTTGTTGGCGCGCCGGTAGAGCAGGAACGACAGGAAGGTGGTCAGGATCATGAAGTTGACCGCCGTGTTCTTGCCGCTCATCAGGCCGAGGACGCTCAGGAAGGGATGGTGCGTCCCGCCCATCGCCGCGAACTCCTCGCGGCTGGCGATCATTGTGTTGGGCGTTGCCCACACGATGACCCCCACGATGAGCACGGCGAGCATGTACTTCGTGTAGGGCATGAAGCGCTCCGCCCCGGGTATTCGCCCCATCCCCACCCACAGGTAGTAGTTGCCGGCCAGGAACAGCACCCCGATCAGGAAGGCCTGGATGATCCACAGCCAGCTCATGAAGCCGCCCATCATGGTGATGCCCATCTGCTGGTTGAACTCGTAGATCTCCCGCCCCAGGTAGTATCCGGCGAAGGGCAGCACGATCAGCGCGCCGATGGCGATCATGTTGCCCACGTAGCCCATCCAGTCGTAGTGGGCGCGTTCTTCGTCGGTCTTCGCCGCCAGGAAGCGGTACGCGGCGTAGGCGCCGACCACCGCCCCCCCGAACACGACGTTGGCGAGCAGCCGGTGGATGTTGATGGGCATCCAGGTCGCGTTGGTGAGCGCCATCCACAGATTCACCATCTGGGGGGCCGTGTCGACGGTGACCTCGGCCGGCGGGCTCATCATGTAGGTCAGCCAGCCGTTGGCGATGAACATGACGATCGTGCCCCACACGTTCAGGGCGATGCCCAGCCCCCAGTGGAACCACTTGGCGCGCCCCTTCTTCCAGCGGTCCCAGCCGTAGTAGTACAGGTACAGCGTGAAGGACTCGAAGAAGAAGAGCCCCACGTACATCCACATCGACAGGTTGAAGATCTGCGCGAGGTAGCCGAAGAGCGTGGGGTAGATGGTGATCAGCAGGAAGAGCAGAATGCCGCCCCAGATCGCGGTGGCCGAATAGGCGACCAGCAGGAGCCGGGTGAACTCCTTGGACAGCTTGTCGTAGCGGTCGTCGCCGCCGAACATGCCGATGGCCTCGGTGACCACCGCGAACATCGGCACGCCAAGCACGAACGCGGCGAAGAGCAGGTGCACCTGGGCGGCGATCCAGACCGCCGCCCGTCCGCCGATGATCGGGAAGTCGCCGTAGTCGCGCCCCGCCGGCACCTGGGCGAAGACGGGCTCCGCCAGCACCAGGACGCCGAGCGCCGCGATCAGCAGAAGTGGTCCGACGCGCCTTGCCAGCCCGGCGCCTCGACGCTCTCGGTGCTCGGGCGGATTCATCCACGGACTGCTGGGCACATTTCCCTCCGAGGTCTTGTCAACTCCGGGAAACATCGTCGTCCTCCGGAGTCTCGTCGCGCCACGCGGCCGCGGACATCTGGTTGCGTAGGAAGAAAGGCAGTCGCCTGGAGAAATCAACCGGCATGCCGCGGCGCACCTCCGCCATCACCTTGGCGGTCACGGCCGTGTACCCGCGTTTGCGCGCGAACGACTCGACGCGTTCGGACACCACGCCGCGCACGAAACTGGGAACGACGGACAGGCGCGCGCGGGCGTCTTCGGTCCAGGGGAGGCCGGGGGCGGTGTCGTCGCCGTACACGACCTCGCGCCTCGGCTCGATGACCGCCCGGTCGCCGGCCGGGTCGTACGCGCAGGAGTCGTCGGGACCGAGCAGGTCGCCGGTCAGGGCGTGGGCGCGCGCGCGGCAGCCCCCGCACACCGAACGGTACTCGCAGCGCCCGCAGCGTCCTCCCAGCTCGCCCTGGCGCAGCCGGGTGAATACCGGCGACGACTCCCACACCTGGC
This sequence comes from Longimicrobiales bacterium, assembly GCA_965208255.1. GTDB lineage: Bacteria > Gemmatimonadota > Gemmatimonadetes > Longimicrobiales > Gaopeijiaceae > BD2-11. The sequence continues at coordinate 3,769,784 of OZ242324.1, forward strand.
GGAAGGGCGTGGTGGTGAGGTCGCCCGCGACCACCGGCGTGTAGGGACAGGGGGTGACCTTCCCCTCCGGGGTGATGCGGCAGTAGTGGACGCCGCACGGGCAGCGGGTGCCGTAGTTGAGCAGCGGTGATTCCTCCCCGCCCTCGATCACGTGGCGCATGATCTGCGGCTGGCACTTGGAGCGAACCATCATGCGGCCCCGGTACTCGCGCTCGAGCTCCACGAGCTCGGCCAGCACGGACTCGTTCTCTTCCGGGGAGAGGCCCTGCATGCGCTCGCCGCGTCCGGTCGGAACCAGGAAATACAGGTTGAACGACACCGCGCCCCGGCTCTCCGCCCAGGCTGCGATATCGGCCACCTCGGCCCGGTTCCCTCGGGTGACGCTGGTCTGGACGATGAAGTCCAGGCGGTGCGCGGCCAGCCGGTCCACCGCGTCCAGGGTGTCGGAGAGCGCCCCCGACCCGTGGCGGAAGCGGTCGTGGTAGGTGTCGATGAGCGAGTCCACGCTGACCGCGACCCCCTTCACCCCCGCTTCCATGAGCGACTCGATGCGCGCGTCGGTGAGGCGGGTGCCGTTGGTGCCCACCACCACGGTGGCTCCGCCGGCGCTCGCCCGGGCCGCAATCTCCTCCAGGTCATCGCGCAGAAGCGGTTCCCCGCCCGAGAGAATGAGCACCGGATTCGGGTTGACCTCCAGAAGCTGGTCGAGGACGCGATGGCACTCCGCAGTGGAGAGTTCGGTGTCGGCCAGGTGCCACGACCCCGCGGAGATGTAGCAGTGCGCGCACTCCAGGTTGCAGCGCCGGGTGAGGTTCCACGCGATGATGTGCGGGAGCCCCGGCGCTGCCCCTGAATCCGCCGACACGCCTTCCGCGACCCAGCGCAGCGAGGGTGTGGCGGAGGGTTCGGGGAAGCCGTTCCGCCCCAGGGTGGGGAGAGCGGCGGTGGGCGGACCAGCCATCAAGCCTCTTCCCGGCGCATGAACTGCTCGACGGCCGCCTTCGCGTCGGCGGGGCTGACGGTCTTGAAGTCGACCGGGCAGTCGTCCGCCTGCTCGGCCACGTCCCGGATCGGGCAGCGGGTCACGCCGGAAGCCTTGGCCTCCTCGATGAACTTGCGCATCTCCGGAGTCAGCCCGTCGACGCCCTCCGCGGCGGCCTTGAGCTGCTTGGTCTGCAGTTCCCGGAACATCACCAGCATGGTGTCGGTGTCGAAGGTGTCCGCCTCCATCATGGCCTGCTTGTTCTCGTCCATGACCCGCGTGGTGATGCGCCAGAAATCGTGGTCGCGGGCAAAGCGCTCCACCGTGTTGCGCGCCAGGGGACGGGCGATGAGCGGCACCGCGCCCAGGCGGTCGAAGGCCTCCTCGGTCCACACCACCGGGTCGGCGGCGGTGCGTTCCCGCTCATGCATGTGCCCGGTGTAGGGGCACTTCACCTCGATGGTCGGATTGGCGGCCACGGGATCGGCGTCGCTTCCCTCGATCACGGTGCGCTTCATGGCGTCCGCCGCCTTCACCTCGGCGAGGGCGAGCTCCTCGGCGGTGCCGATCCCCATGATGAGCTGCATGTGGGTCGGCAGGAGCTTGGCGATCGCCTCGTCAAGCCACTCGTTGGTGACCATCGGCAGGGTGGCGCCGGTGTCGCGCCCGGGCTCGAGCACCGGGGGTTCCGCTCCGTTGGATCCGTTGGCGCGCGCGCCGGCGGCTCCATTCTTCCGCGCGCCGGCGGATCCGTTGGCGCGCTCGTTGCCGGAGCCGTTGGCGCCGGCCCCGGGCGCCTCTTCCGGCGGCTGCCAGTTCTCCAGCACGTATTCCTCCACCGCCTTGCGAGCGATGCCGAGGGCGAAGGGCGGGACGCGCAGGATGCGGACTTCCGCCTCGGGAGCCCATTCCAGGCCCATCTCGCCGTCTTCCTCGATCCACGGAATCTCCTCGGGACGCACGTCGGTGGTGCCGATGAGGAGGATGTTTGCGTCCGACTGCCTGAGCAGGTTGTGCGCCTGGGAGCCGAGGTCCGTACCCTCGATCCGGTGCGCGCCGTGACGCGCCAGGATGAGCAGGCTGGGGTCGACTTCCTCGGCCCACTGCAGGATCACCTGGAAGGGCTTGCCGATGAGCACCTCGGTCTCGACTTCGACCTCCGGATACTCCTCCGCCATGATGCGCGCCCGCTTCACATTCGCCTGGGCGAGCTTCAGCAGGCCCTTGTCGATGATGTTGTTGTGAAGCTCCTCCTGCTCCTCGAACTTGAAGATCTTGGAGGCCTGCACCGACAGCACGTCCTTGATGTTGCCGAAGACCGCGTGGTGGTACTCGACATCGAAGGACGAGCCCACGTAGAGCTTCGCGCCGTACTCGGACGCCATCTCCAGGGCGAGGCGCATGGCCTTGTAGCTGTACGCGGAGCCGTCCACGCACACCATGAAGCTGCCGCCGGCGAGGGGCCGCTCGTTCCGAACCACGAAGGTGTCCTTCTCTACCTTCTGCAGCACGCGCGCCACCACGCCGCCGAGCTGGGAGTAGGGCTGATAGCCGATCCCGTGCGCCCCGATCACCATCAGGTCGTAGTCGCGGCCGCTCGATCCGGCCAGCTTCTCGTCGTGGTCCTCGTCTTCGGCCACGATGCGCCCGTCCTCTCCGAGGCGCACGTCGCTGCGCACCTTGTCGCCCCCGTCGTAACTGGAGGCGATGTTGGGGTCGAAGCCGATGAGGCTCGGCAAGTGGCCCTCGCCCGAGTTCACCTCGCTCGCGATCTCCTCGTAGTTGATGCCTTCCAGCAGCTGACGCGCCAGCGGCACGCCGGCGTCCTGGCAGCGGCGGTCCACCTGGTCCAGGAAGGAATCGGAGATGAGCTGCAGCCCCTTCTCGATCAGCTTGTCGTGGATCTTGCGCTGGCGCTTGATCTCCTTCTCGGTCTGGAACTGGGCGGGAAGCCCGGTCTCCAGCTGACGAAAGCGGATGTCGTGCAGGCGCGCGGCGTAGACGTGGTTCCCGGTGACTTTGCCGTCGGAGCGCGAAGCGAATTCGATGGCGCGATCGACCGCCCAGTCCGACCAGGGCGAGTTGTCCACAGGAACGAAGATCTCACGGTACATGGCTGCCTCGATTGGGGGTTTTCGAGGGACCGGGCGCTTGTGGGTCAGCCATGCTACTCGGGAGCGGCTGGCGCAGGCATGCCCCTGGAAGGAGGCCCTGCGGGCTGGAAGCGGTCCACTTGGTTCGGCAAGTCAGGCAGGGCCAAGTCCCCGAAGGCGGTCGCCGAAAAAGTCGGCTTACATAACATAAGCGGGCGCCCGCGCCCGCTTGTCAGATCTCATGTGTCGGCCCTCGCGGAGCCGGGCAAATTATACCGGAAATCGCTCATTGATGTCAACGCGGCGGCGCGCGCGCGGCGACCCCCTTCCGAGACCGGCGGCAACAAGGTTTTTGCGGCCCGCCCGGACATCAGAGATCCCATCCGGCACGCGCCAGCATCCACAGGTTGATGACGATCACGACGAGAGCCGTAAGGTAGAACCCGGTGGGCAGGGCGGCGTCGGCGGTCGGCAGGAACGCGCCCTCGATCATGCTCGGCAACCGCAGCGCGTGAAGCGCCCAGATTCCGCGCGCGAGCCAGGTGCTGCGCCGGAACCAGAGCCCCCAGAAGACGAGCGCCACGATCGCCCCGCCCAGCAGCAACCAGAGCACGATGGGCCCGCGGATCGGGTTGACCAGGCCGTTTCGCCACATGGCGACCACGGCCGCCTCGTAGAGCAGCCCGACGTGCAGGTACCAGAAGGCGGCCTGCCGGAACTTGCGGGCGCGCGCGTCCCCGTTCCCACCGCCCGATCCCTGGCGCTGTTCCTGCGCGGTGGCCTGTGCATTCGCGCGAGCGAGGCCCTGGGTCGAATCGGTCACATTCCCTCCAGTCCCAGGTCCGAGCGCGCCGTGTCCATGACCTCGGGCGTCATGCGGCCGATGCCGCGCTCGCGGGCGTAGTCGGTGTAGATGCGCTTCACCATGCCGCGCACGAAGGACGGCACCCGTCCGAGCCGTGCCACCGCCTCCGGGGTCCACTCCACCCGGCCGGGGCGGGCGGAAACGGGGGGCTCTTCCTCGACGAACGCGTCCTGGCGTCCGCCTTCCAGGTTGCTGCGCACCAGCTCCATGGGCTGCTCGGGCACCGTCCGTCCCCCGATTTCGATGCCCATGCTGCTGACCAGCTGGGTCTCCATGGGGTTGGTGAGCATGGCGATGTCGCGCCCGCACGCGGAGCACTCGAACACCGCCGCCAGGGTGCCGTCCCCGGGCAGCTGGCGTTCCGCGAAGGCCATGATGTGATCGCACTGGATGCAGAGAAACTTCATCGGCCCCGAGCCTCCCCGGCTTCCCCCGTTTCGGCGAGCCGCCGCGCCAGCGCCCGGAAGGCGCGCGCGCCCGGCGAGTCCCCTCCCGCGGCCACGGCGGGAGTTCCGAGGTCGCACGCCTCGCCCAGGCGGGGATCGAAGGGGATGCTGGCCCAGACTTCAAGACCCGCGGCGTCGGCCAGCCGGGCGACCCCGTCCCCCGGGAAGAGCGGCTCGGCGTGGCCGCAACACGGGCAGACGTAGTCGGTCATGTTGGCTACCAGACCCACCCGCGGGATCCCCTGCTCGCGCGCCAGCCGCGCCGCCCGGCCGACCACGCGGCGGGACATCTCCGACGGGGTGGTCACCAGAAGCAGGGTCCGCAAGTCGGGAAGAAGCTCGAAAAGGCGCGTCATCTTGTCCGTGCCCGGCGGGAGATCCATGAGCAGGTAATCGAGTTCGCCCCACGCCACATCCGCGAGGAACTCCCGTATCGTCCCGGTCTCGATCGAACTCTGCCAGATGAAGCCGGCGCCGGAAGGTGCCCGCCAGCGCAGGGGGGCATCAGCATCGTTCTGGAGCAGTTCCATGGACATCACGCGCACCCCGCACGCGACGCGCACGGGAGCCACACCTTCCTCGCTGTCGACCAGCCGCCCCGCGGGCGCGCCCAGCATGCGGGCCAGGGACGGGCCGTTCAGATCCGCGTCCAGCGCGCCCACGGAACACCCCTCCGCGGCCAGCGCGGCGGCGAGGTTGGCCGTCACCAGGCTCTTGCCTACCCCGCCCTTGCCGCTCCCGACGGCGATCAGGTTGCGGATCCCGGACAGCCGGCGCTCGAGCCGGCGGCGCTGGCCCCTGATCTGATCCACGAGCAGGTCGCCCGTCTGCGATTCCACCTCGTGGTAGGTGCGGATCTTCCTCATGGCACTCGGACCTGCGGACCCGCTCAGGGCACCAGTTGCGTTCCGTCGGGATCGAATACGGTAATCGCGTCCACGGGGCACTCGTCGCAGGCGGTCAGCAACGTCTCGTGGGCCACGTCGTCGATGCTGTCCTTGAAAACCGCGATGCCCTCGTCGTCCAACTCGAAGGCGGCTTCGGCAGCTTCAATGCAGTCGCCGAAGCCCACGCAAAGGTCACGATCGATCTGAACCAGATGGCCGCGCACCCGGCGTTCCTGAATGTCGCTCACTGGGGTTCCGGCGCCGAAGAGTGGCAGAGGAATGCATCGGACGGCTGAACATCTCCACGACCGCGAAACCTGGCAAGGTTGAAGGCTACCCGTGCCGATAACTATTATTGGATTCTGTCCATTGGCCATGGCATGTTGCAGCCGCCATGACAGGTTCGCGGATGAGCTTCAAGACGGTTCGGCTCTCCACAGCGCCTCCAGATCCGGGGAAAAAGTGGAACTCCTGGTATTCGGGACCAACCACAGGGTCGCTCCGGCGGCAGCCCGCGACCGGCTGGCGCTTTCTTCGGGCGAAGCGCGCACCCTGCTCCACGCCCTGGGCAACGGCGCAGGCGGCGAAGACGGGATCCGCGAGAGCGTGGTGCTGTCCACCTGCACCCGGACCGAGGTCTTCGCCTGGACCCGCGAGCCGGCCCGGGCCATCGAGCTGGTGCGCCACAGGCTGCGCGACGTAAAGGACAACGACGCCGTATCCACGGAAGGTCACACGTTCTCCCTGAGCGGACGCGAGGGGGCTCATCATCTCTTCCGCGTGGCCGCCGGGCTCGATTCGCTCATGATCGGGGAGCCGCAGGTGCTGGGACAGGTACGCCAGGCCTATGCGCTGGCTGCGGAGGTGGGAACGTGCGGGCCGTATCTGACCCGCCTGTTCCAAACCGCCGTGCGCGCGGGGAAGCGGGCGCGCGCGGAAACGGATATCGGCAAGGGATCGGCGTCGGTGGCGTTCGCTGCGGTGCGACTGGCCACCAACATCCTTTCCGATCTCTCCGACCAGGCCGTTCTGGTGGTGGGCGCGGGACGCACCGGCGCTCAGGCGGCGCGCAACTTCGCCGCAATACGACCGCGCAGCCTGACCATCGTCAACCGCACCACCGAGCGCGCGCAGGCGGTCGCGGACGAGTTCGGCGGGACCGCGCGGCCCTTCGACGAACTCCACGCCGCGTTGGAACGGGCAAACGTTGTGGTGACCGCGACCTCCGCCCCGAATCCGGTCATCACCGCCGCGACCCTCTGCGCCATCATGCGCGAGCGGGGTGGAAGGCCGCTGGTGCTCATCGACATCGCCAATCCCAGGGATGTCGAATCCGGCGCCGGCCGGATTCCCAACGTCTTTCTGCGCGACCTGGACAGCCTGGGCGACATCGTGCAGGAGAACCTGATCCGGCGCAGCAAGCAGATTCCCCACGTCGAGCGCATCGTCGAGGAAGAACTTCAGAACTTCGTCGACTGGTTCGACACGCTGCAGGTGGTCCCGGTGCTCCGGTCGCTGCGCGAGAGCTTCTATCGGATCGCAGACGAGGAAGTGCGCCGGCACCTGCCGGGCCTGGACGAATCGAATCGCGACCGGCTGGAACGCTACACGCGCTCGCTGGTCGGCCGACTGCTTCACCAGCCCACGAGCCACCTGCGGGAACTCGACCTGGAGACTTCCGAGGGGCTGTCGAGCCTCGCGGCCGTCAAGGAGATCTTCCAGCTGTCGCCGGACGAGCCTGCGGAGCCAAACGGCGACGACGCGCGCAGCGGCGCCGGCTGAGCGCCGCGACGGACGGCCCTCCCGCAGAACGGCGGCAACTCGACGCATGGCCTATCCACAGCACCGTCTTCGTCGCCTCCGGCAATCGCCGGCCTGGCGGCGCCTGGTGCGCGAGAGCGCACTCCGGGCGGGCGACCTCGTGTATCCGCTCTTCGTGGTGCCGGGCGAAGACCGGCGTCAGCCCGTGCCCAGCATGCCCGGCGTATACCGCCTCTCCCCCGAACTGCTGGTGGAGGAAGCCGGGGCGGCCGTGGACGCAGGCGTGGGCGCCGTGCTCCTCTTCGGGGTACCCGACCACAAGGACGCGCTCGGCTCGGGGGCATACGAGGAGGATGGCCTGGTGCCCCGGGCGGTGCGCAAACTCAAGGCGCATCACCCCGGCCTTCTGGTGTGGACCGACGTGTGTCTGTGCCAGTACACCGACCACGGCCACTGCGCCGTGCTGACTCCGGATGGCGCTCTGAACGAGGACGCCACCCTGCCCCTGCTCGCCCGGGCAGCCGTCTCCCACGCCCGCGCCGGCGCGGACGCGGTAGCTCCAAGCGACATGCTGGACGGACGCGTGGGGATGATTCGCGCGGCCCTGGACGAGGCGGATCACGGCCCGACCGCCATTGTGTCGTATGCCGCCAAGTACGCCTCGGCCTTCTACGGTCCCTTCCGCGACGCGGCCCACTCGGCACCGTCGCACGGTGACCGGCGCACCCACCAGATGGACCCCGCCAACAGCGACGAGGCGCTGCGCGAGGTGCGGGCCGACCTGGAAGAGGGCGCGGATGTCGTGATGGTCAAGCCGGCAGGCCCGTGCCTGGACGTGATCCGGCGGGTCAAGGATACCTTTCACGCACCCACCGCCGCGTACCAGGTTTCCGGCGAGTTCAGCATGATGCGCGCCGGCGGCGAACGCGGCTGGATCGACGAGAAGGCGGTGGCGCTCGAGAGCCTGGGCGCAATCAGGCGGGCGGGCGCGGACATCATCATCACCTACTACGCCGTGGAGGCTGCACGCTGGCTACGCGAAGACGCCTGAGGATCCGCCCGGAGAACCGGGTTCCGGCCGCGCTGGTGGGCATCATCGTGCTCCTGGCCATTGCGCTGGTGACCATGTCCTTCGGCCAGCCCGTGACCGAGGCCTACCTCCCTACGCCCCCGGACCCCTCCGAGGCCGGTGAGACGCTGGTCGGCCCCATCGACTACACCGTGGATGCCACCTCCACCGACGCGTGGCAGTTCTTCGACTTCTCGCGCGGGTCGGTTGTGGAGAACCCCGGACATCGCGACTGGGACCTGGCGTTCCGGCGCTTCCACATCATCGCGAACGGCGGCCCCGGCTTTTCCGGTGACGCAGGAATCATCCGCCTCGAGGACACCGACTTCGACGCCGTATCGGCGCTGCCCGACGCGGCCTACGTGGAGACCACGGCGCGGCGCGATTCGGTCAACGCGGCCATCGAGCGCTGGTACGCCTACGGCTGGAGCAGCCATCTGCTGACGCCCCACCCCGCGGTCTATGCGGTCCGGACGGCCGACGGACGCTACGCCAAGGTGCAGCTGCTGGCCTACTACTGCCCCGGCGCGCAGCCCGGATGCCTCACCTTCCGCTACGTCTACCAGGGCGCGGGCGGACGCTCGCTGGGGATGCCTGCCGAATCCGGGCTGGTCGTGGACCGCGAACCGGACGGCCCGGACCCGGTCCGCTCCGCCGGCGAACGATGACAACGGACCCGTCTCCGGACGCCAGGGACCGGCGCCGTGAATTGCGGCGCACGCTTCGCGAGCGACTCGCCCGGGGCATCTACGAGCGCGAGAAGGCCCGCGACCCGACCCGGAGCAAGCGCCAGTCCTCGTGGGAGGACCTGAACGCCGGACGCCGGGCCACGCGTCTGAACTACGCCGACGAGTTGCTCACCACCCTCGCGGGAGCCCTGGATGTCGACTGGAGGACGATCGAGAGCCTGGAGGCCTGCGCCCAGGCGGCGCTTGCGGAGGGCGGTGGGGATCGCGAGAAGGCCGCCGCCGAAACCCGGGACCTGGCCGAAGTGCTCGCGGCGCTGGTGCCGCAGCCGGCGGGCGCGGCCCGGCGCTCGGGTGGATTGGATTAGCTAAACTAATCCGACTAAGTCCGGTCCCCCTCGAGCTCCTTCCTCAGGCGATCCGGCGCTGCTTGCGCTTGAGGAAGTCCATCATGATGTACTGCCCCAGCGTGAGCGAGCTCGTGAAGTAGGCCTTTCCGCGCGAGATCTCCGTCACTTCGCGCACGAAACGCACCAGGTAGGGGTCGCGGGCGAGCATGAAGGTGTTGATGTGGATGCCCGCGTTCCGGCACGCCGCCACCTCCCGGAAGGTCCTCCGCAGAATCAGGCCGTCGGGCGCGCCCGAGTTCTTGTAGATGCGCCCGTTGGGAAGGGTCACCGCGGACGGCTTGCCGTCGGTGATCATGATGATCTGCATCATGTCCTTCTTCTGCGCCTTGAGCAGGCGGCGCGCGATCAGGAGGCCTTCCGCGGTGTTGGTGTGGAACGGGCCCACCTGCGCCCGCGCCAGCTGCGAAAGCGGAATCTCCGTCGCGCGGTCGCCGAAGGTCACCACCTTGAGCACGTCGCCCGGAAACTGCGTCCGGATCAGGTGCGTGAGCGCCAGAGCAACCCGCTTGGCGGGACCGAAGCGGTCCTCGCCGTAGAGGATCATTGAGTGCGACACGTCGAGCATGAGCACCGTCGCGCAGGAGGACCGGTACTCGGCCTGATGCACCATGAGGTCCTGGTAGTCCAGCTTGATGGGGATCGACAGCCCCTCCCTCTCGATCGCGCTCCGGAGGGTGGCGGGGATGTCGAGGTTGAGGACGTCGCCGTACTCGTAGGGGCGGCTCGCCGCGTCGGCCTCCACGCCGGTCGCCAGCTTCGGGGTTTCGTGGGATCCGAAGCTGGAGGCCCCGCTGGCGGAGAGCAGATTGCGAAGGGCCCGGTACCCCAGGAAATCCATGCCCTTGCGGGTGAGGCCGAAGTTCACGCCGCGGGCCGCGTCCCTGGCTTCGTCGACGTGCCCCTGGCCGGTCATTTCCTCGGTCGGCCCCGGCATGGCCTCGCCGCCCTCCAGCGTCAGGTAGCCCTCTTCCACGAGCTTCTGGACGATGTCGTCGATCATCTGCGCAATGCGGCGCTGGACCTCCTCGTCGCCTTCGCCCTCTCCTCGGAGTTCCTCCAGCATCTCCGGGGTCAGCTGTCCGCTCTCGATGAGGGCGTCGAGGATCGCTCTCTGGAGGGCGTCGTAGGAGCTCGTGTCGTCGGTTCCGGACCATCCCCAGTAGGGATGGAAATGCGGGCCGCCCGCGAAGCCGCCGTCCATCAGGAAGTCGGTGAGGTGCTCGAGCAGGGACTCGAGGTTCAGGGCGTCGAGGAGGCCGGGCCGATACTTTGTGTAGGTCGTGAAGCGCATTGCCCTGCCCTCCAGGAGTGAGCGTCCCGCGGCGTTGTTCGCCACCCTGGACACGGTCGAACCGCTCGCGCTCGCCGGCTGATCATCCCGAGCGACCGCGGCGGCCCGCCATCCACAGGAGAATGGAAGCCATCCATCGAAGACTGCTCGCGTGGTTCGACGCGCACAAGCGGGACCTTCCCTGGCGCGGCGTCGGCGACCCCTACGCGGTGTGGATCTCGGAGGTCATGCTGCAGCAGACGCGAGCGGGCTCCGTGGTCCCCTACTACCGGCGCTGGATGGAGCGGTTCCCGGATGTCGGCGCGCTCGCGGACGCCGACCTGGAGGAGGTTCTGCGGCGGTGGAGGGGACTCGGATACTATGCCCGCGCACGCAATGCCCACCGGTGCGCCCGGCGGGTGCGGGACGGCCGCGGCGGGGCGTTTCCTTCGTCGGCCGCGGAGTTGCAGTTTCTGCCGGGGATCGGGCCGTATACCGCCGCCGCAGTGGCGAGCATCGCCTTCGGAGAGGCGGTCCCGGCCGTGGACGGCAACGTGCGCCGCGTGGTGGCGCGGCTGTTCGACCTCCCCGATCCGTCGCTCGCGGAGGTGCGCGACCTCGCTGCCGGCCTGATGGACACGGCCCGCCCCGGCGACTTCAACGAGGCGTTGATGGAGCTGGGCGCCACCGTGTGCACGCCCCGGTCGCCCTCCTGCGGGGCGTGTCCGGTGGCGGGCGGCTGCCGGGCGCGCGCGGCCGGCACGGTGGCGGAGCGGCCGCGGCGGCGAAGGCGGCGGCCGGTGCCGACCCGCACCTGGGGCGTGCTGGTCGCGGTCTCGCCGCGGGGCAGGACGCTGGTGGTGCGGCGGCCGCCGGAGGGGCTTCTGGGGGGGATGTGGGAGTTCCCGGCGGTCGAGGTGGACGGGGCGGGCGGCGGGGCGGAGGCGGTGATGGGGTGGCTGGGGCGGCGGGCGGCCGGGGAGGCCGACGCGGACGCGCGACCGTTGCGGGTCGCCGAGCCCGACGCGGCCGCGGTCGTGGAACTGCCGCCCGTCACGCACCGGTTCTCGCACTTCACGGGGGTGTACCGGCCCTGCCGGGTCGCGGTGGCCGGGGAGTGGGGGGAGGGGGAGGGCCGCTGGGTCACCCCGTCCGGACTGGCCGACCTGCCCCTTCCGGTCGCCCAGCAGCGCATCGCCCGGGCAGCGGGGCTCTGACGCTCATACGACCGCGCATGGCCCCGCCCCTGACGAGCGGCGCAACTCCGACGCGGGCGCACGGTGGCGGGCCTTCTTGCTCCCGTCCCAACGCTCCAGCCGTGCACATGCGACCCCGTCAGGGAGACGTGGTCGTCACCGCGACCAGGGCGGCACCACCTCGTTCATGCGGGCATACGCGATGGTCTGCCCCAGGTGCTCGTTCATGTGGGTCACCAGCTGCAGCAGCACCGCCCAGTGCTCCACGTCGCGCCCGTAGAGTTCGGTCGGCTTCGACAGGTCCGCGTCCGACATCGAGTCCATCACGGCGCGAACGTGGTCCATCGACGCGGCCAGGATGTGCACGGCCTCGTCCTTGGCGGTAACCCGCTCCTCGAGCGAGCCGTAGTCCACCGCGGCAGGGGCATCGACCCCCAGGTACATGTCGGGATACATGTAGTTGTAGCGCGCGATGTGCATGTACGCGGCAGCCACGGTGTACACCCCCTCCATGGGCTGCCAGGAGTAGGACTCCGCCGGCATCGCCTCGGCCAGCGCGACCAGCTTCTGCGCGGACGCCTCGAACTGGCCCCGCAACTCGTCCCCGAAGCCCGTGATGCCCTGAGCGCGCGCTGGACCGGCCAGCACCGCCAGGGCCCCGAGCGTCAGCATGCCGCGGGCGACAAGCATTCGCCCCCGGCGATTCATGGATGGGGTCACCCCCGCGGAAGCGGACGCACGAGTGGAACAACGCATGGTTTTTCTCCTGATTGACTCAGCTCTGGGCCGGGAATGGCCCTGATCCCTTGAATCCCTGTCCCGGCGCGGGGGCTTCGCGGCGCGCGCGCCCGTACCCTCCCCCATCGGTCCGGCTGATGCGCTTGGCGTCGACCAGCGCCTCCAGCACGAGTTCGCAGGCGGAGGCTCGGCGGCCGTCGCCGGCATCCCCGGCAGCCAGCCCGACATGGGAAAGCAGATCCAGCAGCCCGGGCACGTTCTCGAATCCCTTCACGCACGCCTTCGCGGCGGCGTCGTTGGAGACCTGCAGCGCGCCGCCTTCCTCGAAGTACTCCACAATCGACTCCACGTCGGCGCCGCCCGCGTAGGTCTCGAAGACCTGCCCCGCGGCCCGGGCGATCAGCTCGCGCGCAATGCGGTCGGGGCCGTGCAGCTCGCCCTCGTATTCCAGCTCCATCTTGCCGGTGATCGCGGGCCGGCCCGCGTAGATGTCGCTGATGCGCGGCACGACGGTCGTCTCCTCGAGGCGCAGCGCGCGGTGCTCCGCGCTGGCCACCGCAATCTCGAGCACCGAGATGGGCATCCGCTGGCTCACCCCCGAGCGCTGGTCCACCCGCTTGTCGACGCGCGCGAGAAAGGCGATCGACTCCACGACCTCCCCGATGAAGTCGGGAACCTCCACCGGAAGCTCTCCCCGCTCGACCCACGCTTCCTGAGCCGTGATCGCCCGTCCCACGGCGAGCGTCTCCGGATAGTGAGTGCGCACCTCGGTGCCGATGCGGTCCTTGAGCGGCGTGATGATCTTGCCGCGCGCGGTGTAGTCCTCCGGATTCGCCGTGAACGCCAGCATGACGTCGAGCTGCAGGCGTATGGGATAGCCCTTGATCTGCACATCCCCCTCCTGGAGGATGTTGAAGAGCCCGACCTGGATCTTGCCGGCGAGATCCGGAAGCTCGTTGATGGCGAAGATGCCGCGGTTGGCCCGGGGCAGCAGCCCGTAGTGAACCGTCAGCTCGTCGGCCAGGATGTGTCCCCCGCGGGCCGCCTTGATCGGATCCACGTCCCCGATCATGTCCGCGATGCTCACATCCGGGGTCGCGAGCTTCTCCACGTAGCGGCTCTCCCGCGGCACCCACGCCACCGGCGCGTCCTCGCCGTGCTCCTCGACCAGCAGCCGCCCGTAGCGCGACACCGGGCGGAAGGGCTCGTCGTTGATCTCGCTGCCCGCGAGAATCGGGATTTCCGCGTCCAGAAACGCCACCAACTGGCGCAGGATTCGACTCTTGGCCTGTCCGCGAAGCCCGAGCAGGATGAAGTCGTGCCGCGCCAGGATCCCGTTCACGATCTGCGGAACCACGCTTTCGTCGTAGCCCAGGATGCCCGGAAACAGCTCGTCCCGGTTGCGGAGCTTGCGGACCAGGTTGGCCCTCATCTCGTCCTTCACGCTGCGGGGGCGATAGCCGGTTTCGCGCAACTCCCGAACGGTGGCGGGTCGGCGATGGGTCATGGCTGTCCGTGGGGGAGCGGGGTTCGGAAAGACGCCGTGACGACGGGCGCCTGATTGGCTAGGATGTAGCACTTCGAGAGGCCGGCTGCCCGGGGTCGGGCGGCGCTCGGGCCTCGACAGACTACCCCGCTCTCCGGGCCCGGATCCTGCGGGCCGCGCGCCGGCTCGATCCATGGCGCAAGCCGCGCGCGGAAACCGGCTGCCCGATCAGGAGTCCGCAATGTCGCAACCTCCGGTGTCCTTGCGGCCAGCTGCGTGGCAGCCCGCTCTGCCGAGCGATCGCTTCATCGTGGAGGAATCTCCGGACGCCGAAGCAGTCCCCCTCGACGTGGTCTTCGTGGGAGGAGGGCCGGCCGGGCTCGCCGGCGCCATACAGCTCGCGAAGCTGGCGCAGGAGGACCGCGCGGCGGGGGGCGATCTGGGCGAACTCGAGATCGGCGTGCTCGAGAAGGCCGGCGAGCTGGGTGAACACAACCTGTCCGGCGCCGTGGTCAACCCGCGCGCCTTCCGGGAACTCTTCCCCGAACTCTCCGACGACGACTTCCCCTTCGCGCGACCGGTCTCCCGTGAAGCCGTCTATCTGCTGACCGCCGGGAGCGCGTTCCGGCTGCCGACGCCGCCCACCATGAGGAACCACGGCAACTTCGTGGGCTCGATCTGTGAGATGGTGCGCTGGCTGGGCGAGCGCGCGGAGGAACTGGGCGTGAACGTCTTCCCCGGCTTCCCGGTCGACTCGCTGCTGGTGGAAGGAGCCCGCGTGGTCGGCGTGCGCACCACTCCAGCCGGGCTTGACCGACACGGTGCGCCCGGGGGGGGATACCAGCCCCCCATGGACCTCTCGGCCACGGTCACCGTGCTCGCGGAAGGCACCCGCGGCCCCCTCACCCGGGCCTGGCTGGAGCGGGAGGGCATCGGTTCGCCCAACCCCCAGATCTACGCCCTCGGGGTGAAGGAGCTCTGGCGCACCCGCCGGCCGCTGGACCGCGTCGTGCACACCCTGGGATGGCCGCTTCCGCGCGACGCCTTCGGGGGCAGCTTCATGTATCCCCTTTCCGAGGACCTGGCGGCGCTGGGGCTGGTCGTGGGGCTGGACTACCGGGATGCTTCGCTCGATGTCCACGAGCTTCTCCAGCGGATGAAGCTGCATCCGCTCTTCCGCCCGACGCTCGAGGGCGGCGAGATGCTGGAATGGGGCGCGAAGACCATCCCGGAAGGCGGCTACTACTCGGTTCCGGAGCGCCGCCACGGTGAAGGCGTGCTGGTCTGCGGCGACGCCGCCGGCCTCGTGGACGTACCGTCGCTCAAGGGCATCCACTACGCGATGCAGTCGGGCATCCATGCGGCCCACGCCATCTTTTCCCAGCTCAAGGGCGAGGGCGACGGCCTGGCGGGCTTCACCCGCGCCCTGGACAGCTCCTACGTGATGAGCGACCTGCGCCGCACCCGCAATCTTCGCCTGGCCTTCAAGAAGGGCTTCTGGGCGGGCGGGATCCAGGCAGGGCTCATGACTGTGACGGGTGGCGCGTTCCCCGGCGCCCGCATTCCGGTGCGCCAAGACATCGATGAGGAGCGCCGCGTGGGCCCGCCTGCAGCCTTCACGCCCGACGGCAAGCTCACCTTCTCCAAGGTCGACGCAGTGTACAAGTCGGGGAACCAGACCCGCGACGACATCCCCAGCCATGTGCTTGCGGGCGACGCGGTGCCTCCGGAGGGCGCCGCGTTCTATGCCCGCATGTGCCCGGCGGGCGTGTACGAGCAGGACGACGATGGCAACCTGGTGGTGAACGCCCCCAACTGCGTGGACTGCAAGGCGACCGACGTGCTGGGGCCGCGCTGGACGCCGAGGGAAGGGGGCAGCGGACCGGCGTACCGCCGCATGTAGGTCACGCAGGATGGGTCGTTCCAAAGCCGGATGCCGGCCCGATCAGGAGGAAGTATGCGTTCAGTGAAGGTCTCGCACATTGGAGCGCCTTCGGTCCGGAAGGGTGCATCGTCCCGAATCCTGCGCTCCCGCCTCGCGCTCGTGCCCACGCTCGTGGTGTTTGCCGCCACGGCGTGCGCGGAGCGGGAACCGGGCGTCGCCGTCGAGGTCGACAGCGCCGGCGTGCGCATCGTTGAAAGTCGGGCTCCGGCATGGCCCCGCGGCACCGAGTGGCGGGTGAATCCCGAGCCCGTATTCCGGCTGGGCGACGCCGGGGATGACCCTTCCTCCAGCTTCTTCCAGATCCTCGATGTCGCGCTGCTCGCCGGAGGTGAGGTCATCGTCGTGGACGGCGGGTCCGCCGAGGTGCGTCGCTACGACGCCACGGGCCTTCATCTGTGGAGCACCGGCGGACGCGGCGAGGGGCCGGGAGAATTCCGCAGCCCGCGCTATCTGGGGCAACGGGAGGACGGTGCGTTCCTGATCTGGGATCGAGCGCTCTCGCGCGTGTCCACGATCGGACAGAACGGAGACCGGCTCGGCACCGAGCGCCGGTCCGGTCCGGACGGATCCCCGCTGGTGGCTTTCGGCCTCTTCGACGACGGTTACTGGCTGGTCGCCCTTCCGGTCGCGATACAGGCGCCTGAGGCCGGCATTACCTGGACCGACACGGTTGCACTCTCGCGCTACGATCCGGCCCGCGATGGCCTGGTTCGGCTGACGGCGGTTCGCGGCCAGCGCTGGCTGTGGACCGGACAATCCATGCTGCCGGTGCCGTTCAGTCCCAGGCCTCTGCGAGCAATCGTGGGCAAACGGGTCGCCGTGGCCAGCGGGTCGGTACCGGAGGTTTCGGTCCACGATGCCGGCGGCGCGCTGGTGGCTCGCTACCGAATCGCGCGCGAACGCGAGCCGGTGACGGAATCGGATATCCGGCAGATGATCGAGAGCCTGGTCGAACTGGGTCAGGGTTCCGCGGCGGTGTGGCGCCAATGGCGTGACGCTATGGAGGTTCCGTCACACGAGCCGGCATTCGACCGGCTCCTGGCGGACGGGGACGGTAACCTGTGGGCACGGCGATTCACGGCCGATCTGCTGTCGCGCGAGCCGTCGTCGTGGGACGTATTCGACCCCGCGGGCGCCTGGCTGGGCGTGGTTGCAACCCCGGGCGGTATGACCGTGACCGCCATTCGTGAGGGGCTCGTGGCGGGGGTATACCGGGATGAATTGGGCATCGAGTACGTCAGCGTGCATCGCCTGGCGACGGACGCACGCTGATTCGGGCCGGAGGCTGATCGGGCGGTAGCGGTCTACTCGTCCAGAATACTCACCTTCACCCCGGCTTCCGTTCGCACCAGGGCGGGCATGATGGCGGGGATGTGCCGCTCCCTGTAGTGAGCCAGTACGGCATCCGCCGTCGAGTACGCGCTGAGTTCCTGCAAGGTGCGGATCGTGGGGAAGATCATCGGAAGCCGCCCCGCGCGGTGCCGGTCGAGGGCTTCCCCGGGCGAGATCCAGAGCGAATCGGTCATTTCGCGGGGATCGGGGGCGGACCGCGAACCTGCGGGCGCCAACGCCGCGAAGAAGCGGGTGTCGTAGCGCCGGGATTCGGCCTCGGGCGTGATCCAGTGGGCGATGTACTCGAGGGCGGCGCCGTCGATGCCCACCTCCAGCTCGTCGAGGACTTCGGTGAACGGGAGGGTGCCGGCCATCAGGTGCTCGCGCAGGCGAATCAGGTGATCGTGTCCGGAAGCCGTCTCCGGCAGAAAGCGCCCGCGGGGCCGGGCGACCAGCACCGCCGCCTCCTCGAAGGCCTCGCGCGCGGCGGCCAGGTAGTACGCGATGGCCGGCGGATTCCCGCCGGGAAGATCGAGCCGTGCGGCCGCCGCTTTCGCCGTGAGCCGCTCGATGCGCGAGACGAGCGCCGGATGGGCGTCCTGCGCATCCACCCGCCCCCCGGGGAAGACGTAGGCCCCCGGCACGAAGCCCGCGGAACGGTTGCGCCGCATCAGCAGGAGCTGGAAGCCCGGCGCGCCCTCCCGCATCAGGACGACGGTCGCCGCGGGACGAGGCACGACACCGGAGGGCGGAAGCCTCTCGAACCGGTCCATCAGCGTCCGACCGCCATCCCGTCCTTGCGCGGGTCCGACCCCGCCGCCCATCCCCGTTCCAGGCGCATCACCGCTTGTCCCCCCCCGAAAGAGGTGAGCGACGGATCGATCACGTGATGCCCCATGAGGGTGAGCGCGACGCCTGCTGTGCGGCTGATTCCCTCGACCGCAACGTCCCGTCCGGCGGTGTGGCGGAAGCGGGGGGCTTCGATGGCTGCCTGCAGATCCATGCCGAAAACGAGGAGGTTGAGCAGCACCTGAACGTGTCCCTGGGGCTGCATGGAGCCTCCCATGACACCGAACGCCAGCCACGGCTCTCCTCCCCGGGTCACGAAGGCGGGGATGATGGTGTGCAGGGGCTTCTTGCGGGGCGCCACCTGGTTCGGATGCCCTTCCTCGAAGGTGAAGCAGGCGCCGCGATTCTGAAGCGCAAACCCGGTTCCCGGAATCACCACGCCCGAGCCGAAGCCTTCGTAGAGGCTGTTGATGAACGACACCATGTTGCCGTGCTCGTCCGCCGTGCACAGGTAGATGGTCTCGCTCTCCGGAGCCGCGGCGCCCGGATCCACCCGGTCGGCGGCCTCGCGCGGGTTCAGCAGCGCCCGGCGGGCGTTCACGTGGTCGTCGGCAAGCAGCGCCCGAGCCGGGATCCTCATGTGGTCGGGGTCCCCCACATGACCGGCGAGGTCGGCGAATGCCAGCTTCTTGGCCTCGATGAGATGATGCAGGTACGCCGGGCTGTTGTGACCCATGATGCCGAGATCGAACCCCTCCAGGATGCGGAGCATCTCGAGCGCGGCGATGCCCTGCCCGGCGGGAGGAAGCTCCCACAGCGTGTGACCCGCGAAGTCGGTGGAGAGTGGTGTCACCCAGCGCGCCTCGTGGCCGGCGAGGTCCTCGAGCGTCAGGAAGCCCCCCAGCCCCGCCAGCCCTTCCACCAGCCGGCGGCCCAGGGCGCCCCCGTAGAAGGCCCCCGCCCCCCCACCCGCGACCGTGCGGAAGCTCGCGGCCAGCTCCGGCGACCGGAACCACTCTCCCGCGCGCGACGCGCGGCGGCCGCCGACCAGGCAGGTGGCCGCCGCCCCCGGGTCGGCGCGCAGCTTGTCGGCCGCGGCAGCCCACTGGCCCGCGATGATGGGGGTGACCGGAAAGCCCTCCTCCGCCACCCGGATGGCCGGGGCGAGCACCTCCGCAAAGGTCATCGCGCCGAACCGGTCCAGCAGGGCCGCCCATCCCGCGACCGCTCCCGGCACGGTCACCGACATCGGTCCGCTCGCGGGCACGTCCTCGAGCCCCGCCGCCGCGATCGCCTCGCGCGACATGCCCGACCCCGACCGACCGCTCGAGTCGAGCCCGACCAGCCGGCCCTCCTCCGCCGACCAGAGCAGCGCGAACATGTCGCCGCCCATCCCGGTCATGTGCGGTTCCACCACGTTCAGCATGGCGGCGGCGGCCACCGCCGCATCGACCGCGTTGCCGCCCCGTTCCATCACCGAGAGCGCCGCCCAGCTGGCGAGCGGCTGGCTGGTGGCGGCGACGCTCCTGGGCGCGTAGATGGTGGATCGGCCGGTCACGGCTGTTTCTTCCGGTCTTTGTGTGGGCGCATGGGTCCCTTCGGGAGCTTCGTTCGGCTGGCGCAAACGCGCGTGCCGCGCCAAGCTAGAGGGAGCGAACGGAGCCTGCCAGCCTCCCGCTGCGGAGGGCCGTCTGCCAAAATGGCAGACTCGGCCACGTCGGGTCGGCCATTATGTCAGGCCCGATTCGTGCATCTGGGCCCGACACCATCCATTTCGTCTGACATGGAAGGCGAGCAAACCGCCTGGAAGTCGTGGCGATCTGCCTTTCTGACAGGTCATTCGCGTCGCGGGTCGCAGGTATGGCCGGCTTCGCGGGGCAGACAACCCGTCTCACCAGGAAAACGATAAGGAGTCGGATCCGTGGGTGAACGTTACAGACTGCCCGTCCTTCCGCTGCGGGACACGGTCGTGTACCCGGGCGTAGCGGTGCCCATATCGGCCGGCCGGCCCGGTACCATCGAGGCCGTGCAGGCTGCCCTTGAGGGGGACCGCAAGCTCCTCGCCGTGGCCCAGCGGGAGAACGTCGACAAGCCAACCCCCGAGGGGCTGTACGAGGTGGGCACGGTGGTGCGCATCATTCAGACCCACCGCGTGCGGGCCGGAATCCAGCTCCTGGTGCAGGGAGACAGGCGGGCGCAGGTGCTCTCCTACGAGAAGCGCGGCAAGGCGATGCTCGCCGGCGTCATCATGGACCTCGAGCGAATTCCGCCGCGCAGCGAGCAGGATCCCGCCTTCCAGGCCCTGGACCGCGAATTGCGCGACCGCGCGGCCGGCCTCGGGACCCGGCGCGGCGTCCCTGCCGAGTCTCTCAACCAGCTCATCCAGGGCGTGGACGAGCCGGGCGCCTTCGCAGATCTGGTGGCATTCTACCTGGACCTCGAGACCGCGGAGAAGCAGCGGCTGCTGGAGGTGCTCGACGACGAAGACCGCATGCGCCAGGCGCTGGTGGCGGTGGAGCGGGAACTGGTGCGACTCACCGCGCAGGAGGAAATCCAGGCCCGGGTGCAGGAGGAGCTGGGAGAGCGCCAGCGCGAGATGCTCCTGCGGGAGCAGATGAAGCAGATCCGGCGCGAGCTGGGAGACGAGGACGAAAAGGCCGAGGCGGACGACCTGCGTGAACGGATCCAGGCGCTGCGACTCACCGAAGATGCCCGCTCCGAGGTCGAACGGGAGCTCAAGCGCCTGCGGCGGACCAACCCGCAATCGGCGGAATACCAGGTGATCCGCACCTACCTGGAGTGGATCACGGAACTCCCCTGGGATGATCGTACGGAAGACAAGATCGACCTGGAAGCGGCCGGGGACGTGCTCGCGGAAGACCACTACGGGCTGGAGGATGTGAAGGACCGCATTCTCGAGTTCCTCGCGGTGCGCAAGCTGCAGGCGGAGCGGGCTCTGGAGGCCGAGGACGCGGAAGACGAGGACGCGGAGGACGAAGAAGCCGCACAGGAGGCCGAAGTCGGCGCCGCCCAGAACGGATCCCGCGCGGACGAGGAGCCGGCCATCCCGTCGCCCGCTTCGAGCGGCCTTGGACCCATCCTGCTCTTCGTGGGCCCACCCGGCGTCGGCAAGACCAGCATCGCGCAGTCCATCGCCCGCGCGATCGGCCGCAAGTACGTGCGCATCTCGCTGGGGGGGGCACGCGACGAGGCGGATATCCGGGGCCACCGGCGGACCTACGTGGGCGCCATGCCGGGCCGCATCATCCAGGGAATGCGCCAGGTCAAGTCGAAGAACCCCGTGTTCCTGCTCGACGAGGTCGACAAGCTGGGCGTCTCCTTCCAGGGCGACCCCAGCGCCGCGTTGCTCGAGGTGCTGGACCGGGCCCAGAACTGGACCTTCACCGACCACTACCTGGGCATCCCCTTCGACCTTTCCGAGGTGCTGTTCGTCGCCACGGCGAACTACTGGGACCGCATCCCGCCGCCGCTGCTCGACCGCATGGAGCGCGTCGACTTCAGCGGATACACCGAGCAGGAAAAGCTGGAGATCGCCCGGCGCTACCTGCTGCCCCGGCAGCTTGAAGAGAACGGGCTGCGCGAAGAGGAGATGGAGCTGGGAGGCGAGGCGATCCTCAACGTGATCAGCGAGTACACCCGCGAGGCCGGGGTTCGTCAGCTGGAACGCGAGATCGGAAAGCTGGCGCGCAAGGTCGCGCGCAGGATCGCGGGCGGGGGAAGCGAACAGGTGGCCGTGGATCGCGAGGTGGTGCGCGAACTGCTGGGCCGCCCCCGGGTGCATCCCGAGGTCATGGCGGAGGAGGACCGGGTGGGCGTGGCCACCGGAATGTTCTACACGCCCACCGGCGGGGACATCATGTTCGTGGAGGCCAGCGTCATGCCGGGCGACGGCAAGCTGGTGCTCACCGGACAACTGGGCGACGTGATGAAGGAATCGGGGCGAGCGGCGCTGACCTATGCCCGCAGCCATCACCAGAGCCTCGGGATGTCGGTCGATGACGTGCTGGACAAGGAAGTGCACATCCACGTGCCCGCGGGGGCGGTGCCGAAGGATGGTCCGTCGGCCGGGATCACGATGGCGACCGCGCTGATCTCGGCGCTGTCGGGACGGCCGGTGAGGCGCGACGTGGCCATGACCGGCGAGCTGACGCTGACGGGACGGGTGCTCCCCATCGGCGGCCTGAAGGAAAAGATTCTGGGCGCCGTGCGCGCCGGCATCCACGAGATCGTGCTCCCCGCCGACAACCACGCCGACCTGGAAGACCTCTCCGACGCGGTGCGCGCCGACCTGGTGCTGCACCTGGTTGCCGGTCTCGACGACGTCGCCCGGGTGGCGTTCGCGGGCGGGCTGGCATCCGATGCGGATCCGGTCGATGCGGCCGATCCGATGGCGCTGCTCGCCTCTGGCGGCTCGTCCTCCGCGCCCGAGGTCGCGACGCACTGACCTCCCCGCCCCTCGAGGTCGCGCCCGGCGCCGTGATGGGCCGGCACCACGGGCGGCCGACGGCCCGTCACTTCGGCCGACCCGACCTGGAGTACCAGGCCGCGGTGGGCTCCGCTGCCGTACTCGATCGTTCGCACCGCAGCCGGCTGGCGGTCTCGGGCCGGGCGCCGGTGCGCATGCTCGGCGGCGTGATCACCAGCAGCGTACCGTCGCCCCCCGAGCCGACCGCCTCCGGGCTGCTCGCGGGGCGCACGGCCTACAGCGCCGTGCTCATCCCCAAGGGGCGGATGGTCACCGACCTGGTCGTCGCCTGGCGGGGCACGGACGAGGGCCGCCACGGCCTCTGGCTGCACCTGCCGAGCGCCGGACACGAACCCCTCCTCGCCCATCTGCGCAAGTTCCTGCCGCCCCGGTTCGTCTTCGTCGACGACGTCACCGAGGCGACCGGCACCCTCACCGTAGTCGGCCCGGACGCAGCCGGCCTGCTGGAGACCGCCCTCGAGATCGCCGACGGTGAAGTCGCCGCCCTCGGGCAGGACGGCTGCCTGCTGACCGGCCCGCCACCGGACGGCCTCCTGATCGCGCGCCTGAGCGAGGTCCGCCTCGCCGCCTTCGACGTCCTGGGCGACGGGGCCGCGCTCGCACGGCTGGGCCCGGCGCTGGTTCGGCTGGGCGCGGCGCCCACCGGCATGGGCGTCTTCGACACGCTGCGCATCGAGGCGGGCCGGCCCGAGTTCGGCTTGGACATGGACGACCGCACCATCCCCACCGAAGCGGGCATCGACGCGCGCGCCATCGACCACGGCAAGGGCTGCTATACGGGGCAGGAAGTGATCGTGCGCATCCGCGACCGCGGCCACGTCAACCGGCACCTGCGCGGCCTCCTGCTCGGCGATGCCTCCACCCCCGCGCCGGCGACGCCCCTGTACACGGGAGCGCGGGCCAAACCGGTCGGGCACGTCACCAGCGTGGCCATGTCACCCGCCTTCGGACAGACCATCGCGCTGGGATTCGTGCGGCGGGAAGTCGTCCCCCCCGCCGAAGTTCGGCTAGGGAGCCCGGACGGGCCTGTGGTCGCGGTGCGCGCGCTCGGGCACGACGGCTGGGAGCTTCAGCCAGGCGACCTGAGCTGACAGGGGCCCTCGGGCCGACCTTCCACCTCAGCGGGCGGCGCCCGCGCCCTCCGCAAAGCCGGGATCTGCCCCGGCGAAGCAGCCCCGCCTCAGGTGGCGGATGGCCTCGTCACGAGGAGCCACCCCCTCATCCAACGGTCAGCGGTTCCGCGACGCCTTGAAGTGGTCCACGATCAGGCCACCGTGGAAGCGCCCGTTCTCGATGAAGATCTTGTTGGCGTCGTGGCCGGCGGCGAGCACCCCCGCGATGTAGATGCCGGGGGTGTTGGTCTCCATGGTGGCGCTGTCGTGGCCGGGAATGCCGGTTTCCCCATCGATTTCGACCCCCACGCTCTCCAGAAGCGCCGGTGAAGCCCGCCAGCCGGTCATCGCGAAGACCCAGTCGTTGGCGAGCTCGGTGATCTCGCCCGTTTCCAGATGCTCCAATACGACGCTGCGCTGCCGGATCTCCGCGACCCGCGTCGTGAAGTGCGTGGCGACCTCCCCGAACTTGATCCGGTTGGTGATGTCCGGCACCACCCACGGCTTCACGCCCTGGTCGATGCCGTCGAAGATGTGGACCAGGGTGACCCGCGCATGGGCCCGGAAGAGCTCCAGCGCGGCCTCCACGGCGGAGTTGCGCCCACCCACCACGAGCACGTCCTGGTCGTAGTAGGGATCCGGCTCTCGGTAGTAGTGGTGCACCTTGGGCAGGTCCTCTCCCGGAACGTCCAGGTAGTTGGGTTCGTGGAAGCTCCCGGTGGCGATCACCACGGCGCGGGCGCGCTGGCTGGCGCGGGTGCCATCACGGCGGCGCGTGCGCAGCAGGAAATCGCCGCGCCCGCCTTCAATCGCCATCACCTCTTCGTGCTGGCGGACATCCAGTCCGAAATGCCGCACCACACGCCGGTAGTAGACGAGCGCATCGCGGCGCGACGGCTTGCCGGACGCCAGGATGAAGGGCACGCCCTCGATCTCCAGCTTCTCCGCCGTGGAGAAGAAGGTCATGTAGGGCGGATAATGGATGATGGATTCGGTGATGAATCCGCGGTCGAAGACCGTCGCCGAAACCCCTCCCACCCGGGCTGCGCTCGCCGCCGCCAGGCCGCAGGGGCCCGCACCCACGATCGCCAGGTCGACGGCTTCACCTTCGCTGGCCACCCCGCCTCCGGCGGAGCGTGCTTCGTTCTCGGACATCTTCTTCACATCGTCGGATTCTTCGGCTGCGGCACGAGAAACATCTACGCTCCGAACCTATAACTCCAGAGGCGGACGCCCGATTTGATTGCGCATACGCCCGCGCAGGGGCCCTCCCGGGGATGGCCACCCGGCGCGGGAACGCCGGCGCCGCTGGAGCGTACCGTTGGAGCACCTTCCACATCCTCGAGGAGCGTCGAAGATGGCACAGGCTGAAGCGGAAGCGCGCAGAGCCGCGAATCGACTGCGGAGGGCGCTGGAGAAGGCGCACCGGGAAATCGGCGCGCTGGAAGCGGCGCTCGCCAGAGCCGAGGGCGACGATTTGCCGGCACACGCCTATGACGAAGCGAGGGGGCGGATCGACCAGCTGGTGGAGTTCGTGGACGAGGAATCCCGCCGGCTCCAGCACAAGATTCTGGTGGCGGGAGGACTGGAGCCCGGACGAATTCGACGGGCCTCCGCCCGGGATGGATGAACGGCCACCGGCTCCGTGACGACCTGATCGCCGTCATGGAAGCGGGATTTGCGGCGCCCGTGCCCGACGCGGTCTTCGACGGCCTCGCGCGCCGAGTCCTTGAACACCAGTGGGAACGCAACCCGATATTCGCGCGCTTCTGCGAGGCGCGCGGGGTCCGGCCGGGGTCGTGGTCCTCGTGGCGCGACATTCCTCCGGTGCCCGCCCGCGCATTCCGGGAGCGCGCCCTGGTCTCCAGCGGGCCCGCCGAGGCGATCTTCCACACCAGCGGCACCACGAGCGCCGGGGCGAAGCGCGGAGTACACCGCGTCCCGGACCTGTCGCTCTATCACGCCTCGCTGCTCCCCAACTTCAAGGCGCATCTGCTTCCCGACGGCGCACGCCTCCCGATGATCTCGCTGATTCCATCTCCGCGTGAGGTCCCGGATTCTTCGCTCAGCCACATGATCGGGGTCGTGGAAGACGAACTCGCGCCCGAAACCGGCTACTTCGTGGACAAGGAGGGAAGGCTCGACGAACGCGGGCTGCGATCCGCCCTTCGCGAGGCCGAGGACGCGGGAGATCCGGTACTGGTGGTCGGGACCGCCTTTGCCTTCGTGCACCTGCTGGACGGCCTCGCCGCGAACGGGATCCGCTTTCGGTTGCCGCCCGGCTCGCGGGTCATGGAGACGGGAGGGTTCAAGGGACGTGCCCGCACCGTTCCCCGGGAGGAACTCTACGAGGCCATCCACACCCGACTCGGCATTCCGCCCGCCTGGATCGTGAACGAATACGGGATGACGGAGCTGCTTTCGCAGTTCTACGAGCCCGTGCTCGCGGGGGGAGCCCGCCTGCATCGCCCACCGCCGTGGGTGCGCACGCGGGTGCTCGACCCGGCGACGCTCGAGGCACTTCCTCCGGGCCGCGAGGGGCTGCTCTGCCACTTCGATCTCGCCAACCTGGGATCGGTGTGCTGCCTCCTCACCGAGGATCTGGGCGTGGAGCCTCCGGAGGCCGAAGGGGACGGCTTCCGCGTGCTGGGCCGGAACCCCGGCGCGGAACCGCGCGGGTGCTCGCTGGCGATGGACGACCTCATGACCGCCGTCCGCGGGCCGCGACGATGAGGACCTTCCCGGCCTGGTGGCTGCCGCCCGGACTGCCGGGCAGCCGAGCAGCCGCGGCGGCGGACGCGGCGCCGGCAGGGGAGGCCGGGGCCACCCCCCCCGCCCCACCCCCCGCGACCAGGGCAGACGACCCGGAAGCAGCGCCCGCAGCGGACGCGCCCCGGGCATTCTCCACCGCGCCCGTGAGCGACGACCTGCGACTCCGCTTCCCCACCCCCGACCCCGCGTTCGCGCGCCGCCTGTGCGACCACCTGATCGACGCGGGCGCCCGCCTGCACGAGCGCCGCACCGACGCGCTGGTGGAGTCGCTGGGCTGCGCCGGGGCGCGCTTCCTCGACCCCGCCGACCCGATCCGGCAGGAGGCGCTCGACCTCCTGCCCGCCGCCGCCGGGCTCTCTCCCGCCATGGCGCGGGAGGTCCTGGACGGGATGGCGCGCGACTGGACCGCGGACCGCCTCGCACGGCTGGTGCGCGCGCAGTTTCCCGACCCGGGCGTGCTGGACGACTTCCGGCCGGGGCCCGGCAGGTCGCGGGTGCGGGCGTTCGGCCACCGCCTGGTCGTTCAGCTGGGCGCGGGCAACGTGGCCGGGGTATCGGTGGGCGGGGTGGCGCGGGCGCTTCTCTCGCGCTCGCCCGTGCTGCTCAAACCCGGCCTGTACGACGCGGTGCTGCCCGTGCTTTACGCCCGCGCCCTGGCCGAGTGCGACCCGGAACTGGCGGCCGCCCTGGCCGTGCTCTACTGGCCCGGAGGCGCCGGCGCGGTCGAGGCGGAAGTGCTGGCGCGCGCCGACCTGGTGGTGGTGTACGGCGGCGCCGACACGGTGGAGGCCATGCGCGCCCGCCTCCCCGCGACCACCCCCCTCGTGGCGTACGCTCACCGGGTGGGGGTCGCCCTGGTGGGCCGGGAGGCGCTGGCCGGCGGGCGGGCCGACCAGGCCGCCCGGGCCGCCGCGCGCGCCGTGGCCGCCTTCGACCAGCGGGGTTGCGTCTCCCCCCACCTCTTCTGGGTGGAGGAGGGGGGCGCGGTCACCCCTGCCGAGTGGGCCGCCCGCCTGGCATCCGCCATGGCCGCGGCCGAACGGGACCTCCCCGCCGGTCCCACCCCCCCGGAGGTCGCGTCGCAGGTGCAGCAGCTGCGCGGCACATGGGAGCTGAAGCAGGCGGCCGGCGGGGGTGCGCGCGTCTTCCGCCCGGCGGGCGTGGAGTGGACGGTGGTCTACGACCCCGACCCGGCCTTCGCGCCGTCCTGTCTGGGCCGCTTCACCTGGGTCAAGCCCGTCCCCGACCTCGATCGGGTCGCCGGCCTGCTCGCCGGGTTGCGCCCATTTCTGCAGACCGCCGGGCTGTGCGGGGCCGGAGAGCGCGCGCCCTCCCTGGTCGAGCAGCTGGGAAGGGCGGGCGTCAGCCGGGTGACCCCGCTACGGCGCATGGCGTGGCCACCCGCTTGGTGGCACCACGACGGCGGCGACCCCCTGCGGGCGCTCGTCCGCTGGGTCGACTGGGAGGCGGAGTAGCAGGCCTGCTCTGCCAGCCTAATCGTCGTTCGGCTGTTCCTCCGAGCGCCAGACAACCAGCTGACGCGACCCGTTCGAAGCCTCCACCCTCACTCTCAGCATGTCCCCCTCCACGATGCCGAGCGAGTCGCGCATTTCCTGGGGGATGGTAATCCTGCCCCCAACTCCCACGACAACGTCGCCGTAGTACAGCGAGCGATAGATGGCCATGGCTTTCCCTGTGGTTGGAATCGAATCAAAACCGGAAGTGATTTTCCGTCGTATGGCCTGACCGAGCACGGCCCCGCGGGCGGAGTCCGGGGCCGGAGAGTTGCTGCAGGCCTATCTTCAATTTAGAGAGAACGCAAGACCTTTGCACAGGGCTTCAGGTCACAGCCCTGATCGCCGTTACCGCGGGTCGCCCTCGGGCCTGCTAATGGTGAGCTCGCGCTCCACGGTGACCGGGGCGCCGGTGGTCCGGTCGGTGATGGCGATCATCAACCGATGCGCTCCCTCCCCGGCTTCTTCCGGCGAGACCGAGAAGTACTCGGGCACCACCCCGTCCACGGGCTCGACATTGCGCACGAAGCGGACGGTCAGCTCGCCCTCCGGGCCACCGATGAGGCTGCCCAGCGAGCGCAGCAGGCGCGCGCCCACGCTGCGCCGTTCCGCGTCCTGCAGCGTGACTTCCACCGTGTACTCCGCCGAACCCATGAAGTCGGTGGTCAGCCCGTAGACCTCCAGGTAGACGTGGATGTCGTCGTCCGGTTCGAAGACCAGATCGCGCGAGGCGCCGATGGCGAAGTCGCGCCATCCGCCCGGCTGCTCGACGCGCGGTATCACGCCCCCGGCCAGAACCAGGTCGGAGGTGGACAATCCCACGCGCGGTACCGGAACGGCGGAGATCGTCCCCCGGTTGCGCGCGGCCACCCGGGAATCCTCCGCCAGTCCCTCGAGCGAGTACTCGAAGGTGCCGCGGGGCAGCTCGAAGGTGAACAGAACGTTGCCAGTGTCGTCGGCCCTCACCGCGTGCGCCAGGCTGGCGGAGTCCTCGTAGCTCCGGTTGAAAATGAACATGCCGACGCGCACCGAGTCGCCCTCGAACAGATTGAAGGAGTCCGGTTCGGCGCGCAGGAAGGCCAGCACCTCCACCTGCCCGGGCGCCGCGCCCCGGAAGCGGGCGATCTGCGCGGGGATCTCCGTCCAGCGGTTGACGGCCCGGCTCTCGAAGGTGGTGGTGGCTTCGGTTTCGCTGACGTTGCGCAGGTACATCTGCGTGTTGGCGGAGAAGTCGAAATCGACCCTGTTGTACCCGACCCGGCGGTTGAAGACGAAGCTGGGCACCTCTGGTCGGTAGTTCCAGAAGATCCACCGTCGGGTGGAGCCCGCCGTGCCGCTGCCATCCTGCCGCAGCATCCAGATGTTGGGAGGCATGCCGTAGCGGATAAAGACCTCACCCCGGTCGCTGCTCCATCCCGGCAGGCGCCGCTCGGGGTCTCCGAAGGCCAACTCCGCGTAGGTGACGCGCGCCACATGCTCCATCAGCCGCTCGTTCTCCGGTACGAGAAAGAGCGGGTCGGACTTGGCCCACAGGATGCGCTCGTATTCCCGCGCCTCCTCCGCTTCCAGCTGCTGATACGAGGTCCTGTCTTCCCGATCGAGCAGGTAGGAAATGTTGTCGTAGGGCGCTCGTTCCGCCGAAGGCATGAGGGCGAGGCCGGTGTCGAAGGCGTCTCGGGCGGCGGTCCACTGCATCGACTCGTAGAACGCCAGCCCCAGGAAGATGTGCGCATAGGGGTCGTCGGGGTTCACCTCCGCCAGGCGCCGGGCCTCGGCAGCCATGTCCTCGAAACGGCCCTGGCGGTGGAGCAGCGCGAGCAGTCCGCGGGCGGCCTGCGGGTGGTCCGGCACGTGCGACAGAGCAGCTCGATAGTGAGCTTCGATGCGCGGCGGGTAGTCCACGTCCCTTTCGCTGGCGCGGCCCGCGCCCGCCAGCTGGCGGTTGAAGGTGCGGGGTTCCGTGTAGTTGAGGCAGAAGGCCTGGACCCCTGCGGGACAACGCGTCGATCCCGCGAACTCGTCCGTCCCCGGCGACCCGTCCCGCCGCCACCCGGAGGGCAGGAAGACCAGGTGCTCGAAGTCCTCCATTTCCTCGGTGAGGATGCGCGCCAGCACAAAGTGCGACCGGGCCAGGACCTGTGGCTCCACGGCGCGGCTGCCTTCCGACTGCACCGTGCGTTCGAGTATTCTGCGCGCGTCCACACGCATGAACTGGCGCCGCTTCAGGAGGGCCATCTCCAACAGCACGCCTGCGTCCTCGTGGAGTCCCTCGTACGCCTCTTCCAGCAGCGCTTCCGCTTCCATCCGCTGCCTGAAGTCGAGCTCCTCCAGAGGCGCGGTGCGGGCCAGCAGCCTGCCCAGGGCGAAGGCGATGTGGGGATCCCGGTCGTCCTGCTCGCGGGCAGCGCGCAACAGCCCCAGCGCGGCGGTCGTGTCCCCGGCTTCGAGCAGGGTCGCGGCTTGGACGACCGCGCGCGGGAGAGCGGCTTCCCGGGAAGGCTGCTCCTGGGGGGCAGACGCTGCGGCCCGGACGGGAATCGCGAAAACCGAAGCCGGTACGGGTACGGACAGGACCAGTGCCCATACCATCGAAGCCAAGAGTCTGCGGGGCCCCAAAGGGGGCCGGCCCGCAACCGTCAGGGAAGAATGGACCGAAGCAGCGCTTCCAGTTGGTGGCGCCTGAAGCTCCGCGCCTTTTCCACAGCGAGCTCGTATGTCTCTTCGACGAAGATGGCCGCGGTCTGCGCCGCGTCCCCGGACTCTCCGTCCGCCGGCGAATAGACGAGCTTCGCGCGGCACGGCTCGCCGCTCGTGGAGCGCTTGCCCTCGAACTCCAGATAGACGTCCCAGATGCGGTTCTGGTACGTGATGGTGGCGAGATGCTGGCCCGGCATGGGCCTCAGGTCGGAGGGAACCACAGGGTCGATCATGGTTGCTTACATTATCATCCGTGGGCTCGGAAATCCAGCGTCCCGAATCAGAAAAGGACGCCGCTGCGAGCGCCTTCCCGCAGCTGCATCGCCGGGGGTTCCGGTATTGTGACGCGGTCATCCTGGCAGCCTCCTGGCAGGGATGGGTCGGTTTCTCCCCCAATCGATGTTCGCGAACTCCGGCCCCCGGGTTTCATACGGTACTCCCGTTCACACCGTTCCGTTGACGCTCGCCACCGCTGCCCCTAACTTGCGGCCCGATCCACATGGGTCGCGTGTCTCCGTCGCCGCCGGATGCGAACGGCGCGAACCATTCCCGCAACCTCCACCCGCCAAGGAACCGCGCGTTTCATGAAGGGACAGCGGACCGCCGTTCTGGCAGGAGTCGTCGCAGCGCTCGGCGCCCTCGCCTTCGTTCAGGAGAGCGACACCCCTCAGGAGACCCCGGATACCGCCGCTGAAATGGCGGTGGCCGAACCTGATCCGCTGGCGCAACCCATCGCGTTTCCCCACGACATCCACGCCGACGAATTCGGCATGGACTGCCAGTACTGCCACTTCTCCGCGGAGCGCTCCGTCGACGCAGGCATCCCCCCGGTGGCCACCTGCCAGGGCTGCCACCTGGTTGTCCAGGGACGCAACAACCCGGAGGAAGTGGCGAAGGTGCGCGACTATGCCCTGCGCCAGGAAGCCATCCCGTGGGTGCGCATCTACAAGGTCTCGGACCACGTGCGCTTCCCCCACATGCGGCATGTGGCGCCCGATGAGTCCGGCGAGCCCCGGGTCCAGTGCCAGGAGTGCCACGGCCCGGTTCAGGAGATGGCCGTCATCGAGGCGGTGAACCAGCCGCTCTCCATGGGATGGTGCGTGCAGTGTCACGTGGAGCGGGAGGTCTCCCGGGACTGCGCGGTCTGTCACTACTGAGCGAGCCGGAATCGGGAGCAGCCACAACCGCCGGAAACGAGAATCCAGGCCCATGACCAGAGGCGGGACCCAGTGAGAAGCGAGAGCACATGAGCGGCGGCATCCAACGCCGGGACTTCCTGCGGGTGGTCGGCGCATCCGGAGCCGGGGCCACCATGTTCGGCTGCTCCACGGACAACGTGGAAAAGCTCCTCCCGTACGTGGTCCCCCCCGAGGAGATCACGCCGGGGGTCGCGACCTGGTATGCGTCGGTGTGCGGCGAATGCCCGGCGGGCTGCGGCGTCTGGGTGCGAACCCGCGAGGGACGCGCGGTAAAGATCGAGGGCAATCCGCAGCATCCCGTCTCGGGAGGCGCGCTGTGCGCGCGCGGGCACTCGGCGCTGCAGGGGCTCTACAACCCCGACCGCCTCACGGGCCCGATGATGCGCGCCGGAGACGGCTTTGCGCCCATCAGCTGGGAGGACGCCGAGGCGCAGCTCGTCGAGCGGCTGGGCGCCGCGGGCGGGAACGTGTTGCTGGTCACCGGGAGCGCCGGAGGGGCGCTTGGTCACCTCTTCGATCGCTTTGCAGAGGTTACCGGCGGTACGCGCGTCGAATACGAGGCGCTGTCGGAAGCTCCGCTGCGCGAGGCGGCGCGAATCGCCTTCGGGCGCGATGTGGTTCCCGCCTATGACTTTGAAGCAGCCCGCTTCGTGCTCTCCTTCGGCGCCGACTTCCTGGAGACCTGGCTTTCGCCCACGGCGTATGGGCGAGGCTTCGCGCGCACCAGCGCCATCGACCAGGTAGCTTCCAAGGGACGCTTCGTGTTCGTGGCGCCCAGGCTCTCGCTGACCGGTCAGAACGCCGACGAGTGGTTCCCCGTCCGCCCCGGATCGGAGGCGGCTGTCGCGCTCGCCATGGCCGCGGTGATCGCGGCCGACGGGGCCGACGCGGGCCCGTACGGCGAGCTGCTGGGCAGCTTCGACCTGAACGCGGCGGCGGACGCATCGGGGCTCTCGACCGAAGAGATCGCGGACCTGGCCCGGCGCTTCGTGGCCGAAGGTCCCGGGCTGGCCCTGGGTCCGGGCGTGAGCGGACAGCACCGCGGCGCCACCGGGGCGAACCTGGCAGTGCTGGTGCTCAACCACGTCGCGGGCAACATCGGCCGCTCCGTACACCTTGCCGCGCCGGACCAGGCCGCCGCGTCTTCGTCTTACGCGTCGCTCGAGTCCGCCATGGGCTCGATGCGGGCCGGGGAAGTCGCGGTTGCGCTCGTGCACGACGCCAACCCGGCCTATTCGCTCCCGCCCGCCGCGGGCTTCGCGGACGCGCTTGGGGCGGTGCCGTTCAAGGTGTCGTTCGCCTCCGCGCTCGACGAGACCGCGCACCTCGCCGACCTGGTGCTTCCCGACACGCATCCGCTTGAGTCGTGGGGAGATTCCCACCCGCGCCCGGGCATGCACGCGGTGCAACAGCCGGTCATGAGGCCGGTCCCCCTCTTCGACGCTCGCGCCACCGGGGACGTGCTCCTCTCCGCGGCAAACGCTCTCGGCCAGGACCTGGGCGCCGCCGACTTCCAGGCGTATGTACGCGCCCGCTGGCAGGAGATGGGGCTGGCGGGAGACGACGACTTCGACGGCTTCTGGCGCGAAGCCCTGCGCCGGGGCGTGGTCTTCTCCGAGACCGGCGAGGAAGAGAGCCCCGCGGAGCTGCTTGCCCCCGATCCCGCCGTCGGGTTCGACGCGCCCGCCCTGGACGGCGACCAGGACGGGCTGGCCCTAGTCGTGTACCCTTCGGCCCGCTTCGGAGACGGAAAGCAGGCCAACCGGTCATGGATGCAGGAGCTTCCCGACCCGGTCAGCAAGATCACCTGGCACTCCTGGGTGGAGCTGCATCCGGCCACGGCCGAGCGACACGGACTTCGCGAAGGCGATGTCGTGCGCGTGGCGTCGCCGCACGGGCAGGTGGAGCTGCCGGTTTGGCCGTATGCGGGCGTGCGCGAGGACATCGCCGCGATCGCGATGGGCGGGGGGCACACCGGCTACGGCCGCTACGCGGACGGCAACGGGGTGAACCCCATGACGCTGCTCCCGGCCGAGGCCGAACAGCCCTCCGGCGGGATGGTCCACCTTGCCACCCGGGTCACGGTCGAGGCCACCGGGGAGTGGCGCAAGCTGGCGAGCATCCACGGCTCGGCGCATACCCAGGAAGACCGGAACATCGCGCCCGCCATCGCGCTCGCCGACATCGGCCACGCCGAGGAGGAACACGACGAACACGCGCTGGCCGAACTCCAGGAGGTCGGGGGATTCATCCCCGTGCCCACCGAGGGCCGCCCGGAGGACTTCCCCCTCCCCGGCGCCCAGCACGGCGAATACGCGGATCCGGAGAGCACCCCCCGCTGGGCGATGGCCATCGATCTGGACAAATGCACCGGATGCAGCGCCTGCGTGACCGCCTGCCAGGCCGAGAACAACGTGCCCGTAGTCGGTGAGGAGCAGCTCCTCATGGGCCGGGACATCCACTGGATGCGCATCGAGAACTACTTCGAGACGGTGGACGCGTCCCACGCGGGCCCGGTGGACGTGCGCTTCACCCCCATGCTCTGCCAGCACTGCGGCAACGCCCCGTGCGAGCCCGTCTGCCCGGTATTCGCGGCCTACCACACCCCGGATGGACTGAACGCCCAGATCTACAACCGGTGCGTGGGCACGCGCTACTGCGCCAACAACTGCCCCTACAAGGTGCGCGTCTTCAACTGGTTCGAGTACTCGGACGTCCCCGAGCCCCTCAACTGGCAGTACAACCCCGATGTCACCGTGCGGGGCGAGGGCGTCATGGAGAAGTGCAGCTTCTGCGTTCAGCGGATTCGCGAGGTGGAGAACCGGGCGGTGCTCGAGGGACGCGCGATCCCCGACGGTGAAGTCGTCCCGGCGTGCCAGCAGAGCTGCCCGGCCGAGGCCATCGTCTTCGGCAACATTCGGGATCCCAACTCGCGCGTGGCCCAGGTCACCGCGAACGAGCGCTCGTACCGGGTGCTCGACGATCTGATCAACACGCAACCGGCGGTCACCTACCAGCGGAAGGTGACGTTCCACGAGCCGGCGGCGGCCGGACACTAGAAGCAGGGCGCCTTCCGGCCCGCTGGCCGGCGGAGACGCGCCCAGGAGAAGGATGGCGACAGCGACGGAAGCACCCCGCGGCGCGGTAGCCCACCCGGATGTCGGGTCCTACCAGCAGGTCAACGAAGACGTCCTCAAGATTCTGGGGCGTCCCGGGCGCGGCTGGTGGATCCTGTTCGGGCTGGCTTCGCTGGGGCTGGCGGTGTTCGCCGGCTCGTGGGCGAACCAGATCATCAACGGCATCGGCCTGTCGGGACTGAACTCCCCCATCGGCTGGGGCGCCTACATCACCACCTTCGTGTTCTGGGTCGGCATTGCCCACTCAGGCACGCTCATCTCCGCCATCCTGTTCCTCTTCCGCGCGCCCTGGCGGCAGTCGGTCTACCGGCTCGCGGAGGCGATGACGGTGTTCGCGGTCATGACCGCCGGCCTCTTCCCGCTGATTCACGTGGGCCGCGTCTGGCACGCGTACTGGCTCATCCCCTACCCCAACTCGCGCTTCCTCTGGCCCAACTTCAAGTCCCCACTGGTGTGGGACGTCTTTGCGGTGACGACCTACTTCACCGTGTCCGCCATCTTCTTCTACCTGGGGACGATTCCGGACCTGGCGGCGGCGCGCGATCAGGCCCGCGGGCTGCGCAAGAAGTTTTACAGCGTCGTTTCGCTGGGATGGCGCGGCACCGACAGGGAATGGCACCACTTCGGCAAGGCCTACATCTTCCTGGCCGCGCTGGCTACGCCGCTGGTGCTCTCGGTGCACTCGGTGGTGTCGTGGGACTTCGCCATGGGCATCGTGCCCGGCTGGCACGCCACCATCTTCGCCCCCTACTTCGTCGCGGGCGCCATCTTCTCGGGCGTCGCCATGGTGATCACCCTGGCGGTGCCGATGAGGAAGTTCTTCGGGCTCGAGGTCTACCTCACCAACAAGCACTTCGACGCCCTGGCCAAGTTGTGCCTGCTGACCTCGCTCATCGTGCTGTACGCGTACCTCACCGAGTTCTTCATGGCCTGGTACTCGGGCGAGCCCCCCGAGCGCGGCGTGTTCTGGAATCGTTTGTTCGGCGACTACTGGTGGGCCACCTGGACCATGCTCGTGTGTAACGGGCTGGTCCCCATCCTGCTCTGGTTCAAGCGGGTGAGGCGCTCCATCGCGGCGCTGTTCGTGATCTCGATCTTCGTCAACATCGGCATGTGGTTCGAGCGCTTCGTCATCATCGTCACCTCGCTCTCACACGAATACGAGCCCTTCGCCTGGGGGATGTACCGTCCCTCGGTCACCGAGATGGGCATTGTTCTCGGCAGCTTTGGGTGGTTCTGCTTCTGGTTCCTGCTCTTCACCCGGCTGCTGCCGCCGGTGGCGATCGCGGAACTCAAGGAGGTGCTGCCGGCCCCGCTGCGTCGCCGCGCCCGCAAGGAGGCCGCACGATGAGCGCACAAGCCGGCCTGCTGGCCTCCTTCGACTACCTCGACGGGGCGGTGGACGCCGTGAAGGCGCTGCGCAAGTCGGGGTTCCGGAAGATCACCGCCTATTCCCCGCTTCCCGAGCATCATCTGGAGGAAGCGCTGGGGTACGACCAGAGTCCGGTGCGCGTCTTCGCGCTGGTGGGCGGCCTGACCGGCGCCGCGGCCGGCTTCGCGTTCACCACCTGGACATCGATGGACTGGCCGCTGGTGACGGGCGGCAAGCCCATCGTGTCGATCCCGGCGTACTTCATCATCGCCTTCGAGATGGCTGTGCTGCTCGGGGCGCTCTCCACCGTCATCGGCGTCTTCATCAACGCCAGGCTGCCCCGCCTGCGCCCGCCCGTGGTCTACGATCCCGAGTTCAGCGGCGGCCGCTTCGGAGTGCATGTGAGCGCACCCGCAGACCGCATTGAAGAAGCCCGCCGGATTCTCAACGGGAGTGATCCGGCCGAACTCACGGAAGAACCGGCCCCGTCCCATGGCTGACCGACTTCGCTCGCGCACCCCCGTTCGCATTGTTGCGCTGGCCCTGCTGGCCGGGCTCGTGAGCGCGTGCTCGCCCTTCGACGACCTCATGGTCGCGATCTTCGGGCGCAGCATGCGCGACCAGCGC
This sequence comes from Longimicrobiales bacterium, assembly GCA_965208255.1. Classification (GTDB taxonomy): domain Bacteria; phylum Gemmatimonadota; class Gemmatimonadetes; order Longimicrobiales; family Gaopeijiaceae; genus BD2-11. The sequence continues at coordinate 3,806,676 of OZ242324.1, forward strand.
TCGTTCGACCCGTACGAGAACACACTCCTGCCGGCGGAGGGCTCGGTGCCCTTCTCGGCCGGCAACTTCTCCGCCGGTCCGGACCAGATCTCGGTGGGGCAACCGGACCCGTCTGTCGAGATGCCGCCGTTCTTCACGCAAGCCGAGGTGGCCACGGAAGCTCCAGTTGTGATGGAGATGATCAACCCGGTGGAGGCCACCGCCGAATCGCTGGCACGCGGCGAGAGGCTTTACAACCGCTTCTGCGCTCCGTGTCACAGCGTGGACGGGGTGGGCGCCAATGCTCCCATCGCGGCGCTGCATCCCATGCTCCCCGCCTTCAACCTCTCGAGCGCGGCCACCGCGATCCGCCCGGATGGCTACATGTACGGCGTCATTCGCGTGGGGCGTGGGCTGATGCCCGCCTACGGGCACCAGATTCCGCACTACGACCGCTGGCACATCGTCAACTACGTCCGGCAGCTGCAGGCCGAGGCGGGCAACCCGGCCCCGGGGGAGTAGCGGGATGGCCCACATACACGTCCCGGGCGACATCCCGGTTCGACATCTGGATCGCTCGCGGGGCTTCTCGATGTTCTGCGGGGCACTCTTCCTCGTCGGCGTCATCTCGCTCTTCGTGCTGCGCGCCGCCGATCCCGCGCGCGCCGAGCAGGCATACTCGGCGAACTGGCTCTTCTTCTTCGCCGTCGCCGAGGGCGCGATGCTCCTGTGCGCGGTGACCACCATCGTGAAGGCCAAGTGGAACTGGTCGGTGAGGCGCATCAGCTTCGCCTTCGCCGCCTACCTGCCGATCGCGTTCATCCTCTTCCTGCCCATGCTGGGTCTCAGGGAGTCGTACTTCCCCTGGATCGAGGCGATGGAGTCGGATCCCATCGTGCAGGAGAAGGCCGCGTATCTGAACATTCCGTTCCTGATCGCGCGCAACGTGGCCGGGCTGCTGCTGCTGATCGGGCTGAGCCTGTACTTCGCGTATCAGGCGCTCCGTCCCGACATGGGACTGGTGGAGGGCGGCGGTGACGCCGGCCGGGAGCGCTGGCGCGCGAGCCTTACCTCGGGATGGATGGGACAGGAAGCCGAGGAAACCGCGAGCGCCCGCAGGATGGGCCGTCTGGCCCCCGCCTTCATCCTGGTCTACGCGGCCGTGATGAGCATGGTGGCCTACGACTTCGCCATGTCGCTCGAGCCCCACTGGTTCTCCACCATCTTCGGGGCCTGGTACTTCATGGGCGGCTTCTGGGGCGGAATCGCATCGACCGCCCTGATCGTCGTGCTTCTGAAGCGCAGGCACGCGGATCTGAATGGCATGATGGGCGTACAGCAGATGCACGACCTGGGCAAGCTGACCTTCGCCTTCTGCGTGTTCTGGACCTACATCTTCTTCGCCCAGTACATCGTCATCTGGTACGGCAAGCTGCCCTGGGAGCAGGCGTGGGTCATTCACCGGACCGGCGAGACTTGGGGAGGGTTTTCGCTCGCCCTGGTGCTCATGTGCTTCGTGATTCCCTTCGCGGGACTCATCGGGCGCCGGCCCAAGATGAATCCGGTCATCCTGGGTTCTTTCGCATGTGTCATCCTCGGAGGGCTCTGGCTGGAGCACCATCTGCTGATCGCGCCCTCGCTGCGACTCGAAGGGCCGACCATCGGGCTCTGGGAAGCCCTGGTGACGCTGGTGTTCCTGGGGCCGCTGCTCTGGAGCGTGCGCTGGTTCCTGAGCACCTTCCCGGTGGTTCAGGTATGGCAGCCGCCGGAGCAGCTGGAGATGGTGGACCTGGAAGTGGCGCGGGAGACGGCCGACGTTCGTTAGGCCGTCCCGCGCAGCGGTCCCGGACCGTATGCGGCTATTCGCCTGGAGGAGTTCGGAGAGACAATCCTGACACTCCAGCGGTTACGAATGAGCGAAGGAAGCTTCTGAAGGCCCCTCCTGGAGCGGCAGTCGGCGGCGGCCTGCGGTTACAAGTCCGTGGCCAGCAACTCCAGCACGCGGGCGTGCAGCGTGGGGTGGGTGCTGGACACCGCTGAGCGCCCGTGGATGGTGGGCTCGCCGGACGTGTCCGTGAAGCACCCGCCCGCTTCCGTGAGGACGGTCAGCAGGGGCGCCGCATCCCAGGAGGCGAGCACGGGATCGACCATGACCTGAGCCCGGCCGGTGGCGACCAGGACGTGGCCGTAGCAGTCGCCCCAACTGCGGGTGATGCGGGCGGCGGCGGCGAGGGTTCTCCAGCCGGCTTCGGCGGGATGGCCGTGAAAGGCGGTCTCGTCCGAGGTGAGAAGGAGGCTCCGCTCAAGCCGATTCTCCGGCGAAACCGCGCACAGCTCACCGTTCCAGCGGCATCCGAGACCTCTGGCGGCCGTCACCGTCTCCCCGAGCGCGGGGAGGTGGACGACACCCACTACGGGCTCCCCGTCCACCTCGATGCCGATGAGGACGCCCCACAGTGGCACTCCGTGGACGAAGGACTTCGTGCCGTCGATGGGATCCAGGATCCAGCGCACGGGGGCTCCGGGGCGCACCTCGCCATGCTCTTCGCCGAAAATGCCGTGGTCGGGGAATCGCCGCTGGATCTCCGCGCGCAGCAGGCTCTCGGTCTCGCGATCGGCGATGGTGACCGGGGTGTCGTCGGCCTTGGTTTCGACCTCGATGCGGGCTCCGAAATACCCAAGGGCAACCTCTCCGGCGGCGCGCGCGATCTCCTCGGCCGTACGCGCCAGGTCACCGAGTTCGATGCCGGTCGGATGGGATTGGTTCATGACGGAGGTCAGGCGGGCGGGGGGGCCGAGCCCCGCTCGGGGCGGGAGACCGGGGCGCGTCGTGCGCGGTACGCCCAAAGCTACCGAAAGCCCCGGTCCGCCGGGAGCGGTCAGGCGGACGAGCGGCGACGGCGGCGATCCCGATCCGCCGCCGCGAGGAGATCCTGCCAGCAGCGCATTCCGGCGTCCAGGGCGGCGACCCCGAAGCTGACCGTGATCGCGTGCGGAGAGAGCAGCGGATGTCGCGCGACTGCCCGCGCCATGCGGTCCGCGGCGTCTCGGGCACGGCCGACCTTTTCGTCCGCGAATACGACGACGAACTCGTCGCCGCCCAGTCGCGCCGCAAAGTGCGAACATCCGCATGCCACATGATGGGGACGCCGGTGGCGGACATTGGGCCCCGGACGCTCGACCGCGTGCTGACCGCCAGCGGGGCAGGCAGCCGAATCGCGTCGCTCCAGGCGGGCTGCCGAGTTCGGACAGGCCTTCGACAACACCGAGCTCAACGCGATCAGCGCCTGGTCGCCCGCAACGTACCCATGACGGTCGTTGAAGCGCTTGAAGTCGTCCACGTCGAAGAGGACCAGCGAAAGCGAGCGCCCGGCACCGTGGGCCAAAACGCGATCGAGGTAGCGTGCCAGGTGGCGGCGATTCGGGAGACCGGTCAGCGAATCGGTCAGCGCCAGGCGCCAATTGGCTTCGGCGGCCCGTTCCATCCGGCGCAGCCTCAGCTCGAGCTCCCGAACGTAGCGAGCGTCGAGACGGGTGCCGGGGCCCGCCCTTGGCCGGGAGCCGAGGACCCGGGCCGGTTTCGGTCTCGAGCGTCCGCCTGGATGCTCCTCGGAACCGGGGCGATGTCCCAAGAGCGTGATCCGTACAGGTTGGGGGTCAACGGGCGACCCATGAGCCTACCGCGACACCTACCTGGGCGGGAATGGTCGATTGGGGCCGATCCCGTCCCGAATTCGGACGGGCAGCGCGCGTCAGCCCGCCGGCTCCGGTGGAACCGCGGCCGCCGGGTCAGCCGCGTCCGTGGATCCGGCCACGGCGTCCCGGGCCGCCGGCCCCTCGACGCGCTCCGCGTAGCGCCGGATCTCGTAGCCGACGGCCCGCAGGATCCCCGCTTCCTGGGTGTCCGGCTCCGCGCGCGCGATGATCGTGCGCAGGGTGCGCATCACCCCTTCGGGCGCGCGGCGGGTGAAGAAATCGATGCGGTCGAGGCCCCGTTCGAGTACCGCGTAGGTCTCCTCCAGCTCCGCGCTGGTGGCGGGGTCGGTCGCGCGCCGCCCCCGGGGCAGCTCGGCCGCGTCGTGTGCCGCCAGGAAGATCTCGTACGCCAGGATCAGCACCGCCTGTGCGAGATTGAGGCTCTTGTACTGGGGCAGGGTCGGGACGATCGCCACCCGGTTGCACAGGTCGAGCGCCTGGTTGGAGAGCCCCCGGTCCTCGCGGCCGAAGAGCACCGCTACCGTGCCGCGGGAGGCGCGCTCCACCACCTGGGCCGCCAGTGCGCGGGGGCGTCCGTAGTTGCGGTGGGCGGTCCGGGCGCGCGCGGTGGTTCCGAGCACGAAGACGGTGTCGGCCAGCGCGTCGGCCAGGGTGTCGTGGATCTCCGCGCGCTCGACCAGGGGGTCGCTGCGGTGGGCGATGCCCGTGATGCGCCAGGCATCGAACTCGGCGGGACGAACCAGACGCAGGCGGTTGAGCCCCATGTTCATCATCGCCCGCACGGTGCCGGCGATGTTGACCAGGTTCTGTGGCTCGTGCAGCACGACCACCACGTTGGAGAGCGGAGAGGTCTCCGCCGGCACATCTCCCTGCATGGGGCGGGTCGGCAGTCCGTGGATGAATCCTATGATTCGGGAGCTACTTCTTCTTCGGATCCCTCGGGGAGCTGGGGCAGCTCATCCGCCTGCCCTTCCTTCAGGCCGCGCTTGAAGTTCTTGATGCCCGTGCCCATCCCGCGGGCGAACTCGGGGATCTTGCGGCCTCCGAAGAAGAGGACCAGGAGGGCCATCGCCAGAAGAATCTCGTTGAACCCCAGGAACAGGGGCAGCGCCACAAAGACCAGGTCTGGACCGAACATGTTCTTGCCTCGATGTCGTGGGTCGACCCGGAGAAGTTAGGCTCCCGCCTCTCGCAGCAACAGCTTCGCGATGGTCTGAAGCTGCATGTTGGTCGTCCCTTCATAAATGGTACCGATCTTGGCGTCGCGATAGAGCTTCTCCACCGGGTACTCGCTCGTGAAGCCGTATCCGCCGTGCAGGTCCACGCACTCCGACGCCACCCTCTGGGCCGCCTGCGAGGCGAAGAGCTTGGCCATCGCCGCCTGTCGAATATAAGGGAACCCGCCGTCGCGCAGGCGCGCCGCATTGTACACCAGCAGGCGGGCCGCTTCCACGTCGGTGGCCATCTGCGCGAGTTGAAACTGAACCCCCTGGAACTCGGAGACCGAGCGGCCGAACTGCTCCCGCTGACGCGTATAGCGCAGCGTGTGGTCGAGGGCGCCCTGCGCCAGCCCCACCATCTGGGCCCCGATGCCGATGCGTCCCTCGTTGAGCGTGGCGATCGCGATCCTGTATCCGAGCCCGACTTCTCCCAGCAGGTTCCCGGCGGGAACCCGGCACCCGTCCAGCACCACCTCGGTCGTCGACGACGCCCGGATCCCCAGCTTTCGCTCCCTCCTGCCCACGGAGAGACCCGGCGTGTCCCGCTCCACCAGGAACGCGGTGATGCCGCGGTGGCCCGAATCCGGATCGACGTTGGCAAAGACGATGTAGAGCCCGGCTTCGGCTCCGTTGGTGATCCAGAGCTTCTGGCCGTTCAGGATCCAGTCGTCGCCCGCGCGCGCCGCGGTGCATCGCAGCGCGAAGGCGTCTGACCCGCTTCCCGCCTCCGACAGGGCGTAGGCGCCGACGGTGTCGGATGCCAGGCGCGGAAGATGGCGCCTCTGCTGCTCCTCGGTTCCGTACCGCAGGAGCGCGTTGATGACCAGGGTGTTCTGGACGTCCACCAGCACGGCCACCGCGGGGTCCACGGCGGAGAGTTCCTCGACCACGAGCACGGCCGCGAAGAAGGAACTGCCCGCTCCCCCGAAGCGTTCGGGAATCTCGACTCCCATGAGCCCGAGCTCGAAAAGCTGGCGGATCAGCGCCGGATCCATGGCGTGCCCGGTGTCCATGGCGGATACCCTCGGGGCGATTTCGCTTCGCGCGAAGTCTCGCACGGCCTGCTGAAAGAAGCGTTCCTCTTCGCCAAGAGAGGTCAGCGGGCTACGCATTCCGTTGGGGAAGCCTGCCTGCATGAAAGACTCCGTCCCTGCGCTGGAAGTCGGAACAAGGACCGATCCGTGGACCGCCTCCCGATCCACGGACGGTTCCGCGAGCACCATGGCTCGGCGGCGCGCCGTACAACCCCCGCCGGGTGCCCGGCGTTCCCCTGCGGAACCGTGAGCACGAGGTCGATCCGGCTTCCGTGCCGGGGCGCCGGCACCGGGGTTGACGGGGCGGGAACGCGCTTTCTATAGTCCCGAACCGAAATCCACCCTCGATCCCTCTTGTGCCGGAGCACCCATGTCCGACATCCCCGAGCATCTCTACTACACCGAGGAGCATGAGTATGTGGGGGAAACCGACGAGGAGAGCGTCTTCGTCGTCGGCATCACCGACTACGCACAGGGGGAGCTGGGGGACATCGTGTACGTGGAGCTGCCCAGGGTGGGCACGCACTTCGACCGCATGGAGGTGTTCGGCGTCATCGAGGCGGTAAAGGCGGTCAGCGACCTCTACTGCCCCACCGGCGGCGAGGTCGTCGAAGTCAACGAGGCCATCGACCTGGATCCGGCGCTGGTCAACGGCGATCCCTACGGGGACGGCTGGATGATCAAGCTGCGCGCGGAGGAAGACGACGCGCTCGAGGGCCTGATGAGCCCCGAGGACTACGAGTCCCACATCGACGGGTGAGGAGCACCGCATCCGCGCTTCGCGCAGCGCCCCGGTAATGGCCGACATCACGCACGAGAACCGCTTTCCCCGACGGCATCTCGGTCCCGGGCCCCGGGATGTGCGCGCGATGCTGGAGGAGCTGGGCTACGACTCCCTCGCCGGGCTGGTCGCGGACACGGTACCCGAGTCCATCCGTTTCGGGCGTGAACTGGATCTGCCCGAGGGCATCTCCGAATACGAGCTGCTCGGCCGGCTGCGGGAGATCGCCTCGCGCAACCAGGTGTTCCGCTCCTACCTGGGGATGGGCTATTCGGGCACCATCACCCCTCCCGTGATTCTCCGAAACATCCTGGAGAACCCCGGCTGGTACACGCAGTACACCCCCTATCAGGCCGAGATCGCGCAGGGCCGGCTGCAGGCGCTGCTGAACTTCCAGACCATGGTGGGGGATCTCACGGGCTGCGCGGTCGCCAACGCGTCGCTGCTGGACGAAGCCACCGCGGCCGCTGAAGCGATGACGCTCTGCCTGGCGTCCACCCGCGACCGCGGCCGCAATCGCTTCCTGGTCGCCCCCGACTGCCACCCGCAGACCATCGAGGTGGTGCGCGCCCGCGCGGAGCCGCTCGACATCGAGGTGGTGGTCGAGCACCCGCGCGACTGGACGCTCGACGACAGCGTGTTCGGCACGCTGGTCCAGTACCCGGCCACCGACGGCACCGTGCGCGACTACCGGGCGCTCTCGGACGCGGTGCACGCGGCCGGAGGCCTGATGGTGATGGCCACCGACCTGCTCGCGCTCACCCTGCTCACCTCCCCCTGGGTGATGGGCGCCGACATCGCGGTGGGCAACAGCCAGCGCTTCGGCGTGCCCCTCGGCTACGGCGGACCGCACGCCGCCTTCATCGCCGCGCGCGACAACATGCGCCGCCAGATGCCGGGCCGGATCATCGGCGTCTCCATCGACGCCCACGGCAACCCCGCGCTGCGCATGGCGCTGCAGACCCGGGAACAGCACATCCGCCGTGAACGGGCCACCTCCAACATCTGCACCGCGCAGGTGCTGCTGGCCGTCATGGCGGGCATGTACGCCGTCTACCACGGGCCGGAGGGGCTGCGGCGCATCGCCACCCGGGTGCGCAACCTCACGGGCGTGCTGGCAGAGGGCGTGCGCAGGCTTGGCCACCGGGTGGTCAACGACGTCTTCTTCGACACCCTGACCATCGAACCCGCGGGCATGAGCGCGCGCCGGGTGGTGGAGCGGGCCCGCGAGCGCGGCATCAATCTGCGCGAGAACGCCGGCCGGGTGGGGGTCTCGCTGGACGAGACCGTGGGGCCGGAAGACCTCGACGACCTCTTCGCCGCCTTCTCGGCCGAGGACGGGCCCGGGTTCGACGCCGACGGGCTGGCGCGGGAGACGGAGGCACCGCCCCTGCCCGCGGGGCTCGAGCGGGCGAGCGTGTTCCTCGACCACCCGGTCTTCAACAGCTACCACTCCGAGACCGGGATGCTGCGCTACATCCGCCGACTGGAGAGCCGCGACCTCTCGCTGACCACGAGCATGATTCCGCTGGGCTCATGCACCATGAAGCTGAACGCCACCGCGCAGATGATGCCGGTGTCGTGGCCCGAGTTCGGGGCCATCCACCCCTTCGCACCTCCGGAGCAGGCCCGTGGGTACCAGCGCATCGTGGCGGACATGGAACGCTGGCTGGCGGAGATGTCCGGGTTCGCCGCGACTTCGCTCCAGCCCAACTCGGGAGCCCAGGGAGAGTACGCGGGCCTGCTGGTCATCCGGGCGTACCACCGCGACCGGGGCGACATCGGGCGCGACGTGTGTCTCATCCCCTCCTCCGCGCACGGCACCAACCCGGCCAGCGCGGTCATGGCGGGCATGAAGGTCGTGGTGACCAGGTGCGACGACGACGGCAACATCGATGTCGACGACCTGCGCGCCAAGGCGGACCGGCACGCCGACCGCCTGAGCGCGCTCATGGTCACCTACCCGTCCACCCACGGGGTCTTCGAGGAGCGCATCCGCGAAGCGTGCGACATCGTGCACGAGCGCGGGGGGCAGGTCTACCTGGACGGCGCCAACCTGAACGCCCAGGTAGGGCTGGCGCGACCCGGCGACTACGGCGCCGACGTGTGCCACATCAACCTGCACAAGACGTTCGCCATCCCGCACGGCGGCGGCGGTCCCGGAATGGGACCCATCTGCGCGGCCGAGCACCTGGCGCCCTTCCTTCCCGGCCATCCTCTGGTAAGGACGGGGGGCGAAAAGGCGATCGGGTCCATCTCCGCGGCTCCGTGGGGGAGCGCGAGCATCCTGCTCATCTCGTGGGCCTACATCGCGCTGCTGGGACGCGAGGGGACGCGCCAGGCCACGGAGGTGGCCATCCTGAACGCCAACTACATGGCGAACCGGCTGGAGAAGCACTTCCCGGTGCTCTACAAGGGCGCGCGCGGGCGGGTAGCGCACGAGTTCATCCTCGATCTGCGGCCGCTCAAGCGGGCGACCGGGATCACCGACGAGGACGTGGCCAAGCGCCTCATGGATTACGGCTACCACGCGCCCACCATGTCGTTCCCGGTGTTTGGCACGATCATGATCGAGCCCACCGAGAGCGAGTCCCGGGAAGAGCTGGACCGCTTCTGCGACGCGCTGGTCTCGATCCGGGCGGAGATCCAGCAGATCGAGCTGGGGCTGGCCGACCGCAAGGACAACGCGCTCAAGAACGCCCCGCACACGGCAGCGGTGGTGGTCAGCAGCGAGTGGGATCACGCCTACAGCCGGGAACAGGCCGCGTTTCCGGCACCCTGGACCCGAGAGGCGAAGTTCTGGCCCTCCGTGGGCCGGGTCAACAACGCGTTCGGGGACCGCAATCTGGTCTGCGCCTGTCCCCCCGTGGAGAGCTATTCGGAGACCTGATCATGGCCCAGCTGACGTATCACGGACACGCCACCTTCCTGCTCGAACTGGACGACGGCACCCGCATCTCGATCGATCCCTGGTACGAGGAGAGCCCCGCCAACGATCTCTCCCTCGCGGACCTGGGCGATGTCGACTACGTGCTCTGCTCGCACGGGCATTTCGATCACTTCGCGGATGCCATCCCTCTGGCGACCGCGACGGGAGCGACGCTGGTGTCGACCTTCGAGATCGTGGCCTTCGCCCAGACCCAGGGGGTCGAGAACGCGCACCCGATGCACATCGGCGGCGGCTACAACTTCCCCTTCGGGCGCGTGAAGATGACGCCCGCGCTGCACGGCGGTCAGGTGCACGGCGACAACACCGGGGCGTACACGACGGTCCCGGGCGGGCTGCTCATCGACGCCGACGGCACCCGGGTGTACCACGCGGGCGACACCGCGCTGCTGACGGACATGAAGCTGCTGCGCGGCCAGGTCGACGTGGCCCTGCTGCCGATCGGCGACAATTTCACCATGGGCCCGGAGGACGCGACCATCGCTGTCGACTTCATCCAGCCTTCCGTGGTGGTGCCGATCCACTACAACACCTTCCCGCCCATCGTGCAGGACCCCGAGGCGTTCCGAACGCGGGTGGGGGACGCCGCGCGGGTGGAGGTGATGGCAAGCGGGGACGTGCTGGAGCTGGGCGGGGGCTGAGGGAGGGCGCGGGGTGCGCGCGCTCGGTTGATCCGGCCGGCGGGGAGCAGTTGCGCGAGGCGGCCCGCCGCATGGGTCGGCTCCGCTGGACGGTGGTCTTCGACCCGCCCCGCGACGGCGCCGTCAACATGGCGGTGGATCACGCGCTTGCCGAGACTGCCGATCCGGACGCGGGGTGGCTGCGCCTCTACCGCTGGACGCGCCCCACCCTCTCGCTGGGCCGCAACGAACCGGCCGCGGGCTTCTACGACTTCGAGCGCGCGGGGCGGCTGGGCATCGACGTGGTGCGCCGTCCCACAGGCGGCCGGGGCGTGCTGCACGACGCCGAGTTGACCTACGCGGTGGTCGCCCCCGTCGCCGCGGGCGGGCGGTTGCGCGCGGCCTACCTGGTGGTGCAGCGCGGCCTGGCCGCCGCGCTGCGTTCCCTGGGGGCGGACGCCCGGTTGGCCGCGGGCGTGCTACCGGGTGCGCCGCGGGCGGGCGCCTGCTTCGACGTGACCACGGGCGGGGAGGTGGTGGCGGGGGGGCGGAAGCTCACCGGCAGCGCCCAGGCCCGCATCGGCCGCGCCCTCCTGCAGCACGGGTCCGTGCTGATCGACGGCACCCAGGAGCTCGCCCGCGAACTGTGCCGGCAGCCGGCGGAGTCGGCCGCAGCGCCCGCGTCCACCACCCTGCGAGAACAGATCGGCCGCGCGCCCTCGTGGGAGGAGGTCGCGACGGCGGTGGCCGACGGACTAGCCACGGAACTGGGAACGGAACCGGCGATCGGCGAGTTCCCTCAGCCAGCGGTACGGCTCATCAGGCCGCTGGAGCACCGTTACCGATCAACGGAGTGGACGCTCCGCCGGTGACATGGAGATGACCCCTGTTCCGGGCACGCTCCCTGAGGCACCCCGCGCAAATCAGGTCACGTTGACCTTCGCCGAGGAACCGCCAGATTTCGCGTTGTGCCAGCCATGGGGCGAGTCACATACGCCTCTTCTCCGACCATCGATATGAATCCGACCAGCCGACCAGTCGAACAAGCCGGGAACAAGGTAGTCGTCTCCGGCAGCCTGGACCTCGACACGTTTCGCCTTCTGTTGGCAGCGGTGCACCAGGCTACGAACGAAAACGGTTACGCCAACGTTACGCTCGACTTTTCCGGCACGACCTGGGTGGATCCCGGTCCGATGGTCGCCGTGCTCGCATTCTGCATCCGGCTCCGCGACGAATTCGATGTGGATTTTTCCCTGGTTCGGCCAGGCGCGCGAAACGTGCGGCGTCTCTTCACGAACGCCAACTGGGCGCACCTGGTGGCACCGCAAGAGTTCTCGAAGTCAACGTGGCATCCCCCCTCCGGGCTGCCCGCCAGCCGGTTCAGCTCGCCGGAGGAACAGGACAGGATCGTGAGCCAGATCGTCGATGCGGTCCTTGCTTCTCCTGCGGGGCTCGCACGTCCAAGTCTCGCAGCCTTCGAGTGGGCGGTTAACGAGATTACCGACAATGTGCTTCAACACGCCGACTCGGCGCAGGGCGGGCTGGTGCAGCTGAATCACCATCCCAACAGGAAACAACTGGAGTTCGCCGTTGCCGATGCCGGTCGGGGAATCCCCGAAACCATGAGAACTACGAGGCCCTCGATCTCGGACCCGGGTGCGTTGCAGCTCTCCGTGCAGCGTGGAATCACCCGGGACAAGGAGGTAGGTCAGGGAAACGGCCTGTTCGGGACACACAGGGCAGCCAGGGTGGGCAGCGGCGATTTCGTAATCCACTCCGGATACGCGAGCATCCACTCCGAGCTCCAGGCTCGTGAGGAAGCCGTCCCCGTCGCTGGTACATTGGTTGTCGTCACTCTGGACTATTCCGATCCGGACGCCCTGTGGCGCGCGCTCGACATCCAGGACACCGGCGCCGATCCGGCAGGCGATTACATCGAAAACCGCTACGAAGCGGACACCGAGGATGTTCTACAGTTCGTCGTGCGCAGCGAGGTCAGTTCGGTCGGGTCGAGATCGGCGGGCAAGTTCGCGCGCATCAAGCTTGAGAACCTGGTGAAGATGTATCCCGGCTATCCGGTCAATATCGATTTCCACAACATTTCCGTTGTTTCGAGCAGCTTCGCGGATGAGCTGCTCGGTAAGCTCTTTGTCGGCATGGGAGCACTGCGGTTCATGAGGACCGTCCGGTTCCAGCGGGTGTCGCCAACGGTTCGGGCTGTGCTGGACCGCGCGATCCTGCAGCGGGCAGGGCAGGAAGCATCGGGGGACTGACGCCAACCTCGGCGAGCAACCCTTTTCGAACTCGCTGGCACCGGGCCACACAAGCCTCCGACAACCCTTGACACACCCCGGAGGTGCCTTCACCTTACCTGCTCCGGTGCTAGGATAAGCTCCGGACGATACGGTGGGCTGCCCGCGGGTGGGCAGTCATTTCGTTTGCCTGAAACCAGCTCACGGAGGGCACTCCCTTGGCCGCACTCAACAACCTTTACGTCGCGCTGCTGCAGATCCCCGGGATGGAAGCGCCGGATCAGACGATCGGCGAGCAAATGGGATTCATCTGGGAGCAGACCGGGTTCATGCGCTGGCCGCTGGCAGCCTGCATCGTCGTAGGCATCATCGTCATCATCTGGAAGTTCTTCGACCTGATGGCCAAGAGCGGCCGCACCAAGAAGATCCTCTCCGAGGTCGACGCGCTGCTCGCCGACGCCCAGTTGCAGGAGGCAATCGAGGTCACCCGCGAGTCCAACTCGCCCGCGGCCAACATCCTCTACGCCGGGCTGGAGCGGCATGAGGAAGGCACCGATCGGGTCATGAAGGCCATCGAGAACCAGGGACTCATCGAGTTGAGCCGCCTGGAGCGCGGCCTGGTGATCCTGGCGACCCTCACCAACATCGCGCCGCTGCTCGGCTTCCTGGGGACGGTGATCGGGATGATCATCGCCTTCCAGTCCATCGAGCTGGCCGGCGAGGTGGAGGCCACGCTGGTTGCGGGCGGCATCAAGGTGGCGCTCCTGACGACGGCGGCCGGTCTCACGATCGCGATCCCCGTGAGCATCGCCCACAACTTCTTCGTGTCGCGCATCGACTCGCTCGTCATCGACATGGAAGAGTCGGCGCAGAAGATGATCGACGCACTCCACGCCATGGAGACCGGAAGGGCATCCATATAGCCGGAACCCGAATTTCCGCAGGCGAGAGGTCACCCCAAGGGGTGGCCTTTCGTCATTTTTGGGTATGGGGGCTGAAGATGAAGAGGTTCTCCGCGACATCCCCAGGAGCACTGACCCTGCTCACTGTAGCGTCTCTGGTGATCGCCACCCCTGCCGCGGCGTCTTTCCTCTCCCGGCCGGGGGCGAGTCCCCAGGCCACGGGAGCCGGGAACAGCAATCGCCTCGAACGACCCTGGCACACCGCCGTCGCACTGCGGGAGGCGCTCGCCGCAACCGATTCCCCTCAACCGGCCGCCATCCTGGAGCTGGCCCGGGCCGAGGCCGGGTGGCGCAACTGGACCCGCGTGAACGAGCTGCTGGGAGACGCCGGGTGGCTCGACGAGGTGAATGCCGGGGAGGGGTGGTTCCTTCTCGGCCTCGCCTACGAAGCCGGGGAAGACTGGGCGGCCGCCGAGCGGGCCTACGGCGCCTGGCTGGCCGGCGGAAGCCGCGACGAGGAGGCGGCCCTGCGCCTGGTCCGGATTCGCGCCCGCCTGAACCGTTCCGGAGACGCCCTGGGTACGCTCGAGGCGATCGCCACCGGGCGCACGGACCTGTTCAGCAGCCGGATGCGGCTGGAGGTCGCGGACATTCTCGCCCCGCTGGGGGACACCGCCGGCGTCCGGCTGGCGAGCGCGGGCATCACCGACGGCGAGATCCGGGAACGCAGCTGGATGCTCCGCTCCGACGCCTATCTGGCTGCGGGCGACAGCGCCGCCGCGGAACGCTTCCTCGACCAGACCGTGGCCTCGATCTCGGACGACGGACGCCGTGCGCGGGGATGGGCGACGCTCGGCGAGCTGCGGGAGGCCCGCGGCGACCGGGAGGGCGCACTGGCCGCCTTCCGCGCCGTGATCGACGCGGTCGACCGGGGTAGGGCGGCCACCCTCGCCGCCGTCGCCCTGGCCGAGTCGGGCACGGCCGCGACAGACGACCTGCCCGAACTGGGACGAATCCTGCAGCGCGGAGGCGAGACGGGACGCGCACTGGAGGTCTACGACCGCTATCTGGAGGAGGCCTCCACCTCTCCCCCGGTCACCCTGCGCCTGGCGCGCGCACGCCTGCTGGCGGGCTCGAGGCGACTCTCGGAAGCCAGAGATGAGCTGAGCAGCCTGGCCGAGACCGAGGATCCGGAGGTTGGCGCGCCCGCCCTCGACAACCTGGCCCGGGTACAGCGGCGGCTCGGTGCCGGCGGAGCGGCGGAGGCGGCCCAGGAACAGCTGGTGGAGCGCTTCCCGGGAAGCCGCGAAGCGGTCGACTTCATCTTTTTCCGCGCCGACGCGGACCATGACGCGGGGCGGGTCTCGCGGGCCATGGACGGATACGGGCAGACGGCGTCCATGGCGCCCACCATGGATCGCGCCGGACTGGCACGCATGCGCCTTGGGCAGCTCCACATCGGCGGCGACCGTCATCAGCAGGCCGCTGCGGTCTTCGAGGACTATCTCGCGGACTTTCCCGATGGGCGCCGCTGGCAGGAAGCCGCGTACTGGGCTGCTTGGGCCCGCCTTCGGCTGGGAGACCGGGAGCGCGCCGCGGAACATGTGGCGCTCGTCACCCGCGGGGATCCCCTTTCCTACTACGCGTTCCTCGGAGCGGAGTTGCTCGGCGAGGCCTACGACCCCGAGCTGGAACCGGACCCTCCCTTCGACGAAACCGGCGTCTTCTGGATGTACGAGCCGCTGCGGGAAGCGGGGCTGCTGAGGCGCGCGGGGATGAACTCCGCCGCCGCGGACATCGCGGCGCACCTGATCGAACGGGCCGAGGGTTCGCCCGGGGCGTTGCTCAGGCTGGCCGAAGGGCTTATCGCGCAGGGCATGTACATTGAGGGCATCCGCCTCGGCGGACGAGCCCAGAACGCCGGATACCCCCGCTCGGCGCGGCTCGTGCGCGTGGCCTATCCCCTCCCCTACCGGGACGTCATCTTCGATGAAGCCGCCAAGCACGAGGTGGACCCGTTCCTGATGGCCGCCCTGATGCGCCAGGAATCCGCGTTCGACGCGGAGATCGTCTCCAGCGCGGGTGCGATCGGGCTCATGCAGGTGATGCCCGCGACCGGAAGCGAACTCGCGCGCCGGGAAGGACCGCGCCCCTTCTCACCCGCGGCCCTGAAAATCGCCGACGTCAACCTGCACTTGGGCTCACGCTATCTTGCACAGATGCTCGGCCGCTACGACGGCCAGCTGCCGCTGGTGCTCTCGGCCTACAATGCGGGACCCTCCCGGGCCAACAGGTGGAGGCGCCTGCCCGAAGCCTCGGACCTCCAGCGCTTCACCGAGCGGATTCCCTTCTTCGAGACGCGCAACTACGTGAAGAGCGTCGAGCGCAACCTGCGGATCTATCGCTGGCTGTACGGCGACGGCTCATGAACCGCGGCGACGGGCCATGAAGGCGCCCACCCTCTTTCTGATCGACGCCTACGCGCTCATCTATCAGTCGTTCTTCGCCTTCGCCAACCGGCCGCTCACCAACTCCAGGGGCGACAACACCTCCGCGGAGTGGGGCTTCCTCAACTACCTGATCCGGATCCGCGAAGAGTTCGCGCCCGACTATCTGGCGGTGGTATTCGACGCCGGCTCGAGCCAGCGGAAGGAGCTCTATCCCGCCTACAAGGCAACGCGCGAGAAGATGCCCGAGGATCTGCGCGAGAGCCTGGGCCGCATCCGGTCCCTGCTGGATGCCCTGCACCATCCCGTGGTCGAGGTCGAGGGATTCGAGGCGGATGACGTCATCGCCTCGCTGGCGCTGCGAGTCCTCGCGCTCGAGAAGGACATCGACGCCGTGATCGTTTCGGGGGACAAGGACTTCTACCAGCTCCTGCGCCCGCGCCTGCGGCTGTTTCGGCCCGCGCGCGGAGGACGCGCCGGCACCTCGGCGGAGTGGGTCGACGAATCGAACGCGAGCAAGCGGTTCGGGGTCCCTCCCGATCGCATCATCGACTACCTGGCGCTGATCGGAGACTCCTCGGACAACGTGCCCGGAGCGCCGGGCATCGGGCCCAAGACCGCGGTCAAGCTCATCGAGCAGTATGGAGGCCTGGACGAGATTCTCGCGCACGCCGAAGAGGTGCGGGCCAAGCGCCCCCGCGAGTCGCTGCTCAACCACGCGGACCAGATCCGGCTGTCCAGGCAGCTGGTGACCATGCTCACCGACGTCGACGTGGGCGTCGATCTCGACGGGCTGGCCGTGCGCACTCCGGACCGCGAGCGGATGCGCGAGCTGCTGCTGGAACTCGAGTTTCACACCCTGCTGGAACGCTTCGCGCGTTCGCCGGAGAAGGCGGCCAGGGAAGAGGACGCCAACTACCAGCTTGTGCTCGATGCGGCCGGAGTCGACGAGTTGGTCCGGGAGGCTCGCGCGCGGGGTGAGGTGGCGTTGGCCGTGCTGACCGCGTCCCCGGACCCGATGCGGGGGGCCATCGCCGGGATCGCCCTCTCCACCGGGCCTGGCAAGGCTCGCTATCTCCCGCTGGCCCACGAACCCCCGCTCGATCTGGAGATGGGGCCGCTGGCGGAGGCCGCGGGATCGGCGGACAACCTGCCCGCGCTGGATTCCCCCGCGATGGCTCCGCTGCGCGACCTGCTCGAAGATTCCGAAGTGCGCAAGACCGGGCACGACCTCAAACACGCAATCGTCGGGCTGACCGAAGTCGGCCTCACGCTCGGAGGGGCGCGCTTCGACACCATGGTGGCGTCGTACCTCCTCGAACCGGAGCGTCGCGGCCACGAGCTGGAGACCCTGTCGGCAAATGAACTCGGACTCAAGACCGTCCGGCTCAAGGAGCTCGTCGGCACGGGGAAGAAGAAGGTTCCCCTGACCCGGATCGCTCCCGAGAAGGCTCTCCGCTTCGCCTGCGAACGCGCCGACTGCGCGGGACGCCTGCGGGAGCGTTTCCGGTCCAGACTCGAGAAACACGCCCTGGACGGGCTCTTTCGGGATGTGGAGATGCGGCTGGTGCCGGTGCTGGCGCGCATGGAGCGAAACGGAATCCGCATCGATCCCCTCTTCTTCAGCGAGATGAGCCGACAGCTGGAATACGAGCTCGGGCTCGTGCAGGAGAAGATCTTCAGGGAGGCGGGATCGGAATTCAATCTCAATTCGACGCCCCAGCTGCGAACCGTGCTCTTCGAGGATCTGGGGCTTCCGGTGATCCGGAAAACCAAGACCGGGCCCTCGACCGCCGCCTCGGTGCTGGAGGAACTCGAGGCGCTCGGCCATCGGGTACCGCGGCTGCTGATGAAGTATCGCCGCATGGAGAAGCTGCGGAGCACCTACATCGACGCGCTCCCCGGCCTCGTCCATCCGCGCAGCGGACGGATCCACACGCACTTTAACCAGACCGTGGCGGCCACCGGCCGGCTCTCGTCGAGCAACCCCAACCTGCAGAACATCCCCATCCGCACCCGGGTCGGGCGAGAGATCCGCAAGGGCTTCGTGGCCGCCCCGGGACATGTTCTGCTGACGGCGGACTACTCCCAGATCGAGCTGCGCATCCTGGCGCACTTCTCGCGCGACCCCGCCTTCGTGACCGCGTTCCGCGAAGCCAGCGATATCCACCGCCAGACGGCCGCCGTCATCTTCGACGTGCCCGTGGACGAGGTGAGTTCGCGCATGCGCGACCAGGCCAAGACCATCAACTTCGCCACCCTGTACGGGCAGGGAGCCTTCTCCCTGGCGCGCCAGCTGGGCATTCCCCAGGACGAGGCGCGGCGCTTCATCGACCAGTACTTCGAGCGCTTCAGCGGCGTCGGGGGGTTCCTCGACGAGCAGGTCTCGCTGGCCAGAGAACGGGGCTACGTCGAGACGCTCTCGGGGCGCCGGCGCTACGTGCCCGAGCTGGCTTCGCGCAACTGGAACGTCCGCGCGCACGGAGAGCGGATCGCGCGCAACACGCCCGTCCAGGGCACGGCCGCGGATGTCATCAAGAAGGCGATGATCGAGGTTCAGCAGGCCCTCGAAGAGGCCGGATCGCGGACGATGCTGCTCCTCCAGGTGCACGACGAGCTGGTGCTCGAGACGCCCGCGGAAGAGCTGGAGGCGGTGCGCGACATGGTCGTGTCGCACATGGAAAACTCGACCGTGCTCGAGGTGCCGCTGGTGGTGGATACCGGATCCGGCGAGAGCTGGTTCGACTGCAAGGGCTGACCCCGGATCGGACCGGGACCGCGATCGGCTCATCCTGTCATTCCTTCGCCCGGATTTCCCCGCGAACGTGAAGGCCGTCGGGAGGAATCCAGTTTTCACGCGCAAGGAAGGAGAGACACCGATGAGCCGGTCGGTCAACAAGATCATCCTGATCGGGAATGTCGGGCGGGATCCGGACGTCCACGAGACCCAGGGACGCAAGAAGGTGGCGCACTTTTCGCTCGCCACCAATCAGCGGCTCCGTCGCGGGCCGAACGAGGTGGAAGAGCGGACGGACTGGCACCGGATCACGGTGTGGAACAAGACCGCTCAGTTCGTCGAGGACTACGTAAGGAAGGGAGACCGGGTGTATGTGGAGGGCCGGCTCGAGTACGACTCCTATGAGCGGGACGGCATCACCATTCCCACAGCCGATGTGAACGCGCGCGAACTGGTGCTGCTCACGCACCGCCAGGACGAGTAGCAGTCACGTGGATGAATCGCTGCTCGAGCACCGGGAGCGGCGAGGCGCCGGGCGGGGTTCGTCCGCGGGCTGCCCGGGTCGAGCGCGGCGCGGAATCCTAGAAGAGGTCGCGGAATCGCCGGTTGAGATCCAGGACGACCTCCCAGGAACCGCCGTTCAGGCCGCGCACCAGATCGACCTGGATGAGATCCCAGCCGAGGGCGAGCCCCAGCCCGGCGGAGAAGCGGGTGATCCGGGGCGGGCCGGCGTTCCACGACTCCGGAACCTCCGCGGAGGAGAGGCGGGTGCGGCCGGCCGCCCCCAGCCCGCGGATCCGCAGCCATGGTCCCAGGAGTTGGTGCGAGCCCTCGACCCGGAGCAGCCAGAAGGCGTCGCCCGCCAGGGAGCGGTAGTCGTATCCGGGAAGGGTTTCGCGGCCACCCAGGAGGTAGAGCGACTGGAGCGGCGCGCCCGAGGAGACGGCGGCGGCGTCCAGGGTCGAGCGGAGTTCCACGCCGTGCTCCAGCCAGCGGCGGCCGGCGGCGAGCCGCAGGATGGCTTCCTGGTAGGAGGTGCCGCTGAGGCTTCCCCAGGTGGCGCCCGCTTCCCCGAACAGGTGGTCGGGTGTGCCGAGCGACGCGGACAGCCGAACAGCGGCCAGGTCGCCCTCGTCGATGGCTCGCACCGGGCGCCAGCCCTGGCCATCCGGATCCCCGCCGGCCGCGACGCGCGCGCTCCGATGTCGCTCGTAGCGCACCTCGGCGCGCGCCGAGACGGCGCCCAGCGAGCGGCCTGCGCGGGCGCGCACGCCCGTCGCGAAGTAGGGGTCCGTCCAGTCGGTCCGGTGGAGCAGCGAGGCGAGGGTGTTCATGATCCGACTCGACCCCGGCAGCGGGCCGATGTCGCGCGGATCACGATGGAAGAGGTCGAGGCCGATGATGCCCGGTCGCTCGCGGTCCGGGTCCTCGAACAGGGCGCTCACGCGACCCACGGGATGGGCTTCGGCGTGGGTGTAGCCCAGGAGTGTCGCGATATGGAGGCGGTTCGTCGCGCGAAGGTTGAAGCCACCCTGGGTAACCCAGCCCTCGGCGCGATTGTAGCGTACCGCCTCGGAGACGGGCGGCATCGCGAGACGAAGACGGCGCAGGCCGCTCAGGTAGCGGCCCTGCACCAGCCGGGTCGCCTCGGCCTGGATGTCGATCAGTTCGGCGGTGGGATCGAGTCCCTCTTCGTCGACCTGGGCGTAGAGAGCGCGCTCGAACGGGAAGGTCCGCAAAGCCTCGTCCGGGTTGCGCATGACACGCGGCCCCGCGAAGAACGCGTCGGGGGGATCGACCTCGAAGTCGTATTCGCCGATTTCCCAGCGGCCCCGAATGACGCTGCCAACGGGAAGATCGAGGAACGGGATTTTTCGCCGGATCTCGACGCTCTGCCGGTAGGGAAGCCAGTACCGACGCTCCCACAGGGCGTTTTCCAGCGACACCCGGATGTAGTCGAGCTGCGGGTCGACGTAGGAAGCGGGCGTGAACGTAAAG
Source organism: Longimicrobiales bacterium (assembly GCA_965208255.1). GTDB lineage: Bacteria > Gemmatimonadota > Gemmatimonadetes > Longimicrobiales > Gaopeijiaceae > BD2-11. Next base: position 3,827,310 of record OZ242324.1, read on the forward strand.
TTCATGCGCACGACCGCAGCCGTCTCCTGATCGAGAAACAGGGTGCCCACAAAGCCGGCCTGGCCGGGATCGCGCGGCCTCACCTGCACCTCGTACGCCCGGACGGGATCGAGGTCGCCCGCAAAGGCGACCGTAATCGAGTCGGCCAGCAGGAACTCGTACCAGGCGGCCGCACCCGGCGCGAGGGGATGGAGCACGGACGACACCTCGTCTCCGTCACCGACCCGGATTACGTCGCCGAAGTTCTCCTGAACGACGGTCAGGTGGTCGAGGTGGTAGCGGATGTTGGTGGGCATGCGCCGCCCGTCGCGGCGACCGAGAATGTGCTGCCGGGTCAGGCCGGGCGCCTTCCAGTACACCCGCACTGCCAGTTGGTCGGTCTTGACCAGGTTGCGTTCCTCCGCGGCCTGCCGGTCGAGGAAGTAGTAGACGTAGCCGCGCGCGTCGGCCGAGTACGCGCGCAGGTCGCCCAGGGGGGTGGCCTGCCGGGTGGCCGTCCCGCGCTCGAGGAGTTCGAGCACCGGGGGATCGTTCCAGGCGGAAGTCTGTTGGGCGGAGGAGGGGGGAGCGCCGGTGGCGAGGGCGAGCGCCAGGCCGATGGCGCGCATGGGGAGGGGAATCCACTCGCGGGCGAGGGACGTGAGGAGGCTCGGCCCTGGCTTGCGGGCACGACGCCAGCGGGATACCGGAGGCGCGGACCAGTGAGGAATGTCGTGAACCGGGGACCGGGTCAGTTCGCGCTCCAGAAACCGAACAGCGAATCCCCGTGAGGGCTGTCGCGCAGCTTCTCGAAGGCGCGGTTGCGAATCTGGCGAATCCGTTCGCGCGTGACCCCAAGAAGCACACCGATCTCCTCGAGCGTGCGTTCCTCGCCGTCGTCCAGACCGTAGTAGAGGTAGAGGATCTTGCGCTCCCGCTCCGTCAGGTACTTCTCGAACATGTCCTCCATGAAGGCCCGGCGCGCCAACGCCTCCACATCCAGTTCGATGTCCGCGGCTTCCACGCCGGCGAAGCGTTCGCCGAAGCTCGAGCTGTCCCGGTCCCGGCGGTCGATGGGGGCGTCCAGGCTGAGCTCGGTCGCGGCCACCCTGCGCAGCGCCCGGATGGTCTCGACCGGCTCCTGCATCTCCTTGGCGATCTCCTGATCGGTGGGAGAGCGGCCCAGCTCCTGGGTCAGCGCGGTGTCGGTGCGCGCCAGTTTGGCGAGGTTGGAGTTCTGGTTGAGCGGGATGCGCACCGAGCGGGTCTGTTCGGCCAGCGCCTGCAGCACGGTCTGGCGGATCCACCAGACCGCGTAGCTGATGAACTTGACCCCCTTGTCGGGATCGAATTTCTTGACTGCCTTCAGCAGCCCCTCGTTGCCGATGCACACCAGTTCGGCCAGTCCGAGCCCGCGACCCTGGTACTTCTTGACGTAGGAAATCACGAAGCGGAGGTTGGCGGTCACCAGCCGCTCGGCCGCCTCCATATCGCCGGTCCGGGCGCGCCGGGCCAGCTCGCGCTCTTCTTCGGGATCCCGGATGAGCGGGTACTTCTCTACGTCCTGCAGGTACTGATCGAAGGAGTCTAGACCACGGGAGGATGAAAACATCCAGTGCGCGCCTACCGGGGGGTGGGGTCTACGAGCGGCGATGGGGCTGGCCTGCGAACAGCAAGTCAGGCAATCTAACATGGCGGATCCTGACAGGTCTACCACTGATGCTGACAAGTGAAACCCCGGTTTTGTTGCGCCGCCGAGGCCGGAAAGCTGGAAAGGGGCGAGGGGAAACCCGGAATGGGTGCAGGAATGCCTTGCCGGCCCGGCGCCTCACCCGCCAGGTGCTCGCGCGGATTCGTCTAGTGGAAGAACCGCCCCCTCTCCACGAAAGCACCCCGGGAAGCCGATCCCGGCGGAACCGGGCTGGCGGACGAGCGCGCCGATGGTTTTCCGGCCAGATCGTCCAGCCAGTCGTTGAGCGAATCGATGCGGGCGGCAATCACGTGGATCACCCCCTGCTCCTTCTCCAGCCGGCCGCGGCAGACCATCAGCCGCGCGGTGAGCAGAGCGCGGCGGCAACGTTCCTGGACCGAGGGGAACACCACCAGGTTGGCGGTGCCGGTCTCGTCCTCCAGAGTCACGAAGACGATCCTGCCCGCCGTGCCCGGCCGCTGGCGGCACAGCACGATGCCGGCGACGGTGACGCGCGCCCCGGCGGGGAGTTCCTCCAGGTGGCTGGCCGGGCACACACCCCGGTCGGCCAGCCGCTTCCTCAGCAGGGCGGCGGGGTGCTGTTTGAGGGACAGCCCGGTGGTGCGGTAGTCGGCCACTACCTGCTGGCCGGTGGACATGACGGGCAGGGCGGGTTCCGGGCGGGGCGGCCCTGCCCCGCCGGGCGGTTCGAAGAGCGGCAGCGGCCCCGCCCGGTCCAGAGAGCTGATCGCCCAGGCGGCCTGGCGGCGGTCCAGCCCGGTGGAAGTGAAGGCATCCGCCCGGGCCAGGCGCACCAGGACGGCCGGACTGGTCTCCGCCCGCCGCCAAAGGTCGACCGGAGAGCGGTATCCTTCTTCCCGGGCCATCACGATGCGGGTGGCGTCGTCTTCCCTGAGGCCGCGGATCTGGCGCAGTCCCAGCCGCAACGCCATGCGTGGTGGCGAGCCCGGTGACCCTGGCGCCGGCTCCCCCACCGGCTCCAGCGTGCAGTCCCACTCCGAGTGGTTGACATCCACCGGACGCACTTCCACGCCGTGCCGGCGCGCGTCGCCCACGATCTGGGCGGGCGCGTAGAAGCCCATGGGCTGGCTGTTCAGAAGGGCGCAGGCGAACACCTCCGGGTAGTGGTGCTTCAGCCACGAGGAGATGTAGACCAGGAGCGCGAAGCTGGCCGCGTGGCTCTCCGGAAAGCCGTAGTCGCCGAACCCTTCGATCTGCTTGAAACAGCGCTCGGCGAACTCTCGCTCGTACCCCCTCCCCACCATCCCCTCCACGAACTTGTCGCGGAAGCGATGGATGGTGCCGTAGTTGCGGAAGCTGGCCATGGCCCGGCGCAGCTGGTCGGCCTCGGCCGGGCTGAAGCCGGCGCCGACGATGGCGATCTTCATCGCCTGTTCCTGGAAGAGGGGCACGCCCAGCGTCTTCCCCAGCACCTCGCGCAGCTCTTCGGAGGGGTACCACACCGGCTCCACGCCCCTGCGCCGGCGCAGATACGGATGAACCATGTCCCCCTGGATGGGCCCCGGGCGCACGATCGCCACTTCGATCACCAAGTCGTAGAAGGTGGCCGGCTTGAGCCGCGGGAGCATCGCCATCTGCGCCCGGCTCTCGATCTGGAACACGCCGATCGTGTCCGCCCGCTGGATCATCCGGTAGACCCCCGGATCCTCCGCGGGCACGTCCCCCAGGGTGTGGCGGACGCCGTAGTGCGCCTCCAGCAACTCGAAGGAGCGCCGGATGCAGGAGAGCATGCCGAGCCCCAGCACATCCACCTTGATGAGCCCCAGCGCCTCCAGATCGTCCTTGTTCCACTCGATCACCGTGCGGTCTTCCATGGCGGCGTTCTCGATGGGAACGATCTCGCACAGCGGCCCGCGGGAGATGACGAACCCGCCCGTGTGCTGGGACAGGTGGCGGGGAAAGCCGTAGAGTTCGCGGGCCAGTTCCAGGGTCAGGCGCAGACGCCGGTCCTCTGGATCGAATCCCTCCTCCCGGGCGCGCTCCTCGTCCACCGGCTTCGACCAGACCGAGGCCATGGAGAGCAGCCGGTCGACGGTGTCCTTGCTCAGCCCCATGGCCCTGCCGGCGTCGCGCAGCGCGCTGCGCACGCGGTAGGTCACCACCGTCGCCGCCAGCCCGGCCCGCTCGCGCCCGTACTTGCGGTAGATGTACTGGATGACCTCCTCGCGGCGCTCGTGCTCGAAGTCCACGTCGATGTCGGGCACCTCGTCCCGCTCGGCGGAGATGAAGCGCTCGAACAGCAGGTCGATGCGGTCCGGGTCGACCGAGGTGATCTCCAGGCAGTAGCACACCGCCGAGTTGGCGGCCGAGCCGCGTCCCTGGCACAGGATGCCCATGCCGCGGGCGGTCCGCACGATGTCGGCCACGGTGAGGAAATACGGCGCGTACTCCAGCTCGCCGATGAGCGCCAGTTCGTGTTCAAGGGTCGCCCGCACCTTGCCGGGGATGCCCTCGAGGTAGCGCCGAGCCGCGCCCTCCCAGGTCATCATCGCCAGTTCCTGCTGGGGCGTGCGGCCTTCGCCGACCACCTCCTCGGGGTACTCGTAGCGCAGCTCCCCGAGGGAGAAGCGACAGCGTTCGGCGATCTCCACCGCATTGGCCAGGGCATGGGGATGATCGCGGAAGAGGGCGGCCATCTTCGCGGGGGACTTGAGATGGCGTTCCGCGTTGGCCGCGAGGCGCCAGCCGGCGGTGTCGATGGTGCAGCGCTCGCGGATGCAGGTGAGCAGGTCGTGGAGCCGGCGGCGCTCGGGGATGTGCTGGTGCACGTCGCCGGTCGCGACCAGGGGCACGCGCTCCGCCGCCGAGAGGGAGGCGAGGGCCGCCAGGCGGCGGACGTCGTTGCCCCGGTGGATATGGGTGGCGGCCAGGTAGAGAGGCGCACCCAGCCGCTCCCGGTACCACGCCAGCTGGCGGGCGAAACCGGGGCCGGGCACTTCCGGCGGCACGGCGATGAAGACCTGCTCTCCGGCCGCCTCCGCGACATCCTCGCGATGGAGCCGACACGCTCCCTTGGGGGCGCGCCGGCGTCCTTGGGTGATCAGGCGGGCCAGGCGGCCGTACCCCTTCCTGGAGACGGGCAGGCAAAGCAGAGACGGCCCGTCCTCGAGGTCGAGGCGGGCGCCGGCGATGAAGTGCAGCTCGGTCTGCCGGGCGGCGTGGTGGGCGCGCACGACCCCCGCCAGGGTGTTGCGGTCGGTGAGAGCCAGGGCGCGATAGCCCAGGGCATGCGCCCGCTCCACCAGTTCCTCGGGTTGGGAGGCGCCGCGCAGGAACGAGAAGTTGCTGGTGACTTGGAGCTCCGCGTAGCCGCCCGCCCAGGCCGAGCCCTCCTCCGCCCGGGTCCTGCTTCCGTCAGTTCGGGCCTTGCTCCGCTTCGTGCCGGCCTTGCTCTCCCCCGTCCGGGCCGCGCTCATGCGAAGAACCCGTGCAGGAACCAGCGTGGCGGGGCGGCGGGGTTGCGGGATCGCTCACAGAAGAGCCAGTAGCGCCGGCCCTCCTCGTCTTCGGCCAGATAGTAGTCGCGGGGCGGGGCGTCCTCCAGCCACCATTCGCACTCCAACCGCTCGGGCCCCTCGGCCGCGCGCAGCCTGTGCCCCCGTCCGCGCCAGCGGAAGAAGACCGGCGCGTCCGCAGGCTCCACCTCGCCGGATCCGTGGTCGACGGCCTCCACCGACTCCGGGGGAGACAGCAGCCGAAGGGGCCGGTGGCGCCCAACCGGCCAGCCCGGGCCATGCCCCCGGGGTGCGGCCAGGGGCTCGCGGAGCTGCACCGCGCGCTCGGGCAGCCAGCTCTGGCGCGGGACCGGGCAGGCGACGCTTCCGAACCCGAAGCGGTTCCCCAGCCGGTCGAGGAGGCCGGCCAGCTCCTCGCGGCCGCCAGTCCCGCCCTCCCCTTCGGCCCATCCACCACTCCCCGCCGCTGCCGTTCCGGCCCGCGCGAACCAGTCCTCCTGCTCCTCTTCGACGACCTCGACCACTTCGGCGGACAACACCATTTCCTCGATGCCGAATCCCGGGTCGATCCGCTCCAGCTTCTCGGAGAGCAGGTTCATGAGGAGCTTTGCGCGGCGCAGAGGTCGGCTGGTGCCGACCACCAGAACGGAACGCTCTCCATCCGCCCGGTGGCAGACGAGCCGCATGCGCCGCACGCCCTCGCCTGCCCGGCTCAGGTTCCGGCACAGATCCTCCAGCAGGGCTTCCACCGCCGCTTGGATGCCGTCCACTGCCGAGATCGACTCTGCAAAGGCACGGCGGGCCTCGCGCGGAAGCGGAGGCGGAAGAGAGATGACCGGCTCTTCGACAAAGCCGAGGGCCTGCTCCAGGCGGCGGCGCGGCGACGGGCCGAACCTCTTCGCCAGCGCTCCGGGACCGAAGGGGTAGAGGGTTCCGATCGTGTCCAGACCGAAGGAGACCAGCCCCTCCACGATATCGGCGTCGAGCCGGAGGGCGGCGACGGGGAGTCCGGCCAGAGCCTTCTTCACCTCGGCGGGACCCGCGGACCGGGGCAGAATGGCCGGAGACTTTCCGCCGTGGCGGGCCAGCGCCCAGGCCGCCCCGGGGGTGTCGGCCAGAGCCAGCCGCGAGGTGAGCCTCAACCGTTCCAGCCCCGCAGCGAACGCCGCCGTGAGCGCCCTCTCTCCACCGAAGAGGTGGGCAGAGCCCCCGACATCGAGGAAAAGCCCGTCCGCGCCGGTCGGCATGACCCGGGGGGTGAAGCCGTCCGCCCACCGGGCCAGCCGCTTCAGCGCATGAGTGTCGGCAGCCGGATCGGCATCGCGGACGATCACGTCGGGCACGATGGCCCGCCCGTCGGCCAGGGGCATGCCCGGCGCCAGTCCCGCCTCTGCCGCGTGCGGGTTGACCGCCTCGATGACCAGCCGCCCCCGCTGCTCGCCGACGGTCACGAAGGGCCGGGTGCGCGCCTCGGGACAGCGCCATGCCAGCCTCTCCACCGGCCACCAGGGGAACCAGGAGGCAAGAATGCGGCGGGGGGTTGAAAAGACGCCCATGGCCCGGAGTCGGGTCAGCCGGTGCGGCGCGAAAGATCGGGAGAAGCCATCTCGCCCGAAGTGTTTGCCACGCGCCCCCGAACACCAGCGGAAGGCGCCGGACCCGCGAATGGCAGGACGCGCCACCCATTATCGTCCCATCCCACCACCCAGCACCCCGGTTTCCTCCCCCGGCAGTGCAGCACCTCCACGCGCCACCTGGTCATCCCGGCGCCCGGAACGGTGGTGACCCGCCACCGGCTGTCGGCCGTGGGGACCCTCACCCGCCCCGTTCTTCCCCTCCCGCCTTCAGAGCAGAGCACCAGTCCGGGTACGCCCGAGCCTTCGGCCGTCAGCATCAGGCGCCGGGAGGCCGTCCGGTCAAGAGTGTCCACTTCCGCCACAACGCCCCTCAGAGCCCGGCAGCGCAGCGCCTCCTCCATGGCCCATAGCATGTCAGGCCGGCGCAGCAGCCCCGAAGCAAGCAGCAACCGCCCCGGTTCGATCCCGTACCGGACCAGTCCCGGCAGATAGAGGTCGTCCCCGCGCGCCAGCCAAAGGAGCGGCCCCGGGGCCCTGGCGGCACGGGCCAGGAGGACGGCGCAGAAGCCGGTCGCGGCCTCGTCCCCGCCGATCTCATGGACGCACCCCGCACGCAGCCCGCCTCCGGGCAGGGCGCCATCGATTTCCGGGATGCCCAGCGACAGGCACGCCGCTCCGGCTTCGTTCGGAATCTCGATCCGGCGGATCTCCCGGCGCAGCGCCTCCAGCGCTCGCCGCTTCGGCTTCGGCAAATGAGACATGGGCCGACAAGATACCGAACAAAAACCGTAAGTGTCAAATATCCGGTCGCCGGCATGAAGTGTGCGGTAGATGTCACCTGAATCCACGACCCGGCACGCAGGACCGAATCATCCCGATCCGGAAAGGGTAGGATGACGCGAGCAGTTGGTTACGCTCCGTGATTGCCCGAGTTGCGTTGAGAAACGCCACCAACCTCATCCCAGGAGCTTTTGACCATGTTTCCAAAGATGAATCGCCAACCGATGTCCTTGAGACTCCTCCCCGTCCTGCTGCTCGCCCCGATCACCCTCGCGCTGGCTGCCTGCGAAAGTTCCACGGAGCCGGATGGAGACCAGATGACCCAGGACGAAGCGAACGCCCTCGTCCAGGGGCTGTACGGTGGAAGCCTGCTGTCGTATGGAGGACTACTCCTCCAGGCCGATCCGGAAATACTCACGCTCGTTCCGCCTGGAGCACCTCTTCCCCTGGACGCTACCGTTCCCTGCAGCGAAGCCGGCGAAGCCGCGTTCTCGGGAAGTGCAACGTTGTCCATCAACGAAGCCCAGGGTTCCATAGAGCTGGAGTTGACGGGCACCCTGACCCCCAGCAGCTGCACATTCACCGGCAGTGGCACCACCTTCGTCCTGGACAGCAATCCGGGTCTGGCCCAGACGGGCACGGTCTTCATTTCACTGGAAGATTTCAGCTTCTCGGTCAATATCGCGTCTTCCGGTTCGTTCGGCTGGACGAGCGGGACCAGGTCGGGCAGCTGCGATCTCGACAACGCCATCACCTCCGAATTCTCGATGGTCGATGCCGCCCTCAGCGGGGCCATTCCGACCGCAACGGTGACCGGCTCCGTATGCGGGCTCAGCGTCAGCCATGACATCGAACTGACCGTCGGGACACCCTGAGCCCGGAGGACAGCACCGCTTCTCCAGGCACCGCTCCCGGACGTTCGGTCACTCGGCAAGCGTTTCAGGCCGGTAAGAAAGCCCGTCGGCATTCCCACTGCTCGACGGGCTTTTCGCGTTTTCCGGAACCGCAGGACTGACCAGCAGGCGCCATCGGGCCTCACGCGGAAGCCTTGGGGTTCTTGCTGATATATCGCTACTCGATATATTGTTGTATGGTATGACGAGAAACGATATGTTGTCCCTGGAGGAGGTTTCGGAGATGCACAAGCGAATGCGTTCCATCCAGTCATGCAGCACCATGCGGCGCCAACCGCAAACGGATCTTCCATGGATCGCGGTATTGCTGGTGCTGACCAGCTCGTGCGAGCCGGCGCGTCGTGAAACCCAACCCGCACTCGTGCGCGATTCCGCAGGAGTGACCATCATCGAGAACCACGGTCCCGATGAAATGCTTGGCATCCGAGCTGTGCGAACGGTCGATCTCGTACCCCCCGACAGCGCGCTTACTGCGGTTCCCTGGGGTGTAGCCGCGGATCCGATGACGGGCCGGATCTACGTCGCGGACTGGACAGGGCAGAGGGTCGTGGCATTCGACGCTTCAGGAGCCTATGCGGGCAGCTACGGACGCTCGGGAGACGGACCCGGAGAGTTTCGCAATCCCTCCGCCGTGTCCATGGATCCGCACGGGGCTGTCGCGGTGTGGGACACCGGCCGGCAGATCCTGAATCGCTGGTCGAGCAAGGGCGACCTCCTGAACGAGCAGCGCCCGGAGCTGGTCTACTGGGGTCCGGGATTTGCGATCGGAAGCGACTGGCTCGCCACGGTGACGAGCGCCACGTCGTCATCGGGAATGGTCACGGAGCAGCGACTTGTCGTCGAGCGAGCACGGACTACGACGACGCTGCACGAAGTCCCGATGGAACTGGCGGTCATGGAGTTCGGCGGCGGATCCTTTCCGGGGCCCAAAGTGCTCGCTCCCTCGGTCATCTGGACGCACCGGAGAGACTCGATCTTCTTCCTGAACGGGCCAGGCTACCGCATCGACAAGCATGCCGGCGGCTCGGTGGTGTCGAGTCTCAGACGGTCCGTGGACCCGATCGAGGTTACGCGGCAGATGGCCGTACGAAGTGCGGAGTTCGGCCCGGGTCCCTATGGAATGTTCATGCGGCGCTTCGGGCTGGAGGCGGAGGACATCGTGGCTGCCGTCGGGTACGAGGAGCGAGTCTCGCCCGTGTTGGGAATGGTCGCAGCTCCCGGAGGCCAGCTATGGGTGACTCGCAGTACGGACGGCATGACGCCCCGCTTCGTCGACATCCTCGACTCTTCGGGAGGATACACGGGCTCGTTCGAGCTACCCGGGGTTCCCGTTGCGTTCATCTCCGACTCGATCTTCGCGGGTCTTCGGCTGGAAGAAACCGGAGAGACGATCGTGTCGCTCTACCACCTGGGACCAGCACTCGAACTGCACGCACGGAGGCAAGACCAGCCATGAGCGAGAAAAGCCCCCCCGGCGACCAGGAATTCGACGCACAGGGCTTCGCCCGCGGGATCCACGAGCTACTGGTCCTCGCCGCACTGCGGGAAGGCCCCCGACACGGCTACCAGATCGCGCTGGATGTAGAGGCTGAAAGCAACGGGATCTTCCGTTTCCGGCACGGCACCCTGTATCCGATCCTCCACAGGATGGAAGCCAACGGGCTCATCCTGGGCCGCTGGTCGAGCGGGAAGGGCCGGAGGAAGAAGGTCTATTCCCTGACCGATGTCGGGCACAGGCATCTGAGCGGAGAGGCGGACCGGGTTCAGGAGATCCTTTCGGGACTCCTGCGGATGCTTCGTCGCGCGCAGGAGGTCCCGGCGTGAGGCCGTTCCTGCCAACGCTGCGCAGGCTGGACCGAGACCTGACGGTCCCCGTCCCGGACCGCCTCAGAATCCTGCGCGAACTCGAATTCGACCTCAAGGCGCTCTCGGGCGAACTCGAAGCCCGAGGCATGCCGCCGTACGAAGCTCGCACCCGCGCGCTGGACGCCCTCGTGCCCGACGGAGCCACGCTCCGCGAGCTCGACCGGCTGCACGCCCCTCACTACCGCCGGCTCACCCGCCACTTCAATCCCGGCCGCCTGCGCACCCTCGAGCGTTCGGCGCTCGTCCTGGCCACCGCGGCCGTGCTTCTCGCGGAAACCTTGCTGCTCCTGCGCGCCGACTGGCTCCGCCATGCATCGCCCTTCCTGTGGCCCGTTCTCGGACTCGGCGCACTCCTGTTCGCGGCCATCGCCGCCCAGTCTTTCAGGCTTTGGGTCAAGCACGACCATCAGGATCCGGCCGCGAACTTCCGCGTCATCCTGCTCGTGTCCGGCCTGACGCTGGCCACCGGCGTCTTGGGCGCCTTCGCCGACTTCTTCCGGCTCGCCGGGGCTCTGCAGGCCGAGCCTGAGCTGGCAGGATCGCTCCTTCCCGAGTGGCTGGCCGGGACCTGCGTCCTGCTCTCGTTTTCACTGCTGCTGGCCCTCACCGGAGGGCTGGCCTGGTTCATCCCGGCACACTGGCTCGCGCTCGTCTCCGGCGCGCGCGACGAGCTGCTGGGCCACCCGCCCGGCCCTCGCGCCGACATCTTCGCCAACCCGCTCCGGGCAGCGGACCCAACAGGGCGAATGCCCGATCCTGCGCCCACACACCACCCCGCATCCCTGGGAGAACCATCATGACCGCGATGGAAGCCTTCGAAGCCCTCGGCGTCATCCGCTGGCCCCTCACCTTCTCCATGCTGGCCATCGCCGCCCTCGCGCTGTGGTCGCTCCCGCTGGTATGGCGCGGTGCCATGCCGGGCCGGCACGCCAGGACCTGGATCGACGCCATCCTGTTCTGGGGTGGATTCGCGGCCGTCACCGGCGTGCTGGGCACGCTGGTCGGCATCATCATCGCCGCTCAGGCCATCGAGACCATGGGCGGACTCTCGGACACCCTGGTCTGGGGTGGCATCAAGGTGGCGCTGCTCAGCTCGGCGCTCGGCACCCTGATTCTGGCCGTCGCCTCCCTGCTCTGGTTCGTGCTCCAGTTCCGCTGGCGCTTCCTGGTCGCGAAACACGCCGAAAGCCCCGCATAGCCTGGACGCATCCGATTCGCGGGTCGCCGCGACCGGACCCGCGCGAAGAAAGGCTGTCCCGAGAGGCTGTCCCGAAAAAGGCCGCGCCTACCGCGAGAACAGGTAGGTGACCTTCACGATCAGCTGCCGCTCGCGGAAGGACGCGAACTCGTTGTACCTGCCGAAGTCGTCGTACTCGTTCCTGCGCAGCTCGTCGTAGACGATGTAGATGTCGCTGCCCGGCCGGTAGATGTAGTTGAAGCGCGCCGCGGTGCTCCACTGGTCGGTGAGCGAGTTGTACTGCGTCAGGGAACGCAGCGTCATCGTCGGGGAAAGCGCGTAGTCGACGCGGAACGAGGCGATGTCGGCGCTGAAGTCTCCTCCGGGCAGCCGGACGTCGTTGCGGGTGAACGCCCCTTCGGCCGCCAGCTGGCTGGTCAGCCTGAAGCCCGCGCTCGCGCTGTAGTCGGTGCGGTCGCCGTCGAAGAAGCTCTGCGGCGAGTAGTAGACGGTGCCGTAGAGCCGGCGCGACGGGTCGCTGTTGAAGGAGAAGCGCCAGTCGCCGAAACGATGGGTGCCCGGTGCCACCACTACGTCGGGCCGCACATGGAAGGGCTCGTCGAGCACCTCCAGGTTGGCGTTGTACCAGATGTTGATGTAGGCCCCGTTCTGAAGCCTGGTCCCCAGCATGTGGTGAATGCGGCGCGTCACCAGCCGATTGTTCTGGTCGGTGGTGTAGGTGATGTTGACCATCGGGTCGAAGACGCGCACGAAGCGGCCCGGCCGGGGATTGCGCTCCAGGTGGAGCTTGCTGATGCGGATCCCGTTGCGCGGCAGGAAACCCACCTCCGGGTTGAAGTTGTCCTGAAAGTCCGCGTACTCGCCGTAGACGTTCCAGTTCTCGTCGAGCCAGCCGAGGCGGATGTAGCCGGCCAGCTGGCCCTCGTCGATGCCCGTGGTCGAGGTCTTGGCGATGAAGCTGTTCACCAGGAAGGCGGGGTGCGGGGCGAGCGTCATGTCCGCGGCAAAGGTGCGGTTCACGTAGTCGCCGTTGCCCACGTGCTTGTTGATGACCAGCGCTCCCACCTTTGAGCGCGCCATGATGTCGCGGCTGTAGCGGGCGACGAAGAAGTTCTCTCCGTCGCGGCCGACGATGCCCTGTCCGACATCGCCGGGCAGGCCGTCGGTCTGGATGTCCATGATGGCGATGTTGTTGCGCCCCACCTTCCCGGTGAGCCGCGCGCCACCCAGGATGGGGATGGGGTCGCCCGTCCGCGAAAGCCCGATGCGCCTGCTGAAGAACAGGTCGGCCACGCGCTGGAAGGCGCTGTTGGTGCCGACGTTGAACTGGCCCGAGTTCTCCAGGAAGAAGTCGCGTTTCTCCGGATAGAAGAGGGCGAAGCGGGTCAGGTTGACCTGCTCGTCGTCGACCTCCGCCTGGGCGAAGTCGGTGTTGTACGTGAGATCCAGGTTCAGTCCGGCCGAGACCCCGTACTTGATGTCGAAGCCGATGTCGCGCTGCCCGTCGTTCTCGACGATGCCGGCTTCCGATATGCGCGCCGCGCCCCCGGAGACGAACGGCTTGACGCGCAGGTCCATGCCCCGGTTGAGGGACTCCAGCCCGGTGAGGCTGCCGGCCAGGCTCACGCGCGTGAGAGTGTAGGGCTTCGGGATGCCCGCCCAGAACGCCTGCTCGTTCTTGCGGCGGATGTTGCGCATGAAGTTGACGCCCCACTCCTGGATCTCCTCGTCGGGGAAGCGCAGGGTGACCATCGGGATGGCGATCTCCGCGGCCCAGCCGTCATCGGTTCGACGCGCGCTGACGTGCCAGACCCCGTCCCAGTCCTTGTTGATGTTGGTCGCCACCCCGAATCCGCGCCGGCTTCCACCTTCACCCTCTTCGAAGACCTGCTGCTCCAGCTTCGCCCCCAGCGGCGTGGTGACGAACATGTAGGCGGAACGGAAGTCCTTGAAGGTGTCGAGGATGATCTGGAAGTTGTCCTCCTCCAGGATACGGTCCGAGTCGCGGCGCATCTCGGTGGCGATGACGGCGTCCGGCTCCGAGTCGAAGGCCCGGACGCCGATGTAGAGGTTCTCCCCGTCGTAGAGGATGCGGGCCTCGGTGCGCTCGGACGCCGGAGCTCCTTCCTCAGGCTCCTGTTGTACGAAGGCGTCGATGGCCTCGGCCGCGCTCCAGACCGCCTCGTCGAGGATCCCGTCCAGCACGGGCGCCACGTCCACGCGGGAGGCGGCGACACGTTGTCCGTTCTGGCCGTTCTGGGCGGAGAGGGGCGCGGCTGCGAGGACACAAACGGCCGCGATCGCCAGGGCATGTACGCCGTTGTGCATCCGCCGAATGCAGAAATGATCACGGCCTGTCCGTCGAATCGTCGTCAACAACACGGAGTCTGCTCCCACAGGAAATCCTGTCCGGAATAAAGGAAAAAGCGCCGGGAGAACGTATCTCCCGGCGCTCTCCCGGCGCTAGTCCAAACGGAGTTCCGACTCCGCTAGCTGCCGCCTCCTCGTCTCCGCGCGGTGCGACCCGTCGAACTGCCGGACCCGCCACTCGAACCGGAGGAGGCACCGACCGACGCACCGCCGCTGCCGGAGGATCCGCTGGACCACGAGCCTCGGCCATCGCTTCCTACCGCTGTGGACCGGCCGCGGTCGCCGCCGCGAACGTACCCGAGGCCTCGAACCAGCCTGCCGCGCTGCTCAGCCGGGCGCTCGCTCACCTGAACCACGACCGGCCGGTACCCGATCCCGTTGTATCCGTACCCCATTCCGTAGCCACCACCGTAGGTGTACGGCGAGTAGCCGTACCGATAGGGGGAATACCCGTACCCGTAGGGCCCATAGCCACCATAGGACCCGTAGCCGAAGCCGAAGGGGGAATAGTACCAGGGGTCCGTGCGCACCCTGCGGCTGTACCGGTCGCGATCGCGGTCCTGTCTGGCGAGCGCGACGCCCCTGCGATCCTCTTCACGCAGCCTGAAGCGCTGGGGATTCGCGACCGCGACCACGACATCGATCACTTCCGGATCCACGCCCGCGTCCGCGATCCGGATGAGCTGCTCGGCGTTCACGTTCAGGTCCGGCTCGCTTTCGACCAGCCACGCCTGCACCGTCTCGGCGTGCAGTGTCTGGCCGGCTTCGATGATCGAGGCGATGGTCGGCGACGTGGTGGAGTACATGCGCGCGGCCCGGATCGCCATTTCCTGGTCGTCCCCGAGGCCTGCGTATCCGGCCGCCTGGGTCGCCATGATGCCCGCCATGCGGTAACGCTGCACCCAGGGCGTCACCTCGCCTTCGACCTCCACCGAGCTGACGTCCATCCACTCGGTGGGGTTCAACATGACCATCATGCCCGAGCCTCTCCGGGTCACGGCGCCGTCACAGACGTGTTCGGAGCGGTGATACACCCGATGCCCGTCCTGCGAGAAGCGCCAGGTGGTGGTGCCCTCGCACCCCTCCTGGGAGGCGTCCACGGGCCGTCCGTCGGCGCGCGCCACCTCGCGGGAGACGACCTCGCCGTCGCGCACGCTCACAAACTCGGCCGAGAATCGGTCTTCACCCGGCACCACGCACATGGTAGGTCTCTCCTCGGCATCCTGCTCGAGGGGCGTCCAGCATCCGGTAAAGGCCAGCCAGCTGCCGACCTCGGACTGTCCTTCAACGGGGACGGCGGCGACCAAAAACAGTACCGCGGCGACCGAACATCGCCGGACGACAGCCGTCAGGGCTTCCTGATGTGCTTTCATGTTCCTTCCCTCCACTGACACCTTGCTTCCATCTGTGGGCACCACGGTCACCCGCTCATGCGAATTCCAAATCCGGCGAGGATCTGGAAGCCGGACAGGTCGATGTTCTCAAAACCTTCGAAGGCGCGATCCATGGGGCCGCTGGACCAAGAATAACGTCCCTCGGCCGTCAGCACGAATCGCGGACCCAGGGAAAACTCGATTCCACCGAAGACGTGCGCGAACGGAGCGGTGCCGTCCGACACCAGGTGGTCATTGAAGACATCGAAGGTCTCGAAGTCGACGAAGTCCCCGTCCTGCTCGAACTTGTACAGGTTGCCGCCCGCTCCAGCTCCCACGTAGGGCGCCAACTGCGCGGGCACCCAGGCGAAACGGCTCAGGCTGCGGCCGCGGTCACGCAGGTAGTACCGTGCGCTCACGGTAAAGGGAAGCTTGGAATGGGTGGTGACCTGCTCGATCGGCTGACCCTGGTTGTCTTCCCAGTCGCGGAACTCCGAGAGCGTCTCGCTCTTGGCGAAGCCCACGCCTGCCACCAGCTCGAGCCGTTCCGTCAGATGGACACCGATGTCCACCGTAATCGCCGGAGCCGCGAAGTTGCTCTTGTCCAGCGTGAGCAGCTCGCTCGTGTAGCTGAAGATGTCGCTGCCCGCGAGTGGAATGTCGTATCCGGTTCGAACGTTGAAGGTGGCGCCGGGACGGCTGAAGAGGAATCCACTTCCTTCCTGGGCATGCAAAGTGGAAGGCAGGAGCGTGCCGCCCACCAGGACTGCAGCGAGAAACGGCACCACGGCCTGTCGATTCATGGAGGTCTCCCGGTAAGTTGGATGCCGGTCCCGAGCCCTGCTACTTGCGCATCCGGAAGGTTGTTCTACACGATTTCCGGTTACGGGTTCACCGTTCGGGCTCACCTTGGTTCGCCCTTGGATGGGGGACTACGCTGCAATCATCGTGCCGACAACGGCATCGCACCCGGAAGGCAGCGGTGCCGGAAACGGATACCACTTGGAGCGGCCGGAGAACGCGCCCAACGAAAGGAGTCACGCCATGAACCACCCACGCACTTTTTCCTACGCGCTGATCTTCCTGGCCGCGGCCGGCACGACGGCACTCTCCTCCTGCACGATCGAGTCGGCCAGCCAGACCACCGCCGACATGTCCGGCGAGGCGCCCATCTTCGAGGTGGATCCGCTCTGGCCCAAGCCGCTGCCCAACCACTGGATCCTGGGTTCGACCATCGGCGTGGGCGTCGACTCGCGCGACCACGTCTTCATCATCCACCGCCAGACGACCTTCAGCGAGGTCAACGAGATCGGGGCGACCCTCGATCCGCCCACCAGCGAGTGCTGCGTGCCGGCGCCCAACGTGCTCGAGTTCGATCCCGAAGGAAATCTGGTCAACTCCTGGGGCGGTCCCGGCGAGGGCTACGACTGGCCCACCTCCAACCACGGCCTCAGCGTGGACCACCACGACAACATCTGGATCGGGGGCAACGGCGGTCCGGACGGGCAGCTGCTCAAGTTCACCCGCGACGGCGAATTCCTGATGCAGGTGGGCGTGGCCGACGCCCAGCCCAACAGCAACTCCATGGAGCATTTCTCGCGAGTGGCGAAGATCTCCTTCGACGGCACCACCGACGAGGCCTTCGTCGCCGACGGCTACGGCAACCGCCGGGTGGTGGTGCTCGACTCCAACACCGGGGAGTTCAAGCGCTACTGGGGGGCCTACGGAAACGAACCCAGCGACGACCTGGTCCCCTCGCACACGCCCGACGGCCCGCCCCAGCAACAGTTCCGCACCCCGGTGCACTGCGCCGATCCCTCGGCGGACGGGCTGGTCTACGTCTGCGACCGCGCCGGCAACCGCATCCAGGTCTTCCAGAGCGACGGCACCTTCGTGCGCGAGGCCATCATCGCCAACCAGACCCTGGGCGGAGGCTCCGTCTGGGACATCACCTTCTCGCGCGATGCCGAACAGCGCTTTCTGTACGTGGCCGACGGGATGAACAAGGTGGTCCACGTGCTGGATCGGGAAAGCCTCGAGGTGCTCACCAGCTTCGGCGGCGGCGGCCGCCAGCCGGGCCAGTTCTACGGGGTGCACAGCGTCGCCACCGACTCGCAGGGCAACCTCTACACCACCGAGACCTACGAGGGCAAGCGGCTGCAGAAGTTCGTCTTCATGGGCACCGGGGCGGTGACCGCGGAGCACCAGGGGGCTCTGTGGCCGCGGAGCGGAGGTGAATAGGCGCTTCCTTGCACTGGCCGCGCTTTTCGTCGCGGCATGCGGTCCGGGGACGGGCGGGAACTTCGACGTCCTCATCACCGGGGGCACGGTTGTCGACGGGACCGGGAGCGCAGGTTTCGCAGCTGACGTAGGAGTGCGCGACGGGTTCATCGTCGCCGTCTCCACCGAGCCGCTCGATCCGGGGGCCGCGGCTCTGGTCATCGATGCCTCGGGTCAGACGGTGACCCCGGGCTTCATCGACAACCACGCGCACATCCAGCAGACCATCGCCGAACGTCCGCTGGCGGAGAACTTCCTCCACCAGGGGATCACCACCATCATGGCGTCCCTGCACTCGGGCGATCAGCCGTGGCCGCTCGAGGAATACGCGTCGGGGCTTGAGATGGCGCCCAACGTGGGCTTCTTCGCCGGGCACACCTGGACCCGCAAGCAGGTGCTGGGGCTCGAGAACCGGGCGCCCACCGCGGACGAACTCGAGGAGATGAAAACGCTCGTCGATCAGAGCATGCGCGAGGGCGCGCTCGGGCTCTCGACGGGGCTCCTCTACGTGCCCGCCAACTTCGCCGAGACCGAGGAAGTGATCGAGCTGGCGAAGGTGGCGTCGCGGCACGGCGGCATCTACGTGAGCCACATGCGAAACGAGGCCAGCGGGCTGCTCGAGTCGGTCGCGGAGGTCATCCGCATCGCCGACGAAGCCGACATCCCGGCGCAGATCAACCACCACAAGGCCGCCGGCGCCGCGCAATGGGGGTGGAGCGAGCAGAGCCTGGCGATGATCGACTCGGCAAACGCGGCCGGGCTCACCGTGACCCACGACCTCTACCCGTATGCGGCATCCAGCACGGGATCGGTGATCCTCTTTCCGCAGTGGGCGCTCGCCGGAGGGCCTGACGCCTTCGCCGGGCGCGTCGCCGATCCGGAGGCCCGCGCCCGCGTGGAAGAGGACATGCGGGCCATCTTCACCACGGACCGGGTGGGGAACGACATCTCCCGCATCCAGTTCCGCGTGCTGCCGGCGGACGAGAGCTACAACGGGCGCACGCTGGCCGACTACGCTGCGGACCGGGGCCTCCCCAACGACCTGGAGACGGGCATCGACCTGGCCATCGACCTGCAGCTGGAGGGCGGCTTCAGCGCCATCTATCATGCGATGGACGAAGGGGACGTCATCCGCATCATGCAGCATCCGCTGGCGATGATCGAGACGGATGGAGACGCGGTGGAGTTCGGCGTTGGCTATCCGCATCCGCGCAGCTACGGGGCCTTTGCGCGCGTGCTGGGGCGCTACGTGCGCGAGCTGGGCGTGATCTCGCTCGAAGAAGCCGTGAAGAAGATGACGTCGATGCCCGCGCAGTGGCTGAACCGGAACGACATGGGCGTGATCGCCGAGGGAATGCGCGCCGACATCGCGGTCTTCGACCCGGCGACGGTCACGGACCGGGCGACCTACACCGACCCGCACCAGTACAGCGAGGGCATCAGCAACCTGCTGGTGAACGGCGTGCCGGTCATCCTGGACGGAGACGTCACCGGAGAGAAGCCCGGACGCTGGATCCGGGGGCCGGTGCACGAGCCGCGGGAGGGTTCCGCGGGATGAGTCCGTGCAGGCCCGGGGGCCTCTCCCGGGCCGCTTGCGTCGCTATGCTGGCCGCCTCGTTGGCTCCCGCACCTGGCTCCGCGCAGGACGCCGTGCCCGAGATGCGCGCGACCGCCACCCCCGTCCCCCGCCCCCCCACCATCGACGGAGTGCTCGACGAGCCCTTCTGGGCCATGATCGAACCCGTCACCGACTTCCGCCAGCGTGATCCGGTGGACGGCGCGCCGGGGAGCGAGCCCACCGAGGTGCGCATCGGCTACGACGCGGACGCCCTCTACTTCGGCTTCGTCTTCCACGACTCCGAGCCCGAGCTCATCCGACGCAGCATCCTCCACCGGGGCGGCCGCATCGACAAGGACGACCGGGTCATCGTCGCGCTGGACACGTACCACGACCGCCGCAACGCCTACATCTTCGAGATCGGCGCGCTGGGGACGCAGGACGACGCCCTCATCTCCGACGAGAGCATGACCCTGGACGACTGGAACTGGGACGGGGTGTTCACCAGCGAGACGCGCGTGACCGAGGACGGCTGGGTGCTCGAGCTCGAGATCCCCTTCACCACCATCCGCTTCCCGGACACCGACGAGCCCACCATGGGCATCGCCTTCATGCGCTCGATCCGGCGCAAGAACGAGAGCGTGGTCTGGCCGCACATCGGACAGGAATACCGCTCGGGCATCTCGCAGGTGTCGCGCTACGCGACGCTGGAGGGGCTGCGCGGGCTCAGGCGCGGCCGTTATGCCGAAGTGAAACCGTTCGCGATCGCGGGAACGCAGCGGAGGGCGGACGACGAGAACTTCGAGGGGCAAACCGACGTGGGCGTCGACGTCAAGTACGCCCTGACCTCGAACCTCACCTTCGACCTCACCTGGAACACCGACTTCGCGCAAGTGGAGTCGGACAACGTCCAGATCAACCTCACCCGCTTCGACCTCTTCTATCCCGAGAAACGGGAGTTCTTCCTGGAGCGAGCCGGCCTGTTCCAGTTCGGGACCCCGCGCCAGACCGAAGTCTTCTTCAGCCGGCGAGTCGGGCTCCGGGGCGACATCGCGGGCGGCGGGCGGCTGACAGGGCAGGTGGGGCCGCTCTCGATCGGGGCGCTGGGGCTACGCACGCGCGGATACTCGGATGATGTGGTCGCGCTGCCGGCCGCGTGGAACTCGGTGGTGCGCCTCCGGACGGATCTGCGGCCGCGCACGACCCTGGGCGGGATCGTCACCAGCCTGGACCACGAGAACGGCCGGGACCGCACGGCCGGGGTCGACTTCTCCAGCCGCTTCTGGAGCAGCAGCGCGTTCAACGTGTGGGCGGCCCGGGTGTGGAATCCGGAGTTCAGGGGGGCGCCCATGGACGTCGTGGGATCTCCCGACGATGACGCGGGATCCGCGGGTCCGCGCGAAGCGGGCAGCGCCAACGCCGCCTCCGCCGAACTGGTGCTCCAGAACGACCTGTACGTGGCGGGCGTTTCGCGCCTGGTCATCGACGACGGCTTCCAGCCAGCGCTCGGCTTCGTGCCCCGAACCAACCAGGACCGGTGGCAGGGCCGCGCCGGGGTGACGCCCCGCTTCGAGTCCAGCACGTGGGCGCGCCAGCTAGCGCTGGAGGTGAGCGGGCACCAAATCCGGGGCCGCGACGGTGCCAAACAGACGCATCAACTGCGCGCGAGCGCCGGGCTCAACTTCCAGAGCGGCGAATTCGCCACCGTCGCCTTCAGTGAGCGCTTCGAGAGGCTGGAGCTTCCGGCGCGCATCAGCGGACGGCTTCTGGCCGCGGGCGACTACCGTTTCCGCCGTTTGACGATGCACGCGCGCACCAACGACAGCCGCACCTTCTCCGGGGCGCTTGCGGGGTCGATCGGCGACTTCTGGTCCGGCACGCGCACCGAAATCGGGGGCGGAGCGACCTGGATCACCGGCCCGCACCTCACCATGGGCGGGCGATACTCGTGGAACGGCGTGTCGCTGCCGGTGGAGGACGGGGACTTCTCGACCCACCTGGTGAGCGCAAACATCCAGGGCGCGATCAGCCGCAAGCTCTTCGCCAACGCGCTCGTGCAGTGGGACAATCACTCCCGCGAGCTGCAGGCCAACGTCCGCATCGACTGGATCCACACGCCGGGCAGCGACCTCTTCGTGGTCATCGACACCGGCTACCTGACCGGCGACCTCCTCGACCCGCGCGAGCCGCGCTGGCAGCGCCGCACGGGGGTGGTGAAGCTGACGTATCTGATGGCGTTCTGAGCGGCTGGTCTGCCATTTTGGCAGACTCACCGGCTGCCTCAGGCTATCAGTCTGCCATTTTGTCAGGTCGGTGGGCTGAGATCCTCAGCCGCGTCCACCCCACGGGCGCACAAACGTCTCCGGCTCCACCCCCAGCCCGTCCGCCACCCGGGTGATGTAGTTGAAGTACCCGATCACCTGGGTTGCGTCGTGGATGGCCCGGTCGTCAAAGCCATGGCCGCGGAGTACGTCGAGGTCGTCTGCCCCCACTTCCGCCTGCCTGAGCGTCAGCTTCTCCGCATAGCCACATAGCGCCTGGTCCGCCTCGGACAGGCCGGCCTCGCGCCAGTCACGCACGATGGCGTGCACGAAGGCGTCCCGCTCCTCGCCGCTCTCGAACAGCTCCTCGATCTCTTCCCGGAGATCATGCGCGTGCGCCTGCTCTCAGTAGAAGCAGCCGTTCACCTTCGAGGTGACCACCGCGAGCATCTCGCGGCGCCATCGGTTCAGCGGGGAAGACCCGAACATCAACGTGCGGTAGAACTGCATGGTGGTCTGCATGACCCAGGGGTTCAGGCTCATCACCCGAACGATGTTCCAGATCCGGCCGGCCCGGTCCCGCGCCTCGCCGTACAGCCTGCGCAGAAGGCCGGTGGCTTCGGATTCGGATATTTCGCGTATATGGGACATGGATACGACCTCAGCGGGCCCGGCTCCCGGCTATCCGGCCTGGAAGGGTACGACTAACGGTGAGACAGGAATTCCTCCACACTGAACCCGGTGTCCTTGATGATGCGACGAAGCAGAACCGGAGCAATGTCCCTGCCCGGATGGACCGGTACTGTTGTCCGCCGGCCATTGGGGTGGGCAAACTGCTTGTGTGAGCCTCTGTGCCGGATCTCGCTGAAGTCGAGCCGGCGTAGTATGCGGATCACCTCTCGTGCCCTCAGGACAGGAAGGCGGGACACCTATGGCGTGACCGTCTGGATCCCGGCGAATTCGGCTTCGAACTCGGGAAGCCCGTCTTCGAGGAGCATCGCGATGACTTCCTTCAGATTCTCGGTAAGCTCGTCAAGGCTGGCGGCTTGAGAATGGGCTCCGGGAAACCCTGGGACATAGCCCACGTACAAACCTGTCTCGAGATCCTGCTCGACAACGGCGGTGAATTGTCTCATTGGATCAAGCATCCTCTTTTCAGGTGGCGAACACCCAGCCAATCATACGCCCACACCGCGCCTTGGTCACCCTTCCCGGCCCTGCCTGAAGCTACCTCGAGACCCCTTCGAAGTTCGGGTTCACGCCCGAGCGCCGGCTGCGGACCATCTGCTCGTCGGCGAATCCGCGCACCAGGCCGATGAAGTCGCCGGTACTCACGCGGAACATGGGCCCGTGTCCCGAGTCCGCGCCAACCGGCCAGGCGAGGTCGATGCGCGTCACCCGGACGCTTCCCACAGGGAATCCCAAGCGCAGTCCGGCGCCGACCGACGACTTCCAGCCAGTGTCCATGCCGAACGGCACATCGCCTGCCCATGCCCGTCCGGCATCGGCGAAGAAGGTGAGCCCCAAGTCGATGGAGGACGGGGCGGGCCACCCCAGGTCGACGCGGTTCTCGAACGAGGCCACCACCCGCCGGCCCGCGGGAAAGTCCTCTTCCTTGTATCCCCGCACCACCTCCCGGCCCCCGAGGGTGAGCTGGAACGGCGAGATGGTGTTCCAGCCGCCGGCTGCGGAAACCCGCGCGACCAGCGTCTTCGCGAAGCCCACGCCGGGCTGCCAGTACGCGAGCAGATCGGCCTCCGAGAAGATGTCCCGCCAGCGCCCATCCGCCTCGTCCTCGAACCTCACCCGCCGGGCTTCCGTTTCGGCATTCACCAGCAGCACCGCCGATGCCGACCCCACGCCGCCGAAGAACGAGACGCGGCCCATGAAGTCGCTCTCGAGTTGGGCCGGCGACGCAGGAGATGACTCGTCCTCCGTCGACAGCCACCGTCCCAGCGGCAGCCTCGGCCCGACGGTCAGGGAAAGATCCACGCCCTGTGGCACGCTCTGCTCCCCGCTCACCGCATCCAGCCCGCTGCGGGTCTCGAAGCGCACCTTTCGCCGCGCAAGGAGCAGGTTGAAGCGAGTGAGATCGTGCCCCCGCGTCTGGCCCGCGAGACGGGAGCCGATGCCCGGTTCGTCGTCGAGCAGGTTGCCGAAATCCAGGCCGCGAACGAGCGACACGGAGTCGGGATA
The DNA here is from genome assembly GCA_965208255.1 of Longimicrobiales bacterium. Taxonomy (GTDB): domain Bacteria; phylum Gemmatimonadota; class Gemmatimonadetes; order Longimicrobiales; family Gaopeijiaceae; genus BD2-11. The sequence continues at coordinate 3,850,849 of OZ242324.1, forward strand.
CTCGTCGAAGCGGAGTGTTTCGTGCGTGACCCCGAAACCGAGCAGGGTCAGATCGCCCGGCTCTCCGAAGCGGTACGCCTGGGTGGCTTCGACCCGCTGTCCGAACACCGGCAGGAGCGCGTAGCTGTATTCCAGCGAGGGGTCGAGCACGTACGGAAAGAGCGACTCCCGACGATAGAAGCGCAGACGCCCCGCGAATCGCCCCACCTCTCCCACGAAGGGGTACACCAGCATCGCGTCCGTGAAGCCGCCCGAGCGCGTGCGGCCCGCGTTGAAGCGCCCGTCCAGCCGCGTGCCGGCGAGGCGCGTGGAGTGCAGGGTGAGCCCGTAGTCCCGCCGCTGCTTGCGCTCCTGATAGAAAGCGCCGATCAGGTTGCCCGAGCCCAGGAAGTTCTCCTCCACCATGCTCGCGCCCTCGAACTGCAGCCCGTCGTCGACGGTCACGTCGATCTGGATCTTGGTGGTCCACTCGTCGCGCGTCGTCACCCGCACGTGGCGGGTGCCGTCCGGCCGGGGCTCGGCGACGATGTCCGCGGTAGCGATGAAACCGAGTTCGCGCAGGATGCGTTCGGATTCCTCGAAGAGAAACAGGTCCGGACAGTCCCCTTCGCCGAACAGCAGCTCGCCGGCGATGAATCCGTCGCGCGTGTCGACGTGCATGAAGTTGGCGAGCTGGCGCGTCCAGCGCAGTATTCGCGGCTGGGACGGGGATCCCGGGTCGAAGATGGGCTGGCTGTCGATGACGATGCGCGAGACCGGTCCGGCCTCGCAGGCGATGTCGTCTCCGGGCTCCTGGGCGCGCGCCGGAGCTACGGCCAGGAGCCCGAACAGCAGGCTGCCGAAGAGGAACCCGAGCGGATGGCGCCCAGGGAGGCGGCGCCTCGAACTGCCGAGGACCCGAAGGCTGCCGGACGGGCGGACAAAGACCGAAGCCGCGCCCGCAGGCGGAGCCGGAACTGCGAGATGAGGCAAAGCGCCGTGGGATGTTGCCCGGAGGGAAGTTTGACTCGGAACTGGCAGGAAGCGGGCCCGAAACCCGTTAACCTGCCCGAATGCGGCCTCCCATGCTATGGCGCCCGCGGGCCCGATGTTCCCGGCCGGCCTCGCCCCCGTTGACCCTCGCCCGCTCTCGCGAATAAAATTGGGACCGTTGTCTCCTCCGCGCGTCGTCGTGATTCGAGAGGCCCGCGGAGGCTCGTGTTTTGGGCCGCTGACCCCATCCATCCAGCCCGGAGTACCCCGGATCCCATGACCCTGCCAGCCCTCGACATGCCTCCAACCCCCTCGCGCGCGGCCGTCGGACTCGGCGCCCACGGCCTGACCCCCGCGGGGCACGTCCACTGGAATCTCTCCCCCGCGCAGCTCTACGAAGCCGCGCTTGCCCGGGGCGAGGGTCATCTCGTGAACATGGGCCCCTTCGCCGCGGTCACCGTGCCGCACACGGGCCGCTCCCCCAACGACCGCTTCACCGTCGAGGAGCCGTCCACGGCCGACCAGATCGACTGGGGCCCGATCAACTGCCCCATGAGCGAAGCGCACTACCGGGCGCTCAGGGCCGACATCATCGAGTATCTGAACCCGCGGGAACTCTTCGTGCGCGACGCCCACTGCGGAGCCGATCGGGCGCACCGGATCTCGGTGCGCGTGGTCAGCCCCAGCGCCTGGCACACGCTCTTCGTCCATAACATGTTCCTGCGCCCCTCCGCCGGGGAGCTGGCCGCCAGCCGCCCCGACTTTGTCGTGCTGCACGCGCCCCTGCTTCAGGCCGATCCCGCGCGCCACGGCACCCGCAGCGGCACCGCGGTGGTCGTGAATCTGGCCGAGCGGACGGTGCTGATAGCGGGCACGCGCTACGCGGGCGAGATCAAGAAGTCCATCTTCTCGTCGATGAACTTCTTCCTGCCCGGCAAGGGCGCGCTTCCCATGCACTGCTCGGCCAACATCGGCGAAGACGGCGACAGCGCGCTCTTCTTCGGCCTCTCGGGAACCGGCAAGACCACGCTTTCCGCAGACCACGCGCGCCGCCTGATCGGCGACGACGAACACGGCTGGAGCGACGACGGCGTCTTCAACTTCGAGGGGGGATGCTACGCGAAGGTGATCCGTCTCTCCCCGGAGAACGAGCCCGAGATCTTCCGCACCACCCGCATGTTCGGGACCATCCTCGAGAACGTGATCTTCGACGAGGACACCCGCGAGGTGGACCTGGACGACGACACCCTCACCGAGAACACCCGCGCCTCCTACCCCATCCACTACATCCCCGGGGCGGTGCCGGAGGGCCGGGGCGGCCATCCGAAGAACATCTTCTTCCTTACCGCCGACGCCTTCGGCGTGCTGCCCCCCATCGCCCGCCTCACCCCTGAGCAGGCGATGTACCACTTCCTGTCGGGATACACCGCCAAGGTGGCGGGCACCGAGCGGGGCGTGACCGAGCCACGCGCGACCTTCAGCGCCTGCTTCGGCGCACCCTTCCTGCCCATGCACCCGAGCGTCTACGCCCGCATCCTGGGAGAGAAGCTGCGCCGCCACGGCTCACGGGTGTGGCTGATCAACACCGGCTGGACGGGGGGCGGGTTCGGCACCGGCAAGCGCATGGATCTGCCGCACACGCGCGCCATGATCCGCGCCGCGCTCGACGGCTCGCTGGACGACGCGCCCACGCGCACCGATCCGGTCTTCGGACTGGCTGTGCCGCTCGAGGTCGAGGGCGTCCCCGCGCAGGTTCTGACCCCGCGTTCCACCTGGGCCGATCCGGAGGCCTACGATCGCGCCGCCGCCCGGCTGGCGGACATGTTCCGGGACAACTTCTCCGGCTTTGCCGACGCCTCGCCGGAAGAGGTGCGGCGGGCGGGGCCGCAGTAGCGTCGACGCATTTGCGGGCCCGGCGAGAGCCGACATCCGAGTCACCGGGCTGAAACAACGCCGGCACAGGGAGCCGAAATGGCGAAGAAATACTGGCTGATGAAGACCGAACCGGGCGTCTACTCGATCGACGACCTGGAGCGGGACGGGTACACCTGGTGGGAAGGCGTCCGCAACTACGGAGCCCGCAATAACATGCAGGCCATGAGCGTGGGCGACGAAGTGCTCTTCTACCACAGCATGGCCAAGCCGCCCGGGGTCGCGGGGCTCGCCCGCGTGTGCAAGGAAGCGTATCCGGATCACTTCGCCTTCGATCCCGACGAGCACTACTACGATCCGAAGTCCGACCCGGAGAAGCCCCGCTGGTACATGGTGGACGTGGAGTTCGTGGAGAAGTTCTCCGACGTGGTTGCGCTCAAGGACATCCGGCAGGTGTCGGGGCTGAGCGAGATGGTGCTGGTGAAGAACTCCCGTCTCTCGGTCCAGCCGGTGCGCGAGGAGGAGTTCGGGATCATCCGCGCGATGGGCCGCGGCGAGGACTGACCGCCGTCCGGAGCCGGCGTCCCATCGCGCCATTGCTCCGCCCGCGCACGCGCCGGTAGACTCCTGCATGTCCTCCCGGAACGCGCCCACCCTGATTCGCGACCCGATCTGGGGCTCCATCCGGCTGGACGCGACAGCCGCCCGCATCACCGACGCCCCCGCCTTCCAGCGGCTCCGCTACATCCGCCAGCTCGGGCTGGCCCACCTGGTGTACCCGGGCGCCACCCACACCCGCTTCGCCCACGTGCTCGGCGTGTACCACCTGGTGAGCACCGCCCTGCGCGCGCTGCGGGAGCGGGAACCCCTCCCCGACCACGTGTGGAGGGGCGCCGATCTGGTGCCGTACGCCGGGTTGCTGCACGACATCGGCCACTACCCCTTCTCGCACGCGCTCGACGACCTGCGCGGAGACGATCATCCGGGCGACCACGAGGCGGTCGCGGCGCACTTCCTGGAGTCGCCCGGCGTGCGCGACGCGCTGGCCGGCCTGGGATCCGGCGCCGCCGCGGAGATCGGCGCGCTCATCCGGGGCGAGAGCACCGCGCCCCTGCGCGGCCTGGTGCACGGCAGCCTCGACATGGACAAGATGGACTACCTCCAGCGGGACGCGCGCTCCTGCGGGGTGCCCTACGGAGAGGTCGACGTCGAGCGCCTTCTGCAGGGTCTCGTCATGCTGGAGGATCCGGAGAGCGGCGCCTTCGAGGTGGGGGTGGGCGAAAAGGCGGTCAGCGCGCTGGAGTCGCTCCTCTTCGCCAAGTACCAGATGTTCCGCAACGTGTACTGGCACCACGCGGTGCGCGCCGGCACGGTGCTCTGCGCGCGCATCGTCAACGACGCGGTCGCGGCGGGACTGATCGGGGGGAGTGAGCTGGCGGGCCCCACGGACGACGAGCTCCTGCACCTGATCCGGCGGCGGGCGGAGACCCGCGGCGGACCTGTTGCCGACCGCATTCGACAACGCTGGCTGCCCGCCCTGGGGGGACGGCGACTCCCCAAGCGCGCCGCCGAACTCACCGCCGCCGACCTGGGTGACCGGAGCCTCCCTCCCTGGATCGAAGGCCCGGGCCCCGAACGCCGCCAGCTGGAAGACCAACTCGCCGAAGCGCTCTCTCTGGAGCCCGGCGAAGTGGTCATCGATTTCCCCTGCAAGCCGGCCATGTTCCAGCTGGACCTCCTGGTGCGCCGCCGCAACGGGCGTGCAGAGAGGCTCGGCAAGGCCGGAATCCCCGGCGTCATCGACCTTCCCAGGGTGGCGCGCGAGCTCTACCGCACTTCCCGGGTGCTGCGCGTCTTCACCTTCGAAAAGAGGTCGCTCTCCGCGGACGAGGTCATCGATCTGGTTACCGAAACCCGCGCGCGCCCCGGCGCGGAACGCGTGAGTTCCACGGCGCCGGCAACCGGCCCGTAGGCATCTCCCGGCGCCCGGACCGGCCGGTCCGGAAGAGAGGCGCCGGCATTCATTTGCCCGCCCCGGGAATCGAACCGATCCGCGGGACGGACGGTCGTTCGGGCTCGTGTGTCGTCCTGCCTTCCCGGAGTACGGAACCCCGGTGGCGATCGGGTTTAGGATGCGTGGCATCTTCCTCCGGTGCTCTGGACAAATCCGGAATTGTTGTTACCGTTGAAGGCTGCGGACCCTACGCTTCGCGCGTGGGTATGCGGGGCCGACACAGGCGCGACGCCAGCACGCCGACCGTCGCCGAAGCTGACAAAGGAGACCGTTCCCAGAATGCCCGCTACGCTGCGAAAGAAGGCGGTTCGAAAGAAGCCGGTTCGAAAGAAGCCGGTTCGCCGACGGAAGAAGCGGTCGAGCAGCCTGCTCGTCGGCTTTGACACCGGAGTCGAGGAGCAGAGCGCGCTCGACCAGTACCTGCGCGACGTCAGCCGGCACGAGCTGATCACCCCCGATCAGGAGAAGGTGCTGGGAGCCCGGGCTCAGCTCGGCGACGAGGATGCGGTGCAGGAGCTGGCCCGCGCCAACCTCCGGTTCGTCATCAGCGTGGCCAAGAAGTACCAGAATCGCGGAGTTTCGCTGACGGACCTGATCCAGGAGGGGAACGTCGGCCTGGTCACGGCCGCCCGGAAGTTCGATCCCAATCAGGGCGTCAAGTTCATCAGCTACGCGGTGTGGTGGATTCGCCAGGCCATCCTGGCCTCCCTGGCCAACCAGGGCCGCTCGGTGCGCGTCCCTCTGAACCGCGCCTCCGACCTCGCGCGCATCTTCCGCGAGAAGGAGCGGCTGCGGCAGGAACGCGGACGGGAGCCCTCGCCCGAGGAGCTGTCCAAGGCCACCCGGCTCACGCCCGAGCTGATCGAGTCGCTCCAGACCCTGAACGCGGCGGAAATCCGCCTCGACGCCCCCATCGGCGACAGCGAGGACTCGCAGCTGGTGGAGCGGTTTCTGACGGAGGAAGCCACCGAGCCCGAGCTGGGGGTGGAAGCCCGCCTGCTGGCCGAGTCGGTCAACGTGGCGCTCACCACGCTCGAGGCCCGCGACGCCAAGGTGCTGCGCCTCTACTTCGGGCTGCAGGGCGAGCGGGAGCACACGCTGGAAGAGATCGGCAACATGCTGGGGGTCACGCGCGAGCGAATCCGCCAGCTGCGCGACCGGGCGCTCCGCCGCCTGCGGGACGGCGAGAAGGGATCCGCGCTGGAATCCTTCGCGGCTTGACGTTCGGGGTGCGGCACCGCTTCGCACCCTTCCTCCCCCGCCGGGGGTCCCGGTCTGCCGGGTCGCTCGCCCTCGATCACCTTCCCGCCGGCTCATGACCTCCACCGGGCGGGTTCACGAAGTCATCGGTGGCGTCTACCGCGTCCACCTCGACGACGGCCCCACGGTCGACGCCTCGCTCCGCGGACGCCTCAAGGCCAAGCCCTGGAAGGGAGGCCGCGTGGTCATCGGCGATCGCGTAAGGGTGGCGCTGAACGGCGACGACGCCACGGTCGAGGAGGTGCTTCCGCGCACGACCGCCTTCCTGCGCCGGGGCGCGTACGGGCGGACGGCCAAGGTGATGGCGGCCAACCTCGACCGGGTCGTCGTGGTGATGTCCGCGCGCGACCCGGCCCTCAGTCCGGGCTACCTGGACCGCATCCTCGCCGTGTGCGAGGCAAACGCGCTTCCCTCGACGCTGGTGATCAACAAGCTGGACCTCCCGGGAGCTCCCGCGGCCTCGGATCCGGTGCGCGACCTCTACCGTCGGATCGGCTACGAAGTGGTCCTCACCAGCGCCGAGTCGGATCTCGGCCTCGAGCAGCTGCGTTCCGTCGCCGTCCGCGGCATCTGCGCCCTGGTGGGCCCTTCCGGGGCCGGCAAGTCCAGCCTCCTGAACCGGCTCGACCCGTCGCTCGGCCTGCGTATCGGCGAGCTCAGCCGCAAGACCGGGACCGGCCGCCACACCACCGTTTCGAGCCGCCTGCTTCGCCTCTCGGACGGCACCCTGGTGGCGGACACGCCGGGCTTCGGGGACGTAGGGCTGTGGGGTGTTCCGGCGGGGCGACTTGACCGATGTTTTCCGGAGATCGGAGCGCTGGGGGACGGCTGCCGATTTCGAGGATGCAGCCATGTGCACGAACCGGACTGCGCGGTTCAGGAAGGTGTCGCGTCGGGCCGGGTCGCGCAGAGCCGCTACGCGCACTATCAGGCCCTCCTGGAGGAGGCCGATTGAATGCGGCGGGGCGGGGGGAGTCGGCCATGGGAGCGGGATGCGAGACGCCGGGGACGGCGGGGATCGCCTCCGGGTTGGACGCGATGGTAGACGTAAATCGGTTTCGGGACGTGATGAGTCGCCTTGTGACCGGGGTTGCTCTGGTCACCAGCCGGCTCGACGGTTCGGTGCACGGGCTGACGGTCAACGCGGTCAGCTCGGTGTCGCTCGACCCGCCTCTGGTGCTGGTGTGTCTCGACCGGAGCGGAAACTCGCACGATCCCGTCATCGCCTCGGGGGCGTTCGCGGTCAGCGTGCTGGCGAGCGACCAGGAAGAGCTGGCCCATCGCTTTACACGCGGAACCCACCGCGAGCGGTTCGCCGGGGTGGAGTTTCGCGACGGAGCGTCCGGGAGCCCCGTCCTGCCGGACGCGCTCGCCTGGCTGGACTGCGCGATCCGGGCCGTTCATCCCGCGGGCGACCATTCCATCGTGGTGGGTGAGGTGCTGGGATGCGGGGCCGGGAAAGGCGACCCGCTGGTGTTCTTCCGAAGCGAGTACGGACGATGATGGGCATGGGCGACACGGTCCGCCGGACGCACCTGGCGGCGTTTCTCATCGGCGGGGTCATGGGCGTCATGGCCGAGATGGCCGCCGGGCTGATTCTCTACGAGGGCTCCGGCCTCCTGCGGGCGACCACCGTCGTTCTCACCACCGAAGCCGCCGCCGCGGGGGCGGGGCTCCTCTTCGCCACCCGCGTGCCCGTGGACGAGATCTCCCGGCACCTGCGGCGACACCTGCACCTCACGCTGGTGGCGCTGGGGCTCGCTGGCATCCTGACCTCGCTGTGGGGCTACTTGGGCGGCCTGTCGGAGGTGCAGGGCGGACAGGCGGCCGCGCTCGCCCTCCTCGCGGCGCTCCCGCTGTACATGTCGGCAGCGGTGCTCGGGCTGGTGTGCCGGGCGGGCAGCCGCGACGCGGAGGGGGGCACCGTGGCCGGCGGCGGGCCCGCGCTGTTGGGAGCCGCGGCCGGGTTTCTGATCTACGGGCTGTTTCTGATCCCTCGTCTCGAACCCCCGGTGCTGGTGCTGCTGTGCATGGCCGCGGTGTCGGGCGCCGCCCTGCTGGTCGGATCCGCCGTGACCCGCGCGGCGGATTTGGCCCACGGGAAGGAAGACGGAACGGATCCTGACGCGGCGGCCGGGGAAGAAGATGCGCCGGCTGCGGCCGTTGCACCTCAGCTCTCGCACGAGCCGGAGACGTCCCAAAAGCCCCTGATGCGTGCCATATTGGAGGAGCCGGAGACTTCCGGTCCGTCGCAGACGCAGGATCGACATCAACCACTCGAACAGGCAGGGAATCCGGAGTCATGACACAGATGAGGGACGGCAGACAAGGAAGACGCACGGGCAACATGCATGCGGTGGCCTTCGCCCTTCTCGTGGCGACCGCCCTGGCGGCATGCGCGCCCCAGGGTGACGGCGGACGGCTGAGCGTGCGCACGCTGCAGGTGCGAGTCACCAGCCCGGACAACGTGGTCTTCGAGGGCGTGGCGGTCGATTCCACCTGGACCATTGCCGGAGATGACGCCCGGCAGCTGACGCGCTCGCTGGTGCTCGAGCCCGGCGACGGATCCGAGAACCCGAACCGTCTGGTGGATGTCGCGCTGGGCGCACTCGTGACGGGCTTCCAGTTCCTTCCGCCGGGCGAGCTCGACGACGACACCCAGGTCACCGCCGACGTCGCCAACGGGCTGCTGGAGATCTCCCTGCAGCAGGGGATCGCCTTCCGCACGGTCGTGGTCGCCAACTACAGCCGGGGCGAGGATCTGGCGTGGCGCGGCACGGCGAACTTCACGGACCGCATGGTGTGGATCGACAGCCGGGTGACGCCCGCGGACACCCTCCGGCTCGCTCTGGACGGAGACTACGAGGATGTGCGGGGCGGCGAGAGCGGACAGCAGGCCGTCCTGAGCGCGCAGGGCACCCTCTACGTGGCGACCGGCGGCGAATACACGGTCGAGCTGACGGAGCGCGTCGAGACGCTGGAAGTGTCGGCGGAGGGCGTGGCGCGGATGATGGGCGGGGCGAGCGAAGGGCTGGAGCCGTAGGAGATCGGCCGAATCCCGCCGAATATCGCGGAGGACATTGTCAACGGCCGCCGGTCCCTGCCCGGGCCAGACCGGGGCTGGACTAAGTCCTGTTAGCTAGACTAACTCATCCGAGCGCAGTAGCAGGTTCCCCGGTTCGTCGACCTCCGCTCGCCACCCGGGCGGAATCCAGGTGGTCGAGCTGTACTCCAGGACGAGGCCCGGACCCGGCAGCACGTGCCCGGCCCGCAGGTCGTGCCGCCACCAGCAGTCGACGTCGCGAAGGCGGCCGGCGGCGTGCACCGGGGTGGTGCGGGCGGGCGGGGTCTCCTCGGTAGCGGGGTCGAGCACGGGCGGGTCCAGGGACAGGCCGGGCGCCCGGGTCACGACCCGCAGCGTCACCGCCTCCACCCGGGCGTCGTCCTGGCGGTAGCCGTACCGCTGCGCGTGGGCCTGGTGGAATCGCTCCACCCAGCCGTCCGCGCGCACCGCCAGCTCGTAGCTCTGTCCCAGGTAGCGGGCGTCCACCCAGTGCTCCACGGCCAGCGACGCGCGGCCGTAGCCTTCTTCGGCCATGCGGGCGGTCGCGGTCTGCTCCAGCTCGGCGAACACCTCGCCGAGCTGGGCGTCGCAGGCGGCGTCATCGTGGGCGACTAGCACCGTGCGCGACCCCTCCTTGGTGACCGGCGCGGCCAGCATGCCGTAGGCGGACAGGAGCCCAGGATCGGGCGGGATCATCGCGCCGGCAGCCCCCAGGCGCTCGCTCAACTCCGCCACGTGGAGCCCCCCCGCCCCCCCGAACGCGGCCACCACGAAGGCGGCCGGGTCGTGGCCGCGCTCCACCGAGATGACGCGCAGCGCCCGTTCCATCGAGCTGTTCACCACGGCGAGGATGCCGGCCGCCGCGTCCTCCATGGTGGAGCCCAGGCGGCCGGCCAGCTCCGCGAGGGGCTTCTCCACCGCGGCCCGGTCGAGCGTCGTGCTACCGCCCAGGAAGCCGTCCGCGGGCAGGCGGCCCAACCACACATGGGCGTCGGTGACCGTCAGCCCCCCACCCCCGCGACCGTAGCAGATCGGCCCCGGTACCGCGCCCGCGCTCTCGGGACCCACCCGGAGGGCGCCGCCGGGGTCCACTCGGGCGAGGGAGCCGCCGCCGGCCCCCACCGTGTGGATGTCGATCACCGGAATGGCGGCCGGCTGCCCTCCGATCAGGAACTCCCGGGTCCGCAACGGGCGTCCCGGACAGAGCGACACGTCCGTGGAGGTGCCGCCCATGTCGAAGGTGACGATGTCCCGGAAGCCCGCCCGCCGCGCCCAGGCGAGCGCACCCACCACCCCGCCCGCCGGGCCCGACAGGACGGTGTGGACCGGCTCCTCGCGCGCCCGCGCGACCGGAAGCGCCCCCCCGTTCGACCCCATGATGCGGACCGCCCGCGCCCCCGACTTCTCCTCCAGCCGCCCCAGGTAGCCGGACACCACCGGCGCGATGTAGGCGTTCACGGCCGTGGTCGAGGTACGCTCGTACTCGCGGTACTCGGGGAGGATCTCCGAGGACACCGACACCAGCTGGCCCGCCGCGCGCAGCCGTTCCGCCACGGCGGCCTCGTGCGCGGGGTCGGCGTACGCGTGTAGCAGCGCCACCGCCCATGCGTCCGCCTCGCGGCCGGCCAGCGCCTCGACCTCGGCGGGGTCGAGCGGCTCGAGCTCTTCTCCGTCCGGCCCCAGCCGCCCGCGGATGCCCACCCGGTCGGCACGCGCCACCAGCGGCGGCGGCCGGTGTCCGGCAAGGGCGTAGAGCTGCGGGCGGTTCTGGCGCCCGATCTCGATCACGTCCTCGAAGCCCCGGTTGGTCACCAGCACGACGCGCGCGCCCTTGCGCTCGAGCAGGGCGTTGGTGCCGACCGTCGACCCGTGCACCATGAGGAAGGGCTCGTCGCCGTCCATCAGCCGGCGCACGCCCGCCAGCACCGCCTCCGCAGGGTCCGCGGGCGTGGAGGGCAGCTTCAGGGTGGAGACCCGCCCGCCTCGGTAGAGCACGAAATCGGTGAAGGTCCCGCCCGTGTCGACCGCCAGCACCGGAAGGCCGGACAGCCGCTCCGGAGCCACCTGCCCGTCCGGGGTGTTGCTAGGCATGGGCGTGCGCGTCAGGTTCGGTCGCATGAATCCTGCCCTTTCCTTCGAGCGCTTCCGCGACCTCGCCCGCAACAGTCATCTGGTGCCGGTGTGGACGGAGCTGCTCTTCGATGTGGATACCGCGGTCACCGCCTACGCGAGGCTGGCGCGCCCCCCGCACGGCTTCCTGCTCGAGTCGGTGGTCGGGGGCGAACGCTGGGCGCGCTACAGCTTCCTGGGGACGGATCCGGCAGCAGTTTGGCGGCTCCATGGCGGCAAGGCCACCTGGTGGACACGCGGCGCGGGCTGGCAGCCGATCGACACCGACGATCCCCTCGCCGACCTGTCCCGGCGCCTGGAGGCGTACCGACCGGCTTCCGTCCCGGAACTCCCCCGCTTCTGGGGCGGCGCCGTCGGATACCTGGGATACGACGTGGTGCGCCAGCTGGAGCGGCTGCCCGACGCTCCCCCGGACGACCTCGACATCCCCGACGCGGTGTTCATGTTCACCGACGTGGTGCTCGCCATCGACAACCTGCTCGGGCGCGCGATGGTCATCGCCGCCGTGCCGGTCGAGCCGGGGAGCGGGGAGGCGGAGCTGCGCGCCCGCTACGACTGCGGCCTCCGCAAGGTCGCTGCCGCCGTCCACTCCCTGCGCGCAGGGCCCGCGCCCATGCCCATGGAGCTCCTCCCCGAACCCGACTCCGACCCCGACTTCGAGAGCACCATGAGCCGGGAGGAGTTCGAGGACGCCGTGGAGACGATCCGCGACTACATCTTCGCCGGCGACGCCTTCCAGGTGGTGCTCAGCCAGCGGCTGCGGACGTCGCTCACGGGATCGCCCTTCGAGCTCTACCGGGTGCTTCGCTCCCTCAACCCCTCGCCCTACCTGTATTTCGTCGAGGTCGACGGCGTGACTCTGGTCGGCAGTTCTCCCGAATTGCTGGTTCGGGTGGAGGACGACATCGTGACCGTGCGCCCCATCGCCGGGACACGCCCGCGGGGCGCCACGCCCGCGGAGGACGCCCGCCTGGCCGCCGAACTGGCCGCGGACGAGAAGGAGCTGGCCGAACACCGCATGCTCGTGGACCTGGGACGGAACGACGTCGGCCGGGTGGCGCGCTCCGGCACCGTGCGGGTGTCCGAGCTGATGGCGGTCGAACGCTACTCGCACGTCATGCACATCGTCAGCCGGGTGGAGGGCGACCTCAAGGAGGGGCTCAATGCTCTGGACGCGCTCCTGGCCGGATTCCCCGCGGGAACGCTCTCGGGAGCGCCCAAGGTGCGCGCCATGGAGATCATCGACGAGCTGGAACCCGCGCGCCGCGGCCCCTACGGCGGCGCCGTCGGCTACCTCGCCTACGGAGGCAGGACGATGGACACCGCCATCGCCATCCGTACGCTGCTGGCCACGGGCGGAAAGGCCTACGTGCAGGCGGGAGCCGGGATCGTGGCGGACTCCGATCCCGCCGCCGAATACGAGGAGACCCTGAACAAGGCGCGAGCTCTGCTCAAGGCCGCGAAGATGATCCCCGGAGCAGACTCGACGACCTGAGTTGGCCTCCGCGCGCCCGCCGTCCTCGGGCATCCGGCAGGCTGCCTCTCTCGTCCCGCGCCCGCCAATCGCCACGCGGCAAGCCCGGATTCGAGCGCGCACGAAGCGTCCGCTCAGGACGCGAAGGCGCCGCTCCCCAGCTCCTCCAGCAGCGCGGCGAGGGCGACGATGCCCTTGTCGAAGTTCTCCAGCGGGAACCACTCGTCCGGAGCGTGCATGTTGGCGCCGGGGAGCGCGAACCCGAGAAGCAGCACCGGCGCCTTCAGGATGCGCTCGAACTCGCCCACGATGGGAATCGAGCCTCCCTCTCCGGTAAGCACCGGCCGGCGCCCGAACGAGCTCGCCAGTGCGCGGCTGGCCGCGTCGATCAGCCTGCCCGACACCTGTCCCCGCCAGGGCATCCCGCCGTGCAGCTCGTCGATCTCGACCCGGACCTCGGGGGGCGCCACCCGCGCGATGTGCGCCCGCAGCAGCTCCGCCACCAGCGCCGGATCCTGGTCGGGAACCAGCCGGAAGCTGACCTTGGCCATGGCGTGCGCGGGGAGCACCGTCTTGGCGCCCTCGCCGGTGTAGCCGGACAGGAGGCCGTTCACCTCGCAGGTGGGACGGATCCAGAGGCGCTCCAGCGTCGAATATCCCGCCTCGCCCGAGAGCGCGGCCACGCCCACGCCCTCGCGGAACTCGTCGTCGTCGAAGGGCAGCGCCCGGATCTCGGCGCGGGTCTTCTCGCCCCAGTCCACGACATCGTCGTAGAACCCGGGGATGGCGATGCGTCCGTCGTCGTCGTGCAGCGTCCCCATGATGCGGGCGAGCGCCATGGCCGGGTTGACCACCCCGCCCCCGTAGCTGCCCGAGTGCAGATCGCTGGCGGGCCCGTGCACGGTGATCTCGAAGTAGGCCAGGCCACGGAGCGAGAAGAGCACCGAGGGCAGACCGGGCGCGAACATCGCCGAGTCGGAGATCACCACCACGTCGCACGCCAGCCGCTCCGCGTGCGCCTCCACGAACGGGATGAGGTTGGGCGAGCCGATCTCCTCCTCTCCCTCGGCCAGCACGACCAGGTTGACGGGCAGGCGCCCGGTAGCGGCAAGCAGCGACTCCGCAGCTTTCACGTGCAGGAACAGCTGCCCCTTGTCATCCGCCGAGCCGCGCGCGTAGATGCGCCCGTCGCGCACATCCGGCTCGAAGGCCGGGGCCGTCCACAGATCCAGGGGCTCGGCGGGCTGGACGTCGTAGTGGCCGTAGACCAGTACGGTCGGGGCATCCTCCCCCGCCCCGCGCCACTCGCCGAGCACGACGGGATGGCGCGGCGTCTCCAGAATCTCCGCCTCCAGGCCGACATCGTGCATGCGGTCGCGCAGCCAGCCTGCGGCACGGCGGGTATCCCCGTTGTGTTCCGACTTCGCGCTGATGGAGGGGATGCGCAGGAAGTCGAAGAGCTCCGCCAGGAACCGGTCCAGGTTGGCGGCCGTGAATTGCTCGGCAGCCGTCACATCCACCCCCGGATGCCCCAGCGGTACGTCCAGGACATGATCGCGGCGAGCACGACCGCGCCGATCATCCCTCCCATGCTGAGCGCCACGGGGTCCTCGAACTCGAGGATGCCCACGCCCAGCATGCCGCCGATGACCGCGCCGAAAGCGCCGAACACCGCGAGCAGCCAGGTGTGGCCGGCGGTTTCCTCGGGCCGCTTCACCACCACCCTCATCATGAGGCCGATGAAAGCGCCGAGAACGATCCACACACCGACGCCGATCCAGTTTTCCATGGCGTTATCCCGAATCTCGTTGAGGGAGTTGGTCGAGCGGCGAAAATCTACCCGCGCGCGCAGCGGGAAGCCACCCCGGGGACCTGCTGCTGCCGGACGCTGAAGAACTTCGCGGTTGGGCGGCTCGAGCGCGCCCGCGCGGCAGCCCGCCGACCTAGCTCTCCCGCATCCTCCGCTTCAGCTCCGCGAGGCGCTCCTCCAGGTTCTCCTCCCTGGAAGGCCCGGATTCGAATTCACGGTCGAACGCGGAGGCGGCTTCGGCCTCGGATTCGCTGCCCGAGACCTTCTCGCCCATGCGGTCGAAATTGTGGAAGAGGTCGTCCGCCTGCCCGAGCGTCTCCCGCGCCCCGGTCCGGCCGGCGGTGGCGCCCAGGGCGTCGGCCTTCTGGCGGGCGACCTTGATCTGCTCGAGCATGCCGTCCAGGTCGCCGCGGCACACCGTGAGTTCACGCACGATCGCCTCCGCCTTCCCCTCCATCACCTGCGCTCGTTCCTCGTGCTTCGTGGCGAACTCCTCCGCCACGCGCACGGTCTCCTCATCGCCGATGCGCTCGGCCTGCTGCTGGCGGCGGCGGCAGACTTCGGCCTGCTGCGTCTCCTTTTTCGCCCGGGCGCGCGCCATGCCCAGATCCTTCTCCAGCTTGCTGACGTAGGCCTTGGCGTCGGTGGCTTCGCGGTACATGCCCGCGAGAAGGCCGTCCACCGTCTCGGGGATCTGGTCGCGATTGAGCTCGGTCTTGAAGTTCTCGACGGCTTCCCGGAAGGCGGCTCGGAGCTTGGCGAACATGTGACGTGGACGTCCTTCCCGGGATGGCCCAACCTCGGCCGCGGCTGGCGCCGCTCAGTTCAGGTAGGGTTCGATGCGCTGGGCGAAGGAGTTCCGGGCCCGGTGCAGGCGGCTCTTCACGGTGCCCAGGTTCACGCCGGTGATTTCGGCGATCTCGTCGTAGCTCTTGCCGTCGAGTTCCCGCAGGCGGAAGACCATCCGGTGATGTTCGGGCAACTGGGCGACGGTGTCCTCGACAAGCCTCTTCAGGTAGCGCTTGCGATAGAGCCCGTCCGGGGACATGGAGGAATCCTCGAACTGGAGGGGCCGGGGATCGTCCTCCCAGCGGCTGCGCAGCACCTGAAACAGGACCACGGGGCTGCGCGACCGATTGCGCAGCTCGTTCTTGGAGAGGTTGCTCGCGATCGTGTAGATCCAGGTGGAGAACTTCTTGCTCGTGTCGAAGCGCTGGAGGTGCCGGGCGACCCGGATGAAGGCCTCCTGGGTCAGGTCCTGCGCGCGATCGGCGTCTCCGGTCTTGCGGACGATGAAGTGGACGAGGCGCTCGCGGTACCGGTTGAAGAGATTGGTGAAGGCCCCGCGGCGGTCGTTCAGATGCGACACCACCAACTCCTCGTCGCTCATGCAGTCGAGCGGGAGCCTGGAAAGCAGATCTGGTTCGCGCACGTTCGATTCCGCCATCGGCCCTCTCCTTCACACCTCCACCGTATGCCCCGTACCCCCGGCCATCCCGGTGAATCGCGCCGACGGGATCACGTGTCAGACCCATGCGCGAGCGTATGGGATAGCGGGAGTACCCCGCCTTCGGAATATGCCCGCTTACCGGACGTTACTCAAGTGTGACGCGACACCTGAAGCAAGTGTTCAGCGGGACGCAGATCGCGCCCCGGGGACCAGGCTCCGGCGCCGGGTACGGGGACTCAGAAGGGACGCTGTTCCAGGGAGAGCAGCGTGCCGCCCTGGGAGATGCCTTCGTAGAGAGCCTGCTCCGGCGCGGGTTGCCGGGAGCGGGAGGCGAGCGCCGCCTCGGCAGCCGCCGCTACTTCGTCGGTGACCAGCTCCTCGATCGCCTGCAGCTGGTCCGGATCGACGCCCCGCCCCTCGAGATACGCTTCGTAGAGGCCCACGGGATCTCTGAGTCCCCAGTGCGCGAACAGCTCCGGGGGGAAGGTCTCGCGGGCCTCGCGCTCATCGTGGGTGGCGTGTCCCCCCATGCGGAACGTGGAGGCGACGATGATGGCGGGACCGTCGCCCGCGCGGCAGGCGTCCGCGGCCATGCGGGTTACGGCATAGACGTCCAGGATGTTGTTGCCGTCGCAGGACCAGCCACGCACGCCGTACATCTCGGGCCAGGCCTCCAGGTCGCCGGCGCCGTGTTGCTCGAGTGGCGTCCCCAGCGCGACTTGGTTGTTCTGGATGACGAAGATCGCCGGGAGCCGCTGGACGGCGGCGAAGTTCAGCCCCTCGTGGCACTCGCCGGTCTTGGTGGCGCCGTCGCCGATCCAGGTGAGGGCGACACGCTTCTGGCCCTTGTTGCGGAAGGCCAGCGCAACGCCCGCCATCACGGGCACGTTGGTGCCCATGTGGCTGATGGGCTGGATGACGCCCTTGTCCAGCGCGCCGATGTGCAGGTCGCGTCCCCCGTTGGGACCGTCCTCGGTCGCGAGGTAGCCGCGGAAGATGTCCGCCACCGGCATCCCCATCATGTGGCACGCGCCTGCGTTGCGGATCATCGGGCTGACGATGTCGCGGGTCGGGTCGAGCGCGCGCACGCTGCCCACGGTGACCGCCTCCTCCCCGGTGGCGAGCCAGGCCTTCGAGATCACCCCCTGGCGCACCCAGCGCTTGAGCCCGATGTCGTGGAGGCGCGTGGTGAGCAGATCCTGGTAGAAGGCGAGCAGGTCGTCCTCGGAGAGCTGGGCGATGAGCGCGGCGCGGGAGGGCTCCTCGAGGGTCTGCTCGAACGCGCGCACCCGCTCGGGATCGGGCTCCCAGTCGTGGTACTCGGGCGGGTCGAAGGCGGGATAGCGTTTCATGGCCGCGTCAGGACCTCCTCGGCAAGCCAGCGCGGGCGCCGCCATGTCGCCACCGGACGTGCCTTCCGCACTGCGGGCGTGCCATCGCATCGCCGCGTCATGTGCCTGCCGTGGCTGCGCGGTGAACCTGGTACATGCACATGTCCTGCACGACCCGGATGCCCAGGGCGCGCGCTTCGGCCGCTTCCGCGTCGGCGCGGATGTCCTGCTGCAGCCACACCACCGGGCGCTCCGGACGGGCGGCGGCGGCGGCCAGGTGGGTTCCCGCCTCCTCGGAGGGCCGGAACACGAGGACCAGGTCCACCGGCTCGCCCACTTCCGCGAGCGTCTTCCGCGCCGGCTGGCCGAAGATGCGGGTTGCGTAGGGGTTCACGGGCAGGATGTCGTAGCCCTTGGCCGCAAGATAGGACGGGACCCGGCGCGCCACCTTGGTCGGATCGCGGGAAAGACCGACCACCGCAATCGTCCGCACCGTACGCACGATGTCGAGCAGCTCGGCCGCATCCGGGTTGTCCGGGTCCGAGGATTCCTGCAGCAGGACATCGAGCGCGGTCAGGTTGGTCATGGATCAGGCACGGGGGAGTGGAACGCGCGCCCCGGCGGGCATCGGCCGGCGGGCGCGCACCGCCGACAGTCAGGGCGTCAGGATACGGGATGGGGGCTGGGGGAGCAACGGTGCGGCGGGCGCTGGACGGGCAACAGGCGGGGCGGCCCGCTGACGCACCCGACTGGCCACCACGTGCACGACTAGCGACGGGCTGCCACGGCCCGGGTGTTCGACCGCGTGCCCCGCCAACACACCGGGGTTCTCGATGTCTCACGCGGTGCTGCGTCGCGCCTGCAGGGGCGCCCGGCGGTTGCTCGCAGTTCGCCGCATCGCCATCATCCCGGGCGTCTGCATGCCGGATCATCTTCGGCATACGTGGTCTCGGAGGGAGGTCGCCTCGGTATGGCTGGATACTACATTCTGTTCTTCATTGCGCTAGCGGCCCTGGCCGTGGCCTGGCGCGTTTCGGGCCGTCGGGCAGCGGCGCGGTATCAGCGCGCGCTCGAGCATCTTGGCACGGAACTGCGCTCGGGGAAGGTCGACAGCGGGGACGGTGCGGCGCCCGCAGAGGTAGAGGCGGTTCGCCAGCGCCTCGCGAGCGGCTGGATGCCCGTGCGCGGCGAGTCCTCGGAGGTTCTCTCCGGTCTCGCGCAGTTCCTCCAGGCCGCCGTCGTGAAGCCGCTCGTGCAGGCCCTGCACGCCCGCGGCCGCGGCGTTCGTCCCCGCATTCAGCAGGCCCTCGACGCCATCGAGGACATCGAGTTCTACGCGGAGACACCGAAGCTGAAACGCACTTCCGCCGACCTGGTGGAGGCGATGGAGAGCCTAGCCCGCGAGTACAGAAAGGCCTTCAAGGCCGAGGTGAAGCTGGATCTGCCCGAAGCGCCGGTGCCGTGCCACATCGACAAGGCTGCAATGCAGGATGCCGTCTACATGATTCTGGCCAACGGGAGCCGCCATGGCGGCGGGGAACCGACGGAAATCTCACTTCGGAACGTCGGCGGCCAGGCGCGGCTTGTGGTGCGCGATTCGGGAGACGGGTTTTCGGATGAGGCGTTGGCGCGGGCGGCGGAACCATTCTTCAGCACCGTGCCGGGCTCGCTGGGGCTGGGGCTGACCCACGCGCGCTACGTCGTCCAGGCCCACGGCGGGACGCTGGAGGCGCGGAACGCGGAGAGTGGGGGTGCGGAGGTCCTGGTGGAGTTGCCGGTGAGGTAACCAGACCTGAGCGCGGTGCCTTCTATTCTTCGCGGCTCCCCTGCTGTTCTTCCGGGACCGGCAATTCAGCTCCAAGTTTCCGGACTGAGTCGTCAGGCTGCGCATTCCCGCTTCATCTCATCTGCGACGCTGCCAAGGGTTCTGCCATGATCGTTGAGGTCTGAGGCGAGCAAATCCCGCAGTAATTCTGTAGCGGAAATGGACATTCGCAATCGCGCCGCGTCCCACGCGACCATCGCCTCCCCCATGGTGGCCTGCATGGGGTAAGCGACTCTCGCTCCCCCATGATCCGCTCTCCAACAGGCCCTGCCATGCCAGACCAGCAGAAACGGCATCATGCGACGGTATTCCCGTACGGCGTTGGTGAACGCTGCAAGATCATCTCTCTGGATCGCAACTCGTGCGTCGGCCACAAGCGCGATCGCCTCGTCGTAGAGGCCGCTGGCGCGCGCAAGAGCACCGCGTGGGTTCTCGGGCCCAGGGATCTCCTGTGCCGATAGCGATCCCGCCACCATTCCCAGCGCCACCAAGAGCGTTGTCAGTTTCATGTTGTCTATCACCAGTCCCAGGTGTTCCTTCTCATGATGCCGAACCGCACAGACGGCTTGTCCTCCATCCGGTCCTTAGTCCTGTCTTCTCCCCAGGTGGTCGTCCTCCGCCTCCTTCTTCCCTGCCCAGAACGCCTTCTTCCTGCGTAGCCGTTCGTCGTCCCTGGCGCCCCGATATTCGCGCACCGCGCGGTTGAAGCTGCCGAATGCGGCGTGCACGCCCTTCTTGTCGGCGCGGAAGTCCTGGACGGACCCGTGGGCCAGCCCGAGGTGGCGGGCTTCCCCGTAGCTGTCCTGGTTGGCGCCCATGAACACGAAGGTCCAACCGGCGGTCTGCCGGTCCGTGATCGCGTCGAAGAGCTTTGCGCGCGTCCAGTGTTGGGACGCGTTCTCCAGGCCGTCGGTGAACACGGCCACGATCTGGTCCTTCTCGTGGTCGATTCCCGCGAGACGGGCATCGGCGTTCTCGATGAGGCGGCCGAGCGCGTCGAGCAGTGGGGTGGAGCCGCGGGGCTGATACTGTTTCGCGGTCAGGTCGGGGACCTTGGCCAGGGGAACGGCGTCGTGGATGACCTCGTACGGATCGTTGCTGTCGAACTGGACGAGGGTGAGGGCGCACTTGTCCGGCTTCTCCCGCTGTTCGGCGATGAACCCGTTGAAGCCCTCGACCACGTCGCTCTGCAGGCCGCTCATCGACCCCGACCGATCGATGAGGAAGGAGATGTGCACGGGGATCTCGGCTCCGTCTTCCCGGGGCTGAGAGGGTTGTGGCTGCGCCGGCCGGATGCGCCGGCCGGCGACGCGATCTGCCGTGGCGAGGACAGTGTCGATTCCCCGGATGCGGGCCAGGGCGCCGTCGGGGATCCCCGCGGTCAGCGGGTCATCCGCCTGCGATAACAGGGCGGCCTCGCCCCGCCGCGCCCCGATGCAGGCGCCGATCATGGTCCGACAGGTCGCGTGCAGGCCGGCGATGGCCTCCAGACTCCAGCCCGCGGCGGGAGCGTGGGCGGCGGCGCTTGCCGGCATCGGCGCCGCAGCCGCAGCCAGCAGGGCCGCCGGAACGGCCTCCGTGGCGATCGCCGTGTCCCCGAGTGCGTCCAGAGCATCGTCCAGGCGGGCTTCGAGCAGGTCCGGGAGCCGGCGGATGCGATCGGCCACGTTGGCGCCGTAGACGGTGCCCTGCGGATACTCGTCGCAGATGTCCGCGACCTGCGCCAGCCAGCGACTGCCGAGCGGACCCTTGCCGTTCGAGGCGAGAGCGATGGCCGAGGCGAAGGCGGCCGCGCCGGCGATCGCCGCCGGATGTCCGTGCGTCACGGTGGCGGAAAGGGCCGCTTCGTACGCCGCCCGGGCAGGATCTCCGGACCAGAGCAGCCCGAACACGGAGGACCTGGCCGCCGCGCCGGACCCCGCGGAGTTGGCGGCACCGGCTCGCCACCAGGGGCGGCCGGCCCGAAGAGCTTTCCGGGTGTGGTGGGCCGCCCTGCCCGCCCCGCGGACGTGGGAGGCCGCCATTCGGGCCGCGAAGCGCACCGGATGATCGTGTACGCCGGACAGCACTGCATCCGCCACGATGAGCGTAAGCCGGGTGTCGGCAGCCGCGGCCGCTCTTCTCCCCATGAGGATCGCGGGGAGCGCTTCGCTGGCAAGCGCGCCGATCAGCGCGCCCCGGCATCGGTCGCGGGAGGCCGGTCGAAGGGTGGGATCACCGGTCGGAGGCAGACCGAGGAGCTTGGCGAGATGCCGGGCGGCGTCTTCGCCGAATCGAGCGTCGAGGTCGTGGTTGGGATTCATCGGCGGTCCCGGTTCTTGTCGGCGGGCGGTGCTGCACGTTGCGCCAGCGGCGGGAAGCGCGGGGAACGGCGCAGCAGGCATCCAGTAATTGTCATTACGACAAATATCAAACTGGGTCAGTGGCTCTTCCGCGTCAAGCCTCAAGGGTCCTCCCCTTCCTCTCGACCAGGGAACGGGTCCGGCTCTCCCTGAAGTCCAGCCGACCGACCCCGGCCTCGCTCGAATCCGGTGCGGGGCTTTCCGCCCGGAACCCGGGGGGTAGCTTAGGGGCATGGACGGCAAGCACTCCGATGGCGGCAAGCGGCATCCGCGCGTAACCGCCGACGACTTCGCGACCTTCGCGGTCACGGTGGATGTCGTGCTGATGACCATCCTCCGGGGCGAGCTGCGCATCTTCCTGATTCAGCGGGGAACGCGGCCGCATCGGGGAACGTGGGCGCTACCGGGTGGCCTGGTCATGACGTCGGAAACCCTGGAGGATGCGGCGCTGCGGATGCTCGAGGAGGAGACCGGCATCGCACGCAGGCCGGTCCACCTCGAACAGCTCGGCGCCTACGGCGACCCCGGGCGCGACCCCAGGACCCGGGTGGTGACGGTGGCCTACTTGGCCGTGGCTCCCCTGCTCTCGCCCGCGTACTTCGATGTGAGGCCGGTCGACAGCAGTACCGCCATCTACGTGGAGTTCGTGCCCGTGCCCGAGATGGAGAGCGGACGGCTGCGCCTCGCATTCGACCATGAGGTCATCGTGGCCGATGCCCTCGATCAGGTGCGGTCGAGCCTGGAAACCACCACCCTCGCGCGGCGATTCTGTCCGCCCGAGTTCACCATCAGCCAGTTGCGGGAAGTGTACGAGGCCGTGTGGGGCACGCGCCTCGACGCCGCCAACTTCCAGCGCAGGATCCTGCAGAGCGAGGGATTCGTGGCGCCGCTCGAGAAGTGGAGGCGCCCCACAGGCAGAGGAGGCCGGCCGGCCCGGCTATGGGTGGCCGACGGTGGCTTCCGCAGGCTCTCGCGACCGTTTCCGCCGCAGTGGCGGGAGCCGGAGGATCGGGACTAGCGAGCAACCTCCCTGCCCCTCGTGCCGCGCCTCCTCCCTCGCCACCAGCGCGGGACCGTGGTGGCGTGCACGTCGTAGCGGTGCCGCAGGTCGATGATGTGGCGAGGGGAGCCGAGGATGGTCAGGCGGTCGCCTTGCTCGATGACGGTGTCGTCGTGGGGGACGACGAGCTGGCCGCGCCGCCGGATCATGGCTGCCAGGGTGCTCTCGGGAAGCTCCATGTCCCTGATGGTCATTCCCGCCAGCGCGCTGCTCGCCCCCTCCCGCAGAACTTCGACCACGAGCATGCGTTCATCCCGAAGCATGACCTCGCGCAACTCCAGGTTGTCCTCGGCCTCGAGCCACTCCGTCAGGAAGCTCGTGTCGTCCACTCGTCCCGCAATCTGGGCCAGGGTGCGCAGATGGCGCCCGGAATCGGCCCCGGGGCTCGCGAGGAAGAACGCCGCCTGGATGAGTTCGTCATCCGCCGGCGGGACGTCGGGTTCGCCGACATCGATCTCGATTCCCTCGTGGACGCGGGCGAGGACCATGCGGGGACTCGCAATGGAGTCGAGACGCAGGTGCTCCAGGACGACGCCCTGGGATACCGGCGTGAGGCCGCTGCCGCTGTCCTCGAGGAACCCCTGCGCAAGGCGGTCCGCATCCACGCCGAGCTGTTTCGACAGTGCCTCGGACGCGCGGTCCACAAGCTGGGAGAACGCAACGGTACCTTCGAACTCCAGGACCTGCGAAGACGCGATGAGTTCTTCGAAGGGATCCGCGTCGCGCACCCCCTTCTCCTTGAGAATCTGGAGCAGCTCCCGCTCCAGGCCCTCGTTTCGTTGCTGGCCCAGCCGCTCGAACACGTGATAGATCGCGCCCTCCCGGCGGACGTGATCACGGGCGTACACACGGTACCAGAGGAGGCCGAAGGCGATGAAGGCGACGCTGAGGAGGGTGGCCATCCAGCCCATCTCGACGATCAGCGGAAACGGGACGACGATGCCGATGATCTGGACCCATGGGTAGAAGGGGGCGCGGAAGCCCGGGTCGTAGGGGGCGAGGCCGCTCTCGCGCATGACGATCACCGCGAGGCACGCGAGCCCGAACATGATGAGCTGGAACGCTCCCGCGAGCTTGGCGATGCTGGATGGATCGAACAGAACGAGCCAGATCAGGATCAGCCCCACGGTTGCCAGCACCGCGACCCAGGGCGTGCCCCAGCGGCTGATGCGCCGAAGCGCGGCCGGAAGCACGTGGTCGCGGCTCATGGCCAGCGGATAACGGCTTGCTGAAAGCACCCCGGCGTTCCCCACCGAGGTAAAGGCGAGGATTGCGGCCACGGTCATGACCGCTTCGCCGGCGTTCCCGGCGACGGCCCTGGCCATCGATGCAGCGGGCGCGAGGTTGCCGCCATCCGCGGAGAGCACTTCGACCCCTACGGCCCCCACCATCGCCCAGGTACCGAGCACGTAGACGACCAGCACGGTGAAGAAGGCCAGCAGCATGCCCAGCGCCAGGTTGCGGTCCGGGTTCTTCACTCTTCCGAGACCGACGCCACATGGGTGATCCCCATGTACGACACGACCACCAGTCCCACGGTCGAGAAGAACGGGGAGGCGCCCAGGTCGAAGGCGCCCTCGAAGACGCCTGGGTCGAGGACGGTGATGCCGGCCCCGATCACCCAACCCAGCATGCCCAGCAGGACCATGGTCAGGATGAGCTGAATCACGCTGATCTTCTTGGCGCCGAAGAGGTTGACCGCGGCGAAACTCAGCGCGAAGGCGAAGGAGACGGGCCCTGCGGGCATCTCCGGGAAGTAGACCTGCAGGTAGGCGCCGAGTCCTACCAGCGCGAAGGCCGACTTGAGGGTGAGCGTGGTCCAGGTGCCGAAACCGCCGATCGTTCCCACCCTCTGGCCCATGCTGCGGTCGAGGAAGTAGTAGATGCCGCCGGCCCGCGGCATGGCGGTCGACAGCTCCGCCATGCTGAGGATGCCGGGCAGGAGGAGTAGCCCCGCCAGCAGATAGGCGAATGGAATCGCCCCGCCAGCCTGCGCGGCGGCGAGACCGGGCAGCAGGAAGAAGCCGGAGCTGAGGGTTGCACCGGTTGCAATGGCATAGACGTCGAAGAGCCCGAGCTCTCGCTTGAGTGTCGCCATCAGCGATGTTGTCCGGTTGTGGTTCGGTGGAGCGGGGTTCGCTCAGGATGTGGATTGCAGACGGTCAGGTCCGCTGCTATGCCACGTACCCATACACATGGTAGAGCATGACATAGACCACCAGCCCGGTCACCGACACGTACAGCCAGATCGGAAAGGTCCAGCGCGCGAGGCGGGCGTGTTCGGTGAAACGCTCGCGGCCCGCCAGGAAGAGCAGGCGGATGACGAGCGGAAACACCACCACCGCGAGCACCATGTGCGAGAACAGGATGGCCAGGTAGACCACCCGGGCGGTCCCCTCGCCGGCGAAGGTGTGCGTGCCGGTGAGAGAAAACCGGATAACGTAGAAGACCAGGAAGAGGCCGGACGCGCTCGCCGCCGAGATCATGCACAGGCGATGGCGGGGGATGTTGCGCGCCCGGATGAAGGCGAACCCGGCCACCAGGAAGGTCGTGCTGAGCAGGTTCAGCGAGGCGTTGACCGGGGCCAGGAAGTTGCCGAGCGCCTCAGCATCCATGGGATTCGGCGGCCGCGGTGGTCGGGCTAGTGGGCGGGATGCGGATCGGGTTCCTGCCCGGTGCTGGCCCCGGCCAGGCCGCCCGAGTCCGCAGCGTCCCCCGGGGCGCCATCCGCAAGCCGTAGCTCGGGCTCGCGCCCGTAGGTCGCGAGCCCCACCGTCAGCGCGAAGAGTAGCGCGGCCAGCAGCGTGTGCAGCGAAACCGGCACTACCGCCAGCGCGCTGCTCACCGACAGGAACCCCACCGTCACCTGGGCCAGCACCGTGATCAGCGCGCCGGCCGCGAGGGCCGGGAGCGGGGCGGCGGCCTTCCTGCGCAGCACGTACACGGCCAGCGCGAGGGTCGCCAGCGCCACCAGAACACCCAGCAGGCGGTGGCTGAAGTGCAGAATCACCAGCGGGTGCTCGAGCGGAGGCACCACCTGGCCGAGGCAGAGGGGCACGTCCGGACAGGCCATGCCGGCGTCGGTATGGCGCACGACCGCGCCCAGCACCGACTGCCCCAGCACCAGCGCCGCCACCCCACCCGCCATCCTCCCCAGCGTCGCCCGGACGGCACCCGTCAGGCGGGCGCCCCCACCCCATCCCCGCGCCGTCACCACCGTCATGACCGTAGCCAGCCCCAGGAACAGGAACGCCAGCGCGAGGTGGGAGGACGAGATTGCGTCCGGCAGGCGCATCAGCACGGTCAGGCCCCCCAGAACCGACTGGACGATGAGCAGCGCCAGACCGGCCAGCCCCGCCCGGTGGAGCCACCGGCGCCCCGGCTGCCGCCTCCAGGTCAGCCAGGCGGCCGCCCCGAAGAGCAGCACCAGCGCGCCCGCGACCAGCCGGTGCAGGTGCTCCCAGAAGACGCCGCCGGTCATCTCGGGCATCATGGTGCCGAAGCAGGTCGGCCAGTCCGGACAGGCGAGGCTCGACTCGGTCGCGTGCACGATGCTGCCCAGGAGGAGCAGCCCCAGGGTCCATCCCAGGACGACGGCCAGGGCGATGTGATGAAGGCGTGAACTCACCGGAAACCCCGCGCTAACTCGCGGCCACCGCGGCCTCCCAGGCCTGCTTCGCCGACGGACCGGAGGAGGTGTCGCCCTCCGCCGCCTTCTCCATCGCTTCCACGTCGGCCAGCGTGACCACGCCCTCCTCCAGCCATCCGTAGCTCCCCTCCATGGTCCTGGCGGCGACCTTGTAGGTAGCGACGTCGTCGTTGGAGAAGAGGGCGGCGAAGTGCGCCCGGACGCGCCGCCGCGCATGCATGCAGAAGAGGTCCGCAAGATCCTCCGGGGAGGAATCTCCGGGGGTCTTGGCGGCCAGCAGATCGACCCGCACGGTGACCGCGGTCATCGCGAAAAGCTCGGATCCGATGTCGACGATGCGACCCAGCACCGCCTGGCGCTTCTCGAGCCCGGCCCCGAACCGAACCATGCAGGCGAAAATCGCGCGGGCCAGCTTGCGGGAGCTCCGATCGACAAAGCGCATGTGCCCCGCCAGACGGCCGAATTCCGAGAATCTGGGCCAGCGCCCCCAGCCCACCCAGCGGGTGGGATACCACCAGGCGTAGTGGAACCCGGCGCGCACCAGCGCGGCCATCCGCTTCCCGAACGGTGCTCGCGGATTCACCAGAGCCCCCGCCACCTTCAGGTGCTGATCCACGGCCTCGCGGGCGATGAACAGGCGCATGATCTCGCTGGAACCCTCGAAGATTCGGTTGATGCGCAGGTCCCGGAGCATACGCTCGACGGGCGCGGGCATCTCCTCGCCCCGGGCGCGCAGCGAGTCGGCGGTTTCGTACCCGCGGCCGCTGCGCATCTGGACCGCGTCGTCAGCCAGGGCCCAGGCGGTTTCGCTGTTCCAGAGCTTGGCCATGGCGGCTTCGATGCGGATGTCGAAGGTCTTCGCGTCGGCCATCGACGACGACAGCTCCATGACCGCCTCCATGGCGAAGGCGTTCGCGGCCATGCGGCCCAGCATCTGGGCGACGGCGTCGTGCCTGCCCACCGGCGCCCCCCACTGAACCCGGTCGCTGCACCAGCGGCGGCACATGTGCACGGCGGACTTGCCGGCCGCGGAGCACAGCGCCGGAAGCGACAGTCTGCCCGTGTTGAGCGTGATGAGGGCGAGCTTGAGGCCGAGCCCCTCGCCCCAGAGCAGGTTCTCGCGCGGCACCCGCACGTTGGTGAAGCGCAGGACGCCGTTTGAAAGCCCCTTGAGCCCCATGAAGTGGCTGGTGTGCACGACCTCCACCCCTGGCCAGGCCCTGTCCACGATGAAGGCGGAGATGGGGCGCTTGCCCTTGACGCCCGCGCGCGCCGGGGTGCACGCCATGACGACAAGGAGCTCCGCGCGCGGCCCGTTCGTACACCAGAGCTTCTCTCCGTTCAGGAGATAGGCGCTTCCGTCCGCCGTGGGCGTGGCGGTGGTCGACATGTTGGCGGGGTCCGAGCCGGCGTCCGGTTCGGTCAACGCGAACGCGGAGAGCGCACCCGCGGCCAGCCGGGGCAGATAGGCCCGCTTCTGCGCTTCGGTTCCGAAGAAGGCGAGGGGCTGGGGCACGCCGATGGACTGATGCGCGGACAGGAACGCGGCAGTGGAAATACAGCGGCTGGCGACGATCTCGAGCGCGCGGTTGTACGTGACCTGCGAGAGGCCGAGCCCCCCGTACTCCCTGGGGATCTTGATGCCGAAGGCGCCCAGCTCGCGCAATCCGTCGAGCACTTCCTCGGGGACCCAGCTGTCCCGATCGATTGCGTCGCCGTCGATGTGCCTGCGCGCGAAGTTCTCGATCTGCCGGAGGAAGTGACTCGCCCGAAACTGTTCGCCGGGGTCGGGGAGCGGATGGGGATGGACCCAGTCCAGATTGAAACGGCCCGAGAACAGCGACTTGACGAAGCTCTTCTGCTTCCAGCGCTTTTCGCGCGCGCCCTCCGCCACCTCGCGCGCTTCGTGCTCGCTGGCGTGGCTCCGGGATGGCTTTGCCGTCATGTACGGCTCCGGTGAATCGAGGCCTCCGGTTCGGTGGTCTGCCTGGGCAATTCCCGTCCCACGGCGGCTACCCCGTGCTCTCGAGCAACGAACGTCCGATCGCGGCGACACCCGCCCAGATCAGCGCCAGCGCGATCAGGGAGGACACCGCGTGGGGCGCATATGTGCGCTGATCCTCCGGTCGGCGCCGCATCACCGAAACCGGGAGCTGCGCCACGACGGCGGCGATCACCATGGGCAGGATGTGCCCCATCAGCGCCGAGCTGAAACTGCCCGGAATGGTGAGGATGACCGCCACCCCGAGCAGGACCTGCAGGTGCAGCGTTCCCGCGAACATGGAAGCAATCACCCGCATGGGACGATCGTAGCGGCGACCGCTCGCCCACCCGACCAGGGCGTACACGACGCACGCCGCACCGAACAGCAGAACGAGATAGCGAATACCCGAGTGGGCCATGAACATGTGGGCAGGACTCCTTGTCGGTTAATCGGAAACGAGGGTTCGCCTTCAGCGGAGGTCGAGCGCCTCCAGCTGCTCGCGGGCGCTGGCAAGAAAGGCCTCGACGCGCTCCTTCTGCTCGCGATGGGTTGCCGTCGGCGGATAGAGCGAACCCTGGCGGACGCCGCCGCCGTTCATCGACTGGTAGATGCCGGCGAGCGCCGCGCGGCCCTGGTTGAGCGCCTGGTCGAGTTCCTCGATCCGGCTCCCCGTGCCGGCGCCTCCAGCCGCCCCGCGGAGTTCGTCGCGCACCCGCTCCACTTCCTGTCTCAGCGCCAGCACCTCGGAGAGGAACTGCTCGCGCTCGCGGTACTGGGCCAGCGTGACCGGCAGCTCCGGGTCGCCGGTGACCACCAGGCTCTGCTCGGAGGTCTCGCCCCGGGCTTCCAGGACCACCCGGAAGGTGCCGGGAGACACGAAATGGCCCCGGTCCTCGATGGTGCGCGCCAGCCCTGCCTCATCGTGGGGCCGCCACTGGGCCGAGCTGCCCGGAAGCGGATGCCGGAGGTCCCAGTTGACCCTGTGCACGCCCGCGGCATCGGGTACCGAGAGCTCCCGCACGAAGTTCCCGCGCTCGTCCTCGATGACGATGCGCGCCGGGCCTCTGCCCTCGCCCAGGCTGTAGGTGATGATGGCGCCATCGACGGGATTCTCGCCGGCGTACGGCTCCTGGGCGCGATAGGAGGTATCCTTCCAGTACTGGAACAGGGCCGCGGAGCGGATCGGGAAGAGGTGCGCGGGCGCGGAGGCCACGCGGGCGTTCCATGCGGCGAGGGCTCCGAGGTCGTCGAGAATCCAGATTCCCCGCCCGTGGGTGCCCATCACCAGGTCCTTGTCGCGCGGGTGGATGACGAGGTCGTCGTAGGCGGTGGTCGGGGCGGGCATCCTCGCCCAGGTGGCGCCCGCGTCCGTGGAGGCGAAGAGCCCGTGCTCGCTTCCCGCAAAGACCAGTTCGGGATTGTCGGGGTGCTCGGCCAGCGAGTTGACCGAACCGCCCGCCTCGAGCCCGACGCTCAGGTTCAGCCAGGTGGCGCCGGCATCCTCGGTGCGGAACACGTAGGGCGCGAAGTCGCCGCTGCGGTGGGCGTCGAAGGCCACGTACGCGGCATCCTCGCCCCGCACCGAAGGAAGGATGCGGCTCACGTAGGTCCCGTCCGCGACCCCGTCGATGTTGCCCGAGAGCTCCGTCCAGCTTGAGCCACCGTCGAGCGACAGCTGCACGTTGCCGTCGTCCGTGCCCACCCAGAGCACATCCCCGTTCAGCGGCGACTCCGCGATGATGGTGATCTCGCTGAAGCTGCTGGTGCCGTCGTTGCGCGACAGGCGGATGTCGGATCCGCGCACGCCCATGATCTCAAGGGCGTCGCGATCGACCTGTCGGGTCAGGTCCTCCGTGCGCGTCCAGCTGTTGCCGTGGTCGCGGCTGATGAAGAGCCGGTTGCCGCCCGCGTAGACGAGCCCTTCGGTGTGCCGGGACGCCAGCGAGGGCGAAGCCCAGTCGAAGCGATAGCGCTCCTCCCCCTCGGGGGGCTGAGGACGAATGTCGAGCTGATCCCCGGTGTCGGCATCGACGCGCACGTAGCCGCCGCCGTTGGAGTTCACGTAGACGTAGCGCGGGTTGTGAGGATCCGGCTGCTGGTACATGCCGTCACCGAAGCCGGTCTGGCGCCAGTCGTCGTTCAGGATGCCGGCCCAGCGGCGGTTGCGCGACGGTCCCGCGAAGGAGTGGTTGTCCTGGAGTCCTCCGTGCACCCAGTACGGGTCCCGCATGTCCACCCCGATGGCGTAGAACTGGGCAATGGGAATGTTGTTGATGCGCCGGTAGTTGATCCCGCCGTCATAGGTCTCGTGCAGCCCGGCGTCGCCGGCCAGGTAGAAGTGCTCGGGATCGCTCGGGTCGATCCACATGGTATGCATGTCGGCGTGCACGCCCACGTCGTAGGTCGGGCGCGCGGAGATGTCCTCCCAGGTGCGCCCGCCGTCCCGGCTGCGGTAGGACGACGTCGCCAGGGTATAGACCACGTTCTCGTCGTTGGGGTCGATATAGATGTGGGAGTAGTACATGGGGCGGCCGTTCAGGTCGCTCATCTTCTCCCAGGTGTCGCCCCCGTCCGTGGAACGGTACGTGCCGGTGTCCTCGGTGTGCTCGATCAGCGCGTTGAGCACCATGGGATTCGAGCGCGAGATGGCCAGCCCGATGCGCCCCTTGTCTCCCGCGGGGATGCCCTCGGTGAGCTCTTCCCAGTTGTCGCCGCCGTCCGTGGAACGGTGGATGGCGCTGCCGGGACCGCCCCCGTTGAAGCCCCACGCCGTGCGCCGGCGCTGGTAGGTCGCCGCGTAGACGATGTCGGGGTCGTCGTAGTTGAGGACGAGGTCGATGGCGCCGGTGTCCTCGTCCACGTACAGCACCTTCCGCCAGCTCCGGCCGCCGTCGAAGCTGCGGTACACGCCGCGCTCCTCGCTGGCGTTCCACAGGTCGCCGCTGGCCGCCACGTAGACGACATCGGGGTTGCGCGGATGGACCTGCACCTCGCCGATGTGCCGGGTACCCTCGAGCCCCATGTGCTCCCAGCTCTCGCCGCCGTCGTCGCTCCGGTAGACGCCGTTGCCCCAGGACGTGCTCTGGCGGTTGTTCTGGCCGCCGGTACCCGCGTAGACGACCATCGGGTTGGAGGGAGCGGGGGCGACGTCCCCGAACGTGTTCACCTCCATCCCCTCGAAGACGTTTACCCAGGTGTGTCCGCGGTTGAGGCTGCGCCAGAGGCCGCCGGAAGCGGTGGCGACCCAGAGCAGGGACGGATTGTCCGCGACCGCCTCCACGTCGTGGACCCGCCCGCCCGTGACCGCCGGGCCGATGGACCGGGCGCGGAAGGCTTCCAGCTGGGCTTCGGAGATGGGCGCGGACTGCGCGGTGCCCGGAAGCGGAAGCGAGAGCGCGACGAGCAAGGCCACTGGAGCGCCTGCGCCGACTCTCCGGAAATGGACGGACATGCTGATTTCTCCTGACACGAAGAGACCCGGCCGGACGGCGAGGACGAGACGGAGAACGCCTTTCCGGCACTCGTGGATGGCCCGAAAAAGAATCGTATCCCGGTCGGTGTGGTGCAAGCTGGAGAAGCTACCCGGGACCGGCGGCGTCCCCGGGCGCTCCGCGGCCGCTGAAGCGCTCGAGGGCCTGCCGCACGGCATCGAGCACCTCGTCGGGCATGTCGCTCGCCGTCAGCATCCAGTCCAGGTAGTCGGGCGTATTCGCCGCGACATCCGCCAGACGCGTTCCCCGGTGTTTTCCACGGGCGAAGACGTAGCTCTCGACCTCGTCCCCCGAGAACCATCGTCGAAACTCCGTCAGGAAGGGCCTGACCTCGTCGCAGTAGGCGTCGAGTCCTCCGATGTCGTTCGGAAGATTCGGGTAGTGGGCCAGCTGTGCGGCGAGGACGCGGGCGGTCATGTGGACATCTGCGCGGGCGGTGTGCGCGCCGGCGTGCTCGTCATCGAGATAGAAGCGGGCGGCGGCGGCCAAGTCCCGCGGCTCCTCCCGGTGGAAGATCATCTGGGCGTCGATCAGCCGGCGGTCTTTCACGTCGAAGGGAACCGCCGCACGCCGGAACTCCTCGAGCAGGATGGGCACATCGAAGCCCCGGATGTTGAATCCGGCCAGATCGCACCCTTCCAGCAGGCCGGCCAAGCTGCGTGCCCGGCTCCGGAAGGGGGCTTCGTCCGCCACGTCGGCGTCGCTGATGCCGTGGACCGCGGAGGCTTCGGCGGGGATGGGGATTTCCGGGTTGAAGCGGCGAACCCTGTCCACGGCCCGGCCATCGGGATACAGGATGAGCAGCGCCAGTTCGACGACGCGGTCCTCGCTTCGGTTCAGACCGGTGGTTTCGAGGTCGAGGAAGGCGATGGGGCGGGACAGGCTGATGGGAAGGGCAGGGTCCATGGGCGCTGAGCCAGGGGCCTCGGCGGCGCGGGGCCGCACATCCGGCGGTGGCTCCGCTCGAGTCCGATTCCAGGAGCGTTGAGTCTGGCAGCCGGAGAGCCGGAATGCCAGATTGGCGGCGGATGAGCTCGCCCGGCGGGCAGGAGCCGGCGAGGAACAGGCGATTTCCATTCAGCAGATCGTCATTCACGCGAACCGGGGGACATCGTGTATTCGCGAACCATCATGACCACGCTCTTGCTGGGTCTGGCCACGGTCGGACCGGAAGCCGCGCAGGCGCAGACGGCGCCGGCCCAGTCCGACGCCCGCATCTACGAGATCGTCGACGCGGTGTCGGCGGAGCGGCTGGAGCAGGACATCCGCGCGCTCGTCGGCTTCGGAACCCGCAGCACGCTCTCGGACACCCTCTCCGACACCCGCGGGATCGGGGCGGCGCGGCGCTGGATCAAGAGCGAGATGGACGCGATGTCGGCGGCCTGCGGCGGGTGTCTGGAGGTGAGCTTCGAGGGCGCCCTGGTGCCCGGAAACCCGAATGGGCGCATCCGCGAGGACACCCGGGTGGTGAACGTGATGGCAATCCAGCGCGGGACCGTGCACCCGAACCGCTACATCATCATGTCGGGCGACATCGACTCGCGTCCTTCCGACGCCTCCGATGGCGTGACCGACTCCCCCGGCGCCAACGACAACGCCTCGGGGATGGCCGGGGTGATCGAGGCGGCGCGGGTGCTGTCCCGCTACAGCTTCCCGTCGAGCATCGTCTACCTCGGCCTCTCGGGAGAGGAGCAGGGACTCTTCGGCGGACAGCACATCGCGGGGCTCGCGGTGGATCAGGGGTGGGATATCGTCGGCGTCCTCAACAACGACATGATCGGCAACATCGAGGGCGTCGACGGCGTGATCGAGAACAACACCTTCCGCGTCTTCTCCGAGCCCACCCCCATTACCGACGACCTCGAGGCCCACCGGCGGCGGCGCACCACGGGAGGCGAGGTGGACGGACCCTCGCGCCAGATCGCCCGCTACGTGGCCCGCATCGCCGACGAGTACATCCCCAACCTCGACGCGATCATGATCTACCGGCTGGACCGCTTCGGGCGCGGCGGCCACCACCGGCCCTTCAATGACCGCGGCTTCCCGGGCGTGCGCATCATGGAGACGCACGAATACTACCCGCGCCAGCATCAGGACGTCCGGGTCGAGGACGGGGTCGAGTACGGAGACGTGATCGAGGGCGTGAACTTCGAGTACGCGGCGAAGCTCACCGGCGTGAACGCGGCCACCATGGCGTCGATCGGGTGGGGTCCGCCGGCGCCCGCCAACGTGGCCATCGGCGGCGCGGTCCGGGCCTCCGCCTTCCTGGTGTGGGACCGGGTCGAGCACCCGGATCTGGCGGGCTACAAGGTCTACTGGCGCGAGACCACCGCACCCCAGTGGCAGCACGCGCGCTTCGTCGGCGACGTCGGCGAGTACACCTTCGAGGGGCTCGTGATCGACAACTACCTGTTTGGGGTGGCCTCGGTGGCGCGGGACGGCAACGAGAGCCCGGTGGTGTTTCCCGGCGGGGTGGCGCCGAGGCGGTAAGGAGGCTCAATCCCGCGGTGGCGCCGGGCATCGGGTCGATGTCGCTGGCCTGCGTCCGGGATCCGCTCCCTCGAAACCGCAGCCTGCATTGCGGAGTAGAGAAACGCACGTAACACCAAGCGCCTGATCGTGATGCCGGCGACCCGACCGGGCACCGGGCAGCGATCAGAGCCGTGACGATTGTCTTCAAGGATGGTGTTGGATTCGACTCGCGGAAGATGCCGGAGGACGCTACGGGGTTGGTGGGGATCCGCTGACCGCCGTGCAGCGCGCGCGTCGCACCCGAAGGGCCGCACCCGGGGACGACGGAGGTGGGTGCCGGTGGCGCTGCTGGCCGGCCTCTGCCTGGTTCTCGCGGCAGCCGCCGCCATTGGGGGCGAGACCGGAATACAGGAGGGACGGGACTCGGTGGTGCTCCTGCACGGGCTCGGCCGCACCCGGACTTCCATGCTGGTTCTGGCCCAGCGGCTCGAGCGCGCAGGCTACAACGTCACGAACGTCGGGTACGACTCCCTCGGCGGATCCCTGGCCGAGCATGTGCAGACGCTCGCAGCCGAGGTGTTGGGCTGCTGTGTCAAGGCTCCCCGCATTCACTTCGTCGGGCACTCGCTCGGCGGGCTCGTCATCCGCCAGTACCTGGCCGAGTCTCCTCCTGACGCCCTGGGACGGGTCGTTCTCCTTGGGCCTCCCAACCAGGGCAGCGAGATGGCGGACTGGTTTCGCGAACAGCCGTTCGGCCACCTCCTCGGACCTGCGGGAAAGGCTCTCGGCACCAGCGCCACCGACATCCCGGCAAACCTTCCTCCTCCGGAGTACGAGGTCGGGATCATCGCGGGCAACCGCAGCCTCAACCCTATCGGGTCGGCACTGATCCCGGGCCCCGACGACGGAATGGTCGGCGTCGAGCACACCAGACTCGAGGGCGTGCCGCTGGTCGTGGTGCCGCGTACCCACACCTTCCTGATGAACAGCCGCTTCACCGCCGATGCGATCATCAGCTTCCTCGGGACGGGGACGTTCCCGGAGGTGCCTGACCGACGCTAGTCCACCGGCGGCAGCGCCTTTATGGCGGGCCCGACGATCTACTGCGTACAATGTCTGACGGAGGCCCGCAGGTCCCGCTCGTCCATGGCGACGGGGACTCCGGAAACGGTCCCGGCGGGCGCTCTTTCGCCAACTTCGGACAAAGGCAGGATCCTGATGGGACGCTTCTCTATTTCGATGGCGGCACTACTCGCCGCGGCGCTCCTCGTTCTGCCGCCCGGTGCGGCAGCCCAGGACAGGGGCCTGGCCCGGCACCTCGACCGCGCGGCGCACCGGCCCGCGGTCCCCGGGCCCAACGGGTTGGTGACGGCCGGACATCCGCTGGCATCCATGACGGGTCTGCGCATGCTCATGGCCGGAGGCAACGCCGCCGATGCCGCCGTCGCGACTCTCGCCACCCTGAACGTGGTGCGGCCCCAGATGTCGGGGATGGCCGGGAACGGGTTCGTGACCCTCTACGACCGCGTCTCCGACCGCGTGTACTCGCTGGGGGCCACCGGCGCCGCGCCCATGGCCATCGATCCCTCGAGCCGCGCGGCCGACGAGCTGAACAAGGGCATCCACGCGGGCGTCGTCCCGGGCCTCTTCGGGGGATGGATCGCGCTTCTGGAGCGCTTCGGCACCATGAGCCTGGCCCAGGTGCTGGCCCCGGCCATCGACTACGCCGAGAACGGCCATCCCATCGAGGCATCGGTGGTGGCGGCGATCGAGTCCCACAGGGAGCTGTTCGAGAGCTTCCCGTCGAGCCGGAGGAAGTTCCTCCCGCTCGGCAGGGTGCCGCAGCCCGGCGAGAACTTCCGGATGCCCGATCTGGCGAACACGCTCCGGAAGGTGGTCGAGGCGGAGCAGCTGGCGCTGGCGGCCGGCAAAACGCGTTCGGATGCGCTTCGCGCCGCCTTCGACCGATTCTACCGCGGGGACATCGCCGATGAGATGGCGCGCTTCTACAGCGAGAACGGCGGCGACTTCACCCTGGAGGACTTCGCGCGTTACGAGCCCATCTGGGCGGAGCCGGTTCACACCACCTACCGGGGGTACGACGTGTACACCAGTCCGCCCACGTCCCGCGGCGGGCTCGAGGTGACAATGCAGTTGAACCTCGTCGAGGGCTTCGACCTCCGGAGCCTCGGCCCGGGAAGCGCCGAGACCATCCATCTGCTGGCGGAGGCGATCAAGGTCGCCAAGGCCGACATCTACGCCTACGTGGCCGATCCGGCGCTGGTCGACGTGCCCGTCGACGAGTTGCTGTCGAAGGACTACGCCTCGGCGCGGCGGTCCCTCATCGACCCGTCGCGGGTGATGGCGTACCCGGGCGCCGGGGATCCGGTGCGGGTCGACGCGCTCCAGTTGAGCGGACGAGCGGCGGACGCGGGCGTATCCGACAGCCCGAGGGGCCATTTCGGCGAGCAGTCGTACGCGGGCAGCACGACCAGCTTCTCCATCGCCGACCGGTTCGGCAATGTCATCGCGGCCACGCCCACGCACGGCGGCGGCTTCGGCACGGGGGTGGTGGTAGGCAACACCGGCCTGACCTTCAACAACGGTACCCGCATCGGTTCGACGTCTCCCTACCCGGACAACGTCAATTACGTCAAGGGCGGGCAGATTCCCATCCTCAACAACTCGCCCATCATCGTGCTGAGGGATGGGCGGTTCCATGCGGCACTGGGAACGCCGGGCGGTGAGACGATCGGCCAGACCCAGTTTCAGGTGCTCGTGAACCTGCTCGACTTCGAAATGCCGATCCAGGAGGCCATCGCGGCGCCCCGCTTCGCCCTCGCGGGGGATCCGAACTTCTATCAGCCCGGAGCCGGGATCCGTTTCAGTTTGGAGGATCGACTGCCCTCTGACGTGGTCGACGCGCTCGAGGGCCTGGGCTACGCCGTCCAGCTGGCGCCCGGATACGCGTTCGGCAGCATACAGGGCATCACGCTGGATGCCGGGACGGGGGCGCTCATGGCCGGAGCGGATCCCCGGCGCGTCGCCTATGCGGTCGGCTGGTGAGTCGGCCTACTCGGCGAACGTCTCCCGGATGATCCGCCGCTGGCCCTTCATGTGGTCGGACATCTTGCCTTCGGCAGGGCTGGACCACTCCGGACGCGCAACCTGACGTAACGTCAGGGTTTCGGGCAGCAGAGCCCGCAGGAGGGGCTCTGCATAGGCGCGCGCGCCCATGTTGCGCGGCTCTTCCTGTGCCCACACGACCTCCCTCAGGCCGGGGAGCCCCGCCAGCAACTGCGCGATCTCCCGCCGCGGGAACGGATAGAGCTGCTCGACTCTGGCCAGCACCGCGTCGTCTGCGCGCGCGCTCTCCTCGCTCGCGAGCAGATCGTAGTAGAGCTTGCCGCTGCAGAGGATGAGCCTTGTCACGGACGTGCGAGCCTTGTCCTCGACTTCCTCGACCAGCACCGGACGGAAGCCCCCGCTGGTGAGCTCGGAGGCCTGCGAGCGGGCCAGCTTGTGGCGCAGAAGACTCTTGGGGGTCATGACCACGAGCGGACGCTCGGGGGTGTGCGCCTGATGGCGCAGCAGATGGAAGTACTGCGCGGAGGTGGTGGGGTTGGCGATCCGCATGTTGCCGGCGGCACACATCTGCAGGAAGCGCTCCAGGCGCGCGCTCGAGTGCTCCGGGCCGCGCCCCTCGTACCCGTGCGGCAGCAGCAGCACGAGACGGGAGAGCTGTCCCCACTTGGACTGCCCCGACACCACGAACTGGTCGATGATGGGCTGGGCCACGTTGACGA
This sequence comes from Longimicrobiales bacterium, assembly GCA_965208255.1. Classification (GTDB taxonomy): domain Bacteria; phylum Gemmatimonadota; class Gemmatimonadetes; order Longimicrobiales; family Gaopeijiaceae; genus BD2-11. The sequence goes on from OZ242324.1 coordinate 3,888,855, forward strand.
AATCGCCGAACTGGGCCTCCCAGATGACCAGATCGCTGTCCGCGCCCACGCTGTAGCCGTACTCGAAGCCCAGCACCGCGGTCTCCGACAGTGGCGAGTTGTGGACTTCGAAGCGCGCGCCGTCCATCGCGGCCAGCGGAACGTGCTGCTCTCCCGTTTCCGCGTCGTGGAAGACGAGGTGGCGATGGCTGAAGGTGCCGCGCTGCGAGTCCTGCCCGCTGAAGCGGATGGGCACCCCGTCGCGCAGCAGGGAGCCCAGGGCAAGCGCCTCGGAGTGAGCCCAGTCGAGCGACGATTCCCCGGTGAAGCCACTCCGGCTCCTGTCCAGCTGCCGGCGCAGCTTGGGATTAGTGGCGAACCCCTCGGGAACCGCTGTCGAGGCTGCGTTGATCTCGGCGAGGGCCGCAAGCGGGATGGCCTTCACGCAGGTATCCCCGTCCCATGCTTCCGCCGGGTCGCCGTCGCCTTCCGCCACGGCACCGTTGTCGGAGCCGGACGCCTCTCCCGGGGACGGCTTTTGCGGACCGGCCGCGGCCTTGGCGGGTTCGTCGGATGGCTTCGCCGCGCTGGCCGCCACCAGCGCCTCCCGGAGGCGGTCGGTAACGTCACGACGCGCCTGCGCGACCTCGTCGGCGGTCACGGTCCCGGCTTTCACCAGCGACTCGGCATACAGGGTGAACACGGTCGAGTGCGCCCGGATGCGGTCATACAGGCGCGGCTGGGTGTAGGCCGGATCGTCACCCTCGTTGTGTCCATGGCGCCGGTACCCGATAAGGTCCACCACGATGTCGTCGTGGAATTCCGCCCGGTACGCCATCGCCAGGCGCATCGCGGTGAGGCAGGCGGGAGGATCGTCGGCGTTCACGCGCAGGACCGGGATGTCGTAGCCCTTGGCCAGGTCGGACGCGTAGCGTGTGGAGCGGCCCTCGTCCGGGTTGGTGGTGAAGCCGATCTGGTTGTTGACGATCAGGTGCACCACGCCGCCGGTCGCGTATCCGGTCAGCCGGGCCAGGTTGAGCGACTCCGCCACCACGCCCTCGGCGGCGAAGGCGGCGTCGCCGTGGATGAGCAGCGGTACCACTGCGGCCGTGTGCTGCCGGTCATCCTGACGGGGACCCGCGAACTGACGTGCCCGGGCCAGCCCCGCCACCACCGGATTCACGAATTCCAGGTGGCTCGGATTGGGGGCCAGCGTGACCCGCACCGTGCTTCCGTCCCGCAGGACATGGTCGCGGGTGGCGCCGTGGTGGTACTTCACGTCCCCGATCCCGCTTTCGTCGTCGGGCAGGGTGAGGATGCCGTCCGGTGCCGGGGCCGCGCCCTCGAACTGGCGCAGGATCTCGTCGTAGCCGACCCCCGCGCTGTGGGCGAGCACGTTGAGCCGCCCGCGATGGGCCATGCCCACCACGACCTCGCGGCATCCGCGCGCCGCTGCGACCTCGAGCACCAGGTCCACCATGGGCACGAGCATGTCGTTGCCCTCGAGGGAGAACCGCACCTGCCCCGGATAGACCCGGTGCAGGAACTGTTCGAGCCCTTCCACCCGGGCCAGGCGGATCAGCAGTTCCACCTGCTCTTCGCGGGTCAGCGGCTCGGCGTGGGCGCCCGATTCCACCTGGTTCCAGAGCCAGCGCACCCGCTCCGGCGACTCCAGGTGCTCGAACTGATATCCGATTGATCCGCAGTAGGCCTGCTGCAGCCGTTTCAGATAGTCCGGTACCCGTTCATCGCCATCGTCGCCGAGGATGGTGGAGGCGGGGAGAGCCTCCAGCTGCTCCATGCTGGTGCCGAAGAAGGAGGGGTCGAGCTGCGGGTGGCCCGGAGGATCGCTCCCGAGAGGATCGATGCGGGCCATCTGGTGACCGTGGTCGCGGAACGCCTGCACCAGCGAGGTGGCGCGGGCGACGAGGGAGAGGAGCTCCTGCATGGCGCGCAGGGTGGCGCTGCCCGGCGTTCCGGGGGTGGAGGGGCGGGTGCCGCGCGCGGCGGATGTCGAGGCGGGGCGGCGGGATGCCTCAACGGGACAGGAGGGCGCGGGCGCGGGGGCTGGCGAAAGACCCCGTTCCACAGCCTCCTTCGAGAAAAACGAGCGCCAGTGCCCGGACACCGATTCCGGGTCGGCCAGATACCGTTGGAACAGCTCCTCGACGTATCCGGCGTTCGGCCCTCTGAATAGTTCGGACGACGGCATGAATCGCGACATATTCCGTGCGGACGGCAGCGTGGGGGGGAGTGGAAGATAACCGGAAGACCTTCCAAGTTGTACAGACCGCGCGTCCTCCGAACGTATATGGGCGAGGGACAGCTGAAGCGGGCGTCGGAGCCTCGGTACCGCCCCCGTCGGCCGTCCCCCAACCGACAGCGCCCGCATCCATGACCACACCCGGCGAGAGCTTGCTCCACCCCACATCAGGCGGCCCTCTGGCGCGGCCGCCCGGCCGCCGGGTGACCGAGGAGGTGCGGGAGGGGCGGATCCCCCTGCGCGTGCACCCGGAATGGGCGCGCTTTTTTCCGTGGGTCGTCCACGGGACCACGGCCCGTACCCGCGACGACGCCGGGCAAACCGGACGCGACCGCGCCGGCGGCAGCCGGGCCGATGAACGCCCGACCGCCCGCGCCGATGACCCGAAAGGCGGCCACGACCGCGCCGGCGGCATCCCGGACGCCCGGGTCGACGGCCGGGGCGGGGACATCGACTTCGGGCTGTTCACGGGCGCGCCGGCGGGCGCGGTGATTACGCGGTGGGAACACTTGGCAGAGGACGCGGGATGCGGCAGCGTGATTCACGCCCGCCAGGTGCACGGGTGCGCGATCACCCTGCACGAGGCGACCCCGCCGGGTCTTCTCCTGGTCCCGCCGTGCGACGGGCACGCAACACGCCGGCCCGGCACGCTGCTCGCCGTCTCCGTGGCCGACTGCGTTCCCGTCTTCGTGGTCGCGCCACGCCCCCGCGCGGTCATGCTGCTGCACGCCGGCTGGCGGGGGGTGGCGGGGGGCGTCCTGGAAGCGGGCCTGGCCATGCTGGAACGGGACCTCGGCACCCATGCGCGCGAGGCCCACATTCACATGGGGCCGGCCATCTGCGGACGTTGCTACGAAGTCGGGCGGGAGGTACACGAGGCGCTCGGGCTGCCCCGCCCGACCTCCGCGGCCCAGCCGGTCGACCTGCGGCGCGTGCTGGCCCACCGCGCCCTCGCCGCCGGCGCCGATCCCGCGCACCTGACGACCTCGACGTTTTGCACCCGGTGCGCGGACACGCCATTCTTCTCGCACAGAAGCGGGGATGCCGGCCGCCAGATCGCGGTGCTGGGGATCGCCTCGAACGACTCCGCGCCTTCAGGAGAGGAATGACCCCCGAAACATCCCCGGGAGCGGAACTCGTGGACCATTCCTTGCAGGACTTGCGCGCGGATCCCTCGGTGGGGCTTTGCTCGGTCTGCGCGCACAGCAGGGTGACGGGAAACCGCAGAGGCTCCATCTTCTGGCTCTGCCGGCGCTCGACCGAGGACGCACGCTTCCGGCGCTATCCGCGCCTTCCGGTGGCGCGTTGCCCGGGATTCGAACCGGCTGCGCCCGGAAGGGCGGACGACGAGGGGCAGGAGCAGGAGCGACAGGCTCGACAGGGCGATGACACGACAACGGAACCGAACCGGGAGAACCGGAAATGAGCGAACCCTTCTACGTGTCCAGAGTGGAATTCGAGAAAGTGGCCGGCGCGCGCAGGCGTGGCCGGCTTCCCGCGGGAACCACGGTTGAACTGGGCGTTCACGGGCCGGTGAAGAGCTACTACCGGCTCGATGCCGAACCGGATCAGCCCCTCGCCGTGGATTACGTGGTCGCCGCCGCGGGCGGGTGACTGCTTGGAACCCTCAACGGCGCACTGGAGGTGCGCGGGATCAGTCTCACCCCGGAGCAGATCAGCGCCCGGGCCGAAGGCTTCAACGAAATGGCGGGCCGACTGCCGTTGCTCAAGCGCATTCACGTTCACTACCAGCTCTCGATCCCCGAGGGGTCGCGCGCGCCCACCGACCGGGCCCTGGCCAGCCGCGTCGGCGGATTGCTGACGGCCAACATCACGGCAGGAGATCACGTAAGTCTAACCAGGACTGCACGATCTGCCACTCTTGCCATGGTGCCGTATCCGGTCTGATCGGATCGCGAAAGCGGGAAAACCGGATTCAATCGGCGGGACTCCCAAGCATGCTCGGATACGTTTTGGGAAAGCCGTTTGACTAGGTGTCGGACCGGCGAAGCGAACAGACGAGTCGTCACCAGCGATCCAGAAGCGCCACGCGCTGAACACCCAGTTCGTCGCTGGCGACTCCGTAGAGCTTGCCGCCTACGATCGCGCGAAGAGAGAAGCGCTCGGGGAGAACGACTTGCCGGCGAAGGGGTCCGTAGAGGTCGACTTCGGTCCAGTGCTGGCGCTCGTCCTCATAGACTGCCTGCCTTGCCCACACTTTGCCGTCGTCCGAAATAAGCAGATCGATGGCCACCGACCAATGACTCGGCCAACCTTCGAAGGTTACCCGCCCCCGAACGTTTGATCTCTCGCTCCGAAAGTCGGCCTCGGCCCGCTCTCGGTCCGCCTGGGTCACTAGACGCCCTGCGATGCCCATCGTCACCGAGTCCACCGAGAGCAGTGGAGTATCGGTCTCCATCCGCCGTGAGTCCCGCACCGTGAAGACCGAAATCGTACCCGTGATTCCGTCGGCCACCACAATCGCGCTGTCCCCCATCGTCGTCCAAGCACCGGCATCGCCGAAGCCAGTCCTGAAAAGCGACATCCTGCCCCCTGCTTGCCACATTACACTGGCGCCGTGTAGACTCGCGATCGTATCGGACCCGCTGGACCCGGCGAACCCCACGGTCACATGACCATAGGAATCGCCGCCGACGCCACTGGAACTCATTGTGTAGCGTACAGAGGTAACGTAGACGGTCACACCGTTTCGCAGGACCGCCAACCCGGCTGACGGCACAACCGGGCCTCTCAGGCGCCGAGTCTCCAAGTGCTCGCCATCCAAGGTGAACCGACTCACGCGCACCTGCCGCATGTCGGGTATCGTCACCGCCGAATCGACGTGTAGCGCGCTGGGCCACAGGAACTCGCCGGGACCGTTTCCGTGTCCACCGAAGGCGACGACAAGGCGACCTCTGGTGTCAAACCGAAACACTTGCCTATGGCCCGCATCAAGCACCCACAGGTCATCGTCCCGGATCGCTATCGCTCCGATCCGATTGAAGTATCCGCCCTCGAACTCCGGCGGGATCAGCGTCTCCACGGTACGGTCGGAGAGGTCGACGACCGGAAGCTGGCCGGCCGCCTGCGTCGCCGCGAGCAAGACGGCGACGCAGGCCAAAAGAACGCTGCCTGCATTCCGCAGCGTCCTGCCTGGTTTCGTCACGGGGCGAGCCGCGCAGCGAAACCTGTTGTGGACACTTGCATCGGCGGGTGTCGCACGACGTTGTCGGAACATCCGGCCAACTCCGTAGCGCCGTCCACGTCAATGACAGCGTCGTCCGTCAGCACGGTTCCGGCGGGGGACAGAGAAGAAGGAGCAACGAGCGCGAAGTCGTTACAACTCCCCTCCATGTTGCAGACCATGTCGTTCCCGAACCATTCTACCAAGGCGAGCGGGGTCGCTTCAATGCTACAGCTCTGCCAGTCACCGCCCGTCTCGCAATCCTGGTCCGAAGTGCAGGTCACGCAGGCTTCGATCCGGTCGGCTCCCACCAAGATTACGGTGGCAGCCGCGATCACACCCATGATGGCCTGAAACGGCTTCCTAGTCGTCATTCTTCCATTCCTTTGTCGTGGGTTCTCGTTGACCAAGACCATTCTATGTGCTGCAACTCCCACGCATCTCCGCGATCCATGAGAGTGATGAGTCTTCGCTCTTTCGGGTAACTGGCGACGATGCCGAGGGGTTGATCAATCATCCTGTCCTCCACCGTCACGATCCCTTCCCCCGGCTCAAGACGACGAACGACCAACCGCCGTTGCCGGGACGTTAGGTCGGCGACTACATGTACGACCGCGCCACAGTCCAGCGGCCAGACACCCAAGCTCACCCATCGGGCCTGGACCGCTGATTCCTGTTCTAGCACCGTGGGGGTCTCGAAGCGACCGATCGTGGATCCAGTTGAAGCCAACATCCATGTGGTAAACGGCGGTTCCACCGTGCCTACGGCGACGGAGGAGTTCGTGAGGGTGCGGACCCATACCGGCACATCAAAGGCCCGAATCGAGTCGATGGGCAACCCGGTGTCCCCTTCAGTCGGCCGACGGTAGAGGGTCCAGACCCGATTCTCCGCCGTCAAGATCCAAAGGTCACCAGACGCTATGGCCAGCCCTTGGATGATGCCCGAGTAGAACGGCACACGATCCAACAACCGATTCCGGGCGGGCGACCATCCGCCACCGTCTGTGAATTCGACGAGTTCGCCCCCTCGTGTCAGGGCCACTGCGGCTCCCGACGGAGAAGATGTCAGGTAGGCTATCGAATCTGACCCCAATACGACCAACGAGTCGTCGGCGAGGGCGTACAGCTTGCCGTCCGTCGTGCTGATCAGGCTGGTGCCGCTGGGGAACGGAACAATGGCCGTCACCGCCAAGCCCCGACTCAGTGATTCGGCCGACCGCGCCGCGAATGCGACCCCTTCAACCTCCGAGCAATCTTCCGTCCCTCGGAGCAGATCCGCGATGTCCGGGTGCGGCTGCCACGCATCCGGTGGCGTACCGCTGCAAGCGGTAGAGGAAATCAGCAGTCCCCCGGCCAATGCGTCCCGCCATGTGGGTTTCATCGTTCGTTCGGTCTCTCGGCAACGTCCCGTAATAGTTCGCGGGCCTGCGGATCAAGAAGCAGTATATATGGGTTAGGCGGCCTCCTGCCAAGGTTGATATCGGGAGCAAACAGTGTGTCCCGGAACCGCTCACACCGCGGCCTCGGCAGCCCTACCGCCGCCCTTTGCGTGGTAACGCCCTAGTCTCTGGATGTCCTGGAAGACCGCCATCGCTCCGTCCCCGTACTCGCGGACCTCCACCTTCGCCTACACATAGCGGCACAGGTGCAGCTGCGGAGAGATCGGGCAGCGTCCTGCCGTGTTAAGTCTACCCAGCTGTCGGACCGGACCGTGGGCGCCGCCTTCAGGCAGAGAGTCTCAGGCAGCTCGCTTTCAGCCACAGCAGCGGCCGCAAAACGTGTCCCTCGGCGCCACAGCCGCTCCGGGAGCACCCGGCTGGGCACAGGGGGAGTCTCAGCGAGGGGCGTCCGACAAGCCGCTGGCGGCGGTGTGCGACGATTTGTCCGGGCTCTCCAACATTTCGGGCATCAGACTCTGGGATCGCGGCCGCCGTGCCGCCCGGAGGACAGGCCGGTGTAGGAGAGGGGTGCGCCAGTCGGTCCACCCCGTCTTTTGCGTGTGCTGTACCCAAGAGACCGGTTCGCCCCCGCTCCGGTCGCTGTGCTTCCTCCGCATGACAGCTGCTCGGACCCTGACATCTTGATGCCCATTGACGTTTGTCCCCCCCGAAGGTCCCGCCCATTCGGGTCACCGAAGGGTGAAGGGCAACGCGATCCAACGAGGCGAAACACCGGGAGAGACGCATGTCGTCAGGTTGATCCACCCGACGGCGGAAACCGATGCCCGTGCCCCTCGACGGGGACGCTGGCGGGATCAGTCGCCGCTCCGGCTTCGGGGGCACATGCATGGCTCGGCATCGCTGGCCAACATCCAATCGTTGGCCACGCTTCGGGAGGCCCGCCTGAACGGGCTCCCCGGAGCGTCTGCGGTGGTGCGCCGCCACTGTATTGGCGGCAGCCGACACGAGTCTCGGACACGTCGCTAAGGGGCTTGTCGGACGCCACTAAGGTGGGTCAGCCAGCCTACCCGGTGTCATACACCGGGGCTGGCGAGGGGTGGCCCTGCCCCCCTTCGATCCCCCCGAGAATCGCGCTCCCTTGGAGGTCGCGCATGGGGGGCGCCGCCCCCTTTCCCCCGTGTCGGTGCGGCGTGATGCCTGAGGGCCGCACCGCCCGTCGTCACCGCCCGCATATCGGCGGCCGAGTCCGCCACAGGGTTGTCGCCGAGGCGAAGACGTACCCCGATGGCGTCTCTACCTCCAACGTCCTCCCCGTGGTGGCGGTCGAGCCTCTGTCGGGGGACCCGTTTTGAGCGCCGGATGCCCGTACCGATGCCGATCCACGAGTGTACATGGTGCTTCGGGGGGCGCCGGACACGAAATCGCGTCTGCGATGGACACGCCGCCGGTTCCGTATGTCGCTGGCGCGCTGGCGGTTGTGCCACGGCCGCCGGACCGGCGATGCCGATCCGGCCATCGAGGCCGTGGCTGGGAGCGACCTCCCATCTCGGTATGCCTCGATCGGCATCGGGCAGGATGGCGATGTACATCCCCATCCGCCCCTCCGCTGCGCGGTCGCTCCCAGCCAACAGTCCGTCCCGGAAGGGTGTCGAGCGCCGCTTCGAGGCGCTGGAGGACCCGTTGTCCGACCACTTGGCCGTCGGGCTGGTCGGCATCGCCGAGCGAGACCGAGACAAGAGCCCCGCTAGGCCGCACAGTCTGGAACGGCACCGCCGTTCGTGCGGCCCGTGGTACGGCCTCGGGCTTCCGGGGACGGACCATGACGGACGGCCTTCCATTGGGTGGCGCGCGGAATGTCGTTCGGGGGTCCGGGGGCATCCCCCGGCCAGAGGTTAACGTGCAGCGTTAACCCATCTGGCTCCTACGAAACCCCGCAAAACGCGGGGCCGCTTCCAGAAACCGCGTCAGCGGCTGTCCCGCACGCGTGATCGCGCCTCGGCGCGAAAGCAGTTCGTGCGTGTACGCACCTCCCCCGGAAAGGTAACGCATCCGTCGGGCCACGACTGGCGGAGATGCCTCGATGCCGCGACTTTTCCTTCGCGCAGATCGTGCGGTCCATCATCCAGAGAGGAATGGAACGATGGCACGCACGAAACGAAGCCGCCGGAGCTACGGCGCCGGCGAGTGGGGCCGGAACAGGGTCCGGGTCTTTCCGGATCCGAAGACCGGCCTCTTCCAGGTGGAATGGCGTGAGAACGGGCGCAGGCTCACCCGGTCTCTCGGGCACCGCGACTGGGCACGCGCGAAGAAGCACGCGGATCAGTTCGCCGCAGGCTTCATCGACGCGCCCAACGGCAAGGCGGAAGCCGAGCCCGAGCCGCTCACCTTGGGAGGGCTTTTTGACATTTACGGAGAGGAGGTCACCCCGACCAAGGGGAAGCGGACGCGCGAGCGCGACAGGGTCGCAACCGCGATGTTCCTCGACTTCTTCGGACGGGACCGCGCCCCCGCCACCTTCTCCCAGCGCGATTGGGATCGGTTCATCCAAGCGCGCCGGGCCGGAAGGGCCGGTCGCTCCGGGAAGCCCGTGGGCAACCGGACGATCGAGTGGGACCTGACGTTCCTCATGGCGGTCTTCAACTGGGCCGAGAGGTCGAAGGACGAGCGGGGCCGCCTGCTGCTCGACAGGAACCCGCTGAAGGGCCTCAGGAAGCCCAGGGAGAAGAACCCCGCCCGGGTCGTTCTCACCGAGGACGAGTACCGGGCGATGCTCGGGGTGTCCCGACAGGTCGGGTGGCGGTTCCGCGTCGCCCTCGTGCTCGCGCACGAGACCGGGCACCGAATCGGAGCCATCCGCAACCTCAGGTGGAAGGACATCGACTTCGAGGGCCGTGAGGTGCGGTGGCGCGCGGAGCACGAGAAGACCGGCTACGAGCACGTCACTCCGCTGACCGACGAGGCGCTCGCCGCCTTGGAGGAAGCGCGCAGGATAGGCACCGGGACAGGCGACGCGCCGGTACTGCCTTCGTCGAAGGATGCCACACGGTGCATTCACCGCGTTTCCGCCTTTCAGTGGTGGAGGAAGGCCCAGACGCTCGCGGGACTGGAGCCGAAGGCGCGGCGGGGCTGGCACTCGCTGAGGCGGAAGTTCGCCAGCGACCTGATGGACCTGCCGCTCAAGGTGCTCTGCGAGCTTGGCGGGTGGAAGGATGCACAGACGGTTCTGAGGTGCTACCAGAGGCCCGACGCCGGACAACTCAGGACGGCACTGGAAGGCCGCGGAAGGGCTCGCGGCTGAAATCCCGACCAGCGGGAATCATTCGGCGGGAATCCGGCCCACGAAACTCGCAAGTTCACTGATTACAACGAGTTGTAAAATCGGCTAATCATGTCACGTCGACAAGTGCCCCACGGCCGCGAGCCTGCGGGACGCCATCGACATCACCTGGAGCGCGGACATCGTAGAGCGAGCCCGTGCCTGAGCTACTCGCGCAGATCATCATCGGCCTCTCCCTGGCGGTTCTGGCCCTGCTGCTGCCGTTCGCCGCCCATCGGACCTATCTGCTGCTGCTGAGCCGCCGCCCGCCCCCGGATCTGCCGCGCACGTGGTCGGGTCGGTGGCCCCGGGTCACCGTCCAGCTGCCCCTGTACAACGAGGCTCCGGTCGCCCGCCGGGTGATCGACGCCGCCTGCTCGCTCGATTATCCGGCGCGCGCCCTTGAGATCCAGGTGCTGGACGACTCCACCGACGAAACCGTGGACCTCGTTGCCCGGCGGGTGGCCTGGTGGCGGGCCCGGGGCGTGAACGTGTGCCACATCCGCCGCCGGAAGCGCTCGGGCTTCAAGGCGGGCGCCCTGGCCGCGGGCGTGCGCCGCGCCCACGGCGAGTTCCTGCTCGTGCTCGACTCGGACTTCGTGCCCGAACCGGATCTCGTCAAGGAGCTGCTGCCGCCCTTCCAGGAGCCTCGCGTCGGGATGGTCCAGGCCCGCTGGGATCACCTCAACGAAGACGCCAACTGGCTCACGCGCGCCCAGAGCCTGCTTCTCGACGGACACTTCTTCTTCGAGCACGGAGGACGCTACCGGGGCGGCCTCTTCTTCAACTTCAACGGCACCGCGGGGATGTGGCGCCGCAGCTGTCTCGAGGACGCGGGCGGATGGCAGGCGGATACCCTCACCGAGGACCTCGACATCAGCTACCGGGCACAGATGCACGGCTGGCGCTTCGTCTTCCTCGAGGACGTCGGGGTGCCCGCGGAGCTCCCCGACCAGACGGGCGCCTTCGAGATCCAGCAGCGGCGGTGGTCCCAGGGGGGGATTCAGACGGCGCGCAAACTCCTCCCCGAACTGCTGCGCGGGCCCTGGCGGCTCGCCGTGAAGAAGGAGGCGGTGATCCATCTGTGCGGGCACGTCGCCTACCCGCTCACGCTGCTCCTCGGGCTCCTGATCTATCCCTCCGCACTGGCCCGGCGCGCGCTCAGCGGGGACGAGTTCCTCTTCATCGACCTGGTCATCTTCTTCCTGGCAACCATCCCCTTCGTCATCTACTACACGGCCGCGGGTCGAAAGCGCAACCGTCGCTGGGGCGACCTGCTGCCCGCGGTGGCCGTGACCCTGGCGACGGGCGTCGGGCTGACGGCGCCGGCGACGCGGGCGGTGCTGCGCGGCCTGGCCGGACGACAGGACGGGTTCGCGCGAACGCCCAAGAAGGGCAGCGGCGGAGTGGTTCGCGAACGTCCCGGCAGCCAGGTTCCGGACACCGTGTTCAAGCTGGTGATGGCGCTGACGATGAGCTTGTTCGTGGGGGCCGCGATCCGGGCTCAGCTATATGCCTCCATTCCGTTCCTGATGCTCTTCGCCCTGGGCTACTGGAGCCTCGGAGTCGGCGGCCTGAAGCTTCTTGGGTCGGGGCCGCGCATCCCACAGCAGCAACCCGTAGAAGGGGAGCCAGAGCAGGATCCGGGTCCACAGAGGCCTCGGCCACGCTCCGCTCTCCAGGTACGGCCCCAACCCCCAGTACGTGACGAATGCGAGGCCGCTTAACAGGATCCAGGCCCGGTTCCGGCGCAGCGCCGCGAAAGGCAGGATCCAGAGCGCGTACCAGGGATGGAACGTGGGCGAGAGCAGGAGTCCCGCGCCGAGGATCCAGAACAGGGCCCGCTCCGCGTCGAAGTTCGCGAGCATGGCCCGGGCCACGACCGCGAGCACGAGCACCCCGGACAGATACCGGGAGGCCATCGGCGCCGGCAGAACGGCCTCGATGATGGCGAACGCCCCCTCGTACGCGCGCCAGTGTTCCGCGTAGGTGACCAGCCCGGCCCAGAGCGCCGAGCCCGCCTCGGCATAGGGAAGATGGAAGAGGACCAGCACGCCCGTACACGCCGCCAGCAGACGCGCCCCATAGCGGTGGGTGAGCGCCGGCAGAGCGGCGATGGGCGCAAACTTCGTAAGCGTCGCGAGGGCCAGCGCGGCGCCCATCGTCCACGGCGTCCATCGCCCCGGCATGGAGCGCGGCCCGGACACGTCGGCATCGCCGCCGCCGGAAACCGGATCGGCGTCGGCTGCGTCCGGAGACTCCTGCGCGGATCCGGCCGGGCGAGCGGGCAGGGCAAGGAAGATCAGGGCCGCGAGCAAAAGAAGGCCGAGGGACTCGAAGTGTCCGCTCCAGGCCGTCTCGACCACCAGCAGCGGCGACCAGGCGAACAGCACGAGGGTCGCGGACACCGAGCGGCCGGTCCGGCGGGCCACCTTCGCCAGCAGCATGCAGGCCGCCAGGTCGGCCAGCGTCCACAGTGCCTTGAGCGCGAGCATCGACCCGCCCGCGAGCGCGCCCGCCGCGAACACCATCTGGGCGAAGGGAGGGTAGATGGTAGAGATGGACGGATTGTTGATGCGCGCATGCCAGGCGGTTCGAATCGATTCGAGTTCGGGCGCATCCGGCGGGTAGAGGTAGGGGTTGAACCCCTGCAGCTGAACGTGCCCGTCCCAGAGATACCGGTAGATGTCGTCGGACAGAAATGGAACGCAGGGGAGTAGAACCACACGGAAGAGGATGGCGAAGCCCCAGATGAGGCGGGTGTCGGCGCGCTCGTCCAATGCGGCAAACGCCATCCCCCAATAGGCCGCGAACGCACCCGCGAGGAGAATCAGACGTGGAAAGGGAACCCCGGCTTCCGGCCACCAGCCGGCAGCCGCCAGAAAGGTCAGCTCCAGCAGGCCCAGGAAGATCAGCGGCCGCGTGCTCGCGCTCGGGGCCCGACTCACCGTTCCCGCGCTCCTGACGTCCCGGCCGCCATGCCTCCTTCCACGCCACCCGCACCACCCCCGCCACCCCCCGTTCCCGGCCCCGTGGCCGTGCTCATCCCGGCGCTCGACGAGGAGCCGACCATCGGGTCGGTGATCCGCGCGCTGCCCGCCGGACTGGTGGACGAGATCGTGGTCGGGGACAACGGCTCGCGGGACGCCACCCCCCGGATCGCGCGCGACTTGGGGGCCGTCGTGGTGGAAGCGCCGCGCCTGGGATACGGCTCCGCCTGCCTGGCCGGCCTGCGGCACCTTGCCCAGCGGCCTCCCGCCATCGTGGTCTTCCTGGACGCCGACGGAAGCGACGACCCCTCCGGGCTGGCGCGCCTCATCGAACCCATCCGCTCGGGCGCGGCCGACATGGTGCTGGGCGTGCGCACCGGCGATCCGCCCGGCGTGCCGCTGCACGCGCGCATGGGCAACCAAGTCGTGCTCATGTGCGCGCGCCTCCTCTTCGGCCTCCGCTTCCGCGACATGCCTCCCTTCCGCGCCATCCGCTACGACCGCCTGCGCGAGCTCTGCATGGATGACCGCGACTGGGGCTGGACCCTGCAGATGCAGATCCGGGCCGGCCGACTCCGCCAGCGCATCGTCGAGATCGAGGTCCCGTACACTCGCCGGGCAGGGGGTGTTTCCAAGATCAGCGGCACGCTGAGCGGTTCCCTCAAGGCCGGCGCCAAAATGTTCTACACTCTCGCCCGCGAGAGATTGATGTCCGTGAGACAATACAGATGAAACAGGCAGAACCCGAAGTCATGCCCCGCGCGGGAGGCGCATCCTCCGTCATCAGCGACGTGTGCAGCCGCTTGAGGCGCATCCTTCCCACCGGAGAAGCCGGGCTCGCCGCCGACTTCGCGGCCCTTTTCCTCCGCAGAGCCCCGGCCGACTACCTCCGCGAGCGGAACATCGCGTCCCTCGCGCGGGTGACGGCGGACGCCTTCGCCTTTGTGCGGGAAAGCCGGCCGGACCGGGTGGACGTGCGCGTCTTCAATCCGCCCACGGACACGGAAGGCTGGCACGCCCCCGTGACCGTCGTCCGCACCAACGTCGGCGAACGACCCTTCATCGTCGACTCGATCCGCGAGTACCTGCACTCGCGCGAACTCACCATCGAGCACTTCATCTATCCGCTGCTCGGCATCGTGCGTCACGAGGGCCGCATCCTGCGGATCGTCCCGCCCGGGGACGCGGAACAGCGCGAATCCCTCATCCACTGCGAAATCTCGCGCGTGGCCGATCCGGCCGTCCTCGCGTCGCTTCAGGAGGAACTGCAGCGGCGCCTGGAGGACGTGGTGCGGGCCACCGACGATTTCCAGCCCATGCTGTCGGCGCTGGACAACACGATGGAGGGCCTCGAGACCCGATCCGAGCAACTGCCGCAGCTCCGGGATCAGCTCGACGAGATCAGGGCCTTTCTCGCCTGGCTGCGGGATGACGCCTTCGTCTTTCTGGGGCATCGGCGCTACGACATCGCGGACGATCCCGACACGGGCGAGTCCTTCGTGGCGGTGGAGCCCGGCTCCGGTCTCGGCATCCTGCGGGACGAAGCGCGTTCGGGCTACGTGAAGCCGGTTCCGCTCGCGTCCATGCCCGAGACCCTGCGCCAGCTGCTCGCCGCCGGTCCCCTGCTGCTCATCGGCAAGACCAACGCCCGGTCCACCGTGCATCGGCTGGCGCACATGGACTACATCGGCGTCAAGAAGCTGGACCCCGAGGGAAGGCAGGTCGGAGAAGAGCGCTTTCTCGGGCTCTTCACGTCGAAGGCGTTCGGCGACCACGCGGACCGGATCCCCATCCTGCGCCAGAAGCTGCGCCGCATTCTGGAGGACGCCGGGGCTCAGAAGGGCGCGCACGACTACAAGGAGATCAACACGATCTTCAACTCGATGCCGAAGGAGGAGCTGTTTCTCGGTTCGGCACCGGAGATCGCCAAGGATGTCCGCACCGCACTGACCTCGTACCACACGACCGGGGTCCAGGTGACCCGCCGCGAGGACCCCCTTCGGCGCGGGGCCTCGTTCATGGTCATCATCCCGCGTGACAAGTTCTCCGCCAAGGCGCGCAAGGCGATCGAGAAGGCGTTCGTCAACGTCCTCGGTGGCGAAGTCCTGAACTACCACCTGGCGTTGGGCGGCGGCGAGCAGGCCCGGCTCCACTTCTACCTGCGGGTGCGTCCGGAGCTGCTCGACGTCGTCACCGACCTGGAGTTGAAGCAGATCGTTCAGGAACTCACGCGCGACTGGACCGACCGGGTCCGGGACGAGCTGGCGCAGGTGCGCAGCCGCGACGAGGCGGGGCGCCTTGCCCGCCGCTACGCGCAAGGCTTCGGCGCGGACTACCGGGCAGTCGCCGACCCAGACGTCGCGGCCCGGGACATCCTGCAGCTGGAGGCGATGGTAGCCGACGGGCGCACCCTGTCCATCGCTCTCTCCAACCCGGAGCGCAGCGCCGTGGCACCAGGTGACCGGGTGACCGAGCTGCGTCTCTACCGGCTCGGGCCACGCCTGGTTCTGTCGCACTTCATGCCGATTCTCGAGAACGCGGGGCTGCGCGTAATCGCGGAAAGCCCGGCCAGGCTCAGGGGCTCCGGAGTGCCCGAAGGCGCAGTGCATACTTTCGCTGTCCAGACCGCCGGCAAGTCGCCGCTCGACCTCGGCGAGGCCGGCTCTCCCCTGGTGGACACTCTGCTGGCAGTGAGCGCGGGAGACGCCACCAACGACCGGCTCAACGCCCTGGTCCCTGCCGCGCGCCTGGCCTGGCGGGAAGTGGAGGTGTTGCGGGCCTATGCGAGCTACGCCTTCCAGCTCGGTGCCGTACCCAGCCGCGGCTCCATCGTCGACGCGCTCCTCAAGTATCCGCGCATCGCCCGGCTGCTCTTCGACTTTTTCGAGACGCGATTCCGGCCCGGCGCCCAGCGAACCCGCCAGAGCCGGGAAAATGCGGCGGGCCACAGCCGGGCGGAGCTGCGCGCGGCCCTGGACGACGTCTACCTGCTGAGCGACGACCGTGCCCTGCGCCATCTGCTGACGTTGATCGGTGCCACGGTGCGCACCAACTACTACACGAACGGCGGCAGCACGCCGACGCAGCGGTCGGGCGGGGTCCCCTATACCTCGTTCAAGGTGATGGCGCGCGCGATGACGTCGCTCACCCGGACGAACCTGCTCTTCGAGGCGTGGGTGCGCTCCGCGCGGATGGAGGGCGTGCATCTGCGTGGCGCGCGCGTTGCCCGGGGCGGCATCCGCTACAGCGACCGGCCGGACGACTTTCGCACCGAGGTGCTGGGACTGGCGGAGACGCAGATCGTCAAGAACTCGGTGATCGTCCCCGCCGGCTCCAAGGGCGGATTCGTCATCCTCGACCAGCCGTCGCTCTCGGTCGCCACCCGCAGCGAAGTGGAACGGCAGTACCGCACCCTCATGCGCGGCCTCCTCGACCTGACCGACGACCTGCGCCAGGGCAGCCCGGTCCCGCCCGACGGCGTGGTCTGCTACGACGACCCCGACCCCTATCTGGTCGTGGCCGCCGACAAGGGCACCGCGAGCTTTTCCGATGTCGCCAACGCGGTCGCCGACGACTACGGCTTCTGGCTGGGCGACGCCTTCGCCTCCGGCGGCTCCAACGGGTACGACCACAAGGAGCTGGCGATCACCGCGCGCGGCGCCTGGGAGTGCGTTAAGCGGCACTTCCGCGAGATGCACAAGGACATTCAGGCGGAGCCGTTCACGGTGGTCGGCATCGGCGACATGAGCGGCGACGTGTTCGGCAACGGCATGCTGCTGTCGCGACAGATCAAGCTGATCGCAGCCTTCGACCACCGGCACATCTTCATCGATCCCGATCCCGATCCCGCCGCTTCGTTCAGGGAGAGGGAGAGGCTGTTCCATCAGCCCGGCTCGTCGTGGGAGGACTACGACAGGAGCGTGATGAGCCCCGGCGGCATCATCGTGCGGCGCGGCTCGAAGGAGGTCGAGCTCTCTCCCGAGGCGCGTGCGGCTCTGGGCGTTGCCGGGGATCCCGGCAAGGTGAGCGGCGAGGGGCTGGTGCGCCTCGTGCTCAAGGCGGAGGCCGAGCTGCTCTGGAACGGGGGGATCGGCACCTACGTGAAGGCGTCGGACGAGACGCACGCCGATGTCGCCGATCCCTCCAACATCCCGGTGCGGGTCGATGCAAGCGAGCTGGGCGTCAAGGTCGTGGGTGAAGGCGGCAATCTCGGGCTCACGCAGCGAGCGCGCATCGAGTTTGCGCTGGCCGGCGGACGCCTCAACCTGGACGCGCTCGACAATTCGGGCGGCGTTTCCCTGTCCGACCGCGAGGTCAACCTCAAGATCCTGCTGAACGCCGTTGTTGAGGACGGGCGCATGACGGTGGCGGAACGCAACCGCATGCTGCGGGACCTGGCGGACACGGTGTCGGAGCAGGTGCTCCTCGACAACGCCTCGCAGAGCCTGGCGGTGTCGCTCGACCTGGAACGCGCACGGGAGGGGGTGGACGACTTCCGCCAGCTCATCTCGGAGCTCGAGAGGGACGGCTTCTTCGACCGCTCCCGCGAGCACCTGCCCACCTGGGAGCAGTTGCTGGAGCGCAACGAGACCGGCCACCGCCTGACCCGGCCGGAGCTGTGCGTGCTACTGGCCCACGCCAAACTGCATCTGATGCGGCGCCTGCTGAAGGGGACGCTCATCGACGACCCGGTCGGGAGCGGCTACCTGGCGCGCTACTTCCCCCAGGCGGCCATGAAGGCCGCGGGCGAGGCGGGGCTGGCCGCGCACCGGCTGGGGCGCGAAATCGTCGCCAGCCAGCTCACCAACGACTTGGTGGACCTGATGGGTGCCGGATTCGTGCATCGCATGATGCGCGACTCGGGCTCTTCCGCGGACGAGGTCGCGCGGGCGTGGCTGGTCGCCTCGCGCCTCTCGGGACACCGGCAGCTCATCGTGGACCTCCGGGAGCGCGAGCGCGACATCGGGACCGCGGCCGCGCACCGGTTGTACGTGGGGCTCAGCCGGGTGCTCGACCGCACGACCCGCTGGGTGCTGGGCAACGCCGAACGCGAGGAGATCGACGGCCTGGTCGGAAAGAACTTCGGTACCCTGCGCGAGTTGCAGCGCATCTTCCCCGACGTGGTGAGCGGAGAGGCCCGACTGACCTTCGAACGCCTGGTGGCGGAGATCCAGGAGTCCGGACCGGGTGCGGAGATCGCGCCCGCTCTGGCCACCCTGCGCTTCCTCGACCAGCTCATGGACATCCTGCGAGTGGCGCGCGATACCGGCACGGCGCCGGTGTATGCGGCTCGGGCCTACTACGCGGTCTCGGAACTGCTGGAGATTCCCTGGCTTCGCCACGCGATCAACGAATGTGCGCGGGACGAGCGCTGGGAGCAGCGCGCCGCGCGGGCCCTCAACGACGACCTGGCGCGCGCGCACCACCGGATCGCCACGTTCTCGGCAGCCGCGGCGGCCAGGCGGGACGCGCAGGCCGGCGGCGTAGCGCATGTTCTGACCGCGCTGCGCAGCCGGGAGGTGTCCTACTTCGGCGAGCTGCTCATGGAGCTGCGGGGCGAGAGCACCTTGACGCTGTCGGGGCTCGCGGTGGCGGTTCGCGCCATCATGGTGCTCTCCGAGCGGACAAAGGAGAGCGCACGCGAGGGCAAGCCGTAGCCGACACCTGGGCGGATCGAGCCCGGGAGAGCCGGCTCCCGACACGCGGCGTCCGGATGTGGACGCCCGCGCCGCCGCCTCCCGGTGAGCGGCACTTCGCTCCCGGCCGGCCGCGTGCCAGGGGCCGGCCGGGAACGAGGATGTGACGGACCGCTAACCGATGCGGTCGATGTAGTCGTCCATGGCCGCGAGCACCCCCACGACGCCACTCGTGTCTTCCGCCGCGGTTACGTCGGCGGCAAAGTCGAATAACATCCTGCGGACGGCCTCGCGGTCGATTCCGGCGGGTGCAGCTTCGGCCGCCGGCTCGGGCGCCGGGGCCGCGGCGGGCGCTTCCTCGGCGGCCGGCTCGGGCGCGGGGGCCGCGGGCGCGCGCCGGCGACGCCGGCGGGGCTTGATGCCGGCCGCGGCATCCGCCGCCCGGCGCGCAGCCCGCTTCACCTGCAGCGGATAGCGCGCATGGAACTGGCGCTTGGTCAGCTCGGCGATTCCGGCGTTGAGCCTGGTCGCCCCCGCGCGCAGTTCATCCACCGTAATGTCGGGATTGCTCTTCAGCTCTCCCTCCACCCAGCTCATGACCTCGGCATCCGTCGTCGTACCGGTCTTGGCCGGGGCCGGGGCCGGAGCCGGGGCCGGGGCCGAAGCCGGCGCCTCCTCGACTGCGGGAGCGGACTCCGCGGCGGCTGCCGCTGCCGCTGCCCTGCGGGCCCGCCGCTTTACCTGAAGCGGATAGCGCGCGTGAAACTGGCGCTTGTTCAGGTCGGCCACATCGGGTCTG
This sequence comes from Longimicrobiales bacterium, assembly GCA_965208255.1. Lineage (GTDB taxonomy): Bacteria > Gemmatimonadota > Gemmatimonadetes > Longimicrobiales > Gaopeijiaceae > BD2-11. The sequence goes on from OZ242324.1 coordinate 3,908,422, forward strand.
AGGATCTTCGCCCCCTCGAACAGCTCATCCACCGTAACTTCCGGATTGTTCTGCAGTTGCACCTCAACCCAACCCATTACCTCAGTGTCGGTCTCGACCATCGGTCAACTCTCCCCCATGTGACGATGAAACAGCCAGTACATCCGTTGCCGCGCGAACGATAAGGTATGGCAAAGTGGCGCGCAATATCTCTCAGTGCTGATGACAATATGATATGCCATCGAATGGAGCAGCGCACGCGTGTCGCCCCGAATTGCATCCGAACGAGTCTGTCACGATCCGATGCCCAGTATCTTCCAGGCTCAGAAATCAATGACCACCCGGAGCCCGAAGGTCTCCTCGAAGAGGTCCTTCTTCTGTGCGACGGTCCAGCGTTCCAGCAGCACGTCGCCATCACACTCGGCGGTCAATCGAAGATTGCGCCCGTCCGGGGTGGCCGCTACCGAGCGGATCAGCTGACGGCGCTGCCGGTCCAGTCCGTCCACCAGGCGCAGGATGGCGCCCAGATGGTCGACCAGCACGCGGTCCCTGGGGGAGAGCGAAGCGTATGCCCGGTGGTGCGAGGCGGGGTGATTCTTGCGATGGTAGCGCGCGACATTACCGACGATTGCCATCTCGCGCGTCGAAAGGCCCGGGATTTCCGAGTTGCGGACAATATAGAGCGTGTGCTTGTGGTGTTTCTTCATCGCGACGAATACGCCGATATCGTGCAGGATTGCCGCGACCTTCAACAGATGCCTGGCCTGGGAGCCCTGTCCGTGCAGGAATTCGAGCTGGTCGAACACGCTCACCGCCAGCCTCGCGACATGACGTCCATGCGCTTCGTCGAACATGTAGCGCCGCCCGAACGACACCGCCGCCTGGGTGAGCTGCTTCTCCCGCCGGGTGTCGTTGGTGGCCCGGGACTTCAGGTCCGCGATCAGGTCGAGTGTGACGCCCTCCTTCACGCCGATGTGCGGAACCAGAATCTCCCGGGTGCCCGTGAGCTCGGCCAGCCGCCGGAAGACCACGGCCGCGGGCAATATGACGTCGGCACGGTCGTGCCTTAGTCCCAGCTGTTCGATGCGCTCCGAATACGACAGTCGCGCCAGGAGGCTGATGGCGGAATCCAGGCCCGAGACGGGCAGCCTGCTGACGCCGTCGTCCGGTTTCCCGGGCGCGGCCAGCTCGGCCAGCGCCTCGATGTTGCCCCCGCAGCCGATGAAGCCGGTCGGCTGCCAGTATTGAGCGGGCGCCGGAATGTTCATTACCGCCACATACTCCGAGAGCAGTCGCTGAAACGACCCGGATTCCCTTCCGGGTTCGGCCAGCCGTTCCAGCAGGCGAACCGAACCCATGGAATGGGTCTCGCTCCACAGCATTCCCGAGTCATCCACCAGCGACAGTTCGACGCTGCCGCCGCCCAGATCCACGAGAAGCCACCGGCCGCCTTCCAGGTCGATGCGCGCCCCCACCGCCAGGTGCACCAGCCTCGCCTCCTCCGAACCGGTGATGGCCTTCAGCCGGATCCCGGTCTCGCGTTCGATGCGCTCGACGAGGAGAGGGCCGTTGCGCGCTTCGCGGACGGCGCTGGTGGCGACCGCCCGATAGTGCTCGATGTCGAATTGCTGCAGGTACTTCCGGAAGCGCTGGAAGGCTTCGACTGTGGCGTCCATGGTCTCCGGAGCCAGTCGCCCGGTGAGGAAGACCTGGTGCCCCAGCCGAATCGGCACCCGCTCCGCGTGGAGCATGGTGTATTCCTCCGGGGTGGTGAACTCCACGGCCATGAACCGGATCCCGTTCGACCCCGTGTCGACGCACGCGACGCGAATCGGATACTCCACCGGAGGGGCGGTCAAGGCGCGGGCCAGCTGTCGAGGAGGACCGCGATGACGCGGCCGGGCCCGTGGACCCCGGTCACCATGACCTGGCCGATGTCGGCCGACTTGCTGGGGCCGGAGTGCAGCGCCAGCGCGGAACCGCCGTCGTCGCGGCACTCGGCCAGCGCTTCGCCGAGGGTGGCGGCGACCGTGCCGGCGTCCAACAGCACCACGTGGACCGGCGGGAGCAGCTGGGTGCGGCGCCCGTCCCGGCTGCTGAGCACCAGCGACCCGGACTGGGCGGCCGCCGCGCGCGCCACCGACATCCCCACCGCGGCCTCCCTCGGCCGGGCCTCCGGGAGCGGCAGCGCCAGGTCCGCGGGAACGCCCGCTCCCTGGCTCGCGCTCGCGAACGCGCCGGCGAAGTCGTGCAGCCACCGGCGAGCCCCGTCTGCGTCGGCGAAGCGGTGTACTTCTCCACCTGCGGCCCGGAAACACTCCGCGAAGTGCTCGACCGGCGCGGGGTCATCGGCGGCCGCCGTGTTCAGCTCGCCCGGATGAGGCGCCCGGGGACGGTCCTGGAGCGCCCGCCGCACCCGCTCGAGAACCCGCTCCCTCATTCGATGCCCTCCCGCCAGAGTTCGCGGAAGGAGGCGGGGGACGGCTCCGGATCCGTACGCACTTCGCGCCAGCCGCCCACCACCGGCAGGGGAACGCGGCGCACCGGGTCGGGGAGCGCGTGCAGCATTCCCCCCGCAGCCCGGTACAGGCCGGGCCGGGTCGCGACCGCGGTCCACGCCTTCAGCAGAGCGGCCTTGGCGCGGGAATCCATTCCCGCCTCCACCGCCCGCCGGCGCCAGCTCAGGAGCAGTTCGGGGATGGGGATGCGTACCGGGCATACCTCCTCGCAGGCGCCGCACAGGCTGGACGCGAATGGGAGCGGCATGGCCTCGTGCAGCCCGGCCAACCCGGGATTCAGCACCGATCCGATGGGGCCCGAGTAGACCGCCCCGTACGCGTGCCCGCCCGTCTGGCGGTACACCGGGCAGACGTTGAGGCACGCCCCGCAACGCACGCAGCGGAGGGCTTCCCACGCTTCCGCGTCGGCGAGCACGTCGGTGCGGCCGTTGTCGACCAGCACCACGTGCACTTCTTCCGGGCCGTCGGGGTCCTCCGCGGTCCTGGCGCCGTGGATCATGGACACGTAGTTCCCCACCGCCTGCCCGGTCGCCGCCCGTGACGTGAGCTGCAGGAACACGGCCAGGTCGTCCCAGCGCGGCAGCAGCTTCTCGATGCCCACCAGCGCCACGTGCACCGGCGGCGCCGAGGTGGTGAGGCGGATGTTGCCCTCGTTTTCGATGAGCGCCACGGTGCCGGTTTCCGCCACCAGGAAGTTGCCGCCGGTGATGCCCAGGTCGGCCGCGAGGAAGGCTTCGCGCAGGATCACGCGCGAGACCGCCGCCAGCTCATCCGGCGTGGCGTCCAACTCGGTGCCGTGGGTTTCGTGGTACAGCCGGCGGATCTCGTCCAGGCTCAGGTGGATGGCCGGGCCCACGATGTGGCTGGGCGGCTGCTTGAGCAGCTGCAGGATGTACTCCCCGAGGTCGGTCTCCAGCACTTCGACGCCCCGCTTCTCCAGAAGCCCGTTCACCTCGAGTTCCTCGGAGAGCATGCTCTTGCCCTTGACCGCGCGCCGCGCGCCGTGGCGCTCGATGATGCCGGAGAGGATCCGGTGCACATCCTCCTGCGACCCGGCCCAGTGGACCTGGGCGCCGTTGGCCTCGAGACGCGCCTCGGCTTCCTCCAGATATCGGTCCAGATGGGTCAGCAGATGCGTCTTCACGCCTTCGGCCCAGCGCCGCCATTCTTCCGCGTCCACCCCCGCGTATGCAGCCCGGCGGTGCGCATCGAAGGTCAGAGTGGCCCCGGTCACGGACGCGCGCACATCCCCACCCTCGCGCGAGCGCTGCGGGTACTCGCGGCTACGAATCTCCATCGGCCGCCTCCCAGAGAACGTCGGCAAGATGGCGCGCGGCGAGCTCCTGCCCGCGCTTGCGCATGCGACTCGACAGCTGCATCAGGCAGCCGCAGTCGGCGGAGGTCAGGAAGTCGACCTCGCCCGCCTCGGCGAGCGTGTCCAGCTTCCGGTCGGCCATCCCCGCCGAAACCTGGGGAAAGCTCACCGAGAACAGGCCCCCGAACCCGCAGCATTCCTCCGCCGCTTCCCAGGGGACCACTTCGGCCCCGGCGCCAGCCAGCAGCGAGAGCGGCTCGTCGCGGATCCCCAGCTCACGCAGGGCGTGGCACCCGTGATGGTACGCGATCCGGCGTCCCTCCAGGCCGCGGCCCAGATCGGTGACGCCGAGCACCCGCACCAGGAACTCCGCCAGCTCGAAGGTGCGCCCGGCGAGGTCGGCCACCCGGCCGGACAGGTCGTCATCGTCATGGAAAAGATGGGCGTAGAAGCGCCGGAGCATGGAAGCGCAGCTTCCCGAGGGAAGCACCACGTACTCGCTTTCGCGGAAGACCTCGAGGGTGTGCGCGGCCATGCGGCGCGCCTCGGCGTCCCGGCCCGCGTTGAAGGCCGGCTGCCCGCAGCAGGTCTGCGCCTCCGGAAAGTCGACCTCCACGCCCAGTTTGCGCAGGAGCCTCACAGCGGAGGCGGCGGCATCGGCGTAGAAATGGTCGCCCAGGCAGGTGACGAAGAGGGACGCGCGCATGGGTGCGCCTCAGGCTCCGAACCCGGAGCTGCGCACCAGGTCGAGTTCCTTGCTGACCAGCATGCCTTCGACGCCTTCGTGGCGTTCCAGCAGCCTGATGCCGTGGACGGGACCCAGCACCATGGCCGCGGTGGCGAGGGCGTCGGCGTCCATGGCGGACGGGGCCACCACGGTGGCGGCGCTGGTGTGGCCGGGGGATGCGCCTGTTCGCGGGTCGACGATGTGGTGATGGCGGAGGTCGGTGGTGTGCGCCCGCATGTAGTCGCCCGAGGTGGCTACGCCCTGGTGGCGCACCTCGATCACTCCCAGCACTGTCCCCGGCTCGCGCGGGTGCTCGACCCCTACCGGCCACCCCGACCCCGCCACCTCCCCCTCGCCGGCCGCGATGTCCCCGCCCCCGTCGGCCAGCACGCCCGCCGCGCCCGCGGCCGCGGCCCGCTCCACCACCCGGTCGAGGATGTATCCCTTGGCGATGCCGTCGAGCGAAACCGACATGCCGGTACGCGCGAACGCGATGCCCCCCGCATCCAGCCGGACGTGCCGGTACCCGACCCGCGACCTGGCGTGCTCCACCGCGAACGCCGCGGGCGGCGCGTCCGTCTCCGCGAAGCTGCCCCGGTAGAGCTCGACCAGCGGCGCCACGGTGGGGTCGAAGGCGCCGTCGGTCAGCGCCGCGAAGTGCAGGGCGCGGCGCACCACCGCCACCAGTTCGGCCGGCGGGTCGGCGAGGACCCCGTCCCGGTTGAGGCGGGCCACCGGCGTGTCGGCCCGGTAGCCGCTGAAGATCGCTTCTAGGCGATCGATCTCGTCGAAGGCGGCGGCGGCCAGCTCGCGCGCCCGCGCCTCCTCTGGATGCACCACGGTAACGTGGACCAGCGTGCCCATGCGGGTGCGGGTGTCGCTCGCGCTGTGCAGCCCGGCCCGGCGAAGCATCGCGGTCGCGAGGCCGCCGCCCATCGCCAGCAGCAAGCCCGCAGCCCCGCCGATCCGGAGCGCCTGGCGGCGGGAGACGCCCGCGCCTCCGCGAAGGCCATCGCCCGCGGCGGACATCCCCCGGCCGGCTTCAGGCACCGGTCTCGACTCAGGCACCGGTCTCGACCCGGGCACCGGTCCCGGACCGCGCGCCGGGCGCCACCTTCAACTGAACGAGCCGCTGGCGCACGTCATGGATATCGTGGCGGCAAACGCCCGCCTGCTCGATCAGCTTCGCTTCGCAGAGGTTGCAGCGCACGCACTCGCGGAAGTTGATGCGCGGCCCCTCAATGGCCCCCGTGGGGCACACCTGCTCGCACACCTTGCAGTGGTCGCAGTGCTCCACCCGGCGGATGCGGAAGGGCGACACCGACGAGGCGACCGCGAGCGCCGCGCCCAGCGGGCAGGCATACCGGCAGTAGAAGCGGGGCACGATCGCCGAGGCCGCCAGGACTCCCGCCGCGATGCCCCACAGCACGATGGACGAGCTCAGGAAGAAGACGGTCCCGAAGGGCTCGAAGAAGGGAAAGATGCTGGCCCGGCTGCCCGCCAGCGCCGGTAGCACGACGGCCGCCAGGACAACGTACTTGACCAGCCACAGGCGCTCGTGCAACGCGCGCGGCAACTCTCGCTTGAACCTCTTCGGAACAACCTTCTCCAGGAGGTCCTGCAGCACACCGAACGGGCACAGGAAGCCGCAGAAGACGCGCCCCACCAGCAGCGTGGTCACCACTGTGAAGACCACGAACATGAGAAGCGGAATGTCCTCCAGGAACACCCCTGGCCCCACCGAGATGGCCGCAGTGATGTGCGACACCGAGAGGAACCCGCCGTCGAACCACCCCAGGTAGAGGAAGGTCGCGACCAGGGCCACCCAGCGCAGCGGGTCGCGCTTCAGGAAGAACGCAACCGTGACCAGCGCCAGCAGGCCCAGCATCCAGGCGACTTCCGCGGGCGAGGTGCGCGCCAGGGTACGCTCGAGGACGGTCTGCTCCTCGGCGAGAGAGAAATCCAGGTCGGGCGGGGGGGCGGGCTGAGCCGTCGTGGCCGGATCCCCCGCTGCTGCGGCTTCGGCCGGGTTCGCAGATTGCACGGACCTGCTTTCGTTCGCGATGCCCGGCGCGTCGACGGGGTTCGCAGCTGCCTCGGAAGACGGCGCGCGTTCGCCCGCTACCCCGGCCGCTGACTCCGCGCCCCCCGCGTCCGAGGGATCCCCGGGGGATGGAGGCCCGCCCGCTGGAGCCGCCCCGGCGGGAATGCCGCCCGCAGGCGGGGGCTCACCACCCGGGGCGGTCCCGGTCGCGGCCCCCGCTCCCTCCGTCGCTGCAACGTCCGCAGGCACGTCACCCGCTGTCCCGCCGGCTTCCGCCGGATCTCCGGTCGGCCCGGCCTCGGCAGACGACGGATCGACCGCGACAGTTTCGGGCTCATCTGCGGCAGTATCCGACGCCCGTAGGACATCCCTGGCACCGACCGCGGCATCGGCCACCTCTTCCACCGCTCCAGCAGGATCCGGATCCTCCGCAGGCGGCGCCTCCGCCACCACCGGCGCGGCAAGCTGCGGAGGCGGATATGCCGTCGAATAGAGCCCCATCCCGGGCCGGAGGTCGAATTGGATGTCGAAGTGCCGCTCGACATCGAGGGGGCCCGGCACCGCCATCACCCCGACGTTGCGGAACTGCCCCCGCACCATCCCGGCGCGCGGCTCGCCCAGCATGACGACGTCCGGGTCGTCCATGTGAATGGTGTCGGCGCCCTGCACCAGCGAGAGCGTGCGCGGATAGAAGAGGAGGGCCAGCGCGCCATCGACCCCTACGAGCATCAGATGGTCTTCCTGCGGCCTCTCCGCGAACGCTTCCTCCACCTCCCCGAACCTGGCCCTGCCGAGCAGCTCCTCGCCGATGGAATCGCTGCGGATGTGCGCGAACGAGAGCACGATGCGGGTGACGTCGTTCTCGAGCACATGGATCTGGGGCACGAGTTCGCCCGCGACCATGTCGGACCAGGACAGGTCCTCGAGCTCGTCCGCGCCGATGGTCAGGAGCGAGCCGCCGGATTCGGCGGACGGCCGGGTGGCGAGGTATTCGGCGTAGACCCGGCGCGCGGAGGCGCGGATGCCGCGCGACATGGCCGAGACCGAGATCGTGGCCCGCGAAACCACCCGGACATCGCGCTTGGCGCGGAAGGGGTCGGAGATGGACTTGCCGGTGAACTGGGCCTCGTAGCCGGGGGTTCGCAGGAAGTCGCCGCGGGTGCGGATGTAGGACTCGACGTAGTGAGTGACCCGAACCCCGCTCAGCACCCCCTCCCGGTCCATCCCCACCAGCACCTCGATGGGACCGTTGTAGCCAAGTTCCTCCGGGGGCACGTCCGACGTGAGGAAAGCGTATCCGACCAGGGCTTCGTCGTCGCGGGCATCGGTTGCGTAGCCGATGATCACCCGCGGGTCGCCGTCCCTCAGTTCGAAGGAGGTGGCGCCCGGCAACACTTCTTCGACGAGGCTCTGAGGAACCGGGAGGCCGTCCGCGCCTTCCTGGGCGAGGGCCGGGGCGGGCGCAAGCGCGCCCACGATCGACGCGATGGCGAGGAGTCGTGCAACCGCGAAGGCGCGCGCCGGGGTCGTCCCCGCAGGCGGAATCCGCGCGGCCGGTTGCCGCTCTCTCGCGTCAGGCATCCACCCGCGCGAGCCGTAGCGCGTTGACCGTCACCACCAGCGAGACGCCCACGTCGCCCACCAGGACGGCGGCGATCAGCGAGACCATCCCGAGCGGCACGCCCACCACCAGGACGAGCTTCACCAGCAGGGCGGTGGTGATGTTCTGGCGGATGACCGCCCGCGACTTGCGCGACAGCCGGAACAGGTAGGGCAGGCGGGTGAGGTCGTCGCCCATCAGCGCCACGTCCGCGCTGTCGATGGCGGCGTCGCTTCCGGCAGCGCCCATGGCGATGCCCACCGAGGCAGCCGCGAGCGAGGGCGCGTCGTTCACGCCGTCGCCCACCATGGCCACGCGGCCGTGCTCCCGCTCCAGCTCCTTGAGCGCGTCCACCTTCTCGTGCGGGAGCAACCGGGCCTTCACTTCGTCGACGCCGGTCTCCCCCGCGACCCGGCGGCCGGTCGCGGCGTCGTCACCGGTCAGCATCACGACCGGCCGGATGCCCATGCCGTGCAGCTCCCCCACCGCCACCCGCGCCTGCTTGCGGGCCCGGTCCTCCAGCGAGATCCACCCCAGCGGCCCGTCTTCGTCCGCCACGACCACCACCGTGCGGCCGTCGCCGGTCATGCCCGCGGGTGTCCCGTCGATCCCCAGGGTCGCCGGCTTCCCGACGAAGTGGCGCACGCCGTCCAGGCGGGCCGTGACGCCCTCGCCCCGCTGGGTGGAGAAGTCGCGCACGGCGTAGTGGGAGTAGATCTCGCGCTTGACCGCCTCCTCGTGGATCGCGCGCGCGATCGGGTGTTCCGAGCGGGCCTCCACCGCGGACGCGCGCCCCAGCACGGTGGCGGGTGGCGCCCCCCGGGTCGAGCGCACGTCGCGCACCTCCAGGTGCCCGACGGTGAGCGTGCCGGTCTTGTCCATCGCCATCGCGCGCACGTCGCTCATGGCCTCCAGGTAGACCCCGCCCTTGATCAGCACCCCCCGGCGCGCGGCGGCCGTGATGCCGCTCACCACCGCCACCGGGGTGGAAATGACCAGCGCGCACGGGCACGCGATCACCAGCAGAGTGAGCCCGCGCACCAGCCAGGTGATGAAATCCGCGCCCATGAGCGTCGGCACCGCCACCACCAGCACGGCCGCGACCGTGATCGCCGGCGTGTACCAGCGCGCGAAGCGGGTCACCACGCGCTCCGTCTTCGCCTTCTCGGCTCCCGCCCGCTCCACCAACTCCACGATGCGCGCGAGCGAACTGCTGTCGGCCGTCTTCTCCGTACGCACGTGCATGAAGCCGTCGCGGGTGATGGTGCCGGCGAACACCGGGTCGCCCGGGTCCTTCTCGACCGGGAGCGACTCCCCGGTCAGGGGCGATTCGTCGACCGCCGAGCCTCCCTCCACCACGCTGCCATCGACCGGAATGCGCTCGCCCGGACGCACCACCACCACGTCCCCGACCGCGACCTCCGACGCCCGCACCGTCTCCTCCTCCCCGTCGCGCAGCACCACCGCCGTCTTGGGCGCGAGGTCCATCAGCGACTCCATCGACGCGCGCGCGCGGTCCACCGCGTAGGCTTCCAGCAGCTCCGCGGTCGAGAACAGGAAGGCGATCGCCGCGGCCTCCAGGTACTCCCCGATCGCGACCGCGCCCAGGATCGCGACCGTCATCAGGAAGTTCATGTCCAGCGAGAGCTCGCGCGCGGCGCGCAGCCCCTCCGGCATGAACCTCCATCCGCCCACCAGGGCCGAGGCGACGAACAGCAGCGATGGCACCCGCACCTCGTTCAGCGGCAACGTGAACAGCAGCGGGCCCACCCCGGCGAGCTGGAGCGCGAGCCCGATGGCGAACAGCGCCGCCGACGCGTAGGTGATGCGCGCGTCCGGGGTCGCCCATGTGGAGGTGGCGCGCTCCTGCCGGGCACCGGTGTCCGGCTCGGCCAGGTGCCCGAGGCGCCCGATCGCCCGCCGCACCTCGTCGCTCTCGACCCGGCCGGCATCGATCTCGACGGTGACCGTGCGGCCCACCAGGTTGGCCCCCACCCCCATCACTCCGTCGACCTTGCGCAGCCCGTCCTCGATGCGGCTCACGCAGTGCGTGCAGTCCATGTCCCGCACCCGGAACCGGACGGCCGTCGCGGCGCCCCCGCCGTCCGCATCCACCATCACGCCCCCCTGACCGGCCATCCTCGTCGCGCGGCTAGACCGCCGCCGACACCGGTTCGCGGTTCACCGCCGCCCCCGGATAGGGCGACTTCAGCCGGTACTCCGGCCGCGCATCCAGGAAGGCGGCCACCCGGTCCTCACGGGTCACGGCTTCGGCGATGAAGTCCAGCGCCTCCTGCAGCCGCTCGTCGGAAGCCGCGCAGCTGAAGCGCAGGAACCCGGCTCCGGCGTCGCCGAAGCACTCGCCGCCCAGGCAGGCGACCCCGAAGTCGTCGTCGGCTCCCTCGAGCAGGTACATCGCCAGGCCGTGGCTGGTGATGCCGAGCCGGTTGCACACCGGCGCCACCTTCGGGAAGACGTAGAACGTCGCGTGCGGGTCCAGCGACGAGAAACCCTCGATCCGGTTGAGCCCATCGGTGAGCAGCTCCACCTTGCGGCGGAACCGGCGCATGGCAGCCTCGCGCTCGTCGCCATCGCGCTCGAGCGCCGCCACACCCGCCATCTGAATGAAGGGGGGCGCGCACGAAACGCTCGTGTTGATCATCTTGCCGATCGCCTCGACGGTCTCGGGCGCCGACACGGCGAACCCCAGCCGCCAGCCGCCCATGCTGTACGACTTGCTGAAGGTGTAGGCAGCCACCGAGCGCTCCATCATCCCCGGCTGCGCCAGCGGCGACATGTGCTTCCCCTTCCACACCATGTGGCAGTAGGGCTCGTCGCTGAAGACGGCGACGCGCGTCCCCCGAACCAGCTCCGCGATGCCGCGAAAGTCCTCTTCCGTAGCCACGCCCCCGGTGGGATTGTGGGGCGAGTTCAGGAAGATGGCCCTGGGCCGGGGATCCTCGGCGAGGAATCGCTCGACCGCGGCCAGACTCGGACGGAAGGCGTCCTCCTGGCGAAGCGGCGTGAACACCGGACGCCCCCCGCGCCTCAGGATGTTGGGCACGTAGGTCGGGAAGTAGGGGCTGAAGACCAGAACCCCGTCCCCCGGATCCACGAAGGCCTCGCAGAAATACTGCTCGAAGACCTTGGTGCCGGTGGCGATGACGACGTTGTCGCGGGTCGCGGGCACGCCGAACTCGCGCTGCATGTAGCGCGCGGCCGCGTCGCGCAGCTCCGGGATCCCCAGGGAGGCGCAGTAGCGCGTCTGGCCCGCGGCGATGGCTTCCCTTCCCGCCTCCGCCGCGGCGCTCGTGGTCGCGAACGGACTGTCGCCGATTTCGAGCTCGACGACGTCCTTCCCCTCCGACTGAAGCCGCTTTGCGACCGCCAGCACGGTAAAGGCGGCTTCCGCCGTCAGCGACCGCGCGAACCCGCTCAGTTCCATAGCCACTCGTCCGTTCTCCGTGTCTCGTTGCGTGGGGAGCGAAACGGGCAGCGGCGTCACGCGCAGCGCTGCCCGGACCGGCACGATCGGAAACCCTCTAATGTAACCGGAAGGTTAGGCGCCCGTTGCGTCGTCCGCCAGAACCGGGGGGCCAGGGGTCGGCCCAACTCAGAATTAGATCAAGATAGGCCTTGCCCTAACATTAGATGTTATACTAATATTACGGATGTCACTAATGATCTCTAACTCTTAGGGGGACCCTATGGAAGCTGCAACCGTCTTTCCAAACCCGTTCCGCCCGGGAGCTGGCCATACGCCCCCGTATCTGGCCGGGAGAAGGGAGGAGCGACAGGAGTTCCTGAGGCTCCTCGATCAGCAGGTCATCCTCTCAAACATGGTTCTCACCGGGCTGCGCGGTGTCGGCAAGACAGTCCTGCTCGACACGCTCAAGCCCCTGGCGATGGAAAGAGGGTGGCTCTGGGTGGGCGCAGATCTTTCCGAGAGTACCATGGTCAACGAGGAGCGTCTGGCCACACGGATTCTGACCGACCTTGCCGTAGCGACGTCCAACCTCGTCTACGACCGGACGACAGTGCGCCGTCCCGGTTTTGACGGCCATGAGGACCTGCACGACACCACGCTCAACTACACGACCTTGCGCACCGTGTACGAGCAGACGCCCGGGCTGGTGGCGGATCGGTTGAAGGCCGCTCTTGCATTCGTCTGGCTCACCGCGAGGGCATCGTCCAACCCGCCCCGAGGAATCGTCTTCGCCTACGATGAAGCGCAGAACATGGCGGACCATGCCCGAAAGGACGAATACCCGCTTTCCGTCATGCTCGACATCTTCCAGTCCATCCAGAAGCAAAGCGTTCCATTCATGCTTGCGCTCAGCGGCCTGCCGACGCTCTTCCCAAAACTGGTCGAGGCCAGAACCTACGCAGAACGGATGTTCCGCGTACTGTTCCTGAATCGCCTGGATCCCCCCGACGTCAGAGAAGCGATCGTGAAGCCTATCCAGGAGGATGGATGCCCGATCAGCTTCACCGAGGAGTCCATCCGCCAGATTGAGAAGCACTCGGGCGGATACCCGTATTTCATCCAGTTCATCTGCCATGAAGCCTTCGACGTGTTCCTGGCGCAGATCAGGACTCGACTAAGCAATCCCAGCGTCCCCATCGATGAGATCACGGCAAAGCTGGACAGCGACTTCTTTGCCGGCCGGTGGTCGAGGGTGACCGACCGGCAGCGCGATCTCCTGTATGTCGTGGCGATGCTGGATGACCCCGAATCGGAGTTCAGCGTTCAGGAGATCGTGGAGCTCTCGAAGGACCTGCCCGTAAAGGGGTTCAGCCCCAGTCACGCGAGCCAGATCCTCTCGGCTCTCATCAATGCGGGAATCGTGTACAAGAACCGCTACGGGAAGTACTCGTTCGCGGTCCCTCTCCTGAGCGATTTCATTCGCCGGCAGTACCCTGTGGCAAGCTCCGACGAGCAGCACGCACTCTTCGGGTAACGAGGCCGGCAGGAATTGAACGACCCGCGTCGGCCCACTGTAGCCGTTATCCGGTAGCTGGAATCCGCCCGCATCGGCGCACGGGTGCGCGCGTGCTCGCCTTGCCCACCTCCCCGCGCAGCTTCATCTTCCGAAACTCGCTTTGTTTGCGAGACGATACACATCTGTTTGAAGGGGGACGCGGAAGATGACAGGACAGGACCGTCAATCAAGGACGCCGGCCATGCGAGCCTGGTGCTGGCTTGCGCTGGTTTCGCTCGGAGCGGGCGCATGCGCTCAGACTTCGGACGCGGGACCGGCCGGAAGCGTCGTAACCGAGGGCGACTGGGTCTACATCGGCGGCGACGCCGGCAGCCAGCGCTACACGGAGCTCGACCAGATCAACCCCGCCAACTTCGCGCAGCTCGAAGTCGACTGGATCTGGGACGGCTCCGCGTATCCGAACGTTAACGCGCGCGCAACGCCCATCTACGTCAACGGCAAGCTGATCAGCGTCGCGGGCGAGAAGCGCCACGTCATCGCCACGGACCCGGCATCCGGCGAGGTGCTGTGGGACTGGGTCGAGCCCGAGACCTACCGCTGGGAGTACTCGATGCGGAAGAATCACGGCAAGGGCGTCGCGTACGCGAACGTCGACGGCCGCGACATCGTCTACGTGGTCACGCCCGCCTTCTTCCTGCACGCGCTCGACGCCGAGACCGGTGAGCCCATCGAGGGCTTCGGCGGCTCCGTCGACATCGAGGGCTTCCCGAAGACCGGGACCGTGGACCTGCTCGACGACCTGGGCCACGAGCACGACGACTACATGGGCGTCCCGCTGGAGAAGGGCTACATCACCAGCTCGTCCCCGGCCATCGTGGTCAACGGCGTGATCATCGTCGGCAACTCCGCCGAGCAGGGCTACAACCAGTCGCGCCAGGAGAACATCCCGGGCGACATCCTCGCCTATGACGCGCGCACCGGCGAGTTCCTGTGGAAGTTCGACGTGCTGCCCGGCCCCGGCGAGTTCGGGCACGAGACCTGGGAGAACGACGCCTGGGAGTGGACCGGCGACATCTCCTCATGGGCGCCGCTCTCGGCCGATCCCGAGCTGGGGCTCGTCTACATCCCCACCAACGGGGCTACTCAGGACTTCTTCGGCGGCTTCCGCCCCGGCGACAACCTGTTCAGCACGAGCCTGATCGCGCTCGACGTGCAGACCGGTGAGCGGGTGTGGCACTACCAACTGGTCCATCACGACATCTGGAACTACGACACCTCCACCGCGCCGGTCCTGATGGACGTGACCGTCGACGGCGAGGACATCCCCGCCGTGGTGCAGATCACCAAGCAGTCCTTCGCCTACGCCTTCAACCGCGCGACCGGCGAGCCCCTGTGGCCCATCGAGGAGAAGCCGGTGCCGCAGTCGAAGGTGCCGGGCGAGAAGCTGGCGGAGACGCAGCCGCATCCCACCAAGCCCGCGCCCTACGACATGCAGGGCCTGAGCGTGGACGACCTCATCGACTTCACGCCGGAGCTGCGGCAGGCCGCGCTCGACCTCCTCGAACCCTACGACTGGGGCCCGTTCTTCCAGCCGCCGCTGCACCGCGACAACGACGAGGGCAAGCTGGGCGCGATCTGGTGCCCCGGCGACGTTGGCGGCACCAACATCGACGGCACGCCGGCGGCGGACCCGGAGACAGGGGTCATCTTCGTGACCTCGCAGAAGGGATGCTCGTCCCGCCTGCTGATTCCCGGCGACGAGGTCGATGCGACGGTGGAGGCCCCCACCGGCACGACCATCAACGACTATGCCGTGGGCGGCGGCGCGCGCATCGGGCGCGTGCAGGGGCTGCCGATGTACAAGCCCCCGTACAGCAAGATCACCGCGATCGACATGAACACGGGCGAGCACCTCTGGTGGATCCCGGTGGGCGACACGCCCAACAACGTGCTCAACCACCCGGCGCTGGAAGGGATCGACGTCCCCAACACGGGAACCGGGCGCCAGGCGGCCCAGATCGTGACCCCGGACATGCTCATGTACACGGGCAACGCGAGCGACGGCACGCCGAAGCTGTACGCCGTGGACAAGGCGACGGGCGAGCGGCTGGGCGAGGTCGAGCTCCCCGGCAACCCGCGCTACGGCATGATGACCTACATGCACGAGGGCAAGCAGCGGGTGGTGATCCAGGCGCCGAACATGCTGATGGCGGTGAGTCTGCCGTAGGCTGAAAGCGCCGGGCTTGATCCCGCAAAGTAGAGAAGCTGGGCTGAACGCGTCCCCGAGCGGGCGGCGCGTTCAGCTCAGCTTTTTGCTATTGTTGGAGTTACGGAACTTCGAAAGCACGCAACCGGGAAAGGCCGAGAATGGAACTGTCGGAGAAAGAGTACCTGAAGGCCCTCTCGGAGCTGATGAGCGAATGGGCTTCCCCGGAAGACGAGGAAGCCTGGCGTGACCTCTAAGCTGCCCGACGCGCCGGAGTCGGCCGCGCCGCAACCGCGGTCGCTGGGTGACCGCATCCTCCAGTTCGGTCTCACCCGCATCGTCCTGGCCACCCTGGCCATCCTGGCTGCCACGGTCCTGGTCCAGCTGGTCGTCGGGGGTGTGATGGGCGGCCTGGGCGCCGGGCCGCTGCGCACGGACTCCTTCCAGTACGTCATTCCGCTGGTGATCGCGGTTCACTTCGCATACGTCGGCTACGTGCGCCTGGTAGAGCGGCGCCGGGCCGACGAGCTGTCGCGGAAGGGTGCGGTGCGGGAGACGGGCGCGGGGATTGCGGTCGGTGCGGGTCTGCTGGTGGCCAGCATCACCATCATCGCGGTGCTGGACTACTTCCAGGTCACCGGGTCGAACCCCGTGAACGTGATGCTGCCGACGCTCGCCATGGCCATCGCCTCCGGGTACGTGGAGGAGGTCGTCTTCCGCGGGGTGCTGTTCCGGATCGTCGAGGAGAGCCTGGGCACCTGGATCGCCCTGGCGCTCACCTCGCTGCTGTTCGGGTTCGCCCACATAATTAACCCCAACGCGACGCTGTTCAGCTCGTTCGCGATCGCCATGGAGGCGGGTGTGCTGCTGGGCGCCGCCTACGTCCTCACCCGGCGGCTCTGGCTCGCGGTCGGCATCCACTTCGCCTGGAACTTCACCCAGGGCGGCATCTTCGGCGTGCGCATGTCGGGGATCACGGTCGACGGCCTGCTCGAGTCGCAGCTGAGCGGCCCGATGCTGCTCTCAGGTGGAGAGTTCGGCGTGGAGGCGTCGATCTTCGCGCTGGTGCTGGGGGTGGGGACGGGGATCTGGTTCCTGGTGAAGGCCGGGCGCAAGGGGCACTTCATCGCGCCGTTCTGGAGGAGGGCGTAGGGTCGCAGCGGCGGAGGATCCCCCGCTAACGCCGTGCCGCCGTCGGGGACCCTCCGCCTCATCCTTCCTCAGGCGCTTGACATGCAAGCGAACACTTGCCTAAGACTGCATGTGGACATCTATCGCGCGATCGCTGACCGAACCAGGCGGACCATCCTGGACGAACTCGTCGATCGGTCGGGTCAATCGCTCTTCGAACTCTGTGCGCGCCTCATCATGAAACACGGTATCAGCTCCTCGCGGCAGGCGATCTCGCAACACCTGGACGTCCTGGAAGCCGCCGGGCTCATTCGCACGAGGCGCGAGGGGCGGTCCAAGCTCCACTGGTTCGAGGGCGCCCCGCTGAAGGCGATCGGGGAGCGATGGCCGATCCCAGCGGACGAGGACACTTCACACTCAACGGATGAGGGCATCGAGAAATGAGAATCCACCTGACCGGCGTCTTCGTCGACGACCAGCAGAAGGCACTTCGCTTCTACACGGAAACGCTCGGCTTTCAGGTAAAGCACAACATCCCTCTGGGAGAACACGCCTGGATCACCGTCGTATCCGAGGAAGATCCGGAGGGGACGGAGCTGCTGCTCGAGCCTGATGGCCACCCCGCAGTCCGTCCATTCCGGACTGCGCTTGTTGAGGACGGGATCCCCAGTGCCAGCTTCGCGGTCGATGACATCGAAGCCGAGCACGAGCGTCTCGTGGCAAAGGGCGTGCGGTTCGTTCAGCCGCCAACAGACCTCGGAACCGTCATTTGCGCGGTCTTCGACGATACATGCGGCAACCTGATCCAGATTTCAGAGGAGAAGCGTCAACCCTGACGAGCTCAGGCGGTCGCATCAGCTCAGCTCAGCCGCACCGCGACAACGACACCTTGGTAAGGCTGGCGATAGCCGGGATCATCAGGAAGAAAAAGGTGGGTGCATGTTGCGCGATCGTGAAATCGAAGCGCAGCCATTCTCCTTCCAGCGTCGCCCGGGTCAGAAAGCCCGGATGCGCGAACAGCTTGCCGAGCGTGCGCGGGAGGCGGCCTTCGATGCCGACCACCTCCCGCACCCATTCGGAGAGGATGCTCCGGAGGGAGAGATCGCGGGTCATTCGACAAGGAGTCCGTTATCCTGCCCGACACGCATCAACTGGATGGATGACCGACCGCTTCGTCCACCCGCGGGGCTAGATCCTTCCAAGCCTTGATGATGGTTTCCACGAGGTGGTCGCGGTATTCCTTGAGGTTGTCACCCTCCAAGAACTTGTCAGCCAGAGGCTCCACGTCCCTATAGGCCGGCCACCACGAGTCGTGATTTGGATAACTGGGATGAGCCTCATTGGCAGAGAGCAGCTCGTAGCGTTTCGCACTCGCCTTCACTCCGCAGACCAGCCATCCATGCGGCGGGAAAAACGCTTCCTTGCGAGGCCACTCCAATCTCACATCTGGACCCTCGTCACCCTTGGGCCAACTTTGTCGACGCAGGCCTATGCCTGGCAAGTTTCCCCCATGGAGGAACGACTCGACGTCGTCATCGGGAATCTCTCCGCTCTTGAGAGCCGCGTCGAGGTCATCTTTGAGACTGCAATAGAACCGATCCAGGAATTCGCAGACTTCGGCTTTCAGATCGGCCCACTCCCTGATCTGCGCTTCGTGCTCCAGGTAGAACTTAATCCGTTCGTCTTCGATACGATTCATCCGAACTGCTCCTTGAGCGTCCGAAGGTAATTCCTGACGACATCACCGGCGTCGGCAACGCCGGTCGCAGGCCGTGATTCGTCCAACGCCGTCTCCAACATCGCGCGGACCTCGGGCCACGAGAGGGCCTGGAAGGCACGCTGCGCGTCGGGTGTGGTCGCCGTGAGAGGCTTGCGGCCGTCCGGGGTCAGGAACAGGAACAGCGGCGCGTTTTCGCTCTTGAAGTTCTGGTACAAATCATCGCACTGGTCGGGCTGCTCCGGCGCGTCGACCTTGTTCTCGATGATGAGCGTGAAGTTCTGGCCCCATACGACGAGGTCAGCCTCTCTGTCGTTCCGCCAAACCGAGAACGCCACCCTCCTGACCGCCACGGGCCCCGACACCGGCTCCCCCGTGCCGCGTTCCACCAGACGCCTGACAAGACCACAACCGAGCCCGTGTCGGCCTTTCGGCTGCAAGAGCCACTCGAGCATACGAGAGTGGGTGTTTTCGTGACGGGCGAGACCGATGATGTCGAGGAAGTCCGATGGACCAGTCACCCACAGCCCGTCGAAAACCAGACGGTCCTGTTGCCCTCGCATCTCCGACATGGCTTCACGCCAGCCAGCCAAGAGAGCCCTTGTCTGGTGCACCAGGATCTCGCCCCACTCGCGGTCCATCACACGAATGTGCGCCTCCCAAGAGGGGACTCGATCAACCTCCGTGCCGCTAACGGGCATGGCAAGGTCCCACTTTCTGTAATGTTTGCATCACATTATGTGATGTACACATAACATCTCATCTCGCGGACCCCGAGGAAGTCGTGGACCGGGGCCGGGCGCGTCGGTGCCTCACCGTGGTGGCCCACCTCCCCGGCTGCTGCCGCCGATCGGGTCACCCTGCGGCATCACCAGCGCGCCGCCGGGCACCGTGTTCTCGATGCGCTGCTGCCAGCGGCGGATGTCCGCGGCCACCAGCCGCTGATGCGGTGACGGGTCCGACATCGCCTCCAGATCCGTCGCGAGCCCCTCCAGCCGGTCGGCGAGCACGGCGCGCACCTCGGCCGCGTTCCCGTCCTGGCTAGCCTGCTGCATCATGCGGTCGGCGACCGAGCGCTGGACGGCGTGCAGCACCCGCTGCCGGTAGGCGTCCGGTGCCGCGTCCGCACCCCAGGTGTGCTCGATCAGCCGGTCCGCGACCTCCTCCAGGCCCGGGTAGTCGCCCATGCTGCCGAACACCAGTAGCCGGGCCATGCGGTTCGGATGCAGGATCTCGCCCACCGCGAAGTCGGCCGCCGCCTCGGCCGCACCCACCGGGTCGAAGATCAGCCCGGTGTAGCCGGGGAAGGCCTCCCCCTCTTCGTGGCGGTAGGCCGGGGGCGGAATCATCGACACGATGTCCTCGGGCAGCGTCAGGAAGTCGACCGTCAGCGTCGAGAGAATCGTCTCCAGCGCATCCCGCTGCTCCTCCGCCGGGATGATGGCGAGGGGCGTCTGTCCATCTCCCATGAGCGCGTAGCGATAGTCGGCGCCGCCGAGGGACTGGGCCGCGGAGCGCAGCTGGAAGCGATGGTGCATGTAGAGCGGCAGCAGGACGTATTCGAGGTCCGACATCGGTTCCCCGGCGCGGATCACGTCGGTGCCGAACTTCTCGAGCCCGATCTCGCGCACATCGATTTCGAGCTTCAGATGGTCGACCAGGTTGGCCCCGTTGTCCCATACGCTCGCCCCCGGATGCGCGGCCCCGATGAAGTTGTTGTTGGTGTGGGCCATGAAGATGAGCCCGTCGTCGATCCCCTGCATGACGATGGCGTTCAGGCCGGCCGCCTCGTCGGTCCCGTCCGCGAACTCCCGGTAGAGCCAGTTGACGGAGAGCTTGTCGTATTCGCCGATGCGGGGCACGTAGGCGTCGGAGAGGTCGATGTTGCCGTCGTCGTCGATGGTGGCCAGGGGCGCGGGATAGTCCATGACGCTCTCACGGCCGTAGGTGCTGGCGAGATAGTTGTGCGGGAAGCCGAGCGTGTGCCCCACCTCGTGCGCGGACAGCTGCCGGACGCGCGCGAGCGCCATCTCGACCGCGTCGGAGTTGCCGGCGACCTGGGCCAGGTACTCGAAGTCCGGCGCCCCCGCGAGCATGCAGGTCTCCCAGTAGGCGCGCTCGGCCGCGTCGGCGGGAATGTCGAAGTAGCCGCCGCCGTCGTCGGAGGTGATCCCTCCCGGGAACGGCGCCACCATCCCCTGCCCGTGCAGGTAGTCCTGGCGCAGCCGCAGGCTCCCCAGGTTCACCACCCCGCGCACGATCTCGCCGGTGCGCGGATCGATCACCGAGTTGCCGTACGAGTAGCCGCGCGTCCGCCGGTGGGTCCAGTGGATCATGTTGTAGCGGATGTCCTGCGCGTCGACCCCCTCGGGCAGCACCTCGACCCGGTAGGCGTCGATGAAGCCGGCCTCCTCGAAGGCCTCGGCCCACCACTCGGCCCCCTCGATGAGCGCGCTCCGCACCGGCTCGGGCGTGCCCGGATCCACGTAGTAGACGATGGGCTCGACCGCCTCGGAGCGCTCCGCGTCCGGGTCGGCCTTCTGCAGGCGATGGCGGGCCACCCAGCGGATGCGCATGTCCTCGTCGATGGGACTCGCGTAGTCGCGCACGGTCGGCCCGTTCACCCCGATGCGCGGATCGGCGACGCGCGGTTCGTAACCGGGGCCGGGCAGCTGGATGAAGGAATGGTGCTGGCGCACGGTGAACGTGCTCCCCGTGGCCGCGACGCCGCTGACCAGGTTGCCGGGCGCGTCGCTCGTAAAGGTGAGCATCGCCTCGACCTCGGTGTTCTCCGGAAAGGACTTGGTGTTGGGCAGATAGATGGCGCTACGGGACTCTTCCAGCTGGAACTGCCCCTGCCCCCGCTGCGCGATCTGGTTCACGACCCCGCGCGCGTCGCGCATGAAGAACTCGGTCGCGTCCACCAGCACGCGATCCCCGGTGCGCGCCACGATGTCGAACCCCCAGTGCACCGACGGCGCGAAGGCATCGCGCACGGCCCGCGCCTCGGCGGTGTTCTCGGTGATGGCCCGGAACTCGTAGTTGGGCTCGATCAGCAGCACCCGCGGCCCGATGCGCCGCGCCTCGAGGACGTGCGTCCCGCGCAGCTGCCCCCGGTCGATCCCCACCGGATTGCTGCCGAGGCCGGATCCCATCGAGATCTGGTAGAGGAACTCGGTGTCCAGCTGGGGAATCTCCCAGAAGAGGGAGCCGGTATCGTCGTTCCAGTAGAGGTTGAAGAAGCCCTCCATGGCGGTCGTGCCCTGGGTGTGGGCTTCGATGGTGGGGAGGTCCTGGGCGGTCGCGGGGGAGGGCGCTGCCAAGGCCGCGGCAAACGCGGTCGTGATGGCTGCGGCGAGGGTGAGGAGGGGGGTGAAGGGAACGAGTCGGCGAGTTCGTCGGGTCGTCATGGCGGGTACCTCGGTGGGGTGGGGGGTTGTGGGCGGATCGGAGTCTTGCTTTCGGGGAACCCAGCTGCCGTCCCCTTGGACCGGCGATGATACTGAGACTGGAAAACCAATCGGCGGGAGGCAAGCGCCCAGTGACGAACAGGTCTCAGAACACCTGCCTAACTGGTTCGTGGCGGCTGACCCTCTGCCTTCATCGACAGCTTCGCGAGTCTTCCTGTGACGGAGAATCCGCCGTCGCACTCCGGCCGCAGCATGGGTGTCGTGACGCCATCCGAGGCCCTTGGGATCTTCCCAGTTGGCCTAGATGAAGGCCAGGGCCTTGACCGGGAAGGCGCCGCCCGTTGCCGGGATCAAGTCAGTCTACCGCCAAGTGAGTCAAACGCTGACGGTCGTACGCACAGACGGCAGACCACCCTTCTCATTTCCCGCCTCGCAGCCGATGTACTCTTTGACTCTCTACCTCAAGCATCCTGTCCTTGAACTTCAGCGCATCCTTAATCCTCGTTCCGAATTTCCCCCGCTTCCGCTTCAGAGCCAACAGTGCTCGCTGCCACTGCTCAGCTTGTTCGCCCTTTAGCTTCCGCCTCTTCAGTAGAAGGGAACTGAGCGATAACGCGGCGACCACTCGCGGGGTTCTGGCTTGTCGCACCATCTTGTTGAAGACTTCCACCCAATCTTCGCACCCGAGATTAGTATGTAGACTAGTGATCAGATACCTCTCTTCCTCAGTCAATTGAGGTCCATCTAGTAGGCTTCGGATCTGTTGTTCCAACCACGGAACGCCGACGGAGACGAAGAGTGTGTGTTCTGTCCCAACAAGGGCCAGCACGTTGCCAATATTGCCGAACTGCACGACAGCCTCGGCACTCAAGAGATCTGCTGACATTCCGGCTGCTTGTACTGTCGTATGCAGCACCTCTTGGCGCGGCCTGTCGTCGCTGAACTCACTGTTGGAAAGAATCCTGCCAAGGAGATATGCTCCGTAGAGGAAGTCCTCGCTGCCGGCGACATTGAGTTGATCACGCTCGCTCGCGACTTGGGTATTGAGGCGCATCAAGAGCCTAGAGTTCCTTCGGCGAAGACCAGCCGCAAAGACTAGCGTGTGCCCCCATTTCCGATGAAAGAGTTTCGCGGAGAAGAAATCTTCAAAACCACTGCTCCGGCCTTTCAGATGGTGCGCCGCAAAGAAATCCCGAAAAGCGGTCCGGTAAAACTGAACTTTATCACCTCTCTGCAAGAGGACTCCCGCGTCAATGAGTTCATGAATGGCCTTTCGCGACTTATCCCTTTCGCCGAGTCGAGTGTAAATGTTCGTCATCATAGCCTCAGCGTCCGCAAGCTTGATCGACTCGAGATCTTCTTCGACCATCCGGAAGGCGACTTCGCCGAGGAGATCCTGCTTACGGGCCCAATCGACCTCGAAGGGGAGGCCCATCTCCTGCGCATAGCGGCCAAGCCGAATGACCATGTAACGATCGACGGCATCTGCAGTGTTGGTGATGAACTTCTGTTCTTTCTCATAGAGCATGACGCCAATAATCGCGGGGATTGGACTACCCGGAAGCTGAAGCGCCTCCCGGACCCTATCGACCAGTCGCTCGGCGACATCCTCGACCTTCACCAAGTCCTTGGTCCAGTTGCGCACCAGCGTTCTCACCTGGCGTTGATCGAACGGTCGGATCACGAACTGTTGTAATGCGTCAAAATAGCGCGGCTGGAGAAAATCGTCGGGCCGGCCAGCCACAATCACTGCTGCCCTACGAGTCTCGGTCGCCATGTTCACGACCTTAGCGAGAGTTGCTTTGGAGTCTTCCTTCGGTAATTCGCTGAAGCCGTCTAGAAGGATGAGATAATCTGCGAGGCTTTCCGACTCATGGACTGCCTCCGCCCGGCGTTCTGCCCCCTTTTCCCGGAGCACGCTGACGGTGGCCTCAAGTAGATCGGCGTGCCTTAGAACCTGATGTGCCCGCAAGAAGATCGGTATGCGAAGACGCTCGTTGGCATCGTTTTCCTCTAGGATCCTTGTCGCCTGGATCGAGCCGATCATGCGAAGGATCGCCGTCTTCCCCTCGTCTTGTTCCCCAATGATGACGACACTGGTTGCCGTGTTACGAAGCTTGAGGGCCGGGAGTGATCCTGTACTGTCCAGGCGCTTTTTGTCGCCGACTAGGGTAGGATCGATTCTCCGACGCAGCACCGGCTCAACAAAGACCTCTGAGAGTGTGCGTTTGGCAACCCCGGAAACCTCATCCAACGAATCTAAGGTTTCAGCATCCCGTACCACCGCGTTGAGATAGTCAGCAAGTTCCGCATCACCTGTTTGCAACACTTCCGAAAAATACAGTGTGGCCATCCGCACTATTGCGGACAGATCCCAGAATTCGACCAACATCGGCTCAAGTCGCCGTGCGATTTCTTCTCTCGCTGTCCCGCTGATTTTTCCACTATTTGCAACCACAAAGTAGTCCATCTGGTATTCGCCAGCCGGGGGTGTGGACACCGGATGCTTATAGGGCTTCGCCAGCTCTAGCTGATCAATGATCCTCTTTACGGTTTGCGTCCCACTACCGCCTCCAGAGATGTCACCCTTCTTGAGTTGGAGGCCATACCAGTTCGTTCGCACACCGTCTTCGGAGGCAAAAATGATGTCGAGACCGCGTTCATTCACACCATGAACGTCAGTGACTTGCTTTAGTTCAGGATTTCTCCTCAGGATGGGAAGTAACACGTTCTGGCGAAGATTGTCCTCAGAGAGTGCTTGGAGCTTTTCCTCCCAAAGCGGGTTGTGCGAACGGTTCATGGTATCCTTGGAATAATTAGCGTGGGTTAATGGATTTTGGATCTGAGGTCAGAATCGTGACTAACTACATCGCCCTTCAACGGCCGGTGGCACGCTAGTTCTGGTGCGTACCGCCTCGTCGAGTGCAATAGCTTGGGTTAGGGTCGTGAGACGCTGCTGCCCATCGAGGATCAGTCGCTCTGGCTCCAAGTCTTGGGGGACTTGGTGCTCCAGTTTTTCTAACGGTCGCATCTGTAAGCGAATGTCGCCGGCCGCTTCAAGCAGCGTTATGGCGCCCATCGGGAACGACCGGGCGATGCTCACAAGCAGATCCTGGGTGTGGTCATCGTCCCAACCCAGCCACGCTGGAGGTCTGGGAGTTGGACCCTCTTGCCCCTGATTTCTCCCAGAAGCTGGTCGAGCGAGGCCGTCGTGCTGTCAAAGGTCGTCATACGGGGATCGTCCCTCTCGTCGAGTCTGTCGGTTAGCCAAGCGGAAGAGCGTAACCAAGAGTTGCTGCATTGTCCCCCCGTGAGGGTCGTGGGAATTCGTGCGTCGGGTTCCCAAGGCGCGGACAGTCTACCTGGACGGGATTCAATCCGCAACGAAGGGTTAAGGGAAACAGGTCGGACGGAACGTTAGCCGTCCTGGTTCTCGGTTTTTTTCGCGCTGCGCGACGATTCCCAATCAATTGGGCACCAGCGGTTTCGCGCAAGCAGCCTCCGCAACGCCGCGTCGTCTGAAGTGTCACTGGGCCAACCGTACGCAGCGACCACCGCCGCATCAAGCCGGGCGTGTGCATCGATCAACCACTGCGGCCGGGTGTTGTACAGGTTGGTCAACGTCCGTTTCTTACCTTGGCTGTCCTGTTGTACAAGTACGGTAATCACCCCACACCCCGTCTCACCAAGGTCAGGTCCTACGCGGCTGTCTTCCTTATTCCTAGGTGAGGGTTGCAGGTTCTCTTCAGGGAGATCCCGGCCTTGAAGACCTCGTAGGGGGTACGTCCGTCCATGCTGCGGCCGGGGTGCGGTCGGCACTGGTTATGGGATCTTGGATGCGGATGTTCTGCTTCATGGAGCAGCGATCGAGCCCCCGCCAGGGTCAAGGTCTGCAACGGTTGCTGCGAGGGCAAACAGCTCCGCCACGCATACGATGGTGTTGAAATCTGCGTAATGTACCTGCCCGTCGGCAGTCCGCACGCGCGCGATGAAGCCGACTGATGCGAAGTGCTGAGACGCATCGTTCTCGCCGACTCTCCATTGCCAGTCGAAGCGGCTTGGCTCGCCGGGCGCGAGATCTACAACCTCGGTTGCGCCCAGCGTGACGACGTGCTCGCCGAAGACATCAAATGCGATGAAGCGGGCGTTGACAGCCGTTACCGGTTGGCTGGCAACGAGTGTCGCTTGCACGTTGTACTCGTAGTTGTTCTCGTATCGTGTTGTCGTGCCGGGCGTGCCTTCGAAATCGACAGGCAGGCGCGCGTCGTGAACAACCACCCAATCTCTTGACAGGGTGGACTCTTCGTTCAGGATGATCCCGAACCCGAGGTTCGTCCTTACGCTGCCCCCGTCAGCGTCCGCGACAGTGACGGACTCGGGGAGCTCGCACGCCTGGCCACTCTGATCGTTCTCGGCAACCTGCTCGGTGTCTACGACCTGCTCGGTCTCGCCACCCTGCTCGGTGTCGCCATCCTCTACGGATAGGCATGCCGTGAGCACTAGTGCCGCGGCCACTGCCACGTTTTTCATAATCTTCTTACCTCCTTCATCTGGTGTGGAGCGATCGTGCGTGCTCGCATCTTGATCCTGCATCATCCTCCGGTCGAGTAGCGGGCGACTACGACAAGATACTGGCAACGGGGCGGCCCGACACCAGCGGCCCCCACCGCAGCCTTGTTTTCCGGCCCCTAGCGAACATCTTCCCCCATGAACCGCCCCATCGCCCTCCCTCGCCTTCCTGGCCCTCTCTTGGTCCCACGTCGCGGCGATCCGCTGCGCCACGGGCGAATCGATGATCCAGGAACCCGCCGAAGCCCCGACGGCCCACCACCACGAAGCCTCGCACCCCACGGGCGGAGAATCCTCCCACTCCCATCAGCACGAAGATCCCGAGCGTGGAGAGTGCGCGATGATGTTGGCCTGCGCCGTCACCTCGGGTGAACCGTTGCGCCCGGCTGACATCCGATCGTTCCCCGGGGTCGCCTTCCAGGCCGGCCCGTTCGTCCAGCAGGCGCCCTCCTTCGTCGCATCGAGCGTTGATCCCCCGCCATCTCGCCACCACATCTGAGTCTCAGTAGCGCCCGTACCAGGCGTCTCTCTCGGATGTTTGTCCCAATGGCGAGGTACTCATGCACATGCACCGACCCGTGGCGACCGCCGGCGCCGTCGCCGCGCCGGCACTGCTTTTCCTGTTCCTGCTCCCACGGCAGGCGCCCGCGCAACACATGGACCACGCGATGGATCCCGAAGCGGGGCACCAGATGCAGCACCAGATGTTCCGGCTCCCGCTGGGCGACTGGCACATCGTCGGGATGGGCCAGGTCTTTCCCGTGGTCACCACCGGAGGCCCGGACAACGGGGAAGGCGGCGAGCTTCGCCGCACCGAGTGGTAGCTGACCCAGTCGGCCCTGATGGCGAAACTGGAGAACCCGTCCCGCCGGCTCGTCCTCCGCACGACGCTCAACTTCGAGGGGGTGACCCTGGGAAGCGGTGAGCTCACCTACGGCGGTTGGGGAGAAGGCTTCATCGACATGCGGCATCCGCACACGCTCCTTCAACGAGGCGATGCTCAGCTGGAACCTTGGGAGATCGCCGGAGGAGGGTTGTCGCTGATTGCCCCGACTCCTGGTCGGGCCGGATGGCGCGGAGATGGACATCGGGAGCCGGTTCCGCCACCGGGATGGCAGCCAGGTAGGACTCGTCAACCGCCAACAGTCTTGAATGCCTCGACGGGCCGTTCTAGATTCGCCTCATGCTGACCGCTATCGACCATCTCCGCCGACGCGACCGGTGCCACCGAGGGCCCGAAGCAATCCGGTTTCCACATGCTCGTCGCGGTCGAGAGCGCCGCTGATGAGGTCAGCATCTTCGTCGCGAATTGTGCGGCTGGGAACCCTCCCGCGTGAACCTCAAGTAGTACCGGTGTGATGTTCCAACCCCGGAAGAGGAACCCGAGAGGCGATTTCCGCGATACCAGAGCACCGGTTATCTCCATCGGCAAGCGCAAATGAGGACGTTGGATCTCGGGAGGGGGAAGGACAGACAGACCAGCACTCACGCGGAGGCTACTTGAACCCTCTACCCTCGTTCAGAAAGCCACCCGTTACCGAAGTAGCGATCGCAGCCCAGTTTGGCGAGATCCGCGGCTTGACCGGCCCACACATGGGGCTGCTCTGGGAACGATATCGCGGTTCGTTTCCGAAACTTGAAGTACACCCCGCTCTGGGTCCGCGCTTTGAGCGCTCGGGGCCGGCTCCGGGGACGGGACCCAGCGTCAAGCTTGAACGGGTCCCTGCGCCTCGAACGTGGTTCATAGGGAGCAACGAGGCTCATCTGGTTCAGATCCAACAGGATAGATTCGTCTTCAATTGGCGCAGGATCCCGGGCGAGGACTACCCCAGGTATCAGCATGTGCGGGCCTCGTTTCAGAAGAACTTTGGTATCTTTCAGGAGTTCGTCGCGGTCGAAAAACTGGGCAAGCTTAGACTCAATCAGTGGGAACTCACCTACGTCAACCACATTCCGGCCGGGGATGGATGGCAACGCCACGGTGAACTGGGCGCGGTTATTCCATCGCTCGTCCGGACCTTGAAGGGTGCCTTCCTGCCCGAGCCCGAGGACATCGGGCTGCAAGCTCGATATAGAATACCGGACGGAGAGGGAGCAGTCTCCCGGCTCTATGTCGTGGCTAGTCCCGGATTCGATCCGTCTGGCAGGCCGATTCTCGGACTCACGCTTACCGCACGCGGCGGATTGGACCAAGGTGCGGCGGGCTCGCTGTTGTCTCGGTTGGATGTGGGTCGCGAATGGATCGTACGAGGCTTTGCGGAAGTGACTTCGAAGACCATGCACCGACACTGGGAGCGCGAGCAATGACGATTCAGCAGCTTGTTGCAGAACCCGCGGCCGGTTCCTGGACCGGGGGCTTAACGGATTCTGTTCGGCGGACCAAGCGCATCTGGCTCGCCGAACCGGCGGAACCTGTCTTGTATCTGACCGCTCCTCGGCTCTCCGCATCTCCAGTGCGCTCACACGAAGCTCATTGGCTCCCCGATGTCAAGGATGAGATGAGCAGCTATTTGGAGCTCGACTCGAACTGGGATTCCTACGGCGGTGGGCCGGTGTCGATGAGAATCCTGGACGAGGCAATGGTGGTCGCGGAACTCATGGCCATATGTGGGTTCTCGCGACCTGATGTCTGCCCGGAGTCGTCGGGTGGCATCCTCCTGGAATGGCAGCAATCCGAGAGAGTGCTAACCGTGGACTTGGACGGTATCGAGGAGTTCTCTTTCGCGTACGAATCCCCCGGAGAGCCTGAATCGGAAGGCAACCTCGAGGATTTTGTGAGCCTCCTCAATGCCGGCTTACAGCCGTTTTGAAGTCGCTTGACCTCCGCCGATGCGACACCGGAATACGCCGACGATCCGTCTGTAGGGGATAACGAGGAAGTCTGGCGGCGTATCCCCGTTGACGGGATCTTTCGGGACAAGATCACAAGGGAATGGAGACCCCAGAGCGGTATGTTCAGTGATTCCCGGGATGGTTCGCCGATGTCGGCGCACCGAGCAAGATGCTACGACACCCCCGAGCAGGCCAACGTCGGAAACCATCTGATGGTGGGACTCAAAGTGCGCTTCCTGCGCGGCCTTAACCTCGGCGTTGCGACGGAACCGATGACCGAAGATCCCGGCCATCTGTGGATTTTCGGCAAGAAGACGGCTTCGACCAAGAAGAAAATGGCAAGGCACGCGACGTGGGTGCTCCCACCTGTGATTCGATAGGAGTGGCCCGAGGCGGCCTCACGAGATTGGGAGGCTACGGGGTGCTGGATCCGATGACGATGATGGGGCGGGCGCGCTCAAGCAGTTCGACAGCCTGCTCTCTTGGAAGTCTCGCGGCGACAAGCCGCCTCTGCCAGATTCAGCATCCCTCGATCCACGAACCGCAGAAAAGGGAGCCCCATGGCGCTGCCCACCAGCCGATCCGGTCCCGGTGTCCGATTCCAACCCGACGAGGATCCCGGCTGGCCCGTCACCGTCGGATTGGCGCTGCAGTACTGTTTGCTCACCCTGGGGCCGGTGGTTCTGACCGTCGCGATCGTGGTGCGGGCGGCCGGCCAGAGCGAGCTCTTTCTGTCGTGGGCGGCGTGCGCCGCGCTGCTGGTGAGCGGCATCGCGACGATCGTCCAGGCCAGGCGCGTGGGACGCCTCGGGGCGGGATACATCCTGTTGATGGGCACGTCGGGGGCGTTCATCGCGGTGTCGGTGACGGCGCTGGTGCAGGGGGGGCCGGCGCTGCTGGCCACGTTGGTGGCGGTCTCGGCGGTGTTTCAGTTCGTGCTGGCGTCGCGGCTGTCGCTGCTGCGGCGGATCATCACGCCGACCGTCGCGGGGACGGTGATCATGCTGATCGCGGTGACGGTGATGCCGCTGATCCTCGACTTGATCGCGCGGGTGCCCGAGGGGGTGGCGCCGGCGGCCGGGCCGGTCACGGCTGCGGTGACCCTTGGCGTCACGATGGTGCTCGTGCTGCGCGCCGCCGGGGCGATGCGGCTGTGGGGTCCCGTGATCGGGATCCTGGCCGGGAGCGCGGTCGCCGGTTTCTTCGGCCTGTTCTCGTGGGATGCGGTGGCCGCGGCCCCGTGGTTCGGACTGCCGCTGGAGGGCTGGCCGGGATTCGATTTCAGCTTCGGGCCCGTCTTCTGGGCGCTGCTTCCGGCGTTCGTGTTCGTCACGCTGGTGGGGGCGATCGAGACCATCGGCGATGCGGTGGCCGTGCAGCGCGTGTCGTGGCGGAAAGAGCGGGCCACGGACTTTCGCGGGGTGCAGGGGGCGGTCATGGCGGACGGCCTGGGCAACCTCCTTTCGGGTCTGCTCGCCACGGTTCCCAACACGACCTACTCAAGCAGCGTTGCGATCGTGGAGATCACGGGGGTGGCCGCGCGGCGGGTCGGCGTCGCCATCGGCGTCGGGTTCTGCGCGCTGGCCCTGCTGCCCAAGTTCGTGGCGGTGATCCTCTCGATCCCAGACGCGATCATCGGTACCTACCTGATCGTGCTGATCGCGATCCTGTTCGTTCTGGGCATGCGCATCGTCGTAGCGGACGGCATCAACTATCAGAAGGCGGCCATCGTCGGGGTCTCGTTCTGGGTCGGCTACGGCTTCCAGAGCGGGGGCTTGTTCCTGGACCAGATGAGCCCTTTCTTCGCTGAGATGCTGGGGAACGGCATGACCTCCGGCGGGCTCACGGCGCTCGCGCTGTCGGTATTCGTCGAGCTCGCCGGCCCGCGCCGCAAGCGTCTGGTGACCACGCTCGACGTGGACGCGCTGCCCGGGATCAGGACATTCATCGAGAGTGCGGCGGCGCCTGCGGGATGGGGCGGCGACATGCTCCAGCGGGTACACCTGGCTTCGGAAGAGGCGCTGGTGAGCCTGATGGGGGACGAGGGCGACGCCGACGGCCCGGCGCGGCGGCTGCGACTCAGCGTGCGTTTCGAGCGCGGGGCGGCGGAACTGGAGTTCCTTGCCGTGTCAGGGGGAGGGAACCTGGAGGACCGGATGGCGCTGGCCGCGGAGCAATCGGTCGAGATCGAGGCCCAGCACGACTTCTCGTTGCGGCTGCTGCGGCACCTTGCCGGGTCGGTCCGGCACCAGAAGTACCACGATACGGATATTCTCACAGTGCGGGTGGAGGCACCGGGCGGGTAACGAACGCGGTCAGCGCACAAAGTGCGGTAGCACGCTCAACGCCCCCAGCTCGTCGGGCCGGAGGTAGGTCTCTGGCCAGGAATACAATCCGGTCCACATGAGCGCGTCGCTGTCGCAGACGCCCGTATCGCCTGCATCGCAGCCGGGCGGGTGCGGCAGTCCGAACGCATGTCCGAGTTCGTGACCGGCCACGCCGATCCAGCTTTCGATCCCGAGGATCGGGTATCCGCATTGAGCGTGGTTGGGATCGACCAGTCCGTTCAGGCCGTCCTGGTTCATCATCATGAGGCCGTAGCGTCCCTTCAAGAGCGTCCTGCCGAAGCAGTCCTGCGCTATGTCCGCGTAGACGACCCAGATGAAGTCTCCCGTATCGACGGGTTCGCAGTCCTGAAGGTCGGCTATGATTTGGTCCCAGGGGCGGTTCCAGTATCGGGCTTCGGGCAGCGGCAGTTCGCAGACCGTCGGAAGAGACGAGTACAGCCGAAAGGTTCGGGTGCCGAGCATCTGCTCTCGATACCAGAGCTGCAGCTCGACCAGCGCTTTCTGGATGCCTCGGGCGTAGGTGCTCTTGTACGCGCGGTCGGTCGGAATCGCGTAGATGGCGCGAACGGAGAGCGTATCGGCCAGCAGAGCTCTGCGATCGGGCGGCACCGCCGCCGTGTCCGGAGGAGCGACCGAGGCGGTATCCGGTGCGACGACGCCCGGATTTGTCGGTCCTGGCTCGCCACCGCAGGCGACCAGAAGCAGGCCGAGCGCCACCGCTGGTATCTCAACCCACCGAGAAACGATATGTACTCCTTCGGCCGTCCGGCCTGGAGATCGGCCGGAGCCGCCATTGGTAAACGGCGCCAATCGAGCGCCCGTCAGAACGAGATGGTCGCGGTCATGGATATGGTTCGGGGCGGGCCGAGCCATGCCGCGTTCTCGGTGATCGCGGACAGGTAGGGGGTGTCGAGCAGGTTGTTCGCGACGATCGAGAACTCCGTCGACCGGAGCAGATCGCTCAACGCCTCGCCCCGGAAGCTGACGTAGCCATCCACCGTCCAGTAGGCGTCGGTGTACCAGTCCGCGGTCAGACTCACGCGTCGCGCCGCCGTGTACTTCGCCGACAGCCCGCCGCCCAGGGGCCCGTCGCGGTCGAGGGAGACGACCCAAAGGCGGGACGGCACACCGGTCACGTCGGTGCCGGGAACGATGCCCTGGCTGGCGTCGGCGAGAGGATCGTCGGTCCCGAGATACTTCGAGTCGTTGAGCGTGATGGCGGTGTAGAAGGAGGTCCGGTCCGACAACGCCACCGTGGCCGCCATCTCGATGCCGCTGGTCTCGATGCCGCCCGCGTTGAAGTAGGCTCCGCCTCCGGGGATGAGGTAGTTGGGCCCCGCGGAAGTCTGGGGGCCCAGGTAGAAGATGCGGTTGTCGAAATCGATGAAATACAGGGTGGCGCTCAGGGCGAGTCGCTCGCCGGCGTACTGGGCTCCGACGTCGATGTTCGACGCGGTCTCGGGCTCGAGGCGATCCAGACTGCGGCCCGGCACCTCGAGCAGAAGGCTGCCGATCGCCCTGAAGTTCTCGGCGTAGCCCGCGAACAGGTCGAGACCCTCGACCGGCGTCTCGTAGGTGAGGCCGCCCGAGAAGAGCAGCTTCGAATCGGAATCGACGCCGAGGTCCCGATCGATGCCGAACTGGTCCTCGCGCGACACCGAGACGAGGTACTGCTTGACGCCGCCGGCCAATTCGAAGGGGCCGAAATAGAGCGTCTCCTCGACGTACCACTTGAAGATGTCCTGCGGAAAGTCCCACTCGTACTGATGCCAGTAGGCCTGCGCGTCCCACTTGACGCTGATCGCCGGATCGAGAATGCGGTGCCAGTCGCGCCCCAGGTCCCGGCGCGAGTCCTCGTACCAGATGCCTCCTCGCAGCACGCTGCCCCGTCCCGCGCCAAACAGCGCCGACCACTCCCCGTCGATGTTCACGCCGAGACGGTTCTTGCCGTAGTGGCTGTGGCGGTACGATTGAACCGCCGTTGCCCCCGGGTGACATGCCGGATCGACCTCGGGACCGCCCGCGCCGTAGTAGTTGAAGATGTAGGACGACGTGCATCCGGGCACCGGTCCAACGGCAATGCCATTGCCGTCCACGAAGCGGATCACTCCGAGCTGGCTGCCACCCTGCACCGGCGCGCGACCCGCGAGCTCCGACTCCGGTCCGGCACCGTCGTCCACCACATCCACGATGAACGGGG
Organism: Longimicrobiales bacterium; assembly: GCA_965208255.1. Classification (GTDB taxonomy): domain Bacteria; phylum Gemmatimonadota; class Gemmatimonadetes; order Longimicrobiales; family Gaopeijiaceae; genus BD2-11. Next base: position 3,941,962 of record OZ242324.1, read on the forward strand.
GCAACCAGTCACCGCGCCCCGAGATGTGATGGTGGTATGCGCCCACGCTCAGGGAGCTCAGTTCGTTAACGGACCAGTCGGCCTTCAAATAGGTGAACGTGTTCTTGCGCCGGGTCTGCCAGCCGGGCCGGTAGAACTGGTTCAGATAGGGCACGCCCGGCCAGTGGCCGATCAGCCGGTCCCAGCGCGGGTCGGCCCTGAAGTCGGCGTCGCTGTAGAGCCGTTGGTAGACATCCTCGTGGATGTCGTCGTGGGAGAAGTAACCGGTGAAGTCGAGGCGGCCATGAGAAGACACGACCTTGGCGGCCAGGTGCTCCCGCTCGTTCCTCGCCGAGCCCTCCACCCAGTCGGTCGCTTCCTGCCGGATCGCGGCGACCCAGGCCCGCGTCGTGCCGCCGAACAGCGATCCGGTCTCGATCCGCGCGGCGAACCGCTGACCCTCGTTCTCGCCGATCGTGACCGAGGCCGTCCGGCTCGCCGCCTCTGCCGGATCGGCCGTCAGGAAATTGAGCGTCCCACCCAGCGCCTCGACCGACCGCGAGGCGATGTCGGCGGTCCCCTGCGACACCTCGACGCCGCCGAGGTTCATCGGGTCGACGAACCGGTTCGCCTTCGAGCCGCTCCAGTAGTCCGAGGTGCCGTTGGGGAATCCGTCGATCGTGGTGCCGATCTGTGCATCGTTGTAGGTCGTCTGGAACCCGCGCATGACGACGTTGCTCGACCAGTCGTCAAAGGAGTACGCGTCCCCCTCCTGCACCGAGACGCCGGGAAGGTTGTCGATCACCGACGTCACGGCCGTGATGCTCGACTGCTGCCTTATCATCGGCTCCGCGACAAAGTTGCGCGCGAACACCGTGGGTTCCTCCGCCACCACGCTGATCGGAGCGATCTGGAAGAAAGGTTGCAGAACGATCTCGACTACCTCGACAGCGCCCGCACGGACGGCGACCGGAATCTCCCGCGCCCCATAGCCGAACAGGCTGGCGGTCAGGGTGAGGTCGCCGGGTGCGACGCCGGTGAACTCGAAGGCTCCTTCCTCGTCCGTGAGGCCTTCCGCGTCCACGCCGGAGCCGGTCGCCGTCACCCGGACACCGGGAAGGACCTCGCCGGACACGTCCACCACCGTGCCCCGGATGGTTCCGCCCGACTGCGCGGTCGCCGGCGCTGCGGCCAGCAGCAACAGCAGGGCGGCGGGGGCACCGATGGTGGCGAACAGGCCGAGGTTCCTGAACGTTGGCATGGCAACGAGACTCCGACTCTGGGGACCTGCGGCAGTGTAGCTGACTCTCCGGGTCCGTTCGGCGGTCGGTGCGAAAAATGCGGTAGCGCGCTCAACGCCGCTAGTTCGTCGGGCCGCAGGCGTGCTGAGGGACACCGCGAACCCGGCCTTCACGATCGTGGACCCTGTCGAACAGGATCCGAGGACGATGATGGGGCGAGGGATATCCAACTGATCCAACGCGAGCACCGTGCACGTCGACCAGGACCTCTGGCGGGATGACGCGCTGCGGTATGCGATCGCTCAGGAGGCCGTTGCCGTGGCCTCCGACACGGTGAGCGCGGACTCTGCGCAGGTCGCGGACGCCATTCTCCAGTCGTTTCCGGTTGGGTGGGAGGGCGAAGATCCGTTCGGTTTGCATGAAGGAGTGCAGGACTGGGACGGGTTGAGCTGCTTCGCGGATGTCCTTGGCTGGTTGTTCACAGCTGCGGCGGTGTCGCTTGGCGCTCCGTGCTTGGCCGATTCTCTCAGCCGAGTGACGAAGCTGCGCTGGACGGAGAGGAGGCCGGGCCGTGGGTGAGTGAGGTGGCCCGAAGCGTTGACCATGGCCGAAGACGCGCTGGCCGTGGCATTTGGGGCCTATGCCCGAAAACGCCGATCTTGCGCCTACTGGTCTTCGGATTCAGGGGACCGAGTCCGCGGCTTGCTCGCCTGCAACGCCGAACTCCAACCCGCTGATGTCGTACCAGTCAATCCCGCGGTCGGGAAGGCCGTCCGCATCATCCTCCCCAACCGGACGTTCCACAAGCACCGCGAGCGTAGAACCCAGGACATCGAAGCCGACGGCGCGGTGGGCCACGCGAACCGTGCCCGCGTACCCGGAACGTCCAAACACGTCCAGGTATGAGAACTCCTCGCGGTCCCGGTTGGTGAGGACCCACAGTCCGCCCCGGTCGTCGACGCGGAAGCGATCGGGGTGCGCGTAGCTCTTGGGGGTACGACGAAACAGGTCGAGCGCGCACGGCGGACGAAAGGACCCCGGAGCCGGCGGGCCACAACCGTCCAGATAGCGCTCAACCTCCCGCTCGTTGGGCAACTCCTGAACGTACGTCGGAGCCTGCACCAGAATCCCACTATCGGCCTCCCGGTCCTCCAGGAACAGCATCTGCCCACGGCACAACATCGTGAAGACCATGCCACCATCCGGAAAGGTCAAGGCGCGGCTCATCCCCGCCGGAGGTGGTGGGCGAGTAGCCCGTTCCGGCATCACGACGCCCTCTACGCCGGGCGGACACGCCGCGTCAGCGGCCATATCGGCAGGAAAGACCCTCTGCCAAAGGATCTCCCCCGAAGCGACTTCCATCTCCAAGTGTCGCCAACTCGTTATGTTCATTCTTCCGAGGTCCCTGTTCGCCTGCAGCTCAGCGCCGACCAACGTCGCACCGAATGGCCCGCTCGGAAAAAGCAAAACGCTAGGAAGGGGCACCTCGGAGATTAGCGTGCCCGAAGGTTCGAACACCAACATATGCTGGGCACTGAAGACACCGATCGTCTCATTGGGGCCACGGATGATGTCTTCGGGGACGTATCGGAATTCACCCGGACCCTGGCCTTGTTGACCAAAGACAGTAATCGATCCGTCGTGTCGGTCGATGCAGTGAATGCGGAGTTCGTAGGACTCGATCACGCACGCCGTGGTCTCGCTCGCCAAGGTGACTACCTCGTCTTCGCTGAGGGGAGCTTGAGACCCAGCGAACGGAACGAGGGGGAAATGTGACAAATCTCGCTCTGTCTCGCTGCAGGAGACGAGGATAGGGGCAAATACAAATAGAACTATCGCACGCGCGTGGATGGACCGGCTTGACCGCTCCCTGCCCGGATCACTTGTTCGTGTTGGGAGAGCGGACTGAGATGGGGCCACGTTACCGTGTAGTGGACGCCCCCATCCTCCCCGCTCCCATTCGCGTTCAAGGGCACCCTTGACTCCCACTGACTTGCCCCGCCCAAACGACTCAAACCCATACCCACCCGACACGGCAGCGCGTCGTCGGAAAACGAATGCGCCGCGTTCTCCAACCAGTGCAACGTCTGAGGCAATCGAATCTTGACAGCGCTTCAGGCTGCATAGTCTCCTGCCGGGGCAGGCGGGCCTTGAGCTGGCGCAGCTGATTAGTAGGTCGGGAAGAACCCTAGGACTCGATGTCACTGGCGCACGCCAACGGCGCGTCCGGTGCTTCGTCTTGTCTGCTTCATGATGGCTTGATTCATTTCACGCCTCCAGCGCGCCCCCTGGCACCTTGCCTCGCGGTCACCCAGCCCCGAGCTGCCGAGCCCGCGCGAGGTCCTCGTGCTCGAACGCCGACTCCATGCGATCGACTTCTCGTCGGCTCCCGCCGAGTCGTGCGGCAACCTCTCGCCACTCGGAAACCGCCTTCCCCGCTGCGCCCGCAATCCGTCTCGCCTGCTCCGGATCCAGGCCGTAGTACTCCGCGGTGGCCAGCGCCTGGTCCAGGGAAGCAGTGCCATCGAATTCGTCTATGTATGTCGACAGGATCCGGGGGCCCACGTCTGTCGGCACGGGATTCAGATCGTAGGCCGGCGAGAGTCGCCAGCCCTTTCCGATCTCGTAGAGGAACCCGTGGTTCCGCAGATGATCGTCGGTGTTCGAGACGAGGATGCTGAAGACGACGCGGCTCCACAGTTCGGCGAGGTCGGATCGTGGCGCCGCTCCGTGACTGCGCAGCGCCTCGGCCAGCTCGAGATACGACCGCCGCTCATTGTCGCGGGCATCCAGCATGCTCATCGCCGAGAGAAACGGCACCCGATGGCTTCCCTCGCGGTCGAACCGCTGAAGAACCAGGATTCGCCTTCCGGCAACGGTTTCCAGTCGCCATGCGGGCACCCGAATCCCGGCGCGCTCGGCGAGCGCAAGCGCGACGCCTTCCCAGAGCACGATGTCCCGGTCGTCCTCCGTGCTCGGAAACTTCGCCAGCGCCAGCCGGCCGGCGGCGTCCCTGACCGCGGTCTTGGGGCGCGTGCCGCCGAGGGAGGATCCGGGACCGACCAGCAGGCGCAGATCGTCGTCCTTCTCCCGCCGGCGGAGTACCCTCCTCGAAGCCGCCATGAGCCGACGAAGATCGACCAGCGGAGGAACGCGCACCGCGCCCGCCTCGGCGAGAAACGGCCCTTCCCGCGTCGAGAATCTGAGCGCGCCGATGCGGATTTCGTCGTCAACGCGAGGAAGGAAATCGGATTCGAACAGAGTCCGGGGTGCTCGCCCTTCCGACCTCGCCCGGCTGACTTCGGCACGGCGCAGGAGAACCCGGCCCCAGCGGTCCGGCGCCGAATCGCCGATGGATCCGAAGAGTCTGCCGCGCGTGTGGTACGGACCCGGTCCAACCGTCAGCGCGGGCTCGAGGGCGAAACGCAGGGGATGGTCCGTCCACGCCGCATCGTATTCGAACGACGCGCTCTCGCGGCCGCCGCGCACACGGATCCATAGCCGGCCGACTCGCAAGGGCACGCCCCGAAGATCGACGTGAACCAGAACGGGGGTGTCCATCATCCCGCACCCTGGTCTTCGGCGCCCGGAAGACGCGTTGGGCCCCTCCGGCGCGTGGCAGACGGCACCCGGACGCGTTGAGGCAAGCGCTCCTCCAGCAGATCGAGCCCAATCCCGTCCTGGCTGCGGTCAGCCAGGTCCGAAATGCCGTCGTGCATGCCCAGAACGAACAGGACCGTGGCATACATGCCCATGGAAACGCCCGCGTCACCCCGTTCGATCTTGTGCAGCGTCGTGCGACTGATCAGCGCGCGCTCGGCCATCGTCGATGCGCGGATGCGCCGGCGCAGCCGGGCGTCCCGGATGTCGCTGCCGAGTTTCTTGAGGATACGCCGGACCGGCAGTGGCAGCGTACCGCGGATTTGGGAAGGCATCTGATTCTCCTGTATGGTCCAGTAATGCATATCTGAACGATGTCAGCGTACAGGATACTGGACGGTATGGCAAAATGGACGGGAAGGCTCTTGGCAGATCCGCCCAGCCAAGTCGGCGACGCGGCTGGCGGCTGTAGTGGAAGCGGGTCGCTACCTTCGGGAGATCACCGTAACCCCACGCTACGGGTGACCTTCGCTCTGTGGGCAAGAACGAAGCTCTGGACACCGTGGCCGGCAACCCGAGGTCGGGCGCTGCCCAATAACCCGGTCCGAAGAGGGAGTCCCACGATGAGACAGCCGCTCGCACCCATTCTCTGCGCCTGCCTGCTAGCGATCCCTGCCGCCGAGACCCAGGCGCAGGAGAGAACCACCGATCTCATCCTGGGAGCCGGAGCGACCATGGGCTTCGCGACGGATGAGGAAGCCACGGAGAGCCGCATCGGACGGAATGCCGCGGGAGGATTCTCCCTGCGGGTGATCGACGTAGTCGGCCTGCGGGTGGAAGCCGGCTACATCGAGAAGGGCGGCGGGGCGGAGGTCAACGAAGGCGGCGCGGCTGGTAATGTAAACATCGAGGTCGACTATCTCGTGCTGCGCGGTCTGCTCGAGATCGGCGGCGACTTGCATGTCCTCGTCGGCGCGAGCGTGGGGCGCGACAGGCGATGCAATGTGGCAATCGACGTTTCGGTCAGCGGGATCGACATGTCGAGCGAGCAGAGTTGCGACGAGATGAATATCGACACGAACACCGATTTCGGGATCACCGCCGGGGCGGGCTACAATGTCGGCCCCCTTGGCGTCACGGTGCTGTTCACCGAGAGTGTGACCGAGATCTTCGCCAGCGACGACGCACCGGACGGCCGCAACCGCGCCATCTCGCTCATCGGATCCATTCGTATCCCGATTGCTGGATAACCCCTCACCTCACGTCGGCCGACAGTCGCGGACCACCGGCACCGGAACGACGACGAGTGCGACTCTGACGTTTTCGGGCCAGACGGCAAGATTTCACCACTGAACCAGCAGCGATGGCGTGGCCTGGGCGCACGCGCGGTCGGCATCGGAGAGATGGCGAGGAGCGGCGCCACCTAGAACCCCTTGTCCCGGAGCGTCATCCAGAATCCCTACGAGACCCATGCGCGTCTGCGCCGGTACAGCGTGCCCGGCTCCTCGAGATGCTGCGATTCGACAGCCCGGTGCAGACCGTGATCCGAGGACTGGCCGCGCTCCCTTTGCATGTGGCAGGCTGAGATCTACCTGGCGGTCCGATCGGCGGATGCGGGCATTGGACGCCTACGGGATCCGCAGGATCTGGCGAGGGTTGGGCTCCCGAGACCCGGGACCTGGCCGGCAGGAAGTCGGGCCGGTGAGCCCTACCTCACGTCGCCCGGCAGTCGCCGCACGACCACCCTCGTCACATCGAATTCGTCACGCTCGATGAACGCCGCGAGCCCGTCCGGCCCGAACGCGTCGGGCATCCCGGTCGCGCCGGCAGCGTACGTCCCGATGTAGCGGCCGTCGGGGGCGAGCACATCGATGGGGCCGTCGCTGGCCGGTTCCTCCCCGCGCCGAAGCACCCAGATGGTCCCCTCCCAGCTGGTTTTCAGGTCGCGGACCACCGGGACCTCGGGGTAGAACTCCATGTTCTGGATCCGCTCGCGTCCCATGTCGGCCAGCGCGGCGGCGAACCGGGCATTCGATCTGGCGGCGCGCTCCTCGTTTTCCTCCAACTGGCGCTCGATCTCCCGATCCCTGATGCGGCCGGAGACAGGTTCAGGCCGAAACGGCCGGGTGAGCACCCGGGTAAGGTCCCCGTTTCCCGCAGCCACTTTGATCGCATAGGCGGAAGAGTCGGTGTAGACCAGGCGACCGTCCGGCAGCGCCCCGGCCACCAGCTCCGGTCCGAAGCCGTCCGGATCTCCCGATGGCCGCCAGGCCCGGATCACCGTGTCCTGCACAGCCTCATCGCCGGTCAGGACCAATCGGTAGACGGGGCGGAACGGTGGCTCGGGACCGCCGGCGGGGCCTCCCCTCCCGAAGGCTGATATGCTTGGCGTGATGACGTTCTGACCGTCCCTGGCGGGCAACAGGGTCCGGATCGTGTAGAGCGAGTTGCCGGGCATGCGTACCGAGCGCTCGAACTCGCCGTCCGGTCCGAACAGGTCAAATGCACTATGACCCGGATCGAACACCACCGTGCGTCCGTCGCGGAGCACGGTGAATCCGACAGCCGCGTTGGTGTTCGCGGCAAACTCCCCGGGCCCATCGCCAATCCGCCCGAATTCGCGGACGAACTCGCCCTCTTCGCTCACGACCACAATCCGTCCGCCCTGGTCGTCCATCACATACAGGTCGCCGGACTGGCCGAAGCCGACCGCGAAGACCCGGCTGAACTGCTCCCACGCATCACCATCAAGGGACCCCACCCGGTAGATCTCCTCGAATTCCGCCTCGAGGATCCGGTCTTCAGCGGGAAGCTCGATCACTTCCTGAGCCAGGAGGGCCGGGGAGTAGAGAGCAAAGAAGCTCCCCACTGCTAGCTGGCACAGCCGCGTACTCGGCATTATGGACGCTCCCTCAATATCGTGGCTAAATTGGTGCGCCCATTATACTTGAAGAACGTTTCGGCGGCCCGCAAGGTTGAGCAATGCGCCTCCAGGCGCAACAAGGCTTGGCGGCATCATAGTCCAGGGGCGGCATCTGTGGCCCCTCTCGTTCGTGTACGGCCTCTGACGGGCGCCCTCCTGATTCACGCAGTCCCGGCTCTGAGGGGTGGCGGAATCGGGCATCCTGGCTGAGCTCGGCGCTGATGCTGCTCCGACTTGATCGGATCCCGGCAATCTAGCTAGATTTCTAGTCATATTTACGGGCAACGAGCGGAGCGCGCAGAACATGGTCGTCGTCAATGTCCACCAGGCCAAGACGCAGCTTTCCCGGCTGCTGGCGCAAGTCGAGGCAGGCGAAGAAGTCGTGGTCGCCCGCCGGGGCAAGCCCGTCGCGCGGCTGGTTGCCTTCGAGCCCCGCGGCGAACGGCGCCCCGATGTCCTCAAGGGGAAGGTCATCATCCCCGACAGCTTCTTCGATCCGTTGCCGGAGGAAGAGCTGAAATCATGGGAAGGCGAGTAGCGCCCCGATGCGCGTGTTGCTGGATACCCACGCCTTCCTCTGGTGGATCGCCGACAGCGGGCGCCTGTCCGCGGCAGCGCGCCAGGTGATTGCCGACGAAGCGAACGATATCGTCGTCAGTGCCGCGTCCGCCTGGGAAATCACGACCAGGTACAGGATCGGCAAGCTCCCCGGCGCCGAGCCGGTGGCGCTCGATGTTGCGGGGGCCATCTCGGCTCAGGGCTTCGGCCGCCTTCCGATCAGGGTCGTCGACGCCGAACGCGCGGGACGGCTGCCCGGGCCTCACCGCGACCCCTTCGACCGGATGCTTGCCGCGCAGGCTCTGGCGCGCGACCTGGCAGTCGTATCGGCGGATGCAGCATTGGACGCCTACGGAATCCGCAGGATCTGGTGAGGGTGGGGCTCTTGAGTACCAACAGGAAAGACAAATGATGCGTCTGGCGATCGCGTGCCTGGTGGCCCTTCAGGGCTGCAGCCTACTTGAGTCGTCGTCGCTTCAAATCATGGTCATGGGAAGCGGTACCGAGTCGCACCCGGAGACCGGCGAAGCGATACAACTTAACAACTCGCTGGACGACTTCCGGGGCCTGGCCGGCCTGGAGGTCGAGCTCTTCGGCCTCGACATACCCGACAAGATCACGGTCGCAGACCTGCAGCACCGGATGACTCGAGTGTTCGATGTGCCAACTTCCGGCACGGCCCGCGCCGTGATTACGCTCCTGGGCGAAGACGGTACAGCCATCGCGCAGGGCTCGGGGTCGTGGCTCAACGAAGACGGCATCGAGTGGCACCTGACCATCAGGCGCGAACTGATTCCGCTCCATGTCGACATCCTTCCTGACGGGAGGACCGACTGTTCGCGGTGGGGGTGCGAGCAAGAGTGGCGCTTCACCATCCGCGAGGATGAGCAGAACTACCCAAACGAGATGCTCTGGGTGACGCTCTCCGCCGTGGTGCGCGGCGCGTGCATTGGTATCTGCGGAGGTTGAGAGGTCAGTCGCGACGTTGCCGGTGCCGTGGCAGGGGGTTGACTCGCGTCATCTCTCCGCCATTGGCCGCAGCTTCGCGATCCGCCAGGGCGGAGAGTGTTCATCCAGCAGAAGGTACAGAAACCGGCCCCCACCCAGGATTCTGGATCCGTGCGGAAGCGGCACATCCTCGTAGAGCTTGACTCCGCTGTGCCTGTCGTAGACCTCGAGCGACGTGTGCACGATCTCAAAGGGCGGCAACGCCCGCTCGGGGTTGTGCCTGGCTCGTGTCAGGATCAAGTGCGGGCCGACTGCGTCCATGCGGTGAATGATATCGAAGCTCGCGAGAATCTCCGGCAGCGTGGTGCCGTAGCTTCCGAGATCGGCCAACGCGCCCAATTCCAATACGCGAATCGGTCGGAACGAAGCGGACGGGGCCCCAAAGGTGCCCACGGTCTCTCCTGCCCCGTCGAGAACCGTAATCGGGTACCTGACACCGGACATGACAAGGGTCGAGTCACCGCTGACCGCGACCGGAAAGCGCGCAAATGCGCCCCAATAGGGCCTCTCGACGTCCGAGAACGGACGTTCGTAGCTGCTCCACACCAACTCCGGCGGCGTCACTCGGTGAAGGAGTGGTGGACGGCTGAAGGGGCGTTCTTCAGGGTCTCCCGCATTCATCCGCACAAGCAGGTCGGATCCGAGGGCGACGACATCCATGGGAGCCGCCGGCAACGCGACCATGGTATCGGGAGCCAGCGAACGGGTCAGATAGGTCAGCTGGGACGAACGGGAACCCGCGACCGCGATCCTCCCCGACGATGCTTCCGCCACCGCCCTGATCCGCTGAAACTCGAACGGACCGTCCCCGAACCTGCCGAAGGCCGCCTCCAGCCGGCCCTCTCCGTCGTAGGTCCGCACCCGCGGCAGATGCCGGTCACCAATGACATAGCCGCCATCGCGCCGCTCGACGAAGTCTCCGATTTCGGCAATCGAGTCGGCGGGATCCTCGCCGAGCTGCATGACGTCCTCGACGACGAACACCTCTTCGAGGGGCGCGATAACGGGAGCCGGGTCGGAACCCTGCCCGTCCCCGCAGGCGCAGAGAAGTAGGGCCGCCGGGATTGCCACTGACGCGGGCATCGAGCGTATACCACCTTGGCCGCTGACCCTCTTCGACACGTGCCACACCCCTCCTTCCACCGCTTCCCGGGCGCCTTCCTCGTCCCCGGCCGAGATCTCCTGGAAAAGTCGGAGCAAGGCGTCGCCGCGTCACTTACTACGAGATCACCCGTCTCAAGCACACACCAGGTCCGCCGTGGCCGCGCTGGGCCGCCTACTTCGGCCCCGCCGGCAGATGCTCCAGCAGATAGCGCGCCATCAGCATGCGAACATGGACCGCCGTCCCCTCCCCTTCCGACAACCCATGATTCCGATTCGGGTATGTCATGTAGTCGAAGGTCTTCCCCAGCTCCACCAGACGGTCCACCAATCCCTCGACGATCTCCAGGTGCGTGTTGGTTTCCCCGGTTCCGTGAATGATGAGCAGGTCCCCTTCCAGTCCTTCGGCATAGTTGATGGGCGCGGAGATGCGGTAACCGTCCGGGTTCGTCTCCAGGGTCTCCATGTAGATCTCCTGGAACCACGCGTTGTAGAGGTGCGGCTGGGGTTTGGGGACCACGGCGATCCCCACGTGGTAGACATCGGGCTTGCGAAACAGCGAATTGAGGGTGTTCGATCCGCCGCCGCTCCACCCCCAGATCCCCACTCTGGACAGATCGACGTAAGGGAGGACCCTGCCGAGTTCCCGGACTCCCGCCGCATGTTCCTCCGTCGACTGCACACCGATTGTCGGAAAGGGCGCCCTCCGCCATGCCGCTCCCTTCGGCGCCGGCGTACCCCGGTTCTCGATCGACACGACCATGTACCCGAGGTCCGCGATGGCGCGATGGTAGTTGTTTCGCGTCGACCACCGGTCGAGGACGGTCTGGGCGTGCGGTTCCCCGTAGACGTAGATGAACACCGGGTACCGGCGGGAAGGATCGAAGTCGCGCGGCTTGATCATCCACGCGTCCATCACCACGCCGTCCCCGATATCCAGCTCCAGAAATTCCGTGGGCTGGGAGATCGTGGCTTCGGCCCGGCGCCGGACCTCGGCGTTGTCCTCCAGGACCCGAACGACGCGGTGGTCCGGGAGGCTGATCAGCGCGGTTACCGGGGGGGTGTCGAAGGTGGAGTAGGTGTGAAAGGCCCAACGAAGGTCGGGAGAGAAGTCATAGAAGTGGGTCCCCGGCTGGTCCTCAGGGGTGACCCGCTCGGGCTCTTCGGCGCCATTCAGCCGGACCCTGTAGAGGTAGCGTTGGGTGGCGTTGTCGGGCGAGGCGAAGAAGTAGAACCAGCCCTCCCCCTCATCGACCGGTCCCCGCTCGATGACGTCGCTGGGTCCCGGGGTCAGCAGGCGTTCCTCCCTCCCCTCCCGCGAGTACACGTAGGAGTGACGCCACCCGCCCTTCTCCGTCAGGAAGAGGAAGGAGTCGCCCCCGCGGATCCACTCCAGACCGGCGTTCAGGCGATAACTGGCGATGACCCAGGCCGGATCGGACTCGTGGTAGATCCGGTTGACTTCGCCCGTGCTCACGTTGGCGATGAAGAAGTCCCGTTCGTCCCGGAACCGGCTGAACTGCTCCACCAGCAATTCCTCGGAGTTCCCGGCCCAACCCACCTGCCCGAGATAGAAGCCCTCGGTCGGGGAAGGGATGGAGATCCAGCGGACTTCCGTGCCCTCGGCGTCCACCACGCCCACCCGGAGCTTGGCGATGGTCTCGCCTACCCTCGCGAACCGGACCTCCCGGAGTTCGGGATAGGAGGGATCGGTGGGGACGAGCATGGACCTCATCCGCACCCCGGAGGCGTCGGACTGGACGAAGGCGACGCGGTTGCCGTCGGGGCTCCAGACGGCGCGGCCGTTGGAGACGGATTGGGCGGTGGTGTGGGTCAGGCGGGTCGTTTGAGCGGCCGCGAGGTCGTGGACGTGAAGGTCGCCGTCACGGCTGAAGAGGATGCGGCCTCCTTCCGGGGAGATCGTGTTTCCGGGGCCCGCCTCCACCTTCTTCAGCGTGGAGGTGGCGGGTTCGAGCATCCAGAAGCCGTCGGCTTCGGTCTGGAGGAGCGTCCAGGTGCCGCCCGGGGCGAACTGGTAGGTGGAGATACTCAAGGGCTCCGAGGCGCCGCGTGGCATGAGGTCGGAGAGCGAGGCGAGGACCGTCCGATTGCCGCTGGCGGCATCGTAACCGATCAACTCCGGCTGCAACGCGCCCGAGGGGGTCTCCAGGGTCGTGTAGGCGGATCCGTCGGGTAGCCAGGTCGCCTGGAATGAACGGGCGTCAAAGTCCCTCGCCTCGAAGATGGAACGGAGGCGGGCTTCCGTCTCTGCGGGGACCTGGCAGAAAGCCGGAGGTGGGAAAAGGGTGGGGACGGCGAGGGCACCCACGAGCCAGACGCTCTGAAGAACCCGTCTCGCGGTCATGGCCCTCGACACTGTGTTCTCGGCTATCGGTGTCTTCATGATGATGAGCCCGCTCGGAGACGTGACGGCCGGATGGACTCAGCCTCCACCCCTGTTCAACACCCTCGCAATCACCGCCCCGGCCGCCCCATTGCTCACAACCCCGATCAAGGTGTGCCCGCAGACCGTCGCGAGCGTCTGAACGTCTTCCATGGTGGCGTACCCCATCAGCCCCATGCCCAGACCCAGCAGGGCCCCGAACAAGGCCCCGGCCTGGAAGCCCTCCTTGCCGCTCGCGACGCCCTTCCAGCCCAGGACGAGGGTGAGGATTGCCGCAAAAAGGAGTTCGCCCAGGCCCAGCGCCCACCAGATGGGCACGGGCTTCGAGACGTCGTTCGCGAAGAAGTCCGCGAAGAACCCGTAGAAGAATCCGCCCACCACAAAGAGCGTGACCGCGCCCGCGACCGTTGCGAGGAGGAAGTTCCTGTTCACGTGATCGGGCTCCTCTTCACGAAATAATGTCGTGAATCACCTCGCCGGCCACGTCCGTCAGCCGGAAATCACGACCACTGTAGTTGTAGGTCAGCTTCTCGTGGTCGATGCCCATCAGGTAGAGGATGGTCGCGTGCAGGTCGTGGATGTGGACCGGGTTCTCGACGGCCTTGAAGCCGAAGTCGTCGGTGGCGCCGTAGGTCATGCCGCCCTTGATGCCGCCGCCGGCCAGCCAGATGCTGAAGCCGAACGGGTTGTGGTCGCGGCCGTTGACCACGCGGCCGCCGGCGCCCCCGCCGCCCGTCTCGAGCACGGGCGTGCGTCCGAACTCGGTGCCGCATACCACCAGGGTCTCGTCGAACAGGCCCCGTGACTTGAGGTCCTTGATCACGGCGGCGAAGGGCTGGTCGGAGTCGCGGGCGTTCTTGCGGTGCTGGAAGATGTCCGCATGGGCATCCCAGGGATCGCCCTTCGCGTAGTAGACCTGCACGATGCGAACGCCGCGCTCGACCAGCCGCACCGCCATCAGGCAGCCGCGCGCCGTGCTCCCCGGGCCATAAAGCTTCTGGGTCGCCTCGCTCTCGCCGCGGATGTCGAACACGTCCGGGGCCTCGGTCTGCATGCGGTAGGCGGTCTCCATCACCTGGATCGCGCCCTCGATCTGCGGATCCTCCTCCTCCAGGCGCTGCATGTGCAGCCGGTTCAGCTTCTCGATCAGGTCCACCTCGCGGCGCTGGCCATCGCCGTTCCCCTCCTCGCCGCGGATGTTGGGGATCAGGCGCTCCGGGTCGAAGTCGTCCTCGATCCTCGGCACCTTGTCGGAGATGTAGGTGCCCTGGTGGATGGGCGGCAGGAAGGCGTTGCTCCAGAGCGGCGGGCCCACGACGGTGGGCTGGTCCGGGCAGAGGACCACGAATCCGGGCAGGTTCCGGTTCTCGCTTCCGAGCCCGTACGTGAGCCACGAGCCCAGCGAGGGCCGGCCCGGCTGGATGTGCCCCGTGTTCATCATGAGCAGCGAGGGCTCGTGATTCGGGATCTCGGTGTGCATCGAGCGGATCACGCAGATGTCGTCCGCGCACTCGCCCACGTGCGGGAAGAGCTCGCTGACGGCGGTGCCCGACTGGCCGTAGCGCTTGAAGCTGAAGGGCGACTTCATGAGCGCGCCCGTGCGCCGCTCGGTCTTGATCTCGCCGGTCGGCAGCGGCTGCCCGTGGTACTTCTCGAGCTCCGGCTTGGGGTCGAACGTGTCGACCTGCGAGACGCCCCCGTTCATGAACAGGAAGATGACGTTCTTCGCGCGCGGCGCGAAATCGGGCCGGGGCATCGGCGTGCCCATCGACGACACGAGCCCGCTGGAGGCCTCGAGCATCGACGTGCCCACGAGGCTCGCGAACGCCATCATGCCGAAGCCGGTGCCCATGGTCTTGAGGGCCTCGCGCCGCGTGCGCGGCTGCCCGTGGATCATGCCGCAGCCGTGATGATCGTGATGGTGATCAGACATCAGTCCACAAACCTGAATTCGGCGACGCTGAACAGCGCGCGCGCGTACTGGATCCATGCCTGCATGGAGGCTCTGTGCTCGGGTGTGTCGGGTTCGGCGTCGGAGGAGGAGGCGGCGGCCGCGTCTTCGTCGGCCCGGCCATCTTCTTCGTCATTCGCCCCCGCACCCTCCGCAGCCTCGTTAGCCTCCCCGGCCCTCGCATCCTCCGCCGGGGCATCGCCGGCCTCAGTTCCGGCATCTTCACCGGACTCATCTTCGAGCTTCGCCAGCTCATCCGCCAGGAACGCGGCACGGCGCTCTTCGAGGAACTCGAGGCCCGCGGTGATCTCGGGCTCGGTCACGTCCCGCGAATAGAGCATCGGATAGGCGGCTTCGATCATCTCGCGATCGCGGAAGACAGGATCAGGTTCATCTGAACCACTCACGGCGTTCAGACGGACGACTGGCGTTGTCTCCCCGTTTCCGTTGTGATCCCCATTGCCATTACCGACGCTCCCGGACCCGTTGGCCAAACCGCCGTTGCCGGTGCCGACTCCACCGTTGCCGTTGCCGACTCCACCGCCCCCTTCCTCCGCATCCTCCGCAACCAGACCCTCCGCGGCCGTCTCCTCCAGCAACCGCTTCACGAACAGCTCCGCCTGCCTGCGCACGAACGGGCTGTTCATGAAGTACAGGCTCTGGCCGGGGACGTTGGTGGTGTAGCGGCGCTCCGCGGACAGGCTCGGGTTCGGGAAATCGAAGGTTTGCAGGAACTCGTCGACCTGGAAGCGGCTCACTTCGCCGTAGATGGTGCGGCGATTGTTCTCCTCGTCGCGCAGGCTCTTCGAGGGCCCGCCCACGGTCGCGTCCAGATCGCCGGAAACATGCAGGATCGCATCGCGGACGCTCTCCGCCTCCAGGCGCCGGCGGTCGAAGCGCCAGTAGTAGCGGTTGGCTCCGTCGATCTGCTCGTTGCCGGCATGCCGCCCGCTGGCCAGCTGATAGGTTCGCGAGCGCATGATGTCGCGGTGCAGCTGCTTGATCGACATCCCACTCTCGACGAAGCGCGACGCCAGGTACTCGAGCAGCTCGGGGTTCGTGGGCCGCTCGCCCATCAGGCCGAAGTTGCTCGGCGTGTCGACGATGCCCGTGCCCATGTGCCAGCGCCACACGCGGTTCACGATCACGCGCGCGGTGATCGGATGCGCGGCGATCTCTTCCGCGAGCGGCAGGCGGCCACTCCCGTCGGTGTACGGTTCGGCGCCCTCCTCGTCCAGCACGGTGAGGAAGCCGCGCGGCACCGCTTCGCCGAGGTTCGTGGGGCTGCCGCGAATGTGCAGCGCGATGTCGGTCAGGTTCTCCGGCTCCTTGTCCTGCACGCCCATCGCGAAGGGCAGGTCCGGGAGCTCCTCCTCCAGCTCCTCGATGCGCTCGCGCATGGCCGAGATGTGGTCCATCGCCACGCGGCCGAGCTGCCGCTCCAGCCCCCATCCGCGGAACCGGAACAGGCCCGGCGCGGGGAAGAAGGTGTCCAGCTCGTTGTCGAGGTCGCTGCGGAAGATGTCGGCGTAGAGGTTGAAGCGCTCCCGCTCCATGGTCTCGAGCTCAAGCTGGTGCTGGTCGAAGAAGCTCTCGAAGCCGTTGGGCATCGGCGTCGACTTCACTTCCTCGAGTGGCGTGCCCTTGGCGATGATGCGGCTGTTGCGCTCCTCCAGCTTCTCCTGCTCCGCGACCACCTCGAGCACCAGGCGCTGGAAGGCGTCGGCCAGCTCCTGGGCTTCGTCCTCCTCGGCCTCCCCGCCGGCGATCATCTCCTGCCAGTCGATCAGGAACGGATAGTGCCTGGGCTCCTTGCCGAGGAAGCGGATCCAGCGCTGCAGCGTTTCGAGGTCGACCTTGGCCTGCGCGGCGGCCTGCTCGGGCGGGAGCTGCGGCCTGCCGGTCACCTGCCAGGCGGCCATCATGTAGCGGGACACTTGGAGCGAGAGCACGCGCGCCAACTGGTCGCCCTCGGTGCTCAGGTACTCGCCCAGGCTCTTCTTCAGGCCTTCGATGAACTCCCTTTCCTTCTCGTAGGCCTCGGCTTCGTCCTCCTCCGCGATCGGATACTCGTGGTAGTTGGCGTTGTTGAAGATGCCGGCGAGGGCGTAGTAGTCGTGCGTCCCGATGGGATCGTACTTGTGGTCGTGGCAGCGGGCGCACCCCACGGTGAGGCCGAGGAAGCCGCGCGTGGTCACGTCGACGCGGTCGTGGCGCTCGTCGGCGCGCGCCACCGCGGGATCGGCGATGTCGTAGTACCAAGGGCCGCCGCCCAGGAAGCCCAGCGCGGGGATGGCGCGCTCGCGTTCGGCCTCCTCCAGCAGGTCCCCCGCGATCTGCGCCTTCACGAAGAGGTCGTAGGGCATGTCGCGGTTGAAGGCCTCGACCACCCAGTCGCGCTGGATGTAGGCGTTGGGGTAGCGCTCGCGTCCCGATCCGCCCGGCGCCAGCCCGCGGGTGTCGTCCTCGCCGAAGCGGGCCACGTCCAGCCAGTGCCGGCCCCAGCGTTCGCCGTAGTGGGGGGAGGCCAGCAGCCGCTCGACGACCTTTTCGAAGGCGTCCGGCGACGTGTCGCTGACGAAGGCCTCGACCTCGTCGGGGGTCGGGGGCAGGCCAGTGAGGTCGAAGGTGGCGCGCCGGATGAGCTGGCGGCGGTCGGCGGCCCCGAGCGGCTCGAGCCCCTGCTCTTCGATCTTCGCGAGCACGAATCGGTCGATGTCGGTGCGGGCCCAGTCGGCGCGCCCGGGCTCGGGTACGGCGGGGTCGGCCAGCGGCCGGAACGACCAGAAGTCGCGCTCTTCGGGCGTGACTCCGCGCCGGGGAATGACCAGCGGCGCGGTGATCTCGGCCCACTCCGCGCCGGCCCGGATCCAGTCGATGAAGCCCTCGATCTCGGAGTCGGGCAGCTGGTCCGCGTTGCGCGGCATCTGGAGGTCCCCGTCCACATGCCGGAGCGCGGCGATGATGAGGCTCTCTTCCGCGTTTCCGGGGATGATCGCCGGGCCGCGACTGCCTCCCTGGAGCATGCGTTCGCGCGAGTCGAGCCGGAGACCGCTCCGCTCATCATCGGTGTGGCACGAGAAGCAGCTGCGCTCGAGGACGGGGCGCACCCTGTCGACGAAGAGGCGCGCGCCGGGCGAAAGGCCCTCGTCGGCGAAGGCCAGAACCGCAGCTCCTTCAGCGTCTTCCGCCACTTCGGGCCAGGGCGCATCCATGCGAATCCATTCGATAAGCCCGTCGATCTGCTGCGGCGTGAGCGGATCCTCATCGCGCGGCATCTCCTGCCCCTCGATCTCGTGGCGCACCGTCTGGATCAGCAGGCTTCCCGAGGGATCTCCGGGGATGATCGCGGGCCCGGAGTCGCCGCCCCGCATCATCGCCTCCCTGGAGTTGAGGCGCAGGTTTCCGCGGCGCAGCCGCCCGTGGCAGTCCATGCAGCTCTCGGCGAGCACCGGACGCACCCGGGTCTCGAAGAATTCCTCCGGGGTTTGCGCGGAGGCGGGAAGGGAAAGCAGCAGCGGAGCCCCCAGAAGGATCGGAAGGAGGGACCAGGGGCTGAGCTTCATGGCGCGGAACTCCCGCAGATCAGACGCGTGCCCATCGGACACCTGCGACATGCGCCTTCGCGCACGCGCCCGATGATACCGGATACCAGTCTGTCATAATGCAACGGGAGATGCTGATTCGCAAAGCGGATTCGGGGTAGCACGCACCCGACGAGAAAGACGAGGGCGCCGCTCTCTGGCGAGCGTCGGACCAGCGTTCAGGTGTTCCCTCAGAACGATACCGTCGCGCTCATCGACACCGTCCGCGGCGCGCCCAGCCAGGCTCCGTTCTCGGTGATCGCCGACAGGTAGGCCGCGTCGCCCAGGTTGTTCGCCACCAGCGAGAACTCCGTCGAGCGCAGGAGTTCGCTCAGAGCCTCGCCGCGCATCGTGACGTAGGCATCCACCACCCAGTAGGCGTCCGTGTGCCAGTCCGCGGTCAGGCTCACGCGCCGCGACGACGTGTACTTGGCCGACAGCCCGCCGCCCAGCGGCCCGCTTCGGTCGAGCGAGACGACCCATAGCCGACTTGGCACGCCGGCAACGTCGCTCCCCTCCACAATGTTCTGTCTCTCATCGACGAGCGGATCGCCGGTGCCGACGTAATCCGAGTTGTTGAAGGTGAGAGCCGTGTAGAACGACGTTCGTTCGGAGAGCGGCACCGTGGCGGCGACCTCCAGGCCGCTGGTCTCGATGCCTCCGGCGTTGAAGTAGGCTCCGCCCCCCGGAATGAGGTAGTTGGGACCGGCGGGCGTCTGCGGTCCGAGGTAGAAGATCCGGTTCTGGAAGTCGATGGAATACCAGGCGGCGCTGAACGCGAGCCGCTCCCCCGCATACTGCACCCCGACATCGATGTTGGAGGCCGTTTCGGGCTCGAGGAGGTCCAGACTCCGGCCCGGGACCTCGAGCAGCGTGCTGCTGATCGCCTTGAAGTTCTCGGCATATCCCGCAAAGACATCGAGGCCCTGGACGGGCGTCTCCCAGGTGACGCCGCCGGAGAAGAGCATCCCCGAGTCGGAATCGACGTCGAGCGCCTGGTCAACGCCGAACTGGTCCTCGCGCGACACGTTGATGTGGAACTTCTTGACGCCGGCGCTCAGGGCAAACGAACCGACGTAGAGCGTCTCTTCCAGGTACCACTTGAAGACGTGCTGCGGGAAGTCCCACTCGTACTGGTGCCAGTAGGCCTGCTCGGCGGATCACCTGAGGACAGAATCACGGCAGAGAATCGTCTAACTACTTACAGGGCTGCACGATCTGCGTTTTCTGCCGTTGGACTGGACACTAGTGGACCGTGCCGCGAAAGCGGGAAAAGCGGACCTGAATGGCGGGAATCGGCCCGCACGGAGGCGGTCCTGTTTCATCAAGCTCTCGACGAATGTCTCTTGAGATCCGGTGGCCCATTAGGAACATAACCTCCGTCTTCCCGTCGGGACCGGCTCCCGATGGGAAGATGGGGGGAGCCGCCGAGGCATCGGCGGTTGCAAGCGCAACGCGATAGGCTTTGTGCCAGGAGTCCGGCCAGCCACGGATCCGTGATCTCGGGGCGTCGGCCTGCCTGCGGGCTGCCGCGCTTCGCTTGCCCACCCTCGTTCGGACGCCGGGAGACCCGCCATCCGAACGAGGGTTCGATCTGCCGTCCCTCTCGCATGGGAGGGGTAGACCACATCAAGCACCATCAACCCAAGAACGAACCGTCCGTGAAGTGAAAGCGGGGCAGGTCCATGATGCACTGATCCATTACCTTGGTGTCCCCACGGATACCGACTCGTTGCGGCGGGCGCGCGGTTGTCCCCGTGGCGGTTTTCGTGTATCGGCGGTCCGAGCGCACTCGCGACACACGCGAATTGAAGCCCGCGACGGAGAGGTTGACACAATGATCGTTTTCGACTCCATCCCGATCGTCAAACGAGCCGAACCGCAGCGGGCCTTCGCAAGGAGTACTCATGTCTTCTGGCTGTCGTTGGCTTGCTTGGCCGCGTTGCCTTGGCAGGTTCAGGGGCAGGAGGCACCGGACCGTCGGGAGGTAGCGGGCCGTTTCATGCTCGAAGCCGGGATCGTGGGGGACAACCAATGTCCCGGACAATACGTCGGCATCAACGGGCGGGTCGCGGGGCCGGTGTCGCTGTACGGGATGGTGGAGACCTACCGGTGCGCCGGCCCCTACGTCACGGACCTGGGCGGCAACACCGGCATGACCGGGGTCGCCATCCCTCTGTTTCCTCAAGCCGGGTCGCGCAACCATATCGGCGCCTCGGTCCTGCTTGGACGTTCCAGTTAGCTCGTTCGCCCGAGGTTGCGCGTGGGGATGCACTACGACGGCAGCGACTACGTTGAGGCGACCGCCGGCGCGAGCTTGACGTTCGGACGGCGCTACGGGGGGCGCTTCATCCTCCATGTCGACGAGTCCGACGAGCGCTTCCAGATGGGCGGATACTTCTCGTTCTGAGCCCCCCTGCGGAAAACCATGTCGCGGGCCAGAGAGCGGGGACCGGGACCTAACCTTGACTTACACGCTTGGTCGATTGCGAGCGCGTTCCGGCAAGAGACCGACCTCACTCGAACCCCTCGCCCGGCTGTTGGCGTAGTGGCTGATGGCGGTCCTCGCCGCTGTCCCGATTGCGTGGCTTGGGGCTTGTCGCGAGCAGAACCGATGCGCCTATCGGCTACACATTGCTACAACCTGCTGATGACGGTGGTAAGGAGAGCATGGGTGATGGGAAGGGCCCAGAACGCGGTGGAATCGTCCAGCCCGGACGCTATCCCCAGACGGAAGAGCCCAAAGCCGAGACCGACACCCGCTGCCGAACCGAGCAAGCCCCGGCTGAACCGAGCCCCCATGATGCTTGCGACCGCTGGTGGTCCCACAACCATGGTCGCCGTGCCAAACAGCAGCCCGCCCGTACAGTCACTGGTGCTGCCAAAGCAGTTCAGGAAACCGTAGAAGAACGCGGCCTCCGACAAGGCAACGGCTCCGAGCGTCGGCCAGAAGACCCTGTGAAAGGACGGTGCCTGGGCGGAGTCAGGATCCGGTCGATCGCCGACATGGGGACCGGGCAACGAGGCCAGCTCGAAGATCGTGAGCCCCTCGACATTGCTCGTCGTATAGAACGGACTCCGCCGCGCTTCGGCCATCGCCGCGCTGAGCGGCGCTGGTTTCATGGGTGGCGGCGCGGCTTGTGCGCCCGCGCCGACCGGGAAGGCTATGGATGCGGCCAGCATGAGGCTCGGCACGAGGGTGCGGGCGATTCGTGGTTTGGTGATCATTGCCCAACTCCTGTTCGATGGCACTCTGGTGCTACCCTCCGGCGGCACACCGGGTGACACCTGCTCGCGACCGGCGGTCGCGAGGGCCGAGTTTCCAGAACTCCCTGTCAATCGGCACGAAAAATGTCCCGGTTATCGGCATTAGAAATGTCCCGGTTCGGCGGCTGCCCCGCGAAGGGAGCGGAGCGGCCCACGCGAGTACCCTCGTCCGGTGAGGTGTCATCGAATGTACGTGAATTGACGTGTTGTCGCCTCCGTGACGGCTCAGAGGCCGTTGTCGGTCGATCAGGGGGCTATTCGGGTAACCTACGGGCCCCAGAATCGTCTCTAACGCACGATCTCCGGTCGCCGAGGGGTAGAGGTAGGGGGGAGAGCGGTGCGCGGTAGCGAAGCGCGGCGTCACCAAAGACCGACGAGCCGTCCGTCGCCGTCTTCGAGGCAGGCGGCCAGGAGGCCGTGGAGCTTGCCCGCGAAGGCGCGGTCGAGGCTGTTCCGGGCGGTGCTCTGGGTAGGCGTTTTCGGAGGCGTCCGCAGAGCTGGCTTTGGACCGTTACTGGTCCCAAGCCAGCCAGCCAGCCAGCCAGCCAGCACACGCGACGTTGAACATCGCGGACTGGCAAGGGGCGGCTCCGCCCCCCTTTGACCCCATGGGGCTTTCGCGCCATCGGCGGCGCGGTGCATGCCGGGGCCGCCTCCGGATCCGCCGCCCACGCCTTCTCGATGGCCGCCGCGACTTCCCCGTGAGGCAGGGCGTGATGATGCCGGACAACGTCGTGCTACGGCGCGAATGCGACGGCACGACATCTGGGCGGTCGGCGGCTTCACATGCCAGATCGGGGCGGAGCGTTGCGTTACTGTGACCGCACGCGATCCTTGCGGCCCCGCAAGCTTCCAAGTGACCGTGCCGAACCGGGCACCAGAGGTAACGGACGGAATCCCGGCCCAATGCGGTGCAAACAGGAGACTCGCTGTCGCTCGATCCCGCGGAACATGTCAGTGACCCCGATGGTATGAAAGCCCACGACGGACTAGGTCCGCCAAGACGAGGTTAGTCAGCCCTGCTTGGTGGGAGAGGAGACCGAAGTGACGAAGAAGACCACGCTCTCGTTGAGGTGGCCGATGATAATGGCGGCAGGAGTGGTGGCATTCGGTGGGTGTTTGGGTAGTGTACCGCGGATGCTGAGTCGGCCAGTTACAGATCAGGCGGGAGGGCTCGATTGCGTTAGCGCGACGCTTGTCGAGCTGGGGTATACGATCACCGACGGGGACCGCGCGACAGGCTTCGTCGGAGGCGAGCGTCAGCGCCGGTGTGGGTTTTTCTGCAGCCATCGAAGCACAGACATCCTTATGGTGAGCGAGACTACTTCCGAGGGGTCGAAGCCCCAGTTGAACGTCACAGCGTCCCTCGTCGTCGAGCACGACGACGAGTGGCCGAGCGAGGAGGGGCCGAGCGACGAGGGCTTGGCGAACGCCGAGCAAATCCTGGAACGGTGTGCCGGCGTGAGTGGGGGAGTACGAGTCCGGTGAAGCCGTCATGGAGCTTGGCGTTCTCTGCGACCAGGGCGGCGGCGATGGCCGGAAAACGGCCGAAACGCCCCGGATGACGTGGCTTCCGAGGGATGAGAAGCGAGGTGAGCTTCCTGGGACCTTGGCGAAGAGGCGGCGCGGGCGTGGGAGTCCCGCCAACTTAAGTCCGTTTTCCCGCTTTCGCGGCACAATTCAGCAGGATCCCACACCGCTACCGGAGCAGCGGGCGGGCGCGGTGCCCCCGCGAAACCCGTCCTCGTCGGGCTCTTGGACTCCGTTTACTTCCGTAGACCGTTAGAGTCCGGTAGCGTCACAACCGGATCCTAGTACGACTTCTTGTCTTCTTCCCAGTTCGTCCCTCGGGCCGCCGGAAGCACGACGTTGCACACGCCTTGGTCCAAGCTGTTCCACTTCCCCGTGGCCGCGTCCACGATCAAACCTACGAGCACATCCAGAATCACCCAGCCAGCACCCACCGACGTAGTCAGTTGGCACGTGACCTCCTGGATGTCCCTCTGGCGAAACACGACCGTGTGGCTCGTGTGGTTGTTCAGATCGAGTGAAAACGGCGTCGTCCCTCGCCCTGTCAGCTTCGGCTTGCGGCGATGGAGCCACGGAGCCCGCACCCACACCGAATCGGGCACCATTGCCCAGCGGATCGATTCCGGTCCAGAACGTAGCGGTCGGCGAGACTGCCATGGTAAACTTGGCGGCTTACTTCACCGACCCGGACGGGGACGGTCTGACCTATGCGGCAGCGAGTTCCAACACCGTGATCGCCTCGGTCGCCGTGTCCGGAAGTGTAGTGTCGGTGACGGCGGTCGCACGGGGTATGGCGACCGTCACGGTGACGGCACGTGACCCTGGAGGCCTTGCGGCGGAACAAGACTTCGCCGTCACGGTCCCGAACCGGGCGCCCGCCACGGTCGGCAGGATTGCGGACTTGGATGTCCATGTCGACAGCGTGGCGCAGGTTGATGTAGCCCCGTACTTCACGGATCCGGACGGAGAGGACCTGGCATACCGGGCAACCTCCTCGGACACAAACGTGGCGGTTGTGGTGGTCGAGGGCAGCGTACTGACCATGACCGGCGTGTCCGTGGGGGGCGTGACCGTGACGGTTACGGCGCAGGATTCCGCGGGACTGTCCGCTGAACAGAGGTTCGGCGTAGCGGTTCCCAACCGGCCGCCACAGGCGGTCGGTATGATCGCGGACGTGGAAGTGCACGTGGACAGCCTCACGGCTGTCGATATGGCGGAGTACTTCAGCGACCTCGATGGCCAGGCGTTGGAATACTCAGCGGTCTCGTCGGACACCACACGAGTGACCGTATCGGTGTCGGCGAGCGAGGTGACGGTAGCTGGGGTGGGCGCGGGCGGCGCGACGGTGACTGTGACAGCGACGGACCCCGGCGGCCTCTCGGCACAGCAGACATTCACTGTGACGGTCCCGAATCGCGCGCCCACCGTCACCGCCGAGATCCCCACAGCGGAACTGTTTGTGGGGAGCAGCCTGTCGGTTGATCTCGCGGACCATTTCGGCGACCCAGATGGCGACACGCTCGGCTATGCCGCCGAGGCTTCGGCGCCCGCAGTGGCCGGGGTCACGATGTCGGGGAGTAAACTCACGATTGCGGCGCTGACCCAGGGAGAGGCGGAAGTGACGGCGACGGCGACGGACCCGGAGGGGCTGTCGGCACAGTTGACGTTCGCCGTCACGGTACCGAACCGCGCGCCGGTCGCCATGGACACGGTCCCCGCGCAGGCCGTCTTCGTCGGGGAAACGGGCCAAGTGGACATGGCCGGGTATTTCGATGATCCGGACGGGGACGCGCTTATCTATTCGGCGGCGAGTTCGAACCCGGCGGCGGTCTCGACTACGGTGACGGGCGCATCGGTTTCGATCAGTGCCATCGCGACCGGGACGAGTGCCACGATCACGGTTACAGCAACCGATCCGGGTGGCCTATGGGCCCAGCACGGCTTCGCGGTCACGGTGCCCAACCGGGTTCCCCTCCCGGTCGGTTCGCTCCCATCCCTAACGCTGGCCGTGGGACAGACAGTCGCCGTCGAGGTGGCTACCTACTTCGAAGATCCGGACGGGGATGTCCTGGCTTACGCAGCGGCCAGCGCCGATGACGACGTTGCCACCGCGACGGTATCGGGCAGCGTCGTGACGGTTGTGGGGCACGGGCGGGGAACCGACAGCGTGACCGTGACGGCCACCGATCCCGGCGGGCTGTCCGGCCAGCAGAGCCTTGAGGTTGCGGTGGCCAACCAAGCGCCGGTCGTCAGGGACTCGATTCGGGCTCGAACTCTCGGAGTCGGCGAAACGGCTTCCTGGCCGGGGGCGGATCTCTTCCGCGATCCCGATGGAGACGGTCTGACCTATGCGGCGGGGAGTTCGGAACCCGATGTCGTCCGGTCCTGGGTCTCGGGTGCCGACTTGCTGATTCAAGCCCGGTCGTCCGGCGCGGCGACCGTGACGTTCAGCGCCTACGACCCCGAGGGGCTGAGTGCCCATATCGTGTTTGCCGTGACGGTGCTGGGTCCGGTCGCGATCAGCGGTACGGATCCAGCCGTCTTGTTGGAGGGAGCGACCGCGACGGTCTTCGGGTCCGGCTTCGCTGCCACGGCGGCACTGAATCAGGTGTCCGTCGGCGGGCTAGCGGCACGCGTAACGGCGGCCAGCGAGACGGCTCTGTCGATCACTGTGCCAACGGCCGACTGCCTGCCGGCGCGCCGGACCGAACTGCGAGTGACGGTGGGGGAGCGGAGCGACGCCCGCACGGTGGGGGTGGCGCCACTGAGCTCAAGGGACCTCGAACTTCCAAGAACACACTACCGCTACACCTATGCCGGAACCGGATGCCTCCACTTGCCGGCGGATGCGGCGGGAGGAGAGTACCTGATCGGTGTCGTGTCCACCTCGGAAGCGCCCTCCTCCCTTACCCCGGTCACCATGACGAGCATTGTCGGAGACCCAGCCGTCGCGGCTGATCGACCGCTTGTCGCCTCGTCCGAGCCCCTGCGCCAAGCCGTGGGCAACGTGGGTTCATTCTCTTCCACCTCACCAATGGCGGCACCAGCCCCAAACGAACCGCAGACGCTCCTCGGACGGCAGATGCCCGAAGACGGGCGCGACTGGGAACGCCACGCCGAAATGATGGAAAGGAACCAAGAACTGGTTCGGCGGCTGGGTCCCATGCCCGCCTCGATGGCGCGTGCTCGACAGTCCCTAACCTGGTCGGCAAGCGACACGCTTACGTTGTTTGCCGGCTTCGATGCGCCCTGCGCGTCGCGCGGCCAAGTGCGGGCGGTCGTCCGCCGCGTCGGCAACCACGCCGTGTGGCTCGACGACCTCGACAACCCGAGCGGGACCTTCACGGATTCCGAACTTGCCGATCTGGACGCATTCTACGGAGCCAACGTGAGCGCGGTTCACGAGGAATACTTCGGCGGCCTGTCCGATGTTGACGGAAACAGGCGGATAGTGATCCTTCTGACGAAGGAGGTGAACCGGAAGAATCTCAACGGATGGGTCAGGTTTGCCGACCTCTATTCGTCCAATCAATGCGCCACCAGCAATCAGGCCGAGATCTTCTTCGGATCTGCCCGCGCACATGGAGGCGGCGATTCCATGCACATGCACCTCGATGTCGATGTGCACGCGCGGTACGCCACCGACCCCGGCCGATCAGCGGTCAGGATCCGTCTCTTCGAAACCGGCTCACACGCCATACCGATAGCCGTGGATCATTCCTCGCGGCAGGACCGAATCGGAGCAGAGCCCTCATCTCGACGAGGCGGTGAAGGCAGCCGTTTTGAGACCCCCGGCTCGGCGTAGACGAAGACGGCGCGCTCCGTTCATGGGGCGCGAAGCACGGCGATCTCTAGGAAGGCACTCTGGGACCTGGGCGTCAAGATCGAAGTGGTTGCGGTCGTCCGGAGATGGAAGGAGTGGGGTAAGACGAGCAGGGTGCTGACCAACTGGTCGCGGTATCCGCGCCCGTCCGAAGTCGACGAGGAGACCCGGCGCGACCTCGCCCGGATCGAGCCGGCCATCCTCGGGGGGGATGTCGGCGTCCTCGACGAATACGGCGGCTTGCAGGCCGCCCTGAAGCACGCCAACGTCCTTGTGAGGCGCGCGCGCAGGCGTGCGGGACGAGGGCTTACGGAACGCGGCGACACATGGATGACGGACCGGCTGGCGTGGGCTCGATTCTACTGGGAGACCTGATGTCCGGGGCCGTACCGGAGGTGTGCAAGAGACAATGGGGGTCGATGCACATTTTGGGGCTCCGGTGATGCACACCGGTCGATCTGCATATCCGCCGACGCGGCAACGTCTTGCGGCTTCACCGCGCGGGCGGCCGTGGCGCAGGAGCCGCTTGGGGCGTGGAGGGGAGCGGCCCCAGGGGCACAGGTGCCCGGTTCGGGCGCGGGGCCGTGCGCGTTTTCACACGCCCGTCCCCGCCCCCTCCTGGGGTCGCTTGTCTCTTCCATTCTTGGGGATTCCTGCTTGATTTGCAGGTCCGGGTCACGGGGATGGCCCGGTGTGCTGGATGCCCGCAGAGGCGAGCGGAGCGAGCCGGAGCGGGCATCCAGCACAGACGGTGGTCGGGCCGTTGGGGTCGCTGGCCGCAAGGGCCGTGCGGGAGTTTGGTCGCCACCGTCTTTCCCACGTCCTGAATGGATACTTGAGCATCGAGGCTCGCACGACAAGCACAGGAAAAGGGAAGAACACATGAGCACCAACCGTCGCACCGTCGGGATCGACATCTCCAAGGACTGGCTCGACGCCTTCGCGGCGCCCGAGGGGAGAGCGTCCCGGTTCTCGAACGACAGGGCCGGCTTCCGGAAGCTGATCGCCTGGATCGGCTCCGGGATCGACCGGATCGCGTACGAACCCTCCGGAGCCTTCCACCGCGACCTCGAGGACACCCTCCTGAAGGCCGGACTCCCCATGTATGCGATCAACCCCTTCCAAGTCCGGTCCTTCGCCCGGTCCCTCGGCCAGCGAGCCAAGACCGATGCCGTGGACGCCCGGATGCTGGCCATCATGGCGTCGGCCATCGAAGATCTGCGCCCGGCTCAGGCGAAGTCCGAGGGGCAGCGCGACCTTGCCGAGCTCCAGCAGATCCGCGACGCGCTGCGCAAGGACCGGACCGCCACCTCCAACCGCGGCAGGCACTTGCGCACTCCCGTGGGCAAGCGGGTCACCAGGCAGAGGCTGAGGCAGATCGAGCGCCAGCTGAAGCTCATCGACGCCGAGATCCGGCAACGGGTGGAGGAGGAGAAGGCGTTGGAGCGCCGGGCCGAGATCCTGACCTCGATCCCGGGCATCTCGGACATCACCGCCGCGGGACTGATCGTCCACTTGCCGGAGCTCGGCACCCTTACCGGCGCCCGCGCCGCCAGCCTCGCCGGACTGGCTCCGGTCACCCGGGAGTCCGGACACTGGAAGGGACGCAGCTTCGTCCAGGGCGGCAGGCGCCGGGTGCGCCAGCTGCTGTACATGCCCGCACTGGCTGCGGTCCAGCACAATCCCGACCTCGGGCGCAAGTACGAAGCGCTCGTGGCTCGGGGCAAGCCGCCCAAGGTCGCCCTGACGGCCGTGATGCGGAAGCTCCTCATCCTCGCCAACGCCCTGGTGCAGCAGGACCGTACTTGGACGGCGCACCCGCCGCGGGAATACTCCTGCCCGGCCTTCCCGACGCCCAGCCCGGCGGGGAGCGTTCACGGATGATCGAGCCGGGCAAGAACAGGCACCGAAGCGGAAGCGTCGCGAGGGGCGCTGCGAGACACGTCGCTCGACGAAAAACGGGCATCCGCTTGACATGGATACTCCCCCAAGAATCGTCCCTGCGGGAAGGCGAAGCTCCAGGCGGCCGTCGTCCGGCGGCGGTCGCCGCCACCCCGCCGACTCGCCGGATAGGATGGCGTCTCTGGTTGGAAAGTCGGCGCGGTGATGGTCGAGCGGATGTGGCGCGTCGGTGCGGTCGTCGTCCTCGGCGCTGCCGGGCTCCTGCTGATCCTGTGGGCGTTGCGCTTCGGGGAGCCATCGGTTTCGGGCGACGCCCCGGCGTCGGCCGCGGCCGGTGAGGTTGCAGAGCGTCCTCCCGGCACCGGCGCATTGATCGAGCGGTTGCGGCGGACCCACCTGCTCAACGGGGACGAGATCCACGACCGGCTTGGCCTGAAGGGCACGTCGCCCGCCGGCGACGGCCGCGGCTTTCTGACGCACAGTCCGTACGAGCCGCCCTACCGCGAGTCCTGCCCGACCTTGGCCGACCTTCGGTACCCGCTCCCCCAGCACCCGCAGAGCTACGAGTGGGACGAGGCGGCGGGAATGTTCTCGTTCCGTGGACAGGAGCCGGTCTTCGAATGGTACTCTTCGCTGGGGTCGGACACCGAAGTCTGCGCCGTCCGGTTCACCGATTCCGCGCGCGTGGACTACCGGCTGCGCACCTTCCCCGACGTGGAGAGCGCGCTCGCGGAGGATCACGTCGTCACCCACCGCCGCCACTGCGGCACGTGTTCGTCGCTACGGGATCTCGCGGCCTACATGGCGAAGCCGGATCTCGCCTCGCCCGCGAGGACGTGCGCGAGACGGCTGACGGCCAAGGGCATCAAGAAGTGTCTCATGGAGGAGATCGGCCTGTCGGAGCGCTGCGCCGAGACGTGGACGTACAACGTGCTGCATACGAGGCGGCGCTGCGTGGGGGCCTGCATCGGGCATCACGGCCTGTGGAACGTGCTGACGAACGACATGGACGGCGTGCACACTGACGAGGACGGCAACCTGAACCCCTGTCTCGCCTGCGACGAACACACCTCCGGCCCGGGCTTCCGGTTCGCGGCGGGACGCACCCGGCGCTCCTCGGGGTTGATGTCGGCGATTCCCCGACCGGCGGGCGAAGTCTACGCCGTCGATCACTGGCGCTACTTCAGGCGACCGGTGCCGGTCGCAAACGCCAGGGAACATTGACCCTGCCCGACCACCCGTCGAATATTCTTGGTTGAATACAATTGAACGACCGGCGACTCATCCGCATCCAGCGAACGCGGACCCGCCTCCAGAAAGGGTAACGGACATGGGCAGCTTGCATGATGCCGTCATACAGTATGTGGAACAGGAAATGAAGAAGGACCCCGGCGTGAAGAATGCCGCCCTGTTCGCGGGCGCCTGCGAGATCGACGAGTCGATCGGGGAGCTTAGGCCGCAACAGTTTCACGCCAGGTATCGGTTGCCGGTGACGCGACGGATGGCGGAGCAGCGGCAGCCCGCACGGCAGCGCAAAGCGGTCCCGGAGCCTGACCCCGCGGCATCGGGCGATGGCGCCGCGGTCATGGAGTTCGTGGAGCGGACGCTCGAAGCAGACCCCAACGTCTCGAACGCGGACCTGTTCGCGGGTGCCCGCGAGATCGACCCCTCCGTTGCGGAACTCACGGCCCGGCAGTTCCACGCGAAGTATCCCCTGCAAGTGAAGGCGCGCCTCGCAAGGGCCGCCGCGCCCGAGCCCGAGACGCCGCCGGAGCCGGAGGTCCCAACGGTTGAAGAGACTGCCCCCGAGGATGCGCCGCCGCCGCAGGCGGGCGACCCGGTTGCGGTCCGCCGTCTTCTGCTCGATCTGGCCAAGGAACTCGCGACTGCGGAGAGCAAGGCGGAAGTGATCGAGGTGATGGCCCGGTTGGATGACTATGTGGTCGAGATCATGGAGGCGGCGCGCGGCTGAGCACAACGAGACGGGTCGAGAGCACCACGCGCCCCTGACCGGCCGGCCAAACGCCTTGGCGGCTTCGAGACATCTGAGGCGGGCGCGGACGACGGTTGCCCAACGCCTGCCCCGCAAGGGGACTGCTGGCTGGGAGAGGCCCCGTAGCGGCGGGGGGGATGGGGCTGTCCGGCCCCATCCCCCCCGGTGCCGATTGAGGCATGCCGAAATGGGGGGTCTCTCCCAGCCACGTCCAAGGAGCGCGGATCGGCATCGGCGCTCCGCTGGACGTGGCGCAACCGAAAGCGCGCCAGCGGCATATGGAACCGGAGGCATGTACATTGCAGGCGCGACTTCGTGTCCGGCGACCCCAAAGTGCGCCGGACACGCTAGGACCGGCGCCGGATACCCGCTTCCGGCGGTCCAATAACCGGTTGCGGCCAGCGCAGGCGCTCGTCGCAAAACCTCGACACCAGGACACCAGGGACGGGCTTTTGCGGCGCCTCCTGCTTGCACGGCACGCCAAATCGAGCTGGGGCGACCCCGTTCTCACGGACCACGACCGTCCGCTGAACGCGCGCGGCTACCGTGCGGCGCAGCTCGTCGGCGCGGCCCTGAGCGAATTGGGCTGCGTGCCGGACGTGGTGCTCTCGAGCACCGCGACCCGAACGCGCGAAACCTGGGTGCAGATGGAACCGCACTTCGGCGGCCATCCCCGCGTCGAGTTCCATCGGGCGCTCTACCTTGCCGCGCCGCGCGATGTGCTGGCCACGATCGCCGACGCACCGGACGAGGCCGAAACCGTCATGGTCCTGGGTCACAACCCTTCCACCTTGCTCTCGCGGCCTATCTCTCCCGCAAGGGCGACCCCCGCGAGATCGACCTGCTTCGCACCAAGTTCCCGACCGTCGCCGTCGCCATCGTGGACCTCTCGTCGGACGGCTGGACCGGCGCCGACCAGGGTGGCGAGCTCAAGCACTTCATCCTGCCGAGAAGGCTGGAGTAGCGGGTCCGACCCCTGCCCGCGCTGATCGCGCGGCCCTCGCTCCGGAGTTACTTTGCCCGTTTCGCTCAAAGCTTCAGCACCGGAGGCGGCAGTGACCAGCGAGGCGAAGAAAAAACGGAAAGAAAAACCTGGACGCGAGGTCCTCGCCCGGATCTTCCGCGAGGGCGTCTACCCCTATGAGACCAGGATGAAGCGGCGCGAGTACGAGCAGCACAAAGCGCGTCTGCAGGTCGAACTGCTCAAGGTCCAGCGCTGGGTCAAGGACTCCGGGATCAAGATCGTCGTCCTCTTCGAGGGGCGAGACGCGGCCGGCAAGGGCGGCACGATCAAGCGGTTCAGGGAGCACCTCAACCCTCGCGGCGCCCGCGTGGTGGCACTCGACAAGCCCAGCGACGTCGAGCGGGGCCAGTGGTACTTCCAGCGCTACGTCCAGCACCTGCCGACGGCCGGCGAAATGGTGCTCTTCGACCGCTCCTGGTACAATCGGGCCGGCGTCGAACGCGTCATGGGGTTCTGCACCGGGCAGGAGTACCTCGAGTTCCTCCGCCAGTGCCCCGAGCTCGAACGCATGCTGGTCAACAGCGGCATCATTCTTTTCAAGTTCTGGTTCTCGGTCTCGCAAGACGAGCAGCTGTACCGCTTCGACCGGCGCAAGACCGACCCGCTCAAACAGTGGAAGATCTCGCCCATAGACATCGCGTCCCTCGACAAGTGGCCCGACTACACGCGGGCCAAGGAAGCGATGTTCTTCTACACGGACACCGCCGACGCGCCCTGGATCGTCGTCAAGTCGGACGACAAGAAGCGCGCTCGACTCGCCACCATGCAGCACTTTCTGTCCAGGCTCGAATACCCGGACAAGGACGCCGAGGTCGTGACCGGACCCGATCCCCTCATCGCTGCCCCGGCCACGCGCGTCGTCAGCCGCGACGAACCCATGGCGGACGCGCCCGGTTCCGTGGTCCGTTAGAGGCCCCGGTAGTAGATCCCTTCCATTCCGACACTCGCATTGGAAATGGCGGGCAACGCAATCTGCACCCCCGCGCCCAAGGCGATTCCGGCGTCGCCCCCCTTACAGATTGTTGCCAGGTCTCCCTTCTCGCACGACAAGAGGTTCGCAACCCAAGGGCCGACAAGGACGACCAACGACTGCGAACCGGATGTCCGGGAGCGTAGGAGCATCGAGAAATGAAGGTAGCTCGTCGAGAGTCTCTCGTTGCTCGGCTCGCCGTTGGCGTCGTATCCGGGCGCTGCACCCCCCTTTTGGATGTAAGCGGTGCCAATCCGAAGACCGAAGACATCGCCGGACTTGGAGACCGGGATGTCGAAGTCGGCTCCGAATATGAGCCCCCGAACAGCGTCGGTTGCGGACTTGGGACAATGCCCTTCCGGTGGACATGGCGCAGAATCGACGCCTCCGGGAACAGCCATCCTTGCACTTCCCAACCCAGCCCGGACGCCGACGGTTGTCTGGGCGGCCGCTGGCAGCGCAGTCGAGAGTACCATCAACACAAGCACCATTCTGCACATCCGGCCCTCCTCCGGCAGGTGGCAAGCTCCCTGAGACCCTGCCCGATCAACCGCAACTCGTCCAGTTCGGGATCGAGGCCCCGCAGGTGGCTTGGAGGCGCGGTTGGCGCTGGCCGATCCGCGTCCCGGACGGTGCTGGAACCCGTTGGACATCGCCATTTCGACGGCTGTTGACACCGCCCGAAACGTTTGCCTGACTGTACGCGCAGAGTCAGGGGGAAGCGAATCACGGCAAGGAGTCACGTAAGTTCAACCGGGACTGCACGATCTATGCCATTCTTGCCAATGAGTTCGAATCTGATTCTGCCGTGCTGAAGTGACCGGAAAGCTGTGCAGAATGGCGGGAGTCAAAGCGGCCTTCGGGTGGCATCTGATGCGGCCCGGTGTTCGATTCGGCTCGGTCAACCGATCGGGAGGGACAGACCTGCTTGAAGGGTCAGGTGTCGGGTTCTGCTTTCGTCGTCGTCCACGGAGGCGAGCCCGAGCGAATAGAGCGCGTCGAGTCCCAGCCGGAGACTGCCCGAGACGGGAATCTCGACCCCTCCGCCGAAGGCCAGACCGAAGTCCAGGGTCTTGATGTCGAAGTCCGAGAAAGGCGGATCGTAACATGGCGCGACGATGCTCGTCCCTTCGAGTGTGCCTTCCAACTCGCATGAGCGCTGATAGGCGGCCCACGGGCCGGCCGTCAGACCGACCGAAGGCCCGTCGCCGGAGGTGGCGACCCGGGCCAACGCCGAGAACTGGAAATAATCGATGTTGAGCGTCACGGTGCCACCGCCAACCGATCCCCCGCCGCCTTTCCGAGCGTACGACCCGCCGAGCCTCAGGCTGAACACGCTGGAGACGGGAACGCCGAGTTCCAGCCCCGCGACGATGCCGGAAACGGACTCCTCCTCGACCCCGGCTTCCTCGATGGCAATGGTGGCGAAGCCGACCCCGCCCTTCAGGCCCAAGGTCGTCTGGGCGGTTGCCGGGGCGGCGATCAGCGTGAGCCCCAACAACCAAGTGAACTTATGCATGGCAGGAAGGTCCTAGTGTGTGATGGAAGGCGTGTGAAGAGCAGAACCGAACGTCCCGGTTCGCCCACCAAGATAGCGTGTAATGGCCCGACCGAATACGGAGCGCGCAGACACCGGTTGCAGGCCGGGTCCTACATTTCGGTTGCGGCGTGCCCGGCGGCTTCCCGCAGAGCCAACGGCGTCGACTGCCTTCCGGTGCCACCGCGTTCGGCCATCACGGCCGGCCTTGTGATGCGAGACCTGCGAATGTAGGAACCGGAGAAGCTGACGGTGGCCGCCCGTCCATCGGTGTCGATGCTCGCGGTTGCGGAGGTGCGGTCGAAGCGCGCGTCCGCCGGATAGTTGCTGATGGTGATGGTGTGGGTGCCGGCTTCCACGTCATCGAACCGGAACGCGCCCCCGCCGGTCGTAACGGTTGCGGCTCGACCGTCCAGTGCGACGGTGACGCCGTCGGTTCCCCGTCCCTCGATCAGCACGTGTCCCACGATGGCGTTGGCGCGCATGGCTGGCGAGGAGTTGTCGTTGCGCCCGGTCGCGGCGGACACCAGCGCCGAGACTGACAGCAGCAACGACGCGGCCACGATCATGTACGCTGCGTACCTGTTCCTTCGAGTTCGCCTCTGGTACCGAGTCATTCGGTGCAGTCGCTTGGCGGACGCGACGGCGCGAACGCGGTGCGGCGGCTGGCGGTCTCCGTTCGACCGCGCGGCGCGTACCGAGTCAGCGGTCATCACCGCGAAGATCCTCGACCCACTTCGCATGCAGGTCACGGAGCGGTACCTACCGCTCCGCACGGCCATCTCGATGCGCTGGGCGAACCGAGACTTCGTCCTCGACCCTGCTCGGATGTTCACTGTCCGGGTCGTCTCGCGCGAGCCATTCGCCGCCGATGGTCTTGCGCCGGATCGTCCATTCGCGGCAATCCTGACCGTGATTCCGCTCCCCGTGCCGTTGGGGCTCGGGTCGATGCACAGCAACTCGTCCTGTCCGAGCACGGCCAGATGATCGAGGATCCGCCGCCAGGGCATGGGCCGAACCGCCTCTCCGTGGCCGATCACGTAACCCTGCGCGGCCCAACGCAGGGTGTCGACGATGGCTTCGTAGCTTGGGGTCTCCTGCTGCATGGTTCCCGACTCCTTGCCTCGGGTGACACGCCCCCGATTCGCTTCCGGGTGCCCTGCGACCAATATGCAGGACCGCGCCAACGGGCCTTGAGAGGAGAATTCCGCGAATCATGGGGGGAGAAACCCGCAACCGTCTTGGCGGGAAATTCCCGTCAGGACGGACCGGGCCGGGGGAAGCCAGCGGGATCGCGGGGTGCCGCTACTTCTCGGCTTCGGCCCGCAGGATCCCGCTTTCGAGCGCGAAGCGCACGATGTCGCGCCGGTGCCTGAGGCCCAGCTTCGACTTGGCGCGGGCGATGTAGCCTTCGACGGTCTTGCGGCTGAGGCACATCTCCCGGCCCGCCTCCGCTGCGGAGAACCCCCGCGCGGTCAACTCGATCACGGTCCGTTCGCGATCCGAGAGCGGCTCCGGCTCTTCGCCCGTGCCGCTCCGCTCCGCCTGCCGGCGCGCGATGAGCGCGGCCGCGCGTCTCGGCAGATACGAGTGGCCGCGCACGACCGCCTCGATGGCACCCATGAGATCGGTGTCGGCGGCCGACTTGTTCAGAAAACCATCCGCGCCGGCATCGAGGGCGGGCACCAGGAACTCGTCCTCGTCGTGGACCGTGAGGATCAGGACCTTCGTTTCGATGCCGAGGGCGGCGATGCGACGGGTGGCCTGTACTCCGTCCATGCCGGGCATCGCCAGATCCATGACGACGATGTCCGGCTCCAGACTCCGGGCCTTCCTCACCGCCTCCTCGCCCGAAGACGCCTCTCCCACCACCTCCGCCCCTCCCGATGCTTCGAGCAATGCCCGGAGACCGGCGCGCACGACCGCGTGGTCGTCGACCAGGAGCGCCCTCACCATCGTCGGCGGTCCCTCATCCGTCCCGTCGGCCCCCACTCCGGGCGGGAACGGAGGCGCGAACCGTCGTTCCCGCGCCCGGCGAGGTCCGCACGACGACGGAGCCCCCGACGAGCGCGGCCCTCTCCCGCATCCCGTCGAGGCCCACGCAGCCGTCGCGCGGCAGTCCTTCCGCGTCGGGCAACTCGAACCCACACCCCTCGTCCCGGATGGTGGCCGTGACCGCCCCATTCGCCGACTTGACCGTCACGATCGCCTCGTTCACCCCCGCGTGCCTCACCGCGTTGCCCACCGCCTCCTGCACGATCCGGTACAGCGCGAGCGTGGCGACCTCGTCCAACTCGCCGTCCACCAGGCCCAGGCTGGTCTTGACCGTGAACCCGTATACGGCCTTGATGTCGCGGAAGACGGAGCCGAGGGCGGAGGGAAGCCCTCCGTGGTCCAGTTCCGGCGGCAGAAGTCCCCGGATCATCCGCTTGATCCCGAGGATCGTGCCCCGAATGTCTTCGGCGATCAACGCCCGCGCTCGCTCCCGTTCAACGTCATCCCTCTCGTCGGCCAACAGCTTCACCCGGATCTTCAGCGCCACGAGATTCTGGAGGAACTCGTCGTGCAGTTCGCGCGACAGATGCTTCCGCTCCTGCTCGGCCGCCGCGATCATCATGCCCGACAGGCGCCGCATCCGCTTCCAGGCGGAAATGTCGCGGACCGCGCAGATCACGTGTTCCCGGCCCCCTCCCAGCTTCGAGGGGCTGAGGCTGATCTCGACCGGGATCGTGGTGCCGTCCTTGCGCAGGGCTTCGAGTTCGAGGCCCTCGCCCATCGGGCGGGGCTGCGGCGACTCGCCGTAGCGTCGGCGGTGCCGGCGGTGCCGACCGCGGCTCGCGTCGGGAATCAATCGCTCGACGTCGCTGCCCTCAAGTTCGTCCCGGCTCCATCCGAACATCGCGACGGCCTGACGGTTGAGGTCCTGGATCACGCCGTCCGCATCCACGACCAGCATCGCGTCCGGCGAAGCGTCGAACACGGCGGTGTAGTCCCTCTGCTTGAGCACTCCCGGCTCCGTCTTTTCGTTCGGGTGGACCGGCAGTCCGCTCACGCCACCACGTCCCGGCACTGCCCGGTGTTCACCCATGAGATGTGCGTCTCCAAGGAATGTCAATGGAAGAGCGAATCGTCGTCGGGTCCGTGGGCACCGAAGTCTTCCCGGTTCCAAGCGCGGAAATCCACGGCTCGGAGAAGGCCGTGGTCCGCATTGGCATCGTCAGATCAGGCCGTCTTGCCTGAGCCGGTCGGGCGTAATCGCGCCGCGCCGCCGCGGAGCCCGAAAGCGGATCCGGTGCGGGGCGGCCGCGCCCTCGGTCCGCCGACCGATGCGAAGGGACGGCCGGGAAACGAAGCTCCTCCAGATGTGGCTCATTGGGCCGTTCGTGGCCCCGGAGTTGAACCCAAGATCCGTTCTGTTCATGGGAGATCCCGTCCTTTCGTCGACCGGGTTGAGGATGCGTTGGTTGCAATTCGGGAGCCGGCAGTCATCGTTCCCGCACTGCGGGGAACAAGGAGAATGGATCCGATCCGCATGCGCCGAGGCTCCACGTCCGGATTGACCGTGCGCAAGGCGTCCAGCGGAACGCCGTACTGTCGTGCAATGCGCGCCAACGCTTCGCCCGGGGCGACGGTGTGTTCACGAAGCGTGGAGCGGTCCCCGGCAGGGATGTTGGCGAAGTGGGCGAGAAACCGTTCGCCCGCACCGGCGGGGATGCGTAACCGTGTCGACCGGCCCGCCGGGACCAGGCCGATGCGGAGGTGCGGGTTCAGCGTCCTGAACTCTTCCTCGGCGATGCCCGCGGCTTCGGCGAGGACATCCGCCGACGCCGCTCCTTCGACACCGACGACATCGAAGCGCTCCGGCGGATCCTTGTCGGGCGCCGCACGTCTGACGGCCGAGAGGTCGCCGGCCAGGCGAACGCTCGCGAGGAACCGGGGAACGAAGTCCCGGGTCTCCTTCGGCAACCGGTCGCGGATATGCCCGAACAGGGCGTCGTTGCGGGGCCTGGCTCCACCGTGCCGCCGGATCGCCCGCTCGATCCGCGTCGGCCCCGCGTTGTAGGCCGCCAGAGCGAGAAACCAGCACTGGAACCGGTCGTGGAGCGCAACCAGGTAGTCCAGCGCGGCCCCGGTGGCCGCGTGCACGTCGAAGCGCTGGTCGACGATCGAGTTTACTTCGAGCCCAAGCCACCGGGCCGTCTCGGGCATCAGTTGCCAGAGCCCGGCCGCCCCCGCCGGCGAAACGGCCAAGTGGTAGTAGTCGGCCTCGATGAGGGGGAGGTAGCGGAGCGAGGGCGGCAGGTTCCGCGCCGCCAACTCGGCGTCGATGTAGTCCTCGTACCTGCCCATCCGCTTCAGGCCGCGCTGCACCGCACCCCGCCGCCCGGTCCTCCAATGATCCAGCCACCGGGCGACCTCCTCCTCGATCACCCCGTCACGAGCTGCCGGTGGACCTGATCTCGACGTGGGGTCGCAAGGACGACCGTCCCAGCCGCCGCAGTTCCGCTCGGTTCGCGCCAAGCCATCCTCGGTCCGGTGGGCAGTACGGGCCAGGACGGAGTCCCCGTCCCGGCTGTTCACCTTGACGGGCATCATGGCCAGAACCACGGCGGTGATGGCGAGGACGAAACGCGTCAGCCACCTGTTCATGAGAGTCTCCTCTCAGAATGATTTGGTCGGTGCCTCCCCAAGTGGTTCTAGGGAGACAGCGCGAGGGTGGGTCCAATAATGGGCAACCGGGATCGGCGCTCCGAGAGGAAAAACCCGCAACTTTTGACGGGAGATTTCCGGGTCCGGCGTGCGAGGAAAATCCCCTCAGGCCGTTCCGCAGCGCCGGGGCGAGTGTTCCGGAACCATCGACATTCCGTTCTCGATCCCTGTGACATGGCCCTTGAAGGGGCTGGACGCGACACGACTTCGACCAAGGGCTCGGCGCAAGGCGTGTCTCCGACCTCCAAGGTCTAGCCCGGATTTCTCACAGGGTGGCGGATTCGGGTGTGGAATGAAGGATTGAGGCCGTGGTTGGGCGGGTCAACCGGGTTGCAGGGCGGGAAGGGTCCCGGTTTCGTCGTGTGAGAGGCGAGAGACGGGGAGAACTGCTGGCTGAAGGGGTCTTCACTGCTCGCGAGGCGCACGGGTCCCGGCGGTCTTGCCGAGAGGATGTCCGGAGTGCGTGGGAACTACGCTGGCAAACGTGCGTGGACCCGGGCGAAGGCGGTCGCGGAGGGGTGTGCGGAGTCCATCGCGACCTTGAGCCGCCGGATGGAGACGATGACGCGGGCACCGATCTTGAGGAGCTTGAGCCGAAGGGTTCCGGCGGTGGCGCGGGCCAGGCGCGTGCCGTGGAGCGCACGGCGCAGGGCGTCGAAGAGGATCGAGGCGAAGGCGGAGAAGAGGAGCCGGAGCTGGTTGGCGGCGAAGCGGGAGGCGGAGGTCCGGTCGGAGAAGAGGTCCAGTTGCTGCTCCTTGATCGCGTTCTCCATGTTGCCCCTCGGGCAGTAGATGCGCTCGTAGACGGACCGGGCCGAGAAGGTGTCGGGCAGCGAGGTGACGACGAAGCGGGGGTTGGACTTGCCGGGCAGGTGCTCGGCCTTGGCGACGACCCGGCGCGTGCGGGACCAGCTTGCGAGGGTGGCGTAGAGGAACTCGGTGAACCGTCGGGCCGACCGGCCCCGGCGCTCCGCTGACGCCGCGGCGTCAGCCAACTCCGGGCCGATCTTCTCGACGAGCCGCGAGTTCCGGGCCAGGCCGATTACGTAGTCCACGCCGTTGTTCTCGCACCAGGCCAGGATCTCTTCGCGGGCATAGGCGGAATCGGCCCGAAGCAGGATCTGCAGTCCCGGCCACCGTTGCCGGAGCCGTTCGACGATGCGGCCGAGCGGCCCCCTCACGCCTCCGGCGGGATCCGCGTTGCCCGGCCTCAGCAGCGCGAAGAGCGGGCGGCCGCCGCAGGTGATGTACAGCGGCAGGAAGCAGTAGTGGTTGTAGTAGCCGTGGTAGAAGCCGCCCTCCTGGCGGCCGTGGACTTCGTCGTCGGTCGAATCGATGTCCAGCACGAGCCGGGACGGCCGCCTCCCCTTCCAGGCGTCGATGAACGACTCGAGCAGCACGGCCTGCAGCGCGTCCGCATCGTGCTCGATCCTGTGGTACCGCCCCGGCGCCCCGGCGGGAGGTGCATGCTCCAGACGGTTCAGCGTGCTCTTGCCCGCCAGCGCCGCGCAGTTCCTGCGGCGGCCCTCGAGCTTCCCGGAAAACAGCGCCAGCAGCGGGTCGTGCCGCAGCTCGTCATGGTCGTTGAGATCCTCGTATCCCAGCGCAATGCCCATGATCCGCTGCGCCACCAGCGTCTCGACCGAGTGTTCTGTCAGGCGGGCATCGCGGTGGTCCGTGAAGCACGCGGCCACCCGGTCGACGAGCCCAATGGACCGGTCGGCCGCTCTGAGCAGCAGCGCTCCCCCGTTCGAGGTAATCGATCCGCCGTCGAACGCCGCGGTCACCTTCCGGCCCTGGCACCCTTGAAATCCGAACGAAACGGGTCTACACTGTGTCGGCATCGGTCCTCTGGTGTGGTGACTGTCAAGTTTGTGCGGCACATAAACTTAACAACCCCCGGAGGCCGATGCCATCTTATTGCTGTGAGAAATCCGGGCTAGATCCATCTGCTGAACAAGCAGATGCCCTTGGTGCACGGCCTTCGCCAGCAGCATTAGATTGACAGGACCTCTTACCGATCCCGGACCCCAAGGAGACGGACATGGAAACCAACGAGACAGCACGGAGAGTGGATCCGGCGATCCACGTCGCTCCTGACGCCCGCCGTTCGGGCCGGGGCCTCAAGACGGTGACCTTCGCGTTGGCCATGATGGCCGCGGGATTTGCCATTGTGGCCCCGGCGTCCGCGCAGGAGACGGGCACCATTACGGGCACCGTGGAAGACGCGGCGACCGGCGAGCGGGTGGCCAGTGCGCAGATCAGCGTGCCCGCCCTCGGGATCGGGGTGCTCGCCAGCGAGGGCGGGATGTTCCGGCTGCCGGACGTGCCCGTCGGCACGCACGAACTCCGTGCCGAGAGGCTGGGCTATGCGGCCGCGTCGATGAACGTAACCGTGACGGCGGGCGGGGCTGCGGCCGTCGAGTTCAGGCTGGAACCGGCCGTCCTGGGCCTCGCGGAACTGGTGGTGACGGGCACCGCCTTCTCGGAGTCACTCGTGCAGTTGCCCTACGCGGTGGCCGTTTCGAGCAGGAGGACGCTGTCGGAGCAGGGGTCTCCGCAGGCTGT
Source organism: Longimicrobiales bacterium (assembly GCA_965208255.1). Taxonomy (GTDB): domain Bacteria; phylum Gemmatimonadota; class Gemmatimonadetes; order Longimicrobiales; family Gaopeijiaceae; genus BD2-11. The sequence continues at coordinate 3,983,635 of OZ242324.1, forward strand.
GGACTTCTTCCGCAACCTCGGATCGAGCGCCGGGGTCCTCGGAGATCGCCAGGGTTGGTACAATACCCGGCCTCCCGCGGCGGTGCCGGAAACGGCCGCCAGCGTCAACCTCAGGGGTATCGGGCCGTCCCGCACGCTCGTGCTGCTCAACGGGCGGCGCCAGGTGTATCTGCCGGCGCGGCTGTCCGGAGGCAGGTTCGTGGACGTGAACGCCTTTCCGTCGATCGCGCTGGACCGGATCGAGGTGGTGAAGGAGGGCGCGTCGGCGGTCTACGGCTCGGACGCCGTGGCGGGCGTGGCCAACTTTCTGACCCGCAGCGATTTCGAGGGGCTGGAGGTGTCGGGCTCGCACGAGTACTTCGCCGGGGCCGGGGAGACGCACGCGGGCGCGATTTGGGGCAGGCGGCTCGGGGAAGACGCGCACGCTGTCGTTTCGGCCGAGGCGCTGGTCGGCCAGGAACTGCACCCCGAGGATCGCGATTGGGCGCTGCGGCCGTTCACGTCCGGCGGCGGGGCTTGGTCCTATACCGGGAATCCCGGCGCGTTCCTGTTCCCGAGATTGACCGGCAACGAGACGATCGAAGAGTTCACCGCGGCGCTTTCGGACGCGCAGTTCGGAGGCTGGGGCGGCGTCTTCGTGGACCCGCGCTGCACGGACTTCGGTGGGCACCGCGAGGGCGAGACCTGCCGCTTCCGCTACCAGCAGTGGGACAATCTGCTCCAAGCGTCCCGCCATGTCCGGACCTTCGCCGAAGTCAACGGCGACCTCGGCGACCGTTCGAGCTACCACGTCGAGGCGCTTTGGGCCGAGGCCGCGACTCCCGAGTGGTTCACGACCCCGTCCTACCCGCCCATCTCTCCGTACAACGGAGCCCAAGTGATCGAGCCCGGAAATCCGGGCAGACAGGCGTTCTGCGGGACACACGGACAGAGCGCCGGATTCGCGAGCGAGGCGGCCTGTCTTGAGGACAACTGGTACTTCTACGGTCGGCTCGTCGGCAACTCGGGACCCGGGCGGACGCTGGAGCGCGCGTCCCGCACCCAGAGGATCGCCGCCTCGCTGGAGCGTGGAATCGAGTCGCTGGGCGGGGCGGCCGTCGAGTTCTCCGCCAGCTATTCCCGGGCTTCCGGCAACGCGAACCTTCCGGCCGAATACGCCTACCGGAAGTTTCTGGCCTTCCGCGGCTTCGGAGGTCCGAACTGCGGCGTGACGGTGGTGGTCGACCCGTCGAGTCCGTCCGGGATGGCGCTCGGCCCCCTCAACGGCGCCGTCGCGGGCCGGGGCGACTGCCGGTACTACAACCCGTTCAGCAACGCGCACCGGCTCTCGGAGCAGCCGGGCGCGCCCTACCGGGACCAGCCGAACCCGGACTACATGCCCGGACTGGAGAACGGCGCGGAATTGATCGACTGGATCAACGAGGAAGTGAACCTGGACAGCTCGGCGGATCTGTTCGTCGCGGACGCCATGCTCAAGGGGGCCGTCTCCGAGGGACTCGACTACGCCATCGGGTATCAGTTCCGCAGGGTCGGCGTATCCGCGACCCCGAACCAGCCGGGAGACCTGTCGATCAACCCCTGCCCCGTACCGGGAGACCGCAGCTGCCTCGAAAAGGCCGGAGCGTTCACCTTCACCACCGGACACTACGAGTACCACGACGCTCAGATGGTCAACAGGCTCTTCGCCGAGAGCCGCTTCTCGCTCGGCGGCAGGGTCGAGGGCCAGGCCGCCGCCAACTACGAGTTCCATGGCTCGGTGAGCAGTTTCGATCCCAAGCTGGCGCTGCGCGTGGCGTTGGCCGAACCGCTGGCGCTACGCGGCTCGCTGCAAACGACCTTCCGCACGCCCTCGGTGGACGATCTCAACGAGGACCGCAGCACCGGGCTCGAATACGTGTCCGAGGCGGGCATCTACAAGGCGGTGGACGCGTTCGGCAACAGCCAGCTCGTGCCCGAGCGCGCGTTCACCTACAACGTGGGACTGACCTTGCAGCTTCCAAGGTTGCGTGCAACGGCCGATTACTGGAGCTACGACTTCCGCGATGTGATCGACCAGGTGCCCTTCGGGGGCGTGACCAGACTGTACGCGGCAGGCGGGGCGTCCCGGGCCGCCGTGCAGGAGTTCGTGACCTGTCCCGACGGACCGGGGACGGGAACCTGCCATGTGTCGGCCGTCGAGCGGATCAGGGTGACGAACGTGAACTGGCCGGGCATCCGGATGTCGGGAATCGACCTGCACGCGAGCACGCGCCTGCCCACCGGCCAGGGCATCCTGTCGCTGGGTGCCGACGGCACCTACACGCGGGAGTTCTTCGTCAAGGCGCTCGAACTCAACGGGACCGAGGTCTTCGCTGCGCAGGACGCGGCGGGCCAGCTCAACTGGGGCAATCCGATCGCGCCCCCCCTGCCGCAGTGGAAGCTCCGCTTCTCGGCCGGATACCATTGGGGCGACTACAGCGTCGTGAACTACTTCAACACCGTCTCGGGGTACGCCAACGAGGTGTTCCCCGACACCGAGTTCGAGCACATCGACCGGTTCGTGGGCTGGGACCTCAGCCTGCTGCGGCGCACATCGAGCACAACCGATGTCGCGCTCTCGGTGATCAACCTTCTCGACGCCGATCCGCCGCTCGTCAACTGGGAACAGTCCTACGACGCCTTCACCCACAGCCCCAAGGGCAGGCGCATCAAGCTCTCGGTGAACTACCGTCCCGGGACCTGAGGCGGGGCTGGCGGAAGCCACGCTGCGATCCCCCGGTCACGCTACCCAACCAAAGTGGATGCCGTAGCCATTGAGGAGGCGGGAGTCGAGGAACCATGGCTCCGCAGCATCCGATGACGCTATGGACCAACCGGTCAGCCGAAGGTGCGGCGCAACACGGATTCGTAGATCCCGTCGCCGAACCACTTGCGGATGAACATCAGCGGACGCGCCGTCGCGCCCTTGACGTACCGCCGCCGCGGCCGAGCGGCGGTCGCCGCTTCGACGAACACCCGGGCGAGCACCTTGGCGTCGGTCCCGCGGCTCGCGGCCTTGGGATCGGACATCATCGCGAAGAACCGGTCCAGCCCGGCCTTGTAGGCGCTCTCGGCATAGTACTTCTGAAGGCTCCCTCCCACCACATGGCCGAATTCGGTCTGGATGAGGCCGGGCTGGATGAGGACGACTTGGATGTTGAATGGGGCGGTCTCGATGCGGAGGCAGTCCGACCAGCCTTCGAGCGCGTGCTTGGTCGCGTGATACCAGGCCCCGAAGGGCGTGAAGATCCGGCCGCCCATCGAGGACGTGTTGACGATCCGGCCCGCGCCCTGCGCCCTCATGTGGGGCAGGACGAGTTGGGTGAGGTGTGCAAGGCCGAACAGATTGACCTCGAACTGGTATCTCGCGTCTTCGAGCGGGATGTCCTCGACCGTTCCATAGAGGCCGAAACCCGCGTTGTTGATCAGAACGTCGATTCGTCCCTCGGCGTCGACGATCCGGCGCACGGCGCGTTCGTTGTCCCCGCCCTTCGAGACATCCATCTCGACCGGGGTGATGCCGTGTTCGGAAAGGTCTTCCATGCGATCCGCCCGGCGTGCGCCGGCGTAGACGGTGTGGCCCCCGTGGGCCAGGAGGATCGCGGCCTCCCGGCCCATGCCGGAGGAAGCCCCTGTGATGAGTATTACCTTGCCCAAGTCGCTGCTCCTTCTCTCGGTATTGGCTGAAGACGCTTCACGCGGGAGCTTCGAGACGTGGATCGTCGTGGGAGCCTGCTTCCCACCGCGACCCATCGCCCCTGTCCGGCTCCCGCCGGGGTGATCCGCTCAATCTAATGGCGACCGACCTGGGGTGGCGTCCCAACGGAGGTGATCGCCAACCGGGCGCGGTCGGGAGAGGATCCACTACACCCCCGATCGCCATGTTCGATTCGTTGGAGACACCGTGCACCGAACCGCAGTTTCGACTCGCGGCGCAGCGCACCGAGGTGGTGGTCGGCTGCCCGTCCACGCGCATCGGCTGTTTCTCGGCTCGCCCCGGCTGGTTGCCGTGTTTCCACGTGCGGTCAGGTGCGGGGCCATCGGCGTCATTCCAGAGGGATCTCGCGCCCACCGAGCACGGTGATCCAGACGAGCAATCCGTAAAAGACGGGCAGGAGAATCACCGCGCCGATCGTGGCCATCAGGGGGATCGTCCCGATCCCTGAAGAGCCGAGCGCGCCCACCACGGCGGCCGACGCGACGGTGACGCGTCCGGCGCCGCGGTAGAGTCGCCGGGCTGTCTTCGGGATGTGGATCAGCCGCATCAGAGCGGCGATGCTGAGCAGCGCCAGCGCCATGGCTCCGGCCAGCAGCCACCGCGCTTCGGCGGGCACCCCTCCGGACGCGTGCTCGACGATGTTGAGCGTGGCGGCCCCGACCGCGACGATCCCGAATCCCGTCGTGAGGTGGAGATAGATCCACCCGTAGCGCTTCCCGAAGCTCGGCGTGGGAGGACGATGCGAAACGAAGTCGAAGTAGAGCCACCACAGGCCGAAGGCGAGGAACATGCCGAGGGCAGCGGTGGCCCCCACCGTGGCGCCGAGTTCGTGACTCCCGGCGACGCCCCGGACCACGCCGACGATGACCTCGCCCAGCACGATGATGGTGAAGAGGCCGAAGCGCTCCACCGTTGACGCGGTCGTGCGAAGGCTCCTTTCAAGCTCGGCGGCCACGCCGGGATCGGATGTCCTCCCAAGGAAGACCGCGAACGGCATGACGAGCAGAACGACCCCGCCGCCGCCCCACAGGAACACGGCCAGCCCAACGGGCACGAGCGCCGATGCGGCGAAGGCCGCCGCGGCCAGAAGGACCGCCCCCGCGTAGTGGTTCGACAGCGATCGGTGCGCCGCGTCGTGGATGCCGGTTCGCCACCACAGGTAGGCCACAATCAGGAGATGGGACGCGAAGGAAAGAGCGAAACCCACGGCCCCTTCGCCGAACGCGGAGTGCACGAAGACCGCCATGGCCCCAACCGCAAACATCTGGGCAAAGGTGAAGACCCGCGTGCGAAGGTCGTTGCGCCCGTGCCACTCGTGATACATCGAGCCGTTCAGCCACGCGAGCCACACGAGCGTGAACAGGAACGCGGCCTTGGAGATCCCCGCAGCGTCGACGTGGCCGGCCAGGTAGTGACCCACCTCCGCGATGACCACCACGTAGACCAGATCGTAGAAGAGCTCCAGGAAGGTGACCCGCCGGTCCTCGGCAACTTCGCTCGAAGGTCGTGGCGGCCGCCACAGCGTCCGCAGGGAGATGCGAGGGATGTTCGTCATGCTTGGGCAAGCCCCGCGACCGTCGAGCGTCTCAGGGCTCGCGAAGGGCATCGCCGTCCTTCATGCACCGACGGACTCCTGGCTCAGCGACCACAGGCGCTCGACGGCCGCATTGTCGAGCGCCTCCCTCTCGTGCCGCCGGATCGCGTCCTCGTAAACGTACTGCCCGCTCACGCCATCGTACCGCGGCGACAGGGCGACCGCGAGGATCCGCTCCGCCGCGACTTCCGGCGGGGACGCAAACGCCTTCATCAGCAGCCCCAACACCCGCCTCACGCCCTTCAGGTCTCGCACCAGGGCCGTCTTGGTGAATCCGGGATGCAGAACGTTGACCGTGACACCGGAGCCCTCGAGGCGGCGGGCGAGCGCCCGGGTCGCCATGTTCGTGGCCAGCTTGGATTGCGAATACGCCTTGAGCGCGCCCCAGTCGCGCGTAAGCTGAAGATCGTCGAAGTGGATGTGCCCCGTACCCGCCGCGGCGGAGGAAAGGTGGACGATGCGCGCCGGAGCCGACTCCTTGATCCGATCGAGCAGCAGTTGAGTCAACAGGTGCGGGCCGAGGTAGTTGACCGCCCAAGTCATCTCGTAGCCGTCCGGGGACAGGGTCCGGTCCCACACGATGACGCCGGCGCAGTTGACGAGCAGGTCGATGTGCGGACACTGCTCCAACAGCGTGACGGCGCAGGCGCGAACGCTCGCCAGCGAGCCCAGGTCGCACTCGACGCCGACCGCCCGCGCCGTGCTGGCCAACCGGTTGAGATCGTCAACCGTCCGCGCGGTTTTCTCGGGGTTGCGGCCAACGATATGGAGGGTCGCATTCATCCGCGCGAGCCGTCGGACCGCCAAGTGGCCCATGCCGTCAGTCCCCCCGGTGAACACAACCCGCTTGCCGGTCAGGTCACGCCGCACCGACTCGGCGGGGCGCCTCCGCCTGCGCAACATGGCCAGATACATGTCAAGCCGGCCTCCAGACATCGTCGTGCCTCCATCCGTTGGACGCCGCCCCCAAGCTCGCCGGTCCGGCAGCGGCGGCTCGGGGCCTCCACTATCGCGCCAGCCCAGATTCTTCGGAGCGATGAGTTGGTCTCGAACTGCAGAATCTAACGGAACACGACCTCCGGAGCTTCGCAACAACCGCAAGCGATGCCGCCAACGGAGGGCGATTGCCAAGCCGGTCGCGGCCGGGAGAAGCTCCACTACACGCCCGGCGCCATGTTCCGATTCCTCGGCAACTCGGTCCAAGGCCGCGGTTTCCGCTCGCGCCGTGCCGCACCGAGGTGGCGGTCGGCTGCCGCTCCGTCGACGGCGAGACGGAACGATTCTTGTTGTATTGTGAGTCCTTAGTATCTGTTCGTGTTGTCTGAACCGGATGCAGATCGACGGTCTCGGACACCCTCGGATAGTAACTGGTCGGTCAGGCCGTGGAGGAACGGTCGGTCGACTTCCTCCACGCATCGATCAAGGCCCAAGGCGTCGGCTGACTCAGGGAAGCAGGCCGATGGCGACTGCCGCCATCTGGGATGCATGCTACAGGTCGCGCTTGCGCATGCTCAGAAAGGCGACCCCGAGGAACATGGCGCTGTAGGCCAGCGCCGCGACGGCGAGCACCTCGACATCGAGGAACTCCCAAGATTCGAGTCCCCGTTCCGTGCGTTCCGCGTTGACATCGGCCAATACCTCCGGGTAGTGGGCGAGATCGTCGCCGAGTTGATCGAGAATGCTGAACGGAAAGTACTCGGCCGAGCGCCGCAGAGCCCCGCCCGCCTGCGAGATCAGCCCACCGACCGCCTCCTCGACGATGAGGTAGAGGAAGAGGATGCCCAGCGCGGGTCCCGAGGAACGGATGAGCACCGAGAGCATCAGCCCAGCACTCCCGACGAGCAGCAGGCTCAAGGCGAGACCGCCCATATAGCTGAGATCCGTCGGCCGCAGGATGCCGAGGCCGCCTTCGCTCGGGCTGAGCAGCGTTCCACCAACGCCGATGAGCACCGCCGTTGCGATGAAGAGCAGGACGAGTCCGGCGAGCAAATTGACCTTCCCCGCGTAGAACCTCTCCTTGCTGAGGCCGTCGATCACGTTCTGGCGCGCCGTGCGCCAAGTGAACTCGGGTGCTACGAGCAGGATCATCAGCGCCCCGCAGAAAAACGGTCCCAGCCCGGTCGCGGCGCCCAAGATGTCAGGCCAGCTCTCCGGGAGGGCATATGACAGGTTCGGATTCCGGCGGGCGCCGCGGACGCCTTCGACTGCGGGAATCGCGGTGAAGACGGCAAATGCGCCCACGGCCACCCAGAAGGCTCGCCGCTTGACCGTCTTGAGCCACTCGATCCGCAGAAGCACGCCCAGGATCTTCAAGATGCGATCTCCGTCATCGAATCCACGGCACCTTGGGTAACGTCGATGAAAACCTCCTCCAAGCTCGGCCGGTACGGTGCCAGATGGGACAGGTAGATCCCCTGTCCCGCCAAGTAGCGTGTCACGCTGGCCAAGTCGCCACCTTTCAGCGTACCGACGATGCCTTCGTCGGTCCGACGCACCGAAGTCGCTTCCGGATACGTCTGCATTGCGCCCGCGAGGGCTTCGGTGTCCTCCGCCCGTAGCAACACGGCGCTTCCTTCGCCCACCACCTCCGCCACGGCACCCCATGCAACGATCCTCCCTTGGCGGACGATCGCGACATGGGAGCAGGTGCGCTCGACTTCCGCGAGCAGATGGCTCGACAGAAAGATCGTCTTGCCGCGGTCGGCCAGAATGCGGATGATCTCGCGGATCTCGCGGATCCCCTGGGGATCGAGCCCGTTGGCGGGCTCGTCGAGGATGATCAGTTCGGGGTCGTTCAGCATGGTGGCCGCGAGCGCCAGCCGCTGCTTCATCCCGAGCGAATAGGTCTTGAAGCGGTGCTTCGCGCGGTCGGACAGGCCGACCAGTTCCAGGCACTCCTCGATGCGGGGGCGGCCCACGCCCTTGACCGCCGCAGCAACGAGCAGGTTGTCGCGACCGCTCATGTGCGGGTAGAAGTTGGGCGTCTCCAGCGTGGCGCCGACGCGGGCACGGGCGGCCATGAGGCCCTTGGGGCCGGAAGCTCCCAACAGGGTGAAGCGGCCGCCCGTAGGCTTGATGGTGCCCACGAGCATCCCGATAGTGGTCGTCTTGCCGCTTCCGTTGGGACCGAGGAAACCGAACACCTGGCCCTCCTCGACGGCGAAGGAAATCCGGTCCACTGCCAGCACCGATTTCGCGGCGCGCGTGCCGTAGCGTTTGGTCAGGTCGAAGGTCTGGATTGCGTGCACGTCGGGCCCGTGTGGTCCAGTGTTTGCCGTATGAACGGTATACGCAGTTGCGGCGGTCGGCGTTTCGTTCCCGGAGAGGGACATCCGCCGTTCAGTCGTGCCCGCCCCCTTACGCAGCTGGGGATCCGACCATATCGTTCAGGCACCACGGGTCTGTCTCGCTCGCCGCTCCGCGACCCGATGGTGGTGGAAGGGAGGCGCTTCGTCGGTTGCTCGGTCCCCGTCGATGGCAAACCCGAAGGAGATCGAGCCCACGGCTTGACCGAACGGTTACTTTCGGATGGAAGCGTCAGGTCAAGCCGTGGCACAACGGCACCGCCACTTGTGACTCAACTCAAAGATATGACTCCTCTCCCCGCCTTGGCCCCACGTCCTTCGCCGTGCCCGCTTGCGTGGTCACTGGTTCTGGCCAGATCGAAGAGCCGACGGAAGCAGAATGCTGGCGACTCTCTGCAAACCCAGCGTGTCGGTCACGACTCCCAACATTCTTGAGTCCGATATCCTGTACGGCCTGAACCCTCCGGGCAGGGTCACGTGCGAGTAAGCCGGTTCCTGACCGGCCAGGGCGATCGTCCACCAACGACGGCCCAGCCCAAGCGAATGAAATCCACTGTCGAATTCCTGAATCCACACCCGCCCTGCGCCACACCTGAGATCGACGCCGAGCGGGGTTGACGGCGCAAACTGATCCCTGCTTCCTGCTTCCGCGCGCTCCAACATCGCTTGGACTTCCGTGCCGACCTGCTGTCCCTGCAACTCGGCTTCCATCCGGCCACGCAGATACCGCAGCCTGTCATCGCGGGTCAGCGGCTTGACTTCCCACGGTACGGACAAGGAGTCGCGTGTCTCCCAGCTTGCTCCGACCAGGTAGAGATGTCGGGCATTCGGATCCAGCAACGCAATCCGGTCGTCGGGACACACGTCCCAAAGAGGCACGGGCGCGAGAATGCTCCCCGCTCCCAAGCCTTCGTTAGGCGCGCCACGGAGTTCCATGAAGTCGACCACGTGTTCGACGACCCCGTCGAAATCGAACCGGGCCAATCTTCCAGTCCATAGATCGGGGGCCGAAGTAACCGCCCCACGGTACTCGGCCCTCACTGTCCCTCCCCTGGCCGTGGCGACACGCAGGGGATCCCCGAAGGTCACGTCGGCGATGTCCCCCCGTACCGTGCCCAATCGACCCGCGTCCCAAGCCGAGACGAGCGTTCCGGCCGCCGAAAACGTGCGATACAACCTCGCCGCCGCGTCCCAGAGGGAGATCTCCCCGATGGCACCCCGGGCCACCAGGGCCAATGCCGACCGGAGTTCATTCGGACCGTCGCCAAGCCGTCCGAACGCAACGACCTCGACGCCCTGCTGGAATCTATGCACGAGGGGATCGCCGGAAGTGAGCACCCAAACGAGGCTGTCCTTTTCCATTACATCGGCGATGTCCCACAGGTCGCCAGGAGGAGACTCCCAGGCCATCTGGTCAGGATCAATACCGATGGTCGCGGCTTCGGCATCGCGAGCCTCTTCGCAGGAGCAGAGCAGGAGCGGGAGCATGGCGGAACGAGAGATGCTCTTACGCATGGTCAAGCTCGGTTTCTGTCGGAGCACGGAAGGTATGGAGAAGGAATGGGTCCGCCGCGGTGGCGCTCCTCGGTGGGGCTCCGCCTTGGAACGGGCTGTTCCCCTCTTCCATCGTACAGGTTCGTCGGTCCCTGCGCCACAGGAACCAAGCGATGGGGACGAGTACGTCACGCACCCAAGAATGAGGAACGCGAAGGCTGGCTTGTGTCCGAGCGAGCCCACCCCTTGGGGCCACGCTTCGCGAGTCCCCGGCAGGGGCTGGCGGGGGGCCGCCCCCTCTGACCCCGTGGCGGAAACGGGCGCCGTGAGGGTCGGTCGCGCCGTCTGGGTGAAGATCCGCGACACCGAGGCGGAGCGTGCCGAGTGACACGCCAAGGCGCGCTCGTGGGATTGACGCTGTCGGATCTGGTCGTCGTCGGCCACAAGGCGGCTGCCGGGGCGGTCGAGGTCGTCGCCCACCTGGTCGTCATCGAGCGCGCGCGCTCCGAGCTCGCCGACCAGCCGGGGCTGATGCAAACGCGCCGACACATGGCGGACGGTTCGCCTTGCGGGCGTCCTCTATCAATGACTTGCGCATCTCTGGCGCCGAGGGTCATGGCCGTACACGCCCGCGAAATCGACAAAGGGTGCCGATGCGCACCCCGGCGCCCAAGACGTGCGCACCAGCACGACGGCGGAAGCTGCTGAGCGCAATGGCCTTGCGCCTCGCTGTCCCGGGCGGCCGGGGACGCAGGGAACGCGAAGGCGGGGCTGGGAGCGACCCAGCAGTCCAGAAGACTGCTGCGGGTTCGGGATCGGGCGCGTTTGCGCACCCCCGGCTCCTCCCCCTCGGGTCGCTCCCAGACCTGCGATCCCTGCGCGGGAAGGCGGTTCGAGCGCCGCTTCTAGGCGGCGGAAAACCCGTTCGCCGACCGGCCGTCTTTCGGAGCGGCGGGCGTCCCCGTTTACCGCTCGATTTGCCGGACGAGCCTTCCTGGTCCAACGCGACCGGGCGGCCCATTCGTCCTTGCGTTACGTTGACTCCAACGTTTCGGTTTCTCACCCGAACAACCGGGCTCGGACAAATCGCGATGAGGAAGCTGTTGCTCTTGGGGCTGGTGCTGGTGCCCGCGCAGGTCGAGGCGCAGGAGGAGGCTGGCGGGATGATGCTCGAAGCGGGCCTCGTCGGCGGCAGCGGCGACGCCTGCCCGGGACGCTACGTCGGCATCAAGGGACGGATCGCCGGGCCGGTGTCCCTGTACGGTATGGTGGAGACCTACCGCTGTTCCGATTTCGCGGGCTCCGCCAACCGCATCGGAACGTCCGTCCGGCTCGGGGGGGAGCACTGGTTCGTTCGCCCGGCGCTGCGCGCGGGTGTCGAGTACGATGGCGGCGACGTGTCCCCGACCGCCGGGGCGAGTCTGACGTTCGGACGGCGCTACGGCGCACGCTTCATCCTCCACCTCGGTGAGGCCTCCGCGGGCACCCTGACGCTCTTCCAGATGGGCGGGTACGTTTCGTTCTGAGCCCTCTACGACCGGCCCGGAGGCGATTGCTTCGGCGCACGGACGCAACCGATCGCGGAACGCGGGCTCGATGGCCTTCCCGCACGGGATTGCTGGACCGGGAGCGACCCTGGGCGAGTGTGGGATGGCGTGCACATCCCAAACCTCGACGTGCCGTACCAGGCACCCCGAAGGGTGGGTCGCTCCCGGCAACGGCCACCAGCGCCCGCGCGTCACGGCCGCCACGATGCACTCGCCGCAAACGCAATGAAGTCCGCTACTTGCGGAATCGGCGGCGTGTCACATCCGAGCGCGATCATCGTGCACAACGACCCCAATGTCACATGTGCACTCTGGATCGGCAACGGCCCCCGTCCACGGGCGGTCAAATCCCGCGCCCGTGGAAGCGGCTCGAACGCCACACCGAATGGCCGTCGATCGTCCCTGCCGGACGCATGGATCGGAGCAGATCCTCCATCTCGACCATCCGGTGGAGGCAGGCCTGGAAGCCGCCCATTTCCTCGACCGCCGCGTCGTCCATGCCGACGATCGCATTCTCGATGCGCGTGATCTCGCGCCGGGCCGCAGCGGCGGTCCCGGGCGGGTGGGTGGGGCGTGGAGCCGTTTCCGTATTGGTCCAGTTTCCGAGGATCGTCCGCGCCCGGTCAAGCGGTCTCCGGGCGCACGCGACCCCGACGACCTCGACCGCCAAGCCCAGTTGCCTCAGTGCCTGCCAGAGCTTCTGGTGCCGGTCCCGCCACGAACGGAGCGCGGTCGAGGTATCGTAGCCGGGATCGGCGTGGACGAACACGGCGCGGCGCGAGTCCAGCGCCACGGGCATCCCGCGCGGGAAGTAGTGCCGCGCGCCCCCGGCGGCGCCCCGATAGACTCGGACGGGCATGAGCGAGCGCCCCATGTCGAGCGCCTCGAACGCGGCGACCTTCTCGGATTCGGTCGGGAGCCAAGGCAGGTCCGGATGCTCGATCACGTAGTCGAACGAGAGCACGCGGCGCATGATGACCTCGGTCGAGGTGATCCTCCGAAGGCGAATACCCTCGGCACCGAGCGCCCGGTAGATGCCGCGCGCGCAGACCCGGCAGATCTTCAGATCTCCGACCATCTCCTCGGCGGCCAGCCTTCTCCGTGTCAGGGTCTGCACGAACCGGAGCGTCTTGAAGCGATCAATGCCGAACCATGTCGACAACTGCGAGCGGGTGAACACGCCGCCATGCAGGCTCGCCAACGCAATCCACTCGGCGCGGCGGCCCGTCAGGCCGAACGGCTCCAGCGCCTTCTCGCGGCCCTTCAGATGGTCGATCAACGCGACCGCCGTTGGTCGATGGATTTGCGGTACATGAGGGTTCGCGCTCCCGCACTAGGCCCCCGGACTCCGTGGTGGGGACCAGGTGTTGGTGAAGGTGTCACTGCCAGAAGGAATCGGGAGAGACCCTCCGGCGGCGTCAAGTCGCGTCCGTGGGCAATTGTCCCGAGCCGTCCGGTGGGTTACCGGATGCTGAACGGCCTCCGGCAGCGCTTCCTCCATCGCCTTCCATAGAGCCCGACGAAGTGCTCGGGCGCGGTTCGAGAGGCGAACGGCGCGGGCGCCGCACTGGTCAAGCAGCCTGAGTCCAGCGAGATTCCGTTGCGCAGATCGTGCAGCCCATCAATTCGGAGGTATCGAACGATGGCACGCACGAAACGAAGCCGCCGGAGCTACGGCGCCGGCGAGTGGGGCCGGAACCGGGTCCGGGTCTTTCCGGATCCGAAGACCGGTCTCTTCCAGATTGAGTGGCGCGAGAACGGGCGAAGGCTCACCCGGTCGCTGGGTCAGCGGATGCCATCAGGTTCGTATCGTGTTGTAACTGCTGAGCTTAGAAGTTCAGCAAGCCGGATTCCCGCCGTTTGAGTCCCGCCAAATGGAATTCTCAGGCCTGAACCCCGCGGCGGCTTTCCAAAGCCTCCCTGAGTTGTCCCTCGTCGGCCTGCTGATAGCAGCGGAGGACCGTCTTCGCGTTCTTCCAGCCGCCCAGCTGGCACAAGACCTTGAGGGGAAGATCCATGAGATCGGAAGCGAACTTCCGCCTCAGCGAGTGCCAGCCGCGACCACGCTTCGGTTCGAGACCGGCGAGCCTCTCGGCTGTCCGCCACCTTTCGCCGAGCATCCAGGGCCTCACGCAGGTTGAGGGATCCTGCGTGGAGGGCAGCACCGGAGCGTTGCCTCTCGCGGGGTTTCTCGCTTGCACCGTCTCAAGGGCCGCGATCGCCTCGTCGGTCAGCGGCGTGGTGTGCTCGTATCCGGTCTTCTCGTGTTCCGCGCGCCACCGTATGGTCCTGCCCTCGATGTCGATATCAGACCACTGGAGCTTGCGGATCGCGCCGATCCGGTGGCCGGTTTCGTGCGCGAGCACGAGCGCGACATGGAACCGCCAGCCCACCCGGCGGGACACCTTCAGAAGCGTCCGGTATTCCTCATCGGACAGAACGACCCGAATGGGGTTCTTCTCGACGGGCATCTTCAGGCCCTTCAGCGGGTTCGATACCAAGAGCAGGTGGCCCTGCTCGTCCCTCGACCGGGCGGCCCAATTCAGGATGGCGACCAGAAACCTCAGGTCGCATTCGATCATGCGGTTCGACACGGGCTTCCCGCTCGGACCCACCCTGCCCGCCCTGCGCTCCCGGATGAACCGATCCCAATCGCGCTGGGAGAGTGTCTCCGGCCTTCGGTTCGGTCCCAGGAACCCGAGGAACATCCGCATCGCGGTCCCGTCGTAGCTGCGCGACCGCCGACTCTTGGTCGGCGTTACCTCCGCACCGTAGATTTCAAAAAGCCTTTCCAGAGTGAGCGGCTCGGGCTCGGGCTCGGCCTTGTCGTTCAGGTCCAGGCTTGCGAACCCGGCGGCGGCCTCGTCGGCCTGCCCTTTGGCTCGGGTCCAGTCACGGTGACCCAAGGACCTCGTGAGCCTGCGCCCGTTCTCGCGCCACTCCATCTGGTACAGGCCGGTTTTCCGATCGGGAAACACCCTGACCCGGTTCCGGCCCCATTCGCCGGCGCCGTAAGAGCGCCGACTTCGTTTCGTGCGTGCCATCATTCGATTCCTCTCGGTGATGGACCGCACGATCTGCGCGAAGGAAACTTCGCCGAGAGAAGCCGTCTCCGCCAGTGTGTCGCCCGGAAGGAGTTCCCCGGCCCGGAACCCTGTCGCCGGGGCCGTAGCGCGGGTGTCCGTCCGACGTTGGAGGTGGGCGGACACGACAGCGTCCCTTCAGCGGACACGCCCATGATTCCGCATGTCGCGGCCCGCCTTTCGGTTGCGACATGGCCGCAGACGCGGCCGTGGCGGGCGGGAGCTTGCGGGCGTGACCGTAGCGACCCCCCGCCTATGGTGCCTGGCGTGCCATGGGGGAGGCTCGGCATGGACACGCCCATGCCATCCTCCGCAGGAGGTCGCTACGGGCCAGCGATCCTTTGCAGGAAGGCCCATTGCGCACCCGGGACGACCGCGTCCCGGCCTTGGCCGGCGAGGCCGGACAGCCCGACGGCCAGCCGGTCGGCCGACACGTCCTCCGCCGCCTCGAAGCGCCGCTCGACACCCTTCCTGGAAGGACTGTTGGCTGGGAGTACCCCGCAGCGGAGGGGCGGATGGGGATGTACATCGCCATCCTGCCCGATGCCGATCGAGGCATACCGAGATGGGAGGTCGCTCCCAGCCACGGCCTCAATAGCCGGATCGGCATCGCCGCTCCGGCGGCCGTGGCACAATCGCCAGCGCGCCAGCGACATACGGAACCGGCGGCGTGTCCATCGCAGACGCGATTTCGTGTCCGGCGACCCCCGAAGCACCATGTACAATCGTGGATCGGCATCGGTACGGGCGCCCGGCGCTCAAAACGGGTCCCCCGACAGGCGGCTCGAATGCCACCACGGGGAGGACGTTGGAGGTAGAGACGCCATCGGGGTACGCCTTCGCCTCGGCGACAACCCTGTGGCGGACTCGGCCGCCGACACGCGGGCGGTGACGACGGCGGTGCGGCGCTCAGACATCACGCCGCACCGACACGGGGGAAAGGGGGCGGCGCCCCCATGCGCGACCTCCTCGGGAGCGCGAATAGCGGGGGGTTCGAAGGGGGGGCGGGAGCCAGCCCCTCGCCAGCCCCATTGTATGACAATGGGTAGGCGGATCGCCAAAGGTCCGAATCACGGCAGAAGATCATCTAAAGTCATACAGGACTGCATGATCCGCCATTTCTGCCGTTGGACTGGACCTTGCTGGATCGTGCCCGAATAGCCGGAAAACCGGAATCGTTTGACGGGAAATCGAGGGAGAGCGACCGACATGAATCCGAGGGGATTCGGGGCGTTGGCGACGCGGACGACTCCCTCGTCGCTTCCGAGGCGAACGGCACCGTCCATACTGCGCGGGACTCGCCTTTCCGGGACACTTCCAGCGCCGATGACCGGGACATGCTCCGTGTCGATGGACGGAGGTCGCCGAGGCGGCGCTGGGCGACTCGTCCAACCCAAACGCGCCGCCCGATTTCCGAGCGGCCGCTTTCTTCGGAACTCTGCCGATCACCCATAGGAATTTGCTCGTGGCGGGAACGGTCGGTTATCTTTCATGGTCCTGAGGAGCCGACGGTAGCGTTGGGAGTTGACATGGCCATGGATATCGATTACGCAGCACCGTTAAGAGCCGAGCCGAGCCGAGCCGAGCCGAGCCGAGCCGAGCCGAGCCGAGCCGAGCCGAGCCGAGCCGAGCCGAGCCGAGCCGAGCCGAGCCGAGCCGAGCCGAGCCGAGCCGAGCCGAGCCGAGCCGAGCCGAGCCGAGCCGAGCCGAGCCGAGCCGAGCCGAGCCGAGCCGAGCCGAGCCGAGCCGAGCCGAGCCGAGCCGAGCCGAGCCGAGCCTGACGCGCGTTTCCGGCGCTGGCGCCCCCGTTTCTCCCCTCCTCCTCGTCGCCCTGCTGCTAGGCACGCCCCGCCTGTTCGCCCCCTCGCCGACGCAGGCCGACACCATCTAGGCCGCCCAGCTTGGTCGAAGGTCCGGCCACGCAACCAATGTACTCGGATGCACCGCCACGGACTCGAAACAGTCGTCCGGGAAGGGGAAGTGTGTCCGCCCTCGGGTCAGCGGCAGTCTCCATCTGCGCGAAACCCGTGCTCTTCTTCATCGGCGAGGAGCCCGCCGAGGGGCTGCGGTTCGAAGGTTCAATCGACTGTCCCTGATTTCCCAACACCGAGAAAGAGAAAAGCGATGCTGATCCGAACCATCATCAGGCTCCTCCTGGTCGGGGCCGCGCTCGAGGCGGTGCCCACAGACGCCCAGACGTTCCCTCCTCTTGGCGCCGGAGAAGCCTCACGCGCCCTCACCGCCCGAGCGCTCCTGTTCCCCGACGTCGTCACATTCAGCCGCATTCCTGCAAGCACGCTGCGGAGCGGGAATGTTGCGGTGGCACCGAGACTCTCTGCGTTCACAGCTGGCGCGACCCCGACGACTTCGTTGCATGGCCGACAATCGTTCCAACGCGCCTTCGCGGACTTCCGACAGGAGCAGGAGGAGAAGGACCCTGTGCTCAAGTACGTCGGCGTCGGCATGATGGTCGTGGGTGGGATCAACTTCCTGTACGGCAGCGTTGCCTGCGCCGACGCTGGGATTGGAGGCCGTTGCGTGCCGTATGTTGTCATATCCGGTGGCATCGGTGTCGGCGGGTGGTTCCTCTACAAAAGGCACAGATGATGCGTGGTTCCGCTGTCGCGTCCGCCACGCGGAAGGCGGGCGTGGAGGGAGGATCTTTCCGGGACACGGTGGCGTGCTGGCCGGGAGCAACGCGGCGCCCACGGCGATCCCGCCGGCGGACGCACCAAGCGGCCGGGTTTGGAGAAATAGTGGGGGCCGCAGGCGGCGGCCGCCCCTGCACAGACCGCTAAGAAGCGTCAGTCAGTGGTTTGAGTCGGACCACCCGAGGGCAACCGGCCCTTGAACACTCACTGTCGGAGTGGAGCGTTCCAGTCCGCGAGGGGAGTGCGGCTGCAAGCCACGCCCCTCAGCGCTCTGTTCAGGGAGTTGCGGGTCCCGACCGTGCCGCACGGATTCCGTTCGAGCTTCCGCGACTTGGCGGCTGACCGGACCGACGCGCCGCAGGAGGGCTGCAACAGGATGGGTGCCGCGATGCCCGCCAATCCCTGTTACTGGCACTCGAAGGCGCAAACTCCCCACTGGGCGGCTCCGGGCCGCGGTACGGTACGAGTCCTACCCAGGTGATCGGCCCGGGCACAGGGCGAAATTGGTTACTCCCGGCCCAGTCACCCGTACTGCGCTCACGTCCATTCGACATGGCGCCAACTGTGCTGACAAAGGTACGGGGCGGAAAGCGGGCGGCGCGGGAGACCGCCGCCGTCGCCAAGGAGTGACGGGTCGGCCTGTTCGCCCTCGCCGTCCGTGAGGCTGGCGACCAAGAGGTCGAGGAGCTCGCCCGCGACAGCCCGGCCACCGCCTTCTCGGGCGGCTCGCGGGAGCGTCTCTTGCGGGGCGGCCGTAGGGCTGGCTTGGAGCACCGTTAGGCGCTCAAGCCAGCTTACCCCGGGTATAACCCAGGGGCCGGCGAGGGGTGGCCCTGCCCCCCTTCGATCCCCCCGATAATCGCGGTCCTCCGCGACGGTTGAACGGTGTCAGCGAGGGAGCCTCGACCGCCGCTGGGCGTTGTTCTCGACCCTCTCGTGGCACCGGATGCCGCCGTGGTCGCGCTCCCACCGCTCCGCCCACTCGGACAGTCTGATCCAGCTGAGGCCGAGGTTCGCAGCCCTGCCGGTCTCCGGATGGACCCGGTTCGCAATGACGTGAAGGTGAGCGGGGTGCGCCACGATCAGCGCCTCGTGACGCTCCAGCCCCAGCACCGTGAGCGACTCGGCGGCCGCCTGTTCCATTTCGGCCCGGCCCGGCCGCTGATCGTGGGGCCAGTAGAGCGTGTAGTGCAGGACCGGCTTCTCCAGCTTCCGCCCCCCCATCGATCCGCCCGCCAGCCGCTTGAGGTCGAGCGCGGCCCTAACCGTCGCGGCCATCAGCCGAGGAGCCCGTCCCGGATCGAGCGTCGGCAGGTTCCGGGTGTCGGCCCAATCGACCCGCTCGTCCTTCTCGAGGCGGTACGCCCCGAGGCGGGTGAACGAGCGGCCGAGCCCAAGGACCTTCGCGACCATCAGCTGCCCCGGTGGTGGAACATCGTAGCGCTCAGCCTCTTGTTGGGTCCGTTCATCGCACCCTCTCGAAACAGGACGATCCGCCGCTTGCCGCGTGATCGGGCAACTCTGGAAGATAATCACGGCCAACGCCACTTCGGGACACCCGGAACCGGGGTCGCCGGGGCCGTAGGGAGAGTGTCCGCCCGACATCGGGGGTGTCCGGACACGAACACGTCCTTCAACCGGACACCTCGCAGGTTTCATATGTCGTTGGCCGCCTTGTGGTTTGCGCTATGATTGCCGGGGCGTTCGTGGCGCGCGGGAGGGTGCGGTTGTGACCGGAGCAACCCCCCTCCTTGGACGCGTGGCGTGCCATCGGGGAGGATCGGCATGGACACGCCCATGCCGTTCCTCGACGGGAGGTCGCTCCGGGCCAGCATTCCTTCCAGGAAGGGGTTGAGCGCCGCATCGAGGCGGCGACGAACCCGTTCGCCGACTGGCTGGCCGTCGGGCTGTCCGGCATCGCCGACCAAGGCCGGGACGCGCCCGTCCCGGCTCGCCGTTTGGTCTTCCCGCACGGGATTGATGGACCGGGAGTGACCCCGGGCGAGGGGTGGAATGGAAGTGCACATTCCAACCATCGCCGTGCCGTACCAGGCACCCGAAGGGTGGGGTCACTCCCGCCACGACCGCACTCTCCGGAACGGCACCGCCGTTCGTGCGGGCGCGGTACAACCGTCACGCGGGCAGCGACATGCGGAGCCTCCGCCCGCGCACATGGACACGGCGATACCGTGCACATGCCCCTTGATGTCGATGTGCACGCGCGGTACGCCACCGGCCCCCGTCTATCGGCGGTCAGGAATCTCAAGCGCATGGAGGCATGCTTCAAGGAGATCCGCAGAGACTGACGGCCCGAGAAGCGCCTCGCGCGAAAGCGGAACCGGGCCGCCAAGCTCTGGACGACGCGCCCATCGGGCGCGAGGTTCAAAACAGGCGGATCGTGCAGTCCATCACTCGGAGGAATCGAATGATGGCACGCACGAAACGAGACCGGCGCAGCTACAGCGCCGGAGAATGGGGCCGGAACCGGGTCCGGGTGTTCCCGGATCCGAAAACCGGCCTGCTCCAGATCGAGTGGAGGGAGAACGGGCGCAGGCGGAGCCGGTCGCTGGGGCACCGCGATTGGGCTCGCGCGAAACGGCAGGCGGATGAAGCCGCCGCGGGCTTGGCGGTTCATGAGCCCAATGGCAAGGCCGAGCCCGAGCCCGAGCCGCTCACGCTGGGGGCGCTTTTTGAAATCTACGGCGAGGAGGTGACGCCCACGAAGGGCGAGAGGACGCGTCGGCGCGACAGGGTCGCGGCGAAGATGTTCCTCGACTTCTTCGGCAGGGACCGAAGGCCCGAAACCCTCTCCCAGCGTGACTGGGACCGGTTCATCCAGGCACGGAGAGCGGGCAGGGCCGGACGCTCGGGCCAGCCTGTCGGCAACCGGACCATCGCATGGGACCTGACGTTCCTGATGACGGTGCTCAACTGGGCCGCGAGGTCGCGGGACGAGGAGGGGAGGCTCCTCCTCGACTCCAACCCGCTGAAGGGCCTCAGGAAGCCCAGGGAGAAGAACCCCAACCGGGTCGTCCTCACCGAGGACGAGTACCGGGCGCTGCTCGGGGTTTCGCGGCAGGTCGGGTGGCGGTTCCATGTCGCCCTCGTGCTCGCCCACGAGACCGGTCACCGGATCGGAGCCATCCGCAAGCTTGCGTGGCCCGACATCGACTTCGAGGGAAGAACCGTCCGATGGCGAGCGGAGCACGAGAAGACGGGTTACGAGCACGTCACTCCGCTGACCGACGAGGCGCTCGACGCCTTGGAGGAGGCGCGAGGGATGGGCCGTGGGAAGAAGAACGGCCCGGTGCTGCCTTCGCCGAGCGATGCCACGAGGTGCTTCAGCCGCGTCTGCGCGCATAACTGGTGGTGGAAGGCCCAGACCCTCGCGGGACTGGAGCCGAAGCCGGGCCGGGGTTGGCACTCGCTGCGGCGCAAGTTCGCGACGGACCTGATGGATCTTCCGCTCAAGGTGCTGTGTGAGCTTGGCGGATGGAAGAGCCCCCAGACGGTGCTCCGCTGCTATCAGCAGGCCGACGCTGGACAGCTTCGGACGGCGTTGGAAAGCCGCACGAGGGCTCGCACCTGAGATCGCAATCGGAGGGAGTCATTCGGAGGGAATCGAGCTGCGGAATCCCGTAAACTCAAAGAACACAGGAAGATGCAAATCTGTGTGAGTTTGTTGGGTAGGCTGGCTCGACGCCTTAACAGCGCCCAACGCCCCCGTGGGCCGCGTCCGTGAACGAGCTGGCTCAACGCGCGGTATCCGCCTCTTCGACGCGCTCATGCGCCCACCGGTGTCTCGGAGTTCGCGGTCCATGCACCGCGCAATCCGGGCGTGGGCGCACGCCTCTCCCCGGCGGCATGCGAGCGCAATCGACTCGGTCCCGTGTCCCGTCAAGTCGAAGGACCCGCGCGCACCTTGGCGGCCGTCACGATGGGCGATCCTATCGCCCGCTCCCTTGTTGAGCGGCTGTGCCAGCGTCTCCATGCCCGAGACGTTGAACAACCGTCCTTGAGGCAGTCAACCCTTCGGAAACCTCCTCTTGTCCGGTAACGTTCGAGGATGTCCGGTAACGTACGGGAGCCTCGGGAGGCCGCCGCCAGCGGCTTGTCGAAAGCGCCTTCCTCTTCGGCTTCTGGCGAGCCTGTCCGCGCTACCGGACATCCCCATACGGGCGACCGTGCCAAAGTGTTTCAGCAACGGGGCGAAGTCACCAAGGCGGCGCGTCGGCCGCCCTACAACGCTCCCGCGCTCAATCGGCGTTCGGCGATTCCTCCCATCCCTTGTCGGGAAGGTGGCGCCCGGTCCAATGATCTTCCGAAAACGCTCGTTGGTGGCTCGGCTCGACGAGGTGGGCCATCTCGTGGACGACGACGTATTCGAGGCACGGCAGGGGCTTCTTCGCCAGCTCGGAAGTTGAGCCAGACGCGGCGGGCCGCCGCGGGGCTCGTCGCCAAGTGGATCGAGCACCTGCCCCACTCCGAGCCAGCCAAGGTCGTGCTCAAGCCCCTCAACCCCGAATACGACAGCTACGAACGCCTCGCCCAGGAGATCCGCGTCGTCGGACGCGCCGTCTGGGTCTCCAGAAGGCTGTAACGCGCGCACGCACCCCGTCGCACCGATTGGATCGCCGTTTGCTCGGAGGGCGTCGGAGCGGACATCTTTCGGGCACTCAAGGCGGTCGCCGCTCCGGAAACGCGACGACACCCGCCCGCGATCCGGACAACCCAAGTCACCCAGGACGATGCGAACGCGAATCCCGCCAGCCGGCGCGAGCGGAGACCGGCCGGACCCTCGCTCGCCTCCGTGCGACATGGGCCGAGGCCGCGCGGGGCCATCGGGTTGGATGCCGGCGGCGGGCGCCGCGCTGTTCCTGGCAGTGTTGGGATCCTGTGACTCGGATCCGATGGCGGGGCCGGACGCCTCGCTCGATCTCGTTCCGGACTCGGTGACGCTGACCCACCTCGGCCAACGGTTCGCGTTCTCGGTTCAGGTCGGCGGCGGGGTGGATGCGGGCCAAGTGCGCTGGAGCAGCTTGGACGGGGCAGTGTTCACGGTGGACTCTGACGGCACGGTGACGGCGCGCGGCAACGGCGCGGCACAAGTGCGGGCGTGGACTCGCGAGGCGTCGGGCCAGGCGCTGGTCCGCGTGCGCCAGGTCGCGGCCTCGATCGAGGCCATCGGGAGCGGGCAGCGCACGACTCCGGGACAGCCGCCGCTCGAACCGGTCGGGGTGCGCGTGCTGGACGCCGGAGGCGCGCCCGCATCGGGGACGGCGGTTCGGTTCGAGCCGGCTCCGGGCAGTGGGCGCGTCGAGCCGAACGAGGCGTACACCGACGAAAAGGGGATGGCTGCGGTCCGGTGGATGCTGGGGCGGAGGCCGGGTCGGCAGACCCTGTGGGCCGTCTCGGCGGAGGGCGGCGCCAGCGTCGAGATCGAGGCGACTGCGCTGGATCCGGACGAGGCCGCGGCGTCGCTGGAGGTGCGGTCAGGAGAGGACCAGTGGGCCGTGAGGGGACGCGCCGTGCCGGAACCCGTCTCGGTGCGCGTCACCGACGAGACGGATCGACCAGTCTGGGGCGCGACGGTGCGGTTCGAGACGGACGAGGGGAGCGGCCGCGCGGATCCGGAAACGGCGGCGACCGACAGTCTCGGCTTGGCCACGGCGGTGTGGACGCTCGGCTCCGGGCTTGGCGCCCAGCGGCTGGTGGCGACGGCGGGGAACCGGTTGGCGGTAGCGTTCGGGGCTACCGCAGTGTCGGACGAGGGGGTGTGCAACCGGACGCCGGAAGTAAGCGCGGCGATCGTAGAACGCCTCGTTGGTTTCAATCGTGTCCAAGTCGCTGGTTGCGAGGAAGTGACCGAAGAGATGCTCGGAAGAATCGACCTTCTCGACCTGTCACGGAAGGGCATCAGGCGGCTCAGGAGCGGCGACTTCGCCGGGCTTGTCGCACTGAGAGTTTTGTATCTTTTCGATAACGAGTTGGTCGAACTGCCGACAGGCGTGTTCGATGGGCTGTCCCGGTTGCGGACGTTGGATCTCGAAAGCACCAAATTGGCGGAACTACCGCCCGGTTTGTTTGCGAACCTGGATCAACTGCAGATCTTGGATCTCTCGCGCATTCGGCTATCTGAGCTACCCTCGGACATCTTCAGGGACCTGTCGCGGCTGAGGCATCTGGATTTGGGGTCGAACGAATTGGCACAACTCCCGCCGGGCATCTTCAAGGGCTTGTCGGGCTTGAAGAATTTGCATCTCTCCCATAATCGCCTGACGGAGCTGCCGGAGAATCTCTTCGACGGGCTCTCGAACCTGGAATTCTTGACCATGTGGGGGAACGAACTGACGTTGCTCCCGGAGGGCATGTTCTCCGGCCTGTCACGCTTGGGCGATCTAAGGATCGGGGACAACCGGCTGACCGAATTGCCGCCGGGACTGTTTTCGGAGGTGCCGGCGCTCTGGCACATCGTCCTCAATAGGAACCAATTGACAGAGTTGCCGCCGGACTTGTTTTCGAAGACGCCAGCGCTCCAACGGCTGTTCCTGCGGGACAACCTGCTGACCATGCTGCCTCCGGGCATCTTCGACGGACTCCCCAACCTGTTCAGGCTGGACCTGGGTTACAACGACTTGGCTGCGTTGCCGCCGGGTATTTTCGCCGGGACGCCGATGCTCGCCGAACTCAGTCTTGAAGTCAACGCGCTCGCGAAGTTGCCGCCGGGCCTGTTCGCGAACCTGTCCGAGTTGGAGTGGGTGGATCTCGACGGCAATCCCGGAGTGCCGTTCCCGGTGCAGCCGGAGTTCGTGCGCATCGATGACGACCTGCTTGCGCCGGGACCGGCGCGCGTGGCGGTCCGCGTGCCCCTGGGTGCGCCGTTCGCGTTCGAGATTCCGTTTTCGGTCCAGCGGGGCACCATGTCCCACGATGCCGTTTCTTTGCTGCCCGGGGACACGGTCAGTACAGCGTTCGAGGTGTCGGCGAGCGGGGGCGGAGGGGCGGCGCATGTCGGGTTCGGTCCGCCACCGGAAGTGAGGGCGGAGGGCTATGAGGGCCTCAAAGTGGTGCGAGGGGAGGAGTTGGTGTTGTTCGCGGAAGCCAACAACCGGAGTCCGGTGGCGCGGACGCCGATTCCGGCTCACCGGCTTCAGGCCGGGGGCCCGTCGGCGGCGTTGGCTCTGGGCCACCACTTCGACGATCCCGATGGCGACCCGCTGGCCTACAGCGTGGCGACAACCGACTCGGGCGTGGTGGCCGCGCGGATCGAGGATGGGATGTTGTGGCTGGATCCTTTATCGATGGATACGACCGAGTTCGAGGTGACGGCAACGGATCCCGGTGGGTTGCGAGCGAGCCATCGGTTCCGAGCATGGGTGGTTCCAGCGCCGGACCCCGACGCGTTCAACATCGAACTGTACTTCGATCCCGGATTCACGGCGGAGGAGGAAGCGGCGGTTCGGCGGGCGGCGGATCGGTGGATGGAGGCGGTGACGGGCGATCTGCCGGACGTGCCGGTGAATGGGCCGCTGAGCGACTTCTGCTTCAGTGGACCGTCTTCGCCACGGGTGGTGGGCGTCATCGACGACGTATTCATCCACATGCGATTCGCGGCACGGCTGGGTGGAGCCTTGGCGACCGCCGGCAGATGCGGCGAGCGCGAAGAATCCGGGCAAACCTTCCTCGGGGTGAACTCGTTCGCCCTGTGGTATGTTCGCGACCCGGATCGAGGTATTGACCGACTGCACCGGTCCGCGCTGCACGAGATCGGTCACGTGCTGGGGATCGGACTTTGGGTCTACGGCTCAGCTCCGCCCGCCTGGCGGGCGATGTTCCGGGCCGGGGACGGGGACGGCCACTTCACCGGCCCGCTGGCGGTGGCGGCGTTCAACGCTGCGGGCGGCGAGGCGTACTCGGGTGGCAAGGTGCCGCTCGAGGACAGGATACCCTTGGTGAACATCCACTGGCGAAAGCGCGTCATCCCCGGCGACATCATGACGGCGGGCGGGGGCACGCTGCTCACGGCGATCACCATTCAGGCGCTGGCGGATCTGGGGTACGAGGTGGACGTGAGCAAGGCGGATCCGTACACGCTGCCCGGGCAGGCGCAGGGAGATGTTCGGGGCGAGGTTGCCGATGCGGAGGGAGCCGATGCGGAGTTGTTCGCCGCCGACGTGATCGAGGGCGGCCCGGTAGTCGTGGTGGACAGGGACGGCAAGGTCGTGAGAGTAATCCGGCCCTGAGCGCGTAGCCCACCTTTTCGGTGCGCGTGGGCAGCCGTTGGTCCCGTCCATGGCGTCCGAGTCTCCCGCGCCCCTTGAATGTTCGGGGTTTCCTGATACCCTTCGTGCTGCCTCTCTCGGCCGTCTCGGGCCACACCCCCCTCCGCTGCCTCCTGTCTCAAGGACCCCCTTGCGCAATGACTCCGCATAAATCGTTACCTCCCGTCCGCCTCAGCACCCAACAACTTCGTCTCCGGTCGGATGCGGAGACTCCGCCCCCGCACCGCAGAACGGCGCGATTCCTCCTTACGGCGGCATGCGGTCTTCTGCTGGCCGCCGCCTCGCCGAGCGGCGTGCATGGACTCTCCGACTCTTCGGCGGCGTCCGACACGCTCAGGGTGACACTCGCGGCACCCGAGGGCGGCACGGTGGCCGAGAGCACGACCGGCCACTTCGTGGTGGCGGTGGCGGGGAGCACCGCCGCCGGGGCCGTGACGGTCCGATACTCGGTTTCCGGCACGGCCGCAGCGGGCGAGGACTACACGGCGTTGTCCGGTGAAGCGACGGTGGCCCAGGGCGAGAGCGTTGCGCGGATCGCGCTCGAAGCGCTCGAGGACGGGATCCTCGACAAGGGCGAGACCGTGGTGCTCACGCTCACCGGCGCGACCGGCCCCGGCACGCTGGTGGTGGATCAGACGGCAGCCACGGCGACCATCGCGGACAACGGATCGGTAAAGATCTCGCTCACGGCCGTGCCGGACACCATCGGCGAGGGGTCCGCGTGGAGTTCGACCATGACGATGTCGACGCCCGTGGCGGACCGGGTCTCGGTGCACTGGTGGACGAGCGACGGGACGGCCCTGGCGGGTCGGGACTACACGGCGGCGGACGAGGTCGTCTCGTTCCGGCCGGGCGAGACGTCGAAGCGGATTGAGGTGCAGACCCTGAAGGACGACAACACGGAGGCCGTCGAGGTCTTCTATGTGTCGCTGGGTCTGCCCTACTCCTCGGCGCGGACCGAGACGGAAGGTGCCGTCAACGTCGACCCGAAACCGCAGTCCGCGTTCATCGAGTGCAGCGTGCGGTTTCCGCCCGACATCCAGACCGTGTTCCGGCTCAACGAGCCGGTGTCTTCCGGGACGGTGATCGGCACGGTGGCTGCCGACACGCACAGCCTCGCGGTCTACTCGCTGGGCGGGGGACGGAACAAGTTCAAGATCAACGTATTGACGGCCGAGATCTCGACGACGGCCACCCTGTCCCAAGGCAGCTATCACCTGACCGTCAGCGTGCTCGACGACTGCGGGGGGAGCGCGAGCGTCAACGTGATCGTCGTGGTGAACGGCGCGCCGGATACGGTGGGCACGATTCCCGACGGGACGGTCGAGAAGGGAAAGAGCGGGTCGCTGGATGTGTCTTCGTACTTCAGTGATCCGGAAAACGGCGCGCTGACGTATACCGCTTCCTCGTCGAAGCCAAGCGTGGTGGGAGTCAGCGTGCGCGGGAGCAAGGTGACCTATGAGGGGCTGAAGGTGGGGAGCGCGGACGTGACCGTGAGGGCGACAGATTCGGGCGACCTCTACGCGGAGCAGACATTCACCGTGACGGTCCCGCCCCCCAACGATCCGCCGGACGCCAAGGCGGGAGACGACCAGACGGTGGACGAGGGCGATCGGGTGGATCTGGACGGCACGGCCAGCACCGACTCCGACGGGACAATTGACGAGTGGGAGTGGACGGGTCCGCTGGCGCTGACGGATGGCAAAACCTCGACGCCGTATTTCACGGCGCCGACGACGGGCGCAGACAAGTCCTACACGTTCACGCTGACGGTCACGGACAACGACGGTGCGACCGACTCCGACAGCGTGACGATCAAGGTCAACAAGGTGGTCCCGCCGAACAAGCCTCCGGAGTTCGAGCAGGAGAGCTATTCCTTCACGACGGACGACACGGTCTCGGTGAACGCCAGGGTGGGCCGCGTGCGCGCGACGGATCCTGAGGGCGGACGGGTGGACTACTCGCTGTCGAGTTCGTCCTACTTCAAGATCGACGTGTCCACGGGATGGATCGCGGTCAAGAAGCCGCCGCCCGAAGGCACCTATTCGCTCACCGCCACGGCGGAGGATTCCGACAAAGCGGAGGACACCGCGGAGGTGACGATCAAGGTCAACAAGGTGGTCCCGCCGAACAAGCCACCGGAGTTCGAGCAGGAGAGCTATTCCTTCACGACGGACGACACGGTCTCGGTGAACGCCAGGGTGGGCCGCGTACGCGCGACGGATCCTGAGGGCGGACGGGTGGAATACTCACTGTCGAGTTCGTCCTACTTCGAGATCGGCGAGTCGACGGGGTGGATCACTGTCAAGGCACAGCCGCCCGAAGGCACCTATTCGCTCACCGCCACGGCGGAGGATTCCGTCGGTGCGAAGGGCACGGCGGCGGTGACGATCAAGGTCAACAAGGTGGTGCCGCCGAACAAGCCACCGGAGTTCCAGCGGAAGAGCTATTCCTTCACGACGGACGACACGGTCTCGGTGAACGCCAGGGTGGGCCGCGTGCGCGCCACGGATCCTGAGGGTGGACGGGTGGACTACTCGCTGTCGAATTCGTCCTACTTCGAGATCGGCGAGTCGACGGGGTGGATCGCTGTCAAGGCGCAGCCGCCCGAAGGCACCTATTCGCTCACCGCCACGGCGGAGGATTCCGTCGGTGCGAAGGGCACGGCGGCGGTGAGGATCAAGGTCAACAAGGTGGTGCCGCCGAACAAGCCTCCGGAGTTCGATCGGAAGAGCTATTCCTTCACGACGGACGACACGGTCTCGGTGAACGCCAGGGTGGGCCGCGTACGCGCGACGGATCCTGAGCGCGGGCGGGTGGACTACTCGCTGTCGAGTTCGTCCTACTTCGAGATCGACCTGTCCACGGGGTGGATCGAGGTCAAGAAGCAGCCGCCGGCGAACACCTATTCGCTCACCGCCACGGCGGAGGATTCCGTCGGTGCGAAGGGCACGGCCGAGGTGAAGATCAAGGTCAACAGGGTGGTTCTCCCACCCGACTGCACGGTGGGCTTGGCCAATCACAGGTTCGCGGTGTACAGCGACGAGACGGTGGTGGGGACGGTGCGGGGCCGGGCGGACGGCTCGGACTGCGGGTCGCTGCGATACGAGCTGAGCGGGGCGGACGCTGCGCCGTTCTCGATCGGGCGGTCGAGCGGCCGGGTGACGGTGACGGGCTCGCTGGGCGTGAAGACGTACGTGATGACGGTGAGGGTGCGGGACAGCAACGGACACGATACGGATTCGGCGAGGCTGACGGTCGGGGTGACCAATCGTCCACCGAAGGCCGTGGCGCCGGTGTTCGGTCGGGCGAGCTATTCGTGGGAGGTTCACGACACGGTGTCGGTCGGCCATGTGGTTGGTACCGTGGCGGCGACGGACGGCAACCGGGATCGCATCACCTATGCTCTGTCGGACACCAGCCGGTTCAAGGTTGGAGGAGCGAGCGGCGTGATCACGGTGGCCGTTGCCCCGGTGCCGGCCGACACCCACAAGCTCAGGGCATTCGCGACGGACTCGGGGGGACTTGCCGATACCGCCGCCGTGACGGTCAAGGTCACGACCCCGCCTCCGACGAACCGCCCTCCGGAGATCGAGCGCGCGATCCCGCCGCAGGGGGTGGTGAAGGGGGCGTCGGAGACGGTGGTGGTGTCGCCGCACTTCAGCGATCCGGACAACGATGCGCTGACCTATTCGGCCACATCGTCGAACCGGAACGCGGCCACGGTGTCGGTGCGGGCCGACACCGTGTTCATCCGAGGCGTGGCGAAAGGGACTGCCGACGTGACGGTAACGGCGCGGGATCCGAGCAAGGCGAGGGTCGCGCAGAAGTTCCGGGTCACGGTGTCGGACCCGCCTCCGACCAACAACGCGCCCGAGATCGAGAGCGCGATTCCGGCTCGCGAGGTGGTGGCGGGAGCATCGGAGGCGGTGGTGGTGTCGTCGCACTTCAGCGATCCGGACAACGACGCGCTGACGTTCTCGGCCTCGTCGTCGAAACGGACCGTGGCCACGGTTTCGGTAAGCATCGACACGGTATGGGTCGGGGGTGTGTCGAAGGGGACCGCGGACGTGACGGTCACGGCCCGCGATCCGTACGGCGCGGAGGTGTCCCAGGGGTTCCGGGTGACGGTGAAGGCGGGCAACGCCGCACCGGAGGTGGCGAGCGCGATTCCGGCACTGACGGTGGCGGCGGGCGAGACGGCGGTGGTGGACGTGTCGGGCCATTTCCGCGATCCGGACGCCGACACGCTGACCTACGAAGCCATGTCGTCCAACGAGGCTGCGGCGACGGTGAAGGCGAGCGGGAGCGATGTGACGGTGACGGGGGTGTTCCGGGGCGAGTCGCAAGTCACGGTGACGGCGCGGGACGGTCGCGGGGGTTCGGTGTCGCAGGCGTTCGCGGTGACGGTGCCGAACGGTGCGCCGGAGGCCGTGGGCGCGATCGCGGCGTTGACGGTGACAAAGGGGGACACGGGGAGCGTGTCGGTGTCGGGCCGCTTCACGGACCCGGAGGGCGACGCGTTGACGTATGCGGCCACCTCCTCGGACGGCGGCGTGCTGGCGGTGGATGTGGACGGGGACCGGGTGAGCTACGAGGCGCTGAAGGTGGGCACGGCGAAGGTCACGGTTGCGGCGGACGACGGGCACGGCGGGACGGCGGCCCAGGAGTTCGGCGTGACGGTGGGACCGGACAACGAGGCTCCGGAGGTGGTGAGCGCGATACCGGCGTTGACGGTGGCGGCGGGCGAGACGGAGGTGGTGGACGTGTCGGCGCACTTCAGCGATCCGGACGACGATGCGCTGACCTACGAGGCGGAGTCGTCGAACGAGGCAGCGGCGACGGTGGCGCTGAGCGGGAGCGAAGTGACGGTGACGGGTGTGTTGCATGGCGAGTCGCGGGTGACGGTGACGGCGCGCGACGGTCGCGGGGGTTCGGCGAGTCAGGAGTTCACGGTGACGGTGCCGAACCGGCCGCCGGAGCCGGTGGGTTCGCTGGATCGAGCGGTCGCGTACCGGGGCGTGACGACGACGGTCGAGGTGTCGGGCGCGTTCGACGATCCCGACGGAGATGCTCTCACCTACAGTGCGTGGGCGTCGGTCGATGGAGTCGTGACGGTGAGGGTGAGCGGAAGCCGGGTGACGCTTCAGGGCAGTTCGCGCAAGTCGACGACGGTGACCGTGACGGCGGACGACGGACACGGCGGGACGGCGCAGCAGGCGTTCGAGGTCGAGGTTGCGAACCACCCGCCGGTGGCGGTGGGCAGGATCCAGCCGCGGACGATCGCTCCCGGAGAGCGCTTTGAGGTGACGCTGTCGGACTATTTCCGGGATACCGACGGCGACACGCTCACGTATGCGGGGGCCGCGCCGGACACGACGGTGGCGGACGTGTCGGTGGAGGGAGTGGAGCTTGTGGTGGTGGGCGAATCGCGGGGGCGCGTGGTGGTGACGGCGAAGGCGCACGACGGGCACGGCGGGACGGGGTTGCAGGGGTTCTGGTTGACGGTGACGAATGGGGCACCGTCGTTCGGAGCGGACGCGTACGAGCGGTCGGTGCCGGAGAACTCGGCGGCCGGGATGTCGGTGGGCGATCCGGTGACGGCCACCGACGGTGATGGCGACGACTTGGCGTACAGCTTCCTGGCGGGCGGGGACGAGGCGCTGTTCGGGATCGACGCGGCGAGCGGCCAGATCACCGTCGCCGAGGGTGCGGCGCTGGACTACGAGAGCGGGACCACCGCCTACGCCGTGCGCGTCCGGGCGAGCGACGGGACGCTGGCGGACACGGTGGCGGTGACGATCCGGGTGACGGACGTTCCCGCGCCGGGCAAGCCGGACGCTCCGGTGGTGACGGGCGGCACGGAAGAGGTGGCGGTGACGTGGAGCGCGCCGGAGAACGAGGGGCCGGAGATCACGAACTACGATCTCCGCCACCGGGCGAAGGCGGACAGCGAGTGGACGGACGTGTCGGCGCTGGGCGCGGTGTTGACGCGCACGATCACCGGACTCGAAGCAGGAACGGCGTATCAGGTCCAAGTGCGCGCGGAGAGTTCGGAGGGCGCGGGAGCGTGGTCGGAGCCGGGCGAGGGGACGACCGAGGCGGCGAACGAGGCGCCGTCGTTCGACGCGGACGCGTACGAGCGGTCGGTGCCGGAGAACTCGGCGGCGGGCACGGCGGTGGGCGAGCCCGTGACGGCCACCGACGATGACGGCGACAACCTGGCGTACAGCTTCCTGGCGGGCGGGGATGAGGCACCGTTCGCGATCGACGCTGCGAGCGGCCAGATCGCGGTCGCCGAGGGTGCTGCGCTGGACCACGAGGGCGAATCCAACTCCCACGTCGTTCAGGTGGTCGCGAGCGACGGGACGCGTGCGGACACGGCGGCGGTGACGATCCGGGTGACGGACGTGCCCGCGCCGGGCAAGCCGGACGCGCCGGTGGTGACGGGCGGCACGGAAGAGGTGGCGGTGTCGTGGAGCGCGCCCGCGAACGAGGGGCCGGCGATCACCGGCTACGGGATCCGGCACCGGACGAAGAGCGGTGGCGAGTGGACGGCACCGACAGCGCTGGGCGTTGTGCTCGCGCACACGATCACCGATCTGAATGGGGGAACCACGTACCAGGTGCAGGTGCGCGCGATCAGTTCGGAGGGCGCGGGCGAGTGGTCGGAGCCGGGCGAGGGGACGGCCAAGACGGCCAACAGGGCGCCGTCGTTCGATGCGGCCGCGTACGAGCGGTCCGTGCCGGAGAACTCGGCGGCGGGCACGGCGGTGGGCGAGCCCGTGACGGCCACCGACGATGACGGCGACGACGTGGCGTACAGCTTCCTGGCGGGCGGGGATGAGGCGTCGTTCACGATCAACGCCGCGAGCGGCCAGATCGCGGTGGCCGAGGGTGCGGCGCTGGACCACGAGGGCGAATCCAACTCCTACGTCGTTCAGGTGGTCGCGAGCGACGGGACGCGTGCGGACACGGCGGCGGTGACGATCCGGGTGACGGACGTGCCCGCCCCGGGCAAGCCGGACGCGCCGACGGTGACGGGCGGCACGGAGGAGGTCGCGGTGTCATGGAGCGCGCCCGCCAACCAGGGGCCGGCGATCACCGGCTACGAGATCCGGCACCGGACGAAGAGCGGTGGCGAGTGGACGGCCCCGACGGCGCTGGGCGTTGTGCTCGCGCACACGATCACCGATCTGAATGGGGGAACCACGTACCAGGTCCAGGTGCGCGCGATCAGTTCGGAGGGCGCGGGCGAGTGGTCGGAGCCGGGCGAGGGGACGGCCAAGACGGCCAACAGGGCGCCGTCGTTCGATGCGGACGCGTACGAACGGTCGGTGCCGGAGAACTCGGCGGCGGGCACGGCGGTGGGCGAGCCGGTGACGGCCACCGACGATGACGGCGACGACGTGGCATACAGCCTCCTCTCGAGCGGAGAGGAAGCGCCGTTCGGGATCGTGGCGGCGACCGGCCAGATCAGGGTGGCCGAGGGTGCGGCGCTGGACCACGAGGGCGAATCCAACTCCTACGTCGTTCAGGCGGTCGCGAGCGACGGGACGCGAGCGGACACGGTGGCGGTGACGATCCGGGTGACGGACGTGCCCGCGCCGGGCAAGCCGGACGCGCCGGTGGTGACGGGCGGCACGGAAGAGGTGGCGGTGTCGTGGAGCGCGCCGGAGAACGAGGGGCCGGCGATCACTGGCTACGATCTACGCTACCGCGCGAAGGCGGAAAGTGACTGGACGGACGTGTCGGCGCTGGGCGCGGTTTCGGCGCACACGATCACCGATCTGAATGGGGGAACCACGTACCAGGTGCAGGTGCGCGCGGAGAGTTCGGAGGGCGCGGGCGCGTGGTCGGAGCCGGGCGAGGGCACGACGGAGGCGGCGAACAAGGCTCCGTCGTTCGACGCGGAGACCTACGAGCGCGAGGTGCCGGAGAACTCGGCTCCCGGAACGGCGGTCGGCGAGCCGGTGACCGCCACCGACGATGGCGGCGAACTGGGGTACCGCTTCATTACCGGAGGCGAGGCGCCGTTCGAGATCGACGCGGCGACGGGCCGGATCACGGTGGCCGAGGGCGCGGCGCTCGACTACGAGAGCGGCGAGACGCAGTTCACGGTGCGTGTCGAGGCGAGCGACGGAGAACTGGCGGACATCGCCTCGGTGACGATCCGGGTGACGAACGCGGACGAGGAGGGTGTGCTCACGCTGAGCCCCGAGGTGGCGCGGGTGGGCGTCGAGCTCACCGCGACGCTGACGGACGAGGACGGCGTGCGCGGCCCGGGCAGGAACCGCAAGTGGCAGCGCTCGGCGGACGGCACTTCGTGGAACGACATCGGCACCGGCCGGATGTACAACCCGGTCACGGCCGACGCGGGCCGGTGGCTGCGCGCGGTGTTCACCTATGCCGACGGACACGGTCCCGGCAAGCGGGCCGTGAGCGAGCCGGTGAAGGTGCTGGCGGCGAACGCGGCGCCCGCCTTTGAAGCGGACACCTACGAAATCGAGGTGCCGGAGAACTCGGAGGGCGGCACGAAGATCGGCAGGCCCGTGAGGGCGAGCGACGCCGACGGCGACGAGTTGGTCTACGGCATCGTCGGCGGCGGGGACGAGGCGCCGTTCGAGATCCACGCGGCGACGGGCCGGATCAAGGTGGCTGTGGGCGCGGCGCTGAACTACGAGAGCGGCGACACGCTGTTCACGGTGGCCGTCGAGGCGAGCGACGGCGAACTCGCGGACACGGCCTCGGTCACGATCCGGGTGACCGACGCGGACGATCCGGGCGAGGTCACGCTGAGCCCCGAGGTGGCGCGGGTGGGCGTCGAGCTGACCGCGGACCTGACGGACGAGGACGGCGCGCGCAGCGCGGGCAGGAAGCGCAAGTGGCAGCGCTCGGCGGACGGCAACTCGTGGAACGACATCGCCTCGGGCCGGAGGTACACGCC
Source organism: Longimicrobiales bacterium (assembly GCA_965208255.1). GTDB lineage: Bacteria > Gemmatimonadota > Gemmatimonadetes > Longimicrobiales > Gaopeijiaceae > BD2-11. The sequence continues at coordinate 4,018,274 of OZ242324.1, forward strand.
CGTGACGACCGACGAGGGCCGGTGGCTGCGCGCGGTGTTCGAATACACCGACGGCCATGGACCGGACAAGCGGGCGGCGAGCGCTCCGGTGAAGGTGCTGGCCGCGAACGCGGCGCCCTCGTTCGCCGCCGTGTACGAGCGCGAGGTGCCGGAGAACTCGGCGGGCGGCACGAAGGTCGGCGCGCCGGTCGCGGCGACCGACCCGGACAACACCGCCCTGTCCTACAGCTTGGCCTCGGGCGGAGACGAGGCCCTGTTCGAGATCGACGCGGCGACGGGCCAGATCACGGTGGCCGACGGCGCGGTGCTCGACTACGAGAGCGGCGACACGCTGCTCGCGGTGCGCGTCGAGGCCAGCGACGGCGAGCTTGCCGACACCGCATCGGTCAAGATCCGGATGACGAACGCGGACGATCCCGGCGAGATCGCGCTGAGCGCGGACGTGGCGCGGGTGGGCGTGCGGCTGACCGCGACGCTGATGGACCAGGACCGCTCGGTCGAGCGGAGCAAGATGCGGACCTGGCAGCGTTCGCCCGACGGCGCCACGTGGACGATGGTCGTGCAGGGCGCGGCGAGGCGCTTCTACACCCCGACCGCAGCCGACCGGGGCCAGTACCTGCGCGCCGTGTTCACCTACACCGACGGCCACGGTCCGGGCAAGCGCGCCGAGAGCGCGGCCGTTGCGGTCGTCGGAGCCTCGACGCCGGTCGTCTCGTTCGGCGCGGACAGCTACACCGCCGCGCCGGGCGCATCCGCCGATGTCGCCGTGCTCCTGTCGCCCGCAGCTTCCTCGGCGCTCGCGATCGAGGTGGCGGCCGGTGGCTCCACCCACACCGCTACGTTCCAGCCCGGAGCGAGTTCGGCCACCGTGGCCGTCGGCACCGCCGGGCTCTCGGCCTCCGACACGCTCGCGGTCCGGTTCGGCACCCTGCCGGACGGGGTGGCCGTGGGCGTGCCGGCCACCACGCGGATCATCGTCGCGGCGACCGCCGGGGACCGGGCCTCGCGGTCCGTAGCCCAAGACGGTACACCGGTCGAACTTGAGGTCGAGTACGCTCAGGCGGAGTACGTGGCGGTCGCAGGTGGACCGGTGACCGAGATCACGCTGCGGGTGAGCCCCGCCGCCGACCGAAGGGTGGCCGTGCCCCTCGCGGTTGAGCAAGCCATCTCTCCAGAACCCGCAGTGCCGGACTCGGTCGTGTTCGAGCCCGGCGACTCGCTCGCGGCGTTCATGCTCGATGTCCCCGCCGGGACCGAGCGCGGCCTCTTGGCGCTCGGGCTCGGCGCGCTGCCCGAAGCCGTCAGCGCCGGTACCGTCGCCTCCGCCACGGTCGACATCGCGGTCGGAGACACCGGCGCGCTCCAGGACGAGGCGTTCGAGGTCGGGCTCGCCGTCTTCGGGCGCGCCGTGGCCGAGGGCGCGCGCCAAGCCGTCGGCGCGCGCATCGATGCGGTCATGCGGCCAGGCCGGGGAGGGTCCGGCACTCCCATACCCGGATCCGCGGCAGAGTGGGCCGGAAGCGCCGCGGGCACCCTCGCCTCGCTCGCCGGGGTGCCGCTCGGCACATCCTCGTCCGCCGACATGGCGCGACGACGCTCCGGGTCGCTCGAACTGCCCACGGGTCGCGAAGTCGCCGGGCGCCTGCTGCCCCGCGTCTCGTTCGCCACCGGCCTCGGGGCGCAGGCCGCACAAGGACGGCCACGGTTCGGGCTCTGGGCCGAAGGCTCCACGCAATCGTTCCGGGGCGAGCCCGGCATCGACTACGACGGCGGCCTCCGCGCGCTCACCGTCGGCGCCGACGCGCGCATCGGCTCCTCCGGGCTGCTTGGAGTGTCGCTCATGCGCAGCGACGGCGACCTCGACTACGGCAACCGCTCCGTCGATGGATCGCTCGGACACGCCATGAACAGCATCCACCCCTACCTGTTCCTCCAGCCGTCGCCCAGGATCGGTCTCTGGGCCATGGGCGGATACGGCAGCGGAGATGTCGCGGACGACGACCGCCAAGGCGACACCGGCGCGTCGCTCCGCATGCTCGCGGGCGGCGTCAGGGTGCCGCTCGCCCGCAGCGGCGCGTTCGGTCTCGCGCTCACCGGCGACGCGTTCACCGTCGGCATGCGCGCCAGCGATCGAGGAGGCGAAGGATCGGCCTCTCGCGCACGCGCGCTGCTTGAAGCGTCATGGACGGCAAGCGGCCTCAAGCTCGCCACCCAGGCGGGTGCCCGCTACGACGCCGGGGACGCCGACACCGGCGGCGGCGCCGAGACCGGAGCCTCGGTCGGATACGCGGGCCACGGGCTCGACCTCGACCTCCGGGGCAGGCTCGCCCTCGGATCCGGCCGGCACCGCGAATGGGGCGCCGCGCTGCGGCTCGCGTTCGATCCCGGAACACGGGGCGAAGGGTTCCGGCTCGCGATCAGCCCCGGGCATGGGCGCGACCAGAGCGGCATCCACGGATTCATGGACGGGCGTGGCCTCCAGGCTGTATCGCCTAACGGGCTGCACAGCCGGGAATGGCACTTCGACGCCGAAGCCGGATACGCACTCAAGAACTCCGGCGGCGGTGGAGCGCTCGACAGCTACACACGCCTCTCCTCCCACGGCCGCAACCGCTCCTTGTCGCTCGGTACCCGGTATGGCGTCAACCAACTGCTCCGGCTCGGCATCGAAGGCTCGCGCAGCCAGCTACCCGGACAAGACCCCAACCTCGGACTCAGACTTGCACTCGACTTCACCTTCTGAACCGTACCGGACACAACCACGGGGGGACACAGGTTCTTGCACGGAGAAGACTACCGAAACTTCCCGCCAATCAACCCCGTGATTCCGGACAGTTCGAGCAAATGGAACCAGACACCGCTCAACGGCAGGAATGGCAGATCGTGCAGTCCCAGTTTGACTTACGTGATTCCCTGCCGTGATTTGGACCTTAGGCGCTCCGCTGGGTCACCGCGATTGGGTGAAAGCCAAGCGCCAGGCGGACGAGTTCGCCGCCGGGTTCGCAAGCCCGATCCTCAGCGGCAAGGCGGAAGCAGAGCCCGAGCCGCTCACGCTGGATACGCTTTTTGAAATCTACGGCGAGGAGGTGACGCCGACCAAGCGCGGACGGTCGCAGTACCACGACCGGGCCGCGATGAGGATGTTCCTCAGCTTCCTCGGACCGAACCGCGATCCAACCACCTTGTCGCAGCGCGACTGGGACCGGTTCATCCGGGAGCGTCGGGCAGGGAGTGTCGGTCCGAGCGGAAAGCCGGTGTCCGACCGAATGGTCGAAAAGGACCTGAAGTTCCTGATCGCCGTGCTCAACTGGGCTGTAAGGTCCAAGGACGAACGGGGCCGACCGCTCCTTGAAGCGAATCCCCTGAGAGCACTCAGGGCGCCCAGGCAGAAAAACCCGGCCCGAATCGTTCTGGCCGAGGAGGAGTATCAAGCGCTTCTGCGTGTGTCCGGCCAAGTTGGCTGGCGGTTCCATGTCGCCCTCGTGCTCGCGCACGAGACCGGACACCGTATCGGCGCCATCCGTAAGCTCCGGTGGGCCGACATCGATTGCGAGGGCGGGATCATTCGCTGGCGCGCCGAAAACGAGAAGACGGGCTATGAGCACCGCACGCCCGTCAGCCCCCAAGCGCTCGCCGCTCTCGACCAAGCGAGAGAAAGAGGCCCCAGCACTAAGGGCATCCTCGTGCTGCCCTCGCCGCAGGATCCGTTGAGGTGTATAGGCTCTTGTCAGGCGCGCGGTTGGTGGCAGAAGGCGGAGCGACTCGCGGGGCTCGAACCCAAGCGCGGGAGAGGCTGGCATTCGCTGAGACGCAAGTTTGCTTCCGACCTGATGGACCAGCCGCTCAAGGTCCTCTGTGAACTCGGCGGCTGGAAGGAGGCAAAGACGGTCCTCCAATGTTACCAGCGAGCCGACGAGGGACAGCTCAGGAAGGCTCTGGAGAACCGCCGGAGGGCTCGCGCCTGAGACTTTCGCAATTGGCGGGAACGCAATGGCGGGAATCGGGTCAGTGATTCCCCTAAGTTCAATCACCCCAACCAGATGTGAATCAGATAGGGTTTGCCTGCTCGTCCGACTCGAGGCTGAGCCTGGGGTCGAGCATGCGGTGCCAGTCGCGGCCGAGGTGGCGCGTCGAGCCCTCGTACCAGACGCCCGCCCGGAGCGCGCTGCCGGCCCTGCCCAGCGTAGCGGACCACTCTTCGTCGAGGGTCAGGCCGACGCGGTCCTTCCCGTAGTGGCTGTGGCGGAAAGACTGCACCGCCGTGGCCCCCGGGTGGCACGCCGGGTCGACCTCCGGGCCGCCCGAGCCGTAGTAGTTGAAGATGTAGGAGGAGGTGCAGCCGGGCGTGGGTCCGACGGCGATGCCGTTGCCGTCCACGAAGCGGATGAGCCCAAGCTGCGCGCCGCCCCGGATCGGTGCGTTGCCGGCGAGCTCGGATTCCGGTCCGCCGCGGTCGTCGACCAGGTCGACGATGTACGGGGGCAGCCAGTCGCCTCGGCCCCGGTTGCGATGGAAATAAACGCCCGCGCTCAGCGAACTCAGTTCGCTCTGCGCCCAGCCCGCCCTGAGGTAGGCGAGCGTGTTGTTGCGCCGGGTCTGCCAGCCGCGCCGGTAGAACTGGTTCAGGTACGGCACCCCCGGCCATTCGCCAACCAGCCGGTCCCAGCGCGGGTTGGCCCTGAAGTCGGCTTCGCTGTAGAGCCGCTGGTAGTTGTCCTCGTCAATCGCGTCGTAGGAGATGTAGCTGGTGAGATCGAGAGGCCCGTGCGCAGAAACGAGCTTCGCGGCGAGGTGCTCCCGTTCGTTCGTCGCCGAGCCATGCACCCAGTCGGTCGCCTCCTGCCGCACCCCGGCCACCCAGGCGCGCGTTGCTCCGCCGCGCAACGGTCCGGTGTCGACCCGCATGAAGAACCGTTCGCCGCCGTTCTCGCCGATGGTGGCGGACGCGGTGTAGGTGCGCTCCGCTGCCGGATCGCTGGTGAGGTAGTTGAAGGTGCCGCCCAGCGCCTCGACCGACCGGGAGGCGATGTCGGCGGTGCCCTGCGAGACCTCGACGCTCGCGAGGTTCATCGGGTCGACGAACCGGTTCGCCTTGGCGCCGCTGAAGTAGTCGGAGGTGCCGTTCGGAAACCCGTCGATGGTGGTCCCGATCTGCGCCTCGCTAATGGTCACCTGGAAGCCGCGCACGACAACGTTGCTCGACCAGTCGTCGAAGCCGTACGCATCCCCCTCCTGGACCGACACCCCGGGGAGGTTGTCCACCACCGCCGCCACGCTGGTGATGGTCGACTGCTGCCGGAGCATCGACTCGGGGACGAAGTTGCGCGCGAAGATCCGGGGCTCCTCGGCGACGACGCTGAGCGTGTCGAACAGATAGGTGACCTGCAGAACCAGCTGGACGGTTTGCGCGGCGTCCGCGGTGAGCGTGACCTGGAGCTCCGCCGTGTCGAAACCCGGCAGCATCGCCGCTACGACGTAGTCCCCGGCGGGCAGGTCAGCGAACGCCCAGGAGCCGTCGGCACCCGTGACGCTCTCCTGGCTCGCGGCGGTACCGGTCAACGTCACGAACGCACCCGACATCGGGAGGCCGTTCGAACCCACGACCGTGCCTGCGATGGTACCGGTGGTCTGGGCGGTCGCCGGCGCGGTGGCTGACAACAAGAACAGCAGCGCGACGATGGCGAGAGAAACGCTGCGGTGCGTGAGCGGATGCGGGGGCTTCATGCGCTTGACCTCCATCGCGGCCCCGATCAGGCCAAGTCAAGCAGCGCTGTCAGGGGCAGTTGTCCCAACTCAGGCTGATGCCGTGCGGCCTTGCGGCTACGTCATCGGTTTTGTCGCATAAGAATACCGGATCTCTCGACGGCGCGCGCCCCAGATTGGGGGCGGCATCTCCTCGCATTCTCGGCTCTCGGACGCGCCCTAGTCGCGACGGAACAGTTCCAGACGCGTCCGGCCCCCGGCCGCAGCCCTCGCGTCTACGATCGAGGTCCTCGCCTCCAGCGGAATCCGCGCCCGCCACAGATACTCGCCGTACCAGCGCATCGGGACCGTCCCTTCGCCGTCTTCGGATTCCCACGTCACCTCGACGCTCTCCCACTCCGCCGCGAGGGACGGGCTCTTGCGCTCGTGGATGCGGACCAGAACGAGCGTGCTGTCGCCGTCCGGGACGTCCACCGGTATCCCCACCACGGGCAGGCCGTTGTAGGGCTCGAGCCCTCGCCCCAGGAAGATGCGCTCCTGGATGGCCGTGGGATGCTCGCCCTGGGCCTGCACCACGTCGATACGGCCGTCGCCGTCCAGGTCGGCGATGGCCATGCCCAGCGTTCCAGGCGTTTCCGCGCCTGCGAAAACCTCCGTCGCCACGCGCAGACGGCCGGTGCCGTCGTTGATCAGCAGGCGGTCGGGCCCGCTGAGCGAGCCGATCAGGAAGTCGGCGTCGTTGTCGAAATCGAAGTCGAGGAAGGCGACCACGTTGTCGTCCTCCCCGATGTTCTCCGAATCGGGCCACCAGGCGTCCGTCGCGTCGACGAAGCGGCCCTCGCCGTCGTTGCGGAAGACGTGCTCTCGGCGTCTGGAGCCCCGTTCGCCGACGATCTCGCCGTCGTTGATGGTCACGAGGTCGAGGAATTTGTCGCCGTCGAGATCCATGGCCTCGAACTCGTAGTTGTTGGTGTACTGCGGCAGCGCACGCGGGTCCTCCTCGAAGGTGCCGGTTCCGTCGTTGCGGAAGAGCAGGCTCTCCGTGCAGCGCTTGCACGACACGAGTACGTCCAGGTCGAAGTCGTTGTCGACGTCGACCAGCTCGAGGTCCCAGGAGAAGCGGACCAGGGTCGCCGGCATGCGGCCTTCCGTGGCGTCGGTGAAGCGGCCGGCGCCGTCGTTCAGCCAGAGACGGGTGCGGCCTCCCTCGTTGGTCATGTTGTTGCCCGGACCCCAGTCCGCGAGCACCAGGTCGAGGTCGCCGTCCAGGTCCACGTCGCCGGGCTCGGCGTCGCCGAGGCTGAGGGGGAGTTGGGGGAGGTGGGTCGCGGTTCGATCCTCGAAGGCTCCGCCTCCCATCCCAATGAAGAGCCGGCTCTGGGTCTGGTACGTCGCTCCGACAAAGATGTCGGCATCGCCGTCCCCGTCGAGATCGCGCGCCTTGATGACCCGCGCGAGGTCCGGCGTGGAGCCGAACACCCGGGCGGTCACCTCCTCGAAGGGCTGCCCCGGGCCGCGGTTGGCGAACGCCCGGTTCAGTTCGGGCTCACCCGGCTCAGAGTAGTTGCCCCCGTTCGCGAACAGCAAGTCGATGCGGCCGTCCCCGTCGATGTCGGCCAGCTCGACCTTGTTGGTCCACTCGGCGGTGGCCGGGAGGAGCTCGTCGGTGGCGTCGACCCAGAGGTTGGTGGGCAGAGGCGCGTCTCCCGTCTCACCCGAAGGCGTGGTCTCCCCCTCGCCCGCCGGCTCCCCACAGGCCCATGCGAGTGCGAGGAGAATGCAAGGCAGCCTTCCCCACTTCCACACCATCTTCACGCCGATCGCACGGCGCGGATTGGGACTCAAGCGCAGCCTTCGACCTCAATCCATCGACGCGGCCAGCTCGCGCATCGCCTGGGCCAGCCAGCGCTGACGGGTTGCGTCCCCCAGCCTCTCGCCCGCATTGACCTCGGCGGCGTTGGCGTCCAGCGCGGCCGCAGTCTCACGCAGCTGCGCGGCTGCGTCGGCGCCGGGCATCGATTCAGCGGCTGCCAGTGCGTCCCGCGATCGCTGCAGCAGCGACGGCTGGATGTCGCCGGCGCGCTCCAGCTGGTCGAGGTACGACCCCGCCACGGCGGGATGGGCGGGCCAATTGAACATCGGCTGCAGCTGGGCGTTGAACTCCTCCACCTGCACCATGTTCGCGGCGTCGATTTCGTGCTGGGAGAGATGCTCGCTGGGCTCGAGCCGGAAGATGTCCAGGCCGCGCGTGATCTCGGCGCCGTAGATGAAGCCGTTGTTCCAGTAGGTGGACCAGTAGCCACCCGTGATGAGCTCGTCGTCGGTCAGCGGGCCGCGGTCGAAGAACGCGATCTCCACGGGATCCGAGCTATCGGTGAAGTCGAGCATCGACAGGCCGCCCTGGTACCACGCCTGCACCATGATGTCGCGTCCGGGCACCGGGATGATGGCCCCGTTGTGGGCCACGCAGTTCTCGACCTCGCTCTGCGGCACCGGCAGCTTGTAGTAGCCGGCCAGCTCCATCTGCCCGTCGACGATGTTGAAGATGGCGTTCGCGCCCCAGTCGGGCGGATCCGTGGAGCGGCAACGGGGCTGGCTTCCTCCACCCCACTCGTCGGTGAACAGGATCTTGGTGCCGTCGTTGTTGAATGTGGCCGAGTGCCAGTAGGCGAAGTTGGGATCCACCACCTCGTCGAGGCGCGCCGGGTTGGCCGGATCGGAGATGTCGAGCAGGATGCCGTTGCCGGCGCAGGCCCCGGCGGCGAGCCCGATCTCCGGGAAGGCGGTGATGTCGTGGCACTGGTTGGTGAGGCGCGAGTCCTGCGTGCCCTCGCCGTGGTCGCCGCCCTGCCAGAGGCCGCCGTACTCGCCCGTCTCCGGGTCGGCAAAGATGCGCGGCATGTTGACGATGCGGGCGTCTTCCGGGTTCGCGAGCGGGACCTGGATCACCTCGATGCGGAAATACGCGGTGTTGGCGTCCTCCTCCGGGGGCAGCCCCGAGCACCCGGGCAGTTCATCGGCGGGACGCACGCCCGAGGTGCCGGAGACGTAGACGTACACGTTGTCGTCGTCGCCGGGATCGGTGACGACCGTGTGGGTGTGTGAGCCGCGGCAGGTCTGCACCGCCGCCACCTGCCGGGGCGCCTCCAGGTTCGACAGGTCGAAGATCCGTACCCCGCGGAAGCGCTCCACGCTGACGCTGTCCTGGACGCCCTCGGTGCCGCAGTCGAGCCGGCCGCGGGTCTCCTGCGCCGACATGAAGAGCAGGTCGCCGTAGATGGACACGTCGCCCTGGCCGCCGGGACACACCACCGCCACGTGCAACTCGATGTTGGACGGGTCGGAGATGTCGTAGACCTGGAAGCCGTTGTAATTGCCCTGGAAGAGGTAGTTGCCCTGGAAGGCGAGGTCCGTGTTGGAGAACCCGGCGCCCTGGCGCGGCGTCTCGGGATTGAAGAAGCCCTCCGGGCGGGGCGTGGCCGCCACCAGCTCCAGGTTCCAGATGGCGCTCTCGGCGTCTAGCCAGCCGGAAGCCAGGTTCACCCGTGGATCCAGAATGTCCCAGTCGAAGGCGGGAAGCGGGGGCTCGGCCAGGGAGTCGGTGCGCACTTCGGCGAGTTCCTCGGGCCTCGGCTGGCCCGGTGGAACAGCCTGCGCCGCCGCGGCCGCGGGCATCGCCAACGCCGCCAGCACGACCATCGGCCCCAGGACCCGAATGCCCGCCATCTCTCGATTCAACTCGGACCTCTTCCTCATCGTGCCTCTTCTCCGTTTCCGGGTTCAACCGCAGCACAAACCGCCCGCGAGCGCGTGTCAGGTGTTGCCGGTGCTCATGGTGACTGGCGTCGTGCTATCGGCCCAGCCACTACTCTCGGTCGCCGCTCTCCAGGAGCGCGCGCATGCGCCGGATCTCCATCTCCTGGTCCGCCTCGACATCCGATGCGAAGTGATAGATGGCGGACCCCTGTCCCGCTCCCGGACTAGCGAAGAGCTCCCTGACCATGACCAGCGCACCGTCGTGGTGGCTGATCATGAATTCGAGAAACAGGCGATCGAATTCGTCGTCGCGCGCCTCCGCGAGTTGCGCCATCTGTTCCGGGGTGAGCATCCCCGGCATGAGATGGCCTCCCATGCCGTGGTGCGCATTGTGAGCCCCATCGCGGGGGGCTTCCTCGCCCCGGTCGCGCAGCCAGCGCTGCATCATCGCGATCTCGTCCTGCTGCGAAATCTCGATGCGCAGAGCCAGCCGATGCAGCCGCGGGTTGGACGTGCGGTCCCGGAGCAGCTCCACCATGTCCAGCGCCTGGGCGTGATGCGGAATCATGCCGCGCATGAAGTGGAGATCCGCCTCCATATGCGGGGGAAGTTCGGTGCCGTCGAGCTCGCCCGGCTCGAGCACGCGCGTGTCCTCGCCCGGGGCTCCCGGCTGAACCGTGCGCGGAGGGGTTTGCGCGGAGAGAGCGCCGAGGGAGGTGGCCAGCGCGGCCCACTGGCGGCTCTCGTGGGGAGCATCGCCGGTGTCCCCTGAGCCCGTCTCGCCGGAGGATGACCCGCCGCCCACGAGCGTGGGCTCGGTCGACTCCCCCTCCCCCTCCTCGTAGCCGCCCATCCCGGCCACCCGGCCCCAGCAGTAGACCTCACCGGCGGCGGTAACCGCGCAGGTGCCGTAGTTGCCCGCCGAGATCGACTCGAAGGTGTGGCCACCCGCCACCGCGACCGGTTCCAGGCGGTTGGTGGTCGAGCCGTCGCCCAGCTGGCCGAAGGTGTTCAGCCCCCAGCAGTACGCCTCGCCGTCATCGGTGAGCGCGCAGGTGTGCACGCCGCCGGAACTGATGGCGGAGAAGTCGTGCCCGCCGGCCACTTCGGTCGGCCCGCCGCGGCGCTCTTCGGTGCCGTCCCCCAGCACGCCGTAGTTGTTGTTGCCCCAGCAGTACGCGTCGCCGCCACCGGTGACCCCGCAGGTGCGGTTGCTTCCGGCGGAAAGCACGTCGTATCTCGGACCCTCGACCTCGCCCGGCTGGGCTGAGCCGAGAGCGCGGGTGCTGTCGCCGAGCTCGACAAAGTCGTTGGAGCCCCAGCAGGTGGCGCGCCCGTTTCCGGCCAGCGCGCAGGTGTGGTCGACGCCGGCGGTGATCGATTCGAAGCGGGTGTCGGTCTCGACCCGCACCGGCGTGCCGCTCGGAGCGCCGGCCGCCACGCCCAGCTGGCCCGAACTGTTCAGGCCCCAGCAATACGCATCGCCTTCGCCGGTCAGCGCGCAGGTGTGGTTGGTGCCGGCCGCCACCGCCTCGAAGGTCATGTCCCCGGCCGCACGCACCGGTTCGGCCTGGTTGGTGGTGGACCCGTCACCCAGTTCGCCGTAGCCGTTTCTGCCCCAGCAGTGGACGGCGCCGTCGGCCGTCACCCCACAGGCATGCCCATGCCCGACCGAGATCGATTGGAAGGTCAGTCCCCCGGACACCGGGGCCGGCTCGGCGCGGTTGGCCGTGCCGCCATCGCCCAGCTGCCCGTAGGCATTGGTGCCCCAGCAGCTTGCGGCCCCGTCCTCCCCCAGGGTGCAGGCATGGCTGAAGCCGACCGAAACCGCGCCCGCGCTGGCCTGGGGCGGAGACGAACTGCCCAGGGAGGAGAGGGCGGGCGATCCGAGGAACAAGGCGAGGAAAGCCGGGAGAACACTCAGGTGCAGCCGCATGAGTCGCTCCTTGCCGGACGGACTAACGTCGTGTCCGCAATACTCTTGACCCGAAAAATCGGGACGGCCGGATTCGAACCGGCGACCCCCTGAACCCCATTCAGGTGCGCTACCGGACTGCGCCACGTCCCGAAGAACGCGCAATATAACCGGCGCGCCCCGGCATACAAAGAAGCCGGGCACGGGGGTTGCAACCCGCACCGGCTCCCCTACACTTCTCCGGGTTCCCGCACTGAATCGGAGGTGAAGAAGTGACCGACGCCGCAAGAAATTTCGACGTGATCGTCATCGGCAGCGGCCCGGGCGGCTACGTTGCGGCCATCCGCGCGGCCCAGCTCGGGCTGAGCGCCGCCTGCGTCGAGTACGATGAGCTGGGCGGGGTGTGCCTTAACGTGGGTTGCATTCCAACCAAGGCTCTGCTGTCGAGCGCGCTCTTGGTCGGCCAGCTCAAGAAGGCGAAGCAGCACGGCATCATGCTGGGCGAGATGGGGGTGGAGCTGGCTCCCGCGCAGAAGCGCAGCCGCAACGTCGCCATGCGGCTGGTGCGCGGCATCGGCCATCTTTTCAAGAAGAACGGGGTGACGCACATCAAAGGCTACGGCCGACTGGCCGGCGGAGGCACCGTCGAGGTGCGGAACGGCGACGGCGAAGCGCAGCGCTACCACGGCCGCAGCGTCATCATCGCCACCGGCTCCCGGCCCCGCGACATCCCCGTGCTGATTATCGACGGTGAGCGCGTCTGGTCGTCGACCCACGCCCTCTTCCAGAAGGAGGCACCCGGGCACCTGGTGATCGTGGGCGCGGGTGCGGTGGGCATCGAGTTCGCGGACATCTACGCCGCCTACGGCTCGAAGGTCACGGTCGTGGAGATGCTCGACCGCATTCTTCCCGTGGAGGACGAAGAGGTCTCGGAGGCGGTGGCCCGCAGCTACAAGCGCCGGCGGATGGAGATCCTCACCAGCACGAGCCTGCAGAACACCGAGATCCACGACTCCGGCGTTCGGCTGACGGTCCAGGACGGCGCCGGCAAGGAGCGCGTCCTCGAGGCCGATTTCGTCCTGTCGGCGGTCGGGCGCGTCCCCAACATCGAGGACATCGGGCTGGAGAGGGCCGGGGTGGCCACCACCAGCGACGGCTTTGTCGAGGTCAACGAGCACCTGGAGACCAGCGTGCCCGGCATCTTCGCCATCGGCGACTGCGCCGGCCCGCCCCTGCTCGCCCACAAAGGCTCACATGAGGGCATCGTGGCGGTAGAACACATCGCCGGAGCCGGACACGGGGGCGTCGACTACGGCAACATCCCCAACTGCACCTACTGCCACCCCGAAGTGGCATCCGTGGGGCTCACCGAGGCCCAGGCCCGGGAAGCCGGCCACGACATCGAGGTGGGCAGGTTCCCCTGGGTGGGCAACGGACGCGCGCTGGCGGCCGGCGACTCGGAGGGCTTCCTGAAGGTCATCCGCGACACGCGCTACTCGGAGATTCTGGGCGCGCACATCGTGGGACCGGGCGCCACCGAGCTCATCGCCGAGTTCGTGGTGGGCCGCCACCTGGAGGCGACCGTCGAGGAGATGGAGAAGGCGATGCACCCGCACCCGACCCTCTCCGAGGCGGTGGCGGAAGGGGCGCTGTCAGCGCTGGGACGGGCGATTCACATCTAGGGCAACTTCTCCGGGCGAGCCCCCAAATCACATCCGCCGCAGGAGCGGCGGCATTGGCGTGCGCGATTCAGCTGGCCGGCGGCCGCACCCTCGACCGAGCCTGCGGCAACGCCCTGGGCAACCGCGCCCCGTTCCCGGTTCCCTCAGCCGCCTCCCGCCCCGGCAGCTCGCCCCGGATCTCCAGCACGCGCGCAAGCGCCTCTCCGATCTTGTTGTTCGGGGTGGAGGCGCCGGCCGTGATCCCGAGCTCGAAGGGTCCGTCCGGGAGCCAGTCGCGAGCGACCATTTCGGCCGCGTTCGGATCGAGCTCCGGCTTGTGACGCACCGTGCCCGTCGTCGTGTCGATGCACAACGCGTCCTCGATGTGGTAGGTCACGGCGTACTCGCGGCACATGCTCGCCAGGTGGTTGGTGTTTGACGAGTTGTAGCCGCCGATCACGATCATGACGTCCGGCGGGCGTTCCATCATGTCCTCGACCGCGTCCTGCCGCTCCTGAGTCGCCGAGCAGATGGTGTCGAAGGAGCGGAAGCGCTCGCTGGCGTACTCCTCCCCGTGTCCTTCCACCATCGCCGCGCGAACTCTCGCCGCGATCGCCAGCGACTCGTTGGCCAGCATGGTGGTCTGGTTCGCCACTCCGACCTTGCACAGATCCTGCTCCGGGTCGAAGCCGGGCGTGGCCTTCTCGCGGAAGTGCTCTCCGAGCTCCGCGGTCGACATGCTGCCGGGGCGGTGGGCGATGTAGTCGCACACCAGCTCCGCCTCTTCCATGTTGCGCACGATCAGGTACTTGCCCCCGTCGTACAGGGTCACCTGGGACGCGGTCGCCCGGGACTCCTCGTGCGTGTACTTGCCGTGGACGATGGCCGTGAAACCATCGCGCGCGTACTTCTCGACCCGCTTCCACACGTTCAGGACGGAGCCGCACGTGGTATCTACCAGCACGCAGCCGATCTCGCGCAGCGTGACGAAGTCCTGGCGCGTGACCCCGAAGGCCGGGATCAGGACGACATCCTTCGAGGTCAGGTGCGAGAAGTCGAAGCTCTTGTCCTCGCGCGGATAGAGGAAGCGGATGCCCATCTCGCGCATGCGCTGGTTCACATGCGGGTTGTGGATGATCTCCCCGACCAGGTAGATGTCGCTGCCGGGAAACTTGCTCACGGTCTCGTACGCGTAGTCGATGGCGCGGTCGACCCCGTAGCAGAACCCGAACTCCTGCGCCAGGCGCACGGTGATGTCGCCGAAGACATCGGTGTAGCCGCGCGCACGGATGCGATCCACCAGCTGCGAGTGGTACTCGGCATCGATGATGGGCTTGACCTGCTTCTTGAGGCCGAAGCCCCTGCGGAAATAGGTCTCTTCCATGCCGGATCCGGGCTGATGGGGGAAGACTGGGACGGGAGCGCTGCTACACCTGCAACTAAGCTAAGGCTCCGGCTGCGATCAAGCTGCCGTGCGCGGCAGGCGGCCCGGTGGCACCGGAGTCGGCGGCTCGGGGTAGAGCTGCCCCATGTCGATACTGTCCAGGCTCGCGCTCCTTTTCGTAGCGATCCCGCTGCTCGAACTGTTCCTCCTGATCCGCCTGGGGGGCGCGATCGGCCTTATGCCCACGCTGGCCCTCTGCGTGCTGACGGGCGTGGCCGGCGCCTGGCTGGCGCGCCGGGAGGGGCTGCGCGCGCTGTTCTCCTTCCAGGAGCGGCTGACGCGGGGCGGGGTGCCGGGGCGGGCACTCATGGACGGCCTGTGCATTCTGCTTGGCGGCGCGCTCCTGCTCACCCCGGGGCTGCTCACCGACGTCGTCGGGTTCTCCCTGCTCCTGCCCCCGAGCCGTCGCTGGATCCAGGATCGCATGAAACGCCGCATCGAGCGCCAGCTCGCCAACGGCACGATCCGCGTGACCACCTTTGGGGCGCATCCCGGGGCCGGCGGGGCGCATCGTGGGGCTGCGGGGGCGCCGGGGTGGGGATTCGGGACCAAGGGCGAACGATTCGGGTCCGAAAGGGAACCCGATGATGAGGCGCCCCGATCCCGGCCGGCCCCCGGAGAGATCATCCAACCCGAGAAGCGAGACGATAGATGACCGGAATGGACCGATGACCCAGGAGATCGACTTCCTCGAACGCCTTCTCAACGCTCCCGGCCCGTCCGGCTTCGAGGTCCGGGCCGCGCGGGTTTGGCGGCAACAGGCCGAGGGCTTCGCGGACCGGGTGTGGACGGACGTAACCGGTAATTCCTTCGCCGCGGTGAATCCCGAGGGCCGGCTGCGGGTGATGATGGCCGGACATGTCGACGAGATCGGCCTCCAGGTCACCCACATCGACAAGGACGGGTTCCTCTATTTCGACACCATCGGCGGATGGGATGCGCAGGTGCTCGTGGGCCAGCGGGTGCGCATTCTCGGCGCCGCAGGGGAGGTGCCCGGGGTCGTCGGCAAGAAGCCGATCCATCTCATGCAGGCGTCGGACCGGACCCAGGCGAGCAAGGTCCGGGATCTCTGGATCGACGTGGGGGCCGGAGACCGCGACGCCGCCGGGGAACTGGGGCTGCGCGTGGGCGATCCGGCGGTGATCGACGCGTCGCTGGTGCGGCTGGCCGGCGACCGCATCGCGTCGCGCGCCATCGACAACCGCATCGGCGCCTACGTGGTGCTGGAGGCGCTGCGCCGGCTGGCGGAATCCCCGGGTTCCGCGAGCGCGGTGGCCGTCGCCACGGTGCAGGAGGAGATCGGCTATTCGGGGGGCGGGGCGCGCACCAGCGCCTATTCCGTGGATCCGGATGTCGCCCTGGTGGTCGACGTCACCTTCAGCACCGACGCCCCGACCATCAACAAGAAGGAGCTGGGCGAGCACGAGCTGGGAGGTGGTCCCGTGCTCAGCAGGGGGTCGGCAGCGCACCCGGTCGTGTTCGATCGCCTGACGCAGGTGGCCGAGGCCGAGAGCATCGCCTACACCATCCAGGCGGCCCCGCGCGCGACCCGCACCGACGCCGACGGCATCCATCTCGTGCGCACCGGCGTGCCGACCGGGCTGGTCTCGGTTCCCAACCGCTACATGCACTCGCCCAACGAGATCGTCAGCGTCGCCGACCTCGACGCCGCCGCAAATCTTCTGGCCGCCTTCGTGCGCAGCCTGGGCGAGAACGAGGACTTCACGCCGCGGTAGGGGGATTCGCGGCCACGAGAGGTCGACATGCACGATCGCCGCAACCCGACAGTGCGTGACCGCAGGAGCCAGCATCCAGGTCTGCTCCGCCGCTCGTTCGGCAACGCTTGGCGAGCGATGCCGCGGACCACTCCAAGCCAGGGCGACCATCGCTAAGCGAAGTGGCGTCGCAACAACGACTAGTCGGGCTCGTCTCCAGTGTGGAGTCCGTAGTCCTTCCTCGCAGCGGCTTCCGTAACGTAGCCGTCGAGCACGTCGTCTCGGACGACTTCGCGGGAACGGCGCCGGGGGTCGCCGAGGCCGCCCCCGCCCGGGGTCTCCAGCACGATGCGGTGATCGGGCGGCACCACTTCGCGGCCCTTGGCACGGAGTTCTTCCCCCTCTGGCACGTAAACGCGCCCCAAGGCGCCGTTGCGGCCTCCTGCTCGGCCGCGGGCCGGGTTGCGGACCCGCTCGAACATCTTGGAGATGGCAAAAGGCTCGCCGGAGGCGTGCGAGATCTCCATGACCTGGCCCAGACCGCCGCGGAACTCGCCGGGCCCGCCGGAATCGGGGATGTACTCCTTTTTCCAGAAGATGAGCGGGGCCACGGTTTCGGTGATTTCGATGGGCGTGCTCCGGACGCCGGAGGGGAAGGCGGTGGCCGAGAGTCCGTCCTTGCCGGGGCGGGCGCCCGTCCCGCCGGTGTGGAAGGGGTTGACGACGAAGGGCTCGGCGCCGCCGTAGGGGTGGGCGCCGGTGAGGCCCGGGCCTCCGAGCAGCACCGGGTTCCAGAGGCAAGAGGCGCCTTCCGCGGGGACGGATCCCGGCTCCATGGCCTGCTCCAGGCACCCAAGCACCACGTCGGGCAGCATCTGGCCGATGGCGTGACGGGCGGCGACGGCGGCAGGCGGAGGGGCGTTCAGGATGGACCCGAGCGGGGCGCCCACCGAGATCGTGCTCAGTGATCCCGCGTTGTTGGGAACCTCCGAGCCCACCACGCAGCGGACGCCGAAGGAAGCGTAGGCACGCGTGTAGGTGAGGGGCACGTTGATGCCGCGCGGGGACATGGGCGAAGTGCCGTCGAAGTCGATGCGGATGCCGTCGTGGGAGACCGTGAGGGCGCAGGCCAGGTCGAGGTCGTGGTCGTAGCCGTCGATCTTCATGTGGTGGCGGTAGGTGCCCGGACGCAGGGCGCGGATGCGCTCCAGCATGGCGCGACGGGACGCGGATACGATCATCTCCGCCAGCGGATCCAGGGAATCGAGATCGAACTCGGCCATCATGGCTACGAGGCGTTCGCAGCCGGTCCGGTTGCAGGCGGCGAGGGAATAGAGGTCGCCCTGGGCCACGTCGGGGTCCCGCACGTTGGCGCGGATGAGGCGAATGAGGGTTTCGTCCACGCGACCGGCACGCATCAGGTATCCGATGGGGATGCGCACGCCCTCTTCGAACACCTGGTTGGCGTCGGCGCCGAAGCCCCGGCCACCCACGTCGGCGATGTGGCTGGTGGCGGCGAAGAGGGCCACCGGGCGTCCCGCGACGAAGGCCGGCGTGACGACCGTGAAGTCGTTCAGGTGGCCCGTCCCCTCCCAGGGGTCGTTGGTGATGAGGACGTCGCCGTCGACCAGGGTCGGGACGGGATGGTCGCGCAGGAAGAACCCCACCGACTCGGCCATGGCGTTGACGTGGCCGGGCGTGCCGGTGACCGCCTGGGCGAGCATGCGGCCGGACAGGTCGAAGACGCCCGCGGAGAGGTCGCCCGCCTCCCGGACCGGTGTGGAAAAGGCCGTGCGCACGAGGGTGCGGGCCTGCTCCTCGACTACCGAGAGGAGGCGGCTCCACATGATCTGGTCCTGGAGGAGGGAGAGGGCGGGGCGGTGGGATGTGGGTTCGGGACGGTCGAGTTCCCTTGCGGGGTGGGTGGATTCGGGCGCGGGAGCTGGAGAGTCGGGTGCGACAGCCGCGGAGTCGGGTGCGGGGCGGTCGCATGCGAGTTCGGGACGCTCAGGGAAGGGGTTTTGGCGCTCGGATGCAGTACCGGGAACGGCGGACTCGGGCGTCCCGTGTCTGCGCACCAGGAGGTGGCCGTCGGGGAGCACCACCGCCCCCCACCCCCCCGGGACGACCGTGGTGGTCTGGGTCTCCACGACCAGCGCCGGTCCCTCGACCCGCACCCCCTCCCCCAGCCCGCCGCGGGGGTGCACGGCCGCCGCAACCGGGCCCCCTTCCGCCCTGTCGACCAGTTCGGCCCGGCGGGCGGGCGGAGGGCCGGCGATGGGCGGCCGATGCGAAGGGTGCGCCTCGGCCGGGCCGCCGGACGTGCTTGCCTCAGGCAGGCCACCGGACGGGCTTGTCCCAGACACGCCGCCGGGAGGTTTCGCCTCGGGTGAGTTCCTGTCGACCGCGTCCCGACCCACCGCCGACCCCGCCCCGGAGGCCGTTCCGGCCAGTTCCCGTATTCGCATCTCTCCGCCCGCCGCCGCCTGGACCGACGCATCTCCGTCCATGCCCGCACCCACCCCCTCCCACACCCCATCCGCCGTCACCACCAGCGTCCAGCTCAGCACCTCCACGTCCAACCCGGGGATGACGCGGCCGTACACGGCCCGGTACGCCCGGTCGAAGGCTCGCCGAAGGACATCCACGGAGCTGTCACCCGCCGCCGAACCGGTGCCCGCCACCACCTCCCCCGGCACCTCCACCCCGATTTCATGGCCCTGTCCCACGTAGCGCATGTAGGCGTGCACGCTCTCGGTGGTCTCGGCGCCTGGAGCGCCCCGCGCAACCACGGCGGTCGCCTCCTTCCGCATCTCCTCCATGACCCCCCGGACCACCTTGGCATCGAACGCCGACAGGCGCATGTAGCGGCTGCGCACGACCTCGTAGGAAATCGGCGCCAACAGGAACCCCACGGCCGAACCCACCCCCGCGTCGGCCGGAACCAGGAAACGGTCCAACTCGAGCTTGTCCGCGAGACGGGCGGCGTGGATGGGCGCCGAGCCCCCGAAGGCCACCAGGGTCCGGCCGGCCAGCCCCTTGCCCCACTCGACCGCGTGCGTGCGCGCCGCGTTGGACATGTTCTCGTCCACCATCTCGCTGATCCCGAGCGCACCCTCCGTCTCATCCAGCCCAAGTTTCGCCCCCGGCTCGTTGCGAATGGCCGCCGCCGCCCGCTCGCGGTCCAGAGGGATCGCGCCCCCCGCGAAGAAAGCCGGGTCGATGCGGCCCAGCACCACATCCGCGTCGGTGACGGTGGGGTCGGTCCCGCCCCGGCAGTACGCCGCCGGCCCCGGCTCCGACCCGGCGCTGGCCGGCCCCACCTGGATACGGTCGAGGTCGTCCACGGCCGCAATGGACCCGCCCCCCGCCCCGATCTCGACCATCTCGATCACCGGAATGCGCACCGGCAGGCCGCTTCCCCTCTTGAACCGGTAGCTGCGGGCCACCTCGAAGGCGCGCGACTGCAGAGGCCGGCCCCCGTCGATCACGCACAGCTTGGCGGTCGTGCCCCCCATGTCGAACGAGAGCACGTCGCCCAGCTCCAGCCGCCGCGCCAGGTGGCTCGCCAGAATCGCCCCGCCCGCGGGACCGGATTCCACCAGCCGCACAGGGGCCGCCATCGCGGTATCGAGCGTCGTCAGGCCGCCCCCCGAGGTCATGAGCAGGAAAGGACAGTCGAGCCCCGACGCCGCGAGCGACTCGGCCAGTTCCTCCAGGTAACGTGACATCAACGGCTGCACGTATGCGTTGGCGCAGGCGGTCGAGAGCCGCTCGTACTCGCGCACCTCCGGGCACACATCCGAGGCCAGCGTCACCGCAAGCTCCGGGCGCTCCGATGTCAGGATCGCCCCGACGCGCCGCTCGTGGTCCGGGTTGGCGTAGCCGTGAATGAGCCCCACGGCGACGGATTCGACCCCATGCTCATCCAGCACCGGCAGCAGCGCGCCCACCGACTCCTCGTCCAGCGGCACCAACACGCGTCCGTACCGGTCCACGCGCTCGGTCACCGGCAGGCGGAGGCGGCGCGGCACAAGGGGCTCGGGCCGGTCGATGCTGATGTCGTACTGCTCGAAGCGGTTCTCGCGCGCCATCTCGAGGGCGTCGCGATGCCCGGATGTGACGATCAGGGCCGTGCGCGCCCCTCTGCGCTCGATGATCGCGTTGGTAGCCAGCGTGGTCCCGTGGATGACCAGCCGCACCGCCGAAGGCGCCACCCCGGCGATCTCCAGCACCTTGTGCACTCCGGACAGCACCCCCCGCTCGGGAGCCGCGGGCGTCGTGAGCACCTTGGTGGTGACCGGAGGCCCGCCGGCCTCCAGCGCAACATCGGTGAAGGTCCCCCCGATGTCGATCGCGAGACGCGCGCCTGAAGCGCCCGGGGCGTCAGGCATCCCACCGTCCCCTTCCGTCATGGAATCGCCCGCGAGCGCCTGGCACCCGTGCCATGCCCGAAGCGCGTGACCCGCCGGACGCCTCCCGGCTCCTGCGGGAACCCTCAGCCATCCTCGCGCAGCGGAACCGTGTAGTTCAGCGCCAGCCGCCCGCCGTCCGGATAGATGGTCTCGGCCGTCAGGTACGACGCGTAGTCGCTGGCCAGGAAGACCGCCACGCTCGCCACCTCCTCGGGCTCTCCGACCCGCCCCATCGGCGTGCGCGACAGGATCGTCCGCCGACCCTCCTCGTCCGCCATCACTTCGTCCAGCATGTTCGTGGCGATGGAGCCCGGCCCGATGGCGTTCACGCGGATGTCGTGTGGCGCCAACCCCATCGCCATGACCTTGGTGAGCTGCGCGATGCCGCCCTTCGAGACCGCGTATGCCAGCTGGTTGGGAATCGTCACCACCGCGTTGGTGGACGACATGTTGACGATGGCCCCCTTGACGCCTCGCTCCACCATGTGCCGGGCCACCAGCCGCGACATCAGCCAGGTGCCGCGCAGGTTCACCGACAGCACGCGGTCGAAGTCCTCGACGGCGCCGTCCAGAATCGATCCCGGCACGATGATGCCCGCGTTGTTGAGGAGGATGTCGCAGTCCCCGAAGTGCTCCGTGCAGGCGTCGAGCAACCCGGCGCAATCCTGCTCCAGGCTCACGTCCGCCCGAATCGACACGGCAGACGCCCGCGTCTCGTCGCGAATGCGGCGCGCGGTCTGGGCGCAGTCCTCCTCCAGCACGTCCCCGAGCACCACGTTGGCTCCGTGGCGCGCGAACGCCAGCGCGCACGCGGCCCCGATGCCTCTCGCCGCTCCCGTGACGATCGCGTTCCTGCCCTCGAGTGAGATCACTTCGCCGGCTCCTCTGAAGGTGCACGTCTGACTGGCGCCACTGGCGTTGCCGCACCGTGGCTCGCCCCAAGCTCACATCTTTCGCGGCTTGTGGCGAGAGATGGCGACCCGTCGGCCGGGATTCGATCTGAAGATGCCCGAAGAGGCACGATCGCTGAACGTGGCGGGAAGTCGAAGGCAATTGCGGACCGAGATGAGACCGGGGGTGCCAGATGGCCCGCACGGTGCGGATCAATTCCGCCTGGAGGAGGGTACGAAAAGACGTAATGTTGATTTTTCAGCAGCCATGCCCCATGGTGCTCCTATCGTCGGCACCCGACCGGGCGCCTCGACCCGTTTCCGCAGAACAGGCCTGACCCGCATCCGCAGAACCAACCCGTCCGGTTTCCGGAAACAACCACCCGGAGCGCGACACACATGAGCGAACCGCCCCCGCTGAGCCGACGAGAACGCCAGGTGATGGACATCCTCTACGAGACGGGCGGCGCCACCGCCGTCCAGATCCGGGAGCGCATGGCGGACCCACCGACGGACTCCGCCGTCCGCTCGATCCTGCGCATCCTGATCAACAAGGGGCACCTGACCCGCGAGCCGGACGGACCCCGCTACGTCTATTCGCCGACCACGTCGGCCCCGCGAGCGAGCCGCTCCGCGATGCGTCACGTACTGTCGACGTTCTTCGGCGGCTCCGTGGAGGGGGCGGTCGCCACCCTCCTGAAGCTCCCCGAGGGCGATCTGACCCCGGCCCAGCGCAAGCGTATCAAAGCGATGATCGATGAAGCCGCGGAGGAGGGGCGGTGAGCGGGTTGTCGATTGCCACCGCCGGCCTGGTCGGCCTGGTTGCACGGGCGACGCTGGTCCTGTGCCTGGCACTGTTGGTGGCGTGGCTCGCGCGCCGGGGATCCGCCCGAACCCTGCACCTGCTCTGGACGACGACGTTCGTCGTGCTGCTGGCGCTGCCCGTGGTGAGCCTGTTGGGCCCGTCGTGGTCGGTCCCCGTTCTGCCGGTTCGGCACACCGGGGTCGACCGCCTCTCCGTCCAGACGACTGCGCAAGAAGCAGCGGCTACAGGTGCTGCGCGCGAGACGCCCGGCTCATCCATCTCATCCGCGTCCCCGCGGCGGATCACCGGCTCCACGGCCGCGTACCGTTCCACGGCTGGGAACCCTTCGTCTTCGGTCGAATCGAGCCTGCCCCGGCCCGGAGCCATGGACGTCCCGGCCGCACTTTCCCCCTCCGCCATCGCCTACCTGATCTGGGCCCTGGGCTGTGGTGCCGCGCTCACATCGCTGGTAGTCGGCGGCCTCCGCTTCCGGAAGCTGGTTCGTAAGGCGGTCCCCGTGCGAGACCCGTCCTGGCTGCGACAGGTCGACTCGATTCGACGGCGCATGCGCATCCAGGGCGACCTGCGCGTCCTGTTGAGCGCGGAAGCGACGACCCCGATGACCGGTGGCCTGCGGCGGCCCGTGATTCTGCTCCCGTATTCGGCCGGAAACTGGATGCCGGATCGTCGCGAGGTTGTCCTGGCGCACGAGTTGGTGCACGTCCGCCGACACGACGCGCTGCGGCAACTCCTCGGCCGCGCGGCGGCGGCCTGCTACTGGTTTCATCCCCTGGGCTGGCTGGCGGTCCGTCTGTCGGCAGTGGCCGGCGAACGATCTTGCGACGAGGAGGTCCTGGCACTGGGCACACGCCCTTCCGAATACGCCCGACACCTCTTCTCGCTGGCGTCGGAGACAGCTGGCCATCCCGCGGCATTACTGGCCCTCCGCATGGTACAGCGCTCGCAACTGGAGAACCGGATCATGTCCATTCTGAAGCAACATCGCCCGCGTTACTCCCCGGCCCGCACCAGCGCCGCGCTGGCCGTGATGGGTGCGACAGGCCTCCTGATCGCGTGCGCCAATCCGGTTCCGAGGGATCCGGACGCGCAGCCCTCTCCCCAGGTGGAGACGACAGTCTCGAGCGACGCGCAGGCGCAGGACCGCGCCATCCGTGCTCCTTCACAAGAGCCGACGCCGGCGGCGACTCTCCTGCCACAGCCAGAGCCCCCGGAGAGTGCGGCAACCCAGCCCGTGGCCACAGCGCCCGCGGTGCCGGAAGCCATCGACCGCCCGGCACTCGAATGCAAGTTCAGCGTGATTCCGGACCCCGAATCAACGACCCTCCGGACAACCGTGGACGGGATTCAGCTTTGCATGCGAAGCCGTGGCGGTGTCGTCATGACCAAAGAAGGCGCGGCGGTCGAGAGCATGGACGCATCCAGTTGGCTGTTGCTGGAGTCAAAGGCCGAAAGGATTCATCGGCTGGTCATCACATCGGGTCCCGATGGCTTCGAATACGACTGGAGCATCGACGGGCGGGCCCAGCCTTTCGATGCCGAGGCCCGGGAATGGCGTGACCGGATGTTCATCGTAGTGCAACGCTCGCATGAGGCGCAGCAGATCCGCGGCAGGGAAGCCGGCCTCCGCGGCCGGATCGCGACCCACAGGGGTTGGATTGCGACCCTGCAGGGACGGATCGCATCTCACCGATGGCATGTTGCGACGCTGCAAAGTCAGATCGCTTCGCTCATGGCACACGTTGCCGGGCTGCACGCGCAAATGGCCTCCGCCAGGGCTCGCGCGATCCGCGTTCAGGGATCACTTGGCGCCGTCTGGAAGGCTCTGGACCGCATCCATGGCGTTGCTGGAGTCTACGTTCAGGACCTGACGCAATCATTGGAAGCGGTCGACTCTGAAGGAGCATCACGGGGAGCGAGGTGGCCTCAAGCAGCGAACGCCGCGCGGGAGACGCTGCAGGCATTGTCGCAGAACCTGCAACAGCTGGGTGAAAACCTGGAGACGCTTGACCAGGCGTACCAGGATTCCACCGAGCGCGCGGACCGCGACCTGGAGGTGCGGCTGACCGACCTGGAAGAGCAGATCGAGGAGTACGATCTCGACGGCAGGATCCGCGAGGTCGAGATTCAGATTCAGGAATACGACCTCGACGGCAAGATCGCAGAGATTGAGGCGCTGATCGAGGAGT
This sequence comes from Longimicrobiales bacterium, assembly GCA_965208255.1. GTDB lineage: Bacteria > Gemmatimonadota > Gemmatimonadetes > Longimicrobiales > Gaopeijiaceae > BD2-11. The sequence goes on from OZ242324.1 coordinate 4,042,785, forward strand.
ACGATCCGGACGGCAGGATCCGCGACATCGAGGCGCAGATCGAGGCACTTGACGCCGACAGGCGCGTAGACGAAATCGAGCGCTTGATCCAGGACGACATCGCCGCCCTGCGCAGACTGATCGGGTAGCCCGGCACTACTTCCTGGGATCCAACGGCCGAGTCCGGCCGCTTCTCACGTCATCCGGGTCGCTGGCGTGGTTCTTGCTTTGAGCACCTGCGTGGCCGGATGTCGGACTCCGCCGTGGGCGGATCAATCCGGCCTTGATCGCCGCCATTTTGTCGTCATATTCGCCGTGAATGACGCAACCCTTGTGACGAGACGGTCAGCACAGATGCGGGCGCACGCTCCTTCGCGGGGGCCCGGCCCGCGGCCGAATGACGGGAGAACGACAGATGCGGAATACACGGGGTCTGGCGGTGCTCTGGGGGATGCTCATGACGGCGGCGGCCTGCCGCGATGCCGTGGCCCCGGTGGATGAACCCGAAACCATCAGGATCGCGGCGACCGTCTCCGAAACCGGGATTCGCACCCAGTCGGCCGGCGAGATGGGCCGGGGGTACCGCCTCGCCGTGGAGATGCTCAACGAGATGGGCGGTCTGGACGGCAGGCAGGTACGCCTGGTGACCCTGGACGACGCGAGCGATCCCGCGACCGCCGCTCGGTTGTACGAGGAGTTCATCGCCGCCGACAGCATCGATGTGCTGCTGGGTCCCTTCAGCACCCCGATCACGGAGGCGGTGCTGGCCGTGACCGAGGCGGCGAGCCGACCGCTCATCGCGGCGATGGCGTCGGCCCCGGGCGTGTGGAGCGATCGCGGCCGCCGGTGGAGCGTGCAGATGCTCGATCCGGGGCCGGCCCGGTTTCGCGGCGCGGTCGAGCTGGCCGTGCGGCACGGCGCGCGGACGGTGGCGCTGATCTACGAGGACAGCGGGTTTCCCGTCTCCCTGGCCGAAGGGATTCGGGCAGCCGCGGGAGCAAACGGGCTGGCGATCGTGCTGGACCGATCCTATCCCGTGGGCGGCGCGGATCACTCGGGCCTGACGGCGGCCGCGCGGGACGCTGGAGGCGATCTCTTCATCGGCGGAGGATACTATGACGATGCGGTCGAGTTCACCCGCGCGATGGCCTCGGCGGACTACGCTCCCCTCATGGCGAGCCTCTCTCTGGGCCCCGCCGATCCCCGGTTCGTGGAGGACGTTGGCGACCTCGCGCGCTGCATGACCGCTCCCACGACCTGGACCCCCGCAGTCCGCACCACCGGGTTCATCGCCGACAGCGAGACGTTCGTTCGGCGCTACCAGCAGGCGCACGGCTCGTTGCCCGGCTATCACGCGGCCGGCGGCTTCGGAGCGGTGGAACTTCTTGCCGAGACAGTCGAGGCGACGCTCACCCCGTCGGGGGACATCGATGACGCCTCCGTTCGCGACTACCTGTTTTCGGTATCCACGGAGACGGTGATGGGCCCCTACGCCGTCCACTCGCTGGGAACCAACCAGGCCGGCGGCCAGCGCGCTCTCACGCCGCTGCAGCTCCAGTGGCAGGACGACGGCTCCGGCGGGCTGGTCCAGCGCATCATCCATCCTGAAGCGGCGGCCGAAGCCGAACCGTGCTTCCCGAGGCGGGAGGTGTCCAGCGCGCCAAACCCTTGACCCCCCTCCTCTCGTACACGTCCTTATCGTGATGCCGGCATCCGGCAGCTGAATACTCGACAACCGATAAGGACGGCCCTGCATGACCCGGATTCTCAGGTACGTCTTGCGCCTCGTCCTGGACTGGCTGCGCAAGAAGATCTAGGTTGCGCGGGAGCCGAATACCAAACCAATGCCCTTCCTTCCCGACAATTGGCTGAGCCTGGCCGCCGGGCTCGTGATCCTCGTGGCCGGCGCGTGGATCGTCGACTGGGTGACCACCAGAATCGTGCACGGCGCGATCAGGCGGGTCGCGGCCCGAACGCGTTCCTCCTGGGACGACCGGGTCATCGAGCGCAAGGTCTTCGCGCGCCTCGCCCACATCGTGCCCGCCGCAATCATCTACTACGGCATCGGGCCGGTGCTTGGGGTGACGCCCGCCGAGGCGGCCGCCGGCACCGAATCCGCCGGGCTCATCCTGACCTGGACCCTGGCGCGCCGTCTCTCGGCCGCCGTCATCGTGATGGCCACCGCGGCGGCGTTCAGCGCCTTCCTCGACGCCGTCAACGACATCTACGTCGAAGCCTTCGAGCAGTCGCGCTCGAGGCCGATCAAGGGGTACTTGCAGGGGATCAGCCTGCTGGCCTACCTGGGGGCGGGCGTCGTCGCCATTGCGATCCTGGCGAATCAGAGCCCCCTGGTCTTCCTCTCCGGCATCGGCGCGCTCACGGCGGTGCTCATGCTCGTCTTCCGCGACACCATCCTGTCGCTGGTGGCGAGCATACAGATCATGTCCAACGACATGATCCGCATCGGGGACTGGGTCTCGATGCCGCAGGCGAACACCGATGGCGATGTCACGGAGATCGCGCTGCACACGGTCAAGATCCAGAACTGGGACAAGACCATCTCGACCATCCCCACGCACAAGTTCATCAGCGAGTCCTTCAAGAACTGGCGCGGGATGACGGAGGCCGGCGGACGGCGCATCAAGCGCTCGCTTCGCATCGACATGAACTCGGTGCGCTTCCTGAGCGACGAGGAAATCGAGCTTCTTTCGCGCTTCGAGACGCTGCGCGAGTACATGACCGAGGCGCGCCACAAGATCGAGAGCTACAACGCGGCCAAGGCCAAGGGCGATCCCGGCATCATCCCGGAGATCCGGCGCCTGACCAACCTGGGAACCTTCCGCTTGTACGTGTTCAACTACCTGAAGAGCAATCCCCGCATCAGTCAGGAGATGACGGTGCTGGCGCGCCAGCTCGCGCCCGGACCGCAGGGCGTGCCCATCGAGGTCTACTGCTTCTCGAGCGACACCGCGTGGGCGAATTACGAGGGGCTCCAGGCCGACCTCTTCGACCATCTGATCGCGATTCTGCCGGAGTTCGGGCTGCGAGCGTTCCAGGAACCCAGCGGGTCGGATTTCGCGGAGGCCATCTCGGCCCGCGCCTGACGTGCGCGGGATCGCGTTACCTTTCATCTTTGGGAGACGCGGGTGATCGCGGCAGGGCAACCAGGAACCAGCGGGCCACGGGGCTCCGCACGAGGGAGAAGATCGAGAACATGGTGAACACCGTTGAATTGCTCGGCGAGCTGCAGGGGCTGAGAGAGCAGGGATATCTGTCGGACGCGCTCCTGCGTCACGCGGTCCGTGGCCTCTCCAAGACTCCGGATTTCGACTGGGTCGGTGTCTATATGCTGGGCGAGGAGGAGGAGGAGCTCTGGCTCCACAACTACATCGGAGCCAGCACCGAGCACGCGAAGATTCCCGTGGGCACGGGTGTGTGCGGCACCGCGGTGGCGACCGGCAAGAACCAGAACGTGCCGGACGTAAGCGAGGTCGACAATTACCTCTCCTGCAACCCCAACGTGAAGTCCGAGCTCGTGATCCTGATCCGGGCGGGCAAGGAGATCTTCGGGCAGATCGACATCGACAGCCGCACTCCGGCGGCCTTCAGCGACGATGTCGAGCTGGCCGTGGAGATGATCGCCGACAAGCTCGCCGAGCAGTTCGTTCACGAGCGACGCTAGCACGGCGCGGTATCCGCGGCGCCCCGGTGCAACCGTGGCTGCGCGCGACCGGCGCACGCGCCAATGCGGTGGGCGGGCATCGGGCGTTCGCCGACATATCTTGAAACGAGCGGGAGTCGGTGAGGTGGACCGGCGTAGCGAGCCATGACCCGGCCCCGCGTCGTTGCCGCGTCCAACCCGGGGCCGTTCACCCTGGACGGGACCCGGACCCATATCGTCGGGCGCGACGTGGCTGCGGTCATCGATCCGGGCCCTGACGATCCCGGCCACCTGCACTCGCTCCGGGCCGCGGTAGCGGGGGCGCGCCGGGTCACGGTGCTGGTGACCCACGATCATGCCGACCACTCCGGCTGCGCCCGCGCCCTGGCGGACGCGCTGCGGGCTCGCCTGCTCGGGCCGTGCCGCGACGCAGACGGCCCCCTCGCCGACGGGGACCCGGTGGAGACCGACCAGGGCGGGCTGGTCGCCGTGGAGACGCCGGGCCACTGCGCCGAGCACCTGTGCTTTCACTGGCGGCGCGGGCGGGCGCTCTTCGCGGGCGACCTGGTGCTCGGCGAGGGCAGCACGACCTGGGTGGGGGAGTATCGGGGCTGCGTGCGCGACTACCTGGCTTCGCTGGAACGGATCGAGGCGCTGGCGCCCAGGGTCATCTATCCCGCGCACGGGCCTCCGCTGGAGGATGTGCCGGGGACCCTCGCGGCCTACCGCGAACACCGCCTCGCGCGCATCGAGCAGGCCGAGTTGGCGCAGCGGGAGCACCCCGGGGCCACTCCGGCGCAGCTGGTGACCACGATCTACGGGGATGAGCTGCCGCCCCGGCTGCGCGACGCCGCCGAGTCAAGCATCGCGGCCATGCTCGACTATCTGGCCGGCGAAGGGTAGTATTTCCCTGACGCGGCGCGCGTTACCGGTGGCTGCCCGCTACCGCCGGACGCGCGCTTCTCCTTCACCGCGAGGCATGCCGTGATCGCTACCGCACCGCGCCTGTCCGCCGAGTTGGGGGCGGCACTGGTCCAGATCGTGGGCGAGTCCGGGGTCATCACCGATCCCGGCCGACTGATGGTGTACGAGTCCGACGGGCTCACTGCCTACCGCTATCCGCCACGGGCGGTGGTGCTGCCCCGGGACGGCAACCAGACCGCCCGGGTGGTCCGGGCCCTCTCCCGCGCGGGAGTGCCCTTCGTGGCGCGTGGTTCGGGGACGGGTCTCTCCGGGGGCGCGCTCGCGGTCGACGGGGCGGTGGTGGTGTGCACGGCGCGCATGAACCGGATCCTCGAGCTCGACCTGCACAACCGGCGGGCGCGCGTCCAGCCGGGCGTGGTGAACGCCCACTTGACGGCGGCGACCCGGCCCCACGGCCTCTACTACGCGCCCGACCCCTCGTCGCAGAGCGCCTGCTCGATCGGCGGCAACGTGGCCGAGAACTCGGGCGGGCCCCACTGCCTCAAGTACGGGGTAACCTCCCGCTACATCCGGGGCCTGGACGTGGTGCTGCCGGACGGCAGCCGCGTGTACATGGGAGACCGCGGGCACGACACCGGAGAGCTCGACCTCGCGGGGCTGTTCGTGGGATCGGAGGGCTGCTTCGGCATCGCCGTGGAAATCGATGTGGAACTGCTTCCGCTGCCGGAGGCAACCCAAACCCTGCTCGGCATCTTCGAGCGGCTCGAGGACGCGGGGCGCGCGGTGACCGCGATCATCGCCGACGGCCTGCTCCCCGCGGCGCTCGAGATCATCGACCAGGCCACCATCCAGGCCGTGGAGGAGAGCATCTTCGCCGCCGGCTACCCGACCGACGCGGCGGCGGCGCTGGTGGTGGAGTTCGACGGCATCGAGGTCGGGCTGGAGGCGGAAGCGGCGCGCGCGGAAGCGGCGTGCCTGGAGTGCGGGGCGCGCGAGGTGCGCAAGGCCACCTCCGCGGATGCGCGCGCGGCGCTCTGGAAGGGAAGGAAGAAGGCCTTCGGCGCCATGGGCAGGATCGCCCCGGATCTGCTGGTCCAGGACGCCACCGTCCCGCGCACGCGGCTCCCCGAAGTGCTGGCGAAGATCGCGGGCATCGGGGAACGCTACGACCTGCGCGTCGCCAACGTCTTCCACGCCGGAGACGGAAACCTGCACCCCAACATCCTCTTCGACCGGCGAAACGCCGCAGAGATGGAGCGGGTGGAGCGGGCCTCCAAGGAAATCATGCACATCTGCGTCGAGGCCGGAGGGACGATCACCGGTGAACACGGCGTGGGGCTCGACAAGCGCGATTACATGTCGCTCATCCACTCCGACGACGCCCTGTTGGCGATGGAATCGGTGCGCCGCGTCTTCGATCCCGCGGGGGTGTGCAACCCGGGCAAGGTGCTCCCGGATCGGATCCGGGGCGCGGACCCGGAGCGCCTGGCTGCGGCATGGCCCCGGAAGGAGGCATCCAAGCCAATTCCCGCAGGTGCGAGGGCATGAGCCCGGAGAAGCTGAGCGGCTCGACGACGGTGAGCGATGACGAAGCGGGCACGGAGCGCGTGGACGGAGAGGCGAATCCCGGTGTTTCGGCCGCAATGAACGGCGGAACCGCGGTGGACGGCCGGTTGACGGTGCCCGGCGGCGCGCCCGTTGTGGTGCCGCAGACGGTCGAGGAGCTGAGCAACCTGATGGCGCGGGCGTCCCGCGATGGGCGGCAGGTGCGCTGCATCGGCAACGCCACCTCCCTCCCCCCCGGTTACCTGGACGGACCCGTGGACCTGGTGGTGAGCACGCGCGCGCTGGACACCGTCCACGCCTACGACCCCGCCGACCTGACGCTCACGGCGGACGCCGGCGTCACCCTCGCCCAGCTGGAACGGATGACCGGCGACCAGGGCCAGTGGCTCCCCCTCGACCCGCCGCGGCGGGCCCGGCGCAGCCTCGGGGGCGTGCTGGCGAGCGGGGCGTACGGGCCGCTGCAGGGGAAGTTCGGCACCCCCCGCGACCATGTGCTCGGGCTGACCCTGGTAACCGGCGACGGGCGCGTGCTCGAGCTGGGCGGCAAGGTGGTCAAGAACGTCGCCGGCTACGACCTGGTGAAGCTCGCGGTGGGAAGTGGCGGACGGCTCGGCATCGTGACCTCCGCGACGGTGCGCCTGCACCCGTTGCCGGTGCGGGACGTGACCCTCCTCTTCCAGACCCGCCGGCTGGCGCTGGCCGTGGTGCTGGCCCGCTCGCTGGCCACCGCGCCGGTGCGCATCCCGGCGCTGGAGCTGTTGGCGGGCCACGCCGAGGAGCCGACCGTCGCCGTGCGCCTGCTCGGCTCACCGGAGGCGGTGGAGGAATCGGAGCGCATTCTCAACGTGCGCGTGGGCCGGGAAGCCAGCCACCGCCTGGAGGGCGAGGCGTCGGCGCGCTGGTTCGCGGCGCTCGAGCGCTTCGAGGACACCGCCGCCGCGGTGGCGCGCGTCAGCCACCTGCCCTCGCGCCTGGGCGACCTGGCGGAGCCGTGCCTGGAGTGCGGTATGGTGGCCGCGCACGTGTCGCTGGGGGTGGTGCGAGTGGCGGTGCGTTCGGGCGGGCCCGACGACACGGCCGGCGTCGTGGATGCGCTCAGCCGCCTGCGCAACGAGGTCGGGCGGGCCGGCGCGACCTTCCGCGTGGCGCGCGCCAACGTCCCCCGGTGGCCGGGACCCGCACCCGCCACCGAGCCGGGCGTGCTCGCGCTCACGCGCGGCATCGTGGACAGCTTCGACCCCGCCGGCGTGCTGTCCCGGCGGGACTCGTAGGCCAGCGCACCGGAGCGTCGGGAGATGTCATCCATGTGGACCGTCGCCACCCAGATCGGGGGAATCTCCGAGAGCCTCAGTGCGAGCCCGCTCCTGGCGATGGGGCTCCTCTTCTGGGCCGGGGTCCTGACCAGCCTGACGCCCTGCGTCTACCCGATGATCCCCATCACCGCGTCGGTGATCGCCGGGGCCTCCAGGGACAAGGCGCCGCGCTCGCGCATCGTCGGTCTGACGCTCACGTATGTGACCGGACTGGCGATGTTCTACGCCCTGCTCGGCCTGGTGGCGGGGCTGAGCGGCACTCTGTTCGGCACGGTGAGCGCGAACCCGTGGGTGCGGTTCGCCACCGCCAACCTGCTCATCATCTTCGCGCTGGCCATGCTGGACGTGATACCGGTGAGCGCACCCAAACGGTTGCTGCATTGGGCCGGCGGGCGGGGCGGGGGGTCCTACCCGGCGGTCTTCCTGCTGGGCGCCACCTCCGGCATCGTGGCCGCGCCCTGCGGCGCTCCCGCCTTCGCGGTGGTGCTGACGTGGGTGGCGGCCACCCAGGCGGGCGCCATGGGGTTCATCTATCTCTTCGTGTTCTCGCTGGGGATGACCTCGCTGCTGGTCGCGGTGGGGCTCTTCTCGGGATCCGCCGCATGGCTGCCGAAATCCGGCGCCTGGATGGTATGGATCAAGAAGGCGGCGGGTATCATTATGTTGGGCGTGGCGGAGTACTATCTGATTCAAACGGGACTGGTGATGTGAATACGGTCAGGCGGGATCTCGTGGCGATGTTGGCGGTGCTTGGCGCTGCCCTCGGCTTCTCCGGCGGTCTGAGCGCGCAGCAGCGGGGCGAGGTCGGCATCGCGGTGGGCGAGACGCCGGAGACGCCCGTGATCGAGACCCTCGATGGGGAACCGGTCGACCTGTCGGACTACGTCGGCGAGCAGCCGCTCCTGCTCGAGTTCTGGGCCAGCTGGTGCGAACAGTGCGAGGCGCTGCAACCGAGCATGGACGCCGCCTTCGAACGCTACGGCGACGAGGTGGGCTTCCTCGCGGTCGCGGTCGCGGTGGCCCAGTCCCAGCGCGCCGTGCGCCGGCACCTGGAGCGCCACGCCATTCCCTTCCCGATGCTGTGGGACACCCGCGGCAACGCCACGCGCGCCTTCCTGGCGCCGGCGACCGCCTACGTGGTCATTCTGGACGCGGAGGGCAAGGTCGCCTACACCGGCATCGGGCCGCAGCAGGACATCGTGCAGGCCGTGGGTGACGTGCTGGCTGCCGCGACCGCAGCCGGCAGGTAGAGCAGCCGCATCGGCCGCGGACGCGACGCCAACCCCCGACGAGATCCGCCTCGACGGACGCCTTGACGAGGAGATCTGGCAGGGCGCGCCCGCGGCTACCGATTTCATCCAGGCCGAGCCCCCGCGAGCGACCTGAACCCGCAACCTCCGCAGGGGGCGGGGGTAGTGTGGCCAGAACGAACCGATTCACCCTGACAGGGGGGACCCCATGGGATTCTGGTTCTGGTTGGTCGTCGGCGGCGGGCTACTGGCGATGTACTTGGACGACAGACAGGCGGATCGGAGGGGGATTCCCCGTTTCGGCGAAGGCGGAGGATGGCTTCGCGCGCTGGTCGCGGCCTACGTGATTACGGAAGTTGCCGATGCCGCCGTTTCCGATCCTACGCCGTCGCTGGAAATCGAAGTAGACTAGCCCCCCGACAGCCCCGAAGGGTGCAACGCCTCCGCGATCCTGCGGGGGCGTTTTTTGTGCCACAAAACCCCGAGATCGTGTCCCCGCAGGCGTCGTCAAGTGACACAAACGCCCGCCCCCGGAAGTGACACACGCAGTGACGCTCGCGGCGGCGTCAGACGCCGAACTGGCGGAGATGGTAGTCGAGGTGCTTCCAGCAGAGAAAACTCCACTCCTGGCCTGAAATCCGACCGAACAGCGGATGCGGCGCCCACCTCTCCGCCGGGTCTTTCCGGCCCACGCGGTCGACCAGGGAGTGGAGTGCCGCGATATCGCCATGCCACTTGACCGGGGCCGTCGTCAGCATCTCGGGCACCGCACCCAGGCGTGCCCTGGGCCATGGCAGCCAGCCCACCGCAACCCGCCAGACGAACTCGAATCTGAGAAGTCCCAGCGGCGTCCTGACCCACCGACTGCCGAATCTGAACCGGAGCGGTCCAGGCCGCGTCTCGATATCGCCCATTGCGATCCGCAGTTGGTCGGCAGCGTGGCAGACCATCTCATGCGCAGACATGGTCCCCCATTGCCGGACGCTCTCCGGCGAGAGTCGGTCGATGCGCGCTTGAATTGCGTCTCGCGCTTCGACGCCAATGAGTGTGGTGCTCATACGGCTCGGTGCCCCCAGCCGGGGCGGCAGTGCTCGAGCGAGTCTGCCCGGCGTTCCGAGCGCCCCCTCACCCCACGGGCCGCCGCAGCTGCCCGAACTCGTAGTTTGCCGGCGGCTCCGCGCCCATGAGATGGCGCACGAAATAGTCCCAGCGCTTGCGCATCATGTAGGGCTCGTTGCCGAAGCCGTGACCCCGATTCGGGAACAGCACCAGGTCGAAGTCCTTGTTCGCGGCGATGAGCGCGTCCACCACGAGCATCGTATTCGAGTGCGGCACGTTGGTGTCCATGGTGCCGTGGGCGATGAGCAGCTTGCCCTCGAGGTTGCCGGCCACCAGCTGGTTGGCCTGGTTGTCGTAGTTGGTGGTGCCGTCGTCGTATTCCTCGAGCAGGCCCTGCCACTTCTCGCCCCAGTCGTCCTCGTAGTTGCGGTTGTCGTGGTTGCCCGCCTGTGACACCGCCACCTTGTAGAACTCCGGGTAGCGCAGGATGCCGGCCGTGGACGCGAAGCCGCCGCCCGAGTGCCCGAAGATGCCGACCCGGTCGATGTCCATCCATTCGTGCCGCTCGGCGAGCTGCTGGATTCCCGTGATCTGATCGGGGAGGCCGTTGTCGCCCATGTTGCCGTAGTACGCCTCGTGGAAGGTGCGCGAGCGCATCGGCGTGCCCATGGCATCGAGCTCCACTACCACAAATCCGAGCTCCGCGATCGCCTGCAGATCCCGGTGCGCGGTGCGGAAACTGCGGCTTCCCACGCTGCCGCTCTGCGGACCCGGATAGAGGTAATTGACGATCGGGTACTTCATCGACGGGTCGAAGTTGGACGGGCGGAACATGAGTCCGTAGAGGTCGGTGACGCCGTCGCGCGCCGTGACCTCGAACGGAATCGGGGCCTGCCAGCCCGCCGCCTCCAGGCCGGAGATGTCCGCCCGCTCCAGCTCCAGCACGACCTGCCCGCTCATGTCGCGTACGACGCTCACGGGCGGGGTCACGGGAGTGGACCAGGTGTCGACGAAGTATTCACCGTCGGGGGAGCGCGAGACGGAGTGGTCGGCGCTGTCCGGGGTGAGCAGCCGCACGTCGCCGCCGTCCAGCCCGATCTGGTAGAGGTAGCGGAAGTAGGGGTCCCCGTCCTCGCGCTCGTTACCGATGAAGAGCAAGGTGCGCGCGTCTGTGTCGACTTCCATCACCTCCAGGACGTTCCACTCCCCGGAGGTGATCTGCCGCTTCAGGTCGCCCGACTCCAGGTCGTACAGATACAGGTGGCTCCAGTTGTCGCGTCGGGAAAACCAGATGACCTCGCCGCTCTCCTCCAGGACGCGCCAGTTGTGGCCCCCGTCGCCGGACTCGAAGAAGGTCTCCACCCGCTCCTCGAGGACATCGCGCACCGCGCCCGTGCGGGCATCCGCGACGCGCAGCGTGGCCACCTTGTGGTCACGGGAGCTCGACACGAAGGCCACCTGGGTGGCGTCGTCGCTCCACTCCACGTCCGCGAAGGTGCCGCCGCAGGCGACATGGTCGCACACCGTCGACCGATGCTGGTCCGGAGGCATGTCGAAGCGCACCAGGCGCGAGTCGGCGGGCGCGTCGAGGTCCAGCACCACGCGGTGGATGCGGAAGATGACCGAGTCCTCGGGCAGCGGGTAGCGCCAGGCATCCAGTTCGGGATGCCCCACCTGGGTGTTGACCATGTACATCATCCCAACGCCGCGCGCGTCGTGCTGGAAGGTCGCGATCCTGCGGCTGTCGGGAGACCAGCGCAGCACCGGCCGGGGACTCCGCACCCAGCCCGCGTTGTTGGTCGCGTAGCCGAAGTCCTCCTCGCCGTCGAAGGTCAGCTGCGTCTCCGCTCCGGTCTGCGTTTCGCGCACCCACAGGTTGTGGTCGCGGATGAAGGCTTCCCGGGCCTGATCCGGCGAGACGACGCCGGCGGAGCGGCGGAATGCCGCCTCGAAGCCCATGGAGATCGCCATGTAGTTGGCCCTGCGCTGGTCCGGTGACCCCTCCAGCTCCTCACAGCGGTAGTCGATGGACCGGCAGCGGAACGCGCGTCCTTCTTCGCGGAAGTTCTCGCCCTCGGGGGCGAAGAGAATCACGGCCGCCTCGGGGATGAACTGCCCCGGCGGCAGGCCCACCGCCACGGCCGCAGCGCCCCCTGCAGCCGAGAGCCCCGCGGTCATTCGCGCGTGGTCGAAGGCGGGCGCGCGCGTGCCTGCGCCCGGATCGACCATCAGGTACTCGCTGCCCGTGGGCGTCAGGTTACGGTACCAGAAGCGCCCGTCCGGCAGCCATTCGGGCTCGACCGCGCCGTTGAACACCAGCGGGTTCAGGTTCTGTCCCAGCTGACGCTCCGCCCGGGCGTAGTCCTCGGCCGTGAGCGCGCGCGGCGCTTCCTGGGCGATGCCGGCGACGGGAGCGATCGTCGCGAGGACAGGGACCAGAATCAGAAAGAGAGACGACATCCCGAGTCGTGTCGGATGCGCTGTCCGGGGCCGCATGGCCTTCCTCCGATGCGGGGAAATGGTTTGGTTCAGGAAGATGGCCCGACGGCGTCCACCGGTGCAACGACATACCCGGTGCGGCAGGGCAGTTGCGAGAGCGCTGCGAGGCTCTCCGTCAAGCCCATCAGACGAAAGAACTCTTCGAACCCGGATCCACCAGTCGCGCGCCATGACCGATTCCTTGCCTGACGGGCTCGCTCCGAGCCATTCCTCCCCGATTTTTTCGCAGGACACGATTCCGGACGCGTTGCAACGGGAACACGCACTCGCGCCGGGACACTGGGGGATGCTCAGCATCCTGGAGGGCAGTCTGCGATTCGCGAATCTGGAAACGGGCGAGACCCGGAGGATCTCCGCGCCGGGCCGCGTCACGATCCATCCCCGGATGCGTCACCGGGTCGCGATCGATGGCGCGGTGCGCTGCCGGATCGACTTCTTCCGCGAAAGCCGGGATTGACAAGGGAGAGCGGATCGCCTGAGGACTCCCCGCATCTCTTGACCCGCAAGGGCCCGAATGGGACACTTCAGGGCCATCCTCTACTGCGGGAACTCCGCCTTGCCTTGCCTTGCCTTCCTGCCGCCATCAGCGCGAGTTGACGCCATGCCCACCGACGCAGCCATGATCGATACTTCGCACGAACCCATCCGCAACTACGTCGCGGGCCGCTGGACGGCGCCGTCGGGAGCAGGCTCGCTGCCGGTAACCAATCCCACCACCGGTGAGCCGCTGGGGCGCGTGCCCCTCTCCACGGGCGCGGACGTGGACACGGCCGTCGCCGCGGCTACTGCCGCCTTCCCGGGCTGGCGCAGCACGCCCGCGGTGGATCGCGCGCGGGTGCTCTTCCGGCTGAAGCATCTGCTCGACGAGCAGAGGGACGAGCTGGCCCGTTGCCTGGTCATCGAGCACGGCAAGAATCTGGCGGAGTGCAAGGGTGAGCTTCAGCGCGGCATCGAGAACGTCGAACACGCCTGCGGCATTCCCACGCTGATGATGGGCGATGTGCTCGAGGATGTGGCGCCGGGCATCGACTGCGAGGCCATCCGGCAGCCGCTCGGCGTCTTCGCCGTCGTCTCTCCCTACAACTTCCCCGTGATGATCCCGATGTGGTTCTGGCCGTACGCGGTGGCCGCGGGCAACACGGTGGTGCTCAAGCCCAGCGAGCAGGACCCGCTTACGCACCAGCGTGTGGTGGAGCTGGCCGAGCAGGCGGGATTGCCCCCGGGCGTGCTCAACGTCGTGCACGGCGACCGGGAGGCGGTGACCGCCCTCCTCGAGCATCCCGGGATCGCCGGGGTCTCCTTCGTGGGATCGAGCCAGGTGGCGCGCATCCTGTACCGGAAGGCGGGCGCGGCCGGAAAGCGCGTGCAGGCGCTCGGGGGGGCGAAGAACCACATGATCGTGCTGCCGGATGCGGACTACGACCTGGTCGCCGACGCGGTGGTGTCGTCGATCTTCGGATCGGCCGGACAGCGTTGCCTCGCCGGCAGCGTCGTGGTGGGCGTGGCCGACGCCTACGACAGCATCCGCGAGCGCGTCCTGGACCGGTCCGCGTCGCTGCGCGTGGGCAACGGGCTCGAGGACGGCGTGGACATGGGCCCGGTGATCTCGGCCCGCCACCGCGACCGGGTGTTGGGCTACATCGACAGCGGCGTGAAGGAGGGCGCTTCGCTGACGATGGACGGACGCGACGCCAGGGTGCCCGGCTACCCGGACGGCAACTGGGTCGGACCCACCATCTTCGAGGACGTGCATCCCGACATGGCGATCGGCAAGGACGAGATCTTCGGGCCGGTGATGGGAATGAGCCGGGTCGACACGGTCGAGGACGCCATCGAGCTCATGCACAGGAGCGAGTACGGCAATGCGACCTCGATCTTCACCACCAGCGGGCGCGCGGCGCGCGAGTTCCGCTACCACGCCGGCATCAGCATGATCGGCATCAACATCGGCGTGGCGGCGCCGATGGCCTTCTTCCCGTTCGGCGGGTCGCGCGGCTCCTTCTACGGCGACCTCAAGGCCCAGGGCCGCGACTCCGTCGAGTTCTTCACCGACAAGCGCGTGGTGATCTCGCGCTGGTAGTGCGGGTGAGCGCAATCCGATGACAGCTACCAGGACTGTGGCTCCAGCGCCCGCGGCAGAGACGCGCCCGGGCGTGGCAAAATCGCCTGCGGACGGCTCGCGAGGGGTCGATGCGACGGAACTGATCGCGCGCCAGCGCGCCTCCATCTTCCCGTGCGTGAAGCCGTTGTATGACGAGCCTCTGGTGCTCGTGGAGGCGGAGGGAGTGCGGGCAAAGGGCGCCGACGGGCGACAGTACCTCGACCTGTTCGGCGGCATCCTCACGACCTCGATCGGCCACTGCCATCCACGGGTGGTCTCAGCCGTGCAGGACCAGGTCGGCCGCCTGGGCCACACCTCCAACCTCTACGTGACGGAGCCCTACGTGGCCGCGGCGGAGCGGCTTACCGGTCTCGCCCCCGCCGGCCTCGACCAGGTCATGTTCACCAACAGCGGCACCGAGGCCATCGAGACCGCGGTCATGCTGGCGCAGATGCATACCCGGCGGAGCGAGATCATCGGTCTGCGGCTCGGCTACTCCGGGCGCAGCACGCTGGCGACGAGCCTGACCGGGCAAGCGCAGTGGAAGCCGCTGCCGGCGACGGCCCCGATCCGGCACGCGCGCGCGCCGTACCCGTACCGGCATGCAGACGGCTACAACGTCGACCGCTACATCGACGAGCTGGTCGAGGTGATCGAGACGACGACCACGGGGCGCCCCGCGGCCCTGCTCGCGGAGACCATCCAGGGAGTGGGCGGCTACATCGTCCCGCCGCCCGAATACCACACGCGCGCCGCCGAAGTGATTCGCGCCTACGGGGGCCTGTTTATCTGCGACGAAGTGCAGGCCGGGTTCGGACGCACGGGCGACCGCTGGTTCGGCATCGAGCACTGGGACGTCGCGCCGGACATCATGGTCGTGGCCAAGGGGGTGGCGAACGGCTTCCCGGTGGGCGGCACCCTGGCCCGCGAGGAAATCGCGGCCGCTTGGACGGGGCTCACCTTCTCCACCTACGGGGGCAGTCCGGTCTCCATGGTGGCCGCGCGCGCGACGATGGACGTCATGGTCGAAGAGGACACCCCGGCCCGTTGCGTCGCGCGCGGACGCCAGATGCGCGAAGGCCTGGAGGCGCTCCAGCACGACTATCCGTGGATCGGCGACGTCCGCGGCATGGGCCTGATGATCGCCTTGGAGCTGGTGGAAGACCCGGTCACCAAGGAGCCCGGTGCCCGCCTTGGGAAGGCGCTCCTGGAAGCCGCCCGCGAGGAAGGCGTGCTCATCGGTCTCGGCGGCATGGGCGGCCACGTGATCCGCATCGGCCCCTCCATGCTCATCTCCGCCGAGGAAGTGGCGGAAGGGCTGGAGCGGCTGGGAAGGGCGTGCGCCCGGGTGGAAGCGGGGAGGTAGAGCGAGCCTGACCGGGAATGCCCTCGGTCCTCGTCAGCGACCCTCCGCTGAATTGCCGCCAAGTACCCGCACCACCCCTTCCTCCACAACCAACTCCTGGACACGCTCCGCATCATCGAACAGGAAGGGCCACCGGCCGGAGGCTCCGTCGGCCAGCCGCACGCGCCGTATGCCGTCCAGCGAGAGGGGCCGACCCGGCTGAACCACGGCCGGACCGGTAGCCTCGAACATCCAGACCGCGCCGCCCCGTGCCGAGGACACGCGGTAGCCGTCGTCCTCGATCTCCAGCGCGGCCCCCTCGTCGATCCCGATCCCGACGAACGAACCCGAGCGGTGCTGGGCCAGCAAACGGCCAAGAAACGCGAGCAGCCGTCCCTCCCGGGAGCGTTCCGTGAAGTGGGAGTCCACGATCATGTTCCGCAGTTCGGGCTGGGGAATATTGGATGGCCCGACGCTGACGGAGACGTCTGCCGGGTCTGCGAGGGCTTCAGCCGATGTGACGGTACCGTGCCGCGCATCGAATGCGGCCTCGCCCAGCGACACCGCGCCCGCGCTGATTCCGCCCATGGCCGCGCCGCGACGCCACGCCTCCCTTATGGCCACGTGGACCGGATGCGGCCACCGTCCCAGGTAGTCCCACTGGCTTCCACCGGCAAGCCAGATCGCTTCGGCCCGGTCGAGGCGGCAGAGGACGCTCGGGTGGTCCGCCAGCGGAGGCGTGTCGGTGCGAATGGTGACCACCGAGGCAGGGCCGGGACCCGGATCGAGTTCGCCGGAGAAATAGTCCGGGTAGCTGGTGAGCGAACCGGTCGCGCGCAACACGACGATGTCGCCCCCGGCGGCCGCTTCCACGAAACGGCGGGCGGCGCCGTCCTCTTCGGGGCCGCCTCCCATGAGCACCAGCCGGCGCACGGAGGACGGGGTGGCATCGCTGCCGGTTCCTCGAAGCCCTCCGATCGTGGTGCCCGCGCCGGGGTCGGGACAGCCCTCGAGTGGCTCGCCCACCGAGGTGGTCGGCGTGGAGTCGCCGCATCCGACGGCGGCCGCGATGACGAGAGCCGTGCGGATCCTCATGACGGATGGAGTTGCCAGAAGGGACCATCCAGTCCCGCCTCGCAGAGCAGCGCCTGCTTCGCCCTGGCCGTTGAGGGACGCCAATGGTCGCTCAGCCGTCCCGCATACCACCCACTGCTCAGCTTGCCCAGCGTCTCGATCGGCACCGTCGCGCCGATGTGGACGCCCCGTGCCCCCACCCATGCAACCGCATCCGCTTCCGACCGGAAGGCCACGATGTTGCGTCAGGTGAAACCGATGTCGTCCCAGAAGCGCCGGACCGGCACGGGGAAGCGGACCACGGCGGCGCCGGCCGGTTCGACGCGGCCGTTGGTCACAGCCAGGTCGATGGACGCGCCGGAATGCGCGCAGGCGGTCTGCGTTCGTCCGTCGACGTCGATAAGCAGCGGGATCGCGATCGCGTCCCAGGCACAGTTTGCCCAGTAGTCGGTCCTCGCCGTGCGCACTCTGAAGGGCGTCTCCACGGCGGAAAAGGGATGGACCATGCGGACTTCGCCCGTCTCGTCCAGAACCAGAACGTGAGCGCCTGCCAGGAACGCGAGCGCTCGGCCCACTTCGCCTGCCGTCGCACCGAGTTCCGCGCTCAGTGCGGCGCGGCCGGGAACGAGCCCCGATTCACGGATTCTTCGGAACAGATGTCCGCGCAAGCGCCACGCAAGGGCGCCGTGTCCTCCGGTCACGCCGCCCGGATCCTTGCCGACAGGCACCCAACTGCGCTGAGCCGATCATCCTCGAAAAACATCAGCGCGCGGCGGCGAGAGGAACCGAGAGGCGTCCATGGCCTCGCACGCAGGCAGAGGACTGTCGAATCCATTTCACATCTCCCCTTTTGAGACAACGTCACGATGGGGAGCGCCCGGCAGCACGTCCAGCCCCCCTGGACCGTTGCAGCCCGACCGTCCTGCGGCTAGCCTGTTTCCATCGAAGCGGTGGACACCTGACCGACAGAACAGAGGAGATCGCACACGATGACGCAGCCATGGCGACGGCGGTTCGCCCTCGCAGCCATCGTCCTCGTCGGTGCAGCATGCGGCGACGATGAGCCCACCGGACCGATCCCCGATGTCGCGGGCACCTACAACGGATCGTTTATCGTCCAGTTCCTGTTGAACCAGCAGGGCGTGCAGGGATCGATGCGCGTTGTCGTCGAACAATCCGGGGAAAGCGTGACGATCACCGGCGAGATCGACGCTTCCGGCGGCACCGCGTCGATTCCCGCCGTCACCGGAACAATGGACGCCACCGGATTCCTGGAGTTGTCCGGTGGAGGCTTTTCCGCCTCGGTCAACGAGGAGTTCTGCGGCCCGACCCGAACGCTGAGTTCAACCGTAAGGTTCTTCGGGGGGAGCGCTGAGGTCTCCGAGCATGCCGACACCGACTTCTGCGGACGGGTGATCCTTTCGGGGTCGCTGACGCGCCAGTAACCAGGGAGAACACCCCATGAGCCCGACACGCCGAGGTTTTCTGCGCACCGCCGGAGTCGCCGGAGCCGGACTGGGCCTTGGGCTGGGCGCCCCGGCCATCGGCCGCGCCTCCACCGGCGCCACGCCCGCGAGGCGAGCCGGCAATGAACCGGGCCCGCGGCCCCAGCAAGCGCCCTCGCCCAAGCGGCTGCTCATCCTCGGCGGCACCGGCTTCATCGGCCCGCACATGGTTCGCTACGCGGTGGAGCGCGGGCACGAGGTCACCATCTTCACGCGTGGCCGCGCGGAGGCCGACCTTCCCGACGTGGAGCACCTCATCGGCGACCGCAACGGAGACCTGGGCGCCCTCGAAGGCCGCAGCTGGGACGTCGTGCTCGACAACAACACCCAGAACTATCGCTGGGCCCAGCTGAGCACGGAGCTGCTGCGGGACGCCGCCGAACAGTACGTCTTCGTCTCCTCGATTTCGGCCTACATCAGTCCCGGGCTCGCGTACCAGCACAAGGATCGCGTCCTCTACGAGCACCTCATCAACGAGGACTCCGAGCGCTTCACGCCCCCCGAGGGCTGGCAGGACGGGGATGAAGCCCACTACGGGCTCATGAAAGCGATGAGCGAGGACATCGTCCACGACGCCTTCCCGGACCGCGCCGCCATCGTGCGGCCGGGCCTGATCGTGGGCCCCGGGGACGAGACCGACCGCTTCACCTACTGGCCGGTGCGCATCTTCGAGGGCGGCGAGGTGCTGGCCCCGGGCAACCCGGAGCACGCCAACCAGATCATCGACCAGCGCGACATCACCGAGTGGATCGTGCGCCTGGCCGAGGACGGCGTTGCCGGCGACTTCAACGCCACCGGGCCCGGTGCGCGCATGTCGATGGCCGAGATGCTCTACGGGATTCGCGCGGCCACCTCGGCGCCGGTCGAGTTCACCTGGGTCCCGGAGGACTTTCTGGAGGCGCGGGAGGTGAGGCCTTTCGGCGACCTGCCGGCGTGGGCCCCCGGAGCCGACCTGATGTACGTGGACATCGACCGCGCGCTCGCGTCCGGCCTCACCTTCCGGCCTCTGGCCATGACCAGCCGCGACACCGTGGAATGGGACCGGACCCGCCCCGAAGACGCGCGCAGCAACCGCCGCGCCGGGATGAGCCGCGAGCGGGAGCGCGAGGTCCTGGATGCCTGGAGGGCGGCGGGCGCGTAGCCGGAAGCCAGTCTACCGGACGCGCCGGATGCCGGGCCGCGGTCCTGAGTCTGCAGACCGCGCGGCATCCCGCGATTCCAGGCCCCTAGCAGAGCGCCCGTTCGTCTCTGGCCACGTCATCCAGCCGCTGGGCACGCGCGCTGTCCCCGATCGCCAGCGCCGCGATGATCCCGCGCCGGGCCAGCGCCGGCCCGAAGCATCGGGCTTCGAGGCCATCGACGAAGGCGTCGATCCGGGTCCGGTATTCACCGGGGCGCCAGGCTTCGGCCCAGATCCCGAGGGGCTCCATCAGCTCCGCCACCCGCGGGGCGTAGAGGTCCGCGAGTTCCTGGGACTGATGCGAGAGCAGTTCGATGGCCCAGGTCGCGTCGTAGTGATTCGACAGGAGAAGCGCCACGGAGTAGAACTCCGCGCTCGCGCAGTCCTCAGGCACGCAGGTCGCAGCCGCCACCACGGACAGCGCATCCGGTTCCGCGGTGGCGAGCAGGTTGATCCCCAGCCGGCGTCCGATCGACTCCTCAAACGCCGTCGCCAACACGCGATTGGCGGTGGGATCGTCGAAGGCCACGACGACGTTGATGCCGGCCAGGTGCTCGAAGCCCATCTGCGGCTCCTGGGCGTGGACGACGCGCGGCAGGGTGATCGCGAGGCCGCAGGCGACTGCGAATCCGGAAACGAGCGCGAACCTCGACGAAGCGCGCTTCATCGACCTGGAAATGCCTTTCATCGACGTGTTCCTGTTTGCGTGGAGTCCCTCCCATCCCGAAGCTAGTACCGTGCGTGCTTTCCGGCACCGCGTCCAGTCGCGACGCCATCGTTTCCGCGCCTGGACGCCGCGCCGCCCGAACGGAACTAACATCCCATGGAGAGACCCATGCGCCCCATCCGAGCCTCTGGATTCGCCCGGCGCCCCGGCGTCGTCGCGGCAGCCGCCGCACTTGGCTTCCTCGCCTTCATCTCCGCATGCGCTGAAGGACCCTCCGCAAGCTTCGAGGAACTGGCACGGCAGCAACTGCCGCAGATCGACGGCCGCGTCGAGATCCCGGGGCTCGAGGCCGAAGTCGAGGTGCTGCGCGATCCCTGGGGCATCCCCCACATCTATGCCTCGGGCCTCGACGACCTGTTCTTCGCGCAGGGCTTCGTCCAGGCTCAGGACCGCCTGTGGCAGATGGAGATGTACAGGAGGGCCGGCGAGGGCCGCCTGAGCGAAGTGCTGGGCGCGGAGGCTTTGCAGCACGACCGCGTCGCCCGCCTACTCGTGTTCCGGGGCCCGTTCGACGACGCCGAGTTCACCAGCTATCACCCCGAGGGCCGGCGCATCCTGGAGGCTTTCGCTTCGGGGGTCAACGCGTACATCGATCATGCTACCGCCGCGGGAGAGCTTCCCGTGGAGTTCCTGCTCACGGGCCTCGAGCCCGAGTACTGGAGCGCCGAGACGCCTCTGCTGCGCATGCAGACGGCGATGCCGGTGGCGGATGTGCGGCGTGAGTTGCAGCTGGCCGGGCGGGTGGCCGAGCTCGGCGCCGACGAGGCCAATGTGCAGGCGCGGCCGACGCCCTGGCGTGAACTGGTCGTCCCCGATGGCGTCGACATGAGCCTGATCTCGGGTGAGGTGCTGGCCGGCGTCACAGGCTTCCGCAATGCCATGAGCAGTCCACCGCTGGTCGCGCCCTACACCGACTGGATGGGTGCGGAGATGGCGCTCAACCTCGGCGCGCGCGAGACCTCACCCGGGAGCAACAACTGGGCGATCCACGGGAGCCGCACCGCGAGCGGCCATGCGATCGTGGCCAACGACCCGCACCGCGGGGTGACCAACCCGTCGCTGCGCTACGTCGTGCACCTGGACGCGCCCGGCTGGACCACCATCGGTTCGACCGAGCCGGTGCTCCCCGGGGTGGCCATCGGGCACAACGGGCGCATCGCCTGGGGGCTCACCATCGTGGGCACCGACCAGTCCGACGTGTACGTCGAGCAGGTGAACCCGGACAACCCGAAGGAGGTGCGCTGGGGCGACGGCTGGGAGGAGGTGCGGACCATCACGGAAACCGTCCAGGTCAAGGATGGCGAGCCCGTGACCCTGGAACTGGAGTTCTCGCGTCACGGCCCGATCTTCCATCGGGATCCGGAGAACAACCTCGCCTATGCCATGCGCTCGACGATGCACGAACCCGGAACCACGGGCTATCTGGCGGGCCTCAGGCTGAACGTGGTGTCCGACTGCAGCGGGTTTCTCGAGGAGATGCGCTACTGGATGGCTCCAACCGAGAACATGATCTGCGGGGACGCGGACGGGAACATCGCCTGGCAGGCGGCGGCGCTCTCGCCGAGCCGCCCCAACTGGCACGGACGGCTGCCGGTTCCGGGCACCGGGGAATACGAATGGGATGGCTTCCGCGACGATCTGCCCACCGAGTACAACCCGGAGCGGGGCTGGGTGGGGACCGCCAACCACGACATCCATCCGCCGGGGTACGACCCGCCGCTCTTCTTCAAGACCGCCGGCCCCTTCGCCCGCTTTGCGCGCGTGCAGGAGGTGCTGAACGCAGGCAGCGACTTCACGCTGGAGGATTCCCGGGTGCTCCAGCAGGATGCGTATTCGGCGTCGGGCGCACGGCACGCGGCGCTGTTCGATGGATGGATGGCGAGCGATGGGGACGTGGAGACCTACCGGGCCGAGCTGGCCGCGTGGAACGGCGTCTTCGACCGCGACAGCCGGGCGGCCGCGATCTACCGCCGGCTCGACGGGGACGCGCTCGACCAGATGGTGGAAATCCCGGGTGACGGTCCGGCTGCCGCGTTGGAAGCCCTCCTCTCCACCGCGCTGGCACAGATCGCGCGCGACCAGGGCGACGACCCCGCCGAGTGGCGCTGGGGACGCGACCACCGCAACGAGTTCCCACACCGGCTGGTGACCGCCTATGACCTGCCCCCGGCGGAGCGGTCGGGAGGCGCGGGCACCGTGGCGGCGACGGGAGCCACCTACCGCCACATCGTCGAC
Organism: Longimicrobiales bacterium; assembly: GCA_965208255.1. Lineage (GTDB taxonomy): Bacteria > Gemmatimonadota > Gemmatimonadetes > Longimicrobiales > Gaopeijiaceae > BD2-11. The sequence goes on from OZ242324.1 coordinate 4,065,203, forward strand.
TTCGGCGACCTGGACGGGTCGCTGGTCACCAACGCGCCGGGGCAGTCCGGCCGGCCGGGGAGCCCCTACTACGGCAACCTCACCGAGGCCTGGGCCAACCGGGACTACTTCCCGATGCTCTTCTCGCGCGAGGCGGTGGAGGCGCGCGCGGAGAACCGGCTGGTGCTGGCGCCGGGGGGCTGAGCGCCTGGCGGGTCAGTCCCGTCCCTCCCAGTCGATATCGGACAGATGGGCCAGCGCGAGCTGGAGAGCATGGGTTCCCCTGTGTCCCTTTCCCTGGGCACGGAGGGCGTTGTACAGCTGGTGCGCCAGCGCCAGGCCCGGAAGCGCCAGCTTCATCCGGCCCGCCTCCGCCAGAGCGATTTCCATGTCCTTGACGAAGTGCTCGACGAAGAAGCCGGGGTCGAAGTCGTTGGCGATCACGCGCGGGCCGTAGTTGGAGAGCGACCAGCTGCCGGCGGCGCCCGGGGCCACCGACCGCATCACGGTCTCCAGGTCGAGCCCTGACCGGTAGGCGTACAGCAGCCCCTCGCACATCCCGATCATCAGAGGGCCGATCAGCACCTGGTTGACCATCTTGGTGTGCTGCCCGGCCCCGGGTCCTCCCTGGCGCACGATGGCCTTCCCCATCGCCCGCCAGCACGGCCCCAGCGCCTCCACCACGTCCTCGTCCCCCCCGATCATGATGGACAGCCGCCCCTCCCGCGCCCCCACGTCCCCCCCGGACACGGGCGCGTCCACGCTGGCCACCCCCCTGGCGCGCGCAGCCTCGTAGATCTCGACCGCGAGCGAAGGCTCGCTGGTGGTCATGTCGACCAGGACGTTGCCAGGTGCGCAACCGGCCAGGGCGCCGTCGTCGCCCAGGATCACCTCGCGCACGTCGCGCGGGAAGCCGACGATGCTGAAGACCACGTCGCTCTGTTCGGCCACCGCCCGGGGGCTGTCGGCCCACACCGCGCCCTTCTCCAGCACCGATGCGGCCGTCGCGCGCGTACGGGTGAAGACGGTCGCGGAGAACCCGTGATCGATCACGTGCGCGCACATGCTGCGGCCCATCACGCCCAGCCCGATCCAGCCGATGCGGGTCCTGCCAGGTTGAATGTCGAGATCTGCCATGTCTTCGGTCTCTGCCATGTTGTGGAGGATGAGTGATGGACACGATAGTGTTGGAGCCGGATGCCCGGGGCAATCACCATCGCCCTGCAACGCCGACAATCTCCGCAGCCATCACCATCTTCCACCACCGCGACCCCGCTGGAGAACGCTGATGAATCCCGGATTGCTCCCTTCGACACGAACCGCGCGCTCCCGCCCTCGGATCCAGCGCGCGATGAGGCTTCTGCTGGGCACCTGCCTGCTCCTGGCGGCCCCGGACGCCGCGATCGCCCAGGACTTCCAGCTCGAGGAAGCGACCATAGCGGACGTGCACGCCGCCTTCCTCTCCGGGGAGCTGACCTGCGTCGACCTGGTGCAGGGATACCTGGACCGCATCGAGGCCTACGACCAGCAGGGACCGCGGCTCAACACCATCGCCAACCTGAACCCCGCCGCCCTCGACGAGGCCGCCCGCCTCGACCAGGCGCTCGCCTCCGGCGGGCTCACCGGGCCGCTGCACTGCATCCCGGTCCTCCTCAAGGACCAGGTCGAGACCCGCGACATGCCCACCACCTACGGATCGGCCCTCTTCGCGGACTTCGTGTCCTCCCGGGATGCCACCATCGTCACCCGCATGAAAGACGCGGGCGCGCTCATCATCGCCAAGACCAACATGGGCGAGTTCGCCTCGCGCTACGTCGGCTCGGGCTTCGGCTTCATCCGCAACCCTATGACCCGCGGCGCAATCCCAGCGGCTCCTCCGGCGGAACGGGCGCGGGCGTGGCCGCAAACTTTGGGATGATCGGCATCGGAGAGGACACCGGCGGCTCCATCCGCGGGCCGTCGGCGGTGCATTCGCTGGTGGGTCTGCGCCCCACCCTGCAGCTGGTCAGCCGATACGGCATGATGCCCGCCAACCCCACCACCGACACCATGGGACCGATGACCCGCACGGTCATGGACGCGGCCATCCTGCTGGACGCGATCGCCGGATACGACCCCAACGACCCGGTGACCGCGATGTCGGTGGACCGCGTCCCCGATTCCTACGGCGACGGCCTCTCCCGGGACGGGCTGGACGGCGCACGCATCGGCATCGTCCGCGACCCCATGGACCAGGGGCTGGACACGGATTCGGAGGGATACCGGCAGGCTCGCGCGATCGTCGACGCGGCCGTCGACCAGCTGCGTGCGCTGGGCGCCGAAGTGGTGGACAACGTCGCCATCCCGGGAGTCGACGGGGTCAACGCCATCTACTCGATGAACTCCCACGAAACCGAGGCCGCCACCGACGCCTACCTGGCGGAACTCGACGACCCGCCCTACACGACCCTGCGCTCCATCCTGCTCCGCGGGCGGGTGACGCCCTGGCGGGCGACCGGGCTGGCGGCCTCACTCGGCAAGACCACCGGCGACCCGGGCTACCTCGCCTACATGCTGGCCCGCGACCAGCTCCGACAGGATGTCTACCAGGTGATGGCCGACCACGGTCTGGACGCGCTGGTCCACACCACCTTCGACCACCCGCCGTCGCTGATCGCCCCCGATGTCGAGACCAACCCCGCCCCGGCAGACGACTACGGGCTCGGCGACAACCGCCTGCTGAGCCCCGTGACGGGCTTCCCCGCGCTCACCGTGCCCGCCGGCTTCACCCCCGACAGCCTCCCCATCGGCATCGAGTTCCTGGGCCGCCCCTTCACCGAAGCGATGTTGATGCGCTTCGGTTACGCTTTCGAGCAGGCCACGGAGCACCGGAGACCGCCCGACAGCACGCCGTCGCGCTAACGCCCCCCCAGCCCCGTCCAGGTCTGCCGGCAGTTCGTCATCGTGGCCAGCGTGGAGTCGATGCTGAGGAAGAGCGCCTCGCCGGGATCGACGATCAGTTCCTCCGTCGTGCAGGTCCCGCCCGCAAGCAGCGAGATCTCGATCGCGAGGGTCTGCGAGAGGTCCCAGTCGAGGGTGTAGTTTGCCTCGGTCTTCCCGGTGAGCATGCCGATGTACTCCCGTCCGCGGGGGTGCACCGCGTACAGTCGGGCGTCGCTGAAGTTGTTGTTGATGATGCGGATCTCGATCCCATCCTCGTTGCCGGGCGCGATGGCAGGGTTGCCCTCTCGCGCCCCCGCAACGCACGCGATGTTCAGTGCGGTCACCGCCGCCACCAGCATCGCCTTCACGAAGAAGAAGGCCGTCCGGCGGACACCTTCGTGGGCGGCGCTGTCCACCGCCGGGGACACTCCCGATCTCCTCGTCATCATCGCTACCTCCGCTCCCTGCGGGCGCGCGGCCGACTCGGGTCGCGCCCCCTGTTCACTCGCTGTTATTCTTGCGTGCGTTCGGATTCCCTTGGCTACACCACTCATCTTCGCCCCCTGTCAGTCAGGATCATCACTCATCGGTTCAGGAGTTCATCATGAAGGCTCTCGTCACGACGGCCCTCGGGTTCACGCTGGTCGCGGCGGCGCTCGCGCCCCCGGCCGCCCTCGCGCAGGAGCGGCGCGACATCACGGTCGACGACCTCTTCGAGTTACAGAACGTCGGCGCCCCGGTTGTCAGTCCCGAGGGTGACTGGGTCGCGTACACGGTCTCTCGCACCTCCCTTGAGGATGAACGCTCCTACACCCGCATCTACATGGCGCCGGTCGCGGGCGGCGACCCCGTTCCGCTGACACGGGACAAGCAGTCGGCCGGCTCGCCCGCCTGGAGCCCGGACGGCCGGTACCTCACCTTCACCGCATCGCGAGATGGAGACGCGACCCAGGTGTGGGCGCTGGACCGGCGCGGCGGCGAAGCCTTCCCCCTGACGGATGTCGAGCAGGGCGTCAGCGGATACCGCTGGTCCCCCGACGGCACCCGTCTCCTCCTCACCATCCGCGATGCCGAGGAGGAGGACGAGGATGCGAAGCCCAACGCTCCGCAGGATCCATGGGTCATCGACCGCATCCAGTTCAAGCGGGACGGAGCCGGCTACCTTACCGGCTCACGTATGACGCACCTGTATGTCTACAAGATCGATGCCAGCGAGTTGCAGCAGCTGACTTCGGGGCGCTGGAATGAGTCCCTGGGCGTCTGGAGCCCGGACGGCACGCAGATCGCGTTCGTCTCCAACCGTACCGAAGAGCCCGACCTGAACGCCAACAACGACATCTGGGTGGTCCCAGCGGATCTGGACGAGCCCACCGACTCCCCCCGACAGGTCACCACCAACCCCGGCTCCGACGGCTCCCCCGCCTGGAGCCCGGACGGACGCTGGATCGCCTACACCACCGGCATCCGCCCCGACCTGATCTGGTACGAGACCTCGCACCTGGCGGTGGTCTCCGCGGACGGGGGCGAACCCCGGCTGCTCACCACCGACCTCGACCGCAACGTGCGCTCACCCCGCTTCTCGGCGGACGGCGAGTGGATCTGGTTCGGCCTCGAGGACTCGGCAGAAAACCATATCGCCCGCATCCGCCCGGACGGCTTGGACCTCGAGCGGCCGGTTTCCGGCGGGCTTTCCGCCTCCGGCTTCGACTGGAACGGCGACACTTTCGCGGCGCGCGTCAACTACCTGGACCGCCCCGGCGAGATCTACGCCGTGGAGGACTCTGACGACGGAGAGGCCATGCTCCGGCGCATCACGGGCCACAACGACGACTTCCTCGCGGCCGTCCACATCGCCGATACCCGCAACATCCAGTTCCCCTCCGAGGGCGGCATCGAGGTCGAGGGGTTCGTCACCTTCCCGCCGGACTACCAGGAAGGCCAAAGCTATCCCACGATCCTGCGCATCCACGGCGGTCCGGTCTCGCAGTACAGCCACTCCTTCCAGTTCGAGTCGCAGCTCTTCGCCGCCCACGGCTACGTGGTGGTGCGCACCAACCCGCGCGGCTCGTCCGGCTACGGCCAGGACTTCTCGGCGGCCCTGTGGGCGGACTGGGGGAACCCCGACTTCAAGGACGTGATGGCGGGCATCGACTACGCCATCGAGCAGGGCTGGACCGACCCCGACCGGCTGGGTGTGGGCGGCTGGTCGTACGGCGGCATCCTCACCAACTACGTCATCACCCAGACCGACCGCTTCGAGGGCGCGATCACCGGGGCGAGCGAAGTGCTCTACATCGCCAACTACGGGCACGACCACTACCAGCGGCAGTGGGAGGCCGAGCTCGGGCTCCCCTGGGAGGGCGACAACCGCGACAACTGGGAGCGCATCAGCCCCTTCAACAAGGTGCACGAGGTCACCACCCCGACCCTCATCATGGGCGGCGAAGACGACTGGAACGTGCCCATCCTCAACTCCGAGCAGCTCTACCAGGCGCTGCGCCGGCGGGGCGTACCCACCCAGCTGGTTGTCTACCCGGGCCAGAGCCACGGCCTGCGCTTCCCCAGCTACCAGAAGGACCGCTACGAGCGCTACCTCGCCTGGTACGACCGCTGGGTCATGAACGCCAATCGCCCCGTGAGCTGAAGCGTCACCGCCCGCTCCCCGGCGTCCGGCGGCAACTCGCCGGGGACGGGCGCCCATCGCGAACCCCAACGTCCCCCACTGAGAACCCTTCATGAGAATCATCGTCAACGGCCAGCAGGCCTTCGGCGCGAGCGTGCTCAAGGCGCTGGTGGAGCGCGGCGAGGACATCGTCGGCGTCTACACCCGTCCCGAAAAGCCGGGTCAGCGCCCCGATCCGCTCGCGGACGCGGCCCGCGAACTCGGCCTGCCACTCTTCCAGCCCCCATCCTTCAAGAGCGAGGAAACCTGGGCGCAGATGAAGTCGCTCCGCCCGGATCTGGGCGTGATGGCCTACGTCACCCTCTTCGTGCCCGAGCAGGCGCTCAACATCCCGACCCACGGGACCATCCAGTACCATCCCTCGCTGCTCCCGCTCCATCGCGGCCCCAGCTCCATTAACTGGCCCATAATCTGGGGCAAAAAGAGGACGGGACTGTCGATCTTCTGGCCGGACGACGGCCTCGACGAGGGACCGATTCTGCTGCAGAAGGAAGTCGACATCGGGGATCACACGCTGGGCAGCCTCTACTTCCGCCACCTCTTCCCCATGGGGGTCGACGCAATGCTGGAGGGCGTGGACCTGGTGCGCGCGGGCGAGGCGCCGAAGACCCGGCAGGACCACTCCGCGGCCACCTACGAGGGCTGGTGCAGGCACGAGCACGTGCGCGTGTCCTGGAACCAGCCGCTGCGCCGCACGTGGGACCTGGTGCGCGGGGCGGATCCCCAGCCGGGCGCCTGGAGTACCTTCAACGGCGCCTGGGTCAAGTTCTACGGCGCTTCGCGGATCGATGAAGCGCTTTCGATTCGCCCGGGGCAGGTGACCGGCATCGGCGCGGAGGGAATCTCCATATCGGCCCCGGATGGCCAGCTGCTGGTCGCCAAGGTGCGGCCCGAAGGCGGGAAGAAGATGGCCGCCAGCGAGTGGGCGGAATCGGTCGGGTTGAAGAGGGGCGTGTTCTTCCCATAGAGCAGGCGACACCGGTCCGAGAGAGACGAGACCCGGATCAGCCGGCGCCGGGATCCGGCAGGCTCCCGCGAGCCCGGCTGGCAATTGAAGGGATGTAATCGAGAGAAGGCTGAACCTACTTGGGGATCAGGGGACACAGGGTGACTGGAACGGCTTCGCAGGACGACAGGCGGCGCGCGCTGGAGGGGCTGGTTTCGCAGGTGAGCCGCCGCTTTCCCGATGTGCAGACCATCACCGCGGCGACTCTGCGCGGGCGCCTGCCCGCAGACGACACCGTGCTCGTCGATGTCCGGTCTCCCTCCGAACGGGCGGTGTCCACCCTTCCCGGGGCCATCACCCCCGAGGAATTCGAGAGTCGGCGAGACGAGCTGGGAGACTGTACCGTGGTCGCGTACTGCACGGTGGGAGCGCGCAGTTCGACGTACGCCCGCCGAATGGGCAGGAAGGGCGTTTCGGTTCTGAACCTGGAAGGGAGCCTGCTGGCCTGGACGCATGCGGGCGGCGAGCTCACCGATGGGTCGGCGCCGACCAACAGGCTCCATGTGTTCGGGCCGAAGTGGAACCTGACCGCAGACGGATACGAGGGCGTTTGGTAACAGGCACGCGCTCGCCGGCCAGGCGCTCTCCGGACGCGCGCGTTCCCACCTCGGGTTCCGTCTCGCGTCGGCGGCCTGCCCGCGCTCCGGGCGCCATTGTTCCGTTCTCCCTGGTCTTCGCGCTTCTCCTGGGCACCGGCGCCCAGGCAAACGCCCAGATCCCGCAGATCCCTCTCCCCCCGGAGTGGTCCAACTCCAGCGAGTTCAGCTTCATCCAGACCCGGGGCAACACCGAATCGACCACCTTCGGGCTCGCCAACGAGCTGATCACCGAGTGGGAGCGGACCGAGACCAAGCTGGAGGTCGGGGCATTGCGCACGAACACCACCCGCTTCAAACGCTCCGCCATCGGCACCGCGGACGATTATCGAGTCGAAGAGGAGAACGAGACCCGGGTATCGGCGGAGAACTACCACATCCGCTTCCGCGGCGACCGGGAGTTTACGGAGCGGTCGTCCTTTTTCGGCCAGCTCGGCTGGACCCGCAATACCTTCACCGGCATCGATGGCCGCTACGTGCTGGTCGGCGGAATGGCGACGCGGTGGATGGAGGATGAAGTGCACCAGCTGCGCAGCTCCTACGGGCTCACCTTTACCGCGCAGGACGACGTGGTGCCCAATCCGGACGTGTCCAACACCTTCATCGGGCTCCAGGTCTCCGGCGAATACGAGATTCAGCTGACCGACAACACCGAACTCAAGACCACTCTCGTTGTGGACGAAAACGGCTTCAACCTGGCCGACCTGCGCGCCGACTGGGTGAGCACGCTGGGCGTCTCGATGAGCGAGCACTTCGGGCTGCAGGCCAAGTTCCAATACCTCTTCGACAACCGGCCCTCGCTGGTCGATGTCCCGCTGACAAGCCTGGCGGGGGAGTCCACGGGCAAGGTGCCCATTCCGCTGGACAAGTCGGACCGGGTGCTGACCATGGCGCTGGTGGTGAATTTCTAGCCAAACGACGGAGGGTGCGGCGCAGGGCTCTGCCTGCAAGCATCCGGTCCCGTTTTTCATTTGCGCAAAACCCCTCGTTGCTCAAGTTTTGAGGGCTCACTGGAGTACCCGTCGCATGGAGTTGTTACAGATGAAGATTCGTCCCGTCGCAGCCTTCTGGTCCGTCGCCCTGCTCACGCTCGGTGCCTCGTCCCTCGCCGCACAGGAACCGGCCAGCATCGTCGTGGAGGAGGACCTGCTCACCCTCCAGCCCGGGGAAACCGGGCAGATCACCGCAAGCGTGGTCGATGCCAGCGGAAACCCGGTCGATGTCCCGATCATGTACATGGCCCGGGGCGCGCGCGGGCGCCTGGATGTGAACCGCACCACCGGCGCAGTCGAGGCCGTGTACGGCGGTGAGTACCTGGTGACGCTGATGGTCGCCACCGACCGCAACATCCGCGCGGAGATGACCGTCGCGGTGCCGTATCCGCCGCTCGACCGGATCGAGATCTCGCCGGGCGAGAGCGGGCGCTTCTACGTGGGCACGGTAATGCGCCACCGCGCCACGGTCATCGACGCGGCCGACGACGTCCGCAGCGATCTGGAGCTGGGCTGGAGCACCAGCGACGAGTCGGTGGCCACCGTCGACCGCTTCGGCGTGTTCAGCGCGCACGCGCCCGGGGAGGTCACCCTGAGCGCGGCCGCCGAGGGAATTGCCGGAGAGGTGGCCTACGACGTGGTCGCGAGCCCGGTCACCTCGATCTCGCTGTCGGGGAGCCAGGAGGTTGGCCGTACCGGCGACGTGATCCGCTTCGAGGCCGCGCCCATGGCGGGCGACGAGGCGAGCGACATCCCGGTGACCTATTCGGTCGTCCCCTACGCGGACGTCGAGGCCACCGCGGACTTCGCGCCTGCCGAAATCGACCAGCAGGGCCGCTTCGTGGCGTACCGGCCGGGCGTGTACACGGTCATGGCCACCGTGCCCGGTCACTCGGCCAACCAGACCATCCGCATCGAGCCGCGCAACGTGAGCGAAACGGTGGAGTTCATCGGCCAGGGCGCGGTGCAGGACGTTCCCACCTCCGACCTGTGGGTGTGGGAGGGCGTCGACGGCCGCGACTACGCCATCACCGGCACCTGGGGCGCCTTCGGCGCGACCTACTGGTGGGACGTGACCGACCCGGCCGCGCCCGTCATGACCGACTCCCTGGTGGTGGACGCGCGCACCACCAACGACGTGAAGGTCTCCGAGGACGGCCGCGTCTGCGTCATCTCGCGCGAGGGCGCCTCCAACCGGCGCAACGGCATCGTCATCGTCGACTGCTCGGACCCGCGCAACGTCGAGATCCTTTCCACCTTCGACGACGAGCTCACCGGCGGCGTGCACAACGTCTTCGTATACGACAACCATGTGTATGCGGTGAACAACGGCGTGCGCTTCGACGTGATCAACATCGAGGACCCGACCAGCCCGCACCGGGTGGGCCGCTTCGAGCTGGACACCCCCGGCCACGGCATCCACGACATCTGGATCGTGGACGGGATCGCCTACACCTCCAACTGGGCCGACGGCGTGGCGGTCATCGACGTGGGCGGCGGCGACCGGGGCGGCAGCCCCGCAAACCCGGTACTCATGAGCCAATTCGCCGACATCGGCGGGGCGACCCACGCGGCCTTCCCGTACTGGAGCCCGACCGGGCGCTTCTACATCTTCATGGGCGACGAGATCGGCCGCCCCGGCTTCAACGACCTGGACGCCGAGCGCACGCCCCCGCGCATGGCCGGCTACATCCACGTGGTCGACTTCACCGACCCCAACAACCCCGAAGAGGTCGCGCGCTACGAGATCCCGGAAGCCGGGTCGCACAACATGTGGATCGACGGAGACCGCCTCTACGCGGCGTTCTACAATGGCGGCACCCGCGTCATCGACGTTTCGGGGGAGCTCAAGGGCAACCTGGGCCTGCAGGGCCGCGAGATCGCGCACTACGCCGCCAACGACCCCGACGCCTTCGTGCCCAACGCGCCCTTCAGCTGGGGCCCACAGGTCCACAAGGGACACCTGTTCATCGCCGAGCACCACTCCGGGCTCTGGTCGGTGAAACTGCAGCCGAGGAGGACGCTGGTTCCGTGAGGAGGGGAGGAACGCCCGGCGCGATGCCCGGTCCGTTGCCGCGCGTCCACGGTACGAGTCGGGTTCCCGCGCACGCCGGCGGCTGCTCGTGAGGCCGGCATGATGTCTCGCCGCTTCGCCGTTGCCGCGCTTCTGGCCGTTTTCGCCTCCGCGCCCACGCCCGCCCACCCCCAATCCTACCGGGCCTACGTCGCCGCGGAGTCGGAGGACGAGGTCGCGGTGCTCGAGTTCACCCCGGAAACCGGGCTCTCAGTCGAGAAGGTCATCCGGGTGGGGCGCTGGCCCGCCGAGATCGAGGGGCCGCACGGGATGTTCTTCGACCCGTCCGGGGAATACTGGTACCTGACGCTCGGCCACGGATTCCCGAACGGCTATCTCCTCAAGTACGAGACCGGCGCCGACACCGTGGTGGCCGCCACCGAGCTCGGATTCTTCCCCGCGACCATCTCGCTCACTCCTGACGGGGTGCTGGCCTTCGCGGTCAACTCCAACTTCTACGGTGACCACGTCCCGAGCACCGTTTCGGTGGTCGACACCGAGGAGATGTACGAGATCGAACAGGTCACCACCTGCACCATGCCGCACGGGTCGCGGCTGTCGCCGGACGGGACCATGCACTACTCGGCGTGCATGATGGACGACCAGCTGGTGGAGATGTCCACGTTCTCGCTCGAGGTCACCCGGCGGCTCAACCTGGTTACGGGAGAGGCGGTCGCCGACCCGGTCGCGCACGGCGCGGGAATGGGCGGCGGGATGGGCCGCAGCACGGGCGGGGGAATGACCGCCGGGGCCGCGGGCTCGGGCATGGGCGGCGGCTCCGGCATGGCCGCCTGCTCCCCGACCTGGACCACCCTCTCCGGCGACGGGCGCTTCGTATACGTCGCCTGCAACCGGGGCAACGAGATCGTCCAGGTCGACCTGGAGTCGTGGAGCGTGGCCCGCCGCATCCCCGCCGACGGCGCCCCCTACAACCTGGCCCTCACGCGCGACGGATCCCGGCTGCTCGCGACCCTCAAGGGCAGCGGCCACCTGGCGGTATGGGACCTCGAGACCGGTGAGCAGCTGGCGAAGATCGAGAGCACCCAGAAGGTTACGCACGGGGTCGTCGTGACGTCGGACAACCGCTTCGCCTTCGTCACCGTCGAAGGAATCGGGGGGCAGCCAGGCATCGTGGAAGTCATCGACCTCGCGAACTACGCCCGCGTGGGCGTCGCGGAAGTGGGCAAGCAGGCCGGAGGCATCACCCTCGTTCCCGGAGCCGGCTAGTGGCCGCCCCCAACACCACACCTCCCTACCGCTGGGCGGCCGGCGTGGCGGGCGCCGTGTTCCTCCTGTACGCGGCGACGGTGGCCCCGACCACAGCCTTCTGGGACACGAGCGAATACATCGCCACCGGGCACATGCTCGGCATTCCGCACCCTCCGGGGAACCCGCTCTTCGTCGTGCTCGCCCGGGCCTGGGACATCCTGCTGACTCCCCTGGGGCTCTCGACCGCGGTCAACATCAACCTCTTCTCGGCGGCGGTAAGCGCGGCCGCCCACGGGTTCTGGTTCCTTGTCGTCCATCACATCCTGCGCTTCTTCTCCTCCGACCGGCGTTTCCGGCTGGTGGGAGCGTGCGCGGCGACCCTGATCAGCGCGACGGCGTTCACGGTCTGGAGCCAGTCGAACGTGAACGAGAAGGTCTACACGGTCTCCCTCCTGACCATCGCCCTCCTCACCTGGCTCACCTTCCGCTGGCAGGAAAACCTCGGAAAGGGAAGGGAAGACAACCTCCTGGTGCTGATGGCGTTCATCATGGCGCTTTCGGTGGGCAACCATCTCATGGCGCTGCTGGTGCTGCCCTCGCTCTTCCTCTTCATTCTCCTGGTGCGCGGGCGCACGCTGCTCAACCCGCGCCTCTACGCGACTTCGCTGGTGGCGGTCCTCCTGGGGCTGAGCATCCACCTCTTCCTGCCGATCCGCTCCGACCTTGATCCGATCATCAACGAGGGGCAGCCGACCTGCGAAGGGGTCTCCGATGCGCTGGTGAGCGTGGCCACCTACGGCAACGCCGGGTGCGAAGAGTTGTCCTCGGCGCTCAAGCGGGAGCAGTACGCCAAGGCGCCGCTCATTCCGCGCCAGGCACCGCTCTTCTCCCAGTACGGCAACTGGATGCAGTATTTCGACTGGCAGTGGGCGCGCGGAATGTCCTTCGGGGACACGCGGTTCCCTCCCGGCCGGCTCATCTTCACCATGCTCTTCCTCGCGCTGGGCGCCCTGGGTCTGCGCGAGCACTATCGGAGGGACCGGGCCAGCTGGCTCTATCTCGCGTCCCTTTTCGGTATTCTTTCGGTCGGACTGGTCTACTATCTGAATTTCAAGCTCGGCTATTCCTTCCCCGACCAGGGAATCGAGAAGGAGGTCCGCGAACGCGACTACTTCTTCACGGTAGGCTTCTCGGTCTGGGGCCTGCTCGCGGGGATCGGCCTCGCGAGCCTGTGGAAGTCGGTGTCCCGAAATGCGGGCATATCGTTGAAGATGGCTTCTCCGGTGCTCCTGCTGGCGCTGGTGCCCCTGTTCCTGAACTTCCAGCGGGCGAGCCGCGCGGGCGACTATTCCGCACGCGACTGGGCGTACAATCTGCTCATGAGCGTGGAGCCCTACGCGCTCATCTTCACGAACGGCGACAACGACACCTTCCCGCTCTGGTATCTCCAGGAGGTGGAGGGCATCCGGCGGGATGTCATCGTGGCCGTAACGTCGTACCTGAACACCGACTGGTACGTGAAGCAGCTGCGGGGCCTGAGCCGCCCCTGCGGTCCCGGCGAGGACCCGGACACGGACCCCACCCGGATCCTCTGTCAGCGTCCCTACACCCCGGTGGGAACGGCGGCGCTGTACACCGACGATCCGGCCTCGGCGCAGGCTGCGGGGCTGGTGCCGCTGGTCCTGCGCGAGCCGAGCTCGTCCCCGACGCGATCGGTGGTGAGTTCGGAGCTGACCGACGAAATGATCGACCGGGTCGTCGTGACCGGCGTCGCGCCGCTCCCCGAGGAGCGCCGTTTTCGCCTGGGCCCGGTTACGGCCACGGTCGCCCAGGGCCGCCAGATGCAGCCGTGGATGCAGTTCGCGCTGTCCTTCATCGCCAACTCCATCGAGGACCGGCCCGTCTACTTCGCCTCCGCCGTCGGAGCTCCGGAGGACATGGGACTTCGGCAGTACATCGTGAGGCAGGGCGTGGCCTATCGGCTCTGGCCCGGAGACCCGGCGCCGCTCCAGGCCGCGGGAATCGCCCAGGTGGGCGACCCGAATCGCGTGTCGGGGGTCGGAGTCTGGGTGGATACCGAACGCACCCGCACGCTCGTGGATGAGGTGTACGTGCACCGGGGCGGCCTCCCCGACGCGTGGGACTACTGGCGCGACCCCAGCAGCCGGGGAATACCCAGCTATTACGCCCTCGCGTACTTCGCCCTCTACCGCGAAGCCGGAATGCGCGGCGACTCGACGACGGCGAACAGGATGCTCCAGCGGATGGAGGCCTGGAGCGACCTCGGGCTCTAGATAAGACTTAGTCCACTAAACTAAGTCTACTAGACCGTCCCCTCCCGCACGCCCTTGTCGAGCAGCGCCACCAGCGCCTGGATGGCGTCCACGCTCGGGGTGGGCACCCCCACCAGCCGGCCCAGTTCGGCGACCACGCCGATGATGGCGTCGATTTCGAGCGAGCGGCCCGCCTCGACGTCCTGAAGCATCGACGTCTTGTGCGCGCCCACGGCCTCCGCGCCCGCGATGCGCCGGTCGATCCCGAGCCGGAAGGTGATCCCGAGCTTGCCGGCCACCTCCCGGGCCTCCTCCATCAGCGTGCGCGCCAGCTGCCGCGTGAGCGGGTACCGGCAGATGTCCACGAGCGTGGCCCGGGTGAGGGCGCTGATGGGGTTGAAGGAGAGGTTGCCCCACAGCTTGAGCCACATCTCGGCGCGAATGTCCTCGATGACAAACGACTTGAAGTCGGCGCGCGTGAGCGTGTCCACGAGCAGTTGGGCGCGCTCCGTGCGGGAGCCGTCCAGCTCGCCGATGGGGAAGCGGTTGCCCTCGGTGTGGCGCACCACCCCGGGCGCGGCGATCTCGCCCGCCGGGAAGGTCACGGTACCCACGATGTGATCGACGTCGATGCTCTCGGCGAGGATGCCGTCGGGGTCGAGCGACTGCAGCCGGTGCCCCGCGAACGGGCCGCCGTGCTTCTCGAAGTACCACCAGGGGAGCCCATTCTGAACCGGCACGACCATGGTCTCGGGACCGATCATGCCGGCGACGCCCGGAGCCACCACCGGCAGGACCTGAGCCTTCACCGCCAGGATGATGAGGTCCTGCTCACCCACTCCATCCATCTCGCCCCGGGCGTCGAGCACGGCATGGTGCTCGGAGCCGTCGGCCATGATCAGCTTGAGCCCGTCGCGCTGGATGGCCTCCAGGTGCGGACCCTGGTCGATGACCGTCACATCCTCTCCCGCATTCGCGAGCTTCACGGCGAGCAGTCCGCCGATGGCTCCCGCGCCCACCACGCAGATCTTCATTCGGTCGTTCTCCAGTCGGTCAGATTCGGGTTCCGCGCGCGTCCGATGCGCGCTCTTGCCTGGCTTGTCAGCGCCCCGGCCCGAGCAGGACGGCGTTCATGAACAGGAGCTGGGTCGCTTCCGCGTACGCACGGTAGTTGGGATCCTCGGCGAAGGCCACGATCTGGCCTGAGCCGACGGGCTGATGGATGAGGAACGCCTTGTTGGCCAGCTGGGGGCGCGATTCCTCCCAGACGATGCCGGAGAGCAGCAGGTCTTCCTCGCCGGCGTAGCGTCCGACGTTGGCCCCGTCATCCAGGGTCACGGGCCGGAACACCCGCGATCCCTCCACCAGCACCCCGATCTCGCCGTCGGTCCCCGAGGCGAGCCAGTGTTCGTCGTCGAGCAGCACCCTGAGGATGGCGCCCGGCACGGACGCCGGAGCTTCGTCCTCCGGGACGATGGCATCCAGATATTCGATGGGCTGATCGGGCGTGCCGGGATCCGGGGGATCGTCGGCCTCGGCACGTCCTCCGCGGCGCTCGGCGGTGGTGGCGAGCAGCCCGGCGCGCGTGGCCCAGCGGGTCGACTCGGCCATGGTGATCAGGGTGCCGCCCCCGCGCATCCATTCGCTCAGCCGGTCCTGCAGGCCCCCTCCGACGGCGCCCGAATAGTTGCCGCTCGGGAAGACGATGACGTCGTAGCGGTTGAGGTCCGCGCGGCCCAGGCTGGAGGCGCGCACGACCGTGGTTGCCTTGCCGTAGCGGCGCTCCAGCACGTAGCGGGTCCAGCCCACCGAGTAGGTCTGGCCGGGCTCGTCGTAGACCAGCAGCAGGTTCGGGTCGCGCAGCGCCCGCGTGGACCGGCTCCCCAGCGACGCGCCCTCGGTCACGTAGGCGCCGTCGATGGGAACCACTTCGGCCCCGTGGGCGCCGGCGATGCGCCCGAGCGTCGCACGCAGGTCGGGTCCGTTCTCGGTCGTGCGCACGATCGCCGTGCCCATCGGGTACTCGCGTCCGTCCAGCGTGAAGCGGGCGCCGGCGGCCCGCACGCGAACGCCCTCGCTCAGGGCCTCGACCACCGCTCCGGCCGCGTTTGTTCCCCACGGCAGGAGGTAGCCGACGGTGGCCTCCGGGAGAGCCAGCGCCTCCGGCTCGCGGGTGGCGGCCACGGGCGCGCCAGCCGCTCCGGTGGGCCGATCGACGGTGATCGCCTCCACATCCCACAGCAGCGACTGGCTCCACGCCGTCAGGTCGTAGATCTGGTCGGGCTCGCGCCGCGCGCGTCGTTCGATCTGCTCCTGAACGAAGTCCTCCGCCATGGGCACGTGCTCATCGAGCAGGTTGCGCGCGAACCGATGCGCCGGCTGGTCCATGGGGACGATGAAGGTGCCCTCGGGCGGCAGCTGGCGGCCCGCCACGTTCACCGGCCCGCCGGCCTCGCGCACCTCGATGCCGTTGCGCACCAGCAGGCGGGCCAGCCGCTCCGCCATCCCCGGGTCGTGCGCCGAGTGAAGCACGTACTCCGCGACGCCCTGGCTGCCCAGCTCGATGCCCTCGCGCCGGAACTCCAGATAATCGGAGAGGATGCGCTCCCGGTTCACGGCAGAGGTGTGCGCCGAGGCGATCGCGGCGGTGAAGTGGTGCAGCACCCCGTCCCCGTAGGTGAGCAGATCGCCGTCGCTGCGCTCGAGCACCAGCGCGCGCGCCGACGCCTGCTCGTACGTCATCCCGAGCGCTCCGTGGTTCATGGGCCACATGTCCACATAGCCCGGATAGAAGAGGTCGTAGACGTCGCGGTTGAAGTAGGCGAAGCCTCGCGCGTCGAAGGCAGCTGCGTTGGCGCGCCCGAAGACATCCATCAGCGCGATCTGGCGCTCCCCGTACCACGGGTTCTCCGGGGGCGCCGTGGGCGGGAAGAAGTAGGTGGCGTCGCCGCCCATCTCGTGCAGGTCCACCACGATGTGCGGCCAGTACTCAAGAAAGATCCGCACCTTGCCCTCTGTTTCCGACTGGCTCTGAATGAACAGGTCCCGGTTCAGGTCGAACAGGTAGTGGTTGACCCGCCCTCCCGGCCATCGCTCGTCGTGCTCCGCCGAGTAAGCCTCCACGTTGGGCCGGACCGCCGCAGCCATGGTGTTCTCCTGGACGAAGCGGTTGCGCCCGTCCGGGTTCTCCACCGGGTCGATCAAGACCAGCGATTCGGCGAAGATGAGGTCGACGTCGGGGTCGTTCTCGGCCGCAAGCAGGTGGTACGCCTCCATCATGGCCGCCCCGCTCGAGCTGATCTCGTTGCCATGGATGCTGTGCATGAGCGCGGTTACGACCGGCAGCCCGGCGATGAGTTCCGCGGCCTCGGCGTCCGACAGCCCATCGGGATAGGCCAGGCGCGCCAGCCCGGCCTTCACCTCGTCGAGCGACCCGATCCGCTCAGGCGACCCGATCACCATGATCACCAGCGGCCGCCCCTCCCAGCTGTCGGCGTAATGGATCAGGCGGGTGCGGTCCGGCGCCGCCTCGGCCAGCGCCTCGAAGTAGCGCACGACCTGGTCCGGAGGCGTGACCACCTCCCAGACCTCGTGCCCCACCACGGACTGTATCGTGGGGATGGCGGGGTCGTACGTCGTACCGGGAACGAACTCGCCGGGCGAGGCGGGGGCCTGGGGTCCGGGGAGCTGTAGCAGGGCGGCGAGCGCGATGGTCGCAAACATGATTCTCGTAGAGGATGGGGGAACGAACGGCGTTCAGCACCGGAGGATGCCCAACCGGAACCGGATGATACTAAGGAGGCGGCGGGGTTACCGGAACATGCGCGAGCCAAGCCGGAGCTACGACCCAAGTATGGTCAAGGCGCAACGAGCAGGCCCATGTAGCCGATGCGCGGATCCGTTCTAGTCTGATTCCGACGCAGCGTCGGCAGCGGCCAGAATAGCATCCGCCATTCCTGCCTCGCCGGCGGACCAGCAGAAACGCCAAGGCCGGTCACAGTGCTTCCTGATCCGCCTGCCAAGCTGTGTGCGCATGAAGCGCGTCAGGACCAGAGCATCGTGCTTCGGCAGTTCGGCGCGCACCCGGTCCAGTTCCCTGCTCCAGTTTCCGCTCCAGCCTGGATGAATGAACGTCACCTCCACATGGGGAGCGCGCTGCCTCACCCTGGAAAGTACCGCCCGGTTCTTCTTGCTCTGGCGCTCGTCTCCACCAACGAAAAGGACATTTGCCTGGGACCCGGCTGCCTTGCTGGCCGTCCGGGAAGACTCAGGATCCTGGACAATGGCCTGCTCCGCGAGTGCCTCGACTCGTCCCTCCATCTCCTCGAGATACTCACTGCCGAGCCGATAGGCACGGATTCTGTCGAGCACCCCACGGGCATTCGTCAGGTCACCGGCGGTCGCGTACTGATGGACCAGGGGCTGCAGCAGTCCAAACGCGGCTCCCAGTTCACCCCTGGCCTCCAGGCAGCGCGCTCGCGCAACCGTGGCCTCCTCTGGTTCCCAGGCCGGCTGATAGTGCCCTGGTAGCGACAACCGCTGCTCGAACTCGGTGGCACCAATTCCCTGTACTGCCAGATACTCGAGCCTGTCGAGGATATCTTCCGCATCCTCCCTTCTCCCGGCTCGAAGGTAAATGCCAAGGCAGGAACGCAGATCCCTGGCTGCCGTCTCGCTCTGGCCATTCCGGACGGCGCGGGAAAGCAGCGCGTCGGCAATCTCACTGCAGTGATCGACAACCGTCTCGCTTCTCGCGAGCGCGTTCAACGCAGCATCCCCGTGCGTCTCGAGCAGGGCACGTGCGAAATTGGACAGGTCGGCCTTCGAACCAAGGTCAAGTCCCTCCACGACTGGATCGACCAGGTAGGAGGGGAAAGACGCTCCGGCCTCGAGAGCACGAACCATTACCCTTGCCGCATGGGTCAAGTCTCCCGCTGATCGCGCGCGAGCCGCTCGCGAGATTCCAAAGTACAGGTCCGTTCTGTTCGCGAGAGCGTCTGCGTAGTGCTTCGGCTGGCTGCCGAACTGGGCCCGTGCCTCCGCAAAGTGGCTCTCGGCTTCATCATAGCTCCCCTCCCCGAGAGCCAACACGCCAACGCAGTAGTGCCCGTGGGCCGCATATGGCACGTCGCTCGCTATCGAATTACGGAACTGTTCCCGTCCTTCGCCGAGGCGGTCGAGAAGGTCCGGAAGCTCCTCCTGCTGTTGAGGCAGGCGAACATCGTCCAAGCGGTTGAACCTCCCCTCAAGCAACCCAAGGTCGGCATAAACCATCGCCAGGTGGTTGGGGTCGGGATCGAGTTTGAGGAGATCGCTCAGCAGAAGGCGCGCCCGTTCATGCCTGAGGAGCCGTTGCAGACAGTGCGCATGTCGCCGACGGACATCCAGGAAGAGAGGATCCGCCGACGGATAGCCCTGTTCTTCCAATGCGCCCACAGCCTTCATGAGGAGGGCGAAGATGGCATGAGCTCCCCCATCTTCCCCGACCCGCAGCAATTCGGTCCCCACATCGAGCACTTCCCGAAACAGGGCAGGTGATCGATGAAGTGCCCGCACCTGCACGAAGTTGGCTACATCCGAGAAGCGTCCGGCGCGCCGCAACGCGTGGGCCACATGCCGAGCAGCTTCATCAGTCGCAAAATCGGCACCGTTGCCCAGATCGGCGACAACGGGATTGCGGTCGTACTCGGCCACAATGTCATCCCACGACTCAAGACGCGCCCAGCCCAGAATCACGCCGGCCCAGTACCAGCGTGCCCGGGTGTTGTTTCTGGCGGGGATCTCCCCGAGCGTTCGGTCAAAAAGAACATCCCGAAAACCGGCATGGAAGAAGGAGTGCTGCCTCCTTCCATTCAAGTTGACAAGCTCATCGACAGCGTCGTCGATTTCATCTTCAACAAGACTACCAACAACGTCCTGCTCGCTGTCGACTACCGCTTCGATCAGGAGCCGGTCAAGAGTTGTGAATGAGCGGTGCCGCCCGGGATCGCTCGTGTTGTCGGCTTCCTCCTCCAGATCGACATCATCCTGTTCGACGATCTCCCGGTCCGCCTGAGACTCCCCCCCGGAGCGCTCCAGAAGGCTCCTCATCCAATTCGACAGATGGTCCGCAAAGGGCACCGTCGGAGACACTCGCGGGCTCGCGAGCGTCAAGAAGTAAACAACCACCCTGCGAATCCCGTGCTCACGCGCGAGATTGCCTGCGGCTTTGTGGATGACAGCTTCGCCGGGATCCCGGTCGCTGAATTCCCTGGCCACGCCGTCGTCGTTCGGTATATCGAGGGCGTCGAGGAAGTGCGCGAGCATTTCTCGGCGCCGTTCCAGATGCAGTACATGCAGGAGGGAATTCGCAAGTCGATTTGGCAGAGGCAATGGTTGTATGGTCCGGACAATCTTCGCGTCGTTCCATCTATCGACAGTGCCCGGCCGGAAATTGCGCACATCGGCGACGACTTCGACGAGTGATGCTCGATTCTCTCTCCCAAACTCAATGAACGACTTCAGAGCGGCTGATCTCTCGACGTCCTCGAGCGTCCTCCACAGCTTCTGTGCGCTCAAGCGCTTCGGTCTTCTGACAAGGCGAAGCAGACCGGGTGGAAGATGGCTGATGTCCCAGGGCTTGTAATCTCCGCCACCGCGAGGGCTGGGCGTGGATGGACTCATGGCTCATTCTGCTCCGCCGAATATCCTGGACATGTGTGCAAGGGTGCCTAACATAACCTGCGGGCTCATCTCCGTGGAACGTTTCACTTAGCGCCGACGGGTTCGCCGGTTTGTCGGACACAATCGCCGCCCCTTTTGTAGGTTTGTACGTTCCGGCCCAAGAAAGCTTCGCTGCAGACGAGCGGCAAAGCAGCGCCCAGGCACCCCACACAAGACCCATGACCCCGAAACGCCTCAACATCTTCATCGCCAGCCCGCTCGAGCCCGAGCAGGTGGAGCGCATCCGAGCCGTCGACCTCGAGCGGCTGGAAGTCGTTTACGATCCGGAACTCCTCCCCAGGAAGCGGTACGAAGCCGACCATACGGGCCCCGCTGATTTCCGCCGGACGCCGGACCAACAAGCGCGCTGGCGGGCGCACCTCGGCCGAGCGGACATCCTCTGGGACTTCCCGCCGCGCAACCCGGACGGCAGCGGAGGACTCGCATACGCGCCCAACGTGCGCTGGATCCAGGCGACGAGCTCAGGGGTGGGCCGGACGGTCGAAGCCCTGGGCCTGCTCGACTCGGATCTGCTGATCACGACCGCGCGCGGCGTCCACGGCGGCCCCCTCGCCGAGTTCGTCTTCCTGATCCTGCTTGCACATGTGCGCAAGTTCTCGCACCTCGCCCAACTTCAGCGGCGGCATCTGTGGAAACGCTTCTGCGGAGAAGAACTGGAGGGCAGGACGCTGGCGATCATCGGGGCCGGGGAAGTGGGCCGCCAGGTCGCACTGGTGGGCCGATGCTTCGGGATGCGGATCGTCGCGCTGGCCAGCCCGGGATCGCGCCGCTCGGCTGAGGAGCTGGGCGTGGACGCGCTCTACGCAAACGACGCCATGCACGAAATGCTCGGCGAGACCGACGCCCTGGTCCTCAGCGTCCCCCACACGCCGGAGACCGACGGGCTGCTGGACGCTGCTGCGCTACGAGCCCTCAAACCGGGCGCGGTCCTGGTCAACGTCGCCCGCGGCGGAGTCGTTAACGAGCCGGCCCTTCTCGAGGCCCTGCGCGATGGCCACATCGCCCTCGCCGGCCTGGACGTGTTCGCGGACGAGCCGCTGCCGGCCGACAGCCCCTTCTGGGACATGCCCAACGTCATTGTCAGCCCTCACTCCTCGGCGAATGCCGCAAGCGAGAACCGGAAGATCACCGACATCTTCCGCCACAACCTCCGCTGCTACCTGGCCGGCCGCTACGACGATATGCGCAACATCTTCCTAAGCAAGAGGATGTACTAGGATGATCCTCCCGCAGTGCGCGATACTGGTGCGATCGTCCCCGCTGAGACGCGGCAGGACTTTGAGGGTTGAGGCACCATGGCCGTCGTAAGCGCCGTCCCCTTCACCCTCAAGCGCAGTTCCGACCTGTTCACTTCCGACGGAGGATACAAATCCACCACCGAGACGGCACATGGGCTCGTGCGGCTGGAGGTGGACCGCCTGGTGATCCAGTGGCGTGTCGCGGTGACGACCGAATCGATGGAAGGCAGCGGGTACGAGACCCGCGAAGCGATCGAGCCCGTAAGGGAGATCGTGATCCCGCTCGCCAAGGTGGCGGGTGCCGTCGTGACCCGGCGGAAATGGTGGAGGCTGGCTGGCCCGAGACTCACCATCACGGCTTCGGACCTCCTTGCTTTCGAGAAGATCGCCGGGCCGAAGGGCCTCAAGCTCAAGCACCCCTCCAAGCTCGTGCTGAGGGTCCAACGCGCCGACCGACTGATCGCGGAAGAGTTTGCCGCCGATCTGGCGCTGACGCTGACGCGATTGCCGGAGGACGAGGGGCTGGCGGAGTTGCCGGAGTCAGCGCAGTCGTGACACGGCAACGCCAAGCTCTGCGACCGCGTGTCTGCCCTGAACCTGCCTGCTAAGGGTCTCGATCCCGCTCAAGCCTGCGCGCACATCTCCACGGCTTCCCTCAGCGAGCGCAGCGGGTCGCCGCTCTGCGGGATGAACTCGTGGGCCATGTAACCCGTGAAGCCCGTGTCCCGGATGGCGCGCACGATGGCCGGATAGTTGAGTTCCTGGGTCTCGTCGATCTCCGCGCGTCCGGGTACGCCGCCGGTGTGGTAGTGGCCGATCCAGTCGCTCGAGTCGGTGAGCGTGCGGATGATGTCCCCCTCCATGATCTGCATGTGGTAGACGTCGTAGAGGATGCGCACGCGGGGGGAGGCGACGGCGCGGATCACTTCGACGGCGTAGGGCATGTTGTCGCCGATGTAGTCCACATGGCCGCCCGGCCTGGAGTTCAGCGCCTCCACGAGGATCGTGACCCCTTCGGCTTCGGCGATGGGCGCGCATTCCCGGAGGCAGCGGATCGAGTTTTCGATGGCCGGCGCGTCCGGCATGCCCCGGCGGTTGCCGAAGAAGCAGATCACGTTGGGCACCCCTTCGCGCGCGGCGCGGGGGATGTGTTCTTCGAAGGCGCGGATGATGCCGGCATGGTTGCGGGGCTCGTTGAGGCCGTCCTCGATGGTGCCCGCGCCGACGTCGCCGCACGAGACCACCAGGCCGTGGTCGTGGGCGACGGCCCATTCGTCCACGAGCAGGAGATCGATGGCGGGCAGCCCCATCTCGGCGACCGCCGCGCAGAAGGGGCGCAGGGGGATGTCCTCGAAGCACCAACGGGCCACGGACTGGACGATGCCGGTCTGGGGGCTGGCTTCGATACGCCCGCCCGCCCCTGGAACCATCAACCCCAGTGAGGCGGCGCCGGTTGCCTTCAGGACTTGGCGACGTGTAAGGTTGGGCATCGTTCCCAAGCCTCCATTTCGTTCGGAGAAACCTCGTCCCGACACGGCCGCGTCAGGCGGCGGAAACGGTAACCCATGAAGCGAAGGCGGGCCATCGGCGTGCTGGGCGGGATCGTGGGCGGTCCTCTGCTCGCGCCCGAAGGCGCCTTCGCGGAGCTGGTCGCTTGGGCGGAGCGGGTGCGCGCGTCCGCCGGAGCGCCCGCGGGAACCGACGCAGCCGCGGCGCAGGTGGCCAGCCTCCTCACCCCACCCCGCACGCGCGCCATGGCCGCCATGGCCGAGGTGATCATCCCCGCGACCGACACCCCGGGTGCATCGGAGGCCGGGGTGACGGAATTCGTGGCCGCCCTGGTGGACGGGTGGCTGGACGACGACGACCGCGACCGCTTCCTCACGGGCCTGGACACGGTGGATCCGGCGGCCCGCGACCGCTTCGGCGCCGACTTCGCCGACTGTACCCCGGCCGAGCAGGCGGCCCTGGTGGGCGACCTCGACGCCGACCTGACCCGCCTCCGTGAAGACCCCGCCACCGACGAGACGCAACACTTCTTCCACGACGTGAAGCGCTTCACCCTGACCGGCTACTTCACCTCCGCCGTCGGCCTGGAAGCCATCGGCTACCGCACCACCTTCCCCGCCTTCGAAGGCTGCGCGCCGCTGACCGCGATGGAGCGTGGCCCATGAACATCCGCCGACGCCGCCAGGAATACGACGCCATCGTCGTCGGCTCGGGCATGTCCGGCGGGTGGGCGGCCAAGGAGCTCACCGAGCTGGGCGCGACCGTCCTCGTGCTGGAAGCCGGGCCGGCGGTCGACCCGGAACGGGACTACGGCGAGCACATCCGCCCATCGGAGATGCCCTACCGGGGCTGGAACGACCGCAAGGCCCTGGCCGCCGACCAGCCCATCCAGAGCCAGTGCTACGCCTGCGACGAAGTGGCGCGCAAGTTCTTCGTCAACGACAACGAGCATCCGTACACCAGCGACTCCGAGGAGCCCTTCCTGTGGATCCGCGGGCGCCAGGTGGGGGGCCGCTCGATCATGTGGGCGCGGCAGTGCTACCGGCTGAGCGACCTCGACTTCGAGGCCAACGCCCGCGACGGCCACGGCATCGACTGGCCCATCCGCTACGCCGACATCGCCCCATGGTACGACCACGTCGAGGCGTTTGTCGGCATCAGCGGGAGTGAGGAGGGGCTGCCCCAGGTGCCGGATGGCGTCTTCCTCCCGCCCATGCCGATGTCGTGCGTCGAGGAGCACATGCAAGCCTCGATCGAGCGTGCGTACGGCGGCACCCGGCGCATGACCATCGGGCGCACCGCCGTGCTTACCCGCGACCACAAGGGCCGCCGCGCCTGCCACTACTGCGGCCCGTGTCACCGCGGCTGCCGCACTCGCAGCTACTTCAGCTCCATCAACGCGACCCTGCCCGCGGCGGAAGCGACCGGCCGCCTGACCCTGCGTCCGAACAGCGTGGTGCCCAGCGTCATCTGGGACTCGGCGAGGGGACGCGTGACCGGCGTGCGCGTCATCGACCGCGAGAGCCACGAGGAGCTGGAGTTCCACGCACGCACGGTCTTCCTCGGCGCTTCCGCCCTGGAATCGACCCGCATCCTGCTCAACTCGACCTCATCCGACTTCCCCGATGGCCTGGCCAACTCGAGCGGCGTGCTCGGCAAGTACCTCATGGACCACGCCATGTGCGACGACACGCGCGCCACCTTCGACGGCTGGGACGACCGTACCACCCGCGGCCGGCGGCCCAACGGCATCTACATCGCCCGCTTCGCCAACGTCACCGAGCCATCCTCCGATTTCGTGCGCGGGTACGGGTTCCAGGGCGCCGCCGAGCGCCTGGGATGGGGACGCGGAACCTCGATGCCCGGCTTCGGAGCCGACTTCAAGCGCGAGCTCACGCGCCCGGGCCCCTGGGAGTTCCGGCTGCACGCCTTCGGCGAGTGCCTCCCGCGCGAGGAGAACCACGTGGCCCTCGACCCGGAGCAGGTCGACGCCTGGGGCGTCCCCACGCTGCGCATCCGCTGTGACTGGAGCGACAATGAGCGCGCGATGATGCGTGAGGCGGTGGAACAGGCCGCCGAAATGCTGGAGGCCGCCGGTGCCCGCGACATCGTCCCCCAGCCGGTGGTCTCGCCTCCCGGGCTGGCCATCCACGAAATGGGCACCGCGCGCATGGGCCGCGACCCGGCCACCTCGGTGCTGAACGGCTTCAACCAGACCTGGGACGTGCCCAACCTCTTCGTCATCGACGGCGCGGCCATGACCTCGTCCGGATGCCAGAACCCCTCGCTGACCTACATGGCGCTCGCCGCACGGACCAGCCATTACGCCGTGTGGGCTTCCAGGCGCGGCGAAATTTAGAAGCTCGTGGCCAACTCCTCCCGCCATTGGAGCGGCGATGCATACCCGGCGCCTCTCCGCTCCCCGAGAATTACATAAAATACGTAAATTATGTAACCAATCGCTCAGCCGGCCCCGCCGCGCGCGTGCGGACTAGTCCACCGACCGCCAAGCATCATCCGGGCCAGTCCTGAGAAGCGATTCGACCTCGAAGGTCCTCGCTTCCTCCGCAGATGCCCAGGAAGCCCTCGGGATGCCCACTGAACGCCAGAACATCACGGAATCCGACAAATCCCCCAATGGAAGACGCTACCCCCCTTTTCTTTCCCACCCCCGCAGACCTGCGCGCCTGGTTCGAAGCGAACCACGACAAGGTCGACGTGATGTGGGTGGGCTACTACAAGAAGGCGACGAAGCTGCCCAGCGTTACCGTGCCCGAATCGGTTGACCTGGCCCTCTGCTACGGCTGGATCGACGGGCTGAAGCGCACCGTCGACGAGAAGGCCTACAAGATCCGCTTCACCCCGCGCCGGAAGCGCAGCCGCTGGAGCGCGCGCAACCTCGCGCGCATGGAATTGCTCCTCGCGCAGGGGGTCGTGGCGGAACCCGGACTCGCCGCATATGAAAGACGCGACCCCGGCAAGGACGAGCAACCGGGCGCGAGGGATGCCGTGGTGATGCCGGCGGCGTACGAGCGCCTGATCAAGGCGCGGCCGGGCGTCTGGGCGTACTTCAGCAACACGACACCCTCATACCGCAAGCACGTAACCCGCTGGGTGGTCGGCGCCAAGCGGGAGGAGACGCGCCTGCGCCGCCTGGGCATCCTCATCGAGTCCAGCGCCAGCGGGAAAGTGATCCCGCCGATGCGCTGGATGGAAAGGACCTAGCGCCCGACCCCCGGCACCCCCTCCGGCTCGTCGTCCCACCACCACAGCGGGGCCAGCGGCCGCTCGCGCGGATAGACCTCGTCCAGCGTGTCGCCATCGTACAGGCGGCCGTTGAGCATCACCCGGTCCACGGTGTTGGTGTTGCGCAGGTCGTCGAGCGGGTTGCCCTCCAGGATGACCAGGTCGGCCAGTTTGCCGGCCTCGATGGTGCCCAGGTCCTGGTCCAGCCCGATCGCCTCGGCCCCGAAGATGGTGGCCGTGCGCAGCGCGTCGTGCTCGTCCATGTCCGCGGCCGCCATCGCCCACAGTTCCCAGTGGTACCCGAGCCCCTGGAGCTGGCCGTGGCTGCCGACGCCCGCCTTGCCTCCGCCCTCGACGAGGTCCTTCACGAACTCGCCGTGGCGCGAGAAGGTGTGCTGGTCGCCGCGGAACCACTGCGGGCGGCGCAGGGTCCGGCTGTCGATCTCGTCATGCGGGGTGAAGCGCCGAAGCTTGGCGTCGTCGTGCGGGTTCTCGCGGCTGTAGAAGTAGTTCTCCGCCCAGGGACCGCCGTACGAAACCAGCAGCGTCGGGGTGTAGACCCGGCCGGTTTCGGCGAACAGGCGGACGTAGTCGTCGTACACCGGGAAGATCGGGATCGAATGCTCGAGGCCCGGATATCCGTCGATGGTCTCGGTCAGGTTCTGGCGGATGTTGAGCGAGCCCTCGGTGGTGGGCATGAGCCCCAGCTCGCGCGCGGCCATGATGATGTGCTGGCGGCCTTTTCGGGCGGCGGCCACGTACATCTTGATGGTCTTGGTGTCGAAGTAATCGGAATACCGCTTCAGGACGTCGTGCGCCTCCTCGGCGGTGTCGATCTGGTCCTGCCAGAAGACGCCCGGACCCGTCGAGTAGACGCGCGGCCCGAGTATCGCCCCGGTGCGCACCATGTCCGCGTACGAGAGCACCTCGGTGTTGCCGGTCTGGGGGTCGCGGGTGGTGGTCACGCCGTAGGCCAGGTTGGCCAGGTAGGGCCAGACGTCGGTGCGGTGCAGCTCGTCGCGCGCCCGCAGATGGGAATGGGTGTCCACGTAGCCCGGCACGACCGTGCGCCCGGACACGTCGATCACGGTCGCGCCGTCGGGAACCATCACCGACCCGCTCGCGCCCACCGCCTCGATCCGGTTGTTGCGCACCACGATGTCGGCGTTCTCGATGACCTCGTCGCCGTTCATCGTGATCGCGCGCCCGCCGCGGAGCACAGCCACGCCTTCGGGGATGTCGCGGGGCGCATCGATGAGCACCCGAAACTCCGCGGCGCGGTACTCCTCGTCGTCGTCTTCGTCCTCGTCTTCCGCCTCCTCCTCGGCTTCCTGCTCCTCAGCCTCCTCCTCTGCTTCTTCTTCCTCCGCCTCCGCAGCCGCCACGCTGTCCTCGAAGGCCTCGGCGGCATCCAGGTCGTAGATGAAGTGCGCGTTCCCCAGCGACCAGTGCACCGAGCGGCCGTCGCCGCTCCAGGCCGGGAACTCGCCGCCGATGTCGGTCAGTTGGCGCGCCGGGAAGGCCGCGTTGTCCGGGTTGGAGACGTTGATGGTGGGCGTGATGCCGATCCGGGGCACGGTCACGCTGTAGATCTCGCGCTGAAGCTCCACCAGCGCCTGGTCCCCGCGCGGCGCCATCTGGACGGTCGTGGGCGCGAGGCCCTGGGTCGCCCCGGTCAGGGTGGCGCCCCGCACCCGCACGTGCTCCTGCTCGTCGCTGCCGTCCCAGCGGATCGATACCAGGACGTCGGGCGGGCGGAACATGAAGATGCGGTCCTCCCCCTCGACGAAGTGCAGGTCGCGACGCCCGTCGCTGGGCGCGATCACGGTCACCGGGCCCCCGTCATCGTCGTCGGGGTCGGTCGACACCTGCACGATCTCGTTGCCCGGCGTGCCGGCCTCGCCCTGGCTCTCGTAGGCGCGGATGAAGCCCCGGAGCGCGACCAGCCGGTCCCCGGGACCCCACGCGGGCGAGAAGTAGGCGGCGGGCTCGCGCGTCAGCCGCTCGGGGTCCCCTCCGCCGTCGGCCCGGGACTTGTACATGTGGCCGACCTCCCCGTCCCAGGTCGCGTAGGCGATCCACTCCCCGTCCGGCGACCAGGCCGGGAAGTGCTCGGAGCGGTCGGCGTCGGTGAGCCGCATCGCGTTGGAGCCGTCGGCATCCGACACCCACAGCCGGTCGAGCGCGGTGAAGGCAAGCATCTCGCCGTCCGGCGACGGCGCCGCGTCGCGAATCTGACGCACGGTGAAGGTGGGTGTGTCCTCGATCGGGTAGTCGAAATCGACCCGCGGCCCCAGCGTCAGCTCCATCTGCACCTGGAACGGGATCTCCTCGGCGTCCCCGCCCTCGACCGGCAACTTCCACATCCTGCCCCCGTAGGAAACCACCAGGTGACGCGAATCCGGCGTGAACGACATGCCCGGAAGCACGTCCAGCGTCGCACGCGACTCCTGGTCGTCGTGCTGCACCGGGTGCGCCAGCCAGCGCTCCTCGCTGGTTTCCAGATCCCGGATCAGGAGCCCGGTCTGGTCGTCGTGGCGGGTCCCGAAAACCACCCAGCGTCCGTCGGGCGAGAGCGTGGGCCGGACCGCCGAGCCGTAGCGCGACGACTTCGGATAGCGCTCGCCGTCCTCCCGGTCGTAGGCCTCGAGCTGGTACTGCGGGAACTGTGCGTTGTACTGCCAGTCGCCGGTGCGGCGTGCGTACCAGATGTGGCGCCCGTCGGGCGAGACCGCGGGCCCCGTCACCTTCATGTTGTCGGGCTCGGAGACGAGTTCGATGCCGCCGCCGCCGTCCACGTGGAACATCTTCAGCTTGGGCAGATTTCCGCCCCGGAAGTTGCCGACCGCCGCGACCACGTAGTCGCCGTCCGACATCCACTCGGGCGATTCCGTGCGGTTCGACGCGCCGCGGGACACCTGCACCGTGTCGGAGCCGTCCAGCGACATGATCCAGACGTTCTGGCCCCCGTCGTAGTCCGAGGTGTAGACGATGCGCGTGCCGTCGGGCGAGAAGCGGGGCTGGGCGTCGAAGGCCATGCCGGAGGTGAGCTGGGTCGCCGTGCCTCCCTCGATCGGCACCGTGAACAAGTCGCCCAGGAAGTCGAAGACGATGGTCTGCCCGTCGGGGCTCACGTCCAGCGACATCCAGCTGCCCTCCGTCATGTCGATGGACACGGTCCGGTCGACAGGGAGGGGAAGATCCTCGTTCTCCGGGGCGTCGTCGTCCCCGTTCTCGGCCGGCGCATCCTGCGCCAGCGCGCCTTGCGGGGCGAGGGTGGAGGCGCAGGCGAAGACGAGCGCGAGGAGAACGGCCTGGGCGAGCGGAACGAGGCGACAGCTGTGCATCTGATGTCTTCCTTAAAACAGTTCGTGAACGAGACGGCCGGCCGGCCGGTGCGGAACCCCTGAAGGGAACGCGCGTGGAGCGCGAACCCGCATCGATCCTGCGCGCCGGCGGTATGGGAGACAAGTTACCGGACAGGAGAGCTCCAGACAGCCCCGAATGAGCCCCGGCCGGTCGGATCAGACGCCAACCCGGCGCCCGGGGCCGGAACACCGGCGCGCGCCCACCGGATAGCGACCGCGATGCGAGACATGAATCGACGAGCTTTCCTTCTCCGCGCGGGAGGTCTGGCGGGGCTCGGTCTGGTTTCCTGCACGGACCTCGTCGGGCCGGAAGACTCTCCCGGAGTACTGACTCCTGCGGCCCGTCCGCTCCGTGTCGTGGTTGTCGGCGCCGGCATGTCCGGCCTCGCCGCGGCCTACGAGCTCCTCCGGGCGGGCCACGACGTTATGGTACTCGAGTCCCGTGGGCGCGTCGGGGGACGGGTGCTGACCCTGCGCACGCCGTTCGCGCCCGGGCACTCCGCCGAGGCGGGCGCCGCCCGCATTCCGCCCGAGCACGACCTCACCCTCGGATACGCCCGCCACTTCGGACTGGAACTGGATCGCTTCTATCCCGACGATGGTCTCTATCTTCAAGTCCGACGCGGAGATCGGACACTGACCTCCCCGCAGACCCTTCTTTCTCAACGTCCGGACTACGTGAAGATCCGCGGCGGAAGCGACCGCCTTCCCGAAGCCTTCCGGGCGGCGCTGGGTGAGCGGGTGGTCCTCGGATCACCCGCAACCGACATCGCCTCCGGCAACCCGGTTCAGACGACTTGCCGGGATGGCCGAACCTGGGAGTCGGACCGGGTGCTCGTGACCGTCCCGGTGCCTCTGCTCTCCAGCATCCGCTTCTCCCCGGCGCTCTCGGCTGCGAAGACCGAGGCGATGGGCGGCGGCTTCCGCTACCAGAGCGCGACCCGCGTCTTCGTCCGCTTCCGGACGCGGTTCTGGGAAGCCGAAGGACTGAACGGCTGGGGAATAACCGACTGGCCGGAAGAACTCTGGCATCCGACGTGGGATGGTTCCGGCCCCGAAGGCGTCCTGCTCACCTACGTGCGCGGCGCCCTCGCGGAGGAGCTCGATCGGCTCGACGACGCCGCCCGCGTCGCCCGCGTACTCTCCCACTGGGAGCCCTTCCTGCCGGGCGCCTCCAGCCACTTCGCCTCCGGCACATCCTACTCCTGGCAGCAGGACCTCTGGAGCCGGGCCGCCTGGGCCGAGCCCACACCGGAGCAGGACCGCGAACTCGGAAGCGCGCTCGCCACGCCCGAAGGGCCGATCCATTTCGCAGGGGAGCACATCTCCGGTGCCCGCGGATGGATGAACGGCGCCCTCGAGTCGGGTCTCCGCGCCGCGGCGGAGATTCACCGAGGATGATCCGCCAACCCCTCGTTGCATTTCCCGCTCACTCGATTACGACCGAGCCCGAAGAGCAGGGACCCGGTATTGGAGCAATACGCCCTTACTGACATGCAGCCACGGGTCAGCTCTGTTGTCTCCTCCCAGGACGGCCTCCAACGAGACCGTGAACCTGTCGACGCTCAGTCCCACGCCCAGTCCGGTCCCCCTCAAGTCATAGGTGTCGCCACGCCGGACCTGGGAATCCGTCTTGATGACTCCGGTCCCAATTTGGTAGAGTGCATAGACGCGGGGCCGTTTGCCAAAGCCCAGTCGGACCCGGCCCAGATACCAATGATCGCGTATCGTCCTGGTATCGCCCCGAACATTCCAGCGGACCATCTGGGCCAGGACTTGCACGGAGAGCCACACCGGCCGTTCCGCGGAATCCAGGATCACATCCAGGTTTATGCCCGGAGATGGTACTCCGGACACCTCCCATCGCAGGCCCGCCAGCAAGCCAAGCCTAGGACCCGCGTCCGCGGATCCGTCATGCGCGAGCTCGACCTCCTGGGCTCGCAGGACGCCTGCCGTGATCATGATCGGCAGCAGCGCTACAACCCCCGACCACGTGATCACGCCGATTCTCGTAATGGCATACATCTCTACCTACACTCCGGGTGAAGCGTCACTTCCATGGAACCTGCACGCATTCGTTCCTTGGGCCAGTTCAAACGTTAACGGATTGTCCCCTGTCCCTGGTTACGCGGGGGACTCGCACCGAAACCATCCATGAAGTACGATGTGCTTGTGCCCGTGCACACTGTGCTTTCCGGCTCGTGCACCCATCGGAACCAGGAGGAAGGATCATGAAGACCGCCCTGCTCATCGGAGCTCTGCTCGTCACCTCGACCACCGCCATGGCCCAGCAGCGCCCCGAGCGCGACCCGAACAGCATGGGCGGCGGCGACTGCGCCGCAAACGTCTACAACTGCCGGGATACGCCCAACCCGTTGCCCGCGGCGAACACGGTGTGGATCGAGGAGATGACGTGGATGGACGTCCGCGACGCGCTCGCCGACGGCAAGACCACGGCCATCATCCCGACCGGCGGCGTCGAGCCCAACGGCCCCTGGCTGGCCACCGGCAAGCACAACTTCGTGCTGCGCGCCAACTGCGACGCCATCGCCCGCGAGCTGGGCGACGCCCTGTGCGCTCCGGTCATCAAGCTGGTCCCCGAAGGCAGCATCGACCCGCCCAGCGGGCACATGACGAGCCCCGGCACCCTGAGCCTGCAGCAGGAGACCTTCGAGGCGCTCCTCACCGACGTCGCCCACAGCCTGAAGATGCACGGCTTCCGCAACATCATCTTCATCGGCGACAGCGGCGGGAATCAGGGTGGTCAGCGCGCCGTGGCCGAGCGGCTCAACGAGCAGTTCGCGGGCGCGGCCGTCGTGGCGCACGTGCAGGAGTACTACGACTACAACTCGGTCACCCGCTACATGGCCTTCCGCGGGCTCGAGGACGGCGAGGGCGACGGGCTGCACGACGACCCGATCATCACCCTTAACATGCTCTACGACGACCCCTTCTCGGTCCGCTTCGACGAACGCGTCGCGGCGGGCAAGGCGACCATCAACGGCGTCTCCCTCGAGGACCGGGTCCAGTCGCTCGAGTGGGCCCGCGAGGTCGTGGAGTTCCGCGCCGAGCACACCTCGGACGCCATCCGCAAGGCGATCGCCAACCGGGGCACCCTGCCGGCGCCGGACAGGTCGGCGATGCGCGCCCGCTTCGCGGCCATGCGCGCCGCGGGCGGGGGTCCGACCGAGCGCCCGGAACCCGACCCCCGCTCCATGGGCGGAGGCGACTGCCGCGCCAACACCTACAACTGCGTGGACACACCCAACCCCCTCCCCGAGACGAGCACGCTCTGGATCGAGGAGATGACGTGGATGGACGTCCGCGACGCGCTCGCGGGCGGCAAGACCACGGCGATCATCTCGACCGGCGGCGTCGAGCCCAACGGCCCCTGGCTGGTCACCGGCAAGCACAACTACGTGCTGCGCGCCAACTGTCCGGCGATCGCGCAGAAGCTCGGCAACGCGCTCTGCGCACCCGTGATCGAGACCGTGCCCGAAGGCAACATCGATCCGCCCAGCGGCCACATGACCAGCCCGGGCACCATCAGCCTGCGCCAGGAGACCTTCGAGGCGGTGCTGACGGACGTCGCCCACAGCCTGAAGATGCACGGCTTCGAGAACATCGTCCTGATCGGCGACAGCGGCGGAAACCAGCGCGGCATGGACAACGTGGCCAACGCGCTGAACCAGGCCTGGGGTGATGAGGCCGCCGTCTACTTCATCCCGGAGTATTACCGGACCCCGCCGGGCACGCCGAACGTGCTGCGCGACCTGGGCATCGTCACCGACGACATGCCGCGCGACGGGCTGCACGACAGCCCCGGCATCACCCTCAACATGATGCTCGACGACCCGGCCTCGGTGCGCTGGGCCGAGCGCGTGAAGGCGGGCCAGGCGGTCATCAACGGGGTCTCCATCGCCGATCTGGGCAAGTCGCTCGAGGTCGCGAGGCAGATCTCCGACGCGCGCGCCGAGCGCACCGCGCGCCTCATCGAGGAGAGCATCGGGAACCGTTAGCAGGAAGTCCGCCAGCCGCTTGCGAATGGCGTGAGCGGCGAGCGGCCGCAAACCCAGCCGCGACATCGTCGGCGACGTGGCCGGACCCGGGCAGGGGGCAACCCCAGGTCCGGGCCGGCCCGTCCCGTTCAAGGGCGATGCGCGACGCGAAGCACAAGGAGAGCGAGAATGGACCGAAGAACCTTCATAGGCACGACCGCGGCCGGCGGCGCGGGTCTGGCGATGACCTCCGCGTGTGCTCCGGCCGGCTCCGATGCACCCGCCGCCCCTGACGCGCAGGGAGAAATCGCGCCCTTCGAGTTCGACGAAATCACCGTCGACGACCTGCAGCGCATGATGGAGACGGGCGAACATACCGCGCGCTCCATCACCCAGGCCTACATCGGCCGCATCGAGGCGATGGACCGGCAGGGCCCGGAACTGCGCTCGATGATCGAGATCAACCCGGACGCGCTCGAGATCGCCGACGAACTCGATGCGGAGCGCAGCGCAAGCGGGCCGCGCGGGCCGCTGCACGGCATTCCGGTCGCCCTCAAGGACAACCTCGACACCCACGACCGCATGACCACCACGGCCGGGTCCCTCGCGCTTGAGGGATCCATCCCGCCGCGCGATTCCTTCGTCGCCGAGCGCCTGCGCGCCGCCGGGGCCATCATCCTCGGCAAGGCCAATATGAGCGAGTGGGCCTACTTCCGCGGAGAGCGGGCGACCAGCGGCTGGAGCGCGCGCGGCGGCCAGTGCCGCAACCCCTACGCGCTCAACCGCAACCCCTGCGGATCCAGCTCCGGGTCCGGGGCGGCGGCCTCGGGCAACCTGTGCGCCCTGACCGTCGGGACCGAGACCGGGGGCTCCATCATGTGCCCTTCGTCCAGCAACGGCATCGTGGGCATCAAGCCCACCGTCGGGCTCTGGAGCCGCTCCGGGATCATCCCCATCTCACACTCCCAGGACACCGCCGGACCCATGACCCGCACGGTGCGCGACGCTGCCATCCTGCTGGGCGGAGCCGTGGGCGTGGATCCGCGCGACGAGGCCACCTCCCGCAGCGAAGGCAACTTCCACACCGACTACACGCAGTTCCTCGACGCCGGCGGGCTCGGGGGTGCGCGCATCGGCGTGGCGCGCTCCTTCACCGGCTTCGATCCGCGCGTCATGGCGCTGTTCGAGGACGCCATCCTGGCGATGCGGGACGCGGGCGCCGTGATCGTGGACCCCGCCAACCTCCCCGTGGCCAACTGGAGAGACGAACTCCCCCTCATCGTTCTTGAATACGAGTTCAAGGCCGACCTCAACGCCTATCTGGCGGCGCTCGGGCCGGACGCGCCGGTGCGCACCCTGGCGGAGATCATCGAGTTCAACGAGCAGAATGCCGATCTGGAGATGCCGTACTTCGGGCAGCAGCGCATGATCGCGTCACAGGCGCGCGGCCCCCTCACCGACGAGGTCTACCTGAACGCCGTCCGCACCATCCAGCGCGGCAACCGCGAAGACGGCATCGACGCCCTGATGAACGAACACCAGCTGGACGCCATCGTGGCCCCCACCCGCGACCTCCCCTGGACCACCGACCACATCAAGGGGGACCGCTTGGACGGTGGGAGCAGCGCCGGCCCGGCCGCCATCGCGGGCTACCCGGACATCAGCGTGCCCATGGGATTCGTGTCCGGGCTACCGGCGGGCGTCTCGTTCTTCGGGCGGGCGTGGAGCGAGCCCGTGCTGATCCGCATCGCCTACGCCTTCGAGCAGGCCACGCAGCACCGCCGGGCGCCGACCTTCGCGCCCTCGCTCGGATAGGACCCGAGCCCGCAAGCGGAACGAATCCGGAGCCGGGCTCAACCGTGACTTGAGGCGGTCCTGCCCGTCGCTACCGCCCCATGCTCTCGCGAATCGCGCGCACCGTGATCCCGGTCCGGTATTCGATCAGCCTCTCGCCGATCTCGATGGTCCGCTCCACGGGCCCCAGCTCCACCTCGTTGATCGAGTAGAGCCCCGCTTCCATCCGCTGCTGCGCGCGGATGCGCCCCGGATCCGTGGTGGCCACGATCGACGAATAGTGCACGTCGTCGTGGTATATGTCGCGCGTGGCGGAGCAGAAATCGGGCTTCTGGAAGATCCCGAGTTCCCCCTCCAGGAATTCGCAGCTCCAGATGTCTTCCCGATAATACTCCTCGATGTAGTGGGCTCGCGCCGTGCCGTCCCAGTGCGCGTTGAGCTTGTCCGCCGCATCGGACATGCCGTTCTGGTTGCCACCGCTGTCGCCGATGAAGACGACGTCGGTGAACCCCTGGCTCTTCAGGCTGTTGCCCACATCCTCGAGCATCATGCGGAAGGTTTCCTGACGCACGCTCAGAGTGCCCGGATAGCGGATGTTCTCAGGGTCGCCCTCGGGCACGTATTTCATCACCGGCGCGCACAGTGCGTTGCCCAGTTCGCGCGCGATCGCGTCGCACATCGCCTCGAGCACGTAGTTGTGCTTTCCGCCCGCCATGTAGGGGCCGTTCTGCTCGACCCCTCCGGTCGCGATGATGCCGATCGTCTTGCCGGAGGAGATCTCGTCGCGCACCTCCATCCAGGTCAGCTCGTCGATCCAGATGGAGTTGATGCCCTCGATGGGCCGTGGGGCGGCTCGCATCTCCTCCATGCGGCGCTGCCGTTCGGCCTGCTGCTCGGGGGTCAGGTTGCGCCGTCCCTGTGCTTCGGCCGGGGAGACAGGGATCGTGGTGAGCGCCAGCATTCCGAGTATCCACTTCGCGGTCTTCATCTCATCTGCTCCCGGTAATAGATCCTTCGCAACAGCCCCGGGCGTGGGGTGTCGATAGTATTCTGCGCCCACCGGGGGCCGGGGGTCAAACGCTTCCGGCTCGTCCTCCGAGCAGCTCTGCTGCAGAGCGATTCCTCCGGG
The DNA here is from genome assembly GCA_965208255.1 of Longimicrobiales bacterium. Taxonomy (GTDB): domain Bacteria; phylum Gemmatimonadota; class Gemmatimonadetes; order Longimicrobiales; family Gaopeijiaceae; genus BD2-11. Next base: position 4,101,942 of record OZ242324.1, read on the forward strand.
ATCGAGCCGGCCGGGGCTCGCTTGACAGCCTCCGCCGCCGAAGACAGCTTGCGGCATTGTCCGCAAACACACCGTCGACGGCATATTAGTGAAGCCGATTTCTGCTCGATCGCTCGATCCTCGCCGGTTCGGCGTGCTGGTTCTGGCACTTCTCCAATTCGGCGTGTTCGCTGTGTTTCCCGCGGCGGATGCGGTGCTGGAGGCCCGAGGGCTGGCGGCAGACATTCACATCGAGAGCGAAGACAGCGAGCACTGCGACACCGGGCACAGCCACCTGCTGTGCCAGCTTACCCGCTCGCTTTCCTCCGGCATGCCTGCCCCGCTTTCCATCGATTTCCGGCTGGCGCTCGAGGCCAGCCTCCGCACCCCGGCCGCGGCTGCGAGGGAAAACCGCCCGATCCTCCTCGGCGGAAGCGGCCCGCGTGCTCCTCCCGCAGTCCTCTCTTCCGGGTTTCCCGGACCATTTCGAAACGCCTGAGACATCACGGTTCGACCGTCCCCCGCTTCCCGTGGGTGACGAGCCGCAGATCAGCGCGACAACCGTCGCCTTTCGGTGCCAGGTGTTCACCGGGGCGGACGGTCGCCTCCGGATGATCTCCAACCCAGGCCCGACATCATGAAGCAGCGCTCAGCCATCCCACTACTCGCCGTCATCGGCATGGCCATCTGGGCCGGGGACTCCTCGGCCCAGGTCGAGCACGAGGGCGAGATCGAGGGGTTCGTACGCTCGGCCGACTCGGCCGACCCCCTCGCCGGCGCGCTCGTCTCGGTCATGGGTACGGGTCGAACCGCAGTCACCCACGGCGACGGTTCCTTCCACATCGCCGTGCCCGGCACGCGCAGCTATACCGTGCAGGTCGAGCGCCTGGGCTATCGCACGGTGTCCGTCGAAGTAGACGCCCCCGGCGAGGAAGTGCTGGTGGTGGAAATGGAAGCCGATCCTCTCTCCCTTCCGGGAGTGGTCGTCACCGGATCCGCCGTCGCGCGCTCAGCCAACGAGACGCTGCGGCCCACAAGCGTGTTCGCGGGGGAGGATCTGCAGCGCCGCCTGAGCGGAACGGTTGCGGAAACGCTCGCCTCCGAGCCGGGCCTTACGGTCAGCAACATGGGTCCGGGTGCCGCGCATCCCGTCATCCGGGGTTTGAGCGGTGACCGGATCCTCATGCTCGAGGACGGCGAGCGGGTCGGAGACGTGTTCAGCACCGGCGCGGATCACGCGACGGCGCTGGATCCTTCCGCGGCGCGGCGCATCGAGGTGATCCGGGGAGCCGGCTCGATCCTGTACGGGAGCAACGCGCTGGGCGGCGTCATCAACGTCGTCCGCGACGAGGTGCCTTCCTCGGTTCCCCACCATTTCACCGGAGCCTTCACGGCCCAGGGGCAGAGCGTCAACGAGGCGGCAAGCGCGAGCCTGAACGCCAGCTACGCCCTGACCGGGCACATTCCTCTGCGAATCGAGGTTTCCCGGCGCACGAGCAACGACCTGAAGACCCCGGTCGGCACCCTGCTCAACACCGATACAGACCTCTGGGAGCTGTCGGGAGGCACTTCCTGGGTGGACGACTGGGGGCACGCCGGCGCCGCGTTTCGCTACTACAGGAATGACTACGGCATCCCGGGGGGCTTCGTCGGAGGCCATACGGCCGGGGTTCGCATCGAGATGGAGCGGAGCGCGACCCGCACGCGCAGCCTGCTGCTGGATCAGGGGATCTTCGAGACCATAGAGATCGACGCCGGACACACCTGGTACCGGCACAAGGAGATTGAACCCCCCGACATCCTGGGAACGCTCTTCGAACGTCAGACCGTGACCGGAGAGGTGCTCGGGCGTCATGGCGGACTGGGTCCGTTTTCGTCCGGCGCGGTGGGAATGCGCGCCTCATGGGAGAGCTTCGGCTTCGGAGGCGGACTCTACACTCCCGACTCCCGGCGCGCCGACATCGCGGCCTATCTGCTGGAAGAAATCGACCTGGACCCGGTCCGGCTGGAAGTCGGCCTGCGCTACGACCATGTCGAGGCCTGGCCCCTGGAGGAAGATCCGGATTCCAACATCGGACATGTCCGCGCCCGCACCTTCGGCGCCGCATCGGGCTCGCTGGGCGCTCTCGCGCGCATCAGTGAAAACGTCATCGTCGGAGCCAGCTTCGCCCGCGCCTTCCGCACGCCGAGTATCAACGAGCTGTATTCCGAGGGCCCCCACCTCGCAGCCTACGCGTTCGAAGTGGGGAATCCTTCGCTGGAGACCGAGCACGGGACCGGGACCGATGTCTTCATCCGGTTCCTAGGCGAGCGCGTCAGCGGGGAAGCGACCCTCTTCCGCAACGCCATCAGCGGCTACGTCTTTCCGCTCGAAACGGGCGAACTGAGCCGGGTCCGGTTGCCGATCTTCCAGTTTCACGGCGAAGACGCGGTGCTGTCCGGGTTCGAGGGAGCCCTCGAGTTCGTGGTGGTGGGCGATTTGAAGGTCGAGGCGGTGGGTTCCCATGTGAAGGGAACCATGCAGGACACCAATGAGCCACTTCCTCTGATACCGCCGCTGCAGGGACGTTTCGCCATCGGCTACGCACCCCGCGCCTGGTTCGCGGAGGCGGAGGCTCGCGTCGCGGCACAACAGGACAGGACGGGTCCCTTCGAGAGCCCGACTGAAGGATATGCAGTACTGGACCTTTCCGCGGGAATCCGGATCACGGTCGGAGGGCGGCTGAACGTGATCACCGTGCGGGGAGAGAACCTTGGAAACACCGAATACAGAAACCACCTGTCGCGCGTGAAGGAGATCATGCCCGAGCCGGGCAGATCCGTAAGCGTGAGCTATCGCGTCGTCTTCTAGCAGGAGGCTCCCGGAACAGCCTTGGGAGCGGTTCGCGCTGCGACCGACAAAGACAACAGAAAAAGTGAGGTAGAGAAAGATGAGATATTGGAGACCGAAACTACCGTTCGCCCTGCTGACCGCAGGCATCCTGGCTCTCTCGGCATGCGAGAGTGCGACCGAACCCGAAGAAGACCATGCAGAAGAAGTCGAGGGCGTGATGCTGGTGCTGAGCGGCCAGACCGTCGCGTCCTACGATGGGCACGACGGTGAGTGGACCGGAGAGCTGGAGGTCGAGCCGGGCGAGGAAACCGCCCACATCAGCGTACGCTTCGTGGACCACAACGGAGCGGCGGTGGAACTGGACGACGACTACTACCTGGAGGTGAACGTCGAGGACGAATCCGTCGCGGAATTCGAACAGGACACCCCGGGGGAGTTCGGAGGACACCTGCACGGGCAGGGCGAGGGCGACACCGAGATCACCTTCAGCCTGATGCACGGCGCGGTCGGGTCCGGACACGCGGACTTCGTGACCGCACCACTCCACATTCACGTACACGAGCACGACGACGGCTAGCAGGACTCAGCCAGTCCAGGCAGTACTGCGAACCCTCCCCGGGAGCAATCTCCGGGGAGGGTTTGCCTTTGCCCCCGACACGGGGTTCACCTTCGCGTCGGATCCCGGTCTCCTGCTCCCCGGAAGGGATGGGCCGGGGCTTCTTCTGCCAGACCGGGTTGGCGGCGGATGGACGCTGCGGGAGTCGGGCGGAACGCGCGTTCGCGCGCTACAATGACGGGACAACCCCCACGCCGACCCCGAACCCCGGATTGACAGATGCGCGCATCCAGACTCCACCGCCCACTCCGGCGCCCGGAAACCAGCCCCCAGCGTAACGGGACCGGCCCGTTCGCTGCGTTGCTCGGCGGCTTTCTGTTGCTCGGTGCGGCCGCGTGCGGGCAGGGTGCGTCCACGGGCGCGGCAACCCCCGACCGCATCCTGCACAACGGACAGGTCGTCGCCGTCGACGACGACTTCTCGGTCGCCCAGGCCATCGCCTGGCGCCGGAGTCCAGGCGGGTCCGAGATCATGCGGGTCGGCACCGACGAGGAGGTTCTCGCCCTTGCCGGTCCGGACACGCGCGCGACCGACCTGGGGGGACGCGTCGTCCTGCCCGGCCTGATCGACTCCCACCTCCATTTCTCACAGTTGGGGATCGAGGCGGAATTCGAGAACGACCTCCGCTACGCCATGAGCACCGACGAGATCGTGCAGCTGATCGCCGACCTGATGGAGCGCCTCGACCCCGAGCCCGGCGAGTGGGTCACGAGCCGCGGATGGGACGAGCACAAGTACGAGAGGCCCTTCACCCGCTGGCAACTCGACGAGCACACGCCCGACAATCCGCTCCGGCTGGGCCGGGTGTATCGCGGCGTCGCGGTCAACACGGCCGCCTTCCGCCTGATGGGCATCGACGACTCCGACTCCTCCACCTGGCCCGACTGGTGGCTCCAGGACCTGGACTGGTTCAACTACGAGGACAGGGTCTTCCGCGAGATGCGCACGCTGACGGTGGACGGGCAGACCCGCGAGGTGGAAGTGCCCACCGGGATGTTCCTCGGGAACGCGACGCGGCTGGTGACGGTGAACCCGCCCCAGCGCGACTACGAGGCCCAGCTGCGCGCCATCGACTACGGCAGCCGCGAGATGACCAGCCTGGGCGTGACCGCCATCGTGGACCCGGGCGGCGGCGGCCGGGTGATGCGCGCCTACCAGGACGCGCGCGACCGCGGCCTGCTGCACTTCCGCATCCTGCAGGTATACGAGGGCATGTTCAACACCCAGTCCCCCGAGGAGATCGACGCCCACTTCGCCACCCTCCCCTTCAACAACCTCGGCGACCGCTTCCTTCGCTGGCGCGGCACCAAGTGGCAGATCGACGGCGGGGCGGGGACGCGCAGCTCATGGGTCTCCGTGCCCTTCGTGGACTGGGAGACCATCGAGGGCGAGCCCAACCACGGCTACCACTGGGTGGAGGACGATGTGCGCGAGGCGCAGTTGCGCCCGACCGTCGACCGTGGCTGGGAACCCCACATCCACTCGACCGGCGACCTGGGCGTTAAGCAGACCGTCGACATCTACGCGAAGCTCATGGACTCCATTTGGGCCGAGGACCCCGACGCCGATCTGCGCTGGAGCGTCATCCACGCCTACCTGCCCATGGAAGCCGAGACCAGCGTCCTCGACAAGATGGCCGAATACGGCATCATCGCGGCCGTCAACCCGTCCTTCATCTACCACCAGGGCCGCTCCTTCTCCGCCAACCTGAGCCCCGAGCGCATGGCCCGCCTGAAGCCGATGCGGAGCTACCTGGACGCCGGCGTGCGCATCGCGGTGGGGTCCGACTACGGCACCTCCCCCTACAGCCCCTGGATCGGCCTGTACGCCATGCTCACCCGCACGGATCTGTGGGGTGACCAGCACGGACCGGAGCAGATCATCACGCTGGAGGAGGCGCTGCGCGGGATGACCATCGACAACGCCTACCTGACCTACTCGGATGACTGGACCGGCAGCCTGGAGCCCGGCAAGGTCGCCGACCTGGTCGTGCTCGACCTCGAGGACCTGTGGGAGCTGGAGCGCGAGCCGGACCGGATCCTGGAGATGGGCGACCGGGTCCTGCTCACGCTGGTGGACGGAAACCCGGCCTTCCAGGGGGGAGGGTTTTCGTTCTGACCCTCGGCGTGCGACCTAGTCCGATGAACTAAGCTAATTGCTTCCCGCGATCGCCTCCCGGATCAGCCCCACCGTCTTGTTGTTGCGCCACTCCATCAGCTGCTCGCCGAGCGCGATGGTCTCCTGCATGGGAGCGATCGAGACGCCGTTGATGGTGGCCTTGCCGGCGGCGACGCGCTCGTCGTAGCGCACCGACGAGGGATCGACCGTCATCTGCATGGAGGTCAGCCAGTACGTGTCGTGATAGCCGTCGCTGGCCCCCTCTTCCACCCCCAGCTCGTTCATGCGCGCCACGACGCCCGCGTTGTCGTAGTACCCGGCGATGTGGTGCGCCTTGGTCTCGCCCCAGCGCTCGTTCAGCGCGGCGGCCGCGGCCGCCATGCCGGCCTGGTTCCCCCCGCTGTCGCCGATGTAGATGATGTGCTCGAAGCCGTGCACGTGCAGGCTGTGCCCCACGTCCTCGAGCATCATCTGGAAGGTCTCGTCGCGAACGGTGAGGGTTCCGGGATAGCGCATGTGCCCGGTCCTGGGCTCGAATCCGCCCTCCGGCACCAGCTTGATGATGGGCGTGCAGAGGGCGTCGCCCAACTCACGCGCGATGGCGTCGCAGGCCCCCTCGAGCACGTAATTGTGCTTGCCCAGGGCGACGTAGGGTCCGTTCTGCTCGATACCCCCGGTGGGGATGATGGCCGTGGTCCTGCCAGCCGCCATCGCATCCCTCACCTCGATCCAGGTCAGCTCCTCGATCCAGACCGAGTTCAGCGGAGCGATGGGGTTTTCCATGCGGATCTCGGCCTGGAAGGCGGCCTCCCGCTCCTCCGGCGTCGGCGCCTGCATTGCGGTGGGAGCCTGCGAGTCCGGGTCCTGGCCGGGACGCATGACGAGAAACCCGACCGCCGCCAGAATGAGAACAGATAGAGCGGACCATGCTTTCATCGTGATGCTCCTTGTGCGCGGAAGGCATGCCGGGCCACGTCCGGTCGGGCCGGGCCGCCCCTGGTGCCGGAGGGGCGTACCGCCACGTTAGCACACGGCCCTCATCCGTGCGAGAGGCTCCCACGTGCGCGTACACGCGCGCCTCCTCTCATGCGCAAATATTGCGGAACCGCGTCCGCAGGCAGTACAGTGTATGCTGGCTAGCCGTCTCCTGGTGCCAGGTTTCCTCCCTCGGGCGGGCCGGCGCCGGATCGTCCGGCGGGCCAGGGACCCCGGTCCGAGTTAGCGCGACGCATATCCGGAAGGACAGACGCCATGAGACTCCACTTCGCCAGCCTGATGGCGCTCGCAGGCCTGACCGCGGCAGTCGGGCATCAGTCCGGGTCCGTCCCCGACCAGAACCCCGAGCTCGTCGCCCTCTCCTCAGCCGCCGAAGTCTCGCGCGACATCTCCCCCGAAGACCTGACCGGCGTCGTGCGCATGTACTGCCAGGTCTGCCACAACGACGCGCTTCTGACGGGCAACCTCAGCCTCGCCGCCTTCCACGTCGAGAACGCCCCGGAATCCGCCGAGACGGCGGAGAAGATGATCCGCAAGCTGCGCGCCGGCATGATGCCCCCGCCCGGAATGCCGCGGCCCGCCGGCGATACCCTGTCCATGCTGGTCGAAACCCTCGAGCAGCTCATCGACGAGTCCGCCGCCGACAACCCGATGCCGGGCAATCGGTCCTTCCAGCGCCTGAACCGGGCGGAGTACGCGGCATCCATCCGTGACCTGCTCGACCTCGAAATCGATGGCGGCGACTATCTGCCGCTCGACACCAAGAGCGCGAACTTCGACAACATCGCCGACGTTCAGATGCTCTCCCCGACCAACTTGGACGCATATCTGCGCGCCGCCGACGAGATCAGCCGGCTGGCGGTGGGGATACCCGACGCCCCGAGCAACTCGGTGACCTTCACGAACTCCGGCTACGCCTCGCAGTGGGACCGGGTGCCCGGCGCGCCCCGGGGCACGCGCGGGGGCGTCAGCGTGGTGCACAACTTCCCGGCCGACGGCGAATACAACTTCCAGCTCTGGTTCGAGCACACCACGACCGGCGAGATCACCGGCGGCGTGACGCCCGGCGAGCAGATCGAGGTCTCCCTCGACGGCGAGCCTCTCGCCCTGCTGGAGGTGGATCGCTGGATGCACGTTGCCGATCCCAACGGCATGAGCTTCACCACCGAGCCCTTCCATGTCACCGCGGGACCGCATCGGGTGAGCGCCGTCTTCATTCGACAGACGGACGGACCGGTCGAGGATATCCTTTCGCCACACGACTGGTCGCTCAGCGACCGCAAGATCGGGAGTGGCTCGGGCTACGGGATCACGGTGCTGGCCCATCTGAAGGACCTCGTCATTCTCGGTCCTGACAACCCGACCGGGATTTCGGACACGCCCAGCCGCCGCGCCATCTTCAGCTGCATGCCGTCGTCCCCGGCCGGCGCGCGCCCCTGCGCCCGCGAGATCGTGCAGCGGCTCGGCGGCAGGGCTTTCCGGCGTCCGCTGGATGCCTCCGAGGTCGAGTCGCTGATGGCTTTCTACGACCTGAAGGCCGAAGAGGGGTTCGAGGACGGCGTTCGCACGGCGCTCCAGGCGATTCTGGCCAGCCCTGACTTCGTGTTCCGGGTCGAGGAAACGCCGGCCGGGGCGAGGGCGGGCGACCTGTATCCCATCGCCGATCTCGATCTGGCTTCGCGGCTCTCCTACTTCCTGTGGGGGACCCTGCCCGACGAGACCCTCGTTGAACTGGCCGACCGGGGCCAACTCTCCGATCCGGCCACGTTGCGTGCACAGTTGGGGCGCATGCTCGCCGATACGCGCGCGCAGGCGCTCGGCTCGCGCTTCGCGGCCCAGTGGCTGCGGCTCGAGGACCTGGAGAAGGTCAACCCCGACCGCCTGCTGTTCCCCGATTATCATGAACAGCTCGGCAATGCGATGCTCGCCGAGACCGAGCTCTTCTTCAACAACATCGTCCAGGAGGACCGCAGCGTCCTCGAGCTCTTCATGGCGGACTACACGTTCGTCAACGAGAGGCTCGCCAGACACTACGGCATTCCCGGCGTCGCGGGCGAGTCCTTCCAGCGGGTCCAGTACCCCGACGACAAGCGCCGCGGCCTGTTCGGACACGGCAGCATCCTCACCCTCACCTCCCACGCCAACCGCACCTCCCCGGTGCTCCGCGGCAAGTGGGTGATGGAGGTGATGCTGGGCACGCCGCCGCCACCGCCGCCGCCCGGGGTTCCGGATCTCGATCAGACCGAGAGCAGCGATGGCGGCCGCATGCTTACGACGCGCGAGCGCATGGAGCGTCACCGGGCCAGCCCGGTGTGCGCCGCCTGCCACCAGTTCATGGACCCGATCGGCCTCGCGCTGGACAACTACGACGTGACCGGCAAGTGGCGCATCCGCGAGAACAGCATGCCGCTGGACACGCGGGGCACTCTCTGGGACGGCACCCCGGTGGAGAGCCCGGCTGCGCTTCAGGAAGCGCTCCTCAAGCGCCCCATCCCCCTGATTCGCAACTTCACGGTCAACCTGATGGCCTATGCTCTTGGCCGGCGGGTCGAGTACTACGACATGCCCGAGATCCGGGCGATCGTAGCAACCGCCGAGGCCAACGACTACCGGATGTCATCTTTCCTGACGGGTGTCATCGAAAGCGAGGCCTTCCTCTACAGCCAAGTGCCGGATGTCGTCGTCGAGGAGGCGCAGAGCAGATAGCCGCGCGATCGCGATCCCGGGATCCGAGCTCTGCAGTAGGGGCCAACCCGGATCGCGTGATACGGATACAGAAAGCAGAGTCGCTTCGCTGAACGCGAAGCTCACATCGCAGTACCGAGGGAGAAAGACGATGAGACTGATCACGGGCAAGCACATTCCGCGCCGCATCTTCCTGAAGGGCATGGGAGCGACCGTGGCCCTGCCGCTGCTGGACTCCATGATCCCGGCGGGTTTCGGAGGGGCGGAGGCGGTTCGGGCGCTGGACGCCACGCGCCTGATCGCGATAGAGATGTCACACGGGGCGGCCGGCTGCACCACGTGGGGGGCGAAGCAGAACTTCTGGAGCCCTTCCACGATCGGCCGCGACTTCGACCTGTCGCCCACCTCTCTGCGCAGCCTGGAGCCGTGGCGCAAGTACCTCACCATCGTCAGCAACACCGACGTGAAGATGGCCGAGGCCTTCATCCCCGAGGAGATCGGGGGTGACCACTTCCGCTCCACGGCAACCTTCCTGACGCAGGCGCACGTCAAGCAAACGGAAGGCTCGGACGTCTACGTGGGCGCTTCACTGGACCAGATCTACGCGGACCGCTTCGGCCAGGACACGCCCATCCCCTCGATGCAGCTGTGCATTGAGAACATCAACCAGGCCGGCGGCTGCGCGTACGGTTATACCTGCGTCTACACGGACTCGCTGAGCTGGGCCTCCCCGACCGAGCCGCTCCCGGTGATTCGCGACCCGCGCGTCGCCTTCGAACAATTGTTCGGGGCCGGATCGACGGCGGAGGAGCGACTCGCGCGACGCTCCACCAACCGCAGCATCCTCGACTGGATCGCGGAGCGGGTGGCACAGATGCGGCAAACGCTCGGACCCGGCGACCGACAGCGCATGGACCAGTATCTGGAGAACGTCCGCGAGATCGAGCGGCGCATCCAGATGGTCGAGGAACGCAACACCGGCGGCGATCCGCGCGACATGCCGGAGGCGCCCGCCGGGGTGCCGGATTCCTTCAGTGAACACATGCAGATGATGTTCGACCTGCAGGTGCTGGCCTTCCAGACGGACATGACACGCGTGTTCTCCTTCAAGCTGTCGCGCGACTCCTCGGCGCGCACCTTCCCGGAGAGCGGCGTCGACACCCCGTTCCACCCGGCTTCCCACCACGGGGACAGCGAAGAGGCGATCGCCGACTTCGCGGTGATCAACAACTACCACGTCAGCATGCTCCCGTACCTGATGGAGAAGCTGGACAAGGTCGAGGAAGTCGACGGAACCCTGCTCGACAAGAGCATGATCATCTACGGCTCGCCGATGGGCGATCCGAACGTGCACAACCACCTGAGGGTGCCGTTCATCGTTCTGGGCGGGGCCAACGGGCAGATGGACGGCAACGCGCACCTGCACGCACCCGAAGGCACGCCTCTGGCGAACGTCATGCTCACCCTGCTGCACAAGCTGGGGCACACCGACCTCACCAGCTTCGGCGACAGCACCGGAGCCTTCAGCTTGGGATACTCGGGCGGGTTGACCGCCGACGCCGCTTCATCGAGCTGAGGCGTCCGGTGAAGGCCAGGGCTCATGTGAACGTGTGGCTTCCGGCGGCGATGCTCGCCCTCCTCTGGGCGGCGCCACCGCCGGACTCGCCGGTCGCCGATGCCGCCATGCGCGACGACGTCGACGCGGTGCGTTCACTGCTGAGCGAAGGCGCCGAGGTGAACATGGCCCAGAGCGACGGCATGACCGCGCTCCACTGGGCCACCGAACTCGGCAACGTGGAATTGATCGGGCTGCTCGTTGACGCGGGGGCCGACCTCGAGGCCCCGACCCGCATCGGCGACCTCACTCCCCTGCACATTGGCGCGGAGTTGGGCCGGAGCGGGACCGTGCGCGCCCTGCTGGAAGCCGGCGCGAACGCGGAGTCGCGCAACGTCAACGGGACCACCCCCCTCCACTTCGCGGCGATGTCCGGGAGCGTGGAAACCGTGGCCGCACTTGCCGACCACGGGGCGGATGTCAACACCCGAGAGGCCAGGTGGGGCCAGACCCCGCTGATGTTCGCGGCCTCCCGCAACCGCGTGCCCGTGGTCGAGGCGTTGATCGACCGGGGTGCGGACGTGGGCATCACCAGCAAGGTCGTCCTGTTCCAGGATCTCGCGGACCGGGAGAAGCTCACGGCCGCGGTGCGCGACTCGGTGCTCGCGATCTACCGGGCCAAGTCACCGAATCCGGACACCTGGGCACCCACCCTGGCCCAGACCCAGGAAGCGTTGCGGACCGCGCGCGCCCATGAGGCGGTAGCGCCGGTGGAGGCTTCGGAGGCGGTGCGCATCGACTGGGATTCGGCGCAGGCCGCCGGAAGAGCCCCGACCTCACAGGAGAGGGCCGGCTATCACGGAGGCCTGACCGCCCTTCTGCACGCCGTGCGGGAAGGTCACCGCGAGGCTGCAATTACGCTTCTGGAAGGCGGCGCGGACATCAATCAGCCCAGCGGCGGCGACCTGAACACGCCCATCAACAGCGCCATGATCAACGGGCACTACGATCTTGGCCTGGAGCTGCTGAAGCGTGGGGCCGACCCGAACACCGCCAACTACCCGTCGGGCATTACGCCGCTCTACGCGGTCATCAACACCCGCTGGGCGTCCAAGTCCCGCTATCCTCAGCAGCGTGCATTCGAACAGCAGGAGTCGAGCCACCTCGAGACGATGAGGGTTCTGCTGGAAGCCGGAGCCGATGTCAATGCCCGGCTCACCCTGGACTACTGGTTCCTTGCGTACAACTTCGGCGGGATCGGCGTCAACACCTGGGGCGCCACGCCCTTCTGGCGGGCGGCACACGGGCTCGACGTTCCCGCGATGAAGCTCCTGGTGGAATACGGGGCCGATCCCCACATGCCGACCAGGGCGCCGGCCGGAAACCTCTACGTGGGCCTTGAAATCGAAGCGCCCGAGGAAGACCAGTCCGGCGTTCCCCCCATTCCCCCGGGCGGTCCCGGCACCTACCCGATTCACGCGGCGTCCGGAAACTCCGGCGAAGGCGCGGGTCGCGCGGGCAATTTCCACCGGCATGTTCCGGACGGATGGCTGCCTGCTCTGAAGTACCTGGTCGAGGAACTGGGCGCCGATGTCACGCTGCGCGACCATCTCGGCTACGGCACCATCCACGGCGCGGCGGGGCGGGGCATGAACGACGTCATCCTCTATCTCGTCGAGCATGGCGCCGATCCCCTCATCGTGGGCCGGTCGGGACGCACAACCATTGACCTCGCCAACGGTCCCGCGAATGGCCTGACGCCTTTCTATGACACGATCGAGTTGCTCGAGAGCATGGGCGCCATCAACAACCATCTCTGCGTATTCTGCTGATTCTCTCGCGCGCTCGCGCGTGATAAAGGAAATAGGCGGCCCGTTCGTGACACCTTCCACGAACGGGCCCGCTTTCGTATGAAATCCCGGGGTCTTCCAACAGGCGGCGCACATGGCTGATTCCTCTCCAGCCCCAACCCCTTCGCGCCGCCGCGCCATCGTTGCAGCAAGCGTGGGAAACGCGCTCGAGTGGTTCGATTGGACCGTCTACGCCACGTTCGCGATTTTCTTCAGCAGCCAATTCTTTCCCCCGGGCAACGAGACGACTGCGTTGCTGGCCGCCTACGGAATCTTCGCCGTCGGCTTCATCATGCGTCCGCTGGGGGGCTGGATCATCGGCATCTTCGCGGATCGCCAGGGCCGCAAGGCCGCGCTCGTTCTGAGCGTCCTCATGATGGCGGGCGGCTCGCTGGTCATCGGCCTGTCCCCAACCTTCGCCGCGGTGGGCATCGCCGCACCCGTCATTCTGACCCTGGCGCGCCTGGTTCAAGGGCTTTCGCTGGGAGGGCTCTACGCTTCGGCCACCACCCTGCTCGCCGAAATCGCGCCCGCCCGCCGCCGCGGCTTCTACTCGAGCTTCGTCTTCTTCAGCCTGGCCGCCGGCATCCTGGTGGCTTCGGCGCTCGGCTGGGGCCTCACGACGAACCTGACCGAGGAAGCGATGCTGTCGTGGGGCTGGCGCGTCCCCTTCATACTCGGCGGGGTCGGCGGGCTGGTCGGCCTCTGGATTCGCCGCGCCGTGCCGGAGCCCGAGGCATCGCCGCTCTCCTCCGGCCAGGACGTCGTCAAGCAGCCACTGCACGTGCTCCTGCGCGAGCACCCGGTAGCACTGCTGCGGATCGTGGGCTTCGCCACCCTGACGACCTTCGCCTTCTACATCTTCGTCCCCTACCTGCCGACATACGCGATGCGCGCGGTCGGCGCCGACGCCTCGGTGGCCTTTGCGGCCAATACGGTCGGGCTCATCGTGTTCATGCTCCTGCAGCCACTCTTCGGCGCACTCTCGGATCGCTTCGGGCGCAAACCCCAGCTGATCTTCTTCGCCCTTGGCTACCTCGTCCTCTTCTATCCCCTGATGTCGGCGATCCAGCCGACCTTCGGCTCGATTCTCATGCTGGAGCTGTTCGGCCTGGGGCTCTACGCGATGTACTCCTCCATCGCGCCCGCGATCATGTCGGAGCAGTTCCCCGCCAACGTGCGCGCCGTCGGCATCGGCATTCCCTACAACCTCACGGTCGCGCTGCTGGGTGGTCTGACGCCGTACCTTCTGACCTGGCTGCAGAGCATCGGCAGGGAGCAGTCGTTCTTTCTCGTGGTGTTGGCGGGCGCAGTCGTCTCACTCGTGACCTTCGTGCAGATGCCCGAGAAGGTCGGCCAACCCCTGGACTGACGATTCCCCCGCCTGCGGTGACCGGGCCGGAGACTCCTCTGCACGTTCGCAGCGCCGGGGAACTCGCCGATGCCATTCGGAAGGGCGAGACCGACTCGCGAGCCCTCACGCGCCTGTTTCTCGACCGGATCGAGCACGGCTCGGAGCTGAGGGCCTTCACGCACGTGGCGGAGGCGCGGGCCGAAGCTCTGGCGGAGGCGGCCGACCGCCTGCTTGCCGCGGGAATTGTACTGGGACCGTTCCACGGCGTTCCGGTGGCGGTCAAGGACAGTCTCGCGTGGGCGGGCACGCCGCTATCGGGGGGATCCCTCGCCCGCACAGACTGCATCAGCGAAGACACCAGCGCCGTGGTTCGGCGCCTGATCGCGAGCGGGATGGTGGTCTTGGGCAAGACTTCCATGACCGAGTTCGCCTTCGGTCTCTCCGGCCAGAACCCGACCTGCGGGACCGCCCGCAATCCGTGGGACCCGCTGCACCATCGAGCGCCCGGGGGATCCTCCAGCGGTTCCGGCGTGGCGGTCGCGGCGGGGCTGTCGCCCATCGCGATCGGAGGGGATACGGGAGGGTCGGTGCGCGCGCCGGCGCTGATGAACCATCTGGTCGGGTACAAGCCTTCCTCCGGCCTCATCAGCCGGGCCGGCTGCCTGCCGCTCAGCCCTGTGCTGGACGTGCTGGGTCCCATCGCGCGCACGGTGGAGGATGCGCGCGTGATCACCGGCGTGCTCACGGGCCCGGACTTCGAAGATCCCGTTACGCTGACCGTGCAACGGTCTTCGCCCCGTACGGGCACGCGCAGGCTGGCGGTCCTGGCCGAGGAGGCGTGGCCTTTCCCGATCAACCCGGAGGCGGCGGAGCACTGGCGGGCGGCGCTGGAGCGCGTCGCCGGCTCCGGCTGGACTCTGGAGACCTGGTCTCCGCCCGGCATCCTCGAATTCGACCGCCTGGGGCAGGACAACTCCGCCGTCCTCGCCTTCGAGGCCTGGCAACGCTACGGGACGATGGCGATGGACCCGTCCACGCCGCTCTGGAGCGTCATTCGCCAGCGGATCCGGGCTGGCGCTGGCATCGACAGAACGGACTACGAGGCCGCACTCGAGCGCAGGAAGGCCGTCCGGAAGCGTTTCGCCGAAGAGATGGGCTCCGTGGATGGACTGCTGATTCCCGGCTCGGATCAGAGCGCCCGGATCCTTGATCCGGAGGATGAGCGCCACGCGGGACTGGGCGCCTTCCTCCGTCCCGCCAACTTCCTCGGGGCAGCCGCAATCGCCCTCCCCACCGGCCGGGACGCGGACGGGATGCCGCTGGGCCTGCAGTTGCTCACCCCTCACGGCACGGACGCGTCGCTGCTGGCGGCCGCGGCCGGTTTGGAGCGCGCACTCGGCGCGGGGAGGCCGGTTCCGGATCTCGGAGGCTCGGGGCTGACGTAGCGTAGCCGGTGCTTGCAGCCGCGCGGGGAGCGGCCTACCTCTAGCGAAACGACCCCGGATGCCCATTTGAGTGGAGGTTCACACGATGTTCACCTTGATACGCCCCGCGTCGCGCCTCACGCAGAGACTCACCCACCCGCTGGCGGTCGCGCTGCTCCTCGCCCTTGCCGGCGTGATGCCGGCCCAGGCCCAGACCCCTGCGGAGCCGAGCGGGATCGGGTGGGCCACCATCGAGGATCTGAACGCGGCCTTCGATTCCGGAGAGCTGACCTCGGAAGGGCTCATCGAGATGAGCCTGGCGCGCATCGAGGCCTACGACCAGGTGGGCCCCGAACTCCACGCCATGCTGTGGCTGAACGAGAACGCCCTCGAGCGGGCCCGGGAGCTCGACGAAGAGCGCAGACAGAGCGGACCGCGGTCGCCGCTGCACGGCATCCCGGTCGTGCTCAAGGACAACGTCGACACGGGAGACATGCCCACCACCGGCGGGTCGGCCCTTCTGGCCGGGGCGATCCCCCCCGACGACGCGTTCATCGTGAAGAAGCTGCGTGATGCGGGGGCGATCATCCTCGCCAAGACCGCCCTGAGCGAGCTTGCTTCCGGCGGCATCCTCAGTTCCGTGGGCAACTTCTTCCCCAAGAACCCGCACGACCCGACTCGAACGCCATCAGGATCATCGACCGGCGCCGGGATCGCAGTCGCCGCGGCCATGGCCCAGCTGGGCGTCGGAACCGACACCGGCGGCTCCATCCGCGGACCGGCCACGGACAATGGCATTGTCGCGCTCCGCCCCTCGCACGGCCTCCTGAGTCACGACGGGGTCATTCCGCTCTCGATCACGCTCGACATGGCGGGTCCGATGGGCCGTCACGTGTACGATGTCGCGGCGATGCTCGGGGCCATGACCGGCGTCGACCCGGCCGACCCGACGACGCAGAAGAGCGAGGGCCGGTTCGAGACCGACTACACGCAGTTTCTGGACGCCGGCGCGCTCGACGGTGCCCGCATCGGCATCGCGCGCGACCTCATTGGAGACGACGAAGGGGTCACCTGGGTCATCGAGGCGGCGCTCGGGACCATGCGGGCCCAGGGAGCGACCATCGTCGACGTGCGCTTTCCGCCGTGGCTCCTGGCCGTCAAGGGCGACTGGTACACAACCGTTCGCTACCCGGAGTTCCGGTCCCAGATCGAGGACTATCTCGCAACGCTCGGACCCGAGTATCCCAAGACGCTACAGGAGATGATCGAGAGGTCGGACGAGATCGTCGCCCTCATGCCGGATGGTTCCCGTCCGAACCCGGTCCGCTGGAACATCTTCAGGCAGGAGGAGGCCAGCGGCGAACTCACCGACTTCGAGTACGTGGCGATGCGGGAGCACGGTTTCCCGATGGTTCAGGCGATCGTGCACGGGATGATGGACGCCGACAACCTGGACGCCATCGTCTATCCTCCCTCGGCCAACCCGCCGACCCTGCGCTCCGCCGTCAATCACTTCGGCGGCATGCTCGGCACCAACATCGCGAGCCTCGCCGGCCTGCCCGACCTCATCGTGCCGGCCGGGTTCACCCCAAGGGTCCTGCCCGTGGGAATCTCCTTCCTCGGCCGCGCCTTCAGCGAGCCCAGGCTGTTTGCCCTCGGCTACGCCTTCGAGCAGGCCACGCGCGCCCGGCGGGATCCGGTGCATACGCCGCCACTGCCGGGGGAGAATGTGCCGCGGCCGGCTGGCACCGGCGGACGCTGAGGACCGGCCCGGCTCCGGAACCCGTGTAGCCGGCGCTCCCGCCCCTCGCTCCCCTCGCTCCCCTCGGGTCGCTCCGGGCGGGACGATGAGAGCGGACACATTACGTGCTGCCAAAACCGGACCATGTTCATTGCTTCTGACACATCTGGCTCGTCTCCTTGTGTTCGCCTCCATACCTCGCTAGAATTGTAGATTTAAGTTTGTCCGTGGCTCCGCACCCCTTAAGGTCACTCCTGTCGACACCCAGTCGACGCCTGCGGGGCCATTCGTTGGAGGAGGTGCGGTATGAGTCGTCGCGGTTTCTTCGTTGGTCTCGGTCTGTTCGCTTACCTCCTCATCCTGGCGACACCCGCTCTGGCACAAGCCGGAGGCACCATCACCGGAAGCGTCGTTCACGGCGAAACGCTGCGCCCGCTGGCTGGTGCGCAGGTCTCGATCCCCGGAACCGGGATCGGCGCCGTGGCCAACAGCCAGGGGCGCTATCTCTTCGTGAACGTTCCGGTCGGCACGCACTCTCTTCAGGTGCAGATGATCGGGTACGGGACACAGGAAACCACCGTTACCGTCGCAGCCGGACAGACTGCTACGGTAGACTTCCAACTCGACATCGAAGCCCTGGGGCTGGACGAGATCGTCGTCACCGGCACGGTCGGCACCATCCAGCGCCGCGCGGTGGCAAACGTCGTCGGCACGATGAATGCCGCTGAGGAGCTCGAGACCAGCGCGCCCGCCAACATCCAGCAGATGCTCACGGGACAGATCCCCGGGGTGTCCGTCCAGGTCGGCAGTGGCTCGGTGGGATCGGGCGGCGGCATCATGATTCGCGGGCGGAGCACCGTGGCACTCGGCACGCAACCCCTGCTGTACATCGATGGGGTCCGCGCCAACGGCGGCGTGGTCGGCTTCGGCCCCTGGGCCAGTGACGGCACTTCCCGTCTCAACGACCTCAATCCGGAGGAGATCGAACGGATCGAGATCATCAAGGGACCTGCCGCCGCCACCCTCTACGGCACCGAGGCTTCGGCCGGCGTGATCCAGGTCATTACCAAGAAGGGTGTTCCGGGTCGCGCGACGGTCGAGGTCGTCTCACGGCAGGGAGCCAACTGGTTCCACAATCCCGGGGGACGGCTCCCGACCAACTACGGCATCGCTCCCGGTGGGCGGACCATCATTTCCCAACATCCGTACCAGGACGAGGCCGCAGCCGGCCGCGACGTGTTTCGCACCGGCATGGTCCAGGGGTATGTGGTGAACGTCAGGGGTGGACGGGACAACCTCACGTACTACTTCTCGGGGGCCTTCGACGACGAGGAAGGCTACCTGCCCAACAACGAGAAGACGCGAACCAACGTCCGGGCCAATGTTCAGGCGGCCGTCACCGATGAACTCGACATGGCCGTCGATCTCGGTGTTGTCCGCAGTCTCAGGCACACGGCGCGAGACATCGACTTCGGCCTGATCGCGACCCACCAGTTCGGTTCTCCCGTGACCCAGGACACGCCGCTGCGCGGGTTTTCCAACGCTCCCCCCGAAATCACGGCACTGCGCGACTGGCAGGACCGTCTGAACCGGGGGACCGTTTCGACCACCATGAGCCACCGTCCAACTGACTGGTTGAGCCAGAAGCTCATATGGGGGCTGGACTTCACCGACTCCAGGCTCTCGACATTCGTGCCTCGCATGCCGGATACCGAAGAAGCTGCGTACTTCGGCTTCCACGGTTCCGAGGGCGGTGGCCAGGGCGCGAAGGGTGTCGAAGAGAAGCGCGACGTGAATCAGACGTTCGACTACAACCTGACCGCGTCGTTCGAGCCGTTCTCCGAGGTCACCGCAGCATCGTCGTTCGGGATACAGTATTTCACGCGTGAGTTCCGGGTGACCTCCGCGAGCTCGATCCAGATGCCGACCCCGGCCGTGTCCACGGTTTCTTCCGGGTCGGTCGCGACAGGGGGAGAATCCTACGTCGCGAACAAGACGTTCGGGGTCTTCGGCCAGCAGACGGTCGGATGGCGGGAACAGCTGTTCCTCACCGCTGCGCTGCGCGCGGACGCCAACAGCGCCTTCGGAGAGTCGTTCCAGGCCGCGTACTACCCCAAGCTGAGTGGAAGCTGGGTAGTCAGCGACGCCGACTTTTTCTCCGTGCCTGCCGTCGAGACCCTGCGCCTGCGGGCCGCGTGGGGGAAGTCGGGAATGCAGCCGGACGCGTTCGCGGCGGTTCGGACCTATGTGCCTTCCGTGGGGCCGGGAAATGTGCCTACCGTGAGACCCGGTGAAGTTGGCAATCCGGACCTCAAGCCCGAGGTCGGATCGGAGTTGGAAGCAGGGTTCGACGCCAGCCTTCTCGGGGACCTCGTCAACCTCGAGGTGACCCACTACCGGCAGACGACGAACGACGCGATCCTGATCGCGGCGTCGGCACCGTCGGGCGGGTTCTCCAGCAGCCGTTTCGTCAACGCGGGAAGGGTGGAAAACAACGGCTGGGAGCTGGCGCTGACCGCCCGTCCGATCCAGACGAGGGCGGTAGGCCTGAGCCTGACCGGCACCGTCTCGCACAATTCGAACCTGCTGGCGGACAACGGTGGTCTTCCGCCCCTGCAAATCGACCGCAGGGGCCGCTTCCAGCACATCGAGGGCTGGCCCCTCGGCGCAAACTGGAGTCGACATATCGCCTCGGCGCAGTGGGGTGGACCTGAGGGCCGGAACCTGGTCAACATCATGTGCCACGGAGGCCCTCCGGGTGTCTTCAACATGGACGAGTCGGAGGTCGGCCAACACACGCCCGTCCCCTGTGGAAACGCCCCCTACTTCTTTACGGCGCAGGCGGGGCCCGGATGGCTGGGCAGCCTCTCTTCGCAACTGACGCTCGGCGACAACCTGGCGCTCAACGCTCTGTTCACGTGGTATGGCGACCGTACCCGGTTCAGCACGACGCAGTGGAAGCGTGACAACTCGTTCGGGAACTCGCTGCAGGGCGCCCAGGCGCGCATTGGTGAGCTCGATCCGGTGCTGGCCGCCTCATTCCTGACGGCTGGCGTGGAGTGGCCGCACCACCAGAGGGAAGACCATATCCGGCTGCGCGACATCTCACTCACCTACAACATGCCGACCGGCATAGTCGAGAGCTTCGGGATGTCCCGGGCCACACTCACCGTGACCGGACGCAATCTCTGGACCCCGTACGTGCACGAGAGCTTCACCGACCTGGATCCGGAATCGAAGCACACGCGGGATCGCGAATATGGTTGGCAGCTGAATCCCCCACCTCTGCCCCACTCCGTCATCACCACGCTGCGGGTCAGGTTCTGATGGGACGCCGGCGATCGAGCAACAGCGAACCAAATCGAACGGGGGATCCCATGCGCCATCACGATTATCGTCAAAGAGTCATAAGTGGACTGATCCTGGCCGCGGTGGTGACACTGCCGGGCTGTGACAACCTTCTGGAAGTAGAGCTCCCCGGGGCGACAACTGCCGATGCACTGGATGACCCGGGGTTTGCCACCTTGTTGACCACCAGCGTACAGGGTGAGTTCGAGTGCGCATACTCGAGCTTCATCTGGGGCACCTCCCACCTGGGCGGCGAGATCATTGGGGGATTCGTCGAGGCGGGAGGCGCCGAATGGTTGCAGCGCAACGTCACCCCGGCGAGCAGCGACTACGTCGGGAGCGGCTGTGGCGGCACGGGCGTGTACGCACCGATGGCGACCGCCCGTGCGCTTGCGGACGACGTCATCGGGAGGCTTCAGGCCTGGACGGACCAGGAAGTGGCGGGTCGAAGCGAGCTGCTCGCCAAAGCCAACCTGTACGCCGGCTTCAACTACGTCATATTCGGAGACGCCATGTGCAGCGCGGCCTTCGACAACGGTCCGGAGGTACAGCCGCCGGGAATGTTCGAGCTGGCGAAGAACCGTTTCACCGAAGCCGTCTCGCTCGCGAACGACGCTGAAACCAGGAATGCCGCTTACGTGGGGCTCGCCCGCGCCAACATCTCCATGGGGGACAACTCCGGAGCGCTCTCCGCCGCCGAGCAGGTCTCACCCGGCTTCAGCTTCCACGTGACCCGCTCGTCCGCCAACAACTCGCGGCGCAACATCATCTACCTGAACAACAACCAGAACCGCAGGATCTCGATGGACCCGCACTACTGGGACGTGACCTGGATGGGTGAAGTCGATCCGAGAGTGGCCGTCGTCAACACGGGCGGCAAGACGACCGACGGGGTGACGGACTTGTGGCTCCAGACCAAGTACAGCTCGGATTCCTCGCCCTACCGGCTCGCGAGCTACGTGGAGGCCCAGCTCATCATAGCCGAGGTGACGGGAGGCCAGCGGGCTGTCGACATCATCAACGAGCTCCACGCAGCAGCGGGCATCCCCGCCTTCGAGGGCGGCTCGGAGGCCGAGATCCGCGACCAGGTCATCGAGGAGAGACGGCGCGAGTTCTTCCTTGAGGGAAAGAGATTCGGGGATCTGCGGCGTTACGGCGGATTCGACGAGTGGACCAAGGGCACGCACCCCTTCACTCCGATCACCTATGGGGGCAACGAGTGCATGCCGCTCCCCAAT
The DNA here is from genome assembly GCA_965208255.1 of Longimicrobiales bacterium. Classification (GTDB taxonomy): domain Bacteria; phylum Gemmatimonadota; class Gemmatimonadetes; order Longimicrobiales; family Gaopeijiaceae; genus BD2-11. The sequence continues at coordinate 4,123,679 of OZ242324.1, forward strand.
GTGGAGCGGTTCAACAACCCCAGCCTCTCGGGATAGCGTGGGAAGCGAGGCACGTCGCACCGGCCCCATGAACCCGGTGTCGGTCGGCGCGCCCCGTTCCCGAGCGATCTGGCCAATGTCGTTCGCGTGCAAATCCCTGGTCCGAGCCTGTGCCTTGATGGCGGCTGTCCAACTCCTCTGCTCGGGATGCTTCGGCTACGCCGCGGTGGAACTGGATACCGTACCGCCCGGCGAGAAGGTGCGCGTTCACCTGAATCAGGAGGGGCTCGGCGACCTGGCCGAGTTCGCGCCCGACCTCAGGATGGACGGTACCCTCCTCCGGGCCGACGCTGACCACCTCGTCCTGCGGGTGCCCACTGGAGACCAGACGGTGGGGATCATGACCAGGACCCTGGGGCAGGACGTGTCGATTCCGTTCACCCGCATCGCTCAACTCGAGCGCCGCGAACTTGACCGCAGACGAACCTGGCTGACCGCGGGGGCCGGGGCCGCCGCCGTGGCCGCAATCCTCACGAGCTTCGGCGAAGGAGTCCCGAACCCCGAACTTCCACCCGTGGAGGAGGACCCCGCCGGATTCACGGGAGCGAGAGCGCTGATCTCCCTGTTCTCGATTTCGGTTCGTTAGGGCGGTTGGTTCCGACTCCCGGGTACCGGGGTGGACCGTCATGAGGAATGGAGAAGCAACGTCGGTGATTAGCGGCTTCATGTCTCGCTTCTGTCTGAGTGGCGGCCTCCCGCTCCTCGCGGCGCTGAGCTGCACGACCGCCGTCCGCGCTCAGGAGGCGCCAGCCGGGTGGGACGCGATGATCGCCTCCGAAGAGGCCATAGTCCAGATCTCCCCTCATCTGGAGCGCCTCAGCCACTCGGCCCTGAACCTTCTCCTCCCCGATGAGCCTGCCCGGGCGTTGTTCGGAGATTTGGTTCGGGTTGTAGATCTCGTATCGGTGGAAGCCCGGATCGGAGGTTTGCCCGGCGTGGTCGGGGGGGCCTTGCACGAGACCATGGCGAGTGATGTTGCGCGACAGGATCTTGCCCTCTGGCGGCCGCTTCTGGACCAGGTGGAGTACTTCGACCATGCCAGGTTTCAGGTGATCCGCGGCCAGTTGCGCGCGGACAACCCTGGACGGCTCGAGACTCAACTCGGTTTCGACGCCCTCGCACACGTTCCGGACGGGCGGCTCTGGCTGCGCGGCGAGTTGAGCGTCACCTGGGCAGCCGGGCCACCGCTGGTTGAGGACGGGCCACCCACATGGAGCATCGCGGAGTGGCGAACCGGAGAGCTGCGAACCATGGGGGTCGACCACCTCCTCTTCGCCGAGGTTCTCGATCAGGTCCTGGAGCCAGACGCCCTTGGCCCGGCCCGTCGCTCGATACATGAGGAGTTCGTGCTCGAGTACCTGCTTGATCCGGACGGCTTCCAGCTTCCCACCCCCTACTTCGATCCGCAGTCGGCAGACCGTCATCCCGGGGTAGCGGTCACCGATCTGGACGGAGACGGCTTCGACGACGTGTACGTCATGGCGCGGTGGGGTCCCAACCAGTTCTTCCGCAACCGCGGGGACGGGACGTTCGAGGAAATCGCCGGTACGATCGGCCTCGACGTGTCGCACTTCACTTCCTCGGCACTGTTCGCCGACTTCGACAACGACGGCGACCAGGACGTTTTTCTTGGCCGCACCCTGCAGCCGAGCATGTACCTGCTGAACGAGAATGGTCGTTTTGTCGATCGTTCGCTCGACCTCGTCAACGATCCACTTCCGGCGCTGACTTCGTCGGTGTCGGCGGTCGACTACGACCGCGACGGACTTCTCGACCTCTACATCTCCACCTTTGCCGCCGCCCTGCATCCGATCGAGACGCTCGTATTCCTCGATCAGCTCGATGGCGCGCGCCTGTGGGCGCTGAAGGCCTCCGGCGAAGACCACGTCATCAAGAACCGGTTCGGACCCCCCAATGTCCTGCTGAGAAACCAGGGCGGCGGACGTTTTGCGCGCGTGGAGGACACCGCGCTCAATCTCTTCAAGAACACGTACCAGTCCACATGGGCCGACTACGACAACGATGGCGACATGGACGTGTACGTGGTGAACGACTTCGCGCCCAACAACCTCTACCGCAACGACGGAGATGGTGGTTTCACTGACGTTACGGACGCGACCGGGACGGCCGACCTCGGTTTCGGCATGGGCGCATCCTGGGGAGACTTTGACGCCGACGGCCTGCAGGACCTGTACGTCACGAACATGCACAGCAAGGCCGGTCTTCGAATCGCTGATCAGTTGAACGATGTCGATGGCAACTTCAGGCGAATGGCCCGGGGCAATACCCTGTTCCGAAACAGGATGGGCGAGTTCGAGCGGGTCTCGAGGCTCGAGCGACCCGGGCTCCTCGTGGAGGCGGCGGGCTGGGGCTGGGGCAGCCAATTCGTCGACCTGGACAACGACTCGGACCTGGACATCCATGCCCTGAGCGGATTCTACACCGCTCCATCGGCGGTCGAACTGCCCGTAGACATATGAACTGACTACTGGCGCGCAGTTGTGCGCTCGGACGAGCATCCGGAGGCGCTCCTGCTGCGGACGGATCGCTATTCACAGGCCACGGAGCGACTCAAGTCGGGCGCGTCCTTCAGCGGACACGAGCGCAATCACGTGTTCCTCAACCGGAGCGGCGAGGACTACGTCGAGGTTTCGGGCATCTCGGGCCTGGATCATGCGGGAGACAGCAGAGCCTTCGCCGTTCTCGACTACGATCGTGACGGGTGGCAGGACATGGCGGTGGTCAACGCGAACGCGCCGCTGTTCCAGCTGTTCCGGAATCGGATGGGTGAGCGTGGGGCTCCGGGTGGGATGGTGGCCATTCGCTTCGAGGGGGGAAACCGGTTTGCGTTCCCAGGCAGCCAATGGAGTGCCCGTGATGCGTACGGCGCCCGCGTACTCCTCGAGACCCAGGACCGCGAGCTGCTTCGCGAGCACCGGGCGGGCGAAGGTCTCGCCGCACAGAATTCAGCAACGATGCGCGTCGGCATCGGGAGCGCGGAAGAGGTGACCCGGCTCGAAGTGCGCTGGCCGTCCGGCCGGCGGTCCGACACCACCGCCGTCCCAGTGGGCACGCTGGTCACGGCCTACGAGGATCCTGCGGCGTCGCGCACGGGAGCGCCGTTTGTCCTGACACCGTACCGGGTACCCGGTGAGCATCCCGCGGTCACGACCACCTATGCCGCGAGCACGTCGATCCGAGCTGCACAAGACGTTCTTCCCGGCGAACGGGCGCGTCTGGTCCTCTATACAACCGTGGCCACGTGGTGTGCTCCGTGCCTGGACGAGCTGCCGAGCCTCAACCATCTGAGAGCCACCTTCACGAGCGAAGAGCTGGATATCTTCGGGGTGCCCTACGACCCGGAGGAGACTCCCGCGGTCTTCAGCGCATGGGCGGAACGCTACGAGCCGCCATACCGCATTCTGTCCGAGCTGACAATCAAGCAGCGCGATGCGGTGATCAACGGGGCTGTCGACGCCCTGCGCGTCGAAGGGCTGCCCGCAGCGGTCGTCACCGATTCAGCCGGCGAAGTGCTTCTCGTGCGCTGGGGCCCGCCGTCGGTTTCCGAGCTTCGCCTCCTGCTCGAGGACCAGGAGAGAGACCGGTGATTGCTCGCGCGTCGTTCTCATGGATGCCAAGGATTCGGACCGCCCCTGTCCTGATGTTCATGGCCACGGTCCTCACGGCGGAGCCCGTTCAGGCACAACTGCGTGGAACCGGGGTCGGCGCCGGCCGCCCCTCCGTCGGCGCCGAGGTGGTGCCGGGAAGCCTCGCGCGGCACGCGGACGCGTTGTCACTTCGAATCTCGGCGGAGGTCCCGAGGGAGCATCACGGATACCTCGACAAGGGGGACGACGGATTCTTCATTCCGTTCTCGTTCTCGTTCTCGTTCCCGGACCTGGAGGGGACCGTGGTCGAGGCCGAGATGACCTCGAGGCCTTCCGGCACAAGAGACGACCGGGTCAGGGCGCAGGTGCTGCGAGGCCGGGCCGAGTTCGGCTTTCGGCTCGTACCGGCGCCGGGACCCGGGACGGAGGCAACCGCCAGCCTTCGTTATCAGATATGCAGCGACCTCACGCAGCGGTGCTATCCGCCCGCCAGACTGGCCATTCCCGTTGTCCTGAGCCCGCCATAGCGGCCAGGCTTACAATGGATCGGGCGCCAAGGGCCGGCCGGCAGCCGGGCCCCGGGAACCACGAAGCGGCCCGCTCGCCGAACCGTCCGCGAGCGGGCCGCCTGTGATGCTGGCCGGGACTCTCCCGCCCCTACCGCACGTACTTCGTCAGCCCTCCACCCGCGAACGGCCGGGAAATCGGACCCTCGGCGGCGTAGACATTGCCGTCGGCGTCGACCGCCACGCCTTCTCCCGCGGCGCCGTGGGGCCGGTCATCCACCGGGTGCGGGGGAATGAACGCGGTGACCCTGTCTTCGCTGGCGTGACCGACGCGGATGCCGGTCATCCAGTCGGGATGGTTGCCCGGATTCGACTCCGAGTCGATCGCGTAGAGCATGTCGTTGTCGTCGATGAAGAGCCCGCTGATGCGGCTGAACTGGTGGTACGTGTCGAGGAGGTTGCCTTCCTGGTCGAAGATCTGGATGCGGTGGTTGCCGCGGTCCGCCACGAAGAGGCGTCCCTGGGAGTCCAACTCCAGAGCGTGCGGCGTCCGGAATTCCCCGGGTCCGGTCCCGATCTGGCCCCATTCCATCATGTACTCGCCCTCGGGGCTGAACTTCACGATGCGACCGGTCGCGCCGGGAGGAACGTTCTCGTTCTGGCCGCTGTGGCCGTCGGAGACGAAGATGTAGCCTTCGGGCGTGGTGATGACATCGCAGGGTTGGTTGAAGTGATCCGGACCATCCCCGGCGACACCGCGCGTCCCCAGCGTCATGAGGATCTCTCCCTCGGGGCTGAACTTGAAGACCTGATGGCCCTTGGTCTGCTCCGCGTCACCCGATGAGTCGGTGACCCAGACGTTCCCGTCCTGATCCACGTGCAGTCCATGGGGAAGGATGAAGAGCCCCGCCCCAAAGCTGGTCAGCACCTCGCCGGTTTCACGGTCGAACTTGAGGATGGGATCCACGTCGGAGGTGCCGCAGCCGTCGGTGAGCGCGTTGCCGCCGCAGCGGTCGTAGGCCCACAGCTGCCCGTCCGGCCCGATGTCGACTCCCGCGGTGGACCCCCATTCCCGGCCATCCGGAAGTGGACCAAAGCCCGTGATCACCTCGGATGTGGGATCGGGCAAGCCCGCCATGGCGGGATCGGCCACGGCGGCAGGGTCGGCCATTTCGGCCGGGGCTGCTTCATCCCCTCCGCCGTCGCCCGGAGCACAGGCCGCTGCTCCGAGAACGAGGACCATGGCGAGGCTGATGGCAAGCTTGGAGTCGTCGGTCACGAACATAAGGCACCTCCCGGTAACGAATTGACCCGAACAGGCAACTTATGCCGGGAGCAGGGGCGGGGCGAGCGGAGGGGGCACCGGGCGAAAGATGGATCCCGGGACATCGCCGGTCTCAGCTCAGTCCGCAGCCTTTCCCCTGTCCTTCGGAGGCAGCGGGATCAACCTCGGGACGGCCGCCTGGTACTTACGGTAGCCGGGATACTTTTCCGCAGAGATCGCTTCAGTCATGCGGAGGGACGGAATGAACAGCAGCGTAAGGCCGATGAACCCGAGTCCCGTCCAGTGCAGCCACTCACCGGACGCCGCAACCGCGAACAGGTAGAAAACCCACCAGATGGCAATTTCGCAGAAGTAGTTGGGGTGCCGGCTGTAGCGAAAGAGCCCGCTGGTCATGAACGGCTGCTCGACATCTTCCCCGGCCGCGATCCGTCGCTTCTTGTCCTGCTGGAAGTCCCACATCTGCCGGTCGGCAAAGGTTTCGCCGACCAGCAGGGTCAGGAACAGAGCCGCCGCCAGGTAGTCAAACCAGCCGAGCGGCGCGGCGGGGAACTGCCAGGCGCGGTGGATCGGGGAGGTGAACAGCCAGATGAGCAGCATCTGACCGGGATGGACGAAGGTGATGTTGAGCACCTGGAAGCCCAGCGGACCGTACTGCTGGCGGACGTGCGCCCATCGGTAGTCCTCGCCCCCCGGCCTGTAACCGCCCTTGCGGGCGAAGTTGTAGGTCAGGCGGATGCCCCACAGGACCGCAAGCACCGTCATGAGATTCACGCGCGGCGAGTTGAAATCCAGCGCAAACGCCACGATCAGGCAGTAGACCGGTGGACAGATGGACCAGAGGCGGTCGATCCAGGAGACCTCGCGGGTGATCACGGACAGGAGCCAGGCCACCAGCGCGAGCACCAGGCACAACTCGAGTGCCGTCCCGAAGGGGGTCCCCGAAAGGGGATGAGGAATGAAGTCCAGTCCAGGCATTTTCGTGACCCGTGTCAATGGGCATCGAAAATGTCAGGGTATTGGGCATTGAAGATGTCAGGGTCCGAGCGCTGCTCCGCGGAGGGAGCGGAGCGACCGGAGCGGGGCAGCGGGCCGGTAGCGAGGTCGTCATGAGGGGCTCTCTTTCGAGGCAGGCGATTCGGCGTCCACTCGGCTCGCGAGGGGGTGGATCGCCTTGGAGAGTTCGGCGTGGCGGCGCATCCGGTAGCTGTTGCCCCGGATGTTGACGATATGGCAGCGGTGGAGCAGTCGGTCGAGGAGCGCTGCGGCCATGACCTCGTCGCCGAGGATGCGGCCCCACTCCTCGAAGCCCTTGTTGGAGGTGAGCACGGTCGAGCCGTTGCCGTAGCGCCGGTTGACGAGTTGGAAGAAGAGGACCGCGCCGCTCTGGGTCACCGGCAGGTAGCCGATCTCGTCGACGATGAGGAGTGCCGGGTGGGTGAGGATCTTCAGGCGGCGGTCGAGCCGGCCGGCGGCCTTGGCCTCCTCGAGGGAGTCGACGAGGTCGGTCAGGGTGCCGAAGTAGATCTTGCGGCCGCTCTCAGCCGCCGTGATCGCCAGGCTGATCGCGAGGTGCGTCTTGCCCACGCCGGGCGGGCCGAGGAAGACGACGTTCTCCCGGCGCTCGACGAAGCCGAGTTCGTGCAGCGCGTCGATCTGCTCGCGCTTGATCGACGGCTGGAAGGCGAAGTCGAAGGCCGCCAGCGTCTTCACGTACGGCAGGCGGCTGGAGCGCATGGCGGCTTCGAGGCGCCGGCCGTTGCGGAGCTCGATCTGGGCGGCCAGGAGCCGCTCGATCGCCTCGGCCGCGGTCGTGCCTCCCCCGTCCACCCCGGCGAGCACGCCGTCCAGCGCCTCCAGCGCGCCGGGCATCTTGAGGTCGGCGAGCTGGGCCGCGATCCGCTCCCTGCGCGATGGCGGCCTCACCGCACGCCTCCCGCGATCCGGCCGTACTCGGCCAGCGGACGGCGCTCGACCTCGACGAACCGGGAGTCCGCCGCCGCTTCGTTCCGCTCCTTCGAGGGCTCGGGGCGCAGCGGCGTCACGGGCCGGTAAGGCCAGCGGGCCAAGGGCTTTAGGTGCGGCCTCTCCGCCTCGAACCGGTCCACGGGCCGCTCCTTCAGCGTGCCGTGGACGCGGACGTTGGCCACCCTGCCGAGCCACCCCAGCACCCGGGCGTTCAGATCGTCGTCCGACACGAAGTCCCGTCCGTAGAAGAAGCTCCGCCGGATGTAGCTGACCGGCCGTTCCACCTTCCCCTTCGTCTGCGCCCGGTACGGCCGGCACGCCCGGATCCGGAAGCCCCAGTGGTGGGCGAAGCGCAGGAACTCCGTGTTCTCCATCAGCCGCCCGCCGACCTCCCGGTTGTCCTCCACGATGACGGCCTTCATCTGGTCGAACAGCAGCTCCGAGGGCACGCCCCCGAAGTACCGGAACGCCGACTCCAGGCCCTCCATCACCACGGCCATCGTCTGCCGCTCGTAGTACCGGACCCACATCAGCCGCGAGTAGCCCAGAACCACGACCAGCGCGTGCCGCTTCCCCCACGGCGTCTTGAACTCCGCGAAGTCCACCTGCCCCTGGTGCCCCGGAGGGGTCTCGAAGCGCCTGACCGGCTCCGGCTCCGGCAGCGGCCGGACCTCCCGCACATGCCGCTTCACCTGGTCGTAGCCGCCCTCGTAGCCCGCCTTCCGGATCTCCTCGAACAGCCGCACAGCGCTGAGATCCGGATACCGGGCCAGACGGGTCTCGATGATCTCCTTGTAGGGATCGAGCCGCGAAGGCCGGGGCCGCCTCGGCCCGTATCGGACCGGCCCGTCGTCCAGCTCCCGGTCCAGCTGCCCCGCCGCGATCCAGCGGTACACCGTCCGCTCGCTGACCCCGCAACGCCGCGCCACCGCGGCCTTGCTCAGTCCCTGTTCCAGATAGTGCCGCAACAACACCCGCGTCTCTCTTCCGATCATCACGTCTCCTTCGTTCAATGGAGACGCGATGGTAGCCAACCCGTTCTCGGCCCTTGCCCGCCTTCGCCCAACATCCCATGGCCGAACCCCCGCCACCGGGCTCAACCCTGACATTTTCAATGCCCACGATCCCGTAATTTGACGTGCCCGGTAACATTCAGCGGGCGAGTCAGCGGTTGGCGTTCGGCGAACCAGTCCTCGACGCGTAGCGGGATCTGCCGCCGGAATCGTCATCGCCGAATCCTCAGCCTGGTCACGTAAGGAGTGCCGGCTTCATCCTCGCCCGCGAAGAGGAGGTAGTCCCCGGTCGCATAGGCCTTCGTCGATCCTGACCGCCTCAGGAACCGCGACTCGCCCCAGAAAGACGCCGTCGTCGCGGAATACGTCGATTGCTGTGCCCGCGTCGACCTGTGAGGTTTCGGGAACCACGAAGACGTGGCCAGCGCCATCCACGAAGAGGCCGCCGATGACCGGTTTGTTCTCCGGCAAGGCCCGCAGGTAGTCTCCCAGCAACGCCGGGTTGGGGCGGCGTTCGAACGGCGCGCGCACCTCGTCGCGGTCGGCTTCGTCGACAGCCGCCGGCCTGACTCCCTCCAGCGTGAACACCAAGGTTGTGTCACCGGCCAGGGAACGCCTGTAGACCCGGTACTCCTCGCCGGGCGCGAACCAGACATCGTCGTTGCAACCCAGGGCCCTCTCCAGACTTGGACCGAAACGGACCGGGCGCCTCATGCCCAGCGAGGGCATGTCGGCCATCTGCTGGGTGAACTCCAGGTACGGCAGAGTGTCCTGCTTCGCCCGATCAGGTGCTACCCGGATCGGATGGAAATGGAGGAGGTCGATGGCGGACATGTCGCCGCTCCTCTCCTCCATCGGAAACCGCGTCCACCACTCCAAATAACTGCCGTCCCGCGCAATCGTGCAACGTTCGGTGATCCTGCCCCCGCCCATGGCCCCCCGGCGGAGCCTCGTCCCGATGAACGTACCGTCCGGTGCGAAAACCGAATAGCGCGGCGCCCGCTGGTCCGCAACCCAGAGTGTGTCTCCCGGTGCGATGGCAGGTCCCAGCGCATCCCGGAATTCGCCTGGACCATCGCCCTGACCACCGATCGTCCGCACGAACTCGCCCGCGGCGTCGAAGACGTAGATTTCCTGCTGCACGTAGTCCAGGATGTAGATGTTGTCCCGGGAATCGGCGGCCACTGCACGGACCAGGCTCAGGTATCCATCGGGCGGCCCCCAGATCCGAAGATCCTCTTCGAGGGTCCACTCGGCGGTGGTCGTCCAAGCCGACGCGAGAGTGTTCTCCACGACGGCCTGCGCACGCGCATTGACCGGCACCACGCCGGTGGCCAGAAGAGCGGCCGCGGTGACTGCCCCACGGTAGGCATAGTGTCCGATGCGGACCTGCTGGTCGCCGCAAAGTCGGGGCGCGGCTACGGTGTCGGCGAAGTATTCGGCCATCGAGAGCACCCTGTGGCGCGGGGGCGTTTGATTAACCCTGTGACACGGCGAAGGGCGGGGAGGGTTGCCAGCGCCTCCGAGGCAAACGGGAATCTGGCGCGGACGAGCTTCCGACGCGAGGTTTCCTTTGCGCAGATCGTGCGGTCCATCAATTCGGAGGTATCGAACGATGGCACGCACGCAACGAAGCCGGCGCTCTTACGGTGCCGGCGAGTGGGGCCGGAACCGGGTGAGGGTGTTCCCCGATCCGAAAACCGGCCTGTACCAAGTCGAGTGGCGAGAAAACGGGCGCAGGCTCACCCGGTCGCTTGGGCACCGCGAGTGGATTCGCGCCAAGCGGCAGGCGGACGAGTTCGCCGCAGGGTTCGTAGGCCCGGACCTGAACGGCAAGGCGGAGGCCGAGCCCGAGCCTCTCACGCTGGAGAAGCTGTTTGACATTTACGGTGAAGAGGTGACGCCCACCAAGGCGGAGACATCTCAACGGTCCGACCGGGCGGCGACGAGGATGTTCCTCCGGTTCTTCGGACGGAGCCGCAGTCCTGCGACGCTTTCCCAGCGGGACTGGGACCGGTTCATCCGGGCGCGGCGCGCGGGCAAGGTCGGCCCGAGCCGAAGGCCGGTGTCCGACCGGACCATCGAGCACGACTTGAAGTTCCTGATCGCCGTGCTCAACTGGGCCTCCAAGTCCAGGGACGAGCGGGGGAAGCTCTTCCTCGCTTCGAATCCCCTGAGGGGTCTCAAGACGCCCACGGAGAAGAACCCCAACCGCGTCGTACTCTCCGAGGACGAGTACCAAGCTCTTCTCGGGGTGTCTCGGCAGGTCGATTGGCGCTTCCACGTCGCGCTCGTGCTCGCGCACGAGACGGGACACCGAATCGGGGCCATCCGTCAACTCAGGTGGTCGGACGTCGACCTCGAAGGCGGAGTGGTGCGGTGGCGCGCGGAACATGAGAAGACCGGCTACGAGCACCGGACGCCGGTGACGGCCGAGGCGTTGGCCGTCCTTGAGGAGGCGCGAGAGTTGAGTTCGGGGCTGGAGGAGACTCCGGTGCTGCCCGCGCCCAGGGATGTCTCGAAGTGCGCGGGCCGGTCGCTGGTGCGAGTTTGGTGGTACCGGGCCCAGACGCTCGCGGATCTGGAACCGAAGCCTGGGAGAGGCTGGCACTCGTTGAGGCGCAAGTTCGCGACCGATCTGATGGACCAGCCACTCAAGGTGCTCTGCGAGTTGGGCGGCTGGAAGACCGCCAAGACGGTGCTTCAGTGTTATCAGAGAGCCGATGAAGGACAGCTTCGGAAGGCACTGGAAGCCCGCCGGAGGCCTCGTGGTTGAGGCTCGCGATTCGGCGGGAGTCAAGTAGCGGGAAACGGACCTGAGAATCCTGTAAGGTCAAGTGAGCGCACAAGATAAAACCCCAACCACTTCCGCCGTTACGTCAGGGTCAAAGGGGGGGTGTTCGCTGGCCGGACCAGACCTCGGTGCTACCACCGGCTCGGTGGCGTTTCGAGTGATCGACCGGGGCTCAGGCCGAACTTCGATCGGCTGGCGCGATTCGGGCACGGACGACGTACTGCACATCGAACTCGTCGGTTACGATCAGCCATGCCATGTCGCCCCGCACAACCGGGTCGACTTGATCCGAGAGGCTGAGGCCCCGTCCTAAGCTTGCCGTTCCGAGATAGCAGCCTTCCTCCGAGTAGACATCGAACACGACGCCGCCGTCTGCTGCGGGGGTCCGGACCCACAGGTTGCCCTCGTCCGATGCGAAGATGGCCTCGATGGCGGGTTTGACGTTGGGAATACGGGACCAGTCCCACTGGCGACTCGCGCCCGCGTCCGAGAGCATCTGACGCATCGCGTCGATAACCGAGTCGCGCTCGACCTCCGGCACGGGAATGGCGGGTCGGCGGATTTCGACCACGAGAGTCGTATCGCCGCCCGGTTCCCACCGCGACAGGCGGTATTCGGAATCGCCGTCCCGTGTGGACCACAGGGCGCCTCGCGAGTCGATGTACCTGACCTCGGAAGCGAAGAACGGGATCCCGTACATCATGTAGCCGCCGTCCCGCTCCTGGTAGAACATGCCGGGCTGACGCGTGGGGTCGTACTCCTGTTGATCGCTGGGTAACCGAATCGAGTCCACCGGGGTCATCGTCAAATCGTAGACGCGAATCTGTTGCCGGGTCCCGTCCCACCACGGCCTGTGGATGCGGCTCCCGCCCACCATCGCACCATTCCACACCCAGCTGGAGTACCCGTCGGCGAACGGAAAGGACTCGATGAAGCCGTCTACGGGATCGAAGACCGACATGCGTCCGTTCCGCGCATCCGGGACCCAGAGGCGTCCGCCGGGGCCAAGCATGAGACCGTTCGCGTCCACGAACTCGCCGGGTCCCTGCCCCTTGCCGCCATGGGTCGCGACGTGAGCGCCATCGGGGCCGAAGACCCGCAGTTCCTGAACTTGGGAATCCAAGACGGCGAAGCCTCCATCTTCCAGCGCCACCAGGCCCTTCAGATAGGCGAACGCGTCCGGTCCGGTGCCTTCGAGGGAGCCAATACGGAGTTCCTCGACAAGCGACCAAGTAGGAGATGCGTTCGGCGGCGGAATGTTCGTGACGCGGACCGTGCCGGAAGGCAGGGTGTCCCGCAGCGTGGTCCAGTCGCTCCGAGACCCGGTGTCGCCGCAGCCGGCCAGGGCTGCCCACGCCACGACGAGCAGCGTCCAAACCCGTTCCATGATCAGCGCCTCCCCTCGGCTGCGTGGATCAGGCGCCGCAGCGCGGCGACATCTTCCTGGATCGACCGCTCGATTCCCTCGGCGCGACGGTCGGCGTCCCACTCCTCGATCTGCGCTTCTATCTCTCTGATCCTTCCGTCCCGATCGTACTGCTCGATCTGCGCCTCGATGTCCCGGATCTTCCCGTCCAGATCGTATCGCTCAATCTGGTCTTCGATGTCTCGGACCTTCCCGTCGAGATCGTACCGCTCGATCTCCTGTCTGATCTCGCCCACTTGGTCGTCCAGATCGTATGCGCCTATGGCTTGGCGCGTGGATCGTAGCTCGCCTTCGGCACGCACTACCTCGACTTGCGACGCCTCCTGAGTCTCAGCCGATGTCATCCGAGCGATTCCCCGTCGCAGGCTTGCGATGTGCCGTTCGTGGCCCGCGATTTGACGGTGGAGACTCGCGACCTGCCGTTCGTGAGACCCGATCTCGCGCCGCAGACTCGCGACCTGCCGTTCGTGGGATCCTATCTCCCGGCGCAGCCTCCCCTCCTTGGCGCGCACGTCCCACGCCTCGCGGGAGCGCGCCAACACGGTCAACATCAGGTTGCGCCAGTCGCGCGCTTCGTCGCCGAAGGGTTGGGAGCGACCATCGATGCTCCACTCGTACTCCAAGCCGCTTGGACCGGAAGTGATCGCCATCCGGTGAAGCCTCTCGGCCCGCGAAGCAAGAACCAGCCAACTGCCGGGATCCATGCTCGCGACCGCCGTACCGTCTCCCGTCATCACGACATCTCCGCTCGTCCGCATGCACAGCGCCATCCCGTCTACGGATACCCGCATCGTCGTCGACTCACGGTCCCGCATTATGCCGGTGAAGCTCCTCGGCTCGCACTCGATCTCCTGTGATCCGAGGGCTTCCGGCGCTAGCGGGGAGGGCGCGCTTGAGGCCGTCGCGAGGCGCTCGCCTAGCATCCTGTCAGGTGCCTGCGCTGACACCGGTTCCGGATTCCCTGGAGGTGCCGAGCTCTCGGCCGGACGCTCGTCGAGACGCGCGATCTCAGCCTGAGGCGCGGGGCGCTCGCCTGGATCCCTGGGGACGGGTCTGGCACAGGCTGCAACCATGCCCACCACACCGACTACCGCCAGCGCGGCATAGGTGCGGACTCTCGAAGAACGCGGTCGATGCAGCTTGAGAATGGACATGATTCTGCTCACCAAATGCGGGTGTTGTACCACGGGCAGCGAGAGGACGGGCGGGCCAGGGGCGATCTCGGACGCCAGCGAAAAGAGGTGGCGGGCATATGCCGAGGGGCGTAGTACGCCAAGTGCCAGGACCTCCTCGTCGCACGAGCGCTCCATCTCGGCGGCCGCGAGACGTGATGCGAGCCAGATCAGAGGGTGGAACCAGTACAGCGCAAACACGGCGCCGCCCACGAGTCGCCACAACGCATCCCGTCGACGCACATGCACTAGTTCATGCGAAACGACCATCTCGCGCCGGCCGGACGTCCAACGCTCCGCAGACCTGGGGAGTAGAACCACGGGTCTGAACGGACCGCCCGTCATGGGTGTGGCGACTTGTGTACTGGAGAGGATTCGAGCGCCGCTCCGCACGCGCAGCCGGTGCCGGAGCGTATCCGTCGATCGGATCCAGTCCGGGTCGCGAATCGGGGTTGCCCCCCGCACGAGCTTTCGGAAACGGAGGACGCCGACGGCGAGGGAGATGAGCCCAGCCCCGCAACCGAGTGCCCAGATGAGGAACACCCCAACGGTGGGAGTCGGCGGTATTGACCGGTGGTCGGAGCGGGGGACCGCACGAATCTGGTCGGGAATCGAGCTACCCGGATGTGGCTGGCGTCCGGCGCTGAGAGGGGTGGCTGCGGATGATGGGTCGCTCGCTGTGTTTGCCGGGATATGGTGCTCGATTGCCGTGGTCCGGACGGGGAGAATCGGCACTCTCCACGACGGGCCCAAAAGGGCCAGCACGGGCAGCGCGAGCAGCACTGCGAAGGTCGTGGTCCACAGGAGATGCAGTGTTCTCGCGGAACCCCGCCTCAGAAACCATGCCAGGATGAGGGCGAGCGACAGTACGAGCGTGGCCTTGGCAACCAGAACGATGACGCTCGCGGCGGCGATGGGCAATCCGATCATCGTCCCTCCTCCGCTGCTTCATCGATCATGGCCTTGATGCGTTCGCGCTCCTCCGGCGTCAGGTCGCCTTCGCGGAGTTGCAGCAGCATGGTCACCGCGCCCTCGACGCTGCCTCCGAAGAACGTCCTCAGGACGTGGTGCATGGCGGAGCGTCGCGCCCGGGGAACGGGCATGGTGGGCGAGTAGACGTAGCGGGGGCCGTCGGGCGTCCTCGTCAGGTGGCCCTTGGTGACGAGGATGCGCAGAATCGAGCGGACGGCCGAGTCGGTCGGTGGGTCCGGCATTCGTTCCCGGATCTGAACGGCCGTGGCGCCACCGAGCTCGTACAGGATGTCCATCACCTGGCGCTCTCGCCTGCTTAGTGGGGGCAGTTGACTCACGATGATCGCGCTCCATTCGGTGGTGTTCTCCGTCCAGCCCTCACGACTCGGAGGTTGCGGTTGAATGGAATCGTACCAGTAAAGTGGTGAAAAACCAACACTCCCTGCTCTGCTCGCCGGGACCATATGCGTGAGAGCCGCCATCGGAACCGACCCAGCGACCGTGCGGGTCCTCAGCCTCGAGCGCCCCCCCCCGGCGCACAAGATCCGCATCGCGTACGCCGGGGGGTCACCCTAGCCCGAGGGCTTCAGTTGAGGGCGGCCCGGTAGGCGTCCGGTTCGAGTAGCCCGTGGTCCTCTCCGGCCACCTCATGGGGCATTCCAGGGCTGTGCGAGTGCCAGAGCCGTCATGACAATGTATTATCGTTTGTATCGCGACCTGACTGCGGGCGATCGAGCCTCTCGATTCCCGCGATCAGGGAGGAGATGGCCGAGAGGGCGAGAACGGACCACTGACGTGCTCTCGCATAACCGGAAGGAGATCAGATGAGCTTCACCCTCGGTGAGCTGGGTTTGCGGCCAATCCGTGCTTGCCGCGGCCTCCTGGCAGTGCCGCTCCTCATGGCGGCGGCGTGCGGAAGCAATGTCGAAGAGGTGTCGGACGTCGTGCTCGCACGACACGTCCACACAGACCTCTACGACGCCTACCCGGGCATCCCGTCGCCTGCCGGCGATCGAGTCGTATTCGCCGACTTTGCCGCGGACAGCCGATCGCTCGCGGTCTACGACGTAGCGACCGGGGTCGGCCGCGTGGTGACGACGACGCCAGCGGGACGGTCGCGGGTGACCTGGTCGCCCGACGGTTCGCGCGTCGTGTACGTCGACCGCTGGCCCGATAGTCACGGGGTCTGGACCTTGGACCCGACCACCGGCCAGGAGTCGCGCATCGTGGATCCCGGGGACGCACGCATCGACTATCCGCGATTGCTGCCCGACGGGACCGTGACCGCGCTTCGACACGCGGGCGCCGATACCGCGTGGGTCGCGTATGCGCCGGGACTCGACGACGCGACCGTGCTGGTCGACGACGCCGGGGGATGGACGGCACCTGTGCGATCGCCCGACGGGCGCGCGGTCGCGTACCTTCGCGCCGCGGGCGGACGCGCGGCCCTGGCCATGACGGAGATCGCGACGGGCGAGACGCGCACGCTCGCCGCCGATCTCCAGCTCGGATGGGACCGCCGCGTGGAGTGGTCCTCCACGGGCAGAGCGCTCCATCTCGCGGCAGCGGGGCTCGACGACTCGCTCTTTGTCGCCTGGCGCGTGCCGGTGGACGGAGGCCCGACCGAACGACTGGAGCACAGCGGCCGTGACGTGCTCGCGGTCACGCCGCTCGCCGACGGTCGCGTCGCTCTCAGCGTGTACCATACGCGCACCACGGTGGGCCTCGTCCCGGTAACCGGAGGGGAACCCACCGATGTGACTACGGCAGGTGCCACCAGCGCCTTCCTGCCTTCCTGGCACCCCGCCGGGGGGGCGCTGGGTTTCATCACCTTCTCCTGGCGACGCGTCCGCATGCCCATCGACTTCGACCTGGGCGTCCTCGACCTCGATGCGGGGGGCGCCCCGACCGGGACGCTCCGGGCGCTCCTCTCGGAGGAGGGCGAAGATTACGGCGCCGCGTGGTCGCCCGACGGCCGGTGGCTCGCCTTCCACGGGCACCTGGAGCAGAGCGACGACATATGGCTGGTC
This sequence comes from Longimicrobiales bacterium, assembly GCA_965208255.1. Lineage (GTDB taxonomy): Bacteria > Gemmatimonadota > Gemmatimonadetes > Longimicrobiales > Gaopeijiaceae > BD2-11. The sequence continues at coordinate 4,140,489 of OZ242324.1, forward strand.
CGCGTTGGCGGGAGCGAGCGACCCATACGACTCACGCAGTTCGGACCGGGCGCGGACACCGGCGAGCCGGATTGGAGTCCGGACGGGCGGTCGCTCGCCTTCAGCAGTAACGGCCCGCCGCTCGAGGGGAACCCGGGGTCCGTCTACTCGATCGCCGTCGATCCCGCTACAGGCCGCGCGGTCGCCGACCCTGTCCGGGTCCCGCTCGACGGGTTCCTGGGCTCTGCCATGGGAGCTCGCTTCTCGCCGGACGGCGCGCGGCTGGCTTTCTACGGACGCTCGCGCGAGGACGGACGCGTCACCGTTTACACAGTGCCGACAGCGGGTGGAACCCCCACCGCTGTTGTCTCCTTTGCCAATGGCGAACCCTACAGCGCGCCCGAGTGGAGCGCCGACGGTGCGTCGCTCTTCTACTCGCGCAACGACGGCTTCGGGCCCTTCCAGGTGTGGCGGGTGGACATCCTCACCGGCGCGACGGAGCAGGTTACGACCGGCGTGTTCGGCGCACTCCAGCCGAGCGCGAGCCCCGACGGACGCACCCTCGCGGTTACGATGCGCGAGGCTGCCATCGAGGTCGTCGCGCTCGCCGCCTGGAGCACAGGGGCCGAAGATGGGTCCAGCGGTTGGTGATCCGCCGGTCCTGCGATCAGGTGCAGGCCGGGCAACGCCCGAAGAGGATCACCTCGTGGTCATCGACCTCGAAGCCCTCCGGAGCCAAGTCCTCCACTGCCTCGGGGCAACGGTGGATATCGAACGCCTTTTCGCAGGCGCGGCACATGAAATGGTGATGGTGAGGCCGAGCCGCCAGTTCGTAGCGCATGCCACTCCCAGGGAGTTCCACTTCAGTGAGCCAACCCTTCTCAGCCAGCATCTTGACGTTTCGGTACACCGTGGCCAGCCCGAGCGTAGGCGCGAGCGCCTGAGCGCGTTCGAGAACGTCGTCCGGTGTCAGCGGGCCCGCAACGTCGAGGAAGACGGCACGGATGGCCCGTCGCTGCCGGGTGTCTCGTTGGGAGTGCATGGTGTCCTTCGTCGGGGGCGAAGCGCCTCGCGATCATCCAGGACGATAACCCCCGTGGCCTGCATGTCGATACCCCGATCGTCAACAGGCCTTGGCACGACAGAGTCGGGCGCTCCACAGCAAGCCTCCGGCAATCAGAAGGCTCCCCACGGGAGACGTGACGATTTCCGGAGCAGGCTCGAACCAACCGGCCAGAGAGGCAGCCCAGATGGCGGTCCCCGCGAGAACAAGGCCGGCAATCGCCGGTCGATGCCGACCCGGCCTGATCGCCAGCATCACGACAGCGAGGAACGCGGTCCCTCCCCACATCCACCATTCCGCGCCTTCGGCCAGGACCATGAACGGGGCGACCGTGGCCAGGACGGGAGTCATGAGACAATGCACGGAACAGGCCGCTGCGACACCGGCCACCCATCCAGAGGCCACTCCATCACCCCCGCGCGCGATGGGTACGCCCGGGATGGCCGCAGGGTCTCGGCTCATCACCACTCGTAGGGCGTGATCGAGGTGCCATCCATCTTGAAGGACACCGATCCGTACAGGTTCCTCGTCTCCTCCACGGTCAGGGTGCCGTGAATCCAGATGGGACTCCAGAAGGAGACCGGCACGCGTTGACCCTTCTCCATCTGGACGTAGACCAATTGGTTGGGTGGCGGCGGCGGGGTGTGCACGCAGGCCCCGACGTACGGGACCAGGAGGAACTCCGAAACCTCGCCGGCCCAGTCCTCCAGGGGGACCATGTATCCGGGCACCTTCACCCCTCGCCCCACGACCGACTCAAGTTCCTCGGACATCTCGCCCGTGCGGTAATTCAGGGAGGCCAGCAATTGCCAGTCCACCTCGGTGGAGTCCACCGGGACACTGACCGCGCGGACCATCGCTCCGTCGCTCGGATCCGCCAGGACGGAGCGGGGCCCCGATGTGAGCGCAAGCCAGCCGCCCACGATGACCAGCGCGAATTGGAGGGGCGTCCAGAGAATCGAGAATCGGCGGCGCGGCTTCGACATGAGCGGGATCCTCGTCTTTCGGGGGAACCATGTGGCGAAAACGGGAATACATTATCATTCAGGCACCTGTACGCGCGCAACCCCCAACCGGTTCCCTCACGATGACCTGCCCCATGCTCCATCGACCCCAGATCCGCTCCCTTTTCGTCGGGTGGACGATGCCGTGTCTCATGCTGTTCGTCGCATGCGGCGATTCACCCTCCCCGCGTCCGGATCCTCCGCTGGTCGAGGGCGAACGCCTGGGGACGGCCGGGGCCCACGAACACGGCATCGCTCGACTGGGTCTGGCCGTGGACGGCGCCCGCGTCACCGTCGACCTGGAACTTCCCGCAGAGTCCGTGTTCGGCTTCGAGCACGCCCCGCGCTCGGCGGAGGAGCGAGCCACTGTAGCGGAGGCCCTGGACAGGCTCCGAACCGGCGGCGCGGGTCTCCTCGCCTTTCCGGACGGGACCACCTGTGCGCTGGATTCGGCGGAGGTGCAGGCGCCCGAAGATGTAGAAGATGACCATGCCGGCGAGGGCCAGCACACACACGAGGAAGAGGGCGCCCAACACGAAGAAGTACACCTCCTCGCCTCCCTCACCTGTTCCCGTGAGCCCATCGGCCCGGCGAGCCTTCGGTTCGCGGACCTCCTGCCCGCCGTGGTGCAGGTGGACCTGACGGTGTTCACCGCGACAGGTGAGGCGGCCGGTCGCGTCGCGCCCGATGCCTCGTTCCGGTTCTGAGCTGGCGGGGAGCGCCCTGAAGAAAAACCCTTACGTTACGGCGGAGCAAGGGTGGCCTGCATCACGGCAGAAAATCTTATAAAGTCATACAGGGCTGCACGATCTGCGCTTCCTGCCGGTGTACTGAACCTTGCTGGGCCGTGCCGCGAAAGCGGGAAAAACGTACTTGATTGGCGGGACTTCCGCGCCCCGCTCCTCCTCTTCGCCGAAGTTCCCGGAGGCCTGCTTCGCACATGTGCCGAAGCGCCGTGTCGTTCGGGTGCATCGGCGGTCCAGCCTGCATGGGCGCGGTGCCGGCCGCTGCCGCGAGCCGACTCGCGGGCACCGAGACCTGATCTGGCGCACCGGCATTTCCACGACGGGCTCACAGGCCATTTTCGGACGTTTGTGAGAGATTTCGGGGGAGCTACGAACCGGAACGCCGCCGTGATCGACGGATCTTGGGTTCACGAGGGGTAGGGAACGCGGTGGTGGCGGAGACCGCCACCGTTGCCCGAAGGAGCGACGCGCGGGCGCGAGGCGGAGGCGGTCGCCCGCGAAGGCATTTGACGCACCGATGATGGGCATCGCGCGGATGCGCCTGCACCTCCCCCGGTCACCCATGGCGTTTGCTGGCGAGGGGAGCCTTCGGTAGCTTTCATGATTCCTGAGAAGCCGACAGCCGGAGCGATGGGAGTTGACTTGGCCATGAGTATTGATTACTGGGCTTCGTTAAGAAGCCGAGCCGAGCCGAGCCGAGCCGAGCCGAGCCGAGCCGAGCCGAGCCGAGCCGAGCCGAGCCGAGCCGAGCCGAGCCGAGCCGAGCCGAGCCGAGCCGAGCCGAGCCGAGGAGCCGAGCCGAGCCGAGCCGAGCCGGCTATAAACTCCAGCCGAGGCGCGATTTCCCGCGCATCGGCGCTTTCACTGTCCACCCACCGACCCCCTCCTTTTCTTCCTTGCGGCTCTCGCGGGCCACGTCAGCACCGCTGTCGCGCACATTCGCCGCAATTCAGTAGCATTGATCGGTTAGGGTTGGGGAGCCGCCGCCAAAGCGGGTAGCGGGCATTGAGACCCCAAGGCAACCACGTCGGCGTCGCGCTATTGGCGACGATCCTGACGGCGGCCTGCGGCGATGGGCCAGCGGCACCGTCGACCGCTCCCAACCGGGTGCCCGAACCGGCGATCCCGATCCTGGATCAGACGGTCCACGCCGGCGAGACGGCGACGGTCGATGTCTCGGTGCACTTCACGGATCCCGACGGGGACGCGCTCAGCTACGGCGCGTCGTCGTCGGACCCCTCCGTGGCCGCCGTTTCGGTGTCGGGCTCGACCCTCACCATCGCGGCACTCGCTCAGGGCTCCGCCACGATCACGGTCTCCGCCTCCGACCCCGGAGGGCTCACCGCCACCCAGACCTTCGAGACGACTGTTCCGAACCGTGCACCCGAACCGGCGATCCCGATCCCGGACCAGACGGTCCATACCGGCGAGACGGCGACGGTCGATGTCTCGGTGCACTTCACGGATCCCGACGGGGACGCGCTCAGCTACGGCGCGTCGTCGTCGGACCCGTCGGTGGCCGCCGTCTCGATGTCGGGCTCGATCCTCACCATCGCGGCACTCGCTCAGGGCTCCGCCACGATCACGGTCTCCGCCTCCGACCCCGGAGGGCTCACCGCCACCCAGACCTTCGAGACGACTGTTCCCAACCGGGCGCCCGAACCGGCGATCCCGATCCCGGACCGGACGGTCCATACCGGCGAGACGGCGACGGTCGATGTCTCGGTGCACTTCACGGATCCCGACGGGGACGCGCTCAGCTACGGCGCGTCGTCGTCGGACCCGTCGGTGGCCGCCGTCTCGATGTCGGGCTCGATCCTCACCATCGCGGCACTCGCTCAGGGCTCCGCCACGATCACCGTGTCCGCCTCCGACCCCGGAGAGCTTACCGCCACCCAGACCCTCGAGGCCACCGTCGTGGCGCCTGGACCGGACCTCACGTTCACGGGCTTGGCGCCGGTCTCCGCTACGCTGAAGCCGGGCGACTCGGCGACGTTCACGTTCCACGTCCGCAACCAGGGCACCGTCGCGTCGGGGGCGACCAGGATCCGCGCCATGAGGTCCCCGAATCCGATCATCAGCGCCCGCGACACCGAGATCGGGTCGTACTCGTTTGCGTCGCTGCGCGCCAAGGAGGAGCGTGCGTTCCCGCTAACGATCTCGGTCAACGCCGGCAGCGCGCCGGGCACCATCTACATCGGCCTGTGCGTCAATGCCGTGACGGACGAATCCAACACGCGCAACAACTGCTCCGATGGCGCTCGGTTGACGATCGCCGCGCCCTCGGCCGGGCGCGGCCGGGCCGCTCGCGACCCATCGGCCATCCGAGTCCGCGTATACGGCCCGCTCGACGGACAGCGTGGCGGAGACGGGTAAAGGACCGGACGACATGAGAAGCGAACTTCAACTCCATCGCATTCACCCGCAGCCGGCGCAGAGCGCGTGGCAAGCGAGCGTTCGGGCAGCCACGCTCCTGGCGGCTGCATGGGTTGCCGCCTGCGCCGACGAGTCGGTGGTCGATCCGCCGACGGCGGCCGTCGCATCGGATGCCGCACCCGGCGCGATGGCGATGGCACGGGCCGGCGACCGCGACATCTTGGTCGCGTTCTACAACGCAACCGACGGGCCGAATTGGGTCAATGACACCAACTGGTTGACCGGTGCGTCACTAGGGGACTGGCACGGCGTGCGGACGGATGCGGCCGGACGGGTTACCGAACTCAACCTCGAGGAGAACGGGCTGTCGGGCAACATGCCATCCGACTTGGGCCAGTTGGCTCAACTCGTTCGGCTTGACTTGGCCGACAACAACCTGTCCGGCCTCATCCCCGCTGAACTGGGTCGGCTGGCCAACCTTGGAACTCTTTGGCTCGCCGACAACCAGTTGACGGGTTCCATACCGTCGAGCTTCGGCGATCTGGCCAACGTCTTCCAGATGAGCCTCGCAGCCAACGAACTATCAGGCACCATCCCGGCGGAACTGGGGGACATGATCAACCTGGAGTACTGGCAACTCCAAGGCAACGATCTCACTGGAACGATCCCGAGCGAGCTCGGCAACCTCACGGAATTGGTGGAGCTTTCCCTCGACGGGAACCGGTTGACCGGCCTGATTCCCGAGAGCTTCTTGAAGCTGATTGGCCTCACCAGTTTCAGCTTTGCGCGGAATCACGGCCTATGCGCCCCGGGCAGCGCGCGGTTCGTTGCTTGGCTTCAGAGCATTCGGTATGTGCGGGGCCCATACTGCAACGAGGTGGATGCCCAGGCGCTCGCAGACCTGCATCGGACGGCCGGTGGCTCAAACTGGTCGACCTCGACCGGATGGCTGGGAGACGGTCCTCTCGGCGAGTGGTACGGCGTCGAGACCGATTCCACCGGCAGGGTGACATCGCTCGCTCTCGCCGCCAACGGGCTCGTCGGCCGCCTGCCCGCGAGCTTGGGCGACCTAGCTTCGATGACCCGTCTCCTTATCGGCGACAACCCGGCCCTTTCCGGCCGGCTGCCGACCGGGCTCTCCCGCACACCGCTCGAGGAGCTGCGCTATGCGAACACCGATCTGTGCGCCCCCAGGGGGCGGTTTCAGAAGTGGCTTGCGGCTCTTCCGCAACATGAGGGCACGGGTGTCCTATGCCCGCCGCTGTCCGACCGCGAGATCCTTACAGCCCTGTACGATGGGACGGATGGACCCGACTGGGAGGAGTCCGGCAACTGGCTGGCCGATGCTCCGCTCGGAACATGGCACGGCGTGGAAACGGACGCGGACGGACGGGTCGTGAGCCTGAAGTTGGTGAGGAATGGACTGGAGGGGCCGATCCCGCCCGAGTTGGGCGCGCTGACCGAGCTGGAAACGCTGAGCCTCTGGGGGAACAGGCTGTCCGGGCCGATCCCGCCCGAGTTGGGCGGGTTGGCCAGACTCAAGGAATTGGCCCTCCATCGCAATCAGTTGAGCGGGTCCATCCCGGCGGAGTTGGGCGGGCTGACCGGGGCCGAATACGTTGCCCTCTCGATCAACTCGCTTTCGGGCCCCATCCCGGCGGAGTTGGGCGCGTTGCCCCGCTTGCAGGAGCTTCACCTCAACAACAACCAATTGACGTCCGTCCCGGCGGAGCTGGGTGGGTTGGCCAGCCTGAAAGAGCTTGCCCTCGAACACAACCTATTGACGTCCGTTCCCCGAGAATTGGGCCGCTTGGCAAGCCTGGAGGTGCTGTGGATCCTTGGCAACGAACTGACGACCGTCCCGGGGGATCTCGGCGAACTGCACAACCTCCAGGTGCTGCGACTCGGGGCCAACATGTTGACATCCGTTCCACCGGAGTTCGGCAGCCTTGTCAACCTCCTAGTGCTGGATATCGGCTCGAACCGGCTGTCGTCCGTCCCCAGGGAACTGGGCCGTCTGGACAATCTCGAAGTTCTGTGGCTTCATCTAAACGATCTGACGTCCATCCCGAACGACTTGGGTAACTTGGGGAACCTGAAATGGCTGGCCCTCGCACACAACCGGCTGTCGTCCGTCCCGCCGGGACTCGGCGGGATGGCGAGCCTGGAACTGCTGGAACTCGCGTCCAACAAGTTCGCGTCGTTCCCACGGGAACTCGCCGCGCTGCCGAACCTGTCCTTTCTGGATCTTGCCGGTAACCAACTGACCGACGTTCCAACGGGGCTCGTCGGGGCAGGTATTGCGCAGCGCCTTGCCTTGTCCGCCAGCGATCCGCCCGCCTCCCACAAAACGTTGAGGGAACCGCGCAGTCCTTGGGAGAAGTTCCAAGGCATCCGGTCGGTGTCCGTCTCTACGAAACCGGACGAATTGGGCGCCTTGCGGGCCAGGATTGCACGAGACGGGGATCGGTCTTCGAGGGCCGCGCGTTCGCGTACCGTCAGCTTTCCGAGCCTGGAGATTCTGGACCTCTCGTCCAACGAGTTCAGCGGCTCCCTGCCTGCGGGGCTGCTCGAGTTCACGGGCATTGCGAGTCTGGGCCTTGCCGGCAACGCCGGCTTGGCCGGCCCCCTTCCTCTGGGCCTGACGGCGCTGGAGCATCTCGAGGACCTGCACACGACCGGGACCGGCCTGTGCGCGCCGGCGGACCCGGAGTTCCTCGACTGGCTCGAAGGGGTGACCCGCCAGCGGGTGGCGCATTGCGCCCGTGACGGCGACGCGGCCGCCTATCTTACGCAGGCCGTCCAGTCCCGCGAGTTCCCGGTGCCGCTGGTCGCGGGCGAGTCCGCGCTGCTGCGCGTGTTCGTCACGGCGAAGCAAGGAGTCGCCGCCATGCCCCCGGTGCGGGCCACCTTCTACCGGGACGGAGCCGTGACCCACGTGGCGGACATTCCCGGCGCGTCCGATCCCGTCCCCGCGAAGATCGACGAGAGTTCCCTGTCGAAGTCGGCGAACGCGGAGATCCCCGGCCGGGTGATCCAGCCCGGCCTCGAGGTCGTGATCGAGCCGGATCCAGACGGGATGCTCGACCCGGCGCTGGGCGTGGCGCGCCGGATCCCCGCCTCGGGCCGGATGGCGGTCGACGTTCGTACGATGCCGGTCTTCGAGGTGACGCTGGTGCCCTTCATCTGGCAGGAGAGTCCGGACTCGTCGATCATCGAAACCGTTGCCGCTATGGCCGCCGACCCGGAGGGCCACGAACTGTTCGAGCGCACGCACCTGCTGCTGCCGGTCTCCGAGATCGACGCGACCGCGCACCCGCCCGTAGCAACGTCCACAAACGACGGGTTCGAGCTCCTCGCGGAGGCCGAGATGATCCGCGTCGCCGAGGGCGGGCGCGGCCACTACCTGGCGGTCATGGCCGGACCCACGGGGCCGGGCGGTCTCCTCGGTGTGGCGAACGGCATCGGAAGCTGGTCGAGCTTCTCGGTCCTCGACTCCGAAACCATCGCGCACGAGTTCGGCCACAACCGTAATCTCTACCACGCGCCATGCGGCGGAGCCGGCGGTCCGGACCGGTACTATCCCTACGGGGAGGGCAACATCGGCGCGTGGGGCTACGACTTCGGCACCGGCGAGCTTGTGCCGCCGGGCCAGCCGGACTTCATGTCCTACTGCGAGCCCACCTGGACGAGCGACTACCAGTTCACCAACGCCGTCCGCTACCGCCTCGAGACCGAGACCGGCTCGATCCTGATCGCCGCCGCGGACGTCGCCCAGGCCGCCTCCGGCCGCGCGCTGCTCGTATGGGGCGGTCTGGACGGCGAAGGAGCGCCGCGCCTCAGGCCCTCCTTCTTCATCGACGCCCCGCCCGCGCTTCCGGAAGCCGACGGTCCATGGTCGCTCACCGGGACGGACGACGCGGGCACGGAGTTGTTCTCCCTGGCCTTCGCCATGTCGGAGTTCACCGACACCGAGGACCAGCGTGCCGGGTTCTCGTTCGCCGTGCCGGTCACATGGACGCAGGAACTCGTGGCGATTACGCTGCAAGGCCCGGGCGGCTCGATCGGCCTCGACCGCGACACCGATCTGCCCATGACCATTCTGCGCGACCCGGCAACCGGCCGGATCCGGGGCATCCTCGACGGTGCGCCACAGGCCCCGGCCCCGAGCCGCGTACCCGCCGCGGCAGCGGCGGATGCCCAAGACATCGAGGTCCTTTTCAGCCGGGGGATCCCGAACCGTGGGAACGAACGATGACCATGCCCCGGCGAGCCCACGGCACACCAACTCGATCACGGAGCACCGCACTTCGCGACGCATCCAAGAGGACACCTTCAATGCTTGCCAGCAACCCCAAGCTCTTCACGCCGAGGGCAACCCTGATTGTGGCCGTCATCGCGACCCTGGCCGCCTGCGTCGACGAGCCGATGTCGCCTGCCTTCGACGACACGCCGGTTGACGTGCCGCTCAATCCCAGCCTTGCTATTCACGGGATAGGCCCGGCGGAACTCGATCGATTGGAGCGGGAGAGCGAGTTGGGGTATCCCTCGGCCGGCGAGCGTGACGACGAACTGGACGGGCTGGTGCCGGCCTCCGGTGTCCCGGACTCCACACGCACCGACGAGCCTGCTCGCAGCCCCGCGAGGCTAGACAACGCCGGCAACGCGGCGAGCAACATCGCGCGGAGTCTGGACTTGGACATTCCCGAGGTCTGTCACCGCGATTCGCCGGCCCTGGACTTCGAACGCGGTTGGCTCTTCTTCGACGAGGATTGCGACGCGCTGCTCGCCGCGATGGACCAACTGCGCGGCACGGTGTCATTGAACTGGGACACCGCAACCGTGATGACGGAGTGGGACGGCGTGGTCCTCGGCACCTTTGGGGTGGAGAGGCTCTACCTTCACAACCGCGGGCTGGACGGATCGCTCCCCCCGGAGCTGGGCGCATTGGACGACGTCGAAGTTTTGTCGCTTGGACGTAATCGGCTGACCGGCGAGATCCCGCCGGAGGTGGGCTCGATGAACGACCTCGAGCGACTGTACCTCCAAGACAACCAGCTGACCGGTGAGATCCCGCCGGAGGTGGGAGCTTTGACGCGGCTCGAGCGACTGTACTTGTGGCGCAACCGGCTGACCGGCGAGATCCCCAAGGAGGTCGGCTCCATGCGGTCTCTCCATCGGCTCGATTTGGGCGGCAACAGGCTCACGGGCAGGATTCCGGCGGAGCTGGGCTCTCTGCGAACCTACCTGGTCGATCTGCATCTGTGGGGGAACGAACTGACTGGCCCGATTCCGAAAGAACTTGGCAACCTCTACTACATCGAGAACCTGTCCCTGTCGAGGAACAAGCTGACCGGCGAGATCCCGTCCGAGCTGGCCGGCCTCCGGAATCTCGAGGCGTTGTGGCTCTACGACAATCAGCTGACAGGCCCCATTCCCACATCAGAGTCGTATGGTGCCTGGGAGGACCTGCGGGTGCTGTGGCTACACGACAACGAACTGAGCGGGCCGGTCCCCGCCGAACTTGGGAACACCGACCTGCACAGCTTGGCGATCAGCAACAACGGGGGTCTGGCGGGGCCGCTTCCGCTGGATTTGCAGGCCCTGCTACTCGACGCGTTCTATTGGCATGGCACCGACCTGTGTTCGCCCGCCGAGATCGGCTTCCAAGCGTGGCTCGCCTCGATTGCCGCGATCGACGAGGACAGCTACAACGGAGGTCCGGTCTGCGATTCGGACAATCGGTCCCCTGTGAAGGTGGGTTCCATACCCGACACGGTGATCGCGGTGGGGGATAGCATCGAGGGGGACGCATCGGACTACTTCAGTGACCCGGACGGCGACGCGTTGTCGTTTAGCGCCACGTCCTCGAACACGAGCGTGGCGACGGTGCGGCTGTCCGGCGACATCGGGACGGTCACGGCCGTGGCGGAAGGTACTGTAACCATCCGAGTCACCGCCACCGACCCCGGCGGCCTCATGGCGGAACAGACGTTTCGCGTCACGGTGGCGGGCGACACCGGGGGCGACTACAAGACGATAAGCGGGCTGACGATCACGCAGGCGGGCGCTCTGAAGTGGGGGAACTTCACGAACAGCGGATGCTTTGGGACCAGTCGGGTCACCATCAACGGCGTGAGTTACGAGGTTCACTGGACCGAATGGCAGAGAAGGGACAACGTCGCCGGTTCCGCCTGGGCTCAGGTCTCCGGCACCCGGAAGAACGGGCAGCTTTGCGGATATGGTCTCGCAAGCGCGAAGGCCGGCGTGTACCGGTTTGTTGGCGAGTTTACCGTTGGCGGCGTTCGCGGCAAGTACAGGAGCGAGAATGAAGTGACCGTGGGCGGCGGAAGCAGCAACCAATCGCCCGTGACCGTGGGCTCCATATCCGCGAAAACGCTGAAGCCGGGCGACAGCACGACGGTGAGCGCCTCCGACTACTTCCGCGACCCGGACGGCGACGCCCTCACCTACACGGCCAGTTCCTCGAGCGCGAGCGTCGCGACGGCATCCGTCTCGGGGGCCACGGTAACCGTCAAGGCGGTGGCCGATGGCGACGCGACGATTCGCGTGACGGCCAGAGACCCCGGCGGCCTCGCCGCCGCACAGGCGTTCAGCGTCACGGTCGCGGGCGCCACCGGCGGCGACTTCAAGACGCTCACCGGGCTGAAGATCACGAACACTGGCGGGGTTCGGTTGCAGGTCGGGGCAATCAGCCTCGGCGCGGGCAATACGGGTTGTCTGGCCGCCAACGGCACGTACAACGGGAGGAGATGGGACTTTCACGAGACATGGTGGCAGCGAGACTCAGGGTCCGGCTGGCAGGACATCGCGGGCACGAAGAAGACGGATAGCCTGTGCGGCTACAACCTGGACAACGCATCATCGGGCAAGTACCGCATGGTGGGCGATATCACCGCCGCCGGCGTCCGCGGCAAGTACAAGAGCGAAAACGAAGTGACGAAGTCATGAGTTCGCCCCACAACCGAGTCCTGGAACACGGACCACCAACGGTAACCGGGGGTTGGCCGGGCCTGCTGCCCGTGCTCGCCGTGGTCCCGCTGTTCGCTTGGGGAATCGGCTGGGGCGACGCGCGGACCGGACCCGTGCTCGACCGAACGCCTGCCGCAGGCCAAACCGTGTCGGAGAGCGCGAGGGCCACGGGGCCGGGGTCGAGCTCGTCGAGCGCGCCGGATGCCGGGGAGATCGTCCAAGAGCGCGGGTACACGGTGTCGGTTGGCCGGGTCACCGTCGGAGCTGGAGGGGGCGACACGTTCTCGCGGCCGGACTACCGGGTGGAGATACAGCGCCGAGCTCCACCCGTCCTGCGCAGGATTCACCAACTCGGCGACCGGATGGATCGCTGGCGGGAAGAATCCGCCGGACTCGCCCGCGCCATGGACCCGCTGGTGGAGAAGCGGAAGCTCTCTGAAGTGGTGCCCGGACCGGAACTCACGGAGGCGGAGCGCAGGCGGCTGACCGAACTCGAGGAGCTGACGCTCGCGGAGGCGGGCGCAGAGGAGCTCCGAGAGCTTCGGGCGCTTGCGGAGAAGAGGGGGAGGAGCGAACTGCGGCCGGGACCGGCGCTCACTCTGGGTGAGTCGACCGCGCTGGAGGAGTTGCGCGACAGTGTCGCCGCGCTGGAGGCGAGGGTTTCCGCCGCTGGCGGCGAACGAAGAAGCCTCTTGGACGCCGTTGTTGGGTACACGGCAACCGTCGACAGCGAGGAGAAGACCGTGCACTTCGGCTCGACGCCCGTGCTTACGGTCTACCCCGACGACGTTCTTCTCATCCGAGTGGTCGACGTGGACATGACCGAGGACGACGTGTACGGCGTGCACCAGCTTCGGGTGACCCCCGAAATGCTCGCGGCGGGCGCTTTCGAGTTGGGTCCCACGCTCGACCGCGGCATTCGCGCTCTCGAGTTGAGATTCAGGCCGGCCGACCCCGGAGCTGGCTGAGGCAACGCCAAACAAGGAGGAGAATCCATGTGGGTCAGACTGAGAAGCACGCTGCTCGCACTGTGTGCCGTGGTGGCCTGCGAAAGCATGATGCAGAGCGAGGCGTGGATGTGCAGCGTGACGCTGACGCTCGTGCCCTCGACCTTCGGCTCGATGTCCTCGCCGTCCGGCTCGGGAAGCGGCACGGGCACGGGCGCGTCGCGCGAAGAGGCGTTGGGAGAGGCGCTGGCCGCCGCCTGCGCGCAGCTCAATCTCGACAGCGCAACCCTGGCGCAGTGCCGGGCGGGCGGGGATTTCAGCGTCGAGGGCGGGGGGCAGGGCAACATCCGGCTCTTCAGCGCGGTGGAGCGCTCCGTGCGGTGCGAGGGAACCTCGTGACACGCCTGACCCCGGGATCTTTCTTCCACCCGCGACCGAGGCGAGGAGGGTTCGTATGGGTCGGCCCCTTCGCCCGTTTCCGAGGATGGGGCACCGCTGCGGGCAAGCGGCGGTATCAACCGAACGCGAGTAGTCACGTATCAGGCGCCACCATGCGTTGCCATCGAAGGGAGCCATTCCATGCGCGGGCGCGACCAGGTAGCACGCGGGATTCTGCCGGACCGCCCGGCGCGCCGGGCGGATCGCCAGCGCTAGCTTGCCGGGCGGCGTGGTCGCCCTGGGCCGCAGAGGGCGAGCTTCCCGGACGGCTACCACGAGACGGCGCGATGCGCCGTCGGCGCGCGGGGTTCGGTCGCCGGGTGAAACCAGAGCCCGGCGTTTGGGGGATCGGGCGCGGGCGCGAGCACGTCAAACGGGCCGACTTGCCGGGCCGCACCGGAGCGTCCGTGGCCGCGGCGGGGGGGCTTGTCGGACATCGCTAAGGTAGTCAAGCCAGCCTACCCCGTGTAATACACCGGGGCTGGCGAGGGACTCCGCCCCTTCGAACCCTGGAAGCCCCGCGCTCCAATGGATCGCGCGGGCGGGGGCGTCGCCCCCCGTCCCCCCGTGGCGGCGCATCCCGATGGGGTAGCCGCCCGCACGGCGATGGTTGCCGTCCGCTTGACGGGAACCGGGTTCGCCACCGGTCGCGTGCCGCACCCGACGCTCGATTTGCCGGGCGCTGTCGGCGCGCGGCCCGCCCTGCTGGTATCGGTTGAGATCCTCGCGCCGGCCCTCAACCAGAACCTCCCGGCCCCGGACCGGGCTGCCGCGCTTCGCTTGCCCACCCTCGTTCGGACGCCGGGAGACCCGCCGCCCGAACGAGGGTCCGTTCCCGCCGCCCCTCTCCGCCAGGGAGAGGCAGACCACTCAGACGCCATCGACCCCAGGAACCAACCGTTCGTGAAAGCGGGGCAGGTCCAGTCAGCAGGGCGTTGCGAGTGGTGCGCAACCGGCGTTCTTCCATGCTCGGCCCAGAGGTCGTTTCCGCGGGTTCCGGAGCGTTCTCGGGTAACCTGCGGGCCGCAGGGATCGCCGTCGTCGGGTAGGGCGGGAGAACCCTTGGCTTGCGCCACGCGCCAAGCGTCCCGCTCCGGACACGCATCCGAAAAAGACCAACGGCCTCAATGCGAACGTGGGAGGGATTGGTAGTAGACCCCGCTTCATCCGCTTCTGATGTAGCAGCCCTGAATCTCGTTCACGCGACCCATGAGGAGGTTTCCCGATGAAACGGTCATCGCTCGTTCTTCCAATCATCCTGTTCCTTCACGCCACCGCCACCCCGGCCCTGGCGCAGACCACGCTGTCGCTGACCGGCGGCCTCAACCGGACGGCCATGAGAGCCGACCCTCCCGACGGCGCCGTCTGGCGTTCCGAGTCGCTCACGAGAATGTCCGTCGGGTTGGCGGCGACCTTCCCGGCCTCGGAGCATCTCGGAGTACAGCTTGGCGTCGCATACTCCCAGAAGGGCGGCAGGTTGAGCGGACTCGACGGTGACGCCCTCGTCACCACGGAAATCGCGCTGGACTATTTCGAGTTCTCGCTGCTGGCCGTGCCGACGTTCGCCTTGTCGTCGTGGGATCGCTCCGCGGTCCGATTCTTCCTCGGTCCCACCTTGGCGAGCCGAATCGACTGCGATTTCCACGCATCGGCTCGGCTCGGAAAGGAGCAGGTCGCCGCCAGCGGCGGTTGTGACGCGGGCGGTCGCGACGCAGTGGAGGCCGCGATGGACCTCGGGGTCGTCGTGGGCGGAGGCATCGCGGTCGGCGTGACGGAGCGGGCCGATGTGAGTGTCGACCTGCTCTACACGCTCGGACTCATCCCCGTCGGAGGGGCGGACTCGTACTGGAGCGGGCCGAGGCAACGTGTCCTGACGCTTCGGACGGGCGTGGCCCTTCCGATCGGGTAGGGCTTTGAGCGGCCAAGAGGCGACGGTCCATCATTCGGGAGGAGTTGACGGCGTCCTCGTGATCGTCCGAATGGGTCGCCAACCTTACTTCTGGCCGCAGTGAGACAGGCGTCAGGTTTGACCGGCCGACCTCGGCCGACGAGAAGCCTTCCCGCATGGGATTGATGGACCGGGAGCGACCCCGGGCGGGGGTGGGATGGCGTGCACATCCCAACCGTCGCCGTGCCGTATCAGGCACCCCGAAGGGATGGGTCGCTCCCGGCAACGGCCTGAAGGCCCGCACGGCATCGGTGCTCCTGCGGACACATCGCAACCCCAAGGTCACCAGCAACTTGCGGAATCGTTGCCGTGCACGTCCGAAACGGATTCTCATGCACATCGACCTTGATGTCAATGTGCGCCTCTGGATCGCCATCGGGCCTCGAACACCGCCTCCGAATCATGGCCTCCCGCTTAAAGATCGGCAAGCTCCGGGACGGCGGCTGAACGCATCGCCACAGAGGCGATTGCCGGCAAGATCCCCACCGCTCCGAGCGTCAGGTCTGGCGGACACTGCTGCCCCCGGCGAAGTTCAGGAGCGCAGATCGTGCAGTCCATCGAGAGAGGAATCGAACGATGGCACGCACGAAACGAAGCCGGCGCTCATACGGCGCCGGAGAATGGGGCCGGAACCGGGTGAGGGTGTTCCCCGATCCGAAAACCGGCTTGTACCAGATCGAGTGGCGCGAGAACGGTCGCAGGCTCACCCGGTCGCTCAAACACCGCGATTGGAGGCGCGCGAAGCGGCAGGCGGACGAGTTCGCCGCAGGGTTCGCAAAGCCGGAGCCGAACGGCCACAAGGAGGCCGGGCCGCTCACGCTGGGAAGGCTTCTTGACATCTACGGTGAGGAGGTGACGCCTACGAAGGCGGAGACATCTCAACAGTCCGACCGGGCGGCGACGAGGATGTTCCTCCGGTTCTTCGGACGAGATCGAAGTCCCGAGACACTCTCTCAGCGCGACTGGGACCGCTTCATCCGGGAGCGGCGCGCGGGCAGGGTCGGCCCAAGCGGAAGGCCGGTGTCCGACCGGACCATCGAGCACGACCTGAAGTTCCTGATTGCCGTGCTCAACTGGGCCGCCAAGTCCAGAGACGGGCAGGGAAAGCTCCTTCTCGTGGCGAATCCGTTGCGGGGTCTCAAGACGCCCACGGAGAAGAACCCCACGCGGGTGGTGTTGTCCGAGGAGGAGTACCAGGCGCTTCTCGGGGTCTCCCGGCAGGTGGATTGGCGATTTCACATCGCGCTCGTGCTGGCGCACGAGACGGGGCACCGAATCGGGGCCATCCGTCAACTCAGGTGCTCGGACATCGACCTCGAAGGTGGGGTGGTGCGGTGGCGCGCGGAACACGAGAAGACCGGCTACGAGCACCGGACGCCGGTAACGGTCGAGGCGTTGGCCGTCCTGCACGAGGCGCGGGGGAGGAGTTCGGGGCATGAGGACGCTCCGGTGCTGCCCGCGCCGACGGATCCGTCGAGGTGCGCGGGACGGTCCTTGGTGCGAGCTTGGTGGTACAGAGCACAAAGGCTGGCCGGGCTCGAACCGAAGCGCGGGAGAGGCTGGCACTCGCTGAGACGGAAGTTTGCGTCCGACCTCATGGAGCAGCCGCTCAAGGTCCTCTGCGAACTCGGAGGCTGGAAGACCGCCAAGACGGTGCTTCAGTGTTATCAGCGAGCCGACGAAGGGCAGCTTCGGAAGGCACTGGAAGCCCGCCGGAGGCCTCGTGGCTGAGGCCCGCGACTCGGCGGGAATCAAGTGGCGGGAATCCGACCTGTCAATCCTGCAAGGTCAAGTGAGCGCACAAGATAGAATCCCAACTGCTTCCGCCGTTACGTCAGGGTTTGCTCTGGCGGTTCCTGTGCGGAACCTGTTGCAGCGGCGGTGGCATGGC
This sequence comes from Longimicrobiales bacterium, assembly GCA_965208255.1. Taxonomy (GTDB): domain Bacteria; phylum Gemmatimonadota; class Gemmatimonadetes; order Longimicrobiales; family Gaopeijiaceae; genus BD2-11. The sequence continues at coordinate 4,157,874 of OZ242324.1, forward strand.
GAACAGCGCCGCCCCCACCCCCGGCCGGCGACCCGCTGCCCTGGGTGCGGGTGACCCTGACTACGCCGTCACCCATCTCCACCTGCGCGAGCTGTTTGCCTCGCGTACCCCTCCCCGTGACCGGCACGTCTCCCGCCACCACCTGGGTGATCCGGCCCGCCGCCGTCACCAGCATGACTGCGTCCTGGTCGAGGACCTCGATCGCACCGATGAGCCGTCCCTTCCCGCCGCCGGGCGGAGGCATCAGCACGCCCAGGCCGCCGCGCTTCTGCAGCGGGTAGTCGTTCACGTCCGAGCGCCGGCCCCACCCCTGGTCGGACACGGCCAGCACGGTGCCCTCGCGGCGGATCAGGAGGGCGGACACCACCACGTCGTGGTCGCGCAGCCCGATGCCCTTCACCCCGAAGGCGGCCCTTCCCATCACCGGGACCTGCCCCTCGGCGAAGCGGATCGCGCGGCCGTGACGCGTCGCCAGCATGACGTCGGCGCCGCCCTCCGAGAACATCACCGTGACGATGCGGTCGCCCGGCCGCACCCGGGAGGCCGCCAGCCCCGCCGGGCGGGGGTTTGAGAACTCGGCCAGGCGGGTCCGCTTCACCGTGCCGCGCTCGGTCACGAACACCACCTGTCCATCGGCGGTCAGGCTGTCGACCTGCAGCAGCGCCGTAAACGGATCCGCCCGATTGCCCTCCGTGAGGGCGTAGAGGGACTGCCCGCGTGACGCCAGCCCGCTCTCGGGCGCGTCGGCCACGCTCAGGAAGTGCACATGCCCGCCCTCCGTGAACGCCAGGATCCACCCCTGGGTGCGCGCCACGAAGAGGCGCTCCAGGTAGTCGTCCGGGTAGCGCTCCATCCCCGAGAGCAGTTTTCCGCTCGCCAGCCGGCGGCGGTACAGGTGCACGGGCATCCGCTTGACGAAGCCCTGGTGGCTGACGGTGACCACCACATCCTCGTCCGCCACCGCGGCTTCCACGCTCGCGGCCGAGGCGGCTTCCCTGTCCAGAATGGTCGTGCGGCGCGCGTCGCCGAACTCGCGCACCCCCTCCTCCAGCTCCTCGAGCATCACCTGCAGCTGCCGGTACTCGCTCGCCAGGATGTGGCGGAGCTGGCGGATCGTCTTGCGCAGCCCGGCCAGCTCGTCTTCGAGCTTCGTCCGTTCGAGCGAGGTCAGGCGCGCCAGCTGCATGTCCAGAATCGCCCCGGCCTGGCGCTCGGAGAGATCCAGCTCGCCCTGCAGCCGCTCCGCCGCCTGAGCGCGGTCCGCCGAGGAGCGGATGATCGCGATCACCTCATCGATGAAGTCGAGAGCGCGGAGCATGCCTTCGATGACATGCGCGCGGTCCTCCGCCTTCGCCAGTTCATGCTGTGACCGCCGCCGGATGACCTCCACGCGGTGATCGCGAAAGCGCTCCAGCATCTCCTTCAGGGTGAACTCGCGGGGCTCCCCCTTGTCCAGCGCCAGCATGATGGCGCCGAAGGTGGATTGCAGGCTCGTGCGCCGGAGGAGCCGCTTGAGCACCTTGCCGGAATCGACGCCCCGCTTCAGTTCGATGACCAGGCGGACGCCGTCGCGGTCGGACTCGTCGCGCAGGTTGGACACCTCGATGAGCGCCCCCTTTCGCGACAGCCCGGCGATCTGGGCGATGATCTTGGACTTCGAGGTGGCGTAGGGCAGCTCGGTGATCACCAGCTGCTCCCGCCCGCCGCGGATCTTTTCGCGCACCACCCGCGCCCGCATGACGATGCGTCCCCGGCCGGTGCGGTACATCTCCCGGATCCCCTTGCGTCCGACGATGAAGCCGCCGGTCGGAAAATCCGGCCCGGGAATGACCTCCATCAGCTCGTCCAGCGTCGGCTCGTCGTCGTCTGCGAGCTTCTTGATCGCCGCGACCAGCTCGCCGATGTTGTGCGGCGGCACGTTGGTGCTCATGCCCACCGCGATCCCGGCGCTGCCGTTCATGAGCAGGTTGGGCAGCCGCGAGGGCACCACGACCGGCTCCTGCAGGCGGTCGTCGAAGTTGGGTGCCCAGTCGACGGTGTCCCGGGCGATGTCGGTCAGCAGGTCGGCGGCCACCCGCGACAGGCGCGCCTCGGTGTAGCGATACGCCGCCGCCGGATCCCCGTCGATGGAACCGAAATTGCCCTGCCCGTCCACCAGCGGATAACGGAGCGAGAAGTCCTGCACCATGCGCACCAGGGCGTCATAGACGGCGCTGTCCCCGTGGGGGTGGTACTTGCCCAGCACGTCCCCGACCACGGTGGCGCTCTTCTTGTAGCTCCGGTCCGGGGCCAGCCCCAGCTCGTGCATGGCGAAGAGAATGCGCCGGTGGACCGGCTTGAGCCCGTCGCGCACATCCGGCAAAGCGCGCTGAACGATGACGCTCATCGAGTAGTCGAGGAACGACTCCCGCATCTCCTCCTCGATGGGACGCGGAAGAATGCGCTCCCTCGACCGGGCTATCTGCATCATGGCTGCTCCTGGGCCGGGGACTGCAAACGTGGGCCGTCAGGCTTCGGCGGCGTCCGAGAATGCGGACGACACCACCCGGAGCGGCAGCGACACCTGGTGCTCGCCGTCCAGGTCGACATCGAAAGCGTAGCGGCCGGGGGTCCTGAAGACGATCCCGTCCATGTTGAGGATGTGGGGAATCTTCAGCCGACCGCCATCGCTCGCCGCGCCAGGCCCGAACTTGACCTTGCCGTCCAGGCGCAGGAGGTCCTCTCCCGACGGCCCGCGCAGGCGAATCCTGATGGTGTGCTCCCCGGCCTGCTCCAGTCCGGCCGAGAAGCGCAGCACCAGGGAGATGAGGCCGTGCTTGGCCGGAAACCGCGTGGAGGTGATCGAATCGAAGATGCCGAGGATGTTCAGCTTGCCGGCGCCGTCCACCGTGGCGGCGTCGGCCAGTAACGCGAGGTCTACGCGCACGCGTCGGTTCCTCCGTCTGCATGGGTGAGCAGTTTTTCGCCGAGAACGAGTCCGGCGACGAGGTCGATCGCGATGTGCGCGGCGATCGCGGGCCAGATGCTGCGGGTCAGAATGAACGACACGGCAAAGGCGAACCCGGCGACGCCGGTCATCACCACGCCCCGCGCACCCTGGTAGGAATGTAATAACCCGAACGCCGCCGAGGTCACCGCCGCCGCCGTCCACGGGCCCACCGACATCGCCCCCAGCGCCGACATGGCGTACCCCCGGTAGGCGATCTCCTCCCCCGTCCCGGCAACGAAGGAGAGGCCCGCGAAGCACGCCCGCTCGCGGCGGGTGCGGGGAAGCAGCATCGCCAGGAACGGAGAATCCCTCAGGCCGGCGGCGCGGGCGATCCATGTGAACAGCAGCATGATCCCGAGGACCGACGCGGCGATCGCGACCGTCCATGCCACGAACTCGAGGGGGTCGATCGGCGCCAGCCCCAGCGAGGCCAGCCCGCCGGCGATCCCGCCCACCACCGCGGCGGCCGCGCCAAGGACCAGGATGAAGATCCCCGAACTCACGTAGACGGGAATGCGCGCCAGATCCTGGTTCTTCCTGGCCAGCGCCAGCTGCGCGACGCCGTTGATCGGAGCGAGGATCAGCAGCACGCCCAGCAGGATCAGGTTCACGAGGTGCACGCCGCCGCCTTCATCCTCCGCAGTCCGATCTCTTCGACGCGCTCGAGGGTGGCGCGCACGTCTTCCCAGGTACTCCGGTAATTGAGGATGCACAGGCGCAGCGAGTAGTCGCCCCGGAGCCGCGTGGAGGAGACCATGGCGAAGCCGCTCTCCACGATCTCGTTCTGGATCTCGCGATTGAGTGCATCCAGCAGCGATTCGTCCATGTCCGGTGGCCGGAAGCGGTAGCAGACCACGCCCAGGCTGGCCGGGCTGAGCAGCTCAAGCTGACTGTTCTCGCGGATGCAGGCCTCCGCCCTGCGGGCCAGCTCGAGCGCCCGCCCGATGACGACGCGGAACTCTTCCACGCCCAGCATCTGGACCGACATCCAAACCTTCAGAGCCCGGAAGGAACGGCTCAGCTGGAGGCCGCGGTCGGCGAAGTTGACATGCTCCCAGCTCATGTCCGTGTCCTGCATGTACTCGGGCATGATGCGGAAGGCTGCACGCAGCACCGCCGCGTCGCGCACCATCAGGCAGCCCGTCTCATAGGGCTGGAAGAGCCACTTGTGCGGATCCAGAACCACGCTGTCGGCCCGCTCGATCCCCTTCAGGCTCCGGCGCCCGGCCTCGTCGAGGACGGCGAAGCCGCCGTAGGCCGCGTCGATGTGGAACCAGAGCCCCTCGCGCTCGCACAGGTCGGCGATGGCAGCGAGCGGGTCGATGGCGCCCGTGTTGGTCGCCCCCGCGTTGGCGGACACCATGAACGGCGTCCTTCCCTCGCTCCGGTCGCGGCGGACCATGTGCGCCAGCGCTTCGACATCGAGGCGGTAGTGGTCGTCGGTGGGCACGTGGCGCAGGTTGTCCGCGCGAAAACCGCAGATGCGCGCGGCCCTGTGCACGGAGGCGTGGCACTGGTCGCTCTCGTACAGGACCAGCCGGTCGCCGTTGCCCGCGGCGTGGCGGGCGGCCACCATGGCGTTCAGGGTCGCAGCCGAGCCTCCGCTGGTAAAGAGGCCTCCCGCGGTCTCGGGCATGCCCAGCCACTCCCGGAACCAGTCGAGCACCACCAGCTCCACCTGGCTGGGGCCCGCCGATTCAAGCCACGTGCCCTGAAAGATGTTGAAGCCGCTCGTCAGCATGTGGGCCAGGAAGCTCGGCCAGGTGGGCGAGGAGGGAATGAAGGCGAAGAAGCGGGGGTGGTCGATGCGCCCCGCGTAGGGCAGGACATCGTGCAGGACGCGTTCGATCACTTCGTTCGGATCACGGCCGGTCTCGGGAGCCGCCTCGCGAAGGAGGGCTTCCGTGTACGTCCGGTCGGCGGTGCCCCAGGCGCGGTCTTCGCGGAGGCCGGCCCAGCGATCCACCACTCGGTCCACGACCTCGTATCCGAGGCGGCGCATCAGGTCGGCATCCAGTTGCAGCGCGTCCGCTTCGGCGCGCGCGTTTTCGGGTCTGGGCCCGGTCACGTCTCCTCCCTCCGGCATTGACGGGCAGATACCGGGTTTCTAGTGTTTTCGTGCATCCGTCGGGGACCCTCTCCAGAGCTGCGGCGGAATCTCCAATACCTCGGGCCCGACAATCTAGCATGGTCGCAAGCGGCGTACGGAACACCCCGGTCTTTCGAGTGATCGATGCGCTGGACGCGCCCCATGGCGGGCGCATTCTGCGACTTCAGCTTCAGGACGGCCCGGCGCCCCGGGTGCGCGACCTCAAGGGTTCCCGGCTCACCGCCACGGCTCCCGACGGGACCCGGCACAACGTTACGGTGAAGGGGTTCGCGGCGTTCGGAGGGAAGGTCAGCGACCGGCGCCTGGCCGACACCGGCCGCATCGACGTACACGTCCGGGGAGACGCCTCCGGCGTCCGGCCCGTGTCGATGAAGTGGCTGCTCACACCGTCCTAGAGAGGGCTTCCCATGCCGTGTTCCGACCCGGGGCCGGCTACCGTCCCTCCACATCGAGCAGCGTCGAGTTCTTCTTGAGCCTCCAAAGCACAACATACACCACCGTACCGGCCCCGAAGTAGATCCCCCAGAAGGGCGCGAGATCGAGGCCGCCTCGCGCACCCAGCGTCTCTGCAACCTCCAGGGTAGTGGTCGCCGCCACCCACGCGTAGAGGGCGGCGTGGTCGCGGCCCAGCGCGAACAGCAGCGAAAACGACAGCCTGTGCGGCCGCCAGCGCCGCAGATCCGGCAGCAACGCGGGCGTGCGCGACGCCCAGCGGGTGAAATCGGGGCCGAAGCGCTCGTGCAGGAAGCGCTCTTCCGCGAGCATGATGCGCTCGTTGTAGATCCAGAACACGAGAAGGGTGACCGCCACGGCGGCGAGGCTGCCCACCGTCGTGGCCACGCCGGCCCAGATCAGGAGATTCCCCAGGTAGAGGGGATGGCGCACCACCGAGTACACGCCTTCGGTACTCAGCGAGGCGGCTTCCAGCCGGCGGGTTCCCCGGCCCGAGGTGCCCGCCGGCGCATGCCCGACCGTCCAGGCGCGCAGCACCAGACCCGCCACGGCCACCAGCATCCCGGCCAGCTCCCAGCCGTCCAGTCGGCCGGCCGAGCCGGAGGGGAAGGCGAAGCTCAGTGCAGCCAGGAAAGCCAGGACGAGGAGCGGCAGGTAGCTGCGCCAGCGAAACAGCCAGTTTCCCGTCCGGGTCCATTCCTCGACCAGCCCGGCGTCGGGAGATTCGCGACCCCGCGCTCCCCCGGGCGGAGCCGGCGGGCCGCGGTCCGGCATCAGCGCAAGCCGGGCGGATTTGTCTCGAAGGCACTCCGGAACCAGGTGCGGTACTCCTCCTGCGCCCCGGCGCTCTCGTCCAGCCAGGCGTCCCGCGCCATCGCGAACTCCTCGGCGCGCGCGGTCAGCAGATAGGCGTCCAGGTAGCCGTTCTCGCTGGAGAAGAGCAGTTCATCCAGGGGCAGGTAGGGGGCCCAGCCGTAGAGCGAACGGCCGTAGAACCAGACATCCGTGGTGCGGGCCACGATCGCGCGCTCGAGTTCATACCCTTCGAGCCCTGCCGAATCCGGAAGCCACTCCTCGAGCCGGTCCATCCGGTGCATGAGGTGCAGGTGCGCATAGACCAGATACACCGCCCGCGCCTCGGCGATGGTGCCGTCCAGGCTCAGCCGCGCGGTGTCGCCCTCGATGACGAAGTTCTCCCAGGGCATCACCGGCGCTTCACTAAAGCCGGTGACGATCAGGAACGTGGGATCCTCTTCAATGTTCTGCAGCTCCGGGCGAACCCAGATGTCGATGGAGTCCATGCGCGCCGCATCGGGAGGGATGCGCGCGCCCGAGAGGGTGATCAGGCCGCGGGAGGGAGGAAGGGCCGAAGAGGCCGAGCAGGCGGCTACCAGGACCATGGCCAGCGCCGCCGCAAGGGCGCCGCGCCGTGATGTGGAAAACTTCTCCATGGAGTCTCGCATGTATCGGATGTCTGGTTGTGGTTGTCTCGAAATGGAGTACCCGCAAACCGCCGTTATGCTTCAGGGCGCGGACGTGGTACCTGCTTCCGTCCACTTGATGTGATCGAACGCGGTGCGGCAGCGGTTGCACCAGTAGGTCGCCACCGAAAGCTGGCCGCCGAACGGGTTGACCAGCCGCGTCTCGGTCCGGTCGCAGAACGGGCACCGGGGGGACGCGGGAAGCCCGGTCGCGGTACCGGTCACCACCTCGTCGGCGCTCACTCGACGAAGAGCGCCCGGTTGCGGTCGCCGCGTGCGCGCTCGACGGCGTCTCCGGCGGGTTCTCCGGACGGGCGCCGGCGGCCGGCGACCCAGTCGGCGGGGAGGGGCGGATCCATGGCGGGGACCGGGGTCAGCCAGGCCAGGGGCTCCGCCAGGCGGTGCACCAGCCGTTCGCGCGCCTCGCGCGGATGGGCGGTGAGCCCCGCGCCGGCGAGCAGTCCGGCTTCCTCATCGTCGGGCAGCAGGCATGTGATCGCGTCGGGCAGCATCGACTCCACCGCCACGGCCAAGCGCTCCCGGCCCTCTTCTCCCCCCTCACCGATGCGGCGCATCCAGGCTTGCCCGAAATCACGGTGAAACGCCTCTTCCGCGAGCATTTTCGGAACTCGTTTGCGGGCCGCGTCGTAGGCTCCCGCCGCGAATCCCTCGAGCGCCGAGGAGAGGGTTCCGTCCACCACCACGATGCCGGCCACGACCGCGGCCCAGTCGGCAAACGGCTCGTCCAGGCAGGCGGCCGAGCAGTATGCGCCGGGCGGGCGCGAATGCTCGACTTCGACGGGGTCGACGCCGAAGTCCTTCAGCATGGCGTAGAGCAGGCGTGCGTGGCCCCATTCGTCCTGCGACATGGAGGCGGTCGCGATGCCGCTCTCGATGGAGGGCGCCCCCAGCAGCCAGTCGCTGTAGCGGATGCCGATGATGCGCTTGGTGTCGGCGAGCGACAGGATGAGCCTCTGGAGCGCTTCCTGCACCTCGGAGGGGAACGCTCCGGCGCTCACCGGCCCGCCCCGGGGCGACGGCCGAGGCGCCCGGTCGCGCGCGCCGCGTAGGGGCCGTCGACGCGGTTCACCGGGATGATGTGGGAGCGACGCACGACGCACATCTCGAACCAGTTTTCCTCGTCGTAGGTCTTCCAGGCGTAGACGCGCGCCAGGGCGTCGTCGACGGCGTCCACATAGCCTATGTGGCGGAGCGGCTCGCTTCTCCGCTTGCGCGCGAAGACATCATAAACGGCTTCCTCCATGGTGCTCTCCGCAGGCGCCCTCAGGCGCTCACCCCCGCACCCCGGAGCGCACGTCGCCCCGCCGCGGTGATGCGCGCGCTCGTCCAGGGCGGATCCCATACCTGCTCGATCTCCACCGCGGTGATCCACGGCTCGGCGAGCAGCCGGTCGCGCACGTCCTCCTCGATAAAGTCCATGCATGGACACGCGGTGGCGGTGAAGGTCAGGTGGACGTGCACGCGATCGCCGTCCACCCGCACCCCGTAGACCAATCCCAGGTCGGCCACGCTCACGGGCAACTCCGGGTCGAGCACTTCGCCGAGCGCGCGCCACACGGCCGCCGCCGGGTCGTCGGGCCGCTCCGCCAGGGGCTCCGACCACAGGTCGCGCCCCCCACTCATGTGCGACGTCACGCGCGCCGGCAGCGTCAGTTCAGCCACGAGCTCACCTGGCCGCGCGACCGCCGGATCGACTCCACGTAGATCTCGTTCATCGGGCCGCGCCCCTTCCAGCGCTCGAAGACCTGCCCCCACGTGATCTCCCCCTCCTCGAAGAGCCAGCGCTTCTCGCCTACGTTGTACTGGCAGGGGAAAGGGTAGTCGAGAACGTAGGACTGCGTGGCTTCGTCGAAGTGCGCGGGCACGTCGAGGCCCAAACGCTCGCAGAGGGGCACCGTGGACGACATCCACAGCTGGCGCAGCTGGTCGTTGGTGAGCCCCTTGAGCTTGTATTCGAGCTGGCCGCTGTGGCGCTTGCGGTCGTCGGGAAGGCCGAACCACTCCACGGTCATGGGAAACATCCAGTCGACGGACCGCTGCAGGATCTCCTTCGCCTCGCCCCCGGCCCGCGCCAGGCGCCGCATCCAGACCTCGCCGTGACGCAGATGGAAGGTCTCCTCCATGTCCACCTTCACCAGCGCCCGCTTGAGCGGCCCGTAGGAGGTGTTGCGGTGCACGTCCGAGAGCAGGCAGATGCCGGCGCGGTCGAAGAAGCCGTTGGCCACCACCAGGTCCGCCCAGTTGTCGAGCGGCTGGTCGAAGCCGTAGGGATGCTTGAACTCGTGGGGCTCGCGCTCATAGACCAGCTTCTGCTTGGAGACGCCCAGGTCCTCGAGCAGGCGGTAGGCGATGTTGGCATGCGCCAGCTCGTCCTGGATGATGGCGTGCGCGCTCACCTGGGTGTTGGCCGAAGGAGCGTGGCGCGCGGCCATCCAGTAGGAGGGCGCGCTCATGAGCTCGGTGTCGGCCTGGACCGTGAGCTGGATGGCGAGCGACCTGCGATAGCCCTCGGTCATCTCCTCGGGTGATTCCACGATGTAGCCGTTCTGTACCTTGGCCTTGATCTCTTCTTCAGTGAAGGGCACGGCTACCCGTCCTTTTTCGAGGTCATCTCCGAGCTTCGTCACCGCCGCAACGCGCCTGGCCCCGGGACGTCGGCGTGACGCCTCCCGGGGATCCCCTTCCCGTCAGAGTCCCAGCGAGGAGCGGATGAGGGGGCTGATGCGCTCCGGGGTCCAGGGAGGATCGAAGGTCAGCTGCACCTCGGCGTTCTCGACGCCCTCCACGGCCGCAACCGCGGCGCGCGCATCCTCCACGATCTGGGGCGCCACGGGGCACATCGGGGTGGTGAGCGAGATGCGCACGTGGACGTTCGCGTCCTCGATCTCGATGTCGTACACCAGGCCGAGCACGACAAGATCCAGATGGAGCTCAGGATCCTTCACCGTGCGCAGCGCTTTCCGAACCACTTTTTCGCTGATTTTCATGGTTGAAACTTGCTTGGCCCGAGTTGGCCTGTCCATACTTTCGCAGTTTCCCGGCTGCTTCCGGGCATTCCGCAGGGAGGATGCCCCACGCCGGGATGGACGCAAACCCCGAGATCTCCCGGCCGCGGACGCCGACGCGCTCATGGCCCACCTGTCGAACACTTCGCCGGAATCCCGAACATGAAACGTCGCGACTTCGTCAAGACCGCCGCCGCCGCAGGCGTGGCCGGCGCCGTGCCGCGCACTCTGGACGGCGCACCCATGGTGTACACCCCACAGTCGGTCTCCCCGGTGGTGATCTCCGACACCAGCGGCATCCGCTTTACCAACGGGGGTCCGGAAAGCGCGGTGGAGCGGGCGTTCCGGGGAATCGTGGAGGGAGAGGACGTGCTGGACGCCCTGATGGCGGGGGTGAACATCCCCGAACTCGACCCCACGGAGACCGGGATCGGCTACGGGGGCCTGCCCAACGCGGACGGGGTGGTGCAGCTGGACGCCTGCTGCATGCACGGGCCGAAGAAGCAGGCCGGCGGCGTGGCCGGGCTCGAGGGGGTGCGCACACCCTCGCTGGTGGCGAAGGCGGTCATGGAGTACACCGACCACCACCTGCTGGTGGGCAGGGGCGCGCAGGAGTTCGCCCGCATGATGGGCTTCGAGATCGAGGACGACCTGAACACCGACAGCTCGCGCGAGCTGTGGCTCGAATGGAAGCGGCGCATCGACCCCGGCCACTTCCTGGATCCGCGGAGAGGGCGGAGGGGTGGGACGGAGAGCGGAGCGGATTTCGACGCCGAAGGAGCGGCGGGGGCCGAGGCGGGCCCCGAAGAACTCGCGCGGGCCCGGGCCGCTCTCGAAGCTCGCCAGCACGCGGGCTACCAGGCCGGACTGGACATGGTTCGCGAAGGGCTCATCGACGAGAACAGCTTCTGGGGCACCATCAACTGCGACGGCATCGGCCCGGGCGGCGACATCTGCGGGGTGACCACCACCAGCGGACTCTCCTGGAAGATCCCCGGACGGGCGGGCGACTCCCCCATCCTGGGCGCCGGGCTCTACGTGGACGGCGACATCGGCGCCGCCGGCTCCACCGGGCGCGGCGAGGCCAACCTGTTCAACCTCTGCTCCTTCCTCATCGTCGAGAAGATGCGCGATGGCATGCATCCGCTGGACGCGGGGATGGCGGCGCTCGAACGCATTCGCGCCAACACCGTGGAGGAGCGCCTCCTCAACTCGCGCGGCGAACCCAACTTCAACGTGCGCTTCTTCGCGCTCAACAAGAGGGGCGAGTACGCGGGCGTGTCGATGTATGCATCGGGCCAGGTCACCTACGCCGTATGTGACGAGAATGGCGCACGGGAGATGCCGCTGGAAGGACTGCTGGAGGGCTCGCCTGCGGATTGAGTGGCTCCCCTCAGGGTCCGGGAGGCGGTGCGGGACAGGTAATGCACTGAGTGTTTCTGAGCGAAGGGTTACTCATGTGAGGGATACGATGGCAGCATCCAACCAGGGCGGGGAACCGGACATGAGAGGTCCCGATGTCTGGTACGGATCCGGGATGAGCGGGTCCGGAAGCTGGATTCGCCACCTCACGGCGGGAGAAATCCGCGAGATCCACCTTGCGGTGGGGAGAGTCGAACGCAGGGGCCTCGACATCGCCGGCATCACCCGGGACGACTTCCCCCTCCCCGCGCTGGAGACGGAACTCGCGCGCATCCGAGAGGAACTGCTGCGCGGACGCGGCTTCGTGCTGATGCGCGGCCTGCCGGTGGAAGGCCGGTCGATGCAGCAGATCGCGATCGCCTTCTGGGGGATCGGCACGTATCTCGGCGAAGCCATCTCCCAGAACGCCAGGGGACACCTGCTCGGCCACGTGAAGGACATCGGCCATGACCCCCATAACCCGGAGCACCGTCTGTACGCGACCCGGGCGCGCCACCGCTTCCACACCGACTCGTGCGACGTCGTGGGGCTCTTCTGCGTGCGGCCGGCGAAGGAGGGCGGGCTGAGCAGCATCTCCAGCTCGGCCACCATCTACAGCGAAATGCGGCGACAGCGGCCCGACCTGGCCGAGCTACTTTCGCGGCCCATCCATATCGACCGCAAGGGAGAGATTCCCGAGGGCAAGCTGCCTTACTACCGGATGCCGGTCTTCAACCATCACGCAGGATGTATTACGACGTATTACGCCCGCGACTTCTTCGACGGCGCCCAGCGCCACGAGGGGGTGCCGTCCACGTCGCCCGAACAGACCGAAGCCATGGACCTCTTCGAGCATCTGGCCGAACGCCCCGACATCCGGCTCGACATGGAGCTCCAGCCCGGCGACATGCAATTCGTGCACAACCACCAGATCGTCCACTCGCGCACCGGGTACGAGGACCATCGCGAGCCGGAGCGCAAGCGTCACCTGCTGCGTCTGTGGCTGTCGGCGAGCGATGGACGCGAGTTGCCGCCCGCCTACGCGGAGCGCTACGGGAACATCGCCCTCGGCACCAAGCGCGGCGGGATCATGGTGCCCGGAACGAAGCCCTACGCCCCGCTGGAGGCGGAGGGCTGAGAGACCCGTGCAACCATCCGGACACTAGATTCGATGATGCCCGGATCCGGGCCCGACCCCATCTTGCAACACCGCAGGACCATCGATTCACAACCCACCAACCGTCGACTCAGGAGAACCCGCATGAAACTCGTTTCCGCTACCGCAGCCGTCCTGTGCCTCTTCGTTCTGGTATCCACTCCCGCCCACGCGCAGGTGACCGGCTCGCTCAACGGTCTCCACCAGATCACGGTCACGAATCTCGAGGCGACGGCGGAGAAGGTGCCCGCCGACCTCTACGACTTCCGGCCCACGGACGAAGTGCGCACCCTCGGGCAGATTCTGGCTCACGTTGCCAATTCCCAGTACGCCTTCTGCTCCACGGCCTCCGGCCGGGACAACCCCATGTCGGAGAACCTGGAGGAGACCGCCACCACCAAGGAGCAGATCACGGCCGCTCTGGCCGACGCGTTCGCCTATTGCGACGACGTCTACGCATCGATGACCGACGAGAGGGCGGCGATGATGGTCAACCTCTTCGGAAACGACATGGCCGTGGCCGGCGTGCTCGCGTTCAACTCCATGCACAACTACGAGCACTACGGCAACCTGGTCACCTACATGCGCATCAACGGGATCGTGCCGCCTTCCTCGGCGGGGGGCTGAGGCCTTACGGCGCAAGCGCCAAGACAGCTCAGGAAACAGAAATGCAACGATACTAGAGACATCTTTGCAACGCGTCGCGGAAGGTGTGCCGGCGACCGCATCCATGAAGCCAGGGGAAGGAGATCAGCGCTCCGGCGGGGTCAGGTAGCGTACGACGTTGCCCTCCTGGTCCACGACCATCAGCGGCATCAACAGGATGTCGTTCCCGAGGGGGGCAGTGTTCCCGGGAGCTCCCGCTGCCCCCACTTCGGCTCCCGCCTCCGCCGCATACTGTGGGGGCGGCAGCACGTACTCATCCGCCACGCTGTAGTCCACTTCCTCGTATCCGATGTCCACCAGCGACGCGAGGCTGATCACGCTCAGCGGATTGGGGCCGCGGTCGGGGAAGGGGGTCATGAGCTCGGACCGGAACACCAGTTCGCGCCAGTGCCCGTTCCACACGCCCTCGCCGCCCTGGTGCTGCACCGGAACGAACTCGCTGTCCGTGTAGTTGTTGCCGCGGATCTCGTCGAAGGCGGCTTTCGCCGCGGCGCCGGTGAAGTGCGTGTTGGCGCTCTGGCCGGCCCGGGCCGGGTTCTGCAGGAGGCCCAGGTGCTCCCAAAGGGTCCCGAAGCCGATCACGTGCGCCATCTCATGGAGGATGGTGTCCTCCAGTTCGCCGTTGGTCTCCATGCGGTTCAGGTCGACGAGGTCGAAGAACATCACCCCGACCGCGGGCAGCGAGTTGCCCACGCGAATCTGGCAGGGTCCGGCGCCCCCGATGACGCCCGAAGCCCCGTCGATTTCCTTGATCTCGACATAGATGAGAAGGTCGTCGACGACCCGGTCGCCGGGGACGCCTCCGGAGATGCCGTTTCTCGCAAGGCACTCGGCGAGCGAGGACCTGCGCAGCGTGCTCCATGAGAGGTTGGCTGTGATCGTGCGCTCCCAGTACCGTTCGGCCTCTTCGAAGGCCTCGCGTTGCGCGTCGGTCAGCAGCGACGAGGTCAGGTGTTCGAGTTCGATGTCGTAGACTGCGGGGGTCGCTTCCGCGGTGAAGGTTGCCGTGGCCGACGTGCCGTCCGCGTTGGTCACGCTCGCGGTAATGGTGTAGGTCGTCCCTGCGGTCCTGCCGAGGGTCCATCTGTCGACCGCCGCGAACCCGGCCGAGTCGGTCGTCGCGTCCGTGGGGGTGACCCTGCTGTCGCCGCTCGCGGAGAAGGTGACCGTCGTCCCGGCGACGGGGTTGCCGTCGGCGTCTTCGGCTCTCACGCGGGGTGCGATGCGCACGGGGAGCGCGACTTCCGTTCGCTGCCCGTCGCCCTCGACCGCCACGAGTTGCGCGACCGGCGCGGCCAGCGAGGTGGCGCGGAAGATCACCCGGTTGAGGCCGGGAACGGTGGCACGCAATTCCTGCGGCCCGGGAACGCCCATCGTCCAGTTGCCCGCCGACGCGATCCCGTCGCCGTCCGTCACGGCGCTGGACGAGGGCACCGAGCCGCCCCCGGCCGTGACCTCGAAGGCGACCGCGACCCCGCTCAGCCCGGCGCCCGACCGGGAGGTCACCCGCACCCGCACGGGTTCCTCGGTTTCTCTTCTCGTCCGGACCACCTGTCCGTCGCCGGAGTGAATGAGCAGGGCGTGGGGTGGTTCGGCCGTGGCGGTAAACGCCGTGTTCGCACCTTCCGCCACGGAGGCGACCACCGTCTGAGGGCCGGGTGCGTCGCCCAGCGTCCAGGAAGTCCGGGCCTCGCCCGCAGGGTCGGTGGCAACATTGGCGGGCGTGACGGCGCCGCTGCCTTCCGAGGGCGAGAAGGATACCTCGATGCCCGCGACCGGATTGGCCCCCGCGTCCAGCACGCGGCCGACCAGCGGCAGGGTCAGGGGCGCTCCCGGACTTCCCGTCTGCGCGTCGCCGCCAACGCGCTCGATGGTGGAGGGCGCCTGGCTGACCGTCACGGTGGCGGTGCCGCTGACGCCCTCCAGGATGGCCCTGACCGTGCCGCTTCCGTTGGAAACGGCCGTGACCAAGCCGGAAGAGTTCACGGTGAACACCGCTGGGGCCTCGGTCGTCCAGGCAACCGTTCCCGCCAGCGTGTTCCCCTCCTGATCCCTGACGGTCGCGGTGAATGTCCTCGACTCTCCCAGGAAGGTGAACGTGGCGGACCCGGGCGACACCACGATGGATGCCGGCATCGGCTCTTCGAACTCCAGCACGCACCCGGCCGCCAAGACCGTCAAGCCCAGGCGGACCGCAGCGCCGAGGGATGTCCGCTTCATGGCGTTGCCTTGTCCGCCGGCCTGATGCCGTAGATCAGTCGGTTCACGTCGCGGTCATCCTTCGCCGAAGCCCGGACTCAGAGCAGGTCCAGGAAGTCACGGGAGCGCAGGACCGTCACGTTCCGATAGGGAGAGGTTGCCAGCAGGGCCCGGTCCGAGCTCACCACGTACCTGGCTCCCGCGGCCACCGCGCATGCGAGAAACTTGTCGTCGTCGCGGTCCTCGCACACAGGTTCGGGCAAGGGGGGCGCCGACACGAGCGTGGCGGTTGCCGCGACCATGTCCAGCACGCCTTCGAGGTCCGCATCAGGGAACCGCGCCGAGAGTCGTTCGCTGACCCGAACGTATTCCCGCATGATCTCGGGGGACACCGCGATTTCGATTCGTCCGCCGCGCCACGCCGCAAGCACGTCACGCGGAGGTCCGCCGAAGAACACCCCTGGCAGAAAGACGCTGGTATCGACGACTACCCTCACGCCGACAGCCTGATTGTGGCAAACCCGGTCATGACGGACTCTTGCCGGCAGGACCCATCACGTCAACCCGGTTGCCCGGAAGTGAGCGCACCGTTTTCCTCGACTCACTCCTGGCGGAGCCTGACCGGAACAGCCCTCCGGCCCCCGGGGCCCCTCGGTCGGCACCGCGCCTTGCGCGCTTCGGCCAGGGGCGAACATCCTCATCACTCCACCCATCCGCGAAGGCATCGAGAAGCCCGGAGACCCATGGCCAACCAGCCGAATACCGTCGATCAGTCGGATCGCGTCGTCCCCATCAACCTGCGCCAGACCGGCCGCACTCCGGTGGAGCTGCTCATTTCCACCCGGGTGAGGAAGTCCCCGTACTGGCACCTTTCCCACGAAGCGGGCTGCTGGCGCGCGACCATCTACAACCGCGTCTACCATCCGCGCGGCTACGTGAAGGCGAAAGATGGCGGCGCGGCGGCCGAGCACGAGGCGCTGACGAAACACGTTACGATGTGGAATGTCGCCGTCGAGCGGCAGATCCGGGTGAAGGGACCGGACGCCGAGCGGTTCACCGACTACGTCATGACGCGCGACGCCACCCGCATCCGAGCCGATGCACGGAAGGTACGTCATCCTGTGCAACGAGCGGGGCGGCATCCTGAACGACCCGGTGCTGCTGCGCCTGTCCGAGGACGAGTTCTGGTTCTCGCTGGCCGACTCCGACCTGCTGTTCTGGCTCCAAGGGGTCAACGTCGGATTGCGCATGGACGTGGAGATCGACGAGGTCGACGTGTGTCCGCTGCAGATCCAGGGCCCCAAGTCGCTGGCGCTGATGGCCGACCTGGTGGGCGATGGAATCCACGAGATGCCGTATTACGGGCTGATGGAAGCCGAGATCGCGGGCTGTTCGGTGGTGGTTTCGCAGTCCGGTTTCTCGGGCGAGAAGGGCTATGAGATCTACCTGCGCGACGCGACCCTGCACGCCGAAGGGCTGTGGAACGCGGTGCTCGACGCGGGCGAGGCGCACCAGCTCATGGTGATCGCTCCCGGCCATCAGCGGCGCATACAGGCGGGCATCCTGTCGTGGGGACAGGACATGGACCACGAGACCGTCCCGTTCCAGTGCAACCTCGGCTACCAGGTGCCCCGCGAGAAGAAGGGCGACTACATCGGCCGGGGCGCGCTCGAGCGCATGCGGACGGAGATCGAGGCTGGACGGCCCCCGTTCGCCATGGTCATGGTGGGGATGAAGATGGGCGGCATGCCCATCGACGACTACGCGCCCGATTTCTGGCTGGTGTCCGGCGCCGACGGCGGCGATCCGGTCGGCTACCTGACCTCGCCCTGGCACGCGCCTGAACTCGGATGCAACATCGCGATGGGCTACGTGCCCGTGGGGATGTCCGCGGTCGGTACGGAGCTCACCGTCCGGTTGCCGGACGAGTACGCGAGCGAGCCGGGCAGGCCCGACTGGGCGCGGGTGTGTGAGATCCCGTTCCGTCCCTCGGTCAACCCGAGCGCGCGTGAGCTGGCCCATGCACGGGGGGAGGACGCGGCGATCTAGTCGCTGACGGGAGATGTCCCCGGGCCCAGACTAAGCGTCCAGCGTCAGGTACACCGCCTTGGCGATCTGGACATCCTGCACCGCCACTCCGGTCAGATCGGCGACGGTGAGCTGATCGTCCGATGAGCGTCGCAGCGTCTTGTCGGAGATGACGTGTCCGAGCTCGACCGGCTTCGCGCTGTCGATTACGCCCGTCCTGGCGGCCTGATAGATCTCGCCTCTCGACGTGCACTGTTCGATGCTGTCGGCGACAAGGATGTCGGCCCGGGCCAGGATTCGCGCATCGAGCTCCTGCTTTTCCGGCGTGTCGGAACCCACTGCGGTAATGTGTGTGCCGGCCCGTACGTCTTCACTGTGGAGCAGCGGCCTCCGGGCCGGGGTGGCGCAGACGATGAGATTGCAGTTCCTGGCGAGTTCGGCAGGCTCGAGCGTTGTGTCGACCTGGTAGCCGAGCGGCTCCATGTCGCGCCTGTAGGCATCCACTTCTTCCCGGCTGAGGCCCCAGACCGTGACATCCCGGCAATCCACGACCGAATCGAGCATGAGCAACTGCCTCCGGGCCTGATCGCCGGCACCGAGGATGCCGATACGGTGCACGTGGGCCGGCGCCATATGCCTGGCCACGACAGCGCCCGCGGCCGCAGTCCGGATGCCGGTCAGATGCCCCTCGTCGAGAAGGACGGAGAGCAGCTCGCCCGTCTTCTGACTGAACAGCAACATGAGGCCGGAGTTGGTTGGCAATCCCAGCTTCATGTTGTCGTAGAAGCCGCTGGCAACCTTGATCACGAAATAGTCGTCGTCCCTGATGAAGCCGTACTTGATGTGAGCTTCGCCGCGCGGATTCTCGAACAGCATTTCGGCCACCGGCGGGACGACCACGCCGCCGCGCGAGTACGCGACGAACCCCTCCTCGATGTATTCGACGACATCGATGTGTTCCAGAGCCGCGTTGATCTGCGGGAGATCGAAGATCTTCGGCATGTCGGCCCCCTTCGGACTTCGGCAGGACAGGGATCGCCGGCGGCGGCTATGCCCTCATCCGGCTGCCGGACGGGTCGAACAGTGCGGTGCCGACCGCCGCCACCGTGACCGGGAAACACTCGTTCATGTACATCACCTGCAGGCGCTCGCCGACGCGGGCGAGTTCGGCCGGCAGCCAGGCCATTAGCAGGTATTTGCCCACGGAAGGGCCCATCCCGGCGGAAGTGACACGCGATTCCCTTCCCAGCGCGTCGACGATGCGCTGCCCATCGAGCGTGAGG
The DNA here is from genome assembly GCA_965208255.1 of Longimicrobiales bacterium. Taxonomy (GTDB): domain Bacteria; phylum Gemmatimonadota; class Gemmatimonadetes; order Longimicrobiales; family Gaopeijiaceae; genus BD2-11. The sequence continues at coordinate 4,176,666 of OZ242324.1, forward strand.
ATCGGCTCATTCCCACCGGTGGGGTAGCGCGCGATGCCGGACGCGCTCGCGTGGTCGTCCATGGTGAGCGTGCAGATCCGCGCCACAGGCCCCTGTTCGCGGGCATTCAGACAGGCGGTCTTGCCGATGAAGTCCACCCGCTTCACCCGGGGCCGCGCCAACCCGGCCTCGGCCGGCGAGTATTCGGACGTGAGCTCGGCCCCCATCAGCAGGTAGCCTTTCTCCATTCGACCCGTGGTGCCGTACACGCCGATCCCCACCGGCCGCAGATCGAACTCGCGGCCCGCGTTCCGGATCGCGTCCCAGAGCGCCAGGCCGTGCTCCGTGCGCGTGTAGATCTCCCAGCCGCTCTCGCCCACATAGGAGATGCGCAGCAGGGTGGCGGGAATCCCGTCGATGAGGGCGTCCCGCACCGCGCCGTACGGGGACTCCTCCTGGTCGAGCCCGCGGTCTGCGACCTTCGAAAGCAGCGCCTCCGCGTCGGGTCCCCATACGCCGAGGGTGGTCATCGCGGACGACCGGTCCTCGAACTGCACCGAGCCATCCCCGGGCAGATGCTTCTGGAACCAGTATGCGTCGCGCGCGCCGTCGAACACCCCCGTGACGATGCGGAACCGGTCTTGGGCGAGTCTCTGGATCGTCAGGTCGGCGCGAAAGCCTCCGTCCGGCGTCAGCAGCGGCGTGTAGATCGAGCTGCCGACCGGGCGGTCGCACGGGTTGACCGTCATCCGCTCCAGGTACGGGACCACGCCGGGCCCGGCCACCTCGAAGATCTGGAACGCGCCCAGATCCACCACGCCCACCTTCTCGCGCAGGTGCAGGTGTTCCGCGTTGATGATGGGCGACCACCAGCGCCGGTCCCACTCGTGCGGGCGGTCCGGGACGTTGTAGCGCGCCACCAGGTCCTCGTTGGAGGCGTACCACTGCGGGCGCTCCCATCCCCGCGCTTCGAAGTACTCAGCCCCGAGCGCCTCGGTTCGGGGGTGGAACGGCGACCGGTTCACGCCGCGCGCGGACTCCCATTGCTCGCGCGGATGCACGATGCCGTACGTCTTGGGGAAGTGCTCGCGGCAGCGCGCGCGGACGTGATGCCCCGTGCGCTCGTGCGGCTGGAACCGCGTCACGTCCGACTCGTGTGGATCGAGGAGACGCGGGTAGCCGTGCGTCATCCATTCGGCGATGAGGCGCGCCGATCCGGGACCTTCGCGCACCCACACCGCCGCGGCCGACCAGAGGTTGGCCACCTCGGCGGTCTCGCCCAGCAGCTGCTGGGTATCGGGCGTAAGAGAGAGCAGGCCGTTGACGGCGTACTGCATCTCGGTGCCGGCCAGCAGTTCGCCCATGATCTCTCGCGCGTGCTCCAGCTGCGGCGCATAATCGGCGGCTGTGAAAGGCAGCTCGGTCGGCGAACGCTCGGCCTCGTCGACAGACGGGATGTCGTCGGGATGCATCAGAATGGGACGATGCGCGTAGGAGCCCACCTCCATGGCTCCGTCGCTCTGGCGCTCATACATGAACGAGTCCATGTCGCGCACGATCGGATAGCCGATCTCGTTGCCGGTCGCGAGCAGGAGCTCGACCGGGCCGAAGTCGGCCATCTGGTGCACCGCGGGGGTAAGCGGGATGGTGGCGCCGGCCATCGCGGCGATGCGCGGGCTCCACACGCCGCAGGCGATGATCGCGTGGTCCACCTCGATGGTGCCGCGGCTCGTGGCCACCGCCCGGATGCGCGGGCGGCCAAACGGCACCGGCTCCACCTCGAGCCCGGTTACCTCGGTCTCGCCCAGGACCGTGAGCACGCCCCTCGCCAGCGCCCGCTCGCGCATGATCGTGCCCGCCCCGACCGAGTCGACGACGGACACGCTCGGGGTGTAGAAACCGCCGAGGATCACGTCCGGGTTGACGAACGGGACCTTCGCGACGACTTCCGACGGCGTCAGCAGCTCGCTCTCGATGCCCCACACGCGCGCCGAGGTCATGCGCCGGCGGAGTTCCTCCATGCGCTCCTCGGTGCGCGCAACCTCGACACCGCCGCAGGTCGTGTTGGCGCCCAGCGCTTCGTACTGGCGCTGGCTCTCGAGGGTGATCAGCGCGATTTCGCGCCCGTGATCCGTGGGAAAGATGAAGTTGGACGCGTGGCCGGTGGAGCCGCCGGGGTTAGGAAGCGGGCCCTTATCGATCAGTACCAGGTCATCCCAGCCGAGCCTCGCGAGATGCTCGACCAAGCAATTGCCGACGATGCCGGCGCCGATGACGGCGACTCGGGCTCTGGGCGGCGCGGTGCGTCGTTCGCTCATGGCAGCCTTCACCCTCGCGCGGGTGCTCGCCGTGTCGAGCGAGCCGTCCGTGGTGCTATCGGGCGTCTCCTTCCCCGACGGTCATCCGGAACGCGGTGAGGACCGGAAACGGGTCTGCGGCCAGCGTGTAGACCGCGTCGGGTCCGATTGCCAGGGCGCGGGCCCAGGCAGGCAGGAGCACCGAACCCACGTATGAGCCGTCCGCCAGGCTGAACAGATCCAGCAGGTACCCGCGTACGTTGCTCTCTCCGTAGTAGTGAACAAACAGGGTATCCCCGCGCGCGCCGAAGTTCATCGCGGCGAGAACGCTCTCGGTCGTTCGCGTGCGTCGAGCGGTCACCGTTCGGCCACCAACTACGGCTTCACCGACGGAAGTCTCGATTCCGGGAAAATCCGCATGTTCCGCGTAGGGGAACCCCTCCGCGTCACGGTCCCCGCCCATTCGCCACCAGCCATTCCCCGCCGTGAAGCCGAAGACCCATCCCGCGCCTGCGCCGACCACCCTGCCCTGGCGCGCAATCAGCGGCAGGTCGCCATATGGCCGCGAGGGAAAGTCCACGGAATCGACGACAGCTCCGTTCTCGTCGGAAACCAGAAACGCCGGTTCGGCCAGTCGCGTGAGCACGACCAGGCTGCCGTCGTCCAGACTCGCAACGGATTCGGGCGCCATACCGCTCAGGTTCGTCTCGGCCGCCAGCCGGCCATCGCCGTCAATGATGGTGAGGCGCTCGTTGACGTTGTCGACGACGGCGGCTCCGCCGCCCGGCAGCTGCGCGATGCCCCGGACCGTCCGAAACTCTCCCGGACCCTCTCCTTGCCGACCGAAGGTCCAGAGTACTTCGCCTTCCGCCGAGATCCGCACCACGGCGTTGCGGCCCCCGTCCCACAGCGTCACGCCCTCTGCGCCGGCCGACAACCAGTAGGGATTGAGCAGAAGCGTATCGGCAGCGGTTCCGCCGATGGACCACAGGCTGTCCATCTCGGCGGGGAGGAAGGTCCGCTCGGCTACGACATCCTCTTCCGACCACAGCTCCGCGGGATCCGATTGCGCCTCTTCGCCGCACGCCGTGAATGCGATACCGGCGAGAAGAACAGGAAGCGCTGGATGCCCTGCCTGACGAGGGCGCATGGCTCTCCTACCGCGAATTCTTCGCCACCAGCAAACAGAGGAGCAGCGCGATCACCGGGACCGCGGCCTGCGCCGCCTGGCCGTTGGTGACCAGCGTGTAGATCGCGCCGAGCATGACGGGGATCATGGCCGCGGCGGAGAGGAAGCGCGTCTTCTTCTTCAGGAAGCCCACGCCGGCAGCCGTCTCGGCGACGCCGATCAGGTACTGGAACCCCCCGGAATAACCCCACATCTCAAATTGTTCAACCATCGAGCCGGTCAGCTTCATGACGCCGTTCAGGAGGAAGAGCAACGCCAGCAGGATCGAAACCACCAGAATGCCTTTGCCGGATCCCTTGTCCGCCATTTCATGCTCCTTGAGTTGCAGGGCCTTGCGGGTGAGCGACGAAGGTAAGACGAAGCCGGGGTCCCGGACACCGGGACATGGCGGCTACCTCGAGTAGTTCGCCACCACGGCCCCGAGCAGGAGCGCCAGAGCGGGAATCGCGATGCGGTCGGTGTCACCTGCCCGGAACAACGTGAACAGCGCGCCTGCCATGACGACCATGACCGCCAGCGCGCCATAGAGCCGCGTCCGCCTCCGCATCAGGGCCAGGCCCGCCGCCGTCTCCGTCACACCGATGAAGTAGAAGAACCAGACGGGATAGCCCCACACCTCGAACCGGTCCCACCATCCCCCGATGAGCTTCATGGTTCCGGTCATGAGGAACACCAGCGCCAGGAGCACCGACACGGTCGGAATCACCTGTTCCGGCACGTCCCTGGTCGACATGGTTCGCTCCCGGATGATCGCGGATCGCCTGCTTCGGCCCAAGGAAGTTACGGCCTGAACGGCGTCCGGGACACGGCTCGGATGGTCCGCCCAGCGGCTGCGGGCGACCCCGCCCAACCCTGACGTTACGTAAGGGTTGCGTGGAGTCCGGCGCAGGAGAGGGACGGCTGCGACCTTCGGGCAGGAATTTGCGGGAGGCTCGTGGGGCGCCGGGCCGGACCCCGCCGGGGGACCGGCATACCGCGTGCTCCAGCGCCTCAGGTGATCGAAGAGAGGCGGCGTGGAATCCCCGGCCGCGCCGGGATCACACGCATGGTGTGTCGAATATCGGCGGGACGAGGCGGGAGGCGCCGCCCCGCAAGTCCGCGCTACCGGCCGGGCGCGGGACCCCGCGTCAGGCTGACGCCGAGGGTGGAGCCTTCATCCGGCGATCCGTCACCGTCCCAGGTGTAGTTCGCGGTGAAGCCGTGGTCCGAGGGTTCGTTGACGGTGGCATCGGCGAGGCCAAGGCTGGCGTCCTCGAGATGGAGGACCAGCGTCGCCACGTCCTCGGCCGGGAACGCACGGTCCAGGGTGAGGTGGATGTGGCCCTCCCCGCCGACCCCCCAGCGGATGCTGGTGACGGCGTAGTCCGTCCCGCCCAGTGAGAAGGCCGGTTCGCTCAGCGATCCGTAGTGGGCCACTTCCGCGCTGCAGTTGGCGGCGCCCCGGCAATAGCCGAGCGCATCGGATCCGGAAGCGGGCCGCGCCACGGTCAGCGTTGCGGACCAGATTTCGGTCTGGGCATCCGCCGGGATCGCGGATACGAGCGTGGCGCCGGCGGCCACCATGAATCCCGCCAGGACGAATCGAATCGGGCTACGGGTTCGCATGGGCGGTGTCGCTCCGGTTCCGGGTGGCCGCGCTGACCACGATGCCGACCACCAGCACCGCGAACGTGCCGACCACGTTGTAATACAGGTAGGAAATGTCGGTCGTCACGGAAACCACCGCGACCGACCCCATCCCCGCGAGCAGGCCGAAGAAGGCGCCGGTGCCGTTGGCGCTCTTCACCAGGAAGGCGAGCAGGAAGACGCCGAGCAGGGAACCGTAGAAATAGGACCCCACCAGGTTCACGGCCTCGATGAGCGAGCCCAGCTGCCCCGCGAGCAGGGCAACCGCGCAGGAGAACAGTCCCCAGAAGAGGGTCGCGGCGCGCGAGACCCGCAGATAGTGCCGGTCCGAGGCTTCCTTGCGGAACCAGCGTTTGTAGAAGTCGACCACGGTGGCGCTCGAGAGCGCGGTCAACTCGGAGTCGAGCGACGACATCGCGGCCGCGAAGATGACGGCGATCATCAGCCCCAGGATCCCCGCCGGCACATACTCGATGAGGTAGGACGGGAACACGTAGTTCACGTCGTTGGAGGACGCGCCCCGCACCTCGGCGATCAGGCCCCTCGATTCCTGGCGCAGATCCGCCATCTGCTCGTCGTAGTCGCGGATGCGGCTCTGCAGGGGAGCCAGATCGCGGCCCGCTTCCCGCGCCGCCAGCAGCTCCAGGGTGGCGTCCCGGCGCTCCCCGTGCAGCACGGCGTGCTCGGCCTCCATGTCGCGGAACTCGGCGCCGCGCGGGCTCTCCTGTACCTGCTGCACCTCCGCGGGATTGAACACCAGCGGGGGCTGCTCGAAGTGGTAGAAGACGAAGAGCAGGACCCCGATCGCCAGGATCATGAACTGCATCGGCACCTTGACGAAGGCGTTGAAGATGAGCGACAGGCGGCTCTGCCGGAGCGAGCGGGCCGTGAGGTAGCGCTGCACCTGGCTCTGATCGGTGCCGAAATAGGCGAGGGCGAGGAAGAACCCGCCGATCATCCCGGTCCAGATGGAGTAGGTGTTGGACGGGTCGAAATCGAGGTCGATGCTCGACCACATCTCCTGGATGCCGCCGATGTAGACCACGTCCCCGACGCCCACCTCGGGCGGCAGCGTGCCGAAGAGCACGAAGATCGCCGCCGCGATGCCCACGAACATCATCAGCATCTGTATGACGTCGGTCCAGATGACCGCCGTGATGCCGCCTGCCATCGTATAGAGGATGGTGATGGCGCCCATGAGGAGGATGGTGACGGTCTCGTCCCACCCCATGATCACGGAGAGGACGATCGCGGGCGCGTAGAGCACCAGCCCGGCGGCCATGCCGCGCGACACCAGGAAGAGGAAGGCGGTGAAGGAACGGGTCTTGGGGTCGAAGCGGCGCTCCAGATACTCGTAGGCGGTGTACAGCTTCGCCCGGTAGAAGAACGGCACGAAGAGCACGCACAGGAGCACCATGACCAGCGGCTGCGGCAGGTAGACCTGGATGAACTCCATGCCGTCGTCGAAGGCCTGGCCGGTGGTGCCGATGAAGGTGATGGCGCTGGCCTGGGTGGCCATGACCGAGAGGCCGATGGCGGCCCACGGGAGGCGGCGGTTGGCGAGGAAGAAGCCCTCGACGCCGACGTTCTTGCGGCTCTGGTAGAGGGCGAGCGTCACCACTCCGCCGAAGTAGACGGCGAAGACCAGCCAGTCGGCAGCGGTCATCGGGCGCTCGTGTCCAGGAGGACGGTGAAGACGCGCAGGATGGCGATCAGCCCCGCGGTATAGACGATGACCGCGATGTAGAGGGCTCTCCAGCTGGGGAAGATGCCGATGCGGCCGTCTTCGTCCTCATCGGCGGCGGGCGCCGCGGGGTTGGGGCCCGGGGCCGGTCCCGAATCCGACGCGTTCACCGGGAGCCGCTGTCCGGCCGGGCGGCCGGGTCCGGGATCGGCGCCAGGTACTCCCTCCAGGCCTCGCCGTCGAGCGACACCAGGTTGGCGAAGAGCCGATAGGCGCCGGGGACGCCTTCGCCGAACTGCCGGAACAGCGCGAGGCCGGTGTAGATGTAGACGCCCTGTCCCAGGGGAGCGATCAGAAGCGAGCCCTCCTTGGGGGCCTCGCCGGGATCGGCCATGGAGAGCACCGGGGTGAAGGCCGGATCCCACGTGTTCAGCATGTAGAGGCCGCGCTCCTGTCTCCAGCCCTCGAAGTCGGCGTCGCTGATGCGGTTGGGCGTGGTCAGCACCGGGGCCGCGGGACGCAGGAAGTTGACGGCGGCGTTCTCGTCGGTGATGCGGTCGTGCGGCCGCGAGATGGTCACCGGATAGGGCGCGTGGCCGCTCGCCGGGAACGCGTACTGGTTGTACTGGGTGACGACGGTGCCTCCGGCGCGGGCGAAGTCGAGGACCGCCTCGTTGGCTGCCGCCAGATCGTCGCGGGCCTCGTAGGCGCGCACCCCCAGCACCAGGGCGTCGAAGCGCGCGAAGTCGCCCGCCAGAACGTCGGCCGGCCCCAGGACGTCGACCTCGAAGCCCAGGGAGGTGAGCGCTTCCGGGCCGGAGTCTCCGGTGCCCATGATGTATCCGATGCGGTGGCCTTCGGGCACCGTCACCGGGAAGATGGAGGTGCGCAGCTCCGCGGGGTGGAACTGGGCCGCCCGTTCGATGTGCGGGTAGTCGATGAAGTCGACGCGCTCGTTCCAGGAGCGGCCGTCGCCGGCGCGCACGGTCGCGCTCAGCCGGTCGCGGCCGACGCCCCGGCCTGCCTCGGGGGCCACGGTGAGCATGTAGGTGCGCTCCGTGCCGGGCGAGGCGAGCTCCACCGGGACGGAGGCGGGCGCAACCGACCAGCCCGTCCCCTCCAGGGCGAGTTCGCCGGTGACTCCGGCCTGCGCCTCGTTGCGCACGCGTACGCTGACGGTGCGCGCGCCGGTGTCCCCGAGCGGCCAAACCATCTGTTCGGGCGCGACCGTGACCGATACGGCGGGCACCACCAGCAGCGGCTTGGTGAACTCGCCCTGGGCTGGATCCACCCCGTAGTAGCGCGCCTCGCCGTCGCTGGCGAGCGCCATCCGCGTGGGCGAACCGGTCGGGCCGCCGTCCATGGCCAGCTCGAAGCGCGCGCCGCCGGTGAGGACGGGCGGGTCGTGGGGCAGGCCGCGCAGCTCCCAGTCGGCCGGCCAGGCGTAGATGTCGCCCTCCCGGGGCTCGCGCATGTAGTAGCGGCGGGACAGGTCCGCATCCAGGGGCACCTGTACGCGGAACACCCAGCGGCGGATTTCGCCCGGCGCGAGCGTCTCGGAGGTTCCGCCGACCGTCGTGAGCGAGGTCCGGCGGGGGCCGAATCCGCCGGTGTCGATGGTTCTGCCTTCGAGCAGATCCGCACTCCAGCCGTCCGGCAGCGCCAGCCCGGGCCCGGCTCCCTCCAGGCGATAGGGTCCCGCGTTCCAGAGATCGACCCGCACCTCGAAGGACTCCCCGGGAACGACCAGGTCGTCGCTCGCGCGCACCTGTGTCAGCACCGCAGAGGAGGCCAGAAGCGCCTGGCGCACCAGGGCATGCCTGCGCGCGAGCACTTCGGTCACCTCGGTGGGCGCGTTCGGGCCTCCGGCGCGCTCGATGATGCGCTCCAGCGTCTCGAGGGCGCGGGCCAGCGCCGGGGCGGACTGCTCCGGCGACATCGCATCCAGCGAGACGCTGGCGACCCCGATGGCCGCCCGGTAGGTCTCGATCTCCCCCTGCGCCGCCTCGCTGGGCGGAACCGCCCTGGCAACCAGGCCCGCGAAGGTCGTGTCGACGCCCACGAAGAAGCCGCCCGTGCCGTCAACGCCCTCCGCCGTCTTCACCAGCGCCAGGATCGACTGCCGCGGCCCCATGGGCTGCGCCGATCCCATGTCCTGGGACCGGTGCTGGCTGCGCGAATCCATCGACACCTGGAGATAGGAGCGAGCCAGGAGCGGATCGAAGGCTCCGGGTTGCAGCGTGGCCGTCTCTCCTCCGACGAACCCGCCTCGCGCCAGATAGAGCTTGTCGGCCTGCCAGGCCTCGATGCCGTCAACGAGCTGTTCCGGGAAGCGGTTCGGATCCGCGGCCACGTCGAAGGCCTCGTGCGTGAGAATGCCCGCGACCTGGTGCTGGCCGTGGCCATCCCTGGGCGTGCCGCTGAACACGGAGACGATGACCTGCGGCCGGAAGCGGCGGATGGCCCACACCACGTCCCCGAGAATCTCTTCCCGAGGCCACTTGGCGAGGGCCTCGTCGGCGGACTTGGAGTAGCCGAAGTCGATGGCCCGGGTGAAGAACTGTTCCCCGCCGTCGATGGCGCGCGCGGCTACGAGCTCATTGCTGCGGATGATGCCCAGCCCTTCCCAGAACTCGGTGCCGATGAGGTTCTGCCCGCCCTCGCCGCGGGTGAGCGCCAGATAGGCCGTGCGCGCGCCCATGCCGCGGGCGACCGTGGTGATCGTGTTGGTGTCCTCGTCGTCCGGGTGCGCGGCGACCATCATCACCCGCTTTACCCCGTCCAGCTGGCGCAACAGAAGGCCCACGGCGACGGCGCCCCGGTCGTCGGGAGGTGCCTGGGCGAGGGCGGGGACGGCGGTCGCGAAGGCGGCGGACAGGAAAATGCCCAGCGAGGCAACGAGGGTGAGACGCGGATATTGATACATCCGGGAACATCCTTTGGTCATGGCGCTTCAGTGCTTGGTCATGGCGCTTCAGTGCGCGCGAAACGTAGCCCACGGCTCAGGCGGAGAAAAGCGACCCGCTCCCGCCCGCGACACATGGACACGCGAGGCGGTGAATGTGCGGGAGCGCGCGATGTCCGGGCGGGTGGGTCCCGCGCCGCTACCGCCCGGGGTCGATCTCGAACTCGGCCCCCGCCAGCTCCTCGAACCAGGCGTCGACCTGCTCGGGGTCGTCGGTGAAGGCGAGCGACAGCAGCAGAAGCAGCCTGGCCTTCTGCGGATAGAGGTTGTCGTTGCCCGTGCGAAAGCGATGGGTCCGCCGGAAGACCACGCCCATCTCCTCGGCCTTCCCCTGCACCTCCGCGGAGCCGCGGCCGCCGGCGAGCACGATGCCCCGGACTCCGGCCTCGGCCCACGCCGTGATGGCCTCGTCCAGCCCCGCCCCCTGGTATCCGATGAGGACCTCGACCCGCGGAAGGTCGTCCTTCGAGATCCGGTTCAGGTCGAAGGGGGTCATCCAGCGCTCGGGGTCGGTGCACCGTTGTGCCCGCGGAGGAGCCCGGTAGGTGCGCACGTCCAGTTCGTCGATGAACCCGAGGTTGCCAAGCTCGCGTGACACGAAGGTGTCCATCCGGTAGGCATCACCCTTCCATGCCTCCTTGGCGGCGTGGAATTCGTCGTTGAGCATGAGCACGGTGCCGAAGCAGCGCGTCTCGCCGCTGGCGGCCAGCACGATCGCGTTGAACAGGTTGGCGTGCGCATCGGTGCCGATGACCGTCCAGGGCCGCATCGCCCCGGTGATGACCACCGGCTTCCGGCTCTGCACGGTCAGCTCGAGCCAGTAGACGAACTCGTCCATGCTGCCCGTGCCCGAGGTCACGACTACGGCGTCGGCGGTCTCGAGCGCCTGCTCGACGGCCAAGGTGAGATCGTAGAAGTCGGCGATCGCGTAGCCGCCCGAGGGGCGGTTGCCGAACTGAACGGTGGCGACGTCGGCGACCTCGTCGATCTGGGGCCTGAGCTCCGAGAGCATCTCGTCGATGCCGAGCGTGCCGGCCCGGTAGCTCTGGAAGCTGGTGCGGGTCTCGGAGACGCCCGCGATGGTTCCGCCCGTGGCGACGATGGTCACGCGGGGCAGCGCACCGGCGTCTGCGGGAGCATCGGCGTCCGGCGACGTCTCGGCCGTGGCCTGCGTGGAGGGAGCCGGTGCCGGTGTCGCGGCCATCTCCGGGGGCGCCGCCGCGCACGCCGTGTTCGCGGCGAAGACCGCGAGTCCCTGAATACAGGCGACCGTAAACCGTCTCATGGGCCTCTCTCCTTCGATTTCAGCTGCTCACCGGGTGAATTCGGATCCTTCAAGGATACGCGGTTTGGCGCGGTTTGCCGACCTGCGTCCGTCACTCCCCTGACCGAGGGGGCCAGGGACGCGCGAGGGACGCGGGCGCCCTGGACCGGCCGATCCACCCTGCGAGGGCCGCGAGCGTCAGCACGTAGGGGAAGGCCAGGAGGAGTTGGTAGGGCACGTTCGCGAACACTGCCTGGAGTTCGAACTGGAGCGCCGAGGCCGCGCCGAAGAAGAGGGAGGCGAGGAGGACGAGGAGGGGATTCCAGCGGCCCAGCACGACCACCGCGATGGCGATGAAGCCTCGTCCCGCCGACATCCCCTCCGCGAAGGTGCCGGCGTGCGCGAGCGCCAGGTGGGCTCCCGCGATACCCGCTAGGAAGCCTGCCGTGAGCACCGCCAGGACGCGGGTGCGGCGCACGCGGATTCCGGCCGCGTCGGCCGCGTCCGGCTCTTCGCCCACGGCCCGCAGTTCGAGTCCCCAGCGGGTGCGGAACAGGTAGTACCAGAGCGCCGGCGCCAGCAGATAGGCGAGGTAGGTGGTCCACGCCTGGCTGAAGAGCGCCGGTCCGATGACGGGCAGCGCCGACAGGCCCGGGAGCGGGAGGGCGGGCAGGGTGGGGAGGGTCAGGGCGGTGCCGGTGGCGCCGAAGACGCTTTGGTAGACGACGCCCGTGATCCCCAGCCCCCCCAGGGTCACCGCCGTGCCGACGATGATCTGGTCGGCGTTGAGGGTGATGGCGAACAGTGCGAAGACAGCGGCGATCGCGGTTCCGGCCGCCGCGCCCGCCAGGATGCCTGCGCCGGGGGAGCCGGTGAGCAGCGCCCCGAGCGCCCCGCCCAGTGCGCCCCCGATGATCGAGCCTTCCAGGCCGATGTTGATGACCCCGGCGCGCTCGCTGATGGTCTCGCCGAGAGCGGCGAGGGCGAGGGGCGCGCCCAGGCGCACCGACGCCTCGAGGAAGGCCTGAAGGGCGGCGGCGTCCACGGTCAGGCTCCGGTGACGGACGGAGGCTCGTCCGACTCGGAGGAGGATCCGCGCGCCTCGCTGCTGGAAGAAGTCGCGGGCCGACCCGGAGGCCCGCCTCCCATCGCCATCCCCCGGCGCAGGAACCGGTCCGCCGCGACCACGGCCAGAATGACGAGTGCTTCTATGGCGCTGACCCAGACCGCGGGCACCCCCACGTCGCGCTGCATCGCCGCCGCGCCCGCCTGCAGGACGCCGAAGAACCCGGCCGCCAAGAGCACCGCAAGGGGATTGAGGCCGGCAAGCAGCGCCACCGCGATGGCCGTGTAGCCGTAGCCGGGGGAGAGGTTCTCGTAGAGCGCGAAGGTCACCCCCGCCACCTCCACCCCGCCCGCCAACCCGGCGACCATGCCGGAGAGCAGGAACGCCCCCAGCACCACCCTTCCCGTGTGCATGCGGCCGGACACGGCGGCCGCGCGGGCCGAGGCGCCCACCGCCCGCACGCGGAAGCCCCACGCGCTGTGTCTGAGCAGCCACCAGAGCGCGCCTGCGAGCACGACCGCGGCCGGGAAGCCGGCGTGCAACCGGCCGGATCCGAGGCGCGGGAGCCGGGCCGCCAGCGCGATGGGATCGGTCTGAGGGAAGACCCCGCGCGCCTCCTGGAGGGGGCCGTGCACCAGCCACGCAACCGTGTGGATGGCGACGAAGTTCATCAGGATGGTGGTGATGACCTCCCCGACCCCGACGCGGAACTTGAGCCCCACCGGGACGAGGGTCCAAAGGCCCCCGGCCACCGCCGCCGCCGCCATAGACGCGGGCAGGAGCAGCCACGCCGGCGCGGCCGGAAAGGTGAGCCCCACCCACACGGCCGCCACCGCGCCCGCATAGAGCTGCCCTTCCGCTCCGATGTTCCACACGCCGGCCCGGAATGCGAGGGCGACGGCCAGCCCGGTCAGGATGAGCGGGGTCGCGCGCACCAAGGTGATGGAGGCGAACCGCTCCCAGGAGCCGAACGCGCCCGAGATCAGCGCGCGGGCGGCCGCGACCGGGTCGTATCCGGCGAGAGCCAGCCCCACGGCCGCCAGAAGTGCAGCCGCCAGGAGCGCCACCATGCCGGCCGCCAGGGGGCGGGTCCAGCGCGACCGGAAGCGCGAGCGCAATCGGGTACGGATCATCGGCCGGGGTCGGCGCAGGCCGGGCAGAGCCCGCCGCTGGTCGGGCACAGCGGGCGCATTACACCGCCCCTCGCCGCTGGCGTGGTCATCGCGGCGGACCGGTTGCGGGGCCGCCCGAGCCGGGCGCCACCTCCGCCGTGCCGTCCGATCCCAGCATCAGCCGGCCCATCCCCGCCGGGTTGCGCTGCTCTGCCGGCACGGCGATCAGCCGGCCGCGCACCAGCACGAAGACGCGGTCGGCCAGGTCGAGCACCTCGTCCAGATCGGTGGAAAAGAGCACGATGCCCGGAAGGGCGCTCGGTCGCGGTTCGTCCGTCCCGGCGGCGTCCTTCGGCCCCCTCGCGGGGGCTCCCGTCGCGCTCGTCCCGCCCCGGAGCTCCACCAGCTTGTCGCGCAGGAAGGCCGCGGCCGCGATGTCGAGGCCGCGCATCGGGTTCTCCGCCACCAGCAGGTCGGGGGAGCGGGCCAGTTCGCGGCCCACCAGCAGCTTCTGCCGGTTCCCGCCCGAGAGCGACTGCGCCGTGGCGCGCCAGCCCGGGGTGCGCACGTCGAATCCGGCCACGATCTCCTGCGCCGTGCGCCGCATCGCCTGCCAGTCGATCAGGGGCCCGCGGCGGTGGGCGCGGTGGTCGTGGAAGGCCAGCGCGGTGTTTTCCGCGAGGTCGAAGCCCGGGACCAGCCCGCCCGCGCCCCGGTCCTGCGGGATCAGGCTTACGGTTGCCGGGAGGTTCGCGCTGCCGGCCGCGGGGCGCAGCCTGCCCGACAGCACGAGTGCGAGTTCGCGCTGGCCGTTTCCCTCCACCCCGCCGATGCCCACGATCTCGCCCCGGCGCACGTCGAGCGTGACATCCCGCACCGCCGTGCGGCCGTCCTCGCCCCGTGCGCCCACCCCCTCCAGGCGCGCCACCCGCTCGCCCGCTTCGACCTGGACCGGCCGTGCCGGCGGGGTGGCCGACCGGCCGATCATCGCCCGCGCCAGACCGGGCGCGTCGACCGCCTCACGCGCCGCCGCGAGGGCCGTTCGCCCGCGCCGGAGCACCGTCACCCGGTCGGCCACCCGCAGGATCTCATCCAGCTTGTGCCCGATCAGCAGCACCGTGCGCCCCTCCGCCACCAGCGAGCGCAGCACGCCGAACAGCCAGTCCACCTCCTGCGGGCCCAGCACGGTGGTTGGCTCGTCCAGAACCAGAATGCGCGGGTCCCGGTAGAGCGCCTTCAGGATCTCCACCCGCTGCCTGGCGCCCACCGAAAGACCGGCGACCGGCGCGGCCGCATCGACCGGGAGCCCCGTCACCCGTTCGAGCTCCGCCAGGCGGGCGTGCACGCGGTCGAGCGCGAGCCGGAGCCCGCTGCCTTCCCGCGTCCCCAGCGCCACGTTCTCGGCAACCGTAAGGCTTGGAACCAGGGTGAAATGCTGGTGGACCATCCCGATCCCGGCGGCAGCCGCCGCGCGCGTCCCCCCGGGCGGCAACCGGCGCCCCTCCGCCAGAACTGCGCCCCCGTCCGCCCGGAGCGTGCCGCACAGCACCCGCATGAGCGTGGTCTTGCCGGCGCCGTTTTCGCCCAGCAGGGCGTGAACCTCTCCGGGATGCGCGCGCAAGCTCGCGTCGGCGAGCGCTTCGACCGGCCCGAAGCGTTTGCTCACCGACCGCATCTCGACGGCCGCGCGGCCCATAAGCTTCAAGGGCCGCCCGATCCCTCCTCCAGGAACTGAATCCGCGGCACCTCCAGCGCACCCTCGCGGATGGCCGTCCGCGCCTCGTCGATGCGCGCCAGCAGCGTCGCCGGGATGCGGTCGAGCGCCGCCGGGTTGACGATGAAGTCCACCACGCCTTCGTCGAGGCTCAGGTCCAGCGCTCCCGGAGGCAGAGTGCCGGCCGCAAAGCGGTTCGCGACGTCCAAGAACGCCCGCGGGATGTCGATGGCGGCGCTCCCCGCGATGACTTCGGGGGCGACGTCGTTCTGGTCCCGGTTCATGCCGATGGCCCACACCTGGTGCTCCTCCCCGTTCGCCTCCCGAACCGCCTGGAAGACGCCGAAGCTGGCGGCGTCGGTGTTGTGCACCAACACGTCGGCGCCCCGGTTCAACTGGGCCGCCGCCGCCTCCCTGGCGGCCGCCACGTCGTCCCAGCTGCCGATGAAGGCCTCGAGCACCTCGATCTCAGGGTCGATGGCGCGCGCACCCGCCTCGAAGGCGCGGAAGGTGCCCTGGGCGGGCGGAATTGCCACGCCCCCGACCATCCCCACCACCTTCGAGCGGGTGAGGCCGCCGGCCATCATCCCGGCGAGATAGCTGCCCTCCTCCAGGCGGAAGATCAGCGAGCGCACGTTGTCCGAAATCCGCCCCCCGCTGGAGACGACGATGGTCATGTCGGGGAACTCGTCCCCGGCGCGGAGCGCCGCGTCCTGGTACTCGAAGCCGTGGGCGAAGACCAGGTCGTAGCCGGAGGAGCCGTAGGAGAAGAAGGCCTCGTCGAACTCGGCGGGGGAGCGGGTCTGCTGATGGCTTACCTGCGCCCCGAGCGACTCCTCGATCAGCAGCAGCCCTTCGTATGCCCCCGCGTACCAGCCGGCGTCGCTCACCGGCCCCGAGGTCAGGAGCGCGACCCGCAGGCCGCCGTCCGTCAAGCCATCCTCTCCGCCGCCGCACCCGACCGAAAGCGCGCCCAGGAAACACGCCGCCGCGAACGCGCGGGCCGAATGCCGAACAGTCAAAACGCCCATGATTGCCTCCCTGTTCGAGGTGTCGCGACGCCCCGGCCGGAGCGGAGTGGCTCCCGCCCGACGCAACCGATCCTGATCGGAACTGGCGCACCGGCTTGTGCCGCGCGCAATATAGAGCCGTCCCGTGGTAACTTCGACCTGATCATCGTCCCGCCGGCAGGGACGACCAGCCCTGAGGCAACGCCATGTCACAGCAACGCGACCACTGGAATTCGAATATCGGCTTCGTCCTCGCGGCCACCGGAAGCGCCATCGGGCTGGGCAACCTGTGGAAATTCCCGTTCATCACCTGGGAGAACAACGGCGGCGCCTTCGTGCTCGTGTACCTGGTGTGCATCGCAGCCGTCGGGCTTCCGATCATGATGGCGGAGCTGCTGATCGGGCGAAAAAGCCAGAAGAGCGCGGTCGGGGCCCTCAAGGCAGTCGCCGGGCCCGCGTGGGGCATCGTCGGGGGCTGGGGCGTCATCTGCGCCTTCATCCTGCTCAGCTACTACACGGTCATCGCCGGCTGGTCGATCTACTACTTCGCCAGGACGATGGAGTGGACCTTCGGCGGCTTCCCGGACGCGCTGGCCACGGGCGATCTGTTCGATCAGCAGGTGGGCAACGCCCGTCTCCAGCTCGCCCTCTCCCTCAGCTTCAGCGTGGGAACCGTGGCCGTGGTCTATTTCGGGGTCAGCAAGGGGATCGAGCGCATCGCGCGCATCTTCCTGCCGATCCTCTTCGTGATCCTGCTTCTGCTGCTGGTCAGCGCCCTGGGGATGAGCGGGTCCGGCGAAGCACTGCGCTTCATCTTCCGGCCGAACTTCGCGGAGCTTGAGCCCGACTCGGTGCTGGAGGCGCTCGGCCACTCCTTCTTCACGCTTTCGCTCGGCATGTGCGCGATGATCACGTACGGCTCCTACATCGCGCGCCACCACTCCATCGTGAAGGCGTCGGCGATGATCGTGGTGCTCGACACCGTGATCGCGCTGGTCGCCACCATCATCATGTTCTCGGTGATCTTCTCGGTCGCGGGCATGAGCGAACAGGTGGGCGGCTCGACGGTCGGCATGCTTTTCATCTCGCTGCCGGAGCTCTTCTACTCGGAGGTGCCCTTCGGCGTAGTGCTTGGGCCGCTCTTCTACGTGCTGGTGGCGCTGGCGGCCCTCACCTCGACCATCTCGCTCCTGGAAGTGGTGGTGAGCTACGTGATCGACGAACGGGGCATCGCCCGCAACCGCGCCACCTTCCTGTGCGGCGGGGCCATCTTCGTGTTCACCATCTTCGCCGCGCTTTCGTTCACGGGCACCCCCTTCCTGGCCACCCTCGAGCTGTTCGCCGGGAAGGTGGGCTGGTTCTCCACCGCAGACCACTTCGTGTCCAACTGGATGCTCCCCACCGGCGGCCTGGCCATCACGCTGGCGGCCGGGTGGTTCATCAGCCGCAAGGTGAGCGAGAGCGAGCTCATGGACGGCAACCAGCCCAAGTGGTTCAACTACAACACCTGGCGCTTCTTCATCCGCTTCGTGGCGCCCATCGCCGTGGCCTCGATCATCATCGCCGTGCTCTTCGGCGTCGACTTCAGCTGAGGCGCGGATGGCCGAGGATCTCCTCTCCCGCGCTACGCCGAAACGACCCGGCACGCTGGAGGTGCAGGGGCGCGTGCTCTACCTGGCCGACGACAGCGCCCTCGTGCGCGCCCAGCTCTACGAGGGGCTGGACCTCGAACTGACCGACGAACTGCGCGCCCGCCTCCGCGACCAGATCTCAACCGACGAGATCACGCCCGCGTACATCTGTTTCTTCTACGACGAGACGCTGGGCGAATTCCCCTATCTCGGGCTGCGCACGACCAACGCGGAGAACGGGGCGGAGGAGTACCCGGTCGAGCGCGCGAGCGTGCGCGACGGCGGTTTCGTGTGCTCGGTCGCGGGCACGCGGCGGGGGAAGGGCTCGAGCCGGGAACAGAGCCCGTATGCGGAGCTGATGGCCGGCATTCGGGTGGTGGTCAGCGAAAGCATCGAGCGCATCTACAACGAGAACTGCCAGAACCTGGGCGTGCTCACCACAACCGACTTCGGGGTGGCGGAGCGCATCGCGCGCGGCGAGCCGTTGCGGCTGGAGGAATTCACCCGCGGCAAGGACGACATCACCCGCCAGATCATCGAGTACGGGGGCCTCTTCGAGTTCAACGTGGCCCGCCTGCAGGGCAAGGCGACGGTGCCGGCGCCCGCATGTGCTGCGGCGGCGGACGAAGGCCCGGCGTCGCCCGGCTCGGAAGATGATGCCGCCGGCCCGGCTGCCCGGCCGGCAGGCCAGCGGCCCGGCGCGACCTCCAACGGTCCCGGGGCACGCCCGCGGCTTGCCCCGATGACCCTCGCCGAGAAGATCTTCGCCCGTCACTGGGTGGTGGATCCGGCGAGCGGGCGGCTGGGCGTCGACTCGGTCAAGCCTGGAGAGGCCGGCTTCTTCAGCACCGACATCCGCTTCTCGCACGAATACGTGACCCCCATGGCGGCCATCTTCTTCGAGCAGAAGATGGGACAGGAGGGACGGGTGCGGGACCCGGACAGCGTCCTCTTCTTCCGCGACCATCTGACGTTCCTGCACAAGGCGATGAGCCAGGAACGCATCGAGGACGGGTTGCTGGAGGTCGCGAACCAGCTGGAGGTGAAGCAACGCGAGTTCGCGGAGAAACAGGGCATCCGGCTCTACGGGGAGCAGCAGGGGCACCGCATGGGCTCGGTCGCGATCTGCCACTCCAAGATCCTGGAGGACTACGCCGAGCCCGGGATGCTCATCATCGGCTCGGACTCGCACACGCCCCACGCGGGCGCGATCGGGGCGCTCGCGTTCGGGGTGGGCACCACGGCCATCTTCAACTCCTGGATCACGAAGGACGTGCGCGTGCAGGTGCCGCCTTCCTTCAAGGTCGTGATCTCGGGGACACCGGCAGAGGGGGTTACGGCCAAGGATTACATGCTGGAGATCCTGCGTCATCCCTACATTCGCGATGGTCATGCAATCGGACAGATCATCGAGTACGCGGGACCGGCCGTGGAGGCTCTTCCGGTGGACGAGCGCGCCACCATGACCAACATGGCCGCGGAGGTGGGGGCTTTCACGGGGCTGGTGGCGGCGGACGGGAAGTCCGTGGAGTACCTGGTGGCCGAGCGCGGCATGGAGCGGGAACGGGCCGAGGCGTTGGCCCGGGACATGTACAGCGATCCGGGCGCCGGCTACGTGCGCGTGATCGAGATCGACGCCTCCGCCATCGAACCCATGGCGGCGCTCCCCAACGACCCCGGAAACGGGGTGCGGCTCGGGGAGCTCGAGCCGGAGCGCATCCGCATCGACATCGCCTACGCGGGCTCGTGCACGGCGGGCAAGAAGGAGGACATGGACATGTACGCCCGGGTCTTCCGCGAGATGCACGACCGCTGGGGGATGAGCGTGCACCCGGACGTGGAGTGCTTCATCCAGTGCGGCTCCACGGACGTGCGCGAGTATTGCCGGGAGCGCGGCTACCTGGACCTCTTCCAGCGCATCGGCGCGACCTTCATCGAACCGGGATGCGGGGCCTGCATCAACGCCGGACCGGGGATCACGCGCCGCCCGGACGAGGTGAGCATCTCCTCCCAGAACCGGAATTTCCCGGGGCGCTCGGGACCGGGTCAGCTCTACCTGGCTTCGCCGTATTCCGTGGCGGCCAGCGCGGTGGCGGGCCATGTGACCGCGTGGAAACCGGGGGAGCGCCCCCGACCCGTGGCGGTCAGGAGGCGGCTGGCGGGATGAAGCAGGGGAGTGGCCGCTGCTGGACTCGAACCAGCGACCCCTACGATGTGAGCGTAGTGCTCTGCCAACTGAGCTAAGCGGCCAAACGAAACTCGGGCCGCACCCGAAAGCGACGGCCCGCGATCCGCGATACCCCCACGGGGAGTCGAACCCCGGTCTCTTGGCTGAGAACCAAGTATCCTAGGCCACTAGACGATGGGGGCGTCTGAAGGGCCGATAAGATACCGACTTGCCCCGCGTTGAATCAACCCCCGCCCGGTTACGCCATTGAGCGACCCTGAACGCACGCAAGTCCGACGGGTGCCCGAGCCTCTCGCCGTGCATGATGTTCGCCTTGGCGACGGCGCCGTGACCGCGCTCCGGCGCCACGGGAATCCCTCGGGTCCGCGAATCGTCATGAGCCACGGCAACAGCCTGGCGATCGACCTCTACTACCCGTTCTGGTCGCTGTTCGAGGACGATTTCGACCTCGTGCTCTACGACCTCAGAAACCACGGCTGGAATGCCGTCGGGCCGCTGCGAACCCACAATGTGCCCACGCTCATCGACGACCATCTCCGCATCCAGGAAGCCATGGAGAGAGGGTTCGGAAGGAAGCCGCAGGCCGGCGTTTTTCATTCTCTCTCGGGCCTGGTCTCGCTGCTTTCGCCCACCCGCGGCGGGGAGTTCGTGGCCCGCGTCCTCTTCGATCCGCCGCTGTGCGAGTTCGGCCCCTCGCGGGAGGAGTGCGCCGATGTGGCGAGGCGCGCGGCCACGATGACGCTCGCGCGCGCCGATCGGTATCCGACGCGAGAGGACTTCGCAGAGGTGCTTCTCTACATGCCCGCCTTCCGGTACGTCATCCCCGGAGTCCGCGAGCTCATGGCCCGGACGACGCTGCGACGGTCCGCAGACGGGGATGGCTACACCCTTCGTTGTCCCCGCGAGCATGAGGCCCGCATCTACAGCTATGCCGGACAGTATGCGGCGCTGATCGACTTCGGGGCGCTCGCCTGCCCGACGATGGTCATCGGGGCCGACCCCGCCATCCCCTACACATATTTCCCTACCACCGAGCTCCATCACATCCCGACGGTGGACTACGACTACCTGCCCGGAGGGACGCACCTCCTGCAGCTGGAGCAGCCGGAGGCGAGCGCGGCGCGGACGCTCGAGTATCTGAAGGCGGGCGGTCTATTCTGAGTGGTCGATGACCGCGGAAACCAGCTGGTCGATGGCGTAGTCGAGGAGGTCGCGGGACATGGTTGCGGGAGGGGTCAGCTCGATCACCTGCCCCTGCTCGCCCGCGGGCAGCACCAGGACACCTCGCGCGAGGAGCTTCTCGGCGATGCGGGCGGCGGCGGCGGAGTGCCCGGCGGCGGCCGCATTCCTGTCGCTGACGATCTCTATTCCCGCGAGCAGGCCCAGCCCTCGCACCTCTGCCACATGCTCGTGGCCATCCAGTTGTTCGCGCAGGCGGGCGACCAGGTGCTCCCCCATGCGCGCCGCGTGCAGGTCGAGGCGCTCCGACTCCACCAGGTCCAGAAAGGCCAGCGACGCGGCGCAGGCAACCGGATGTCCGAGGAAGGTGCTGGTATGCAGGGCTTCACCGGCGGACTCCGGCCAGGCGTCGAAGACCTCCCTCGTCCCCAGACATGCGCTCAGCGGGAAGCCGCCCCCCAGCGCCTTGCCCAGACAGATCAGGTCCGCGTCGAGCCCGAGGGCGGGCCCGGCGAACATGCTCCCGCAGCGGCCGAGGCCGGTGAACACCTCGTCGGCGATCACCACCGCCCCGTGCCGCCGAGCGAGCGCGCACAGTTCCGGGAAGAACCCCGCGGGCGGGATGCGCACACCCCCGCGGCCCTGCACCGGCTCCACCAGCACTGCGCCGATCGGCACTCCGCCAAGGACACCGTCTTCGAACGCCCGCTCGCACGAAGCGAGGCTGGTCGACACCTCCGCCTGCCGGGTGGGAAAGGGGGCGAACGCCACCCCCTCGTAGAGGCGCCTGCGGAAGGGCGCGCGAAAGTCGTCGCGGTGGGTGGTGGCCAGCGCGCCCAGGGTGAGGCCGTGATATCCACACTCGAAGGCTAGTACTCCCGGCCGATCTGTGTATAACTCGGCAGTCTTCAACGCGATTTCCACAGCTTCCGAGCCTGCGGAGGCCAGAACAGCGCGCGCCTCCGGCCAGGGAGCGAGCCCGGCCAGCCGTTCCAGCAGCTCGACCTTCGCCGCCGGTGGGTGGATATCACCCATGCCGTGCACCAGCCGGCGCTCCTGTTCGGCCGCCGCCTGCATGATCCGCGGATTCCGGTGGCCTGCGAGCGCGACCCCGAACGCACCCGTGAGGTCGACGTACACGTTGCCGTCGACATCCCGCACGTTCGACCCCAGTGCTTCCTCCCAGAAGACCGGGAAGCGGTCGCCGATGAAGGTGACGTTGCGGGATTCGGCTCGCCGCAACCGTTTCCCGAGCGCCCGCGACCGCGGTCCCGGCGGGGTGACCCGGATATGCGGCAGGGCGTCGCCGAAGGCGCGACTGGCTCCTCTCCTGCGGCCTGTGGAAAACTCGCTGTTCACGCGGTGTGGAAAGGGCACCCCCGCACCGGTGCCGCCTCCTGCTTCCGCGGGCCCGTCGCTTCTCCGGACACGTCGCGCGCCGCCCTACAACTGCTGCTCGGCCGCGATGCCCATGACGTGGTAGCCCTTGTCCACGTGGATGGTCGCACCGGTGATGCCCGCCCCCAGCGGCGAGCACAGGAAGGCGGCCGCGTTGGCCACATCCTCCGCCGTGTTCACCTCCGGAAGGGCGGCGTTGACGCGGTAGTAGTCAACCATGCGGTCGATGGAACCGATGGCGGACGCGGCCCGGCTGGGGAGCGGGCCGGCGCTGATGGTGTTCACGCGCATCCCCCACCGTCTGCCCGCCTCGAACGCGAGCACGCGGGTGTCGCTCTCGAGCGCCGCCTTGGCCGAGCTCATCCCCCCACCATACCCCGGCACGACGCGCTCGGACGCCAGATAGCTGAGCGAGACCGCAGCCGCACCCGGCCGCACGAGGGGACCGAAGCGCTGGACCATGCTCACCAGTGAATAGGAACTGGCACTGATCGCGGCCAGGTAGCCGGCCCGGCTGGTCTCGATGAGGGGTTTGCGCACCTCCGGGCCGTTGGCGAGAGAGTGCACGAGGATGTCCAGAGACCCGTCCCCGAAATCGGCGCGCAGGGCGTCCGCGACCTCTTGGATGGTGTAGCCGTCGACCGCGCGATAGCGCTTGTCCTCCCTGAACGTCGCGGGAATGTCGTCCGGCGTGTCGAATACGGCGTCGAGCGGATAGATCTTCTCGATCTCGAGTTCCCCGCCACCCGGGAGGGACCGATCCAGTCTTCCCCTCTTCAGGCTCATCCGGAAGATGCGCATCACCGGCGGCCAGGTGCCCAGGCAGATCGATGCACCCGCCGCCGCCAGCGTGCGCGCGATGGCCCATCCGTAGCCGCGGTCGTCGGCAACCCCGGCGATGAACGCGCGCTTCCCGCTCAGATCTATCCCCAGCATGTAGCCCCACTCCCTGGTTGTACGTTCGTAACCACTCCGATTTGGACGGTCCCGACCAATCTGGTTTGCTATTGCTGACTAGTGTGGTCCCTTCCGCGTCATCCCTCCCGCCTCCGCCCCAGGCGCGTCGCCACCCAGAAGAACAGGCCAGCCGTAAACGCCAGCGCGAGCACCGTGCCCAGCCGCTCTCCCGCCTCGACGCCCAGATACCAGGCCGCGCTCACGATGGTTGCGCACGAACAGAGCACGAGCGGTCGGGCGTCCCTGCCGAGGCCGTACCAGAGTCCGCACGCTCCCGCCCCGGCGATGACCGCCGCGGCGCCCAGCGGGGGCAGGTCGTACACCTCGAGCGTGGTCGCGAATCCCAGCGGGATGGCGAGCAGTACCGACGCCGCCAGGTGAAGGCTGAAGCGGGCGCTGCGCAACGCCGCGGGTGCCCGATGGATGCCCCAGAGCGCGAGCGCCGTGACCAGCAGAAGCCAGGCGTCCAGGGCCAGCACCGTCTCGTCGCCGAGTTCGAGGGGGCCGGCCGCCGTCATGCCCGCCATCGGATAACCCGCGTAAAGACTGACCGTGAAGGCGTAGAACGTTCGGCGCGAGACCGACTCCGCGCGACCAGCGTGCAGCAGAAGCCCCAGTGCCGCCAGCGTCACGACCAGTGCCCCATCAAGGACCCATATGATGATGTCGGCGTCCAGATCGAAGGCCCGGAAGAGGAACGCCGCCAGAAAACCGTAGCCAAGGGCCGTCGCCACCGCCGGCATGACCGGGTTGCGGCGCACGAAAACGGGAATGGTCGCGACGGGAGTGGCCAGGGCGAGAAGGCCGATCACGACGCCGCCCGCGGTTGTGTTGTCCCAGGCCTCCATGGAGTACACGAACGCGGCGAGGAGCAGGACCAGACCGCTGGTCTGAAGCGCGTACGTCACCGGCACATGGCGCCGAGCGGCCTCGAGGCGCATCCCCAGCAGCACGATGGCGATCCCCGCTCCGGCAATCACGAATGTGCGGGTCCCCGGCGCCAGCTCGGGCCACGACCAAGCGAAGAAGGTGACCGCGGCGATCACCAGAAGAATGCCCGCCGTCCCCGACACGGCGTATTGCAGGAAGCGACGGCGCCCGCGTCGCCGACTTTGCGCGTGCTCCGCCCGCATCTCCTCCGCAAGCTCGCCGTCAATCAGCCCGGCTTCCTGCCATCGCTCGATCGCGGATTCGATGTGCGACCTGTTCATGCGCTCCCCCCGAGCCACAGCCAGAATAGGGCATAGACGGTCAGGAGAACAAAGCCCTCCCGGCGTCGGACCTTCAGCGCCGTCCACGCCACGGGCCAGACCAGGGCGGACAACACGATCACCGCGAGAAACTCGCGGCCCAGCACCCCCGAGGCGATGTCCAGCGGTTCGATCACGGCGGCGGTGCCCAGCACCGCGGTGAGGTTGAAGATGTTGGAGCCGATGACGTTGCCGACCGCGATGTCCGCTTCGTTGCGCGTTGCCGCGACCACCGTGGTGGCCAGTTCCGGCAGCGAGGTGCCGATCGCGACCACAGTGCCTCCGATGAGCAACTCGGAGATCCCCATGGCAGTCGCGATGTGGATGGCGCTGACCACGATGATCCGCCCGCCGAGCACAAGAAGCCCGGACCCGAGGAGAACCAGAAGAACGTTCTTCGCGAACGACTTCGGCACCGCTTCGATCTCGTCCGAATGCGCCTCGAACTCCTTCAGCATTGCCGGTGTCTCGCGTCGCGCGGACTTCAGCAGGGCGCCGAGGTAAAGGACGAGCAGAAGGAGCAGAATCGCCCCGTCCGGCCTGGACACGTCGTGGTCCATGATGAGCGGATAGACCAACAGCGTAATCAGAAGCATGGCCGGGATCTCGCGCACCACCATGCGGCGGTTGACGCCGAGCGGCTGAACGATCGCCGTGATGCCGAGAATGAGCCCGATGTTGGCCAGGTTGGAGCCCAGGGCGTTGCCGATCGCCAAGTCGGAGCTGCCCCCGATCGCGGCCAGCACGCAGACCACGAGTTCGGGCGCGGACGTGCCCAGCGAAACTACGGTCAGGCCGATGACGATGGGCCGGGCTCCGAGGGTCTTGCCGAGGCCGGCCGCCCCGAACACCAGCCAGTGGGCGCCCAGATAGAGGCCGACGACGCCGGCGAGAAGCCCCAGGGCCGGGAAGAGCAATCCGGTTACCCGGACGAAGCCGCGGAGCGGCGACAGGGGGTGGGAATCCGGGGTTTCATGCCACGAACGATATACGCGCCGCGGGGATCGCGCACCGGGGTCAGCCTTCGGCGCCCTCCACAAGCCTCAGGAAGGCCTCTTCATCCAGCACTGCCACACCCAGCTTTTCCGCCTTCGCGGCCTTGGATCCCGGCTTTCCGCCCACGACCAGATAACCCGTAACCGAACTCACCGACGAGACGACCCGCCCTCCCAGGCTCTCGACGAGCTTCTTCGCCTCGGGTCGTGTCATCGAGCGCAGCCTGCCGCTAAAGACGAAGCTGATGCCCTCCAGGGCGCGGCTCTCCCGCTCGGGCGGCGGGACGAGGTCGAAGCCCTTCTCCAGGAGCTTCTCGATCAAGTTGCGGTTGGACCGATCCGTGAAGAATCCGACGATCCTCTCGGACATGATGGGACCAACGCCTTCCACCTCCACAAGTCGTTCCGCAGGCGCTTCGTGGAGGGACTGGAGGTCGCGAAACTCCGCTGCGAGAACGCGGGCCACGGTGGCCCCCACCTCGGGGATGCCCAAGCCGTAGATGAACCGGGCCAGTTCCGTCGTTTTCGCGCTCTGAATCGCCGCCGCCAGCTTGTGCGACTTCGTCTCGGCGAAGCCCTCGAGCTTCAGTAGGTCCTCCGGCCTGAGGTCGAAGAGGTCGGCTGGTTGGCGCACCAGCCCCTCGGCCACGAGCAGCGCGACCGTCTCCGATCCCAGGCCCTCGATGTCGAGCCCGGCCCGGGAAACGAAGTGCTCGATGCCGCGCTCCAACTGCGCGGGGCAGCCGAACTGGTTCGTGCACACGATGAAGGGACCGTCCTCTTCCACGGCTTCACCGCAGCGAGGACATTCCTCTGGGAAACTGAACAGTTCCGCGCGCGCCCGCCCGGGCTCATCTACTCGGTCAACCACCTGCGGGATGACGTCACCGGCGCGCTGGATGCGCACCATGTCGCCCTCACGCACGTCCTTGCGCTCCAGTTCCTCGCGGTTGTGCAGGGAAGCGCGCGACACGGTCACGCCCCCAACCTCCACCGGGCGCAGCAGCGCCACCGGGGTGAGCTTGCCCGTGCGCCCGACCTGAACGGCGATCCGCTCCAGTCGCGTCACCTCCTGCCGGGGCGCGAATTTGAACGCAAACGCCCACCGCGGGTGGTGGGACGTGCTCCCCAGATCGGCGCGGGGAGCCAGCGTGTTCAGCTTGAGCACCACCCCGTCGATCTCGTAGTCCAGTTCGTCGCGGTCCCGGGCGAACCCGGCGTGATAGGCGATGGCCTCCTCGACGTCCGCCACCCTGCGGGTGCGGTCCGGCAGCCTTAGCCCCCAACGGCGCAGCGCCTCGACCGCCTCTTCGTCCGTGTCGAAGGACGCCCCCTCGACCGCGAGGATGTCGTAGGCGAAGAACTCCAGAGGCCGCGTGCGGGTGATGCGCGAATCCAACTGGCGCAGCGCCCCCGCGGACGCGTTGCGCGGGTTGGCGTAGGGTTCGAGCTCGGCTTCCACCCGGCTCTTGTTCAACTCCTCGAAAGAGGAGAGGTACATGAGGACTTCGCCTCGTACGGCGAGGAGGGAAGGGACGGGGAGCGTATCGGCCGACTCCGACGGATCACCGTCCGAGGAATCGCGCATCGCCGTCTCCTCTGCCGACCTCAGTCGCAGCGGCACCGAAGGGATGGTGCGCGCGTTCTCGGTCACGCCTTCGCCCTCTCTACCGTTGCCGCGGGTGACCGCACGGTCCAGCACGCCGTTCACGTACACCAGCTCGAGCGACGACCCGTCCAGCTTGGGCTCCACCAGATACTCGACCGGCCCCTCCACCGCCTTGCGCACGCGCTCGTCGAAACGGCGCAGGTCTTCCGCCGACTCCGAAGAGTCGAGCGAAAGCATCGGCACCACATGCTGCACCACGGGAAGCTCGGAGAGCGGATCCGCCCCGACCCGCCGGGTGGGCGAGTCGGGCGTCAGGAGGTGTGGAAAACCCTCCTCGATGGCCTGGAGCTCCCGGTACAGCCGGTCGTAGGCACCGTCCGAGATCTCCGGCCGGTGCTCCACATGGTACAGGTGATCGTGGCGCGTGATTTCCGCGCGCAGGCGGTCGGCTCGGCGCCGAGCTTCCCCCTCGGTTAGGGTCACGTCCTGGTTCTCAAGGGGTTAGGGAGGCTCCTCGGGCTGGTCCGGATATGGATGGTGCCCGCCAGCGATGACGCATGACAGAACGATAACCTCAACCCCATGGCCACGCTCCACGCCAACACCATCCCCGGTCGCAGTCCCCTGTGATACTATCGCGGATGGCCGCGTGATATCATCCGGTAAGACCGCAACGGCCAGCGGCCGCCCGGGGGCAACCCGTGGCGAGCGGGTCCAGTGCCGATGGCCCTCTTGACCGGAAGGGACGCGTATACTTCCGTACCGTCACGTTCTTGCCCGGCGCATCATCACGCGAAACCCCGCCGACCTCCGTCGGTCTCCGATCCCGGTTCTGGCGCCGCGAGAAGCTCTCGACACCCTGTTGCGAGCCGGGCCGCCACGCGGAGGAGACCATGCCGGGACGCTACGGAAAGACCTTTGCCCTGGGGCATCGGGCGACGAAGGGACTGCTCGACAAACCCGTCGTCGTGGAAGAGAAGGTGGACGGCTCGCAGATCAGCTGGGGTCTGCTCGGCGATCCGCCGCGCCTGTCGGCCCGCTCCAAGCGGCTTGCGCTCGATCTGGACGAGCCGCCGAAGCTCTTCGCCCCATCGGTCGCGTCGATCCGGCGGATGGCGGAAGACGGCCTGCTGTCACCGGGCGTCGTCTATCGCGGGGAGGCAGTGGGCCGGCCGCGCCACAACACGCTCGCCTATGACCGTGTGCCGGAGGGCAACATCGCTCTCTTCGATGTCGACGCCGGCACCCAGGACTACCTCGGCCACGACCAAAAGGCCGGGGTGGCCACCAGGCTGGGGATCGAGGCGGTGCCCCTCCTCTTCGAGGGGATGTTGTCGAGCGCGGCCCGGCTGGAGAAGCTGCTGGAGCTGGAGTCGTTCCTGGGCGGGCCCGGGATCGAGGGCGTGGTCATCAAGCGTGCCCATCAGGTTCCTCTCTTCGGCGAGGATGGTCTGCCGGTCCGGGCCAAATTCGTCTCCGAGAGGTTCAAGGAGGCCCACGCCCTCAACCCCGACTGGAAGCGCCTCAAGCAGAGCGAGTTCCTGAAGGTCCTGGCGGAATCGGTTTCCGGGCCGGCCCGTTGGGAGAAGGTGGTGACCGGGCTGGTGGCCGAGGGACTGATCGAAGGCGGCACCCCGGTCGAGATCGGCAGGATCATCGGCCACATCCGCAAAGACGTGCGCGAGGAGTGCCTGGACGACCTCAAGGACCGCCTGTGGAAGCACTTCGAGAAGCGTTTCGACGCCGCCGTCACCAGGGGGTTTCCCGAGTGGTACAAGAAGCGGCTGGCGGAAACCGCGTTGGGGGATTGAGCCGATACGAATGCGGCGTGGTTCAAGGCATCCGGTCGTCGTCGTCCGGCGGCTGACCTCCGGGGCGGCGAAGCAGCCGCCGCGCCAGCTCGATGTCTGCCTCAGCGCGCCGTTCCGCGAAGAACTCGGCGGTGCGCATGGCGGAAACCTTTTCGGCAACCGCAGTGTTGACGAACTGGTTGATGCTGGTTCCATCTTCTCGGGCGATCTCCCTGACCGCCATCTTGAGAGATGCCGGCAATCGCAACGGATAGGTTACCGTCTGCTTCCTCCTTTCACTCATCGCGCCATCCTCCTTTGTTCAGTCCTTCATCCTCGTCAGCGCTTGCCCGGGCGACAGCAACGCGATTCCAAAGCGCACCGGAGCGTCCCCAAAGTCTCGCCGATTGAAGGTTACGAGCCCGTCCGCACGGCCGTTGATCGAGGCCTCGAGCACCATCTCATCCTGTGGATCGCGCAGCTGGGGACGCCAGAGGAAGTGTGTGCGCACCGGCTTCGCGACCGCGCATAGCGCGGAGACGATGGTGCGAACCTCCGATTCGCTGAGGCCCGACGCGATTCGCTGTACCGGATCGTTGCATACACTCTCGTACTCAAGCGCCAGCGCCACCGACATGAGCAGCGTGAATTCTCTGTTCAGTCCCTTGTCAACCAACGTAGCCGAGGCCCCTCGCGGGCTACGGAGAGCAGCAACTACGACGTTGGTATCCAGCACGATACGCATCTCATACGATATGACATCTCGGCAGATGTAGCAACGAGCGATCCCTCAGGAACCGCAGGGAGATCCCCATTCGCCTCCAACCCCCGCTTTCCCTAGATTCCCTCCGCCGTACCAGGACCCGCGAAACACTGGAGGAAACCCATGCCAGGTCGTAAGCCATCCCGAGGCATTCTGCCCATTCTCCTGATCTCGGCGCTTGCCGCGATCCTGCTTCCCGCCCCGGCGGAAGCGCAGATGGAGCCCACTACACCGCGCGGAGCCGACGAGGGCCAGGGCCCCTTCGACCGCATGGTCATCCGCGGGGTCACGGTCATCGACGGCACCGGCTCACCGCCCCGGGGACCGATGGACGTGGTCATCGAGAACAACCGCATCGTCGAGATAGCGTCGGTCGGGTACCCGTTGGTGGACATCAATGAGGACCGCCGGCCGGACGCGGGCGATCACGAGATCGACGGCGAAGGGATGTTCCTGCTTCCCGGCTTCGTGGACATGCACGCCCACACCGGAGGCGTCCCCAAGGCCCCGCAGGGCGAGTACGTCTACAAGCTCTGGCTGGGACACGGGATCACCACGTCGCGCGGCGTGCCCCATGGCGGGTTCGAGTGGCAGCTGCGCGAGAAGGCGATGGCGGCCGAAAACAGCATCGTCGCGCCCCACATGTACTCGTACGTGCGCCCCGGGAGCGGCGAAGGCTGGGGCGGGCGTCCGATCTTCACGCCGGACGACGCGCGCGAGTGGGTGCGCTGGGCCGCGTCGCAGGAGATCGAGGGCCAGACCATCGACGGCCTCAAGCTGGGCGCCTACGACCCCGAGATCATGGCCGCGCTCATCGACGAAGCCCACCAGTTCGACCTGGAGACCGTCGCCCACCTCGACCAGATGGGCATGGCGCGCATGACCGCCGTCGACGCGGCGCGCGTGGGGCTGGACATGATGACGCACTACTACGGGCTCCTCGAGTCCATGCTCACGGACTACTCCGTGCAGGACTGGCCGCTCGACTACAACTACAACGACGAGCAGCACCGCTTCGGCAACGTGGGACGCCTCTGGTACCAGGCCGCCGAGCCCGGCAGCGAGCAGTGGGAGGCGCTCATCGACGAGTTCCTGGAGCTGGGCTTCGGGCTCGATCCGACGATGACCATCTACGAGGCCAGCCGCGACGTGATGCGCGCCCGCGAGGCGGACTTCCACGAGGAGTTCACGCTTCCCTCGCAGGACGACTTCTACCAGCCCAGCCGGGTGGCGCACGGATCCTACTGGTTCTACTGGACCACCGAGGACGAGTACCACTGGCGCAGGTTCTACCAGAAGTGGATGCACTTCCTGAACGACTACAAGAACGCCGGCGGCATCGTGACCACGGGGTCCGACTCGGGCTTCATCTACAAGCTCTACGGCTTCGACTACATCCGCGAGTTCGAGCTGCTGCGCGAGGCGGGCTTCCATCCCGTGGAGGTGATCCGCTCCGCGACCCTCTATCCGGCGCAGATGCTCACCAAGTACGGCGCCGAGCCGGCGGACTTCGGCGTCATCCGCCCGAACACCCGCGCCGACCTGGTGCTGGTCGACGAGAACCCGCTCGAGAACCTCAAGGTGCTGTACGGCAACGGCGCGCCGAAGCTGGACGACGAGACCGGGGTGCCCGGGCGCGTCGGCGGGATCAAGTACACGATCAAGGACGGCATCGTCTACGACGCCCAGCAGCTGCTGGAGGACGTGAAGGAGATGGTGCGGCAGGCGAAGGCGGAACGGGCGGCGGTCTCGGACGGCTCCGGGCGGTAGATTTCCCGGGTTGGGGCACACGGGCGCCTGGTCGCCGGCCCGTAGTGAACACCCCGCGATGACGGCCGCAAGCGAGGGTGGCCGGACACCCCTCGACATCGCCAGCCTGCGGGCGGACACCCCCGGCTGCGGGGAGCGGGTCCACCTGAACAACGCGGGCGCCGGCCTCATGCCGGCGCCCGCGTTGCGTGCCGCACGCGACCATCTGGAACTCGAGGCCCACATCGGCGGCTACGAGGCCGCCGATGCGCGCGCCGACCAGGTCGCCGCCGCCTACGACGCGGTGGCCGGGCTGCTCGGGGTGGCGTCCGCCAACATCGCCTTCATGGAGAACGCCACCGCGGCCTTCAACCAGGCGCTCTCGTGCGTGCCCTTCGAGCGCGGGGACGTGCTGGTCACCAGCACCAACGACTACGTCTCCAACCAGATCGCCTACCTGTCCCTGCAGGCGCGCCTGGGGGTGGAGGTGGTGCGCGCGCCCGACCTGCCCGAGGGGGGCGTCGACCCGGCGGCGGTCGCGAGCATCATCCACCGGCGGGGGGCGCGCCTGGTCGCGCTCACCCACGTGCCCACCAGCTCCGGTCTGGTGCAGCCGGTCGAAGAGGTGGGGCAGGCCTGCCGCGAACGCGGCGTCCTCTACCTGGTCGACGCCTGCCAGTCGGTTGGGCAGATGCCGGTGGACGCGCGCGCCATCGGTTGCGATTTCCTCTCGGTCACCGCGCGCAAGTTCCTGCGCGGGCCGCGGGGGGCGGGCTTCCTCTACGTCTCCGACCGCGTCCTGGACATGGGGCTCGAGCCGCTCCTGCCGGACCTCCGGGGCGCCCACTGGATCGACACCGACCTCTACCAACCCGCCCCCGACGCCACCCGCTTCGAGAACTGGGAGTTCGCCTACGCGCTGGTGCTGGCCACCGGCGAAGCGGTGCGCTACGCGACCCGCCTGGGACTCGACAACATCCGCGAGCGCGCGTGGGCTCTGGCGGACTTCGCGCGCGACACCCTGGCCGCGCTGGACGGCGTGACGGTCCTGGACCAGGGACGGGTCCGCTCTGCCATCGTCTCGTTGCACTTGGCGGGCCGCGATCCGGTCGAACTCGTCCACGCGCTGCGCGAGCGCGGCATCAACACCTCCGCCACGCCCCACGACTACGCCCTGATCGACCTGGACGCCAAGGGCGTCGAGAGCACCCTGCGCGTCTCCCCCCACTACTACAACACGCGCGCCGAGATCGAGACCCTCGCGGAAGCGCTCCACGACACAGGAAAAGCACGATGAAGCACCATCGCCCCCTCGTCATCCTCGGCGCCCTCCCGCTGGCGCTTGCCCTCGCCGCCTGCACCCAGGGCGCCCCGGACCCGGAGAATGCTCCCGCGGACGAGACCCCGGCCGCCGAGGCGGCCCGCCCGCTCCCCGATGGGGCCCAGGCCTTCTCCCTCTCGGGCGAGCCCCTCTACCCCAACCCGGCGCCCCCCGACATCGCGGCACAACAGGCCGCGGACATCGATGTGGCCCGCGCCGACTACGAGGCCGACCCGAACGATGCCGACGCCATCATCTGGCTTGGCCGCCGCCTCGGCTACACCGGGCTCTATCGCGAGGCCATCGAAGTCTTCAGCGAAGGGGTCGAGAAGCATCCCGACGATGCCCGCATGTACCGCCACCGGGGCCATCGCCGGATCAGCGTGCGCGAATTCGACCGCGCCATCGACGACCTCTCCCACGCGGCTGCCCTGGTCGAAGGCGTGCCCGACGAGGTCGAGCCGGACGGCCAGCCCAACGCGCTCGGCATCCCCACCAGCACCCTTCAGTCCAACATCCACTACCACCTCGCGCTGGCCCACTACCTGAAAGGCGACTTTGCGTCGGCCGTCCCGGCGTACGAGGACTACATCGCCGTGACCACCAATCCGGACCAGCTGGTTGCGATCTCGCACTGGTGGTACATGGCGCTCCGGCGCCTCGGCCGAGACGAAGAAGCGGCCGCCGTCCTCGAGCCCGTGACCGCCGACCTCGACGTCATCGAGAACACCAGCTACCACCAGCTCCTGCTGATGTACAAGGGCGAGATCGCGGCCGACGAGCTGTGGGACCCGGCGCAGGAGGACCCGTCCGGCGTGGCCATCGCCTACGGAGTGGCAACCTGGCACCTCTACAACGGGCGCGAGGAACTGGCTGAGGAGATGTACCGCCGCATCCTCGAGGGCTCGGGCTGGGCCGGGTTCGGCTACATCGCGGCGGAAGCGGAAATCGCGCGCCTGGAAGCCGGCTGATCCAGTCGTCTGCTTGACCCCCCGTACGGCCAATTCTAGATTCCTGAGACGGAGAATCATTCTTGATTAGGTGGGGCCTCACGGACGAGGCCCTAAGTTGTCTCTCACCCCTCGGCCCAGCGCCCGCGCAGGCCGGAACCCCCGAATAAGTCAATTCCAATGAGCAACTTGCCCATTCTCAGAACCGCGGACCTGCGGGCCCGGGTCACCGACGAGGATATGGAAATCCTCAAGGGTGTCGACCTGGCGATCCGCCCCGGTGAAATACACGCCATCATGGGCCCGAACGGGTCCGGAAAGAGTACGCTCGCCAAGGTGCTCGCCGGTCATCCCGGCTACGAGGTGACCGGTGGCAGCGCCTTCTTCGACGGCCAGGACCTGCTGGAGCTCGAGACCGACGAGCGCGCCCGCGCCGGCGTCTTCATGGCCTTCCAGTATCCCGTCGCCATCCCCGGCGTCTCCATCGCCAACTTCCTGCGCACCGCCCTCCAGGCTCGCCTGGAAGACGGTGAGGAGCTCGACCTGTTCGACTTCCAGGACATCCTGCTCGAGCGCATGGAGCTGCTGGAGATGTCCCCCTCCTTCGCCGAGCGCGCGGTCAACGACGGCTTCAGCGGCGGCGAGAAGAAGCGCAACGAGATCCTGCAGATGGCGGTTCTGGAGCCGACCCTGACCATCATGGACGAGACCGACTCCGGTCTCGACATCGATGCGCTCAAGGTCGTGGCGCGCGGCGTCAACACCCTGCAGGAAGAGCGGCCCGAGATGGCGGTGCTGCTCATCACGCACTACCAGCGGCTGCTCAACTACATTCAGCCGGACTTCGTTCACGTCATCGTGGACGGGCGCATCGTCCGTTCCGGCGGTCCCGAAGTCGCGCTCAGCCTGGAAGAAGGCGGCTACCGCGAGTACCGGAAGCTGCAATCGACCGTTTCCGCCGCCTAGGCGCGAACGGCCAACCCGCGAGGTCCAACATGCCCACCAACGAAGCCGTACAAGACATCGGCCTCGACGACTACAAATACCACTTCATCACCGAGGACGAACCCGTCTTCCGAAGCGGACGCGGCCTGAACGAGAAGGTCGTGCGCGAGATCTCGGCGCAGAAGGGCGAGCCCGAATGGATGCTCGAATTCCGCCTCAAGGCGCTCGCCATCTACAACGCCAAGCCGATGCCCACCTGGGGCGGCGATCTTTCCCAGCTGGAATCGGTTCTGGGCCAGATCTACTTCTACGTTCGGCCCCAGGAGCGCATGGAACGCTCGTGGGACGACGTCCCCGCGAACATCAAGGAGACCTTCGACCGACTGGGGATCCCCGAGGCCGAGCGCGACATCCTCGCCGGGGTCGGAGCCCAGTACGAGTCGGAGATGGTCTACCATTCGCTCAAGGCGGAATGGGAGGCCCAGGGCGTCATCTTCGACTCCATCGAGGACGGCCTGCGCAACCACCCGGAGCTCTTCCGCGAGCATTTCGCCACCGTGATCCCGGCCGCCGACAACAAGTTCTCGGCGATGAACTCGGCGGTCTGGTCTGGCGGATCCTTCGTCTACATCCCGCCGGGAGTCGAGCTGGATACCCCGCTGCAGGCGTATTTCCGGGTGAACCAGGAGCAGATGGGGCAGTTCGAGCGCACCCTCATCATCGCCGACGAGGGTTCGCGCGCCCACTACATCGAGGGATGCACCGCCCCGGTCTACTCGACCGAGTCCTTCCACTCCGGCGTGATCGAGATCGTGGTCAAGCCGGGCGCGCATTTCCGCTACACCACCATTCAGAACTGGTCCAACAACATGTACAACCTCGTGACCCAGCGCTCGCTGGTGCACGAGAACGCGACCATGGAATGGCTGGACGGGAATCTCGGGTCCAAGCTCACCATGAAATACCCGTCGTGCTACCTCGTGGGAGAGCGCGCGCACGGCTCGATCCTGTCGATCGCCTATGCGGGCAACGGCCAGCATCAGGACACCGGCGGCAAGGTCGTCCACGCGGCGCCGCGCACGAGCTCGTCGATCGTCTCCAAGTCCATCTCCAAGGGGAGCGGACGGGCGAGCTACCGGGGGCTGTGCAAGGTCTACGAGGGATCCACGGACGCAAAGTCGAACGTGGAATGCGACGCCCTGCTCATCGACGAGGCGGCGCGAACCGACACCTATCCCTACATCGAGATCGACGAGAACCAGTCCACGGTCGGGCACGAGGCTCGTGTCTCCAAGGTGGGAGAAGAGCAGATCTTCTACCTGATGAGCCGCGGGATGTCGGAGGAGGAAGCCATGGCGCTCATCGTGCGCGGCTTCATCGAGCCCATCGCCCGCCAGCTGCCGCTCGAGTACGCGGTGGAGCTGAACCGGCTGATCGACCTGGAGATGGAGGGGTCGGTAGGATAACGGGGAACGGCAGGTTCACACGCACATTCGCGCCCATCCACGGGCGCTGAATATAGAAGCGAAGGCATGTCCCAGACATCGACATTGCAGGCTCCGCCCGCGGGGCCGCTGGAAGGAGTGACGGCGACCATCAACGCGGCTGCCGTGGAAACGCTGGCGGCGCGCGAACCCGACTGGCTCGCGGAGCGCCGCTGGCGCGCCTGGGAGATCTACGAGCGAACACCCCTCCCCACGACCCGGCTCGAGGAGTGGCGCTACACCGACCTGTCGCGCACGCTCGACCTCGACTCGCTTGGCCCTGCCGCTCCCGGGGGACGCCATGTCTCCGCCGACGGCTATCCGCCCGCGCTGCGCCAGGCCATGCGCGAGGACTGGGACGCCACCGGTCACATCGTCGAGATCGACGGGCGCGTCGTGCATACCGATCTCGTGCCCGAGCTGGCTCGGCAGGGAGTCGTGCTGGCTTCGCTGCGGGACGCCGTCTCCACGCACGAGGATCTGCTGCGCGAGCACCTCGCGACCGAAGCCATCGCTCCGGAGCACGGCAAGTTCTCGGCGCTGAACACGGCTCTCTGGACCGATGGCGCCGTGCTGTTCGTGCCCCGGGACGTGAGCCTGCCGCTGCCGGTGCGCGTCACGCGCTGGGTCTCCGATCCGTCCACCGCCTACTTCACCCGCACGCTGATCGTAGGCGGAGACGGATCGAAGGTGTCGTTCGTGGAGGAGGTTCTCTCGCCGGATTTCGACGAGCAAACCCTTTTCCTGTCCGCGGCGGAGGTGCTGGGCGGCGACAACAGCACCATTCAGTATGCGTCCCTGCAGCGGATGGGAATGGGTGCCTTTCACATGGCGCTGCACCGCGGGCTGGTCGGCCGCGACGCGGCCATGAATTCCCTGCACGTAACCCTGGGGGCGACGACTTCACGACTGGACCTGAACGCGGAACTCGCCGCGCCCGGGGGTCACAGCCACATCCTGGGCCTCTATTTCGGCAACGAAGACCAGCACTTCGATCACAGCACCAGCCAGAACCACGCGGCCCCGCACGCCAGCAGCGACCTTCTCTACAAGGGGGCGCTGGACGACGCCTCGGGCTCGGTGTTCCGCGGCATCATCCGGGTCTCCCCCGGCGCCCAGCGCACCGACGCCTACCAAACCAACCGCAATCTCCTGCTCTCGGAAGAGGCCTCGGCGCATGCGCTGCCCAACCTCGAGATCGAGGCCGACGACGTACGCTGCTCGCACGGCGCCACGGTGGGCCAGCTGGATGAAGAGGCCCTCTTCTACCTGCAGAGCCGAGGACTGTCACGGCGGCGGGCCGAACGCCTGGTGGTGCGCGGCTTCCTGCAGGATGTGCTGCAGCGGCGTCCGCCGGGGGGCGTGACCGAGAAGGTGACGCGCGCTATCGAGGAGAAGCTGCGTGCCCATTAGGCGCGAGGCTTTCGCGCCGGCGGTGGGAGGCTCCTTGGGCGGGGAGGAAGGGGCTGGTGTTTAGAAAGAAGCCCGAGTGGCACTGCGTGGCCGACGTGGTGTCGTGTCCTCCCGGATCGCTGCTCGCCGTGATGGCCGGCGACACCCCGGTGGTGCTGGCCAACGTGGACGGCACCTTCTACGCGCTGCGCGACCGCTGCTCCCACGCCGACTACCCCCTCTCCGACGGGTCGCTGGACGGCGACCAGATCGAGTGCATGTACCACGGCGCGCGCTTCGACCTCGCCAGCGGGCGTGCGCGCTGCCTGCCCGCGATCCGGCCGGTCCGCTCCTACCCCACCGAGGTGAGGGAGTCGGCGGTGTTCGTGCTGGCCGGAAAATGAACGGCCCGGCGGCGCCGGCCGGAGTCCGCGCCAGCGACCGGCGTTCGCGCGCGAACGCCTTCGCCGCCGCGGCCCGGCGCGACTTCCCGGCCCTCCAGCAGGAGGTCAACGGCAAGCCGCTGGTCTACCTCGACAACGCCGCTTCCACCCAGAAGCCCGACGCGGTCATCGACGCGATCGCGAACTACTACCGGCGCGACCACGCCAACGTCCACCGGGGCATCCACGAGCTGGCGCGCCGGGCGACCGAGGCCTACGAGGGGGCGCGCGGCAAGGTGGCCCGCTTCCTGGGCGCCGCCGATCCCGCCGAGGTGGTCTGGACGCGCGGCACCACCGAGGCAATCAACCTGGTTGCGAGCGCCTGGAGCCGGACCTTCCTTGGCGAGGGCGACGAGATCGTGCTCTCGACCCAGGAGCACCACTCGAACCTGGTGCCCTGGCAGCTCGCCGCAGCCCGCGCCGGAGCCCGCTTGCGCTACCTGGAGCTCGACGACGAGGGACGACTCCGGCTCGACCAGCTGCCGGAGCTGCTCTCGCCGCGCACCCGCATGGTGGCGCTCGCCCACGTGTCCAACGCGCTCGGGACGGTCAACCCGGTGGCGGAGATCGCCGAACAGGTCCATGCGGCCGGCGCCCTTCTGCTGGTGGACGGTGCGCAGGGCGCCCCCCACCTCCCCGTCGACGTGGCGGCGCTCGGCTGCGACTTCTACGCCGTATCGGGTCACAAAATGTGCGGGCCCACCGGGATCGGCGCGCTGTGGGGTCGGCGCGAGCTGCTCGATCAGATGGAGCCCTACCAGGGCGGCGGCGAGATGATCTCGGTGGTGGAGCGCGACCACAGCACCTGGGCCGAGGTGCCGCACAAGTTCGAGGCCGGCACCCCCAACGTGGCCGGCGCGGTGGGGATGGGGGCGGCGGCAGACTACCTCACCGGCATCGGGCACGCCGCGCTCGCCGAGCACGAGCGCACCGTGCTCGAATACGCGCTCGACCGCCTGGCGGCCGTCAAAGGCATGCGCCTTTTCGGGCCGCCCGCCGCCGAGCGCTGCGGGGTGGTGTCGTTCCTGCTCGACCATGCCCACGCCCACGACGTCGCGACCATCCTGGACGCGGAAGGGGTGGCGGTGCGGGCGGGCCACCACTGCGCCCAGCTGGTCATGAAGCACTTCGGCGTGCCCGCCACCTCGCGCGCATCGTTCTACTTCTACAACGACACCGAAGACGTGGACCGGCTGGTCGAGGGACTCGACCGGGTGAAGTCCATCTTCGGCTGAGAGACCGTCAGCACGCGCCATGACCGACATCGCCCTGAATTCGCTCTACCAGCAGGTCATCATCGAGCACTACCGGAAGCCGCGAAACAAGGGCCGGCTGCCCGCCCCCACGGTGGTCGTGCACATGAACAACCCCGTCTGCGGCGACGATATTCAGCTTCATCTGGCGGTGGATGCCGAGCAGCGGGTAACCGCCGCCACCTTCCTCGGCCACGGCTGCTCCATCTCCCAGGCTTCGGTGTCGATGATGACCGTGCGCCTGAAGGGGAAGACCCTCGACGAAGCGATGGCCCTCGCCGAGCGCTTCACCGAGATGATGCACGGGAGCAAGGAAGCCGCCCGCGACAGGAAGCTGGGCGAACTGCGGGCGCTTCAGGGGGTGAGCAAGTTCCCGGTGCGCATCAAGTGCGCGCTGCTCGGCTTCGACGCGCTGCAGGAGGCCGCGAAGCGGGTCCGGGCAGCGTCGCCAGCATCAGAGTGGGACGGCCGGTAACGCCGACCCCGCCTCTCCGATGCTCGGAGCTCAGGGCTCCAGCACCACCTTCACCGCGCCGCTCGCGCGATGGTTGGCGGCGGCGCCCAGCGCCGTGCGGAACTGTCCCAGCGGGAAGACGTGGGTCACCATCTTCTCCAGCGGGGTGCCCGTCTCCTCCATCAGCTCGTGCGCGATCGCCATGGTGTGGCGGGTCCCGCCCCTCCAGCGCTCCCGGCCGTAGCCCACGTATCCCTTGAGCTCCAGCTCCCGGGCCCACATCCAGGTGAGGTCGAGCCGGTTCTGGCCGGCGCATCCCAGCATGACCACGCGTCCCCGCGGCGAAGCGAAGCTCAGCGCCTGGGCAAGGCTGCCCGCACTGCCCACGCAGTCGAAGATGAGCGGGAACCCCCCGCGCTCGAAGAC
The DNA here is from genome assembly GCA_965208255.1 of Longimicrobiales bacterium. Classification (GTDB taxonomy): domain Bacteria; phylum Gemmatimonadota; class Gemmatimonadetes; order Longimicrobiales; family Gaopeijiaceae; genus BD2-11. The sequence continues at coordinate 4,216,749 of OZ242324.1, forward strand.
CTCCGGGCCCACGATGGGCTGATAGGCCACCGCCCCGGTGTCGACCAGCGCGTTGCGGGCCTCCAGGCCCGGCGACACCACCTCGGAGGCGCCGAACGCGCGCGCCAGCTCCGCCTCGTGCCGCCGCTTGGTCTGGCCCAGCAGGAACCCGTCGAAGCCCAGCGCACGCAACGCCCAGATGGTCCCCAGCGCGATGGGACCGCTCCCGATCACCAGGACAGGTTCATCCGGGTGCGGGGGGCTGCGAAGCGCGCCGTGCAGCCCGATGGAGACGGGTTCGGTCAGGACTGCGCGGCGATCGGGGATGGCGTCCGGAACCGGGAACAACTGGCTCTCGTGCGCCACCATGCGTTCCCCCCAGCCCCCCGGCAGATCGCCGTGGTAGCCGATGGTGAGGCCACGCCCCACACGGCTGCCGTCTTCGCGCGCCGGGCCTTCCTCCCCCGCGCGCTCGCACGTGGAATGGAGCCCCGCGTCGCACGACCGGCAGTGGTCCTCCGCACCGAACCCGCGGGTGGTGCACGAGATCATCGGGTCCACCACCACCCGCTGGCCCACCTCCACCCCCCGCACCCGCGGCCCGGTCTCCACCACTCGCGCGAGGATCTCGTGCCCGAGCACCGCCGGGAAGGAACCGAAGGGCTCCATCGACGGGCTGGCGGCATAGGTCACGTTGCTGATGTCCGAGCCGCAGATGCCGCTCGCGAGCACCTCCAGCCCCACCCACGAAGGCCCGGGCAGCGCGGGGGCGGGCAACTTCTCCAGCTTGACGCCTCCGGCGGTCCCGAAGAGCGCCCAGTCGGTCACCCGCCCAAGCGACTTGGCGATCAGGTACCCGGGGAGAGAAACGTGGAAACGGACGGCGCGCATGGCTGGCTCGCGGTTGGTCGGATGCGGATTGAGGTGAGCGGCTGGCCTTACCGAGGACCCGCGGCTGAGCGACGGATGTTTCGAGGCCGGTAGCACTCGGTACGGGTTGGCCGGAGGCCTGTGCTCAGGGTTGGCTCTCCCTGCGCAGCGCCCTGAGGGCGAGACGAACCTGCACCGGCACCATCGCGCGCCGCCAGTCCCGGTCGACGATCGCGTTCTCCAGCGGATGGCACTGGCGATGAGCCCGCTCCGCGAGCGCCTCGATCACCGGATCGGAGAGCACGTGGCCCAGAGCGATTCGCGCCCATCCTGTCAGCAGCCGCGGACGGGCGCCCAGCGCCGTCACCACGCCCATGATCTGGCAGACCCGTCCCGAGCGCTGGAAGTCGGCGGAGACCGCAACCGACAGCAGCGGGAAGTCTATCGAACGTCGCTGGCGCAGCTTGGTGTACGCCGCGCGGCTTTCGCGCGAGGGAAACGGGATGCGCACCCGGGTCACGACCTCCCCCGGCTTCCTGCGGCTGTTCCAGATGCCGTCCGCCAGGAAGAAGTCGTTCAGGCCGAACTGCCGGCGTCCTTCCGGCCCGGCCAGCTCGACGGTCGCGCCCAGGGTCATGAGCACGGGCGGGGTATCCGCCGAATGCGCCGCCACGCACTTCTTCCCCACCCGGGTGACGTGGCAGACGTCTCCATCCTTCTTCAGGCAGTACCCGAGCGCATCGCGCCAGAACTCGGTCTGGTTGTAATACGTGCAGCGGGTGTCGAGGCAGATGTTGCCTCCCAGGGTGCCCATGTTGCGCAGCTGCGGCCCCGCCACCTGCCCGGCGGCCGCAGCCAGCGACGGAAACCGGCGCCGCACCTCCGGATGCCGCGCCACCGAGGCCAGCGTCTCCGCGCCGCCGATCACCAGGGCGCTGCCGGCGCGCCGGAACCCCCTCATGCCGGGAATCTGCTTGAGGGCGACCAGGTGGTCGGGGGTGAACAGCCGATGCTTCATGTTGGGAATGAGGTCGGTGCCCCCCGAGACCGGCATCGCGCGGCGCCCCCAGCGGTCCAGAAGCCCCACGGCTTCATCGACCGTTCGGGGCCGGTGATACCGGAACGGGGGCAGGCGCAGCATTCAGCGATCCCCGCCGGCCACGCCCGGGTCCAGGGGCCGGGCCACCATGATCCCGTCCTGGCTTCCGATACGCTGCACGCGCGCCGAAAGCGGCACCTCGCTGATCTGGACCTCGGACCCGACCAGGGGGGCATGCAGCAGGAACACGCTGCCGTCACGCACCAGCGCCAGCCCGGTATGCGCGATGTCGAGGCCGCCCACCGTGGAGGTCGCAGCAATGATGTCTCCATCCGCGATGCCCGGAGCCGCTTCCTCGATGTGCTCCTCGCCGATGTAGTAGCGCGGCCGCGCGCTCAGCCGGGCCTCCGTGCGGGCGATCTCGTCGACCGCGCCGGGCTCGGAGAGCTGCCGGTAGGCGTCCGGGTGCGTCGACATGAAGTCGATCGGGGTGTCGTCCGTCGTGCCGCCCAGCTCCCTGGAGACATCGCGCACCAGCCCGCGCGCCTCGTTGTCGGCGATCCATTCGGAGAAGTAGTGCAGCCGGCTGGGATAGCCCTCGAGCCTGCCTCTCCGGTAGCGGATCTCGGTGAGCAGCCGGCGGTACTCGCCGCGCAGCCGCTCCTCGTCGTCGAGCACCGACGGGTCGTGGAGATGAACCAAGCGGCCCAGCGCGAGCACGTTCTCGACGAAGGTGACGCAGTCGAGTTCGCGAAGGTTGATGACCAGCCGCTCCGGCCCCTCCACCTCGAGCGTCTGCGGCACGTACGCGGTGCCCACGAAGGTGACCCCGATGCGCGCCATGGTCTCGCCCAGCGGGAGGCGGTGCAGCTCCTCGTCCCAGGCCCGGGCGAGGGTGGAGCGCACGATGCCCCAGTCCTCCGCCGTCCCTTCGGACATCGCCAGCAGGCGGGCCTCCTCGGCGGCAGACCCGGAATCGCCGGAATCGCAGGATGCGACGGCGAAAACGGCTGCGGCGACCGTGGTCCATCCCGCCAGGCGCATCAACCCACTCCCGCGGTTGCAGCGGTGTCGACCCTCGCCGTTTCCGGTAGCGGGGCGGCCCCTCGCCGGGGCGGCTTCAGCGCCTTCGGGCCCCCGGCTTCCTGGATGGCTCTCCACACATTCGGCGGCGAGAAGGGCAGACGGTCCATGCGCACTCCGGTGGCGTCGTAGATGGCGTTGGCGATCGCCGGGATCGAGGAATGGAGCGGTCCCTCGCCCGCCTCCTTGGCGCCGTAGGGGCCCTCCGGATCGATCGACTCGACGATCAGCGACTCGATTTCCGGGGTGTCCAGGCTGGTGGGGATGCGGTAGTCGAGGAGCGAGGGCGCGTTGTGGAGCCCGGCGCGCCCCTGCCGGGAGGACTTGAAGATGTGTTCCTCCATGAGCGCCTCGGCGAAGCCCATGTAGACCGACCCCTCCATCTGGCCTTCCACCAGCAAGGGGTTCAGGGCGCGCCCGCAGTCGTGCGCCACCCAGATCCTGACCACGTCCACCACGCCCGTCTCGGCGTCCACGTCGACCTCGGCCACGTGGGCCGTGAAGGAGTACGCCGGCGAGGCGCCGATGGTCCCGCCCCGGTAGTCGCCGTGATTGTCGCGCGGCGTGTTGTACCATCCGGTGGCGCCCAGCGTGCCGAAGCGTGCCTCGGCCAGGTTGAAGGCCTCGGCGATGGGCATCCTGCGGCCCGTGTCCGGCGCGTAATACGCCCATCCGCCCGCCAACTGCACCTCGCCCGGCCGGCACTCCCATTCGTCGGCCGCCACGGCCTCCTGCACCTTCCTTCGCAGCTTGCGGGCGGCGTCGATGCAGGCATTCCCGAGCATGAAGGTGATGCGCGACGAATACGCGCCCAGGTCCACCGGCGTGAAGTCGGTGTCCCCCGCCAACACCCGCACGTACTCGAGCGGCACGCCCAGCTCCTCCGCGGTGATGTAGGCCACCATGGAATCGCAGCCCTGGCCGATCTCCGACGCTCCGCTCAGCACCGCCACCCGTCCCGACCTGTCCGCCTGCAGCTGGATCGCCGACTGCGGCATCTCGTTGGGATAGACCGGGTAGTTGGTCCCGGAGATATAGCACGACCCGGCGACCCCAAGCCCCCGCCCCGGCGGAAGCCGGCGATAGCGCTCCCGCCAGCCGCTGGCCTTCTCCACGGCGTCCAGGCACTCGAGGAAGCCGTTCGAGGTGACGCGCAGCTCGTTGACCGTGCGCGTGTCGCTGCCCATGAAGTTGACGCGCCTGAGCTCGATGGGGTCCATCCCCAGCTTCTCGGCCAGCTTATCCAGCTGCACCTCGAAGGCGAAACGCGGCTGCACCGAGCCGTGGCCGCGTTTCGGGCCGCACGCGGGCTTGTTGGTGTAGACGCGCGTCGAATCGAAGCGATACGCGGGCATGGCGTAGGGCGCGGTGAGCAGCTGGCCGGCGTAATACGTCGTCACCAGCCCGAAGGACGCGTAGGCGCCCCCGTCGAGCACCACTTCGGCGTCCACCGCCTGCAGCCTGCCCTCCTCGTCGGCGCCGGTCCGGTACTTCATGTGGAAGGGATGCCGCCCGCGGTGGGCGTAGAACACCTCCTCACGCGTGTAGAGGATCTTGACCGGACGCCCCGTCTCCATGGCTAGGCGGGCGACGCAGAACTCCAGGTCGAAGGGCTCGGACTTGCCGCCGAACGCCCCGCCCACGGGCGGCTGGATGACCCGGATGGTCGCGGGATCCAGCCCCAGAACCGAGGCCAGCTCGCGGTGCAGGTAGTGCGGCACCTGGGTGGCCGACCACACCGTCAGCCGCCCGTTCTCGTCGTAGCGGCCGATGGCGCAGTGCGGCTCGATGGGCGTGTGGGTGGTGCCCTCGAAGAAGTACTCGCCCTCAACCACCACATCGGCCCCCGCCATGCCCTCGTCCACCTCGCCGAAGCTGAGCTGCACCCGCTTGGTGACGTTGCCGTTCCGCCCCTCCCGGCGGGGCTCGTGGATGAAGGGACGCTCCACGCTGCCATCCGCCGCAAGCGCCTCCGCCGGATCCAGACAGGCGGGCAGCTCCTCGTACTCGACGCGGATCAGCGAGAGCGCCCGGATCGCGGTGTCCTCGTCCACGGCCGCCACGGCCGCCACCCCGTCCCCGATATAGCGCACCCGCTCCACGCACAGCGGATACTCGTCGGGCGTCCAGGGAATGATGCCGTAGCGGACCGGCATGTCGCGGCCGGTTATGACGGCGTGCACGCCCTCGAGCGCGAGCGCCCGGGAGGCATCTATGGAGAGGATGCGGGCATGAGGATGCGGGCTCCGCAGAATCCTGCCGTGCAGCATGCCCGGGAGCGAGATGTCGTCGGTGTACGCCGCCTTGCCCGTGGCCTTGGCCAGGCCGTCCACCTTGCGCTGTGGCTTGCCGATCAACGTGAATCCGGACCCCACCTGGAAATCCGGCTCGGACCCGTCGCCCGTTTCCGCCCACAGAGGAAGCTCCCCCAGGGCCGGGTCACGCCGCGGCCGTCCGCTCATTCGCCGGTCTCCATTCCGCCCGTCTCCGTTCCGCCCCCCTCTCTTCGCAGCACCGCGGCAGCAGCCTCGACGGCGTCGTAGATCTTGGTGTAGCCGGTGCAGCGGCAGAGATTGCCGGCGAGCGCTTCCCGGATTTCCGTCCGGCTCGGGGCATCGGTGCGCTCCAGAAGGGCGACCGCCGAGCACAGGATGCCGGGTGTGCAGAAGCCGCACTGCGCCGCCCCGTTGAGGTCGAAGGCGTCCTGAACCGGGTGCGCGCGCCCTGCGCCGGCGAGCCCTTCGACAGTGCGGATCTCGCGCCCTTCCGCCGCCAGGACCGGGGTGATGCACGCCAGATGAGGCTCACCATCGAGGATGACGGTACACGCCCCGCAATCGCCCTTGTCGCAGCCCTGCTTGGAGCCGGTGAGCCCGATGACGTAGCGCAGCGTCTCCAGCAGCGTGTAGTGCGCGGGGACGCCCGGCGCGTAGTCGTCTCCGTTCACGCGCAGATGAACGATGCAGGTCGTGGCCTTCACCATGCGACTCCGGCAGCCTCCCGCTTGTGCGATTTCCTGGGCGACAGAGGCGCAGCAGCAGCCGATGCCCGGGAGGGGACACCCTTGCGGAAGCCCCCGGGCCCCCTGCGGGGGCTCAGGAAACCTGGACCCGCGACTGCCATGCCAGCAATAGTACCAGGACTTGAGGCGACAGTTCGCTCCTCGTTACTTTCCGCCCATAGGGATGTCTGCAGCGGCGATCCGCAAAACGCCGTCGCCGACCCGTGTCCCGTCCCGTGTTGTCCCCAGCGATCGGAGTGATTTCGCGATGCCATACCCCGAGATGATTGTTGCCCCCATGCGCGCGGAGCTCGTCCGCATGGGCTTTCAGGAGCTGCGCACGCCCGACCAGGTCGAGGCGGTCGTCGACGGTGAAGACCGCACCCTGCTGCTGGTCGTGAACTCGATCTGCGGCTGCGCGGCGGGAGCCATGCGGCCCGGCGTCGCCCTCGCGCTTGAGCACGAGAACCGTCCCGAGCTCCTGACCACCGTCTTCGCCGGTCAGGACATGGATGCCACCGCCCGGGCGCGCGACTACCTCGCCGGCTATCCGCCTTCGTCCCCGTCGGTCGCGCTGTTCAAGGACGGCGACCTCGTGTACATGATGGAGCGGCATCAGATCGAGGGGCATTCCGCCCACCAGATCGCGGCCGAGCTGGGCAGCGCGTTCGACGAACACTGCGCGTAGGACGCCGGGGGCGCCCATCGGCCCGTCGAGGGGCGGGCGGCGCTCCCTCTACAGGATCGTCTGACCCAGCGCCGAGGCGATCAGCCCCACCGCCATCTGCGCGGTGCGGTTGCGGGCGTCCAGCACGGGGTTGAGCTCCACCACTTCCAGGCTGAGGAGCCGTCCGGACCGGGCCACCTTCTCGCAGATCAGGTGTCCTTCGCGGAAGGTCAGCCCGCCGGGGACGGGCGTGCCCACCCCCGGCGCGATCATGGGATCGAGGCTGTCCAGGTCGTAGGAGAGGTGGAACCCGGCGGTGCCCGCGCCAGCCCGCGCGATCGCCTCGTCCACGCAGGGGGCGATGCCGCGCTCGTCGACTTCGGACATGGTGAACACGCGCACGCCGGTTGAGATGACCACCTCCCGCTCGGCCGGGTCGATCTGGCGCACGCCGATCATGCTCACATTCTCCGGCCGCACCGCGGGGTGCCTGTCCGCCAGCGACCTCAGCACCTGCGGCCCGTGGCCGGTCAGCACCGCCAGCGGCATCCCGTGCACGTTGCCGGACGGGCTGGTCTCGGGCGTGTTCATGTCCGAGTGCGCATCCACCCAGATGAGCCCGACCCTCTCCCGGCTGCGCGCGTAGAAGCGGCTGACGCCCGCCACGGATCCCATGGCGATGCTGTGGTCGCCGCCCAGCACGAGGGGCATGCACCCCCGCACCAGCGCATCCTCGACCAGGTCCCGGGCCCGGCGGCATACCGATTCGACCTCGGGCAGGTAGCGCGCGTGCAGGTCCCGCTGCTCGGTGCGTTCGGGATCGGTCGCCACCACCGTTCCCATCTCGCGAACGCGGTAGTCCAGTCCTTCCAGGGTATTGCGCAGCCCGGCGATCCGGATTGCCGACGGCCCCATGTCCACGCCGCGCCGCCCGGCGCCGAGATCCATCTGCACTGACACCAGCGCCAGCTCCCTCATTTGCCGCGGAGCTCCTTGCGGCGCGCTTTCCGCGCGAGCTTGCGGCGGCGGTTCGCCTCCCTCTCGCTTTCGCCCGCCAGGCGCGTGCTCACAGTCACGCCACCCATCAGAGCGACGCCGTTCACCCTCAACACGGGCGACTCCGGGCCGTGGGAACCCATGGATGCGACCGCGAGCTCGTCGGTCTTGCGTTCGAACCCCCCCATGATGCCCGCGCCGCTGCATTCGACCTGGAGGCCCGGGGGGACGATGACGTCCACGCCGCCCCACAGGGCGAACGCGCTGACCTCGGTAACGCCCGGCCCGAAGCCGGCCTCCCGAAAGTCGAGTTCCACCCCTCCCATCAGCGCGACCGCATACATCTCGCGGGGCGCAACCCAGGAGCCGCCCCGCGTGCTGGCCCCCAGAATGCCCGCCAGGAACTGCCGCGCCGGCACCTCTTCCCGAGGAACCACGTTCGCGGTCCGGTCCAGGCTCGCGGGGAACGACGTAGCGGGGCCTCCGCGCGCCGGCGGCGAGGCGCCGGGGTGCAAATCGGCTACCAGCGACCCGAGTTGGCGGATCGTAGTGGCCCGGTGCGCGAGATCAAGACGCTGCTCGAAGTCGCGCATGGACAGGCGATCCTCCGCGAACCGCTCGCACAACCGGTCGATGGTGGCCTGGCGCACCTCGTCCAGTCCCTTGCCACCGGCCTGTGGGTCGTTCTTCATCTACCTTCCTCCGGACAGAAACTCCCGGCCGAACCGTTCCAGGATGCGCGCGCACGCCTCGATCTCGTCGACGGCGATCCATTCGTCGGCGGAGTGCGCCTGCGCGATCGACCCGGGTCCGAAACATACGGCCGGAGTCCCGGACTGGTTCAGGAAGGCGGCATCGACCCAGGCGGTCATGCCTTCGATGGTCGGGTCCCTTCCGCTGGCGGCGATCGCCTTGAGCAGTCCCTGCACCAGCGGCGACCCCTCCGCCACCTCGGTGCCCGGACGCTCCAGCGTCATCCGCAGCGCGGCGCCCGAACGCGCCTCCTCCCCCAGCCCCGCCACCACGGCCGCGAGCTCCTGCATCACGGTCTCGGGCGACTCGTGGGGAAGGGTTCGCCGCTCCACCACCACCTCGCAGCGCTCCGGGTAGACCGACGGGGCGGCCCCCCCGGCAATCGTCCCCGCGTGAATGGACCCCCAGCCCAGCAGGGGATGCGGCGTCCGCTCGAACAGGCTCTCCTCGTACTCGGCCATGGCGACCAGGAACTCGGCGCCGTGAAGAATCGCGTCCACCCCCTGATCGGGCCTCGAGCCGTGCGCCGCACGGCCCGCGAAGCCGGCCTCGACCCACACGAACCCCTTGTGGGCGGGCATGACCGCGAGCCCGGTCGGCTCGCACACCACCGCGGCATCGGCCCCCACGCCGGCCCCGGTAAGCCCCGCCATTCCGGTGCTGGCGTGCTCTTCGTCGGCGGTCAGGGCGACGATGAGCTCATTCGGCGGTCCCCGGCGCGCCAGCGCGGCCGCGGCGCTCAACAGGGCCGCCACCCCACCCTTCATGTCGCACGACCCGCGTCCCCACAGGCGTCCGTCCCGAACCTCGGCCCCGAACGGATCTATGGTCATGCCCTCCACGCCGACCGTGTCCAGGTGGCCGTTGAACATCAGGCTGCGAGGCCCGTCACCAATGCGCCCGACCACGTTGGGCCGGCCCGGCTCGGGTTCGCTCAGCGAGACGTCGAATCCCCAGCCTTCGAGCAACTCCGCCGCGCACGCGGCGATCTCCGCTTCTCCGCTTCCGGACCCCTCGATACGCGGATTGACGGATGGAACGGCCACCAGGAGGCGCGCAAGCGCGAGCGCGTCCCCCTCGCTGGCGCGACTGTCCGCGCTCTTCTGCGAGGTCATCGGGAAGCTCCAATAGTCGGATCCAGGCGGGCCGCGTGCCACGCCGGGAAGTACGGCAGGCCTTGACCTCGGCCGGCATCAGTTTTCAGTGGCTCCGGAAACGTCATTCCCGGTTTTCCGATTCCACGCGCCCGCCAAAATGCGCGGAAGTGGGCCTGAAGTGGGAAGATCGCCCTCCTGGGCTGAGACTGGAGCTCATATACCGAGAGGCACGATTCGTGCTACAAGAGAACCGGAAAGGCTGGTGGGTACATGGATCTGAAACGTGGGGAGGGGATCATCCGAGCCTTCACTGTTGGCCTGCTGGGTGCCGCTGCCGTGGCTACCCTCATTCTCGTCGGCACCCGTTCGCGGCACCGCACTCGGGCCAGGGATGCCTACCGGAGAGCGCTCCCCCGGGAGCAGTTGCGGGAACTGGGCATCTGATCATCTGAAGGCTCCCCTGCCGCGTTCGCGCGCGAGGTGACCATTCGGACCGCGGTCATCCCGCCCGGCGATCAGCCTGTTTCGGCCGATCAGCCGAAGTGGTCCGTGTTCTTCTTGATGTAGTTCGTCCACTCCTCAGGGACATCCGTGTCCGGGAAGATGGCCTGCACCGGGCACTCGGGCTCGCACGCTCCGCAGTCGATGCACTCATCCGGATGGATGAGGAACTGGTCGTCGGTTTCGTAGATGCAGTCCACCGGACAGACCTCGACGCAACTGGCGTCCTTGGTTCCGATGCACGGCTCCGTGATGATGTATGTCATGGTCTCTCCTCAGACTCGGAGCGCCGCCGGACATGGCGCGTTGCCGACGTCCTCCCCGCGGACCCGCCGAGCGTGGTTCCGGCTCAATATCGCGCTAAATGATGCAGGAAGCCGATAGGGGTTGCAAGGACCACGCCCCTCGGCAGGGCCGCGCCCGTGCCCGGCCGTCGCCTTTGTGACCTCACCCGCCCGGAGCGGACTCACTTCTCCCAGGTCTCGTCCGCGACGCCGGCAGCGTGGTTCTCGAGCCGCGCCAGCACGAAGAGCAGGTCCGACAGCCGGTTGAGGTATGGGACGATTCCCTCGTCGACGGCTTCGCGCGCGGCAAGCGACACGGTGACCCGCTCGGCCCGGCGGCACACAGAGCGGGCGAGGTGCAGCGTCGCGGCGGCCGGCGTGCCTCCCGGCAGGATGAAGTTGCGCAGCGGGGGCAGGTCGGCGTCCGCTTCGTCCATCCATTCCTCCATCTCGCCGACGCGTTCGGCCGGAACCGGGGGCACCGCGGGCTGTTTGCGCCCCTCGGGAGCCGGTGGACGGGCGAGGGAGGCGCCGATGGCGAAGAGATCCCGCTGGATCCGGACCAGCCGGGCGGCGGTGGCCGGAACCCCGGTCCGGCTGCGGGCGAGCCCGAGGCAGGAGCTGAGTTCGTCCACGGTGCCGTACGCGTGCAGGCGGGGATCATCCTTGGCGACCCGCCCGCCTCCCAGCAGGCCGGTGTCTCCCTTGTCCCCCCGTCTGGTGTAGATCTTCATCCGCAGCCGGCTACCTGAGCTTGACAACCCTCCTGATGACCTTGGCCTTGTCGATCAGGCTCGTGGCCTTTTCGACGGCGCCCTCGGCTTCGGGGAGGAGCAGCTCCCGGATGTCGAGCAGCGTTTCCAGGTATAGCTGGTCGCGCTGGAAGGCGAAGTCCAGCCGGTCCATCTCGGCGCGGTCGTTCTCGCGCTCGGCCTTGCTGAAGGCGCTGGTGTAGATGGCCTCCAGGTTGCCGACGATGCGGCTGCGATCTCTCATCGTGTCTCGACCCGTTTCTGTTCCAGCGCCCGGGCGACCGCCGGCCGGGTGAGGAACTCCCGTATGCCGCGGCGCAATTCGTCGAAGTGCCCGTGAAAGTAGTGGTCCGCTCCCGGGATGACGACCGCTTCCACCGGACCCGCCAGCTGCCGGGCGAATTCCATGGCACGGACTCCGGAACCGAATTCGTCGCACTCGCCCTGAACGATGAGCACGGGGCAGCGCGCGTCCGCCAGGAAGCCGTAGTCGTAGCGGTCGAAGGCGAGCCCCACGCCCACCATTGCCGCCACGCGCCCGTGGGCGGCGCCCGCCCTCAGCGCGGCCACCGACCCGAACGAGAATCCACCGGCCACCAGCGGCAGGCCGGGAAAGAGCCGCTCGACGTGCTCCAGCGCCGAGCGCGCGTCCTCGGCCTCGCCGATTCCACCATCGAAGGAGCCGGTGCTGCGCCCCACGCCGCGAAAGTTGAAGCGGAGCGCCGCCAGCCCGGCTTCGGTCATGGCCTGGGCGGCGCGGTACACGGCCTTGGTGTGCATGGTGCCCCCATGCAGGGGATGCGGGTGGCACATGACCGCGGCCCCGCGCGGAGACGCTTGGGGATGCCGCAGCACAGCCTCCAGCAGGCCGTGCGCCACGGGTATCGAGAGGAAGCCTCCCGTCGATGCTGGGGACATGGGGCTCCGGTTTGTTCGCATGTTGATGGGGGCGGGGCTATTCTGTTCGCCTGCCGCGAACCGGGTCAAGGGCAGCCGGAGGACCAGTATCGATGACCATGGGACAGGCTGAGTTGGTGAAGCGGGTAAACCGCATGTACTGGGACTCCGACGAGAGCGTAAACGGGATCGCCGAGCGACTCGATCTCTCCAAGGGCGCCCTCTACGGCATGATCGAGCCGGCGCCCGCCGACGGCACATGCCCCGATTGCGGCTCACTCATGAGCTTCGGCAACCGCACGGCCCGCGACCGCGGGCTTGCCGAATGCGCCGCGTGCTCCCTCGCCGGTGAGCCGACGGACCTGGTTCCATCCCCGGCGCTCGCCGCGTACGACCCGGAGCTGGCCGCACTCCACGAGCCTCGCCGATGGAGCGGGCGCGCGCTGGCCGGTTCCCTGCTGCTCGGGGTGGGGGTGGGGGTGCTGATCGTGAGTCTCCTGCGCCGCCGGTGACCACGTTACCTTTCCACACTCACTTCGGACAGGATCGGTACGTGACGATGAAGCTACACCACCCCACGCCGTTTGCCGGCAACCGGCTCGCCGCACGGTTCCGTCGCCGGGCCATGCTCCCGCTCGTTCTTGCGCTGGCGACCGGCTGCGCGAGCGGAGAAGGCGACGCGAATCCTCCGGACGAGGGCGAATCCACGCAGCCCCTCACCCGGAGCCTCTTCACCACACCTCCCGAAACGCTTCCCGGAGCCGAGATCGACTTTCCGACCCTGGGCTACGACTTCGGGAATCCGGACGCAACGCTTCGCATCGCCGAACTCAGCGACTTCGGCTGCGGCTTCTGCCGCAAGTTCCACGAAGAGACCTTCCCGGTGCTCCAGGAGGAGTACATGGACGCCGGAACCGTGCTGTGGAAATACATCCCCATCGTGACCGGGATGTTTCCGCACGGAGACATGTCGGCGCTCGCGGGCGAGTGCGCGGGTGAGCAGGACGAGTTCGAACCGATGCTCGAGCGGCTGTACGAGGATCAGGGAACGTGGAAGAGCAGCGGCGATCCCATGCCGCATTTCCTCGGCTATGCCGCCGAGCTGGGGCTGAACTCGGAGCAGTTCGAGTCCTGCATCGCCGAGGAGCGCCCCGGAGACCGCATCGCCGACGGAGGACGGGCCGCCCGGGCGCTGGGCCTGCGCGGCACGCCGAGTTTCCTGATCAACGGATACCCCGTCCAGGGCGCTCTTCCCATCCAGCTCTTCCGTGACATCCTGGACAACGAGCTGGCGGCGCTGGCCGAGGCGGCGGGGTCGGGGGGCTAACCTCCCGTGGATGAAACCGCGCCTGCACCGATGGGGGGGCGAGGCGCCGGGCTGGCATGTGGTTGTAGATTCGCATCTTCGTGCGGTGCCTGCAGTTGCGTCTTTGGCATCCCGGATTCCCGCTGAATGACTCCCGCCATTCTCGATCTCAGCCGCGAGCCCGGCGGCGATCGTCCAGAGCCTTCCAAAGCTGTCCTTCGTCGGCCCTCTGATAACACCGAAGCACTGTCTTGGCCGTCTTCCAGCCGCCGAGTTGGCAGAGCACCTTCAACGGCTGGTCCATCAGGTCGGAAGCGAACTTCCGCCGCAGCGAGTGCCAGCCCCTGCCGGGCCTCGGCTCCAGATGGGCCGTGCCGATCACGTTCCTAGACAAACACAACCCGGAGCAGTTCGAGTTGCTGAACGCTGATGATCTGCGGGCTGACAGCACGGTTCCCGTCAAACTGGACGGGCTCATCAAAGACAAGGACAGCGCCGTAGACGGAAAGCCGACCTACGCTCGCATCGTCATCCGCCGTAAGGACGTCGATGTATGAGGATCGACTTCAGTGGTCTTGCACTGCCGCCAGAGACTATCGAAAGACTTCGAGAACGAGGTGCGCTGCTGCTCTTGCGGTTCTTTAGCAAAGCCGAGTACGCGGATGAGTTCATGGCTGGACGCATTCGCTTTGGGCACTTGTTGGGATACCGCGGCACCGGCGAGCCGAGAGAAGATGCGAACGAAGGTGCCCTTGTAGAGGTCGGTGACTTCCAGAACACCATATCGTGGGTAGGTGGCATCCAGCTGCTGCCACTTTCTGCTGATCAAGGTCACGGCACTTCGACCAGTAAACTCACGTATCCCGAGTCGGAATTCCTATACGTGTGCAGTTTCGCGGGTCTCCGTGAATCGTTATGCGCCCCGATTGTCGACGTTACGCATTTGGTCAAGGAAAACAGAAAATTCGGCGAGAAGTGTGTCATTATCCCAGATGGGCTAACCTTCTTTCAGCGCCTAAGGAACGCGGCGACGGATGAGGATTGGCTGTTTGCTGGACCGGTTGAGTACTACGATCCTACTGCACGCACCGCGAGAGAACAGAGGTCTTGGGACGAGAAACCCCATTTACGCTACGCGTTCCGCAAGACGCGAGACTACCAGCTCGAACAGGAATACCGGATCGTTCTGGAACGGAGGACACCGCCGAAAGAGAAGATGTACCTCCATGTACCGCCCCTATCCGACATAGCCTACGTAAGGGACATCGGAATATGAAGATCGCACCCCGGCAGGTCACGGTCCGCGAACTCGTCAGTGAGTACCGCGACGACGGTTCGAGTCACATCTCCGCGCCTTCATCGACCAGCGGATGACGGAGATCGTAGGAGAGAACTGGATCAAGCGTCGCGTCCCCGGCGACATGCGTCGACAATGGAAGGATAAGCAGGCAAGAGCACTCGATGGAGGTGAATCCAAACACCCTTTGATCGCTTATGCGGATTTCACCGATTATGTGCAATCATCGTGCGAAAGGACAATTGGGACCAAGTCTTTGCCTCGGTTTTCCGGCGCAAGCCCTTGGTCGAAGAATCACTCCAGAGCCTCTACCCAATCCGGGTCTGCACCATGCACGCCCGAATCATTACCCAGGACGATGAGCTGTACCTCCACGCCGAGACGAGACGTCTTCGGAGCGCGATGGACATCGAGGCCTGAGTCGCCTGCGACCGCGCCCAGGGCCACCAAGGGGAGCGGGCAGTCAGGGCAGGTAAGTTGACGTCCAGTTCGGCGATTTCTACGGCCTCATCGGGAAGAATTCGTGCCGAGCCCTATCCCAGTCCCGCAGCTTGTCCTCATCGCTTCTCCTCGCATGAGCAAAGATCTGGCGAACCCTCTCCGATTGCTCCAAGAGCGTTACCACCTTCTCGACGCCTCCGAGCGGCTGGGTACCGTATTCCCCCACATGGCTGCCCAGACACGCAGCTCGATGCCTCCGATGGATGTCTTGGAGCTTTGCAATGACATCCTCAATCTGGCCCAGTTGGAGCTTCGGGAGAAGCTCCTGGCCGAGCGCGGTGCGCTCGTCCTTGTGGGCATGAACCCTGTGTCGGTGCTGTTGAATCTTCTTGACCGTCTTCCGAATGCTCTTCAAATCGCGTCCCAGCTCGCACCGCAACTGATCCGACAGCCGAGGGTCGTCGAGGAGTGCCTCAAGCGTCAGGTTCCGGCGCTTTCGTATCTCAGGCGTATCCATGAGGCGTGAGATTGAGAGGATGATTTGCGAGGCCATCCAACCCTGGACGAGGTTCCAGAAAAACCCGCCCTTACCGGGTCTCCGCAGCTTGACTGTTCGCTCTGGATCTTCGACGTACAAGTAGTTGTAGCTGGCCCAAACATCCTGTAGTTCACAGAGTTCCCTATCCCATAACTGGTTGCTTATCTCGTCGAACTCCTGCTTCTTCGTCATCCGCTCTCCTTGCGAATTCCAGTGCGGTTGCGGCCAATGAGGGATGTGCGGCGCTTGACTAACCTCCTCGTGTGTCTCGCGACCAGCCTGCTGCGGTTCGCTAACGCCTCTTTGATCCGGCGACGCAGCAGTCGGCTTCGAGCCAAAGCGTGGCCCCGCTATCTCCGCCGGCCGCCGGACGTTCGGGCTGGAGCCGGGTCAGGCCGGATCACCGACCCGGGAGCCCTCACCAAACATCTTCGGGGCTCTAGAGGAATAGCCTCATCCGCTGTTCGAGGACCGGGCGACTAAGGATCCCGGTCATGTTGAGAACCTCGAGGTTGATGCGGCCATCGGGATTGCGCGACCACCATTCTTCCGCGATCCAGCCAAGGTCCTCGGCGGCGATCACGGCAATTTGGGTGCCGGCACATTGGGAGGCGAGCTGCCAGACCCTGTCCATCGCGGAGTCGTCGGGCTTCGCGACAATGACCAGGAAGCAGGCTACCGGGTCACTCGCGTCACGGATGTAGCGCTTGAACTGCTTGAGATGCGATGGCGGGAAGGAATAGGTGGCTTCCGTGCTCTTGTTGTCCCACATCAGGACGTCCCCACTCTTCCTCCGACGCCCACCGAATCGGATGCATCCATCGGGATGCTCGCTGCCACTCATCTCCATCAACTCGACGCCCAGCCTTGACTGGAAGAGGAACCGGGTGGCTGCCTCGAAGCCGCGCTCAATATCGATGTCCTTGGTGATGATCTGGTTAGCCAGCAGATTCTCGCGGTCGCGCCGGGCGAGTTCCGGCAGGTACTTGTAGAATCGTTCGCCGGGGGAGGCTTCGTCTGACACCTCCTTCGTGATCAGATTGGCGAAGTACCCGATGATCCGCCGGACTCGCTCCGCCTTCGTGCCGCTCACCGGAACCCCCGGCAGCGAGGAGCACAGCTTGTGAAGGTCCCGGTTGGACAGGAATCCCAGCACTCGGCTGGGATTCAGGCCGGAGGAGATCACCCGGCTCTTGAGTTCCGCCTTCGTGCCCGAAGAGGGGAGTGTCTTCTTGATGAGCGTCTGCTTCAGCTGGCTAACCGTGAGGGCGTCGAGGAGCAGGCCCCACGCATGCAGCCCGAGTTCCAGGCCGAGAGCGTCCATCACGGAAGCCCGGATTTCGTCCGGAATCACGTAGGGCGCGCCGTCGGCCTTGTTGCAGTGGAAGACGATGCCCCCCCACTGCAGCTTGTTCAGCACGTCGCGGCACTCGCTCGGCGTATGCAAGATGTTGCCTGGCTGGGGGAAGTGATCAAGCTGGGCGAGCACGATACGGAAGACGGCCTCGGACAGGCCCAGGCTGTCGCGGAGAGTACGCAGCAGGTTCAACTCGCGGAACGTGATCAGCTTGTCGTCCAGCGCCGCCCTGAGCACATCCTTCAGGATTTCGATGCGCTCAGGATCCTCGTAGCGCAGGCTGTCTTCCGCTTCGGCGGCGTCAAGCACGTCTTGCTCCAAGCGGCTCAGGCTCTCGACGATTTCCTGCTCCGATGCCGACCAGTCGGGACGGTTCACGAACGCCTCCAGCATCAGTATCTGCCGGATCTGGTCCTTGAAGGGACCGTCGAACTGTAGAACGGCAGTGATTCGTTTCCCGTCGGTGAGTTCCTCGACATTTCGCAGAATGATGTCCCGAGCCTGGTTCTCGTCGGGCTTCGGGAAATCCTTGGTGAAGCTGTCCACAATGCGTTGCAAGGGCAGCTTCGACATCTGCTTGATCGCATCTGCGACCTTCATGGCTCTACTCCGTGGTTGGATTCCGTTCGATCCAGGCAGAGATCGGCCCGGCAAACGAACCGATCAGGTGCGTGAGGAAGCGACCACCACATAAGGACCGGCATGTCGCCGGTGGTTACCGTGTGGTGGTCGCTGGAGTCGGCTGCTAACCCCCCGGCCGCCGCTGTACGCGGTCGAGCGGACGCGCCGTGTTGGCCGACCGCCGGGCTTCCCGGGTAGCCATGTTGAACCGGTCGCCCGGGGCCAGGAAGTAGAAGTCGCCGCCGGTGTCGATCTGCGCGCCGGTGTCGTAGATGACGACGTAGCTCTCGCCGATCACCTCGAATTCATCGCCTTGAACCACGATCGCCGTGTTCTCGTCGATGCCGATGCCCAGCAGGTCGGGCATCGCTTCCATCACCTCGAGCATGTCGAACTGGCGGTTGCGCCGCAGCAGGTGCTGGTCGACGCCCACGTTGCGCAGGAAGCCGAACCCCTCGACGTGGTCCCCCATCATGATGGCGTTGGTCTGGGTGTCGCCGCGGATGAGGTAGGACCCCTGGATTGAGGCGCCGGCCGAGGAGCCGCCGATGACGCCGCCGCGCTCGAGCACGGCGTGGAGCTCCACCTCGGTGCGGGTGTCCAGATAGGAGTCCGCGATCCGCCACTGCCGCCCGCCCGGGAACCAGACCCCGGCGGCCTCCTGGATGGGCTTCACGAAGGCCTCGCGGTCGGCCTCCGCGCGGTCGTTGGTGTGGATGACCGTCAGGTCGTTGGCGCCCGCCGCCCGAAACTGGCGCAGGCCGGGGTAAAACTGGTCGTATTCCGCCGCGCCGCCCGCGGTAGGGATGACGACGATCGGGGCGTCGGGGCCGCCAGCCAGATCGATGAAGCGGCGCACGATGTCCAGATCCTGCATGGCGCCCCCTACAACGACCAGCGAGCCGTTGGCGGGACCCACCTCCTGGGCTCCGAGAGGCGTCGACGCCCCTTGTCCTGTGCTCCCCAGGGCGAGGGCGAACGCAATCGCGATCATGCTTGTGCTGCGGTTCATCTGAAACCTCCTGGACGTCGTCCGCTTCGTGTTTCCCGGTTGGTGTCCGGGCCGGCTCGCAACCCGGACTGGAATCATTCCGCCTTGGTGGCGGTTTCGCCAGCCGGGAGGCTCATCAAGTGGTCAATACGTATTTTACGTATTTTGTGTAAATGCTTCCCGTTGAAAGCGGGCTACTCCACTCGTCCACGTCATCCTCCCTGTGTGTCTGGGCGCCCCCGGGAACGCCAAGGTGATCCTCAACCTGTCTTCCGAACCCGCGCGCTGAACGGAGAAATGATCGGCAGTATCCGAGCCCCAAACGCTTGCGCGCCCCGGTGTCAATGCGCAATCGTTCACCCATGCTTCTCGGTTCCTGGTGAGCCTGAGGTTCCGCCGCCGCGCGCAGGCCCCAGCCTCTCACGCCGACGTTAGAAGAGTAGGCTGCACCCCTCGCGGCACTAGCGCCAAAAGGGCATGTCCGCCCGGTGATCACTTCACCTTACACCGAGGACAGGTGGCGACGGGCGTCCACCTGATCGTCACCAACATCGAGGGGAGCGCATGCAGCGGGCTTTGCCACTTCAGGCGATCGCCTTGCTCGTCTGCTTGCTGGTAGCCTGTTCAGAATCAGGAACTCGCA
Organism: Longimicrobiales bacterium; assembly: GCA_965208255.1. GTDB lineage: Bacteria > Gemmatimonadota > Gemmatimonadetes > Longimicrobiales > Gaopeijiaceae > BD2-11. The sequence continues at coordinate 4,235,862 of OZ242324.1, forward strand.
GCCCGACTGCTCCCAATCTATCGCCACCGCTCGCCGCCGCTCTCGCGCCCGCCGCCGACGCCGTCCAGGTCCAGGTCACCCTCGAGATCCAGACCGGCCACACCGTCCATTTCACCATCGAGATCACTGGCGGCAACCCCGGCGCCGAACCGACGTGGATGTGCGCATCGGCCGACACCGCGGTCGCGCGGGCTGCCCGAACGGACTCTGGATGCTCCGCCACGGGAACGGGCAGTGGCACCACCACCATCGCCGCGACCGTCACGCGAGACACGGCGACTGCCACCGCTTCTGTCGGCCTCCGGGTGACCCCACCACCGCTCGCCGCCACGCTCGCGCCCGCCGCCGACACCGTCCAGACAGGCCAGACCGTCCAATTCACCCTCGAGATCGCCGGCGGAGACCCCAACGTCGAACCGGCTTGGACGTGCGCCCCCGCCGACACCTTGGTCGCGTCGGCCGCCGCGACCTCCTTTGGATGCTCCGCCACGGGAACCGCCAGTGGCACCACCACGATTGCCGCGACCGTCAACCGAGGCGCAGACACGATCAGCTCCTCCGCCAGCCTCCTGGTAGCTGGCACGAGAGACACGTTCGCTTACTGGGATGGCAACGGGAACGGCGACCTGACCTGCACGGAGGCCAAGGACAAGGACGACGGATTGAGACTGCCCGCCTACAAGGACAGCCGGGACGGAACCGGGCTGATCTACGAGTGGCTGGAACGCGGGAGATCGAGCGACAGCGACGACGACGGGATCTCCTGTGAGAGCACTCAGAACGCCAGCGGCTACGTTCCCGCCCGCGTGACGACACCCCCAACGCAAACGGGGGACAGGACGTGCCCGACAGGTTCGCCCACATGGATGGGACTGCCGGTCTGCGAGGAAGCCGAGCGTACCGGCTATGACCGAGACGCCTTCGGCACGGCGTACACTTCGCTGGAGGACGAAATCATCAAGGGGCTGCCCAAGTCCGGTGAACAAGTGTATACGCCCTATTCGTGCAAGCTGTTCGACATCCGGGCCGACGGAACCGCGGCTACCGACATCGAGCACATTGTTGCGCTGGCGGAGGCCTACGATTCCGGGCTGCCTGACTCCCAGTTTCGGACTTTCGCCGGGGATCTAACCAACCTGACCATTGCGGATCCGGACGTGAACCGGCAACAGAAATCGGACAGGGACGCGGCAGATTGGAAACCATCGCGAAACACCGGCTGGTTTGCCGCCCAAGTCCTGGTCGTCAAGCAGAAGTACGGCCTGTCCGTGAATCCGGCCGAGCGGGATGCGCTGGCGTCGATGTTCGCATCGGACTTAAGCCGCTCGGTGACCTGCAGTTGAGCAGAGAGGGGTACCATCCGAGAATCCGCGAGGTCGGCCAGCGTTGCCAATTGCGCCAGGCCGGCGTCGTCAGCGAGGGTGTGGACGCAGTCAGCGAGATCGCCGGCCAGATCGAGACATCCCAGCCCGCCCATTGGGCGCGCCTCAAGTTCGAGGAGGCACTCCTGCGGCTGCGGCATTCACTCCCGCAGCGGGACGAGGTCGCGAAGACAGCTGCCAAAGCTGCAGCCCGCCTGGGGATCGACCCGGGATAGCGTCCGGGCCGGCTGGCAACCCGGACTGGAATCATTCCGCCTTGAGCCGGATTGCGCCAGCCGCAACGCTCGCCGGGCAGTGAATTACGTATTTTACGTAATTTATGTAATCGCCTCCCCGTTCATCGAACGAGTGAGGATGCAACGCCACTCCGTCGCCGGCCCGGCGGCGCATGGCGCGATGAAGGCGGCTCGGCCGGTTCTCCAAGCCCCTCCAACGCGTTGCATCATCGCTTTGCTGATAGGGTGCTGAAAGCGGGTTACTACTGTTGTCCGTCGCGTTCAACATCCCAAGGAAGCGCCCATGTCCACGCCGAACTTGCCGCAAACGCCGTTCCTGCTCCTGTCCGCCCCGTACCGGAATCTTGTTCCTCTCAGGGTACCCGCCGAGTTCATCGAGGCCGGAAGGGGACTGAAGGGATCTGCGGTGATCTGGCGCCTGGGTACGGGGGACCTCGACGACAACATGAAGATCGCACGCCGACGACCGGCGGGCGTCGTTCTGATCCTCGTCCTCCCGCCCGCTACCGCGCTCACGGCCGAGACCGACCTCCTGCACATCATCGGGCGATGTCGGCCGACGGCCATCGTTCCTCATCATGACGATATCGAGCCGGAAGACATGAAATCCCTCATGCGCCGGCCGCCGACCGACCTCGCGGTCGAGTTCACCGAGTACCTGGCGTGGAGGGGACTGCACGTCGACCGGGGGACATGCGACATCATTCGGCGCACGGTCAAATTGGCGACCGATCTCACCACCATCGCCAGCCTGTCGCGGACGATCTACCTGTCGCGCCGCGCGCTGGGCCGCCGCTTCGTTTCAAGGGGGCTGCCGGTACCGTCCCACTGGTTGCAGTTCTGTCGGATTCTGCACGCGGTCCTCCGGCTTCAGAACTCCTCGCAGAGCCTGCACTCCGTCGCCTGCGGCCTGGGCTATCCCGATGGCTTTGCGATGAGCAACCAGATGAACCGACTGATCGGCGTCCGACCGTCGACCGCCCGCAGATGCCTGGGATGGGAATGGCTGATCGAGTGCTGGCTGCAGAAGGAGAGGGCAACTGGAGGGTTGGCGCACGAATTGCGTCATGGCGGTGCACATGGCGGCGCGCGGCGCATTATCCGTTCCCATCGAGATCCGACCCGACCCGCGAGGAGAACAGCAATTCGACGGTCGGCCTCCAGGTGACCCAGGCGGCATTCAGAAATGTCAGAACGGCCCTCCATGGCCGGTCATGGAGAAACCGGCCACGGTAACAAACACACTTCTCTCCAGCTGGTGACCTTCGGCGGTCCCGTGTTGATCGTCGGCACCGTGACCCTTTCCCTGTCTCCCCAGCGAGGGGCTCTGCTCGGCCTGCTCGCAACCGAGCCGGATGACGGCGTGTCCACGGCGCGGGTCATCGACTTGCTCTGGGAGCGTGGGCTCTCCAGTCGGCTGAGGCACCGGAACAGTCAGTTGATCTACTCGCTGAACCGGGAATTCCCCGAGCAACTGGTGGCCAAGAGGCGGCACCGCCTCTACCTGAGCAAGGCGATCGCGACGGACTACCGTGCCCCCGTGAGGGCGATCTCGAACAATCGGCTGATGGAAGCCGCGGAACTGCTGAAGCTCGGTTTTCTCTCGGAGCTGACCAAACCTCCCTCGAACGCGTTCTCCGAGTGGCTCGACAACACGAGGCTCGAGCTGCGGGCACGGCTCCGACACGCTGCCGCTGAACAGTGGACCCGCCTGACCGCCCAGGCACGCTGGAAACGGGCGGCCCAACCGGCTCGTGCTCTTCTGTCGTTGAATCCCTATGACGAACCGGCTCTTCGCATGTTGATTCGCGCCGAAGCCATGGCCGGAAGCGTACGCGAAGCGGAGGCAGCCTTCCACAGTTTCGTGGAACGTTCCGAATCGGGTAACCGGGACTGGGTACCGCAGACAGAGACGCTGTCGCTCGTTGACGACATCCGGGGCTTGCCCCCTCGGGCCCGCAGGGTGGTCTCGGTGCAGGCGCCGGAGAAACCTCCTCTCATCGGCCGCTCCAGGCAACTCGCCGCACTATCGGCCGCGATGCTCCCACAATCCGGAGACGGGTTGCGCGTGACTGTCATCCGGGGCGAGCGCGGCACCGGCAAGACGCGGCTCGTTGAAGAATCCCTGAAGACCGCTGTGCGGAAGGGCATCCGAATACTCCGCTGCCGGGCGTCGATGGCCGGGCGTCGCTACTTCCTCAACTCCGTCCTCGAAGCCCTGGCGTCCTCCGATATCGGCCCTGACCTGCGCAGCCTCGCGGAACCGTGGCGCGCGATCGTTCTGGAACTCCTCACGGAGCGTCGAATCAGGACGCATCCTCCCTACGGACCGCCTGCGGCCGCATCCCATCCGGTCGACCAGCGATACATCGAAGCCCTCGGCCGGCTGCTTGTCCTGTTGGCCGGGAACGAGCCTACCATCCTCTTCATCGATGATTTCCAATGGGTGGACGAGGATTCCGCCGCGGTTCTGCGGTACGTGGCCCAGCGGCGGCCCACCCCGCCGATGGCGGTCACGCTCGCGGTCGAGACGGAGAGTGTGCGCGAAGGGGATCCGGCGGGCCGGCTGCTGGGCGATTCGGTTCTTCAGCGGGGACCGGAGCGACCGACCGAATTCTCCCTCGGTGAACTGTCTCGGGAAGCTGCCGCGGAGCTGGTGGACACCATCGCGGATGGTCGCATCGAAGAGGGGGTGCGGGACCGGATCGTCGAGTTGAGCGATCGGAACCCGCTCTTCCTCCTGGAACTCGCCGAGCTGTGTCTGGCGGGGCGGCGGCTGCCGAACCTGGATCCCGACGACTTCGTGCCGGTTCCCCGGTCCATCTCGGACGTGTTTTCGGACCGCCTGGCGGAACTGGACGACAACGCCGAGAGCACGCTGCAGCTTCTCAGTGTCCTGGGGCGTCCCCTGCGCGTCGGCGGGTTGTCGGAATTGACAGACCGGGCGCGCGACTCGTGCGTGGAGGCATTTGACCAGCTGCAGCAGTCCCGGCTGGCCAGAAGGGGTCCGAGCGGGGTTGCCGTACGCCACCAGCTGCTCCGCCATGTGGTCTACGATGAAATGAGAGTCGCGCGCCGGACATGGGCCCACGGTTGCGTGGCGCGTCATCTTGAAGACGCGAAAACCACGGTGCCGCCCACGGAACTGGTGACACACTATCATCATGCCGGAATGCCGGTTCAGGCTTTCCGGCACGCCCTGGCGGGCGCCACCGTCGCCGAGAGGTCCGGTGCTCTTGCGGAGGCAACGAGGCTTTTCACGTTCGCCCGGCGAAACATCCATAATCCCCGCGTCCACGCCTTGATGGCTGAACGCCTGGCCCACCTTCACTATGTGCGCCGGGACACCGACGACGGCCCGGCGCGGCTGGCCGAGGCAGCGTCACAGCTGCGCAAGGTCCAACACCTCCCCAACGCCCTTGTTGCGGAGATGCAACGCGTCGACCTCCTCGCGGGCGGTGGCTCCTGCTCTTCGCAGGAGGCCGTAGTCCGCATCCGCGAGCTCGGACACGCCGCGGAGCAGGCGAGACTCTGGATCGCCGCTGCCAGGGCGATCGATCTGGAGCTGCACATCCACAGGCGGGAAGGACGGGGCCGTGAAGCCGAGGCACTCGCCGCTCACGCCAGGAAGTTGCTGGATCAGGTTGAACCAGGGTCGCGCGGTCCCCTTCATGCCTGTCTCGCCCTCCATCATCAGGGTGACCTCGATGCGGGACTCGAGCATGCGCGTGAAGCGGTCGCAATCGCGCGCCACAATCGTGCGCCGGATGACCTGCTGCGGGCTCTGGTGCGCCTTGTTGCGATTCAGGGCGTACGGGGGCTGATCGCCGGTGCGGAGGCCGCCTCGGCATTGGAAGTTGGGGAGACGCTTGCTCGGCCAGGCGTCGATTTCGCGGAGTACTTCAACCTCCTCGCCACTGCCGGTACCGGATACCGCGCGATCGGGCATCTCGACCAGGCAAGCACCTGGTTTGCCAGGGCCGGGAGGGTGCTGGCGAACGTAAAGACCTGGGAATCGCATGTTGCCCTGGAATGCAAGCTGGGAGAGCTGGCGCTGGAGGAGCGGGAGCCGGACCGGGCAGCCGCGCACTTCGCCCGTGCCCGGCAACTCTGGACGCCCGGAATGGGCCGATCGCTGGGGATCATCAGCCATTCGGGCGTCGGCCTGGCCGCGCGGCGATCAGGCGACATGCAGCTGGCCCGCGAGATGGCGGACCACATCTCCGAGCCGCCGGAAAGCTGGTTCGAGGATCCCTGGGTGTACGCCCTGTTCAAGGCTCACCTGTGCGAGTGGCGGGGCGATGTCGGCGAGGGTGTGGACGCAGTCGGCGAGATCGCCGGCCGGATCGAGACATCCCAGCCCGCCCATTGGGCACGGCTCAAGTTCGAGGAGGCACTCCTGCGGCTGCGGCATTCACTCCCGCGGCGGGACGAGGTCGCGAAGACGGCTGTCGACGCTGCTGCCGGCCTGGGGATCGACCGCCGGATAGCACTCCTCAGGGCCGCACGGCGAAGAGTCAGGTAGGGCTACGCGACGGGCGAACCCGGACTGCCGCGTCCGGGGGAGCTCCGGGGGAGCCGGCGCTTTCGGTCGCGAGCCGGCCGCTGCTACCGAAACAGATCCCGGCCCGCGAGGTCCGCCGGCGCCGGAATGCCCGCGAGCGCCGCCAGCGTGGGTGCGACATCCACGGAGTGCACGCGCAGGTCCGAACGGCCAGGCTGCACCCCCGCTCCCAGGAAAACCAGCGGCACGTGACGGTCGTGCCAGTACGGCGAGCCGTGGTTGGTTCCGCCCCCGGTGTATTCCACCGTGCCCGGGGTGAGCCGGATTTCCAGGTGGACGCCGTAGCGGTGCATGGGCCCCGGCATGCGCCCGGCGAAGTAGGAGTTCTGCTGCAGCCGGATCAGCGAATCGGCGGAGGGTTCGCCCGCGAGTTCCGCCTGGGTGACGGCGTCGGCGACGAAGTCCAACTCCTCCAGCACCTGCGCGATGCGCTCCTGCTCCGGCCCCGACACGGATCCCGCCGCGTCCGGGAGCGCCTCCCGCACGAGCCGGGCGGCGGCCCGGAAGTCCCTGCCTCCCACGCGGCGCCCCGGCTGCCCCAGCTCCTGCTGGTATTCGGGCACGGGCTGAACTCCATGGTCCGCGCTCAGCGCCAGCACCCATCCGCCCGGACCGATCTCGTCGTCCAGGAAGGCGAGCAGCTCGCCGAGCAGCCGGTCGAGGCGCAGAAGCGTGTCGAACTGCTCCACGCTGTGCGGGCCGTAGCGGTGGCCCACATAGTCCACCTGGGAGAGCGACACGCTCAGGTAGTCCACGATGTCGTCGTCGCCCAGGCCCAGCTCGCGCACCGCGGTCATCGCCAGCGCCATGGTGGCGGCGTCCACCATGGGCCTCTCCGCCATCCACTCGTTGAACTCCTCGGGCGACGATTCATCGGCCTCCTGGTCGAATCGGTGTGGAAAGGTCGTGTGGATCCCGTCGGCCTCGTACGGGGCATGGTCCCCCCGCGGCACCACCTGTTCCAGGCCCGCGGGGAGGGTGCTGTGCCAGACCGAGTCCGACAGGTGACGCGTCCGGGCGTCCCGGTTGAAGTCTTCGAGCCAGTCGGGAACCGCCGGCCGGTACCAGGTCGACGTCACGTAGCGTCCCTGTTCGGCATCGAGCCAGTAGACGTGGCCGGGCGCTTGGCCCGCCATGGTGATCGCGGCCCGGTCCTTCTTGGAGACCGACACCACGTGCGCGCCCGAGTCGGCGTTCAGGACCCAGTCCGCCATGCCCCCGCGCTCCAGGTTGCGGGGAGAGCGCCCCGGGCGTTCGGGAATGCCGACGATGGAGGCAAGGCTGTCCGCGACGGCATAGACGTATCTCGGCTCGCCGGCCGCGTCGAACTCGAACCAGTCGTTGGCGACGATCGCGTGCGTCTTCGGGAAGACGCCCGTCGAGAGCGTCGCATGTCCCGGCGCCGTCTCCGTGACGCCGTGTTCATGAACCGCGTTGTCGAAGCGGAATCCCTGGTCGCGCAGCGTGCGAAGCCCGCCGGAAAAGTGCGCGTCGTAGCGCTCCAGCAGGTCCGGGATGAGCTGATCCACCACGACCATCACCATCAGGCGGGGGCTGTCCCGTGACTCGCCAACGCCACATCCGGCTGGGAGGACAAGCAGAAGAAACGCCGCGGGGAGGCGCTGGATGGCACGCAACATCTGAATCCGGACTCCGCAAGAGGTGTCGCTTTTGATCCGACAGCCCGCGGATCGCGGTGGTCACGCGGACGACCGGCGGACTGCTGATGAGATCGCTCATTCCGCAGTCGCGGGCAACCGCACGCCTCGCGGACATCCGCGCGCCGTCTCTCGCCGGGGCCTCGCGGATGTGCGTGCTGGTCGCCCGGCGAGGTTCGTCCCATCGCGCCATTCCGCCGCCCGAAGGTTTGCGTTTGCTTGTCCCATGCAGTCGACGCCCAGCCACCTGATCCACGACCGGTCTCGCCGGAGCCTGCGCACGGTCTACAGCGACCTCGCCGGCGAGGCGCGGCGGATCGACGCCGCCGTGGATCGGATTCGGCTTTCCTGCATCGATCTCGCCTACGACGAGCTGGCCTCCGTCGAGGAGCTGCGGGTGCTCATCACCGAGATCAACGCGGCAACGCTCAGAGTCGAAGCGGAGGTCATTCTGGCCGACCCGCAACGCAGCCACAATCTGCGCGTCGTCATGCGTCTGCTCGCCGAAGAGCGCCTCCGGGTCCGCTGTGCGCCCCTGCTCGACTGGGCCCCCAACTTCTCGGTGTTCGTCGATCCGCGGGGACGGTGTGCGCTGCTCCTGGGGGCTCACTGGTTCCAGATTCCCTACCCCTCGCGCGGCCCGGCGCTTGCAGTGGTTCTCAGAGGCGGGCAGGCCGATGGCGTGGGTGCACGATTCGAGGAGATGTGGGACCTGGCGCACGACATCGGTCCGGCGCTGAGAGGCGTCTTCGAGGCAGCCGAGCAGACAGGTTGACACGTTGGTTGCCATACGGTACGGTTGCTGCCTGCCGTATGGCGGTTCTTCCGGCGTAGCTCAGTTGGTAGAGCAGGTGGCTGTTAACCACCGGGTCGCAGGTTCGAGTCCTGCCGCCGGAGTTGGGAATTTCCCAGCGTTCATGCTGGTTACCTGTATGCGCGAGGCCCCGGGGGTGTGATCCCCGCGGGGCTTTCTTCGTGTCCGGCTCCGACCGGCTCTGGCGCACCCGGCAGGTCCTGCGTCACGTTCGTCCTGACGGGGTTCGTCGCTCCACCCCCGATCCTCGTCCCCGGACCCTCCTGATGCCGCGAGATGGTGCCCCATGTTCCCTGCCGCAGCCTCGAGCTCGTTCCCGATCCGTGCCGCCCTGGCCGGGTTGACCGCCGCCCTCGCGCCCTCGCTGTCGGCCAGTCCGGTGCCCGGCCCGCAGACCCCCGCGCAGGCGGAGATGCCCGCCACCCCCTCAGGCGATGCCCTGGATGCGCTTCGCTGGCGGTCGGTGGGTCCGATTCGCGGCGGCAGGTCCATCGCGGTGGGCGGCGTCACCTCGAGGCCGAACGAGTACTATTTCGGAGCCACCGGTGGCGGACTGTGGAAGACCGACAACAGCGGTGCCTCGTGGTATCCGGTCGGCGATGGCCGGTTTCGCTCGTCGAGCGTAGGCGCGATCGAGGTCTGCGAGGCGGATCCGGACGTCGTCTACATCGGATTCGGCGAGGTCCAGCTGAGGGGCAACGTGATCCCCGGGGATGGCGTCTACCGGACATCGGACGGCGGGCGCACCTGGACGCACCTGGGGCTGGAATCGGCCACCGGCCAGCAGACGATCGGCAGAATCCGCGTGCGCCCGGACGACTGCGACGTCGTCTTCGTAGCGGCCTTCGGTGATCCGTTCGGACCCAACGAGGAGCGGGGCGTCTTCCGCTCGCTCGATGGCGGACAGACGTGGCGCAAGGTCCTGTATCGCGGCGACAGCGCCGGTGCCGTCGATATCGCGCTCGCGCGGAACCGGCCCGGAACCCTCTACGCGGGATTCTGGGAAGCCTACCGCAAACCCTGGCTGCTCTGGAGCGGAGGCGAGGGCAGCGGCCTGTTCAGGTCCGTGGACGACGGCGAAACGTGGACCGAACTGACCCGCAGGCCCGGGTTGCCGACCGGTCTGTGGGGAAAGGTCGCGGTGTCGATATCGGGCGCCGACCCCAACCTCGCCTACGCGAACATCGAGGCGCGCGAGGGCGGGGTTTTCGTGACCCGCGACGGGGGCGAGAGTTGGACGCGGACGAGCGGAGACCGGAATCTGCGCACGCGGGCCTTCTACTACACGCGCATCACGGCCGACCCGGTGGACCGCAACACCGTCTACGTCAACAACGAGAACTTCTGGAGGTCGCGGGACGGCGGCCTCACCTGGGACCGCATCCGCGTCCCGCACGAGGACAACCACGACCTGTGGATCGATCCCGCAAACAACCAGCGGATGATTCAGGCCAACGACGGCGGCGCCAACATCTCCCTGGACGGAGGGCGCAGCTGGACGGGACAGGCCTATCCGACGGCGCAGATGTACACGGTGAGTACGACCCACGGCTTCCCCTACCACGTCTGCGGCACCCAGCAGGACAACACGAGCGCGTGCGTGCCCAGCGACGGCGACGGCAGCTGGTGGTACCCCGTGGGCGGTGGCGAGAGCGGATGGGTCGTCCCCGATCCCGACGACCCGGCGGTGTACTTCACCGGCTCGCAGACCAATCAGGTGACCGTCTTCAGCCGCGCCACGGGACAGCTGAGGAGCATTTCGCCCTGGCCCATCCGCACGGTCGGCCGCTCGGCCGCCGACGTGAGCGAGCGCTTCCAGTGGACGTTCCCGATCGCGGTGTCGCCGCAGACGCCGCGGGCGCTGTACGTCGGGTCGCAGCACCTGTGGCGCTCCACCGACCGCGGCAGGTCATGGGCGCGCATCAGCCCCGACCTCACCTACGCCGACCCGTCCACCCTGGGCCCCTCCGGCGGCCCGCTGACCCTCGACCGAACCACCGTCGAGCACTACGCGACCCTGTTCGCCATCGCGCCCTCGCCCCACGATCCCGGCACCATCTGGGTGGGATCGGATGACGGCCGCGTGCACCTGACACGAGACGGCGGTGGCGACTGGGAGGAAGTCACCCCGCCCGATCTGCCCCGGTTCGGCCGCGTGAACTTCATCGACGCGTCGGAGCATCGCCCCGGAAAGGCCCTGGTTGCCGTCGGCCGCTACCGAATGCAGGACGTGGCGCCCTACATCTGGAAGACCGGGGACTTCGGGCGCACCTGGCGGCCGAGCACGACCGGCATCCGGCACGGCGATCACGTTCGCGCCGTGTTGGAGGACCCGGTGCGCGAAGGCCTGCTGTTCGCGGGCACCGAGAACGGCGTGTACTTCTCCATCGATGACGGGGAGGTCTGGCAGTCCCTGCAGCTGAACCTGCCGGTGTCGCCGGCCTATGCCCTGGCGATCGCGGGCAGGGATCTCGTGGTGGCGACCCACGGGCGCTCGTTCTACGTCCTGGACGACATCACGCCGCTCAGGCAGTGGACGCCCGAGGTCGTCTCCGGACCGGCCCATCTCTTCCGGCCGGCGACCGCGATCCGCAGCAAGGGGCGTCCTCCCGAAGGCTACGCCCGGGCCTCCTCCGTGGGCGGGGCCAACATCGACTACTACCTGCGAGACCCGGTGCCCGACCTGACGGTCGAGATTCTCGACATCCGTGGCGGTCTGGTGAGGGAATGGATCATCGGCGCCGATGAAGCGGGGTCGGAGACGGCGGCCGCGAGCCGGGAAGCCGGGCTGCACCGCATCCACTGGGATCTCCGGTATCCGGGCCACACGACCTTCCCGGGCCTGATGCTCCGGTTCTCGAGAGGAGACGGGCCCATGGCGCCGCCGGGGCGGTATCGGGCACGGCTGACCGTGGAGGGGCGCGAGGTGGCCGTCGAGGAGTTCGCCGTCGAGAAGGACCCGCGCCTGACCGACGTCTCCCAGGCCGATTTCGAGGAACAGTTCCGCTTGGCGACCGCGGTTCGCGACAGGACCAGCGACGCCCACGAGGCCGTGATTCGCATCAGGGACCTGGCGGGCCAGGTGGCTGCACGCCTGGAGCGCACGCCGAGCGACGCCGTCCGCCGGGCCGGCGAGGCCCTGGTGTCGAGGATCGGGGAAGTCGAACGCGCACTTTACGAGGTGCGCCTGGAGGCGCCGGAGGATCAGTTGAACTTCGGTCTGAAGCTCAACAACGATCTGGCCGTTCTCCTAGTGGAAATCGAGACCGGCGACGGACCGCCGACCCCTTCGCAGCATGCGGTGTTCGGCGAGCTCTCCGCGCTGCTGCGGGAACAGCTCGATGCGTTGGAAGAGGCGCTCGCCGAGCACCTCCCCGAACTCAACCGGCTCCTCGCAGGCGAATCACTCGAACCGGTGGCGCCGACTGCCCGCGGACGAATTCCTCAGGGCCGGTAGCGCACCAGCAAGCGCCCGCTGTAGCGCTCGAAATAGGCGTCACCGATTTCCGTCTCCGCCCGGGTCCAGCCGACCTGCAGGAGAGCGTTGACAGCGTCCGTCAGGTACTTGCTGACACCCACGAACACCCGCGACGCATTGTCGGCCTCTTCGCCCGGAATCAGACGGATGAACTCGGTTTCCGTCAGATAGTCCTTCTCGGTCAGCACCGCCGTGACGTTGAACCTCATGTCCGCGGGAAGGGGGGTCGATACTGCGGCGTTCACGGAAACCGCGTTGTATTCGGTCCGGCTCGCGTTGGACCTGTTGATCGTGCCCTGGATGCCGACCTCCGCGGTGACCCCCGACGATTCGAACCCGTCCGATGACTCGAGTCCGTCATACTGCCACAGCGCGCCCACCTGATATGCCTGGTCCCGGCGGAAGGGATCGGGGGCGTAGGCAGTGCCCTGTTTCGGATACCGGAATTCGGTGAACGATCCGTAGAAACGCATCGTCAACCTTGCCGCGTCCCACATCCGTCCCTGCGCGGCGCCCAGTTCGAATCCGATCTTGTTGCGGTCGAGCAGATCGAGTTGCGGCACGATGTCCTGGGCGTTGTAGTCGGACCGGCCGCCCTGGACGCGCACGTCCCAGTAGGTGCCGCCGATTTCCCGCGTCTGGAAGAGCGCCGACCCTTCGTAGTTCGTGTACCCCGGCTCCAGGAAAAGGGGTGTAGGCGTCCGGTCGACCACTTCCCGGCCTCCCGCCCGCCCGCTGAACTGCAGGACGCCGAAGTCCGTGGTCTTGCGGAAAAGGGCGTCGAGAACCCCGCTCGAAATACGGGGCGCATAGTCGCGCAGCTTGAAGCCATGCGCGTCGAACTGCCGGACACCGCCATCCAGCGTGAGAGTGAGACCGTCGAACCCGTTGGGGCTGGTGTTCAGAACGGCTCGGGCACCGAATTCGACGCTCGACGCCCACGCCCGATCCACGCTGTCGACCACGGCAAGCGTCACGGACGGTATTCCACCGCGATACTGCTCGGCGGCCATGCCGCCGGTAAAGACCAGATCCGTGACGCGCACCTGAGCCGAGAGCGTCGTCGCCCACCCCGTACCCATCAGGACAACCAGGGTCGCGATCCTGCCGGAGCAAATCATGCGGTTTCCTCCCCCCCGATCCGCTGGCGGAACTCCTCGGCTCGAGCCATCGCGATGTCTCGCCTCTCGATCACGAACTCCCTGGACTGTTGCAGTTCCTCGAGGCGCTGCGACAACTCCTCGCTGCCGATCAGGTCTTCCGCATTGTCCGATGTCGCGTCCGGACGTCCCACGGGCACCCGAAGGTCGCCGAAACGGGAGAGATCCGCCCCGAAGTCCCGCGCCATGCGCGCATGACGCTGCCGTTGTTCGAGCAACTCGATCTGAGCGTCTATATCGAGCAACAGCAGGTCATACCGCGCCGCGCGCCCATCGAGAAGATCCGCCTTGGCTCTAATTTCGTTCCGGGTGTCTCCCGGTTCAATATTAATTTCGGGAAACGGATCGTCGTCGATCTCGACCGGCCGATAAAGGTCGTCGGCTTCGTCCATCAGGAGGTTGAACCGGCGACTGAGGAGGTCGCGCTCGCGCCCTTCCGGGACCTGGGCAAGCTCCTCGGCGACCTCGTCCAGTTCATCCAGCACGCTCTCCAGGTGGGAGCGCCGAGCCTGGGCCAGCCGGCCCGCGACGTCGTCCAGCTCCCGGTTGCTCTGTTCCAGCTCCCGGCCCAGATCCTGATAGATCGCCAGGGCGCGCTCGTACCGCGCCTGATCACCGGACTGCCGAGCCTCGGTCGCCTCGTCCAGGGCGGCGTCGAGTCGGTCGCGCGCCAGATCGCGGGCGCGAAGGGCGGCGTTGTAGGCACTCTCCGCCGCGCGATATGTGGATTCCTCCACATCCTGCGGTGCCGCGGGGGAGGGGATGAATGCGCACAGACCGGCGGCCAGCGCGACCAGCCGGAACAAGCCTGCCGGCTTCCGTCCGTTGCCCTGTGCGGCCGATGAGGCCATGACCCGCCTCGGTTTACGCGTCGATGCCGTATTTCTCGAGCTTGTAATAGAAGGCGCTCGACTTCAGTCCCAGCAATCGGGCCGCCTCCGCCTTGACGCCTCCGGCCCGCTCGAGCGCCTGCCTGAGGAGCTTCTCCTCTATACCCTCGACCACGTCGTTCAGGTTCTGCCCGCCCTCGGGCAGGTCGTCCGTCCGGGGCATGAGGTCCCCCGCGTTCATGGGCGGCAGGTCCTCCACATCGATCGTGGGACCGTCCGCAAGCAGGAGTGCCCGCTCGATCACGTTCTCCAGCTCGCGGACATTCCCCGGCCACGCGTAGCCGGTCAGCCGGTCCATCGCTTTCACCTCAACCCCGTCGACCCCTGAGTTGGTGCGGCTGCGCAGCTTGGCAATGAAGTGGTCCACCAGGAGGGGAATGTCCTCGACGCGGTTCCTCAGCGGAGGCAGCACGATCGGGACGACATGCAGGCGGTAGAAGAGGTCCTTGCGGAAGTCGTCGCCGGCCAGGAGTTCGTCGGCGGGCGTATTGGTGGCCGCGATGATGCGAACGTCCACTGGAATCGTCTTCTCGCCCCCCACGCGCTCGAGTTCCCGCTCTTGGATCACGCGCAGGAGTCTGACCTGCGTCATGTTGGAGATGGTGGAGATCTCGTCGAGAAAGATGGTCCCGCCGTCCGCGAGCTCGAAACGGCCCCGCCGCCGGCGATCCGCACCCGTAAACGCGCCTTTCTCGTGCCCGAACAGTTCGGAGTCGAGCAGGCTCTCGGTGAGGGCTCCGCAGTTCACGCGGATGAAGGGGCCGTCCTTGCGCGTCGAGCTGGCGTGAATGGCGCGGGCCACGAGTTCCTTGCCCGTACCGGACTCTCCGTAGATCATGACCGTCGACTCGCTTGGAGCCACGCGCGTAATCCAGTTGAACACCTGCTGCATCGCGGGAGCTTCGCCGATGATCTGCCCGTAGCGGGCTACGGTCTGCTCCTTCAGGGACGTGTTCTCGATCCGCAGCGCCACGTTCTCCCGGCGCAGCTCGTCCCGCTCTTCGCGCTCCCGCAGCAGGCGGCCCACCTTTACCGCGAACTCCTCCGGAGAAAACGGTTTGGTGATGAAGTCGACCGCCCCCAGCTTCATGGCCTCCACGGCCCTGTCCACGGTGCCGAAGGCCGTGATCATCATCACGTCGGTGTCGGGGGCCTGCGCCCGGACCTGCCGCAGAACCTCGATACCGTCCATACCGGCCATCCTCAGGTCGGTGATGACCAGCTCGGCGCCATGCTCGCTCAGCAGCTCCAGGCCCTGCCGGCCGTTCTCGGCCGAATAGGTCCGATGCCCGTGCTTGCGCAACAGGAGCTCCAGGCCTTCGCGGATGGTATCGTGATCGTCGACAATCAGCACTCGTGCCATGGCACCTCTGGAGCAGGCCCGCTGGGAACGGTGAAAGGAAGGCGAACACGGGCGGGAGCCCTGAAGCACGGATGGCTCGCGGCCCGGGACAGGTGGGCCGCTCGATCCCGGGGCGACCCGGCAGTTGGCGCACGCCGCGCGCGGACTCTAGCGGGCATTTGCTTCGCCTGGCGCGACCGGAAACACCTCCGAGCCAGGCAAATATAGGCGGAACTCCGCGCCATTCACAGCAGCGCCGTCGCCCGCGACCAGCTCGACCCTGCCGTCGTGGGCCCGCGCCACGCCGGCAACGATCGCCAGCCCCAGGCCCGCGCCCCTTTCCTTGCTGGTGACGAAGGGCTGGAAGATTCGACCTCGCAGCGGTTCCGGCACTCCCGGCCCGTTGTCGCGGACCGACACGATGACTTCGCCGTTGCTGAACGCACCCTTGAGCCACACCCGGTCACCCGCTTCGGCCGCGTTGCGCAACAGGTTCAGAACCATGCGCTTTACCTGGCCGGAATCCGCCACCACCTCCAGCTGCGCATCGGGCAGGTCGACCTCGAGGCTCCCGCCCCTCGACTGGAGCTCGGTCGCGACCAGCTCCGCCGCCTCCTTGAGCGGCGCCCGGATGTCGTGCAGCGTCGGCTGCGGCGCCCGCGGACGAGCGTATACTAGGAAGTCCGTGATGATGCCGTTGAGGGCATCCACTTCCGCCTGGATCTTTCGGAAGAGCTGAGCCCGTTCCTTCGGATCGGCGCTGTCTGCGGCGATGGCCGAGAAGAGCTTCAGTCCGCCCAGGGGATTGCGGATTTCGTGTGCGACCTGAGCGAGCATGAGCCGGAGCTGCTCGTCCCGCTGAATGATTCCCAGGCGCATGCGTTCCATGGCCCGCGAGAGACGGCCGATCTCGACGCCCGCCTCCACCTCGACCGGACGGGTGATCCGCCCCCGCTGGATGCGGAGCGCCACCCTGCTGAGCCGCTCCAGAGGCTCGGCGATGCGGGTGGCGAGGCCGATGGCCACGAGAACCGAGAGCACGACCGCGATCGCTGCAGCGAACAGGACCGACCTCCGCAAACTGTCCAGCGGAGCAAGGTAGTCCGCGCGCATGAGCACGGCCAGCGCGACATCGGAGTCCTCCAGCCGCGCGAAACCGTACTTGTAGGAGCGACCGTCCAAGCCTTCGAACGCAGTCGAGGTCGCCGATCCGTCCTCCCAGAGTCCGCTCAGGTCATAGGCGGAGAAAATGAGGACGGAGGTCCCGATGATCGGAAGCGCGTCGGCCGACTCGGTCGATACAATCGCCGTATAGGATGGGGGTTGATCGATGGCCGCTTCTCCCCCGGGCACTGTGCCTTCTTCGGGAGAGGTCGCTCGCTCGCGGCGAATGATCCAGGCCGCGTCCACATATCCGCGGTCGACCAGACTGCGCAGGCGGTCGTATGCCTCCCTCCAGAGGAGATTGCCTTCGTCTCCGCGACCGAGAAGGACCAGGTTCGCCGCGTCCAGCCCGGTCTCCGCCGCCACCCCCGCGGTGACCTGGAGCTTGTCGTCCAGCTCGTCCTCCAGCGCCCGGCTGGTGACCGAGAGCGCCATCCAGCTGCTCGTGGCCGTGAAGATGACCGCAAAAACCACCAGCACAACCACATACAGCCGACGAAGTGGCACTCTCGCGATCTCCGTTTGCGGTTTGGCCCCGGAGCAGGAGCACGCCCTCTAGGATGGTCCTGGTGGTGGTCTCGGCTCAGAGCCCACAAGGCACCCGTTCCAGGGTAACCTCGCTGAATTGAATCGTCGAAGGCGTCCTGGGCGCCACGACGAGGTGGAAGGGGGTCTGTACCACCGCCGCAGGCGAGCAGAAATCACCCGGGGCGAACTCCACGAGCTGTACGATTGCGCCATCGCGGATGGGCAGGATTTCCCTGATCTCCAGGATGCTCCCCGCCTCCTGGCGTGCGCCGTCCGCCGCGACCACCACCATGTCCGCCGACCAGTCGACTTCGGGTGCGGAGGCCCCACCGGCGTGCCATCCCCAGAAGTCCGCCCAGTCGGCCGGCGCGTCGCGCGGGCCCGGTCCTCCGAAGAACACCCGGGGAACCAGTGTCGGCTCACCCGACTTTTCCCCCTGGTCGAGGGTGGCGAACGGTATGCTGAGGCTGTAGACGCTGGTGGCAGTATCTCCAAGGGTGCGGTCGTGCACGAACTTCGAGACCTGGATCACCCGGCTGGCGTGCAGGTCGGGCCCGGATCCCGCGGGATTCAGTGACCCGAGCGGGCCCTGCGCACACCGGGTCCAACTTCTCTCCTCGCCCCGAATCTCATCCTGAATTCGCAGGGTTACGCGGGCTTGGTCCTCCTCGGTATTACATGGCGGGTCGAGATTCGGATCGAGATCCTCGATAAAGAGATCCAGGCCGGTCGCGCCGTGGATCTGCGTGATCAGGGTCGCGTAGGCTGCGGCGAACGCCGCCGGGAGCCCGGGACTCCGGGTGGTGCTCTCGCTCCCGACCACTTCCCGATAGGCAATCGACTCGGCCAGCTGCCAGGCACCGGTCGACCGCCAGGTGAGCGTTTGACGCAACTCTCCCATGCCGGGGGACGGGAGAAACCGCCGCGGAGTGACGACCTCCACGACCATCTGACCGGATTGACCAAAGCGCAGCATGGGCGGCTCCACGCCGTTTTCCTCGCACGCGGCCACGGCGGACGCCAACACGGTCGCCAACGCCCATGGAACCCTGAATTTCCTCATCACCACTGATACCCCTTGTCGGCCTCTTCCCCTGGTTTGACGATGCGGAACCGACAGCATCAATATACGGCCCTGCCGGCCTTCAGTCCTGTTGCCCCCGCCGCTGCGGCCGGGGCAAATGATCATCCCCCCGGGGCCCGCCCGCGCCAAGGAACCGCATGGACACCCGCGACCGCCTGCTTGCCCTGCTCATCGAGCGTTCTCTCCGGCTTGGCCGGTTCACGCTCGCCAGCGGTATCCGCTCGACGTATTACGTGGATGCGCGAGCGACGACCATGACCGCGGAGGGCCTGGCGCTGGTTGGCCGGGTATGCCTGAGTTACCTCCGGCGCGCCGGTCTGGATCCCACCCACGTCGGCGGCCTGACCATGGGCGCCGACCCCATCGCCTACGCCATCGCCCGTCAGAGCTGGGACGAGGGCCGACCCCTGGACGCCTTTTCCGTGCGCAAGGACGCGAAGGAATACGGCACCCGGCGCAGGATCGAAGGCGGCCTGCCGACGGATGCGAGCGTGGTGGTCATCGAGGACGCCATGACAACCGGCCGGAGCACCCTGAAGGCGGTCAGCGCGGTCGAGGAGCACGGTGCCCGGGTCCTCGGTGTCCTGGCGCTCATCGATCGCGAGGAAGGGGCCCGTGAGCGCATCGCGACCGAAGGCTACTCGGTGACAACCGTCGTTCCGGCGAGCGAACTCCTTTCCGCTCACGAGAAACTGTCCGGGGGGAGCGTGGCACAGCCACCGCGTTAGGATCCCCCGCGGTCTCCCTTCAGCCGCCAGTTCCGTCCGGGCGCCGCATTCTCAATCGAGAAGCCGGAGAGGCATCACAAGGCAGAGGTAGTCGATCTCGTCGGCGTCCTCCGCCGGCACCGGCTCGACCGTCGCCGCGCGCTCCGGGGCCTTGAACGCCATCCGCACATCATCCGTGGGCATGTGCTGTAGCACCTCGATCAGATAGCTGGCGTTGAACCCGATCTCCAAGTCATCGCCCTCATACCCGAGATCGACCTCGTCGTAGCCCTCGCCCAGATCGGGAGTGCTCACGCTCAGGTTCATGCGGCTCCCGGAGAAACTGAGCTTGATGCGGTGCGTCTGGTCGCTCGCGACCACGTCCATCCGTTTCACCGCACCGAGCAGGCTGTTCTTGTCGACCACCGCAAACTTGTCGTTGTCCTTGGGGATGACCTGCTTGTAGTTCGGGTAGGTGCCGTCGATCAAGCGGGTGTAGACCTCCGTTGATCCGGAACGGAAGCCGAGGAAATTGCCGTCTCGGCCCAACTCGAGCTCGTCGTCGTCACCGAACAGCCGCTGGACCAGCCTCAACGCCGAAGGCGGAACGATGAGGTTCGAGGCGGCGGGTCCGGACGATTCGGTCTTGATCGTCATCCTCGCGAGCCTGTGGCCGTTGGTCGCCACCATTCTCATCTCGCTTCCCCGCAGCTCCCAGAGCACGCCGCTCAGGATCGGGCGGCTCTCCTCGCTCGATACCGCGAAGGAAGTGTTGCGGATGAGCGAGAGCAGATCGGCTCCGGAGGTAGTCCAGGACTGGTCGAAGTCCAGATGGGGCGAGGAGGGGAAATCATCCGCGGGCAGACCGTTGAGCTTGAAGCGGCTCTTGCCGCACACCAGCTCCATCTGGCTCCCTAGCGTGCCGGCCAGCACCGGGCGGTCGGGTAGAGCCCGCACGATTTCCTGGATCTTCTTCCCCGGCACCGTCAGCGAACCGGTCTCCTGGACCTCGGCGGGTACGCGGGTGCGAACGGTCACGTCCAGATCGGTGGCTGTGATCCAGAGGCCCTCTTCGGTCGCATCGAAGAGGATGTTCGAGAGGACCGGCAACGTGGTACGGGCCGGAACGGATTGGGAGACTGCCGTGAGTCCCTGGTACAGATTCTGCCTAGTCAGGGCCAGTTTCATGTGTGTCGGTTCCTGGGAGATTGGGTTGCGGTCTTCAGGGAATCCACGAGAGAGGGTTTGAATTCTATCCTGATACAGGAAACTAGTAGTAGTAGTAGAGGCTGTGAGGTTGTAGACAACGTCCCGCAGCCGCCTGGGTAACCTGTTTCCCCCCAACGCTCTCGGGAATGGCAGGATGACGTGGATTCAGGTTGCAAAAAGGCATGGGGTTTTCCATGAATCCACAGTGAGGACGCCCGGAAGCGCGCCGGACACGGAGTTTTCCCGGGTGTCCCCAATCGCTGAACATGGTTTTCAAGCTCCTGCCGCGAGGATCTGCTCGCGCAGCCGGGAGACGCGCCTGGCGAACTCTTCGTCCGTTTGCATGTCCCGGTCCACCTTCCTGATCGAGTGAATCACGGTGGAGTGGTCGCGTCCTCCGAACGCGGCCCCGATCCGGGTCAGGGGCGGGTCGAGCATCTCCTTGATCAGGAACATGGCGACCTGACGCGGCACGGTCACGTCCCGGGTGCGCCGCTTCGAGACGAGGCCTCGGGGTTCCACCCCCCATGCCGTGGCGGCGGCATTCAGAATGTCGGTCATCGATGTGGGTGGGGATGGGGTGACATCCGGAATGCGCGACTCCCGCAAGGCCTCATGCGCGAGCGCGAGCGTGATTTCCTGATTCGTGAGCGAGGAAAAGGCGAGCAACTTGATGATGGCGCCCTCCATCTCCCGAACCGAGGAGGTACACGAGCGGGCGACCAGGTCAATAACGTCATCTTCTAGGAAGAGACCGTCAGCGGCGGATTTCTTGCGCACGATGGCAACCCGGGTCTCGTAGTCCGGGGGTTTGATGTCGGCGACCAGTCCCCACGCGAACCGGGACACCAGGCGCTCCTCGAGCCCGGAGAGGCTGTTGGGCGCGCGATCGCTGGTGAGAACAATCTGCTTCTGCGCGTCGTACAGGGCGTTGAAGGTGTGAAAGAACTCTTCCTGCGTGCGTTCCTTGCCTTCGAGGAAATGGATGTCGTCGACAAGCAGGAGATCGATATGGCGGTAGCGACGGCGGAAGCCGGGGGTGGCTCCTTCCTGGATGGATGTGACCAGTTCGTTGGTGAACTGCTCGGTGGGAACGTACGCGATGTGCGTCTGCGAAGCGTGCTGCTGCAGGTAGTTGCCGATCGCATGCATGAGGTGGGTCTTGCCCAGTCCCACCCCGCCGTAAACGAACAAGGGGTTGTACATGCGCGCCGGCTTCTCGGCGACGGCGCGGCAGGCGGCGACGGCAAGCTGGTTGTTGTTGCCCACGACAAAGCGATCGAAGGTGTAGCGTTCGTTCAGCTTGTCGGAGGGGAAGGTCAGCTTCTGCTCGGAGATGTTGGACCGGTAGGAGGTCGGAGAGTAGGCAGAGGCATCCGGAGCGAGGGAGGTAAAATCCGGAGGGGGGGCGTGTACGACGGATGAACGGTACGACACGGACAGCGGACGACCGAGCCTCTGCTCGATGCTTCTGCGAAGAAACGGGCCGTACTTGTCCTCGATCCACTCCACATGGAACTGGCTCGGGGCTTCGACGAGCAATTCGTCGTCCGAAAAGCCTACCGCCTCGGTTCCGGAGAGCCAGGTCTGGAAACTCTGTTCCGGGAGGAAGGCTCGCGCGGCCGCCAGCGCGTGAGCCCAGATTTCGGAGGCAGAGAGTTCCATCCAGGGCGAACTGACGGAGGAGAATCGGAGCCGGGGCTTTTTGGCGAAAGCCCCCGGAGCAGCGGCGGATGCAACGGTACCCATGGAGTGTGGAAAAGTCAATCGCGCGTGCGCGCCTTTTCGGCTGCGTTCAGGCCCGGGTTACGGGGTGGGCCGGGGTTGACGGCCCGCGCGGATTTCCGGTAGGTTCCTCGCCCGTCCCGTGTTCCTCTGGCCATCGGCAAGGATGGCCCGGCAGGAGGCGGGTGGTTCCTTTCACGAACGTTCCTCATGAAACCGACATACAGACCACGGAATCGAAAAAGAAAGAACACCCACGGATTCCGCGCGCGCATGAGCACACGGGCAGGCCGCAAGACGCTCTCGAGACGGCGGAGGAAGGGACGCCGCCGGCTGGTCGTGGAGGTCGGCTCGAAGTAGACGGCGCGACCGCCGCCGGGCCGGGGTCTCCAGATGAAGTGTGCTTTCCGCCCTTGAGACGCATTCGACGCTCCGGCGAAATCCGGCGGGTGTTGAGGCGGGGGAAGCGAAGGAGGACGTCCGAACTCGACGTGTTCCTCGCCGCTTCCCCCGTTTCGTGTGCCCGCTACGGCGTGATCGTGCCCAAGCACGGGCATACCATCGTGGATCGCAACCGCTTGAGGCGCCGCCTCCGTGAGATTGGGCGACGTGCAGTACTCCCGCGGCTGGACACCCTCCCCCGGGATCTGGATTTCCTGGTGCGGGCCAGACGGGAGGCGTACGACGTCTCGTTCCAGCAACTCAGGAATCAACTGGTGAAGGTGACCGAGGAGCAACTCTGAAGTTCTTGCTGAGCGGCATTCGATTCTATCGCGCGGCCATCTCTCCGCTGGCTCCGCCTGCGTGTCGCTTCGTGCCCAGCTGCTCGGCCTATGCGCTTGAAGCGCTCGAGCGCCACGGGACGCTGCGGGGCTGCTGGCTGACGCTGCGGCGACTCTGCCGGTGCCATCCCTTCGGCGGCCAGGGATTTGATCCCGTGCCTCCGTGCTCGCGCTCTGCCGACCGGAGCGCATGCGAGAGTCCGCGCACATGCGCTCCGATGGGAGGACAGGCGCAATGAGGCCGGAACTGCGCTTCGTCCTGGCCATCTTTCTGATGATCGGCGTCCTGTTCGGGACCAATCTGCTGTTCCCGCCCGAGCCGCCACCCGAGCCGGCGACGGTGGAAGGCAACCCTCAGCCCGCGGAACCGGTCGAATCCACCGCTCCGGAGGCAGAGGCGAGCAGGGTCACGATCGAGGCGACTCCGGAGGCATCCGAGGTGCCGGAACGCCGGATCCTCGTGCGGGGACCGCTCTACGAGTTCGAGTTCAGCAACTA
Organism: Longimicrobiales bacterium; assembly: GCA_965208255.1. Taxonomy (GTDB): domain Bacteria; phylum Gemmatimonadota; class Gemmatimonadetes; order Longimicrobiales; family Gaopeijiaceae; genus BD2-11. Next base: position 4,259,083 of record OZ242324.1, read on the forward strand.
CGGGGCGCAACTGGAGTCCGCGATTCTGCCGGGGTTCAGGTCGTTCGCGGATAACGGCCCGGTACAGCTTTTGCTGCGCGACGGGCCAGGCGCTCTGGGCAGCCGGGTAGTGGTCACCGGCGACACCCTGGATTTTTCTGTGGTGCCGTTTGAAGTAACCCTGCGGAAGGACTTACGCTGGTCGAGGGAGGCGGTCCCGGGGAGCTCGCCTTCACGTTCCAGAGCCCCGACGGGGGGTCGGGATTCGAAATCCGATACCGCTTCGACCCCGACTCGTATCTGATCGAAGTCTCGGGGCGCGTTCACGGGGTTGACCGGGGTCTTCTGCTCACCGACCTGGGCGAGGGACTCGCGTTCAACGAAACCCGCCCCGAGGATGACGAGCAGGCGCTGGCCTATGTGGTCAACCATACCCAGGACGGGATCCGGCAGCGGCCGCTCAGGAATTTCGAGGAAGATCGGGTCGAGGACGGCCCGCTGCTGTGGGTGGCGCTCAAGAGCAAGTACTTCCTGGCCGCGCTGCTGGCGGGGGACGACTGGGAAGCCGAGCGCTTCTTGGGCGGGGTGTTCGCGCGCCGTCCGGTCGACCTGTTCGGCGGGGAGGAGCCCCGGGTATCCGTGACCGCCGCGCAGAGCCTCCTGCCCGACGATTCGTTCGCCTATCGGCTCTATCTGGGGCCGCAGGACTTCACCCGGCTGAGGGCGATCGGTGGCGACCTCGAGGAGGTGAACCCGGTCGGATGGAGGTGGCTGCGGCCCGTCATCCAGCCGTTCGCGGCGATCATCACGACGATCCTCATCTACCTGCACAACCAGCTGGACTTGGGCTATGGATGGGTGCTGATCCTCTTCGGGGTCATGATGCGCGTCGTGCTCTTTCCGCTGAACCAGAAAGCCATGCGCGCGCAGCTCAGGAACACCGCGGTTGCGCCCATGGTCAAGGAAATCCAGGCGAAGTACAAGGACAATCCCGAGCGGCAGCAGAAGGAGATGATGAGGCTGTACAAGGAGCACGGATTCAATCCGCTGGCCGGATGCGTGCCCATGCTCATCCCGTTCCCGGTGCTCATTACGCTGTTCTTCGTCTTCCAGAACACCATTGAGCTGCGCGGCGTCCCCTTCCTCTGGCTCCCGGACCTCTCGGCACCGGACCCGTTTTACATACTTCCCGTCTTCCTCGGCGTCTCCATGTTCCTGCTGCAGTGGGTGAGCATGCGTTCGATGGAGCAGGTGAACCCGCAGATGAAGATGATGCTGTGGTTCATGCCGATCTTCATGGTATTCATCTTCTTCCAGCTGGCCTCGGGGCTGAACCTCTACTACGCGACCGCCAACATCGCCACATTACCTCAGCAGTACTGGATCGCCCGCGAAAGAAAGAAGGCGAGAGACAAGCCTTCCTAGGCTGGAAGCCGGCCGGCTCGAAAGGGCGGACGGGGTAGAGGGGTAAGGATTTGACGGACACCATCGTCGCAACGGCAACCCCGCCGGGGCCGGGGGCCCTCGCGGTGGTTCGACTCTCGGGGCCGAGCGCGTTTTCCATCAGACGCGCCCTTTCGCCGCTTCTTCGTGATCCGGGTCCACGGCTGACGATGCTGGCGGGACTGCACGACCCGGAAACCGGAGAGCTCCTGGACCGGGGCATCGTCACCAGCTACCCCGCGCCGGCCAGCTACACGGGAGAAGACATGGTGGAGATCTCCTGCCACGGCGGGTATCTCGTCCCGGGCCTCCTGGTCGAACACGCGCTCGAGGCGGGTGCGCGCATGGCCGAACCGGGAGAATTCACCCGGCGGGCGTACCTGAACGGGAAGATGGATCTGCTTCAGGCGGAAGCCGTGTGCGATCTGGTGGATGGCCGCAGCCGGGCACTTCACCGGGTGGCGGTGCATCAGATGGAGCGCGGGTTGTCGGCCAGGATGACCGCAGCGCGTGCCTCCCTGGTCAGGCTGGAGGCACTGCTCGTTCACCATCTGGACTTCCCGGATGAGGACGAGCCCCCGACGAGCCTCGACGTCGTGGCCGATGAGGCGCGGACGGTTCGTCTCCGGTTGCAACAGGTGCTTGCCACAGCTCCCGAGGGCGAGCTGCTGAGAGAGGGGGCATTGACCGTCCTGGCGGGGCGGCCGAATTCAGGTAAGTCAAGTATGTTCAATGCGTTAGTGGGATATGATCGCGCCATCGTGACCGAGGTGCCGGGGACCACCCGAGACGCACTTGAAGCGACTGTGTCGCTGGACGGCTATCCGTTCCGGCTAGTGGATACCGCCGGACTCCGGGAGACCGGGGAGCGCGTAGAAGCCCTGGGGATCGAGATTGCCCGCCGGTATCTGGCTCGCGCGGACCTGGTCCTGTATTGCACGGAAGGAGGCGAGGGGGTCTCCGGAGCCGATCTGGAGTTTCTGGGTGAGCGGGATTGTCCGGTCCTGGTTCTGGAAACCAAGGCCGACCTTGCCCCTCCGAGCCCCGCCGCGCTGCGCGGGAAGCTGGACGAGCGAGGGAACGGCTGTTCCAATTCAGAGGGGCGTTCCGGCCGTGCTGGCGATGCGAGTGCGGCGCGGTCGGATCGCCCTCTCGCCGCCCCTCCGGGTCGCGGCGAGGCGTTGCCGCGCCGGATCGCCACCTCGGTGGTGTCGGGCGAGGGACTGGAGGAGCTGAGCAGAGTCCTGCCGCGCATGGTTTTCGCAGGTTTGGTCGAGGCGAAACCGGACATGCCGATAGTGACCCGGCGGCGCCATCGGCGGGGGCTCGAGCGAGCGGTCGAGGAGCTGAGCGCCTTTGCGCGCGCTCTGGACAACGGTGTTCCGGCGGAAGTGGCGGCGGCCCACCTGAGGCCGGCGGAGACGGCACTGGAGGATATCCTGGGGGTCGTTACACTCGACGAGGTGCTCGACGAGGTGTTTCGGGACTTCTGTATCGGAAAGTAGGTAGGGGTTGTGAGGGCTGTGGCTAGGAGGTTTGTGCAGGCCGAGCGGTGGGCATTGAACATCGCCGGCGATGCTGAGTCAGGCGGGGTACGGCCCGTTTGAGCGGTTCGGAAAAGGAAACACGGGACAGAGATCGTGAACAGGGAATACGACGTCATCGTGGTGGGAGGGGGCCACGCCGGTGCGGAGGCAGCGTCCGCGGCGGCCCGTCTCGGAACCCGGGTGTTGCTGATCACCCCGGACCTTGCACGCATTGGACAGATGAGCTGCAACCCGGCGATCGGTGGCATTGCCAAGGGTGTCGTGGCGCGCGAGGTCGACGCGCTCGGCGGCATCATGGGAAGGGCTACCGACGGGGCGCGCATTCATTTTCGCATGCTCAACCGGTCCAAGGGGCCGGCGGTATGGGGCCCGCGCGCGCAATGCGACCGGAACCTGTATTCGCTCGCGGTACGGCGAGTGCTTGAAGAACAGCCGACACTGGACTTCTTCCAGGACATGGTCTCAGACCTCGTGGTGACCGGCGACCATGTGGCAGGCGTGCGGACCCGCACGGGGCTCGAGTTCCGTGCCTCATCCGTGGTCATCACCACAGGCACCTTTCTTCGGGGGCGCATTCATGTCGGCCTCGGGGCCGGGGTCGAGGGAGGACGCGCCGGAGAGGAGGCTTCGGTCGAGCTGGCGTGCGCGCTCGAAGGTCGGGAGTTGGAGGTGGCGCGGTTCAAGACGGGAACTCCACCCCGCATCGATGGCCGTTCGGTGGACTACGGGAAACTGGAGGAGCAACCGTCCGAGCCCGGAGGATTTCGATTCTCCGCCCTTGTGCGCGAGGAATTCCCGGGCGAGCGTCCATGCTGGATCACGTGGACGGGGCAGGAACTCCGGGACGTTGTTCGCGAGAACCTGGAACAGAGCGCGCGATTTGGCGGGTCCATCGCGGGCCGCGGGCCGCGGTACTGTCCCTCGATCGAGGACAAGATCGTACGATTTCCCGACGCGCGCGGGCACCAGGTGTTTCTGGAGCCGGAAGGGCTGGATACGACCGAACTCTATGTGAACGGGCTGTCCACCTCGTTGCCCCCTGAAGTACAGCTCCGGTTCCTTCGCACCGTACCGGGATTGGAACATGTGCGCATGACCCGGAGCGGATACGCGATCGAGTACGACTACTTCCTCCCTCATCAACTGCGGCACACCCTGGAAGTGAAGTCGGTCGAGGGACTCTTCTTCGCGGGCCAGATCAACGGAACGACCGGCTACGAGGAAGCGGCCGGGCAGGGGTTGGTGGCGGGAGCCAACGCAGGTCTGGCCGCATTGGGGGAGGCACCCTTCATCCTCGAGCGCGACCAGGCGTACATCGGGGTGCTGATCGACGATCTGGTTACCAAGGGCGTGGATGAACCCTATCGACTCTTTACCTCGCGGGCGGAGTTTCGCCTCCTGCTCAGACAGGATAACGCACTTTCCCGCCTCGGTCCGGTTGCCCGCGACAGGGGTCTGCTGTCTTCAGGCCAGATCCGCGTGCTTGAAGAGCGCCTCGACACGGAAGCGCGGTTGCGTAAGTGGTTCCGATCGACGCGTCTGCGGCCGGAGCAGGTGAACGATGCGCTGGCAGCGGCGGGATCGAGTCCGGTTCGCACCACTGCACGAGCGATGGATTTGTTGAGAAGGCCCGAGGTGAAGGCGAAGACGCTGATTCGGGCCGCAGATGCGTCGCTTCTTGAAGACGGTATGGAGGACGCCCTGGTGGCTGTCGAGGTCGACGTCAAATACGAGGGATATGTGCAGCGGGAACGGGACAGGGCGGAGGCGCTTCGGGCGCGAGCCACATTCCGTATTCCGCAGGATCTTGTGTACGGAGATCTGTTCACCCTCTCCCACGAGGCCCGCGAAAAGCTCGGCCGGGTACGACCCTCCACCTTGGCGCAGGCGTCGCGGGTCTCCGGAGTCTCGCCGGCAGATCTCCAGAACCTGGTCCTGGAGATTCGGAAGCAGTCAGTAGGTTCTCGAGAACGTTTCACGGGAAACATGACGGTGAAACAACATCATGCGACCAGTCATGTTCCACGGGAAACATGACGGTGAAACAATCCAGGTCCCGCGACTTCGAAGTCGGATTCCTGGTGGGAGTCCTGGTCGGGGAAGGACACTTCGGTGGAGATGGACGACAGCCTCATGTCACGCTCCGAATGCACACCGACCACAAAGCCCTCTTCGAATGGATCATGGAGCACTTCCCCGGCGGCAAACTGTACGGCCCCTACCACCACGGCGGGCGGCACTACTACCAGTGGATGGCGCGGGGAGCCTTCCTGCGGGAACAGCTGGTTCCCTTGCTGGACCGACACCTGGATGAACAACTGGACGCCAAGGCCGCGCTCCGATTCCAGGAAATGAAAGCTCGCTACCTCACTCCTCCCGGCTCCACAGGTTCGGCGAGCGCGGCTCCCGGTTCGGAACGGCAGGGCCCATAGCAGCCCCACAGAGAGAGTGAACCTCGGCCCGGCATTCCGCGCGGAGAGCCTCCGTTGCTGCGTTTCCGGACACCCACCGGCCGATGGCGGGATGACCGGAAAGTTGGCCGAAAACCGACATGACGGTGTCATGCGTCCACCTTTTCTGACAACCGGGGGTCCGGTAGCTTTCAGGTGGGCGTTTCTCCCCCGGAAACAGAGTCTGATCCGGTACCTCCCCGCGTTGTGGGCAAGTCCTATCCCCTGCACAGGCTGACCGCTGCTACGATGTCACGAGTCATGGCCATCGCCAACCAGAAGGGAGGTGTAGGGAAGACGACGACGGCGATCAACCTCGGAGCCGCGCTGGCGGTGGCGGAGAAGCGTACGCTGGTCATCGACATGGATCCGCAAGCGAATGCGAGCAGCGGCCTGGGCCTCTGGGGCCACGACCAGGTCTCGGGCATGTACGACGTGATGATTGGGGGCCGCTCGATCGAGGAATCACGGGTTCGTCAGCTTCACTTTCCCTACCTGGACATGGTCGGCACTACGCGCGACCTGGCGGGCGCCGAGATCGAGCTGGTGGGCATGGATGCCCGCGAATCCGTTCTGCGCCGGGCACTGGAGCCCATTCGCAACGAATACGACTACATTCTCGTCGATTGTCCTCCGTCGCTGGGACTTCTCACGCTCAATACTCTCACGGCGGCCGATTCCGTGCTCATCCCCATTCAGTGCGAGTTCTACGCCCTGGAGGGGCTGAGCCAGCTTCTCAACACGGTGCGCGTCGTACAGCGGGGGCTGAACACCGGCCTGGAAATCGAGGGCGTGCTGCTGACGATGTTCGACAAGCGTCTCAACCTGTCGAACCAGGTTGCCCGCGAGGCCCGCGAGTACTTTGGAGACAAGGTCTTCACGAACGCGATTCCCAGAAACGTTCGCCTTGCGGAGGCACCGAGCTTCGGGAAGCCCATCATCGTGTACGATGTCCTGTCCGCCGGGGCCCGGTACTACCTTCGGCTGGCCAGGGAAGTCATTCAGCGAACGCGTCATAGACTTGCGACGACCAGGGTGCGGGTAACTTCATGAGCGTGGCACCGAACACTCGACTCGGGCGTGGTCTGGGCGCCCTGCTTGGTGATCATCTCGATCAGCCGGTGGAAGGTGAGGTCGCCAACCTGGCGCTTGATTCCGTGGTTCCCAATCCATTCCAGCCCCGGCGTGAGTTCAACGAAGAGGAAATCCAGGAACTTGCGGCGTCCATCAGCGCAAACGGACTGCTCCAGCCCGTTCTGGTCCGATCCGCGCCGGGGCCGGAACAATGGGAGCTGGTTGCGGGAGAACGCCGATTTCGAGCCGTCACGAGACTCGGATGGAGTGAGGTGCCGGCAATCGTTCGCAACGTGGACGACGAAACCATGCTTGTGCTGGCACTTGTCGAAAACCTGCAGCGCCGCAACCTGGGCGCACTGGAGGAGGCCGAAGGCTACAAGGTGCTTGTGGACAAATTTCAGCGCACACAGGAGGACATCGCGCTGGCCGTCGGAAAAAGTCGTGCCGCGGTAACCAACATCCTCCGCCTGCTCAAGCTTCCCGTGGAGGTGCGGCGGTTGCTCGGCGAAGGGAAGCTCACGCCAGGCCACGCGCGTGCCCTCCTCGCCATCGAAGACCGGAACTGGGCTGTCGAGCTGGCACGGAAGGCGGTCGAGGGCGGTTGGTCCGTCCGCAGCCTCGAGGACTACGTACGCACGAATCCGATTCGTCCGCCTCGCAATAGTGACCCTCCCGGCAGCCGCAGGCGCGCGGCCCCGCGGTCGCGAGCGTTGGACCCGGCACTACGGACGTTGCAGGAGGAGTTGCGCGCCACCCTCGGGACACGAGTGACGGTCAGGCGGCAAAGAGGGGGCAAGGGGCGCATCGAGATTCCGTTCCACGATGACCAGGACCTTGAACGCGTATTTGCTCTGGTTTCCGGCCGGGAGGCTTCGGATGTTCTGGAATAGAAGGACGTTAAGGCGTCGCCTTCTGACCGTCGTGCTCCTGGGCGAGGGATCGACAAATTCCCGAGACTATGAGCTGACCACAACACACGCGGTGCTCTTCTCGCTCGCCCTCATCGGGCTGATGTCCGCAGGCTACGTGGCCGGCGCAACCTTGACTGGGCGCCGCGCGGACGTCCTGGCCGACTCCCTCGCAGTCCAGGCGGAAGGAATTCGGGCGTTGAGCACGCACATCGACACAGTGGAGGCACGCTACCAGCGAATCGCCGAACTGTTTGGAGCCCGCACCCCTGCTCCATCGGACCTGTGGTTGCCTCCAACAGGAAACGAGAGGACCTCCGGCCGGTCCCTTGAGGACGAAACCAGGCCCACCAGCTGGCCTCTCACCGAGAGGGGCTTCGTGACCCAGGCCCTGATGGAAGGGATGGTGGGGGAACATCCCGGCCTGGACATCGCCGTGCCTACGGACTCGTATATTCGTGCGGCGGGCGGAGGCGTCGTAGCCGAAGCCGGCGAGGACCCCCTCTACGGACGCTTCGTACGCCTTGACCACGGCGACGGATATGGCAGCTTATATGCTCATGCGTCAATGACTTTCGTGGCAGCCGGCGATCTGGTCCGCCAGAACGAAGTCATCGCGCTGAGTGGATCCACGGGCAGGTCGACGGCTCCGCACCTTCACTTCGAAGTACTGCGGGACAACCAGCCCGTCGATCCCCTTACGATACTCGAGCAGCCCTGACCGGGGTTGCCCCAATGATAACCCGCCCACGACTGCTACCAGCAGAAGGAAAAGCACGAGCATGAACAAGCCCCGATCTGTACAACGACCTCCTGGCGCTCCGGACAACACCATTTCGATCATCGGCCCCGGGATGAGCGTGGTAGGTGACTGCAAGTCCGAAGGAACCATCCGGATAGAAGGCAGGGTGGAGGGTCGAGTCGAGGCCGGAAAGGCCGTCGTCATCGGAAAGGACGGCACGGTCGTCGGTGATATCTGCACCCAGGACGCTGTGATCTCGGGACGAATTCAGGGAAGCTTGACGATCGCCTCGCGGTTGGAACTGCAGGCATCCTGTGACGTGACCGGCGAAATCGACACGCGGCGGATCGTGCTCGAGGAGGGCGCAATGGTCAACGGAACCGTCAAGATGGGAAGCCCGGCGGGCACGACGCCTGCATCTTCAGACTGAGGAGAGGGTGTGGATAATCAACCAGGCGCCTCCCGCCTGATTCCGGCGTTTCCCCCGCCTCCGCGCCCGAAGTGGGAAACCACTTCAACCTGTTGTAGTACCACGCCTTAGAAAGTGCACCAACGTCGGGTTCCCGAGACGTCTTCCGGATGAGTTATCCACACTGCATCGAGATGGGCTTATCAACATTGTGGAATCGTCTGGGCCGTCCGCCCCGGCCGTGAGGGGAGCCCATCAACAGGGTTAGCACTGGGCCATGAAGCTTGAATCCCTCGTCGAGTATGTCGACGGCTACCTGGGCGTACCGGGCTTTCCCGACTACCCCAACGCCTATAACGGGCTGCAGGTCGAGGGCGCGGCCGAAGTGCGCATGATCTGCGCAGCCGTCGATGCCAGCGAAGCCGCCATCAACGCCGCTGCCGGGCGCGGAGGCAACCTCCTGCTCGTGCACCACGGACTCTTCTGGGACGGAGCGGCTCCCGTAACCGGTCGACGCTTCCGGAAGTTGTCCGTTCTCCTGCGAAACCAGGTGGGTCTCTATTCGGCTCATCTGCCGCTGGACGCACATCGCGAAGTTGGGAACTGCGCCTTGCTCGCCCGCGAGCTGAACATCGATGTAGAGCAGGGGTTCGGCTCCTTCCAGGACGTTGATGTGGGCTGGATCGGTACCGCTGCCGAGACACGCCAATCGTTGCGAGAGCGGTTGTCAGAATCCCTGCAAGTACCAGTCCGACTGATAGATGGCGGTCCAGCACAAGTACGCCGGATCGCGGTGGTGACGGGTGCGGGCGGGTCCATGATCGCCGAAGCGGCGCGAGCGGGCGCCGACGCCCTCGTCACCGGCGAAGGCGCCCATCACACCTACTTCGACGCGATGGAATACGGGATCAACGTGTACTATGCGGGCCACTACGCCACCGAGACCCTCGGGGTTCGTGCGCTCGCCTCTCACCTGGAGGAACGCTTCGGCATTCCCTGGGCGTTTCTGGATTTTCCGACGGGACTCTAGCCCCGCGCGCCCGTTTCTGCACCGTAGGAGGACGCACCCATGATCGCACGCCCCGCCAACAGCCTGTTAGTCGTGATTCTGTTGATGCTCTGCGGCGCACCCGGGACGGTTTTCGGCCAGCAGGTCCCGACCCCGGCGTCCCACTTCGGATTCGAGCCGGGGGCCGACCGCAAGCTGGCCGACTGGACCCAGCTGGTCGGGTACTACGACGCACTGGCCGAAGCGAGTCCGCGTGTCACCCTCGACACGCTGGGATTCGCGGTCCGGGGACAGCCCTTCGTGATGCTCACCATCACGAGCGAAGAGAACCACGCACGCCTCGACGAGCTGCACGAGATCCAGATGCGGCTTGCCGATCCACGGCGGGTGGCCGGCGAGGAGGAGTTGGAGCAGCTCCTCCGGGACGGGCGAACCGTAGTCCTCGTGACGCACAACATCCATGCGCCGGAGGTGGGAACCGCGCAGGTGGCGCCCGTCATCGCCCATCGCCTGGCGAGTTCGGACGACGAGGACGTGCGCGAGATCCTCGACAACGTGATCCTGCTCCAGATCCCTTCCCTCAACCCCGACGGGACGCAGTGGATCACCCAGTGGTACAATCGGTGGGTGGGCACGGAGTACGAGGCGGCGCCGCTGCCCTGGCTGTACCACGCCTACACCGGGCACGACAACAACCGCGACTGGTACTCGTTCACCCAGCCGGAGACGCGCCTGACGGTGACCGGGGCACACAACGCCTGGCACCCCCAGATCGTCCACGACATTCATCAGATGGGCAACCGGGGCGCGCGCATCTTCTTCCCTCCCTTCATCGATCCGTGGGAGCCCAACGTGGATCCCGCCCTGATCGGGGGAGTGAACCAGCTGGGTACCTACATGGCGGCGGAGCTCATCGCCCAGGGCAAGAAGGGCGTGGTGACGGGCGCCATCTATGATGGCTTCTCGCCCGCGCGCGCCTACATGCACTATCACGGAGGCGCCCGCATCCTCTCCGAGACGGCGTCCGCGCGTCTGGCCACGCCGATCGATCAGAGCCCCGACGACATCGGCGGCGGGCGCGGATACGACGCCAACCAGGCCACCTACAACTATCCGGAGCCGTGGCAGGGAGGTCCCTGGGGGCTCCCCCAGATCGTCGAGTATCAGGACGCGGGCGTGATGGCGCTGCTGACGAATGCGGCCAGGAACCGCGAGTACTGGCTGCGCAACTTCTACGGGGTCAACCTGAGGGCCGTCGAGAAATGGGACCGGTGGCCGGAAGCCTGGGTGATCCCCGCCGGCCAGATCAACAGCCTGGGGGTGTCCACCGTACTCGACATCCTGACGACCGGGGATGTCGAAGTGCAGCGCGCGGAGGCTGCGTTCCGTGCCGGCGGGAGGGAGTTTCCGGCGGGCAGCTGGGTGATCCCCATGCGCCAGCCATATGCTTCCTTCGCGCAGACGCTGCTGGAAGTCCAGGAATATCCGGATCTGCGCCTTTATCCGGGGGGGCCGCCGCGCCCGCCGTACGACGTGACCGCCCACACGCTTCCTCTGCTCATGGACATGGAAGCGGTGCCGATCGAATCGGCGCTCGAGGGCGTCCCTCTGTCCGAGCCCATCGAGGGCGAGGAGGTCGAATACGCGTTGCCCGCGGGCCTGTCCGGCGCCGATGCCCCCAGGATCGCCCTGTACAAGTCCTGGCAGGAGCCGATGCCGGAGGGCTGGACCCGCTGGGTCCTCGACCAGCACGAACTGGCCTATGACACAATCCACGATGCGGCCGTGAGGTCCGGAGGACTCGACGACTACGATGTCCTGCTTCTGGAAAGCCAGTCCGCCAACTCCATCCTCGAAGGCTATCCCGCCGGGGTGCTGCCCCCCGAATTCACCGGCGGACTCGGGGAAGAGGGAGCGCGTGCCCTGGAATCCTTCGTGCGCCGCGGTGGGCGCCTGGTCGCGATCGAGAACGCGACCGAGCTCGCCATCGACCTCTTCGCCCTGGGCGTGGCCGAGGCCACCGGCGATCTTCCGAGCCAGGAGTTCTTCATTCCGGGCTCCATCCTGCGCCTGAACCTCGACGACAGTCATCCCGTCGCGGACGGCCTTGCCCCCGAGGGTGTCGCATGGTTCCGCAACAGCCGCGCCTTCGACATCTCCGATCCGGCCGTGCGCGTGGTCGGACGCTACGGCGAGGGCGATCCGCTGCTGTCGGGCTGGGCCCTCGGTTCGAGCCACGTGGCCGGCAGGGCCGCCATCGTGGAAGCGCAGGTGGGCGGAGGGTCGGTGGTGCTGTTCGGCTTCCCACCCAATTATCGAGCGCAATCGGTCGCGACCTGGCCGTTGCTGTTCAACGCGTTGATGGTCCCTCCGCCGCCGCAGACGCAGGGTCGGTCGGGAGAGCAGGAGGGTCGACCGCAACCGCAAGCCGGAACGAGAAGCCGATGACCGAGAAGCGAGGCTCGCCATGAAGTGCCCAAAGTGCGGCGCGGACGCCGCCGGCAAGTTCTGCGCGGAGTGCGGGGCGGCCACCCGCGAGCCTTCGTGCCCGTCATGCGGGGAGTCGGCCCAGCCGGGAGCGTCCTTCTGTATCTTCTGCGGCACGCGCCTCCATCGCCGGCGGCCCGCAGCCGCAACCGCGGGCGGCCGCAGGGTGCTGTGGACGAGCGGCGTATTTGCCGCCATCGTGATCGTCGGTGCGGGGTTCTGGGCGATGGGACGGGACGAGCCGTTGGAGTCGCCGCCTCCGGTTCCCCCCGGGGGACTAGCTCCCGCAGCGGGGGCTGCTTCACAGGTCGACCTGGCCTCCATGACGCCGCGGGAGGCGGCCGACCGGCTGTACGACCGGATCATGCGCGCCGCCTCCGCCGGGGACACTGCCGAGGCGCTCGCGTTTCTTCCCATGGCCCTCGACGCCTACAACTTGGTCGCTCCCCTGGACGCGGACGGCCACTACCACGTGTCGCTGCTGCACGCTCTGGGCGCGGACTACCAGATGGCGCGGGAGGCGGCCGACCGGGCGCTGGCCGCTGCACCCAACCACCTGCTCCTCCTCGGGGCGGCGGCGCGCGCCGCCGCCGAACTGGGCGATGATGACGGAGCCGGCGCGTATTACGCCCGATTCCGGGAAGCGTGGGAGAGCGAACATGCGCGCGGCCTGGAGGAGTACTCCATGCACGCCATCCCTCTCGGGGAGATGAGGCAGGCGGCAGAGGCGCGCTCCGGTGGCTAGCGGCCCTTGGATGAATCCGCGCCCGCGTGGCGAGCGGCGGCCGTGGCACCCGGCCGGGAGAATCTCGGCTTCGTGATCGAGACCCCTCTCGCGCTTGTCGCGGTCATCGCCGGCGTGGTCGTGCTCGCCCTGTGGCTGGAGCGCCGCCGGGTGCCGGGGCTGTGGAAGCTGGGAGCCACCCTGCTCGCCATCGCCATCGGCGGGGTTCTGTCAAACCTGGGGCTCGTGCCCCCGGCATCGCCCATCTACCAGGCGATCACCGGCACCGTCACCGACCTGGCCATCGTGTGGCTGCTGCTGGCGGTCAACCTGGCCGACCTGCGGAAGGCCGGTGCGGCCATGCTGGTCGCGTTCGGCATCGCGGTCGTGGGCACGGCCCTCGGGGCGTTTGCGGGGGCGTTTCTTTTCGGAGACGCGATCGGCGAGGAAGCCTGGAAGCTTGCGGGTGCGCTCACAGGGACCTATTCGGGCGGCTCGCTGAACTTCACTGCGGTCAGCAGGGCGGTCGACATGTCCGATGGCCTGTTCGTGGGCGCTACCGCCGCGGACAACGTCGTCACCGGTCTCTGGCTGGCGGCCTGCGTGGTGCTGCCCCGCTGGATCGGGCGGTATTACCCGACCCCGGCTCCGTCGGAACGGGTCCCGCCGAGCCCTCCGCCGAACGGTCCGGCGCAGGATGCGAACCTCACCGAGGACGAATCCGCGCACCCGCTCTTCGCCGGTGCGACGGTTTCCACCCATCAACTGGCGATCCTGGTCACCGCCGGGTTCGCGATCGTGATTGCGTCCCGGATCGTCGCGGCAATCACGCCGGGCATCTACCCGGTGCTCTGGCTCACCACCCTGGCGCTCGCCACGGGACACGTCATGCCACCCGGCGCGAAGCGGGGCGCACTCCAGCTCGGCAATCTCGCCCTGCTGTTCTTCTTCGTGGTGATCGGCATCTACTCCCGCATCGCCGAAGTGCTCGCCGTAGGCGTCCAGGTGCTCTTCTATGCCCTATTCGTCGTAGGCGTGCACGGCGTCCTGGTCTTCCTTGCGGGCCGTTTCCTGCGCCTCGACATCGGCACTTTGTGCGTGGCCTCCCAGGCCTCCGTGGGGGGACCCGGCAGCGCTCTGGCGGTAGCGGTGGCGGGGGGATGGCGATCCCTCATCCTGCCGGGCATTCTGGTGGGTCTGCTCGGCTACGCGCTGGGCACGTACGCGGGGATGGGCATCGCAGGGGCCCTGCGCGGACTCGGGTTCTAGCAGTCCGGGGTAGAAGCCAGGAGAGCCGGGACAATCTCGTCCAGGGGCTGCCGAGCGTGCCCCGCACCGGCCTACTCCGTTGCCGTAGAAAGCGTCGGGGTTTTATGATTCCAAGCTATGCAACAGGCTTGCGCGAATCGCGCCTGAGTTCGCGATGAAGCCCCCCACACGGGCCCGCATTGCCGGCAGACCTTCACCAGCCAAAACCGCGATCCCAGGGGTCGATCCGGGTCCGGTTCAAGGGAACGAGCGACGGAGAACTCGAGTTTGAGCCAGCCCCTCAAAGCCTGGAAAGGATACGCGCCGGCGCGGAAGGATACGGGAACCGTCACGCCCAAGGGCACTTCCCGCATCCGTGCCCACGAGGGCCTCGTCACAGTCTCCCCGAGGGACCGCAAGCCATCGTGGCTCAAGGTCCGCTCGCCCGGGGGATCGAACTACCTGCGGCTCAAGCGTCTCATGCGCAGCCAGGCGCTCCACACCGTGTGCGAGGAGGCGGGCTGCCCCAATATGGGCGAGTGCTGGGAGGCCGGTACCGCCACCTTCATGATCCTGGGCGATGTCTGCACGCGAGCCTGCAAATACTGCGCGGTCGCCCACGGACTGCCGACCGTTCTGGACCGGGACGAGCCCCGGCGCGTAGCCGAAACCGTCGCCGCCATGGACCTCGAGCACGTCGTGATCACCAGCGTGAACCGCGACGAGTTGCCCGACGGCGGCGCCGCGATCTATGCGGAGACCATTCGGCGCATCGCCGACCGGCTTCCCGGATGCTCGGTCGAGGTGCTGATCCCCGACTTCAAGGGAGACGAAGACGCCCTGGCGGCGGTGCTGGCTGCGCGTCCGGCGATCCTCGGGCACAACCTGGAAACCGTCGAGCGGCTCCACCCGGAGGTGCGGCCCGGAGGCCGCTACTGGCGCTCGATCTCCTTCCTGGGAGCTTCCAAGCGGCTTGCACCACACATCCTTACCAAGACGGGGATCATCCTGGGGATGGGGGAGCGTGGCCCCGAGATCCGGCAGGCGATGAGCGACCTTCGCGAAGCCGGCGTGGACATTCTGACCCTGGGCCAATATCTCCGCCCATCGCTTCAGCACATTCCCGTCGCCCGCTGGGTGACCCCGGAGGAATTCCACGACTGGAAGCGGATCGGCGAGGAGGAATACGGCTTCCGGCATGTGGAATCCGGTCCCCTGGTCCGCTCCAGCTATCATGCGAAGGACCAGGCGCGCCAGGTTTCGGCCGGCGCGCCGGGTGCGATTCAGCACGTGGTGGAGGCCGACCTTCCCGCGCCGGCGGAGGTACCGGGGCTCCGGCTGGTCCAGATCGAGGCGAGGCGTCCCGCGACAGACGATCCTGATGGAGGAGAGATGGCCCATGCCCGATAGCGCCGTGCGGGACGCATCCAGGTCCGCTCCTCCACCCCTCATCGACGGCTTTCCGGCCGAACAGGTGCTTCGCTTCCTGCGCGAGATGCTCATCTACCGGCGATTCGAGCAGAAGGCGGAGGAGGCATACGCGATCGGCAAGATCGGCGGCTTCTGCCACCTGCATACCGGGCAGGAAGCGGTCGCGCTGGGCTTCATAGGGCCGCTTCGCCCCGACGACTATGCCCTCTCGGCCTACCGGGAACACACCCTGGCGCTCGCCAAGGGCATCTCGGCGCGCGCGGCCATGGCCGAGCTGTACGGCCGGGCAGACGGGTGTTCCGGTGGCAAGGGCGGCTCGATGCACCTGTTCTCGGCCAAGCACAACTTCATGGGCGGATGGGGCATCGTCGGAGGCCAGATCCCGCTGGCGACCGGCTTGGGCTGGGCGATCAAATACCGCGGCGAAGACCGCGTCTGTGTCTGCTTCCTGGGAGACGCCGCCGTCAACCAGGGCTCATTCCACGAGTCGCTCAACATGGCGGCCATCTGGAGGCTGCCGGTCATCTACATCGTCGAGAACAACGGCTACGGCATGGGGACCGCGTTCAACCGCGTGACCACCACCCCAATGGTCGAGAAATCACGGGCGCACGGTATTCCGGCGCACTATGTCGATGGCCAGGACGTGCTGGCTGTCTGGCGGCTCATGGAAGACCTGACGGAGCGCGTGCGCGACGGCGCCGGGCCTCAGTTCGTGGATGCCGAGACGTATCGCTTCAAGGGCCATTCCATGTCCGACCCGGTATCGGGCACCTACCGCAGCAAGGAGGAGGTCGAGTCGCGCGTGCGCGAAGACGACCCCATCGCCCATGTGCGCAACCTGCTGATCCAGAACGGGCACCTTACCCGGGAGAGTCTGGAGCAGATGGACCAGGAGGTGCGCGAACTGGTCGAGGACGCCGCGGACTTCGCGGACCGGTCGCCGCTTCCCCCCGAAGAGAACCTCCACCAGTTCGTCTACAGCGACATGGCCGTGCAGGGCAGGCTCTTCTTCGACGGGCAGGGAGGCTGAGATGGCGGTCATGACCTACCGCGACGCCCTCAACGAGGCGCTCGCCGAGGAAATGGAGCGCGATGAGGCGGTCTTCCTCATGGGTGAGGAAGTCGCCGAGTACGATGGCGCCTACAAGGTGTCCCGTGGCCTGCTCGATCGTTTCGGCGACGGGCGGGTGGTGGACACGCCGATCAGCGAACTCGGCTTCGCCGGGTTGGGCGTGGGCGCGGCCATGGCCGGGCTCAGGCCGGTCATCGAGTTCATGACCTTCAACTTCGCGTTTCTCGCCCTCGACCAGGTCATAAACAACGCCGCGAAGACCCACTACATGACCAACGGGCAGCTGCACGTGCCCATCGTCTTCCGCGGACCCAACGGGGCAGCCCTCCAACTCGCCGCGCAGCACTCGCAGGCGTGCGAGTCCTACTACGTCCATGCTCCCGGGGTCAAGCTGGTGAATCCGGCGACCCCGGCGGACGCGAAAGGGCTGCTCAAGGCCGCGATTCGCGACGACGATCCGGTGGTCGTAATGGAGTCGGAGATGCTCTACAACGCCCGCGGCGATGTTCCGGAGGGCGAGCACGTGGTGCCTCTGGGCGTGGCCGACGTCAAGATGGAGGGTACGGACGTCACGATCGTTTCGCACGGGCAGATGGTCCATGTGGCGCTTCAGGCGGCGCGCACGCTCGAAAAGGAGGATGTTGCCGCCGAGGTGCTCGACCTGCGCTCGCTCCGCCCGCTGGACATGGAGGCGATTCTGCGCTCCGTCCACAAGACCAATCGCGCGGTCTACGTTGACGAAAGCTGGCCGTTCGCGGGCATCGGCGCGCAGATCGTGGCGCTGATCCAGGACGAGGGCTTCGACGATCTGGACGCGCCGGTGCAGCGCGTCACGCAGGTGGACGTGCCCATGCCCTACGCCCGGAACCTGGAGAAGCTGGCGAAACCCGACGCGGCGCGGGTCGTTGACGCGTGCAGGAAGGTCCTCTACCGCAACTGACCCCTGTCGCTCCATCCGACGAGTGGCAATCTCCGATCCGACCACCCGAGGCTAGTCGATGGCCACCAAAGTTCACATGGAAGCCCTCTCGCCCACCATGGAAGAGGGGCAGGTCGTGAAGTGGCTCAAGGCGGAGGGTGACCAGATCGCGGCCGGCGACCTCCTTGCCGAGATCGAGACCGACAAGGCTACCATGGAGCTTGTGGCGCGCGGCGACGGCGTGTTGCGGGCCATCCTGCTCGACCAGGGGCAGACGGCGCCCGTGGGAGACGTGATCGCGGTGATCGCGGCCGCGGACGAAGACGTATCGGAGCTGGTGGCGGCGGCCTCGCCGGCCTCCGCCGGTTCCCCTGCCCCGGCGGCGAAGGAAGAGCCGGCTCGGATGCCAACGCCCGCTGTAACGCCGCCCACCCCAACGCCGCCTCCCACCACTCCGCCAGTCAGGCCCGCGCCCACCCCGCCGGTGGTCCAGACGGGCGCTCCCGCTGCTCCGGCCGGGGAAGCTGCCCGCAAGGACGGCGGCCGACTGAGGGCGTCACCCCTCGCCCGCCGCCTGGCCCGGGAGGCCGGTCTTCGCCTGGAAGCGGTCACGGGATCCGGGCCGCGGGGCAGAATCGTCAAGCGAGACATCGAGGCCGCGCTGGCCGCCGGGCCGGCGACGGTTCCCGCGATCATGCCGGAGGTCCTCGGCGAGGACTTCGTGGACGTCCCGCTGACCCAGATCCGCAAGACGATCGCGCGCCGGCTGGTCGAGTCGCTGGGGCCGGTACCGCACTTCTTTCTTACGATCGATGTCGACATGGCCCGGGCAACCGAGTTGCGCCGGCAGTTCAACGAGCTCGAACTGGGCGCGCGCATCTCCTTCAACGACATCGTCATCAAGGCGACGGGGCTCGCCCTTGCCCGCCATCCCGAATGCAACGCGTGGTGGGGCGGCGACCACGTCCGCAGGCACAACCGCGTGCACATCGGCGTTGCCGTGGCCATCGACGACGGCCTCATTACTCCGGTGGTGCGGGATGCCCAAGCGCGCCCGATCGCGGAGATCTCGAACGAGGTGCGAGAGCTGGCGGCGCTCGCCCGGGCGAAGCGACTGACGCCCGAGCAGTACACGGGATCCACCTTCTCCATCTCCAACCTGGGGATGCTCGGGATCGAGCAGTTCACCGGCGTCATCAACCCGCCCGAGGCCGGGATCCTGGCGGTGGGCGCAGTCGAGGATCGGCCGGTGGCGGTCGATGGCCGGGTCGCCGTCCGGTCCCGCATGCGCATGACCATGAGCTGCGATCACCGTATCATCGACGGAGCCCAGGGGGCGCGCTTCCTGGCCACGCTGAAGGACATCCTGGAGAAGCCGTTGAGCGTGCTGCTGTAGTTGGCCTGCGGAGGTCCTCTTCAGCTGCCGGCGGGTGCCTTCTTCAGCTTCTCGAAGAACTTCGCCCGCGCTTTCGCGACCTTGGGCGCCACCACCGCGCGGCAGTATCCCTGTCCCGGATTGCGCGCGAAGTAGTTGTGGTGATACGCCTCGGCGGGGTAGAAGCGGCCTGCCGGAGCCAGTTCGGTCACGATCCGCGACCGCCACAACCCCTGGTCCTCGAGCTCTCCGATCACGTCGCGCGCCACGGCTTCCTGCTCCGGCGAATGGTAGAAGATGGCGGAGCGGTACTGGGTGCCCACGTCGGCTCCCTGGCGATTCAGGGTGGTGGGATCGTGGATCGTGAAGAAGACCTCGAGCAACTCCCGGAACGAGATCTCATCCGGGGAAAACATGATGCGGACCACTTCCGCGTGCCCGGTGGCGCCGGCGCAGACCTGTTGGTAGGTCGGGTGGTGGACGTGCCCGCCGGCGTATCCCGAGTCCACCCGCCGGACCCCCCGAAGCTCCAGGTACACCGCCTCCAGACACCAGAAACACCCACCCGCCAGGGTGGCGGCCTCGAATCTCTTGTCACTCATCTCGATCAGTCTCCTCCTTCAAGAGCCGTGTGCTTGTAGCTATTATTCGCCGCACTCGTTCCCCTTCCACACCTCCGTCATGGCGCGCCGACCCTTCGACGCAGGCTGACGTGCTGCCGAAAGGCGTGAAGATGACCGCAGAGTCCGGGCGCTACAAGGGAATTCGCTGGCCGGGAGCATCGGGCCTTGCCCCGATCGGCGTCGTTCTGACGCTCTGGCTTGTCGGTTGCGGCGTACGCCAGGCCGCCGAGGCCGACGGATCCGTTGCAGGAGCCACGACGGCCGAGTCCGGCCTGGCCGCGGGCCGAAACGACCCCCGGCATCTCGATAAGCCCCACGTGGTAGTGGTGTCGTTCGACGGGTTTCGGCACGACTACATGGAGATGTTCGACACACCCAACTTCGACCGCATGGCGGCCGAGGGCGCTCGAGCCGAGGGGCTCATTCCCGTCTTCCCCTCGCTGACCTTTCCCGCGCACTACTCCGTTGCGACCGGCCTGTATCCCGGGACCCACGGACTGGTGGCGAACACCTTCTACGACCGCGAACGCGACGCCACCTATTCGCTCTCGGACCGGGAGACGGTGGAGGACGGAACCTGGTATGCGGGCGAGCCGATCTGGGTGACTGCGGAGAAGCAGGGGATGGTGAGCGCGGCCTTCTATTTCGTCGGGTCCGAAGCGGACGTACAAGGCATCCGGCCCAGTCACTGGAAACGCTTCGATCCCCTCATTCCCAATGAAGTGCGCGTCGACACGGTCCTGACCTGGCTCGGCCTGCCCGAGGAGGAGCGTCCCCACCTCGTCTCCCTGTATTTCGCCGAAACCGACTATGCCGGACACCGATTCGGTCCTGGCCGGGGTCCGGAGCTGGCCGAGGCGGTGGATCAGGTGGACCAGGCGCTGGGGCGCCTGCTGAACGGCCTGGATGACCTCCCACACGCCGAGCAGGTCTTCGTTGTGCTGGTCTCGGACCATGGCATGAGTGACGTGCTGCCCGACGGACACTACGCGCTCGACGAGATCGCGGACCTGACCGGCGTTCAACTGACGTCCGGGGGAACCGTGGGCATCCTCTTCGTGGAGGGGGGAGAGGAGCGCATCGAGACGCTTCGCGTCCAGCTCGACGAGGGAATGCCGGAGGCGAAGGTGTACCGGCCCGGCGCAGCTCCGGAGCGGCTTCGCCTGGGCGGCCATCCTCGCTTCGGGGACCTCGTGATCGTTCCGGAGGAGGGGTATACGGTCGGAATCGGGCCGCGCAGGGGCAGCAGCCTGGGCATGCACGGATGGGATCCCCGGTCCCCGTCCATGCACGGGATCTTTCTTGTGAAGGGGCCGGGCATCGAGGCGGGCACGCGGCTGCCCCGGATCGAAGGGGTGGACATCTATCCGTTCTTGGCGCGCTTGCTGGGCCTCGAATCCGCCGACGGAATCGAGGGCGATCCGGAGGCCCTGGCGGGGCTGGGTGGTGCTTGACACGCTTCGCGGGATTCCTTTACCTTTCGTTTCTTGTTGCGGGGTGGAGCAGTCTGGTAGCTCGTCGGGCTCATAACCCGAAGGTCGCGGGTTCGAATCCCGCCCCCGCTACTTGGAAGCGCCGCCGAAATGGCGGCGTTTTCCACGTAGCAGGCCAGTTCGAGGAAAGGCGAAAGCACAGGAGACCGAGGCGGAGATCATGCCGGAAGCGACCGAAACACATCGACCGTGGGCCTTCCAGAGGTCGGGCCGCGTGCGGGCGCTTCGCTGGTTTCCGTCCGATACGTGGTCGAGCCCCCGCGGGCGGGGAAGCGGGACTCGCCGGTAACCCCCGGCGAACTCCCGACCAGCCCGCCCGCACCGAAGAGGTTCGGGCGTTTTTTTGGCCAGGTAGCTCAGTTGGTAGAGCACGCGACTGAAAATCGCGGTGTCGGCGGTTCGATTCCGCCCCTGGCCATCTACCGGCTCGCCGGCCGGAGGATGGCCGGTCGTGCGCACGGGGGTCCGTAGCTCAACTGGTAGAGCACCGGTCTCCAAAACCGGGGGTTGGGGGTTCGAGTCCCTCCGGGCCTGTACAACTGGGGGTAGAGCCCTCATCGTCTAACGGCTAGGACACCACTCTTTCAAGGTGGCGGTCGGGGTTCGATTCCCCGTGAGGGCGTTTTTGAAATGGCGCGCGAGGCGCGCGGAGCAGGGGCTGTAGCTCAGTTGGTTAGAGTGCCGGTCTGTCACACCGGAGGCCGCGGGTTCGAGTCCCGTCAGCCCCGCTGCTTGTTTCTTGACAAATCGGGTCATCGGCGAAGGATCGGGGCCGTAGCTCAGTTGGGAGAGCGCCTGAATGGCATTCAGGAGGTCAGGGGTTCGATTCCCCTCGGCTCCATGGCGCAGTCTGTTCGCGAAGGCGAGCACGCTCGGATGGCGGAATTGGTAGACGCGCAGGATTCAGGATCCTGTGGGGGTTAACCCCGTGAGGGTTCGAGTCCCTCTCCGAGCATGAAAGGCCGCGGAGCACAAGCGGCGGCAGTGATGCAGTGCAGGATGAGCCCACGTGCTGGAATTGGTAGACAGGCTGGTTTGAGGGACCAGTGTCGGAAACGGCGTACAGGTTCGAGTCCTGTCGTGGGCACTTGGAGGCCGAACGGCCGGGCTTCCATGGTGAAGACAGACAGGAATCAGCGCCCGTAGCTCAATTGGACAGAGCGCTTGACTACGGATCAAGAGGTTGGGGGTTCGAGTCCTCCCGGGCGTATTCTCCTTCGGGAGAGGTGAAGGCCAGGACCGGTTTCCGGCCAGGGGGCGCGTAGCTCAGCTGGTTAGAGCGCTACGTTGACATCGTAGAGGTCAGAGGTTCGAGTCCTCTCGCGCCCATCCGCCGACACGTGTTCCGTTGAAGCGGGCATGGAGGGGCCGTAGCTCAGTTGGGAGAGCGCAGCGTTCGCAACGCTGAGGTCAGGGGTTCGATTCCCCTCGGCTCCACTCCTGGTTGGCCAACGAGATGTGCGAGGCCTTTCGGCATGGTCGCCACCATAGCTCAGCTGGTAGAGCACGTCACTCGTAATGACGGGGTCGTCGGTTCGAATCCGACTGGTGGCTTGTGGCTTGCCAGCATGGGCGGCGAGTCCACAAATTGGGACAGGATGCCCCGTGGTGTAACTGGCAACACGTCTGACTCTGGATCAGAAGAGTCCTGGTTCGATCCCAGGCGGGGCAATTTCGGAGGGGTGGCCGAGTGGCTTAAGGCGGCGCCCTGCTAAGGCGTTGACCCGAGAGGGTCTCGTGGGTTCGAATCCCACCCCCTCCGCTTGCGGGCTTTGCCCGCCATCGCAGGGGGCGTGATTCGAACCCAGGGTTGAGGCTGCGGTGCTTCGCATCCTCGCCTCGCCTTCGGGCCGGCTGACGCCGGACCTCGGCTGCGAATCCCACCCGGTGCAGGTACAACGGGCACGGTAGGCGACCGGTCTTCGAACGCAGGGTTGAGGTTTCGGGGGGCTCGCATCCTCGCCGCTCGTCGAGCGGATTGTCTCCGATTTCGCTTCGGGTAGTTTTCTGCTGCGGTCAAACGGCCGTGCTTCTTTCAGCGGTTCCCCTGCATGTAGTGGCCACAATTGTTCGGACGGGTGGCCGAGTGGCTTAAGGCGCACGATTGGAAATCGTGTGGGCTCACGCCCACGTGGGTTCGAATCCCACCCCGTCCGCTGCGGGCGGAGCCCGCCCCGGACAGGCTGGGCTTCGAACCCAGGGTTGAGCCTCCGGGCGCTTCGCGTCCTCGGCTCGCCTTCGGGCCGGCTGGCGCCGGACCTCGGCTGCGAATCCCACCCCGTGGTAGCGGGTGGCGGAGTTGCCATCACACAGCGCGGGCTTCGCCCAAGGTTGCGGGCGCTTTGCGTCCCCGGCTCACCTTCGGCCGGCTGGCGCCGGCCTCGGTTGCGAATCCCACCCCGTCTTTGGTTCGGACGAGCTGGAGGCGTGGGGGGTGAATCCCTGCCTTTCCGCCGGGGGAATCACCTTGGCGGGTGGGGGGAGCACCTGCCATATGTTTGCATCGCCGTCTACGGGCGGCACCCACATTTCGGGGCGTGGCTCAGTCCGGTAGAGCGCTGCGTTCGGGTCGCAGAGGTCCCCGGTTCAAATCCGGGCGCCCCGATTGAAGAGCAGTTGGAGAAGATTCTCCGTCCTTGAGCCGATCGGCCCGGTTTCGTCCGGAGGCGTAGTCTAATTGGTAAGGCACCGCACTCGAAATGCGGCGGGCGAAAGCCCTTGGGGGTTCGAGTCCCCCCGCCTCCGCTTCCATCCCGGTGTCCATCCCCGTGCCCGCACTGGACCCGAGCCTGTCGCGGGCCCCTTCCTCGCGCTCGATGAGCGCCGGGACACCGAATGCCGGGCATGACCGCGTTCGTGACGCCGGGATGCCACCGAAAACGGTTGCCGGCGGCCAATAGCAACCCGATCTCTGCGGGTTGTTACCGGGCACGTCAAATTACGGGATCGTGGGCATTGAAAATGTCAGGGTTGAGCCCGGTGGCGGGGGTTCGGCCATGGGATGTTGGGCGAAGGCGGGCAAGGGCCGAGAACGGGTTGGCTACCATCGCGTCTCCATTGAACGAAGGAGACGTGATGATCGGAAGAGAGACGCGGGTGTTGTTGCGGCACTATCTGGAACAGGGACTGAGCAAGGCCGCGGTGGCGCGGCGTTGCGGGGTCAGCGAGCGGACGGTGTACCGCTGGATCGCGGCGGGGCAGCTGGACCGGGAGCTGGACGACGGGCCGGTCCGATACGGGCCGAGGCGGCCCCGGCCTTCGCGGCTCGATCCCTACAAGGAGATCATCGAGACCCGTCTGGCCCGGTATCCGGATCTCAGCGCTGTGCGGCTGTTCGAGGAGATCCGGAAGGCGGGCTACGAGGGCGGCTACGACCAGGTGAAGCGGCATGTGCGGGAGGTCCGGCCGCTGCCGGAGCCGGAGCCGGTCAGGCGCTTCGAGACCCCTCCGGGGCACCAGGGGCAGGTGGACTTCGCGGAGTTCAAGACGCCGTGGGGGAAGCGGCACGCGCTGGTCGTGGTTCTGGGCTACTCGCGGCTGATGTGGGTCCGGTACTACGAGCGGCAGACGATGGCCGTGGTGATGGAGGGCCTGGAGTCGGCGTTCCGGTACTTCGGGGGCGTGCCCTCGGAGCTGCTGTTCGACCAGATGAAGGCCGTCATCGTGGAGGACAACCGGGAGGTCGGCGGGCGGCTGATGGAGAACACGGAGTTCCTGCGCTTCGCCCACCACTGGGGCTTCCGGATCCGGGCGTGCCGGCCGTACCGGGCGCAGACGAAGGGGAAGGTGGAACGGCCGGTCAGCTACATCCGGCGGAGCTTCTTCTACGGACGGGACTTCGTGTCGGACGACGATCTGAACGCCCGGGTGCTGGGGTGGCTCGGCAGGGTGGCCAACGTCCGCGTCCACGGCACGCTGAAGGAGCGGCCCGTGGACCGGTTCGAGGCGGAGAGGCCGCACCTAACCCGGATTTCTCACAGCAATAAGATGGCATCGGCCTCCGGGGGTTGTTAAGTTTATGTGCCGCACAAACTTGACAGTCACCACACCAGAGGACCGATGCCGACACAGTGTAGACCCGTTTCGTTCGGATTTCAAGGGTGCCAGGGCCGGAAGGTGACCGCGGCGTTCGACGGCGGATCGATTACCTCGAACGGGGGAGCGCTGCTGCTCAGAGCGGCCGACCGGTCCATTGGGCTCGTCGACCGGGTGGCCGCGTGCTTCACGGACCACCGCGATGCCCGCCTGACAGAACACTCGGTCGAGACGCTGGTGGCGCAGCGGATCATGGGCATTGCGCTGGGATACGAGGATCTCAACGACCATGACGAGCTGCGGCACGACCCGCTGCTGGCGCTGTTTTCCGGGAAGCTCGAGGGCCGCCGCAGGAACTGCGCGGCGCTGGCGGGCAAGAGCACGCTGAACCGTCTGGAGCATGCACCTCCCGCCGGGGCGCCGGGGCGGTACCACAGGATCGAGCACGATGCGGACGCGCTGCAGGCCGTGCTGCTCGAGTCGTTCATCGACGCCTGGAAGGGGAGGCGGCCGTCCCGGCTCGTGCTGGACATCGATTCGACCGACGACGAAGTCCACGGCCGCCAGGAGGGCGGCTTCTACCACGGCTACTACAACCACTACTGCTTCCTGCCGCTGTACATCACCTGCGGCGGCCGCCCGCTCTTCGCGCTGCTGAGGCCGGGCAACGCGGATCCCGCCGGAGGCGTGAGGGGGCCGCTCGGCCGCATCGTCGAACGGCTCCGGCAACGGTGGCCGGGACTGCAGATCCTGCTTCGGGCCGATTCCGCCTATGCCCGCGAAGAGATCCTGGCCTGGTGCGAGAACAACGGCGTGGACTACGTAATCGGCCTGGCCCGGAACTCGCGGCTCGTCGAGAAGATCGGCCCGGAGTTGGCTGACGCCGCGGCGTCAGCGGAGCGCCGGGGCCGGTCGGCCCGACGGTTCACCGAGTTCCTCTACGCCACCCTCGCAAGCTGGTCCCGCACGCGCCGGGTCGTCGCCAAGGCCGAGCACCTGCCCGGCAAGTCCAACCCCCGCTTCGTCGTCACCTCGCTGCCCGACACCTTCTCGGCCCGGTCCGTCTACGAGCGCATCTACTGCCCGAGGGGCAACATGGAGAACGCGATCAAGGAGCAGCAACTGGACCTCTTCTCCGACCGGACCTCCGCCTCCCGCTTCGCCGCCAACCAGCTCCGGCTCCTCTTCTCCGCCTTCGCCTCGATCCTCTTCGACGCCCTGCGCCGTGCGCTCCACGGCACGCGCCTGGCCCGCGCCACCGCCGGAACCCTTCGGCTCAAGCTCCTCAAGATCGGTGCCCGCGTCATCGTCTCCATCCGGCGGCTCAAGGTCGCGATGGACTCCGCACACCCCTCCGCGACCGCCTTCGCCCGGGTCCACGCACGTTTGCCAGCGTAGTTCCCACGCACTCCGGACATCCTCTCGGCAAGACCGCCGGGACCCGTGCGCCTCGCGAGCAGTGAAGACCCCTTCAGCCAGCAGTTCTCCCCGTCTCTCGCCTCTCACACGACGAAACCGGGACCCTTCCCGCCCTGCAACCCGGTTGACCCGCCCAACCACGGCCTCAATCCTTCATTCCACACCCGAATCCGCCACCCTGTGAGAAATCCGGGCTAAAGCCCTTGGCCCGCTGGCCTTACCGGCCCGTGACGCCGCTGCGCCCCGAGCCCTCGAAGGAGCGGAACGAAGCGGCGGCGGACTCCCGGTTCGTCGAGGTCGAGCGCCGTCCGCTGGCCGAGTACGGCCGGATCGCGGGAGGCGTGCGGTGAGGCCGCCATCGCGCAGGGAGCGGATCGCGGCCCAGCTCGCCGACCTCAAGATGCCCGGCGCGCTGGAGGCGCTGGACGGCGTGCTCGCCGGGGTGGACGGGGGAGGCACGACCGCGGCCGAGGCGATCGAGCGGCTCCTGGCCGCCCAGATCGAGCTCCGCAACGGCCGGCGCCTCGAAGCCGCCATGCGCTCCAGCCGCCTGCCGTACGTGAAGACGCTGGCGGCCTTCGACTTCGCCTTCCAGCCGTCGATCAAGCGCGAGCAGATCGACGCGCTGCACGAACTCGGCTTCGTCGAGCGCCGGGAGAACGTCGTCTTCCTCGGCCCGCCCGGCGTGGGCAAGACGCACCTCGCGATCAGCCTGGCGATCACGGCGGCTGAGAGCGGCCGCAAGATCTACTTCGGCACCCTGACCGACCTCGTCGACTCCCTCGAGGAGGCCAAGGCCGCCGGCCGGCTCGACCGCCGCCTGAAGATCCTCACCCACCCGGCACTCCTCATCGTCGACGAGATCGGCTACCTGCCGGTGACCCAGAGCGGCGCGGTCCTCTTCTTCCAACTCGTCAACCGGCGCTACGGCAACGGCTCGACCGTGCTCACCTCCAACAAGGGCTTCGAGGAGTGGGGCCGCATCCTCGGCGACGAGGTCATGGCCGCAGCGCTCCTCGACCGACTGCTCCACCGCTGCCATATCGTCAACATCCGGGGCAACAGCTACCGGATGCGCCGCCACGCCGAACTCTCCAAGGCGATCCACCCCCTCGCGAGCCGAGTGGACGCCGAATCGCCTGCCTCGAAAGAGAGCCCCTCATGACGACCTCGCTACCGGCCCGCTGCCCCGCTCCGGTCGCTCCGCTCCCTCCGCGGAGCAGCGCTCGGACCCTGACATCTTCAATGCCCAATACCCTGACATTTTCGATGCCCATTGACACGCTGAAGGCGCGATCCATGGCTTGCGGGGCAGCAGCCGTGGTTGTCCGGGGGGGGGTCGGCTGGTCGCCGCCCGCTGACCCGTAGTTTCTGCGGGTGTCCGTGGAGCATGGCTTGCGGGGCAGCAGCCGTGGTTGTCCGGGGGGGGGGTCGGCTGGTCGCCGCCCGCTGACCCGTAGTTTCTGCGGGTGTCCGTGGAGCATGGCTTGCGGGGCAGCAGCCGTGGTTGTCCGGGGGGGGGGTCGGCTGGTCGCCGCCCGCTGACCCGTAGTTTCTGCGGGTGTCCGTGGAGCATGGCTTGCGGGGCAGCAGCCGTGGTTGTCCGGGGGGGGGGTCGGCTGGTCGCCGCCCGCTGACCCGTAGTTTCTGCGGGTGTCCGTGGAGCATGGCTTGCGGGGCAGCAGCCGTGGTTGTCCGGGGGGGGGGTCGGCTGGTCGCCGCCCGCTGACCCGTAGTTTCTGCGGGTGTCCGTGGAGCATGGCTTGCGGGGCAGCAGCCGTGGTTGTCCGGGGGGGGGGGTCGGCTGGTCGCCGCCCGCTGACCCGTAGTTTCTGCGGGTGTCCGTGGAGCATGGCTTGCGGGGCAGCAGCCGTGGTTGTCCGGGGGGGGGGTCGGCTGGTCGCCGCCCGCTGACCCGTAGTTTCTGCGGGTGTCCGTGGAGCCAGATGTGTTTACGTTTCACGAAAACCTCTGGCCGGGGGGGTGTGCCCCCGGACCCCCGCAACAACATTCCGCGCGCCACCCAAGGAGGCCGCCCGACATGGCCCGTCCCCGGAAGCCCGGGGCCGAGCGCAGGACGCGCATGATCGGCGTGCGCGCGACGACCGCGGAAGCCGCCGAGATCGCCGACCGGGCCGCGGCGGCCCGCATGACGAAGGGCGGCTACATGCGCCGCAGGGCGCTGGGGCAGCCGGTCCGCGAGGCGGCCCGCCTTGTCCCGGTCTTGCGCGGCAACGCCGAACAGCCCAGCGTCCAGCAGGTCGGCGAACGGGTCCTCCGCCGCCCCGACGCGGCGCTCGACACCCTTCCGGGACGGATCGCTGGTCAGGGAGCGACCCGCCGGGGAGGGCGGCATGGGCCTGCACATGCCGAACCTCCCCTATGCCGCACCGGGCATACCGAAGGGGCGGGTCGCTCCCGTCCACGGCCCGAAGATCCGGATCGGCACCGGAGATCCGCGGGCCGTGGCCCAACCCCAAGCCGTCCAGCGACTTGCGGAATCCACGTTCCGCACAACACAGCGCCATTCCGCTGCACAAGCACCCCGACGTCGAATTCACACCTCTGGATCGGCAACGGGCTCCGCCGAACGGCGCTCAAATCCGGACTCCAGAAAGGCGGCGCGAACGCCGTGCCGAATGGATGTCGATTCCAGGCGGTCCTGCGGCTCGCAGGTTACCCGAAGACGCTCTGGAACCCCGCGGAAACGGCCTCTGAGCCGAGCATGGAAGAACGCCGGTTGCGCAACACCCCCAACGTCCTGCTGACTGGACCTGCCCGCTTTCTCGAACGGTCGGTTACTGGGGTCGATGGCGTCTGAGTGGTCCCTGGCGGAGAGGGGCGGCCGGATCGAACCCTCGTTCGGGTGGCGGGTCTCCCGGCGTCCGAACGAGGGTGGGCAAGCGAAGCGCGGAAGCCCGGTCCGGGAGGTTCTGGTCGAGAGCCGGCGCGAGGATCTCGGCCGGGTCCTCCGCCGCGCCGAAATCGGCGCGGAAACCCAAGGCAGCGCCCTCGTCCGCCCACGCCGTGATCTCCTTCAAGCCCACCTTCCGGGCGAGCACCCGCTCGTCCACGATCGCGACATGGCCAGTCGAAAAGTCGAGGGATCGCGCCAAGACGAGAATCTGTGGTGTTGCGCCGGGGCCTGGCATCGTGGTGTAGAGGTATTTCTGAATCCCGGTGTTGGCCCATCCGCGTCCCGACATGACCTCGTCGAACCGGCCGAACTTCGCCAAGTGCGCGATGCCGCGCTCGGCGACGATGTCGCGCGCTACGCCGACTGCGGAGAAACCGATTCCGGCGGCTGAGGCACGCGCCGCGAGCGTCGTCTTGAGGTCCTTGACGACTCTCGTCAGCTCCGGCCGGTTCGACCACGCGCAGGCTGAAGATCCGACGAACACGATTGCGAGTTCCTCACCGGAGCTCAGCCTTGATTCCGGCAGGTACTCGCCAGCCTCCTTCGCCGGCAGCTTCCAGCGCACCTCCGGAATCGGCACAAGGCCCATGAATGCAAGCACAAGCCCAAGCACGGCGCCGAAGGATATGGCACTCATCGCACCGCGCCCAAGGGCGCGTTGTGTCCGCTTGTTCATCATTTGTGTGACCCTCGTTCGCGGGTTGCCGCGTAGTCCGCAGCGGCCACGACCAGCGACGTTGCGCGCCGCTCCCCTTCGGCGATGTGTCGAGGCGGCCCCAGCGGCTCGGCTCGGCCGCCCAAAGTCGGGAAGGCCCTGAGTTCCAACCGAGGATAGGGGTCCTCAAACAGCGCGACATAGCCGTCCCGTACCGGAACGAGCCGCGGCAGCGCCTCTCCGAGAAAGGCGCCGCGCCCGGTCTCCCCATCGACCAGATAGCTCCGTACGGTCGTGGCTCGGCCAGCCAAGTCGGCATGTCCTGTTTGCAGCAATAGGTGTCCGGAAGGAAGGGAGTGTACCGCCCCTAGGACATCCCACTGCCGCTCCCGGCCGCGCCGCACATACCGCCGCCCTCTCTCGTCAACGCCTTCGTAGACCGGCAACGGGTCGAACGCCCCGATGTTCGCCGACCAGAGCCTGGTGCCGGTGTCTGCCTCGAACGCGCGCACAAGCGGGAACGCCGAATGGGCAAAGACCACGCGGTCGGGACCGTCGACGCATCCGACAGACCCGTCGCCCATTTGCATTTGGAGCAGCCAGTGATCCGACCGGTAGCCCGGGGCAAAGCTCCGCGCGATACCGCCATGCGGCGCGAGCTCGTGCACCAGGGTATTGTCGTCGCTCTTGTAGCCCGTGATGAATACGCGCCCGGCAGCCGTGGAACAAACGCCTCTAACGCCGATCGGCAGCTCGATAACCTCGTCGAGTACCCAACTGTCGCCGTCCAACCTTATGAACACCTTGGCCTGCGGTCCCCGCGAAGACACGAACAGCCTGCCGTCAGGGAGTAAAACGATGCCGTTGGCGTACCGGAACTCCAACGGGCCGTCGCCGATTCCGCCGATCTTTCCCACGAACCCACCACGGGGATCGAAGATCCGCACCTCCTGGTACTGGTCGTCCAAGACGAATATCTCCCCGTCCGGTGCGACCTCGACGTCAGCGATGGCTGCGAACATTTCGGCACCGCCGTCGTTGTCGCCACCCAGCGCCAAGACCGTGCGGGCCTCCAGCAGCGACCTGCGCGCACCGGCCCATCGGGTACCCGCCCTCCGAGTCAAGCCTGGAGGCACACTGTCCTGGGTGATCGTCACTTCCGCTTGCGCAGGTACGTTCTCTGATGTCGGATGCGTAGTCTCGTTGGCCCTCGCGCCTCCGCTGCACGCCGCCGCCGTCAGTGCGGCGAGCGCAACGGTCACCAGCGGCAGGCTACCGACTCTCGAAGCTGTCGTCTGCATTGCCTCCATCCTCCTTCCCCGAGTCACGGTCGTCAGGATTCCACGGTGAGAGCGACGGGAATGGCGCGTGAGCGCGCGCCGGCACCGAAGTACCCATAGATGCCCTTGTCGCCCGTCAGGCCGAAGCTCGGCCACGGTCTCGTCAGGATGTTCTCTCGCCGCCGCTCGATGAATAGACTGTAGTTGCGCTCGAATCCGAGCAGATGCAGGTCGAAGCGAAATCCCGGTCTGACCCAGGGGCCGTGGACATCGACGTGTTGCGTCTCCGCCCCGATGTCCAAGACTAGGGGGTGGGTGAACTTGACCCAGCTGTTCTTCGGCTCCTCGGCGTCCCTCAACTGGACCGCGCCAGTCACATCCGTCGTGACCGCCCCCACCTCCGGGGCGATCTCGAACCGGAGGTCCACACCCGCTGGCTTGTCCGAGCTGGCTACACGCACCCGTACCGTGTCGGCGGGCGCGCGGATGATCGGGGGGGGAGGGACGGTCGTCTCTCCCCCGAACGCGCCCAGCGCGGTCGTGCCAGCCAACGTATAGCGCGTGTGCACGCGAATCGGTTCCGGAAGCTTGGCGCGCAGGCACACGGCGGGACCCGCCCATTGCTCGGGAACCAAGACACCGCACTCGATCAATGCCGCGCTGTCGGCGTAGGCGGCATCCCAGGCCGGACCCGAGAGCGTCGCGGTTACGGTGGGCGGCTCTTCCCCGAACAACCGATGTGGATGGCTCGCCAGAAGATAGGCGACGCGCTGCCCGGCGACGATCACTGCCCCGACCGTCACCACGTCCGTCTCCGGCAGGAACTGCTCCTCGGGCCGGGTGAGCCCGTCGCAGGCCGCAACGGCCAACGCGAGCGCCGCAACGGCCCTCAAAACCGGAACTCCAGGCCGAAGAACGGAAACATCGGAAGCTGCGGCGGATAGAACCGCGTGGTCGTTCCGTCGTCCCAATCGTGAAAAACTCCCACCACATTGGGCAGGCTGAAAAGATTGGCCACGGAAACGTATGGTGCCAACGTTCCTCCTCCGAACCATGATACCTCCTTGGCCGAGCGCCAACCCACATCGATGCGGAAATAGCTCGGAAGCCTTGCTGAGTTGTATGCCCCCGACAGGTGCAGGGCGTTGTCGATGATGACGTTCAAGTCGGAGTCGGGAGACTTGTATCCGGCGAAGGGCAGCAAGGCCACAACCGGAGTTGTGGGCTGGCCCGACCGGGCCGACAGCCTCGCCGACCAGGTCGACGCGCCGCGTTCAAGACCAACCGCCAGTTCGGCTTCGTGATCCCGGTGGAAGCGGGGCGTATAGGTGTCCCCGCCCACCGTTCGCGACGCCCGCGCCCACCGGTAGCTCCCGGTGACGCTTGCTCGTCCCGGATCCGCCCAGCTCCACGAGGCCTCGATCCCGTGCGCGGTGCCGCTTGCGACCTGCCGAGAATCCGGGGTGAGCAGAGCCGCGTGCTCGAACGGATTCGAACCCAGGACGGGCAGCCGGAGGTTTTCCAGCCAGCGCGCATATGTTTCCATGCGCAGGTGCAGGGCTCCCCATCTTCCTCCCAAGCCCGCCACGACCTGCGAGTTCCGCGCCACCGGTCCCGTCTCGGCGGGCGCCAACAGATCGAACGCCATGAAGCTGGCGGCAATCGACTCCTCGTTGCGCATCGACGACAACGACTGGTGCGACTGCGACGCCGACGCCCACGCCCTCCACGATGAACCCGAGTACATGACCTCCCCGAAGGGGGCCACCGTCGTGCCCAGCCCCGGGAAGTGATCCGCTCTCAGGCCCGTCCGAGCGGACAATGCCGAGTTCAGCGACATGCGGACGTTCGCATATCCCGCGAGCCGCGTTTGCGCGGGCTTCAGGTCGAGGGAACCGAAAAGCTCCATCGGATCCCCATCGGGACGACCGGATCCGAGGTACTCCGCTGCGAATCGCGTCGCCTGCACGCCGGTTTCGATGGTCGCGGAACCCCTGTGATGAGCCGCGAGTGCCTCTGCCCTGTACTCGCGCATCCCCGCGCGCAGGACCGCCGACGTGTCCGCGCCTGCCGTGTTCCACCCGAACACCGCATAGTCCCCGGAGAACCGGCTGTGCCCCACCGTCACATCGACCAGCGTCTCCGGCCCCAACCGGTCTCGATAGTGCGCCACCACGGCACCGTTCCCCCAATCCGTGCGTACCGTATGGCCCGACTCTTCGTCCGCCAAGGCGCCCGGACGCGAGTCCAGGGACTCGCCGTTCAGGTATCCGGTCAGCGACAGCCGCCGCACGCCGCCGAAGTCCCGCGTCACCTTGGCATGGACATCGTCGAACGAGTACGGCAGACCACGCTCCATCAGCCCGACTTGCGCAAGTCCCGCCGTGAACAGGTCGATGTAGGTTCTCCGCCCGTCCACCAGATACGATGTCGCGCCTCCCAGTGGGCCTTCCGCAGCGAACCGCATGGAGGCCAACCCCACCGAACCTCCCGCGCGAAAGCGGTCCCGCGCACCGTCCCGTGTCGCGATGTCGAAGGCCCCCGAGAGCGATCCGATCGCCTGGGCATCTCCACCGGAGCCCGTCAGCAGGGTCACCCGCTGAATGGCCTCCGCGTTGAACGCCGACAGGATGCCGGCCATGTGGAAGGGGTTGAAGATCCGCACTCCGTCAAGCAGCACCGGAGTTCCCTCGCCAGTCCCGCCGCGGATGTAGGGGATCGCGATCCAGTCCGAGGAGTGCGAGGCCGATGCGGACACCCCTGCGGCCCGCATCACATCGGTCTCCAGCACGACTGGCTGAATGCGCACGAAGGCCGTGTCGATCACGAAGGCTCCCGGTGACACCGACAGTGGGTCGCCCGACCGGCCATGCGCCTCGACGACGACCGCATCCAGTTCGAGCGGGGAGCGCCGTACCAGCACGCGCAACGGATCGGGCGGCGGAACTGCGTAATCGAGCGTCCAAAGCTCGTAACCCAGTCCTGCCACCTCGATCCGCCCGGGCCCCGACCCCACACCCGCCACCACGAACGCCCCATACCGGTCCGAAACCGCCTCGCGCGCTTCCCCGCCCTCTGCGATGACTGTCACGCGGGCGTACGCCACCGGCTCAAGATCGACGCTGTCTCGGACCACGCCTCCTACGCTTCCCTGCTGAAGCGCCAGCGCGAGTGCCGTAACCCCGAGGCCGGTGATCATCAGTTGTTCCCATCTTCGTCGTCGTCGCCACCGCCGCCATAGCAACCGTAGGTGTAGCACTCGTGCTCGCCGGTCATGTTGCAGCCCGTCTTGTGCGGCGAGTTGTCCACGCACGTTTCCGTGTACCTGAACGCCCGCCACCAAGGGCGAGACCCTTCGCACTCGTCCTGCTCGCAGGGTTCGTCAACCTGCTGCATCGGTGCCGCTGCCAGCATCGAAACGCCCGTCACGGCACCTGCTGAGACACCAAGCGCCAGCAGTGCCGTGAACCCCAAGAGACGCGCCAGTCTCCCTGCCAAGTTCCTCCCCACCTCTTCCATCTTCATGTCACCCTCCCCGTGTGATGGCGCGCGAAGCCACTCAGCCCGCGCCGCCGATGCTTGCGGAAGCACGATCGCCGCCGCTATCCATCAGATGCCTCGAAGCACGGTAACCGGGACTGAAAACCGGATCTCGGATGCAACCTCGGGCTTTCTCATGGTCTGCTCCCGTCCTGCTGGCCGATTCCTTATAGAAGCGACCCGCGTTCAGTTGGCCGAACCGGCGCGGCCGATCCGACAATCTCAATATTGCAACGCACCCCGAAGCTCAATAGAGGGAATATCCCTGCATCAATGGGGGGAAAACCCCCGGAATCTCGTGAGGGGAAACTCCCCCCAAGCATGAAAGGGGAATCCTCGCCGCCGGACGGACGCGAGGGCAGCATGAGCGTCCACATCCTCTAATCCCAGGTTGCGTGGCACATGTTGCCGGCACTGATGGCAGCGGATTGGCCGTGGGGCTCGGTGGAGACCTGGGCAGGAAGCGAGAACGGGTTGGCTACCATCGAGTCCCCCATGGGCAAACTACTTCACACTCGGCCAGGTCAGTCGGGCCTACGCGGCTGTGGATGCGTACGCGGCCCTGCGGCTGCGACAGTGGTTCTGCCGGAAGCACAAGGTGAAATCAGGAAGATACGTGCGATTTTCCCCCCGATGGCTGTGGGAGGAATGCGGCCTCACGCGCCTTGCGCTGACGACACGACACCTTCCGTGGGCGAAGGCGTGATCCCGACTGAGAGCCGGATGCGGGAGATCCGCACGTCCGGTTCGATGAGCGGGGGCTGGAAACGTGACTACGGGAGCCGGTCTGCGGCCCGGAGCGAAAGCGACGGAATAGCCACCGGACCCTACGGTCGGCGCGCCAGCCCTCGACTCTACCTTGATTCGCGTCCCCGTGACTCCGTCGTCACGGTTACGTTCATTGGCGCGGCCGCATAGCCCAGCCTCTCGGCACGGAGCTCGTGCGTGCCGACGGGCACGTCCGGCAGTACGAACAGCCCGCTTGCGCTGGCGAGCACACCGACCCCGAGCGCGGGCACGCTGATCTGCGCACTGGCCAGCGGCTCGCCGGTCGCCGCGTCCTCCACGGTGCCCGTCTCCTGCGCGGACGCCGGGGCCACCGTGGAATGTCCCGCTGCCATCATGGCCAACGCGAACGTCACCGTCTTGAGGCCTCGGCTCGCACCACGAGTTTCAGGAGCGACGTGGATCGCCGGATCCACTTTCCGTGCTGTTTCGTTGGCCTCCATGTCCGTCTCCTTTGGTCTGGGATCCGTACGAGATCCTCCTAATCTAGCGCTGCGCGGATGGCCGCGTTCCCTCTAAGGCACCGTGTCGCGCCCGGTCCCATTCGGGACCTTGTCCCAGGGATCGAGAACTAGATGTCGATGGTTTCCGGAACGCTCGCTCCGGCGCTACGAAAATCGACGTGAGGGGATTTCCCCGCACGACGCAACCGGAAATCTCCCGTCAAGAGTTGCGGGTTTTTCCTCTCGGAGCGCCGATTCGCGTTGCCCATTATTGGACACACCCTCGCGCTGTCTCCCTGGAACCGCTGGGGGGGCACCGGCCCAAAATCATCCGAGAGGAGACTCTCATGAACAGGTGGCTGACGCGTTTCGTCCTCGCCATCACCGCCGTGGTGCTGGCCATGATGCCCGTCAAGGTGAACATCCGGGACGCGGATTCCGTCTTGGCTCGCACCTCCGACCGGATCGAGGATAGCGCGGCGCGGGCCGAGCGGAACTGCGGCGGCTGGGACGGTCGTCCTTGCAACCGCACGTCGAGATCGGGTCCACCGGCGGCTCGTGACGGGGTGATCGAGGAGGAGGTCGCCCGTTGGCTGGATCATTGGGAGACCAAGCGGCGGGGTCCGGTGCAGCGCGGCCTGAAGCGAATGGGCAGGTACGAGGACTACATCGACGCCGAATTGGCGGCGCGGAACCTGCCGCCCTCGCTCCGCTACCTTCCCCTCATCGAGGCCGACTACTACCACTTGGCCGTTTCGCCGGCGGGGGCGGCCGGGCTCTGGCAACTGATGCCCGAAACCGCCCGGTGGCTCGGGCTCGAGGTCAACTCGTTCGTGGACCAGCGCCTTGACGTGCATGCCGCCACCCAGGCCGCGCTGGACTATCTGGTTGCTCTCCATAACCGGTTCCAGTGCTGGTTTCTCGCTCTGGCGGCCTACAACGCGGGGCCGACGCGTATCGAGCGGGCGATCCGGCGGCACGGTGGAGCCCGGCCCCGCAACGACGCCCTGTTCGGGCATATCCGCGACCGGTTGCCGAAGGAGACCCGGGACTTCGTTCCCCGGTTCCTCGCAAGCGTTCGCCTGGCTGGCGACCTCTCGACCGTCAGGCGCACTGCATCCGAAAAGGATCCGCCGGAGCGCTTCGATGTTGTCCGTGTCGAGGGAGCGGCGTCGGCGGATGTCCTCGCCGAGGCCGCGGGCATCGCCGAAGACGAGTTCAGGACTCTGAACCCGCACCTCCGCATCGGCCTGGTCCCGGCGGGCAGATCCACACGTTTGCACGTCCCCGCCGGCGCAGGTGAAGTGTTCCTCGCCCGCTTCGCCGAAATCCCGGTTGGGGAGCGCTCCACGATGCGGGAACACATCGTCGCCCCAGGCGAAGCGTTGGCGCGCATTGCACGACGGTACGGTGTTCCGCTCGACGCCTTGCGCACAGTCAATCCGGACGTGGAGCCTCGGCGAATGCGGATCGGATCCGTTCTCCTTATTCCCCGCAGTGCAGGAACGATGGCTGCCGGCTCCCGAATTGCAACCAACGCTTCCTCAACCCGGTCGAGGAAAGGACGGGATCTCCAGTGAACAGAACGGATCTTGGGCTCGGCTCCGGTGGCAGGAGCGGGCCAATGAGCCGCATGTGGAGGAGTTTGGTTGCCCAGCCGCCCCTTCGCATCGGTTGGCGGACCGACGGCGCGGCCGCTCCGCACCGGATCCGCTTCCGATTTCCACGGCGGCGCGATTACGCCCGACCGGCTAAGGCGAAGCGGCCTGATCTGACGATGCCAATGCGGACCCCCGGCCGTCCTCCCGAGCGGTGGGATCCGGCGCCCGGAACCGCGACAGTCTTCGGGGCCACGCACCCGATGACGATTCGATCCTCCATTGACATTCCTTGGAGACGCACATCTCATGGGTGAACACCGGGCAGTGCTGGGACGTGGTCGCGCGAGCGGACTGCCGGTCCACCTGAACGACGGGACGGAGTTTGGCGTGCTCACCCAAAGGGACTACACCGCCGTGTTCGACGCTTCGCCGGACGCGATGCTCGTGGTGGATGCAGACGGCGTGATCCAGGACCTCAACCGGCAGGCCGTCGCGATGTTCGGATGGAGCCGCGACGAACTTGAGGGCAGCGAAGTCGAGCGATTGATTCCCGATGCCAGCCGCGGCCGGCATCGTCGGCATCGCCGACGCTACGGCGAGTCGCCGCAGCCCCGCCCGATGGGCGAGGGACTTGAACTCGAAGCCCTGCGCAAGGACGGTACGACGATCCCGGTCGAGATCAGCCTGAGCCCCTCGAAGCTGGGACGGGGCCGGGAACACGTGATCTGCGCGGTCCGCGACATTTCCGCATGGAAGCGGATGCGGCGCCTGTCGGGCATGATGATCGCGGCGGCCGAGCAGGAGCGGAAGCATCTGTCGCGCGAACTGCACGACGAGTTCCTCCAGAACCTCGTGGCGCTGAAGATCCGGGTGAAGCTGCTGGCCGACGAGAAGGACGACGGCGAGAGGGAGCGTGCGCGTGCGCGGGTCGCCGAGGACATTCGAGGCACGATTCTCGGCATCAAGCGTATGATCCGGGGACTCCTGCCGCCGGAACTGGACCACGGCGGGCTTCGCTCCGCCCTCGGCTCCGTCTTCCGCGACATCGAGGCCGTGTACGGGTTCACGGTCAAAGCCAGCCTGGGCCTGGTGGGCGGCGAGTTGGACGAGGTCGCCACGCTCGCGCTGTACCGGATCGTGCAGGAGGCGGTGGGCAACGCGGTGAGGCACTCGGGGGTGAACGAGGCGATCGTGACGGTCGAGTCGGCGAACGGGGCGGTCAGGGCCACCATCCGGGACGAGGGGTGTGGGTTCGAATTGCCCGACGTGGAAGGACTGCCGGGCGACGGCTGCGTGGGTCTCGCCGGGATGCACGAGCGGGCCGCGCTCGTCGGGGGCTCGGTCGTCGTGCAGACCTCGCTGGGCAGAGGGACGACGGTCCGCGCTTCCGTTCCCGTCCGTAGCGCGGCGGGCGGACAGGGTTGATGAAGGACTGCCGACGATGGTGAGGGCGCTCCTCGTCGACGACCACGCGGTCGTGCGCGCCGGTCTCCGGGCACTGCTCGAAGCATCGGGAGGGGCAGAGGTCGTAGGAGAGGCGTCGTCGGGCGAAGAGGCGGTGGCGAAGGCCCGGAGCCTGGAGCCGGACATCGTCGTCATGGACTTGGCGATGCCCGGCATGGACGGGGTCCAGGCGACCCGGCGTATCGCCGCCCTCGGCATCGAAACGAAGGTCCTGATCCTCACGGTCCACGACGAGGACGAGTTCCTGGTGCCCGCCCTCGACGCGGGCGCGGACGGCTTTCTGAACAAGTCGGCCGCCGACACCGATCTCATGGGTGCCATCGAGGCGGTCGTGCGCGGCCACTCGTATCTGCCGAGACGCGCGGCCGCGCTCATCGCACGCCGGAAGGCGGAGCGGCGCGGCGCGGGCGAAGAGCCGGAGCCGCTCTCGGATCGCGAACGGACCGTGATCGAGTTGACCGCGCGCGGGTTCTCCGCAGCGGAGGCGGGCCGGGAGATGTGCCTCAGCCGCAAGACCGTCGAAGGCTACATCGCCCGCGCCAAGTCGAAGCTGGGCCTCAAGCACCGGCGCGACATCGTGCGCTTCGCGCTCGAAACCGGGCTCCTGCGGGCCGAAGCCGAGGAGTAGCGGCACCCCGCGATCCCGCTGGCTTCCCCCGGCTCGGCACGGGATGAGGGGAATCTCCCGTCAGACGGTTGCAGGAATCTCCCCCCAGAATATGCGGAATTCTCCTCTCAAAGTCCGCAGGCTCGGTGCTGCATATTGACCGTAGGGCACCCCGAAGCGAATCGGGGGCGTGTAACCCGAGGCAAGGAGTCGGGAACCATGCAGCAGGAAACCCCAAGCTACGAAGCCATCGTGGACACCCTGCGTTGGGCCGCGCAGGGGTTACGTGATCGGCCACGGAAAGGCGGTTCGGCCCATGCCTTGGCGGCGGATCCTTGATCATCTGGCCGTGCTCGGACGGGACGAGTTGCTGTGTATCGACCCGAGCCCCAACGGCACGGGGAGCGGAATCACGGTCATGCGGATTGCCGCGAATGGACGATCCGGCGCAAGACCATCGGCGGCGAATGGCTCGCGCGAGACGACTCGGACAGTGAATACCCGAGCAGGGTCGAGGACGACGTCTCGGTTCGCCCAGCGCATCGAGATGGCCGTGCGGAGCGGTCGGTACCGCTCCGTGACCTGCATGCGAAGTGGGTCGAAGATCTTAGCGGTGATGACCGCTGACTCGGTACGCGCCGCGCGGTCGAACGGAGACTGCCAGCCGCCGCACCGCATTCGCGCCGTAGCGTCCGCCAAGCGACTGCACGGAATGACTCGGTACCAGAGGCGAACTCGAAGGAACAGTTACGCAGCGTACATGATCGTGGCCGCGTCGTTGCTGCTGTCCGTCGCGGTTCTCCTATCCGCCGCGACCGGGCGCAACGACAACTTCTCGCCACCGATGCCCGCCAACGCCATTGTGGGACACGTGCTGATCGAAGGACGCGGAACCGACGGCGTGAGTGTCGCCTTGGACGGTCGGACCGCAACCGTAACGACCGGCGGGGGCGCGTTCCGGTTCAATGACGTGGAAGCCGGCATCCACACCATCGCCATCAGCAACTACCCGGCGGATGCCCGCTTCGACCGCACCTCCGCCACTGCGAGCATCGACACGGACGGACGGGCGGCCACCGTCAGCTTCTCCGGTTCCTACATCCGCAGGTCTCGCAACACAAGGCCGGCCGTGATGGCCGAACGCGGTGGCACCGGAAGGCAGTCAACGCCGTTGGCTCTGCGGGAAGCCGCCGGGCACGCCGCTACCGAAATGTAGGATCCGGCCTGCAACCGGTGCTTGCGCGCTCCGTATTCGGTCGGGCCATTACACGCTATCTTGGTGGGAGAACCGGGACGCTCGGTTCTGCTCTTCACACGCCTTCCATCACACTCTAGGACCTGTCTGCCATGCGTAAGTTCACTTGGTTGTTGGGATTCACTCTGATCGCCGCCCCAGCAACCGCCCAGACGACCTTGGGCCTGAAGGGCGGGGTCGGCTTCGCCACCATTGCCATCGAGGAAGCCGGGGTCGAGGAGGAGTCCGTTTCCGGCATCGTCGCGGGGCTGGAACTCGGCGTTCCCGTCTCCAGCGTGTTCAGCCTGAGGCTCGGCGGGTCGTACGCTCGGAAAGGCGGCGGGGGATCGGTTGGCGGTGGCACCGTGACGCTCAACATCGATTATTTCCAGTTCTCGGCGTTGGCCCGGGTCGCCACCTCCGGCGACGGGCCTTCGGTCGGCCTGACGGCCGGCCCGTGGGCCGCCTATCAGCGCTCATGCGAGTTGGGGGGCACACTCGAAGGGACGAGCATCGTCGCGCCATGCTACGATCCGCCTTTCTCGGACTTCGACATCAAGACCCTGGAC
The DNA here is from genome assembly GCA_965208255.1 of Longimicrobiales bacterium. Taxonomy (GTDB): domain Bacteria; phylum Gemmatimonadota; class Gemmatimonadetes; order Longimicrobiales; family Gaopeijiaceae; genus BD2-11. The sequence goes on from OZ242324.1 coordinate 4,300,572, forward strand.
TTCGGTCTAGCCTTCGGCGGAGGGGTCGAGATGCCCGTATGGGGCAGTCTCCGGCTGGGACTCGACGCGCTCTATTCGCTCGGGCTCGCCTCCGTGGACGACGACGAAAGCAAGACACGGCACCTCACCGTTCAGACAGGTCTGTCCCTCCCGATCGGTTGACCGAGCCGAATCGAACACCGGGCCGCATCAGATGCCACCCGAAGGCCGCTTTGACTCCCGCCATTCTGCACAGCTTTCCGGTCACTTCAGTACAGCAGACTCAGATTCGAACTCATCGGCAAGAAGGGCAGATCGTGCAGCCCTGGTTGAACTTACGTGACTCCTTGCCGTGATTCGCTTCCCCCTGACTCTGCCGTAACGGCGGAATCAAAGGGATCCGAATCACGACGAGAAACCACGTAAGTTCAAATGGGACTGCACGATCTGCCATTCTCGCCGTGAGACAAGACCTAACTCCATCGAACCGAAGCAGCGGGCAAACCGCATCGTTTGGCGGGAACCTGTGGGCCATCCGTGGCCGGTTCCATCCTAAGCCGACAACCTCGTACCGCCTCCGTAGCGATTCAATGGCGTCTAGCTTTGTGGACACGATCTCGGGCGCTGGGCCGACCCCGTATCGCTTATATATCATCCGATCTGGTCAAGATATCGTCGTTTTGCCACAAGGGAACGTCAACAGGATACCAACCCTGACCTGGACTTTTGCATGTTGGTCGTCAGGCGCATATGCTGGCACGTCCTCGCCAGCCCATGAACCTGAACATCAGGAAGTAAATGCCTCCTGCCGGACCCCCCGGATCATTTGCCATCCGGACCTTCTCTCGCTCGCGGGAGGCACCCGCGCGCCAATTCCCTCCGAAACGCAGCTTCGTACCCGCCGTCGCAACGCTGATCGTCCTCTCAGCCGGGGCGTGCGGCGATGCCGCCACGGGGCCCGCGCCTACTCCGAATCGGCCACCTGTCCGCATCGGTGCGATCCCGACCCAGACTCTCGGCGTGGGCGAATCCCTCATGCTGAATGTGGCCGAGTACTTCAACGACCCGGACGGCGACGCTTTGGCCTATGTGGCATCGAGTTCGAACAGCGGGACCGCGTCGGTAGCAGTGGCCGGCAGCGTGCTGACAATAACTGCGATCACAAAGGGGGTCGTTTCGGTCACCGTCACCGCTAGCGACCCTGGCGGCCTGTCGACGCAGCAGACGCTCACGGTAACGGTGCCCAACCAAGGACCCACCGCGGTGGACTCGGTTCCGGCGCAAACCGTCTTCGTCGGCGAAACAGCTTCCGTGGACGTGGCCGTGTACTTTAACGACCCAGACGGAGACGCGCTGGCCTATTCGGTTGCGAGTTCGAACTTGGCGGCAGTAACGGCGTCGGTCGCGGGGAGCGTGGTTTCGCTAGAGGCGACGACGCGGGGGACGTCCACGGTGTCGGTGACTGCTCGCGATCCTGATGGGCTGTCGGCACAGCAGGACATCGCGGTCACGGTACCCAATCGGGCACCGACTGCTCTCGATACCATCCCATCCAGGACCCTCCTGGCCGGGAATACTCTGAAGTTCGACCTGGCGCGCTACTTCACCGACCCGGACGGAGATGCCCTGACCTTCACGGCGGCCAGCGCCAACGCCGGGGTGGCCTCCGTTGAATCGGTCGGCAGCACCCTGACGATCACCGGGCGGGCGCCGGGTAGCACGAGGGTGACGGTTACGGTTGCTGACCCCGCGGGGATGGCCATTCAACAATTGTTCGGCGTGACGGTGCCGAATCGGGAACCGGTTGCGATCGGCGCCATTCCCAGGCAGTCGGTGGTGTCAGGGCAAACGGCCACTATTGACGCGTCCCCGTTCTTCAACGATCCCGACGGACAGACGCTGAGCTACGCCGCGGCGAGTTCCAACAGGAGTGTCGCGACCGCCGCAGTAGCGGCCGCTACGGTGACGCTGACGGGAGTGGCTGTCGGGACCGCGAGCATCACCGTCACAGCCACGGATCCGGGCGGGCTGACGGCTCAGCAGCGTTTCTCCGTGACGGTGCGGGCGGCCAATGACGCTCCCGAAGTTGTGTCGACCATTCCCGATCTGAGCCTGACCGTCGATGAAGCGCGCACTTGGCGGGGAAGCAGCCACTTCCGCGACCCCAACGGCGACGCCCTGACCTACGCGGCGGGAAGCTCGAACGCTGCGGTTGTCCTGGCCGTGGTGTCGGGTAGCGAGTTCGGCATCGTTGCGCTGTCGGCCGGATCGGCGCTCGTGACGGTGACCGCCAGCGACGCCGGAGGCTTGAGCGCCCAGTTGAGCTTCCGGGTGACGGTGCAGCCGGAGACCCAGGCGGAGGTGGTGATCTCGGGGGTCGAGCCCGGCGTGCTGGTCGAGGGTGCCCAAGCGAGGATTACGGGCTCCGGGTTCTCGGCCACCGCCGCGCAGAATCAGGTGTCCGTGGGTGGTCGTGGCGCGCGGGTCACCTTTGCCAGCGCGACGAGTCTGTCGATCATCGTTCCGCGGAGCGATTGCCTGCCGCCGCGCAGGGAGGAGCTGCGGGTGGCGGTGGGGAACAAGAGAGATGAGCGGACCGTTGGGGTGACGCCGCGCAGTAACGAAGACATGAAGTTGGAGCCTGGATGGTATCGGTGGACATATGCCGGAAACGGCTGTGTCTACCTGCCAGCCGATGCGGCGGGCGGAGAATACCTGATCGGGGTGGTATCCACGTCGAAGGATGTCGCCTCCCTTACCCCGGTTGCACTTACCGGCACTCCGGGTGACGCAACCGTCGTGGGAGCGGACGGCGGTCGCATCATCGTCATGGCGGAGAGAGGGGCGGGCGACGAAACGAGTCGGACTGCGATGTCGGCGTTGGCTCAAGGACCGTCCGGGTCAGCGGCGGCGTTCAACCTAGGGCCGACTTCTTCGATGGCGGCGGCCTCGATGGGCAGCAACCCTGACGCATGGCCGCTCGCCGACGATACCCTGCGGACGCGGCGGGCGAGAGCACACAATGAGATTATGGCCCGGAATGAGGCGCTACTGCGGAGGCTGGGGCGGGTGACTCGCCCCGCGCTCGCGGATGCGCGGCGCAATCTGCAGGTGGGGGATACGCTGACGCTGTATGCGGATCATGAAAGAACATGCAGCAGTGGCGGGCAGGTGCGCGTTCTGGTGCGCCTGGTCGGCAACAGTTCGATCTGGCTGGATGACCTCGACAATCCCGCCGCAACCTTCACGGACGCCGAGCTGGCCAATCTGGATACCTTCTATTCGACCAGCATCAAGGGCGTTCACGACGATTACTTCGGCGGCCTATCCGATGTGGATGCCAACAGCCGGTTCCTGGTGCTCATGACCAAGGAGGCGAATCGCGCTGACGTGGGGGGGTGGGTCTGGTGGGCAGACCTCTATCCGAGGGAACGATGCGCCACGAGCAACCATGCGGAGATCTTCTACGGAATAGTTCCAGATCCGCAGGGATCCGTGGGGGATGCGGTGACCAAGGAAGATGTACTCGACTACTATCCCGAGTTGATTGCGCATGAAGTCGCGCATCTGGTGCAGGCCAATGCCGAAATCTTGGAAAATGCGGGCTGGAAGACCGCATGGGAACACGAAGGCGGCGCCACGCTCGCCGAACAACTCGTCGCCTACCGGATCTTCGGACACGGTTCCGGCCAGGAACTGGGCTGGGCCGCGTACAACTATTCTGCGGAGAGCCGGAATTGGTATTGGGACTGGCTCGGCGACATGGCCGCCTTCTTCGGACGAGACGAGCGGGGAGATGGCTCCAGAAGAATCTCGCGCGCACCGGAGGAGTGCAGCTGGGTTGGTCGCGAACGAGAGGGCAATTCCGGCCCATGTCGCGGGCGGCAAGTCTATGGCGTTCCCTCCATGGTCCTGCGTTACGCGATGGACCGCTGGGGCGAAGACTATCCCGGCGGCGAGCGCGCCTTGATGCGACGTTTTACGGCGTCGCCCGTAGTCGGCTTCAATTCTCTCGTGGACGTCAGCCCTGACAAGGCATGGCGACCCGAGGAGATCCTCTCCGACTTATACATCACCCTGTGGATCGACCTTCAACCCGGTCGTCGCGCGTACGGCATGTCCTCCTGGAACCTGCACGACATCTTCAGTCAGCGCCCCTCGAACTGGCAACTTCAACCCTACACCTCCTCCTCACCCACCCCCCGCCTCACCGGTCGTCGTGTGCGGGCGGGCTCGTCCCTGTACTTTCACTGGATGCCGGCCGGCTCGCTCGACCCCACGGCCATCAGGGTGACGTCGGCCAGTGGAGGTCCGGTGCCCGGCCACATTTCGGTCTGGGCTTTCAGGATTCGATGAAGAAAAAGACCATTTCCGGGCATTCCGGGCGCGTTTCGGGGAACCTACGGGCCAGTCGGTTCGCCTGAGAGCGACGAGCGCCGATCTCCGAGGGTAATCGAGTAGGTCGGAAACCGAGGGCGCGGCAGAGAGCGCCGCCATCGCAAGCGGGCATGACCGGCGGCCCGTCGCCCTCGTCGCCCGTGAGGCTGGCGACCGCGAGGCCGGGGAGCTTGCCCGCGACGGCCCGGCGATCGTTGTCTCGGGCGGCGTGCGGGAGCACCTCCGCGGGCGTCCGCCGGGCTGGCTTGAGCCACGCTAAGATCGCTAAGCCAGCCTACCCCGGTACCCCTTCTCTACGCTTCTCGTTAGATCGAAAGATCCTAACAACAGCGACAGGCGACCAGGCGGGAGTAACCACAGCCTACCTGTGCCACCGAGCACCTCGTCGCGCTACCCAGCGCGAGGCTCGGCTGACATCCGCCCAGAGGGGTGGCGTCGCCGCCCCCTTCGAACCTCCCGCGGTTGCCCGCTCCCCCCTCCCCGCGTTCCGGCTCAGCTCCGGGCTGGCAAGACCGATCCTCGCAGGCGCCGAGAAGCCCGGATGGTGGAACCGGCGGACGCGCCGGACCCGGCAAGCCAGGAGCCGTCCCTTGAAAGGGTCGAGTCTCCCCCCACCATCGATGCCGCATCCGACGACGAACGGCTTCCTTCGCCCCTATAGCGCATCCGGAAGACCGGCGAGCCAATTCTCCCACGCGCCGCGGCACTGCGTCCGCCGGTCCCCCCGATCTCCGGGGCGGGCTCGCCCGCCCCTCCCATCGGGGTTGGATTCCGTCCACGACCGCCCGCCGGCGGCGATCGGCCGGAATCGCCTCTACGGGTCCAAAGCCATCCGGTGAGGTCGATTGGATTCCCGTTCCCGAAGGGGTAAGGCATGAGGTAAGCACAGACGGTATATATCCCGTAAGTACAATATTGATAAACGTTTACGCTGTATTCCGAGTAGCTGCGCCGACTTCGTTTCGTGCGTGCCGTTATTCGATTCCTCCTGCGCGTAAGGAAACTCGTACGTGGAAGGCTTCTTGACCAGTCGCGGCTCCTCTGCCCTGCGTTGTGGCCTTCGTTGACCCTCCTGAAGCACGAAAACCGCGTTCTCATGCCGCTGCAGGTCTGGCAGCCTTGGTCGCCTCAAGCCTCTCCCTTCCCGACATCCAGTTCGACCGAAAACACTACCTCTCCGCTTTCGCTGGCCTTTCGGCTATGCCCGTCCATCGCCTTGCCGACCGCGACCTGCAGGCCGTTCAGCAATTCCGCGCCACGCTTCAGGTGCTGTTGGATGTCCAACAACTCCTTCAGCACCGCCATCCGTCCGTTCCGCGTTACGAACTTCCCATCGCGCTTGAGGAAGTAGTCGTGGACCAGGAAATTGCGGAGTCTTCTTCCCTCTTCGAGGTGCTCCGGCACCCACTCGTCGATCCCGTTCACAAACGTCTCTTGAAAGTGATTCAGCAGCCGGCCCAGCGTCCACTTCTCCATCTTCTCGGCCCCTCCCTCAGAACCCGACATCTCGTTGAGGGCGATGATCAATCTCGTGACCGACTCCTCGAAGAACTGCCCCTGCTGAGCCGCAGACCCGTAGCATGCGAACACCGCATTCAACTGGCCCTCTTCCGACTCCAGCATGCTCAGCGATATTTCCGAATAACCGCGATCCCTATAGGACCGCTGTGTCCTACTTCTCCGTCGATCGGGTCTTCCCGACCGGCCGTTCTTCCTCTTAGCCAACGATGCTCCCCGGCCCAGTTCGGCTTTCGGCCCCAGTGTCAGGCATTTGCTATTGTCGTGTCCCACAAGTATGCGGCCATAACGATGAAGACAAGGCGTCTTCCCTTCATCCACCCGAACGAGGGCGAGACCGTGTCCAAGGAAGGTGGGCGGCCACCAGGGTTGCGCAGACGATGATGGGCGAGCGGGAGGCAGATGCCGCACCGAGGGCGGCACCGGCTGCTGCGTTCTCTTGGCCCCGGTCGACATGGTCGCTAACAGCAAGATCCCTGAGGGGGTTTGGGAGGCTCTTGTTGAAGTTCCCTCGCAGACGTTTCCGCGGCGGGTAGCCCCGCCCGTGAGGCTCACGGCGCTGGCTCAACCCTTGTCGCGAGACGGGCTGAGAAAGACGCGCGCAGGGACGGCTTACCGGAAGGTCACTGCGAAGCTCGACGGCCTGACAGCCCAGCACAGGGACGAGGTGGCAGCCGGCAGCAAGGGTATCCTCGAAGTGCGGGGCGAGACTCTGGTCTCGCTTCGCTGGCGGTGAGGTTTCTAAGTACCCGCTGCTCGTGGCCGTCGCCGACGCTGGCCCGGACGGGGACGACGACGGCCTGTTCGACGCGCTCGACCGGGCCGCCGAGAGAATCGCCAAGAGATGGTTCGGCGATTACCGGGTCGCGATCAACGGGCTGAGCGACGAACGGCAAGCGGTCTACGACGAGATGACGAGATGGCCGGGGCGCTGGCCTGCTCGCGATCCTTCGGCGCGTATGCGACAAGCTAATCGGCAGGTCCCGTGCGGTCCGGCAGTTCGGCCACGGCGTCAGCGCATTCGCGCTCGCGCTGAGTCAGGCGAGACACCCGGGACTCCAGCGGATCCGCGCTATTCGCGTTTCCGCGCCCGCCGCCATCGGAGCAAGGCGAGGACACCGCCGACCGTTATCGCAACGAGCCATACGACAAACAGCGACACCTCAAAGACCGCCCACGTGCGGGTCTCAAACAGCAACTCGACGCCGACCACCAAAGCGGCATACACGGTCATCACCGCCAATCCCATTACCAGCAACTTCCCGTGCGACCAGACCGCCCGGCAGGCGGGAGCAAATCCCGGAAGAAAGACGCGCCGCCGCTCACCCCTTGGGGTTATGTACCAAACCAGGAGCAGGTAGGGCAGCACGATGTACACCACCAGAATCCCGGCGATATTCCGCACCAGCACGAGAGTCTCCAAGCTCATACAAGCGCCCCCGCGCTATTCGCCTTCGGGAACAATCATCCAACCCGCTTTGCGTCCCGGCATGACCTCTCCAACGAGCTCCAAAGCCGCCCGGATTTCCCGCAGGACCGCCTTGTCGCGAATGGCGATCTGGTACGGCTGCCCGTTCGCCCAAAACTCGATACCCAGGGACCGGTCGGAATTGCGGAAAGCGCGAACCTGCGTCAGTTCGTACTCCATTTGCTCCCCCTTTGTCAAACGACGTGAAGCCGCACCACAGCGCGCCCGAGACGACCGGCCCGAATCTCCCGTTAGCCGGTCGCGACGGCAAGTACGAGGGCCGCCGTCCTTGAGTGCTGGCGGCCAGGAGGACCGGGGACCTTGCCAGCGATGGCCCCATGGACGCTGTTCCGGGCGGCGGCCTAAGAGGCGGTTTCGGCGACGCCGCCGAGGGCTGGCACGCTCTTAATGTGCGTAAGCCAGCCTACGCAGTGTTGAACACTGCGGCTGGCAAGGGGGCGGCTCCGCCCCCCTTAGACCCCCTGGGTTGCGCGCCGGTGTCGGCACGGCGGAGGACGGGGGCCGCCTCCAGAACCACGTCCCAGTCGCGTCGAAGACTGTTCCGACGCGGTCACCGACCAACGCGGCGAACCCGTCGCCCGCAATCTCTTGCGCGCTTCGGCGCGGGACCTGTCGGAAGCCAGCTCCTCGGACACCCTCGAAGCGGTCGCCGAAGGGGTCACGCGAACGGTCCACGGAGGCGGGGTCTGTGCGCGGCTTCCTTGGCCGGGCCTCGCACCCCACCACGCCAGCCTCGCGCGCCCTTCTGCGCGAGGTGCTCCGCCCGCATTGGCGGCGGCGTCCCGGACAGGAGGGACACGTGGGACAACATCGGACAGGAGGGACACTTAGGCGATTCCCGAGGAGTTGACATCGCGGGAAGGGTCCTTTCACCGTTAGGGGCCTGATGCGGCTGGAACGGCAGTCGTGCAGACCTTGGAGGAGCAATTCAACACACGGGTGAACACGTTTCTGGACAGCACGGGCATGAGGCTTCCTCCGCCGATCCGGCTGAGCGGGCGCGTGGTGCGCTGGGTCGAGGCCGATGTTGAGGGGTGGATCCGCGAGCGGCTGGAGGGGGTCGAGGCGTACCCGCCGACCGGTATCGTTTGGCATACGGTGCGGCTCCAGGGGGCGACGTCACCGATGAGCGTCCCCCGACTTACGGCCGTACCTGAGCGCGCAAACGACACCGGAGTCCGATGCGCACTTCGGCGCTTCCGCAGTGCGCACCGGGAACGGCGCGTATCCGCGGCTGCGACCACGTCTTGCGCTCACGCGGCCTGTCCGGCCCGTGCCGCGCGGGCGGCGCAGGCCGTGACGCTAGCGACCCCCCAGTCCGAGGGCCTGGTACGGGTTCGGGGCCGGGTGTGCTTGCGCACCCCTGCCCCCGCCCCCTTGGGGTCGCTAGCGTACCAGCAATCCGTCCCGGAAGGGTGTCGAGCGTCGCTTCGAGGCGGCGGAGGACCCGTTGGCCGACCGGCTGGCCGTTGGGCTGTCCGGCATCGTCGACCGAGACCGGGATGCGGCCGCTCAACATCGCCTTTCGCCTTCCCGCATGGGATTGTTGGCCCGGAGCGACCCCTGGCAGGCAGGGGCGAGGGTGTGAATACACGCTCGCCGCTATGCCGCACCAAGCCCTCGGGGCGGGGGGTCGCTTGTCTCTTCCATTCTTGGGGATTCCTGCTTGATTTGCAGGTCCGGGTCACGGGGATGGCCCGGTGTGCTGGATGCCCGCAGAGGCGAGCGGAGCGAGCCGGAGCGGGCATCCAGCACAGACGGTGGTCGGGCCGTTGGGGTCGCTGGCCGCAAGGGCCGTGCGGGAGTTTGGTCGCCACCGTCTTTCCCACGTCCTGAATGGATACTTGAGCATCGAGGCTCGCACGACAAGCACAGGAAAAGGGAAGAACACATGAGCACCAACCGTCGCACCGTCGGGATCGACATCTCCAAGGACTGGCTCGACGCCTTCGCGGCGCCCGAGGGGAGAGCGTCCCGGTTCTCGAACGACAGGGCCGGCTTCCGGAAGCTGATCGCCTGGATCGGCTCCGGGATCGACCGGATCGCGTACGAACCCTCCGGAGCCTTCCACCGCGACCTCGAGGACACCCTCCTGAAGGCCGGACTCCCCATGTATGCGATCAACCCCTTCCAAGTCCGGTCCTTCGCCCGGTCCCTCGGCCAGCGAGCCAAGACCGATGCCGTGGACGCCCGGATGCTGGCCATCATGGCGTCGGCCATCGAAGATCTGCGCCCGGCTCAGGCGAAGTCCGAGGGGCAGCGCGACCTTGCCGAGCTCCAGCAGATCCGCGACGCGCTGCGCAAGGACCGGACCGCCACCTCCAACCGCGGCAGGCACTTGCGCACTCCCGTGGGCAAGCGGGTCACCAGGCAGAGGCTGAGGCAGATCGAGCGCCAGCTGAAGCTCATCGACGCCGAGATCCGGCAACGGGTGGAGGAGGAGAAGGCGTTGGAGCGCCGGGCCGAGATCCTGACCTCGATCCCGGGCATCTCGGACATCACCGCCGCGGGACTGATCGTCCACTTGCCGGAGCTCGGCACCCTTACCGGCGCCCGCGCCGCCAGCCTCGCCGGACTGGCTCCGGTCACCCGGGAGTCCGGACACTGGAAGGGACGCAGCTTCGTCCAGGGCGGCAGGCGCCGGGTGCGCCAGCTGCTGTACATGCCCGCACTGGCTGCGGTCCAGCACAATCCCGACCTCGGGCGCAAGTACGAAGCGCTCGTGGCTCGGGGCAAGCCGCCCAAGGTCGCCCTGACGGCCGTGATGCGGAAGCTCCTCATCCTCGCCAACGCCCTGGTGCAGCAGGACCGTACTTGGACGGCGCACCCGCCGCGGGAATACTCCTGCCCGGCCTTCCCGACGCCCAGCCCGGCGGGGAGCGTTCACGGATGATCGAGCCGGGCAAGAACAGGCACCGAAGCGGAAGCGTCGCGAGGGGCGCTGCGAGACACGTCGCTCGACGAAAAACGGGCATCCGCTTGACATGGATACTCCCGGTCCAGCAGTCCCTTGCGGGAAGGCCATCGAGCCCGCGTTCCGCGATTCGGTTGCGTCCGTGCGCCGAAGCAATCGCCTCCGGGCCGGTCGTGGAGGGCTCAGAACGAAACGTACCCGCCCATCTGGAAGAGCGTCAGGGTGCCCCCGGAGGCCTCGCCGAGGTGGAGGATGAAGCGTGCGCCGTAGCGCCGTCCGAACGTCAGACTCGCCCCGGCGGTCGGCGACACGTCGCCGCCGTCGTACTCGACGCCCGCGCGAAGCGCCGGGCGAACGAACCAGCGCTCCCGCCCAAGCCGGACGGACGTTCCGATGCGGTTGGCGGAGCCCGCGAAATCGGAACAGCGGTAGGTCTCCACCATACCGTACAGGGACACCGGCCCGGAGATCCGTCCCTTGATGCCGACGTAGCGTCCCGGACAGGCGTCGCCGCTGCCGCCGACGAGGCCCGCTTCGAGCATCATCCCGCCAGCCTTCTCCTGTGCCTCGACCTGCGCGGGCACCAGCACCAGCCCCAAGAGCAACAGCTTCCTCATCGCGATTTGTCCGAGCCCGGTTGTTCGGGTGAGAAACCGAAACGTTGGAGTCAACGTAACGCAAGGACGAATGGGCCGCCCGGTCGCGTTGGACCACGAAGGCTCGTCCGGCGAATCGAGTGGCAGCGGGGACGCACGCCGCTCCGACATACGGCTGGAGGGCGAACGCTTGCTTCGCCGCTTCGAAGCGGCGCTGAACAGCCTTCCGGCACGGATCGTTGGCGCTGGAGCGACCCCTGGAAGGCGGGCGGCGAGTTGTGAAAACACACTCGCTGCTATGCCGCACCAAGCCCTCTGGGCGGGGGGTCGCTACAGCCACGGCCGGTGCGGCCCGTCCGGCAACGGGCGGCCGGGCCGAGAGGCCGCAAGACACCGCGGCGCAACCGGATGGATGGAAAGCCCGGTGTGAATCGCCGGAGGGCCGATTCGTGAAACGACCCCCCTCGTCGTTTTCACGCCGCGGTGCGGCGTAGGCGCGAGTGCCAAGGGCATCGGCGAACATGCCTTGCCCGCCTGCCCGCTGACCAGCGGCACCGGTCTCGGCACGAGAGCGCTTTCCGCCTGAACGGCGCTCTCCCCGTCCGGGTTGCGGCGGACGGCGACGAGGATCGGGCCGCGCCTAGCCATCACGATGCGCCGTCACGGGGGGGACGGGGCGACGCCCCCCGGCCGCGCAATCCCACCGGAGCGCGGGGCTTGTTGGGGATCGAAGGGGCAACGTCCCTCGCCAGCCCCGGTGTATTACACGGGGTAGGCTGGCTCAAACCCGGAGCGGCCACTGATCCCCGCCAACAGCCGAGCGCCATGGGAGGGCCAGGCAACCGCTGCCCTGCCCACAAACGTCAGCTTATCGCCAAGAATTGCCCGGCAGGAGTAAGGCACCACGTGCAACCACCTTCCCACGGACTTGAGCCAGAAGGAAACCATGATAGCGGTGACTGCAGAAGCATCGGGTGGAGGCGCGCGCGCGGGACGGATGATGCCATCATCTTCCATCCCCGAGGGGCTTCGGCCAGGTTGGGAACGTCGCCTAACACGTTCCCCTCGATTGGAGTAGGCACGAAATGAATCAGACGCCGCCTTCGGTGCGCGACGAACTCGAACACACGAGTGGCAAACTGGGTGCCATGGGATGGCTCATGTATTGCCAGTGGACGATCACCTTGAATCCGCCAGACGCCGAGAAGATGGCTGCCCGCATAGACCATGCAATTGCACAGCTTAAGGCAGCTCCCAAGATGCTAACGGCTTCCGAGCTTGCCGGAGCGGAGTTGGTTCTTGGTATGGTGCGTGACGCAGTGCGCGCAGATCTTGAGTTGGATGCGGCAGAGGCCCAGGCAGAGCGATCGGCGCTGTCGCCGATGAAGACCGAGGAAGGGACGCAGTGGTATCGTCAGGTGCCGGGATGGATTCAGGCCTTCGCATCGATTGTGAAACTCATTCCGCCCGTTGGTTCAGGATAGGCGTCAATTTGAGTCGCTGGATGACGCCGCCGAAGAAGCGACCGGACCTAACCCCTTGGCCGTCTTCTGGCACGTGGCATGCCGGATTCTGGGCCGGGCAATGACCCGGTCCGAGCAATCCGAGTAATTGCCCGAGGGGCTGGTTTCAAGTCGGGGCTATTCGCTTGACGCAGGTTCGTCGGGATGCCCGGGCACCAACCTGTTGCTTTCATCTGGGAGCGGGAACCGCTCACGTGCTTCTGCCAGCAGGGCCTTTTGCGCCAATAGAAGCAGGTCGATGTAGTCGTCCTGTTCCTCGGGCATGCCGACGCCAAGCGCCGCCAGCGCTTCCAGTTCATTCAGCGTTTCATCGAGTTGGCTAATGTTCCGAATCCACTCGGAGCGCGTAGAAGCGGGTTCCTGCGGTCGACTCGCCATCCACTCTATCGCAGGCGCAAGTCGTCGAAAACGCTCGCTCGGGCGACGAAGTGCGAACCAGAGCCGTACGGGCTCATAGATCAGCACCGCTCCCCCTGCCGCTATCGCTACCGCAAGAACGGGGAACACCGCCACGAACGAAGGCCAGAGCATAGCAAGCGTTGTGCGCGCTGTCCCGAAGTTAGCAAGGAAGGCGGTAGCACCGACCAGCATCGAGACGCCAAAGGCTATCTTCTTCCGTGTAGTGGTCATCCCGTACTTGTATCTTGTCTTCCTGTCCGCAGTCAAACGGTTGAAGTGAGTCGCAGCCGTAAGGTAAGCGTTTTGGAACTCGGCGTAAGATTCTGCGCCTTAGCGCGTTACGCTGGGCTCAGCGTCGGGGAATGAGCTGCGGCACACCTACGACATTCTCATTGCAGCATGCGCGTTCGAGGTCTTGCAGCCTTGAGCGTAGCTACCCTAGTAGGGCGCCCATGGATTCTTCCTTGCGCCGGAACAGCTCGAGTAGCTCCCCCGCGCGTTTGCGCGCGACGCGCAGGCCTTGGAACCCGCGGGTCCGGCTACCGGACGCGGTAGACCCAGACGGATATGTGACCGGGGATACGGCTACCGCCAGGCGAGGTCACTTTGATAGAGGTCGGGCTGAGCGCCCCGCGCGGGGTCCAGTGCAGGTAGAGCGACGAGCCCGCGCGTACCCTGGCGGAGAGGCGAGGCCGGATGGCGCTGGAGGTGTAGGGTTCGAGCTGCGCGTTTTCGGGAAAGCGGTTGAAGATGTCGTGAAGGTCCCACGAGGACATGCCGTACGCGCTACCATCGAGCTGGAGGTCGAGCCACAGCGTAAGGTAGAAGTTGACAAGAATCTGTTCGGTGCTCCACTCCCCGTCGGGGCTGACGTCGACCAGGGACGCGAAGCCCTGCGCCGGTGACTGGGTGAGGCGTTGCATCAAGGCGCGCTCGCCGCCGGGGTATTCCCCGCCCCATCGGTCCATAGCGTAACGGAACACCATCGAGGCCACTCCGTACGCCGGATTGCCCAAACACGGACCGGAATTGCCCTCTCGCTCGAGGCCTACCCAGCTACACTGCTCCGGGGCGCCGGCGATTCTTCCGCGTCCATCGCCACGATAATCCCATCCGAAGAAGTAGGTCAAGTCGCCGAGCCAGCTGTTCCAGTACCAGCGGCGCGCTTCCTCTGAAGCGTTGTACGCGCCTGCGCCCAGATCCCGGCCGGAGCCGTGCCCGTAGAGTCGGTAGGCCACCAACTGCTCGGCGAGGCTAGCTCCGCCTTCCCACTCCCATGAAGCCTTCCATCCCCGCTCGGCGGCGTTCCCGTAGATGTGAGCATTGGATTGCACCAAGTGCGTGACTTCGTGAGCGATCAGTGCCGGGTAATAGGCGAGCACGTCCTGTTTGGCAACCGCGTCTCCCACAGATCCTTGGGGGTCCGGAACCATTCCGTAGAAGATCTCCGCTTGATTGCTCGTCGGGCAGTCTTGGCGCGAAACAAGATCAGACGGCCAAACCCAACCACGTACATCCTCCGCTCGATTCACTTCCTTTGTCATCAGCACCAGAAATCGGCCGTTTCCGTCCACATCCGACAGTCCCCCGAAGTACCCGTCGTGGACCGCCTTGACGTTGGCCGAATAGAATGCATCCAAGTCCGACAACTCCGAATCGGAGAAGGTCTCCGCCGGATTGTCGCGGTCGTCGAGCCAAATCGATCTGGTACCGACCAGCCGTACTACTGCCCGGACTTGCCCTCGGCTTGCGCACGTCGCGCCGCTCTCGCCATACAACGTCAGCGTATCCCCCACCTGCAGGTCGCGCCGGGCATCCGCCCCGGGCTTGGCCGTGCGTCCCAGCCGCCGCAGCAACGTTTGGTTGCGGGCCATGATCTTATTGTGTGCTCTCGCCCACCGCATCCGCAGGGTGTCGTCGGCGAGCGGCCATTCTTGCGAGCCTGCCACCAACCGGGCGATACGGGAGCCCGCCTCAGGGCGGAACCTGACGCCTGCCCTGAACGGCCCCTCGGCCAGCGCCGCCATCCCCTCGGCGCCCATTGACCGCCCCGGCCCGCCATCGGCCGTGACAATGACGCGGCCGCTCTCCGCGCCGACCACCAAGGCGTCTCCGGGCGTGCCGGTCAACGCGACTGCGGTGAGCGACGTCGGATTCCCGGATATCGACGCTACGCCGACTAGGAACTCACCACCCGAGGCGCTCGCAGGCAGGTGGACGCAGCCATCTCCGGCATAGGTGTAGCGATACCAGTCCTGCGGCAGTGCCAAGTCCTCTTCGCTTCGCGGTGTTACGTTCACCGTTTGCGCGTCGCTCGTGCTCCCCACCGCCACCCGCAGTTCCTCCGTGCGCGGCGGCAGGCAGTCGGCACGCGGTACCATGATCGTGAGAGCGTCTGGGTCGCCGTAGTCACCTGTGCGCGACGTCCGCCCACGGACACCTGATTCTGCGAGGCGGTGGCCGAGAAGCCGGAGCCCGTGATCCTCGCGGACGCGCCCTCGACCAGCACGCCCGGCTCGACCCCCGATATCACCACTTCCGCCTGGGGCTCCGGCTGCACCGTCACCCGGAAGCTCAGCTGGGCGCTCAAGCCTCCGGGGTCGCTGGCGGTCACCGTCACGAGCGCCGATCCGGCCGACAGTGCAACGATGCCGAACTCGCTACCCGACACCACGGCCAGGACAACCGCAGCGTTCGAGCTTCCCGCCGCGTAGGTCAGGGCATCGCCGTTGGGGTCGCGGAAGTGGCTGCTTCCCCGCCAAGTGCGCGCTTCATCGACGGTCAGGCTCAGATCGGGAATGGTAACCACAACTTCGGGAGCGTCATTGGCCGCCCGCACCGTCACGGAGAAACGCTGCTGAGCCGTCAGACCGCCCGGATCCGTGGCTGTGACGGTGATGCTCGCGGTCCCGACAGCCACTCCAGTCAGCGTCACCGTAGCGCCAACAACCGCGACGGTCGCGACACTCCTGTTGGAACTCGCCGCGGCGTAGCTCAGCGTCTGTCCGTCGGGATCGTTGAAGAACGGGGACGCGTCAATGGTGGCAGTTTGCCCTGACACCACCGACTGCCTGGGAATGGCGCCGATCGCAACCGGTTCCCGATTCGGCACCGTCACGCCGAACAATTCTTGAATGGCCATCCCCGCGGGGTCGGCAACCGTCACCGTCACCCTCGTGCTACCCGGCGCCCGCCCGGTGATCGTCAGGGTGCTGCCGACCGATTCAACGGAGGCCACCCCGGCGTTGGCGCTGGCCGCCGTGAAGGTCAGGGCATCTCCGTCCGGGTCGGTGAAGTAGCGCGCCAGGTCGAACTCCAGAGTATTCCCGGCCAGAAGGGTCCTGGATGGGATGGTGTCGAGAGCGGTCGGTGCCCGATTCGGTACCGTGACCGCGATGTCCTGCTGTGCCGACAGCCCGTCAGGATCGCGAGCAGTCACCGTCACCGTGGACGTCCCCCGGGTGATCGCGGTCAGCGAAACCAGGCTCCCCTCGACCGACGCCGTTACTGCCGCCACGTTCGAACTCGCAACCGAATAGGCCAGCGCGTCTCCGTCCGGGTCGTTGAAGTACGCGGCTACGTCCACGGAAGCTGTCTCGCCGACGAAGACGGTTTGCGCCGGAACCGAGTCCACCGCGGTGGGTCCTTGGTTGGGCACCGTTACCGTGAGCGTCTGCTGAGCCGACAGGCCCCCAGGGTCGCTAGCGGTGACGGTGACCGAAACGACCCCCTTTGTGATCGCAGTTATTGTCAGCACGCTGCCGGCCACTGCTACCGACGCGGTCCCGCTGTTCGAACTCGCAACCGAATAGGCCAGCGCGTCGCCGTCCGGGTCGTTGAAGTACTCGGCCACGTTCAGCATGACGGATTCGCCCACGCCGAGAGTCTGGGTCGGGATCGCACCGATGCGGACAGGTGGCCGATTCGGAGTAGGCGCGGGTCCCGTGGCGGCATCGCCGCACGCCGCGGCTGAAAGAACGATCAGCGTTACGACGGCGGATACGAAGCTGCGTCTCGGAGGGAATTGGCTCGCGGGTGCCTCCCGCGAGCGAGAGAAGGTCCGGATGGCATATGATCCGGGGGGTCCGGCAGGAGACATCTACTTCCTGATGTTCAGGTTCATCAACTGGCGAGGACGTGCCACCATATGCGCCTGACGACCAACATGCAAAGGTCCAAATCAGGGTTGGTATCTTGTTGACCGTTCCCTTGTGGCAAAACGGCGATATCTTGACCAACGTGGCTGATATATAGGCGATACGGCGGGTGGTCAACCGGTTCAGCCTACCGTCCACGACGCCCACACGGCGAAGCATAACACGAGCCACCAGACTGAGCCCACGGAACTCCCCCGGGCCATCGCCCTCCCGTCCAAGTGCGACGACCTCTTCGCCTTCACGCCTTCCACACACCACCCGAAACTCAAACGAATCAATTACGCAGGCTGTGTCTTCTTCAGCGAGGACGATGGGCTTGCTGACGCTCAGTGGTGCGGGATCGTGCTCTCGCAGATGGGCCGCTACATTTCGTTCTGAGCGACGATTGGCGTCCCGGCGACGATTGCTGTTCGGCGGCCGGGGGCAACCAAGCCCCGGAACCGGGGCCGGACGGCCTTCCCGTAAGGGATCGCTACGAATCGAGGAGCGAGCGCCCTGGGGTGACCCGCCCGGATGCCGTGATTCCCGTTGACGGAAGGGGACCCGGTCCAGGCCCCGCAATGCGCATGCGGAGGCGAAAGGAGCGAGGCAGACGATGAAGGACAGTTTCGCGATTCAGGAACTGGGTGTCGCGCTGGTCAAGCTTGAGCGTCGCGTCGTCACCGGGTTCGATCAACTGAACCGACGGATCTCCGCATTGGAATCGAAGCTCGGCACGCGGATCGACGACGTGGAGGCGCACGCGGACAAGGGGAACGTCGAGCTCGGGAGCAGGATCGAAATGGTGTCGGGCAAGTTCAAGCAGATTCGATACTCGCTCGACGGGCTGGAGGACCGCCTCGCCAAGAGGGTCGACGGATTGGACACCGAGGTCCACAAACAGCTCGGCGCTCTACAAGCCGCGGTCGACGCGGTCGGCGCGCACTTCGTCAGCTCGAAGTAGTCGAGGTCTCCTCTCCCGATGATCGACCTTCTGGCCAGCATGCGCGGTCCGGACGGAGACGAGTTCCGCGATGTCGGCTATCGCCAGGTCGAGGCGGGGACGGCGAGCCCGGTGTCCTTCGGCGGTCTGCTTCGAGAGCGTCCCGCCGGAGCTGGCTCCCGACCGGTTTTGGCCGGGAGCCAGCATACCCCTCGTGGCCACAAGGAGGCTGACGAGGGGCTCCGCCCCCTCGACCCCCAGACAGTCCGCGCCGAAGCGCGCAAGGATCGCAGCCGACGGGTTCGCCGCGATGGCTGATCGCCGCATCGCCGACCGCCTCCGGACGGCCATCGCCGCGAACGGCGACGAGGTTCCGGAGGCGGCTCCCGTGCTCCCCCGCGCCGACACCGGCGCGGAAACCCGGGGGGTCACAGGGGGGCGGAGCGCTCCCCCTTGCCAGTCCGCCACGTTCAACGTGGCGTCGGCTGGCTTAGACACAGTACAGATCCGAGCGTCGGTACGCCGTCTCGGCTTCCCGCGCTCGCTCGGAAACACGAGGGGATTCGGGGCGATTGCACTGCGCGGTGTCCGTCTTCCTCTTTGATGAGAGGTGTCGGTTGCTTCTGGCCTGTGGTCCAACACCGCGTGCTCGCACTCCTTGCCTGGCGAACTCCCTCTCGATGCCGCGAGGCGCCGGCTGGGTGAGGAGATGGGTATCGTCGCCCCGCTCCAGTGGCTGTTTTCGACGCACTACAAGCCGTATCTTCCGTTAGGTCTTATCGAAACAAGTTTGATCATGTGTTCGTAGGCACCTCACCCAGCCAAGTCCTCGCGAGGTTGAGCGTCAGGGGGCTGCGGTGTCCCACCGTGTCGGCCGCAGTTGCCGGGGGTCAGCGCCATGAGGCCGGGGTCAGCGCCATGAGAAGTGTCGCGAGCATGCGCGCGCGGCACTCAAGTGGGCAGTACACCGGCAGCGGAGACGTTGATGAGCATATGGCTAAGGAAGCTGCGAGGAGTCCTCGGGACTGCTACCACATGGGGCCTAGCGTGGTTTGGTGTTAGTCTGGCCTTTTGGGGTACCAAGCTCTTCGGCCAAGGCGCGCTGGGGCCCGCCGTCGGAGCGGCGGCTGGCGTCGGGCTCGGCGGGGCCATCACAGCAACGTGCTTCGCGGTGGTTGTTGGAATCGCTGAGCGGGGGTGCGGCTTCGCGCAATTAACGATCCCGCGGATGGCGGCGTGGGGCGCGATGGGAGGGACGCTCGTTGGACTCGGACTATTGTGGGAACTCACCGTCCCCGAATGGGCCATCGGCACTGCGGTCCTCGGTTCGCTCGGAGCCTGTTCTTCCGTCGCCTCCCTTGCGGTGGCGCGCAGGGCAACCGGCGGTCTAGGGGAACGCAATGACGCGCGGGTAAATCCACCCGAAACCAAGAGCCTGCGCCGCAGGAAGCATAGCGGAAGCTGACCAGCGGGGTCGGCGCCGCAGTCGCCAGTCCTCATTGGCGGCGAGGGTGTACCCCCAGCGCTTCTGCTGGCGGTCGCATTCCGA
Organism: Longimicrobiales bacterium; assembly: GCA_965208255.1. Lineage (GTDB taxonomy): Bacteria > Gemmatimonadota > Gemmatimonadetes > Longimicrobiales > Gaopeijiaceae > BD2-11. The sequence continues at coordinate 4,320,016 of OZ242324.1, forward strand.
TCGGAACCGTCGTTCGGATGACGGGTCTCCCGGCGTCCGAACGAGGGTGGGCAAGCGAAGCGCGGCAGCCCGCCGACAGGTCGGCACGCGAGCCAGCGCCGTGAGATCACGGATCCGTGGCTAGGCCGGGATGCGGGCACGAAGGCAAATCGTGCAGGTGCGGGAACGTGGTGATGACGATCCGACGCATCATTGCGACGGAGGCTTAGGGCGTGCACCTTCGCATGCAAACCGCCGCAGCCTCGGGTGGTGGCGGTTCCCCCCGCCTTCCAATCGGGAGCCAGTCCCGACGGGAAGACGGAGGTTATGCTCCTACTGGGCCTGGTCGATGAAGATAGGACCGCCTCCGTGAGTGAGCCGATTCCCGCCAATCGAACCCGTTTGCCCGCTGTCGCGGCACGATCCAGCGGGGTCCAGTACAACGGCAAGAAACGCAGATCGTGCAGTCCTAGTTCAACTTACGTGACTCCTTGCCGTGATTCTCCTTCCCCTGCCTCCGCCGTAACGGCGGAGCACACGAGGCCAGAATCACGGCAGAAGATCGTCTAACTACTTACAGGGCTGCACGATCTGCGTTTCCTGCCGTTGGACTGGACCCTGCTGGACCGTGCCGCGAAAGCGGGAAAACCGGACTCGAATAGCGGGAATCGACCCACACGGAGGCGGTCCTATTGGGTTGGCTGGTCCGAGGGCGTTTTGGGGTGGATGCCGGTGGTTTCTCAAGCCCTTCGAGGATGTCTCTTCTCTTGAGATCCGGATTTTCTACCAGACCCTGTAGGAACACAACCTCGCCTTCCCGTCGGGACTGGCTCCCGATGGGAAGGCGGGGGGAACCGCCACCAGCCGAGGCTGCGGCGGTTGCAAGCGAAGGTGCACGCCCTACGCCTCCGTGGCCATGACGCGTCGGATCGTCCTCACCACGTTCCCGCACCTGCGCGATAGGCTTCGTGCCAGCATCCCGGCCTGCTGCGGATCCGTGATCTCGCGGCGGCGGCTCGCGTGCCGGCCTGCGGGCGGGCTGCCGCGCTTCGCTTGCCCACCCTCGTTTGGACGCCGGGAGACCCGCCATCCGAACGAGGGTCCGATCCCGCCGCCCCTCTCCGCGCGGGAGAGGCAGACCACATCACACACCATCAACCCCAACTGTCAATGGGCATCGAAAATGTCAGGGTATTGGGCATTGAAGATGTCAGGGTCCGAGCGCTGCTCCGCGGAGGGAGCGGAGCGACCGGAGCGGGGCAGCGGGCCGGTAGCGAGGTCGTCATGAGGGGCTCTCTTTCGAGGCAGGCGATTCGGCGTCCACTCGGCTCGCGAGGGGGTGGATCGCCTTGGAGAGTTCGGCGTGGCGGCGCATCCGGTAGCTGTTGCCCCGGATGTTGACGATATGGCAGCGGTGGAGCAGTCGGTCGAGGAGCGCTGCGGCCATGACCTCGTCGCCGAGGATGCGGCCCCACTCCTCGAAGCCCTTGTTGGAGGTGAGCACGGTCGAGCCGTTGCCGTAGCGCCGGTTGACGAGTTGGAAGAAGAGGACCGCGCCGCTCTGGGTCACCGGCAGGTAGCCGATCTCGTCGACGATGAGGAGTGCCGGGTGGGTGAGGATCTTCAGGCGGCGGTCGAGCCGGCCGGCGGCCTTGGCCTCCTCGAGGGAGTCGACGAGGTCGGTCAGGGTGCCGAAGTAGATCTTGCGGCCGCTCTCAGCCGCCGTGATCGCCAGGCTGATCGCGAGGTGCGTCTTGCCCACGCCGGGCGGGCCGAGGAAGACGACGTTCTCCCGGCGCTCGACGAAGCCGAGTTCGTGCAGCGCGTCGATCTGCTCGCGCTTGATCGACGGCTGGAAGGCGAAGTCGAAGGCCGCCAGCGTCTTCACGTACGGCAGGCGGCTGGAGCGCATGGCGGCTTCGAGGCGCCGGCCGTTGCGGAGCTCGATCTGGGCGGCCAGGAGCCGCTCGATCGCCTCGGCCGCGGTCGTGCCTCCCCCGTCCACCCCGGCGAGCACGCCGTCCAGCGCCTCCAGCGCGCCGGGCATCTTGAGGTCGGCGAGCTGGGCCGCGATCCGCTCCCTGCGCGATGGCGGCCTCACCGCACGCCTCCCGCGATCCGGCCGTACTCGGCCAGCGGACGGCGCTCGACCTCGACGAACCGGGAGTCCGCCGCCGCTTCGTTCCGCTCCTTCGAGGGCTCGGGGCGCAGCGGCGTCACGGGCCGGTAAGGCCAGCGGGCCAAGGGCTTTAGGTGCGGCCTCTCCGCCTCGAACCGGTCCACGGGCCGCTCCTTCAGCGTGCCGTGGACGCGGACGTTGGCCACCCTGCCGAGCCACCCCAGCACCCGGGCGTTCAGATCGTCGTCCGACACGAAGTCCCGTCCGTAGAAGAAGCTCCGCCGGATGTAGCTGACCGGCCGTTCCACCTTCCCCTTCGTCTGCGCCCGGTACGGCCGGCACGCCCGGATCCGGAAGCCCCAGTGGTGGGCGAAGCGCAGGAACTCCGTGTTCTCCATCAGCCGCCCGCCGACCTCCCGGTTGTCCTCCACGATGACGGCCTTCATCTGGTCGAACAGCAGCTCCGAGGGCACGCCCCCGAAGTACCGGAACGCCGACTCCAGGCCCTCCATCACCACGGCCATCGTCTGCCGCTCGTAGTACCGGACCCACATCAGCCGCGAGTAGCCCAGAACCACGACCAGCGCGTGCCGCTTCCCCCACGGCGTCTTGAACTCCGCGAAGTCCACCTGCCCCTGGTGCCCCGGAGGGGTCTCGAAGCGCCTGACCGGCTCCGGCTCCGGCAGCGGCCGGACCTCCCGCACATGCCGCTTCACCTGGTCGTAGCCGCCCTCGTAGCCCGCCTTCCGGATCTCCTCGAACAGCCGCACAGCGCTGAGATCCGGATACCGGGCCAGACGGGTCTCGATGATCTCCTTGTAGGGATCGAGCCGCGAAGGCCGGGGCCGCCTCGGCCCGTATCGGACCGGCCCGTCGTCCAGCTCCCGGTCCAGCTGCCCCGCCGCGATCCAGCGGTACACCGTCCGCTCGCTGACCCCGCAACGCCGCGCCACCGCGGCCTTGCTCAGTCCCTGTTCCAGATAGTGCCGCAACAACACCCGCGTCTCTCTTCCGATCATCACGTCTCCTTCGTTCAATGGAGACGCGATGGTAGCCAACCCGTTCTCGGCCCTTGCCCGCCTTCGCCCAACATCCCATGGCCGAACCCCCGCCACCGGGCTCAACCCTGACATTTTCAATGCCCACGATCCCGTAATTTGACGTGCCCGGTAACACCCAACAACTAACTGTCCGCGAAAGCGGGGCAGGTATAGGCCGATGTAGGTCGTCGCGCTCGCCGTTCGGCGTTCAAGGGGGGTTCCTCGGTATGTGGCTTGGGGGGATTGTCCCCTCACGAATTCAGGGGTTTTTCCCCTATGAAGGGCTGGCCACGTTGCCTACAATCGAAGTGCGGGGCCGGAACGCCGAGGCGTCCGAACATCCGCTGGCGTTCGCCAGACCCGTGAGAGCGGTCGAGAAACACGGAAGCAGGAGGAACAGCCTGATGAGTTGGCAGACTGCGGACGGCACGAATCACGGCAGAAAAAGGAGGCTGTCATGTGCGATTTCGCCAGAGCCCCGAAGCGTCCGCAAAGCCCCGGGGCTCGCAGGACTAGCAAGCGGTTGAAACAACGGATAAGGAGGGTATCATGGGGGGCAAGTTCTGGCAGTACTCGATGGTGCTGGCCGGCTTCGTCACGCTGGGTACGCTTGCGTGCTCGGTGCTTCCCACGGCGCTCAACGAAGACGACATCCTCGGTGAGAGCGCTGATGCGACCGAGTCTTCGGTCGCGCGAGACGGCGACGAGGAAGGGTGTTGGTATCTCATCATCTACTACATCGACACGGGTGAGATCATCAGCAGGTCGCTTCTCGGCTGTAGCCACGGCGGCGGAAGCTCGAACGGCAACCTGAATGTCACCTTTAGTTGCGACAAGGACATCCGCCGTGGCAGCACGGGTGGGTGCAGCATCACCACGAACCCATCCAACGCGACTCTGTCGGGCACTTGGACGTTCAATCCCGACGAAGGGCGCAACACGACGCGCACAGGTTCCTACAGCCATTTCGAAGGCAGGGCTGTCGTATCCGGTACGATGAGCTACAGCGGGACCGTGAGCCATAGCGGCGAGTCGGAGCAGGTCGGAACCAGCGTGGGAATCACCGTGGACGAGCGCACGAGCAGTTCATGGACGCGCCAAGGGGGCCGATTCAGTGCCAACGGGCCGGCGCGCCGTGGTGTCCTTGAGAGTTGCGCCGCCACCAGGGCGGGCATCGCAGCAGACGTGAACACGGGTTTGGCTTGCCGCGACTTCATGGACGAGGGTACGCCGAGCGTGGGACAAGGCACCGGCCCGTGGTCGGGGCTCTACTACATCAGGGATCACAACACGAGCGTCAATGTCGCGTTCCAGGTCAACATGGAGTACCGCTCGTACAGGCCGAAGTCCTGGATGAACGGCGACTTGGCGGACGACTGCGCAGACCACACGGCCATCAACACCAGGCAGAACGAGATGTCGGCCAACGCGCTGTCCTGTGCGCGCCCGAACCAATACCAGAGCGCGCTCGGCAACTTGGTGGCACATGAGCGGAAACACGTGACGCTCGCCCGGACCGAGTGGCAGAGACTCGGGTTGTTCGAGGCCATCGAGGGCATCGTTGACACGAGCGCAAGCAGCGCGCGCAATCGCGCAACGAGCCTGATTGCCGGCGCACATCGCAGTATCACGAACGCCGCCAATCACCACACGAACAGGTCCATCAGCTTCCGGTACTGGCGTCGCGACAACGGGTCGCTTTGGGAGTATCTGCTTGTTACGTTTCTGAACAACTGAGCGAGGGAGACAATACCATGAGCAAGTACTTGCTGACGTTGACACTGGCGGTCCTTCTCCCCATCGAGGTGGCCGCACAGGACGAGACGGCGGAAAAGGTACGTCGTCAGATGGAAACCCTTGAACTGGTCGAGCTCGCGAAAACGGATCGTGGAGCGGCCCTATCGGTGTTCTCGGGGGTGCTCGAAGCAGCGGCGCTCATCGTGGAGGACCCGACCAACCAAGAGACGTTCTCCGATGAGTTGGGCATCTACTTCGATCAGAGCCGCGACATCCTCGCAGGCGATTTCGGGCCGGTGCCTGACGAGACGCGAGACCTCATAGCGGAGGCGTTCGTGCAACTCGCCATCGCGCAGCCCGACAAGCACCTCTGGCACTACCTCGTGGCAGAAGCGGGCCAGGCGGGGTTCGAGCGGGTGGACGAGGCGCTGTTTCAGATTTACAGCGCCCTACGCGAGCAAGAGCACGTGTGGGCGAGCGTGGTCCTCATGCGCTATGCGGAACGCCCGCCAGAGAAGGCGTTGCCGTACCTGTCGCGAATCGTCGCTCAACCGGACGACGACGTGGGCGCGATGACCGCAATCGAGATCATGGCGCAGGCGGGCCAAGCGGGTGCTGCCGCTATCATAGCACTTGAGCGCGCCGAGACCGTGAACGACTACGTACAGCGGGCCATCCGTGGAGGCAGCGCGGGCGTAGACGAGGTGTGTCCACACGTACCCACGTTCACGCCATGCGTGCAGAACGCGATTCTCGGGAGCCCGCGGGGAACGGGAACGCTCCAGATCACTTGTCGCGACCTGCCCCGGTTCCGGGAGGCGTTCCCGCCCGAGGACTACGCGGACATGCTGCGAAGGCTGTGCGGCCAAGACAACTAGCCTGCTCACTCAAGCCCAAGGAGGGTGCACCATGCGTTACGAGATCATCCTGTCGGCGGTCCTGTTACTCGGAGCCTGCTACAGCCCCACGGAATGGGAAGGCCACGAAGTCACGGTCACAATCAATCCTGCCGGGGTCGAAGGGCTCACCATCGAACGCGCGAAGGTCCTGCTCTCGCGCGTGGGTGAGTACCGGGAGATCGAGACAACGACCAACGACCAGGGCGTCGCACACTTCTCGTTCATCCCCGCAGGCACTTGGACCGTGAGCGTAGCCTTGATGCACTTCGAGGGCCCTTCCTGCGACTTCGGGAGCCGCGAGATCACCGTACCGTCAGATCCGATTACAATGGGGTGCTCTTCGGCCCCGTAAACGCCTCTGAGAGCGCGTATCCGCGCGATCCCCGAATGCCCGGCTCTCTGAAAGAAGCTCCCCTCCGATCAGCGCGCATGCGTCTTGACTTCGGCCCGTGATCTCCAAACGTTCACAATGACAGCCGCCCCCCGGGTGCTTCAACCACGGCTCTTCATCCGGTCCACCGGGATCGTCGACTCCCCGCCGCCCAAGTCGGTTTCCTCTCAGCGGCTCGGGGAGGGCTCGAATGCGGGAGCAATCAGGATGACACCTAGCGCGGATCACAATCCGTAGGATGCTGACCTTCGGGTCACTGCAGCGTGAAGGTAGCACGACCAAGCAAGGCGGAACGCGGGAGGAGACGCGTAGTTCAGGTTGATTCACCCCCACGGCGGAACTGATGCCCGTGTCCCTCGACGGGGGCGCTGGCGGGGATCAGTCGCCGCTCCGGCTTCGCGGGTACATGGACGGCCCGGCATCGCGGGCCTCCATCCCGCTGCCGACCGCGCTTTGCCAGGCCCGTTGAACGGGTGCCCCCGGAGCGCTCGGGAGGGTGCTCCGCCACCGCGTTGGCGGCGGCCGCCGACGGGCTCTCGGACTCGCCGGTGACGGGCTTGATCGACGCCGCTAAGGTCGGTAAGCCAGCCTACCCCGTGTAATACACTGGGGCTGGCGAGGGACTCCGCCCCTTCGAACCCTGGAAGCCCCGCGCTCCAGTGAATTGCGCGGGCGGGGGCGTCGCCACCCGTCCCCTCGTGGCGGCCCATCCCGATCGGTAGCCGCCCGCACGACCATGGTTGCCGTCCGCTTGAACGGGAACCGGGTTCGCCACCGGTCGCGTGCCGCACCCGACGCTCGATTTGCCAGGCGCTGTCGGCGCGCGGCCCGCTCGCCCTTCTGGTATCGGTCGAGATCCTCGCGCCGGCTCTCGACCAGAACCTCCCGGCCCCGGACCGGGCTGCCGCGCTTCGCTTGCCCACCCTCCCTCGGACGCCGGGAGACCCGCCGTCCGAAGGAGGGTCCGACCCGACCGCCCCTCTCCGCCAGGGAGAGGCAGACCACTCAGACGCCATCGACCCCAGGAACCAACCGTTCGTGAAAGCGGGGCAGGTCCAGTCAGCAGGGCGTTGCGAGTGGTGCGCAACCGGCGTTCTTCCATGCTCGCCTCAGAGGCCGTTTCCGCGGGCTCCGGAGCGTTTTTTTTGGTAACCTGCGGGCCGCGGGATCGCCCAGGATCGACATCCCATTCGGCACGGCGTTCACGCCGCCTTTCTGGAGTACGGATTTGAGCGCGGTTCGGCGGAGCCCGTTGCCGATCCGGAGGTGTGAATTCGATGTCGGGGTGCTTGTGCAGGGAAATGCCGCGAAGGTGTGCGGAACACGAATTCCGCAAGTCGCCGGACGGATTGGGGTTGGGCCACGGCCCGCGGATCGCCGGTGCCGATCCGCTTTTCCGAGCCGTGGTCGGGAGTATCCATGTCAAGTGGATGCCCGATTTTCTTCGAGCAACGCGCCTCGCAGCGCCCCTCGCGACGCTTCCGCTTCGGTGCCCGTGCTTGCCCGGCTCGATCATCCGTGAACGCTCCCCGCCGGGCTGGGCGTCGGGAAGGCCGGGCAGGAGTATTCCCGCGGCGGATGCGCCGTCCAAGTGCGGTCCTGCTGCACCAGGGCGTTGGCGAGGATGAGGAGCTTCCGCATCACGGCCGTCAGGGCGACCTTGGGCGGCTTGCCCCGAGCCACGAGCGCTTCGTACTTGCGCCCGAGGTCGGGATTGTGCTGGACCGCAGCCAGCGCGGGCATGTACAGCAGCTGGCGCACCCGGCGTCTGCCGCCTTGGATGAAGCTGCGTCCCTTCCAGTGTCCGGACTCCCTCTCCCCGGCGGGTCGCTCCCGTACCAACGATCCCTCCGGGAAGGGGTTGAGCGCCGCATCGAAGCGGCAGCGCACCCACTCGCCGACCGGCTGGCCGTCGAGCTGCACGGCATCCCTGCGCAAAGCCGGGACGTCGCGGTCACGGACGGCAAGCTCCGAACGTGCCCGCCCCATTCTGCGTCGAAAGCCCTCCCGCAAAGGATCGCTGGACCGAAGCGACCTCCCGCGGATGGATGGCATGGCGTGTCCATGCCGATCTTCCCCTCAATGGCACGCCAAGGGCCATGGGTGGGGGGTTGCTGCCCCGGATGACTTCCAATCGGGCATCATGCGGCTCCGGCGGCGGCAAGCGACCTCGGCGGACTGCGGGGATCTCGCGCCTACGCGCCGTTTCGCGATCCGCTCTTGGTCCGCCAGAACCGACCGACCTTCTTCGCATACCGAGGCCAGCAATGTACGCGTTGCGGATTGAAGCGCCCGTAGTCGCCCGGAAGGTAGGTGTGCAGCCACAAGCAGGAGTCCGTTCCCGGTTCAACTTTGACGAGGGCGGTCTCGTAGAGAGCGTCGAGCTTGTAGCCAGGAGCATCCACTCTCTGCACGACATGCTCCCGGACCTCCAGGCTCCCGAGAATCGCCTCCCTCGCCCAATTGCCTTGCGTCACGATGATTTCGGGACTGAGGATCCCTAGTTCTCCGGGAATAAAGCGGCGACACTTCTCGAATAGCCTCGGGTCGGCGTTCGCGGATCCGGGTTTGTTCGGGGTGCACTTCGCGCTGTTGACGTGGGCGAAATAGAGCCGTACTTCTTCGAGCAGGAGGGTCGGTCGGAACTGGTGGAGCAGTGCATGCGCCAGCTGGTGGGTGCGATACCAGTGCTGGTTTTTCGGAATGTCGGCCAGATCCCTGGCAAGTTCGCTGCGGCGCACGGCTTCAATCGTGCGGTGCTGCCAGTGGTGCTTTGCCTTGCCAGGGTTCAGCGAGAGAAAGAGCAGGCGCGGAAGCCTGCCCTCTTCATAGCGCGGCCCGACGAACGTCGCCTTGGCCTCCGCGAAGTCGGGGGAACCGGCGGAGCAGCAGGGACGAGAAGAGCAGCGAAAGCTGGCTGGCGAAATCGCATGCTCGACGTAGTACGCTTCGAGGCGTTGCAACATGGGTAGCTGACTCGCAGTCATCCTTTGTGGGCTTCCGTGGAGGTCAGTATTGGGGACGACGGTTATCGGGCTTTGAGGTGTCCGCGCCGACACGAGTATTGTTCACCTGCTCAGAGCGCGGCGCAAGGCCTACAAGGGGTGTCCCGTCGCACGCTGACGACCTCCGTGCTCGGCCCGCCAGTCGGCGACTTCGAGGTCGGTAACACCGAGGGCGGCGGCAAGTGACCAAGCGGCGGTCGGCAGGAAGAACTCACCGCGCAAGTAAGCGGTCGAGCACGCTACCCGCGAACGCCACCAGCGGCCCGTCTTCGTGGAAGGTTCGAAGGGGGCAGCGGAAGCCACCCCTCGGCTTCCGTGTCATACACGGGGTATTCTGCTCCCGGCCCTTAACGGCTCGCGAGCCAGCCCTGCGGACGCCCCTCGAACGGCTGCGGAAGACAACCTGCGGGCGGTCCTCCCGCCCGCTCCGCGACCCCATCTACGAGTTCCGGTTCCTCTGATGCAGGCCGACGAACCCGACGATGACGCGTTCGTTCTGCTCGTCCCAGGCGAAGGCGATCCGGATCGTGTGGTGCGGGTCGTGACTGGTCCCCTTGCCGAGGTGGGCGGCCAGCTGCCAAGCCGTTCCGTTGACGCGGGTCCGGTACCAATCCGGGAACTGTCCCATCGTGGGGGCCGACTGGTTCGACTTGTAGAACCAGCCCGGGCAGGTTTCCCCAATCCGGTCGGTCGGCCCGTTCCGGTACGCCGTGGCGAGCCACGCCAGCGCGTCGAACACCTCCGGAGGGTTCGCGAACGGCGTGTCCTCGTTCGAGCGGGAGTTGAGCTTGATGAGCAGCCTTTCGGGGAACATCTTCCGCGCCTGCGCAATGGCTTCGCGGACGCTCCCCACGGGCTCCGCGGCCACCGGCTCACCCTCATTCGTCCGGGCCTGCCTTCGCTCCTCGACGTAGGCGCGCCGCCAGTGCTCCTCCATCCTCCGGCTTCGCGCAACCTCCTCCCGGAGCCGTGCCGCCTCCTCGTCTCCCAGCGCCTTCTCCTCTCGGAGCGTTCGGTTGTCCGCTTCGAGGCACTCGCGGTCCTCGCGAAGGGCCTCGATCTCGGGCCGGGTTGAGTCGTCCTCTTTCACGGACGCTCCAGAGGCAGGCTCGGTCTCGGCCTCCGTGCCGTCCGCCGGCCCGGAGGCCGGGCGCGCCTCCCCGGCACCGGCCACCTCCGCCGAGGCGTCCTCGTCCGGCGGATCGGGCTTGGCAATGCGCTCCCGCCACGCATCGACCGCGGCAAGAATGGCTTCCTCATGCTCGCGGCGCTGTACGGACCGCTCAAGCTCCTCGTCGCGCGAGGGAGCTTGGGGACGAATCGGTTCGTATGCCTCGAAGCTGACTTCCAGAAAGATGAGGAGCGGTAGCGCCGAATTGGTCAGCGCGGGCCGCTCCTCGACCAGTCCAGGCCAGGAATCCGGGTCGATCCCGAGATAGCGCAGTTCCTCCCCGAACCGCGCGCGAAGGGAGCGGCAAAGGCCCGCGATCTGCTCCCGGCACCAGCCGATGAGTTCGCGCTCCTTCTCGCGCCGGATGTCCTCCATCCACTTGATGAGGGTGTCGGCTTCCTCCCATTCGGGCGCGTTGGGCCGGAGGTCTTGCAGGATGTCGAGCCAATCTCGGAAAAGCGGCGACACCAGTGGCGGTGGCGCAGGGAACCGCCGCGCGAGGAGGCAGAGCATCAGACCGGCGGAGTCGCGGTCGACGGCCTCGTCGACCGCCGCCGCCAGTGCCTGCCGTTCGCTCCGCCATTGCTCGGCCGTCCAAGAAGCCATCGAAGCACGCGTCCGGTGGCTCGGGCACAGGCATGCCCCGGCTTGCGAGGTGCCCGGCGGCCTGATCGCGAAGCGCGCCGTGCGAGTCCACCCAATGGTTGAGAACGGCGCGCGCGAGGTCCTGATCGTGATGGCGGATCGCCTCCAGCACGGGCTGGAGGAGCTTGGGCCGGGGCGCGCGGCTGGCGTCCCGGTATCCGTCCACCCGAAGACGCCGCAGAGCGGCCCCGCGTTGTCGGCGGAGCGCCTTGGACTCGGAACGGTGCTTCAGCGCGCGCTTCACCACGCGGCGGCGGAAGTCCTCGCTCAGGATGTGGAAGATCTGGTCGGGAGTTCTCGGCTTGATCGCGGGCTCGTCGGTCATGGCGGCTGCTGCTTGCAGGAATGGGTTTTCTCTCCTTCCACCTGGGGAAGGATGATGCACCGACGGAGGGGAAGGGGGTCGGCGTGCCACTGCTCCCATGTCCCCCCAAGACTCGGCGCCGTTCGCGTTCGCCTACAAGATCGCGTCCGCGAAGCGGGCCGGTCCACCCACCGGATGCCACGATGCACACAAGGGCGGGCGCGGGCGCCGTCCACGGGCTCAAGGCCGCTGGCGGTGGCCTGCGAACCATCCGCGACCGCCATTAGCGGTCTCGGGCCGCCTTCCCGAAGGGATTGCTGGGCTGGAGCGACCTCCACGCGGAGGACGGGGGGGCTCCTCTACAAACCGCAGAAACCAGCGCCCCCGTGGCGCGCCCGCGCCAGAGCCGGCCGGGCCGCCAACTCTGGACGACGGGCCAGCCCTGCGCGAGGTTTCAAACGCGCAGATCGTGCAGTCCATCAATCGAGAGGTATCGAACGATGGCACGCACGAAACGAAGTCGGCGCTCCTACGGCGCCGGAGAATGGGGCCGGAACCGGGTGAGGGTGTTCCCGGACCTGAAAACCGGCCTGTTCCAAGTCGAGTGGCGAAAGAACGGGCGAAGGCTGACCCGGTCGCTCGGGCACCGGGACTGGACCCGGGCGAAGAAGCAGGCGGACGAGTTCGCCGCCGGATTCGCGAGCCCGGACCTGAACGGCAAGGCGGAAGCCGAACCCCAGTCGCTCACGCTGGGCAAGCTGTTTGAAATCTACGGTGAAGAGGTGACGCCCACCAAGGCGGAGACATCTCAACGGTCCGACCGGGCGGCGACGAGGATGTTCCTCCGGTTCTTCGGACGGAACCGCGACCCGGCCGCCCTGTGCCAAAGGGACTGGGACCGCTTCATCCGGGAGCGGCGCGCGGGCAGGGTCGGCCCAAGCGGAAGGCCGGTGTCCGACCGGACCATCGAGCACGACCTGAAGTTCCTGATCGCCGTGCTCAACTGGGCCGCCAAGTCCAGAGACGGGCGGGGCAAGCTCCTACTCGTGGCGAATCCGTTGCGGGGTCTCAAGACGCCCACGGAGAAGAACCCCACGCGGGTGGTGTTGTCCGAGGAGGAGTACCAGGAGCTTCTCGGGGTCTCCCGGCAGGTGGATTGGCGGTTTCACATCGCGCTCGTGCTCGCGCACGAGACGGGGCACCGAATCGGGGCCATCCGTCAACTCAGGTGCTCGGACATCGACCTCGAAGGTGGGGTGGTGCGGTGGCGCGCGGAACACGAGAAGACCGGCTACGAGCACCGGACGCCGGTAACGGTCGAGGCGTTGGCCGTCCTGCACGAGGCGCTGGAGAGGAGTTCGGGGCATGAGGACGCTCCGGTGCTGCCCGCGCCGACGGATCCGTCGAGGTGCGCGGGACGGTCATTGGTGCGAGCTTGGTGGTACAAAGCCCAGACGCTCGCGGGGCTCGAACCGAAGCGCGGGAGGGGCTGGCACTCGTTGAGGCGGAAGTTCGCCAGTGACCTGATGGATCAGCCGCTCAAGGTGCTCTGCGAGTTGGGCGGCTGGAAGACCGCCAAGACGGTCCTTCAGTGCTATCAGAGAGCGGACGAGGGACAGCTTCGGAAGGCACTGGAAGCCCGCCGGAGACCTCGCGGCTGAGGCTCTTGATTCGGCGGGAATGAAGTAGCGGGAAACGAGCCCATCAATCCCATAAGATCAAGTGAACGCGACAGATAGAATCCTAACCGATTCCGCCGTAACGTCAGGGTTTCCCGGTCGAGGGCGAGAAGAAGCAAGCCGGCCTCCGTGCCGAGCTATGCCTGGGCCGCCTGGCCGATTTCGTATTCCAGCGCCAGCGTGTGCGTGCCCTCCCCATCCACGTGGATCTCCATGGTGCCCGACAGACGGGCCAACTCGCCCGTTCCGGACCCCGGCACCACATGGCCGGCGGTGCGCGGCGGGGCTCCGGCCTCGGCGATTCCCCAGTGATGGAGCACGAACGTGCCCTCGCGCCCACCGAGCGTGCCCGAGACCTGTTCCGACGCGATGTACCCCGCGTTCTCCAGCGGACCATCGGCGCTGGCACGGCACATCAGCAGCCGCACACGGCCTTCTCCATCCAGATCGCCCTGGTAGCGCTTGACGACCCGCGCTTCCGAGAGGAACGGGCCTTCGCCTTCATCAGCGTCGGGAACGGCATCCCAGCCGGTGATTTCGAAACCGGAGACGGTCTTCATGTTTAGGAGTCCTTGGGAAGGGGATGATTGATATGACGCGTGGGTGCGGACGGACGGTAGGGGTTGGACGTTGATCTCCCCTTCCCGCTGCCGGGTGCGAGCGATGTCGTAGGATGCCTGCATCCGCATGAGCGTGTCCATCTTCACCCCGAACGCCTTCTCGATCCGCAGCGCCATGATGCCGGACAGGTCCGACCGGCCATTCAGAAACGTGGAGAGCGCCGGTCTGGACACTCCGAGCACCTTCGCGGCCGCGGTTACGGTGAGGCCGTGGGGTTTGATCACCTCGGTCTTCACGAATGCACCGGGGTGTGGGGGGTTCAGCATGCGCATCTTGCGAACCTTGTCGACGCTCGCCGGAGGAACGCCCCGCGGATCGTCCCTCAGGAACAGGCGGCGCAGACCTCATGGGAGATGTTTTCGGATCTTCACCGTAAAGTGTTACGTGACGATTGACGACAATCAAGGCCTGCTCCAAATGCCGAGCCGGCAGGCGCTTGACCGATTAGGCCATGGCGCCGCCCCGCTGGCCTGCCCATCTTCCCGAATTGGACGGGTAGTTCGAACCAAGGACTCCAAGGTGCCCCAGGTCAATCCCGACATCCTCAGGTGGGCTCGCGAGACAGCGGGGCTCACCATGGAAGACGCCGTGGGCAAGCTGGCGATCAGGGACGCCCGAGGCACCGCGGCGCGTGACCGACTGAGAGCGCTGGAACAGGGGAAGACCTCGTCGACTCGCGCCATGCTCTCGAAGATGGCCAAGCAGTACCGCAGACCACTCCTGACGTTCTATCTCGCCCAACCCCCTCGCCAAGGGCACCGGGGAAGAGACTTCCGCGCACCGGCTGTGCACCGCTCCAAGAGGGACGAAGCGCTCCTGGATGCTCTTGTGCGTAACGTGCAGGCGCGCCAAGGGCTCCTGCGGTCGGCGATGTTGGATGATGACGACGATCTGGTCCCACGCTCGTTCGTTGGTTCCGCGACCATCGACACCCCTGCCCAGCGACTCATTGGCTCGATCCGAGCCACCCTCGGACTCCAGTTAAGCGACCTTCGGGCAGCCAGGAATTCAGACGGAGCATTTCGACTCCTCCGGTCCCACGCGCAACAGGCTGGTGTTTTCGTGCTGGCCCTGGGTGATCTCGGCAGCTACCACACCGAACTGAGCGTGGAGGTCTTCCGGGGATTTGCGCTCACAGACGAGTTCGCTCCGTTCGTAGTCATCAACCCGAGGGACTCGGCGACCGCCCGATGCTTCACGCTGCTGCACGAACTGGTGCATCTGTGGATCGGCGAGCCGGGAATCAGCGGAGGTGATCCCCTGGATCCTGTAGAGGTTTTCTGCAACAAGGTAGCGTCCAGCTTCCTCTTGCCGGACGAAGAGTTGGCTACTCTCAGAGTTCCCGGCAACGAAGGTGTGGAGGGTTGGGCCGAAGCCATCAAGGCGTTTGCCGAACCGCGGAATGTCAGTTCTTCGATGGTGGCCTACCGGCTGTACCGCCGAGGCGTGATCGACAGGGAGACCTGGCTGGGTCTGCGCGATCTTTTTCGGAGTTGGTGGCTGGACGGCCGCAAACGGCAACGCCAACAGCGTGAGGGCAAAGATGGCGGCCCCGCCTACGGCGTCCTCGTCAGACACCGCCTGGGGCCCGCCCTGGTCGACTTGGCTTCCCGGCTGATGGCCTCGGGGGCTCTCACCACCACCAAGGTCGGGCGCGTACTCGGTGTCAACCCGCGCAATGCCCACACGATCTTCACGGCCGGATGAGTCCCCGAGCGTCGACGGTCGAGAATGCTCTACCTGCTTGACGCCAACGTCCTGATCTCCGCGCACCGGGATTACTATCCGATAAGGCGAGTTCCCGAGTACTTGGATCGCCAAGCGAAGAATCATCATGGCTGATAGTCGGAGGTTGGGCGTCCGCAGGCGGCACATGGCGTCCCGAACCGGTCGTGCGCGTCTCCGCCCTGTCTTCACGCTGTTCGTCGGAGTCGCGATCGGTATGCTCTCCGCCGGTTGCAGGAGCCTTCCGAGCGATACCGGCGATGTGACGAAAACCATCGACTTCGATTTCGATGAGGGCCCTGTCGGTTTCGTCGCGGGCTTCGCCGACTATCCTCCCGCCCATGAGGAGATCTACGAATTGACCTCAGGGCACCGTGCCCTGCCGGCGCCTCTCGAGTCGCAGTCCGGGCTGTTCATTTCCGGGGTCAACAGGAGTGACGATCTGTTCATGTTCTTCAAGGGACCCATCGATGGCCTGACTCCCGGGGCCAGCTATGGCGTCGAGGTCAGCGTGGAGATCGCGACCAGCACGCCGGCCGGTTGCTTCGGTGTCGGAGGTGCCCCGGGTGAGAGCGTCTGGATCAAGGCCGGCGTGACCGCCGAAGAACCGGTGGCGGTCATGGATGATTCCTACCTGCGCATGAACATCGACATTGGAAGTCAATCCAACAGCGGCACGCACGCGGTGGTGCTCGGCAACGTGGCGAATTCGCGGCAGTGCGAGCAGGCCCGGGAATGGGAGCTCAAGGGCCTGGAGAGTGAATCGACACTGGCAGGCATCTCGGTTCCGGCCGATGGCCGGGTGTGGCTCCTGATCGGCGTGGATTCGGGATTCGAGAGCCGGACGGAGGTGTATTTCACGCGGGCGGTGGTCACGCTGGTGCCGGGTTCGGGGGGGTGAGCGAGGGACGGTGCTGCCCGATGGGAGGAATGGCTGTGGGATCTTCGGGGAAGATGGTCGTGGTCGTCGGCGACATCACGAGGGTCGCGGCTGACGCGATCGTCAATGCGGCGAACCGGTCGCTACTGGGTGGTGACGGGGTGGACGGTGCCGTCCACAGAGCCGCCGGGCCGGGGCTGCTGGATGAATGCCGCGCCCTGGGAGGATGTCAGACGGGCGACGCGAAGACTACGGTTAGGTACCGCTTGCCGGCGGCTCATATCATCCACACGGTCGGCCCGGTGTGCTCCGGGGGCAACGTGTCCCTTTCTTGTGGTCATGATGTTGGCCCGTACTGATCACCGCGTGGTCGTCCAATCATCCCGTAGTCAGTGCATGACGAGGTTCAAGAGCCCGTAGGCTTGCCTCGGGCCATCCCAACGCCCGTTTCAGCCATGGCGTCCGTATCCAAACGTGCCCATCTTTCCGGATGGAACGGTTGTTTCAGTTGGCCAAGCCCGCTTCTTCGACATGGGAGGTCAGTACATGGGCGTTGCCATCATTCGAGGGACGACAGGAAAGCCGGTGGCTAGCCAGCGCTTGATCCAAATCGTGGCGACCCGAGCCGACTGGTCCGGCAAGCTCTTCATCGGCTACCCGATCGTCGCCACTCCCGAGGGCCCGCACCAGATTGACGCCTTGATGGTCTCCGAGTCGCGAGGCCTTATCGTCTTCGACCTCATCGAGGGGCCTGACGTCCTCGGCTTCGAGTCCCGCCAGGACGACACCGCCAACCGCCTTGACGCGAAACTGCGAACGTATCCGCAACTCACCAAGCGCCGGGATTTGCGCATCCCGATTCACTCCCTATCTTTCGCACCGGCCGCCTCAGATCTCTTGCTGACGTCCGAAGACGATGATGTGTACCGGCTCGCCAATGCCGATAACCTCGCCGCAACCATCGACGGTTTTGAATGGCGCGGCCAAACCGACCACGTCTACGCCATCGCTCTCTCTGCCTTGGAGAACATTACCACAATCCGCCGTTCTCACTCCAGGAGAAGTGATTGTCCGGAAGACTCGAGAGCCGGGATCCTCCGCAGCTTGGAACAGTCCGTAGCGACCCTCGACACCATGCAGAGCCGCGCTGTGATCGAGACAGTCGATGGCATTCAACGTATCCGTGGCCTCGCCGGCTCTGGAAAGACCATCGTCCTTGCCCTGAAAGCCGCGTATCTCCACTCACAACATCCGCATTGGCGAATTGCAGTGACCTTCAACACACGGTCGCTGAAAGGCTACTTCCGGCGGCTCATCGAAGAGTTTTGCATTGGCCAAGTTGGGGAAGCACCGGACTGGGATAGCCTACGCGTAATCAACGCATGGGGAGCACCGGGTGGTGCTGACCAAGATGGCTTATACCACGAATTTTGCAGTGTACACGACCTCCGCTACTACGATTTTCTGTCAGCGCGAAATGCGTTCGGCCGAGGGCAAGAATTTGCTGGAGCCTGCACGGCAGCCCTTGAGGCCGGCATTACAGAAGAACGGCCCTACGATGCTATTCTTGTTGATGAAGCGCAAGACTTACCGCCCGCCTTTCTCAAGCTCTGTTTCGCCCTACTAACCGACGACAACCGCCTGGTTTACGCCTATGACGAATTGCAGAACCTCTTGCACGACCCATTGCCGTCGCCCGACGCGATCTTTGGACCCGGACGACACTGGGACGGCTACGAATCGAGTAGAGACATTATTCTCGAAAAGTGCTATCGCCACTCGCGACCCGTGTTGACCACCGCACACGCCCTTGGCTTCGGCATTTTTCGCCCACCCAGCTACGGGGGCTCCACAGGCTTGGTACAGATGTTCGACGACGCAAAACTATGGAACGAAGTTGGGTATCGCGTCGCGGAAGGGCACCTGACCGCCGGGTCGGAGGTTACATTGCAACGAACCAACGATACCAGCCCAGAGTTTCTCGAAAACCATTCGCCACCGGACGACTTGATCAGCTTCAAATGCTTTACTAACGTCGACGAGCAGGGCAAGTGGCTCGTTGACGAGATCCGCACCAATATCGAAAATGACCAGCTCCGACCTGAAGACATTATTGTAATCAATCCCAATCCGCTCACGACGCGCAAGCAACTTGGTCCGATTAGACGACGACTGCTAGACTTGGGAATCCAAGCTCATCTCGCAGGTGTAGACACCTTTCGAGACGTATTCTTCCAAGAAGGGTCGGTCACCTTTACTGGTATTCATCGTGCGAAGGGTAACGAAGTAGCGATGGTGTACATTGTCAACGCTCATGATTGCTGGGAATCCCGCTTCAATTTGGCGAAGCTCCGGAATAGTCTCTTCGCTGCCATCACTCGTAGTAAGGCGTGGGTGCGAGTCTGTGGAATTGGCACGGGTATGAGGGGCCTCATGGAAGAATATCGCGCGTTGAAGGAGAGCGACTACCAGCTTCGCTTTCGATATCCAACAACACAAGAGTTACGACGTCTTCGTATTGTCCACAGAGACGTCACACGTGCTGAAGGGCAAAAGGTGAGTGGCTATGAAGACAATCTGTCCAAGCTTACTAGCGATCTGGAGGGTGGGAATGTGTACATAGAGGACATAGACGCCAAGGTTCTTGCTCGGCTCAGGCGCTTCATGGACAATCGGGAAGAGAGTTGAGTGATGACAACGCCCAACGGCGTGATGCGGCGAATCAATGAAATTATTCGGTATCTCGTGGAGGAAGGATTGGCGGATGATCAAAGATTTGCTTTTTGCAAACCCTTGGGAAAAGGAATGGAGGAGGTGACCTTTAGCGGCAGCAAAGGGGTTTCCTCGGCACTAAGACGTCGAGCGTACGTCGATATCTACGACAGATTGCGGGGCGATGGTGCATATAACGCGCGCATGGCGGACGGTGCGTTGGTGCAGATGATGTATCGCTTCGAAAACCGGGTTGTCCAAAAACATCGACTCGCGTTTTTCCCTGACGTGGGACTGGAAGAGTTCCAAAGAGTTCCAGAGGTGTACGTGGAGGATGAGACATTTGGTGATGTAGTCGGGCGTAGAACGGTGGCGTTTCCGTTTCGTTTCGACTACGACGCCGAGGATGGGCGTCATCGCGCAGTAGTGCATCCAAAATGCCATTTGACGTTGGGGCAGTACCCGGAATGTCGTATTCCCGTCACTGCGCCGGTTACGCCGAGGCGCTTCATGGATTTCGTACTGCGAAACTTCTATGATACCCCGGAGAACGGATATGCGGATGGCTTGCCTAGTGATGCGATGGAGTTTCCGGATTCGATCTGTACGGAAGAACGGGCTGTGGCTCACGTAGTTGTCCCCTACTGAGGATCCAGGGACATAGTGACATAGAGGGTCGCCCCGGGAGTCGGAGCGAGAGGGCAATCCGATGTGGGGTCTGGGCCATGGAGACCGGCCCTACGTTAGGTCCTAACGACCTGTCGAGGGAGATGGTGTTGCGAAATGGTTGTTCCGAGGCATCCTCCGGTTTCACTTGGTTTTTCCAAGAGGAGACCGCGGCGTTGGTTCGGGGCCCGGCGGACGTAGCGTTCGGATTGGTCGATTGAGTGGCCGGTGAGGTACCAGACCGATTGCGAGTTGGGCGCGGGACGGGGAGGTATTGGCGTCCAAAATGGTCCGATCGGCAGGTGAACGGTCCGGTCCGGAAGAGGGCAGAAGGCTACCGGTGCCGGCCCGTCGTGCCTTTTTCCTTCAATGGTGGGCGAGTTGATCGGGTCGCAGGCTAGCGATGAGTCGCACGATGCCAGATATTCCTCCCCATGGCTGACCAACGAGGCTCGCGGGGGGCTGAGGCGCAAGGTGGAGCTGGGGATACGCTGACCTTGAGCTTGGAGGGCGAAGTGCGTCTTGGCGATTGGGCGGTCGCCGTTCGCGGACTGCAAGAGATGATTGACGGTCTCGCAGCCGAGCTGTCCAGCGAGCAGGAACTGGTTTGGATCGTTGACGACCTTCAGGCTAGCAGCGCCATCGCGACGATCCGAGGCGTTGGGCCCCGGGAGGCAGTGCACCGCGTCGTCCGAGGCTACGAGCGCGTGGGTAGGTCCTTGCACCTGAACCAGGTGATTCCCTTCGGTCCCAGTGTGTCTGTCCCAGCTAACCGAGTTGTCCAACTAGTCAACGGCAACATTTCTTCCGTTCGGTTGGAGACCGCGACGCGGGACTACATCGTGCTTCCGTCGGATCGCCGTGCGGGAGAGAGGGAGAAAGACCAAGATCCTGCGCCTTCTCCACGCGAAGCATGGGGAATGATCGAAGGACGAATCCAGACCGTAACGACTAGAGGCAGCTTCCGCTTCACGCTCTTTGACAGTGTGTTCGACCGAGCGGTCTCCTGCTATCTCAGCCCGGATTATCCGCGAGACGAGATGCGTGACGTTTGGGACAAAGTAGCTCGCGTCGAAGGTTGGATCGCACGACATCCAGATACTGGCCGTCCGCAAGCCGTACGTCGCATTCGGTCGATTGCCGTGGTTGCGGAGCCTAGCGACTTTAGAAGCGCTCGAGGAGTTCTGACGTTCGATCCGGATCGGCGGCCCGAAGACCAGATTAGGCGATTGCGTGATGGGTAAGGGTCACTCAGATGGGCGGCTGTATTACTGGGATTCCTGCGTCTTCCTTTCTTATCTGGAAAACGACCCTGACCGGGTGTCACACATCGAGTCAATTCTCAACGAGGCCGCCGCAGGCAAGGTCCAAATCCTAACGTCGACGTTGTCAATTGCCGAAGTAGCGTACACAAGCTACGAGAAAGAGGGCCGCGTGCTCCGACCGGGGGAAGAAAAACGGATCGATGCGCTGTGGCATCCGCCAGTGATGCTGGTCGAGTACCACCGTCGGATTGCCGTGGAAGCCCGGAGACTGATCCGTGAGTCGTTCGCAACGGACAAGCCGACCCTGAAGCCAAACGATGCCATCCACGCAGCCACGGCCCATCTCCATCAGGCGGATGTCTTCCATACCTATGACAGCAAGCTTACGCGCGCCATTAGGGCGCTCCTCCAATTCGATGTCGGGGCGCCACAGGTCGAACAGTTGAGCATGACCCTAGCCGAAGGAAATCAAAGGTAGCACGGCTCCGAACCTGAGGTGAGCCTAGTTCGGACGCGCACCATCACAACTCGAGGTACGCTCTCTCGAAGAAGCAACATTGCGGGCTCTGAGTTCGTTCCAACCATCTACTCCCCTCTGCACGCCTTACCCACCCTGCTCCGAGGGCATCTTTCAGTCGAGTTCCGAATCGCCCTAGGGAAAGCGCCAGCCACGCCTCACCGTAACGCATGGCGAGGCGTCACTGTCGCTTTCCGAAACCTCCATACACGGGCAGCTTTCGGTCAGGAAAGCTGCCCAAGATCGCACCCACGCAAACCTGGCACCTACCCCCCTACCCCAACTCCCCCAACACCCGCTCCGGCCGCAACGGCAGCCTCCGCATCCGCACCCCCGTCGCATCGAAAACCGCGTTCGCAACAGCAGCCGGTACCGGCCGATGCGACGGTTCCCCCGCCCCATAAGGCCGCAGATCCGGCCGGTCGGGGTTCGGATCGCCGTTCACCACCACGACGTCAATGCGCTCGGGCGCGTCCATGTGCGTGAGGGTCGGGTGGGTGCGCCAGTCCACGCTGGTGACCCTCTCGCCGTCGAATCGAACCTCCTCGTAGAGGGTCCGGCTGATGCCGTGCAGGAGGTTGCCCTGGATGGTGCTCTCGAGGCTGTTCGGGTTGATCACCAGGCCGCAGTCGTGGGCGCACACCATGCGGCGGACCCACACACGGCCGGTCTCGCGGTCGACTTCGACCTCGGCGATCACGGCGATCGTCGTGCGGGCGCGATAAGCGTACGCGATGCCCCGCCCCGTCAGCACGCGCCCGCTGCCCACCGTCCCGGGTGACGGGCGCGCGTCCCACCCGTACGCCTCCGCCGCGGCCTCGACCACCGCGATCGAGCGAGCGCGGCGGAAGGCCTCGTCGTCGTCGGTCGACCCGCGCAGCAGGCGCAACCGGAACTCGACCGGATCGGCGTTCGCGGCCGCGGCCAGCTCGTCGATGAACGACTCGCCGGCGAAGGTCGTCTGCGGGCCGTTGGGGTCGCGCAGGTTGCCGGTGCGGAGCGGCGTCTCGAAGGCGAGCCGGAAGCGGGCCGCCCGCGTCTCCTGACGCCGGTTCGGGATGTGGTACATGTCGTCGGGGCCACGCGCGCCGCCCGGCGACGGCTGCTCGGGCCGGAAGCCCATCAGCTGTGCGATCAGCACCGTCCGCGCCTGGTTGTATCCGACGTGCGCGTAGTTGGCGACCCGGCCCTGATAGTCCAGCGCGACCACGTTGCCCTCCGCGTCCAGCCCACCCCTCAAGTCGATCGCGAACGCCGGGCCCTTGGTGTCCCAGGCCGTCTCCTCGTGCCTCATCCACTGCACCCGCACCGGGCGGCCCAGCTCCCTGGCCAGGTACGCGGCCTCGAAGCCCGCGTCGTCCGCCGCCGTGCGCCCGTAGAGCTGCGGCCCTTCCATCCAGATCACCCGCACCTGCTCCGGATCCATCCCCAGGAACTCGGCGATCCCGGTCCGGTGGCTGTACGGCTTCATGTCGTTGGTGTAGATGGTCATCTGGCCGTCCGAGGGATCGGCCAGGGCGTGGGCGGGACCGATGGCGGTGTGCCCGTGGAAGGGGATGTCGTACGAGGCTTCGACGACGGTCGCGGCGTTCGCCAGCGCCCCGTCGGGATCCCCCTGCGTCTGCGCCGCCCCGCGTCCCCCCGAGCCCGGCACCCGCTCCGCGCTCCGCATGTAGTCGAAGAGGTCGTCGGATGCGGGGAAGGGCGCCGTGGCAGGCTTCTCCCACTCGACCACGAGGCGTTCCGCCGCCTCGATCGCATGCTCCTCGCGCTCGCATACCACGGCGACGTAGTTGCCCTCGCTCACCACGCGGATGAGGCCGGGCACGTCGCGCACCGACGACTCGTCGATGCCCACCAGCGTCGCCCCCGCGAAGGGCGGGCGCACATGCCGCGCGTGCACCATCTCCGGGACCCGCACGTCGACGGCCCACTCGAGCGTCGCATCGACCTTCCCCGGGATGTCGTAGCGCGGGATCGACTGGCCGACCAGCCTCAGGTCCTGCACCGGCTTGATGCTCGCCACACCGGTGGTCGCGTTGATGTTACCCCCGGTCAGCGCGACATCGAAGCGCCGTCCGCCGATCAGCTCGCCGTAGGTCACGGTCCGCGCGGCATCGTCGCGCAGCGAGATCACGCCCTCGCTCACGCCGAGCGCCTCCACGGGCACGCCGAAGCGCTCCGACGCCATCTCCAGCAGCACACGCCGGGCCTCCGCCGCGATCCGGCGCCCGACCATGGCGTCGCGCTCGATCGCATCCGAGCCACCCGAGCCACCCTGGTCCACCGTCATGTCGGTTCGGCCCATGACCACCGTCGCCTGGTCGAAGGCGATGTCTAGCTCGTCGCACATCATCTGCTGCGTGGCGGTCCCGGTCCCCTGCCCGCCATCGGTCTTGCCCACGTAGAAGGTCGCGGTGTCGTCCTCGTGCACGACCAGCCACGAGTCGAGCGCGAGGAAGTCGGGATCGGGATAGGAGGCCGGCTCGGACGAGTCATCCCCGGAGGGCTCGGTCCCAAAGCCCCATCGGCCCGCCCCGGCCGCCCCCACGCCACTCAGGCCGAAGACAAACAGCCCCGAGGTCTTGAGGAAGTCCCGCCGCGACGTGGTCCCGCCCCAGCGCGCAAGCGCGTCATCGACCGCCTTGGGCACCTGCCGCCCACCGCTCATCGGTGCCTGTCCCAAGCGGACATCACGCCGCCCGGCGCTCATCGGTCCTCCCCTTCGGCCATCGCCTCGGCCGCGCGCTTCACCGCCGACTGGATCCGGTAGTAGGTCATGCATCGGCAAAGGACCCGGTTCATGCCCTCCCGGATTTCGTCGTCGCTCGGGCTGGGGCTATAGCTCAGCAGCGCCGCGGCGGTGAGGATCTGCCCGTTCTGGCAGTACCCGCACTGAGGCACCTGCTCATCGATCCACGCCTGTTGCACCGGATGCAACTCCCCGTTCTCAGGCAGTCCCTCCAGCGTCGTGATCTCCCCCGTCGAGCGCGAAACCGGCCGGTTGCAGGAACGAATCGCGCGCCCGTCCATCAGCACCGTGCACGTCCCGCACTGGGCCAGGCCACAGCCGAAGCGCGGTCCGCGCAGCCCGAGATCGTTGCGCAGCACATACAGCAGCGGTGTCGACGGATCGACCTCGAGCGTATGCGTCTCGCCGTTTACCCTGAGCGTGATCTCGCTCATCGATGCATCCCCCTTCACCTCGTGGCAGCCGCGCAACGCGCGCGTAGCGTGGAAATTGCCTTGGTGGCGCGATCACCGCCACCTGCGAATCCGCGACCCGGCCATTCACCCCATTCCGCCATTCTTCCGCCCGCCGGAATCAAGAGATTGGAGAAAGCCCAAGCGCCGATCCCACTTGGGCGCTCAACTGCATCCATCTCGGGGCTTGGGTGGATGCCGGGGGTAACAGACTCACAATGTTGCTGCGGAGGATGGTGCCGGTACATGTTTGATGCCATGGATACGACCGGACTTGATACGCTCAAGACGACGAGAACACTCGAGGCGGCAGGCTTCGAGACATCCCAGGCCGAGGCCCTTGTGTCCGTGTTCGGTGGACCGGTCGCCGGCAGTGCCGCCACGAAAAGCGATGTCCGGGACCTTCGGTCTGAACTGAAGACGGAGTTTAAGGATCTCCGGACGGAGGTGAAGGCAGAGATCTCCCAACTGCGCGATGAATTGAAGGTGGAGTCGACCGAGCGAAGGGCAGATGTCACGAGGCTCAGTCGTGAGATTGCCGATGTGCGCGGGGACATCAAGAACCTGAAGGCGCAGATGTACCGTCTGCTGCTGGTGCAGGCAACTGTGATCGTTGGGCTAATCGTCGGGTTGCAGCGGCTGCTCTGACGGCGCACATCCGCGAGCCCGGCTCGCGACCCGATCTGGAGGCAGCATGGACGTCAGTGTTCCTTCGCCGGTCATTCAAGTTCCGCTTCTCACCCTCCCGTTGCTCTGGGCGATGTCCCTCGCCGCGGCACCTCCCGACCTCACCGCCCAATCCCCCACCTCCCTCCTCCCCCCCATGGAGTGGCGCTCGATCGGGCCCGACCGCGGCGGCCGTTCCATCGCGGTGGCGGGCCATGCCGACCGCCCCTTCGTGTACTACTTCGGCGCGACGGGCGGAGGGCTCTTCAAGACCACCGACGGCGGATCCACCTGGACCCCCGTAACCGACGGGCAGGTCGGCAGCGCCTCGGTGGGCGCGGTGGCGATGGCGCCGTCCGACCCCGACATCGTCTACATCGGCATGGGCGAGGTGCAGTTGCGCGCCAACGTCCTCCAGGGCGACGGCGTCTACCGCTCGGACGATGGCGGAAAGAACTGGCGGCACCTCGGCCTCGCGGAAACCCACGCCATCGGGCGCATCCGCATCCATCCCACCGACCCCGACCGCGCGTACGTGGCGGCGCTCGGCCATCCCTTCGGGCCCAATCCCGAGCGCGGCGTCTTCCGCACCAGCGACGGGGGCGAGACCTGGGAGAAGGTTCTCTTCCGCGACGAACGCACGGGAGCGGTCGACCTGGTCATGGATCCGAGCGATCCGGACGTGCTGTACGCGACCCTTTGGCAGGTGTACCGGAAGCCGTGGCGCCTGTGGAGCGGCGGCGAGGGATCGGGGATCTTCAAGTCCACCGATGGCGGCGACACCTGGAGCGAGATCACGCGCAATCCGGGCCTCCCGGACGGAGTCCTCGGCAAGATCACGATCACCGTCTCCGGCGCGGACCCGGACCGGGTGTGGGCCAACCTCGAAGCCGAACAGGGCGGGCTCTTCCGGTCCGACGACGGGGGCCGGTCCTGGGAGTTCATCAACGGCCACCGCGACATCTGGCAGCGGGCCTTCTACTTCCAGCGCCTGGAGGCGGACCCGGTCGATCGCAACACGCTCTACATCCTCAACTTCAGGCTCATGCACTCGACCGACGGCGGCAAGTCGCTCGAGAGCGTGCCCGAAACCCACGCCGACCATCACGACCTGTGGATCGATCCCACCAACCCTCAGCGGATGATCAACGGCAACGACGGGGGCGGCGTGGTCACCGTGAACGGGGGCCGGACCTGGACCTCGATGCGCTATCCGACGGCGCAGATCTATCGCCTGACGACGACCTCCGACTTCCCCTACCACGTGTGCGGCGCGCAGCAGGACAACTCCACCGCGTGCGTGTCGTCCGAGCCGGGGCATCTCCGGAACCCTCGCGGGCCGAGCACGGAGTGGATGTACGCGGTGGGCGGAGGCGAGATGGGCTACATCGCGCAGCATCCCGCCGACCCCGACATCTTCTACGCCGGCGCGAGCAACACCCTCACGCGCTACGATCGGGCGACAGGCATGGTCACGGACATCCAGCCCTGGCCGCGAATCGTCATGGGCGAGCCCGCGCGCGACATGCCCGAGCGATGGAACTGGACCTACCCCATCGCCGTGAGCCCGATGGCGCCGCATGCGCTCTACGTCGGATCGCAGCATCTGTGGAGATCCGTCGACGATGGCAAGTCGTGGGAGAAGATCAGCCCGGATCTGACGCGCGCCGAGCCGGAGACGCTGGACGACTCGGGCGGACCGATCGTGATGGACCAGGACGGGCCCGAGATCTACGGTACGCTCTACGCGATCACGCCTTCGCCGCATGAAGCGGAGACGATCTGGACGGGATCTGACGATGGGCTCGTGCACGTCACGCGCGATGGCGGCGGCAGTTGGCGCGACGTGACCCCTCCCGACATGCCCCCGCACACGCGCGTCATGACCGTGGAGGTGTCCCCGCACGCTCCGGCGAGCGCGCTCGTGGCCGGGATCCGATACGAGATGGACGACCGGGCGCCCTACGCGTGGACGACCGACGACTATGGCGCGACCTGGACCCGGATCAGCGCCGGCCTTCCCGATGGCGCGTTCGTGCGCGTGTTGCGCGAGGATCCGAAGCGCGCGGGGCTCCTGTACGCGGGCACCGAGCGCGGCGTGTTCGCCTCCTTCGATGTAGGCTCGAGCTGGAGCGACCTGTCGTTCCGCCTGCCGGACACGCCCGTCACAGGTATCTCGGTCGAGGAGCGCGACCTGGTGATCAGCACCCACGGGCGTTCCTTCTGGGTTCTCGACGACATCGAGACGCTGCGGCAGGTCGACGCGGACGTCGCTGACACGGACGTGCACCTCTTCCAGCCCGCCGACGCAATCCGGCGATCGGTCGCCGCGATCATCGACTTCCGGGTGAGCACGCCCGGGACGCACGCGCGACTCGACGTGCTGACGGACGACGGGCAACACGTGCGCACCCTCGTCGACGAAACCGCGAGCGAGGGCACCCGACGCGCCCGCTGGAACCTCCGCTACCCGGGCGCGGTGACTTTCGACGGCATCGTCCTGGAAGGCGGCAACCCGGCCGTGGGACCATGGGCGCCGCCGGGCCGCTACCGGGCACGGCTGACCGTGGACGGCACGACCCGGGAGGCGTCCTTCGACGTGCATCCGGATCCGAGACTCGGCGACATCCCCACCGCCGCGTTCACCGAGCAGTTCCGCCTGGCCATGGCGATCCGACACGCCGAGAGCCGGGCGAACACGAGCGTGCTGCTGGCGCGCGATCTCCGCACTCAGGTCGACGCGAGCGTCGCCGAGACCGACGACGCCAGCCTCAGGGAGGAGGCATCCCGCTTCGCGGCCGGCATCGAGGCCGTCGCAGGCGAGCTCTACCAGCTCCGGAACCAGAGCCCGAAGGACAAGATCGCCTTCCCCATCAAGCTAAACGACCGCCTAACCGGCCTGCGCAGCCACCTGGAGCGAGGCGACGGCACGCCCATCGACGCGTACCGGGCGGTCTTCGACGAGCTGTCCGCGGAGTTGGAGGTGCATCTCCGGGCCCTCGAGCGGTTACTCAGCGACGACCTGCCGCGCCTGAACCGGCGGCTGGAGGATGCGGGACTCCCACAGATCGTCGTCAGGGATGCGCTGATCGCGGACGGCTGAGCGATACTCGCTCCGAGTAGGGACTATGGATCCTCACGCGGCGATTCCAGGACGGGTTCTCCCATCTGGACATCTACTCGGGCACAAGGCATGTCGGCGTCGTGCAGGTGAGGGATCGCGCGATCGGCATCGACCTGCGGGGTTCGACGCCTGTGGTCCTGGTGAATCGGCCCGTCGGTCCCGACGATCCCGATGGCTTCCCGGACCGGGCGGTTGACTGGTACGACATCGGCGGATTGGAGTTCGGCGACTAGGGAAACGGGCTCGCGAGCGACGTCGGTATTCGCACCCGCATGCCGGCAAAGCCACAGCAGCGCTCCGCCAACTCCGGGATCCTCTTTGGCCTGTTGCCGTATTCCTACATAGGAACACCTGTTCTCGCCCCCACAAGCCGGAACCCTCAGTGACGCCCGCAAACCTCACCGTCGCTCTCATCACCGACGTCTTCCCGAACCGGGATGACGAGCAGCGGCTGTTAACCCACCTGCGCGAGGCGAAGGCGCGGGGCGCGCAACTGGCGGTTCTGCCGGAGTTGCCGCTGAACCACTGGGTTCCTGCGAGCCAGGTCCCCTCCGACGCGGACGCCGAGCCTCCGTTCGGACCCCGGGAGAGTGCGATGGCGATAGCCGCGCGCGCGACCGGGCTCGCGGTGCTGGGCGGCGCCATCGTGCGCGATCAGCGCAGCGGTCGGCGCCACAACACGGCTGTGCTCTTCGGCGCCTCGGGAGAGGAGCTGCTCCGCTACCGCAAGATCCACCTGCCCGACGAGGAAGGGTACTGGGAGGCGCACCACTACCAGCCAGGCGAGGGGCTGACCGCGCCGGTGCAGGTTGAGGGCTTCGGCATCGGAGTCCAGGTGTGCTCGGACGCCAACCGGCCCCAGGGGTGCAACGCGCTGGCCGCCATGGGCGCGGAAGCCATTCTCCTGCCACGCGCCACCCCGGCGGATACCTACCCGCGCTGGCGGCTGGTGCTGCGGGCGAACGCGGTCACCAGCTGCGCCTACGTGATTTCGGTCAACCGGCCGGGGAGCCGGTCGGGCGGGATGATCGGCGGACCGTCCATGGTCGCGGGACCGGCGGGCGACGTGCTGCTCGAGACCACCGATCCGGTGGCCACGATCACGCTGGAAAAGGCGGTTCTGGCGCGAGCCCGAAAGGAGTACCCCGGCTATCTGGATGTGCGGCCCAAGGTCTACGAGCGCGCCTGGCGCCAGGCGCGCAAGGGCTCGAACTGACCCCATTCCGCCATTCTCGCGCCCCGCAGAAGAAACGAGCTTTCGACTCGTCCGCAGCGAAGTGCGTCGACCTCAGGCAACGAAGCCCTGCCGACCGGCAGCGACGCCTCTGCAACAGCTTCTCTAGCCGCAGCCCCTACCCGAAGCGCACTCCCTGCGCGAGCGGCAGCTCCGGGCTCCAGTTGACCGTGTTGGTCTGCCGGCGCATGTAGGCTTTCCACGCGTCCGATCCGGATTCGCGCCCGCCCCCGGTCTCCTTCTCGCCCCCGAACGCGCCCCCGATCTCCGCCCCGCTGGTGCCGATGTTGACGTTGGCGATGCCGCAGTCGCTGCCGCGGTGCGAGAGAAACAGCTCCGCCTCGCGCATGTGTTCGGTGAAGATCGCCGACGAGAGTCCCTGAGGCACGCCGTTGTGCTGGTCGATGGCCTCGACGACTTCGTCCACCGCCTGCGCCGGGGACGCATCCGCGCTCCCGTAGCCCAGCATGTACAGGATGGGCGCGAAGGTTTCCTCCTGCACGATGTCGAACTCGTTGCGCGCGCGGGCGATGCAGGGCGTGACGTAGTGGCCGCCCGGGAAGTCGGGGCCGTCCAGGCGCTCGCCGCCGCAAAGGACCTCGCCACCCTCCTCCGTGACCTGGCGCACAGCGTTCTCCAGGTCGGCGACCGCCTGGTGGTTCACCACCGGGCCCATCAGCGTGGAGGCATCGCGGGGGTCGCCGATGCGCACGTCCCCGTAGGCGGCGACCAGGCGCCGCTCCAGCTCCCCGCGGATGGACTCGTGCGCGATGATGCGGCGAGTGCTGGTGCAGCGCTGCCCGGCCGTGCCCACCGATCCGAACAGGATGGCGGGGAGCACGAGGTCCATGTTGGCGTGCGGGGTGACGATGATGGCGTTGTTGCCGCCCAGTTCGAGGATCGTGCGGCCCAGCCGCTTGCCCACCACCTGGGCCACCCGGTAGCCCATCCGGCAGCTTCCGGTGGCCGACACCAGCGGGATGCGGCGGTCGTGCAGGAGGCGGTCGCCCACGGTGGAACCCCGCCCCACCACCAGCGAGAAGATGGCGGGATCATAGCCGTTTTCGCGCGCCACCTCCGCCGCGATGCGGGTGCACGCGATCGCCGTGAGCGGCGTCTGGCTCGACGGCTTCCACAAGGTGGCGTCGCCGCACACCGCCGCGATGGCCGCGTTCCAGCTCCACACCGCGACCGGGAAGTTGAAGGCCGAAATCACCCCGACCACACCCAGCGGGTGCCACTGCTCGAACATGCGGTGGTCCGGGCGCTCGGAGTGCATCGAGAGTCCGTAGAGCTGGCGCGACAGGCCGACCGCGAAGTCGCAGATGTCGATCATCTCCTGCACTTCGCCCTCGCCCTCGGTGAGGATCTTGCCCATCTCGAGGGTGACCAGCGCGCCCAACTCCGCCTTGTGCCGCCGCAGCCGGTCGCCGATCTGGCGCACGACCTCGCCGCGCTTGGGAGCCGGCACCTTGCGCCACTCGAGGAACGCCTCGTGGGCGCGCTCCACGATGCAGTCGTACTCGTCCACGGTGACTTGGCGAACGGTCGCAATGCGCGAGCCGTCGATGGGGGTGTGAACCTCGAGCTCGGGCCCGGAGCCCATCCACTCGCCGGCGAAACCGCCCGAATTCACATCGTCGAGTCCCAGCGCTTCCAGCAAACGCGCCGTGCGGGAGGAGGTGGCGGCCGACGGCGCCGGAGTGGTCATGGTGGCAGGGTTCATCTCGCGTATCGTCCTTGGGGTTGGTGCCTGGTGTTCGGGTGCTGCGGTCTCTCCTTCGGTCCTGCGGCTTCCTGTCGTCCGCCCGTCCTCGCCGGCGTTCCTGCGCTGCCCGCAACCCTGACGTTACGTCATGCGTTACCGAATTCGTATCTCGTTCAATCACTGATTGTTACGCATTCCGTCGGCCGGATTCCCGCCGTTTGACTCCCGCCGAATTGCGAGCCTCAGCCGCGAGGTCTCGGGCGGGCTTCCAGTGCCTTCCGAAGCTGTCCCTCGTCGGCTCGCTGATAACACTGGAGCACCGTCTTGGCGGTCTTCCAGCCTCCGAGGTCGCAGAGGATCTTGAGCGGCTGGTCCATGAGGTCGCTGGCGAACTTGCGCCTCAACGAGTGCCAGCCCCGCCCACGCCTGGGTTCGAGTCCCGCGAGCTTCTGGGCTCGGTTCCACCAGAAGCGCACCAGCGTCCGGCCCGCGCACCGCGACGGATCTCGTGGTGCGGGCAGCACCGGAGCAACCTCGATCCCGGCGCTCCGCTCTCGCGCCTGCTCAAGGACGGCGACCGCCTCGGCCGTCATCGGAGTCCGGTGTTCGTAGCCGGTCTTCTCGTGTTCGGCCCTCCACCGGATGGCTCGGGCTTCAAGGTCGATATCCGACCACCTGAGGTGGCGGATGGCCCCGATTCGGTGTCCGGTCTCGTGCGCGAGCACCAGCGCGACGTGGAAGCGCCAGTCCACCTCCCGGGACACCCCGAGAAGCGCCTGGTATTCCTCCTCGGCCAACACCACCCGCGTGGGGTTCTTCTCCGTGGGCGTCTTCAGACTCTTCAGCGGGTTCGATCCGAGGAGCAGCCGGCCCTCCTCGTCCTTCGACTTGGCGGCCCAGTTGAACACGGCGATCAGGAACTTCAGATCGTGTTCGATCGTCGCGTCGGACACCGGTTTGCCGCTCGCTCCGACCTTGCCCGCGCGCCGCGCCCGGATGAACCGGTCCCAGTCGCGCCGGGAGAGCGTTGAAGGCTTGCGGCCTCGTCCGAAGAACCCGAGGAACATCCTCGTCGCGGCCCGGTCGGCCCGCTGGGACGCCTCCGCCTTGGTGGGCGTCACCTCTTCACCGTAGATTTCAAAAAGCTTCTCCAGAGTGAGCGGCTCGGGTTCGGCCTCGGCCTTGCCGTTGGGCTCGTATGTCGCGAGGCCCGCGGCGGCCTCGTCGGCCTGCCGCT
This sequence comes from Longimicrobiales bacterium, assembly GCA_965208255.1. GTDB lineage: Bacteria > Gemmatimonadota > Gemmatimonadetes > Longimicrobiales > Gaopeijiaceae > BD2-11. The sequence goes on from OZ242324.1 coordinate 4,352,544, forward strand.
TCGCTCTCCTCCAATCCCGGTGTTTCAGGGACCGAGTGAGCCTGCGCCCGTTCTCTCGCCACTCAATCTGGTAGAGACCGGTCTTAGGATCGGCGAACACTCTCACCCGGTTCCGGCCCCACTCGCCGGCGCTGTAGCTGCGCCGGTCCCGCTTCGTGCGTGCCATCATTCGATTCCTCTCGCGATGGACCGCACGATCTGCGCGTCCGAAACTTCGCGGAGCGGTGTTGCGCGCGCCAGATCCAGCCCTGCCCTGAGCCATCAGCGGCTCGGACCTTGATCGCGGTTCGGTCCCGGGCGGCGCATCAGATACGGAGGCCGCGCCGTCTCGCGCCGGTGGATATCCCGGAATACTCGGCCAAGCGTGTCGCCAGCACGTCGAGCCGCTCGATTCGCACCTGCAAGGCTTCGTTCTCCTCGCTCTGCCGCTCGACGTGCCGTTGCAAGGCTTCGACCTGCCGCTGCAAGACTTCGACTTGCTCCGAGTGCCGCCGCTGTTCCGCGTCGTACTGCGCGCACAGCCTCCGCAAGGCCCTCGTCAACTGCTCCTCCAACGCGGTCATACAGCTCCCTCACTCTCTCGACAGCTCCAAGTAGGGCCGTCCGTCCACGGTGAAGGCCGTAACCACCGGCGTGCCGGCCGGCAGCGTCACGTACCGCACCCCGTTGACTTCCCGCAGCCCCACGCCCCAGGTCGTCTCTTCGATCTCGGCCAGCATCTCCCGCCCGCCCGCGATCTGGGTGTCCGTCATGTCGCGGGTCTCGATCCGGTCCTGAATGCTGCTCGCCAACCAGTGCATCGTCGCCCAGCTTCCGGCGCAGATACCGATCCAAAGACTCAGGCCGACGATGAAGGGCCGGAGCCACGCCTTGACCAGCAGCTCGCGCATCTTGCCGGTCGCCTCCCCCATATCGCGCTCGATGGTACGCACCGCGCTCCTCGCGACGTGCCGCGAGTGCTCGGCGAGCCTTTCGAGCTCGCTCGCGGTCAACTCCTCGATCTCCCTGCGCTCGCTCTCCAGCCGCCTCCGCAGCCGTTCGGTCAAATCGTTCGCGTTGGAAATCAACTCCGTACAGTTCTCCTTTCAGCCGCCACCGGTCCCCGGTCTCCGGGTCCAGCGCGGTGATGTACTCCATGCCCTGGCGCGGCACTTCAAGGCCCGCCTCACGGAGGGCGGCGACAACATCGTGGCGGTCTTTGACCGCACCGTGCTCGACACGCTGGAGCAGGTAGTCCCGGATCAGGTCGCGGGGGGAGGATTCGAGACGTAGTCCGGCCCGCAGCCGGGTCGCCTCGATGTAGGCGCGGTGGCCGGGGTGTTGCACTCTGGCCCGCTCCGGGTCGTCGGGTCGGCTCCAGCCGCGCTCGTGGTTGAAGGCGTCGCGGAGCGGATCGAACGTCCGCTGCCAGCCCGGAGGCGCGATGTTGAGGCTTCGGCCGGTCTCCAGGTCGCACCGAGCGGCGAGGACATGGACGTGAGCGCCTCCGCCCTCCTCACGGTGCAGGACGGCCGCCCAGGCGTATCGGTCGGGCTCCAGCCCCGCCCAAGCCGTCTTCTCGAACTCGTCGAGCACAGCTTCGATCTGCTCGTCGGTGGGGTGGTCGTCCGGTGCCCAGGCGATTACGCCGGAGGTGTACCTGTGCTCGAAGTCGAGCGAGTCGGCGACCGCGGCCACCATGTCCGGGTTCCCGCGCAACACCTCGACGCCCTCGCGCAGCTTCCCGGCGGCGTCCCGCTCCCCGAGGAGGTAGCCTGCCGCCTTGCCGGCCGAGCCGGTCCCATGCGCTAAGAACTTAACGTGCATCGCGCTCCGGATTCTCGAAGCGAGCCAGTGCGCCGAGCGCGCGCTCGATGGCAACCAGACGGGCGAGGATCTCGACGGCCTCGGCCGCCCCCTTGTGGGTATTCGCCCACTTTGCAATCTGGTTGAGGTTGTTCCCGACGCGGGATACCTGCCGGGTGCGCTCGCGCTCGACCTCGGCGGCGCGGGCCGTCCAGGTCCGTGTACGGGCCATGGCCCGCCGGATCAGCGCGGACAGCGGCACGCCGGCGGCCTTCGCCTTGGCCCGCCAGTCGGCGGACTCGCCCGGCGATACGCGGGCGGTGACGACGGCGGTGCGGCGCTCAGGCATCACGCCGCACCGACACGGGGGAAAGGGGGCGGCGCCCCCATCCGCGACCTCCTCGGGAGCGCGAACAGCGGGGGGTTCGAAGGGGGGGCGGGAGCCAGGCCCTCGCCAGCCCCATTGTATGACAATGGGTAGGCGGATCGCCAAAGGTCCGAATCACGGCAGAAGATCATCTAAAGTCATACAGGACTGCATGATCCGCCATTTCTGCCGTTGGACTGGACCTTGCTGGATCGTGCCCGAATAGCCGGAAAACCGGAATCGTTTGACGGGAAATCGAGGGAGAGCGACCGACATGAATCCGAGGGGATTCGGGGCGTTGGCGACGCGGACGACTCCCTCGTCGCTTCCGAGGCGAACGGCACCGTCCATACTGCGCGGGACTCGCCTTTCCGGGACACTTCCAGCGCCGATGACCGGGACATGCTCCGTGTCGATGGACGGAGGTCGCCGAGGCGGCGCTGGGCGACTCGTCCAACCCAAACGCGCCGCCCGATTTCCGAGCGGCCGCTTTCTTCGGAACTCTGCCGATCACCCATAGGAATTTGCTCGTGGCGGGAACGGTCGGTTATCTTTCATGGTCCTGAGGAGCCGACGGTAGCGTTGGGAGTTGACATGGCCATGGATATCGATTACGCAGCACCGTTAAGAGCCGAGCCGAGCCGAGCCGAGCCGAGCCGAGCCGAGCCGAGCCGAGCCGAGCCGAGCCGAGCCGAGCCGAGCCGAGCCGAGCCGAGCCGAGCCGAGCCGAGCCGAGCCGAGCCGAGCCGAGCCGAGCCGAGCCGAGCCGAGCCGAGCCGAGCCGAGCCTGACGCGCGTTTCCGGCGCTGGCGCCCCCGTTTCTCCCCTCCTCCTCGTCGCCCTGCTGCTAGGCACGCCCCGCCTGTTCGCCCCCTCGCCGACGCAGGCCGACACCATCTAGGCCGCCCAGCTTGGTCGAAGGTCCGGCCACGCAACCAATGTACTCGGATGCACCGCCACGGACTCGAAACAGTCGTCCGGGAAGGGGAAGTGTGTCCGCCCTCGGGTCAGCGGCAGTCTCCATCTGCGCGAAACCCGTGCTCTTCTTCATCGGCGAGGAGCCCGCCGAGGGGCTGCGGTTCGAAGGTTCAATCGACTGTCCCTGATTTCCCAACACCGAGAAAGAGAAAAGCGATGCTGATCCGAACCATCATCAGGCTCCTCCTGGTCGGGGCCGCGCTCGAGGCGGTGCCCACAGACGCCCAGACGTTCCCTCCTCTTGGCGCCGGAGAAGCCTCACGCGCCCTCACCGCCCGAGCGCTCCTGTTCCCCGACGTCGTCACATTCAGCCGCATTCCTGCAAGCACGCTGCGGAGCGGGAATGTTGCGGTGGCACCGAGACTCTCTGCGTTCACAGCTGGCGCGACCCCGACGACTTCGTTGCATGGCCGACAATCGTTCCAACGCGCCTTCGCGGACTTCCGACAGGAGCAGGAGGAGAAGGACCCTGTGCTCAAGTACGTCGGCGTCGGCATGATGGTCGTGGGTGGGATCAACTTCCTGTACGGCAGCGTTGCCTGCGCCGACGCTGGGATTGGAGGCCGTTGCGTGCCGTATGTTGTCATATCCGGTGGCATCGGTGTCGGCGGGTGGTTCCTCTACAAAAGGCACAGATGATGCGTGGTTCCGCTGTCGCGTCCGCCACGCGGAAGGCGGGCGTGGAGGGAGGATCTTTCCGGGACACGGTGGCGTGCTGGCCGGGAGCAACGCGGCGCCCACGGCGATCCCGCCGGCGGACGCACCAAGCGGCCGGGTTTGGAGAAATAGTGGGGGCCGCAGGCGGCGGCCGCCCCTGCACAGACCGCTAAGAAGCGTCAGTCAGTGGTTTGAGTCGGACCACCCGAGGGCAACCGGCCCTTGAACACTCACTGTCGGAGTGGAGCGTTCCAGTCCGCGAGGGGAGTGCGGCTGCAAGCCACGCCCCTCAGCGCTCTGTTCAGGGAGTTGCGGGTCCCGACCGTGCCGCACGGATTCCGTTCGAGCTTCCGCGACTTGGCGGCTGACCGGACCGACGCGCCGCAGGAGGGCTGCAACAGGATGGGTGCCGCGATGCCCGCCAATCCCTGTTACTGGCACTCGAAGGCGCAAACTCCCCACTGGGCGGCTCCGGGCCGCGGTACGGTACGAGTCCTACCCAGGTGATCGGCCCGGGCACAGGGCGAAATTGGTTACTCCCGGCCCAGTCACCCGTACTGCGCTCACGTCCATTCGACATGGCGCCAACTGTGCTGACAAAGGTACGGGGCGGAAAGCGGGCGGCGCGGGAGACCGCCGCCGTCGCCAAGGAGTGACGGGTCGGCCTGTTCGCCCTCGCCGTCCGTGAGGCTGGCGACCAAGAGGTCGAGGAGCTCGCCCGCGACAGCCCGGCCACCGCCTTCTCGGGCGGCTCGCGGGAGCGTCTCTTGCGGGGCGGCCGTAGGGCTGGCTTGGAGCACCGTTAGGCGCTCAAGCCAGCTTACCCCGGGTATAACCCAGGGGCCGGCGAGGGGTGGCCCTGCCCCCCTTCGATCCCCCCGATAATCGCGGTCCTCCGCGACGGTTGAACGGTGTCAGCGAGGGAGCCTCGACCGCCGCTGGGCGTTGTTCTCGACCCTCTCGTGGCACCGGATGCCGCCGTGGTCGCGCTCCCACCGCTCCGCCCACTCGGACAGTCTGATCCAGCTGAGGCCGAGGTTCGCAGCCCTGCCGGTCTCCGGATGGACCCGGTTCGCAATGACGTGAAGGTGAGCGGGGTGCGCCACGATCAGCGCCTCGTGACGCTCCAGCCCCAGCACCGTGAGCGACTCGGCGGCCGCCTGTTCCATTTCGGCCCGGCCCGGCCGCTGATCGTGGGGCCAGTAGAGCGTGTAGTGCAGGACCGGCTTCTCCAGCTTCCGCCCCCCCATCGATCCGCCCGCCAGCCGCTTGAGGTCGAGCGCGGCCCTAACCGTCGCGGCCATCAGCCGAGGAGCCCGTCCCGGATCGAGCGTCGGCAGGTTCCGGGTGTCGGCCCAATCGACCCGCTCGTCCTTCTCGAGGCGGTACGCCCCGAGGCGGGTGAACGAGCGGCCGAGCCCAAGGACCTTCGCGACCATCAGCTGCCCCGGTGGTGGAACATCGTAGCGCTCAGCCTCTTGTTGGGTCCGTTCATCGCACCCTCTCGAAACAGGACGATCCGCCGCTTGCCGCGTGATCGGGCAACTCTGGAAGATAATCACGGCCAACGCCACTTCGGGACACCCGGAACCGGGGTCGCCGGGGCCGTAGGGAGAGTGTCCGCCCGACATCGGGGGTGTCCGGACACGAACACGTCCTTCAACCGGACACCTCGCAGGTTTCATATGTCGTTGGCCGCCTTGTGGTTTGCGCTATGATTGCCGGGGCGTTCGTGGCGCGCGGGAGGGTGCGGTTGTGACCGGAGCAACCCCCCTCCTTGGACGCGTGGCGTGCCATCGGGGAGGATCGGCATGGACACGCCCATGCCGTTCCTCGACGGGAGGTCGCTCCGGGCCAGCATTCCTTCCAGGAAGGGGTTGAGCGCCGCATCGAGGCGGCGACGAACCCGTTCGCCGACTGGCTGGCCGTCGGGCTGTCCGGCATCGCCGACCAAGGCCGGGACGCGCCCGTCCCGGCTCGCCGTTTGGTCTTCCCGCACGGGATTGATGGACCGGGAGTGACCCCGGGCGAGGGGTGGAATGGAAGTGCACATTCCAACCATCGCCGTGCCGTACCAGGCACCCGAAGGGTGGGGTCACTCCCGCCACGACCGCACTCTCCGGAACGGCACCGCCGTTCGTGCGGGCGCGGTACAACCGTCACGCGGGCAGCGACATGCGGAGCCTCCGCCCGCGCACATGGACACGGCGATACCGTGCACATGCCCCTTGATGTCGATGTGCACGCGCGGTACGCCACCGGCCCCCGTCTATCGGCGGTCAGGAATCTCAAGCGCATGGAGGCATGCTTCAAGGAGATCCGCAGAGACTGACGGCCCGAGAAGCGCCTCGCGCGAAAGCGGAACCGGGCCGCCAAGCTCTGGACGACGCGCCCATCGGGCGCGAGGTTCAAAACAGGCGGATCGTGCAGTCCATCACTCGGAGGAATCGAATGATGGCACGCACGAAACGAGACCGGCGCAGCTACAGCGCCGGAGAATGGGGCCGGAACCGGGTCCGGGTGTTCCCGGATCCGAAAACCGGCCTGCTCCAGATCGAGTGGAGGGAGAACGGGCGCAGGCGGAGCCGGTCGCTGGGGCACCGCGATTGGGCTCGCGCGAAACGGCAGGCGGATGAAGCCGCCGCGGGCTTGGCGGTTCATGAGCCCAATGGCAAGGCCGAGCCCGAGCCCGAGCCGCTCACGCTGGGGGCGCTTTTTGAAATCTACGGCGAGGAGGTGACGCCCACGAAGGGCGAGAGGACGCGTCGGCGCGACAGGGTCGCGGCGAAGATGTTCCTCGACTTCTTCGGCAGGGACCGAAGGCCCGAAACCCTCTCCCAGCGTGACTGGGACCGGTTCATCCAGGCACGGAGAGCGGGCAGGGCCGGACGCTCGGGCCAGCCTGTCGGCAACCGGACCATCGCATGGGACCTGACGTTCCTGATGACGGTGCTCAACTGGGCCGCGAGGTCGCGGGACGAGGAGGGGAGGCTCCTCCTCGACTCCAACCCGCTGAAGGGCCTCAGGAAGCCCAGGGAGAAGAACCCCAACCGGGTCGTCCTCACCGAGGACGAGTACCGGGCGCTGCTCGGGGTTTCGCGGCAGGTCGGGTGGCGGTTCCATGTCGCCCTCGTGCTCGCCCACGAGACCGGTCACCGGATCGGAGCCATCCGCAAGCTTGCGTGGCCCGACATCGACTTCGAGGGAAGAACCGTCCGATGGCGAGCGGAGCACGAGAAGACGGGTTACGAGCACGTCACTCCGCTGACCGACGAGGCGCTCGACGCCTTGGAGGAGGCGCGAGGGATGGGCCGTGGGAAGAAGAACGGCCCGGTGCTGCCTTCGCCGAGCGATGCCACGAGGTGCTTCAGCCGCGTCTGCGCGCATAACTGGTGGTGGAAGGCCCAGACCCTCGCGGGACTGGAGCCGAAGCCGGGCCGGGGTTGGCACTCGCTGCGGCGCAAGTTCGCGACGGACCTGATGGATCTTCCGCTCAAGGTGCTGTGTGAGCTTGGCGGATGGAAGAGCCCCCAGACGGTGCTCCGCTGCTATCAGCAGGCCGACGCTGGACAGCTTCGGACGGCGTTGGAAAGCCGCACGAGGGCTCGCACCTGAGATCGCAATCGGAGGGAGTCATTCGGAGGGAATCGAGCTGCGGAATCCCGTAAACTCAAAGAACACAGGAAGATGCAAATCTGTGTGAGTTTGTTGGGTAGGCTGGCTCGACGCCTTAACAGCGTCCGACGAGCCCGTCGACGACGTGTCCGAGACCCGTCGGCTGCTGCTGCCAATACAGTGGCGGCGCACCACCGCAGGCGCTCTGGAGAACCCGTTCAGACGGGCCTCCCGAAGCGCGGCGAGCGGTGGGATGGTGGCCAGCGATGCCGGGCCATCCATGTACTCCTGAAGGCGGAGCGGCGACTGATCTCGCCAACGCCCCCGTCGATGGGCACAGGCACCGGTTCCGCCGTGGGATGGATCAATCTGACTACGTGCGTCTCCTCCGGTGTTTCGCCTCGTCTGATCGTGTTGCCCCTTCCACCCTTCGGTGACCCGAAGGGCGACATCCTACGGGTTTCATCCGCAAGAGGTTTCAATCCAGTCAGCGGTGTGCCGAGGCGCGGCTTTGGGAAGACGGGCGAGGACCGGCGCTGGCTGGGGTTCTGGCGGCTCGAAACCCGGGCGTGGAAAGAATGGGCCGAGCTGCACAAGCGGCAGGAGGGCACCCGGCGGAGGCTCGACCGGGAGTGCCGCTCCCCTGCTCGGCCGCCACCGGATCTGGCGGACCGAACGCTCGTTCCGAGAGCTGGCTGGGGCGGTCCGGGGCCGGGAGGACCTAGTCGAGGGCTGGCGCGAGGATCTCGACCGGTACCACAAGGGCGAACGGGCCGGGCTGGGCAAGGCGCACGCCGACAGCGCCCGGCAGATCGAGCGGAAGGTACGCGAGGGGTACCGAAGGGGGCTGCGTGACGCGGAGCGGTGGGCGCGGGAGATGAGGGAGCGCGAACCGACATGGGGTCGGGAGCGCGGCCGGACCACAACCTCCGTTCCCCCCCGGCTGCCCCGTCCCCGCGGCCCCGAGCGTGGCGGGGAAGGTTCGAGCGGTGACCCCTGATGTCGGCACCACAAGGTGACTTGTGCTCGCCCGGTCACCGCGGTGAGCCGGGGGCGAGACGGACATCAGAATGCTCGATCGCTGGAAGTGTCTACCATAACGGTAGTTACCAGTATTCCTCTGACTACTGGCGCATGGCATTCCCACCGTTGACGCGCGCCTTCAGAGCCGCGCATTCTCGGTCCACCACTCCGGGCAACGAGCGAAAAAGCTGACCGGATTCTGCCACGCCGCCGAGATCATTGCCATGACCCGTCCGCGCATCCTCATGCCGCTGCTCGTCCTGCTGGCCGTAGCCGCCCACGCGGCCGCTTGCGGCGACGGCGCCACGGAACCACCGGCCGCTGATCCGCCCCGCGCGACGACGCTGACGGTCACGCCCGCGACCGCCCAGCTGATGGCGTTGGATGAGACCGTGCAGCTTTCGGCCGAGGTACGCGACCAGGACGGCAACGTGATGGCCGGGGCCGCAGTGAGCTGGACGAGCAGCGCCCCTGCCGCGGCGACGGTGAGCGCGTCCGGACTGGTGACGGCGGACGCAAACGGGACGGCCACGATCACCGCGACGGCGGGTTCAGCGTCGGGGAGCGCAACGGTGACGGTGACCGACAACCCCGACCAGGCGGCGCTCGTGGCGCTCTACGAGGCGACCGACGGTCCCAACTGGGTCGACTCCGACAACTGGGTGACAGACGCGCCGCTAGCAGAGTGGTACGGGGTGGATACGGGTGCTTCCGGACGTGTCGTCGGCCTCAATCTCAGGGGCCGGTGGGATTCTGACCGAAGGGAGCATGTAGAGCATGGCCTCTCGGGACCGATCCCGGCCGAAATCGGCAACCTCGCCAGTCTCAGAACGCTGGACCTCGGGCGTAACAGCCTTACCGGTCCGATCCCGTCGGAGTTGGGCAACCTTCAGAGCTTGGAGCAGCTCGATCTGGCCGGTAACAGCCTGACCAGTCCGATTCCGTCCGAGCTTGGGCAACTCGCCAACCTGAACCGGCTGTACCTCTCCACTAACAACCTGACTGGTTCGATCCCGGCGTCGCTCGGCGAACTCACCCAATTGATCTATCTGAGCCTGGGTGCGAATGGGCTGTCGGGCAGCATCCCGCTCGAGCTGGGCAACCTCGCGAATCTGAAAGGCCTTGGCTTGTGCTGCAACGAATTGACCGGCCCGATCCCGTCCGAGTTGGCGAACCTGAAGGAACTCGGGAGCTTCGCGCTTAACGGGAATCGGCTGACGGGCGCGGTCCCAGCCTGGCTCGGTGGACTGACCAGGCTCTGGTCCATCGAATTGGGGTTCAATCGACTGACGGGCCCGATCCCGGCCGAACTCGGCAACCTTGCCAACCTGCAGACCCTCGACCTGGAGGGAAACAACCTGTCCGGCCCGATCCCGCAAAGCCTCCTGCGACTCGACCGGATCCGTGTTTTCTCCGTCGGGCGGAACGAGAGTCTGTGCATGCCCGGCAGTTCTGCATTCGCCGCATGGCTGCGGGGAATCGAACACGAGGACGCCGCCGGCGCGACTGTTCGTTGCAACGAGGCCGACGTGGCCGCGCTGAAGCAGCTCTATCGAACGGCTGGGGGCGCGGACTGGACTGAATCGACGGGCTGGTCAGGGGACGGCGCCGTCGAGGAGTGGCACGGCGTCAGCGCCGACTCCTTGGGCCGGGTCACCGCGCTTGACCTGGGCCGGAACGGACTCGCGGGACGGCTCCCGACGAGTCTGGGCGCGCTGGCTCACATGACCCAGCTGAGGGTCGGTACCAATCCCGGGCTATCCGGCCGCCTTCCGCTCTCGCTGGCCCGCCTTTCTCTGAGCGCGCTTCATTATGCGGGGACAGGGCTATGCACCCCGGCCAACGCTTCCTTCCGCGAGTGGTTGAACGGAATCTCTTCGCATGAGAGCACCGGGGAGCAGTGCGCCCCGCTAACGCAACGGGAGATCCTTGAGATCTTCTACCACGCGACCGGGGGGGACGACTGGACCAACAACGCCAACTGGCTCACCGATGCCCCGCTTGGGCAATGGCACGGAGTCCGGGTTGACGGCGAGGACCGGGTAACCGAGCTATCGCTCTACGACAACAACCTTAAGGGCCCGATCCCCCCGGAGCTGGGCAACCTCGCCAACCTGACCCGGCTTGAGCTCACTGCGAACGACCTCACCGGCCCGATTCCCCCCGAGCTCGGAGATCTTTCGCAATTGGGGTCGCTGAGGGTGGCCGCTAACGAGCTGACTGGGCCGATTCCGGCGGAGCTTGGCAAATTGGCCAACCTTCGTCATCTCGGCCTGAGCTTCAATGACGGTATGGGACAGATCCCCCCCGAACTCGGCAACCTGGTCAATCTGTCTACCCTGGACGCCCTAGGCACGGGCTTGTCGGGCTCCATCCCGCCGGAACTGGGGACACTCGCTGACCTGCAGGTGCTGGAGCTTAATGGGAACGCGCTGACAGGCTCCATCCCGCCCGCCCTCGGCGGTCTCACCAGCCTCCGGCGGCTGGACCTGGTGGAAAACGACCTGACGGGCTCCATCCCGGGGCAACTCGGAAATCTTTCCCAATTGGAGTCGTTGGGGCTCAACGAAAACGACTTGACGGGCGAGATTCCCTCCGAACTCGGCAACCTCGCCAACCTGGAACTCCTGGGACTCTCGGATAACGACCTCACCGGCCCGATCCCGCGAGGCCTCGGCGAACTGCCAAGCGTGACTCTCATGGCGCTCGACCACAACGCCCTGACAGGTTCTCTCCCGCCTTCATTGGGCAACCTGACGACCGTGGAACAGCTGCTCCTCGACTACAACGATCTGGAGGGTCCGGTGCCCCCCGAGTTCGGCGGAATGTCGAGCCTTCGGGAACTGTCCATCGGCAACAACCTGGCTATGTCCGGGCCGCTTCCCGGCGACCTGGCGGCGCTGGATCAGCTCGAAGCGCTCTTGGCCGGGGGCACGGACCTGTGCGCGCCATCGGACCCGAACTTCCAGTCCTGGCTGGAAGGCGTACCCAAGCTCCGGATCGCACCGTGCGCGGAGGACGGACCGCCAGCAGCCTACTTGACCCAGGCGGTCCAGTCGCGGGAATACCCGGTCCCGCTGGTCGCGGGCGAGAAGGCGCTGCTCCGGGTTTTTGTGACAGCTGGGCAGGCCACCGCCACGGGGATTCCCGGCGTCCGGGCGCGCTTCTACCGCAATGGCGGTGAGACGCATGTCGTGGAAATCCCGGGCAAGTCCGACCCCATGCCGACGGAGGTGGACGAGAGCCGGCTCTCCAAGTCGGCGAACGCTGAGATACCGGGCCACGTGATCCAGCCGGGACTCGAGATGGTGATCGAGGTCGACCCGGACGGCACGCTGGATCCGGGGTTGGGGGTGGGACAGCGGATTCCGAAGACGGGTCGTCTCTCAGTGGACGTCACGGATATGTCCGTCTTTCACCTCACCGTCATTCCGTTCCTGTGGAGTTCGAAGCCGGATTCCCTGGTGCTGGAGAAAACCGCCGCGATGGTTGAAGACCCGCACGGCCACGAGCTACTTGGCATGACCCGGAACCTGTTACCGATTGGGGGACTTGTGGTGACGGCACACGAACCTGTGGTCACGTCGCACAACAATGCCTTCAAACTGGTTGACGAGACGGAAGCGATTCGAGTCCTTGAGGGTGGTCGGGGATACTACCTGGGGACCATGACCGGCGAGTTCCCAGGAATCGACGGAGTAGCCAACGGGACTCCGAGCCGAGCGAGCTTCTCGACGCTTGACCGGGGCGCTCGGTCGGAGTACGTGATCGCGCACGAACTTGGGCATAACATGAGCCTGCAGCACGCGGGGTGCGCCCCCGGTGACGAAGACCCGGCGTACCCTGACCCGAACGGCACCATCGGCGTGTGGGGCTACGACTTCGCTGCCGAGCGTCTCGTGCCTCCCACTGTTGGTGACCTGATGACCTATTGTGGTTGGAATAGCGACAAGCCGTGGATCAGCGACTTCCATTTCACGAACGCACTGCGGTATCGCATGTTGGACGAAGGCCCACCCGCAGCAGCGGTCGCCGCTGACCGGTCGCTCCTCCTGTGGGGCGGCGTGAACGCCGACGCCGTGCCCTATCTCGAACCGGCCTTCATCGTCGAGGCACCGGCGGCGCTTCCCGATTCCGCGGGCGAATACCAGGTTTCCGGGCGGACGGAAACGGGAACGCAACTCTTCTTCCTCCGCTTCGCCATGCCGGAGACGGCCGACGGCGACGGGAGCTCGTCGTTCGCCTTTGTGCTGCCGGTGCGGACCGAGTGGGAAGGGAACTTGGCCAGCATCAGCCTGACCGGACCCGGCGGGTCGGCGACCCTCGACGGAGATAGCAACATTCCGGTGGCCATCCTGCGCAACCCGCAAACCGGGCAGATTCGGGGAATCCTGCGCGACCCGCCGCCGGCGACCCAGGCCGCCGAGCGCGCAGTGGGGCAAGGCGTCGGAACTCGCCTCGACGTGCTGTTCAGCCGCGGGATACCGGACGCTGCGGCATGGCGGCGCTGACCCGGGCATGGCGCGCCCCTGTGGTCGGACAGTGTGTCCGTGTTGAGTCCGCGCGGCTCGGGGCAACGACACCGAATCGGAGGCACCGACGCCTCCGGGATGCCATCCGGGCGGCACATTTGGCATCAAGTGATTCGGAGACCGGGTTGCGTTCACTGAAGCATGGTGAAGCAACGCCTGAGGTACACTGTCGCACCACGGAAAGGAAGTCGCGATGAGGCAGCTGCCTGCCGGCTTTGAGGATGGGGTTGCGGGCCAACGCTTCCGGCGACTTCCGCCGCGGTGTCCTCTGCTCCTCTGTCTCCTGTTGCAGGCGACCGTGACGGTGGCGGCCGGACCCGTGGCGCACGCGCAGCAGCCCGCGGATCGGCCCCGCGTGGGGCTGGCGCTCGGTGGAGGCGCCGCGCGCGGGTTCGCCCACGTGGGCGTGCTCGAATGGCTCGAGGAGCATCGGATTCCCGTTGATGCGATCGCGGGAACCAGCATGGGCGGGCTTGTTGGCGGCAGCTATGCCGCGGGGCTAACGGCCGCCGAGGTGCGGGCCATGGTGGCCGGCGTCGACTGGGACCGGGTGTTTGCCGGCGAGGTGGAATACGCGCGCCAGTCCTATCGGCGCAAGGAGGACCGTCGCGCCTATCCGGTGCGGAATGAGCTCGGTCTGCGCGGAGGCCTGCGCCTGGTGCAGAGCCTCGACCCCGGCCACTACGTCGAACTGCTGCTGAGCCGGTTGGCGCTGCCCCACGCCGTGCCGCTCGACTTCGACGATCTCCCGATCCCGTTCCGCGCGGTTGCCACCGATTTGGAGGCGGCGAGGGTCGTCGAGGTCGGGAGCGGCTCGCTTGCCAGCGCGCTTCGCGCCACGATGGCGATTCCCGGCGTGTTCCAGCCGGTCGCGCGCGACGGCCTGCTGCTCGCCGACGGCGGTCTGCTCGACAACGTGCCCGCCGATGTCGTCGGGCGGATGGGCGTGGATGTCGTCATCGCGGTCGACGTCAGCGTACCGCTCCTAACCCGTGAAGAGATGCAGTCCTGGGTGGGCATGGCGGGCCAAGCGCTCATCCTGATGATGAACGAGCGCACGCGCAACGTGCTTGGGGACCACGCCGACCACGTCATCGCGCCGCCACTGGAAGGCGTATCGCTCATGGACTGGAGGCGTTTCGATACCATTCGGGCGCTCGGATACCGCGCGGCGGCCGCAGCGGGCGAGGAACTGGCCCCTCTTTCGTTGTCACCGGCGGCGTGGGAGCGGCATGTCGAGGAGCGGCGTCTCCGAAGCGACGCGACGCGGTTCGTACCGCGGTTCGTACAGGTGGAGGGTGTGGAGCGCCGCGACGCCGAAGAAGTCGCCCGGGCCGTCGAACCAATGCTCGGAACCGAATTGGATCCCGACGAGCTTGAACTGCGCCTGACTCTGCTCGCAGGCCGTGGACGCTACGGGAGCCTCGGATACGACCTGGCGCGGGACGGCGACCGAACCGGGATCGCGGTTCGTGCCAGCGACAAGTCCCACGGTCCTCCGTTCCTCGATCTCGCGACGGCGTTCGAGTATCTCGGCGGCGAACTGGATCTGAAGGGCGGCACCCGCCTCACCGTCATGGATGCCGGCACCCGGGACGCCGAGTTGAGACTCGACCTGGCGCTCGAGCTTGGGTGGGAAGCGGACGCCCTGCTCGACTACTACCTGCCCATTCCCGGATCGACCGTGTTCGTGGCACCCCGCGTCGGCCTGCACAGTGGTCGGCGGCGCGTGGCCATCGACGAGGACCCGGCCGCGGGCTACCGGACCCGGCGCGCCCTGGCCGGGCTCGACCTCGGTGTGGCTCTCGGTCCGAGGAGCGAGCTTCGGGTCGGGTACGAAGGGGCCGCCCTCGGGGCCCGGGTCGAGAGAGGCGCCCCGCTCCTGAGGGATCTCGACGGATGGGAGCACGGCGCGCGGTTGCGGTGGGTGTACGACGGGCACGACCACTGGCTCGTGCCCGGTAGCGGGACCCGGATCGAAACCGAGGCGCGGTGGCTGGCGACCGCGCCCGGGCAGCCGTCCGGCTTCGCGCAAGCTCAATTGACGAGCAGCACGTTCTTCCCGGTCGGGCAACGCGGCCGAGTCTTCCTCTTGCTGGCTGGCCGAACAGCGTTCGACGACCAGCTCCCCGCCTTCTATCAGTCCACGCTTGGCGGCCCGTTTCGGCTCGGTGCGTTCGACCGCGACCGGTTCCGGGGCGTGAGGACCGGTTATGCCGGCTCCGGCTATCTTCACCGCATCGGGCGGCTGCCCGACTTGGTCGGCGGCGCGGTCTACGCCGGTGCCTGGTTCGAATCCGGGTGGGTCGAGGCCGGTGCGGCACCGCCCAAGGCCGGCCACGGCGACCCTGGCATCAGTGTATCGGCGGGATTGCTGGTCGATACGGTGCTCGGCGCCGTATTCGTCAGCAGCAGCATCGCCCGCGGCGGCCGGCGGCTCCATGTCGCTCTCGGCCAGCCGCCCTGGTAAGACCCGGCTGCGGTCCGTCGATGCCCCTGGGCGTGTAGTGCTGCGACGGGGTGGCTCGTGAGCGCCGGACGTAGCCCTTGATGGGATCGGGCAAATCCACCTTGTGCCGCAGCGGCCACGAAGCGTCCGGGGGTGGTGCTGTTTCGAGAACCCGCACCCCTCCTTCGCTTCGTGAAAACGCCTGTCCGCGTCTGGGGTTCGTCGCTGGCCATCGCACTGTCCGAAGTTCCGTTCCCCTTCCACCCTGTCGCCTCGAAACGAACGACCGCGCACGCTCGAAGCCTTATCCGGGGCTTGATCCGCCGCATCCCCTTCATCGTCCGCAGCCCGCCCTCGCCATGAAAGCCGCGTCCGAGACGGACATCCAAAATGCTCGCTCTTTGTAAGTGTCTACCATATAGGTAGTTACCAGTAAGCTCCCGACTACCGGTACCTGAGATTCTACCGTTGACCCGCACCTCCAGAGCGGTTCGCTTTGGGCTGCCGATTGGATCCGCCGCGTCCGCCGCTCCCCGCAGTTGCCAAGTTTTCCCGCAGGCGTCAAGACAGGAGAGCAATCGATGAGGCCACGGGCTTGCCGCGAGAACACCTGTGCCAATAGGGACAACTGGCTGAAGCGAGCCAGGGTGTTGTGTGCCGTTGCGGGGTTGGCGGGCTGTGCGGACGGCGCGGTGGAGCCCGCACGGGAGCCGGAGCCCCCGCCGCCCGCGGCCACCGGCACGGTGCGCGGGCAGGTGAAGGTGACCACGGGCCAGGACCACGGCTACGGTTCGGACATGTTCGCCTTCGTGGCCGGGGCGGACACGCCGTGCGAGCCGCGGTCGTGCGAGTCGCTGGCCGTGGCAATTGGAGGCGACACGGCATACACGGACGGGACGGGCCGCTTTGTGTTCGAGCAGGTGCCCGTGGGCGAGCATCGGCTTGTCGTCGTTGAAGGGGACCATCCGCGGCGCACCGCGTTCGAGGCCCCCTCGACGTACTGGCACGCCGCGGTGTTTGACACGGCGCGAGTCAACGTGTCCGGGCCGGGCGCGAGCGTCGATGTCGTCCTCGAGGCCAGGACGGTTCCGGTCGTGGTCCAGCGGTTCTACCGGGCGGTGGGCGGAAACGTGGCGGAGAGGCCGCTGCCGGGGCTTGCGGTCGCGCTGTACGCGCCGGACGGCGCGGCCGAACTGGATCGCGGGACCACGGACGCGCATGGCGAAGTCGTGTTCCGCCCTCTGTCGCTCACGAACGTTGGGGACTACCGGATCCGGGGCGATGCCTGGGTTCTCGGCTCCGACCCGGGCGATGCCCGTTACGCCTGCAACGGCGATACCACGCGCGCCGGCGCTTACAGCTGGGGTACGTTGAGCTGTGAGGACTGGCGCGAGGGGGTCCGCCTTCCCGCCCTCCTGGCGCTGTACGAGGCGACCGATGGCGCGAACTGGCGGAACGCCGACGGGTGGTTGACGAACGTGCCGCAGTCGGAATGGCACGGGGTCAGCATCGATGCGACGACGGGCGGGTTGACGGGGCTGGACCTTTCCGCAAACGGCCTGACGGGGCGGCTCCCGCCGGGCCTCGCCTCGCTCGACCGGCTGACCGCGTTGCTCATCGGGGGCAACGCAGGCCTGGCTGGCCGCTTGCCGTTGTCGCTGACCCGGCTCGAACTTCGGGAACTCAACTACGCCGGCACGGACCTTTGCGTCCCGGCGACCGCGGCCTTTCGGTCGTGGCTGGCGGCCATCCCGTCCCACACGGGCACGGGCCTCGATTGCGACGCCGCCTCGACTCAACGCGACATTCTGTGGGTGCTCTACGAGGCGACGGACGGGCCGAACTGGCTCGACTCGCACCGTTGGCTGACGGACGCGCCGCTAAGCGAGTGGTACGGGATCAGCGTCGATTCCGCAGGCGCGGTGACGGAGCTGACGCTGCCGGGCAACGGCCTGTCGGGCCCGATCCCCGCGGAGCTGGCCGACCTGACCAGCGTCGAATACCTGGACCTGTTCGGCAACGAACTCACCGGCCCGATTCCCCCGGGAGTCGGCCGCCTCGACCGCCTGCGGCTGGCGCTGAACCTTGCCGGCAACGCCCTCACGGGGCCGATCCCTGCGGAACTGGGCGACCTCGCCGCGCTCGAATACCTGGACCTGTCGGCCAACGAACTGACGGGCCCGATCCCCGCCGAACTGGGCAAGCTCACCAGCGTCGAGCATCTGGATCTGTCGAACAATGAGTTGACGGGCCCTGTCCCGGCGGCCCTGGGTGACCTCGATCGGCTCGCGACGCTGAACCTGTCCGACAATTCGCTCGCAGGCTCGATTCCTCCCGAGGTGGCGGGCTTCGGGAGCTTGGTGGACTCCGTGCCGCCCGTGAGTCTGGACCTGTCGGGCAACGATCTCTCGGGGTCGATTCCGCCCGGGCTCGGGAAACACGGCCGCTTGGCCCACCTGTACTTGGCCGACAACGAGCTGTCCGGCTCCGTGCCGGGCGAGCTTGGTAGGATGACGGGCCTGCGGAGCCTCGTGCTCGCGGACAATCGCGAACTGTCGGGCGCGCTCCCCGCCGACCTCACGAGGCTGGCCCGGCTCGAGGCGCTCCATACGGCGGGCACCGGGCTCTGCGCGCCGTCGGACCCCGGCTTCCTCGCGTGGCTGGAGGGGGTGCACAGCCGACGCGTCCACCCTTGCGATGCCGTTGCGCCCCCGACCGTGTATCTGACCCAGACCGTGCAATCGCGTGACTGGCCCGTGCCGCTGGTCGCGGGCGAGGAGGCGCTGCTGCGCGTGTTCGCCACGGCCGCGCGGGCGGGCGGGACCATGCCGGCGGCTCGAGCGCGGTTCTACCTGGGCGGTCGCGAGGTCCACGAAGAAGACATCCCGGCCACGGGCGCGCCGCTCCCGGTCGAGGTGGACGAGGGCGACCTTGCGGCCTCGCTCAACGCGCGCATCCCTGGCGACGTCGTTCGGCCCGGACTCGAACTGGTGATTGAAGTCGATCCGGACGGGACGCTGGATCGGTCACTCGGCGTCGCGAGGCGTATTCCCGAAGACGGACGGCTGGCGGTCGAGGTGCGGTCGATGCCGTCCTTTGACCTGACGCTCATCCCATTCCTGAACAAGGACGCACCGGACTCCTCGATCGTGGAGTTGGTCGCCGCCATGGCGGCCGACCCGAAGGGCCACGAGCTGCTCCGGGAGACGCGCACGCTGCTCCCGATCGCCGATCTGGCCGTGCGGGCGCACGAGCCCGTGCTGACCGACTCGCGAAGTGCCTACGCCATGTTCGAGGCGACTGGCGCGATCCGCGCGATGGAGGGCGGAACCCGCCATTACATGGGCATGATGCCGGAGCCCGACGGCCCCGCCGGGTTGGCCCGCCAACCCGGACGGGTGAGCTTTGCTGGGCCTCGGGGGACTGTCGTGGCGCACGAACTTGGGCACAACCTGAACCTGGGACACACGCCGTGCGGCGATCCCGCGTGGCAAGACCCGGCCTACCCCTACACGGACGGCTCGATCGGAGCCTGGGGCTGGGACGCACGCGAGGGCCCGGGGGGGCTGGTGCCTCCGGGCACGCCCGATTTGATGGGGTACTGCGATTCGCAATGGATCAGCGACTACCAATTCACCAACGCGCTGCGCTTCCGGCTGCGCGAGGCGCGCCCGCAGGCGGTGGTCGCGGCGAGAGCACTGCTGGCGTGGGGCGGCGTCGGCGCCGACGGGCTGCCCTATCTGCGGCCTGCCTTTGCGATCGAAGCTCCGCCAGCGCTGCCCGTATCGGTGGGCGAGTACCGGCTCTCGGGCCTGACCGTCAGCGGCACCGAATTGTTCTCGGTCGCCTTCGCCATGCCTGCCCTTGCCGATGGCGGCGGGCGCGCGAGCTTCGCCTACGCGCTACCGGTCGCACCGGAGTGGGAGGCCCTGGCGGTCCTCACGCTTTCCGGGCCGGGTGGCTCGGCCACGTTGGACGCTGCCAGCGACCGCCCGATGGTCATCCTGCTCAACCCCCGCAACGGGCAGGTGCGCGGCATCCTGCGGGATCCTCCGCTACCGGCGCAGGTCGCCGGAGAGACGGCGGCGGCCGCCGCCGGGCCAAGCCTCGAAATGCTGTTCAGCCGAGGGGTCCCGGACGCGGCGGCCTGGCGTCGGCGATGACCCGTGGCTTGCAACGCTAAGAAAGTGGCCGCGCCCAGCGGGGTCTTCGGCAGACCACTGGAACGCCAAGGCCCAAGGAGGAGGGTCCAATGACTCGGTTCACGACTTCGTGGCAGGAGCCGGGACACCGGGGGATTCCGGCTGCCCTGCTGGCGGGATTCGCCATCTGCGCCGCCCTGCCCCATCCGGCTCTCGGCTACGGATGGCGATCGGTCAGAGTCGAGGCCGAGTACCTACACCGGACTGCCATGTACGGCGACGCCACTCCGGTGCGCATCGGCGATGTCGTAACGCTGGCCAAAGCCGACCAGGAACTCGAAGCGGTGGACAGCCGGATCGATGGCCTGATCGCACACAACGTCTTCGTCAATGCGTATCTGAACCTCTCCCCAGACTCGGAATACTCGCCCTATCTGGGGCTCGGAGCCGGCATCGCGGCCGTCTCGGTGGACTACTTCAACCGCTGGAAGCGCAACGACGACCCGAACCAGATCGACACCTTCGACGATCCGGGCATGAAGGCGCGGATTGCGGGTACCACCAGCATTGGCGCCGGCCGCAAGTCCGATGTGGTCTTCGGCTATCAGGCCCTGGCCGGCGTGGATCGTCGTCTGAGTGAAAGCGTGACGCTGGGCGTCAAGCTTCGCTGGACCATGCTGGCGCATTTTGCGGCCGAGGACGAATACCTCCAGCTGCGGAGTCACGAGTCGAGCGTTGGGCGGGAAGATCGGATTCTCTACCGGCTGGTCACCAATGACCTGTCCGCGCTGGGAGCGGTGCTCAGCCTGAAGTACGCGTTTCGACCTGCACCGCGTGAAATGGACGGCCGTCGTCGCGTTCAAAGAGCATCGCGGTGATGTGGTTCCGTCCGATCTCCCCTGCGAGCTTGGCGAGGTTGGTCACCGTAAAGGGAGCCAACGACGTAGTCAGGCCGAGCCCCGGCCCCTGCAACGAGGGACCTACACGGAAGGGCTGTAGAACGCCCACTTCGGCCGCGGACCCGTCGCGAAGGGGAACGAGGGCAGGAGGAACGATGCGCGCAATACCGGATGGTGGTTGGGGCACTACCTTTTCGAGGGATTCCAATACGACCCCAAGGAGGCGATGATGAAACCGGTGGACGCTACTGATCACGGCCGCTCGACGAGCGTGGACAGGCTGGCCAGGAGGCTGCTGATTTCCGCCCTCGCGCTCTTCCCGCTCAGCGGTTGCTCGCTGGCATTCGTAGACGGGCCTTCCTCCACGCCGTCCCCGTCCAGGAACGCCTGCACGACATCCTACGCGGCACCGACGCTGGACCTGTTGGGTGTGCCCGCGACGTTCGTGCTCGGTTTCGGGTTCGGAGGCTTCGAGCGGTCGCTGGAAGCCATCGCGCCTGATGACGACGACACGTTCGGGAATCTGGAGAAGGCCTCGCTGGCGGCTTCCGGGGCGCTGCTCGTCTCAAGCGTGTACGGATTGGTCCAAGTCGGGCGGTGTCGGCGTTCACGGGAGGCGGGTGGGGGTGCACCACGGACTGTGGAGCCCGAGGAGAGAACGTGGCTCGACCCGGCGACTGAAGACTCGCGTTCGTGGAGACGGACCCAGACCCAACGGAGGAGGCAATGACCGAGACACCGAACGGACGATTCTGCTGGGGCGAGTTGCTCACTACGGACCCTGCGGCCGCTGCGGACTTCTACACGGCCGTGATCGCCTGGGGCACCAGGGAGTGGGAGGGAAGCGAGACCCCCTACACGGTGTGGATGAACGGTGAGATGCCGGTCGGGGGCTTCATGCAGCTGCCGCCCGAGGTCGCCGCGACCGGAGCGCCCCCACATTGGCTGACATACATCTCAACGCCGAATGCGGAAGCCTGTGCGCAGCAGGCGGAGAGCTTGGGCGGCAACGTACTGAACATGCTCGAGCTCCCCGAGGTGGGCCGCATGGCCATCATCGCCGACCCGCAAGGGGCCGTCTTCACGGCGTACCAGCCGTCGGACGCGACGCCCGGCCACGATGGCCCGGCCGCCATCGGGGAGTTCTCCTGGCACGAACTCGCCACCACGGACTGGGAGGCGGCGTGGGCGTTCTATTCGGAGCTGTTCGGCTGGCGGGAGGCGAGCCGGATGGACATGGGCGAGGCGGGCATCTATCAGATGTTCGACCGCGGCGCTCATCCTCTTGGCGGCATGTTCAACCGTCCGCCGGAGATGCCCGTTTCGGCGTGGCTCCCCTACATTCGCGTGCCGGACGCGCACACCGCGGCCGCCAAGGTCGTCGAGCGGGGCGGCGGCATCCTGAACGGACCCATGGAGGTGCCCGGAGGAGACTTCATCGCTCAGTGCAAGGACCCGCAAGGAGCCGCCTTCGCGGTCCACTCGACGAACGGGGGATAGGAGAACGGCGAGCGCGCCAGCCGGGGTGCGGGCTGCAGGACACCGCCGCGGGGGCTCGCGAAAGCCATCCGCAGGGATGACGGAGAACCGCCGGGCAGATCGCATACCCGCATCCCCGTCCGGGCGGGGCCGCGGCAGACACCTCAGTCATCTCTAGGACCGGACCCAGTCCGGAGCGATGTCGGAGCGGTCCGGCACCGGGGCCATGACGTTCGGCGATACCGCTCCCGCTTCACAGTCGGTGCCCAGATGGTGCGCACGGTCTCGTGCTGACGTTCATCATCCGCAATGGGACCAGACCGAAAACGTTGACCGGGTCGAGGGACGGACCCGCGAGCCGTTCATCGACAACATGCTCGACACGTTCCCCGCGGCGACTCTCGGCGGCCGCCCGCCGCGGTCATCGACGCTTCGCTGGCCGACTACGCCCGGACGCGGCGTCGGGAAGGTGCTGCCGGACCGTCCCTGGGAGATGCCCGAGGTGGCGGAGGCCGCTCTGATCCCGTCTCGTCCGCCTCCGCCGGCAGGATGCCGCGCGCCCGGGCCCGAAGCACGGCGTCGAGCCTGTTTCGCGCCCCGAGTTTCGCGAAGATGCGGCGCACCCGGTAGCGCACGCCATCGTAGGAGATTCCCAAGGTCCGGGCGATGTCCTTGTCTTGCCAGTGCTCCAGACGCGCAAGCACTTCGATTTCGCGCTCGGTCAGCACCCGGTCGGACGGTTGCCCCTCGGTGCCCGCTTCCCCACACAGGGCCTTGCGCAGCCCCCCGGCGGCCGCGGCGATGCGCGCATCGGTCCCGGCGACGAACGCGGCATCGTCGAGCAGCGCGAGGGCGAGTTCGCGGTCGCGTGCGAACGGGCGCGCGTAGTCCGTTTCGGCGTACAGCCCCAAGTAGTCCGCCAAGTGGCCCGTCGCGCGTTCGGACGCCCCCGCCCGGTGCTCCAGCGTCATCGCAAGCGCCAGTCCCCGCATCCGGGTCCGCACCAGCGCGTGTTCGGACGCGACCGCCACAAGTGCGTCCGCGAACTCGCGGGCCGCGTCGAACTTACCACGGGAGACGAGGAGCCGAAGCCGCACGCACGCCAGCATTTCCATCTCCCGCCAGCTCTGTGCCGTGAGGTCCAGGCACTCGGGTCGCCGCTCGGGCAGACAGTCGAGCCGCCACGCGCGCGCCCCCTCTTCCACCTCCCCGCCGTCGAGCAGCACCGAGACGCGCAGCGCCGAGAGGAACCGCGCCAGCTGCGACCGGTCGGTGCTGCGCGCATACTCGCGGGCGTCCTCCACCAGTGCGAGCGCGGCCTCCGGGCGGCCGCGCAGCAGCGCCCTCTCGGCTCCGCAGCCGATGCCCGCCGCGTAGATGTCCAGCCAGGCGCCGCACTCACCGAGCAACCGCGGCGACACCCGCGGTCCGTTCAACCGCGCCCCGCCCGCCGTGCGCTCGAACTCGAGTTCCGCCGCCAGCACGTCGCCCAGCACCACCGCGCCAGCATCGCGCAAATGGCTCGCCCGCGCGACTTGGAGCGCCCGGTCGTAGCACTCGCGGGCTTGACGGGTGCGGCCCCTCGCCATCGCCACCGACCCGGCCTGGAGGTCCACGTGGGCCTGGTACGGCGAGTTCCGCCCCAGCGACGCCCGCGCGCGCCCCGCCCATTCCACCGCCGCGTCGAACTCAGTCATCTGGTTGTGGGCGAAGCACATTCCGAGGCTGAACATGCCGCGCAGCAGCGGGTCGGTGTCCGGCGCGGCCGCCAGGGCCTCAACCACCACCGCCCCCGCCATGATGGCTTCGTCGTACCGTATGCAGCCCAACGTGCTGAGCATGCCCTGGATGAAGAGGTAGTCGATCTGGAGCGCCCGGTCATCGCCCCCCTCCCGGTCTCGCGTATAGCCGGCCGTCTCCGCGGCGGTCGCGGCGTACAGCCGCTTCGCCCCTTCGATGTCGCCCGACGCCGCGAGCACGCCGCACCGCACCAGCGCCAGGCGCGGGTGGTCCGACATGACTTCTCCCGTCAGCATGCCGTCGATCGCGCGCACCGCCTCGAAGCCCTGCTCGAACCACAGCCGGACGCCGCCGGCGCGTTCGGCGATCCGGCCGACCAGCGCCGCGTCGGCCGCCTCCACCGCGTGGCGCAACGCCTCGACCGGACGGCCGCGGCGCGCCAGTTCCTTAGCGATCCCGCGGTGGATCGCGCGGAACCGCTCCGGCGCCTCCTCGAACCGCCGCTGCTCGCAGTGGCGCTTGATCAGCGGATGCAGCCGCATCGTCGACCCGTGGCCCGTGGTCGACAACAGCCCGGCCAACGCTCCCATCGACGCGATCCGCCGTCCCGCGTTCCGCGCATCGGTCACCTTGTCGATCAGGCTCGGCTCCAGCCGGTCGAAGAGTGCGATGTCCAGCACGAAGTCGCGGTCTTCTCCGGAAAGGCCGCGCCACAGGCGCGTCTCGATCCACCCGGCGAGCGCGTCTACGCCGCCTGCGGCGTCCGGCACCCCGCGCCGGGTGGCATCAAGGTGGATGCGAAGCGCTAGGGGCCAGCCCGCCGATTCGCGGGCCACCGCGGCAAGCTTGCGCCGCGAGAGGTTTCCGCCGAAGAACCGCGAGATGTCGGATTTCGAGAAGCGCAGGTCCTCCGTGGTCACTGTCACGCCCCGTCCCTCGAGCGCGTACATGTCGAGCCCGAGCCCGGCCGGCCGTTCCCGGTACGCCATCCCCACGTGCAGGTGCGGCGGGGCGCGTCGTACCAGCCATTTGATCAGTCCGATCCCCGTGCTCTGCAGGCGTTCCACTTCGTCGAGCGCGAGCACGCACGGAGCGCCGTGGCGCTCCAGCGCCCGGAGCAGCAGGTCGATCCGGTACTCGGCCCGGCTGCCCGCTTCCCGATCCGGCACCCGGCCAGGCGACGTGCCGCCGCGCTTCCGGGCCGGATCGAAAGTCCGGACGCCAGCCTGCTCGAAGGCCAGAGCGAGGAGCCTCGCCACCGACTCCGGCCCGTCCTCCTCGTCGAGGGAGAGCCATGCGACGGCGCGGCCCCGCTCGCGCAGAGCCCGGCAGCGGTGGGCGAGCAGAGCCGTCTTGCCGAATCCCCCGGGGGCGTGCAGCACCGTGACGCGGTGGCCCGTGAGCGCGCACCGCTCCTCCGCTTCGGGTCGCCGAACGTAGCCCTCGATGGGGTCGGGCAGCTCCACCTTGTGCCGCAGCAGCCACGCGGCGTCCGGGGGTGCCGGTTCCGCAATCCGCCCCGCTCCCGGCTCGTCACTACGTGTCCGCGTGTGTTCCTCGTCGGTGGTCATCGCACAATCCGCAGTTCAGTTCGAGTCCGCCCGGTCGCCACGAAACGTACAACCGCGCACCCTGGATGCTCAATTCCGAGCTGATCTGTGCCGCGTTCTTTCTTGTCCGCCGCCCGGCCCCGGAGAGGAAAGGGCGGAAAGCGTGGACCCCAAAGGTTGGTAGTCGATGCAAGTGCCTACCGTATCAGTAGTTACCGGAATACCCAGAACTACTGCCACATCGACATTCCACCGTTGACGTGCCTCCAGAGCCGCCCTCTCTTGGACGACCATTGGAGACGACGCGTCCACTGTTCCCCGCAGGTGAGGGGGGGGCCGCTGACGTGAGGCGTTGCGCGTGCAGGGGCGAGTTGCCGCCGCGGCGCCGACGACGGTCTGGTTGGTGGTGACGACCGAACCAACACTCGCGGCAGCACCAAACGACCTGGAGCCGAAAGACACCATGAAGTACGTCGCACTCATTGCCCTGCTGTTGGTTCCCGCGGTCGCGGCCGCGCAACAGGAGCGGGAGCCGCCCGCATCCACGAAGAGCGTGCTCGCCGCGTTCGCACTCGAGTTGGCGGTGCCGATGGCCGGGCACATCTACGTCGGCCGACCCGTCCGCGGCCTGCTTCCGGCTTCGCTCTTTGTTGGTGGGGCCGGGCTGATCGTGTGGGGCGCGCACCTGACGAACGAGTTCGGTGGAGGGGACCAGCCCACCGGTGCCGTGGGCCTGTTGCCCATAGTTGGCGGCGTGGCCCTGATGGGCATCGGCAAGGTGTGGGGTGTGACCTCGGCTGCCCACGCCGCCGTGCAGCACAACCGCCGCGTCTCACCGACCCTCGAAGTCACACCGGACGGCAGGCTGTCGGCTGGCGTCAAGATACGCACCCGCTGAAGTCGGCGTGCCGCGTTGGGGAGAGAAGGCAATGACCCGTCCGCGCATTCCCATGCCGATGCTTGTCTTGCTGGCAGTAGTCGCCTACGCGACCGCCTGCGGCGACGGCGCCACGGAACCGCCGGCCGATCCGCCCCGCGCGACGACGCTGACAATCACGCCCGCGACCGTCCAAGTCACCGCCTTGCGCGCGACGGAGCAGTTGACGGCCGAGGTGCGAGACCAGGACGGCAACGCGATGGCGGGAGCGACGGTGAGTTGGGCGAGCAGCGCCCCCGCCGTGGCGACGGTGGACGCGTCCGGGCTGGTGACGGCCGTAGGCAACGGGACGACGACGATCACGGCGACCTCGGGCTCTGCCTCGGGGAGCGCGTCGGTCACGGTCGCGCAGGCGGTGAGCGCGGTTGCGGTGTCTCCCGCCATCGATACTCTGGTGGCCCGGGGCGACACCGTGCGCCTCACCGCTGAAGCCATCGACGCGAATGGGCACGCCGTGGCTGGAGCTGAGTTCACGTGGGCTTCGCGCGACACGGCGGTGGCGGTGGTGGACGCGTCCGGGCGGGTGGCGGCCGTGGGCAACGGGACGGCGACGATCAGGGCGACCTCGGGCTCTGCCTCGGGGAACGCGTCGGTCACGGTGGCCCAGGAGGTCAGCGCCGTCGCGGTCACGCCCGCGGCCAGCACGGTGTTCACGGGCGACACCCTGCGTCTGGAAGCCGAAGCTGCCGACGCCAACGGGCACCCGGTGGCGGAAGCGGCGGTCGACTGGGCGTCGAGCGACACGCTGGTCGTTGTGGTGAACGATGCGGGCCTCGTGACCGGGGTCGGCGCGGGGGAGGCGGAGGTGACGGCCACGGCGGCGGGGGTAACGGGCCGCGCCGCACTCACGGTCGTGGCTCCGGCACCCACCGCCTTAGGGGTCACTCCCGACACGGTTGCGCTGACGGCGCTGGGACAGACCGCGCAACTGGCCGCTGAGGTGCGCGACCAGATTGGGCGTGTGATGGAAAGCGTCCCGGTGTCCTGGTCGAGCGCCGACACGACCGTCGCGGCAGTCGATTCGACGGGGTTGGTGACCGCCATTGGCGGAGGCGCGACCACGGTCACCGCCACGGCTGGCGAGGTCTCTGGCGCGGCCGTGGTGACGGTCACGCAGTCGGCCGGTTCGGTCGTCGTGTCGCCGGCTGCGGACACGATCGCGCCCGGCGACACGTTACGGCTGGCGGCGGAGGCGTTTGACGATAACGGACATCTGGTCGAAGGGGCCGAGTTCAGATGGTCGTCGAGCGATGTCTCGGTGGCGAGCCTGGTCGGGGCCGGATTGGTCACAGGCGTCGCCGAAGGGACGGCCACGGTCACGGCGACGGCCGGCGATGCTTCAGGGACATCCGACATCACGGTCGTAGCTTCGGCGCCCACCGCCGTAGGGGTCACTCCCGACACGGTTGCGCTGACGGCGCTGGGACAGACCGCGCAACTGGCCGCTGAGGTGCGCGATCAGATTGGGCGTGTGATGGAAAGCGTCCCGGTGTCCTGGTCGAGCGCCGACACGACCGTCGCGGCAGTCGATTCGACGGGGTTGGTGACGGCCATTGGCGGAGGCGCGACCACGGTCGCCGCCACGGCTGGCGAGGTCTCTGGCGCGGCCGTGGTGGCGGTCACGCAGTCGGCCGGTTCGGTCGTTGTGTCGCCGGCTGCGGACACGATCGCGCCCGGCGACACGTTACGGCTGGCGGCGGAAGCGTTTGACGATAACGGACACCGGGTCGAAGGGGCCGAGTTCAGATGGTCGTCGAGCGATGTCTCAGTGGCGTGGGTGGCCGGAGCCGGACTGGTCACAGGCGTCGCCGAAGGGACGGCCACGGTCACGGCGACGGCCAGGGATGCTTCAGGCACATCCGACATCACGGTCGAGAACCCCGACCGGGCGGCCCTGGTGGCGCTCTACCACGCGACGGGCGGGCCGAACTGGGTCAATAGCGAAAACTGGCTGACGGACGCGCCGCTCGGAGCCTGGTACGGAGTGCGTACGAACGCTTCCGGGCGTGTCGTAGTACTGAGGCTCTGGGAGAACCAGTTAACCGGTCCGATCCCGCCGGAGCTCGGCAAGCTCGCCGCTTTGGAGGAGCTTAGGCTCAGTGTCAACGACCTGACGGGTTCGATCCCGCCGGAGTTGGGCAACCTGACCCGCCTGACCTTCTTGAGCCTAGCAGGCAACGACCTGACGGGCCCGATCCCACCCGAACTCGCCAATCTGCCGAACTTGGAGCAGCTACTCTTGCCCGGCGGCGTTTGCGTTCCCGCTGATCTCTTGGACTGGGCGGTTGGACTACGTGTTTCCGCATACCCATGCGAATCCGAGGGGCGGCTGTTGCCCAGTGCGTTGATGCGCGAGGACGGGAACGGCCTGTCCCTCGCGTTGCCCAGCGATCTCCTCAAGCCGTCGGCGGTGACTGTCTCCGACCGTTCGGTCGTGGCCGCGACCGTTGCCGCCGGCTGGCTCAAGCTTGTGCCGCGCGGCCGCGGGTCGGCGGAGGTGGAGGTGGTGCCGTCCGGCGGCGGAGATCCCGCGAGCGCTAGGGTTGTGGTGCGCGCGGCCGTCGGAACGTTCGGCATCGACATTGTCATGGACCGGCCCGCCCCGGTGAGCTACGAAGAGGGCCTGACGAGGGGAGCGGACTGGTGGTCCGCCGTGCTCGACGGAACGGAGTGGCCCAACCGTAAGCCGACGTGCTTCAACGAAAGAGCAACCGCGCTGGCGGATGAGCTGCTGATCCATGCCTGGGTCGACTCGGAAACAGACTTCGCCGGGTACGCCCTTACGTGTTTCAGGGAGTCCGGGAAACAGGGCGGCCTCGATCTCGATCCCGGCGGTGGCGCTGTTGTGGCCGCGCCGCAGAGTGGTAATCCGTTCTTGGTGCGGCATGAGATAGGCCACCTTCTCGGACTGGTCCTGTGGAGTCCGGAATCGGGGCTGGTAACGGAGGGCGAGGATTACTTGTACTTCGTTGGGCAACGGGCGGTGGCGGCGTTCCTCGCGAGCGGCGGAGATTCCGGCCTGCCCGGAGTACCGTTCGATGGCTTTCATTGGGCCTTTGGCGTACGCGATTTCATGGGCTGGGGGTCAGACGGGACGATCTCGGCCGCTGCCCTAGCGGACGCGGGCTACGCCGTGGACATGACGAAGGCGAGGGACCGGCCAGCTTGGTCCGACAACGCACAAAGGGTCCCGGAGTTCGGAGGGGATGCAGTGCTTGACGGACGGCGCGTGTTCGTGGTGCCCCGCCGGCGGAGCCCAGCTCGCTGATCCGCCCTCGTCCAATCACTACCCATGGAGCATGATTTGTACATCGCTCGCGGAGGTTCACCGCCTGCGTCACGCCGACCGGAGCTACTACTTACCACGCTGCCACAGAGCAAACTGAACCGGCCGACCAATACCGGCTCAACGCATTCGACATCGCAAAGGCGTTGAAGTCACTCAACGAGCGCGCTGGGGTCAACTCCGAAAACATGGCCGCGCTCGAGTTCAGGTACCTCGATGTGATCGACGACGGCGAATGCGGCCTTGCCAACTTGGAGAAGCAGATCGCATCCTCGCCTACGCTCTACTTCAGAGCTTTTGGCTCCCACGTTTCGGCGCCACGATCACGGCTAAGATCCGCCGGACCGGCGAATCGACGATCGCGAGCGGGGCCACGGCCGTCGCGTCCAAAGCCCGCGAGCTGCTGGATCGAGTGAAACGCCTTCCGGGACCATCGTGAGGCGAAATGCACGCCGTTGAAGGAGAGGTGTGCAAGAGGCTGGAATGAATGAAGTACGGTGACGCCGGTTGTCGGTAGCACCTCTTGGCGTAGCTCAAGCCAACCTTGCTACTGAACGTTAGCGGGTCACGAGCCAGTTCTCCGAAGCGGGAAAGGATTCGAGCGATGACCCTTGATGTCGGCATCACAATGTGACCTGTGCTTCGCCCGGTCCCCGCGGTGAATCCGGCGGGAGACGGACATCAGAATGCTCAATCGCTGCAAGTGACTACCATAACGGTAGTTACCAGTATTCTACTGACTACTACTCCACCGTTGACACGCGGCGCCAAGGCCCCCCTCTTGGCCTTTGATTGGCGACACCACGTCCACCGCCACCCCACAGGTGACTCTCCGTTGCGAGCGGTCTTCCCGCAGACACAGATGCCACGACAAGAGAGCAATCCATGAGACGACGGACTTGCAGCGAGAGCGCGATGACCGGATCCGAGGCCGGGTGCGGTGGAGGTCCGGATGACAGGAGGCGGTTGCGCACGAGGGCTCGGGTTGCCGCCGCGCTCGCCTGCGTCTTGGCGTTCGCCTGTGCCGACGAGCCCACTGGACCTCCGGCTTCGTTTTCCGTATTGGTCGCCGCGCCTCCGGCCTCGTCGTTCACCGTTGGCGATACGCTCCGGCTCGAGGCGGAGATCCGGAACCATCGGGGGGGGGCGTTGCGTGGCGCTGTCGTCGCGTGGTCGAGCAGCGATGCGCGGGTGGTGTCGGTCGGCCCGGGCGGGGTCGTCACGGCGGTCAGCCCGGGGACCGCGACGATCACGGCGGCCTCGGGCGGCGCTTTGGGGACCGTTCAACTCTCGGTGGCCGATCCCGAGATCGCCGTGTTCAGTTGGCTCTACGGGTTCACGGGCGGCAGCCGCTGGACCAACAACGACAACTGGTGGAGCGACGAGGACCTGGACGACTGGTACGGGGTCGATGTCGACAGCGCCGGCCGGATCGTGGGGCTGGACCTCCAGGACAACAACCTGACGGGCCACATCCCCGCCGCGCTGGGCGACTTGAGCGACCTCCGCTACCTCAATCTCTCCGGCAACCTCCTGACCGGGGAGATTCCCCCGGAACTCGGAGGCCTGGAGCAACTGCACGACCTCTTGTTGCACAGGAACGGCTTGACCGGCTCAATCCCCGCCGAACTCGGCAACCTCCATAGTCTGGAGCGGCTGCGTCTCAACTTCAACCAACTGACGGGCTCGATCCCCTCCGAACTCGGCGACCTCGAATCGCTGAGAGCCATGTGGGCATACGCCAATGAGCTGACGGGCCCGATTCCCTCCAAACTCGGCGACCTCGAATCGCTACGGACCCTCAACCTCAGCGGCAACGACCTGACAGGCCCGATTCCCTCCGAACTCGGCGACCTCGAATCGCTGTTGAATCTAGCGCTCGCTGACAACGACCTGACCGGCTCGATTCCGGCGGCTCTGGGCGGGCTCGACAGCCTCGGGGTTCTCGAGCTCAGCCACAACGACCTGACCGGCTCGATTCCAGCGGCACTCGGCGGGCTTGAGGACCTCAAGACCTTGTGGCTCAGCCACAACCGGCTGACCGGCAACGTTCCTTCGGAACTCGGCGGCCTCTCCGCCTTAGCTTGGCTCCTGCTCGGAGACAACGACTTGTCGGGACCGTTGCCGCTGGCGCTCAAGGAATTGCCGCTTTTCGTCTTCGGCTACGCAGACACGGAACTGTGCGTCCCGGTGAACACCTCGTTCCGGGAGTGGCTGGAGTCCATTCCCGAGCACGAGGGCACGGGGGTCGATTGCGGCGGCAGCCCAGCCGGTGACCGCGCCGTGCTGGAGGCGCTCTACGACTCCACGACCGGCCCGAACTGGACGGACGACGCGAACTGGAAGTCGGACAGGCCCCTGAACGACTGGTACCGGGTGACGGCGACCGCGGCCGACGCCGTGACGGGGGTTCGCCTACACGGAAACAACTTGGTTGGCGTGCTACCACCCGAACTGGGCGACCTCGCGCTCTTGGAAGACTTGCAACTGTACGACAATTCGTTGAGCGGGGCGATCCCCTCCGAACTCGGCAACCTCGAATCGCTGGAGTGGCTGCACCTCCAGGACAACGGTCTGACCGGCTCGATCCCACCGCAGCTCGCCAACCTCGAGTCGCTGGAGCTGCTGAACCTCGGTAACAACAAACTGACCGGCTCGATCCCCCGGGAACTCGGCAACCTCGAATCGCTGGAATATCTGTACCTCCAACACAACGGCCTGACCGGCTTGGGCCTGACCGGCTCGATCCCACCGGAACTGGGCAACCTCGAATCGCTGACGGACCTGCGCTTCCAGGACAACGGGCTGACGGGCTCGATCCCCCGGGAACTCGGCGACCTCGAATCGCTGGAGATCCTGTACCTCTACAGCAACGGTTTGACGGGCTCGATCCCCCGGGAACTCGGCGACCTCGAATCGCTGCGGCAGCTGTATCTCTATGACAACGAGCTGAGCGGGGCCATCCCTGTGGAGTTTGCAAGATTGGAAAGCCTGGAAGACTTGAGCGTCCGCGGCAATGGCCTGTGCGTGCCCCGGAGCGATGCCGGGTTCATGGCTTGGCTCGAAGGACTGGACTACCACGACACGGACGGCCTGGCCTCCTGCCCCTCGACAGCGGGCGACCGGGCCATTCTGGAGATCTTCTACAACTCGACCGGGGGGGACGACTGGACCAACAACACCAACTGGCTCACGGACGCGCCGCTGAACGACTGGTACGGCGTGACGGCGTACACGGAGGACGAAGTCTCGAAGCTGAGCCTCCTGAACAACGGACTGACGGGCTCGATCCCGCCGGAGCTCGGCGACCTCGGATCGCTGGAGTGGCTGCAACTCCCGTTCAACAAGTTGTCGGGCTCGATCCCGCCGGAACTCGGCGACCTCGGATCGCTGGAGACCCTGTACCTCGATAACAACGAGTTGACAGGCTCGATCCCGCCGGAACTCGGCGACCTCGCGCACTTGGAGGACCTAGCGCTTGCCAACAATCCGTTGAGCGGGGCCATCCCCTCCGAACTCGGCAACCTCGAGTCGCTGACGCGCCTGCGCCTCCAGAACAACGGGCTGACGGGCTCGATCCCGCCGGAACTCGGCGACCTCGGATCGCTGGAGTCGCTGTCCCTCCATAACAACGAGTTGACGGGCTCGATCCCGCCGGAGCTCGGCGACCTCGAATCGCTGACGCGCCTGTACCTCTATAGGAACAAGTTGACCGGCGCGATCCCACCGGAACTGGGCGACCTCGAATCGCTGAAGCAGCTGTTCCTCAATAACAACGGGTTGACCGGCTCGATCCCACCGGAACTGGGCAACCTCGAATCGCTGGAGGAGCTGTGGCTCTACTCCAACCTACTGGGCGGGCGAATCCCACCGGAGCTCGGCGACCTCGGATCGCTGGAGTGGCTGAGCCTCCACAGCAACAAGTTGACGGGCTCGATTCCGTCCGCGCTCGGCGGTCTGTCCAGCCTGACTCGGCTGCACATCAACGACAACCTTCTAAAGGGACCTTTGCCGCTGGAGTTGTCGGAAGTGCCGCTGCAAACGTTCCACTACTACAACACCGACCTTTGCGTGCCGGCAAACGGCGCGCTCCGGCAGTGGCTCGACGGCATTGGCGACCACCGGGGCACGGGCGTGGATTGTGATTCCGGCAACCGCCCGCCGACGACAGTGGCCTCGGTTACGTTGCCAACCTTGCAGGCGGGCGATGTCGTGATCGTGAACGTGGCCTTCGTCTTCCACGACCCGGACGGCGATGCGCTGACCTACACGGCGGCGAGTTCGGACACCGCCGTCGCCACCGTCTCCGTTTCGGATAGCATCGTCACCGTCACCGCGGTCGCCGCGGGCACCGCAGACGTCACCGTCACCGCGACCGATCCCGGTGGGCTCTCCGTGTCGTCCAGCATGAGCGTCACTGTGACGGGAGGCTCGGCCGGGTTCCGGGACAATTTCGACTCCAGCGCCAGCCTCACCGACTGGACGATCGACAACGCCGACGCCGACATCGCCACTGGCGTCCTGCGTCTGACCAACCGCGTCGAGGAAATATTGGGATTGGCGGAGCGCCGCGGGCCGCCGTCACTGACGGGCTGGACGATCGCCGCCAGAATGGGTCGGGTTGCAGGGGAGGCGAGCCCCGGCGTGATCTCGTTCACCGGGCACGACCGGTTTGCCGCCATCAGCTTCGAGCTTGCGACCAGAGACTCGACGAACTACGAGGTCGCCCTGTTCGACGAGGAAGCGGATCGATGGGTGTCGGTGACGAACATGTCCGGCCATTCGGAGGCCGTGATGGAGGACGCGGCCGCGTTCACCGACGTCACGCTCGGCTCGGAAGGCGATGACTTTGTCGCGTACGCGGACAACGACTCGCGGGACGAGCCGGCGGAACTGTTCAGATTCGACATGGACAACACGAGTCTGGACGGCGTGACGTTGCGCGAGTTCCTGTACGATCTGACCGGGCTGTGGCTCATCAATTCGGGGCCGGTGGGCCTGACCTCGCTGCACGATTGGGTCGAGGTAACCGGGACGGCGAGTGGGGCTGCGGCGGTAGCTACCGCCGCAGTCGGGAGCGGCATCGATCCCGCTTGGACAGCCGACGTTTCGGGCGCGAATCGGGTCCGCGTGGAAGGTGTCGACCGCGGTCGGGAGCCGCGCTAGCCCGATGCACCCGGCTCAGATGCCGGGGCCCCAAGTGCGCCCAAGACAGGAAAGAATGCAGTCGATGAGACCACAAACGTGCACCGAGAACACGATGACCGGGTCCAGCGCCGGACGGATTGGGGGGCAGTTGGGTGTGAGAAGCCGGGTTGCCGCCGCGCTCGCCTGCGTCCTGGCGTTCGCCTGCGCCGACGAACCCACCGGACCGCCGGGGTTGTTTGCAGTATCGGTTGCCGCGCCGCCGACCGAGCCGTTCACTGTGGGCGATACGCTCCGGCTCGAGGCGGAGGTCCGGGACCGGCGGGGGGAGGCATTCCCCGGCGTGGCCATCACGTGGTCGAGCAGTGATCCGCGGGTGGCGTCGGTGGATCCGGCCGGGGTTGTCACAGGAGTCGCCCCGGGGACGGCGACCATCACGGCGACCTCCGGCACCGCTTCGGGGACGCTTCAGCTTTCGGTGGCCGATCCCGCGTACGCGGTCCTCACGGCGCTCTACGTGAAGACAGGCGGTAGCGACTGGACCAACAGCGACAACTGGCTGAGCGACGAGGACCTGGACAGCTGGCACGGTGTCGACACCGACAGCACGGGCCGGGTAGTGGGGCTCGACCTCGAGGACAACAACCTGATCGGTCACATCCCGCCGGAACTGGGCGACTTGGAACACCTGCGCCGCCTTGACCTCGCCGGCAACCGCCTGAACGGCGAGATTCCGCCGGAGCTGGCGAATCTCGGCCAACTTGAGGACCTCGAGTTGCACACGAACCGCTTGACGGGCAGGATTCCCCGGGAGCTGGCAACGCTCGAGCACCTGTACAAGCTCGTGCTGCACACGAACGGCCTGACGGGCTCGATTCCGCCGGAGCTGGGAACCCGCGAGCAGCTGTACGAACTCGAACTCCACTCCAATGCCCTGAGCGGCGGGATTCCGCCGGCGCTCGGCAACCTGGAGAACTTGGGGCTCCTCCACCTCCACTCCAACGCCCTGACGGGCGGGATTCCGGCGGAGTTGGGCAACCTCGCGAACCTGCGCGAACTCAACCTCAGCGACAACGCCCTGACCGGCACGATCCCCCCGGAACTCGGCGGGCTCGCCAGCGTGACGCGGCTGTGGCTCAGCCACAACGAACTCTCCGGCCCCGTGCCCGCCCGTCTGGGCGAACTTGCCGATCTCGAGTGGCTCCTGATCGGCAACAATCGCCTGTCAGGGCCCTTGCCACTCGCGCTGGGTGGGTTGCCGCTCAAGGTCTTCGGCTATGTCGGCACCGAGCTGTGCGTCCCGGCCGACGCGTCGTTCCGGGCTTGGCTGGACTCCATTTCCTCGCACCAGGGAACGGGGGTCGATTGCGGCGCTCCATTATCGGACCGCGACGTCTTGGTGGCGCTCTACCACGCGACCGACGGGCCGAACTGGGTCGACAACGAGAACTGGCTGAGTGACAAGCCGCTTGGGGAATGGTACGGGGTGTACGCTGACGCTAACGGGCGGGTGGTAGCGCTCAGCCTGAACCGTAACAAACTGGTCGGACCCATCCCGACCGAACTCGGCCACCTCGCGGCCTTGAAACAACTGTCACTCTTTGGCAACGATCTTAGCGGTCGGATTCCGCCCGAAATCGGCAACCTCAACGCTCTGGAGTATCTGACACTCGATGGCAACGACCTTAGCGATCCGATTCCAGCCGAGATCGGCCACCTCGCGGCCTTGAAACGACTGTCACTCTATGGCAACGACCTTAACGGCCGGATTCCGCCCGAGATCGGCAACCTCGACGCTCTGGAGTATCTGGAACTCGCTTGGAACGCGTTCAGCGGCCCGATTCCGTCCGAGATCGGCAACCTCGCCGCCCTGGAATACCTCGGGTTCTACTGCAACCGCTACATCGGCAGCTCTCGGGTCTACTGCTCCGGTAACATCAACGGCCCGATCCCACCCGAGATTGGCAATCTCGCGGCCTTGAAACGACTGAACCTTTTCGGCAACGGGTTTAGCGGCCCGATTCCGTCCGAGATCGGCGACCTTACCGCTTTGGAAAACCTGCAGCTCGGCAATAACAACCTGACCGGTCCCATTCCGCCGTGGATCGGTCGCCTCTCGGCACTGAAGGAGCTGGACCTCGCCCGCAACCGCTTCAGCGGCCCGCTGCCTCGCCAAATCGGCGACCTTGCCCGCTTGGAAGCGCTGGACCTCCGCCGAAACAACCTCACCGGACCGGTCCCACCCGAGATCGGTCAGCTCGCAAGCCTTGGGGCGCTGAACCTCACCAGTAACAAACTCTTGGGACCGGTGCCACCCGAGTTTGCCGGTTTGATCGGGCTGAAGGTTGTCAGCTTCAACGACAACCGTGGCATGGCCGGCACCCTTCCGAACGGCCTGACCGCCCTCCGGGAACTTGAAGTGCTCCAGGCCTCGGGCACCGGGCTGTGCGCGCCGTCGAATCCCGGCTTCTTGGCGTGGCTGGAGGGAATCGGGAACCGCCGGATACGGCCCTGCGTCGAGCAGTTGCCTGCGGCGTACCTGACCCAAGCCGTGCAGTCGCGCGAGTTTCCCGTCCCTCTGGTGGCGGGCGAGCGGGCTCTGCTGCGCGTGTTCCCGACGACTCGGACGGCCACCAGTGCCGGCATCCCTCCGGTTCGGGCAGGCTTCTGGGTCGATGGCCAAGAGCGCCACGTGGTGAACATATCGGGCACCTCCTCCCGCATCCCGACCGCGGTGGATCAGGCTTCTCTCGCCAAGTCGGCCAACGCGGAGATTCCGGGCCACGTGGTGCAGCCCGGCCTCGAGATGGTGATCGAAGTCGACCCGCAGGGCACGCTGGACTCCACGCTCCTGGTTGCGAAGCGGATTCCGGAGGACGGGCGTCTGGCGGTCGATGTGCGCGCTATGCCCGCCTTCCGCCTGACCGTCATTCCGTTCCTGTGGAGTACGAGACCGGATTCCCTGGTCTTGGAGACGACCGTGGCGATGGCCGAGGACCCACATGGTCACGAACTTCTCGAGATGACGCGCACTCTATTGCCGGTCGAGGATATCGTAGTCGTCGCACATGAGCCCGTGGTGACGTCGCACAACGATGCATTGAAGTTGCTCGGCGAAACGGAAGCGATTCGAGTTCTCGAAGGCGAACGGGGTTACTATATGGGAACCATGACCGGGGCGTTCGCGGGAATCGACGGACTCGGTGTGTCAAGCGGTCGGTCGATCTTCTCAAAGGTAGATTTGGGGGAGCGATCAGAGTATGTCATCGCCCACGAACTGGGACACAACATGAGCCTCGCTCACGCGCCGTGCGGCACTTCAGGTGACCCCTTCTATCCCTATTCGGATGGATCGATCGGAGCTTGGGGCTACGACTTCGGCAACAGGAGACTGGTGCATCCGACTACGCAAGACCTCATGTCCTATTGCGCCGGCCCTCTTTGGGTCAGCGACTACCATTTCACCAAGGCGCTGCGGTATCGCCTGGTGGACGAGAGCCCGCCCGCAACGGCGGCCGCCGCTGACCGGTCGCTTCTCCTCTGGGGCGGGATGAGCGCCCACGCCGTACCCTACCTAGAACCGGCCTTCATCGTCAAGGCGCCGCCGGCGCTTCCCGATTCTGCGGGCGAATACCAGATCTCCGGACGGACGGAAACGGGAACGCAACTGTTCGCCCTCCGCTTCGCCATGCCCGCGACGGCCGACGGCGACGGGAGCTCGTCTTTCGCCTTCGTGCTGCCTGTGCGGACCGAGTGGCAAGGGAACTTGGCCAGCATCAGCCTGACCGGACCCGGCGGGTCGGCGACCCTCGACGGGGACAGCGACATTCCGGTGGCCATCCTGCGCAATCCGCAAACCGGGAAGGTGCGGGGAATTCTGCGCGACCCGCCGCCTGTGGCCCAGGCCGCTGCGGACCCAGTGGGGCAAGGCGTCGGAACTGGTGTCGAGGTGCTGTTCAGCCGCGGAATCCCGAGCGGGGACGCTTGGAGACGATGACGAGGCGCCCGGC
Organism: Longimicrobiales bacterium; assembly: GCA_965208255.1. Lineage (GTDB taxonomy): Bacteria > Gemmatimonadota > Gemmatimonadetes > Longimicrobiales > Gaopeijiaceae > BD2-11. The sequence goes on from OZ242324.1 coordinate 4,391,138, forward strand.
AGGTTCGTGCGGACGGCCCGCATATTCCCGCCATTCGAGTCCGGTTTTCCCGCTTTCACGGCACGGTCCAGCAGGGTCCAGCAAGACGGCAGAAAACGCAGATCGTGCAGTCCTGTATGTAGTTAGAAGATCTCCTGCCGCAATTGAGGTCACCCGTGACCCGCCGTTACGTAAGGGTTGGTGCGGTTGATCCTTCCGTTACAGTCTGTCGTCCTGCAGCGGCCTAGCGCCCCTGAGTGAGCTCACGGATCTGGCGCACCGCGGCCTCCACCTTGAGCTGGACGCCCATCCTGCCGTAGACCACCGAGGCCTTGGTGGGATCGCCGGACACGCCGCTGCCTTCGTACCCGCCTCCCGGCGCGAGTTCTCCCTGGCGGATGTGCTCGGGCGCGATGTAGAGAAGCTGGGACGTGTCGCTGATGCCGGCGTGCCCGCCGATGGTCGCCGCGTCGTAGCCGTGCTCCTCCATGAGCCAGTCGCGGAAGCCGTTGCCCGAGTAGTAGTCGCCGACGAAGTGGACCCGGCCCTCCTTCCCTGCGCCCGCCCACTCCTCGTTCAGCATCTCCGACACGGTGCGCATCCCGTTCTGGTTTCCGCCGCTGTCGCCGATGAAGACGATGTCGATGAAGCCGTGCACCTCGAGGCTCCGGGCCGCGTATTCCAGCAGCTTCATGAAGTGCTCGTTGGGCAGCGTGATCGCCCCGGCGTAGCGCATGTGTCCGGTGGGCCCGTCGGGCCCGTCGATGGCGCCTTCGGGAACATAGGCGATGACCGGCGCCACCAGCGCGTTCCCCAACTCGCGCGCGATCAGGTCCGACGCGTGGTTGATGATGAACTTGTGCTTGCCGAGCACCATGTGGGGCCCGTTCTGTTCGGTGCCCGCGGTGGGCACGATGATGGTCGTGACCCCTTCGTCGATGGCGGCCCGAACCTCGGTCCAGGTCAGCTCGTCGAGGAAGACGGTGTTGGGCCGCTGCGCGGCGGCGGCGCTCGCGGTCACGAGTACGGCAAGAGCGGCGGTAGTCAGCGTACGGATCATGGGTCCTCCCGGAAGGCGCGTGAGCGATGGGGTCACGGCTGTAGAATGGTGCATCCCTGCGTGTTCCGCGACTCCAGCGCGCGATGGGCTTCTGCGGCTTCGGAAAGGGGAAAGCGCTGGCCGATGGTGAGCCTGATGCGGCCGGCCCGGATGTGTCCGAGGAGTTCGCCGGAGGCCTCTTCCAGATCCTCGCGCCGCTCGATGTAGGGCTTGAGCGACGGGCGGGCGACGGTGATCCCCTTCGCGCTCAGGCGCAGCAGGTTGAGGGGCGGCACCGGGCCGGAGGCGTTGCCGAAGGTGATCATCATGCCGAAGCGCGCCAGGCACTCCATCGAGCCCTCGAAGGTAGCCTTGCCGACCCCGTCGAAGACCACCGGGACACCCTCGCCGCCAGTGATCTCGCGCACCCGCTCGACGAAGTCCTCGTCCTTGTAGAGGATGACATGGTCGCATCCGTGCGCCCGCGCGAGGCGGCCCTTTTCGGCGCTGCCCACGGTGCCGATCACGGTGGCGCCCAGCGCCTTGCACCACTGGCCGAGGATTGTGCCGACTCCGCCCGCGGCCGCGTGGATCAGCACGGTCTCGCCGGCGCGGACCTTGTAGGTGCGGCGGCAGAGATACCACGAGGTCATGCCCTTGAGCATCGCCGCGGCGGCGGCCTCGGCTGCCACGCCGTCGGGGACGCGGACCAGCTGGTCGGCAGGCAGCACCCGCCGCTCGGTATAGCCGCCCAGCACGCTGCCGTACGCGACCCGGTCGCCGGGCTGGAAGGTCGGTTCGTCCGCGGCCGGCGGACCCGCCGCCTCCACCACCGCGGCCGCCTCCATCCCCAGCACGGCGGGCAGCGACGGTATCGGGTAGAGCCCGCTGCGGTGATAGGTGTCGATGAAGTTCAGCCCGACCGCCTCCTGGCGGACGAGCACCTCGCCCGGTCCCGGTTCCGGCAGGGGCACTTGTTCCCAGCGCATCATCTCCGGGCCCCCGAGCCCGTGGATGCGGATAGCCATGGTCGTGGTCATAGCGGTCTCAACGAAGATGGGGTTGGATGTACGCGCACGGCCTCTACTGAAATCAGCCGAGCCGGATGGCGACAGGGGCGTATTCGCCCGCCGCTTCGGCCGGAACCGCTCGAACCGAATGGCGACGGGCCACGCTCACCGCGATTCCGCGATGCGCGCCAGGCCGGCCCGAGACGCGCGCACGAGGGCCTTGAGCGTATCCCGCGGCGACTCGCCCATTTCCAGCTCCAGCACGCGCTCATAGAGCCGGGTGGCCAGTTCGACGTCGCCCCGACCCTCGGCCAGCCCCGCCCGTCGCACCATCTCGGACGGCGGGTCCTCCGGGCGTTCCGCATCGGTTCCCCGCACCAGGTTGGTCACCAGCGGCATCGAAAGCACGATCAGCCCGATGACGAGCAGGACGCGCCCGAGCTTGCGGTTACGCCGGCGAAGCGCCGCCCGGCGCTGCTGCGGTGACTCGTTCGGCTCGGTGGGCATGGCGGCGTGGACTCGGTGGGCGACAGGGCGTCGGCGGAGCCGGGGTCCCGGCGCGACGACGGCGGTCAGGTGCGCCAACGTTGGCGCTTGCCGCCCCTGGGATCAAGAGGACGCGTCAGGCGGCGGCTGCCCGCCTCAAGGCCAGAGGCTGATGGGAATCAGCGCCATGGGCCTCTCCGCCATGCGCTGCATGAAGCCGTAGGTGTAGGCCCGGATCTCGGTGCCCTGGGAATAGACCTCCAACGCGTAGATCTGCGCCGTCGGATAGCTCTCGAGCACATCCAGACCGCCGATGACCGGGATCTCGTCGATGTACACCTTCGGGCTGACCATGCGTCCGCGTCTGATAATGCAATAGCTCGAAACCGGGGCGGGCACCCGGGAAGGACGGTTCCATCCCAGGCTTTGGGCCGGATTCCCGGCACCGGCAAAGCCGGATCCGGCCGGGCACTGGACCGGGCTGTACAGGGTTTCCTGCGACAGGAAATCGAGGATGTTGGACGACGCACTGCGCAACAGCCGTTCCTGATCGAACGCGCGAGCCTGGTAGGGGACGGACCGCCGCCGCGTGCGCATGCGCCGCTCCATCGTGCTGATGTTCTCGACCACCGCCGTGACGCCGTCGAGCAGGATGGGCTGGGGCGTGAGCTCGATCTCGACAAAGGCGCCGTCCGCGGGCACCTCGACCGGCGCCGCCGTCTCCTCGTACCCGAACTGGATTGCGGCGACAAGCTGGGAGCCCACGGCGACGTCATCGAAGCGGAACGTGCCGAGTGAGTCGGCCAGTGCGCCGCGGCTCTCCCGCTCCAGGTACACCGCAGCCCCCGGGACGGCGGTGCCGTTGAGTGCATCGTAGACGACTCCGTGCAGCGTCACGCGCACGGGCGCGGGCTCCGCCTCCTGCGCATCGACCGCCACAGGGAGGAAGAGGCAGGCCAGCGCAAGAAGGAGGAAGCTGGCGAGCGTCGCCGCGACGACGCCTCGGCTTCGACCCTGTCGTCCTGCCGGTGCACTTCGATGCATCTGGATCCTGCTGCTCCTTTGTCGGGGCAAGGCCCCGGCTCCCATCACGGCCAGAGGCTGAGGGCGATCAGATGCTGTGCTGCCTGACCTGCGACTCCGCCTTCCTCGGCAACCGTTGGGATCCATCTCGTCCTGACGCTCCAACGCGGGCCGCGGGTCTCGGGTGTCCGTCGATTACAACGCGTTCCCCAAGTTCGTTCCCGCACACAACTTATTCTGCGGGATCAGGCCGGGAAGGACAATCACACCTCCTCGAGCACCTCCGCGCGCACCCAGCCCACCTTGCCGTCGTCCAGCACGACCTCGAGCCATTCCTCGGAGCGGCGGTCGACGCGCACGCGGGTGCCTTCGTGGATGACGAAGAGCTGGAGCGCGGGGTCGTCGGAGGGGGCGCTCTGGACACCGACCTCAGCGGTGAGCACGATGGCGTGGCGAGCCTGGCCGAGTCCGGTCTCGCGCACGGCCAGGGTGGTGCCCAACAGCAGCACGAGGATGCCCCCCACCACCGCCCCGCGCCGCGCCCACGACGCCGCCCCCAACCGCAGCACCAGCCCCACCACCGCCCCTGCCGCCATCAGGTAGCCCGCGGCCGTCAGCCCGATGAGGAGGGAGCGCGGGAACAGGTTCATCCACCACGACCCGACCCGGAAGAGCCAGAAACGAGGCAGCGGGACGATCTCGTCCGCGCCCAGCGAGCGGGCCAGCTCCAGGTTGGCGAGGATGTCGGCGTCGTTGGGTGCGAGGCGCCGGGCCCGTTCGTAGTAGAGGATGGCCCGGCCCAGCTCGTTCGCCTTGAAGTAGGCGTTGCCGATGTTGTAGTAGAGGCCCGGGCTCTCGAATCCCGCCTCGCGGATGCGCAGGTAGTTGTCGAGCGCGCCCTGGTATTCCTCCTGCTGGTACAGGCGGTTGCCTTCGGCGAAGAGCTCGTCCTGGGCGTGGAGCGCGACGGGATGGAGCGCCAGCGCAAGGAGGCCGGTCGCTGCTAGGACGAGGAAGCCCGTGGCCGCCCGTGCCCCCGGGCGTCGCGATGGCGCAGCCATGACGGACGCCGGTCTGCGATCTCGCGTCGCCGAGGCGCTCATCGGGCGAGGTGCTCCGCCATGGCCGCCATCGCGGACTCCACCTGCCCGAGGAAGCGGGAGCGCTCCCCGGGCGACGCGGTCGGGGGTGCAAATCGCTGCCGGTCGCACTCCTCCAGGCACTCCAGGTAGGGCTCGGCGGCCTCCGTCGCGATGCCCATGGCGCAGAGCTGATCGCGCACCTCGTCACGGATCATGCCGGCGGCGGCGATGTTGAGCTTGTCGGCCAGGAAGCCCTCGAGGGCGTGCCCGGCTTCCGCGTAGAACGCGCGCACATTGTCGCCGTCCGCCAGCTTGCGGGCCTCCGCCAGGCGCTTCCGGGCCACCTTGGACGCCCTGCGCGAACGGGCGTAGGCGACATCGCCGTGCAACCTGTCGCGATGGCGGCGCACCCCCGCCGCCCCGCCCACCGCCGCCAACGGCACGAGCAGGACGATCCAGAAGAGCGGGTGCGCGAACAGCGGCCGGTTCGCGAGCACGAGCGCCGGGCTGCCGAGCTGGATGAAGCGGATGTCGGTGCGCAATTCCTCCACACCCGCCCGCACCCGGCCCGTCCCCAGCGTCCCCTCCACCGCCACCCCGGTGACCTCCACCGCGAGGGCTCCGCTGGCCGCGACCTCGTACGTCCCGCTCTCCGGGTCGAAGTAGGCCAGCTCGACGGCCGGGATGGCCCCCACCCCGGGCACCCGCGGCACCAGCACGTACTCGTAGGTGCGCGTCCCGCTCACCCCGGCGTCGTTGCGGTCGACGCGCTCGGTCACCTCGGGTGGGAAGGCCTCGAAGCCGGGCGGGATCTCCACTTCGGGCTCGGCCAGCATGCGCAGGTTGCCCCGCCCCGCGACCACCACCGTGAGGGTCACCGCGTCGCTGACCTGCACGCTGTCGCGGTCGAGGGTGGTGGTGACGTCCAGGTCGCCCACGAACCCGGTGAAGTCGTCCGGACGCCCGCCGGGCAGCGGCAGCACCTCGATCTCCAACGGCCGCGAGGCCGCCGCGGTCGAGATGGTCGAGTTGAGCAGCGACCCGCGCCCGAAGAAATCCTCGAACGGGTCGAAGGCCGAGCGGCGGCGCACCCGCACCTGCGCCTCGATGCCGAGCGGCTCGAGCGTCCGTGTGCCCGAGCCGGTCGGGAAGAGCGCCACCTTGCGGATGGTCGCGGTGGTGTACTGCATGCCGTCGCGCACCGTCTGGCTGATCAGCGGCTCCCGCACCGGCGGGTACTCCTCGACCCAGAACCCGGTCGCCGGGGGGAGCTGGGTGATGCTGTACGAGCTCACGTCCACCCGCGTGAAGATGCGGTAGTCGACCACCACCGGCTGGTTCTCGTACACCTGCAACCGGCTGGGCGCCGCCTCGACGAACAGGTCCTCCGGACCGATCCCGGACTCGCGCGCGCCGGGCCCGCCGGAGGGGCCCTGGGGAACGGGGGCGTCGGAGACCGTCAGGGTGAGCGGTTCGGTGGTGAAGGCGCCGCCCCCGGCCTGCACGTCAATGGGGTCGATGGTGAAGGTGCCCGCGCGGGTCGCCTGGAACCGGTACTGGATGGTGAGGGTGACGCTGGTGCGTCCCCCGGACATCTGTATCGAACTGGAGGAACCGCTCCCCAGGTAGACCGAAAACGCCGTCAGATCGGGGAGCTCGGGATCGCCGTCCACCTGCTGCGCGCCGGAGACTTCCAGGTTGACCACGAACTGCTGGCCCACGCCCACCTCGTTGCTGGTCAGGTAGGCGCGCGCGGAAACGTCCTGTGCGGCCGCGTCCACCGGGGCCACAGCCAGCCCCAGGGCGATCAGCACTCCCCTCATCGCCAGTTCTTGCGCGGTCTCCGCCCCAGCGAGTCGGCCCGCGGCGGGCGGTCGACTTCGTCGGGGTCCTCCTGGATGGCCTGGAGCAGGCGCTCGGCCTCTTCGGGCGTCATCTGCCCCGGGGGCGGCTGGGCCGGCTGCTCCTGTTCCTGTTCGTCGTTCTCCGGCGGCGGCTGGTCCTGCTCCTGCTCGTCCTGCTCGGGGTTCTGCTGCGGGGGCGGCTGCTGCTGATCCTGGTTCTCCTGGTCCTGATTGTCCTGATTCTGATCCTGCTGGTTCTGCTGATCCTCCTGCTCCTCCATCTGCTCCAGCACGCGCTCGAGGTTGTGCTTGGCGTCGGTGTCACCCGGATTGATGCGGAGCGCCTGCTTGTACGCCTCGAGGCTCGCGTCGAGCTGCTGCTGGCGGAAGAGCGAGTTGCCCAGGTTGTACCAGGCGCCCTGGGCGAGCGCCGTGTCCCCGGCTTCGATGGCCTCCCGGTAGGCCTCCAGAGCCCGTTCGAATTCCTGATTCTGATAGAGGGCGTTGCCCTCGTTGAAGCGGATCAGCGGTGAACCGGGATTCTCGCGCAGCGCCTCCAGGTACATCTCGTGCGCCTCGGCGTAGCGGCCCTCGGCGTAGAGCCGGTTGGCCTCCTCCACCAGCGAGCGCTGGGCGCTCACGGCCCCGGGCACCAGGAACGCGCCCATCATCAACACGAGGGCCAGCCGATTCCTCATTGCGGACCTCCTCTCACGGACCGCGTGGCCGCGAGCCGCTGCAACACGTGCCTCTTCATTACGTCCCTCTTCATTGCCCGCCTTCCCTCCACGCGGCCGCGCGTCCCGCGACCGTGGCACGGCGGCGCCGGGGAAGCAGCGGTTCGATCAGCAGCAGCAGGATGGCAGCGCCCAGGAAGAGCTGGAATTGCTCCTCGAACTGCGCGATCTCGCGGGCATCGATCTCGCGCGTGCCCACTGCGCTCATCTCTTCGATGAGGGCGTCGAGTTCCACGCTCTGCGGGGTGCTGAGGTAGAAGCCTCCCCCGGTGGCGTCGGCGATTCGGCGCAAGGTAGCCTCGTCCAGGCGCGTGGTCACGACGTTGCCTTCGGCATCCCTCTGGAATCCCTGCCTGTTGCCCGCGTCGTCGAATTCGGGGATCGGTTCGCCATCCGGGGACCCGATGCCCACCGTGAAGACGCGCACGGCGCCATCGTTGGCGCGCCGGACGGCTTCCTCCACCTGACCCTCGTGGTCCTCTCCGTCGGTTACGACCAGGAGCACCCGGAACTCGCGCACCTCCTCGTCGAAGAGGTCGAGGGCGACGTTCATGGCCTCCCCGAGATTCGTGCCCTGCACCGGCACCAGGTCCACGTCCATGGCGCTCAGGAAGAGCTGGGTGGCGGCGTAGTCGGTGGTCAGCGGGCTCTGCACGAAGGCCTGGCCGGCGAAGGCCACCAGCCCGACCCGGTCGCCCTCGAGCCGATCCACCAGGCGCAGGATTTCCAGCTTGGCCCGCTGCAGGCGATTCGGCGCGACATCCTCCGCGAGCATGGAGCGGGACAGGTCGAGAGCAACGACCACGTCCTTGCCCTCACGGCGAACCGTCTCCACACGCGTACCGAACTGGGGCCGGGCCAGCGCCATCAGCAGGAGACCCATGCTCCCGAGGAAGAGGAGCGTGCGCCGGGTGCGGTTGCGCCGATGCACCGATGCCGCCAGCCGCTGCACCAGCTCGCTGTCGCCGAAGCGGTCCAGTGCCCGCCGCCGCGCGCGCGCCGCATGCCAGAGCAGCAGCGCCAGCAGAGGCACCAGCAGGAGCCCGAAAAGCAGTTCCACGGATCCGAATCTGAACATTTACGGCAGCTTGCGCAGGACGGTGTTGGCGAGGCCGGCCTCGACGAGCAGAAGCAGGAGCCCGGCCGCGAGGGGGAAGTGGAAGAGCTCGGTGTAGCGGGTGAGGTTCTGCACCTCGATTTCGGTGGTTTCCAGCTCGTCGATTTCCTCGTAGATGCTCGCCAGGCTCTCGCTGTCGGTGGCCCGGAAATACTGCCCGCCGGTGGTGCTCGCGACCTCCGCGAGGGTCTCCTCGTCCACGTCGACGCGTACGGTGGCGTAGCGCCGGCCCATCAGCGGGTCGTCGACCGGTACGCGCGCGGTGCCGCGCGACCCCGCACCGATCGTATACACCCGCACGCCCAGGGCCTGTGCCATCTGCGCGGCGGTGAGCGGGTCGATCTCGCCGCGGTTGCTGCGGCCGTCGGTGAGGAGCACCACGACCTTCGATTCCGCCACGCTCTCGTTAAGCCGCTTGATCGCGGTCGCGAGCCCCATCCCCACGGCGGTGCCGTCCTCGACCATGCCCACGTCGACCTCGTCCATGAGGTCGCGCACGACCCCGTAGTCGAGGGTGAGGGGCACCTGGGTGAAGGCCTGGCCCGCGAACACCACCAGGCCGATGCGATCATTGAGGCGCCCCGAGACGAAGTCGGCGGCGACCTGTTTGGCGGCGTCGATGCGGTTGGGCTCGAGGTCGTCGGCCAGCATGGAGCTCGAGATGTCCAGCACCAGCACGATGTCGATGCCCTCGGTGAGCACGTTCTCGCTGGTGACGCCGGCGCGGGGCCGGGCGAAGGCCACGACCAGCGCGGTCAGCGCCAGCAGGCGCAGCACAGGCAGGACGTGACGCCAGCGGCCGCCCCGGCGGATGTCCGCGCGGCGCACCGCCGCCAGGTCCGAGTAGACGAGCGAGCCGCCTCTGAGCGCCCGGCGGCGGAAGTACCACCAGGCCAGCGCCGGGACCGCGAGCAGCAGCCAGAGGAAGGCGGGGTCGGCGAATTCGAAGTTCATCGGTCCTGCCCCCTGGCGAGCGAGATGGCTTGGGGCTGCGCGTCCCCGTCCTGAGCGTCGTCTTCCCCATGCGCGCGCGGCGCCCCATCCTGCTCCTCGGCTTCTTCTCCGCCCTCCTCCTCCGGCTCGGGCTCGGGGGGCGGCAGGGTCGAGTCCACCAGGCCGCGGGCGTCCGGTACGATCAGGCCGCACGCGGTCGGGCCCGGGCGGTGTTTCGCGAACTTGACCAGGTCGCAGTGCTGCATGAAGGCGGTGAAGCGGTCGTGGACGTCCCAGGCGACGCCGGTGCGCTCCAACTCGTCGAGCACCTCCCGGCTGGTCATCTCCGGCGCGCGGATTCCGTAGCGCCCCTCCAGGTAGCGCCGGATGATGTCCGACACCTCGATGTAGTACGCCTTGATGCGCCCCCGCCCCAGCAACTCCGACGATTCGAGCCAGTCGAGCTCCTCGTAGGCGACCTCGTGCGCGGGGCGCGGGGGGCCTTCGGTGACGGGTGTCTCGTCGGCCGGGCGCTGACGGGCGCGGCGGGCAAGCCAGTATCCGACGCCTCCCGCCAGGGCGAGGGCAAGCAGCCAGAGGCCGATCACCAGCATGCTGCGGGGGATGGAGAGCGGGCCCCGGATCTCGCGGATGTCCTGCCCCTCGTCGAGCCCGACGCTCACCACCGCGATGCCGAAGGGGTCGGTGACGAGTTCGGAGACCCCGCCGGAGGAGGCTACGCCCACCGTGAAGCTCGGGATCTCCAGCTCGCCCAGCTCGAAGGCGGTCAGGGCCAGCACGGCCGTGGTGGTGGCGCGCCCGTCCGCCACGGTCGTGGGGTTGACCACCGCATCGAGCACCTCGAAGGGCGCCAGGTCGAGCGAGTCGGGCCACTGGACAGTCGCGTCGGGAGCATGCTCGACGGCGACGGTCAGGTGGAGGCGCCCGCCCACCGTGGTCGTGGTGGTGTCGACCGCAACGCGGACGGAGGGGGGTGCGGGGAGCTCCTGGGCGGGGGCGGGGGTGGGGGCGCCCGCGAGCAGCGCAAAGGCAGCGGCCGCCACCAGCCAGGGCCGCGCGGGCGGGTGTCGCACCACCACCAGGCCCGCCCAAATCCACATCGCAGCGCCCGGCCTCGCCCGACTGGACATCACCGTGGCCCAAATCCGCGTTTCAGCTGGAACGCTTCCCGCCGCGCCCGGCCTCGTCCATCGCCTCGCCCGCAAGCCCATCCGGGCGCCCATCCCCCATCCCCTCATCGCCGGCGCTCCCGCTCCTTGAAGAAGCGCATCAGCGGCTTCAGGTAGGGCGTGTCCGCGCGCACGTCGATCAGGTCCACCTTGCCGTGGCGGAGCGTCCGCTCGAGTTCCTCTTCGACCGCGGCGCGGTCGCGCCTGAAGGCCTCGCGGAAGGTCCGGTCGGAGGTGTTCACCACGAACCGCTCCCCCGTCTCGGCGTCCTCGAACTCCACCAGGCCGATCGGCGGCAGCTCCGTCTCGCGGCGGTCGCGCACCCGCACCGCGATGGTGTCGTGGCGCCGTCCCGCGATGTTGAGCGCGCGCCCGAAGCCGCCCGCCAGGAAATCCGACACCAGGAACACCACCGCCCGCCGCCGGGTGACGCGCGTCAGGTACTCGAGGGCCATCCGGATGTCGGTCCCGCTCCGGTCCGGCCGGTGATACAGGAGCTCGCGCAGTACCCGCAGCACATGCCGGCGCCCCTTGCGCGGGGGCACGAACTTCTCGATCCGGTCGCTGAAGAGAATCAGCCCGACCTTGTCGTTGTTCTTGATCGCGCTGAAGGCCAGCAGGGCGCAGATTTCCACCGCCACGTCGCCCTTCATGCGCATCCGCGTCCCGAAGTTGCCCGAGGCGCTCACGTCCACCACCAGCATGACGGTGAGCTCGCGCTCCTCCTCGAAGATCTTCACGAACGGAGTGCCGGTGCGCGCGGTGACGTTCCAGTCGATGCTGCGAATATCGTCGCCGTACTGATACTCGCGCACCTCCGCGAAATTCATCCCCCGTCCCTGGAAGACGGAGTGGTATTCGCCGGAGAAGACCTCGTTCACGAGACCCCGCGTGGTGATCTCGATGCGGCGGACCTTGCGAAGGATTTCGCTGGCGATCATTCCCTCAGGGCACCTCGATGTTGTCCAGAATGCGCGTCACCACGTCCTCCGGGGTGACCTCCTCCGCCTCCGCCTCGTAGGTGACCAGCACCCGGTGGCGGAGCACGTCCATCCCCACCGAGCGCACGTCCTCCGGGGTCACGTAGCCGCGCCGGCGCAGGAAGGCGTGGGCCCGCGCCGTCTTCGCCAGACAGATGCTGGCCCGGGGCGAACCCCCGTAGGCGATCAGCTGCACCAGGTCGTCCAGCCCGCAGGCCGCGGGATCGCGGGTGGCGAACACCAAGTCGACGATGTAGCGCTCAATCTGCGGGTCCATGTACACCATCTCGACGGCGGCGCGCGCCCGCAGGATCTCGGCTGGGCTCACCACCGGAGTCACATCGCTGACCGGGCCGGTCGCCATGCGCCGCATGATCTCGAGCTCCTCATCCTTGTCGGGATAGCCCACGGCGAGCTTCAGCATGAAGCGGTCCACCTGGGCTTCCGGCAGCGGATAGGTGCCCTCCTGCTCGATCGGGTTCTGGGTGGCGAGCACGAGGAACGGATCGTCGAGCGGGTAGGTGTTCTGCCCGATGGTGACGGTGTGCTCTTGCATCGCCTCCAGCAACGCGGCCTGGACCTTGGCCGGAGACCGGTTGATCTCGTCGGCGAGGATGACGTTCGCGAAGATCGGGCCCTTGCGGGTCTTGAAGTCGGACTCCCTGGGGTCGAAGACCAGAGTCCCGATGAGGTCCGCAGGCAGCAGGTCGGGCGTGAACTGGATGCGCTGGAAGGAGGTGCGGAGAGCCGCCGCCAGGGTGCGCACGGTCAGCGTCTTGGCGAGTCCCGGGACGCCTTCCAGGAGCACGTGCCCATCGGAGAGCAGGCCGATCAGCAGCCGCTCCACCATGTAGCGCTGGCCGACGATCACGCGCCCGACTTCACCCAGCAGGCGCTCCACGAAGGCGCTCTCCTCCCGGATCTTCTCCTGGATGGCGGCGATGTCGTGTCTGGTTGAGGTGGTCATGTGTCTATTGGTCTTGTTGATGTCGAATTGAGGACGCGCGGCGTTACGGATCGTGCACGCGCCGCAGCGACGAATCTACGGCACGGCGGGTGACAGCGGGCCTGCGCGTCGCTTCCCGAGAAATATGATAGCACAGGCCACGAAAACGTTGCGCGCGCGCGGGCAGTCGGGACAACTTGGGGCCATGACACCATCTGACGCAGGGCACACGAGCGCGGATCCGGTCCTCGAGCAGGCGGCCGGCTGGCATGGCGAGGGACGCCGGGTGGCCTTGGCGACCGTGACGCGCACCTGGGGTTCGGCGCCGCGCCGCGCGGGGAGCCACATGGCGGTGGCCGAGGGCGGCGACTTCACCGGATCCGTCTCCGGCGGATGCGTGGAATCGGCCGTCATCCACGCGGCCATGGAGGTCATCGAATCCGGCGATCCGCAGCGGCTCAAGTTCGGCGTCACCAACGAGATGGCGTGGGAAGTCGGGCTCGCGTGCGGCGGAGAAGTGGAGATCTACGTCGAAGCGGTGCGCTGATCCGTGCGATCCGCCCTTCTCGACACCCTTCTTGAAGCGCAGCGGTCGGGGCGAAGCGTCGTCCTGGCGACCCGGCTGAGCGACGGCGCCCAGGAGCTTTTGCGGATCGGTCCCGCCGGTGCGCGCGAACCCCGTACCATGGCGGGCGTCTCGGCCGACCAGGTTTACGCGGCCCTGCGCGCCGAGGAAGCCCAGGTCGCCGACACCGCCGACGGCCCCGTCCTCCTCCGCCCGTACACGGTGCCTCGCAGGCTGCTGGTGGTGGGTGCGGTGCACATCGCACAGGTGCTGGCGCGCACCTCCCGGAGGTCGGCCTGCCGGCCACCATCATCGACCCGCGCGCGGGCTTTGCGACCCGAGAACGCTTCCCCGGCGCGGAGATCGTGCGGGCCTGGCCGGACGAGGCGCTGGATCGGATCGAGCTGGACGACCGATGCGCGGTGGTGGTGCTCGCCCACGATCCCAAGATCGACGATCCGGCCCTCACTGCCGCGCTGGGCAGCGACGCCTTCTACATCGGCGCGCTGGGCGGACGCCGCACCCGCCGGCAGCGCCGGGAGCGCCTCCTCGAGGCCGGCTTCACCCCGGAGGCGGTGGCGCGCATCCACAGCCCGGTGGGACTCCCCATCGGTGCCCGCACCCCCGCCGAGATCGCCTTCTCCATCCTCGCGCAGATCATCGACGGCATCCGCAATCCGGGGGCATCGCCGCTGGCGCGATAGGGCCTCGGGATGGCCAGAAGCGGGCGGAAGCCGCGATGTGGGCCGCGATCCGCGATGAGGGCGGTGACCCGCGCGAGGCTCTTGCGACGCCGGAAGGAATGGACTTAGTTTAGTGACCTAAGTTCATTCTCGTCCACGAGGACATCGCCAGTTCTGCTCTGCGGAAAGGTCCATCCTCCTCTGCAACGGGGACTTTCGCGTCCCGGGAGCTATCGTCATGCGCAGCTACAACATGCATGAGGCCAAGACGCATCTCTCGCGCCTGGTGCGGAGGGCCGTCGACGGAGAGCCGTTCATCATTGCCCGCGCGGGCAAGCCGCTGGTCAGGGTGGCCGCGGTGGAGGATGAAGAGGACGGGACCGCCCGCCGCCTCGGGTTCCTCTCCGGACACATCACGCTTCCACCCGATTTCGATCGCATGGGCAGGAGGAAAATCGAGGCATCGTTCGAGGGGGAGTCATGATGTTTCTTCTCGACACCCACCTCCTGCTCTATGCGGCAGGCATGCCGGAGCGGCTGCCGAGCGTCGCGCGCACCCTTCTGGAGGATCCCGAATCGGAGCTCGCGTTCAGCGCCGCATCCCTCTGGGAAGTCGCCATCAAGAACGGGCTGGGGCGCCAGGACTATCGCGTCGATCCGCGCCTGTTGCGGCGGGGACTGCTCGAAAACGGGTACACGGAGCTTCCCGTTGCCGGCGCCCACGCCGTGGCGTCCGACCTGCTGCCTCCGGTCAACAGCGATCCGTTCGACCGCATGCTGGTGGCGCAGGCTCAGATCGAGGGACTGACGCTGCTGACGCTCGATCCGGTCATCGGGCGCTACCCGGGCCCGATTCGGCTCCTCTGATCCGCTGGTCTGGCCGAGGGGCGAATTCCAGGGCGCCGGCACCTGCCGCGGCCCGATGAGTCTGGCGGAGGCAGATGAGGACTGAATCTCAGCGCGGTTCCCGCAACTCCGCGGGCAACCGGGCCAGGAAGGGCTGCTGAACCCCGAGGCTGTCCTCGCGCACGCCAAGGATGGTATCGCCCCGGATGTCGAAGACGTCGGCCGGGGCACCGAGGTCGAGCACGCCCAGGTAGTCGCCGTCGAAGGTGAACACGTCCCATAGCCGGCCCCCGAAGCCCGACGGTCCCCGGTTTACGTACGTGACGCGCTGATCCAGCGTCTCGACGGACCGGACGCGCTGGACCAGGATGAGTTCCGCGCCGGTTTCGATGTCCGCCACCGCCGGGAGCCTCTCGGGCAGACGCACCTGGGCGCGCAGGTCCGGCGGGATTTCGCTCGATTCCATGCCCCGGGCGACGATGCCGAGGAGCATATCATGCTGTTCCTCGGTCAGCAGTGCCTCGTCGCGATCCCACGAGACCCTGCGCACGGGATCGCCCCGTCGGAACAGGGTGATCCACGGCTCGGACATCCAGCCGGCGACAACCTCGTCCGGCTCGCGTGTTGACCAGACGAGCATGTCCCCCCAGACCGGAAAGCGCCTGTCCAGGGGACCGACGGGCGGGCGGGCCGCGAACACGGCCATGGTGTCGAGCAGGGCGCCGGTGACGGATCTGTGCGCGAGCACATGCCACGGGGCTGCTGCGGACCAGAGGTGCACGGTGAGCGTCGTGTTGCTCGCAGCCCTCCACTCGGGCATGTACGCCTGCAGGATGTCCCACCGGTGCGACTCCAGGAGGCTGCCGTTGCGGCCGAAGACGCTCACGGTCTGGTTGATGGCGTCGGGCACCAGGAGGCGTCCGTCGCCGATACCGACCATCGCCACCGTGGCGTCACCGCTGATCTCGCCCGGTCCGGAGCCCCTGCGGCTGATGCGGCGGAGGAAGGAGCCGTCCGGCGAGAACTGCCGTATCTCGGCGGCCTCCCGGTCGAGGACGGCGACCGTCCCGTCGTCCAGAAGCTCGACCCCGGCCACCTCCGCGAAGAGCATCTCGGGAGGACCCTCCATGTCCCCGATGGACAGGATGTACTCGGCCGGATAGATCGGGCGACCGTATTCGGCCAGCGGCCCGTGGCGCACGATCTCGACGCCGGCGCTGTCCTGGACAATGGGCGCGGGGCCTCGGTCCGCGGGGGCGCATGCTGTGGCCAGCCAGACCAGCAGGGAGACTGCGATGGGGTATCGGGCCATCAGCGACAGCGGTGCGCAACGGTTCATTTTGCCATGTTCGACAGGGGTGGTCTTCGGCACTCGGCTAAGAAGCCCGCGCCCGCGTTCCCGGATCAGTCCGCCCCAATGCTCTCGCCAGCGCCTCCACGCTCGCAAGATTGTGGACCGGCCGATGCTCGTCCACTTCGGGCAGGAGCGCGCGGATGCCCGCGGCCCGGGGCGCGAACTTCTCGAAGCGCAGCAGCGGGTTCAGCCAGATCAGCCGCCGGCACGACTTCCTCAGCCGCCGGGCCTCGAAGCCGATGCCGCTGGCACCCTCACGATCGAGCCCGTCGGTCACCAGCAGCACCACAGCACCCTCCGCCAGCAGGCGCCTCGACCAGTGCAGGTTGAAGGCCCTTAGCGCCGCCCCGATGCGGGTGCCGCCGTACCAGTCGAGCACCGTCTGCCCCACGCGCTCCATCGCCCGGTCCACGTCCTGGTCGCGCAGCAGGCGCGTCACGTTGGTGAGCCGGGTGCCGAACAGGAAGGTGTGGATGCGCTCGCTGGCGTTGGTCAGGGTGTGGAAGAAGTGCAGCAGGATGCGCGAATAGGTCTCCATCGACCCCGAAATGTCGCAGATGGCCACCAGCGTCGGGCGGCGCGTGGCGTGCGAGCGGCGCCTCAGCGACATGGGATATCCGCCGGTGCGCAGACTGGCCCGCAAGGTGCGGCGCGCGTCGATCCCCGGCCCGTAGGGATCGGGGCGGAACCGGCGCGTCAGGATCGGCCGCAGGTCGAGCTTCAGGCGACGGAGCGCCTCCCTGGCCTGCCGGACTTCCTCCGCGCTCATCTGCTCGAAGTCCTTGGTGCGCAGCACCTCCGAGGGTGAGAACGCCATGCGCATGGTGACTTCTTGCCCCTCTCTTCCACGCGTCGACTCCGTGTAGCCCGGGGCCGTCCCCGGAGAGAGTCGCGCCGGAGCCTGCTCGCCTGCCTCCCCCTCGCCCATGCGCGACGTGGAGAGCAGCGCCTGCAGGGCCTCGTCCCGCCCCAGCGGATCCCTCCAGAAGAGGCGAAACGCGCTGTCGAAGATGGCGCGCTGTTCCGGGGCCGAGACCAGGGTGCCGTGCAGCGCCCAGTAGAACTGGCTCCGTTCGGTGGAATCGATGGCCCCGAGGGCGCGCGTCGCGGAGATGGTATGCCCGGGCCCCACCGGCAGCCCGGCCCCGCGCAGCATACGCACGAAGCGGGCGACGTTGTCGGCGAGCCTGCCGGGCGGGATGATGGGTTGGTGGGTCATGCCGGTTGTGCCTGGTGGGACCTGTCAGTGAGCCATATATAGGTCGGACAGGAGCTTGAGCACAGCCTGCGATGCGTGGTGAGCCTGGGTGGTCGGGTTCTGGAAGACCTTCCGGTGGTCTAGAGGATGTACCTCATCTCGAGCGAGACCCCAAGGTAGCCCAGCCCTGCGAAATCGTAGTCCCAGAAGAACGGGGTCTGCCCGTCGGCATGGACTGGCCGGTGGCTGCGGATCATCGTCCAGGGCAGCGAGGCGGACACGGTTCCAACCGATGTCCAGCGAGCCTTGAGCCCGGCACTCGCGCGGCCCCCGAGAGCCCGGTCGACCCCCGCGAGCAGCTGATAGCCGAACGCCCATTCGCTCACCGGTTCATCCTTCATGCTGAGGGACCCGGCCGCAGCCCGCTGCCATTCCGGTGCCGCGTCGGGACTGGATTTCGAGCCTCCGAACACCTCCAGATAGCCCTCATCGAGCGATTTCCTGTGGAACGCCACATAGAATCCGAAGTCCAGCCTCTGGAGCCCGGCCCCCGCGCCCAGGTATGGCGTCCATGACGAGCCCCGCCCAAGAACGTAATAGGCGTTGGCGAAGAACTGGGTGGAGCGGAAGTTGTAGATGTCCGCGTTGGGCTCGGCGAGCGCGCTCCATTCCGTGTCCTTCCCGATCAGGGAGCGGTCCGCACCGACGGAGAAGAGCGCCACTTCGCCGACCTGTTGACGGAGCAGAAGTTCGGCTTCCATCCGGAGGCTTCCGGTCGCGTATCCCAGCGCAAGCGCCTGCGCGCGCCCCGAGTTGCGGTCGAACGCGTACTCCCCCTGGCGCGAGTTGGTGAGCGGAGCCGTGCACTCGGCATCGGAGGGAGCGCTCGCGGGGTTGGCGTAGAGCAGACGGTCGCAGCGGGTGGGATGGTTGGCGCCGAAGACGGCCAGGTCGGCCCCGAACGCCGATGTGAGTCCGATGTTGGTGGAGAGGTAGAATCCGTCGGCGTCCTGCGCGGCTACGGACGGTGTGCGAAGAAAGAGCAGGGTGACGGCAAGGAACAGCAGAGTCGTGGTGGGCACCGCACCCCTCGGGGACGACAGCTGATTCACTCGGTTCATGGCAACCTCCGACTGCGTTTGCGACAAAATGCCGGCGATCCTGCGACAAAGCTATCACAGAATGCGATGGGTTGCCCGTCGAGGGTGCGATGGCTTGCCCGTCGATGACGGATCTCAAGCCTGGTCAATCATCGGCACGATGAGCCACCGGCCCCGGTAGTCCGCCGGAAGGACGCCCTCGCGCACCACGGTCGACCTGCGTCCTCCCGCGATGAAGGTCACGCGCACGTCCACGCGCTCGACGCCTGGCGGAAGGCCGAAATGGGCCGGCGCAGCGCCCTGGGAGCAGTAGCCGCCGCCGGTGTCGATCAGGCGGGTGCCCAGCAGCGCTCCCGTGTCGTGGTCGAGGAGCTGGACTTCCGCGCCGGGAACCGTCGAGCCTCCCGTGGCGTCGACGGCCGCAACCTGCAGCGAGCGGGCGGCCGCGCCGGGATCGAGAAGGTTGCGGTACAGGTGGTGGGTCCCGCCGGTCTCGTCGTTGTTGGCGATCGAAAGGTCCAGGTCGCCGTCGCCATCGAAGTCCGCCCAGGCGACGCCGTGGCTCGGACCGTGCTCCAGGAGGTTCCCCGGCAGCGCGTTGTGGAAGCGGCCACCCCCGGCGTTCATGAACAGGTGGTCCTCGACCGCGGCGATGCCGGACAGGTAGGAGACCACCACCAGGTCGGGCAGACCGTTGTGGTCCGCATCGCCCCAGACGGCCGAGGTGGAGTGGTAGTCGACCCCCAGCGTGGCCGGATCGGTCACGTCGGTGAAGGTCCCGTCGCCGTTGTTGCTCCACAGGATGTCCGGCCCGTAGGTGGCGACGAACAGGTCCAGGTCGCCGTCCTTGTCGTAGTCGCTCGCGGCCGCCGCCACGCTGCCGTATTCCGTGCCCCGCCCGGGGTGGTTCATGCCGAGCGCCGGAGCGACATCCACGAAGGTGCCGTCGCCCTCGTTGCGGTAGAAGGCGTCCTCGTCGCCGTTCTGATTGGACACGTGAACGTCCAGATCGCCGTCCCGGTCGTAGTCGAACCACGCGACCCCAACGGTGCGGCGGGGATCTCCCAGCCCCGACTCCGCGGTCACGTCGGTGAAGGTCCAGGCCGGGCTGCCA
The DNA here is from genome assembly GCA_965208255.1 of Longimicrobiales bacterium. Lineage (GTDB taxonomy): Bacteria > Gemmatimonadota > Gemmatimonadetes > Longimicrobiales > Gaopeijiaceae > BD2-11. The sequence goes on from OZ242324.1 coordinate 4,410,364, forward strand.
TCTCCGGCATCCGCGCCATCTGCGGCATCTACGCCATCCGCGGCATCTGCCCGGCCGCGGCGACCAGCCATCTCGGCGCCGTCGCCACCTCGCGGAGCCCCGTCGTTACGAAACATCCGGTTGGGCTGGTCGCGCAGCGCGACGAACAGGTCCAGATCGCCGTCCCCATCGTAGTCGACCCAGCTCGGCTGGCGGCTGGTGCCCACCAGGTCCACGCCCAGGCCGGGCGCCACGTCTACGAAGCGGCCGCCGTCGTTGCGGTACAGGCGGTTCGGCGCACCCGCCGTGGCCGGATATCCCACATAGAGGTCCGGATCACCGTCGCCATCATAGTCCCCCCACGCGCCCGCCCGCGTGTCCTCGAGGTCCGCGAGCCCGACCTCCTCCGCCACGTCCACGAAGCTCCCCGAGTCGTTTCGGTAGAGGCGATTCGGCGTGTAGCGCATCCCCACGAACAGATCCAGATCGCCGTCGCCGTCGAAGTCCACCCAGGAGTTGGTCTGGGCCCCGGGCGTCTCGAACAGCTCCGGCTGCACCCGGTCGAAGGCAGCGGCCGTGAAGTCCGGCACCGGCGCGGCGCAGCCGGCACTCAGGGCGAGGAGCAACCAGAGAGCCGGTCCAGCTTCCAGAGGCCGGCTGCCCAGTGGGCTCGAAACGCCTGGTGTGTTCGAAATGCCGGGCGCTGGCCGGAGTGCCGATGAGGCGAGCGCGTTGCACGCGGTATCGATGGCTCGGATCCTTAGCATAACTGGAACCTAGCCGATGGATGTCGGCACACCAGCTTAAGCCGGCTCCAAATGCGTCAATGGCAAGATGGGACGGGCGCGTTTCCCGTGCCCCGATCGTGAGGGGATTTCCCCGCGAGCTCCCGAATTCCGGAAACCAAGGCGCGCAGCCTATCTCCCGAACGAATACGAGAAGTTGATGAGCGGCACGCAGCAATTGCCCTCGCCCTCGGCGATGGCGCCCAGGACCCCGACCTCGGTGTTGAAGCGGTCGCCGATGATGCGGACTCCCCCGGACAGGACGACACCCACGGCGTCGGGAAGGACATAGTTCTCCGTGATGAGCTTGATCCTCCGGCTGACCCGGGTTTCGCCCCCCAGCATGAACGCCGGCTCGTTCAGGACCTCGTCACCCGAATAGAAATAGCCGAGCCCCGCCGACAGCGCTTTGTCCGTGTTGCCGAACGTGGCCACTCCGTATGCTACCCCGACAACCTCGTCATCGAAGAAGAAGGCGAGGGTGCCGAGCGAAACCTGTGCCTCGGGCCGCCGGACAATCTGTATCTTCGGACCGAGGTAGAACGGCTCGAGCTCCCCGAAGAGAATGGGCGCCCCGCCAACGATCGTGAAACGGTCGGTCACGCCGACCGCGGCGAACGGCAGGACGATCACGTAGGTGCCGACGTACGACTCCCCGCGCGCGAGCGAGCGCCCGGTGGAGGTGAAGAACAGCCGCGTGCCGCCGGGATCCTCGTTCCAGAACTCGCCCTCCACCACCTGCCCGCGGGCCGGACGGATTCCCTCGATCCCGGTCCGTTCGACATCGAGGCGGGCGCCGCCCGTAGTTTCGAACACCACCCGTTCCTCGTCGGATTCCACGACGCGCGCATAGATCACGGATCCGTCGCCGAGCCGAACCTCGTAGATGGTGTCGCTCGGAGCAGGGATGTCCGGGGGCGTCTGGGTGTGGGCCGCGGCGGGGAGGACAATCGTGGCCACCAGGGCGGACGCGGAGAACAGAAAGACCCTGGCCAGCGACGGAGGCGATATTCGGGGCAAGCCGTGCATATGGCTCCTTCCGAAGATTCGATTCAGCAAGTTCCTGGAATGTCCTGCTGAATACACGGTTTTGTCGGAGAAGGGGCCAATCCGCCGATTGATCAATCCGCCCCCGCCATCGCCTCCTCCACGCCCCCGTCCCGCCGCAGCTGCTCCAGGTCGTCCTGATATTTGAGCAGCACGCCGAGCGTGCGGTTCACGGTCTCGCGGTCGAGGACCTGGCGGTCGAGGGCCATCAGGGCGCGCGCCCAGTCGAGGGTCTCGGCCACGCCGGGCCGCTTGAAGAGCTCCATCTCGCGCACCCTGCGCACGAAACCCACCACCTGGCCGCTCAACTCGGCCGGCGCCTCCGGCACGCGCGACGCCAGGATCGCCATCTCGCGCTCCGCCGTGGGATAGTCGATCCAGTGATAGATGCAGCGGCGCTTGAGGGCGTCGTGGATCTCGCGGGTGCGATTCGAGGTGATGACCACCACCGGCGGAGTCTTCGCCCGGATGGTGCCCAGCTCGGGGATGGTGATCTGGAAGTCCGAGAGCACCTCCAGGAGATACGCCTCGAAGGGCTCGTCGCTGCGGTCGAGTTCGTCGATGAGGAGCACGGGCGCCACGCCGTCCGCTGGGTCCAGCGCCTGCAGCAGGGGGCGCCGGATCAGGAACTCCTCGCCGAAGACATCGCGTTCGGCCGCGGGAAGCGGGCTGCCGCCATCCCGCCCCAACTCGGCGGCCCGAATGTGGATCATCTGCCGCGCGAAGTTCCACTCGTACGCCGCCGCGGCCATGTCCAGTCCCTCGTAGCACTGGAGCCGCACCAGGGGCTTGCCCAGAGCGCCGGCCACGGCCCGGGCCAGCTCGGTCTTGCCCACCCCCGCCTCTCCCTCGAGGAACAGGGGACGGCCCAGCTCGATCGCCAGAAAGAGCGCGGTCCCCAGGCTCGCGTCCGCGACATACCCCTGGCTGCCGAGCAACGCCACGGCGTCGTCCACGGACCGGGGAAAGGGCGACGTACCCCCCGCTTCATCCACGGACCGGGGCACGTGCGCAGGACCACTCGCCTCGTCCACCGAACGCGGCGAGGGCGCAGGACCGCCCGCCTCAGCGCGGCCCCGCGCCCTCACTTTTTCGTCCATCCGATGCTTCGCCGGACTCCGCTAGCCGCAGGCCTCCACGGCCCGCTTCGCCATCACCGTGACCAGGTGGGCCCGGTACTCCGCGCCCGCCACGTTGTCGGACATGAGCCCGTCCGCAGGCACGCTGATGCCCGCGACCGCATCGGCCGAGAAGTTTTCCGCGAGCGCGGCCTCCATCTCCGCCACCCGGAAGACGCCCGCGCCCGCGCCGGTCACCGCGACGCGCACTCCGTCGGAGTCCTGGGCCACCATGACCCCCGCGACCGCGTACTTCGACGCCGGGTTCTCGAACTTCGCGTAGGCGGCCCGGTCCACGATCGGGAAGCACACGGCCCTGATCAGCTCATCCTCCTCCAGCGGCGTCTCGAACATCGCGCCGAAGAAGTCGTCCGACGAGATCTTGCGCCGGTCGGTGATGATGGTCGCGCCAAGCCCGACGCACGCCGCCGGATAGTCCGCCGCCGGATCGTTGTGCGCCACCGAACCTCCGATGGTGCCGCGGTTGCGCACCTGGGGATCGCCGATGCGGCCGGCCATCGCCGCGAGCGCCGGGATGCGCTCCTGCACCACGCTCGAAGCCGCGACCTGCGCGTGCGTGCAACAGGCTCCGATCTTCAGGCAGTGCCCGTGATCCTCGATGTCGCTCAGTCCGGGCACGTTGCGCAGCGACACCAGATCGCTCGGCGCCGCCATCGCCAGCTTCATGACGGGCAGCAGGCTCATGCCCCCCGCGAGTACCTTGCCGTCGTCCGCGCCCCTGAGGGCGCTCAGGACACCGTCAACCGAAGACGGCGCGTGATATTGAAAATCGTCCACTTGTCGCCTCCGTTCAGTCCTGGGCCTGTGCGGCCTGGATCGCTTGCCAAACCCGCTCCGATGTGGCGGGCATATCGATGTGCGTCACCCCAAGCGGGCTCAGCGCGTCCACCACCGCGTTGATCACCGCGGGCGGAACGCCGATGGAGCCGACCTCGCCGACTCCCTTCACGCCCAGGGGGTTGTGCGTGCAATGGGTCGTGTTGTGGTTGATGTTGAAGTTGGGCAGGTCGCCCGCGCGCGGCATGGTGTAGTTCATGTACGAACCGGTCACCAGCTGGCCCTCCGCGTCGTACTCGCAGTGCTCGAGCAGCGCCTGGCCGATGCCGTGGGCGAGCCCGCCGTGCAGCTGCCCGTTCACGATCATGGGGTTGATGATGCGCCCCACGTCGTCGGCACCGGTCACGCTCACCAGCTCCACGACTCCCGTCTCCGGGTCCACCTCCACTTCCGCGATGTGCGTCCCCGCCGGGAAGGTGAAGTTGAGCGGATCGTAGAACGCGGTCTCCTCAAGCCCGGGCTCGAGGCCCTCCGGATAGTTGTGAGGCACGTAGGCGGTCAGCGCCACCTCGCCGATGCTCTTGGCGCGGTCCGTGCCGGCCACCGTGAAGTTTCCGTCGGCGAACTCGATGTCCTCCTCGGCCGCTTCCAGGAGATGCGCCGCAATCTTCTTGCCCTTGGCGATGACCTTCTGCACCGCGTTGTAGATGGCGCTGCCGCCCACCGCCAGCGAGCGCGACCCGTAGGTGCCCATGCCGAAGGGGATGGCGTTGGTGTCGCCGTGCACCACGTCGACGGCCTCGAAGTCCACGCCCAGCGTCTCGGCGACGATCTGGGCGAAGGTGGTCTCGTGCCCCTGGCCATGGCTGTGCGTGCCGGTGAAGACCGACACCGAGCCCGTGGGATGCACGCGCACGCTGCCGACCTCGTACAGCCCCGCGCGCGCGCCCAGCGATCCCACCACCGCCGAGGGCGCGATGCCGCACGCCTCGATGAAGGTGGAGATGCCGATGCCACGCAGCTTCCCACGGCTGGCCGCCTCCGACCGCCGCGCCTCGAAGCCGTCCCACTCGGCGGCGCCGAGCGCGAGGTCGAGGGTGGCGTCGTAGTCGCCCTGGTCGTACTGGAGGGCGACCGGGGTCTGGTAGGGGAACTCGCGGATGAAGTTGCGGCGCCGGATGTCGACCCGGTCGATGCCGGTGGCGGCCGCCGCCTTGTCGACCAGCCGCTCGAGCAGGTAGGTCGCTTCCGGCCGCCCCGCCCCCCGCAGCGCGTCCACCGGGACGGTATTGGTGAACACCCCCTCGACCTCCACGTAGATGGCGGGCGTCGTGTACGGCCCCGCGAACAGGATGCCGTACAGGTAGGTCGGCACGCAGGTCGCGAAGGTCGACAGGTAGGCGCCCAGGTTGGCCTGGGTCGAGACCTTGAGCCCCACGAACCTGCCGTCCTCGTCGAGCCCCAGGGTGGCCGTGCTGAGGTGGTCGCGGCCCTGGGTGTCGGAAACGAAGGCCTCCGAGCGGTCGGAGGTCCACTTCACCGGCCGGCAGAGCTGGCCCGCGGTCCAGGTGAGGATCGCCTCCTCCGCGTAGTGCGGGATCTTCGACCCGAATCCACCCCCGACATCGGGCGCCACGATGCGCAGCTTGTGCTCGGGCAGTCCGAGCACGAACGCGCCCAACAGCAGCCGGATCAGGTGCGGGTTCTGGCTGGTGGTGTAGAGGGTGTACTCGTCGGTGGTCGGATCGAAGTTGCCGATGGCGGCGCGCGGCTCGATCGCGTTGGGGACCAGCCGCTGGTTCACCACGTCGATGGAAACCACGTGGGCGGCGCCGTCGATGGCCGCCTCCGCGGCCGCGCGGTCGCCCACCTCCCAGTCGTAGCACAGGTTGCCGTCGGCCTCGTCCCACACCTTCGGCGCGCCGTCCGCGCGGGCTGCCTCCAGCGAGGCGGCCGCGGGCAAGTGCTGGTAGTCGACATCGATCAGGGCCGCCGCCTCGCGCGCCTGGTCGCGGGTCTCGGCGACCACGATGGCGACGATCTCACCCACGTGGCGCACCTTGCCGACGGCCATCGCCGGGTGCTTCGGCTCCACCATGGGCGAGCCGTCCTTCGAGTGGATCAGCCACCCGGTGGGCACGCCGCCCACATGGTCCATGTCCGCCCCGGTGTACACCGCGTGGACGCCCGGCGCCGCCTCCGCCGCGCTGGTGTCGACGCTGGCCAGGTTCGCGTGCGCGACCGGCGAGCGCAGCAGGTGCGCGTACAGCTGCCCGGGCAGGTTGATGTCGTCGGTGTAGCGCCCGCGCCCGGTGAGGAAGCGCGCGTCCTCCTTGCGCTTCAGGCTCGCGCCGATGAAACCGGTTCCGTTGCTTCCGTTGTCGCTCATGACCCACCTCCCATCGCGCTCGCGCCGGCCAGCACCGACTTGACGATGTTGTGGTAGCCGGTGCACCGGCAGAAGTTGCCGTCCAGCCAGTGCCGGACGTCGCCTTCGCCGGGCTCCGGGTTGTTGTTCACCAGGTCGATCGCGCTCATCACCATCCCCGGCGTGCAGAACCCGCACTGCAGCCCGTGGTGCTCCCGGAAGGCCTCCTGCATCGGGTGCAGGTCCGCTCCGTTGGCGAGCCCTTCGATCGTGGTTACGTCGGCCCCGTCGGCATCCACCGCGAGGCAGGTACAGCTCTTCACCGACTGGCCGTTCATGTGAACGACGCAGGCGCCGCACTGGCTGGTGTCGCACCCCACATGGGTCCCGGTCAGCGCCAGTTTCTCGCGCAGAAAGTCGACCAGGAGGGTGCGGCCCTCGACTTCCGCCGAGCGCGAAACCCCGTTGACCTTCATCGTTACCGCGGGCATCGAACCTCCTTTAACGGATTGGCATTCGTGGTTGCAGCCGATGTTACGTCGGATGTCGCCGGTGGGCAATCTTTTTTTCCGCCCGGCAACCATCTTTGTTCGATCCCGGTCGCTGCCTACCTTGGCGGGGACAATCTCAGCACATCGTCAGGAGGAACAAGATGGCCGGCACACGCAAGGCGAAGTGGATGCCGCTCGCCCTATTGATGGCCGCACAAACCGGTTTGACTGCCGCACGCGCGGGCGCGCAGGAGCCGGCGGCGTGGGGCACGGGCGAGGAACTAATCTTCAACACCTTCTCGATCGCGGCCATCGATCCCGCGACCGGGGAGTCGGGGGTCGCGGTCACCACCCGCAACGCCTGCGTGGGCAACGGCGTGCCCTGGGTGCGCGCGGGAGTGGGGGCGGTGGCGACCCAGGCGTCGACCCGCACCGAGTACGGTTACGAGTTGCTCGACCTGATGGAGCAGGGGGTGTCGCCGGAAGATGCCCTCGCCCAGCGCCTGGCGGTCGACGAGAACGCCGCCCGGCGCCAGATCGGCGTCATCGGCGTGGACGGCCGTTCCGCCCAGCACACCGGGACCAACAGCAACTGGGCCGGGCACCGCGCGGGGCCGAGCTACGTCGCCCAGGGCAACACGCTCGTCGGCCCCGAGGTGATCGACGCGGTCGCCGAGAGCTTCGAGTCCAGCGAGGGCGCGCCGCGCCACCTGGCCGACCGGCTTATCGAGGCCCTGCAGGCCGGCCACCTCGTGGGCGGGGACGCACGTCACGGCGAGGCCCAGTCCGCCGCCGTCATCGTAGCCGATCCGCGCCCCGGCATGGCCCGCCGGGAGGACGGCCTCACCGTCCAGATCAACGTCTGCGAGCACGCCGACCCGCTCGCCGAGATGCGCCGCATCTACGACAACATCTCCGAGACCCTCGGCTTCCGCACCCTGCAGCAGGAGGTGGGCCGCGACGTCTACCAGCTCAAGCTGATGCTCCACGAGCTGGGCTACTTCCGTCCCGACGCCGACGACGTCGCGCCCCAGGATGACGACTGGAACGTCTATACCCAGGACGCGGTGGATGCCGTGGACCGGTACCGGGCCGAGCAGGGATGGCGTACGACGGTTCCGGGGTATGTGGACGCAGCCACCATCGAGCGCCTGTGGAGCGATCTGGAGGCGGCGGGAAGGGCCGACGAGGTGCGCAGGCGGTTGCTGGAGGTGCAACGTATCCGGAGATAGGGTGGGATCGGATGTCCGGGATGCCACACATGGGGGAGGGATGATGAAGATGAACGACGTGCGGCCGGCGAGGCCGGGGCCAACGGCATGGACGCCGGGCGGTTCGGGTTCCGTCCCGCGGCTCGCGCTCCGGCTGCTCCGGCGGACGGTCCGCGCGGCAGCCCTGGCGGCCGTCCTGGCGCCCGCCGCCTTCGCTCCCGCCCCCGCCGCGGCCCAGACCGATCCCGAGGTGCTGGCCATCATCGACGAGGTTGACCGCCTCATGCGTGGCGAGTCCAGCACGGGCCGCATGCGCATGGAGATCGACACCGAGAACTGGTCGCGGTCGCTGGAGATGCAGGTCTGGTCGCTCGGGACCGAGTACTCGCTGATTCGCGTCGAGAGCCCGCCGCGCGAGGCGGGCACCGCCACCCTCAAGGTCGAAAACGAGGTCTGGAACTACCTGCCGCGCGCCGACCGCACCATCAAGATCCCGCCCTCGATGATGCTCGGCTCGTGGATGGGCTCGCATTTCACCAACGACGACCTGGTGAAGGAGAGCCGCATCATCGAGGACTACGACATCGTCATCTCCTTCGAGGGGGAGCGCGACGGTGACGAGATCTGGGACTTCACCCTGACGCCCAAACCGGAGGCGCCCGTGATCTGGGGCCGCATCGAACAGGCCATCCGCAAGGGCGATCGCATGCCGCTGTGGGCGCGCTACTACGACGAGGACGGCACCCTGTCGCGCACCATCACCTTCTCGGATTTCGGTCCCATGGGCGGCCGCACCGTCCCTGCGCGCATGGTCATCGAGCCCGCCGACGCCGCCGAACGGACGGTGGTCATCTACCTCGAGCTCGAGTTCGACATCGACGTCGACGAGAGCTTCTTCAGCCTGCGCAACCTGCGGGCGCGTTAGATACGCTGATGAAGGAACGCACGCGTGCGCGAGCGCTTGCCGACGTGACCCGATGTCAGCCGCGTCCCGGGGCGGGCCAAACCGCCCCATGAGCCACATGAGCCGCATCTGGTGGCGCATCGCCTGGCGCAACCTGTGGCGCAATCGGCGGCGCACGCTCCTCACCGCCTCCGCCCTCGCCTTCGGCTTCGTGGCCTCCGTGCTCATGATCGGGTACATGGACGGCATCGTGGAGGAGATGGTCGCCAACGGGACCCGCGTGGTCACCGGCCAGGTCCAGATCCACGCCGACGACTACGAGCCCGAACGGAGCATCCACGACACCATGGGCGGCCGGGAGGGCCTCGACGTGGAGGCGCTGCTCGCCGCCGTCGAGTCCCGGGACGGGGTCGTCGGAGCCGCCCCGCGGCTCTACGGGGGCGGGCTGGTCAGCTCCGGGGACGAGACCGTGGGGGGCGTGCTGGTGGGCGTCGATCCGGCCCGCGAGGAGGCCGTGAGCCGCTTCGCGAGCTCGTTGGTCGAGGGTCGCATGCCGGGGCCAGGCGAGATCGCGATGGGCGACGGCATGGCCGAAACGGTCGCGGCCGGGGTGGGCGACGAGGTGGTGCTGGTGGCCCCCGCCGCCGACGGCTCCACCGGGAACGACCTGTTCACCGTCGCCGGCATCTTCAGCGTCGGAGTCGGGGCTCTCGACGACAGCTACGCCCTGCTCGAGCTGGGTTCGCTCGCGGAGCTGATGGCGATGGACCCGGGCCGCATCCACGAGGTGGCGATCTCGGTGGTGAACATTCGTGAGCCTGAGCCCGCGGCAGCGGCGATCCGGGAGGCCGTGGCCGGGATCGCACCGGGACTCCGCACCGAACCCTGGTCGATCTTCCAGGACCAGCTGTACTTCATGGTCAACTACTTCGGGGCCATGAACGTCTACGTCGCCGCCTTCATCTTCGGGATGGCCGTCTTCGGCGTGGCCAACGCCATGCTGCTGGCCACCTTCGAGCGCCGCCGGGAGTTCGCGGTGGTGCGCGCGCTGGGCACGCCGGGCGGGGCCATCGGCCGGATCGTGGTCTACGAGGGCCTGCTCCTGGGGCTCATCTCGCTCGCCGCCGGCGTCCTGGTGGCCGCGCCGCTGATGATCTTCATCCACGAGAACCCCATCGATCTGAGCCGCCACGTCGGTACCTATTCCTTCGCGGGCTCGGCGGTCCGGCCCCTGCTCACCGTCGAGTACTCCTGGGCGGGACCCCTGGCGAGCGGAATCGCCCTCGTGGCCACCGGGATCGTCTCGGCGCTCCTGCCCGCCTGGCGGGCGGTGCGCGTGCCTCCCGCCGACGCGCTGGCCAACCGCTGATGGGCCGTCTCCCCACCCTCACCTGGCTGGCGATTCGCAACCTGGGCCGGGAACTCCGGCGGAGCGCCCTCACCGCCGCAGCCATGGCGCTCGGGCTCGCGCTCCTGATCTGGTCCCGCTCCCTGGCCGACGGCGCCCACGAGGACTGGATCGACGCGGGCGTGCGGCTCGGCGAGGGGCACGTCGCCTTCACCGCCTCCGGCTACCGCGACAGCGAGAGCCTGGACGACCGCCTGTCGCCCGCCCAGCTGGACGTCTCGTTGGCCGCGTTGGCGGAAGTCGAGCTTTCGGGCGCGCTCGCCACCGCGCCGCCGCTGACCTCGGTGCGGGTCGAGACCCGCGGCCTCGCGTCCACGCCCGACGGCGCCCTCCCGCTGTTCATCGTGGGCGTGGCACCCTCGGTCGAGCCAGCCTTCTCGAAGCTCGGCGAGGAAGTCGTCGACGGTCGCTACCTGGAGGACGGCGACCGCCTGCACGCCTACATCGGCGCGGCGCTGGCGGGGCGGCTGGGCGTCCGCACCGGGTCGCGCATGGTGCTCACGGCGCAGTCCGTTTCGGGGGACATCGAGGGGCAGCTGGTGCGCGTTGTGGGAACCTATAGCACCGGCGTCCAGGGTCTCGACGAGTCGCTGGTGCACATCCCGCTCGCCACCGCGCGCGCCTGGCTGGGGGTGGAGGGCGCCACCAGCGTCGCCGTGCTGCTGCCCCACTCGACCTTCACCGATCCGGTACGCGACGAGATGGGCTCGGCAACCCGTCCCGACGGCATCCAGGTCGTGGGGTGGCAGGAGTCGCTGCCGGACCTCTACGCCGCGCTCCAGCTCGACGACGGGGGCGACTGGGCCTTCCACGTCATCCTCTTCATCATCGTCGCCCTGGCCATCCTCAACGCCATCTTCATGTCGGTGCTCCACCGCAAGCGCGAGCTGGGGCTGCTGCGGGCCCTGGGCCTGAGCGGCGGCGAGACGGGGCTCGTCGTCTACATCGAGGGCGTGCTGCTCACGGCCGCGAGCGGGATCGTGGGCGTGGCGCTCGGCATGGCCATCGTGTTCGTGTTCTTCCGCGACGGGATGGACCTTTCGGGGCTCATGCCCGACGACATCAACTTCGGGGGCATCGCCTTCGATCCGGTCATGGTTCCGGTGATCCAGGCAAAGCACGTGGTGCAGAGCGTGTTCCTGACGGCGACGATCGGGCTGGCGGCCTCCTTTTTCCCGGCGTGGCACGCGGCCCGCCTGGATCCGGCTGAATCGGTCAAGGTGGAATAGATGGCGACGGAACACGCAGTTCGGACCGAGGCGCTGTGGAAGGTCTATCCGCAGGAGCCGCGGCCGGTGGAGGCCGTGCGCGGGGTCGACCTCGCCGTGGACCGCGGAGAATTCGTAGCGATGGCGGGCCCGTCGGGCTCCGGCAAGACCACCGTGCTGAACATGCTTGGGGGCCTGACGCGCCCCACCCGCGGGAAGGTCTGGGTCGACGGCCTGGAGCTCTCGGCGCTGCCCGACCGGAAGCTGGCCCGCGTGCGCCAGAACCACATCGGCTTCGTCTTCCAGTCCTACAACCTCCTGCCCATGCTGACCGCGATGGAGAACGCCGAATTCACGCTGCTTCTGCAGGGCGTGCCCGCGCGCGAGCGGCGCGAACGCGTGCTCGGGCTGTTCCACGAGATCGGGCTGGAGGGGATGGAGCACCGCCGGCCGCTGAAGCTCTCCGGCGGCCAGCAGCAGCGGGTGGCGGTGGCGCGCGCGGTGCTCGGCGAGCCGGCGCTCGTGCTCGCCGACGAACCCACCGCCAACCTGGACTCGACCACCGCCGAGGCGCTCCTCGACGTGATGCAGAAGCTCAACCGCGAAAAGGGGACCACTTTCGTTTTCTCGACCCACGACCCCCGGGTGATGAAGCGCGCGGGGCGGCTGATCCGGCTGGTGGATGGCCGCGTTGCGGAGGATGTGGTAAAGGGTGCGGTGCCGAACCGAGCCACCCTCGAGGCCGCGAAGGAGCTGAAGGAGGGCAAGGGCCAGCGGTTCGGCAGCGTCGAAGAGTTGTTCAGCGACCTCGACACCTGACGTGCTGTTTCCCCACCGCCTTCTTGTCCTTGCTGCCTTTCTTGCCCTCGCTTCATTCCCCCACCCCACCCCCGCCCAGCAGCCGGGCCTCTCCGGTTACTACCTGAACGTCGGCACCCACGTTCAGGAGAGCGTGCTCGGCCCCGCGGGCGCGTCCGACGTGCAGCGCCTGCGCCTCATGTGGAACGCATCGCCCGGACCGGTGCGCCTGGACGCCGCCTGGGAGCAAACCCTGACGTTACGTCAGGCTGGCGCACCCGGTGCCCAGCTCTTCACCGCGGCCGGGGCGGTCTCCGGCGGCGACTGGTTCTCGCTGGGCGGCGAGATCCACTCCGGTGAGCGCGCCGAGTGGCGGCACCGGTTCGACCGCCTGAACCTCCGCCTCGACCTGGGCATCAACGCCGACCTCACCGTCGGCCGGCAGCCGGTGTCGTGGGCGACCACCCTGGTCCTCACCCCCGCCGACCCCTTCTCCCCGTTCGACCCGGCCGATCCCTTCCGCGAATACCGCATCGGGGTGGACGCCGCGCGCCTCCGCTACTACCACGGCGCGTTCACCCAGTTCGAGGTGGTCGCCCGCCCCGCCCGCATCGGCGAGCGCGAAACACTCACCTTGCTGGGTCGCGCGAGCACCAACGCCGCCGGCTGGGACGTGGGGGGCTGGGCGGGCATCGTCCACGACACATTCGGCGCGGCGGGCTTCCTGAGCGGGGCGGTGGGGCTGTGGGCGCTCAGGGCGGAGGTGGCGGCGCGCGACCTGGACGGCCGCAAGGCAGCCCGCGCCGCCATCGGGCTCGACCGCACCTTCCTCATCGCCCAGCGCGACCTCTACGTCGTCATCGAGTACCAGCACGACGGCCTCGGCGCCACCTCCCCGGACGGTCTCCTCGCCGCCGCCACCAGCCGCGCCTTCACCCAGAGCGAGTTGCAGGTGCTCGGCCGCGACACCGGCGTGCTGCAGCTCTCGTACCCGCTCCACCCGCTTGTATCCGCGAGCGCGCTGTGGCTGGGCAGCCTGCGCGACGGGTCGTTCCTCCTCTCTCCCGGCCTGAGCTACTCGGCGACGGAGAGCCTTGCGCTCCGCCTGGGAGCCTTCTTCGGCTTCGGCGACGAGCCGGCGTCGGCCAGCGGCGCGACCTGGACGCTCACCTCCGAGTACGGCGCACTGCCGCGCGTGCTCTTCCTGTCGGCGAACTGGTTCTTCTAGCCGGCCGCCCTTCTCCTGACGCCGGTCCGTGCAGGCGCTCGGGGACGCTTCCTCCCATTTCGCCACGACCTGGCGAGACGAATGCCCGCCGCCTTGAGCTGCGACAGGTGTCCCGATTCGCGGACTTCCCCGATCGACTCCCCGGGTTCCTGCGAGCACCACACTTCCGCCTGACGGCCCATCAGGTCCTGGACCTGCTTCCAGGATTCGTCATGCTGGGCGCCGTAGTACTCCAACGCGAGCTGAAGACACCGAGCGCACGTCGCTTCACGCACGCGCCCCGCATGGTGGTCCATCCCTCCCTGGGCACACCAGGCCCGCTTCGGGTGGCCGGAATCCCGCAAGAGGTGCACCGGGTGCGCTCCCATGGTGTTCTTGCTGTCCTCCCTCGGACGATGGGAAGCCGCTGCCCCATAATTCCTCCACGGATAACGATATTGCTGTGCGCCGCACGGTCGCGCCTCCTAAATCGGGTGACTTACAGCCACGAATGGTGCGATTCCGCCCCTCAGGGACGGCGAGACCGGGGAAACCCCTCCAGCGACAGTACCCGCCGCACCAGCTCCGACTGCCGCGAAATCCCCAGCTTGCGGAAGATCTTCTTCAGGTGCCAGCGCACGGTACCCTCCGAGCGCCCGGTCATCGCCGCGATGTCACGCACGGTCCGCCCGGCGGCCACCAGGGTCGCCAACCGGCTCTCCGCCGGAGTCAGGTTCAGGACCTCCGCGACGAGCCCGGCATCGATCCGTGGCCGGCCCTCGGGGTCGACGATCAGAACGAGCGCGGCAACCCTCCGTGCGCGGAATTCGCGTTCGCGCTTCGGAACGGGCGTGACGTGCACGACCAGACGCGTCGGTGCGGCAGGGCGCCCGACCGTCATCGAGCCGGCCGACGCCCGGGCGCCGTACGGCGGCAGCGCACGCGCGAGCAGCCGCTGCAGGGCATCGTCGTCCACGCGCAGAGTGGCGTTCAGGGCACCACCCCGGTCGGACAACCCTCCTCCTCGCTTCAGGAGCCCGAGCGCCCGGTCGTTCGCGGCCACAATGCCGGCGCGATGGTCGAGTTGAATGACGCCAAGACGGTCGCTTTCCAGAACCTCCGCGAGCGAACTGTCCAGCGCCCCGGCATCGGCCAGAATGGCGCGCACGCGCACGAATTGGCGCAGGTGGGGCAGGAGGCGCTCGATCATCCGGGTCTGGGCCGAATGCCAGTCCCCTCCGGGTTCCGTCGATTCCGCGATGCACCACACGATGGACGATCCGCCCACCCCGTCCAGGCGCACATAGAAGCCTTTCCGGATCTTGAGCGACCCGTTGTATACGGGAGAGGTCTTCCTCTCTGCCTCGGTATAGAGCTGCCCGATGGGGGTCAGCTGACCGTCAGGCAGAGACATGACGCGCGGGACGGCTTCGTCCCGATGAAAGAAATGCGTCAGATACCGTACTTCGTAGTCCCTGCGGCGGCGGCTGCCGTAACAGGACCGGGCGAAGGAGACTTCCACATCGGGTGGCAGCTTGCCGTGCAGGATCCCCAGGTTGTTGCCGTTCGTTCGCACCGCCTCGTTGATCAGGGACGCCGGCACGGCCCACCGGACCTCGCCCAGAGCCGCCTCGTGCAGCGTTCCCAGGATACGGTCGAACTGGTTCTGACGACTCATGCGACTTCCCTTGCCGTGACTAACCCGGCCCCCGCGCCCAGCGGCGAGACCAGGGAATATTGTCCAGCGACAGCACCCGCCGCACCAGCTCCGCCTGCCGTGACACGCCCTGCTTGCGAAGAACCTCCTTCAGCTGCCTGCGGACGGCGGCCTCAGTGCGCCCGGTCTCCGCGGCGATGTCACGCACGGTCCGGCCGGCGGCCACCAGGGTCGCCAGCCGGCCCTCCGCCGGTGTCAGGATCAGGGCCTTCGCCACGAGCCCGGCATCGATCCGGGGCCGGCTGTCCGGGTCGGCGACCAGCACCAGCGCGGCCACCCGTTGCGCGCGCGGATCCCATGCGCGCTCCGCCATGGGAGTGATGTGCACGGCCAGCCGCGTCCGGGCGCCGAGGCGCCCGATCATCATCGAGTCGGCCGCCGCCGAACCGGCGTGCCGCGGCAGCGCGCGGGCCAGCAGTCGCTGCAGGGCGTCGTTTTCCGCGACCCTGGAGGCGGACAGGAAACCTCCCCGGTCGCACAGCCCTCCGAATTGCCGCAGAAGGCCGCGCGCCAGGTCGTTCGCGGCCACGATGCGCGCACGCCGATCGAGCAGGATGACGCCGAAGCGGCTGTTGACCAGCAACTCCCCGAGCGAGCTGCCCAGCGCCCGGGCGTCGGCCAGCGCAGTGCGCACGCGCGCGAACCGGCGAACGTACGGAACCAGGTGCTCGATCATCCGGGTCTGGGTCGAACTCCAGCCCCCGCCGGGTTCGGTCGAGTCGGCAATGCCCCACACGATGTTCGAGTCGCCCGGTCCGTCCAGGCGCACGTAGAGGCCGTCCCGGATCCTGCGCGACCCGTTGTACACGGGGGAGGTCTTCTTCTCCTGCTCGGTGTACAGCTGGCCGGTGGGGGTCAACTTGCCGTCAGGCAGCACCATGACCCGCGGTACGGCTTCGTCCTGATGAAAGAAGTGCGTCAGGTACCGCTCTTCCAGGTCCCTGCGGCGCCGGCTGCCGTAGCAGCTCCGGACGAAGGAGAATTCCACCTCGGACGGCGACCGGCCCTCGTAGATCACGAGGTTGTTGGCGTGCGTCCGTATGGACTCGTTGATCATGGAAGCCGGCACCGTCCACGGGACATCGCCCAGCGCGGCCTTGTGCGTCATCCCCACGATGCGGTCGAACAGGTCCTGGCGAGACATGGCGCTCCCCCTGGCCCATGGCCTGGTCTGGCGGTCACCGGGCGGCTCGCACGGGAGCACCCGCGCGGCTCGAAGCCGATACCCTCTGAATATGGGGGCGACATCACGCGCAAGCGCCTCCCAAATTGGGTGATAACCGCTCTCTCGTTCGGATCCTAGCGCTTCTCGAGGGGGCGAGAGCGGGGCAGGCCTTCCAGCGACAGCACCCGCCGCACCAGGTCCGCCTGCCGCGAAATGCCCTGCTTGCGGAAGATCCTCTTCAGGTGCCAGCGGATGGTGCCCTCCGAGCGTCCCGTCCGGGCGGCGATATCGCGCACGCTCCCGCCTTTCGCCAGCATGGTGGCCAGCCGGCTCTCGGCGCGGGTCAGGGCCAGGGCATCCGCCACGATCCCCGCATCGATCGAGGGCCGGCTCTCCGGGTCGACGACCAGCACCAGCGCGGCTACCTGCTGTGACCCGAAACCCGGCTCGCGCCGGGGCACGGGCGTGACCTGTACGACCAGCCGCGTGCGGGCGCCGGGGCGCTCGATCGTCATCGAGCCACCCGATGCCGTGACGCCGGGCGGCGGCAGCGCCCCGGCCAGCAACTGCTGCAGGACATCGTCCTCCTGCCGGGAACGGGCACTCAGGACACCCCCCTTGTCGGACAGCGTTTCATCCCGCCCCAGGAGGCGGCCGGCCTGGACGTTGGCCGCCACGATGCGCCCGTTCCGGTCCAGCTGGATCACGCCCGGCCGGCTGCTTTCGAGCAGCCCGGTGAGCGAACTCGTAAGCGCCGCGGCATCCGCCAGCGCCTTGCGCACGTGCACGAACTGGCGCACGTGCGGCAGAAGGCGCTCGATGATGTCGATCTGGTCCGACTCCCAGCCATCGGGCGCCAGCGAGTTGGCGATGTTCCACACGATGTGGGACCCGCCCGGCCCGCACAGGCGCACGTTCAGGCCGTTCTGCATCTCGGCGGCGCACCATGCCTCGTTGTAGGCGGAGGAGGTCCTCTTCTCGAGCTCGGTAAAGAGATCGCCGGTAGGCACCAGCTGGCCTTCGGGCATCGACGCGATGCGCTGGACGCTCTCGTCACGCATCCAGTAGTCCCTCAGATACCTCTGCTCGAGATCCGTCCGCCGGCGCGGGCCGTGGCAGAGCCGCAGGAAGAAGAGTTCGGCATTGGCCGGCCCATCGCCCTCGCCGAAGGTCAGGGCACTGCCCTTCGTGCGGGT
Source organism: Longimicrobiales bacterium (assembly GCA_965208255.1). Taxonomy (GTDB): domain Bacteria; phylum Gemmatimonadota; class Gemmatimonadetes; order Longimicrobiales; family Gaopeijiaceae; genus BD2-11. The sequence continues at coordinate 4,427,764 of OZ242324.1, forward strand.
GACCTCGGCGATGAGCGATGCCGTCGCCGGCCAGCGCGCTTCCCCGAGCGCAGCCGCGTGTATCGACTCGATGACGCGCTCGTACAGATGCTCATCACTCATGCAACGCCCCCTTCGCGTCTCCCTGAAGATCTGCGGGCTCACAATACTACCCTGAAATGTGGGGACTGCAGCCTCCGCTAGCGCCTCCCATTTGGGAGGTATATGGCGCGACGGGTCAGTCACACATGAGCCGGTGACTGCGCGCTATTGTCCTGTGTCATGCCGTGGCTTGTCGTATATGCCGGCGACAGGCGAGGCGCTATCTTATGCCCCCGGGTGAACCGCCTCCGGGAATAGGTTTCCGGACAGTAGGACACGTTTCGTCGTATATGGACACAACTATCGTCGCGTCAGAAAACAGTGATCAGCGTCAATTATCCGCGAATCTTCGCGGCAACGGGGTGCCGCAGTGCGGTGCGATAGTCCCGTAACTGCTTGCCAAACAAGGAAGTTCCAATACTGGCACCACCTTTGCCTATCCGAGGGCACGCGACTCTGTCCAGCCGTTCCAGGCCGGTTTTCATTTCCACCACTCAGGAGATTCCATGAATCGACTCAAGCTCTTCGCCACAGCAACGCTGATGGCCCTGGCCTTCACCGCCTGCGACGAGGGCACTCCACCGCCTGTGGAGCCCCCGCCGCCGCCGACCCCCGTAGGGACCATCTCCGGGGCGGTGACGATTGAAGGCACCGCCGCCAGCGGCGTCACCGCCACCCTCTCGTCCGGTGCTACCACCACGACGGGCTCGGGTGGGAACTTCGCCTTCTCGGGCGTGGAAGCCGGGACCTACACGGTCACCGTCAGCGGCTACCCCGAGGATGCGACGTTCGCCGACGTGACGCAGTCCGCGACCATCGCCACCGATGGTCAGAACGTCCAACTCACCTTCGCCGGCGAGTACATCCGCTCCTCCGCGGTGGTCGGCAACGTGGTAGCAGCCGACGCCATGATGAGCGGCGGCGACGGCCAGCCCGAAACGCTGGCAGGCGTGACGGTCACGCTGGGCGGCGAGCACGCCATGGGCGAGACCATGGAGACCGACATGAGCGGCGGGTTCGCGTTCACCGGGCTCCGCGCCGGCACCTATTCGGTCACGATCAGCGACTACCCCGAAGACGTCTCCTTCGAGACGGTGATGGTCGAGGTCGCGGTCGAGGTCGGCGATGTCGGCCAGGCCGACTTCACGGGCCACTTCATCCGCACCTCCGCGGTCGAGGGCCAGGTGATCATCGAAGGTGAGGGCCTTGTCGGGGTGACGGTCACCCTGTCCGGCGGTCCCGCCGACGAGAGCTACACCATGATGACCGACGCCGACGGCATGTACCGGTTCGAAGAACTGCGCCCCGGCGCCTACACGGTCTCGATCGCGGACTTCGATCCCCGCGACTACGAGTTCGCGGCCACCTCCCAGGACGTGAGCGTGGACCTGGATGAGACCGGCACGGTGTCGTTCACCGGCGTCCTGCTCCGCACCTCCGGCATCAGCGGCCGGGTGAGCGTCGAAGGCATGGGCCTCGGCGACATCGAGGTCTCCCTTGCGGGCGGCGATGACAGCCGCAGCACGATGACGGACGCGAGCGGCCAGTACGCGTTCGCGGGCCTGGCGGCCGGCGACTACACGGTCTCGATCGCGGTCGAGAGCGCGGCCTACGTGTTCGACTCGATGAGCCAGGACGTGACGGTCGGCGACGACGAGTCGGCGATCGTGAATTTCGAAGGCGCACACGACACGTCAGCGAGCCTCACGGCGATGCTGTTCATCGACGAGGGGTCCGACGGCAGGAACAACATGCACGACGAGGGCGAGGACGCCTTCCCGTCGGCTGCCATGGTGCAGGCACTGCAGGGGCTGGGCGTGCCCGTGCCGGCAGCGCTGCCCGTGCCGGTGACCCTGGTGGGCCCGGAAGTCAATCAGATGACGTCGGGCGTGCTGAGCCTCGCGACCGGCCAGATCTCGTTCGCGGGACTGCGCGCGGGTACGTACCAGTTGAGGGTTGGATCGCTCTCCGCGTTGCTGCCCGCACTGCCGGCTGAGGCAGCTGCCATACTGCGGGACTATGACTTCGGCGGGCCCGCAGACGGGTACACGGTCGAAATCGGAGTCGGCGACCAGGCGACGCAGGCCATTCCCATCGACATCACCCACACGACGATCAACGTCGCGGTCACGCTGTACGGCGGCGAGCCTTATCCTCGCGGCCCGTCGATTCCCGGCGCCAGCGTCGATCTCTTCTCGGATGCGGCCGGCGACACCAAGATCGCCAGCGGCACGACCGTAGCCGGCGAGCACGGCGCCTATGCGCCGATCCGGATCGCACGCGACGGCACGAGCGACAACACGGTCCACATGGCGGTCTCCGCGGATGGCTACTTCGTGGCCCCGACCGCCGGCCTGCAGGCCGTGACGTGGTACCCGCAGTCGCCGGTGCACCCGGTGCCGGTGCCCGGGGCGATGCCTCTGGACCTTGTGGTGGTCAACGATGCCAACATCCTCAACCTGAGCGTCGATGTGAGCTTCAGCGGCGCCATGGTTGAGACGGGTCATCCGGATAGCGGAAAGCCGCTCGGCGGTTGGTTCATCGGCGGTGCGATCGTCGATCCGACCGACTCGACCCTCACCCAGCTCGAAGACGCGCCCGCGCAGCTGGATGCGGACGGCATGGCAGTCTTCGCGGAGACCTTGGCCCCCACCGATTTGCCGAGGCTATACGCCTTCGATGTCGCCTCGCACGCGATCCAGCCCGACGTGCTGGACGGCGGCGAGGAATTCAAATCAGAGCGGGCGCCGTACTGGCACACCGGACTCACGCTGGCCGGCACCGTGGACATCGGCACGATCGAGGTGCAGTACACGACCCAGACCCTCAAGGTCTACGTGCACCATGAGCGCGACCAGGTCATGGGCTACACCGGCAATGTGCTGGGCGGCGACGAGAGGGTGTCCGGAATGGTCGACGTCGAGGTCCGCTACATCAACGACAGCGGCCGCTCCGCCGCGTTCACGGACGAGATGTGGGATGCGTCGAAGAACACGAAGGACGACAAGAAGGGCGGGTTGACGTTCAGCCACCTGCCGGCCGGCATGAACGTCATCGTCACCGCGGAAGCGGCCGACGATGCGGACGTCATGGTTCTCGATCCCGACGAGCTCGCGACCTACGAGGATCTCGAAGACAACGGCGTGCTGGGCGGCGCGTTCGGAGACATGGGCGGCTTCAGCCCCACGGTGACGCTCTGTCCGTTGCAGGAAACTGCGCCCCAGGACCACGACGACTGCTCGTCGTTTGCGTTCGTCAACACCTACTCGGTCGACGGCCAGGTGTGGAAGAACGGCGTCGAGCTGGACGATGACGACGGCTTCGATACGCACGAGATCACCGAAGATCCCAAGGATCCGGTGGCGGTCAAGGACATCGAGGTCGACATGGAAGCGGTCGAAGGGAAGAACCTTGTGAACGAGGGCAACTCCCACAACTCGACCGATAAGGACGGCGACGCCACCCTGGGGTTCGACTTCGAGGACATGGCCGACGGTGTCTACGCCCTCAGTGTTTCGGACGGATGGGTGGCGACGGCCGGGATGGGTGGCGCCAAGCTGCCTGAGGAGTTCCTGCTCTCGGATGAGGTCGACGACGACGGCCACCTGAACATCGACGTGACGCCGACGACGGGTGTCCTCTACGGGTACGTGACCCTCGAAAGCAACGACCAGGCCGCGGAAGGCGTGAAGGTCGACGTCAACGGTGAGTACGACGTGACCGACGAATACGGCCGCTTCATCGTGGAAGGCTTCGGCGCCGGTGAGGACGAGGACGGCGACGACGCGATGATCGTGACGCTCTCCGGCGAGGGATTCTCGGAGAAGATGGACACGATCTCCGGATTCACGGCGAACGAGCTGGTGATGGCGGAGGACCTCACCGTCGAGGGCGCCGCCGACATCGCAACGATCAGCGGCACCGTGACCATGTCCGGCGGCAGCGACGGGGTTTCCGGTGTCAGGATCTCGGTGACCGGTTCGAAGCTGGTCGGCTTGCCCACCTCGGGTAAGAACAAGGGCAAGCTGGTGACGGGCTCCGACGGCAGCTACGAAGCGAAGGTGGAGGCTCTTGAGGCTGGCGGAACCGTCACGGTAACCGCATCGGCCGATGGAATGTCGTTCGCACCCCCGTCACACGTGGTCTCGGCCGTGGCCGACTCGGAGATCGACGGAATCGACTTCACCGCGTACGACCACGCCACGATCACCGGCAGGGTGCTCGACGCGGATAGCATTCCAGTGGAGCGCGTCAAAGTCGAGGCGACGCTGGTAGGTGCGTCCAGTGCCGCAGATTCCTACACCACCCGCAGGACGGGGACCTTCAGGCTCAGCGTACCGTTCGGCACCTACGACATTGAGGGTACCAGCGCCGGCTACGCGTACGAGTATCCGAATGGCGTCAAGCGGGTAACCGTCGCTCCCGGCCAGACCTTGGCATTTGGCGACATCGAGGCGACGATTTCGGCCGACGGCCGGCCTCCGAGATTCACCAGCAGCGCCAGCTTCAGCGTCGGAGAAGGCAAGCGGACGATCGGCACCGTCAAGGCGGTGGACGACGACGCAGACGACGAGGTCACCGGATACAGCGTGTCCGGCGGCGATGATTCGGAGATGTTCGCGATCACCTCGAAGGGCGTCCTGAGCTGGGCTGTGACGCCTCCGGCCTTCGACGACGACGAAGACGACCCGGACAACAAGTACGAGGTTGAGGTCGACGCGACGAGCGGTCCGAAGGCAAGTGCGACCGACGCCACCACCACCCCGATGTCGGCGACCCAGGAGATCACGGTCACCGTGACCGCAAGCGGCAATCTGGTCGTGACGCTGAAAGCGAGTCCGGACGAGATCTCCGAGGACAGCGGCGAGAGCACCGTAACCGCGACGCTCAACCGTGCGGCGGAGAGCGCCTTCTACGTGGTGGTGGGCGTGGGCAGCAGTCTCGATGTTGAGGTGGAGCTCAGCAGCAACACGAGGCTGTTCTTCGACGAGGGCGATGATGAGAGCACCGGAGTGGTGACCATCACAGCGATCAACGACGACAACGTCTATGAAGGCGAGCGGGATGTAACCGTGAGCGGAATTACGGAGCCTGCGAGCAACGACATCGACGTCAAGAGCGATGAGCTCACGATCACGGATGACGATACCCCGCCCGGGCAGTTCAGATTGAGCCTTACGCCGTCTACGATTCATGAGTCGGACGACGACGATACCGGAGACGTCAACGAGAGCGTGAGCACCGTGACAGCTACATTGGTCGGTGGAACAACGTTCGACGAGGACGTCACGATCGAAGTGTCGATCGACGACCCCGCGGTTGCGACCTTGGGCGGCACGACGCTGACATTCAGTGCCGCTGCAGATGATCCAAGAACAAGCACGGGCGAAGTCACGATCACGGCAGTGTCGAACGATGACGATGCCGGCAACACGGTGGTGACCGTGAGCGGTGCGGTAACTGTTGGAACCACTGCGTTGGCCGACGATCATGACAGTCAGCCCGCCGACGTCTCGCTGGTCATCCTCGACGATGACGACGCACCGAGTGCGGTGAGGAATCTCGAGGCAGCCCCGACCGCTGATGCCGCCGACGACGACTTCCTGTACACGGTGACGTGGGAAGCTCCGTCGAACCCCGGCACGGTGAACGGAGTTGAAACCGACCCGACCACGCTGACCTACGAGTACCGCGTCGAAAGGTCCTCGGTCATTGGCGACGCGACCTGGACCACCGCAACCTCGCCGCAGGCCATCAACTTGACGGACATCACCGGGGTGACCGCCGACAATTGGCGGGAGCGCAGCTACACGGTGCAAGTCCGCATAACGGACAACGACGACACCATGGTGGAGGAGACGTTCACGACTCCTGCGGCTCCCTAACCTCAACCCGGGCTAGTTCCCGGCAGCAGTAAGAGCGCCCCCGCCCGGTTTGCCGGGCGGGGGCGAGCTTTTCCCTCCAAGACGATCACCGCCTCCTGGGGGCATTTCGGAAGAGGGCATCGCACCATGAGGAAGTGGCGTCCGCCGAAGAACCAGAAACTTCCGAAACGAAGGAAGAAGGCCACGCGCGCACGACGAACGCCGCGGCCGAAGAAGAGGCGGCGCGGCCGCAACCCCAAGTACCGCAGCCGCGAAATGCCGTGATCACATCCCAAAAGATGTCTTAGCGGCGATGTGGCGCGAATCCTGCTAACAGCATGAGACATCCTTGTACCGCCGAGGCTTGCATAGCCTGGCACACCGCCATCGCCGTCCAATGCTGGCGAACCCTGCTAGACACACTGATAAACAAATGACTATCCCATCGCGGAAAAAGGCGGAACGATGATTCGGAACAAGCGCAGGATATCCGTCCGGTTTTGCTTGGCCGCCGCGGTGGGCTGCGTGGTCCTGGCCCCATCCACGGACGTACGTGCCCAGGAGCCGTCTTTCGGGAGTTCGGAGGAGGCCGTCCGGCGGGTCGCGAGGCCGGTCGCGGCCAGCGCGGCCGTCGTCCCTCCCCGGATCACGTCGATGCGCCACAGATGGACCGGGGACGCGCACGAGGAGTTCCGTCTCGACATCCGGTTCTCGCAGAACGTGACCGGCTTCACGCTCTCGGACATCGATTACTTTGGCGCGGAGCCGGACTCCGATGTGGAGCCCGTGGGCAGCTCTGAAAGAAGCTACTACGTCACGATGATCACGCGGGAGGACTACGAAGGCCCGGTGATCATCACCATCGGCGCGAACGCGGCAGAGAACGACGATGGCGAGGGCAACATCGCGGAGACGTACCGTTTCGACGCCGACACCCAGGCTCCCGTGGCCGACGATGCAGAGGTGGACGGCAGGGAACTCGTCGTCACCTTCGACGAAGATCTCGACGAAAACACCGTCCCTTCGGGCAGCAACTTCGACGTGTACGTCACCCGGGACGGCGACCGCGACGACGAACGGGTGTCGCGGGTCGATGTCGATGGGTCGGAGGTGATCCTGACGCTGGCGCGCGCGGTCCGGTTCGGCGACGACGTCGAACTGTCCTACGACTACGCGGGCACAAGGGCACTCAGGGACGAGGCCGGCAATCTCGCGCCTCCCTTCGATTTGCCGGTGGAGAATGAAACCGAGGAGGGGGAGGCGCCCGGTCCGCCTCGCGGCCTCACGGCGGACGCCGACGGCGCGTCGGTGATCGAGCTGAACTGGAGTGCCCCGCTGGACCGGGGCAGCAGCGCGATCACCGGGTACTGGATCGAGGTGTCGACGGACCGGGGCGCCACATGGTCGACGCGTGTGCGCGACACCGGGAGCACCGCGACCCGCTACCGGCACACCGGCCTCAGCGCGGACACGACGCTCCACTACAGGGTCTCGGCGATCAACTCCTTCGATACGGGAGACGCGTCGAACGTCGCGAGCGCCACGACGGAGGAGCGGGTGCCGAACGCGCCCAGGGGACTGACCGCTCGGGCCAGGGGCACATCGGCCATCGAGCTGGACTGGACGGCGCCATCGTCCGCGGGCACGGCCCCGGTGACCGGCTACCGGATCGAGTGGTCCCGCACCGGCAGGAGCCCGTGGGCGGTGCTCGAAGCGGACACGGAGTCCACGACCACCGCCTACACGCACAAGGATCTCAGTCCCGGCACCACCCGCCACTACCGCGTCGCGGCGATCAGCAGGGTGGGCCGGAGCGCGTGGTCGAGCGTTGTCCACGCGACCACCGACGTCACGGCTCCGGGCGCGCCCACGGGCCTGAGGGCGACCGCGAGCGCGGTGGGAGGAAGCACCCGGCTCCTGCTCACCTGGACGCGTCCGTCCACGGACGGCGGGAGCGCGATCACCGGCTACCGGATCGAGACGTCGCCCACCGGCGTCGCAGGCTGGACGATCGTCGCAGTCGGCACGACCGGCACAGCCACCACCTACGTTCATACCGGCCTCACCCCGGGAACCACCCGGTACTACCGCGTGGCGGCGCTCAACAGAGTGGGCAGAAGCGGCTGGTCCAACGTTGCCCAGGGCACCACCAACGCGGCGCCCCCCGGCCAGCCGCAGAACCTGCGTGCGCGCGGCGCCGGACCGATGAGCATCACCCTCACCTGGGACGCGCCGACCAGCGACGGCGGCGCGCGCATCACCGGCTACCGCGTCCGGGCGCGCGGGCCCGGCGACGGCACGTGGATCACGATCGAGAGCAACACGGGTTCGACCGCGAGGACGTTCACGCACACGCGCCTTCAGCCGGCCACCGCCTACCGGTACCAGGTGGCGGCGATCAACTCGATGGGCGCCGGAGCGTGGTCGTTCGAGGCGGGGACGACCACGCATCCCGACGTGCCCGGCGCGCCGTTCAACCTGACGGCCCGGGCGGTCGGCACCTCGCGCATCGACCTGTCCTGGACCGCACCCCGCAACATCGGCGGCGCCCCGATCCTCGGCTACCGCATCGAGGCCTCGAGCGACGCGGGCGGCACCTGGCGCATCATCCGCCGCAACACGGGTTCGGCCGCGACGACGTTTGAGGACGTGAACCTCCAACCCGCGACCACGCGGCATTACCGGGTCGCCGCGATCAACACCGCGGGGACCGGCGCGTTCTCGAACTACGCACGCGCGACGACCGACGCGACCCTCCCGGGCGTGCCCCGAACCCTCGTCGCGGAAGCGGACGGCACCTCGCGGATCGAGCTCTCATGGCGGGCGCCCACGAGCGACGGGGGCGCGCGCGTCACCGGCTACCGGATCGAAGTCTCGGAGAACGGGGGCGCGAGCTGGCGGGACCTGGTGGGCAACACGCGCACCACCGGAACGACGTACGTGCACGCGGGGCTCGAGCCGGCCACGACGCGCCACTACCGAGTCTCGGCGGTCAACCGGATCGGCGTGGGCCGTGCGTCGGTGGTCGCGCGCGCGACCACCGACGCGACCGTGCCCGACGCGCCCACCGGGCTGGTCGCCACGGCGGTCACGCCCACGCAGATCGACCTCGCGTGGGTCGCGCCCGCCTACGACGGCGGTGCACCCATCAGCGGCTACCGGATCGAGGTCTCGGAGACCGGGGCCGTCTGGGCGGGTCTCGTGCGCAACACCGAGTCCACGGCCACCACCTTCTCGCACACCGGCCTGCAGCCGGGGAGCGTGCGCCACTACCGGGTCTCGGCGATCAACCGGGCGGGCACCGGCGCGGCGTCGGCGAGTGCTTCGGCTGCGACCGACGATCCGGTCCAGCGGGCCGGCCGGCTCAACACCCGCGTCCTGCCCCAAGTGGCGGCCGCGATGACCTCGAGCACGGTCTCGGCGATCGCAAGCCGCGTCGACGCAGTGGCCAACGGGATGGGCATGGAGCAGAGCGTGGAGACGAACGGGCTGTCGTCGATGGCCGCGAGTCTGTCGGAGCCGGGTCCGGGCGGGATCGGTCTCGGCCAGAGTGACGGCGCCGGGCTGGCCGCCCTCTTCGGTGGCACCTCCTTCCTCATGCCCTTCGGCGCCGACGACGCGCCGCAGCAGTCCGCCACGAGCATGCAGATGGCGAGCTGGGGCGCCGGCGAGTACCACTACATGGGCGAACCCGGCGCGAGCGCCCTCGACTGGAAGGGCAACATGGTCAGCGCCCACGTCGGCGTGGACATGCGCGTGGGGACGGACATCCTGGCGGGTGTCGCGGGCTCGTACAACTCGGGCAGCTTCGACTTCACCGACAAGACGGGCGCGAGGCCGGTGGCCGGCACCTACGGCACCACCATGACCAGCGCGCATCCCTATGTGGCCTGGTTCCCCGGCGCGCGCGGCGCCTCGGTGTGGGGCTCGGCCGGGATCGGCCGGGGCGACATCGAAGTCGACGACGAGCGCGAGGGGCTCCGCACCAGCCCCGCCAGCACCATCACGGGCGCGGCGGGCGCAAGCTACCAGCTGCTCGCGAGGGGTACCGGCGGCGTGAGCCTCAAGGCCGAGGGCTGGGGCGGCCGTTTCAAGGTCCAGGGGACCGAGCAGATCGGCGTCGTCACGCTCGACATGCAGCGCGCCAAGCTGGCCCTCGAATTGACGCAGGGCTTCCGCACCGACACCGGGCACGAGATGGCCTTCGTGCTCGAGGGCGGGATGCGCTACGACAACGGGGACGGCGTGAACGGCACCAGCGCGGAGGTCGGCGGCGGACTGCGCTACACGAACTCCGGGCTGGGGATGACTGCGGAGGGCCGCGGCCGCTTCGTGATCTCGGCGCGCCAGGGCTACGAGGAATGGGGCCTGGGCGGCGTGCTCATGTTCGACCCGGCGGCCCGCGGCCAGGGGCTGCAGGTCCGGGTGGCGCCCGCCTACGGCGACCACAGGAGCGGGGTCAACCAACTGTGGGAGCGCGGGGTGTCGGACGCAGTTGGCGGCCACGACCTGGGCATGGGCGCCAACGTGGACGGCGAGGTCGCCTACGGCATCGCCGGCTTCCAGGGGACGCCCTACAGCGGCTTCTACCTCGGCGAGAGCGGGATGCGCGCTTTCAGCAGCGGCGTGCGTTACGACCTCGGCACCGGCGTCGGGCTGCGCCTCGAGGGCACGCGGCGCGAGAGCGCGCTGGGTGCGGCCCAGCACACGGTGGGCATCCGCGGGAGGATCAAGTTACGGTAGGCCCTGGCGAGCGCGCCTATCCCACCAGCACCAGCACCCAGGCCCAAACGGCCATGAAAGGCAGGAAGCATGGGAGAACGCGGTTCATGGTGAGACTCCGTTTCGTTGGGTGTCCCGCGAAGCTTGTTGCGTCACTGTGTTCCGTCACCGGCGGGGCCCCACCGATAGCTCAATTCCGGGAAAGGGATGGGAACGGCGATCAAGTTGCCCGTCAGGCCGATGGTATTCTGTCGACTGGCTTTCCAGTCCAGGCCAATCGGTACGGCTGTAAGCAACAACCAACCGCGCTCCTCGGTCCTGTCGTCTCCAACACCTCGCCAGCTACCGCCATTGACGAAGATCACCCCTGCCCCGACATGGCGCTCCCAGTCGCCGGATCCCCAATACTGCTTTGCCGTGACGGAGACGTTGAACCACGAGGCACTCCGCGACTCGGCATCGCCCGGCAACGTGTAGCTCATACCGCGAACCCCCCCGATCTTCAGCTCCAACCCGTTGTGATCCCAAGGGCGATAGTCGACGACTACGCCGAATCCGGTGGGGAACCCCGCCGTAACGCCGAAGCGCCACTGGGCCGAAGCGGGGGAGGCCGTAGCCAGCCCGGCCAGCCACGCGAGCGCGAGCGCGGGGAGCACCCGCGTAGGGATCTGCCTTCCTGTCTCGTTGGTCTTCATCGGATGCTCCCCTTCCCTGATGGTGGTGCCGCACGTTCCATCACCCTGGATCGCGCGGGGCGGATGCTGCGCATGCGACGCTCCCGTTGCGGACTGGTCAGCCCGCCGATTTCGGGAATCGACCCCTGATTCGTTCCGGCCTTCGCAGACGGCTACAGAGCTTTCGACCTTCGCGTCCGCGATTCGCGTTTCAGCGACCGGCTCCCCGGTCTCGGCGCGCGTCGGGGCTGCCGGGCCCCGGTTTCGGCGGGCCTCGCCGTACCTTCAGTCGGCGGCCGTGCCACTCCGCCTTGTATTCGAGCTGGCGCAGCAGTCCGCCACGTGCGCCTTCGACTTCGATCTCGCCGGCGTCCTGCACGACCCCGGTCGTGGTCTTGTGCTGCAGGTCTCCCTGGCGGTTTCGGACCTTGCGCGCCTGGTTGCGCAGGAGGGCCAGGGTTCGCTTGCGGCCTTCCGACCTGAATTCGCACCGCTCCAGCTGGCGCTCGAGCCTCGCCAGGCGGCGTCTCGCCTTCCGCAGCGCCTTGCTCTCGCGGATCACCTGGGTGGCTCCATCGTCCACCGACACCGTGATCTCGCTGCCGTTCTGACGGACCGCGGCCTTGTCCGTCCTGGGCTCGACGGGGGTGAGCGGCCTGCACTCGAACAGACACGAGAGCATCCAGCGGTGTCCCGCATCCAGCCAGACCCGCCCGGAGAGCAGACCGAGAGTCTTGCGTCCAGGCGGCCCCTCCAGCCTCCCTCCGGGCAGCTTCCCGCCCTTCCAGCGCACCAGGCCGCATTTGGGCAGCCACACCCGCTCGTTCTCGAAACGGATGCCCTGGTTGCTGAAGTAGATGCCGGGCTCGCGGCCGATGCCCTTGAACTTGGGGGACCCGCTTCCCCCGCGTCTGCCGGGCCTTCTGAACCAGTTGCGGAAGGTCCGGTCGAGATCGGCGGCGACGCGGTAGGTGGCGCTGGCGGGGACTTCCCGGTGCTCCGGCTGCCTCTTCCACTCGCGCACGAAGGCGCGCATCTCGGCCAGGGTCAGGCGCCGTCCGGTCTCGCCGTACCTGAGCTGGGAGGCGGCGAGCAATTCATTGGCGAGCTCGCGCAGGCCATTCCTGCACCGGAGCAACTGCGCGTCCTGGGCGGGACTCGGGTAGAGCCTGCAGCGCCAGCCGACATAGCGCCTGGAAGTCGACGCGGCCACCGTCACGCCCCCTCGGCGGCGGACGCCGCCACCACGGACATCCGGACGAACGCGAGACCGCACGCCAGAGCACGTGGATCGAGCCCCGGTAACGCTCTCCCATGCCGTATGGACGCAAACATCTTCACCTTCCCTCGGAATCGACCCCTGATTCGTTCCGGCCTTCGCAGACGGCTACAGAGCTTTCGGCCTTTGCGTCCGCGATTCACGTTTCAACGACCGGCTCCCCGGTCTCCGCGCGCGTCGGGGCTGCATGGCCCCGGTTTCGGCGGGCCTCGCCGTACCTTCAGTCGGCGGCCGTGCCACTCCGCCTTGTATTCCAGCTGGCGCAGCAGCTCGCCGCTTGCGCCTTCGACTTCGATCTCGCGGGCGTTGTGCACGACCGCGGTCGTGGTCTTGTGCTGCAGGTCTCCCCGGCGGTTTCGGACCTTGCGCGCCTGGTTGCGCATGAGAGCCAGGGTGCGCTTGCGGCCCTCCGACCCGAATTCGCACCGCTCCAGCTTCCGCTCGAGCCTCGCCAGGCGGCGTCTCGCCTTCCGCAGCGCCTTGCTCTCCCGGATCACGTGGGTGGCTCCATCGTCCACCGATACCGTGATCTCGCTGCCGTTCTGACGGACCGCGGCCTTGTCCGTCCTGGGCTCGACGGGTGTGAGCGGCGCGCACTCGAACAGGCAGGAGAGCATCCAGCGGCTGCCCGCATCCAGCCAGACCCGCCCGGAGAGCAGCCCGAGGGTCTTGCGTCCGGGCGGCCCCGGCAGCCTCCCCGGGGGCAGCCTCCCACCCTTCCAGCGCACCAGGCCGAACTTGGGCAGCCACACCCGACTGCCCTCGAAGCGGATGTCCTGGTTGCTGAAGTAGATGCCGGGCTCGCGGCCGATGTCCTTGAATTGGAGGAACCCGCGCCGGCCCCGCCGTCCTGGCCTGCTGAACCAGGCGCGGAAGGCTGTCAATGGGCATCGAAAATGTCAGGGTATTGGGCATTGAAGATGTCAGGGTCCGAGCGCTGCTCCGCGGAGGGAGCGGAGCGACCGGAGCGGGGCAGCGGGCCGGTAGCGAGGTCGTCATGAGGGGCTCTCTTTCGAGGCAGGCGATTCGGCGTCCACTCGGCTCGCGAGGGGGTGGATCGCCTTGGAGAGTTCGGCGTGGCGGCGCATCCGGTAGCTGTTGCCCCGGATGTTGACGATATGGCAGCGGTGGAGCAGTCGGTCGAGGAGCGCTGCGGCCATGACCTCGTCGCCGAGGATGCGGCCCCACTCCTCGAAGCCCTTGTTGGAGGTGAGCACGGTCGAGCCGTTGCCGTAGCGCCGGTTGACGAGTTGGAAGAAGAGGACCGCGCCGCTCTGGGTCACCGGCAGGTAGCCGATCTCGTCGACGATGAGGAGTGCCGGGTGGGTGAGGATCTTCAGGCGGCGGTCGAGCCGGCCGGCGGCCTTGGCCTCCTCGAGGGAGTCGACGAGGTCGGTCAGGGTGCCGAAGTAGATCTTGCGGCCGCTCTCAGCCGCCGTGATCGCCAGGCTGATCGCGAGGTGCGTCTTGCCCACGCCGGGCGGGCCGAGGAAGACGACGTTCTCCCGGCGCTCGACGAAGCCGAGTTCGTGCAGCGCGTCGATCTGCTCGCGCTTGATCGACGGCTGGAAGGCGAAGTCGAAGGCCGCCAGCGTCTTCACGTACGGCAGGCGGCTGGAGCGCATGGCGGCTTCGAGGCGCCGGCCGTTGCGGAGCTCGATCTGGGCGGCCAGGAGCCGCTCGATCGCCTCGGCCGCGGTCGTGCCTCCCCCGTCCACCCCGGCGAGCACGCCGTCCAGCGCCTCCAGCGCGCCGGGCATCTTGAGGTCGGCGAGCTGGGCCGCGATCCGCTCCCTGCGCGATGGCGGCCTCACCGCACGCCTCCCGCGATCCGGCCGTACTCGGCCAGCGGACGGCGCTCGACCTCGACGAACCGGGAGTCCGCCGCCGCTTCGTTCCGCTCCTTCGAGGGCTCGGGGCGCAGCGGCGTCACGGGCCGGTAAGGCCAGCGGGCCAAGGGCTTTAGGTGCGGCCTCTCCGCCTCGAACCGGTCCACGGGCCGCTCCTTCAGCGTGCCGTGGACGCGGACGTTGGCCACCCTGCCGAGCCACCCCAGCACCCGGGCGTTCAGATCGTCGTCCGACACGAAGTCCCGTCCGTAGAAGAAGCTCCGCCGGATGTAGCTGACCGGCCGTTCCACCTTCCCCTTCGTCTGCGCCCGGTACGGCCGGCACGCCCGGATCCGGAAGCCCCAGTGGTGGGCGAAGCGCAGGAACTCCGTGTTCTCCATCAGCCGCCCGCCGACCTCCCGGTTGTCCTCCACGATGACGGCCTTCATCTGGTCGAACAGCAGCTCCGAGGGCACGCCCCCGAAGTACCGGAACGCCGACTCCAGGCCCTCCATCACCACGGCCATCGTCTGCCGCTCGTAGTACCGGACCCACATCAGCCGCGAGTAGCCCAGAACCACGACCAGCGCGTGCCGCTTCCCCCACGGCGTCTTGAACTCCGCGAAGTCCACCTGCCCCTGGTGCCCCGGAGGGGTCTCGAAGCGCCTGACCGGCTCCGGCTCCGGCAGCGGCCGGACCTCCCGCACATGCCGCTTCACCTGGTCGTAGCCGCCCTCGTAGCCCGCCTTCCGGATCTCCTCGAACAGCCGCACAGCGCTGAGATCCGGATACCGGGCCAGACGGGTCTCGATGATCTCCTTGTAGGGATCGAGCCGCGAAGGCCGGGGCCGCCTCGGCCCGTATCGGACCGGCCCGTCGTCCAGCTCCCGGTCCAGCTGCCCCGCCGCGATCCAGCGGTACACCGTCCGCTCGCTGACCCCGCAACGCCGCGCCACCGCGGCCTTGCTCAGTCCCTGTTCCAGATAGTGCCGCAACAACACCCGCGTCTCTCTTCCGATCATCACGTCTCCTTCGTTCAATGGAGACGCGATGGTAGCCAACCCGTTCTCGGCCCTTGCCCGCCTTCGCCCAACATCCCATGGCCGAACCCCCGCCACCGGGCTCAACCCTGACATTTTCAATGCCCACGATCCCGTAATTTGACGTGCCCGGTAACAAAGGCCCGGTCGAGATCGGCGGCGACGCGGTAGATGGCACTGGCGGGACACCCTCGGCTCAACGCCTGACTGCGCCAGTCCCGGGTGACCGTCCGCAGCTCGGCTATGGTCAGCCGCCGCCCGGTCTCACTGTAGCTGAGCCGCGCGTTGACGAGCAGCGTATCGGCGAGCTCGCGCAGGCCGTTCCTGCACCGGAGCAGCGCCGCGTCCTGGGCGGGACTCGGGTAGAGCCTGCAGCGCCAGCCGACATAGCGCCGGGAAGTCGACGCGGCCACCGTCACGCCCCCTCGGCGGCGGACGCCGCCACCGCAACGTCGTCGTTCTGTGCCCCGTTGGTGGAGGACGGATCCCACACCGAATCGACCCACTTGTCGAATCGCCGGACCACCCGCTCCGGATCCTCGGCCGCCGCCGCAAGCCTGCACCGGGCCAGCCGCATGAAGCTTCGCTCCAGCGTGCGGCGCCGGATGCCCGCCTGGGCGGCAACGGCCCCCCAGCCGTCCCACGCGCGGGCACGCACCGCCCACAGCAGAACGGCCCAGCTCACGAATTCCTTCAGGCTGCACCGGAGGGGTACCTCCGTCCTCCAGTAGCGGCTGAGGGTGGAAGCGGTCAGGCCGACAAGCTGTGCCAGCTCGCCGACGGAATTCTCCGGAATGGCCGGAGTGGAGAACGGATCATCATCCAGCAGGCCGCAGGTGCGGCTGATCGTCGCCCTGACCGACGGCCTGAAGGAATTGTCGGTCAGCAGGCTCAGACCGAGACGCCACATCGGCCCCCGATTCACCGTCCTGAACTCCTCGAGGATTTCGACGAGGCGGCTACCGGCCTCGTCCGACCACACGATCCGCAACCTGTCGGAACGGAGCGGATACAATCTCCGCAGACTGTCTATCGACAGATGCGCCACCACGACGCACGGCGGACTCAGAGGCCCGAAGTTCGACAGAAGCGGTTCGAGTTCTTCATCGGGGCACTCGGCCATTCCCACGACCAGCGCGCAGGTGTTCATGGACGGCGCCCGGAGCGCCTCGCTGGAGCGCACTCGCCGGGCCGGCAAACCGGCGAGCAGGCGCTCCAGTCGGTCCCCGAGTTCGCTGTCTTCGCAATACAGCAGGTAGACCAGTCGTTCCGATTGCATCCGTGCCATACCGCCCCGGGGCAGGACGCGCGATCGACCGCCGCGGCAGTGCCTCGCCCCTAAAGTGAGCCTGACAATATCAGTATGGCACGATCCCGGTTTTGTCGCGCCTCCCAAATTGGGTGATTATGACCCGACCAGTGGCGAATATCGCGACCCCACCCTGTTTGGGGTGTATGACTACCGACGTTAGTGGGTATTATCTACGACGTATTAGTGTATTGTCGGGGCATTCGGTGGGGTTGCCGCGACCAGGACGGGTGGGCCGGCGGCCCGCGGGGCCATGGACGCGCACGGCTCCAGCGTCTCGGACACCCGGACGCTTTGCTCCCGTAGAGTCGCGCACGCATGATGGTGTACACGATCGGCGGATCGTCCTGCACGGCGCGGAGCGATTCCAACTCGAACACGGTCCCCTCATGAACCGCCCCGGCAACTCTTCCCTTCCCGTCGTCACCCGCTCGGTCACCTTCCGCGATTTCGTGGTCTTCCAGGCCAAGCTCGCGCTGGACGGGGTCAAGGATGCGGTCCTGATCAGCCTGTCGATCGTCGCGGTCGTGATCGACATGATTGCCGGCGGCGGCAGGCGGCCTCGGCGCTTGTACGCCGTCATCCGCCTGTGCGCGCGCTTCGACCGCTGGCTCAGGCTGCACAGCGCAAAGGGGTTCGCCGAGACGGGGGAACGGCTGTGGCCGGACTTGCCGCGGGGCGGCGGAGCCGGCGAAGAGCGACGCATGCTGGGATCCGACGCCGACACCCTCATCGAGCGGGTCGAGGACCTGGCGCGGCGCGAGAGCAAGTCTGCGGAGCGCTGGCTCGACGATGTGATCGAGCGCCAGGCTCGCGCGCGCGAGCGCAAGTACAGAGACGCGGGCGAGCGCAGGGACAGGGAATCGTAGCGGGGTCTCCGGTTCCCATCCCCACATCTCTGGCGCACATCCCTTCATCGGGGCAGTTTGCGAGGAGAATCGGACTCACTTCACGAGGAGCCCTCGGACTCACTCCAGGAGATCACGCCATGACCCGGAAACGCCTTCGCCTCCTTCTCGCTTGCGTCTGTAGCACCGCGCCGGTCCTGATCGGCCTGGCATCGGCGCCCCTTTCCGCCCAGCACGACGAGCACGGACCCGGTCCGGCTCCCGACGGCGAGGAGGTCCTGCTCATCTCCTCCGCCCTCGGCCCGTACTCGCGCACCATCACCACCGACTCCGACGACGCGCAGGCGTACTTCATGCAGGGCATGCAGCTCATGTACGCCTTCACGCCCTCGGACGCGAACCGCTCCTTCAAGGAGGCGCAGCGGCACGATCCCGCCTGCGCCATGTGCTACTTCGGCGAAGCCTGGTCGCTGGGCCGCTATCTGAACGGCGCCATGCTCCCCGAGGACTCGCCCGTCGCCTACGCCGCCATCCACAAGGCGAAGGAGCTGGCCGCGGAGTCCGGCACCGAGATCGAGCGGGCCCTCATCGACGCTATGATCACGCGCTACGCCCCCGAGCACGAGGGCGACGAGCAGCGCCTGGAGCTCGACGAGGCCTACGCCGCCGCCATGGAGAAGGTGTGGGAGGCGCACCCCGGGGACCAGGAGGTGGGGACCTTCTACGGCGAGTCGCTCATGCTGCTCCAGCCCCGGCGCGGCTACTGGGACATCGAGAACCCGGAGGTGCAGAAGATCCACCGTGTGCTCGAGGGTGTCTTGGCGATGAACATCGCGCACCCGGGCGCCTGCCACCTCTACGTCCACGCCACCGAACCCACCACCCGTCCCGGCAAGGCCGAGGCGTGCGCGGACCATCTCGGCCAGGCGATCCCCGGCGCGAGCCACATCCAGCACATGCCCTCGCACACCTACAACCGGATCGGGCGCTGGCATGACGCGGTGATCGCCAACACGCACGCCTGGCACTCCGACCAGAAGGCCAACCACGACCTCGGTTTCGCCATCTATCCGTCGCACAACCTGCACATGCTGCTCTTCGCGGCCTCCATGGCGGGCGAGGGCGCGGTCGCGGCGCAGGCCTCGCGCGAGTACGGCAAGCTGGTGTCGGGCGGCAACTTCTACGAATCGCTCACCGGCGTCCGCTTCGGCCGCTGGGAGGACGTGCTGGCGATCGAGGAGCGTCCCGAGCAGCCGCTCTTCGCCGGGTTTTGGGACTTCGGACGCGGGTTCGCCCATCTTCGCATGGAGCGGCCCGACAGCGCCGCCTTCTACATGGAGCGGCTCAGCGAGGCGCGCACCGCACTCGAGGACGAGGCTCCCTTCCGCGGGCACTCCGCAACCGACCTGATCACCGTCGTGGCGGCGATTCTCGAAGGCGAGATGCTTGCCGCCGAAGGCGATGTCGACGGGGCCGTGGGCGTGCTCGAAGAGGCCGTCGAGGTCGAGGACGGCCTCCGCTACGACGAGCCCGAGCCCCTTAACTTCTCGGCGCGCCACTGGCTGGGCGGCATCCTGAACGACGCCGGACGCCACGCCGAAGCCGAAGAGGTGTTCCGGGCCGCGCTCGTGGACCATCCGCACAACGGCTGGTCGCTCTTCGGGCTGGAGCGCGCGCTCCGGGCCCAGGGCCGGGACGCGGACGCCGACGAGGTACTGGCCGAGCGCATGGAGTACTGGGCCAACGCCGATGTCTGGCTGATGACGTCGCGCTTCTAGATGTACGACCGGGCCGCGCTGGGGACCGTCAGGGCGCTCGTCGTCCTCACGGCGCTGTGGACGGGCGCTCTGGCGGTCCTTGCGAGCCCGGTGAGCGCGCAGCGCTGGGGACGCGGCTATTCCCGGCGCGCGCCCATGGCCAACCCGGGCGAGGCGGCGGAGTTCGGCTTCACGTTCTGCCGCATCGCCTACCGCAGCGTGCGCAACGAGGCGCTGGGCCAGGGCTGGCGCACCGATTATCCCAATTCCGACGCCAACTTCTCCCTGCGCTTCTCGCAACTCACCACCAGCGCGGTCAGCCGCTCCAAGGACGGCGAGCCGTTCTACGCGGTGGTGACGCTGGAGGACGACGAGATCTTCCAGTGTCCCTTCGTCTTCATGTCGGATGTGGGGACGGTCGGGTTCGACGCCGACGAAGTCCAGCGCCTGCGCACCTATCTCCTGAAGGGCGGTTTCCTCTACGTGGACGACTTCTGGGGCGAGCGCGCCTGGCAGCACTGGGAGCAGACCATGCTGGAGGTGCTCCCCGATCACTTCATCCAGGACGTTCCGAGCGATCACCTGCTTCTGAACGGGCTCTACCAGGTGCGGATCGTGCCTCAGGTGCCCTCGATCCAGTACTGGTACCGGACCGGGCGCCAGGCGACCTCGGAGCGCGGGTTCGAGAGCGCCGAGGTGCACTTCCGCGCGATCTTCGACGAGAATGGGCGCGCGATGGTGGTCATGACCCACAACACCGACATCGCCGACGGCTGGGAGCGCGAGGGGGAGGACGAATCGTTCTTCTTCCGGTTCTCGCCCGAGTCGTACGCGCTGGGGATCAACATCGTGCTGTATGCGCTGACGCACTGAGGAGATGAGGTGGTCTGCGGACGCCATGAGCTGGCCTGCGGACGGGATGGCTGGCCCGCGGACGCCATTTGCGGGTCTGAGGACGGGTGCCCGCTTGAACTGATGACTACTGGTGAAATGGCTGACATTTACTGGCGACTACGGACGCTCCCTCATCCCTGACATTCCTGCCGACCCACTCACCTCACTTTTTCTCCCCTGACATCGGGCGGTTGGCCATGGATATGATGCGAACGACATGTCTGGCCGCAGCGCCCGCCCTGGCCGCGCCGCTGGCGATGGCGCTCGACCTGGCGGCATCGCTGCTCGTTGCGCTCGCCCTGGCGGCACCGCTTGCCGGGCAAGAGACCGTGCGCCTGGTTCCCGAGCAGGTGGAGGCGGGGCGCGGGGTGTATGAGCGCGCGTGCGCGGAGTGCCACCGCGCCGACATGAGCGGCGATTTTGAGGCGCCCGAGCTGGCGGGCCGGAACTTCCGTGCCGCGTGGCGTAGCGCAGAGCTCGGCGAGCTGCTGGCCGTCGTGCGCGACATGCCGCCGGAGGAGCCGGGGACCCTGAGCGAGGCGCAGTATCTGGCGGTGACCGCCTTTCTGCTTTCGGCGAACGGGGCGGCCGCCGACATTGGCGCGCTCGCCGACGGACAGGCGATCGACGACGTGCTGGCGGGGGCGGATGCGGCCGCGGGCGCCGGGGCCGTGTCGGGAGCAAGCGCGGGGGCTGCCTCCGGGGCTGAGGCCGCCAGCCAAGCTGCCACCGACCCGGAAGACCCCACCGGCGACCCGGCGGATCCCGCGACCGGCGACCCCGCAGCCGGCAACCCCGCGACCGGCGATCGCGCAGGCGAGGGCGCGTCCGCCTCCGCCGCCGACCGGCCCGCCATCCCCACCGGCGAACTCGTGCGCGCCACCGGCCTCACCACCGTGGAGGGCAGCATCGGCCCCCTCACCCCCGTCACCGACGCGATGCTGCGCGACCCCGACCCGGCCGACTGGGTCATGTACCGGCGCAGCTACGACGCGTGGGGGTACAGCCCGCTCGACCAGATCCGCCGCGAGAACGTGGCCGACCTGGAGCTGGCCTGGGTGTGGGCCATGGCCGACGGGGCCAACCAGCCGACCCCGCTGGTGCTCGACGGGATCATGTTCCTCGCCAACCCGGGCAACCTCATCCAGGCGCTCGACGCCGCCACCGGCGACCTCCTGTGGGAGTACCGGCGCCAGTTCCCCGACCACGTCCGTCCGGGCGGCTTCGACCAGCTGCGCAACCTGGCCCTCTACGACGACAAGGTGTTCCTGTCCACCAAGGACGCGAGCCTGGTCGCCCTCGACGCGCGCACCGGCAAGACCGTGTGGGACACCCAGGTCGCCGACCCCCGCAAGGGGTACACCAACGTCGCGGGCCCCCTGGTGGTGGAGGGGCTAGTCGTGAACGGCATCAACGGGTGCGGGCGCTTCCACGAGGACAGCTGCTTCATCACCGCGCACGACGCGGACACCGGGGAGGAGGTGTGGCGCACCTACACCATCGCGCGCCCGGGCGAGCCCGGGGGCGACACCTGGGGCGACCTGCCCCTCCACCTGCGGGGCGGCGGGGATGCGTGGACCACCGGCAGCTACGACCCCGCGCTCGGGCTCATCTACTGGGGGACCGCCCAGGCCAAACCCTGGGTGCCCGCCAGCCGCGGCCTCTCCGCCGCCGACCCGGCGCTCTACACCAGCTCCACCCTGGCCATCAACGCGGCCGACGGCTCCCTCGCCTGGTACCGCCAGCACGTCCCCGGCGAGGCGCTCGACCTCGACGAAGCCTTCGAACAGCTGCTGGTTGATGTCGACGGCCAGCGGCTTCTCTTCGCCATCGGCAAGCACGGCATCTTCTGGAAACTCGACCGCGAGACCGGCGAATTCCTCCAGCACCGCGAGACCGTCTACCAGAACGTCTTCGACCACATCGACCCAAAGACCGGCGAGGTGACCTACCGCGCCGACATCATGAAGGCCGGGGTGGGCGACTGGATCTCCGTGTGCCCCAGCACCGCGGGCGGCCACAACTGGCACGCGATGGCGTACAGCCCCGAGAACGGCCTGCTCGTCACCCCGCTCTCGCAGAGCTGCCTCGAGATCTCCGGCCGCGAGATCGTCATGGAGGTCGGTTCGGGCGGCACCGGCGCCGACCGCGACTGGGCCGAAATGCCCGGCACCGACGGCCGACTGGGCAAGCTGGCGGCCTACGACGTGCGCACGCTCGAGGAGGTGTGGAGCGTCGAGCAGCGCGCCTCCTTCCTCACCGCGGCGCTCACCACCGGCGGCGGCCTCGCGTTCGCAGGCGATGTCGACCGCTACTTCCGCGCCTACGACGTCGCGACCGGCGATGTGCTGTGGCAAACCCGGCTGGGCACCTCGGTCCAGGGCTTCCCCGTAACCTTCTCGGTGCGCGGCGAGCAATACCTGGCCGTCAGCACCGGCTTGGGCGGCGGCAGCCCGCGCATCGTGCCCAGGCTGCTGGCCCCGGAGATCCGCCATCCGAACTCCGGGAACGCGCTCTACGTCTTCAAATTGCGCGACGCCCCCGGGAGTCCGCGTTAGTCCTCGGGAATCCGCGCTAGCCCCCCCAAGCTCAGTCTCAAGACTCCAGAGATTCCTCCATGGCATCCCTGGCGGCCGCCTCGATCGCCCAGGGAATGGCTGAGTCGGGATAGAGGGCGGCCCCGTTGGACATCGCGGTGTGTCCATTGCTCAGAGTGGCGCCGGGATGGGCCGATGGGACCGGCGGCAAGGCTGCATCCACCTCTTTGGGCTCCCTCCCTGCGTGAACCGGCTCGCTTCCATTCCACGCATCCGCCCTCCCTCGCGGCTTCGGCGCATCGACCAGCATCCTTCCCTTCGGCGTGAAGAACAGCACGGTCCCGTCGCTGTTCACGGATACCTTGACCTGCCCCTCGTGAACGGCGCGATGATGCCGCCGGCAGAGGAGGAGCGTGTTTCTGAGGCTCGTCTCTCCCCCGTCGGCCCAGTGCTTCACGTGATGTGCCTCGGTGAACCGGCAGCCGCAACCGGGGAATCGGCATCCACGGTCGCGCTCCTCCAGCGCCCGCCGGATATGTGGCGGGATCGTGCGCGTCCGGCGCCCCACGTTCAGTACCTCCCCCTCCTTCACGTGGACCATCCCGACCACCGCGGCATCGCACGCCATGCGCCGCGAAGTTTCCGCAGAAACCCGAATCCCGTCCAAGTCCGAGCGTCCGGGCTCACCTTCCGCCGCCAGCGTCGCCGCATCGCAATGCACCATGACCTGGTAGCGCTCGGCGCGGGTGCCGGATTCGACGCGGGCGTCGCGCGGTCCCCCACCTTCGAATCCCACTGCCAGCGCCCGCTCGGCCAGCAGACCCACCGCATCCGCCCGGCGCTGCTGAGGGTCGGGGCGCGCGTTGCCGTCATCACCCTCGCGGCTACCGGCACTCGCACGGCCGCCGCCATGATCGGCAGCCGCCCCGCCCTCGCAGCGGAACAGCGCATCCGACGCCGCTTCCACCGCTCGCATGAGCACCGCGCCAACCTCCGGCTCGAGCCGCCCCTTCACCACGTGCATCCCGTCGCCGTCCACAAACATCGAGAACGCCCGGCTGCGGTGCCGGGCCTGCTCGGCCGTCAACTCCTCGTCGCGCGACAACATTTTCCACATGCGCACCCTCTGCTCCAGCTTCGCGGCCGAGCCGGCGCGCGCGTACTCGAGCAGCTCCGCCTCGCACTCCGGAGTCGCAACACGAGTGAGCGCCCGCGCCTTCGCGTACGAGATTCTCCCATCCCTCAGGGCGTCGGCCGTCTGCGGCAGGCTCTCCAGCGCGCGCGCCGTCCGGACCCTCTCACGAGCAGGACCGATCTTGATGCCGATCCTCCAGGCCAGCCATTCGGCACAGGAGCCGTAACCGCCGTCCTTCCATCCGCCCCGGCGGTCGAAGTCGGCGATGAGGGTCATCATCCGCGACTCGGCGGCGTTGATGCGCGCGGCCAGCTCCGCGATCCGTTCGCCGAGGAGATACAGTTCGTCATCGTCATCTTCGCCCGGGATGCCATCCGGGGCGCCTTCGAGTCGGGATCCAACCCGTTCCCGCACCATCGCGGGCCATGGGGACGGCGCTCGGTCGATACCATAACGGAAGTCGGCGGCTGCGATCATGTTTTCTCCTAAGACAATAAGTGATAATAGGTTACGTACAAATATAACACCGCCGAAATCGGTTCCTCAGGATGGCCTGTAGTGGCTGAAGTCGGGTCTGGAGACCCCGGGAAGTGGAAGCGATGCACCAACGCTGCGAGGGGCCTCGCGAACCCCTGCGGACGGGCAACGACAGCCTGGTCCCGGACTTCGCCCAACCGCCCGCTCCAAATCCGTCAATGGTAGATTGGGACTACCGCATGCGAATTCGGGCACGGCCGCGCGGGACCGGACAGAACCACCCGCTCCGAATCCGTCAATGGCAAGATGGGACTATCGGATGCGAGTTCGGGCACGGCCGCGCGGGACCGGACCCGGGCCGGGCCGCCTAACCTGGACCGGTCAACGGCAAAGGCGACTGCCTACCCCAGCCTGTCAAGGGCGAGAAGGGACCGCCCGTCAATGGCAGGAGGGGACCATAAGATTGGAATCCGGGCACGCGAAGTTCAGGCCTGGAAGACGGAGATAGCTGGCAGAATGGGCGTCCGGAACGCCAATCCGCGCAGCCGTTCAGCCAGCGCCGGCCCCCGGAACCGGGGATCACGCCGGGCTTCAGACCAGGCGTGCCGTCAGGTCCGCACCGTCACGGACGAACGACCGCCTCGGCAAGTTCGCCGACAGCTTGATCGGCCAGCCCGCGGATGATTTCGCTTCGTCGGCCAGCCCCGGGCCGCGCTCCCGCCGCTCGAGTTTCCGCGGGAACGTCGTCCGCGCCATGGTCGTCCGCGGGCTCCTAGAACATCCGATACGTCGCCGACAGCTTGATGCGTCGGCCCTTGGCGCTGTGGGTGAAGCCGTCGAAGGACTGTTCCCACTTCACGTAGGGCGGTGCGGTATCCAGCAGGTTCAGCAGGGACAGCGAGAGGCCCATCCCCTGGGAGGGACGCCAGAGCGCGGTCATGTCCAGGGTCGTGAAGCTGCCGATGTCCTCGTACTCGCTCCCCTCCTCGTCGTGGTCCTTGTACGACGAGATGTGGTTGATGTACCCGACCACGCTGTAGTCGGACCAGCCGTAGCTCCCGAAAAGCCTCGACTTCAGGCTCGGCAGGGGCGGAGCGATGGGGTTGTACTTGTTGAGGCGCCCGGCGCCTTCCGAATCGGGCGCGATGTCGACGCCGCCGACGTTTACCGCCTCGATCGAGTACTTGTTCGTGTAGGTCGCCTCGAGTCCGGCGTTGAGGATGCCCTCTCCGGCCTGGGAACGAGCGTTCAGCTGAAAGTCGAAGCCGGAGGTCTTGACGCCGGGCCAGTTGATGAGGTCGACGCGGATGCGCTCGATGCCCGTGACGTCGCAGGTGCCGGTGCCGAGCCCGTCCGAACAGGTGACGTACTGCTTGATCGCGTCCCTGGCGCCGCCACCCTCGTTGTAGAGCCGGGTGATGGCGTTGTAGGGCACGACCGCGATCACGTCCTTGAAGTCGTATGACCAGTAGTCGGCGGTCACCTGAACCGGAACGAAGCCCGATTCGTCGGCGATCGACAGGACGAAGCCGGCGTTGTAGGTGAACGCCTGCTCGGGCGCGAGGTCCTCGCTCCCGTAGGTGTCGACCGCCTTGTAGACGCCCGCCTCGTTCACGTACGCGAGGGCGGTCGTGCGGTCCTCGTTCAGGTCGTCGACCGAGGGCGTGCGGAAGGTGGTCTGCAGCGAGCCGCGCAGCGCGAACTGGTCGGTGATGTCGTAGCGAATCGCCATCTTCGGGTTGAAGCTGCTGGCCACGTTGTAGAACTCGTAGTTGGCGGCCAGCTGCATGTGCAGGCGCTCGTCCGCCAGGTGCAGGGGGAGCTCGCCGAAGAACCGGTGCACCGTCTGGCTGGTGGCGTAGGGATAGACCCCGGTGGTGAATGTGAACGGGCCGGCCTTCTCCAGGCAGGCGCGGCTGCCGGACACCGAGCAGGGGTTGAGGTCCAGGTTGCCGGGGTCGTTCGGGTTCGCCGACACGTCGAACCAGCGGAACTGGTATCCCAGTGCGTAGTTTTCGGCCGCACCGCTGCTTCCCGTGAAGGTCGCGTCGGCTACCAGCATGTCGGCGGCACTCTCGACGTCGACCTCTTCGTTGATCCAGGCAATCAGCTCGGGGTCGTTCGCAAGCCCCGGGGAGAAGTCGGGGTTGGCCTCGGTGACGAATCGCGCGCCGGGTTGCTGGGAATGCTGGAGCGCATTGCTGAACGGATTGTAGAACTGGCAGTTGCCCTGCCCCGCCATGCTCCCCCCGGTCGGCCCCAGCGCCATGCCCGAGGGCGAGCTGGGATCCGCGACCACATCCACCCCGCAGTCGGGTCCGCCGTAGCCGCGGAAGGCGAGGAACTTACGGTAGGCGTATTCGGCGGGCTGGTTCACGTTGCCCGAAGAACTGGAGTAGCTGAGAGCGATGTTCAGCCGGTTGTCGTGGCCCTCCAGAAAATCAACGCCGGCGTCCAGGGAGGCCGACACCCGCTGGGTACGCGAGTTCCGCTCGAGCGTGCGGCCGGGCCCGGAGTGTCCCACCAAGCGCCCGAAGAAGTACCAGTCGTTCTGCAGGCACTCGGCGCTGGACATGAACCCCGCGGTGGCTGCGTGCTGCCCGCAGAAGGCCTGCCGCCCCGGGTTCTCCGAGGGGACGATCTGAAGCCCGTCGTAGGGGCTGATGGGCGGGAACGAAGGCGTCGTCACCCAGGCCGGCGTCGAGGCTTCGGCCCAGAGGCCCTCGATGTGGTAGCTGGAGTTGTCGCCCACCTCGCCGTTGATTTCCGCGAAGGCGCGGAAGTGGTTGTTCTGCTCCAGCAGGTTGTCCCAGGGCTGGTAGCGGAACCGGCAGGTGTAGGTTTCGAGGTAGCCGCCGAAGTCGAGGCAAGCCGGGTCGATGAAGATGTCGTCGTCCGAGAAGTGCGCGCCCGACAGCGCGGCGACCAGGTCTTCGGCGCTTTCCATGCCCGTCGTGTGTGGCGTTAGGAACGCGCCCGGGTTGCCGGTCCAGGACCATGCGCCGGCGCCCGCCTGGTACGGGTGCAGCGCCCAGTCCCGCTCCTCCGGGCTCAGTTGCTGGCGGGTGAGCCATTCGGCGGACAGGACCGCGTTTGCACGGTCGCCCAGCCGCCGTCCCACGATACCGCCCACGTTGGTGTCGCCGCCTCCCGCGAAATACTCGTGCGAGGCGGTGACCTCCGTCCCCTCGAAGTCGCCGCGGGTGAGGAAGTTGGCCACACCAGCCACGGCGTCCGACCCGTAGATGGCCGAGGCGCCCTCCTTCAGGACCTCGATGCGGTCGATCGCGATCGAGGGAAAGGAGTTGATGTCGACGTAGCGTCCGCCGATCAGGCGTGCCGGCAGATAGACCTGGCGCCGGCCGTTGAGCAGCACGAGGGTCCGCGACGCCCCCAGGCCGCGCAGGTTCACGTTGGCCACGGTCTCGGGCACGGCGGCGACTTCATTGGCGTTGTACCAGCTCTGCCGCTCGCCAACCACCCCGTGGCTCACGCCGAGCGCCTTGAAGAACTCGGTCACGAGCGGAAAGCCCTGTTCCTCCAGCTTGCGGCGGGCCGCCACCGCCACCGAGTAGGGCAGCTCCGTGGCCGCCGTCTCCGCGCTGGTGCCGGTCACCACCACCTCGTCGAGCTCGAGGGCGGTGAAGCTCAGGCGCAGGTCGACCGTGGTGGCCTCCCCGGGAGCTACGGTGACCCCCTCGGTCGCGCCCAGGTAGCCGAGGATGTTGGTGGACAGCTGGTGCGCTCCGGCCGGGACGTCCGCGATCGAATACCGCCCCTCCTCGTCCGTTACCCCCCCGATGCTCAACGCCTCGATGAACACCTGGACGCCGGCGATGGGTTCGCCGTCGGCGGCATCGACCACGGTTCCGTCGATGGTGCCGGGGGATTGCGCCAGGGCGGGAGTGGCGGAAAGAGCGCCGAGCAGCGCCAGTACACACCACGCGCGAGGGAATCGTGAGAGCCACCTGTCCATTTCCGGCCTCCTCGTCTCAGAGCGATGTTACATCTTCGCCTTGGAGCGACGTTCTTTGCCTTGGACGATGTCCTGGCCTGGACTGGAGAGCTTCATGCTCGGCTGCAGGAATGTCGCAACAAGCACCATTTTCGTCGCCTTTCTGAGCCCAACATAGCGCCCCGCAGCGGACAGGTCACTACCGCTGGCGGTTGGCCTCGATCAACACTTGTTCCAGGGACTCGCGGGCGACGCCGAGTTCGACTTCGCCGGGAGGCAGCCCGTTCAGCTGCAGGATGTAGGCGATGACGTCGGAGTACTGCTGGGCGGGGAGAGACCCCGGCTGGTCTTCGGGCATGAGCGAGTAGATGTCGTCGTAGAGCGCCGCGACGCTGGCGCCGGCCCAGGAGCGGATGAAGGCTCCGACGAACTCCTCGTCGTCGTGGCACTCGCGGCAGACGTCCTCGGTGACTTCGGCGCCGCGCAGCGCCTGCTCCTCGGTGTAGACGCCGTCGAGGGTGGTGAGCCTATCCTCGGTCTGGGCCAAGGCGGGCCGGGCCATCGCCGGCAACAGCGCCAGGGCTGCGACAAGTCCTCCGATCCGGTTCATCCCGCGCTCCAAAGATGCCATTATGTTGAACCCATAGCTATTAAAGATCGTACGTCGGCCTCATGGTGGTCAAGTTGGGCGAGGCAACCATCACGCGCAGAGGTACCCTCCTTGGAAATCGCGGTCCTGTCATCAGCGTTCGCGGCCTCCGTGGCCAGCGGACTGGTGCCGTTCGTGAACGCGGAGGTGGTGGTGGCGGCCGCCGCGGTCGCGGTGCCCGGTGGCCAGGTGTGGCTGGTGGTCACGGTGTGTTCGCTGGGCCAGATGATCGCCAAGGCGGTGCTCTACGCGCTGGCGCGCTGGCTGCCCCGGAAGCTGCCGGCCCGGGCGACGCGCCATCTCGAGCGGGCGGCCGAAAAGGCCAAGCGCCTCGAGCAGGCCGGATGGTCGCTCCTTCTGGTCAGCGCGTTCGTGGGGATCCCGCCCTTCTACGTCATTTCGCTGGCGGCGGGAATCGTACGCACCAACTTCGCCGCGTTCCTGGTGCTCGGCCTCGCCGGGCGGTGGGCCCGCTTCGCGATCCTGGCGTACGGGGCGGCGGCCGCGGGCGGAGCCATCCAGGGCGGGATGTGAGCGCCTCGGCGGACCTCGAGCGGGCGCAGCGGCTCGTGCGGGGGGCGGGGCGGGTGGTGGCCCTCACCGGCGCGGGCATCTCGGCCGAGTCGGGGGTGCCCACCTTCCGGGACGCGGGCGGCCTGTGGCGCAACTTCCGGCCGGAGGAGCTCGCCACCCCGCAGGCCTTCGCGCGCGACCCGCGCACCGCATGGGAGTGGTACGACTGGCGCCGGTCGGTGCTGGCCGGGTGCGCCCCCAACCCCGGCCACCGCGCGCTGGCGCGCTTCTTCCTCGGGCGCGGCGCCGCCGGGCTGGTCACCCAGAACGTGGACGGGCTGCACACCCGCGCGGCCGTGGAGGAGGCGGGGGAGGGGGCGGCCGAGGGTGCGGCCGGTCCGGCGCTCCCGGTCGAGCTGCACGGGGCGGTCGGGCGGGACCGCTGCAACCTGTGCGCGGCGCGCTTCCCCGCCGAACCGCTGGGCGACGCACTGCCGCGATGCGACGCGTGCGGTGGCCTGCGCCGCCCGGACGTGGTGCTCTTCGGCGAATCGCTTGACGAGGACGTGCTGGCCCGCGCCTACTCGCTGGCCGGGCGCGCCGACCTCTGCCTGGTGGTGGGCACCAGCGCGGTGGTCTACCCGGCGGCGGCGGTCCCGCTGGCCACTCTGGAGGCCGGTGGGACACTCATCGAGGTGAACCTGGAGGACACCCCGCTCACGCCATCCGCCACGGTGGCGCTGCGGGGGGCGGCGGGGGAGGTGCTCCCGGCCCTGCTGGGCTGAGAGCACCTCCGGCGCGCCGGGCCGGAAGACCGCGAGGGATCTACTCGCGACCCGGGGTCAGCGAGCGCTGCGCCGGTCCTTCACCCACGATCCGGGGTGATGCCTCCCGGACCGCCTCGACATCCCCGGTAACGTCCATGGGGACTACCGTGCGATATCTGTGTTCACCGGCGGTGGCGGAGCTTTCGGTCGGGACGCCTTTGACCTCGATCCAGTCGAGGAGGCTTGGGGCGGTGAGGGCCGGATCGAAGGTCCACAGGTGAACTTGCGTGATTTCCGTAATTGCGTCACCGAAACTCAGTCCGGCCGTGGACGCCGCGAAGAGCGTTTCTTCTCCTGCCAGGGCTGCGAATATCCCGTCCTGCACCCTGACCGTAAAGTCCGTGAACTCTCCGGGACCCTCATTGATGGCATCGGAGATTCCGCGGAAATCCACTCCGTCGCCGCTGATGAAGTACCAGCCTTCTTCCCGACCCTCCGGCTCGAAGAACACCTGAAGCCCGTAGTTGATCGTCTCCGTGTCGCCCCCTCCAAAGTCGAGGACCCGGGTGCCGATGAAGATCCGGAATGCCTCGGTGCTCAGCTCGCCGGGCTCCGACACCACGAAGAACAGCGCGGTCTGGATCGTGTCGGCCTGGCGGCCCACGCGAGCCTGGACTTCCCAGGAGGTGATGGGAGGGTCCACTTCACGGCCCACGATTCCCCAAACGGTGTCCGCTGTATTGGTCACCCTCAGGATGCCCTCCGAGACCTCGCCCTCGGCGTTCTCGAACCCCCAGTCTTCCAGGCTGCTCTCGTCGTCGAAGTCGTCGCGGAAGATCAGGCTTGCGCCGGGAATGGTGGTTACGCTGAAGGAAACCGACGCCGAGAGACCTCCCGGATCGGTCGCGGTCACGGTCCCCGTCGCCGTCCCGACCGCGACAGTCGCCACGCTGACCAGGCTGCCCGTCACCGACACGGTAGCCACGCTCGGATCCGACGACTCCGCCGAGTAGGTCAGCTCATCGCCATCCGGGTCTGTGAACAGCGGGGTGTCATCCTCCAGCTCCAGTGTTCCCGACCACCCTGCCGACCGCGTAATATCGCGTATCCCTCCCCGCGACTCCGGGGCCTGGTTGACCCGCTCGATCACCTCGACCCTGCCGGTCAGCGACGCCGTCAGCCCGTACGGGTCCGTCGCCGTGACCGTCAGAGTCGCCGGCCCGATGGCCACCGCCGTCACCGTCATCGTCGAGCCCGACACGGAGACGGTCGCCACCCCCGCATCCGACGATTCCGCCTCGTAGGTCAGCGCCTGGCCGTTCGGGTCGGTGAAGTAGGAGGCGACGTTCACCGTCTCGGAATTGCGCTCCTGAATGCTGAGCGACCGCAGCGAGTCCTGCGTCGCTTCCGGCGGCAGGTTGGGCTCGACCGTCACGGGTACGCTCAGGGAGCCGGACAGGCCGTCCGGGTCGGTCGCCGTGACCGTGAGCGTCGTCGATCCGGCGCCGACCGCCGCGGCGGACACCACGCTGCCCGACACCGTCACCGTGGCCACTGAGGCGTTGGCGCTGGTCGCCGTGTAGGTCAGCGCGTCCCTGTCCGGGTCGGTGAAGAAGGGCGACACGTCGACGTTCAGGGTGTCGCCCACGATGGCCGTCTGCGCGGGCGCCACCGGCACGGCCGGCACCGGCGCCCGGTTGGGCTCCATCACCGTCACGTTGCCGCTGGCGGCGTTGGAGAGCCCCGCGGGGTCGCGGGCGGTCACGGTCACCGTGGCGCTGCCGGCGGCCACGGCCGTGATGGTCAGGTCGGTGCCCGACAGAGCGACGCTCGCGACGCCCGCGTTGGACGAGATCGCGGTGAAGGTCAGAGCGTCGCCGTCGGGGTCGCTGAAGAGACCGCCCACGCTCACCGTCGCCGACTGGCCCGCCGTCATGGTCTGGGCCGGAATCGACCCCGACGCCGCCGGCGGCCGGTTGGGCTGCGGCGCCGGCTCGGGCTCGGTGGTACCCCCGTCTCCGCCGCAGGCGGCGACCCAGGTGATGGCCAGCAGCGCCAGCGGACGGACGAGGCGTCCCCGCAGAACGCTGGACGGGTGGACATCCGAAGCAGATGGGAAGCGTGAGCCTGTCATCAAAGCTTGTCCGTGTGGAATGGTCGGAAGGTCGGATTCGGAGCCGCGGAGCCGGCCCGTCTGCAACATCGTGGCAGCGTCCCGAAAAAGCGAAGCGGCCGCTTTTTCGCACGGAAGTGGTCGCCGTTTGGGGGGCAGCGCACGGTCCGCTGGCGTCATCGTCCGCCCGGGCGGACTTCCGGGAGCCGGGGAATCCGTGCCGACGCGGCCATCGCGGCGCTGGCGGTTGCGGCCCCGGCCGTGTGCGTCCCGCTCACCTCAACCCAGTCGAAGAGCGCGGTTCTCGCCTCGGCCCCATCCAGGGGAAAGACCCACAGGCCGACTGCGGTCAGGCGAGTCGGATGGTCGCTGCCCAGGGTAACCGCGAAGAGCTCCGTGTCGCCGGCCTGCACGCGCAGCTCGCCGTCATCCAGCGAGGCGGCGATCTCCGTGAACTCGCCGGCCCCGTCTTGAACGGCGTCCGAGACCCCATGCGCCCCCTCGACGACCACCCAGCGGTTCTCCGGGGGCCACCGCGTCCGATCCAGGACGTAGAAGCGGTAGTTGGTGTCGTTCCCGCCGACCGAGACGCCGGACCCGACATCGAGTGCGTACCACGTGTACCGTTCGTGTCCCGTAACGAAGATCACCGACGCGACCACGCTGTCCGTCTGCGTGCGGCCCAGACGCGCGCGCACCTCCCAGAAGTTGATCGGCGCCTCGAGGGCGCGATTCACCCGGCCCGCGATTCCCGCGGCGACATTGGTGAGCGCCAGGACGCCGTCGGACCGCGCCGTGTCCGCCTGCTCGACCCCCCAGGCCTCCAGGCTCGAGTCGAAATCGTCACGGAATCCGAGGGTCGGACCGGGCACGACCGTTACCGTGACTTCGTGCGCCGCCGTGAGGCCACCGGGATCGATGGCCGTCAGCGCCAGCGTCGTCGTCCCCGCCGCCACCCCCGCGATCGACATCGTCAGGCCGGACATCGAAGCCAGGGCCACGCGCGGATTCGAGGACGAAGCCTGGTAGCTGAGCGCGCCCCCGTCCGGGTCGCTGAAATACGACGCCACCTCCACCGGAAACGTCTCGCCGGAGGCCAGATTCACCGCCGGAATCGAGCCCGTCGCCACCGGGGCCCGGTTCGGTCGCACCGTCACGCCCGTGCTCTGTGTGGCCGCGAGACCGCCCGGATCGCGGGCGGTCAGGGTCAGGATCGCCCTCCCCGTCGACACCGCGGTGACCGTGACCTGCGTGCCGGAGACGATGACCCGCGCCGCCGCGGCATCCGTCGTCGCCTCGTAGCTCAGGGTGTCGCCGTCGGGATCGGTGAAGTACGGCGATGCCTCCACCAGGACCACCTGTCTCTCGATCAGGGTCAGCGCCGGAATGGACGCTGCTGCCACGGGCGCGCGGTTCCGGTCCGCGAGGGTGGGGCCGGTCGTGCCCGGGCGGCAGCCGGCGGTTGCCAGGACCAGCAACAGAAGTCCGTGGAAGAGAGTTCGAGGAGCGCCGCGCGGATGACGATGCCCCCCGGTCGCGCAAAAGGCACCGACCCCCGTCACGACCTGGCGAACCAGGCCCCGACGAGGGCCGGGAAGAACGTCACGGACAACAACCGGCGCCCGCCGGTCGGCCCGATGGTGAACGTTTTCGGTTAGAGGATCATTTTGCGATTGCCTCGCGCGGTCTCCATTTATCGGCGCCCGCGCCCATCGCGGGCGCTCCTTCAATCCCCGTTTCCGGGACCGCCGGCCCCGTCTGCGAGAATGCAGTTGCCCGATGATGCATAAGCTGTGCCAGATTTCACCCTCCCTGCACATACTCCGCCACCGCCCGGTGCGTTGCGTACCACACGTTGCCGCGGGCGTTGATGTGCTCGATGAGGCCTTCCAGGATGAGGATGCGGGAGCGGTGGCCGATGTAGTGCGGATGCATGGTCAGCACCAGCATGGTGCCCTCCTCCCAGGCGCGGTCGAACTCATCGATGTAGACCTGGAGGACGTCGCGGGGGGCGCTGTAGCTGTTGCCGCGCGGATTCAGGAGGGGGGCGTCGTCCAGGATCCACTCCACGGGCAGCTCGATGAGGCCGGTGGGCTCGCCGTTGGCGACGATCTCGTAGGGCCGGTCGTCGGCCATCAGCGAGCTGTCATAGAGGAAGTCCATGTCGAGGATGATGTCGAGGGTGTTGGGGCTGAAGTTCCACGACGGCGCCCGGTAGCCGACCGGCCGTTCGCCGGTGACCTCGGTGAAATACGCGACCGCGCGCTCCAGCAGGGCCCGCTCCTCGTCGGCCTCCAGCAGCGAGTTGGTCTCGTGGATCCAGCCGTGGATGGCGATCTCGTGGTGCCCAGCGGCCTGAATCGCATCCAGCATCTCCGGGTTGAACTGCATGCTCATCGCAGGGATGAAGAAGGATGCGGGGATATCGTGTTCGTCGAGTACGTCGAGGACCCGCGGAAGCGCGCGGCGCGCGCCGTACTCGCCCTGCGACAGGCCGCCGACGGTAGGTTGCCCGTTGCGGATGGGGATGGTTTCGTTGTCCACGTCGAAGGAGAGCAGCACCGCGGCGCGCGCACCGCCCGGCCAGCTGTCGGGCGTCAGATCGCGTCCGGCTCTTACGGCGTTCACGGTCGCGAAGACGCGCTCGTCGCTCCATCGCCAGCCCGGCTCGTCGTCGGCCTGCGGCGACTGGGCGGCGTCCGCGGTGCCGGCGCCGGGCGCGCAGGACGAGAGGAGGGTGGCGAAGGCCGCGGCGGCGAGGAGGGTCAGGCGCGGGTTCATGGATGCTCCCGGGTTCGGGTTCCGGTCGGGGGGCGCAGTCGCAAGAATACGGATTCGGTATGGCGCGTAACAATATACGACGGAGAAGCGGGGACATGTGGCGGAGGATGGCAGCCATGGAGGCGACCTGATGAGCGCCGCCCGCGACCTGGCCTTTTGCCCGGCCGCCGAGCTCGCTGCACGGGTGGCGGCGCGGGAGGTGTCGGCGGAGGAGTCGGTGTCGGCGGCGCTCGACCGCATTGGTCGGCACAACGGGGTGGTGAACGCGGTGGTGACCCTCTCGCCGCGCGCCCTCGACGACGCGCGCGCGATCGACCGGCGGCTGGCGCGGGGAGAGGACCCGGGGCCGCTCGCGGGCGTGCCGGTCGGCATCAAGGACATGACGGCGGTGGCGGGGCTGCGCACCACGTACGGGTCCCCACTGTACGCCGACCATGTGCCGGAGGAGGACGCGCTGGTGGTGCGCCGCCTGCGGGCCGCCGGGGCGGTGGTGGTCGGCAAGACCAACACGCCGGAGTTCGCCGCGGGGGCGAACACCTTCAACGACGTGTTCGGCGCCACCCGCAACCCGTGGGACCCGTCGCTCTCGGCCGGAGGGTCGACCGGCGGGGGGGCGGCGGGGCTCGCGACCGGCATGTTCGCGCTGGCGGAGGGGACCGACCTGGGAGGGTCGCTGCGCATCCCGGCGGCCTTCTGCGGGGTGACCGGGCTCCGCCCCTCCCCCGGCCTCGTCCCCACCGAGCCCACCGACTGGGCGTGGGACACCATCATGGTCACCGGGCTGATGGCGCGCACGGCCGGGGACCTGGCGCTCGGGCTGGCGGCGGTGGCGGGGCCGTCGGCAGGGTCGCCGCTCCCGCAGCCGGTCGCGGGGCGGGACTTCCCGGCCGCCGCCCGGGCGGGCATGGCACACGGCGCCCGCATCGCGTACTGCGCGGACCTGGCGGGGATGGGGGTGGATGCGGGGGTGGAGGGGGTGTGCCGGGAGGCGGCCTTCCAGCTGGGTCGGGCGGGCGCCGCGGTGGAGGAGATCGACCTGGACCTCTCCCACGCCCGGCGCGCCTTCCTCGACCTGCGCGGGCAGTGGATGGTCGCGCACCACCAGGACCGCCTGGACCGCATCGCCGAGCTGGGTCCCAACCTGGCCGGCAACATCCGCGCGGGCCTCGCCACCACGCCCGCGCAGCTCGGTCGTGCCGACCAGGTGCGCAGCGACCTCTGGCATCGCTTCGCCGAACTGCGGCGCGACTTCGACTACCTGCTCACGCCGTGCACCGCCGTGCCCCCCTTCCCCGTCGACCAGAGCCATCCCACGGAGATCGCGGGCCGCAGGCTCGAGACCTACGTGGACTGGTTCGCGCCCACCTTCGTGCTCTCGCTCACCGGCCTTCCGGTCGCGTCGGTGCCCGCGGGCCTGGACCCTCGCGGCCTGCCGGTGGGCCTCCAGGTGGTGGGCCCTCCCGCCGGCGAGGAGGCGGTGCTCGCCCTGGCCGCCACCCTCGAGCGTCTGCGCCCGCCGGAGCGGCCCCCGCTCGTGGAGTGACCTCGTCGCGCGCCGGACCCTGCCGGCCAGGTGGACGCCGTGGTCGCCTCCCGCGCCGACTCCGCTTCCCCGCCTTGCCCGCCCTCCGCGCGGGATCTACGATTTTCACGATCCTCCCCGTTCTCGAACATGCCGCTCATCCGGGCAAAGCAGACTACACGCGACATTCCATCCCCATCGACTGAAAGGAGCACGTCATGGCCAAAGCAGCTTCCGGTACTTCACGCCGGCGATTCTTCAAGCAGGGCTTCGGCGTCGGAGCGGGCGCGCTGACCCTCGGCCGCTGGCCCAGAGGGCTGTTTCGGCGGCAGCAGGCCGGCGCCCCCCTCATCATCACCAGCCACACCAACGAGACCGGGCGCAACGCCATGGCGCAGGCGTGGGACATCCTCGCCCAGGGCGGGAGCGCGCTGGACGCGGTGGAGCGCGGGGCCAACGTCATCGAAGTGGATCCGGATGACGCCGGGGTCGGCTACGGCGGGCTTCCCAACGAGGACGGCGTCGTGCAGCTGGACGCATCGTGCATGGACGGCAAGACCTACAGCGCCGGGTGCGTGGCCTCGATCGAGGACATCAAGACGCCTTCGTCGGTCGCACGGCTGGTGATGGAGCGCACCGACCACGTCATGCTGGTGGGCCCGGGCGCGCGCGATTTCGCCCTCTCCTTCGGCTTCAAGGCCGAGAATCTGCTGACCGAGAATGCGCGCATGGCGTGGGTGCGCTGGCGCGAGACCCACAGCGAGCGGCGGGACGACTGGGGTCCGCCCGACCACGTCCGCGACAGGCCGGAAAGGCAGACAGGCGGGCTCCCGGGCGAGGACGACTTCAACTACGGCACCACCAACGTGCTGGCCGTGGACGCAAACGGGGACGTGGCGGGCATCACCACCACCAGCGGCCTCTCCTGGAAGATCCCCGGCCGCATCGGCGACTCGCCCATCATCGGCGCCGGCCTCTACGTCGACAACGACGTGGGCGCGGCGGCGGTTACCGGACGCGGCGAGGACGTCATCAAGTCGTGCGCGTCCTATTTCATCGTCGGGCGCATGCGCGAGGGACGGTCCCCGCAGGAGGCCTGCGAGGACGCGATCGAGATGATCGTGGGCCGGTACCAGGCGGTGGGGCTCGACTTCGTGCCCAGCGAGAAGTTCGTCGCGATCAACAAGGACGGCGAGATCGGCTGCGCCCGCATGTCGGGCGGCGCCGGCCGCATCGGCACGCTGACGTACCGCAACTCCTCGGGGCTCGACACCTTCGAGGGCACCCAGCTCTACCCGACGAGCTGAGGCAGGCCCAAGCAAGGCTCCGTGTCTCGCGAGCGGGCGGGATCCGTCGGCGCAGCCGCGTCCGGCCCGCCCGCCGCGGACACTCCCTCCACGGTGGACGAGGCGCGCAGCCTGCCCGGAGTCGACCACTGGTGGGCCCGCGGGCTGCTGTTCGAGAGCTGCAACTGCCAGGTGGTCTGTCCGGGCCACGTCCACTTCAGCCAGAGCTGCACCCACGAGCGCTGCATCGGCTACTGGGCGCTCCGTTTCGACGAGGGCCGGTACGGCGACACGAGCCTCGACGGGGTGCGCGCGGTGGTCGCCTTCGAGTGCCCGCAGCTGATGATCGCGGGAGATTGGACGGAGGTGCTGTTGATCGACGAAGACGCTTCGCCGGATCAGCGGGACGCCGTGGAAGCCATCCTGAGCGGCACGGCGGGAGGGCCCTGGGAGGTGCTGGCCCGGTTCGTTTCCGAATGGCTACCCACACGCTTCGTCCCCATCGAAATGGAGGATGAGGGCAAGGTGAAGCGGGTGAGGGTTGGTTCGCTGCTGCAGGCCTCCGTCGAGGACATCCGCGGGTGGGACCGGGATCTTCCGGTCACCTTCCGGAACATGTTCAACCAGATCCACGACTCCACGCAGACCATCGCCCGGGGCGACACCCGCGGCGATGTCGGCGGCATCCGCCTCCGCAACGAGGGGACGCACGGACTGCACTCGCGTTTCGCCTGGCGGGTCGGGGATCCCGAACGCACCTGAGGGTGTGCCGGGGAGACAAGGCTGTAACCCAATGACGCAAGAGAAGTTGTCGAAGGAGGAGAACCGATGCTGAATCACGAGAACGGAGCCCGCCGAACTTTACTCGCCACCGCCGTTCTCCTGGCGGCATCGGGCGCCGCGATCCCGGCATCCGCCCAGGACGAGCCCCCGGCCAGCCCGCCGCCCGAGTGGGAAGCGACCGCCATCGACTATTCCAACATCTCCTATCCGTACCCGGTGAAGTACCTGGACGTCCGGCTGATGGGCGAGGACTACCGGATGGCGTACATGGACGTGGCGCCGGCGGGCGAGCCCAACGGGCAGACCGTGGTCATGTTCCATGGCATGAACTTCTTCGCCGCGGCCTTCGGACCCACCATCGCGGCGCTCACGGAGGCTGGCTTCCGGGCGATTGCGGTGGACCGGCTCGGGTTCGGGCGCTCATCCAAGCCCGTCATCCACTACAACCTGCACATGCCGGCACGCCACACGAAGGCGCTGCTGGACGAGCTGGGCATCGACCGGGTGGCGGTGCTGGGGCACTCGATGGGCGGCATGGTGGCGACGCGCTTCACGTCGACGTACCCGGATGTGGTCTCGCACGTGATCATGTCCAACCAAATCGGTTTGACGGACACCCGTCACGGACGCGCTTGGAGCGACCCGGAGGCGGTGTACGAGTCAACGCTGAACGGCACAACCTACGAGTCGACGCTGGCGGGGCACCGGCGCTACTACCCAAACGGGTGGAAGAACGAGTACCTGCCGTGGGTGAAGGTCCAGTACGGGCTCACGCTGAGCGGCCACTGGCCCCGGATGGCCCGGGTGCGGGCGGCGCAGCGGCAGATCCTGTTCGAGGACCCGGTCGTCCACGAGTGGCAGTACATCCGGACCAAGGCGCTGGTGATCGGCGGGGCGGACGACCGGCTGAGCCGCGACTTCCCCGCGGCGGCACGTAATGTGGCCGAGACGCTGCCAAACGCGGAGTTGGTGCTGTTTCCGGGGATCGGCCACGTGCCCGCGTTCGAGTACCCGGAGCCGTATCATGCGGAGGTTATCCGGTTCCTGTTGTCGGATCCGGAGGAGCCTGCGGATCAGGGGTGGAGGTAGGGGGGCGGGAGAGATCCGGCTACCGCAGCAGCACCCCGCCGATCGTGCGGGCGATCCACTGGTTGAGGCTCTTCCCCTCGGCGGCAGCCGCGGCTGCCGCGCTCGCGTGCAGATCCGGCGACATGCGCAAATGGAACTTCCCCGAGTACGACCTCCGGGGTTCGACGCCGTCCTCCTCGCACATCTTCAGAAACACCTTGAGCGAAGTGGCTCCCTCCTGCCTGAGGCCCGCGACATCGGGGGCATAGAAATCCGCTCCGCCATTCAGGCCGATGAACTCGCCCCGGAACATGTCGATGTCCGGATCGAACTGAATGACC
The DNA here is from genome assembly GCA_965208255.1 of Longimicrobiales bacterium. Taxonomy (GTDB): domain Bacteria; phylum Gemmatimonadota; class Gemmatimonadetes; order Longimicrobiales; family Gaopeijiaceae; genus BD2-11. The sequence continues at coordinate 4,467,988 of OZ242324.1, forward strand.
GCCTGGTAGCCGTCGATCTCCATGGTGTTCTTCACGGCTCCACTCCATTCCTCCGTAGCCAATTCCGGATGCTGGCCACCGCCCCGGCGTCAGTGTTCGGCGATGAATGCGGCCGGTGGAACACCCGGCGGTCGCCGAACAGCCTCACGCCGATGCGAGAGCCTTCCCGCTCGCTGACCTCCGCTCCCAGGTCTACCAGCAACGCCTCGATTCTCCGCCACGGCATGTTGCCGCTGACCGGGTGGCGGAAGATCGACTCAAGGGTTTTGCGGTGCCTGCGGTTCATGAATTATGATATCGTAATATGATACCTCTCACAAGTCATCTGGCGCTCCCGGAAGTGCCGGTTGTGCCACCGTCTCGATCAGTCCCCGTGACATGAGACCAACGCCTGCAGATCCGTGCCGGCCCTGAATACGTCCTTCCCCCTCGCCGCACTCATGTGGTTCGGGATGATGGCGGCCATGATGCTGCCTGTATCGGTGCCGTGGGTGCGGGTGCTGGTTTCGTTGAGCGACGGGGGTGGGCGGGTCCGGTCGGGGGCGCCGCCGGCACTGGCGCCCGGGGCGTGGTCGTGGGCCCGCATCCGGTCGGGGGCGCTGTTCCTGGCGGGCTACCTGGCTGTGTGGTTGCTGTTCAGCTTGGCCGCGGCGGGGGTGCAGCTGGGAGTGGCGGGGGTCGTCCCGCTCGGCCGCGATTCACCGGTCGCGGGGTTCTTTCTGGTCGGCGCCGGGCTCTACCAGCTGTCACCGGTCAAGGCCGCCTGTCTGCGTCACTGCCGCAACCCGCTGACCTGGTTCCTCACGCGCTGGCGGGACGGGCCGCGCGGGGCACTGGGGATGGGGTGGGGGCACGGCCTCTACTGCCTGGGGTGCTGCTGGGCACTCATGGCGCTGGCGCTCGTGCTGGGCGTCATGGACCTGCTCTGGATGGCCGTGCTGGCGGCGGTCGTGTGCATCGAGAACCTCGCGCCGGGCGGACCGATCGCCGGCCGGGTCGCGGGGGTGGGGTTGTTGATGTGGGGGGTGGTGGTGTGGGTGGGGTGAGGGCCCCTACGCCAGCGCCGACACCACCCTGTACACCACGAAGGCCGCCGTCCACGCCAGAACGGTCATGTACCCAAACTGGAGGGCGGGCCACTTCCAGCTGCCGGTCTCGCGGCGGGTGACGACGTTGGTGGGCAGGCACTGCATCGCCAGCACGAAGAAGACCAGGAGGGCCAGCGCGGTGGCGGTGGTGAACACCGGGCTGCCGTCGGCGTGGCGCTGGGCGCTCAGGGTCGCGCTGAGCGTTTCCTCATCCTCGGCAGCGTCTTCGCCTATCCCGTAGACGATGGCCAGGGTGGCCACGATCACCTCGCGGGCGGCGAACGACGAGATCACCCCGACGTTGATCTTCCAGTCGAAGCCGAGAGGGGCGAAGACGGGCTCGACCGCCTTGCCCACGCGACCGGCGACCGAGTACTCGAGCCCGTAGGGCGAAATCAGCGCGCCCACCTCCGCCTCGAGTGCTTCCGCCTCTGCGCCCGTGCCCGCCCCGGCCGCCGCAGCCCGCAGATCCACCACCTGGGCGATCGTCTCGGCCGGAACCACCTCGCCCCAATCCGACTCCTCCAGCTTGGGATAGGTCGCGAGCACCCAGAGCACCATCGAGATCCCGAGAATGACGGTGCCGGCGCGGGTGACGAAGGCCCGTCCGCGCTCGTATGCCGTCAGCAACGCGTTGCGCAGCGACGGCAGCCGGTAGCGCGGCAACTCGATCACCAGCGGGCTGGACGCACCCGGGAGAATGGTGCTCTTGAACACGAAGGCCATCCCGACCGCCGCGGTCATCCCGAGCAGGTAGGCGCCCGTGAACACCAGGCCTCCCACCACGGGGCGATCCGCGAAGAGGAGCGCGGTGATCATCACGTAAACCGGCATGCGCGCGGTGCAGGTCAGAAGCGGGATCACCAGGATGGACACCAGCCGGTCGCGCCGGTTCTCGATGACCCTCGAGGACATGATGGCCGGAATCGCGCAGGCATGCGCGGAGAGCATGGGCACGAATGCCCGCCCCGGCAGCCCGACGCGGCTCATCGGACGGTCCGCCACGAACGCCGCGCGCGCCAGGTAACCGCTGTCCTCCAGGAGCGTAATCAGGAAGAAGAGGAAGCAGATCTGCGGCAGGAAGACGAGCACCCCGCCGATCCCGCCGATCAGCCCGTTGACGACGAAGCTGTTCAGGTCGCCGGGCGGGAGGATGCTGGCGAACACATCGCCGGCGAAGCCGAAGCCCGCCTCGATCCAGGTCATCGGATACTGGGCGATCGAGAAGATCGAGATGAAGAGCGCGGCCATGATGAGCACGAAGCCGGCCACGCCGAAGACCGGATGGGTCAGCCAGCCGTCGATGGCTTCGGTGAGGCGGAGCGACATGAGACGCGTGCCGCCCGCCGCCCGCACCGCGCGCGTGCCGACCTCCTCGGCCCAGTCATAGCGCGCCTCGTGGGGACAGGTCGTGCACGAACCGCACGCTGCGATCCCTTCCGGAAGGGCGGGGATCGCTCCCGGGCCCGCCTCCAGCACGTAGGCGAGTTCTCGCTTGAGAAGATCGAAGCCCCGTCCCGAGCGCGAACTCACGGCCACGACCGGGGCGCCGAGTTCGACCGCCAGCGACTCGGTGTCGATCTCGAGCCCGTCCGCCTCGGCCAGGTCGATCATGTTGAGCGCGACGACCATGGGCACGCCCAGCTCCCGGACCTGGCCGGCCAGGTAGAGGTTGCGGGCGAGGTTGGTTGCGTCCACCACCACGATCGCCGCCTGCGGGCGCGGGCGTCCGGACAGCTTGCCCAGCAGCGCGTCCCGGGCCCTGCGCTCCTCGATCTTGTGCTCCGACATCCCGTAGAGCCCCGGCAGGTCGAGCAGCTGGATGGACCTTCCGTCCATCTCGAAGCTGCCGAGCCGCACCGAGGTGGTCGTGCCGGCAAAGTTGGCGGTCTTGCCCCGCATCCCCGTGAGCTGATTGAAGAGCGTGGTCTTGCCCGCGTTGGGATTGCCCGCCAGCGCGACCGTGATCGGAACCGTGGCCCGGGCGGGAACAACAGGCAGGGAAACGGGGCTCATGACGTCCCGGCGGTCAGTTGGCCCGGTGCCGCTCGTAGCAGCGGAAGCCTTCGTCGGGTCGCAGGAATACGTGGCGCGCGAGCCGCCCAGCGATCCCCAGGCGCGTCCCCATGACGCTCACGATCATCGGATCGCCCGACTTCACCACATGCAGCCGGCGGCCGAGGCACACGCCCATCGTCTTGAGGCGCTCGATGTCCTCATGATCCCCGTCGATGTCGCAGATCATCCCGCACTCCCCGGCGGCAAGCCGGTCGGCGGGAAGCCCTCGCTCGGGTTCCGACATCTCGTCCGGCTCGGCTGGCCGGAGCGGCGCATGGGCTGGCGGCACGTGTCCTCGTGGTCCGGGATGGTTGGGAGAGATCGTATGAGAATCATTCTCATTCGCAGGGGCGAAAGAAGCAAGGGGTGGTTGTTCGCGGCAAGCGCCGGGCGCGCCGATGCTGATACGGGACCGTCCGGATCGAGCGCACGACACGGGCCCCGGGGCGCGCGGATGGCAGCGCGGGACCAGGCGGGGAGAACGCGTGTCGCACGCGGCACCGGAGCGCCGTATGTTGCCCTTCGAGGTCGAGGCGCGCGAACGATCAGGACCAGGGGCCACCTGGGCTGAGAAGGGAGGATCGAGATGTCAGAGAATCGAAAGGGCGGGATCGAGCGACGGCGTTTTCTGGGGATGGCCGCGGCCGGGGCCGCCGCCGGAAGCCTTCGCCCGGAGATCGTCCTGGGGAACGAGCGACACCGGCTGCCGACCGGCGTGCCGCGGACGATTCAGGAGGCACAGGAGGAGGAACTGCCCCCCCTGGGGAACGGCGAGCCTCCCGCGGTCCAGTTCCAGGCGTATCCGGGAGGCACGGGATCGCTGCTCGAGAAGCTGTGGAAGGATTCGGGGGCGTCCCCCTTCGAGCGCCACGAGATCGAGATCGGACCGTGGCCCGGACCCGCCCCGACGGATCCCCAGGAGATCGCGTTCCTCCCCGCACATCGGCTGGGCGCGCTCATTCGCGAGCGCAAGATCACGTCGGAGGAGCTCACCGAGATCTACCTGGACCGGATGAAGCGCCACGATCCGACGCTGCTTTGCGCGGTGAGCATCCTGGAGGACCGGGCGCGCGAGGAGGCGAAACGCGCCGACGCCGATCTGCGCGCGGGGCGCTGGCGGGGGCCGCTGCACGGGGTGCCGTGGGGCGTGAAGGATCTCTTCGCCGTGCGCGGAAGCCGCACCACCTGGGGATCCGCCGATTTCCAGGATCAGGTGATCGACGAGGACTCGGAGCTGGTGGTGCGTCTGCGCGAGGCGGGCGCCGTCCTGATCGCCAAGCTCGCGACCGGACAGTTCGCGTCGGGCGACAACTGGTACCGGGGCGAAACGAAAAACCCGTGGAATCCCGAGCAGGGATCTAGCGGGTCGTCCGCGGGTCCGGGTTCGGCCACTGCGGCGGGGCTTGTCGGTTTCTCCATCGGCACCGAGACCCAGGGCTCGATCGTGAGCCCGTCACGGCGGAATGGCCTGAGCGCCCTGCGCCCCACGTTCGGACGCATCTCGCGCCACGGCGGCATGGTGCTCTCGTGGAGCATGGACAAACCGGGGCCTATGTGCCGGAGCATCGAGGACTGCGCGCTGGTGTTCAACGCCATCCACGGCTCCGACCCCAAGGATCCCGCGACACTGACGGCGCCCTTCCGCTTCGAGCGCGACCCGGACCTGTCCAGCATGCGCATCGGCTTCACCGAGGATGCGCCCGAAGCCTTCGTTGCGACGTTGGCGGAACTGGGAGCCGACCCCCAGCCCATGGCGGAGCTGCCCGAGGGCGGCTCCAACTCTCTGGGCGTCGAGTCATCGGCCGCTTTCGACTTCCACGTGGCGCCCGGAGGCGTGCTGGAGGAGGTCCCCGAGCCCCAGCAGGGAGAGGAAGCGCGCCCGCCCAGGTTCCACCGCGGACGCGACACCCTGGCGCTCGACTACGTCCAGTCGCTCAGGCGCCGCCACATCCTGATGAAGGAGATGGCCGAGGCGATGGAGGGCTTTGACATGTTCGTGACCGGATCCGGACAGACTCGGCTCACCAACCAGACCGGGCATCCCGCGGCGGTCCTGCCCTACGACTTCGGCGACGGCAACACCGAGGACGACTTCGACCACGAGCAGCCGATCTGCACGACGATCATCGGCGACCTGTTCACGGACGACAAGATCCTGAGCGTGGCCCACGCCTACCAGATGGTGACCGACTGGCACCGGATGCATCCGGACCTGGCGTAGGGGGGAGGCGTTACCGCGAGACCAGGTCGCGTGCCCTCACGTCCCGCCGCCATCCGCGTGCCTTGCGCGCCTGCCCCAGCTCATAGCTGGCCTGCATTCGCATCCAGTGATCGGCCGTTCCCCAGCCGAGACCCTCCAACGCGAGTGCCATGTTCGCCGACAGGCCCGCCTTGGCGTTCAGCAGTCGCGACAGGGTCCCACGCTCACACCCCAGCCGGGCGGCCGTCTCGGTCACGTTCCAGCCGACTTCGTCCATGCTCTCACGGATCAGTTCGCCCAGGTGCGGGGGATTCCGCATCGGTCCCACGCGCTCGCTGCTGGTCCCGCTCATGATCTCTCTCCTTCCGCTAGTGGTAGTCGACCAGATCCACGTCCACGGCCTCGCCACCCTCGAAGCGGAACACCACGCGCCAGTTGCCCGAAACGCGCACACTCCACTGACCCGCTCGGTCGCCCTTCAGCGGATGGAGCCGAAAACCGGGAGCGTCCGCGCTACGCGCATGTGTCGCTTCCTGCAGACGAAACAAGATGCGCCTGAGCCGAGATACCAGCTGCGCCGGAAGCCGAGCTCGATCATCGCGTTCATGGAGCGCTCGCAGTCCCTTGTGCCTGATCTTCACGGAAATACTGTGGCGCGTCGCGTTACGCGCCGCAAGTGTCTGAATCGGAAGGCAGGTAGCGGGTCGTCGGGTCCTGGATAGGGGAAGGGCTACCAGCGGCGGCCGAGGGTTCGGGCGCGGGTTCCCCAGAGCGAGCGGCTGGCGAGCCCGAGAAGCTTGCGGCTGATGAGTTCGCCGTCCAGGCGGATGCCGTTCAGGATCGCCGCCGCCTCGGCGAGGGAGAGCGCTTCCTCGCCTTCCGGGTCGACGACGGTCTCCTCCTCGCCGAGCATGCCCGGAGGCGCCATGATCTCGCCGGATTCGCCCTCGGCCATGGTGTCGTCTCCGGTGAGTTCGGCGTCCGAGAAGGCCTCGCCCGACTGAACGCCACGGCGGCCGCCGGCGTCGAGCGAGTCGAGCATGCGGCGGGCGAAGGCGAGGTTCCAAGCGGCCTCCTCGCGACCGGGACTCAGGCGCAGGGCCTTGCGGTTCTCCTCCATGGCGGCCACGACGTGGACCAGGGCGGAGTCGGAACCGGGCGCGGCGATGGCGGCGCGCAGGCTCGCCACCCCCAGGTTGTACCAGGCGAGGGAGCGTAGTTCGTCGTCGGGGCCGGCCGCGCCGCGGGAGAGGCGGGCGCGCGCGTCGGGCGCCTCGGCCAGTTCGAGCAGGGTGGTGCCCAGGTTGTAGTGGAGGTGGGGGGAGGGAGGGGTCGCTGCGGGTTCGGCCGCGGCGGGTGCCTCGGAGGCCCGCTCGCGTGGGGTCACCGGCACTTCTTCCTGAAGCCGCGCGCGATAGATGCGGGCGGCGGAGCTCCAGTCGCCGCGACGGTGCAGCCGGTTGGCGCGCTCCTCGCTGGCGCGCTCGGCAAAGACGACCGCTGTCAAGGCGACGGCCAGGGTCGCCGCGAGCGTCAGGCGGGTGCGGGTGGTCATGGCCGGACCTCCGGAGGCTGCGCGCGGGGGCGGGGTGGCCAGGGGATTCGCCAGGGGTTGCGGGACTTCCCGGGAGCGGCCGGCTGCGGTCGCACGGGGGCGGTGCCCGGGCGATCCATCAGGCCGTCGGCGGCGACCAGCAGAAGCGCCAGGAGGGTCAGCCAGGTCGCCGGGTCGCCCGGGCCGCCGCTTCCCTCACCGTCCTCGGGGACCCTGCGGAAGCGGGCGGCGAGTTGGGCCAGGCCGCGGTCGGAGGATGCATCCAGGTAGCCGCCCCCGCCGGCGCGGGCGACACCGCGCAGCAGCCGTTCATTCAGCCGCGACACCACCGGTGCGCCGCCTTCGCCCGTGACCGGAGCGCCCGCGCCCTCCCCCCCCAACCCCGCCCCCTCCGCCGTGCCGATCCCCGCGACCCAGATGCTGACGTCACCCGCGGCCGCCAGTGCCGCGCTGTCCGCCACCGCGAACTCGTCCTCGTGTGCCTCGCCGTCGGTCACCAGCACGATCACGCGCTCCCTCCCTTCCTCCCGGCGCGCGTCGAGCTGCCGGCGCGCCTCGCCGATGGCCGCGGTCACGCGGGTGCCCTGGTCGCGCTCGCCCAGAAAGTTCTCCGCCAGCGAGTCGGCGAAGAAGCGCACCACCTGCTGGTCGTCGGTAATGGGGGCGAGCGTGTGGGGCCAGTCGGCGAAAACCACCAGGCCGACGCGCTCGCCCGGCAGAGCCTCCAAGAGCGCGCCGACCACCTCCTTGGCGCGCCCGATGCGCCCGCCCGGCACGTCCGGCGCCCCCATGGACGCGGAGATGTCCAGCGCGACCACCACGTCGACCGGCCGCGAGGCGTTCAGGCTGATCCCCGGCCCAAAGCGCACCCCGGCGGCCACCAGGATCATGACCGTCACCGCCAGGCCGAGGACCCGGAGCCTCCGCCGGGGAAAGTCCACCAGTTCGCGGGTGGTCAGGCGGCCAGCCGCCTCCCCTCCCCCGAACCCTTCCGCGAGCCGGCGCAACCGCCCGGTGGTCCGGGCCAGCGCGAAGGCGGCCAGGCCGATCGCCACCGGCAGAAGGAGCAGGAGGATCGGGCGCGCGAAGGTCATGGCGTCCTTCCCAGGCGACCGCGCACGTGCGGCGGCGCCCCGGCCCCGAACCCGGCCGCCCCGCTCACGGCAGCACCGCCCAGCGCGAGGCGCGCAGCCCGACCGCACCCAGAAGCATCGCCAGCGCCCCGGCCACCAACCAGAAGCGGAAGGGCACCAGCGCGGTGGTGAGCCGCGTCTCCTGCGAGGTGGTCTCGAGGCGGTCGATCTCCGCGTAGATCGAGTCGAGCGCCACCACATCGGCCGCCGCGAAGTAGCGCCCTCCGGTGATGCGCGCCGCCTGGGTGAGCACGGTCTCCATGCGCTGGCGCCGGGTCGGGGCGCCGGCGGCGACCGCTCCGGCAGCCGGGTCGGGCGGGTCGGGCCGGCCGATCGCGACCGGGTAGATGCGCACGCCCACGGCCGCTGCCGCGCGCGCCGCCATGGCGGGCACCAGGCCGTCGCGGTTGTGCGCCCCGTCGGTGACCAGCACAAGCACCTTGGAGTCGTGGGGGGCGGCGTCCAGCAGCGCCGACCCCGCCGCGATCGCGCCCGCGATGTCGGTGCCGTCGATCAGGAGCCCCACCTCCATTCCGTCGATCGCGTGCTCCACCAGGTAGCGGTCGCGGGTGAGGGGTAGCCGGCTGAGCGCCTCTCCGGCGAACGTGACCAGGCCGATGGCGTCGTCGCGCCCCGTCACGAAGCGCCTGGCCGCGGCCTTGGCGGCCTCCAGGCGGGTGGCCGATCCCTCCATGTCGTCGGCCCACATCGAGGTGGACAGGTCGACCGCGACCACGATCCCCGTGCCGCCCTCCACCGGCTCCTCGTGCGCGCGCATCAGGCGCGGATGGGCGAGCGCGACGATCAGGCAGGCCAGCGCGGCGGCGCGAAGTGCGCGCGGGAGCGCATCCACCACCGCCCAGAACCGGCTCCCGCGCAACCGGACCGACCCGGCCGACGCGAACAGCAGCCCGGAGGTGCGCCGGGGTCGCACCCACCACAGCCAGAGGGGCACCAGCGCGAGGAGGACCAGCCACTCCGGGCGGGCTAGCTGGATGCTCATTCCCGCCCCCCGGTCACACCCGCGCCGCCGATGCCGCCCTCGATTCCCGCCGGGCCAACCCGATCCGCCTGAACTCCGACCGCTCCGGCTCCCCCCACCCCGCCACGCGGGCTGGCCGATTCACCGTCCAGGCCGGGCCCCGACTCGGTCGCTGCGCCGTCTCGGAGCCGTTCCCCCACTATCTCATCCCGCATTTTCGCGAACGCCGGCGCCTCCGCCGAAGCATCGACCCACGCCCGCATCGTCCCCCAGTCGCCCTCGGCCGTGGCCGCCGCATCCTCCCGCGCGCCCGCGGACGCGGCGAACTTCGCAACCTCCCCCCGTCCCATGGCCCGGGCCAGCGCCTCCGCGTCGGGCCAACCCGCCCCGGCGGACAGATCGCGCATCAGCTCCGTGCTGGTCCGGCTGCGGCTCCACGCGGGATCGAAGTGCGCCACGTACTCGCGCACCACGTCGCCAGCACCTTCGTAGAAGTCGCGCAGCCGTCCCGCCCGGTGGTGGCCGCGCGCCAGCAGCCGGTCGAGTTCGCCGAGCGCCCGCTCCCGCCACATCTCCGGCGTCTCCGGCGGGGCCTCGACCCGAACCACCGCCGCAGCGCGCGCCGCCAGCCACTCCCGCGCCTGCACCGTCCCCACGCCGAGCAGCAGCAGCGACAGAAGCGAGGCGCCCAGCACCGCCGGGACGTGCCAGCTGGAGCCGACGACGTCCGCGGGCGGACTCGGCTGCAAGCCCTGCGCGATGTCGTCCAGCAGGATGGGCGAGGCCACGAAAACCCGCCGTCCCGCGACCACCAGACGGTCTCGCGGCCGCTCGTCCGCGCCCGACGCTTCCGGGATGACGGATGGTTCGTCCGGATCGGCCGATTCGTCCGAGGTGGCCGGATTCACCTCGGTATCCGCGTTCCCGGTGTCCTCCGGTCGCCGCTCCGCGTCCGCACCGGCCGACTGCCCCGTCCGGGTCTCAATCTGCGTATTTTGTGTATTTTGCGTAATTTGTGTAATCGGCGCATCGCCGCCGTCCGCCGGGTCGCCGCTCCCTTCCGGCCCGTCCTCCACGCGAACTCGCTCTGCGCCCGCCTCCGCCTCCCCACTCGTCATCTCCAGTTGCGGCGTGGCCGCCAGCCCGATCTCGAAGGGAATCAGGTCGTACTCGAGGACGACCTGGAGGGACCCGTCCACCGCCTCGACCACCTCGGTCCGCACGGGCCGCAGGCTCTCGACGCCCCATTCCGGCAGGAGCGTGGCGGGCACCCGCAACTCCCGGCCCGGAGGTATATAGACGCTCGCGCGGAGTGTGAAGGGATCCCCGAGCTCCACGGTGTCGGGGGACACGCGAACCGCCTGCACCGCCGCCCGCTCCTGCAGGCCGAGAGCACCCGTCGCGAACATCCCGTTCGACGCGATCACGGCCAGCGCACCGACCCATCGCTTCATCCCAACGCCCGTCCCCGCCGCCTTCCAGGCGTCCGCTCCCTGGCCCGGAAGAACTCCGCCAGCACCGGCACGTAGTCCTCTTCCGACCCGACTTCGACGACCTCGAGCCCCAGCTCGCGGAAGAGCCGGGTCAGCCGTTCGCGCGCCTCACCGGCCTGCTGCGCATAGGCCTCGCGCGCGGCGGCTCTGCCTGTATCGACGATGCGCCGCTCCCCCGTCTCCGGATCCACGACCCGCACCAAACCCACATCCGGCAGCCCCATCTGCCTCGGATCGTTCAGGCGAATGGGGACCAGGTCGTGCTGGAAACTGAAGCGGCTCGCGATGCGCGCCAGGCGCGGATCGGCCTCGAAGTCCACCAGGAAGTCGCTGATGAGGAAGACCGCCGCCCGCCGGCGCAGCACCTTCGCCAGGAACTCGAGCCCGGGCGACAACTTCGTGCGCCGGCCGCCGGGCTCCAGCGAGAGCAGCTCGAAGACCAGCCGCAGGGCGTGGCGCCGGCCGGTGTCGGGCGGGATGAAGAGCTCTGTATGATCGGTGACGACCAGCAGGCCGACGTGGTCGTTGTTGCGCGCCGCCGAGAGCGCCAGGATGCAGGCGATCTCGCTCGCGATGCGCGCGTTGGAGGCGAAGCCGGTCCCGAAGTCCTGCGACCCGGAGAGATCCACCATCAGCATGGCGGTGAGCTCGCGCTCCTCCACGTGCTGCTTGATGAAGAGGCGGCCCCGGCGCGCGGTCACGTTCCAGTCGATGGAGCGGAAGTCGTCGCCGGGCTGGTACTCGCGCACCTCGGAGAACTCGAGCCCGCGGCCCTTGAACACCGAGCGGTACTCGCCGCTGAAGAGCGACTCCACCAGCCCGCGCGTGCGCAGCTCGATCTGCTTCACCCGGGCGGCGAAGACCCGGGGATGCTCGCGCGCGATGGATTGTCTTGCGGGCACGGCGGCCTCCGACGGCTACCCGGAGCGGAGAGGCCCGGTCGCGCGGATGGAGCCTGTCGCACCGCGGAACGCCCTCGGCCGCGAGCACCCCGCCAGCCGCGAGCCGGGACCCGGTGCACCTCTCCTCACGGTGCTGGCACCGCCTCCAGCACCCGCCGAACGACCTCGCCGGTGCCTATTCCGCGCGCGTCGGCCTCGTAGGTGGTGCGCAACCGGTGCGGCAGGACCATCGGCGCCATCGCCTTGACGTCGTCGGGGAGCACGAAGCTCCGCCCGCAAAGCCATGCCCGCGCCCGCGACGTGCGGGCCAGAAAGATGGACGCCCTCGGCGAGGTGCCGAAGTCGATCAGGCTCTCCAGCTCCTCGAGCCCGTACCGTGCCGGCTCGCGGGTGGCAAAGGCCAGCTCCACGATGTAGTCGAGCACCGCTTCTTCCACATGTACCGCCGCAACCCGCTCGCGTGCGCGAAACACCTCATCCACGGTCGCCACCGGCTCGAGCGGGGTTCCGGCCCGGTCTCCCGCCCAGCGCACGATCTCCTTTTCCTCGTCGCGCGAGGGATATCCGATGTCCAGCTTCATGGCGAAGCGGTCCAGCTGCGCCTCGGCCAGCGGATAGGTGCCGTGCAGCTCCACCGGGTTCTGCGTCGCCAGGACCATGAAGGGATCGGCCAGCGGAAAAGTGTCGCCCGCGATCGAGACCTGGCGCTCCTCCATCGCCTCCAGCAGTGCCGCCTGGACCTTGGGGGGCGCCCGGTTGATCTCGTCGGCGAGCACGATGTTGGAGAAGACCGGCCCCTTGTGCACGCGGAATTCGCCCGTGCGCGGGTCCAGGATCGGGGTGCCCGCGATGTCGCTCGGGAGCAGGTCGGGGGTGAACTGGATGCGGCTGAAGCCGGTGTCGATGGCGTTGGCGAGCGTGCGCACCATGAGCGTCTTGGCAAGCCCCGGAAGACCTTCCAGCAGGACATGACCGCCCGTCAGCAGGGCGATGAGGAGGGCTTCGACCGCAGCATCCTGGCCTACCACGCGCTCGCGCACGGCGGCGGTGACCCGGCTCGAGAGCCCGAGCCCCGCCTCTCCGGCGCCAGCCTCCCGGGCCAGCACCCCCGCGGCGTCACCCGGCATCAGGCCAGCACCCCCGCTGATTCGCCCGGCATCAGGCCAGCACCCCCGCTGCGTCTCCGGGCATCAGGCCATGTGCATCGTGCGCCCGCCGACCACGGTGCGGACGATGCCGATCTCCTGAAACGCCTCGGGGTCGGTCTCGTGGGGGTCTTCGGCGAGGATCACGAAGTCCGCCAGCTTGCCCGGGGTGATGGATCCCTTGAGGTGCTCCTCGTGGGAGGCGCGCGCGCCGTTGATGGTGGCGATGCGCAGGGCCTCGCTCACGGTCACGCGCTGATTGGGCCCCCAGACCCTGCCCTCGGAGTCGGTGCGGGTCACCATCGACTGCAGCGCCATCATCGGCTCGTAGGGCCCCGGCACGTAGTCGGAGGCGCCGGCGACGGGAATGTCATAGTCGAGGAAGGAGCGGTGTGCGAACATGAAGCGCATCTTCTCCTCGCCGTACTCGACCCACTTGTTGCCGTGGTAGTAGACGTAGGTCCAGAACGGGGTCGGCACCGAGCCGGTGTCGCGGATGCGGGCGAGCAGCGAGGGGTTCACCAGCGTGCAGTGCTCGAGGCGATGGCGCGGATCGGGGCGCGGCCACATGCGCTGCACGCGCTCGTAGGCGTTGAGCGCCATGTCGATGGCGACGTCGCCGTTGCAGTGGATGCCGATCTGGAGGTCGTGCCGGTGCGCGTCCTCCACCACCTCGTGGATCTCCTCCTGGGTCATGGTGAGGATGCCGTAATCGTCCGGGCGGCCGATGAAGGGGGTGCTCATGGCCATGGTGCGCCCGGACGCGGAGCCGTCGGCGGTGTACTTGACGCCGCCCACGCGCACCCACTCGTCGCCCAGGCCGCTGTGGACGCCGGCCGCCTTGAGCCCCGCGGTCATGTCGCTGAGAGCGTACATGGCGATGCGGCAGTTCAGCTCGCCCGCCTTGTAGGCGTCCTGGTAGGCGATGGCGAAGTCGGTGCTGCAGCCGGTGTCGTGCAGGGAGGTGAGGCCGGCCGCGGTGACGAGCTCGGAGATAAGCTTCACGCCCGCCTGGCGCTCCTCGCGGGTGGAGCCCGACGGGACCAGCCCGTAGAAGAGCTCGTTGGCGTTTTCGGCCAGCAGACCGTTCAGCTCGCCGTCGTCGAGATAGATCTGGCCGCCGGGGGGCGACTCGGTCGCGGCGGTGATGCCGGCGAGCTCGAAGGCGCGGCTGTTGTACCAGTAGAGGTGGCCGCCCCGGTGGGAGACCCGCACCGGATGGTCGGGCACCCATTCGTCCAGGTCGCGGCGGGTGATGCGGCGGCCCTCGCGCACCTTGGTGTCGTCGTACTTGAAGGCCAGGAGCCATTCGCCCGGGGGCTTTCCGGCGGCGCCCTCACGCAGGCGTTCGCCGATCTCGGCCATCGAGCGTACGTCCAGGTTGACCTCGGTGAGTTCGCGCACGCCGCCCGAGGCGGGGTGGAGGTGGGCGTCGATGAAGCCCGGGGTTACGGTCATGCCGCCGGCGTCGATGACCTCGGTGCCGGGCCCGGCGAGGTTGCGGATGTCGTCGCTCGAGCCGACCGCAATGAAGCGCGAGTTCTTTACCGCGAAGGCCTCGGCCTGCGGCAGGTCGTCGTCCACGGTGTAGACCCGTCCTCCGACCAGGATGAGGTCCGGCGTGACGTCGCCCGCCTCCTGAAGAGGCGCCCTGGAGCGCGCGCGGGCGAGCCTCGCGTCGGATCCGCGCAGCTCGAAGTCGCCCACGCCGAAGCCGGTGGCGAGTGCGGCGCCGATGCCGAGAAACTCCCCTCTCGTATAGCGGTTCATGGGCTCCTCCGGGCCAAGTCGTTGATAATCTGCTAATTTCCACCCGACGCACGCCCGTGCAAGTACGGGAATGCGGGGCTGCGAGGCGGATGGCGAGCGCGAGACGGGGACCATGCCCGGCCGCGCAGGCCCCCAGCCGCGACACGCGACGGGTCCATGGCAGCAACGGAGAACGCATGGGTTTCGAGTTTCGATCCACTGACGGCCGGGGTTTCGTGTTCCGGAACAGCGCCGTGACCGACCCGGACGGGAATACGAGGTGGCCATTCGGGAATACGCGGTGGCAATTCGGAATGCGCGCGGGCCGCGCGGAAAAGCGGCGCGGGCGCGGGCGCCGGTTCGTGGGCGGGGTGCTCGCCCTGTGCGCGGCGGGTGGGTCGCAGCTGGGCGCCCAGTCCGTGGCCACCTGTCCGGCTCCCGGCGAGCTCACCCAGGGGCTGGATGCACCGTTCGCGCACGTGCGTTACCTCGCCGACGACGCCCTCGAAGGGCGGGCTTCCGGGAGCGCGGGCGAGCGCTGCGCGGCCGAGTACATCGCTTCGGTCTTCGCGGCCGCCGGGCTCGAGGGCGGCGGGGACGACGGCACCTTCTTCCAGAGCTTCCCGATCCGCGGGGGCGCGGCGCTGGGCACGCACAACCTGTTGCGCGCGATGGACGGCGACTTGGCCGAGCTGGACGGCCAGTGGCGGCCGTACGGCTTCTCGGCCACCGGGCATGCGGCCGGCGCGTCCGTCTACGGGGGGCACGGCATCAACCGGCCGGGGGACGCGGGCGAGGGCTACGGCGGGCTGTCGCTGGAGGGTCGCGTGGTGGTGGTTGAGGACGGCGACCCGCTCTCGCCGGGGGGCACGTCGCTCGAGAGCCAGTCGCACTACAAGGCCTCCGAGGCGGCGCGCCGGGGGGCCGCCGGCCTGGTCGTGCTGTTGGCGGACGACGGCGACCTGCCCGACGTGGCCGGCGAGACCCGGCCGCGGGCGGCCATTCCGGTCGCGGCGGTGCGGGGGGCGGCCGCCGAGGCGCTGCGCGCCACCGCCAGAGCAGGCGGCGATATCGAGCTGATGGCGGAGCTCACGCCCCTCACGCTCGAGGCGAGGAACGTGGTGGCCCGGCTGCCCGGGTCGGACGGGGAGCGGGGGGAGGTGGTTGTGGTGGGCGCCCACTACGACCACCTGGGCCTCGGCGGGGAGGGGTCGCTCGCGCCGGGCAACTCCGCGATCCACAACGGCGCGGACGACAACGCGAGCGGCACGGCGGCGCTCATGGAGGTGGCCGCCCGCCTGGCACGATCCTCTTCGCGCCCCGCGCGCAGCGTCGTCTTCGTGGCCTTCTCCGGGGAGGAGATGGGCCTGCTCGGCTCCCAGGCGTACGTCGAAAGCGACGCCTTCTCGGCTCCCTCGACGGTCGCCATGATCAACATGGACATGGTGGGGCGGCTCCAGGACAACCGTCTGGCCGTCTTCGGGGTGGGGACGGCGGAGGAATGGCCGGGGATGCTGGGCGGCGTCAATTCCTCCCTCGACCCGCCCTTCGACCTGGCGCTCAATGCCGACGGTTTCGGTCCGTCGGACCACAGTTCCTTCTACGGCAAGGGCGTCCCCGTCCTGCACTTCTTCACCAACACCCACGTGGACTACCACCGCCCCTCCGACGACTGGGAGAAGGTGGAGGCCACGGGACTGGAACGGGTGACCGATCTCGTCACGCGGGTCACCCGCTCGCTCGCCGGCGACCGGTTGCAGGTAGTCGCCCTGACCCCGATCGCCGACGTGGGCGCGCCGCCCACCCCGCCGCCTCCGGCACAGGACGCCCCGGCGGAAGCAGCAGTCTCGGGATACGGCCCCTACCTGGGCACCATCCCCGACATGAGCATGGCCGAGGGAGGGGTTCGGCTGACCGGCGTGCGCGAGGCGAGCCCGGCCGCGGTGGCGGGGCTTCAGGCCGGCGACGTGATCGTCGGGTTCGCGGGCCGGGAAGTCGCCGACCTGTACGAGTACACCTACGCGCTGCGCGCCCACGCCCCGGGCGACCGGGTAGAGGTCGTGGTGCTCAGGGAGGGGGAGCGAGTGACGCTCTCGGTGGTGCTTGGCCGCCGCTGAGCCGGGCGCGGGGAGCGCCACCACGACCCTGGCGCGCTCGCTGGCGGAGCACGAGGAGGGGCTGATGAGCTGCGTGCACTGTGGCTTCTGCCTCCCCGCCTGCCCCACCTACGTCCGCCTCGGTGACGAGGCCGACTCGCCGCGCGGCCGCCTCTACCTGATGCGCGCCGTGGTCGAGGGACGGCTCGATCCCGCGTCGGACGCCTTCCAGACCCACATCGACCGCTGCCTGGGATGCCGCGCCTGCGAACCCGTCTGCCCGGCGGGCGTGGAGTACGGCTCGCTCCTCGAACACGCCCGCGAGGCGGCGGCGGAAGCGAAGCCCAGGGGCGGCGTGGCGCAGGCCATCCTCTGGTTGTTCTCCCGCCGCAAGGCGCTTTTCGCGCTGATGGCGCTCGGACGCCTGTTGCGCGCCAGCGGCATCCCCGCGCTGGGCGCCCGCTTCCTCCCCGCGAGCCTCGGCCGGGTGCGTCTGGGGCTCGGAATGCTGGCTTCGACCCGCCGGGGACGGGCGGCCCGCAAGGCTGCGTCGTCCGCTGCCGCCGGGGAGGCGAAGAGCCCGGCTCTCGCACCGGTCCCCCTGCCCGTCCATCCCCTCGCCGGCAAGCGTGTCGCGATGCTGAGCGGGTGTGTGCAGGCCGGCCTGCTTGGCCACGTCAACGACGCCACCCGCCGGGTTCTCCAGGCAAACGGCATGAACGTCGTGGACGCCTCCGGGCAACGGTGCTGCGGCGCGCTCCACGCCCACGACGGCGACCTCGAGGGCGCACGCCGCCTGGCGCGCATCAACATCGACGCCATGCTCGGGGCCGGAGCCGAGATCATCGCGGTCAACGCCGCCGGATGCGGCGCGCAGCTCAAGGACTACGGCGAACTGCTCGCGGACGACGCCCGCTACGCGCGGCGGGCCGAACGGGTGGCGGAGAAGGCGCGCGACGTCTCCGAGCTCCTGGCCGAGGCCGGCCCCCGGCGGGGAGCGCCGCTGCCGCTGTCGGTGACCTGGGACGCACCCTGCCATCTCCTCCACGCCCAGGGCATATCCGAGCCACCGCTCCAGGTCCTGCGCGCGATCCCCGAACTGGAACTCGTCCCCCTGCCCCGGGCCGACGAATGCTGCGGGGGCGCGGGCATCTATGGCATCACCCATCCGCGCCTCGGCGCCGAAATCGGAGGCGACAAGGTCGATGCCGTGCTGGGCACCGGAGCGAGCGTGGTCGCGACTTCCAACCCCGGGTGCATGATGCAGATCGGCGGGGGGCTGCGCATGAGGGGAGCCCGGGTCGAGGCCTGCCACCCGGTCACGCTGCTCGACGAAAGCTACCGGGCCGGCGGACTCTACGACATGCCCGCGCGCGGCTCGTCCGGACCGCGAGGTGGCGGCTGATCCGATGTCCCGCTGGTCGATCCGTCCCTTCCGGACCCATGACGAGTACCGGGCCTGCATCGCGCTCCAGGAGGCGACCTGGGGCGCCGGCTTCTCCGAGCGGGTCCCCATGGCGCTCATGATCGTGAGCCAGCGCCTGGGCGGCATCGCCGCCGGAGCCTTCGACGACGACGGGGCCCTCGCAGGATTCGTCTTCGGCCTCTCGGGGATCGAGAACGGAGCTCCGGTGCACTGGTCGGACATGCTCGCCGTCCGAACCGACTGCCAGGGATCGGGCCTCGGAATTCGCCTCAAGAAGTACCAGCGCGACAGGGTCCTGGCGACGGGCATCCGGCGCATG
The DNA here is from genome assembly GCA_965208255.1 of Longimicrobiales bacterium. Classification (GTDB taxonomy): domain Bacteria; phylum Gemmatimonadota; class Gemmatimonadetes; order Longimicrobiales; family Gaopeijiaceae; genus BD2-11. The sequence continues at coordinate 4,486,134 of OZ242324.1, forward strand.
TACTGGACGTTCGATCCTCTGGAGGCGCAGAACGCCTACATCAACCTGGCCCGGCTGGGCATCGTCGTGCGCGAATACGTCGAGAACATGTACGGCCGGACCGATTCGCCGCTGCACCGGGGCATCGGCACCGACCGCTTCGTGGCGCTCTGGCAGCTGGACGCGCCCCGCGTCGAGCACCGGCTCGCGGGGGAGGAGTCACCCGCCGCCGTCGAGGAGCTGGCGGACGTACCGCGCGTGCTCGATGGCCGGCGGAGGCCATCTTCGGCCTGGCCCGAACCGGAAACCCGGGGAATGTCACGGGCCAACGAAGTCCTGGCGGCCATTCCCTCCAACATCCAGGCCCTGAAGTCGACGTCCGCGCAACTCGCGGCGCGCTGGCGGGAGGCCACCCGCCCGGTCCTTCAGCACTATCTTTCCCGCGGGTACGAAGTTTGCGATCTCTTACGGGGAGCGCGCGTCTCCTACTATCTCCTGAGGAGAATCGGAGGGACGCCCGCCTGAACCGGAAGCCTTGCCGGGACGGGGCCGACGTGCCCGAAGGGGAACGCCGCCCCGACTCGCGCTCGATCAGAGATAAATCCATGACTGACAAGAAACTCGACTCTCCGCACGTGGCCATCATCGGTGCCGGCCCCGTGGGGCTCGAGGCGGCGCTTGCCGCTGCAGAAGCCGGACTGTCGTTCACCTTGTACGAAGCCGGCGCGTACGTCGGACACAACGTGCTCTCGTGGGGACACGTGGGCCTGTTCACGGGATGGGACCTGAACGTGTCGCCGCGGATGCGGCGCTGGCTGGAGGGCGCGGGACACGAAATTCCCTCCGGAGATGATCCTCCGACCGGACGGGAGCTGGTCCGGGGGATCCTTCAGCCGGTCGCGGCGCTGCCCGTCATCGCCGAGCGCCTGCGCCTCGGCACGCGGGTGCTGTCGGTGGCCCGGGAAGGACTCCTCAAGCACGAGGAGATCGCCAGCGCCGAGCGCGCCGCCCGGCCGTTCCGCCTGCTGGTGGGCACCTCCGACGGAAAGGAGCGGATCGACCGCGCGGACATGGTGGTCGACTGCACCGGAACCTGGAACGTCCCCAACGCCCTCGGCGAGGGCGGGATTCCGGCTCCCGGAGAGGCGGCCGCAGAGGACAGGATCGTACGCCACATTCCGGACATCGAAGCCGATGCGCGCGAATGGGCGGGGCAGCGCATCCTGCTGGTCGGAGGCGGTCATTCCGCACAGACGGTGGCGCGGTCGCTGGCCACCCTCTCGCGCGGCGATCCGGCCACCCGGGTGACCTGGGCGCTGCGGAATGCCGAACTGCGCCTGCGGCCGATCGCCGACGACCGCCTGCCCGCACGCAGCCGTCTCACCCACGCCGCCCGGCAGCTAGCCACGAGCGATACGCCCGGCCTGGAGGTGCTCCCCGGCTTCACCGTCAACGGGATGGAGCGCAACGGCGACGGCCTCAACGTCGTCCTGAGGGGGCGAGACGGCTCCACCGTCGTGCGCCGGGTCGACCGGATCGTGTCCATGTGCGGCTACGTCGGCGACCACGGCCTCTACCGGCAGCTCCAGGTCCACGAATGCTACGCGACGGCGGCGCCGATGAAGCTGTCCGCCGCGCTGCTCAGCGGCTCCGCGAGCGACGACTGCATGGACCAGACGGGCCTGGGAGCGAGCACGCTCGAGAATCCCGAGCCCGGCTTCCTGATCCTGGGATCCAAGTCGTACGGCCGGAACAGCACCTTCCTGATGCGCGTCGGGTGGGAGCAGGTGGACGATGTGTTCGGACCGCTGGGTGCACGGGTGACGCCGGCCTGCACCCCGTGAGGATCGACGCGGTCGAAGTCCGCGAGATCCGGCTCCCGCTGCGCGAGCGCTTCGAGATCTCCAGCGGATACTCCGAGGAACGGCGCATCCTGCTGATCAGGCTGCACGCCGGCGGCGAGACCGGCTGGTCCGAGTGCGTGGCGGGCGAGGACCCCGGATACTCGTACGAGACTACGGATACCGCGTGGCACATTCTGTCGGAGTTCCTCATTCCCGCGCTCCTGGGGGCGGAGGTGGAAGGCCCCGCGGATGTGGAGCGGCGGCTCGCCCACGTTCGCGGCCATCCCATGGCCAAGGCGTGCCTCGAGATGGCGTGCTGGGACCTCGAAGCCAGGCGGAGCGGCCGCTCCCTCACGGAAGTCCTTGGGGGCTCCGGCGAGCCCGTGCCGGTGGGCGTGAGCGTGGGGCTGCAGAAGAGCGACGAGCTTCTGGTCGATAAGGTCGGCGAATTCCTCGCCGCGGGTTACCGCAAGATCAAGCTCAAGATCAAGCCCGGGAGAGACGTGGAGATGGTGCGCGCTGTGCGCGAGGCCTACCCCGACGCACCGCTGATGGTGGACGCCAACTCCGCCTACACGCTGGCCGACCGGGATCGCCTCGCGGAAATGGACGATCTCGATCTGCTGATGATCGAGCAGCCCCTCGCCCACGACGATCTGCACCTGCACGCGCTCCTCCAGGAAGTGCTTCGCACCCCGGTGTGCCTCGACGAGTCCATCCGCTCGGCCGGCGACGCGGAGCTGGCGCTCGAGTTGGGAAGCTGCCGCATCATCAACATCAAGCCCGGGCGCGTGGGCGGTTTCGGTTCGTCGCGCCGCATCCACGACCTGTGCCGCGCGCGCGGCGTGCCGGTCTGGTGCGGGGGGATGCTCGAGTCGGGGGTCGGAAGGGCCTTCAACATCGCGCTCGCCACGCTGCCGGGCTTCACCATTCCGGGGGACATCTCTGCCAGCCGGCGCTACTGGGAGCGCGACATCGTGGACCCGGAGTTCGAGGTCGTCGACGGGATGATGACGCCCCCCTCCGGTCCCGGAATCGGGGTGATCCCGGACGAAGGGCGCATCGAACGGCTCACGGCGCGGGTGGAGCGCTGGCGCCGGGGACGGGCGTAGCCGGACGCAGACAGTCGGGACAGAAGCGCCATGCGCCCTTGAGTTCCCGCCCGCAGGCACACGTCGGTGCCCGCGGGATGCCGCAATGCGGACACCCCAGGCAGGTCGGCGGCAGTTCCTCCCCACACCCCGCGCAGGAAAGCAGCGTGGCGGCCCCGCCACCGATGACCCTTCCCACCTCGTGGGGCGTGGTGAGTCCCTCCGCCAGCTTCCTGCGGGCATCCCCGGCCATAGACCCCATGCCGGCCGCGACCGCCAGTTCCCGCAGCGCCGAGGTGGAGGCGCCGGCGCCCACCTCGTCCCGCAGGCGGTCCGTCATGGCCAGCACCTCGAAGATGCCGATCCGGCCGCGAAACCCCTCTTCGCACTGGTCGCAGGCGCGGCCCACCCCCCGACATGCCGGACAGGCCCGGCGCAACAGCCGCTGCGCGATCACGCCGCTCAGCCCGCCCGCCACCAGGTAGGCGGGCACCCCCATGTTGAGCAGCCGGGCGATTGCGCCGGGCGCGTCGATGGTGTGGATGCTCGACAGCACCAGGTGTCCGGTCACCGCGGCGGCCATGGCGATCTCGGCGGTCTCGCGGTCGCGGATCTCGCCCACCATGACCACATCCGGGTCCTGGCGCAGCACCGCCCGCAGCGCCACCGGAAAGGTCAGCCCCGCCTTCGGCCGCACCTGGACCTGGCTGACGCCGTCCAGACGGTATTCGATCGGGTCCTCCAGGGTGACGATGTTCTGCCGCTTCCGGTCCAGTTCGCCGAGCGCACCGAACAGCGTCGTGCTCTTCCCGCTCCCGGTGGGCCCGGCCGCCAGGATCACCCCCTGCCGTTGGGCGAGCATGCCCCGCACCGCCTCGAGGTCCGCCTCCCCGAGCCCCACCTCTTCCAGGTCGGTGGGCGCCCGGCCCGCGTCCAGGATTCGCAGCACCGCCTTCTCTCCCTGGTCCACCGGAATCGTCGAGACGCGCACACGGAAGTGCCGGTCTTCCCGGTCGTAGGTGAAGCCCCCGTCCTGGGGACGCTGCTTCACCGAGATATCCATCCCCGCCAGGATCTTCACCCGCGACAGCACCGCCTCCCGCGACCACCTGGGCAGCTCCACCGAATGCCCCAGAACGCCGTCGACGCGCAGGCGGACCCGCAGGTCCTCGCCGTTCCGCTCCAGGTGCACGTCGCTCGCGCCCACCGTCACGGCCTCGGCCAGGATGCGGTCGACCAGCTGTACGGCCGGCGCCGTCCGGGCGCCTCCCCGGTCATATCCGCGGCCCGGTCGGCCCTCCTCCCCGGGGAGTGCCGCCACGAAGACCTGCAGGCCCTCGCCCAGCGCCCGGTCCAGCGCCTCCGTGATCGCCGAACGGGACGCCACGACCGGCTCCACCCGCAGCCCGGTGCGGAATTGCACGTCGTCCGCCGTGGCCAGGTCCAGCGGATCCGCCATGGCCAAACGCAGCACCTGGTCCGCCAGGCGGAGCGGAAGCACGCTGTTCGAGCGCGCCAGGCTCTCGCCTACGCGCTGCAACGGATCCTTCCGGGCTTCGAGCGGAGGCGGCACATATGGCAGGTTCAGCTGGCGTGCGAGTCCCTGCGCCACATCCTCTTCGCCGCAGGCCTTCGAGCGCACCAGGGTCGTTCCCAGGCGCTCCCCGGTCTGCTGCTGCTCCTCCAGCGCGCGCGCAAGCGCCCTCCGGGTTATCGCGCCGGTGTCGAGCAGGATCCGGCCCAGCAGCTTGGGCGTGCTTCGCGTATTCACTCGCGAAAGCTGGCATCCCGGCGGGGGCGCCGGAATGGAAGAATGGGCCCCGGCAGCGGTCCGGTCGGATCCAGCCCCGGCCCGGTCCGGGCGCGGGCCCCGCGAAGGCTACTCCGCCGGCCTCACGTCGATGGTGACCTGGACCGCCAGATGACCCAGATCCGCACGCGAACGAACAGCTTCGCGAATACGCGGCTCCAGCTTGCCGTAGGCCGCCATCACGCCGTTGCGCAGGTGGGTTCGCAGCAGATTGAGCGCGTTCGCGTCCGGTCTCGTGGTCCGGGTCTGCTTACGGATCTCCACGAGATCGGCGGGCACGATCTCGAAAGGCACGATGCCGATGTCGTCGTAGCGCTCCGAGTCCAGGTACTGGATGGACACCGAGACATCCCCCCGCGCGTGGCAGTGGCTGATGTCGCCGATCGCCCGGAACCGCGATGCCAGCCGCTTGATGTCCGCGCTCTGGGCCGCCGTCATGTACCCGCGGTTGGTCAGGCTGAAGATCCGCCGCAACCGCTCGGTCGGGGTGGCGTCGGCCTCCGGGGTTTCGCTGTCGAGCTCGCGTCCGGTGGCCGAGCGCGCGTAGTGTTCCAGGTTCAGATCGCGGTTCCGCTGGCGATCGATGTTGTCCAGAATGCGATCCGGATTGGTTCTGAAGCTCATGCTTCTCCTCTTTGGTCTTCTCGCAAGGCACCTGACGATAACGAGCCCGCGTCCTCGCGGCTACACGCCGTGACTTTGCCCGGCACACACCGTGCAGTTACCCTGCGCCTGACAGACTCGTGACCGGCTAACAATCCCTCCGCCGGTTGCCATCGTCTTCCGGAGCGGCCCAAACTGCACCCGCGTGTCGCCACACGGGCGCACGCGCAGCGACCCCGACTCCGTCATTATAACCGTCTGGAGAATGCCATGTCCGAGTCACCGTCCCCCTTGCCTTCGCTACCCGCAAGAATCGTCGCGGTTTTCGTCTCGCCGGGCAGGCTGTTCGAGCAGCTGCGCGAAAAGCCCGTGTGGGGGACAACGATGCTTCTGCTCGTGGTTCTGAACGTCGTCATGATGTTCCTCCTCCCCGCAGAGCTCTTCGAGGAGCAGATCCGGAGCAGCATCGAGCAATCGGGAGCCGACGCCGGCGACGTTCCCATCGACACGATGGTGACCATCGGTCGCTACTCCGGCATCGCAATGGCCGGTGTGATGGGCGCGGTGGGCAGCTTCATCATCGGCACGGTCCTGTTCTTCGTCTTCGCCACGCTGCTCGGCGACAACGGACGCTTCCGCCAATATCTCTCCGTCGTCGTGCACGCGCTGTTGGTCTCTTCGGTCGGCGCCCTCATCCAGGTGCCCCTGAAGCGGAGCGCGGGCGACATGGAGCTGGTGCTCAGCCTGGGGACCTTCGCTCCATTCCTCGATGAGGGGTTCCTCCTGAGCTTTCTCAGCGCCATCGGACTCTTCGGCATCTGGTGCGCGATGCTGATGGGGCTCGGGATCACCCGGATCCAGCCCACTCGCGGCTGGGGCGGCGCGTTCTCGATCGTGATGGCGCTCTACTGCCTGTTCGCGCTGGGGGCAGCGGGGATCACGTCGATGGTGTCATGAGGAACGAGTCCGGCCGGCCTCCGGCTTCTCTGGTGTCCGCGGTGGGGCGAGCCTTCACCATAGGCGTGTCGTCGCGATCGCCACGCTCCGGCTCGCTACTGGCGGCGCTGGCCTGAGACACCATTTTATATCGGCTTCACCGCGCACACCCGGAAACCTCTCGCGATGATCCGATCCATCGTTCTCGCAATCGCGGCCGCCGCCGCCCTCTACCACCTCTACGTGGCGGGCGTGGCGCCTTTCACGGCGCTCATCCAGCGGCCGGTGCACCTCGCGCTCATGGCGTCGCTCGGCTTCCTGGGCCTGGGGGTTCGCGGCGCGCGCGGGTTGTATCGGAAGCCCGGCACGGTGGCAGATCCCGAGCGCGGCTTCCCGGTGCGGCACGTGATTTCCCTGGTGCTGCTGGTGGGCACGGTCCTCAGCTGCGCCTACCTGGTGTCGGAGAACGAGGCGCTGGTGAGCCGCTCGGCATCGCCCACCACGCTCGACCTGATCGCGGCCGCGATCACGCTGGTGGCAGTGCTGGAACTCGCGCGGAGGGCCACGGGGTGGGGCATCGTGGCGGTGGCGCTGCTCTCCATCACCTACGCGCTCGCGGGGCCCTGGCTGCCGGGCATTCTGGCCCACCGGGGGTACGGCCCGCAGCGGCTGCTGGAGCAGCTCTACCTCTCCACCGAGGGCATCTGGGGCATTCCGCTGGGGGTGTCGGCGGACTTCGTCTACCTGTTCGTGTTCTTCGGGGCGGTGCTGGACATGGCGGGGGGCGGGGCGCTCCTGATCGCGCTCGCCGACAAGGTGGCGGGGCGGACCAGGGGGGGGCCGGCAAAGACGGCCGCGGTGGCCAGCGCGTTCATGGGCTCCCTGTCGGGCAGCGCGGTGGCCAACGTGGTGACCACGGGCACGTTCACCATCCCACTCATGCGCCGGGCGGGGTTCCGGCCCTTCTTCGCGGGCGCCATCGAGGCGGCGGCGAGCACGGGCGGCCAGCTCATGCCGCCGGTCATGGGGGCGGGCGCATTCATCCTGGCGACCTGGACCAACATCCCGTACCGCACGGTCGCGCTGGCGGCGGCCATCCCGGCCATTCTCTACTACGTGGCTCTCTTCGCCGCCATCCACTTCCGGGCGGAACAGAAGGGGCTCGACCCGGTGATCGACAAGGACCGCCCGTCGGTCATGAACAAGCTGCACCTGCTCATCCCCCTGCTGATCATCGTCGTGCTGCTGGCGCAGGGCCGCTCGCCCATGCGCGCCGCCTTCTGGGGCGTGAGCACGGCCCTCATCCTGTCGCTCGCGGTCCCCTCGACCCGCATGAAGCGCAGCGACTATCTCAAGGCGACGCTGGCCGGAGCCTCCGGAGCGGTCCAGGTGGCGGCAGCGTGCGCGGCGGCGGGCATCGTCGTCGGGGTGGCGTCGCTGACCGGTATCGGGCTTCGCATGTCGGAGTTCATCGTCGTCATCTCGCAGGGCCAGCTTTTCCCCGCGCTCCTGCTGACGGCGGCGGGATCGATCATCCTGGGAATGGGGCTGCCGACCACGGCCGCGTACGTGGTGCTCGCCGCCCTCGGGGCTCCGGCGCTGGTCGAGCTGGGCGTGCCGCTGCTGGCAGCGCACCTGTTCATCTTCTACTTCGGCTGCATCTCCAACGTCACCCCTCCGGTGTCGCTGGCGGCGTACGCCGCGGCCGGGGTGGCATCCTCTCCACCCATGCGAACGGCGCTCACGGCCATGCTTCTGGCGATGGCCGGCTTCCTGGTGCCCTTCCTGTTTGTATACGCGCCGCCGATCCTGCTGGATGGCTCCATCGTGGAGATCCTGCTCACCTCGGGAACAGGCGCCCTGGGCATCAGCGCCATGGCCGGAGCCGCGATCGGCTACATTCGAAGGCCGTTGGCGGTGTGGGAGCGTGCTGCGGTGGTGGTCGCCGGGGCGGTGCTCTTCGGGCCGTCACAGGTGCTGGATGCCGTGGGGGCCGTCCTGGCAATCGGGCTCTGGATGTGGCTGGGACACAAGCCGGAGGCCCCCGCGACGCCGCCTTCGGACTGAGGCAATCGCGAGTCGGGCGGCGGGGTTATACTTTGTCGCGAGTTTGTGCGTTTGCGGCGGGCCACCCAGCATTGCAGGAGACCCAGTGACCAGAAGAACCCTCATCGCGTGCGCTCTGATCGCGGCTATGGCCGCCGGATGCGGCGACGGATCCGGTGGAGGCCGGCAGTTCAGAAGCCTCGGTACCGCGGGCACCGGCGGCATCTATTATCCGCTGGGCGGCACCATCGCGAGCCGCCTCTCGGTGCTCGACAGCACCAGCCAGTACACGGCGGAAGTAACGGGTGGATCGGTCGAGAACATCGCCCGTCTGAACGCCCGCCAGATGGACCTCGGCATCGCCCTCTCGGTCACCATGTACGAGGCCTACCGCGGCATCGGGGACTACGACGCGCCGATCTCGGGGTTGCGCGTGGTCGCGCCTCTCTACCCCAACATCACCCACGTGATGGTCCCGGAGGGATCCACGGTCACCGATATCTCGCAGCTGCGCGGAGGACGGGTGAGCGTGGGCTCGGCTGGAAGCGGCACGGAACAGTCCTCCCGCCAGCTGCTCCTCGCCCACGGAATCAGCTACGACGACATCAACGTCCAGTACCTGACCTTCACCGAATCGGCGAACGCGCTGCGCGACGGCGCCATCGACGGGTCCATCATCTCGGTGGGATACCCGGCTGCCGCCGTGCTCGAGGCCACCACCACCGGCGGGGCGCGCCTGCTCGCCCTCTCCGACGAGGCCATCGAGACGATGACCTCCACCTATCCGTACTACTCGCTCGGATACCTCCCCGGGGGAATCTATCCGGGCGCCGACGAGCCGCTCCAGACCATCGCGATGATGAACTGGATCATCTCCATGGATCACCTGGAGGCACCGGTGGTGAACCAGGTGCTCGGGATTCTGGAGAACGAGAGGGAGATCCTGGTCCGGGTCAGCCGCATGGTCGAGCAGATGGACTTCGCTTTTCTGGATGACGCTCCCGTTCCGCTGCACTCGGCGACGGAGGCGTGGCTGGCCGATCGGGAGTAGGTCGCGAAGGCTGCAAGCCAGGGGCAGACAACATGATTCGCTCACCCGTTGGACGCCGTGTCTCTCTGAGGCGGGTGGCCCGGGGCACCGCGGCATTGATGGCCCTCGCCGGCGTCGCATGCGGTCGAGGCGCCGGGACACCCGCAGACCTGATCCTTGTGGGCGGGGATGTCCTGACGATGGCCCCCCCCGGGGTGGTCGAGGCGCTCGCGGTCCGGGGCGACCGGGTGGTGGCCGCCGGGACTTCGCGGGAGGTGCGGGACCTGGCGGGACCCGCGACCCGGGTGGTCGAGCTGGCGGGGCGCACCGTCCTGCCCGGGCTGACCGACAACCACTACCACGGCATCGGCGGCGGTCCCGGCGTCGACCTGTCCGGGGCGCGGTCGCTCGCGGACGTGATCGACGCGGTCGCGGCCGCCGCGCGCGAGGTGCCGCCGGGCGAGGTGATCGTCACCAACTCGAACTGGCACGAAGGCCAGCTGAGCGAGCAGCGGCTCCCGTACCGCGACGATCTCGACCTGGCCGCCCCGGCCCACCCGGTGGTGGTGGTGCGCGGCGGCCACCAGTACGTGCTGAACAGCGCCGCGCTCGCCCACTGGGAGATCGACGAGGCGACCCCGGAGGTCCCGGGTGGCCGGATCGGCCGCGACCCGGACGGCCGCCTGAACGGCGAACTGGTGGACCGCGCCAAGGACCTGGTCGCCCTGCCGCCCCAACCCCAGCCCGACCCCGCCACCCTGCTCGACGACCTGGCCGACGAGCACGCCCGGCTGAACGCGCGCGGCCTGACCGGCATCCGCCACCCGGGCGGGTCGGTCGCGCAGTACCGCGCCCTCGAGCGCCTTCGGGAACAGGACCGTCTCAACCTGCGCGTCAACTACCTGCTCCGCGGGCCGCGCGCCGGCGGCGTCGGAGCACTCACCGAAGCCCTCGCCACCTGGCCGGCCATGGGCGAGGGGGATGGGTGGCTCCGCATCGGCGGGGTCAAGCTCGGCGTGGACGGGGGCTTCGAGGGCGGCCTGATGCGCGACCCGTACGAAGAGCCGTGGGGCGAGGGCGGCACCTTCCACGGCCTGCAGACCATGCCCACCGGCGACTACATCGCGACCGTGCGCGAACTCCACCGCCAGGGCTGGCGGGTCGCCACCCACGCGGTCGGTGACGCCGCCATCGATCTCGTCCTCGACGGCTACGAGGCCGCCAACGCCGATGCGCCCATCGACGGCCTGCGCTGGGTGATCGAGCACGGCTTCATCCCGCGCGACGACCACTTTCCGCGCATGCGCGACCTGGGCCTGACCGTGTCCGCCCAGCACCACCTGTACGTCGCCGCGCCGAGCCTGGTCGAGTACTGGGGCGCGGACCGCGCCGCCTGGACCACCCCCGTGCGCGCCTACCTCGCCGGCATCCCGGTCTCCATCGGCACCGACTCGCCGGTGGTCCCATGGGACCCTTGGGGCGTCCTGCACCACTTCACGACGCGGGGGACCATCAGCGCCGGCGTCCACGGCGCCTCCCAGCGCATCACCCGCGAAGAAGCCCTGCGCGCGATGACGGAGGGCTACGCCCACCTCACCTTCGAGGAAGCCGAAAAGGGAACACTCGAGGTCGGCAAGCTCGCCGACCTGATCGTGACGGCGGAGCACTTCCTCGACTGCGAAGACCCCTGCCTGGAGACCATGCAGGTCGACATGACGGTCGTGGGGGGAAGGGTGGTGTACGAGCGGTAGGAACTGCTGGACCATCCGCCAAGGTCGGTGTATCCTATCCGCCCACACGGGGCGGTTTCTCGCTTGGCGGCGGCTGATCCTTAGATCCCTGGCACAACAGGAGAGCGACAACTGACCAAGCAGGCGTACAAATTGCGGCTTGAAGGGCTGCGCGAAGCCAGGGGACACGTTCGGGCGGAGACCTTGGTGCGTGCTTTGGGGGCCCTCCTGGGAACGGCCGAGCGAGCTACACGGCTAGCAGCCACAGGTCGTAGCGTTGCGAGGGGCCGAAGGCCGGCTTGGCTCAAGGCAGCGATGGACGTCACCGTTACAGGACTCGGGACAGGATCCACTATTCTCGACATCCAGGCGCCGAAGCTCGGTGACGTCCACGAGGAACTTGGGCAACGGGACTTCTGGCTGGAACAACCTGAACCGGAAGACACGGCACTTGATCTGGGAGCCCGCGCCATCAGAGAAGCCCGAAGTTCCCATGCAACCGGCGACTACTACGACAGTTCCATCCTCCATGAGATCCTCAAACTCGGGAGAGCCGCTGAGGGAGCGAAGGAAGTCCGCTACGAGTTGATTCCGGAGAACAGAACCCGGAGCGGATTTGTCCTCAGAACTTCCGAATGCCCTGGGCTCCGACATCGGTTGGATCTAATCCCGGCCTCGCGCGCTGCCGTTGTGAGCGGGCGACTCGACGAGATCGGACACGGCCAAGGTCGTTTCCGACTCCTGATGGGCCACGGGCGTTCCCTTCCAGGTCAGCTACGTCGCACCTCCCTCGACGTCGAGTTGCTCCGGCCTCTCTGGGGCAAATCGGCCACGGCGCAAGGCTTGATCCACTTCAAACCCAACGGTCAGCCGCGCCTGATCGAAGCGTACCGAATCAGCGCCCGTACCAAAGGTGACTCTATCTTCGAGACCCTACCCCAAGGTGAAACGACCGGGCAAGTGGACACGAGAAAGAGCACTACCGTCAAGGCATTGTCGCATGTTGATCCGATGGTGCTTTGGGGCGCATGGCCCGGCGATGAGCCCATCGATGAACTGTTGGCCCAGCTGGATTAGTTTCCAGCCACGATGCGACGTTTCCTGCTGGATACGAATATTCTGCTAGGACTTGCACGAGGAGCTTCCTGGGCCCGTCGCGTATACGAGCAGTTCAGCTTGGGCGATCCCGCGGTCATCTCCTTCACGTCCGTGGTGTGCATAGGTGAGATCTTCTCCATCGCAGAACGGAACGGCTGGGGACCGAAGAAGAGAACCAACCTTGAAAGGACACTCGCGGAACTCCCCGATCTCCCGATCAAGGATCCTGACATTCTTAGAGCATACGCCCAAGTTGACGCGTGGAGCCGCGGAATCCCGGTAGTCGCCCCGGGGGGAGCAGCTCCTCCGAGGCCAGCGGTTCCAATGTCGAAGAACGACCTGTGGATTGCTGCTACCGCTCACGTCACCGGTGCGATTCTCCTGTCGACCGACAGAGACTTTGGGCACTTGGATGGCGTGTGGTTGAGATACGAATACGTCGACCAACAGCCTCGCTAAAGCTGAGCGCTAACCGAGGAGGCACTCGATGACCCACGCCGACACGAGAGAGACCGAACGACGGACGGTCCGCCACACGCCCGGTGGAGGTCACTCAGTCGATGCCCGAGAACTCCTGGGAAGCGACCGCGCCAAGGCGCTCATCGAAAGGGTGGCAAAGGAATTGAAGGTTGTTCGTCGTCGCGCATCGGATACCGCTAACGACCGGAGATAGACCGGTAGCGACCGGAACAATCGAGCCAAGCCATCCGAACGAGAGCCGATAGCGGTCCCGAACTGGATCACTACTTGAGGTCGTCGCCGAGAGCCTCCCTTCCTTGGTCGAGGCTGCCGGTGGAACCGTTCTCAAACCCACCACCGCCAGGCAACCCACTCGTCCCGCACACCACGAACTCCCGCCCACCCCGCCGGATCCGGTAAGGCCGCTTTACAACCGGAACCACGACGTAGTCCCTCCCCTCCGGATACCGCCGCCGAAACGCAATGACCGCGCGTGGATCGACCGCATCCGGATCGATCTTGCACTCGAACGTATCCAGGCGTCCCTCCTGCCGGCGAACCACGAAGTCGACCTCGCGTCCCGCCTTGTCACGCCAGTAGAAGATGTTCTCGTCCAGGTAGCGAAACCGAAGGGAATCGAGCACCAGGTGCTCCCACAGCAGGCCGCGGTCGTCTTCGCGGATGCGGGTCCAACCCTTCTCGAAGGTCACGAAACCCGTGTCGAATGCGTAGCACTTGGGACGGCTTACGATCTCGCCACCGCCTCCACCCCGGAAGGGACGCAGAAGGTGGATGGCATGGGCGATCCCCAGGGCCTCGATGTAGGACTTGACCGTCGGTACACTTCTCATTTGAGGGGATAGCACGACCGGAGATCGTCAACAGCCGCCAACAGTCCCACGCCGTACCGACCCCCCTCATCACCCCCCCGCCCCGTCGCTCACAGGTCCTCCCGGCCGGTAACCCCTCCCGCGCAGAGCCCTTCCCGGCCGCGCTCCCGTGTGCTCGCTCCCGCCGATCACCAGGGTCCCGTTGACGATCACGTAGGGAATCCCACGGGGTAGGACTTGGGATTCTCGAACGAGTTCGTTTCGGCAATCCCGTCCGGGTCGAACAGGGTGACATCGGCAACGAAGCCCGCCCGCAGCTGACCGCGGTCCGCCAGCCCCGGGATCTGCGCCGGCAGCGATGTCATCTTGCGCACGGCATCTTCCAGATCGAGCACGCCCTCGTCGCGAACGTAGTGACCGAGCACCCGGGAAACCGTTCCGTAGTTGCGCGGATGGGGGACACCGGGGGCATCCAGGTTGATGGCCGATCCGTCACTGGCGTGCGCCACCCAGGGCTGGCGCATGATCAGGCGCACGTCCTCCTCCGACATGGTGTGGAAGACACCGCTGATGCTGCCGCCTTCGGCCGCCATAAGGTCAATCCCCAGGTCGGCGGGGTCATCCACGCCCAGCGACTCCGCGATCTCGGCCACGCGCATGCCCTCGTAGCGGCGAACCTCGGGCAGGCTGGCCCGGGCGAGCACGATGCCCTCCCACCAGCCGTGCTCCTCCGCCCAGGCGATGAAGTCGCGGCTGCGCGGGACGCGGCAGCTCCATCGATCAGCGGGCAACGCCGCCGGGGTCACCCGATCACAATACCGGATGCCGAACGGGGTCGCGACCCAGGCGCGACCGGAACACCTCTTGCACCAATGCAGGCAGGGAGTGAGTCGATCGAGGGTGCCCCCGGACGTCCCCAGGGGCTCCCCTCGCTGTTCCACGCAGGACCCGGCCCGCCATGGAGGACCGGGCGCGCCGCACCTCACCTCCCCTACCACATCAAGCGGTAAGCGATTGCGCCAGGCGCAGTTGCGACCTAGGAGGCATAGATCATGAACATCCACCAATACATTCTTAACCCTATCTTAATTACTACGGCGCTCACGACCGTGTCTTGCGTCAACGAACCCGTCACCCCCGAATTCGCCGACACCACGGAGGTCCCGGTGCTCACTTCCGGGGACGCTTCAGACACACCGGTGGCGAGCGACGGCGAGACGCCCCACAGGTTTCAGTTCGACATCGCTCTGGTCAACGAAGGCGCGCGGGCACTCCGTTCCCAGGTCCAGGCGCAAGCGGACCGCTGGGCCAGAGTCTTACAGGGCAGCGATCTGGAGGATATCGAGTGGGAACCGGGCACAGTCAGGTGCGGAGGCCTCGAGTACGACTACCGGAAGGATGTACTGGACGACCTGCTCCTCCTGGTCGCCACAGTGGATCTGGACAACGGGCCCGGCGCGGGGTCGACACTCACGTATTGCGGATACCGCGAGTCGTCGAAGTTGCCCATGATCGGGGCCCTCAAGCTTGACATTGACCGGGTGCCAGAGGGCGATGTGAACGAACTGATCCTCCACGGACTCGGACACCTGCTCGGGATATCGATCTATTCCTGGGAGACGTTGGGCCTGCTGCGGAACCCCGCGCACCACACCCCGGGCGCCGACGCGCACTTCGTGGGTCCCAGGGCGATTGCGGCCTTTGTTTCCGCCGGAGGCGCCAGCTACCAGGGCGCCAGGGTCCCGGTCGAAAACGATCCGACCTATGGCACGGTGGACAGCCACTGGCGGGAATCGGTATTCGGCAACGAACTGATGACGACCCGTCTGGCGGCCGGGACCGACTACCTCAGCGCGGTCACGATTCAAGCGCTGGCGGACATGGGCTATACGGTCAACCTGGAGGAAGCGGACAGGTACGTCGTGGGGGCGGCCTCCAACGCGTCGGCGAGCGCGGAGAAGGACCGGCATGCCATCGACCTTTCCGGCGACGTAGTGGCCAGCCCGGCCGTCTTCTATGACCGGCATGGGCGCGTGACGCGGGTGGTGCGGCCGAACTGAACGGAGGACCCGGGAGTTCGACCCGGGGCTCCTTCGGTGCTCCACCCGAAACCCGGCCCGCCATGGAGGACCGGGCCGCGCCGCACCCTACCTCCCCTACCACATCAAGCGGCAAGCGATTGCGTCAGACGCGGTTGCGACCGAGGAGGCATACATCATGAACATCCGTCAGTACACCCTTAACACCTTCTTCACCATGATGGCGCTCGCGACTGCGTCCTGCGACAGCGTACCCGTGACCCCCGAACTCGCCGAGACCGCGGAGGTCCCGGTGTTCACTTCCCGGGACGCTTCAGACCCGCCGGTGGCGGGCGACGGCGATACGCCCCACCGATTCCAGTTCGACATCGCTCTGGTGGACCAGGGTGCACGCGAGCTGCGCTCCCGCATCCTCGCCCAGGCGGACCGCTGGGCCAGAATCGTGGATGGCAGCGACCTGGAGGACATCGAGTGGGGACCGGGCACAATCGGCTGCGGAGGCCTTCAGTACGATCATCAGTACGAGGTGCTGGACGACGTGTTCGTCATGGTCTCCGTACACGACTTCAACGAGGGACCCGGCACAGGTGTACGGACCAGCGTCTGCGGATACCGCGAGTCCTCGAAGCTGCCTCTGGTCGGGGCCATTATTCTCGACGTGGAGGGAGTACCCCAGGGGCAAGTGGACGATCTGATCCTCCACGCGTTCGGACACATGCTGGGATTCGGCCGCTCCTGGCGTGGGCTGGGTCTGCTGCACGACTCGTCAAGGGATACCCCGGGCGCCGACACGCACTTCGAGGGTGAAAGGGCGATCGCAGCCTTTGTCGCCGCGGGGGGCGCCAACTACCTGGGCGCCAGGGTCCCGGTCGAGAACGACCCAAACGGTGGCACGATGGACGACCACTGGCGGGAATCGGTGTTCGGCACGGAACTGATGTCTTCGGGGCTGCGACGGGGGGTCGCGGACCAGCTGAGCGCGATCACGATTCAGTCTCTGGCGGACATCGGCTATACGGTCGATGTGGAGGAGGCGGACGGGTTCGTCCTGCCTGAGAGTTCCGGCGCGGCTGCGAGCGCGTCGGAAGACGGGCATGTCATCGATCTTTCCGGCGACGTGGTGGCCGGCCCGGCCGTCTTCTATGACCGGTACGGGCGCGTGACGCGGGTGGTGCGGCCGAACTGAAACCCGCGCACCGGGAGGACGTGGCGTGGCTGGTATCGCGTGAATCGCGTATCTGAGAATGGGTGGCGGAACTGAACCGGAAGTGACATCGGTCGTCCCGTGACCACCAAAGGCAGCCCGTGGGAGGGATCCGTTCCAGCGCCGGAGCGTTCTCTCCGCGGGCTGCCGGGCGTTCGGGCCGGGCTTATGCCGGCTGGCAGGTGTGGGCTACAATTGGTGGCCGTGAACCGATGACCAGCACGTCATCCGGCCGACCCGTGCCCGGGCCGCCTGGCGACACACCCACACACCCATGACCCCACTCACCTGCCAGAAATCCGCCTTCTCCCTCGACCCGGACATCCACTACATCAATTGCGCGTACCTGAGCCCGCTCGCGCGCGCGGTCGAGGAGGCCGGCATCGAGGGCATCCGGGCCAAGTGCGCGCCCAGCGGGATCACGCCCGCGGATTTCTTCGATCCCTGCGACGAGCTGCGCGGCCGCTTCGGCCGGCTCGTCAACGCTCCGGCCGAGAACATCGCCATCATTCCCGCGGCTTCCTACGGGGTGGCGACCTGTGCCCGCAACATCGACCTGCGCCGTGGCGCCAACATCGTGCTCACCGCGCGCCAGTTTCCCGGCAACGTCCACGTCTGGCGACGGCTCGCCCGCGAGCGTGGGGCTGAGTTGCGGATGGTGGACGCGCCCCCCGGTCCCGGCTGCGGCAAACGGTGGAGCGCCCGGATCCTCGAGGCCATCGACGCCGACACCGCGGTCGTCACCATGGGCGCCGTCCACTGGACCGACGGCACCGTCTTCGACATCGACGCCATCGCGGCCCGCGCGCGGGACATCGGCGCGTACCTCATCATCGACGGTACACAGTCGGTGGGGGCGATGGAGTTCGACGTGGCCCGCATCCGACCCGACGCGCTCATCTGCTCCGGCTACAAGTGGCTGATGGGACCCTACTCCATCGGCCTGGCCTACTTCGGCCCGCGCCTCTTGGACGGCGTCCCTCTCGAGGAGACCTGGATCGGCCGCGAAGGCAGCCGCGACTTTGCCGGCCTCGCGGGCAACTACCCCGACGGCTACGAACCCGGCGCCACCCGCTACGACGTCGGAGAGCGCAGCAACTTCATCCTGGTGCCGATGATGAACGCCGCGCTCGAGCTCGTGCTCGAATGGACGCCCGCCCGCATCGCCCAGTACTGCGGCAACCTCACGGCGGGACTGGTCGAGCGTGCGGGCGAGGCCGGCTTCGGGGTCGAGGAGGAGTCGTGGCGCGCCCCTCATCTCTTCGGGCTCCACGCCCCCGCCGGCCTCGATCCGAGAGCCGTGAGCGAGGCACTGGCAGCGCGCAACGTGCACGTGTCGCTGCGCGGGACGGCGCTCCGCATCTCGCCCCACGTCTACAACGACGAATCGGACGTGGAAGCGCTCTGGAGCGCGCTGCGGTCGGTGATCCGGTACTAGTTCAACTGGGTGCCCGCCGCCTCGGGCGGGGCATGGAAGTGGAAGCGCGGGATCGGAGCGCGGAACACGGAGCCGTCCCGCCGCCGGAAGTGGTAGAATCCCTCCATGTGGCCATTCGGACCGCGGAGCACGCAGAAGCTCTGGTAGCGGTGCGCTTCGCCCGGCCGCAGGATCGGGAACTCGCCCACGACGCCCTCCCCTTCGACTTCGTGGTCGCCCGCCACGGGATCATGGATCAACCAGTGGCGCCAGAGGAGCTGCGCCACCTCGCCGCCCACGTTCTCGATCGTGACGTCGTAGGTGAAGACGTACTGGCCGACGCGCGGATCGGAGTATCGGGTCGCGTACTCGGGACGAACCGTGATCGTTATCGCGTCCGCCTCCACCGGCGGGCGGGCGGCGCCCCCCGTCTGATTCGAGGACATGCCGTTCCCGTCGCTCGCCTGTTCCCGCTCGGGAGGTTCGGTGGGTCGATGGCTTCCCACAGTCGATCCGCGCTCGCTAGATTGGTTTTCTGCCTATTCACGCCCTTCCCGCACCCTCGCACAGGACACGCCGACATGCAAGGAGCCATGCTTCTTCCCGAATTCGATCACGAGAACCAGAACACGCGCAGGATGCTCGAGAGCATCCCCGACGAGCATCTCGAATACCGCCCTCACGACAAGTCGTGGACCATGCGCGAACTCGCCACGCACGTCGCGACCATCGGGGGCTGGACCCGGCCGACCTTCGAGCAGGACGGCATCGACCTGTCCCAGCCCTGGGAGCCGCAGCAGTTCGCAAACTCGGCCGAGATGGTCGCCGCGTTCGACGCGACCATCGCCGACGCGCGCGAAGCCCTGGAGGCCGCCTCGGAGGCGACCTTTCAGGAGATGTGGACGCTCCGTTCCGGCGACACCGTCCATTTCACCATGCCCAAGGGGCTGGTATTCCGCTACTTCGTCATGAACCACATCGTGCACCACCGGGCCCAGCTCGCGGTCTACCTTCGCGAGTGTGACGCCCCCGTGCCGGGAATGTACGGTCCTTCGGCCGACGAGGGATTCTGATCCCGGCACCCGGGCACGACCCGCACCCTACAGGAGGCAGGCATGAAACGTTGGGGACTTTTGGTACTGAGAATCAGCACGGGATGGCTGCTGGTCATGTGGGGGCTGGACAAGCTGGTCAACGTGGAGCACGGGGTGGCTGTCGCCGAAGGGTTCTATGGCGGGATCGGCAACAGCGCGCTCTTCCTGAACGTGTTCGGCGTGGCGGAGGCGCTGCTCGGCGTGCTGGTCGTGCTCGGGCTTTGGCGCAGGCGCGCCTACCCGGTGATGTTCCTCATCCTGGGCGTCACCGCCGTGGCCGTGTGGCGATCGGTGCTCGACCCGTGGGGCTGGTTCATCGAGGGCGCGAACGTGCTCTTCTACCCGTCGATCATCATCGCCGCGGGCGCCGCCGTGCTGTGGGGCACCATGGATGAGGACCACATGACGCTCGACCACCGCATGGGCGGGGCCGGGAGCTGAGCGGGCGCACCGATCCGGTCGCGTCCGGCGACCGCATAATCAGCCTGGATGTCCTGCGCGGCTTTGCCGTGCTCGGCATCCTGGTCATGAACATCCAGTCGTTCGCGATGCCGTCGGCGGCGTACACCAACCCGGCGGCCTACGGCGACCTCACGGGCGCAAACCTGTTGACCTGGGCCGCGAGCCGTCTGCTCGTCGACCAGAAATTCATGACGCTCTTCTCGTTCCTCTTCGGCGCGGGCATCTGCCTGTTCGCCGAGCGCGCCGAGGCCCGCAGCGGCCGTTCCGCGGGGCTGCACTACCGGCGCATGTTCTGGCTGCTTGTGATCGGGCTCACGCACGGATACCTGCTCTGGTCGGGAGACGTGCTCGTGACCTACGCGGTGTGCGGCAGCCTCGTGTTCGTGTTCCGGAACCGCTCGCCGGGGATACTCCTCGCGGCCGGTCTGGTGGTCTGCTCGGTCGCGAGTGTCCTGTCCCTCTCATTCGGCCTGGTCGCGCCCGCGCTTCCCAAAGCGGAGACGGCGGAAATCGCCGCCGCGTGGGCACCGGCCGCCGCCGAAATCGAGGCAACCCTGCGCGCGTACCGGGGCGGATGGCTGGCGCAGCAGGGACAACGGGTTCCCGACACCCTGATGATGCAAACGGCCGTCTTCCCTTTCCTCATGTTGTGGCGCGCCACGGGCGTCATGCTCCTCGGCATGGCGCTGTACCGCTGGCGGATCCTCGACGCCACTCGAAGCGACACCTTCTACCGCCGCCTGGCGTTCGTCGGATTCGGAGTCGGCGTCCCCGTGGTCGCCGCAGGGATCTGGTGGGATCTGGCCGGCGGCTGGAGCTGGGAGCGCTCCTTCTTTCTGGGTTCCCAGTTCAACTACTGGGGCAGCCTGGCGATGGCTCTGGGCTACGTCGGTCTCGTGATGCTGGCGATCCGCCACCGGTGGTTTTCCGCGCTCCAAGCCCGCCTGGCCGCCGCGGGCCGCATGGCGTTCACCAACTATCTCGCCCAGACCGTCCTCTGCACGACCATCTTCTACGGGCACGGACTGGGACTCTTCGGCAGCGTCGAGCGCTGGCAGATGCTGCTGGTCGTGTTCGGGGTGTGGGCCCTCGAGCTCTGGTGGTCACCGCTGGTGTTGCGGCGTTACCGTTACGGCCCGCTGGAATGGGGGTGGCGGTCGCTGACCTACGGAAGGATTCCGGGACGGTAGACGGAGCCCTCGAGAGGTTTTCCGGAGACGCTTCATGACGGGGCCTGGATTCACGACATTCGCCACGACCGGCCTCGTCGCCTGGGCTACGTTGATCTCGGCCTGCGCCGAGCATGCGGGACGTGCGGGATCCGAGGCCGGGGCGGAGCTGTTCGAGGAAGCCTGCGCCGGCTGTCACACCGCCGCGGGCGAGGGCCGCACACCCGGGGCCATGCTCCTCCGAGCGCTTTCGCCGCGTGCGATCGTAGCCTCGCTCGAGGACGGCGTCATGCGGGCGGAGGGCGCCGACCTGACACGGGAGCAACGCATCGGGCTGGCCGAGTACCTGACCGGACGCGTCCATGCGCGCGACATTCTGCCCGAGTCGGCCTTTTGCGCCGACCACGGCTGGCAGGAGCTGGGCCTGGACGCGGTCGCCTCGATGGGATGGGGCGGGAACCTGGAGGGGACGGGATTCCAGCCCGGTGAACTGGCCGGCCTGAGCGCCGATGACGTACCCGATCTGGAGCTACGCTGGGCCTTCGCTTTCCCGGACGCGGGAGAAGTGCGGACCAGGCCCACGGTCATCGGGGACGCCGTGCTCGTGGGCGGGCCGTTCGGCGAGGTGCTGGCACTCGACGCGGGCACCGGGTGCGTGCGCTGGAGCTTCGAGGCGGATGCCGCCGTGCGGGGAGCGGTGCTGGCGGGGGCGGGCCCCGAGGGCCGGGAGACGGCCTATTTCGTCGACTATCGCACCAACGCGTACGCGCTCGACGTGACCACCGGAACCGTCGTGTGGAAGTACCAGGTCGGCTGGCATTCCACCTCGAACACCACGGGGAGCCCCGCCCTTCACGACGGTCGGCTCTTCGTGCCCGTCTCCTCACTGGAAGTCGCCGTCTCGGGCGACCCCCGCTACGAGTGCTGCACCGCCTCCGGAGCGGTGGCCGCTCTCGACGCGATGACGGGCGACATCCTGTGGTATCATCGCGTCATTCCCGGCTACCCGGAGGAAGCGGGAACAAACGACATCGGCACGCCGCTGTGGGCCCCTTCGGGCGCGCCGGTCTGGTCCAGCCCCACCGTCGATACGGCACGCGGACTCGTTTACGCCGGGACCGGGGAAAACTATACCCGGCCGACCACGGCAAGCAGCGACGCGATCATCGCGATCGACATCGACACCGGAGAGCTGGCGTGGTCGTTCCAGGCGACCCCGGACGACGCCTTCAACATGGCCTGCACATCGTCCAGGGCTCGCCAGAACTGCCCCGACCCGCCAGGTCCCGACTTCGATTTCGGCATGTCTCCGATGCTCGTCAGGCGGATCGATGGCAAGGAGATCCTCGTGGCCGGCCAGAAGTCCGGGGTGGTCTGGGCGCTCGATCCGGATGACGATGGAGCAGTGCTTTGGTCGACGAGGGTGGGAAAGGGAAGCGCGCTCGGCGGAATTCACTGGGGCATGGCGACCGACGGCCGGTACGCCTACGCGCCCAACGCGGACCGGGACGCGGTAATCGTGGACGTGAAACCCGAACGGGCTCCGGCGCCGGGCATGTACGCCCTGGACCTGATCACCGGCGAGGTCGTCTGGAGCGTTCCGTCCCCGGATGACGCATGCGCGGGCAGGCGACAGTGCTTCGCCGCCTTCTCCGCGGCACCCGCGGCGATTCCGGGCGTGGTCTTCTCGGGGGGATTGGACGGACACATGCGGGCCTGGGCGGCGGAGGACGGACGGGTCCTCTGGGACTTCGACACGACGGAAGTCACAGAGACCTCCAACGGCGTGCCGGGCAGAGGCGGGGCCATCGACGGTCCGGGCCCGGTGATCGCGGGCGGCATGCTGTTCACCAACAGCGGCTACGCCCCGTTCGGCCAGATGCCCGGCAACCTGCTGCTGGCGTTCGGAGTCAGGTGACCGGCCCCGCCTTACCCGTGACCGGAGGACAGGAATGACTGGATGTGGAAGGTTGGTCCTGCCGTTGGCGGCAGCCATGGTCGTGCTGATATCGGCCTGCGCCGGGAGCGACGGCATCCCCCGGACGGCGTCCGGCAACCCCGACATGAACGGCCTGTGGCAGGCCCTCGGGAACGCCCACTGGGACATCGAGCCGCACGCGGCCCGCCCGGCACTCGCCCTGCAGCCCGGCCCGGTGGTCCCGATCCCGGCGAACGAGGTCGTCGCCCTGGGTGCCGTCGGATCCGTCCCGTCCGGCTACGGCGTCGTCGAAGGAGGCGAGATCCCCTATCTGCCCGAGGCGCTGGCGCTGCGGAACGAGAACCGGGAGAGATGGCTCGAGCGCGATCCCGAGATCAGGTGCTACCTCCCGGGCGTGCCGCGCGCCACCTACATGCCCTTCCCCTTCCGCATCTTTCAAAGCGAGAGCAGGTTCTTCATCGCCTACGAGTACGCGGGCGCCACGCGCGACATCTACCTCGACGACCCGGGGCCGCCGCAGGTGGATTCCTGGATGGGCCAGTCCCACGGCCGCTGGGACGGCGACACCTTCGTGGTCGAGGTGACCGGCTTCAACGGCCGGACGTGGCTGGATCGGGCGGGAAACCACCATGGCCCCGGCCTCAAGGTCACCGAACGCTACACGATGACCGGCCCCGACCACATCCTGTACGAGGCGGACCTCGATGACCCGGAGACGTTTTCCCGCCTCTGGACCATCCGCATGCCGCTGTATCGCAACATCGACCCGAACGCCCGCCTGGGACAGTTCAAGTGCGTCGAGTTCGTGGAGGAGCTGATGTATGGACATCTGCGCAGGAACCCGATCCCGCGCTAGGAGGCATGGAAGTGTCGACCCGTCGGCCGTGGCGCTTCCACAGCTTGCCGAAAGCGTCCGCGTGCCCGCATCTTCGTCCCTCTCGCTCCACACCGCCCCGCGGACCTCGCCGCCTCGAGCGGCCGTCAACACCATGAGCTCAACCGCCAGCGTGTCCGCCTTCACCGGGTCCACCGCTCGAATGCCGGGCGGAGTTTGTCCACGGGGTGCTCGTTCGGCGAGACCCGGCGTGATGATGCTGATCGCGATGCTGGTCCTGTTATTCGGCCCGTCTCTGCTCGCCTCTTCCCTGCACGCCCAGCAGCCGGAGCGTCCATCGACGAACTGGACGATGCCGCGCACGCCCGCCGGACACCCCGACCTGCAGGGCAACTGGTCCAACGCCACGGTCACCCCGATCCAGCGCCCCGAGGGACAGGGGCCGGTCTTCACCCGGGAGGAGGTGGCGCGGATCGAAGGGCGCGTCCTCGAGTCGCGGACGGAAGCCTACGCCGACAGCGACCCCGACCGGGAAGCCCCGCCCGTCGGCGGCGTCTTCACGGGCGACGCCCGCTTCGACGCAGCGTCGGGGGGCACCGGCGGGTACAACGCCTTTTTCATCGACGCCGGCGAGCGCGTCGCGATCTTCAACGGCGAACCAAGGACTTCCCTGATCGTCGACCCGCCCGACGGACGAGTCCCCGAGCTGAGCGAGGAGGGCCGGGAACACTTCACGGAGCGCCGGCGGTTCACGCAACAGTTCGGCGCCTACGACAACCCCGAGAATCGGCCGCTCGGCGAGCGCTGCATCATGTCGTTCGGGTCGAACGCCGGGCCGCCGATGCTCCCGAACTACTTCTACAACAACAACTACACGATCGTGCAGACGCCGGACCACGTGATGATCATGACCGAGATGGTCCACGATGTCCGCATCATTCGGCTCGGGGAGCCGCGGCGGCTGCCCGCGCATATCCGCCCGTGGATGGGCGATTCCTGGGGCCGCTGGGAAGGAGACACCCTCGTCGTGGAAACCACGAACCTCCATCCCGACCAGACCCTGCAGGGCATCCCGCCCTCCGCGGAAATGAAGGTCGTCGAGCGCTTCACGCGGGCCGACGAGCACACGATCAACTACGAATTCACCGTCGAGGATCCGCGCATGTTCTCCCGGAGCTGGAGCGGCCAAGTGCCGTTCACGCGGCTCGACGGGCTGGTCTACGAATACGCCTGTCACGAGGGCAACTACGCGCTCGAGAACGTGCTTCGCGGCGCGCGGGCTCAGGAACGGAGGTAATCAGATGCTGATGGATGGCGGATCGGCCGGAGGCGCACGTACCGCAGACGATGCGCGGTCCGAAGAGGGTGTGCGGCCTGCGCGGGTTACACGTTCCACGGGGGTTGTGCGGTCCACAGAGGCTGCGCGGGCGCGGCCCATGACCGCGGTTCCACGGGCGGCAGCACCGTTCGTGGTGGCGATCGCCGTGCTGGTGGTGGTGGTCGCGGCACCGCTGGTCGCCCACCATGCCTTCGGCGCCGAATTCGACCGCAACGCGCCAATCAGGCTGCAGGGCCGGATCGTGAGGCTGGAATGGGTGAACCCCCACACCTGGATTCACCTGGAGATCGAGAATGACGACGGAGCCTCCGAAGTCTGGGCCGTGGAGGGGGGAACCCCCAATGTCCTGCTCAGACGGGGGCTGCGCAGGGACTGCCTGCAGCCCGGCACCGAGATCATCGTGGACGGCTACCAGGCCAAGGACCACTCTCTCCAGCGCGCCAACGGACGCGACGTGACCTTCACCGACGGCAGCAAGATATTCCTGGGTTCGTCGGGGACGGGCGCGCCTTACGACGAGGACCTGGTGAGGGCTCGGCGGGAACGCGGGCGGTGTTAGCAGCCGTGGACGAACTCCCCACGGCGTTCGAGCGCCGATGCATCCGCGGACTGTCAGGGTGAAGCTCGGCAGCCGCTGCATCCCCGTCTACGAATACCCGATCCACCTCCCTGCCGCCGCCACGGTGAACCACAGGGCCAGCGAGACCGCGCCGACGATGCGGCCGGTCGCGCCGGGGGCGTCCGCTTCCCGACGCGCCACGCGCTCCCGCACCACGAAGGTGAAGGCCAGCGCCACCGGCAACGTGCACATCTTCACCCAGAACGCCGTGTTGTAGTAGGCCTTTATCGCCTCGGAGAGGAAGAGCGGCACGCCGGTGGCGGCCATGAGCACCACGCTTCCGACCAGCCACGGACGCGCGTTGCGCGCAAGCCGCGCCACCGGCTGGGAAGTGAGGCCCAGGCCGAGCAGCCGGAGGTCCACGACCAGCAGGGCGCCCCCAAGAACGCAGAGCCCGATCAGGTGCACCGCCTCGATGATCGGGAATGCCCACACCGATTCGGCGACCGCTCGGCCGACCGCCGTCGACTCGCACCAGCGGAAGAACGGTTCGAGCACGGTCGTCTACCCCGCCCCCGCGGCACTCACACCACACCCCGCCACCTGGTTCACCCACGCGGGCTGCGGCTGAAGGTCGCAGTCGAACCAGTTGTAGGCGATCAGGCGACCGGCGATCACGATGACCGCCCAGGCCGAGAGGGACACCGCACCGGCGATCCGCGCGGTACGCGGGGGCGTTGCGTCCTGCTCCCATTCGCCCGCGTTACGATGCGCGCCGGCGTGGAAGATGGCCGCGTTGGCGCCGGCCAGGATCAGCACGACGACCTTCGCCCGGAAGAAGAGGTTGTGGTAGTAGCGGAGAGGCTGCGAATAGAAGAGGAGGAGGCCCGTCACCGTCATGATGGCGAAGCCGATCCGCGTCCACGGAAGCAGCCGCCCGGTGAACGCCGTAACGGGCACCTTGCGGAAGGCGAAGCCGATGAGGCGGAGGTCCATCATGACGGTGGTGCCAACGAAGAGGCCGAGCGTGAGGACGTGCGTCGTTTCCACCAGGGGCCACACATACAGCGACTCCAGCAGAGCCACGCTCCAGGACGTCTCGCCGAGCCAGCCCAGGAAGCGCTCGATCATGGGGCGCGCCGGATCACGGGACTTGCGGGTTCGCGTTGTAGGAGGGGCGCAGGGTCTCGGCGGCATAGACGGCATGGCATCCGGTGCACACGAGGTACACTTCGCCGCCCACCTCGAAGACGGCACCGGGATCGCGGGCCCGGGCCGCCTCGACCGCGCGTCTTCCGACCTCGATCATCGAACGGGACATCGCCCTCCAGGGGTCCCGGCCCCGGACGCGATCCTCAAGCAACAGGAGGTTGCCGGACTCCGCCAGCACGAAGGCCGCGTTTTCCACCGCCTCCCACTCCCCGGCGGTACGGGGCTCGATATGGTGCGTGCCCTCCTCGTCCATGATCACGCCCACCGCGTCCCAGTACACCTCCGCCGCCGGCTCGATGACCGACAGCATGAGCTGGCGCGAGTCGGCCACCGCGGTGAACGGAGATGGCTCGGGCGAGTCGGTACAACCGAGCAGGGCGAGCAGGGTCAGGGCGAAGATCAGGCCGGGCGTCCTCATGGCCCGCAAAGTTGCCCGGACGGCACGGTCGCGAAAGGGGATCGTCACGTTCATGTTGTCCCGCATGGCATCCCGTCCGCCCGGGACCCACACCTACACCGAACCGGAAACCTCCATGACGCCGACACCGAACCATGCGCTGCGCGCCGCGCCGCGTTCCCTCTCCATCGCTCTCCTCCTCGCGGTGGCAGGGACCGTCCTGGCCCTTTCCGCCGAGTCCCGGCAACAGTGGACCACCGCCGAGCCCGAAGAGGTCGGCATGTCCAGCGAGGTGCTCGCGCGCATCTCGCCGACCATGCAGCGGTTGATCGACGGCAACGGAACGGCGGGAATCATGACCCTGGTGTCCCGCAGGGGTGAGATCGTGCACTGGAACGCACAGGGTTGGCGCATCCGCGACGAGGACCCCCTCGAGCCCGACAACATCTTCCGCATCTACTCCATGACCAAACCCGTCACGAGCGTCGCGGCGATGATCCTCGTCGAAGACGGGCTTCTTTCGCTGGACGACGAGCTCGGGAGCGTCCTCCCGGGCTTCGCCGGCGTCCAGGTCTACGAGAACGGAGGAACCCGGCCGCCCAGCCGACCCATCCTCATCCGCGACCTGCTCATGCACACATCGGGGCTCACCTACGGATTCTTCGGCGACAGCCCCGTCGACTCGATGTACAACCGCGAGCTGAACGCGCTCCCCGAGGGCGCGGGCGGCAACCTGGAAGAGAGGATCGCCACCATCGCGTCGCTGCCCTTGATCGACGATCCCGGCGCGCGCTGGAACTACAGCGTGTCCACCGACGTGCTTGGCCGGGTCGTGGAGGTGGTTTCGGGCCGGTCCCTGGACAACTTCTTCCGCGAGCGCATCTTCGAGCCGCTGGGCATGGAGGATACCGGGTTTCGCGTTCCGGCCGGCAAGCTCGACCGCTTCACCGCCATGTACCGCCGCAGCCCCGACGGCCTCGACGCTGCGGGGATGCCCGGCGACGGCCCCTTCACCCGTCCCCCGACCTGGCTCTCCGGTGGCGGCGGCCTGGTTTCGACGGCCAGCGACTACCTCCGCTTCTGCCGAATGCTGCTCGGCGAGGGCGAACTCGACGGCGTGAGGCTCCTGGGGCCCGGAACGGTCCGCCTCATGACTGGCAACCATCTACCTGACGAGATGATTCCCATCCTGCCGGGACTGGACGGCCAGGGATTCGGCCTGGGCTTCGCCGTCTCGGTCGGAGCAAACGCGGGAAGCTACTGGTGGTCGGGCATTGCCAACACCTATTTCTGGGTGGATCCCCGCGAGGAGATCGTCGCAATGGCGTGGACGCAGCTTCAGCCCTACGGCGCGGCACCGCTCGATCGCCTTCTGAGACCGCTCGTATACGAGGCCATCATCGAGCGAGACTGACGAACGCGAGCGCGCCAGCACGCTAGGTCCCGAACACGATCTCCACCTGGGCGCCGACCTCGATCTCCATCTCCGCGAACCAGCCCTGCCGCACCTCCAGCGCGAACATGGCTGGCCCTGAGGACGTGTGCATGCGGGTGCTCTCGGGCTCCATCTGCTGGATGTCGATGATGCGGGCGTTCGCGTCCAGATAGGCGATGTCGAGCGGGATGTAGGTGTCCTGCATCCAGAAAGACCGGACTTCCTCGTCGTCGAACACGAAGATCATCCCGGCGCCGGGCGCGAGATAGTCGCGGTTACTCAGCCCCTGGCCGCGCTCATCCGACGTGCGCGCAACCTCCGCCAGCACCGTATCGGCACCGATGATCACCCAGGCAAGGTCGCGGCCCGGGCCCGCCGGCATGACCGCTTCGGTCGCCTCGGACCCCGACTGCGCATCGCCCTCGGACCCGTTCGAGCGACAGCCGAGAAGCGGCAGCGCCAGCAGCAACAGAACGAGCGCCGGACGGCCGAGCGCCGGCAACAGCAGGAAGTGTGGAGACCATGGCCGGTTACGGTCGCGAGACATATGACGCGCGGGTGGGGAGAACATCGATTTCCTGCCGAGGATGGGGTGGATCATCGTATGCGGATGCTCGATCGGGGTCATTTGCCGCCCGAAGCGCCGGACGGCCACGACGTTTCCATCGATTCGACAGCAATGATAACTTACAGATGTCTTCGCGGAAGGGCGCGCATCGCCGGGACGAACCGCCGTTCGATGCGGCAGGCGGGTGTTCCGCAGGCCCCTCTCCAGGCAGCCCGATCATCCAGGCACGGAAACCGCATGCTCGACCCGGAACTGCTCGACATCCTCGTCTGCCCCGAAACGCGCGCAGCGTTGCGCATGGCCGACGACGATCTGTTGAAGACGCTCAACCGGGCCGTTGAAGCGGGCGAGGCACGCAACCGGCGCGGCGAAACCCTGGCCGATCCGGTGACGGCGGGCCTGGTCCGGGAGGACGGAGCCGTCCTCTACCCGATCCGCGACGGCATCCCCATCATGCTCATCGACGAAGCCGTCCCCGTCGGCAACCTCTGACCCTCCGGCCGAGCTCCTGCCATCACTCGAAGGCGCCCACCTTCCTGGCGTCGCGCCTGGAGAACAACACCATCCCATGTCCCTGATCGGCTTCCATCGATTCCTCATTTACTCGGGCATCACCTTCTGCCTGGCCTTCTCGGGTTACGAGTTCGTCCAGTATTCGCGCTCGTCCTCTCTCGGCGATCTCCTTCTCGGGATCGTCTTCCTGACGCTGGGCATTCTGCTCGCGTATTACCTGTCGCGGCTGGCGGACTTCCTGGCGGGCAAGAGGCGGTAGCGCGGTCAACCGCCTCGGCGGACAGACCTCGCCGGCGGGATTTTCGTCTCGCGGAAGCCCTGCGGCCAACGTACTCTGATAGGGAAGCCGGTCAGGCCGCTGCCGTTCTGGCCAATTCAGGGAATTCAGGGGAGGAACGACCCATGCGCGGCATTACTTTCTCGCTCGCCATCCTGCTCGCCATCGCCGTCCATCCCCTCCAGGCGCAGGCCCAGTCCTTCGATCTGCTGATTCGAGGGGGACGGGTGATGGACGGGACCGGCAATCCGGCGTTCGTGGCCGATGTGGGCGTCGCAGGGGGCGAGATCGTCGCGGTGGGCGATCTGGCCGGGGCGACCGCGGCCCGCGAGATCGACGCCACCGGGCTCCACGTCACGCCCGGCTTCATCGACATGCACTCGCACGCGGACCGGAGCCTGTTCAACGGAGACATCGAGATCCGGCGGGCGTCCAACCTCGTCGCCCAGGGCATCACCACCGTCGTGTTCGGACCGGACGGGCGCAACCCCGCCTGGCCCCTGGAAGACGAGATCGCAGGGTACGAGAACGGGGGCACGGCGCTGAACGTGATCCCGATGGTCGGCCATGCCACGGTTCGGACCGTCGCGATGGGCGACGACTACGAGCGCTACGCGACCCCGGAGGAGATCGCGGAGATGGTTGCAGAGGTCCGCAAGGGGATGGACGCCGGAGCCTGGGGCCTGGGCGCGGGACCCGAGTATCGGCCCGGGCGCTTCTCGACGACCGAGGAGATCATCGCGCTGGCACACGTCGTCGCCGACTACGACGGCTTCTACTATTCCCACCAGCGCAGCCAGTCCCCGCTGCCGCTCTGGCTCACCCCGAGCATCGTGGACGAGTACACCCCGCCCCCCACCTGGCCACCGGGCTGGAGGCTCACGGCCACCGACGGCATGCACGAGACCATCCGCATCGGTCGCGAGACCGGCATCCGCGTGGTCGGCACCCACATCAAGGCGAAGGGCCCGACCACCTGGGGCCAGTCGGCGACCGACGTGGCCGCGATCCGGCGGGCGCGCGCCGAGGGCGTCCAGGTCTACCTCGACCAGTATCCGTACGAGACCTTCGGCGGAGGCTCGACCGAGGTGATCCCCGCGTGGTACTTCGCGCCCCTGGGCGAGAGCCGCGCGGGCGGGCTGGACGATCCCAAATGGCGGGGGGACGACGACGGCCTCTTCGGGAACTACAAGGAGAACCTGCGCGCCTACATGGGGGACCCCGAGCTCCATCGCGAGCTGGTCACCGACATCGAGTACATCCTCGACCTCCAAGGGGGCGCGGACCGGCACATCATCGTCATCTCGCCCCGGGACGAATCACTCGTCGGTCGCACCCTGGCGGAAGTGGCCAAGGCCAACGGGCTGACCCCGGTGGAGCAGGTCATCCACTACGCGCTCGACAGCGAGCCCTCGCTTCGCTCGGGCGTTCGCTTCCGCCCCCTGGCGGGAAGCCCGGAGGATGTCGAACGCTACATGCGCCAGGACTTCACGGCGACCGGCACGGACGGGGGAATCGTCCCCAACCCGGCTCCCGGACAGCACCCGCGCTACTACGGCACCTACCCGCACAAGATCGCGACCTACGTGCGTGACAAGGGCACCATCACGCTGCCGTTCTTCGTGCGCTCCTCGACCGGCCTGCCCGCCCAGATCATCGGGCTGCCCGACCGCGGATACATCCGTCCGGGACAGAAGGCCGACCTGGTCGCCTTCGACTATCCCCGGGTGCAGGACCACGCGACCATCGTCAATCCGGGCGGCGGCAACGAGGGCATCGAGTACGTGTTCGTGAACGGCGAGGCCGTGGTCGACGGAGGCCAGTTGACTGGCGCCCTCCCCGGGCGCGTGCTACGCAGGCACGAGGTGCGCGGGCGGTAATAGCCCAGCCGTACCCCTCAGGCGGTCCGGTCCATCGGGTTCGCGGCAAAGGCGGCGCGCAGCTTCGGGTGCTTGCGCCACAGGTAGTAGCCCATCCCGCCCGCGGCCAGCACGTTCGCGAAGGCGATCGAGGTCCAGGCCAGAGGACCCAGCAGGAACTCCGCCCCGAGCGCGATGAAGCCCATGAAGGCGGCTTCGAACCCCACGAAGAGGAGGACGGCGCCGAGCAGCAGGGGCGGGGCCTCCTCCGCCTGCGTAAGCACGGCCGACGCGACCACCCCCATCACCGCGAACGCGCCGAGGTGGGCGGCGGAATAGCCCACCACCGCCCCCATGTGTATCGAGACCGCGTCGAGGTCGGTGACCCCGAGGAACATGGCCGAGCCCAGGGCGCTGGGCGTGAAGAAGGGCCGGCCTGACACCGCGTCGAAGATCAGGAACCAGACCGCCACTACGGCCGCGCCGATCAGGCCGGCAACGACCCCCTCCGTCAGGATGTGCTGGCGGCGTATGATCGGCCACCAGTGAACCTCCGGTACAACATCCATCATGTGCAGGTAGCCGACGATGGTGACGCCAGCGATCAGGTTGCCGGTCAGCACCTCCGGCCAACCCAGGCTCCCGACGATGTCCACTCCGGTGACCGAGACGCTCGCGTAGAACACCAGCTCGTACATCACGAAGCCGACGATCAATCCTGCGAGCAGATTGGGCACCGCCCGGATTCTGCCCAACAGCCAGGCCACCGCCACCCCCGCCACAGCGAAGAGCGCCAGGTGGATCACGGTGTACAGAACGATGTTGCCCGGGGCCAGCGAGACCGCATCCCGGCCCAGAATGGCAGCTTCCAGGAACGCCGGCGTACTGAAGGGCTGGCCCCGCGACGCATCGATGGCCAGGAACCACAGTGCCATCGCAGCGGCGCCGAGGATGCCGGACAGGGCCCCCGGAAAGAAAGAACGCTTCATGAACATGGACTGCCTCCTTCAGTTGGGCCGGTGGGAACCGGCGTCCCCGAACGTGCGACATAGCCCATGGCTATCAGTGAGGTTGGGCCCGGGAGCCCCAGTGCCGCAAGAGTAGCCGCGAGCCCGGTGGGTCAGCTGGCACGTCGCTCCCCGCTCGCACTGGATCCGGTTGTTGTCGAAGGACATGGGCGGTCGGGCGACCCACTGTCCATGTCACCGGGCACCGTCGTGATCGACACCGCCTTCGTGCGCTTGCAGCCGGTGGTGCTGGAGACGGATATCTTGCGCGCGGCGGCAGTGTCGGCCTCTGCGTCGGCAGCGTCGGATTGGACCTCGATCCCGCGCATGAGGGGCGCGGGCGCGACGAGCGGGGGCACGCCCGTGCTGCTTGACGGCGTCCGGCTCTTCAATCCGTTCCATGTCGGCGGATTCCTGTCAGCGTTCAACTCGGAGGCAATCAAGCGGGTAACCGTGTTGACGGGCTCCGGCGGGGATGCCCAAGCGATCGGTTCGCTATCGGGCGCTTTTCGACATAGCGACCCAGGACGGAGCGCGGGACCGGTTCAGGGCGGGCAGCTCCGTGGGACTGGCATCGATACGCTTCGCGGCGGAGGGTCCGATCGGGGAGGCGACATCGTATCTGGTGGACGGGCGGCGACGCTACATTGATCTGTTGACCGCGGGCCTGGCGCGAACCGGCCTCATCGAGCGCGGCCTGCCGTGCTCGTTCGGAGATGTACACGCGAAGCTTACGCGGGACTTCGGGGGCGTGCGGCGACTGTCGCTGACGGGGTACCTCAACGGCGAGAGCTTTCCAGGCCGGGGGATGCGACGGCGCTGAACGAGGCGTCGGACCGGACGGTGCGCACGGATGGAGGGAACGGTGCGGTGGTGGCGCACTACCGCGACCGGCTGGGGCCGAAGACCCTGATTGATGTAACGGTGGGGACAGCCGGTTCTCCGGCGACTATGCGGTGTTCGGGTGGAACACGGCAGGCGCTGACACGTCGGCGGTTCTGCGCGCAGGGATGCGCGAGTCCAGGGCAGAGGCACTCGTGGCCCATCACCGGGGTTCCGCGACCGTCGAGACCGGCGTACAAGCAACGCGATTCACGGCGGAGGACAGGGGTCGCGGCCGCCCCGACGGAGATCCGATGGACCTCTTCGATCCGTTGAGTCTGGATCCCGTGCAGACCCTCATCGCGGGGTATGCGAACGTGCGCAGGGCGCTGGCGGCGCGGTTGTCGGCGCGCACTGGCCTGCGAGCGGACCACTTCGCCGGGACGACGACGACGCTCGCGCCGTTCGCCGACGTGACGTTACACCGGTGCCTCTTGGAAAGCGTGGACTTCGGCGTCTCGGTCGCACCAGGCGCTTTCTTCGCTACGCAACGACGAGTCGATCGCGGCCAGCCTGATGGCTTTCGATCTGCTGGCGCCTGCCGAGACGGGTCCCGTTCCGCGCAACTCGGAACTCGCGGCAGGGTGGGAGGGAAGCCGGGGAGGCTTGCGGTTGCGACTGGAGGCATATGCCCGTTGGCTGGCGAACCTCCGGCTACCCCTCCTCGGCCCGAATCCCTTCGAGAACGCGGTTCTGCTCGACCCCGGCTCGCGGGAGCCGGCAAGCGGCACCGCGCGCGGGATCGAGGCCTCGTGGAGCTGGGCGGATCCGGGAAGAGCAAGCGTCACTGGGAGCTACCGATGGGCGCAGGCTTCGCGAACGATTGGCGAGGACACCTACACGCCCCGCTTCCACCGGGATCAGGAAGCAGAGGTGGCAGTCAGCTTGGAACGCGGCGCGTCAGCTTGGTCGGTGAGGTTGTCGGCACGGTCCGGCCAGCCCACAACTTCGGTTGTGGCAGAGCGATGATCCGCATTTGTTCCGCTTCCGCGATGGAGTGGGGACCGGAACGGTGTCGCGAGCAGTCGTGGTAGAATCCATCACGTTACTCGACCAGCCACGTAGGCTTCCACGATTTGCTGGTAGATCGAGTCAGCGAGCCTAAAGAAATCGAATAGACCAAGCATCGGCGCTGTGAGCTGCTTCACGACCTCGGTCAAGCTAGCCTCGACGTCCTGCAGGCTTCCGTTGTAACTCGTCGTGATCTGGTCTTCTGTACACCTGTAGGATCCCGAAATGTTGCGGTTGGAGGTCGAACGCAGCACCCGACCGTCGAGACCACCGTAACGTAGCTCAAGCTCGAATCCGGTCGAGGGGTCGATGCCGAGCTTGCCGTACAGCCCAAGGGCAAAAAGAAGCAACTCGGTGTTCCTGACGATTCTCGTGTTGAAGAAGATTGCAGTCGGGTCCTCATGGTCCTCGAAGAGGCTCTTCCGGAGATAATAGTCTCCATTCCGCCGCAGGGCCCAGTAGTCGTAACGGCGGTCCGGGGAGTCCCCGCCCAAGTTTACCTCGGTCACGATTCCATCCGATCTAGGCCGGGGTTGACACTCGGGTACACCGTCTAGGATGACGCCGATCGGCCAACCGAAGGTTCGAATCCTAGAATCCGAAGCCGCGCTCAATAGCTGCGATGGACTGCGTTCGGGCTTGGTTGCGATCCCGAACGATGCGTCCATGTAGGTCGTGATGCCCGCTTCCGCCATCTGTCGCGAGGCAGTCTTCCGGTGGGTCCGCACCCATTCCATATCGAGTACCGGCCTTTCGGCCTCAGCGACCGGAGAGAGCAGCGCCTGTCGTCGCCGAATTCGATCTTCCAGTTGTTGGCGAAAGCTGTCCGGTTCGGATGGTTCCCAGAGCAAGATGTTGTATCCGGCGAGGTCGAAGTGGATCTTGGGGCCGTCAGGTTTCCAGCCGGAGTTCTCGGGGAGGTGGTCGCTTCTGCAAGTCAGGACCAGATTGCGGAGTTTGTCGATTCCCATCGCATACCCAACCTCCAGGTAGACGTTGGGTCGCTCGTTGGTGAGATCGGCAACGATGATCTCCGAATTAGTCAAGAACTCGATGATCTCACTCTTGAGCAGCCCACCCTCGTTGTCGCGGTCTACCCGCTTGGCCTGAAGGTCCACTGCCTCGATGGCCGGTTGGATGACCGTCTCGAACAGACGATCCAGCGTCGGATCTCCGATCTGCATCACGACGAAAGCTGTGCTCATGTAGGTGTCCTTGATTCCCATGGTGACACACTCCAGAATCGCCTTCTGGTGGGGTGGATTGCACGATCTGCGCGCACGAAGATCACCGGGGAGAGGGTGATTCCGCCAGTCGCAGTCGCGTCTCTGCTGGCGCCGGACGGTCCGGCGTTGTGAGCGACGCCACTCCAATGAGGCGCGTTTCGGGTGCTGGACATCCCGAGCGACCGGATGACCCTTCACGAATCCCGGGCGCTGGCGCGGACGACTCTGGACGATGCGCCGGGCTTCGGCCTGACCTACATCGAGCACCAGTTGGATGGTGGCGGCGGAGACGCCGCTGGCGGAGGCCGGTTCCCCTTTGGGACGGCTTTGGAACCCGTTGGACATCGCCGTTTCGGCGGTTGTTGACACCGCCCGAAACGGTCCCCTGACTGTACGTCATGGCGATTCCGACGGCCCGGGATGGCGCGCGTCGGCTGGTGCGCCGAGCCGCGCGATCATGGCCCCCGCGCAGCCGCCATCGCTGCCCCGGGGGGTGAGCGGCCGGTCGCCGCTCCACTGGCCCGCTTTTTGCGGGTCTCCGTGGAGCCAGATGTGTTTTCGTGTTACGAAAACCTCTGGCCGGGGGGCTTCCCCCGGACCCCCGAACGACATTCCGCGCGCCACAAGGAGCCCGCCCGACATGGTCCGTCCCCGCAAGCCCGAGGCCGAACGCCGGAGCCGCACGATCTGCGTGCGCGTCACGACCGAGGAGGCCGCGACGATCGCCGACCGGGCCGCAGCGGCCCGCATGACGAAGGGCGCCTACCTCCGCCGCAGGGCGCTGGGGCAGCCGGTCCGCGAGGCGGCCGTCCACCGTCTCGCCGCCTGGGAGCGGGTCGAGCTGCACCGGATCGGTGTGAACCTAAACCAGATCGCCCGCGCGCTGAACTCTGGGGCTTCGGCGCCGGCCGGGACGCTGGAGGTGGTCGAGCGGGTGGGCGAACTCGCGGCCGATCTGCTCAGCGGCGAGGGGCTGGGCTGAATGGTTCCGAAGATCAACGGGCTGGGGCGCTCGTTCGCCGGGGTCGCGGCGTACTGCCTGCACGACGCCCCGGAGCCGGACGACCGGAGTCCGGAGACCTCGGAGCGGGTCGCGTGGACGGACACCCGGAACCTGCCGACGATCCGGGCGGAGCGGGCCGCGCGGCTGATGGCCGCAACCGCGAAGGCAGCCCCCGACCTCAAGCGGCTGGCGGGCGGGGCGCGAGGGGGGCGTAAGCTGGCGAAGCCGGTCCTGCACTACTCGCTCAGCTGGGCGCAGGACGAGACGCCCACCCGGCAGGAGATGAGCCGGGCAGTGGACGGGAGCCTGGAGGCGCTGGGACTGGAGGGCCACGAGGCGCTGATCGTCGCGCACGACGACACCCGGCATCCCCACGTCCACGTGGTCGCCAACCGGGTCGATCCAGAGACGGGGAAGGCGGCGAAGCTGGGCAACAGCAAGCTCCGGCTGTCGCGCTGGGCCGAGGGCTACGAGCGGGGCCAGGGCCGGATCCGGGTCGAGAGGCGGGTCAAGAACAACGAGCGGCGGCGCGCGGGCAAGGAGGTGCTTCGCCCCATATGGGATCGGCCGCTTCACTGGGCGCGCTTCCGCCGCGAGGGCATGGAGCGCGGGCGGACGCGCCGGGCGGCGGCGCCGACGGACGAGGAGCGGGTCGACATGACGGCCTGGCGGCGAGCCGAGGAACGGCTTTGGGAGAAGGTCGAGGACCGGCGCTGGCTGGGGTTCTGGCGGCTGGAGAGCCGGGCACGGAAGGAATGGGCCGAGCTGCACAAACGGCAGGAGGACACGCGGCAGAGGCTGGAGGACGGGAGCCGCACCGTGCTCGGCCGACTCCGGATCTGGCGCACCGAGCGCTCGTTGCGCGAGCTGGCCGGGGCACTCCGGGGTCGGGAGGATCTAGTCGAGGGCTGGCGCGAGGATCTCGACCGGCACCACAAGGGCGAGCGGGCCGCACTGGGCAAGGCACACGCCGACAGCGCCCGGCAGATCGAGCGGAACGTACGCGAGTCCTACCAAAGGGGGCTGCGAGAAGCGCTGCGCCGCGAACCACCGACCGACGTGGAGCGGGAGAGCGAGGAGCGTCGTCGGAGCATAACCCGCGTTCCCCCCCGGCCGCCCCAGCCCCGAGGCCCCGAGCGTGGCGGGGGAGGGTTCGAGCGATGACCCTTGATGTTGGCATCACGGTGTGATTTGTGTTCGCATGCCTGCCGCGTCGGCCGCTGCGGTCACCTGATGGGGACTACCCCGCAGCACGGCGACGCCCCCCATGCGGCTGTCCGGCCGCGTCCTGCTCCCCTGTCTCCCGGAGCAGCGACCGATTCCGCCAGCGCCCCCCCCTGTCGATTGGACATGGGCATCAGCTCGACCGTGGGGTGGATCAAAGAACTAGAATGCCCTCTCGGCCCACGCCTCGCGCGTCCCCAACACGGCTGGCGGGCGGCTCCGCCCCTTCGGCTCCTAAGGGAGTGCGCGCCCGTCGGAGAGCCCGGATCGGGATGTTCGCCCCCCCTTCACTGGTAGCGGCGGCTGATGGACAACTGGGCGAGTTCTCGGATGGCCAGCGCTGAGAACTGGAAGCTGGACCAATCGGTTGATCCGCCGTGCTTGCCGCCTTCCTGATTCTCAAGCGTTGGAGCTATGATTTGAAGGTGGTCACGGGCACGGACTCGCGGCGGCCGACGAACAGAAGCAGACGTCTGGGCGCGCACCCGTAAAGGAGAGCTATGAGCACCGTTTCGGATTCCACAGCACTCGACACGAGGCCCGCCGACTACGTCGCTACTGCTCTGCGGGCAGTCACGGGTTCGGTGCCGATCGTTGGGCCGCTATTCAGTGAACTTGCGGGCGTCCTGGTTCCAAGCCAACGCCTGGAGAGAATCGCAAAGTTTGCCGAGGAGCTTGATCGCAGACTCCGCGTTCTTGAGGCTGCCGACGACATCACCGACCGGCTTGAGAATGAACACTTCGCTGACCTCCTAGAGGAGGGTATTCGGCAAGCAGCGAGGTCGCTCAGCGACGACCGCCGTCAGTACCTCGCTGCCTTGGTTGTCAATAGCTTGGCGACGCAGGACATAGAATACTCTGAATCACGGCATCTTCTGCGAATGTTGGACGAACTGAGCGATGTCGAGATTGTCTGGCTGCGCTTCTACTTGGATGGGACCTCGGAGTTCAGTGCGCGACACCACAATGTCCTGGAACCCCCCCAAGCTTCCATGGCTTCGCCTCGAAACGAACGAGACAAGGCGGCACGTAAGACGGCCCTGCAGGACAGCTACAAGGAACACCTGTGTCTACTTGGGCTGGTTGAACGCAGGTATCGTGTCGATATGCGATCCAGACAGCCGAAGTTCGATGAGGACGGGGTACAGGAGGTTGATGGCTATTCCATAACTACGCTTGGCCATCTTCTGCTCAGGCAGATCGGGCTCGGAGGGCTGTGACGTTGGATGCCGCGACAACGCGTGACGCATGGATACTTGATCCGGTCGCACTCACACCCAGTTTGGTGAGCACCCGTCCGGCCCGGCGCGACTGCTCTTGGATCCGACCACCGGCCACGACTTCGATCCCGCGACGGCGCTCCCGGATCGACTTGGACTAGGACCGCGCTCGGTACCCCCAACAGCGCCGGGCAGCTCGAGCGGGGAAACGGCGCCGGATGCTTCCAGCCCCGATCCGGGCAAGGACCCTATCGTCGCCGCCGCTTCGGTCAGCCGGAACAGGATGCGCCGCAGCCGGGAGACCAGATTCGCGGGGAGCCGAGAGCGATCATCCCGCTCGTTGAGCGCCCGCAGTCCCTTGTGGCGGATCTTCATGGACCAACTGTAGGGTGTAGCGTTACGCGCCGCTAGCTCGCGCCGGGCGGCAACGTTTCGTTACTCGTTCGGCAGTGCGATCATTGAAGGTCGTTCAGCGGGAGGTATCGAAAGGAGGGCCATTCCTTCATGCAAGCCAACCACACCGAGTTCTTGCAGTTGTTGAACGGGGAGGTGCAGTACGTCGTGCCGCGCTGGCAGCGCAGGTACTGCTGGGATGAATCGGACATCGAACGCCTCGTCCAAGACCTCTTGACCATCGCGGAGGCTAACCGTCCCGGGGCAGCGCATTATGGGGGTGCGCTTCTGACCTTTCCAGAGTCCACGACGGCAGGCGGTGTCCCAACCCACCGCGTCGTTGACGGGCAGCAGAGGCTAACGACGGTGAGCATCCTGCTGGCGTGCATCGCGGAGAGCTTGGGGGGCGACGATAAGGGTGGTTGGACCGCGAGGCGCCTCAAGAAGCACCTGACCAACACCGAGGTGCCTCAGCGAAAGCGTCTCAAGCTTCGACTCCAAGACGACGATGAGGGCGAATACCGTCGCGGTCTCAACGGCGATCCGGGCGGTCCAGGTGCGGTGGCGCAGGCGTGGCGCATCGCCCGGCGGCTGGTGGCCCGATACGACGTGGCCAGCCTGCTCCGAGGCATCGAGCGGTTCAGGGTGGTAGCCATCGCCTTGGACGCCACGGACGATCCGCAGCAGATTTTCGAGAGTCTCAACGCCACCGGGCGTCCATTGACCGAGAGCGAGAAAGTCAAGAACTGGCTCCTCATGGGTTTAGACGATGAGGAGCAACAGAACCTCCACGACAACCACTGGATCGTGATCGAGCGAAAGCTCGGAGTCGAGCGCAACACTGAGCCAGTGGACCTCTTCTTGCGGGATTTCCTCCGCTGGAAAACCGGCAAGAACTTGGGAATCAAGCGGGTCCACGAAGAACTCAGGAGATGGGCCGTGCGGGAGCGCATGGACCAAGACCGGCCAGCCCTTTGCCGCGAGTTGGCGAAGCTCGCGAGGCTCTATGGCATCCTGACAGGTACGGCGGGGGAGCATGCCAACGCTGGGGCGGAGCGAGCGCTTCGGCACCTCCGCGCCATGGGCATCGATACCCACCGCCCCCTGACGCTGCGTCTCCTTGACGACGCGGCCAGGGATGTTCACGAGGGTGCCAAGGATGCACTGACTACGACCTTGGAGGCAGTGGGGACGTGGATTACGCGGTTGTGGGTTGCCAACCGGGCGCTGGCCGGGCTCAACACGGCGGCAACGGAGCTTGCCCACAGACCGGGACCAGATCCGGGTGCGGACTACTCCGAGTATTGGTTCGCCCATATCCGCAGGCTCCGAAACACCCGTGTCGGTGTGCCCGGGGACGACGAAGTGAGGGACGGGGTTCGAAACCGGAAGGCCTACGGCGGCAGCGCCACCCGGTCAACCTTCGCGTTGTTGTGCGCCCTCATGGAACGCGAGCATGGTCCGGAGTCCCCGGCGCGAAACAAGTTGACGATCGAGCATGTGATGCCGCGCAAGCTCACGCACGATTGGAAGCGGCACTTGGGAGGCCACGCCGAGGACCTGCACGGACGTTGGCGCGACCGGCTCGCCAACCTGACGCTCAGCGGCGACACCATCAACTCGGGGATGGGCGCGGGCACGTTTGCGGCGAAACGGGAGGTCTACGCGGATAGTGCGATCGGAATGACGCGGCGGCTCGCAAAGCAGAGTACGTGGAACGAAGAGGCGCTTGACCGCCGCGCCCTCTATTTGGCGGAGCGGGCGCTGGACCGCTGGCCGTGGAAGGACCGGAGGCGGGCACCGGCCGAGGCGGGTGCAATACCGCTGAAGTGGCGCATCAGCAACGGTCCATGGCGGGGAGAGACAGCCGCAAGCCGAATGGTGCTGAACGTCGCCGGGGCGCTATTGACCTTGGATCCGAGCAACGCTACGAAGCTGTCCGGCGACGCGATTAGCTCCAACCTTCATCCCGCTACTCGGTATCCGCCCGGTACCAAAGCGGGAACCCTCACCATGCGAGCGGTATCCGGCCATGACAAGTACGTGCTCTATCCGTACCGTGGCACTTACCGGGAGAGTGCCGACTTTTGCAGGACGATGGGCGAGCGGTGTGGCGTGAACGTCGAAGTGGAACTGGAGGGTTGGAACCCGGCGCACGCTTTCTGGGAGTTTTTTAAGGAGAACGCCGGAGCGGTCTCTGGACAAACGACCGTTTGGCGCTCCGCCACGCAGCGGACGGCCCCGGTAAACGCGTTCGGCGACAGGATCAGGATCCATGCCGGAAAGGAGTTGCTCCGCTTGGACATCGTGGTGGACGAGTCGGCGGACGGTGGCCATGCGCGAGCGCAACGCGTGCGGGAGTTCTCGCGGATGATCCGCAGTAGCCTGAGCGACCAAATGGTTGAAGACGAGCGCGAACGCGGGGAGCAAGGCTTCACAGCCAGCGTAGAGCGGACTTGGACGCGCGAGGACAAGGACGGATGGGCCGAAGCCACCCGGTGGATCAAGGACCAGCACGACAGGCTGCTCTCGATCGCCGAACACATGGGCGGCATCTTCATATCCGCTGAAGAAGAGGAGTTTCTGAAGTCCTGTAACGACTCCGGGAGGGCGGTTTTTTCCCGTATCCTCGATTGGGCACGGAGGCGGTCCTTGTCCATTAGTTGGGGAGCCAAGGGTTTCTCCGTCGGTGTCGATGGTGATGCCGGCCGCGTGGTCGTCTGCTACGGGTACCCGCCCAACAGCGTCTACGGCCAGTCGCTCTATACCGCCCTGCGCAACCGAGCCGGCATGCCAAAGACCGACGCACCGTCCGAAGCCGTGGAACAACTCCGGACCGCGGCGGAAGCAACAGGACTGCTCGCGCCAGCAGGGCGCGAATTGAAGCTGGCAATTGACCGTGACCTCAGCGTCGACCAAGTCGGCGGGCTCGTTGCGTGGTGTGAGTCCGTTCAGCGAGCGATCATAGAGCATGGAGCGACGCAGGAGGTATGATGGCAATGGCGCGGCCGACGACGCAGGAACCTGCGCCCGTCTAGGTTGGCCGGATCCTTGGCTGCGGCACGAGGGACCGAAAGTTGCCTGCTAGCGGCTTCCACAGCCGCTTGTGGAGGAGCTTGGCTTCCCGCCATTCGGTGCCGATATTCCCGCTATTCCGACGCGTTGTATCG
Organism: Longimicrobiales bacterium; assembly: GCA_965208255.1. GTDB lineage: Bacteria > Gemmatimonadota > Gemmatimonadetes > Longimicrobiales > Gaopeijiaceae > BD2-11. Next base: position 4,529,044 of record OZ242324.1, read on the forward strand.
ACAAGCCGAGGGACGGCAAGGTCGGCAGATCGTGCAGCCCTGATTGAACTTAGACGATTCCTTGCCGTGATTGTGGCCACCTCGGTTCTGCTCTGCCGGCGTCACCATCGCGCCGTTCACGAAGGGCGGGTCAAGGTGTCCGTGAACAGCGACGGGACGGTGCTCTTCTTCACGCCGACGGGGAAGATGCTGGCCGACGCGCCAACGCAGAGCGTATGGGCGGACTCGGTGAAGCAGTCAGTGCAGGTGAGTTCGGTGGAGAAGCGCTCGGACCCTGGCTTGCCGCCGGTCTCACGGGTTCATCGCGGCGCCTCTCCCGGAGCATCAACTGAGATCCTGCCGCCGGTCCCATCGGTTCATCCCGGCGCGCCGTCGCGTGAACGCACCGTGCTGTCAAATGGAGCTGCCCTCTATCACGATTCCGATATCCCCTGGGAGATCGAGGCCGCAGCGCGGGAAGCCCTGGAAGAATCTCTCGGATGAAGCACGGGGAGGAGTTCCTCGAAGTACGGGGAGAGACTCTCGGATGAGAGCGGGGGGAGGAGTCCCTCGGAGGAATTGCCCATGGGAGGAGTCCTTCGGATGATGGGGCGACTCCGAGACGATGGCGCGGCGCCGGCCCATGTCTGTCTAACGAGACGCTTCCTCCAGCACCGCGACGATCCGTTCGTGGCCCGCGGCCCCGGCGCGTGCGAGGGGGGTAGCCGGGGGCAGATCGCGGGGCAGCGCGGGATCGGCTCCCATGTCCAGCAGACAGCGCACCATGTCGTCGTGGCCCTTGCGGGCGGCCCAGGCGAGCGGGGTGCCGTGGTACTGGTCGTCGAGGGCGTCCATGTCCGCTCCGTGCTCAAGCATCAGGCGGGCATTGGGGACGTCGCCGCGGCCGGCGTAGTGGTGGAGCGCGGTCCTGCCCAGCCAGTCGGGGCGGTTGGGGTCGAAGCCGGCGGCCAGCAGGCGCTCGAGGACGGGACGTGATGTAACGCTGACGGTGGGATCGCCGCGGCGGAGGGAGCCGCCATGGAGGCGGCGCGCCGCTTCCGAGTCGGCTTCGAGGAGGAGTTCGGCGAGAGGAAGGTCGTTGCGGGCGAAGACCTCTTCGGCGAAGTCGGGCGTGCGGGTGACGGCCGACCCGGCGGCGACGGCTTCGCCTAGTTCGGCGACAGTCATCGACCACACGGGCGTGGTCGCGCCGTGGTCGCGGAGCAGGCGCTCGATGGTCGCCGCCGCGTCCCCCGCCCAGGCCATCGCGATGCCCAGGCAGCTGTCCGACGAGTCGGGAGCGGAATTGGGGTCGGCCCCGCGCTCGAGGAGCGCTTCCACCATGGCGGTGTCGCCGCGCGCACACGCCATCCAGAGGGCGTGGCCCTCGGGAGCGAGTTCCTCCGGCTGGCTGGGGTCGCAGCCGTGGCGGAGCAGCAGGCGGACCGCCCCCAGATGGCCGCCGCGCGCGGCGTAGGTGAGTGGGCTGCGGCGACCCGAGTCGAGACGGCGGGCGCGCGCGGGGTCCTCTTCCAGTAGCGCGCGAGCACGTTCCAGGTCGCCGGAGGCGCAGGCCACCGAGAGGTCGAGGGTTGCGCCGGCGGTCGCGAGGGCACTCAGGACGTCGGCGGGGCCGGGGTGGTCGATCCCCTTCAGTTCCCGCCACACCCGGAATTCGTAGTCCCCGTTGTACAGGAGGTGCGCCGGGGTCTGTCCGTCGCTGCGACGAGCATCCGGATCCGCGCCGCGGTCCACAAGCAGGGGAAGAAGCTCGGGCTGGCGGGTCATGACGGCCCAGTGCGCCGCGTTGTTGCCGTGGAGGTCGGCTGCGGCGGCCAGGTGCGGATGGGCGCGCAGCGTCTCTTCGACCCGCGGCCGGTCCCGCGCCACCATTGCGTCGCGGAGCTCCCCGAAGCGCGGATCGTACCCGAAGCGGGCGCGGGCCTCGTGTTCGAGAATGCCGCGCACCTCGTCGAAACCCATGACGCGGGCACGGCGCACCAGCTTCTTCCACCCCGAATCCATGAAGCGGACACGGCCCGGTTCGGCTCCCGCATCCAGCAGCGCGCGCACGATCTCCGGCCGGTTCGCGTACACCGCGAAGTGGATCGGCTGGGTATACCAGTACTGGGCGTGGACGAGAGCGGGGTCGTGGCGGATCAGCGCCCGAACGCGATCCAGATCACCGGCCCGACAGGCTTCGAAGAACGCCCACGCCTCCTCGCCGTCGACCGGGTCGACATCGTACACGTAGCGGCCCGACATCTCGGCCGGGCGGGTGCGCGGACGGCGCTTCACCGGCGGCCCGGCATCCCGGATCGACCGGCCGTGCACGACTGCGCCTGCACGAGCTCCGGTGTCCGGCCCACGCCTACCTCCGAGTCGGATCCTCCGCGGCTGCCGTCGCCCTTGCCTCCTCTTCGCCCGGCACCCGTTCCCACTCGTACTCGCGGTCGTGCACCCAGCGCTCGAACCACTCCAGGTGCACGTTGGCCTTGAAGAGCTGGTGCCTCAGCTCGGTCCAGCCGTGCCCGGCGCGCGGGGCTACGTACAGATGCGTGGGAACGCCGTTGTGCTTGAGGCCGCGATACATCTCCACCGACTGCGGCATGGGCACGCGGGCATCCTCCTCGCCCACGAGGAAAAGGGTCGGCGTGCTCACCCGCCACACTTCGCGCAGCGGGGAGTCCTGCCAGTACTGGTCGACGGGCGCATCCTCTTCCCAGGGAGTGCCGCCGAACCACGGGGTGCGGTAGACGCGGATGTCGCTCTGCGCATACATCGACACCCAGTTGGCGGCGCCCGCCCCCGAGGCGGCGGCTTTGAAGCGGTCCGTGTGGGTGATGATCTTGTTGGTCATGTGGCCGCCGGCGCTCCAGCCCATCTTGGCCATGCGCTCGCCGTCCACCAGGCCGAGATCGATGAGGTGGTCCACGCCGGCCATGACGTCCAGGTGCGCCTGGTCGAAGTAGTTGCCCACCATGTTGCGCAGGAAGTCGTCGCCGTACCCGGTGCTGCCCCGGTAGTTGGGCTTGAAGACGAAGTAGCCCATCCCGTTCAGCACCTGCACGAAGTTGCCCGCGGTGGAGAACTGGAACTTGTCGGACGAGGCCGGCCCGCCGTGCGTCTGCACCACCAGCGGGTACGTGGTCCCCTCCTCGTAGTCAAGCGGATAGAAAAGCAGCCCCTCGACCTCGACGCCGTCCTCGCCCTGCCACTGCACCGCCTCCTGACGCGGCTGCACGAAGTCCTCGGTGAGGTAGTCGAAGACGCGGGTCACGCGCTCGGGCGAGCCACCTGAGCGCATCATCCACAGGTCGCCGCGGTTGTCGGCCCGGTTGAGCCCGAAGACGTGCGCGTCCAGCGCCGGGGCGTACTGCCAGTTGATGACCTGGTGGTCGCCCTCCGTAAGCTGCATCAGGCGCTCGTCGTCGATGTCCACGCGCATCAGTTCTTCGCGCACGCCCGTGTTGGCGCGGAAGAAGATGGCGCCGCCGTCGCCCGACCACGCGATGGCGTCGACGCCATGCGGCATGTCCGGAAGCAGGACGCGCGCCTCTCCGTCTCCGGACGCCGGGACGAGGGAGAGATTGTCGTTGTAGTAGAAGTCGAAGTCCTCGTTCGAGTCCGCGTGGAACGCCACCCACTCGTTGTCCGGAGACAGCCGCGCATTGTACTCCGGCACCGAGTTGCGGGTCAGCTGGCGGGCGGCGCTTCCGTCGGAGCGCATCACCCAGATTTCGCGCCGGTCCACGCCCTCGAAGAGCGGCGACTCGCCGCGATGGAAGGCGATGTGGGTGCCATCCCGCGACAGCGAATACCCGGTCACGGAATAGTCCCCCTCCGTGACCCGGTTCGCCTCGCCGCCGTCGAGGCGCGCGCGCCAGATGTGGCTCTGCTGGTAGTTCTCGTCGAAGGCGTAGACGTCGTCGCCGGCCTCGCGCCTGGCCTGCTCCTCCTCGGCGAGCTCGTCGGCGGCCACGAAATAGATGCCGCTTCCGTCCGGCGCCCAGGTGATGCTCGAGACCGCCGTCGGGTGATCGGTGAGGGCATTCGCCTCTCCCCCCATCGCGTTCAGGAGGTAGACCTGAGTGTGTTCGTCCTCGCCGCGGCGGGCCAGGAAGGCGATTTGGCCGCCGCCGGGCGACCAGCGCGGGCTCGTCTCCCCGTTCTCGCCGTTGGTGACCTGGATCAGGTTGCCGCCGTCCGCGTCCACCCTCCAGATGTGGGCGATGGTGCCGTTCTCCTCCCAGTCGGCGTCACGGCGCACGAAGAGCAGCCGGCTCCCGTCCGGGGAAATCCGCGCGTCCCCGAGCGAGGGCACCTCGATGAGGTCGGCGATGGTCATCGGGCGCGGTGCGGCATCCGCATCCTGCGCCCACAGGCCCTGCGCCAGGCCCGAGAAGGCGAGAAGCGCGGCCAGCGCCGCGGCTGCCGGCCAGTCCGGAGCGTTCCGCCCCGCCCTCGGGATCCAGGAGTTGCCGTGTACGATCATTGCTCTTCCTCCAAGCCTGATTCTCTTTCTATTCGAAGTTCCCGGGCACCGCTTCGTGCATCTCCGCGGCCACGTCCTCGGCGGACCGGAAGCGCGACATGTCCAGATCGAAGTCGGGGGGCGTGCGTTGCCGTATCTTGGCGACCAGTTCGCGGACCTCGCGGGGCGCCATCCCCAGCCCGCGCAACTCCTCGAAGCCGAGGCTGTCGCGGTCTCCACGCACCGCCAGCCCGCCGTCCGGCGTCGCTTCCAGCAACCTCGCCAGCGCGTCGATCTCCATCCGGCTCAGCTTGTCGCCGCACACCTGATAGTCGATCCACGCCTCGAAGCTCATCGGCGCCACGCGCTTGAGCATCCCGGCCATCACCCGCCCGAACTCCTGGATCTCCCACTGGGCGTGATCGTCCACGCGCAGCGTGAGAAAGTGCAGGAGGTTGTGCAGGTCGATCTTCCAGTACCACTGCGTGTAGGTCGAGAGCGGCAGGTCGATGCGGGCCAGCTCGCGAGCCACGTCCTCCTGGACCATCCAGGTGTAGGCCCGGGAAGCGGAGGCCCGCACATCCTCCCATCGCCGGATGGCGTCCTCGTACAGGCGCTCCGGAGCGGCATCCTCCTCTCTCCCCTGGTTGTTGGAGGCGCTCTGAAGCGAAAAGTTGTCCGCGCCAGGGCTGTAGAAGAGGAGCGGCATCAGGCTATACCGAGCCGAATATTCATTAATAGAAGCTGTCCGGTGCCGCACCCACTGGCGCGCGACGAACATCGGCATGGCGCAGTGGAACTTGAGCTCGACCATCTCGCTGGGCGTGGTGTGCAGATGGCGGCGCAGGTAGCGGATGAGGCCGCGGGTGGCGCTGCGCTTGCGGGTGCCGTAGCCGTAGCTGACCCGCGCGGCGTGCTCGATGCTCTCGTCGCTCCCCATGTAGTCGACCAGCGAGACGAATCCGTGGTCGAGCACGGGGTAGTAGAGTCCGAGGATCTCCTCGGCTTCGGGAGTAGTGGGACGTCTTGTTTCCATGCGTGATCCGGCTACGCTTTCGTGGGGATGGACGACACTGCCATGAGTTGCTTCCTCGTCTCGAATTGCTTCCTTGTCTCGGAACGCTTCGTTGTAGGTTGAATCCCGAGCTGCTTCGCTCCGCATGGAGGTTACATCCGATGTCGTTCACTGCGATAGATCCCGCAACCGGCCGGCCCATCAGGGACTACCCGGAGATGTCCTCCGGGGATTACGCCCGTGCCGTGGCCGACTGCCAGAACGCCTTCCTGGCCTGGCGCGACACCCCCATGGAGGAGCGGTCGCGGCTGGTCGGCAACCTCGCCGTCATCCTCCGGCAGCGGCGCGACGAGTTCGCCGAACTCATGACCCGCGAAATGGGGAAGCCCGTGCGCGAGGCGCGTGGGGAACTCGAGAAGTGCGCGACGGTTTGCGAGTTCTACGCCAAGCAGGCTCCCGGCTATCTGGCTCCGCAGCCGGTCGAAACCGAGGCCCGCCAGAGCTTCATCACCTTCCAGCCGATCGGCATCGTCTTCGCCATCATGCCGTGGAACTACCCCTTCTGGCAGGTCTTCCGCTTCGCCGCGCCCAACCTGATGGCGGGGAACGGGACGCTCCTCAAGCACGCGCCCAACGTCCCGGGGTGCGGGATGGCGATCGAGGGCATCTTCCGCGAGGCGGGGTTCCCCGAGGGTCTTTTCCGCGCCCTCCTCATCGACCACGAGCGCGCCGCCGAGCTGATCGCCGACCCGCGGGTGCGCGCGGTTACGCTTACGGGCAGCACGCGCGCCGGCAAGACGGTGGCCGCGACCGCCGCCGCGCACGTGAAGAAGTCCGTGCTGGAGCTGGGCGGAAACGACCCCTGCATCGTGCTCGAGGACGCCGACCTGGAGCTCGCCACCCGCCTGTGCGTGACCAGCCGCCTGATCAACGCCGGGCAGAGCTGCATCGCCGCCAAGCGCTGCATCGTGGTCGAGCCCGTGCTCGAGGAGCTCCGCGAGCGGGTGGTCGAGGCGATGGGCGCGGCGACCTTCGGCGACCCTTTCGACGAAGCCAACCGCATCGGGCCGCTTGCGCGCGAGGACCTGCGCGACCGCCTGCACGCCCAGGTGCGGGGCAGCGTGGAGCGGGGCGCCTCCCTGCTGGTGGGGGGCGAAGTGCCGGACCGGCCGGGGTGGTTCTATCCGCCCACGGTGCTGGCCGGCGTGGGCCCGGGCATGCCCGCCTACGAGGAGGAGCTGTTCGGCCCGGTCATCTCCATCGTGGCGGTCGCGGACGAGCGCGAGGCCGTTGCGGTCGCCAACGACACCCGCTACGGGCTGGGCGCCTCGGTCTTCACGCGCGACCTCGAGCGCGGGCGGCGCATCGCGGCAGAGGAGATCGACGCCGGCAACTGCTTCGTGAACGCCTTTGTGCGCTCCGACCCCCAGCTCCCCTTCGGCGGGGTCAAGGAAAGCGGCTACGGGCGCGAGCTCTCCCTCTTCGGCATCCACGAGTTCGTGAACGTCAAGTCGGTGTGGATCGACTGAGATCCCGGTGGGGGCCGGCTGACACCGACAGACGGGCGGCCTGACACCAGGTGCGGGCCGGCTGACACCGACGCCGAGGTCGGCTGACGCCAATCCGGGTCGAAGATGATCCCGTACCGGGCGGCCCCGGCCGCGCGCCCCGGCACGATTAATGCACTTCTCGACAGCATGGGACCGGGACATTCCGGTTGATTCCGGGCCATCCGGTCGGGCTCCCATATGGGGGAGTCGGACGAGGACGGCCCGTGCAGGACATAAAGTCGGGAGGGGTGAGATGAGGAAGAGGTCACATTGGATGTATCATGCAGCATTGTTGAGCCTGACGGTTGCCGGCCTGGCAGCCTGCGACTACGGGACCACGGAGCCGGCTCCGGCAACCAACCATCGACCCATCGGCGAGGGTGCCCTGCCGTGGGAGATGCTCAACCTGGGTGACATCGTCGTTACGAGCGTGTCGCCCTACTTCAAGGACCCGGACGACGACCTCCTGGACTACTTGGCGCGCTCGCGCAACCCGGGGGTCGTGACCGCCGGGGTGAAGGGAGGCACGCTGAGGCTGCGGGCCGTCGGACAGGGCGTTGCGGAGGTCGTGGTGACGGCCCGGGACCCGGAGGGACTCTCCGCTTCCCGCCGCCTGGTCGTGACGGTTGCGCCGACCCGGGAAGCGCCCCACGCCACCGGCTCCGCCGCTGCAGCGCCCGTACTACACCGGTGAGAACCCGCACCCGGGACGGGACGAAAGCCCGTACGCGGGACTGACTCCAGACCGCGGACACAGGCTCGATCCTCCTTCGCTCGCTGCGCCGTGCCTCCGAGGCCCGGGGACTCGCATATCCGGGGGTTGCTCCGTATCTTGGCACGTTGTGAAAGCGTGCCGGGCTGCCCCCGGCCAGCGACGCCACGAAGGAGGTGATGACCGTGACCGAAGTCGAGATCATCCGCGACAGCGGTCCCCGCAATTACTCCCGCCGCAAGTTCATCAAGGGCGTGATCGCGGCGGGCGCAACCGTCTCCGCATCCAGCTATCTGTTCCGGGGTCCGGGGGTGTTGACCGCCGGCCAGGCCCGGGGCGGGGTCGAAAGGCTCATGACGCTCACCGTCAACGGCCAGCAGCGGCGGGTGGACGTGCTCCCGTACGAGACGCTGGCGATGACGCTGCGCTACAAGCTCGGCCTCACCGGGACCAAGCTGGGCTGCGACCGCGCCGAGTGCGGGGCCTGTACCGTCCACATCGACGGGGTGACGCACTACTCCTGCTCGATGCTGACGCACCAGGTGCGCGGCCGGTCGATCCGCACCATCGAGGGGCTCGAGAGCGCCGACGGGGAGCTTCATCCCGTGCAACAGGCGGTCATGGACGAAGGCGGGTTCCAGTGCGCCTTCTGCGCCCCGGGCTTCATCATGAGCATGGCCTCATTCGTGGAGGAAAACCCGGGAGCCTCGCGCCAGCAGTGCGCGCAGGCGCTCTCCGGCAACCTCTGCCGCTGCGGCGACTACAACAAGATCCTCGACTCCGCGGAAAGAGCCGTGGAGTACATGAGCCAGCGCGCCTGAGGGCACGGCCTTTACGGAGGAGGATGAAATGGCCGAGAAGGCTATTGGACGAGACATCGCGCCCCCTGATCTGCGAGCCAAGATCACCGGCCGGGCCAGGTACGCCGAAGACTTCCGCGCGGAGGGCATGCTCTTCGCGAAGCTGCTGCTCTCCCCCATGCCCCACTGCCGGGTCCGCCGCATCGATGTGAGCGCGGCGCTGGCGATGGAGGGGGTGGTCGACATCCTGACCGCCGACGACCCCATGATGCCCGAGATCAACGGGGTTGCCGCGGAAGCGGCCCTGACCAACGAGCCGCTCTATGAGGGCGAGCCCGTGCTGGCGGTCGCGGCGGTCGACGAGACCACGGCGGCGGACGCCATCGAGGCCATCCGCGTCGATTTCGAGCCCCTGCCCTTCGTGGTGGACCCGCTCGACAGCCTGCGCCCGGGCGGCCCCAACGCCCGGCTGGACGGCAACATCCAGTGGCGCGAGGGCCAGACCCGCGAGATCCGCGAGTTCAAGTGGACCGACGCGGACTTCGACGCCGCGGGTCCGGATCGCCTGCCCATGGGCGAGCCGCAGGTCGAGTTCAACATCGGCGACGTCGAGGACGGCTTCGCGGACGCGGACCTGGTGCTCGAGGAGACGATTCTGCACCAGTCGCTCTCGCACCATCCCATGGAGCCGCGCACCTGCATGGCGTACTGGCAGAACGGCAAGCTGTACCTGCACGGCTCGACCCAGAGCACGGCGCGCACCCACGCCTCTCTGGCGAACCGTCTGGGCATGGACCAGGCGGACCTCGTGCTGGTGGCGGAATACTGCGGCGGAGGCTTCGGCAGCAAGATCTCGAGCTCGCCCATCATGGACGTGCCGGCGATCCTCTCCCGCAAGACCGGACGCCCGGTCATGCTGCGCATCACGCGCTACGAGGAGAACTCCATCGGCCGCGCCCGGCCCGGCTTCCAGTCCTTCGCGAAGATGGGCTTCCAGAGCGACGGGCGCGTCACCGCGATCGACCTCTATATCGTCCAGGACGCTGGCTCCTACGGCAGCTCCGGCGACTTCAACACCGCCGGAACAGTGGCGACGCTCAACTACCAGCCGGAGCACATGCGCTTCCGCGCCGTGTCGGTGTACACCAACACGCCTCCCCGTTCGGCGCAGCGCGCTCCGGGAGGCGCCCAGATCGTGGCGATGCTCGAGCCTCTCATGGACAAGGCCGCGCGCGAACTGGGAGTCGACCGACTGGCGATCCGGCGCCTCAACGCCCCCGGCCAGGACGCGTGGCTGGGCCCCAACCGCGGGACGCTCTCCAGTTGTTTCGCGCACGAGGCGCTCGACATCGGCGCCGAGGTCTTCGGCTGGGAGGAAAGGAGCCAGCTCAGCGGCACGCGCCGCGGAACCAAGGCCATCGGCGTAGGGATCGGAGTGAGCCCGTTCGTCGGAGGAAGCCGCGGAATGGACGGCTTGGTGGTGATCCGACCCGACGGCAGGCTCTACATCCACCAGGGCATCGGCAATCTGGGCACGCACTCGATCGCCGACACCGCCCGCGCGGCCGCCGACGTGTTGGACATGGACTGGAACGACTGCGAGGTGGTCTGGGGCGACACTTCCCGCAACCTGCCCTGGAGCTCGAGCCAGTCCGGGAGCCAGACCACGCACGCCCACACCCGCGCCAACCACGCGGCGGCGCTGGATGCCAAGGCGAAGCTGCAGGAGATCGCGGCCGGCGTGCTCGGCGGATCTCCCGACGCCTACGACTGCGGCGACGGTCGCGTCTTCCAGAGCTCCAATCCCGGCCGCGGCATGAGCTTCGCCGACGCCGCGCAGCGGGCGATCGACATGGGTGGCAGGTACAGCGGGCACGAGCTGCCCGAAGACCTCAACCCCATGACCGTGGCTTCCGCCGGCAACCTCGCCGGCGAGGGCCTGATCGGCGTATCGCGTGACAACTACGGCGGCGAGGGCGGTGTCTGGTCGTGGGTGATGGGCTTTGCCCAGGTGGAGGTGGATGTCGAGACCGGCCAGGTCGACATCACCGAATACACCGGCGTGACGGACTGCGGCACCGTGCTGCACCCGCGAAGCCTGGCAGCGCAGATCCACGGCGGCGCGGTTCAGGGCTTCGGACAGGCGCGCAGCCAGAAGTGGGTCTTCGACCCGCAATGGGGCGTCGCCTTCGCCAAGCGCTTCTACACGGCGCGCCCGCCCGGCATTCTGGACGTTCCGCTGCAGATGGACTGGGCCGCCGTCGACCTTCCCGATCCGCAGACGCCCGTGGGCGCCAAGGGGATCGGCGAACCGCCCATCGGGGCCGGCGCGGCCGCGGTCGCGTCCGCGGTCGCCGACGCCCTCGGCGGCGAGTGCCTGTGCCGGACGCCTCTTACAACCGATGTGGTGCTCGCTGCGCTAACCGGCACCGAGCAGCCGTATCGCCCCCTCGAAACGCACGTGTAACCGGAGGCTCCGAACATGGCCGTCATTCGCGACATGATCCCGCCGTGCGAGCTCTTCCAGCCCGCGAGCATCGGCGACGCACTCGACCTTCTCGACCAGTACGGGGAAGACTCCTGGGTTCTGGCGGGAGGACTGGACAGCTTCGACTGGTTCAAGGACCGCATCAAGCGGCCGGAAGCCATCGTCGACCTCGGAGGCATCGAGGAACTGAGCGGCATCCGGGCCGATGGTGACGGGCTCGTCATCGGGCCGATGACCTCCCTCACCGAGGTGGCGACCCATCCCGACATCGTCGGCCGCTTCGGGCTTCTGGCCGAGGCCGCGGAGCACGTGGCCACCCCCCAGATCCGCAACCAGGGCACCATCGGCGGCAACCTCGCGCAGGACACCCGCTGCTGGTACTACCGCGGCGGATGGCCCTGCTACCGGGCGGGCGGAAACATCTGTTACGCCTCCGCCCCCAAGGCCATGAACGCCGAGCACTGCGTCTTCGGCGCCAGCCGCTGCGTCGCGGTCAATCCCTCGGACACGGCGCCCGCCATGATCGCGCTCGACGCGCAGATGGTGGTGACCAACTCCTCCGGCGAGACCGTGTACGACGCCGAGGACTTCTTCATCGGCCCCGGCATCGACATCGAGCGCATGACCGTGATGGAGCCGGGCGATCTTCTGACCGCCATCCGGATTCCGGGCACCTGGGCGGGCGCCGACTTCTACTTCGAGAAGATCCGCGACCGTCAATCGTGGGACTTCTCGCTGGTGACCGTGGCCTCCGCGGTCCGCACCTCGGGCGGCACGATCCAGGACGCGCGCATTTCGGTCAACGGGGTCGCGCCCTACCCGATGCGGCTCGACGAAGCCGAACGGACGGTCATCGGCCAGGCGCCCAGCGACGACACCGGCGTCACCGCCGGGGACACCGCCATCCGCCGCGCACAGCCGCTGCGGCACAACGCCTACAAGCTCCCGCTGATGCGGAATCTGGTGCGGCGAGCCGTGCGCGCGGAGGTATAGCCGTGGAACTCTGGCGCAGAGCTGCCAATCCGTGGAATCAGGAGGTCCTGATCGGGGTCTCCTTCGACCTGATGTGGGCCGCGCTCATCGGGGGAGTGATCTTCGTGACCGGGCACGCCCTCTGGGTGCGCAACCTGGCCACCGCGAACGGTCACGGGGATGACGCGCCGGCTCCCCCGGGCCTCCCCGCGCGCATCCTGCGCCATACCTTCTCGGCGCGGGCGTTCCACTGGCTTATGGCCATCTCCATGTTCGCCCTGCTCATCACCGCCTTCCTCCCGTGGGCCGGCATCCAGTTCCCGTGGGTGACCATCCACTGGCTGGCCGGGGTGCTGCTGATCCTGACGGTCGTCTACCACATCATCCACTCCACCTTCTGGCAGGACTTCTGGTCGATGTGGGTGGGCAGGGAGGACGTGGAGACCGCGAAGCGCGAGGTGAAGCGCTTCCTCGGCAAGGAGCAACCCGAGGGCCCCAAGGCCGCCAAGTATCCGCTGGACCACAAGATGTACCACCACGCCATCGTGGTGGTGACCTTCGCGGCCGTGATCACCGGCGTCCTCATGATGTTCCGGGTGGACACCTGGTTCTGGGAGCGCAACCCCTACATCCTCTCCGACGCCGTGTGGGGCGTGGTCTACGTCGTGCACGGGCTCAGCGGGGTCGCGCTGATTTCGCTGGTCATCGCGCACATCTACTTCGCGATTCGGCCCGAGAAGTGGTGGATCACGATGTCGATGTTCAACGGCTTCGTGGGTCGGAAGGAGTACCTCGAGCACCACGACCCCGAGCGCTGGGCGGGCGACGCTCCGCAGGGGCAGCTCCCGGAACAGACTTGACCCGGAGCGAGCTGCGCGCCCGCATCGAGGCGATCGAGGAAAGCTACGAGTTCTTCCTGGCCTACGCGGCCCAGGGAGCTTCGGGTACCGGTCCAGGCGCCTCCAGCGGTCAGGTGCGGCAGTTTCTGGCCAGGACCGAAGAGGCCCTCGATGGACTCGGCGAGGGATTTGTGGCGCTGGCGGAAGCCGCGGAACTGGCTCCGGCTTCGGCGTACGACCGGATGGCGCAGGTGCTGGACAGGGACGCCGGGAGTACGCTCGCGGCCGTCCGACTCGTGTCCGCCCAGGACGCGGTCAGCTCCCAGCTCATCGACAACCTGAACGCCTCCATCCACTTCCGCGCGCTGCTTACCGACCTCTTTCTGATCGACGAGATCCTCGATGTCCAGCAGGCCGCCCAAGGAGGCAACACGCCTCCTGCAAGCGGGTAGGCACTCGAGTCAACAGTGTCCCGGCCCGGGGAAGTCCCGGGGCCGGGGTTTCGATGCAATCCCCTTGGTAAGGCCGGACCCGTGAGAATACCACACAGCCACGCCCTGTTGGGCCTGATCGCGCTCGCGTGCGGCGGCGGGGCCGCCCCAATGCCTCCGCCTCCGATGGCCACCGACCCACCCGGGCCGGAGAGGGAGCCCGTCGAGCTCGCGGAAGCGCCGGCGCCTCCCGTGGAAGCGGAAGCTCCCGCGCCGCCCCAGGTCGCCGGCCTCGACGCCGGCCTCGACACCGTGCGCGCCGGACGCTTCGACAACGGGCGCATGTGGACCTTCGAGAACCCGCCCTCCGCCTACCTGAGCGACACCTACGGCATCGACGCCGACTCGGTCTGGTTCCGCCGCGCGCGCCTGGGGGCGCTGCGCATCCCCGGCTGCTCGGCATCCTTCGTTTCGGGCAGCGGGCTGGTGCTCACCAACCACCACTGCGCGCGCGAGCACATCTCCGCGGTGTCCGGGGAGGGAGAGAGCCTGCTGGACGACGGCTTCTACGCGGGGAGCTTCGAGGATGAGCGGGCGATCGAGGAATTCGAGGCCGACCGGCTCATCGCGATTCGCGACGTGACCGGGGAGATGGACGCGGCCATGGAGGGCATCAACGAACCCCAGGCCCGCTCGCAGGCCCGCGAATCCGCCGAGGAGGAAATCGCGGCACGTATTTCGGACGAGTTCGGGGGCGAGGACGCCGGCATCGAAGTCGAGATGGTCTCGCTCTACAACGGGGGACGCACCTCGGCCTACATCTTCCGGCGCTACACCGATGTGCGCATGGTCATGGCGCCCGAACTCTCCGTCGGCTACTTCGGCGGGGACCCCGACAACTTCACCTACCCGCGCTACGCCCTCGACTTCAGCTTCCTGCGCGTCTACGAGGACGGCGATCCGCTCGACACCAGCGAGAACTTCTTCCGCTGGAGCGAAACCGGAGTGGAGCGCGGCGATGCTGTGTTCATGATCGGCAACCCCGGCTCGACCAGCCGCATCCAGACCGTGGCGGAGCTGGAATTCCGGCGCGACGTCTCGGACAAGGGGCTGCTGGCCTTCGTCAACAACCGCATCGACGCGCTCGAGGCCTTCTACGACATGGACCCGGAGGCGGGCGAGGCGATGGACCTGCGCAACACCATCTTCTCGCTGATCAACACGCAGGAGGCCTATGGGGGAATCCTGGGCGGGCTGCACGACCCGGTGATTCTGGCGAAGCGCCGCGATCAGGAGCGGGCGTTCCAGGAGGCGCTGGAAGCCGATCCCGGGCTGGCGGAGGAGTACGGGGGTTTGATCGCGCAGATGGCGGAACTGCAGGAACGGAAGGCCGAGCAGGCCGGCGGCTTCGGGTCGTTCCTGGCCTTCGCCAGCGCGGACTACGAGAGCGCAGTGCTGTCACGCGCGCTCTTCGCCTTCCAGTACCAGAACGGATCGCGGGCGGGAGCGCCGCCCGAGGCGCTCGAGGGCGTGATGGAAACGCTGAGGGAAGTGCCGGATCAGCCGCCGGCTCTCCAGGAGCTGCTGCTGGCCGCCCGCCTGCGCGACATCGCGGCGAGCTACGAGGCCGATTCCCCGTTCGCAAGCAGCGTGCTCGGCGGACGGAGCCCGGAGGATATCGCCGCCTCGGTGGTGGCCGAGAGCGTGCTGTCGGACTCGGCGCGCGCAGTCGACGCCGTCCCCGGCGCTGGCGTGGGAATGGGTGACCCGGCAATCCAGCTGTTCGCCACCCTGATCTCCGGCATCGGCCCCTTCCAGCAGGCGCTCGGGCCCATCTCCGCCCAGGAGGAGCAGATCGCGGCGGCGCTGGGGCGGGCGCGCTTCGAGGTGTACGGGACCGATGTTCCGCCCGACGCCACCTTCTCGCTCCGCATCGCCGACGGAGTGGTCTCGGAGTATGAGTACAACGGCACCTTCGCCCCCGTGGTGACCACATTCTACGGCCTCTACGACCGGCACTACTCCCACGTCTCCGGGGGGACTGGGGACGGGGAATGGGATCTGCCCGCGCGCTGGCTCGACCCGCCGGGAGATCCGGATCTGTCCACGCCGATGAACTTCGTGTCCACCAACGACATCATCGGCGGGAATTCGGGCTCGCCCCTGGTCAACGCGGACCTGGAGCTGGTCGGGCTGGCCTTCGACAGCAACACCGAGGGGCTGTCCGGCGAGTACATCTTCCTGACCGACCGCGCGCGCGCCGTGTCGGTGGACGTGCGCGGCATCCTGGAGGCGCTCGAGGAGGTCTACCTGGCCGAGCGGATCGTGGAGGAGCTGCGCAGCGGGGGGAGCTGAGGGGCTACAGCCCCGTGCGCAGGTATCCCCGGATCGCCGACACCGCCCGCTCCACGTCCGTGTGTGAGTTGTAGAAGTGCGGCGAGAGGCGCACGCCGGTCCGGTCGCTGCCGCCGCGCGCGGCGGCCACGATGCCGTCCTCCTCAAGCGCCGCCACCACGGCGCCGGGTGAGAGCTCGCCAGGGCGGAAGGTGACCACGGCCGCGCGCCGCGAGGGCTCCTGCGAGGTCCACATGTGCACGCCGTCCAAGGCCGAGAGCTCCTCGACCAGCGCGGTCGCGAGTTCGCGGCTGCGGGCCTCCACCTCGGCCATCGTGATCTCCTGCAGGAACTCGATCTGCGCACCGAAAGCGCGGATGGCGGGCTCGTCGCGCTGACCCAGACCCTCGTGGGTGCGGGCCAGCCCCCTCGACCCGCCATAGGCGCTGTACATGGTGGGCCAGAAGCGGTCGTGGACGCCGGCGTTCACGTACAGCACGCCCGTCTCCTTGGGACCGCAGGGCCACTTGTGCGCGCTTCCGCTATAGAAGTCCGGCTGCACCTCCGAGAGGTCGATGTCGAAAAGCCCGAACGACTGGGCCCCGTCGACGACCGAGAAGACCCCGCGCTCGCGCGCCAGCGCGCACAGTTCACGCATCGGGAAGAGGTCGCCGGCGGTGTTGGTGAGGTGGGTGAAGGCGATCACCCGGGTGTTCGCGTTGATCGTCTCGCGGAACGCCTGCACGTAGTAGTCGGTCCCGGGGTGCGGGCTCGCCGGCTCGATCTCGCGCACGGTGTAGCCGAAGCGCTGCCCCTTGGCCTTCCAGGCGAGGTTGTTGCTGGGGTGGTTGTCGCGCACGATCACGACCTCGTCGCCCTGGCCCAGCTGCAGGCCGGTCGACACCCAGTTGTTGGCCTCGCTGGTGTTGCGGGTGATGAGGATCTCCTCGGGGGTAACGCCCAGGAATTCGGCCAGGCGGTCGCGGGTGGGTTCCTTCACACCGTGCATTTCGCCGCGGAAACTCGGCACCGGCTCGCGGTCCATGCGCTCGGTGTAGTCGTACACCGCCCGCAGGGTGCTGGCGGGGGACGGGCACAGGTTGGCCGCGTTCATGACCGACAGCTCGGGCGGCATGAGGAAGCGGGCGCGCACTTCGTCCCAGTCCACCGCGCGGGCCGTTCCAGCGCGGCGGGCGAGCGGCGTGGAACGTGTCCGCCGCGCGAAGCCTTCGAGCGCGGGATGGCCAAGAAGAGCCGCCGACCCTCCGGCGGCGAAGAGGCGGGCGAAATCGCGGCGATTCATGGATGAAGCAGGCATGCGGTCCTCACGGTCCCGGGATTCAGCGGCATCTGCGCTGAATAGTATGCCCGGCCCGCCTTGCGCGCGATTGGTTCGGCTGTCCGCGATCGCCATCGACCTCCGGGCGTGGGGTTCACCCGCGCGATCAAGCGACCGACGCGCGACTTCCAGGCAATACGACGGGCCGGAGCCTCACGACCCCGGCCCGCCGACGATAATGCCGTGGCTGATATCCCCTACGGGATCAGCTTGTTGGCGAAGTCTCCCGCGCGGAAGATGGAGATGTCTTCCAGCGACACGTAGTCGCGCAGCGCGGAGTTGACCTCCTCCAGCGTCAAGGCCTCGATGGCAGCTTCCCGGGCGGCGGTGAACTCCATGGTCCGGTTCGTGAACAGGTTGTTGCTGAGCTGGCTGGCGAGCGAGCGGTCGTTGGAGCGGCCGTTCTGCTGCGCGTCCAGGAATCCGCGTTTCGCGGCGTCCAGCTCCTCCTGGGTGAACCCTTCCTCCAGCGCCTTGCGCATCTCGTCACGGAACGCCTCCACCACCTTGTCGCCGTTCTCGGGCGCATAGATGGCGAAGGTGAGGAAAAGTCCGCCGTCGTCGACCGGGGGCACGGCCAGCTGCGAGCCCACGCCGTAGGAGAGCCCCTCCTCCTGGCGGATGCGGGTCGGCAGGCGGGAATTCAGGAACCCGCCGCCCAGCATGAAGTCGGCCATGCGCAGCGCCGGATACCGCGGATCGTCGTCGCGCATCCGGAAGGTGGTGACGGCCACCATCCACGCGTTCGCCTTGTCCGGGGTCTCGATGTCCATGCTGACGGTCTCGACTTCCATGTACGGATCGGGCACGCGCTCATAGGCTTCGGGCGCCTCCCAGTCGCCGAACACCTCTTCCAGCACCGCGAGCGTCTCGTCGGGATCGAAGTCCCCAACCACGGCGATGGTGCCGCCTTCGGCGCCATAGAAGGCGGACCAGAACGCCCTCGCCTCATCGACGGTTGCCGCGTTCAGGCGCTCGATGTCCTCGTCGAACGTCGTCGAGTAGCGCGGGTGATCCTCGGGATACCGGTTGAGGTGCCGATTGAACGCCTGGAAGACCAGGGCCTGCGGCTCCGACTGCTGCTGTTCGATCGCCGCCAGCCTCTCCTCCCGCAGCAGGTCGAATTCGTCGGGATCGAACGCGGGCTCGCGCAGCACCTCTCCGGCGAGGCGGAGTACGGCCGGCAGGTTTTCGCGTACGGTCGTGAAGGTCCCGCTGGCCGAGAGCGCCGACCCGTTCACGCCGCCCTGCGCCATCAGGCGATCCAGCTCGTCGCTGATCTCCTGGCGCGATCGCTGCGCCGTTCCGCGCATCAGCATCGAGCCCGCCAGCGATCCGGCCGTGGCCCGGCCCATGAGGGCGGCTTCGGTGCCGTGGCGGAAGGAGAACTGCACGTTGACGGCGTCACCGCGGTTCTCCTTGGGCATGAGCGCGACCTCTACGCCGTTGGAGAGCGTGGTGGTCACCGTGCGCGCGTCGATGTTGGCGGGGGTCGGGTCGAAGGCCTCGCCCTCGGCCACGGCCTCGCGTCCGGTGTAGCCCGCGACCAGCGCCTCCACGTCGGGCGGCTCCGGAATCTCGGCCCGAGCCGGCGTCTCCTCCGCGGGATAGAAGTAGCCGATGGTGCGATTTGAGGGCTTCAGGTAGGCCTGCGCCACCTGATGGACGGCGGTCGGCGTGACCTGCTCCAGCCGGTCGCGGTGCAGGAAGAACAGGCGCCAGTCGCCCATCGACGCCCATTCGCTCAGCTGGAGCGCGATGCCCTGCGGGTTGTTGAAGGCCAGCTCGATGCTCGACAGGTAGTCGGTGCGGGCGCGCTCCACCTCCTCCTCGGTGGGCGGCGCCTCGGTCATCTCGTCGACCGTGGCGAGCAGCGTTGCCGCGGCCTCCTCCAGCGAATCCTCCTGGCGCACCTGGGCGGCGGCCATCAGCACGCCCGGCTCGTTCAGCTGGTAGCCGAAGGCGAAGGCGTTCGCGGCCAGCCCGGGCTCCACCAGGTTCTGGTAGAGGCGCCCGGCGGGACGGGTGGCGAGGATGTGGGTGAGCACGTCCACCGCCGCGTACTGCTCGTGGGCGCCCGGCGGGACGTGGTAGGCCGCCATCACCAGCTGGACATCGCCCACGCGCCGCAGGGTCACCGTGCGCTCACCGTCCTGGGCGGGCTCGGCCGTGTAGGTGTCGAACAGCTCGTTCGCCCCGGTCCGATCCGGGCGCGGGATGACGCCGAACTCGTCGGCCACCAGCTGGATGGCGTACTCCGGCTCGAAGCGCCCGGCGATCACGACCAGCGCGTTGTCGGGCTGATAGTACTTGCGGTAGAAGGCCTGCAGGCGCTCGATGGGCACGTTCTCCAGGTCGGCGCGCGCGCCGATGGTGGAATTGCCGTAGTTGTGCCAGTCGTAGGCCGCCGACATGACGCGCTTCTGCAGCACCGCCATGGGCTGGTTCTCGCCCGACTCCCACTCGTTGCGCACCACGGTCATCTCGGACTCGAGATCCTCCGCGGCGATGAACGAGTTGACCATGCGGTCGGCTTCCAGGTCGATCGCCCAGGCCAGGTTCTCCTCCGAGGCCGGAAAGGTCTCGAAGTAGTTGGTGCGGTCGAACCAGGTGGTGCCGTTGGGGAAGGCGCCGCGCTCGGTCAGCTCGTCGGGGATGTTCGGGTGATCGGGCGTGCCCTTGAAGACCAGGTGCTCGAGCAGGTGCGCCATCCCGGTCTCGCCGTACCCCTCGTGCCGCGATCCGACCATGTAGGTCACGTTGACCGTGATCTGCTGCTTGCTCTGGTCGGGGAACAGGAGCAGCCGCAGGCCGTTGTCCAGGTGGTACTCCGTGATTCCCTCCACGGTCGCCACTTCCACGACGCCCTCCGGCAATTCCTGCGCGGCCATGCTCTGGACCGCCGCACCCCAGAGGGCGAAGGCGGCGGCCCATCGGGGAACACGCTTCGTTCTCAGCTTCATCAGTCTCTTCTCCGGTATGCGCCGGGGTGACTCTCGGGACTCCGTAGTGCCACCGCGCTGGCGCAGAGCGTAGTGGCAGACTTCGGCTCCAGGGACAGCCCTGAATCGACTGCGGGCACAGCCCTGATCATGGCGTAGAATAGATATATCACTACGCCAGAGATGGGGTGTTTGTTTTCCGCAGCGGCGGGTACAGTGATGGACGGTCGATCTCGCGGATCAGCGCTTCAGCAACCGTTGCGCGCGCGTCTCGCGGACAAGCCCGAGGAACTCGCGCCTGTAGCCTTCTTCGTCGTCGCCGAGAGATCCCCGTGCCAGCTCCAGCACATCGCCGAGCGAATAGTCGCCAATATGCTCCGATCCGCGCAACAGCATGCCGAAGGCGGCCACCGACGCGGCGAAGCGCAGGTCGCCGGAGCCATCGCCGCCCCTGTCGAGGAAGGCCTGCTGCACCAGAACGCTCCGTGAATCGTCGGGCCGCTTGTAGCGAAGCTGGACGAACCCGAGTTCCCCGGATGCCGCCCGGCCGGTGACGTCCGCCGGGTCGCGGTAGCGCAGCGGCGGCGCTTCCGGCACCTCGGTACCCTCGACACCCGCCGGCACGATCTCGTAGAGAGCGGTCACGGAGTGCCCCGCACCCAACTCGCCGGCGTCCTTGCGGTCGTCCGCAAAGTCCTCCGACCGGAGCGCCCGGTTCTCGTAGCCGATGAGCCGGTAGGCCCGCACCTCCCGGGGATTGAACTCGACCTGCACCTTCACGTCCCTGGCGATCGTGAAGAGCGTGCCGGCGAACTCGCTGACCAGCACCTTGGCCGCTTCCCGCTCGCTGTCGATGTAGGCGTAGCTGCCGTTCCCGTGGTTGGCCAGCTGCTCCATCTTCGAGTCCTGCAGGTTGCCGGTGCCGAAGCCGAGCACGGAGAGAAAGACGCCTGATTCGCGTTCTTCCTCAATGAGACGGATCATCTCCGAATCGCTCGAAGGCCCTACGTTGAAGTCGCCGTCGCTGGCGAGGATGACCCGGTTGTTCGCCTCCGCGCCAAGATTCTCGCGCGCCACCTCGTAGGCGAGCCGGAGGCCGGCGCCTCCCGCGGTGGAACCGCCCGCCTCCAGCCTGTCGATCGCGAAGAGGATCTCGCTCTTGTTCGCCCCCGAGGTGGGAGGGAGCGCGAGCCCGGCATGGCCGGCATAGACCACGATCGCAACCCGGTCCTCGGGCCTCATCTGCGCGACCAGCAGGCGCAGCGACGACTTGAGCAGCGGCAGCTTGTCGGGCGACTGCATCGATCCGGACACGTCGACCAGGAAGACCAGGTTGCTCGCGGGCAGGTCCTCGGTGGCGACATCCCGGCCGCGGATGCCGATGCGCATCAGCCGATGCTCCGGCTGCCAGGGCGCCGCGCCCACTTCCGTGGTGACCGAGAAGGGGTGGCGGCCGCGGGGCGTCGGATCGTCGTAGGTGAAGTAGTTGACCAGCTCTTCGATGCGGATGGCGTCGATGGGGGGACGCATCCCCCGGGTGATGAAGCGCCGCATGTTGGAGTACGACGCGCGGTCGACGTCGATCGCGAAGGTGGACAGTGGATTGTCGTCGACGGCGAGGAAGTCGGCTTCCTCGATATGGGCGTAGGACTCGGTGTTGAAGTCGGGTCGGGGACGTCCCGCGATGCCGCCGCTCGCCGACACCGGTGCGCGCGCTTCGGACACCCGTCTCGCCGCGTCGATCCGGTCCACTGCCACCACCTGCGGCTGGCCCGCGGGAGGAGGAGGGGCGCGCCGCCCGGACACGGCCCTACGCAGCATTTCGTCCGCGAACACCAGGTCGTCGCCCGGGGTCATCGGCACGTCGACGCGCGTGGTCGGGCCGGACAAACGGACGGTGCGCACGACGCTCTGATACCCCGCCAGCTCGGCGCGCATCTCTACTTCGCGCCCGTCCCAGCCATCGCCCGGAAGGATGAAGGTGTACTCGCCTGCGTCGTTCGAGAGAACCGAGGTGGTCTGGCCGGAGATGAACACGCGGGCGCCGGTCAGAGCCTCTCCGGTCCCGGCGTCGGTGACCCGGCCCGACACGGTCGCGCGGGCGAGGTGAGACGACGCAAGGTCGACGTCCGCTGGTGGGAACGACCAAAGGCTTGCGGCGAGAACCCAGGCGAGGGCTGGAATGGGCATGACACCTCCCGATCCGGAAAACGGCTGACTGCGGGTTCGTGTCCTACTCTCGTCGCGGCGATTGTGGTCCCCGGGATGGGACCGAGCCCGAGTCGCGACTGTTATCTTGGAGCACGCCATCCCCTTCGCTCCTCTCCACTCCGCGACCCCTCGTCCATGCAGCCCACTTCAGAGCAGCTGGCCCGTCTCGCCGAGGCCGATCCCCGCCTGGGGGCCGCCATGGCCCGGGTCCCCGAGTTTCCGGACTTCTCCCGCAGCGGACGCCGCTTCTCCGCCTTCCACTACCTGTGCCGGTCGATCATCTACCAGCAGCTCGCCGGCGCGGCGGCGAAGACCATCTACGGGCGCGTGCACGCCCTCACGCCGGGGCGCAACTTTCCCACCCCGGCGGAGGTGCTGGCGCTGCCGGAGGAGGAGCTGAGGGGCGCGGGGCTGTCCCGCAACAAGACGCTGGCGCTCACCGATCTGGCGGCGCGGGTGGAGTCCCGATCCCTCCGTCTGCGCGGCCTCGGCCGACTCCCGGACGAGGACATCATCGAGCGGCTGATCGAGGTGCGCGGCATCGGGGTGTGGACCGCGCAGATGTTCCTCCTCTTCAAGCTGGGACGCCTGGACGTGATGCCCGCGACCGACCTCGGAGTCCGCGAGGGCCTGCGCCGGCTGGACGAACTCGAGGAACGGCCCACCCCAAAGGAGGTGTTCGAGCGCTCGGAGCCGTGGAAGCCGCTCAGGTCGGTAGCGAGCTGGGTGCTCTGGCGCCTGACCGACACGCCGGCGCCGTGAGGGAGACCGGTTGCCGTGGCGCCGGGTTTCGACGGAATATGTGTCGCACATCCCCATCATCTGCTGAGAACGGAACCCCATGCCCGTCTATCTTCAGTACTACTTCTGGCTGATCGCCGTCTCGCTGTTCTGTTTCCTCCTCGAGAGGCTCTGGCCCTGGCGCAAGAAGCAGCGCACGCTGCGGCGCGGCATCTGGCAGGACCTGTTCTGGCTCGTCTTCAACGGGCACTACCTCGGGGTTCTGCTGGCGATGGTGACGGGTCGGCTGGTGCAGTCCTTCAACGGGATGCTGTTCGAGATGGGCGTGCCGGTGCCCGAGTCGCTGGCGCTGGTCGCGTCGCAGCCGCTCTGGCTCCAGTTCGTGGTGTTCTTCGTGGCGAAGGATTTCATCGAGTGGAACATCCACCGGCTGCTGCACCTGACCCCGTGGCTGTGGGAGTTCCACAAGCTGCACCACAGCATCGAGGAGCTGGATTGGATCGGGAACTTCCGCTTCCACTGGGGCGAAGTGGTGGTCTACAAGACGCTCTCGTACCTGCCGCTGGTGATTCTGGGCGTGGATGGGACCGTGATCCTGCTGATGGCCATCGTGAGCACGCTGATGCAGGACCTCAACCACTCCAACCTGCGCATCGACTGGGGACCGCTCCGGTACCTGTTCAATTCGGCAAAGATGCACGTGTGGCATCACGACGTGGTGCAGCACGGCAGGGGCGGTCAGAACTTCGGCATCGTGCTGAGCGTGTGGGACTGGATTTTCCGCACCGCCTACTGGCCGGCGGACCAGGAGCAGCCCGAGCGGCTCGGCTTCGAGGGGATGGAGGAGACGTATCCGCGCTCGCTGGCGGCGCGGCTGGTGTACCCGTTCGTGAAGTGGCGGCGCTGATGCGCGACGGGCGATAGCGCGCGGATGGCAACAGGACGGAGGGACCGGCAGTTCTCGTTCGACCTGGGAGGGGATCCGCCGCCGGCGCCGGCGGGCGACCGGCCAGCAACCCCGACCGACGACCAGCCGGGTAGCTCCACCGACGACCGGGCCGAAGACCCGACCCGCGACCGGGAAGCCAGCCTCACCGACCCCCGCACGGCACCCGACGACCAGCCAGGTAGCTCCACCGGCCTGACCGCAGCCCCCACCGGCGGGCCGGCAGCAACCCCGTCCCGCGACCGATCCGATCCTTCCCCCGGCGACCGCCCCGGCCTCGCCGGCGCCTCCACCCTGGTGCGGTCGCTCGCCCGCATCTCCACCGAGCACCCCCTCGACCGCAAGGTGATCGTGTGCCGGACGGGCGGGGAAGGCCGCGAACTGCTGCGCCAGCTCGCGCTGCGCGCCGGCTCGTGGGTGGGGTTCGAGGCCACCACCACCCGCAAGCTCGCGATCACCGTGGCCGGGCCCGTGCTGGCCGGACGCGGGATTCGCCTCACCGACACCTTCGACGAGGAGGGGCTGCTCGACGAGGCCATCGACGAGGTGTTGCTCGGGGGCGAAGAGGACGAACACGCCCGGATGGCGCGGGGGGTGGGGATGCGGCGGGCGCTTGCGCGGGCGGTGACGACCCTGCGGTTGGCCGGAGTGCGGCCCGCGAGGATACGCGACGCAACGCTCGCCGACGCCGCCAAGGCGCGCATCCTGTCCGGCGTCCTGGGCGCCTACGAGAGCCGGCTGCGGAAGCACGAGCTGACGGATACCGCAGGCGTCTACCGGGCGGCGACCTGGGCGCTGCAGGCCCGAGGGGAGACCGACCGGGCAAGCGCGCGCGCGGGCCGGCGCGTCTACCTGGCGCCCGGTATCGAGCGGCGGGGGCTGGCCGGGCGCTTCCTGTCCGCGCTCGGGCGGCGCGGCGCGGAGGTGCTGGAGGCCGATCCGGTGCGGGGGCTGAACCCGCCCCCTTCCCTGGTGTGGCGCGCGGCCCGGGACGAGGCGAACCGGCTGTCGTACCTGCACGACCTGGAGCGGGCCCCGCCCTCGGACCCCACCGCCACGGGGGCTTCACTCGACATCTTCGCGGCCAACAGCGTCGAAGCCGAGCTGCGCGAGGTGATGCGGCGCGCGCTCGAGCGCGGTCTGGCCTGGGATGAAGTCGAGATCGTGGCCACCGATCCCGCCGTGTACGGCTCCGCCCTGCACGCGCTCGCCGAGAGAACGGGCGTGCCGGTGACCTTCGCCACGGGACTGCCGGTCGAGCGGACGCGGCCCGGGCGCGTCGCCACAGCCTGGTTCCGGTGGATCGAAGGCGGATTTGACGCGGGGGTGGTGCGCACCCTGCTCTACGCGAGCGACCTGACGGCTCCGCGGCCCAACCACTGGATCCGCGGCGCCAACCTGGCCAGGCGCCTGCGCCACCTACGCATCGGCTGGGGGCGCGACCGCTACCTCCCCGCCATCGACCGCGGGCTGGCGGAGGCGGACGACCTTCCCGCCCGCAAGTACGACACGCCCGAGCGGCTGGAGCGGCGCAAACGGCAGCGGCGCAGCGAACTTCAAGCGTTGCGCGACCTGCTCGCCCCCTCGCTCAGAGTGACTCCGCCGGTTGCCATGGACCCGGGCCCCGGTTCCCGTCCGGTGTCGCCGTCACAGGTGGCCCGCGGGCTGCGCCGCTTCCTGGCCGGGACGTCGCCGGGAACCTCGGTGGACGACACCGCGCGCTCCCGCATGGAGCGCATCCTCGAGCGCATCGAGGCGACCCTGACCCGACCGACCGACTACCGGGCCGCCGCCGCCATCGTGCGCCGCCACCTCGCGTTCCCCGTGCCCGCCCCGCGCGCGGAGGGGAGCGCGCCGTGGAGTTCGGCGGGAGGGGCGCTCTACCTGACCGACATCGGCAACGGAGGCCGGACGGGCCGCCGCGCCACCTTCATCGTGGGGCTGGACGCTCACCGGCTGGGCGGGTCGAGCACGCAGGATCCCTACCTCCTCGACATCGACCGCAAACAGCTGCGCGGAGCCGATCTGCCGCTCTCAACCGACCGCATCCGGGAGCGGCGCTTCCACCTGGCGGCGCTCATCTCGTGCCTGCGCGGTGCGGTCTGCCTCAGCTACAGCGCCTGGGATCCGGCGGAGGCGCGCGCGGTGTCGCCGTCCTCCGAACTGCTGCAAGCCTTCCGGCTGATGCGCGGCGACCCGGCGGCCACCTTCAAGGATCTGGCAGCGCATGTCCACGACCGCGCGGGCCTGGTACCCCGCCGGGCGCCGCGCCTGGATTCCACCGATGTCTGGATGGCGGCGCTGGAGAGGGAGGGCCGCCTGCTGCAGGGCGAGGAGATGGTTCGGAAGGCATTCCCCCGCATCGATGCGGGGATGCGGGCACGCGACGCGCTCAACGGCGACGAGGTCACCGCCCACCACGGGCAGATCGTCCCGCGGCCCGAACTGGACCCGCGGCAGAACCCCCGGCGCTCGGTCTCGGCGAGCGCCCTGGGCACCCTGGGCGCCTGCGCGAAGCGCTACTTCTACGCATACGTGCTGCGCGTCAGGCCCCCGGACGACCCTGAATACGACCCGGAAATCTGGCTGGACGCGCTCCGGCGCGGCAGCGTCCTGCACAGCGTGTACGAACGTGCGCTGAAGGAAGCCCGGGAGCGCCGCATCGACTACGACGACTCCGGGTTCGAGAGCCTGGTGATGGCCATCCTCGGCGAAGAAGTGCTGAGAATCGCTCGCGACATTCCAACTCCGAGCGACCTGGTGCGCGCCCGGCAGCAAGAGGATCTGGCCCGCGACGCGGAGTCGTTTGTCGGCATGATCCGGGGCGATGCGCCCGACTGGATCGAGACCGAGCTCGGCTTCGGATTCAGAGGCGAAGAGCCGGTGCCATTCCCGTCCTCCTCCGGACCGGTCATGGTGCGGGGCGCCATCGATCGGCTGGACCGGGTCCCCGAGGGGCTTCGGGTCGTGGACTACAAGACCGGGGGCACCTACGGCTTCAGAAGCAAAACAGGCATCTACGACGGAGGCCGGCGGCTCCAGCACGTCATCTACACGGCGGTTGCCAGCCTGCTGCGCGACGGGGCGGCCGCGGCCATGGAATACCATTTCCCGACCCGCAAGGGCGAGAACCGGGTGATCCCGTACTCGTCCGCGGACCTGGCGGCAGGGCCCGAACTCGTCTCACGTCTCCTCGACCTGGTCGCGCGCGGCCACTTTCTCCCCACGGACACCGCCGACGACTGTCGCTTCTGCGACTACAAGCCGGTGTGCCGGGTGCGGAACATCCGGCACAGCATCGATTCCCCGCTGGCCGACTGGGTCAAGGACCGGATCGCCGCAGCGGCCGAATTGCGCGGGCTGCGCCTGATCCGCAACTGGGACCTCGAGGGCGACGGCTTTCTGCGCGTACTGGAGGCGGACGGGCGGGCAGGCCGCGAACCGGGTGGGGCGCACCCATGACCTCTCCTCACGACGCCGGGCGCGCGCACACTCTCCCGCCGCTTCCCGCCGACGAGTCGGAGCGCAAGCGGGCACGCGGGGAGCTGCACACCAGCTTCCTTGTGGAAGCGGGCGCCGGATCGGGCAAGACCCGACTCCTCGTGGAGCGCATGGCCGCGCTGGTGGAGAGCGGTGTGGCCGAGGTGTCGCAGATCGCGGCCGTGACCTTCACGCGCAAGGCTGCGGCGGAGCTTCGCGAACGCTTCCAGGTGAAGCTCGAGGAGAGCTATCGCGCGGAGCGTGAGAAGGAGGCCGGGAGCGGGAAGGCCAAGCGTCTTCGGCGCGGCATCGACGAGATCGATCGCGCCTTTCTGGGCACCATCCACGCGTTCTGCGCGCGCCTGCTCCGTGAGCGTCCCATCGAAGCCGGCCTGGACCCGGACTTCGTCGAGGCGCCGGAAGCCGAAGCGAGCCTCTTTCAGGATCGCTTCTGGACCAGCTTTCTGGAGCGAACCGTCGCCGACTCGGACCCGCTCCTCGAACAACTGGCCCGGGCCGGCTTGCGCGCGGAACAGCTCCGCAAGGCCTTCGACCGGATGGTGGAGAATCTCGATGTCGAGTTTCCGGCGCCGGCTGTGCCGCCTCCCGACGCCGAGGCAATCCGGGAGGTTCGCAACCGGCTGCAAGGAATCCTGAACCGGGCGCTCAGGCTCATGCCCGGGAAGGAGCCCGAGAAGGGCTGGGACAAGGCGCAGGAAACCGTTCGCTCGCTGCGCTACATGCGCCACCTCCGCGGATGGAACGACATCGCGGCGCTGTTCGAAGCGGCGGAGAAGATGTGTTCGGTCAAGTCCCTGACGCTCAACCGCTGGCCCCGGCAAACCCCCCAACTCGACGGCGAGGTGCGCGTGTTGCGGAGCGATTTCGGGGCATTGGCCGAAGAAGGGAGCCCGGTGCGCCGTCATCTCGAGCGCTGGTTCGCGCATCGGTACGGCCTCGCCATCGCTTTCGTGCGCCGGGCGGCGATCGAGTTCGCCGAAGAGCGCCGGAGGATCGGGATGCTCAACTTCCACGACCTCCTCATGCTGACGGCGATACTGCTCCGGGAGCACCCCGACGTTCGGCGGGACTTGGGAGAGCGCTACCGGTACGTGCTGATCGACGAATTCCAGGACACCGACCCGATCCAGGCGGAACTGCTCTTCCTGCTCGCATCCGAGCCCGACGAGCTACAGCCGGATGACGGCCCCCGTCCGGCCGACTGGCGCACCGTCGTTCCCCGGCCCGGCGCCCTCTTCGTGGTGGGAGATCCCAAACAGAGCATCTACCGCTTTCGCCGCGCGGACATCGTCGTCTACAACCAGGTGCGCGCCCGTTTCGAGGGGTTCGGCGCGGTTCTCCTGCTCACCACCAACTTCCGGTCGCGCCAGACGCTGGCCGACATGGTGAACGAGGTGTTCGACCATCCGGACCGCTTCCCGCGGGAGGAAACTGACAGGCAGGCTCGTTTCGCGCCCATGGTTCCTCATCCACACGAGGCGGACGGGCCCGAGGGCGTATTCGAGTACATGGTCCCCAAGGGGAAATCGAGAGATGTGGCGCGCATCGAGGCGGACGACCTCGCGAGCTGGATTCGGGCGCGCATCGCGAAGGGCGAGCGGAAGGCGGGCGATTTCCTGGTGCTCACTTTCCAGAAGGCCCATCTCGATCTCTATGCCCGCGCGCTGGAGGAGCGCAACGTGACCATCGAGGTCTCGGGGGCGCAGGCGGGCCCGGAGGAGGAACTGCGCGAACTCATCCTCCTGCTGCAGACACTCATCGACCCGGGCAACCCGGTGAACGTGGTCGCGGTACTGACGGGTCTTTTCTTCGGGCTCGACCACGAGCTGCTGGCGGCGCACGCCCTGGCCGAAGGCAGATTCGATTTTACCTGGTTCGGAGAGGATGCACCTGACACCGAGGTGACCCGCGCCCTCGCCACCCTTCACGACTGGTGGAAAGAGAGCCGGCGCGAGCCGGCGGACGTCCTCATCGGCCGCCTGGTCGACCGCCTCGGGCTGATGCCGCATCTGGCCAGCAGCAAGCTGGGCACGCTGCGGTGCGGCATCCTGGCGTACGCGCTGGATTCCGTGCGGGCCGAGGCGCTGCGCGGAGACGCTTCGCTGGCGGGAGCCGTCGAAGCCCTGGAAGCGGCGCTGAAATGGGAGGATGCCGAAGCCCCGTTCAACCCGGGGCATGATGACGCCGTGCGGGTCATGAACCTGCACAAGGCGAAGGGTCTGGAGGCGACCGTCGTCATCCTGGCCAATCCGGGGCAGGGCATTTCGCGAAAGCGCCGACCGAATTCGCATACGAGACGCGGCGCGGACGGCGAAGCGGAAGCCTTCACGACGGTTTCGGTTCCCGTCGGCGCGTTTCATTCCCGAACGCTCGCGCAGCCGCTGGACTGGCCCGAGTACCAGAGCGCGGAAACCCGATTCCTGGACGCCGAAGAGCAGCGCCTCCTCTATGTGGCCTGCACCCGGGCGCGGGAGGAGCTGGTTGTTGCGCGCAAGGCCGGCAAGTCCCGGTGGGGCATCTTCGACGCGTGGCTCCACGGAAACGCGGAGACGCTGCAGCTGGCCCGGGATGTCCTTCCGGCACGGGAGAAGCTCGGGCGGAGCGCCGCGGAATTGATCGCGGAGACGGAGGCGGCCGCGGCCGCGCTCAGGACGGTAGCCGAGCCATCGTATGAGTTCGCGTCGGTGACGGAGCTTGCGAAGGGGAGGGCGGGCGGAGGGCGGAGCGAGGACGGGATCGCGGGTGCACCGGAACCGGGTCGACCGGCTGCTCCGCGTGTGGCGGACTCCGTGGCCCTGCGAGGCTACGAGTGGGGCAGTGCCGTGCACGGAACCCTGGCCGCGGCGGCCCAGGGCGTCGGGGAGGAAGCGCTCGCGTTCATCGCCCGCGCGCTTCTGGTCGAATACGAGCGCCCCCTCGACGCCGGCGGTGCACCCACCGAACTCGGCGAACTGATGTCGCTCGTCGAACGCGTCCGCAAGTCCGAACTCTGGCGGCGCGCCGAGGGAGCCCGCATGCGCCTGCCCGAAGTGCCTTTCGCGCTGGAGCGTCCGGCCGACAACGGCGGCATCCCCCGCCTGGTGGAAGGCGTGATCGACCTGGTCTTCCGCGAACCCGGCGGCTGGGTGATCGTGGACTACAAGACCGACGTGGGCGACGACCCCGACTTCCGGCGCCGCCGGCGCGCCTACCGCCGCCAGGTGGACCTGTACGCGAAGTGCTGGCAGGAGGTCACCGGCGAGCCCGTCAAGAAGAAGGTGCTCCTGTTCACGACCATGAAGGAGGAGGAGAGTTGGTAGCCAGGGATCGGAATACGGACCGCGGCGCGGACGCGATGGCCGGCGGTGGGGCCGGATCGGCCGGCGAAGGCGTCCGCATTCGCTTCATCGGCTGCGGCGATGCGTTCGGCAGCGGTGGCCGCCTCCAGACCTGCCTGTGTGTGGAGTCCGACACGCATCGTTTCCTGGTGGATTGCGGTGCGTCGGCGCTCGTGGGGCTCCGGAAGTTCGGGGTCGACCCGAACGCCGTCGACACGGTGCTCGTGACCCACATGCACGGCGACCACTACGCCGGCATCCCCTGGCTGGCACTCCAGCGGGCGACGGCCGGGGTCAGGCGGCCCCTGACCGTCCTCGGCCCCAAGGGCATCGCCAAGCGCCTGCCCGGACTGGGGAACCACCTCTTCCCCAGCGCGTCGCCGCGTCCGAACCGCTTCAACCTCGACATTCGCGAATACGCATCGTTCCGCCCCGCGACCCTGGGCGAGGTCTGGCCCGGCGGGCTAACCCTGACCGGCTATCCCGTGACCCACGTCCCCGCGACCAACCCGCACGCGCTGCGCATCGAGGTGGGCGGCAAGGTCATCGTCTTCTCGGGTGACACGGCGTGGGACGACAACCTCATCGAGGCGGCGGCAAGGGCCGATATCTTCATCTGCGAGGCCTGGAGCCTGCGGCCGCGCGCTCCCGTCCACCTGGACATCGAGACGTTGCGGGCCCGCCGCGCGGACCTGGACTGCGAACGCATCATGCTTACCCACATGGGCGACGACGTTTTGGCCGCGCTGCCCATCGAGGGCTTCGAGGCCGCGGAAGACGGGATGGTAGTCGAGGTTTGAGGAGAAGCCCGCTCGCCCTGGATCGGCGCAGTTTGCCACAGGTTCGGCGCAATATGCCACGGGTTCGGCGCAGTCGTGCGTCTTGCGCTCTGATGATCAAACGCGATAACGTCTTGCGATAATCGCATCGATCAGGTAATCATCTTACGCACAGTCGGATCAAACGCCAAACCGTAAGACGCCACCCACCAGGACCCCCATGACCATCGTCACGCTATCATCGCGCTTCCAGGTCGTGATCCCCAAGGATGTGCGCGAGCGTCTCGACCTCGAGCCGGGCCAGAAGCTTCAAGCCATCGGGTACAAGGGGCGGATCGAGCTGATTCCCGTCGAACCCATCGAGGCGTCGCGCGGGTTTCTGCGCGGGATCGACACGACCGTGCCACGCGACCCGGATCGGCTTTGAACGTCGTCGACTCCTCGGCCTGGCTCGAGTACTTCGCGGACGGCCCCAACGCGGCCGAGTTCGCGGAGCCCATCGCCGACACGGAGCGCCTGGTCGTGCCGAGCATCACGCTCTTCGAAGTCTTCAAGCGCGTCCGCGTTCAGCGGGATCCCGCGGCCGCCCTGTACGCCGTGGCTCAGATGATGCACGGCCGCGTCGTCGACCTGGATGCCGAGTTGGCGGTCGCGGCCGCAGCCCTGAGCGACGAAACCGGGCTTGCCATGGCCGACAGCGTGGTGCTGGCAACAGCCCGGGCAGCGGGCGCAACGCTCTGGACGCAGGACTCGGACTTCGAGGCGATGGATGGGGTGGAGTACCGGCGCCGCCTCCCCTAGAACCTCATCCTCACCCCCACCTGCGCCCTCCGCGTGTCCCCCAGGCCGCTCCGAATCGTGCCATCGAAGTTGAAGAGCAGCGACCCGTGCGCCGTGTCGAGGAAGTTGTCCTCGTTGGTGGCGTTGAAGACCTCGAACACCGGCTCGAGCACCATGCCGTTGCCCAGCTCGAACTCCCGGGAGACGCGAAAGTCCCAAGTGAAGAAGGCGTTGTCGCGGCGCAGGGTGTTGCGCTGGAGCACGGATCCGTCAGCGCAGATGCGGTCGGCGGGCTCGGCGGCGCGTTCGCCGGGGCTCGCGCACCTGGCTGACACAGGGGACGCGCTCAGCAGCCGGAACATGTGGGACGCGTTGACGCCGCCCGGGAGCGAGAACACGAGATAGCCGTTGAACTGGTGGCGCCGGTCGCGGTCGGACCAGCCGTATTCGGCTTCGAGTTCGCGCGGGTCCGCGTAGCGGTAGGTGAAGGGGTCGCGCTCGTTGTCGTCGTCGGAGCGGTCGAAGCCCAGGGTATAGTTGAAGTCGTAGGCGAATCCGCTGACGGCGTCCTGTCCGCGCAGCCCCAGCGTCAGGCCGTGGTAGCGCGAGCGGGCGCTCGACTCGCCCACGGTCAGCGCGTTGATGCCCCCGCCCGACGGGTGCGTGCCGATCCCGAAGGGCGAGCCCAGCGCGGCGGCGTTCCGGTCCACGAAGCGGAAGAGGCCGTCGGTGCGGGCATGCTGCCAGGAGACACTCGCGGTCATAACCGAGCTGAGCGCCCGGGTCGCCTCGGCCCCGAAGGACCAGGTGCGCGGCAGCTTCAGGTTCCGGTCGGCGACCTGGATGTCGGGCAGGAAGGGCGCGGCCGCGGACCCATCGATCTGCTCGTCGATGGCGGGCACCGGCCCCAGCACCGCCGCATCGGCGCTGCTCCGGAAGAGGATCTGCTGGAAGGCACCGTTCGTGGTGCGATACTGGGCGAAGACGAGCCCCGGGATGCGCGCGTTGTATGCCCCGGCGTTCAGGCGCAGGACGGTTCGTCCGCCGTCCACGTCCCACACGAGCCCGAAGCGGGGCTGGACGTTGTCGAGATCGTCGGGGATGGTCCCGTCCGATGGAAACCGCGGGTCGCTCAGGTACGGAGCGTAGAAGGTCTCCTCGGGCCGGATGAAGACATTCGGGTGCCAGGCGCCCTCCCAGCGCACGCCCAGGTTCAGCGTGAGGCGATCGCCGGGCTTCCAGGTGTCCTGGAGGAAGAAGGCCAGCTCGTTCGTGAGCATGCTCTGGAGGCCGAGCTCGTCGGCGGGCACGCCGGGGACGGTCGCGGACTGGAGGTAGAGGAGCACCGGCCCGGTAACTGAAGCTCCCGCCGGGCACACGCCCATCGTGCTCGTCGAGCCGTCCGAGCAGGTCACATAGCTGCTGCCGTGGGTCGCGAATCCCGTGAAGCCATCCACGGAATCGAAGATGTAGCGGCTGTTGGCGAAGCCGATGAACTGCTGGTCCACGGTGGTCCGGTTGTACTCGACCCCCGCCTTGAAGAGGTGCGCGCCCGAGAGCCACGAAACGTTGTCGACCAACTGCAGCCGCGCGTCCTGCCCCGGATCGATGGGCAGGAAGAAGGGCAGCCCGATGCGGAAACCGTCGGCGAAGTCCATGCCGATGTCCGGGAAGGGGCGCCCCCCGAGCCGCGCGAACTGGGGCGGCCCGGGCAGACGTGCCCCGGGGATGAGCGGCCCCCCGTACCAGCGCGGCCGGTGCTCGCCCGCCCACTGGAAGCGGAACTCGTTCGAGATCGTGTTTCCCAGCAGCGAACGCAGGCTCGCGTTGACCGCGTGCGAGTAGTCCTGCTCGATGCCGTTGGAGGAGAGCCCCCACGAATCCACATCGAAGGTGCCGTTCACCTGTTCCGACCAGGTGTAGTTGTACTTGAAGGAAGCCTGGTGCCGCTCGCCGGCGCTGATGTCCAGCTTGGCGATGAGCGCGCGGGCGTCGTCGGTGCGCTCGATGGGGCCGAATTCGTCATCGAAGAGCCCCGGCCAGCGCGACTGCAGGAAGCTGTCCAGCTTGCGCAGGTTGGCCTCGCTGTTGACCAGCCGCTGGTGCTGCTTGGTCTCGCTGGAACTCTGCTGATCGTAGGCGAGGAAGAAGAAGGCCCGGTCGCGCATGATCGGCCCGCCCACGGTGAACCCGAACTGCCCCCGGCCGAACTCCGGTTTGCCGCCCCCGCGGGCATCCGGATACGCGGCCGAGATGGCGTCCCACTGGCCGTAGTAGTGGGCCGTCCCGGTGAAGTCGTTGGTCCCCGACCGGGTGACGACGTTCACAAATCCACCCGCCGAGCGCCCGAACTCGGCGGTGGCGCCCTGGTTCACCACCACCATCTCCTCGATGGCGTCCTGGTTGAAGGTGAAGGCGGGCCGCTGGCCGCCCCTCTGTTCGCCGAAGAAGGCGTTGTTGAAGTCGGCCCCGTCGACGATGAAGTTGTTGAAGATGCCGCGCTGGCCGCTCACATTGAGCTCGTCGCCGTCGGGCCCCTGCGAGATGGACACGCCGGGCGTGAGGAGCGTGAAGTCCAGGTAGTTGCGGCCGTTCGATGGCAGGCCGTCCACGACCTCCTCCGAGAAGCGCTGCGAGCTGGTGACGTCCTCGGTGTCGAGAAGAGCGTCGCGCTCGCGGGTGACGGTGATGCCTTCGAGCTCCACCGGCGCGAGGCCCAGCGACAGCAGGAGCGTCTCGCCGACCCGCAGCACCAGCCCCTCCCTGCGGTCGGTTCCGAAACCGTCGCTCGCAGTCACGGAAACGTCGTATGTGCCGAGCGGGAGCAGGGTGCGCGCGAACGTGCCCTCGTCGGTGGTCTCCACGGTGGTGCGGAATCCGGTCTCGCGGTGCTCGATCAGGACCACGGCCCCCACCACAGGCTCACCTGCCGGATCGCGGACGGTTCCGCGCACGACTCCGGTGGTGGCCTCGGCCTGGGCGGATGCGGCGGGGGGGGAAAACGCGGCGGCGAGGGTCAGCGTGGCGCAGAGCACGAGCGACGCTGCGGGGAAGGCGGCGGTGACAGGCGTCGCGCGAGCGGGCGGGCGGTTGGCCATGGGCTCCAGGGGGCCTCGGTTGAGTCCTCGTGTCACGGGATGCGCGGAGGATTGTGAGCCCGAAGGCCGCGAGATACAAGTTCTGGAGCGCAAGGGACGTCGGACCAGTTGACATGCGATCAATCTGGAGACGCGCTACCTTCGCTTACGGCTGTCGAACCGCGCTGGGTATCCGCCCAGCCTACCAGCCCGTCGGCCTCGGAATGTATTGGAGACGATGATGCGTCTACTGATGCCTACGATCGCCCTGCTCCTCATTGCCCCCGCGGCCTTGAGCGCACAGGATGCCTGTCCCGCACCGTGGCGATTGGACGAAGTGCTCCGCATCGGTTCTCCGGAGAGCGCGGACCTGATCAGGAGCGTCTACGATCTCGCAATCGGGCCTGACAGCGCACTCTATGTCGGCCAGGTCATGGTGCCCGCGGTTACGGTGTTCTCCCTGGATGGCCGAGTGCTTCGTCAAATCGGCCGCGCGGGACAGGGGCCGGGCGATATCCAACTCGCGGCCTTCGGCGTGGGCTGGATCGGGGACACGCTCTGGATCGCCGACCAGCACCGGATCCAGCTGTTCACCACGAACGAACGCGTACCGGAGGAGGTCATCGACTTCGCCCTGCCCATGCCCCAGGAAGGAACGCGCCTGACTCCGGGCCGCATGCTCGCGGACGGATCTGTGCTCGCCGGGCGCCGCAGCATCACCGACTGGCAGGCCTGGGTGACCGCACCTTCGCTCGCGCTACGCCGCATCTCCCATGCCGGAGAGATCCTCGACACGATCGCGAGCGTCGAATGGTCGAGCAACGCCGTAGAGTATGAGACGGTCCAGGGTCGAACGTGGCTCGCGCCACATCCTCTCAATGACCTGCCCCCTGTCGGACTCAACGAATACCTGACGGCGCTAAGGCCCGACGGCTCCACAGTTGTACAGATCGGACGGGTGCAGGAAGACGGAACTCCACCGACCTTCGACATTCTGGCGATTTCGATCAGCGGGGACACGCTCCTGCAGCGCACGGTGGAGTACGAACCGCGCGAGGTTAGCTCTGCGATTGAAAACCTCTTAGCCGACGGGTTCGCCGCAGCGTTAGTCGGGGATCACATAAGCCCGTCCCTGCGACCGCCAATGAGCGAGACGATGCGGGACCGCCAGCGCCGTGCCGTTCGCAGCGCCTTCTGGGTTCCAGAGTACCATCCGCCCATCCGACAAGTGGTGGCCGGGACGGATGGGACGATCTGGCTCTTGCGGGAGCTACGCGAGGACCGCGTCGACCTGTGGGAAATCTACGGTTCGGATGGCACGCTCGACGGCACGCTCGAGATCGACCAGGGACGCACTTCCGCGGTGCCCTGGTTTCCTCGACTCGGCATCGCCCTCGCGAGCCGCGATGAGATCTGGGGAACCACGTTCGACGAACTCGAGGTGCCGTACATCCACCGGTACCGCATCGATCGGACCTGTACGCCCCGGGAGATGTAGTCCACCGGGCTCGGACCCCGGGAAGTCTGGCCAGAAGACTGTCTGGTCAGGAAGGAGAATAAATGCGCAAATGCAACTTCCGGCTGATGAGCGCACTGTTCGTGTTCCTGGCCCTCGGCTGGACACCTGGCGGCCAATCCACGCAGCCATCGGCCAGCGAATCCGGGGCACTATCCCGCGTTGACTTCGGACTACAGGACCAGTTGGCCGAACTCACCCCGGTCGCATCTGCTGAAGCCCCCTTGTCCTTCGGCGGAGATATTGCGCTGCCGACCGAGGACATCGCGTGCGTGATCGAAAGCTACGACAACCGGATTCACTGTATCCCCCGGGATGGCGGACGAGCTGCGGTCTTCGGCCGGCGTGGCCAGGGCCCGGGCGAATTCCCGAGCGAGCCGTCGAGCATCGTCCGGGGACCCGACGGAACGATCGGCGTCGTCGCGATCGTGAGGCGTCGCATGTCGGTGTTCGAACCGTCTGGAGACTGGGTATTCGATGTCCGCCTGCCGAGCCGCCTCCAGCCATCCGCGCTGTTCGACTCCGTGCTTCCGAGCGAAGACATCAACCGGACAGCGGAAGGATGGGAGAACCGCCATCTGGACGTCGATGTGCGGACCGGAGACATCCTCTGGGAGAAAACGTTCCCCGAGGCGATGGCCGCCGAGGCCGGTTGCCCGGAGCCGCCGCCGGCACCGGAGGGATTCGCGCATCCTCAGGGCCTGGACGGGGCCCGCAGGTTCTCTTCGGGGGGTATGTCGTTCCCTCTCTGCCAGGGGCGAATGTTCTTCCTGGCCGACCGGGACGACGACTTTGGCACTGTGGTCCGGTCGCCCCTATACACGACCGAGTATCCGTCAGAGAGCGATGTGGAACGCTACCTGGAGAACTGTGGACCGCCATCGCGGCTGGTCGTCCGGGGGGCGTGCGAGCTGGAGGAGTTTCGCAGGACGCCAAAGCGCTACGGCGAGCACTACTGGGTCGACGACCGGGACCGTCTCTGGGTGCTCACCAACCGCGACCGTGAGGAGTTCTCCCACTTCGATATCTTCGTCGGCCCCGAATTCGTGGGCTCGGTGCGCGTGCGCCAACGGGCGGTGGGGTTCGACGTGCTGGGCTCGACGCTCGCCGTGCTCGTGGACCGTCCGGTGGGCCCGGGCGACGCCGACGGCTACCCGGACCGGGGAATCGACTGGTACGACATCGGCGGGCTCAGCTTCGCGTCTTCAAGTCCTCCATAGTCGAAGCGAGCCATCCCGCGCATCCGGGGGCGGCTACACGTGCGGGACGCACGCGGCTGCGTGCACCCAGCTCGTCGTTTCTTCGCTCAGGCAGCTCCCTTCGGCCGCAGATCCGGCACCCGCTGGAGGAGCAGCAGCCCGGTCAGCATCAGAACGGTGAGCACCAGGAAGCCGGGGCGCTGGTTGCCGGCCGCGAGCACGGTGGCCCAGCCGAAGAGCACCGGCCCGAGCACGGACGAGGTCCTCCCGCAGAAGGCGTAGAATCCGAATATCTCCGCCTCTCTGCCCTTCGGGATCAGGAGCGACAGATATGCGCGGCTCGCCGACTGCACCGAACCCAGACCGAGTCCGGCCACGATGGCCAGGCCGTAGAAGACCGCGGTCGACTGCACGAAATAGGCGGCGATCCCGGCCATCACCCACATGATCAGGACGCCGGTAAGGACCTTCTTCGGGCCGAGCCCGTCGGTCGGCTTGGCGAGCGTCAGAGCTCCCGCCATCGCCGAGAACTGCACGACGAGGAAGAGGATGATGGTGTCGGTCTGCTCGAACCCGAAGGTTTCGGTCGCGATGACGCCGGCCATGACGATGACCGTCAGGATGCCGTCGATGTAGAAGAAATACGAGATCAGGAAGCGACGAATATCGCGCAGCGCCCAGACTTCGCGCACGGTCACCAGGAAGCGCCCCGTTCCCCAGGCCGCCGCGTCGCGTACTCGCATGTCGCCGCCCCGGTCGGACGGCAGATTGCGGAAGGCGGGGATGGCGAAGACAAGGAAAAAGCCCGCCACAAGGAGCCAGACGGTCTCGATGCGGCCCGGGAAGAGCACCTGGAGGAAGATCAGCGCCAGAATCAGGCCCAGCGCCGACCCCAGGTACCCCCAGCCGTAGCCGTAGCCGGATACTGAACCCCGCTCTTCGGGCGGGGTGATGTCCGGCAGGTAGGCGTTGTAGAAGACGAGCCCCCCTTCGAAGCCGATGTTGGCGATCACGAACAGGATGAAGCCGGCGAGAATCATCCCCGGGCCGACCGTCGTGATCAGCGCCACGCTGGTGAGACAGACCGCCACGTAGACCGCGAGGAAGCGCTTGCGCAGCCCGCAGCGGTCCGCGATCCCGCCAAGCAACGGTGCCGATACTGCCACCATGAGCGCCGACAGGGAAACCGCCGTACCCCACCACAACTCCCCCTCGCCCCCCTCCCCGCCGACCACCGTGCCGACGTAGAAGACGGGGAAGATCGCCGTCGTCATGATCGCGGGATAGATGGAGTTGGCGAAGTCGAAGAGCACCCAGGAGCGGACCTGGCGGCGGCGCGTCGTCTCGCCGTCGCCTCGTGCTGCTGCCACTGCCCTGCCGCTGGAGTGTCCTCGCTCATTCATCGTGACTGGCTCCGGCTGATGGGGACGGCGGATCGAAGGGGCTTTGCACTACGGGCGGCTACGGCGGCGCCGGCTCACTGCCCGCCCCCCGGCCGCCGGTAGCGCACCGGCGGTGGGGGCTCGTCCTCGAAGGTGACCCTTTGCGTTTGGAGGAGGCGGAGGGCTTCGTTCACGGCGGTCTCCAGCTGCGGGTCGCCGCCGGCGATCACGGGAGCGGGGTCATTGCGCACCTCGATGTCGGGCGCGACGCCTTCGGCCTCCACGGCCCACTCCCCGTTGACGTCGAAGAAGCCGCCCCGCGGGGCCACGAAACCGCCCCCGTCGATGAGGGGCGGGGTGTCCCAGGTTCCCACGAGACCGCCCCACGTCTTCGTGCCAACCAGCGGGCCGACGCCCTTGAACCGGAACAGGTAGGGCAGCAGGTCGCCGCCCGAGCCGGCGCGCTCGTTGATCACCATGACCTTGGGCCCGAACAGCCCGGCCATCGGCTGGGTCCACGGCTTGCGGTCGCCCGCGCGCGAGTTGAAGTAGCCGGTGAGTTCGCGGTCGAGCATGTCTACGATGTAGTCGGCCGCCGAGCCGCCGCCATTGTTGCGCTCGTCGATGACCGCCCCCTCGCGATCCTGCTGGGCGTAGTACATGCGGTTGAAGTACTGGTATCCGCCCTGCCCCGTATTGGGGAGCCACACGTACGCGAGCCGGCCTCCGCTCATTTCGTCGACGCGGGCCTGGTTCGCCGCCACCCACGCCCAGCGGCGCAGGATGCCCTCGTTGGCGATGGGCTCCACGATGATGTCGCGGGTCTCATCCATGGAAGGAGAGGGCCCGACCGTCAGGGTGATGGTGCGCCCGGCGGTCCCCTCCAGCAGCTCGTAGGGGTTGGTGGGCGCCTGCAGCTCGGCCCCGTCCACGGCCAGCAGGTAGTCGCCCTCCGACACGTCCATGCCGGGGATGGAGAGCGGGCCGGCGGTCCCGGGCGTCCAGTCCCCGCCGTCGTAGATGCGGGTGATGCGGTAGAAGCCGCCGTCCTCCTCCAGGTCCGCCCCGATCAGGCCGGTGCGCGGGTTGTCCAGTTCGGGATAGTCGCCCCCG
Source organism: Longimicrobiales bacterium (assembly GCA_965208255.1). GTDB lineage: Bacteria > Gemmatimonadota > Gemmatimonadetes > Longimicrobiales > Gaopeijiaceae > BD2-11. The sequence goes on from OZ242324.1 coordinate 4,569,481, forward strand.
CGCACATACGAGTGCCCCACGGCGATCTCGCCCGAGAGCATGTCCAGGAGCTGGTTGAAGTCCGAGCGATGGCGGACGTCCGGGAGCCAGGCGGAGTACCAGTCCCAAACATCATCCCACGGCGCCCCGTGCTGGTTGTCGACGTAGAGGAAATCGCGCATGAAGCGCCACCCGTCGCGGAGCATCTGCGCGTACTCCGCGGTGGGCTCGACGCGCACCCGCATCCCGTCGAGGTCGAGGCGGCCGTCGTTTCCGCTCGGAGCGCGGGCGGTGCCAACCACTCGCCAGTTGGGGCCGGACCGGAAGAGGAGGTGCTCGCGGTCGTGGGACACGGTCACCGCCGTCGCCTGCTCCACGAAGTCCTCCGCCTCCCGGTCCTCGACGGAGTACTTGAGCAGCTGCCCGCCCCCGAAGCCTCCGCCTTCCATCACGAAGACGGTCCCCTCGGGTCCGGGCGCGAGTCCCGCGTAGTCTTCCAGGGGAAGTCCGGGCGCGTCGATGATGCGTTGGGCAATACCCTCGAAATCGATCGAGACGGCGGGGGGCGCATCCTGGTCAGCACGGGACGCACCGCCTGCGGAACCACTTCCGGCGTCGCCCGAGCCCTGACCGCCGCCCGCGGAGCCGCCCGCTTCGCCCTCATCACCCTCACCCTCCTCGTCGCTCCGCGGAAGGAAGGGAGAGGGTTCGTCCTCGTCCAGCAGCGCCAGGTACAGGGCGCGGGTGACCGGCCTGTCGTAGGAGGTCATGTCGAGCCAGCCAGTGTTCAGGCCGTAGTCTGTGGAGGCGAGGAAGTAGAGATACTTGCCGGATTCATCCCAGACGGGGGTGATCGCGTCCGACATGCCGTCGGTGAGTTGGCGCGTCTCGCCCGATTCGGTGTCGTGCACGAAGATGGCGCGCAGCTGGTTGTCGAGCCGGCGCGCGTAGGCGAGCCAGCGCGAATCGGGCGACCACACCGGGTTCATGGTGCGCTCCGGATGGGCGAAGCGGTCGGTGTCGACGTGTGCCACCTCGCCCGACTCCACGTCCAGCACCAGCACACGGTAGTGGGTGTCGGTGAAGGCCAGCTTGCTCCCGTCCGGCGACCACTCGGGCCGGAAGTAGAAGGAGGGCTGGGCGATCTCGATGCGGCGCGGGTTCGCCCCGTCCTGCTCGGCAATGACGAGCCCGTACTCGTCGGCCGCGTCGTTGAACCACGCGATGCGCGACCCGTCGGGCGACCACACCGGATGCCGGTCGGCCACGCCCGGAGTGCGGGTAAGGTTGCGCCACGAGCCCTCCTCCACGGGGACGCTGAAGACCTCGCCCCGCCACTCGAAGAGCGCCCGCTTGCCGGTGGGTGAGAGGCGGGCGTCGCGCATCTGCGCGGACGGAACCTGCTCCCAGCGCGCCCGCGACCAGTTCATGTCGCCGGCCACGTGGATCTCGAGCGCGCGGGTGCTCCCGGACGCGGGATCGAGTTCGTGCAGATAGCCCGCCTGCTCGTAGACCACCACGCCGTCGCCGGCCCCGAGCGACTTCACGTCGAAGTCCGCGTGCCGGGTCAGCTGGCGGTCATCCGCCGTGCGCGGATCGAACGACCACACATTGCTCGCCCAGTCCCGCTCGGACATGTAGTAGACCAGGCCATCCATCCATACCGGTTCCATGTGCCGCTCGCCTTCCCACGAGGGCGTGGTGCGCTCCCAGTCGGCGGTGGAGACGATGCCGATCGGCTGCGCCTGCCCGCCCCGGTAGTTGCGCCACTCCGGGTCCCAGTACCCGATCTCCTGGTAGGCGATGTACTCCCCGTCCGCCGACATCCCGCCCAGGTACGCCTGCGGCAGCGCGAGCGGTTCCGGCAGCCCGCCCGACGGCGGCACCGTGTAGAACTTCCAAAGCTGGGTGGGCACCGCGTCCCGACCTGACTGGAAGAGGATCGCCCCCTCGGGGGTCCACCCCTGGACCACGTCCTCCGCCGGATGCCAGGTGAGCCTCTGCGGCTGTCCGCCCGAAGCGGGCATCAGGTAGACGTCGGTGTTGCCCCCGTACTGTCCCGAAAACGCGATCCACTGCCCGTCCGCGCTAAAGGCAGGGTCGGTCTCCGCGCCCTCGGAACTGGTCAGCCGCATCGCATTGCCCCCGTCGCGCCCCGCGAGCCACAGGTCGTTGGCGTGCACGAACACGATGTGGGTCGCGCTCACGTCGGGCTGGCGCAGAAAGCGGGTTCCCTGGGCGGCGGCATGTTCCGGCGGGACAACGGCACAGGCGGCTGCCAGCAGGGCGCAGGACATCACGATGCGAAAACGGGACGGAATCGCGGGCAGGCGGAGCGGAGTCGCGCGCGGGCGAGCGCGCCCGGCGTTGCCCGTCATGGGATCGGCGGTGACGGCAGAAGGACGGAACATGAAACCAACTCCGGGTGCGCGATGAATCAGGGCGACACCTGGCAAGCTCGCACGTGACGGGCGGGGCGCAAGGTTCGCGAGAGGGATCGGACGCGGGGAGGAGTAGGCCGGACGCCCGCGGCCAGCTCACCATGCCAGGGAGATGCGCCAATCTCGCCATGCCGTTCCAACAGTTTCGCTTGTGAACATCGCCGAACGGCTGGCCGACTCACCCTCCCGTAATCGCGCGAAGTGCACCTTGCAGACTCATATATATGCTCTGTCGCACAATATGTACTATCGCAAGAGCTCACGCTGGCACAGCGCCGTATCCACCCCATGTTGACAACCGTGCAAAACGTGCTGTGCCCCCACCTGCCCACTATTCCCCGCGGCAAAGACTCTGTCAACATGTCGAAGCTGCGGCCGCATCGTAACGAGGCGGGGATGAACGGAGCAGCCCCACCGAGTCCGGCGAACCGTTGTCTACGCGACATCCCCCGGATCCGGCAGCCCCCGGACCCGGCAAAGCCTCCGGATTTCCACCATGGCGGCCTCGCTGCTCCAGTCGGGGCTTCTCGCCAGGGCGGTGTGCGCCTCGCGGAGCTTGTCGTAGGCCCCCGCCGTATCACCCTCGGCAAGGAGCAACGCGCCTTCCGCGCACAGGGGAACCGTCGCCTCAAGGGCATTCACGGCGCGCTTCGCTGCTCCGTCGAACAGCCTGCGCGCCGACGCCGCATCGCCATCATAGGCGGCTTCGAAGTAGGCGGCTTCGACATCGATGACGGGCCTGAAGTCGATAGGGGCGTGGCCGATGCGGTCGACCAGGTATCTGATGTGCTCGCGGGCAGCCGGGACATCCCCGCGGTCGAGCGCGTGCTCGTAGGCCATGTGACGGCCCGCCAGGTCAACGTAGGAATGGTCCGCCCGAGAGATGGCCTGCGCAACAACAGCCGGATCCCAGTCCCGCGCGCGAATGCCCGCCCTCATGCAGCCGCCCAGCGCCATGACCGCCGCGTAGCGGTCCGCTCTCGGGCCTTCACGCTGGAGGCTGAGAATCTGACTCCCGTCGGTGGCGAACGTTCCCTGTCTGCGAGGCAGCAGCGTCCAGAAGCCAAGACCGCACGAAGCAACGCCAAGCGTGAAGACACCAATGGAGAGCGCGCCAGGGAACGATCCCGGGAACGGGAACGCGACGCCGGGAAGATCCGACAGCATCCAGGTCGCCAGCGCAGCCAGCCCCACCACGATGCTGGCAACCGGCCCGCCGGCGACAAGACCCAGCATGGCGCGGCGCAGTCCTGCTGCCCCTCGCGGCGCACAGGAGACCATGCCGCCGGCGCACGCGAGCTTCGTGTTGAGCCGCCAGCGCAGGCGACCATCGCTCCCGCGCTGAACGTGTACCGGGCCGACGATGAGCAGTGTCAGGCGGAGCCCGCGCAACCCTCCCCCGAGGGCATGACCGACCTGGTGGACGGCGAGTGCAAGACACACTGCGATGGCCAGGAATGCGACATGCATGTGGGAACTCCCCTACCGCACTGGTTGAACTCGAGGGCACAATGCCCGCATGAGCCCCGTCCGGATCCGGAGAGATGCGGTAGAACGCTCCAATTCCGCGTCCGCCAAAATCAAGACAGTATGACATCCGGAAACCGCACAGAGAGAGAAGAACGAGAGAATGATGCCCACTAATACAGGCTCACTTTAGTTCCGAGCGCCGTCTTCGGCGGGAGTGCGCGCATGACATGAAGTCATAGGGGTGTCGCACAGCTTTAGTGCCCGTGAACAGGCTCATATATAGAGGCAACTATACAGGCTCATGTACCAGAATTGTAAACAGGCTCATGTAAGCAAGCGGCGTGCCCGAATCTATCTTGACAGTTCCGTCACCGCGCTCCAGCCTTACCCACACACTATTCCCCGCAGCGGAGGTTCTGTCAATATGTCGATGAAGAGATGGCAAGCCGGGCTGAACGTGATCGCCTTCGTGGGGCTGGCGGCAGCCCTGGCCGTCGTCATCCACAGCCTGGCCACGGGAGAAGGCATCCACACCCTCGGGCTCCTGCTGAGCGTCCTGCTGGTGCTGCTTCTCCTGCAGGGCCGGAAGTGGCGCGCATAGCATAGGAGGGAGGCTTCCTCCGCGACCAATACGCAGGGAGCGGCTCGAGCCCGTCCTCGCCTTGCGTGCCCTCGCGTCCCCGCCCCGGCTGCCCTCCCGTGCTTGCCTCCCCGCCCCTTCAGCCATAGGCTGGCTTACGAGGTTTTGTCGCGTCGCAATTCACCCTTCGGAGGGAACCCGGGATGGCATCGAACAAGCGCTCCTCCATCTCTCGCCGCACCTGGATCGCCGCTACGTCAGGCGCGGTGGCCGCAGGCCTGATCAAGACCAAGGCCGACGCCGTCAAGCTGGTGGCGCAGGAGGCCCCGACGCCGCCCGACGACCCCAGCAAGGTCCCGGGCCGCTTCACTTCGGAAGTGGGCGTGCGCGCGCCTGAAGAACGCCCGCGGCGGCTCACCCGCTCGCAGACGCTGTCCAGCTCCTCGCGCAGCCCGCTGCAGGAGCTGCAGGGCACCATCACGCCCGCCGACCTGCACTTCGAGCGCCATCACGCCGGCATTCCCGACATCCGCGCCGACCGGCACGAGCTGCTGGTGCACGGCATGGTCGAGCGCCCCATGACCTTCTCGATGGCCGACCTGAAGCGCTATCCGTCGGTGTCGCGCATCTACTTCCTGGAGTGCTCCGGGAACGGCGGCGGGGCGTACAACCGCGAGCGCATGCCGGTCGAGGTCAGCCCGCAGGCGCTCGACGGGCTGCTCAGCACCAGCGAGTGGGTGGGCGTTCCGGTCAAGACAATCCTGAACGAGGTGGGCGCCGATCCGGCCGCGAGCTGGATCCTGGCCGAGGGGGGCGACGCGGCGGTCATGTCGCGCAGCGTCCCCATGGAGAAGATCATGGACGACGCCCTCCTCGCCTACGGGCAGAACGGGGAGGCCATCCGTCCCGAGCAGGGCTACCCGCTGCGCCTGCTCCTGCCCGGCTGGGAGGGCAACGCGAGCGTCAAGTGGCTGCGGCGCATCGAGATCACCGACCGCCCGACCATGACCCGCGACGAAACCTCGCGCTACACCGACCCGCTCAAGGACGGCACGGCGCGCCAGTTCAGCTTCTTTATGGACGCCAAGTCGACCATCACCTTCCCCGCGTATCCCTATACGCTGCCGGAGCCGGGATGGTGGGAGATCCAGGGGCTCGCGTGGACGGGGCGCGGGCGCATCACGCGCGTGGACATCAGCACCGACGGCGGCGAGAGCTGGACCGAGGCCGAGCTGCAGGAGCCCATCCTGCCCAAGTCGACGGTCCGCTTCCGCCACCTCTGGAACTGGGACGGCGACGAGAGCCTGCTGATCAGCCGCGCCGTGGACGAGACCGGCTACGTGCAGCCCACGGTGCAGCAGCTGTGGGAGGCGCGCGGCGAGCGCACCTCGTACCACCACAACCACCAGCGGGTGTGGAAGGTCGCGCGCGACGGCGGCGTCACCTTCGGCCTCGGAGACCTGGTATGAGGCGGTTCGCGCTGGCCGCCATCGGGCTCGCGCTCGCCTGCGCCCCCGCCGGCTCCGCTGGTGGAGGCGCGTCCGGCGCAGGTTCCGCGGACGGCGCCGAGCCCCCGGAGCGCTTCGGCTTTGGCAGCGCAGCATCCGCCGAGCGCGTCGCCATGTGGGACATCGACGTGAAGCCCGACGGGGAGGGGCTGCCTCCCGGGAGCGGCACGGTCGCCGAGGGCGAACAGGTGTACCTCATGCACTGCATTGCCTGCCACGGGCCGACCGGCACCGAGGGGCCCAACGATGTCCTGGTGACCCAGCAGCCGTGGGAGGAGTGGCCAGCGGGTCGCACCGTGGGCGGGTACTGGCCCTACGCTACGACGCTGTTCGACTACATCGTGAAGGCGATGCCGCAGCTCACTCCCGGCACCCTCACCGCCGACGAGACCTACGCGGTGATCGCGTACACCCTCTACCTGAACGACCTCGTGCCGGAGGACGCGGTGATGAACGCGGAGACCCTGCCGGCCATCGAGATGCCGTATCGGGGCCGCTTCGTGCCGGATAACCGGACGGGGGGCACCGTCATCCGGTAGCAGGAGCCGCGGGATTCTCCGGGGTCCACGCACCCTGGATCGCCTTCAGGTGCATCACGCGCCAGCGGGCACCAGCAGCTTGTCGCGCAGCTGACGGACGTCCTCGCGAATGTCCTGGATGTCGATCCGGAGGGCGTCGATGTCGTGGCGGACGTCCTCGCGCAGGACGTTCATCTCGTCGCGCATCTCGTCGCGCAAGACGTTCATCTCACCGCGCAGGCGCGTTTCCATCCTCTCCATATCGCCGCGCATGCTGACGAACAGGGTGACCTGAAGACCCCCCAGCGTTACGCCGACGGCGAGAATGGCGATCAGTTCCTGGCTCAGTTTCATGCGGTCTCCTGTTTCGAGTCACCGGACGGAGTTACGCAGGTGCATGAACCTTGATCGCCGATCGGGAGAGCCAGCCCGATCCAATGCCTTGTGCGCGGCACCCTGTGCCAACAATGGTCGCACTCGGATGCGGGCGGCGCCATGGGAAGATGGGCCGCCCGCAGGATCTCGTGCCTCGAGGATGAGGAAAACGTGGATCCGCGGCGCGGGCGTCAGACGACGGTCGTCATCACGCGCCAGCAGGCACCAGCAGCTTGTCGCGCAGTTGGCGGACGTCCCCGCGGATGTCCTGGATGTCGATCCGGAGGGCGTCGATGTCGTGACGGACATCTTCGCGCAAGATGCTCATCTCGCTGCGCAGTACGCTCATTTCGCTGCGCATCTCGTCGCGCAGCACGCCGATCTCGCCGCGGACGGCACCGATCTGGTCGTGCATCTCACCGCGCAGGCGAGTTTCCATCCTCCCCATGCTTACGAAGAGGGCGCCGATCATGCCGATCAGGGTTACGCCAACGGCGAGAATGGCGATCAGTTCCTGGCTCAGTTTCATGCGTTCTCCCGTTGAGGTCGCGGATGCAGGTACGCAGGTGCTGAAACCTTGATCGCCGATCGAGAAGCCAACTCGATCCAATGCCCTTGTGTGCGGCACCTTGCATTGAAAGTGGCGCCGGGGCGCGGGCGGCGCCATGGGAAGATGGGATGATCAGGGCGAGATCAGAACAGAATAGCCCGCCAGGTCTTTGAGGGCATAGTCGTCTCCCGCAACTTGCAGCAGTTGTACCCGGTACTGTTCACGGAAGCGGAGATGGGGCACCCGGAACTCGAGGACGGGGCCGGAAGAGAGGGGCCCGGCGATGATTACCTGGGTCGGGGCGGTGGCTCGGGAGCGGTACAGATCGTAACCCGGAGCACGCAGGGAGTCGATGGCCGGGCCTTCGATGGCCGGGATGCCGATGGGCCCTTCGATGCTGAGATGGGCGCCGATGTCGCGGGCGCCCGCAGGCACGGTCAGTGCAACTTCGAGGAAGCCGGGGTCGAGGTCGATGGCGTAATCGTGCGCGGCGACGAAGCCGCCCACGTCGACCTCGATGCGAACCTGCCCCGGCGCGACGGTGCGCACCCACCCGTCGGGGTCGATGGTGGCGACGGCCGGGTCGCTGGTGGTCCAGGCGATGCGGGCCGGGGCGATGCGATGTCCGTTCGGGTCGTTGGCGACCGGGAGGGTCACCTGCACCGAGTCGCCGAGGAGGAGGCGGGGACCGCCCCAGTCGACCTCGACCACCGCGCCCTCCTGGGCGACGACGACCGAGGCGGCCGCAGTGGCGTTTCCGCTGGTGGCGGCGATCCGGGCGCTGCCGTTGCCGACCGAGACGGCAGTGCCGGTCGGGTCCACTTGGGCGACTGACGGGTCGCTGGTCGACCAGGTGACGGGCGCACCCGGCATGACCTGTCCGCCCTGGTCGTAGATGGTCGCCTGGAGGCGTGCCCGTTCCTGCAGCGCGACCAGGTTCACCTCGGCGGGGACCACCACCGCGGCGGTTGCAACGGGCGGCTCCACCACTTCGTCCCCGCCACATGCCCAACCGACGGCGGCGAGCACAAGCGCGAGGCGGAGATGCGTGCGATGTGCACTACGTAAGTGGCTTACGGCTATTGGCAGCGTTTGTAAGCAATATGCTGACGATTTACTCAGTAATAAGCGTAACGTCGCTCTAGAAAGAAGTTGTAAGCGCTTTTTCGATAGACACCGAGGGCGTTTTGCGGCCTCTCGAACGAACCCGAAGTCGTCATACGGCCGCCGTCGCCTAGGTCGCAGTCTGCTCATCCGGCCGGTCGCGGGGAGTGCGGGAGCCGGGAGGGAGAGGTCGGTGGCAGACGAAGGACGACCAGCCTCACCGGCAGTCGGCGGGCGTGCCCGAGCGGCATGAGAGGCGGCGCCCCCACCCCCCACCCCGCACCGCCCCCCGCCGCGACCGCAGCGGGCGACCCAGGCGAGCGCGTCACCCAGGTCGTAGGTGCGGTCACCGTTTCCGAGTCGGTCGAGGGCGCGGGTCTGCACCGCGTCCAGGTCGTGTTCGCCGAACACGGCCGATACGGCCGCCTCGACCGCCAGGTCCTCCCCGACCAGCAGGCTGTCGACCACCACGGCCGACAGGGGGGTCGTACCACCTTCCACCCGGATGTGAATCGTGTCCACGTAGGTGCCGGGGCCGAGGTCGCCGGGCGTGCGGCGCACCACCACCCCGCCCCCCGCCGCCCCGCGCGCCACGACCAGTTCGAGCCACGGCGACCCTCCGTGCGCGGCCGTCCAGGTGGCGGTGCGCGACCCGTACCCCCCCACCTCCACGACCAGGGTGTCCACCAGGGGCTGGGTAACCCCCGCCAGGGTGGCGGCCGCCCCGCCCCGCCCCGCGACCGTCACGGTGGTCGCGGCCGCCACCCGCAGGGAGTCCACGAGGGTGGCGGGTACCACGTACTGCGCGTCCCCCGCGACCCGGATGGTGTCCAGGTACAGTCCGGCCGCGAGGCCGTCCACCCGCCGGGTCCACCGGACGCGTCCCGGGCCCGTTCCGGCCGAATCGACCAGCTCCAGCCACGCGGCCCCCCCGTGCGTCGCGCGCCACGCCACCTCCGCGGGGGCGGGCCCGGCGACCGCCACCTCGGCCGAGTCCGCCACCGCCTCGGTCGCTCCCACCGGCACTTCCGTGTAGCGGCCCGCCGACGGGAAGGCGAGGGTGTTCACCGCCCGCACCACCAGCCGAACCGGCAGCACCGCCGATCCCGCGGCGTCAGCGACCCTGCCTGCGCGGGACCCGGCGTCGCCCCAAAGCGCGGTTGGCGCCGCCCCCGCCCCCGCGACCATCACCGTCACCGTGTCGAAGTACTCGCCCGGCGCGAGGTCGCCGGGGTCGATCCGCCAACCGATCGAGTCGAGGGTGCCGCCTTCCGCGCGCGTGAGCTCGAGCCACTCCGCGCCTGATGCGCGCGCCTCCCAGCGAGCTTCCGGCCACCCGGTCCCGTAGATGCGCACAGGCGCGCCGCCCTCCACCGCATCGCCACGCGCGGCGACCACCACGCGCCGCTCCACCCCCCGCACCTCCGCCTCCAGCGGCGCGGCGACCGGTAGCGCGAACGCGCCCCGGCCGTGGGTCGCGGCCACCATGACGCCCGCAGCCGGCTCCACCGCCAGGTCGAACACCGCGACCATCGGCAACCCGTCGCCCAGGCGCGACCAGCTCCCGCCGCCCGAGGAAGAAAACACGCCCAGGTCCGTCCCGATGTAGATTCGGGACAGCTCGGACGGGTCGAGCAGCACCGCGTTGACGGGATGGTCGGGCAGGTCGCCGGTGATGTCGCTCCACGACGCGCCGTAGTCGCGGGTGACGAACACGTGGCCCGTACCGAAGCCCGAGAACACCGCCCAGGCGGTCGCGGGGTCGCGCGGATGCACCGCGATGTCGCTCACGTAGCGCATCGGCAGCGACGCCGAAGCCGGCTGCCACGACCCGCCGCCGTCCCGGGTCACCACGATGTCGGAATCGGACGTCCCGAAATAGACCACGCGCGCGTCGGAGCGGCTGGGCGCGATGGCCGAGATCCTCCCCTCCCGGGCCTCCGCGACAGGCTCCCAGCGCTCGCCCCCGTCGACCGTCCGGTACAGCCGCTCGGTGCCGAAATAGAGCACGTCCGGGTCGAAGGGATCCATCACCAGCGGGGGGATGAAGAGCGCATCGTCCCCGAGGTCGATGCCGTAGCCGCGGAAGCGGAAGGAGCCGCCGTCGTCGGAGCGCCTCGGTCCTCCGCTCCCGCCCCGCCACTGGGTCTCGGCCCACCGGCGGTCGAAGCGCGGATCGATCGCGGTGAACCCGCCGTCCGCGCCCAGCACCTGTGGCCACGACAGGTCGCCGTCCCCCTCGACGGTCCCGTTGTCCTGCGTGCCCCCCAGCACCGAGATCGACTGCGGGCGCGGATGAATGGAGACCCCGGCGTAGAACTGGGTCAGCGACAGGTTGGTGTTGAGGCTCTCCCAGCTGTTGCCCCGGTCCATGCTCCGGTAGACGCCGCCGTCGTTGCCCGCGAGCAGCATGTCCGGCGCGCGCGCGTCGACGGCCAGGACGTGCTGGTCGACGTGGATTTCCTGACGGCCGATGGGCGAGAAGCTGGCTCCGCCGTCCAGGGAGCGGTAGAGCGTCACGGCCCCGAAATACACGATGGAGGAGTCGGCGGGATGCACCGCCAGCGACTGATTGTACCAGCACTGCACGCAGCGGACGCCGCTTGCGGACACCCGGGTCCACGACGCCCCGCCGTCGGAGCTCCGCGCCATCACCACGCCCGATCTCTCCCCGGCCGAGAGGTAGAGGATCTCCGGACTGGAGCGCGACTGGGCCAGCTGCGCGCGCCAGGGCAGGATCCCGAGCCCCGGGTCGACCTCCTGCCAGCTCCACCCGCCGTCGGCGGACCGGTGCAGGGTGGCGTGGCCCCACTTCTCCTCCCCCTCCGACAGGGTGGCGAAGACCACCGCCCGGTCGCCGGCGTGCACCAGCAGGTCGTTCACCACGCCGTCGAGCACCTTCGTCCAGCCGACGCCCGAGTCGGTCGAGATGTGGAGGCCGTCCCCGGTGGCGGTGTAGACCGTGGTGGCGTCCAGCGTGCCCGCGGTGGCCGAGTCGACCACGATGCGCGAGATGGTGGTCCCGCCCATGGGCCCGGTGAAGACGCCCTCGCCCAGCCGGGTCCAGCTCTCGCCCCCGTCCGCGGAGCGCAGAACCCCGCAGCCGTAGTAGCTGTCGGCGGAGAAATGCTGCTCCCCGGTGCCCGCGTAGACGATGTCCGGGTTGACCGGGTCGAGCGCGAGCGCGCCCATCGCCAGCGAGCACTCCTGGTCGGTGAGCGGCTGCCAGGACGCCCCGGCGTTCTCCGTGCGCCACACGCCGCCCTGAGCTCCGCCCGCGAAGATCACGTCCATGTTCGCGGGATGGAGAACTACCGCCGAGACCCGTCCCGTGGAGATGGCGTACGACTCGATGATCTCGGGCCCGAGCGGCTCCCAGGCGTCCGAGCCCGCCGCGCTCGCAGCGGCGGCGCCGGGCGGGAGACGGAGCACCGCGCGCCGGAGAACGGCCTCACGGGCGACCTGGAGACGGGCGCCCCATCCGGGCACGCCGGGAGAGCGGCGCTGCTCGAGAAAGAACTCCCAGCGCCCGCCGGGATCGTCCTGCTGGGCCGAGGCCGCCGTCGCGCAAGCCAGGAGAATAAGGGCGGAGAGAGCCCCTTGCAGGAGGGCGGAAAGTGTCCTCGACAGGAGGGCGGGAAAAGCCCCCGGAGGGATCACGCGTGCCTGAGAAGCGCCCGCCCTCGGAGTGCGTTCGCGGCTCCCGTCACGGCGACGAGCACGTCATGCGCTCCGGCGGGCGCGCCCGGCATCGCTCGGCGATGATCATGCCCATGGCGTTGCCCCCGCAGACGCTCTCCTGCGCGACCCTGGCCGCCTCTGCGCGGGTGGGGCCGGCGCCCATGCGGCACACCTCTTCGCCGTCGAACACCAGGCAGACCTCGCAGTCGACGGTGGCCGGGGCCATCGACGAATACATCACGTAGCCAAGGAAAATGAGGACAGCAGCTGCGACGCCCAACGGTACGAGACGCTTCATCGGAATCCGGCTCCCTGGTTCAGGGGATGGGCGTGGCCCGCCAGAAGTCGATTCCGCCGGGCTGATAGCGCAGTTCGGCGCTCGCCACCCGCTCGAGCGCCACGAGGTCGAAGACGTCCAGCGTTCCCGGCGTCGCGCCGATGGCCTCGTTGGAGACGAAGGCGTAGCGTCCGTCCGGGCTTGTCACCACGCCATGGGTGATGGGCTGGGTGGTCGGGATCCGGGCCAGTTCCTCGCCGGACTCGAGCGAGATCACCGAGACCGCCTGCTCGCCCTTGAGGGTCGCCACCAGCAGCGCGCCGTCCGCCGTGGCGTCCAGGTTGTAGGGCGCCGTCCCGGTGGAGAACCGCCGCCGCACCGACCAGTCCCCGGTGTCGATCTCGAGGATCTCGTCGTTCCGGTTGCAGGCGACGTAGACCACACGGTCGGCGAGCGCGCCGGCGCCCGGTTCGGCCCACGTGGGTGAACACACGGCGTCGGATCCGTCGGCCATGCCGGCCATGCGGCCCATGCTGGTGTCGTCGCGCATGGCGGCCGGCTGCCCGGCGCCTGCCGCGCCGCCGGCCTCAGCCTCCGCGCCGCTCATGACCATCACATGCGCCCCCATGCCCTGGTCGCGCGCATCGAGGGCGGCCTCGCGGCCGGGCGCCAGCGAGAAGCGGCGGCTCACCTCCAGGGTGGTCAGATCGACCTCGACCAGCTGGTCGGAGTGCATGCACGCCGAGTACTGGCGCCCTCCGGAGGCGCTCACCCGGCTGCCGTGGGGCATGAGGCAGGTGGTGACACGCGACAGCTGCGTCATCGTGGGCGTGTAAACCACCGACAGGTCCGAGGGCACCATGTCGCCGTGCAGGTTGAAGTTGGCCACCACCAGGAACTGGCCGTTGGGGGTGATGCCCATGGTGGCCGGGAAGAGCCCCAGCTCCGCGCGCGAGACCAGGGTGTCGGGCCCGGCCGCGAACTTCCACACGTACCCGTAGGGCGTGCCGTGGGCGATGGTGAGGTACCAGAAGTCGCCGTCCGGCGAGACCGTGAGCCCGTGCGCCCCGTCGTTGTCGGCCGGCATGATCCCGACCGGGATCTCCTTCTCCACCTCCGCGCCGGCGCCGGGCCGGAACACCACCCGGCTCACGATGTCGGACGACTCGTTGGCCACGTAGAGCCGGTATTCCATCGGCTCTGCGGAGGCTTCCTGCGCGGCGGCCCGCGCACCGGCATGCACGAAGACCGCGGCCAGCGCCATACACGCGAACATTGCCGGGGAGCCGCCCATGCGCCTAGCCCGGCTCGTCACCGAGCCGACCGCGAATGTAGCCCTCCAGGTGAGCGATGTCCTCACGAAGGCTGGAGATCGCTTCAGCACTTCCGGAGATCGCTTGAGCGTTTCCGGAGATGGCGTCAGCGTTTCTGGAGATGGCTTGAGCGTTTCCGGAGATGGCTTGAGCGTTTCTGGAGATCAGTTCACCGTTTCTGGAGATCAGCTCAGCGTTGCGGTCGATACGGGCTCCCAGGCGACTCTCCATCGCGCTCATTTCGGATCGGATGAACCCGTAGAAGCCTCCAAGCGCCACCAGCAGCATGATGAACTGTCCCCAGTCCTTCATCCAGCCCGTCGGACCTGCTGGCCGTCCTGGAGTATCGGGATCGATCATGTGTCATGCCTCCGGTGCGTTCCCCCAATCTGGCGCACAACGCCCGAACCCGCCACAGAATGGGGCTGGTCTCGCAGCGCCCGTAAATCTCGCCGTTTCCGGCGGGCGGGGCCATGGAGAAATGGGGCGAAGAGGACCCGCCCCCGGAGGCGGGCGGGTCCACAGATTCGCACGATGTCACCGCAACTTGATCCTCCCACGGATACCAACGCTGTGCTGCGCTCCGGCGAAGGCGCTCTCGCGCCGCGTGCCCTCGAGGCGGAGGCCGACGCCCGCGCCGAGGTCGTAGCGCACGCCGCTCGAGAAGGCGCGCGTCCCGCTCTTGCCGAGGTAGAAGCCGCTGTAGGGCGTTCCCTGGAAGCCGGCGATGCCGTAGGCGACCTCGCCGTCCACGTTGGCGCCCATGCCCAGGTCGTGCCCGCCCACCGCATCGGAGACGCCGCGCTCCCACAGCTGGTTGACCCCGCTCCTGTGGTCGCCGTACGCCGGCGCGACCCGCACCTGCAAGCCCTCGCCCTGGGTCGCCGGGTCGAACATGAGCATGCCGCCCAGGCCCCATTCCTCGTAGCCCTCACGGGCCGAGATCACGAACCTGCCGCGACCCTCCGCGGTCAGCCCCAGGCCGGAGTTCGTGTAGCGGAGCCCGCCGCCGACTTCGGCGCTGGTGCCGTTGATGGCGTCCCCGTTGTCGTAGCGCATCCCGCCCTCGAGCACGAACGCCATCTCGTGCCCGGTGTCGGTACGGAAGCCTTGTGTCAACTCGAGCGCCAGCTTGGCGCGCTGCATGTCGAGCGTCACCGTGCCGATCTGCTCGGAGCCCTCGACCTTGAACTGGCCGCCCCAACCCTCGGCTTTGAGGCTCACGCCGCCGGTACCGCGCGCAAGAAGCTGGTAGCTCGCGCCCGCCGCGCCCGTGAAGGTGCTGGCGGGGCTGGTGCGGAGCCCCTCGCGTTCGTCGTCGACTTCGATGTCGCCCCGGCCGATCCCCGCCGAGCCCCACACCGAGGTGCCGCGGGCGCCGGGGAACCAGGCCACGTAGGGATGCGCGCTGGTCAGGGTGGTGCCGTAGGTGCCCTTGACCGGCCTTGCGCCGGTCTTGTCGGTGAAGTCGAAGGAGCCCGAGTTGTACGAGCCCGCGACGCCCGCCAGGATGTCGGACCCGATGCGCGCGTCCACGCCGACGTGGGCGCTCACCATGTTGCCCTGCCAGTCGAGGGCGCTCGCGCCGGGTTCGCCGAGGTAGTGGTACTCGCCAGCGCCCCAGCTCGCCATCTGCATGCCGGTCGCGGACTGTTGCTGCGCGTCGGAGCCGCCGAACGGCATCAGGAAGGAGGTGCCGCCAAAGAGGGCGGCCAGGCCGGCACCGTCACTCTGGGCGAGGCCGAGGCCTCCCGGGCCCGGCGAGGACAGGCTCGCAGCCATCGAGGAGAGGCCGCTCGTCTCCACGCTTTGCTCCATGCCCATCCCGTTGGCCACCGCGTCGACGCGGTTTGCGATCGCCGAGACGGTGCTCGAGGTCATCGCGGCCGCGACATGCGGCAGCACGCGGGTGTTGAGCCGTCCCGCGCGCTGCACGGGGTCGTCCGTGGCCGCCGAAGCACTCGCCGACGCCGCCCCGGTGCCCGCCCGGTTGATCGCCGACACCCGGTAGTGGCGCACGCTCCCCGGCTGCAGGCCGGTGTGCGAGAAGGTGGTGGCCGTGGATTCGGTGTTGCGCACGAGACCCGCCCAGACGGCCCCGGTCTCCGAGACCTCGACGCGGTAGCCGCTGATGGGTGCACCGCCGTCGTAGGCGGGCGCGACCCACGCGAGGTCGATCTGCGTGGGCGAGGCATCGGTGGCGATCAGCCCGGTGGGTGCGTCGGGCACGGTCGCGTCGGTGGTCGCGCTCGCGACCCGCGACGCCCGGCCCACGCCGATCCGGTTGACCGCCGAGACCCGGTAGTTGTCAATGGGCATCGAAAATGTCAGGGTATTGGGCATTGAAGATGTCAGGGTCCGAGCGCTGCTCCGCGGAGGGAGCGGAGCGACCGGAGCGGGGCAGCGGGCCGGTAGCGAGGTCGTCATGAGGGGCTCTCTTTCGAGGCAGGCGATTCGGCGTCCACTCGGCTCGCGAGGGGGTGGATCGCCTTGGAGAGTTCGGCGTGGCGGCGCATCCGGTAGCTGTTGCCCCGGATGTTGACGATATGGCAGCGGTGGAGCAGTCGGTCGAGGAGCGCTGCGGCCATGACCTCGTCGCCGAGGATGCGGCCCCACTCCTCGAAGCCCTTGTTGGAGGTGAGCACGGTCGAGCCGTTGCCGTAGCGCCGGTTGACGAGTTGGAAGAAGAGGACCGCGCCGCTCTGGGTCACCGGCAGGTAGCCGATCTCGTCGACGATGAGGAGTGCCGGGTGGGTGAGGATCTTCAGGCGGCGGTCGAGCCGGCCGGCGGCCTTGGCCTCCTCGAGGGAGTCGACGAGGTCGGTCAGGGTGCCGAAGTAGATCTTGCGGCCGCTCTCAGCCGCCGTGATCGCCAGGCTGATCGCGAGGTGCGTCTTGCCCACGCCGGGCGGGCCGAGGAAGACGACGTTCTCCCGGCGCTCGACGAAGCCGAGTTCGTGCAGCGCGTCGATCTGCTCGCGCTTGATCGACGGCTGGAAGGCGAAGTCGAAGGCCGCCAGCGTCTTCACGTACGGCAGGCGGCTGGAGCGCATGGCGGCTTCGAGGCGCCGGCCGTTGCGGAGCTCGATCTGGGCGGCCAGGAGCCGCTCGATCGCCTCGGCCGCGGTCGTGCCTCCCCCGTCCACCCCGGCGAGCACGCCGTCCAGCGCCTCCAGCGCGCCGGGCATCTTGAGGTCGGCGAGCTGGGCCGCGATCCGCTCCCTGCGCGATGGCGGCCTCACCGCACGCCTCCCGCGATCCGGCCGTACTCGGCCAGCGGACGGCGCTCGACCTCGACGAACCGGGAGTCCGCCGCCGCTTCGTTCCGCTCCTTCGAGGGCTCGGGGCGCAGCGGCGTCACGGGCCGGTAAGGCCAGCGGGCCAAGGGCTTTAGGTGCGGCCTCTCCGCCTCGAACCGGTCCACGGGCCGCTCCTTCAGCGTGCCGTGGACGCGGACGTTGGCCACCCTGCCGAGCCACCCCAGCACCCGGGCGTTCAGATCGTCGTCCGACACGAAGTCCCGTCCGTAGAAGAAGCTCCGCCGGATGTAGCTGACCGGCCGTTCCACCTTCCCCTTCGTCTGCGCCCGGTACGGCCGGCACGCCCGGATCCGGAAGCCCCAGTGGTGGGCGAAGCGCAGGAACTCCGTGTTCTCCATCAGCCGCCCGCCGACCTCCCGGTTGTCCTCCACGATGACGGCCTTCATCTGGTCGAACAGCAGCTCCGAGGGCACGCCCCCGAAGTACCGGAACGCCGACTCCAGGCCCTCCATCACCACGGCCATCGTCTGCCGCTCGTAGTACCGGACCCACATCAGCCGCGAGTAGCCCAGAACCACGACCAGCGCGTGCCGCTTCCCCCACGGCGTCTTGAACTCCGCGAAGTCCACCTGCCCCTGGTGCCCCGGAGGGGTCTCGAAGCGCCTGACCGGCTCCGGCTCCGGCAGCGGCCGGACCTCCCGCACATGCCGCTTCACCTGGTCGTAGCCGCCCTCGTAGCCCGCCTTCCGGATCTCCTCGAACAGCCGCACAGCGCTGAGATCCGGATACCGGGCCAGACGGGTCTCGATGATCTCCTTGTAGGGATCGAGCCGCGAAGGCCGGGGCCGCCTCGGCCCGTATCGGACCGGCCCGTCGTCCAGCTCCCGGTCCAGCTGCCCCGCCGCGATCCAGCGGTACACCGTCCGCTCGCTGACCCCGCAACGCCGCGCCACCGCGGCCTTGCTCAGTCCCTGTTCCAGATAGTGCCGCAACAACACCCGCGTCTCTCTTCCGATCATCACGTCTCCTTCGTTCAATGGAGACGCGATGGTAGCCAACCCGTTCTCGGCCCTTGCCCGCCTTCGCCCAACATCCCATGGCCGAACCCCCGCCACCGGGCTCAACCCTGACATTTTCAATGCCCACGATCCCGTAATTTGACGTGCCCGGTAACAGTAGTGGCGGGTCGTGGCCGGCTCGAGCCCCGCGTGCACGTACGTTGTGCCGGTGGTGCGCGTGTTGCCCACCAGGTCCCGCCAACTCGCGCCCCCGTCCTCCGACACTTCGATCCGGTAGCCGGTGACGCGCGCGCCCCCGTCGCTCGTGGGCGCCCGCCATGAGAGCTCGATCCGCGAGGTGCCGTCCGCCTCGGCGACGAGGGTTCGGGGCACGCCCGGCAGGGTCGCGTCGGTCGTCGCGCGTGCGTAGTTCGAGAACGGCCCGGTCCCCGCGGTGTTGATCGCGGCGACCCGGTAGTGCCGCGTGGTCGCGGGCTGGAGGTTCACGTCCGCGAACGTCGTCGCGGCCGAGCCCGTGTTGCGGCGGATGATCCGCCAGGTGCCGCCCGCGTCGATCGAGGCCTCGATCCGGTAGCCGAGGATCGGGGCGCCGCCGGTGTTGCGGGGCGCGCTCCACGACAGGTCGATGCGCGAGGTGCCGACCGCCCGGGCCGTCAGGTTGAACGGCGCGCCGGGCACGTCGGGGTGCGTGCTCGTCCCCGCCTCAAACGACCACGCTCCGGCGCCCATCGAGTTGATCGCCGCCACCTGGTACCGGTAGGCGGTGGCCGGCTGAAGGCGCGTGTGCGTGAACGTCCTCGCGGTCGAACGCGTGTTGCTCTCGATCGTGATCCACGTGCCGTCGCCGGGCCCGCGCGCCCGGACGCGGTAGCCGGTGATGCGCGCGCCGCCGTCGCTGGTCGGCGCGTCCCAGGTGAGGGTGATGCTCATCGGTCCGGCGCCGCGCGCGCGCAGGCTCTGCGGCTGGCCGGGGGGCGCCGCGTTGGTGGTGCCCTGGGCAACGTTGGACCAGCCGCTTCTGCCCACTCTGTTGATCGCCGCCACGCGGTAGTACCGGGTGGTGCCCGGGGTGAGGCCGGTGTGAACGTAGGTGGTGGCTGTGCCGGTCGTGCCGACTGCGACGAGAGTCCAGCCCGCGACGCCGGTGGGCGACGTCTCGATGCGGTAGCCGGTGATCGCGCTCCCGCCGTCCGTGGACGGGCGCGTCCAGCTGAGCAGGAGCCGGGTGCTTCCTCCTACCGCGCTCGCGGTCGCCCTCAGGCCCGTGGGCGCGCCCGGAGTCGTGACGTCGGTGGTCGCGTGGACAACGCTCGACCACGCGCTCCGGCCCACCCTGCTGATCGCCGCGACGCGGTAGTGGCGGGTGGTGCCGGGACTGAGATCCTTGTGCGTGTAGGCGGTGGTCGTGGACTCCGTGTCCGCCTCGAGCACCGCCCACGGGCTCCTGCCGGTGCGGGACCACTCGATCCGGTAGCCGGTCACCGGGGCCGTGCCGGCGGACGATGGCGCCGTCCAGTCCAGCTCGATGGCCGATGTGCCCCTGGCCCGAGCGGTCAATCCCCTGGGCGCGTTCGGCACCCGCTCCTCCGTCGTGGCGCTTGCGACGTTCGACGCGTCTCCCGTATCGAAGGAGTTGATCGCCGACACCCTGTAGTGGAGCGTTGTGTCCGCGCTGAGGCCGGTGTGCCGGTAGCGGGTCGCGGTGCTCCCGGTGTCGCGCACGCGCGTTGACCATGTGGCGCCTACGTCCGTCGACACCTCGATCCAGTACCCGGTGATCGCGCTGCTGCCCCGGTCCAGCGGGGCACTCCAGTTCAGCTCGATCACCGACGCGCCGTCGGCGTCCGCCGTGAGGTTCCGCGGCGGACCGGGCGCCTCCCCCTCGGCGGTCTCGTTCTCCACCGGCAGGTCGAAGGGAGGCGCGAGATTGCCGGCCTCGTCCCGGAGGGCCCTCGTGCCCGCGTCGTCGTAGAACAACTCGATATCGTCGCCGTAGCGGACCGCGCGCGCCAGCGTCAGGATCACCTCCGACCCGTCAACCTCGACCCGCGACACCCTTTCATCGTCGCGATCTCCGTCCCGGGTGACGTACACGTCGAAGTTGCTGCCCGAAGGGACGGTGCTTTCGTCGAGGTCTTCGTCGAAGGTGACGACGAGTTCCCTGCCGTCCACCTCTGCATCGTCGGCTGCGGGAGCCCGGGTGTCCGCGTCGAAGGTGTACGTCTCCGCGAGGTTGCCCTCGCCCGCGATGTTCTCTGCCGCGTTTGCCGGGATCTCGAGGATCACCGGGCCTTCATAGTTGGCCCGCGTATACATCGTGACCCGGTACCACCGTTCAGAGTTGCCCACGCGTTCCACGCCGTCGGAGTCCAGCTCCGCGCCAAAGGGGTCGATGTCCGAGTCCGTGAAGCCGGTCACGTCCTGCGAGAACCGGATGTCGAGCCGGAATTCTTCCTGCGCTTCGCCGGTCCATTGATGCCGCATCGTGACACTGGGACGAACGACCGCGCGCGCTGTGGCCGGCCTCGCGAACGCCCGGACGCCTCCGTGCGAGCTGCCGAAAGACGGCTCCTGGGCACGTACGCCCGTGGATGGGGCCAGGACCACGCAGCCCACCGCGGCGGCCAGGAAAAACCGGACGGATATCCTGCGCTTGTTCCGAATCATCGTTCCGCCTCTTTCCGCGATGGGATAGTCATTTGTTTATCAGTTTGTTCAGAATCTTCGCCGAGCCTGGACGGCGATGGCGGGTGTGCCAGGCTACGCAAGACACTCGGCAGTACAAGATGTCTCATGCGGTCAGCAGGATTCACGCCAACTTCGCCGTTGCACAGATCTTTCGCGGCTGCGGTACTTGGGGTTGCGGCTGCGGCGTCTCTTCTTCGGCCGCGGCGTTCGTCGTGCTTCGAGGGAAAAGCTCGCCCCCGCCCGGCGAACCGGGCGGGGGCGCACTTACTGCTGCCGGGAACTAGCCCCGGATTAAGGTTAGGGGGCCGCTGGAGTCGTGAACTCCTTCTCCACCATGGTGTCGTCGTCGCCTGTAATGCGGACTTGCACCGTGAAACTGCGCTCCCGCCAATTATCGGCAGTGATCGCGGTGATGTCGTTCACCAGGTTGATTGCCTGCGGCGAGGTTGCGCTGGCCCAAGTCGCGTCGCCAATGACCGAGGACCTTTCGACGCGGTACTCGTAGGTCAGCGTGGTCGGGACGACTGCAGTTCCGTTCACCGTGCCGGGGTTCGACGGAGCGTCCCACGTCAGCTCGTAGGCGTACTCGTCGTCCGCAGCATCCGCAGTCGGGGCTACCTCAGGATTCCTAACCGCACTCGGTGCGTCGTCATCGTCGAGGATGACCAGAATGACGTCGTCGGGCTGACTGTCATCATCAGCGTCCAACTCTGTGCCATCAACACTTACCACTCCGCTCACGGTTACCACCGTGTTGCCGGCATCAACGTCATCACCAGCTGCCTCGATCACAACTTGGGCGTCGGCGGTCTTCGCGGTGCCATCGGCATTAAGGGCGGAGCTTCTTGACCCAGCCAGGATGGTCAGCGTCCCCGTTCCACCACCTTCGACGGCTTCGGCGGGCGCCATGGTCACCGCAATCGAGATGGCCGCGTCGAACGTTGTTCCGCCGACGAGCGTAGCCGTCAGGGTATCCTGGGCTTGGTTGCCGTTGTCGGTGTCGCCGTCGTCCGTCTCGCTAATCCGGGACCTCTTGAGGACCAGCCTCACCTGCCCGTACGGGGTATCGTCATCCGTGATCGTGAGCTCATCGCTCTCGACGTCGATGTCGTTGCTCGCAGGCTCCGGAGTTCCGCTCACGGTTACTGTCCGATCGCTGTTATGGACGTTGTCGTCGTTGATCGCTGTGATGGTCACCACTCCGGTGCTCTCATCATCGCCCTCGTCGAAGAACAGCCTCGTGTTGCCGCTGAGCTCCACCTCCGTGTCGTCACTAACTGTTACCACCACGTAGAAGGCGCTCTCCGCCTCACGGTTGAGCGTCGCGGTTACGGTGCTCGTCTCGCTGTTCTCGGAGATCTCGTCCGGATCCGCTTCCAGCGTCACGACCAGATTACCGCTTGCGGTCACGGTGACCGTGATCTCCTGGGTCGCCGACATCACGGTGGTGGTGGCGTCGGTCGCACTTGCCTTCGGACCGCTCGTCGCGTCGACGTCAACCTCGTACTTGTTGTCCGGGTTCGGGTTTGCTTCCGTCGCCTTCTTGAAGGGCGGACGCGTCGCAGCCCAACTCAGGACGCCCGCCGGGGTGATCGCGAACATCTCCGAGTCATCGCCGCCGGACACGCTGTATCCGGTGACCTCGTCGTCGTCGTCGTCGTCCACCGCCTCAACGGTGCCGATCGTCCGCTTGCCTTCTTCGACGCTGAAGCTGGCGCTGCTGGTGAATCTCGGAGGCCGGCCAGCGGCCGAAATCGTCGCCTCGATGTCGCCAAATGCCAACCTCTGGCCAGGAGCGACGGTGTGCCGCTGGACGCCATTCGGGTATGTGGAGACATAACCATCGCTGGCAACCGCAATGTCGTAGGTGCCGAACGGTACGCTGAGCCTGAAGGTGCCCGTCCTGCGGGTGGTGTAGGAATCCGCGGGACTGGATGCACCTACCAGCGTCGCCGTGACTTCAACGCGCTCCACCGGGGTGCCATCCTCGTCGAGCACCCTGCCGGTGATCCTGGCGTGGGCGAACGCGATGAAGTCCATTCCGGATGTCGCCAAGCCGGCTGAGGGCGCTACCACGCGGGCGCTTGAGAACGACAGGGTGTCCGCCGATGCACTCACGGTAACGGTTTGGCCAGCGGGAAGAGCCACCACCTTCGCTACGTAGCTGCCGTCGGCGCCCGTCACCAGCTTGCCCTTGTTCGTACCCGAGGTGGGCAAGTCGACCAGGCTCGAACCGGTCACTGAGATCCGCACGCCCGGAACCCCTGCGCCGCCCACGTTGGCCGTAACGGTGCCGCTGATCGTGTGGATCTCGGCGGCGCCCTCGACCTCGAAGGTCATCGGTGCCAACTCGTTCGCCGCGAATGAGTGGATCGTGTCCATCTTCTCCGAGAAGTCCTCACCGGAGAGCGTCACGATCATCGCGTCGTCACCGTCCTCGTCCTCACCGGCGCCGAAGCCCTCCACGATGTAGCGACCGAATTCGTCGGTCACGTCGTAGCTGCCGTTGACGTCGACCTTCACGCCTTCCGCGGCCTGGCCGTTGGTGAGGTTCACGTACCCGTAGAGGACACCCGTCGTCGGGGTCACGTCGATGTTGAGGTGGCCGTCGTCGTCGACCTCATTCGAGAGCAGGAACTCTTCAGGCAGCTTGGCGCCACCCATCCCGGCCGTCGCCACCCATCCGTCCGAAACACTGAGGGCGTAGACACCGTCGGCCATGCGCTCGAAGTCGAACTTTATGGTGGCGTCGCCGTCCTCATCGGTCGAGTTGTGGGAGTTGCCCTCCTTCACAATGTTCTTCCCTTCGACCGCTTCCATGTCGACCGCGATGTCCTTGACCGGCACCGGATCGATGGGATCTTCGTCGATCTCGTGCGTATCGAAGCCATCGTCGTCGTTCCGCTCGACGCCGTTCTTCCACACCTGGCCGTTGACCGAGTAGGTGTTGACGAACGCGAACGACGCGCAGTCGCCGAAGTCCTGGGGCGCGGTTTTCTGCAACGGACAGAGCGTCACCGAGGGGCTGAAGCCGCCCATGTCTCCGAACGCGCCGCCCAGCACGCCGTTGTCTTCGAGATCCTCGAAGGTCGCGAGCTCGTCGGGGTCGAGAACCATGATGTCCGCATCGGCGGCCGCTTCCGCGGTGACGATGACGTTCATGCCGGCCGGCAGGTGGCTGAACGTCAACCCGCCCTTCTTGTCGTCCTTCGTGTTCTTCGACGCATCCCACATCTCGTCCGTGAACGCGGCGGAGCGGCCGCTGTCGTTGATGTAGCGGACCTCGACGTCGACCATTCCGGACATCCTCACGTCGCCGCCCAGCACATTGCCGGTGTAGCCCTCGACCTGGTCGCGCTCATGGTGCACGTAGACCTTGAGCGTCTGGGTCGTGTACTGCACCTCGATCGTGCCGGCGTCCGCGGTGCCGGCCAGCGTGAGTCCGGTGTGCAGGTACGTCGCCGGCATTGATTCGAATTCCTCGCCGCCGTCCAGCACGTCGGGCTGGATCGCGGGCATGGCGACATCGAAGGCGTAAAGCCTCGGCAAATCGGTGACGGCCAGGGTCTCCGTGAAGGCCGCCATGCCCTCCGCATCCAGCTGCGGGGACACGTCTTCGAGCGGAGTGAGGTTGGTCGGGTCGGTCGGATCGACGACCGCACCGCCGACGAGCCAGCCGCCGAGCGGCTTTCCGCTATCCGGATGGCCGGTGTCAACCATGGCGCCGCTGAAGCTCACATCGGCGTTCAGGTTGAGGATGGTGGCATCGTTGAGAACAGCAGGAGGATTCGCCGTGGGCGCCGGGTGCACCGGCGACTGCGGGTACCACGTCACGGCCTGCAGGCCGGCGGTCGGGTCCACGAAGTAGCCATCCGCGGAGACCGCCATGTGGACCGTATTGTCGCTCGTGCCGTCGCGTGCGATCCGGATCGACGCATAGGCGCCGTGCTCGCCGGCTACGGTCATGCCGCTGGCGATCTTGGTGTCGCCGGCCGCATCCGAGAAGAGATCGACGCCGGCGCCGGGAATCGGCTCGCCGCGCATTACGGGGCTGTTCAGCGTGACCGCGACGTTGATCGTCGTGTGGGTGATGTCGACGGGAATGGCCTGCGTCGCCTGGTCGCCGACTCCGATTTCGACCGTGTACCCGTCTGCGGGCCCGCCGAAGTCATAGTCCCGCAGTATGGCAGCTGCCTCAGCCGGCAGTGCGGGCAGCAGCGCGGAGAGGGATCCAACCCTCAACTGGTACGTACCCGCGCGCAGTCCCGCGAACGCGACCTGGCCGGTCGCGAGGCTCAGCACGCCCGACGTCATCTGATTGACTTCCGGGCCCACCAGGGTCACCGGCACGGGCAGCGCTGCCGGCACGGGCACGCCCAGTCCCTGCAGTGCCTGCACCATGGCAGCCGACGGGAAGGCGTCCTCGCCCTCGTCGTGCATGTTGTTCCTGCCGTCGGACCCCTCGTCGATGAACAGCATCGCCGTGAGGCTCGCCGACGTGTCGTGCGCGCCTTCGAAGTTCACGATCGCCGACTCGTCGTCGCCGACCGTCACGTCCGAGCTCATCGAGTCGAACACGTAGGCCGCGCTCTCGACCGCGATCGAGACCGTGTAGTCGCCCGCCGCCAGGCCCGCAAAGGCGTACTGGCCGCTCGCGTCGGTCATCGTGCTGCGGTCGTCGGCGCCCGAAAGCGTGACCGCGATCTCACCGAGGCCCATGCCTTCGACGCTCACCCGGCCGCTGATGCCGGAGGTGCGGAGCAGGACGCCGGTGAACGACACCGTGCCGGTCTCATCCAGGTCCACGCTCACGTCCTGGGACGTGGCCGCGAACTCGTAGTCGCGGGGATCGAAGTCCGCGATCGAGACCGTGTAGGAGCCGGGGCGCAGTTCTTCGAACCGGTACATGCCGTCGGCGTCGGTCATGATGGTGTACATCTCGTCAGCCGGACCGCCGCTCAGGGTAACCGTCACCCCGGCAAGGCCCTCGCCTTCGATGATCACCTGGCCCTCGACCGCGGAGGTGCGGATGAAGTGGCCCGTGAAGCCGGCCTGGCCGACATCGCCCACTTCGACCGTGACCTCGACCATCACCGTCTCGAAGGAGACGTCTTCGGGATAGTCCGAGATCGTGACCGTGTAGGTGCCGGCCCGCAGGCCCGTGAAGGCGAAGCCGCCGGTCTCCGCGTCTGTCTGCATGGTCTCGCCCATGGCGTACTCGCCGCCCAGCGTGACCGTCACGCCGGCCAGCGTCTCGGGCTGGCCGTCGCCGCCGCTCATCATGGCGTCGGCCGCAACCACGTTGCCGACCACCGAGGAGGAGCGGATGTATTCACCGTCGAAGGTGAGTTGGACGTTCTGACCATCCGTGGCGATGGTCGCGGACTGCGTCACGTTGGCGAACGTCGCGTCCTCGGGGTAGCCGCTGATGGTGACCGTGTAGGTCCCGGCTTCCACGCCCGAGAAGGCGAAGTTTCCGCCCGATCCCGTAGTGGTGGTCGCACCCGAAGACAGAGTGGCAGTGATGCCGCTGGCGGCCGTGTTTTCAATTGTCACCGCCCCGGAGATGGTCCCTACGGGAGTCGGCGGCGGCGGGGGCTCCACAGGCGGTGGAGTGCCCTCGTCGCAGGCAGTGAAAACCAGGGCCATCAGCGTTGCTGTGGCGAAGAGTTTGAGTCGGTTCATGGTACCGTCCCTTGTGAAGGTTGAACGAATCAGGGCTTAATGCCAAAAGCGAGTGGTTGGGGTTCTTCCTGTGGACATGAGTTGGCAGGGTCCTTGGATGCAAGGCTGGTGCCAGAATGGCAGGTTTGTAAGTCGTTGTCAGAGCGACGTTTACGGGATCGGGTCCTGTGGCTGGCGTTCTTGGAAATCCGTGGAACTGCCGGATTTCCGATGCTTCGAGGGGCTTTTCGGTGCTCCCTGGCGCGTGCGCGTTCCTCGGCAAACGAGCCAGAACCATAAACCCTGCGGTGCGGACCGGAAAGGGGCGACGGCCGGTTTTCGCGCCGAAAAGTATAACTCGCGCGCGCGACAGGCCGCGCTTCCTCTACCGCCGTGCCCGC
Organism: Longimicrobiales bacterium; assembly: GCA_965208255.1. Classification (GTDB taxonomy): domain Bacteria; phylum Gemmatimonadota; class Gemmatimonadetes; order Longimicrobiales; family Gaopeijiaceae; genus BD2-11. Next base: position 4,596,309 of record OZ242324.1, read on the forward strand.
CTGCGGCTGCGCCGGGCCGCCTGCTTGAACAGCACCTCCACCCTGTGGGGCGCGTTCGGCGGGCTGGTGCGCAGGGCCACCAGCACGTAGGCGGCGAGGGAGAGGGCGAGCGCCGGGAAGACCTCGTGCAGCACGTCGCCCAGCGGGGTGAGCCGCCAGGCCACCAGCACCCCGAGCCCCACCAGGAAGGAGGAGACCGCAGAGGCGCCGTTGCCGCGCCGCCAGTGCAGCCCGAGGATCACCGCCGGGAAGAAGCAGGCGGCGTACATGGCGCCCGAGAAGGCGGTCAGGCCGACCACGCCGGCGGGCGGGTTGAGCGAGATCACCGCGGTGATGGCCGCGAACAGGGCCACGTACCAGCGGGTGCGCCGCATCGCCGAGCGCTCGTCCTGGTGCCCGCGCCACACCCCGAAGATGTCGCGGTCCGTGGTGGAGGCCATCACCAGCAGCACGCTGTCGAGCGAGGACATGGCGGCGGCGACCATCGCCACCAGCAGGAAGGCGCCCACCCCCGGGGCGAAGACGCCGGGCTCGGTGAGCAGCCCGGGCACGACCAGGTCGGTGTCCTCCATGCCGCCGGGGAGGATGTTGCGCGCGTACATCCCGATGGGCACCAGCATCGCGTAGACGACGGCGAAGATGATGGTCGAGATCCAGACCCCGGTGCGCGCCTCGCGGGCGCTCCGGAGCGCGTAGAAGCGCGAGAGCTGGCGCGGCTCGACGATGAACTTGATGGTCGCGGCCACCATCACCCCCAGCACCAGGGGGAAGGCCTGGCCCCCGTTCCAGGTGAACAGGTGCGCGGTGTCGGGGGCGTCGGCCATCGCGAAGATGGAGCCCACCCCGCCCGCGGCGCGCGTGGTGCCGTGGAAGAGGAGCACGGCCGCGAAGATCATCACCACCCCCTGCACCGCGTCGGTCTTCACCACCGAGATGAAGCCTCCGATGACGGTGTAGAGCATCACGATCACGAAGACGACGATGATGGCGGTGCGGTAGGGGATCTCGAGGAAGGTCTCGAGCAGGTTGCCGATGCCCTTGAAGACCGCCGTCATGTAGAAGAACGACGCGAAGATGATGATGATGGCCGCGATCACGCGGGCCGCGGAGCTCTCGAAGCGGAAGCCCACGAAGTCGGGGATGGTGAGCGAGTCGAGCGCGGCGGTGAAGTCGCGCAGGCGCGGGGCCACCCAGACCCAGGCGGACAGCGAGAAGAACACGATGAGCGGCGCCATCAGGAGCCAGGGCGCGCCCCACGACCACGACTGCCCCGAGAAGCCGACGAAGCTGTTGGTGCTCGAGTAGGTGGCGAAGAACGAGAGGGCGATGGTGACGGCCCCCATGTTGCGCCCGCCCACATAGTAGTCGGCCAGCCGCTTGGTGCCCCGGTTCCCCTCCCAGGCGTGGTACGCGAGCAGGAGGGTGTAGAGGGCGAGGAGGGCGTGGACCGGCCAGTATTCGCGCAGCGAGTCGATCATGGGGGATCCCTCTCCGGGGGTCGGCCGCGTCTACCGGGCAGACGCGCGCGTGGGCGCGGGTTCGTGGCGCGTGGGCGCGGGTTCGTTTGCTATGGGTCGCCTATGGGTCGGCGCGGGACCGCAGCAGGAGATCGCGCACCTCGGTCTTGAGCACCTTGCCCATCGAGTTCCGGGGCAGGGCATCCACCCCCATGATACGCGCGGGGACCTTGTAGCCCGCAAGGTACTCCCTGACCCAAGCGCGCAGCTCGGGCGCGGGGACGGAGCCCTCCGGGGTGAAGACGGCCGCGGCGGACACCCGCTCGCCCCACTCGTCGTCCGGGATCCCCACCACCGCGCAGTCCGCGACCCGGCGGTGCCGGCGCAGCACATCCTCGATCTCGAGCGCCGAGACCTTCTCGCCCCCGGTCTTGATGATGTCGACGCTCTCGCGGCCGAGGATGCGGTAGCCGTGCTCCGGGTGAAGGACGGCGCGGTCGCCGGTGCGGAACCAGCCGTCGCTACGGAAGGCGGCGGCGGTCTCTTCGGGGCGCCGCCAGTATTCGCTGAAGACGCCCGGTCCCCGCACCTCGATGGAGCCCTCTTCTCCGGGGAGCGCCTCGTGCCCGCCGTCGCCCCGGAGGCGAACGCGCACGCCTGGGAACGGAAAGCCGACGAAGCCCTCGGGGCGGTGCCCGTGCAGCGGGTTGGTGAGCACCATGCCGGTCTCGGTGAGGCCGTAGCGCTCGAGGATGGCGTGGCCGGCTATCTCGGCCCAGCGCTCGTGGACGTGCCCGGGGAGCGCGGCCGAGCCGGAGATCTGGACGCGCATCCGGCGGGCGGAGTCGAGGATCCTCTCCTGCCTGTCGGGGGACGCGTTCTCCCACGCCCGGATCAGGCGCACGTACATGGTGGGCACGCCCATGAAGATGTTGGCGCTCCGGCGCTCGACGCGCTTCCAGATCTCGTCGGGGTCGAAGCGGAGGATCTCGACCCTGGCGCCGCACCAGAGCGGGCACAGCAGGGCGTTGACGATGCCGTGCACGTGGTGCAGGGGAAGGGCGTTCAGGACCGTGTCGCGCGGGCGGAGCTCCCAGGCCTCGGCGATGCTCTCGACCTGGTGCCGGGTGTGGGCGTGGGTGGTGACCACCCCCTTGGGCCTCCCGGTCGTGCCGCTGGTGTAGATGATGTGCGCGGCGCGGGATTCGGGGATGGGCGGGAGGGGGCGTGGGTCGGACATGGGCGCGCGGCCGGACTCGGAACCAGGCACGGGCGCGGGGATGTCGCCGTGGGACGCGGCGGGCGTGAGCGCCGGCCCCCTGATGGCGTCGTCCACCTGAGCCCAGGGGACGCCGCACGCCTCCGCCGCCGGCCTGGCGTCCAGCTCCGTGCCGGGATGCAGGAGCACCAGCTCCGGGTCGGCATCGGCGATGAGCGACGCAAGCTCCGTGGCCGGATGGGCGAGCGCCAGCGGAACCACCACGCCCCCCGCGCGCCAGATGCCCCACTGCGCGGCCACGTACGCGAAGCCGGGGGGCACCACCAGGACGACGCGGGCTTCCTCGAGGTCTGTGCTGCCGCGCAGGAGGAAGCGCGCCACCCGCTCCGACGCGGCGAGCAGATCGCGGCCGGTGTACTCCGCCTCGCCCACAACCAGGGCGGTGCGCTCCGGGCGGGCCCGGACCGCGCGCAGGAACGGGAGATCCGGGTCGCTCATGTGCAGGCCGCCTCCGCGCCGCTTGGCGGCCCGTCCCGGGGGTCGAGCTCGCCTGCGCCGCGTGGCGTGGCCGGACGAAGCGGCGTGCGAAGGCCGCCTGCCGGGGTCATGCGGGCGAATCCGCCTTGCGGGCGCGTTTCGTCTCCAGCCACCAGCGGTAGAAGATGATCGCCAACGCGATCCCCATGATCCATCCCTGCCCCACCTTCATCACCGCGCCCGCCATCTGCTGATCGCCGAGCGCAGTGGTGCCGGCAATCGGGGGCGCGAGCTCGTAGGTGGCGTAGATGGGGAACTCCGAGAAGACCATCATCGCGAAGGGCGGGCGGATGAGGATGCCGTTGACGCCGAGGTACGCGATCTTGGCTAGCGGATGGAACCCGCTCCGGTCTGGAACCGGGCAGAGAACCGGCCACCAGAAGACCAGGCCGGCGGCGAGCCAGGCCATGTCGAGCGCGAACATCCCCGGCTGGGTGGCCATGAGGGTGTCGACGACGCCCGGCCAGTGCGTGACCGTCATCACGACGTTGTAGATCATGAACGCCGCGAGCGGGTGCGTCAGGTCCGAGAGCACGGTCATGGTGCGCGGGCGCTCGCGGAGGCGGTCGAAGAAGGCGGGCGGCAGCCCGAGCAGCAGGAACGCCGGCGCGATCAGGCCTACGAGGAGGAACTGCACCATGTGCGCGCTGGCCAAGTACGACGCCCCCAGCGGACCGAGCGGCCAGTCGAAGGAGGCCCAGAGCAGAAGCACGCCGGCGTAGAAGTAGCGTGCGCGGCGTGCGCGCAGCGGGACCCCGCTCCAGCGGGCGTATCCGGCCACCATGGCCACCACGAAGAGCCAGACACCCGGATAGGCCTGCCACTCCCAACTCCAGGCCGTGCTCTGGGAAAAGCACCACCACTGCACGTCAGCTGTGCGTCCTCTCGAGTCGGTTCAGGAGCGCCGGCTCAGAACGTCCTGGCAATCCCTGCATGGATGTTGAAGACCCTGTGCCTGGCCGTCTCGCCCACGGTCTTGTCGATGTCCTGCAGCCCGTAGTTGTACAGCACCCCGACATTGATGCGGGTTGCGCCCGTACCCACCTCGAAACCCACACCGCCCGAGACACCGAAATCGATCGACTGCGTGTTCAGGTCCTGGCAATCGTTGCTGGCGCTGAAGCCCGTTGTCCCGTCGCTGGCGTCCACGACGACGCGGCAACCCACCTCGAAGGAAGCGTAGGGGCCCACCAGCGCGTACAACGGCAGATTCGTCGCCTGGGCGGCCGAGATGCGGGCCAGCGCCGTGAAGTCGACGCTTTGGAAGTCGAAGTCCGCGTTGGCGGCCATGTCACCCTCCCCAAGCGCGACTCTGGCACCCTTTTGCGCGAATTGGGCGCCGATCTGGACGCCGAACGGGCCGCTGACCGGGAATGCGACCGCGAATCCGCCGGCCACGCCGTTGAGCTGCGACGCGTCGAGGGTCAGCGGGCCGCTGCTGGTGAAGGCCATGGTGGCCGCGTTCAGCCCGACTACGGGGAAGATAATGGTCAGCCCTCCCAGGCCACCACCAGGCTCGGCGACGGGGTCGGGAGCTAGTTGCTGTGGGGTCGGCGCGGGGGGCGGCGTCGCCCCGGGCGCGGCCGCGGGGGGCGGCGCGGGCGTGGACACAGGAGTCGGCGTCGCCCCGCCCTCGGCACGGTTGATCGCTTCGTCGAGCAATGCCAGCGCGGACGCGTAGTCCTGGCCTTCCCGACCCGCCTCCTGCAGGTAGCGGGTCGCGGACGTGATGGCGGTCTGGGGGTAGCCGGCTCCGAGGGCCGCTGTCGCGTGCGTGAACCAGAGCCCTGGGGGCGTCTCAATGCCCTGATTGGCCTGAAGCAGGAAAACGACGTCCAGGGCTTCCATTGCGGCAGCCCAATCCTCGTTCTGGACGTGGCGATCAGCCCGCAGGAGGTAAAGGTCCATCTGGATGTCGGGCGGTAGCTCCTGACCGGCCGCCGGCACGGGTCCCAGCGCGACGGCAAGGCCCAATGCGGCGCAACTCACCCACCGGTTTACTTTGGTCATGGTGTCCCTCCATTGAATGTGCCCCACCGATGCGTGCGGCAACGGAAGGTTATCAGCGCTTGACGGGATCACGCTACCCGGGGCTCGACCTAGCCGGCGCTGCGGCGGCCGCCCTGATTGACGGCGTCCTCCAGATCGGTCAGGCCGTGGACCTCCGCGCGCAGCGAGACCTCGCGCCCGCTGCGGAAGCGCAGGACCCCGACGAGCGAGTCCCCGGCGACGGGGCGGCTGGCCAGGTCGAGGAGCATCACGTGGGTGCCCCCGGGAGCGAGCTGGGTGACCCGGTCCGCGGGGAGCGGGAGGGCGGTGACCGGCGACATCACGCGGATCCCGTCCCGTTCTCCGGATTCGTGGATCCGGGCCGAGCCCGCACCCTCCACGACGACGGTCTCCAGGGTGTCTTCCACCGATCCCCGGTTGCGGAGGGCGAAGTAGAGGGCCGCGGTCTCGCCCGTGACCGACTCGCCCGCGAACGCCTGTGACACTTCCACGACCCCGTCCCGGCTGGTGGACACCCACCGGTGCTCGGTGTTGTCGCAGGCCGCCGCGGCGAGGAGGAGCGCGGGAATCAGCGTTGTTCGCGTCATCGTCAGTGTTCGATGAGTTTCGGGAGGTCGTGGGCCCAGGCCGCCTGGCGGGTCCCGAAGGGATAGCGCAGCCGGGCGGGACCATCCGCGGAAAAAGCGAGCACCGAAGCGGCGTGCCCGACCAGGTAGTTGCCGTCCTCGTCGGGCTCGTCGAGCAGCGAGGCGGGGAGGCCGACCTGGTTCTGGATGCGGTTGACTTCCTCGAGGGTGCCGCGCAACCCGACGAACGAGGGGTCGAAGACGTCGAGCCATTCGCGGATGCGCTCGGGCGTGTCGCGGGCGGGATCGGTCGACACGAAGACGACTTCCACGCGGTGCCGGTCCTCGGCGGGGATGGTTTTCATCACCTGGCCGATGTTGGCCATGTGGATCGGGCAGATGTCCGGGCACGAAGTGTAGCCGAAGAAGAGCAGCGCCACGCGGCCTTGCGTCTCGTCGAGGAACGAGTAGGAGCGGCCGCCGGTGTCGGTGAGTGTGAAGTCGGGGCGCTCGATGAGGATGGGGAGAGGCTCGCCCTGGAATTCGCCGTCGCCGGAACCGCTTCCGCCGCCGGGCGCGCAGGCCGCGAAATGGGATACTGCGAGCGACAGGACGACCAGGGATACGACGGGCCGGGCCAGAGGTCTGGCGCGGTGCGGGATCGGGCCGCCGAGCCCGGGTCGATTCGCTTTCCTCATATCCTTAAATATCTAAGGAATCTTCCTCGGAGGGAAGGTCTAAAGGGGATGGAAGCACGTCGCCGTACGCCACGGCGAAGATCTCCCAGACGGTCACGAAGAGGGCGGCCACGATGGGCCCGAGGATGAAACCAACGGCCCCGAAGAACAGGATTCCGCCGAAGGTGCTGAGCAGGATCAGGAGATCGGGGAGCCTGGCGTCGCGGCCGACCAGGCGCGGGCGCAGGAAGTTGTCGACCGTGCCCACCACCAGCCCGCACCAGAGGCCGACCGAGATGCCCGCCGCGATCTGGCCGGTGGCAAGCAGCCAGATGACCGCCGGCACCCATACGAGGGCCGTCCCCAGCGCGGGCACGATGGACAGAACCGCCATCACCGTGCCCCAGAATGCGGCTCCGGGAACCCCAAACACGAAGAAGCTGAGGCCGGCGAGGGCGCCCTGCAGGACGCCGATCACGAGCGACCCCTTGATGGTGGCGCGCGTGACCGAGACGAAGCGGTCGAGGAGCTGGTGCTCGTCCTCCGGGGAGAGCGGCACGAGGTGGAGGATGCGGTCCAGGATCGCGGGGCCGCTGGTGAGGAAGAAGTACATCGCGTACAGCATGATGAAGAGCTGGAACAGGAAGTTGGTGGTGCCGAGGGTCGCGGCAGTCACGCTGTCGACCAGCACGCCGCCGGCGCTCTGCGCCAGCTGGCCGGCGAGGGCGACGATGCGCTCGTGGTCGGGCAGGAAGTCGCCCACCAGCGGGACCTCCCGCAGACGGGCCTCGATGGAGTCGACCAGATCGATGTTGCCGCGCACCCAGGTGGCCGCGGCCTGGGAGACGTCCACCGCCTGGGAGACCACCAGCCCGAGGAAGGCGATGGCGGGGGCCACCAGGACGAACAGCACCAGCAGCAAGGTGGCGACCGCGGCGGCCCGCTCGCGACCCCCCATCCCCGCCGCCAGGCGCAGGTAGAGCGGCCGGGTCATGGCGCTGAAGACCGCGGCCAGCAGGATGGCGATCAGGAACTGGCCGATCATCACGAGGAAGAGCAGCGAGATCCCGAGCGCCAGCACGAGCAGGAAGCGGTTCTGGAAGCGGGTCGGGTCGGCGGTCATGTGGGGTCTCGGTGAGGGACGTGGATGCCGGGCGTGCTCGGGGCGGGCGCGGACGCTCAGGGGCGGCCCCCTATGGTAATCCGGATCGTCGAGTCGGCCTGCGCTGCCGCTTCGCCGGGGGGGAGCCGGGTTGGGGGCGCCCCGCCGTCCGCGCCCGGAACGATGCGCACGATGTTTCCGTTCTCGTCGACCTCGGCGACCGGTCCCCGGTAGACGTCGTTAGGCAGTTCGATGGCTGGCCTCTTTTCAGCCGCCGCGGCCGCCGGGGCCGGGGACACGGCGTACGCTTCGGCGAGGCCGACGTTGACGCGGTATCCCATGTCGGCCAGCGCCTGGATGGTGATCGCGCTCAGGGGATCGCGCACTTCGCCCCTGACCTGCGGCGTCATCAACTCCAGGCCCAGCGCCGACTCCCGCCAGTGTGCATGGTTGCTTTCGACCGGTACCGTGCCCGCACCACCGGCGGCGTTGAAGGCGGTGGTGGCGAGGGCGCCCGAGAACCGGGGGTCGGCCGACGACGGATTCTCGATCAGGTCATCCCAGTCGGCAATGAGCCCGAAACCGAGGATGTGTGCGATTTCATGGACCGCCACCTCGGTGAGATCGCCGGATGCGGCGAGGTGATCGATGTCGGCTTCGTCGAAGACCATGGCCCCAAGGACCGGGCTGCCTGATCCGGTGCGTATGTAGCAGGGGCCGGCGATTGCCAGGGTACCTCCGGCGCCGTCGATCTCGATCACCGCCGCGGCGACTGCGAGGTCGTCCAGGTAGCCGATGTCCACCTCGAAGCGCGCTCCGCTGATCTCGCAGGTATACGTGTCGTTGAGGTCGAGGTCTGTGAACTCCGTGGCCGACACGATGGATTCCCAGGTCGCCGCGGCGGCGCGAATCGCGGATGCGAGTTCGCCGGTCACGTTGTCCGAGAGGCCGAGCTGGATCTCGAAGCCGGTGTCGGTTCTCCGGACGCGCACGCGGAACTGCTGCACGGCGGTCTGGCCGTTGGGATCGGAGGCGATGACGGTGATGGTTGCCGTGCCTTGGGAGACGCCCTTCACCCGCAGGGTGCTGCGCAGCATGCCGACGGTGGCGATCCCCGTGCTGGATGTTCCGGCCGTGTATGTCAGCGGGTGGCCGTCGGGGTGGCGAAAGTAGGGAGCCACGTCGATCTCGATCTCATCGCCCGACATGATGCTGGCGTTGGGAATCGTGCCCACGGCCTCGGGGCCGGGCGGTGGCGGGGAGACTTCCACCTCGGCGGACTGGGTGGCGGAGAGGCCGTCGGGGTCGGTGGCGGTGATGGTGAGGGTGGTGCGGCCGGCGCGCACGCCCCGCACGATTACGCTGCTGCCCGTCGCCGAGGCAGTTGCGATGCCCGCGTCGGTCGTGCCCGCGCTGTAGCTGAGGTCGTCGCCGTCGGGGTCGCTGAAATAGGATGGGGCGCGGAGGACTTCGACGCCCCCCGCATCCATCGACAGCCCGCCAAGGACGCCGACCGCGACCGGAGCCCGGTTGAGCACGGTGACCGTGAAGCTCTGTTCGGCGGACAGGCCGCCGGGATCGGTGACGGTCACGGTGAGGGTGGCTTCGCCGGTCGCGCCGGCCCGCACGGTGAGGGTGGTGCCGTCGGCGGTGGCCGTGGCCACCAGGGTGTCGGTCGAGGCGACCTCGACCTGGAGGAGGTCGGCGTCCGGGTCGTGGAAGTGGTGGGTGAGGTCCAGCCCGGTCGTCTCCCGCTTGTGCAGGGTCTGGGCGGGGATGGGGGCGGTCGCGGCCGGGGGGCGGTTGGGGACGGTGACCGTGAAGCTCTGGGTGGCGGTCAGGTCTTCCGGGTCGGTCGCGGTGATGGTGACCGTGGTTTCGCCCTCGGCCAGGGGGGTCACGATCAGGGTGCCGGCGGTCGCGGAGACTTCGAGCGCGACCACGTTGCCGTTGGAGGCGGCCGCCGCGTAGATCAGCGGGTCGCCGTCCGGGTCGGAGAAGTAGCGTGCCAGCACCACCGTGTCCGGCTCGCTCTTGTAGATCGTGCGCGACGGGATCGTGTCGGTCGCGGCGGGGGGGCGGTTGGGGACGGTGACTCGGAAGCTCTGCCGCGCCGTCAGGCCCTCGGGGTCGGTCGCGGTCACGGTGGAGGTGTAACGTAACCTCATAAGTAACAACTATACAACAACTTACAGAATCAGTGATGGAGTGATTACCTCATTGTGTCCCTCTTCTCGAACGAGAATCCAATCGACCGCATCGGATTTCCTCGGACGTTCGGTCAGGCCGTGGCGAGCGACCCCCGTGAGTGGATCGTGCGAGGGCTGGGCTCAGCGGTCCAGGCCGCGCTCGCAGTGCTTCGTGACCGGGCGAGGCCAGTACCAACAGTTCCGACCATGGGCATATCGACTCCGCAATCGGACGCCCGCTCAGGCAATCTAGCAAGGTGTGCCGGTGTCCTGAAGGCTCTTGGAGTTCCGACAGATGAACGAACTCGCGAGGAATGGATTGCCTTACTTGCGAGGTCGGCCACCGCCATCCTACGGTGATGTTAGGTAAACGTTCCTTCCTTTCGTAGCGTCTCACTTCTGAGAACCACAAGAGGAGAACAGGAGACCACGAGCGCGCCATGTTTTCCGGCCAGAGGATCGTCGAGTTGGGCAACTCGGCACAGAGGGGAGCCCTGATGATTGAGAGCACGAGGAGGATCGTTCGGCACGGATTGCTGGTCTGGTGCGTCCTCGGGCCTCTGCCTGGCGTCGTGAGTGGACAGGAGAGTGAGCGTGCCGGCGAGCGTCGACTACAGTTCTCCCCGGAGGCTCCGCTGCCGAACTCGCGCATCCAAGTGACCTATATGCCGACCGAGAAGCTGGCGGGCGAGGAAGAACTCGTGCTGCGCGGTCACTTCCGGACGGAACGCGACCGCATCTACAACGGCGGCTTGCGTAACGCTGCGCTCGCCAAGATGAAGCCGGATACCAACGGTACTTTCGCCGCGAGCTTCACCCTTCCCGACCAAGTCGTGTACGCCGCCTTCGTGGTCGAGGACAAAGAGGGACAGCGCATCGACGCCGATGGAAGGGACCTGTTCGAGCTGTTGATCCACGCGGAGGATGGCCAACCTCTCTACCACTCGCTGATGCAGCGCGCCTACGACTTCGCTGGCCGCAACTGGATCACCGCCTACGAGACCAATCGACTTGCCATGGAACTCTATCCCGACTCCCTGGATGGGTGGAGCACGCTGCGGTTCCACGAGGACGTGGCGCTTGGTTCCACCGGGAGCGACAGCTTGCTTGCTTGGCACCAAGAGAACTTCACGGGCATTCATGAAGAGTACGCCCATCGGACGCCACTTTCCCCAGCGACCGTCGTTGCAATCCAGGGCTACGCGGACGAGGTGGAGGATTCCGTCGCCACGGCGTTTTGGACAGAGCGTGCTCGCAATGAGGGCCGGGGTACCCGCTCGTGGGCTCAGATCGTTGGCATCGAAACCGTGCAGAAGTTCTTTGAGGACCGTGACGCCGACGCTGCGCTAGCAGCGTTTGAAGAATACTGGCCGTACGCGGAAGGCACCGGATCGCAGATGCTGAGTTGGGCGCTGAGTGTCGCGACTGAGTGGAACCGAGCGCCCGACCTGCCAGCCACTGACCGCTGGATCGATAGAATGCTCGCGGACGGGGGAAGCAAGTTCTCCGCCGCGCGACGGCTCGCCAGCTTCCCCGAGCGTCGAGAGCAGGCCTTGGAACTCGCGCGCCAGGGGCTGGAGCGCTCTGCGCGAGCCGGGACGGAACACGCAGATCTCGTGGTTCATCCCGGCAGACCACTTGGCCGGACCGTGAGCGAGTACGCCCGTACCCGGGCCCGACAGTGGGCCGATCGGCTCGTAACCTACAGCGAGCTTCTCTCCGCCGCGGGAGAGGAGGACGAGGCGTTGGAAGCTCTTGAGGAGGCGGCGGCCACGGCGGTGGACCCGGCGGTATTCCAACGCCTCGCTGACGTGAAGTTGTCGCGGGGAGACACCGCCGGTGCGGCGCGTGACTACGCCGTTGTTGCGGTCGATCCTCTTACGCATGTGGACGAAGCGGACTCACTGGCAGCGCTGGTCGGAGAGGATGGCGAGAGCCCGGAATGGCACGCTCTTCTTGAGTCGGCCGAAGCCCGAATGCTGCCTCGCCTCGTCGCGGACACTGTTCGGTGGGCACCCAGGTCCAGCAGCCTCGCCGACAAGAACGGAAACCGTGTGCTCCTTTCGGACCTCATCGAGGGCAGGACCACTGTGCTCGTCTTCTGGGCGCGGTCTTGCGGCTATTCTGTCGGCGAGATTCCACAGGTCCTGCGGCTTCGCGAACTCCTTGAGTCCAGCGGCGTCCAGATCCTCTCCATCACGACAGACGACCAACCCGGTCCCGACATGGAAGAGTTCATCGCGGCCCGAGGCGTGACGTATCCCGTGTACTACGACTTGGGTGCAGAGGCCAAGAACGCTTTCGGCGTTAGCGGGATCCCGTCGTATTTTGTATTGGACGCCAGCGGCAGCGTGCGTTTCGCATTCTCGCAGGTCGCCGATATCCCGAGGCAGTTGGAGGCGCTCGGGCAACTCCGGGGCGACCTGCCGCCGCAACCGTAGCCTATGGGGAGTGCAGGCTGCGGTTCCTCTTCCGCAATTGCACTGTGGCGCGACGTGACCACCGGAGCAGCTCGAGAACTCTCAGGCGGTCGAGATCGTACCCCCCGCCGCTCGCCATTCCACCGATCCGTACCGCGCCGTTTGATGGCGGGGTGTCGGGGAATACCACGCGAGCGTCGGGCGTCCACACGGCTGGCTGAGAACACCTTATAGGGTGTCTGAGCCAGCCGACGCAACGTTGAACATCGCGGCTCTGGCCAAGGGGGTGCTCGGCCCCCTTGGAACCCCCGACGCCCAGCGCACGGTCACCCTCCCCGGATTCGTGCCGCCGGGATCGCTTGCGCCCATGCATCTACGACTTCCATAGTCAGTGGCCCCTGTCGGGCTTGACGGGACCTGATCCATGTGGAGGCGTGGCCAAGATGCATCGGAGACTCGGACCATTGGTTATCGGTGGAATGGCAACGGTCGGAGCGCTCGTCGCCGTCTTGGGAGCTACAGGCATCCGTGCCCAAGAGGTTGTCGATCTGCCTGCCGAGGATATTCCGCTCCCGGCGGAGTTCGAGTCGGTGTACCGCGTCGGCTCTGCGGACGCGGTGGCCCGATGGGAGGAATTCTCCTCCATCCAAGGCGTCGGCTTCGACGGTGCGGGGAACCTGTACCTGCTGGATGGTGCGGGCGCGGGGGGCGGAGGGCGGGTCGTTGTCGTGGATGCTTCCGGACGCCATGTCGGAGACTTCGGGCGCGCGGGCCAGGGTCCGGGCGAGTTTCAGACGGCGTCGCAGCTGGTCGTATGGGAGGACGGAGGAGCGTTGGTTGGCGACATGATGAGAGGATACCACATCTTCAGTCCCGGTGGCGGGTACGAACGCACGGTGCGGGAGTCGGGTCCAGGATTCGGCTTCGGAATCCGTGCGGGTCTTCGATCGGAGCGGACGGGGTCTCGGACGGTGTTGGGCCGGGACGAACGCTCGATCCTCCGTATTGACATGTCCTCGGAGGAGGTCGAGGACCGGTTGCTGGTCGAAGCTTGGGCTCCACGAGCTACGACCGAGTTCCCGGACGGTGCGGGTTTCGAGACTGTGCTCGCCGCGCTCGCCGACGCGGAATGGGGATTTGAACCGGAGGTGCTGTTCGACGCGCTGCCAACGGGCGGGATCGCGTTTTCCGATTCTACTGCTTACGCAGTCAAGCTCACCGATGCCTCCGGGGCGGTCTCGCGCATCCTACGCCGACCAATACGACCGCTGCCGGCGACGGAGGAGTTGAAGCGGGCGGAGCGGCAACGGCGGCTCGAAAGGGAGAGCAAGCGGACGTTTACCTCCCTGAGCGGTGGCGATCCGCCGCCGCAGGTCTCCGAGATGATCAGCCGCATTCAGTCTACACGGCGGGAGGCTCTTGATAACATGCTGTTCCACGCCGACGTGCCTGTGATAGCCGCCGTGCGCGTCACGTGGGACGGAAGCCTGTGGATCGAGCGGAGCACGGAGCCGGGTGCAAGCGATCCGGGTCCCATCGACGTGCTCGCACCGGACGGGCGCTACGTCGGAACCTTCCCCGCCGGGCGGCGCGGAATGCCGGACGCCTTTGGTCCCGACGGTCTGGCAGCTTTCCTCGGCACGGACGAGTTTGATGTCCCGGTCATCACCGTGAGGCGATTGCCGCAAGATGTCCGGTAGACTCCCGGCCCCTTGTCGATGAGCGCGTCACGGAGCAGGGGCCACGGTCATCGATTCAAACCCCCTCGCTTCGTCATGCTGATCGGGACTTTTGCGGTGGGCGGCGTGTCGCACGTCGGTCCCGCAATGGCTCAAGAGGTCATTCAACTCCCGGCCGAAGATCGCCGTTTGGATCCGGCGTTGGACGAAGTCTACAGGGTCGGTTCCGTGCTGGGCGAGGACTGGGAACAGTTCGGCAACGTTCGCCGCGTGGCGTTCGATGCCGCGGGCCGGTTGTACGTCTTCGACAGCCAATTGGACCGAGTCACCGTCGTAGACACCGATGGCAGGTTCCGACGGGCCTTCGGGCGGACGGGGGATGGGCCGGGCGAGTTCCGCAGTCCAGATGGATTCGCGGTCATGCGGGACGGGCGTGTCGTGATGGGGGATCTCGGGCATCGCGCCTACCACATCTTCGGCGCGGACGGCGAGTTCGAGCGCATGGTACGGATGGCTCCCGAACCCGGTACCGCGCGAATCACCGACCTCCTGCCCGACCCGCGAGGAGAGGCCGTGTACAGCGCCGTGGGGGCGCAAATGCTTAGGAGCGGCTCGGGCACCGCGCCGCGAACGACTCCGCCCACGTCGCGCCCGGTCGAGCGCCTCTTCCTGACTGGTGACGTGGCGGTCAAGGACACGGTCGCAGACGGATGGCTCCCTCCGGGCGGAGACCGGTCCGGGCTGCCGGTCGGCGGTCAGCCCAGTTTCGATTACCCACCCCGGCAAGTGTTCGGCCCGATGATGCTGGCCGGAGTGCTTCCGGACGGTAGCGTGGCGTTTTCCGATTCGTCGGCGTACGCGATCAAGATCGCGCGTGCCGGGGCGGGGGTCCTCCGAATCCTGCGGCGGCCCCTCCAGCCGAGGATGGTCACCGACCGAGTGATCGAGAACGAGCGAGAACGGCGCGCTGCACTCGCGGCGGCCGGCCGGGGGGCCAGGATGGTGATCAACGGCGTCGAGTTCCTTCCGCAAGTCGAGCATCTCGACCGTGTGGGGGTCTTCACCGAAGTGTCGATCGTCCGGGGACTGAGAACGAATTGGGAGGGCGAGATCTGGGTGCGGAGGCACGGGGAGGAGCCCGGCGACGACTCTGGTCCCATCGATGTTCTGACCATGGACGGGCGCTACGTCGGGACCTATCCGGCGGGGGCCATCGCGCTGCCGGACGCGTTCGGCCCTGACGGCTTGACCGCGTTCATAGAGCAGGACGAAATGGATGTAAAGACGGTGGTGGTGAAGCGGCTGCGGAGGTTGGAGCGACAAGACAACCTCCCGGAGCCGCCGATGGGTTGACGCATCCCACGCGGCGATCCTGACGGATGCGCTGATCCGCCCATCGGGGCGGTCACGCGAGCGACAAGCCCACGTCGGCGAAGCGCGTTTCTTGGGGGGATCGAAGGGGGGCGGAGCCACCCCTCGTCAGCCGCGATGTTCAACATCGCGTGTGCTGGCTTGACCATATAACAGTGGGTCAAGCCAGTCCGGCGGAGCCGCCGAAAGCGCCTCTCCGAGCACCGTCCGGCACAACGCCCATCGAGGCGACGCAGGCAAGCTCCCCGGCCTCGTCGTCGCCGGCCTCACGGACGCGAGGGCAACCGGGTTGGCCGTCGAACGATCCGGAGCGTCCCGGACCCCATCGCGCGCTGGGCGCTGGCGTCCGCGACGATCTGGAGGGACCCGGCTGGCAATCCGGGGATTGAGAAGCGGCACGGGAACCTCCGCATCGGATGCGGTGTCCGCGTGTGTGATCGCTTGCGGGCGGCGGGCCATGGCGGCGGCGCGGAAGTCACCGGCCAAGGGACCGGGGTTCCGGGTGGTATGACGGGAGAATCCCCGCGCGACTTCGCGGGTTTCTCCCGTCGCGGTCGCCGCTGGCCGGGCTGTAACTTAGAGAACATGGAGGCTCGCACCATTCAACCCTCCAGAAACAACCCACACTTTGAAAGGAAGCGAATACGATGAAGAAGCTAGTAACATTCCTGGGCAGCGGCATTTTGATCGCCGGTGCCATGATCGCGTGTGAGGATGTGACGCCAGCCGACCCGGTTGACGAAGCCATCCTTCCTGGTCTTTTCCCGGCGATGGATCGGATTGCCCACGATGCCGATCTCGTGGTCGTCGCTCGAAAGGGGAGGATGTCTGCTCTGCGGGGCGGGCCAACCTTTTCCCTGGGATCTGGCTATGTCGGCGAAGTGCATAGCCCGGACTTCGTAGAGGCTTGGGGGATAGTTGCGGCCGACGGCGACGATCCCGATCCCGACTGTGAAGGCAGCGGGATTGGGTTTGCACGGTGTGTCAAGAAGCACCTTGACGCCGGCGAGGAATGCACCCTGCACAGCGAGGGGGATACCTACCACGCGCACTGTGAAGCGCCTGAGAATCCGGTAGGGTGAACGTCTGGTCTCTCCCCACGGCTCCGGAAGGGGGCCCGGGACTGTCAGATTTTCTGTGTAAATGGCCCTTCGCACTCATACGGGCACCCGGCCCTCGAACACGATCGACAGGTGGTTCAGGGCTCCGGTCCAGTCCTGGACGGGCCGGGTCCAGCGCTGTGACGCCTTCTCGATCGCAAGGTACAGCACTTTCCTGACCGCCTCCGGGGTTGGGAACGCACCGCGCTTCCTCGTCACCTTCGTGAGCTGCGCGTTCACGGCCTCGATCGCGTTCGTCGTGTACATGACCTTGCGGATCTCGGGCGGATAATCGAAGAACGGGGTCAGGTTCGCCCAGTTCGCCCGCCACTTCCGGCTGATCATGGGGAAGCGCTCGTCCCAGCGCTCCGAAAAGCTCTCAAGCGCCGTCTCGGCCGCCTCCAGGCTCGGAGCCCGGTAGATGGTCCGCAAGTCCCTGGCGACGGCCTTGCGCTCCTTCCAGGCGACGAACCGGAGCGAGCCGCGCACCAGATGCACGATGCAGAGCTGGACCTGCGTCTTCGGGAACACCGACTCGATCGCCTCGGGAAAGCCCTTGAGGCCGTCGACCGCGGCGATCAGGATATCCTCGCCCCCCCGGTTCTTGAGTTCGGTGAGGACCGAGAGCCAGAACTTCGCTCCCTCCGCCTCGCCCACCCACAGCCCCAACAGCTCCTTGTTGCCTTCGAGCGTCAGGGCCAAGGCAAGGTAGACCGCGTGCGTCCGGACGTGGCCCCGGGACCGCACCTTCACGTGGATCGCGTCCAGATACACGATCGGGTACACCGCATCCAACGGCCGGCCCTGCCACGCCTTGACGTCCTCCAGGACCGCGTCGGTCACGGACGAGATCAGCGACGGTGAGACCTCGACCTTGTACAACTCCTTCAGGTGACCCTGGATCTCCCGCGTCGTCATGCCCCGCGCGTACAGCGCGATCACCTTCTCGTCGAACCCGCCCAGCCGACGCTGGCCCTTCCTGACGAACTGCGGGTCGAACGTCGAGTCACGGTCCCGAGGCACCTCGATCTCGAACTCCGACGTGTCCGTCTTCACTCGCTTCCGCGTACGGCCGTTGCGCGAGTTGCCCCTGTTGTGGCCCTCTCTCGCGTGCTTCTCGTAGCCCAGGTGGTCGGTGAGCTCTCCCTCCAGCGCTCGCTCCACCACCCGCTTCGTCAGCGCCTCCAGCAGACCGCCTCCGCCCATGATCTCTTCCGGGCTGCGGCCCTCCAGCAGGCTGTCGAGAAGCTCGTTCACCTCCCGCTCCGTTGCATCCTTCTTCCTGGCCATGATCTCCTCCCGCTTCCAGAGTCTACTCCATGGCCATTTACACAGAAATCAGCACACTCCCGGGGGCCCAGGAGCCGTGGGGGAAACCCCTCCTCCGCCCCGGCGGCGCTTATCTGTATGACGCTTTGCGGCCGAAGGGACACCGCCGGGAACCCCCCGAGGAGCCCGCCAGGGCGTCCCTAGGGCCACGAGAACGCGCCCGGGGCCTCCAGAGGGCCTCCCTTCGCCCAGGACAGCGAGTAAGTGGTAGACCGGCTTCGACAGCGGCCGCCCCGCTTGGCTCACCCCGGCGAGGCGCTTGAACTCGCGCGCGGAGGCCCTCGTTTTCACCCTGCCCGTACCCCTCGGGACTCCGACTTTGACGATCCAGGGCCATTCTGTGGCCCGTAGATTCCCCGAATAGCCTCCGGACCGACCGGAAACGGCTTCCGAACCCGTCGTGGAGGCGTCAGGTCTCGGTGCCCGCGCTCCGGCCCGCGAGATAGGCCGCCCAATCATCCATGAGCCTCCGCCTCCGCTCGAACAGGTCGGTACGCCGGTATGCGGCTTCCACCTTGTTCTGGACCACGTGCGCCAGCGCGGCCTCGACCACCTCCCGGGGGTGATCCGTTTCCTCTGCCGCCCAGTCCCGGAACGACGACCGAAACCCGTGCGGCACCGCCGCGATCCGGTGCCTCTGGAGCAACTGGCGCAGCCGCTTCTCAATGAGCGGCCTTCCGTTCAATCGCGTGAACACCAACCGGCTGCCCTCTCCGCCCAGCCTCCGCGCCTCCCCAAGGATCTCCAGCGCCCGGCGGCACAGTGGAACCCGATGCTCCCGCTTCGCCTTCATGCGCGTCGCGGGCACCGTCCACACCGCTTCGCCCAAGTCGATCTCCGACCATTCGGCCCAACGCACCTCACCCCACCTCGCCGCCGTCAGCACCAGAAACTCGAACGCCAACCGGGCCACCGGCATCTCGTCCGTCGTCCTCGCCTTCCGGATCGCCGCTCCAACCTCCCGATGCGGGAGCGCCTTCATGTGCTTCACGACCCGGTTCTGCGGCCCGAGGACCGACCGGACCCGGTCGCAGGGGTTGTCGGTTCGGTACTCCATCGCCACCGCCCACTCGAACACGGAGCGCATGCGCTGATGCACCGATTGGGCCGTGGATCCCTTCGAGTGCCAGATCGGAGTCAGGATCTCCAAGACATCGGCTGTGGCCACCTCCGAAACCGCGATCTGGCCGATGCGCGGGAAGGCGTAGCGTTTCAGAGTCGATAGCCAGTCCCTCCCGTGCCGCTTGCTGCGCCATCCTGCCTGCTTCTGCTTCAGGACGCGCCTGGTTGCCTCGGCGAAGGTCGGGATTCCCCGTGCCCGTCGCCGCTCGGCGAGCGGGTCCCCGCCCTCGCGGGCGAGCTTGCGGTTGGCCCGCGCCTTCTCGCGGGCCTCGGCCAGCGACACGAGCGCGACGCTGCCGAGTCCGAAGTCGCGGCGGCGGCCGCGAATGACGAGGCGCTGCACCCAACTGCGCGCACCGCTCGGCTGAACGTAGAGGTAGAGTCCATTGCCGTCGCAGTGCCTCCCGGGAGGTGCGGAGCGCACGAAGGCAGCCGAGAGCCGCTTGTGGGGGTGGCGGCCCTTCGGCTTGGTTTTCCGGGTCGGAGCTGGTGTGTGGATTACGTCATCCATTACCTCATAATATGTGGGATCGACTCGGAAGTCAAGGAACGTGGCGGGAAAACAAGAGGCGAGCATGTGTAGGCTAATCGCTTGTAACATAACGATATACTACACTTAGCCGAACGCTCTTGGACGTTACTAGATTCGAATAGACGACAGTCACGGTGACGACGGTCTCGCCCTCGGCCAGGGGCGTGACCACCAGCGTGCCCTCGCTCGCGGCAAGGTCCAGTGCGGCTACGCGGGCGTCCGCCACCTCGGCGGCCCAGGTGAGCGGGTCGCCGTCCGGGTCGGCGAAGAAGGCCGCCAGGTCGAGGGTGTCCGCCTGGTTCTTGTAGAGCATCCGCGACGGGATCGTGTCGGTCGCGACGGGCGGCCGGTTGGGCACCGTGACCGTGAAGCTCTGCTCGGCCGAGAGGCCCTCGTCGTCGGCGGCCGTGATGGTCACCACCGCCTCGCCCTTGCCGAGCCCGGTCAGCGTCACCGCACTCCCGGCCACGGTCGCCCCCACCACCCCGCCGCCCGACACGGCGGCCGCGTAGACCAGCGGGTCGCCGTCGGGGTCGGTGAAGAAGGGTGACAGCTCCACGGTGTCCGTCTGGCCGACCATGACCTCCCGGGCCGCGATCGAGTCGACCGCAACCGGCGGCCGGTTGGGGACCGTGACCCGGAAGGTCAGCCTGGCCGCGAGCCCGCCCGGATCGGTCGCCGTCACCGTCACTGTCGCCTAATGAGATCCAGTAACGTCCACGATGGTTCAGAGAAGTACAGTATATCTTTGTTTTACAGGCGTTTATCTTACACATGCCCACTTCCTATCCTCTCGCCACGTTCCTTGACATCCGATCCGATCCCACATATTATGAGGTAATGGATGACGTAACCCACACATCCGCCCCGACCCGGAGAACCAAGCCGAAAGGCCGCCACCCCCACAAGCGGCTGTCGGCTGCCTTCGTGCGCGCCGCACCTCCCGGGAGGCATTGCGACGGCAATGGACTCTACCTCTACGTTCAGCCGAGCGGTGCGCGGAGTTGGGTGCAGCGCCTCGTCATTCGCGGCCGCCGCCGCGACTTCGGACTCGGCAGCGTCCAACTGGTCACGCTCGCCGAGGCGCGCGAGAAGGCGCGGGCCAATCGCAAGCTCGCCCGCGAGGGCGGCGATCCGCTCGCCGAGCGACGACGGGCACGGGGCATCCCGAGCTTCGCCGAGGCAACCGGGCGCGTCCTGAAGCAGAAGCAGGCCGGATGGCGCAGCAAGCAGCACGGGAAAGACTGGCTATCGACCCTGAAACGTTACGCCTTCCCGCGCATCGGCCAGATCGCGGTTTCGGAGGTGGCCACAGCCGACGTTCTGGAGATCCTCACACCGATCTGGCACTCGAAGGGATCCACGGCGCAGTCGGTGCATCAGCGCATGCGCTCGGTGTTCGAGTGGGCGGTGGCGATGGGGTACCGGACCGACAACCCCTGCGACCGGGTCCGGCCGGTGCTCGGGCCGCAGAACCGGGTCGTGAAGCACATGAAGGCGCTCCCTCATCGGGAGGTTGGAGCGGCGATCCGGAAGGCGAGGACGACGGACGAGATGCCGGTGGCCCGGTTGGCGTTCGAGTTTCTGGTGCTGACGGCGGCAAGGTGGGGCGAGGTGCGTTGGGCCGAATGGTCCGAGGTCGACTTGGGCGAAGCGGTCTGGACGGTACCCGCGACGCGCATGAAGGCGAAGCGGGAGCATCGGGTCCCGCTGTGCCGCCGCGCGCTGAAGATCCTTGGGGAGGCCCAGATGCTGAGCGGAGAGGACAGCCGGTTGGTGTTCACGCGGTTGAACGGAAAGCCGCTCATCGAGAAGCGGCTGCGCCAGCTGCTCCGGAAGCACCGGATCGCCGCGGTGCCGCACGGGTTCCGCTCATCGTTCCGGGACTGGGCGGCGGAGGAAACGGATCACCCCCGAGAGGTTGTCGAGGCGGCGCTGGCCCATGTGGTCCAGAACAAGGTGGAAGCCGCGTACCGGCGTACCGACCTGTTCGAGCGGAGGCGGCGACTCATGGATGATTGGGCAGCGTATCTCGCGGCCCGGAGCGCGGGCACCGAGACCTGACGCCTCCGCGACGGGTCCGGAAGCCGCTTCCGGTCGGTCCGGAGGCTATTCGGGGAATCTACGGGCCACAGAATGGCCCAGAATCGACAAAATCGGAGTCCCGAGGGGTACGGGCAGGAGGAAAACGAGGGCCTCCGCGCGCGAACTCAAGCGCCTCGCCGGGGTGAGCCAAGCGGGGCGGCCGCTGTCGAAGCCGGTCTACCACTACTCGCTGTCCTGGGCGAAGGAGGCCCCATGGAGGCCCCTTTCCCCCTTTGGGGTCCCTGGGCGCGTTCTCGTGGCCCTGGGAGGCCTTGGCGGGCTCCTCGGGGGGTTCCCGGCGGTGTCCCTTCGGCCGCAAAGCGTCATACAGATAAGCGCCCTCGGGGCGGGAATGGGTTTCCCCCACGGTTCCTGGGCCGTCCTGGAGGCCCTTCCAGAGCCGTGGGGGAGAGACCAGACGTTCACCCTACCGGATTCTCAGGCGCTTCACAGTGCGCGTGGTAGGTATCCCCCTCGCTGTGCAGGGTGCATTCCTCGCCGGCGTCAAGGTGCCTTTTGACACACCGTGCAAACCCAATCCCGCTGCCTTCACAGTCGGGATCGGGATCGTCGCCGTCGGCCGCAACCATCCCCCAGGCCTCTACGAAGCCCGGGCTATGCACTTCGCCGACATAGCCAGATCCCAGGGAAAAGGTTGGCCCGCCGCGCAGAGCAGACATCCTCCCCTTTCGAGCGACGACCACGAGATCGGCATCGTGGGCAATCCGATCCATCGCCGGGAAAAGACCAGGAAGGATGGCTTCGTCAACCGGGTCGGCTGGCGTCACATCCTCACACGCGATCATGGCACCGGCGATCAGAAGGCCGCTGCCCAGGAATGTTACTAGCTTCTTCATCGTATTCGCTTCCTTTCAAAGTGTGGTTTCTGGAGGGTTGAATGGTGCGAGCCTCCAAGTTCTCTAAGTTACAGCTCGGCCAGCGGCGACCGCGACGGGAGAAACCCGCGAAGTCGTGCGGGGATTCTCCCGTCATACCAACCGGAACCCCGGTGGGGTCCGGGACGCTCCGGATCGTTCGACGGCCAACCCGCCGCATAACTGCAGAAAGCCCGCTTCCGCCGCGTCCACGTAGAGGGTTCCGCAGCCGTCACGGCGACCGCGCTCAAGCGGTTCCGGCGTTGCGCTGGCCACGTGCCACCACTCCACCCGCCCGGACTCCCACACGGCGCAAGCCGCCGACAGCGACAGAGACGCCCCGAGATCAACCCCGAGGAAGCACATTCCGGCGCGTGGCGGGAGGTCGAGGGACTCGACAGCCTTCCAGTCGTCCGGGTCTACCAGCGGCTCATCGTCGGGCTGCATGGGCTGATTCAATTCCCACGTCCGGAACGACCGCATCGCCGCCGCGTTCCCGGCAGCCTTGCGCGCCTCCACCTCCAGATACTCGGCAGACTTGATGGTGCCGAGCGCCGGGGTCGCGTCCGCCCACGTGGCCCGGTCCAGCGGGTCACGAGGAGTGATGGGTCGGCCGGTTGCCCTCGCGTCCGTGATGCCGGCGACGACGAGGCCGGGGAGCTTGCCCGCGACGCCTCGATGGACGTTGTTCCGGGCGGTGCCCGGAGAGGCGTTTTCGGCGGCTCCGGGCTGGCTTGAACCACTGTTAGTGTGTCAAGCCAGCGTACCCCGTGTATAACACGGAGGCTGTCGAGGGGGTGGCTCCGCTCCCCCCTTCGATCCCCCCTGAAAGCGTTGCCGCGGAATTGCGGCAAAGGGGCCTTTCCCACCCATTAGCGCTGTGATGGCTGCTCGGCGCCACGTTGCCCCCATCCGCCTCTTGTTGCCGACCAGTCCTTGCAGGGACCGGGACGCAAGCCAACCTTTGGGTGTGCATTCCTCCACCATGATCGAGCCCATAATGGTCGCGCGCCCTAATCCGCTTCGTGTCTCCATCGCCAAGGTTCCGCTCCTCCTCGCGTCGACCCTGGCGGCAGCATGCGGGCAGGGGGACTCCACGGCTGACAATGGCGACTTCTCCACCACCTTCGACACCATCGGTGGCGTCGTCCACGTCACCAACACCGGCACGCCGCCCCGATGGCAACTTGCGCCGGCCGTCTCGATCGGCCCCAAGTCGCTCACGGAACAGCAGACTCCCGAAGAGTTCGGTTCGGTCAGTTCCGTCGCCTTGGGTCCCGGCCAGACCGTGTTCGTTGCCGACAACACCAACCTCGAAGTCCGCGTCTTCGGTTTCGACGGGGCGCATGTGCGCACCTTTGGCCGCGACGGCCAAGGGCCGGGTGAGTTCAGGAGCCTCTACTCGCTGGCTTGGGTCGGCGACCGGCTTCTCACCTTCGATCCGCACCAAGGGCGCATTGGCGAGTTTTCGGGTGAAGGCGAGTGGCTTGGCCAGAGAGCGATTACGGGAGGCTTGACCGGCTCACCCGCAGACATTCGGTTCTTTCCTGTCGGCGAAGACGAGGTCTTCTACTTCGCGTTCGATCCTGATCCCGGCGCTCAGTGGGTTGGCCTCGACAGCGGCGGAGCCACAGGCGACACCGTGCCCTTCCCGGCGGTTCCCGAGGGCCTTCCCGGGCAGACCGAGGGGATTCTCTGCACTTGGGAGGACGGGAGGATCGGCTACTACCCACACACGGTTGGGGCAAAGTTCGTGCGACATCCGGCTTCCGGTGGCGTGGTGTATTCCGCGTGGGGCTATTCTTATCGGGTGGCCGTCACCGAGGGCGAGAGTGATACCCTGCGGGTGATCGAGCGCACGCTGCCAGCCGAGCCGGTCTTGGACGAGGAGTGGGCGGTCGGCAGTGCGGAGTTCGACGAAGCCATGGAGCGGTGGCCGGGCGGTTCCTGTAACCCCCGGAGCCACAGCCGGCCGGATCGGAAGTCGTTCATCAACGAAATCTTCGTTTCCCCCGACGGCAAGCTATGGGTCGAAGTGATTCGCGCCGTCGGCAACCGCTGGGAGTTCTTCGATCCGGAGGGGAGGCTGCTCGGCAGCGTTCCCTCCGTCCCATACAAGGAGCGAACCGTGCCCGTCTTCCGGGGCGATCATCTCGCGACAATCCGTCAGGACGACATGGACTTGGACCACGTTGACGTGTGGCGGCTGGAGCCGCTGCCAGCGCGTAGATAGGGCCGCCTGAGTTCTGTGTCTTGGGTGCGGAGGCGACTTGGGAGTGTGGCAAGGTTCGTCCGGCGAGGTTCAGCGGCGGCGTCTTCCCCCGCGTCTGCTGCCCCGCAGCGGCGCGGAATGCCGGGGGGTCTAAGGGGGCCGGAAAGCCCCATTGCCAGACCGCCAACGTTCAACGTGGCGTGGGCTGGCTTAGGACCACTAAACGGTCGTGAGCCAGCGTCTCACGCGGCCTCGCATGCCGCGCACGTTCCGCCTGTTTCTCTCGCCGCCAAGCAGATGCTGCCGTATCTTGGCAATGGGAGGCAAGCCGTTTCCTGACGGCTTGATGAGGAGGGGAACGAGACACTGGCCCCAAGAACATGGGCCGCCACCGCAAGGCGAAGAGGGAGACCGAAGGACATGGCTCGGTTCCGGCGTTGCATCGTCTTTCTTGTGGCAGCTCTTGTGATACCCGCAGCCGGTGCTGGGCAGCAGACGTGCGTTGACCGCGACCTGGCTTACCGCCTCGACGGGAATGACCTCGTTTGGAACGATGTGAGGGCGGTGAGCGCCGACGATTCTCTTCTGGTCGTGCTTACTGAGTCCTATCCGGTTGTCCACCTCTTCGATCTTGCCGACGGCCGCCGACGGGGAAGCTGGGGAGGGAGCGGCCAAGGACCCGGCGAATTCCAGTCAGCCTCTGGAATAGTGTTGGTGGGCCGCCATGTCTACGCGCTCGATGGCAATCAAGGACGGTTGTCCATCTTCGAGTTCACGGGCGATCTGAAACGGACCGTGACGCTTCGGGACTTCGGAATGCCTCCCAATTTTCCGCGCTGGATCCATCGGGCTGGGGGGGACACGGTTCTGCTCGGCTCGTCCGTGCCCATGGGCAACGAGAGGTCGATCATTGCACGGTCGTTCGGGGCCAGCGCCAACGAGGATCCAGTTCGCCAAGACACGGTGGTCGTGTACCGCCCTAGGACAACTACCTTGCGCCTTACGGCACCGGGAGCGCCGGGCTTGAGTGTCGCGCCGCCGTACGCGCCGATTCCGCGATGGACCTCCGTTTCCGGTGGCGTCGCGTTTTGGTCTGGATCGGACTCGGAGGTCCAGATTCTGGATTTCGATGGCCAGCGACGGTCGGTGGTTACGCTGGGATTTGATGATCGTTTCGAGGTCACCGAGCAGGACAGGGAGTTTTGGTTTCAGAACGCCATCCCGGACGAAATCTTCGGACAGCGGGGCGTGTTCGATCCCCTGAGAGAGGTGGCACGGCGAACCGTTGATTTCCCCAGATACCACCCAACGGTGTTCGAGCTCTTGAACGGACCTGACGATCTCCTATGGGTACGCCGGACTCCAGATGGGCGGGACGAGGTTTGGGACATCGTTGATGCCCGAGGGCAACCGGCCAGCCGGGTCGCGTTGGCTCCGGGTGAAGCCCTCATGGCCGTTATCCCGGACCACTTGGTGCTGAAGGTGACGGATGCGCTCGGCGTTGAGTCGGTTGAGGTTCATCAATGCAGCGCTGTGCCGGGGGCCTGAACCGCCGATGATCGAATGAGCGACACCCCTCCGGGTCTCCAGCGCCGAGGCATTATGGCGGGAGGAAGCGTGACCGGTCGGAAAACTCTATTGGAAGATCGGGGCTGCCATGGGACAACCGAGCGTCCCGAGGCCGGTCGGGGGGGGCGCGTAACTGTTCGGTCAGGCCTGGAAGAACGGTCGGTCGGCGTCCTCACCGCAACGATCAGGCCACTTTGCTTCGGTGTCGCCGCTGAGCTATCAACGTGGCGGCTGGCTCGCCGCCCGGACAAACCAGCCGAAGGCGCTCGCCAGCGGCGAAAACCCTTTCTCCGGCTGGCGATCCGACGATATCGTTCCGACACCACGGGTATCGTCTTCGCTCTCTGCTTCGCGTCCTGATGGAGGTGCCAGGGGGGCGCTTCGTCGATTGCTCGGTCCCCGTCGAGGGCAAACCCGCAGGAGATCGAGACCACGGCTTGGCCGAACGGTTACCGTCCAAGAACCTCCGATGCGGTCGATTGGCTTCCCGTTCGGGAAGTGGGATGCAATGAGGTAACCGCCCGGTAGCGAATTCTGTAAGATGTTTTATTACCGCCACTTACAACGTTGCATCACACCTTCACCGTCACCTCGACCGTGCCCTTCGCGACCGCCACCACGGTCGCCACGGTCCCCGCCATCGAGACCGCGAGACGGTTCGGATCCGCCGCCGCCGCCGAATAGCCGAGCGGCTGCCCGTCGGGCTCGCTGAAGAGGCCGGCCACGTCGACGACCGCGGAGTCGCCCACCATCAGCTCCCGGTCGTCGATGGTTCCCACGGCATTCGGCGGCCGGTTCGGCACCATGACCTGGAAGCTCTGCCGCGCCTCCAAGCCGCCCGGGTCGGTCGCCACCACCGTCACGACCGCGGTGCCGGGGGCGACCGCGGTGATCGTCACCGTGCCGCCCGCGACCTGGACGGTGGCCACGCCCGCGTCGGAGCTGAACGCGTCGAAGTCGAGCGCCTCCCCGTTGGGGTCGCGGAAGCACAGGTCGACATCGACCGTCTCGCCCACCGCGATGGTCTGGTCGGGGAGCGTCCCGCACAGCTCGGGCGACAACGGGTTCTCGCACGAGACGATCCAGACCGCGGCCGCAAGGAGCAGGGCAACCGGGAAGGTCCCGCGCGGGCGTGGGCTCATCCTCATGAGACCGTACTATATCGCGTGATCCGTCGTCCGCCAGCCTCCGTGCGGAAGAGTGCAACTGCAGACCACTCCGCGCGCGGAGCCTAGCCGATCGCGGGAGAGCCCTCCTCGCCCGTCCGGATCCGGTAGCACTCCGCGAGGTCCAGCACGAAGATCACACCGTCACCGATGTTGCCCGTGCGCGCCCCCTGGATGATCGCCTCCCGGGTCCGCTCCAGGAAATTGTCGTTTACCGCGATCTCGAAGCGCACCTTCTTGCGGAGCCTCACCTCGAAATCCGCGCCCCGGTAGGTCTCCGTGAACCCTCCCTGCTGCCCGCAACCGAGGGCGTTGGTCACCGACATCCGGTTCACCTCCACCTCGGCCAGCGCATCCTTCACGCTGTGCAGGCGGTCGGGCTGAACGTATGCAATCACGAGTTTCATCATGCACTCCCGTCTGGTGTGGGTGGGCTCAGCGAGCCGTGAAGATCGTGTAGTCCGGGTAGGCTTCCATGTTGTGCTCCGCGAGGTCGAGGCCCCGCCGTTCCTCCTCCGGGCTCACCCGGAGGCCGATGGTATTCCTGATGACGAAGAAGATGAGCGAGGCGGCCGGGAAAGCCACCGCGCCGCAGGCCGCCACGCCCACCAGCTGGGTGAGGACGCTGTGATCGGCGCTGAAGATCCCCACGGCGAGCGTCCCCCAGACGCCGCAGGTCAGGTGCACCGAAATCGCCCCGACGGGATCGTCGAGCTTGGCCCGGTCGAACGTCTCGACAGAGAAGACGACGATCACCCCCGCGATGAGGCCGATGACGACCGCGCTCGTGACGCTCACCACGTCCGCGCCGGCGGTGATCCCCACCAGCCCGGCGAGCGCCCCGTTCAGGACCATCGAGGCATCCGGATGCTTGTGGACCACCCAGGTCGTCGCCATCGCCCCGGTGATTCCGGCGGCGGCCGCGAGCGAGGTGGTGACGAGGACGAACGACACCGGTCCCGGGTCGGCGCTCAGCACGGAACCCCCGTTGAAGCCGAACCATCCCAGCCAGAGGAGGAACATCCCCATGACGGCCAGCGGGAGGTTGTGGCCCAGGATCGGCCGGATCTCGCCATTCACGTACTTCCCGAGCCGGGGGCCGAGGAAGATCACGCCCGCGAGCGCCGCCCAGCCGCCCACCGAGTGGACGAGCGTCGAACCGGCGAAGTCGTAGAACCCCAGCCCGTCCAGCCAGCCGCCGCCCCACTTCCACGACCCGAGGACCGGATAGACGAACATGACGTAGATCGTCGCGAAGAGGAGGAACGAGCCGAGCTTGACCCGCTCGGCCACGGCGCCCGACACGATGGTCGCGGCGGTGGCGGCGAACATCGCCTGGAAAAGGAAGTCCGTCCAGTAGGTGTAGCCCGGGTTGTACGCGGCCGTCACGCCGGCGGCGTCTGTCGAGATGCCGAGCCCGTCGAAGCCGAGGAACCCGCCGAGCGCGAACTCGTCCGGATACATCAGGTTGAACCCCACCAGGGTGTAGGTGAGGAGCCCGATGGCGATGATCCCCATGTTCTTGAAGAGGATGTTCACCGTGTTCTTCGACTGGGTCAGCCCGGCCTCCAGGGTGGCGAACCCCAGGTGCATGACGAAGACGAGGAAGATCGCCACCATCATCCAGGTGTTGTTGACCGCGAAGACCGCGTCGGCCGCCGAGGGTGCCTGCGCGGCGACCGTATCGGGAAGGGCGGCGAGGAGCGCGACGGTCGGCGCGAGCGTCATGAGGATCCGCATGGTTCATCTCCCGGGAAGTCGGTCCGGCGTGGAGGAAGCGACCCGGCGTTGGCGCTCTCCACGGCGGGCACTCCCGCAGTTAGGGGATCGTAGAGGACGTTCCTACTTTTCGGCAGGAAATGCCGCAGGGCAAGCGCGGAACCGAAGGCGCTTTTCTGTCGCACCGGGTGTCGTCGAACTCTACGGTGTCGAAAATGCCGGTCCCGCCCGCCCTCGGGCGAAGCGCAGGCGCGTTTGCCCGCCCTTCCCGACGCGCCATAGGTTTCGAGCATCCGGACCGAATCGAGGAGGCTGACCCTGTGTCGCGGGCAACCTGCCTGATTGCGAACGATCGCCTCCACCGCGACCGCAATGACCGCGAGGAAACCGACATGACCGCGAGGAGACCCCAGATGAGCCCGAGGAAGCCGGCATGATGCGCCTGACTGACATGGCGACGTTGGGGGCGTGCGTCCTCGCCGTCGGAGGATGCGACAAGACCGGGGCCTACGGCGACGTCAACAGCATCATCGTGGGCGCGTCGATGGAACTCTGGGACGAAGTGGGCGAGACGGTCACGACCGGCCTCGAGCCCACCATCTTCACCGTGCGCGACGAGCGGACCTTCAAGATCACCCACCAGGACCCCCTGGCCTCCGACTGGGGGATCCTGCGCGAGTTCACGCAGGTTCTGCTGATCGGGACGCTGGAGGACCCGTGGGTCGCGGAGGCGATGGAGGAGAGTGACATCGCGATCACGGAGCCGCTCGGCGTGCCCGGAGTCACCCAGCTGTACGACGTCTGGGCGCGGGGCCAGCTGGTGACCGTCCTTGTGCTTTCGCCCGGCGGCGGGGCGGCCGAGGTGGAGGCGCACGTCGCGGAGCTGCGCGAACTCTTCGACGGGCAGTACCGCACCTATGCGCACACGCGCATGTTCGTATCCGGACGCGACTCCGTGCTGGCCGACACGCTGCGCGCCCTGGGCGGTTTCATGCTCGATCTGCCGCGCGTCTATCGATGGGACTATCAGGATTCGGTCTTCATGTTTCGCAACGACAATCCCAGTCCCGCCGAACTCATTCGGGAAATCACGGTGACATGGCGTTCACCGATCGCCGAGCCGCTGGCGGACTCCGCCATCCTGGATTGGCGTCTGTCCCTGACGCAGGCGTACTACACCGACGAGCAGGTGGTCTCTGGGGAACTGGAGCCGGGACGCGGGCTGGACGACGAGGCCTACGAGCTGCGCGGCATCTGGGAGAGTCCCCCGGACGCCTGGCCGGCCGCCGGTCCGTTTCTGACACGGACGAAGGCGTGTCCCGGCCAGGATCGACTGTACCTGCTCGACTCGTGGCTCTACGCGCCGGGCAAGGACAAGTACGAGTACATGCTTCAGCTCGAGTACATCCTCGACTCCTTCGAATGTGAGGAGGGGTTGCCGGCCGCGGCGATGTGAAGCGGACGCGGCGGGGCGCGGAGATGTAGCGATGGGTCGGTATCGAATGGTGGTCCTTGCCACGCGACGGGTAGAGCGGTGTCATCGGGGCGAAATCGAGTGGCCTGGGGGGGCGATACGATGCTTATGCGACGATGTGGCGGGCCGGTTGGAGGGGTCGTGTTCCTTGCGCTTGCGGCGCTCCTGGTCCCGGCGGCTGCTGCGGGTCAGGACGGAGGCTTCCGAGCAGGTGTCTTGTTCCCGATGGAGCGCGTCAAGGCAACTCTGGCCAAGACGGTCGACAATACCGCGCCCAATACGCTGGTACCTCCACCGCGGCGCGGGAAACGGGTCACGGACGAGAGTTCGGCGAATACATGGGGGACCGGGGTCGGTGTTTTCCTCGGCTATCGGGCGCCTCTGGGCGGGAGTGGATTCCACCTGGGCGCGCGCGTCGACGCGGAGCTTCACGCCGGCGCAGTGGACGGGCAGCTGGAGGGGGTCGGGGAGTCGCCGGGGCGCAATCTGCTCGGCGAGAGCTGGCCGGATCAATGGACGTTCGACAGAAAGAGAAGCTACGGCCTGACTCTGGAGATCGGCGGCAGCCCGGGCGCACTGGCGTCGATGGATGCGACGCTGTTTCTGCTCGGGGGCATCCGTCTCGCGCAGGTGCAGCTGACCAATCGCTTCAACGGCTGCATGTCGCCGGACGGCTGCGGGCCCGCCGATTTCGTTTCGGGAACGGATGAGCGCGACCTGAACCACCAGGCCTTCACCTTCGGCCTCGGCGTGGAGAAGGGGCTCGGGGAGCGGCTCGCGCTACGCGTCGAAGCCAGCCACACGCCCTACTGCAACGAGCAGTGGACCGCGCAGTTCACGGAGGTGGGCGTCACGGTCCCGACGGTTCTGGACGCGGGCGAGACGGGGTTGAGGGTGGGCGTGGTGTGGAGGGGAAGCTGAGGTAACGCGGCTTCGTCGCTTGTCAGGCCCTTGCTGCTCGGGCGAGGAACTCCTCGGGGGTCTCGCATTCGATGACAGCCTCAGCCATTGCCGTGATGCGCTCAGGATCGGAAAGGGTTGCAACCATTGGGGTGAGCCGGTCCGCCGTTTCCGAGCCAAACCGTCGGACGACAAGCCGGAGAACCAGAGCACGCTCCCGTTCGAGGGCCGCGCGCCGCTCCTGCTCGATCCCCTTCTCCAGCCATTGCTGATTCAACTCGTCGCCCCACTTTCTCACCCGCTCGGCCAATGATGAAGACATTCCGCCATCCTCCTCGGTTGTGAAATCCAGGTCCAGCGTGCCCTGCGGACCGGTTCGTTCCACCAGCACCTGGGTGACCCAGGCCTCGAAGCTGTCGAGCACCTCCGTCTCGCCGACCCGTCGCAGCCAGTCAGCCAGCGAGGCGCCCAGATCTTCCAGCCGGGCCTGCGAGTCGGCCTGCTCGAGCATCGCTACCAGTGAGACCACGTTCTCGACCGGAAGCACGGCGGGGTCGAGAGCTTTGAGGTCAATCAGAAGATACCGATGCCGGGGGAGGTAGCCAACAAACTCGCGGGGTACCGGCGCGAACAGATCATGCACTTCCGTTGCCGCGTTCCATCGGCGTTCGCCGTTGTAGATCAGGAGCGGAAGGATGGGCGGGTATCTTCCGTCGGAGTGGAGATCATCCCGGGCGAGACCCTGCAGAACCCGGATCGTATAGTCGAGCATTCGCATAGCCATGCGGGAGTCGACCGTCGACTGGAACTCAAGGAGGACCAGCAGATAAACCCATCTTCTTTCGGCGGTTTGCATCTTCCACAGCAAATCGGCGTGCCGTTGCCCGAGGTGCTCTGTGACGAAGCTGGCTGGAAGCCTTTCCAGGGTCGGGAAGTCGAGGTGGCGAGCGAGGTCCCCGATAAAGCCGCGCAGGAGATCCGCCATGGTGCGTTTGTGTGCGAAGATCCGCTTGTAGGAGGCGTCGTGCTTCGGCTTCCGAGGATGTCTTCGCGTCTTGGGCACGGCTTCGCGTTTCCTGGGGCCTGGGAAGGACGGCCCACGTGGTCTCAAGAGGGCGGTCCGCCGGTGGACACGAGAGAACGCTCGCTACGAATTGAGGGCGAAGGAATGGAAGGACGGGGCGTTCGCTGGAGATGCCCGGTCGGACAAGCTGACGGTTCAGGTCGCCTCTCGCTACGGGCGGTCGGCGTCGACCGGGAGCAACCCCAGCACCAGGTCCGCGGTGCGCGCCGAGGCGCCACGGTGTCCTTCGATGACCCGCTGACCGTTGCGGGCCATTCGGCGGCGGGCGGCCGTGTCTTCGAGGAGGCGGGCGGCGGCGTTCATCGGGGCGGCTGTCACTGTGATGCCTCCGCCCGCCTCGAGCGCCGAGACTACGTCCGCGAAGTTCTCGTGATGGGGGCCGATGATGGTCGCGCAGCCGGCGGCGACGGGGGGGATGGGGTCTGATCCGCCCATGGGCACGAAGCTCCGCCCCACGATGGAGACGTCCGCCAGGGCGTAGGCCAGCTCCAGTTCGCCCATGGTGTCGAGGAGGAAGAGGTCGGTGGGAGCGGCGGCCTGGACGGCGGCGCGGGCGGCGGGTGACTGGGCGCGGTCGGCCGTGGGAGGCTGGGCGACCGGTGCAGTGCCTTCCGGGTTGCCGCTCCTGCTCCGGCCGCGGCTCCGGCGGCGGATGCCGGGGTGGAGGGCGGCGACGGCGTCGAACCGCTCCGGTTTTCGGGGCACCAGGAGGAGCTGGGCGGCGGCGGGGCGGGTGGCGATCAGCTCCTCCTCCTCACCCGGGCCGGTCGAGCCGGCGACGATGAGGGGTCGGGTGCGGTCGAGGCCGAGGGCCGCCGCGAGCGCTTCGGCCGCGGGAGGCGTGGTGGCGGTGGGGTCGGTGGCAACCGCTTCGATTGAGGGAGGGGTGGTGGCGGGGGCGGTGGCGGGCGCTTCGGTCGGCGGAGGCGTGGTGGCAGGGGCGGTGGTCGCGGGTCGGGGCGGGAGAGGGCCCCCGGAGGTGTCCCATTTCATCGTGTCGGTGACCCGAACCCGGTCGCGGGGGACACCCAGGTCGGCGAAGCGGCGGGCGTACGTTTCGGTCTGGGCGCCCACGGCCGCGAGCTGGCGGAAGATCGGCCGCACCCACCCCCGCGCGCGCCGGTAACCTCGGTAGGAGGAGGCGCTCAGGCGGCCGTTGACCACGCACACGGGGATGCCCCGCCGCGTGCACTCGGTCACGAAGTTGGGCCACACCTCCAGCTCGGTCAGGGCCACCACGTCCGGACGTACGGCGTCCAGGAAGCGCCGCACCATCCAGGAGAGGTCGAGGGGGTAGCGCACCACCGGGTGGCGGGTCCCGTACAGCGACCGCGCGCGCGCCACCCCGGTGTCGGTGGTGCTGCTCACGACCACCCGGGCGCGGGCGGCCAAGTGGTCGACCAACTGCCGGGTCGCGGCTACCTCGCCCACGCTGACGCCGTGGACCAGCACGGTCGCGGGGTGGGGGCGGGCGGGGGTGTCGCTGCCGGACGAAGCGGGCGCGTCCAGCACCCTCACGTGCCCGAACCGGCCCCTCCAGTCGGTCTTCCACTTCCCTCGCGCGAGCAGACGAGCCACCACGACCGGGCTGGCCAACAGCGCGGCCGTCAGATAGACGATGTCGTAGCGGAGCATCCTTTTGAGACCCTGCCCGTCCCGGATGGAGCCAGGCCAACCCGCCCGCGACCCGGTTCGCATTCGCCCTCGGGGAGCATCGCAGCCCGTCCCCGAAGGGTTATCATTTCCACGTCGTCAACGGTTTGCCCGTCGTCACCATTCGCCCGTCGTCATCATTTACCCGTCGCGAATCTCCGCCATCGGGTTGTTCGGCGGTAGTCCCGCATGGCCATGCCGATCGAAAGAACATCCGAGCGCCCCGAGCCAACCTCCCTGTTCGCGCTCCCCAACGCCCCCCGGGCGATCCTCCTCGTGCGCCTGACCGCGCGCGGCGACGTCCTGCTGGCGTCCCCCGTGGTCGAGGCGCTGCGGCGCCGGTACCCGAAGGCGCACATCGCCTGGGCGGTCGAATCCCACGCCCGCAGCATGATCGAACATCACGAGGGCGTTGACGAGATCATCGTCTGGGACCGCGCCAGCTGGAAGGCCATGATCCGCGCCAAACGCTGGCGGGCGCTCTGGCGGGCGTTTCGGGAACTCCGGGCACGGCTGAGGGCGCCCGGATTCGACGTGGCCCTCGATCTGCAGGGGCTTCTGCGCAGTGGGTGGGTGTCGTGGCTCTCGGGCGCCCCGGTGCGCATCGGTCTCGGCTCGAAGGAGGGCAGCTGGATGCTGATGACCGGCACCGTGCCCCGCCACGGTGCCGCCCCCGGGAGCACCACCCTGCAATACCCGTACTTCGCCGCTGCCATCGGGCTTCCGAGCGACGCGCTGTCGCTGCATCTGGCCCTGAACGACGAGGAAGAGGGCTTCGTGCCCCGCTTCGTCGCCGAGCACGGTCTGACGCGGGGCTACGCGGCGCTCGCCCCCTTCACGACCCGACCCCAGAAACACTGGTTCGAGGACCGCTGGGCCGCTCTGGCGGCACGCATCCGCGACGAGCTGGGCCTGCCCGTGGTCCTCCTGGGCGGGCCGGACGACCGCGAAGCTGCCGCGCGCATCGCCACCGCCACGGAAGCGCAGGCTCGGAGCGTCGCACCAGCGGAAGTACGGGCGGGGGACCCAAACGCGCGCGACGCATCGCCGCCCCGGCTTATCGACCTGACCGGGCGGACGCGGCTCGGCGAAGCGGCGGCCGTGGTGAAGCACGCCGGGCTCTTCCTGGGCGTGGACACCTGCCTGACGCACGTCGCGGTTACCTTCGAGCGACCATCGGTGCTCCTGTTCGGATCGAACATCCCCTACCGCGAAGCGCCCCACGCGCGCGCCCGCATCGCTTTGCAGCTCCAGCCCTGCGCGCCCTGCGGCAACCGGCCCACCTGTGGCGGCGCCTTCTGGTGCATGCAGGCGCTCGAGGTAGACGAGGTGTTCGCGTTGGCACGATCCGCGCGGGAGCAACGCTAACCGACCTCGGGCTCCCCTGCGGAAACCCTTTCGCACCGGGTGTTCTCCTGCGTCTATTAAGGGTCCGACGGCGTCCCCCGGCGCCGTTCCCGCCCCCCCCAGCCCCGAGCCGCCCTTGTCCTTCGTCCACCTCCACTGCCACTCGGAGTTCTCCCTCCTCGACGGCGCCAACCGTCTCACCGATCTCGTCCACAAGGCGAAGGAATTCGAGATGCCGGCGCTGGCCCTCACCGACCACGGGTGCCTCTACGGGGCCTGGAATTTCCGCAAGGCGGCGGAGAAGGAGGGCGTCCGGCCCATCATCGGCATGGAGGCGTACGTGGCGCCCGGCGATCGCCGCCACAAGGAGCCGATGCGCGTAGGCGGGCGCGAGATCAAGAAGCCGTACTATCACCTCGTGCTGCTCGCCCGCGACCGCGAGGGCTACCGGAACCTGATCAAGCTCTCATCCATCGGGTACCTGGAGGGCTTCTACTACAAGCCGCGCATCGACCGCGAGGTGATCGAGCGTTATTCGGAGGGCCTGATCTGCACCTCCGCGTGCATGGCCGGGGAAGTGGCGCGCCGGCTGGCGGCGGACGACTGGGAGGCGGCGCGCGAGGCCGCGGAATGGCACGCCAACGTCTTCGGGGACCGGTACTACCTGGAGGTTCAGGGGCACGACACCCCCGGCCAGGACGCCGTAAACGAGAAGGTGTTCCGGCTGGCCGGCGAGGTCGGCGTGCCCGTGGTGGCCACCAACGATGCCCACTTCCTGCACGCGGAGGATCACAAGGCGCACGACATCCTCCTCTGCATCGGGCTCGGGAAGGACCACGACGACGAGAACCGCATGCGCTACGACGAGGGGCTCTACTTCAAGTCGGGTCCCGAAATGACCGAGCGCTTCCCGGACCATCCCCAGGTACTCGAGAACACGCTGGCGATCGCCGACCAGGTCGACGTCTCGTTCGAAAAGAAGTATTTCCTGCCCGAATTCCCCCTGCCGGAGAGCCACGAGGACAGTGACGGCTATCTGCGGCATCTGAGCATCGAGGGGGCGAAGAAGCGCTACGGCGATCGGCTTTCCGACGACGTGCGCGAGCGGCTCGACTATGAGCTCGGGGTCATCGCCGAGACCGGCTACGCGGGATATTTCCTCATTACCTGGGACTTCATGCGCTGGGCCCGCGAGCACGGCATTCCGGTCGGGCCCGGGCGGGGCTCCGCCGCCGGGTCGCTGGTGGCGTATTCGCTCTGGATCACGAATATCGATCCCATCGGGTTCGGCCTCCTCTTCGAGCGCTTTCTGAATCCGGAGCGCCGGGAGATGCCGGATATCGACATCGACTTCTGCTTCGAGCGCCGGGGCGAGGTGATCGACTATGTGCGCCGCAAGTACGGCCGCGATGCCGTGGGACAGATCATCACCTTCGGCACCATGAAGTCGCGCGCGGTGGTGCGGGACGTGGGCCGGACCCTCGGCTTCAAGCCGAGCGAGACCGACCGCATCGCGAAGATGATCCCCAACCAGCCGGGACAGGCGCTGACCATCGGGCAGGCGCTCGAAAAGATTCCCGACGTCAGGGAAATGTACGAGACCGAAGAGCGCTACCGGAACCTCTTCGACTATTCGCGCACCCTGGAGGGTCTGAGCCGGCACGCGTCGGTGCACGCCGCTGGGGTCGTGATCGCGCCGGGGCCGCTCTCGGACTACGTCCCCGTGTGCATACAGTCGCGCGGCAGCGGGGTGCGCGGGAACGGAGCGGCCTCCGCGGGACAGGGGACCTCACGCCAGCGCACGGCGGACGATGTGGATGTGGTCACGCAGTATGACATGAACTGCGTGGACGACGCCGGCATGCTCAAGATGGACTTCCTGGGTCTACGCACCCTCACCATCATCCACGACGCCGTCGAGCTGGTGAAACAGAAGCACGGAGCGCTGCGCCATCCGGAGAGCGGCAACGTCTATCCGACCATGGACGACGTCCCCCTGGACGACGGGGGGGTCTACAGGATGCTCGCGCAGGGCGGCACGTCCGGCGTGTTCCAGTTCGAGTCCGCGCTGGCGACGGGGAAGCTGCGGGCCATGCGCTGCGACCGCTTCGAGGACCTGGTGGCCACCAACGCCCTCATCCGGCCCGGGCCCCTGGACTCCGGAATGACCGACGTCTACATCCGGCGCAAGCTGGGGCAGGAGGCGGTGACCTACCCGCATCCCGAGCTGGAGGAACTGCTCAAGCCCACCTACGGCATCATCGTCTACCAGGAGCAGGTGATGCGCATCGTGAATATCCTCGCGGGATATTCGCTTGGCGAAGCCGATGTGGTGCGCAAGGCGGTGGGCAAGAAGATCCCGGAGCTGATTCGCGCGGAGCTCGCGACGTTCCGCGAGCGCGCGACGGACAAGGGGGTGGACGAGCGGGTCGCCACCGAGCTCGCCAACCAGATCGAGACCTTCGGGCGCTACGGCTTCAATCGCGCGCACAGCGCCGGGTACTCGCTCCTCTCCTATCATACCGCCTGGCTCAAGTGCCACTATCCCGCCGAGTTCATGGCGGCGCTGCTGTCGTCGGTGCTTTCGAATACCGACCAGGTGGTGAAGTACATCCTGGAGAGCCGGGAGCTGCACCGGTCCATTCCGGGACTTGAGGAGCCCATCGAGCTGTTGCCGCCGGACGTGAACGAGTCGGGTTGGAAGTTCACGGTCACCGGGGGCGCCCAGATTCGCTTCGGGCTCGGGGCGGTACGCGGGGTGGGCGCGGCAGCGGTCGAATCGGTGCTGGGGGCGCGGGCGGAAGGCGGGCGTTTTGAGACGCTGTTCGACTTCCTCGACTGCATCGACACGCGCGCGCTCAACAAGCGGGCGTGCGAGGCGCTGATCGCGGCGGGGGCGCTCGACGCCTTCGGGCACCGGGCCCAGCTGGTGGCCGGACTCGACATCGCCTACGCCGACGTGAACGCGCGCCAGGCGGACCGGGAGGCCGGCCAGGAATCGCTCTTCGGGGGCCTGGAGGCGGCCGATGATCCGGCGCCGGAGCTGCCCAACGTGCCGGAGTGGCCGGAGCGCGAGCGGCTGGCGAAGGAAAAGGAGGCGCTCGGATTCTTCATCTCCGGGCATCCCCTGGACCGCTTCAGCGACGCCGTGCACGTCTTCCGCAGGGTCAACACATCTACACTGGGCAGCCACGCGAACACGTCGGTCGAAATCCCCTGCGTCGTGACCCAGGTGCAGCGCCAGATCTCGCGCCGGGACAGCTCGGAGTGGGGGCGGATCACCATCGAGGACTTTCACGGGACCGCGCAGGTGCTCGCCTTCCGCGACGCCTGGGCGGCTGGCAAGGAGCCTCTTCAGCAGGATGCGGCGGTGCTGATCCGGGGCAAGGTGTCGGGCCGGGAGCGCGACGAGGACGACCCGCCCATCTTCCTCGACGAGGTGGAGCTTCTGGACGAGCTGCTCAAGTCCGGGCGGCTCGCGCTGCGCATCGCGCTGGACGGGGGCGCGGAGCTCCCGGAGGATGCGTTCGCCGAGGCGACGAAGGTGCTCGCGGCACATCCGGGAGATGCCCCGGTGGAGGTGCTCTGGCGGTCGGGCAACGGGGAGCGTGACCGGCGGTTCCGCTCGCGCTCGCTGAGGGTGAATCCGGAGGCGGACACCCTGCGGGAACTGCGGGAGGTGCTGGGGGAGACGCGAGTGGAGCTGGTGCGGGCGTAGGGCTGGTGCGGGCGTGGGGACCGGCTCGGGTGCAGGACCGGCTCAACTGCAGGATTGGCTCGGGTGCAGGACTGGCTCGGCTGCAGGACGGTTCAGATGGTACTGACAATATATGATGTCTACTGGTGAGTTACTGGTGATATCCGGGCGAGGGTTGCCGTGATGTTGGACGGCTTTCGTCGGATTTCGGCACGGCTCGCGCTGGTTCTCATCCTGGTCGGGGCGCCGGCATGCTACCGTGTGAACACGCCGCGCGCTCAGCGAGCGGTGCTTCCTCCCGACGGCACGCTCCCTTCCGACGCCGTGCTCCCCGCCGACGCGGTGCCGCGGCAGGAGTTCAAGTCCCGTCTGGGCAATCCTGCCTTCTACGACGAGTTCGGCGTCCGCTACCGCGTGCTGCAGACCAGCGAGGACTTCGTGGAGCGCGGCATCGCTTCCTGGTATGGCCGCAACTTCCACGGCCGGCGCACCTCGACGGGCGAGCCCTACGACATGTACGCCATGACCGCGGCGCACAAGACGCTCCCCCTTCCCACCTACGTGCGGGTCACCGATCTCGACACCGGCAACCGGGTGGTGGTGCGGGTGAACGACCGGGGACCGTTCGTGGAGGGGCGCATCATCGACCTCTCCTACGTCGCGGCGTTGAAGCTTGGGATCGCCGAACAGGGGACCGCGCGGGTGGAGGTGGAGGCGTTGGATCCGCCCGCGGTGGATCCGCCTGGGGATTCTCTCAGCGGGCCCAGGTGGTGAAGGGGCGCTCCGCCAGGTTCGTGTTCAGGTAGCGCGGATCGTCGGTGACCTCCTCGCCCAGCCAGTCGGGGCGGGCGAACTCCTGGTCCTCATGGGACAGCTCGAGCTCCGCGACCACCAGGCCGGCGTTCTCGGAGTGAAACTCGTCGACTTCCCAGGTGAGACCGTCGGGCCCGGGGATGTCGTAGCGGGTCTTGTCGATGAGCGGGCGCCTGCATAGCCGGCTGAGCATCTGACGGGCGTCCTCGATGGGGATCGAGTACTCGAACTCGGAGGCGCGGGGCCCCACTTTCCTGCCCTTCACCGTGAGGGTCGACCGTTCGCCGGCGGTGCGCACGCGCACGGAGCGGTTCGCCGAGGTGGAGAGATAGCCCTGGCGGATGCGGACGCCGGCCGCGCCCGCCTTGAGCGCGTCGGACCTCCATGCATCGGAACGCACCAGGAACTTGTGCTCGATTTCCTGGGCCATCGCGCTATGCGCCTCATCCCCGGGGTTGCGTGGCGGTTTCCTGCTGATCCAAACTGCGGCTCGGTGGCCGGGCCGCCAACAGGGGACGGGCCGAGACGCCGCTCGCGAACATGGGAGCAATCGAAATGGAGAGATGGTTGCAAGAGCGCGGAACACGGAAGGGGCGCGGGGTGCGGGAGCAGGGCAGCGGGCGCATCTCGCGGCGGCAATTCCTGGGTGCCGCCGCGGGAGCCGCGTTCGTCGGACCGCGGTTGGCGCCGTCGTGGCGGGCGGATCCCTATGCGCTGGTGCTCGGGGTGGCCCAGGACGGGGGCATGCCCCAAACGGGATGCTACGCGCCCCGGTGCGACCGGGCACGGGAGCGAGAGCGGCCCCGCTACGTGTCCTCTCTCGCCATCGTGGAGCCCGACGCCCAGCGGTACTACCTGGTCGATGCCTCGCCGGATCTGCGGCAGCAGATGGACCTGATCGACGACCCGGGATTTCGCGCGCGGGCGCAGGCGCGGCGCCCCTTCGACGGCATCTTCCTGA
The DNA here is from genome assembly GCA_965208255.1 of Longimicrobiales bacterium. Taxonomy (GTDB): domain Bacteria; phylum Gemmatimonadota; class Gemmatimonadetes; order Longimicrobiales; family Gaopeijiaceae; genus BD2-11. The sequence goes on from OZ242324.1 coordinate 4,637,174, forward strand.
CCCACGGACACATGGGGCACTACCTGGGGCTCGCCCATCTGGGCCGGGAAGGCCTGGGGATCGCTCCGACGCCGTGCTACTGCAGCCCCGAGATGGCGGGCTTTCTTGCATCCAACGGCCCCTGGAGCCTGCTCGTGGACGAGGGACGCCTGGACCTGCGTCCAGTTGAATTCGACCGCTGGTACGAGATCAGCGATTCGCTTTCCGCCATGGCGACCCGGGTCCCGCATCGCCCCGAGTTCTCGGATACCGTCGGCTGGACCTTCCGCGGCCCGAGCCGGTCCCTCCTCTATCTCCCGGACATCGACAGCTGGGAGGCGTGGGACCGGGACGTGGCGGAAGTCGTGCGCGGCGTGGACGTGGCGCTGCTGGACGCTTCCTTCTACAGCCCCGGGGAGGTTCCGGGGCGGAACATCGAGGACATCCCCCATCCGATGGTGCCCCACACGATGGATCTGCTGCAGGAGGTCGCGCGGAGCGAGAGCGAGGTCGTGTTCATCCATCTGAACAACACCAACCCGGCGCTGGACGAGGGTTCGGCAGAGGCCCGGGAGATCGTGAGCCGGGGGTTCTCGGTGGCGACCGAGGGGCAGAGGTTCGGGTTGTAGGGCAGGATGGGCGGTCCGCAGGGGGTTTTTCCGCCGATGGGAGGCCCCGGGTTTCCGACGTGCCGTCCCGGTTGAGCATGTGAGCGCCCCGCGGCGGCTCGGCGGATGCTATCCCGGAGAGCGGCGGAGGATGGCACGCGCGGCCAGCACCACGCCGAACGCGATGGCGGAGCCGAGCAGGCCGACGACGCTGGCGGTGAACAGCGGCGGCAGGTTGTCGACGAGGCCGGTTCGGACGGCAACCCAGAGCATCACCCCGAAGGCGATCGAGGCGAGGGCCTCGGGTGAGCCGGCGCGACGCGTGTAGAGACCCCCGAGGACGGGCACGAAGAGGCTGACGGCGAGCAGGGCGTAGAAGATGGTGAGGGCTTCGATAACGCCGGGGAGCGCGGCCGCCAGGAGGATGCCCAGCGCGCCGCCGGTCAGGGCCGCGATGCGGGCGACGCGCAGTACGGAGGCGTCGGAGGCGTCCGGGCGGACGAAGCGACGGTAGAGGTCGCGCGAGAGCGATGTCGAGAGCATGAAGAGGATGGCGTCCGAGGAACTGAGTTCGGCGGAGAAGACGGCCGCGAGGCCGAGGGTGCCGAGCCACAGGGGCACGCCGACGGTGAGCACGAGCGGGAGCGCGAGTTCGTGGTCGGCCAGCGCGGGATCGTAGACGCGCGCGATCATGCCCAGGAGCGGGGGGACGGCGGCGAAGAGGAGGAGGGCGACCGCGGTGGCGGCGAGGCCGATGCGGATCGCGCGGGCGTCGATGGCACCGTAGGCCTTCTGGATGAGGCCGGGGGAGATGACGAAGCCGGGCGCCACCAGGGCGAGGTAGATCCAGCCGGATTCGCCACCGTGCCAGAAGTTGAGGCCGTCGGCGGGGGCGGCGGCGGCCACCGCCTCCCAGCCGCCCGCTGCTGCCATCGCCCATGGGAGGGCGATGCCGAAGCCGGCGACCATGACGACCAGCTGCACTAGGTTGACCCACGCGGCGACCATGAGCCCGCCGGCGGCGAAGTAGGCGGTGGCGACGATCCCCCCCACCACCACCCCCCACCCCCGCGGCCACCCGGCCACGACCATGAAGATATCGGACATCGCGATGAGCTGGCCGGCCAGCAGAGCCAGCGTGCCCAGCCAGAGCAGCACGGCGATGATGGCGCGCACCGAAGGACCGTAGCGGTCGTCGAGATAGTCACCCAGGGTGAGGTGGCCGCGGGCGCGCGCGACCGCCCAGATGCGCGGGCCCACCCAGAGCGCGAGTACCAGCGTGCCGACCCCGGCGGAGCCCACCCACCACCAGCCCGCGAGACCGTCCCGGTAGCCGAGGCCGGCGGCCCCGATGGTGGTGCCGGCCCCGATGTTGGCGGCCAGGATGGTGGCGAAGAGCAGTCCCGGTCCGAGCGACCTGCCTGCGACGAAGAAGCCGCCCGTGCTCGAGACCCGCCGCCCCAGCCACAGGCCGAGGGCGATCAGCCCGGCCGAGTAGGCGAGGAGAAGGAGGAGGGTGGTGTTCACGGGCGGGGGGGTGGGGGGATCTGCGGGTCGGGCGGCGGCGTCTGCAGGTCGGCCGCGGCGGGAAGGCCGGGGAGGGAGGTCGCGCTGCGCACCGCGTCCAGGATGGCCGCCGCGACCACCTCGGCCGCAAGCGCGCCCACCTGTCCGGTGGTCACCCGCGCGTCCTCGGCGAGGGTGCCCGTCGCCAGCGAGAAGGTGATGTCACCGTCCCCCGGGGTGTGCACGGGGTAGATCGCGCGGGCGTACCCGTCCTGGGCCATCAGGGCCACCCGGGTGGCCTCCGCCTTGGTGAGGCGCGCGTTGGTGGCGACGACCCCGATGGTCGTGTTCTGCCCGGCCGACCCGCCCGACGGGGACCCGGCGCGCAGCAGGACGCGGGCGTCGGCCAGGGTGGTCCCGTCCTCGCTGCGCACGCCCGCGACGACCTGACCGGTCGCGGGGTCGATCACGTCGCCCACGGCGTTGACCGCCACCAGGGCGGCCACCACCAGCCCGCTCGGCAACGTGAGCGAAGCGCTCCCGACCCCGCCTTTCATCGCGCGGCCCATCCCCGCCAGCTTGCCCACGGTGGCGCCCGCGCCCGCCCCGACACTCCCCGACTCGATCGCGCCCGCGGTCGCTCCCGTTGCCGCCTGGTAGCCGCACTCGGGCCCGGGACGCACCGTCCAGTCCCCGCCCACGCCCAGATCGAACAGGATGGCCGCAGTCACGATGGGCACGCGCACGACCGGACCCACCGCGTACCCGATCCCCTGCTCCTCCAGGTAGCGCACCACCCCGCTGGCGGCGTCCAGCCCGAAGGCGCTCCCGCCCGCGAGCACGACCGCGTTCACGATCTCGACCGTGTTGACCGGGTCCAGCAGGTCGGTCTCGCGCGTGCCCGGCGCCCCTCCCCGCACGTCAACGCCCCCGACCGTGCCTTCGGGCGCCAGCACGACCGTGCATCCGGTGGGGCGCTGCGCCAGGGTATGATGCCCCACCCGGATGCCGGGCACGTCGGTCAGGCTGCCTGCGCCGCTACCTGCCTGCGCCCACGCCGGCCCTGCACCCACCAGGAGCGCGGCGACAGCAACGCATCGATCGGCCCACCGCGGTCGGATCACCAGGGAGAGGTTCCACATGCGGACAATCTCCACCGCAAGTCAGTGGATTGAAAGCCCGGACGCCGAATCGGCTCCGCCGACAGCGCAGCCTCCCGCGAACTCCGAGGCTTTCGCGCCGGCATCTGCCCATCCGGCATGTTTGCCGCCCTTCCGTCCCGGCGCGATCTTCCCGGCCACCCGCCGATCCTCACATCCCCACGCCCCCCAGCCCGTGATCACCATCCGCCCCATCCGCCGCGCGCTCGTGCCGGTCGACTCGCCCGCGGCAGCCCGCGTCAGCGCCCCCAACTACGACGAGTTCCAGAGCGACGACGAGGTGCGCGAGCTCATCCGGCGGACGCCCGAGAGCGTGCTTCGGGTGACCATGCCGCACTGCGATCCCGACGCCACCGAACAAGTGGCCGCCGACTCTCCAGCGGCGCTCGAGCGGGCCGCGGTCACCATGCGCGCGCTCGCCGGTAGCGAGAGCGTGCGAGTCGCGCAGGACCTGCTCTACATCTACCGCATCGACGACCCGGCCCGGCCCGGCATCGACCAGATCGGACTCGGAGGCATGGCCCGCATCGGCGAAATCCGGACCGACGCCACCCCCGCCGCCCCCATCATCCGCAACGAGGGCATCCGTGAGCCGAAGGCGCGCGGGCGAGCTCGGCTCATCGACGCCACGTCCGCCTTCATCGGCACCGTCAATTGCGCCGTTCCCGACGCGTCGGGACAGTTTGCGCGCGCCCTTGACCAGATCGCATCGGGTCGCCCACGCGACCACGGCGCCCACGACGAGCGCGGTTGCCGCCACGACATCTGGCTGGTCGACGACCCAACCACGCGGGCGCAACTGATCGCGCTCATGGCGGCCGAACCGGAAGCCTACGTCGCCGACGGCAACCACCGCAGTGCAGCGGCGGCGATGCTCGACCGCGAACACTTCCTGTGCGTCTTCTTCCCGATGGCGCGCATGTCGCTGGCCCCCTACAACCGGCTGGTGCGCGATGTCGGCCTGGATGATGAGGCGGTGCTCGAGGGTCTTCGCGAACGCTTTGCCATCGAGGAGGCCCCAGAAGCGCATCAGCCCGCCCGCACCCACGTGATCGGCCTCTGCATCGGTCGGCGCTGGTACCGCCTGAGCCCCCTCTCCGACAGCTACGACGAGCACAACGCCGTCGAGTGCATCGACGCGGACATCGTGCAGCGGAACTTCTTCGAGGCCGTCCTCGGTATCGCCGACCCGAGCGACCATCGGCTCAACTTCGTGGGAGGAGACCGCGACCTCGACTTCCTTCAGGCGGGCGTGGACGGGGGCGAGTACCGCTACGCCGTCACGCTCGCGCCCGTCACCCTTCGGCAGTTTGCGGCGGTGTGCCGGCAGAATCGCATCATGCCGCCCAAGTCGACCTGGTTCCAGCCCAAGATTCGCAGCGGTCTGGTCATGGCGCTGGAAGAAGAGTCGACGGGATCGAGGTAGACGGAGCCGGACCGGATCCTCGCGCCCACCACCCGTCTGCACGCCCGGGCCCTGCCGGAGCACGCTCCCTCCGCGAACGGGCGGCGCGGTTGGCGCCTCTGCGTCGCGAGCACCATTATTCCAGGATCCCCCACACAGACGGCAGGACCGGAGGCTCCGATGCTCGACTCCAATACCACCCGCAGGCGCTTCATGGCGCATTTCGCCGGAACCGGACTGGGTGCAACCCTGCTCCCCGGCGTTCTCTGGGCCAGAATGCAGGAGGCCGAAGCCCGCGAAATAACCGCCGAAATGCTCGACGACGCCCTGGCGATTTCGGGCCTCGAGTTCAGCGAGGAGGAACGCGAGCGCATGGTCGAGTCGGTGAACGACCGGCTGGACGACTATCAGGAACTTCATGAACTGAAGATCCCGAACGACATCTCGCCGCCCTTCCACTTCAACCCGCTCGTCCCCGGAATGCAGGTGGACCGGTCGGTCGCGCCGTTCAGGATGAGCGACCTGCCGAGGATCGAGCGTCCCTCCAACCTGGAGGACGTCGCCTTCTGGACCGTGCGCGAGCTTGCGGAGCTCGTGCGCACACGGCAGCTGACCTCGGTCGAACTGACGGAGATGTACCTGCAGCGCCTCGAGCGCTACAACCCGCTGCTCAACTGCGTGGTCACGCTCACCGACGAGCTGGGGCTGGCCCAGGCGCGCGGGGCGGATCGGGAGATCGCCGCCGGACGCTACCGGGGGGCGCTGCACGGGATCCCGTGGGGCGCAAAGGACATCATCGCGACCCGCGGCTACAAGACCACCTGGGGCTCGCCTGCCTACCAGGACCAGGTCATCGACATGGACGCGTCGATCATCGAGATGTTGCGCGAAGCGGGCGCCGTCCTCGTCGCGAAGCTCACCACCGGCGAGCTGGCCGGGGGAGACCAGTGGTTCGGGGGCCAGACGATGAACCCCTGGGACCCGTCGACGGGCTCGGGTGGTTCCTCCGCGGGACCGGGATCCGCCATGGCGGCCGGCTTGGTCGGCTTCTCGATCGGAACCGAGACCAGCGGTTCGATCCTGGGACCCTCATCGCGCTGCGGCGTGACGGGGCTGCGGCCGACGCTGGGCCGCATCAGCCGGTACGGGGTGATGGCCCTCTCCTGGACCCAGGACCGACTGGGCCCGATGTGCCGCTCCGCCGAGGACTGCGCCCTGGTAATGCGGGCGATCTCGCGCCAGGACGGCCTCGACCTGAGCGTCCAGGATCTTCCCTTCAACTGGGACGGCACCCGCGACGCCGGCCGGCTGCGCGTGGGTTACCTGGAAGCCGCCTTCGACGAAATCGAGGAGGCCGACTACCGGAGCGCCAACCAGCGCACCCTCGAGGAACTCGAGTCCCTGGGTTTCATGCTGACGCCCATCCACATCCCCGAATGGTCGGTCACCGTGACCGCGCACAACGTGGAGATGGCGGTCTTCTTCGACGAGCTGCTGCGTTCCGGCCGAGCGGAACTGCTGGGTCGCCAGACCCGGGCGGACGGGCTGCGCGCCGCGCGGGTGATCCCGGCGGTCGAGTACCTCCAGTCGCAGCGGGCGCGCACCATGATGATGATGCAGCTCGCCGAGGCAACGTCGGGCGTGGATGTCTATCTCATCCCGAGGGGTCCGCGCCGCCCGCGCGGCCAGCAGTCGGACGAGCCCCCGCCCTACAGCCACGGCCGCAACGCGAGCAACATGACCAACTACGCGACCCATCCGGCCCTGGCGGTGCCCAACGGGTTCAACGAAGCCGGGCTCCCCACCAGCATGACCTTCTGTGCCCAGCCCTTCCGCGAGACGGAACTGCTGACGGTGGCACGCGCGTATCAGGACGCGACCGATCACCACCGGACGCACCCTGATCTGGACAAGGCCGCGTCCGGCTAGGCCATCGCCCGGCCCACAACGGCCGGCATTCCTCCGCGAGAAAACAGCGCCACCATGATCGACGCACTGATCGGACGGACGCCGACGCTGCGCCTCGCGCGCGTCGTGGAGCCGGACATGGCGGAGGTGTGGCTCAAGCTGGAGGGCATGAATCCCGCCGGATCGATCAAGGACCGGACCGCGCGCGCCATGATCGATGATGCCGAAGCGCGAGGGTTGCTCAAGCCCGGGGGCGCCATCGTCGAGCCCACGTCCGGAAATACCGGCATCGGCCTCGCCCAGATCGCGGCCTGGCGCGGATACAGGCTCATTCTGTGCATGCCTTCCTCCATGAGTGCCGAGCGCAAGCGAACCCTCAAGGCCTACGGAGCCGATTTCGTGCTCACCGACCCCGAACGCCGCATGCTGGCGGCCCGGGAGGAAGCCGAACGCATCGCGGCGGAGACCGGCGCCTTCTACCCGGACCAGTTCTCCAATCCCGCCAATCCCCGCATCCACTACGAGACCACCGGACCGGAACTCTGGGCCGACATGAAGGGGCGCATCGATGTGTTTGTGTACGGATCGGGCACCGGCGGAACCATCAGCGGGACCGGCCGTTTCCTGAAGGAGATGGATCCGCGCATCCAGGTGGTCGCGGTCGAGCCTGCACGTTCGCCCGTCATCTCGGGGGGCGAGCGGGGCCAGCATCAGTTCCAGGGAATGGGACCGGGCTTCATCCCCGAAAACCTGGACCTCACGCTCCTCGACCGCGTGATCACGGTCTACGAAGAGGACGCCTTCCCGTTGGGCCGGCGCCTCGCCCGCGAGGAGGGCCTCTTCCTGGGGATGAGCAGCGGTGCCATTGTGTACGCCGCGCTCGAGGTCGCGAGAGAGATCGGGCCCGGCCACCGCGTCGCCGCCATCTCCCCCGACGACGGCGCGCGCTACCTGACCACGGCGTTGTACTCGCCGGCGGAGTAGCGGGAATCCGACGCAACCAGGATCGACGATGCCAGCCTCCATGCCGGACAGCATCTTCGTTTGGCTGCGGTCGAAGCGGTTCCTTCTGAGACTCACGGTCCTGACCCGGATCCTGCTCGCCGCCGGCTTCATTCCCACGGGGATGGTCAAGCTGCTCGGCCAGCGCTTCACGACCCTGCCCGGGAGCAACCCGATCGGGGCGTTCTTCGAAGCCATGTACCAGACCGGCGTCTTCTGGAACTTCATGGGCGCGGCGCAGGTGCTCGCGGGCGTTCTGCTGCTCATTCCGGCACTCGCGCACCTGGGTGCCCTCTTGTTTCTCCCTGTCATGGCCTGCATCGTCGCGATCGTCACAGGCGTCGGTTTCGGTGCGGGCACCATCCTGGTCACCGTCCTGATGCTGCTCGCGGTGCTCTACCTTCTGGCATGGGACTATGGCCGCTTCCGGAGCCTCTTCACGACCCGTCCGTTCCCGGCGGGCCCCGAGACCCCCGACTTGAAGCTTGATCCATGGGAGCGAGCGGGATTCGTGACCGTCACCGTCGCATTGTTCACCTTCTTCGGCTTCACCCGGAGCTTCATCGGAGCCGAGGTGGCGCGAGTGGCTTTGTGGATCGGGCTGGCCGCGGGCGTGTTCACGCTCCTGCGCTTCGTCGCGCTCTCGTTCCGACGGGGCAGAGCAAGGGACGGCTAGCGCGAAGCGCCTGCCGCGTCGGCGCTGGCAGACGGGCAGCCCCGCGTCTAGTATTCCGGGTGTTGGCCCATCGGTACATGGAGGAGCCCATGCGTGTCGTCTCTCTGCGCCTCACACACTTCATCTTCGCCCTGCCCACGCGTCTCGCTCCTGCCGTGGTTGCCATCGCAGCCTTGGCCATGGTGGCGTGCGCTCCGGCGGACGACGGACCCCGCACGTACTTCGAGGACCCGGACCTCCAGCGCATCTACAGCCGCATGATGGAAGAGATGGCGCCGGATCGGGGATGGGAGCGCGTGCGGTACATCGCCTTCGACCGGGTCGTGGATCGCGGGGGCGACGTGCCTTCGCGCAGAGGGCACCGCTGGGATGTCTGGGGCGGGATGTACCGGATGGTCGGCGACGCGGGCGGCCAGGAGATGGTCGCCGTGATCGACACCAACGATCCCACAGGAAGCGAGCGCATCTGGCTGGACGGCGAGCTCGTCACCGACCCGGCCCGGTCCGACTCGCTGGCCGATCGCGCCCACGGCAGCTTCATCAACGACACCTACTGGTTCCTGATGCCCTACAAGTGGGCCGACCCCGGAGTCAACACCGTCTATCTGGGCGAGAGGGGGATGGACGGCCGGGCGTACGAAGTAGTGGAACTCACCTTCGATGCCGTCGGACGCACTCCGCAGAACAAGTACCGCGGCTGGGTCGACCCCGAGACGGGCCTGATGGCGTACTGGCAGCACTGGCGCAACGCCAGCGATCCGGAGCCCGCCTTCACCCTGGCCTGGACGGAATGGACGCGGTACGGACCGCTCCTCCTCTCGCCCGCCCGCCCGGATTCCGTCGGCTACTCCCGCGTCAACTTCGAGAACATGGAAGCGTCGCTGGAGATGCCGGAGGGAATGTTCGAGGGTCCGGGGAGCTGACTCACTTCAAGGTCAGGCTGAACTGGTCGTCCACCGCGCTCCGAGCGACACTCCAAAACTTCTGTCCAAGATCATGCTCGCTGTAGAGCACCAGGTAGTACAGAAGGACGTTTTTTCTTTCCAGCAATCGGATTGGATGAGCATCGTCAGGCCTCTGGGGTCGATACCCTAACTTGGTCATGGCCTGATTGAACTTGTCTAGCATGAAGCGAATCAGGTTGCTGGGTCGATACTCTCCCGCGATCCAGTCCGCCCGCCAGTTGTCGTCGTCGATGAGACGAGCAATGCGAGCATCATTCTTGTCTTCGAAGTAGCGACGAAAGTTCGTCCTTACGTCACGCCCGAGCATGAGAAGGACAAGGAAATCCATCTTGAACTTGCCGAGAGTTCGGAAGATCTCGAAGTCCAACTCCGCGGAGAACGGGTCAATGAAACAGAACGACAACAGACCCTCGCTCTTACTGAATTCCGGCATCGCCGCGATGATGTCGGGTACGGCATCCGGGACGTTCTTCTGGATAAAGGTGACATCGTAGTCTCCATCCAGAGCGCTGATGCGGGCCTCGAGTGCTTCGATGCAGTGGCGATCCTTATCGACGAAGATGTACTTGGTGAGGGGGTCACGGACCTTGATGGCCGAGAGAGCGGTTGTATCAACGATCTCGCCTGTTTCTTCCACAAGCGCTCTTCCGGCTCCCGAATACAGCCCCAGATAGGCGCGCTGGGGCCATTTCTTCTTCATGGACCGGCTGAAGAGCGACACATACTGGTCATGTAACTCGATCTTGCGGAGCGAGTGCCTCTTTACGGTCGGGGTGTAGTGGCCGTCATCGGCCGGGCCGCAAGCAATCGCCCCGTCAGGGCCGGCTTCACGCACTAGCCGACAGCCACCCGGGGCATCTGATCCCACAACCTGCCCTCAAGCTCCCGGCCTCCGGCCTTCGGAGTACGCCCACCCCACTGTTTGAAGAAGAATGGTACGTTTGCGGCTTGGCACTCATTGCGGAGCTCAATGATCCACTCGGCCATCATCGGGCGCCTCACCGGACCACTCTCACCGCCGGCGATCAGCCAGTGAATGCCGGTGAGGTCGAGCCGGAGCGGACCGATGAGCGGTTCGCAGGAGAGGAATCGAACCATCGCGGGAACACTCCGCAGATGGCGAACCCGGTAGGCCACCGACTGATCCTCGATCGAGGCCCCAAGCCAGATATGCCCAGGCAAGGGCCCGCCATCGAAGAGATCCTGGTTCTGCTTCCAGAACCGCAGGGCGCGGCTCGGACGCTTGGTAAGTACCTGGTAGGTGTGCCAGTCGGCCCGCAGCATTGTTCGAAAGATCTCGCGCACAAACTCCGCCGGGATATCAGCATGAAACAGGTCGCTCATGCTGTTGACGAAGATCATTCGAGAGTCGCGCCATTTCTCCGGCTGTGTCAGTCGCTCCGGCCAGATGCGCACGGCGAATGGATCGGCGCGCGTGATGTCCGAATCGACAACTGGTGCTTGTGCTAGATATGCGGTTCGCAGAAGCCTGCCCGCCAGCGTCGCCGCATAGCAGTTCTCGCAGCCCTGCGAGACGCGCGTGCACCCCGTGACCGGATTCCAGGTCGCGTCCGTCCATTCGATTCCGGTGCCTGTTGCCAACAGAACCTCCTCGCCCAAACCGAACACATACCGAAATCAAGGTAGCGCAGGGCCCGCTGCGCCGGAAGGTGCGCTCCGGGCCCCGATGGAAGTCATGTGTGAGTGCAACCAGGAACGCCCACGAGACCTCGGGCTTAGCCGTCCGGCCCCACCCCCGCCTCCTGCTCGTCGCTGGACAGCGTGCCGATGCCCTTCACGACCAGCGTGCCCGACCCTTCGTTGGTGAAGATTTCGCGCAGGAGGCTGTCGCGCGCGCTGCCGGAGATGAGATGTACGCGCGGGACACCGCCGTCGATGGCGCTTTCGATGGCCGCCGCCTTGGCGAGCATGCCCCGGGCGAGCACACCCTGCTCGCGCAGGTCGCGGAGCCCCGCCAAGTCCAGATAGGAGATCAGGGTCGCCGGATCCTCCAGATCCCGGAGGATGCCGGGCGCCGACATGGTGAAAACGAGCTTCGTGGCCTCAAGCGCCTGCGCGAGCGCGCTCGCCACCGTGTCGGCGTTGATGTTCAGGAGCCGCCCCTCGGAATCCGCCGAAAGCGGGCTCACCACCGGCACCCATCCCTGGTCCAGGAAGACGTGCAGCGACGAGGGGTCGACGGACTCGATGTCTCCCACGAAGCCGAAGTCCACCGGATCCGGGCCCTCGCCCTCCATCTGCACGGGAGGACGCCGCGTGGCCGTCACCAGACCGGCATCGACCCCGGAGACGCCGACGCCCCGAATCCCCTGCTTCCGGCATGCGCCCAGCAGGGCCGTGTTCACCTCGCCGCTCAGCACCTGGGTGGCGACGCGCAGGTCCTCGGAGCGGGTCACCCGGCGGCCTGCCACCATGCGCGGCTCGTGGCCCAGCCGGCGCGCCAGAGCGGTCGACTGCGGCCCGCCTCCGTGCACCAGCACCAGCCGCACGCCCAAGGCGTTCAGGATCCCGACCTGTTCCATCAGAGCATCGATGCGCCCGGAGCTCTGCAGGATCTCGCCGCCCAGTTTGAGGACGAAGATGCGTTCGCGGAAGAGGCGCACGTAGGGTGCGGCCGCACGCAGGCCGGCAAAACCCCGGTCGGTCGCCCGCGAGCGCTTCACGCTTGCTCCTCCGGCAGGGCGCGCAGGGCTTCGGCGAGTTGCGCCACTTCGGCCGCCCGCAGGGTCAGGGGCGGCATCACGCGCAGCGACGCCGGGTCCGAGCTGGTCCCGGTCAGTATGTCGCGCTCCAGGAGCGCGTCGCGGACTTCGCGCGCGGTTGTCCGGCACTCGAGCCCGAGCAGCATGCCGCGGCCACGAATCCCGAGCACGGGGCCCGTGACGCAGCTGGCGCGGATCTCCTCCTCCCGCATCGTCACCCGCTCCAGAAGCCCCTCGTCGCGGATGGTGTCCAGCACCGCTTCGATGACCGCGCACGCAAGCGGCCCGCCGCCGAAGGTGCTCCCCATGTCCCCGACTCGCAGCTGATCGCCCAGGGCGCGCGACATGATCAGCGCGCTGCAGGGAAACCCGGCCCCGAGCGCCTTCGCGGTGGTCAGCATGTCCGGAACGACGCCGGCGTGCTCGATCGCGAAGGGCTTGCCGCTCCGTCCCATGCCGCACTGCACCTCGTCCGCGATGAGGAGGGCGCCGTGGCGGTCGCAGGCGGCGCGCAGGGCACGCACGAAGTCCGATTCGAGCATGTACGCGCCCGCGATCCCCTGAATTGGCTCGAGGATGACGGCCGCGGTCTCGCCGTCGATGGCGGCGACTGCGCGGGCCGCATCGTCGTGGGGCGCAAAGGTCACGTCGAACGGGGTGTTGGGGAAGCCGTACCAGCGCTCGCGGGCCCGCCAGGTCACGGCCGCCGCCGCCGCCGAGCGGCCGTGAAAACCGTGCTCCAGCGCGACCACCCGGCCGCGGCCCGTCATCCGGCAGGCCAATCTCAGGGCGTTCTCGTTGGCCTCGGAGCCCGAATTGACGAAGAAGACGCAATCCAGGTCGTCCGGCGCGAACCCGGCCAGCTTGTCGGCGGCGCGCGCCCGTACCCGGAGCGCATTGACGTTGCTTGTGAACATCAGGTCGCCCGCCTGCCTGCGGACGGCTTCCAGCACTCGCGGGTGGCCGTAGCCCAGGGCGCACACCGCGTGCCCGCCGTAGAGATCGAGGAGACGGCGTCCGTCCGCGCATCGCAGATACGCGCCCTCGCCCGACACCGGCTCCACCGGCAGCTGCCCGTACACCTGCGCCAGATGCCGCGCTTCCGCCTGGCGGGCGTCGGGGATGAGCGTCGCTCCGGCGTGAGCGCCGCGCGCGCCCGGGGTGCGTGCCGTTGGCTGGACGTTCATATCCACGCCGGCGCCGGATGGGTCAGCCCGGTGGTTTCGGGAAGCCCGTGCAGCAGATTCATCCACTGGATCGCCCCGCCCGCGGCGCCCTTGACCAGGTTGTCGAGCGCCACCGTGACGGCCAGCGTGCCACGGTTCACCGCCAGGGACAGATGGGCGTGATTGCCGCCCACCACGTCCTTGAGCCTCGGCGGAGCATCGACCAAGTGCACGAAGGGCGCCTTCGCATAGTGATCCGCATAGGCCTCGCGCACGCGCCCGATGTCGACGCCGCCGAGCAGCCGCGCCTGCAGGACCATGTAGATCCCGCGCGCGAAGGGCCCGGAGGTGGGCACGAAATGCAGTTGAACGCCGCGCCCGGTCAACGCCCGCAGGATCCCCTCCACCTCGGGCGCATGTCGGTGAGCGAGCGGCTTGTAGGCGAACATGTTGGCGTGCCGCGTCGGATGGTGGGTGGTCGCCCTGGGCGCGCGGCCCGCCCCGGTGCTTCCCGTGACTGCGCTGACCATCAGGCGGGGCTCGGCCAGGCCGGGGCGCATGAGCGGCATGCCCGCGAGCAGCATGCCGGTCGCGAAACAGCCCGGGTGGCCGACGTGGCGGGGCTTGCGTTGGGAGGCGTGTTCCGGCAACAGACTGCGGAACATCGACATGCGTTCGGGGGCGCCGTGCTCGATGCCGTAGACGGCCTCATACGCGTCGGCGTCGCGGAAACGGAAATCCGCCGAGACATCGACGACGCTCGGGACACACCCCCGGCCCTCGCACATGCCTAGCGCCCGGTCGACCAGCTGCGCGCTGGCTCCGTGGGCGGCCGTCGAGAAGATGGCGCAGCGATCTCCAAGGGTGTCCGGGAACTCGTCCAGAGACGTAAAGCGGAGTTCGGGCCAAACCCCCCGCAGGTTCGGGAAGGCCGCCTCCACCGGGTCGTGCCTCCGGCTTCGCGACACGACGGCGGCCGGCCGGATGCAGGGATGGGACGCGAGCAGGCGCAGCAGCTCGCCGCCCACGTAGCCGGATCCGCCCAGGACGATGGCGGGGATGGACTCAGGCATGGGCGGCAAGCCCGATGCGGACGGCCACGGCGTCTCCCAGGCGAGCGCCGTGGGTTACCGCATTCACCCCCTCCAGCCCGGTCCTTTCCCGGATGATGTCGAGCCCGACCCTGTTGTCGGTAGCGGGCCCGGTGATGAAAGCAGGGGACATCCCGAACTCCTCTCTCAGTAGTTTCGCGCCGCCCCAGGCAGCGACCGGATCGGACGCGCACAGGAGCAGGCACGAGATGTTGTCGCGCACCGCGTCGTCCCGCAGGATGGCTTCCACGCCGTATGCCCCCAGGATTCCGTCCCCCAGCTCGAAGACGATCGCGTCGGGTCGTTCGTTCGCCAGGCGGCGCAACATGGTGCGCGCCAGGTGGGGCGCATTCCCGGGACCGGTGCTCACCACGCCGAAGTCGGTGAAGATGGCGGTGTTGCGGGCGCCCGCGTCCTCCATGGCCAGGATGTCCCGCCGCAACGAGACCCCGGTCGCCTTGAAGCCGTCGACCACATATCCCATGTGCCGGAGACGCCCGATCACCGCGCACGCCGCCGCCGTCTTGCCGGAGTTCATGCAGGTGCCGGCGAGGGCTACCACGGGAACGCCTTCCAGTTCCAGTCCGGGCCGGGTGTCCAGTGGATCGCCGCCCACCCGGGCCGGGACGCCCACGCGCTCGCCGAGATAGGGGAATTCCAGCACCACCCCGAGCACGCGCGCGTCGAAAGGCTGCCCGAGGGAGGCATTGACGGCGTCGCATATTCCCAGCACGCCGCCCATGTTCAGCACCTGCACGATGTCGCCGGGGCGCGTCGTTTCGGGTACGTGCCCCGAGTAGCCGAAAAGCGCCTTGCGGTGGCCCAGCGCGCCCACAATGACATCGCCCCGACGCACGCGCGCCATGCGTCCGCTGGCCAGCTCCAGCTGATTGTAGGAGGACTTTTCGTTCAACACCTCGACCGCGATCATCACGCCCTCCTCGCTGGGAATGCGGTCGCCCACGCGGACCTCGCGCTCGGTGCCCAGGTCCCAGGCGACGGACGCCAGCTTGTCGATGACGATGCTACGCATTGCCATGGCTCCCGGGGCCCGTCAGGCCGGCTTCGCGGCGCAGCCGACCCACCAGCGCGCGCTGTTCGCTGCGGTTGCGCGTCGCGATGAAGATCGTGTCGTCCCCCGACAGGGTCGCCAGGACTTCCTTCCAGCCCATCCGGTCCAGAAAGAGAGCGATGCGCTGGGCGGCGCCGGTCGCTGTGCGCACCACCGTGAGATTGGGACCCGCCGGGTGCACTGCGCGCGCGTAGCTCGAGAGCGTGCGGCGGTCCTCCTCGGAGAGGTTGAGAGGCCGAAGGCTGTAGCCGCCCGCACCCTTCATCGCTCCCAACCGGGCCAGATCACGGCTGATGCAGGATTGGGTCACCATGATCCCGCGTTCACCGAGCAGACGCACGAGTTCGGCCTGGCTGCCGACTTCCCGGTTCTCCAGGACTTCCGCGATCGCCGCCCGGCGCTGCGCGGGAGCTGTTCGTCGATCTGACATTTTGGCAGAATCCTGGCGAGGGTGCGCGGGTCGGTCTGACATTCTGGCAGAGCGCTGGCGCGGGGGCATGGGTCAATCTGCCATTTTGGCAGACGCCACATGACAAAATGGCATACTATCATTGATATGCACATGATATGCCAATCTGCGGAATCGTCAAGCCCTGCCCTGTGGGCCTTGGCGCCCTCGATCGGCGAAACCAGGTGGGTCGCGTCACCCCGGACAATCTCGTTCACCGCCAGCGGTGCCGGGAATGGAGGAATGCCGCCGATTGCCGACCGGCCCGCGCCGACAACGGATCTCCGGCGCTTCGTTCGCCCGCCGCGGCCGACGGGCCTGGCGGGCGACGGCCCGGGAGCCGATGGCCCGATGGACGATCGGTCCCGGGGTGCCGCAGGTATCGAAGCGGTACCGATTCCGGCAGGTTATCGGTCCCCCCAGCGGCTTTCCCGTACCCGGAACTCTCGTGAACGATCTCTCCAGGCGCGACCTTCTCTCACGGCCGGTGGAACACGTCGACATCCGCGCCTTCGACGCCCGACCGGTCATCGATCAGTACCGGTGCACGGCCATCCAGGCCCGCAACCTGGCGCGCGCGGCGGACATCTGTTCCGAGATGCTCGCCGACCGCGAGTGCACGGTAATCCTCACGCTCGCGGGATCGCTCGTGTCCGCCGGCCTCAAGAAAGCGCTGGTGACGCTGATCGACTCCGGCATGGTGGATGTGGTGGTGTCGACGGGCGCCAACATGGTGGATCAGGACTTCTTCGAGGCTCTGGGGTTCCGGCACTACATGGCGCCCGGCTCGCCCGAGCATCCCGTGGTGTCCGACGAGCGCCTGCGCGAGCTGGCCATCGACCGCATCTACGACACGTACATCGACGAGAACGAATTGCGCGCTTGCGATCAGGCGATGCGGCGCATCTTCGATGGGCTTCCGCCGCGCCCCCACTCCTCGCGTGAAGTCCTGACCGCGATGGGTCGTTTTCTCGACGGCGCCTTTCCCACGTCGGAATCCGTGGTGCTGTCGGCATATCGGAAAGGGGTGCCGATCTTCGTCCCCGCCCTCAGCGACTGCTCCGCCGGCTTCGGCATCGTCCTGCACCAGGCCTCGGCCGCGCGCGAGGGACGCGAAGCGGTGTCGCTGGACTCGGGGAAGGACTTCCTCGAACTGACCCGGATCAAACTCGCCTCCCGGGCGTCGGGACTGCTGATGCTGGGAGGGGGCGTCCCCAAGAACTTCGCCCAGGACATCGTCGTGGCCGCGGAAATGCTCCAGGAGGAAGATGCGTCCCCGGGGCGGCCGGCAGTCTCGGACGATGCTGCCTCCCGGGGGGCAGCGGATGCAGAGGATGGGACCGGCGCGGCGACGCCGGCCGAGGTGCCGATGCACCGGTACGCCGTGCAGCTCACGGTCGCGGACAGTCGAGACGGCGCGCTGTCCGGGTCTACCCTGCGCGAGGCGATGAGCTGGGGAAAGGTTGACGCCGCGCGCGAACAGATGGTGTTCTGCGAAGCCACGCTGGGCTTCTCACTGCTCGCGAGCGACGCCTGGCATCGCCGGGCCTGCGAGGGCCGGCGCGAACGCAGGTTCGCGGAATGGCTCGAGGAGCACGCGGGCGCGACCATGTAACGCCGGGAACGCGTTGGCCCGGGTCGGCCCCATTGGCCCCGGGAACGCGTCGGCCGGCGCGGCCATATTGACCCCGGGAACGCGTCGGCCCGGGGACGCGGCCATGTAGCTGCGGGAATCCCCGGCTACCCTTTCGCGATCTCCTCCGCGGCCATCAGCGACAGCGCGCAGAAGGTGAGGGTCCCGTTGGCGCATCCGCTCGTGACGATCGTGGGCGCGCCCACCACGAACAGGTTCTCGTGGTCGTGGGTGCGCCCCCGGCTGTCCACGACGCTGGTCGCGGGATCGTCGCCCATGCGGCAGCCCCCGCCGGGATGCTCGAACAGGCGTGACGCCCCCGTGCTCATCATGCGCCCGCCCGCCGCGCGCGCCAGCTCGTCGAAGCGGCCCAGCAGGGTCTCGTGCGTGTGCGGTTCCAGGTCGAGGGTGGCCTGGCCCGCCAGGTAGTCGATGCGGGGCATGGGGTCGCCGTGGGCGTTGCGCATGCCGGAATCGAGCGTCAGGCGGCTCTCCCGGTCGGGAACCACGTCGTAGTACGACCGGATGCGCGCGGTCGCGCTGGACCGGGTGCGCGCGCGCCAGTCCGCCATCACCTCGTCGCCCCAGAGGGGCCGGCCGTCGTCTGTGGCGAGCCGGGCTTCGCGCCCCACGGTCGATTCCCACAGCCGGATGTCGTGACGCAGGTAGCGGTCTAGCGGCCCGGGGCTCGCGAAGCGGTGCGACAGCAGGCTGTTGTTGGGAAAGATCCCCGGGTAGAGCCTCATGGGCAGCTCGATGAAACCGCTGGCGAACCAGTGCCCGGTCATGTAGCGCCCCACATTGTCCGTGCTGTTGGCCAGACCGTTGGGGAAACGGCTGTTGGCGGACATCAGAAGGAGATGCGAACTCCAGGCGTGACCGGCCGCCAGCACGAAGGTTCGGGCCCGGAATTCAACGGGCTGGTCGGGGGCGTCCTGATGAAAGCCCGTGGCGGACTCGATGCGATCCGCGCCCGATTCGAGGTCCAGGGAGCGAATCAGGGTGCGGGCCTGGAGCCGGATGCGCCCGGCGGCCAGCAGCCGGTCGAAGGCGAAATCCGGAGTGTACTTGGCGCCCGTCGGACACACCGCGCAGGTGTCGCAGCGCTGGCACACGTTGCGTCCCTGCCAGGGCTCGGTGTTGCGCGCCCAGGGCTGGGTCCAGAACGGAATCCCCGCCGCGTCCGTCCACTCACGCATGCGCGCGAGGTTCCAGGAGAGCGGCAGGGGTGGCATCGGATACGGCTTGGAGCGGGGGTCGTACTCGGACGGCCCCTGCTCGCCGGCCACGCCCATGCGCTCCTCGGCTTCCTGGTAGAAGGGCTCGAGGTCGTCGAAGGAGATGGGCCAGTCATACCCGACCCCGTAGAGGGAGCGCACCCGGAAATCCTCCGGCGAATACCGGGGCACGGCACCCCCCCAGTGCATCGCCGCGCCCCCCAGGACCATCGACTGGTACATCTCGCCGGTGCCGGTCTGGCCGGGGATGTGGTCGTTCGGGTAGGGGTTCTCGCCGTACGCGAGCATGCGCGCCCGGGTCGCGGTCCTCTCCTCCAGGGACGCCGTGCGCCCCCCTGCCTCCACGACCGTGATGGATGCCTCGGTGGTCTCCGCAATACGCTCGGCAACCATGGCCGCGCTGATCCCGCCTCCGATGATACAGACGTCGCTCTCGATGACCTGGCTCATGACGCGACTCCCGGCAGCGGGGCGGGTTCGTCACCGGCGCCCGCGAGCCCCCTGCACTGCTGTTTGGCGATGGCCCGGCCGTAGCAGACGTCGGTCGCGATCGGGGAGGCGTAGAAGTGGGCCGCCAGCGCGACCGCGACGTGCCCGGCATTCGCGGGCCGGCCGAGGTCGGGACCAGCCCGGAGCACATGCGCCTCCAGGAGCGATCGCCGCTCGCGCACTCCGATCTCGGCGAAGGCGCTCCCGAAGCGCTTGCCGCTCTCGATATCCAGCCCCCGCAGCTGCGCGGCCCAGCCCGGACGCGGATCCGGACCCGTGTAGACCGTCTCCGGCACCAGGTAGGGGTGGGCCATCTCCGCAACCGGCTCCAGCCCTTCCGACCAGAGCTCGAAGGCGGCCACCGCCCGTGCGCGCCCGTCCGCTCCCAGTTCCTCGGGCAGCATTGCCTCCGCGACGGCCCCGAGCGTGGCCGGGACCAAGACGTCCGGACGCCCCTCCGAAGTCGGAGCGCAACTCGGCAGCGACACCGCGGCGACCGTGGCCGCGGACTGCTTCAGGAAGGTTCTTCGTGACTCGGGCATGGGTGCGCTCCCCCTCGTCCAGGCGAGTGTGATGTCGTCGGTTGTCCCAGGAATACTAGATTACGGGAGTCGACCCCTCAAACGGCCAACCCGGAGGGTGGGTTGCGTCGAGCGACCAAGCCAGCGACCAAGTAGACCGCCTGCTGGCGTCCCTGAAGGCGGGCCCGAAGGCTGCGGTCGCCC
Source organism: Longimicrobiales bacterium (assembly GCA_965208255.1). Classification (GTDB taxonomy): domain Bacteria; phylum Gemmatimonadota; class Gemmatimonadetes; order Longimicrobiales; family Gaopeijiaceae; genus BD2-11. Next base: position 4,656,968 of record OZ242324.1, read on the forward strand.
TCATGGCGGAGATGGATCTCTCGCACCGGCCATCCTTCCGAAAGAACTACCTGCGGCCGGCGATGTCGTCCGGCTTCGTCGAAATGACTCGCCCCGACGCGCCGAGGGCGAAGAATCAGAAGTACCGCCTCACGCGGCGGGGACGGGACGTGCTACTCCGGATCGCCGGCTCCGTCTGAGGCCGGGGCGCCCAGCGCAAGGAAGTCCTTCGCCATGGCCGGGCCGGCGGCTTCGTCCTCGTGCTTGAAGAAGACGTAGGCGTCCTCCCAGCCCTGCCGCTGAATGCGCTCCATCCATCGCTCCAGTTCGTCGCGGGTGTAGCCCAGGCGGCGCATGCGCAGGTAGCCCCAGGTGCCGGACGCCAGAGGCGCATCAGGGGGCACGCCCGTCAGTGGCTCGTCCACGTCCGCGTGCACCAGGGCGAAGTCGCGGTCGGCCAGCAGAGTCCGCACCTCGTCGTCGAACCAGGAGGAGTTCCGGAACTCGAACGCGGCGCGGGTGCCGTCCGGAAGCAGTTCGGTGAACGCGGCGAGGCGCCCTGCGTCCTTCTTCATGTTGGGGGGCAGCTGGAACAGGATCACGCCGAGGCGGGGCCCCAGAGTGGCGCAGGTCTCAACCAGGTAGATGGTCTCGTCGGTGCTCGAGAGCCCGAGCCGCTTGAAGTGGGTGATCCGGCGCGATGCCTTGATCGAGAAGCGGAAGCGCTCGGGCACCTGACCGGCCCACTTTTCCAGGAGGTCGACCTTCGGCAACCGGTAGAAGGTGTTGTTGATCTCGACGGCGGGGAGTTCGCCGGCGTAGTGCGAGAGGAAGGCGCGCGCGGGCAGCTTTTCCGGATAGAACCGCCCCTTCCACTCCTTGTAGGCGAAGCCGCTGGTTCCCGTCCAGATGCACATGGCGGAATGATGCGGTGCGGTCGAGGGATGCGCCAGACGAGGGAGCGAGCGCCCGGAGAGTGACCGGACGGGCGAGCGCCGTCCCGCCCTCGCTGCGGCTTGCGCTCCGGTCGCTGAGACGAGCGGCTGGCAGCTCTTGTGTCCGCTTCCGTTCGCGATAGTGTTCAACGGCCGCAGAATGGGCCATCGCGAGGGCAGGACGATGGGCGAAGGTGCGCGGTGAGGCGCCATGGACCGCGTGGCGAGACACCGCAAGCCCGGTGACTGCCGGCAATAACGACGCAAGCAATGCACGGAAACGATGCGGCGATGCGCGAAAATGACGCAAGCCATGTGCAAAACAGCGCCGAGTTGTGGGAAAAAGGCACCAGAAATGTGGGAAACAATGCAGGAGAAGGAGACTTGAGGATGTCGATGAGTCTTGAGGTTTCCGCCGGCGAGACGGTCCTGTTGCTGGGAACGACAAAGGGGGCCTTCCTGGCCCGCGCACGCGGTGGCGACGGCGGCTGGGATGTTGCCGGCCCCCACTTTCCCGGCGAGGAAGTCTACGCGATGGCGTACGACGATCGCGCCGGGCGATCGCGCCTGTGGGCGGCGCCGGGCAGCCCCTTCTGGGGGACCACGCTCCGGTTTTCCGACGATCTCGGGGCGAGCTGGTCCGGGAAGGATGAGCGCTCGGTCAGGTTCCCAAAGGAGTCGGAGCTGTCGCTCAAGCGCATCTGGCAGATCCGGCCGGGTTCGGAAGCCGAACCGGATGTGATCCGCATGGGTGTCGAGCCGGCGTGCCTCTTCGAGTCCCGGGATGCAGGGGCGACGTGGCGGCCGGTGGACGGGCTGCTGAACCATCCGCACCGCGAGCGCTGGCAGCCGGGGGCGGGCGGGCTCTGCCTGCACACCATCGTCGGGGACGGCGAGCCGGACGGGCGCCTGATGATCGCCATCTCCGCGGCCGGAGCGTACCGGAGCGACGATGGCGGCGACACATGGGTGGCGCGCAACCACGGCGTGCGCGCGGAGTTTCTGCCCGACAAACATCCCGAGTTCGGCCAGTGCGTGCACAAGATCGCGCACCATCCCTCCAACCCGGGACGGCTCTTCCTGCAGAACCACTGGGGCCTTTATCGGAGCGAGGACTGGGGGGAGACCTGGGCGGACATCGCCAACGGGGTTCCGTCGGACTTCGGCTTCGCCATGGCGATGCATCCGCGCGATCCCGACACCGTCTACATCGTGCCCATCGAGTCGGACGGCTTTCGCTGCACGCCGGAGGCGAAGCTGCGGGTGTACCGGACGCGGGACGGCGGGGCGAGCTGGCATCCGCTCACCGAGGGGCTGCCGCAGGAGAACGCCTACGAGACGGTGCTGCGCGATGCGCTGGCGACGTTGGCGCCCGGACAGGTGTTTTTCGGTACCCGAAGCGGCAAGGTGTACGCCTCCCGGGACGACGGCGATTCGTGGGACCTGGTCCGCGACGGGCTCCCGCCGGTGGTGTGCGTGAAGGCATGCGTGGCCGCGGGCTGATGGCGGCGGAGACGGCGGCGCGGGGCGGAGGCGACGGGATGGCGGCGGGGGCAAGGCGGGCGGCCACGGCCGGCCCAGGCGTGAGGATCGTGCTTCCAGAGGCGCTGCGGGAACTGGCCGGGGGGCGGGGGGTGGTGGTGGCGCACAGCGCCGGAACGGTCGGCGGGGTGCTCGGCGCGCTGCGCGCGTCCCACCCGGGCCTGTACGACCGCCTGATGACCGAACAGGGCGCTCTGCGGCCCCACGTGAACCTGTTCGTGGACGGCGAGAACATCCGCTTCACGGGCGGGCTGGAGACGGCGGTCGGGGCCGGAAGCGAAGTCTTCGTGCTGCCCGCGATCAGCGGTGGATGAGGAGGCTCGTCGGATGACCCAGGCTCGTCTGCTCTCCTTCGAGGTCGCCGGCGGTTCCGTCTCGGCGCTGTTGCAGCGGCCGCTCGACGCGAGCGCACTGCTCGTTCTCGGGCACGGCGCGGGCGCGGGCATGCGGCACATCTTCATGGAGGAGATGGCGGGGCTGTTGGCCGAGCGCGGGGTCGCGACGCTGCGCTACCAGTTCCCCTACATGGAGGCGGGGCGGCGGTATCCCAACCCGCAGCGCATCCTGACCGCCACGGTGCGGCGGGGGGTGGAGGCGGCGCACACGGCCGCGCCCGACCTGCCGCTGTTCGCGGGGGGCAAGTCGATGGGCGGCCGCATGACCTCGCTGGCCGCGGGGGACACGCCGCTCGCGGGCGTGCGCGGGATCGCCTTCCTAGGCTTCCCCCTGCACGGCATCGGCAAACCGCCCGGCATCGAGCGGAGCGAGCACCTGCACCAGGTCGAGCTCCCGCTGCTGTTCGTTCAGGGCACGCGCGACCGGCTGGCCAACCTGGACTTCCTGTGCCCTGTGGTGGAGGGGCTGGGGGCCCGCGCGACCCTCCACGTGGTCGAGGGCGGGGACCACTCGTTCAAGGTGCTCAAGAGAAGTGGACGCACCCACGAGGAGGTGATGGCGGAGGTGGCCGATACCGTCGCCGCCTGGATGACAGGTAAGCGCGGAGGCGGCTCGGCCGGCTAGCCGAGGGTGGCGCGGCCCGACCGGCCCGCGAGCACGGCGGCTGACTTGGCCCATCCGGATCTAACCGAACCAGCCCATCAGCCGCTCCAGCGCGGTTACCAGGTCGGGCTCCTCTTCCAGCACCGCCGCCAGCGGGTCCCTTCCCAGGGCAGCCATGCGCGCGGGCGCCGTGCGGATGGTGTGGTGCTCGATGGCCAGCCCGTCCGCCACTTCGTCCCACTCGAGCGGCATTGAAACCGGGGCGCCCGGCTTGGGACGCACGCAGAAGGGAGACGCGATCAGCTTGCCGTGGCCGTTCTGCAGGTAGTCCAGGTAGACCTTCCCCTCCCGCCGGCTCACCCGCCGCTCCACCGTGGCGATCTCCGGAAGCTCGACGGCGACCACCCGGCTCATCACCCCACCGAACAGCTGCGACTGCTCGTAGGTGCAGCGCCGCCCAAGCGGGATCAGCACATGCAGCCCGGACGACCCGCTGGTCTTCACGTAGCTCGGCAGCCCGGCTTCCTCGCACACCCTGCGGATGCATTTCGCCACCTCGATCACGTCGGCGAACGAGGCTTCCTTGGGATCCAGGTCCAGGACGCACCAGTCCGGACGTGAAGGCGTCTCCAGGCGGCTGTGCCAGATGTGCAGCGGAATGGTGCCCATGTTCGCGATGTAGAGGATGGCCTCCGGCGAATCGGCGACGAAGTAGTTCAGATCGCGCCCCGAACTCTCGGAGAAGACGGTCTCGGTGCGCAGCCACTCCGGGGCCCACTCGGGGGCATCCTTCTGGTAGAACGACTTGCCGTCGATGCCGTCCGGGTAGCGGGTCATGACCAGGGCGCGATCCGCGAGATACGGAACCAGCCAGGGCGAGATGGCCCGGTAGTAGTCGATCAGGTCGCCCTTGGTGTACCCCTCCTCCGGCCAGAACACCTTGTCCAGGTTGGTGAAGTGGACCTCCCGTTCGACGGTCGGCCTGCGCACCGGCAGAGGCTCGGCGAGCGGCTCGGCGGAGGCCGGCCCTCCCTCCAGGAAGCACTCCCGCGGCTGCTTGTCCTCGCGAAAGCGCACGAAGGAGGGATGGCGCAGCTGGCCCGCCTCCGTCCACTCCTTGTAGCGCACTTCCGCCACCAGCTCCGGGCGGACCCAGCGCTGCACCCGCCCGGCCACGAACATCCCCTCCCCCGTCGCCGGACACTCCGCGACCTCGATCTCCAGAAGCATCTCGCGGAATTCGCCGAGCTGCTCCGTGGTGAAGCCCGTGCCGACGCTGCCCGCGTGCACCAGGGTGTCTCCTTCATACCGGGCCAGGTGCAGCGAACTGAGCCCGCGACGCGCATCCTGTGGCTCCGACCATCCGACCACGACGAAATCCCCGGTCTCGACCGCCCGGATCTTCATCCAGGAGCCCGAACGGGCCGGCACGTAGATGCTGTCGGCCTTCTTGCCGACGATGCCCTCGAGGCGCATCTGCGTGACGTGTTCGTACATCACCTCGCCCGCCTCCGCGATGTGATCGCAGTAGTGGAGCGGCCCCGCCGGAGGCAGCACCTCGCGCAGCACCCGCTTGCGGGCCAGCAGGGGAAGGCGGCGCAGGTCCAGGCCGCCCACCGCCAGCAGGTCGAAAACGTACATGCGCGCGGGAAGCTCGACCGCCGCGCGCTGGATGTCCGCGTGGTTCTGCAAGCGGCCCCGCTTCTGCAGCCGCGCGAAGCTGGGCAGGCCGGCGGCGTCGTGGACCACCACCTCCCCGTCCACGATCACATGGCCGAAGGGGAGACCGCGCACGGCTCGGGCGATCTCCGGGAAGGTGGCGGTGAGATCGTTCCCGTTCCTCGACCAGAGCACCGCCTCGCCCCCCTCGCGCGCGCCGATGATGCGGTAGCCATCGTACTTGATCTCGAACACCCATCCCTCGCGCGAGAACGGGGTGTCTCGCGAAGTCGCGAGCATCGGACGTACCGTGCGCGACTCGACGCGGCCCTCGCGCGCTCCCAGCTCCCGGGCCCGCGCCTCCACGGCGGCCTGGCGCCGCTCCGGATGCGCGACCTCGTCCACGGCGAGCCCCGAGTAAACCGACTCGACCGGGTATGCCTCGATGCCCCGCTCATCCACCCAGGCATCCGTCTCCTTGATCAGGAGCCACGAGTTCTCGGACTGGCGCGTCTTCACCAGCGTCCAGCGGCCGTTCAGCTTGAAGCCGCGCAGGTCGAAGAGCAACTTGCCGCTCTCGAGCCCGGCGCGCGGGTCCTCGACCGGCACCCACACGCCCTTGTCCCAGAGGATGACCGAGCCCGCCCCGTAGTTGCCCTCCGGAATCACGCCTTCGAATTCCGCATAATCCAGCGGATGGTCCTCCACGTAGACGGCCATGCGCTTGTCCTGCGGGTTTGGCGAAGGGCCCCTGGGCACGGCCCACGAGAGCAGTACCCCGTCCAGCTCCAGCCGGAAATCCCAGTGCAGGCGGGTGGCGTCGTGCTGCTGGACGACGAACAGGCGGCTCCCGGCGAGCGCCGCTCCGCCGAAGGGCTCCGGAGTGCGGGAGGCCTGCCGCTTGGCGCGGTACTCGGCGAGCTTGTCGCCGGACGTCTTGCCGGGCCCCGGAGTCATGCGAACGCGGAGCCCGGCCGGAGCCCGCGCGACCCCGAAGAGGCGGGACAACCCTCCGCGGCCCTCACCTTCCGGTTGCCTGCCCCGTCAACCATCATGTAACCTCCCCTGCCAGTTTCGGATACCGATTCCCGGGGACATCATGGCCGCACGAGCGATCGGAACCTCCAGCATTTCCTTCGGTCTTGTCACGATCCCGGTCAAGCTGTTCGCGACGAGCAAGTCGAGCGCGCGCGTCAGCTTCAACTGGGTCGACCGCAAGACCGGGGTGCGGGTGCGTCAGCAGTACTTCAACCCCGAAAACGGGGAAGTCGTGCCCAAGGAAGACATGGTCAAGGGATACCAGTTCGCCAAGAACCAGTTCGTGCTCTTCGAGCCCGACGAGCTGAAGGTGCTGGAACAGCCCAAGACCGATTCCATCGAGATCGCCGAGTTCGTGCCGGCGGAGGAAGTGGAGCGCGTGTACCAGGACCGGGCCTACTACCTCGGGCCGGACCGGGGCGGGGCCCGCGCCTACCGCCTGCTCGCGGCCGCGCTGGAGCAGACCGGCCGCGTCGCCGTGGCCCGCTTCGCCACCCGCGGCAAGCAGTACCTGGTCATGGTGCGCCCGTACAAGAACGGGCTCATGCTCGAACAGATGCGCTACGAGGCCGAAGTCCGCTCCTGGGAGGAAGTGCCCGTCGAAGAGGGGGACATCAACCCTGCGGAACTCGACCTGGCGGTCCAGATGATCGAGCAGAAAACCGCGGATGAATTTCAGCCCACCGACTACAAGGATGAAGTGCGCGAGCGCCAGCTCGAGCTCATCCAGCAGAAGATCGACGGCGAACAGATCACCGTGGCGCCCTCGGCCGAGCCGCAGGCTCAGATCATCGATCTCATGGCGGCGCTGAAGGCCAGCATCGCGGGAGAGGGGGGAGACGCGGCGGAGCCAGCGCGGAAGGCGGCTGCGGGCTGATCCGATTATGGAAAAGTTGGACGAGTTTATCGCGATGAGCGACGATTCGGCACGATACGGGTCATCGTACTAGTCTCGACCGCCCCGGTCCGCCTCCCGGATCGCGCGAAACTCGTTGCCCTCGCGCCAGTTGGGCCAGTCGTCCGAGTCGGCCAGCCGGTAGCCCACCCGGAAGAGCAACCCGAAGTCGTCGAGCGCGCCGGTGAGATCCCACGCCGGGTCGAATTCGTCGGTCACCTTGTGGTAGCGGTTGCTGGTGTAGTCGGCGCGCCGCTCAAGCGTCCACTCGATGCCGTGTTCGACGTGGTCGATTCCCGAGTCGGCGTAGAGCGAGGGGACGCCCACCTTCGCGAAGCTGAAGTGGTCGGACCGGTAATAGAAGCCCTTCTCGGGCTCCGGGTCCGGCCGCAGGACACGCCCTTCGGCGGCCGCGGCCCGCTCCAGGTAGTCGTCCAGCTCCGAGGCCCCGATGCCCACGACCGTGACGTCGTTCATGGGGCCGTCGACGTTCACGCCGTCGAGGTTGATGGTCGCGACGGTGCTCGCCGTGGGATACACCGGGTTGGCGGCGTAGTAGGCAGAACCCAGCAGCCCCTGCTCCTCGGCGGTGACGGCGAGGAAGGCGACCGAGCGGGCGGGCCGTTTGGGAAGGGCCGCGAACGCCCGGGCCAGCTCGATCAGCCCGGCGGTGCCGGTGGCGTTGTCGAAGGCCCCGTTGAAGATCGGGTCCTCCATGGTGTCGGGGCCGCGGCCAAAGTGGTCCCAGTGGGCGGTGTAGATGATGTACTCGTCCGGCCGCTCGCTCCCGCGTAGAAGCGCGAACACGTTCTTCGAACGCGAACGCTGAATGTCGTTGGAGACCGCGACCGATGCGGAGGCTCCCAGGGGAACGGCGCGGTAGCCAGGGCCCGCGGCGGCCTCCGCCATCGCGTCGAAGTCGTGCCCGACCGCCGCGAAGATCTCACGCGCCACGTCGCGCTGCACTCATCCCTCGATCGCGACCCGGTCCATGTTGCCGTCCTCTCCGGCCTGGTCGAACTGGGGTCCGGTCCAGCTCCCGCTCACCACCTCCCACGGGTAGCCTGCCGCCGCTTCCTCGTGGACGACGATCGCGCCCGCCGCGCCCTGCCGGGCCGCCTCCTCGAACTTGTAGGTCCAGCGGCCGTAGTAGGTCATCGCGTTGCCGCGGAAGAGCGCCTCGTTCTGTGTGGCGAATCCGGGGTCGTTGACCAGGATAACCACGGTCTTCCCCGCCGCGTCCACGCCCTCGTAGTCGTTCCAGCCGTACTCCGGCGCGACGATCCCGTAGCCCACGAAGACCATCTCCGAATCCTCGATCGACTCGCTCTCGACGACCCGCTTGGTCCAGGCGACGAAGTCGTCGGTCCATGCGTAGGTCAGCTCGGCCTCATTCGCCCGCACGATGAGCGAGGGCGTCCCCTGCTCGGTCAGCGCCACCAGCGGCACCTCCTGGAAGAAGGAGTTACCGTTGCCCGGCTCCAGCCCGACTGCCTCGAACTGCTCCACCAGGTAGGCGACCGTGAGTTCCTCGCCGGGCGTCGATGGCGCGCGCCCCTCGAACTCGTCGCTGGCCAGGGTGCGAACCGCCTCCGTGTAGCTCTCCACGGACATGGCCGCGATGCCCGTGGCGGCAGCGTCGCCTCCGCCCATGGCGTCGCTCGCCGGTTCGCCGCCGCAGGCCGCGAACGCATCCACAAGAAGCAGAGCGGCTACGAAGCCGAGCAACGAGATCATTTTCCAGGTCTCTCTCGTGCCGAGAATCTTCATCGTTCCGTCTCCTAGTCGATCCCCCCGCCCGGCTGTGCGGCGCCCTCCACCCGTATCGACAGAATATCGATGTCGTGATACTGCTGGTGGCGTATGGATGAGGCATAGTGGCGGAGCAGCCTCAACGGGATCTCGGACCCGGCGCTCGGGCCTCCCTCGCTGAGCATTACCAGCTGGTCCTCGATGTTCGTCTCGTCGGTGGTGGCGATGAACTCCAGATCGGCCGCGTGGCCGTCGCTGCCGGCGATGAGAAGCAGGCGCCGCTCCGCTCCCTCGGTCTCCTCACCTCCGCGCATGAGGATGTGCGCGGTCTCCTCGCCCACGGCGCGCAGACGCCGCTCCATGTCCTCGCCCCAGCGCTTGCGTGCAGCGAACTGCACCATGAAGTCATCGATCTCCGACCAGATCCCCGGGGTCAGCGAGGTCTTCAGTCGCGACCGGCGCCCTCCCACGAGTTCCTCGAACATCGCCAGCAGGATGACCGTGAAGCCTCCGACGGTCATGCCGTTGCCGAGGAGTTCGGCCCAGATGCCCTGGAAGTATTGCGGGTAGATCCAGTCGAACTGAAACGCGAGCCCGATCCAGAACGCGACGCCCACCACGAGGCCCTTGCGGAAGTCCAGGCCCTCCTGCAGCAGAATCCTCATTCCGAAGACGAAGATGAGGGCCACGATGATGATGAAGTATGCGGCGACCACCGGCCCCGGGATGGCGATGATCAGGTTGATGAACTTGGGCAGAAACGCGAGCGACACGAAGACGATGCCGACGCAGACGCCGATCCGGCGGGCGGCGACGCCGGTGAGTTCGGCGACGCTGATGCTCATGCCGTAGGTGGTGTTCGGCACCGTCCCGGCGAGGCCGGAGAGCAGATTGCCCAGCCCATCGGCGGAGATCGCGCCCTGGATGGAGCGGAAGTCGATCGCGCGCGGCTTGCGCCACGACACCCGCTGGATGGCGATGGCGTCCCCGAGCGTGTCCAGCAAGCACCATGAAGTTTGTAGCTTGTTGTGCTCGTTGGCGTTAGGGATTCGGCGGGCGGGATTACCGCTGTTTGATTCCCGCCGATTGCGAAATCTCAGGCGCGAGCCCTCGGGCGGCTTTCCAGAGCCGTCCTGAGCCGTCCCGCGTCGGGCCTCTGGTAGCACCTGAGCACCGTGTGCGCGTTCTTCCAGCCGCCAAGCTCGCAGAGCACCTTGAGCGGCAGGTCCATGAGGTCGCTGGCAAACTTGCGCCTCAGCGAGTGCCAACTCCGCCCCCTCTTCGGCTCCAGCCCCGCGAGGGCCTGCGCGCTGCACCACAGGCGGTATGCCCATGCGCGGCCCATGCATCTGGACGCATCCCCCGCCGCGGGCAGCACTGGCGCGTTTTCCGTTCCCGTGCTCATTCCTCGCGCCTCTTCCAAGGCGGCGAGCGCCTCGGCGGTCACCGGCGTGGTGTGTTCGTAACCGGTCTTCTCGTGCTCGGCCCTCCACCGGATGGTCCTGCCCTCAAGGTCGATGTCCGTCCACCGCAGTTGACGGATCGCCCCGATCCGGTGCCCCGTCTCGTGGGCGAGCACCAGCGCGACGTGGAATCGCCAATCGACCCGCCGGGAAACCCCGAGCAGCGCCCGGTACTCGTCGTCGGTGAGGACGACCCGGTTGGGGTTCTTCTCCGTGGGCTTCCTGAGGCCCTTCAGCGGATTCCTGTCGAGGAGCAGGCGGCCCCGGTCGTCCCTCGACCTTGCGGCCCAGTTGAGGACCGCGACCAGGAACGTCAGGTCGTGTTCGACCATCCGGTCGGACACAGGCTTGCCGCTGGGACCGATCCTCCCGGCGCGGCGCTCCCGGATGAACCGGTCCCAATCGCGCCGCGACAGCGTCGCCGGGTCCCGGTGCCCGCCGAAGAACTGGAGGAACATGGTTGTCGCGGTCCTGTCCCGGCACCGGACCCGCTCCGTCTTGGAGGGCGTCACCTCCTCTCCGTAGATTTCAAAAAGCGTACCCAGAGTGAGCGGCTCGGGCTCGGCGTCCTTCTTGCCGTTCATCGCTGGCGACGCGAAGCCAGCGGCGGCCTCGTCGGCCTGCCGCTTCGACAAGAGCTAACAGATCCACATCTTACTGTGGCCGTTGAGCTTACGGGATTCAAAGGGCGAATTCCCGCTGATTGACTCCCGCCGAATCGACTGGGATCAGGTGCGGACCCTCGGACGGCTCTCCAGAGCCTTCCTGAGTTGTCCCGTATCGGCCTGCTGGTAGCAGCGCAAAACCGTCTGGGCCTCCTTCCAGCCACCGAGTTCGCACAGCACCTTCAGCGGAAGGTCCATGAGGTCGGATGCGAATTTCCGCCTCAGCGAGTGCCAGCCGCGTCCGCGCTTGCGTCCCAGCCCCGCAAGGTCTTCAGCCCTGTTCCACCAGTAGCGGACCGGCGACTTGCCCATGCACTTCGAGGCATCCCTGGATGCCGGCAACACCGGCGCGTCTCCGTTTCCGGGATTCCTGCGTTGCGCCTCTTCCAAGGCGGCGAGCGCCTCGGCGGTCACGGGCGTTCGGTGCTCGTATCCGCTCTTCTCGTGCTCGGCGCGCCACAGGATCGTTCTGTCCTCGAAGTCAATGTCAGTCCACCTGAGGTGGCGGATGGCACCGATCCGGTGACCGGTCTCGTGAGCGAGCACGAGCGCAACGTGGAACCGCCAGTCCACCCGGCGCGACACCCGTAGCATCGCGTCGTATTCCTCGTCGGAAAGGACGATCCGCGTCGGGTTCTTCTCCTTGGGCAGCTTGAGCCCTCGCAGCGGATTCGAGTCGAGCAACAGACGGCCCTGCTCATCCCTCGATTTGGAAGCCCAGTTGAGGACCGCGATCAGGAACTTCAGGTCGTTCTCGATCGTTCGATTCAACACCGGCTGGCGGCTCGGTCCGAGCCTGCCCGCGCGGCGTTCCCGGATGAACCGGTCCCAGTCCCGCTTCGACAGCGTCTCGGGTCTCCGGTCCCGTCCGAGGAAGTCGAGGAACATCCGCATCTGCATTCCGTCCCGCTGCCGGGTCTTCTCGCTCTTGGTAGGCGTCACCTCCTCGCCGTAGATTTCAAAAAGCGTTCCCAGAACGAGCGGCTCGGGCTCGGCTTCCGCCCTACCTGCGGGCTCGTGGACCGCGAAGCCGGCGGCAACCTCGTCCGCTTGCCTCTTGGCCCGCGACCAGTCGCGGTGCCCCAGCGACCTCGTGAGTCGGCGCCCGTTCTCGCGCCACTCGATCTGGTACAAGCCGGTCTTGGGATCGGCAAACACCCTCACCCGGTTCCGGCCCCATTCGCCGGCGCTGTAACTGCGCCGACTTCGTTTCGTGCGTGCCATCGTTCGATACCTCTCTCGATTCGATGGACTGCACGATCTGCGCGAACGAAACTTGGCCCGAACGAGGCGTCTTGACCAGTGCCTGTGCCGGCACTCTTGGAAAGCGACGGCGGGGCCGTCGCCGCAGGTCGATCCGCGTCCAGGACTGCGCTGGACCGCTCGGGACATCCGCTCGCGGAACCGGTGCTCGCTTGGGCGCTGCCCCGGAGCCGCTTGCTGCACTGGCCGGATGCGTTGGCGTGAATCGGCTCCTACCAAGGATTGGCCTTGCCGGTGATATGCCAGTGCGACGAACTTTCGTCACCCCGTTTAGAGCGGCGGCCCCGGTTTGAGAGTCGGCGAAGCCTCCTCAAATGGCCGGAGTGTCCTGAACCACGCGAGGGAGGATCGACATGCGCAAGCTGTTGCTGGCTTGTCTGGCCGTCGCGTTGCCTTCGCAGGCGCACGCCCAGGAGGCCCCGGACCGCTTCCTGCTCGAAGCCGGGATCGTCGGCGGCAACAGCATCGCTTGTCCCGGACACTACGTCGGCATCAGCGGGCGTCTTGCCGGGCCGGTGTCGCTGTACGGGATGGTGGAGAACTACCGGTGCGCCGACATCGCCGGGTCGGCCAACCGGATCGGCGCGTCGGTCCTCATCGGACGTTCAGGTTGGCTCGTTCGCCCGGCGTTGCGCGCGGGCATCGAGTACGACGGAGGAGACGTTTCGCCGACCGCCGGTGCCAGCCTGACGTTCGGACGGCGCTACGGGGCGCGCGTCATCCTCCACGTCGGAGACGGGTCCGACGATACCAACATCGTGCTCTTCCAGATGGGCGGTTACATTTCGTTCTGAGCCCCCGTTTGACGTTCCCGGCGGAGACGGGTTCGGCGGTCGGGCGCAGCCAAGCGCCGCAACGGGGGCTGGACGGCCTTCCCGCAAGGGATCGCTGGTGCGGGAGTATCCATGTCAAGCGGATGCCCGTTTTTCGTCGAGCGACGTGTCTCGCAGCGCCCCTCGCGACGCTTCCGCTTCGGTGCCTGTTCTTGCCCGGCTCGATCATCCGTGAACGCTCCCCGCCGGGCTGGGCGTCGGGAAGGCCGGGCAGGAGTATTCCCGCGGCGGGTGCGCCGTCCAAGTACGGTCCTGCTGCACCAGGGCGTTGGCGAGGATGAGGAGCTTCCGCATCACGGCCGTCAGGGCGACCTTGGGCGGCTTGCCCCGAGCCACGAGCGCTTCGTACTTGCGCCCGAGGTCGGGATTGTGCTGGACCGCAGCCAGTGCGGGCATGTACAGCAGCTGGCGCACCCGGCGCCTGCCGCCCTGGACGAAGCTGCGTCCCTTCCAGTGTCCGGACTCCCGGGTGACCGGAGCCAGTCCGGCGAGGCTGGCGGCGCGGGCGCCGGTAAGGGTGCCGAGCTCCGGCAAGTGGACGATCAGTCCCGCGGCGGTGATGTCCGAGATGCCCGGGATCGAGGTCAGGATCTCGGCCCGGCGCTCCAACGCCTTCTCCTCCTCCACCCGTTGCCGGATCTCGGCGTCGATGAGCTTCAGCTGGCGCTCGATCTGCCTCAGCCTCTGCCTGGTGACCCGCTTGCCCACGGGAGTGCGCAAGTGCCTGCCGCGGTTGGAGGTGGCGGTCCGGTCCTTGCGCAGCGCGTCGCGGATCTGCTGGAGCTCGGCAAGGTCGCGCTGCCCCTCGGACTTCGCCTGAGCCGGGCGCAGATCTTCGATGGCCGACGCCATGATGGCCAGCATCCGGGCGTCCACGGCATCGGTCTTGGCTCGCTGGCCGAGGGACCGGGCGAAGGACCGGACTTGGAAGGGGTTGATCGCATACATGGGGAGTCCGGCCTTCAGGAGGGTGTCCTCGAGGTCGCGGTGGAAGGCTCCGGAGGGTTCGTACGCGATCCGGTCGATCCCGGAGCCGATCCAGGCGATCAGCTTCCGGAAGCCGGCCCTGTCGTTCGAGAACCGGGACGCTCTCCCCTCGGGCGCCGCGAAGGCGTCGAGCCAGTCCTTGGAGATGTCGATCCCGACGGTGCGACGGTTGGTGCTCATGTGTTCTTCCCTTTTCCTGTGCTTGTCGTGCGAGCCTCGATGCTCAAGTATCCATTCAGGACGTGGGAAAGACGGTGGCGACCAAACTCCCGCACGGCCCTTGCGGCCAGCGACCCCAACGGCCCGACCACCGTCTGTGCTGGATGCCCGCTCCGGCTCGCTCCGCTCGCCTCTGCGGGCATCCAGCACACCGGGCCATCCCCGTGACCCGGACCTGCAAATCAAGCAGGAATCCCCAAGAATGGAAGAGACAAGCGACCCCAGGCGGGGTTGGGATGGCCGTGCACATCCCAACCGTCGCCGTGCCCTACCAGGCACCCGAAGGGCAGGGTCGCTCCCGCCACGACCGCACTCTCCGGAACGGCTCCGCCGTTCGTGCGGGCGTGGTGCAACCGAAACGCGGGCAGCGACATGCGGAACCGCTGCCGCGCACATGGAGGCGGCGATTCCGTGCACATGCACCTCAATGTCGATGTGCACGCGCGGTACGCCGCCGACCCCGGCCGATCGGCGGTCAGGATCCGTCCCCTCGAAACCGGCTCGAACGCCATACCGATAGCCGTGGATCATTCCTCCGGACAGGCCCGAATCGGAGCAGAGCCCTCATCTCGACGAGGCGGTGAAGGCAGCCGTTGAGACCCCCGGCTCGGCGTAGACGAAGACGGCGCGTTCCGTTCGTGCGGTGCGAGGCACAGCGACCTGTGGAAGGCGCTCTGGGACCTGGGCGTCAAGATCGAAGTGGTTGCGGTCGCCCGGAGATGGAAGGAGTGGGGTAGGACGAGCAGGGTGCTGACCAACTGGTCGCGGTATCCGCGCCCGTCCGAAATCGACGAGGAGACCCGGCGCGACCTCGCCCGGATCGAGCACGCCATCCTCGGGGGGGATGTCGGCGTCCTCGACGAATACGGCGGCTTGCATGCCGCCCTGAAGCGCGCCAACGTCCTTGGAGAAGCGCGCGCGCAGGCGTGCGGGCCGTGGGCTGACGGAACGCGTCGACACATGGATGACGGATCGGCTGGCGTGGGCTCGATTCTACTGGGAGACCTGATGTCCGGGGCCGTACCGGATGTGTGCAAGAGACAATGGGGGTCGATGCACATTTTGGGGCTCTGGTGATGCACACGGGTCGATCTGCATATCCGCCGACGCGGCAACATCTTGCGGCTTCGCCGCGCGGGCGGCCGTGGCGCAGGAGCCGCTTGGGGCGTGGATGGGAGCGACCCCCGGGGCACAGGTGCCCGGTTCGGGCGCGGGGCCGTTCGCGTTTTCACACGCTCGTCCCCGCCCCCTCCCGGGGTCGCTCCCCCAAGAATCGTCCCTGCGGGAAGGCGAAGCTCCAGGCGGCCGTCGTTTTCGGACGACGGAGCCGGCCGGCGACCGGCGGCGGTCGCCGCTACCCCGCCGACTGGCCGGATCGGATGGCGTCTCTGGTTGGGGAGTCGGCGCGGTGATGGTCGGGCGGAGGTGGCACGCGGGCGCGATCGTCTTCCTCGGCGTTGCCGGGCTGCCGCTGATCGTGTGGGCGTTGCGCCTCGGGGGGACATCGGTTTCGGGCGGCGACCCGGCGTCGACCGAGCGCGGTGAGGTTGCGGAGCGTCCTCCCGGCACCGGCGCATTGATCGAGCGGTTGCAGCGGACCAACCTGCTCAACGCGGGCAAGATCCACGACCGGCTCGGCCTGGAGGGCACATCGCCCGCCCGCGCCGGACGCGGCTTTCTGACGCACAGTCCCTACGAGCCGCCCTACCGCGAATCCTGCCCGGCCTTGGCCGACCTCCGGTATCCGCTTCCCTCGCATCCGCAGAGCTACGAGTGGGCCGAGGCGTCGGGCACGTTCTCGTTCCGTGGCCAGGAGCCGGTACTCGAATGGTACTCGTCGCTCGGGTCGGACACCGAGGTGTGCGCCGTCCGGTTCGCCGATTCCACGCGCGTGGACTACCGGCTCCGCACCTTCCCCGACGCGGAGAGCGCGCTCGCGGAGGACCACGTCGTCACCCACCGCCGCCACTGCGGCACGTGTTCGTCGCTGCGGGATCTCGCGGCCTACATGGCGAGCCCGGATCTCGCTACGCCCGCGAGGACCTGCGCGAGGCGGCTGACGGCCGGGGGCGTCAAGCAATGCCTCATGGAGGAGATCGGCCTGTCGGAGCGCTGCGCCGAGACGTGGACGTACAACGTGCTGCATACGAGGCGACACTGCGCCTGGGCCTGCATCGGGCATCACGGCCTGTGGAACGTGCTGACGAACGACATGGACGGCGCGCACACCGACGAAGACGGCAGCCTGAACCCCTGTCTGGCCTGCGACGAACAAACCTCCGGCCCGGGCTTCCGGTTCGCGGCGGGACGCACCCGGCGCTCCTCGGGGCTGATGTCGGCGATCCCCCGGACGGCGGGCGAGATCTACGCCGTCGATCACCGGCGCTACTTCAGGTGACCGGCGCAGCCGCTCGCAAACGCCAGCGGACATTGACCCTGCCCGACCGCGCGTCCAGTGTTCAACTCGAATACGATTGAACGACCTCCCGTTCATCCGCATCCATCGGGCGCGGACCTGCCTCCTGAAAGGGTAACGGACATGAGCAGCTTGCATGATGCCGTCATGCAGTTCGTGGAACAGGAAATGAAGAAGGACCCCGGCGTGAAGAACGCCGCCCTGTTCGCGGGTGCCTGCGAGATCGACGAGTCGATCGGGGAGCTTAGGCCGCAACAGTTTCACGCCAGGTATCGGTTGCCGGTGACGCGACGGATGGCGGAGCAGCGGCGGCCCGCACGGTCGCGCAGAGCGGTCCCGGAGCCTGACCCCGCGCCCGCGGCATCCGGCGACGGCACGGCCGTCATGGAGTTCGTGGAGCGGACGCTCGAAGCAGACCCCAACGTCTCGAACGCGGACCTGTTCGCGGGTGCCCGCGAGATCGACCCCTCGGTCGCGGAGCTCTCGGGCCGGCAGTTCCACGCGAGGTATCCCCTGCAAGTGAAGGCGCGCCTCGCAAGTGCCGCTGCACCCGAGCCCGAGACGCCGCTGGAGCCGGAGGTCCCAACGGTTGAAGAGACTGCCCCCGAGGATGCGCCGCCGCCGCAGGCGGGCGACCCGGTTGCGGTCCGCCGTCTTCTGCTCGATCTGGCCAAGGAACTCGCGACTGCGGAGAGCAAGGCGGAAGTGATCGAGGTGATGGCCCGGTTGGATGACTATGTGGCCGAGATCATGGAGGCGGCGCGCGGCTGAGCACAACGAGACGGGTCGAGAGCACCACGCGCCCCCGACCGGCCGGCCCAACGCCTTGGCGGCTTCGAGACATCTGAGGCGAGCGCGGACGACGGCTGCCCAACGCCTTCCCCGCAAGGGGACTGCTGGCTGGGAGAGACCCCGTAGCGGCGGGGGGGAGGGGCTGTCCGGCCCCATCCCCCCGGTGCCGATCGAGGCATGCCGAATAGGGGGGTCTCTCCCAGTCACGTCCAAGGAGCGCGGATCGACATCGGCGCTCCGCCAGCCGTGACGCAACCGCAAGCGCGCCAGCGGCATATGGAACCAGAGGCATGTACATCGCAGGCGCGATTTCGTGTCCGGTGACCCCCAAAGTGAACCGGACACGCAGGACTTGCCACCGGAACCCTCTTATGGCGGTTCCGACAGGCGTCCCGGCAGCGTGCCCACCATGCCGTGACGCGACCGATCGGGAGGCGGCGGCAGGGAGCTTGGCAAGCCGTCGGGGGTCGTGCTCGAGACACTCAACCCCGGGTGTGACGGCTACGAGCGGGCCGCCGGAAAGATCGGCGTCGGAGCATGGGATGTGCCGTCTGGTGCCGTCACCCAACCTACGAGGCCCGGTTCCTCTGATGCAGGCCGACGAACCCGACGATGACGCGTTCGTTCGGCTCGTCCTCGGCGAAGGCGATCCGGATCGTATGGTGCGGGTCGTGACTGGTCCCCTTGCCGAGGTGGGAGGCCAGTTGCCATGCGGTTCCGTTGACGCGGGTCCGGTACCAATCCGGGAACCGTCCCCTCGTGGGGGCCGACTGGTTCGACTTGTAGAACCAGCCCGGGCAGGTTTCCCCGATCCGGTCGGTCGGCCCATTCCGGTACGCCGTGGCGAGCCACGCCAGCGCGTCGAACACCTCTGGAGGATTCGCGAACGGCGTGTCCTCGTTCGAGCGGGAGTTGAGCTTGATGAGCAGCCTGTCGGGGAACATCTTCCGCGCCTGCGCGATGGCTTCGCGGACGCTCCCCACGGGCTCTGCGGCCACCGGCTCACCCTCATTCGTCCGGGCCTGCCTGCGCTCCTCGACGTAGGCGCGCCGCCAGTGCTCCTCCATCCTCCGGCTTCGCGCAACCTCCTCCCGGAGCCGTCCGGCCTCCTCGTCTCCCAGCGCCTTCTCCTCCCGGAGCGTTCGGTTGTCCGCTTCGAGGCGCTCGCGGTCCTCGCGAAGGGCCTCGATCTCGCGCCGGGATGAATCGTCCTCTTTCACGGACGCTCTGGAGGCAGGTTCGGTCTCCGCATCCGTGCCGTCCGCCGTCCCGGAGGCCGGACGCGCCTTGTCGGCGTCGGCCATCTCCCCCGTGGCGTCCTCGTCCGGCGGGTCGGGCTGGGCAACGCGCTCCCGCCACGCATCGACCGCCCCGAGAATGGCGTCCTCGCACTCGCCGCGCTTCAGGGACCGCTCAAGCTCCTCGGCTCGCGAGGCGGCTTGGGGACGAATCGGCGCGTACTCCTCGAAGGTGACTTCCAAGTAGATGAGCAACGGAAGCGCCGACCCGATCAGCGCGCGCCGGGCATCGACCAGTCCGGGCCAGGGATCCGGGTCGATCCCGAGGTAGCGCAGTTCCTCGCCGAACCGCTCTTGAAGGGAGCGGCAAAGGCCCGCGATCTGCTCCCGGCACCAGCCGATGAGTTCGCGCTCCTTCTCGCGCCGGATGTCCTCCATCCACTTGATGAGGGGGCGTCCGCTTCCTCCCACTCGGGCGCGTTGGGAGGGAGGTCTTGCAGGATTTCGAGCCAATCCTGAAAGAGCGGCGACGCCAGTGGCGGTGGCGCGGGGAACCGGCGCGCGAGGAGGCAAAGCATCAGACCGGCCGAGTCGCGGTCGACGGCCTCGTCGACCGCCGCCGCCAGTGCGTGCCGTTCGCTCCGCCATTGCTCGGCCGTCCAGAAGCCATCGAAGCACGCGTCCGGTGGCTCGGGCACGGGCATGCCGCGTCTTGCGAGGTGCCCGGCGGCCTGATCGCGAAGCGCGCCGTGCGAGTCCACCCAATGATTGAGAACGGCGCGCGCGAGGTCCCGGTCGTGATGCCGGATCGCCTCCAGCACGGGCTGGAGGAGCTTCGGCCGGGGCGCGCGGCTGGCGTCGCGGTATCCTTCCACCCGAAGACGCCGCAGGGCGGCCCCGCGTTGTTGACGAAGCGCCTTGGATTCGGAACGGTGCTTCAGGGCGCGCTTCACCACGCGCCGGCGGAAGTCCTCGCTTAGGATGTGGAAGATCTGGTCGGGGGTTCTCGGTTTGATCGCGGGCTCTTCGGTCATGGGGTTGCTCCTTGCGGGGATGGGTTTCCCCTCCCTCCAGCTTGGGGGAAGGATGATGCACCGACGGAAGGAAAAGGGGCTGACGTACCACCGCTCCCATGTCCCCCCCAACATTCGGCACCGTTCGCGTTCGCCTACAAGATCGCGTCCGCGAAGCGGGCCGGTCCACCCACGGATGCCACGATGCACACAAGGGCGGGCGCGGGCGCCGTCCACGGGCTCAAGGCCGCTGGTGGTGACCTACAAACCGTTCCCGACCGTCATCTGCGCGTCGCGGACCTCCTTCCCAAAGGGATTCCTGGGCTGGAGCGACCTCCACGCGGAGGACGGCATCGGCGTGTCCGATGACGAACTCCTCGATGGCACGCCGGGCATCGAAAGTGGCGGGTCGCTCCAGCCACGGCCGCCAGCGCCCGCATGCCGCGACCGCTCATCTTGCCGAGGCACAAACGCAAGCCGTCCAACGACATGGCGGGTCCGCAGACTGTCCGTTGGAAACACGACTTCGTGTCCGGCCGCCCCCAATGTCGAACGGACACCCGCGCTACGGCCCCGAACCGCACCGAATCCGTCCCTCGGATCGGCTTCGGAGAGCACTCTCCAAGCTGGCCAAGAAGCCTGCCGTGTACGAAGTTTCCTTCGCGCAGGTCGTGCGGTCCATCGCGAGAGGAATCGAACGATGGCACGCACGAAACGAAGTGTCGGCGCTCGTATGGTGCCGGCGAGTGGGGCCGAAACCGGGTCCGGGTGTTCCCCGATCCCAAGACCGGCTTGTACCAGATCGAGTGGCGCGAGAACGGTCGCAGGCTCACACGAGCATGGGATGAGCCGGGGCGCGGCCGCACATCGACCACAACCACGCCGGAACCTTCCCTGCACCCATGCACGCACTCCTCAAACGCTTCGCAGGACGCTTCGCCCTCACCCTCACGCTCGTCGTGCTGGAGGCAGCCGGGTGGATCCTCTTTCCCCTGGTCATCGGCCGCGCCATCGACAGTGTCCTCGCGGACTCGACCCGCGGCCTCTACGAGTTCGCCATCCTCGGCATCGTCACGATGGGGATCGCCGTCCTGCGCCGTCTGGTGGACAGCCGGGCCTACGCGCGGATTTACGTCACGCTGGGCAAGGAAATGGCGGAATCGGCCGCCGGGACCAGCACCTCCACCCGAACGGCGCGCCTCGGGATGCTCAAGGAGATCGTCGAATTCTTCGAGAACTCCCTGCCGGAACTGATCAACGCAGGGATCGGTCTGGCCGGTACGGTGGTGATCCTGGCCGCGCTCAACGTCCCGGTCTTCCTGGGGTGCCTGGTGGTCGCCGTCGCCACGGTGGTCCTCTACGCCCTCACCGGTGGGCTGACGATGCGCTACAACCAGGGCCTCAACGACGAGCACGAACGGCAGGTCGACGCCGTCGACAGCGGCGATCCCGCCCGCCTGGCCAAGCACCTCCGCGCCATGATGCGCTGGAACATCCGCCTCTCCGATCTCGAAGCCGCCAACTTCGGCATCAACTGGGTGTTCATGATCGCCCTGCTGGTCTTCGCGGTGAGCGCGGCCACCACGGAGACGACGGAGTACGGCGCGGTCTTCGCGATCGTGATGTACGTCTTCCGGTTCGTCGAATCGATGCTGATGCTGCCCTTCTTCTACCAGCAGTGGCTGCGGCTGAGGGAGATCTCGGGGAGGCTGGCGGCGGCGGAGGCGGAGGCCTGAGGGGCGCCGCGCTCCAAGCCCAGCAGTCCGTGGATAAAGCCGCGCGAGCACCGAGAGCGGTGAGGCGCCGGGCTGGCAGGGGGACGCTCCGCCCCCCATAGGCCCCCAGTGTTTCCGCGCCAGTGTGCGGCGCGGAGGAAGGTGGGGACCGCCTTCAGAGCCTCGCCCCGCCCAATGCTGTCCGGCGGCGGTAGGCCACGGCGATGACCATCGCGGCGAAGCCGTCCGTGTGCGCGTGGTCACGGAGGGTTGGTGGGCGATCCGACTCGCGGGAGTCCACTACGGACGGTTTGCGCACCGGCAGTACCTCGGGTCAGGACCGTGTGCGCCCGCGAAAACGACATGGGGTGCCGATGCGCACCCCGGCGCCCCGGACGTGCGCACCGGCGGGGCGCCGAAAGCTGCTGCGCGCAAAAGGGCTTGCGCCTCTTCGTCCCGGACGGCGGGGGCCGCAAGGAACGCGAAGGCGGGGCTGGGAGCGACCGGGCAGTCCGAGGGACTGCTACGGGTTCGGGGCCGTGCGCGTTTGCGCACCCCCGTCCCCTCGGGTCGCTTGTCTCTTCCATTCTTGGGGATTCCTGCTTGATTTGCAGGTCCGGGTCACGGGGATGGCCCGGTGTGCTGGATGCCCGCAGAGGCGAGCGGAGCGAGCCGGAGCGGGCATCCAGCACAGACGGTGGTCGGGCCGTTGGGGTCGCTGGCCGCAAGGGCCGTGCGGGAGTTTGGTCGCCACCGTCTTTCCCACGTCCTGAATGGATACTTGAGCATCGAGGCTCGCACGACAAGCACAGGAAAAGGGAAGAACACATGAGCACCAACCGTCGCACCGTCGGGATCGACATCTCCAAGGACTGGCTCGACGCCTTCGCGGCGCCCGAGGGGAGAGCGTCCCGGTTCTCGAACGACAGGGCCGGCTTCCGGAAGCTGATCGCCTGGATCGGCTCCGGGATCGACCGGATCGCGTACGAACCCTCCGGAGCCTTCCACCGCGACCTCGAGGACACCCTCCTGAAGGCCGGACTCCCCATGTATGCGATCAACCCCTTCCAAGTCCGGTCCTTCGCCCGGTCCCTCGGCCAGCGAGCCAAGACCGATGCCGTGGACGCCCGGATGCTGGCCATCATGGCGTCGGCCATCGAAGATCTGCGCCCGGCTCAGGCGAAGTCCGAGGGGCAGCGCGACCTTGCCGAGCTCCAGCAGATCCGCGACGCGCTGCGCAAGGACCGGACCGCCACCTCCAACCGCGGCAGGCACTTGCGCACTCCCGTGGGCAAGCGGGTCACCAGGCAGAGGCTGAGGCAGATCGAGCGCCAGCTGAAGCTCATCGACGCCGAGATCCGGCAACGGGTGGAGGAGGAGAAGGCGTTGGAGCGCCGGGCCGAGATCCTGACCTCGATCCCGGGCATCTCGGACATCACCGCCGCGGGACTGATCGTCCACTTGCCGGAGCTCGGCACCCTTACCGGCGCCCGCGCCGCCAGCCTCGCCGGACTGGCTCCGGTCACCCGGGAGTCCGGACACTGGAAGGGACGCAGCTTCGTCCAGGGCGGCAGGCGCCGGGTGCGCCAGCTGCTGTACATGCCCGCACTGGCTGCGGTCCAGCACAATCCCGACCTCGGGCGCAAGTACGAAGCGCTCGTGGCTCGGGGCAAGCCGCCCAAGGTCGCCCTGACGGCCGTGATGCGGAAGCTCCTCATCCTCGCCAACGCCCTGGTGCAGCAGGACCGTACTTGGACGGCGCACCCGCCGCGGGAATACTCCTGCCCGGCCTTCCCGACGCCCAGCCCGGCGGGGAGCGTTCACGGATGATCGAGCCGGGCAAGAACAGGCACCGAAGCGGAAGCGTCGCGAGGGGCGCTGCGAGACACGTCGCTCGACGAAAAACGGGCATCCGCTTGACATGGATACTCCCCTCCACGCCCCAAGCGGCTCCTGCGCCACGGCCGACCGCTCGGCGAAGCCGCAAGACGTTGCCGCGCCATCGGATATGCAGGCCAGTCGGTGCGCATCACGGGAGTGCCCAAGATGTGCATTGACCCCCATTGTCTCTTGCACACCTCCGGTACGGCCCCGGACATCAGGTCTCCCAGTAGAATCGAGCCCACGCCAGCCGATCCGTCATCCATGTATCAACGCGTTCCGTCAGCCCCCGTCCCGCACGCCTGCGCGCGTGCTTCTCAAGGGCGATGGAGCGCTTCAAGGCGGCCTGCAAGCCGCCGTATTTGTCGAGGGTGCGGACATCCCCCCCGAGGATGGCCTGCTCGATCCGGGCGAGGTCGCGTCGGATCTCCTCGTCGATTTCGGCCGGGCGCGGATACCGCGACCAGTTGGTCAGCACCCTGCTCGTCCTACCCCGCTCCTTCCATCGCCGGACGACCGCCACCACTTCGATCTTGAGGCCCATGTCCCAGAGCGCCTTCCAAAGATCGCCGTGCTTCGCGCCCCACGAACGGAGCGCCGTCGCGGTCTCGTGGCCCGGCTCGGCGTAGACGAAGACGGCGCGCTCCGTGTCCAGCGCGATGGGAAGCCCGAGCGGGAAGAAGCGCCGGAGGCCGCCGAGCGCGCCCCGGTAGACCCGTTGGGGAAGGATCCCCCGTTCGATCCCGAGCGCCTCGAAGGCGGCCACCCGGTCCGTTTCGGTCGGCAGCCACGGCAGGTCCGGATGTTCGAGCACGTAGTCGAGCGCGAGCAGGCGCCGCATCAGCACTTCCGGTGACGTGATCCGGCGGCGGCGGTGGTCCCCGGCGCCAAGCGCCTTGTAGATCCTGCGCCCGTGGATCCGGCAGATCCGGCCGATACCGTTGATGCCGGGCGGCTTCTCCTCGACGGCCACGCCTTGGGCGACGAGCTTGCGGACGGCCCGGCCAACCTTTTCGTGGTGGCACCCGAGGAAGCTCGTCCACTGAGCCCGGGTGAACACCCCGCCGTGGAAGCAGGCCAGGGCGATCCACTCGGCGCGGCGGCCCGCCCAGCCAAAAGGCTCCAGCGCCTTCGCGCGTTCGCTCAGATCGGCGACCGCTCCGCTCGCTGCCGGATTGAACTGCCACTTCGGCCTCTCCATGCCAGAAACGGTGTGGAAACGTTTGCGGGCAAGTCAACCCGAAGGAAGCGTCACAATGTCTCGCGAAGTCTCAGCACGTCTCGGAATGTATCCGGGCCATCGGTCACGGCCCCCAGTGGCTTTTCCAATGCCGACGGCTGGGCCGCCCCCCGGTGCCCACGGCCTCAGGAGAAGAACCCGCGCACCGACCGCAGGATTTCCTCCATCTTCTCGATCCTGAGGACGCAGATCGGCTTGACGATCAGCGAGGAGTGCATCGTGAACAGCTTGGTCGTCTTCACCATGGATGCCTTGGGGAGCCCACCCTCGGCGAAGTCGCCGCGCCGGAGATGCACCGCGTTCGGGTCATCCGTAATGTGCGAGGTGATGGCTGCCAGCACGAGGTCCCGCTCGGCGGCGTTGAAGGCATCCGGGGAAAGGACCAGAGCGGGGCGTCTCTTGGATGAAGTGAGATCGGTGAAGGGGAACGAAACGAGAACGATATCGCCCTGCCTATAGGCTATCGTAGACTGCATCCTCCTCGTTTTCCCAGAACTCGAAGCTGCGCTCCGAACCCTTCAACCACGGAACGTCCGCCGCAAGCCGTTTCAACTCGCTCTCGGAGAAGACTTGGTAGACCTCGCCGGGTGCCGGGCTCTCCACCTCCTCCAAGGGCGCGAACACCCCGTCCCTGTATTCAGCCTTGATGCTCATGGTCCATTGACTCTACCGGATAACCGGCGCGGGCGCTACTTCGCGCCGGATCGCGAGAGAGTGCGGCATGAGGGAGCGACACGTCAGGTCGCCAAGCCTTCGCATGGCCGCTAGTTTGATTCCGCTTCTCCGCCCCCCCGACCCGGAACCGCATCGCTCACATGCTCAACCACCTCGAACCTCGCCGCGTCACCGTCGGAGACCGCCGGGCCAAGCTCTATCTCGGACGCGGCCCGCTCGCGCTCGAAGTCGTCGTGGTCGCGTTGGACGGGCGGCCCCGGATCGCGGACCTCAGGGCGATGTTCCGGGCGCGGTCGGGACGCCGCGCTGCGTCGGTGCTGATCGTAGCGCCGTGGGGCGCGGGGCGGGCGGCGGTGTGTGGCCCAACCGAGCACAACCCGGTCGAGCATCGAGACCTGCCGGTCAAGCAGGTCGAAGCCGTGTGCGGCAAGGCACTGGAGGAAGATGGACGGCACGCCGCGATCCGGCTCCTTCATCGGCTGCTCCCAGCACTGGACGCGCCGATCCCGGGGCTCCGCAACGGCGGCCTCTTCGCCTGCTCCAACTTGTGAGCCAGGCGGGTCCTGGCCGTCCTTCATCTTCGTGATTCGCGCCTCCGGGTCGTGCGGAATGCACCCAGTCGTCGTTGGAACCCTTCTTCGGACGCTCGCGGTCCAGCTTCGCAAGGTCTTCCCGCGTCGGCGTCTCGATCCCCGACGCCCGCGCCACCTGCTCCAACCACTCCCCCTGCAATTTAACCCATCGACGAGCACCTCACCAAAACGACTTTACCCACGGCCCGCTAGCCCACCGGGAGCTGCAAGATCGACGCTTGCCACAGTTGCGATGTTGACGCTGGGGGGTGTTGCGTGCGCTGACGACCCTCTAGAGCCGCCGGCAAACCAAGCGCCCAGGGTGACCGCCGCCATTCCCTCCCAGACGGTGTCGGTCGGTGAGATGGCAGCCATCGACATGTCGGCCCATTTCACCGACCCGAACGGGGACGCCTTGCTCTTCGCTGCGGAGATTTCGGACGAAGCGGTCGCGACGGTGGCCCTGTCGGGCAGCACGCTTACGGTCTCAGCCGTGGCGCAGGGCGCGGCGGAAGTCACCGTCACCGCCCGGGATCCCGGGGGGCTCACGGCCTCGCATGATTTCCTCGTGACTGTGCCCAACCGGCCGCCGGTAGCCGTGGATTCCATCCCGGGCTTCCCGGTGTTCAAGGGCGACTCCGCCACCATCGACGTGTCGGCCCATTTCACCGACCCGGACGGGGACACGTTGCTTTTTGCCGCGGAGAGTTCGGACGAAACGGTAGCGACGGTGGCTCTGTCGGGCAGCACGCTTACGGTCTCAGGCGGCGCGCAGGGCTCAGCGGAAGTCACCGTCACCGCCCGGGATCCCGGAGAGCTCACGGCCTCGCATGATTTCCTCGTGACTGTGCCCAACCAGCCGCCGGTAGCCGTGGATTCCATTCCGGGCTTCCCGGTGTTCAAGGGCGACTCCGCCACCATC
Organism: Longimicrobiales bacterium; assembly: GCA_965208255.1. Classification (GTDB taxonomy): domain Bacteria; phylum Gemmatimonadota; class Gemmatimonadetes; order Longimicrobiales; family Gaopeijiaceae; genus BD2-11. The sequence goes on from OZ242324.1 coordinate 4,683,661, forward strand.
GACATGTCGGCCCATTTTACCGACCCGGACGGGGACACGTTGCTGCTCGCTGCGGAGATTTCGGACGAAACGGTGGTGACGGTGGCTCTGTCGGGCAGCACGCTTACGGTCTCAGCCGCGGGGCAGGGCGCCGCGGAAGTCACCGTCACCGCCCGGGATCCCGGGGGGCTCACGGCCTCACAGGATTTCCTCGTGACTGTGCCCAACCGAGCGCCGGCAGCCGTAGATTCCATCCTGGGTTTTCCCGTGTTCAAGGGCGACTCCGTCACCATCGACATGTCGGCCCATTTTGCCGACCCGGACGGGGACACGTTGCTGCTCGCTGCGGGGAGTTCGGACGAAACGGTAGCGACGGTGGCCCTGTCGGGTAGTACGCTTACGGTCTCAGCCGCGGGGCAGGGCGCCGCGGAAGTCACCGTCACCGCCCGGGATCCCGGGGGGCTCACAGCTTCACAGGATTTCCTCGTGGCTGTGCCCAACCGGCCGCCGGTAGCCGTGGATTCCATCCCGGGCTTCTCGGCGTTCAAGGGCGACTCCGCCACCATCGACGTGTCGGCTCATTTCACCGACCCGGACGGGGACGCGTTGCTTTTTGCTGCGGAGAGTTCGGACGAAACGGTAGCGACGGTGGCCCTGTCGGGCAGCACGCTTACGGTCTCAGCCGTGGCGCAGGGCGCGGCGGAAGTCACCGTCACCGCTTGGGATCCCGGGGGGCTCACAGCCTCGCAGGATTTCGGATTCGCGGTCTGGTCCGACCGGACACGGCGTGCGCTGGTGGCGCTATACGAGTCGACAGGTGGTCCGAATTGGTTCGACAACGACAACTGGTTGACGAACAAGCCAATTGGCAGTTGGTACGGCGTGGAGGTCGATGCCGCAGGTCATGTTACCGGTTTGGAACTCCGCGGCAACAACCTCGAGGGCCAGAGCCCCCCGGAACTCGGAGACCTTGATGGACTGATGAAGCTGAGTCTCCGGAACAACGAACTGACTGGCCACCTTCCGCCTGAACTGGGGAACCTCATCAACCTGTTGGATGTGGACCTGGGCGACAATCGACTGACAGGCCCTATCCTCCCGGAACTGGGCGGCCTGACCAAGCTCGGACGGCTGTTACTCCACCGAAACGAGCTCACGGGTACGATTCCGCCAGAGCTGGGCCGCCTTGCCAACCTGGAGGATCTCTGGCTCAGCTCAAACGACCTGAGGGGTGTGATTCCACCAGAACTGGGCTCGCTCTCAGAGTTGAAGCGTCTTCTCCTCCTGGATTCCAACTTGACGGGTACAATCCCTCCGGAATTGGGCAACCTCGCCAACCTTGAGGAAATGAAGATCCAGAAGAACAACCTCACGGGCCATATCCCATCGGAATTCGGCCAGCTCGACAACCTCATCCAATTGTTCATATCGGACAACAACCTGACCGGGTCTCTGCCGCGAAGCCTGCTGAAAGTGGACCTGAGAGTTCTCGACCTGGCCGGAAACGCCGGGCTCTGCGTACCGGGCGTTGAGGGATTCGTCATATGGTTGCAGCGACAGAATCTCGACAAGCAAGCGTACTGTAACGAGGCAGACGTGGCTGGGCTCGAGGCATTGTACGGCGCGACCGGGGGCGCAGACTGGAGGAACTCCAGCGGATGGCTGGACGGGGTAGTGTTGGACAGGTGGTACGGGGTGAGCATTGACTCTCTGGGGCGAGTCGCGTCTCTCGACCTGAGCCGCAACCGACTCGCAGGAACCCTGCCCTACACACTTGGCCAGTCGCTCGCGACAATGGTCCAATTGCGGATCGACGGCAACTCCTTGACGGGGCCACTGCCGTGGTCCCTCGTCACCCTCCCACTCAGGGAACTCCACTACTCGGACACGGATCTGTGTGTGCCCTCCGAGGCTTCGTACCAAACCTGGTTGCGTGCCATTCCGTCGCACCAGGGAACGGGCGTTGAGTGCCCGCCACTCTCCGACCGAGACATTCTCGTGGCACTCTTTGAGGCGACGAACGGGTCGGACTGGCGTGTGAGCAACAACTGGAATACCGAAGCACCGCTGGACACCTGGTACGGCGTGGAGGTCGACGATCGAGGTCGCGTTGTATCGCTGCGTCTCAGAGGCAACCAGTTGACGGGTGCCTTCCCGTTGGAACTCACCTCGCTCACTGCTCTGCAAGATCTGCGACTGGACGGAAACAGTCTGACTGGATCCATCCCTTCCGAGCTAGGCCGCCTCGCCACCCTGATAACACTTGATCTCGCCCGGAACCTGCTGGCAGGCAGTATCCCGCCGGAACTCGGCCACCTCACCAACCTGACCCATCTCAATCTGGCCTCGAACCAACTGACAGGCTCCATCCCGCCCGAACTGGGCTCCCTGGTCAATCTGGAGTCGCTCAATCTCAGGTGGAACTCTCTGGCGGGGCGGATTCCGCCGGAACTTGGGGCGCTTTTGAAACTGAAGAGTCTCGAGCTGGGGGGTCACCTTTCTGGCCCGATCCCGCCGGAACTCGGTTCGCTCGCGCAACTGCAGTCTCTCGACCTTCAGTACAATCACCTTTCTGGCCCGATCCCGCCGGAACTCGGTTCGCTCGCGCAACTGCGGTATCTCCACCTCCTGGACAATGACCTGACGGGCCCAATCCCGCCAGAACTCGGTGCGCTCGCGCAACTGCAGTCTCTCGACCTTCAGGACAATAACCTGACAGGCCCGATCCCGCCGGAACTCGGTCGGCTGGCCAATGTCACTCGTCTGGATCTCTCATTCAACCGATTGACAGGTCGGATTCCGTTGGAGGTGGGCACCCTGGCGAATCTCCAGTTCCTCGACTTCAGCAACAACAACTTGACTGGTAACATCCCTTCCGAGCTGGGTTACCTTGGAAGACTGGAGTGGCTGGAGCTGGAGAGAAATGGGTTGACGGGTTCGATTCCGCCAGAACTCGGTTCGCTTGCAAGGCTCCGCCTTCTCCACCTCCGCAACAACGCCCTGGCGGGTCCGATCCCCACCGAGTTCGGCAACCTGATCAACCTTACTTCGCTCGACCTTTCAAGTAACGGCGCACTGTCCGGGCCACTTCCCGGAAGCTTGACGAATCTTCGGCAGTTGCACACCCTGCTCACCCATGCTACGAACCTGTGCGCACAGTCCGATCGTGAGTTGCAGGATTGGCTAGTGACGATTCGGAGACAACGCGTGGGACGCTGCGAAGAAGCGGGAGCGATGGTCTACTTGTCGCAAGCGATACAGTCGCGAGAGTTCCCCGTTCCGCTGGTGGCGGGTGAGGAAGCTCTTCTTCGGGTCTTCGTGACAGCCGCCCGGACCACGGCGGCGAGGATGCCACCGGTTCGGGCCCACCTCTACCTGCACGGGAGTGAACCGCATGTTGTCGAAATCCCGGGCCAGCAGTCAGCTATTCCGACACAGGTGGGTGAGTCGTCGCTCTCAAGATCGGCGAACGCGCGGATTCCGGGACGGATGATCCAACCGGGTCTTGAGATCGTGATCGAGGTAGACCCGCAGGGAGTGCTGGATCCATCTCTGGGCGTGAAGAAGAGGTTCCCCGAGACCGGCCGACTTCCCGTGGATGTCCATGCGATGCCCGTTCTGGACTTGACGCTGATTCCGTTCGTTCGAAGGGAGTACCCGGATTCGACAATTATCGACATTGTCACGGCGATTGCCCTCGACCCTCTCGGCCACGCGCTGCTAGCTGAAACACGCACGTTGCTACCCGTAGCCGGTCTCGACGTAACCGCTCACGCTTCGGTGTCGACAACAAGCGGCAACCTCTGGGGTTTGTTTCGCGAGACCGAGGCGATCCAGGTGCTGGAAGGCAGTCGCGGCTACTACATGGGTATGGTGTCGGGACCCAGAGACGGCCCGTCCGGATTGGCTTCAGGCAGGACGAGCGTTTCATTCCCCATAGCGCAGACCATGGCGCACGAGCTCGGGCACAATATGAGTCTGGGGCACGCACCGTGCGGTGGTGCAGGGGGACCTGATCCCTCATATCCCTGGTCCGGTGGCCGCATCGGCGCCTGGGGCTTCGACTTCCGGGAAGGGGGGCGTCTCGTGGACCCATCCGCTCGGGACTTGATGTCCTATTGCGGGCCCCAGTGGATCAGCGACTATCACTTTGCCACCGCTCTGCGCCATCGCCTCCTGGACGAGTTTGAGGCAGCAGCACTCTCGACCCCGACCAGATCGCTCCTTCTATGGGGCGGCGTCAACGCCGACGGAGTTCCGTTGCTTGAGCCGGCGTTCGTAGTCGACGCAGTGCCCTCTGTGCCCAACAGGGGTGGCGAATACCGTCTGGAGGGAATAGCAGCTGACGGCAGCTCGCTATTCTACCTCAACTTCGACATGCCGGAGGTGGCCGACAGTGGGGGAGCCGGGGCCTTCGCATTCCTGCTGCCCGTTGGGCCGGAGTGGTCCGATTCCCTGGCCAGCATCAGCCTATCTGGTCCCAACGGATCCGTCACCCTGGACGGAGAAAGTGATCATTTTGCAGCCATCCTGCTCGATCGGCGAAGCGGACAAATCCGCGGCATCCTCCGCGACCTCCCGGTATCTGCCCGCTTTCAGGCGGACATGGCGGCCCATTTCCCGTCGATCCCTCGCCTCGAGGTGCTGTTCAGCCGAGGCATTCCGGATGCGGCCGAGTGGTTTAGATAGATAGTGCCTCCACCTCCGCTGCTCCGGAATCGCCCCCGCTCATAGCGACGACCTGATTTCCCACAGATCGGGAAACGCGGGATGCAGCGTGGTCACCAGGTAGGCCACGCCCGCACTGTCGCTTGTGCCGGGCTTATTCCTGATCGTGCGCTCGAAGCGCCTGACCGGCTCCTCCGGCTCCCGCGGCCGCACCTCCCGCACGTAGCGCTTCACCTGGTCGTAGCCGCCCGCGTAGCCCGCCGCCCGCACCTCCCGATGCAGCCGCACCGCGCTCAGCTTCGGGTACGCGGCCAGGCGGGTCTCGATGATCCCCTTGTATGGATCCAGCTTCGACGGCGACGGGCGACGCGGTCCGTACCTGACCGCCTCGTCGTCCAGCTACCGGTCCAGCTGTCCGGAGGCGATCCAGCGGTGCACCGTACGGAGGCTGACCCCCAGCCGCCGCGCCACCTCCGACTTGCTCGCGCCCTCTTCCAGGTAGTGCCGCAGAAGCACCCGCGTCTCTCTCCCGATCATCGTGTCTTCTCCTCTTGCGAGTGAAGACGCCATCGTGACGCGGCACGATCCGCTACTCCAGAAACTCCCCGGCACCCACCCGGACCGTACCAGTTTCGATGCCCGGATGTGTGCAGTTTTTGATGCCCGCCAACAGCGGGCGTGGAAAGCCGCGGCTGGTTCCCGTATTGGCCTTCGGCATCTCGATCAAGGCTCCGAGCTCACGGTCGTCAAAGGTTACCAAGGCCCTATACCGTTTTCGTCCGCAGGCATGAGCGCCGCTCCGGCTCGATGCTGGATCACGTCGTTCGCCTCCAAACGGTTGGTCGATTCGCAGATTCTCGACGAGAAGATCCCTCCCCGGAATACCTCAAGTCAAACGGGTCGCCGTCATTCCAGACGAAGAGGCGGCGTTGTCGCGACGCTTCACCGCTGCTCCGATCAGTCGACGCCCCCGCTGGTCCGCCCGCGCTCCAGCCGAGCATCCGCGTCGCGCTCCCGGACCGACGTCGGCCGCGTCCGACCACAACCCCTTAACCGGTCGACTCGGGCCACAGCGCTTTCTCGAGAAGGCTACTCGGATGAAGGGATCACCCCGGTCACGGAAGTCGAGCAGAGGTTCGGGGTGCATCAAGTCTCCGCTCCATGACGCCCATTGAGACGACGAGATTCACCTCGTCATTCTCGATGGGATCGAGCGGCACGGGCGGCTTCCATGGCATTGGACCATGCTTGGGAGCCCCGCCGATTGGCTCCGGTTTTCCCGCTTTCGCGATCCGATCAGGCCGGATACAGCACCATGGCAAGAGTGGCAGATCGTGCAGTCCTGGTTAGACTTACGTGATCTCCTGCCGTGATATTGGCCGTTAGCAATCCGCCTACGCGGATGGCATGTATTGCGCGTTCGTGCGTGCGTGCTCTCGAGAGCCTGCGGGACGACGGGCGGCTGGTGGTCTTCGCGAACAAGAACCCGGACGCTTGGGAGACCCTCGTCTCGGCGCTGATCCGATCCAGGTTTGTCGTGACCAGCTCGTGGCCCATCCAGACCGAGATGGTGAACAAGGTGGCGGGAGGTGCCCGGCTCGCCTCATCCATCCGGCTCGTCTGCCGGCAGCGTCCCGCCACCCGGCCCGGTTGGGAGACCAACGTGCTCGGCGAGATGCGTGAGAAGATTACCGGAAAGCTCCGCGACTTCTGGGACGCGGGGATTCGCGGCTCCGACTTCGTGTGGTCGGCCACGGGTCCCGCGCTTGAGGCATTCAGCCGGTATCCGGTGGTCAAGCGCGGTGTCGGCGAAGGGGAAATGCAGGTCGGGGAGTTCCTCGCGAGCGTCCGGCGCATGGTGGTCGGCTTCGTCGTGGGGCGGCTTCTGTCGCAGAGCGACGGTACCGCTGGCGACCTCGACGTACTCACGACCTACTACCTCCTGCACCGGCACGACTTCGGGATGGACGGGGCGCCGGCTGGTGCCGTCATCCTCTACGCGATGTCGTGCAACTTCAAGGACGCCGACCTGCTCGGCCGTCACGACTTGCTGGTGCGCGGAAAGGCGAGTCAGGGCGATGAAGATGCGGCTGGCGGATCGGACAGCGAGTTCCGGCTCAAGCGGTGGAGCCAGCGGAAGGTCGCGTCGGGCGGAACAGGTGGGGGGGCACCCCCGCTGATCGACAGTCTCCACGGAGCCATGCGCCTCTGGCGGAAGGGGGATCTCGCCCAGGTCAACGAGTTCCTGGACGCGCGAGGGCTACGAAAGAGCGAAGTGTTCGCGAGCGTCGTGCAGGCCGTGCTGGAGATGGCCGCGCCGGGGTCCGAAGAACGGTCCACGCTGGAGAAGCTCCAGAACCATCTTGGCAGGGGCAGGCCTTCCGGCCGGGTCCATGAGGCCACGCTGTGGGATCAGCCGACTTGAGAGGCTTCGCGTGCATCCGGTAGATTGCTTACCACCCACAGAGATTGACCGTCGGCGGCGGCGATAAGCGCCGCAAGGAGTTGCAGATGTTAGCCAGTGAGGCCGTCCAGGCGGCAAAGGACTACATCCTGGACCTTTTCAAGGACGAGAAGATCGCCCGTGTCGGACTGGAGGAGCTTGAATTCCGGGCTGAGGATGCCACATGGGAAGTCACGATCGGCTTTCAGCGCCTGTGGCAAACGGACTCGCCTGCTCGATTGGGCAATGTCCTGCTCCCGCCGCCCGCGAAGCCCGGCCGGACCTACAAGACCGTCTGCATCGGCGATGACGGGACGGTCATCTCCCTGAAGCACCGCGATGTGTCCGTCACAGCCTGACGGAGTTCCTCGAAGCGGCGTCTTCGTAGACGCCAGCCTTCTGGTGCTGCTCGTGGCGGGAGCGCTGGATCCAGACATCATAGCGCGGCACCGGCGGTTGCGGACATTCGGCCTCGAAGACTTCGAGCGCGTGCAGGAGATGGTCGGTCGGTTCGAGCGTGTTCTGGTCACGCCCAACACGCTCACGGAGGCATCGAATCTGTTGGGGCAGCACCGGGAGCCGGAGAGGTCCCGGCTGTTGAAGACTCTCCGCCTCCTGATCGGCGAGAGCCACGAGGTCGTCGTGGCGAGCGCCAAGGCGGCCGGGCACCCGTCCTTCCCTCGGCTCGGCCTGACCGATGCGGGGCTGCTGCGTCTCGTGTCGCGAGACACGCCCCTCGTCACCGTGGACCTTGACCTCTACCTTGCCGCATCGAAGGCGGCTCCGTCGTCGGTCGTCAACTACCGACATTACCAAGAGCCATACGCTCGATCCAACTGACTCCAGCAACGCCCCGCTAGGACGCCATGCCACCCGCTTACACCCCTTGGCACCATGTTGTAACGCTCAAATCGGAGTTGCAAACCGGGGAGTTGTCGCAGTTCGCCGCCGACCTCCACGAAGTGGTGAGCCGGGCCGGTCGGCGTCCCCTGTACGAGGATCCCGAGAAATTCTTTGCCCTGACCTATCCCACGTTCACGCTTCGCGATCTGGCTCGTGACGTTGCCGCGCGGCTGGCGGGAAGGAGCGACAAGGCGGTCCGCCAGCTGGAGATGACCTACGGTGGGGGCAAGACCCACACGCTCATCACCCTGCATCACCTCTTTCGCGATCCAGACCGCCTTCCGGACCTCAAGACGGTTCGAGAATTCCGGAAGCACGCCGACGTTGAACTCCCCAGTGCTGCGACCGCAGCGCTCTGCTTCGACAAGATCGACGTGGAAAAGGGCATCACGGAGGTGCGCGGTCCCGACGGCGAGACCCGTGCGCTGCGGCACCCGTGGAACATCCTTGCCTTCCAACTAGACTCTAGGGGGAGTGAAGGCTGCCGCGCGCGGTGTGCTCGCCGAACCCATTTGGCGATGAAGAGGAAGTCGACGAGGATGCCGGCTCGACGGGAAACGGCCCCCAGGGGGCGTCTGGGGCCGTTTGGGAAGTGATGACAAGCGGGTCGATGAAGCGCTTGGCGCTGTCCAATGCGCGATTCCGGCCGGATCCGGCGGACTTGAGGCCTGTGAGATCGCGTGAGAGCGACGATGTCATGTCCCCGAGGGGGTATGCTCTCTCTCCCCTCCTGTGGGTCGTCTTTCGTACCGGACAGGCGTCAGGGGGTCGTTTCCGACCGTACCGCAAAGCGGACGAATCTGCGTCAGCGAGCAGTTTAGCAGCCTAGCAGTCGAGGAGGAAAAAGGGGCCTTCCGGACGGGGCCGGGCGACCTAGCAAACATCATGCCGATTTTCGCATGGAGGAACTCGCCGGCACCGCGATCGCGCTCCAGAGTCGGCGTTTGTTCGGGCACATTGTTACAATCGACTGGCGGAGGCGCCCATTTCGGGGTTCCCGGACCGGGCCGAGGGGAATGGCGATTGACCGGCCTCTCAGCTGACTCCCGCGTTTCAGCCCAAGTCCCGCAGCGGGATGCCGAGAGCGCGGCCGGCGTCCGCCATCCGGCGATCGTAGGTGGCCAGTTCGATGCCCTGGCCTCGGTCCCGGAGAAACTGGCAGGATGCAAGATGCAGCGCGTCGAGTGTCCGCACGGACACCGGGAAGGGCTCGAGCGCGCGGGACAATACGAGGGGAGCCAGTTCCAGTACCGAGACGCGCGCGATCACCCCCTGCGCGGCGTCCGCGCGAGAGGCCGTCGCCTTCCGGGCGTGCAGGCGCGTCCAGATCTCGTACTCGAGCAGTCGGCTCGAAACGAGCGTCTCCGTCCAGAACGAGGCCGCGGGTCGCCGGTCTTCCGCGAACAAATGGGCCAAGGCGACCGAGGTGTCGACGTAGATCAACGGTCGCTTCGGTCGCCTTCGAGTTCATCGAGCAACACGGACAGCGGAGCCTCCGGAGGGCCGCCTCGGCAGGGCTGGGATCCCGGAGACAGTGCGGGCGTCAACCAACCCTTCCGCACCGCATCGGCAAGCATCGCGTCCGCCAGGATGGGACTCCTCGCCTCTCGCGGAGGGCCGATTTCCGCCACGACGCGCCCCCGGTCCGTGACGAGAACGATCTCGCCTCCGGCCGCCAGACGCACGTACTCGCTGAGCCTGCTGTTCAGCGCCTTGATTCCGATGGATCGCATGAGCGACAATGTAGCAACAGGTAGCTACCAGCGTCAACGCAAGAGGCGACGCCGGCTTCGGACCGGGCCGGGGAAATGGCGACGAGGGACGCCAAGGCCGCGTCGATCACCCTAGCCCGGATTTCTCACAGCAATAAGATGGCATCGGCCTCCGGGGGTTGTTAAGTTTATGTGCCGCACAAACTTGACAGTCACCACACCAGAGGACCGATGCCGACACAGTGTAGACCCGTTTCGTTCGGATTTCAAGGGTGCCAGGGCCGGAAGGTGACCGCGGCGTTCGACGGCGGATCGATTACCTCGAACGGGGGAGCGCTGCTGCTCAGAGCGGCCGACCGGTCCATTGGGCTCGTCGACCGGGTGGCCGCGTGCTTCACGGACCACCGCGATGCCCGCCTGACAGAACACTCGGTCGAGACGCTGGTGGCGCAGCGGATCATGGGCATTGCGCTGGGATACGAGGATCTCAACGACCATGACGAGCTGCGGCACGACCCGCTGCTGGCGCTGTTTTCCGGGAAGCTCGAGGGCCGCCGCAGGAACTGCGCGGCGCTGGCGGGCAAGAGCACGCTGAACCGTCTGGAGCATGCACCTCCCGCCGGGGCGCCGGGGCGGTACCACAGGATCGAGCACGATGCGGACGCGCTGCAGGCCGTGCTGCTCGAGTCGTTCATCGACGCCTGGAAGGGGAGGCGGCCGTCCCGGCTCGTGCTGGACATCGATTCGACCGACGACGAAGTCCACGGCCGCCAGGAGGGCGGCTTCTACCACGGCTACTACAACCACTACTGCTTCCTGCCGCTGTACATCACCTGCGGCGGCCGCCCGCTCTTCGCGCTGCTGAGGCCGGGCAACGCGGATCCCGCCGGAGGCGTGAGGGGGCCGCTCGGCCGCATCGTCGAACGGCTCCGGCAACGGTGGCCGGGACTGCAGATCCTGCTTCGGGCCGATTCCGCCTATGCCCGCGAAGAGATCCTGGCCTGGTGCGAGAACAACGGCGTGGACTACGTAATCGGCCTGGCCCGGAACTCGCGGCTCGTCGAGAAGATCGGCCCGGAGTTGGCTGACGCCGCGGCGTCAGCGGAGCGCCGGGGCCGGTCGGCCCGACGGTTCACCGAGTTCCTCTACGCCACCCTCGCAAGCTGGTCCCGCACGCGCCGGGTCGTCGCCAAGGCCGAGCACCTGCCCGGCAAGTCCAACCCCCGCTTCGTCGTCACCTCGCTGCCCGACACCTTCTCGGCCCGGTCCGTCTACGAGCGCATCTACTGCCCGAGGGGCAACATGGAGAACGCGATCAAGGAGCAGCAACTGGACCTCTTCTCCGACCGGACCTCCGCCTCCCGCTTCGCCGCCAACCAGCTCCGGCTCCTCTTCTCCGCCTTCGCCTCGATCCTCTTCGACGCCCTGCGCCGTGCGCTCCACGGCACGCGCCTGGCCCGCGCCACCGCCGGAACCCTTCGGCTCAAGCTCCTCAAGATCGGTGCCCGCGTCATCGTCTCCATCCGGCGGCTCAAGGTCGCGATGGACTCCGCACACCCCTCCGCGACCGCCTTCGCCCGGGTCCACGCACGTTTGCCAGCGTAGTTCCCACGCACTCCGGACATCCTCTCGGCAAGACCGCCGGGACCCGTGCGCCTCGCGAGCAGTGAAGACCCCTTCAGCCAGCAGTTCTCCCCGTCTCTCGCCTCTCACACGACGAAACCGGGACCCTTCCCGCCCTGCAACCCGGTTGACCCGCCCAACCACGGCCTCAATCCTTCATTCCACACCCGAATCCGCCACCCTGTGAGAAATCCGGGCTAGAAGCTGATGCGCTCGACGGTGGCTCGACTGACAGCTCGCAACCGCCGGTCATAGATCTGGGTGGTGCTGGAGTGACGGTGGCCAACCAGATACTGCACGTCCTCGATTGCCACGCCTTGCGAGAGCAGGTCGGTGACAACCATCGCCCGGAACGAGTGGTGGGAGATGATGGCGGGCAGGTCGGCGTCCCGCAGCCTCCGCTTGAGCATCAGATCACCAGACAGTAGTTCGCAATCACGTATGTGGACGCCCCCGGGTGGGCAAGCCTGATTCCCGAACCGAGTGGGGTAGTCTGGTCAGGTACTGTCGTCTATCCGGCCTGTTGGTGCAGCCTGTCGTGTCTGAGGCTGCTGGCCCGTATGGAGATCCGCGGATCGGGTCCAAATCGGCCTCGCAGGCTTGAGAGCCTTCGGACATACCCTGGTTTCCCGATCCCGTCTCATTGACCGTTGCCCTTACCCGTTCGTTCGTCCTGCCACATCATCTCCCGACAGCTTCTCTCCTTTCGCTGCCCGGTCAGGCGGCGGCGCGAGCCCGGTAGATCTCCTTCTTCGTGGTCAGCGCCCAGACGACCCGTGCCGTCCTGTTGGCCAACGCCACCGCTACCAGCATCTTGGGCTTGCGTACCAACATCCCAGCCAGCCATGGGTCCGATGCCTCGCCGCGTCGACTCTCGTGGTGGACAACCGCCATGGCTCCCGTGATCAAGAGTCGCCTGAGGTCGCGCTGACCCATCCTTGATATCCTGCCAAGTCTGGGTTTGCCCCCGGTCGTGTGTTGCCGCGGCACCAAGCCGAGCCAGGCCGAGAAGTCGCGCCCCCGCCGGAGGCTCTCCATCGGTGGGGCGAAAGCTTGGATGGCCAGCGCGGTGATCGGTCCGATTCCAGGGATCGTTATCAGCCGCCAGAAAGTAGTTCGCCATCACGGCAAGAAGTCACGTAAATCCAACTAGGACCGCACGATCCCTCCTTCTTGCCTTCGCAGGCCGTCACCATCCATCGGACCGAAAATGCCGGAATTTGGCAGAAAATGGACGGAGCGCCGGAGCGCCAACCGGGAGTTGGCGACGATCGCAGCCTTCCAGCACACGACGGTTCAGTTCCGAGCGGCTGAAGCGCGGCGAAGTCAGCCCCAGCTTGCCAGACGGGGAGCCGGTCCTGGCTCCTGAGACGGCTGGGTGTCATGAGTGAGCCGATGGGAGGTGGTTTGAACATCGCGGCTGGGGAGGGGATGCTACACCCCCTCCCAGCTTCACGCACCGATGTCCGAGGCACCGGGGACGGGATGATCCGACCTGAACCGCCGTGGACCCCGCACGACAGTGGTATCGTCACTGGCGCGCTGATGTCGCCGATCCCACCTTCGGCGACCATCAGCCTGCGACTCGACGAAGACCGAGGCAGGCCGGTAGACTCAAATCCTTCGCCCCGACCCAACCGGCAGATGACCGACGAACTTAAGAATGCCAGGGACAAGGTTCTCGTAGAAAACACGGCGCTGGCTGTCTTCAAGCACCTCAACCGCATCAAGGACAACCGCAGTTCGCTGGGCGCGCGCTGGATCTGGGAACTGCTTCAAAACGCCCGCGACGCGGCAGGCCAGCAGGGTGTGCGGATCCGGGTCCAAGTCTGGCCACCGAGGTCCGATTCGAGCATGACGGCAGGCCGTTTGCGTCCAAGGAGATAGCACATCTAGTAACTAGTAACTAGACTGATAGATTGGACGCATGTCGCCTATCCGGAGTGCCACGATGAACCCCGAGACCAGCCCCTTCCGTCCCGGACGACCGGCTCCGATCGAGCTCTTCGTCGGTAGGAGCATGGAAATCGAGCGGCTTCACGGTCTCGTCCGCCGGAGCGCCCAAGGCACCCTCGGCGTCGGTTTCGTTACCGGGGAGAGGGGAATCGGCAAGAGCTCCCTGGCGGCTCTCGTTCGTCACCGGGCCGAACACGATTCCAACGCGGTAGGCTGTCACGTGTACCTTGGGGGGGTCGATGACGTTCCCGAGATGCTGCGACGGACCTTTCATCGCCTCCTGAACGAGAGCATCGACAAGCCTTGGCACCAGCAGTTGACCAGCTTTCTGGGCAACCGGATCAAGAGCGCGGGACTCTTCGGACTAACCCTCGACCTCAGCCTGACCCGGAACGACTTGGAGACGCTGGCCCGCGACTTCGTTCCGGCGATCAGGAATCTGCTGAGAAGCCTTCCCAACCCGAAGCAGACTATCCTACTGGTCCTCGACGACATCAACGGGCTGGCGAAGTCGGAGGCGTTCGCCCATTGGCTCAAGAGCTCGGTGGACGAGTTCGCCACTTCGGCGTCGGAGGGCGGCCTGTGCCTCCTCGTGGTGGGACTCGAGGAGCGGCGGCGCGAACTCCTGGCCGGCCAGCCGTCGCTGGATCGAGTGTTCGAGGTGGTCGACATCTCGCCGTGGTCGGATGGGGAGGTCTCCGAGTTCTACCAACAGACGTTCCAGCGTGGGGGAGCGACCGTCTCGGAGCAGGACTTGGCGGGCATGGTTCAATTCACCGGCGGGCTGCCCGTCCTGGCGCACGAGATCGGCGATGCGGTTTGGCGCAGCGCACGCACCCGGGACATCAAGACCGCCGAGGTCGCAAACGGGATCATCACAGCCGCCGAGGTGATCGGCAGCAAACTGCTGGAGCCCGGCGTATTCCACGCACTCCGGAGCCAACGCTATCGGTCGATCCTGCGCCAGATCGCCCTGCGCGGGATCGGGGACAGGCCACGGATGCACTTCCGCAGATCCGAGGTCCTGGAACGACTGGGAGGCAAAGACAAACCCGCCCTCGACAACTTCCTACGCCGGATGAAGAAGCTGGGGGCAATCGAGTCCGACCCGGAGATCCACGGCGGATACAGGTTCCCGAATCGCTTGCACGCGCTGTACTTCGCCATGGAGTCCCACCGACACTCGCGGGGTTCCCGGCGTTCGTAGCGCCACACCCCGACGCGTTCGCTGCGGCGACGCACCACTGCCCGTGCCGGACGGCGGCTCCCGCGATGGGCGGCAGTTGGAGTTTCTATAGTGGCAGTCACGAGGAATATGGCCATCCATCTCTTCCCTTTGAAGCGTGTGAGACCACGCGACGCGCGGTGGCATGTCCTGATCCTTGCGGCTATGCTGGCGGACGGGCATGCTACCACTTGCATGTTGCCGGCGGCAAGGACGGAGCGACAAGCCCCCCAACGAGAGGCAACCCAGACGACGTTCAAGCCGATGACGCGGTGCAGTCGAGCTATCCCGCAGCGGGAGCCTGCCGTCCGGCCGGCTGCTTGGCGGCAAGGCGACGCGCGGTGGCTACAGCGCAACCAGTGACCATGAACGCTTCATGCCGTACGGCGAGGCACGCCGGAACCGGGGGCCGCTGGCCCCGAAACGCACGCGGAGACCGAAGCTGCCGAAGCCTTTTGGCTTTGGGGGCCGGTCGCGGAACCGTGAATCGCGGTCGCCCCCAGCTGGTGGACGCGAATGCCGGAATCGTCACCGTTAAAAGCCCCCTCACGGGTACGGGGTCCCTCGTCGAAGCGCGATTCCGCAGTAATGCGAAGGCGGAAGGGGTTCGAGGCGGGGTTGGGGGTGCCACGGGTTGAGTGACGGAACGAACGAGGGTGCGTAGTGCCGTGACGGATGCCTCCGCAAGCAGGACGACGGGAACGAAGCCCTCGATCCGCCACGTCGGCATTCGGATGCGTCTTTATCCGAGCGCGACGCAGGCGCATGCGATGGAGGAGTGTGCCGAAGCTCTCCGCAACCTCTGGAATCTTCTGCTCGGCCACTGCATCCGGCACCACGAGGAGCATGGCAAGGCCATGACCCCGAAAGAGCGGGAGGCGTTCGCGCGCCAGTGGAACCAGGCCACGGGACACACCTATCCGGCGAACTCCGTCTACAGGATCGCGCGCGAAGTGGGCGATGCCTACCGGAACTGGCACCGGGGGCGCGAGGCGGGGCGCGACATCGGGCTCCCGGCATTCAGGAGGCGTGGGAACCCCCGGGGCCTCTACATGCACAACGAGAGCCTGCGCTTCGACGGCACCCGCGTTCGTCTGCCGAAGTTCGGCTGGATGCGCTGGCGCGGCGGCAGCCTGCCTGCCGGTCGCCTGCCGGGCCCCAAGAGGCGTGGGACGCGCGGTCTGCTGTCCGGCCGCCTCTGGCGGGACGCCGGGGAGCGCTGGATGCTCTCGTGTGTGTTCGAGTGCGAGCCGGTAGACGCTGTCGCGCCGGCGACGGACGCGGTTGGCGTGGCCTTGGGCACCAGCGACCTCGCGACCGTCTGCGACTCGCGGGGACGAATCACCGTTGTCCGTTCGGAGAAGTGGCTGCGCCGTGCGGAGAAACGTCTCAAACGGCTCCAAAGGTCCGTTGCGCGCTGCAAGCGGGGCAGCAATCGACGCGCGAAGGCGAAGCGCAGGCTGGCGAACCTGCACCGCGCGATCCGAAACCAGCGACTCGACAGGATCCACAAGGCCACGACGACGATCATCAGGATGGCCGGGCAGATCACAATCGAGGCACTGCCGATCCGCGAGATGATGGGCGATCCGCGCCTGGCGAAGGCTCTGGCAGACTCCGGTCTGGGCGAGTTTCTCCGCCAGATCAGGTACAAGGCGGAGTGGCACGGGCGGACGGTGACGGAAGCCAGCCTGTCGTTTGCCGGCGCGCAGGTATGCTCGACCTGCGGACACGAGAACGAGGACGGGCAGGGCCTCGCGCGCGAGACTTTCTCGTGCGCGAAATGTGGCTACGATACGGATCGCGCCTTGAACGCGGCGCGGAACTTCTTGCGGTACGGCGAGCCCGCCGGAACCAGGGGCTAGCGCCCCAAACGCACGTCGGGGAGACCGAAGCTGCTGGAGCCTCGGCTTCGGGGCCGGTCGCTGAACCGTGAATCGCGCGTCGCCCTAGTCGGCGGACGCGAATGCCGGAATCGTGACTGCAACAACCCTTCACGAAGCGCGAGTCACGCAGCGCATGCTCGACCTGCGGACACGAGAACGAGGAGATGCTGGCCTCAGAGCGCGAGACTTTCTCGTGCTCGAAATGTTGGCTACGATACGGATCACGCCATGAACGCGGCGCGGAACTTCCTGCGGTACGGCGAGGCACGCCGGAACCGGGACCTTGGCGTCCCGAACGCACGCGGAGACCGGGTTATCCCCCGGGACCTACCCAGCTACTGCCGGAATCGCTTTGCCGTTTACGCGGGGCCCGCCCCCGGGGCGCCGCCAGAATTCTGACTCCTTGACCGTCAGAAAACCGTGAGCGACCGGTCCCGGGCCGGAGCGTGCGGGCCGAAATCCATGCAAAACCGGGCTTACCGGGGTGGCACCGTTGTTGCTTCCAAAGCCGAGGAGCGAGGTGCCATGTTTCCTCGCCGACCGCAACCCACTCCCAGGAGGGAATGATGAACCGTTTTACCAAGTACGGGCTGGCGCTGCTGCTGGCCGTCACCTTCACCGCCTGCGACGAGGGCACTCCACCGCCTGTGGAGCCGCCCGACCCGCCGACCCCCGTGGGGACCATCTCCGGGGCCGTCACGATCGAAGGGACAGCGGCCAGCGGCATCACCGCCACCCTCTCGTCCGGTGCGACCACCACGACGGGCTCGGGTGGGAACTTCGCCTTCTCGGGCGTGGAAGCCGGGACCTACACGGTCACCGTCAGCGGCTACCCCGAGGATGCGACGTTCGCCGAGGTGACGCAGTCCGCGACCATCGCGACCGATGGTCAGAACGTCCAACTAACCTTCGCCGGCGAGTATATCCGCTCCTCGGCGGTGGTGGGCAACGTGGTTGCGGCCGACGCGATGATGAGCGGCGGCGACGGCCAGCCCGAAACGCTGGCAGGCGTGACGGTCACGCTCGGCGGCGAGCACGCCATGGGCGAGACCATGGAGACCGACGAAACCGGCGGCTTCGCGTTCACGGGGCTCCGCGCCGGGACCTACACGGTCACGATCAGCGACTTCCCCGAGGACGTCTCCTTCGAGACGGTGAGCGTCGAGATCGAGGTTGACGTGGGCGATGTCGGCCAGGCCGACTTCACGGGCCACTTCATCCGCACCTCGGCGGTCGAAGGCCAGGTGATCATCGAAGGCGAGGGCCTTGCCGGGGTGACGGTCACCCTGTCCGGCGGACCCGCCGACGAGAGCTTCACGATGATGACCGACGCCGACGGCATGTACCGGTTCGACGAACTGCGCCCCGGCGACTACACGGTCTCAATCGCGGACTTCGACCCGCGGGACTACGAGTTCGCGGCCACGTCGCAGGACGTGAGCGTGGACCTGGATGAGACCGGAACGGTTTCGTTCACGGGCGTCCTGCTCCGCACCTCGGGCATCAGCGGCCGGGTGAGCGTCGAGGGCATGGGTCTCGAGGGCATCGCGGTCACGCTTTCGGGCGCGGCTGACGACACCACGACGACCGACGCGGGCGGTCAGTACGCCTTCGCGGGCCTGGCGGCCGGCGACTACACGGTCTCGATCGCGGTCGAGAGCGACGCCTACGTGTTCGGCTCGATGAGCACGGACAGGACGGTCGGCGACGACGAGTCGGCGATCGTGAACTTCGAGGGCGCGCACGCCACCACGGCGAGCGTCTCGGGGATGCTGTTCATCGACGAGGCGACCAAGAACGACATGCACGACGAGGGCGAGCATCCGCTGGCGCACGCCGGGATTCCGGTCGCGCTGGTGGGCCCGGGCGTCAGCGAGCAGCGGCTCAGCGCGACCAACGAGACCGGTGCGTTCTCATTCACTGGGCTTCGGGCTGGCGCATACCAGCTGGTGGTGCTCATCGACGGGGCGGTCGCGACGGCGCTTGCAGCCAACAGCCTAGCGTACGGCGGACCGGGAGCCGGCTACGAGATCGCCCTCGGGGTCGGCGCAGCCGCCTCCCAGGCCATTCCGTTCGACATCACGCACACGACGGTGAACTTCTCGGTGTCGCTGAAGCACGGCGACGAGAGGGGTGCCGCACTCCCGGGTGCCATGGTGGCGCTTTCGTCGGGCCAGAGCGGCACGACCGGCGACGACGGTTCCGTAGCGATCAAGGTCGCGCGCGCCGGCGTTGACGGGAACATGGTGACGGCGAGCGTCACTCACGCGGACTATGAGGACGGCGGGGGCGGCTCGACGGAAGTCAGCTGGGATCCGCAGATGTTTGCGACCGCGGCCTCCAACGCCAACGACATCGTCAACCTGAACGTCGACGTGACCTTCAGCGGCGCGACGATCACCACGGAGTACGGTGGCGGCAAGGCGCTCGGCGGCTGGGCGCTCAGCGTCATGCACGGCGACAGCGCAGTCGACGGCGCACCGGAAAAGCTGGACGAAGACGGCAACGCGGCCTTCAAGACCACCGTGGAAGCTGACGACCTGCCCGCAACCTTCATCTTCGCGGCCGCCGACGATCAGGACGACGACCTGGACGGCGGCGAGAGCTACCAGTCGTCCGGCGGCACGTACACGCACACCGGACTTTCGCTGGCGGGCACGATGGACGCCGGCGCCATCGAAGTGCGATACACGACCCAGACGCTCATCGTGTCCGTGTACCGCGAAGTCGACCAGGTACCGGGCTTCACCGGCAACATCGGCACCAAGGATATCTCCACCACCGCAGGGGTGAGTCTCGATATCCGCCACCAAACGCCCAGCAACAGGCGCGGCACCTTCGATCCGGAAGTGTGGAAGTGGGACACGAGCGGCTCCGACCGCACGGTCTGGGTGGACAAGGGAGTCTACACCCTCCGCGGCCTGCCCGCCGATGCCAACGTCTTCGTTCTCGCGGACGAGGAAGCGGATAACGTCGAGGTCCTGTATCCCGACAATCTGGCCGCGTTCGAGAACCCGGAAGCCAACGGAATCATGGGCGGCGCCTTCGGTTCTGAAGGCGGCTTCCATCACACGGTCGGCCTTTGCCCGCTGGAGAAGGTGGACCCGACCGGCCAGGACTTCGGCGACTGCGGCTCGTTCGCCTTCGTGCACAACTACAAGGTGGCTGCGCACGTGAAGAAGATGGCCGTCGAGATGGACGATGATGATGGCTTTGAGCCCCTGGAGGAAATCAACGTCCCCGACGTCGAACTCGCCTTCAGCCCCGTCGAGGGCAAGAACCTCGCCGGTGACGAGGAGTCGCTGACGACCCTGGAGAAGGCCGTCAGGTCGGGAGGCGAGGCTTCGAGCTCCAGCGCTTGGGACGACGAAGTCGACGAGAGGGAGGACCTGTACTTTGGTCGCATGGCCGAGGGCGTCTACTCCGTTTCGGTTTCCGACAACTGGGGAGTGACCGTCGACGGTGACAAGGTCAGCGGGCAGTTCCGGCTTGAGGAAGGTGTCGAGGGCGATGTCGGTGACTTGACCGGCGTGGATGGTCCCTTCCACCCCGGCGAGGAGGACGGTGTCTACTTTGAGGTCCGGCCAACGACAACCATCCTCTACGGCCTCGTCGAGGACGAGGACGGTGATCCCATCGAAGAGGCCACCGTGACGGTCAACGGTGTATCGACGGAGACCGATATCGACGGTCGCTACATCGTGGAGTTTTCCGCAAAGCGGTCGACGAGGAACCGGAATAGCGATGAGCTGTTTATCTCCGCCTCGGCGGATGGGCACAAGACACAGGTCAACGACCCCGATGCATCGAGCCGCGCCAAGGAGGACATCGAACGCGCTCCGGAATTCACGGCCAATGACCCGCAGCGGCAGGACATCACGCTCCCCGACGCGGATCTGCTGGCGACGGTCACGGGCACGGTCACGGACAAGGACGGCGATCCGGTCTCCGGTGTTGACATCACGGTGACCAACCAGGCTGGCGAGAACGTTCTGCAGAACGAGACGCGGAATTGTGAAGCCGAGCGCAACGACGAAAATATCGCCTGCCGCAAGACCGGTGACGACGGAACGTACACGCTGTCGGTCCTGGTCAAGGAGGACGACGAGGATTACACCATCACGCCGAGCAAGACCCGCTACTACTTCGACAACACCGACGAGGTCGAAAGGCTCGAAGTCGGCGACGAAGAAGACGGCGTGGACTTCGAGGCGCTCCGGCAGAGCAGAATCCGCGGATCCGTCCGAGGCCCGGACGGCGGCATGGAAGGCGTAACGGTCACCGCCACGGGCGATCGCACGTTCAGCGACGAGACCAACGCCAACGGCCGATTCACCATCTGGGTCGACGGCGACGATCGGTACGACGTTGCGGCCGCCCCGAAGGACGGATACACCTTCTCGCCACCCGAGGACGCGAACGGGCTCCGGGTCGATGACGACGAGACGCACGAAATCGGTGTCTTCACGGCCGCGACCTTCGCGGTCACCGACCTCGAAGCGATGCGGGACGAGGACGCCGATGGCAACCCTGATGGCCAGCTCACCGTGACTTGGACCGCTGGCACGGTGCCGACAGGACATGTCGTCACGTACCAGGCCTCCACCATTAGTGGCGCTGATTCCGCATCATTGGGTGATGAGGTGGCGTCTGATGCCGATCCGCAGCAGGCCACCGGAAGTGCACCGTCCGAGGGCGAGTTCATGGTCGTGGTCTGGGCGACGAGCGACAATGGCACGTCTACCGACGACACCGACGACAAGAGGATCCGTAGGGTTTTCACTGTCGACCCGATCAATCCCACAGCCAATCTCACAAGCGCCGGGCGGAACTCAGATAATGCAGATCAACTCGACTTGGCGTGGACGGCCAAGACCACCTCTAACACGAACGTCCGAATTGTCGTGGAGGTTGAGGTGGCAGGCCGCAACGAGTGGCTCGTTTCAACGGCATCGACGAGTTCGACTGACCGCAGTGCGGAGATAGATCTCACTTCGGTCGGGGCGTGGAACCGCGCTGACGGTTCTGGTACGAGTAACGTGACGGCAGCGATGCTGGAGAAGGCGTTCAAGGTCGCGGTGGAGTCGGTGCAGGGCACGGCGAGTGACGACAATCCGTGGAAGCGCTCCAACGTGAGAGACGTCAAAGCCAAGTCCTAGCTTTCCCTTCATCCCGTCGGCCTGACCGCCGATGGGCGCAGGCAAGCAGTGAATTCGGCCCTGCCCGGTTCGCCGGGCGGGGCCGAATTTCTGATGGTGGTTCACCAGCAAAAGGGCGGACAGATGATTCCGGTCCACTTCAGGTTGCTCCGCTTGATTCCGGTCGCCGCCGCGGCCTTCTGCGGTGTTGTTCATTCGGGCGGCGCCGGGGCCCAGCAGGAGTTCGTTCCCGTCGGTGAGGCCGGGGAGTCCTCGCCGCGCATGCCGTGGTCCGCTTTTCCAGTTGGCGCCGTAGCGCCTTCGGTGGTGCGATGGGAACTGATCCAGACGGGAGACGTCTACGAGGAGTTCGATGTCCGCATCACATGGTCGGAGGACGTGGAGGATTTCGAGCTCAACGACATCCGCGTCGACGAGGGCGAAGCGACGGACCTGACCGGCAGTGGCGACAGCTACAGACTCACCATCGAGCCGGACGAGGTGGAGGGGTACGTGACCGTCACCATCCGGGCGAATCGGGTCCGCGACGAGGATGGTGAAGAGAACGCGGAGGAGAAGGAGCGCTTCTTGATCGACAACGTGCGGCCGGAATTCGAAGATGCGACCGTTGACGGCGACGAACTCGTCATCATCTATGATGAGGATCTGGACGAGCGAAAGGCATCCGTCCCCAGCCCGGTGGACTTCGTCGTGGTAGCTGACGGAGATGATGTGGAGGTGGAGGATGTCGAGGTCGAGGGCGCCGAAGTGATTCTGACGCTGGCGTCGTCCGTCCTTGCTGACGATGTCGTTCGCGTGACCTACGAACACGGGGCGGCGCCGCTTCAGGATGAAGCCGGCAATCTGGCCGAAGAGTTGCGCCGCGAACGAGTGGACAACATCACCGATCAGCCCGCCGGCACACCACCGGGTCCCCCGCGGAGCCTGACGGCGAGCGCGGATGGGACATCGGTTATCGAACTCGACTGGCAGGAACCGACCGATGCCGGAGACGACGACATAACAGGGTATCGGATCGAATACTCGCGGGACGCCGGCGGTACGTGGCAAACGCTGGAAGACGACACGGACGACACCGGAACCAGCTACCGGGATACCCGCCTGTCGGCCGGCACGACGCGCCACTACAGGGTCGCGGCGATCAACCGGCGCGGACGGGGAGACTGGTCGAATGAGGCGAGCGCTACCACGGAGTACGTCCTGCCGGACGCGCCGCGGTCGTTTACGGCGCGGCCCCGGGGGGACTCGGCCATCGTGTTGAACTGGCGCGCGCCCTCCTCCAGCGGCTCGGGGCCGATCACCGGGTACCGCATCGAATGGTCGCGCACTGGAACCGGCGGCTGGGGGCCCCTGGCCGACACCGGGCCCACGGCCACCACCTATACCGACGGCGGCCTCAGGCCCGCCACCACCCGCTACTACCGCGTCGCGGCGACGAGCGACGCGGGCCTGGGCGAGTGGTCGAGGGTCGATCAGGCGACCACCGAACCCACCAGGCCGAGCGCGCCCATAGGGCTCAGCGTGGTTCCGGGCGCGAGGAGAACCGACGAACTCCTCCTCACCTGGTCCGCCCCGGCCGACGACGGCGGCAGCCCGATCACCGGCTACCGCATCGAGAGGTCCGCCACCCGCGGCGGAGGCTGGATTATCCACGTGGCCAGTACGGGCAGCACGGCCACCATCTACACCGACAGCAATCTCGGCCCTGCCACCACCTGGTTCTATCGCGTGTCCGCGATCAACAGCCGGGGGACGGGACGCGCCTCCAACGTGGCCCAAGGCACCACTGATGCAGCGCCTCCCGGACGGCCGCAGAACGTGCGTGCGCGCGCAACCGGGCCGAGCAGCATCCTCCTCGCTTGGGATAGGCCGGAAACCAACGGAGGGGCGCGCGTCACCGGCTACGGCATCCGTGTGCTCGGACCCAACGACAACTCGTGGATCATCATCGAACGCAACACGGGGACGACGACGACCACCTACACGCACACCGGACTCCAGCCGGTCACACGGTACCAGTACCAGGTCAGGGCCATCAACCGCGAAGGCGAGGGAGAGTGGTCGCCGCGCACCTCGGAGCTCCCGGCGTCGGCTATTACGCACGTCGATACCGCCGGGGCCCCGACCGGGCTGACGGCGCGGGCGGTGGGCACGTCGCGCATCGACCTCTCGTGGAACGCGCCCCGCTACACGGGCGGCGTTTCGATCATCGGCTACCGTATCGAGGCTTCCGACGACGAGGGCGCGACCTGGAACATCATCCGCCGCAACACGAACTTGACGACGACGACGTTCTCCGACGTCAACCTGCGGCCCGCGACCACGCGGCACTACCGGGTCGCGGCGAGCAACCTCGCGGGCCCGGGGCCGTTCTCGAACACGGCGCGCGCGACCACCGACGCGACCCTGCCGGGGGTGCCGCGGCGTCTCAACGCCGAGGCGACCGGCACCTCGCGGATCGACCTCTCCTGGCAGGCGCCCTCCGATGACGGCGGCTCGCGCATCACCGGCTACCGCATCGAAGTGACGGCCGACGGGGGCGGGAGCTGGGAGGACCTGGTGGCCAACACGCGCACCACCGCCACCACCTACACCCACAGCGGGCTCGCGCCGGCCTCGACGCGCCACTACCGCGTCTCGGCGATCAACCGGATCGGCGTGGGCGATGCGTCGCGGGTCGCGGGCTCCACCACCGACGCGACCGTGCCCGACGCGCCCACGGGGCTGGTCGCCACCGACGTCTCGCCCACGCAGATCGACCTGGCCTGGGTCGCGCCCGCCTACAATGGCGGCGCCCCCATCACGGGCTACCGCATCGAGGTATCGGAGACCGGCGCCGCGTGGACGGATCTGGTGACCAACACCAACTCCAGGAGCAGCGCCTTCTCGCACACCGACCTGCTGCCGGGGAGCGTGCGCCACTACCGCGTCTCGGCGATCAACCGGGCGGGCACCGGAGCGCCGTCGGCGAGCGCTTCGGCGGCCACGGACGATCCCGTCGAACGCGCGGGGCGGCTGAACACGCGCGTCCTGCCGCACGTGGCCGCGGCGATGACGTCCAGCACGGTCTCGGCGATCGCCCGCCGCGTCGACGCGGCTGCCAGGGGGATGGGCATGGAGCGGCGCGTCGAGACGAACGGCCTCTCGTCGATGGCCGCGAGCCTGTCCGCGCCGGGCGCGGGCGGGATCGGCCTCGCCCAGGGCGACCAGGCTGGCCTGGCGGCGCTTTTTGGGGGCACCTCCTTCACGATGCCCTTCGGCGCCACGGATGCGCCGCAGCAGTCCGCCA
Source organism: Longimicrobiales bacterium (assembly GCA_965208255.1). Lineage (GTDB taxonomy): Bacteria > Gemmatimonadota > Gemmatimonadetes > Longimicrobiales > Gaopeijiaceae > BD2-11. The sequence continues at coordinate 4,708,504 of OZ242324.1, forward strand.
CGGGGACCCAGCTGGCGAGCTGGGGCGCGGGCGAGTACCACTACCTGGGCGAACCCGGCGCGAGCGGCGTCGACTGGAAGGGCAACATGGTCAGCGCCCACGTCGGCGTGGACGCGCGCATCGGATCCGACATCCTGGCGGGCGTCGCGGGCTCGTACAACTCGGGCTCCTTCGACTTCACCGACAAGACGGGAGCCAGGCCGGTCGCCGGCACCTACGGCACCACCATGACCAGCGCGCATCCCTACGTGGCCTGGTTCCCCGGCGCACGCGGCACCTCGGTGTGGGGCTCGGCGGGATACGGGCGCGGAGACATCGAGGTCGATGATGTGCGGGAAGGGCTCCGTACCAGCCCGGCCAGCATGATGACGGGGGCGGGCGGCGCGAGCTACCAGCTGTTCACGCGCGGCACCGGCGGCGTGAGCCTGAAGGCCGAGGGCTGGGGCGGCCGCTTCAACGTCGAGGGGACCGAGCAGATCGGTGTGGTGACGCTCGACATGCGGCGCGCCAAACTGGCGCTGGAGCTGACGCAGGGCTTCCGCACCGACACGGGGCAGGAGCTGGCGTTCGTGCTCGAGGGCGGGATGCGCTACGACAACGGGGACGGCGTCAACGGCACCAGCGCCGAAGTCGGCGGCGGGCTCCGCTACACGAACTCCGGGCTGGGACTGACCGCGGAGGGCCGCGGCCGCTTCGTGATCTCGGCGCGCGACGGCTACGAGGAATGGGGCCTGGGCGGCATGCTGACGTTCGACCCGGCGGTCCGCGGCCAGGGGCTGCAGGTCCGGGTGGCGCCCTCCTACGGCGACCACAGGAGCGGGGTGAACCAGCTGTGGGAGCGCGGCGTCTCCGACGCGGTGGGCGGCCACGACCTGGGCATGGGCGCCAACGTGGACGGCGAGGTCGCCTACGGCATCGCCGGCTTCCAGGGTACGCCCTACAGCGGCTTCTACCTCGGCGGGAGCGGGACGCGGGCCTTCTCGAGCGGCGTGCGCTACGAGCTGGGCTCAGGGGTCGGGCTGCGGCTGGAAGGCACGCGGCGCGAGAGCGCGCTGGGTGCGGCCCAGCACTCGGTCGGCGTCCGCGGACGGATCAAGCTCCGGTAGGGGAGGGAGGAATGTCATGGCAATCGAGCGGTCGGCCGCGCCCGGCGCGCGCGCGGGCCGGCCGAACGGGGAGGTGCGCTACGTCGGCTGGCAGTGCCGCCTGTATCCGAACCGGACGCAGGCGCGCCTGCTCGCTCTGTGCCGGGAGGGGCTCCGCGAGCTGTCGAACACTCTGCTCGGCGCCTCGAACCTGCGGTACTCCAAGACATGCACGCCGCGTTCCGCAACTGGCACACCAAGCCACGCGCGCGCCAGGGGCTGCCGAAGTTCAAGCCCGAGGGACGCGCGCCCGGGATCTACGTGGCCAGCGCCGGCACCCGCTTCGATGGCACCCGCGTCCGCCTCCCGAAGTTTGGGTGGATGCGCTGAGCTCGACGGCCCACCGGTCGAAGCCCCCGGGGCCGGACGACTGGGACGACTCGTAAGCGGAGGATCGCAACGCATGAGCCACCTCAGGTTCACTGGCTCTCGGACCTGACGGGGGCTATTACTTATGGCTTTGACGTTGGTGCCCATGGGTGATCGGAAAGAGGTCTGTCACACCTTCGGGCGCCTGGACAAACCCAAGGAGTTACAAGGAGTTACAAGATGAAAGGACGCGCCAATCCAGCTCGTTGGATCCCCGCACTCATCGTGGCGCTGGTCTGTCTCGCTCAGGTTCAACCGCTCGACGGCCAGAGCACCAAGATGAGCAGCACGCTGCGGTACGGTTCCGGGTTCTTCAACGTGCCGGCCGCGTCGACGCTCCCGCACATGGCCATCACGGGTACCTATTCGGGGTTCGGGATCAGCGTCAACGAGCGGGTATTCATTTCTCAGAGAGGGATCGAGAAAGGTCGTCTGGCGGGCGAGTGGAGTCAGTGGTCGCAGGATGCGTCGGTTGCGATAGGCCTTTTCGACCGCCTCGAACTCGGCGCCTCCTTCCAGAACTTTGCCGATGCCGAGAACGGCGGGAACATGATCGGCGGTTTCGGCCGGGTCGCGCTGGTGAATCCCGCTTCGTCGGGAGGATTCGGGTTGGGCGCGGGCGCGCGGTTCGTGACCGGACCTTCCTTCTCCGGAGGCACGCACGACTACATGCCGCCCCGGCTCGGATTCCCCGACATCCGATTCTACGGCGAATACGAGGGAGGCCTGGTCGACGACATGGCGACCTCGTTCTCTCCTTACGCGATGGCGACCTTCCAGCTCGCCGGCGTGGACAGCGACGCCCTTCCCGAGCACGACCTGACCTTCGGGCTGGGATACGGAATGGGGATGTTCGGCGGAAGCGGAAGCGATCTCGGCTGGTACGGCAGGCGCTATTCGCGCGGCTGGCTTGCAGCCACCGCCCTGCACGTCCAGCTCTCCCAGGGGGTGCTCCTGAACCTCATGGGGGAATACGACGGATGGGACTTCAACACCGGGCTGCAGCTGGATGTCGGCGGGATTCGGGCCGGCGCGTATGTGCTCGGAATCCAGCACATCGAGAACTCGACCGTCTACCGCAGTGCCCGCTACGGCGTGATGGCTTCGCTGGCGCTCTGTCCCGGCAACGGCCCGCTGTGCAGGCCCGAGCTGATGGCGCGCCCGGAGCCGATTCAGCTTCCGGCTCCGCCGCCGGACACGGTCGTCATCGAGCGCACCACCGAGGTCCCGATCGAGCTCAGCATGGAGCGGACCCTGTGCCTGGCAACCGGTGAGAACGGCACGGTGATGGCCACGCCCGAGGGCGCGGAAGTGATTGCCGTGGATGCGCTTGGCGGCGTATACGCGAGTGACGCCGAGTGGTTCAACGACGACAGCGAGATCGAGCACGGGGGCTACCTGTACGAGAAGGCGGGCGAGCAGATCAGCCCGAACTGCACCACGATCACCCGGGTCGGCGAGTGGATGGGCGTTCCGCTCTTCGCGGAGTCCGCCGCGGCGGGCGAGGACCCGATTCCGATGATCTACGTGCCCGTGACCCCCGGACGCTGGCAGCCGTACGAACTGCCGGCGCGGGTGCGCGGTTGACATCTTTCCGCAGTTCCGACCAAGCTCCGGTGGAGCCCGCCCGGCGGTGGCCGGGGCGGGCTCCTTGTGTCCTGGTCGAGAGGCCGTTACCGAGGTAGGCGGGGCTGTCCGGGGTGAGGTTTCGGACTCCGGGTTTCGCCCGGAACGAGGTCGCCGGGCAAGCGAATGCCCGCCCGTTGCCCAGCTTCGCCGCTTTCCCGGTCTCGGGATCGACCCGGTTGGCGACCACGTGGACGGATCTGGTGACCAACACCAACTCCAGGAGCAGCGCCTTCTCGCACACCGACCTGCAGCCGGGGAGCGTGCGCCACTACCGCGTCTCGGCGATCAACCGGGCGCGCACCGGCGCGCCGTCGGCGAGTGCTTCGGCGGCCACGGACGACCCGGTCCAGCGCGCGGGACGGCTGAACACCCGCGTCCTGTCGCACGTGGCGGCCGCGATGACAGTCGAGCACGGTCTCGGCGATCGCACGCCGCGTCGGACGCGGTGGCCAGCGGGATGGGGATGGAGCGCCGCGTGGAAACGAACGGGCTCTCGTCGATGGCCGCGAGCCTGTCCGCGCCGGGCGGGGGCGGGCTTGGCCTTGCCCAAGGCGACCAGGCCGGCCTGGCCGCCCTCTTCGGCGGCACCTCCTTTACGATGCCGTTCGGCGTGCCGGACGCTGGCCACCGTCCCCTTCGGGGGATATCTGTCAGGTGATTGCCGGTCTACAACAACCCATTCACCCTCAACCCGGATTCCCCACGTGCGCTACGTCGGCTGGCAGTGCAGACTCTACCCCAACGCCTCGCAGCGCGCGGCGCTGCTACGGTGCCGGAACGCCCTGCGCGAGCTCGCCAACACGCTGCTCGCCAACTCCCAGCTCAGCTACACCGAGACCGGGCGGCGGCTGACCCTAGCCGAACTGCGGAAGGTCACGCGGGACTGGCGCGGCGAGGTGCTGGACCGGGGGTGTCCCGCAAGCGCCATCTACCGCGTGGGCGCCGATCTCGACCGGGCTTTCCGCGACTCGCCAGACCCGGCAGGCAAGGACGCAAGGACCGGGCTTTCCGCGACTGGTTCGCCAGACCCGGCAGGCAAGGACGCAAGGGGTTTCCGCAGGTCAAGGCCATCGGCCGGGAGCCCGGCATCTACCTGAGCAACCAGGGCGTCCGCCTCGAAGGCAACCGCGTGCGGCTGCCCAAGTTCGGCTGGATGCGCTGGAGGGGCGGAAATCTGCCCCCCGGGCGGCTCGCGGGGCCGTCCGGACGCAAGACCCGGGGCCTTCTCTCCGGGCGCGTCTGGCTGGACGCCGGAGAACGCTGGATGCTCTCGTGCCTGTTCGAGTGCGCGCCGCTCGCCCCCGTCGAACCGAAGGCGGACACGGCCACGGTCTGCGAGAAGGACGGCGAGATCACGGTTTCGGTCGATGGCGGGCCCGGGCGCGTGATCCGCGAAAGCGGGGCGCTGCGGAACGCGAGACGCCGCCTGGCGAGGCTGGAGCGCCGGCTGGCGCGCTGCGAGTTCGGGTCCGAGGGCCGAAAGCGTGCCCTGGCCCTCCTGCGCAACCAGGCGCGCAAGGTCAGAAACCTCCGGGCGGACCTGATGCACAAGGCCACGACCGGCGTCGTGCAGGAGGTCCGCGAGATCGAAGTTGAAGGCGTGGGCGCCGAACTGCTGCGCCAGCTCGAGTACAAGGCGGAGTGGCACGGGCGGAAACTGAAGGTACGGCGAGGCCCGCCGGAACCGGGGAACGGCAAGCCCCGACGCGCGCGGAGACCGGGGAGCCGGTCGCGGAAACGCGAATCGCGGACGCGAAGGCCGGAAGCCCTGTAGCCGTCTGCGAAGGCCGGAACGAATCAGGGGCGAGAGGCGGCGCCCCAACGAAAAGCGCCCCCGGCAGTTCGACCGTTACGCCGCCGACGACCCCGAAGTTGAGGCGGGGCAGCTCGGCCTGGGGCCGCCGGCGTGTCCGCGGCGTCGATCCGGCGCTGGATGGTGGAGGCGGGCAGCAGCTCACCCCAACACGGTCACGCCCCCTCCACCTCGTACAGAAGCCCGACGAGGCCGCCATCGGGCTCTTGCAGCTCCAGCGACAGGCCCTTGACCGTCTCAAGCGACTCCGACCCGTCCCGCCGCCGGACCCGGATCCGGTCCCCGGGGTCGATGGGGCGGGGCCACGGGACGGTAACGGCCACGTGCAAGCCCAGCTCGGGCTTCAGCGGGTGGCGCGCCCAGATCCCTTCGCAGTACTCGTCCGACGACAGTGAGCGGGTAATGTTGCGATCTCTCCGTTCGGGCGGTTTCGTTTTTCCGGTTCCGGGAGCCACGCCCAGACCACCGTGCGCGCGATCATGGCAGATGTCGCAGATCAGGCGCCCCCTGGGCGCGGGCCGCGCGCACTCCCGGCACAGGGCCTAGCGGGTCGGCGAACGTCGCCAGGGCGTTCCGGTACACGAGCGAATCCCGGATGACACCGTTCTCGCACCATGGGCAGCAGTGCTTGCGGGGCACCTTTGCGAGTTCGACGAACGACGTGGCAGACACGGCGCCAACATGTACAGATTAGCGCAGTTCGCGCAAGACTGGCACCGGCTACTCGGGGATGGCGATCAGCTCCGGGCGCCCGGGCGGGATGCACACTCGCACGAACAGCGCGGGACGTGCGAGACCTGTCTGTACCAGGATGGCCCCCGTGTCTGGTACGACACCCAACCCACCGTGACCAAGCTTGCGATGGACAGGGCCGCCCAGCTGGAACGAGATTCCGACAAGGTGGCCGACGAGATCAAGCGCCGGGTGCAGGCCGACGCCGCCAAACGGGAGACTTCCATGGCGTGCACTGCTTCCCGCGGGAGGCGGCAGACGTTCCCGATGACCCGAGCGTGCGGCTGGCCATCCTCGGCACGGATTCGTTCTACATCAAGGGCGGCAAGAACCCCGCGTTGGCGGCGGTCCGGCAATTGCTCGACTCCAGGGGGACCGCTCCCCGCCTCTGCCGGAACGCTGTCGTCTTCCTCGCGCCGGACAAGACACGACTTCAGGATCTGGAGGGCGCGGTTCGGATGTATCTGGCGTGGGAGTCGATCGTCCGGGAAAAGGAGACCCTCAATCTCGACCCGTTCCAGTCCAAGCAGGCCGAGAATCGCCTAACGGAAGAGGATGCGCGGGTGAAGGGACAGATTCCGGAAGTGTTCCTGTGGCTGCTGGTCCCGGTCCAGAACAAGCCGCTGGACGAATTGGGTTGGGAGGCGCTTCGACTGTCGCGAATCCAACCTGCCAATATAACCCACGTCCTTCACGGAGCGACCGCTTGGTGCGAAATCCATCCCGCGCTTCCGGCGTCGAGCGGTTCTGAGTGCCAATCCGAATGGTCGCTGGGTCCCTACAGCCTTCTCGAGACCCAGACCGCCCGTCCGACGACGCGGACATCTTCGGCGGGCCACTCGTGGCTGCCGTATTCGGGGTTGAGTGACTTGAGTACCACCCGGGACGGATCGGAGTGCGGGACGTGCTCGATCCGCTTCGCGACCAGCGCGATGCCGTCCCAGATCACGAAGATCCCCGGCGGCGCGGGCACCGTCCGGCTCACGTCGATCATGATGTGGTCGCCGCTTGAGAGCAGCGGTTCCATCGAGTCCCCGTCCACCTCGACCATCCACAGGTCGCCGGGATCGGCCCTGAGCCGGTGGCGGATGAACGCATCGGCGAACATCCACGCATCTCCGGTCACCGGCAGCTCGCCGTTCCAAGCTTCCTCCGCGTCCGGCTCCTCTCTGAGATCCGCCTCCGGCACGGCGCTGTAGCCGATCGGCGCGGCGTAGGCGTCGTCGGGCGGCGAAGGCCGCGTGGCGTTCGTAGAGAGCCGGAAACTCCGGCCGTGCTTGAGCAGCTCGGGCCGGCAGCCCAGATGCTCGGCCAGGATCTCGCGGTCGTCCTCGGCGAGAACCTTCGGCGTCCCCCGGTAGATGAACTGCTGCAGGTAGGCGTCGTTGCGGCCCATGGCGATTGAAGCAGTGCGTAGCGTCGAGCCCTTCGCCGTCAGCAGCCGGAGCAGCCGCCGGCGCACCGGATCGAGCCGCGTCGAGGCTTTCTTCCTTTTGTTTTTCATGGATTGAAATAATCCCGATTCCGGTCGGCTTCGCAAGGCGGAGAGGGAACCGCCGGCCGACGGCCCCGGCATCGACTTCCGCGTCAGGATACGTGGCCTGTCACTCGCTGGCCGGCGACGCCGAGTCCGCCGTTTCCGCGCCTGCCGCCGAGTCCACTTTCAGATCGTTTCGGGAGACTGCCCGCAAACGCGCGCGGGGGTGCTTCAACGCCCCGCTGGCGGCGGAGTCCAGCGCCAACCCGACGGTATTGGACATCCTCGACGTTATCGACACTTAGGTGATCTCCTAGTTGTTGACTTGCTTGCGGACAGGTCTTCACCGTTTTCGCCATGAAGACGCAAGAGCAGCACGGCCATGGAGACGCTGGAGCGGTATTTCAACGCGCGTGTCGCCGCGTTCCTCGAGAGCACGGGCATGCCGCCGACGACGTTCGGCATGAGGGCCGTGGGCGACCCGAACCTGATGCGCCAGATCGCCGCCGGGCGCTCGCTGTCGCTGCGGATGGCGGACCGGATTCTGGCGTTCATCGACGGCTACGACGCGGACTCGGACGGCGCACGCGCTCCACCGCACCGCCACCGGCGCCGCTGGTCGAAAGCAGCCGCGGGACGAACGAGAAGGGGTGGAGCGATGGCCGATAGGCCGAGCGAGAAGAGAACGGACGAGCCGATCCGCTTCATCCGGGCATCCGAGATCGCAGCCCGGCTGGGCGTGGCGCGGCCGACGATCTACGGCTGGGTGGAGGCGGGTCGCTTTCCCCCCCCGATCCAACTGGGTCCGCGCGTAACCGGCTGGATCAGGTCGGAGTTCGACGCGTGGGTCCACAATCGAATTGCCGAGACCCGGGGCGGTGGAAGGTCCGTCGTCCCAATGACTCTTCAGGGAAAGGAAGACAGGCGATGAGAACGTTGCTCACGACGATGCGGGCGGCCGCGTGGGCCGCGCTGCTCATGCTGGCGCCCGGTGCGCTGCTGGCGCAAGGCACGAGCCCGTGGGTGGAGGCGGTGAACGAGCTTCAGACGCAGTTCACGGGACCGATCGCGCGGGGCCTGTCGCTGATCGCGATCGTGGTTGGCGGGCTGATGTTCGCGTTCGGCGAGGGCGGGAGCAAGCGCACGCTGGCCGGGATCATCTTCGGGATCGGGATGGCCGTGGGCGCGGTGAACTTCCTCGGCTGGCTGTTCTGATGCGGGGCTTGAGACGCTGGGCCGGCTACAGCGCGCTCAACCGTCCGCTGACGGTGCTGGGCGTCGAGCGGAGGCTGTTCCTGCTGGGCGCGACGCTAGCCGTCGCGGTGTGGAACGCGACGGCCTCGCTCGTGGCGGGCGGCGCGGTGTTCGCCGGCTGCTACGGCGCGGGCTGGCTCGCGGGCCGGAGAGACCCGGCCATGCTCGCGGTGCTCCGCGCGGCGGCGCGCTACCCGGCCCGGTACGATCCGGGCAAGTGGGCGGCCGAGCCGTGGCACCTGAAGATCCGGGGGCGCGGCGAGTGAGGGTCGCCGAGGAGCGTCGGGCCTACGAGGCGGCGGGCTCACTGGCCGAGGAGCTGCCCTACTGGGGCTGGCTCGACGACGACCATGCCTGCCTGACCCGTTCGGGCGAACTGATCGCGGCAGGCCGGATCGCGCCAGCGATCACGGACGGCCGCACGCCGGAGCAGATCGACCGCGTGCTGGGCCTTTGGCAACGGCTGATGTCCCGGCTGTCCCCCGGTGCGCGCCTCCAGTTCCATCTGCTCCGGCGCCCTGCTTCGATGGACCCGGGGACGGAGGCGAACGGGCCGGACATCACGGCCTTGTCGGGCCGCCAGCGCAGCGCGTTCCTGCAAGGCCGCGTGCAGCGCCTCGACGCCTACGTCGTCTGGTCGCACGACCCGGGCCTCCGTCCGGCGGCCGGGAGCACGCGGTCGGGACGGCTGGCCTGGCTCGCCCGGCTGCGCAACCGCCGCAGGAAGGGCGCACCGACCTATCTCGCCTCGGAGATCGAGGCGGCGGCGGGCCGGTTCCGGGCGATGGTCGACGCGGGCCGCTCTCTCGTCGCCGAGCACACGCCGGTCGAGATGCTGTCGGCCGTGGACGGGTCCCGGCTCCTGTCGGAACTCATCAACCGCCCGGGCATGGCGTGGGACGGCGCGACGGGCAGCGGCATGAACTGGCGGCTCGCGGTCTCGGAGCTTGAAGCCGAGCGTTCGCACCTGAGGCTCGACGGCGAGCCCGTGATCCTCTACTCGCTCCTGTCGCCGCCCGGCCAGGCGCACGCGAATCTCCTCCGCGAGCTGTACTGCCTGGACGCGGTGACGACCGTCTCGCTCGAATGGCGGCCGTGGACTACTGAAGCGGCGCGGAGGCGGATCCGAAGCGCGCAGCGCCACTACTTCTCGCGCCGCTACTCGATGATGGCGCACGCGCAGGACGCGCAGGGGACGGCAGCGGCGATGGTCGATTCCGCGGCGGCAGCCGAGTCCGACCGGCTGGGAGCGGCGCTGGTCGAACTCGAAGCCGACGGCGTTGCCTACGGCGAGGCGTCGCTGACCGTGGCGCTGCACGGCGAACTCGACGGGATCGAACGGCTGGACGGCGACGTGCGCCGCCTGTTCGCCGCGCACGATGCGAAGGCGGTCCGGGAGGGCTACGGCCAGCTTCCCGCGTGGTTCGCCCGGCTCCCGGCCCAGCCGCGAAGCCGGCAGGTGCGGCGGGTGTTCCTGTCGGCTGGGCTCGCGGCGTGCCTCGCGCCCGTGTTCGGGCCGCCGCGGGGGAACCGAAGGAGCCGCCATCTGGGCCGCGAGCCGCTGGCGGTGTTCGAGACGCCGTGGCGCACGGCGTACCGCTACGACCTGTTCGCGGGCGACGTGGGCCACACGCTGATCCTGGGGGCGACGGGTTCGGGCAAGAGTTTCACCCTGAACTTCCTGCTGGTCGAGGCGCTCAAGTACGATCCGCGCATCCTGATTCTGGACCTGGGCGGCTCGTATCGCTGGCTGACCCGGTTCCTCGGGGGCCGGTATCTGGAGCTCGCGCCCGGCGAGGCGGAACCGACGCTCCGGCTTACTCCCTTCGCGCTGCCCGCGACCACGAGGACATTCCAGTTCCTGACCGGATGGGTGCTCCGGCTGCTGAAGCTGGGCGGGTACGAGGCGGGCGGCGCGGACACGAGCGAGATCCGAGCGCGGATCGAGGATCTGTACGCGCTCGGGACGGAACGCCGGACGCTCACCGTGCTGGCCGGTTCGCTCCCGTCCGCGATGTGGCCCGCGCTGAGCCGCTGGACGAAGGGCGGCACTTGGGGCGCGTTCTTCGACAACCCCCCGGCAGGCGGGACGGACATCGAGTTCCGGGACTGGCAGGTGATCGACCTGGCGGGCGCGGCGGAGCACGCGGACCTGTGCGAGGCGGCGCTCGCGTATCTGCTGGAGCGCATGCGCCTGGAGATCGAGGACCCGACCGAAACCGCGCGTCTCAAGCTGATGGTCGTGGACGAGGCGTGGCGGTACATGCAGGACCCCGCCGTGCTGAACTACCTGGCCGAGGCGGCGAAGACGTGGCGGAAGAAGAACGCCGCGCTCGTGCTCGCGACCCAGTCCGCCGTGGACGTGACGGGGACGCCGGGGGCGGCGGCGCTTCTCGAATCGATCCCGACCAAGCTGTTCCTCGCCAACCCCGAACTGCCTGAAGAAGCCGGTGAACTGTTCCGGCTGAACGACTCGGAAGTGGCCCGGATCCGGGAGCTGACGCCCAAGCGCGAGCTGTATCTCCGCCGACCGGACGAGGCGGCGGTGCTCCGCCTCGAAGTCGATCCGGAGAGCTACTGGCTCTACACCTCCTCGCCGCTGGATGCCGAGAAGCGCGCCGAAGCCGTGGCGAGGCACGGACTGGTCCGGGCGCTCGAAGTGCTCGCCCGGCCGAACCCATCCAGCCCCACCCCCACAAACGCAAAGGACGTGACACCATGAAAACACCAACCGCAGCGATTCTGCTCGGGATCGTCGTTGTCCTGCTCACGCTGCTTCTGGCGGCGCTGCCCGGCGACGCCTGCGCGCAGCAAGCGAGCGCCGATGCCGCCTACCTGCGCGTGCCGGTGCCCGAGGAGGGCGATGAACGGATCCCCCGGCTCCGCGCGCGCGTGCGCCATACGACGGTAATCGTGCTCCCGGCCAGCGAGCGGATCCTCGACTTCGTGGCCGGCGACTCGGAGTACTGGCACCTGACCGGCGCGGCGAACGTCGCATACCTCAAACCACTGGCCGAGGACGCGGCGACGAACGTCGCGCTCGTTTGCGAATCCGGGCGTATCTACTCGTTCCTCGTCTCCGAGCACGGGGAGAAGCCGCCCCACCTCGTGGTGCGCGTCGAGGCGGGCGCCGAGGCGGCGGCCATGTCCGGGGCTCCCGGGTTCGTGGCCCGGAGCGAGGTCGCAGCCTACCGCGAGATGGCGGCCGAGGCCGCCGCCGCCGCGGGCCGGGCGCGCGAGGAGGCCGCGGCTGGGATCGCCGAGGCGCGCGAGCGGGCGGCTGCCGAGGTCGAAGCGTTCCGCGCCTCCTACCCCGAGCGGCTCCGGTTCGAGTACCGGCTGGATCGGGACGCCTCGAAGCGACCGTTCCTCGTCGAGGCGATGTGGCACGACGGGCGGTTCACCTACATACGCTCGAAAGCACAGGAGTCCCCGGCGCTCTACGAACTCCAGGACGGCGAGCCGAGCCTGGTCGCGTTCGACTTGGGCAGCGACGGCCTTTACGTCGCTCGCCGCGTGTTGGGCGACGGCTGGCTCCAGATCGGCGACAAACGGCTGCGCTGGCGATTCGAGCCGAAGGACGGCCCCCAGTGAGCAGCTGGAAGCAGTGGTTCAAGGAGCCGAAGGGCGCGCTGCCCGGTGGCATGGTCACGAAAGTCGGGATCGCCCTGATTACCGTGCTCGTGGCGGGGTTGCTGTTCTCCTCGTCGCTCGCGGGTCCCGACGATACGGCCGATGGAGTCGCACCCGCGGAGCCGCGGCCCGTGGACGACCGCACGGGCCGCTCGCTCGACGGGCGCCTCAGCGCCGAGACGGATCGCCAGAGCCAGCAGGCGGCGGCCGATGCGGACCGTGAGCGGCAACAGTCCGATGCCGCCGGACAGGAACCGGCCGGACAAGACGCGGGGGCGGATGCGGGCAACGCCGGTGCCCAGGCCGGCGTCGGCCGGGCCGAGTTCGAGCTTCGCGAGGCGCTCCGGCTCGAAGAGGTCGAGCGCAGGACGCGCTCGCTCCGCTCGCTGCCCGTCGCGCAGTCGCACCGGGATCCGAACCGGGCTTCGGATGCTGCGGCGGCGTCTCCCCTGGCGCCCGAGTCGCCGGATGCGGCACTCGACGGCGCGCTCGCGTCCCTCGGGCAATCCCTGGCGGCGCTTGAGGCCGAGATGGTGGCCGGGCTGTCGGGCGGAGAGTTCGCGCCCAGCGAAGGAGGCCCTGTGCCGAGGACCGGCCCTTCCCCCGCCCGCACATCCGAGCCCGGCCGTTTGGTCCGGCCCGATGACCCGCCGGGCTGGGAACGCATCCACGAGGGCACGTTCCTGGATGCGGTGCTGGTCACCCAGTTGTCGGGCGAGTTCCCCGGCCCGGTGCTCGCCATGGTGTCGGCGCCGCTGTACTCAGCCGACCGGCAGCGCGTCCTGATCCCGCGCGGCGCGCGCGTTGTCGGTACCGCGAGCGCCGTCCAGAACCGCGACCAGAGCCGCCTCGCCGTCGCGTTCCACCGGCTGCTGCTGCCCGACGGAAGCTGGGTGGAGCTTGAGTTCACCGGCCTGAACCAGGTGGGCGAGAGCGCGCTCGGGGACCAGGTGAACCGCCATTACCTCTCGACGTTCGCCGCCGCCGGAGCGGTCGGCGCGCTGAGCGGGCTCACGCTCGCCGGGGCTTCCCCCTACGGGCTTCAAGCGGGCGTCGGCCAGGGGCTCGGAGGCAGCGCCACCTCGATGCTGGACCGGTATCTGAACCGGATGCCCGAGATCACCATCCGCGCAGGCCACCGGCTCCGCATCTGGTTTACTGCGGATGTCCTGGTTCCAACCCCCACCCGCACCACACACCGCTGACACGAAAGGACGCCTCCATGCGCCACCGCATCCTCATCCCCGCCCTTCTCGTTCCATTGCTGACGCTCGCGGCCCCCGCGCCCGCGAGCGCGCAGTTCGACTTCGGCAGCTGGCTCCAGCGCGCCACGATCATCGCGAACCAGATCACGCAGATCTCGCACCAGGTCTCCCAGATCCGGTCGATGGCCCGCCAGCTTACGGAACTCGAAGACCAGCTCGACCACATGGAGCGCGCCGCCAAGGGCGAGATCGACGCGCTGCTCCGGCCGTTCTCCGACCTTGCCGCCGACCCCGTCGGACTGGTGAGGAACGGACTTGCCTGGCGCGCCGACTTCACGGGCGCGGCCCGCGGGACCGTCGATGCCGTCCGGGACTTCGGGGGCGGCCGCTCGTTCACCGCGCTGTGGCGCGCCGCCCACGGGACTGCCGACCGGGTGACGGAGGCCGATATCCTGGGTCTCCACCGGAGCCTTCCGCCCCGGGCGGCGACGCAAGCGCTGGAGGATTACCGCGGCGCCCGCCTGGCCGCCGACCGGCAGCGCGTGCTCGACTACGCGGCCCTCGACGCGGCGGCCGCGCTGGCCGGAACCATCGAGAGCGCGCAGGGCTCGTTCGCGGACCTCACCGCCAATGGCAATCTCTCGAACACGGCTCTCCAGCAGGCGGGAGTCGCGGCCGGGCTGAGCCAGGGGCGTATCAACGCGGCGCTCGGCCAGGTGCTCGCCCATCAGACCGCGATGGAGGCGAGCCGGGCGCGGCAGGCCGAACTCGCCCGGCTCGAATGGCTCGGCCGCTGGCACGACGGCCGGGCGCGCGCGAACGCGATGGCGACGACGATGCGGGACGCGGCTTCGCTGAACCGCACGGCGCTGCGGGGCGGGCTCCTGTTCCAGATCCCGTCGTTCTACCGGTAGGGGGGCGCGCCGGCCATGCAACTGCCCCCGCAGTCCATCGACCCGAACGTCCCGGCGCAGATCCCGCCCGGCCAGCTTCAGGACTTCAAGAGCTTCCTAGACGTGGTGCTCGACACCGTCGTGGGCGGTGCCGCGCCCGACGTGCACACGCTGGGTCTCCAACTCTGGGGCGGGCTCGCCGCCGTGATGATCGCCTGGACCGGCCTCAAGATCGCGTTCAGCGGCACGTTCCAGCCCTGGGAGATCGTCAAGCTCGTGATCGGGATCGCGATCCCCCGCACGCTGCTCCACTACTACACGGTCCCGATCCCCGGCGCCGGGCTCACGTTCCCGGCCATGGTCGCCGGAGGCGGGATCTGGCTCCAGAACCTGTTTCTGTCCGACGTGGTGTCGGCGGGCTACACCGAGATGACCGCGCTCGTGCAGGCGTACTCCGCGCACCTGAGCGCGGCGTGGTCCACGGGCAACCTGCTCTCGATCGTGGCCGCGGGCGGGACCGTGATCTTCTCCTCGCTGGTCACGCTGTTCATGGGCGCCTCGCTCGTGTTCTGCCTGCTCGCGCTCTTCTGCGTCACCTACGCGCAGGTCATCTGGGCGCAGGTCGCGATCGCCATCGCGATCCTGCTCGGCCCCGTGTTCATCGCGTTCCTGCTCTTCGAGCCGCTCTCGTTCCTGTTCTGGGGATGGTTCCGAACGCTCTTGGTCTACACGCTCTACGGCGTCGTGGCCGGGGCCATCCTGCGGGTCTTCATGGGCGTGGGGCTCGGCTACATCACAACCTACGCCGACGCGCTGATGGGCACCGGCACCGCCGACGCGGGCGAACTCTGGCTCTGGGCCGTCGTCCTCATGCCGCTCGTCGTCTCCGGCCTCATGGCCGGGCTCAAGGTCGGCGAACTCGCCTCGATGCTCGTCTCCGGTTCCGGCTCCGCCAGGTCCGGGTTCGTCGCGCTCGTCATGCAGGGGGCCAGCAAGGCCGCCGCCCCCGCCAAGCCCCCCGTCTGAAGCTCAAGGAGACACCACGTATGAAACGAGACCGTGACGCAGGCCGCGAGTACGCCGAGATCTGGGGCGAGGCGGTCGAGTCTAACCGGAGGCTGCGACGGATCCTGATCCTCCTCTCCGCGAGCATGGTTCTGGGCGTGGTGGTCCTGCTCAGGATTGCGGGCGCGGAGCCGCCCAAGCCCATCGTCATCCGGGTCGACGACGTGGGCCGCGCCGAGGCGTTGGCCTACGAGGCCGCGACCGCCCAGGCCGATCCGCTGGATCCGACGACCAAGTACTTCCTCAACCGGTTCGTCCACGACTTCCACTCGCGGCGGCGCGCGACGGCGCAGGAACACTGGACCCGCAGCCTCCGGTTCCTCTCGACCGATCTTGCGAACGCGGCGTTCCAGCGGGACGGGGCGGAGGTCGCGAGCGTCGCGGCGGGGACCGCCGAGAACGAACTCGAAGTCGAGCAGGTCGTGCTGCGCATCCATCCCGCACCCGAGCCGCCGCACAGCGCGACGGCCGACTTTGACTTGGTTCACTTGCGCGGCGAGCAGGAGCTGCGGCGCGAGCGCTGGACGCTTTCGCTCCGGTTCGAGTTCCTGGACTCCGTCACGCCCGAGCTGGTCGTTCACAACCCGATGGGGCTCCTCGTCACCTACATGCGCGCCGACCGCGCGCTCGTGACGGGAAATTCGCCGTGATCGCGCATCTGAGAGGCCGCGAGAAGGCGCTCGGACGCTTCGGCTGGACGGGCCGCAGGGCCGAGTGGATCGCGCTCGTCTGCCTGCACAGCGGCGTGTTCACCCGCGACCAGATCTCCGACTGGCTCGGGATCCACCGCCACACCGCGCGCCGCTTCGTCCGGGACATCCTGGACCAGAGACTGGGAGCCGAGGACGCGCTCGAAAACCGGAGGGTCTGCCGGATCGCCGCGCGCGCCGTCTACCGGGCGCTCGGAGCCGAGGACATCCGCCATCGCCGGATCGCCTCACCGGTGGTCCTGATGCGCCGTCTGCTCTCCCTCGACTACGTGATCGGCCACACCGGCCAAGCGTGGCTCCCGACCGAGCCCGAGAAGGTCGCCGCGTTCGAGGCGCTCGGCATCGACCGCCGGGTCCTGCCCGTGCGCGTGTACCGGGGCGCAGCGGGCGATACCCGGCGCTACTTCCCCCTCAAGCTGCCCGTCGCGCTCGGCGCGGGGCGCGCGTTGTTCGTCTACGCCGATCCGGGCCACGACACCGCCACGGGCCTCCGCTCCTGGGGCCATGCCCACCGCCAACTCTGGGAAGAGCTCCGGGAGCGTGGCCGGTCCGTCGAGGCGGTGGCCGTCGTTCGCACCGACAGCGAATTCGACCGGGCGGAGAAGGTCCTCGGCAACTGGACCGATCCGACCCGGTCCCCCGGCCGCTCGCGAGCGTCCGCGACCGGCCGTGAGATCCGCCGCGAGATCGAACGGATCGAACAGGGCATACGCGGCAGGGACGAGAGCGTGACCCAAGAGCACGGCAGCGTCCGGGGCTGCCTGGCCCGGCTCGCGGAACTCCGGGCCGCGCTCCCGACCGCGCCTTCCGCAGCGATGATCGACGGCTTCACGGTGTGGCAGTCTCGCCGCCTCTCGGGGGATCTGTATTGAGCGCCGGGCGCCCGTGCCGATGCTGGTCCGCGAGTGTACATCGTGCTTCGGGGGTCTCCGGACACGAAACCGCGTCTGCGATGGACAACTCTCCGGTTTCATATGTCGCTGGCGCGCTTGCGGTTGCGCCACGGCCGCCGGAGCGGCGATGCCGATCCGGCCATCGAGGCCGTGGATGGGAGCGACCCCCCATCGAGGCATGCCTCGATCGGCATCGGGCAGGATGGCGATGTACATCCCCATCCTCCCCTCCGCTGCGGGGTCGCTCCCAACCAGCAGTCCGTCCCGGAAGGGGGTTGAGCCGATGAGGTCCGGTACCCTCGCGATCATCGGGAGCGCGGTCGGCGCGGTCGCCGGCCAGGCGCTCAAGGCGCCGTTCCCGCCTCCGGGCGCGAGCCCGTATCTTGACCTGATCGCCTTGCACGATCCGGGCCTCTACGCCGCGCTTCGCGTCTGGTACTACGCGTGGCCCGCCGTCCTGATCGTGCTGGCGGGGTCGGTCGTGCTCTCCGTCTGGCGGGTCTGGTTCCAGCCGCTGTTCAGGTTCCGGCGGCGGGGCAAGCTGCCCGCGTGGCCCACCGCGCCCACCGACGAGACGCCCTCGCTCGTGATCGGCGAGTTGCACCATCCGACGGTTGCGCGAGAGAGCGAGCAGCCGTCGTGGCTCGTCGTCCCCGAGAAGGGGCTCTACACCGGCACGCTCATCGTGGGCGCCGTCGGCACCGGCAAGACCAGCGGCTGCATGTATCCCTTCGCCCGCCAGCTCCTCTCCTGGCGCGCCGACGATCCCGGCCGCCGCGCGGGCGCGCTCGTGCTCGAAGTGAAGGGCGACTTCTGTCACCAGGTCCAAGGCATCCTCGAGAACGCCGGGCGCGGGGACGACTACCTCGAAATCGGGCTCGGCGGGTCGCTCCAGTGGAACCCGCTCGACGATCCGCTGCTCGACTCCTACTCGCTCGCATACGGCGTCGCGTCGCTCATCAACCAGCTCTTCGGCAAGTCCCGGGAACCGTTCTGGCAACAGGCGTACACGAACCTCGTGCGCTGGATCATCGAACTGCACCGGCTCCTGCCGGACGGCTGGGTCACCCTCCAGGACATCTACCGCTGCACGGTGGACGCCGAGCTTCTGGCTCACAAGATCGCCGAAGCCCAGAAGATCGCCGACGGGATCTCGCCGGTGGACGCCTCCATCTCCGACGAGGACATGATCGCACACGCCGACGCGCTAAAGAAGTGGGAGTGGGAGCCGGTCGGCGACGACCGGAGGCGCTCGCGGTTGGACGCAAAGCTTCGCGCCAAGCTCGCGAAGCTCGAAGTCACCTACGCGGTGGAGGCGGCCGGGGGAGGCACGGGCGGCGAGTACAGGGAGCGCATCGAGGCCATCGAGCGGTGGTACGACAAGGACTGGTCGAAGCTGGACGCCAAGGTCCGCACTTCGATCGTCGAGGGGATCAGCGTATTCCTCTCGCTCTTCGACCAACCGGACGTGGCCGGCGTGTTCTGCCCGCCGCCGCCGGAGGACGATCCCCCGGCCAAGCGGACGGATGACGAGGACGAGGAGGATGTCCCGGACGTCCCCACCATGCCGGGCCTCCGCCGGAGGCTGCCCCCGCTTGCCGACCTGATCGAGAGCGGCAAGGTCCTCGCGCTCAACATGCCCGCAGGGGCGAACCCTGCCCTGGCGCGCGCCATCGGCGTGCTGCTCAAGAGTGCGTGGATGCAGGCGCTGCTCCGGCGTCCGGCTGAGGCTGCCCGGCGACCCGACCGTTACATGCGGCCCGCCGTGTTCATCTGTGACGAGTACCAGGCGTTTGCCACCGTGGGCCAGGACGATCCCTCCGGCGACGAGAAGGCGTTCGCGCTCACGCGGCAGTGCCGCTGCATCCCGATCGTCGCCACGCAATCGCTCTCCTCGCTCCGCTCCGTGCTTCCTTCCGGCGAAGCGTGGCGCACGCTCGTCCAGACGCTTCGCACCCGGATCTTCCTTTCGCTCTCCGACGAGGCGTCGGCCAGGATCGCGTCCGAGATGTGCGGCTCCGTCATGAAAACCCAGCCCTCCTACACGTTCACCGAGACCACGGGCAGGCCCGAGTTCTCGCTGCTCTCCGGCCGGGCCGGGGGCGGGCGCGGCACCATCGGCGCGAGCAAGTCGTTCCGCCAGAGCTTGCAGCCGGTGTTCACGCCGCGCGAGTTCGGGCTGCTCGGCGGATCGCCTGAGGCCAGAATCACGGCAGAGAATCGTCTAACTACTTACAGGGCTGCACGATCTGCGTTTTCTGCCGTTGGACTGGACACTACTGGACCGTTCCGCGAAAGCGGGAAAAGCGGACCTGAATGGCGGGAATCGGCCCGCACGGAGGCGGTCCTGTTTCATCAAGCTTTCGACGAATGTCTCTTGAGATCCGGTGGCCCATTAGGAACATAACCTCCGTCTTCCCGTCGGGACCGGCTCCCGATGGGAAGGCGGGGGGAACCGCCGAGGCTTCGGCGGTTGCAAGCGCAAGGTGCGCGCCCTAAGCCTCCCTGGCAAAGACGCGTCGGATCGTCCTCACCACGTTCCCGCACCTACGCGATAGGCTTCGTGCCAGCAGTCCGGCCAGCCGCGGATCCGTGATCTTCGGGGCGTCGGCCTGCCGGCGGGCTGCCGCGCTTCGCTTGCCCACCCTCGGTCGGACGCCGAGAGACCCGCCGTTCGACTGAGGGTCCGATTCCGCCGCCCCTCTCCGCAAGGGAGTGGCAAACCACATCGGACACCATCAACCCCAAGAACCAACCGTCCGTGAAAGCGGGGCAGGTCCAACCAGCAGGAGTTTGCGAGTGTTACGCAACCAGCGTTCTTCCATGCTCGGCTCAGAGGCCGTTTCTGCAGGTTCCGGGGTGTTTTCGGGTAACCTTACGGGCCGTTATCATCGTTTCATCATTGCCGTGCCATACATCACTGAGAAGGAGTTGGCCTCATGCGCAAGTACATCCTGTCTGCTGTGGCGCTGATCGCCATTCTTGCGATTTCGGCGTGCGGGGAGAGTCCGATCGACCCGCCGCCCCCGCCGCCGCCCCCGCCGTTCGAGCCCGGACCGCTGGGGGCAGTCGCCCTAGAGGCGGGCGAGGCGGTGCAGATCCGCACCCTGGCCTCGATCACCGTGGCGCCGTCGCTGGGCGCGGTGACCCGGCACTCGGTCCAGTTCGCCGCCGAGGACATCGGGTCCATCCGCGGGCGCCAGGTCGAGGTGGGGGTACCGATCGACACGAGCTGTTCGCCGGCAGGCGGGCGGGCAGGCGCACTCGGCATCGTCCAGGACGCCAAGGTAGCGGGCATCATCGGAACGAACTGCTCGGCCGCGGCCGTGGCCGCATCGCCCGTCGTCAGCGACGCGGGCATGGTCATGATTTCGCCGAGCAACACCTCTCCGCGGCTGACCTCGGACCTCGCGGGCAACCCGAATGACGACTTTCACCCCGGCTACTTCCGCGTGTCGAACAACGATCTTCACCAGGCGCGTGCCCTCTCGGACTTCGCATACAATGAACTGGGGCTGAGGAGCGTGGCTACCCTTCACGACGGCGACCCGTATACGTCGGCCCTCGTCGCGGCCTTCGCCGACGCGTTCTCCGACCTTGGCGGCGCGGTGCCGTCGCAGGCCAAGATCGCCAAGGGCGCCACCGACATGACGGACGCGCTGGTGCAGTTCGCGGCCGCCGGACCGGATGCCATCTTCTTCCCGCTGTTCTTCCTGGAGGGGTCGGCCTTCGCCGAGCAGGCCCGGGCTTTCGACGGGCTTGAGGGGACGACGCTGATTTCCGCGGCGGCGTTGCTGGTGTCCGCGTTCCTGGAGACGCCCCAATCCGAGGGAATGTACTTCGCCGGACCGGAAGCGGACTTTCGCTCGAACGTCAACGAACTGACGGGAAAGAGTGGACAGGAGGTTCTCGCCGCTCACGAAGCCAGATACGGCACCTTCCCCATGTCACCCTATTGGGCGCATTCCTACGATGCGGCCACCATTATCCTGTCGGCGATCGACGCGGTGGCCGTGGAGGAGGGCGACAGGCTGTTCATAGACAGGGCGGCATTGCGCGACGCGGTGAGAGCGACCTCGATCCGAGGCCTGATCGGGGCAGTGTCCTGCGACGCGTTCGGCGACTGCGGCACCGGACGGATGAACATCTACCACCACACGGACACCAGCGTCACGGACGTGGCCGCAGTGCCGGTGGTTTACGTGTACAATCCCTGAGCCGGCGGGCCGGGGCGCCCGCGCTCCCGCGGCGTTCCGGCTCGGTCACCTTTCCAGCCGCAGCCTCAGCCTGCCCTCGAGGCTCATCTCCAGTACCCGCCGGTCCGGCCTTTCCAGCGTGCCGGTCAGGTCGCGCTCGTACTCGGCCGAGGCCACCAGTGCGTGCTCGGGATCCCGGAGGACGATCCCGCTCACGGGACCCTTGAGTACGCGGAAGGCGGCGCCTGGGACTCCGGTGACGGTCACCGTGTCCAGGGTGCCGTCCGTCGCGATGCGCAACAGGCTGCGCCAGACCGCAAGCGCGCAAGCGGATGTTAATCATGAAAAGGCCAACCGCTTCGTCGGCGCTCTCCCGGGAGTCCTCCACCAAGTGATTTGCGCACCGGCAGTACCTTGGGTCAGGACCGTATACGCCCGCGAAAACGACGTGGGGTGCCGATGCGCACCCCCGGCGCTCCCGACGTGCGCACCGGCGAAGCGGCGGATGCGCTTGCACACAAAGGTCTTGCGCGTTGCTCTCCGGGCGGCCGGGGCCGCAGGGAACGCGAAGGCGGGGCTGGGAGCGACCCATCCCTTCGGGGTGCCTGGTACGGCACGGCGACGGTTGGGATGTGCACGCCATCCCACCCTCGCCCGGGGTCGCTCCCGGTCCATCAATCCTTGCAGGAAGGCATACTGCGACGGCTGTCGGAGTCGACAACATCGACGGTCATCCCCAGCATTCGTTCAACCCCTGTCCCGCGCCGATGGACGGGATCCCCGGAATCGGTTCGTCGGTGACCAGGGTCACGCCCGTGTCGTGGAAATCCAGGCCCGGCGTGTTCTCCGGCCTTCCGCCCGTCGTCAGGAACTCCACAACGGCTTCGATTCCGAGGGAGGCCATGCTCAGGGGATACTGCATGGCCGTGGCCCCGATCTCGCCAGCCGCCACGCTCTGGACACCCGGGCAGCCGCCGTCGATGGTGACGATGAGAACATCGTCGTCCGCGCCCAACTCCCGAATCGCCTCGTAGGCTCCGGCCGCGGCCGGTTCATTGATCGCGTACACCACGTTGATCGCCGGATCGTCCCGCATCAGGCGCTGCATGGCGGCCCGCCCGCCTTCCTCGGTGCCCATGGTGGGGGCGCTCCCCACGATGCGGGGGTCGTCTTCGTCGTACATCCAGTTCGGGTCCTTGATGTCGATGCCGAAGCCATTGAGGAAGCCCTGGTTGCGCAGGACCTCGACCGTGACCTGCGTTCCCGCGCCGTCCAGCGTTGCGATCCTCGCGTCGGCGGCGGAAGCACCCAGCCGCCCCCGAGCCCAGATGCCGATGAGCTCCCCGGCCCGGAAGTTGTCGGTGGCGAACGTTCCGTCCACCGCGTCCGCCGGATCGAACGGCGTGTCGAGCGCGATGACGAGCACGCCAGCCCGTCTCGCCCGCCCGACCGCGTCCAGCAGTGCCACGGGATCCGAAGGGGTGATCATAATCCCCCTCGCGTCCGCGGCCACGAGATCCTCGATGGCCCGGACCTGAGTGTCCGTGTCCCCGACGAACCTCCCCGCGAAGGCGCGCAGTTCGACGCCGCGTTCACCGGCTCGCTCGATTGCGCCCTCCCTCATCGTCACGAAGAACGGATTGCCTTCGGTCTTGGTGATCAGGCCGACAACCGGTTCCGCCTCGTCGGGTCCCGTGACGCATCCGGCAACGAGCGGCACGAGCAGTCCGCAGATCAATCGCGCCCCTCCGAACAAGCCCTTTGTGGATTCCATGCGATTCTCGGATTGGGACAACAGCGTCGCGGTCCGGCTTTGGCCGCCTGAGCAGGGCGAACAGCTTGCGGAACTGCCCGTCTGCAACACCACGAATCATGGCGCGGAAGTCGAGAATCGGGAAGCGCCACCACTCGCCGACCGGCTCCCGGAGTTCACACGGAAAGCCGGGACGGGTCGATACCCGCTTCCCCGGAGTTCCTGCTTGTCAACGAAGCAGAGTGCGGCGAGCATTCCTTGGTGGATGGGAGCGGCCAAATGGCCGCCTCCGGAGCATGTGAACCGGTGGAAGGAGCATCAAGATGCGAAAGCTGTTGCTGGCCTGCTTGGCCGTCGCGTTGCCTTCGCAGGTTCAGGCGCAGGAAACGGATGAGGCGCGGGAAGTGCCGCGCCGTTTCGTTCTCGAAGCCGGGATCGTCGGCGGCAACAGCATCGCTTGTCCCGGACACTACGTCGGCATCAGCGGGCGGGTCGCCGGGCCGGTGTCGCTGTACGGGATGGTGGAGAACTACCGGTGCACCGACATCGCCGGGTCGGCCAACCGGATCGGCGCGTCGGTTCTCCTCGGACGTTCTGGTTGGCTCGTTCGCCCGGCGTTGCGCGCGGGCATCGAGTACGACGGAGGAGACGTTTCGCCGACCGCCGGGGCGAGTTTGACGTTCGGACGGCGCTACGGGGCGCGCTTGATTCTCCACGTCGGCGACGGGTCCGGCGATACGAACATCGTGCTCTTCCAGATGGGCGGTTACATCTCGTTCTGAGCCCGGCTGGCGTTCCAGGCGGCGACGGGTTCGGCGGTCGGACGCCACCAAACTCCGGAACAGGGGCTCGACGGCCTTCCCGCCAGGGATCGCTGGTCCGGGAGCGACCCCAAGGGTCGGGGGCAGGAGTGCGCAAACGCGCCTGCCCCTGAACCCGTAGCAGGCCTTCGGACTGCGGGGTCGCTTGTCTCTTCCATTCTTGGGGATTCCTGCTTGATTTGCAGGTCCGGGTCACGGGGATGGCCCGGTGTGCTGGATGCCCGCAGAGGCGAGCGGAGCGAGCCGGAGCGGGCATCCAGCACAGACGGTGGTCGGGCCGTTGGGGTCGCTGGCCGCAAGGGCCGTGCGGGAGTTTGGTCGCCACCGTCTTTCCCACGTCCTGAATGGATACTTGAGCATCGAGGCTCGCACGACAAGCACAGGAAAAGGGAAGAACACATGAGCACCAACCGTCGCACCGTCGGGATCGACATCTCCAAGGACTGGCTCGACGCCTTCGCGGCGCCCGAGGGGAGAGCGTCCCGGTTCTCGAACGACAGGGCCGGCTTCCGGAAGCTGATCGCCTGGATCGGCTCCGGGATCGACCGGATCGCGTACGAACCCTCCGGAGCCTTCCACCGCGACCTCGAGGACACCCTCCTGAAGGCCGGACTCCCCATGTATGCGATCAACCCCTTCCAAGTCCGGTCCTTCGCCCGGTCCCTCGGCCAGCGAGCCAAGACCGATGCCGTGGACGCCCGGATGCTGGCCATCATGGCGTCGGCCATCGAAGATCTGCGCCCGGCTCAGGCGAAGTCCGAGGGGCAGCGCGACCTTGCCGAGCTCCAGCAGATCCGCGACGCGCTGCGCAAGGACCGGACCGCCACCTCCAACCGCGGCAGGCACTTGCGCACTCCCGTGGGCAAGCGGGTCACCAGGCAGAGGCTGAGGCAGATCGAGCGCCAGCTGAAGCTCATCGACGCCGAGATCCGGCAACGGGTGGAGGAGGAGAAGGCGTTGGAGCGCCGGGCCGAGATCCTGACCTCGATCCCGGGCATCTCGGACATCACCGCCGCGGGACTGATCGTCCACTTGCCGGAGCTCGGCACCCTTACCGGCGCCCGCGCCGCCAGCCTCGCCGGACTGGCTCCGGTCACCCGGGAGTCCGGACACTGGAAGGGACGCAGCTTCGTCCAGGGCGGCAGGCGCCGGGTGCGCCAGCTGCTGTACATGCCCGCACTGGCTGCGGTCCAGCACAATCCCGACCTCGGGCGCAAGTACGAAGCGCTCGTGGCTCGGGGCAAGCCGCCCAAGGTCGCCCTGACGGCCGTGATGCGGAAGCTCCTCATCCTCGCCAACGCCCTGGTGCAGCAGGACCGTACTTGGACGGCGCACCCGCCGCGGGAATACTCCTGCCCGGCCTTCCCGACGCCCAGCCCGGCGGGGAGCGTTCACGGATGATCGAGCCGGGCAAGAACAGGCACCGAAGCGGAAGCGTCGCGAGGGGCGCTGCGAGACACGTCGCTCGACGAAAAACGGGCATCCGCTTGACATGGATACTCCCAGCCCCGCCTTCGCGTTCCCTGCGGCCCTCGGCTGCTCGGAAAGCAACGCGCAAGACCTTGGTGTGCAATCATATCCCCGCCGCTTGGCCGGTGCGCACGTCCAGAGTGCCGGGGTGCGCATCGGCACCCCACGTCGTTTTCGCGGGCGTATACGGTCCTGACCCAAGGTAGTGCCGGTGCGCAAATCACTTGGTGGAGGACTCCTGGGAGAGCGCCGACGAAGCGGTTGGCCTTCTCATGATAACACCCGCTTGCGCGCTTGCGGTCTGGTGCAGCCGCGACGGCTGATCGTCGCATCGCCGACCACCGCCGGACGGCCATCACGCCGAACGGCGACGAGGTTCTACGGGCGGCCCCCGTCCTCCGCCGCGCCGACGCCGGCGCGGGAAGCCCAAGGGGTCTAAGGGGAGCGGAGCCCTCCCCTTGCCACCCTCCGTGTTCAACACGGTGTCGGCTGGCTCGACCACACTCACGATTCTGGCCTCTGGATTTCGATGCTTGCCGTCGGAAACGAAGCCCAATCTCAGGCGGCTTGTTAGACGGTCGGTGAAGAGACTATCGTCTTCCCGATCTGGACGGCATAACTTGGCGGGTGTGGTACATGGAGCTGGGGAATGTCGACTTCACAGGGGGCGCGGATGGCTGCGCACACGTCCCGCCGTCTTCCGATCGCACTTGGCGCGTTGCTATCGCTGGCGGGCTGCGAGGCCGAAGGTGACAATGGTGAGTTGTTGGAACGTCACGCCGCCCTTCGCCCACTGGGCCAGTCGGTCTTCGACTCATCGGAGCTTCCACAGCTCACCCACGCGTTGTCGGTCATCGCCGGCGGGTTCTTCCTTCCCGACTCCGGAATCGTTCTAGTCGAACGTACCGAGGTCTACTTCGTCGACATGCCGTCCGGGGAAACGAGGGTGTTCGGCCGGGAGGGTGGCGGGCCACACGAGTTCCGCCGTATCCAACGTGCCTTGCGTAGCCCTCAGGGCATCGCGCTCCAAGACAACTACCGGCTTCGCGTAGTGTTCCTCAACAACGGGGGCGAGTTCGCGGGCGACATACGCTATCACACTGTTCCGTTCGAGGGCAGGGCCATGCTCGCGGTCCCCGTCGCCGTTCATCCAGATGGTCGCATCGTCTTCGGTGACAGAGAAGGCAGGAGTCTCGGCAGCTACCGGGGACGTACATGGGACGCGATCGAGTACCTCGCGGTGGACAGCGCAGGCGATGTCGAGGTCGTCGCCCAAGCCAAGGGGTCCGAATATCACTACGAGGCGAAGCGCAGTGGCAGCGTGATCTTCGGGCATTCCACCCTGATGGCGGCCTCCTCGAATCGCGTCGCCGTCGCCGAGACCGACGGGGAAGCGATTGGCGTGTTCGGATGGGATGGAGGCGAATTTGGCCGCATTCCCATGCCGCCGGCCGTTCGACCGACCGGAGACCAAGTGCGCACGGTACGCGAATACAGGGCTGATGCACCATCGAGAAGCGCGAGGAGGCTGAGCCGGGTTTGGACCGCAGAGCAAATGGCCCGCTTCTCCACGAAACCCCTTGATATGGACAACTGGCCGGTGAACGAACTGGCACCGCCGATCGATCAGATGTTCGTCGATTTCGACGAGAGGCTCTGGGTGCGCGACTACCACTTCGCCGACCAGGACAGCGTGACCTGGAGGGTGTGGGACATGGAGCGGTTCGCGCGGTTGTTCCAGGTGAAGCTGGCGGCCGACGAAGAGCTGCTGGACGCGAGAGGGGATGTCGTACTGCTGCGCCGCGAGGACGAACTCGACGTTCCGCGGGCCGTGGTCAGCAGGCTTGAACCAGCAGCGCCTTAGCAGATGATCGCGTCGTCAGATGGAACTTCGCGGCTGGCGAACGCTGTCGGTTGACCGTGTAATGCGGTGGTCCTGCCGCCGCGTTGGGTGGCTCAAAGGCGACACCGACTCACCCGCGCTCCGGTTGAGTTCGTGTTTTAGGGGGGCATGGCCCCCGTTCCCTCCGTGGCGACGCCATAAACGCCAATGCCTCCCGGAAGTGGGACCGACTACCTGCGCCACGCCGCTGGACCTGGGACACCTCGGCTGAAGAGTAATTCGAGTCCCGATCCGGTCGCGAGCGCGTCCAGGGCAACGGCCTGTGTACCGATGGACTCCGGCAGGTCGCGGAGAATGCCCCGGACGTGGCCGGTTCTCGAATCGCGCAATACGGCCAGCGGCTGACCGCCGTTCTCGTCCAGGGTGACGGTGCCCTCGGGACCGACCAGAGAGATTCTTGCCAGTTCCGTTTCCCAGCCCGGCCGGACCGGCAGAACGAACGCGAACGCACCGCTTCCGTCCCCGTCCAGGACTTCCGGGATATCGAACGCGAGCGAGAACAGCACCCGTCCCCCGGAGGTCGTTCCGATCAGTTCGTAATCGCCGCCGCCATCGGGCAGTAGGGGCGAGGCTTCCACGACCAGGGCCGGTTCCAGTGACGGGTTCCCTTCAGCGTCAGCGTCACCCCAGAGCAGCAGCGACCGCACCGGTGCGGCCCGGATCGCCTGGGTTTCGCCTTCGTCCGCCAATCGATGCTGTAGCGCGGTGGTGAACGTGAATTCGCTTACCCAGTGCGGGGTGCAGTACCCCATCAGGTCCCCGGTGCCCGGATCCACCAGACGCCCCTCTCCTCGGGAATCGTAACCCCAGGAACCGATGCTTCCGTCCGGTTCCGGGAATCGCGGGTCGAGGTTCGCCGGACCGCCGCATGGGGCATGGAGGATGCTCATGTTGTGCCCGAGCTCGTGCGCGACAACGCGAGCGTCCGGAATCGAAAAGGTCTCCTTGCCGGGGGCCAGGGCCACGCCTGCGGCACCGACCACGGGTCCAGACATCATCCCCATGTAGTGTCCCTCCCCGCTCTCCATCGCTCGAATCGCGGCGGTCTCGCTCAGGAGCGTGATCGCGTTGTTCGTAGACGTGCGGACGGGCGCGTGTGCACTCACATCGAGGTCGGCAACCGGCAGCAGGGTGAGGGCGTCCCCGAGCAATTCGTGGGACATCGGATCTTCCGCCATCGCGGCGATGAGGTCGACGATCGCCGAATCGGGATTCTCGTCCCACACGAAGGGTATCAACGTGAGGTCGAGTTCCGGTACGGCGCGTACGTTTTGGGCCAGGCGACCGGTGCGGGGAATCCGCGTCTGTACGCCCAATGTCGGGTCCAGGGCTGCTGTGGGGTCCAGCTCTATCACCATTTCAAGACCTGGCTGCACCACCCATCCCGGAATCACGGCGTTGGTCGAGTTCGGCAGCGACGACTCGTCAACCTCGGTCGGAATCCGCACGATCTGGGCGGGGATGTCGGCGACATGCACGACGCTCCCGTCCAGGTAGAAGCTTGCCCGGACGGCGGGGAGTTTCGCGGAGGTGTTCCGCTGACCCGTCGGGAATACCCGGAGCAGCGCGTCCTCACCCGCCACGAGCGGAACCGGGTACTCCCGGGACTGGACGGCCTGGGTCAGGTACGCAACGCCACCGACGCAGTGCGCCACTCTCCGGTGCGGAACGCGTCGCAGCCAGTCAAGGAACGTCGGGTCGTCGGGGGCGCAGAGGCCGGTGCCCCACGACTGAATGTCCTCCAGCCCTTGAAGGCTCGTGAGGGTGGCAGGGAGGATGCCCGACAATCCGGTGTTCTGGAACAGGTGCAGCCATTTCAGGTCAGTGAGGTTGCCGAGCTCCTCCGGCACCGCCTCCGCGAGGTCGTTGCCTCCGAGCCCGAGTCCTTTCAGCGACGCCAGCGAACCCAGTTCAGCCGGAATGGGACCGACAAGGCTGTTTCGGCTGAGTCCCAGCCTGCCAAGCTCCGGGAACGTCCCCAGTTCCGGTGGGATACGCCCCCCCAGACGGTTGTCGTCCAGCAGGAGTTCTTGCAGCTCTCGGAGATCGGCAAGCTCCCCCGGTATGCGGCCGCTGAAGTCCGTTCACGTGCAGCCGCAGGTGGGTGAGGTTGGGAAGGCTGCCGAGGGCTGCGGGAATCGAGCCCGAAAGCCCGTTCTCTTCAAGGGCCAGCACCCTGAGGCTCGTGAGCTGCCCCAGTTCGCTCGGGATCGGACCCGAAAGCCTGTTCCCCTCGAGCGACAGTTCCTCAAGCGCAGTCATTTGACCCAGAGAGGGTGGCAGAAGACCGGTCAGGCTGTTTTCGGCGAGTCCCAGTTCCTTCAGTGCGGTCATTGAGCCCAGCGCTTCAGGGATGGTGCCCGAGAGGTCGTTGTCGCCGAGGCGAAGGTGCGCGAGTCCGTCGATGGACGCGAGTGCCGCAGGGACCGGGCCGGTCAGATTGTTGTCTTCGAGGTTGATCGACTCAAGATTCGCGAGATCGGCCAGTTCGGGAGGCACTCGACCTGTCAGGTCGTTTTGGTCGAGCCACAACCGTTCCAGTGACGCGAGCGAACCGATCTGCGGTGGGATCGCGCCCTCCAGCGCGTTTTGCGAGAGGAACAGCTCGCGCAGTTGCGGAAGCCCTCCGAGTTCGGGAGGGATGAAGCCCGTCAGGTCGTTGGCGCCGAGCCGCAGCACCCGCATGTTGGCCAGCCCGCCCACATCCGGCGGAATCGCGCCCGATAGATTGTTCTGTTCCAAGCGCAGTTCGACGACGCGGCCGCCATCGTCGACCACGACGCCGTGCCAGGTGTCGAGGGGCTCGTTCGTCAGCCAATTGGTACGCGTGTGCCAGTTCCGACCGGACGTCGCATCGTACAGCGAGGCCAGGATATCGCGCTGCGAAACAGGGGGGCACTCTACACCGGTTCCCTCATGCGCCGCGACGCTCTTCAGCCATTCCCTGAACGACGGGACGGCGGGAATGCAGAGGTCCGTGCCCCCGTAGTCCAGCGTCCGAAGCCGCAACCCGGCCAGAGACAACGGCAGCGGGCCGGCAAGCTGGCCGTTGGCACCGATACGCAAATCGGTCATGCGGTCCAGTTGACTCAAGGCCGAGGGCAACCGTCCGCTCAGCCCATTGTCGCCCAAGTCCAGTTCCACGACTCGACCAAGCGAGTCGGCCACCACGCCGTGCCATTCGTCCAGCGCCACGCCATCGCCCCAACCTTCGGATGCACCCCATGCGAATCCCCCGGCTGCCTTGAACAACTCGGTGAGTGCGCCGACATCCCCTTGGTTGCAGAACGGTTTCTGGTCCACGGTTATGGGGTCGATCCATGCCACGAAACGGTCGACTCCGGGCACGCAAAGCCCGTCGTTGCTGCCGAGCCCGAACTGGCGCAATTCCTCCAAGTGGAGGAAGGTGCGGGGAAGCGGGCCGGTTAGAAGATTCCGTTGCAGACTCAGGAACCTAAGCTTCGACAGTTTGCCAAGCTCTGGCGGAACGGGACCCGTCAGTGCGTTCCGGTAGAGCTTCAGCGAGAGCAGGTTCTGGAGATCCCCGAGTTCCGGAGGAATGGGACCCGTCAACGCGTTGGTGTCGAGTGACAGCGAAGCTAGCATCCGAAGGCTGGCGATCTCGACTGGAAGGGGACCGCTTAGAGCGTTGTCACGGAGCCAAAGGAACAGCAGGTTTTCCAGCTCGCCGAGCTCGGAGGGGATCGGGCCCGTAAGGGCGTTGATGTGGAGGCCGAGGAAAACCAGTTTGGTGAGGCTACCGAGTTCCGGGGGAATCGAGCCTTCCAAGTCGTTCACGCCCAGTTGCAAGCGCTCAAGGTTCGCGAGTTGACCGAGTTCGGGGGGAATCGAGCCGGAAAGATCGTTGTTGCTCAGAAAAAGATCCGTCAGTTGAGCCAGGGTACCGAGTTCCGGGGGTATGGAGCCCGACAGTTCGTTTCCCCCAGCTTCAAGCCTTTCCAGCGAGGTCAGGTTGGCGAGTTCCGATGGAATGGTTCCCGAGAGCCTGTTGGCATCTAGTGAAAGCTTTTTCAGCGTCGCCAAATTCCCCAGTTCAGGGGGAATCCGACCGGACAGTGCGTTGGCGTTGAGGGAGAGATACTCAGCGCTGGCAAGGTTACCGAGTTCGGCCGGAATCGGACCGGACAGTGCGTTGCTGTTGAGGGAAAGGTCTCTCAGGTTCGCCAACTGTCCGAGTTGCGGCGGGATCGGGCCCGACAGGTCGTTATTCGCCAGTTCCAGAGTTTCCAGCCTTGCGAGTCCACCGAGTCCCGGCGGGATGGGACCGGTCAACGAGTTGCTGTGCAGCCACAGCCTCTCCAGGTTGGCAAGAAGCCCCAGTTCCGGTGGAAGAGATCCCGAGAGCTGGTTGCCGGCGATAGCCAGGTTTTCGAGATTGGACAGTGCACCGATTGCTGCGGGAATCGGCCCGGACAGTGCGTTGGCGTCCATCCCGATGATCCTGATCCGGGCCAGTCGTCCCAACTCCCGTGGCAGAGGCCCCGAAAGGTTGTTGAACGCGAACCACACCACCTCGATGTGCTCGAGCCCACTTAGTTCCCAGGGAACAGGCCCGGATAGCCCGTTGCGGATCAGGTCCAATTCGACGACCCGTCCGCTATCGTCGGCCTCGACGCCATGCCACTCGCCGAGTGGAGCGTCGGTCAGCCAGTTGTCGCTCCTGGCCCAGCTCGGCCCGCCCGTCTGCTCGTACAGGGCGACCAGCGCATCACGGTCAAGGTTGTCCGACACGTTGATGAATGTCTCTTGTGTGACAGACGATCCCACGGGATCGCGGGCGGTGAACGAGAGAGTGGCTTGGCCGAGCGCCTTGGCGGATACCGAGACGACACTGCCGGCCAGCGAGACCGTCGCAACGGTGCTATCCGAACTCGCGGCCTGGAAAGTCAAGGCGTCACCGTCGGGATCGCCGAAATGGGCACCCAGATCGATGGTGAACGACTCATCCGGGGCCGATGCCAGCCGCATCACGGTGTCCCGCACCTCCGGTCGACGATTGGGCACGGTCACCGCGAAACCTTGCGAGACCGAGAAACCGCCCGGATCTGACGCGGTCACGGAGATGGATGCGGAGCCCGGCGACCTGGCCGAGATCAGCGCCGCGCCGCGCGAAGCCGAAACCGCCACGGCATCGGTGTCGGAACTCTCCGCGGAAAAGCTGAGCGTGTCCCCATCCGGGTCGTCGAAGTATGAGGACAACGGGATAACCACCGAGTCGCCAACGAACACTTCGAGCGGCCGGATGGTGTCCACAGCCACCGGCGCGCGGTTGTCGTCAATGGGTGCTACCGGATCGGTCGGTGGGACCGACTCGTCGCCGCAGGCCAAAGCCCACGTACCAAGGAGCGCCGCCGCGATCCATGATTGAAGGGGCGGGTGCCCGATGTGCTCGGCTCGATTGTTATTCAAGTGCTTCTCCAGGGGGAAAACAGGTGTCCTGCTCGTCGGATCCGATTCCGTGGGCTTGGTGCTACCCGACAAGATCCGCCAACCAGGAAAACGGCGATCACGACTCGGCAGGCGGAACCAAGAAGGATAGCCCTTTCGTGTTGCCAGGCGAACATCATCGAGTTGGCGCGGCTGGCAACACCGCCCATGGAGACATCTCGGCGTCTCATCCAAGGGTTTCGGACGCGGAAGGTGAGCCAGCGCCCTTCGGCCTCCTCAAGAAGCAGCAGAATAGGCTGCGATACGGAGCCGACCGACACCCCGGAAACCGGCGCGGCGCCCGGCAGATCGGCCCGTTGATACGCCCGGAAGACAAAGCCCTTCTGGACGTGAACGAAGGTCGGCTTCCGGGACTCTCGGCCACGAGACGGCGGGAGCGGGAGTCCCGCCATTCAAGTCCGGGTTTCCCGCTCTCGCGGTACGATCCAGCCAAGTCCCGTACAACGGCAGGAAACGCAGATCGTGCAGTCCTATTTGACTTTAGACGATTCCCCGCCGTGATTCACCACATGGGTACTCTGCCATTTTGGCAGACGCCCCCCTATCCGTAGTATGTTTCCCCATGGACCAGCCTATTCGCCTGCGGGGCGCGAGCCAGCACAACCTGGCGAACCTGGATCTGGACATTCCGCGGCGGGCCTTCACGGTGATCACCGGGCCGTCGGGATCCGGGAAGTCCTCGCTGGCGCTCGACACGCTCTTCGCGGAGGGGCAGCGCCGCTACGTCGAGTCGCTCTCCACCTACGCCAAGCAGTTCCTCGACCGCATGCGGAAGCCGCGGGTCGAGTCGGTGGAGGGGATCCCTCCGGCGGTAGCCATTGAGCAGAAGAACCCGACCCGGTCCAGCCGCTCGACGGTCGGTACGGCGACGGAGGTCTACGACTACCTGCGGCTGCTGTGGGCGCGCGTGGGACATACGCACTGCCCGCGCTGCAGCCGGCGGATCCGGCGGGACACGGTGTCGGGGGCGGTGGACGGCGTACTCTCGCTGCCGGCGGGGGAGCGGATCATGGTCGCGTTTCCGCTCCAGGCGAGCGGGCGCGCCACCCACGCCCAGGTGGTCGAGACGCTGCGCGCCGCCGGATTCCTGCGGGTCATGGCGGACGGCAATGTGATCGACCTGGCCGCGTCGGGCTCGGGCGATCCGGCCCGCGCCGCCGCCGACCTGACGCTGGCGCGCGAGGCCCTGGTGGTGGTCGATCGCCTTTCGGTCGGTCCGGGCGTCCGCGACCGTCTGGCCGACTCCCTGGGGGTGGCCTTCGTCCAGGGACTCGGCGAAGCGGTGATCGTGCGCCCGCCCGCGGCCCCCGAAGAATCCCGCCTGCGCTTCACCGAGCGTTTCCGCTGCCCGCTCCACCCCGACATCGAGTTCGCCGATCCCACCCCGAAGCTCTTTTCCTTCAACAGCCCCTACGGCTCCTGCACCACCTGCACCGGCTTCGGCGCGACCCTCGAGTACGACGAGGAGCTCATCGTGCCCAATGCGGGGCGCTCGCTGGCCGGCGGCGCGGTGGACCCGTGGGAGAAGCCGCGCTACGTGCGCGAGCGCGCCCGGCTGAGGGAATTCGCCCGCAAGCGCGGCGTGAGCGAGCGCGAACCGTGGAGCGACCTCCCCGACTTCTTCCGGGAGGAGGTGCTGCGCGGCTCTCCCGATTTCGTCGGCATCATCCCCTTCCTGCGCTCGCGCGAGAAGCAGCGCCGCAAGCAGTTCATCCGCGTGTTCCTGCGCCGGTACCAGAGCGCCGTACCCTGCGCGGGCTGCGGTGGGGGCCGCATCCGCAGCGAGGCGCTCAACGTGCGCGTGGGCGGCCGCACCCTCCCCGAAGTATGCGCCTTCCCCATGGACGAACTGCTGCCCTGGGTCGACGGGCTCGAGCTCTCCGGAATGGAGGAGGACATCGCGGAGACCATCCTGCGGGAGATCCGCGACCGCCTGGGGTTCCTCGTGGATGTGGGGCTCGGATACCTGACGCTCTCGCGCCAGACGCGCACCCTCTCCGGTGGGGAGGCGCAGCGCATCAACCTGGCCAACGCGCTCGGCTCGCGGCTGGTGGACACCCTCTACGTGCTGGACGAACCCACCGTGGGGCTCCACCCGCGCGACACGGCGGCCATGCTGGCGCTGCTCCGCCGGCTTGCGCGCGCGGGCAATACGGTCGTGGTGGTGGAGCACGACCCCCAAGTCATCGTCGCCGCCGACCACGTCATCGAGCTCGGTCCCGAGTCGGGCGAGAAAGGCGGCCGCCTCGTCTTCGAGGGTCCGCCCGCCGGGCTCGCGGACAGCGACACCGCGACCGGGCGCCTGATCGCCGCCGCCGCCGATCCCTCCACCCCCCGCAGGCGCGGCCACCCGGGCGGCCGCATCGAGCTGCGCGGCGCCCGCCTGCACAACCTGATGGACGTGGACGTCGATGTCCCGCTGCGCTCCCTGACCGTGGTGACCGGAGTGTCCGGCTCGGGCAAGTCCACCCTGGTCAACGACGTGCTCTACCGCGCCCTGGAGCGCGAGATGAACGACGGCGAGACCAGCGCCCGGCTGCACATCGGCGAGCTCGTCGGGGAGTACCGCTCCATCGCGAACGCCTCCCACCTGGCCGACGTGGCGCGCATCGACCAGTCGCCCATCGGGCGAACGCCGCGTTCGAACTCGGTCACCTACATCAAAGCCTGGGACGAGGTGCGCAAGCTCTTTGCCGCGCAGCCGCTCGCGCGCAGGAAGCGCTACCAGCCGCGCCACTTCTCCTTCAACGTCGCCGCCGGCCGCTGCGAGGCCTGCCAGGGCGCGGGCCAGGTTGAAATCGAGATGATCTTCATGGCGGACGTCTACGTGCCCTGCGATGTCTGCCGGGGAACCCGCTTCAAGCGCGAGATCCTGGACGTCGCGTACAAGGGGCTCAACATCGCCCAGGTACTGGAGCTTACCGTCGACCAGGCCATCCGGTTCTTCATCAAGCATAGGCGCCTGGGGAAGATCCTCTGGCACCTTCAGGATGTCGGGCTCGGGTACCTCCGGCTCGGCCAGCCCGCCCCGACCCTCTCCGGGGGCGAGGCCCAGCGGCTCAAGATCGCCCGCGAGCTCTCGGGCGCGGCCGGGCGCCGGGGCAGCAAGCTCTACATCCTGGACGAGCCCACCACCGGCCTTTCCGGCAACGAGGTCGCCAGGCTTCTGCAGGTTCTGATGCGCTTGATCGACGCCGGAAACACAGTCATTGTGATCGAACACAATCTGGATGTGATTCGCGCCGCGGACTGGATCATCGATCTGGGACCGGGCGCCGGCGCCCGGGGGGGACGGGTGGTCGCCATGGGCCGTCCGCAGGAGGTGATGGCGGAGCCCGCGAGCGTGACCGGAGCCTGCCTCACCCGGCTCCCGGAGCCGACCCTGCAACGGACGAGACTGACGTGAACACAGCGATCCCGATCCCGTCGACACGCCGACCCGGCTGGGCGCCCGGGTTGCCATGCCTGGCGCTGGTCTGGGCTGTCGCGGCCCAGCCCGCGCACCCCCAGGCCTTCGAACTCCCCCCGATCCCGATCGACACCTTCTCGCTCGACAACGGGCTGCGCGTGATCGTGAGCGAGGACCACTCGGCGCCGGTGGTGGCGGTCAACATGTGGTACCGGGTCGGCAGCGCGCACGAGACCCCGGGCAGGACCGGGTTCGCGCACTTCTTCGAGCACATGGTCTTCGAGGAGACCGAGAACCTGGGCAACGGGGACTTCGCCCGGCTGGTCAACAACGCCGGCGGCACCTACAACGGCACCACCTCGACCGACCGCACGGCGTATTTCGAGACCCTCCCCTCCAACCGGGTCAACCTGTCGTTCTGGCTGCACGCGGAGCGCATGGCCCGCCTGGTGGTGAGCGAACGCGGCTTCGAGAACCAGCGCGAAGTGGTGAAGGAGGAGCGCCGCCTGCGCATCGACAACGTGGCGTACGCACAGGCGAACATCATCCTGGATTCGCTCTCCACCGACTACGAGCCCTACCGGCATACGCCGATCGGCTCCATGGAGGATCTCGACGCCGCCACCACGGATGACGTGCAGGGTTTCTACGAGCGCTATTACGTGCCCAACAACGCGACCCTGGCCGTGGCCGGTGCAGTCACCACCGACCAGATTCGCGCCCTGGCCGAAGAGTATTTCGGCGCGATTCCCCGAGGGGAGGACGTGCCCCCGCTTCCCGATCCGCCGGTAACGCCCCGCACCGACGGGGAACGCACGACTTCGGTCAGCGACGAGCACGCCCGGCTGCCGTTCCTCTACATGGGGTACAACGTCCCGGAGGCCGGTCACCCGGACGTCTTCCCGCTCGCCGTGCTTTCCCAGGTCTTCAGCGCGGGCGAGAGCAGCCGCCTGCACCAGCGTCTGGTCAAACAGGACGAGCTGGCTCCCGTCGTCATCTCGGGGCTGCAGCAGCGGCTCGGGTCCGGACTCATGCTGTTCGGAAGCCTGCCGCACGCCGGCGGCAACATCGAAGAGATCCGCGCCGTCATCGAGGAGGAGATCGAGAAGCTGAAGGCCGACGGCATCACCGAGCGCGAGCTGGAGAAGGCGCTCAACCAGCAGCGCGCCGGGCAGGTCGCCAGCCGCATGACGGTAAGTGCCAAGGCCAGCATCCTGCAGTCCTTCGCGCTCACCTACGGCGATCCCTTCGAGGTCAACAACGTGTTGGCCCACTACGAGGCCGTGACCCTCGACGACGTCCTGAACGTCGCGCGCAAATACCTCGTTCCCGAGAATCGCACCGTGGTCGTCGCCCGGCCCACCGGAGGAGTGATCCCATGAACGCACATCGCCTGAACGTGGTTCGGATGAGGCTTTGCGCGCATCGGACGAGGCGCGGCGCGCAGGTCGCGGCGCTGCTGATGCTGGCGAGCCCTGGCCTGGTCGCCGCCCAGGATGGCCCTCCCGAGCCCCTGCCGCTCGACGACATCCCGTTCCCGGCGTTCGAGGAGCGTCTGCTGTCCAACGGCGCCGACCTGATCGTGGTGCCTCACGACGAGCAGCCGTACGTCACCGTGAACCTCGTGGTGCGGGCGGGCAACGCGGCCGATCCCCGCAACCGCGCGGGCGTGGCGGCGATGGTGGCCGGCCTGCTCAACAAGGGCACGGATGCCCGGACCGCGCTGGACATCGCCGACGCCGCCGACCACATCGGCGCGAACCTGTCCGCCGGCGCCGGAGACGACTGGACCAATGTGATCCTCGGCGTCGTGACCTCCCAGCTCGACGCCGGCCTCGAGCTCCTGGGCGACATCGTCGTCAACCCGAGCTTCCCCGATGAGGAGATCGACCTCTATCGCCAGCAGGCCGTCACGAACCTGCAGGTGCAGCTCGGTTCGCCGGGATTCCTGGCCAACCGCGAATTCCAGCAAGCGGTCTATGGACGTCATCCCTACGGGCTCCTCCCGACGCCCGAGAGCATCGAGAGAATCCGGCGTTCCGACCTGATCGCCTTCCACCTGCGCCACTACAAGCCCACCAATTCGCTCGTGGTCGTCGCGGGCGACGTGACCACCGACGACATCGAAGCCCGCCTCAACCAGGCGCTGGCCGACTGGGAGCCCGGTCCCTCGCGGCCGCCGACCTACTTCGACATCCCCGCGCGCGAAGAGAAGGAGATCATTCTGGTGCACCGGCCGGAGTCGGTTCAGTCGACCATCGTGGTCGGACAGTCCGCGATGAAGGGCGACCACGAGGACTGGATGCCGCTCAACCTGGGCAGCCGCGTACTGGGCGGATCCAGCACCGGCCGTCTCTTCCAGGTGCTGCGCGAGGACAGGGGCTGGACCTACGGTTCGTACGCGTCCGCCGTGCGCAAGCGGGATCTGGGCTATTTCCTCGCCAACGCCGAGGTGCGGAGCGAGGTCACCGACAGCGCCCTCGCGGAGCTGCTCAACCAGGTCGAACTCATCCGCTCCGAGCCGGTTCCCGACGACGAGTTGACGGATGTGCAGGACTACCTCATCGGGTCGTTTCCGCGGACCATCGAGACGCCCCAGGCGATCGCCAACCAGGTCGCGACCTATCGGTTGCGGGGCCGCTCCACCGAGGAGCTGGAGGCGTACCGCGACAGGGTCGCCGAGGTCGCGCCCGAGGACATCCAGGGCGCTCTGGTGGAGCACTTCGATCCGGAGCGCGCCGTGGTCGTGGTAGTGGCGGACGCCACTCAGGTCCGTTCGAACCTCACCCGCTTCGGCCGCGTGCGCATGGTCGACGCAGAAGGAAACGCCCTCACCATCGACGACGTGGAGGTAAGGGACTCCGACATCGCCTACGACCCCTCGGTGCTCGAGCCCGGCATCTGGCGCTACCAGTTGATGGTGCAGAATCGCAAGGTCGCGGACATGGAGCGCGTGCTGGGCTTCGCCACCCGCAACGACGAGCGCACCATGTCCCTCACCAGCACGGTGCGGGCCAACAACATCACTCAGATCTCGGAGGTATTCTTTTCGCCGCGCAGCTTCCGACCGATCGCCAACAGCTTCCGGCTCGTTACCGCGGAGGGGCAGGCCAACTGGGAGCTGGAGATGGACGGCGA
Source organism: Longimicrobiales bacterium (assembly GCA_965208255.1). GTDB lineage: Bacteria > Gemmatimonadota > Gemmatimonadetes > Longimicrobiales > Gaopeijiaceae > BD2-11. Next base: position 4,747,481 of record OZ242324.1, read on the forward strand.
ACGCGTCACCGGCAGCGTGACGGCAACCGGCCGGGAGCCGGACGAGATCGAACGGGAAGTGGTGCGCGGGGCGCTGCTGGGCGAGATGGATGAGCTGGTGGCGTGGATCTCGGAGCTGGAGGAAGGGCAGGAACTGCGCTATCCGGTTGTCCAGCCCCAGAGCGGCCGGGCGCGCACGGTAACCCTTCGGGTCCGCGGCACCACCGAGATCACGGTTCCGGGGGGGACCTTCGAGGTCATCGAGGTCAACTTCAGCGGTGGGGCAGGCAGCCAGCGGGCGTACTTTACCGCCGATCGGCCTCATGTGCTGGTTCGCGTCGAATCCACCGGATCCCCGGTCGTCGTGGAGTTGACCGAGATCCCCGGCGGATAGGCGCGGACGAAAAGCGCTTCCCTGAGATCATTGGCGGACAGGCGCGGGCGGAAAACGCTTCGCCGTCATCCTCCTCGACGGAGGCGCTCGGCGTCCGGCGCCGGCGATTCGCGATCCGGTCCGGTCCCGCGTTCGGGTGACTCGGGAAAGCGGGCTCGCCGAGGGCCGCAAACGTAGCTCTCCCCTACCCATTCTGTTAGTTTAAGGGGTTCCGCAGGACCGCCGATTTATCGGCCCCAATCGTGTTCATCTCACGAGGAGAAGGGGATGAGGAAAGTTCTCGCCATTCTCGCTCTCTCCGGAGTTCTGGCGGCGTGTGCCGGCGTGCAGCTGCCCCCCAAGGCGGGTCCGGAAGAAGTCGAAGTCATCGTTCCCGCGATGGGTCAGGCCGCCCGCGAAGGCTACCGGACGATCGGTCCGGTCACGGCCCGCGCGCCCCTCGGCACCTCGAACCAGGACATCCTGCTCATGCTGCGGACCGAAGCTGCGGCGCTGGGCGCGGATGCCATCATCTTCGAGCGCATCGAAGACACCACGCGGAGCCAGGCGACCGCCGACATCGGCCGCAACCAGGGGCTCATCGGCCACGCACTCGCCATCTACTATCCGGCACCGGGCACCTGAGGCCCATCACCATCGTTTCGTCCCCTCCTCGTCGCTGATGAGGGCGGTGGCGGCCGGTAGCGCACTTCCGCTGTCCAGATCAAGGAGTCGGGCCAGGGTACCGGTCTGTCCGGAGCTGCCCCTCGCCGCCGGTTCGGCATGGTGACGGGCGTCCTCCCTCCCCTCCTTCACAACCCCCCACGAGCGTAAACCCCACGAGGAATCTGCATGGACCCGGTCCCCGGAGAACGGATACTCGCGCGGCTTCTTGAAGACGAAATGCGGGAGTCGTTCATCGACTATTCGATGAGCGTCATCGTGCGCCGCGCGCTCCCCGATGTTCGCGACGGCCTGAAGCCCGTACACCGTCGCATCCTCTACGCCATGAGCGGGCTGGGGCTCGGCCCCACTCGCCCGTACAAGAAGAGCGCGACCGTCGTGGGCGAGGTGCTGGGCAAGTACCATCCGCACGGCGACTCGGCCGTCTACGACTCCATGGCGCGCATGGTGCAGGACTTCTCCCTGCGCTACCCGCTGGTGGACGGCCAGGGCAACTTCGGCTCCATCGACGGGGACTCCCCCGCGGCCTACCGGTACACCGAGGCCCGGCTCACCCCGCTGGCGACCCAGCTGCTCACCGACATCGATGAAGAGACCGTCGACTTCATCCCCAATTTCGACGGCCGCATCGACGAGCCCACGGTGCTTCCCGCGCGCGCGCCCAATCTGCTCGTCAACGGCAGCTCGGGCATCGCGGTGGGGATGGCCACCAACATCCCGCCCCACAACCTGCGCGAGGTGGTGGACGCCACCATCGCCCTGATCGAGAATCCGGATCTCCCGCAGGAGACGCTGGAGAGCATCGTCACCGGGCCGGACTTTCCGACCGGCGCCTTCATCTGCGGTCGCCGCGGCATCCGGGACGCGTACCGCACCGGCCGCGGCCGCGTCGTGATGCGCGCCCGCGCCGACGTGGACGAGGCCAGCACGCGCGGCAACGCCCGCATTGTCGTGCGCGAGATCCCCTTCATGGTCAACAAGACCCGCCTGATCGAGCAGATCGCCCAGATGGTGCGCGAGAAGAAGCTCACCCAGGTGTCGGCGCTGCGCGACGAGTCCGACCGCGACGGCATGCGCATCGTGATCGAGCTGAAGCGCGCCACGGTCCCCCAGGTGGTGCTCAACCTGCTCTACAAGCACACCCAGATGCAGGCCACCTTCGGCACCATCCTGCTCGCGCTCGTGAACGGCGTGCCCCGGGTGATGGGGCTGCGCGAAATCCTCTTCCACTTCGTGGACCACCGGCACGACGTGGTGGTGCGGCGAAGCGAGTTCAGGATCGCGAAGGCGAGGGCGCGCGAGCATATCCTGGAGGGGCTCAAGATCGCCGTCGACAACATCGACCGGGTGATCGCCATCATCCGCTCCTCGTCCGATACCGCCACTGCGATGGCGCGCCTGAGGGCGGAGTCGTTCCAGGTGGACGCGAAGGAGCTGGCTCGGCGGGCCGACCTGGCCGAGGATGCCCGGCTGCTGGAGGAGGAGGCCGGCGACGCACCCTCCGCCCGCCTCACCGAGCGTCAGGCCGAGGCCATCCTCAACATGCGTCTGGCCCGTCTCACCGGCCTCGAGATCGACAAGCTGGAGAGCGAACTGGCCGACGTGCGCGCCGTCATCGCGGAGCTGGACGAAATCCTCTCCAGCAGACCGCGGCGCATGCAGATCATCGTCGAGGAGCTCCGGGAAGTCGCGAAGCGGTTCGGGGACGAAAGAAGGACCGAGATCCTCACCGGCGTGGCGGACCTGGAGATGGAGGACCTCATCAAGGACGAGGAGGTCGTGCTCACCGTCAGCCGGCAGGGCTACCTGAAGCGCATCCCGTTGACCACGTATCGCGCGCAGCGGCGCGGCGGGCGCGGGCTCAAGGGCATGGCCACCAAGGACGAGGACGAGGTAGGGCACCTCTTCGTGGCCTCCACCCACGACTACCTGATGATCTTCACCCGTTCGGGGAAGTGCCACTGGATCAAGGTCTGGGAGGCGCCCGACGCGGGACGCTACTCGCGCGGGAAGCCGGTCGTGAACCTGCGCAACATCGACCCGAAGGCCGGGATCGCGGCGTTCGTGCCGGTGCGCACCTTCGCCCCGGACTGCTACCTGCTGTTCTGCACCCGCAAGGGCATCGTCAAGAAGACCCCGCTGTCGGCGTACGGCAACGTCCGCATGGTGGGCATCCACGCCATTCGGATCGATGAGGACGACGAGCTCATCGACGTTCAGATCACGGACGGCGCCAGCGAGGTTCTCCTGGGCACGCGCGCGGGCAAGGCCATCCGCTTCAATGAATCGGATGTTCGCCCGATGGGTCGGGTGGCGCGCGGGGTTTCCGGCATTCGCCTGCGCAAAGGCGATGAAGTCGTGGGCATGATGGTCCCCTCCGAGGACTCGTCGATCCTGGTGGCCACCCGGGGCGGCATGGGCAAGCGGTCGGCGGTCGACGAGTATCGGCTGCAGCGGCGCGGGGGATTCGGGGTCATCAACATGAAGACGACCGGGAAGACCGGTCCGGTGGTGGCGGTGAAGGCCGTGCACCCGTCCGACGAGCTCATGCTGATCACGCGCAACGGCGTGGTGAACCGGCAGCGGGTGGAGGAAATCCGTGTGATCGGCCGGGCGACGCAGGGCGTGCGCCTGCTCAACCTGGACAAGAACGACGAGCTGGTGGATCTGGCGCGGGTGATGGGCGACAACGGAGAGGAGGCCGTGGTCGAGGCCGAAGACGACGGCGTCCCGGCTGAACGGGAGGTGGTGGCCGGAGCCGACCGGGAGGGTACCGGGTGACGGCTCCGTCGCTCGAAAGCGTACGTGCGGCGGCGGCGCGCCTGGAGGGCGTGGCGGTGCGCACGCCGCTGCTCTGGTCCCCCGACCTTTCCGACGAGGTGGGCGCGAGCGTGCGCCTGAAGTGCGAGTCGCTCCAGCGCTGCGGCGCCTTCAAGCTGCGCGGCAGCTACAACTTCATCGCACAGCTCTCCGAAGAGGATGTGGCGCGCGGGGTGATCACCTACTCCTCGGGGAACCACGCCCAGGGCGTGGCGCTGGCGGCCCGCATCCGCGGGGTGCGCGCGGTGGTGGTCATGCCGACCACGGCGCCGCCGGTGAAGCACCGGGGAGCGGCCCGGCTGGGGGCCGAGGTCGTGTTCGAGGGCACCACCTCGGTGGAGCGGCGCGCGCGGGCGGAGGAGATCGCGGCCGCCGAGGGGCTGGTCATCGTCCCGCCCTTCGACCATCCGGACATCATCTCGGGGCAGGGCACGGTGGGCCTCGAGATCGCAGCGGACTGGCCCGAGGTGGACACCGCGGTCGTGCCCATCGGCGGCGGCGGGCTGGCGGCGGGAACGGCGCTGGCGCTGCGGGCCCTGCGCCCCGGCGTGCGCATCATCGGGGTGGAGCCCGAGGGGGCGCCGTCGATGCGGGCCGCGCTGGACGCGGGCCGGGTGGTGCGCATCGACAGCATCGACACCATCGCGGACGGGCTGGCGCCGGTGCAGGTGGGCGACCTCACCTACGCGCTCGTGCGCGACCTCGTGGACGAGGTGGTGCTGGTGTCCGACGCCGCCATCCGCGAGGCGGCCGTCTTCCTGCTGGAGCGCGCCAAGCTGGTGGCGGAGTTCTCCGGGGCGGCCACGGTGGCGGCGCTGCGGTCCGGGGCCGCCGACTTCGGCGACCGGGTCGCGGCCGTGATCAGCGGCGGCAACGCCGACGTTTCCGCCCTGGTGGCGCGCGCGGACTCGTCGGCGGAAGTGTCATCCGGACTAAGCTAAATGAACTTAGTCCACACTCGGCCTAAGCTGTCGTGAAGCGCCTCATCCTCTTCGATGTGGACGGCACCCTGGTGTGGGGCGGGCCGGCCAAGGAGGCGTTCACCGAGGCGCTGATGGAGGTGTACGGCACCACCGGCCCCCTTCACCTCGTGTCCTTTGCGGGCAGGACCGACCCGCAGATCGCGCGCGAACTCCTGCGCAAGGCCGGGCTGGACGACGGCCGCATCGACGAAGGGCTGCCCCGAATGTGGGCGCTCTACCCGCGTGAACTCGAGCGGCGCCTGCCCGCGAAGCCCGTCACCGCCCTGGCGGGGGTGCGCGAACTGCTGGCGGCGCTGGAGGCCACCGGCGAGGCGGCTGTGGGCCTCGTGACCGGCAACATCCGCGCGGGCGCGCGGCTGAAGCTGGGGTCCGCCGGGCTGGCGCAACCGGGATGGGCGGGGCTGTCGCAGCCGGGATCCGCCGGACCTGTAGCGGAGGCCTTCCCGGCAGGCGGCTTCGGTTGCGACCATGAGTGCCGCAACCACCTCCCGGCCATCGCCGTGGGACGGGCGGAACGGTTCTGGGGGGTGCGCTTCCCGCCCGAATCGGTGGTGGTCGTGGGGGACACCCCGCTCGACGTGGAATGCGGCCGCCACTTCGGCGCGCGCACCTTCGCCGTAGCCACCGGACACTTCACCGCGGCGGAGCTGGCGGCAACGGACCCGGACCACGTTGCGCCCGACCTCACCCGCACCCGGGAAGTGGTCGACGTGCTCATGGCGTAGAGAGGGGACGGGCATGGGCTACCTTGTGCGCAGCTTCGCCGAAGCACCAAGTTTAGCGTTCGGCCGGAGGCGCGGGCGCGCGAGTCGCGTCCGCACATCCATTCACGCGACCGGACGCGTGGTTTATCGACAACAACCGGCGACGGAGTGGGGAGATGTCCAGCAGAGTGCAGCAGCGAAAGGAAATGAGGCGGAAACACGGGGGCGGTGGCGTCAAGCGCCTCTACCTCATCCTCGGTGGCGTGGGGCTCATCGGAGTGGTGGCGGCGGTCTACACGACCGGCTCGACGATCTTCAGCAACGCGGTCACCGAGCCCGTGGATCTGGGCGAACTCTCCGACGAGGAGCTCGTTAACCTTGCGCACGGCACCGAACTGGGAGACCCCGACGCTCCCGTCTCGGTCGTCGAGTTCGGGGACTATCAGTGCCCGGGCTGCGCCATGTTCGCCTCGGGGGTGAAGCCTCTCATCGAATTGAACCTGGTCGAGACGGGGCGGGCCAAGTTCGTCTTCTATGACCTGCCGCTGATGGGCCTTCACTCCAACTCGTTCCTGGCGTCGCGGGCTTCGCACTGCGCCGGCGACCAGGACCGCTACTGGGACTACCACAACACCCTCTTCGACAATCAGTTCTCGTGGGCTTCGTCCGGGGATCCCGTCGGCAACTTCGTGGGCTACGCGCGCGCCCTGGGGATGGACGAAGCCGCGTTCCGCGACTGCCTCAACTCGGACCGGCACGCCCGGCGGGTCTCCGCGAACCTGCGTCTCGCCAGCGCGCTCAACCTGACCAGCACCCCGAGCGTTCTGGTCAGCCGCGGGAGCGGGGCCGCGAGAAGGCTGCCGAGCACCGACTTCGTCACCATCCAGGATGCGGTCGAGCAGCTGACGGAAGGAGAGCCATGAGCGCAGGCGATACCGCCACGGTGCGCCTGGTCTTCGTCGACAAGGGAGTCTATCACCACGAGGACGTCCGGCTTCCCAGCGCCGGCCTGGACTCCAGCGAACGCCTGATCGACTGCCTCCAGGAAGACCCGGAGGTGCTCGGCGGCCTCTACGTGGACCTGAAGCGGCTGTGCGCCGCGTATCGGGTGGAGGACGGCGGAGCGTAGGAGAACGGACGCGGCTTCCCGGCGTTCAGCCCGGGTCGTCGAGGTGGATGTTCCGGGTCGCTGAGGTCGGTCATTCCGGGTTGCCGAACATCGGTCAATCCGGGTCGTCGATGCCGTTCAGCACGGCGAGCGCCCGTTCCCGGGTCCATTCGTGCACCACGGGAGGAGGCCACGCGCCGGCGCCCGCGCGCTCCAGGATCCGCTCCGCTTCCTCGCGGGCGCAACGCGCCGTTTTTGCCTCCAGCGCATTCGCGTCCAGCGCGTCCTGAAGCTCGTCCTCGTCGAGGAGTTTCGGCGCCTGTCCCGGCTTCATCCAGACGTCCAGAAAGAGATCGGTGGTGCGCCAGACGTCTCCGGGCAGCAACTCCACGGGCGTGAGCAGGTTGGCGTAGAAGCCGGTGAACGCGCCCGCCGCGTTGTGGAAGCGGCCGATATCGTGCCAGAGGCGCGGGAAGGTGAACCAGACGATGTCGGATCCGGTCTCGAGCACGACCTCCCCGTCCAGCTCCATCGGCGAGGGGACGCGGATGCCGCGCGAAAAGGTGACGATCACCTCCGGGCTCTGATGGATGATCGGCTGGCGGAAGGTCTGGAGGTGATCCGGGGGCCGGAGGTAGTGGATGGTGACGTGGGGGAGAGAGCGATCCGGCTCCGGGGTCATGTGTGCTCGTCGTCGTCGGGAGACCGGTCGTGCTCCGTCGAGGCAGTGTGTACGGTCTTCCCCGGGGCGGTCGTGGGCGGCCCGCCGCCTGGGCATACCCGCTCCACGAAGATGTCCATGATGCCGCCGCACACCGCCGGGCTCCACCCCAGAAGATCTTCGGTCAGGTCGACCTTGACCACGCGCGGCACGCCGTCCTCGATCACTTCATGCGCCGCTTCGATGACCTCCGCCTCCCCGCACCCGCCGCCGACCGTGCCCACCAGCCCGGTCTCCGGGTCCACCAGCATGCGTGAGCCGGCCTTGCGCGGGGTCGACCCGCGCGTGGAGACGATGGTCGCGAGCGCGGCTCGTCTGCCCGCCCGCACCGTCGCCAGGACGGCTTCGTACACGGCCTGGTCGCCCGGCGAACTCATCTGGTGCCTCCCGTGGTCGGTTTCTTTGCCAGGAAGCGCTCGACGATGCGCTCCCGTCCGTGCAGGGGTGCTCCCGTCCCCCCGCGGCGCTCGAGGATCATCTCTCCCAGGACGCTCACCGCGATCTCGGCCGGCGTCTGCGCGCCGATGTCCAGGCCCACCGGAGCCCGCACCCGGGTGATGACCTCGTGGGGGATTCCCTCCGCTTCGAGCTGCACGAATGTGGCCCGCACGCGCCGGCGGCTGCCGATCATGCCGATGTACGCCGGTTTCGCCTCGCCGTGACGCACCAGCAGCCGGCGCAGGCACTCGTAGTCGTACTTGTGCCCGCGCGTCACCAGAACGAAATGGCAGCCCGCGTGGATGTCGAGGTCGCCCAGTGGGTCGGCGAAGTCGATGGTGCGCACGTCGGCGGCTTCCGGGAACCGCTCGCGGGTGGCGAACTCGGGACGGTCGTCGAGCACGGTGACCTCGAAGTCCAGCAGGGTGCCCAGGGTGGCGAGGGGCTGGGCGATGTGTCCGGCACCCACGACGATGAGTTCCTGGCGGGGACGGTGGCCCTCCGCGTACACCTCCAGACGCCGGCCCGCCGGCGTCCGGAGGTTGTGGAGGGATCCGCCGTGCCCGCGCGCTCGCCGCTCGCGGGTCGCGGCGGCCAGCGCGGCCGCGTCCAGTTCGGGGTCCCCGAGCGATCCCTCTACCCCGTCCGGACCCACCAGCATGCGGGCGCCCGCCGCGCGGCCTTCGCTGTCCGAGACCACCACCAGCTCGACGGTGCCGCGCGACCCGCGTAGCGATTCGAGAATGCGGGCGGCCGCGCTCGCCGCGTCGGGCCCGGGTGGGTTGGGCGTGTGGGCCGCCGGCCGGTCAGCCCCCTGCGAGCCGCCCGCGTTGGCTTCTGGCCGCTCGGACATCGTCACGCCACCTGGAAGTGGCTGCGGTACTCGGACGGCGTGTCGATGTCCGCCACCACGCCCGCGTCGTCCACCGCACACTCGCGGACGCGGGAGGGGCGGCGGCGCACCACCGTGCGGGCTCCCTCGGGGAGGTCGGGGTCGAGCAGTTCGGGGAACAGGCGGCGGTGGAAGATGGCCGGGTGGCCGCGGCGGCCGCGCCAGGTCGGGATCACGATGTCGGCCGAACCGTCATGGAAGCACGCGACCAGCGACCGCACCGTCGCGCCCGTCACCAGCGGATGATCGACCGGGCAGATCGCACAACCGCCCATCCCCTCCCCCCACCCCGCCAGCGCCACCCGGATGGACGAGATGGGCCCTTCTTCGGGGTCGGGGTTGGTCGCTGCCACGGCGCCGGCCGCTTTCGCTTCCACCGCCACGGCGCCCGCGGCCTCCCGCGTCACCACCACGACCGGGCTGCACCGGCCCTCCGCCAGGGCGGACACGACACGCACCAAAAAGGACTGTCCACCCGCATCGAGAAGCGCCTTGGCGCTTCCCATGCGAGTGGACAGTCCAGAGGCCGGTACTACGCCCAGCAACCTGGATGGACGGTCCACCAGACCGGGTCCCGGCCCGGGCGACCGGGCGGGCGCCAGTCCCGTGCGGTCAGAGGATGGGACGAACCTGTGCGTTGCTCTCGTCGAGCGTGAAGGTCAGGGGCTCGCCCTCCACCATGAGCGGGACGTTCCAGTAGAGCTCGTCGAAGGAGCGCTCCCAGCGCGCGTACACCCAGTATTGCCCCGTGGGCGCCGCCATGACCACGCTGCCCGAAGCGTCCGTGGTGTCCACGACCGGGTCGAGACCACTCATGTTGATCCTGAACTCGGCCACGTCGGTGTAGTCCGCGAACGCCTCGTCTCCCCACATCTCCCGCAGCATCCTGACCTGATCGGCCTGCTCGATCATGGATCCCTGGACGGAGGTGAACTCCTCGAAAGCGGCGTCGCGCTGCCGCTCCACCTGGACGAGTCGCTGCTCCTTCTCGTCGAACTCCATGAACATCACCCGGTACTGGGCCTCGGCCGGATTGAGCCGCTCCATCTCCGTGGTGAGGTTGACGAGATCCTCCCGCAGCAGCGACCACTCGCTCTCCAGCCGCTGCCATTCCCCCTGCGCTTCGGCCACCTGGTTCTGGGCCTCCAGCAGATCCGCGGGAATCTCCGGCTCCGGCGTGTCGGCCTCACCCGTCAGAGAGTCGAAAATCGCGTCTCTGTCGAACGGAAGCAGCTGGATCTCCAGGTCGCCCAGGGGTCGCACTTCCGTGCCCTCGGCGCCCGCAACCTCCATCTGCGCATTGATTGTGACGTCGGTCGGCCCGCATGCCGCGGAGGCGATGGTGCCGGCGAGAGCGAGGAGAAGGGTTACGTTCCTCATTGTACAGTTGCTCCAGGGTGGCTCGTTGAAACTTCCGGGCTGGCTCCTAGCGGCTCGCATCCAGTACACGCGATACGATTGGGGCCGCAAGGTAACTGTCTGCACGCCGATGCATCAAGACGGCGGTCCCCCCGGTCCGTAGACCAGCACGCGCGGTTCTCCCAGATCGGCGACCGTTCGCTGGATCTCCTCAGAGGACAGACCCTCCAACAGGGCGAGCGGTTCCCCCAGCTCGCCGGCAGTCCCCGCCTCGGCGAGCAGCCGGCGGCCTTCCCGCCCGGGATCGGCCAGCTCGAGTGCCATCGTCGACCGGAAGTTCCGTTGCTGACGGTCGAGGAAGTCCGGTTCGAGAAGGTCGGTGGACAGGAATTCGATAACGTCCGTGACACGTTGCTCCCATGCCCGTGCAGTCGGCCACTGGCTGGCGAGCGTCACCATCAGGACGGGTCCCCCGGGGAGTTCGCGCACTTCCACCCGCCGGCTGATCAGCCCCGGGGCCGGGGGATCGGTGACCAGGCGGTTGTCGACCAGGTGGGCGACGAACTCCATCGGCCGGCGCGCGGCCGCCCCGGAAAACGGGTATGCCGCCACGATCCAGTTGTTCGTGATTTCGTCGGAGACCGAATAGCGGCCGCCCTCCTCCCACGCCCATCCCGGGGCGCGCGACGGCAGAGGCTCGCCCTCCACGGTCCAGCCTTGCGCGGTGCGCGACGCCATCGTCCGGCGCGCGCCCACGACGGAGGCCGCATCGTCCGGCGCGACCCCGCCCATCACGGCCACGCGCGCCCGCTCCGGCCGGTAGATGCGCGCCCGCAGCGTCTCCAGAGCCTCGACCGTCACGGTGCTCACGGTGGACGGAGTGCCCATGGACGGACGGGCATGCTCCGCGCCCAGAAGCGTCCTCCGGGCCTCCAACTCGAACGCGCGCACGGGCGCGTCACGCTGGAAGAACAACTGGGCGGACAGGTCGGCGCGCGCCTCGCCCGCCAGCCCCGGATCGAGCGGGTCGGTGAACACCGTGCGGGTGAGGATGCGGTACGCCGTGGTCCAGTCGCTCGACGTGGTGAGCAGGGTGACCCAGGTACGGGTGTCTTTCACTTCGACGGCCGTGGTCGCGCCGGTCTCCGCGAGGTTGGCCCGGGCGGCCCGTTCGAGCACCATGCCCAGGAGCCAGGCCCTGCCCTCGGCCCCCGCCGGGTCGTCGCCGTATCCGCCGGCGAAGGACAGGGTGACGGCGACGGCGGCCGTCCAGGGCCTCTGGTTCACCACCACCAGCTCCAGGGTGTCGGAAGGCGCCGCCAGGCCCGCCGCCGGCGGGACAACCACGTTCGGGCGCCCTCCCTCCGTGCCCTCACTTCCCGGTGCCACGGCACCGACCCACCGGCCTCCCCCGCCAGCGTGCGTCGTGGCCGCGGCGACAGTGGTGACCGGCAGGAGCGTCCACAGCGCCACCCATGCGAACATCTTCGTCCGCCGCGTCGGGCGGCGCGGCATCGCCATCAGTTCCCTGCCTCCGCGGTAATGGCCTCCGTCCCGGCGACTTCCTCGAGGAAGGCAATCATCGCCTCGAAATCGATCTCCTGCAGCTGGCGCAGATAGTCCGGGGCGGCGTCGGCATCGCCGGTGGCGTCCAGGTGCCGGCCGATCACCTCCGCAAGTCCATCCGGCGTCCGCGTTTGCACGACCAGCTCCGAGCGGAGCGCCGCCCTCGCGGTGCGCACCATGGCCGGGTCGAGCGCGACCCGCAGATCGCCGAGATAGCTGCGAACGCGGGCGCGCATCGTTCCGGCATCCCTCGAGAACGCGGCCGCCGTCAGCACCAGCCAGGACCGTTCTCCCAGTTCCCACCGCTCGAGTTGGGGTTCAAACTCGCTCTCGATCTCCCGCAGGTGATGGTGCGCGAGACGCATCAGGAGCGCGGAGCGCGGATCTCTCGCGTTCCCCGACGGATACGCTTCCCCGTACCAGATCCGGATCCGCTCGGGCCTCGGTGCGGCGGATCCCGCCGCTGCCCGATTCGGCCGTACGCCGATCTCCGGTGCCGTCCCCGTCCGGCCCAGGTCCGCGAGAGCTGACAGGGCGGCCTCCAGCGGCAGGTCGGCGACCACGACCACCGAGAGGTTCCCGCGGGGGTGCGAGGCCCGCCAGAGCTCCACCAGCCGGGCCGGGTTCAGCGCGCCAAGCGATTCGGGGCTCCCCGCAACCGACGGCATCGGCGCAGCCATCCGGGAACGCAACCGGAGTCGGAGCGTGCCCCGCGGAGTCTCCCGCTCTTCCCGACTGATCCTCTCGAGCCGCGTTCGAGCCGCGACGAAGCCGGACGATTCAGGGCGGGTCAGCAGCGCGCGCGCCACGCCTGCAAGATGGTCGAAGTCCGCGACCGCGCCGTTCACCTGATAGACGAGTGCGAGCGAGGTCCGGCTCACCAGAACCTCCACGCCCAGTGTCTCCCTGAGTCGCCGGACGCGTTCGAGCGCGAGCAGCTGAATGAGGTATCCGGCTCCCGCGTCGGCAGCGGATTCGACGAAGGGCACCGTTACGCGTATCGTCGCCGCGGGCGAACCCGTTGCTTCGACGAAGGCGATGGTCGGGCCGTCAGGAGGCCGTAGTAACGTGTCCGGACGAAGCGATTCGGGATCGGAGACGGCGCTCAGGAGCGCGACCCCTGCGAGCAGTGTGGCCGTCATCCGGCCCGGACCGGATCAGGGAATGGCGTCGATAATGAACCGGTACGGGTCGGTCGGCCTTCCGTTCTCACGCACCTCGTAGTGGACATGCGGGGCTGTCGTGATCCCCGTCCGGCCCACCAGCGCGATGACTTCCCCCCGTTCCACATCCTGCCCCCTCCGTACCAGAATCTGGCTCGCATGGCCGTACAGGGTCTCGTACCCGAAGTCGTGCTGGATAACCACGGTCTGGCCGTACCCGGCCCGACGGCCGGCGAAGGTCACCTTTCCCTTGGCGGTGGCGACGATGGGCGAACCCTCGACGGCGGAGATGTCGATTCCCTCGTGCGGCAGTGGCTGATGGTGCACCGGGTGCATGCGGGAAGCGGAGAAGCGGCTGGAGATGTAGCCGCGGGCGGGAAGGATGGAAGGAAGCGACTCCAGCCAGTCGCGATGCCGGCTCAGGGAATCGGCGGCTTCGGTAAGGCTGGTGCCGAGCAGCTGCACCCGGCGCTGGAGCGCCGTCAGATCGAAGGAGGTCGCAAACGCGTCCTTGGAATAAAGAGAATCCAGGCCCCACAGAGGGTGTGACCGCGGCGTGATGGTTCCGGGGCCGCCGACACCAGCCTGGAGGACCTCGGCGTCGATGGACTCCAAGCCGGCCAGAGCGCGGGCCTGCGCATTCTGTTCCGCCAGGTCCTCGACCGCGCCCTCGAGGCCCGCCACCTGCGCCCGGATGGCGGCCAGTTCCTCGACCATGGCCTGGTTCCTCGTGGCCAGCTGGCGCGCCTGCATCCGGTGCGGGCCGCCGGAGACGATGAAGAGCGTCGCCGCCAGCAGGACGACGAGGGCGCCGGCCCCGGAGAGAATGAGCCGGGGCGAGGCTTCGACCTGTCGCTGCTGCCCGCTGCCGGACGGCACCACCAGAATCGAGAATTTTTGCTTCAGCTTGGCGCCGAGGGATTTACTTGGCATGCCTCAGGGGCGATCGAGGGCTGGCAGAAAAACCACGCACGAGTCGTGCAAACTATCCGGGCCCGCCACGGGCCGTCAACCCGAAGGCAGCCTTACTCGTGGGAAGAGAGGGTCGCCGCGCGTCACAGCTCTTCCCGACATGGAAGCGTCGACCGCCCGGTTCAGGGTGGGAACCCGGGAGAAGCCCAAAGTTCCCGCCAGCGCGCTCATCTTCGCCGGCATGACCGGCTCGAGGAGCGCCGTCAGCACCGTCAGGCAGCGTGCCAGCGACACCAGGGTTTCGTCGAGTTCCCGAGCCTGCGCCGGGTCCTTTGCCTGGGCCCACGGCTGCTGCTCCTCCACGTAGCGGTTGGCGCGGCGCGCCAGCTCCATCGCGGCGGCCAGGGCGCGGTGCAGGCGGAGCCGGTCCATGGACTCCCGGTAGTGCCCCAGGGTGTCTGCGATCCCGTCAGCCAGTCCCTGGCCGGCGGCGTCCGGGAGGGTGCCGTCCCGGTAGCGCACGATCATGGACGTCACCCGGCTGGCGAGGTTCCCCAGAACGTTGGAAAGCTCGTCGTAGCGGGTGAGGAAACGCTCGGGCGTGTAGGAGGCGTCGCTCCCGGTGGGCATCTCGCGGAGCAGGTACCAGCGCACCGCGTCGACCCCGTGGGTGGCGATGAGGGCGAGGGGGTCCACCACGTTCTGGAGCGACTTCGACATCTTGGTTTCGCCCGCGAGCCACCACCCGTGCGCCAGGATGTGCCGCGGAAGCGCCACCCCGCACGCCATCAGGATGGTGGGCCAGTACACCGCGTGGGTGGTGAGGATGTCCTTGCCCATCACGTGCAGCTCCGCGGGCCACCACGACTCGATGGGGCTGCCGAACCCCTGCGCGTCGGGCGCGGCTTCCGGGTCGATGGCCCCCGAGGCGGTCACGTAGTTGATGAGCGCGTCCACCCACACGTAGCAGACGTGCTCGGGGTCGAAGGGCAGGGGCACGCCCCAGCTCACGCGGCTGCGGGGACGGGAAATGGAGAGGTCTTCGAGCGGTTGCTGGAGGAAGCCGAGCACCTCGTTGCGCCGCACCTCGGGAATGATCCAGTCGGGATTCGCCTCGATGTGGCGCACCAGCCGTTCCTGGAAGGCGCTCATGCGGAAGAAGTAGTTGACCTCCTCGATCTGGCGCACGGGTCGTTTGCAGTCCGGACAGGTTTCGCCTGGGCCCAGATCCTTCCGGGTCCAGTAGCGCTCCTCGTGGATGCAGTACCATCCGAGGTAGCGGTCCTTGTAGATGTGCCCGTGGTCGTGGAGCCGCTGCAGGAAGGCGGTGACGACGGCGATGTGGTCCGGCTCGGTGGTGCGGATGAAGCGGTCGAAGGAGATGTCGAGTTCGTCCCACGCCTCGCGGAAGCGGCCCGCCATGCGGTCGCACAGTTCGATCGGGGTCAGGCCGCGCCGGGTCGCTTCCTCGGCGATCTTGGGGCCGTGTTCGTCGGTGCCGGTGAGGAATCGCACTTCGGCGCCGGTCTGCCGGTGGAAGCGGGCCAGCACGTCGGTGAGGATCGTGGTGTAGGCGTGCCCGATGTGGGGCTCGCCCGACGCATAGTAGATCGGCGTCGTGAGGTAGCGGCGTCGGCTCATGGTCCGGGTCAGTTGGAGCGTTTCCCCCGGGGAACCCTGGACACCTCCTTCTTGAGCTCCTTCAGCGGCACTTTGCGCCGGGCTCCGTCGTCGGCCAGAAGCGTGACCGTCTCGCTCCAGATGTCCACCGCCACCACCTTCTCCCTGCCCAGCGAGGTCTTCACCGACCTTCCTTCGCGGGGGAAGCGCCTGCGCGCGCGGACGTAGGCGTCGTGCTCGTACTTGAGGCAGCACATGAGGCGGCCGCAGCAGCCGGAGATCTGCGACGGGTTGAGCGAGAGGCGCTGGTCCTTAGCCAGCTGCAGGCTCACCGGGCGCAGGGAGGGAAGCCAGGTCGAGCAGCACAGTTCGCGCCCGCAGCGCCCGACTCCTCCGAGCATCGCGGCCTCGTCGCGCACGCCGATCTGGCGCAGCTCGATGCGGGTGCGGAAGGTGCGCGCCAGATCACGCACCAGGGCGCGGAAGTCGACCCGCCGCTCGGCCGTGAAGTAGATGATCAGCTTCTTGCGGTCGAACTGCCACTCCGCCTCGGTGACCTTCATCTTCAGCCTGTGGCCGGACACCTTCTCGCGGGTGAGTGCGCGCACTCGGTCCTCGTCGGTGCGCAGCCAGCCCACGTGCCGGATTTCGTCGACGAGAGCCTGGCGCAGGACCTTGCGGGACGGTTCCGGGGTGGCGCATCCGCCGGAGGAGCCGCACTTGCGTTCGGCGATGGCGCCGAGGGCGCTGACCCGGCCAAGGTCGCGGCCACGCTCGGCCTCGACCATCACCCAGCTTCCAGGCTGAAGAGCACCCGGCTGGCAGGTGAAGTAGTCCTTGCGCGTTCCCTTGAACCGAACTTCCGCGAACTCTGGCATCGATTATCGAACCCGGGCGGGGTGTGTCCTCAGCCGCCCGCTCCCATGCTTCTGCCGCTCTCCGTGTCGAGCCTCGGGCCCTTCAGCCCGGACCCTTCCATCGCCTTGCCGGCCCAGTCCCCGATCGCCTCGTACTTGGTCCAGCGCCGGGCCAGCAATTCGTCGGTGTCGAGCGCGGTCAGCTCGGACAGGTGCCGCTTGAGGGTGTCGGACACGTTCCTGGAGGCGGCTTCCCAGTCGGAGTGGGCGCCCCCGATCGGTTCCGCGATGATGTCGTCGGTCACGCCCAGCCTGATCAGATCGGCCGAGGTCAGGCGCAGCGCCTCGGCGGCCTTTTCGCGGTGGTCCCGCGATCGCCACAGAATGGCGGCGCAGCCTTCCGGGGAGATGACCGAATACACGGCATGTTCCAGCATGAGGATGCGATCGGTCACCCCGATGCCGAGCGCCCCGCCGGACATCCCCTCGCCGATGACGAGGGAGACGGTCGGAACCCTCAGTGCCGCCATCTCGCGCAGGTTGCGGGCGATGGCCTCCCCGATGCCGCGCTCCTCCGAGCCGAGTCCGGGATAGGCTCCCGGGGTATCGATGACGGTCACGACCGGGCGCCCGAACTTCTCCGCCATCTTCATCAGGCGCAGCGCCTTGCGGTACCCCTCGGGGTGGGGCATGCCGAAGTTGCGGCGCAGGTTCTCCTTCATGGCCCGGCCCTTCTGCTGGCCGATGACCATCAGCGACCGTCCGTCGAGGCAGGCCCATCCCGCCACGATCGCCTGGTCGTCCCGGTAGCTGCGGTCGCCGTGAAGCTCGATCCAGTCGGTGAAGACGCGCTCAACATAGTCGAGCATGTACGGGCGGTTGGGATGGCGCGCCACCTGCACGCGCTCCATGGGGGCGAGGTTGCGGTAGGTCTCCTCGGTCATGGCGGTGAGCCGGCCGCGAAGGACCTCGATTTCGCGCACCACGTCGATGCCCTTCTCGTCCGCAAGCGTCCGAAGACCGTCGATCTGCCGCTGCAGTTCGGCGATGTCGCGCTCAAACCTGAGATGTGTGGTCCCGGCCAAGAGCCGTCTCCATTCATTTCATGTTGACCTGCTGATGGGTAAGGCGGGAAACTGCCATGGTGGTGGATCGCGCCTGCGAATACAAGTGTTTATGCTTTCGGTCCGGCCACCGGCCCGTCAGCTGCCCTCCGTGCGCATGAGCAGATAGCCGTCCGGATCGAGGGTCGTGGAGGTAGGCGCGGCTCCGAGCGGGACGCGGAACGTCTGCTCCCTCTGCGTAACCTCGACGCGTCGGCGTTCGGTGCTGCCGCCCCCCTCGAACTCGATGTCCAGCGGGAGGCGGAAAGCGGGCCAGTCGGCCTGCTGCGTCTGTCGGATGGTGACCACCGCCTCGCCGGCGCCCTCGTCCCACGCGGTCTCCGAGGTCAGCACCGGATAACCGGGCCGGTAGAGCCACTGCTCGAAGAACCAGCCCAGGTCGGAGCCCGAGACCTCTTCCATGACCGCGCGGAAGTCGCTGCTGCTCGCCACGCCGTCGCGGAAGCGCTCGTAGTAGCCGCGGATGCCGGCGAAGAAGACCTCGTCCCCCAGCATGCCCCGCAGCATGTGCAGCACCCATCCGCCCTTGGGATAGTTGTTGGCGTTGAGGAGCGCGAACAGGTTGGTTTCCTCGGGGTCGACCACGGGGCGGTTCACGTCGCTCGAGGCCAGCACGCGCTGGCGGCTGCTCTCCATCCGTTCCCGGAAGTCCTCGGGTCCGTCGGCCTCCTCGAAGAAGAGCGCGCCGAAGTAGGTGGCGAAGCCCTCAGAGAGCCACAGGTCGTACCACTCCGACTCGGTGACGCTGTCGCCGAACCACTGGTGCGCGATCTCGTGCGAGACGGTGCCCTCCATGTCCCGGCCTTCGGCGATGCCCTGCTCGGTGTAGAAGATGGCCGAGGAGTTCTCCATGCCGCCGAAGCGGGTGGCGCTCTGCACGTTGGCCAGCTTCTCGTAGGGGTAGGGGCCGATGAGGTCGGTGAAGTAGTCGACCATCTCGGCCGCGCGGCGGAAGATGCGGGCGGCGTTGTCGGTGTCCTGGGGGTAGACCCAGTAGCTCACGCGCGTGCAGCCGTCGCTGCGCGGGGAGGCGGGGGAGTCGCCGCACGCGGCCAGCCCCACCTGCCGGACGGCGAGGTCGGCGGCGCCCACGACCATCGTGTAGCTGGGGATGGGCACCGAGGTAGTCCAGCGCCAGGTGCGCCGGCCCTCCGCGCCCCCCAGGGCGTCGTCGCCGGTCGGGACGGTGGGGGCGGCGAGGGTGCCGTTGGCGATCACCTGCCACGCGGCGGGCGCGTGGATGGTGTACTCGACGGTGGCCTTGTCGCTCGGGTGGTCGACCGACGGGAACCAGAAGCGCGCCCGGTTGGGCCAGTTGTCGGCGAAGGCGGCCGGGTCGCCGTGCACGTTGTCGCGCAGGATGAGGCCGTCGTCGGGGGTGCCGCCGTAGGCCACGGCCACTTCCACCGTGCCGGTTGCGTTCGGGGGCGCGAAGATGCGCAGCTTGCCGTCGGCGTACTCGAACGGGGTACGGACGCCGTCGACCTCGATGGCGTGAACGGCCAGCCCCACCAGGTCGAACTCCATCGGCGTCTCCGCGTCGGCGGGGGGCGCGACCACAATGCGCGCGCGGGCGTCGAAGTCAGTGCGGCCTTCGTGCAGCGACAGCTCGAGGTCGTAGTGGAGGACGTCGAAGGCGCCCGTGTATTCGCCGGGGAGGGGGGCCCGGCCGGCCTCCACGGGGTCCGGCTCGGCTGCGCTCATCACGGCCCCGGGCTCGAGGGGGACGTCCGGGACGGGTTGGGGGGCGGGCGCTTCGGCCGCGGGCGGGGTGGCGGGGGCGCAGGCGGCGGCCAGGAGGCTGACCAGGGCCAGCACGGGGATCGATGGACCGAGTGGCCGTAGGGAATACACGCTGATGTCCTCCAGGGCGCCGGATGGGCGATGATCGGCGGTTGGTTTGCGAGCATGACGCGTGACAGTCCAATATCAGCGCGGCTTCCCCTTGCCGCCAACCGTCGCCCTCGAATCCCCCCAATGAAGGGATGATGCTGACATGATCCGTCCTCGGCGTTTCACCAATCGCCTTCTCCCGCTAGCGCTCGCGACGCTCTTCCCGCTACCGGCGCTCGTGGCGCACGCCGCCCTCCCGGCGCTGGCGCCGAACCAGGTTCAGGCGCAAGAGCTTCCGCGCGTCGCTCCGGCCGATGCCGGGTTTGCGCCCGGGCGCCTGGAGCGTGTCGGCGCGCTGCTGGACGACTACGTCGCCGAGGGCCGGCTGCCCGGTGCGGTGGTGGCGGTGGTGCGCGACGGAGCCGTCGTCTACGAGCACGCCGCCGGGTACGCCGACCTGGAAGCCCGCGAGCCGCTTGCCGCGGACGCGATCTTCCGCATCGCCTCGCAGACCAAGGCGATTGTGAGCGTCGCCGTGCTCATGCTGCAGGAGGACGGCGCGCTGCTGATTACCGATCCGGTCGGGAAATACCTGCCGGCGTTCACGGAGACCACCGTGGCGGAGCCCCTGCCGGGCGGTGGGTACGACGTGGTGGCGTCGGATCGGCCGATCACCATTCGCGACCTCCTCACGCACACGGCGGGGATCGGGTACGGCATGGGGGGACCGGGGACCGATCGGTGGGGCGAGGCCGACATCACCGGATGGTATTTCGCCCACCGCGAGGAGCCGGTGCGCGCGACGGTCGACCGCATGGGGTCGCTTCCCTTCCAGGCGCAACCGGGCGCCCGTTTCGTCTACGGGTACAACACCGACATCCTGGGGGCGCTGGTCGAGGAGGTATCGGGCCTCACGCTGGACGACTTCCTGCGCTCGCGCATCTTCGAGCCGCTCGACATGCGCGACACGCACTTCTATCTGCCCCCGGACAAGCGCGACCGGCTCGCGACCGTCTACAACCAGCGCATGCCGGGCGAGCTGGTGCGCGCCGGCGACGGCGGGGGAATGGACACCCAGGGGCAGTACGTGGACGGACCGCGGGCGAGCTTCTCGGGAGGCGCGGGCCTGGTCTCCACCGCCCGTGACTACGCCCGCTTCCTGCAGATGATGCTGGACGGCGGCACCCTCGGCGATGCGCGGATCCTGTCTCCGGGGAGTGTGGCGCTGATGACCAGCAACCATGTCGGCGACCTCTTCGGGCCCGGAATGGGGTTCGGACTGGGCTTCAGCGTGCGCCTCGACCTGGGCACGGCCGGCGAGCCGGGCTCGCTCGGGGACTACGGCTGGGGCGGCGCCTACCACAGTGTCTACTGGGTGGACCCGGCTGAGGAGTTGGTGGTCGTCTACTTCACCCAGGTCGTCCCGGCCGCCGGCCTCGACGAACACCAGAAGCTGCGGGCGCTCGTGTACGGGGCGCTGGGCGGAGAATGAGGCTCCCGGCCCGCCGCATGTCATCCCACCCGATTCCTGTGCGCGCGATCATGTCCAGTGTCTCTCCAAGAGATGCGATGGTGGCGGCATTCCTGGCCGCCTGCCTGACCCTTCTTGCCCCGCCAGCGGTCCGCGCCCAGGAGCAACCGGCCGACGCTCCCGACTCCCTCGCCACCGAATCGCTGCCGCTGGAGCCGACCCGCGAGGTCCGTTTCAGCACGGAAGAGGGGTCGTGGATGTCGGTCGACGTGAGCCCGGATGGAGGCACGGTGGTCTTCGACCTGCTCGGCGACCTGTACACGCTTCCCGTCGAGGGCGGCACCGCGACCCCGCTCCTGGTCGGCCCGGCCTTCGAGAGCCAACCGCGCTTCAGCCCGGACGGGACCGAGATCGTGTTCGTCTCGGACCGGAGCGGGGGGCAGAACCTGTGGGTGCTGAGCGTGGATGGCTCCGACACCACGCAGATCACGCGCGGCAACGACAACCTGTACACGTCGCCCGCGTGGTCGCCGGACGGAGACTACCTGGTGGCGTCGCGCACCTTCAGCCCGCTGGGCGGGGCCGCCAAGCCGTGGCTCTTTCACCGCGACGGCGGGAGCGGGATCGCGCTCATCGACGAGCCCGAGCAGCTCAAGGCCATCGGTCCCGCCTTCGACCCGACCGGCCGCTACCTGTACTTGGCGCAGGGGACCCGCGACTGGACCTACGACGCGGCCTTCCCCAAGTACCAGCTCATCCGCTACGACCGCGAGACCGGACGCCAGGCCACGGTGACGGGCCGCTACGGGTCGGGGTTCCGCCCGGCGGTGTCGCCCGACGGGTCCACCCTGGTGTACGGCTCCCGCCACGAGGACGCGACCGGCCTGCGCGCCCGCGACCTCGCCACCGGCGACGAGCGCTGGCTGGTCTACCCGGTGCAGCGCGACGACATGGAGAGCCGTGCGACCCTCGACCTGCTTCCCGGCTACGCCTTCACGCCCGACGGGGAGGCGCTCATCGCCTCGTATGGCGGGCGGCTCTGGCGGGTGCCGATGGACGGGAGCGACCCGGCCGCGATCCCCTTCACGGCCGATGTGGTGGTCCACGCGGGGCCGCGCCTCGACTTCGACTACCCGGTCGAGGACACGCCGACCTTCCTCGTGCGCCAGATCCGCGATGTCGCGCTCTCGCCGGACGGCAGCGAGGTCGCCTTCACCGCGCTCGGCGGGCTGTATGTGATGGACGCGGACGGGGGTGAACCCCGACGCATCGGTGTGGACGCAGAGGGCGCGCTGTCTCACCCGGCCTGGTCGCCCGACGGCGAAACCATCGCGGCCGTGAGTTGGCTGGAGCCGGGCGGCGGACACCTGTGGGCGGTGTCGGTCGATGACGGCGACGCGCGGCAGCTCTCGCAGGCGCCACACTACCTGCAGTCGCCGGCATGGTCTCCGGAGGGCGACCGCGTCGTCGTGCTGCAGGCCCCGGTGCGCGGCCGCCTGACGGGCGCGGGAGGGGGGAGCCAGGCTGACATCGTGTGGTACGGTTCGGAAGGCCCGAGCGCGCCGACCGTCGTGGCGGAGGCGCTGGGCCGCTCCCAGCCGCACTTCCTCGCGAGCCGGGCCGACCGCATTTACCTGCATGCCGGCGCCCGCGGACTGGTTTCCGTGCGTTGGGACGGCACCGACGAAAAGGAGCACCTGAAGGTGACCGGCTTCTCGGCCAACCGTGGCGGCCCGCCCGCCAACGCATCGTCGATCCGCATGTCCCCCGCTGGCGGGCGGGCACTGGCCAAGGTGGGCAACGACCTCTACCTGGTGACGGTCCCCCAGGTGGGCGAGGCGCCCACGGTGTCGGTCCGCAACCCGTCCGGCGCGCCGGTGCCCGTCGCCCGCATCACCGACTTCGGCGCCGAGTTCCAGTCGTGGAGCAGCGACGGCGAGGAGGTCGTGTGGGCGCTGGGCAACGCGTACTTCCGCTACGACCTCGACGAAGCGGAAGCCTTTGCGGACAGCGTGGAGGCAGCCGAGGCCGCGGAAGAGGAAGCGGCGGAGCCTGGCGACGATCCGGGCGCCGACGAGCCCGCCGACGCGGCCGAAGACGACCCGGAGGCGGGCGAAGAGGGACCTGGGGACGACTCCGATGACGCCCGCTACCAGCCCGTCGAAGTCCGGGTCGCACTCGACGCGCCCCGCGACCTCCCCGAGGGAAGACTGCTCCTCAGTGGCGCCCGTCTCATCACCATGCGGGGCGACGAAGTCATCGAACGGGGCGACATCCTGATCGACGGCAACCGCATCGCCGCGGTGGGCCCGTCCGGCTCACTGGATGTCCCGGAGGGCACCGAGGTGCGCGACGTCGGCGGAATGACCATCACCCCAGGTTTCGTCGACACGCACGCTCACCTGCGTCCGCCTGCGGGTGTCCACACCACCCAGCCGTGGGGCTACCTCGCCAACCTGGCCTTCGGCGTCACTACCACGCGCGACCCCCAGACCGGCGTCTCGGATGTGCTTACCTACGCCGACCGGGTGCGCTCGGGCGACATCCTGGGGCCGCGCATCTACTCCACCGGGCCGGGCATCTTCGGCAACTACCAGGCCGGCGAGGGGATCCGCGACCTCGACCACGCCCGCGACATCCTCAGGCGCTACGCCGAGTACTACGACACCAAGACCTTCAAGATGTACCTCGCGGGCAACCGCCAGCAGCGGCAGTGGCTGGTCATGGCGGCGCGCGAACTGGAGTTGATGCCGACCACCGAAGCCGGCCTCGACTTCCAGCTCGACCTCACCCACGCCATGGACGGCTATCCCGGCATCGAGCACAACCTTCCCGTCTATCCGCTCTATCGGGATATCGTGCGCCTCTTCTCCGAGACGAAGGTGGTCAATACGCCGACGCTCATCGTCTCCTTCGGGGGTCCCATGGGCGAGATCTACTGGTTCACGCGCGGAGGCGTGCACGACAACGAGCGCCTGGCGCGCTTCACCCCGCACGAGACCCTGGATTCGCGAACCCGGCGCCGCGCGGGAGCCGCGGGAGCCGTCGCCTGGGCCATGGACGAGGAGTTCGTCTTCGAGGACCACGCCCGCTTCCTCGCGGACGTCGTGGCCGATGGCGGCTTCGCAGGGGTCGGCAGCCACGGCCAGCTGCAGGGCCTGGGCTTCCACTGGGAGCTCTGGATGGTCGCGTCGGGCGGGATGTCGAACCACGACGCCCTCAGGTCCGCGACCCTCTTCGGCGCGAACGGTATCGGGCTGGAGAAGGAGCTCGGCTCGCTCGAATCCGGCAAGCTGGCGGATCTCGTCATCCTGTCGCGCAACCCGCTCGACGAACTGCGCAACTCCTTGTCGGTCGAGCAGGTCATGATGAACGGGCGGCTCTTCGAGGCCGGGACCCTGGACGAGGTCTGGCCGCGCCAGCGGGCGCTGGGCTACAGGGGGTTCGTAGAGGACGAGCCGACGGGAGGGCCGCCGCGGTGAGAGCACAGCCCGCCCAACCCTAACGTTACGTCAGGGTTCTATTGCGGCGATCGCGCGGCGCACCTCTCCGATCGGACCGTAGGAGACGCTCGATCCGGCCGATCCTGCCTCACTCGCGCTCCGGTTCGGGCACCCTGGTCCACACGATCCATCCCATGCACAGCACCGCGACGGCTCCGAGGACGGTGTTGCCGGCGAACCCCCAGGTGGAGTAGGAGAGGCCCGCCACCATCGCGCCCAGCGCGAATCCCAGCTGTCCGAGCGCGACCGTAAGGCTCATCAGCGAGCCGCGCCGATTGGCGGACACGAGCGCCGTGAGGAGCGCGGAGTATGGGCTCGTGCGCATCGCGATCAGCACCATCATCAGGGCGTAGAGGGGATAGGCGACCCAGAGGCTGGTGATGAGCGGCACGCTCGCGAGCATGACCACCGAGAGCCCCAGGCAGGATGTGATCACCATTACCTTGCGGCCGATCCGATCGGACAGCTTTCCCGCCTGGGGACCGGCGATGACGTTGGCGAACCCGGCCACGAGGAACAGCGAAGCGATCTGCTCGGGGGTGGCCTCGTGGAAGGCCTCCAGCCAGGTGGGGAAGTACACCACGAAGAGCGAGACCCCTAGAGAGACGGTGAAGAAGGCGAGCGCGGCGAAGGCGATCTCCGGGCGGCGCAGCATCACGGCATAGCCGGCCACGGCGCGTGCGAGGTTCAGCCGCGAACGCCGGCGCTTCACCGGAGGCTGCGGCACCCGCGTGTACACCAGCAGGAAGGTGAGCGCCATCATGACGCCGAAGAAGTAGAACGGGCTGCGAAAGCCGTACTCGCCCGCCATCAGGACGCCCACAGGGATGCCGATGATCAGACCGACGGCGGATCCGCTCATGACCCAGCCCGTCGCCCATCCGCGCCGCTTGTAGGGGAAGTAGTCTCCGACGTAGGACACCGCCGCGCCGGAGAGCACGCCGCCCGCGGCGCCCGCGAACACGCGCACCACCAGGAACTCGAAATAGGAGTCCACGAAGGCGTGCAGGGCGAGGGCGCAGGTCATCGCCCCCGCTCCGAGCAGCAGGATGCGGCGGCGCCCGATGCGGTCGGAGATCGGGCCGGAGATCACCGCCATGATCCCCACCATCAGGCTGTATACCGTGACCAGGGTGCCGAGGAAGGCATCGGCGATGCCCAGCTCTTCCCGGATGAGGGGCAGGATTGGGGCGATCACCATCGTCTGGCTGCTCGCCGAGAACACGAGCAGCCAGAGGGCGAAGACGATGAGGAGCGGGCGGGCCGGTTCGCGCTCCTTCACAAACGGGGTCCGCTCGGTCCCGCGCGACGCATGTCGGAGCCGGCGGCTGGAGCCGTCAGCTACCCGACGGCGCCGCCGCCCCTCCGTCGGCGCTGCGCGGGTCGGGCGCGCCGATGAACTCACCGGTCGCCGGATCGACCCCGATCGAACTGGCCCGTCCCTGGCTGCCGCGCACCTGGATCTCATGGCCCATCGCCGCCAGCGCCGCGGCGTCCGCTTCGGAAATGCCGCCCTCCTCGATGCGCACGCTGTTCGGGAGCCACTGGTGATGGATGCGGGAAGCGGCCACCGCTTCCTCGATGGGCATCCCGTGGTCGACGATGTTGAGCACCAGCTGCAGCACGGTGTTGATGATGGTGCGCCCGCCCGGAGTGCCGATGACCGCCACCAGCTCGCCGTCGCGGGAGAGCACGGACGGGCTCATGCTCGAGAGCATGCGCTGCTCGGGCCGTGCCAGGTTGGCCTCGGTGCCGATCAGTCCGCGCTCGTTGGTGAGGCCGGGCTTGCCGTTGAAATCGCCCATCTCGTTGTTGAGGAGGAAGCCCGCCCCGGGGACGGTCACCTTGGAGCCGTAACCCTGCTCCAGCGTGTAGGTGACGGATACCGCCATGCCGTCGCGGTCCACAACCGAGTAGTGGGTGGTCTCGGTGCTCTCCTCCGCCATCACCAGCTGGGACGGCTCGGAGTGGCCCGCGCGGTCGCTCGCGATGGTCGTGCGCAGCTCATCCGCGTAGGCCTTGCTGGTGAGCCGATCCAGCGGCACCTCGGCGAAATCGGTATCGGCCAGGTGCTGGGCCCGGTCGCGGTACGCGAGGCGCATGGCCTCGGTGAGGTGGTGGACGTAGGCCGCGGAATTGTGCCCCAGCGACGCCAGGTCGAAGCCTTCCAGGATGTTGAGCATCTGAACGATGGCGGTGCCGCCGCTCGATGGGGGCGGCATCGAAACGATTTCGTAACCCCGGTAGGTGCCGCGGATGGGCGTTCTCTCCTGCGCCTCGTAACGCGCCAGGTCCTCCTCCGTGATCATGCCGCCGCCGCGCTCCATCTCCTCGGCGAGGAGGCGCGCGGTTTCTCCCTGGTAGAACCCGTCCCTGCCCTGGTCCCGGATGCGCCCCAGGGTTCGGGCCAGGTCCGGCTGCTGGAAGAGTTCTCCCTCTTCGTAGGGGACGCCGTCCTTCGAGAACTGCGCGACGCTCGCGGGATAGGGCTCCATACGCGGGAGCACCGAGGCCAGCGAACGCGCCAGCGCCGGGCTCAGGGTGAAGCCGTCGCCGGCCAGGCTGGCCGCGGGCTCGACCAGATCGGCCCAGGGCGCTCCGCTGCCGTAGCGCTCGTGCGCGAGGGCGAAGCCCGCCACCGTTCCCGGCACGCCGATGGCCAGATAGCTGGAGTGGTGGATCTCGAAGGAGTACTCGCCGTTCTCGTCCGTGAACATCTCTGGATGCGCGGCGAGAGGCGCCTTCTCGCGGAAGTCGAGGGCGGTCGCGCTCCCGTCGGGGCTCCGGATGACCATGAAGCCGCCGCCGCCGATGTTGCCCGCCGTGGGGTGGACCACGGCCAGGGCGAAGCCGGTGGCGATGGCGGCGTCGACGGCGTTGCCGCCGGCGGCCAGGACCTCTGCGCCCACCTGGCTGGCGATGAGGTTGGCGGACGACACCATGCCGCCGTGGGAGCGCAAGCCCCGGGTATCGGGGGTTCCGATGTCCGCCTGAGAGGGCGCTCCGCCCCCCTGACAGGCGGTCAGGGCCATGAGCAGCGGGAGGGTCCAGCGCGGCTTCGAGTTCATCATCCGGCTCTCCAGTTTCGGTTCGGACTTCAACTTCGGAATATGCACGGGTGCGCCGCCGAATCACCAGACCCGGCGCGGATAATCCCGGAACCACGCGAGCGGGATGCTGGTAGAGATGGCGCGGGCGCGGCCCCGTTCCGGGTTGCTTCACGCCGCTTCCGCCTCCTGCCCCTCATGAAACCGCGGACGGAAAAGGCCGGCCCCAGATGACACCGTGGGTCAGACGTCTGATCACCACCAACGTGGTCGTCTTTCTGCTCTTCATGGCCGCCGGGCCCCGGTCCGACGGTTTCTGGGCCCTCACGCTGGTGCCCCAGCTCGCGGTCCTGCGGCCGTGGACGCTCCTCACCTACATGTTTCTTCATGCGGGTTTCTGGCATCTCGCCCTCAACATGCTCGGGCTGTACTTCTTCGGTCCCCGGCTGGAGTCGCGCATGGGCTCGAGCCACTTCCTCAGGCTGTATCTGTTCGGCGGTCTGGGGGGCGCGCTCTTCTCATTCCTGCCTCCGATGGCGCCGGTGGTGGGTGCCTCCGGCGCCGTATTCGCGGTGCTGCTCGGCTTCGCCCGCTACTGGCCCCATGAGCCGATCTACATCTGGGGCATCCTGCCGATCCGGGCGCGCTGGCTGATCCTCTTTCTCGCGGGCTTCAGCCTGTTCGCGGGCATCACTCAGATGGACGATGGCGTGGCGCACTTCGCCCACCTCGGCGGCTTCGCCGGAGCGCTGGTCTACCTTTGGGCGCGGGCACGCCGGCGCCGGAGGGTCAAGCGGCGCATGCAGGGGGTGGTCAAGGCCCGGCCCGAAGCGGAGATGCGGCGCAAGTGGGAGCTCATCCGGGTGGACGAGCTGCACGAGCTCAACCGCGCCGAGGTGATTTCGCTGCTCCGCAAGGTGCAGAGCTTCGGGGCGCGCAGCCTCACGGTGGACGAACGGGCGTTTCTGGACCGCATGGTGCCCTGAAGCTATCCTGAGGTGCGATGCGCCGTCTGCCATTTTGGCAGACTTTGAGCCCGCGACAGACCGCGAGTCTGCCATTTTGGCAGATCCGACCCCGCCGTTCCATCCGTTCTTCGAATCCCCGTCTGGAGTTCCCATGAGCAAGCTGTCCCTGTTTGTTCCGCTCACGCGATCCGTGTTCCTGCTGGGCATCCTGATCGCCGCCTGCGAGCCCGCCGCGGACTCCGCGATGGAGCCCGCGGACCTGGTGCTCACCGGGGGCAAGATCGTGACCGTGGACGACGCCCTGCCGGAGGCGGAGGCGGTCGCGGTGACCGGCTTCACCATCACGGCGGTGGGGACGAGCGAGGAGATCGCCGGCTTCGTCGGACCGTCGACCGAGGTCATCGAGCTCGAGGGCAGACTGGTGATCCCCGGCTTCATCGAGGGCCACGGCCACTACATGGCGCTCGGGGAATCCAAGCTGACCCTCGACCTAAACAACGCGGCCAGCTGGGACGAGATCGTGCAGATGGTGGCGGACGCCGCCGCGCAGGCGGCCCCGGGCGAGTGGATTCTCGGCCGCGGCTGGCACCAGGAGAAGTGGACCGCGACGCCGGAGCCGAGCGTGGAAGGGGTGCCCGTGCATGCCTCGCTCTCGGCGGTCAGCCCGGAGAACCCGGTCGACCTGGAGCACGCGAGCGGCCACGCCTCCTTCGCCAACGCCATCGCCATGGAGCTCGCCGGCATCGACGACGGCACCGCGGACCCGGCGGGCGGCACCATCGTGCGCGACGCCTCGGGCGCGGCGACAGGCCTCATGCGCGAAACCGCCCAGCGCCTGGTGGGCGCGGCACGGGCGCGCTCCGAGGAAGGGCGCTCCGTCGAGGACGTGGATGCCGAGTTCCGGCGCGAGGTGGAGCTGGCCGGCGCGGAGTCGCTCATGTACGGCGTGACCACCTTTCACGACGCCGGAAGCAGCTTCGAGACCGTCGATCGCCTGCGCGCGCTGGCCGCGGAAGGGGCTCTGCCGGTTCGCCTGTACGTGATGGTGCGCGGTGCGTCGAACGAGGAAATGGACGAGAAGCTTGCGGCGTACCGGACCATTCCGGAGGGCAACGACTTCCTGGCGGTTCGGTCCATCAAGCGCCAGATCGACGGGGCGCTGGGTTCGCACGGCGCGTGGCTGCTGGACAGCTACGTCGACATGGACACCGAGGGGCTGGTGCTCGAGACGGTGGAAGACATCACCGGCACCGCCGAGGTGGCCATCCGCCACGGCTATCAGGTCAACACCCACGCCATCGGCGACCGCGCCAACCGCGAGGTGCTCGACATCTACGAGAAGGTCTTCGCGGCCAATCCCGACGCCACCGACCTGCGCTGGCGCATCGAGCACGCGCAGCACCTCAACCCGACCGATGTCGGGCGTTTCGCCCAACTGGACGTGATCGCGTCGATGCAGGGCGTGCACGCCACCTCCGACGGACCCTGGCTGGCGGACCGCCTGGGGCAGGCGCGGATGATCGCAACCTCCTACGTGTGGCGGGACGTCCTGGACGCCGGCGTCATGATCGCGAACGGCACCGACGTGCCCGTGGAGCACATTTCGCCGATCGCGAGCTTCTTCTCATCGGTGAGCCGGCGCATGAACAACGGAGAGGTGCTCTCCGGCGAGCACCGCATGACGCGCGAGGAGGCGCTCGAGAGCTACACGATCAACAACGCCTACGCCGCTTTCGAGGAGCACCTGAAGGGCTCGCTCACCCCCGGCAAGCTTGCCGACATCGTCGTCCTGTCGCAGGACATCATGACGATCCCCGAGGAGCAGATCCCCGCCACCGAGGTCGTCTACACGATCGTCGGCGGCGAGGTCAGGTACGCGGCGGCGGGGGGCTGAGGCGGGATTTCTCGTAATAGAGGCCCGGATTTCTCGTATTAGGCCCTCGAATTCGCCGCGCCGCTCAGGTCCCCGGAGCGGCCCGGGCCGCTTGATTTCTCGTCAGGTTCCGGGCGCGGCCTCCTCTCCTCGCGCCCGGTAGATGGCGCGCGCCTCGTCGAACTGGGCGTACACGTGCGCCTTCTCGGCCTCCGAGCGCCAGCCGGGCCACTCCTCCGCCATGTCCTGCAGCTTGTCGATCCAGCGCAGGGCGTAGTCGGCCGCGCTCGCGCTGCGGATGGGGGCGCCGCCGACTGTAATCCAGACCGGGTTGGTGAGCGCCAGCGGGTAGGAGGTGTCCAGCGGGGCGCGGTCCTCGGGGTCGCCCTGGACGCGCACGTGGATCCAGCCGCTGCGCTCCACCGCTACGGTGCGCTCGACATCGAGGGATAGCCGGTCGCCCTCGAAGGGGATCTCCTCCACGACCTCTCCGTTCATCACGATGACCGCGGTGCGCATGGGCACGACGCCCCAGGCCCGCACCGCCACCGTCACCTCGCCGCCGGAGGCCATCTCCAGGTCCTCCCCTGAGATGCGGCCATCGACGGTGACGTCGAGGAGGGGACCGCTGGAGACGAACGCATTGCCGGCGCGCATCCCTTCGAACCAGCCCTCCATCGACAGTTGACCGTCCGGCGTGCGGATGTAGGTGCGCATCGAGCCCACCAGCGGCGTGGCATGCAGGTTGGAGATGGAGTCCTCGCCGCCCACCACGTAGGAACGCAGATCGTTGCTCCAGACCGCGTAGACGGGCGGGTAGCCGTCCTGCGGGGTGGACCACTCGACGGCGTCCGCGGTTTCCAGAGCCGCGTCCACGATGAAGCCTTTGGCGCCCCCGAGGTTCCCCTCCAGCGGGTCTCCGCTGTAGCCGGAGTGCACGTAGGCGGTGGTCGCGCCCTGCGCCTTGGCCTTCCTGAACATGTCGGTGTTGGAGGGATACAGGCTCTCGATCGCGGTCTGCTCGTACCCGGTGACGTACGGCGAGATGAGGTGGTCGGTCATGCCGAACATGAAGACGTGGCCGTAGAAGGGCGGGCGGTATTCCTGGCCCACCACCAGCACCATGTCGGGGCGTGAAAGCGGGTGGGCGCCGCCGCCGGGCACGAAGAACTGGTGGTCGAGGATGCGGTTGTCCTTGTTGGCGACCTGCTCGGCGACCACGTCCTGGTCCTCGGCCTCGGACATCATCATGAGGTTCTCGAGGGTGTTGTGGAGGTTTCCGGCGTAGTTCATGTGCACGTGGGTCGAGCCCGAGTACCAGCCTTCATCGCTCAGGTCCGAGATCTCCGCCAGCTGGATGGTCATGCTGTGGTTCTCGCCCGCGACGATGTTCACCTCGAGTTCCTCGGGCACGTGCTCGAAGCCACGGACCACCGTCATGTGCGCGGTGCCGGGGGGCAGCTCGACCTGGAATGATCCGGCGTGGTGGAAGATGTGATCGCGCGCGCGGCTGATCCGCGAGTAGGCGTCGGACGGGGTGTAGTGCTTCCCGTCGGAGGCGGTGAGGTGGACGCGGCTGCCGACCGGCTGACCGTCGGTGCCCAGGGTGGTCACCGTGAGCGTGCCCATCGGCTCCTGCCAGCGGCGTTCCTCGATGGTGACGGTGCGCAGCGCGCCGCCGTAGGTCTCGAGCAGCGCGAGCTGCGGAAGCCCGCCCTCGTTGGTGATGAAGGCGATCCATTCGCCGTCCGGCGACCAGCGCGGGTGGAAGGCATCGTGCTCGAAGAAGGTGAGCTTGTAGGGCTCGCCTCCGGCGGTGGGCTGCACGTACAGGTTGTTGAACTGGTCGGCGGCGCCGGCGGTGGACGAGTAGACGAAGCGGCGCCCGTCGATGGAGACGTCGGGCTGGGTGCGGTAAAGGCTCTGCTCCTCCAGCACCGGCACGCGGTCGTCGATGCCGTTCGCGCGGGCGGGGATCCGGTAGACGTTGCCGCTCCCGAGGGGCACGTCGCGGTTGGAGACGATGATCAGCTCGTCGCCAGAGGGCAGCCAGGAGGGCGAGATGTGCATGTCCCACGCCCCGAAGTAGAGGCGGCTGCGGCCGAAGGTGTTGTCGTAGCTGACCGCGATCTCGTCCCCGGCCCACTGCCCGTCGGCGATCTCGCGGATGTAGATGTTGAAGAAGCCGCTGGGACGGGTGGAGACGTAGGCCAGGCGGGTGCCGTCGGGGGAGAAGCGCGGGTCGACGTAGATCTCGGCATCGTCGGTGAGGCGGTGAGTCTCACCGGTCTGCATGTCCATGACTTCCAGCTGGATGGGTCCGGCGCCGGCGTCGGCGGTGTACACCAGCCAGCGGCCGTCGGGGGACCAGTTGGGCGAGGAGAGGTAGTCGCCGGAGCGCACCAGTTCGGTCGCCACGCCGGTCGCCGGGTCGACGCTCCAGATCGAGCCACTCATCCCCACCGCGATGCTCCCGCCGTCGGGCGCCCACGCGGGATACCACGGGGTGGAGCTGGGGGCGGGGGGGAAGTAGTAGTTCTGCATGTAGTTGCCGCCGTGCGAGGACGCGGCGTAGGGGCGCGGGGAGTTCGCGAAGTCGGCTCTCGCGGGCGGGGCTTCTCCCGTGGGCGCACCTCCTCCGTCGCAGGCTGTGGTCGCGGCGGCTGCGAGGAGGGCGCCGAGAATCACCGTCGCGGTCGGGCCGGTGCGGTGGGGGCGGGGGCGGCGGTGGGGCAGTGGGACCGCGGGCATCGGGGTTCTCCCTGGGTTCTCGGTGGTCGTGCGGGCCGCGCCGGCCGCGGGGGGCGGGGCGGACGATCGTACCTCCGGCAGTCTAGGCCGTGGGCGTGTTCCGGGCTACCGGTTCAGCGTCGCCGGCCGGTTCCACCGGTGTACCTCGCATGCTCGCCACGTTCGACGCGGCCTTTCCACCCTGATGGTCGCGGGACCATCTTCCGCGTGCGGATCCGAGGTGTCGCCCGGGGAGCAGCGGGCGGAAGATGGTGTACCGCGCAACGGAGAAGCGAGACTCTGTCCTCACCTGCGAGGTAGTCGCCAGTGCCGAAGTCGAGCGAAGTGTCTGGAAGGAGCCTGGTGCTGGCTGGCTGGCTGGCGGTCGGCACGCTGGCGGCCGCTCCGTCCCCCGCGGCCGCGCATCAGGAGCCGTCTCCGGAGGATCAGGGACTCCCTGAGCCGATACCCGGCTCCGAACTCCACGTCTCGCTCATCACCATCGGAGCCGGGCCGCTCGTCTACGAGATGTTCGGCCACAACGCCATCCGTATCCAGGATCCGGCCCGGGGCCTGGACGTCTCGTACAACTGGGGGATGTTCGATTTCAATCAGGAGGGCTTCTTCTGGCGTTTTCTCCTGGGAGACTGGCAGTACTGGATGGCCGGCCTCTCCTCGGAGGGCATGATTGCGCACTATGTGGCCACGGATCGCGGCGTCGTGGAGCAGGCACTCGATCTGACCCCGGATCAGCGTCTGATGCTTCTCGACATGGCCGGGTTCAACGCGCGCCCGGAGAACGCCTACTACCGATATCAGTACTTCCTCGACAACTGCTCGACGCGTGTGCGCGACCTCCTCGACACCATTGTCGCCGGCAGCCTGCGGGAGCAGTTCGTGGAGGCTCCCGGCGAGACCTACCGCTTCCACACCCGGAGGCTCACGGAAGCCAATCCGCTGATCTACGTGTCGCTCGACTTCTTCATGAGCGCGCGCGGCGATCGACCCGGGACCGCCTGGAACGAGATGTTCATTCCGATGATGCTGCGGGACTTCCTGCGCGAGACCGACCTGGTCACGTCGGAGTCCGTCCTGGACGAAAGTTCCCGACCGCGCCCACTCGAGGCGCCTCCCGCGCGCTTCGCCTGGTTCGCTTTGGTCGGCGCGATGCTGGCCGCATGGCTCGCGGGATCGGCTGCGGTGGCCGCCTCTCCGCGGATCAGGACCGGCGGTCCGACGCTCAGCGCGATCCTCAGGGCGGAGTTCGTGCTGCTCGCCGGGATCTGGTCGCTGGTCGCCGGCGTGTGCGGCCTGGTGATGATCGTGTCGCACTTCACCAGTCACGAGTTCATGCACTGGAACGAGAACTTCCTCCAGGCGAATCCGCTGTCGCTGGTGCTCGCGGGCGCGCTGGTTCCGGCCGTGTTCGCCGGCAAGTGGCGCCGGCTCGCCACCCGCGCGGCGCTGCTGGCGGCCGGGGTGTCGGTCGTGGGCCTCGTGATGCAGGTTGTCCCGGGGATCGACCAGGTGAACGGCTACTACCTGGTGGTCGCGGTGCCGACCCACCTGGCGGTTGCGTGGGGGGTCCGGGTGGTGGTGGGGGACGGCGGAGAGCCGGCCGGGACGCAGTGATCCCGACGCGCTGAAGGGAGGGACGGCACTGCCGCGACGCTGACCGGCAGCCAGTGTCCATCTCGCGAGCAAGGGAGGGCGAGCCAGTGAGTTCGGCGATCGACCGACAGGACGTCCGCTACGAACCCGACGAGCGTCCGCCCCTGCCGATCACGGCCGGGCTCGGGATTCAGTACGCCATCCTGTGCATCGCCAGCGTCATCCTGACGCCTACCGTGATGATCACCGTCGCCGGCCTGGGCGACGAATACCTGTCGTGGGCGGTCTGCGCGGCGCTGGTGATCAGCGGGGTGACGACGGCAATCCAGGCGCGCAAGGTGGGCCGCATCGGCGCCGGCTACATCCTCGTCATGGGGAGCACGAGCGCGTTCCTGGCGGTGAGCGTGACGGCCCTCGAGCAGGGCGGGCCGGGCATGCTCGCGACGCTGATCATCGCGTCCGCGCTGATCCAGTTCGTCCTGGCGGCGAGGATGGCGCTCCTCAGGCGAATCTTTACGCCCATGGTCGCCGGCACCGTGCTGTTGCTCATCCCCATCACCCTCTCACCCCTCATCGTTCGCAAGCTGGCCGAGGTGCCCGCGGATGTTTCGCCCGCCGCGGGCCCGGTCATCGCGGGGGTGACGCTGCTGGTCATGATCCTCATCCCGCTTCGGGCCTCCGGGGCGCTGCGCCTGTGGGCACCGGCCATCGGCATCGTCGCGGGCTGCCTCACCGCCGGGCTGGGGTTCGGCCTGTACGACACGTCCGCGGTCGCGGAAGCTGCGTGGATCGGGCTGCCCACGCTGGCCTATCCCGGCGTCGACCTCAGCTTCAGGCCGGAGTTCTGGGCGCTCCTGCCGTCCTTCATCATGGTGACGTTTGTGGGCGCGCTGGACACACGGAGCACCTGAGGTCCGGATCACGGCAGTAGATCTTCTAACTACATACAGGACTGCACGATCTGCGTTTCCTGTCGTTGTACTGGACCTTGCTGGACCGTGCCGCCAAAGCGGGAAAAACGTACTTGAATGGCGGGACTCCCGCGCCCGCCCAGCCTCTGACCAAGGTCCCGGAAGCCGACGTTGCCGACCGTCTCCCTCACCGGCAATCGGATCGACCTCGACGGCCAAGACGGCCAGCCCGCGATCGGCGTGGATCGCTATCATTCGGGTGGGCGGAGCACCGGACGCGGACACCGATGCGCCGACCCTCCGATGGGATGCATCATCGCGACGTCGCCCGGCCCGGCTCCCTGAACGGAGAAGCTTGTGGAAGCGAGCCGGACGGTTCCGCTAGATTCCCGGGCCGCCGAGGTCCGGCGGTCCCGAGTGACGACACTCGGCCCAACGCCTTGCCTGCCCGGAGAACCCGATGCCCGGCTGGACACTTGAAGACATTCCGCCTCTTCGCGGGCGCACGGCCGTCGTGACCGGAGGCAACACGGGGCTCGGCTTCAGATCCGTTCGCGAGTTGGCCCGCAGGGGAGCGCGGGTCTTCCTGTCCAGCCGCAGCGCGGCCAAGGGGCAGGCGGCCGTCGGAGCGGTTCTGTCCGACCTGCCGGGCGCGAGGGTCGAGGGCTTCGCGCTGGACCTCACCGATCCGGTGGGCATCGAGCGCTTTGCCGGACGCGTCGCCGCCCGAACGGGTCGCCTCGACATCCTGCTGAACAACGCGGGCGTGGTGAATCTCGCCGAACTGCAACGGACGCCGCTCGGCCACGAGATGCACATGGCCACGAACCACTACGGCCACTTCCTGCTCACGGGACATCTGTTCGGGCTGCTGGTGGCAACGCCGGGCGCGCGCGTGGTCACGGTGACCAGCGGCGCGTACCGGGCCGGCGTCATCGACTTCGGCGATCTGGACTGGCGCGGGCGTCCGTACAGCCGCGGCAAGGCGTACGGCGACAGCAAGCTGGCCAACCTGTTGTTCGCGCGGGAGCTTCAGGGACGGTTAGACGCCGCGGGCGCGGCGGCCCTGTCGCTCGCGGCCCATCCGGGCCTGACCGGGACCGAGCGCCAGCAGTCGGTCGGAATCGGCGGACGGCTCGCCCGCCTGTTGGCCGCCACGGTCGATGTCGGCGTGCATCCACAACTGCGCGCCGCCACCGATCCGTCGGCCGGGAAGCTGGACTTCTTCGGACCCCGGTTCGGGCTGAGGGGACCGGCCCGCCGCATCCCCGTCCGCGGACCGGCCCGCAGCGACGACTTGGCGCGCCGCCTCTGGAGGGTCACCGAAGAGGTGACGGGCTTCCGCTACGCGGCCGCACCGGGCAACCCCGCGTGAGCTACGTGGTCACCGTGCCTTGGAAGTAGCAGAAGCCGCTGGCCCTCATCCAGAACGTGATCCGCGTCTTCCGGTCGTCTCGAATCTTCAAGTATCGAACTGTCAGACTGCACTTGTTGGTGTCCGGGTCGTAGGTCCGATGCTCACAGCCTTCCAAGGACTGCATCAAACCCATCGGGAGTGAGGCCAGCGCTTCGGAACGCGCGAAGGCAGCCTGACCGTTCTCGGAGCCAGACTGGCCTGGAGATGGGGGCCGGCGGCGGCCCCGCAACCACTCAGCCGACCGATCCCTTCTGTCTGGCTCCCGGGTCGGGAGCCACGAGCGTGTCAGGAGTTACCCGCAACGGCAGAAGGGAATCCGGCGCGACGCTCCGGCTGCCGCTCTTGTAGGGATCGCGGAGTGTGGGCATACACCCTCGCTCCAAGCGCTTGCGGCCGATCCGTCCCGAGTAAAGAAAGGCGCCTCCGACTGCGACCGAGATTGCAGCGACGCCCACCTTTTCCCCGGAAGTCCGTTCCGCGTCCCCCACACTCCCCGCAAGGCCGCCCAACAGCCAAACTGACCCAGATAAGACGTCCCCTGCGAGAGGGAGTACATCCCGAAATCTCAAGTCCCTGCACCAGGCCCCATCCGCCGGAATTGTCGGAGACGGCGCCGCTCCGGGGCTCAGTTCTTTCAGGCGCTGGCTCTGCCACCGCCGGTGCAGCGCGCGGCATTCGTTGATGCGTTCAAGCCCGGTTTTGGTTTGATTGTAGCCGGCAACCCCTCCAGCAAGTCCCATGCCCGCACCGGTGAGCGCCGCTGTCACCCCCTCCCCTCCCGGTTCCAATCCACCCGCCGCAGCAACGGCAAGGCCCACCACGCCGACGATGCCCAGCAATGTGGCACCCGCAAGATAGGCTCCGGGCAAGATCGAAGTCGTCGTGCATTGGGGCGCGCTCGCAGCCAAACCGGGCGCGGCGATTCCCGTTCGAGGCGGTTCCTGAATGAAGAGTGTGGAACAACCGCTCAGCGAGGCCGCCAGTGCGAGCAGCACCAGAACGCTGGCCGGTCCACGGGCGGCTTTGATCATCGACATCATCATGAAATGCCTCCTTGCGCTGTCGGGCAGTTGGAGCACCTCGTCCCGACGATTCGGCCCGCCCGACAACTCAACATGTGCGTTTTGCCCCGTGTCGGGGCCTGCCGCAGCCCACTACCCGATCGGGATGTTGACTCCGGCCTGGATGGCCAAGTGCCGCGTCATGGCGTCGTCGTCCTCGGCCACCGGCGCAAGGCCGAGCGAGTAGAGCACGTCAACGCCCAAGCGCATCCCGGCCATGGGGAAGTCCGCGCCCACGCCCAAGGCGATCCCGTAGTCCAGGGCCTTGGTCTCAAGCTCTGCGTCGGAGCAACTCGAACTGATGTTGACGCCCTCCCCCGGAGCGGAAGCCTCCAGATTGCAGGAGAGCCGCAACGCGATCCATGGACCCGCCATCACCCCCACGAACATCCCGCTCTCGGTGTGCCTACCGATGCGCGCCAACCCCGAGAACTGGGCGTAGTCGATGTTGAGCCCGACGCTCAGACCTTCGAGCTCATCGGCACCGAACCCTCCGCCTTTCTGCACGTAGGCGCCGCCGACCCTGAAGTCGAACAGTCCGGGTCCGGGAATGGTCAGGTCCGCGCTCACGACAATGCCGCTGCGGGATCCGGAATCGAGACCCTCTTCCTCGACGGAGACGGAGGCGAAGCCGGCTCCGCCCCGCAGACCGAGGGTCTTCTGGGCCGTCAGGGGAGCGGCGATCAGAATGAGGCCGGCAAGAGCCAGCAGGATGGGGATGCGTTTCTTCATCGTTTGCCTTTCATTTCAGGGGGTTCTGCTCTAGCGAATGCCCGAGGACGAGGAGATTGTCCCGCCTGTCACCGCGCGCCTCACCGGACTGGTTTCATCGTCTTGCGGCTCGGTGCCCGGCTTGACGCGCAGGACGCCCTCGACCGGAAGGGGGGGCGCGGACGGATCGTCGCCGGGGCGCGGGCGGATGACCGTCCATTCCGCTCGCGTAGAGTGCAGCAGGCCATCCCATTGCGGTTCGGCCGTCAGGCTGCCGCTCGACTGCCTGCTGGCCCGGATGCTGCCCTGGGTGACCCGCCGGTTCACGATCTCGCACCCCGTGCTGGTCAGACAGCTGTAGCGGATGTTGCCCTCGACGATGTACGAACTGGTGCCAGTGAACTCGACGGTCGCTACGCCGCTGGAGTACCGGAAGGAAATGCCGCCGCCCGAGGTGTCCGGAGTCCAGAATCCGGTCGGGAGGGTCTCGATCGTCTGCCCCGTCGTGTACGTCGTGTCGCTGCCGCCACCGTTGGTCCGTATCGTGACCCTTATCGCCGACGAGCAGTTGTTGCTCGTGTCCGATTCGCCGGAAACGGCGTCGACACATTCCCCGACATAGACGGTGCCCAACGGAGCACCGGCGCCGATCTCGATCAAGGCCTCGCCGCTCACTTCCTCGGACGGGTTCAGGGAAGGCACCGCAGCGGCGCCGACGTCGGTGTCGTTGGTGGAAATGGTCGCGTCGGCCGAAATCAGGGTCCGTACGAGGGTGGCCGCCGACGCCTCGTCGCCCTGGTTGCGCACCGTCAGTTCGTACGAAAAGCTGCTTCCGCGCGACACCGTGACGCTCGATCTGGAGAGACTCACCACCAGATCGGGGCCGCCGGACCCGCCGACGGTCACGCGGACGCCCCGCGAGCAGTTGTTGGCCGTGTCGGATTCGCCGGACACCGCATCGATGCAGATGCCGAAGTAGAAGGAGCCTGCGGTCAGGTTCGCCACGGTCCCGGTAATCGTCCGGCTCTGCCCAGCGGCGAGGCCGGCGAAGGCCGTTCGACCGATCTCGTCGTCCGTCGTCGAGATCGTCGAGTTGCTCGACTGGTATAGGCGGATTGTTGTGGCCGGCGCCGGCGCGTCGCCGGTGTTCCGGATCGTGAAATCGGCCTGAACCGACCCGCCGACCGACCCCGTAACCGAGGTCGGCGTCACGTTGGTGAACTCCAAGTCCGGCGCGCCGGAACCCGTGACCGTCACCCTGACACCGGTCGAGCAGTTGTTGCCCGTGTCGGATTCGCCGGAAACGGCGTCGGCGCAAATCCCGAAGTAGAAGGTGCCGGAGGCTTGGCTCGACAGGTTGACCGTTCCGGTGATTGTCCGGCTCTGCCCCGCCGGAAGGCCAGAGGTTCGATCGCTCGCGATCTCCGTGTCACTGGTCGATATGGATGGGTCGGACGATTCGTAAAGGCGGATCGTCGTGGCGGGCGCGGTCGCGTCGCCCGCGTTCCGAAGCGTGAATGCGGCCTGCACCGACCCGCCCGGCGATCCCGTCACCGATGTCGGGGTGACGCCGGTGAACTCCAGATCCGGCGCGCCCGCCGACTCCACGTTGACCCGGATGTCCTGCGCCGCGCTGAGGCCCTCGGGGTCCTGGGCTGTAACCGTGATCGTCGCGGTCCCGGGACTCGCAGCCGTGATCGTCACGGTCGAGTCCGACACGGAGACTCCGGCCACGGTGCCGTTGGACGACGAGGCCGCGTAGGTCAACGCGTCCCCGTCAGGATCGCTGAAGTACCGCCCGGCGTTCACCGTGGCACGGCGGCCCGCTTCGATGGACTGGTCCGGGACGGTGCCCTCCGGGCGTGGCGGCCGGTTCGGCTGGGGCACCGTGACGCTCACCTGCTGGGTCGCCGTCGCCGGCTCGTCGTCACTCGCCGTGATCGTGACCGTGGCCGCTCCCGGTCCTTCCGCAATGATGGTGACCACGCTGCCCGCCACGCTCGCGCGCGCAACCGACGGGACCGATGAGGCGGCCGTGTAGCTCAAGTCGTCGCCGTCAGGATCGCTGAACGAAGCGGACACGTCGAGGGTGGCCGACTGGCCCACCTCGATCATTTGCGGCTGAAGCGTTCCCACTGCCACGGGCGGCCGGTTGGACACCGTCACGCTCACCTGTTGAATCGCGCTTGCCGGCTCGTCGTCGCTCGCCGTGATCGTGACCGTGGCCGTTCCCTTTCCTTCCGCGGTGATCGTGACCACGCTGCCCGCCACGCTCGTGCGCGCAACCGACGGTGCCGATGAGGCGGCCGTGTAGCTCAGGTCGTCGCCGTCCGGGTCGCTGAACGAAGCGGCCACGTCGAGAGTGACGGACTGGCCCGCCTCGATCGTTTGCGGCTGAAGCGTTCCCACCGCAACAGGCGGCCGGTTGGGAACCGCGAACGAGAAGGACTGCGTGGCCGAGAGGCCCCCGGGATCGCGTGCGGTCACCGTCACGGTGGCACTGCCCTTCGCCAAAGCGGTGACCGTGACCACCGAACCCGCGACGCTCACGCCCGCCACCTCGGGATTCGAAGGGCTCGCCGTGTAGGTGAGCGCTTCCCCGTCCGGATCCGTGAAGTACTCGGCCATGTCGACCGTCGCGATGGCGCCGACCCGCTCGGTAACGCCGGGCGGCGTGCCCCTCGGCTGAGGCGCCCGGTTGGGAACCGTGACCGTGAAGCTCTGCTGGCCCTGGAGCCCTCCGGGGTCACGGGCCGTCAGCGTGACCGAGGCGCTGCCGGGCGCAACCCCGGTTACGGTGACCGAGGTGCCGGAGACCGAGGCGGAGGCGACCGAAGGGTTCGACGACGCGACCGCATAGACCAGCATGTCGCCGTTCGGGTCGTTGAAGCAGGGGGTGACGTGGGACGTCTCGCCGACGTGCACCGTCACCTCCGGGATCGAGCCACAGGGATCCGGACCCAAGGGGTTCTCGCACGCCACCGCCCAGAGTGCCAGCAGCGTGGCCGTCCGAACCGGGAACCGGGCCGGACGCCTTCTAAGTACAGCCGCTACATATGTTTCGGGGGGGGGGGGGTAGCTGAAGCGAGGGTCATGTTGTGGTCCGGTGGTGGCAAACGACGCTTGGTGGTCCGGGGGTGGCGCAACGCCCCCAACCGGTACCCACTACAATCTACAAGCACTCGGTGGACTTCGCATCTTGTCGCCCGCGAACGACCCCGGCCCGGCCCGGATCGGATCGGCGCACCGTCCATCAGGGGCGAATGATCCCCACCACCCGGCCATGCCGGTCGCGGACCTCGACGGGGCCGCGGATCACGTCTTCGCCGAGAGGGACGGCGCGGCTTAGATGCGTGCGCAACGCGGCCGCGCCCGGAAGACGGTAGGCGTCGGCGAGGTCCGTTCGCGCGGCGTACCCCATATCCGAGAGCGACGCGATCGTTACCGCGCTGAGGGGCATCACGGGCTCGGCGCTCGGATTCATCAGTTCGTTGCCGAATACGTTCTTGCGCCAATGCACGTCGTCCCTGCCGCGGCGGATCCCCTTGTTCTCCACCGGGACCTTGGAACCGGCGGTGTAGGAGGCCCCGCCCGCTTCGTCGAACGCCCGGACCGCAAGCGCTCCCGCGAAATGCGTGTCCACCTCCCGCTCCACAGGCAGCGATGGATTGCGCAGGAGCCCGAACCCGTCCCACAACGTGCCGATGCCGAGCACATGGCCCATCTCGTGGAGAATCACCGATTCCAAAATCCCTTCCGCCTCCATCCAGGCCATGTCCGCCGCGTCAAACTCCATCACGCCGAACCATGGAAGCATCGATCCCGCGCGAGTCCCGCACGGTCTGGCTCGACCGATCGTCCCGCCGACGCCGTCTATCTCCTCGACTGACGCCACGATCATCAGGTCATCGACGACACTCACGTCTTGCTCGTGCGTCCTGGCCGGGGATCGGCACGTGACCACGCCTTCCGGCACCGGCATGTCCGGCAACTCCGTGTCTTCCAGTATCTCCATCCACCGCGCCGCCATTCTCTGGAACGCCATCTCTTGCGCGGCCGTCAGCACCGTGGCGAAGCGGATGTCGATCTGGAAGGACCCAGGGTCCCCGGGGCCGCCTGCCACCGTCGCTTGGAAGGACAGCGCGGCCGATAAGTCGCCCGAGTCTGAAGCCAGGACGGTGACCGTGACCCGCCCCTCGCGCACTCCCCAAAGCAGCAGGGTCTCTCCACGCACCTCCACCGACGCGACCGCAGAGTCCGAAGACGATGCCACATAGGTCAACGTGTCCCCGTCCGGATCCGAGAAGCGGCCCGCAAGTTCCAGCCGGATCGTATCGCCCGCACCCAAATCGACATCCGGCAGCGTGCCGGTCGCAGTCGGTGCCCGGTTCCGAGCTTCCGCGCCGAACATGTGAGCCGCCGTCAGGCCGTCGGGGTCGCGCGCGGTCACCGTGATCGTCGTCCGTCCCGCCCCGAAAGCGGTCAGCCGCACGGATTCGCCCGAGACGGTCGCCGCAACCGCGCCGGGACTCGACGACGACGAAGCGTAGCGCAGCGGCTCGCCGTCTGGATCGGCGAAGAACGGCGCAAGGTAGATCACGCGCGTCTCTCCACGCCGCATGACTTGACCCTCGATCACGCCCAGCGCGACCGGTTCCCGGTTGGGTACCTCGAAACCGAACACCTGAACAGCCGCCAGGCCCCCGGGATCCGTCGCCGTGACGGCGACGGAGGCGGTGCCCCTCGCCCGCGCCGCCAACGTCGCCCGATTGCCCGAAACGGCCACGCCCGCGACTTCGGCGTCCGAGACCGTCACGCGGAAGCGAAGGTGCTCGCCGTCCGGCTCCTCGAACCAGGACGCAAGATCGACGACTACCTCCGCGCCAGCCTCTACCCTTTGCTCCGGGACCGTCCCCACTGCCCGCGGCGCCCGGTTCGGCACGACGACCCGGAAACTCTGCTGATCTCCAAGCCCCGCCGGATCGGTGGCCGTCAGCATGACCGTCGCGGTGCCCGGGGCGACGGCGCGCACCGTCACCTCCGCCCCCGCAACCGAGACCGTGGCCACCGAGGGGTTCGATGACCCGACCGCGTAACTCAACGCATCGCCGTTCACGTCATTGAAGCAGGCGGTGACGCCGGACGTGTCCCCCACGTGGACCGTCAACTGGGGCAGCGCACCGCAAGCCGCGGGCGCCAGTGGGCTATCGCACGCGGCGACCAGTACCCCGAGGGCGAGGACGACCCATGCTTGGGAGCGCATGCTGCCTCGAAATCTCCTCCGGGAAGGCGGGCGAGGGAAGGACAATGGCGAGGGAAGGACAATGGCAGGCTCCGTCCGCGCCATGCAAGTCGCTCGCGGAACGTCAGTCGCGCGGCTCACGCCCTCCCTCTCCTATCGCCAAGCTGATCTGTCCGCAGCGGTCGCCGAAGACACCGGAGGTTGGCCCTTGAAAGCATGGTCCGGGTCGCCGGGGCCAGCCCCGCCAGCGGCTCGGATGGCCGCATACTCCGAAACCCGGGCGGGGCAGACGGCGTAAAGATACAAGGCGGCTTCGTCCGTAAGGGCCGGATCCCCTGTGGGCCAGCGGCGAACGCAACGGTTCGCCGGGGTTTTTGGCGCTCCCGCCTCTAGAGCCGTACTGAAACGCGCAAACGACATGGGGGGTCAATGCGCACCTTTGCGATCCGGCGCTACGCACCGGCCTTCCCGCTTATCCGCTGGCGCGGCAACGCTTTTCGGCCTCGCCGCCCGTGCGCCCGTGGCGCACTGGCCGCTCAAGGCGTGACCGTAGCGACCCGGCAGTCCGAGGGCCTGCTACGGGTTCGGGGGCAGGTGTGTTTGCGCACCCCTTCCCCGACCCCTTACGGGTCGCTACCGAACCAGCGATCCCTGCGGGAAGGCAGTACGGCCCCCGTCCCGGTGCTTGTCTGCACCCGAGCACCGAACCCGTCGCCGCCGGGAACGTCAATCGGGGCTCAGAACGAAATGTACCCGCCCATCTGGAAGAGCACGATGTTCGTATCGTCGGACCCGTCTCCGACGTGGAGGATGAAGCGCGCTCCGTAGCGCCGTCCGAACGTCAGGCTCGCACCGGCGGTCGGCGAGACGTCTCCTTCGTCGTACTCGATGCCCGCGCGCACCGCCGGGCGAACAACCCAATCGGAACGCCCGAGGAGGACCGACGCGCCGATCCGGTTGGCGGACCCGGCCAAGTCGGCGCACCGGTAGTGCTCCACCATCCCGTACAGCGACACCGGCCCCGCGACGCGCCCGCTGACGCCGACG
Source organism: Longimicrobiales bacterium (assembly GCA_965208255.1). Classification (GTDB taxonomy): domain Bacteria; phylum Gemmatimonadota; class Gemmatimonadetes; order Longimicrobiales; family Gaopeijiaceae; genus BD2-11. The sequence continues at coordinate 4,792,209 of OZ242324.1, forward strand.
TAGTGTCCGGGACAAGCGACGCTGTTGCCGCCGACGATCCCGGCTTCGAGCACGAAACGGCTCGGCACTTCCCGGGTCTCATCTGTTCCCTGCGCCTGAACCTGCGAAGGCACCAGAGCCAGACAAGCCAGCAGCAGCTTTCGCATCTCGACGCTCCTTCCGTCGGTTCACGTGCTCCGGAGGTGGCCATTCCCTCCGGCGGGTCCCTGCCGCTCCCACCCACTAGGAATGCTCGCCGCACTCGGCTTCGTTGACAAGCAGTATCCGCGAGGGAGCGGGGTATCGACCCGTCCCGGCGTTCCGTGCCAACTCCGCGAGCCGGTCGGCGAGTCGCGGCGCTTCCCGATTCTCGACTTCCGGGCCATGATTCGTGGTGCTTGCGGACGGGCAGCTCCGAGAGCTGTTCGCCCTCCTCAGGCCGCCAGGGCCGCGAAGCTGTTGTCCCCAATCGTGAGAATCGCATGGAATCCACAAAGGGCTTGCTCGGAGAGGCGCGATGGATCTGCGGACTGTTGGTGCCGCTGGTTGCCGGATGCGTCACGGGACCCGACGAGGTGGAACCGGTTGTCGGCCTGATCACCAAGACCGAAGACAATCCGTTCTTCGTGACGATGAGGGAGGGCGCACTCGGGCGAGCCGGTGAACTCGGCGTCGAACTGCGCGCCTTCGCCGGGAGATTCGACGGGGACACGGACACTCAGGTTCAGGCCATCGAGAGTCTCCTGGCCGCGGACGCGTGGGGGATTCTGATCGCCCCTTCAGATCCCGTGGCGCTGCTGGACGCGGTCGATCGAACGCGACGGGCCGACGTGCTCGTCATCGCGCTCGACACGCCCTTCGATCCGGCGGACGCGGTGGACGGAACGTTCGCCACCGACAACTTCCGGGCCGGGGAGTTGATCGGCATGTGGGCTCGGGGCCGGCTGGGTGCTTCCTCCGCCGACGCGAGGATCGCAACGCTGGACGGCGCGGGAACGCAGGTCACGGTCGAGGTCCTGCGCAACCAGGGCTTCCTCGACGGCTTCGGCATCGACATCAAGGACCCGAACAGGATGTACGACGAAGACGACCCCCGCATCGCGGGGAGCGCCCCCACCATGGGCACCGAGGAAGGCGGGCGAGCCGCCATGGAACGCCTGATGCGGGACGATCCGGCGATCAACGTGGTGTACGCGATCAATGAACCGGCCGCCGCCGGAGCCTCCGCGGCGCTCCGGGGGCTGGGCGTGCAGGACGATGTTCTCATCCTCACCATCGACGGTGGCTGCGAAGGTGTCCGGAATGTGGCGGCTGGCGAGATCGGGGCCACGTCGATGCAGTACCCCCTGAGAATGGCCTCCCTCGGAATTGAAGCCGTTGTCGAGTTCCTGACGACAGGCGCAAGGCCTGAGAACACGCCCGGCCTGGATTTCCACGACACGGGCGTGACCTTGGTCACCGACGAGCCGGTTCCGGGGATCCCGTCCATCGGCGCTGAACAGGCGTTGAACGAATGCTGGGGATGACCGCCGACGTGGCCGAGTCCTTAAGGCGTCGCAGTCTGCCTTCCTGCAAGGATTGATGGCCGGGAGTGACCCCGAGGCGGGGGTGGGATGGCGTGCACATCCCAACCATCGCCGTGGCGTGTGAGGCATGCCGAACACCGGGGTCACTCCCGCCACGGCCGCACACTCTGGAACGGCACCGCCGTTCGTGCGGCCGTGGTGCAACCGCAACGCGGGCAGCCACATACGGAGCCCCTGCCCGCGCACATGGACTCGGTGATTCCGTGCACATGCACCCCGATGTCGATGTGCACGCGCGGTACGCCACCGGCCCCGGCCGATCGGAGGTCAAGATCTCAAGCGCATGGAGGCATGCTCCTCGCGCACGCCGGTCGTGCGGGTCCTGCGTTCGGCCTCGGGTTTCCGGGGACGAACCATGTCCGGGTGGCCTCCCTTGGTGGCGCGCGGAATGTCGTTGCGGGGGTTCGGGGGATGCCCCCGGCCAGAGGTTTTTGTAAAACAAAAACACATCTGGCTCCACGGAAACCCCGCAAACGCGGGGCAGAGTCTCGACCCACCGAGCGGCGATCGGCCGCTCACCCCCACGGCGGCGACCGCAACCACCCAACCATTCGTGATCGCGCCCTCGGCGGGGGCGGGTCGCGCGTATACGCCCCTCCCCCGGAAAGGTAACGCATCGGTCCGGGCACGACTGGCGGAGGAGCCTTCTCTCCGCGACCTTTCGTTCGCGCAGATCGTGCGGTCCATCACCGAGAGGAATCGAATGATGGCAAGCACGAAACGAAGTCGGCGCTCCTACGGCGCCGGTGAATGGGGCCGGAACCGGGTGAGGGTGTTCCCCGACCGGAAAACCGGCTTGTACCAGATGGAGTGGCGCGAGAACGGGCGAAGGCTCACCCGGTCGCTTGGACACCGCGATTGGGCTCGCGCGAAGCGGCAGATTCACGGGGAACCGCATCGCGGCAAAGAATCATGTAAGTTGAACCAGGACTGCACGATCTGCCATTCTTGCCGCTATGCCACTTCTCGTTTAGCCGCGCAGCAGTAGCAGGAAGATCGGATCCGAAAAGCGGGAAGTCGAACCCCTTGTCAGCGCGGTGGAGGGAGCGGCAATCCCTTTGCCGTGAAGCAACTCGTGGCCACGGGCACCAGGTCGCCCCGAGAGGCCATCGAGACGCCGTGGGATCCGGTGCGGTGGCGGCTCCTCAAGCAGCTCTCGTGACTTAGCAAGCTCGAATTTACGCACGCCCTTGAGCCGATTGGTCACGCTATTGCCAGCAGGCACTCTACCGCGAGTTGAGTCACCAACTCCCAGAGCGGGTGCGCGTGGAGTTGATTCCCCGCTATACGCGCGACCCGAGATCGGACGGTTACGGCATCTACGTCGTGTTCTGGCACGGCCCAGAACACGCCAAGAGCCCGTCCCCGAAAGGGAAGCCCCCACGAACGCCGGACGAGCTACAGGATCGCTTGACTCAAGAATTGGCCACCGAGGCTCAACGGAAAGTCTCGGTGATCGTGCTGGACGTAAAGTCCGCCGTGAACGGCAGAGCGAGAATAGCATTCCCATGCCCGCTGACCCCGCCAGTAACGCAACGTCCATCTCCTTACCGGGCGTCACCCGCCGCCCGCGCAGCGCGGAGGCGGGCGCACGTTCAGCGCAGCGAACCACGCCAAGAGCCCGGAATCGTCGGGCGTGCAAAGGCCGGGGTTACCAGAAAGGTGCAGGAACTTAAGCGCCAGGAGGTTCACCATCGCGGGGGGGATTGGACCACGCAGCGCGTTACGCTCAAGGTTCAGACTAAACAGCGTAGTGAGGTTGGCCATCTCGGGGGGGATTGGACCGTTCAGGGCGTTGTCTTGGAGGTGCAGATTACTGAGCGCAGTGAGGTTCCCGATCTCCGGTGGGATGGGGCCGCTCAGGTTGTTGTCGTAGAGGTTCAGCCTTATTAGTGCCCCGAGATTCCCGATCTCTGGAGGGATGGGACCGCTCAGGTTGTTGCCCCGGAAGTTCAGCCATTGCAGCGCACCGAGGTTGCCGATCTCCGGCGGGATGTGGCCGCTCAGATCGTTGACAACGAGGTTCAGCTCCTTCACCCATCCCTCCCAATCGGTGCGGACTCCGGACCACCTGCTCACCGGCGCGTCCGTCATCCAGTTGTCCGACCGCTTCCAGTTCGAGCCGCCTGCGGCGTGGTACAGGGCCTCCAGCGCGGCCCGTTGGTCGGCTGACACGGCGGCCAGCGCCGCGCAGCTCGGAAGTTGTGCGTTCGGTCCCAGCGTGGCCAGCCACTCCAGTAGGAGCTGCGGCGCATCGTCGGGCGTACAAAGTGCGGCGTTGTTGTAGAGAGAAAGCGATCGAACCGCGAGGTTCAACATCTCGGGTGGGATTGGGCCGCTCAGGTCGTTGGCAGCGAGGTTCAGATACTCCAGGGCCGCGAGGTTTCCGATCTCCAGCGGGATTGGGCCGCTCAGGTTGTTGCCGGAGAGGCTCAGAAAATAAAGCGCCGGGAGGTTGCCGATCTCCGGCGGGATCGAGCCGCTCAGGTTGTTGCCGGAGAGGTTCAGCAACCCCAGGCTCGCGAGGTTGCCGATCTCTGGCGGGATCGGGCCGCTCAGGTCGTTGGCAGCGAGGTCCAGCCACCCCAGCGCGCCGAGGTTGCCGATCTCTGGGGGGATAATGCCGTCCAAACGGTTTAGGCTGAGTTCCAATCCCCTCACCCGCCCATTGTCATCAGCGGTGACCCCGTACCATTCGTTCAGCGGCGCGTCAGTCAACCAGTTGTAATCCCTCTCCCAGTTCGGGCCGCCCATCGCGTCGTACAGCACGTTCAGTGCCGCGCGGTCGCCCTCCGGTCCCGGCCATGGGTTTCGCTCCGGGTCAATCCAATGCCCACCCTCCGCTCTCGGCCCGCCCACGACAGCCGCGCCGTCGGTCCAGATGTCCACCACTCCCGATTCGCAGCCCAGAAAGGCCGGAGGATCCACGGTAAGCGACCTGTCTTCCGAACCGAACACCAGCTGTCCGCCTCCAATCGGCACCGACATCGGGCTGGGATTCCCTCTTGCCAAAAGCTTCACGTGCTCGCCGCCAGGCACCGACTCCACCACGCCGCCGCCGTTGGTGCCGCATCCAGGCAGATGGGCTACCAGCCGCCCGTGACTAAGAGGATCGTGGGAAATCCTCATGTATTCTGCACCGACCGCTCCCCCGGCGCGGTAGCGGCCGCGAACGGGGTAGAGCCCAGTCCACACCTCCGTATGGCTGGGGCTCAACGTGACTTCAATCCCGCTCCGATAGCGGTAATAGTCCGACTCGCAAACGTTCTCTCCTCTCACGTGGAGTCGTCCGACGTCCGTAAGCGCCAAGACGTAATCCGATTCGCATTCGAGGTCGTTGTGCAAGAGCTGCCCCTTCGCCAAGAGCTCCGGGGCAACGCCGAATCCCTGTTCCCCGGCCAAGCCGACGTACTTGCTCGCGGCACCCCGAATCGTCACGGTGATCGTGACCGTGTCCGCGATTTCCGGCCTTCCGGAGTCCGAGCCGGTATCCGCGCCGCCACAGGGATCGCAGAGGGTAAGGTGCACACCCAGCCCGCCGCTCACGACAACTCCCTCGCCCCCGCCGCGGTGTGCCAGATTGAGCACGGCGCGCCCTTCACGCCACTCGTCGTACCTGGCGAAACCGTCTCCCTCCGGCGCGCCCGCGCCCTTCAACGCGGAGATCGAATCCCACGCCAGTACTTCGCCTTCCCGGGCCCACGGTCCTTGAAGCGACACCACCGCGACCGTGAACGCCTGCCTCGCCTCGCCACCGCCTCCGGTCGCCGTGACCGTTACCGTCGCCGACCCCTTTGCCATGCCCACGACCGTCACCGTCCTATCTTCGACCGATACGGCCGCAAGGGCCGGAGCCGACGAAACCGCCATGTACGACAACTCGCCGCCGTCCGTGAAGTAGTCCGCCGCGTCAACGGTTTTGACCGTCCCCACCGCCACCAGCGCCGACGGGATCGAATCCACCGCCTCCGGAGCGCGCTCTGGAGCGTCCGGACCGGTAACTGCCGGGTCAGCCGTGTCGCCGAAACACGCCGACGCCAAGAGCGCTAGCACGACCGGAAAACTGACCTTCAGAAAGCCACTCAAGATCGTCATGGTCCCGCAGGGTTTCTGGGAGCCGCACAAGATGAAGCAGAAAGTTAGTCGTCTAGGTAGCGGACAGCATAGGTGATCCAGATTGCGTGGGTGGCTGACCCGGCGAACGGCCTGCTCATCGGGACGCCCGTCGGCCAAGTGGCTCGCCCCGCTGCTCCATCAGAGCAGGGCACCGCTTCGAACAGGTCGTAGGCCGCCTCCACTTGGTTGCGGACCACATTGTGTCAACGCCGTCTGCAAGACCGCGTGCGGGTGGCCGAGTGGCGCATTCGGCGCATGGAGATGCGGTGAGGAACCTGGAACGCCACGGCGCGCCGCATCTGGCCCAACTACGAATTCGCCAAGAAACGGCTTTCCTGCATCGAGTGCGTCGTCGTCCACGAGATGGCCCACCTCGTCGAGCCTAACCCTCACGTTCCTCGGAGCCACCGGCCGGACCCGGTTCCGCCTCAGCTTCTCCCGCGCCAACCGGATCATGCGCTTCCCCGCATCCCATGCCAAGCCGGATAGCAACCAATCCAGCAACTCGACATCGAACCGCGCAACGCGAACGGCGTTCACGACAACCCGCCGAGATCTGGAGCGACCGGGGGCATGTCGCCATTTGGGGGCAACTTACGAAGCACTTAGTCCAGCTTGCCTTCCATCTTGGTCATGCGCCCCTTCAACTTCAGTCACGTCTTAGGCTACGCAGTCGTCTTCAGGCCGGGCCACCAGCCTCAATCCGGTGGCCCGCCATCTTCGTAGCCTCGCATTCCACCCCGCCGGAAGTCAACGGGGCCACCGTGTGTGACGAGGGCGCTATCCGCCGCTTATGGGATTCGGTTCGAGGGCGAGCGCGGGGAGCGCTTCTTCCGTTCCACGCTGATCCAGACGCTGTTCTACGGCATCTTCTCCGCATTGGTGTATACGCTGTTACAGAACTGGTCGGTGGCCCGAATCACGGCAGGAGATCACGTAAGTCACACTGGAACTGCACGATCTGCCACTCTTGCCGTTCGACTGGAGCTGATTCTGTCGTGTCGGATTTGCGGGAGAACCGGAACTGATTGGCGGGAATCCAAACCGCCGTTGTGGGTTCCCTCCGTGGCTTGGTGCGGTGGTAGCCGTTGAGGAAGCGGTCGCCGTGGTGCTTGTGAGACACCCCTAGGCGACCCCCAACTACGCAGGTGCTAATGATGCCATGAACATCGGCGAGACGGCCACCGCATTGGTCAAGCCAATCAGGCGGTGTAGTGGCTCGGAAAGACAGCCAGAACGTGTCACTTCCCGCCGCACCCCTGTGCTGAGGTGTCACTCCGATGACATGCCGGAGCAGGGTTTCCTTGGAGATCGCCCAACACCGAGCGTCGAACGGAGAAACGCCGAGGCAGATGGCGTACTCGTAGTTCTGGTCACGCAGTTGCTGGAACTTGAAGACGCCCGATTTCCAGAGCGTGGAAAACTTGATCTCGACTCGTTTGCCGGCGATCACCCGATCAGCTTCGGAGTCTCCGCTCCTGGTAACGTCGAACCCCTTCGCGGCGCACCATCCTGCGACCAGCTGTTCTCCGATCTTGCCGACCTGTCTGGATGGTCGCGTCTTGATCCACTTGAAGGGACTATCAAACCACGGGTCAGCTTCGGCGCTCTTCACGTAGTCGTCGCGGAGGGTGCCCGCGATCGACGCCAGCAAACCGACCTCCGGGTCCCTTATCCGGCCCCTCGGCTCCGTAGTCACTGCCTTGCTCCGAACAGGTTACGTTGGTCACACGGCTCTTGGAGACCAGAAGGATCGAATCCTTCCCAGCGAACTTCGCTTACGTCCGCAAACCGTTTCGCCATCACCTCGAGCGCCTCGGGGTTGTTGTCCACCAGGATGAACCCGCGTCCGAGTTCGTGGGCGGCCATGCCGGTTGTGCCGCTCCCCGCGAAGAAATCCAGTACCACGTCACCGGGCCGTGAAGATGCCGTCACGATGCGCCGCAGGACGCCCAGCGGCTTCTGCGTCGGATACCCCGTTCGCTCGGCTCCGTTGGTCGGGACGATGGTATGCCACCAAGTGTCGGTCGGGAGTTTGCCGCGGGCGGCCTTCTCGGGTCCGACCAAGCCGGGAGCCATATACGGGATGCGCTCGATCTCGTCCACGTTGAAGACGTAGTTGCTCACGTCCTTGACGTAGAAGAGGATATTGTCGTGCTTCGCGGGCCAGCGCGTCTTCGGTCGCGCCCCGTAGTCGTAGGCCCAGATGATCTCGTTCAGGAAGTTGCCCGGCCCGAACAGATCATCCATCAGGAACCGGCAGCGGTGGACTTCCCGGTAGTCGACATGAAGGTAGAACGATCCGTGCGGGGCCAGGACCCTGTATGCTTCACGCAGTCGCGGCTCCAGGAAGGCGAGGTAGTCGTCGAACTTGTCGTGGAAGCGCTTGGTGCCGAGCGTGGAGGTCTCGTAGCGACGCCCCTGAAAGCCGATCCGATCCCCGTTCTTGGACCGCGTGGTCTTGATACGAGTTCGGCTCTGCGTTTTTCCGGTGTTGAACGGCGGATCGACATAGACGAGATCGGCCGACCCGTCAGGAAGACTCTGAAGCACGTCGAGGTTGTCCCCAAGAACGATCTGGTTCACCAATTGCTCCTCTCTGGGCCCAAGTGCTCGTGTAGCCCCCTTCGCGGGGAATGGAGAGCGCTCACGACGACCTGCCGTTACGTACGACATCCAGGAAGCGCGCAAAACTCGCGCTCTTCGCAGTAATCGTGGTTGCGTCCAGCTTACGGGATATCCTCTCCGCCATCTCCGCCGTGTAGAGCCTCCCAGCCAGCAGGTGCCTCAGGTGGAGTTTCGGGTTGTCGATGCGATCCGGTTGCGACGCGTCCACGTTCCCGAGATTCTTGCCCAAGTGCCCGCGGAGGCCTGAATCGTCCGCGAAGAACCACGCCTCGAGATGCCACTGTGCATACGCGTAGGAAACCTTGAGGTCCAGATCGTCAAGTGACCGTCCGATCCGACGCTGGAGCGGCTCCAGTTGTTCCTTGGGGTCCCGACCATCAGCGTCAAGCAAGACCACCAACTTGTGAGGTCGTGGGACACTCCAACAGCAGGCGTTGGCTGTTTTGATGGCCACATCGCTCGAAATCGCCCGGTGACGCGGCGGCTTGCGGACTTCAACGGATATTCCCTCGTCTCGCAGGTGTCGGAGGAGATTGGGCAGAGCTCGTCGTTCGGTCTCTCCCGACGCCAGGATGACGACGTGTCTGGACACCGCTCAGCCTCCAAACCCCTTCGTCTCGTGCCATTCGCCCAGTCGGAAGCCGGACGCATCAAGGGCCCTGCGGACGAGTTGGGGATCCGATTCCCTGACCACCTTTGTACCGCTCTCAGTCCGCCGCACCAACAGGATCGCCTCGGGCAGGTCAAGCACATCCAGCAGTTGCGGGGAATGGGTCGTGACGATGATCTGTGCCCCGTGCTCCGCCCGCAGGATATGCTCGGTGAACGCCGAAAGCGCACCCGGATGGATGTAGCTCTCCGGTTCCTCAACGCCTACGAGAGTGCGCGTCGTCCCCAATAGCGCCGTCGTGATGGCCAGCATCCGCAGGGTGCCGCTCGATCCCCCGGCTTGGTGGATTCGGTACTTCAGCCCCGTTTCATTGAACAATAGAGCCACCCGGCCGCCCTCATCGAACGTGCGGAAGGTGATCTTTTCGGGAACCCCCAGGATGTCGCGCGTGGCCGATTCAATGCGCTCGAACCGCTCGCGGTCGGTCCTCTTCAGGGTGTGGAGGCGAGCGGCCAGGTTCTGACCGTAACCGGCCAAGGCGGACGAATCGCTTTCCACCGATGCTCGGCGCAACGCTCCCGGATTGGGATCGAAGAACCCCCAACCCCTTACGAAATCCGCCACGGTGCGAGCAGGAAAAGACGCGTCCGAAGCGGCTGCTGCCAATGCGCTCCCTGCGGGGCGCTCTCTGAGTGGCACTACTTTCCCCTCGCTCCCCGACCACCACCAGCCCGCGCCGTCCTCGGTCCTCTTGAGAAGCTGCTGAGGAGGCTGGCCTTCGCGGAGAAGGGACACTTGTTCTCGAACCGTGAAATCGAACTCCCGCCTCGAAAGGGCGACCGACCACTCGAACGCTTGATCGTCATCCCGGAAAACCGTGACGAGACGCACTTCCCTCGCCTCCGACGCCTTGCAGGCCAAATGGACAAATCCGCCGCGGGACGTGACCGCGAACTGGAAATCCCGCCGGATCGCATCGCGCAGGAAGCGCAGGGCATCCATGACATTGCTCTTGCCCGACGCGTTGGTACCGATCATAACATTGAGCCGACCCAGCGAGATGTCCTCGTTCTGAACACTCAGGTAGTTCCGGAGCTTCAGGGACACGACTTGCAAGGTGGGTGATTCCCTCCGAAATGGACCGATTCTGTGGACTCAAGGGTGTCCAGCACCGACGCTGGGCGGTTGGTGGTGGTCAAGCAACGTAGCGAAGCCCCATCAACCCTGTCCATCGCGCTGGGTCTGTCGGGCCGCGGCCCGGCTCCTCCGCAACCATTTCCCACTCGGGCCGCCAGTCGCTGGACTCCCGCCGAGCCGCATTCGTTCCAAGCCGATCCCGGCTACGATACCTCGACTACGCTGCGCTCATGGCGGGCCGCATAGGGGCGACGCTGGGAAGCGGTGAGGGAGGGAGCCGGGCTGTCACGGAGGCTAAGTGGCGCGCGCCCGCAGGGAACTCGCTCGGGATGGGATCGGCATCAGCGGCCCTTCGTCTCTCCGGCTGGATTGAAACCAATCGCGGATGGAATACGTAAGGTATCGCCCTTCGGGTCACCGAAGGGTGGAGGGGCAGCACGACCAAACGACGTGAGACGCGGGAGGAGACGCGTAGTTCAGGTTGATCCATCCCATGGCGGAACCGATGCCCGTGTCCCCCGACGGGGACGCTGGGGTGATCGGTTGTCCGCTCCGGCTTCGCGGGTACATGCACGGCCCGGCATCGCGGGCCTCCATCCCGCTGCCGACCGCGCTTCGCGAGGCCCGGTGAACGGCTCCGCCGAAGCGATCGCGGGGGTGCTCCGCCACCGCATTGGAGGCGACCGCCTCCTGGTGTCGGACGTGTCGCCCACGGGCTTGTCTGACGCCTGTTTGGGCGGAGAGCCAGCATACCCTCCGTGGCCACGCTTCGCGCGTCCCCGGAGGGAGCTGGCGGGGGGCTGTGCCCCCTGTGACCCCCACATCGCCAACGGCGCGTCATGAGTGCCGGACGCGCCGTGTGGGTGAAGATCCGCTCCAGCGAGGCGGAGCGTGCCGCGTGGCACGCCAAGGCGCGGTCCGCGGGCCTGACGCTGTCGGATCTGTTTCGCCGCTCGGTTGGCCGGGTGCACACCTGGACCGTGGCGCACGCCGACGTGGAGCGCGAGCGCACCCAGCAAGTCGCGCGCATCGGAAACAACCTCAACCAGATCGCTCGGTGGGCCAATACCCACAAGGGGGCCATCGAGGCCGTCGAGGTGATCGGCCACCTGACCGCCATCGAGCGTTCGCTCGCGACGCTCGCTCGCTTCGAGAGCCAGGACAGCGATGCTGGTTAAGTTCCTCGCGCGCGGGACCGGCTCGGCTCGGGCGGCGGCCCGCTACCTCCTCGGCGAGCGGGACGCGGCCGGGAAGCTGCGCGAGGGCGTCGAGGTGCTGCGCGGGAACCCGGACATGGTGGCCGCTGTCGCCGACACGCTGGCGTTCGAGCACAAGTACACCTCCGGCGTGATCGCCTGGGCACCGGAGGACCGACCCACCGACGAGCACATCGAGGCGGTCCTGGACGCCTTCGAGAAGACGGCCTGGGCGGGACTGGAGCGCGACCGCTACGCCTGGACCGCCGTGCTGCACCGCGAGCACGGCGGCGGCGCTCACGTCCACGTCCTCGCCGCTCGGTGCGACCTGGAGACCGGGCGCAGCCTCAACATTGCGCCGCCGGGCTGGGAGAAGACCTTCGGCTCCCTCCGGGACGCCTTCAACCACGAACGCGGCTGGGCTCGCCCGGACGACCCGGCGCGGGCCAGAGTGCAGCAGCCCGGGCACCGGGCCTATGTCGAGGCGACGCAGTTGAGGGCCGGTCTCCGGCTCGAAGCCTCACCCCGCGACCTGATCCGCGACTACCTGCTTCAGAGGGTCGAGCACGGCACGGTACAGGACCGTGCCGATGTCGTCTCCGCACTGCGGGAAGCGGGTCTCGAAGTGCCGCGCCAGGGCAAGCACTACATCACCGCGCTGGACCCCGAGACCGGCGACCGGTGGCGGCTGAAAGGAGAACTGTATGGAGAGAACTTCGACCGCGAACGATTTGACCGAGCGGCTGCGGAGGAGGCTGGAGAGCGAGAGACGGGAGATCGAGGAGTTGACCGCGAGCGAGCTCGGGCGGCTCGGCGAGAACTCGCGGCGCGTCGCGAGGAACGCGCTACGTACAATCGAGCGCGATACGGAGGAGGCGACCGGGCGGATGCGCGAGTTGCTGGCCAAGGCTTGGCAACGGCCCCTGATCGTGGGCCTGAGCCTTTGGCTCGGTTTCTTCGGCGGAAGCTGGGCGACGATGCGGTGGCTGTCGAGGAGCATCCAGAACCGGATCGAGACCCGCGCCGAACTGGGCCGGGACATCGAGGACGCCCGGCGGACGCTGGCCCAGCTGGAGGAGGACACCTGGGGGCTCGTGTTCCGCGAGATCGAGGGCGAGCGGTTCGTGGTGGTGCCGGACGAGGTGCTGGCCGATCCACCCTGGTGGAAGGTGGACGGAGACCTTCCGGCGTTGAAGCTGTTGAGAGAGTGAGGGAGCTGCATGAGCGAGTTGGAACGGCAGTTGACGGAGGCCTTGAAGAGGCTCTCCGCGCAGTACGAAACGGAACAGCGGCGGCACTCCGGGCAGGTCGAAGGCTTGAGGCAGCACGTCGAAGTCTTGCGGCAGCGCGTCGAGCGGCAAAGCGAGGAGAACGAAGCCTTGCGGCAGCACGTCGAGCGGCAGAGCGGGGAGAACGCAGCCTTGCAGAGGCGAATCGAGTGGCTGGACGAGCAAGTTACACGCTTAGCCGAGTCGTACGGCACGCTCGCCGCTACCTTGTGATGATGATAGGGGCGCTGAGCCAGCGCGGGCGCGGGCCGGGCCGTGATCGCGATTATGGTCCGAGCCGTTGATGGTGGTGTCCAGTCGAATGCCACCCGAACGCCGTAGCGCCCGGCGCGCCGTCAATCGCCCGTCTGGCGGAGACACCGTCCCGGCGCGAAGTTTCAACCGCGCAGATCGTGCAGTCCATCGAGAGAGGAATCGAACGATGGCACGCACGAAACGAAGTCGGCGCTCGTACAGCGCCGGCGAATGGGGCCGGAACCGGGTGAGGGTGTTCGCCGATCCCAAGACCGGCTTGTACCAGATCGAGTGGCGCGATAACGGGCGCAGGCTCACGAGGTCGCTCAAGCACCGCGACTGGGCGAGGGCCAAGAGGCAAGCGGACGAGGTTGCCGCTGGCTTCGCGGTCCACGAGCCCGCCGGCAGGACGGAAGCCGAGCCCGAGCCGCTCACGCTGGAAACGCTTTTTGAAATCTACGGCGAGGAGGTGACGCCTACCAAGAGCGAGAAGACCCGGCAGCGGGACGGAATGCAGATGCGGATGTTCCTCGACTTCCTCGGACGGGACCGGAGACCCGAGACGCTGTCGAAGCGGGACTGGGACCGGTTCATCCGGGAACGCCGCGCGGGCAGGCTCGGACCGAGCCGCCAGCCGGTGTTGAATCGAACGATCGAGAACGACCTGAAGTTCCTGATCGCGGTCCTCAACTGGGCTTCCAAATCGAGGGATGAGCAGGGCCGTCTGTTGCTCGACTCGAATCCGCTGCGAGGGCTCAAGCTGCCCAAGGAGAAGAACCCGACGCGGATCGTCCTTTCCGACGAGGAATACGACGCGATGCTACGGGTGTCGCGCCGGGTGGACTGGCGGTTCCACGTTGCGCTCGTGCTCGCTCACGAGACCGGTCACCGGATCGGTGCCATCCGCCACCTCAGGTGGACTGACATTGACTTCGAGGACAGAACGATCCTGTGGCGCGCCGAGCACGAGAAGAGCGGATACGAGCACCGAACGCCCGTGACCGCCGAGGCGCTCGCCGCCTTGGAAGAGGCGCAACGCAGGAATCCCGGAAACGGAGACGCGCCGGTGTTGCCGGCATCCAGGGATGCCTCGAAGTGCATGGGCAAGTCGCCGGTCCGCTACTGGTGGAACAGGGCTGAAGACCTTGCGGGGCTGGGACGCAAGCGCGGACGCGGCTGGCACTCGCTGAGGCGGAAATTCGCATCCGACCTCATGGACCTTCCGCTGAAGGTGCTGTGCGAACTCGGTGGCTGGAAGGAGGCCCAGACGGTTTTGCGCTGCTACCAGCAGGCCGATACGGGACAACTCAGGAAGGCTCTGGAGAGCCGTCCGAGGGTCCGCACCTGATCCCAGTCGATTCGGCGGGAGTCAATCAGCGGGAATTCGCCCTTTGAATCCCGTAAGCTCAACGGCCACAGTAAGATGTGGATCTGTTAGCTCTTGTCGAAGCGGCAGGCCGACGAGGCCGCCGCTGGCTTCGCGTCGCCAGCGATGAACGGCAAGAAGGACGCCGAGCCCGAGCCGCTCACTCTGGGTACGCTTTTTGAAATCTACGGAGAGGAGGTGACGCCCTCCAAGACGGAGCGGGTCCGGTGCCGGGACAGGACCGCGACAACCATGTTCCTCCAGTTCTTCGGCGGGCACCGGGACCCGGCGACGCTGTCGCGGCGCGATTGGGACCGGTTCATCCGGGAGCGCCGCGCCGGGAGGATCGGTCCCAGCGGCAAGCCTGTGTCCGACCGGATGGTCGAACACGACCTGACGTTCCTGGTCGCGGTCCTCAACTGGGCCGCAAGGTCGAGGGACGACCGGGGCCGCCTGCTCCTCGACAGGAATCCGCTGAAGGGCCTCAGGAAGCCCACGGAGAAGAACCCCAACCGGGTCGTCCTCACCGACGACGAGTACCGGGCGCTGCTCGGGGTTTCCCGGCGGGTCGATTGGCGATTCCACGTCGCGCTGGTGCTCGCCCACGAGACGGGGCACCGGATCGGGGCGATCCGTCAACTGCGGTGGACGGACATCGACCTTGAGGGCAGGACCATCCGGTGGAGGGCCGAGCACGAGAAGACCGGTTACGAACACACCACGCCGGTGACCGCCGAGGCGCTCGCCGCCTTGGAAGAGGCGCGAGGAATGAGCACGGGAACGGAAAACGCGCCAGTGCTGCCCGCGGCGGGGGATGCGTCCAGATGCATGGGCCGCGCATGGGCATACCGCCTGTGGTGCAGCGCGCAGGCCCTCGCGGGGCTGGAGCCGAAGAGGGGGCGGAGTTGGCACTCGCTGAGGCGCAAGTTTGCCAGCGACCTCATGGACCTGCCGCTCAAGGTGCTCTGCGAGCTTGGCGGCTGGAAGAACGCGCACACGGTGCTCAGGTGCTACCAGAGGCCCGACGCGGGACGGCTCAGGACGGCTCTGGAAAGCCGCCCGAGGGCTCGCGCCTGAGATTTCGCAATCGGCGGGAATCAAACAGCGGTAATCCCGCCCGCCGAATCCCTAACGCCAACGAGCACAACAAGCTACAAACTTCATGGTGCTTGCTGGACACGCTCGGGGACGCCATCGCCATCCAGCGGGTGTCGTGGCGCAAGCCGCGCGCGATCGACTTCCGCTCCATCCAGGGCGCGATCTCCGCCGATGGGCTGGGCAATCTGCTCTCCGGCCTCGCCGGGACGGTGCCGAACACCACCTACGGCATGAGCATCAGCGTCGCCGAACTCACCGGCGTCGCCGCCCGCCGGATCGGCGTCTGCGTCGGCATCGTCTTCGTGTCGCTCGCGTTTCTGCCCAAGTTCATCAACCTGATCATCGCCATCCCGGGGCCGGTGGTCGCCGCATACTTCATCATCATCGTGGCCCTCATCTTCGTCTTCGGAATGAGGATTCTGCTGCAGGAGGGCCTGGACTTCCGCAAGGGCCTCGTGGTGGGCGTCGCGTTCTGGATCGGGCTCGCGTTTCAGTTCGACTGGATCTACCCGCAATACTTCCAGGGCATCTGGGCCGAACTCCTCGGCAACGGCATGACCGTCGGAGGCTTCACGGTCATCCTGCTGGCGATGTTCGAGGAACTCGTGGGAGGGCGCCGGTCGCGACTGAAGACCTCGCTGACCCCGGGGATCTGGTCGGAGATCGATGACTTCATGGTGCAGTTCGCTGCACGCAAGCGCTGGGGCGAGGACATGGAGCGGCGTCTGCGCGCCGTGGGCGAGGAGACCGCGCACATCCTCATGCGCGGAGGTGAGGAGACCGAGGGAGCGGAGCGGCGCCTGCTTCTCATCGCCGGCAGCGACGGCCACGCGGCCGATCTGGAGTTCATCGCCACCACCGACGAGACGAACATCGAGGACCAGCTGGTAATGCTCAGCGAGGGAGGCCCGAGCGCCGGGTCCGAGATCCCGTTGAGGCTGCTCCGCCACTATGCCTCATCCATACGCCACCAGCAGTATCACGACATCGATATTCTGTCGATACGGGTGGAGGGCGCCGCACAGCCGGGCGGGGGGATCGACTAGGAGACGGAACGATGAAGATTCTCGGCACGAGAGAGACCTGGAAAATGATCTCGTTGCTCGGCTTCGTAGCCGCTCTGCTTCTTGTGGATGCGTTCGCGGCCTGCGGCGGCGAACCGGCGAGCGACGCCATGGGCGGAGGCGACGCTGCCGCCACGGGCATCGCGGCCATGTCCGTGGAGAGCTACACGGAGGCGGTTCGCACCCTGGCCAGCGACGAGTTCGAGGGGCGCGCGCCATCGACGCCCGGCGAGGAACTCACGGTCGCCTACCTGGTGGAGCAGTTCGAGGCAGTCGGGCTGGAGCCGGGCAACGGTAACTCCTTCTTCCAGGAGGTGCCGCTGGTGGCGCTGACCGAGCAGGGGACGCCCTCGCTCATCGTGCGGGCGAATGAGGCCGAGCTGACCTACGCATGGACCGACGACTTCGTCGCCTGGACCAAGCGGGTCGTCGAGAGCGAGTCGATCGAGGATTCGGAGATGGTCTTCGTGGGCTACGGGATCGTCGCGCCGGAGTACGGCTGGAACGACTACGAGGGCGTGGACGCGGCGGGGAAGACCGTGGTTATCCTGGTCAACGACCCCGGATTCGCCACACAGAACGAGGCGCTCTTCCGCGGCAACGCGATGACCTACTACGGCCGCTGGACCTACAAGTTCGAGGAGGCGGCCCGGCAGGGCGCGGCGGGCGCGATCGTCGTCCACGAGGAAGCGGCGGCAGGCTACCCGTGGGAGGTGGTGAGCGGGAGCTGGACCGGACCCCAGTTCGACCAGGCCGGAGAGGACGGCAACATGGACCGGGTCGCGATCGAGGGATGAGTGCAGCGCGACGTGGCGCGTGAGATCTTCGCGGCGGTCGGGCACGACTTCGACGCGATGGCGGAGGCCGCCGCGGGCCCTGGCTACCGCGCCGTTCCCCTGGGAGCCTCCGCATCGGTCGCGGTCTCCAACGACATTCAGCGTTCGCGTTCGAAGAACGTGTTCGCGCTTCTACGCGGGAGCGAGCGGCCGGACGAGTACATCATCTACACCGCCCACTGGGACCACTTTGGCCGCGGCCCCGACACCATGGAGGACCCGATCTTCAACGGGGCCTTCGACAACGCCACCGGCACCGCCGGGCTGATCGAGCTGGCCCGGGCGTTCGCGGCCCTTCCCAAACGGCCCGCCCGCTCGGTCGCCTTCCTCGCCGTCACCGCCGAGGAGCAGGGGCTGCTGGGTTCTGCCTACTACGCCGCCAACCCGGTGTATCCCACGGCGAGCACCGTCGCGACCATCAACCTCGACGGCGTGAACGTCGACGGCCCCATGAACGACGTCACGGTCGTGGGCATCGGGGCCTCGGAGCTGGACGACTACCTGGAGCGGGCCGCGGCCGCCGAAGGGCGTGTCCTGCGGCCGGACCCGGAGCCCGAGAAGGGCTTCTATTACCGGTCCGACCACTTCAGCTTCGCGAAGGTGGGCGTCCCCTCGCTCTACGCCGACTCGGGAATCGACCACGTCGAACACGGCATCGAGTGGACGCTTGAGCGGCGCGCCGACTACACCAGCAACCGCTACCACAAGGTGACCGACGAATTCGACCCGGCGTGGGATCTCACCGGCGCGCTCGACGACTTCGGGTTGCTCTTCCGGGTGGGCTACCGGCTGGCCGACTCGGACGACTGGCCCAACTGGCGCGAGGGCAACGAGTTTCGCGCGATCCGGGAGGCGGACCGGGGCGGTCGAGACTAGTACGATGACCCGTATCGTGCCGAATCGTCGCTCATCGCGATAAACTCGTCCAACTTTTCCATAATCGGATCAGCCCGCAGCCGCCTTCCGCGCTGGCTCCGCCGCGTCTCCCCCCTCTCCCGCGATGCTGGCCTTCAGCGCCGCCATGAGATCGATGATCTGAGCCTGCGGCTCGGCCGAGGGCGCCACGGTGATCTGTTCGCCGTCGATCTTCTGCTGGATGAGCTCGAGCTGGCGCTCGCGCACTTCATCCTTGTAGTCGGTGGGCTGAAATTCATCCGCGGTTTTCTGCTCGATCATCTGGACCGCCAGGTCGAGTTCCGCAGGGTTGATGTCCCCCTCTTCGACGGGCACTTCCTCCCAGGAGCGGACTTCGGCCTCGTAGCGCATCTGTTCGAGCATGAGCCCGTTCTTGTACGGGCGCACCATGACCAGGTACTGCTTGCCGCGGGTGGCGAAGCGGGCCACGGCGACGCGGCCGGTCTGCTCCAGCGCGGCCGCGAGCAGGCGGTAGGCGCGGGCCCCGCCCCGGTCCGGCCCGAGGTAGTAGGCCCGGTCCTGGTACACGCGCTCCACTTCCTCCGCCGGCACGAACTCGGCGATCTCGATGGAATCGGTCTTGGGCTGTTCCAGCACCTTCAGCTCGTCGGGCTCGAAGAGCACGAACTGGTTCTTGGCGAACTGGTATCCCTTGACCATGTCTTCCTTGGGCACGACTTCCCCGTTTTCGGGGTTGAAGTACTGCTGACGCACCCGCACCCCGGTCTTGCGGTCGACCCAGTTGAAGCTGACGCGCGCGCTCGACTTGCTCGTCGCGAACAGCTTGACCGGGATCGTGACAAGACCGAAGGAAATGCTGGAGGTTCCGATCGCTCGTGCGGCCATGATGTCCCCGGGAATCGGTATCCGAAACTGGCAGGGGAGGTTACATGATGGTTGACGGGGCAGGCAACCGGAAGGTGAGGGCCGCGGAGGGTTGTCCCGCCTCTTCGGGGTCGCGCGGGCTCCGGCCGGGCTCCGCGTTCGCATGACTCCGGGGCCCGGCAAGACGTCCGGCGACAAGCTCGCCGAGTACCGCGCCAAGCGGCAGGCCTCCCGCACTCCGGAGCCCTTCGGCGGAGCGGCGCTCGCCGGGAGCCGCCTGTTCGTCGTCCAGCAGCACGACGCCACCCGCCTGCACTGGGATTTCCGGCTGGAGCTGGACGGGGTACTGCTCTCGTGGGCCGTGCCCAGGGGCCCTTCGCCAAACCCGCAGGACAAGCGCATGGCCGTCTACGTGGAGGACCATCCGCTGGATTATGCGGAATTCGAAGGCGTGATTCCGGAGGGCAACTACGGGGCGGGCTCGGTCATCCTCTGGGACAAGGGCGTGTGGGTGCCGGTCGAGGACCCGCGCGCCGGGCTCGAGAGCGGCAAGTTGCTCTTCGACCTGCGCGGCTTCAAGCTGAACGGCCGCTGGACGCTGGTGAAGACGCGCCAGTCCGAGAACTCGTGGCTCCTGATCAAGGAGACGGATGCCTGGGTGGATGAGCGGGGCATCGAGGCATACCCGGTCGAGTCGGTTTACTCGGGGCTCGCCGTGGACGAGGTCGCGCATCCGGAGCGGCGCCAGGCCGCCGTGGAGGCGCGGGCCCGGGAGCTGGGAGCGCGCGAGGGCCGCGTCGAGTCGCGCACGGTACGTCCGATGCTCGCGACTTCGCGAGACACCCCGTTCTCGCGCGAGGGATGGGTGTTCGAGATCAAGTACGATGGCTACCGCATCATCGGCGCGCGCGAGGGGGGCGAGGCGGTGCTCTGGTCGAGGAACGGGAACGATCTCACCGCCACCTTCCCGGAGATCGCCCGAGCCGTGCGCGGTCTCCCCTTCGGCCATGTGATCGTGGACGGGGAGGTGGTGGTCCACGACGCCGCCGGCCTGCCCAGCTTCGCGCGGCTGCAGAAGCGGGGCCGCTTGCAGAACCACGCGGACATCCAGCGCGCGGCGGTCGAGCTTCCCGCGCGCATGTACGTTTTCGACCTGCTGGCGGTGGGCGGCCTGGACCTGCGCCGCCTTCCCCTGCTGGCCCGCAAGCGGGTGCTGCGCGAGGTGCTGCCTCCGGCGGGGCCGCTCCACTACTGCGATCACATCGCGGAGGCGGGCGAGGTGATGTACGAACACGTCACGCAGATGCGCCTCGAGGGCATCGTCGGCAAGAAGGCCGACAGCATCTACGTGCCGGCCCGTTCGGGCTCCTGGATGAAGATCCGGGCGGTCGAGACCGGGGATTTCGTCGTGGTCGGATGGTCGGAGCCACAGGATGCGCGTCGCGGGCTCAGTTCGCTGCACCTGGCCCGGTATGAAGGAGACACCCTGGTGCACGCGGGCAGCGTCGGCACGGGCTTCACCACGGAGCAGCTCGGCGAATTCCGCGAGATGCTTCTGGAGATCGAGGTCGCGGAGTGTCCGGCGACGGGGGAGGGGATGTTCGTGGCCGGGCGGGTGCAGCGCTGGGTCCGCCCGGAGCTGGTGGCGGAAGTGCGCTACAAGGAGTGGACGGAGGCGGGCCAGCTGCGCCATCCCTCCTTCGTGCGCTTTCGCGAGGACAAGCAGCCGCGGGAGTGCTTCCTGGAGGGAGGGCCGGCCTCCGCCGAGCCGCTCGCCGAGCCTCTGCCGGTGCGCAGGCCGACCGTCGAACGGGAGGTCCACTTCACCAACCTGGACAAGGTGTTCTGGCCGGAGGAGGGGTACACCAAGGGCGACCTGATCGACTACTACCGGGCCATCTCGCCCTGGCTGGTTCCGTATCTCGCGGATCGCGCCCTGGTCATGACCCGCTACCCGGACGGCATCGACGGCAAGTCGTTCTACCAGAAGGATGCCCCCGAGTGGGCCCCGGAGTGGCTGCGCACCGAGACCGTCTTCTCCGAGAGTTCGGGGCGCGATCTGAACTACTTCGTCGCCGATTCGCCGGAGGCCATCCTCTACATCGCGAACATGGGCACCATTCCGCTGCACATCTGGCACAGCCGCCTGGAGACGCCTTCACGTCCGGACTGGTGCGTCCTGGACCTGGATCCCAAGGAAGCCTCGTTCGCCGACGTGATCGAGGTGGCGAAATGCATCCGCAGGGTGTGCGAGGAAGCCGGGCTGCCGAGCTACGTGAAGACCAGCGGGTCGTCCGGGCTGCATGTGCTGATCCCGCTTGGGCGGCGCTGCACCTACGAGCAGTCGCAGCTGTTCGGTGGGGTGATGAGCCGGGTGGTCGCCGTCGAGCTTCCGGAGATCGCCACGGTGGAGCGGCGGGTGAGCCGGCGGGAGGGGAAGGTCTACCTGGACTACCTGCAGAACGGCCACGGCAAGCTGATCGCGTCTCCCTTCTGCGTGCGTCCCAAGCCGGGCGCCCCGGTTTCAATGCCGCTCGAGTGGGACGAAGTGGCGGACGGGCTGGCCATCGAGCACCACACCATCCGCACGGCGCCCGCGCGCATGGCTGCCCTGGGAAGGGACCCGCTGGCGGCGGTGCTGGAAGAGGAGCCCGACCTGGTAACCGCGCTGGAGCGGCTGATGGGCTGGTTCGGTTAGATCCGGATGGGCCAAGTCAGCCGCCGTGCTCGCGGGCCGGTCGGGCCGCGCCACCCTCGGCTAGCCGGCCGAGCCGCCTCCGCGCTTACCTGTCATCCAGGCGGCGACGGTATCGGCCACCTCCGCCATCACCTCCTCGTGGGTGCGTCCACTTCTCTTGAGCACCTTGAACGAGTGGTCCCCGCCCTCGACCACGTGGAGGGTCGCGCGGGCCCCCAGCCCCTCCACCACAGGGCACAGGAAGTCCAGGTTGGCCAGCCGGTCGCGCGTGCCCTGAACGAACAGCAGCGGGAGCTCGACCTGGTGCAGGTGCTCGCTCCGCTCGATGCCGGGCGGTTTGCCGATGCCGTGCAGGGGGAAGCCTAGGAAGGCGATCCCGCGCACGCCCGCGAGCGGCGTGTCCCCCGCGGCCAGCGAGGTCATGCGGCCGCCCATCGACTTGCCCCCCGCGAACAGCGGCAGGTCGGGCGCGGCCGTGTGCGCCGCCTCCACCCCCCGCCGCACCGTGGCGGTCAGGATGCGCTGCGGGTTGGGATACCGCCGCCCCGCCTCCATGTAGGGGAACTGGTAGCGCAGCGTCGCGACCCCGCGCTCGGCCAACAGCCCCGCCATCTCCTCCATGAAGATGTGCCGCATGCCCGCGCCCGCGCCGTGCCCGAGAACGAGCAGTGCGCTCGCGTCGAGCGGCCGCTGCAACAGCGCCGAGACGGAACCGCCGGCGACCTCGAAGGAGAGCAGACGAGCCTGGGTCATCCGACGAGCCTCCTCATCCACCGCTGATCGCGGGCAGCACGAAGACTTCGCTTCCGGCCCCGACCGCCGTCTCCAGCCCGCCCGTGAAGCGGATGTTCTCGCCGTCCACGAACAGGTTCACGTGGGGCCGCAGAGCGCCCTGTTCGGTCATCAGGCGGTCGTACAGGCCCGGGTGGGACGCGCGCAGCGCGCCGAGCACCCCGCCGACCGTTCCGGCGCTGTGCGCCACCACCACCCCCCGCCCCCCGGCCAGTTCCCGCAGCGCCTCTGGAAGCACGATCCTCACGCCTGGGCCGGCCGTGGCCGCCCGCCTTGCCCCCGCCGCCATCCCGTCGCCTCCGCCCCGCGCCGCCGTCTCCGCCGCCATCAGCCCGCGGCCACGCATGCCTTCACGCACACCACCGGCGGGAGCCCGTCGCGGACCAGGTCCCACGAATCGCCGTCGTCCCGGGAGGCGTACACCTTGCCGCTTCGGGTACCGAAAAACACCTGTCCGGGCGCCAACGTCGCCAGCGCATCGCGCAGCACCGTCTCGTAGGCGTTCTCCTGCGGCAGCCCCTCGGTGAGCGGATGCCAGCTCGCCCCGCCGTCCCGCGTCCGGTACACCCGCAGCTTCGCCTCCGGCGTGCAGCGAAAGCCGTCCGACTCGATGGGCACGATGTAGACGGTGTCGGGATCGCGCGGATGCATCGCCATGGCGAAGCCGAAGTCCGACGGAACCCCGTTGGCGATGTCCGCCCAGGTCTCCCCCCAGTCCTCGCTCCGATAAAGGCCCCAGTGGTTCTGCAGGAAGAGCCGTCCCGGGTTGGAGGGATGGTGCGCGATCTTGTGCACGCACTGGCCGAACTCGGGATGTTTGTCGGGCAGAAACTCCGCGCGCACGCCGTGGTTGCGCGCCACCCATGTGTCGCCGCCATCGTCGCTCCGGTACGCTCCGGCCGCGGAGATGGCGATCATCAGGCGCCCGTCCGGCTCGCCGTCCCCGACGATGGTGTGCAGGCAGAGCCCGCCCGCCCCCGGCTGCCAGCGCTCGCGGTGCGGATGGTTCAGCAGCCCGTCCACCGGCCGCCACGTCGCCCCTGCATCCCGGGACTCGAAGAGGCACGCCGGCTCGACACCCATGCGGATCACATCCGGTTCGGCTTCCGAACCCGGCCGGATCTGCCAGATGCGCTTGAGCGACAGCTCCGACTCCTTTGGGAACCTGACCGAGCGCTCATCCTTCCCGGACCAGCTCGCCCCGAGATCGTCGGAAAACCGGAGCGTGGTCCCCCAGAAGGGGCTGCCCGGCGCCGCCCACAGGCGCGATCGCCCGGCGCGATCGTCGTACGCCATCGCGTAGACTTCCTCGCCGGGAAAGTGGGGGCCGGCAACATCCCAGCCGCCGTCGCCACCGCGTGCGCGGGCCAGGAAGGCCCCCTTTGTCGTTCCCAGCAACAGGACCGTCTCGCCGGCGGAAACCTCAAGACTCATCGACATCCTCAAGTCTCCTTCTCCTGCATTGTTTCCCACATTTCTGGTGCCTTTTTCCCACAACTCGGCGCTGTTTTGCACATGGCTTGCGTCATTTTCGCGCATCGCCGCATCGTTTCCGTGCATTGCTTGCGTCGTTATTGCCGGCAGTCACCGGGCTTGCGGTGTCTCGCCACGCGGTCCATGGCGCCTCACCGCGCACCTTCGCCCATCGTCCTGCCCTCGCGATGGCCCATTCTGCGGCCGTTGAACACTATCGCGAACGGAAGCGGACACAAGAGCTGCCAGCCGCTCGTCTCAGCGACCGGAGCGCAAGCCGCAGCGAGGGCGGGACGGCGCTCGCCCGTCCGGTCACTCTCCGGGCGCTCGCTCCCTCGTCTGGCGCATCCCTCGACCGCACCGCATCATTCCGCCATGTGCATCTGGACGGGAACCAGCGGCTTCGCCTACAAGGAGTGGAAGGGGCGGTTCTATCCGGAAAAGCTGCCCGCGCGCGCCTTCCTCTCGCACTACGCCGGCGAACTCCCCGCCGTCGAGATCAACAACACCTTCTACCGGTTGCCGAAGGTCGACCTCCTGGAAAAGTGGGCCGGTCAGGTGCCCGAGCGCTTCCGCTTCTCGATCAAGGCATCGCGCCGGATCACCCACTTCAAGCGGCTCGGGCTCTCGAGCACCGACGAGACCATCTACCTGGTTGAGACCTGCGCCACTCTGGGGCCCCGCCTCGGCGTGATCCTGTTCCAGCTGCCCCCCAACATGAAGAAGGACGCAGGGCGCCTCGCCGCGTTCACCGAACTGCTTCCGGACGGCACCCGCGCCGCGTTCGAGTTCCGGAACTCCTCCTGGTTCGACGACGAGGTGCGGACTCTGCTGGCCGACCGCGACTTCGCCCTGGTGCACGCGGACGTGGACGAGCCACTGACGGGCGTGCCCCCTGATGCGCCTCTGGCGTCCGGCACCTGGGGCTACCTGCGCATGCGCCGCCTGGGCTACACCCGCGACGAACTGGAGCGATGGATGGAGCGCATTCAGCGGCAGGGCTGGGAGGACGCCTACGTCTTCTTCAAGCACGAGGACGAAGCCGCCGGCCCGGCCATGGCGAAGGACTTCCTTGCGCTGGGCGCCCCGGCCTCAGACGGAGCCGGCGATCCGGAGTAGCACGTCCCGTCCCCGCCGCGTGAGGCGGTACTTCTGATTCTTCGCCCTCGGCGCGTCGGGGCGAGTCATTTCGACGAAGCCGGACGACATCGCCGGCCGCAGGTAGTTCTTTCGGAAGGATGGCCGGTGCGAGAGATCCATCTCCGCCATGAGGGCGACCGCAGCCTTCGGGCCCGCCTTCAGGGACGCCAGCAGGCGGTCTACTTGGTCGCTGGCTTGGTCGCTCGACGCAACCCACCCTCCGGGTTGGCCGTTTGAGGGGTCGACTCCCGTAATCTAGTATTCCTGGGACAACCGACGACATCACACTCGCCTGGACGAGGGGGAGCGCACCCATGCCCGAGTCACGAAGAACCTTCCTGAAGCAGTCCGCGGCCACGGTCGCCGCGGTGTCGCTGCCGAGTTGCGCTCCGACTTCGGAGGGGCGTCCGGACGTCTTGGTCCCGGCCACGCTCGGGGCCGTCGCGGAGGCAATGCTGCCCGAGGAACTGGGAGCGGACGGGCGCGCACGGGCGGTGGCCGCCTTCGAGCTCTGGTCGGAAGGGCTGGAGCCGGTTGCGGAGATGGCCCACCCCTACCTGGTGCCGGAGACGGTCTACACGGGTCCGGATCCGCGTCCGGGCTGGGCCGCGCAGCTGCGGGGGCTGGATATCGAGAGCGGCAAGCGCTTCGGGAGCGCCTTCGCCGAGATCGGAGTGCGCGAGCGGCGATCGCTCCTGGAGGCGCATGTGCTCCGGGCTGGTCCCGACCTCGGCCGGCCCGCGAATGCCGGGCACGTCGCGGTCGCGCTGGCGGCCCACTTCTACGCCTCCCCGATCGCGACCGACGTCTGCTACGGCCGGGCCATCGCCAAACAGCAGTGCAGGGGGCTCGCGGGCGCCGGTGACGAACCCGCCCCGCTGCCGGGAGTCGCGTCATGAGCCAGGTCATCG
The DNA here is from genome assembly GCA_965208255.1 of Longimicrobiales bacterium. Taxonomy (GTDB): domain Bacteria; phylum Gemmatimonadota; class Gemmatimonadetes; order Longimicrobiales; family Gaopeijiaceae; genus BD2-11. The sequence goes on from OZ242324.1 coordinate 4,818,102, forward strand.
AGAGCGACGTCTGTATCATCGGAGGCGGGATCAGCGCGGCCATGGTTGCCGAGCGTATTGCGGAGACCACCGAGGCATCCATCACGGTCGTGGAGGCAGGGGGGCGCACGGCGTCCCTGGAGGAGAGGACCGCGACCCGGGCGCGCATGCTCGCGTACGGCGAGAACCCCTACCCGAACGACCACATCCCCGGCCAGACCGGCACCGGCGAGATGTACCAGTCGATGGTCCTGGGGGGCGCGGCGATGCACTGGGGGGGTGCCGTGCCCCGGTATTCGCCGGAGGATTTCCGGGTGCGCTCCCTCTACGGGGTCGGGTATGACTGGCCCATCTCCTTCGACGACCTCGAGCCCTTCTACCAGGAAGCCGAGGAGCGCATGGGCGTGGCCGGCGAGCAGGGGCCGTCCGAGTACGACCCCCGCTCCAAGCCGTATCCGATGCCACCCCTGCCGCTCTCCTGGAACCTCGCGCGCATGCGTGAGTGGACGGACGCGGCGGGGATTCCGTTCTGGACCCAGCCCTGGGCGCGCAACACCGAGCCCTGGCAGGGACGCAACGTGTGCCAGCGCTGCGACACCTGCGCGGTGTGTCCGACGGGCGCCAAGTACACTCCGGATTTCGCCTTCGACCGGCTGCTGGCCGCCGGGCGCATCCGGCTCCAGGCCCGCACCCTGATTCGCTCCCTGGACCTCGAATCGGGCGCGGATCGCATCGAGTCCGCCACGGGCTTTCATCAGGACGCCCCCGACCAGCCCGTTGAATTCCGGGCCCGAACCTTCGTGCTGGCGGCCGGTCACGCCTGGAGTTCGCATCTCCTTCTGATGTCCGCCAACAGCCGTTTCCCCAACGGTCTGGCCAACAGCACGGACAATGTGGGGCGCTACATGACCGGGCACTGGTTCGCCAGCGGTTTCATCGAGCTGCCCATGAGGCTCTACCCGGGGATCTTTCCCAACAACAGCCTGCTGTCGCACCGCTTCGCGAGCCCCGGGCCGCTAGACCGCTACCTGCGTCACGACATCCGGCTGTGGGAATCGACCGTGGGGCGCGAAGCCCGGCTCGCCACAGACGACGGCCGGCCCCTCTGGGGCGACGAGGTGATGGCGGACTGGCGCGCGCGCACCCGGTCCAGCGCGACCGCGCGCATCCGGTCGTACTACGACGTGGTTCCCGACCGGGAGAGCCGCCTGACGCTCGATTCCGGCATGCGCAACGCCCACGGCGACCCCATGCCCCGCATCGACTACCTGGCGGGCCAGGCCACCCTCGACCTGGAACCGCACACGCACGAGACCCTGCTGGGCCGCTTCGACGAGCTGGCGCGCGCGGCGGGCGGGCGCATGATGAGCACGGGGGCGTCACGCCTGTTCGAGCATCCCGGCGGGGGCTGCCGCATGGGCGACGATCCCGCGACCAGCGTCGTGGACAGCCGGGGGCGCACCCACGACCACGAGAACCTGTTCGTGGTGGGCGCGCCCACGATCGTCACGAGCGGATGCGCCAACGGGACCCTCACCTTCTGCGCGCTGTCGCTGATGGCCGCGGAGGAGATCGCGAAAGGGTAGCCGGGGATTCCCGCAGCTACATGGCCGCGTCCCCGGGCCGACGCGTTCCCGGGGTCAATATGGCCGCGCCGGCCGACGCGTTCCCGGGGCCAATGGGGCCGACCCGGGCCAACGCGTTCCCGGCGTTACATGGTCGCGCCCGCGTGCTCCTCGAGCCATTCCGCGAACCTGCGTTCGCGCCGGCCCTCGCAGGCCCGGCGATGCCAGGCGTCGCTCGCGAGCAGTGAGAAGCCCAGCGTGGCTTCGCAGAACACCATCTGTTCGCGCGCGGCGTCAACCTTTCCCCAGCTCATCGCCTCGCGCAGGGTAGACCCGGACAGCGCGCCGTCTCGACTGTCCGCGACCGTGAGCTGCACGGCGTACCGGTGCATCGGCACCTCGGCCGGCGTCGCCGCGCCGGTCCCATCCTCTGCATCCGCTGCCCCCCGGGAGGCAGCATCGTCCGAGACTGCCGGCCGCCCCGGGGACGCATCTTCCTCCTGGAGCATTTCCGCGGCCACGACGATGTCCTGGGCGAAGTTCTTGGGGACGCCCCCTCCCAGCATCAGCAGTCCCGACGCCCGGGAGGCGAGTTTGATCCGGGTCAGTTCGAGGAAGTCCTTCCCCGAGTCCAGCGACACCGCTTCGCGTCCCTCGCGCGCGGCCGAGGCCTGGTGCAGGACGATGCCGAAGCCGGCGGAGCAGTCGCTGAGGGCGGGGACGAAGATCGGCACCCCTTTCCGATATGCCGACAGCACCACGGATTCCGACGTGGGAAAGGCGCCGTCGAGAAAACGACCCATCGCGGTCAGGACTTCACGCGAGGAGTGGGGGCGCGGCGGAAGCCCATCGAAGATGCGCCGCATCGCCTGATCGCAAGCGCGCAATTCGTTCTCGTCGATGTACGTGTCGTAGATGCGGTCGATGGCCAGCTCGCGCAGGCGCTCGTCGGACACCACGGGATGCTCGGGCGAGCCGGGCGCCATGTAGTGCCGGAACCCCAGAGCCTCGAAGAAGTCCTGATCCACCATGTTGGCGCCCGTCGACACCACCACATCCACCATGCCGGAGTCGATCAGCGTCACCAGCGCTTTCTTGAGGCCGGCGGACACGAGCGATCCCGCGAGCGTGAGGATTACCGTGCACTCGCGGTCGGCGAGCATCTCGGAACAGATGTCCGCCGCGCGCGCCAGGTTGCGGGCCTGGATGGCCGTGCACCGGTACTGATCGATGACCGGTCGGGCGTCGAAGGCGCGGATGTCGACGTGTTCCACCGGCCGTGAGAGAAGGTCGCGCCTGGAGAGATCGTTCACGAGAGTTCCGGGTACGGGAAAGCCGCTGGGGGGACCGATAACCTGCCGGAATCGGTACCGCTTCGATACCTGCGGCACCCCGGGACCGATCGTCCATCGGGCCATCGGCTCCCGGGCCGTCGCCCGCCAGGCCCGTCGGCCGCGGCGGGCGAACGAAGCGCCGGAGATCCGTTGTCGGCGCGGGCCGGTCGGCAATCGGCGGCATTCCTCCATTCCCGGCACCGCTGGCGGTGAACGAGATTGTCCGGGGTGACGCGACCCACCTGGTTTCGCCGATCGAGGGCGCCAAGGCCCACAGGGCAGGGCTTGACGATTCCGCAGATTGGCATATCATGTGCATATCAATGATAGTATGCCATTTTGTCATGTGGCGTCTGCCAAAATGGCAGATTGACCCATGCCCCCGCGCCAGCGCTCTGCCAGAATGTCAGACCGACCCGCGCACCCTCGCCAGGATTCTGCCAAAATGTCAGATCGACGAACAGCTCCCGCGCAGCGCCGGGCGGCGATCGCGGAAGTCCTGGAGAACCGGGAAGTCGGCAGCCAGGCCGAACTCGTGCGTCTGCTCGGTG